>NZ_CP015227.1:0-4534036 GCF_001623605.1 Enterobacter sp. ODB01
CCGGGGCCAGCGGCTCCGAGGCAATATGGTAGTGCGCCCAGTTGGTCTGATCGTCCGCGCCCAGTTCAAACGGCAGGCGTCCGGTCAGAAGTTCATACAGCACCATGCCGAGGCTGTAGAGATCGCTGCGGCTGTCGACGGGGCGCCGGGTGCGGGTGGTATGTTCCGGCGACATCCAGGCGGGAGTACCGCCTGAAACGGTAAGACGGGTCTGCGAGAAGGCATCGGAAAAACGGCAGGAGAGACCAAAGCTGCCCAGACGGCAGGTGGCATCGTGATAAACAAAAATACTGCCGGGTTTGATATCGCCGTGGATCAGGTTTTGCAGATGCATCTGGCGCAGGGGGGCGCAGATCTGGATCGCCAGCTCGATAAAGCGCGCAATCCCGGAGATCGCCCTGCCCGCGCGTCGCGCCAGCAGCTCAAACGAAAACGGGGCGTAAACCAGCGCGAAACGCCCCCGATACTGGGTAGAGGCGACGGCGCGAATGGCCCAGCTGTCCTGGAGCACGTCGCGCAGCGCAAACTCGTTTTTCAGCAGCCGGGTGGCCCGCTCTTCCTCTTCGTCGCTCACCGCGGTGGCAATGATGAAGGAGCCGCCGGAATGGGGATGACGTGCGTTCATCCAGGCGATGCCGCCCTCCTGCGCCAGCACGGTAAAAATCACATCCTCTTTAAGGACAAAAACCCGCCCCTGATGAAGATTTCCCTGGGCGGGCCAGAATGCAGGCTGCTCGTTTTCGTTCATCCGCGATCCTTATTGTCGGCGGGCCAGCTCCCGCTGAATATGATCCAGCAGAATATCGATGTTAATCGGCTTACGCAAAAATGCAGCGGCGCCCAGACTGAGGGCGTACCGCTGCATATTTTCATCAGCATGACCGGAGATAAAGAGTACAGGGGGTGGCGGTACGGCCAGCAGCCGCAGCTTGTCGAACAGCTCAAGGCCGCTCATGCCTCGCAGCTTGATATCGGTGATCACCAGCGCCGCGCCGGACAGCGCGAGAGGATGGCTCAGGAACCCCTCAGCCGAATCAAACGTATCGGTCGAATACCCTTCCGACTCCAGGAGATTACTCAACCCGCTGCGGACGGAACGTTCGTCATCAATGATGGCAATGCGCCACGGCAGCGTCATGCGGTCTTTCCTCTCACAAATCATTAAACGTCGCGCGTGTCCTTCGCGGGCGCCGGGGGCGCCGTGCCGCTGATTTTCGGTACGCATTCGTGACGAAACCAGGCGAGGGTCAGCGGTTCGCGACTCATTAAGCGTCGTCCCACCGGGATGAGCTGCTCCCCCACCAGCATGCCAAACAGGCCAAGCAGGGCGACAACCGGCGGTGCCGGCGAATGGACGTCGAGCAGAGCGTAAATTACCCCAGCTACCACGCCGCACACCAGCGAAATAATCCATGCTTTCATGACGATGCTCCTGTCTGCGGTGCTGCCGGAACGGTGACCTGTGCAGGCGCACTGTCGCGGGATAACAGATGCCGCGTCGCCTGTTCACCCGCCAGCATCCCCAGCAGGCCAATCAGCGCCAGCGCGGGCGGCGCGGGGGAGCGCACCTTCAGCACGGCATACATCAGGCCAATCAACACGCCTGCCGCAAGGGATATCAGCCCAGTACTCATTGTGAACTCCAGAGAAAAAAGCAGCGGCGAGCCGGATGAGGGACCAGCCCGCCGACAGGGCTTAGCGAGCCGGGACCGGCGCTAAGGTGCGGTGCTCGCTCTTCTGGCGAGATGGCGCTTTGTGCACCATGGTGTAGGCGTAATCGACGCCCATGCCGTACGCGCCAGAGTGCTCGCGCACGATATCCATTACCGCGGTGTAGGTCTCTTTACGCGCCCAGTCGCGCTGCCACTCCAGCATGACCTGCTGCCAGGTCACCGGGATCACGCCCGCCTGGATCATGCGCTGCATCGCGAAGTCGTGGGCTTCTTTTGACGTGCCGCCGGAGGCATCCGCCACCATGTAAATTTCATAATCGCCTTCCAGCATCGCGCACAGGGCAAAGCTGTTGTTGCACACTTCGGTCCACAGACCTGCTACCACGACTTTCTTCTTGCCGTTGGCCTTCAGCGCGTCACGCACTTTCTGGTCGTCCCAGGAGTTCATGGAGGTACGCTCCAGAATGTCCTGGCCCGGGAACACGTCCAGCAGTTCCGGATAGGTGTTACCGGAGAAGCTTTCGGTCTCTACGGTGGTGATGATGGTCGGGATATTGAAGACTTTCGCCGCTTTCGCCAGCGCCACGGTGTTATTTTTCAGCACCTGGCGGTCAATAGACTGCACGCCAAACGCCATCTGTGGCTGGTGATCGATAAAGATTATCTGACAGTTCGCAGGGGTTAACACTTCGAGCTTTGAAGAGGTCATAGCATTTTCCAGTGGTTAAGGGTGAAATCGCCGTGAGCGCACGGCGATAAAGTCACGCTCATCCTGCGGTTTATCGCCCCTGGGCGTAATTATCTCTTCGTATAGTTAACCTTAGGTATAGTTATACTTTGGTATACCTATCCTATTGTATAACTGGATCTTTGCCGAAACCGGTTCCCATAATCCTGACCATTCCCCTCTCAGTCAGGAGCAGTTATGGTTACCCTCGGTAAAGCCGATCTCATTCTGGTTAATGGCCAGTTTCATACCGTCGATCGCGAGAACCCCATCGCGGAAGCCGTTGCCGTGCGCGATGGAAAATTTCTGGAAGTGGGTACCGTCGCTGAGGTGATGCAACATCACTGCGACGGTACGAAAGTGGTCGATTTGAAAGGCCACACCGCCATCCCCGGGCTGAACGATTCGCACCTGCACCTCATTCGCGGCGGGCTGAACTACAACCTCGAGCTGCGCTGGGAAGGCGTGCCGTCGCTGGCCGATGCCCTGCGGATGCTGAAAGAGCAGGCTCTGCGCACGCCGTCGCCGCAGTGGGTACGCGTGGTGGGCGGCTGGACCGAGTTCCAGTTTGCCGAACGCCGCATGCCGACGCTGGACGAGATCAACGCCGCCGCCCCGGACACCCCGGTTTTCATCCTGCACCTCTACGACCGCGCCCTGCTCAACCGCGCCGCGCTGAAGGTGGTCGGCTATACCAAAGACACGCCGAACCCGCCGGGCGGCGAGATCCAGCGTGACGCCAACGGCAACCCAACCGGGATGCTGATTGCGCGCCCGAACGCCATGATCCTCTACGCCACGCTGGCCAAAGGACCGAAGCTGCCGCTGGAGCAGCAGGTTAACTCCACCCGTCAGTTCATGCGCGAGCTGAACCGTCTGGGGCTGACCAGCGCCATCGACGCGGGCGGCGGCTTCCAGAACTACCCGGAAGATTACGAGGTGATTGCCGAGCTGCACGAGAAAAAGCAGATGACCATCCGCATCGCCTACAACCTGTTTACCCAGCGTCCGGGCCACGAGCTGGAGGACTTTGAGAAATGGACCGACATGCTCACGCCGGGCCAGGGCAGCGACTTCTTCCGCCATAACGGCGCGGGCGAGATGCTGGTCTTCTCCGCCGCCGATTTTGAAGATTTCCTCGAACCCCGCCCGGATCTCGCGCCGGGCATGGAGGACGAGCTGGAGCGCGTGGTGCGCCACCTGGTGGAGCACCGCTGGCCGTTCCGCCTGCACGCCACCTATAACGAATCCATCAGCCGCATGCTGGACGTCTTCGAGAAGGTGAACCGCGACATTCCGTTCAACGGCCTGCACTGGTTCTTTGACCACGCGGAAACCGTCACCCAGGCCAACATCGACCGCATCAAAGCGCTCGGGGGCGGCATTGCCGTCCAGCACCGTATGGCCTTCCAGGGCGAGTACTTTGCCGAACGTTACGGTATCGAAGCCACCCGCCATACACCGCCGGTGGCGAAAATGCTGGAGACCGGGGTACCGGTGGGCTTAGGCACCGACGCCACCCGCGTGGCGAGCTACAACCCGTGGACCGCGCTCTACTGGCTGGTCTCCGGCCGTACCGTCGGCGGGATGCAGATGTACGACCACAGCGCCCGTCTGGATCGCGATACCGCCCTGATGCTCTGGACCCAGGGCAGCGCGTGGTTCTCCAGCGAGCAGAATCAGAAGGGGCAGATCAAGGTCGGCCAGCTCGCCGACCTGGCCGTACTCAGCAAAGACTACTTCCGCGTGCCGGAAGAGGAGATCAAGGGCATCGAGTCCGTCCTGACGGTGGTCAACGGCGATATCGTCTACGCGGCAGGCACCTTTGGCCCGCTCGCGCCGCCCGCCATTCCGGTTCTGCCCGACTGGTCCCCGGCCGTGAAAGTACCGGGCCACTACCGCAGCGCGCCGCCGCAGGCCGCACGCGTGGGCATGAGCGCCGTTCACCACTGCAGCGGCCCGTGCGGGGTCCACAGCCACCAGCATGATTTTGCCCGCACGTCAGAAATGCCGGTGTCCGACGATAACGCTTTCTGGGGGGCGCTGGGCTGCAGCTGCTTTGCATTCTGATGAAAAACACGCTTGCTCCGCCCCGGGTTGACCTGGGGCTGTTCTTCCTGCGCCTGACCGGCAGCCTGCTGCTGCTGTACGTGCACGGCCTGCCAAAGGTGCTGCACTTCAGTGAAGAGCTGACGCGCATTGAAGATCCGTTCGGCTTCGGGCCCTATGCCAGCCTGATCCCGGCCATCGTCGCCGAGGTAATTTGCCCGCTGTTTATCATTGCGGGCGTGTATACCCGCCTGGCGTGCCTGCCGATTATCGCCGTGCTGCTGGTGGCGATGCTGGCGGTGCACCCGAACTGGTCGATTGCCGAAGGGCAGTTTGGCTGGCTGTTGCTGATTATCTTTACCACCCTTGCCCTCACCGGCCCGGGCCAGTGGCGATTGCAGCGTAAGGCAGCGGAGAGGTTCGCATGACCCAGGTTAACGACGTTCGCGACGCACACGTCGAGACGACGCACACATCAACGGTTTCGCCCTGGCAGCCGCTAAGCCAGCCGGTGTTCAGGATGCTGTGGATCGCCACGGTGGTCTCTAACGTCGGCTCATGGATGAGCGACGTCGGCATCAACTGGAGCATGCTGACCCTGAGCGCCGATCCGCTGGACATCGCGCTGGTGCAGGCCGCCAGCAGCCTGCCGATGTTCCTCTTCGCCCTGCCGTCCGGGGTAATGGCGGATATCGTCGACCGACGTAAATACCTGCTCTTCTCCCAGCTGTGGGTGTTTATCGCTGCCGCCGGGCTGACGGTGCTCTCTTTCACCGGACACGTCACCCCCGCCGTTCTGCTGGTGGCGACGTTTCTACTGAGCGTCGGCGCGGCGATGAGCTCGCCGCCGTTTCAGGCCGTGGTGCCGGACCTGGTGAGCAAGCCCGAGCTGGGTGCCGCCGTGGCGCTGAACTCGCTCGGGGTAAACATCAGCCGGGCGATTGGCCCCGCGCTGGGTGGTTTTCTGCTGTCGCTCGCCGGGCCGTGGATGGTGTTTGCCCTGAACGCGCTCTCCGTGGTCGGCGTGGCGTGGGTACTGTGGCGCTGGCGTCAGGCCCCGACCGTGCAGCGTCTGCCGCCGGAGCATTTCTTCTCGGCGGTGCGATCCGGCATTCGCTACGTGCACGCCGCGCCGGTGCTGCGCAACGTGCTGGTGCGCACCGTGGCCTTCTTCGTTTTCGGCAGCGCGGGCTGGGCGTTACTGCCGCTGGTGGCGCGCCGCGAGCTGGGCTTAGGCCCGGCGGGCTACGGCGTAATGCTGGCGTGCATTGGCCTGGGGGCGATTGCCGGTGCGATTCTGCTGCCGCGCCTGCGCCAGCGGCTGAATGCCGACCGCCTGATGGTGGCCGCCAGCCTGACCTTTGCCCTCACCATGCTGGCGCTGGCGTTTGTGCGCCACGTCTGGCTGCTTAACCTGTTTGAGTTTTTCACCGGCTTCGCGTGGATTGCGGTGCTCTCCACCCTCAATCTCGGCGCGCAGCGCAGCGCCGCCCGCTGGGTGAAGGCCCGCGCGCTGGCGGTGTATCTGACGGTGTTCTTCGGCTCGATGACCGCAGGCAGCGCCCTCTGGGGGCAGATCGCCTCCCGGTTCGGTACCCCAACCTCGCTGGTTGTCGCCACGCTGGGGATGGTGCTGGCGAGCGCGACGGTGTTCCGCTGGAAGCTGGAGAAAGATCCGGACCTGAACCTCGACCTGAGCGGTCAGCCGCTGGACGGCGTGGAGATTGACCTGCCAAACGAACGCGGCCCGGTGCTGGTCTCGCACGAGTACCTCATCGACCCGCAACACGCCAAAGCCTTCCTGGAGGCGGTCCACGAGCTGCGCCGGGTGCGCCGCCGCGCTGGGGCGATGAGCTGGGCGGTATATGAAGATATCGAGCGCCCCGGTCTGTTTATCGAGACCTTCCTGATGGGCTCGTGGATTGAGCATCTGCGCCAGCAGGAGCGCCACACCATGAATGACCTCCTGCTGCAGAGTCGCGTTCTGGCTTTTCATCAGGGCACAACCTCACCGGCTATTCGCTACCTGGTCGCGCCGGTATAACCATAACCATCACCTGTACAGGAACACACTATGGCAACGTTTAAGGCAAAAGACGGCACGCAGATTTACTACAAAGACTGTGGCGCGGGTAAACCGGTTCTCTTCAGCCACGGCTGGCCGCTGGACGGCGACATGTGGGACAGCCAGCTGAACTACCTGGCCGAGCGCGGCTTCCGTGCCATCGCCTTTGACCGTCGCGGGTTTGGCCGCTCGGATCAGCCGTGGAACGGTTACGACTACGACACCTTTGCGTCCGACATCAATGACCTGATCACCACCCTGGATCTGCGCGACGTGACGCTGGTGGGCTTCTCCATGGGCGGCGGCGACGTGACCCGTTACATCAATAACTACGGCAGCTCACGCGTCGCCGGTCTGGCGCTGCTGGGCGCGGTCACGCCGATCTTCGGTAAATCCGACTCCTTCCCGCAGGGTGTGGATCAAAGCGTATTCGACGGCATTCGCGACGGACTGCGTAAAGATCGCGCCCAGTTCATCAGCGACTTCGCCACCCCGTTCTACGGTACCAACGCCGGACAAACCGTTTCTGCCGGTGCCCTGACCCAGACGCTGAACATTGCCCTGCTGGCATCGCTGAAAGGCACCATCGACTGCGTGACCGCGTTCGGCGAAACCGACTTCCGCCCGGATATGGCGAAAATCGACGTGCCGACGCTGGTGATTCACGGCAGCAACGACCAGATCGTGCCGTTTGAAAGCACCGGCAAGCTGGCGGCAGAGATGATCAAAAACGCCACGCTGAAGGTGTACGACAACGCGCCGCACGGCTTTGCGCTGACCCACCAGGACCAGCTCAACGAAGATCTGCTGGCGTTTGTGAAGTCGCTGTAATTTTCTGTAGGCCGGGTAAGGCGCAGCCGCCACCCGGCGCTTTCGCAGACGCGTTCCGCTCTGCCAGCAGCCGACAAATCTCCGCATGCTTCTCCTCGGTAAAGGTAAAGCGCGACATAAAGCCCATTCGGATCGCTGACCCCATCGCCGGCAGCAGGCAAATCCCAAAGAACAGCCCCTCCAGCACGCTTTCACTCTGGATCTGCGCCTGCGGCACGTAGCCAATCAACGTCAGGAACACGCCGATTAACCCGCCGCCCACCGCCACCGACATCTTGCCGGTAAAGGTCTGCCCGGAGAAGGTAATCGCCGCGCAGCGCTTGTGGGTGTGGTACTCCGCGTACTCGATGGTGTCGGCAATCATCGACGAGGTGAGGATGTTGGTCATCATCACAAACAGGGTGCTCAGGCCGAGCAGGATAAACAGCATCGTCACCTGCTGATACCCGACAAACCACATCACCACGCGCACCGCCACGTCCAGCCCGCAGAGGATCATAAACAACTTCCGCTTCTGCATCCGGCGCGTCAGCATCGGGGCGACCAGGCACAGCACTGCCGCGACAATCCCCATCACGCCAATCGCCATCTGCAGGCTGCCGTCGCCCAGGTTGTTGATAAAGAAGTAGATATACAGCCCGCCCGCCACGTTATGGAACACGCAGAAGAAGAACGACAGCAGGACGATAAACAGCGGCTTGTTCTGACGCAGGTTGTGGAAGGTATCGCGGATGGTCACCTTTTCCGGGCTCGGTGGCACGCGCTCTTTGATCTGCATAAAGCCGTTAAGCATCAGCGGCAGGCCCACTAGCATCATCACCAGCGCCGCCATAAAGTAACCTTTGTCGTTACTGTACTGGGCGAAAAACGCCGCCAGCTTCGGGAAGAAGATATTAGCGCAGGCAATCCCGGCGTTCACCCCGAGCATCGCCGCCGTCACCGCGCGGGTGCGCTGGGCGGAGTCGTTGGTCATTACCGACGACATCGACCAGAACGGAATATCGGAGATGGCATACAGCGTCCCCCACAGGATGTAGGTCACCCCGGCGTAGAGGATTTTGGTGGTCATGTCCGCTTCAATTTTATAGAACGACAGCAGCGTGACGCCGGTGATCAACAAAGGGGCGATCAGCAAAAAGTGGCGAAACTTGCCGAACCGGCTGTTAATGGTGTCCATAATGCTGGCAAAAAGCGGATCGTGAACCGCGTCCCACGCGCGGGCAATCAGGAAAATGGTACTCGCCGCCAGCGCCGAAATGCCCAGCACGTCGGTGTAAAAATAGTTAATAAACGAACCCACTAAACCAAAGCTAAAACACTGACCTAAACCATAACCAAAATAAGACCACAACTCGCGAGACGGTATTTTCATTGTCATTGCCATTGTTATATGCCTGCCTGGTTGCCCGGCGGTGGACCGCCGGGTCGATATTATTAGTCCTGCGCCTTCGGGGCGATCTTGCGCAGCTGCTGCATCAGGGCGATTTCACGACGTGAGAACGGAATGCCGTTTTCCTCAAACACGTCGTGGAACCAGAGGCGGCAGTAGTCCGTGGACTCCTTCATCACCACCGGCCACGGCAGCCACGTCTGGGTTTTGCCGCGCACCAGCCCCCACTGGTAGGGCGCGACCTTCGCCGCATACATCAGCGGGAGCTGCTCTTCGATGGTGCTGCCCACGTGGCGCGCCAGCCATTCGGTGCAGAACAGCGGACGACCGAGCGTTTGCAACTGCTGGATAATCGCCGTCATGCGCCCGGTATGGGTGTAGGCGTGGAAGCTCACCACGTCAGAGAGCGCCAGCGCGGTCTGGTCCAGCGGATGCTGGAAGAATGTTTCGCCCTCCTCTTCCGGCGGCAGACGCCACGCGCAGACGGTGAGCGGCTGGGTAGGGTCTTCTTCACGCACCCACTGGAACGCGAGCTTCATCAACTCGTGCGCGCAGGTCTCCAGCTTCGCGTCGTACTGCACCTCCTGCGTGCCCGTCGCGAAAATACCGCGGTTGCCCGGCTCGTTATAGAGATCCCACAGCAGCACGCGCTTGTCCGCGCGGAACTGGCGGACAACGTCGCGGATATAGCGCTCAATCTGCGGCCAGCAGTCGGGATCGCACACCTTATCCCGCCCCGGGCTCGCCGCCGCCTGGCTGTTGTGCTTGCCCGGCACGGGCGGCTTTTGCGGGCCGAGGTACGGCTCGTCGCCGGAGAAGCCACAGTCGTCCATCAGGGTCAGCATGGTGCTGAACCCGCGGCCGTCGGCTATGGTCAAAAACCGGTCGATGCGCGCCATCAGCCCGTCGCGGTCATGCTCCCAGACGATAAACGGCAGGTTGATGCGCAGGGTGTTGTAGCCCGCCTCCGCCGCCCAGCCCAGTTCGCGGTCGATGGTCTCGGCATCGAAGGTCTCTTCCTGCCAGATATCGGTCCAGTTCACCGCCGTCGACGGCAAATAGTTAAACCCGCACAGCCAGCCTTTTTGCTCATACCACGCCTGTGCCTGCTCCCTGCTCCACTGCTCTTTCATTACGCGTCCTCTTACTGATAATATTTAGCTAATAAATATTAGTTGCGGGATAAATGCGCAAATCACGGCACGCCGAAAAGCGACGGCCTTCACAAAGTTCGCGCTTCGATGAATGAGAAACGTGATCGACGGCGCGTAAGCGCGCGGTTAGGGTATGATGCGAATTCGCGAAAGGGAGAGGACGGATGAAGCGAAAACCGAAAGTGACGATGAACGATATTGCGCGGGCGGCAGGGGTGTCGCAGGCGACGGTATCGCTGGTGCTTAACCAGTCCCGCAACATCAAGCTCAGCGACGACACCCGCCAGCGGGTGATTAACGTGGCCACTGAGCTCGGCTACGACCGCCTCCCCGCCGTTCACGCCCCGCGCAACCAGGAAGAGATCGCCCTGCTGGTCAGCTCCATGCAGAGCTTCGACCCGTTTATCGACGCCATCAGCCAGGCGCGGGAAGCGGCGTGGCGCAACGAGACCCTGCTCACCGTCTACGACTACGGCGACGACATCGAGCTGGCGCTGAACATCATCCGCCAGCTGGAGAAGCGCAACTGCATCGGGATTATTCTCGCCTCCCCGGTCACCACGCTGGTGGACATGACGGCTTTCCAGGACTGCACCCGCATCCCACTGGTGTTGCTCAACCAGCGCGACCCCGGCTCGCCGCTGCTGCCGTCGTTTATTCCGGACGACTACGCCAACGCTTTTCAGGTCACTAAACACCTGATTGCCTGCGGGGCGACGCGCATCGCCCACATTACCGGGGAGAGCTGGATGGAGGCCTCCCGCCAGCGTCTGGCGGGCTATCAGGCGGCATTACAGCAGGCCGGACTCGCGTGCGACGAGGGCCTGGTGCGCCAGACCAACTGGCAGTTCAGCGAGTCCTTTACCGCCACCACCTCCCTGCTGGAACTGGCCGAGCGCCCGGACGCCATCTTCTGCGCCAGCGACTGGCTGGCGATTGGCTGCTATCAGGCGCTGGCGGTGAACGGCGTGCGCATCCCACAGGACATGCTGCTGGCGGGCTACGACGACCAGAAGATCTCCGAGCAGCTCACCCCGCCGCTGACCAGTATCCAGCTGCCCTACAGCGAGCTGGGACGGCTGGCGGTGGAGTACCTGTGCAATCAGGAAGATGCCGCCACGCACGTGACGCTGGCAGGCAGGCTGAAGGTGCGCGCCTCAAGCCTCGTCTGATGTAAACACCATGCCCGCATAGGGCTTCTCGCGACACGCCGCCAGCCGCGCGGCGAGGCTGCCCACGTGCAGCTCCAGCTTGTGCCCGTCCGGGTCGAGAAAATAGAACGACGCCCCCTCGCTTTTGTTCTGCTTCCAGACGGTGACGCCCGCCTGCTCCAGCCTGTGCGAGAACGGTTCAAAATCCGCTTCTGCGACGGTAAACGCGTAGTGGGTGTAGTCGCTCTCCTGCGGCGGCACATACTGGCGCGCCTCGTCGTACGACAGGCAGACCCACAGATCGCCGCAGGTGAGATAGGCCCCGGTATTCCAGCGGGCGTGGAGCGTCAGCCCCAGCAGCTCGTGCCAGAAGGTGATGCTTTTTTGTAGGTCGCTGACCGCGAGGGTCAGGTGATTGAGTGATTGCAGCATAATGAGCCCTTTTGTTTTTCGCGCCGGACGTGATACGGTAAAGAGATGAACATAAACCACGCCGTGCTCACCGTAAACCGCTGGTGGCTGCCTTCTTAAAGGCGGCTCGGAGTAGTTTTCCCCATTTTCAGATAGCCGCCGAAAGGCGGCTTTCACATTTCTAAGACCCCTTTCGGCACTTGCACATTAAGGAGTCTTTATGAACGTTCAAACCATCCTCACCGGCGACCGCCCAACCGGCCCGCTGCACCTGGGCCATTTCGTCGGTTCGCTGCGCCAGCGCGTGGCGCTACAGCAGACGCATAACCAGTTTGTGCTGATTGCCGACCTGCAGGGGCTGACCGACAACGGCAGCAACCCGCAAAAAATCCGCGACAACATTCCCGAAGTGCTGGCCGACTACCTCGCCGCGGGCATCGACCCGAACCTGACCACGATCTGCCTGCAGTCCGCCCTGCCCGCCCTCGCCGAGCTGACGATGCTGTATATGAACATCGTCACCGTCGCCCGCGTGGAGCGTAACCCGACGGTGAAAAACGAGATTGTGCATAAGGGGTTTGCCCGCTCGCTGCCGGTCGGGTTTATGGCCTACCCCATCAGCCAGGCGGCGGACATCACCGCGTTTAAGGCTGAGTGCGTGCCCGTCGGCGACGACCAGCTGCCGATGATTGAGCAGACCAACGAAATTGTGCACAAGATGAACAGCCTGCTGCCCGCCCCGGTGCTGCGCCACTGCAAGGCGATGCTGAGTGACACCAGCCGCCTGCCCGGTATCGACGGCAGCGCCAAGATGTCGAAATCGCTGGGCAACACGCTGCACCTTTCGGCCAGCGAAGAGACCATTCATCGTGCGGTGAGCGCCATGTACACCGACCCGAACCACCTGAAGGTGAGCGATCCGGGGCAGATTGAGGGGAACGTGGTGTTTACCTACCTGGACGCGTTTCATCCGGACAAGGAGAAAATGTCGGCGATGAAGGCGCACTATCAGTCGGGCGGGCTGGGTGACCGGGCGTGCAAGAACGAGCTGGAGGGGTGTTTGCAGGAGTTGATTGCGCCGATGCGGGAGCGGAGGGCGATGTATATGCAGGATAAAGGCGAGCTGATGGCGACGAAGGCCGGACTCGAATTTCACACCCAATAGACTGATATCAATGTAGTTTATAATTAGGAATAAGTAATTATACCCGCACTTGTACCCACAAGTTAAAATCCGTACAAAAAGTAGACATTGAAAGTGGGTATAAAGCCATATCAGTAGAACACCAATATAGCTGTCGAAGCAAGATTCAGGCAGGCAGGAACGTTTTCTTCAGAGGCACCAAAAGTTTAGTCTCGATATCAACTTGTTCGTAGTTCTCAATAAGCGCACGGACGAGATCATCAAGTGTCCAGAGCGTCAGTGGTATCGTCGAACGGTCGGCTTCATATCGAGCATCTTTCGTAAAACCCCCTGTACTGACATAAAGCCCGCGATCGTCTTTATGGCGACCCCCGATAAAGCTGCGAATCTGCTGACTCCCCATTTGCTCCCTGCGATGTTTTACCTCAACGACGATACGTGGATTCTCAAATCCAAATCCATCAGGTGATGCGATGATATCCTTCCCACGATCTGGACCCACAGGAGACACCTGTGTTTTATATCCCATGCTGCGTAAAACTCCTGCAACCAGATACTCCATCTCCTTCGGATCGAGCCCATTAACTCGATCTTTAATACCTTCACGCGCCAACGACTCCACATCGCGAAGCGGATCAGAAACGACCTCATCTTCATCTGTCGCTGTTGGATTATGAGTAATAGCGTCTACAGTGGGTTTCTTATCCTGTAAAAGCTCTTCTGATGCATATTCCGGAAGCTGGAAAACCGTCAGCGTAGAGCCCAATGTGTTTTTGGTAGCAACAGACAGTCTATCGCGATCGATTTCTTGAGTATTCCATTTAACCTGCCGAGCGATACCCATCCCCTCTTCCACCCATTCAGGATGATATTGGAAGTCTGAAGTAACTTTGCCTAGCAAATAAGTACGGTTGGCTGGCGAATAAGTAATAACCCAATCACCCTTTTGGATCTCATTCACAAAACGCCAGACCTGCGATGCACCAGAACGGGCTGTTCCCAGCTTTGTTAAGGGATCTGCCTCCTGGTATAAGGCGAGTAACTGAGCTCGGGACAGGCCAGGTTTGACTAATGGAGCCAGCTGAGACCAACCGATGCCTACAATTTGCTTATCGCGAAAATCGTCATAGAGCTTGCCGCCATCGCCGCGGATCATCCACATTCTGTTGCCCATACCAGTCCCTTCATGAGGAAAAGAAATTAAGCTGGATCATAAGCTTGTTCGCCGCATGCGTCAAAACCATCAACAACGACGGCCCAGCATTCCCGGATTGTACTTGCGATAATGTGCCCAGTAAAAATTACAGCTTCTATTTGCATGATATTTCGTCCAAATAAGTAAAAGCACCAACCGGCATCGGCAGGTGCTTTTTGGAGTGAGTAAATAAGTAAGGAAAGCTGCAGTGTGAATCAGGAAGGCTATTCCCAATGTTCACCGTGCCGCGCTAATACGATTTCTTTTCAATAAACCAGTTGCCTGTCGCGCCCGCAGAATATCGACTGCCCGCAGATATGGGGACTGTTCTTCCCAGTTGAATCCTCTGCGATCAATACGAACCAGCCCGTACTTTTCCACCAGAAAATTAACGGCATCAGCCAAAGATATACCGGCATCGATATGTTCCTGAATTACCGTTTCATCACTGAACGGCGTGTCGTTGAGTGTCAGGCCATAATGCTGTTCCAGCAGGCGTGCAAGCAGCATTTGCCAGACAGTTACGGGCGACAGACATAGCTTCGCCGCCTGCGGAGTTGTTGCAGGTAGAGTTTTCATATTTGCTCTTGTAAAAGTAGTTAACGATGAGTGGGGTAAACGGCGATGTATACGTAGCCGCAACTGCCAAGGGTATCGGCTTCGCAGGTGAAACCATTGTGGTACAGGGTGACACAGTGGGCATGGCGAGGATTCATTTCACCAGTAGTCAGCATCGATTCCATCTGGCTGATAAAATGCGGGAATGCCACATCCAGCTTAAGACATTCTGCTTCGCTGAACTTTCCGGTGATACTGGCCCGGTCGGCCAGATAGTGCAGCCGGTTTCCCTCCTGTACCAGACGAGCGCCAAAGCAAGGTGTCACATTACGATTCAGACCCCACTGGAGAAATGAATCGTTCTCTGAGTCAGTAGATTTCATTGAAGTGCCCTCATATCCAGCCTCGCTCTGCAAACGACACAATTCCATCTGAACCGATAACCAGATGATCGAGAGTGTTCACATCAACCAGTGCCAGCGCTTCTTTAAGCCTGCCCGTAATGTTGCGGTCACATTGGCTGGGCTCCGGATCACCGGATGGATGGTTATGCGCCAGCACAACAGCAGCAGCATTGAAGCGAAGCGCTGACTTCACTACCTCACGGGGATGGACCTGGACATGGTTAACCGAACCGGCAAATAGCGTTTCACTCTCCAGTAAACGGTGCTGGTTATCGAGATAGAGCACCATAAACACTTCCCGTTCTTGTCCTGCCAGCTGTAACCGAAGCCAGTCACGGGCAGCCGTGCTTGAGGTAAAGGACATGCCGGGCTGGCGCAGATATTTATCCAGCAGGTTGATAGCACGTCGAATGGTCCGTTGGGCATAAGGTGTCAATCCGGAGGTCGCGGGGAGCAGGCAACTATGCTGGGCCATAACCGCCAGCGGACAGAGTTCAGGCTGCGATGACTCTGGGGATAATACAGTATTCATGTCAGGCATTCCTTAGTCGATAAGATGCATAATGGCGCTGCATTCCGGATGGTTTAGCGCGTAGTCGCGTAAGCGATAATAGTGTCCAGTCATAGCGTCACACTCGGTGCGGCAGGCGTGGTGGCTGTAAGCCATTAGGCAGGCGACTATCCCTGCCGCTTCGCCAGTAAGTTCCGCGCCGTTGCCGTTCATGCTGTTGAACAATGCCCACGTCTTACCGTGCTCTGACTCAGGAGCCATGAAAGCACCGCCGTTGCTGAGTGTCGAAAAGCGCCAGATACCACCTTGGTAATCGGCACACAGCCGATCCATCCAGGCGAAAATGCGAGGTTCAAGGGTTATCCATTGTGGGATGGAGCCAAAGTGCTGCGGCCAGAAGCCGATGCATAACTCGTCCGGGACCACTGAGGCAGTAATTGCGGTATGCTCCGCGAACTGATTATTTTGTGTATTCATTAAACTATCTCCTTATGCCGGAACTGTTGTTTAACGCCCGAAAAAATCGAGCATGTTTTCTGCCATTACCCACAGGGCACGATTAAGCTTCACATCGCCGTCAATACCGGTAACAGCATGGGTGCGGCTGCTTTTCCCCTGAGCGGTTCGCCCTGACAATCCACCTTTCATCAGGTTCTCCTGCACGCGCTGGTAGACGGTCCACAGGTCATCGCTGTAGTCCTCACGGCGACGTGGGGTCAGCAACTGCGATACCGTGACCGGCTGGTGCTCCTCACCAAATCGATACTTCAGTGCAGCATTTGCCAGCGCGTGACGGGCCGGGGCTGGTAACGCCAGCGACTGCATGGCATCGCGTTTCTCATCCACCCGGTCAAAGACCCCGAGCACTTCGTAAGCCCCTTCAATCACCTTCTCTACGACATTGCCTTTATGCGGTACCCGCACTTCTCCGAATGACTGACCGCAGACCAGGCCGTTGGTACAGACGCCACGAAACAGGCCCGGCAGCATCTGATAGCTTGATGAACCGTCATGGCTGTTGAGCAAAATGATTTCCGGTACCTGATGTCCGGTCAGTTGACCGGCACGACGCAGGCGAAGCATGTGTTTGGTGTGCTCCCGCCTGCTCAGGTCACGAACCTTCGTCTGACAGGCAAAGAACGGCTCAAAACCTTCACGCTGCAGGCTTTCGAGGATGGTGATGGTCGGGATGTAGGTATAACGGTCCGAGCGTGATTCATGCTTGTCACTTCCGAACACGCTGGGGACATGGCTCATCAGCTCTTCGTGAGTCAGAGGCCGGTCACGTCGTATCTGGTTGATACGGCCAAAGCGGCTGGCTAATCGCATGGCTAACTCCTTATCTGATAATGAAATGAAAACAAAAAGGCCATGTTCCCGAAGGAGCATGGCCTGTTGCTATCTGGTGTTGGTGTGTTGTGGGCTGTAGAGGACTGAAATGTGAAAGATTAATCGCTGTAATGGGTGGTTCTGCAGCCACTGAGGTCAGACAATTCTTTCTGCGTATTCTTCAGCCCCGGACTGAAGGTGCCGACTTTTTTATCGTTGACGTAAACATCAAAATTCGCAGCCTGGCTCAGGGCGTCAATAAATGACACCCAGGCATTGTCACCGTTTCGCCAGCCGAGGAATGACGGTAACGGATACTGACTGTTATCCATGACGACCGTTATTTCCGTCCCGTCGTCATGACTACTTACTGATGTTCCATCAGGCAGGGTGAGATCAACACCGTGTTGCAGAATATTCTGCGCATCCGGATTGCCAGTACAGTTCAGATTAAACACCACCTTCTCCGGGCTGGTAATGATATATTCGGTCACGCCCATCCCAAAACCATTCGTCCACATATTGGGAATAGCCTGTGCTGTTGATACAGAAACCAGCATAGCTAATGTAAATATTACGTAAGGCAGTCGCATAATGTTGTCCTCAAATCATGTAATAAAGCTTTTGTTGTTTAAAACAATAAAGTAATGAAAAAACAGTTGGATTATTTTATTTGTTTGTAGCGAAACGCTTCTTTCCCTGCATAAATCCCGACGAGATCGTCATAACTAGGGTCCTTTTTATTCGGGCGGAACGTTACTTTCATATCGGGACTGCACATATCCTTCATGGTCAGATTGAATTCTTTACCTGGTGTAATGGTATACCCTGTTGCCACATCATCTTTACTGGGAGTGATCCACCCCCACAGGCCACCCGGACAATCTCTGGAAGGTTTCGAGCGAACAACAATAAACCATCCCATTGAATCTACTTCCGTCGCTGTACAAATTTTTCTGACCTGTCGGTGGGCATCACACCAGAATATATTCCCACTCTTATTATTCACTGCCGCAGGCAGGAACCCGCGATAAGGACGTGCTGCGTCAGCATTACCTGCGATAAGTAAGGGGAAAAACATGACTGGCAGTAAAAACAATAATTTCAATTTTTTCATTGCATTAACCTTACATTCAATTATGGAGATCATCTCTAATCAGTTTGTCCGGATTGCCCCCGACTTTCTGAGGGAGAAAATGAATTCAGCAGTTGCTGAATAAAACGGAAATGAGGTAAGGCAGAGATAAAATGTTTATCCTCCGACAGCTGATGGAGAAGCTCACTGCGAATAAATGTTTCCCGGGATGGCCTTACCAGATGAATCTCATCCAGCCGGAAGACACGTAATTGCCTGTTATGTTCAGCGACAAGATACCAATAACCGTCCAGAGCGATTAGTCGGTAAGGAGCAACTGCCTCACGACGCTCCTCTTCAGTCAGAATGGTGATCCGCTGACATCCCGAAATAGCTCTGACCAGCCTGTAGAAGCAAAGCTTTCCTGCCGGAGGATGAGGTCTGTCCTGATGCCATACCAGGCATGGTCGATCATCACAGTCCAGCAGGCTGCTGACCAGTCGCCGGTCAAAGCCCGGGAAAACCCCGGCCAACCCCGTGCGATGAACAAAAGTCAGAATATCTATTTCCTGCCGCGTACTGTGAATATCCGAGCGCAGACTGCACTGCCCCTGGTAATAGTCCAGGTCGAGATACATCAGACGTTCCCGAAAGTCACGACGTAACGTGCGCTCTGACACCCCGAATTCAGTTGCCAGTTTGCGAATAAACAGAGTTTCACCGGACACCAGGCGGCTGATAATCAACGACAACCTGACGGCAAGCCGGTCATGTCGCCGCTCCTGAAGCGTCATGAAAGATTTCTCCTGAGAAGTTAACTCTCTGAATTAATAATGATTACTTTAAAGGAAGGGGTGGACAGGGTATGGACAACATCGGAACTATTTTTTATGAGCAGCACGGGCTTGTGGGCGCTCGTCTGACAGATAATGATGCTTCTCCTGATTTAGTTGATGATAAAACGCAATGGAAAGGACGTGTCCACAATCAACAAATCATTAACAACCAGTTCATCATTCGCAGAGAAAATTTCGATATCAGAAGAATATCCAGTCCCAGACGGCCCGTGCGACCGACACCACCACATCACGCACGCTGTGAATCACCGTTTTCAGCGATGCAGACAGGAACGAAGATGATTCTGCGGTATCGAAAACCCGGCCCACAGCGTCACCGAAACTGTCACGGGCCTGCGACTTTACCGGCTCAGTGCAGAGTCTCCCTTGCAGCTGTGTCACCACCGGGCTGGTGGCGCGGTCAGGCAGACAGCGCATCATGGCTGCCACCATCTCCTCAATGCCCCATCCAGTGCGGGCTGACACCGCACAGACCGGATGATACGGTTTAAACATCGCCATAATCGCAGCCTGCTTCGCTTTAATATTTCCCAGTTGATGCGGTGAAGGTTTGCTGGTGAGAGTATCCCA
The DNA here is from genome assembly GCF_001623605.1 of Enterobacter sp. ODB01. Classification (NCBI taxonomy): domain Bacteria; kingdom Pseudomonadati; phylum Pseudomonadota; class Gammaproteobacteria; order Enterobacterales; family Enterobacteriaceae; genus Enterobacter; species Enterobacter sp. ODB01. Next base: position 19,095 of record NZ_CP015227.1, read on the forward strand.
TTCATGACAGGGTTCGATTTTGTCGGCCTGGTTAATCACAAACTGTACCTTTTGCCTATAAGGTTGCATCACGCCGTGCCAGAACTGCTCGTCCACGGTCAGTGCCCTATCATCGGCCTTGATGATCCACAGCACCAGATCCAGCTCCGGCAGGATTCGACGGTACAGGGCCCGGTACTCATGATCCCGTCGTCCGCTTTCACCTACACCCGGTAAATCGACAATCACCAGACTGTGACAACCGCTGCGCAGCCGGAAGCGCAGTACGTCGCGAGTACAGGCGTTCACGTCACTCACCGGGGACACCTCGCCCCGGAAAAGTTCGTTGCAGAGAGAGGATTTACCAGCACCACTTTTGCCCATGATGCCAATCACCGGCTCGTAATGGGTCAGATTCTGGATACGTTCAAGAATAAGCTGGCGAAGTGTGCACGGAAGCGACGCGAGCGGTTGTTCAAAGGCCTTAAGGCCGTCAGGTTTATTCATACAGTAGTCTCAGCGTGAAAAATAAAAAACCCCGCTTTCCAGTCAGGAAGGCAGGGATTCACGGAGATAATATCTGTCTGAAATTATTTGGAATTTTAGATTAGCACATAAAGGACTTTGTGCAGTCCTAGACTGAACGATGTCCATTCCGTGCCAGGAGCGGACCTTACTAAGTTCACACAACATTGATTATTGAAGATTAGGTCAGAAATATATACGTTATTTTTGCTAATTTAGTTACGTTAGAACACCGCACTGCACAAAGTAAAAATAAGGAATAATATGAAGCGGAGTAAAATAAACGTCTGGGATGTGAGACGAGGCACCAATAGTCCTCGAGTTGAGGAGATTCGATCTGAAGCTCAGCGCGACCTTTCTCGATTGATTCACTCGTCTCCTTTCAGACGATTGCAATCCAAGACACAGGTTCTTGGTCTGGGTGAAAGTGATTTCTACCGCACACGACTGACTCATTCTATGGAAGTCGCCCAAATCGGTTCAGGTCTTCTTGCTAAGCTAAAAAAATATATAAAGGTAAAGAGGAAGAGCAATTTTTACCAGATAACGATCTGATGCAAGCAGTATGTCTCGCACATGATATTGGACATCCTCCATTTGGTCACGGCGGTGAGGTAGCTCTTAACTACTGTATGCTGGATTACGGTGGTTTTGAAGGAAACGGCCAGACGCTTCGCATTCTCTCGAAACTAGATAAGTATACCTTAGAACACGGACTCGATCCTACACGCAGACTTCTTCTAGGCGTACTGAAATATCCGGTTAGATACTCGGATCTAGTGGTTAAAAAAGACAGTATCGCGGCCACTATCGGATCGCCGAACTGGCTCTTTAAGTCATCTGATTTTAAACCTCCAAAATGCTATCTAGATTCAGAATGCGATATTGTAGAATTTGCTCTCTCACCATTTACTGAACAGGATCGGAGGCTTTTTACTTCCTTTAAAGATGGTCAAACCAAATCCGATCATAAAAAAGCTTCTTATAAAGCTCTCGATACAACCATCATGGATCTTGCCGATGAAATTTCGTATTCGCTGCACGATTTGGAGGATGCTATTTCTCTCGGAATGGTGACACGAGCAATGTGGATGGAGCATTTCAGTGGACATGAAACCCTATTTACTGACTGCCATGGAAAAACATTTTCCGGAACATGCGAATCTGTTGCGGATAGCCTTTTTGGTAAAAGTTACAAGAGAAAAGAGTGCATCGGGATGCTGGTTCACCTTATGATTACAAGTGTTGAGCTTAATACAAAGAATGCAGCATTCGAATGTGGCATGCTCAAATATAATGCGGTCCTTCCGGAAGCGGTCGAAGCACTAAGGTTGAAAATTTTCAAACTGGTCAAAAACAAAGTAATTAAGCATGAAAACGTACAGCAGCTTGAATTCAAGGGACAAAAGTTGATTGTTGAGCTTTTCGGTGTGCTGGCTAACGATCCGTGTCGGTTTCTACCTGCCTCAACGAGGGAAATTTACGAGCAGCAGATTAGCTTAGACGAGAAGGCTGGTATGCGAGTCATTTGCGACTATGTTTCAGGGATGACTGATGACTATGCTACAAAGCTTTATGAGAAGATCCTTATTCCACGCAAAGGGTCTATTTTTGACCATCTCTGACACGACAAGAATGATGCTCTGAGTTCAATTGACCTATAAACATTAACCAAGGCATCTACCAGGGGGATATCAAATCCCCCCATTCTGAATTTGTTCGTGCAGAATCGGTGAACGTTCTCATCTGAGCGTTAAGCGCCAGTAATCGTTGATCTACACTGTTCATTAATACACCTTAATACCAGCAGCGTCTTACTCCGTTATGAGAACAATCGCGAACTTCCGCAGTTTGCTCAAAGCTGCCCTTGGCTTTTCTACGGCAACTTCGAGCCAGAAGCGGACATCTAGAAAGTTACTATACGTCAGGTAAGATGTTCAAAGATGCCTAGTCCGTTGGGTAGGACGCATACACTAGTACGAAGTTTCAGAGACCCCGGCTTCACGGCAAAGGTCCCTTACGGCACGCCCGGTCTCAACGGACTTCAGTACAGCAATGATCTTATGTTCGGTGAATCGGACTTTACGCATGGAGATCTCCTTACAGGGAAAATACAGAGATATCATTGAAAAAAAGATTAAATAACAACAATTAATCTAATAGCTCGTTGTAAACCCTCTTCAGTTTCTTATCTGTTAGGCTTGCAACATAATCCTTGGCCAAAATTAACTGATATACATCTATATATTTAGTATTTCCCGGATGGAAACCTATCATCATATCCAAAGGCAAGAATTTTAAAAGATCATAAGGTATTTCAATTGTTTTATGTTGGTCTCTATAATACTTCAAGTATTCAGTTGAATTTAATCTCTCATGCTCCATTCTAAATTGTGTATTTATATGTTCAGGGAATAATGTAAAAAGTAACAATAACTCGCTTACCATTTTTGAAGCCTTCATATTAGCAGATAAAACTCTCGGATCCATGTGAAGTTTGTTGACTTGAATTTTACCCCAAATCTCTCCCATGTCATTATCTATCTGTTCACTATGAAATATACAGTAATGGCCCGCATTAAAAACATCGGCTCTGGATTTTAATTTACTGATCCTCTTTGTTGACTCCAGAATGATATCTTCCATCAGGAGTTTTATTATAGATCCCCTTTGCTCTATAAACTTACCATATAGATTTTCGCCGCTTCTCATCCTAAAGTCTATTGGAGCTCGATGAAACAGTCTTGAACCTAAGAGGTCATGAAGTTGTATAGCTCCTAACTTTATTCCATCCTCTATATCTGATAGTAGATAAGATATTTTATCAGCTGCTCTAACTGCCTGACCTTCAAGGTGACTGTATCCTCCACATTTCAGATATTTTTGATGTTTTGTATGTTTCCATATATTTTCTTGACTAGGTCCATCCCCATTGTGGCAATACGTATGTTTTAAAATGCAATCACATACCTCTGGTGTTAAATTTAGCCCATTGTGCGATTCAATAACGCTGTATTGATATGAACCTTCCAAAAATCGAACAACATCCACACCGTGCTCATAATGGTTAAAGCCACCTTCAAAACCTAATTTTCGAAACATTTGATCTATTGCGTGTTCACCAGCATGCCCAAATGGAGTATGTCCTATATCATGAGCCAATGAGCCAGCTTCTATTAAGTTCTTATCTAAACCGAAAGCAGCACCAATAGTCGATGCTAGTTGCATTACCTCTATGCTATGTGCCAGTCGTTGTCTTAAATGTTCATCTTCTTCAATAGGGAATAATTGAGTTTTATCAGCGAGTTTTCTAAACCCATTCGACCAGATAATTCTATCTCGATCCCTTTGAAATTCTATACGAAAGCCATCACTTCTGCTTCCATGTTCTCTTTCAGAGGCTTTGGCTGCCCACTCACTAGACAAAGCATCATTTTTCTTTTTATTTCTTCAGATGTGCGGCGTACTGAAGATTCTGGGGTCATCGCCCAAAAACCAGTATATTCTTCTAGCTGTTCAATTATCTGTTTAATTGAGTTTATATTAGCTTTGTCGTTATTTTTCTCACCAATAATCTTTACTGTCTCGTCTATATTATTACCATCACTCCATAATTGGATTACTTCGTTAAAAAAGACTATATCGTCAACTTGGAATCCTTGTTTTTCCGAAGTCCATAAGTTTACTTTTTCAACATTATCTCTATTGCTAATAGATTTGGAAAAGCCATCAACTCTTCTAATTGGAAATCTAGATTCTACATTGTTTTCTTCTATGAACACCCGAAAAACATGATTATTCCCAACCCTAGAGAAAGATCTGACCTTGTTAATCACTTCGGACTCAAAGCTTAGTGTTTTAGTCCCATTGACTTTTATTACTAATAAATCAGAAGATCTCCATGGTTGATTCTTTGTCTCAATACCACTATTTTTTAATGCTTCTTCTTCAAAATATGGAACTATGTATTTCATCACACCAGGCTCAATGTATAATATATCATGACCACATTTTTGCAAAGATGAAATTAGTTCCGCTCTCTCCTCTCCAATCCCTGGTCGTGTAAGATTTTGTGGGATAGAGCAATAGATTGTTGCTCCATCTTTTGATAACTCTATTGCTCTAGAAATAAACTTTTTAAATTCAGAAGGGTACCAAGGAGGGTCTATTGTTATGCAGTCATATTTTTTTCTATGTAAGCCAATATTGCCGACATTTACATCATGTACCTCGGCATTTGATATACCTTTAAATACTTTATTAAATAAAGATACAACATCTTCATCAATATCAAGTAACGTTACTTCTTTGTTGTATGAAGAAATTGTTGCGGCTAAAGTAGGAGTGCCTATGCAGGCAATGTCATGATCATTATGAATATCCAGAATCCTAGTTGTCATTAACTCCTGTGATTCAAGAGTATACCACCATTGGAAAAATTTAGGGTTGGCCGCAGGGAGTTTGAAGAAAAATTTAGATTTATAGTCAAGCGAATTAGTAGATGTTCCAAAATTGGTATCTTTCAGTTCGTTAAATATGCGAAACGCATCTTTAGGTTGGGCTCCATCACACAGTGGTAATATCTCATCAAATTTTTTAAATCCTCGCTTAAGCAGATTTTTGATTTTTATTCTCAAGTTGGTCTCCCAAACTTGTTCTTGATGTGTGCGTGTAGTCATATGCTTTCCGGTGTTAGACTAGCTAAATTAAAACTATTGTTTAGAAATGCTGAGTATTGCATAAAAAAAATTGTGGTCAACTTGAGCTGCGGCCAGTTCACTAACATACCACTATGCTTGTAAAACCTTAAGCAGCAGTGGAAATGATCGTGAACTTCCGCTTCTCGCTCAAAGCGGTCATATCGAATGGATTCGTGGCATGATTGGTTTGCAGCAAGAAGAGTTTCGGGCATCTGGTCTGCATGAACGGCTGGTCTCTGAACAGAATATTCGCTCATAGGGCTGTCGCCTTTGAAATGCAGCGTGCACCACTCATGGTCCGCCATTGAATATCGTTGATTTGAAAACAACTTTATCAGGTTCGATCTGGCGGAAGAGAGCGTTAGGAGACGTTATGACGATTGACTATCTACAAGCCTAGTACAGCGGCAGCCGAACAATGCTGCGAGTGTAATCGAAGGATCCCCCCTCGTTTCTTCGTGATAGTGTCATGATCCAGGCCTGGAGTGTGTTAGTCATCATATGGTTATCTAGCCAAGAAAAGCGATAAGTAATTCTCGTTTCTGGCAGTATGAACCGTGTAAAAATCACTTTTGCTGAATGAGAGTTACCGTGAGTCTGCGCAGAGGTCAGTGAAGCGCAGATTAATCAGCTCAGTAAGACAGTGACTATCCCTCCGATTCCTCATAAACAAGGAAAGCACCATGTTCGGATTCTTTAAAAAGAAAAAACCTGAAGCTGAAACCCGGCAAGTTTCCCGACTGACGGCAAAACAGTTTATCGCGCTGACGCTGAGTGATGAAAAGCTGTCTATGCCCGTATACCTGCCGGGGATCCGCAATGAGGCAGAATGCGACGAGCTGGGTTTATGGCCGCTCATCTACATCTGGAATGTGGATCATGCCACTGGCACTTTCAGCCTTTCTGTTAATGGTAAGGCCATTGCCCACCTCCTGGAGCCTTTTGTGACCCGTGAAGACCCTGCGTATGTCGAAATTCGTGATGAAGCGATGCAGGTCATCTCCGAGGCTTCAATGCAGTCCGTACTGGCAACCATAGAGAAAACCGGCCTCATGCCCGATGTTTTGTTCGTGTACCATGCTGAGGATGTACAGCGGGAGAAGGGCTAATTGTTGGGGGGAGATTACGTCAGGGATTTTGTTAGTCACTCCTGTCATCGCAACGCTAAACTTTCGTCAAGAAATGCTTCAGGCTGCCGAAATATAGATAATAAGTAATCCTTGATGATAAACTGAATGGATGTTCAATGAAAAAAGATATCACAGTAACTATTGATTCTTCTTCGTTTCCCAAAAGTCAAGTACAGTACTATAACCCGTTACTTACTGTTAACAAAATTGATGTGAACTGCATGCTAATTCACACAGCTCTATGGACTCGCCCCCCCAAACTTACTGGCTTTCATTTGTCTGATTTCTGGGCATGGCTAAGATACTTCCCTGCCTTTTCGAAAACCTCATCTGACTTGCGACTTCGTAAAGAATGGAAAGACATAGATCCCCATCAAAAAACCATTTTAAGTGATGAAATAGGGGTCGGTTCAACCACGTATACATTAATCAATACATTAAGTTTTCAGGGGTTCATTGATGCAATTTACGTGTTGGAAACATTAAACCTTACTCACCTTCTTTTAAAGAAATCTAAAAACGGTAAAGGTAAAACACCTGATTATATTGGTTTGGATAATTTTGGAAGGGTTATTGCTCTTGAATGCAAAGGAACACAAAATAAGATAAAGGATTTGTACAAGGCTATAACAAAGGGCATAGAGCAGAAGGAAAATTTGACAAAAAACCCTACTGGCCCAATAAAGACTGGGTTGGTTGGTGGGATATTTATTCCTCAGTTTGACAATCCTGAAAGTGCATTAATACATTTCCGAGATCCAGACTGGAATGAATTTAACGAGATTATTTCTGAGGTTGCCCCCGAGGAACTGGCTAAAGCCATCATTCGTGGGGCGGTGATTAAACAATTGTATCTCGCAGGTGCAAATAATTCTGCGAACGAGTTGTCAAATTATATTAAAGGTAACGATTTTGAATTGTCTGCACAGGCAACTCAAGAACTAAAATCCTTTGAGCGAGAAATAATTGTGTTTAGTCATAATTTCAGGAACCCAGTTGAAGGAGGGGTTTCGAATATAAAGTTCAGCGCCCAAATAGATAATAAAATCCTTCCCCTTATTGAAGGGTTAACCTCAAATAGTGCCAAGGCATCTGTATTAATTAATGAGCTAAGTGTTACAAAGAAAATTTTTGACCGACGGCATAATGATCGCTCATGGATTTCATTTGAAAATGATTATAGTGGAATGATTGTTTCTCCACACGGTTTTAAGTTTAAATTAAATTATAAAATGAATGATTAGCTGCAGCACTAACTTGAGCCGATCACTTAGTAATCACTGAGAAAAGTGTATGTTGAAGTCAACGTACATACGACCGGGCTCCGGATCAAGTGAAAGACAGAGCTGAGCACGTTCTCAAAGAAAATGAGACCACATTGACGGATGCCGTCAATAGCACCCTGCTGTTTATTGCGGATCTCCAATAGATCCCCTTCATGCCAGCCATCATGACCAGACCGTACGCGATGTGGCGATCAGAATCTGTGATCTCCTGGCTGAAAATAGGAACGCCCTGCTGCTCATCGAGACCAGATCATCCGGCGCGCAGTAGAGCAGAGTGACCTTTAGCCCCTTTTGTACGCATTTCAGCCGCTGTCGCCTGCATCCCAGTTAAACCCTTTGCTGGCTACAGTCCGCCTCTGAAATGCAGCCTTCCATGAATATGCTGACGCGGACGTTGGCGCAGTTACACCTGGTGGTCTGCGACCTAGCGCTGGTCAGCGGGAAGATCTCAATATCGGTTGGTGTACAAACGTAATCCTCTGACATTGTCTGTTCGGTCAGATCGCTGATGTGACCAGCCCCCAGTATTAGATACAACCGTCAGTTGGTAATGGAGTGACCACGCTCCGGTAGACGATCCTGCCCTATTTTTCTCGTCACAATTTTTTATCGCCGTTTTGAACGTCCGCTCCTCGCTCAAAGCTGCCGGTCAACTACTGCAATCTCCTGAAGGTGTATCAACAGCCATTACGCATGCTGGGCAGAATTTGTCTAAGGGCGTGGGGTCAGTCCACTTCTAAATTACAAAGGTTAAAAGCAAATCACAACCCTCCCGAACCTCCGCTTTTTGCTTGCTACTGCCCATGCTGAGCATGAATTTCGTCTATGTCCAGAAGCGGACATCGATAGTTCAGAAACCATGGCAAAAGTGTGGTGTCAGCCCCTCACCTGATCCCTGACAGCATCGCACCTCGCTTCATGGCTAACCTCTCTGTTAGCCCGGCATAGTCAATGGCTCTGTTGACAATGGTGCTACTTTCCAATAAGTTAAACACAAGGTTAGCGCGACCCGGCAGCTCACGGCCAAAGCGGAATGCAGCGCAGACTTATCAAATCTTTTTTGGTTAAGTGTCTTTGATTCTTATGGTTCGTGAGCACATAAGACAGATAAGAGACTTAAACCATGAAACGACTCCCCACATGCGCAGAAGCAAAAGCCCACGCTAAATACCTTTCACGGTCGCTCAATATCAATCTAAGCTACGCCCGGGATGCAGTGGCATTACGTTATAACTGCCATAACTGGTCGGAACTCAGCACAGTATTTGGTCAGCTTAGCGATAAGTACATGTCGTGCTATGGCCTTGCCAGCCATGAAGAAAAGCGTGTTTTTAGCCAGCTTCTGGCACCGTATATCGCAGAATTGCAAAATGCCATTCATCCTGACCGCCATGTGCCGGAAAGCTTGATACGTAAGATTGCTGAAGGCCATATTTCCCGAGTATCCGGTAAAGTCATGTCGGCTGTAATACGTGAATGCGAGGATTTTCCTCCCACGACAGTTAAAGACATCATTGAACTGCTTGAATTTTATGATGATACGGCCAGCCGGGTATTAGCAGGACACCACAGACAGATCCCGACCAATAATCCTTGGCTGGAACCTTGGGTATTTGGTGTGCGCTTTTATGCCTATTACCACTTTAATGGCAAGCAGGTCACCATCTTAAGCCGGGAGTGGGATTTAGATATTCATGATGCCTACCTGCCACATTCACGTGACAGAGTATTTTCACGCCCATGGTTTCAAGACTATATGATCGGCTATCTGGCCTACCTCGTGAAGCAATTTATCGGATTGGGTTACGACGGTACCGTTAAGATTTGTTGCATTAATAATTATAGCGCGCTGGATTACCATCAGAAAAAAGCAGCCCCCAACGGTCGTGTGGGGCTCAATCACTTATACAGAGAGTTACTTAATCGCGGGGGAGAGGAAAAGTGGTCGTTTAGTCAAAATGGTCATAAACATGATTTTGGTATCGAGCTCCCGTTTGCCACATTGATCTCATTGAAGAAAGGAAGAAAATGAGATGAACAAAGCCGGAAAAATAGCGTATTCATGGCTAAATGCACAGAGCGATAGCGAAAAAATTCGATTTATTGCACAAGCGCTGGGGAGTGTCGAATATCAGGCGTTTATAAAAAAACATCAGCCTGAAAAGCAGCATACCCACAATCTACCTTTAAGTTTTTTGAAATGGTATTTGCCTCAGAAACTAGTGGCCTCTTTTCACGGCAAGGAGATCGGCCTAAGAAGTGTGCCGAAGACGGTTGGCGATAAGCTGGAAATTCGGCATACCTGGATGCCAACAGGACAGTTTGCTCCTTCGCGTCATGGATCTTACATACCACTGGGAACCCACTTTGCTTGTACTGCTCTGATGCAACCCTTTTTGCAAAAGCAGCAGGAAAAATGTCTGGAGCAGGCCTGGCAGGCAGCGCTTCCCCTGCTTCTGTCACCTGACATCAGTAATGGCAATGAATTCACCGCTCCATGGCTGGATTACGAGCCCTATCTCAATGGTGAAACGGATGTCTACTTTTTACTGGATGAACCTCAGGAAAGAGTCAAGATTGGAATATCAGGTAATCTCAGGCAACGCGTGGATACCTTGAAGCAACAACATAATACCAGCCTGAGTCTTATCTCCATAATACCCGCAGGGGGTATTGAGACAGAATCTGCATTACATCTTTTCTTTAAAAAATACAGGTTGGATCAGAAGGGACTTGGTAGAGAGTGGTTTTCTTACACGGATGAATTATGCGAATTTATCAATACCCTGAACACCTATGCAATCAGGAGCCACTGCCTAAGAGCTTACGGCATTATCTGACATCAGATCGTATCTTTAGGGCCCGTGGCGCTACGCACCTACAGGTGTGAAAAATCGATTATTTAACCCCAGTGCCGTATGTAACCATTAAGCCAGTACAGGTCTGACAGAGCCAGACAACAACGTGACAGAATGAATGCTACAAGCCATCTGTCTTGGCAAGAGAAATTATATCTTCTTCGGGAGCGACACGCTGGTGAGTACAACGAAAACCTATCTTTTTACGCCACATCTAGATCGCACCAACTGCCTTTATGCGCTGGTGCGTATCAGATATCAAGACTTATGCCCTGGAACCCCGGTTCATGTCAGACAGAGCGTCGACAGTGCCGCATAATATATTCTTTGTGACTTTGCTGACTTTCATCCGCACTTGGTAAATAACCCAAAATGAGGATAAGGTTGCCACGGGATAAATGAAAACGCGTGGCATGGCAGGAACAAGAATCAACGTTACTTTTTGCCCTGGTAGACCACTGTGATGTTGTCTGGTTTTCTTAACGTCGGTGCCGTAGCTGGGTCAATCAGATACACAGGCACTATCACGGCATTTTTCCCACTAACCAGGATTGGCACCCAGCAGTGAACAAGTGGGTCTCTTGTCGTCTCCGGAATACCACTTGTACCGTATGACATAAGATCAACCACATTGATAAAAAGCGCCTTACCTATATCAAAGAAAAACTCGTTAAAAACCACATCTTTTGTCAGCAAAATTACAGCGTCACCTGCCGCCAGTTTTACTGGCGATGAAGAGTGTTCAGAGGTTTCTACATCAGTAAAAATAATCCTTTCGGTATAGATAAAACAAGCATAGCGGGCATCCTGTTCTGACCTTTCCAGGAGCGACTGACAGAACTCTTTGATATGTCGATTTTCGACCCTCCCAACTGCATTATCTCGACGGAGGTGTCGCTTATGTTCGCGAACATGCACCTTGCCATTGACGCTGTCAAAGTCATACCCTTTCCCAACCTGAAGCTTACTCTCCCAGATCTCCATACAATACTTTTCAGCAGCTACAACATTTCTTCGGCGAGGCAAATCCTGCTGGTAGACACCAGACAGTAGCCGGGCCTTAAGCTCGTCCGCAAGCTGATAATAGCGATTAATATCTTTCAGTACCGGAACGGTGGCATCCAGCAATGTGGAAATAACCTGCGATCGTGAGATCTTCTGTTTTTTGCTGTATTCATCCACAACACGCAGAGTCTCAGAATTGGTTACATTGAAAGTGATTCGTTCTGACATGCCAATCACCTATTAAGCATTTTAGAAAAAGTGCATAACAATTAACCTTAAACACCTTTATTATCAACAAGTTTATTCTATTGCTCTTTCTCTTTAGTTATCAATTCACAGTAACATGCTCTCACGTAAAAATGCTGAATATGTTGCGGCCAGAACAGTCTGGATACCAGGAACGAACATTTGGGTTTTTAGTATAATTAATGTCTTCATGTTTTAAGAACTTCCTCTTCATATCCCCTCCCGCTGTGATCCGCTTAACCCATCTGTATATCTCCTGTCCCCACAGTACTGCTCAGTAAACAGAAATACTGTGACTTTCCTGCATAAAAATTACATATCACCACCTTCCTTTGTACACACACTACAGAGGATTAAACCATGGACTTTCCCTGGCCCTGGAACCGCAAATACACGATGAACTGGTTCCTGCTGTCGTTACTGAACCACCATCTTGATCAGCTACTGGAACGTTACTCCCGCCTTCAGCCCCTCAGACTCGATTTGTTCTATCAGAATGACACATGGCGTTATAACCATCACGGATGGTACGAAACAGAAAGGGAAGTACGCCAGTTAACAGAATATCTGATGTTAGAGAGCAACATCGTTGGTCACTTCTGGGTGCTGGAGTGTACTTCCCGACACAAATGCCATGCACATATCGTGATGTATCTTGATGGTCACTATAACCAGGTCACGTATCCGGTGGCTGAACAGGCAGGGGTTGTCTGGCAGAAGATTACACAGGGTGAGGGGTACCACAATCGCTGTGATCGTAAGAAATGCTACGAAGCCGATATCACCCGCCCCGTCAATTACGATGATGCAGCAGCCATCGACAACCTGCGCTACATCATCAGCTATCTCGCCAAGGAGAAATCAAAACACGGGCAGACTTACTACGGGGCCAGCGAGGTACCACCCGCGAGTGGACTGGGCAGACCGCGAGGGCTTCGATAAAACGACGCACTTTTTTACGTCAGTTCCGGTTGTTATGCCGGAGAAAGCTACAGTGATTCATCACACGACTCCGGTACTTATTTAGCTACCGGAGAATCTCGTCATGACCATTAAACTTTCTCTGTCTGAAGACCAGTTTGTCAATATGGCTTTCATTACCCGTCTCACCGGATTAACCGATAAATGGTTCTACAAGCTCATCAAAGACGGTGAGTTTCCGGCTCCCATCAAGTTTGGTCGCAGTTCCCGCTGGCGACAGAGTGAAGTAGAAGCCTGGCTGCAGGCCCGTATCGATGCATCACGCTCACAGCGCTAAGTCCTTCTCCCGTCGTAAACACAATTCATAACCGTCATACCTAATCCGTTCCAAACGGAGGCTTACGGCTGCACTCAATTCACTTATCAAGGAATATCAAAAATGATCCATTCAATTTTACTCAACCATTATCAGACCTGGCTGGATGATTTTACCCGCATCAGTCTGTCCCACGGTTTATGCCAGCAGCACATAACGCAATGGCACCGACTGGCGATAACCACCAGCCCAACATTGGACGGAAGCGTAATAGAAATCGTCATTCCACAGCGCCTGCTACCGATCACCCGTACCGCTCGACTGGAATCCAGTACTGTCGACCCCGGCCTAACTAAAAACACAGACTATACCCTTCTACCCGGCGTGCTGCTCAGCGAGTGTTACCGGCTGGGGAAGAGCCGGTTGGCAGATCAGTTACAAATGTTATTCCGGCTTCATGTACAGCCCGGTATGCGACAGACGCTGACCCTACTGTGCTGGTGTGAGCTTGCAACAGGAAAGGATATGAGGGAATGGTATGCGCTGCATCTGCCGCTACCTGAAATGCTGAGGCAATGGCTTACGATAAAACAACGGGCATACCGGGGTCTGAAGACACTGACGGAGGATTACATTCGTGCCACCCGGCCACTATAAGAATCGGATACCTGTCCGTAACAGCGATCCGGTATCGACCAGCATGCGCGATGTTCCTGAGCATACGACCAGGATTGAGCAAAAAAATACGCTCTTACTCTATGGGTGTAACAAAGTACCTGATCGTCAATTCACCGGGCCACAGCGAGAAATCGATTTCTGAGTCTGACAGTTTTATTACGTCAGCATTCCGTAGTGTGATAAGCACATCGCGATCCCCTTTTAACCCTTTTAATCCATCCAACCGCAAGGCGCAGGCTTCCCCTTTTCGGGACGACTTGTGCCTGCCCTCAGGAGTTTTAAGATGTTTGCCAAACTCTTCCTCGCACACAACGGTAAACGGTACTGTCTGGCCTGCCATACCGGTAAATGCAGTACAAGACATAACATCCCAGTGGAGGTAGCAGCATGCGCATGCTGAAATGTTACCTTGGCAATAATCGTGACGGGCACGTTGTCACTGCTAAAGACGCTATGCAGTCACCGGGTAGGATATGGACCTGCACTTCCTGCGGCTGTCAATTGATACTTCATGCGGGTTCATCTGGTGAGGCCCCGTGGTTTGAACATGACCAGCGAACAGTGACGACAAACGTTCTGATGCAATGTACCCATCTCGACCCTGAAGTTAAAGCCGAAGCCCGATGCCAAAAATTACGCAGTATCATCGGCGGACTGGATGCACCTGTTACGGTGCCATCCTGGTACTGCGTATGGTGCGGCAGTCATTATCAGGGGCGGAAGCACTGCGGCCGCTGCCACTCGGGGATTTACAGTATTGAAGAGACCAGCTGGCAGAGAAATTACTGCTGTAACACACTCCCCGGATAAGCTCTGTGGATAGACGGACAGACTAACGAGGCGGGTACAGTGCGGGATTAATCGGGCTGTCGGCTGATGAATCGTGCTGGGATAAAGAAAACGCTCTACCGAACGAGGGAGGAGGCCCACAGCAATATTTTTGATTATATCGAAATGTTTTATAACAGTTAGCGTCGGCATTGTTCGAGTGATCAGATGCCACCAGCTGAATATAAAAAACTATATTATCAACGTCTCAGAAGTGTCTAAATTAGACGTGCCGATTCAGAGCCTATTAACAAAAACAACTATGACATTGAGATATTAGTCCTCTTCTTTCGAACCTTACCCTCTCACAAATTGCCTTTTCTCATGGCATCCCGCTCCTTCCCCCATTACAATCATCATTTGTTTTTTTGCGAGCAGCATAGCAGTTTTCAGAGGGTAGAAATGACGGTGAAGAACGACAAGGCATGGATTGGAGACCTGTTAGGCGGGCCACTGATGAGCAGGGAAAGTCGTATCATCGCTGAGCTTATGCTTACCAATCCCGATGAACAGACCTGGCAAGAGCAGATCGTGGGTTATAACATTCTGCAAGCCTCCTCTGCCAATACAGCAAAGCGCTATGCCACAACGATAAGACTACGCCTGAATACGCTTGATAAAGCGGCATGGTCACTTATTTCGGAAGGGAGCGAGCGCGAGCGTCAGCAATTACTGTTTGTCGCGCTGGTACTCCATTCACCGGTTGTTAAAGACTTCCTGGCTGAGGTGGTGAACGACCTGCGTAGACAGTTTAAAGAAAAGCTGCCTATGGATAGCTGGGATGAGTTTGTGGCTAACCATCTTCGCCAGCAGCCCGTACTCACTAGTTACTCAGATTCATCCATCAAAAAAATGGGTAACAACCTGGTTAAAGCACTGGCTGAGGCGGGTTATCTGGATACACCACGCCGACGTAATCTCCAGTCAGTCTTTCTTTTACCAGAAACTCAGGCGACCTTGCAGCGCCTTGGAAAACAAGAATTGGTTTCTATTCTGGAGGGGCAACGGTGATCGATTCCGTGCTTGAATACCGTCTGTCGCAGGTTCATAGCCGCATTAAAGAAGAGCGCTTTCTCAAAAATAACGGCTCCGGTAATGAGATTGGGTTCTGGATTTTTGATTACCCCGCTCAGAATGAGCTACAGGTGCGTGAACATCTGAAATATCTGTTTCGTAATCTGGAAAAAGACCACAAGTTTGAGCACCTTAATATCTTTCAGATCATTATCAACATGCTCGCTGAACGTGGATTATTTGAGCGCGTCTGTCAGCAGGAAGTGAAAGTCGGTACCGAAGCGCTGAAAAAACAACTCGTTGGCTTATTGAATCAGAAAAAGATCGCGGATTACATAGCAAAAAAAGTCGATCTTCAAAATCAGGAGTTTGTCATTCTGACAGGTATGGGGAATGCCTGGCCGCTGGTTCGCGGCCATGAGCTGATGAGCGCCTTGCAGGACGTGATGGGTTTTACCCCCCTGTTGATGTTTTATCCGGGAACCTATAGCGGACACGATCTCTCCCCCCTGGCGGGCATTGACTCCCGAAATTATTATCGCGCCTTCAGGCTGGTACCCGAAAGCGGGCCTGTGGCGACATTGAATCCTCGTTAAAGAGCACAGCAATGAATATTGAACAGATCTTTGAGAAACGTCTGGACCGAAATATTAATGGCGTTGTAAAAGCCGAACAGACGGACGATGCCAGCGCCTGGATTGAGCTTGATGAATACGTCATCACCCGGGAACTGGAAGGACATCTACGCCACTTCTTTGAATCTTATGTTCCGGCAACCGGTCCGGAGCGCATACGCATGGAAAACAAAATTGGCGTATGGGTTTCAGGGTTCTTTGGCTCTGGTAAGTCGCACTTTATCAAGATCCTGTCGTATCTGCTGTCTAACCGCAAAGTCAGCCATAATGGTACAGAACGTAATGCATACTCCTTCTTTGAAGACAAAATCAAAGATGCTCTGTTCCTCGCTGATATCAACAAAGCGGTCCATCATCCGACGGAAGTGATTCTGTTCAATATTGATTCTCGTGCTAACGTCGATGACAAAGAAGACGCCATCCTTAAAGTCTTCCTGAAGGTGTTTAACGAACGGGTTGGCTACTGCGCTGATTTTCCGCACATCGCCCATCTGGAGCGTGAGCTGGCTAAACGCGGGCAATATGAAGCGTTTAAAAATGCATTCTCCACTATAACTGAGTCAAGCTGGGAAAAAGAGCGCGATTCCTACTATTTCATCAGCGATGAAATGGCAGAGGCATTAAGCCAGGCCACCGGTCAAAGCATTGACGCCTCACGTCAGTGGGTAGAACAGTTGGATAAAAATTTCCCTTTAGATATCAATAACTTTTGCCAGTGGGTCAAAGAATGGCTTGATGAGAACGGCAAAAACATCCTCTTTATGGTGGATGAAGTCGGTCAGTTTATTGGTAAAGATGGCAAAATGATGCTTAAGCTGCAGACGATTACCGAGAATCTTGGTGTCGTCTGCGGCGCACGCGCGTGGGTTATTGTAACCTCGCAAGCCGATATTGATGCCGCCATTGGCGGTATGAGCAGCCGTGACGGACAGGACTTCTCTAAAATCCAGGGCCGCTTCTCTACCCGCCTGCAGCTTTCAAGCTCCAATACATCCGAAGTTATCCAAAAACGTTTGCTGGTGAAAACCGATGCAGCAAAACCCGCGCTGGCTAAAGTCTGGCAGGAAAAAGGCGATATTCTACGTAACCAGCTTGCATTTGACCCTACAACAGCCGCTTCTTTACGCTCTTACTCCAGCGAAGAGGAGTTTGTTGATAATTACCCGTTTGTCCCGTGGCACTACCAGATTCTGCAAAAGGTCTTTGAATCTATCCGTACTAAAGGCGCCGCCGGTAAACAGCTAGCGATGGGTGAGCGTTCTCAGCTGGAAGCCTTCCAGACAGCAGCACAGCAAATCGCTCCGCAAGGACTGGATTCTCTGGTTCCCTTCTGGCGCTTCTATGCGGCAATTGAAAGCTTCCTGGAGCCGGCCGTCAGCCGCACCATTACCCAGGCCTGCCAGAATGGCATCCTTGATGAATTCGATGGTAACTTGCTGAAAACGCTGTTCCTGATCCGCTATGTCGATTTGCTGAAAAGCACGCCTGAAAACCTGGTTACCCTTTCAATCGACAAAATTGATGCTGATAAAGTCGAGCTGAGCCGTCGTGTTGAAAAAAGCTTGAATACGCTCGAACGTTTAATGCTGATCGCACGCGTTGAAGATAAATACGTATTCCTGACCAATGAAGAAAAAGAGATCGAGAACGAGATCCGTAACGTCGAAGTCGACTTCTCCGCGATCAACAAGAAACTGGCCTCGATCATCTTTGATGACATTCTGAAAAACAGAAAGTATCGCTATCCAGCGAATAAGCAGGACTTCGACATCAGCCGCTTCCTGAACGGGCATCCGTTGGACGGCGCAATGCTTAACGATCTGGTGGTAAAGATCCTCACGCCAAAAGATCCGACCTATGATTTCTATGACAACGACGCGGCATGCCGCCCATACACCTCTGAGGGAGACGGCTGCATTTTAATTCGTTTACCTGCCGATGCCCGGACCTGGACCGATATTGATTTGGTCGTCCAAACGGAAAAATTCCTCAGGGACAACGCAGGTCAGCGACCGGAACAAGCCAGTCTGCTTTCAGAAAAAGCCCGTGAGAACAGCGTTCGCGAGAAACTACTCCGTGTAAAATTGGATTCGCTTATTGCCGAAGCGGACATCTGGGCGATCGGCGAGCGCTTACCGAAGAAATCGTCGACGCCATCCAGCATTGTGGATGAAGCCTGCCGCTATGTGATTGAAAATACGTTTGCCAAACTAAAAATGCTGCGTCAGTTCAATGGCGATATCGCACGTGAAATCCATGCGCTACTAATGGTGGAGAATGATGCGGAGCTGGATCTGGGCGAACTGGAGGAATCCAACCCCGACGCAATGCGCGAGGTGGAAACCTGGGTCAGCATGAACATCGAATACAATAAGCCCGTCTATTTACGCGATATTCTGAACCACTTTGCCCGTCGTCCTTATGGATGGCCAGAAGAAGAAGTGAAGCTGCTGGTTGCTCGCCTGGCACGCAAAGGCAAATTCAGCTTCAGCCAGCAGAATAACAATATTGAGCGTAAACAGGTGTGGGAGCTGTTTAATAACAGCCGTCGTCACAGTGAGTTACGTCTGCACAAAATTCGTCGTCACGACGAATCACAAATTCGCAAAGCCGCACAAACTATGGCGGAAATTGCCCAACAGCCGTTTAGCGAACGTGAAGAACCGGCCCTAGTTGAACATATCCGCCAGGTCTTCAATGACTGGAAGCAAGAACTGAATGTCTTCAGAGCGAAGGCTGAAGGTGGCAACAATCCAGGAAAAGAAGAGATTGAGTCAGGCCTGCGCCTGCTGAATTCCATTCTCAGCGAAAAAGAAGATTTTGCACTGATTGAGAAAGTCACCAGTCAGGCCAATGAATTGCTGGATTTCAGTGAAGATCGTGAAGATTTGGTCGATTTCTACCGCAAGCAGTTTGCTACCTGGCAAAAGCTGGGCGCGGCTCTAAATGGCAGTTTTAAATCCAACCGCAGCGCGCTGGAAAAAGACGCCGTGGCGGTAAAAGCGCTGGGTGAGCTGGAAAGCATCTGGCAAATGGCTGAGCCTTATAAACATCTCAACCGCATCACACCGTTGATTGAACAGGTGCAGAACGTCAACCAGCAGTTAGTTGAACAGCACCGCCAGCACGCTCTGGAACGCATTGACGCCCGCATTGAGGAAAGCCGTCAACGCTTGCAGGAAGCGCATGCCACGTCGGAGCTGCAAAACAGCGTTCTGCTGCCGATGCAAAAAGCCAGAAAACGTGCCGAGGTCAGCCAGTCAATTCCGGAAATTCTGGCGGAACAGCAAGAGACAATGGTGCTGCAAACGGATGCAGAGATGAAGATTAACCAGTGGATTGACGAGCTGCGTAAAAAGCAGGAAGCCCAGCTACGAGCCGCAAATGAAGCTAAACGCGCTGCCGAGTCAGAACAGACTTATGTTGTAGTAGAGAAACCCGTTATCCAACCGGTACCGAAAAAAACGCATCTGCTGAATGTCGCCAGCGAGATGCGCAAAGCCACCGGTGGTGAAGTGCTGGAAACCGCCGAACAGGTGGAGAAAGCGCTGGATACACTCCGTACTGCGCTGCTGGCAGCCATTGAGGCAGGTGACCGGATTCGTCTTCAGTAACCCCCATTTCAGGGCAGCGCTCTGCTGCCCTTTGCAGGATTTTCTATGAATACCAATAACATCAAAAAATATGCTCCACAGGCTCGTAACCAGTTCCGCGATGCAGTGATCCAGAAGCTGACCACGTTGGGGATTTCCGTCGATAAAAAAGGCACTCTGCAAATTGCGGATGCCGAGATCGTCGGCGAAACCGTGCGCTACGGCCAGTTCGACTACTCTAAATCTACCCTTACCCGCCGCGATCGTCTGGTCAAACACGCCCGTGAACAGGGCTTTGACGTCCTGGTTGAGCACTGTGCCTATACCTGGTTCAACCGCTTATGCGCCATTCGCTATATGGAGATCCATGGTTACCTTGACCACGGTTTCCGCATGCTCTCGCACCCGGATAATCCAACCGGCTTTGAAGTGCTGGACCATGTGCCGGAAGTGGCGGAAGCGCTGCTGCCGGAGAAAAAAGCGCAGCTGGTCGAGATGAAGCTTTCCGGCAACCAGGACGAAGCCATCTACCGTGAATTGCTGCTGTCACAGTGCCATGCCCTGCACCGCGCGATGCCGTTCCTGTTTGAAGCCGTCGATGATGAAGCCGAACTACTGCTGCCGGATAACCTGACCCGCACCGACTCCATTCTGCGCGGTCTGGTGGACGGTATTCCACCTGAAGACTGGGATGACGTTGAGGTTATCGGCTGGCTGTATCAGTTTTATATCTCTGAGAAAAAAGAGGCCGTTATTGGCAAGGTGGTAAAGAGCGAAGATATTCCTGCCGCCACCCAGCTCTTCACCCCAAACTGGATTGTGCAGTACCTGGTGCAGAACTCCGTCGGTCGCCAGTGGTTGCAGACCTACCCGGATTCGCCGCTGAAAGGCAAAATGGACTACTACATTGAGCCAGCCGAACAGACGCCGGAAGTGCAGGCGCAGCTGGCAGCTATTACGCCTTCCAGTATTGAACCGGAAAGCATCAAGGTGCTCGACCCGGCCTGCGGCTCCGGGCACATTTTGATTGAAGCCTATAATGTGCTGAAAAATATCTACGAAGAGCGCGGCTACCGTGCTCGCGATATTCCACAGCTGATTCTGGAAAATAATATTTTTGGTCTCGATATTGACGACCGTGCTGCCCAGCTTTCCGGCTTTGCCTTATTAATGATGGCCCGTCAAGATGACCGCCGGATATTCACCCGCGACGTGCGCCTGAATATTGTCTCCCTTCAGGAGAGCCTGCATCTGGATATTGCTAAGCTGTGGCAGCAGCTCAACTTCCACCAGCAGAACAAGACCGGAAGCATAGGGGATATGTTTGCCGAAAATACTGCATTAGCCCATACCGACAGCGCAGAATATCAGCTACTGATGCGTACGCTGAAACGCTTTGTGAATGCTAAAACACTGGGCTCGCTGATTCAGGTACCGCAGGAAGAAGAAGCGGAGCTGAAGGCGTTTATTGATGAGCTTTATCGCCTTGAACAGGAAGGGGATTTCCAGCAGAAAGCCGCAGCGAAAGCGTTTATTCCGTATATTCAGCAGGCGTGGATACTGGCGCAGCGGTATGATGCGGTGGTAGCGAATCCGCCGTATATGGGTAATGGTGGGATGAATAGTGATTTAAAAGTATTAGCTAAAACTCATTTCCCGTACAGTAAATCAGACCTCTTTGCGATGTTTATGCAGCATGCCTTTTATTTGCTTAAAAATAATGGATATAATGCTCAAGTAAATATGCAGTCATGGATGTTCTTATCGAGTTATGAAGATTTTCGCACCTGGCTATTGGATTGCAAAACTTTCATTACCATGGCCCATCTTGGTGCAAGAGCATTTTCACAAATATCGGGTGAAGTAGTACAAACTACCTCATGGGTAATTAAAAATAGCTCTACTAAAAACTATAAACCGGTTTTCATTCGTTTAGTTGATGGTAATGAAGAACAGAAAATTAAAGAGCTACTCTCATATAAAAAGCATTTTTACAGCATTAGTCAAAATGATTTAAAAAAAATCCCCGGATATCCGATATCCTATTGGCTAGGCCAGAATATAAATATTTTCGATAATGACAAAATAGCTAATTCATGGTTCTCTGGTGGTAGAATTAAAACTCACAATGGTGATAAATATATAAGATATATATGGGAAACTAGTCGTCTTTCGAGTAAATGGAAAAAACTAATCAAAGGTGGTGATTACAAAAAACATTTTGGCAATGAAATCTTTCTGGTAGATTGGTCCGTAAATGCTATAAAATTTTATGAAAAAAACGGTGGCATTTATCCATCAAAATTTAGAGATAAAGCTGGTATTTGTTGGTCTAAAATCACATCGGGCCAAGCTAGCTTTAGAGTCAAAAGTGAAGATGTAGAATACGATTCTGCATCACCTGTAATATTTAACGATAAATTTAACAGTGATCTTTATACGCTTGCTCTCTTGAATACAAAAGTTTTTAATGTTCTACTTAAAGCATTGAACCCTACTATTAATACCCAAGTTAATGATGTCATGTCATTACCATTCATCAAAATGGAAGCAGCTGTTCAAGAAAAAATCGAAACTAATGAACAGCTGCTGATAAATATAGCGATGCACGATTGGAATTCGCAAGAAATTTCTTTTGATTTTATGGTTAATTATTTAGTCAGCGAATCGAGAGCATCATCTGAAGTAGCATCAAGCTATGCTATAGCAAGAAAAAAGTGGCAAGATGCTTTTAATAAAACGAAAGAGTTGGAAGAAGAAAATAACCATTTAGTCATTACAAGTAGCAACTTTAATGGGATAAATGAAGAATTAATTGATTCAGAAATAACTTTAGTCAGCAACCCATACTACAAGTACGGTGATTCAACGACTAATAATGAAACTCGTTTGTTATCGGATTCAATAGCAGATGTATTAAGTTATTCCATCGGCTGCATGATGGGTCGCTACTCCCTCGATCGCGAAGGCCTCGTCTACGCCCATGAAGGCAACAAAGGCTTTGCCGAACTTGCCGCTGAAGGTGCGTACAAAACCTTCCCGGCAGACAATGACGGCATCCTGCCGCTGATGGATGACGAGTGGTTTGACGATGACGTCACCTCTCGCGTCAAAGAGTTTGTCCGCACCGTCTGGGGCGAAGAACACTTGCAGGAAAATCTCGAATTTATCGCCGAAAGTCTTTGTTTATACGCGATCAAGCCGAAAAAAGGCGAATCTGCACTGGATACCATCCGCCGCTATCTTTCCACCCAGTTCTGGAAAGATCATATGAAAATGTATAAAAAGCGCCCGATCTACTGGCTGTTCAGCTCCGGTAAAGAGAAAGCGTTCGAGTGCCTGGTCTATCTGCATCGCTACAACGACGCGACGCTGGCGAGAATGCGTACCGAATATGTGGTACCGCTGCTGGCGCGCTACCAGGCCAATATCGATCGCCTGAACGAACAGGTCGATGGTGCCTCCGGTGGCGAAGCCACCCGTCTGAAACGTGAGCGTGATAGCCTTAGCAAGAAATTCAACGAACTACGCAGCTTCGACGATCGCTTACGCCACTATGCTGATATGAGAATCAGTATTGATCTCGACGATGGCGTTAAGGTTAACTACGGTAAGTTTGGCGATTTGCTGGCAGATGTAAAAGCCATTACTGGCAATGCGCCTGAGGTGATTTAAGTCAGATAGCATTCCTTCCCACACCACCGGGTTTTAGCCCGGTGGTGATCTCGATACAGGAACCAGCCTTATTCAGGCATCCCTCACCTCCAGTTCATGATAAAATGCGGCTTTGTGTCAGAACGCAGAGCACGGTTTCCAGACGTTCAGACAACTTCGAATTTACCGAATCAACATGGGATTGTGACCTTGCAAAATCAGGAATTTATTGCCGGCCTTAAAGCAAAATTCGCCGAACATCGCATCGTTTTCTGGCACGATCCCGATAAGCGTTTCCTCGAAGAGCTGGGTAATCTCGAACTGGGGAACATCACGCTACTCGACATGACCGACCAGTCGCAGCTGGCGGTAAAAAAGCGCATTGAAATTGATGAGCCTGAACAGCAGTTTTTGCTGTGGTTCCCCCACGATGTACCTCCCAAAGAGTTCGACTGGCTGCTGGATATTCGTCTTTATAGTACGGAGTTCCATGCCGATTTCGCCGCCATCACGCTGAATACGTTAGGCATTCCGCAGCTTGGCCTACGCGAACACATACAACGCCGTAAGGCATTTTTCAGTACTAAACGTCTTTCTGCCCTAAAGGGACTGGTCACTGAGCAGGAAAACGAAGCTTCTCTTGATAAGAAGATGGTTGCGGTCATCGCTGGCGTAAAAACCGCAAAAACGGAAGAGATTCTGTTCAGCCTGATAACCCAATACGTTAATCAGCAGAAAGATGACGACAGCGACCTGGAAAACACGCTGGCGATGCTGAAACGCCACGATCTTGAAGGTGTGCTGTGGGACATTCTGAATCAGGAAATGGGCTATCAGGCCGAACATCCGACCCTGGAAAATCTGATCCTCAAGCTGTTCTGTACCGATCTTTCCGCACAGGCTGATCCGCAGAAACGCGAATGGCTTGAAAAAAACGTACTGACCACGCCGTCAGGCAGAGCCTCCGCGCTGGCCTTTATGGTCACCTGGCGTGCCGACCGTCGCTACAAAGACGCCTATGATTATTGCGCACAACAGATGCAGGATGCGCTACGGCCAGAAGACCAGTACCGTCTCAGCTCACCGTATGATCTGCACGAGTGCGAAACCACGTTGAGCATTGAACAGACCATTATTCATGCGCTGGTGACTCAGCTTCTGGAAGAGAGCACCACGCTTGACCGTGAAGCCTTTAAAAAACTTCTGTCTGAACGTCAGAGCAAATACTGGTGCCAGACGCGTCAGGAATACTACGCCATCTATAACGCGCTTCGTCAGGCTGAGCGGCTGCTGAATCTGCGTAATCGTCATATTGATGGCTTCCACTATCAGGATAGCGCAACGTTCTGGAAAGCGTACTGCGAGGAGCTGTTCCGCTTTGACCAGGCCTACCGCCTGTTTAACGAATACGCGCTGTTGGTTCACAGCAAAGGCGCAATGATCCTGAAAAGCCTGGATGACTATATCGAAGCGCTGTATTCCAACTGGTATCTGGCAGAATTAAGCCGGAGCTGGAATAAGGTTCTGGAAGCCGAAAACCGTATGCAGGAGTGGCGTATTGCGGGCGTTCCACGGCAGCAGAACTTCTACAATGAGGTGGTTAAGTCACAGTTTAACAATCCACAAATCAAGCGTGTGTTCGTGATTATCTCCGATGCGCTGCGTTATGAAGTAGCAGAAGAGCTGGGCAATCAGATCAATACTGAGAAACGCTTTACTGCCGAACTGCGTTCCCAGTTGGGCGTGTTACCCAGCTATACCCAGTTGGGTATGGCAGCATTGCTGCCACATGACGAGATATGCTACCAACCGGGTAATGGTGACATCGTTTATGCAGACGGGTTATCCACCTCTGGTACGCCCAACCGCGATACCATTCTGAAGAAATATAAAGGGATGGCAGTAAAATCGGACGATCTGCTGAAATGGAAAAATCAGGAAGGACGGGATCTTATTCGCGATTACGAAGTCGTCTATATCTGGCATAACACCATTGATGCCATGGGTGACAGCGCATCTACGGAAGAGAAGACCTTCGAAGCGTGCCGTAACGCGGTGGTTGAACTGAAGGATTTAGTGACACGGGTGATAAACCGTCTCCACGGTACACGCATTATCGTCACGGCGGACCACGGTTTCCTGTTCCAGCAGCAGCCCCTTTCCGTGCAAGATAAAACCACGCTGCAGATCAAGCCAGACAATACGATTAAAAACCACAAACGCTTTATTATCGGCCACCAGCTTCCTGCCGATGATTTTTGTTGGAAAGGAAAAGTGGCGGATACCGCAGGCGTCAGCGATAACAGCGAGTTTCTGATTCCGAAAGGGATCCAGCGTTTCCATTTCTCTGGCGGCGCACGGTTTGTGCACGGTGGAGCCATGCTACAGGAAGTCTGCGTTCCCGTCTTGCAGGTGAAAGCGCTACAAAAAACCGCAGCGGAGAAGCAACCGCAGCGTCGTCCGGTAGACATCGTCAAGCATCATCCGCTGATCAAACTCGTCAATAACATTGATAAAGTCAGCCTGCTCCAAACCGATCCGGTAGGCGAACTGTTCGAACCGCGAACCCTGAATATCTTTATTGTCGATAACGCCAATAACGTGGTTTCTGGTAAAGAGCGCATCTGTTTTGATAGTGACAACGATGCCATGGAAAAACGCATACGCGACGTGACACTGAAGCTGATTGGGGCGAATTTCAATCGCCGTAATGAATACTGGCTGATACTGGAAGATGCGCAAACGGAAACGGGTTACCAGAAGTACCCTGTGATTATCGATCTGGCATTTCAGGATGATTTCTTTTAAGTGAGGCGATATGCAAACCCATCATGACTTACCCGTTCCAGCCGTATCCGAAGGGGAACTCGTCGCAGAAGGTTACGATCTGGACGCCTTGCTGAATCAGCATTTTCGTGGTCGGGTGGTGCGTAAAGATCTGACCAAGCAGCTCAAGGAAGGGGCTAACGTCCCGGTCTATGTGCTGGAGTATCTGCTTGGTATGTACTGCGCCTCCGACGATGACCAGATCGTCGAGCAAGGGTTGCAGAACGTTAAGCGCATTCTGGCTGATAACTACGTCCGCCCTGATGAAGCGGAGAAGGTGAAATCGCTCATTCGTGAGCGAGGATCCTACAAGATCATTGATAAAGTATCGGTAAAGCTCAATCAGAAGAAAGACGTTTACGAAGCCCAGCTCTCCAACCTCGGCATTAAAGATGCACTGGTTCCGCCGCAGATGGTCAAGGACAACGAGAAGCTGTTGACCGGCGGCATCTGGTGCATGATCACCGTGAACTACTTCTTTGAGGAAGGACAGAAAACGTCCCCCTTCTCTCTGATGACGCTTAAACCTATCCAGATGCCCAATATGGACATGGAAGAGGTATTTACCGCACGTACGCACTTCAACCGCGACCAGTGGATTGATGTCCTGCTACGTTCCGTGGGTATGGAACCTGCTAACATTGAGCAACGAACCAAGTGGCACCTGATCACCCGCATGATCCCTTTCGTGGAAAATAACTATAACGTCTGCGAACTGGGCCCACGCGGTACCGGTAAAAGCCACGTCTATAAAGAGTGTTCGCCAAACTCACTGCTCGTTTCCGGCGGACAAACCACGGTAGCAAACCTGTTTTACAACATGGCCAGCCGCCAGATTGGCCTGGTCGGCATGTGGGATGTGGTCGCGTTTGATGAAGTGGCAGGGATCACTTTCAAAGACAAAGACGGCGTGCAAATCATGAAAGATTACATGGCGTCTGGCTCGTTTTCCCGCGGCAGAGATTCGATTGAAGGCAAAGCGTCGATGGTGTTCGTCGGCAACATCAATCAGAGCGTTGAGACGCTAGTCAAGACCAGCCATCTGTTAGCTCCCTTCCCTGCCGCGATGATCGATACGGCGTTTTTCGACCGCTTCCATGCCTATATCCCCGGCTGGGAAATCCCGAAAATGCGCCCGGAATTCTTTACCAATCGCTACGGACTTATCACGGATTACCTCGCCGAATACATGCGGGAAATGCGCAAACGCAGCTTCTCCGACGCGATTGATAAGTTCTACAAGCTGGGTAATAACCTCAACCAGCGCGACGTTATCGCAGTAAGGCGCACGGTTTCTGGTCTATTGAAACTTCTTCATCCCAATGGTTCTTACAGTAAAGAAGACGTCCGTGTTTGCCTGACCTACGCCATGGAAGCCCGTCGTCGAGTCAAAGAACAGCTTAAAAAGCTGGGCGGTCTGGAGTTCTTCGATGTGAATTTCAGCTACATCGATAACGAGACGCTGGAAGAATTCTTCGTCAGCGTGCCAGAACAGGGCGGCAGCGAATTAATTCCTGCTGGCATGCCAAAGCCAGGCGTAGTGCATTTAGTGACGCAAGCGGAAAGTGGCATGACGGGTCTGTATCGCTTTGAAACTCAGATGACCGCAGGCAATGGTAAGCATAGCGTTTCCGGTCTGGGATCAAGTACCTCGGCTAAGGAAGCTATCCGGGTTGGATTTGACTATTTCAAAGGCAACCTCAGCCGCGTTAGCGCAACAGCAAAATTTTCTGAACATGAGTACCACCTGCACGTAGTCGAATTGCATAATACTGGACCAAGTACCGCGACCAGTCTGGCGGCACTTATTGCCCTGTGTTCCGTTTTACTGGCGAAACCCGTTCAGGAACAAATGGTCGTCTTAGGTAGCATGACGCTCGGTGGAGTAATCAACCCTGTTCAGGATCTGGCGGCTAGCTTACAACTTGCTTTCGATAGCGGCGCGAAAAAGGTCCTTCTGCCGATGTCTTCTGCGGTAGATATTCCGACTGTACCAGCCGAGTTGTTTACCAAATTCCAGGTCAGTTTTTACTCTGAACCTGTAGATGCGGTGTATAAGGCGCTGGGAGTAAACTGAATATATCGAGGAGTAGCTCACACTCCTCGATAAAATAAACGATAAAATTCCCTCACTTGTTATGATGAGAGTCCTTAATATTGCCTACTCCAAATGGAATGATGTACGATTGTAGAACAATGAAACTTATCGCTAATGGATTAAACAAAGCATTTTTTAGGTCTATACTTCCCCCGGCAGAAACTGAAATTGACGGCGTTGTTGCCGCCATTGCCTATGGCGATGATAAAACACCTCTACTCGAGCATTGTCTCAAAAACCATCACCGGTTAGATATCTGGATGCGGTATGACCATACTGTTCCTGTTGCTCCTTCATTTTTATCTAAACTGCTTTTCCATACTAGGAATAATATCTTTTGTAAGCTGGTACCCGACTGTCTTCACAGTAAAGTCATCTGGTGGAAAGGTTATGGTGCATACATTGGTTCAGCAAACCTAACCGATCGCGCGTGGAATACCAACATTGAAGCGGGTGTCTTCTTTAGTGAAAGCGACTTGTACAACTCGGATTTAATCTCACAATTAGACGAGTTTTTCGATAATTTAGCATCTCTTGATTGTTGTATTAGCCTGAGCCAAGAAATCATTGATGAACAAAAAAAGTTACAAAAATTAAAAATAGAGCAAGATAAAAAAGAACAAGAGCTTATCAAAAAACGCCTTGTACCTGAATGGGGCGGAGTCAGTAATTATGACAAGCTGAAGGCGAATGATAAAAGAAAAGACAGCTTCCATAAAGAATGGGAGAGTACACTTTCCATAATACGAAATATATCCTACCAGATAAGTGACTTCAGACCACACTGGGTCTCAGAGAACACACCTCTTTTCTGGCAAACCGACCAGTTTTTACACGCATATTATTACAACCAGGTTCATCAAAGTGATAATACTTATCCTTTTGAGGATTATCATCAGATAAACAGTAAAGATCCTCAAGCTGCACTAATGAATATGTTGTCATGGTGGAAGAATCTCTCTTTCCCCCCATCTCATGAAGATACCAACCTGGGAATTTACGCTCCTTATATTCGTGAGCACTTATCAAAAAGCAAAATTAGTTCATTGACTGAGGATAATCTCCATAACATATTCTTCTATACGCATGCAACGATGGACCATGTGATAAAAATGAGTACTGAAACCTTTGGCCTGTCTGCCCAAAATTCCATAAACAGGGAAGAACGTGCCATTTTATTCACCAAATGGATCATGGGCCAGACTAATCAAAAAGGTATGACTATTGCTGAATTACTCAACTATGTCCTCTACGGTGGAAAACCTTCATTAATGTGGGAAAGGATATACCAGGCAGGAAAGGATGAAGAGTACAAATTCCAGCATTACGGTATTAACTCTATTGCTGAAGTGGTCGGTTGGGCAAGGCCAGAAGATACTCCGCCCAGAAATGGCAGAACTAATAAAGCATTGCGGGCCTTGGGTTATCCAGTTCACGTGAATATTTGAACATATCGTCTCCTACTCCGTTAAATATGATTCTCAATAAATGAAGGAGTTCAAAGGCATGCTCAGTTCACTAGAACACGCTTGCCGGTGTGCAGTGGTCAACTTTACTTGGCCACCACTTTAGATTTTTTCCAGTATTGGTTTTCCGATTCGTTTGGCGGTAACCCACCGTTATATTAATGCGGTCTGAGCGCACTGTAATATCCGACGATATAGTCCGTTATTGCATGGGCTGCGTCGCTGAAGCTTATATAAGCAGTTACGGGTAACACCTCTGTTCAGGTAGCCAAAGCCAGTGTGCTACTACAAAAACACCGATGGAACGCTACTTTGAACTTACTGAAAAAACACTACACTCCGATACCGTTCACGCAAACTATCAACCCAATGAAGAGCATATTCAGGGACAGAATTACAAGCTTGAACTGGGAAAGTTCAAATGATGTCTATGAATTAGGCAATTAATTCTAAACATTGAACTTATTCAGATTAATTCCATTTCTTAAACAGAAAATGCGCAAACTACTGCCATCTTATTTTTCATATAGCATAACTGCTCCATATCTATGATTAATAAGTGACAGGGGCAGAAACTCTTTTAAATAATGCATCGAATCAAATGAATTTATGCCTTGACTAAAGAATGTGTAATCGGAAAATTTAGTTTTCCTAATATTTATTTTGCCAAAGTGATCCGTATGAGGCAGCCATTTATAGCTAGCGCAAAAATCATATACCTCTTGAAGTGATTCACTCATCTCTACTATTTTAGTGAATACTCTTTTGGGGAGGATAACGATATCTGTATCAGATTGCACACCTGTAAACCCATCTAAGATAACCACTCCCTTAACGTTCCATTCACTCAAATCTTTAATGCTACAACATCCCATTCGCAAGATGTGTTTTTTATGTTTATTTGCAGCGTTAACTTTTTTCTGAGCCTGCTCTACTTTTTCCATGCATACTTTTTGTCGATTAAAAATTTCATTTGGATCACTAGGCTGCAACATCCACCGAAGTTCACAAATCAATATTGTTTTGGAGCTTTCATCTAAAAGAATCAGATCAATTTCACCACCTTCTTTTTTGGGAAGCATTAAATTTGTTAGAGGTGTAAATTTACCATTAATTTCACTGAGAATATTTTTGGTCATTTCAACTTCAAATAAATGACTGATTTTATTGAATCCTTTTTCATCAATTCTACTATGAAGAGTCAACGCATTTCGGTCAAAGTTTGATGTAATTACGAGGTAATTAGGTATGACATACTCATTTCCTACGTCAATAAGAGGTTGCAAAGCCGGATCTGGGGATTTGACATTTTTTCCATAGGTCAGGAATTCGGTAATTTTTTCAATTGTCTCATTCGATAGACCTGAATATTTTGAGATATTCTCCTTGAGCAGGGATTTATTTATTCTTAATACTCTTTGCTCTAACCCTCCTCCTTTTATTTCATGAATCCTGCTGTTAAACAGTACAGCAACAGTATGATGAATACATATGCAAATTAAAGAACGAAAATACGCTCTAAACTCCAACAGGGAAAAATAAGGGAATATCCACCTCTCATCAACCGGAACGTAAAACGGGGCTATTTGGCTGTACAAGTAGCACATGAGTTTTTGGCTGTGAGGATAATTTATCAACTCACCTTCGAAATGAGCATCTGACAGTATCTCTTGAATTAAGCCATCATCAAAATCAAGAAACATTAGTTCATATAAGACTTGAAATGCTGATTTCCCTACAAGAGATGGTTCAAAAGATAAGTGGTGGTGGAGAATGGAGTACCCCAAATCAATTTTATTATAATTGAAGTGTATCTCGTCATTTTGCTGCATAGCATTTGTTAATTTTTTATGAAGTGATATAAATAGGGTACAAATATGACTATAATCACAAGATGCTCTGTAAACCTTTAATAATTGAGTGTAAACCTCTGGGGAAATAATCTCATCATAAACACATATATGACTATCAAAACACTGTTTATCTATTTCAGACAGCATATGCTTTATAGCAATTTTATTATTCTCAAATAACTCATTTATCCAGAGCAAGTGACTCGAGGTTGCTTTACCAAACCCTCTTTTATATAAGTCATTCATTGCGAAAAAGAGCGTGTCTTCCGAGACGGTAAGTGCTCGCCAAATTGCTAATCCTTTTATATCTGTCGTAAGATCAAGTGATTTGTAGAATAAATCAACTTCATTCTCAATTTGTTGAATGTTTTTCATAAACTATCCTTATTATTTGATTGCTATGGATAAAATAACCTATATTTCAGTGTAAGTAAATGCTGGGTGTTGTACGAGCAGTGAACTAAATAGCTGCGCCTAATAAATATCAGGATATTTATGAATACCGCTTCACCTTTCCTTGGCAACAAACATGGGTTAACGATAGTGGAGCGGCATTAGGCTCGGCTATTTAGATTCAAGTACTAAACCAAATTTGCCATCTAAGGTTTTTATAGACACTGCAGCATTGAGTTCTTTTATATTGTCAGAGAGCACCTTCATTATCTAGTCCTTAAATAAATTATTACTACCTTAAGTGGATAATAATAAGCCCCCTCTTCTATTCAAAAAATTAATTCTTTTCAATTGTTTTTTTTGCATAGTCAAACGGGCTAACCGCCTTCTCCCGATTGGCATCCAGATAATCCGCCCACCATTGCAGCATCAGTCTGCGTTCATCCAAGTGCTCCGCCTTATGGATATAAGCCGCCCGCACTGAGCTACGTTCCTGATGACTCATCTGACGCTCCACCGCATCCCTCGACCACAATCCCGATTCAATCAAAGAACTACACGCCATCGTTCTGAAACCATGCCCGCATACTTCCGTTTTCGTGTCATAACCCATTACTCTTAGAGCTTTGTTCACTGTATTCTCACTCATCGGCTTACAGGGATCATGATCGCCCACGAAAATCAGCTCTCGGTTCCCGTTCATGCTTTTGATCTTTTCCAGAATAGCTAAGGCCTGACGCGATAAGGGAACAAGATGAGGTGTCCGCATCTTTGAACCACGTTGAGAATGCTTAACACCTTCCAGCGGTTCACGCTCACCCGGAATCGTCCACATGGCAGTATCAAAATCTACTTCTGACCAGCGGGCAAAGCGTAGCTCGCTTGAACGGATGAAAACTAACAACGTGAGTTCCACAGCTAGTCGAGTTAATGGCCTACCAGAATAGTGATCAATGCGATGGAGTAATTCAGGTATGCGGTTAAGCTCCAGAGCAGCACGATGCTGTCTTTTCGCCGTAGCAACCGCACCGGCAATCTCTTGCGCGGGGTTGTAGTCGATTAAACCACTCTGCACAGCAAAGCGCATAATCGCGGTAGTGCGCTGTTGTAAACGAGCGGCAACTTCAAGACGACCGGATGACTCGACGGCTTTAATGGGTACAAGCAGATCCCGCGTTTTTAGTTCCGCAATGTTCCGCTTACCAATAGTAGCAAAGAGATTATCTTCCAGACTTTTTAATACACGAGCACTATGAGACTCAGACCACTTCTGATTGCTGGCGTGCCAGTCTCTGGCAACCACTTCAAACGTTATCGCCTCTTGCTCCTGCTCTACCTTAACAGCTTTCTTATTCTCAATAGGATCGACGCCGTTAGCTAAAAGCTTACGTGCTTCGTCTCGCCGCGATCGAGCATCTGCTAACGAAACTTCAGGGTATTTCCCCAGCGCCAGCATTTTCTCTTTGCCGCCGAAGCGATAACGCAGCCGCCAATATTTCGAACCGTTAGGGTGAACCAGCAAAACCATGCCGTCACCATCCGTCAGCTTATAAGCTTTTTCTTCAGGCTTAGCCGAACGAACCTTCACATCACTCAGAGCCATGATGAGTATCCTTTCAAGGGTTCTGTGTGGGTACAAACATTATCGAACCGGGATATACCCGCAGTTGTACCCGCATCAGCAAGTTGATGTAGATTGAATCAGGTTGACTTAGGTTGAGTAAAAAAGCGAGGAAAGCCTTGCGGATACTGGATTTCAGACACAAAAAAAGACGTCCGTTGACGTCTATTGATGTTCCGATGGTGCCGAAGGCCGGACTCGAACCGGCACGTATTTCTACGGTTGATTTTGAATCAACTGCGTCTACCGATTTCGCCACTTCGGCACTGAAGGGGATGCGGAAACGTTGTGGATTATACCTGTCGCGCGCCGCCATGCAAGCGACGACGCGCGAAACCCGCGCTAAGTGCCCAAAAAACCAGCGCCCTTCGTCACTCCAGCTCAGACACCGCCAGCCGAATCACCCCTGCCGCCTTCTGCTCCGGCAGCGCCAACACCTTCGCCCACATGTCCTGCACCATATCGCAGGAGAGCTTCTCTTTGCCCGCCGCCTTCTCCGGCATCTGCAGCAGCTGGATGTCCTCGCCGTACTTATCGGCAAGTTGCTTCATAATCGGCCGCACATCCTCGACGGCCGCCTCGCGTTCAGCCGGTGTCACGGTGTGGCGGTTTTTGCCGTAGGCCGCGCGCATCATGTCGGCGTCGGCCTGCATGCGCCGCGCCATCAGGTCTTTATCCAGCATGCGCATCGGGTTCACGCCGCCCTTCACCATCGGGTAGAGGAAGCGGAAGCAGGCGTCGTCGCTCACCTTTTGAATGGCGGCGGTTTGCTCCATGTTGATGGTCATGTAGTTCACCACGTTGGCGTCCGGGGCGTTTTGCAGGCGCGACATCTGCAGATGCAGGATCTGCGGCTGGATGGTGTCAATAATCTGCTGCTCCGGCTCGCCCGCTTTTTGCAGGGCGGCCATCTGGTCGAGGATGCGTTGATGCAGCGCAGGCTCCTGCTCCTTAATCACCTGCCAGGCGGGCATCGCGTTAAGGGCAGCATCCATCTGCTGTTCCGGCGCGCGCTGCCTGTCGAAGAACACCCAGAACGCCACGGCGGCAGCCGCGACGACGACAATCACAATACGGGTCCACGTTTTATTCATCTCGCATCCTTATCCTTGCGTTATGCCGGTTTACACCGGCACGCCGCTGTGGAAGCGAAACTCGTTGTCCGGTGTCGAGATAAGTGTGGCTTCAATTTCGCCAAAATGCTGTATGCGCGGTGAGATATCGTCGTCGCTCACCTGCTGGGCCAGCGTCAGGTAGTCCTGATAATGGCGCGCTTCCGAGCGCAGCAGCGAGAGATAAAACTTTTGCAGGTCGTCCTCGAGGAACGGGGCCAGCGCGGCGAAGCGTTCGCAGGAGCGGGCTTCGATGTAGGCGCCGCAGATGAGCTTGTCGATCAGCGTCAGCGGTTCGTGGGTGCGCACTTCTTTAAGCATCCCTTTGGCGTAGCGGCTGGCGGTGATTTTGACGTACGGAATGTCGCGGGCCAGCATCGCCTCGCGCACTTGCCAGAAGTGGTGCAGCTCCTCTTTAATCAGCAGCACCATGCTGTCGATGAGCGCCTGGCCCCATGGGTCGTCGGTTTTGGGCATCACGCTTTTGCCAATCTGCCTGTGCAGGGCGATGAAATCCGGCTCCGGGCCGTCGCGGAAGGTGAACAGTTCGTAGGGTTTGAGCCAGTCGAGCAGCGCGTCGGCACCGCTTTCGTCGGCGACGTATTTACGCACGAGCAGCAGCGCGGTCTGGGCGGCCTTGAGCTCGCACACCATGTGGTCGGTGAGCAGCAGCGGCAGGTTTGCCGGGTCGCGGGCTTTATCAATCCATGCTTGCGGGGTCGGGCACTGGAGAAAGTTGAGTACGGGGGCGAGTATCTGCGGGTAATCCATGGTTCTGCCTTGAAAAAGCGGTGGCGCGCGCCACCGCCTGAAACGCTTAGTGACGCACGCCGTCGTCGTCTTCGTCGACGTAATCTTCGTCGTCGCCTTCTTCGCCGTCTTCACCGTTCGGATCTTCGAAGTAGGTTCCCCAGCCGTCGTACTCCACCTCAAACTTCTCGGCCAGGTTCATCAGCTGTTCTACCTGCGCGTCGATAAGCTCCGCCTTCAGCGCGCCCTCGCTCAGGATGTCGCAGCAGATGACGGTGTCGCCCTCTTCCACTTCAAGCTCTTCCGGCTCGGTCACTTCGTAACCCAGCTTGAAGGCTTCCACCGCCATTTTTTCCAGCGCGTCGAAATCATCCGCAGAGAAATGGTGCTCGATGGTGTACAGCGCGTCCGGATCGCTACCGTCTTCCAGCAGCTCTTCAATAATCAGACGCGTCTCTTCGCGTTGCTCTTCCAGGTGTTCCGGGTTTGCCATGGCTCAATCCTCTTTAAAGTGCGGCAGATACTTCTATTTTCACACACGGACGGGTTTGCCTCCACCTTTGTAAGAAAGAATTGTGAAACGGGGTTGCAAATGAATAATTACACATATAAAGTGAATTTTAATTCAATAAGTGGCGTTCGCCAGGCGAGGATAAAATGTCCGATTTATATAAGAAACACTTTCTGAAAATGCTCGACTTTACCCCTGCACAGTTCACTTCTCTGCTGACCCTTGCCGCACAGCTCAAAGCCGATAAAAAAAATGGCAAGGAAGTACAGAAGCTTACCGGTAAAAACATCGCGCTCATCTTCGAAAAAGACTCGACCCGTACACGATGCTCTTTCGAAGTTGCCGCATTTGACCAGGGCGCACGCGTCACTTATTTAGGGCCGAGCGGCAGCCAGATTGGGCATAAAGAGTCAATTAAGGACACCGCACGGGTGCTCGGGCGGATGTACGACGGCATTCAGTATCGCGGCCACGGCCAGGACGTGGTCGAAACGCTGGCGCAATATGCGGGCGTGCCGGTGTGGAACGGCCTGACCAACGAGTTCCACCCGACGCAGCTGCTGGCGGACCTGCTGACCATGCAGGAGCACCTGCCGGGCAAAGCGTTTAACGAGATGACGCTGGTCTACGCGGGCGACGCGCGCAACAACATGGGCAACTCGATGCTGGAAGCGGCGGCGCTGACCGGGCTGGATCTGCGTCTGGTGGCCCCGAAAGCCTGCTGGCCGGAAGAGAGCCTGGTAGCGGAGTGCAGCGCGCTGGCGGAGAAGCACGGCGGCAAAATCACCCTGACGGAAGACGTGGCGGCCGGCGTGAAGGGCGCGGACTTTATCTATACCGACGTGTGGGTGTCGATGGGCGAAGCCAAAGAGAAGTGGGCGGAGCGGATTGCGCTGCTGCGCGGGTATCAGGTGAACGCGCAGATGATGGCGCTGACCGGCAACCCGAACGTCAAGTTCCTGCACTGTCTGCCGGCGTTCCATGACGACCAGACCACGCTCGGCAAGCAGATGGCGAAGGAGTTCGATCTGCACGGCGGGATGGAGGTGACGGACGAGGTGTTTGAGTCGGCGGCGAGCATCGTGTTCGACCAGGCGGAAAACCGGATGCATACGATTAAGGCGGTGATGGTGGCGACGCTTGGGGAGTGATCCTCTCTCCCACATTATTGATTCGGTGCGCTCTTCTTGCCGGGTGACGCTGCGCTTACCCGGCCTACAAAACCCGTAGGCCCGTGCAAGCGAAGCGCCGCCGGGCAAATCAGGCCTGCTCAATTGATTTTTCACCCCAAAAAAGGTACGTTTTCGCCTTAATTCCAGCGTGGACATGCCAGCATTATGCCGATTATTCAGTCTGTTGAACGTGCGTTGCAGATCCTCGACCTGTTCAACGAGCAGGCCACCGAGCTTAAGATCACCGACATCAGCAAACTGATGGGGCTGAGCAAAAGTACCCTCCATTCGCTGCTGAAAACTCTGCAGCTTCACGGCTATATCGATCAGAACCCGGAGAACGGTAAATATCGCCTCGGCATGAAGCTGGTCGAGCGCGGCCATTTCGTCGTGGGCTCAATGGATATTCGTCAGAAGGCAAAAGGCTGGCTGACGGATCTTTCCCGGCGGACCGGGCAGACCACCCATCTGGGGATCCTGGACGGGCGTGAAGGGGTCTATATCGAGAAGATTGAAGGCAAGCTGGCCGCCATCGCCTATTCGCGCATTGGCCGTCGCCTGCCGGTTCATGCCACCGCCATCGGCAAGGTGTTGATTGCCTGGCTGGGCGAGGCCGAGCTGAACGCCCTGCTGGAGGGCTATCAGTACACTACCTTTACCCCTTCCACTCTTGCCACCCGCGAAGCGTTGGTGGATGCGCTGAAAAAAACCCGCGAACAAGGCTACGCCCTGGACAGCGAAGAGAACGAGCAGGGCGTGCGCTGCGTGGCGGTGCCGGTGTGGAACCACGAGTCACGCGTGATTGCCGCCCTGAGCCTGTCGACGCTGACCTCGCGCGTGGACGACGCCGAGCTGGCTAATTTCCGCGAGCAGCTTCAGCAGGCCGGGCTCCAGCTCTCACGCGCGCTGGGCTACCCGGCCTGAGCCGCTATAGCGGCTCGTAGGTCAAGTAGTCGAAGTCCGCGTGGCAGCCGTCACCGCTGATGTCCTCGCAGTGCAGCCCCACAAATGCGCCGGTGAAGAAGCCGCGCCCGCCGATGTAGTCGTCCGACAGTTTCCACGCCTCATAGGTTACCGGCACGGTGTGCCACGTCTCGCCGTCGAACGAGTAGCTGTAGCGATAGACCAGCGTATCCACATCGACGCGCAGCCAGACGCTCTGCGCACTCTCCGGTACCGGAATCGGCTGCTCGTGCAGCGGCCATGACGGCACGTTGTGGTCGAGCTGGAGCACCTTTATTGTTCTCCCCTGCCCCTCCTCGTAGTCCACAAAGCAGTAGCTCCAGTTTTTACTGTTGTAGTAGCAGGTCAGCCCGGCGCTCTGCTGGAAGTGGACCGGCGAGAACTGCATCCGCGTCTCCGCCCGGAAGGTAAAGTGCTGCCAGCGGCGCGCCACGGTCGACTGGGTGAAGGTCGAGTTAAGCGAGTCGTTGCCGTAGAGCCGTAAATAGCCGGGGCGCGCGGTGAGCGAGCCGAGGGTGTCGTCGAACGGAATGCGCAGGGTCTGCAGCTCCGGGTCAAGCGAACTGGCGTCGAAATCGTCCCGCCAGCTGTTCTGAGCGGCCGAAGGCTGCTCCGCCATGTGCGGGCCGGGCACGGTCAGCTGCGCGTGTTTTCCATCTTCCACGTACGGCCAGCCGTCGCGCCACTCAATACGGGCGATGCCGGTCTCGCGCCCCAGCGGGCAGTAGCCGCGCCCGCCGGAGGCCAGCAGCGGCACGCCGGGCAGGCGCAGCGGGCGACTGGTGAGGTAGGCCATATACCATTCCCCCGTGTGGGTCTGCAGCAGCGAACCGTGGCCGCTCTTCTGCAGCGGGTTCTCCGGCAGGTGCCAGCTGGTCATCATCGTCACCTCCGGGTGCAGCTCGTAAGGCCCGTCGATCGTTTTTGAACGCAGCACCACGACGGCGTGTTCGTAGCTGGTGCCGCCTTCGGCAACCATCAGGTAGTACCATCCTGCGTGGCGATACAGGTGCGCGCCTTCGGTGTAGCAGAGCGGCGTGCCGGTAAACAGGGTCTTACGCTCCGGCGAGAGGGTGCCGGTCTGCGGATCGAACTCCTGCATCACGATGGTGTTGTGCGGGTTGCTGTGGTGGCGCGGCCCCCACGGGCGGTAAAGGTAATATTTGCGGCCATCGTCGTCGTGGAACAGGGACGGGTCGAACCCACCGTTGCCCATCGGGATCGGCTCGCTCCACGGTCCCTCAATGGACGGCGCGGTGACGAGGAAATTGCGGCCGTTTTTCCACGGCGAGTCGACAATTTTCACGTCGGTATAGAGCAGCCAGAATTTGCCGTCGGCGTAGCTCAGGCACGGCGCCCAGATGCCGCCGGAGTCCGGGTTGCCCTTCATGTCCAGCATCGACACGCGGTCCAGCGGGGTGCTGACCAGCGACCAGTTTTTCAGGTCGCGGGAGTGGTAGATGCGCACGCCCGGGAACCACTCGAAGGTCGAGGTGGCGATGTAGTAGTCCTCGCCCTGGCGGCAGAGGGACGGGTCCGGGTTGAAGCCGGTGAGTATCGGGTTAGTGATTTCCATAGTGCCTCCGGTTAATGGGATGCGGCTGTCGCGGCGTCGGGAACGGCTTCACCCTGGGCCGCGCGGTGCTTGATCAGCTGCTGGCTGATGGCCTCCACGCGGGCGTCGGTGAGTTTGTAGAACGACAGCATGATGAACATGCCCGCGTAGAGCACTACCGGCACCACGCAGAACAGAATTTTGATGGTGGTCAGCACCTCAACCGGCTGCACGCTGCTGCTGGCGGAGTAGTTGACGTACGCGAGGATCCAGCCCACTACCGCCCCGCCAATCGCCAGGCCAATCTTCAGGCTGAACAGGTAGGTGGAGAACACCAGCCCGTCGAGGCGGCGCCCGCTGCGGCTCTCCTCGTAATCCACCACGTCAGAGGCCATGAGCCACTGGAGCGGCGTGGTGGTGTTAAAGACGAACAGGAACAGAATGTTGAGGGCGAAAATCAGGGCGATATGCTCCGCCGGGGTGACGAAAATCAGCAGGCTGATCAGCGAGTAGGCGACGATGATCCACTTGAAGGCGGTGACGCGGTCAAAGCGGCCCAGCAGGCGGGAGGAGCAGAGCGAGCCGAACATGGTGGCGAGGCTGCCATAGAGTAAAAACTGGGTCGCCAGCTCCGGGTGATCCATCACGTATTTGACGAAGTAGAGGGTCGCCCCGCCGCGCACCACGTTGGAACAGGTCGCCATCATCTTAAAGGCACACATAATGCGCCACTGGCCGTTGCCGAACAGCAGCCTGAGATCTTTTGCCACCGACGAGCCCGGCTGCACCTCAAAGGTGTAACGCTCTTTGGTGGTAAAGAAGCAGACGTAGAGCAGCACCACGCCGCTCAGCCCCAGCACGCACATGGCGCCGAAATAGCCCACCTGCTCGTCCCCTTTGCCGATGATGCTCACCAGCGGCAGGGCAATGCCGCTGATGGCGAGCGAACCCGCCGCCGCCAGGAAGAAACGCCAGGATTGCAGGGCGTGACGCTCTTTCGGGTCAGCGGTGATGACGCCCGGCATGGCGCAGTACGGCACGTTAACGAAGGTGTAGACCAGGGTCAGGAGAATGTAGGTCACGCAGGCGTAGATGATTTTGCCCTGCGCCGAGAAGTCCGGCGTGTAGAAGGTCAGTACGCAGACGATGCCGAACGGGATCGCGCCCCACAGCAGGAACGGGCGGAACTGGCCGTGCCGCGTGCGGGTGCGGTCAACCAGCAGCCCCATCAGCGGGTCGGTGACGGCGTCGAGCACGCGGGAGACCAAAAACAGCGTGCCCATAATGCCCGCCGACAGGCCGAAGACGTCGGTATAGAAATAGGCCAGCAGAAACATCGTGGCCTGCCAGACGAAGCCGCAGGCGGTGTCACCCAGCCCGTAGCCAATTTTGTCTTTCATGGTTAATTGCGTCATCAGATTTACACCCTTATGTCGTGTGCTGAATAACAACATCGTGTTAATGGAGTGTAATGAGCTGTTCAATTAACCAGCAATGGTCATATCTTATTTCTGAATTATGTTATTTTGCTTTTGTGACGCCAACGATATATCACAACTGATTGTTTAAATTAATAAATTACAGAAACGGGAAAGCCGTCCGCGGAATATTTTCCGCAGACGTTTTTTCCTGGAAATAATTAAATGCCGAGCGCTTTTTTACCGGCGTTAATTACCTCAATAATTTTATCGGTGTCATAAATACAGCCTTTCCAGGTGCCGCCGCTCACCGACTGCAATGCTGCCCATAGCCGCGTATCGTCCGGCAAAAAGTCGTGGGCGTGCAGGTCCGGATGCGTCTGCCGCCGTGCCAGCTCGCGCGCGCCCTCTTCCGGCGTCAGCGGGGTGTCCGCCGTGCCGATAAAGTTCACGCTGCCCGTCAGGGTCATACGATCCACGGCAATCTCAATGATGTCGTTATCGCGCAATTTGCCGATCGGCCCGCCCGCCAGCGCCTCCGGCGACACGTGCCCGAAGCAGGCGCCCGTCGACACGCCCGAGAAGCGCGCATCGGTAATCAGCGACACCGTTTTGCCCCACGAGATATGCTTCAGCGCGGAGGTGAGCTGGTAGGTCTCTTCCATGCCGGTGCCGGACGGTCCGCCGCCGATCACCACCATGATATCGCCCTGCTGAATCTCTTCCCGCTTGATGGCCTTAATCGCCTGCGCTTCTGAGACAAACACCCGCGCCCGGCCGGTGTGACGGTAAACGCCATCGTCACCGACCACCGACGGGTCGATCGCCGTGGCCTTGATCACCGATCCTTCCGGCGCAATGTTGCCCGTCGGGAAGCAGACCGTTGAGGTCAGCCCTTTCGCTTTGGCCTTCTCGGGCGGAAGGATCACGTCATCCGGATCGACGCCGTCCTGCTCGCGCAGGCACTGACGGAAGCGCGCCCGACGTTCCGAGGCCTGCCACCAGTCGAGGTTCTCGCCCACCGTCTGGCCGGTCACGGTCATGGCATCCAGATGCAGCAGGCCGAGATCGCGCAGGTGGAGCATCACCTCCGGCACGCCGCCTGCCAGGAACGCGCGCACGGTCGGATGATAGTCCGGACCGTTGGGCAGCACGCTCACCAGGCGCGGAACGTTACGGTTGATGCGCGTCCAGTGCGCGACGTCAGGAAGGGTGCAGCCCGCCGCGTGGGCGATGGCCGGTATGTGCAGCAGTAAATTGGTGGAACCGCCGAACGCCGCGTGGAGCACCATGGCGTTTTCGATGGCCTTATCGGTGAGGATATCGCGCGTGGTGATGCCGCGGTTATCCAGCTCGCTCACCGCCCGCGCCGACTGGCGGGCGATCTCGAGCCACACCGCCTGCCCGGACGGTGCCAGCGCGGAGTGAGGCAGTGCCAGACCCAGCGCTTCCGCGACCACCTGAGAAGTGCCCGCCGTGCCGAGAAACTGACACCCGCCGCCCGGCGACGCGCAGGCGCGACAGCCCAGCTCGGCGGCCTCCTGCAACGACAGCTCGTGGTTGGCAAATCGCGCGCCAATGGTCTGCACCTTGCCCGCATCTTCACCCACGGTCGGCGGCAGCGTCGCGCCGCCCGGCACCAGAATGGTCGGCAGATCGTGCATGGCGGCCAGCGCGATCATGGTCGCAGGCAGCCCTTTATCGCAGGTTGCCACGCCGATCACCGCCCGGCGCGTCGGCAGGGAGCGGATCAGACGACGAAACACGATCGCCGCGTCGTTGCGGTACGGCAGGGAGTCGAACATGCCGTGCGTGCCCTGAGAGCGCCCGTCGCACGGGTCGCTGACGAAGGCCGCGAACGGGATCCCACCGTTGCGGGTGATCTCCTTCGCTGCCGCCTGCATCTGCATGCCAATTTCCCAGTGCCCGGTGTGGTAGCCCAGCGCAACCGGGCGTCCGTCCCCGGCGCGGATGCCGCCCTGGGTACCGATGATCAGCACCTCTTTGCCGGTCAGCCTGTTGGCGTCCCAGCCCATCCCGGCGTTTTGCGTCATGCCGAACAGGTTGCCGCTGGGGGATTCCATCAGCATTTGCGGGGTCAGCGGCAGCGCGCCCTGCGGCCCCGCCGCGTGGGTGATCACCGCATAAAACGCATCGTCCTGTGGGGTGAAAATTTTCTCGATGGTCATGGTTATCTTCCGGCTCAGCAGAGCTTGAGCTGTTGCAGCAGGGATTTCAGCTGCGCTTTGCGCGGCTCGTCCAGCGGTGAAGCGGGCGGCAGCACGTGCGTGGAGATCGGGCGACCGCAAAGTACAATCGCCTCTTTAATGACGTTCACGAACGGCGTATC
The DNA here is from genome assembly GCF_001623605.1 of Enterobacter sp. ODB01. Taxonomy (NCBI): domain Bacteria; kingdom Pseudomonadati; phylum Pseudomonadota; class Gammaproteobacteria; order Enterobacterales; family Enterobacteriaceae; genus Enterobacter; species Enterobacter sp. ODB01. Next base: position 62,551 of record NZ_CP015227.1, read on the forward strand.
CAGCTGATACAGCTGCGGGATTTGCAGCAAGGTCTGATGATACTCAGCCGCTTTCGCCACGTCCTTATCGCGCCAGGCTTTCAGAAGATTTACCGACACCTGCGGCGCAAAGTTGCCGCTCGCCGAAATCGCCCCGTCGCCGCCGAGCAGCAGGGTATTAAACAGATGATCGTCGTAGCCACACAGCACGGTGAAGTGTGGGTGGGCCGCTTTGACGGTGTGGATCATGCTGCGCAGATGGGCGACGGAGTCGATGGTGTCTTTAATGCCTACGATGTTGCTGCGCGAGTCGGCGAGGGTTTTCACCAGCGCTGGCGTGAGATCCTGCCCGGTCAGCGCCGGGAAGTTATAGAGCATCACCGGCAGCGTGACGCTGTCGGCCACCTGTTCGAAATAGCGAATCAGGTTCGCTTCCGAGACTTTCCAGTAGTAGGGGTTGATGACCACGATGCCGTCCGCGCCCGCCTGCTGCGCGTGCTGGCTCAGTTCAATGGTTTCCCGGGCGTTGGTGCCGCCGGTGCCGATCAGAACCGGCACGCGACGATCGACATGATCGATAGCAAATCGGGCAATGGTTTTACGCTCTTCGGCGTTGAGCTGGGAGAATTCGCCGCCGCTGCCGAGGAAGAACAGGCCATCAACGCCTGCGGCGATCAGATCGTCGATCAGCGCGGCGGTGCCCTGCTTATCGAGCTGGCCATCGGCGGTAAAAATGGTGGAGACAGGGGGAATGATTCCCGTAAACAACACTGGCTGCGGCATGAGATCTCCTTGCTGAATCATTTTGTTCTACATTATAGAACATCGTTCATTAATTTAACGATCATACTATGACGCAGAAAAAGCGCAGGTAAATGGGAGATGAGGAGGGAGTGCGGGAAATTTAAGCTGGATCACAGATTAAAGGGTGCGGTCTGTTGCCCTCACCCTAACCCTCTCCCACAGGGAGAGGGGACTTTTACTCCCTGCCGGGGTTAATGGAGTTATTCAATCAGCATTTTCACCACGACTTTTCGCACCTTAGCAGGCGCCCCCACCGCGCACAGCGGCTTATGGACTTCGCCAGGCCAGAACACCACAAAATCCCCTTCGCTTAGCACCACGGTTTTCTCCTGCTCGCCTTCCGGCAGGAACGCGATGTCTTTGTCCGCCAGCCAGTCGGTATCCGGCGTACCGTGCGGCAGGGTGCTGAAAGTCATCCCTTCCTGACCCTTCATCACGATCTGGATGTCCAGATAGCGCGCATGAAACTCGGCGCGGCGTTCAGCAAACGGCTGAGTCATGTCTTCCGAGACCAGATAAAAGAGAGTGTTGCCATCGATATCATGCTTGCCGGGCGGCGTGGCGTCGGTGACGTGCCGCTTTATATAGTCAATGGCCTGGCGCAGTTCGTCAGGCAGCCAGGGCTGGAGATGGTGGATGTTGCCGATGATCATGAGAAAACCCTCAATGTAAAACAACGTTTCATTTTTGTCTTTTATACGAGAGTTCGCGCTGCCATACCAGCCCTTTTTCTGTGACCTTTGCGCGAGCGCATGTTTATCGGGAAAGGTGTTAATTCACTGTTAATCACACACAGGCAATTATGCAGCGGTTATGCATAACCTCATTTCGCGCGCGCGATAGCGCCAACATAACTTCCTGAATCGAAAGCGTAAATCACAAAACCTGCTGCCGTATCACATTTTATCACTTTAATAATTTCCTTTATAAACTCATAATTATTTATGGATTTTCCTTAAGTCAAAAATAGTTAACTGCCATTATTGCATAGCTATTCCCGCCACCAGATTTTAACCATTAAAATCAATGATATAACTAATTATTTCGAAACATTAAATTCTACAAAATAATAACAAATACAAATATTGCCACCGAATGCTGCTTAGCTATTCACGTGCCAATAATATGAAATTAATCATTATCTGATGCGAATCATGCAAATGAAAACAAACACCTTAATATCCATTTTCGCGTGAACTACATCACAATAATGATTATTTAACCGCCTAGTATGAACCACGAAATCAATTGAGCTTAGCCGCCATGAAATTAAACACATCACATGGCGCATGCCCTTTTTATTCTGAAAAACAGTTAAAGGAATAATTATGGAAAAGCATTACGTCGGTTCTGAAATTGGTCAATTGCGTAGCGTTATGCTGCACCGCCCAAATTTAAGTCTGAAACGTTTAACGCCATCGAATTGTCAGGAACTGCTTTTCGATGATGTGCTCTCGGTTGAACGGGCGGGCGAAGAGCATGATATCTTCGCAAACACGCTGCGCGAGCAGGGTGTGGAAGTCCTGCTGTTGACCGACCTCCTGACACAAACGCTTGATATTACTGAAGCGAAAGCCTGGCTGCTGGAGACGCAAATCTCGGACTATCGCCTCGGACCTACCTTTGCGGGCGACGTGCGCGGCTGGCTGGCGGACATGCCGCACCGTGAACTGGCGCGCAGATTAAGCGGCGGATTAACCTACGGCGAAATTCCGGCAGCCATCAAAAATATGGTGGTAGATACCCACACGGCCAATGACTTTATTATGAAGCCGCTGCCGAACCATTTATTTACCCGCGACACTTCCTGCTGGATTTATAACGGCGTGTCCATTAACCCGATGGCTAAACCCGCCCGTCAGCGTGAAACCAATAACCTTCGGGCAATATATCGCTGGCATCCGGCATTTGCCGACGGCGATTTTATTAAGTATTTCGGCGACGAAAATATTAATTACGACCACGCTACCCTGGAAGGCGGCGACGTATTAGTGATTGGTCGCGGGGCGGTATTGATCGGCATGTCCGAACGCACGACGCCGCAGGGCGTGGAGTTCCTCGCCAACAGCCTGTTCAAACACCGCCAGGCCGAGCGCGTGATCGCCGTTGAGCTGCCAAAACATCGCTCCTGCATGCACCTCGACACCGTGATGACCCACATCGACGTGGACACTTTCTCCGTCTACCCGGAAGTGGTGCGCAAAGACGCCCAGTGCTGGACGCTCACCCCGGACGGGCGCGGCGGCCTGCAACGTACCCAGGAAACCGACCTGCTGCACGCCATCGAGAAAGCGCTCGGCATTAACCAGGTGCGCCTGATCACCACCGGCGGCGACGCCTTTGAAGCCGAACGTGAACAGTGGAACGACGCCAACAACGTTCTGACCATCCGTCCCGGCGTGGTGATTGGCTACGAGCGCAACGTCTGGACTAACGAGAAGTACGACAAAGCCGGCATCACCGTGCTGCCCATCCCGGGCGATGAGCTGGGCCGCGGCCGCGGCGGCGCACGCTGCATGAGCTGCCCACTGGAACGCGACGGAATTTAAAGGAGCCATCATGGAACGAAAACCCACTCTGGTTGTGGCCCTTGGCGGCAACGCGCTGCTAAAGCGCGGCGAGCCGCTGGAAGCAGAGATCCAGCGCCAGAACATTGAGCAGGCCGCCCGCACCATCGCCGGGCTCACGGCGCAGTGGCGCGTGGTGCTGGTTCACGGCAACGGTCCACAGGTCGGGCTGCTGGCGCTGCAGAACAGCGCCTACGACAAAGTGACCCCTTACCCACTGGACGTTCTTGGTGCCGAAAGCCAGGGGATGATCGGCTACATGCTCCAGCAGGCGCTGAAAAACAACCTGCCGCAGCGTGAGGTGAGCGTCCTGCTTACGCAAGTGGAAGTGGACGCCGCCGACCCGGCGTTCAGCAACCCGACCAAATACATCGGCCCGGTGTACAGCGAAGCCCAGGCAAAAACGCTGGCCGCTGAAAAAGGCTGGGTGTTTAAGGCCGACGGCAGCTACTTCCGTCGCGTGGTGCCGTCACCGCAGCCGAAACGCATCGTCGAGAGCGACGCCATCACGGCGCTGATCCAGCGCGACCACCTGGTGATCTGCAACGGCGGCGGCGGCGTGCCGGTGGTGGAAAACGCCAACGGCTATCACGGCATTGAGGCGGTGATCGACAAAGACCTCTCCGCCGCCCTGCTGGCGCGCCAGATTGAGGCCGACGCCCTGCTGATCCTCACCGATGCCGACGCGGTGTACCTCGACTGGGGAAAACCGACCCAGCGCCCGCTGGCGCAGGTGACGCCAGAACTGCTCAGAGGCATGCAGTTTGACGCCGGATCGATGGGGCCGAAAGTGGCCGCCTGCCGCGAGTTTGTTGAAGCCTGCAACGGCATTGCCGGAATCGGCGCGCTGGCCGATGGGGCAGAGATTCTGGCGGGCGAGAAAGGCACGTTGATTCGTAACTGAACATACATTTAAAAAGGATTTCCCATATGACCATCAACCTGAAAAACCGCAACTTCCTGAAACTGCTGGACTACACCCCGGCGGAGATCCAGTACCTGATCGACCTCGCCATCGAGCTGAAAGCGGCCAAAAAAGCCGGACGCGAAAAGCAAACCCTGGTCGGCAAAAACATCGCCCTGATCTTTGAAAAAACCTCCACCCGCACCCGCTGCGCCTTCGAAGTGGGCGCGTTTGACCAGGGTGCGCAGGTGACCTACCTCGGCCCAAGCGGATCGCAGATCGGCCATAAAGAGTCGATGAAAGACACCGCCCGCGTGTTGGGGCGTATGTATGACGGTATCGAATACCGCGGCTACGGCCAGGCGATTGTTGAAGAGCTGGGTGAATACGCGGGCGTACCGGTGTGGAACGGCCTGACCGACGAATTCCATCCGACGCAGATCCTCGCCGATCTGATGACCATGCTGGAGCACGCGCCGGGCAAAACCCTGCCGGAGCTAAGCTTTGCTTATCTCGGCGACGCACGCAACAACATGGGCAACTCCCTGATGGTCGGCGCGGCCAAAATGGGGATGGACATCCGCCTGGTGGCACCGAAATCCTTCTGGCCGGAAGCGGGTCTGGTTGAGCAGTGCCGTGCCATCGCGAAAGAAACGGGCGCGCGCATCACCCTGACCGACGACGTGGAAGAAGGCGTGCGCGGGACGGATTTCCTCTACACCGACGTGTGGGTCTCCATGGGCGAGCCGAAAGAGGCGTGGGCCGAACGCGTCAGCCTGATGAAGCCGTATCAAATTAACGCGGACGTCATGAAAGCCACCGGCAACCCGAACGTCAAGTTCATGCACTGCCTGCCGGCGTTTCACAACGAGCACACCAAAGTGGGCCGCGAAATCGAAATGGCCTATGGCCTGAAAGGGCTGGAGGTGACGGAAGAGGTCTTCGAATCCCCGAACTCTATCGTCTTTGATGAAGCAGAAAACCGCATGCATACCATTAAAGCGGTCATGGTGGCGACACTCGGCGACTAATCACCGCCCGGCGCGCCGCGGGGTGCGCCGGGTTTCAGGAGAACATCATGGGCAAGTTCAAATTTCCCTCCGCATACACCATTCTCTTTTTTCTGATTGCCGTCGTTGCCGTCCTGACGTGGATTGTTCCGGCCGGGCAGTATCACATGGCCATGAACGAGGCGCTCGGCAAGGACGTGCCGGTTGCCGGAACCTATGCGCACGTAGCGGCCCATCCGCAGGGACTGGTTTCCGTGCTGATGGCCCCGATTGCCGGGTTGTACGATCCCGAGTCCGGCCAGGCCGGGGCGATCGACGTTGCGCTGTTTATACTGATCATCGGGGGATTCCTTGGGATCGTCACCAAAACCGGGGCCATTGACGCCGGGATCGAACGCGTCACCACCCGGTTGCGCGGTCGCGAAGAGTGGATGATCCCGATCCTGATGGCGCTGTTTGCCGCAGGCGGCACCATTTACGGCATGGCCGAAGAGTCCCTGCCGTTCTATACCCTGCTGGTTCCGGTGATGCTGGCCGCACGTTTCGACCCGGTGGTAGCCGCCTCCACCGTGCTGCTCGGCGCCGGGATCGGCACGCTTGGCTCCACCATTAACCCGTTCGCGACGGTGATCGCCGCCAACGCCGCCGGGATCCCCTTCACCAACGGTATCGCCCTGCGCGTGGCGCTGCTGGTCATCGGGTGGATCATCTGTGTGGCGTGGGTGATGCGCTATGCCCGTAAAGTGCGCAAGGATCCCTCTCTCTCCATCGTGGCGGACAAACAGGAGGAGAACCTCGCCCACTTCCTCGGCAACAAGGGCGAACAGTCGCTGGAATTCACCCCGGTGCGCAAAATCATCCTGGTGATTTTCGCCCTTGCCTTCGCGGTCATGATCTACGGCGTGGCGGTGCTCGGCTGGTGGATGGCGGAGATCTCAGCGGTGTTTCTCGCCAGTGCAATAATCGTCGGCCTGATCGCCCGCATGAGCGAAGAGGAACTGACCTCAACCTTTATCAACGGCGCGCGAGATTTGCTGGGCGTCGCGCTGATTATCGGTATCGCGCGCGGTATCGTAGTGATCATGGATAAGGGCATGATTACCCACACCATTTTGCACAGCGCCGAGGGAATGGTTACCGGCTTATCGACGGTGGCGTTCATCAACGTGATGTACTGGCTGGAGGTGGTGCTGTCGTTTCTTGTGCCTTCTTCGTCCGGCCTGGCCGTTCTGACGATGCCGATCATGGCGCCTCTTGCCGATTTCGCTAACGTCAACCGCGACCTGGTGGTTACGGCTTACCAGTCGGCGTCCGGTATCGTTAACCTGATCACTCCCACCTCTGCCGTCGTAATGGGCGGGCTGGCTATCGCCCGCGTGCCTTACGTGCGCTATCTGAAATGGGTCGCGCCGCTGCTGGGGATTTTAACGGTGGTGATTATGGTGGCGTTAAGTCTGGGGGCGTTGTTGTAATTTGCCGGATGGCGCTGCGCTTATCCGGCCTGTGGATCGGTGCGGTGTCACCGGTTATTTCGGGAACTGATATGGGAACTATGATGGATTACGAAGAGTACTCTCCCAAAGAGCAACTACAGCTAACGGTCTGCCAGCGTCTGATCGCGGAAAAGGGCTATCTCTCTCAGGAGGAGATCCGCCGCGACTTACAGGAGCGGGGTTTTGAGACCATCAGCCAGTCCACCGTTTCACGTCTGCTCAAGTTGCTCGGTGTCATAAAAATTCGAAATGCCAAAGGGCTAAAGATTTATTCGCTGAATCCCCAGCTGCGCCCGGCTCCTGATGCCGCGCGCACCGTGTCCGAAATGGTGGTGAGCGTTGAGCACAATAGCGAATTTATCCTTATCCATACCGTTGCCGGATATGGCCGCGCGGTGGCGCGTATCCTGGATTATCACCAGTTACCGGAAATTTTAGGCGTGGTGGCCGGAAGCAGTATCGTCTGGGTCGCCCCTCGGGTGGTGAAGCGCACCGCGCTGGTGCATAAGCAAATTAATTATTTACTCAGAACGCATTAATATTCATAAAGAACCGTTTGCATTGAGTAAAGCGTGCATTAAATCGCTTGATCCGCAAAGCGAGCTGCGTATAATGCCCGACAATTTGCCGGGAGGAAGCATGGTCAAGCGTGTACGACATAACGTCTTACCGCGTCTGAAATCAGACGCTGGCCTGCCGTTTTTCTTCCCGTTGCTTAATCTATTCCCAGAGCCCCTCATTTGAGGGGCTTTTTTTTGCCCGGCGTCAGGAGATAAACATGAATCCGCTTTATCAAAAACACATCATTTCCATAAACGACCTCAGCCGCGAAGAGCTGGAACTGGTTCTGGAAACCGCGGCAAAACTGAAGGCCAATCCGCAACCGGAGCTGCTGAAGCACAAGGTGATTGCGAGCTGCTTCTTTGAAGCCTCAACCCGCACCCGCCTCTCCTTTGAGACCTCCATGCACCGCCTGGGCGCGAGCGTGGTGGGCTTCTCAGACAGCAGCAACACGTCGCTGGGTAAAAAAGGCGAGACCCTGGCGGATACCATTTCAGTGATCAGCACCTACGTAGACGCGATTGTGATGCGCCACCCGCAGGAGGGCGCGGCGCGCCTGGCGACCGAGTTTTCCGGCGGCATCCCGGTACTGAACGCCGGGGACGGTGCCAACCAGCATCCGACGCAGACCCTGCTGGATCTGTTCACCATTCAGGAGACGCAGGGCACGCTGGAGAACCTGAACATCGCCATGGTCGGCGACCTGAAATATGGCCGCACCGTCCACTCCCTGACCCAGGCGCTGGCGAAATTTAACGGCAACCGCTTCTTCTTCATCGCCCCAGACGCGCTGGCGATGCCGCAGTACATTCTCGATATGCTGGACGAAAAAGGCATTGCGTGGAGCCTGCACGCCAGCATCGAAGAGGTGATGAGCCACGTGGATATTCTCTACATGACCCGCGTGCAGAAAGAGCGTCTGGATCCTTCCGAGTACGCCAACGTGAAGGCGCAGTTTGTGCTGCGCGCCAGCGACCTCGACGGCGCGCGCGACAACATGAAGGTGCTGCACCCGCTGCCGCGCATCGATGAGATCACCACAGACGTGGATAAAACGCCGCACGCCTGGTATTTCCAGCAGGCCGGGAACGGTATCTTCGCCCGCCAGGCGTTACTGGCACTGGTTCTGAATCGCGATTTAGCTCTGTAAGGGGAGACGACCATGACACACGATAACAAACTCCAGGTTGAAGCCATCAAACGTGGCACCGTGATTGACCACATCCCTGCGCAGGTGGGCTTTAAGCTGCTGACGCTGTTCAAACTGACCGAGACCGATCAGCGCATCACCATTGGCCTGAACCTGCCGTCGGGCGAGATGGGCCGCAAGGACTTGATCAAAATCGAGAATACCTTCCTGACCGACGAGCAGGTCAACCAGCTGTCGCTGTACGCACCGGATGCCACCGTCAACCGCATCGACGAGTATGAAGTGGTCGGCAAATCCCATCCTGGCCTGCCGGATCGCATCGAGAGCGTGCTGGTCTGTCCGAACAGCAACTGCATCAGTCATGCTGAGCCGGTTTCATCCAGTTTTGCAGTGAAAAAACGCGCTGATGACATCGCACTCAAATGTAAATACTGCGAAAAAGAGTTTTCTCATTATGTGGTGCTGGCCAACTAATTGAGGTTGGTAAAGGATCCCGGCCTCCCTATAATGGCCGGGAACATTTAATCAGCTGTTATTCTGGAGAAATCATGACCAAAGTACTCGCGACGGAAAATGCACCCGCGGCTATCGGCCCGTACGTTCAGGGCGTTGATCTGGGCAGCATGATCATCACCTCGGGCCAGATCCCGGTGAACCCAAAAACCGGTGAAGTGCCAGCCGACGTAGCGGCACAGGCGCGTCAGTCGCTGGAAAACGTGCAGGCTATCGTTGAATCTGCCGGTCTGAAAGTGGGCGACATCGTGAAAACGACCGTGTTCGTGAAAGATCTGAACGATTTCGCGACCGTTAACGCCACTTACGAAGCATTCTTTACCGAACACAATGCGACCTTCCCGGCGCGCTCCTGCGTTGAAGTGGCGCGTCTGCCAAAAGACGTGAAAATTGAAATCGAAGCGATCGCCGTGCGCCGCTAATCAATTTCAGGCAAACCAGGGCAGCTTCGGCTGCCTTTTTTATTTGGCTATTTTTACCTTCGTAATACGATGACGACGCGGTCCGGGAATAAATACACTCGCACACCTTTATACATTCCCGCTTCGGACAAAAATGAAAATCTCCAGAATTGCGTTGGCTATGGCCACTCTTACGGTAGCCTCTTCTGCGCTGGCACATGGCTATATCGAATCCCCTGCCAGCCGCGCTTATATGTGTAAACAGGGACAAAATATTGACTGCGGTCTGGTGGAATATGAACCCCAGAGCGTAGAACGTGCCTCCGGTTTCCCGTCAGGGAGCCTGCCGCCGGATGGCGAACTCGCCAGCGCCGGGATTGCCAACTACTCGCAGCTTGATAAGCAAAGCCAGAATGCCTGGACCAAAACGCCGATGACCGCCGGGGTACATCAGTTTGTCTGGCACCACACCGCGCCGCACAAAACCACCAACTGGCGCTATTACATCACCAAACAAAACTGGAACCCGAATAAGCCGCTGACCCGCGACCAGTTCGACTTAACGCCGTTTTGTACGGTAAACGGCAACGGCCAGGCGCCCGCAATGACCCAGTCGATGAACTGTAACGTGCCGGAACGTACCGGTTATCAGGTGATTTACGGCGTGTGGGAAATTGCCGATACGCCCAACAGTTTCTATCAGGCCATCGACGTGGACTTCGGTAACGGCGGCAACGTCACGCCGGATGAAACCCCGGTCGCCGCCTCCGTGTGGAGCAAAACGCTGAGCGGCCAGGTTGCGGGTAACAACCTCAACGTGGGCGATAAAGTAATTGCTCGCTTCTTCGATGCCAACGGCGAAATCGCCTCCATGGCGACCGAGCTGACTATCGCCTCGGCTCAACAGGGAGATGCCAACCAGTGGGCCTACGATCTGGCGCAAAAAATTAACAGCGCTCATCACGACGTGCGCGTCGGCGTGAAGGATGAAAGCGGAGACGTTAGCCCGGTTCACGGCGCAAACAGCGTCTTCGTAAAAGAAGACAGTACGCTAAAGTCAGTGGCTATCTCTTATGAAGAGCAAAAAGCGGTGGTTAATGAATCCATTGCCGTGACTGACCTGCATTACAGCAAAGTGACTCACGGTGCCGCGACGGTGACATTCCACGTCAATACGCAGGGTGACGTGAACCTTGAAGCACACGTATTGAACCATCCCGGAGCGGAAAAAGGTTATCTGAAGCAGGATATGAATAACAGCAACCAGGATGTGACCATGAACCTGACAAACGTCACGCCAGGGCACCACATGCTGAAATACTACGCTACCAATAAAGCCGGCACCCTGTTCGCGCAGGACGTGCTGGATATGATGCTCGAAGGTGAAGCAACCTCCGGCGATACCGGTAAATCTGATTTTATCTTCCCGGATAACCTTGCCTCTTATAAGGCGGGCACCGTGGTGTTGCAGCCCAAAGACGGTAAGACCTACGAGTGCAAGCCGTTCCCGTACAGTGGGTACTGCAAGCAGTACAGTTCGACCTCTACCCAGTTCGAGCCCGGCGTGGGTTCAGACTGGAAAGAGGCGTGGATGTTGAAGAACTGAGTTGCCTTTACGCCCGGCGGCACTTCGTTTGCCGGGCCTACACGTCACGTAGGCCCGGTAAGCGTAGCGCCACCGGGCGCTTATGTTACTGGTTTCGCGTCGCCCTGAGCAGCGTCTCCAGCGGATACACCGCAGCAATCACCACTTCGTCCTGCACCTTCGCCGCGTTATCCAGCTCGCGTTGAATCGAGGCGATCTCTTTGTCATCCAGCGTGCCCTGTCGCGCCACCAGATCCGTCAGCCTCAGGCCAATTGCGGCAAGCTTATCCACCTCCAGGATCACCGGTTTAATCGCCTTCAGCTGATAGCTGTTTTCGCTCAGCGCCAGCGCGTCGCTGGTGTTGCTCTGCCAGCGATTAAAGACGTGGCGCAGCGCGTCGGCGCTTTCCGTGTCTTCCGCATCGCTCACCAGACGGTCCGCCCATTTGTTCATCTGACGCACGGTGATGCTTTCCGCATTCAGCGCATCCGCGAGGCGGTTAAGCGGCTCAAACTGGTGATAGTTTCCCGCCTGGAACTTGAGGTGCTGACGGGTGTAATACTGGGCCGGTTCAAGCGCCTGCGCGAGGATTTGCAGCGGCAACGTGTCGGCATTATTCGCGAGCCGCGTGAATTGCACCTGCTGCTGGGTATGCTGCTGCAGGCCAACCGACACCGTCGTCCAGCTGTCCATCGCCTGCAGGCGGGTATACATGTTGTCGACATCATTGACGTCCTGCGCGGACCATAATCGCTCCGCCACCGCAAACGTCCGCGGCCACAGGCGGATATCCAGCACCGGCGCGACCACGTTTTCCGCCCACAGCGCGGCTTCTCCGCCGAGCAAATTAGCCTGATTCGCCACGTCCGGCACTACCGGTGGGATCCCTTTCGGCACCTCGTCCAGACGGGTACCGCTAATCGGATAGCGGGTATTGCCCACCAGGAAGTAACCGGTGAGCTTGTCGTTATCGACGGAGACGACCGGGCGCGTTTCACCCATCCAGGTGTCAACGGTAAACGTCACCTGATTGTCGTCGCGCCATGCAATATCCTGCACCGCACGGCGGGATTTCCCGGCAAAATCAATAAAACCGCGCCAGCCGGCGTCCCCTTTCACCAGGGTAAAACTCCCCTCGACCGGCTTGCCTTTCAGACGCGGCATGGAGAAGGCCCAGCTCTGGGCGCTGTCGGTGTCTGCTATCACGTCCACGCCATTCAGCCCCTGGGGAACGATTTCATTGCGGTAGTGATAGGCGGTGGACTGGGGTTGATCGAGGTAGAAACCGGTCGAAAGAATGCCCTTGTAGCCGGTTTGCGCCACCTTACCCAGCGCGTCCTGCCCCTGCCAGGACTGGATCAGAATGCTTTTCGGTAAGTCAGGGTGATAGATCTCATCCCAGCCGACCATCTGCCGATGATGTTTCTCGAGGATCGTCTCCAGCTTGCGGTTGAAATAGGCCTGCAGCGCGTGGCTGTCCGCCAGTGTGTTGTCGCGCATGAACGTCTGGATCGCGGCGTTCGCTTTCCACTGGCTGTCGTCCACCTCATCCCCGCCGATGTGCAGATACGGATCCGGGAAGATCGCCGCCAGTTCGCTGACCATCGCGTCAGCAAAGGCGTATGTGGCCTCTTTGGTCGGATCAAGCACCGGCTTCAGCACGCCCCAGTTGCGCTCCATTTTGTAGGGCCCCGGCGCGCTCATCAGCTCCGGGTAGGCCACAGCAATCGCCGAGGCGTGGCCCGGCATGTCGATCTCCGGCACCACGCGGATGCCGCGCTCGGTGGCATAGCGAACAATCTCGCGCATCTGCTCAGGGGTATAGAACAGCCCGTCGCTGGCAAGCTGCGTCAGCTTCGGGTAACGCCTCGAGCTGAAGCGCCAGCCCTGATCGTCGGTTAAGTGCCAGTGCAGGACGTTAAGCTTTGCGGCCGCCATGCCGTCAATCTGGCGTTTGATATCCACGATGGGAATGAAATGGCGCGCCGAGTCGAGCAGCAGCCCGCGCCACGGGAAGCGCGGCGCGTCTTCAATGGTCACCCACGGCAGCGACGTGTTTTCCGCGCCGTTTTGCACCAGCTGGAGCAGCGTTTCCATCGCCCGCAGCGCGCCGAAGCGGGTGTTGGCGGAGATGTTCACACCGTTGGCATCCACCGTGAGCTTATAGCTTTCATCGCTGTCCGGCAGCGGCTGTGGCTTCACCTTTTTGGCGATGGCGATGCGAATGGTCGGTTTGTCCGGTTGCTCAGCCTGCGGCTGTAGCGTCCAGCCGGTTTGCAGGGCGATACGCTGACGCAGGCGGTTGACCGCGTCGCCGAGATCGTCGCCGCTGACGGTCACGGAAAGTTGGCTGGTGAGCACCAGTGCGCCCTGCGTGGTCGGGCGTTCCACCTTCTCAGGCCAGGGCATTAACGGGAGATCCCCTGCCGGGGCGGCAAAGGCAGAGGCGCCGAGCAGCAGCCCGGCGGTTAAGAGACTGTACCGTAACATGAATGTTCCTTATCTGACGGGCCAAATAAAGGCAAAACATTCTGTTAACATGCGTACAAATTGTCGTCAAGCGAATGCGCCGACGGCGATCACAGGTTGTTGAATTTGGGAAGAAAGCTATTGCCCGGTGGCGCTGCGCTTACCGGGCCTACGTGACGGGAGTAGGCCGGGTAAGGCGAAGCCGCCACCCGGCAAAAAATCACTGCCATCCATACCGACGCGCATAAAACCCTTTCACCATCTGCGTCAGCACCATGTAGCCCGCGAGGATCGCCACCAGCCACGGGAAGTAGCTCAGCGGAAGCGCCTGAAGCTGCAGGTAACTTGCCAGCGGCGAGAACGGCAGCGCGATGCCGAGCGCCATCACAATGCCCGTCATCACAATCAGCGGCCATGCGGCACGGCTCTGGATGAACGGAATGCGGCGCGTGCGGATCATATGCACAATCAGCGTTTGCGACAGCAGACCCACCACGAACCAGCCGGACTGGAACAACGTCTGATGTTCCGGCGTGTTGGCATGGAACACAAACCACATCAGGCAGAAGGTCAGGATATCGAAGATGGAGCTGATCGGCCCAAAAAACAGCATAAAGCGCCCCAGATCGGACGGGTTCCAGCGCTGCGGCTTCTGGATCTGCTCGTCGTCGACGTTATCAAACGGGATCGCCACCTGGGACACGTCGTACATCAGGTTCTGGATCAGCAGGTGCAACGGCAGCATCGGCAGGAACGGCAGAAACGCGCTGGCCACCAGGACGCTGAACACGTTACCGAAGTTGGAGCTGGCGGTCATTTTGATGTACTTGAGCATGTTGGCGAAGGTGCGACGCCCTTCGATAACGCCCTCCTCCAGCACCATCAGGCTTTTTTCCAGCAGGATAATATCCGCCGCTTCGCGGGCGATATCCACCGCGCCGTCCACGGAGATGCCAATATCCGCGGCACGCAGGGCAGGCGCATCGTTGATGCCGTCGCCCATAAAGCCCACAACGTGCCCTTCACGACGCAGCAGGGTAACAATGCGCTCTTTGTGCATCGGTGTCAGGCGGGCAAACAGCGTGGTGTGCTGCGCCAGTTTCGCCAGCTCGTCGTCGGACAGGTGCTCAATGTCGCTGCCCACGACCACATCGCCCGCATCCAGCCCTACTTCGTGACACACTTTCGCGGCCACCAGCTCGCTGTCGCCGGTGAGGATTTTAACGGTGATACCGCTCGCCTTCAGCGCTTTGAGCGCAGGCGCGGTGGTCTCTTTCGGCGGATCGAGGAATGCGATGTAACCCTCGAGGATCAAATCGGATTCGTCGATACGCTGATAGTCCCCCTCGCGCGCGGGCAGAAACTTGCTGGCTACCGCCACCACGCGCAGCCCCTGACGATTCAGGTTGTCGGTAACGCGCTTGATGCGGCGCAGCATGGTGTCGTCCAGCGGTACGATCTCACCGTTATGGCGCACCTGCGTCGACACATTCAGGATCTCCTGCAGCGCGCCTTTGCAGATCAGCTGGTGCACGTCCGGCTGCTCGCTCACCACCACCGACATGCGGCGGCGTTCAAAGTCGAACGGGATCTCATCCACCTTCTGCCAGCGACCGGAGAGCGTGCGGGCGGCTTCCTCATCGACCCCTTCCAGCACCGCCACGTCGAGCAGGTTCTTCAGCCCGGTCTGGTAATGGCTGTTCAGCCACGCGCTGTGCAGCACGCGTTCGCTGGTTTTACCGGCGATATCGGTGTGGTTCTCCAGCACGATTTTATCCTGCGTCAGGGTGCCGGTTTTGTCGGTGCAGAGAATGTCCATCGCGCCAAAGTTCTGGATAGCGTCGAGGTGCTTGACGATCACTTTCTGTTTCGAGAGCTTCACCGCCCCACGCGCCAGCGTGGAGGTGACAATCATCGGCAGCATTTCCGGCGTTAAGCCAACGGCCACGGAGAGGGCAAACAGCGCCGCCTCCCACCAGTCGCCCTTGGTGTAGCCGTTGATCAACAGCACAATCGGCGTCATCACCATCATAAAGCGGATCAGCAGCATGCTGACGCGGCCAATCCCTTTCTGGAAGGCATTCGGCTCGCTCTCCTGCTCGCTGACGCGTCCGGCAAGCTGACCAAACCAGGTGTTGCCCCCGGTCGCGGTGACAATCGCCTGCGCCGTACCGCTGACGACCGTGGTTCCCATAAAGCACAGGGTGTCGCACTCAAGCGGGTTCATCTGCTGCGGATCACGGCTGCGCGCCACCTTTTCAACGGGCAGGGATTCCCCGGTCAGGGAGGCCTGGGCGACAAACAGATCCCGCGCCTGAATGATGCGTAAATCCGCCGGGATCATGTCCCCCGCGGCCAGCTTCACCAGGTCACCCGGCACCAGCTGGTCAATGGACAGCTCCACCCAGGCGTTTTCGCCGAGGTCGTTAATCACGCGCGAGACGGTCGCGGTGTTGCTGACCATCGCTTTCAGGGCGTCCGCCGCTTTGGTGGAGCGGGCTTCCTGAATAAAGTTCAGCAGCGTGGAAATCCCCACCATCAGGGCAATCACCCCTGCGGCAAAGAGATCTTCCGTCGCGTAGGAGATGATGCCGAGCACGGTCAGCAGCAGGTTGAAGGGGTTGCGGTAGCAGAGCCACAGGTGCACCCACCACGGAGACGGTTTTTGCGCCGGAATTTGGTTATCGCCGTGCACGGCGCGGATTTTGTCCACTTCCGTCGCGTTCAGCCCTTCCGGGTGGCCGCCAAAGGCGCGCCAGACTTCGTTCTCATCCATTGCCGCCACGTTCAGGCAGCGTTCGGTCAGGGAAGCGGGAATCGCTGCACCCGCGATGTTTTTTGCATTGGGCAGCGGGTCGCGCTGAATAAGACGATGTGGCAGGTGGCGGCTCAGCAGGGCCTGCAGCTGCCGGGTGATATTTTTAAACATAGTCATTCCTCCGCATCCGCAACGGCGGACGCAGCATTCCCTTCAGGCGTGGCAAAGCCGTACCTGTCAGGCACTCAATTTTTCAAGCAGGAACGTTTGGGACGTTGCTGCCTCACATCACCGGTGAGACAGCAAAAGCTGGCTTACCGGAAAGAACGTGTTCTCCCGTTCAGGAGAGGTGTGGGATCGGGATCCATGGAGCCTCCGGTAAGTAAAAACAGGGTGTCGCCGCGCAGTATAAGGATTTAAGCGTACCCTTTGTGACGATTCGGGCGGTATTATACCCCCCTGCAAATAAACCGAACGTAAACCAGACTTTGCCCATAGCGAAATCGCGCTATAGCATTAGGCTCAATTGATCATTTTGTCGTTGTTACAGGGAAAACAGCATGCAGAACCGCCTTACCATTAAAGACATCGCGCGTTTAAGCGGCGTGGGGAAATCGACCGTCTCACGGGTGCTGAATAACGAAAGCGGTGTCAGCGAACGCACCCGCGAGCGCGTCGAGGCGGTGATGAATCAGCACGGCTTTTCCCCTTCCCGCTCCGCGCGCGCTATGCGCGGGCAGAGTGACAAAGTGGTCGCGATTATTGTCTCTCGTCTGGATTCGCTCTCGGAGAACCTTGCCGTGCAGACCATGCTGCCCGCCTTTTACGAGCAGGGATATGACCCCATCATGATGGAGAGCCAGTTCTCGCCGCAGCTGGTTGAAGAGCATCTGGGCATGCTCCAGCGACGCAACATTGACGGCGTGGTGCTGTTCGGCTTTACCGGCATTAAAGACGAGATGCTAAAACCCTGGCAGCCCTCACTGGTCATGATGGCGCGCGACGCCCACGGTTTTGCCTCTGTCTGTTATGACGACGAGGGGGCGATTATCACCCTGATGCAGCGTTTGTACGATAAAGGCCATCGCCATATCAGCTTCCTCGGCGTACCCCACACCGACGTCACCACCGGCAAGCGTCGCCATGAGGCCTATCTGGCGTTTTGCAAAAAGCACAACCTCCCGGCCGTCGCCTCCCTGCCGGGTCTGGGCATGAAGCAAGGCTACGAGCAGGTTGCCAGTGTCCTGACCCCGCAGACAACCGCGCTGGTGTGCGCCACGGATACGCTGGCGCTGGGAGCCAGCAAATACCTTCAGGAGCAGCGCATCGACAGCCTGCAGGTGGCGAGCGTCGGCAGCACGCCGCTGATGAAGTTTCTGCACCCGGAGATCATCACCGTCGATCCGGGTTATGCCGAGTCCGGCAGACAGGCCGCCGCGCAGCTGATCGAGCAGATCAACGGGCGGAGCGAGCCGCGGCAGATCGTGATTCCCGCTCATCTTTCATAGCCCCCCTGAAGCGTTTATTGTGATCTTCGCCCGATTTCGGGAACGTTCCCATTTTCGCCGTCACGCTGAAAGAGTAGGCTTGCGCTCAGGTCATTACACCCCTCACCATCTGTCATGAGGTTTCATGATGAGTAAAGTCAAACAAGCAGATATTGATCAGCTGATCGTCCTGGTCGGCGGCCGCGAAAACATCGCAACCGTTAGTCATTGCATTACCCGCCTGCGCTTCGTGCTGAACGATCCGGCAAAAGCGAACCCGAAGGCCATTGAAGAACTCAAAATGGTTAAAGGCTGCTTCACCAACGCCGGGCAGTTCCAGGTGGTCATTGGTACCGAAGTGGGCGATTACTATCAGGCTCTGCTGGCAACCACCGGGCACAGCTCGGCGGATAAAGAGCAGGCCAAGAAGGCTGCACGCCAGAATATGAAGTGGCACGAGCAGCTGATTTCCCACTTCGCGGAGATCTTCTTCCCGCTGCTGCCGGCGCTGATCAGCGGCGGCTTAATTCTCGGTTTCCGTAACGTCATCGGTGATGTGCCGATGAGCGACGGCAAAACGCTGGCGCAGATTTATCCGGCGCTGAAAACCGTTTACGACTTCCTGTGGCTGATTGGTGAAGCGATCTTCTTCTACCTGCCGGTCGGGATTTGCTGGTCCGCGGTGCGCAAAATGGGCGGTACGCCGATTCTCGGTATCGTGCTGGGCGTCACGCTGGTCTCTCCGCAGTTAATGAACGCTTACTTACTTGGTCAGCAGGTGCCTGAAGTGTGGAACTTCGGTCTGTTCACCATCGCCAAAGTGGGCTATCAGGCGCAGGTTATCCCGGCCCTGCTGGCGGGGCTGATGCTGGGCTTTATTGAGACACGCCTGAAGCGCATCGTACCGGATTATCTCTATCTGGTGGTCGTTCCGGTCTGCTCGCTGATTCTGGCCGTCTTCCTGGCACATGCGTTTATCGGTCCGTTTGGCCGCATGATCGGCGACGGCGTGGCCTTCGCGGTGCGCCACCTGATGACCGGCAGCTTCGCACCGATTGGCGCCGCGCTGTTTGGCTTCCTGTACGCCCCGCTGGTGATCACCGGTGTACACCAGACCACGCTGGCCATTGATATGCAGATGATCCAGAGCCTCGGCGGCACGCCGGTCTGGCCGATTATCGCCCTGTCTAACATTGCGCAGGCGTCTGCGGTGACCGGCATCATCATCGTCAGCCGTAAGCACAACGAGCGCGAGATCTCCGTTCCGGCCGCGATCTCCGCCTACCTCGGCGTCACCGAACCGGCGATGTACGGTATCAACCTGAAATACCGCTTCCCGATGCTCTGTGCGATGATCGGTTCCGGTCTGGCAGGCCTGGTGTGTGGTCTGAACGGCGTGATGGCGAACGGGATTGGCGTGGGCGGTCTGCCGGGCATTCTCTCCATCCAGCCCGCTTACTGGCAGGTGTTTGCCCTGGCAATGGCGATTGCGATTATCGTCCCAATGGCGCTCACCACCGTGGTTTATCAGCGTAAGTTCCGTCAGGGCGCGCTGCAGATTGTTTAACTTCATCTTTCGGGGCGCAGTTGCGCCCCTTCGCATTTGCAGGAACGCATTATGAATACCCTTCCTCACTGGTGGCAGAACGGCGTCATCTATCAGATCTATCCAAAGAGTTTTCAGGACACGACCGGCAGTGGCACCGGCGATTTACGCGGCGTGACCGCGCGGCTGGACTACCTGAAAACCCTCGGCATTGACGCCATCTGGCTGACGCCGTTTTATATCTCGCCGCAGGTGGATAACGGCTATGACGTGGCGAATTACATCGCCATCGACCCGGCGTACGGTACGCTGGATGATTTTGACGAACTGGTCGCCGGGGCGCATCAACGCGGTATTCGCATCGTGCTGGACATGGTGTTCAACCACACGTCAACCCAGCACGCCTGGTTCCGGGAATCACTGAATAAGGAAAGCCCGTACCGCCAGTTCTACATCTGGCGCGACGGTACGCCGGAGCAACTGCCTAACAACTGGCGCTCCAAGTTTGGCGGCAACGCCTGGCGCTGGCACGCCGAGAGCGAGCAGTATTACCTGCACCTCTTCGCGCCGGAGCAGGCGGATCTCAACTGGGAAAACCCAGCGGTGCGCGCCGAGCTGAAAAAGGTATGCGAGTTCTGGGCCGATCGCGGCGTGGACGGCTTACGTCTGGACGTCATTAACCTGATTTCAAAAGATCAGGATTTCCCGAATGACGAAACGGGCGACGGTCGCCGCTTCTACACGGACGGGCCGCGCATCCACGAATATCTTCAGGAGATGAGCCGCGACGTCTTTACCCCGCGCAACCTGATGACGGTGGGCGAAATGTCCTCGACCTCGCTGGAGAATTGCCAGCAGTATGCCTCGCTCGACGGGCGCGAGCTGTCGATGACCTTTAACTTCCATCACCTGAAGGTGGATTACCCGGGCGGTGAAAAATGGACGAAGGCGAAACCGGACTTTGTCGCGCTGAAAACCCTCTTCCGCCACTGGCAGCAGGGGATGCACAACAAAGCCTGGAACGCGCTGTTCTGGTGTAACCACGATCAGCCGCGCATCGTTTCACGCTTTGGCGACGAAGGGGAACACCGCGTGGCCGCAGCGAAAATGCTGGGCATGGTGCTGCACGGTATGCAGGGCACGCCGTACATTTATCAGGGCGAGGAGCTGGGGATGACCAACCCGCACTTCAGCCGCATCACCGATTATCGCGACGTGGAAAGCCTGAATATGTTCGCCGAAATGCGGGCAAACGGTCGCGATCCTGACGAACTGCTGGCGATTCTGGCAAGCAAATCCCGCGATAACGGCCGCACGCCGATGCAGTGGGACGCCTCGCACAATGCCGGCTTTAGCGAGGGCGAGCCGTGGATTGGCGTCTGCGATAACTACGAAACCGTGAACGCCCGCGCGGCGCTGGACGACCAGGACTCGGTGTTTTACACCTACCAGTCGCTGATTCGCCTGCGCAAAACGCTGCCGCTGCTCACGTGGGGCGACTACGAGGATCTGCTCCCGGACCATCCTTCCCTGTGGTGTTATCGCCGTCAGTGGCAGGGGCAGACGCTGAGGGTGGTGGCGAACCTGAGCCGCGAGCGTCAGCAGTGGCAACCGGAGCCGGTACAGGGCGCATGGCGGGTCGCACTCAGCAACTATGATGATGTCCCCACCCGTCCCGACACGCTGCTCTTGCGCCCGTTTGAAGCTATCTGGTGGGTGCAGGAATAACTATCAGGAGATACAGCATGCTGTATCTCTTTTTTTTATGTTTAGCGATACGCTAAATGTACGACGATAACTTTTACATCGTGGCGTGCCGAAAATAAAAATAGCCCTGCCAATCAAATAACCTCGGCAGGACATTATGAAAAAGAGAATTATTAAAGCAACGTGTATTAGCGCACTATTATTAAGCACACAGGGATGGTGCGGAAATACATCCGTCGACCTTCGTTTTGGTCACAACACAAACTCAGACGTCAATGATTCCCGTATTAAGGTCATGCATCAGGCGGAGAATGGTTTTTACTTCTCCGTTGAAGCCGCACAAAACCACAATGATACCTTTTTTGGCGATACCGACCGATATAACCCAGACGAAAAAGGCTTAACGGAGGCGGCACAAGAGATTGAAACGCGCTGGCGCTTCGATCTTGGAAACGGCTTTGCCGTAGCGCCGGGCATGGTGACGGTTTTCACCGCCAGCAATACCCATTACCGCCCCTTCATTCAGGGCTGGAAAGCGTTCGATAACGGTCTGAATCTAGCCGCTCGTTATCGCTATAACACCGTCAATGACGCGCACAGCGACAAAGAACTCGACGGCAGCGGGTATACCCGCCGCCAGTCACACCAGTTCGACATCTGGTTCGCGTATAACATTGGCAAATTCGGGATGTCCTACAACCCACGCTTCCGCTGGCAGGATGGTGTCGATCAGGGAACCGGGGATGATACCTACTGGGAACATACCGTCGCCTTCAACTACAAGCTCGACGATGGCTGGACGCCTTACGTCGAACTGGTTTCACTGGATAAAACCTATATCAACGATGACGGCAACCATGAAAATGATTATGCCGTCCGTCTGGGGATAGTGAAGCAGCTCTGACGACCTGACTACACCGTATCGTGCTGCAGCAGCCTGCAGCCGATACGGTCTACCGCACTTAACAGTTCCAGCTGCCCTTCCCGCTGATATAACGATACCGCGTTGATATCAATCAACAACGGCCAGCATAGAGAAGAGAGCGCGGCCAGCGTAGACCCCTCGCGCGTGATCGCAATAATCTTTAATCCTTTGCGCAGCGCGTTACGCGCCATTTCAATTAACGACTGCGTCTCTCCGGATTTACTGATCAACACCAGCGTTCCCTTCGATACCCGCGTCAGCTGGTGCATATCGTTGAGAATAAGGTGCGGCAGGCTCGCCAGAGATAAAAAACGCGACAGGTAGTTGAGGCTGGTGAGTGATGCGCCCCGTGCATAGAGAAAAATATGGCTGGAATGGGTCAGCAATCTGGACATCTCCACCACAATCTCCTCCGCCTGCGGCCCCACGTCAGGGTTTACAGGCGCAGGGGTAAAATGATCGCGTAAAAAACGATACCGAAGCTCTGTATAGCTCTTATAGCCCATTTTCTTACACACGCGGTTAACGGAGGTTGTCGTGGTAAAAGTATCACGGGCAATCTCTTTTGCCGATATAGTAGAAATATGAGTAGCGTGATGCTGAATGTATTCAAATATCAAACGCTCACTTCCCTGAAATGAATTCATATATTACACCCTGTTTAATCCTGGCATGATTTTACCACAGCCGAAAAATATCCTCTGGAAGGCGCTTCACATATTGCAAGCCCGCGTATGACGATACGTAATAAGTATTAGCAAACATTAAAAACTGTTTTGGCTTCTCTTTATACTTTCCCTGTTTTCACATCCAGGGAATTATGACAATGACGAAACAAAAAGTTGTCGCGGTAACGGCCTGCCCGACAGGCATTGCACACACGTTTATGGCCGCGAATAAAATTATCGCATGGGCTAAAGCGCATAACATTGAGGTAAAGGTCGAAACGCAGGGTAGCGACGGTGTTAAAAATCGCTTAACAAAGCAGGATATTGCTTCTGCCACCGCCATTATTCTGGCAACCGACGTCCCCATTCAGGATGCCGAACGTTTTGATGACATTCCTCACCTTCAGACACGAACACAAGAGCTGATCAAGCACACCGACCGCTATCTGCGTCAGGCGCTGGCAATGGAAAAAAATGCGACCGCGGTGGCAGATGAAGACGAGGACGATCTCCGGCGTTCGGCTTACCAGATATTTATTGGCCATATCATGGCGGCCATCAGCTATATGTTACCGGTCGTGGTCATGGGTGGGCTGATGATGGCGACGGCCAAAATTACCGGCCAGTTTATTAACATTGAACATTCGCCGTTCAGCGTGCTGGATAAAGTGGGCTTTATGACCATCAAGTTCATGTATCCGGTCTTCGCCATGTTTCTGGCGTTTGCCATTGCCGGAAAACCGGCGCTGATCCCCGGGCTTATCGGCGGCATCATGTCAGACGAAGTCTACAAGCGCTTCTTTGATATCGAGGGCTTTATGCCCTCCGGCTTTTTTGGCGCGATTGGGATTGGCTTCTTTGTGGGCTATCTGGTGCGCTGGCTCAACGATTCGATTCATGTCCGCCAGCAGCTCACCACCATTAAAACCATGCTAATCGTCCCGCTGATCACCGGCATTACGCTGGTGATGGTCATGGAATATCTGATTAACCCGATTTTTGGCTCGCTTAATCAGCTGATGGTGGTCTTTTTTACCTCGGCAGGCGACACCGGTCGCGGGTTCTATTCCGCAATGATCGCCGCGGGCACCGCTTTCGACCTTGGTGGTCCGGTCAATAAGGCGGCAGGCTCGGTCGCGCTCGGCCTGAATGGCATGAGCGAGACGTTTGATTTAACCGCCCGCGAACTCTCTATCGTGATCCCCTCCATTGGCGTCGGTTTTGCCGCATTCCTCAACGGCCGCTTTGGTCTGCCGGATGTCTTCAGCCGGGAAGAAAAAACCGTTGGCAGCACCTCGTTATTGCTGGGCGTAATCGGGATCTCAGAAGGCGCTATCCCGTTCATCCTGAAAAACCCACGCCTGATCCCGGTGTTCATGACCGGTGCCGTCGCCGGTGCACTGGTGGCGATTGCACTCGGCGTGAAGCAGACGCTGCCTCTGCCCGCCATCTGGGGCTGGCCGCTGGCGACCAATGTGGCGGGCTATCTGGCGAGCGTCTTTATTGGCGCACTGATTTGCGCCCTGGGCGTGCTTTATGTCAGCCCAAAGAACGTCAGGTGAGGGAAACATCATGAGTCAGATCCACGTTATTGCCCACACGCACTGGGATCAGGAGTGGTATTTCACCCGTCAGGACAGCATGGTGCTGGCGTCATACAACTTTGCGGATGTTATCAACACGCTGGAGCAGAACCCGGCTTATGCCTGCTATCACCTTGACGGGCAGATGGCGGTCGTGGAGGACTTTCTTGCGATCAATCCCGATTATCGCGCCAGGCTGGAAAAGCTGGTCAGAGAAAAAAGGATTTTCGTCGGGCCGTGGTATACCCAGACGGACACCTACAACGTGCATGGCGAATCCATTATCCGCAACCTGAAGTACGGCATCTTCGCCGCCCGAACGCTGGGACATGCGATGCAGGTCGGTTATCTGCCGGATACCTTCGGCCACAATGCGCAGATGCCGACGATTTTGCAGGGCTGCAATATCGATAACATCGTCTTCTGGCGCGGTATCGATCACGACCGGCATGCCAAACGCAGCCAGTTTATCTGGCGCGCGCCGTCAGGGGCGAGCGTCATCGCCTGCGCGATGGCGCTCGGGTATGGCGCGGCTAAAAATATCGCTTCGCAAGCCAGCCATCTGCAGGGGAAAATCTACCCGATGGTCGATTTGCTGCGTTCACGGGCCGGTATCGATGACCTGCTCCTACCCTGCGGCGGCGATCAGGTCAGCATCGACCCGGCGCTGCCGACTATCCTGCAGGTCGCCAGCAAACACTCTCCCAACCAGGACTGGTACACCATCAGTTCGCTGGAGCGTTACGTGGACATCCTGCGCGCGCAGCGTGAGCAGTTTGAAAGCTGGGAAGGCGAGCTGAAATCGCCACGCTACACCCGCATCCATAAAACGATCGGCTCTGTGCGCTACGACATTAAAAAGAAAAATGATGAGATCGAGCAGTTTATCCTGCGACAGCTGGAGCCGACGATTGCCATGGCGCGGCATCAGGGGCTACCGGTCAATCTCTCTGTAGTCGATACCCTCTGGAAGACGCTTTTGCGAAGCCACGCCCACGACTCTATCGGCGGCTGTAATAGCGATGCGACCAATCGCGACATTCTGCATCGGCTGGAACAAACCGAGCAGCTGTGTCACAGCCTGTGGAATCTGGTGGTAAAAACGCTGGCCGCCGCCTGTGCTCAGGAAGGGGACCTGCTGATCTTCAATCCGCTGACCACCCCAATGCGGCGCGTGGTTAAAACCACGCTGTATAGCCGGGCTGAACATATCGCGCTGACGTATCAGGGGCAGCCCGTGCGCTTCGACGTCCTGAAAAGAGACATTTTACCCGGCGGAACGGCGATCTCCCTCACTGCCGAAGGCGAGTGTGAAACGCCCCTTCCTCCCTATTTCCGCTGGCACGTTGCTGTGCAGACGCCGGTTCTGCCGTCGGTTGGCTATCTCACCGTGAACGTTGAGAATAGCCCTGCGCCGCTACGGCAGCCTGAACAGGAAAAGGGCCGCGAAATAGAAAATGCGCATTATCGGCTGATGCTGGACGCCGGAACGCTTACCCTTGAGGACAAACACACGGGCAGATGCATCCCCGCGTTCTTTACCCTCGAAGACTGCGCGGATGCGGGCGACAGCTACGATTTCTCCCCGCTCGCGGGCGATACGCCAACGCGCTGTTCCCATTTCGCACTCATTGATTGCCTGAAAACGCCGCTTGTCGAAAAGCTGGTTATTGAGGCGACGCTGCTTCTGCCGCCGGATCTCGCCGGACATCAGGATGCAGCCAGAAAACCGTTATGCCTGCGTCTGGCGTGTGAATTGCGCCATGACGATCCGAACCTGTATGTCGACGGTGCGCTGGAAAACAGCCACTGCGATCACCGGCTGCGCTTGCTGATCAACAGCGATATTCACACGCATCACGCTATCGCCTCACAGCCCTTTGCGATCATCCAACGCGAAACGGGGTATGACGATGAAAACTGGCAGGAACGCTATCGCGAGCTGCCCGTGGATATCGAAACCAGCGAGGGCATTATCGCTGTCGCAGAAGAAGGCAAAGCGCTGGTGGTGAATAGCCGCGGCATGAAGGAGTTTCAGATCCTCGGGCACGAACCGGCAGTGATTGCCCTGACGCTGTTTAAGTCAACGGGTGTGCTCGGACGAAACGACCTGGACTGGCGGCCGGGTCGGGCATCCGGGATTAATAATACGGTGGTTGAGACCCCCGATGCCCAGTTGCTGAAGCCGTTGCACTTTTCATTCAGCGTCGCGCTGGCCGACAGTGCCGATCATCTGACGCTACGCCAGCTGGAAAATCTCGCGACCGGACAGCCCTTTACCTATCAACGGCAAAAGCTGCACACGCTCGATCATCGCCTTGAGCGCTTTTCGTTGCGCCTGCCCGAACGCCAGCTTCCGGCACACTTCTCGCTGTTGACCCTACCGGAGCCGCTTATTCTGTCTGCCCTGCCCCATGCCCAACAGTCACATGGCACGGTCATCCGCGTGTTTAACGCTGGCACGCAGCCGGTTCCCGTTCCGGCAGATCTCGCGGGGCTTCCTCAGATCAACTATCTGGAAGAGCCCGTGCAGCCGGTAACGGCGATCCAACCTTCCGCGACCTGCGATTTTTTGTTAGAGGCTTAATATGAACTTGCTTGCATTGACGCACCCCGATTTGGTTTTTATCAACCCGCCGCACCGTACCCCTGAAGCGCTGATCCGCTGGCTCGCCGAACCGCTCGTCAGGCGAAACGTCATCGGCGATCAAGAGACATTTATCCAGAGCGTTTTACAGCGTGAAAGTGAAGGTCCCACGGCTCTGGGCGAAGCACTTGCCGTTCCACACGGTAAAACCGAGACGGTGCATCAGGCGGCGTTTTGTCTGGCGCTTTTTGACGACCCAATACGCTGTCCGGGGCTGGAGGGGGATGAAGAGGTCAGAATGGTCTTCCTGCTCGCCATTCCCCCTGCTGAAGCAGGCAGCACGCATATGCAGCTGCTGACGACGCTAACCAGCCTGTTGACGGAAGACCGTGTGCGTGAGCAGCTTCTGGCGGCACGCACCCGGGAAGAGGCGCTGTCTGCCCTGAGTACGGAAGAACCGCACATTGAGGATGCGGTGCCCGCGCGTTCCCTTCTCATCCCACTGGTGCTGGGCACTGTCGCTATCGCCGCCTTTTTACAGGCAGGTTTAAGCTGGGTGCGCGGCATCCATTAATCACGTAGCGCTCAGTACAGACCGTGCTGAGCGCTTGTTTTTGTTGAATAATTAATCAGATTTTTCCTTCTGGTCTTTACAATCGCTGAAGCGCCCGCCGTTTGTACTCTCGTCTTTTTACTTTGTTCTGCATCAAATAAATCGCAAACAAGTTTGATGCAAATCACTATATGTAGCACTTAAAATGCACGCCAACCCAACATGTTGTATTAATCGTCTACTATTCCAACAACAAGACGGCGCTTACGCTGGCCGGAATTGTGGATAACACGAGCCGGGAACGCGGGAAGTCTTTGGCCTGGCGGGGAATGCGCCCGGTGAATACTTCTCCACCTCTGTGGATAAACTGTTTTTAAAAATGGAGTGATCATGACACCGCATGTGATGAAACGTGATGGCTGTAAAGTGCCGTTTAAATCAGAGCGCATCCAGGAAGCCATTCTGCGTGCAGCTAAAGCAGCGGGAGTCGATGACGCAGATTACTGCGCCACCGTCGCAGAAGTCGTTAGCAGCCAGATGAATGAACGCAGCCAGGTTGATATCAACGAGATCCAGACCGCGGTTGAAAATCAGCTGATGGCGGGCCCCTACAAGCAGCTGGCCCGCGCCTACATTGAGTACCGCCACGATCGTGACGTGCAGCGTGAAAAGCGCGGTCGCCTGAACCAGGAGATCCGTGGTCTGGTAGAGCAGACCAACTCTGCCCTGCTCAATGAAAACGCCAACAAAGACAGTAAAGTGATCCCCACCCAGCGCGATCTGCTGGCCGGTATCGTCGCCAAACACTATGCCCGTCAGCACCTGCTGCCGCGCGATGTGGTCTCAGCGCACGAGCGCGGTGAGATCCACTATCACGATCTCGACTATTCACCGTTCTTCCCGATGTTCAACTGTATGCTGATCGACCTGAAAGGCATGCTGACCCACGGGTTTAAAATGGGTAACGCCGAGATTGAACCGCCAAAATCCATCTCCACCGCCACTGCGGTCACGGCACAGATTATCGCCCAGGTCGCCAGCCACATTTACGGCGGCACCACCATTAACCGCATTGACGAAGTGCTGGCCCCGTTTGTGACCGCAAGCTTCAACAAGCACCGCAAAACGGCCGAAGAGTGGCAGATCCCGGACGCCGACGGTTATGCACACTCGCGCACCGAGAAAGAGTGCTATGACGCGTTCCAGTCGCTGGAGTATGAGGTGAATACCCTGCATACCGCCAACGGCCAGACGCCGTTTGTGACCTTCGGTTTTGGCCTGGGCACCAGCTGGGAATCGCGTTTGATCCAGCAGTCCATCCTGCGCAACCGTATCTCCGGCCTCGGTAAGAACCGCAAAACGGCGGTGTTCCCGAAACTGGTATTCGCCATCCGCGACGGGCTGAACCACAAAGTTGGCGATCCGAATTACGACATCAAACAGCTGGCGCTGGAGTGCGCGAGCAAGCGCATGTACCCGGATATTCTGAACTACGATCAGGTCGTAAAAGTAACCGGTTCATTTAAAACGCCAATGGGTTGCCGCAGCTTCCTCGGCGTATACGAAGATGAAAACGGCGAGCAGATCCACGACGGGCGTAACAACCTCGGCGTCATCAGCCTGAACCTGCCGCGCATCGCGCTGGAGGCGAAAGGCAATGAAGCGGAATTCTGGACGCTGCTGGATGAACGTCTGCAGCTGGCGCGCAAGGCGCTGATGACCCGTATCGCCCGCCTTGAAGGGGTCAAAGCCCGCGTGGCACCTATCCTCTATATGGAAGGGGCCTGCGGCGTGCGCCTGAAAGCGGACGATGACGTGTCTGAGATCTTCAAAAACGGCCGCGCGTCGATTTCGCTGGGCTATATCGGCATCCATGAAACCATCAATGCCCTGTCTGGCGGCACGCATATGTATGACAGCGACGCGCTGCGTGAAAAAGGCGTGGCGATTGTTCAGCGCCTGCGCGATGCCGTGGACCAGTGGAAAGAGGAAACCGGCTACGGTTTCAGCCTGTACAGTACCCCAAGCGAGAACCTGTGCGACCGCTTCTGCCGTCTGGACACCGCCGAGTTCGGCATCGTGGAAGGCGTGACCGATAAAGGTTACTACACCAACAGCTTCCACCTCGACGTGGAGAAGAAGGTAAACCCGTACGACAAGATCGACTTTGAAGCGGCGTATCCGCCGATCGCCAACGGCGGCTTCATCTGCTACGGCGAGTACCCGAACATTCAGCACAACCTGAAGGCGCTGGAAGACGTGTGGGATTACAGCTATCAGCATGTGCCGTATTACGGCACCAACACGCCCATCGACGAATGCTACGAGTGCGGCTTTACCGGCGAGTTCGAGTGTACCAGCAAAGGCTTTACCTGCCCGAAATGCGGTAACCACGACGCGGCACGCGTGTCGGTAACCCGCCGCGTGTGCGGCTATCTCGGTAGCCCGGATGCGCGTCCGTTTAACGCCGGTAAGCAGGAAGAGGTAAAACGCCGCGTGAAGCATCTGGGGAATGGGCAGATCGGGTAAGTTCTGCGCTGGGTTCTCCCCCTCACCCTACCCCTCTCCCTCAAGGGAGAGGGAACCGATCGAGCATATTGTTGAGCCCGGCTCCGGTTTTCTCCCTCTCCCTGTGGGAGAGGGCCGGGGTGAGGGCATCAGGTTAACGCTATGAATTACCATCAATACTACCCCGTTGATATCGTCAACGGACCCGGCACCCGCTGCACCCTGTTCGTGTCAGGCTGCGTCCACGAGTGCCCGGGTTGCTATAACAAAAGCACCTGGCGCTTAAATTCCGGTATGCCGTTTACCGCGGAAATGGCAGACCGGATCATTAACGATCTCAACGATACGCGCATCAAACGACAGGGAATTTCGCTCTCCGGCGGCGATCCTCTTCACCCGCAAAACGTGCCGGAGATCCTGAATCTGGTAAAACGCATTCGCCGCGAGTGCGCAGGAAAGGATATCTGGGTCTGGACGGGTTACAGGCTGGATGAACTGAATGCGGCTCAGATGGAAGTGGTGGAGTTGATTAACGTGCTGGTCGACGGCAAGTTCGTTCAGGATTTAAAAGATCCCGCGCTGATCTGGCGCGGCAGCAGTAACCAGGTTGTGCATCATTTGCGTTAATTAAAAGCGGATATTATTTATCCGCCTTTTTCTCAAAACCGACTCAAACTCTCCATCGCCACCGTTTTAAACTCGGCAAAATCGCCGCAGCTACAGAGCCGCGCCATGGCGCGCTCGCGCAGGAAGGTGACGAAGATATCGTAGATCGCCATCGCCTCTTCATACTCGCTTTTGCTGATGGCGAGCAGGAAAATCACGTGCGCGGTTTCGTCACCCCACGCAATCCCCTGCGGGGCGAGTACGGTGTAGACCACGGTTTTCTGGGCAAGCAGACCGAGGGAGTGCGGAAGCGCAATGCCGTCACCGAGCATGGTGCTGACGATGGCTTCACGTTCAACCACCGACTCCAGAAACGCCGTCCCCACAAACCCCTCCCCTTCAAGCTGTTCGCACAGCTCGCGGAACAGCGTTTGCTGGTCAATCGGCGCGTCGATGATGCGGAAATGGGCGGCGTCGAAGTATTTATCCAGCATCCACGGGCGGGTGCGGTCTACCAGCACCAGCTTGCCAATCTGCTCCAGCTGATAATCAGTCGGAAACGGTGCGATCATCACTACCGGTTTTGCTTTTTCACTGACGCGCGCGGTAGCGATAACAAAGTCCTCGCTAAGCGATTCCACCTGCTCGTACTCGCGCAGCGTGAGCGTGCGCGTGACCTCAATCTGCGGGTATTTACGCTGGAGTACCGCCTCAATCATACGCACCATCGCATTACCGGCGTCACAGACCAGCAGCACGCGCGGCTGGCGCTGGTAGCCAATGTTGTAGTGACGCTCCAGCCCGACGCCAATGTGCAGCACCAGGAAACCAATTTCGTTTTCGCTGATCGCATACGGCGTGTATTTGCCCCAGTTCGATACCGCCGCCAGGGTCATGTCCCAGGCCATCGGGTAGTGCTGCTTGATGTTATCCAGCAGCGGATTGGGGATCATGATTTGATACCGCACGCGGGTGATCATCGTCTTGATGTGCGTGAGCAGATCCGCGTGCAGCTGCGCGTCGCTGAGCAGGTTGTAGTTGTAGTGGGTGTTGATGTAGCGCAGGATGTAGTTCACCAGCGCCTCTTCGTCATCGGCGTTAATGGCGCTTGGGGCGATCTCCTGGATCTGCCGCGCAGCGATGTGCACGCAGAGCCAGTTCTCCTCCGAGGGTGCAAGCGCTTTGCCCGCCAGTTCCTGAATGGCCACAGCAATATCTTTCGCCGCTTCCCGCACGTTCTCCTCCACATCCTCCGCATGGAATTCCGGTAGCGGATAGCCTTCGCTGATGCGTCGCACTGATACCGCGCAGTACAGGCGCAGGAACAACTCCCCTTCGTCCGTCAGGCGAATGTGGTGACGCGTCAGCGCGTCGTGCAGCACTGGCACCATCTTTTCCGCCACGCCCGCATTGAGCGCGACATCCGTCACCAGCGGGTTCAGGCTGTCCTGCTGCGCCAGCTCCCAGAGCAGATCGGTCAGGCAGGCGCGAACCGACATTTCGCTGCCAAACAGCTTCATGCCATGGCGTGGACGGGTTTCCAGCGTCAGGTTATAGCGATGAAAACACTCGCGCACTTCCGCCATGTCGCTTTGTAGCGTGGCGCGGCTGACAAACCACTCGTCCGCCAGGTCCTCCAGCTTAAGCGAAAACGCCGACGTCAGAAAACGCACCACCAGATAATGCACGCGCTCCGCGCCCGTACGGGGAATACGCAGTGCGCGCGGATGGGAGGCCTGGAGCTGCTGATAACGCGCGGCGTCGTCAATTTTAAGCTGATAGCCATTTCCACGGCTCAGAATAAACTGCGCCCCGTGGCTCGCCAGCAGCGCGTTCAGGGCGGTGATGTCAGCACGGACGGTTCGCGTGGAGACCGACAGCCGCTGCGCCAGCTCGTCCTGCGGCAGCGTCTCGTTTTGCAACAGATCGAAAAGTTGCGCTAAACGTTGGTTCGGAAATCGCACGTCGTTGTCCTCTTACGGCTTAGGGTGAAATGACCATCTGGGATGGGCTGCCAACCGGCGTATAGTCTGGCTCGAAGCTCAACTTCCCATCCTGCGCCACGCGAAAACGGGTAATGTTATCGCTGCGCTGGTTCATAACGTACAGCCAGCGTCCTTGTTTATCGAGCGTCAGGGTGCGCGGGTAGTCGCCACGCGTCCACACGTCATCCTGATGCCTCAGCGTGCCTTCTGCTGTTACGGTAAAGTGCCCGATGCTGTTATGCAAACGGTTAGCCACATACAGCTGTTTACCGTCGGCGCTTAACGCCAGCCCGGCAGCAAAACTGGTGCCTTTGTACCCTTTTGGCAGGGCAGAGAGTGTTTTACCCGCTTTCAAGGTGCCGTTGGCATTCACGGCATAATGGGTGAGCGTTGAGGCCTCTTCGTTAATCAGCCACAGGGCATCCCCTTTCGGCCTAAAGACGAAATGGCGAGGTCCGGCCCCTTTCGAGGAGGCGCTGATAAACGGCGGATCGTTGGGGGTCAGCTTTCCGCTTCGATCGTCAAAACGGTACTGATAGATGCGATCTAACCCCAGATCGGTCGAAAACACGTACTTCCCGCTCGGATCGGCGGCGATCATGTGCGCATGAGGACCGTTGTGATCGCTGATAGCAAAACTGCCCTCTACAGCGGCTTCTGGTTTTGCTGCACCCGGTTCGCCCTGATCCTGATGTTTATCCGTGGCATCTCCCAGGCTGCCGTCTGCTTTGACCGGCAAAACGGCAATCGATCCGCTGACGTAGTTGGCCACCAGCAGGTGCTGGCCATTCGGCGTCAGCGAAAGATAAACCGGCCCCGCGCCGCCGGAGGCCACCTGATTCAACTCGCTCAGCTCGCCGTTATCTTCCACCCGCAGCGCCTGCACCACGCCCTGCTCCACTTCGCTTGCCAGATAGAGCGTTTTGCCGTCGTGTGAGACGGCCAACTGAGCGGCGTTCGGCAGTTTGCTCACCAGCGTTTTGTTGCCGAGCGCGCCGGTTTGCGCGTCAACGGTAAAACGGTACAGCCCTTCGCCGTTGGGGTTGTAGGTGCCGACCCAGGCATACTGGGTTTGCGCGACGGCGGCGGTAGCAAGCAAAGAGAGTGAAGCAACAAGCAGGTTACGGGTGTGCATGGTGGCTCCTTTGGGTGTTATGACTTAACCAGTTTCTTCGTCATCTCAAGCAGCGTACGCACATCTTCCGGACGCGTATCACCGCTGGCCTTGTCGATAATCGAGCTATAGATATGCGGGATGATCTTGCTCACGCCCGCGTCGAGGGCGATCTGCAGGATCGCCTCAAAGTTTTCCAGATCGATCCCACCGGTCGGTTCCAGCCAGAAGTCGTAACGGGCGCAGGCTTCCGCTACCGCCTGGTATTCGTCACGGCACTTAAGGCCACCCATCGGGAAGTATTTGATCGAGCTGCCGCCAAAATCTTTCAGCAGGGCAATCGCGGTTTCCACCGGGACGATACCGTCCGGTGCCGTGCTGCTCAGCGGACCGGTGGAAATTTTCACCATACCGACGGTGCCGGTCGGTGAGACCAGACCGTTCACCACAGAGTCGTTCTGCCCCAGCAGCGCGCGGCTGGTCGCCACGCCGGTAAAGACCTGGTTGACGTGCTGCGGCTGTACCTGACGGGAGATTTCACTGACCATCGCCGACTGGTTCGGGTCGCCCGCGCCCAGTCCCACGGAAAGCGCGTTATCAATCAGCGCCGCGTACTCGCGCATATCCGCCACTGCGCTTGCCACGTCCGGGTAATTTTTGGAGAGCACGCCCACCAGCACATGGCCTTCCGCCGCCTCGTAAATGGCGCTGGCATTGGCCTTCGAACCTGCCAGCACGTTCAGGCAGACGCGGTCACGGTAAAAATTGGGGGTCAGTTTCATGCGTTTTTCTCCTGTCCTAACACTTCGCTAATGCGGCGGTACACGATGTTCAGCTGGTCAGCATTTACGCTGCGCACGTCCGCTTCGATAATCCCTTCGTTGGCCTTGTAGCCACGGAAATAGATGGCGTATTCACCCTGCTTGAGCTTATTCACCAGGTCACCGGTGCCCACGCCGGTGGTCGCTTCGTCAAATTTAATCTCGGTGCGGGCAATATCGCGCCCGGCGCTGTCCCAGACTACGCGCGCGGTGACGCCGTTCAGGGTGTTAAGCGCGTCGATAAACGGCGTCATCTTCGCCACCATCTCGGCACCGCTCTCTTTGGTCGCCGTGAGGTAGTGTTCGATGGCGCAGGTCAGGCCGAGAATGCCCTCTTTACCCACCTTCATCGCGCGGCCAATACCTGCCGTCTGGCGTTTCACCCACTCAACGTACTGGGTTTTGCCGATCACCAGCCCGCTGGTTGGCCCTTCGATCGCCTTCGCACCGCTGTAGATCACCAGATCCGCGCCGGAACGGTAGTAAATATGCAGATCTTCTTCCGCTGCGGCATCGACGATCAGCGGCAGATCGTGTTTACGTGCGACTACTGCCGCCTGCTCGACGCTGAGCATGCTTTTCTGCACGCAGTGGTGAGATTTGATATAGAGGATCGCCGCCGTGCGCGGGGTGATCGCCGCCGCCAGCTGATCGGCGGAACATTCGTTGGCATAGCCCGCTTCGACCAGTTTTCCGCCGCCCAGCGCGACCATGGTGCCCACCGGCGCGCCAAAGTTAACGTTGTGGCCTTTCGGCAGGACAATCTCGTTGTTCGCAATCGGGGTCACGTGCAGGTTTTCCAGCAGCCAGTCGCTGTCTTTGACCAGCACTGCCGCTACGGACTGGGTAATGCCCGCCGACGCGCAGGAGACCACCGTCGCGCCTTCCACATCAAGAAGCTTCGCGATGTATTCCCCGGTTTTGTTGACCAGATCCTTCATCTCAAAATAGTGATTCATGCCGTCCATTGCGGCCTGCACCACTTCCGGGCGCGGCGTGGAAACGCCCAGCGCCGTCATGCGGCCCGAGGTGTTGATAACTTGCTTTAAGTGGTACTTCTCATAAATCGAAGGCATGTTCCGTGCTCCCTTGTTCGGTCATGTAGCCCTTGCCCGCGCGGATCGCGGCAAGCGGCACCAGAATATGTTCAGCCTGCAGGCTGTCGTTTTCGGCATCCGTCAGCACCGTTGGCTGGCGTTTAATCGTGAACAGCGTCAGGTCGGCGTCAAGGCCGGGCTGGATGCGGCCTTTACGCGTCAGGCGCAGGCCATCCGCGGCGTTGGCGGTGACGCAGTCAATGACCTGCGGCAAAGACATGCCGATGGCGAGAAACTTCGACATCACGCTTGCAAGCGACCCGACCGGTCCGTTAATCCGGTTACGGCAGTAGATATCCGAGCTGATGGTGTGCGGCAGAATGCCCATCGCGATGGCGCGTTTCGCCACCTCAAAGCTGAAGCTCGCCGTACCGTGCCCCACGTCCAGACGCACGCCGCGCTTCAGGGCGGAGGTGATGGAGGCGCGCAGCTCGCCGGAGGGCGTCAAAATACGGTTGGGTTTGCCGTTGTAGCAGTGGGTGATGATGTCGCCGGAACTGAGCAGTTCGGCGATTTCGTCGAGGTTCGGCGGGTTGTTGCCGATGTGCACCATCAGCGGCAGATCGCCGTTCTCGCTCTGGATGGCTTTCGCGCGCTCCAGCGGCGTAATGCCGTTTTCACCGACCACGCTGCTGCTCATGCGCGCTTTCAGGCCGACGATAAAATCAGGGTGGCGTTTTACTGCCTGCTTCACGGCATCGGCATCAATATTCGCCATATTGGCCAGTTCGTTCTGGGCAATCAGCCCGACGCGGGAGATGTTCAGCAGGGCAAACACCTCGGTGGCGGCTTTGCGGGTAATTTCATAGAAATCATCCACGTCATCTGCCCCGGTACTGCCGGCATCCACCACGGTGGTGACGCCCGTGGCAATGCCTACGCTGTCCGGCTCGTCGTGGTAAATCGGCGAGTTCGGGTAGCAGTGGACGTGAGAGTCAATCCAGCCTGCGCTGACGAACACATTACCGTTCAGCTCAACCGTTTTACGGGCAGGAGCGTCAATGTCGCCCAGCGCGGCGATTTTCCCATCCTGAATGGCGATATCGGTCAGGGTATCGTCGGCGAGGCGCGCGCGGCGCAGGAGTAAATCAAACATGGGGTTCTCCTGATAAGGCGGGCGCCTGAGCGCCCGCGGGTATTAAAGGGCGACCGGGAACAGCCAGCCCAAAATCATTGCACCGAGGATGGCGCCACCGGTGATCGGCTTCTGCCAGATGTAGAACAGCAGCGCGCCCACCAGCGAACCGACGCCGATAGGAATAGAGGCGGTCATGGCGCTGAGGATAATCAACGGCCCGAGGAAGCGGCCTGAGGCGTTACCCGCGCCCATCATCACGTCAGCCCCGTAGGTGGAGTTGCTCTGGTTGATGGTGAACTTACGCGCCAGGATGATGACGTAGCCAATCGCCAGGCCAATCACCAGGCCGGTAATCAGCGAGGCAATAAAGTTGGTCACCGGGAACATGATCCCCGCCCCCAACAGCAGCGCCGGCACGCCGAGCCCGACGCCGGTCTGAATCGCACCGCCGATGTCGAGAATACCCACCAGTGAGCCTTCAATGATGCGGGCGAACAGGAAGCTTGCGCCGAATGCCGCCACCGCACCGTAGACCCCGGTATCAATCCCCGCTTTCAGCATCGCCACGAAGGCCACTTCGTTAAACGCGCCGATGCCGTAGAGGTAGTACATGTGCGTCCCGGCGAACACGCCGGAGGAGAGCAGGCCAACGAAGATCGGGAACGACCAGTCGGCATACCAAAAACCTTTATTCTGTTCCATGTCGAGGCTCCTGTTATTTACCGCTGAGCGAGTTGTGGATCATGTCGAGCCAGTTCGGCACGGTCAGATGGAAGGATTCGATCATCTTCATGTCGAAGCCGCGGAAGAAGCCGCTCAGCACGAAGAGCAGAACGATCGCCGCCATCATCACTTTGGTGACGTGGTTCCAGCCGCTCTCTTCAACGCCTTTACCGATCAGGATCCCCAGCACCAGGCCCGGTACGGCGTTACCCATGATCAGCTGTGCCGCGCCGCCAAAGATGGTGGCCCAGAAGCCCGATTTTTTACCGGCGTCGATGGCCGCCAGCCAGAAGATCACCGGCATCACGGTGTTGACCAGCAGGTTCGCAGCGGGCACCAGCACCTTCACGGCGGTGACCTGAAGCGCAGCCGGTACGGAGGAGGCCGTCAGGTTAAGGAAAGTCACGACGATCATGCCGATCACGCCACAGGCAATCGCCATTTTGCGCGGATCGTGCAGCGTTTCGCCGACGTTACGGTTTTTGATCATCAGTGCCGCCGCGCCCCAGTTTGGGATGATGCGGTGGTCAACGTCCTGTGTGAAAGCACCCGCGGCCACGGAAGAGGCCCAGGCGTTAAAGAAGAAACCTAACCCAAAGGAGAAGTGAGAAGCGGGATCCCCTTCGCAGGAGTTCAGTTCCCCCAACGTACGAAACGCGCCCATACCCTGAGTGGTAGGCGCATGAAACATGCGTGCAGCCCCGGCCCCAACACCGACGCCTACCAGGCCGCCGATGATGAGCGATTTTATTAATATAATTAAGAACATCAGTCTGCCCTTTTATGAATAATCAGCGTTGCGTGACGAAGTCCACCAGATCGAGATTGATGGCGGTCACGTTGACGGTCACATCCAGC
Organism: Enterobacter sp. ODB01; assembly: GCF_001623605.1. Lineage (NCBI taxonomy): Bacteria > Pseudomonadati > Pseudomonadota > Gammaproteobacteria > Enterobacterales > Enterobacteriaceae > Enterobacter > Enterobacter sp. ODB01. The sequence continues at coordinate 100,592 of NZ_CP015227.1, forward strand.
TCCACGCTGTAGGTGCGTCTTTCCCGGCGCAAAAAGAAGAACAGAAACGCTTCTTTACGCACCGCTTCTTGCGCCTGAACGACCTGCACATCCTGTGGCTCAATACGCAGTAAGATATGCGGTGAGGCTTTCATCACCGCGGCCTGAACGTGGTTGAGCGCGTCGGCAAAGGCGCGCGCTTTGGCGTCGCCCTTCCCCTTCACTCTCACCGTGGTTGTGAACTGTTCTTTCATGCTTATGCGCCGTGTTTCTTCTGCCACGCCTGCACCAGACGCTCGCCCAGCTCTTCTTTGTCCATAAAGCCAAAGCCCAGCACGTTGCAGCCTTCGTTGATGGCGGTGACGCCTTCATCCACCGAACGCATGCCGTATTTGGCTTTGTAGCCATACTTGGTTTGCGCGGTAATCGCGCCCGCGCCGCCGCTGCCGCAGAAGGAGATGCCGAAGGTGGCGTTTTCCGCTTTCATTACGTCGCCGAGCTTCATATCCGCTGCCATGCCCGGCACGACCACCGCGCGTCCACCTGCTTTTTCCACCCCGGCCGCCACTTTCTGACCTTTACCCAGGCGATCGCCAATCACGACTGTAATCTGTTCCATGTGTTGCTCCTTAAAGGTTGTCTTTCGCGACTTCAAAGTGAACGGAGAGCAGCCAGGCCTCTTCATCAGGAAGGTTGCCAAACTGCGCCACCACTTCACGGGCAAGCCGCATTGAATCCGGTGAAATTTCGTCAAACAGCTCTGCTTCAACCTCCGGCAGCGGCTCGCCGGTCACGGACCGGTGCGCCATGGCGCGAACGTGGGAGGTGAGCATCTGCTCCTGTACTGCGTTGGGGATGATGTTGTGCCGGGCCAGCAGGGCATAGACCTGCTGTAGCATGGTGTTCGCGAGCTGTTCTGTTTGCACCGCCTGTTCCCCAACGTCGTTCATTACCGCTCCGTTAATCACTCGTCTTACCCCGTTAATGGCTCTGGAATAAAACTAACGGTGGGGAGGAAGGGTTTGTAGCGAGTTGTTTTCCACTTCGAAGTGGAAAGGCAAGCCGCGGCAGTGATCTGTGCCACATAAATACGGTGAATGCGGTCAAATCAATGCATTTACGTGATGAATATCACTGATTCCAGCGGTCAAAGGCGGGCAGAGGCAACGAAAACGTTCAGGCGTGGTAATGCAAAAATGTGATGGCGATAGGGTTTACTTATCACCACGCAAAAAAAACGGGAGCCACTGGCTCCCGTTGGGTGTTGGTCCGATGCGCGATCGGTTAACGGTATTTCTTGTGATACGTGTTGCGGGTCGTCACGAACTGATCGGCTGCCGCCTGGGCTTCTTTAACTTTGCCTTCGTTGGCCAGCTTCAGCGCGCCGTCGATCTGGCCGACCAGCACGTCAAAGCCGTGGCGATAGTCTTTCATCTCTGCGCTGTCAGCCGCTTTGCTTTCCAGCTTCGGCGGTGTCGCTTTTTGGGCGTCCAGCGCCGCTTCACGCATTTTGGTCAGGGCGTCTTTCATTTCCGCCGCATTGTCCGTCTTTTGCACCACCTTCAGGTTTTGCCCGAGGATGCCCATGTCTTCTTCAAGATCGGCAGCAAACGCAGAAGAGCCAAGAACCAGCGTTGAAGCCGCGACGATCGCTAACAGATGTTTACGCATTGCTCACTTCCTTTTTTATTATTAACAAAACGCTATCTTTATTGACCCGCAATTTTCATCTCGGGCAGCAGTACAGAACCACACTGTATATTGCTACGTGTTTCAATATCGTTACCGACCGTAACGATGTTGCGCCACATGTCCTTCAGGTTGCCGGCGATGGTGATTTCGCTCACCGGATACTGAATTTCACCGTTTTCGACCCAGAAGCCCGCCGCCCCGCGAGAATAGTCTCCGGTGATGCCGCTGACGCCCTGGCCCATCAGTTCGGTTACCACCAGACCGGTGCCCATCTCTTTCAGCATCTGCTCAAAGTTCAGGCCCTGCCCGGCAATACGCCAGTTATGGATACCGCCCGCGTGGCCAGTACTTTTCAGCCCCAGCTTGCGAGCGGAGTAGTTGGTCAGCAGCCACTGGGTCAGAATGCCGTCCTTAACGATATCGCGGCGTTCCGTGCGCACCCCTTCGCTGTCGAACGGCGTAGAGGCCAGCCCTTTCAGCAGATGCGGGTGTTCTTCAATGGTCAGCCATTCCGGCAGGATCTGCTTGCCCAGCGAGTCGAGCAGGAAGGTGGATTTACGGTAAACGGAGCCACCGGCGATAGCGCCCACCAGATGACCAAACAGACCGGTTGCCACTTCATTGGCAAAAATCACCGGGGCTTTCATGGTAGAGAGTTTACGCGGCGACAGGCGAGACAGCGTGCGTTCGGCACACTCTTTGCCCACCCACTCCGGCGATTGCAAATCCCCCAGCGCGCGGCCAATGGTGTAAGCGTAGTCACGCTCCATGTCACCGTTCTCTTCGGCGATGACGCAGCTGGAGAGCGAGTGACGGGTGGAGCAGTAGCCCTGCAGCATGCCGTGGCTGTTGCCGAAAACTTTGATGCCGTAGTGGCTGTTGAAGCTGCCGCCTTCGGTATTGGTGATGCGCTTGTCGGCCTGCAGGGAAGCCTGCTCGGCACGCGCGGCCAGCTCGATGGCTTCATCCGGGGTGACGTCTGCCGGGTGGAAGAGATCAAGATCCGGCGCGTCAAAGGCCAGCAGCTCTTTATCGGCCACGCCGGCGTAAGGATCCGGCGAGGTGTATCGGGCGATATCCAGCGCCGCCTGCACCGTGCGGGCAATGGCATCCGGGCTGAGATCGGTAGACGACGCGCTGCCTTTGCGATTCTGGTGATACACCGTGATCCCAAGCGCGCCATCGCTATTGAATTCTACGTTCTCCACTTCGCCATAGCGGGTGCTCACGCTGATACCGGTGGTTTTGCTGACCGCCACTTCGGCGCCATCTGATTTTTCGGAAGCAAGCATCAGCGCGGTGGAGACGGCTTCTTCCAGAATCTTACGCTGCGCTTCAACTTGTGAGGTTACTTTCATCGCAAATGCCATACTGTAAGAGAGAGTTAAATGAAGTCTAACAGAGAACCGTTTTTCAGTGCGCGTCTTAACTGGTAACATTAGCCTCTTTTTTTAAGGAGCCTGACATGACTAAGCAGCCCGAAGACTGGCTCGACGACGTTCCCGGTGATGACATCGAAGACGAAGATGATGAGATCATCTGGGTCAGTAAAAGTGAAATTAAACGCGACGCCGAAGAGTTAAAACAGCTTGGCGCAGAAATGGTAGAACTGGGTAAAAACGCGCTGGACAAAATCCCGCTCGACCAGGATCTGCGTGATGCCATTGAACTGGCACAGAAAATCAAAAAAGAAGGCCGTCGTCGCCAGCTTCAGCTTATCGGGAAAATGCTGCGTCAGCGCGACGTAGATCCGATCCGCCAGGCGCTGGATAAACTGAAAAACCGCCACAACCAGCAGGTTGCGCTGTTCCATAAGCTGGAGCAGATCCGCGATCGTCTAATTGAACAGGGCGATGATGCGGTACCGGAAGTGCTGAACCTGTGGCCGAATGCCGACCGTCAGCAGCTGCGCTCTTTGATCCGCAACGCGAAGAAAGAGAAAGAAGGGAATAAACCGCCGAAGTCTGCGCGTCTGATTTTCCAGTATCTGCGCGAGCTGTCTGAGAACGAAGGGTAATCGGTGCGGTTTTGCGCCGGATGGCGGCGTAAACGCCTTATCCGGCCTACAAGGTCGTGCAAAATCCAGGCCCGGTAAGCGCTAGCGCCACCGGGCTTTTTTTTACTCTGCGGCCTCGGCCTTTTTCGCCAGACCGTCCAGCAGCTTCTGATGGATCCCACCAAACCCGCCGTTGCTCATCACCAGAATATGGTCGCCAGGCTGTGCGGCTTTGACCACCATATCCGCGAGCGCATCCACATCCGCACTCCAGTGGGCAGGCTGAATGCAGGCATCGGCCACTTCCGCCACCTGCCACGGAATATGCTGCGGCTGCAGCAGGAAGACTTCATCGGCACGGCCTAACGACGGGGCCAGATCGTCTTTGCAGATGCCCATTTTCATGGTGTTCGAGCGCGGTTCCAGCACGGCAAGAATGCGCGCGGTGCCGCCGACCTTGCCACGCAACGCGGCAAGCGTCGCCAGAATAGCCGTTGGGTGGTGCGCGAAATCGTCATACACCGTCACGCCATTCGCTTCACCGCGCAGTTCCAGACGGCGGCGGGCATTGATAAACGTGCCCAGCGCATTGGCGGCATCCGCAGGCAGAACGCCAACATGACGCGCAGCTGCAATCGCCATCAGGCCGTTGTGCATGTTGTGTTCGCCCACCAGGCCCCACTTCACCTCACCCACTTTTTCGCCGTCGAGCAACACTTCCCACTCGGAGGCATCCGCGTTGAGTTTCTTCGCCTGCCAGTGACCCTGCTCGCCCACCAGCTCCTGCTCGCTCCAGCAGCCCATCGCCAGAGTCTGCTTCAGGTTAATGTCATTCTCCGGCAGGATGATACGGCCCTGCCCCGGCACGATGCGCACCAGGTGGTGGAACTGCTTCTGAATCGCTTTCAGGTCGTCAAAAATATCCGCGTGATCGAACTCAAGGTTGTTGAGGATCAGCGTGCGCGGGCAGTAATGGACAAACTTGGAGCGTTTGTCGAAGAACGCGCAGTCGTATTCATCCGCTTCAATGACAAAGAATGGGCTATCGCCCAGACGCGCAGAAACGTCGAAGTTACCCGGCACGCCGCCGATCACAAAGCCCGGCTTGTAGCCACAGGCTTCGAGGATCCAGGTCGCCATGCCGGCGGTGGTGGTTTTTCCGTGGGTACCCGCAACGGCAACCACCCAGCGGTCACGCAGGACGAAATCATGCAGCCATTGCGGGCCGGACATGAATGGAATATTGCGCTCCAGCACCGCTTCAACGCACGGATTGCCGCGGGTCATGGCGTTGCCAATAATGACCAGATCCGGCTCGGGATCCAGCTGGCTGGCATCGTAGCCCTGAATCAGAGAGATACCCTGCTTCTCCAGAAGCGTGCTCATCGGCGGATACACATTGGCGTCCGAACCTGTCACTTCATGGCCCAGCGAGCGCGCCAGCATTGCCAGCCCGCCCATGAAAGTGCCACAAATCCCCAATATATGAATGCGCATACGTCACTATCCTTCTTCAATGTGGCGCACATTTTACTCACATGTTAGCGGCTGTGAAACGCATTTCAGGTAAATCCGTATGTTGCTGGCGCGATTCACCTCTGCGCTACTATTTGAATATTTGTTAAGATTGTTGGGCTTTAGTCGTTTTAGTGAACATACAATCGCTCTACTCACAAAGATGCAGGGAAAGTGTTATGAAAACGTTAGGTGAATTTATTGTCGAAAAGCAGCACGAGTTCTCTCATGCTACGGGTGAACTCACTGCTTTGCTGTCGGCAATAAAGCTGGGCGCTAAGATCATCCATCGTGATATCAACAAGGCCGGTCTGGTCGATATCCTGGGTGCCAGCGGTGCCGAGAACGTTCAGGGCGAGGTTCAACAGAAACTCGATCTGTTCGCAAATGAAAAACTGAAAGCTGCACTGCGCGCGCGCGACATCGTTGCGGGTATCGCCTCCGAAGAAGAAGATGAAATTGTTGTTTTCGAAGGCTGTGAACACGCGAAATACGTTGTACTGATGGATCCGCTCGACGGTTCCTCCAACATCGACGTTAACGTTTCTGTCGGTACCATTTTCTCCATCTACCGCCGCGTCACGCCTGTTGGCACGCCGGTGACCGAGGAAGATTTCCTGCAGCCGGGCAGTAATCAGGTGGCTGCCGGTTACGTCGTCTATGGCTCCTCCACCATGCTGGTGTACACCACCGGGTGTGGTGTTCACGCCTTTACCTACGATCCATCGCTGGGCGTCTTCTGTCTGAGCCAGGAGCGTATGCGCTTCCCGGAGAAGGGCAACACCTACTCCATCAACGAAGGCAACTACATCCGATTCCCGAACGGCGTGAAGAAGTACATCAAATTCTGTCAGGAAGAAGATAAAGCGACTCAGCGCCCGTACACCTCCCGCTATATTGGCTCGCTGGTCGCGGATTTCCACCGTAACCTGCTGAAAGGCGGTATCTACCTCTATCCAAGTACCGCCAGCCACCCTGACGGAAAGCTGCGCCTGCTGTACGAGTGCAACCCAATGGCGTTCCTGGCCGAACAGGCGGGCGGCAAGGCGAGCGACGGTAAAGAGCGTATTCTGGACATCGTGCCGGAAAGCCTCCACCAGCGTCGTTCCTTCTTCGTCGGCAACAACCACATGGTTGAAGACGTTGAGCGCTTTATCCGCGAGTATCCGGACGCGTAATCTCTCACCCCCGGGGAGCCCGTCTGGCTCCCCAACACATTTATATCTTTTACCGTATAAGTGTTTATAAAAAACACGCTTTAATATTCGCCATTGCTCCTGCATTATTTCCATAACAGTTTGACAGATATTTCGTGGAGCAGCATCGCAATGAAAAATTATTCCCGGGCGAATACCGGCATTGATTTAAACCTTATTCCTGTATTTATTGAAGTGGTCCGCTGCGGCAGCATGGCAAAGGCCTCTGTGCGCCTGGAGATGTCACGTCCTGCGGTGAGCCTGGCCCTGAAGCGTTTTAATCAACTGTTTGATGAGCCATTATTTTTCCGCAAAGGTTTATACCTTGAGCCAACTGAAAAAGCGTTAGCGTTAACCCACTCGCTGGAAATATTAATGGGCGATATTCACGATAATATTGCGGCCATTAATTCAGGGCGAAATAAACCCCCGGCACAGAACGTACCGGGGTTGGGAAATATTATGCCGCAGTCTGAGCCGTTAATTTAAATGATGACATGGCCTCCATCAGCTGACGCGACTGCTCTTCCAGAGAGCGGGTCGCGGCGGAGGATTGCTGCACCAGCGCCGCATTCTGCTGCGCCGTTTCGTCCATCTGATTCACCGCAATATTCACCTGCTCAATGCCGCGGCTCTGCTCCTGAGACGCGGTCGCAATCTCGCGCATCAGTTTGGTCATGCGCAGCACTTCGGTGGCAATCTCATCCATCGTTTCACCCGCCTGCTGGGCCAGCTCGCTGCCCTCGTTAACGTGGGTCTGCGAATCGCTGATAAGGGATCGGATCTCTTTCGCCGCGTCGGCGCTGCGGCTGGCAAGGTTACGCACTTCACCCGCCACGACGGCGAACCCGCGCCCCTGCTCGCCCGCGCGCGCCGCTTCCACGGAGGCGTTAAGGGCCAGAATATTGGTCTGGAAGGCAATGCCATCGATCACGCTCAGGATGTCAGCAATACGCGCTGAACTGCCGGAGATATCACGCATTTTTTCAATCACGTAGCAGACCATTTCGCTGCCGTGATCGGCGGTATCAGAAACCGATTTCGCCAGCTGGTGCGCCTGCTCGGCATTATCGGCGTTGAGTTTCACCGTGGCGGTAATCTGTTCCATACTGGCTGCTGTCTGCTCCAGCGAGGTGGCGGTGGATTCTGTACGCTCGGCAAGATCCCGGTTGCCCGCCGTCAGCTCACGGCTGCCGGTGTCGATTTGCGAGCTGGCATCGCGTACCCGCATCACCGAGTGCATCAGCGACTGACGCATCACCTCTATCGCCGCGTTAAGGCGGTTAAATTCCTGGCTCGCCGGGGCATTCAGCGTGTGGGTTAAATCGCCCGCCGCCACATTCTCCAGCTGAGCAATGGAAGCAGAGAGCGGCTTAAGCAGCATATGGCGCAGCACCAGCCAGGCAAGCACGATGATGCCAGCCGTCAGCAGCGCGGCGACAATAATCAGGATCAGCACGCGGGTTTTGCTCGCCTGTACGGCAGTGACTTCCGCCTTCCCTCGCGCTTCGCTCCATGTCTGAAACGCCTGCATATCGTTATCAAACTGCTTCGCCACGGGGATCAGCGTATTCTCCAGCAGGTCGTAATAACTGTCCGCGCTCTGGTCATTCAGGGTTTTTAGCATCGGGTTGATGCCCTGCTGGTTATACGTCGCCAGACTGGTTGCCACGTTATCCAGCAACTTTTGCCCCTGCTCGTCAGCCACGCCGCCGTCGATCACGCCTTTCAGCGTTTTCTGAGCCACGGCGATTTCCTGATTGATGTTTTTAACCGATTTGGCCGCATCATCGAGCATGCCGATTTCCATCATCCGGACGGCCTGGCCCGCCTCATTGCGAGCGCGCAGAATCAGCGTATAGCCGGTATTTAGCTGCACCATCTGCTCACCCTGAAGGTGATTAATGCGCTGCAGTGAAGAAGAACTCTGTGTGAGGGCATAAATGCCAATGCCGCTGACAATCAGCAGCAGAAGGGTCATAACGGCCAGTAAAGAGAGCAAGCCGGTACGAATCGATAGCGTTTTAAGCATGATATTATTTCCGGTAGCGAGATATTTCTGGACAGAAAAAAAGGTTATCGGCCGCTACCGGAAAATGTTTAGACTTTAAGCAAATTCAGCGTGTTATCGCTCTGTTACCGAGGTGTTTACGCGAGTAACAGGCGAGCTTTGACGGTTCTCCCAGAGCACCGTCAGACCGCGCTGCAGGGCAATAAATATAAACAGCAGAATGCCGATGGCGATCTTGGTCCACCAGGAACTGAGCGTGCCGTCAAAGTTGATATAGGTCTGGATCAGCCCCTGGATCGCTACGCCGAACAGCGTTCCCAGCACCGTCCCCACTCCGCCGCTGAGCAGCGTGCCGCCAATGACCACAGAGGCAATCGCGTCCAGCTCCACGCCTACGCCTGCAAGGGCATAGCCCGCCTGGGTATACACCGAGAAGACAATACCCGCCAGCGTTGCCAGGCCGGTTGAGAGCATATAGATGCGGATGGTCGTGCTGCGGGTCGAGATCCCCATCAGGTTTGCCGACGTGGCGTTCCCGCCAATGGCGTAAACCTGATTACCGAACCGGGTACGGTGGGCAAGGAAGATACCCACCACCACCACGCCCAGCATCAACAACCCCATCGCGCTCAGACGGCCACCGCCGGGGATTTTCCACGCCAGGCTGGAGAGCGTGTCGTACACCGGGTGGTTAATCGGGATGGACTCTTCCGATACCAGGTAACTTACGCCGCGCAGGAAGAACATCCCGGCGAGGGTAATAATAAAAGCGGGAATTTTTAGCGCGTCGATCAGTAGCCCCATAAAGGCGCCAAACGCACAGCCCATCGCCAGCACCAGCGGAAACGCTACCAGAGGGGAGATCCCCCAGAAACCGATCGCCTTGGCGAGGAACACGCCGGTAAACGCGATCACCGAGCCAACGGAGAGATCGATCCCACCGGAGAGGATCACAAAGGTCATCCCGACGGCGATGATGCCTAAAAAGGCGTTATCGGTCAGGATGTTGCAAATCACGCGTGTTGAGGCAAAACCGGGGAACTGGGTCAGACAGTAGAGATACCCCAGCACAAACACGCCCAGCGTGATCATTAACGGTAAATTACGTTTTATCATGGCCACGGATCCCCTTAATGATGCTGACAAAGCGCGGTGACTGGACGATCAGCACGCAGAGTACGACCACCGCTTTTACCACCTGGTTGAGTTCCGGCTGAAAACCGGAGAGCAGGATCCCGGTGTTCATGCCCTGAATGATCAGCGCGCCAATGACCGAGAGCAGCAGGTTAAAGCGCCCGCCCATCAACGATCCGCCGCCAATCACCACCGCGAGGATGGCATCCAGCTCCAGCCAGAGCCCAGCATTGTTGGCATCGGCCCCGCGGATATCGGCCGCGACAATCACCCCGGCAATGGCGGCGCAAACGCCGCTCAGCACGTAGGTCAGCATCACCATCAGCCGCGTATTGACCCCGGCATTTCGTGCCGCACGAATGTTGATCCCCACCGCTTCAATAAACATGCCGAGCGCTGTTTTGCGGGTGAAAAGCCAGAACACCACTAATGTAACCAGAGCCACGATCACCGGTGTTGGAAAGAACAGGAAATTGCCGCTGCCGATCCACGCCAGACTCGGGGAGTTAAAGGTGACTATCTGTCCGGAGGTGATCAGCTGCGCCACCCCGCGCCCGGCCACCATCAAAATAAGGGTGGCGACGAAAGGCTGAATTTTTAGTACCGCCACCAGAATGCCGTTCCACAGTCCGGCCAGCACGCCGGTTCCCAATGCCGCCAGCAGTACCACCGGCAGGCTATGGCCCGCCACGGTCATGGAGGCTGCGGTAGCCCCGGCAATAGCCATCACTGCGCCGACGGAGAGGTCAATCCCGCCGGTGGCTATCACCAGCGTCATACCAATCGCCAGCAGCGCGACGGGCGCGGCACGGTTTAAAATATCGATCGGGCTGCCAAACAGGCGACCATCCTGAACAATAATCTGGAAGAAATGCGGTGCGACAAGGCTATCCACCAGTAACACCAGCAGCAGCGCTGCGATTTGCGGCGTGCCGGTTGGCCAGTTAAAGCGGCGCTTTGACTCACCGGTTTGCGAAAGCGAACGGGACATCACAATTCACTCCTTATGCCGCGATGGCATTCATGATCGCCGGAACGGACAGCTTATCCAGCGGGATCTCAGCCACCTGTTTGCGATCGCGCATGATGATCACGCGATCGGCATACCCCACCAGCTCTTCCAGCTCGGACGAAATGACCAGCAGCGCCAGCCCGTCGGCACACAGCGTTTCGATAAGCCGGATAATTTCGGCGTGCGCGCCAACGTCAATGCCGCGCGTGGGTTCATCCAGGATCAGGAACTGCGGTTTGGTCAGCAGCCAGCGTGACAGCAGCACTTTCTGCTGGTTACCGCCGGAGAGAAATTCGATCGGCTGTTCCGCGCTCGGCGTACGAATACCCAGCTGGCGAATAAAGCGCTCGGCAATGGCGTTTTGCTCTTTACGCGGAATTGGACGCAGCCATCCGCGCTGCGCCTGTAGCGCCAGAATGATATTTTCCCGCACCGAGGCGGCGGCAATAATGCCGTCTGTTTTCCTGTCTTCCGGGCAGAACCCCACTCCCAGACAGGAGGCCTGATGCGGCGATCGCAGGGTTTGCGGTTTACCTTTGATCAACGCGGTACCGCTGTCCGCAGGCTTGATGCCGAAGATCACCTCGGCGGTTTCGGTCCGGCCTGACCCTAGCAGCCCCGCCAGCCCGACAATTTCGCCGGGGCGCACTTCGAGGTTAAACGGTGAGATGATCCCTTTTTTGCCGTAATCGCTGAACGCGGCCACCGGTTTTTCGCTCAGCAGCGTGCGCCCTGCGCGCTGGAGCGCATTGGTCTCCAGCTCACGGCCCAGCATCATTTTGACCAGCTCAATCTGCGGCAGCTCGCGGGTTTCACGGCAGCCGACAAAGCTGCCGTTACGCAGTACGGTAATGCGATCGCTCACTTCATACACCTGATCGAGGAAGTGTGTGACGAAGATCAGGCTGACGCCCTGATCGCGCAGCTGGCGCATCAGGGTAAAGAGCATCTCGACTTCCTGGGTATCGAGGCTGGCAGTAGGTTCGTCGAGGATCAGCACCTTCGCGGAGAGATCGATCGCGCGGCAAATGGCGACGATCTGCTGCATCGCGACGGAAAACCGGTTCAGCGGCTCGCGAACGTCGAGGGAGAAGCCGTAGGATTCCATCAGTTTCGTCGCCCGCGCTTCCATCTCTTTGCGCCGCAGCAGGCCAAAACGTCTTGGTTCACGACCAATAAACAGGTTATCCGCCACCGACATATTTGGCAGCAGGTTCACTTCCTGGTAGACCGTCCCAATCCCAAGCTGTTGAGCATGGGCGGTATTTTTTGGCGAAATGGCGTTGCCTTCCAGCCAGATGGTGCCGCGGTCGGCGTGATAAACGCCGGTCAGAGATTTAATCAGCGTCGATTTTCCCGCGCCGTTCTCGCCCAGCAGCGCCATAATTTCACCGCGCCGCAGGCTGAAATCAACGTTATCCAGCGCTTTTACACCCGGGAAAAATTTGCTTAAGCCCTCTGTGCGGAGGATTTCCTGGTGCTGTTCAGTGGTCATGGTTCCCCCTACATCAAGCCGGGTGGCGCTACGCTTATCCGGCCTACAAAAGAGCGTATCGTAGGCCGGGCAAGCGCAGCGCCACCCGGCAATTTCACTGGCTTAGTAGCCCATGTTTTTCTTCTTCTCTAACTCTTCTTTCGCCGTATCCGGCAGGTAGAGCGTGGACTTGGTGACGGTCACCTTCTCAGGCATCGTGCCGTCTTTCTTGAATTTCTCCAGCGCATCAAATGCCGGACCCGCCATATTTGGCGTCAGTTCTACGCTGGCATTGGCTTCGCCGTCGATCATCGCTTTGTAGATATCCGGCACACCGTCGATAGAGCCGGTGAGGATATCTTTGCCCGGCTTCAGGCCCGCTTCTTTAATCGCCTGAATCGCACCGATCACCATGTCATCGTTATGGGCGTAAACCATGCAGATGTTCTTGCCGTTGTTTTCCGCTTTAATAAAGCTCTCCATGACCTCTTTACCTTTACTGCGGGTAAAGTCGCCGGACTGAGAGCGGATAATCTTGATGTTTGGCGCTTTCGCGATGGCCTCAGCAAAACCCTTCTTACGGTCGATAGCCACGCTCGCCCCCACGGTGCCCTGCAGTTCAACGACGTTACACGGCTTGCCGTCGACCTGTTTTACCAGCCAGTCGCCAATTAATTGCCCTTCAAGCACGTTGTTGGCCGTCACGGTGGTCATATAGAGAGATTTGTCTTTAACGTCGATGGAACGATCGAGCAGAAAGACCGGAATCTCAGCATCTTTGGCTTCTTTTAGAACCGGTTCCCAGCCGGTCGCCACCACTGGCGCGATAAAGATGGCATCCACGCCCTGAGCAATAAATGAGCGCACGGCTTTGATCTGGTTTTCCTGCTTTTGCTGACCATCTGCGATTTTCAGCGTGATGCCGCGTTTCTGAGCCTCGCTTTTCGCAACGTTGGTTTCTGCCGCACGCCAGCCGGATTCAGAGCCAACTTGCGAAAAACCTACGGTTAAAGGGGCGGCCATCGCCATAGACGACATGGCTGCCGAAACTGCTGTGACAAGAAGTAAGCGCTTCCACATATGAGCGTCCTCGTAGGGGTGTTTATTGTTGGTTAAAAGATGTTCTGCGAAATGACTATAGCCAATGAAATATGTAACGAATTGCGTTACATCACACTTCGGAAAAGTGAATAAAACGTTAATCACAAGTTTGTAATCGCTTTCATTTCACCATTAAAAATGCGGCTGAGTTTATGGATTTTTCTGTCATGGAATCGGTCTGAAAAGTGGTGCTGGCGGGGAGAGAATGCGAAAACAGGCGGAGACATTCAGCGTGAGTTGGCTATAATACCTGCCACTTGTTTACCATCCATTTTAAAGGACACCGACATGAGCTTACTCAACGTCCCAGCGGGTAAAGAACTGCCAGAAGACATCTACGTAGTTATCGAAATCCCGGCAAACGCAGATCCGATCAAATACGAAGTGGACAAAGAGAGCGGCGCCCTGTTCGTAGACCGTTTCATGTCTACCGCGATGTTCTATCCATGCAACTACGGTTACATCAACCACACCCTGTCTCTGGACGGTGACCCGGTTGACGTACTGGTCCCAACGCCATACCCGCTGCAGCCAGGCGCAGTCATTCGCTGCCGTCCAGTTGGCGTGCTGAAAATGACCGACGAATCCGGTGAAGATGCGAAGCTGGTTGCAGTACCGCACACCAAGCTGAGCAAAGAGTACGATCACATTAAAGATGTGAACGACCTGCCAGAACTGCTGAAAGCGCAGATCACTCACTTCTTCGAGCACTACAAAGACCTCGAAAAAGGCAAGTGGGTTAAAGTTGACGGCTGGGACAACGCAGAAGCGGCGAAAGCAGAAATCATCGCCTCTTTCGAGCGCGCGGCTAAGAAGTAATTCTTACGCTGATAATGAAGGCCCCGCGAGTCGGGGCTTTTTTATGGATTAGTTAAAAGCACCACATGAGTTTTTAAGATAAATCCCATTTCTTTTATCTTGTATATTCTTAAAAAAAGGACACCCTATCATTTATGGTGGGAGTGGTTGAATAGCATGGAAATTAATAACATACTGTCATGATGATCATTAATCCCCATTCATAACAGGATTCATATGTCATCCATTAACATTGATGTTGCCCGCCCAACTGGAATTTATTTTATCATTGAACGACTGTATTCCCGCGATGGACTTATGCCTTCTATTGGGGAAATAAGCCCCTCTTTGACACAGGTGCATCGTACAGTCATTCAGCTAAAACGTAAGCAAGATATGTTTATGGATGGTATAAAAGTAATCCCAAAAGATATTACCCTTTGGCAACAGATAAAATATCTTACGGGTTCAAAAGTCACGACTAAAGATACCGATGCGTTAGTGTATACGACCGATTTTATCGGCTCCCTTGTTGCCACTACACCTTTAGGCAATATTGAGCATGAAAGCATTCCTCGCTTCCTCACGACAGAGTCTATTCACTCCCTTCCGCAAGCAGTGAGTTATGGGCGTGATCCCATCCCACAGGTACTTCTTTATGGTCGTAAGGATATTGTCTTCTTTATGGACAATGGTGGTAAAGGTACGCCAACCGCTATTGCAAAGTATAACCACAATACTCGTGACCTTGCCATAATCAAAGATCAGCTGGAAGCTGGTAAAACAATGAAGGAACTGCTTTCTAAGGGAGCAAAATTATGAGTAAGAAAAGCCATATCTTGAGTCTATTCATCCTTATTATTGCTGCCTTTATCTTTGGCAGAAGCACGTATGTTGAATACCTGGCATGGTACTATGGAAGCGATAATTTAGTCTTCAATGAAGTTAATATCGCCTTACTATCAAGTTTATTTAACGGACTCTATTTTGCTCTTTCAGCAAGTATTATCTACGCATCACTTATGTTATTAAAAAGAATTCCCAAAAATATCGTCGCTTCTTGTCTACTTCAGTTCTGTATCAACATCGGGCTATATACACTTTTTGTTGCAGTAGAGAGAGGATATAGTAAATTGCATACTTTAGGCTCGGGTGCTACTGATATCACCCACAGCTATTTTTTAGGGGCGTTGCTGACGAGCACACTCCTGACCGTCGCGATCGTGAGCGTTATACATGCTAAGTTTCTTTCTTCAAAGCATAAAGATGGGTTACATAAAGGCGTTTGACTGTTACGGCAAAGACAGCAAATGGCAGTATCTCTGCATCATAACATTCCAGCTTGCCTGGTTTTTGTTTTACTTATGGATCCCTTATCGAAGCGATTATGCGATTCTGCTGTTTTTACTGTTTTTCCTGCCCGTCATTTCAAGCAATACGCGGTGCATAAACTACTATGGCCGTTCACGCGCCTTGTGTTTTTTATGGATTATTGCCCCGTACGTCATGCTGTTCGTTCCTCTGTTCTTAACCAGACGCCGTAATACAGAAGATAATTGAAAGAGTAAAAAAACAACGCCACCTTCCGGTGGCGTTGTCGTTTTTCAGTACTGGTCTCTGTCTAACCAGTTACCGCTTACAATCCGCGTTAACCCATCGACCGGACGCTGGTAGACATACATCCACGCACTTCCGTACGGCGTCTGGATCAACTGGCGAGCGTATTCACCGCCCCTGGTGCGCAAGGCATCAAGTTCGGCAAGTGTAGCATTATCAATACGATAAACTTCACCCTGTACTGTTCCTTCGCCGGGAACCGCGCCTGGATAGTGGCCCAGGCTGTACAACTGGTAATTTTCGATATTGTAATTCCCCAGCAGCAGGGCATTGGTCATCCAGTGACTGTTGCCTTGCTTGGTTCGTAAACTGCCGTAGACAAATATTCGCATTGCTAAAACTCAAACTGATAGAGCAGATCAAGTGCCTGGTCTACGCCGGACACTGCTTCCAGATATAGCTTAGGCATCAGGCGATAGCGTAGCGTGAGTGTTGCCAGTGAGTCAAAGATACCCACACCGTATTTTACCTGCAGACCCGGCAGTACATAGCCACTGACCACCACCTGCGAGGAGTCACCCACGCCCTGGGTGTCCAGCGCCAGATTGCTTACGCCGAACGTCTCGCCGATTTTACCCACAACCTGCCCACTTTGTGCAACCCCCAGGCCGACTAACATTGAGGTCATCGCCGCACTGTCGCTCTGACCGCTGTCCAGACCCTGTCCACGCAGCAGGTAAGAGAGGGCTTCCTGCTGCGACATCGCCGGGTCAGAGAAGATCTCCGCCTTCGGTTCGTCGGCAGAGCCGGTGACGCGTACGCCTGCAATGACGTCGTTTTCCGTCGCTTCAGGGTTACGAATCGCTTCGATGTTCAACAGAGGCTGATCCGGTGGACCGGAGAACAGCAGCTCGCCCTTACGCACAATCAGATCCTGACCATAGGCATGGAAACGCCCTTCAGGAATATTGATCTGCCCGTTCAGGCCAAGCCCTTGTTTATCCTGGGCCACTTTCAGATCGCCCGTGAGCCTCGCCTTCAGCCCAAACGCATCCAACCGCACGTTATTCCCCACGTGTACGATAAGGTTACTATTAATCGGTATGCCAGCGCTCTTCTGTTCGACAGGTTTCAGATTTTCATTGAGCATAACTTCATCACTTGAGACACCGACGGCGCTTTCCGGAACCTCGTGAACCACAATACGCGCCCACGGCACGTCGACGCGCCCGTCCAGGGTGAAGAGGCTTGGCGTCGCCTCAAAGACCACATCCGGCGAGACATCCAGGCGCACCATTGGCGGTACGGTAATGCGCACCTTGCTGCCTTTGGCCGCGATGCGGGCACGCCAGTTATCGAGCTGGCTCCAGTCCGCATCACCGCTCAGGTTGATTTGCCCCTGCTGCGTTAACACCGAACCGCTCAGGGTCGAGCTCATACCGTTGAAGTTCATCGCAATCTGGCTGGGCTGCATATCAAACGGCATAAAGTTGCCGTCGATGTCCACGCCGCTGAGGCGCATCTGACCGAATAGCTGCGGGCTTTGCGCGTTGCCGCCCAGACGCAGGTTGGCGTTCAGCATGCCCTCGGCTTTCTCCCCGCGGGCGAATATCGGGTTCACCATCGCCAGGTTGAAGTTACGGATATTGACGTTGCCGCCCAGATTACGCCGTCCTTGCGGATCGGTAATTTGTACCTGTCCGTCAAGCTGACCGTTGTTAGTAAGACGGATCAGCCACCCCAGCTCAGCACGGTTGTTATGCAGGTCTGCGCTCAGGTTGAGGGTATCGAATGCCACCGGGAGCGACGCATCATTCACCTCCTGCGTCACCTTCACGTTACGGCCCGAAAGCGTGACGCTACCCTGCGGCAGCCCCTCTTTGGTCGTATCCCAGGCGACATCGGCTTTCCCGCTGAAGACGCCGCTGGCCTGCGTGGTGTCCGGCATAAACGGTTTCAGCATCGCCAGATCAAAGCGGTTGAGGTTTACCTGCGCGTGCCCTGCCGCGCCCGCATCGATGGTCTGCGGCACGCACAGTTCTGCATTCGGGTTGATCCAGCAGTGCGGCCCAATAGCGATCTTTTGTTCCGCATTACGGTAGTCCAGCGAGAGAGAGCGTGACAACGCCAGCGGCCCCACCGGCGTGTTGAAACGGGTATTGTCCAGCGTCCCTTTCCAGCGCTCCGCTTTGCGGTCGAAGCTGCCGGTCAGGTGAAGCTGCCCGGAAACCGGCTCACCCTGCACGCGTAGCTGGAGGTCATGCTGTTTTTCGTTCCCTTTGGCGTCCAGGGTAACCAGATTAATGTTCACGTCCGGCTGAGAAATGCGCTCCACTCGCAGATTCAGGTTACCGCCGATCTGATCGGTGGATTTCACATCCCCTTCCACACGGACGCGGGCAACGCTCAGTTCCTGCCAGCGCAGATTATTGGCGGTGATATCCGCAAGCAGTTGCGGTGCGTCGACCGTACCGCGCACTTTCACTAACCCTTTCGCCGTCCCGCCCAGGCCCGGCAGGGCGTTATCCAGGTTCGGCGCGTCGATGGTGGCATCAAGATTGAGATCTTTTACCCCCAGCTCGCCTTTGATATCCGCCGTGTTGCGCCCCAGCGCGACGTGCAGACCCGGGATCACCCACTGCAGGTAGCTGTTGCCTTTCACCGAGCCTTCAACATTCACCTTGTTCTGCTTCACGTTACCGGTGAGCTTGATCTCCGGCACGTCCATCTGCCACGTACCGCCGTACAGGCTACCGCGCGTTTTGATCAGCCCGTCCAGCTTCGACGGCCAGTCCGGCACCTCTTTGGCGGTGTTGATACCCGTCAGCTTCAGTTCGCCCCGCCAGCTGATCGCCTGCTGCCAGTCGAGCAGCGCGGTCAGCTCCGTTTTCCCTTCCAGCGCCGCAACGGTCAGCTTGTCGAGGTTGACCTGTTGTTCGTTGCCCTTCGCATCCAGCGTGATATTCGCGGGCGGTACGCCCTGCCCCTTCACCGCCGTGTGGAACGAGAGCGTGTAGTCAGTCATCTTGCCGCTCAGCTTCAGCTTCAGGTCATCGGCCTGGAACTGTTTTTCGCCGGTAAACGGCCAGTAAAGCTGCTTGCTGACGACCTCAAGATTGAGCGGCAGCCCGGCTTCAGCCAACTGAGTCTGCGCGCGCAGAACCATGTCCACCGGGCCGGAGAGATTGACCCCGACGTCCAGCTTATCGCGCAGCGCCCCACCCACTTTGACCTTCACTTTTTCGCCCTTCAGCGGGTCGATGTTGAGCGCGCTGTTCAGCGTGATATCCACCGGCCAGTTGTCGCGCAGCAGGGCGTTACCAGACGCATTCACCGACCCCTGGTTGGTGTCGATATCCAGCGCGTCGAGCTTCATGTTGCCGTCAATGCTGCTGACTTTCAGCAGCATGTTGTAGACGGTCAGGTCGGTATCGCCGGTCAGGCGTAGCTGCTCACCTTTGAACTCCTCAATATTGAGGTTCAGCGGCAGATGAACGTCAGTCATTTCCGGCAGAACAGGCTTCGAGAAGAGATCCTTCAGCGTTTCACCCAGCGGCTTTTCTTCCGGCTGCGGATTCTGGATCTTCGGCTCGACGATCTCTTCCTGCGCCACCTCGGCCACTTTCGGCAGCGCGATCAGCAAGCCCTGTAGTGAGGTTGGCGTCAGGGTCAGGTTTTTCTCCTGCCAGCGCAGGCCGGAGGTGAAATCCATGACGGAAACGGTGGTGTCGTCGATTTTAATATTGACGTTATCGAGCGCCACCCGATAGAGCGCAATCGGGTACGGCGTGGAGAGATTCAGCGGGCCGCTATCCTCTTCTTCCACCGGCGCAGACGGCGGCATTTTCTTCGAATCTATCGCCACGTTAACGTCTTTTAGCGACAGATCGTTAACGCACAGCTTGCTGTCACGCAGACAGCCCAGCTTCACCGCGAGGTGAAATTCCCCGGCATTTACCGCCACGCCCGGCTGCTCATAGCGGATGTTCTTCAGACGCAGGTCGCGCCAGCCGCCGGTCACCTGACCTATCTCCAGCCCCGGCACCCAGCGGTTCGCCGCGTTAAACAGCAGATGCAGCCCGGTCGTCGTCCCCACCAGAAACGCCACCGTACCGAGCAGCAGCACGATAAAAATCAGCACCCCGAGGCTTATTTTCTTCCATAAACTCATAATTCAGGCCCCAGACCGATGTAAAACTGTAATCCATGTTCTTCTTTGTCGCCGACCGGAACGGCGAAATCAAGCTTGATGGGCCCGACCGGTGACTGCCAGCGCACGCCTACACCTGCGCCAGTTTTAAAGTCGCTGCGGCGGATATCGCTCACCGCCTCGCCGCCATCAACGAACATGGCGCCCCACCATTTTCCGCTGACGTTGTACTGGTACTCCAGCGAGCCAGTGGCCAGCTTGGAGGCCCCGATCAGCTTGCCGTCATCGTCTTTAGGCGCGATAGATTTGTATTTGTAGCCGCGGATGCTGCGGTCGCCCCCGGCGAAGAAACGCAGGTCCGGCGGGACTTTGTCGAAATCGCCGGTTTCAATCCAGCCGAGGTTGCCGCGCATGACAAAGCGGTGTTTGTCATACAGCGTGCGGATCCAGACGTTTTGCGCCTGAATCACCGAGAAATCCACGTCAGAACCCCACATCGTGTTGGAGTAATCGATGGAGTAACGCTGGGAATCCCCCCAGGTTGGCATCAGGCCGCCGCGCGAGCGGGTGCGGCTGATCATCACCCCAGGATAGAGCAGCATGGTGGTGTTGGTGACGTTGGCCTGGGTAAAGTGGTCCAGGCTCCAGCGCAGGTTAATGGCGCGCTGCCAGCCGCTGGAGAGATCCCAGTAGCGGGATACCGCAAGCGTGGTGGAATCGGACTCTGTATCGTTCAGGTCGGTGCGCTTAAAGCCCCCCTGGACCAGATAGTACTGCTCAAGCGGATTTTTCAGCAGCGGCATTTTATAGCTGAAATCAAGCTGCTGCTCCGGTGCAGAGATACTGGCGCTGGTCGTCAGGCTGTGGCCGTATGAGTTCATCCACGGCTTTTTCCAGGTGGCCTTCACGCGCGGGCCGACGTCGGTCGAATAGCCAACACCGGTCTCAATGGTGTTCTCGGTGCGCGGCGAGACAACGCCATGCAGCGGCAACACCTTGGTTTTGCGAGACTTATCAAATTCCGGCGCGACAACCACCGAGTTAAACCAGCCGGTGGCGGAGAGACGACGGTTTAGTTCCGCCAGGTCGCTCGACTGGTAGTAGTCGCCTTTTTTAAACGGCACGAGGTTTTGCAGGTACTCTTCACGAATTTGCGAACCTTCAAACGTCACGTCGCCAAAGCGGTAGCGCTCCCCGCTGTCGTAGTCGATGTCCCAGAAGGCCTGGCGTCGCTCCAGCGCGATGCCCAGCTGGCTTTTGTTGAACTGGCTGTCAAAGTAGCCCTTACGCAGGGAAACGCTCGTCAGCTCTTTTTTGAAATGGTCGTAATCGCCATGGTTAAGCACGGTGCCGATCTTCGGCCGCGTGCTGAGCAGATCCAGGTAATCCCGGTCGGTACGCGCCCCGCCGCGCAGGACGACGTTCGTGCCACCAATCCGTACCGGCTCCCCCGCCGAGACGCGGGCAATAAGCACCTGACGCCCCTTCTTTGGCGGCGGACGGAGATCGAAATCAATGGTGGGTTCGTAATAACCCAGCGCTTTAAGCCCTTCACGGATCGCGTCATCCACGCGCGCGCGAAAACGCCGGTCCGGCGTCACCTCATCACTCTCGATGGTCGACAGCTGCGCACGCACGTTTTTTTCCAGCGCCCCGGAAAGCCCCTCAACCTGCAAACGGACATTCGCCGCGCTGGCAACCCCGCTTGTCAGCAACACACTGACCAAACATAACTGGCGGATTTTTGTCACGTTTTCTCCTGAATATCCCTGTTTCCACCCTGGAAGCAAATGCAGTGCCGCTCCGCGGCAAAATACGGCCTGTTAGCCAAAAACCCACATCACGGGTTGAAAATGGGTGTAACACCCAAATATTTCTTATGATTAAATCTAGACTCATTCAGCGCATTTATTGTGTTCAATTAAACGCGTCGTGACAACCTTAACCGAAACATCGCACCCCGGGAGGCCCCATCGTGAGTTTATTCGACAAAAAGCATCTGGTTTCACAAGCTGATGCATTACCGGGACGCAACACCCCTATGCCAGTGGCGACCTTACACGCCGTGAATGGCCATTCGATGACTAACGTGCCGGATGGAATGGAGATCGCCCTGTTCGCCATGGGCTGCTTCTGGGGCGTTGAGCGCCTCTTCTGGCAGCTGCCCGGCGTATACAGCACCGCTGCTGGCTACACCGGCGGCTACACGCCTAACCCAACCTACCGCGAAGTCTGCTCCGGCGAGACCGGCCATGCGGAAGCGGTTCGCGTGGTGTACGACCCTGCGGTGATTCGCTACGAGCAGCTTCTGCAGGTTTTCTGGGAAAACCACGATCCGGCGCAGGGTATGCGTCAGGGCAACGACCACGGCACACAGTACCGCTCGGCCATTTATCCGCTCACGCCTGAGCAGGATGCTGCCGCCCGCGCCAGCCTTGAGCGTTTCCAGCAGGCCATGCGGGAAGCGGGCGATACGCGTGACGTGACAACCGAAATCACCACCGCGAAACCGTTCTACTATGCCGAGGACGATCATCAGCAGTACCTGCACAAAAACCCGTACGGCTACTGCGGTATCGGAGGCATCGGCGTCTGCCTGCCGCCTCAACTGGCCTGATCACCGTTCCAGCGCCACGCGAGCCGCGTGGCGCGTTGCATTACAGACCGAGCCGTAATCCATCACTTTTCCCTGCAACAGCAGGTTAAAGACCGGCGCCTGCGGTCGGTTAAGCCGCGTTTGCAGCAGGTGAACGGCTTCAATCCCCAGCTCCCGACAGGGCACCGTCACGCCCGTGACCGGTTTTTCCAGACGGTGCGCCAGGTTCCATGCAAAATCGGTCGTTATCAGTGAAATATCTTCCGGAACGCGCAGCCCGTGTCGGGTTAACGCCCTGACCACCCCTTCCACCATGCTGGTGCTGTTCGGGAAAATCACCTCCGGCCACTGCGATCTATCATGGCTCATCAGCCACGCATCCAAAGCCCGCTCAGCCTCTTCAGCGGTAAACCACTCCGTCACGAGCAAATCACGCTGGGGATCGAAGCCCACGTGAAAATGGCGATACGCCTCTTTAATGCCGTCCAGACGCGCGTAAAGCGTTTCTCGCCGCAGGCAGGTGAGCGTGAGCACACGCCGATGTCCCTGCTCAAAAAGATACTGCATGGCGGTAAACCCAATCGCCCGGTGATCGGGTGACACGGCATCAAGCTCCCGATCCCGGTCAACGGAATTAATTAACACGCAGGGCTTATTTAACGTGCTCGCCAGTTTAAATATGGTGGAATCATCAGTCCCAATAATAATTATCGCGTTAATATTCTTCTGGCCGGCCTTTTCCATAAATAATTTCACGTCGGCGTGCTGTTCTTCTAATCCACAGCAGCTCACCCACACATTGTGTCGCGCGCAGGCTTCAGTAATCCCTTTTGTGACTTCCAGATAAAAAATATCGCCGCGTCCCTGAAAGGTTCTTTCTGGCGCAAAAACAGCGATACCGTTAATTAACAGTCTGCCGCTCGCCATGGACTCCAGTACGCCTAATTCTCTGGCAGTACGAACGATCGCCTCCCGGGCTTTATCGCTGGTGTACGATTTGCCGCTTAATACCCGAGATACCGTACTGACGGAATAGCCCGTCAGGGCCGCAATCTCCTCCATTTTTAACCTGCCCGGCATAGTGTGACCTCGCTCTCATTCAGTTTTTGCAAATATTTGCAGAAACAGCCTTTTGATTTTAAAACCAAATTTCAGAAAGCCTGGAGATTACTTAATCACCTTGCGAGTATTCTCACAAAAACACATTGTCGCTGCGGCTCGCCTTTCCTATTTTCCGGTCATCACTTCTTTTCAACAGAAATTAAGGTGTGACATGGATAAGGTACGTTTTGGCATTATTGGAATAGGTAATATCGGCACGGTCCACGCGCGCTATTTACTGGCGGGTACGGTCAGCGACGCGTGCCTGACGGCGGTTTGCGATGATGCACCGGAAAAGCATCCGGCCATTCGCCAGCTGGTCGGCAATCTCCCCGTGTTCAGTGACGCCCAGGAGATGATCCAGAGCGGGCTTATCGACGCGGTGATTGTCGCGACGCCGCACTACGAGCATCCGCGCTTGTCGATGCTGGCGATGCGCAACGGCATTCACACCCTGTGTGAAAAACCGGCGGGGGTATACACGGCGCAGGTGCAGGAGATGAACGCCTGCGCCCGGGAGTGCGACGTGGTGTTTGGCATCATGTACAACCAGCGCCCGAACCCGCTTTATCAGAAGGTAAAAGACCTTATCGACAGCGGCGAGCTGGGCGAGATCCGCCGCTCCAACTGGATCATCACCAACTGGTATCGTTCGCAGAGCTACTACAACTCCGGCGGCTGGCGCGCCACCTGGAAAGGGGAAGGTGGCGGCGTCTTGCTCAACCAGGATCCGCATCAGCTCGATCTCTGGCAGTGGCTGGTCGGAATGCCGGTCCGTCTGCGCGCGTTTTGCCAGTTCGGCAAACATCGCGATATCGAAGTGGAAGACGAGGTCACCGCCTATGCGGAGTACGCCAATGGCGCGACGGGCGTGTTTATCACTACCGTCGCGGAAACACCGGGGACCAACCGCCTGGAAATCGTTGGCGACCGCGGCAAGGTGGTCGTCGAAGAGGGGAAACTGCGCTACTGGCGGTTACGTGAATCCGAAACCGCCTTCAATGCCCGCTGGCAAAACGGTTTTGGTGAACCCGAATGCTGGGAGGTCTCCATCCCCGTCGCCCCGGAATGCAGCGAACATCACGTTATTACCGCCAATTTCTCTGCCGCCATTTTGCGCGGCGAGCCGCTGATTGCACCGGGTCTGGAAGGGATCCGCGGGCTTACGCTTTCCAACGCCATGCACCTCTCCACCTGGACAGACGACTGGGTCGACCTGCCGCTCAATGAGAAACAGTATCTGCGCCTGCTTCAGCAGCGTATTAGCACCTCAGTGGCTAAAGAGACCGCCAGCATCACGCTGGACGCCTCTGGCACCTGGTAACAGCGGAGAAACACGATGTTAAATGTCGCTATCGTGGGAACAGGGAATATCTCGCATAACCATATTCAGGGCTATTTGCAGTTTGGTCAGCGTTGCCGGATCGTCGCGCTGGTCGATATCTACCCGGAAAAAGCCCACGAGAAAAAAGCACGCTACGGCCTGACGGATGCCCGCGTGTACGCAAGCCACCAGCAGATGCTGGCGTCAGAGCCCGATGTGGACATCGTCGATGTCTGTACGCCGCCCTATGTTCACGCGGAGATCAGCATTGATGCCCTGCGCGCGGGGTGCCATGTGCTGTGCGAAAAACCGATGGCCGCCTCGCTGGAAGAGTGCGACGCGATGATCGCCGCACAGCAGGCCAGCGGTAAAACGCTCTCCATCATCGCTCAGAACCGCTTTACCGATGCTTTCTGGCGCTTAAAAGCAGCGCTGGATTCCGGCCTCGCGGGAAAAATCTGCCATGCGCAGGTGGATTCGTTCTGGTGGCGCGGACACTGCTATTACGACCTGTGGTGGCGTGGCACCTGGGAAAAAGAGGGAGGTGGCTGCACGCTTAACCACGCGGTACATCATATCGACGCCATCCAGTGGATGCTCGGCTTCCCGTCGGAGGTCGTGGCAATGATGACCAACGTGGCGCACGACAATGCCGAGGTGGAAGACCTCAGCGCCGCGATCTTCAAATACCCGAACGGCGCGCTCACGCAGCTTACCGCCTCGGTGGTGCACCACGGGGAAGATCAGAAAATCATCATTCAGGGCGATAAAGCGCGTATCTCCGCGCCGTGGCAGGCCTTTGCCAGCGTCAGCGCCGATAACGGCTTCCCACAGGAAAGCCAGGATCTGCCGCGAGAAGCGCAACTCAACGCGGTTTTTCACGACACCCGCAAACTCGAATGGACGCTACACAACGGGCAGATTAACGATCTGCTTTATGCCATTGAGCACGGCACGGCACCGTTAGTGGATGGCCTGCAGGGCAAGCGTTCCCTCGAACTGATTACCGCAATTTATAAATCAGCCATTACCCGCACCGTCGTCCCGCTGCCGATTCAGCGCGATGACCCGTTTTACCGTACCGGCGGGACGAACGCCCTCGCCCCCCGTTTTTATGAGAAGTCCGCAAGCGTGGCCAACTTCAGCGAAGTCGGTGCCATCCCCCTGGGAAAAGATCTGGATCGAGGAATGTCATCATGAACAAGAAAGACGGAATGAACTACGCCCCGGTAGGTAAACCGCAGCCGGTTGTCCGGGAAGGTGAATTTGTTTTTGCCGCTGCCGCACTCGACCACGGTCATATTTACGGCATGTGCAACGGCCTGATTGAAGCCGGCGCCACGCTGAAATGGGTGTACGACCCCGACCCGGCGAAAGTGGATAAATTCATCCAGCAATATCCGCAGGCCAACGTGGCGGCGTCGCTGGACGTGATACTCAACGACGACGAGGTGCGCCTGGTGGCGGGTGCCGCCATCCCGTCCGGGCGCTGTGCACTGGGGCTGAAAGCGATGGCCGCAGGTAAAGACTATTTCACGGATAAAGCGCCGCTCACCACCCTTGAACAGCTGGCCGATGCCAAAGCAATGGTGGCGCAAACCGGGAAGAAATACGCGGTGTATTACAGCGAGCGTCTGCACGTAGAGAGCGCGGTCTTTGCCGGACAACTGGTGCAGCAGGGCGCGATTGGCCGCGTCGTGCAAACCCTGGGAACCGGTCCACATCGGGAAGGGACCGGTCGTCCGGAGTGGTTCTACGATCGTCGCGACTTCGGCGGCATTCTCTGCGATATCGGGAGCCATCAGATTGAGCAGTTCCTTTTTTATACCGGCAACAGCGACGCCTCGGTGGTGGCAAGCCAGGTTCGCAACGTTAAACACCCGCAGTATCCCGCCTTCGAAGATTTCGGCGACGCGATGCTGAAAGGGGAAAACGGTGCCAGCGGCTATTTCCGCTGCGACTGGTTTACGCCAGACGGGCTGTCAACGTGGGGCGACGGTCGTCTGACCCTGCTCGGCACCGAAGGCTATATCGAAATCCGCAAATATGTCGATTTAACCCGCGGCGAGCAGGATGTGGTTTACCTGGTGAACAAGGAGGGAGAATTCCGTTATCCCGTCGCCGGGCAGGTCGGGTTCCCGTTCTTTGGTGAACTGATCCTCGACTGCCTGCACCGGACCGAAAACGCCATGACGCAGGCGCACGCCTTCAAGGCGGCGGAGCTTTGCGTAAAGGCTCAGATGCTGGCCAACGCGACGGCATAACGGGAGGCAACGATGACGATCCTGAACACAGCGGTTATCGGTGCCGGCGCGATTCACCGCTGCCATGTGAATGCATTACGCCAGATCCCCAACGTCGCGCTGCGCGCGCTGGTGGATATCGACAGCGTTAAAGGACTGACGCTGGCGATGGCCTATCAGTGCCGTTTTTATCAGGATTACCGGGAAATGCTGCTGGATGATGCCATCGACGTGGTCCATATCTGTACGCCGCATTTCGAGCATAAACGTATGATTCTGGCGGCGCTCGCCGCCGGGAAGCATGTGTTCTGCGAAAAACCGGTGGGGATGAACAGCAGTGAATTCGGCGATATCGTCCAGGCCGTCGACCAGTCGCCGGGTCTGCTCGGCGTTTGCTATCAGAACCGGCTCAACCCCACCAGCCTGCGCATCCGACAGGAGTTAAGCGAGGGCGGGCTGGGGAAGATGCTCGGCATGAAAGCGGTGCTGACGTGGTCGCGGTCGGGCGCCTATTACACCGAAAGTCCGTGGCGTGGACGGCTGGCAACGGAAGGCGGCAGTCTGCTGATCAACCAGGCGATCCATACCCTCGACCTGATGCAGTGGTTCGCCGGCGGGGTCACGCGCCTGAAAGGCGTGGTGGAGAGCGGTGAGCTGGCGGACGTAACCGAAGGGGAGGACAGCGCAATGGCGACGCTGCACTTTGCTAACGGCGCGCGTGGCCTGTTTTATGCCAGCAACTGCAATACCACGGATTCCCCCCTCTGGCTTGAGATCCATTGCGAACGGGGTTCGCTGCTGCTCAATGACAACGTGCTCTGGCGCATCACCCCGGGCGAACGTCGCAAGCTGGCAACCGATGATTCTCCTGACGGCTCGGTCAAAAGCTACTGGGGGCTGGGACACCAGCAGGCGATCCGCCGTTTTTATCATGCCATTCATCACCCGGAAACGGACTACACCGATATCCATGCTGCCGGGAAATCACTCACCCTTGTGGAGGCCCTTTATCGCTCATCTCAATTAAGAAAATGGATAGATATCAATAATTAGAACGTAATGTGTCGTCCAGCAGTAAATAAAAAAACGACCTGAAACACAGGTTAATCATTACCCTACACTGGATATTATTATGGTCAAACCAACTGAACGTAGAGTTGGTTACGGCGTAGCGCTTGGCTACGGCGTAACCGATCTGTTTGGCGGGGGCGCTTTTGCCATTATCGGCACCTGGCTGCTCTTTTTTTACACCACCTATTGCGGACTCTCAGTGATTGAGGCGGGTTCAATATTCGCCATTGCCCGCGTTATTGACGCACTCCTCAGCCCCATTATGGGATACGTCACCGATAATTTCGGTAATACCTGGCTCGGACGTAAATTTGGCCGCCGCCGCTTCTTTTTATTACTCAGCTCACCACTCATGTTTTTGTATGCCCTGCTGTGGCTGACGGACATGGGCTACTGGTACTATCTGGGCACCTATCTCTCGATTGAACTGCTGTCGGCGATGGTGCTGGTCCCGTGGGAAACGCTGGCAGCGGAAATGACAAACCGCTATGAAGAGCGTAGCCGCCTTTCCGGCGTGCGCATGATCTGCTCTCAGCTCGGGGGTTTTCTTGCGGTTTCCGTCCCCGGCGTCATTATGCAGTTCACGGGTAAAGATAATCCGTTTACCTATACCCTTACCGGGCTGATATTTTCCTGCGTATTTTGCATTGCGGTATTTATTACCTGGTACACCACCTGGGAAGCCAAAGATGTGCAGCAGGAGTCCGATTTTAAAGTGGATAACCAGCGCAGCAGCGGGATACTCAATCACCTGAAATATCTGGTTCTGGATCTCTTTTCTTCATTCCGCATTCGCGCGTTCCGGCTGCATATCATTATTTATATCTTTTCGTTTACGGCGATGGACGTATTCGGTTCGGTCTTTACCTATTATGTCGTGTATTGCCTGAGCCAGGATGCGGCAGCGGTATCTGGCTGGCTGAGCATTGCGGCCTTCGCCTCGGTGCCGGGCACATACGGGTTTATGCTGTTGCTGAACCGGCTGAATGTGACTCCTTCCGCCGCGCTCCGCCTCTCCTACGGCTGTATTTTCTGCGTGCTGGTATTCCTGTTTACGGTCTACCTTACCGAAACGCAGGTGCCGACGCTGCTGTTCTCGGCGGTCTTTATCTTGCTGGGTGCCGCCCGCTCCGGCCTTTACTACATTCCGTGGAATATCTACAGCTTCATTCCGGATATCGACGAGATGGTGACGCAGCAGCGACGCGAAGGGATTTTTGCCGGTGTGATGGTCCTGACCCGCAAAAGTACCGTGGCTATTGCCATCATGATTATTGGTCTGGTGCTGCAGGAGTCCGGTTTCGTGAAAGGCAGTGGCGCACAACCGGAAAGCGCGCTGGGGGCCATTATCGGCCTGATGATTTTTGCCACCGCGGCGCTTCTGGCGGTGAGTTTCTTCACTACCTACAAGTTTAAGCTCACCCGCGAGACGCATAAGTTGCTCCTCAAGGAGATTGCCCGACGGAAACTGGGCGGAGATTACCGCGACTGCGACGCCAGGACTCGGGTGATCATCAAGCAGTTAACCGGATACGAGTATGACCAGGTGTGGGGAGGCGACGCCACACGACAGACGGTGGGAAGCGCCCATTTATCTCCCGTGAAATAACCGCACAGACCGGTCAGCACTCCACTGTCCGGTCTGTTTTTATGCCAAAACGTGACCTCTGGCAGATTTACATCTCTTTACGCTATACTACCCGCTGAAATAATCAGCTCAACGCTACGGGCTGACGTTCTACGTGTTTTCACACAAATGGTATCAATTCCCCTTCTGAGGATCTGGCGAGAAGCCGGATAAACTATGTTAAACAGTATTTTAGTAATACTTTGTCTGATTGCCGTCAGTGCATTTTTCTCGATATCGGAGATTTCGCTGGCCGCCTCCCGTAAAATCAAACTGAAGCTGCTTGCTGATGAAGGCAACATCAACGCCTCCCGCATTCTCAAAATGCAGGAGAACCCCGGCACCTTCTTCACCGTGGTGCAGATTGGTCTGAACGCGGTCGCCATTCTCGGCGGTATCGTGGGCGATGCAGCGTTTTCGCCGGCGTTTTACAGCCTGTTTGTGCAGTACATGTCCGCCGAACTGGCCGAGCAGTTGAGCTTTATTCTCTCCTTCACGCTGGTTACCGGCATGTTCATCCTCTTCGCTGACCTGACCCCGAAACGCATCGGTATGATTGCGCCAGAAGCTGTGGCTTTGCGTATCATCAACCCGATGCGCTTCTGCCTGTTCGTGTTCCGTCCGCTGGTATGGTTCTTCAACGGCCTGGCAAACGTGATTTTCCGCATCTTCAAGCTGCCCATGGTGCGTAAAGACGACATCACCTCTGACGACATCTATGCGGTGGTGGAAGCTGGCGCGCTGGCCGGGGTGCTGCGTAAGCAGGAACACGAACTCATTGAGAACGTATTCGAACTGGAATCCCGTACCGTGCCCTCTTCCATGACGGGCCGTGAAAGCATTATCTGGTTCGATTTGCATGAGGATGAGCAGAGCCTGAAGAACAAAGTGGCACAGCATCCGCACTCTAAGTTCCTGGTCTGTAATGAAGATATCGACCACATCATCGGTTACGTCGACTCCAAAGACCTGCTCAACCGCGTGCTAGCAAACCAGAGCCTGGCGCTCAACAGCGGCGTGCAGATCCGCAACACCCTGATCGTGCCAGACACCCTGACGCTCTCGGAAGCGCTGGAAAGTTTCAAAACCGCCGGGGAAGACTTCGCCGTCATCATGAACGAATACGCGCTGGTGGTGGGGATCATTACACTGAACGACGTGATGACCACGCTGATGGGCGACCTGGTGGGCCAGGGGCTGGAGGAGCAGATTGTTCAGCGTGACGATAACTCGTGGCTGATTGATGGCGGTACACCGATTGAAGACGTCATGCGCGTGCTGGACATCGACGAGTTCCCGCAGTCCGGTAATTACGAAACCATCGGCGGCTTTATGATGTTTATGCTGCGCAAAATCCCGAAACGTACCGATTCGGTGAAGTTCTCCGGCTACAAGTTTGAGGTGGTGGACATTGATAACTACCGCATCGACCAGCTGCTGGTGACGCGCATTGACAACAAACCGACCGTGCTGGTGCCGCGGATGCCTGACGCAGAAGAGAAGGTGTCGGCGTAAGCCCCATATACATCAACGGCTCCCATTGGGAGCCGTCTTTTTAACTACTGCATAGCACGTTGGTTAAGCCATCTCAGTTTGCAGACGCATAACCTGACGGTTGACTTCGGACATCACAGACAGGTGCTGTTTGTCCTTCACTTTTGGGATAAGGATCTTGCCCTTATCAAATTCAAAAGCGCCAACATCCTTGATGTACAACCGTCCACGGAACAGGATCTTCACGTACTTCGCCACTTGAAGCGGGTTGTAGCGTTGGAAAATTTTCATTCTTGTATCTCCTGCGAATCATACGCTCTTGCGGTGCCACAATCGGCCCGACTGTCCTGAGCGCAAATTTTGATGCCCAATGACTATAGACCAGAACTACGGTGTTACCCAGTGTGCATAAGTTTATTTACCGTTTGATTACAATTATTCAGAATAATCTTTGCAAAGCGTGACTGAGAGCAGTATAAGCCGTCGTTTTTTCATGGATATGTGCGTTCACCCGCAAACTGGCATTGGGATTGCGGGAAAACCACATTGATCGCACTTATGATTAAAAGCGTAAGACCAAGTGGTCGGATCACCTGCAAACAATAAGGAAACGCCATGACCCTACGTAACATCCTTGCAGCAGCTTGTCTGCTGCTGCCCCTGTGGGCTTGCGCTCACAACATTGAAAAAGGACAACGTGTCCCGCCAGTCGGCATTGCTGACCGGGGAGAATTGATTCTCGACAATGATAAGTTTAGCTATAAAGCCTGGAATAGCGCGCAGCTCGCAGGCAAAGTGAGAGTTGTACAACATATTGCCGGTCGTACATCTGCAAAAGAGAAAAATGCCAACCTGGTGGAAGCGATCAAGGCCGCAAAATTCCCGCACGATCGCTACCAGACCACCACGATTGTGAACACCGATGACGCGATTCCCGGCTCCGGGATGTTTGTGCGTTCAAGCCTTGAGAGTAATAAGAAGCTCTATCCGTGGTCGCAGTTTATCGTCGACAGCAACGGAGTCACCCGTAAGGCCTGGCAGCTGGAGGAAGAGAGTTCCGCGATTATCGTGCTGGATAAGGAAGGTCGCGTCCAGTGGGTGAAAGACGGCGCGTTGACCCAGGAAGAGGTGCAGCAGGTCGTCGCCCTGCTGCACAAGCTGTTGGCTCAATAAATCGAGACGCGGAAGCCGGGGTTGAGGAAGGATTCACGCGGGGTATAGTCCAGCGGCTTGCCCTGCCAGTCATGAACATGCGCCCCGGCGGCCGCAGCAACCGCGTGCCCTGCCGCCGTATCCCAGACGTTAGTCGGCCCAAAGCGCGGATAAAGCTGCGCCTGTCCTTCCGCCACCAGGCAGAATTTCAGCGATGAACCAATCGACGTCGTCTGGTGTTCCCCCAGCTGCTGCAGGTACTCCTGCAGTTCACTGTCGCTGTGCGAGCGGCTAATCACCACCAGCGGTGGGCGCGCATCGCGCACCTGGATCTGCTTACGAACGCCGCACTCCTCCTTCCAGGCTTTACCTTCCGCCGCGCTGTACATCACCTTCATCACCGGGGCGTAAACCACGCCGAGCACCGCCTTTCCCTTTTCAATCAGAGCGATATTAACGGTGAACTCCCCGTTGCGCTTGATGAACTCTTTGGTACCGTCCAGCGGATCGACCAGCCAGTAGCGCTGCCAGTGCTGGCGTACATCCCAGCTCTGCGGCGCTTCTTCAGACAGAACGGGGATGTCCGGCGTCAGCGCCTGTAAACCGTTCATAATGACCTTATGCGCAGCGATATCCGCCGCCGTGACCGGGGAGTCGTCCGCTTTACTGACGACCTCCATCGGTTTTGCACCGTCATACACTTGCATGATGGCATCCCCCGCATCCCGTGCGAGTTGACAAATTTTATCTAGCATTCTCCACCTCTTTGTTAACGCAGTGAGGTTAACTCATTGTTTTAGTTATATCGTAATGTGAACAATTCCGCTATCTGTGAAGCAATTCCGGTTTCAGTACGCTTTTTTCTGTCAGGATTCACATTTCTGTAAGCAACACGCTATAGATACATACTCTTTTGTGGCATGGATCGAAAAAAGGACTCCTCTGATGATTAAGTTTAGTGCAACGCTTCTGGCGACGCTGATTGCAGCGAGCGTGCAGGCGGCGACGGTAGATCTGCGTATTCTGGAAACGACCGATCTGCACAGCAACATAATGGACTTCGATTACTACAAAGATACCCCTACCGAAAAATTCGGTCTGGTCCGCACGGCAAGTTTGATCGATGCCGCGCGCGGTGAAGTGAAAAATAGCGTGCTGGTGGACAACGGCGATCTTATTCAGGGTAGTCCACTCGGGGATTACATGGCCGCGAAGGGGCTAAAGAAAGGCGAGATCCATCCCGTTTATAAGGCGATGAATACGCTGGATTATGCCGTCGGCAACCTGGGCAACCACGAATTTAACTACGGCCTGAAGTACCTGCACGATGCGCTGGCTGGCGCAAAATTCCCTTACGTTAACGCCAACATCATCGACGTTAAGACGCAGAAGCCGCTCTTTACCCCCTATCTGATTAAAGAGACCGAGGTTGTCGATCAGGACGGTAAAAAACAGACGCTTAAAATCGGCTATATCGGCTTCGTGCCGCCGCAAATCATGACCTGGGATAAAGCCAACCTCGACGGTAAAGTGACCGTTAACGATATTACCGAAACTGCGCGCAAATACGTGCCGGAAATGCGCGAAAAAGGGGCCGATCTGGTGGTGGTGGTTGCGCACTCGGGACTCTCCGCCGACCCGTATCAGGCCATGGCGGAAAACTCCGTTTATTATCTGAGTGAAGTCCCGGGCGTCGATGCGATCCTGTTCGGCCACGCCCACGCGGTCTTCCCGGGTAAGGACTTTGCCAGCATTAAGGGCGCAGACATCGAGAAAGGGACGCTCAATGGCGTGCCATCGGTGATGCCGGGCATGTGGGGCGACCACCTTGGGGTGGTGGATCTGGTACTCAATAACGACGGCGGCAGCTGGAAGGTCACTCAGTCAAAAGCAGAGGCGCGTCCGATTTACGACGCTGCGGCTAAAAAATCACTGGCCGCTGAAGATAAAAAACTGGTCGACGTGCTGAAGCACGATCACGACGCCACCCGCGAATTCGTCAGCAAGCCGATCGGCCAATCCGCCGATAATATGTATAGCTTCCTGGCGCTGGTGCAGGATGACCCAACCGTTCAGGTCGTCAACATGGCGCAGAAGGCCTATGCCGAACACTTTGTTCAGGGCGATCCGGATCTGGCAAAACTGCCGGTGCTGTCTGCCGCTGCGCCATTCAAAGTTGGCGGGCGTAAGAACGACCCGGCAAGCTATGTCGAAGTTGAGAAAGGCCAGCTGACGTTCCGTAACGCCGCCGATCTCTATCTCTATCCGAACACGCTGGTGGTGGTGAAAGCGACGGGTAAAGAAGTGAAGGAATGGCTGGAGTGCTCTGCCGGACAGTTTAACCAGATCGATCCGAAGAGCAGTAAACCGCAGTCGCTGATTAACTGGGATGGCTTCCGAACCTATAACTTTGACGTGATCGATGGCGTGAATTATCAGATTGACGTTACCCAACCCGCGAAATATGACGGCGAGTGCCAGGCCATTAACCCGCAGGCCGAGCGCATCAAAAACCTGACCTTCAACGGTAAGGCGATCGATCCGAATGCCACCTTCCTGGTGGTAACCAATAACTACCGCGCCTATGGCGGTAAGTTTGCCGGTACGGGAGATAACCACATCGCCTTTGCTTCACCGGACGAAAACCGCTCGGTACTGGCGGCGTGGATCAGTGCTGAGTCGAAGAAGGCGGGCGAAATTCACCCGGCCGTGGATAACAACTGGCGCCTGGCACCGATCCACAGCGATACGAAACTGGATATCCGCTTTGAAACGTCACCGTCCGATAAGGCCGCCGCGTTCATTAAGGATAAGGCGCAGTATCCGATGAAGAAGGTGGCGACCGATGATATTGGCTTCGCGATTTATCAGGTTGACCTAAGCAAGTCGCGGTGATTGTGTCGGGTGGCGCTTCGCTTACCCGACCTACGAGATCGGGTAGGCCGGGTAAGGCGAAGCCGCCACCCGGCATGTCACGCCGCCCGATCGTCCCGATTCGCCATCACCTTCGGCGTATTCACCTCAATCCAGTCCGCCAGCGCAGCCACTTTCTCACTGACCTCAATCCCCATCGGCGTCAGGCTATACTCTACGTGCGGCGGCACAACCGGATATGACACGCGATCGACAAACCCGTCCTGCTCCAGCGCCTGAAGCGACTGGGACAGCATCTTTTCGCTTACCCCGCCCATTTTGCGGCGCAGATCGCTGAAGCGATGCGTTCCCTGACGCAGGGCCAGCAGAATCAGCACGCCCCAGCGGCTGGTAACGTGTTTGAGCACCTCCCGGGAAGGACACTGTTCCGCAAAGAGGTTGCCATCGCGCATTTGTTCGCTGAGTGTCGGTATCGTTGTTTTCATACTTACCTTTTTGTACGTACTTACTAAAAGTTAGCTATGGTGCTAGTGTGCCATAACACCAGACAAACACGAAGGAGATTCATCATGATTGCGATTACCGGCGCTACCGGCCAGCTTGGCCAATACGTTATTGAAGAACTGCTGAAAACGGTTCCGGCAAACGAGATTGTCGCCATTGTCCGTAACCCGGCGAAAGCCGACGCCTTAAGCCAGCAGGGAATTGTAGTTCGTCAGGCGGATTACACGAACGAAGCCGCCTTCACCGCCGCGCTGAGCGGCGTGCATAAGCTGCTGCTGATCTCCTCCAGCGAAGTCGGCCAGCGTGCAACCCAACATCAGAACGTCATTAACGCCGCCAAAGCCGCTGGCGTGAAATTCATCGCCTACACCAGCCTGCTGCATGCGGATCGCTCCCCGCTGGGCCTGCACGTTGAACACGTCGAGACGGAGAAAGCGCTGGCGGCGTCCGGCATTCCTTATGCCCTGCTGCGCAATGGCTGGTATACCGAAAACTATCTGGCAAGCGCGCCACCGGCGATTGAGCATGGCGTGTTTATAGGTGCGGCAGGCGAAGGCAAAATTGCCTCTGCCACCCGTGCAGACTACGCCGCCGCCGCAGCCAAAGTGATCGCTGAAGAGGGTCATGCTGGCAAGGTATATGAACTGGCTGGCGACCACGGCTGGACGCTGAGCGAGCTGGCGGCTGAACTCAGCAAACAGAGCGGGAAGCCGGTGACCTATCAGAATCTCAGCGAAGCCGATTTTGCCGCCGCGCTGAAGGGGGTGGGTCTGCCTGCGGGGCTGGCGGATATGCTCGCGGACTCCGACGTGGGTGCATCCAAAGGCGGCCTGTTTGACGACAGCCATACCCTGAGCACACTGATCGGCCGCCCGACCACGCCGCTGGCGGAGAGCATTAAAGCCATTCTGTAATTGTTACAGATTGGTTATTTTTTGTGGCATCCCCTCGGGTCATCTCTGATAATGAAGCGATGACCACGAGGAGGCTCAACGTGCAAGGCGTACCGGAACAGTTCATTGATGAGAGAGACAGCGCGCGCTTTCGCCATCTGGCGCAGGTGCCGGGCATCGAACTCTATCACGCGCATATTTCCCGCTACGCCTTTGAGCCTCACACCCATGAAGCCTTCGGGATCGGCACGATTGAAACCGGTGCCGAACGTTTTCGCTATCGCGGTACCCAGCACCTCGCGCCGGAGAAATCCGTCGTTACCATGAACCCGGACGAGATCCACACCGGGGAATCCGCCACCGAAGGCGGCTGGCGCTACCGGATGGTTTACATCGAACCTGACCTGCTGGAAGAGGTAACCGGCCTCCGGCACTGGTGGTTCAGCGAGGTGACCCGTTTTGACCCCCAGCGCTCGCAGCAAA
This sequence comes from Enterobacter sp. ODB01, assembly GCF_001623605.1. NCBI lineage: Bacteria > Pseudomonadati > Pseudomonadota > Gammaproteobacteria > Enterobacterales > Enterobacteriaceae > Enterobacter > Enterobacter sp. ODB01. The sequence goes on from NZ_CP015227.1 coordinate 137,569, forward strand.
TCGGCAGGCTCATCTATGGCCTGTGGCATACGGACGATCCGCTGGCGCAAAAAGGATTATTGCTGGATCTGATTGAGACCTTTCAGCCCCTGGCCCATCACGCGCCGGTGGTTCAGGAAGGTGCGCACCGCTTCGAACGTGTGCGTGAGTATCTGCATGACAACTATATGCACTCCCTGACGCTGGATGAGCTGGCCAACGTCGTTTCGCTCAGTCCGTATCATTTTCAGCGCCAGTTCAAAGCCCATTTCCACGTTACGCCGCACCAGATGCTGATGGCTATCCGCCTGTGGCGCGCCAAAGCGTTCCTCACCCATGGCATGCCCGCAGCTGAGGTCGCTGCGGCGACCGGGCTGACCGACCAGTCACATTTGACCCGGGCATTTACCCGCCGCTACGGCATTACGCCCGTGCGCTACCAGAAGCAGGTCACCCGGCGCTAATGCGCAATCTCATACAATACGCGCGCATTTGCCCCTCCTACACTGAGCGCAACGTGAAGCAATAGGGATGGAAAAATGATTAGTGGCGTGTTGTATGCCCTGCTGGCAGGGATGATGTGGGGGCTGATTTTTGTTGGCCCGCTGATCGTGCCCGAATACCCGGCAATACTGCAGTCGACCGGACGTTATCTGGCGCTGGGGCTGATAGCCTTACCTCTGGCATGGCTGGGACGCGCGCGCCTGCGTCAGCTTAGCCGTCAGGACTGGCGCACCGCGCTGGCGCTGACCATGATGGGCAACCTCATCTATTACGTTTGCCTGGCGAGTGCCATTCAACGCACCGGGGCCCCGGTCTCGACCATGATTATCGGCACACTGCCGGTTGTCATCCCCATCTTTGCTAACCTGCTCTATAGCCACCGCGATGGCAAACTGGCGTGGCCAAAAATGGTGCCTGCGCTGTTGTGTACCGCCGTAGGGCTAATATGCGTCAATATTGCCGAGCTGCGTCATGGGCTGGAGGACTTTGATCTGTGGCGTTACGGCTCCGGCATTCTGCTGGCGTTCGTTTCCGTGGCGTGTTGGGCATGGTATGCCCTGCGCAATGCACGCTGGCTGCGTGAGAACCCGGACAAGCATCCGATGATGTGGGCGACGGCTCAGGCCCTGGTTACGTTGCCCGTTTCACTGCTGGGATATGTTGGAGCGTGCCTCTGGTTAGGCCATCAACAGCCCGATTTCGCCCAACCCTTCGGACCCAGACCGTGGGTATTTGTTGCCCTGATGGTGGCGATTGCAGTGCTGTGTTCCTGGGTGGGCGCGCTGTGCTGGAACATTGCCAGCCAGAAACTGCCAACGGTGATCCTGGGGCCGCTGATTGTTTTCGAAACCCTGGCCGGGCTGCTTTATACCTTCCTGATGCGCCAGAGCGTACCGCCTGTATTAACGGCCTGTGGGATTGTGTTGCTGGTCGTTGGGGTGGTGATGGCGGTGAGAGCGAAGCCGGAAAAACCGAGGGTTGTGTCAGCATCAGAAGTGTGATTTTTGCCGGGTGGCGGCTACGCCTTACCCGGCCTACACGGAGCGATTTTGTAGGCCGGGTAAGCGTCAGCGCCACCCGGCACCAGGTTAAAACGTTTCCCAGTTCGCTTCAGGCACGCTCGCTGCGGGCTGCGCTTTCGGCACGTAGGTTTTCACCGGCGCGGCTTTGACCGCCTGATTACGGGTAATTTTAAACACCGCCACCGCGTCATTCAGGCGTGCAGCCTGATCTTCCAGCGCGGCCGCCGCGGCCGCAGATTCCTCGACCAGCGAGGCGTTCTGCTGGGTCACGCGATCCATTTCAGCCACCGCCTGGCCCACCTGGTCGATACCGCGGCTCTGCTCGTCAGAGGCTGAGGCGATCTCGCCCATAATGTCCGTCACGCGGGTGACCGCATTGACGATCTCCGCCATCGTCGCCCCGGCTTCGTTAACCAGCTGCGAGCCGGCGTTCACGCGCTCGCCGGAATCGTCGATCAGCGCTTTGATCTCTTTCGCCGCCTGAGCACTGCGCTGGGCGAGGGTACGTACTTCCCCTGCGACCACCGCAAAGCCACGGCCCTGTTCACCTGCACGCGCAGCCTCTACCGCCGCGTTCAACGCCAGAATGTTGGTCTGGAAAGCAATACCGTCGATTACGTTGGTAATTTGCGCAATTTTACTGGAACTGGTGGCGATTTCGTCCATCGTGCGCACGACACCTTCCACCACGTTCCCGCCCTTCTTCGCCGTTGAGGAGGCATCCAGTGCCAGACGGGAAGCCTGACGGGCGTTATCGGCGTTCTGCTTCACGGTGGCCGTCAGCTGTTCCATGCTGGCTGCCGTTTCTTCCAGGGAAGCCGCCTGCTGCTCAGTACGGGAAGAAAGGTCGTTACTCCCGGCAGAAATTTCACCGGCTCCGGTGTAGATGGTGTCGGCACCTTCACGCACCACGCCAACGGTGTTCGCCAGCGAGGTCTGCATCTCCTGCACGTTGCGCGCCAGGATCGCCATTTCGTTCTTACCGTCAGCCTGAATCGGCTGGGTTAAATCCCCTGCCGCAATGGCGCGAATATGGTTGATCACCTCTTCCAGAGGCAGCAGCAGCACGCGTCGCATGGCGATCCAGCTGGAAATAATCACCACAATGACCAGCAGCATTACCGCAGAGAGGATCAACAGAATGCGTTTGTAGTCGCTTTCATTGTCCTGGATGCCTTTATCGGTAAGCGTTGCCTGTGCTTCGCGCCACTCGCGATAAACCGCCTGCATCGCAGTCTGTTTTTGCTCAGCGTTCTGCTTGAACATGTCTTCCAGATTGCCCTGGCTCAGCAGCACGTTCATTTGCGTCAACGTGGCGGAGTATGTGCGGTACTGCTCTTCCAGCCGATCGGCCAGTTTTTCATCCAGGCCCGGCGTTTCTGGCAGCGCGTAGTATTTATCGTAATGAACCTGGGCATCTGCGAGCAGGTTTTTCGCCGTGTTAACCAGCTCGTTCAGCTGTCCGCCGTTAATCTGAGAGGCCATGCTGCTTTGCAGACGCAGCATCCCACGGTTCAGCGTCACGCGCGCCTGGTTCAGGCTGATCCACGCATCGGTAAACTCCGCCACATTCTTGCTGGAGAGCTGCGACACGGTGAAATTGTCTTTATCGTTGTTCAGCGCGTTGATAAAGATCCCCGCGGAAATCACTTGCATGATGCCGAGTACAAGCAGCACCGAAATAAGAAGAGTAATAACTTTTATACGTTTAAACATACGTTGCCTTTGTTATATGCAGGTTTGTCTGACGTGGATATATCGGCAGGCAAGGCGGGTTGTTTACTGTTTCTCCACCTTTAAAAACTTTCTAAACCACTTTCCTGAGTCCATTCAGGGCGTTAACCCGGATAATTTTTTTGTGACTTACATCTCACTTTTCCCCTTCCCTCTAAAGGGTTATAGCGTCGCCTTAAAGATGCATTTAATATGCATCTTATATTCTTGATGACGAGGTAACTGCTATGGCCTTTCGCGACCAACCCCTCGGCGAGCTGGCGCTCTCCATCCCTCGCGCTTCTGCGCTGTTCCGTAAATACGATATGGATTACTGCTGCGGCGGTAAGCAAACCCTCGCGCGAGCGGCCTCACGTAAGGAGCTGGATGTGGAGGTGATTGAAGCAGAGCTGGCGCAACTGGCCGAACAGCCTGTTGATAAAGACTGGCGTACCGCCCCGCTCGCAGAAATCATCGACCACATCATTGTGCGTTACCACGATCGCCACCGGGAGCAACTGCCGGAGCTGATCCTGCAGGCGACCAAAGTCGAGCGCGTACATGCTGACAAACCTTCCGTACCCCGCGGTCTGGCGAAATATCTGACCATGCTGCACGAAGAGCTTTCCAGCCACATGATGAAAGAAGAACAGATCCTCTTCCCGATGATTAAACAGGGAATGGGCAGCCAGGCAATGGGTCCGATTAGCGTGATGGAAAGCGAGCATGATGATGCGGGCGAACTGCTGGAAGTGATCAAACACACCACCCACAACGTCACACCGCCGCCAGAGGCGTGCACCACCTGGAAAGCGATGTACAACGGCATTAACGAGATGATCGATGACCTGATGGAACACATCAGTCTTGAGAACAACGTGTTGTTCCCGCGGGCATTAGCTGGGGAATAAAAAAAGCCGCTGCGGCCTGATGCCCTCTCCCACAGGGAGAGGGTGCAAAAACTAAAAACGGCAACTGAAGTTGCCGTTTTGCTTTTATCTTACGCCTGCCATACGTTTCTTACCGATAAACACCCAGCCCAGCCCCAGCGCGATAAACCACAGCGGCGTAACAATCAGCGCCTGACGGGTATCATCTTCCAGCGTCAGCAGCACCAGCACGAACACGAAGAACGCCATGCACACCCAGCACATCAGCTTGCCCAGCGGCATCTTGTAGATCGACTTCTCATGCAGGTGTGGACGCTGTTTGCGGTACACCAGGTACGAGCAGAGGATAATGGTCCAGACGAACATAAACAGGATTGCAGAGACCGTGGTGATCATGGTGAACGCGCCAATCACGCTTGGGTTCACGTAGAGCATGACCACGCCGCCCAGCAGGCACATGCAGGAGAAAGTCAGCCCTTTCGCCGGTACCGCACGCTTAGACAGTTTCGCAAAGGCGCTCGGCGCCACGCCCTCCTGCGCCAGACCAAACAGCATACGGCTGGTTGAGAATACACCGCTGTTCGCGGACGACGCCGCAGAGGTCAGCACGACGAAGTTAATCAGGCTTGCCGCAGCGGGCAGCCCTACCAGCACAAACAGTTCAACGAACGGGCTCTTGCTCGGCACCACGGAGCTCCACGGCGTCACGGACATAATGATGATCAGCGCGAAGACGTAGAACATGATGATACGAACCGGAATCGAGTTAATGGCGCGCGGGAGAGACTTCTCGGGATCTTTAGTTTCGGCCGCCGTGGTTCCCACCAGCTCAATGCCCACAAACGCGAACACCGCAATCTGGAAGCCGGCAAAGAAGCCGCTGATGCCTTTCGGGAACCAGCCGCCGTCATTCCACAGATGGGTAAATGACGCCTGTACGCCGGTTGGCGACTGGAAGTGCGTCAGTACCATCACCAGGCCCACAACAATCAGCCCCACGATAGCGACAATCTTGATCATCGCGAACCAGAACTCCATCTCACCGAACATTTTTACGGTGGCGAGGTTGAGGCTCAGCAGCAAAGCGATAACCGCCAGCGAGGCCACCCAGTCTGACAGTCCCGGGAACCAGAACTGTGCGTAGGCGGTAATCGCCACGACGTCCGCCATACCGGTAACAACCCAGCAGAACCAGTAGGTCCAGCCGGTGAAATAGCCTGCCCATGGACCGAGCAGGTCAGACGCGAAGTCGCTGAAGGATTTGTATTCGAGGTTCGAGAGCAGCAATTCACCCATTGCCCGCATCACGAAGAACAGCATGAAACCAATGATCATATAAACGAAGATGATCGACGGCCCGGCAAGACTGATGGTTTTGCCTGACCCCATAAACAGCCCGGTCCCGATGGCCCCACCTATGGCGATAAGCTGAATATGACGGTTTGTGAGATTGCGCCGTAGCGACTGTTCAGACGTCGCCTCTTCTGCAGCGGCGACTTTGACCTGATCTACCATGTAATTTTTCCTGTTTATGCCTGTCTGTGTTGTTAAGGCTCTTCTGGCCTTTAAATACGTCAAAAGATGACGTTCCCCTTGTAAGGGCTTATCGATATTAGGTAAGAATCGGCGGGATGAATACTATGATTTAGATATTATGTTAATAATATGTTGAAAGTGAGTGTCATATCACTCATACAGCGCGAAACAGCTCACAAAAATACACGCAAAAGTTTCGTTTGCAAGATAAAATATTGATAACGTCGTAACTATAGGTTTTATCACTATTTTCCTCTCCCCGAACGGAGAGAGGAAATAAGAAAAGTCGATTACAGGATTTCCAGCAGCTCGACTTCAAATACCAGGGTGCTGAATGGCGGGATGGATGCGCCAGCACCACGCTCGCCGTAAGCCAGGTTGTGCGGGATAGTCAGTTCCCATTTGGAGCCAACTGGCATCAGGGTCAGCGCTTCAATCCAGCCTGCGATCACGCCGTTGACCGGGAATTCTGCCGGTTCGCCACGCGCCACGGAGCTGTCAAACACGGTGCCGTCGATCAGTTTACCGGTATAATGTACGCGAACGTGGTCGGTACGTGCCGGGATTGCGCCGTCGCCCTGGTTGATCACGCGGAACTGCAGGCCAGACTCGGTGCTGTTCACGCCTTCACGCTCACGGTTCTCTTCCAGATATTTCACGCCTTCGGCCGCCATCTCTTCGAAACGCGCGCGACGCACAGCGTCAGCTCGTTCATGAATTTCACGCAGTGCGCGGTGAACAACGTCAACCGGAACAGCAGGCTGTTTACCTTCCAGCGCGTCAGCGATACCCGCCACCAGCGCTTCTGGTAACAGACCTTCCAGGCCGGATTCGCTCAGCTGCTGTCCTACCTGCAAGCCGATACCGTAACTTGCCTGCGCTTCGATAGTGTCAAAAGTCGGGGTGGTCATGGGTTTTCCTTCCATCACATTTAAAGTAGCGGGCAGCATAGCAGCCATGCCCTTATGGGTAAAACTTTGTCTGAAGTTAAGGTGACAAACCGCGACGAAACAGAAACAATAGAGACAACCAGGATTAATCCCGAACTGATGTCACGGATGTCGGGTTTGCTACGCCGTTCAGGCAGTTAGCAAACTATACTTCGATGCACAGGATAAAAAAGACGCGGAGCAGGAGGAGAGCCATGCCCGGGCGATTTGAACTGAAACCTACCCTGGCGAAAATCTGGCAGGCGCCGGACAATTTTCGCATTATGGACCCGCTGCCTCCCCTGCATCGCAGAGGGATTATCATTGGTGCGCTGATGGTGATCGTGGGCTTCCTGCTTCCTTCCGGCGGTGATGATGCCGATACCGCCCCTGTCACCCGCAATGCACAACTGGATATTCAGTCGCAAACGCGGCCGCAGCCTGATGCACAGCCGATGCAAACGCAACTGGTGACCCCTTCGAACGATCCGGGTCAGGTCGCGCCGGTTGAACCGGAGCCCGTCCAGGAAGATCAGGCTCAAACCTCCGCCCCGGTAGAGCAGCAGGCTCAGCAGCCTACGGGCATTGAGCAGCAGTGGCGCTCCTATCGCGTCGAGCCGGGTAAAACCCTGGCGCAGCTTTTCCGCGATCACAACCTGCCGCCGACTGACGTGTATGCCATGGCAAAAGTGGAAGGTGCGGGTAAGCCGCTCAGTAACCTGCAGAATGGTCAGATGGTACAGATTCGCCAGAATGCCAGCGGTGTGGTGACAGGCTTAACGATTGATACAGGAAATGGTCAGCAGGTGCTGTTTACCCGCCAGCCGGACGGCAGTTTTGTCCGGGCGCGTTAAAACCTGGTTCTTTAAAAAGCAAAACGCCGGCACAAGGCCGGCGTTTCAACGTGAGCAGAGTAAAAAATTACTCAGCTACAACGTTAACAACCAGTTTAGCGAACACTTCGCTGTGAACCTGGAAGTCAACTTCGTGCTCACCAGTGGTACGCAGAACGCCGTTCGGCATGCGAACTTCGCTCTTAGCCACTTTAACGCCTGCTGCAGTCACTGCATCAGCGATATCGCGGGTACCGATGGAACCGAACAGTTTACCTTCGTCGCCAGCTTTAGACGCGATGGTAACGGTGCCCAGTGCGTTGATTGCTTCAGCGCGAGCGTTAGCAGCCGCCAGAACGTCAGCCAGTTTGGCTTCCAGTTCAGCACGACGTGCTTCGAAAAACTCTACGTTTTTCTTAGTAGCTGGAACAGCTTTACCCTGTGGAACCAGGAAGTTACGAGCGTAACCCGCTTTAACGTTTACCTGATCACCCAGGCTGCCCAGGTTTGCTACTTTATCAAGCAGAATAACTTGCATTACCTTATCCTCTTAAAGTCGTATTAATGGACCGTGCCCGATTACTGATGACGATCAGTGTACGGCAGCAGGGACAGGTAGCGAGCGCGTTTGATAGCGCGAGCCAGCTGACGCTGATATTTTGCACGAGTACCGGTGATACGGCTTGGGACAATCTTACCGCTTTCGGTGATGTAGTTTTTCAGCGTTGCGATATCTTTATAGTCGATCTCTTGAACGCCTTCCGCGGTGAAACGGCAGAACTTGCGACGACGGAAATAACGTGCCATATGGCTAGTCTCCAGAATCTATCAAATCAATCTGCTCGGCATGCAGAACCATTTTGCTCAGGCCGTTCTTTGCCTTGTGGCAAGAGATGAACCCCTGAACGATTACTGCGCTACCGACCGTTAAACTGTGAGTAATGGCCTGGTTTTCGTGTCCGCTAATAATAACGGGCATTTGGCACCACGCCTGCCGGTGAAACCCGGCTTCCTCTTGCACAGAACGATGCTCAAGCACGAACTGGCAATGCGGAATTCCTGATGGACTGACCTTTCGAAGGGGAGCCCTGCATACGATGCCGGACAACGCCAGACGGTTGGTCATCAGAAATTACTCTTCAGAATCCCCAGCATCAGAATCATCTGCGGTTTCGTTTGCGAAATCATCGCGACGCTCACGGCGCTCGTCTTTCGCTTTAACCATCGGAGATGCTTCGGTAACTGCGTTTTTGGTACGCATAACCATGCTGCGGATAACGGCATCGTTGAAGCGGAAGGTAGTTTCCAGCTCATCGATCACTTCCTGCGGCGCTTCAACGTTCATCAGAACGTAGTGTGCTTTGTGCAGTTTGTTGATCGGGTAAGCCAGCTGACGGCGGCCCCAGTCTTCCAGACGGTGGATCGTACCTTCTGCACCAGTGATGGCAGCAGAGTAACGCTCGATCATACCCGGAACCTGTTCGCTCTGGTCAGGATGGACCATAAAAACGATTTCGTAATGACGCATCGAATTGCTCCTTACGGATTATTCAGCCTCCTGTCTGGGTCAGCCGAGGCCCGGGGAGGCAAGGAACGTGTTAAAGGTCGGCTGAAAAATTGACGCGTCATAATACTTGCGCGCCCCTGGAAACTCAAGCTGATTGCACAAATAATTCGCACAAAGCGTAAAGCGGGTCTAAGTGGGTGATTTAAAATTGAACACACCAGGAAGCGTTGTTTTTTTGAACAACTGCATCAGAAATGGTCACGCATCCCCGCCGTATGAATGATTACACTTTAATCAGAGAACACCTGAATTAAAGAAGGAGTATTCCCTCTCTCACAGCACGCAGTCGTGGAGCGCATATCATGAAAAAAATCGCATTAGCCATTATGGCTGCGCTTTTGCTCAGTGCAAACGCGATGGCAGCCATCAAAATAGACGGCCGGCAGGCCAGGAACATGGATGATGTGCAAAGCTTAGGCGTAATCTATATCAATCATAATTTCGCCACTGAAAGCGAAGCAGATCAGGCACTAAATGAAGAGACCGATGCCCAAGGCGCAACCTATTACCACGTGATGTTAATCCGTGAGCCCGGCAGCAACGGCAATATGCACGCCAGTGCAGACATTTACCGATAACGCTTTAACGCTAGCACCAGGAAAGCCAACAACGAGAACATAGCCATAGTTTACGTTGCCCCCTGCCCGGGGGCTTTTTTTTTAAATGGCTCTGAAATACCACCGGTTACAACTGTTTTTCGGTATTCCAGAGCACTTATTTACTTCTGCCCGTAATAGGCATTCGGGCCGTGCTTGCGCATGAAATGCTTGTTCATCAGGTAATCATCAATCCCCTGAAGCTGTGGATTTATGTCGCGGGCAATCCACGCCATTTTGGCCACCTCTTCCATCACCACAGCATTATGCACAGCGTCGTGAGCATCTTTACCCCAGGAGAACGGACCGTGTTGGTACACCACAATTCCCGGCGTATGCAGCGGTTCTGACTCACCCAGCGTTTCGATAATCACCTTGCCGGTGTTGAGCTCGTACTCGCCTTCCACCTCGGCCTGCGTTAACGCGCGCGTGCAGGGAATATCCCCGAAGAAGTAATCCGCGTGCGTCGTGCCCAGCGCCGGGATGGCAAGCCCAGCCTGTGCCCAGGCGGTGGCATGGGTTGAGTGGGTATGCACTACCCCGCCGAGGGAGGGATAACGTCGATAAAGCGCCAGATGGGTAGCGGTATCCGAAGAAGGACGCCACTGTCCCTCTACGACGTTTCCTTCAAGGTCCACGACAACCATATCGTCGACCTTCATGGTCTCATACGCCACTCCGCTGGGTTTAATGACGATGAGGCCGCGCTCTCGGTCAATCGCGCTGACGTTACCCCAGGTGAACGTTACCAGGCCATAGCGCGGCAAATCCATATTGGCTTCATAGACCTGCTGTTTAAGCTTAAGCATGTTCCACCTCCAGCAAACCTGCTCGCGCCATACGCTCGCGCACCCAGTCCCGCGCGTTTGCCACTTCCGCTGCCGGGTCGTCAGACGTCTCGCTCCACATCTCAATCAGGTAAGGCCCGCAATACCCTGTCTGCTTGAGCGTCTCGAAGCATCGTTCGAACTCCACCACCCCGGTGCCGAACGGTACGTTTTTAAACACGCCTGGACGGGTATCTTTGACGTGCACCGCCACGATATGCCCGATGCCCGCCTGCAGCTCCATCTGCACGTCGTTATCCCATGCCGACAGGTTGCCGATATCCGGATAGAGCTGGAACCACGGGTTATTCAGATAGTGCGCGTAGCCCAGTGCCTTGCTGATGGAGTTCATTAACGGGTAGTCCATGATCTCCATCGCCAGCGTCACCTGCGCGCGGCTTGCCATTTCAACGCTCTCTTTCAGACCGTCACGGAAACGACGGCGCGTTTCATCGTTGGCTTCCTGATAGTAAACGTCATAACCCGCCAGCTGGATCACACGGATACCGACATCCTGAGCAAAGCGAATGGCTTTGCGCATGATCTCCAGCCCCTGCGCCCGCACGGCATCATCTTCGCTGCCGAGGGGAAAACGACGGTGAGCGCTCAGGCACATGGACGGCACGCGCACGCCCGTTTCGGCAATGGCGCTCACCAGCGCCAGACGCTGCTCGCGGCTCCAGTCGAGGCGAGAGAGGCGTTCATCCGTCTCATCCACTGACATTTCGACAAAATCGAAACCCAGCTGCTTCGCCAGCTGTAACCGCGCCAGCCAGCACTCCCCGTAGGGAGTGCCTTTTCATAGATGCCAAGCGGAACCTGTTTTGACAACATACCCGCTCCTTAGCCCCAAAGCTGAGCGATTGAGCGTTTGAACTGACGCGCTGCTTCCACCGGAGACGCCGCGTCACGGATGCTACGACCCGCGATAAAGACGTGAATCGGGATACCCTTGAACAGCGGCAGATCTTCCAGCGCCAGGCCACCGGTCACGGTCACTTTGAAGCCCATTTCGGCCAGACGTTTAATCGCGCTGATGTCCGCGTCGCCCCACGCCACGCCAGCGGCCTGCGCATCACGGCTGCGGTGGTACACCACCTGCTGGATCCCCGCATCGCGCCACGCCTGTGCCTGCTCCCAGGTCCAGAAACCGGTCAGTTCAATCTGCACGTCGCCGTTAAACTCTTTTGCCACATCCAGCGCGCCTTTGGCAGTGTTGATATCCGCGCAGCAGATCACGGTGACCCAGTCGGCGTTGGCTTCAAAACACATGCGGGAGAGGATTTTGCCCGCGTCAGCGATTTTGGCATCAGCCAGTACGATTTTGTGCGGGTAGAGCGCCTTCAGGTCACGAACGGCGCGAACGCCTTCGCCCACGCACAGAATGGTACCCACTTCAATGATGTCTACCTCTTCGGCAATCAGGCGGGTGGTTTCATAAGCATCGGACAGCGTCTGGTTATCCAGCGCAACCTGCAACATTGGTAATGACATGTTCAATTCCTCTTAAACGGCCGCCGCAGTGGCGTTATCAATTAAATCCAGCACTTCCTGCGCGGTACGGCAGGCGCGTAAACGGTCAAAATTGGCTTCATCATCAAACAGATTGACGATCTGCATGATGCCCACCTCCTGGTGGGTATTGGCATCGACAGCCGCCATGGTGATCAGGATATCGACCGGGTCGTTATCTTCATGGTTGAAGACCAGCGGCGTTTTCAGCGTGACCAGCGCAAAGCCGGTTTTCTTCACGCCCTCTTCCGGGCGGCCGTGCGGCATAGCCAGCCCCGGGGCAATCACAAAATAGGGGCCGTGCTGCGCCACGCCATCCAGAATGGCCTGGTAATAACGCGGCTCGACAACATCCGCCTTAACCAGCAGATCCACGCTCAGCTTCACCGCTTCCTGCCAGGTGCTGGCGTCAGCCTGCAAAAGGATGGAGTCATTCTCTGCCAGCGAATCTCGTAGTTTCATGTCGGGTCCTTACTTCACGTCTTGTGGGAAGTGTTCTTTGATCACTTCCAGCAGTTTTGGTCCGAAATCCGCAGGCGACAGCATGTTGCGCACGCCCACCACATATTTGTTGCCCGACACGCTAATCTCGCCGGCAATGTGAGTTGACGCGATGATGATGTCTGCGCCGTTCAGCTCACTTTTGTATTCACCCACTGCGCAGCTGTTTACCGTGTGGTCGATGTTTGACTGGGTTAAAAACTGGTCCACTTTCATCTTCATGATCATGGAGCTGCCTTGCCCATTGCCACACACAGCCAGGATACGTACGGTCATAATCGAAACTCCTTAGTGAGCAGAAACTTCTGCTGTTTGTTTTTCTGCATCTTCTTCTGCTCGCAGCGAACGGCCAGCGAAGAACATATAAGCCAGTGCAATCAGGATGATGACGGCCATAAAGACCAGCCCGACGGACGCAAAGCCCTGCATCATCGGCGGCGCCAGGATTGACCAGTCCGCCATGCCCATCCAGGCGCTCATACCGGTGAGCTTGACCGCCCACACGCAACCGAAGATTTCCACCATCCCCATCACCAGGCAGATCTTGAGCGCTGCACGCCAGCCGCCGAAGTGGTTAGCAAAGACGCCGATGGTGGCGTTGGAGAAGAACATCGGGATAAAGCCAGGAATAATCAGGATTGAGGAGCCGCAGGCCACCAGGATACCCGCCGCAATCAGCTGGCCGATGGTGCCCCACATAAAGCCCCAGACGACGGCGTTTGGCGCGAAGCTATAGATGGCCGCACAGTCAATTGCCAGAACGGCTCCCGGGATCAGGCGCTGAGAGATGCCGTTGAAGGCTTCAGAGAGCTCGGCGACGAACATACGCACGCCCTGGGTGATAATGAAAATGGCCACCGCGAAGGAGAAACCGGTCTGCAGGATATAAATCGTCCAGTGCGTTTTGCCCGCCATCGCCTGCACAACGTCAATGCCAAAGGAGAGCAGAATGGCGCCGAAGAACAGGGTCATCACAATCGCCGTCGAGACGATGTTGTCGTGGAAGATATTCAGCCAACCGGGCATCTTGAGGTCTTCAACGCTCTCCTCTTTTTTCCCTAGCCACGGCGCAACTTTATAAGCAACCCAGGCCGCAAACTGCTGCTGATGGCCGATGGAGAAGCCACAGCCGTCGGTTACTTCCTGGGTCGGCTTGTACATCATGTTGGAGGTGATGCCCCAATAGAGCGAGACCAGCACCGCGGTGCAGATAATCGTGGTCCACATTGGGTAACCGAAGATATAGAGAGAAACCGCGATCAGACCCGCCTGCTGGAACATGATGTGACCGGTAAGCATGATGGTGCGAATACCGGTAATGCGACGCAGCAACACGTAGATAATGTTCAGCGCCAGCGCGAGCAGAACCGCGTAACCCACCCAGCTGTAGGCGTCACCCATGCGGTCAATCGTGGCCATCATAGAGGCATAAGTATCGGAAATTGCACCGTTTATACCGTAGACCTCCGCCATTTTGGCGACGACTGGCTTAAACGTGCTGGTCAGGATGCCTGACCCCGCCTGCAACAGCATAAAACCGATAATGGTCTTAATCGTGCCTTTGATGATCACGCTGACGCTTTTACGCAGCAGGATGTAACCCAGGCACGTCACGATACCCAGCAGCAGCGGGGCGTTGGTCATTACCTGATTGAAGAAAACGGTAAAGACGTTGTAGAGGATCTCCATAACTCTCTCCAGAAATGAGAACACGAGGGGCAATCCCTGTGTGGTTGGTGTCATCACTCTAGTAATCACAAATAATCATCACAAGATTGAATTTGATTATTTGTGACGTATCACGCAAATTATTTCCATGGTGTTAGTAATGGTTTTCACTACCGCACAAACAAAATGAATTATTCTTTATAATTCATGTAATTAATCATTAACAGCGGATAGTCTAACAAGGATAAAGCGAAGTATCTGTGATATCGCACAGTTAAAATTACGCACTTTTGTCATTGCAAAGCACGTCAAATGGTGCCAGAGTTAATCACAACAAATCGCCATATGATTACTTTTGATTAAAACCAGGAGTCAAAACGATGAGTAAAGTGAACACCATCACCCGTGAATCATGGATTCTGAGCACCTTCCCGGAGTGGGGTAGCTGGCTGAACGAAGAGATCGAACAGGAACAGGTTGCTCCTGGTACTTTTGCCATGTGGTGGCTGGGCTGCACCGGTATCTGGCTGAAATCCGAGGGTGGCGCCAATATTTGCGTCGATTTCTGGTGCGGCACAGGCAAACAGAGCCACGGCAATCCGTTGATGAAAAAAGGCCACCAGATGCAGCGCATGGCCGGCGTGGAAAAACTGCAACCGAACCTGCGTACCACGCCGTTTGTGCTCGACCCTTTTGCCATTCGCCAAATCGATGCCGTGCTCTCCACCCACGATCACAACGATCATATTGACGTGAACGTGGCGGCGGCAGTAATGCAAAACTGCGCGGACGACGTGCCGTTTATCGGGCCGCAGACCTGCGTGGATCTCTGGATTGGCTGGGGCGTGCCAAAAGAGCGCTGCATCGTGATGAAGCCAGGCGACGTGGTGAAAATCAAAGACATTGAAATTCACGCCCTGGATGCCTTTGACCGTACCGCACTGATTACGCTGCCGGCTGACCAGAAAGCCGCAGGCGTTCTGCCGGACGGCATGGACGAGCGCGCCGTCAACTACCTGTTCAAAACCCCTGGCGGTTCCCTGTACCACAGCGGCGACTCACACTACTCCAACTACTACGCGAAGCACGGTAATGACCATCAGATTGACGTGGCGCTGGGCTCCTACGGCGAGAATCCACGTGGAATTACCGACAAGATGACCAGCGCCGATATGCTGCGTATGGCGGAAGCGCTGAACACCAAGGTCGTGATTCCGTTCCACCACGACATCTGGTCAAACTTCCAGGCCGATCCGCAGGAAATTCGCGTGCTGTGGGAGATGAAAAAAGACCGCCTGAAGTACGGCTTCAAGCCATTTATCTGGCAGGTAGGCGGCAAGTTCACCTGGCCGCTGGATAAAGACAATCTTGAGTACCACTACCCACGCGGTTTCGATGATTGCTTTACTATTGAGCCAGACCTGCCGTTTAAGTCCTTCCTCTGATTATCCGGCCACATCGCCAGACCCTGAGTCTGGCGATTTCATATTTATTTTAGTAATTTCACGCTATTTCAAATATCATCTTTTCAAATCAATTCTTATCGGAATAGCTCATGACGGAAGCGCAACGGCATCAAATTTTACTGGAACTCCTGGCGCAAACAGGGTTTATCACCGTCGAGAAAGTGATCGAACGTTTAGGCATCTCCCCCGCCACCGCGCGGCGGGACATTAACAAGCTGGATGAGAGCGGCAAACTGAAAAAAGTCCGCAACGGCGCAGAAGCCATCAGCCAGCAGCGTCCACGCTGGTCGCCGATGAATATCCATCAGGCGCAGAATCACGATGAAAAAGTGCGGATCGCCAGAGCCGCCTCACAGCTGGTGAACCCGGGTGAGAGCGTCGTCATCAACTGCGGGTCTACGGCATTTTTGCTGGGCCGCGAGATGTGCGGCAAGCCGGTGCAGATCATCACCAACTACCTACCGCTCGCCAACTATCTTATCGACCAGGAGCATGACAGCGTGGTGATCATGGGCGGCCAGTACAATAAGAGCCAGTCCATCACCCTTAGCCCCCAGGACAGTGAAAACAGTCTTTACGCCGGGCACTGGATGTTTACCAGCGGCAAAGGCCTGACTGCTGACGGTTTATATAAAACCGATATGCTGACTGCAATGGCAGAACAAAACATGCTGAACGTTGTGGGCAAACTCGTCGTGCTGGTCGACAGCAGTAAAGTCGGTGAACGCGCAGGCATGCTGTTCAGCCGCGCAGAACAGATCGACATGGTGATCACCGGCAAAGGGGCTAACCCCGAGATCCTCCAGAAACTGGAAGATCAGGGCGTCAAAATCCTGCGGGTTTAAAGGTGCTGGCGGAAAAACGCCACCGTGGCCTCCAGCGCCGCTGGCGTAATGCGGTGGCGGACGCCCGATTCCCACAAACAGGTCAGATTGCCGTCCAGTCCCTCACGCTTTAGCGCCTGCTGCAGGCGAAAGGTGCCGTCAGGCGGTACTACGTCATCTGCGTCACCGTGCCACAGCAGAAGCGGACGATCGGCCACGCGCGGCAGTGCGTGAGTCACTTCCCAGTCAGCCAGCTTCGCCGTCATTTCCGTCAAATCTTGCGGGGGAAAAAGCGTCTTCGCCAGCGACGTAAAGTAGCCGGAGCCCATCAGACAGGCGACGGATCTCACTTCAGGATGATGCGTCATAATCCCCAGCGCCGTCATGCCGCCCATCGAGGCCCCGGCAACCGCCAGCCGGTTATCGGCCACCAGCCCTGCGTCATAAAGCGCATCGCGCAGCCCGGAAAACTCGGTCAGACTGCCGTGCAGAATGGGCCAGAACTGACCAAGCCGCGCCTGTTCATCCCCCGTAAAGCGCGCACCGTGATCGGGGGCATCCGGCATGACGACACGAAAACCGGCCTGCGCCAGCGCCACCGCAAAATAACTGTAAACCAGCTTTGACGAGGTAAATCCATGATAAAAAACCACAACTGGCAGCGGTTTATCACGTTTCCCCGTCGGCATGGCGTGTAAAATTTCATGGTCGCCGAGACGGCGTATTTCAATTTCAATCATTGTCGACCCTGTACGAATGAATGATTCATAATGTTGAGAACTGGGTTACGGTTTCAGGCTATTTTCATTCGAAAATTACGCCCCAGATAACACTTCGGGAACATTCCCCCAAAACGAAATTCGCAGACAACTACACTATGGCTATCAGGAAAAGAGATATGGTTATGCACAGGTTTGCAGCTTTATTGCTGGTGCTTCTTCTCAGTGGCTGTAGCGCACTGCAGGGAACGCCGCAACCCGCTCCCCCGGTTGCCGATCACCCGCAGGAGATTCGTCGTAATCAGACAGAAGGATTACAACGAATGGGCACCGTCTCCGCGCTGGTTCGCGGTTCTCCGGATGACGCAGAAGAGGCAATAAAGGCACAAGCCGTCGCCGCCAAAGCAGATTATTACGTCATTATTATGGTCGATGAAACCATCATTACGGGGCAGTGGTATTCACAGGCCATTTTATACCGTCAGTAATGGTTTTCCTTTGAACGACATTTACACTGCTTTGCGTCCATAGACATTTTCCTGTCCACAATAAACTCCATGCCCGCGTCAATGGAAAGGAGTTTATTCGCGAAGGATTGCCCGGCGGATACCGGAGATATGTGAAATGGAGCTGACGATGAAACGAACTCTTGCTTTGACCTCTCTGTTGCTCTCAGCAGGCCTGGTGAGCACCACCGCGCAGTCAGCAGAATTTGCCAGCGCGGATTGCGTAACAGGTCTGAATGAAATAGGCCACATCTCCGTCAATAACATTTCGGGGAGCCCGCAAGATGTTGAACGTATCGTGGCATTAAAAGCCGATGAACAGGGTGCGTCATGGTATCGCATCATCCAGATGCAGGAAGATAACCATGTCGACCACTGGCGGGTACAGGCCATTCTCTACGTCTAAGCACCTTCCTGATAAAAGCCACTTATTTTTAGTGGCTTTTCGTCTTTGCAAATTTTTTATCTTTTACAAAACCATATAAAAACAATTCAATAACATTTTGTTACACTAATTCAGTAAACGTAATCCCCGCTCTGCCGTTGAAGAACCATACCTTTTCAATGATGAGCAATTTATGATCAATTTTTTCCGCCGTGCGGGCCTCGGGACAAAGCTATCGCTGCTGACGGGCGTCAGTGTTGCCGTGCTGTTTCTGCTTTTCACTTTCCTGCTCAGCCAAAAAGCCAGCCAGCAGCTTGAAGCCCTCGCGGTAGAAGACCTGCATAACCAGTCCACCGGTATGGTCGATATGGTGCAAATGTTCAACACCAGCCTGAGTGAAGAAGTCGAAAGCTATACCAGACTGTTTACGACTTTTTTGCCCCAGCCATTTAGCGTCGATACGCTTCAGACCCGGACAATTAACGGGCTCAATGTTCCTCTGCTGAAAGGCGGGGACACGGAACTCCATGAAAATACCACTTTTTCTGACGACTTCCTGAACCGAACGGGGGCCATCTCCACGCTATTTGTTCGCAGCGGTAACGACTTTATTCGCGTCGCCACCTCCCTGCGTAAAGAGAATGGCGAGCGGGCAATGGGGACCGTTCTGGATACCTCCAGCCCGGCCTTTGCCGCCGCCAATAAAGGTGATGTCTACCGTGGCCTGGCGCTGCTGTTTGGCAAACGCTATATCACCCAGTACCAGCCGGTGAAAAACGCCGAAGGTCATGTCATTGCGATCGTCTTTGTCGGGGTGGACATTAGCCACTCCTGGAACGTCATGCGCGAGAAAATCCTCAACCGCCGCCTGGGCGAGAGCGGTCACTTCTTCGTGCTGGATCGCAGCAACGGCAAAACACGCGGGCAATACCTGTTCCACACCACGGAAGAGGGACAACTGCCGAAGTGGGACAGCGCGACACAACAGCAGCTTCTGGATGATAAACCCGGCACCCTGGAGCGCGTAAGTGACGACGGACGGACGCTGAAAATGGCCTATACCCCGCTACCCGGCTGGAACTGGACTATCGTGGGCGAAGTGGATAAGTCAGTGCTGCTTTCAAGCGTCACCGCCATGCGCGATCGCTTCCTGCTGGCCGGTGTGGTCTTGTCGGTCCTCTTTGCAGGCCTGTTCGTGGTCCTTATTCGCCGTATGCTGACGCAACCGCTGCGCAACGTGATCCAGCTTGCACGGCAGTATGCCGACGGCGATCTTCGCTCCAGCCTGCCCGTGACGCGCCGGGACGAGGTCGGACAGCTGATTGACGCCATTAACGGCATTGGCGGCGGGCTGCAAAAAATTGTTCTGCAGGTTCGCGAGGCTGCAGGTGAGATCCAGACGGGGACTAACGCGCTGGCCTCCGATACCGGCGAGATCTCAGAGCAGATCAACAAGCAGGCCAGCAGCGTGGAGGAGACCTCAGCCAGCATGGAGCAACTGGCCGCGACCGTACAGCAAAATGCCGCCAACATGGAGCAAACGCAGCAACTGGTGGGAGAAACCTCACGCGCGGTTCACGAGGGGGGTGAAACGGTAACCCATGCGGTTGCCACGATGGATGACATTCGCGAAGCGTCAAAACGTATCGAAGATATTACCCGCGTGATTGAGTCCATCGCGTTTCAGACCAATATTCTGGCGCTGAATGCGGCGGTAGAAGCGGCACGTGCAGGCGAGCACGGAAAAGGTTTTGCGGTGGTTGCCCAGGAAGTTCGCGCGCTGGCGGGCCGGAGCGCCAACGCGGTGAAAGAGATAGAACAGCTGATTGGCGATACGCTGAGAAAAGTGAGCGAAGGTCACGCGCTGTCTGAACAGACGCGTCTGGCTATGGATTCCATCATCGTTCATATCGATAACATCAGCCAGCTGGTCACCGAAATTAACCATGCATCGCGCGAGCAATCCGCGGGGATTGGCCAGGTGAATCTCGCCATGACCCACATTGGTGAAGCGTCACACATCAACGCCGATCGCGTCTCGCGCAGCGAACAAACCGCACACACGCTGCGCGAGAAAGGTTTACACCTTACCCAACTGGTCAGTCTGTTCCAGCTTAAACGCTAGCCAACCCTGCCCGTGGCGCGCAGCAGCAAATCGCTTTGCACCTGCTCGCTCATCAGCGTACCGCCACGGGTATCCAGCATCATGCGGCACCACGCCTGCGCCACGGGCGGCGATGCGTGCCGCAGCATCTGGCTCCCGGCTCCCAGCAAGAAAAGCTGCTGCGCGATCTCCCGCCCCTGCGCCTCCTGTGGTTTACGCAGCTTTTGCTGAAGCTGGCGCCAGCTACGGTCAAAGTGTCTGTCCTGCCCTTTGACCTGCGCAAACTCATCGGCCAGCAGGTCGTGGATCCCGGGCTGCTTCGTCAGCACGCGCAGCACGTCCAGGCACATGATATTGCCTGAGCCTTCCCAGATACTGTTCACCGGCATTTCGCGATACAGGCGGGGAAGCTCACTCTCCTCGCAGTACCCTACGCCGCCCAGCACCTCCATCGCCTCTGCCACAAACGGGATACCCGCTTTGCAGACGCTAAATTTCGCGGCCGGCGTAAACAGCCGTGCCCAGGCCGCCTCTTGCGGATCCACGCGTTTATCCCACGCGCGGGCGAGACGGAACAGCAGTGCCGTTTGCCCCTCCAGCATCAGCGCCATGCGGCTTAAGACCTCACGCATTAACGGCTGATCGATGAGATTTTTACCGAAGGTTTGCCGCTGATGAGCGTGGTACAACGCCACAGACAGCGCCCGGCGCATTAAACCATGGCTGCCCAGCGCGCAGTCGAAGCGCGTCAGACCGCCCATTTTGAGGATCTGCCGTACCCCTTCCCCTTCTTCCCCCAGCAGCCAGCCGGAGGCATCAAGAAACTCCGCCTCGCTGCTCGCGTTGGAGCGGTTCCCGAGCTTGTCCTTCAGGCGCTCCAGCCGTACGGCGTTACGTTGTCCGTCAGGTAAAAAGCGCGGGACAAAAAAGCAGGATAAGCCACCTTTTGCCTGAGCCAGCACCAGATGCGCATCACTCTGCGGGACGGAGAAAAACCATTTATGGCCTACCAGACGGTAGCTACCGTCGCTGCATTTTTCCGCTTTGGTGGTGTTGCTCAGGACATCGGATCCCCCCTGCTTTTCCGTCATCCCCATGCCGATCAGCAGCCCGCGTTTTTGCCCACCCGGCACGAGATGGGGATCGTAGCGATCGCTCATCAGCGGCGTTAACCATGCATGAAACGGTTTAGGTAGCGACTGTTGCAACAGCGGCGTGGCGGCGAAGGTCATGGTGACGGGGCAAAGCGTGCCGGCTTCAACCTGCGCATGCAAAACAAACCGGGCCGCTCTGGCCACAAAGGAACCTCTTCGCGCCTCCTCTTCCCACGCCAGGTTATGTACCCGGTTGGCACAGAGCCCCTGCATCAGGAGGTGCCAGGCGGGGTGAAAGCGAATATCGTCCAGCCGCTCTCCGGTGGCGTCGTAGCGTAACAGCTCCGGTGGGTTGACGTTGGCCAGCCTGCCCAGCTCCAGCGACTCTGCGGTCCCTAACTGCTGCCCGATACTGGCGAGCAGCTCGCTATCCCACTCGGCCCCCTCGCGGGAAACCGCGTCACGCAGGGCGCAGTCGGAGAGGAAAAGGTTGCTGTTTGAAAGCGGTGCCGGTTGATTGAAAACGGTATGGGTCTGCCAGTGCATGCTGTCTCCCTCCTTCAGTGGCAATGAGGATAAGTATGGACAGGCCGCGTGCACGCTGCATGGGAGGGGGGTCACAAGCTGGCGATCCCGCTGATATCATTCGTGAAATAGCTCACAGAACATAAGAATAAACTATTTCATCACTCCGCTTTTGTTGAATAATTTATTCTTACCCCTTTCAGTGAGGATCGTTATGCAACCGGATGCGCACAAGCGAGCATTAATTGCAGGCTCCATTGGTAACTTCATCGAGTGGTATGAGTTTGCGGTCTACGGTTTTATGGCGACCGTGATTGCCAGAAACTTCTTCCAGCTCGAGGGAGAAGCGGGACTGACCAGCCTGATCCTCACCTGGGCCTCGTTTGCTATCGCGTTCTTCTTCCGTCCCCTGGGTGCGGTGGTATTTGGCCGCATCGGCGACAGGATTGGCCGGAAACCGACGCTGATCATTGTGCTGGTACTGATGACGCTCGCCACCACAGCCATTGGTCTTGTGCCCGTCTACGCCAGCATAGGCATTGCCGCACCGCTGATCGTTACGCTGCTGCGCATTTTGCAGGGATTGTTCGCAGGCGGAGAGTACGGTGGTGCAGTTTCGTTGATGACAGAGTTCGCTCCACGCGGCAAGCGCGGTCTGTATGGCGCGTGGCAGTCCTTTACCGTGGCGCTCGGGCTGCTAGCGGGCGCGGGGATTGTGGCACTGCTCTCCGCCCTTCTCACGCCTGAGGCATTACATGACTGGGGCTGGCGTATTCCATTCTTCCTTGCGCTGCCGATGGGGGCTGTCGCGCTATGGCTGCGTGTGAGTATGGAAGAGACGCCGAGCTTTGTGCAGCAGAAGGAAAAACCGGTTGTGGCTCAGGCCAGCACCTCCGCCACGCTCAAAACGATTCTGATGGGCATTTGCCGGGTCATGGTCTGGTCGGCGGCAGGGTATACCTACCTGGTGATTATGCCAACCTATCTCCAGTCGGCGCTACACACCGGGTTTAATCAGGCACTGCTGATAGCGGTGATTTCGAATATCGGCTTTGCGCTGACCATCATTCCCTCGGGTATCCTGAGCGACAAGATTGGCCGCCGCACGGTGATGATGATTGCCACCGCCCTGCTGCTGATCCTCGCCCTGCCGCTGCTGAAAATGTTGCAGGCTGAGTCCGCCACGCTGGCCGTTAAAGCGATGGTGGTGCTAATTGCGGGCGGACTGGTGGGGATGCTGGCAGGACCGGGGCCGGCGATGCTGTCTGAAATGTTCCCGACGCGCGTGCGTTATACCGGTCTGGGGCTGGCGTATTCCCTGTCAAACGCGATCTTCTCGGGCTGTGCGGGACTGATTATTACCGGATTAATTAAAGAGACGGGCAACCTGGATATTCCGGCATATTACGTGATGGCAACGGCGGTGGTGAGTATTTTCGCGCTGATGACGCTGCGAAAGGATGACCATTTGCGGTCGTTAGAGGAGTGAGGTTGTTTTGCCGGGTGGCGGCTTCACCTTACCCGGCCTACAAAAACGCAGGCCCGGTAAGCGAAGCGCCATCGGGCGAAAATCAGCTACGCTGACGCACCGCTTCAAACAGGCAGATGCCCGTCGCCACAGACACGTTCAGGGACGACACGCTGCCCGCCATCGGGATGCTGATCAGCTCGTCGCAGTGCTCGCGCGTCAGACGGCGCATACCTTCACCTTCCGCCCCCATCACCAGCGCCAGACGTCCGGTCATTTTGCTCTGGTACAGAGTATGATCTGCCTCACCCGCGGTACCGACGATCCAGATATTCTCTTCCTGCAGCAGACGCATGGTACGCGCCAGGTTGGTTACGCGGATCAGCGGAACGTTTTCCGCTGCGCCGCAGGCCACTTTCTTCGCCGTCGCGTTCAACTGCGCGGAGCGATCTTTCGGTACAATCACAGCATGCACACCTGCCGCATCCGCGCTACGCAGGCATGCGCCGAGATTGTGCGGATCGGTTACGCCATCAAGGATCAGGAAGAACGGGTTATCCAGTGCGGCAATAAGATCCGGCAGATCGTTTTCCTGATACTGACGGCCCGGCTTCACGCGGGCAATAATGCCCTGGTGAACCGCGCCTTCACTTTTCTCATCCAGGTACTGACGGTTCGCCAGCTGGATCACCACGCCCTGCGCTTCCAGCGCGTGGATCAGCGGCATCAGACGTTTGTCTTCACGCCCTTTCAGAATAAACACTTCCTGAAAACGCTCCGGTGCGCGCTCGAGAAGGGCCTGCACCGCGTGGATGCCGTAAATCATTTCACTCATTGATGGTTCTCATTATGACTGTTCTTTCCCCTCTCCCCCCTGGGGAGAGGGTCAGGGTGAGGGGCGGAACTTACTCCGCCTGTTTTTTCTTCGCTGCACGTTTTGCTTTGGTGGCAGCAGCGATTTTCTGCGTCTTCGCAGAAGGTTTTTTCGCTGAGCGAGCGTCTTTCTTCGCCGCCTTCGGCTTTTGCTTCTTCTCGCCGCGGAACGCGCTGTCTGGCTCGAAGTTTACCTTCTTACCCGCCTGACGACGTTTACCGCCGCCCGGTTTACCGTTTCCGCCTTTTTTCGCCCGTTCACGCTCGGTTTTACCGACGTTACGCGGCGCACGCTCGCTGGAGATGAGGCTGAAGTCGATTTTACGGTCGTCCATATTCACGGCTTCAACTTTCACTTCCACACGGTCGCCCAGACGGTAGGTCTGGCCGCCCGATTCGCCAATCAGGCGTTGACCAACCTGGTCGAAGCGGTAGTAGTCGTTATCCAGGCTGGAGACGTGCACCAGACCGTCGATAAATAGCTCGTCCAGACGCACGAAGAAACCAAAGCCGGTCACGCTGGCAATCACGCCTTTAAAGACGTTGCCCACCTGGTCCAGCATAAAGTCACACTTCAGCCAGTCCGCTACGTCGCGCGTGGCTTCATCAGCACGACGCTCGGTCATGGAACAGTGCTGACCGAGCTGCAGCATCTCTTCCATCGAATAGTGGTAACCGCCGGTTTCGGTAGTGTTCCCTTTATGGCCCTGCTCCTGCGCCAGCAGATACTTGATCGCGCGGTGCAGAGAGAGGTCAGGATAGCGACGGATCGGCGAGGTGAAATGCGCGTAAGACTGCAGCGCCAGGCCGAAGTGTCCCCGGTTTTCCGGATCGTAAATCGCCTGCTTCATCGAACGCAACAGCATCGTCTGCAGCATTTCTGCGTCAGGACGGTCGCCAATGGACTCCAGCAGCTCGGCGTAATCGCGCGGTTCAGGCTTGTTGCCGCCAGGCAGCTCCAGACCCAGTTCCGCCAGTACTGAACGGAACGCGGTGATGGCTTCCGTTGACGGCTTATCGTGAATACGGAACAGCGCCGGCTCTTTGGCTTTCTCAACGAAACGCGCTGCCGAGATGTTCGCCAGGATCATACACTCTTCGATCAGCTTGTGCGCATCATTACGCTGGGTCTGCTCGATACGCTCAATGCGACGCTCTGCGTTGAAGATAAACTTCGCTTCTTCGCTCTCGAACGAGATCCCGCCGCGCTCTTCGCGTGCCTGATCCAGCGTTTTGTAGAGGTTATGCAGTTCTTCAATATGCTTGACCAGCGGCGCGTATTGTTCGCGCAGATCCTGGTCGCCCTGCAGCATATGCCAGACCTTGGTATAGGTCAGACGCGCATGGGAACTCATGACCGCTTCATAGAACTTGTAGCCGGTTAAGCGCCCTTTGGTGGAGATGGTCATCTCACACACCATACAGAGGCGATCAACCTGCGGGTTCAGGGAGCACAGGCCGTTAGAGAGCACTTCCGGCAGCATTGGTATTACCTGAGAGGGGAAATACACCGAGGTACCACGGCTGCGCGCTTCGTTATCCAGCGGGGTGTGCGGGCGAACATAGTAGCTCACGTCCGCAATCGCCACCCACAGACGCCATCCGCCACCGCGTTTTTTCTCACAGTAAACGGCATCATCGAAGTCGCGGGCATCTTCGCCATCAATGGTGACCAGCGGCAGGGAGCGCAGATCCACGCGGCCCACTTTGGACTCTTCCGGCACTTCTTCACGCAGACTTTCGATCTGATCTTCAACCGCTTTCGGCCAGATGTAGGGGATCTCATGGGTGCGCAATGCCATATCAACGGCCATGCCAGTGCCCATGTTATCGCCCAGGACTTCCACGATTTTACCAACCGCTTTGGTGCGACGCGTTGGGCGCTGAGTGAGTTCTACCACAACCACAAAGCCCATGCGTGCGCCCATCACCTCTTCAGGCGGGATCAGGATGTCAAAGCTCAGACGGCTGTCGTCCGGCACCACAAAGCCCACACCCGCATCAGTGAAGTAACGGCCAACAATCTGGCTGGTTTTTGGCACCAGTACGCGCACCACGCGCGCTTCCCGGCGACCTTTACGGTCAGCACCCAGCGGCTGCGCCAGGATCTGGTCGCCGTGGATACACATTTTCATCTGTTCAGATGACAGATACAGGTCATCTTTGCGGCCTTCCACGCGCAGGAAGCCAAAGCCATCACGGTGCCCAATCACGGTGCCTTTCAGCAAGTCGAGGCGTTCAGGCAGCGCGTAGCACTGGCGGCGGGTAAAGACCAGTTGCCCGTCGCGCTCCATGGCACGCAGGCGACGGCGAAGGGCTTCAATTTGCTCTTCACCTTCAATATTTAATTCAACGGCAAGTTCTTCACGATTGGCGGGTTTTTCGCGTTTTGTTAAGTGTTCAATGATGAACTCGCGGCTGGGGATAGGATTCGCGTATTTTTCGGCTTCGCGTTCCTGGAAAGGATCTTGTGACATGTCGGTTCCTCCGTTGTCAGCTCCGGTGGAAATTTTCTTCATTCCACCAGCAATAATTTATAAAGCGGTTGATTCTCTTCAACCAAATCGGCCAGCGTGTAGTTATCCAGTTCCTTGAGAAAACTTTGCACAGCCTTAGAAAGCGCCTGTTTCAGGCGGCAAGCGGGTGTAATGTGGCAAAACTCACTGCTGCAGTTCACCAGAGACAAGGGCTCCAGTTCGCGTACCACATCCCCGATGCGAATACTCTGCGCCGGTTTACCGAGACGGATCCCCCCATTCTTCCCGCGGACGGCAGCAACGTATCCGGCACGACTAAGTTGATTGATTATTTTGACCATATGATTACGAGATACGCCGTATACCTCCGTCACTTCAGAGATACTGGTCATCTTCCCATCGGGTAACGACGCCATGTAAATCAGCGCACGTAAGCCGTAATCGGTGAAACTTGTTAACTGCACATCAACCTCAGGAAAAAGGGAAAACGCGGTCAAACCGCAGAGATATTCATTAATGATGATAAACCAGCCAGATAGATAGCGGCTAATTTATTTGACAGACGGGGCGAAAAAGCGGAGATCCAGGAGCGGTCGCCGGATGGCGCTACGCTTATCCGGCCTACGAGTTTCCCCGCAGGCCAGCATTCACGAAGATTATGCGTCGAACGGGTCGCGCAGGATCATCGTTTCAGTACGATCCGGGCCGGTAGAAATAATATCGATCGGCACTTCGGTCAGTTCTTCAATACGCTTGATGTAATCCAGCGCCGCCTGTGGCAGGCCACTACGCTCTTTCACACCGAAAGTGGTCTCAGACCAGCCCGGCATGGTTTCGTAAATTGGCTCAATGCCTTCCCAGTCATCAGCGGCCAGCGGAGTCGTGGTCACTTCACGACCGTCAGGCATACGGTAGCCGACGCAGATTTTCACTTCTTTCAGGCCGTCCAGCACGTCCAGCTTGGTCAGGCAGAAGCCAGACAGGGAGTTGATCTGCACGGCACGACGCACAGCAACCGCGTCCAGCCAGCCGGTACGACGACGACGACCGGTGGTCGCGCCAAACTCGTTACCCTGCTTGCAGAGGAACTCGCCGGTTTCATCGAACAGCTCGGTCGGGAATGGACCTGCCCCCACACGCGTGGAGTAAGCTTTGATGATGCCCAGAACGTAATCGACATAACGTGGACCCAGGCCAGAGCCGGTCGCCACGCCACCTGCGGTGGTGTTAGAAGAGGTTACGTACGGATAGGTACCGTGGTCGATGTCCAGCAGCGTACCCTGCGCACCTTCGAACATGACGAAATCGCCACGCTTGCGCGCCTGGTCCAGCAGATCGGACACATCAACAACCATACCGGTCAGAATGTCTGCAATCGCCATGACGTCATCCAGCACTTTCTGGTAGTCAACAGCGTCAGCTTTGTAGAAGTTCACCAGCTGGAAGTTGTGATATTCCATCACTTCTTTCAGTTTTTCAGCGAAGGTGGCTTTGTCGAAGAGATCGCCCACGCGCAGACCGCGACGTGCCACTTTATCTTCATAAGCCGGGCCGATACCACGACCGGTCGTACCGATCGCTTTCGCACCACGTGCTTTCTCACGCGCGACGTCCAGTGCCACATGATAATCCAGGATCAGCGGGCAGGCTTCGGAGAGCAGCAGACGCTCACGAACAGGGATACCACGGTCTTCCAGACCTTTCATCTCTTTCATCAGCGCAGCGGGAGACAGCACAACGCCGTTACCGATGATGCTGGTGACGTTTTCGCGAAGAATGCCTGATGGAATAAGATGGAGGACGGTTTTTTCACCGTTGATTACGAGAGTATGGCCTGCGTTGTGACCGCCCTGGTAGCGTACAACATATTTAGCCCGTTCAGTCAGAAGATCAACAATCTTCCCTTTACCTTCGTCACCCCATTGGGTGCCCAGTACGACGACGTTGTTACCCATTTTTTTCAAAATCACCGTTTGCTTAAAAATGGATTCTACCATCGCTTTTTCAGATATACAGCACTTTTTGACCTCAAAATACGCCAAATCCGACCACTTTTTGATCAGCCAATCGTTTTCCTCAACATGTAGTAGATAACGATGCCAGCAACCACAAGTCCACCGCCGAAACGGCGCAAAATATTATCCGGAAGTTGGCTCATGGTCGCGATCATGCGGCGCCAGGCACGCGGATAAAGCATCGGTCCCAGGCCTTCCAGCACTAACACCAGGGCCAGCGCCAGCCAAATGGTTGAATTCATTTTTATTCCTTATAAAAGAAAACCACCGCTCCGGAGGGAGCGGTGGTTTGAATACTCAAACGTGCCAGAGTTTATCGTGTTGCGTTAGTCGGCGTCTTCATATAACGGAAGAAATCGCTGTCCGGGCTGAGCACCATCACATCCTGGTTGCTCTGGAAGCTATTCTCGTAAGCACGCAGGCTACGGATAAAGGCGTAGAAGTCGGGATCCTGGCTGAAGGCATCAGCGAACAGCTTCGCCGCTTCCGCATCACCTTCACCGCGCAGAATACGGCCCTGACGCTCAGATTCCGCCAGCGTCTTGGTAACTTCGTAGTCCGCTGCCGCACGCAGCTTCTCAGCCTCTTCCTGGCCTTGTGAACGGTGGCGACGGGCTACCGCTTCACGCTCGGCGCGCATACGGTTGTAGATCGCTTCGGACACTTCAGCTGGCAGGTTGATCTGCTTGATACGCACGTCAACCACTTCGATACCCAGCGCAGCCATACTGTTCGGGTTGATCACCGGCACTTTACCGTTGGTTTCAGCCTGAACGCGTTCAGCTGCTTTCGCAATCGCGTCATCCGCTGCTGGCGTTTCCACTTCGTCTTCCGTGCCCGCTGTACCGGAATTCAGCGCATCGCGCACTTCCAGGGTCAGACGACCGCGGGAGTCGGTCACGATGTCTTTCACATCCAGACGACCAATTTCAGAACGCAGACGGTCAGAGAACTTACGTTTCAGCAGCACTTCCGCCTGAGAAACGTCGCCACCGCCGGTTGCCAGGAAGTAACGGCTGAAATCGCTGATGCGCCATTTGATGTAGGAATCAACGATCAGGTCTTTCTTCTCTTTGGTCACGAAACGGTCAGCCTGGTTATCCATAGTCTGGATACGCGCATCCAGCGTTTTCACTGACTGAATGAACGGCACCTTGAAGTGCAGACCCGGTTCGTAAATCACCGGACGTTTGTCACTGTCACGCACGACGCTGCTGAACTGGAACTTGATCCCACGCTCGCCCTCTTTCACCACAAAGATCGAGGTATACAGCACGACCAGTACGATGACGATGATCGCAATAACTGACTTACGCATCCTTATTCCCCCTGACGCTGGTAGTCGTTACGCTGCGCGTTAGCACGGCGTTGGTCCATAATGTCACCATCGTTCGAAGAAGGCGTTGTGTTCGCGCTGGCGCTGCCCGATGACGCTGGCGGCAGACGCAGCAGGTTGTTTGCTCCGCTGGTGTCTTTCGCGGCCGGCGCAGAACCGCCTTTCAGCATCTGATCCAGCGGCAGCACCATCAGGTTTCCACCTTTGCTGTCGTTAACCAACACTTTGCGGGTATGGCTCAGCACTTTTTCCATGGTCTCGATATAGAGACGCTCACGGGTAATTTCTGGCGCTGCTTTATATTCCGGCAGAATCTTCGCGAAGCGAGCCACTTCACCCTGTGCTTCCAGGATGGTCTGCGTCTTATACGCGCGTGCTTCTTCCAGAATACGCTGCGCCTGACCGTTAGCACGTGGCTGAACTTCGTTGGTGTACGCTTCCGCTTCACGGATGTACTGCTGTTCGTTTTCACGGGCAGCAATTGCATCATCAAATGCGGCCTTCACCTCTTCCGGCGGACGAGCAGCCTGGAAGTTAACGTCCAGCAGGGTGATACCCATGTTGTACGGACGAATGGTCTCCTCCAGCTCGCGCTGGGTATCGCTACGAATAACGGTACGACCTTCGGTGAGAATGCGGTCCATGGTGTATTTACCAATCACACCACGCAGGGCGCTATCAGTCGCCTGACGCAGGCTGTCATCGGCGCTGGTTACGCTAAACAGATAACGTTCAGGATCGGTCACGCGGTACTGGACGTTCATCTCAACGCGCACCACGTTCTCATCAGACGTCAGCATCACGCCAGAGGCGGCCAGTTCACGGACGGACTCCACGTTTACCGCTGTCACGTCGTCAATGAAGGTCGGCTTCCAGTTCAGGCCCGGCTCAACCAGATGGCTGAACTTACCGAAACGGGTGACCACGCCGCGTTCTGCTTCTTTAATGGTGTAGAACCCGCTGGCTGCCCAGATGATTACCACCGCAGCGGCCACAATGCCCACTACGCGGCCACCCATTGGCGGGCGCGGACTCTGAGTGGAATTACCCCCTGAGCCAGAACCTTTTCCTCCGCCCAGGCCACCAAGCTTTTTGCTCAGCTTGCGGAAGATATCATCCAGATCCGGCGGCCCCTGCTCGCGACCACCTTTATTGCCATTTCCCCCAGAGTTGCCGCCTTGATTATTGCTGCTTCCCCACGGGTCGCGGTCTTGTCCGTTATTACCGGGCTGATTCCACGCCATGTATATGCTCCATATTTGTTATGCAAGGGCGAATTTTTCAGGCTTCCCCTTTCTGATCAGACGATATAGTCCGCCAGCGCAGGTTCTTGTTTACAGAGGCGACGCCAGTCAACGATCGGCATACGCACCTGCATCCCCACGCTGCCGTCATCCTCCATCCACTCTTTTTCTATCGCCTGAAGCTGATAAAACCGGCTGCGCAGCCTGCCTTCCTGTGGCGGCAGGCGCAGCGTGTGCTGCGCTACCTCACCGGAAAGACGTTCTGTCAAAGCCTGGAAAAGCAGTGGCACACCAATACCGGCCTGAGCAGAAAGCCAGACCCGAATCGGTTTGTTCTCTTCATCTCGGTCGATACGCGGTTCGAAATCCTCCAGCATATCGATCTTGTTCATCACCAACAGCGTGGGAATTTCGTGGGCATCAATCTCTTCCAGCACCACGTTCACCGCGTCGATGTTCTCCTGCACGCGTACGTCAGCCGCATCAATCACGTGCAGCAGCAGGGTCGCCTGTCGCGTCTCCTGCAACGTCGCTTTAAACGCCGCCACCAGATCGTGTGGCAAATGGCGGATAAACCCTACGGTATCCGCCAGCACCGTTTCACCCACGTCTGCTACGTCAATACGACGCAGCGTAGGGTCCAGGGTCGCAAACAGCTGGTCTGCGGCATAAACCTGGGCCTCGGTTATCTGGTTAAACAGGGTGGATTTACCGGCGTTGGTATAACCCACCAGCGACACGGTCGGGATGTCAGCTTTGGTTCGCGCCCGACGCCCCTGTTCACGCTGTTTCTCTACACGTTCCAGACGCGAGAGGATCTGGGTAATACGGCCACGCAGTAAACGACGGTCGGTTTCGAGCTGGGTTTCACCCGGACCGCGCAAACCGATCCCGCCTTTTTGTCTTTCAAGGTGGGTCCAGCCACGCACCAGACGCGTCGCCAGATGGCGCAGCTGTGCAAGCTCAACCTGCAATTTCCCTTCATGGGTACGTGCACGCTGAGCAAAAATGTCTAAAATCAATCCCGTGCGGTCGATCACACGGCATTCGCAGAGAGCTTCCAGGTTGCGCTCCTGGGCTGGAGACAGCGCATGATCAAACAACACGACTGACGCGCCGGTTGCTTTTACGGCATCCGCAATTTCTACTGCTTTACCTTCACCAACAAAATACTTTGGGTGCGGCGCTTTACGGCTACCGGTAATCACCTGCATTGCTTCGACACCGGCGGAAGAGACCAGAGATTCAAACTCCTGGAGATCTTCCATATCTTTGTCTTGCGAAAAATAGATGTGTACCAGCACCGCCTGCTCACCGGCATCATAACGGTCAAACAAGCGTAAACCTCTCTAAAAAGATCAGCGGGGAACGCAGGATCCCTGGCTCCCCGTGTGGATAACAGCTGAAACCTTATTCGGTTTCGTCGCTGTCCTGCGCTGGCGTTGAAGAACCCTGCGCGTTGCTGCCATGATGGTAGTTACTGCCAGTGCCGCCGCCAGCGTTATTGCTGTGATGAGAGACTGGACGGGACGGAACAACAGTAGAGATAGCGTGCTTGTAGACCATCTGACTGACCGTGTTTTTCAACAGGATCACAAACTGATCGAAAGACTCAATCTGACCTTGCAGCTTAATACCATTCACCAAATAAATAGAAACTGGAACACGTTCCCGACGCAATGCGTTCAGGAACGGATCTTGTAAAGATTGCCCCTTAGCCATTCTATCTTTTCCTTATATGCTTGTTTTGTACTTAGAACCTTGCGATTCTGAAAAATTGCGCACGATACGTCTCAATTGTACACATTCAGTGGGCGATATCACCAACAACCTCAATCACCTCGTTTAACGCCTGTTGCGGTTTTTCACTGTCTAACCAGTGAACTCCCTCCCAACCGCGCAACCAGGTGATCTGGCGCTTCGCTAACTGTCTCGTGGCGCAAACACCTCGATAAACCATTTCATCGTATGAAATCTCACCTTCAAGATACGACCACATCTGGCGGTATCCCACACAACGAACGGAAGGCATATCCGTATGCAAATCTCCACGGGCAAATAGCGCCCGCACTTCTGCTTCAAAATCTGAAGCTAACATCTGATGAAAACGCTGCTCAATTCGTTGATGGAGCAGTTCACGGCTCGCCGGGGCGATGGCGAACTGATGCACCTGATACGGCAGAGCGTCTCCTGACGTTTGCGTCAGTTCCGTTAAAGTTTTACCCGAAATGAAAAAAACTTCCAGTGCCCGGGAAAGCCTTTGCGGATCATTTGGATGGATTCGCGCTGCCGCAACCGGGTCAATCTCTGCCAGTTGCTTATGCAACACGTCCCATCCCTGCTCTGCCGCCTGTTGCTCAATCTTTGCTCTCACGTCAGGATCTGCGGAAGGTAAAGGTGATAATCCTTCCAGCAGCGCCTTAAAGTAGAGCATGGTGCCGCCAACCAACAGCGGTATACGTCCCGCCGCCGTAATCTCGGCCATCTCGGCTAAGGCATCCCGGCGGAAATCCGCTGCGGAGTAAGCCTCTGCCGGGTCGAGAATATCCAGCAAACGGTGCGGTGCCGCACGCAGTTCTTCTGCGCCAGGCTTCGCCGTACCAATGTCCATCCCCCGATAGATGAGGGCGGAATCAACGCTAATCAACTCTACAGGCAAAACTTTGCGTAACTCAATGGCTAACGCCGTTTTGCCGGAGGCCGTTGGGCCCATTAAAAAAATTGCCTTTGGCAGGCTCGCCTTACTTACGTCAGTCATGTTTCAGGGCGGTCATCGCCGTTTTCAAATCAACAGGTTGTAATAACCCACCCGGTGGCGCTTTCACCAGCTGTGGGCAGAGGCGTTCGACCTCCGCCAGCACGGTAATCGCCTGCGCCATACTCCACGGTGTATGTTCACTGGCCAGATGGCGAGCGATCCACTGCGCGGTGTTGGCGGCCTCAAACGATGTTTGCTGCGCCAGGTAGCCTATCAGTTCAGGAATCAAGTTTTGTAAATTTTGTTGGCGTAAGGGTAAAGGCACTGCGCGAATTGTCACATGTTGTGGTTCGAGCACCATTTCAATGCCCATTTGCGCCAGTAGGGCCTCTGTACGCTGCAATACCCGCGTTTCTTCAGTGGATATTTTCAGACGAACCGGGATCAATAACGGCTGCGCACAGGCCGCATTTTCCCCTGGCGTCAGTTGCGCCTGTTTGAGCCAGCGTTCGGCAACCGGTAACGCCAGAAGCTGCAATTTACCGTCGCGTTCTAGCAATGCCATATCCGGTGCGATAATCGTCAGCACTCGCCCGAAACTCTGGCTGTGCCCTTCAAGGGACGGTGTCGCCACTGCAACGTGATCTTTGCGCTCAACAGCAGGCGTTTCCAGCAACTTACGGTACAACGCCCCCTGCTGCTTTTGATAGCCGGGTTGAGCGTTCGGATAGTTTGCTCCCGTCGGACGCGTCGTGCTTGCACCGGTTGAGAATCGAGGCGTTTCCGGCTCTCGCGCGACAGCAGGCTGCGCAAAATGGTTGCGGCCCGCAGCGACACGGTTTTCCGGGATGGGACGCGGTGAGGAATCGTCTTTTTCCAGCGGCAATGCAGGCTCAACCTGCTGTTGCAATACGCTCAGCACGCCCTGATAGATAAAATCATGCACCAGACGCGACTGATGGAAGCGCACCTCATGCTTGGCGGGGTGAACGTTAACATCGACCTGATGCGGGTCGATCTCCAGATAAAGCACAAAAGCCGGTTGCTGATCGGCCCCAAGCTTGTCTTCACAGGCCTGACGAATGGCGTGGTTAATGAGGCGGTCGCGCATCATGCGGCCATTCACGTAGCAATACTGAATTTCAGATAAAGCCGCACTGCTGGCGTTCGGGTCGGCCACCCAGCCACGTAAAGCGAGATCGCCATGCTGCCACTCTATCGCCAGCGCCTGTTCCAGAAATGGCGTTCCGCAGATAGCCCCTAAACGGCGCTCTTTCTGCCCGCCTTCCGCCACCGCGCGATACTGGCGCATCACCTTGCCGTTATGGCTGAGATTAATGGTGACGTCAAAACGCGCCAGCGCGATACGACGAATGATCTCGTCGATATGGCCGAATTCGGTTTTTTCGGTACGCATAAACTTGCGTCGGGCGGGGGTGTTGTAGAACAGATCCAGCACTTCCAGCGTGGTACCGACAGGATGCGCCGCGGGTTTAACCGTCACATCCATGTCGCGTCCTTCGGCGTATGCCTGCCAGGCTTCCTGCTGTTCAGCGGTACGAGAGGTCAACGTCAGGCGGGAAACCGAGCTAATACTGGCGAGCGCCTCGCCGCGAAAGCCGAGGCTGATTATCGCTTCAAGATCGTCCAGAGAGGCAATTTTACTGGTGGCATGACGCGCCAGCGCCAGCGCCAGCTCGTCTTTTTTTATCCCACAGCCGTTATCGCGAATGCGGATAAGTTTCGCCCCGCCGCGTTCGATATCAATATCAATACGGGTAGCTCCCGCATCGAGGCTGTTTTCCACCAGTTCCTTCACCACCGATGCAGGACGTTCCACCACCTCACCGGCGGCGATTTGGTTCGCAAGCTGCGGCGGTAGAACCTGAATCGGCATGATGTCTCCTTAGTTGGTCGCGGTCATCCCACCCGGCAGTGAAGCGTTGGCCACCTGGCCTGCTCCGCCCGACGGCGCGGACTGCAGCGGGTGCGCGTCAAAGTATTTACGCAGACCGTTATAAATCGCTTCGGCAATTTGCTGCTGATAGCTGTCGCTTCCCAGCAGGCGCTCTTCGGCGTTGTTGCTGATAAAGCCGGTCTCCACCAGAATTGACGGAATATCCGGCGAACGCAGCACGCCCAGGCTCGCATGTTCCGGGCGACGCTTGTGCAATGCCCCGATGCCCTGCAGCTGATTCAACACGTTAGTGGCGACATCATACCCGACGCGCTGGGAATGACCGAACTGTAAATCCAGTACCGCCTGGCTGAGGTACGGGTCTGACTGACTGTTTGCCAGCACATCACCCGCACCGCCCAGCAGTTCTGACTGTTTCTCATGCTCTTCCAGCCAGTTTGCCATCTCGCTGTTTGCCCGGCGGTTTGACAGCACCCACACAGACGCGCCCGTGGCACTGCGGTTTGGCGCAGCATCCGCATGAATAGAGACCAGGAAATTGGCATTTTGCTTACGCGCCACGTCTGAGCGGCCCATAACGGAAATAAAATAGTCGCCGTCGCGGGTCAACACGCCTTTAAACATAGGATCGTCATTCAGCAGCGCGCGCAGCTTGCGGGCAATGGCAATTGTGACGTTTTTCTCCCGCGTGCCGCCTGGGCCAATCGCACCAGGATCCTGACCACCGTGTCCGGCATCAATGGCGATAATCACTTTATCACCGCT
The DNA here is from genome assembly GCF_001623605.1 of Enterobacter sp. ODB01. Taxonomy (NCBI): domain Bacteria; kingdom Pseudomonadati; phylum Pseudomonadota; class Gammaproteobacteria; order Enterobacterales; family Enterobacteriaceae; genus Enterobacter; species Enterobacter sp. ODB01. Next base: position 174,063 of record NZ_CP015227.1, read on the forward strand.
GACCGCGCGGCGCGCACTGGCCGCCGGACGCGTTACCGTATTGCTGCTGGTTGCTGCGGTAATGCGATCGTTCTGCGATTTAAACGGATTACGCGCGGGTTCCGATGGACGCGGAGTATACACAGGCTCCTCCACGCGTTTCGCGACAACCGGTGGCGGCGGAGGCGGCGGCGGAACGTCGGCATTGATGGTAAAAACTACCGTATAGTTCGCGCCGTTTTGCTGCTTAACCGCTTTCGTTTTGCCCTTTTCGGTGAGATCCACCACCAGGCGCAATGACTGGCTGTCCTGCGGGTTACCCGAGCGGATACTTTTCACCAGGTTGTTACCGCTGAACCGAAGCGGGAGCCCCTGAATCACCCCGGTCTGTTTGATATCCAGCGCCACGCTGTGGCTGTCTGGCTGTGAAAAAGCGTATTCAGGGTCACCCATAAAGCTAAACGTGATCCGGGCCTGGCTTTCGCCGTTCGACACCTGAATATCCGAAAGGCTTGCCGCCCCGGCCTGCGCGCACAGCAGCACCGAAGCAGCTAACAGCCAACCTTTAACGCGATTTTTCATCCCGTCATCCCTACGCTTAACCGGCGAGACGCGCCAGTAAGGAACACCCTGATGAGGAAACCGCACTGATGCGAGCCTCACGCCCTTGTGCCTGGTAATCTATGTGAATTTCGACATCCGGGTCAGGTAACACACCCGCACCTTGTTGCGGCCACTCCACCAGGCAGATGGCATCATTGGCAAAATAATCACGGATCCCCATAAATTCCAGCTCCTCAGGATCCGCAAGGCGATATAAATCAAAGTGGTACACCATGAGATTGTCGAGGGTGTACGGCTCGACGAGCGTGTAGGTTGGGCTTTTCACATTCCCGTTATGCCCTAACGCCTGCAAAAAACCCCGGCTGAAAGTGGTTTTACCCGCCCCCAAATCACCATACAGATAAATGACGGTTGCCCCCTGACAGGCCTGCGCCACGCGCTTGCCGAGATCTAAAGTGGCTTGTTCATCAGGTAAAGGAATCGCTCGATTAGTCATTTTCTACGTCAATCACATCCGGGTTAACAACACGCCGTAGCGTGCAAAAAAGATCGGTGGCCAGCATACCGCGTGTTCCATATCGCGCCGCCAGTTTATCTGCCGCGACACCGTGGGCCACGCAGCCCGCACAGGCTGCATCATAAAGGGGAAGTTTCTGTCCAAGCAATGCGCCGATGATACCGGAAAGCACGTCGCCCATACCGCCGCTCGCCATGCCCGCATTTCCGGCATCAATAATGCCCAGCGCCTCGTCACTGGCAACGACGGTTCCTGCCCCTTTCAAAACGGCAACACCTCCGTAACGTTTTACCAGACGCTGAGCAGAAAGTAAGCGATCGCTTTCAATTTCTGCGACGCTGCAGTTAAGCAGGCGCGCGGCTTCGCCGGGGTGTGGCGTCAGGATGCGATTGTGACGCTTATCCGGGTTTATTGCCAGAAGGTTAAGCGCGTCGGCATCCCACAGCATCGGTTTACGAAAATTCTCGACTTTTTGCAGGGCCTGTTTACCCCATCCCTGTTGCCCAAGCCCTGGGCCAATGACCACGACATCCGCCCATTCGAGGCTTTCCTCAAGCGTCTGGGGCGTAAGCTCATGCACCATCAGCTCCGGTCGGGCTGTGATTATCGGTGCAATGTTCTCAATACGAGTGAGAATTCGCACTAAACCAGCACCGCTGCGTAATGCTGCCTCGCCGGTCATGCGAATCGCCCCTGCCGTACCGCGATCGCCACCAATAATCACCAACCTGCCGTGGTCGCCCTTATGGGATGTCGGACGGCGCGGCGGAAACCACTCAGTCAGCAGCGATGCATCAAAACGGGCGATGCGCATGTCCTGCCCGGCCAGCCAGCCCTCCAGCCCGAGCGCGTTATGGTGTAATACGCCGACCACATCCCGTGCTTTACCGGTTAACAGACCCGGCTTCAAAGCAATGAAGGTCACGGTGTGCGCAGCCTGGATGACGGCGCCAGGCGTCACGCCGGTTTGCGCGTTCAGGCCTGAAGGGATATCCAGCGCCACTACCGGGGCGCAATGTCTGTTGGCGTGTTCAATCAGCGCGGCAATATTCTCGCGGGGAGCACTGCGCAGCCCGGTACCCAGCAGACCATCAATAATCAGATCGACATCCTCCGGCCAGGCGATATCAGGCGCATGAATCACACCGCCGGCATTCAGCCAAGCCTCCCGCGCTGCGCTGGCCTCTTCCGGCAGGGGCTTATCACTTTCCAGCGCCAGCAGCGTAACGCGAATACCGGCAGCTACCGCAAGACGGGCAACGACGTAGCCGTCCCCGCCGTTATTGCCGTGTCCGCACAAAATCAGCCAGTGGGTGGATTGCGGCCAGGCGCTGCGGGCAACGGTAAATGCTGCCTCTCCCGCACGCTGCATCAGTTCATAAAGGGTGATCCCGAGGCTGTCTGCAGCCTCTTTTTCGGCGCGCCGGAGGTCATCCGCATGCCAGATGGAATGTGGTATACTTGCGGGGTTTTTCTTCACTGTATGGTCCGTCATGTCACAGCCCCTCGATCTCAATGAGTTAGCGCAAAAAATAAAACAGTGGGGTGCTGAGCTTGGCTTCCAGAAGGTGGGTATTACCGACACCGACCTCTCCGCCAGCGAGCCAAAACTGCAGGCCTGGCTGGACAAACAATACCACGGCGAAATGGAGTGGATGGCGCGTCACGGCATGATGCGTGCCCGCCCACACGAGCTTTTACCGGGTACCTTGCGCGTCATCAGCGTGCGCATGAACTATCTGCCTGCCAACGCGGCTTTTGCGCGCACGCTAAAAAATCCCTCTCTGGGTTACGTTAGCCGGTACGCCCTGGGGCGTGATTACCATAAGCTTCTGCGTAACCGTTTAAAAAAACTCGGGGAAACTATTCAGCAGCACTGTGTTTCGCTGAATTTTAGACCCTTTGTTGATTCCGCGCCTATTCTTGAGCGCCCGATCGCTGAAAAAGCCGGGCTTGGCTGGACAGGTAAGCACTCACTTATCCTTAGCCGTGACGCCGGATCGTTCTTCTTCCTTGGCGAATTGCTGATTGATTTACCGTTACCGATAGACGGCCCGGTGGAGGAAGGCTGTGGCCGCTGCGTGGCCTGCATGACCATCTGCCCGACGGGGGCTATCGTTGAGCCTTATACCGTTGATGCCCGTCGCTGCATCTCCTATCTCACTATCGAACTGGAAGGGGCCATTCCGGAGGAGTTTCGACCGCTTATCGGCAACCGCATCTACGGCTGCGATGACTGCCAGCTGATCTGCCCGTGGAACCGTTATTCGCAGCTTACGGATGAAGAGGATTTCAGCCCGCGTAAGGCGCTGCATGCGCCACAACTCATCGAACTGTTCGCCTGGAGCGAAGCCTGGTTCCTGAAAGTGACGGAAGGCTCGGCCATTCGTCGTATAGGTCATCTGCGCTGGCTGCGTAATGTCGCCGTCGCGCTGGGTAATGCCCCGTGGGATGAAGCGAACATTCAGGCTCTTGAAAGCCGTAGAGGTGAGCACCCACTTCTTGATGAACACATAGAATGGGCGATTGCGCAGCAGATTGAGAAGCGTAATGCCTGTGTGGTTGAGGTGCAGCTTCCGAAAAAAAAGCGGCTGGTCAGGGTCATCGAAAAAGGACTTACGCGGGATGCGTGAACTATTCACAGCCTGTGTATAAAAATAAAAACTCAAGCGCCATCTGGGCTTGAGAAGAGGTCAAGTGATCTCAATAACATTTTGAAATCAAATTTTCTTTAATTTATACAATTACTTGCAAGGATATTATTCACCCTGCTAACTTTTTGCACAGTCAGGATTGAAGACGAAATCTGTGGATAACTCTGTTCACAAGAGTATTTCAGGAATAATAGAAAACGTCCCCAACGACTCTTTTCGCTGTGGATAATTTAGATATGAAGAAGAATTTGGAGCGGGAAACGAGACTCGAACTCGCGACCCCGACCTTGGCAAGGTCGTGCTCTACCAACTGAGCTATTCCCGCTTGGGTGGTCCGTGCTCTGAAAGCACTTTCAAATTTTGGAGCGGGAAACGAGACTCGAACTCGCGACCCCGACCTTGGCAAGGTCGTGCTCTACCAACTGAGCTATTCCCGCTTGGGCAGTCTGTGCTGTGAAAGCACTTTTCAAATTTTGGAGCGGGAAACGAGACTCGAACTCGCGACCCCGACCTTGGCAAGGTCGTGCTCTACCAACTGAGCTATTCCCGCAAATCTGTACTGCTTTTGTTGCTGTCGTAACGTGTAATTCTCTGTCGTTACGGGAGGCGCATTATACGAGAAATCCTTTTAGCTGCAACCCCCCTTAAAGCGATTTTTTCGAAATTCAGTTCAAATGCTTATTAAATCGGCAAGCTGAACAATTTAACGACAAAAACCCGGCCACGCAAGGCGCCGGATCTCAAAATCACAGCTTAATAAAGTTTTCGCGGTAGTACGCAAGCTCTGCCACGGACTCACGAATATCGTCCATCGCCTGGTGCGTCCCCTGCTTTTTAAAGCCATCAAGGATTTCAGGTTTCCAGCGGCGCGCCAGCTCTTTCAGGGTACTGACATCCAGATAGCGGTAGTGGAAGTAAGACTCCAGCTCCGGCATGTACTTAAACAGGAAACGGCGATCCTGGCCAATGCTATTCCCACAGATAGGCGATTTACCTGCCGGAACCCATTGTTTCAGGAACTCAAGCGTCGCCAGTTCTGCCTCGCGATCGCCCAACGTGCTGGCCTTCACGCGATCCACCAGGCCGCTACCGGTGTGGGTGCGCACGTTCCATTCATCCATCAAAGCCAGCTGATCGTCGGACTGATGCACGGCAATTGTCGGCCCTTCGGCCAGAATATTCAGGTTGGCGTCCGTCACCAGAGTTGCAATCTCAATAATGCGATCGCGCTCGGGATCCAGCCCGGTCATTTCGAGATCGATCCAAATCAGGTTGTTTTCATCCGCGCTCATGTTATTTTCCACCCTTCTCGCATAACCGGCAGTAGCAGGTTAACTAGTATTAATTAGAGTGTATCATAGAGGTTTTGCCCCTTACGGGCGACCAGGAGCCAGCGCGATTGAGTAAAAATAAACTCTCCAAAGGGCAGCAGCGCCGCGTAAACGCCAACCACCAGCGCCGTCTTAAAACCACTTCGGAGAAGCCGGATTATGACGATAACCTGTTTGGTGAAGCGACAGAAGGCGTCGTCATCAGCCGTTTCGGTATGCATGCCGATGTGGAATCCGCCGACGGGGATATTCACCGATGCAATATCCGTCGCACCATCCGTTCACTGGTTACCGGCGATCGCGTGGTCTGGCGTCCGGGTAAAGAGGCGGCTGAAGGGGTCACGGTTAAAGGTATCGTTGAAGCTGTGCATGAACGCACGTCGGTGCTCACCCGCCCGGATTTCTACGATGGCGTGAAGCCGATTGCCGCCAACATTAACCAGATCGTTATTGTTTCGGCGATTTTACCTGAGCTTTCGCTCAATATTATCGACCGTTACCTTGTCGCCTGCGAAACGCTGCAGGTTGAGCCGATCATTGTATTAAACAAAATCGATCTGCTGGACGACGACGGGATGGCCTTCGTCAATGAGCAGATGGATATCTATCGCAATATTGGCTATCGCGTCCTGATGGTCTCCAGCCATACCAAAGATGGTCTGAAACCGCTGGAAGAGGCGCTCACCGATCGCATCAGCATCTTTGCGGGCCAGTCCGGCGTGGGCAAATCGAGTCTGCTGAACAATTTGCTTGGCCTCCAGCAGGCGATCCTTACCAATGATGTGTCTGATGTCTCGGGTCTTGGCCAGCACACCACCACCGCATCACGCCTGTATCACTTCCCGCACGGGGGCGATGTCATCGACTCCCCGGGCGTGCGCGAGTTCGGTTTGTGGCATCTTGAACCGGAACAAATCTTCAACGGATTTGTCGAATTCCATGATTATTTAGGCGCTTGCAAGTACCGCGACTGTAAACACGATAACGACCCAGGTTGCGCTATCCGTGAAGCGGTCGAAAAAGGTGAGATTGCGGAGACCCGCTTCGAGAATTACCACCGCATTCTTGAGAGCATGGATCAGGTAAAAACGCGTAAAAACTTTTCTGATTCTGACAACTGACAACTAAGCTAAGCATCGCTAAAATCGTCCCCTTTTTTCAGGTTCCGGCGGCTTACCGCCGGATCAGGAACGACAAAACAATGGCCTGGAGGCTACCTTGTTAAACGCATTTAAACTTTCGCTTCAATACATTCTGCCAAAACTGTGGCTCACTCGCCTGGCGGGCTGGGGCGCAAGCAAACGCGCGGGCTGGCTGACCAAACTGGTCATCGACCTTTTTGTGAAGTATTACAAGGTCGACATGAAAGAGGCACAGAAGCCAGACACCGCCAGCTACCGTACCTTCAACGAGTTTTTTGTACGCCCGCTGCGCGATGAAGTGCGTCCGCTGAACACCGACCCTAACGTACTGGTGATGCCCGCTGACGGCGTGATCAGCCAGCTGGGTAATATCGAAGACGACAAAATCCTGCAGGCGAAAGGCCATAACTACAGCCTGGAAGCGCTGCTGGCGGGTAACTACCTGATGGCGGACCTGTTCCGTAACGGTACGTTTGCGACCACCTACCTGTCGCCGCGCGACTATCACCGCGTACACATGCCGTGTAACGGTATCCTGCGTGAGATGATCTACGTTCCGGGCGATCTCTTCTCCGTGAACCACCTGACCGCGCAGAACGTACCGAACCTGTTTGCCCGTAACGAACGCGTCATCTGCCTGTTCGATACTGAATTTGGCCCGATGGCGCAAATTCTGGTGGGCGCGACCATTGTCGGCAGTATTGAAACCGTCTGGGCTGGCACCATCACGCCTCCGCGTGAAGGTATCATCAAACGCTGGACGTGGCCTGCCGGTGAAGCGGAAGGCTCTGTCGCCCTGCTGAAAGGTCAGGAGATGGGGCGCTTCAAGCTGGGCTCTACCGTTATCAACCTGTTTGCGCCGGGCAAAGTGAAGCTGGCTGAACAGCTTGAAAGTCTGTCGGTGACCAAACTTGGCCAGCCGCTGGCAGTCTCCACCGAAACTTTTGTGACACCCGATGCAGAACCTGCTCCGCTGTCACAAGAAGAGATCAACGCCGAGCATGACGCCAGCCCGCTGGTTGACGACAAAAAAGACGAAGGCTAACAACAGAAGGATCGCTGACGTGCGCCCGATTATCGTTCTACTGATGGCCTGGTGCCTCAGCATGGGGGCGTACGCAGCGACAGCCCCCGACGCCAAACAGATAAGTCAGGAACTGGAGCAGGCAAAAGCGGCCAAACCCGCTCAGCCAGAGACCGTCGAGTCGCTTCAGTCCGCACTGAACGCGCTTGAAGAGCGGAAAGGCTCTCTTGAACGCGCTCAGCAATATCAGCAAGTTATCGACAACTTCCCCAAACTATCGCAAACATTGCGCGCGCAGCTGGCGAATCTGCGTGATGAGCCGCGCGATGTGCCAGCCAACATGACCACGGACGCCCTGAATCAGGAAATCCTGCAGGTCAGCAGCCAGCTTCTGGAGAAGAGCCGTCTGGCTCAGCAGGAGCAAGAGCGTGCACGTGAAATTGCCGACTCCCTCAGCCAGCTCCCGCAGCAGCAAACCGACGCCCGTCGCCAGCTTAATGAAGTTGAGCGCCGCGTGGGTACGCAAACTGGCAACACGCCGCAGGCGCAGGCACAAAATCTTGGTCTGCAGGCGGAATCGGCGCGTCTGAAAGCCCTGGTAGATGAACTGGAACTGGCGCAGCTGTCCGCCAATAACCGCCAGGAGCTGTCGCGGATGCGCTCGGAACTCGCACAAAAGCAGAGCGAGCAGCTGGATGCGTATCTTCAGGCCCTGCGTAATCAGCTTAATAGCCAGCGCCAGCGCGAGGCCGAACGTGCTCTCGAAAGCACCGAACTGCTGGCGGAAAACAGTGCCAACCTGCCAGCGGACATCGTCGATCAGTTTAAGGTCAACCGTGAGCTTTCTGCCGCACTGAATCAGCAGGCGCAGCGTATGGATCTGGTTGCCTCACAGCAACGTCAGGCGACCAATCAAACCCTGCAGGTGCGTCAGGCGCTCAACACCCTGCGCGAACAGTCCCAGTGGCTTGGGTCATCAAACCTGCTGGGCGAGGCGCTGCGTGCCCAGGTTGCGCGTCTGCCGGAAATGCCGAAGCCGCAGCAGCTGGATACCGAGATGGCCCAGCTACGCGTTCAGCGACTGCATTTTGAGGATCTCCTCAATAAGCAGCCGCAAATTCGCCAAATCCGTCAGGCGGATGGCCAGCCCCTGACCAGCGAGCAAAACCGGATTCTGGAAGCTCAGCTGCGTACCCAGCGTGAACTGCTGAACTCCCTGCTGCAGGGCGGCGATACGCTGATTCTGGAGCTGACTAAGCTCAAGGTTTCCAACAGCCAGCTGGAAGATGCGCTGAAAGAGGTCAACGAGGCAACGCACCGTTATCTTTTCTGGACATCCGACGTGCGTCCAATGACCTTCTCATGGCCGATCGAGATCGTGCAGGATTTGCGCCGTCTGATTTCGCTGGACACCGTCAGCCAACTGGGACAGGCCAGCGTGATGATGCTGACCAGCAAAGAGACCATCTTCCCGCTGCTGGGCGCGTTGATTCTGGTGGGATTCAGCATTTACTCACGCAGGCATTTTACCCGTTTCCTGGAGCGTTCCAGCGCACGGGTGGGGAAAGTCACTCAGGACCATTTCTGGCTGACGCTGCGCACCGTGTTTTGGTCGATACTTGTCGCCTCTCCGCTGCCGGTGCTGTGGATGACGCTCGGGTACGGGCTACGGGAAGCCTGGCCCTATCCACTCGCCGTTGCCATTGGCGATGGCGTGACAGCCACGGTACCGCTGCTGTGGGTCGTGATGATCTGCGCCACCCTCGCGCGACCAAATGGCCTTTTCATTGCCCACTTTGGCTGGCCACGTAACCGCGTTGCGCGCGCCATGCGCTACTACCTGATGAGCATCGGGCTGATTGTGCCGCTGATTATGGCGCTGATCATGTTTGATAATCTCGATGACCGCGAGTTCTCAGGCTCGCTGGGCCGCCTCTGCTTTATGCTGATATGCGGTGCGCTGGCCATTGTCACGCTCAGCCTGAAACGTGCAGGGATACCGCTCTATCTGGATAAATCCGGTAGCGGCGACAACATGTTTAACCGACTGCTCTGGAACCTGCTGCTCAGTGCCCCTCTGATTGCAATGCTGGCTGCAGCAGTGGGATATCTGGCTACCTCGAAGGCGCTACTGGCGCGTCTGGAAACCTCGGTGGCGATCTGGTTCCTGCTTCTGGTGGTGTATCACGTTATCCGCCGCGGAATGCTGATCCAGCGCCGTCGTCTGGCCTTTGACCGCGCCAAGCATCGCCGGGCGGAGATCCTCGCTCAACGTGCGCGAGGTGAGGAAGAGTCAAACCATGTTAATAGCACGGAAGGCACGATAGACGCGGACGAGGTCGAACTGGATCTGGATGCCATCAGTACCCAGTCCCTGCGGCTGGTGCGTTCCATCCTGATGCTGATAGCCCTCCTGTCGGTAATCTTCCTGTGGTCGGAAATTCATTCCGCGTTTGGCTTCCTGGAGAACATCTCTCTGTGGGATGTGACGTCCACGGTGCAGGGCGTGGAAAGCCTGGAGCCGATTACCCTGGGTGCAGTGCTGATTGCCATTCTGGTGCTGATCATCACCACCCAACTGGTGCGTAACTTCCCGGCACTGCTCGAGCTGGCGCTATTGCAGCATCTGGATTTAACCCCCGGCACGGGATATGCGATTACCACCATCACCAAATACCTGATATTGCTTTTTGGTGGGATGGTCGGTTTCTCAATGATTGGTATCGAGTGGTCTAAACTGCAGTGGCTGGTCGCCGCGCTGACGTTTGGCCTGGGTTTTGGCATGCAGGAGATTTTCGCCAACTTTGTGTCCGGCCTGATCATCCTGTTTGAAAAACCGATTCGTATAGGCGATACGGTGACGATTCGCGATCTGACCGGTAGCGTAACGAAGATCAACACTCGCGCCACCACAATCAGTGACTGGGACCGTAAAGAGATCATCGTGCCTAACAAGGCGTTTATCACCGAGCAGTTTATCAACTGGTCGTTGTCAGACTCCGTCACGCGTGTGGTGCTGACAGTGCCGGCACCGTCGGATGCTAACAGTGAAGAAGTCACGCAGATCCTCTATACCGCTGCCGAACGCTGCACGCTGGTGCTCGATAACCCTGCACCGGAAGTGTTCCTGGTCGATTTACAACAGGGGATCCAGATTTTCGAGCTGCGTATCTACGCCGCCGAAATGGGGCACCGAATGCCGCTTCGCCACGAGATCCACCAGCTGATTCTGGCGGGCTTCCGCGAGCACGGTATTGATATGCCGTTCCCACCGTTCCAGATGCGTCTGGAAAGTATGGACGGACGAAAGATGGGTAAAACCCTAACCTCGGCGGCAAGAACCCGCCCGGCAGGAAGTTTGTAACTGTCTCCCCTCCCCTTCGGGAGGGGTATTTTAGCGCTATGCCACTTCCGTGACGAACGCCTGCGAGCGTCGACGGTAATTCTCGTAAATCCCCATCGCCAGCAGCGAGAAGAAGATCGGCCCACCCACCATCCACAACGCGCTGTTCCAGTCATTCGCCTCAACCACGGGCTGTATAACGGTAAAGATGTTGGCAAACGCCACGACCAGCACCACCACCGTGGTCGCCAGCAGCGTTGCCGCGCGGGTTTTGAAGATCACAAACGGACGCTCAAGATCCTGCTTCGCTTTGAAGAACGGGAACGCCAGGGTCAGGAACAGGTAGGGCAGCGTCATCGACACGTTCGCCATCAGGGTCAGCTTGTTGTAAAACGCAGACGCCGTATCGCCACCAAAAGACACCAGCAGGATGAACATGCAGACCAGCAGACACTGCATCCACATAGCGTTAGCTGGCATTCCTGCGGTGTTCAACTGCGTCATGCGTGCTGGCCACAGCGCTTTAGGCGTACCCTGAATGATCGCTTTCAGCGGCGAGTAGATAAGCGTGAAGAATGCGCCGGTATAGGCGAGGAACATCGACAGGCCGGTGATACGCGCAAACCAGACTCCCATTACCGATGCCGCCTCGGGGCTCAGGTTCATGGCCTGCCCCAGGGTCATCCCCAGGCTTTTCATTAGCACATAGGTAATGTTGCCGAGGTTAGTGGTGTTATTGCTCAACACCTGTTGCCAGTTGGTGCTGACGCCCCAGAGGAAAATGGCCAGTGAATAGCCGATGGAAATCACGATAGCGGCAAAAATAATCCCTTTGGCGAAGTTCTTTTCCGGGTTCTCGGTCTTGTCGACCAGCCCGCCTACCGCTTCAATACCACCGTAAGCGAAGATGGCAAACACCACAAAGGAGAGCATAGCCAGCCCGGACTGATAACCCGGATTAGGGGATGAAACAAAATTGACCTCCTGCGCAAAATGCCCGCCGTTCAGGCACAGAATAGCGATACTCACCAGCAGCAGCACCAGGTTCAGACACATCACTGAAATACCACCAACCGCGGTGATACGGGCAATTTTGTTGATACCTTTCGACGCCACCAGCGTGACCATCACCATCCAGAAGACCGCCAGAATACCGACGACCTGCGTGGAGCTCAGCCCTGCCAGAGACCAGACCTGCGTTTTATCCGTACCAAAAAGAAACGTGGAGAACGGCACCCAGACTTTGGCCGCCGTGCTGACCATCCACACGACGTAGGATGAAAACCACATAAACGTCCCGATAAACGCGTAACGCGGGCCGATACTGTTGTTCATCCACGAATAGATACCGCCCTCTTCTTTTCGGTAAGCCGAGCCCATCTCCGCCATCATTAGCGCAAACGGGATAAAGAAGAACAGAGCAGAAACGATATAAAACGGCGTCGCGCTATAGCCCATCAGATAGAAAGCCGACGGGCTGTTAGCAAAGCCAAAAACTGACGTAAAAATCATCAGTATGAGCCCGGTAAGGGTCATTTTTTTGAGTGAGTGGGACATATAACCATCCGAAGAGGAATTAAACTGCGCGGATGTTAGCAGATGACCAGACAAATATTGTGGCTATACGAAGCAATTTAAGAAAAAGACCCGTGTACACAGAAAATGGCAGTTTTTAATGTTGCCATGACGAAATGGAAAGGATAATTGCCACCAGAAGCGTAGGCCGGGTAAGCGATAGCGCCACCCGGCAATTCTTTACGCGCGATCGACCGTAAAGGCAATCACATCGCCCAGTTGCTCTGCGCCAAGGGCCAGCATTACCAGACGGTCAACACCCAGCGCTACGCCTGAGCAGTCCGGCAGACCGGCTTTTAACGCTTCCAGCAGGTTGTTATCAATTGGCTGCTGCGGCAGACCACGCGCGCCGCGCTTGCGGTTATCCTGCTCAAAACGCTGCTGCTGTTCACGCGCGTCGGTCAGTTCGTGGAAACCGTTCGCCAGCTCAATGCCTTTGTAATAGACCTCAAAACGCTCCGCTACGCGGTGATCTTCGGTGCTGATCTGCGCCAGTGACGCCTGGCTTGCCGGGAAATGGTAAACGAAGGTCGGGCGATCTTTGCCAATCAGTGGTTCAACACCAAAAGTGAACAGCAGTTGCAGCAGCGTGTCGCGATCCTCTTCGGTATCCGCCACGTTGCTCAGATCCAGTTTTGCCGCCACTTCGCGCAGCTGGGCCTTGTCCGCCGACAGCGGATCGATTTCCAGATGGCGCTGGAAAGCCTGCTGATAAGAGAGCGTTTCTGCTTCTGAACACTCCAGTACCTGCTGCAGCAGATCGTCCACCTCATTCATCAGGCGGTACATATCATAATGCGGGCGGTACCACTCCAGCATGGTGAATTCCGGGTTATGGTGACGACCCATCTCTTCATTTCGGAAACTGCGGCACAGCTGATACACCGGACCACACCCCGCCGCCAGCAGGCGTTTCATGTGGTATTCCGGGCTGGTCATCAGATACAGATTCATGCCCTGAGAGTGGCCAGGACCAACAAAACGGGTTTCAAACGGGACCAGATGAATATCCGTCACCGTTGCCTGACTCATGCACGGGGTTTCCACCTCCAGGACGCCGCGGTCGGCAAAGAAACGGCGGATCTCCGTCATAATTGCAGCGCGTTTTAACAGATTTGGGATGGATGCGCTCGGCTGCCAGGTGGCCGTTTCGCTCATGAGTTTTTCTCCGATTTCAGACAAGGGCACGAAGTCTACTCGTTAGCAGGGACAGAGACAAATTTTGCGCAGTAAAAAAGCGCATTTCATTTAGGTTGATTATTTCGTGACGTAATTCATCAATCACCATGATAAATCACCGCACAGAACAGCAAAAAAATCGAACACGTCAAATTTCCCTGACATCTACACGGTTATACTCTTTTACCCATAAAGGAGCAGTGGAAACGCTTTCGCAATCGTCCCTTTGGACGGGTGAACTACCTTTAGTTTGTCGCGTTGCGAAATAACAAAAATCTGGAGGAATGTCGTGCAAACTTTTCAAGCCGATCTTGCCGTAATTGGCGCTGGCGGGGCTGGATTACGTGCTGCGATTGCTGCAGCGCAGGCTAATCCAAACGCTAAAATCGCACTGATTTCAAAAGTCTATCCGATGCGCAGCCACACTGTTGCCGCAGAAGGAGGATCCGCCGCCGTTGCGCAGGATCATGACAGCTTTGAATACCATTTCCACGACACGGTTGCAGGGGGCGACTGGCTTTGCGAACAGGATGTCGTTGACTACTTTGTCCATCATTGTCCAACGGAGATGACCCAGCTTGAGCAGTGGGGATGTCCGTGGAGCCGCCGTCCGGACGGCAGCGTCAACGTCCGCCGCTTCGGCGGAATGAAGATTGAACGCACCTGGTTCGCCGCCGATAAGACCGGCTTCCACATGTTGCATACCCTGTTCCAGACCTCCCTTCAGTTCCCACAAATTCAGCGCTTTGATGAACATTTCGTCCTCGATATCCTGGTTGATGACGGGCATGCGCGCGGCCTGGTGGCAATGAACATGATGGAAGGCACGCTCGTTCAGATCCGCGCTAACGCGGTGGTGATGGCAACGGGCGGCGCGGGACGCGTGTACCGCTATAACACCAACGGCGGCATCGTTACCGGTGACGGCATGGGCATGGCGCTCAGCCACGGCGTGCCGCTGCGTGATATGGAGTTTGTGCAGTATCACCCAACCGGTCTGCCAGGGTCCGGCATTTTGATGACGGAAGGCTGCCGCGGTGAAGGCGGTATTCTGGTCAACAAAAACGGCTACCGCTATCTGCAGGATTACGGTATGGGTCCGGAAACGCCGCTTGGCGAGCCGAAGAACAAATACATGGAACTCGGCCCGCGCGACAAAGTTTCTCAGGCCTTCTGGCACGAGTGGCGCAAAGGCAACACCATCTCAACGCCGCGCGGCGACGTGGTTTACCTTGACCTGCGTCACCTGGGCGAGAAGAAACTGCTGGAACGTCTGCCGTTTATCTGTGAGCTGGCGAAAGCCTATGTGGGCGTCGACCCGGTGAAAGAGCCGATTCCGGTTCGCCCAACTGCACACTACACCATGGGCGGTATCGAAACCGATCAGCAGTGCGAAACCCGTATTCAGGGCCTGTTTGCGGTGGGCGAATGTTCCTCTGTGGGTCTGCACGGCGCCAACCGTCTGGGATCTAACTCGCTGGCAGAGCTGGTGGTCTTTGGCCGCATGGCGGGCGAACGCGCAATGGAGCGTGCCGCAACCGCAGGCGAAGCTAACGGTGCCGCGCTGGATGCGCAGGTCGCAGACGTTGAAAAACGCCTGAAAGACCTGGTGAACCAGGAAGGTAACGAGAACTGGTCGAAGATCCGCGATGAAATGGGTCTGTCGATGGAAGAAGGCTGCGGTATCTACCGTACCCCTGAGCTGATGCAGAAAACCGTCGACAAGCTGGCGGAGCTGCAGGAGCGCTTCAAGCGCGTGCGCATCACCGACACCTCCAGCGTCTTCAATACCGACCTGCTCTATACCATTGAGCTGGGCCACGGCCTGAACGTCGCGGAATGTATGGCGCACTCTGCGCTGGCGCGTAAAGAGTCGCGTGGGGCGCACCAGCGTCTGGACGAAGGCTGCACCGAACGTGACGACGTCAATTTCCTGAAACACACTCTCGCCTGGCGCGATGCGGATGGCACAACGCGCCTGGACTACAGCGACGTGAAAATCACCACGCTGCCGCCGGCTAAACGCGTGTACGGCGCAGAAGCAGAAGCCGCCGAGAAGAAGGAGAAGGCGAATGGCTGAGATGCAAAAACTGAAAGTTGAAGTGGTGCGCTACAATCCGGAAGTGGATACCGCCCCCCACAGCGCTTTCTATGAAGTGCCTTATGACGAGCAAACCTCCCTGCTGGATGCGCTCGGCTATATCAAAGATAACCTGGCACCGGACCTGAGCTACCGCTGGTCCTGCCGCATGGCAATCTGCGGCTCCTGCGGCATGATGGTCAACAAAGTGCCGAAGCTGGCATGCAAAACCTTCCTGCGCGATTACACCAAAGGCATCAAGGTTGAAGCATTGGGTAATTTCCCAATCGAGCGCGATCTGGTGGTCGATATGACGCACTTTATCGAAAGTCTGGAAGCGATTAAGCCGTACATCATTGGCAACCCGCGTACCCCGGATCAGGGACCCAATACCCAGACACCAGCGCAGATGGCGAAATACCATCAGTTCTCCGGCTGCATCAACTGCGGCCTGTGCTATGCCGCTTGTCCCCAGTTTGGCCTGAACCCTGAGTTCATCGGCCCGGCCGCCATTACCCTGGCGCACCGCTATAACGAAGACAGCCGCGACCACGGTAAAAAAGAACGCATGGCGCAGCTTAACAGCCAGAACGGCGTCTGGACCTGTACCTTTGTGGGTTATTGCTCCGAAGTTTGTCCGAAGCATGTCGACCCGGCCGCCGCAATTCAGCAGGGTAAAGTGGAAAGCTCGAAAGACTTTCTTATCGCTACCCTGAAACCACGCTAAGGAGTGCATGATGACGACTAAACGCAAAGCCTATGTACGGCCAGTGCCGTCCACCTGGTGGAAAAACCTGCCGTTTTATCGCTTCTACATGCTGCGTGAAGGCACGGCGGTACCGGCGGTCTGGTTCAGCCTTGAGCTGATGTATGGCGTTTTTGCCCTCAAGCACGGGCCGGAAACCTGGGCGAACTTTGTCGGTTTCCTGCAAAACCCCATCATCGTAATTCTGAACCTGATCGTGCTCGCGGCAGCGCTGCTTCATACCAAAACCTGGTTTGAACTGGCGCCAAAAGCGGCAAACATCATCGTAAAAGGCGAGAAAATGGGGCCAGAGCCGGTGATTAAAGGGCTATGGGGAGTGACGATCCTGGTCACTGTGGTCATTCTGTTTGTCGCACTGTTCTGGTAAGGAGACGACTGTGATTAATCCAAATCCAAAACGTTCAGACGAGCCGGTCTTCTGGGGCCTGTTTGGCGCAGGCGGCATGTGGAGCGCCATCATCGCGCCGGTGATCATTCTGCTGGTCGGGATTATGCTGCCGCTGGGGTTATTCCCAGGCGATGCGCTGAGCTACGAACGCGTGCTGGCGTTTGCGAGCAGCTTTATTGGTCGGGTATTCATCTTCCTGATGATCGTCCTGCCGCTGTGGTGTGGCCTGCACCGTATTCACCATGCGATGCATGACCTGAAAATCCATGTACCAAGCGGTAAATGGGTATTCTATGGTCTGGCGACCATCCTGACCGTGGTGACGCTGATTGCCGTGGTCACTATCTGATACATCTGGCCCGCCCTCCGGCGGGCCTTTTATTTCTGCATTTTTCCCACCAGCCATTGAGCAAACTCATGCATTGCGGGGGTTTCAGCCCTCGACTGTAATCGCGTGAGCCAGTAACTCCCCAGGTCAATCCGGGTGGCAAACGGCTGCACGATACGCTCGCTATTGAGCAGATGGGTAAACATATCCACAGGTGCTATGGCGATGCCCACACCTGCCTGCGCGGCTTCCAGCATGGTCACGGACGAATCAAAGACCATCACCCGATGCGTGGGTGACGGGGGATGTTCACCTGCCGCCTGCATCCACGCCGACCATTCGTCGCGTCGGTAGGAGCGCAGCAGGGTAAACTTCAGAATGTCGGCCGGAGACTGGAGCCCGAGAGCAATATCGGGTGAGCAAAGCGGGGACAGCGGTGCAGAACACAGGAACTGCGCTTCAGTGCCGTGCCACGCCCCGCCACCGTAGCGAATCGTATAATCCAGCCCTTCCGCCGCGGGATCGACGCGGTTGTTATGGGTCGAAAGATGAAGATCGATATGCGGATAGCAGCGACGAAAGTCCGCGAGCTGCGAGAATAAAACACCGGTAGCAAAGGTGCCGACCACACCCACTTTTAGCTTCTCCTGGGCGCGATGACTGGCAAAGCGATCCAGCATTCCGGCGATCCGATCGAATGAATCATTCAACACCGGCAGCAAGTTTTCACCTTCCGTGGTCAGCATCAGCCCGCGCGAAACGCGGACAAACAGCTGACAATTCAGATGCTGCTCCAGCGCTTTAACGTGCTGGCTGATAGCAGAGTGGGTCACGTTCAGCTCTATCGCAGCATGCGTAAAACTGAGGTGTCTGGCGGCAGCTTCGAAAGCGCGAAGCGAATTAAGCGGGAGATAGCTGCGGGTCATCATTACATCCGTTAGAAAAATTAACAGCTAATGCTAAATTTAACCGTTTGTCAGCCACAGTCAAATCCAACAGACTACTGAGGTCTGACGGGCCCGGACACTCCCTTGAACCGCTATTACGGAAGATAACTGATGAAGACAAAATCCCTTTGCTGTGCCCTGCTGCTCAGCACCTCCTGCTCTGTTCTCGCCGCGCCGATGTCAGAGAAACAGCTGTCTGACGTGGTGGAACGTACCGTTACCCCCCTGATGAAAGCGCAAGCCATTCCGGGCATGGCGGTGGCGGTGATTTATCAGGGTCAGCCGCACTACTTTACCTTCGGAAAGGCCGATGTTACGGCGAACAAACCTGTCACCCCGCAAACCCTGTTTGAGCTGGGCTCTATAAGTAAAACCTTCACCGGCGTATTAGGTGGCGATGCGATTGCGCGCGGAGAAATATCGCTGGGCGACCCCGTGACAAAGTACTGGCCCGAGCTAACAGGCAAGCAGTGGCAGGGTATTCGCATGTTGGATCTGGCGACCTACACCGCGGGTGGCCTGCCGCTACAGGTGCCGGATGAGGTCACGGATAACACCTCCCTGCTGCGTTTCTATCAACACTGGCAACCGCAGTGGAAACCAGGCACAACGCGTCTTTATGCGAACGCCAGCATCGGGCTTTTTGGCGCCCTCGCGGTTAAACCCTCCGGTATGAACTTTGAACAGGCCATGACGAAGCGGGTCTTCAAGCCACTCAAACTGGACCATACATGGATTAACGTTCCGAAAGAAGAAGAGGCGCATTACGCCTGGGGATACCGTGATGGTAAAGCAATCCACGTTTCACCGGGAATGCTGGATGCCGAAGCGTATGGTGTCAAAACCAACATCCAGGATATGGCGAGCTGGCTGAAGGCCAACATGAACCCTGACGCCCTTTCGGATTCAACGTTGAAACAGGGTATTGCCCTGGCACAGTCTCGCTACTGGCGCGTGGGTGCCATGTATCAGGGTCTGGGCTGGGAGATGCTCAACTGGCCGGTAGAAGCCAAAACCGTCGTGGAGGGCAGCGATAACAAGGTGGCTCTTGCACCGTTACTGGTGGCAGAAGTGAACCCTCCAGCTCCGCCAGTAAAAGCATCATGGGTACATAAAACAGGCTCGACGGGTGGATTCGGCAGCTATGTCGCATTTATTCCTGAAAAGGAACTCGGCATTGTTATGCTGGCGAACAAGAGCTACCCGAACCCGGCGCGCGTGGAAGCGGCATACCGTATTCTGAGCGCTCTGCAGTAAAACCTTGCCGGGTGGTGCTAACGCCCACCCGGCCTGCAAAATTCCCGCATTTTCCCTGCTGTCATCTACACTTAACAAAAAACAGTAAGGAAACTCCTATGCGCATTCTGCCTGTTATCGCCGCGGTGACAGCCGCGTTTTTAGTGGTTGCCTGCAGTTCCCCTACCCCACCTCCTGGTGTCACTGTCGTCACGCCTTTTGACGCACAACGCTTTCTCGGAACATGGTATGAAATCGCCCGCCTCGACCATCGGTTTGAACAGGGTTTAGAGAAGGTGACTGCACATTACAGCACGATGGAGGATGGGGGTATTCAGGTTATCAACCGGGGCTATAACCCCGATCGGCAGATGTGGCAGCAGTCTGTCGGGAAAGCATACTTCACCGGCGACCCGCGACGGGCCGCGCTCAAAGTCTCTTTCATTGGCCCCTTCTATGGCGGCTATAACGTGATAGCGCTCGACAGAGAGTACCGTCACGCACTGGTCTGCGGGCCGGATCGCAACTATCTGTGGATTCTTTCCCGCACGCCAACCATTTCGTCGGAGATGAAACAGCAGATGCTGGATGTCGCGACCCGGCAAGGGTTTGATGTGTCGAAACTCATCTGGGTTAAACAGCCCCACTAATGGGTGCTGAGCTTCAGTCCAATGATACCGGCCACAATCAGGGCGAGGCTGACGATACGCGCCAGGCTCGCTGACTCACCCAGCAACAGAATGCCGGTAATTGCAGCCCCCACGGCACCAATCCCCGTCCAGACAGCATAGGCTGTTCCCACGGGCAGGGAACGCATCGCCCATGAGAGCAGAACAATACTCACAATCATCGCAGAAACGGTAATGACGCTGGGCGTCAGGCGGGTAAAACCGTGGGTGTACTTAAGACCAATCGCCCATACCACTTCGAGCAGGCCGGCAATAAAAAGAATAATCCAGGACATCTCAGGCTCCTTAACTTAAATAAGTTGGGGCCGTCCCCGATGAAGAAAGCGCTTACGGGTCGTCCCGCAAGGCAGATAACGCCTCATATTTTGGTTAACGTGCGATTTTTTTTCAATCATTTTCTGCTGACCCCCTTAAGGCCAGAAATAGCCGCAGTAAGGCGCGCAGTTCAGGCATTTATTACTCATCGGACTTCTCTATGATGATGTGCTTTCTGATGGCAGGAAGCCAAACCACTAGCCGACTGCGAATAAAATATGTTCAAAATACTTTTGATTGACCGTTGTCACTTTACCCGCGCGGGGTTTGAAGCATGGCTCAATCATTCCGGTTTATTCCCGGGACATTACGTTGTGACCGGGCTGAACAATCTTTTCCTCGCCAGAGAGCATATTCTGCAATGGAAACCCTCACTGGTTATCGCTGACCTGCATGGTTTCAGGCAGGATACTCCCCATTTTCAGCAATTCTCTTCCTTACTGAATGCCAGCGAAAAACTCCCCTTTATTATGTTGCAATCGGGAGAGGACAGAGACATGACGGCCTGGCTGGAGAACTTCCCGGTCTGGTCTTCACTCATGAAAAATGCCCGTCTTGAGGAACTCGCCACGGTTATTAATGACGCGTTAATTTCGGGCTCAGACACGCACAGACCAACAGTGGCCACGCCGTTGCTGACCCGCCAGGAGGAGAAAGTGCTGACAATGTGGATGGACGGCGCAAGCAATCAAAAAATTGCCGCTCACCTGAGTATCAATGGGAAAACGGTATATACCTACAAGCGAAATATCCGCATGAAGCTGCATATGGACACGCGCTTTTCCCCGTTTTTATCTCCGCAGGGTACAGAAAACTGACGGTACGAAACCCTTCTGGTTCCGTACCGTTAATTAATTACTGCTGTGCTTTTGTTGCCGCACCAGAGATTGCACTACCACCTTCAGAAATATCCTGACCAACGCCACGCGTGGTATTACAGGCAGTTAATACTGAAGAAAGTACCAGGACAGAAAAGATCGCTGCAATTGTCTTCTTAACCATAATATCTTCCTTTTATAGCCAAAGTTATTTTGTGTATAGCAACTTAAGAATAGACAAGATCCCGCCGATTGACGGACAAGGAAGCATTTTTAGGAAAATTAGACGAGTTTAGCTGGCTGCGTGAGAAATGATATGCCCAAGATCCTGGATATCTTCCCCCATGCCGCGCGTGGTGTTACAGCCGGAAAGTAATGCACTGGAGAGCGCTAACAGAAGCAGAATTTTAACGGTACGTTTCATCATCCCTGCCTGCAAAAATCAGGCGCAGCGGGCGCTGCGCCCTGACTATTACTTCACGCGTGATACGTATTCGCCGGAGCGGGTATCCACTTTGATCACTTCGCCAGTCTGTACGAACAGTGGCACTTTAACCACAGCACCGGTAGACAGCGTCGCTGGTTTACCGCCAGTACCGGCAGTGTCACCTTTCAGACCTGGATCGGTTTCAACGATTTCCAGCTCAACAAAGTTTGGTGGAGTAACAGCGATAGGCTGACCGTTCCACAGGGTCACGATGCACTCAGCCTGATCCAGCAGCCATTTTTCGCTATCGCCAATCGCTTTCGCGTCAGCAGACAGCTGCTCGAAGGTTTCGTTGTTCATGAAGTGCCAGAACTCACCGTCGTTGTACAGGTAAGTCAGGTTCATATCCACAACATCTGCGCCTTCAGCGGAGTCGGTAGATTTGAAAGTTTTCTCAACGCGGGTACCGGTCAGCAGGCGGCGCAGCTTAACGCGTGCGAATGCCTGGCCTTTACCTGGTTTAACGAATTCGCTGGCTTCAACCGCGTACGGTTCGCCGTCCATCATGATTTTAAGACCAGCACGAAAATCGTTGCTATAGTACGTTGCCATAAGGCCCTCTAAATTTGTTAACTGGTAGCTAAGCCACAAAATGGCGCATATTGTAACCCTAAACACCCCGTCCAGAGAAGATTGGTTATCGCAACTTGCCGATGTAATCACCAGTCCTGATGAATTGCTGCGTCTTTTAGACCTCGATCAGCACCCAGAGTTGCTTGCGGGCCGCGAGGCAAAGCGCCTTTTCGCCCTGCGCGTTCCACGCGCGTTTGTTGCGCGCATGGAGAAAGGCAATCCTGACGATCCGCTTTTAAAACAAACCATTACCTTGCAGGATGAGTTCATTACTGCACCAGGGTACAGCACCGATCCCCTGGAAGAGCAGAACAGTGTGGTACCGGGTTTACTGCATAAGTATCTCAACCGCGCCCTGCTGCTGGTCAAAGGCGGCTGCGCGGTAAATTGTCGCTATTGCTTCCGTCGGCACTTCCCTTACGCCGAAAACCAGGGAAATAAGCGTAACTGGCAGGTCGCGCTGGACTATATCGCCGCCCATTCAGAGCTGGATGAGATTATTTTTTCCGGCGGTGATCCGCTGATGGCAAAAGATCATGAGCTGGACTGGCTGTTAACCCAGCTTGAGGCCATCCCGCACATCAAACGTCTGCGTATTCACAGCCGTTTACCGATTGTCATTCCGGCACGCATTACTGACGGACTGGTGTCGCGCCTGGCGCAATCCCGCTTGCAGGTGCTGCTGGTGAACCATATTAACCACGCGAATGAAATTGACGATGCATTTCGCGCGGCGATGGCGCGCCTGCGTAAGGTGGGGGTCACGCTGCTGAACCAGAGCGTGCTGCTGCGTGGGGTAAATGATAGCGCCCGCGTGCTGGCCGACCTCAGTAACGCCCTGTTTGATGCGGGCGTGATGCCCTATTATCTGCATGTGCTGGATCGCGTGCAGGGTGCGGCGCACTTCATGGTGACCGATGAAGAAGCCCGACAGATTATGCGCGAGCTGTTAACGCTGGTTTCAGGTTATATGGTGCCTAAACTGGCACGCGAGATTGGCGGAGAACCGAGCAAGACGCCGCTGGATTTGCAGCTGCGGCAGCACTAAAAGGCAGTTGGCGCTACGCTTACCTGACCTGCAGCGTCCGGGCGCAGCGCCATCACCACGTTAACTCAGTTTGGGCACTTGTAGACCTGGCCGCTCATCTGGCTGGCGGTTGGCACGAAGCTGGAGAGCATTCCCTGCGTTGGGCTACTCACGCCGTAAATCACATTGCCGCCCATCGCCGCAGCCTGATTACGCAGGGCATTCGCCGCACCGCGCATTGAGCCGCCCTCTTCACCATGCTGTCCCGACATCCAGTTGCTTTGCTCGCCCGTGGCCGTACCTAACAGCTGGCATTCGCTACCCGGCTTATCTTCTACAAAGCGAACACCCTGGCCCGCCGCCGACAGCTCATTGCTGGAGCTACAACCCGCCAGCAGCAATGCTGCCCCTACAATCCCTGCACAGACTTTTACGCGCATGTTATTCCTCGTTTTCAATAAGCTGGACAGTAGTTGTCCGTGTCTAAATCTTATACCTAAAAGATGACCAAAAGAAAAATGCCGAGCATTTCTGCGAACCAGATTCCGCCAGGCACTCCTCCGACATCTTAAATGAATTCTGATAATAGCCTTTGGGATATCGTGTTTTAGCCCTCGATCGTATTTAGTGGTGCGACGTACAACTTTTGTACGCAATGAAAAAGGGGGTTTCATGAGTGCATCATCCTCAGGAGAGGAAAAAGTGACATGGGTAGGCTATCTGGCGTTTGTACTCACCATCGTATTTTTCTCCGGTTTTTTCGCCAAAAGTACTGAATGGTGGCGCGTGCTGGACTTTACCGTCTTAAACGGTAGCTTTGGACCGGTCAACGGCGCCCTGACGTTTCGCGGCACGGGCGGAACGGGGGCGAAAGACGGTTTTTTATTTGCCCTTGAACTGGCGCCCTCGGTCATTTTATCGCTCGGGATCATTGCCGTCACCGAAGGCCTGGGCGGACTGCGTGCCGCACAACAGCTGATGACGCCTATTTTGCGTCCGCTGCTTGGCGTGCCGGGGATCTGCTCTCTGGCCCTTATCGCCAACCTGCAAAACACCGATGCGGCGGCAGGTATGACCAAAGAGCTGACCGACGACGGAGCAATTACCGACCATGAACGCGCCATTTTCGCTACCTTCCAGACCAGCGGAAGCGCCATTATTACCAACTATTTTTCTTCCGGCGCCGCGCTTTTCACGTTTATTACCGTCCCGGTGATCGCGCCGCTGGCCGTCATTCTGGTATTCAAATTTGTTGGCGCTAACTTCCTGCGACTGTGGATCGCCCGTATGGAAGATCATCGTATTCAGGAGGAAAATAATGATCGCCCAGCCGCGTAAAAATATCATGGACATGTTTATTGATGGTGCCCGTCGCGGCTTTACCATCGCGACCACCAGCCTGCTGCCAAACGTGGTCATGGCATTTGTCATTATTCAGGCACTGAAGGTGACGGGCCTGCTGGATATCGTGGGCAATGTTTGCGAGCCCGTCATGGCGCTCTGGGGGCTTCCGGGCGCGGCGGCAACGGTCCTTCTGGCCTCGGTGATGAGTATGGGCGGCGGCGTGGGGGTCTGCGCCAGTCTGGTCGCCGCCGGCTCACTCAACGGTCACGATGCCACCATCCTGCTGCCCGCCATCTATTTGATGGGCAATCCGGTGCAAAATACTGGCCGCTGCCTGGGTACCGCAGGCGTGAATCCGAAATATTACCCGCACATTATTACGGTTTGCGTCATTAACGCTCTGCTCTCAATGTGGGTGATGCAGCTACTCTTCTGAGGAGATAAAAATGGATTTTTCAGTGCTGGAACCCCATCTTTTCCGCAACGCACATCTCTACGCCCCGGAGGATCGGGGACATTGCGATCTGCTGATCGCTGGGGGAAAAATTGTTGCGTGCGAAAAAGCGGGGCATGCAACAACGCGGATGGCGTGTCCTGAAACCGATCTCGCCGGAGCGGTGATTTGCCCGGGATTTATCGATCAGCACGTGCATCTCATCGGTGGCGGCGGTGAAGCGGGGCCCCACACCCGCACGCCGGAGGTGCGGCTGTCTGCGCTGGTAGCAGCAGGTATCACCTCCGTGGTTGGCCTGCTGGGCACCGACGGCGTCACCCGACACCCTGAATCACTGCTGGCAAAAACACGAGCGCTTGAGCATGAAGGGATCAGCGCGTGGATGCTGACGGGCGCGTACGGACTGCCTTCTCCGACGATTACCGGCAGTATTGAAAAAGATGTGGCGCTGATCGACAAAATCATTGGTGTGAAATGCGCGATTTCCGATCATCGCTCTTCCGCGCCAGCGGACGATCGGCTCGCCAGCATGGCCGCCCAGTCACGCGTCGGCGGGCTATTGGGTGCCAAAGCGGGTATCTCCGTTTTTCACCTCGGCAACAGCCCGAAGCTGCTGGAGCCGCTCCTTAACATTCTGAATAACGCCGACGTTCCCCGCACGAAGCTGCTGCCAACCCACGTTAACCGCGGCGAGGCGCTTTTCCTCGCCGCGCTAAACTATGCTCGCGAAGGGGGTTATATCGATATCACCACCAGCATCAGCGAACCCATTGATGCCGCCACCGCCATTGCGACAGCCCGCGAAGCGCAGGTGCCGTTTAACCGTCTCACGCTCAGCTCGGACGGTAACGGTAGCCAGCCGAATTTTGACGCAAATGGCAACCTGGTAGGCATTGGCGTGGCAGGATTCGAATCCCTTCCGGAAACCCTACAGCAGTTGGTCAGCCGCTATCACCTGCCGCTGGAGGAGGCGCTTCTGCCATTTACGCGTAATGTGGCGGAGTTTCTCGGGCTGGAGCATAAAGGACGGATCGCGCCCGGATGCGATGCCGATTTCCTGGTGTTGACGGACGATCTAAAAATCCACGAGGTCTGGGCGAAAGGCCGCCAGATGGTGCGCGAAGGTGTTGTGTGCGTGAAAGGCACCTTTGAGTAGCAGCTGGACAGGCAATAAAAAACCCCGGGCATCGCTGCCCGGGGTTCGTTCTGAGAGGTTCAGAACAACATGATTACATCATGCCGCCCATACCACCCATGCCGCCCATACCAGCAGCACCTAAGTCAGGCGCGTCGCCTTTAGGCATATCAGTAACCATGCACTCGGTAGTGATCATCAGGCCAGCTACAGATGCCGCATACTGCAGAGCAGAACGGGTAACTTTAGTTGGGTCCAGAATACCGAAGTCGATCATGTTGCCGTATTCTTCAGTTGCCGCGTTGTAACCGTAGTTACCTTCGCCCGCTTTCACGTTGTTCGCAACCACAGATGGCTCTTCACCGGCGTTAGAAACGATCTGACGCAGAGGCGCTTCCATTGCGCGCAGCGCAACTTTGATACCCACGTTCTGGTCTTCGTTCTGTGCAGTCAGGCCAGCCAGTTTAGCGGCAACACGCACCAGCGCAACGCCACCACCAGCAACCACGCCTTCTTCTACCGCAGCACGGGTCGCGTGCAGGGCATCGTCAACGCGCGCTTTTTTCTCTTTCATTTCAACTTCGGTCGCAGCACCGACTTTGATAACGGCGACACCGCCTGCCAGTTTCGCTACGCGCTCCTGCAGTTTTTCACGGTCGTAATCAGAGGTTGCTTCTTCGATCTGCTTACGGATCTGACCAACACGGCCCTGAATAGCGGCTTCTTCACCCACACCGTCGATGATGGTGGTGGTGTCTTTGTTGATCACAACGCGTTTTGCCTGGCCCAGGTCTTCCAGGGTCGCTTTTTCCAGCTCCATACCGATCTCTTCAGAGATAACGGTACCGCCAGTCAGGGTAGCGATATCCTGCAGCATCGCTTTACGACGATCGCCGAAGCCAGGTGCTTTAACCGCAGCCACTTTCACGATGCCACGCATGGTGTTAACCACCAGGGTCGCCAGCGCTTCGCCTTCAACGTCTTCAGCGATGATAACCAGCGGTTTGCCTGCTTTCGCAACGGCTTCCAGCACTGGCAGCATTTCGCGGATGTTGGAGATTTTCTTGTCAGCCAGCAGGATGAACGGGCTTTCCAGCTCAACAGCGCCAGTCTCTGGCTTGTTGATGAAGTATGGGGACAGGTAGCCGCGGTCGAACTGCATACCTTCAACCACGTCCAGTTCGTCTTCCAGACCGGTACCGTCTTCAACGGTGATAACGCCTTCTTTACCGACTTTGTCCATCGCTTCAGCGATCAGTTTACCTACGGTTTCGTCGGAGTTAGCGGAGATGGTACCTACCTGAGCAATGGCTTTGGAGTCAGAGCACGGTACGGACAGCGCTTTCAGCTCTTCAACAGCGGAAGCGACAGCTTTGTCGATACCACGTTTCAGATCCATTGGGTTCATGCCCGCAGCAACGGCTTTCAGACCTTCAGTGATGATAGCCTGCGCCAGTACGGTCGCGGTGGTGGTACCGTCACCTGCAGCATCGTTCGCTTTAGAGGCAACTTCTTTCACCATCTGAGCACCCATGTTTTCGAACTTGTCTTCCAGTTCGATTTCACGTGCTACAGAAACACCATCTTTGGTGATGGTTGGCGCGCCGAAGGATTTATCCAGCACTACGTTACGGCCTTTCGGGCCCAGGGTCACTTTAACTGCATCGGCCAGTACGTTTACGCCGCGGAGCATTTTTACACGAGCGTCGTTACCGAATTTTACGTCTTTAGCTGCCATGTTCTTATTTCCTCAAATTCTCGTGCGTAAATTACGCTTCAACAATTGCCAGAATGTCGCTCTCGGACATGATCAACACTTCTTCATTGTCGATCTTCTCGGATTTCACGCCGTAGCCATCGTTGAAAATTACGATGTCACCAACTTTAACGTCCAGCGGCTGCACAGTTCCGTTTTCTAGGATGCGGCCCTTACCGACAGCGATGATTTCGCCACGCGTTGATTTGGCTGCAGCAGAACCGGTCAGAACGATGCCGCCAGCAGACTTGGTTTCAACTTCTTTACGTTTGACGATCACACGATCATGTAACGGACGAATACTCATTGATAGCTCTCCTTTGAGAAAGTCATTATCAGTTATGGATGACGCCGGCCCGCATGCGGTTTTCCGACTAGTGCCCTGAGAGATGGGGATAGCTTTTTCCCCCTTCAAGGGGGAGTTGAAAAAAAATTTTGCGAAAGTGTTACCATCCCCTCTCTTTTGGTATTGGCAGGACGATGTCAATGAGTGGACTTAAACAGGAGTTGGGACTGGCGCAGGGCGTTGGCCTGCTCTCAACCTCCTTGTTAGGTACGGGCGTATTTGCCGTACCCGCACTGGCGGCGCTGGTAGCAGGCAATAACAGCCTGTGGGCGTGGCCGGTGCTGATTGTGCTGGTGTTTCCGATAGCCATTGTGTTTGCCATCCTCGGGCGGCACTTCCCTGACGCAGGCGGTGTGGCGCACTTTGTCGGGCTGGCGTTTGGCCCGCGACTGAAGCGTGTTACCGGCTGGCTGTTTCTCTCGGTGATCCCGGTGGGTCTTCCTGCGGCATTGCATATTGCAACCGGCTTTGGACAGGCGCTGTTTGGCTGGCATAACGAGCAGCTCCTGCTGGCTGAACTGGGTACGCTGGCCATCGTCTGGTGGGTGGGCTCACGCGGCGCCAGCTCAAGTGCAAACCTGCAGACGCTGGTTGCGGTACTGATTGTTGCGCTCGTTGCGGCTGTCTGGTGGGCGGGCAATATCACAATTAAGGACATTCCCTTCCCGGCAGCGACAAACATTGACCATTCACAGCTTTTCGCAGCCCTTGCCGTTATGTTCTGGTGTTTTGTGGGTCTCGAAGCGTTCGCCCATCTGGCCTCTGAATTTAAGCAGCCTGAGCGCGATTTTCCGCGCGCGCTGATGATTGGCCTGCTGCTGGCAGGAACAGTTTACTGGGCCTGCACCGTGCTGGTATTGCACTTCAACGCATTCGGTGCGGATAAAGCGGCTGCCGCGTCACTGCCGGGCATAGTGGTACACCTGTTTGGCGTAAAAGCGCTGTGGGTCGCATGTATGATTGGCTATCTCGCCTGTTTTGCCAGCCTGAATATTTATATCCAGAGCTTTGCCCGTCTGGTGTGGTCGCAGGCGCTTTATAATCCTGAAAGCCGTCTTGCGCAGTTGTCCAAACGTCAACTTCCGGTGAATGCACTGAATACCGTGCTGGGCTGCTGCGTGTTGAGTACGCTGGGTATTTACGTACTGAAAATCAATCTGGATGCCCTGATCGTCTACGCCAACGGCATTTTCATTATGATCTATCTGCTGTGCATGCTGGCGGGCTGTCGTCTGCTGGAAGGCCGTTATAAAGCACTGGCGGTCGTCGGGGGTGTGCTTTGCCTGCTGTTGCTGGCAATGGTGGGATGGAAGAGTGTGTATGCCATCGTCATGCTGGCAGGGCTGTGGCTGTTTTTACCGAAGCGGCAAAATCCTCAGGCCCGGTGAGCGATGCGCCACCGGGCATAAAAATCACCGATCGTCTTTGTGGTCTAAACGGTCGTGCTGTTCATCCTTACGCTGATACTCCCCTTCAAACGTATCGCCCGGGCCCGTACTGAAGCCACCACCCGGCATACGGCTAAAACGCAGATGCGGCAGCAGCTTCATGGTCAGGTGTTTTTGCACTGGCGGCAGAAGCAGCAAAAGGCCGAGGAAGTCGGTAAAGAAGCCAGGCAGAATAAGCAGCAGACCCGCGATAATCAGCGACACGCTTTTGATCATCTCTTCTGCCGGGCTTTCGCCTGCAGCCATCTTCTGCTGCATTATCAGGAAATTTTTGAAACCCTGGTTACGCACCAGCGACATGCCGATGACGGAGGTGAAAATCACCAGAACCAGCGTCAGCAGGACGCCCAGTACATGGGCAACCTGGATAAAAATGGAAATCTCAATGTAAACATAGAGAAAGAAAGCAATAAATGGTATCCAGCGCACTGGCATCTCCTGTAGGGCAGGTGCCGTCAGGCCCCTGTCTGAATGTGTTCGCGACGCGCGTTTGTATGAAATGGTGGCAGTTAGCGAAAATTCAATCGGTTTGCACGGATATTTTTTCTGGAAATATTAAAGCGGTGACACATTTCACAGATTAATAATTATCATGGAATCGGCTCGATAATAAGTGATCCAGCTTACGGCAATTCGCTATCATCAGCATATGATCTCGAGCATCTGGCTGATTGAGGGAATAATCGTCGGTCAGAAAATATTCAAAACCACATATATACTGTGTGTTTAGTACAATCCATCGGCAGCTTGAAAAGAAGGTTCACATGTTAAACAACATTCGTATCGAAGAAGACTTGTTGGGTACCAGGGAAGTTCCAGCGGATGCCTACTATGGTGTTCACACTCTGAGAGCGATTGAAAACTTCTACATCAGCAACAGCAAAATCAGCGACATCCCTGAGTTTGTCCGTGGCATGGTGATGGTGAAGAAAGCCGCAGCGCTGGCTAACAAAGAGCTGCAAACCATTCCTAAAAGCGCGGCAAATGCGATTATCGCTGCCTGCGATGAAGTGCTGAACAACGGCAAATGCATGGACCAGTTCCCGGTTGACGTCTATCAGGGCGGCGCGGGTACCTCCGTCAACATGAATACCAACGAAGTACTGGCAAACATCGGCCTGGAGCTGATGGGTCATCAGAAAGGTGAATACCAGTACCTGAACCCGAACGACCACGTTAACAAATGCCAGTCCACCAACGACGCCTACCCAACCGGCTTCCGTATCGCGGTGTATGCCTCCGTGGTGAAACTGGTGGACGCCATCAACCAACTGGGCGATGGCTTCCAGCGTAAAGCGGTTGAGTTCCAGGATATCCTGAAAATGGGTCGTACCCAGTTACAGGACGCAGTGCCAATGACGCTGGGCCAGGAATTCCACGCATTTAACGTGCTGCTGAATGAAGAGACCAAAAACCTGCTGCGCACCTCTGAGCTGCTGCTGGAAGTGAACCTGGGCGCAACCGCCATCGGTACGCGTCTGAACACCCCGGATGGCTATCAGCAGCTGGCGGTTCAGAAGCTGGCTGAAGTGTCCAACCTGCCAGTCGTGCCTGCGGAAGACCTGATTGAAGCCACCTCCGACTGCGGCGCGTACGTGATGGTACACAGCGCACTAAAACGTCTGGCGGTGAAACTGTCCAAAATCTGTAATGACCTGCGCCTGCTCTCTTCCGGCCCGCGCGCTGGCCTCAACGAAATCAACCTGCCAGAACTGCAGGCGGGTTCGTCCATCATGCCAGCTAAGGTGAACCCGGTCGTGCCAGAAGTGGTGAACCAGGTTTGCTTCAAAGTCATCGGTAACGACACTACCGTGACGATGGCCTCCGAGGCCGGTCAGCTGCAGCTGAACGTAATGGAGCCTGTGATTGGCCAGGCGATGTTCGAATCTATCCACATCCTGACTAACGCCTGCTACAACCTGCTGGAAAAATGCATTAACGGCATTACCGCAAATAAAGAAGTGTGTGAAGGCTACGTTTACAACTCTATCGGGATCGTCACCTACCTCAACCCGTTCATCGGTCACCATAACGGTGACATCGTCGGTAAGATTTGTGCCGAAACCGGTAAGAGCGTGCGTGAAGTGGTGCTGGAGCGCGGACTGTTGACCGAGGCTGAGCTGGACGATATCTTCTCCGCCCAGAACCTGATGCACCCGGCATATAAAGCGAAACGATATACCGATGAAAGCGAACAGTAACCGTTCAGGCTAGGCTTTTAAAGGCACGTCACTTGTGACGTGCCTTTTTTCTTTTTAGGCGTTACCAAAATACAACAATTCAATATCAACTTGTTAATAAGCAAGGCAGGTCCTTATGTTTGGAGCAGAACTCGTCATCGTCTTGTTGGCGATTTATTTGGGAGCAAGACTCGGGGGTATCGGCATCGGTTTTGCCGGCGGTCTCGGGGTGCTCGTTCTTACCCTTATCTTTCAGATTAAACCCGGCGCAATCCCCTTTGACGTTATCGAAATCATCATGGCAGTTATTGCCGCTATCGCCGCTATGCAGGTGGCAGGCGGTATGGACTACCTGGTGAGTCTGGCGGAGCGTATGCTGCGCCGCCATCCTAAATACATTACCTTCCTTGCCCCGCTGGTCACCTGGTTTATGACCATTCTCGCGGGAACTGGCCACACGGCGTTCTCCACGCTGCCGGTGATTACCGAAGTGGCAAAAGAACAGGGGATTCGCCCGTCTCGTCCCCTCTCTATTGCCGTCGTTGCGTCTCAGATTGCCATCACCGCCTCGCCGATCTCTGCCGCCGTGGTCTTCTTCGCCGGTATCCTGGAGCCGATGGGCGTGAGCTACCTGACGCTGCTGGCGATCTGTATTCCGGTGACGCTGATTGCGGTCATGATTACTGCCGTGCTGTGTAACTTCCTCGGTGCCGAACTGAAAGACGATCCGGTTTACCAGGAGCGTCTGGCAAAAGGTGAAGTGAGACTGCGCGGTAGCCAGGTCTTCGAACTGAAGCCGCACGCAAAGCGCTCCGTACTGCTGTTCCTGATTGGTATCGTCGCAGTGATGTTCTACGCAACCGCCATCAGTGACACCGTGGGGCTGATTCAGAACCCGGTTCTGCCGCGTAACGAAGCGATTGTGGTGTTCATGCTGACTATCGCGACGCTGATTAGCATCACCTGTAAAATCGACACCAGCGAAGTGCTGAACGCCAGTACCTTTAAATCCGGTATGAGTGCCTGCGTGTGTGTACTGGGTGTGGCATGGCTCGGCGATACTTTCGTGAAGGCGCATATCAGCGATATCCAGACCGTAGCCGGCGACCTGCTGCACAACTACCCGTGGCTGCTGGCGGTCGTGCTGTTCTTTGCTGCGACCCTGCTTTACTCCCAGGCAGCAACCACCAAAGCGCTGATGCCTGCGGCACTCATGTTAGGCGTAACGCCGCTGACGGCGATTGCCTCTTTCGCAGCCGTTTCCGCACTGTTCGTTCTGCCAACCTACCCAACCCTGCTGGCAGCGGTTGAAATGGATGACACTGGCTCTACCCGTATCGGTAAATACGTGTTTAACCACGCGTTTCTGATCCCGGGCGTGGTAGCAATTACGCTTTGCGTCATCCTCGGCTTTATCATCGGTGGCATTGTGCTGTAAACCTTCAGCCGTTGTAAAAATAGTTAAAATCGGGCCGCACTGCGGCCCGATTCATTAATGACCAATCGTCTTGCGTGATATAGTGAAGACTTTCGTGATGAGGAGGTCGACTTGTGAACACGCCTGATGCCGTTGTCGTACTGTGTACCGCCCCTGATGAAGCCTCTGCCCAGGATCTCGCCGCCAAAGTGCTGGCCGAAAAATGGGCAGCCTGCGTAACGCTCCTCCCCGGCGCAACCTCCCTTTATTACTGGGAAGGCAAACTGGAGCAGGAGTACGAAGTCCAGATGTTGCTTAAAACCAACCGGGCGAACCAGCAGGCGCTCCTCGACTGCCTCAAGTCTCATCATCCTTACCAAACTCCAGAGCTGCTGGTGCTGCCAGTGCTCCATGGCGATAACGACTATCTCACATGGCTCAACGCTTCCTTACGCTGATCCTGCTGCTGTGCAGCACATCAGTATTTGCCGGGTTGTTTGACGCACCCGGCCGTTCAAACTTTATTCCTGCCGACCAGGCGTTTGTTTTCGATTTTCAGCAGAACCAGCACGATCTCAATCTGACCTGGCAGGTGAAAGAGGGTTACTACCTTTACCGCAAACAGGTCAGCATCACGTCCGCAAAGGCTAACGTCGGCGCATTGCAGATGCCCGCGGGCGAGTGGCACGAGGACGAGTTCTACGGTAAGAGTGAAATCTATCGTCAGCGCTTAAACGTACCCGTCACGGTGAATCAGGCGGATAAAGGCGCCACGCTGACCGTGACGTATCAGGGCTGTGCCGACGCGGGCTTCTGCTATCCTCCTGAAACGAAGGTCGTTCCGCTTACTGAAGTTAAAGCCGCTGCCTCCCCTCTTCCCTCTGGGGAGAGGGCCAGGGTGAAGGGAGAAGGCGAAGCCACTTCAGATCTTCCCTTCTCAGCATTTTGGGCGCTACTGATTGGTATTGGCATTGCCTTTACGCCGTGTGTACTGCCCATGTACCCGCTGATCTCCGGGATTGTGCTAGGCGGTAAGCAACGGCTTTCCACCGCCCGGGCGCTGCTGCTGGCTTTTATTTATGTCCAGGGCATGGCATTAACCTACACGGCGCTCGGCCTCGTGGTCGCCGCCGCTGGATTGCAATTCCAGGCAGCGCTTCAGCATCCTTACGTGCTTATTGGTCTGTCAGTTGTCTTTATTCTTTTGGCGCTGTCGATGTTTGGCCTGTTCACTCTGCAACTGCCCTCTTCGCTGCAAACCCGCTTAACGCTGATGAGTAATCGTCAGCAGGGAGGATCTGCAGGCGGCGTGTTCGCAATGGGTGCAATTGCCGGGCTAATCTGTTCACCCTGCACCACTGCGCCGCTCAGCGCCATCCTGCTGTACATCGCCCAGAGCGGCAATATGTGGCTCGGTGGCGGAACGCTGTATCTTTATGCGCTGGGGATGGGTCTGCCGCTCATTTTTGTGACGGTCTTTGGTAATCGTCTGCTGCCGAAAAGCGGACCGTGGATGGAGACGGTGAAAACCGCGTTTGGTTTTGTCATTCTGGCGCTACCGGTGTTCCTGCTGGAGCGCATCATCGGAGACGAGTGGGGAAGGCGTCTGTGGGCGATGCTTGGCGTCGCATTCTTCTCCTGGGCATTTATCGTCAGCCTGGGGGCGAAAAAGCCATGGATGCGCCTTGTGCAAATCCTGCTGCTGGCGGCTGCACTGGTCAGCGTGCGTCCGCTGCAGGACTGGGCATTTGGCACGCCGGTGGGTCAGACGCAGGCGCATCTGGACTTCACCCGCATTAACAATGTCGATGAGCTCAATAGCGCCCTGGCTCAGGCAAAAGGTAAACCGGTGATGCTCGATCTCTATGCTGACTGGTGTGTTGCCTGCAAAGAGTTTGAAAAATACACCTTTAGCGATCCTCAGGTACAAAGCGCCCTGAAAGAGACGGTGTTGCTTCAGGCAAACGTCACGGCCAACAATGAGCAGGATAAGACTCTGCTTAAGCACCTTAACGTACTCGGGCTGCCAACCATTTTATTCTTCAATGAACAAGGGGAAGAGCAGCCAGAACAGCGTGTAACCGGGTTTATGGATTCAACGGCATTCAGCGCGCATTTGCGCAATCGCCAACCGTAAACAACACTTTAGACGGGACATACCGTTGGGAATAGCGGAGGAGATAACCGTGCAACGTGAAGACGTACTGGGACAAGCCCTGCAATTACTTGAGATTCAAGGGATCGCCAGCACCACGCTTGAGATGGTAGCCGACCGTATCGATTACCCTCTGGATGAGTTAACGCGTTTCTGGCCGGATAAAGAGGCCCTGCTTTATGATGCGCTGCGCTACCTTAGCCAGCAGGTGGATATCTGGCGCAGACAGCTGATGCTTAATGAAGAACTGACGGCTGAGCAAAAGCTGTTGGCTCGCTACACCGCCCTGACTGAATGTGTCAGTAACAATCGTTATCCGGGCTGCCTGTTTATTGCCGCCTGTACATTTTATCCCGATCCCGGGCATCCAATACATCAGCTGGCGGATCAGCAAAAGCGTGCGGCGCATGACTTCACTCACGAGCTACTGACAACGCTTGAAGTGGATGACCCGGCAATGGTCGCTAAGCAGATGGAGCTGGTACTGGAGGGTTGTCTGAGCCGCATGCTGGTGAATCGTAGCCAGGCCGATGTGGATACGGCGCACCGCCTGGCGGAAGATATTCTTCGCTTTGCTCAGTGTCGTATGGGCGGGGCGTTGACGTAAGCGAATCAGCGAAATTTGGTCTTTTCGGCGCGTAAATCGCCAGATTGCCGTAAAGTTAAGCAATTGAACAGCTTTCCCCGAAATAATGTTGACGATAAGGCGTGATTGCGGTTTAATGCGCTCCGTTGCCCGGATAGCTCAGTCGGTAGAGCAGGGGATTGAAAATCCCCGTGTCCTTGGTTCGATTCCGAGTCCGGGCACCACTATTTAAAGAACCCAGCCATAGG
Source organism: Enterobacter sp. ODB01 (assembly GCF_001623605.1). Classification (NCBI taxonomy): domain Bacteria; kingdom Pseudomonadati; phylum Pseudomonadota; class Gammaproteobacteria; order Enterobacterales; family Enterobacteriaceae; genus Enterobacter; species Enterobacter sp. ODB01. Next base: position 210,094 of record NZ_CP015227.1, read on the forward strand.
CTGGGTTTTTGCTTTTCTGCGTTTATAAATCCCTTCTTTTATATTCTTGCTTCTCTTGCCGGTGAGATCGTGCAATCTGCTTTGCCGGATGGCGGCTTTGCCTTATCGGCCTACGGGAAAGTTTCAAGGAGAGGAATAAAGTCCAAAGCAAAAAACCCCGCACCTTACGGTACGGGGTTCCTCTTGATTGATGCCTGGCAGTTCCCTACTCTCACATGGGGAGACCCCACACTACCATCGGCGCTACGGCGTTTCACTTCTGAGTTCGGCATGGGGTCAGGTGGGACCACCGCGCTAAAGCCGCCAGGCAAATTCTGTTATCTGTATCAGGCTGAAAATCGTCTCTCTCACGCCAAAACAGCTTCGGCGTTGTAAGGTTAAGCCTCACGGTTCATTAGTATCGGTTAGCTCAACGCATCGCTGCGCTTACACACCCGACCTATCAACGTCGTCGTCTTCAACGTTCCTTCAGGAGACTTAAAGTCTCAGGGAGAACTCATCTCGGGGCAAGTTTCGTGCTTAGATGCTTTCAGCACTTATCTCTTCCGCATTTAGCTACCGGGCAGTGCCATTGGCATGACAACCCGAACACCAGTGATGCGTCCACTCCGGTCCTCTCGTACTAGGAGCAGCCCCCTCAATTCTCCAGCGCCCACGGCAGATAGGGACCGAACTGTCTCACGACGTTCTAAACCCAGCTCGCGTACCACTTTAAATGGCGAACAGCCATACCCTTGGGACCTACTTCAGCCCCAGGATGTGATGAGCCGACATCGAGGTGCCAAACACCGCCGTCGATATGAACTCTTGGGCGGTATCAGCCTGTTATCCCCGGAGTACCTTTTATCCGTTGAGCGATGGCCCTTCCATTCAGAACCACCGGATCACTATGACCTGCTTTCGCACCTGCTCGAGCCGTCACTCTCGCAGTCAAGCTAGCTTATGCCATTGCACTAACCTCCTGATGTCCGACCAGGATTAGCTAACCTTCGTGCTCCTCCGTTACTCTTTGGGAGGAGACCGCCCCAGTCAAACTACCCACCAGACACTGTCCGCAACCCGGATCACGGGTCTACGTTAGAACACCAGCCATTAAAGGGTGGTATTTCAAGGTCGGCTCCACGCAGACTGGCGTCCACGCTTCAAAGCCTCCCACCTATCCTACACATCAAGGACCAGTGTTCAGTGTCAAGCTATAGTAAAGGTTCACGGGGTCTTTCCGTCTTGCCGCGGGTACACTGCATCTTCACAGCGAGTTCAATTTCACTGAGTCTCGGGTGGAGACAGCCTGGCCATCATTACGCCATTCGTGCAGGTCGGAACTTACCCGACAAGGAATTTCGCTACCTTAGGACCGTTATAGTTACGGCCGCCGTTTACCGGGGCTTCGATCAAGAGCTTCGCGTTGCCGCTAACCCCATCAATTAACCTTCCGGCACCGGGCAGGCGTCACACCGTATACGTCCACTTTCGTGTTTGCACAGTGCTGTGTTTTTAATAAACAGTTGCAGCCAGCTGGTATCTTCGACTGATTTCAGCTCCACCCGCAGGGGCTTCACCTACATATCAGCGTGCCTTCTCCCGAAGTTACGGCACCATTTTGCCTAGTTCCTTCACCCGAGTTCTCTCAAGCGCCTTGGTATTCTCTACCTGACCACCTGTGTCGGTTTGGGGTACGATTTCGTGTTACCTGATGCTTAGAGGCTTTTCCTGGAAGCAGGGCATTTGTTACTTCAGCACCGTAGTGCCTCGTCATCACACCTCAGCGTTAATAAGGTACCGGATTTACCTGGAACCTCCGCCTACATGCTTAAACCGGGACAACCGTCGCCCGGCTAACATAGCCTTCTCCGTCCCCCCTTCGCAGTAACACCAAGTACAGGAATATTAACCTGTTTCCCATCGACTACGCCTTTCGGCCTCGCCTTAGGGGTCGACTCACCCTGCCCCGATTAACGTTGGACAGGAACCCTTGGTCTTCCGGCGAGCGGGCTTTTCACCCGCTTTATCGTTACTTATGTCAGCATTCGCACTTCTGATACCTCCAGCAACCCTCACAGGCCACCTTCAACGGCTTACAGAACGCTCCCCTACCCAACAACACATAGTGTCGCTGCCGCAGCTTCGGTGCATGGTTTAGCCCCGTTACATCTTCCGCGCAGGCCGACTCGACCAGTGAGCTATTACGCTTTCTTTAAATGATGGCTGCTTCTAAGCCAACATCCTGGCTGTCTGTGCCTTCCCACATCGTTTCCCACTTAACCATGACTTTGGGACCTTAGCTGGCGGTCTGGGTTGTTTCCCTCTTCACGACGGACGTTAGCACCCGCCGTGTGTCTCCCGTGATAACATTCTTCGGTATTCGTAGTTTGCATCGGGTTGGTAAGCCGGGATGGCCCCCTAGCCGAAACAGTGCTCTACCCCCGAAGATGAGTTCACGAGGCGCTACCTAAATAGCTTTCGGGGAGAACCAGCTATCTCCCGGTTTGATTGGCCTTTCACCCCCAGCCACAGGTCATCCGCTAATTTTTCAACATTAGTCGGTTCGGTCCTCCAGTTAGTGTTACCCAACCTTCAACCTGCCCATGGCTAGATCACCGGGTTTCGGGTCTATACCCTGCAACTTAACGCCCAGTTAAGACTCGGTTTCCCTTCGGCTCCCCTATTCGGTTAACCTTGCTACAGAATATAAGTCGCTGACCCATTATACAAAAGGTACGCAGTCACCTAACAAGTAGGCTCCCACTGCTTGTACGTACACGGTTTCAGGTTCTTTTTCACTCCCCTCGCCGGGGTTCTTTTCGCCTTTCCCTCACGGTACTGGTTCACTATCGGTCAGTCAGGAGTATTTAGCCTTGGAGGATGGTCCCCCCATATTCAGACAGGATACCACGTGTCCCGCCCTACTCTTCGAGTTCACAACCTGTGCATTTTCGTGTACGGGACTATCACCCTGTACCGTCGGACTTTCCAGACCGTTCCACTAACACACAAGCTGATTCAGACTCCGGGCTGCTCCCCGTTCGCTCGCCGCTACTGGGGGAATCTCGGTTGATTTCTTTTCCTCGGGGTACTTAGATGTTTCAGTTCCCCCGGTTCGCCTCGTTAACCTATGTATTCAGTTAACGATAGTGTGACGAATCACACTGGGTTTCCCCATTCGGACATCGCCGGGTCAAAGGTTCATATCACCTCGCCGGCGCTTTTCGCAGATTAGCACGTCCTTCATCGCCTCTGACTGCCAGGGCATCCACCGTGTACGCTTAGTCGCTTAACCTCACAACCCGAAGATGTTTCTTTCGATTCATCATCGGCTTGCGAAAATTTGAGAGACTCGAACACACATAACATGTGTGTCGTTTCAATTTTCAGCTTGATCCAGATTTTTAAAGAGCAAAACTTCTTAATGCACTCAAAAGTACATTCAGAAGTTCATCATTCATCAGACAATCTGTGTGAGCACTGCAAAGGCAGGTTCTTTAAGGTAAGGAGGTGATCCAACCGCAGGTTCCCCTACGGTTACCTTGTTACGACTTCACCCCAGTCATGAATCACAAAGTGGTAAGCGCCCTCCCGAAGGTTAAGCTACCTACTTCTTTTGCAACCCACTCCCATGGTGTGACGGGCGGTGTGTACAAGGCCCGGGAACGTATTCACCGTAGCATTCTGATCTACGATTACTAGCGATTCCGACTTCATGGAGTCGAGTTGCAGACTCCAATCCGGACTACGACGCACTTTATGAGGTCCGCTTGCTCTCGCGAGGTCGCTTCTCTTTGTATGCGCCATTGTAGCACGTGTGTAGCCCTACTCGTAAGGGCCATGATGACTTGACGTCATCCCCACCTTCCTCCAGTTTATCACTGGCAGTCTCCTTTGAGTTCCCGGCCGGACCGCTGGCAACAAAGGATAAGGGTTGCGCTCGTTGCGGGACTTAACCCAACATTTCACAACACGAGCTGACGACAGCCATGCAGCACCTGTCTCAGAGTTCCCGAAGGCACCAAAGCATCTCTGCTAAGTTCTCTGGATGTCAAGAGTAGGTAAGGTTCTTCGCGTTGCATCGAATTAAACCACATGCTCCACCGCTTGTGCGGGCCCCCGTCAATTCATTTGAGTTTTAACCTTGCGGCCGTACTCCCCAGGCGGTCGACTTAACGCGTTAGCTCCGGAAGCCACGCCTCAAGGGCACAACCTCCAAGTCGACATCGTTTACGGCGTGGACTACCAGGGTATCTAATCCTGTTTGCTCCCCACGCTTTCGCACCTGAGCGTCAGTCTTTGTCCAGGGGGCCGCCTTCGCCACCGGTATTCCTCCAGATCTCTACGCATTTCACCGCTACACCTGGAATTCTACCCCCCTCTACAAGACTCTAGCCTGCCAGTTTCGAATGCAGTTCCCAGGTTGAGCCCGGGGATTTCACATCCGACTTGACAGACCGCCTGCGTGCGCTTTACGCCCAGTAATTCCGATTAACGCTTGCACCCTCCGTATTACCGCGGCTGCTGGCACGGAGTTAGCCGGTGCTTCTTCTGCGGGTAACGTCAATTGCTGCGGTTATTAACCACAACACCTTCCTCCCCGCTGAAAGTACTTTACAACCCGAAGGCCTTCTTCATACACGCGGCATGGCTGCATCAGGCTTGCGCCCATTGTGCAATATTCCCCACTGCTGCCTCCCGTAGGAGTCTGGACCGTGTCTCAGTTCCAGTGTGGCTGGTCATCCTCTCAGACCAGCTAGGGATCGTCGCCTAGGTGAGCCGTTACCCCACCTACTAGCTAATCCCATCTGGGCACATCTGATGGCAAGAGGCCCGAAGGTCCCCCTCTTTGGTCTTGCGACGTTATGCGGTATTAGCTACCGTTTCCAGTAGTTATCCCCCTCCATCAGGCAGTTTCCCAGACATTACTCACCCGTCCGCCACTCGTCACCCGAGAGCAAGCTCTCTGTGCTACCGTTCGACTTGCATGTGTTAGGCCTGCCGCCAGCGTTCAATCTGAGCCATGATCAAACTCTTCAATTTAAGTTTGATGCTCGTGAATTAAACTTCGTAATGAATTACGTATGTTCACTCAGAGACTTGGTATTCATTTTTCGTCCGAGGACGTTAAGAATCCATGTCACTTTGAGTGCCCACACAGATTGTCTGATAAATTGTTAAAGAGCAGTACAACGCGGCTTTCGCTCACCGTTGCGAGGTGGCGTATATTACGCTTTCCTCTTTCAGAGTCAACCCGTTATTTCAGGATTTTTTCTCTTCAACCGACCGGGTTGTCTGTGAAGTGATTCACATCTGCCGTGTCGATGGAGGCGCATTATAGGGAGTTCTCCGCAGGCCGCAACCGCTAAATGACAGAAAAATGACTGACTGCTGCATTCCACAGCAAAACCCCGCCTTATACCCTTTTACACACAGACTTATCCACAACATCATCAGGATCCCGATGCGATCCTGCGAACTGAAAAGGAAGATCAACTATACTAGCGGCAAATATTCTTCCTGGCAGAGCACTCCCTCATGAACACACAACGCCTCACCCGCGACTGGCGTCTCCCTACCGCAGGGGTGATACTGCTGGCTATTCTGTTTGCCAGTTTTACCCTGCATACGCACTGGAGCGCCTTTATCCAGTGGTGTCTTGCCACTCAAATTACCCTGCACCGTTATCTGGTGATGTATCTGCTGCAGCTGAATAACCACCAGTACAGCGGCGGACTATGGCTCTTAACAGGCGCCTTCCTTTATGGCGTGCTGCACGCCATCGGGCCGGGGCACGGGAAATTCATTGTGACGACCTATCTGACCACTAATAAGGAAAGCGAGCGGGCTGCCCGGATCGTTCCTTTCCTTGGCAGCCTGATGCAGGGCGTGAGCGCCATTCTGTTTGTCTTTATTCTGGCGGTGGGGTTTAACCTCGCCTCAGGGGATATCAGTACCAGCCGCTGGTATGTAGAGAAGATAAGCGCAGTGCTGATTGGTGTATTCGGCGCGTTCGTCATTTATCAGGCATTAAAGAGCCTGCGTCCGCGCAGAATGACGATCTCAGCCATCAGTCCCCTCCATCAGCACAATGAACACTGTGGCTGCGGCCATCACGGCGTGGGTGCCGACCTGACGCAGGGAGACTGGAAAACTCGCCTGGGGGTGATTCTGGCGATTGGCGCACGCCCGTGCAGTGGGGCAATCATGATTCTGATGTTTTCAAATGCGCTGGGCATTGTCACCTGGGGGATGGCTGCCGTCATGACAATGTCCCTGGGAACGGCACTCTCGATTATGGGGCTCTCGCTGGCGGTACGTTATGCCCGTGAACGCACGGTGGCCTGCTTCGGGGGAAATAGCACGTTAAGATGGCTGGTGCCAGCCGTCAAAATAGCCGGCGGGATAGTTCTGATCCTGTTCGCGACCGTTCTCTTCCTGACGGTCATCCCCATCAGCGCCAATGGCGACTACATCGCTGCCGGATGCTAATAAAAGAAAACCCGCCGTTGGCGGGTTTCTTTATTACTCGTTGATGCGTGGATGCTGATCCACCAGTCGGGAGCGTTTTTTCTGCAGTTCTTCAATCTCTGCGTCAATGTCTTCAATCTTCTGCTCTACGTTATCGTAGTGCTCACGCAGGATCTCTTTCGCTTCCTGAATATCCGATGCCGCAGGCGTCGCCCCTTTCAGTGGACGGTTCGCCGTCTCCTTCATCGTAATACCGGTAATCAAGCCAATCACCGCGATCACCATCAGGTAATAAGCAGGCATCATCAGATTCTGCGTGCTTTCCACCAGCGAGGCGGCAAGCGTCGGGGTCAGACCGGCAATCAGTACCGAGATGTTAAAGGCTGCCGCCAGCGCACTGTAACGAATATGCGTCGGGAACATCGCAGGCAACGTTGAGGCCATCACCCCGATGAAGCAGTTCAGGATCACCGCCAGCATCAGCAGACCCGCAAAAATCAGCCCCAGCACGTTACTGTTGATCAGAATAAAGGCCGGGATTGCCAGGGCAAACAGCGCCACGCTTCCCAGAATAATGAACGGTCGACGGCCAAAGCGGTCACTCAGCAGACCCATAATCGGCTGCACGAACAGCATACCCACCATGATGGCGATAATAATCAGCACACCGTGATCTTCCGAGTAATGCAGGTTATGCGACAGATAACTCGGCATGTAGGTCAGCAGCATGTAGTAGGTCACGTTGGTCGAAATCACCAGACCAATACAGGTCAGCAGGCTGCGCCAGTGCTTAGTGGCAATCTCTTTGAACGACACCTTCGGACCATCCTGCAGCCCTTCGCGGTCACCCTGCTCCAGTTTCTCAACGTGCTGCTGGAACGCCGGTGTCTCTTCCAGCGCATGACGCAGATACAGACCGATGATCCCCAGCGGCAGCGCGAGGAAGAACGGGATACGCCAGCCCCAGTCGAGGAAGTTCTCTTCACCGACGACGGTTGAAATCAGCACCACGACACCCGCCCCCATCACGAACCCGGCAATCGAGCCGAAGTCCAGCCAGCTCCCCATAAAACCGCGCTTACGGTCCGGGGAATACTCCGCGACGAAGATCGAGGCTCCGGTATATTCCCCACCGACGGAGAAACCCTGCGCCATCTTACAGAGCAGCAGCAGAATCGGTGCCCAGATGCCGATCGTGGCATAGGACGGAATCAGGCCGATACAGAAGGTACTGATCGACATGATGACAATGGTGATAGCAAGGATCTTCTGGCGACCGTATTTATCACCAAGCATACCGAAGAACAGACCACCCAGCGGGCGAATAAGGAAAGGAACAGAGAACGTCCCCAGTGCGGCAATCATCTGCAGGCTGGGGTCAGCCCCTGGGAAAAACACTTTACCTAACGCGTAGGCCACAAAGCCATAGACACCAAAATCGAACCATTCCATCGCATTACCGAGCGAGGCTGCGGTGATGGCCTTACGCAATTTTGCGTCGTCAATAATAGTGACGTCGCGAAGCGTGATGGGTTTAATCTTTTTCCTTCTCAGCATAGCTATCCTCGTTGACTCGGCCCTGTCTGTTTCACAATCCAGTGTGGGTGCTGTGAACCTTGGGATCCGCTCCATGCGAATCGCCTTATTCAAGCGTAGCAGGTTTACTTACATTGACGTTTATCGTCGATACAACCGAACCTGTTGACGCCTGCCAGGGCAGTTAATGACCTTTTTACCCTACCAGCGTTTATATTTGTGATCAACTTCACAGATATATTTATGCTGCGTAAAGTGAAGACAGTCTTTGTCAATTTCCGCAAATAAGCACTTTCTCAACCCATCCCAGGGAAACATTTTCATGTTGTCCCCTTTTCTTTTTTTCACGACATAAAAAGCCGCTTTTTTACAAGAGATTTACATAAACCCCATCCAGCCAGAACGCGGCGTAAAGTTTACAATCAATATGTGACGCAGATAACTAAAACACTGTTTTATTTTCATTGAATCATTATTCCAGTGATCGCATGATAATTCCCGAAACATAGCGATGAGTGTTTTCTGACAAGAGAAAACCAGAGCGCTTACTGAATTTTGTTGCGGGGTTATCCAATACAAGCATCAAGAAAACCCTTCATCATCTTGAATTTATTGATTTTTTATTCGCGCCCGCCGCTCGCTATGAGGGGTAACATTGTGAGGGTTGTATATGAAGATTAAAGCCACAATAGAACGTATTCCTGGTGGTATGATGCTGGTCCCCCTGGTACTCGGTGCTATTCTGAATACCTTAGCGCCTGAAACCGGGGCTTATTTTGGCGGTTTCACAAAAGGGATGATTACAGGCACCGTCCCCATCCTGGCAGTCTGGTTCTTTTGTATCGGTGCATCCATTAATTTACGTGCAACAGGCACCGTATTACGCAAATCCGGCACGCTGGTCATAACCAAAATAGCGGTGGCCTGGGTTGTCGCCATGATATGCGCGATGTTCATTCCGGAGAATGGAATTCAGACCGGTTTCTTCGCGGGTTTATCGGTCCTGGCAATTGTCTCGGCGATGGATATGACTAACGGCGGGTTGTATGCCAGCCTGATGAACCAGTACGGAACGAAAGAAGAATCCGGGGCATTTGTTCTGATGTCTCTGGAGTCCGGCCCGCTCATGACGATGCTGATCCTGGGTTCTGCTGGCCTGGCCTCTTTTGAGCCTCACCACTTTGTTGGCGCGATCCTGCCCTTCCTGATCGGTTTCGCCCTCGGGAATCTGGATCACGATCTGCGCGATTTCTTCAGCAAAGCCACACCCGTACTCATCCCGTTCTTTGGTTTTGCGCTGGGCAACACCATCAACCTGAACGTGATCCTTGATACGGGCCTGCTGGGTATTGTGCTGGGGGTTGCGGTCATCATCATCACCGGTATTCCGTTGATTATTGCCGACCGCGTGATTGGCGGCGGAAACGGCACGGCGGGTGTCGCCGCCTCTTCAGCCGCAGGTGCTGCGGTCGCAAACCCGGTGATTATTGCTCAGATTAACCCGGCCTTCGAACCGGTAGCCGCTTCTGCAACGGCACTGGTGGCTGCCAGCGTGATTGTTACCGCGATTCTGGTGCCGATCATCACGGCACTGTACGCGAAACGCTACGGAAACGTGCAAGAGAAAGATGTAGAAAGGAAGGCAGCAGAGCTTCAACATTAACAAACCGCACCAAACCATCCCCTCTCCCCTCTGGGGAGAGGGCCAGAGTGAGGGGTGAGGGGTTCAACCAAAAATCTCCTCCACCATCGCCTCCACCAGACGTTTTGCCGAACACAGCCTCGGCATACCCAGCGCAACGGTCTGCCAGTTTTGCGTAACTGACCAGCTCACCGGGTGTTTATCCGCCTGACACCAGTCACCCAGCCAGCCCAGCATGTCTTTATGATCGATTAAACCCGCCGAAGCGGGTGTGGTCAGCCACTGATGATAGAAATGGCGCGTTGCAGGAGACGCATTGATACCCTGAGCAAGATAATTGGCAGCCATACTGCGTAAATTATCCTTGAGCATGGCCGATACATCGTCCTTCGCCAGACGGCAAGCATCGCCGAAGGCCCCCCAGCGCAACTCTTCCAGGACAATGAAACAACGCCCGGCCAGCGACCAGCCATCATAATGACCGGCTCGCCAGCGAGTGAAAATTTGCTCGCTGTGCTCACCCGCCTGGACGGTCAGTCCACGCTGAGTTAGCGCCTTTTCTTTATAAACGGCACGTTGGGTAAAATGCGATGAGAGCTCAGCGTACTGTTCAAGCAGGCCCGGAGAGGGCTGAGCCCTTAAGTGAGCCTGCTGACGAAGTGTATTCAATTTATCCGCCATCAGCGTCAGCGCAAGATGGCCAGGGTCAAGCATCCCGGCGAGTTTTTCAGCCAGACCGAGGCGCAGGGCAGCATTCTCATTCAGCATTCCGGCCATCGCCCAGGGTCGTAACCGGGTGTGCGTCATGATCTCCTGAGTCAAGCGCTCACGAAACTGCAGCTGCTGCGGCCCCAGATGAGGATGACGTGCAACGTCCACGCCCTGCACAAGATCGACCATAAATTTAGGATGAATACACTCCAGCGTCCGCCCGGGACCGTCCAGTAGCTGTGTTGTCATGGTTGCTCTGCCGCGAATAGAGTTTGAATATCATCGCGTAACAGTCGGGTATCTTCCTGTATCCACGTCGCAGTAGTGATACTTTGCTTCAACAGCTGGCTGAGCGCTCGGGTCGAATGCTCATTTTGTTGACGCACTGCGAGGCTATCACGCAAGCTTTCCTGTAACCCGGTCAGGTATAACGAAAATTCTGCAAAGAACGTCGCCATTCCTGCCGTAACAGAGACATCGACCTGGGCGGACAAAGCTTTACGTATATGTTCACAAAACTGATCAATATGTTGCTTAAATTTGTCATGTAGCTGCGCAATGTCGATAACATAGCGCGTGCGGGTCGCCACATATTCATCCCAGCCCCAGCCCGGATTATTCAGCCAGCGAGAGACGGTCTCACGCATGCTGCCCGCGCCCGATGGCTGTCCTGCAGGGCGGTTGTCCTGCGCGATGGCATCGTTAAACAGCGCCTGCGTATTGACGTTAAGCTGGTTAGCCTGAAAAGCCGGGAAGCTAATCCGCGCCCGAAAGCCGGCATGGCTCAGATGCTCTTTAATACGCGTTTCGATGGGACGCATGGCGTCATTCAGGGAACGCGCCAGCGTAGACTCCAGCTGATCGAAGCGTAACGCCAGCTCCCGGCAGATCTTTGTCTGCGCATCCAGCATGATAAGCTCGCAGGAGGAGCGGATTTTACTCAGGGCAATCTGTGCCTGCCCCTCGTCATCCAGTACCAGCTGCTGTAGTTCTTGCGGTTCGTCACCGCGAGGATTCAACCGATCGTTACCGGCTAAATCAAGGATATTGCGAGCGCTAAACACGTGACCAATCGCCTGGTGAAGCGCTGTTTTTTGGGCCCCCATAAAGTCCGCAGTGGCATTCAGCGCCTGCTCAACTTCATGTTTCACCTCATCGCTCACCACCCGCTGGCGCGTCTGCATCATCGCCATGTCCTCTTCAAGACGCGTAATATTCAGTTCCAGCGCGTCAAAGGCGACCGTCAGCCCCTGATAGCGGAAGTCGAGATATTCCCGGGCATTTTGTGCGTAGTTGAGCAGCTTATGGGACGCCGAGCGCAACGCAAATAACGAGGCATTAGCATAGGCGGCGTAAATCAGTTTGCGTATCGGTTGTTCAAACAGCGAATCTTCCCAGAGCAAATCGGCGGCGTGACGGATATGGCCAATATCATCCAGGTCCGCCGTACGCCAGCGGCGACCGAGGGCGGCTTCGGCAAAATCCTGCACCCAGGGTTGCTCCTGATGATCCGGCAGTTGTCCGTGGGTATTCATCTCGTAGCGAGCGCGGTTCGCCAGATACGCCCACATGGAGGAGACAGGGTAGATCTGGCCAGGCGAAATATTGCCTTTCATTAAGGTGCCGGAGATCATCGCCCGGACCTGCTCTTCATCATCGCTATTGCGATCTTTCTGGTCGAATTTATTCACCAGGGCATACAGAGGCACGGATTTCCCCGCCACCGAAATAGCCTGACGGACCTCTTCATCAGATATAGATTTAAGCTGGGTATAATCCATTACCGCCAGCACCGCCGATGCGCGGGCTAACTGCTCACTCAGCATTTTTTGCAGATGCGGCTGTCCGGCCTCATTAGGCCCAGGGGTATCGAGCAGCGTCAGTTGCCCGAGGTGGGCATCCAGACCCGCAAGATGCACGAACTCCACTTCAATGACCGGAATGTGTTCAATGGCCGCGTATTCTGAAAACGGAAACGCCACGCCCAGCGCCTGAGAGAGTCTGACCAGGTCATTGAGGCTTTTCAGGCAATGAAATATTGGCTGCGCTCCAAGATGATGCTTTTCAAAGGCTTCACCTTTTTCAATGCGTTCCAGCAGCGTATTCATGTCTTTATCAATTTCCAGATGCTGGGCCAGCTTCCCACGATCGTAATCGCATAGTTGTTTCTGCAGCAGCTGGATCAAATCATCAATAGGCGAGACATGTGAGAAATGGAGTACCGGCTCTTTCTGGCCTGGCGTATGACGAATCAGGGTAGGAAGCGCCGTCATTGGGCGGTTGCGATTAGGCAACACTTCGGTCCCCACAATGGCATTAATGGTGGTCGATTTCCCCGCTTTCATGGTACCAACGATAGCCAGAACCATTTCCAGACGTGTTATTTTGCGTAATTCATTATTCAGCATTGCCTGCTGCGCTTCGACACCCCGCGCACTAAAATGCAAAGGCAGAACGTTGTTCTTTTCACCCGTAATAGCGGCCGTCGTGTTCTCCAGCATCGCTGTCGGCATTGACTTCAAGGTATCAAGATTTTGCAGGGCAAGCTGTAACAAACGCTCAGCTTCCTGGCTTAATTCAAAAATGGTCTGTGTGTGCATGATAAAAGCCTTTCCTTAACGCAAATTTATTACTTTTATTAAGCCACTGGTATTAATTATGATGTTCAGGCTTATATGATCACGTGTGGAAAACATGTTCACCGGAATATAACTGATTGAAGATAATCAGAAATAAATGGCTATCCTTGCATGGCGTGTAAAGCTCTCCTCAAGGCCTGACAGCCAAAAGATAAAAAGCGTAGCCCTTTTTAAGAAACTTCAGGATATATCATCATTATTTATCCACCTAAAAAGAACGGGTTATGCCACAACCATACGAAATGCATGGCAGCAAAGACCAAAGATAAATAACAATGTGTTGCTTCACCTTATCCGAAATGAAGGTGCGTAGCAATTTGCCACAATAAAATATTCGATATATTTAGCGACTTCTCTTTCCACCGTGTTAATGACGTTAGCATCGCTTAACTGACTGACAGGAAGTGTCACTCCCGACACATTTTTTGCTTTTTTTTAAATTCAGAATATCACCGACAAACGTGTGGATTTGCGCTATACTTGCCGCCTTTTTCGGCACACTGCCGTCATTTAGCTGGCATTTTCCAGCGTGTTAACACTTTTTTGAGGATACCGATATGTCTCTCCCACACTGCCCGAAATGCAATTCTGAATACACCTATGAAGATAATGGCATGTTCATCTGCCCGGAATGTGCGCATGAATGGAATGATGCCGAACCGGCACAGGATGCAGATGCCCTGATCGTAAAAGATGCGAACGGTAACCTGCTGGCGGATGGCGACAGCGTCACCGTAGTTAAAGATCTGAAAGTCAAAGGCAGCTCTTCCATGCTGAAGATCGGTACCAAAGTGAAGAACATCCGTCTGGTTGAAGGCGATCATAATATCGACTGCAAAATTGACGGCTTCGGTCCGATGAAACTGAAATCTGAGTTCGTGAAAAAGAACTGATTTTTCTCCTGTAGGCTCGATAACCGAAGCGCCGCCGGGCGCTTTTCCGGATGTGCTACGCTTATCCGGCCTACAAAAAAAGAACTACACTTAATGGGCTTTTCTTACGTGAGGTAAAGAATATGCCGTTAAGTCCCTACATCTCCTTCGCCGGCAACTGTGCAGAGGCAACCGCCTTTTATCAGCAGGCCGTCGGCGCTGAACTCCTCTATAAAATCACTTTCGGTGAAATGCCCAAAAGCGACAGCAGTGAAGAAGGCTGTCCGTCCGGCATGCAGTTTCCTGATTCCGCTATCGCCCACTCTAACGTCCGCATTGCGGGCAGCGACATCATGATGAGCGACGGGCAGCCGCCGGGCAGCAACGCGCAGTACGCCGGGTTCACGCTGGTGCTCGACACGCAGGATGTGTCAGAAGGCAAGCGCTGGTTCGACAACCTCGCCGCTGGCGGCAATATCGACATGGCGTGGCAGGAGACCTTCTGGGCGCACGGTTTCGGTAAAGTCACCGATAAATACGGCGTACCGTGGATGATTAACGTCGTTAAGCAGCAGCACTAATTTTCTGGCGGTGGGCGGTCCGCCTCCGCCTGTCATCAAACTCCCCTCAACTCTTCAAATTCCCGCAACCGAGACTTAACCCAAATGTCACATTGATGCGCCAGCATGAGGCCACATTTATCGTGAGGCCCCGCACATGCAAACTGTCATCCGCGTCGAGAAACTGAGCAAGACCTTCAATCACAACAAGGCGCTGCATGCCGTTGATCTGACCGTCCAGCAGGGCGACATGGTGGCGCTTCTCGGCCCTTCTGGCTCAGGTAAATCCACCCTTCTGCGCCATTTAAGCGGTCTTATCACCTGCGATAAAACGCCGGAAAGTCACGTCGAATTGCTGGGCAACACAGTGCAGCGCGCCGGGCGTCTGGCAAGTGATATCCGCAAGAGCCGTGCCCAGACGGGCTACATCTTCCAGCAGTTCAACCTGGTCAATCGCCTGACGGTACTGGAGAACGTGCTGATTGGCGCACTCGGCAGCACACCGTTCTGGCGCACCTGCCTGCGCTGGTTCTCACCTTCCCAGAAGCAGGAAGCTCTTCAGGCGTTGACTCGCGTCGGTATGGCACACCTCGCCCACCAGCGTGTCTCCACCCTGTCCGGTGGACAACAGCAGCGCGTCGCCATCGCCCGCGCCCTGATGCAGAAAGCAAAAATCATTCTGGCCGATGAACCTATCGCCTCGCTGGACCCGGAATCCGCCCGCATCGTGATGGAAACCCTGCGCGACATTAACCAGAACGACGGCATTACCGTGGTGGTAACGCTGCATCAGGTGGATTACGCCCTGCGCTACTGCGAGCGCATTGTCGCCCTGCGTCAGGGCCATGTGTTCTTTGACGGCGCAAGCCATCAGTTTGATAACGACCGTTTTGATCATCTCTACCGCAGCGTAAACCGCGTCGAAGAGCGCGCGCAGGCTGCATAACTCCCCATAACGAGGAATGGAAATGAACTACAAAGCCGTTGCCGCGCTGGCCTTTACCAGCATGTTCAGCATCAGCACCCTGTTAAGCCCGGCGTATGCACAAGAGCAGGAAAAAGCGCTGAACTTCGGCATTATTTCGACGGAATCACAGCAGAACCTGAAGCCTCAGTGGGAACCGTTCCTGAAAGATATGGAAACCAAACTGGGGATCAAAGTGAATGCCTTCTTCGCCCCGGACTACGCGGGCATTATCCAGGGAATGCGCTTTAATAAAGTCGACATCGCCTGGTACGGCAACCTCTCCGCAATGGAAGCGGTGGACCGCGCCAACGGCCAGGTCTTTGCCCAGACCGTTGCGGCAGATGGCTCCCCGGGCTACTGGAGCGTGCTGATCGTGAACAAAGACAGCCCGATCAACAACCTCAACGACATGCTCGCCAAACGCAAAGAGCTGACCTTTGGTAACGGCGACCCGAACTCCACCTCCGGCTTCCTCGTCCCTGGCTACTACGTCTTCGCGAAAAACAACGCCTCCGCCAGCGACTTCAAACGCACCGTCAACGCCAGCCATGAAACCAACGCCCTGGCCGTGGCGAACAAGCAGGTGGATGTTGCCACCAACAACACCGAAAACCTCGACAAGCTGAAAACCTCCGCGCCGGACAAGCTGAAAGAACTGAAGGTGATCTGGAAATCGCCGCTGATCCCGGGCGACCCGATCGTCTGGCGTAAAAACCTCTCCGAAAGCACCAAGGACAAGGTGTACGACTTCTTTATGAACTACGGCAAAACGCCGGAAGAGAAAGCGGTTCTTGAGAAACTGGGCTGGGCACCGTTCCGCGCCTCCAGCGACCTTCAGCTGGTCCCGATTCGCCAGCTGGCGCTGTTTAAACAGATGCAGGCCGTGAAGGACAACAAAGGGCTCAAGGAAGAAGAGAAGACCAGCAAAGTCTCTGACATTCAGGCCCAGCTGGAAGACCTCGACCGCCTGACCGCGGCACTCGGCGCCATGACCAGCGTAAATAAAGCGGTGCAGTAGTTTCTTTTCCCCCTCTCCCCGTGGGAGAGGGCCGGGGTGAGGGCATCAGCGCGCACATTTCCCCCTCACCCTAACCCTCTCCCTCAAGGGAGAGGGAATTAAAACCCAAGGAGCCAACATGCAAACCATTACCCTCCCACCGCCAAAGCGCAGCTGGTTCTCGCTCATAAGCTGGGCCATCCTGCTGGCGGTGCTGGTTATCTCCTGGAAGGGCGCAGAAATGGATCCCCTGCTGCTCTTCAAAGATTCCGGCAACATGGCAACCTTTGCCGCCGACTTCTTCCCGCCGGACTTCAGCCAGTGGCAGGACTATCTCAGCGAAATGGCCATTACCCTGCAAATTGCCGTCTGGGGCACCGCTCTTGCAGTCATTCTCTCCATTCCGTTTGGCCTGATGAGCGCGGAAAACATCGTGCCGTGGTGGGTATACCAGCCGATGCGTCGCCTGATGGACGCCTGCCGCGCGATTAACGAAATGGTCTTTGCGATGCTGTTCGTGGTGGCCGTGGGTCTGGGTCCGTTCGCGGGCGTCATGGCGCTGTTCATCCACACCACCGGGGTGCTCTCCAAGCTGCTCTCGGAAGCGGTCGAAGCCATTGAGCCCGGCCCGGTGGAAGGCATCCGCGCCACCGGCGCCAACAAAATCGAAGAGATCCTCTACGGCGTCCTGCCGCAGGTGATGCCGCTGCTGATCTCCTACTCGCTGTACCGCTTTGAATCCAACGTTCGCTCCGCCACGGTCGTCGGCATGGTCGGTGCAGGCGGAATCGGCGTCACCCTGTGGGAAGCGATTCGCGGTTTCCAGTTCCAGCAAACCTGCGCCCTGATGGTGCTCATCATCGTCACCGTCAGCCTGCTGGATTTCCTCTCTCAACGTTTGCGTAAGCACTTCATCTGAGAAGCGAGGCTTTGTTTTCTATGCACTTATCCAGACATCCGACCAGTTACCCAACCCGCTGGCAAGAAATTGCGGCAAAGCTCGAAGTGGAACTGCGCACGCACTACCGCTGCGGAGACTACCTGCCCGCCGAGCAGCAGCTTGCGGATCGCTATGAAGTGAATCGCCACACCCTGCGCCGCGCCATTGACCAGCTGGTCGAGCGCGGCTGGGTGCAACGCCGTCAGGGCGTGGGCGTGCTGGTGCTGATGCGCCCGTTCGACTATCCGCTCAATGCCCAGGCGCGCTTTAGTCAAAACCTGCTGGATCAGGGCAGCCATCCCACCAGCGAAAAGCTGCTCTCGGTCCTGCGCCCGGCCTCCAGCCATGTGGCGGACGCGCTGGGCATTCAGGAAGGCGATAACGTCATCCACCTGCGCACGTTGCGCCGCGTCAACGGCGTAGCGGTATGCCAGATTGACCACTACTTCGCGGACCTCGCCCTCTGGCCAGTGCTGCAAAACTTTTCCAGCGGTTCCCTGCACGACTTTCTGCAGGACGCCACGGGCATCGCCCTCAAGCGCACCCAGACGCGTATCAGCGCCCGCCGCGCGCAGGCTAAAGAGAGCAAAGTTCTCGAAATCCCCAATATGGCGCCGCTGCTCTGCGTGCGCACCCTCAACCACCGTGACGGCGAGGTCAATGCGACGGAATACTCCGTCAGCCTGACCCGTGCCGACATGATCGAATTCACTATGGAGCACTGAATGCACGTCGATACCGCCACCCGACAGCGCTGGATGCGTGTGCTGGCCCACAGCCAGCCTGCTGCCCTGCGCGATCGCATGAACGCCCTGAGCCTGACGCCAGACTACGACACTATCCGCGCACCGGAAATTGGCCTGGTGCAGATCCAGGCCCGGATGGGCGGCACCGGGCAGCGCTTTTTTGCGGGAGACGCCCCCCTCACCCGCGCCGCGATCCGCCTGAACAGCGGCACGCTGGGCTACAGCTACGTGCTGGGACGCGATAAAGCACACGCCGAGCGCTGCGCAGTAATAGACGCCCTTTTGCAGGAACAAACGCATTTTCAGACGTTAATGGAAACCCTTATTGCCCCGCTGGAAGCTGACCGCGCCGCACGACTTGCCGCACGTCAGGCCGAAGTGAATACCAGCCGGGTCGACTTCTTTACGCTCGTTCGCGGAGACAACGCATGACGCTTCAACCTGCTTTTACCCTGGCCGTCCAGGATGCCCAACAAAGTTTTCGTCGCCTGCTGAAAGCCATGAGCGAGCCGGGGGTGATTGTCTCGCTGCACCAGCTTTCACAGGGCTGGCTGCCGCTGAATCTGGCGACCACCAGCGTGTTACTGACCCTTGCCGACAACGACACACCGGTGTGGCTGTCAGGCGCCTTATCTAATGACATCGCCAGCCAGAACCTGCGTTTTCACACCAGTGCCCCGCTGGTTGAGCAACCGCGACAGGCGGTCTTTGCCGTGGCCGACGAACACATCAGCCACGAGCAGCTCAACGCCCTGAGCGAAGGCAGCGCCGTTGCACCGGAAACCAGCGCCACGCTGATTCTGCAGGTCTCCAGCCTGAGCGGCGGCCGCATGCTCCGCCTGACCGGTGCAGGCATCGCCGATGAACGCATGGTTGCGCCGCAGCTGCCGGAATGCATCATTCATGAGCTGACCGAACGCCCGCACCCGTTCCCGCTGGGCATAGACCTGATCCTGACCTGCGGCGAGCGTCTGCTCGCCATCCCACGGACCACCCACGTGGAGGTGTGCTGATGTACGTTGCCGTTAAAGGGGGCGAAAAGGCGATCGCCGCCGCCCATGCCTTGCAGGAACACAGACGACGGGGCGATGAAAAACTGCCCGAACTGAGCGTCGCCCAGATTGAGCAGCAGCTGAACCTGGCCGTTGACCGGGTGATGACCGAAGGCGGCGTCGCCGATCGCGAGCTGGCGGCGCTGGCGCTGAAGCAGGCCAGCGGCGATAACGTCGAAGCCATCTTTCTGCTGCGCGCCTGGCGCACCACGGTTCCCCGCTTCACGGCGAGCGAGCCGGTGAATACGGCGCAGATGCGCCTGGAGCGCCGTATTTCTGCCGTTTATAAAGACATCCCCGGCGGCCAGCGGCTTGGCCCCACCTACGATTACACCCATCGCCTGCTGGATTTTACCCTGCTGGCGAACGGCGAAGCGCCACGGCTCAGCACCACGGATGCCGAACAGGAGCCGTCTCCGCACGTCTTCAGCCTGCTGGCTAACCAGGGGCTGGCGAAAGCGGAAGAAGATTCGGGTACCGCGCCAGATGACATCACCCGCACGCCGCCAGTTTTCCCGTGCTCGCGCTCCTCGCGTCTGCAGCAGCTGATGCGCGGCGACGAAGGCTATCTGCTGGCGCTGGCCTACTCCACCCAGCGCGGCTATGGGCGTAACCACCCGTTTGCGGCCGAAATTCGCAGCGGCTATACCGACGTGGAAATCGTGCCGGAAGAGCTGGGTTTTGCGGTGAACGTCGGCGAACTGCTGATGACCGAATGCGAAATGGTTAACGGCTTTGTCGCGCCAGAGAATGAAGACCCGCACTTTACCCGCGGCTACGGCCTAGTGTTTGGCCTGAGCGAACGCAAAGCCATGGCGATGGCGCTGGTCGACCGCGCCCTGCAGGCACCGGACTACGGCGAGCACATCGCCGGCCCGGCGCAGGATGAGGAGTTCGTGCTGGCCCATGCAGACAACGTTGAGGCCGCCGGTTTCGTCTCGCACCTCAAGCTGCCGCACTACGTCGATTTCCAGGCCGAACTGGAACTGCTGAAACGTCTGCAACGGGAGCGCGCCAATGGCTAACTTAAGCGGCTACAACTTTGCCTATCTGGATGAGCAAACCAAACGCATGATCCGCCGCGCCATCCTCAAAGCGGTTGCCATTCCGGGCTACCAGGTACCGTTCGGCGGCCGCGAGATGCCAATGCCCTACGGCTGGGGCACCGGCGGTATTCAGTTGACCGCCAGCGTGATCGGGGAAGCCGACGTGCTTAAGGTCATCGACCAGGGGGCAGACGACACCACCAACGCCGTTTCGATCCGCAACTTCTTCAAGCGCGTGACCGGCGTAGCGACCACTGAAAAAACCGAAGACGCGACGCTGATCCAGACCCGCCACCGCATTCCGGAAACCCCGCTGACTGAAGATCAGATTCTGATTTTCCAGGTGCCGATCCCGGAGCCGCTGCGCTTTATCGAGCCGCGGGAAACCGAAACCCGCACCATGCACGCGCTGGAAGAGTACGGCGTGATGCAGGTGAAGCTTTACGAGGACATCGCCCGCTTCGGCCATATCGCCACCACCTACGCCTACCCGGTGAAGGTCAACGGGCGCTATGTGATGGACCCGTCGCCAATCCCGAAATTCGATAACCCGAAGATGGACATGATGCCAGCCCTGCAACTCTTTGGCGCCGGGCGTGAAAAACGCATCTATGCCGTACCGCCTTACACCCGTGTGGAGAGTCTCGATTTTGATGACCACCCGTTTACGGTGCAGGCGTGGGACGAGCCATGCGCCATCTGCGGATCCCAACATAGCTATCTGGATGAAGTGGTGCTGGATGACACGGGCAAACGGATGTTCGTCTGCTCCGACACCGATTTCTGCCGCCAACAGAGCGAGGCGAACAGCCAATGAAACCGCTGCTTTCGGTTAATAACCTGACTCACCTATACGCGCCGGGCAAAGGCTTCAGCGACGTGTCGTTCGAGCTGTGGCCGGGCGAAGTGCTGGGGATTGTCGGCGAGTCCGGCTCCGGCAAAACCACGCTTCTCAAGTCCCTCTCCGCGCGCCTGACGCCGCAGAACGGTGAGATTTTATATGAGGGCACGTCGCTGTATGGCATGAGCGAGGCCGAGCGCCGTCGCCTGCTGCGTACCGAGTGGGGCGTAGTGCATCAGCACCCAATGGACGGGCTGCGCCGCCAGGTTTCAGCGGGAGGCAACATCGGCGAACGACTGATGGCCACCGGCGCGCGCCACTACGGTCACATCCGCGCCACCGCGCAGCACTGGCTGGAGGAGGTTGAAATCCCCGCCTCGCGTATCGACGACCTGCCCACCACTTTCTCTGGCGGCATGCAGCAGCGTTTACAGATCGCCCGCAACCTGGTCACCCATCCGAAGCTGGTGTTTATGGATGAGCCCACCGGCGGGCTGGACGTCTCGGTTCAGGCGCGCCTGCTCGATCTGCTGCGCGGCCTGGTGGTGGAGTTGAACCTGGCGGTGGTGATTGTCACCCACGATTTGGGCGTCGCACGCCTGCTGGCGGACCGTCTGCTGGTGATGAAGCAGGGTCAGGTGGTGGAAAGTGGGCTGACCGACCGCGTGCTCGACGATCCCCATCATCCGTACACCCAGCTGCTGGTGTCGTCCGTATTGCAGAATTGAGGCTGCTGTTGCCGGGTGGCGCTGCGCTTACCCGGCCTACGAACACCGCACCTGTAGGCCGGGTAAGGCGAAGCCGCCACCCGGCAAAACGAATCTCGAGGCCAACATGATCCACGTACAAAACGTCAGTAAAACCTTTGTGCTCCACCAGCAAAACGGCGTGCGGCTGCCCGTCCTGCAAAACGCGTCGTTAGAAGTCGGCAACGGCGAATGCGTCGTGCTGCACGGCCACTCCGGCAGTGGAAAATCCACCCTGCTGCGCTCCCTGTACGCCAACTATCAGCCAGACGAAGGCCACATTCATATTCGCCACAACAACGAGTGGGTGGATCTGGTACAGGCACCCGCGCGTAAGGTACTTGAAGTGCGCCGTTCGACGATCGGCTGGGTCAGCCAGTTTCTGCGGGTGATCCCGCGGATCTCCGCTCTGGACGTGGTGATGCAGCCACTGCTGGATCTCGGCGTACCGCGTGATACCTGTGCCGCCAAAGCCGCCAGCCTGCTGACGCGCCTCAACGTGCCGGAGCGTCTGTGGCACCTTGCCCCATCGACCTTTTCCGGTGGCGAGCAGCAGCGGGTCAACATCGCACGCGGCTTTATTGTCGACTACCCGATTTTACTCCTGGATGAACCCACCGCTTCGCTCGACAGCAAAAACAGCGCAGCGGTGATGGAACTGATCGAACAGGCCAAAGCGCGCGGCGCGGCGATCGTCGGGATCTTCCACGATGAAGCCGTGCGCGAGCGCGTAGCGGACAGACTGCACCCGATGGGGACAAACGTATGATTATCAATAACGTCAGGCTGGTGCTGGAAAACGAGGTCGTGGATGGCTCGGTTGAAATCCAGGACGGCGTCATCCGCGCGTTTGCCGAAACCCGGAGCCGCGCGCCTGACGCGATGGACGGCGAAGGTGGCTGGCTGCTGCCGGGGCTCATTGAGCTGCACACCGACAACCTCGACAAATTCTTCACCCCGCGCCCAAAGGTGGACTGGCCCGCCCATTCGGCGATGAGCAGCCACGACGCGCTGATGGTCGCCAGCGGTATTACCACCGTGCTGGACGCGGTGGCGATTGGCGACGTGCGCGACGGCGGCGACAGGCTTGAAAACCTGGAGAAGATGATTAACGCCGTGGAAGAGACGCAAAAGCGTGGCCTTAACCGCGCCGAGCACCGTTTGCACCTGCGCTGCGAGCTGCCGCACCACACCACCCTGCCGCTGTTTGAAAAACTGGTGGGCCGCGAGCCTGTCTCGCTGGTCTCCCTGATGGACCACTCGCCGGGGCAGCGTCAGTTCGCCAACATTGAGAAGTATCGTGAATACTATCAGGGCAAATACTCGCTCAACGATGCCGAGATGGCGCGCTACGAAGAAGAACAGCTGGCGCTTGCGGCACAGTGGTCGCAGCCGAACCGTCTCAGGATTGCCGCAATGTGCCGTGACCGCAATATTGCGCTGGCAAGCCATGACGATGCCACGCACGATCATGTGCGTGTATCCCACCAGCTTGGTAGCGTGATCGCCGAATTTCCCACTACGTTCGAAGCCGCAGAGGCGTCGCGTCAGCACGGGATGAACGTACTGATGGGCGCACCGAATATCGTGCGCGGCGGCTCGCACTCCGGCAACGTGGCGGCAAGCAAGCTCGCCTCTCTCGGCCTGCTGGATATCCTCTCGTCTGACTACTACCCCGCCAGCCTGCTGGATGCGGCATTCCGGGTCGCGGACGATGAGGAGAACCGTTTTACGCTGCCGCAGGCCATTCGCCTGGTGACCAAAAACCCGGCCGCCGCACTCAATCTTCAGGATCGCGGTGAGATTGCCGAAGGAAAACGGGCTGATCTGGTGCTGGCCCACCGCAAAGGCGAGCATATTCATATCGACCACGTCTGGCGTCAGGGAAAAAGGGTGTTCTGATGGGAAGACTTATCTGGTTGATGGGGCCGTCCGGCTCCGGTAAGGACAGCCTGCTGTCTGCCCTGCGGCAGCGGGAACATTCACAGCTGCTGGTGGCGCACCGCTATATTACCCGCGCGGCGAACGCCGGAAGTGAAAACCATATCGCCCTGAGCGAGCAGGAGTTTTTCACCCGCGCCGGGCAAAACCTGCTGGCACTGAGCTGGCACGCTAACGGTTTCTACTATGGCGTCGGCATTGAGATCGACCTCTGGCTGCACGCGGGTTTTGATGTGCTGGTCAACGGCTCACGCGCCCATCTGCCGCAGGCAAAAGCCCGATATGAAGCGGCCCTGCTGCCGATCTGCCTGCAGGTTTCCCCGGACGTTCTGCGCAGCAGGCTGCAAAACCGGGGGCGCGAAAACGCGCGTGAGATTGACCAGCGGCTGGCGCGCGCGGCGCGCTACACCCCTTCAGGCTGCCATGTCCTCAATAACGACGGAAGTTTGCTACAGTCAGTCGAGATCTTTTTATCCCTTATCCGTCAGAAGGAGAAACAGCATGCCTGACTGCCAGCTTCGCCCCGCCACTGCTGATGATGCGCAGAGCGTGTACGCCCTCATCTGCGAACTTAAGCAAGCAGAGTTCGATCACCAGGCGTTTCATGCCGGCTATCTGGCTAATCTGCAGGATCACAATATGCGCTACCAGCTTGCCGAGCTGGACGGGGAAGTCATCGGCATGATCGGTCTGCACATGCAGTTTCACCTCCATCACGCCCGCTGGATCGGCGAGATCCAGGAGCTGGTGGTAATGCCGCAAGCGCGCGGGTTAAAGGTGGGTAGCCAGTTGCTCGCCTGGGCAGAGGACGTTGCACGACAGGCTGGCGCGGAGTTGACAGAACTTTCCACCAGCGTGAAGCGCGTGGACGCCCACCGTTTCTACCTTCGTGAAGGGTATACGCAGAGCCATTTCCGCTTCACCAAACCGCTGTAGAGGTGAGTGATGAGTCTGACCATAACGTTAACCGGCACCGGCGGTGCCCAGCTGGTGCCCGTCTTTGGCTGCGACTGCGCGGCGTGTAGACGCGCGCGTTTGCAGGAAAATTATCGCCGTCGTCCCTGCAGTGCGGTGGTCAAATACAACGATGCGGTCACGTTGCTGGACGCCGGTATTCCACACCTGATGGAGGACTGGCCCGCGGGCAGTTTTCAGCAGTTTTTACTCACTCACTATCATATGGATCACGTTCAGGGGCTGTTTCCCCTGCGCTGGGGCATGGGTGCAACGATTCCGGTCTACGGCCCACCGGACGACGCGGGGTGTGACGACCTGTTCAAACATCCGGGGATCCTGGATTTCAGTCATACGGTCGAACCGTTTGTGGTGTTTGAGCTACAGGGACTGCGGGTGACTCCGCTACCCCTCAACCATTCGAAGCTGACGTTTGGCTATCTGCTGGAATCCGCCCACAGCCGCGTGGCGTGGCTTTCAGACACGGCGGGATTACCGGAAAAAACGGTGAAGTTTCTGCTCAACAATCAGCCGCAGGCGATAATCATCGACTGCAGTCATGAACCGCGTGACGAGCCGCCGCGTAACCATTGTGATTTGAACACCGTGGTTGCGTTAAACGAGGTGATTGGCTGTCCGCAGGTGATCCTGACGCACATCAGCCATCAGTTTGACGTGTGGATGATGAACACCCCGCTGCCGAACGGTATCGAAGCGGGGTATGACGGCATGGTGCTGGTACTCGACTGAGTTTTGCCGGGTGGCGGCTGCGCCTTACCCGGCCTACACGCCAGGGTTTTGTAGGCCTGCGTAAGCGAAGCGCCACCAGGCTTTAGCCGCGATCGTAATCGTCTTCTAAACGCCGTTCATCCTCTTCCAGTCGACGCCTGTCGTCATCTAACTGACGTTGACGCTCGTCTAAACGGCGGCGTCTGTCTTCGAGCTGCCGACGGCGATCGTCGTACTGACGGCTGTCGCTTTGACGGCTGCGATCGTAGCGATCGTCGTCGTCATTACGGCTGCTGTCGGGGTTATAAGCATCGTTGATCGCCTGCTGAATGTTGCCAATGGCATCATCAATCACGTCGGCGTGGGCCAGCTGGCTGGTGAGTGACAGCAGACCCAATATCAGAGCGGAAAAGTAACGTTTCATAAGGCCAGACTCACAGGTGGACTGGCGTTAAGGTAATCAACGGCACTGTGCCGGAGTAGCGGAGGAATCTCAAATTACCATCACCTTACGCAGCGCCTGTGCCAGCTGTACGCGGGTAAACGGCTTACGCAGTAGCTGAACGTCCGGCAGCTGAGGGTTATGCGTCGGCCGCAAATCCTGGCCGCTGATCAGCAGCACCGGAAGCTGCGGATAATGACTGCGCACATGGTTAATGACCTCCGCTCCGCTGAGGCTTCCGGGCAGCATCAGGTCGCTGATAAACATGCCAATATCCGGCGATGCCTCCAGCATGCTCAGGGCCTGCTCGCCATTCTCCGCTTCGAGCGTCAGGTAGCCTAGCTGATGCAGCTGCTCACACAGGGTCTGGCGGACATCCGCCTCATCTTCCAGTACCAGCACCAGCCGCTCGCTATCCGGGGAGGTGGTAGCCGGGAGCGCCTCACTTTCAGACGCGGTGGAAAACGTCGAGCGCGGCAGATGGAGCCGAACGGTGGTGCCCTGCCCCGGCGCGCTTTCAATCTCCACGCGTCCCCCGGACTGACGCACAAAACCGTACACCATCGACAACCCTAATCCGCTGCCACTTCCGGTCTGTTTGGTGGTAAAGAACGGTTCAAAGACCCGGGATTTCACCTCCTGCGCCATACCGCTACCATGGTCAATGACCTCCAGCGCCACCATATCCTGCCTGCGGCCGTCGCTGCGGGTCACGCGCTGGTTCCATGTACGAATTTTAATGACGCCGCTTTGCCCTTCCATCGCATCGCGGGCGTTCATCACCAGGTTGATAATCGCGTTTTCCAGCTGGCCGACGTCTATCCATGCGGGCCATGCCGGGGTTTGCGCTTCAATCTCCAGAGTCAGGGTGACAGGCAAGGAGTGGCGCATCAGTTCCCGCAGGTTCTCCAGCAGCGGTTTCATCTCAACGGTATGCGGCGTCAGGGATTGCTTGCGGGAAAATGCCAGCAGGCGCTGGGTCAGCATGGCGCCGCGTTCTGCCGCCTTCAGCGCCCGGGTAATACGCGGCGCGTCTTTTGATTCGGGGTCGATCAGCTCAAGACTGCCGATGATCACCGCCAGAAGATTATTAAAATCATGCGCCAGCCCGCCGGTCAGCTGTCCGACAGCCTTCATCTTCTGGCTGTGGAGCAACGCTTCTTCCAGTCCCTGACGCTCGATGCGGTCAATCTCCATCTGCGTCGTTTTCTCTTTCAGCAGACGCGTCGTGTGCTCAAGTGAAGCAGTGTTGCGGGCAAAAACGTTAAACGCGCGCGCCAGCTCGCCCAGCTCGTCCCGCCGCTGCAATGCGGGCACCGAGACATCCTGTTCGCCACGGGCAAGGCGCGACATGGCCCGGGAGATAGCCGTCAGGTTGGAGGCCAGGTTACGGTAAATATACCAGCAGGCGCACCCGGTGATGATCAGCGCCAGCACGGCGAAAATGCTGATAAAAACGCTAATGGATTGCAGCTCGTGATGGCTCTGGGCCGTGCGAAGCCGGGAGGCTTGCGCGACCTGTTCAACGTACTGATTGATATCGCTATTCAGTATCGCTACCAGCGCCTTGATGTGGAACATATACCAGCTTATTGCCAGATCGCTCTCTGCCAGCTGCGTCGACAGCGGGGCAAGCTTACGCAGCTCGGCGTTAAAGTCGGGCAGCACAACGTTGACCGCAGGCTGCGTCGCGCGCTGGGGCAACATCGCCGTCACCGTATCCAGCTGCTGTATCGTGGCGCGTGGTGAAGGGGTTTCGATGGCGGCGGCGATCAGCCTGTCCATTTCCATCAGCAGCTGCGCATCCGGAACATCGCTGCCAGTACGGCGGTTGATGTCCTGCAGATGACGCAGGTAACTCTGGCTCTGGTAGAGCGAACTGAGCAGCGCGTTACGCTCCAGATGGCGTCGCTGCCCGCGCTCCAGCATCCCCGTCACGCCTTGCTGTAATTCATTGCTTCTCTGAATAATCCGCGCCACCAGCGCCGGCTCCTGCTGCGCCAGCGGCGCATCGGCCAGCTGCTCCAGCGAGCGGCGCAATGCCGTTTGCATCTGCTTTAACCGCTCCGCCTCGCCTTTGTACTCCAGCGATCCGACTACCTGCGACAGCCGCACCGCCGCCGTCGCCACGTTAGCCGTATCGCGAGCGAGGTTCATGCTGCCGGTCATGTCATCTAGCGTTTGCTGCTGCACCTGCTCCTGGATCTGGCTGGCATGACGGAAGCCAAGCACCGCCACGCCGCTGACCATCAGCGTGACCGCAACAACCAGCAGATTGAACATCAGCAGGCGGCCACGTGCACTGGTAAAAAACGGGGGGCGTGATGACATCTCTTTAGGCTCCTTAGCGGTCTGATGCCCTCACCCTGGCCCTCCCCCACGGGGAGAGGGAAAAGAGAAATGTGACGGCGGTTAGCTATTCATAACTATGACAAATATGAACAGCTTCTGACATTTTGCATTTACGCACCTGTGATGAAGTGCAGATATCGACATTCACAGGAGATCCGCCATGAGCAGAACCCCGGTTTTAGAGATGCGCGGCATAGCCAAAACCTTTGGCAATTTCCACGCGCTCAAGGGCGTGGATTTGACGGTTTTCCCCGGTGAGATCCACGCGCTGATGGGCGAAAATGGCGCGGGCAAAAGCACGCTGATGAAAATCCTCGCAGGTGCCTACACTGCCACCCGCGGTGAGATCCTGATCGACGGACAGCCGTTTCACATCAAAGGGCCGAAAGATGCCCTGGCCGCAGGCATTACCTTGATTTACCAGGAGATGCAGCTCGCCCCCAATCTGACCGTGGCGGAAAACATTTTCCTCGGCAGCGAACTGTCGCGCGGCGGGCTGGTTCAGCGTAAAGAGATGGCCGCCCAGGCGCAGGCGGTGATCGATCGCCTCGGCGCCCAGTTCAGCGCCACCGATCGGGTGATGAAGCTGACCATCGCCGAACAGCAGCAGGTGGAAATTGCCCGCGCGCTGCACCGCAACAGCCGCATTCTGGTGATGGACGAACCCACCGCCGCCCTCTCTTCACGCGAAACCCACCGCCTGTTTGAACTGATTCTGCGCCTGCGCGATGAAGGCATGGCGATTATCTATATCAGCCACCGTATGGCGGAAGTGTATGAACTCTCTGACCGCGTCAGCGTTCTGCGTGACGGGCAGTACGTCGGCAGCCTGACGCGCGACAAGCTCAACGCCTCCGAGCTGGTGAAAATGATGGTGGGCCGCCCCTTAAGCGATCTGTTCAACAAAGAGCGCGATATCCCTCTCGGCAGCCCGCGCCTGAACGTCCACCACCTTACCGACGGTAAAAAAGTGCGGCCGTGCAGTTTACAGGTCCGTTCCGGCGAAATCGTCGGGCTGGCCGGGCTGGTCGGTGCCGGACGCTCCGAGCTGGCGCAGCTGATTTTCGGCGTGCGCAAAGCCACGGGCGGCATGATTGAGGTGGACGGCGAGCCGGTGGTGATCCACTCCCCGCGCGCGGCCATTGAAAACGGGATCGGTTTTCTCACCGAGAACCGTAAGGAGCAGGGGCTGTTTCTGGAGCTGGCGGCGCAGGAGAACATCACCATGGCGACGCTGGAACGCGATGCCACCTTCGGCATGCTGAACCGCAAAAAAGCCCAGTCCATTTCCGATGACGCTATCGCCCTGCTCAACATTCGTGTGCCCCATTCACAGGTACGCGCGGGCGGACTGTCCGGCGGTAATCAGCAAAAACTGCTGATCTCGCGCTGGGTGGCGATAGGCCCGCGCATACTGATTCTGGACGAACCCACCCGCGGCGTGGACGTTGGCGCGAAAAGCGAGATCTACCGCATCATGAACCAGATGGCGCGTAAGGGCGTAGCAATTTTGATGATCTCCAGCGAACTGCCGGAAGTGGTGGGCATGAGTGACCGGGTGTACGTGATGCGCGAAGGCAGCATTGCGGGTGAACTCCACGGGCGCGATATCTCTCAGGAAAACATCATGACGCTGGCAACCGGCGTGGACGACACACATCATCAGGCGGTGTAATTATGACAACTCCAACCCATCCGCAGCAGGTGGCGAAATCCGCCTCCGCCAAAAAAATGCTGATGAGCGATCTGATGCAAACGATCGGCATTTTACCTATTTTAATTCTGATCGTGGCGGTATTTGGCTTTATCGCCCCTAACTTCTTCACCGAGAGCAACCTGCTCAACATCACCCGTCAGGCGTCAATCAACATCGTGCTGGCAGCGGGGATGACCTTCATCATCTTAACCGGTGGGATTGACCTCTCCGTGGGGTCGATTCTCGGTACTACCGCCGTTGCGGCAATGGTGGTGTCGCTGATCCCGGAATTCGCCGGACTTTCTATTCCGGCGGCGCTGATGCTCGGCATGGTGCTGGGGCTGTTCAACGGCGCGCTGGTGGCCTTTGCCGGGCTACCGCCGTTTATCGTCACGCTCGGTACCTATACGGCGCTGCGCGGCGCGGCCTACCTGCTGGCAGACGGCACCACGGTGATCAACTCGAATATCAACTTCGAGTGGATCGGCAATAACTACCTCGGTCCCGTGCCATGGCTGGTGGTCATTGCTTTGGCGGTCATTGCTATCTGCTGGTTTATCCTGCGCCGCACTACGCTGGGCGTTCACATCTACGCCGTGGGCGGCAACACGCAGGCGGCGCGCCTGACGGGTATCAAGGTCTGGATGGTACTGCTGTTTGTCTACGGCATGAGCGGGCTGCTCTCCGGCCTCGGTGGCGTGATGAGCGCCTCACGCCTTTACAGCGCCAACGGCAACCTCGGTACCGGCTATGAGCTGGATGCGATTGCGGCGGTGATCCTCGGCGGTACCAGCTTCGTCGGCGGGATCGGCACGATCACCGGCACGCTGGTGGGGGCATTGATTATCGCCACCCTCAACAACGGCATGACGCTGATGGGCGTCTCCTACTTCTGGCAACTGGTGATCAAAGGGGCGGTGATCATCATTGCGGTGCTGATCGACAAATACCGTACCCGACACCATCAAAGTGCATAACAACAAAACCCTACAGCTTCGAGGAATAGAATATGCGTTTAAAACCGTTAGTGACCGCGCTCTGTGCTGGCGCGCTGCTTGCCGCAACGCCGTTTGCGCAGGCGAAAGATCTGAAGTCCATCGGCGTGACGGTGGGTGACCTGGCCAACCCGTTCTTTGTGCAGATCACCAAAGGTGCCGAGCTGGAAGCGCGCAAGCTGGCGGGCGATAACGTCAAAGTGACGCTTGTCTCCAGCGGTTACGATCTCGGTCAGCAGGTGGCGCAGATCGATAACTTTATCGCCGCGAAAGTGGACATGATCATCCTCAACGCCGCGGATTCCAAAGGGATCGGCCCGGCGGTGAAACGCGCGAAGGATGCCGGGATCGTGGTCGTGGCGGTTGACGTGGCGGCGGAAGGTGCCGATGCGACCATCACCTCCAATAACACCCAGGCGGGCGAAATGGCCTGTAAGTACATTACCGATCGCCTGAAAGGCAAAGGCAATGTGGTGATCATCAACGGACCACCGGTCTCAGCGGTGCAAAACCGTGTGGAAGGTTGCCAGATGGAATTCAAAAAACATCCGGATATCAAGGTGCTCTCGGATAACCAGAACGCCAAAGGCAGCCGTGAAGGCGGTCTGGAAGTCATGACCTCTCTTCTGGCGGCCAATCCGAAGATCGACGGCGTATTCGCGATTAACGATCCTACCGCGATCGGCGCCGATCTGGCGGCAAAACAGGCGCAGCGCAATGAATTCTTCATTGTGGGTGTGGATGGCAGCCCGGATGGTGAAGAAGCGCTGAAGCGGGAAAACTCCCTGTTTGTGGCAACCCCGGCACAAGATCCGCAGGTGATGGCGGCAAAAGCGGTCGAGATCGGCTACGACATTCTCCAGGGTAAACCGGCACCGAAAGAACCGGTGCTGATCCCGGTGACGATGATCGATAAAAAGAACGTCGGTACCTATAAAGGATGGACGGTTAAGTAACCCCTCAGCCTAAACCCTCTCCCCTTTGGGGAGAGTGGGTGGCAAAAAACGCTGGCCGGGCTGCAGGCTTTTATTCGCGAGGGCAATTAATTTAACAATAATTGCGATTTTTCATTACAGTTCTATGAATTTTACATTCCCGAACTACACTCTCTCCATCTGGCATATTCGGCGTGGGCAGACACTCTGTCCGCACGCTTTTCCGAAATGAGATAGAAAGAGGACAAGGGAAAAATGTTCGCAGCCATCATCATCGGTATTTTCATTATTAGCGTTATTTACGCGCATTCACGCGGGAAAGAAAAACAGACGCTGTCTCGTCAGTTGTTCGACCATTCGACGTTCATGGCCCCCATCAATATGTTTATGACGGCGTTCTCTTCCCTGCCCGCCAGGGAGGCTTTCTTTGAGACAGAGCGTTTCCCTGAATTAAAAACGCTGACGGAAAACTGGCAGGTTATTCGTGAAGAGGCTGTGCGTTTACAGGATCATATAAAGGCGGCGCAAAATAATAACGACGCTGGCTTTAACACCTTTTTTAAACGCGGCTGGAAACGTTTTTATCTGAAATGGTACGCCGACGCTCACCCTTCTGCGCAAGCGCTTTGCCCGGTGACCACGCAACTGGTGAGTCAAATTCCTTGCGTAAAGGCGGCGATGTTTGCCGAACTGCCTGCGGGGGCAAAGCTGGGCAAGCATCGCGATCCCTACGCGGGCTCGGTTCGCTATCATCTGGGCTTATCTACCCCGAATGACGATCGCTGCTTTATTGAAGTGGACCAGCAGCGCCATAGCTGGCGCGATGGCGAGGCCGTCATTTTTGATGAGACTTACGTTCACTGGGCAGAAAATAAAACCGATCAAACGCGCATTATTCTTTTCTGTGATATCGAGCGTCCGATGAAGTGGGGCTGGGCACAGGCAGTTAACCATTGGGTAGGGACGACGCTGATGTCTGCAGCCAGCTCACCCAATGATGAGAATGACCGCACTGGCGGCATTAATCGCATTTTTAAATATGTTCATGCGGGGCGCGAACGCGGACAGCGTCTTAAAAAACGAAATCGTAAAGCCTATTATGCCCTCAAGTACCTGTGCATCAGCGCCATTTTTGCCGCCCTTCTTATTCCGGCGATAACATAGACCTTATGCCGCCTGTTCGGGGCGGCTAACATCGGTGGCAAATACATACCCCAGTCCACGAATGGTTTTAATGAGCGCAGGCTGATGCGGGTTGACCTCGATTTTCCGGCGCAGACGCATGATCAGCACGTCGATAGTCCGGTCAAACACCTCCGTGCTTTCGCTGTGGGTGAGTTCCAGCAGTTGATCGCGGCTGAGTACCCGGCGGGCATTTTGCGTAAGCGCCAGCAGCAGGCCATATTCCCCCTGGGTCAACGGCACGACGTTACGCTGCGGATCAATCAGTTCACATCGGGAGGTATCCAGCGTCCAGTTGTCGAAGGTTATCCCCGCTACGCGTGGCATCGGCGTTTCTGCGGCCAGCACGCCGGTCCGACGCAGGACCGCTTTAACCCGGGCAACCACCACGCGCGGATTAAACGGTTTGCCAATATAGTCGTCGGCTCCCATCTCCAGCCCCACCACCACGTCGGATTCACTGCCCAACCCGGTTAACATGATCACCGGTAGCGCCGGACGCTGCTTCTGCAACTGCAGCAAAACCTGTAACCCATTGATATCCGGCAGCATCATATCCAGCAGGACAAGGGCGATCTCCGGCGTCTGTTGTACCCGGCCTGGCACATCCTGGCCGTTATGGCAGACAAGCACGTCAAAGACGTGTTCACTCAGCACATCCTGCAGCAGTTCGCACACTGCCAAATCGTCATCAACCACCAGAATCGCCGGTTTCATCATATGCTTCCGTCAGGGGATTATGTTAAGTCTGAACCATTCTGCCGTCAGCTCCAGTGAAAGGGCGTTTTCCGTGATGGAAATTCAACCCATGTCACATACCCTGCCCATTCGACACGTCAATTTTGACGATGGTCTGCTTTTCGTCAGGGTTGTCGGCAGGAATACGCCGTAAAACGCGCCATTACCCCTACTAAAAACATGGCATAGAAGCTGCATTAGTCGGTGCGAAAGATTCGATTAACTGGAGCAGACTGATGAAAAAAGTCGTCACGGTTTGCCCTTATTGTGCCTCAGGTTGCAAGATCCACCTGGTGGTCGATAACGGCAAAATCGTCCGGGCGGAGGCCGCACAGGGGAAAACCAACCAGGGCACGCTGTGTCTGAAAGGGTATTACGGCTGGGATTTTATCAATGATACCCAAATCCTCACCCCGCGCCTGAAAACCCCTATGATCCGCCGCGAGCGCGGTGGCAAGCTGGAAGCCGTCAGCTGGAACGAGGCTCTCGATTACGTCGCCACGCGCCTCAGCGCCATCAAGGCCAAGTACGGCCCGGATGCGATTCAGACGACCGGTTCCTCACGCGGGACTGGGAATGAAACCAACTATGTGATGCAAAAATTCGCACGCGCCGTTATTGGAACCAATAACGTCGACTGCTGCGCTCGCGTCTGACACGGCCCATCGGTTGCAGGTCTGCACCAGTCGGTCGGTAACGGCGCAATGAGTAATGCCATCAACGAGATAGACAACACCGATCTGGTGTTTATTTTCGGCTATAACCCAGCGGATTCTCACCCTATCGTCGCGAACCATGTTATTCGCGCCAAACAGAACGGGGCGAAAATCATCGTCTGCGATCCGCGCAAAATTGAAACCGCGCGCATTGCAGATATGCACATCGCATTGAAAAACGGCTCGAACATCGCGCTGTTGAATGCGATGGGGCACGTCATTATTGAGGAGAATCTGTACGACCAGGCGTTTGTGGCCAGCCGCACGGAGGGCTTTGAAGAGTATCGTAAAATTGTCGAAGGCTATACGCCAGAGTCCGTTGAAGCGATAACCGGCGTCAGCGCACAGGAGATCCGCCAGGCCGCACGCATGTACGCCGGGGCGAAAACCGCCGCCATTCTGTGGGGCATGGGTGTGACCCAGTTCTACCAGGGCGTGGAAACCGTGCGTTCGTTGACCAGCCTCGCCATGCTGACGGGTAACCTGGGCAAGGCCCACGTCGGCGTCAACCCGGTACGTGGCCAGAATAACGTCCAGGGGGCCTGCGATATGGGCGCGCTGCCGGATACCTATCCAGGATACCAGTACGTCAAATTCCCGGAAAACCGCGAGAAATTCGCGAAAGCCTGGGGGGTCGAAAGCCTGCCGGAACACACCGGCTATCGCATCAGCGAGCTGCCGCACCGTGCGGCGCACGGTGAAGTGCGTGCGGCCTACATCATGGGTGAAGATCCGCTCCAGACCGATGCCGAACTCTCTGCGGTACGTAAAGGGTTTGAGGATCTTGAGCTGGTGATTGTCCAGGACATCTTTATGACCAAAACCGCGGCGGCGGCGGATGTGATTTTACCGTCGACGTCATGGGGTGAGCATGAAGGCGTCTACACGGCGGCTGACCGCGGTTTCCAGCGCTTCTTCAAAGCGGTCGAACCGAAGTGGGATCTGAAAACCGACTGGCAGATCATCAGCGAAATCGCCACCCGTATGGGCTACCCGATGCACTACAACAACACTCAGGAGATCTGGGACGAGTTGCGGCATCTGTGCCCGGACTTCTACGGTGCCACCTATGAAAAAATGGGTGAGCTGGGGTATATCCAGTGGCCATGCCGCGATGAGTCGGAAGCCGACCAGGGGACGTCATACCTCTTCAAAGAGACGTTCGATACCCCGAACGGGCTGGCGCAGTTCTTCACCTGCGACTGGGTCGCACCTATAGATAAACTCACCGACGAGTATCCGATGGTGCTCTCCACCGTGCGCGAAGTAGGCCACTACTCCTGTCGCTCAATGACCGGGAACTGCGCCGCGCTGGCCGCGCTGGCAGATGAACCCGGCTACGCGCAGATCAACACTGCTGACGCGGAACGCCTGGGTATTGAGGATGAAGCGCTGGTATGGGTGAACTCGCGCAAAGGGCGAATCATCACCCGTGCGCAGGTAAGCGATCGTCCCAACAAAGGGGCGGTCTATATGACCTACCAGTGGTGGATTGGTGCCTGTAACGAACTGGTGACGGAGAATTTAAGCCCGATAACCAAAACGCCGGAGTATAAATATTGTGCCGTCAACGTGGAGCCCATTGCGGATCAACACGCTGCCGAACAGTATGTGATTGACGAATATAACAAGCTGAAAGCCCGACTGCGTGAAAGCGCAATGGGTTGAAGCGGGTAATTAATTAATGAACAAAGGGAGTGATATATTCACTCCCTTTTTTTATTTCCGCCACCGCGATTATACTGCGCGGCGTGTACCCAGAAGATAAGAATCCATGAAAGCCATTTTTCTGTTGTTATTCTTTATAACCTCGTTCGCCTGCGCGGATGAGATAGGCAGCCAGTATCTGAAGCAGGCGGAAGCGGGCGATGCCCGCGCCCAGTATTATCTTGCTGATACCTACTTCAGCTCGGGGGACCGCACACAGGCCGCGCGGTGGGCCGAAAAAGCCGCAAAAGGTGGCGATGTCGATGCCATGGCGCTGTTGTCGCAAATTCACTTTACGCAGGGGGATTACGCGCAGGCCAAGGCTCTGGCGCAGCAGGCAAACATTGCAGGCAGCAAACGCGGCGCGATCATGCTGGCGCGCGTGCTGGTCAACACTGAGGCCGGTCAAACCGACTATCCCCAGGCCATTCAGCTCCTGCAAACGGCGACTGAAGATATCGACAACGATTCGGCGGTAGACGCGCAGCTGCTGCTGGGGCTGATCTATGCCAACGGCGTTGAGGTGGCTCAGGATGACGTGCGGGCCGCGTCGTGGTTCAAGCGAAGTTCTACCCTGTCGCGAACGGGCTATGCGGAGTACTGGG
Source organism: Enterobacter sp. ODB01 (assembly GCF_001623605.1). Taxonomy (NCBI): domain Bacteria; kingdom Pseudomonadati; phylum Pseudomonadota; class Gammaproteobacteria; order Enterobacterales; family Enterobacteriaceae; genus Enterobacter; species Enterobacter sp. ODB01. The sequence goes on from NZ_CP015227.1 coordinate 246,834, forward strand.
CGGGGATGCTGTTCAGACAGGGCGAGAAAGGGTTTATCACGCCGAATAAGCAGAAAGCGCTTTACTGGTTGAACCTGAGCTGTACGGAAGGGTTTGATACGGGATGTGAAGAGTTTGATGCGTTGAGCGGGGAGTAAAGCGCCGGGTGGCGGCTTCGCCTTACCCGGCCTACAAAACCCGTAGGCCCGGTAAGCGCAGCGCCACCGGGCATAAGATGTTACCGATCGGCCGTCTTATCAAAACGCCCCAGCACCTCGCGTTCATACGCCAGCGCTTTTTTACGGTCGAATTTGTGTTCCCACTTGGCGATAACCAGCACCGCCAGGGCATTCCCCACCACGTTCAGCGCCGTACGCGCCATATCGAGGATACGGTCGACACCGGCGATAAACGCCAGACCTTCCAGCGGAATACCCACGCTGCCCAGCGTCGCGAGCAGCACCACGAACGAAACGCCCGGTACGCCTGCAATACCTTTAGATGTCACCATCAGGGTCAGCACCAGCACGATCTCCTGCCACAGCGACAGGTCAATGCCATACAGCTGCGCAATAAAGATAGCGGCGATACTCTGGTACAGCGTTGAACCGTCCAGGTTGAAAGAGTAGCCGGTCGGCACCACGAAGCTGGTGATAGAGGCAGGCGCACCGTAAGCCTCCATCTTCTCAATAATGCGCGGCAGCACGCTCTCAGAGCTTGCCGTGGAGTACGCCAGAATCAACTCATCTTTCAGGATACGGATCAGGATCCAGATGCTCAGCCCGCACAGGCGCGCCACAATGCCCAGCACCACCAGCGCAAAGAACAGGATGGCGAAGTGCACCAGGATCACCAGCTTCGCCAGCGGCCACAGGGAGGCAAAGCCGAAGTTTGCCACGGTCACCGCAATCAATGCGAACACCCCAACCGGCGCGTAGCGCATCACCATGTGGGTCACTTTGAACATGGTTTCGGAGATAGAGCGGAAGACGGTGACCAGCGGTTCACGGTGCGTGGCAGGCAGCGAGGAGAGCCCCAGGCCAAACAGCACCGAGAAGAAGATGATCGGCAACATCTCGCCTTTCGCCATCGATGCCACGATATTGGTCGGCACCAGTGAAAGGATCGTGCCCATCAGGCCGTGCGCATGGCTCTGCACTTCCGCCGTTGTGCTTTGGTATTTCGAAATATCCACCGTGGCCAGCTGCGACATATCGATCCCGGAACCTGGCTGGAACACGTTTGCCAGGGTAATCCCCAGAATAATCGCAACCGTAGTGATCACTTCGAAATAGAGAATGGTTTTCGCACCGATACGGCCTAACTGTTTCGCGTCACCGACCCCGGCAATGCCGACCACCAGCGTCGAGATCACAATCGGCACCACGATCATCTTGATCAAATGAATAAAGATATCGCCCGCCGGGGAGAGCAGGTTGGCAATCAGCCATTCGCGGCTGTCGCTATGATAGTGGAGATAACTGCCCAGCAAGATGCCCAGCACAAGGGCTAGCAAGATCTGCCAGGCCAGGCTGACTTTAACGTTTTTCATAGAAACTGACTTCCTCAATGAAATCTCCGCACCAGCAAAACTGCATGAATATGGAGACATACTGAAAGGGTATGAATTGTGTTGCGTTGGTTTATGGGATTTTTTAACGCGGCGTATGAGTATCATTTGCGCGACCTGTTGCGCAAGCCTTAAAGAACGACGCATTTCACTGGAAAATGACGGTATAACGCGAGTTTGTCATTATCCTGATAAATAACCATTTGTTATAAAAACGCTTTTTTAAATCTAAATGCGAATAATCGTCAGGCTGAATTATTTCCCTTCAAAGTTTCATTCGCTCGTTTTTCAACCTCTTCAAACAATGCGTGATCTGTAGCCCAAATAATAAACAAAGCTTGTAAAGCCCCTACTATTAACGTTTTTGCGACATATTATTAACATCTTACAAGGAGAAAAAAAGCCATGAGCCAAATACATAAACACGACATTCCCGCAAACATTGCGGACCGTTGCCTGATCACCCCGGAGCAGTACCACGAGAAATATCAGCAATCAGTTTCCCACCCTGACGCCTTCTGGGGCGAGCAGGGACACATCCTTGACTGGATCAAACCTTATCAGAAGGTGAAAAACACCTCCTTTGCGCCCGGCAACGTCTCCATTAAATGGTATGAAGATGGCACGCTGAACCTGGCGGCGAACTGCCTGGATCGCCATCTTGCCGAACGCGGGAATGAAACCGCCATCATCTGGGAAGGCGACGATGCCTCACAGAGCAAACACATTACCTATAAAGAACTGCATCGCGACGTCTGCCGTTTCGCCAACGTCCTGCTGGAAAAAGGCATTAAAAAGGGCGATGTGGTGGCTATCTATATGCCAATGGTGCCGGAAGCCGCGGTTGCTATGCTGGCCTGCGCGCGTATCGGCGCAATTCACTCGGTTATCTTCGGCGGGTTCTCGCCGGAAGCCGTTGCAGGCCGTATTGTCGATTCCAGTTCAAAACTGGTGATCACCGCCGATGAAGGCGTGCGCGCCGGACGCGGTATCCCGCTGAAGAAAAACGTCGATGAAGCGCTGAAAAACCCGAATGTCAAAACGGTCAGTAACGTTATCGTGCTGAAGCGTACCGGCGGCAAGATCGACTGGAACGAGGGACGTGACCTGTGGTGGAGTGACCTGATCGAGAAAGCGAGTGACCAGCATCAGCCTGAAGAGATGAATGCTGAAGACCCGCTGTTCATTCTTTACACCTCCGGTTCAACCGGTAAACCGAAAGGCGTGCTGCACACCACCGGCGGTTATCTGGTTTATGCGGCCACGACCTTTAAATATGTTTTCGACTACCACCCGGGCGACATCTACTGGTGTACCGCCGACGTGGGCTGGGTGACCGGGCATAGCTACCTGCTCTACGGCCCGCTGGCCTGCGGTGCCACCACGCTGATGTTTGAGGGCGTGCCAAACTGGCCGACCCCGGCGCGTATGTGTCAGGTAGTCGACAAGCACCAGGTCAACATTCTCTACACCGCGCCAACGGCGATCCGCGCGTTAATGGCGGAAGGCGATAAGGCCATCGAAGGCACTGACCGCTCTTCGTTGCGCATCCTCGGTTCCGTGGGTGAACCCATTAACCCCGAAGCCTGGGAGTGGTACTGGAAGAAAATCGGCAATGAAAAATGCCCGGTGATGGACACCTGGTGGCAGACCGAAACCGGCGGCTTCATGATCACCCCTATGCCTGGCGCCACACAGCTGAAGGCCGGTTCTGCCACGCGCCCATTCTTCGGCGTACAGCCTGCGCTGGTGGATAACGAGGGCAACCCGCTGGACGGGGCCACCGAAGGCAACCTGGTGATCGTCGACTCGTGGCCAGGCCAGGCGCGTACCCTGTTCGGCGACCACGAACGCTTTGAGCAGACCTATTTCTCGACCTTTAAAAACATGTACTTCAGCGGCGACGGCGCGCGCCGTGATGAAGACGGTTATTACTGGATCACCGGTCGCGTGGATGACGTGCTCAACGTTTCTGGCCACCGTCTGGGGACGGCTGAAATTGAATCGGCGCTGGTGTCGCATCCGAAAATTGCTGAAGCCGCCGTTGTCGGGATCCCGCACAACATCAAAGGCCAGGCGATTTACGCTTACGTCACGCTGAACCACGGCGAGGAGCCATCACCCGAGCTGTACGCCGAGGTGCGCAACTGGGTACGTAAGGAGATCGGCCCGCTTGCTACGCCGGACGTGCTGCACTGGACCGACTCGCTGCCGAAAACCCGCTCCGGCAAGATTATGCGCCGTATCCTGCGCAAAATCGCGGCGGGGGATACCAGCAACCTCGGTGATACCTCAACGCTCGCGGATCCTGGCGTGGTGGAAAAACTGCTCGAAGAGAAGCAGTCCATCGCAATGCCTTCCTAGTTTTTTCTCCCTCTCCCCGTGGGAGAGGGCCGGGGTGAGGGCATCAGACCGCACCTTCCTCTCCCCTCACCCTAACCCTCTCCCCAAAGGGGAGAGGGGACTAAAAACAAACCAACCTTACCTTTGGAGACTCTGTGATGAATGACCATATTTGTCAGCAGATAGAGAATAGTGCGCACTACAGGGAGCTCGTCGAAAAACGGCAACGGTTTGCCTTCATCCTTTCTTTCATCATGCTGATTATCTACGTCGGCTTTATTATGCTGATCGCCTTTGCTCCGCACTGGCTGGGCACCCCGCTGCACGCGGGCACCAGCGTCACGCGCGGCATTCCTATTGGCATTGGCGTGATTGTGATCTCCTTCTTACTGACCGGCGTGTACGTCTGGCGCGCGAACGGTGAATTCGATCGTCTCAACAGAGCGGTACTGCAAGAGGTAAAAGCATCATGAAGCGGATCCTGACGGCGCTTGCCGCCACACTTCCTTTTGCCGCCCACGCGGCGGATGCCATCACCGGCGACGTTCAGCGCCAGCCGACTAACTGGCAGGCGATTGTGATGTTCCTGATTTTCGTCCTGCTGACCCTGTACATCACTTACTGGGCGTCGAAGCGCGTGCGCTCCCGTAATGATTATTACACCGCGGGCGGCAACATTACCGGTTTTCAGAACGGGCTGGCGATAGCGGGCGACTTTATGTCTGCCGCCTCGTTCCTCGGGATCTCCGCGCTGGTTTATACCTCCGGCTACGACGGCCTGATCTACTCCCTGGGCTTCCTCGTCGGCTGGCCGATCATCCTGTTCCTCATTGCCGAGCGCTTGCGCAACCTCGGGCGCTATACCTTCGCTGACGTGGCCTCCTATCGCCTGAAACAGGGGCCTATTCGCACCCTCTCCGCCTGCGGTTCGCTGGTGGTGGTTGCGCTATACCTGATTGCGCAGATGGTCGGGGCAGGTAAATTGATCGAACTGCTGTTCGGTCTGAACTACCACATCGCCGTGGTACTGGTTGGCGTCCTGATGGTGATGTACGTCCTGTTCGGCGGCATGCTGGCGACCACCTGGGTACAGATTATCAAAGCGGTCCTGCTGCTGTTCGGCGCCAGCTTTATGGCCTTTATGGTGATGAAGCACGTCGGGTTCAGCTTCAATAACCTGTTTACCGAAGCGATGGCGGTTCATCCAAAAGGAGAGGCAATCATGAGCCCGGGCGGGCTGGTGAAAGATCCGATATCCGCACTCTCCCTCGGTCTCGGCCTGATGTTCGGTACCGCGGGCCTGCCACACATTCTGATGCGTTTCTTCACCGTGAGCGATGCGCGTGAAGCGCGTAAGAGCGTCTTCTACGCCACCGGCTTTATGGGTTATTTCTACATCCTGACCTTTATCATCGGCTTTGGCGCGATCATGCTGGTAGGGGCAAACCCGGCGTTTAAAGACGCGGCGGGTGCGCTGATTGGCGGCAACAACATGGCGGCGGTGCATCTGGCCGACGCGGTGGGCGGTAACCTGTTCCTCGGCTTTATCTCTGCCGTGGCCTTCGCCACCATCCTTGCCGTAGTAGCGGGACTGACGCTGGCCGGTGCCTCTGCGGTCTCGCACGACCTCTACGCCAACGTGTTCCGTAAAGGGGCAAGCGAACGTGACGAGCTGAAAGTCTCCAAGATCACCGTGCTGGTGCTGGGTGTGGTCGCCATTTTGCTCGGTATTCTGTTCGAGAAGCAGAACATCGCCTTTATGGTGGGGCTGGCCTTCTCGATTGCGGCGAGCTGTAACTTCCCGATCATCCTGCTCTCCATGTACTGGTCAAAACTGACCACCCGTGGGGCGATGATTGGCGGCTGGCTGGGGCTGCTGACGGCGGTGATCCTGATGATTCTGGGCCCGACCATCTGGGTACAGATCCTCGGTCACGAAAGCGCCATTTTCCCGTATGAGTATCCGGCGCTGTTCTCGATTGCCGTGGCGTTTATTGGTATCTGGGTCTTCTCGGCCACCGACAACTCGCCGGAAGGTAACCTGGAGCGTGAGAAATTCCGCGCCCAGTTTATTCGCTCCCAAACCGGCCTGGGCGTTGAACAGGGCCGCGCACACTAAGCCTTTCTCCCCGGTCTCTCAGGCCGGGGAGTTTAAAACATCACCCATGCCACCAGCGGTGCGATAAGCACCATCGTCACGCCAGAGAGCATCATCACCAGACTTGCCACCACGCCTTCCTGCTGACCCAGCTCATACGAACGCGCCGTACCTGCGCCATGAGACGCCGCGCCAAACCCTGCCCCTTTCGCCATCCCCTCCCGAATAGAAAGCCGCAAAAAGAGCATATCGCCCACCGCCATGCCAAAGACGCCCGTCACGACCACAAACAGCGCCACCAGATCCGGCTGCCCGCCAAGCGGTTTAGCCGCTGCCAGCGCAAACGGCGTCGTCACCGAACGCACGGCCAGGCTGCGCTGAATTTCATCGGGCAGCGTAAACAGCCGCGCCAGCCAGACCGAGCTACACACCGCCACCACCGTGGCAGTCAGAACGCCTGCGCTGAGCGACATCCAGTGGCGTTTAATAATATTCAGGTTGTCGTACACGGGAACGGCAAAGGCGATGGTGGCCGGGCCGAGCAGCCACAGCAGCCAGTGGGATTCCCCAATGTAGTTCTGCCAGGAAATATGGCCGAAGACCAGCATGAGCACCAGCAGGATGGGGGTGAACACCAGCGGCATGAGCGGCAGCGCGCGAAAGCGGCGGTACAAACGCTTGTTGGCAAAGTAGATTACGATGGTCGCAATCAGACACAGCACGCTTATCTGAACGTTAGTCATGCTTCTGCCTGCTGATTTCAAAGCGATAGACTTTATCCACCACCCAGGCAGTGGCGCCCAATACCATCAGCGTACTCAGGGCGATAACCGCGAAGATGCGCCAGCCGTCGACCATCAGCAGCTGGGCATAGTTCACCACCGCGACCACCGCAGGCACGAAGAACAGCAGCATCTCCGCCAGCAGCCAGCGCGCGCCGGCTCGCACCCAGCTAAGGGGCAACGCGCGACAGAGGATCAGCGTTAGCATTAGCACCATCCCGACCAGATTGGCGGGTAAAGGCAGGTGCAGCCAGTCGACAAGATATTCCGCGAAAACAAACAGTCCGGCATAGAGCAGTACCTGAACCGGTACCTGGAGTCGTTGCACAACGGCAGGCGTAACACGACTTAACGCCACGGCCATGGGGGTTTTCCTCAAAATTGAGACGAGGCGCCAGTATAGAGAGCGCACGTCAGGGACAGAAATGAATTAAAATCATCGAAGGTATAGTTTCGAGGAATAATCATGGACATAAGAACGCTGCGCTATTTTGTCGAGGTGGTTCGCCAGCAAAGTTTTACCCGCGCAGCGGAGAAGTTGTTCGTTACCCAGCCGACCATCAGCAAGATGCTGAAAAACCTTGAGGACGAGCTGAACTGTACCCTGCTGCTTCGTGACGGACGCAAGCTGCTGCTGACGGATACCGGGCGCGTGGTCTTCGAGCGCGGGCTGGCGATTCTGGCTGAGTTCCGCCAGCTTGAGGCTGAGCTTGCGGATATCAACCACCTTACCAAAGGGCTATTACGTCTTGGCATTCCGCCGATGGTCGGCATGATGATGGCCGGGCCGATTAGCCTCTTTCGTCAGCGCTACCCCGGCGTTGAGCTAAAAATTTCTGAATTTGGCGGCCTGACCGTCCAGCAGGCCGTGATGAACGGCGAGCTGGATGTGGCGATGACGGCCCTCCCCGTAGAGGAAGAGAGCGGTCTGGCGACGCTGCCGCTGTTCAGCCATCCGCTGTGCGTTCTCGTACCGCGCTCCGGTGACTGGCTGAAAATTGACTCGGTGAAACCCGAACTGCTCGGCGAACATCCGTTGCTGATCTACAACGAAGACTTCGCCTTAAGCCGCCAGCTGATGACGCTGTTTAACCAACATAATGTGAAGCCACGCATTGCGGTGCGCAGCGGTCAGTGGGATTTTCTGGCCGCGATGGTTCAGGCTGGCGTGGGGATTGCCATTCTGCCGCAGCCGATTTGCGAGCGGCTGGATAAAAATACGCTTCGCTGGATCCCGCTGGAGAGCGAGCTGCACTGGCAGTTAGGGATGATCTGGCGTGAAGGGGTGTATCTGTCGCATAGCGCGCAGGCGTGGCTGGAGTGCTGTAAGGGGTTTTGGGTGCAGTCTGAATAGTGCCGGGTTGCGGCTTCGCCTTACCCGGCCTACGATTCGAATGTAGGCCCGGTAAGCGCAGCGCCACCGGGCAAAAGCGCGCTACTGATTCTCTATCAACAACGCTTCCAGCAAATCCAGATCGTGCAACAGCTTTTGCAGCGTCTCGTTGCTGATCTGCCGCGTGGCGCGCAGATGGTACAGCTCGGCACGCTCTGAACGCAGCGCCGCCAGGCGGAACCGGCGTTCCAGGTTTTCCTCCTGCAGCGAGCTTTCCACGTCATTACGTCCGTCAGCCCGACGGCGCAGGTTACCAATCACGCGGGAACTCACTTCCGTCAGCAGCTGATTATCGATGTTCTCGTCTGTATCCGCCGCCAGACGCTCTTCCATTTTCTGAATAGCGACTATCGCCACTTCGGCGGTAGCCGCACGCGCAATACGCTCCTCTTTATGCTGTTGGGTCGAATCCCCGGCGTCAATGTGCTGCAGTAAAATCGGCAGCATCACCACGCCCACGAACAGCGAGAAGAGGATCACGCCTGCCGCCAGGAACACCAGCTCGTAGCGCGCCGGGAAGACATCGCCCGTCGGCAGCAGCAGCGGAATAGAGAGCACACCGGCAAGGGTGATCGCCCCACGCACGCCAGCGAAAGAGGCAATCAGCAGCTCGCGTGTGGTCCAGGAGCCAAACTCCATCGGCTTTTTCGTCAGGAAGCGCACGCTGAATTTCTTCATCGTCCAGAGCCAGCCAAAACGCACCAGCATCAGTGCCATGTAGATCAGCACGATGTCGGTAAACAGCATCCAGACTTCAACGTTCGGATCGGCCTCTGCCGCAATCAGCGAGGACTCCATAATGCCCGGCAGTTGCAGGCCCAACAGCAGGAATACCATGCCGTTAAACACAAATTCCAGCATCGCCCAGGTGCTGTTGGCACGCAGACGCATTGCCAGCGGCGCGCGGCGCATCACGCCGGAGCGGGTAATGGTCATCCCTGCCGCTACCGCCGCCAGAATGCCCGATACGCCAATATGTTCGGCAATCAGGTAGGAGGCAAACGGCAGCAGGAACAGCAGTACGATTTGCGTGGCGGGTTCATCACCGCCCCAGCGGCTGAGGAAGCGCAGGGAGCGACCATACAGCCAGCTCACTACAAAGCCCGCGAGGATACCGCCAATCGCCACTTTGAAGAATTCCAGCGTCGCGCCGCCAATGGTAAAGACCATCGTCCCCATGGCAACCGCCACGGCAAACTTCAGGGCGACCAGACCAGAGGCGTCATTCATCAGCGCCTCGCCCTGCAAAATCCCCATGATTTTCTTCGGAATACGACCTTCACCCACAATGCCGGAAAGCGCCACGGCATCGGTTGGCGAGAGCACGGCGGCCAGCGCAAAGGCGGGGATTAACGGGATACCCGGTACGGCCCAGTAAATCAGGAAGCCAATCCCGACGACGGTGACGACGACCAGCGCCAGCGCCAGGCCGAAGATCTCTCGCCCATGCTCAAGGAATTCGCGCGTGGGCGTTTTCCAGCCATCAGCAAACAGCAGTGGCGGAATAAACAGCACGAGGAACAGGTCGGGGTCAAATTCCACGTGCAGGCCAAACGTCGGCCACGCCAGCAGCGCGCCGATGGCAATTTGCATTAATGGCAGGGGGACCTGAAAGGGCAGTACGCGTGTAACCACCCCGGATAATGAGACCACAAGGGTCATGATGAGTATTGTGAAGAAGATTTCCATGCGTTCCCTGTTTGCTGTGTTACTTATGTACTACGGAAGGCGTCGTGCCTTTTATTCTATCTTCTTCAGAGTAACGCAAAAGGCAACGGGATGAGCTCTGAAAATAAAAACGGGCGGCCTGAGCCACCCGTTTTCGCATCAATGGACAACTTAGATGGCCCAGCCGCCTGCGTAGAATGCCACCAGCGCAACGGCGATCACCACGGTGCCGATGTTCAGCTTGCGCCATTCACCAGAGACCAGACGACCAATGACCAGCGACGCGAAACCGATCATGATGCCGGTCACGATGTTACAGGTCAGCACGATAAACACGGCGGTAATCAGGCCAGACATGGCATCCACGAAATCCGCAAAGTCGATCTTCGCCACGTTGCTCAGCATCAGCAGGCCGACATACATCAGCGCTGGCGCGGTCGCGTAAGCCGGTACCAGATAAGAGAGCGGAGAGAGGAACAGGATCAGCAGGAACAGCACGCCGACGGTGATGGCCGTCAGGCCGGTTTTACCGCCTGCTGCCGTGCCCGCTGCGGACTCGATATACACTGCCGCAGGCGCTGCGCCCACCAGTCCTGAGAAGACGCTGCTCAGGGAGTCAGTCGTCAGGGCTTTGCCGCCATCAATAATCTGACCGTCTTTATCCAGCAGGTTAGCCTGACCGGCCACCGCGCGAATCGTACCGGTTGCGTCAAACACGGCGGTCATCACCAGTGCCAGCACGCTTGGCAGGATTACCGGGTTAAGCGCACCGACGATATCCAGGCTGCCAATCAGAGAATTGCCCTTGTCATCGCTCAGCGACGGCATGGCGAAAATACCGGAGAAGTGGACGTTCGGATCGAAAATCAGGCCGACAATGGATACACCGATAATGGTCAGCAGAATGCCGCCCGGCACTTTCAGTTTTTCCAGACCGATAATCACCGCCAGACCGATCAGCGACATGATCACCGGGAAGCTCGCGAAATGCCCCAGCGCCACCGGCAGGCCGTCCAGCGGGTTCTTGATCACCAGGCCCACGCCGTTAGCGGCAATCAGCAGCAGGAACAGACCGATGCCGATACCGGTGCCGTGCGCCACGCCCTGCGGCAGGTTGCGCAAAATCCAGCTACGAATGCCGGTAGCAGAGATAACGGTGAACAGCACACCCATCAGGAACACGGCGCCGAGTGCGACCGGTACGCTGATCTGCTGACCCAGCACCAGGCTGAACGCGGTGAACGCGGTCAAAGAGATGGCGCAACCAATCGCCAGCGGCAGGTTCGCCCACAGCCCCATCACAATGGAGCCCACACCGGCTACCAGGCAGGTCGCGACAAAAACAGCTGCTGGCGGGAAGCCCGCTTTACCCAGCATGCCCGGCACAACGATGACGGAGTAAACCATCGCCAGAAACGTTGTCAGACCGGCAACAACTTCCTGACGCACGGTGCTGCCGCGAGCCGAAATTTTAAACATGGCGTCAAGTGAACCGCCGGTACGCGCAGATGGCGTAGACATAGAAAACATCCCCTGAGAGTTTTTATAGAACGTTCATAAGCGTGGTGGAGACGCCACTGCCAGCTAATACGTCAAATCCTTGTTTTGCGTTTGCGACGAAAGGGCGTCACAAAAAAAGCAAACGTTTAGCTCCGCGCTTAAAAACGGGTGGTCAAATTAAGGCAAACGATTATCCAGCCTAAACACCGCCCTTTTCAACTGAACTTTATCGTTTTTCACTAAAATTCGCTTATGACGCTGAAGAAATAAACAGAGGATGCGCAAACGTTATCGTCTATGCGCAATTTGTTTACATTTAATCCTCACCCGGGATGGATAATGGCCCACCCTGTTCCAGGGTTCGCCTCCAGCCGGGACTGTTATCGACCTTTTGCTTCCAGGCCTCAATATGCGGCAGATTGTCGATGCCCCCACGCGCCAGCAGGGCAAAGATCGGGAAACTCATCTGAATGTCGGCCATGCTGAGCGCGTCCCCGGCAAACCAGCTGTTTTGAGCGAGATGCGAATCAATAAAGCGCGCATGCGTTTCCAACTGGGGATTGAGATACGCTTTCTGCACCCCCTTACCCAGCGCCTTGCCCAGGAGTCGGATGCCTGGCGGCACGGGCGGCTTGCCGAGGCTGTTGAAAACCAGCTTCATTAACAGCAGTGGCATCAGCGATCCTTCCGCGTAATGCAGCCAGAAGCGGTATTGCACCTTATGCGCCGGATCTAACGGCTTAAGGCGCGATTCGGCATCATAGGTTTCCTGGAGGTACTCCAGAATGGCACCCGATTCCGCGAGGATCAGTCCGTTATCTTCGATGATGGGTGATTTGCCCAACGGATGCACCTTTTTGAGAGCCTCCGGCGCCAGCATGTTCTTTTCGCGCTGGTAGTGAACGATCTCATAAGGCAGGGCGAGTTCTTCCAGCGCCCAGATCACACGATGTGAGCGCGACTGGTTAAGGTGATGTACCGTGAGCATGGTCTTCTCCTGTGATTCATACTTTTTAACTATAGAAAATTGAACAACACCGCGAAAAAAATTCGGCTAAAAACCGGTCAGCGACGCTGGCGAAAAAACGGGGCTTGCATAGAATTAAAGTGTCAGCACAATCCGGAACCTCACCAACCAGCTCGACACGAGGGGTGCTGATGTCGGGGGAAACCCTCCCGTGAACCAGCGGGATAGAGAGAAAGACAAAGACCGGGAAAAACTAAAGCGCCCTTAGTGGCGCTTTAGTTCTTTATAGGGTGCGTGTGTATGCCGGGTGGCGGCTGCGCCTTACCCGGCCTACGTTCGAGAATGTGGTTTTTGTAGGTCGGGTAAGGCGCAGCCGCCACCCGACGCGCAGGCCGCAGAGACTTACTCCTCCTCCAGCAGCCGCGCCCCTGTCCCCTGCTCGCCCAGCCTGTCGCCAGGGTTCCGCAACGGGCAGTCGCTGCGGGACAGACAGCCGCAGCCGATACAACCGTCCAGTTCATCGCGCAGCGCAACCAGCGTATGAATACGTCTGTCCAGCTCTTCACGCCACTGGGAGGAGAGCTCTTTCCACTCTTTCGGGCTCAGCGTGTGGCCCTCCGGCAACACCCCAAACGCCTCACCTATCGTCGCCAGGGGAATGCCGATTCGTTGCGCAATTTTGATAATCGCCACATAACGGAGAACGTCACGGGTATAGCGGCGCTGGTTTCCGCCGTTACGGATGCTTTTAATTAACCCTTTGCTTTCATAGAAGTGGAGCGCCGATACCGCAACACCGCTTCGCTTTGCCACTTCGCCAGGGGTTAAAAGCGCTTTAATACGCGGCAATCTCTTTTCCATAAAACCTCTTTACCTCAAGTTAACTTGAGGAATTATACTCCCCCGCAGAGAAAACGACGAATCAACCAAGAAAGTTGTATCTACAGAGGGGCAACCTTATGTCGCATCAGCAGATTATTCAGACACTTATTGAATGGATTGATGATCATATCGATCAACCGTTGAACATTGATGTGGTCGCTAAAAAGTCGGGCTATTCGAAATGGTATTTACAGAGAATGTTCCGCACTGTTATGCATCAAACCCTGGGTGAGTACATTCGTCAGCGCAGATTACTGCTGGCGGCGCAGGCGTTACGCTCAACGCAGCGACCGATTTTTGATATCGCGATGGATCTTGGCTATGTGTCGCAACAAACCTTTTCCCGCGTGTTTCGCCGCGAGTTTGACCGTACGCCGAGCGACTATCGCCACCAGTTGAATTAATCACCCTTAGTGCAAAGGTTGCTGCTGCCAGGTCATAAATTCCTGGGGCGGCATCGCTTTCGCGAAGTGCCATCCCTGACAGAACTGGACGCCACGCTTCAGCAACCAACTCACCTGCTCTGCCGTTTCGACCCCTTCCGCAATGGTTTTAAGCCGCAGGCTTTGCGCCATCTCGATAATATGCTCGGCGATCAGGTGGCTGGTGCTGTTGGTCGTTAGAGTATCAATAAACGATTTATCGATCTTCAGAATGTCGACGTTCAGCGAATAGAGGTTGTGCAGGTTCGAGTAACCGGTCCCGAAATCATCGATCGCCACTTCATAACCCGCCTGCCGGAAAGCCTGAATCACCGGAGTGGTTTTGGGCACATCAATGAACCCACGTTCCGTCACTTCGATTTTGATTTGCTGGGCACGGACGGCATAGTGGCGCGCCTTGTCAGAAATCATGGCGATCAGCCGCGAGGAGTGGAAATCCGTGGCCGACAGGTTAATTGAAATATAGAGATGCGGATGCTCAGCCAGGAAATGACCCAGATCGCTGAATACCTCCTCAACGACATAATCCGTAATCCGCTCGCTCATTCCCTCTTTTTCAGCCAGCGGAATAAACTCAGCCGGACTCATCACCTGCCCGTTGAAACCCGGCCAGCGCAACAACGCCTCTGCCCCCACGCACTGGTTGTTCTTGATATCAATAATCGGCTGATAGTGCAGGCAAAGCTGTCGTTTGTGCAACGCCCGATGCAGCAACCGCCCTGGCGAATTAAGCTCGCGGTGCGTCCGCGACCATACCAGCAAAATAATAATGCTGCAGATCATCCCCAGCGGCAGCGTCAACGTCGCCTGATGGTAGAGCGTTTCGTAAAAACGCTTATTTGACGTCGACACGATAGCGGCAATAGGCCGTTTCGGTGATTTCACGACGGTATAGAAACGGTTATCTTTTTGAAATACCGATTCCTTATCCTGAATCATCGAATTTAATAAAGAAGGATTAGCTTTCTGGCTAACGGAAAAGAATGCATTGGTTACCGTGTCGTACACTCCCCAGGAGAGAGAATGATCGGTAGACATCACTTCGCTGTAAGAAAGCGGATTGACCACCACGACATAATTTCCACGCTGCATATATGTCATTTTATAGCCAGTATAAAATGGCGTGTCGCGAAAATAATAGATAGCGATGTCAGGTTTACGGGTGTAATTGGCAATCGGGATCGCGTAAGGTTGGTCCGGCGTAAAAACGGTTGAACAAAGAAAATTCTGACCTTCTGCATAAATTAAATCAGCGACAAACAGGCGGCCACGCACAACGTTCAACATATATTGGCGATGTTCCGGTGTACAAAGTTTACCCTGATATTTTTCGGCCTCGTCCCGGGCCAGATCAACTTGTTGAATAACCAGTTCTGTTTTGTCTAAAGCCAGTTCAGCAAATGTACGGAGCTGAGCGCTTGTTTCCGACACGGCTCTTAGCTGGGCAAACCATAGGGCAAGCATCACCGGCAGCATAACTACCATGATGATCCCTACTACCCTGAGCATTTTGCGCCGCGCGCTACGATTCATTTCCCGCCCTATATCCCTGCATGTTGTACGCCTGTAGTAATGAAGGCCGGATGCTTTGTTAAACAGGTGATTACGTTGCATGAATCATGCGAAGTTAGCAACTGACTTTTAGTATTAAAAATCTTAAATTTCGTTATGACGATAATATTTTCCCGTAAGCTAAACTGTAAGTATTCGTTCCGTTTCAATTAAGGGAAATAATTATCCAGCGAACATGTGGGGTTTGAAGATAACACAACAGAGAATCGATGTTTTATAAATGCCCGGCTATTACCCCATTATTTTCTGGATGAGCAAAAAATAACGTGCCACTTATAAAAACAACGTGGCTGGCCCATCGTGTGTCCGCTCAGCAGGTATCGGGACCCAGGTACCCGGCACCATCACCTTTTTTGCGTAATAAAATCCCCATTTTGAACGCTCAGACGCTGGCGAATAAATCAACAAATGTGATATAGTTCACACATATTCTGTAACGAGAAACACCGTTTCATTCAGTTCGTCTGTTTTGTAGAGGATGGGTTCTATGGCAACCATTACTACCAGCATGGTTCTCCTGCGCTGGCCTTTGTTGAGCGCGGTACTGATGTTTTTAGCCAGCACGCTGAACATTCAGTTTCGTAAATCTGACTACGCGGGTCTTGCGGTCATCAGCACTCTGCTGGGACTTGGCGCGGCTTGCTGGTTCGCAACGGGCCTGTTGGGCATCACCCTGCTGGATATTGCCGCTGTCTGGGAAAATATTAAAGTCGTGATGGTAGAGGCAATGAGCCACCAGCCACCAGACTGGCCAATGGTGATTACCTGATTCCTGTATAAACAAAAAACCCAGACGATGTCTGGGTTTTTTGTTTGAGCATCCGTTGATCAGAACGGGATGTCGTCGTCGAAGTCCATTGGTGGCTCGTTAGACGGTGCCGGAGCAGACTGCTGCTGCGGACGAGACTGCGCGCCGCCACTGAACTGGTTGCCGCCCTGTGGCTGCTGAGGCTGACCCCAACCGCCCTGCTGCTGCTGACCGCCACCTGCTGGCGCGCCACCGCCCTGACGGCCGCCCAGCATCTGCATGGTACCGCCAACGTTTACCACAACTTCGGTGGTGTACTTCTCAGCGCCGGACTGATCGGTCCATTTACGGGTGCGCAGCTGGCCTTCGATATAGACCTGAGAACCTTTACGCAGATACTCACCGGCAACTTCTGCCAGTTTGCCAAACAGCACCACGCGGTGCCATTCAGTCTGCTCTTTCATCTCACCGGTCGCTTTATCACGCCAGGATTCGGAAGTAGCCAGCGTAATGTTGGCAACTGCGCCACCACTCGGCATGTAGCGTACTTCCGGGTCCTGGCCCAGATTACCGACGAGAATCACCTTGTTTACGCCTCTGCTGGCCATGTTCGTGTCTCCTGAATACGTTTCTTAATAGTGTAAACGCGCGAGTGTACCATTTCCAGACGCCACTTTGATAGTTGCGTAGTATCTTCCAGAGTTCGCGCGCGAACTGAACATTGTTACACAGCGAATCAGAAAATGCATTCCAATACTGTATATTCAAACAGGTTAAATTGTGTCATAATTAGCCGTTTCTGACAGCCGTTTGTCCTTCAAACAAACCAGGCAATCCGTGTTTCAACCGGGAAAGGTGAATGGATAAGATCGAAGTTCGGGGCGCCCGCACCCACAATCTCAAAAATATCAACCTCATAATCCCTCGCGACAAACTCATCGTCGTGACCGGGCTTTCGGGGTCTGGCAAATCCTCACTGGCTTTCGACACCTTGTATGCCGAAGGACAGCGTCGTTACGTTGAATCTCTCTCCGCGTACGCGCGTCAGTTCCTGTCGCTGATGGAAAAACCGGATGTCGATCATATTGAAGGGTTATCGCCTGCGATCTCCATCGAGCAGAAGTCGACTTCGCATAACCCGCGTTCAACGGTCGGTACCATTACTGAAATTCATGACTACCTGCGTCTGCTGTTTGCGCGCGTGGGTGAGCCGCGCTGCCCGGACCACGACGTCCCGCTGGCGGCGCAGACCGTGAGCCAGATGGTGGATAACGTGCTGTCGCAGCCGGAAGGCAAACGCCTGATGCTGCTGGCGCCAATTATTAAAGAGCGTAAAGGCGAACACACCAAAACGCTGGAGAACCTGGCAAGCCAGGGCTATATCCGCGCCCGTATTGACGGCGAAGTGTGCGACCTGTCGGATCCGCCAAAACTGGAGCTGCAGAAAAAGCACACCATTGAAGTGGTGATCGATCGCTTTAAGGTGCGTGAAGACCTCGCGACGCGTCTTGCGGAATCGTTCGAAACGGCGCTGGAACTCTCCGGTGGTACCGCCGTTGTTTCCGATATGGACGACCCGAAAGCGGAAGAGCTGCTCTTCTCCGCCAACTTTGCCTGCCCGATTTGCGGCTACAGCATGCGCGAGCTGGAACCGCGTCTGTTCTCGTTCAACAACCCGGCAGGCGCATGCCCAACCTGCGACGGCCTGGGCGTACAGCAGTATTTCGACCCGGACCGCGTGATCCAGAACCCTGAGCTGTCGCTGGCAGGCGGCGCCATTCGCGGCTGGGATAAGCGTAACTTTTACTACTTCCAGATGCTGAAATCGCTGGCGGAGCACTATAAGTTCGACGTTGAAGCGCCGTGGGCCAGCCTGAGCCCGAACGTGCACAAAGTGATCCTGTTCGGTTCCGGTAAAGAGAACATCGAGTTCAAATACATGAACGATCGTGGTGATACCTCCGTGCGTCGCCACCCGTTCGAAGGGGTGCTGCACAATATGGAGCGCCGCTACAAAGAGACCGAATCCAGCGCGGTACGCGAGGAGCTGGCGAAGTTCATCAGCAACCGCTCCTGTGCCACCTGTGAAGGCACGCGTCTGCGTCGCGAAGCGCGTCATGTCTTTGTCGAAAACACAGCGCTGCCGACCATCTCAGACATGAGCATCGGCCACGCGATGGACTTCTTCAACAACCTGAAGCTCTCCGGTCAGCGCGCGAAAATCGCTGAAAAAGTGCTGAAGGAGATTGGCGATCGTCTCAAGTTCCTGGTGAACGTGGGTCTGAACTACCTGACGCTTTCCCGCTCGGCAGAAACGCTGTCCGGCGGTGAGGCCCAGCGTATCCGCCTGGCCAGCCAGATTGGCGCGGGCTTAGTCGGCGTGATGTACGTGCTGGATGAGCCGTCAATCGGCCTGCACCAGCGCGACAACGAACGTCTGCTCGGCACGTTGGTCCACCTGCGCAACCTCGGTAACACGGTGATTGTGGTGGAGCACGACGAAGACGCGATTCGCGCTGCGGATCACGTGATCGACATTGGTCCTGGCGCGGGCGTACACGGCGGTCAGGTGGTCGCGGAAGGGACGCTGAAAGACATTATGGCGGTACCCGAGTCGCTGACCGGCCAGTACATGAGCGGCAAGCGTAAGATTGAGGTGCCAAAACAGCGCGTAGCGGCAGATCCGGAAAAAGTGCTGAAGCTGACCGGCGCGCGCGGCAACAACCTGAAAGATGTGACGCTGACGCTACCGGTTGGCCTGTTTACCTGCATCACTGGCGTGTCCGGTTCCGGTAAATCGACGCTGATTAACGATACCCTGTTCCCGATTGCGCAGACGGCGCTGAACGGTGCGACGCTGGCCGAGCCCGCGCCGTACCGAGACATTCAGGGGCTGGAACATTTCGATAAGGTTATCGACATTGACCAGAGCCCGATTGGCCGAACCCCTCGCTCGAACCCGGCGACCTATACCGGCGTCTTCACGCCCGTACGTGAACTGTTCGCCGGCGTGCCGGAAGCGCGTTCACGCGGGTACACGCCGGGACGGTTCAGCTTTAACGTGCGCGGCGGCCGCTGTGAAGCGTGCCAGGGCGATGGCGTCATCAAAGTTGAGATGCACTTCCTGCCGGATATCTACGTCCCGTGCGACCAGTGCAAAGGTAAACGCTATAACCGCGAAACGCTGGAAATTAAGTACAAAGGCAAGACCATCCACGAAGTGCTGGACATGACCATCGAAGAGGCGCGCGAGTTCTTTGACGCCGTCCCTGCGCTGGCACGTAAGCTGCAGACCCTGATGGACGTCGGTCTGACCTACATTCGTCTGGGGCAGTCCGCCACTACGCTGTCGGGCGGTGAAGCCCAGCGCGTGAAGCTGGCGCGTGAGCTCTCCAAACGCGGCACCGGTCAGACGCTGTATATTCTGGATGAGCCGACTACCGGTCTGCACTTTGCGGATATCCAGCAGTTGCTCGACGTGCTGCATCAGCTGCGCGATCAGGGCAACACGATTGTGGTCATCGAACATAATCTGGACGTGATTAAAACCGCGGACTGGATTGTCGATCTCGGCCCGGAAGGCGGCAGCGGCGGCGGTGAAATCCTCGTCTCCGGTACGCCAGAGACCGTTGCAGAGTGCGAAGCCTCGCACACCGCGCGCTTCCTTAAACCGTTGCTGTAATGTCAGACGGAGAGTTGTTGTCGGGTCGCTTCCGGCAGCAGCTCTACTGCCTGTTTATAAGACGCATCCACCAGATAGTAAATTTGCGAGCCGGGCAGGGATCCATCCAGATAAACCGTGCTCCAGTGCGCCTTATTCAGGTGTTTGCTCGGCCTCACATCATCATGCTGCTGGCGTAGCAAATCCGCCAGCTCCGGGCTGGTTTTCAGCGACGCGGCCGGGCGGCCTTCGACCTCTTTCACCATCGCAAACAGCACATCTCCCACTTTTATCTGCGTGGCTTTCCAGTCGCTATGCACGCTCTGCTCCGCGCCAGGTTTACTCATGCAGTACTGAAGTAGCTCCGAAATTGTCATCATTATTCCCCTTGTAGCGTTGCGATAATTTTACGCGAACCACCGTGAATGCGATGTTCTCCCAGCCAGATCCCTTGCCACGTTCCCAGCAGTAGCCGCCCGTTGTGTACCGGCAGCATCAGCGATACCCCGAGCAGAGAAGATTTGATATGCGAAGGCATGTCATCTGCGCCCTCATAATCGTGCTCATAGGGGGCGTTGTCCGGGACACTCTTCAGAAAATGGTTTTCCATATCAGACCGGACAGTGGGATCGCAATTTTCATTAAGCGTGAGGGAGGCTGACGTGTGTTGAAGCAGCAGATGCAGTAAACCCGTTCTGACGCGCGACAAATCGCGGATTTGCCCGATGACTTCCTCCGTCACCAGGTGAAACCCGCGGGGTTTAGCGCTTAAGGTCAGGGTCTGTTGATACCACATGTGCTGCTCCGTTTAGAAAGATGAACCTTTCTAAGTGTGCAGCAAGAAGTCGAAAGGTAAAACCCGCCGCAGAGAGATTTGATTAAAAAAGAATCAAACTCGCGGCCAGACGCTTAATAGTCCGAGTTAACAATCACCTCTTCGCCAAATTTTCCGGCCATCGGCAGCGGTCGATAGGTCGAGTTAGAGGCGCGTAACACCCTGATCGCTCTGGCTCCTGTATCCTGCGCCGCGGTAATGTCGTTATCCGAATCACCATAGAACACTTTGATGTTTTTCTTCTCCAGCCACTGGGTTTTGGTGTTTTGCCCTTCTTTGTCACCCGCAAAAATGACCGGGTTCATGTTGGCAGCCGGGATCTGGAAATCATCCTGCAGGGTTCTGGAGACGGTTTCTGTTTTGGTCTGACTACGACCGGTGACGAAGTAAATGCTGTCGCCGCGCTTCACATGCATGGCAATGACCGCCCGGGCGACCTCTTTCGGGATACTGTAATCGTCCCAGCCGTTATTCATCTTTTCCCAGAACGCCGGGTTCTTCAGATACGCTTCGCTGTCCGGCGAATACATTTTTTTGCCGCGCCAGAATCCCGGGCTGGAGAACAGAACGGTGTCGTCAATATCAAAGCCAACGGCCATGGGCGGGCGGCCCATCAGACTGTTTTCGATTTGGGCCACGGATACCCAGTGAATAGGAGCCTGTTCGGCAAGAATGGCAGCGGTAGTGCCGGTGTAAAGCGGCGTTGGCGCAGAAGCGCGCGCGACGACGGCACTATTAAGTGAGAACAATAAGCAGGCGGCGCTGAGCGCCAGTGTGATCTTGCGCATATTTTCCCCTGAATATTCAGTTTGTTATCGTTTTATTTTGAGTGAATGGTCAAAAAACTATCCGACCATAACCCCAGCGGCAGGTGAAGAAAAGGAGTTTTTGATTATCAATCTGAAGAAAAAGAAGACGATCACAAAGCGAGACATCGACCTGAGTAGCCTGATGCCCTCACCCCGGCCCTCTCCCACAGGGAGAGGGAGAAACCGTAGTGAGTACTTACATTACCGCAGCAAATGCCTGTGCCACGCGATGAACGTTGCTGGCATTGAGACCCGCGACGCACATGCGGCCGCTGGCAATCAGGTAGACGCCGAACTCGTCGCGCAGACGGTCGACCTGCGCGGCGCTCAAACCGGTGTAGCTGAACATCCCGCGCTGCCTGATCAGATAATCAAAGTTATGCCCCGGTACCGCCTCTTTCAGCACGTTGACCAGCTCCTGACGCATCGACAGAATGCGCTTACGTATGGATTCCACTTCGGCAAGCCAGCTAGCTTTCAGCTGTTCGTCACCGAGTACCGTCGCCACAACCTGCGCACCAAAGTTCGGGGGGCTGGAGTAGATACGGCGCACCGTAGCTTTAAGCTGGCCCAGCACGCGGCTGGCAGCTTCGGCATCTTCGCAGACCACGGACAGCCCGCCGACGCGTTCGCCATACAGGGAGAAGATTTTCGAGAAAGAGTTGCTCACCAGCACAGGCAGGCCGGCACTCGCAACGGCGCGGATAGCATAGGCATCGTCTTCCATCCCGGCGCCAAAGCCCTGATAGGCGATGTCGAGGAATGGAATCAGGTTGCGAGCCTTGAGCACCTCAATGACGGCATCCCACTGGTCATTGGTGAGGTCCGCACCCGTTGGGTTGTGGCAGCACGGATGCAGCAGCACAATGCTGCGCGCCGGCAACGTTTTCAGTTTTTCCAGCAGGGCTTCAACGCGCACGCCGTTGGTTTCGCTGTCAAACCACGGATAAGTCTCGACATTAAAGCCTGCGCCCTCAAAAATTGCGACGTGGTTTTCCCACGTCGGGTCACTGACCCACACGCCGGAATCCGGGAAGTATTTTTTCAGGAAATCAGCACCGACTTTCAGCGCGCCCGATCCACCCAGCGTCTGGATGGTCGCCACACGTTTTTGCGCAAGTACCGGATGATCGGCCCCAAACAGCAGCGGTGCGATGGTATTGCGGTACGCATTGAGCCCTTCCATCGGCAGATAGAGCGACGCTCCATGCGGGACCGCATTCAGACGCGCTTCGGCTTCGGCAACGGCTTGCAACTGAGGAATAATACCCTCTTCGTTGTAATACAAACCGATGCTGAGGTTCACTTTATCGCTGCGAGGATCTTCTTTGAAACGCTCCATTAAGGAGAGAATAGGGTCGCCGGCATAGGCGTCAACGTTCTGAAACACGCGATGGTTCTCCGGAATTCGATGAGGCAGGAGTTTCAACAATAAACCGGAAGTGGGAGAAGGTCGAGAGGATGTTAATAAAGTTGAAGTGAGGTTAATAACCTCACTTCACAGACGGTTCAGTCAAGGTATTTCATCGCCACCCGGGAGGTCAGGCGCGTGATAAGTTCGTAAGCACTCACTTTCGTTATTTCAGCAATGCGCTCAACGGGCAGGCCCTCACCCCACATCACCACATCATCACCTGCTTTATCCTGGGCGTCGGGTCCAAGGTCCACGCAAATCATGTCCATCGCGACGCGACCGACAATGTTGACCTCGCGACCATTGACCAGCACCGGTGTACCTGTCGGTGCAGCACGCGGATAGCCATCTCCGTAGCCCATCGCCACCACGCCAAGGCGCGTGTCGCGCTCGCTAATCCAGGTGCCGCCATAGCCCACCGGCTCGCCCGCTTTGTGCTCACGCACGGCAATAAGATTCGAGACCAGCGACATCACTGGCTTAAAGCCAAAGTCCGGCCCCCAGGGTTTGCTCTCCAGAGGCGACACGCCATAAAGAATAATGCCCGGGCGCGCCCAGTCAAAGTGCGACTGCGGCCACAGCAGGATCCCGCCGGAAGCCGCAATCGAGCGCATTCCCGGCTTGCCTTCGCAGAAGGTGTTAAAGATATCGAGCTGCTGCTCGGTTGCCCCACATTCAGGCTCATCGGCACGCGCAAAATGGCTGACGATGTTCACGGGCTGGCGCACGTTTTTGCACCGGCACAAACGCTGATAAAACGCCTCCGCATTTTCCGGGCGAACGCCCAGACGGTGCATGCCCGTGTCGAGCTTCATCCAGACGGTAACGGGTTCACTCAGCTCGGCGTTTTCCAGCGCGGACAGCTGTTCTTCGTTATGTACCGCCGTGTGCAGATGCTGGTCAGCAATCGTAGGCAAGTCTGTGGCTTCGAAAAAGCCTTCCAGTAGCAAAATGGGTTGCGTGATCCCCCCCGCACGCAGGCGGAGAGCTTCTTCAAGACGGGCGACGCCAAAGGCGTCGGCATCGGGGAGCGTTCGCGCGGTCTCAAGAAGACCGTGTCCGTAAGCGTTCGCTTTCACGACTGCAACGAGCTTGCTGGCGGGCGCCAGTTCACGCAAACGTTGCAGGTTGTGTCGCAGAGCGCGGCGGTTAATGACTACAGTTGCCGCTTGCATTTGAATTCCTTAGAAATTACTCATCATCATATTGAGGACCGGCGTAGTTGTCGAAACGCGACCACTGTCCGTTAAAGGTCAGACGCACCGTCCCGATCGGGCCGTTACGTTGTTTACCAATAATAATTTCGGCGATCCCTTTCAGGTCGCTGTTCTCGTGATAAACCTCATCACGGTAGATGAACATGATTAAGTCGGCATCCTGCTCGATGGAGCCGGATTCACGCAGGTCGGAGTTGACCGGGCGTTTATCGGCACGTTGTTCCAGGGAGCGGTTCAGCTGCGACAGCGCCACCACCGGCACGTGCAGCTCTTTGGCTAACGCCTTAAGCGAGCGGGAAATCTCTGCAATTTCCAGCGTACGGTTATCGGAGAGCGACGGCACGCGCATCAGCTGGAGGTAGTCGATCATGATGAGGCCGATACCGCCGTGTTCGCGGGCGATACGGCGCGCGCGGGAGCGCACTTCCGTCGGCGTCAGGCCAGAGGAGTCATCGATATAGATGTTACGTTTTTCCAGCAGAATGCCCATTGTGCCGGAGATACGCGCCCAGTCTTCATCATCGAGCTGGCCGGTACGGATACGAGTCTGGTCCACGCGCGACAGCGATGCCAGAGAACGCATCATAATCTGCTCGGAGGGCATCTCAAGACTGAAGATGAGAACAGGTTTATCCTGCAACATTGCGGCGTTTTCGACGAGGTTCATCGCAAATGTCGTTTTACCCATCGACGGACGCGCCGCAACGATAATCAGATCCGACGGCTGCAGGCCGGCGGTCTTTTTGTTGAGGTCGTCATAACCGGTGTTGACCCCGGTGACACCATCGTGCGGTTGCTGGAACAACTGCTCGATACGCGCCACGGTCGCGTCGAGCACATCGGCAATGTTTTTAGGCCCTTCGTCTTTGTTCGCACGGCTTTCGGCAATTTTAAAGACGCGGGACTCCGCCAGGTCGAGCAGGTCTTCGCTGGTGCGCCCCTGCGGATCAAAACCGGCTTCGGCGATCTCGTTCGCCACCGATATCATTTCACGGACGACGGCACGCTCCCGCACGATATCGGCATAAGCGCTGATGTTCGCCGCGCTTGGCGTGTTTTTTGACAGTTCTGCCAGGTAGGCAAACCCGCCGACGCTGTCCAGCTGACCCTGACGCTCAAGCGATTCCGCGAGCGTAATCAGGTCAATCGGGCTGCCCGACTCCTGCAGGCGCGCCATTTCGGTAAAGATATGACGGTGCGGACGGGTGTAGAAATCCTCAGACACCACGCGCTCAGCGACGTCGTCCCAGCGTTCGTTATCCAGCATTAAACCGCCCAACACCGACTGTTCCGCTTCAATCGAGTGCGGCGGGACTTTTAACCCTGCGACCTGGAAATCACGCTCGCGGGGTTCAGTCTGTTTGTTGAAGGGTTTGTTTCCTGCCATAGTGAATGGAGTTACCGAGATAAAGAGTGGGTCGAAAGATTACCATATTTTTCTTACGGAGGGAGCATGGCAACGCGCATTGAGTTCCAGAAACACGGCGGTCCGGAAGTACTGAAAGCGGTGGAGTTTACCCCCGCAGTGCCTGGCGAGAACGAAATTCAGGTTGAAAACAAAGCTATCGGCATTAACTACATCGATACCTATATTCGCGGCGGTCTCTACCCGCCTCCGTCAATGCCGAGTGGTCTGGGCACCGAGGCGGCCGGTGTCGTCATTAAAGTGGGCAGCGCGGTTAAGCATATTAAAGAGGGCGACCGCGTGGTGTATGCGCAATCTGCGCTGGGCGCTTACAGCTCCGTCCACAACGTTCCGGCGGATAAAGCCGCTCTGCTGCCTGGCGCAATCTCCTTCGAGCAGGCGGCCGCTTCGTTCCTGAAGGGGTTAACGGTTTACTATCTGCTGCGCAAAACCTATGAAATTAAACCCGACGAGCAGTTTCTTTTTCATGCCGCAGCGGGTGGCGTGGGGCTGATTGCCTGCCAGTGGGCGAAAGCCTTAGGCGCGAAACTCATCGGTACCGTGGGCAATGCCCAAAAAGCGCAGCGTGCGCTGGACGCGGGGGCGTGGCAGGTGATCAACTATCGCGAAGAGAGCATCGTCGAGCGCCTGAAAGAGATTACTGGCGGTAAAAAAGTGCGCGTGGTGTATGACTCGGTGGGCAAAGACACCTGGGAGGCGTCGCTGGACTGCCTGCAACGTCGCGGGCTGATGGTGAGCTTTGGGAATGCGTCAGGCGCTGTCACTGGCGTCAATCTTGGCATCCTGAATCAGAAAGGCTCGCTCTACGTGACCCGCCCTTCCCTGCAGGGCTATATCACCAACCGGGAAGAACTGGAGGAAGCCAGCAACGAGCTATTCTCGCTGATCGCCAGCGGCGTGATTAAGGTGGACGTGGCGGATGCGCAGAAATATCCGCTGACCGATGCGCAGCGTGCGCATGAGGTGCTGGAAAGCCGGGCGACACAGGGTTCAAGTTTACTCATTCCCTGAGCCCCAAAAAGAAATTGGGCTTCCCGTGGGAAGCCCTTTCTTTTTTTAGTTCGGCTGTATGTAGGGTACAGCTCGATGAATTCTGTAGCGGCAGCCATAGTGACAGATTCGATAAGTAAATCCTATTCTGTTCTAAGTAATGCTGCCGGGAAAGTTACAAGTATGTGACGAACCCCTCAATACCTTAGTAACGGAAGCGGTTATTGCGCTGATAAGTCGGCAGTTTTGGTGATTTAATCGCCCGTATCGCCCACACCACCGCAATGGCCAGTAATAACCACGGCAGCAGTTTGATGGTCAGGGCAAACAGTCCGCCGATAAACATCACCACCGTCGCCACGACGAGCGCAGCGAGAATGCCGAGCAGCGAAACGCCCGTGGCTAACAGCATGACAAAAAAGCCAATGACAAAAAGTAGTTCCAGCATGGTGCTCTCCCACGAATTCCCGAGTAATACAGTCTGTATTACAAGAATCATGCCAAAACTAAACCATTGTTCTTAAAGAAAAACGCCCCGCAATGATATGCAGGGCGTGGTGAATTTGACGATCTTTTAGCGAAAATTATCGCTTATCTGCGACCAGTCGCAGCGCATGTTCCAGCACCTCGATATCCGCACCGGCTTTATGTGCGTTCTCACTGAGGTAACGACGCCACTGCCGCGCCCCCGGTATGCCCTGGAACAGGCCCAACATATGGCGGGTAATGTGGCCGAGATACGTGCCGTTGCTCAGCTCGCGCTCAATGTAAGGATACATGGCGCGCACGACGGCAACCGGATCGGTATCGGCGCCGTCAACGCCAAAGATTTCACGGTCGACCGTCGCCAGAATGCCCGGGTTCTGATAGGCCTCGCGTCCGACCATCACGCCGTCCATATGTTCGAGGTGCGCTTTGGCTTCTTCAAGCGACTTAATACCGCCGTTGATCGACATCGTCAGATGCGGGAAATCACGTTTAAGCTGATATACGCGCGGATAGTCCAGCGGTGGGATCTCACGGTTCTCTTTCGGGCTCAGGCCGGAGAGCCAGGCTTTACGGGCGTGGATGATAAACATCTCGCATTCGCCTTTGCCGGACACCGTGTTGATGAAATCGCACAGGAATTCGTAGCTGTCCTGGTCGTCAATGCCGATACGGGTTTTGACCGTCACGGGAATGGAGACCACATCACGCATCGCCTTGATACAGTCGGCAACCAGCTGCGCGTTCCCCATCAGACACGCACCGAACATACCGTTTTGCACACGGTCTGAAGGACAGCCAACGTTGAGGTTAATCTCGTCATAGCCGCGCGCTTCCGCCAGCTTCGCACACTGCGCCAGCGCGGCCGGATCGCTGCCACCCAGCTGCAAGGCAACCGGATGCTCTTCTTCACTGTATGCCAGATAGTCGCCCTTGCCGTGAATGATTGCACCAGTGGTCACCATTTCGGTGTACAGCAGCGTATGGCGGGAGAGCTGACGCAGGAAGAAGCGGCAGTGTCTGTCCGTCCAGTCGAGCATTGGCGCAATGGAGAAACGGTGTGCTGGGAAAGCGGTCTGGTATTCTGACAACATGGCGAAGTTTTAAGCATCTGGTGGAAAAGGGGCGCTACTATAGCACAAAGAAAAGCCGGAGGCGCAGCGCCTCCGGTGCACTTTAGAACGTCATGCTTAGCTGTGCCCCTGCGCCCCAGGTTTCGTCTTCACCGTAGAGGCCCATCAGGTCAACATGCACGGTGTTGAACGGCGCGAAGCCGACACCACCGGTAAAGACGTTGCTGTCGTTACCCTTCACGTCAGCGCGATAACCTGCGCGTACCGCCAGCCAGCTCAGCGGGGTCACTTCAGCACCTACCCCAACATACTGCGAGGTATCTTCGCTCTTGAAACCTTTGGTTTCGGTCAGATCGCCATCAGCGGTCAGCGTAACAAGATCGTTGTGCCAGGCGGCGCCCGCGGTGACCAGCGGACGGATCTGGTAGGTGTCTTTATAGCTCACCACTTCTCCCGTACGCCCGTTGCGGATGCGGATATCCTTGCTGTCGATATCGCGTGACATCAGGTTTTGCCCGCTCAGGCCGACCGTCCAGTTTTCGCCAAAATCAGCGGCAATACCAGCATCAACGTTAAAGCCCGTATCGTCTGTACGGTAGCGGCTATCGTTCCACTTATTACTGTCGTAATCGTAGATGGAAGTGGTGTAGTTATAGATCCAGGTTTTTTGCAGTTTTGGCGTGACGCCAACGGAAACCGGGATGCCCCCGAGATCGAACTGACGGGCAACCGCAATACCGTAGTCGGACACAATCGCCGCCCGGCCAGACGCCGTTGAGTTGAGGTTTTTGGTAATCTGATCCGTGCCATTCAGCGCTGCATCCAGGGCAACACCGGCAGCAACCACATCGCTTCGTTGAATACTGCGCAGATAATCAATATCTTGCTGGTCGATAGATGAGCTAACCCGACCATGAGCATAACCTTTGGCCATAAAGGCCACGGAAAGCACATCGTTAGGGATACTCACGGCAAGTCCTGCCCCTGCCGTTGCACGTGCAGTTTTACCCTTGAGATAGTCCAGTTCATCGGCAAGATCTTTGGCCGCGCCCTGGAACTGGTTGATCGAACCTAACGGATTGGTGATGACTTCAATAGGCGTAAGGTTATCAACCACATCCTTATAGTGATTGATTTTGTCGTTGATGGTATCAATCTCATCCTGAAGATTGTCTTCATCCGTCACCTGCACCCCAACGGATGGCAAAATGACCGTCACATCATCGTCCGGTTTTGCCTTTGCCAGCAGCGCGGGGTTGATTAACGCTCCGCTGCCATAACTGCCAGCGGCTACGCCCGTCCCGCCCATGGCGTCGCTACGTGATTCTGTCCAGGTATTGGCTGCTCCCGCCTGATTTGCCATAAACAGGGAAACAGCAATGCTAACCACCGAAAATTTAAAATGTTTTTTCACAGTATGCCCGTAATAGTTTGTTATTAGATAACCCCTGTCTGTTATCACCCAAACAGGAACGAACTATTGCTGTGAATAAGAAGCAAAAGACCCGCTATTTCTTTCCCTAAGTGAAATTCCCTTACGGCCTGTTGTAATTTGTGACGGCCTTCAATATTTATAGAAGAGGAAATTATTTTTTCACAGGTTTTCCATCATGCGGGCCAAAAAACTGCGGAGGATGGTCAACCCAGCGATCCTCCCGCGTGGCGGCATAGACCGGATTGAGCGGATAGTAGATGCGGTTGTGCTTCTTGTTGGCCTCGCCCACCACCAGTAATCGAACCTCTTCATCCGTGTTGTTGATAAAGGTATGGCAGACGCCGGTTCCGGCAGGAAATCCCACGCTGTCGCCGGGTTCAAGTTTCCACAAATAGCCATTAATCCAGGCTTCAGGATAGCCCTCAAGCACGTAGATAAACTCTTCTTCGTCACTCTCTGCATGGGGATAGGATGTCCGACGCCCGGGCAATAAACGCTCATGATGAATACCGATACGTCGGAGGCCAAGGCTGCGGGCCAGCGGTGCACCGATAGAAAAGAGCTCATTACTGTCGGGGTAGGTGGCGTCATCCGGCCCTTCTATGTCGCGCCAGTGCTTAATACAGTCTGGTTTTTTCATGATGATATTCCCGATTTGCGATGCGTCAGGTATAGCACAGCCTGACGGATATCGGTGTTTTTACCAGAACATGATAAAGTGAGGGTTTTACGTCCCAGAACATCCGAGGTGCTCAATGGATAAGTCCACAAAAGAGCTGTTAGCGCAGGCCGAAAAGCTGTGCGCGCAACGCAATGTGCGCCTGACTCCGCAGCGCCTTGAAGTCTTACGTCTGATGAGCCTACAACAGGGTGCCATCAGCGCCTATGACCTGCTCGACCTGCTCCGCGAAAGCGAGCCGCAGGCTAAACCGCCGACAGTGTATCGCGCGCTGGATTTCCTGCTGGAACAAGGATTTGTTCATAAAGTGGAATCCACAAACAGCTATGTACTGTGCCATCTTTTCGATCAGCCCACCCACACGTCGGCCATGTTTATCTGCGACCGTTGTGGCGTAGTGAAAGAAGAAGCTGCGGAAGGCGTGGAAGACATTATGCATACGCTGGCGGCAAGAATGGGGTTTGCCCTGCGTCATAATGTGATTGAAGCACACGGGCTGTGTTCAGCGTGTGTCGAGGTGGAAGCGTGTCGACATCAGGATGAGTGTCAGCATGACCACTCTATTCTGGTGAAAAAAAAGCCGCGTTAGCAGCAAAAGAAAAGGCGGCCTGAAGCCGCCCCAGTAGGTTATTCAGCGTTACCAGCGGTAATCGTTGCGGGTTTCCCAGTCTTTGACTTCGTTTTCCGCCTGATCTTTCGCGTAGCCGTAACGTTCCTGAATTTTACCGACAAGCTGATCGCGCTTACCTTCAATGACGGTCATATCGTCATCTGTCAGCTTACCCCACTGTTCTTTCGCTTTACCTTTGAACTGCTTCCAGTTGCCGCCGATTTCGTCTTTATTCATCATCGTGTCCTCTTAGTTAAGCGTCGGGTCGTAACGTCCGTTACGTTCTTTTCTGCTGGACGTGATAATTATTGTAGTTAAGGATTCGGCGGTTGATTTCATATTCGGAATCTTTAACCATCACGATATATCGTGATGCGAAGGAAACCAGGTATTGTTTTGCCAGTGGCGGCGCCATATAAAAGCCAGCGACAGGCCACGCAGAGAGAGAAAGACCGCAAGCGCCAACCACAAACCATGATTACCCAGCCAGGGAAGCGTCAGCAGCGTCAGGCCAAATCCTGCCGCCGCAACGGCCATACTGTTACGCATTTCCGCCCCTCGCGTCGCACCAATAAACATGCCGTCCAGCAGATAACACCAGACACCCACCACCGGTAAGATGACTTGCCAGATGAGATAGTGGCTCGCCAGTTCGCGCAGCGCAGGGAGAGAGGTCAGTAAGGCAACAATCTGTTCGCCGAAGCAGGCATAGACCACAGCAAACACCAGCGCTACCAGTCCTGACTGACGGCAGGCTGCCCGCCAGACATCATGAAGCTGCCCGCTTTCACGCGCGCCATACGCCTGCCCCGAATGTGCTTCAACCGCGTAGGCAAAGCCGTCCAGCGCATAGGCGGTAAACGTCAGCAGCGTCATCAATACCGCGTTGACCGCGACGATTTCAGGCCCCAGCCGTGCACCGAAGACCGTCAGCGCGCCGAAGCAGAGTTGCAGAAGCAGCGAGCGCAGCATGATGTCACGGTTAAGCGCCAGCAGCTTACGGATATTGCCGCGCCATGCGGTTTTCAGCAGCGCGAGGGAGATCCCGCGCATCGCCAGCACGCGCCAGACCATCCACAGCCCCATCACAAAGGTCCCGTATTCAGCAATCGCCGTCGCCAGTGCCGCGCCCCGCACGTTCATATGGAGGCCCATCACCAGCCAGAGATCCAGCACGATGTTGAGCAGGTTTCCCACGACCAGCAGAATCACTGGCGCACGAGCATACTGAACGCCCAGTAACCAACCCAGCAGAACCAGATTTGCCAGCGAAGCGGGCGCACTGAGCCAGCGGATTTCGAGAAAACGTCGCGCCTGCTCCAGTACCGCCTCACTGCCGCCAACGATATGGAGCGCAAGGTCAATCAGGGGATCACGGAGTAAAACGATTAACGCGCCCGCGCCCAACGCAAGCATCAGCGGCTGCACCAGCGCCCGCGCCAGACGTAACGGATCTTTTGCACCATACGCCTGTGCCGTGAGTCCGGTGGTGCTCATGCGCAAAAAGAGCAGCAGCATAAAGAGGAAGCTGGTTGCCGTCGCGCCAATCGCCACGCCGCCAAGATAGACAGGGGAATCGAGATGCCCAATAACGGCCGTGTCGACCAGACCCAGCAAGGGCACGGTGATATTGGAGAAAATCATCGGCAGTGCAAGACGCCACAATGCCTTATCGGATGCCGTCAGCAGTGACATGAGAAACACCGGGAGTGGTCAATAAGGCAGGCTACAGCGGAACCGTAGCCTGTCAGGAAGAGATTACAGCCATTCACCGTTGCGAATCACACCGACCGCCAGACCTTCGATAGAGAAGCTCTGTTCGCGGAGATCGACCACAATGGGAGAGAACTCGCTGTTTTCGGGCAGCAACTGAACGGTGTTACCCTGCTTTTTCAGACGCTTAACGGTCACTTCGTCATCAATGCGCGCGACCACCACCTGGCCGTTCCGCACATCCTGCGTTTTGTGTACCGCCAGCAGATCGCCGTCGAGAATGCCGATATCTTTCATCGACATGCCGCTTACGCGCAGCAGAAAATCTGCGCTCGGCTTGAACATACCAGGATCAACCTGGTAGTGGCCTTCGATATGCTGCTGCGCCAGCAGCGGCTCACCCGCAGCAACACGGCCTATCAGCGGAATGCCCGTCTCTTCTTCCACCAGCAGGCGGATACCGCGTGACGCGCCTGAAACAATTTCAATCACGCCCTTACGTGCCAGCGCTTTCAGGTGTTCTTCGGCAGCATTCGGAGAACGGAAGCCCAGACGCTGAGCGATTTCCGCACGCGTGGGTGGCATACCCGTCTGGCCGATATGATCCCGAATGAGATCAAACACCTCTTGCTGCCTGGTCGTTAATGCTTTCATTCCGCCCCCTGGGTGTATATACAGTTATGCTGTGAGTATATACAGTCAAAGGTGAATTTGGAACCAAAAACTGCACAAAAAACCAGGGACTTAATTATTACTCGAGGCTCATCGGAAATGTGACCAAAGCAGCGTGACCCAGGTAATGACTGCAGTGATAATCGCCAGCAGCACAGCGGCAGAACCCATGTCTTTCGCGCGACCGGAGAGCTCGTGGAACTCTGAGCCAATACGGTCAACAACGGCCTCAATAGCGCTATTGAGAATTTCCACTATCATCACCAGAAGCACGGAACCGATGAGAAGTACGCGGGTAATAGCATCGACATCAAGGAAACAGGCGATGATGACCGCGATGATAGCGGCGACACCTTCCTGACGAAAGGCGGCTTCGTTGATCCACGCGGCACGGAAACCTTTCCATGAATAGCCGGCGGCTTTGATGATACGCGTTAACCCAGTGGTATTATTGGCCATTAAAAGAACCTTTTATGAAAAAAAGCGTCAGTAACAGGAACTGTAGCGCGTTTCGCTACAGCCTGAAGTATGACGGGTAACAACAGAAATTTTGCGCGCTTTCTGTTATCCTTGCGCCGCAATTGCATTATTAACCAGAGGCTTTACATCGTTTATGTCCGGCTGGCCACGAATTTACTACAAATTACTTAATTTACCATTAAGCATCCTGGTAAAAAGCAAGTCTATCCCAGCAGAACCCGCGCTGGAATTGGGGCTCGATACGTCGCGTCCTATTATGTACGTTTTGCCTTATAACTCGAAGGCAGACTTACTGACCCTTCGCGCCCAATGTCTGGCGCATGACTTACCTGACCCGCTTGAACCGCTGGAAGTCGACGGCACGTTGTTGCCGCGCTACGTGTTCATTCATGGCGGGCCGCGTGTATTTACCTATTACACGCCAAAAGAAGAGTCCATTAAGCTGTTCCACGACTATCTCGACCTGCACCGCAGCAATCCCGATTTGGATGTGCAGATGGTGCCGGTATCGGTGATGTTTGGCCGCCGTCCGGGCC
Source organism: Enterobacter sp. ODB01 (assembly GCF_001623605.1). Taxonomy (NCBI): domain Bacteria; kingdom Pseudomonadati; phylum Pseudomonadota; class Gammaproteobacteria; order Enterobacterales; family Enterobacteriaceae; genus Enterobacter; species Enterobacter sp. ODB01. The sequence continues at coordinate 280,815 of NZ_CP015227.1, forward strand.
GTGAAAAAGGCGAAGAGAATCCGCCGCTGCGTATGCTTAACGGCATCCAGAAGTTCTTCGCGGTCTCCTGGCTGGGACGCGACAGCTTTGTGCGCTTCTCCCCTTCCGTTTCACTGCGCCGAATGGCAGATGAGCACGGTACCGACAAGATCATCGCGCAGAAGCTGGCGCGCGTAGCACGTATGCACTTCGCCCGTCAGCGCCTCGCGGCCGTCGGGCCACGACTCCCGGCGCGTCAGGACCTGTTCAACAAACTGTTGGCCTCCAAAGCGATCGCCCGCGCCGTTGAAGACGAAGCGCGTAGCAAGAAGATTTCGCATGAGAAAGCCCAGCAGAACGCCATTGCGCTGATGGAAGAGATTGCCGCGAACTTCTCTTACGAGATGATTCGCCTTTCCGATCGTATTCTCGGCTTTACCTGGAACCGCCTGTATCAGGGCATCAACGTTCATAACGCCGAGCGTGTACGCCAGCTGGCGCATGATGGCCATGAAATTGTCTATGTCCCCTGCCACCGCAGCCACATGGACTACCTGCTTCTCTCCTACGTGCTCTATCACCAGGGGCTGGTACCACCGCACATCGCGGCCGGTATTAACCTGAATTTCTGGCCAGCGGGCCCGATCTTCCGCCGCCTGGGCGCCTTCTTTATCCGTCGTACCTTCAAGGGCAATAAGCTCTACTCCACCGTGTTCCGAGAGTATCTGGGCGAACTGTTCAGCCGCGGCTATTCCGTGGAGTACTTCGTGGAGGGTGGTCGCTCCCGTACCGGACGTCTGCTTGATCCGAAGACCGGCACGCTGTCGATGACCATTCAGGCGATGCTGCGCGGCGGAACCCGTCCGATCACGCTGGTGCCTATCTACATTGGTTATGAGCACGTCATGGAAGTGGGTACGTATGCCAAAGAACTGCGTGGCGCAACCAAAGAGAAAGAGAGCCTGCCGCAGATGTTGCGCGGCCTGAGCAAGTTACGCAACCTGGGTCAGGGCTACGTGAACTTTGGCGAGCCAATGCCGCTGATGACGTACCTGAACCATCACGTTCCGGAGTGGCGCGAATCCATCGATCCTATCGAAGCGGTTCGTCCTGCCTGGCTGACACCAACGGTTAACGGCATTGCATCCGAGCTGATGGTGCGTATTAACAACGCGGGGGCGGCTAACGCCATGAACCTGTGCTGTACCGCGCTACTGGCTTCTCGTCAGCGCTCCCTGACCCGTGAACAGCTCACGGAGCAGCTGGACTGCTACCTGGACATGATGCGCAACGTGCCTTACTCGATTGATTCAACGGTTCCTGCGGCTACCGCCAGCGAGCTCATCGATCACGCGTTGCAGATGAACAAGTTTGAAGTCGAGAAGGATACGATCGGCGACATTATCATTCTGCCGCGCGAACAGGCCGTGTTGATGACGTACTATCGCAACAACATCGCGCATATGCTGATGCTGCCGTCGCTGATGGCGGCCATCATTACCCAGCATCGCCACATTTCACGTCAGGAGCTATTGCGTCACGTTGATACGCTCTACCCGATGCTGAAAGCGGAGCTGTTCCTGCGCTGGAGCAAAGATGAGTTGGCCGTTGAGCTGGATAAACTGACGGAAGAACTTCGTCGTCAGGGGCTGATCACCGTTGCCAACGATGAGCTGCATATCAATCCGTCACGCTCCCGAACCCTGCAGCTGCTGGCGGCCGGTGCGCGCGAAACGCTGCAGCGCTACGCCATTACGTTCTGGCTGCTGAGTGCGAACCCGTCGATCAACCGCGGTACGCTGGAGAAAGAGAGCCGGACGCTGGCACAGCGCCTGTCTGTGCTGCACGGCATTAACGCACCAGAATTCTTCGACAAAGCGGTCTTCAGTTCCCTCGTGCTGACGCTGCGTGATGAAGGCTTCATCAGTGATACGGGCGATGCCGAGCCAGAAGAGACGCTGAAGGTTTACCAGATGCTGGCAGAGCTGATTACGTCAGATGTGCGCTTGACGATTGAGAGCGCGACGCAGGGCGAGTGATGTAAAAAAGCCGGGTGGTGGTTTCACCTTTCCCGGCCTGATGTTCTGCATAAGATGAAAAGATTAAGGCCCGGTCAGCGTTAACGCTACCGGGCCTTATTTTTGAGCCGGGTTAAATCACCGCATTCAGCTCAGCAACGTAAAGGCAATCATCCCGACAATCGCACCCGTCGTACCGAGGATGGTTTCCATCAGCGTCCAGGTTTTCAGGGTTTGCGCTTCGGTGGCGCCGGTAAATTTACCGAACAGCCAGAAGCCAGCGTCGTTAACGTGAGAGACCACAATTGAACCGCCCGCGATACAGATAGACAGCGCTGCCATCTGCGCACCGGAGTAGTTCAGCTGTTCAATCACCGGCATTACCAGACCCACGGCGGTTAAACACGCCACGGTGGCGGAACCCTGGATAATACGCACAGCCGCCGCCAGCACGAAGCAGGTTACCGCAATCGGCAGGCCCATTCCGGTCAGCGCTTCACCCAGAGCCGGGCCCACGCCAGAATCCACCAGCACCTGCTTGAACACGCCACCGGCACCAATCACCAGCAGGATAATACCCGCAGGCTGCAGCGCGGCACCGCAGATCTCCATCACGCGGTCTTTCGGCATTCCCTGACGCATCGCAAGGCCGTAAATAGCCACCAGACACGCCACCAGGATCGCCGTAAACGGGTGACCAATGAACTCAAACCATTCGTAGGCGGTAGAGCCCACCGGCACAAAACGCGCTGCGATGGTTTTCAGACCCACGAGGACCAGCGGGAGCAGGATCAGTGACAGACTGAAGCCAAAGGACGGCATTTTGCCTTCGCCCAAATGCGGCTCGGTGATGTCATCCGGAATGTGCAGCTCAACGTAACGGCTAATGAAGTTGCCCCACAGCGGGCCGGCAATGATCATTCCCGGGATCGCGGCGCACAGGCCAATCAGGATCATCCAGCCAAAGTCAGCGTGCATCTGGGAGGCCAGCAGCATCGGCGCGGGCCCAGGCAACAGAAACGCTGCCGCTGCCGCCACGCCCGCAAACAGCGGAATGACCAGCTTCACGAGGTTGGTACCGGTATGACGCGCCATAGAGAATGCCACGCTAATCAGCAGCACAACCGCCACCTCGAAGAACAGCGGCAGCGCGCAAATCAGACCCGCCAGACCAATCGCATAGTGCGCGCGGCTGTGGCCGAAGGATTTCAGCATCTTGACGGCAATCTGATCGACCGCGCCCGTCTCATGTAAAATCTTGCCAAACATCGCGCCCAGCGCGACCACAATCGCCAGGAAGCCGAGCGTGCCTCCCATCCCTTTTTCCATCGTCGCAGCGATCTTGTCGAGCGGCATACCGGAAAAGAGACCTGCACCAATAGAAACCACCATCAAAGCAACGAAGGCGTGCATACGCGCCTTCATCACTAAAAACAGCAGCAGCAATACCGAACCCACTGCTGTCAAAACTAGCGTTAATGTACTCAAAACTTACTGCCTTTTATTAATGACCTCGATGGTGCTGGCTACAACACCCTCCAGTGACTGATCGATATCAACCACTAAGACGTCTTTCTCATCTTCACCCGGCTCCTGGAGCGCGTCGAACTGCGTCACCAGCATCTGGGTTTTGAAGAAGTGACCTTTACGCGCCTTCAGTCGGCTTTCAATCACCTCGAAATCGCCTTTCAGGTAGATGAAAGAGAGGTTCGGGTTGCCGTCGCGCAGCAGATCGCGGTAGGTTTTTTTCAGCGCGGAGCAGACGATCAGCGAAACTTTGTTGGTACGCTGCATGGCGAATGCGGCGTCGTTCAGCGCCTGCAGCCACGGTTTGCGATCGTCGTCGTTCAGCGGCTCGCCGGAGGCCATTTTCATGATGTTGCTGCGCGGATGGAGGAAGTCACCATCAAGAAACGCAGCCTGGAGTTGATGCGCCACTTCGCTCGCCACGGCAGATTTACCGCTACCGGACACGCCCATCAGGACGTAAACGTGGTGATCATGATTAGTCGTGCTCAAAGGGTGTCCCTCAGTCAATTGTTACGGGTAACAGTTATCGGTAACATTGTCCTGCCGGGGCAAAAGAGAAGCAATATCCAAACGTGCGCGAAGTGAATAAGTGTGAGCTAGTTCAAATTTGTCAGCTCAAATAGATCCACCCGGTGACAAGGTGAAACCTAAATCTAACATCTTAGGCGTAACCGTCTCGCCACGAATGCGCGCCAGCAGGCGTTCTGCGCCAATGCGGCCCATACGTTCACGCGGTGTCAGCACGCTCGCCAGACGCGGCTCCATCACCTGGCCGATGTCATGGCCGTGGAAACCCGCAATCGCCATATCTTCCGGGATCTTCAGCCCCAGGCGCTGGCATTCGAACGCTGCACCGACCGCAAGGTCATCGTTGGTACAGAAAATACCGTCCAGTTGCGGATACTCGCGTCGCGCCTGACGCATCAGCTCAATACCCGACGTATAGGAAGAGGACTGCTCAACCATTACGCTGTACGGGGTTAAGTTCGCGTCGAGCATCGCCTGCTCGTATCCCTTCTGTTTGATGATAGTACGTTCATCAAGACGCGCGCCCAGATAGGCGATATGACGATGTCCCCGGGCGATGATGGCCGCCGTCATCTGACGTGCCGCTTCGAAGTTATCAAAACCCACGGCGATGTCGAGGCACGGCGACTGGCTGTCCATCAGCTCCACCACCGGAATACCCGCCACTTCAATCATTTTTAGCGTGCGGGCGGTGTGCGTACGTTCGGTTAAAATCAGGCCGTCGATGTTCCAGGAAAGCATGGATTCAAGACGTTCTTCTTCCAGCTCCGGCTTGTACCCGTAGTGGGCGAGCATGGTCTGGTAACCAAACGCATCGGTGACGCTTTCAATGCCGCGAAGCACCTCGGCGAAAACCTGGTTGGTTAAGGAAGGCAGGAGGACACCCACCGCACGGCTGGTCGCATTGGAGAGAATATCGGGTGCGCGGTTGGGGATATAACCCAGTTCATCAAGGGCTGCGGCAATCTTGCCACGCAACGCCACGGAAACCTGTTCCGGGTTACGTAAAAAGCGGCTGACCGTCATTTTGGTCACACCGACGCGATCGGCGACATCCTGAAGTACGGGGCGTTTCTTTTTCATCGTCCTGAGAAATCTTGAAGTGAGAGATTTGCTCAGTTTATCACGGACAAAGCTCAACCTTCCCCGTTTAAAGGGAAGGTTGAGAAATTATTTAGACCGGCGGCAGGTCAAACAGCAGGATTTCACTTTCGCTGTCGGCGTGCACGGAGAGTGCCTGTTCATCCCAGATAGCCAGACCATCGGCAGTGGTGGCTTTGGTGCCGTTGATGGACACCTCACCTTTCACTACCTGGATCCAGACGCGGCGGTTAGCGGCAATCTGATGCACAGACTGTTCATCTTTCGCCAGCGCCCAGCGGTACAGCTCCATGTCCTGATGCACTTTCAGGGAACCTTCACGCGCATCCGGGGACAGCACCAGCTGTTTGCCCTGTTTGGCGTCGAAGCGGCGCTGCTCATAGCGCGGCGTGATGCCGGTCTCTTCTGGAATGATCCAGATTTGATACAGGTGCAGTTTTTCCGTTTTACTCGGGTTGTACTCGGAATGACGCACCCCGGTACCCGCGCTCATGATCTGGAACTCGCCCGCCGGAACCTGCTCTTTGTTGCCCATGCTGTCCTGGTGCTCAACCGCCCCTTCCAGCACATAGGTCAGGATTTCCATGTCTTTGTGCGGGTGGGTACCGAAGCCCTGACCTGCATCAATCACGTCGTCGTTAATGACGCGCAGTGCAGAGAAGCCCATGAAGTTCGGGTCGTAGTAGTCGGCAAACGAGAATGAATGCCATGAGTCCAGCCAGCCATGATTCGCGTGACCACGTTCGTTTGCTTTGCGTAAATAGATCATTGTTTTCACCCTCAGTTCGTTTCGATGGAGTAAGTGTGGACGCAAACAGCCTGGGATCATAGAGGGTGAAAATTGACTCCTCTGTTCAAAAATTGTGAACAAGCGCAGAGGAGCCGTTTTTGCTTATTTCGCGAGGGTGATCGTGGCAGGAGAAGCCTGTTCGAACGCCCGCTCGAGCAGTTCGAGGTTGGTAAGAACGTCAGATTCCTTGACGTAATTGGGTGCCCCGCGGGTCAGCGTTTCAAACAGCGCATCGTAGACGCGACCATAGTCGCCGGTTTCCGGCTTCAGCGCTTCTTTGACCGTTACGCCTTCGTCGTTGACATATTCCAGTACGCCCACGGAATCATCCGCCGCAAAGCCCGGTTCACCCGGCATAATGTTGGCCTTCAGACTCGTCTCCTGCTGGTCGATACCGTACTTGATGAACGAGCCACGGGTGCCGTGAACGATAAATTTCGGATAGTCGATTTTCACCAAATGGCTGGTTTTGACGATGGCTTTCAGGTCACCGTAGAACAGCTGCGCTTCAAAGGTATCGTCCGGGTTGGCTTTATTGCGCAGACTGCGAATGTCATACGCAGCGTGGTCCGGCCGGCCAAACAGGGAGATGACCTGGTCCATAGTGTGCACGCCAAGTCCGTAGAAAGAGCCATCCTGAGGCAGCCCGGGTTGGGTTTCCGCTACCGGACGGTAGTAATCAAAGTGACTTTCGATTTCCACAATGTCACCGAGCTTACCGCTTTCAATCGCTTTTTTCGCCGTCAGGAAACAGCTGTCAAAGCGACGATTCTGGTACGGCGTCACGGTTAGCCCTTTGCTTTTTGCCAGCGCGAACAGCGCTTTCGCTTCGGCAAGGGTTGGGGTGAACGGTTTTTCCACCAGCACGTTTTTGCCCGCTTCCAGCGCGCGTTTCGCATAGTCAAAATGGCTGTCGGCGTGGGTGCAGACAACCACCAGCTTAACCTGCGGGTCGTTAAGCACCTCATCGAGATCGCTGGTGAAATGAATATGGGAGTACTGCGGGAGTTGCTCTTCCGGCTTCGCGCGGCGGCGGAAGATGTGCGCGACGTGCCAACTGTCTTTACGGTTGAGAACATACGGCAGGTGATAGCGGGTCGTACTTTTACCAAATCCAATAAATGCGCAATGTAGTGTCATGGCTCAGTCCTTTTGGAAGGTTACTGAGTCTAACCATAACAAAAAAAAGCCAGCTAAAAGCTGGCTAAAGTAATACTGGAAGCAATGTGAGCAATGTCGTGCTTTCAGGTCCCCGTAGGGGTCTTCCTGAATGCAGAGCAATAATAATCATTCTCATTCGCACTTGTCCAATACTTTTTGCAAAAAATAGCGGTTGACTCAAATTTTAAAGTCATTGATGTTGAGAGGGACATTTAACTGACTGAGGAACAAGGGATGAGTGAGATTGTGATACGCCACGCGGAACCGAAAGATTATGACGCCATTCGTCAGATCCACGCCCAGCCGGAGGTGTACCACAACACGCTACAGGTTCCTCACCCTTCGCTGGAAATGTGGCAGATGCGGCTAGGCGACCAGCCCGGTATTAAGCAACTGGTTGCCTGTATGGACGATATCGTGGTTGGGCACCTCACCATTGATGTTGCCCAGCGCCCGCGCCGCAGCCACGTGGCCGATTTTGGTATCTGCGTAGGCGCACAGTGGCACAACCGCGGCGTCGCCAGCGCGCTGATCCGCACCATGATCGACATGTGCGACAACTGGCTGCGCGTCGACCGCATCGAATTAACGGTGTTTGTGGATAACGAGCCGGCAATAGCCGTGTACAAAAAACACGGATTCGAGATTGAAGGTACTGGCAAGCGCTACGCCCTGCGCAACGGTGAGTATGTGGATGCGTATTATATGGCGAGAATGAAGTAATTTGTTGCCGGGTGGCGGCTTCGCCTTACCCGGCCTACATTCGTGCCGTTGTAGGCCCGGTAAGCGCAGCGCCACCGGGCAACAAAATCAGTACCCCGCCGTCAAATCATCTACCGAACGCGGGTCCGATGCCCCAAACAGCGCGCCGTCCGGCCCGACCATAATGCTCTGGGTGCTGCCCATCGCCTCTTTTACCGCCACCTTCTGTCCACGTTGCTCCAGCAGTTTGATGGTGTCCGGGCTAAAGCCCTTCTCAACGCGCAGTTCATCCGGCAGCCACTGGTGATGAAAACGCGGCGCGTTGGTCGCTTCGGCGACGTTCATCCCAAAATCGATGCTGTTGACCACCATCTGCAATACCGTAGTGATAATCCGGCTTCCGCCAGGACTGCCGGTGACCAGCCAGGTTTTACCGTCTTTCACCACGATAGTGGGTGACATGGATGACAGCGGTCGCTTCTTCGGCCCAACCGCATTCGCATCGCCGCCCACCAGACCGTAGACGTTCGGCACGCCCGGCTTGGCAGAGAAATCATCCATCTCGTTGTTAAGCAGAATGCCGCTGTTGCCCGCCACAATCCCGGTACCAAAGGTGGTGTTGAGCGTATAGGTCACCGCCACCGCGTTACCGTCTTTATCCACCACCGAGAAGTGGGTGGTCTGGTTGCTTTCATACGGTGCCAGCTTGCCGGGGCGGATCTCGCTGGACGGTTTAGCCTTGTTGATGTCGATCTCATCAGCAATGGATTTGGCATATGCCTTGTTGGTCAACGCCTGCCACGGCACCTTCACGAAGTCCGGGTCACCGAGGTATTCCGAGCGGTCGGCGTAGGCGCGTTTTTCGGCCTCCGCCATTACCTGCATCGCATCCGCGCTGCCGAAGCCGAACTTATGCATATCGAAGTTTTCAAGAATATTGAGGATCTGCACGATGTGGATCCCGCCGGAGGACGGCGGTGGCATCGAGAAGACTTCGTAGCCGCGATAGGTTCCGCTAATTGGCTCACGCTCTACCGCCTTGTACTCGGCCAGGTCCGCTTTGGTGATGAGCCCGCCGTTTTTCTTCATCTCTTCAGCAATCTGGTCAGCAATCGCCCCTTTGTAGAACGCGTCCGGACCGTTTTCAGCTATCAGCTCAAGGCTTTTGGCGAGGTTCTTCTGCACCAGCTTATCGCCCTTCTTCAACGGCTCGCCGTCTTTCCAGAAGATGGCTTTACTGTTTTCGTGATTGGGAATCACTTCACTGCCGTAGGTTTTGAGATCGTCCGCCAGAGCGTCATTCACCACAAAGCCGTCCCGGGCCAGTTTAATGGCTGGCTGCACCACTTTGTTCAGCGGCATGGTGCCGTATTTCTCCAGCGCCAGCGAGAAGCCCGCCACGGTGCCCGGCGTACCGCTTGCGAGATGGGAAGTCAGGGATTTTTTACTGTCCGGGTTCCCCTGGTCGTCGAGGAACATATCGCGGGACGCCTGAGCAGGTGCCATTTCGCGGAAGTCGATGGCGGTCGTTTTGCCGTCTTTGGTGCGCAGCATCATAAAGCCGCCGCCGCCCAGATTCCCCGCCTGCGGGTGCGTTACCGCCAGTGCATATCCCACCGCGACCGCCGCATCTACCGCGTTACCGCCCTGTTTGAGAATGTCGACGCCCACATGGGTTGCCAGCGCATCCACGGACGCCACCATGCCGTGGGTTGCCCGCACGGGATGAAAAACATCTTCCTCCACGCCATACGATACTGGCGGAGCCGCTGGCGGGTTGGCCGCCACGCTAAATGTCCCGCCTGCCATCAGCGCGGCGATGGCGACCCAGCGCAAAAACGTTGGTTTCATCATTATTGTTCTCCAGGTGAAGGGATCCATATTCCCCGCTTAAGCCTGGTTCACAACTCCTAAAAAATCATCGTCATGGTGAAATCAGGGTAAACTTAAGAGAGACCTCAACAGGAGGAAATGACAATGAAACGCTTACTGATCCTTGCGGTGCTGATCCCGTTTGCCGCGCTCGCACAGCCACTTAACACCATGAACAATCCGAACCAGCAGGGTTATGTTATCCCGAGCCAGCAGCGTATGCAGACGGAGATGATGAGCCAGCAGCAACAGCAAAAAGGGATGCTGAACCAGCAGTTGAAAACACAGACCCAGATGCAGCAGCAGAGCCTGCAAAATCAGATGAACGCCAACACCCAGCGCGTACAGCAGGGACAGGTGCGTGAGCAGCCGCTGCCGAATAAAAACGGTGGGATGTTAGGTGGGATGACGTCGTCAGGCAGCGGACAGCAGCATATGCTGCCGTCGCAGTCGAATGGCAGTATGCTTAACCCGCAGAACTAAAATTCGGGCCGATCAGGTCTATGGCATCGGTACAGATGCTGTCCACGCCCCAGCGCAGCAGTTCGGCTGCACGCTGGGGTTTATTCACGGTATAAACCAGAATATGCAGACCCGCGTCTTTGAGCATCTTCACCCGCGCCTCGTCCAGCAGCCTGTGATTGAGATGGATAGAGACACAGCCTAAGCGGGTCGTCAGCTCGCGCCAGTCCTCACGCCACTCGTCCAGCAGCAGCCCACGCGGGAGTTCAGGCACGGCAGCCTGGGCCGCTTCCAGGGCGTCAATTTCAAACGAGGAGAGCAGCGGCGCCGTCATCCCTTCCCATAGCTCACGCGCGGCCAGCGCAATGACTTTACCCGTCAGCGTCCCGGTGCCGGTGGTCGGTTTGATTTCAATGTTTGCCATCATGCCGTGCTGACGACAGCGGTCCGCCACCTCCGCCAGCAGCGGAAGCGGTTCGCCTTTGAATTCACCGCTGTACCAGCTTCCGGCATCCACTTTCAGCAGATCGCGCCACGGCAGTTCACCCGCCACGCCCCAGCCGTTGCTGGTGCGTTCGAGGTTGTCGTCATGCAGCAGGAAAATCTCGCCGTCCTTCGACAGCTTGGCGTCAAACTCGATCATCGTGTGACCGTAGCGCGCGCCAACATCAATCGCCGCCAGGGTATTTTCCGGCGCCAGTTTACCGCCGCCACGGTGGGCGACGATGTGGGGATAAGGCCAGTTGCTCATACTCGTTGTCCTGTTTCACCATCAAAGAGGTGCAGATGATTTTCCGGCAGGTGCAGCCACAGCGTGCTGCCTGCTTTCGGGCGCTCCTGATGTGCCAGACGCACCACCATTTTTTGCTCGCCCCAGCGCCCGTGCGCCAGGTTATCTGCCCCCAACATCTCCAGCGTGTCCATCACCAGCGGCACGCCGCCGTCCGCCTGAGAGGTTAAACCGATATGCTCGGGGCGGATCCCGAGCGTCATCTTACGCCCGGCGTAGCCACGATAGTACCAGTTGATCGGTAATGCCATCCCGCTTTCCAGCTCAAAGTGCGTGCCTGCATTGCTGATACGCCCTTCCAGCAAATTCATTGCCGGGCTGCCGATAAAGCTCGCCACAAAGCGGGTGGCCGGTTTCTCGTAAACATCCACCGGCGTACCAATCTGCTCGGCGATGCCTTTGTTCATCACCATCACGCGCTGGGCAAGGGTCATAGCTTCGACCTGATCGTGGGTCACGTACAGGGAGGTGGTTTTCAGACGGCGATGGAGCTGTTGCAGCTCAAGACGCATCTGCACGCGCAGCTTGGCATCCAGGTTGGAGAGCGGTTCATCGAACAGGAATACCGCCGGGTCGCGCACGATGGCGCGCCCCATCGCCACGCGCTGGCGCTGACCACCGGAGAGCTCGCGCGGGCGGCGCTTGAGCAGGCCGTCCAGTTCCAGAATGCGTGCCGCTTCTTTGACGCGCTCGTCGATATGGCCTTTGCCCATGCCGCGGATTTTCAGCCCCCACGCCATGTTCTCTTCCACGCTCATGTGCGGATAGAGGGCGTAGTTCTGAAACACCATCGCAATACCGCGATCCTTCGGTTCCATCTCGGTGACGCGCTGGCGGTCAATCCAGATATCGCCCGAGGTCACGCGCTCCAGCCCCGCCACCATGCGCAGCAGGGTGGATTTGCCGCAGCCGGACGGGCCAACCATCACGATAAATTCCCCGTCCGCTACGTCGAGCGTCAGCGGCTGAATGACCTGGGTTTTGCCGTCCCAGCTTTTGGTTACTGCCTGAAGTTTTAAACCTGCCATCTTATTTCTCGCTATCGACCAGGCCGCGGACAAACGCGCGCTGCATGGCTAAAACAATGACTACGGGTGGGATAAGGGTGAGCAGCATCGCCGCCATCACCTGGTTCCAGAGGGTGGTGCCTTCGCCGGTGGCAATCATGCCTTTGATGCCCGCGACGGCGGTGCCGAGGCTGACGTCCTGGATAATCAGCAGCGGCCACAGGTACTGGTTCCAGCCGTAGATAAAGGTGATCACAAACAGCGCCGCAAGGTTGGTTTTCGACAGCGGCAGCACGATATCGCGGAAGAAGCGCATAGGTGACGCGCCGTCGATACGCGCGGCTTCAATCAGCTCGTCCGGCAGGGTCATAAAGAACTGGCGGAACAGGAAGGTGGCGGTCGCCGAGGCCATCAGCGGCAGGGTTAAGCCCGCGTAGCTGTCGAGCATCTTTAGGTTGGCGATCACTTCCACCGTCGGGAAGATACGCACTTCCACCGGCAGCATCAGGGTGATAAAGATCATCCAGAAGAAGAGGTTGCGCAGCGGAAAACGGAACCAGACGATGGCGAAGGCGGAGAGCATCGACACCGTGATTTTGCCGACGGTGATGCCGAACGCCATGATGAAGCTGTTGAGCATCATCAGCCAGAACGGCGCGCTGTTCGCGCCCACGCCCTGGGTCCAGATGGTCTTCATGTTCTCAAACAAATGCGAACCTGGGATCAGCGTCATCGGCGTGTCGAACACCGCTTTGGTGTCCAGCGTGGCGGCGACAAACGCCACGTACAGCGGAAACAGGATGACGATGATCCCTAAAATCAGCATGGTATGGCTGAAAATCGTCAGCCCGCGACGGTTCTCAATCATTGGTAGCGCACCTTACTTTCAACATAGCGGAACTGCACCACCGTGAGGATGATGACGAGGAACATCAGCACCACCGACTGCGCGGCGGAGGCCGAGAGATCAAGCCCCGCAAAGCCTTCGCGGTAGATCTTATAGATAAGCGTCGTGGTCGCCTGCACCGGGCCGCCCGCGGTCGCCGCGTCGATCACCGGGAAAGTGTCGAAGAAGGCGTACACGAGGTTAACCACCAGCAGGAAGAAACTCACCGGGGCGATCAGCGGCAGCGATAATCTGAAGAAGCGGCGAACCGGCCCTGCGCCGTCAATCGCCGCGGCTTCCACCAGCGAACGCGGGATGGACTGCAGTGCGGCAAAGAAGAACAGGAAGTTATAGCTGATCTGCTTCCACACCGAGGCGAACACCACCAGGAACATCGCCTGACCGCTGTTCTGGGCGTGGTTCCAGTCGTAACCCAATTCGGCCAGGAAATGGGTAATCAGCCCGCGCCCCGGGTTAAACAGGAAGATCCACAGCACGGCCGCAACGGCGGGCGCGACGGCGTAAGGCAGCAGCATCAGGGTCTGATACAGGCGGCTGCCGCGCACCACGTAATCCACCAGCGCGGCAAAGAACAGCGAAGCGACCAGACCGCTGACGGTGACCAGCGCGCTGAATTTCATCGTCGTCCAGAAGGAGTCCAGATAGTAGCTGTCGTGGAACAGCGCGGTGAAGTTGTCCAGGCCAACAAACTGGCTGGACAGCCCGAACGGGTCGACGCTTTGTACCGAGTACCACAGCGCTTCGCCCGCAGGCCAGATAAAGAAGATAACGGTGATGACCAGCTGCGGCGCGACCAGAAGATAGGGCAGCCAGCGGGAGCGGAACACCGGACGGGATGATGACATTGAGATTGGGTTCCTGAACAATGCCGGGTGGCGGCTACGCCTTACCCGGCCTACATGTGGCACGTCGTAGGCCCGGTAAGCGTAGCGCCACCGGGCGAATCACAGATTACGATTTGGTCGACTGCTCAAAACGGCGCAGCAGCTGATTCCCGCGTTCTACCGCTGAATCCAGCGCCTGTTGAGGCGTTTTCTTCCCGGTCCACACGCTTTCCAGCTCTTCATCCACGATGGTGCGGATCTGCGGCATGTTGCCCAGACGCAGACCTTTGGTGAACGGCAACGGCGGCTTGTTCAGCATCTGACGCGTCGCGATATCCGCGCCCGGGTTTTTGCTGTAGAAGCCCTGCTCGCGGGTCAGGTCATAGGCGGCTTTGGTGATCGGCAGGTAGCCGGTTTTCTGGTGCCACTCAGCGGCAATCTCTGGCTTCGCCAGGAAGTCGAGGAACTCGGCCACGCCTTTGTAGGTGCCCTTGTCTTTGCCCTGCATCACCCACAGGCTGGCCCCGCCGATGATGGCGTTCTGCGGCGCGCCCTTCACGTCAGCGTCGTACGGCATCATGCCCACGCCGTAGTTGAATTTGGCGTAGTGACGGATATCTGCCAGCGAACCGGAAGACGCGGTGGTAATGGCGCAGTCACCGTTGTAGAACTTTTCAGTGGATTCGTCTTTACGGCCGAAGTAGCTGAAATCGCCCTTTTTGTTGAGCGCTTCCAGCAGCGCAATGTGCTTCACCTGCTCCGGCTTGTTGAACTCCAGTACCGCGTCAATGCCGTCGAAGCCGTTGTTTTTGGTGGCAACCGGCAGGCCGTGCCAGGCGCTGAAGTTTTCAATCTGGATCCAGCCCTGCCAGCCGCTGGCGTAGCCGCACTTCATGCCCGCCGCTTTCAGCTTAGCGGTGTATTCCGCCAGGTCTTGCCAGGTTTTTGGCGGCTGCTCCGGATCTAAACCGGCTTTCCTGAAGGCATCTTTGTTGTAGTACAGGACCGGCGTGGAGCTGTTAAACGGCTGAGACAGCAGGTGACCGGTTTTGGAATCGGTGTAGTAGCCCGCCACGGTTGGCACGAACTGCGACTCGTCGAAGTTGATGCCCGCCTCTTTGAAGACTTCATAGACCGGCTTGATGGCTTTCGAGGCCATCATGGTCGCGGTACCCACTTCATAAACCTGTAACAGTGCAGGGGCGTTACCGGTACGGAAGGCGGCGATGCCCGCGCTCAGGCTCTGCTCGTAGTTGCCTTTGTACACCGGCACAATCTTGTAATCCGGGTGGGTGTCGTTGAAACGCTGCGCCAGGGAGTCAACTTCTTTACCCAACTCCCCTTCCATGGAATGCCAGAATGGAATGGTGGTGACAGCCATTGCGTTCGTCGCAAAAGCCAGACCCAGTGCCAGACCCAAAGCTGTGTGTCGTAACGATGTCATTGTCATCTCTCTTATTGTGCCGGATGCGCGATATCACGCGTTTTATGCTCGCGAGGTAACATGACATGCTCGAATGACAGAAAAATAACTGTTTGTTTACAGATAAGTGACAGCAAAGCGTCAGGGGGATGATGGTTGTGTGAAGGGTGTTGGGGGGTTGGGTGATTGAGTGCGGTCTGATGCCCTCACCCCGGCCCTCTCCCACAGGGAGAGGGAGAAAGGCATGTAGGCCCGGTAAGCGTAAGCGCCACCGGGCAACACAGACGGCTTAGCCTCCGAGGTACGCGCTCCGCACCGCTTCGTTCGCCAGCAGCGCATCGCCGGTATCTTCAAGCACCACGCGGCCGTTTTCCAGCACGTAGCCACGGTCGGCGAGCTTCAGCGCCTGGTTGGCGTTCTGCTCGACGAGGAAGATGGTCATCCCCTCTTTACGCAGCTGCTCGATGGTGTCGAAGATCTGCTGGATGATGATCGGCGCCAGACCGAGCGACGGTTCGTCCAGCAGCAGCAGGCGTGGCTGGCTCATCAGCGCGCGGCCAATCGCCAGCATCTGCTGCTCACCGCCGGACATGGTGCCCGCACGCTGAATACGGCGCTCCCACAGGCGCGGGAAGAGTTCGTATACCCACTTGATGCGGGTCTGGTATTCATCGCGGTGAGCGAAGAAGCCGCCCATCGCCAGGTTCTCTTCCACCGTCATGCGCGAGAAGACGCGACGCCCTTCCGGAACAATCGCCACCGCTTCACGCATGATTTTTGCAGTCTGCCAGTCGGTAATGTCTTTGCCATCAAACACAATCCGCCCGCTGGTAGCCCGCGGGTCGCCGCACAGGGTACCGAGCAGCGTGGTTTTGCCCGCGCCGTTGGCGCCAATCAGGGTGACGATTTCACCCTGATTGATGTGCAGGCTGACGTCGTGCAGCGCCTGGATCTTGCCGTAGTGCGCATTGACCTTGTCGAACGTTAACATCGCTTTTTCCATCTTATGCCTCACCAAGGTACGCGCGGATCACGTCCGGATTGTTGCGGATCTCTTCCGGCGTGCCGTTTGCCAGCGGCGTGCCCTGGTTGACCACGTAAATACGGTCCGAAATACCCATCACCAGCTTCATGTCGTGCTCAATCAGCAGGATGGTGGTGTCGTGGTGATCGCGCAGCTCGGCAATCAGCTCGTCCAGCTCTTTGGTCTCTTTCGGGTTGAGGCCCGCCGCCGGTTCGTCGAGCATCAGGATCTCCGGCTGCGTCACCATGCAGCGCACAATCTCCAGACGACGCTGATCGCCGTAGGCCAGGTTGCTCGCCTGACGGTTGGCGTGCTGCAGCAAGCCGATGCGGTCGAGCCAGGTGGCGGCGCGGTCGAGGGCCTCCTCCTGGGCGCGGCGGAAGGCCGGAGTCTTCAACAGACCGGAGAACAGCCCGGTTTTGAGCTGCTGATGCTGTGCCACCAGCAGGTTCTCAATCACCGTCATCTCGCGGAACAGGCGCACGTGCTGGAAGGTACGCACCACGCCCATGCGGGCAATTTGCTGGCCCGGCAGCCCTTCCAGGTGCTTATCGCGCAGCATGATGGTGCCGCCCGTCGGCTTGTAGAAACCGGTCAGGCAGTTAAACACCGTGGTTTTTCCCGCGCCGTTGGGGCCAATCAGGGAGACGATCTCTTTCTTATGCAGATCCAGATTCACGTTGTTGACCGCCAGCAGGCCGCCAAAACGCATCATCAGACCGTTAACGGATAATAATGGCTGACTCATGCCTGCTCTCCTTTCGCTTTCCCGTTCTTCAGCTTCAGCTGTGGACGGGTCATCGGCAGCAGGCCCTGCGGACGCCAGATCATCATCAGCACCATCAAACCACCCAGCATCAGCATGCTGTATTCGTTAAAGTCACGCATCAGCTCGCGCGAGACCACCAGCAGGATGGCCGCGAGAATGACGGCAAACTGCGAGCCCATCCCGCCGAGCACCACAATCGCCAGCACAAAGGCCGATTCGGCAAACGTGAACGATTCCGGGCTGACGAAGCCCTGACGCGCGGCAAACAGCGTCCCGGCGAAACCGGCAAACGCGGCGCTGATGGTAAACGCGGTCAGCTTGATGCGGGTCGGGTTCAGGCCCAGGGAGCGGCAGGCGATCTCATCTTCACGCAGCGCTTCCCACGCGCGGCCCAGCGGCATGCGCAGCAGACGGTTAATCACGAAAAGGGTCACCACCACCAGCAGCAGCGCAACCAGGTAGAGCCAAATCACGCGGTCGGACGGGTCATACTTCACGCCAAAGAAGTTGCTGAAGGTATCCCAGCCGCCTTCGCGGGCGGTACGGCTGAACTCCAGCCCGAAGAAGGTCGGTTTCGGGATCTGGCTGATGCCGTTCGGACCACCGGTGATTTCGGTGTTATTCAGCAGCAGGATACGGACGATTTCGCCAAAGCCTAAGGTCACAATCGCCAGGTAGTCACCGCGCAGGCGCAGCACCGGGAAGCCAAGCAGGAAGCCCGCAGCGGCAGAAACCAGGCCCGCCAGCGGCAGACAGGTCCAGAAGCCGAGGCCGTAATAATGGTTCAGCAGCGCGAAGGTGTAGGCACCGATGGCGTAAAAACCACCGTAGCCCAGCACCAGCAGGCCAGAGAGCCCCACCACCACGTTCAGACCGAGACCCAAAATCACGTAAATCATGGTCAGGGTAGCGATATCCACCGTGCCGCGCGAGACCACGAATGGCCACGCCACGGCCGCCACCAGCAGCGCCACGAGGAACAGCTTTTGCTTCACGGTGGAACCGTCGATAGCCGGAAGAACAAATTTCGGCCCGGAGACACCTTTCAGCGTCTTCTGGAACAGCGGACGCAGCAGCTGGAACAGGAACACCACCGCCGTGCCAATAAACACCCACTGCCAGCGGATATCAGGTGCGGTATCCACCACCAGTTTGGTGCCGCTCAGCTCCAGCTGGACGCCCATAAAGACGCCCGCCAGCACGAAGAACATGGCGGCAGAGAGCAGCGCCATTGCAAAATGCATCGGTTTCATACTTTCTCTACCTCCGGACGGCCCAGAATACCGGTAGGCATGACCAGCAGAACCAGAATCAGCAGGGCAAACGACACCACGTCTTTATATTCGGTGCTCAGGTACGCCGAGGAGAGCGCTTCCGCCACGCCCAGGATCAGGCCACCGATCATCGCGCCAGGAATACTGCCGATACCGCCAAGTACTGCCGCGGTGAAGGCTTTCATTCCGGCCATAAAGCCGATGTACGGGTTGATCACGCCGTAGAACTGGCCGAGCAGCACGCCCGCCACTGCCGCCATCGCGGCACCGATCACGAAGGTCAGGGCAATCACGCGGTCAGTATTGATGCCAAGCAGGCTCGCCATCTTCAGGTCTTCCGCGCAGGCACGGCAGGCGCGCCCCATGCGGGAATAACGGATGAACAGCGTCAGGGCGAGCATTGCAATAAAGGTCACGACCCAGATGACGAGCTGCATGGTGGTGATAGAGGCAGAGAAGTTTTCGCTGGCCCCCACGATCCACTGGCCGTTAAACAGGCTTGGCAGCGCCACGTCGCGCGACCCTTCGGTCAGGCTGACGTAGTTTTGCAGGAAGATCGACATCCCGATGGCGGAGATGAGCGCAATCAGACGCTTGGAGCTGCGCACCGGCCGATAGGCCACGCGCTCGATGCTCCAGCCATAGGCGCTGGCGATCACAATGGCGCCGACAAACCCGGCGGCAACCAGCAGCCAGCTGCTGTCGATGCCCATCATCATCAGGGCGGCGATGATCATAAAGGAGATGTAGCTACCGATCATGTACACCTCGCCGTGGGCGAAGTTGATCATGCCGATAATGCCGTAAACCATCGTATAGCCGATGGCAATCAGCGCGTAGGTGCTTCCCAGCGTGACGCCGTTAAACATCTGCTGCAGGAAATAGAGAAACTGCTCGGACATATGCAAACCTTTTTATTCCCGCCCGGCGGTCCGGGCGGCGGGATAATTATTTGGCGGCCGAGGAAGACCCGTCGGCGTGCCACTTAAAGACACCAAACTCAAATCCCTTCAGATCGCCTTTCTCATCCCAGTTCAGCGGCCCAATCACGGTGTTCGCCCCGTGTGCTTTTAAATCTTTCACCAGATCCAACGGCTCTTTGCTGCCGGTACGCTCCAGAGCCGTCGCCAGAGACTGTACGGCCGCGTAGGTGATCCAGACATACGGACCACTCGGGTCCTTTTTCTGCGCCTTAAGCGCATCAACGATAGCCTTGTTCGCCGGATCCTGGTCATAGCGTTTTGGCATCGTAACCAGCATGCCTTCGGCAGAATCGCCCGCGATGTTCGACAGGGAGGCATTACCCACGCCCTCTGGTCCCATAAACTGGGTTTTCAGACCGGTGGCGCGTGCCTGACGCAGCATCTGCCCCATTTCAGGGTAGTAGCCGCCGTAGTAAACGAAGTCGATGTTCTCTTTTTGCAGACGAGCAATCAGCGCGGAGAAGTCTTTCTCACCGGCAGTGATGCCGTCGAAGAAGACGATGTTCGCGCCACCTTTTTTCAGGCCGTCCTGAACGGAACGCGCCAGGCCTTCGCCGTACTGCTGCTTGTCATGAATGATGGCAATGCGCTTTGGCTTTATGGTTTCGAGGATAAATTTGGCGGCGGTGGGTCCCTGGGAAGAATCGAGACCGGCGGTACGCATAATGTGCTGATAGCCGCGCTGGGTCAGTTCTGGGTTAGTGGCGCCGGGGGTGATCATCAGAATTCCTTCGTCTTCGTAGATATCAGACGCAGGCTGGGTGGACGATGAGCACAGGTGGCCAATCACATACTGGATGCCATCGTTGACGATTTTGTTGGCGACCGCGACGGCCTGTTTCGGATCGCAGGCGTCGTCATATTCCACGCCCACCAGCTTGTCGCCTTTGATGCCGCCTTTGGCGTTGATGTCTTTGATGGCCTGGCGCGCGCCGTTGAACTCCATATCACCCCACTGGGCAACAGGGCCGGACATTGCGCCCACGACCGCAACTTTGATCTCTTCCGCCATGGCTGCATGCGAGATCGCCAGTGCAACCATTCCCGCGATAAATGTTTTCGCGTTCCTTTTCATCTCAGAATCCCCATTCGTGATGTCGTGTTTATATTTTGTTTTATTATGGTTAAAAAGCATTCTGTACTTTTAATGCACAACGCTATTTTTACCAGTGCCTTTAATGGTTTAGCGCAGTTTTTTGCCAAAAACCAGACTAAAATCTCTATTTTTCAGGCGATTAAGCAAAGATAATATTCTGAAATCATGCAGAGATAAACAAATAAAAGTGCAGTTTGCAGCATAAAATAACGGTACAAAGCGCCGAATAAATCACTACCATTCAGGTTAAAATTCTGCTTATTTTTCGATCCATGTGTTTTCAAACTGCCCAGCGCGTTACCAAAAAACTAATCACCTGGTTAATGAGAATAAAAAGAGGAAGCCGCTGAGTGAATAAATTGAGTACACTGCCCCTACTCAATTTGATTTGGACATGTAGCTAATGAAACTGACTATCGTGCGTCTGGTGACCTTTAGCGACCAGGATCATATCGACCTGGGCAAGATCTGGCCGGAATATTCCCCTTCGTCGCTACGCGTCGACGAGACTCACCGCATTTATGCCGCGCGTTTCAACGAACGCCTGCTGGCTGCGGTTCGCGTGACCCTGAGCGGTACAGAAGGGGCGCTGGACTCACTGCGTGTACGTGACGTCACCCGGCGTCGCGGCGTGGGGCAGTATTTAATTGAAGAAGTGATCCGCGAAAACCCGAACGTGACCTCATGGTGGATGGCTGACGTAGGTGTAGAAGACCGCGGCGTGATGGCGGCGTTTATGCAGGCGTTAGGGTTTACGGCGCAGGAGAGCGGGTGGGAGAAGCGCCAGGGATGAATTGTGCGGCCTGATGCATGCGGTGCGGCCTGATGCCCTCACCCCGGCCCTCTCCCACGGGGAGAGGGAGAAAACACTAAAAAAGGCAACTTACGTTGCCTTTTTGCGTTTATTTTGCGTCTGTCGCCGTACCGTTGGCATGCCAGTCAAACACGCCGAACTCAAAGCCTTTCAGGTCACCCTTCTCATCCCAGGACAGTGGTCCCATCACGGTTTCGACGGTGTTCGCTTTCAGCCAGGTCGCAATCTCAGCCGGATCGGCTGACTGGTTCAGACCCGCCTGCAGAGACTGAAGCGCCGCGTAGGTGGTCCAGACGAACGCGCCGCTTGGATCCTGTTTCTTCGCCTTGATGGCATCTACGATAGGTTTGTTCGCAGGGACCTGGTCGTAGTTCTTCGGCTTGGTCACCAGCAGGCCTTCAGCGGATTCACCTGCGATGTTAGACAGGGAAACGTTCGCTACGCCTTCAGGCCCCATAAACTGGGTTTTCAGACCGGCTGCACGCGCCTGGCGCAGGATCTGGCCCATCTCCGGGTGGTAACCGCCGTAGTAAACGAAATCGATATTCTCTTTTTTCAGGCGCGCCACCAGCGTGGAGAAGTCTTTCTCACCGGCAGTGATCCCATCGAAGAAGACCACATTGGCGTTGCCTTTCTTCAGACCATCCTGCACCGCACGCGCCAGACCTTCACCGTACTGCTGTTTGTCATGAACAATCGCGATACGCTTCGGCTTCACTTTATCCAGAATGTATTTCGCCGCCGTTGGACCCTGGTCAGAGTCCAGGCCCGTGGTGCGCAGGGTCAGTTTGTAGCCGCGCGCGGTCAGCTCCGGTGCGGTCGCCGCCGGGGTGATCATCAGAATCCCTTCGTCTTCGTAGATGTCAGACGCAGGCTGAGTTGAGGAAGAGCACAGGTGACCGATAACGTATTTGATCCCGTCGTTCACCACTTTGTTCGCAACCGCTACCGCTTGTTTCGGGTCACAGGCATCATCATATTTTACGATCTGCAGTTTTTCGCCTTTAATACCGCCCTTAGCATTAATGTCTGCAACCGCCTGTTCAGCGCCCGTAAATTCCTGGTCGCCGTACTGTGCTACCGGACCGGACATTGCGCCAACCACAGCCACCTTAATGTCTGCCTGTGCCATGGTGCTGAATGCCAACGCAATACATCCTGCCAGTAACGCTTTACCCTTCATGTTCATCCTGAGATTCCCCATTATTATGGTTATTACGATTGTTGTGATGTTGTTGTGCAGCGCTTTATTTCAGTTATTGGTGTGCTGTTCGCGCTTTTTCAGCATACTCTGCTAAAACATACCCCATTTTTATGATTTTGGAATAGCTAATTTGAAATGAATATATGATAAGCCCGGCAAAGATTTCACCGGGCGCGCGGCTTTAACGTGTCAGCGAGGCGGAGATAATGTCCAGCGCTTGACGGAACTGCACTTCGGGGATTGTCAGCGGATAAAGGAAACGAATAACGTTGCCGTAAACGCCGCAGCTCAGCAGAAGCAGACCGTCCTGCAGCGCGCGTTCCTGTACCAGGCGGGTGAATTCCGGCGAAGGCTGGCCCGTTTGCGGGTCATTAAACTCTACCGCCACCATCGATCCTTGCGCGCGAATGTCGGCGATATACGGACAGTGTTCCTTCGCTTTGTTCAGCACCTCTACCAGGTGATGACCAAGATGCGCAGAACGTGTACAGAGATCCTCCTCATCAATCACGTCCAGCACCGCATGCGCAGCGGCAATCGCCAGCGGGTTCCCCGCGTAAGTACCGCCCAGCCCGCCCGGCGCAGGTGCGTCCATCACGTCGGCACGGCCCGATACCGCAGAGAGCGGCATCCCACCCGCGAGGCTTTTCGCCATAGTGATCAGATCCGGCTTCACGCAGTGGTGTTCCATCGAGAACAGTTTGCCTGTACGGGCGAAACCACTTTGTACCTCGTCGGCAATCAGCAAAATACCGTGGGTATCACAGAGGGCACGCAGCGCCTGCATAAAATCGGCAGGCGCGATATTGAAACCGCCCTCCCCCTGAACCGGTTCGAGAATAATGGCCGCGACCTGATCCGGTGCGATATCCGCTTTAAAGATGCGTTCCAGGCTTTTTAACGCCTCATTCGTGCTGACGCCGTGCAGATCGTTTGGATACTGCGCGTGATACACCGAGCCAGGGAACGGACCAAAGCCCAGTTTGTACGGCGCAACTTTGCCAGTCAGCGCCATGGTCATAAAAGTACGGCCGTGGAACGCGCCGCCGAAAGTGATGAGGCCAGGACGTCGGGTATAGGCGCGGGCTATTTTAACCGCGTTTTCAACCGCTTCTGCGCCCGTCGAGAAAAAGGCCGTTTTGGCCGGGCCATCAATGGGCACGCGCTGGTTGATACGCTCGGCCAGCGCCACATAGCCTTCATACGGCACAATCTGGTACGCCGTATGGGTAAAGGCGTGGAGTTGTTTTTCAATAGCGGAAATGACTTTGGGATGGCGATGGCCGGTATTCAGCACCGCAATGCCGGCGGCGAAGTCGATATACTCGTTGCCTTCTACGTCCCACACCGTGGCATTTTCGGCTTTATCGGCATAGAAATTACACATGACGCCGATACCGCGCGGCGTCGCCTGCAAACGCCGGTCGTTCAGTTCGTTATTTTTCACCCTGTCCCCCTGAGAAAATCGCCTGCTTAGCGCATCAGTAAGTGTTTGCCAGGGGGGAGGAATTCGCCAGAGCGGGCGCTAAAAAAACAAAACCCCCGGACTCTCATCCAGGGGTTCTCAGTGTACTTCGCAGAAATTACGCTTCGATAGCGGCGCGAAGTTTTTTCATGGCGTTCTTTTCAAGCTGACGCACACGTTCAGCGGAGACGCCGTAGCGGTCGGCCAGTTCCTGCAGCGTGGACTTGTTGTCTTCGTCCAGCCAGCGGGCACGGATAATATCCTGACTACGTTCGTCGAGGCCTTCCATCGCATGGGTGAGCTTATTCGCGGCCTGATCTTCCCAGTTATCCTCTTCAATGCCGTCAGCAAAGTTGGAGGTTTTATCCTGCAGATACAGAACCGGGGCCATTGGCTGGCTGTCAGAGCCGTCGTCGTCGGAGGACATATCAAACGTCATGTCCTGCGCGGCCATACGGGATTCCATCTCACGCACATCTTTGCTGGATACACCCAGCTCGCGCGCCACCATTTCCACTTCATCCTGATTGAACCAGCCCAGACGCTGCTTGGTTTTACGCAGGTTGAAGAACAGTTTACGTTGCGCTTTTGTCGTGGCGACTTTCACGATACGCCAGTTGCGCAGCACGTATTCATGAATTTCTGCTTTGATCCAGTGTACGGCGAAGGAGACCAGTCGCACACCCACTTCCGGGTTAAAGCGACGTACAGCCTTCATCAGACCGATGTTACCTTCCTGAATCAAGTCCGCCTGCGGCAGGCCATAGCCCGCGTAATTACGAGCAATGTGAACAACAAAGCGCAGGTGAGACAGGATCAGCTTTTTCGCTGCTTCCAGATCGCCCTGGTAATGCAGCTTTTCAGCAAGCTCCTTTTCTTCCTCGGCCGTTAACATCGGCCAGGTGTTCGCAGCCCGGATGTAAGATTCCAGGTTACCAACAGGGGCTAAAGCTAAAGTTTGCATTTCTTTGGTCATTCATTCCTCTCAATGTTTCTTCTGGTCCAGGTTGTCCCCGTCAGGCAACAACCATGCCAAAGCGTTTGAGCCACGAGATTAGCATTCACTCTTTTATCAGACAGTGATTTTATCCACAAGTTCCAGGTGCAACAGTGAATAAATTACGCACAAAATGTGACATGGAGATGATAACAGGGGAAGAGACAACAGGGACGCTTTCCCTGCAGAGCGAACATCTCGGTGCAGGGAAAGATTATATCACGCTTTTATTAGTCGGGAGTAAAGTGGCGTAAATGTTGAACGGTCGCCAGCCAGGCAGCCACCCAACCAATCATCGAGCAAACCAGCAGTAATAACAGGCACTCGTCAAAGCCTAAGCCACTGATATCAAACTTAGTTCCGAAAACCTGCGCCACTTCCGTCACGGCCGATGACAAACGCATCACCAAAATTTCTGACAAAATCAGTGAAAGAAATGCCCCGGAAAAACCGAGCAATGCGCCGCCATAGAGGAACGGACGAAGGATGAAGCCATCCGTCGCGCCAATCAGTTTCTGCACGTTAATGGTATCGCGGCGAGCAAAAATGCTCAGGCGCACGCTGTTACCAATGACGAGGAACACCGCGGCCACCATCAGTACGCCGATCATCGCCGACACACGTCCCACCAGCCCGGTCAGCGCGGCAAGACGGGCAAACCAGCTGTCGTCCATGCGCACTTCATCAATTCCGTTAATCCGAGTGATGCGATCGCGTAACGTATTTAGCGAATCGGTCCCCTGGAAATCGAGCTTCGGGATCACCACCGCCACCGCAGGTAACGGGTTCTCTTCGAGCATATCCAGCGCGCCGCCAAAACCGGACCAGTTGCGAAACTCGCCCAGCGCTTCTTCACGGGAAAGATAGTTGACCTTCTCCACGCCCTGCTCGGCCTGGATTTGCCCGACCACCTGCGCCGCCGCGTTATCGTCGAGCGCTTTATCCAGATAAACGGTGATCTGCGGCGACGGATAATACTGGGACGCCGCCTGGTTCACGTTCTTATAAACCATGTAGCAGACGCTTGGCAGCGTCAGGGAGATGGCGATGACCATCACCGTCAGGAACGTTGCCAGCGGTTTGCTTTTCAGATCCTGCAACGCGCCGTGGAAAGCGTAGCGCACCTGCTCGTTAAACACGTTGGTTTTGCGCGAAGCCGGCTTTGGCGCCGCTTTCTGGCGCTTAGGTGCGTTACGATTGCCATCACCGCCCCCCTGCGGCTTACGGAAACGGTCAAACCGGTTCCCGAACTGCCGAATCTGGTTCATTGCATCACGCTTGTTCACCATGGCCTCCGTGCAAATGTCCATCGCTCAGAGTCAGCATGCGGTACGAACGACGGGAAATCAGCCCGATATCGTGCGTCGCCATCAATACTGTGACCCCAACGCGGTTGAATTCCTCAAACAGACGCAAAATCCCTTCGGAGAGCGCATCGTCCAGGTTACCTGTGGGTTCATCCGCCAGCAGTACGGCCGGCTTGTTCACCACCGCACGGGCGATGCCCACACGCTGCTGTTCACCGCCGGAGAGCTGGATCGGGAAGTTCTTCGCTTTGTCCAGCAGCCCAACCTTATCCAGCGCCGCAGAGACGCGACGACGGATATCATCATAGCTGGCACCGGCAATAATCAGCGGGATAGCGACGTTATCGAAAACGGTGCGATCCATCAGCAGATGGTGATCCTGGAAAATCATGCCGATCTGACGACGCAGGAACGGCACTTCACGGTTCTTAAGACGGCTAATATCATGGCCGCTGAACCAGATTTTCCCGGCGCTTGGCCGTTCGATCCCACAGATAAGCTTGAGCAGAGTACTTTTCCCCGCGCCGGAATGGCCGGTCAGGAATGCCATCTCGCCTGGCTGCAGGTGGAATGTGACTCCCTGCAACGCTTGTCTCCCACCGAGATAGGCCTTGCTGACGTGTTCAAAGCGAATCATTGTTAGTCCTCTCGGGCAAATAGTGCCTCAATAAAGTCGTCCGCTTTAAACGGACGCAAATCCTCAATACGCTCGCCCACACCGATGTAGCGGATAGGAATGCCGAACTGGTCGGCTACGGAGAAGATCACCCCGCCTTTCGCGGTGCCGTCCAGCTTGGTCAGCGCGATCCCGGTCAATCCTACCGCTTCATTGAACAGCTTCGCCTGGCTAACGGCGTTCTGTCCGGTGCTGGCGTCGATAGTCAGCATAATTTCATGCGGTGCATCTTCGTCCAGCTTCTTCATGACGCGGACGATTTTCTTCAACTCTTCCATCAGGTGCGATTTGTTCTGCAAACGCCCTGCGGTGTCAGCAATCAGCACGTCCACGTTACGGGACTTCGCCGCCTGAATGGCATCAAAAATCACGGACGCGGAATCCGCGCCAGTATGCTGGGCAATCACCGGAATGTTGTTCCGCTGGCCCCACACCTGCAGCTGCTCAACCGCCGCCGCACGGAAGGTATCGCCCGCCGCCAGCATCACCGATTTGCCCTGCTGCTCGAACTGACGCGCCAGCTTGCCGATAGTCGTGGTTTTACCCACGCCGTTAACACCCACCATCAGAATAACAAATGGCGTTTTGCCTTCAATATTAAGCGGTTCATCAACTTTTGCGAGAATTTCACCCATCTCGTCTTTCAGCAGGCCGTACAGTGCCTCGGCATCGCGCAGCTGTTTGCGGCTTGCCCCTTCGGTCAGGCTGGCGATGATCTTACGGGTGGTTTCCACCCCCACGTCAGCGATCAGCAGTTGCTCTTCCAGCTCTTCGAAGAGATCGTCGTCGATCTTCTTGCCGCGGAACAGACTGATAAATCCGGAACCCAGATTTTCTTTGGTTTTTAACAGGCTGCGCTTCAGACGGGCAAAGAAACCTTCTTTGGTCGGTTTTTCCTGCTCCTGAACGATCTCTTCTTCAGCCTGCTCCTGCTCTTCCACCGGCACGACGATAACCGCGTCTTCAGCCGCTTCCGCCGCCAGCGCCTGGGCTTCCAGCTCGTCGTCGGTCAGCTCTGGCTCAAGCGCCGCCTCTTCTTCCACCGCCTCAACAATTTCAACGGTTTCCGCTTCGGCCTGCCACTCTTCTGCAGATACCTCTTCGGCTTTAACCTCTTCCGGCAGCGGCAGCTCTTCATGTTCGATAACAGCCTGCGGTGCGTCGGTAACGGCTTCGGGTACAACCAGTTCTGGCTTCTCGCTCTCCTGAACCTGTTCAGTGACTTCAACCACCTCTTCAGCAAACGATTCAATCTCTTCTTTGCTGTGGACAGGTTCTTCCGCTTCGATAACCGCAGCGGTTTCTACAGGCGTTTCAGGCTGTGACTGCTCTTCTACAACCTGTTGTTCTTCGGTTTTCTGTTCTGTTTCTTGCTCTTTTTCACCGAAACCCAACCAGGAAAAGAAGCCACGTTTTTTTTGTTTTGCCATCTGCGACTACACTCCTCGCGGCGCTATATACAGGGAAGCTAAAAAAATGATGAAATA
This sequence comes from Enterobacter sp. ODB01, assembly GCF_001623605.1. Taxonomy (NCBI): domain Bacteria; kingdom Pseudomonadati; phylum Pseudomonadota; class Gammaproteobacteria; order Enterobacterales; family Enterobacteriaceae; genus Enterobacter; species Enterobacter sp. ODB01. The sequence continues at coordinate 309,005 of NZ_CP015227.1, forward strand.
GTCTAACACTTTACTTAATTGACATCACCGCCCGCAATCGCAGGGCAATGGTTAACAGAGCTTTCCAGAGATGAAGAAACCCACCCGCGCCCCGGCCGGTCAAATTCGAATTATCGGCGGTCAGTGGCGAGGCCGGAAATTACCGGTGCCGGACAGCCCCGGTTTACGCCCGACAACCGACCGCGTTCGCGAGACGCTGTTTAACTGGCTCGCCCCGTCAATGGTAGATGCCCACTGCCTGGACTGCTTCGCCGGCAGCGGTGCATTAGGGCTCGAAGCGTTGTCGCGCTACGCCGCCAGCGCCACGCTGCTGGAGATGGAGCGCGGCGTGGCACAGACGCTGCAGCAAAATCTGGCGACGCTCAAAGCGAGTAACGCCAAAGTCGTAAACACCAATACCCTGAGCTTCCTCGCGCAGAAAGGCACGCCGCATCAGGTGGTGTTTGTCGATCCGCCGTTCCGCAAGGGGCTGCTGGAAGAGACGTTATCCCTGCTGGAACAAAACGGCTGGCTGGCGGATGACGCATTAATTTACGTTGAAAGCGAAGTGGAAAACGGTCTTCCGCCGGTGCCCGCGCACTGGGATCTGCACCGCGAAAAGGTTGCCGGTCAGGTCGCTTATCGTCTTTATCACCGTCAGGTACAAGGAGGCTCTGATGCCGGTACTGATTAACCTGGGACGTTTGCTGATGCTGGGCGTCTGGGCATTTTTGATTTTGAATCTGGTGCACCCGTTCCCGCGCCCGTTGAACATCTTCGTTAACGTGGCGCTGATTTTCACCTCGTTCATGCACGCCCTGCAGATGGTAATGCTGAAAAACGGCCTGCCAAAAGATGGCCCGCCGATGACCGGCTGGCAGCAACTGCGGGTATTTATTTTCGGCGTGTTTGAGTTGCTGGTGTGGATGAAGAAGTTTAAGGCGCAGGTGAAGAAGTAGGGTGCGGCCTGATGCCCTCACCCTAACCCTCTCCCACCGGGAGAGGGGACCGATCGCGCATTATTCCGCCCTAAAACCTTCAAACCGCGACCCTTTGTAGCTCAGCATTCCTTTCTCACCCACCGTCAACTGGTGGTACTGCTGCGCCTCCAGGCGGAAAGTCATCTCCAGCCCGCCGGTTTCCGGCTTAAAGCTGGCTTCATAGCGCATCGTCGCGCCTGCAGGCGTAACCTGCTGTTGGCGAGAGCGTCGGTCGTTGAGGGCTTTCTCGCGCTTATTGCTCACCACCACCCGCTTTTGCATCAGCGGTGCGGCCTCGTTATCCGCCTTTTCCCGGCGCTGCTGCACGAAGCGAAACGAGGCGGCAATGACCATAATCGCTACCACGATAATGAAAAACAGCGGCATCTTGCTCATTGAAACATCCCATCAGATTATGCGGAATTCAGGATACCTCGCCTGCCCCGGCATTGCCAAACGCCCGCCCGCGTCACTACACTGGATCAGAAACTGATTATTCAGCCTTAACAGTTACAGGGAGTTAATATGCTTTGGTCATTTATCGCTGTCTGTTTTTCCGCATGGCTTTATGTTGATGCGTCCTACCGTGGCCCAGCCTGGCAGCGCTGGTTGTTTAAACCCGTCACGCTGTTGCTCCTTCTGCTGCTTGCCTGGCAAGCGCCGATGTTTAACGCCATCAGCTACCTGGTTCTCGCCGGGCTGTGCGCGTCCCTGATTGGCGATGCCTTAACCCTGCTCCCGCGTCAGCGTCTGCTGTATGCTGTTGGGGCGTTTTTCCTGTCGCATCTGCTGTATACCATTTACTTTGCCAGCCAGATGACGCTCTCCTTCTTCTGGCCGCTGCCGCTGGTGCTGCTGGTGATTGGCGCACTGCTGATAGCGGTGATCTGGTCGCGTCTGGAAGAGATGCGTTTGCCGGTCTGTACATTTATCGCCATGACGCTGGTGATGGTGTGGCTCGCTGGCGAGCTCTGGTTCTTCCGCCCGACGTCTCAGGCGATGTCTGCGTTCTTCGGCGCAGCACTGCTCTTACTCGGTAATATCGTCTGGCTGGGCAGCCACTATCGCCGTCGCTTCCGCGCCGACAACGCGATTGCTTCCGCCTGCTACTTTGCCGGGCACTTCCTGATCGTGCGTTCGCTGTATATCTAAATAACGCTTGACTCTGGAGTCGACTCCAGAGTGTATGCTGCGGTTAATGAGAAAATTATCATTACCGGAGACTGCCATGTCGACTCCAGAAACACCTAAAAAAATCCCACAATTTTCGGCACTTAAGCTCAGCCCGGTTCCGCCAAAAGAGGACTGCTGCTGCGAGGGGAGCTGCGAAACGCAAGCCGACGCGCTGCCCGAAAGCGGTAATCGCTACAGCTGGGCCGTCAACGGTATGGACTGCGCAGCCTGCGCACGTAAAGTGGAAAATGCGGTCAAACAGGTGCCGGGCGTCAGCCACGTTCAGGTGCTTTTTGCGACCGAAAAGCTGTTAGTCAGCGCCGACAAGGATGTCAGTAAGCAGGTTGAAGCCGCCGTCAGCAAGGCGGGATACACCCTGCGCAGCGAAACAGCCCCTGTCGAAAAGACCGCCTCCCTGAAGGAAAATCTGCCGCTCATTACCCTCATCATCATGATGGCCCTGAGCTGGGGTCTGGAACAGATTAACCATCCGTTTGGCAACCTGGCGTTTATCGCCACCACGCTGGTCGGACTGTTTCCTATTGCCCGCCAGGCATTACGTCTGATGAGAAGCGGCAGCTGGTTCGCCATCGAAACGCTGATGAGCGTGGCGGCGATCGGCGCGCTTTTTATCGGCGCGACGGCGGAAGCGGCGATGGTTCTGCTGCTGTTCCTGATCGGCGAACGGCTTGAGGGCTGGGCCGCCAGCCGCGCGCGTAAAGGGGTGAGCGCGTTGATGGCACTGAAGCCGGAAACCGCGACGCGGGTTAACGAAGGCAAACGTGAAACGGTCGCCATCAGCACGCTGCGCCCGGGCGACGTCATTGAAGTCGCCGCAGGGGGGCGCTTGCCTGCCGATGGCGCACTGCTTAGCGCCACCGCAAGCTTTGATGAAAGCGCCCTGACAGGAGAATCCATTCCGGTTGAGCGTACCGCGGGAGAAAAAGTGCCTGCAGGCGCCACCAGCGTTGACCGCCTGGTGCAGCTTGAGGTGCTTTCCGGGCCCGGCGACAGCGCCATCGACCGTATCCTGAAGCTGATTGAAGAAGCTGAAGAGCGCCGTGCCCCCGTCGAGCGTTTTATCGATCGCTTTAGCCGGATTTACACGCCCGCCATTATGCTGATTGCTCTGCTGGTTACGCTCGTTCCACCGCTGTTCTTTGGCGCGCCCTGGGAGGGCTGGATTTATAAAGGTCTGACCCTGCTGCTGATTGGCTGCCCGTGCGCGCTGGTGATCTCCACACCAGCGGCGATCACCTCCGGTCTGGCGGCAGCGGCACGTCGCGGGGCGCTGATTAAAGGCGGTGCGGCGCTGGAGCAGCTGAGCCAGGTTCAGCATATCGCCTTCGACAAAACCGGCACGTTAACCGTCGGCAAACCCCAGGTGACCGGCATTTATCCGCAGGATATCGCTGAAGATGAACTGCTTACCTTAGCCGCCGCCGTCGAACAGGGTTCCACCCACCCGCTGGCGCAGGCCATTGTTCGGGAAGCGCAGGCTCGCGGATTACCGATTCCGGCGGCCACCGCCCAGCGCGCGCTGGTCGGGTCTGGGATTGAGGCCAACGTCGACGGTAAAAAGGTCCTGATTGTCGCGGCGGGTCACTCCCCTTCCGCACAGGTTCAGGCGTTAGAGCAGGCCGGGCAAACTGTCGTGGTTGTTATGCAGGACGGCGTGACGAAAGGGATGCTGGCGCTGCGCGATACCCTGCGTGATGACGCGAAGGAAGCCGTAGCGGCGCTGCATCAGCTGGGCGTGCAGGGCGTGATCCTGACCGGGGATAACCCACGTGCGGCGTCAGCCATTGCGGGTGAACTGGGACTGGAATTTAAAGCTGGATTGCTGCCCGCCGATAAGGTCAGTGCGGTAACCGAACTGAACAGCCACGCCCCGCTCGCGATGGTCGGAGACGGCATTAACGATGCACCAGCGATGAAAGCATCCACCATAGGCATTGCGATGGGAAGCGGCACCGACGTGGCGCTGGAGACGGCAGACGCGGCGCTGACGCATAACCGTCTGACCGGGCTGGCAGAGATGATCGGCCTGGCGCGGGCGACGCGAGCCAATATCCGCCAGAACATCGGGATTGCGCTCGGACTGAAGGGGATTTTCCTGGTGACGACGCTGCTCGGCATGACCGGGCTGTGGCTGGCAGTGCTGGCGGATACGGGGGCAACGGTGCTGGTGACGGCGAACGCGCTCAGGCTGTTGCGTCGTCGATAAAAAAACGCCCGGTGGCGCTAACGCTTACCGGGCCTACATGTTCTTCCATATCGTAGGTCGGGTAAGGCGAAACCGCCACCCGACTTTTTTATAAGAAATAGCTCATCGCCAGGCCTAAAAACAGCACCAGCCCGACATAGTTATTATTCAAAAACGCTTTAAAGCAGGCTTCACGTTCGCGTTTGGCAATCAGCTTTTGCTGGTAAGCAAACAGCAATCCCGCCACCAGCACCGACCAGTAAAACTCCCAGTTCAGCCCGTTCAGACGGCCAATCGCGACCATCAGTGCCAGTACCGCGACCTGTAAAATGCCGATGATCAGTTTGTCCTGACGTCCAAAGAGAATGGCGGTCGATTTAATACCAATTTTCAGGTCATCGTCGCGGTCTACCATCGCATATTGCGTGTCATACGCCACGGCCCAGAGAATATTCGCCAGGAACATCAGCCAGCAGCTGAGCGGAAGGGATTCGCTCACCGCCGCAAACGCCATCGGAATCGACCAGCCAAATGCCGCGCCCAACACAACCTGAGGCAGATGGGTATAGCGCTTCATGAACGGATAAACCCAGGCCAGTGCAAGCGCAGCGACGGAAAGCAGAATTGTCATGGTGTTCAGCGTTAACACCAGCAGGAATGAGAGCAGCACCAGTACGAGGAACAGCACGCGGGCTTCTTTTCCGGTCACCTGGCCGCTGGGTAACGGACGGTTGGCTGTCCGTTTTACATGGCCGTCGAATTTACGATCGGCATAGTCATTCACCACGCAGCCCGCCGCGCGCATCAACCAGACACCGGCGACAAATACGCCCAGGATCCATAGCGGCGGTACGCCCGGCGTTGCAACCCACAGCGCCCATAAGGTCGGCCACAGCAGCAGTAACGCGCCAATAGGTTTATCAGTACGCATTAAGCGGTGATACGCCAACAGCTTATTCTGCGTCAGGCTCCACTCCATTTTTTCTTCCTCTTAGTACAACGGTGATGCCGGTAAAAAAAGTTCCGTCAGGATTAACGGCTTACCGCTCAGGCGAAGGCGAGAACGGCGTCCCCACAGTTCGGCATCACGCCCAATCTCAATAAAATCCCGGGTCAGCTCAGATGAGGTAAAAAGATAACGTCCCAGCGGGGTTTTCCCCAGCCGCTGCAGCGCCAGCTCAGGCCCGGAAAGGGTGGACTCGGGCACTACCGTCCGTCCGGCAAGCCAGGGCTCACCATCGGCACAGAGCAAAATTTCGCGCAGCCAGTAGCGTTCCTCTTGCGGCAGCAGCGGCAGCTCGCTGGCGATCTCATCGCCGGAGACAAACCCTTCCTGTATCAGGGTCACCGTGACCGTTTTACCTTGCTGTTCAAAACGTTTCGTCATGGAATCTTCCAGCAGCAACCAGTCCAGTTGCTGCGGATCAAGCGCAGGTATTTGGTCGAAATAGCGCAGCGCACGCAGTTGCGTTAGCGCGGGGTGTGACATGCCAGACTCTCCGATACATAACGTAATGGCATTGTATCGCAGAAACACGGATTGAGGGGGGCCAAACGTTATTTAACGATCACGATCGCAACATGGATGCAACAGCCAGGCGGACACGAAAAAAAGTGCGCCCACTCAGGCGCACTAAACTACTGACAAATCAGCACTGTGGGGAAACGGTTACCCCTTGCCTTTTACACTGCTGATAAAGGTGGAACGGGCAGTGGTTGAACCTAAACGTTCGGCTTCATCAAGCAGTTTCAGCGCTTTATCGACATCGCCGCGCTTCACCGCCTGCTTAATGGCGTTGTTGAAGTATTCTTCGGTGTCGTTCAGTACCGGCTCAGCTTTCTTCGCCGGTGCTGGTGCAGCGGCAGCGACCGGTGCGGCTGCGGTGGCAGCTGGCGCGGTATAGGCAGGTGCAGCGGTATTACCCACGGTTACCGGGCCGCTACCGGAGGAGCCAAACAGCGGGCCGACCAGCACGCTGGAACCGCTGTTCGTTTTCACCTTCAGCTTTAGCGTTCCGTCGGTGACGTGGCGTGCAATCGGGTCTGGAATATCAGGTACGGCGTTGCCGGTGCCCTTCGCATAGGCTTTGGCCGGGTCAAGCAGCGTGGTGGTTTTCTGCAGATCTTGCTCAGTCGTAAAGACCAGCACGTAGAGTTTTTGCTGTCCCAGCGCAGGCGTAAGACGCATGACACCTTCCAGACGATCGGCACTCATTACGCCAGGTTCCTGATAAGTAAAATATTCACTTGGGAAAAAGGCAGATGGTGTCATGTTCTGATCGAGAATCAACACGTTTGGCGCAAATACGCTCGTCTGCTTGTTGACTTCACTGGTCAAGGTAATGGCCAGTTCACCGATATTAGCAGGTACGCTATACGCAGCGACCGGGCCAGTAATACCCGGAACATTAATCGTTTGTCCGCCCGTTGAGAGCTGGGTGGTCTGGGTTTTAGACTGATCGACAGGCGTCCAGACCAGCTGTTGCAGTGTCGCCGCCGGAATGGCTGGTGCAGATGTTGTATTCTGCGGAACGAAGTTCACGTTAGCGAGCGTGACAGCAGGCGCGCTTGCCAGCAGCCCTGCGGATAAACAAAGGGCAAGAAGAGTTTTGTTCATTTTCATTGTTATCACCTCAAAATGCACAGGTCAGCGGTAGCCAGGCAATAGCGCGCCGTCCCAAGGATTGAGGGGCTTGCGCCCCTCAGTTTGGTCATTACGTCAGATTAAGACGGGATTACCACCAGATTTCCATCTGGGCGCCGAAGGACCACTCGTCGTTGTCGCCGCGACCGAAGGAACCACCGTTGAAGCCATCTTTAACCGCTTTACCGAAGTTAGGGTTATTCGCTGGGTTACCGTTGTAGTCATAGCCCCACTTCTCATCCCACTTCGCATAGGTTGCGAAGACGCGGATAGCAGGACGAGACCAGATGCTGTCGCCAGCCTGCCACTGTTGCGCCAGGGTGATTTTGTACTGGTTGTTGGTTTCGCCAGTTTCCTGGGATTTGACGTTGTCGTAACCCACTTCCAGCAAGGTGCTCATGATTGGTGTCCATTTGAACATTGGACGAACACCTACAGTCCACCACTTGGTGCCGTTGTTGTTATCCCAGTCGATATCCTGATACATACCGACGTACATCAGGTCCCAACGATCGCCCAGAGAGATTGCACCGTGGTCAAGGATACGCAGCAGGCTGCCGTTGTTGTTGATGTCATAGGCAAAACCGGTATTGCCATCAATGCCTACGCCAGAACCTTGAGACAGGCCTTTACCCTGAGAGGTCATGGAGTCGGTGGCGTACTGAACCACAAACTTGTTGTAGCCTTTCAGCATGCTCTGGGTGTGTTCAGCGGTGAACATCCAGCCGTCTTTAGACGCACCGTCAACCAGACGATAGTCATCACGTGGGTTAGCACGGCCATAGTCAACGCCCAGCTCAAGGGTGCCGCCTGGGTTAACTTCCATCTGTGCTAAACGCACGTCAAAGACGTCGTTCGCGGTGCGGGTGGTGTAATCATAAATACTGTTGCTGGCGAAGGAGGAAGAACCGCCTGATTCAGAAGAGCGGGTTGCTGCCAGAGAAAGTTTACCGAAACCGACGTCGATATTTTCCAGACCCGCACCAGGACCAGAGATATCCCAGTAGTAGAAGTCGATCATGTGAACGTCATGACGCTGATAGAAGCGCTTACCAGCCCAGATGGTGGAACCTGGCAGCCATTCGATCAGGTTTTTACCCTGCACGTTGGCTTCACGGAACGCCGGGTCAGTGGCTTCCCAGTCGTTCTGTTGTGCTACGGAATACGCTACGTTGGTGTCGAAGTAGAAGCTCTTGTCGCCTTCTTTCCACACTTCCTGGCCCAGCTTCAATTCCGCATAGGTTTCACATTCGTTACCAAGACGGTATTTACTTTGAGCACCGGTTGCCTGGAAGCACTGTTGTTCGCCGCCACTCCCCGTCCAGCCGATACCGGAACGAGCATAACCATGGAAATCCACGGCCATTGCCTGAGCAGACATTACGCCCGCTGCGACGGCAACTGCCAGAGGAAGTTTGCGCAGAGTAATCATCATTCTATCTCCTGAGATCATTGCTTTTCTTTGAACACTTCACCTGTCGGTTTCGTGTCTTCTTTTGGGATTGCTTAAACGCCTGGCTCTTTATGCAACCGACGACATGCAGTGCCATCCTCACGGAACAGATGGCAACGCTCTGGCGGCAAGCCGATAGCGAATGTGGCACCCTCTTCTACCAACACCACGTCATTCTGGCGGTAGACCAGGTTCTGACGAATGGCGGGGATCTGGATATGAATCTGTGTTTCGTGACCAAGCTGTTCAACGACCTGAACCTCACCTTCCAGCGTCACATCGGCAATGTGGCTCGGCAGGAGATGCTCAGGGCGGATACCGAGGGACATGTTTGCCCCGACCTGTACGTTGGCGCTGTCCACCGGCAGCCAGACTTGCTGGCGGTTTGGTAGCTCCACCTGTACCTGTTCAATGGCCGTTGCAGTCACTTTAACCGGCAGGAAGTTCATCTTTGGCGAGCCAATAAAGCCTGCAACAAAGCGGTCTGCCGGGTAGTGATAGAGCTCCAGCGGTTTACCCACCTGCGCCACGCGACCGGCATCCAGCACCACGATTTTGTCGGCCAGCGTCATCGCTTCGACCTGATCGTGGGTGACGTAAATCATCGTGCGGCCAAGACGTTTGTGCAGACGGGAGATTTCGATACGCATCTGAACGCGCAGGGCGGCATCCAGGTTAGAAAGGGGTTCGTCGAGCAGGAAGACGCGCGGTTCGGCCACCAGCGTACGGCCAATCGCCACACGCTGACGCTGACCACCGGAAAGCGCTTTCGGTTTACGCTCCAGCAGGTGCGCCAGCTGTAATACTTCCGCCACCTGGGTGACGCGCTGGTTAATCACGTCTTTCTTCGCGCCGGCCAGCTTCAGGCCAAAGGACATGTTCTCGGCAACGGAAAGATGGGGATAAAGTGCATAAGACTGGAACACCATACCGACGCCACGTTCGGCAGGCGGGATGTCGTTCATTCGGGTATCACCGATCAGCAGGTCGCCGCTGGTGATGGTTTCAAGACCGGCAATCATACGCAGCAGAGTAGATTTACCACAGCCTGATGGGCCGACAAACACCACAAACTCACCTTCAGTGATGTCCAGATTGATGTCTTTTGACACCACTACGTCGCCCCAGGCTTTCGTTACATTACGCAGCTGTACGCTCGCCATGCCCTTCTCCCTTCGTTACAACCTGTCACCGACAGAAACATTCAACATAAGTTCACTATGGGGTATCTATAACTTTCACGAATCCTCCACCCCCCGGCTTTTTTATGGGGGAGGAGGCGGGAGGATGAGAGAGCAGGCTCTGCGACCGCAGCCGGGGGGCTGAGGCGAAATTCGTGAAGCCGCCTGCAAAATTCGGTGGGTTTTTATGTGCGCCAGCACTCATAACTTAAATTTATGCAACGGAGATCACACAAACGGGGGGTGGGGCGTAGGGGTTGGGAGGATGGAAAGAGGATGTCAAATAAGGAGACTGATTCACGTTGAACCACTGAAGTCATACTACGAGACATCACCAAAAGGATGGCAGATATGAATATCAAGACTGGCGCACGCGTTTTCGCATTGTCCGCCCTTGCAGCAATGATGGTTTCCGCACCGGCGCTCGCCAAAATTGAAGAAGGCAAGCTGGTTATCTGGATTAACGGCGACAAAGGCTATAACGGCCTGGCCGAAGTGGGCAAAAAATTCGAGAAAGACACCGGTATCAAAGTTACCGTAGAACATCCGGACAAACTGGAAGAGAAATTCCCGCAGGTTGCAGCAACCGGCGACGGCCCGGATATCATCTTCTGGGCGCATGACCGTTTCGGCGGCTACGCGCAGTCTGGCCTGCTGGCTGAAGTCACCCCGGACAAAGCGTTCCAGGACAAACTCTTCCCGTTCACCTGGGATGCCGTTCGCTACAACGGCAAGCTGATCGCTTACCCTATCGCAGTTGAAGCCCTGTCTCTGATTTACAACAAAGACCTGGTACCAAACCCACCGAAAACCTGGGAAGAGATCCCGAAACTGGATAAAGAGCTGAAGGCGAAAGGTAAATCCGCTCTGATGTTCAACCTGCAAGAGCCGTACTTCACCTGGCCGCTGATTGCTGCCGACGGCGGTTACGCGTTCAAGTTTGAAAACGGCAAATATGACGTGAAAGACGTGGGCGTGGATAACGCAGGCGCGAAAAAAGGCCTGACCTTCCTGGTTGACCTGATCAAGAACAAACACATGAACGCGGATACCGATTACTCCATCGCGGAAGCGGCGTTCAACAAAGGCGAAACCGCGATGACCATCAACGGTCCGTGGGCCTGGACCAACATTGATAAGAGCAAAATCAACTACGGCGTAACGCTGCTGCCAACCTTCAACGGCAAGCCGTCTAAACCGTTCGTTGGCGTGCTGAGTGCGGGTATCAACGCCGCCAGCCCGAACAAAGAGCTGGCGAAAGAGTTCCTGGAAAACTACCTGCTGACCGATCAGGGTCTGGATGAAGTGAACAAGGATAAACCGCTGGGCGCCGTGGCGCTGAAATCCTTCCAGGATCAGCTGGCGAAAGATCCACGCATCGCGGCCACTATGGATAACGCCCAGAAAGGCGAAATCATGCCGAACATCCCACAGATGGCAGCGTTCTGGTACGCCACCCGTACTGCAGTCATCAACGCAGCAAGCGGTCGTCAGACTGTTGATGCCGCGCTGAAGGATGCGCAGGGTCGTATTACTAAGTAAGCAGAAAAACGGCGGGTGGCGCGTGCGCTTACCCGCCCTACGACTACGGCACGATCCGTAGGTCAGGTAAGCGCCGCGCCACCTGACGAAAAGTTTCCACCGTTGTAGAGGAAGAACCCCATGGATGTCATTAAAAAGAAGCACTGGTGGCAAAGCGACGCGCTGAAATGGTCAGTGATAGGTCTGCTGTGTCTGCTGGTGGGTTACCTTGTTGTTTTAATGTACGTACAAGGGGAATATCTCTTTGCCATCATGACGCTGATCTTAAGCTCTGCTGGCCTGTATATTTTCGCCAACCGTAAAGCCTATGCCTGGCGCTATGTTTACCCTGGCGTGGCCGGGATGGGGCTGTTTGTCCTGTTCCCACTGATCTGTACCATCGCCATTGCATTCACTAACTACAGCAGCACCAACCAGCTTGCGCAGGAACGCGCCCAACAGGTGCTTCTGGACCGTTCCTATCAGGCGGGAAAAACCTTTAATTTCGGCCTGTATCCTGCGGGTGACGAATGGAAGTTAGCGCTCACTGACGGTGAGAGCGGCAAAAACTATATTTCCGACGCGTTTAAATTTGGCGGCGAGCAGAAGCTGGCCTTAAAAGAGGCTGCGGCCCTGCCGGAAGGTGAACGTGCTAACCTGCGTATCATTACCCAGAACCGCCAGGCGTTGACCCAGCTCACCGCCGTGCTGCCAGATGAAAGCAAAGTGACCATGAGCTCGCTGCGCCAGTTCTCCGGCACTCAGCCGCTCTATACCCTGGCAAAAGACGGCACGCTGACTAACAATCAGAGCGGCGTGAAGTATCGCCCGAACAACGACATTGGTTTCTATCAGTCCATTACTGCCGACGGCAAATGGGGTGATGACAAACTCAGCCCGGGTTATACCGTTACCATCGGCTGGGATAACTTTACCCGCGTGTTCACCGACGAAGGCATCCAGAAACCGTTCTTCGCCATCTTCGTCTGGACGGTGATTTTCTCGGTGCTCACCGTGATCCTGACCGTGGCCGTGGGCATGGTGCTGGCCTGTCTCGTGCAGTGGGAATCCCTGAAAGGCAAAGCGATTTACCGCGTGCTGCTGATTCTGCCGTATGCCGTGCCGTCGTTTATCTCGATTCTGATTTTCAAAGGGCTCTTTAACCAGAGCTTCGGTGAAATCAACATGATGCTGAGCGCGCTGTTCGGTATCAAACCGGCCTGGTTCAGCGACCCAACCACCGCCCGCTCGATGATTATTATCGTGAACACCTGGCTGGGCTACCCGTACATGATGATCCTGTGCATGGGCCTGCTGAAGGCTATCCCGGACGATCTGTACGAAGCTTCAGCGATGGACGGCGCGGGTCCGTTCCAGAACTTCTTTAAAATTACGCTGCCGCTGCTCATTAAGCCGCTGACCCCGCTGATGATTGCCAGCTTTGCCTTTAACTTTAACAACTTCGTGCTGATTCAGCTGTTGACCAACGGTGGCCCGGACCGTCTCGGCACCACCACGCCAGCAGGCTATACCGACCTGCTTGTGAGCTACACCTACCGTATCGCCTTCGAAGGCGGCGGCGGACAGGACTTCGGTCTGGCAGCAGCCATTGCCACCCTGATCTTCCTGCTGGTTGGTGCCCTGGCGATTGTGAACCTGAAAGCCACACGTATGAAATTTGACTAAGGAGGGCATCGATCATGGCTATGGTACAACCCAAATCTCAGAAATTGCGCCTCCTGGCGACACACTTAGGCCTGCTGATTTTCATCGCGGCAATCATGTTCCCGCTGCTGATGGTTATCGCGATCTCCCTGCGTTCGGGTAACTTCGCGACCGGGAGTCTCATCCCGGACGAAATCTCCTGGGAGCACTGGAAGCTGGCGCTGGGCTTCAGCGTGGAGCATGCGGATGGACGCGTGACTCCTCCGCCGTTCCCGGTGCTGCTGTGGCTGTGGAACTCGGTGAAAGTGGCGACCATTACCGCAATCGGTATTGTCACGCTCTCCACCACCTGTGCTTACGCCTTCGCCCGTATGCGTTTCCCGGGCAAAGCGACGCTGCTGAAAGGCATGCTCATTTTCCAGATGTTCCCGGCCGTGCTGTCGCTGGTCGCGTTGTATGCCCTGTTTGACCGTCTGGGTCAGTACGTGCCGTTTATCGGCCTGAACACCCACGGCGGCGTGATCTTCGCCTATCTTGGCGGTATCGCCCTGCATGTGTGGACCATCAAAGGGTATTTCGAAACCATCGACGGTTCGCTGGAAGAGGCGGCCGCGCTGGATGGCGCTACTCCGTGGCAGGCCTTCCGTCTGGTGCTGCTGCCGCTGTCGGTACCTATCCTGGCGGTGGTGTTTATCCTGTCGTTTATCGCTGCGATCACCGAAGTACCGGTCGCCTCTCTGTTACTGCGCGACGTGAACAGTTACACCCTGGCCGTGGGTATGCAGCAATACCTCAACCCGCAAAACTACCTGTGGGGCGACTTTGCTGCGGCGGCTGTACTCTCTGCCATCCCGATTACCGTGGTGTTCCTGCTGGCCCAGCGCTGGCTGGTTAACGGCCTGACGGCGGGCGGTGTGAAAGGTTAAGTTTCATTTGTTATGCCACTGCAACCCTCAACTTTAGACGTATTGTATTGACCCAACTTGTGACTGTTGTTAGGCGCTCTTCGGAGCGCCATTTTTTTATTCCCGTTTCAGCCGCTTCGAGTTACACAGCCAGAGGGTGATCACCAGCAGCAGGATCGCCGCCGAGTAGATCAGCACGTCGAGGGGGGATTTATGATCGACGATGATCAGCCGCACAATCGCGGTGATCCCAATGTAGACAAAATAGCGCAGCGGGAAGTGAAAGCCCGACTGAAAGTACTTCACAATCAGGGCAATAAACTCGAAGTAGAGAAAGTAGACCACCAGGCCTTCCACCAGCGCATATTTGCTGGTTTGTTCAGGGGCGAACAGCACATCCGCCAGATGCACCGTCTCTTTGCCAAGGAAGACGACCAGAATCAGACCAAGGCTTAGCAGACCGAGATTTAGCACGGTCTGGAGGATCGTTGAGATAAACTCAACGCGCGGGCGAGTCAGGGATGTCATACAGCACCTCATTCTCCAGGGCGAGGTTCCTGTATAACGCAAAAATGTGACGGGGATCTATATTTTTTGTTTATGTTTTGTCCGCATTAGCATTCTTGCCGGTCGACACTGCGTTTGCCCGGCCTACAAAAACACTCTTGTAGGCCCGGTAAGCGCAGCGCCACCGGGCAAACAAGCATCAGCGGAAGTTAACGTTCTTATCGCTGGTCATGTCATACAGCTGGAACTTACGCCCAAGCTGCTGGCCCCCGTCGCGCGTCAGCGGTGTCCAGCCCACTGCCGCACGGCTGCGGGTTGGGCCTGACGAGAAGAGATCCAGCGGAATCGACACATAGACCCCTTTAGTGAAGTCCCCTTCCCCGTACTCGTCCGGCGAGACGTTGGTGATGGTGGCATAACCGCCCACCACGACGCCGCTGTCGAAATGTTTGGAGATATCCAGCGTGCCACCCTTGTCGCCCGCCAGATACTGGCCGACGCTGGCTTTCACCAGTACGTCCTGCGCGAATGACGGTGTCCAGTAGGCGGTCAGATGGCCCGTTTTGACGCTGTAGTCGGTGAACTTCATCATGTCCTGCGCGCTGCGCCAGTCACGCTGTTTCACGTAGTTAGCATCAATCCCAAATGCCCAGTTGCTGTCGACAGGACGGTAAAGCACCTCTGCCCCTGCGCCACCGAACATGGTTTCCAGATATCCGCCGTACACCTGGCCGTAGAAACCGTTGCCGAAGTACTGGAAGTAGTTGGCCTGCAGGTTATTCACGTAGACATCGTTCTGCACATATTCACGAACGCGAGTTCTTACGCGCGGCAGTTTTGAATCGTTCGGCGGGTTGGTGTAGTTAAATTTGTCGTAGTTGTTGGCGATATTGCCGAACAGGCTACCGGTAGTCAGCAGATGGTCGGTGACCCACAGATCTGCCGTCGCCATTGCGCCCAGCTGATACATGTAGAAGTTTTCCGGTCCGCCAACGGACTGGTTCAGCACCGGATCGATATGGAAATCAAAGCGCGACTTGTCGATATACCAGCCTTGCTCGGTGGTGTCTGGCACGACCGGCTCAACGCGTTTTTGCACCAGCTCGGTTTCATGCCCGAGCGGCTCGCCTTCGAGATGGCGCTTGAGGCTGGCAACGTCCGTTTCCGTCGTCACCTGCGGCAGGTTCAGGCGGTTCTCGGTCACGCGGATCGTGCGGATCCCGTCCGGGAGATCGTTCATGACGATCCGGTTGGCGCGCTCGATCCCTTCCCGCGAGTCGCGGTATTTCACCTGCTCGCCGGTGACGTAAAGCGTGTCGCCCTTGGTCTGAATCTTTGGATCCGCCAGACCGGCATTGTATTTCAGCAGCGTCAGCTGATTTGCCACCACGGAGTGCTGCAGAATCGCATCCTGCGGCTCCGGCTGATAGGCTGGCCGCGCGTTATCATTGTAGTGTGGCCGCATGTCGTTAAAGTTGGTGCGCAGCGTGAAACCAAACATCACGGTATTACCGCGCTCGTAGCTGAGGTTAACGTCGGCCCAGTCGGTGACGCGATAAATGGCGCCGACGTTAAACTTGCTCTTCTGCTCAATCTTCCCGGCGAAATCCTGCGAGTAGTCGTTTCCTTCGTACTCCAGCTTCAGGCGCAATGGCTGCCAGGGGGTCTGGTATTCCACGCCACCGAACAGCGAGGCCGGGCCATGGAACATCTGGTCGCCGTTGATGGAACCCGCTTTCTGGTAACTGTTATCGCGGTAGCAATATTTATCGCTGTAGGTGCAGAACGGGTTTTTGACGTTACCGCTGGTACCGAGATAGCCCCATCCCAGGCCAAGCGAGAAGTCGAACGGCCCCCAGGCCTTGCTGGCCACAATGTATTCCGCATCAAACAGGCCGGTCCCGCCGATATCTTTGGCCCCCACGGACACCTGCGGCATCCAGTAGCTCTCTTCCCACAGGCGCAGCTTGAGGTCGAAGGCTTTATCTTTGTAAGTCTGGTCGCCAGAGAACGCCTCGACGCTGCTGTACTGTTTCGTTCGCACATCGGTGTAGCGCAGCGTGGTTTCAAGCCACGGGAAAAGCTGTACCGAGGCGGAATAGTAGCGGTACTGGTCGTTATCGCGGTAGTTCAGACTGATTTCCCCTTCACGCGCCATGCGCGCGGTGGGCGTTTGCAGTAAACCGATGCCGCCGAAGTCTGACTGAGACGGGCCAATGGGTGCCGGATACGTTTCTGCATGACAGGCGGCGCTTACACAGAGCGCCAGCATGCTGTAGAGATAGGTTTTTTTCATTCTTCCGGTATCCGCTGTGTCAGGGAGTGAAGGATATCGGCGTTAAGCCCGTCATATGCCTTCGTCCAGAAATGGTCGGCAAAACCGACAAAAATGATGCTGCCAGGCATGGGCTCGATATGACGTTTATTCCAGTAAGCTACCGGCGCTTTTTGCGTGTGCCCGTCAGGGTAAACGACCCAGGCGTAGCTGTTATCGGCACCGCTCAGCAGGCTTTGCTCGTCGAGATAGCTCACCACGTCGCGACCTGGCGTAAAGGGCTTTTTACCCGGGCTGCTGACAAGCCCCATCACGGTCACCGTCGTCGGTTTTACGGGCAGCCAGAGGGTGTACTCCCCTTCAAGGGTTGGGTTGCCCTTTTCCGTGACGCGTACTTCATCGGGATCAAGATTCACCTTCTGGCGGCCAGTCACCTTCAGCGCCTGAAGCTGCTGGCGAATGCTATTGATTGCTGCGGCATCGTCACCGTCTTCCTGCGCCGCCAGACCTGTCAGACGGGCAAGCAGTGCAAGATGTTCTTGCTCTGCCTTAATCGTTGCCTGACGCTCGCCGATCACCGCCCCCGGCCACCAGCTGTTGGCAAGCCTCGGCTGCCCGACGAGATCGAGCAGATGTTCAGCGTTGGTTAACGTTTTGGGTTTCTCGTTGTCCGCCGTGTAGACCTTCACCGTTCCTGCAGACCATGCCGCAGGGGTTGCAAGGCTCGCAATTAGCGCAACGCGGATAATTGTTTTCATGATTTTGCGGCCTTGATCAGCGTGGTTTTCACCGGGAAGAAACCGGCACCGAGATACTGCAGGGACTGACGGATTTGCCCTTCCTCGTCGATCCAGAAGCGGTTATGCCAGGTGGCCTGGTCGGTTGTTACCTCTTCATCCAGCACGCGTACCTGGGTTTCATCGCTCCCCACTTTCACACTGTCGGTGCCATCCCAGCGGAAGGTGGAATGCGCCGTGGCGTAACGCACCTGCTTGTGTTCAGTCCAGCCCATCGTGCGCGTCCAGCCAGCGCCGTCGGTAATCTGGTTCGGCTTGATCAGCGGATCGGCCGCGATATTGTTCACCTCAAGCAGGTTGTCGCCCCCGAGCAGGGTTTTCACGATACGGCCATGCTGCGTCACGATGGTGGCCTGATCCTGCGTCACCCATTTCTGCTGCCCGTTTTCATCGAAAGCGAGCACCACAAACAGTTGCGGGCCATCATTAAGCTGCATGTACTGACTGGCGTAGGGCATGTTCTGAAGTTCGTCATCGGTCAATTGCACGCCCGGCGTACCGAACAGGCTGTCCCACAGTGAATGACCCAGCCCTTTGGTGGTGGCTGAGCACGCCTGCAACAGCAGGCAAATCAGAATGATTGCAGGTCGCTTCACGACTCTTCTCCGAAGGGGCGAAATAACCACACCGAAGTGTGGTTATGATTAAAACACCCGGTCTTACTGGGTGCTGGTTGTCGTAGTGGTCGTGGTTCCGGTATTGGAGCCATCACCGCCACCGGTTGCCGCCAGCGCGACACCCACGGCTGAACTTACGGCGCTGGTGCTGGCTGCGGTAGAGCTTCCCGCAGACGCAGACGTCGCTGCCGACCCTGCTGCTTCCCCGACCTGGACCGGAGCTGCATAGACAGATGTCGCCGCAAGTGCAGATATGGCAAAAATGCCATACAGTACTTTCTTCATAACAATTTCCCTTCAATGAATGAATGGAGATTTGCCCGAAAAGAAATTCAGGCGGAATCGAGTATACACAACTAAAGCAGCGGGATTACCGTGAGGGGAAATAGGGAAGGGGTTTTCGGACTAATGGATAAAATCGAAATGAAAAGCAAATAATTAAAATATATAATCACTAAAAATCAATAATTTATAATATAAACACATTATCTTACTTCTACGTATTTTCTTAAAATAAACCGCAGCAATTAACGGGTTAACCGTCTTTTTCGGATTAAACTCACATCCAGAATTTGAGTTAACTAACAGACATCAGGAATTATCCGATAAAAAAATGCCGGCATTTCGCCGGCACATTTTCATGATGTTTTAATTACGCGCGCCAGGCTTTATAGCGGTTAATCAAACCATTGGTCGAGCTGTCGTGGCTGGTGATCGCTTTATCGTCACCCAGCTCTGGCAGAATGCGGTTTGCAAGCTGTTTGCCCAGTTCAACGCCCCACTGGTCAAAGGTGAAGATGTTCAGGATGGCACCCTGAGTAAAGATCTTGTGCTCGTACAGCGCAATCAGCGCACCCAGGCTGAACGGGGTGATTTCACGCAGCAGGATGGAGTTGGTTGGGCGGTTGCCTTCGAACACTTTGAACGGCACAACGTGGTCCAGAGTGGCCGGATCTTTACCCTGATCGCGATACTCCTGCTCAACCACCTCGCGGGATTTACCGAACGCCAGCGCTTCAGTCTGGGCGAAGAAGTTAGACAGCAGTTTTGGATGGTGGTCAGACAGCGGGTTATGGGTAATAGCCGGGGCGATGAAATCGCACGGTACCATTTTGGTTCCCTGGTGGATCAGCTGGTAGAACGCGTGCTGGCCGTTAGTGCCCGGCTCACCCCAGATGATTGGACCCGTCTGGTAATCCACCGCGTTGCCGTTACGGTCAACGTACTTACCGTTGGATTCCATATTGCCCTGCTGGAAGTAGGCCGCAAAGCGATGCATGTACTGGTCGTACGGCAGGATCGCTTCGGTTTCAGCGCCAAAGAAGTTGTTGTACCAGATACCAATCAGCGCCAGCAGCACCGGCAGGTTTTTCTCAGGTGCGGTGGTGGAGAAGTGTTTATCCATCGCGTGCGCGCCGGAGAGCAGTTCAACGAAGTTATCGAAGCCTACGGACAGAATGATGGACAAACCGATGGCAGACCACAGAGAGTAACGGCCGCCAACCCAGTCCCAGAACTCGAACATGTTCGCGGTGTCGATACCGAACTCGCCAACCGCTTTACCATTGGTGGACAGCGCCGCAAAGTGTTTCGCCACGTGCTTGTTGTCGCCCGCGGTTTTCAGGAACCAGTCACGCGCGCTGTGGGCGTTGGTCATGGTTTCCTGGGTGGTGAAGGTTTTAGACGCCACCAGGAACAGGGTGGTTTCCGGGTTCACGTTCTTCAGCACTTCGGCGATGTGAGTACCATCGACGTTAGACACGAAATGCATGTTGAGGTGGTTTTTGTACGGACGCAGCGCTTCGGTCACCATGAACGGACCCAGGTCAGAACCGCCGATGCCGATGTTTACCACGTCGGTGATCGCTTTACCGGTATAGCCTTTCCAGCTACCGGAGATGATCGCTTCGGAGAAAGCTTTCATCTTTTCCAGCACCGCGTTCACTTCCGGCATAACATCTTTGCCGTCAACGATGATTGGCGTATTGCTACGGTTACGCAGGGCCACGTGCAGCACAGCACGGTCTTCGGTGCGGTTGATTTTCTCGCCGGAGAACATGGACTTGATAGCGTCGGCAAGCTGAGTCTCTTTTGCCAGATCCTGCAGCTTTGCCAGCGTCTCTTCGGTAATGCGGTTTTTGGAAAAATCCACCAGCATCAGGTCGTCGAAGGTCGCGGAGAACTTAGCGAAACGATCGGCATCTTTCGCGAACAGATCCGCGATGGTGACGTCTTTCATTTCATCAAAATGTTTCTGGAGTGCCTGCCAGGCAGCGGTCTGCGTTGGGTTGATGTTTTTCATTAGCAATACTCTTCTGATTTGAGAATTGTGACTGCGGTCGATTGTAGCGCCTGCAAATAAAAATTGTGATGGTTTTTATGCCATTGCCCTGGCCTGCATCAAACACAGGTGAAAAGACCCGAAAAGTATAGCTGCTGAAGTGCCCTCCCGGGCGGCGAATTGTCGGTCAAAAGGGGGTAAAACGGAGCATAAAATATGGCCCTGTTATAAGTCCTGTTTCTCAGGGGTACCCCCCCATAAAAAATCCGCATAATCCCAGCATTGACAGGACCTCCCCCGCATTTTATTTATAGGGCCGTATTTTGCGCCTGCACCTGTTTTCGTTTCACTCTTGTGCCAAGGTCGCTTATTCATTCCCTGACACGAGGTTGTTATGACGAGTTTTGTGGTCGCCAAGTTTGGCGGCACCAGTGTGGCCGACTACGATGCCATGAACCGCAGCGCCGATGTGGTGCTGGCCGATCCGAATACCCGCCTGGTGGTGCTCTCCGCATCCGCTGGCGTGACGAACCTGCTGGTTTCTCTGTCTGAAGGACTGGAAGCGACAGAACGTTTCGTGAAGCTGGATGCACTGCGCAAAATTCAGTTCGACATCCTTGAGCGTCTGCAAAATCCAAACGTGATCCGCGAAGAAGTGGAACGCCTGCTGGAAAATATCACCACCCTGGCAGAAGCAGCGTCTCTGGCCACCTCCACCGCCCTGACCGATGAACTGGTCAGCCACGGTGAATTGATGTCTACCCTGCTGTTCGTTGAAATCATGCGCGAACGTAACGTTCAGGCGCAGTGGTTTGACGTGCGTAAAGTGATGCGCACCAGTGACCGTTTTGGCCGCGCTGAACCGGACGTTGAGATGCTGGCTGAGCTCACCAACCAGCAACTGGCCCCGCGCCTGGCTGAAGGCATGGTGGTCACCCAGGGCTTTATCGGCAGCGAAGCCAAAGGTCGCACGACGACGCTGGGCCGTGGCGGCAGCGACTATACCGCGGCTCTGCTGGGTGAAGCTCTGCATGCCACCCGTGTGGATATCTGGACTGACGTGCCGGGTATCTACACCACCGACCCGCGCGTGGTTTCCGCGGCGAAACGTATTGATGTGATCGCGTTTGAAGAAGCGGCGGAAATGGCCACCTTCGGCGCGAAGGTGCTACACCCGGCAACGCTGCTGCCTGCCGTGCGCAGCGATATTCCGGTCTTCGTGGGCTCCAGTAAAGATCCTAAAGCGGGCGGCACG
This sequence comes from Enterobacter sp. ODB01, assembly GCF_001623605.1. Taxonomy (NCBI): domain Bacteria; kingdom Pseudomonadati; phylum Pseudomonadota; class Gammaproteobacteria; order Enterobacterales; family Enterobacteriaceae; genus Enterobacter; species Enterobacter sp. ODB01. Next base: position 330,444 of record NZ_CP015227.1, read on the forward strand.
CTGGTTTGCAAGAAAACGGAAAACCCACCGCTGTTCCGTGCGCTGGCCCTGCGCCGTCGCCAGACGCTGGTGACGCTGCATAGCCACAATATGCTCCACTCCCGCGGTTTCCTGGCAGAGGTGTTTGGCATTCTGGCGCGTCACAATATCTCCGTAGACCTCATCACCACCTCCGAAGTGAGCATTGCGCTGACGCTGGACACCACCGGCTCGACCTCCACCGGCGATACCCTGCTGACGCAGTCGCTGCTGATTGAGTTGTCCGAGCTGTGCCGCGTGGAAGTGGAAGAAAACCTGGCGCTGGTGGCCATCATTGGCAACAAGCTGTCGCGCGCCTGCGGCGTGGGCAAAGAGGTGTTTGGTGTGCTCGACCCGTTCAACATCCGCATGATTTGCTACGGTGCCTCCAGCTACAACCTTTGTTTCCTGGTCCCTGCCGATCAGGCTGAGCAGGTCGTGCAGAAACTTCATCAGAATTTGTTTGAATAAAATTCGTTAGCACGTTAAACAATATCGATAAGCCGGGCACAGACCCGGCTTTTTCATAACAAAACAACACGACAATACTGCAAGGAATTCACTATGTTATCCGTTATCACCCGGCTGTTCCCCTTATGGGCGCTGCTGCTCTCTGTCCTCGCGTATTACACGCCCGCCACGTTCACCGGTATTGGTCCATGGGTCGCCACGCTGCTGATGCTGATTATGTTCGGCATGGGGGTGCATTTAAAAATCGACGATTTCAAACGCGTGCTGTCGCGCCCGGCTCCGGTTGCTGCGGGTATCTTCCTGCATTACCTGGTGATGCCGCTCGCGGCGTGGCTGCTGGCGATGGCCTTTAAGATGCCGCCGGATCTCTCTGCCGGAATGGTGCTGGTGGGCAGCGTCGCCAGCGGCACGGCGTCTAACGTCATGATCTATCTGGCGAAAGGGGATGTAGCCCTCTCCGTTACCATTTCATCCGTTTCCACGCTGGTGGGCGTGATTGCCACGCCGCTGTTAACCCGCCTGTACGTGGACGCGCATATTCAGGTGGACGTGATGGGGATGCTGCTCAGCATTCTGCAGATTGTGGTGATCCCGATTGCCCTGGGGCTGGTCATTCACCATCTGTTCCCGCGCGTGGTGAAAGCCGTTGAGTCCTACCTGCCTGCGTTTTCGATGGTCTGCATTCTGGCCATCATCAGCGCCGTGGTGGCGGGTTCTGCCTCGCACATTGCTTCCGTCGGTTTTGTGGTGATCGTCGCAGTCGTGCTGCATAACACCATCGGCCTGCTGGGAGGATACTGGGGCGGGAAGCTGTTTGGTTTCGACGAATCCACCTGCCGCACGCTGGCGATTGAAGTCGGGATGCAGAACTCCGGTCTGGCGGCGGCGCTTGGCAAAATTTACTTCTCGCCGCTGGCGGCCCTGCCGGGTGCCCTGTTCTCGGTGTGGCACAATCTTTCAGGTTCGCTGCTGGCGGGCTACTGGTCCGGCAAACCGATTAATGCACAAACGAAAAAAGAAGCGGTGAAACAGGATTGAATTGCTTTACACTGAAGCCTCACCCTCAGGAGGCTTCAGCAATGGCTACACCACGTTTGACCCAGAAAGACATGACGGAAGCCGAGCAGCGCGAACTGAAAACGCTTCTCGACCGCGCCCGCATTGCACATGGCCGCACGCTGACGAACGCCGAAACCAATCAGGTGAAAAAAGAGTACATCGACAAGCTGATGGCGGAACGTGACGCTGCGGCGAAGAAAGCCCGCAAACTGAAAAAAGAGCAGGCTTATAAACCGGATGCAGAGGCGACCTTCTCCTGGTCCGCCAGCACGTCAATCCGTGGAAGGCGCTAATCAGCGCCCTTTCTTTTTACGACCCGGCTGGGTAAATCGCTTACCGTTACCCGGCTTGCCTCGCCCTTTCTCTTCCGCCTGCGGCGCCTTCACCACCGGGCGTTTAATCGCCTGGGTTTTCGGCTTCGCCTTAGCCTTCGGCTTCGCTTCTGACGACGAGTTTTCGATAAGCCTGAACAGCTCAATCAGCTCGTCATCCGTCAAGTCACGCCACTCGCCCAGCGGGATCCCGGACAGGCTAACGTTCATGATGCGCGTACGTTCAAGCTTCGTCACTTCATAACCGAAGTACTCGCACATGCGGCGGATCTGGCGGTTTAAGCCCTGTACCAGGGTAATTCGGAACGCGAAAGGCGCTTCTTTCTTGACCTTACACTTCTTCGTCACCGTGCCCAGGATCGGCACGCCTGCGCTCATCCCGCGGATAAACTCGTCCGTTACCAGTTTGTTTACCGTAACGATGTACTCTTTCTCATGGTCGTTACCGGCTCGCAGGATTTTGTTCACCAGATCGCCATGGTTGGTGAGGAAAATCAGCCCCTGCGAATCTTTATCCAGACGGCCAATCGGGAAGATGCGGCTGCTGTGGTTCACGAAATCAACGATGTTGTCTCGCTCACCGTCTTCCGTGGTGCTGACAATCCCAACCGGTTTATTCAACGCGATAAACACCAGGTCTTCTGCATCACGCGGTTCAATGACCTGACCATTCACTTTGACCACGTCGCCAGGCACCACCTGATCGCCGATGGTGGCGCGTTTGCCGTTAAGAAACACGTTACCTTGTTCAATGTAACGGTCAGCCTCGCGACGTGAGCAGATCCCGCTCTCGCTAATGTATTTGTTTAATCGGGTTGATTGAGTTGGCAGCATAGTTTCTCCTGTGAAGGGCGAAATATACCTTACCTTGCGGCTGACAAAAAAGTGTTAGTAACCGTTGATCAAAAAATCGAGTGCATCCCGCAATGAGGCCCGGTCTTGAGTAAGATCGGCGACACGCTCGCCTAACTCTTTTGGCGATATGCCTGCCATCATGTGCATCATAACCACGCAGGGCTTACCCGCTATCTCAACGACAGGGCACACTTTCGCAGGCGGCTGAATGCCTCCCAGGTGGCTAAGCTCAACTGCGGGGGCGACCAGAACATGCTTCATCACATTGGCCACGGGATGCTGCATATTGATTAGCCAGGGATAGGCAGTTTTCCCCTTACCTTCATTCTCATAAGCAAAATATTGCTCCATCAGAACGACCTCTGAAAGTCACTAAAGGAGCCGTTTTCATCAACCCACTGGTTAATAGCCTCGATAGACGCTTTATTTTCTTCTAACCACTCTGCACGCTGATGTGCACGAAACTGCTCCTGCAATGCAGCCGTAAGTACAGCAGAGAGATTAAGTTTAAGCCGTCGCGCCTCTTCAAGGATTTCTGGTGCTAACGACACATTGACTGATTTTTTGATGCCATGAGTAGTGCGCATGAGAACCCCCATCGGTATGCGCATGAATTGGCGAAGTGTAGCGTAATAAACGAGCATTTTCTATTCCCTTAAAAATGTAAGGTCTGCAGCGTAAATGGCGCTTTATAAGGTGTCACGCCTCGCAAAACGGTTTTGCGAGGCGCTTTCAGAGATTAATACTCGTCCCGCTCGTCATCTTCATCCGGCTGTTCCATCACGCTATAGGCCACCGCGCAGAACAACGAGTTGAGACGCTTCATGTCCCCCAGCAGCCCCAGGTGCAGGGAGCTGGTCTCGATACTCTGCACGTTTTGCTGGTGAAGACGCTCAACGTGGGCGTGCGAGTAGCGACGGTTGAGGATGCGGAAGCGATGCTTGTTACGACGCAGGCGGCGCGCGCTCGGCACGTCGCTGGAGAAGAAGACCAGCATCGCCAGCTTCAGGTTGCTCAACAGCTGTTCGTGGAGCGCCTCCAGCTCCTTCAGGCCCTCAATGGAGAATGCCCGACGTGCTGCCAGTGACTTATCTGCAATCTCACTCCCCATACGCTCCACGATATCGGAGGCTTGCTCCAGGTTGAGCGACATCTCGATGATTTCTGCCCAGCGGCGAGACTCCTCTTCCGCCAGTTCATCCTGCGGAATACGCGCCAGATAGAGCTTAATGGCGGTATAAAGCACGTTGATATCGTCCGCCAGCCTGCGCAACTCTTTCTCTTCGCGCGGTTCGCCGTGCATCACCTTCTGCAGCCCTTCGAGCATGGTTTCCATCGCATCACCCATGCGTAGCGTCTCGCGGGCGGCATTCGCCAGCGCCAGCGCCGGGGTATCCAGCGCGGAGGTATCCAGATGCTTCGGTTTCAGGCGCGCATCCAGCTCCGGTTCATCCTGAATGAGTCGTTCGCAAAAGCGGGCCATCGGCCCCGCAAAAGGCACCATCGCCAGGCAGCGCACCAGGTTATAGAAAACGTGGAAATAGATCACCAGCTCCGCTTTCGGCAGCGAGAGGTTATCCATCAGGTTCGCCAGCGGGTGCACAAACGGCAGGATAATCAGGCTACCCACCAGCTTAAACAGCAGGCTGCCGAGCGCCACGCGGCGAGCCGCAGCGTTGGCGGCACTGTTGTTGAGCATTGCCAGCAGGCCAGACCCCAGGTTCGCACCAATCACCAGACATAGCGCCACCGGGAAGGAGATCGCCCCGGCAGCGGTGAGCGTGGCCGTCAGCAATACGGCTGCCAGGCTTGAATAGCTGACGATGGCAAACACCGCGCCAATCAGCGCGTCCAGCATGATGTCACCGGTCAGAGAGGCGAAGATGACCTGAACGCCGTTGGCCTCGGTGATGGGGGTGACCGCCTGCACAATCAGCTCCAGCGCCAGCAGGATCAGCCCCAGGCCAATCCCCACGCGCCCAAGCTGCCCGGCACGCGTCTGTTTGCGCCCGAGGAAGAAGATGACGCCAATGAAAATCAGCAGCGGCGACAGCCAGGAGAGATCGAACGTCAGAATACGCGCCATCAGCGCGGTACCCACGTCGGCCCCCAGCACGATCACCAGTGCCGGCGCGAGCGCCACCAGATCCTGTGCCACAAAGGAGGTGACAAGAAGGGTGGTGGCATTACTGCTCTGAACCAGCGCCGTGACGCCTATCCCCGCACAAAAGGCGAGCGGCTTCTTCTCAACGCTGCTGCTGAGAACGGTGCGTAAACGAGCACCAAAGACGCGCATCACGCCGGTACGGACGATATGGGTCCCCCAAACGAGCAGTGCGACTGCGGAGAGCAGATGTAACAGGGTCAGCACGGAAGGTTTTCCTCCTTATCGTTATTCATTTTCCTTAGGTTCAGTATAAGGGTTTAAACGTAAGAAAGAGACAGGGCGCCCCATGAGCGCCCTGTTTGTTGTAAGGAAAAGTGATTTTAGTCGGCGTCGTAGCCGAGATTAGGCGCCAGCCAGCGCTCGACTTCTGACACGCTCATGCCTTTGCGCAGGGCGTAATCTTCGATCTGATCACGCTGTAGCTGCGCCACGGCAAAGTACTTGCTGTCCGGGTGGCTGAAATACCAGCCGGAAACAGAGGCACCTGGCCACATGGCAAACGACTCGGTGAGTTTCATCCCCGTATGGGCCTCAACATCGAGAAGTTTCCAGATGGTGCCTTTTTCGGTGTGCTCCGGGCAGGCCGGATAGCCCGGCGCCGGGCGAATGCCCTGGTAGTTTTCGCGGATCAGCTCCTCGTTGCTGAGGTTTTCATTGGCCGCGTAGCCCCAGTACACCTTACGTACGCGCTCATGCAGATACTCAGCGAAGGCTTCCGCCAGGCGGTCGGCAATCGCTTTGACCATGATTTTGTTGTAATCATCATGCTGCGCTTCGTATGCCTCCGCCAGCGCATCTTCTTCCAGGCCGCCGGTTACCGCAAAGGCGCCGATATAGTCGGCTTTGCCACTCAGTTTCGGTGCGACGAAATCCGCCAGACAGTAGTTGGCGAAGCCAACTTTCTCCGTTTGCTGACGCAGGTGATGGCTCACGGTCAGCACATGCGTGCGGGTTTCATCGCGGTAGATTTCCACATCGTCACCCACGCGGTTCGCCGGGAACAGCCCCACCACGCCGCGCGGATTGAGGGATTTCTCTGCACTCAGCGTGTCGAGCATGTCATTGGCATCTTTAAACAACCGCTTCGCCTCTTCACCAACCACCTCATCCTCGAGGATGCGCGGATATTTGCCCGCCAGCGACCAGGTCATGAAGAACGGCGTCCAGTCAATGTAGTTACGCAGCGTTTCGATGCTGGCGGTGACGTCCTGCACGCCCAGACGATGCGCAACCGGCGGGGTATAGCTCGACCAGTCAAACGCCAGATCGTTATCGCGCGCCGCCTGAAGTGAAACCGGCGGCGTGCGCGGTTTCTTACGACCGTGCTGGATGCGGACGGTTTCGTACTCTTTGCGGGTGCGCGCCACGAAGTCATCGCGCTGGGTGTCGGAGAGCAGCGCGGACACCACGCCTACGGTGCGCGAGGCGTTCTGCACATAGACCGTCGGGCCGCTGTAGTTCTGTTCGATTTTTACCGCCGTATGCGCTTTCGACGTGGTTGCCCCGCCAATCAATAACGGAATAGTGAAGCCCTGACGCTCCATCTCTTTCGCCACGTTGACCATCTCGTCCAGCGACGGCGTGATCAGCCCGGAAAGGCCAATCAGGTCGGCATTCACCTCACGCGCGGTTTTGAGGATTTTATCCGCCGGAACCATTACCCCGAGGTCGATAATTTCGTAGTTATTGCACTGCAGCACCACGCCGACGATATTCTTGCCGATGTCGTGCACGTCGCCCTTCACGGTGGCGATGACCATCTTGCCGTTGCTGGAGCCTTTCTCTTTGCTGGCCTCGATAAACGGCTCCAGATAGGCCACGGCCTGCTTCATCACGCGGGCAGATTTCACCACCTGCGGCAGGAACATTTTTCCCTCGCCGAACAGATCGCCGACCACGTTCATGCCGTCCATCAGCGGGCCTTCGATCACCTCAATCGGGCGGGCTGCCTGCTGGCGCGCTTCTTCGGTGTCCTGCTCAATAAACTCGGTGATGCCTTTCACCAGCGAATATTCCAGACGCTTTTTCACGTCCCAGGAACGCCACTCGGCCTGCTGAACGTTGGCCGATTCATCCGTTTTGCTGCCGCGGTATTTCTCCGCGAGGTCCAGCATGCGCTCGGTGGCGTCGTCGCGACGGTTAAGGATGACATCTTCTACCGCGTCGCGAAGCTCGGCAGGGAGGTCATCGTAAATCGCCAGCTGGCCGGCATTAACGATCCCCATGTCCATCCCGTTGCGGATGGCGTAGTAGAGGAACACGGCGTGGATCGCTTCACGCACCGGGTCGTTGCCGCGGAACGAGAACGACACGTTCGACACGCCGCCGGAGATTAACGCATGCGGCAATTCACGTTTAATGTCTTCACATGCGCCGATAAAGTCCTGGGCATAGTTGTTATGCTCTTCAATCCCGGTCGCGACGGCGAAAATGTTCGGGTCGAAGATGATGTCTTCCGGCGGGAAACCCACCTCTTCGGTCAAAATCTTGTACGCGCGGCGGCATATCTCAATTTTACGCTCGCGGGTATCCGCCTGGCCCACTTCGTCGAAGGCCATGACCACCACGGCGGCACCGTAGCGGCGGACCATCTTCGCGTGGTGGATAAAGATATCAACGCCCTCTTTCATCGAGATAGAGTTGACGATGCCTTTACCCTGAATGCACTTCAGCCCTTTTTCGATGACTTCCCATTTGGAAGAGTCGATCATGATCGGCACGCGGGCAATGTCCGGCTCGCCGGCAATCAGGTTGAGGAAACGCACCATCGCCGCTTCGGCGTCGAGCATCCCCTCGTCCATGTTGATATCAATAATCTGTGCGCCGCTTTCCACCTGCTGGCGGGCGACGTCCAGCGCTTCGCTGTACTTCTCTTCTTTGATCAGCCGTTTGAACTTCGCGGAACCGGTAACGTTAGTCCGCTCCCCCACGTTCACAAACAGGCTGTCGTCGCCAATGGTCAACGGCTCGAGACCAGAAAGACGACAGGCAACGGGAATCTCAGGCAGCTTACGCGGCGGAAGCCCGGCCACGGCGTTGCTCATGGCGGCAATGTGTTCCGGCGTGGTGCCGCAGCAGCCGCCAACAATGTTCAGGAAGCCAGATTCAGCCCACTCGCGGATTTGCGCCGCCATGGTGTCGGCATCCAGATCGTATTCACCAAAGGCATTGGGCAGACCGGCGTTCGGGTGCGCGGTGACATAACACTCTGCGATGCGCGATAACTCCTGCACGTACTGGCGCAGTTCATCTGGCCCCAGGGCACAGTTCAGGCCAAAGGAGAGCGCTTCCGCGTGGCGCAGGGAGTTATAAAACGCTTCGGTGGTCTGGCCGGACAGGGTACGGCCGGAGGCGTCGGTAATGGTGCCGGAAATCATGATCGGCAGGTCAACGCCCAGTGCCTCGAACTCCTCTTTCACCGCGTAAATCGCGGCTTTGGCGTTGAGGGTGTCGAAAACCGTTTCAATCAGGATCAGGTCGGAACCGCCTTCCACCAGCGCTTTGGTCGATTCACGGTAGGCAGCGACCAGCTGGTCAAAGGTGATATTACGAAATGCCGGGTCGTTGACGTCCGGTGAGATTGATGCGGTGCGGTTGGTTGGGCCAAGCACCCCGGCAACGTATCGCGGTTTGTCCGGCGTGCGGGCAGTCCATTCATCTGCGCAGGCACGAGCCAGTTTAGCCGCCTCAAAGTTGATCTCCGCCGACAGGGATTCCATCTGGTAATCCGCCATGGCGATGGTTGTCGAGTTAAAGGTGTTGGTTTCAACGATATCCGCCCCTGCCTCGAAGTAGGCATTGTGGATATCCTTAATGACGGACGGCTTGCTGAGCACCAGCAGGTCGTTGTTACCTTTCAGATCGCAAGGCCAGTCAGCGAAGCGTTCGCCGCGGAAATCGTCTTCACTCAGACGATAGCCCTGGATCATCGTGCCCATGCCGCCGTCCAGCACCAGAATTCGTTCATTTAACTGCGCACGCAGTTGCTCTACTTTGCTGCTCACACTTGCTCCCGACAACGCTCAACAAGGCCAAAAGGCTGCGTTCCATACTGGCACAATCTCGCAGGGTGGAAAAGTCACACAGCGGTAACATGAGACATGTTCACCATCACTCCTCCGATCAGTCAGGATAACGGTTGCAAAATCACCAAATAAAACGAAAATGATTTCCACGATACAGAAAAAGGAGATCGTCATGGTCGCGACCGTTCCCGCCAAACGCGGCAGAAAACCTGCTGCCACCCCCGCAGCACAACCGAGCGGACAGGTACAATCGCTCACGCGCGGTCTGAAGCTGCTGGAGTGGATAGCCGAGTCGCACAGCAGCGTGGCCCTGACGGAGCTGGCCCAGCAGGCTGGCCTGCCGAACTCCACCACGCACCGCCTGCTGACCACTATGCAGCAGCTGGGCTTTGTCCGCCAGGTCGGCGAGTTGGGACACTGGGCGGTGGGCGCACATGCCTTTATCGTTGGCAGCAGCTTCCTGCAAAGCCGCAATCTGCTGGCGATTGTGCATCCGATTCTGCGCAAGCTGATGGAAGATTCCGGCGAGACGGTAAACCTGGCGGTGCTTGATCAGAGCGATCATCAGGCAATCATTATCGATCAGGTGCAGTGCACGCAGCTGATGCGTATGTCCGCGCCGATTGGCGGTAAGCTGCCGATGCATGCGTCCGGGGCAGGAAAAGCGTTTCTGTCTCAGCTCAGCGAAGATCAGGTGACAGGGCTGCTGCATCGTAAAGGGCTGCACGCCTATACCCATGCCACGCTGGTTTCGCCGGTGCATCTGAAAGAGGATCTGGCGTTAACCCGCAAGCGTGGCTATTCATTTGATGATGAAGAACATGCTTTGGGTCTGCGCTGTATCGCGGCCTGTATCTTTGACGAGCACCGCGAGCCGTTTGCCGCCATCTCTATCTCCGGGCCGATTTCGCGCATGACCGACGACCGCGTTACCGAGTTAGGTGCGCTGGTGATTAAGGCGGCGAAAGAGGTGACGCTGGCGTATGGTGGGATTCGTTAAACCGGATGCAAAACCGCTGCTTGCGGCGGTAAGCGTACACATCTTCCACATGCCCGTTTTTGATCCGCGTTTGCAGCCCGCGCCAGTAGCTGGCACGAAAAAGGTCGGCGTGCATCTCTTCAAATAGCGGCCCGATGCGCGGGTCGGCGCACAGCCAGTGGCGAAACTCTTCGGGAAAGACATCGCCCGGCGAAACGCTGTACCACGGTTCACCAGACAGTTCATCTTCCGGGTAACGGGGCGGCGGGATATCGCGGAAATTCACTTCGGTCATGTAGCAAATTTCGTCATAATCATAAAACACCACTCGCCCGTGGCGCGTGACGCCGAAGTTTTTAAACAGCATATCGCCCGGAAAAATATTGGCCGCGGCAAGCTGGCGAATCGCGTTACCGTATTCTTCTATAGCATCGCGCAGCGCCTGACCCTCGGACTGCTCCAGCCAGATGTTCAGCGGCACCATGCGGCGCTCGATGTAAAGATGGCTAATCACGATTTTGTCGCCAAGATCGGTGATTTTCCCCGATGCTTCCTTGAGCAAAAGCGCCATCAGCGCCGGGTCGATCTGTTGCTTATCCAGCACAAAGTTTTCGAATTCCTGAGTATCCGCCATACGTCCGACACGGTCATGCTCTTTGACCAGCTGATAGCAGGCGCGGACGTGCGCGGCGGTCATCTCTTTCTGCGGCGCGAACCGGTCTTTAATGACCTTAAATACGCGGTCGAACCCCGGAAGCGTAAACACCAGCATCACCATGCCGCGAATGCCAGGCGCTTCGATAAACTGTTCATCTGCGGTGGTGACATAACGCAGGTATTCCCGATAGCTTTCCGTTTTAGCGTGCTTCTGACAGCCAATCGCCATATACAGCTCGGCGGTGGTTTTGCCCGGCAGGATCTCCCGCAGCCATTCCACCAGCGCGGCAGGCAACGGTGCGTACACCATGAAATAGGAGCGGGCGAAGCCAAATACAATGCTGGCCTCGGCGCTGGTGGTCAGGCAGGTATCGACAAACAGTTCCCCGTCATCTGTCCGATGGATGGGTAGCAGAAACGGTACGATGGCCGATGGCGTGACCAGTTTTCCTACCAGCCAGGCGGCTTTATTGCGGTAGAAAAGCTCGTTGGCAACCTGCAAGTGGCTGCGGCCGAGTAACGCCTCGCCGAAGGTTTCACGCAGGTGGGTGTGGATATAACCTATATCCCGGGTTTTATTCTCCCAGGGCAAACGCAGCGGCAAATCGGTTAGCACACGGTGCAAAAGCTTCTCCCACCCGCGTTCCGGGAAGAAATCTTTCGCCAGCGGACGTGGGATAGCACGAAATCGTCGTTCAGGCTGAGAGCTGAAGATAAATAACCGCTCAGGAGATAATGAGCGGTGGTCAAATAACCGGCAATAGACGGAGTTGAAAAAGCTCTCCGCAATCTCGAAGCGCGGGTAGTCAGGTAATAAATGGGTGTAGTGCTCTTTCACGCGCAGTAAAAAGTCCGCATCCGGGCTTTTACCATCGGTAATACAGCGCAACTGCTCCACCACCAGACCCACGTGGTGGTCATAAAGGTGAATACGCTGCTTCATGGCCTGCTGAACCGCATGCCAGTCCGCATGTTCAAAGCGCTGTTGCGCACCGGATGTCACTTCAAGAAAACGACCATACTGGGCATCGAAGCCCTGCAAAATAGTTTGAGCAATCAGTAATTCCAGGCCACGCGACATATATTCCCCCTCACCCCAACCCTCTCCCCGAGGGGGGAGAGGGGGAAACGATTAGAACTGTGCTTCTTCGGTTGATCCCGTTAAGGCGGTGACGGAGGAGGCACCGCCCTGAATGATAGTGGTCACGTTGTCGAAGTAGCCCGTTCCCACTTCCTGCTGGTGAGAAACGAAGGTATAACCCTCTTTTCCGGCGGCGAATTCTGGCTGCTGAACCTTCTCGACGTAGTGTTTCATGCCTTCACCCTGCGCATAAGCATGTGCAAGGTCGAACATGTTGAACCACATGCTGTGGATACCCGCCAGGGTAATGAACTGGTACTTGTAGCCCATATCAGAAAGCTGCTGCTGGAAGCTGGCGATGGTTTTATCATCCAGATTCTTCTGCCAGTTGAAGGACGGCGAGCAGTTATAGGCCAGCAGTTTGCCCGGATATTTCGCATGAATGGCATCGGCAAAACGTTTTGCCAGCGCCAGATCCGGCGTGGAGGTTTCACACCAGACCAGGTCGGCGTAAGGGGCATACGCCAGGCCACGGCTGATCGCCTGTTCGATGCCTGCATGGGTACGATAGAACCCTTCACTGGTGCGCTCACCGGTGATGAACTCGCTGTCGTACGGATCGCAGTCAGAGGTGATCAGGTCAGCCGCATCCGCATCGGTACGAGCAATGACCAGCGTCGGCACGCCGAGCACGTCTGCCGCCAGACGCGCGGCAACCAGTTTCTGAATCGCTTCCTGGGTCGGAACCAGCACCTTACCGCCCATGTGTCCGCACTTCTTCACCGATGCCAGCTGATCTTCGAAGTGAACGGCCGCTGCACCGGCCTCAATCATTGATTTCATCAGCTCGAACGCGTTCAGCACGCCGCCGAAACCCGCTTCCGCATCCGCGACGATCGGCAGGAAGTAGTCAATAAAGCGCGGATCGTTGGGTTCGATGCCTGCCGCCCACTGGATCTGATCCGCACGGCGGAAGGTGTTGTTGATTCGATCAACCACCGACGGCACGGAGTTCGCCGGGTAGAGGGACTGATCCGGATACATACTGGATGCCAGGTTGGCATCCGCCGCAACCTGCCAGCCGGAAAGATAGACAGCCTCAATACCGGCCTTCGCCTGCTGCAGTGCCTGACCGCCGGTCAACGCCCCGAGGCTATTGATATAACCCTTTTTGGAACCACCGTGCAGCAGCTTCCACATTTTCGCCGCGCCATTTTGCGCCAGCGTGCATTCCGGATTGACCGAGCCGCGTAATTTCACCACTTCTTCCGCGCTGTACGGACGACGAATGCCTTCCCAGCGCGGTTGTGTCCATTCTTTCTTCAGTTCTTCGATTTGTTGGGTACGGGTTTTCATGTGCAGATGCTCCATATTGTTATGTGGTGAGTTACGCCAGGAAGCGGTAGCCCGGCAGGGTCAGGAAGTCGATTAAGTCATCTGAGGTGGTGATTTGTTCCATCAGGCGTGCAGCATCATCAAAACGTCCGCTGCTGAAGCGGTGTTCGCCCAACTCGTCCTGGATCACCCGCATTTCTTCGGCCAGCATCTGGCGGAACAGGGCTTTGGTCACCGGCTTGCCGTTGCTGAGCGTTTTTTGATGATGGATCCATTGCCAGATAGAGGTGCGGGAGATTTCCGCCGTGGCGGCATCTTCCATCAGGCCGTAGATCGGCACGCAGCCGTTGCCAGAGATCCAGGCTTCGATGTACTGCACCGCAACGCGAATGTTGGCGCGCATGCCCTCTTCCGTACGTTCACCTGCACACGGTGCCAGCAGCTGTTCTTCAGCCGTTGGCGCATCCTCTTCGCGCGTAACAAAGAGCTGATTTTTATTGTCACCGAGTACGCGGTTAAAGACTTCCATTGCCGTGTCTGCGAGGCCCGGATGGGCGATCCACGTTCCGTCATGACCGTTACGCGCTTCAAGCTCTTTATCGGCCTTCACTTTGTTGAGCACCTGATTGTTACGCTCCGCGTCTTTGCTCGGAATAAATGCCGCCATGCCGCCCATCGCAAAGGCACCGCGCTTGTGGCAGGTTTTGATCAGCAGGCGCGAGTAGGCGCTCAGGAACGGCTTATCCATAGTGACGACCTGACGATCGGGCAGTACACGATCGGGATAATTTTTCAGGGTTTTGATATAGCTGAAGATATAGTCCCAACGCCCACAGTTCAGGCCGACGATGTGGTCACGCAGGGCATGCAGAATTTCGTTCATCTGGAAAACCGCAGGCAGCGTTTCAATCAACAGGGTGGCTTTGATGGTGCCACGTGGCAGGTTGAAACGATCTTCTGCATAACTGAACACCTCACTCCACCACGCCGCTTCCTGCCAGGCCTGCGTTTTTGGCAGATAGAAATAGGGGCCGCTGCCTTTTGCCAGCAGGTTTTTGTGGTTGTGGAAGAAATAGAGCGCGAAATCAAACAGGCTGCCGGGAATGGCTTCCCCACGCCAGGTGACGTGTTTTTCAGGCAGATGGAGACCGCGTACGCGACAGATCAGCACCGCCGGATTCGGTTTAAGTTGATAGATTTTCCCGGCTTCGTTGGTATAGCTGATGGTGCCGTTCACGGCGTCGCGCAGGTTGATTTGCCCCTCGATAACCTTACGCCAGTCCGGTGCCAACGAGTCTTCAAAATCAGCCATAAAGACTTTAACGTTCGCGTTCATGGCGTTGATCACCATTTTGCGTTCTACCGGACCGGTGATCTCAACGCGGCGATCCTGTAAATCTTCAGGAATACCACGAATTTTCCACTCACCACGGCGAATGGAAGCGGTTTCCGAAATAAACCCAGGCAACTTGCCATCGTCAATTTCCTGCTGCTGGTGAATGCGTGCTGCCAGCAGCTTATTGCGCTGCGGCGTAAAGCGGGTCACCAGTTCAGTCAGAAATTCGACCGCCTCTGCCGTCAATATTTGCTGTTCTTGCTCACCATGCGGCTGGGTAAAGGCCAGTTCGTCGACCGTCGTTGCCTGTTGAGTCATTACTCTGCTCCTCATCAAAGATCCAAAATCACGCCCCCGATGCGAACGAAAGATCGTTGTGTAGTTTTCGCTCAGCAGAATTAAGACTATCTCTATTCTTTCCAAAATCAAAAACAATTTCCATTTTATTTTATTTATAACGTTAACTCCTTGATCAGTATGAAATTAAAGTTTTTCTCAATGTTGAGTAGAATTTCGGAAATAAAAAAGGCACCCGAAGGTGCCTGATGCGAACAGCTGAAACGCTTTAGGATCGTTTAATGCAGAAGATTACTCTAGCGTCGGATTCATGTGTCGCAGATCGTATGGCGTGATTTGGTAGACGTAATAGTTGAGCCAGTTAGTAAAAAGCAAATTCCCGTGGCTGCGCCAGGTTGCTCTCGGTTTGTTTTGTGGATCGTTTTTCGGGAAATAGTTGTACGGCACATCCGGATTAAGACCCGCTTCGACATCACGGAAATACTCTGACGCAAGGGTATGCGGATCGTATTCAGGATGCCCGGTTACAAAGGCAATGCGCTTATCTTTGCTGGCAAACAGGTATGCATCCCCCTCTTCCGTTTCGGCCAGGATCTCCAGATCGGTGTAATCACGGATCAGCTGCGCCGGGAAATCGGCATAGCGCGAATGCGGCGCCAGAAACGAATCATCAAACCCGCGCGTCAGCAGAGCATGTGGATGAAGAATGTGGTGTTCGTATACGCCGGAGAGCTTTTCAGTGCGGGTTTGTTTAGGGATACCATAAAGAATATTCAGTGCCGCCTGTACCGCCCAACAAACAAACAAGGTGGACGTGACGTGATCTTTTGCCCACTCCAGTACCTGTTTGATCTGCGGCCAGTAGGCAACATCGTTAAATTCAACCAGACCGAGCGGTGCGCCGGTCACAATCAGGCCGTCGAAGTTTTCCCCCTGAATGTCATCGAAGTTACAGTAAAAGTTGTTCAGGTGCTCAGAAGGCGTGTTGCGTGACTCGCGCGCATCGATCCGCAGCAGCTGAATATCGACCTGCAGCGGAGAGTTTGAAAGCAGACGCAGGAACTGATTCTCTGTTTCAATCTTTTTCGGCATCAGGTTGAGAATAAGAACCTTCAGCGGGCGAATTTCCTGAACTGTTGCGCGTGAAGCCGTCATCACAAAGACGTTCTCTTCACGTAAGAAATTGACGGCTGGTAGCTCGTCCTGCACCCGAATCGGCATATCGTTGAATCCTCAAAGCATACGTATAAACGTTTAGACATCCAGACAGCTAACAATACCGAGATCCGGCCTGAATGTCGAGTCTGCAAGAGGAAGGTGAGAAAGTTTCAAGGAGAGGAATAACGCCCAAAGCAAAAAACCCCGCACCTTACGGTACGGGGTTCTTCTATTTGATGCCTGGCAGTTCCCTACTCTCACATGGGGAGACCCCACACTACCATCGGCGCTACGGCGTTTCACTTCTGAGTTCGGCATGGGGTCAGGTGGGACCACCGCGCTAAAGCCGCCAGGCAAATTCTGTAATCTGTATCAGGCTGAAAATCGTCTCTCACCGCCAAAACAGCTTCGGCGTTGTAAGGTTAAGCCTCACGGTTCATTAGTATCGGTTAGCTCAACGCATCGCTGCGCTTACACACCCGACCTATCAACGTCGTAGTCTTCAACGTTCCTTCAGGAGACTTATAGTCTCAGGGAGAACTCATCTCGGGGCAAGTTTCGTGCTTAGATGCTTTCAGCACTTATCTCTTCCGCATTTAGCTACCGGGCAGTGCCATTGGCATGACAACCCGAACACCAGTGATGCGTCCACTCCGGTCCTCTCGTACTAGGAGCAGCCCCCCTCAATTCTCCAGCGCCCACGGCAGATAGGGACCGAACTGTCTCACGACGTTCTAAACCCAGCTCGCGTACCACTTTAAATGGCGAACAGCCATACCCTTGGGACCTACTTCAGCCCCAGGATGTGATGAGCCGACATCGAGGTGCCAAACACCGCCGTCGATATGAACTCTTGGGCGGTATCAGCCTGTTATCCCCGGAGTACCTTTTATCCGTTGAGCGATGGCCCTTCCATTCAGAACCACCGGATCACTATGACCTGCTTTCGCACCTGCTCGAGCCGTCACTCTCGCAGTCAAGCTAGCTTATGCCATTGCACTAACCTCCTGATGTCCGACCAGGATTAGCTAACCTTCGTGCTCCTCCGTTACTCTTTGGGAGGAGACCGCCCCAGTCAAACTACCCACCAGACACTGTCCGCAACCCGGATCACGGGTCTACGTTAGAACACCAGCCATTAAAGGGTGGTATTTCAAGGTCGGCTCCACGCAGACTGGCGTCCACGCTTCAAAGCCTCCCACCTATCCTACACATCAAGGACCAGTGTTCAGTGTCAAGCTATAGTAAAGGTTCACGGGGTCTTTCCGTCTTGCCGCGGGTACACTGCATCTTCACAGCGAGTTCAATTTCACTGAGTCTCGGGTGGAGACAGCCTGGCCATCATTACGCCATTCGTGCAGGTCGGAACTTACCCGACAAGGAATTTCGCTACCTTAGGACCGTTATAGTTACGGCCGCCGTTTACCGGGGCTTCGATCAAGAGCTTCGCGTTACCGCTAACCCCATCAATTAACCTTCCGGCACCGGGCAGGCGTCACACCGTATACGTCCACTTTCGTGTTTGCACAGTGCTGTGTTTTTAATAAACAGTTGCAGCCAGCTGGTATCTTCGACTGATTTCAGCTCCACCCGCAGGGGCTTCACCTACATATCAGCGTGCCTTCTCCCGAAGTTACGGCACCATTTTGCCTAGTTCCTTCACCCGAGTTCTCTCAAGCGCCTTGGTATTCTCTACCTGACCACCTGTGTCGGTTTGGGGTACGATTTCGTGTTACCTGATGCTTAGAGGCTTTTCCTGGAAGCAGGGCATTTGTTACTTCAGCACCGTAGTGCCTCGTCATCACACCTCAGCGTTAAAAGGTACCGGATTTACCTGGAACCTCCGCCTACATGCTTAAACCGGGACAACCGTCGCCCGGCTAACATAGCCTTCTCCGTCCCCCTTCGCAGTAACACCAAGTACAGGAATATTAACCTGTTTCCCATCGACTACGCCTTTCGGCCTCGCCTTAGGGGTCGACTCACCCTGCCCCGATTAACGTTGGACAGGAACCCTTGGTCTTCCGGCGAGCGGGCTTTTCACCCGCTTTATCGTTACTTATGTCAGCATTCGCACTTCTGATACCTCCAGCAACCCTCACAGGCCACCTTCAACGGCTTACAGAACGCTCCCCTACCCAACAACGCATAAGCGTCGCTGCCGCAGCTTCGGTGCATGGTTTAGCCCCGTTACATCTTCCGCGCAGGCCGACTCGACCAGTGAGCTATTACGCTTTCTTTAAATGATGGCTGCTTCTAAGCCAACATCCTGGCTGTCTGTGCCTTCCCACATCGTTTCCCACTTAACCATGACTTTGGGACCTTAGCTGGCGGTCTGGGTTGTTTCCCTCTTCACGACGGACGTTAGCACCCGCCGTGTGTCTCCCGTGATAACATTCTTCGGTATTCGTAGTTTGCATCGGGTTGGTAAGCCGGGATGGCCCCCTAGCCGAAACAGTGCTCTACCCCCGAAGATGAATTCACGAGGCGCTACCTAAATAGCTTTCGGGGAGAACCAGCTATCTCCCGGTTTGATTGGCCTTTCACCCCCAGCCACAGGTCATCCGCTAATTTTTCAACATTAGTCGGTTCGGTCCTCCAGTTAGTGTTACCCAACCTTCAACCTGCCCATGGCTAGATCACCGGGTTTCGGGTCTATACCCTGCAACTTAACGCCCAGTTAAGACTCGGTTTCCCTTCGGCTCCCCTATACGGTTAACCTTGCTACAGAATATAAGTCGCTGACCCATTATACAAAAGGTACGCAGTCACCTAACAAGTAGGCTCCCACTGCTTGTACGTACACGGTTTCAGGTTCTTTTTCACTCCCCTCGCCGGGGTTCTTTTCGCCTTTCCCTCACGGTACTGGTTCACTATCGGTCAGTCAGGAGTATTTAGCCTTGGAGGATGGTCCCCCCATATTCAGACAGGATACCACGTGTCCCGCCCTACTCTTCGAGTTCACAACCTGTGCATTTTCGTGTACGGGACTATCACCCTGTACCGTCGGACTTTCCAGACCGTTCCACTAACACACAAGCTGATTCAGACTCCGGGCTGCTCCCCGTTCGCTCGCCGCTACTGGGGGAATCTCGGTTGATTTCTTTTCCTCGGGGTACTTAGATGTTTCAGTTCCCCCGGTTCGCCTCGTTAACCTATGTATTCAGTTAACGATAGTGTGACGAATCACACTGGGTTTCCCCATTCGGACATCGCCGGGTCAAAGGTTCATATCACCTCGCCGGCGCTTTTCGCAGATTAGCACGTCCTTCATCGCCTCTGACTGCCAGGGCATCCACCGTGTACGCTTAGTCGCTTAACCTCACAACCCGAAGATGTTTCTTTCGATTCATCATCGGTTTGCGAAAATTTGAGAGACTCGAACACACATAACATGTGTGTCGTTTCAATTTTCAGCTTGATCCAGATTTTTAAAGAGCAAATATCTCAAACATGACTCGCAAGTCAGTTTTGAGATATGACGGCAGGTGACTTTCACTCACGAACCAGCAAGTGGCGTCCCCTAGGGGATTCGAACCCCTGTTACCGCCGTGAAAGGGCGGTGTCCTGGGCCTCTAGACGAAGGGGACACTGAAGTCTCAATCGCAAGACGCCTTGCTATTTACTTTTCATCAGACAATCTGTGTGAGCACTACAAAGGCAGGTTCTTTAAGGTAAGGAGGTGATCCAACCGCAGGTTCCCCTACGGTTACCTTGTTACGACTTCACCCCAGTCATGAATCACAAAGTGGTAAGCGCCCTCCCGAAGGTTAAGCTACCTACTTCTTTTGCAACCCACTCCCATGGTGTGACGGGCGGTGTGTACAAGGCCCGGGAACGTATTCACCGTAGCATTCTGATCTACGATTACTAGCGATTCCGACTTCATGGAGTCGAGTTGCAGACTCCAATCCGGACTACGACGCACTTTATGAGGTCCGCTTGCTCTCGCGAGGTCGCTTCTCTTTGTATGCGCCATTGTAGCACGTGTGTAGCCCTACTCGTAAGGGCCATGATGACTTGACGTCATCCCCACCTTCCTCCAGTTTATCACTGGCAGTCTCCTTTGAGTTCCCGGCCTAACCGCTGGCAACAAAGGATAAGGGTTGCGCTCGTTGCGGGACTTAACCCAACATTTCACAACACGAGCTGACGACAGCCATGCAGCACCTGTCTCAGAGTTCCCGAAGGCACCAATCCATCTCTGGAAAGTTCTCTGGATGTCAAGAGTAGGTAAGGTTCTTCGCGTTGCATCGAATTAAACCACATGCTCCACCGCTTGTGCGGGCCCCCGTCAATTCATTTGAGTTTTAACCTTGCGGCCGTACTCCCCAGGCGGTCGACTTAACGCGTTAGCTCCGGAAGCCACGCCTCAAGGGCACAACCTCCAAGTCGACATCGTTTACGGCGTGGACTACCAGGGTATCTAATCCTGTTTGCTCCCCACGCTTTCGCACCTGAGCGTCAGTCTTTGTCCAGGGGGCCGCCTTCGCCACCGGTATTCCTCCAGATCTCTACGCATTTCACCGCTACACCTGGAATTCTACCCCCCTCTACAAGACTCTAGCCTGCCAGTTTCGAATGCAGTTCCCAGGTTGAGCCCGGGGATTTCACATCCGACTTGACAGACCGCCTGCGTGCGCTTTACGCCCAGTAATTCCGATTAACGCTTGCACCCTCCGTATTACCGCGGCTGCTGGCACGGAGTTAGCCGGTGCTTCTTCTGCGGGTAACGTCAATTGCTGCGGTTATTAACCACAACACCTTCCTCCCCGCTGAAAGTACTTTACAACCCGAAGGCCTTCTTCATACACGCGGCATGGCTGCATCAGGCTTGCGCCCATTGTGCAATATTCCCCACTGCTGCCTCCCGTAGGAGTCTGGACCGTGTCTCAGTTCCAGTGTGGCTGGTCATCCTCTCAGACCAGCTAGGGATCGTCGCCTAGGTGAGCCATTACCCCACCTACTAGCTAATCCCATCTGGGCACATCTGATGGCAAGAGGCCCGAAGGTCCCCCTCTTTGGTCTTGCGACGTTATGCGGTATTAGCTACCGTTTCCAGTAGTTATCCCCCTCCATCAGGCAGTTTCCCAGACATTACTCACCCGTCCGCCACTCGTCACCCGAGAGCAAGCTCTCTGTGCTACCGTTCGACTTGCATGTGTTAGGCCTGCCGCCAGCGTTCAATCTGAGCCATGATCAAACTCTTCAATTTAAGTTTGATGCTCGTGAATTAAACTTCGTAATGAATTACGTATGTTCACTCAGAGACTTGGTATTCATTTTTCGTCCGAGGACGTTAAGAATCCATGTCACTTTGAGTGCCCACACAGATTGTCTGATAAATTGTTAAAGAGCAGTTGCAACGCGGCTTTCGCTCACCGTTGCGAGGTGGCGTATATTACGCTTTCCTCTTTCAGAGTCAAGCGTTTATTTTGCTTTTCTCTGCTGACCCGGCGGCTTGTGTGCCGTTGTTCCGTGTCAGTGGAGGCGCATTATAGGGAGTAATTCCGAACCTGCAAGGATAAAGTGAAAATTATTTACTGACTGCTCACTTTCCAGGCAAAACACTTCCCAGACCTCAATTCTCGCCTGGTTTTTAAACAAAAACGAGCCGCAAGCGGCTCGTTTTTGCGTTTTGTGACTTACTGCACTGCCACAATGCGATCGTCGTTGGCTTCCAGACGGATAACTTTGCCCGGAATCAGCTCCCCGGACAGGATCTGCTGCGCCAGCGGGTTTTCGATCTGCTGCTGGATAGCACGTTTCAACGGACGCGCACCATACACCGGATCATAACCGTTCTCGCTCAACAATTTCAGCGCATCGTCAGAGATGTGAATTTCATATCCACGCTCTTCCAGACGTTTGTACAGACGCTGCAGCTGGATCTGCGCAATCGACGCAATGTGTTTCTCACCCAGAGGATGGAACACCACCACTTCATCAATACGGTTGATGAACTCTGGACGGAAGCTATGGCTGACAACCCCCATCACCAGATCCTTCATATGGCCGTAGTCCAGCTCACCGAAACGTTCCTGAATCAAATCAGAACCCAGGTTCGATGTCATAATGACGACCGTATTACGGAAGTCGACCGTTCTCCCCTGCCCGTCAGTCAGACGGCCATCATCCAGCACCTGAAGCAGAATGTTGAACACATCCGGGTGCGCTTTTTCCACCTCATCCAGCAGAATGACGGAATAAGGACGGCGACGCACCGCTTCTGTCAGATAGCCACCTTCTTCATAACCGACATATCCTGGAGGTGCCCCGACCAGACGCGAGACGGAGTGTTTTTCCATAAACTCGGACATGTCGATGCGCACCATCGCATCGTCGCTATCGAACATAAAGTTAGCCAGCGCTTTGCACAGCTCGGTCTTACCGACACCGGTCGGCCCCAGGAACAGGAACGAACCAATCGGGCGATTAGGATCGGACAGCCCCGCACGGCTACGGCGGATGGCATTGGAGACGGCTTCAACCGCCTCGTCCTGACCGATCACGCGCTGATGCAGATCCTGCTCCATACGCAGCAGTTTATCGCGTTCGCTTTCCATCATGCGCGCCACCGGAATACCGGTCCAGCGAGCCAGCACTTCTGCAATTTCTGCATCCGTCACTTTATTACGTAACAGACGCATGGTTTTGCCTTCCGACTGCGTGGCGATCTCAAGCTGTTTTTCCAGCTCCGGGATTTTGCCGTACTGCAACTCGGACATTCGCGCCAGATCGCCCACACGGCGAGCCTGTTCGATGGCGATTTTCGCCTGCTCAAGTTCCGCTTTAATGGTCTGCGTGCCAGACAGTGAAGCTTTCTCGGCTTTCCACTCTTCTTCCAGCTCAGAATACTGACGCTCTTTGTCGTCCAGTTCTTCGTTGAGCATATCGAGGCGTTTCTTACTGGCTTCATCAGACTCTTTCTTCAGCGCCTGCTGTTCCAGCTTGAGCTGAATGATACGACGGTCGAGCCTGTCCAGTTCTTCCGGTTTCGAGTCAATCTGCATACGAATGCTCGACGCCGCTTCATCAATCAGGTCGATCGCTTTATCCGGCAACTGACGGTCAGCAATATAACGGTGCGAAAGCGTCGCAGCCGCCACAATCGCCGGGTCGGTGATTTGCACATGGTGATGCAGCTCATAACGTTCTTTCAGACCACGCAAAATCGCGATGGTATCTTCAACGCTTGGCTCGGCAACAAACACTTTCTGGAAACGACGTTCCAGAGCAGCATCTTTCTCAATGTACTGGCGGTACTCATCCAGCGTCGTGGCGCCAACGCAATGCAGTTCACCACGTGCCAGGGCTGGTTTCAGCATGTTCCCGGCATCCATCGCGCCGTCGGCCTTACCGGCCCCCACCATGGTGTGCAGTTCGTCAATAAACAGAATGACGTTGCCTTCCTGTTTAGCCAGGTCGTTAAGCACACCTTTCAGACGCTCTTCAAACTCACCGCGGTATTTCGCCCCGGCCACCAGCGCCCCCATATCCAGTGCCAGCACGCGGCGACCTTTCAGCCCTTCCGGCACTTCACCGTTTACGATACGCTGCGCCAGCCCTTCAACAATGGCGGTTTTACCCACACCGGGCTCACCAATCAGAACCGGGTTGTTCTTGGTACGACGCTGCAATACCTGAATCGTACGGCGGATCTCTTCGTCACGGCCGATGACCGGGTCAAGTTTGCCCTGCTCAGCACGTTCGGTCAGATCGACCGTAAATTTCTTCAAAGCCTGACGTTGGTCTTCGGCTCCCTGATCGTTCACGCTTTCACCTCCGCGCATTTTCTCAATCGCCTGAGTCACATTGGCGGTGGTTGCACCGGCAGATTTCAGCAGGTCGGTTAAGGTACCGCGTGATTCAAGCGCCGCCAGAACAAACAGCTCTGACGAAATAAAGTTGTCCCCACGTTTTTGCGCCAGCTTGTCGCAAAGGTTCAGCACGCGCACCAGATCCTGAGACGGCTGAACATCACCGCCGGTACCTTCTACCTGCGGTAAACGGCTCAGTGCCTGATCGATAGCGGTGCGTAACTGGCCAGCATTAATGCCAGCAGACGTTAATAAAGGACGTACCGATCCCCCTTCCTGATTCAGCAAGGCGCTCATTAAATGAAGAGGTTCGATGAATTGGTTGTCGTGCCCCAGCGCGAGCGACTGGGCATCGGCAAGAGCAAGCTGGAATTTATTAGTAAGACGATCCAGACGCATAACTCCTCCCATAAACAGGTCAAATTTGCTACTGGAGATTAAATGAGGTCATCCCTCAATTATTCAAGGTTAATGATCTGAATTATGTGAAAAGAAAACGGCACGTTCCGGATCGTCTTGATTCTTTAGGTTATATCAGCCAAATAAAACTTGCCATACGACCCGTAGTCTTGTCGCGGCGATAAGAGAAAAAATCACCCTTTTCGGTGAAAGTACAGCGATCTCCGCCGAAGATCTGCGTGACACCGACGCTATTCAGGCGCTGACGGGCAAGCTGGTAAATATCTGCCAGATATTTTTCACCGGAAGGCTGAAAAGCCTCAGCGGCTTGCGGATCTTTTTCCATGAATGCTTCGCGAACTTCCGGCCCCACTTCAAAAGCACGAGGGCCAATCGCCGGACCCAGCCAGGCCATGATATTGGCAGAATCATCGTTAAAGCAGGCGACGGTCTCTTCCAGCACGCCCTCACACAATCCACGCCAGCCTGCATGCGCGGCAGCCACTTCAGTACCTGCCCGGTTACAGAACAAAACCGGCAGACAATCGGCGGTCATAACGGCACAAACCGTGCCCGGAGTATTGCTGTAAGAGGCGTCTGCGCGTTTAGAAGCGTAAGGTTCTCCCGTCAGCTTCAGCACCGCTTTACCATGAACCTGTTCCAGCCAGACCGGTTTCGAGGGCAGATTCCCCGCAGCAAACAGACGCCTGCGGTTCTCTTCTACGTGCTCCAGGTTATCGCCACAGTGTGCGCCGAGATTCAACGACTCCCACGCGCCCTGGCTGACTCCGCCAGTCCGGGTTGAGCTGCAGGCGGCCACGCCTTCAGGTAGTGGCCACTCCGGGACAATCAGTTTGGTCATAACCAGTCCACGTGGTCCTTATGTTCTTCGAAATCAGCACGCATGGCGTCAATCAGTTCCACCATATCCTGTGGGAGAGGCGCATGCCACTCCATCTGAATACCGGTGATGGGGTGATAGAGACGCAGCATGGTCGCGTGCAGCGCCTGACGATCGAACTTGCGCAGTACGCTGATGAACTCATCCGATGCGCCTTTTGGCGGACGCGGACGACCGCCGTATACCTGATCCCCCACCAGCGGATGGGTAATGTGGGCCATATGAACACGGATCTGGTGCGTACGACCGGTTTCCAGGCGCAGGCGCAGGCGCGTATGAATACGGAAGTGCTCCATAATGCGATAGTGCGTCACCGCTGGTTTCCCCATCGGGTGCACCGACATATGAGTGCGTTTAGTTGGGTGACGGCTAATCGGTTCTTCTACCGTACCGCCAGCGGTCATGTGGCCAATGGCTACCGCTTCGTATTCACGGGTAATTTCACGCAGCTGCAGTGATTCCACCAGACGGGTCTGAGCAGGAACGGTCTTTGCCACGACCATCAGACCTGTGGTGTCTTTATCCAGACGGTGAACGATACCCGCGCGCGGGACATCAGCAATCGGTGGATAGTAATGGAGAAGCGCATTAAGTACCGTACCGTCAGGGTTCCCCGCCCCCGGATGAACAACCAGGTCGCGCGGCTTGTTGATCACCAGAATGTCATCATCTTCATAGACGATGTCCAGTGGGATATCCTGCGGCTCGAAGCGGATTTCCTCTTCGATTTCAGCATTGATGGCAACAGCTTCCCCACCAAACACTTTCTCTTTTGGTTTGTCCCAGATCTTGCCGTTTACCAGCACGCGCTGGTCAAGGATCCATTCTTTTATGCGTGAACGCGAATAATCAGGGAACAATTCGGCCAAAGCCTGATCTAAGCGTTGACCGAGCTGATTTTCGGAGACTGTTGCGGTGAGTTCTACTCGTTGTGCCATAAACTGCTTCTTTGTTTAACGTTGGGTTTTACGGCTTTGCCGTTTAATATAGTGTGCTATTGTAGCTGGTCTTAATCGGGAGCAGGAACAGAGTTTCTCCCGGACAAACATTTGAGGAAAGTCAAAACGTCATGACGCGCATGAAATATCTGGTGGCAGCGGCCACGTTGAGCCTGGCTTTGGTGGGCTGCTCCGGTTCGAATGAACAGGTCCCTGACAATCCGCCGAATGAAATCTATGCGACTGCACAACAAAAGTTGCAGGACGGTAACTGGAAACAGGCGATAACGCAACTGGAAGCGTTGGATAATCGCTATCCATTTGGTCCGTATTCGCAGCAGGTACAGTTAGATCTTATCTACGCCTACTACAAAAATGCCGACCTGCCGCTGGCTCAGGCAACTATCGATCGTTTCATGCGTCTGAATCCGACTCATCCTAACATCGATTACGTCATGTACATGCGCGGTCTGACCAACATGGCGCTGGATGACAGTGCTCTGCAGGGCTTCTTCGGCGTGGATCGTTCCGATCGTGATCCCCAGCATGCGCGTGATGCCTTCAATGACTTCTCCAAACTGGTGCGCGGCTATCCAAACAGTCAGTACGTGACCGACGCGACCAAACGTCTGGTGTTCCTGAAAGATCGCCTGGCGAAGTATGAATACTCCGTTGCGGAATACTATACCCGCCGTGGCGCATGGGTTGCCGTGGTTAACCGCGTAGAAGGTATGCTGCGTGATTACCCGGATACTCAGGCAACGCGTGACGGCCTGAAGCTGATGGAAAATGCTTACCGTCAGATGCAGATGACCACTCAGGCTGAAAAAGTGGCGAAAATTATCGCCGCTAATAGCAGCAACACCTGATAGTGCTTCAATGCAAAACGGCAGCCCGAAGGCTGCCGTTTTTGTATCCATTTCTGATATTCGCTGAAGCGCTTTATCTCAACTCATCCCGTCAACTATGACCGCAATTTTTGCCTTCCACAAGGTAAATCTCACCTCTTCCTGCCCTGCCTCACAAAAAAGATTCCCTGACAAAAACCGACAAAATAACGTGATCTAAATCACACATTTTGACATTAGGTCGGGTATGCTGGAATCACCAAGACGGAAAGACAAGAGGTAAAATTTATGACAATGAACATTACCAGTAAACAAATGGAAATTACTCCGGCAATTCGCCAGCACGTCGCAGACCGTCTCGCCAAACTGGATAAATGGCAAACTCACCTGATTAACCCGCATATCATTCTGTCTAAGGAGCCACAGGGTTTCATCGCTGACGCAACTATCAATACTCCAAACGGCCATCTGGTCGCCAGCGCAAAACATGAAGATATGTACACGGCTATTAACGATTTGATCAACAAGCTGGAACGGCAGCTCAATAAAGTGCAACACAAAGGTGAAGCCCGTCGCGCCGCATCCTCGGTGAAAGACGCCAGCTTCGCGGAAGAAGTTGAAGAAGAGTAATCCTTTAAATTGAGTGTACCGCCAACGCGCCTTCGGGCGCGTTTTTTATTGACAGGGTGAAAACAGTACAGGTACTTTAACGGTATCAATCACAGGATGATGTTATGAAACTTACGCCGTTCTTCTTCGCATTCTTTTTTACCTTCCCCTGACCGGGAGGCGTTTCGTCGTGTGATAAAGAATGCGAAGACGAACAACAAGGCCTCCCACACCGGGGGGCCTTTTTTATTGATAACGATAAAATGAGACAGGCGACACTATGACACCGGAAAACCCGTTACTGGACCTGCGCGTAAAAATCAGCGCGCTGGATGAGAAATTACTGGCACTGCTGGCCGAACGTCGCATGCTCGCCGTTGAAGTGGGGAAAGCCAAGCTGGACTCCCATCGTCCGGTACGTGATATTGACCGCGAACGCGATCTGCTGGAACGTCTGATCCAGCTCGGCAAAGCGCACCACCTCGATGCCCATTACATCACCCGGTTGTTCCAGCTCATCATTGAAGACTCCGTTCTCACTCAGCAAGCGCTGCTCCAGCAGCATCTGAACAAAACTAACCCGCATTCTGCGCGTATCGCCTTCCTCGGCCCGAAAGGCTCTTACTCTCACCTGGCCGCACGTCAGTATGCCGCTCGCCATTTCGAAGAATTTATTGAGAGCGGCTGCGCAAAATTTGCCGATATCTTTAACCAGGTCGAGACCGGCCAGGCGGATTACGCCGTCGTGCCCATTGAAAACACCAGTTCGGGTGCCATCAACGACGTTTACGATTTGCTGCAGCACACCAGCCTGTCGCTGGTTGGCGAGCTGACGATCCCTATCGATCACTGCGTGCTGGTTTCCGGCTCAACCGATCTGAGCAAGATAGAAACCGTCTACAGTCATCCCCAGCCGTTCCAGCAGTGCAGCCAGTTCCTGAACCGCTATCCGAGCTGGAAAATCGAGTACACCGAAAGCACCTCCGCGGCAATGGAAAAAGTGGCGCAGGCTAACTCGCCAGCCGTCGCTGCACTCGGTAGCGAGGCGGGTGGCGCGTTGTATGGCTTACAGGTGCTGGAGCGCAACCTGGCAAACCAGACGCAAAATATTACCCGTTTCGTGGTGCTGGCGCGCAAGTCCATCAATGTGTCAGACCAGGTGCCAGCGAAAACCACGCTGCTGATGGCGACCGGACAACAGGCGGGTGCACTGGTTGAAGCCCTGCTGGTGCTGCGCAACCACAACCTGATCATGACCAAACTGGAATCGCGTCCAATTCACGGTAACCCGTGGGAAGAGATGTTTTATCTCGATATCCAGGCCAACCTGGAGTCTGCCTCCATGCAGAAGGCCCTGCGTGAACTGGGTGAGATAACCCGTTCCATGAAAGTGCTGGGCTGCTATCCGAGCGAAAACGTCGTGCCTGTCGATCCAAGCTAACGTTCGATAAAGCGACTTTTCTTCATCCCTGCCACATTTACGGGCAGGGTGAAGATGGCGCCGGAGAGCGGATACTCAGCCACCTCTTCTGCATCCATATTTTCCCGCGTGGTCGTAATGAACAGCGTTTTCATATCATCGCCGCCAAAGCAGACCATCGTCGGGCAACGTACAGGCAAGCGATACTCTTCCAGCTGCTCCCCTTGCGGTGAAAAACGCGCGATACGCCAGCCGTCAAACAGTGAGCTCCAGTAGCAGCCTTCCACATCGACTGCCGCGCCGTCCGGTATCCCTTCGCCCTCTTTAAATTGACGAAAGATCTCACGTCTGCCGGGTTCACCCTGCTGATCAACCGGAGTGCGATAGATCACCCCATTGGGCGTATCGGAGGTATACATCCACCGCTTATCCGGACTAAACGCTAAGCCGTTATGCCCGTGAATATCACACTGGATTACTTTCGGTGTCAGATCGTTGTCGATACGCATCAGCAACGCGCCGTTGTAATCCCCCGGCCCCCAGAACGTCCCCGCATAGAAACGCCCCATACTGTCGGTTCCCCCGTCATTAAAACGCGCCAGCTGTGGGTTAGAGGGGTTATCGCACACCTTACGCTGCAGGAGGCCATGCTTATCGGCAAGCCAGATGCCATTGCGCATGGCCACGATAAACCCGCCGCGTTCACGCAACGCAAAACAGCCCACTTCCTCATGGAAAGAGAGCACGGTGTGTTCTGCCGTTGGCAGATGATATCGGTGGATTTCGCCTTCCAGGATATCGGCCCAGTAGAGCGCATGCTCTTCAGCGCTCCATGTCGGACACTCAGGCAGGTGCCCGGTGTAATTCAACAGCAGCTGCGGTTCAGCCATGACAGTTCCCCAAAATGAAAAAAGCCAGCAATGCTGGCTTTCAGTATATACATCATCGGATTACTGGCGACTGTCATTTGCCTGGCGCAACAGCGTGCGGCTCTCGCTCTGGAAACGCGTGGCGTAATCACCGAACCAATGCTCCACTTTACGGAAACTGTCGATAAACGCCTGCTTGTCGCCATGCTCCAGCAGCGTAATGGCTTCGCCAAAGCGCTGATAGTAACGTTTGATCAGTGCCAGATTATTTTCGGACGACATAATAATGTCGGCGTAAAGCTGGGGATCCTGCGCAAACAGACGTCCAACCATCGCCAGTTCCAGACGATAGATCGGTGATGAGAGCGCCAGCAGCTGTTCAAGCTGCACGTTCTCTTCCGCCAGATGCAGACCGTAGGCAAAGGTCGCAAAGTGGCGCAGTGCCTGAATAAACGCCATGTTCTGATCGTGCTCAACCGCGCTGATACGGTGCAGTCGTGCGCCCCATACCTGAATCTGTTCGAGGAACCACTGATAGGCTTCCGGCTGACGCCCGTCGCAGTAAACCACCACTTGCTTCGCCAGGCTGCCGCTGTCCGGGCCAAACATCGGGTGCAGACCCAGTACCGGACCCGTATGCGCGGCCAGCATTGCCTGCAGCGGACCATTTTTGACAGAAGCAAGGTCCACCAGGATGCAATCCTGCGGTAAAGGCGGAAGTTTTCCGATGATCTGCTCCGTCACGTGGATCGGCACGCTGACGATAACCATTCCCGCGTCTTTCATCAGTTCTGGCGCCTGGGCCCAGTCCTCTTTCTCCAGAATGCGCACCTGGTAGCCAGAAAGCGTCAGCATTTTTTCAAACAGACGCCCCATCTGCCCGCCGCCGCCGACAATCACCACCGGACGCAGGGACGGACAGAGGGTTTTGAAGCCTTTGTCGTTTTCGCTGGAATAGGATTCGCGCATTACGCGACGCAGCACATCTTCAATCAAATCCGGCGAAACACCCAGCGACTGGGCCTCTTTACGACGGGAAGCCAGCATTGAGGCTTCCCGCTCCGGAACGTAAATCGGCAGGCCGTATTTACTTTTTACTTCACCGACTTCAGCAACCAGTGCCATACGGCGCGCCAGCAGATCCAGCAGCGCCTTGTCCACTTCATCAATTTGATCGCGTAATGCGGTCAATTCAGCAACCATAGCTAACCTCTTAAGCCAGACGCGTCGCCAGCTGGCCATTTAAATCTTTATGGATCTCACGCAGCAGCGCATCGGTGGTTTCCCAGCTGATGCAGGCATCCGTCACGGAGACGCCGTGCTTCATCGCACTGCGCGGTTGTTCAGATGACTGATTACCTTCATGAATGTTGCTCTCAATCATCAGACCGATAATCGAACGGTTGCCGTCTTTGATCTGTGCGACCACGGATTCGGCAACCGCGGGCTGGCGACGATAATCTTTATTCGAATTACCATGACTGCAATCTACCATCAGTGCCGGGCGCAGTCCCGCCTGCTCCATCTCTTTTTCACACTGCGCCACATCTGCCGGGCTGTAGTTTGGCGCTTTACCGCCGCGCAGGATCACATGACCGTCCGGGTTACCCTGAGTTTGCAGGAGGCACACCTGGCCCGCCTGGTTGATACCCACAAAACGGTGCGGCATTGCGGCGGCGCGCATAGCGTTGATCGCCGTCGCCAGACTGCCATCGGTACCGTTTTTAAAACCAACCGGCATCGACAGACCAGACGCCATCTCGCGGTGGGTTTGCGATTCCGTCGTCCGCGCACCAATCGCAGACCAGCTGAACAGATCGCCCAGGTATTGCGGGCTATTCGGATCAAGCGCTTCGGTTGCCAGCGGCAGCCCCATGCTAACCAGCTCCACCAGCAGGCGACGCGCAATCTTCAGCCCTGCTTCCACATCAAACGAGCCATCCATGTGCGGATCGTTAATCAACCCTTTCCAGCCAACAGTCGTGCGTGGCTTCTCAAAATAGACGCGCATCACCAGATAGAGGCTATCGCTGACCTCCTCCGCTAATGCTTTAAATCGATGAGCGTACTCAATGGCGGTTTCAGGATCGTGAATAGAGCAAGGACCACAGACCACCAGCAGGCGCGGATCGCGACCAGCGATAATGTCAGAAATGGTCTGGCGAGAGTGCTCAATTTGAGCCTCCTGCGCTGCACTCAGCGGGAATGCTGCTTTCAGTTGATCCGGGGTAATTAAAACCTGTTCGTCAGTGATATGTACGTTGTTCAGCGCGTCTTTTTGCATGATGGCGATCCTGTAATGCTCGTTTGCGATAGTTGTTATCCTCGATGAGGTGAAGCAACGATACCACAACAAGTAAAGATTTCAATCCAAAATCCGTAAATATTACTTTACATAAGCTAATTATTAGCAAAAAACAGCCGTTAAATACGTAAACTTTAAATTACACTCCGCTTTTCTTCCGCCAGGCTATGCTGAAGAAAAAAAGGAGAATCGCTATGCGCTCAATTGCTCTGGTGCTGTTGTTGCTGTTTTTATCGGGCTGCCAGATTAATCCTTACACTTTTCAGCCCCACTGGACGAGTCCGGACTGGTTCAGTGCCGGAAAAGAAGACGCCATGAATGGCCTGCCGGTTAAAGATAACCAGACCCTGGCCGATAGTTTTAATGACTCTCATGTTGATCGTAGCGAATATCTCCGCGGCTACGCTGATGGTCAGAAGAAAGTGTGCGAAGAAGGTTTTATTCATGCCTGGGGATTAGCGGGCAAATCTTATCCAGCCAGTTGTGATAGCGTTGAAAATGCTGTGAAACTCCGTGCGTCATGGCAAAAAGGAATGGACGAAAGTATGCGTTCCAGCAGACTTAATTAAGTCTGTGTTTATCCCCTGGAAAATAAACCACTGTAGGATTTAGCTTAGGTCAGCCGAAGGCTATTTCTGACATAATGACGGCTCAGACAAACAATGGTATTCTGCCCGCATCTCTTAAGGACATCTATTTCCGGAGCGGTACGGCGGATTCTGGTGAGAAATTCATACTTGATCTCTTTGTTCCGACTCACTCTGGTGTTAATGCTGTTTCTTATGGTGGGCCCGGCGACGGCAGGCGCGCTCACGGAGACGGATAAATCGGTACGTTCGATTGTCTCGGGGATTGTGAGCTATACGCGATGGCCGTCACTTTCCGGACAGCCCAGGCTTTGCATTTATGCCACCTCTCACTACACGCACGCACTCAGCGGCAATGAAGGGCATACCGAGTTACCCTACACTCCCGTTATTGTCCGTAACGATCGGGAAGCCCTGGACGCGACGTGCGATGCTGTTTATTTCGGGTCTGAACCGCCGGCAAAACAACTTGAATTAATAAGTCAATATCAGGGCAGAGCATTGCTATTAATCTCAGAGCAAAATCCGGAATGTGTTATTGGCAGTGCTTTTTGCCTGATAATCGAACGTGGCCAGGTGCGGTTTTCCGTCAATCTGGATGCATTGTCGCGCAGTGGTGTCAGGGTCAATCCCGATGTATTAATGCTTGCACGGAATAAGCAGCATGGATAAAGATTTCACCTCGACGCCACGTCCAACGTTTAAAAGAACGCTTAGGCGAAACAGCATGATAAGCGTCATCATCACGATGACGCTTATATGGCTGTTACTCTGTTTTGCTTCCGTCGTGACGTTAAAACAATACGCGCAAAAGAATCTCGAATTAACCGGCGCCACCATGAGCCACAGTCTTGAAGCCTCTCTGGTTTTCAACGATTCGTTGGCCGCCAACGAAACCCTCGCAGCCCTGGGTAAGCAGGGGCAGTTTGCCGTAGCAGAAGTCATTAACGTACACAAAAAGCGTTTTGCATACTGGTCCTGGAATCCGAAGGATAATAACGACACGCTGGGGGCGCTGGTCAGCCGCTGGCTTTTCCCTGTACCGATTGCACAGCCAATCATGCATAACGGTTCGATGATCGGCGAAATTCGCCTTACCGCGCGTGACAGCCTGATTAGCCACTTCATCTGGATGTCGTTTGCCGTTCTTACCGGCTGTATTCTTTTTGCCACCGTCGTCGCGATCGCCATTACCCACTCTCTGCATCACGGCATGGTCACGGCCCTGCAAAACATCACCGATGTGGTGCATGACGTCCGCACAAACCGTAATTTCTCCCGACGGGTGAAAGATGGGCGTATCGAAGAGTTCCACCAGTTTGGTGAAGACTTCAACAGCCTCCTGGATGAGATGGAGGAGTGGCAGCTTAAGCTTCAGGCGAAAAATGCCCAACTATTGCGTACCGCCATGCACGATCCGCTCACCGGCCTTGCTAACCGCGCAGCGTTTCGTAACAGCATTGCGGCACTGATGAACGACCCTTCGGCGAGAATAAATTCGGCCCTGCTCTTCCTTGATGGTGATAATTTTAAGTTTATCAATGACACCTGGGGACACGCGGCAGGAGACTGCGTGCTGATTGAAGTCGCCAGCAGGATGGTGGAATTTGGCGATAAGCGCCATCAGTCCTATCGCCTTGGCGGTGACGAATTTGCCATGGTGCTGTACGGCGTTCATTCTGAGCTTGAAGTTCAACACATTTGTGCTGCGTTATCGCAGCAGTTTATCCGTCCGTTTGATCTGCATAACGGACAAAAAGCATCAATGTCACTCAGCATTGGCTTTGCTCTGGCGTGGGAAAATGCGTCCGTTGAAGCATTACTGGAAAAAGCCGACCGCAATATGTACCAGGTCAAAAACCAGCGTACAAAAACAATAAGTTAGAAAGGATATACTATGTTAAAACGATACTTCGCGCCGTTAGTCCTGGCCTCACTGGTTCTGGCAGGCTGTCAGTCGCCGCCTGAAGGTAAATTCACGCCAGAACAAATTGCAGCGATGAAGTCCTACGGTTTTAACGAACTGAACGGCGACTGGTCCCTGGGATTATCGGATACCATTCTGTTTGATAAAAATGACGCCAGACTCCGTTCCGAAAGTGAAACACAGATCCAATCCATGGCCGCTCGTCTGGCGAAAACCGGCCTGAATCACGCTCGAATGGATGGTCATACGGATAATTACGGCGAAGAAAGTTACAACGAAGCGCTGTCGTTAAAACGTGCCAATGCCGTTGCCGACGCATGGGCGAAGGGAGCGAATATCCCGCGCGAGAATCTCACCACCCGGGGATTAGGCAAAAAATACCCGATTGCGAGCAACAGTACCGCGCAAGGGCGCGCTGAAAACCGCCGGGTATCAGTGGTTATCAGCACGCCATAGGGTTATTTAGCGGATGATTCGGCGAGCGACACGCCTGTTGCCGCTCGCCAGCGTAGCCAGTCGATCAGGATAAACAGCGCCAGACTCATCCCCATAACAGGCAAAGCCAGCCCCAGTAGCACGCTGATGATGAGCGTAACACCTCTTCCCCATCCTGACAGCGCCAGCCAGCACTGACAAAGCGTTTGTACCGGATTGACTGCCGATTGTGCCGGGCGACGCATCCACCACATCCGGTACCCCCAGATGATAAGCACGCACAGGGCAAGCCCGAAGGCAACGAGCAGCAGCTGATTCACCAGCCCGAATAAAATCCCCATATGGAAATCTACGCCCCAGCGGGTCAGTTTTGCCATTAGCGGGAAATCCTCAAAACGGGTTCTGTCCAGAACCTGCATCGTACCGGGATCAACCGCAACCGCATCCACCTGAGTTGGCCAGCTGCGATCGATTTCCGTCACGGTCCAGGCACGGTCCGCCGTTTTCGCCGGGCGGATCTCAAGCTTGCTGGCATCAATCCCCGCTTTACGCGCCGCGCTTAATACGCCATCAAATTGCGTCAGATCCATCGCCATTTCAGGCATCATCATGCCAGCATGGTGACCGCGATGCTCCGCGTGTTCGTCCATCATGGCAGGCGCACCTGAAAGCGTGGTGTTCACCTGAGGCGTAAGCCAGTTCATTTGTGCCCGGAGTTTATCGACGTTTCCGCCCGCCCACTGCGACCACGTCAGGCCGGTTGCGGAGAACAACAGCATTCCGCCCAGCAGGATCCAGCCTAATACCACATGCACACGACGACGGTTCTGGAAGCGGTTGTTAATTCGCCGTTTCGGTCGGGTATAAAACCACAGGGCAATACCGCCCAATGCGGCAACCCACATCCACGACGCGGCCAGTTCGCTATAGAGACGCCCGATATCACCCAGCATCAAAGAGGTATGCAAATAATCAATGGTCTGGCGCAGCGGTAAAATCCCGCTGGTGCCGTACACCGTCATATCCCCCAGCACCGCCAGATTTACCGGATCGACAAAGATAGCCCGGTTTTCCGATGGCTCCAGCGTCGGGTCAGCAAACATCACGCGGGTGGTTTCGCCTTCAACCAGCCCCGGACGAACGGCGTGCAAACGCAAATCTGAACCCACGATTTTTTCCGCCACGGCAATTTGGTTCGCCAGCGGCTGCGGCTCGCCCGCGGAATCGGTGTGGAGCGCGTGCCGATAGAGGACATTTTCCAGCTGTGGCGTCGCCACATACAGCGTACCGGTTAACGCAGCGAAGAAGATAAACGGGCCAACAAACAGCCCGATGTAGAAATGGAGGCGACGCAGCAGGTTTCCCCATGCCGCGCGCGGTGTGCAGGTAGTCATACTTTTCCTTTTTAAGGCAAAAAGTTATCGATATTTTTTTAAAGGGAGAAAGCAGACTGCCGCGGCGGCGCGCGGGTATCGGGGTAAAGCCAGGGGAAAAAGTGCCAGTGGCTGACCGCCTGACGCGGCGGCTTAAGGCGAAGCCGTTGCAGCACCACGCAGAGCAGGACGATCAGCGCCAGCATCATGCCAGGTACATGCGCTAACAGCACGCAGTAACCGCACGCTTCCGCATGGTCGACAGGCATCGTATGCGGCGTATCGCCATGATGCGCGTCCATCGACATCATGCTCATGTCATGATGCATGCCCGGCATGGCACTCATGGGATCTTTCTGCAAGGAGACGGAGATAAGCGGCGCTACCACGATCAGCAGGATCGCAAACAGCGCGGTCAAGGCCGCTGCGCGTTTCCAGGTGTGCTGATGCAGTACGTTGCCCACTTTCCCTCCATTCAAGAGGCAAGCATTGTAAATGATTTATGACAAAAGGGTTAATGCGAGAGGTGCGATGCGATAAAAAAAGGGCCGGCCTTTCGGCCAGCCCTTTCTAACAGGATGTCGCTTAAGCGAATCTTAGTTCAGACGCTCTTTAATACGAGCAGACTTACCAGTACGCTCACGCAGGTAGTACAGTTTAGCTTTACGTACAGCACCACGACGTTTAACAGCAATGCTGTCAACTACCGGAGAGTGAGTCTGGAAGACACGCTCAACGCCTTCGCCGTTGGAAATTTTACGAACAGTGAATGCAGAGTGCAGACCGCGGTTACGAATAGCGATAACCACGCCCTCGAATGCCTGCAGACGTTTTTTGGAACCTTCAACAACCCATACTTTCACTTCCACGGTGTCACCTGGACGGAAGGAAGGTACGTCCTGCTTCATCTGCTCTTGTTCAAGTTGCTTAATAATGTTGCTCATAATTTAATCTCTTATCCTGGGTAAACTGATATTCGGGAGCGTATTACGCCTTCCCATCATGTTCATGCTGCTGGTTCGCGTGTTCAGTTTTGAACTCGGCCAGCAACTTTGCTTGCTCTTCAGTCAGAGCCAGGTTTTCCAGAAGTTCAGGTCTTCTAAGCCAGGTTCGGCCCAGCGACTGCTTCAAACGCCAGCGACGTATCTCGGCATGGTTTCCAGACAGTAACACCGCCGGGACTTCCATCCCTTCTAACACTTCAGGACGAGTATAGTGTGGGCAGTCCAGCAACCCATCGGCAAAGGAATCTTCCGTTGCCGAAGCTTCATGGCCCAGTACACCCGGAATGAACCGGGCAACGGAGTCAATCAGCGTCATCGCTGGTAACTCACCACCGCTGAGAACGTAATCGCCGATAGACCATTCTTCGTCAATCTCGGTTTGAATTACGCGCTCATCTATCCCTTCGTAGCGACCACAGACCAGAATCAGCTTTTGATTCGTCGCCAGTTCGCTCACGCCCGCTTGATCAAGCTTGCGTCCCTGAGGTGACAGATAAATCACCTTTGCGCCTTCACCTGCCGCGGCTTTTGCTGTGTGAATGGCATCCCGCAAGGGTTGCACCATCATCAACATCCCCGGTCCGCCGCCGTAAGGACGATCGTCCACGGTACGGTGCCGGTCATGCGTGAAGTCACGAGGACTCCAGCTCTGGATGCTCAGCAGGCCATTCTTTACTGCCCGGCCAGTTACCCCGTAATCGGTAATCGCGCGGAACATTTCAGGAAACAGGCTAATTATGCCAATCCACATAGCGCCGTCTTTTACCGTTTATCCGGAGAATTTAAAAACCAGGATCCCAATCTACTTCAATGGTTTGAGTAGCGAGATCGACTTTCTTGATAACCTGTCCATCGAGGAACGGGACCAACCGCTCCTTGATGCCAAATGCATCTTTCAGGTTTGCCTTAATGACGAGAACGTCATTTGACCCGGTTTCCATCATATCGATGACTTTTCCCAGGCTGTAGCCTTCGGTAGTGACTACCTGGCAACCCATAAGGTCTTTCCAGTAGTAGTCGCCCTCTTCCAGCTGCGGCAACTGCGACGAATCCACGACAATTTCACAATTAGTCAGCGCATTCGCGGCATCACGATCGTCAATGCCTTTCAGCTTGATGATGATGTCCTGATTGTGGTGACGCCAGCTTTCCAGCTCGACCTCTTCCCACTTACCGGCTTTCTGGATAAACCAGGGCTGGTAATCAAAAATGCTATCAGCGTCTTCAGTGGAGGAAAACACTCTGAGCCAACCACGGATACCGTAGCAAGAACCCATTTTTCCCAATACGATCGGTTCAACAGGTGCTTTATTGCTCATCATGACCACCGTGACAGATTAAGCTGCTTTGTTTGCTGCTTTGATCAGCGTAGCAACGCGATCGGAAACAGTAGCGCCCTGGCCAACCCAGTGAGCGATACGATCCAGATCCAGACGAGTTTCTTCTTCTGCGCCAGCGGCCAGTGGGTTGAAGAAACCAACGCGCTCGATGAAGCGACCGTTGCGTGCATTACGGCTGTCAGTGACAACAACCTGGTAGAACGGACGCTTTTTAGCGCCGTGACGAGCTAAACGAATAGTTACCATAACATCCTCTTGTGTGAATAAAACAACCGGGCCCCATCGAGGAACGGAGCCCGGGTGTCATATTAAAAGCCCGAAAATTTTACTCATTTTCGGGCAAAAAGCAATCTCAAAAGCGATTATCGCCCAGGAAAGCCGGGTGGCATCATGCCTTTCATCCCGCGCATCATCTTCGCCATGCCGCCTTTCTTCATTTTCTTCATCATGCGCTGCATGTCGTCGAACTGTTTCAGAAGGCGGTTAACGTCCTGCACCTGCATGCCGCAACCGGCTGCGATACGGCGTTTACGGGAACCTTTGATGATGTCCGGGTTAGCGCGTTCTTTCAACGTCATCGAGTTGATGATCGCCTCCATACGCACCAGCATTTTGTCATCCATCTGCGCTTTCACGTTGTCTGGGATCTGCCCCATGCCCGGCAGTTTGCCCATCAGGCTGGCCATGCCGCCCATGTTTTTCATCTGGCGCAACTGCTCAAGGAAGTCGGTCAGATCGAAACCGTCGCCTTTTTTCAGCTTGCTGGCGAGTTTTTCCGCCTGCGCACGGTCAACCTTGCTCTCGATATCTTCAATCAGCGACAGCACGTCGCCCATGCCGAGGATACGGGAGGCAATACGATCCGGGTGGAACGGCTCCAGCGCTTCGGTTTTCTCGCCCACGCCAAGGAATTTAATCGGCTTACCGGTGATGTGGCGAATCGAGAGCGCCGCACCGCCGCGGGCGTCGCCGTCCACTTTGGTCAGCACCACGCCGGTTAACGGCAGCGCTTCGTTAAACGCTTTCGCGGTATTCGCCGCATCCTGACCGGTCATGGCGTCGACAACAAACAGGGTCTCTACCGGGTTGATAGAGGCATGCACCTGCTTGATCTCATCCATCATCGCTTCGTCAACGTGCAGACGACCGGCGGTATCCACCAGCAGCACGTCGTAGAATTTCAGCTTCGCCTCTTTCAGCGCGGCGTTAACGATGTCGACAGGCTTCTGGGCCACGTCTGACGGGAAGAAATCCACACCAACCTGCTCGGCCAGGGTTTCCAGCTGTTTGATCGCCGCCGGGCGATAGACGTCCGCAGAGACCACCAGCACTTTCTTCTTGTGCTTCTCACGCAGGAATTTACCCAGCTTACCGACGCTGGTCGTTTTACCCGCCCCCTGCAGGCCCGCCATCAGCACCACGGCCGGTGGCTGAGCCGCCAGGTTAAGCACCTGGTTCTCTTCGCCCATCGCCGAAACCAGTTCGTTACGAACGATTTTGACGAACTCCTGACCCGGGGTCAGGCTCTTGTTAACTTCATGACCAACCGCCTTCTCTTTAACGCGGTTGATAAAATCACGAACAACCGGCAACGCGACGTCTGCTTCCAGCAGCGCCATGCGCACTTCGCGCAGCGTTTCCTTGATGTTCTCTTCAGTAAGGCGTCCGCGGCCGCTGATGTTGCGCAGCGTGCGCGACAAACGATCGGTTAAATTATCAAACATTGTCTCTCGCCTGAGTAGAAACGTTGGGCCGCATTGAGCGACACATACACAGAATTTTGCCGGAGTATAACATGAAGGCGTCTTTGTTGTTATGCAACGGTTGGAGCAGGCGTCACGTAACGTTATACTGCTTCTCTTTCTTATTAAGACAACTGTCGATGCCTATATGCCTGTTTTCGCACTGATCGCCCTTGTTGCCTACTCTGTCAGCCTCGCGCTGATCGTTCCCGGACTGCTGCAAAAAAACAGCGGCTGGCGGCGCATGGCTATTCTTTCCGCGGTGATCGCACTGATAAGCCACGCGTTTGCGCTGGAATCACGTATCATCCCCGGCGACGGCAGCGTGCAAAACCTGAGCGTCCTCAACGTCGGCTCGCTGGTCAGTTTGATGATCTGTACGGTAATGACCATCGTGGCGTCTAAAAATCGCGGCTGGCTGCTGCTACCGATTGTTTATACCTTCGCGCTGATCAATCTGGCCTTAGCCACCTTTATGCCCAATGAATTCATTACGCATCTGGAAGCGACCCCGGGGATGCTGGTGCATATCGGCCTGTCGCTGTTTGCCTACGCGACGTTAATCATCGCGGCGCTTTACGCCATGCAGCTCGCCTGGATTGACTACCAGTTGAAAAACAAAAAGCTGGCGTTTAACCATGAAATGCCGCCGCTGATGGTCATTGAGCGTAAGATGTTCCACATCACCCAGGTCGGGGTGGTGCTGCTGACGCTCACGCTCTGCACAGGCCTGTTCTACATGAAGAACCTGTTCAGCGTGGAGAATATCGATAAAGCGGTGCTCTCCATCATCGCGTGGTTTGTCTATATTGTCCTGTTATGGGGCCATTATCATGAAGGCTGGCGCGGTCGCCGCGTGGTCTGGTTCAACGTCGCGGGGGCGGGCATTCTCACCCTTGCCTATTTTGGCAGCCGCTTCATACAGCAATTTGCTGGCTAAGAAACAAAGGAGTTCCCCCTGGAACACATCTCTACCACCACGCTGATCGTTATCCTGATCGTCATGGTGGTCATCTCCGCCTATTTCTCCGGCTCGGAAACCGGCATGATGACCCTAAACCGCTACCGGTTACGTCATCGTGCCAAACAGGGTAACCGTGCCGCACGTCGCGTTGAAAAACTGCTCCGCAAGCCGGATCAACTGATAAGCCTGGTGCTCATCGGTAACAACCTCGTCAATATTCTTGCCTCTGCTCTGGGCACCATCGTCGGTATGCGCCTGTACGGCAACGCCGGGGTCGCTATCGCCACCGGTGTGCTGACGTTTGTGGTACTGGTGTTTGCTGAAGTGCTGCCTAAGACCATCGCCGCGCTTTACCCGGAGAAAGTCGCCTACCCGAGCAGCTTCCTGCTGGCGCCGCTGCAAATCCTGATGATGCCGCTGGTCTGGTTGCTGAATATGGTGACGCGCGTACTGATGCGGATGGTGGGCATCAAAGCCGATGTCACCATCAGCAGCGCGCTCAGCAAAGAGGAACTGCGCACCATCGTGCACGAATCCCGCACGCAGATTTCCCGGCGCAATCAGGACATGCTCCTGTCGGTGCTGGATCTGGAAAAAGTGAGCGTGAACGACATCATGGTGCCGCGGAACGAAATCGTCGGCATTGATATCAATGACGACTGGAAAGCCATCGTCCGCCAACTGACGCACTCCCCGCACGGGCGCATCGTGCTCTATCGCGACTCGCTGGATGACGCCATCAGCATGCTGCGCGTGCGTGAAGCGTATCGTCTGATGACCGAGAAAAAAGAGTTCACCAAAGAGGTTATGCTGCGCGCCGCCGACGAAATTTACTATGTGCCGGAAGGAACGCCGCTCAGCACGCAGCTGGTTAAATTCCAGCGCAACAAGAAAAAAGTCGGCCTGGTCGTCAATGAATACGGCGACATTCAGGGACTGGTGACGGTCGAAGATATTCTGGAAGAGATAGTCGGCGACTTTACTACGTCAATGTCGCCTTCTCTCGCGGAAGAGGTCACCCCGCAAAACGACGGTTCAGTGCTGATTGACGGGAGCGCGAACATTCGCGAACTCAATAAAGCCTTTAACTGGCATTTGCCGGAAGATGAAGCGCGTACGATTAACGGGATGATTCTGGAAGCGCTGGAGGAGATCCCGGCGGCAGGCACGCGGGTGCGCATTGAGCAGTACGATATTGATATCCTGGACGTGCAGGACAATATGATTAAGCAGGTGAAGGTTCTGCCCGTCACGCCGCTTCGGGAAAGTATTGCCGAATAAAATTGTAGGCCGGGTAAGGCGAACGCCGCCACCCGGCACTACAGGTAGCA
The DNA here is from genome assembly GCF_001623605.1 of Enterobacter sp. ODB01. Lineage (NCBI taxonomy): Bacteria > Pseudomonadati > Pseudomonadota > Gammaproteobacteria > Enterobacterales > Enterobacteriaceae > Enterobacter > Enterobacter sp. ODB01. The sequence goes on from NZ_CP015227.1 coordinate 373,026, forward strand.
AATTACGCTTTCGCTTTCGCCACGGTCACCATCGCAGCGCGAATGGTACGGCCGTTCAGGGTATACCCTTTCTGCATCACGCCCAGCACTTTACCGGCTTCAATCTCTTCAGATTCGACCATCGCAATCGCCTGGTGGACGTTTGGATCCAGCGGAACGTTGGTATCGGCAATCACTTCCACGCCAAACTTACGCACCACGTCGAGCATGGATTTCAGCGTCAGTTCGATACCTTCGATCATCGCCGCATTGTCCGGGTTCGCTTTATCAGCCACTTCCAGGGCGCGATCGAGGCTATCAATCACCGGCAGCAGTTCGTTGACGAATTTCTCCAGCGCGAATTTATGCGCCTTCTCAACGTCCTGCTCGGTACGACGACGCAGGTTTTCCATTTCCGCCTTAATGCGCAGAACACTTTCGCGTTCGCGATTCTGTGCTTCTACCAGTTGGGCTTCCAGATTCGCAATTTTTTCATCGCGCGGGTCCACCTGCTCAGCAGATGCGTCTGGCTCTACTGCCTCAACTTCATCGTGCTGTTCCGTGATAATTTCTTCAGGGGCTTGCCCCTCAGGCGTTTTCTGTTCTTTACTACTCATGAATTTCTCCGCGTTTTTCTGCATTCATCTCGCTAACTTCGCTTATTATGGGGATCAGTTTCCTGGATTCAAGGGAACAAGAGAGATTGTCATCATTCATCAGGCACAAGGACCTCCAGAAAATGAATAATCATTTCAGGTGTATTGGGATCGTCGGGCATCCGCGTCACCCTACCGCATTGACGACACATGAAATGTTGTATCGCTGGTTGTGTAGCAAAGGCTATGAAGTGATGGTCGAGCAGCAGATTGCGCAGGAGCTGCAGCTCAAGAGCGTCAAAACCGGCACCCTGGCAGAGATTGGACAACAGGCCGATCTCGCCGTGGTGGTGGGCGGTGACGGAAACATGCTCGGTGCCGCACGCACGCTGGCGCGCTATGATATCAAGGTTATCGGCATCAACCGAGGCAATCTCGGCTTTTTAACCGATCTCGACCCGGACAACGCGCAACAGCAACTGGCTGACGTGCTGGAAGGTCACTATATCAGCGAAAAGCGCTTCTTACTGGAAGCGCAGGTGTGCCAGCAGGACTGCCAGAAGCGCATCAGCACCGCGATTAACGAGGTCGTACTTCACCCCGGTAAAGTGGCGCATATGATTGAGTTCGAAGTCTATATCGACGAAATCTTTGCCTTCTCGCAGCGCTCTGACGGGCTGATTATCTCCACCCCAACCGGCTCTACCGCCTACTCACTTTCTGCGGGTGGCCCCATTCTGACGCCCTCGCTGGATGCTATTACCCTGGTGCCGATGTTCCCGCACACGCTCTCCGCCCGGCCGTTGGTCATCAACGGTGACAGCACGATACGTCTGCGCTTCTCGCACCGCCGTAACGACCTGGAGATCAGCTGCGACAGCCAGATTGCGCTGCCGATCCAGGAAGGTGAAGATGTTCTCATTCGCCGATGCGATTACCACCTGAACCTGATTCACCCGAAAGATTACAGCTATTTCAACACATTAAGCTCGAAGCTCGGCTGGTCAAAAAAATTGTTCTGATTTTACATCCAGGACTTTACTGTATAAAAAACCAGTTTATACTGTATGAAAACACAGTCATGGTTTTTCATACAGGAAAACAATTATGCTGGCACAACTGACCATCAGCAACTTTGCCATAGTTCGTGAGCTTGAGATCGATTTCCACAGCGGCATGACGGCGATCACCGGGGAAACCGGTGCGGGTAAATCCATTGCCATTGATGCCCTCGGCTTGTGCCTTGGCGGCCGCGCCGAGGGAGACATGGTGCGCAGGGGCGCAAACCGCGCCGACCTGTGCGCCCGCTTCTCCCTGAAAGACACGCCTGCCGCCCAGCGCTGGCTCGAACAGAACCAGCTTGAAGATGGGCGTGAGTGTTTACTTCGCCGCGTGATCAGCAGCGACGGCCGTTCCCGTGGTTTTATCAACGGCACGGCGGTCCCCCTCTCTCAGCTTCGCGAACTCGGCCAGCTGCTTATTCAGATCCACGGTCAGCACGCGCATCAGCAGTTAGTCAAACCAGAACAGCAGAAAGCATTGCTTGATGGCTATGCGGGTGAGTACGCGCTTACTCAGCTCATGGCAGAACACTACCGTCTGTGGCATCAGAGCTGCCGGGAGCTGGCTCAGCATCAGCAGCAAAGCCAGGAGCGCGCCGCGCGTGCGGAGCTGCTGGCGTACCAGCTTAAGGAGCTGAACGAATTCAATCCGCAGGCGGGTGAGTTTGAGCAAATCGACGAGGAGTACAAGCGCCTCGCCAACAGTGGCCACCTGCTCTCAACCAGCCAGAATGCGCTCAATATGCTCGCTGATGGCGAAGACGCGAACCTGCAGAGCCAGCTCTATAGCGTTCGTCAGCTGATCACCGAGCTGGCAGGCATGGACAGCAAACTCTCTGGCGTACTGGATATGCTGGAAGAGGCCGCGATTCAAATCTCAGAAGCCAGTGACGAACTGCGCCACTACTGTGAGCGTCTGGATCTCGACCCGAACCGTCTGTTTGAACTGGAACAGCGCATCTCCCGTCAGATCGCCCTGGCGCGTAAGCACCATGTTACGCCGGAAGAGCTGCCGGGCTACTATCAGGCTCTGCTGGAAGAGCAGCAGCAGCTTGACGATCAGGCTGACTCGCAGGAAACCCTTTCTCTGGCGGTGAACCTGCATCATGAACAGGCGCTGGCCACAGCGCAAAAGCTGCATGAAATCCGTCAGCATTACGCTCAGGAACTCAGCCAGCACATCACCGACAGCATGCATACGCTGGCAATGCCGCACGGTGTATTCACCATTGATGTTCGCTTTGAAGAGCATCACCTGACGGCGGAAGGTGCGGATCGCATTGAGTTCCGTGTCACCACCAACCCGGGCCAACCACTACAGGCTATCTCCAAAGTCGCCTCCGGCGGCGAGCTGTCGCGTATTGCGCTGGCGATTCAGGTTATTACCGCGCGTAAAATGGAAACCCCGGCGCTGATTTTCGATGAGGTGGATGTCGGGATCAGCGGTCCAACGGCGGCGGTTGTCGGCAAACTGCTGCGTCAGTTAGGCGAATCAACGCAGGTGATGTGCGTCACTCACCTGCCGCAGGTTGCGGGCTGTGGTCATCATCACTTTATTGTCAGCAAAGAAACCGATGGCGAAATGACGGAAACGCACATGATGCCGCTCGATAAACGTGCACGTCTGCAGGAGCTGGCACGCCTGCTCGGCGGCAGTGAAGTCACGCGTAATACGCTCGCGAACGCGAAAGAACTGCTGGCGGCATAAACTTTTTCGGGATCTCAGGGTCATAGAGAACAACAAAAACGCCGCCAGACCGGTTTCAAAGTGGGGCAAGGTCTATTATCATCGGCATATTACATATGAGCCGCGTTCTGCTCGGGCCCGAAAAGGAATCAAATCACTATGCGTTGTAAAATGCTGACCGCTGCCGCAGCGGTTCTTCTGATGTTGACCGCAGGCTGTTCCACTCTGGAGAAAGTGGTTTACCGTCCTGACATCAACCAGGGGAACTACCTTACCCCTAACGATGTGTCCAAAATCCGTGTGGGGATGACACAACAGCAGGTCGCTTATGCACTGGGAACCCCGATGATGTCCGATCCGTTCGGCACTAACACCTGGTTCTATGTATTCCGTCAGCAGCCAGGCCATGAAGATGTGACCCAGCAGACCCTGACGCTGACTTTCAGCAGCGCCGGTGTGTTGACCAACATAGACAACAAACCTGCCCTGACCAAATAATCAGGCGTCAGAAATGCAAAAAGGTGCTCAATGAGCACCTTTTTTGTTTCTGAATTCTTACGCAGAGTCGTAGCCCCGGTAAGCGCAGCGCCACCGGGGGAGAAAGCGCTACTTACTCGCCTTCTCGGCACGCTGGCGACGCAGCTCTTTCGGGTCGGCAATCAGCGGACGATAAATCTCCACCCGATCGCCCTCTTTCAGCACGTCACCCAGCTTCACCGGACGGCTGTAAATACCGACCTTATTTTTCGCCAGGTCGATATCACTGCGAAGCTCGAGGATGCCGGACGCGCGGATAGCCGCTTCTACGGTCGCGCCCTCGTCCAGCATCACGCGCTGCAAATACTGTTTCTCTGGCAGCGCGTACACCACTTCCACAGCAATCTTATGCGACACTGTAAACCTCTTTGGCGCGGGTCGTGAACGCCTGAACCATATTCGAGGCCAGCTCTTTAAAGATGCGGCCAAACGCCAGCTCAATCAGCTTATTGGTAAATTCAAAGTCCAGATGGAACTCAATACGGCAGGCGTCCGCGCTCAGTGGGGTAAACTTCCAGCCCCCCATCAGCGTTTTAAACGGACCATCGACCAGATGCATCAAAATACTCTGATTGCTGGTCAGCGTATTGCGGGTGGTGAACGTCTTGCTGATCCCCGCTTTGGAGACATCCACCGCCGCGGTCATCTGCGTCGGGCCAGACTCCAGAACGCGGCTTCCGGTACACCCCGGAATAAATTCTGGATAAGACTGAACATCGTTCACTAACTGATACATCTGTTCCGCGCTGTAAGGCACAAGCGCAGTACGGCTAATCTGAGGCATAGCATTTTCCATGGTCACACAACGGACAAATAATAACATTTATCACCTGTTAAAAAAACGCTAAGCCTCATCTCGTGCTAAGATAGCGCGTTAGACCTCACAGGACGCAATGAGGTGACTTTTTGAAATCAGATTACCGACGGCTTTACGACACTTATGACGAAGAAAAAAGCACATAAACCAGGCTCGGCGACCATTGCGCTCAACAAGCGTGCGCGCCACGAGTATTTCATTGAAGAAGAATTCGAAGCTGGCCTTGCGTTACAGGGCTGGGAAGTAAAATCGCTGCGCGCCGGGAAAGCCAATATCGGCGACAGCTACGTGATCCTGAAAGATGGCGAAGCTTTCCTGTTCGGCGCGAACTTTACGCCGCTGACCGTCGCCTCGTCACACTACGTGTGTGACCCAACGCGCACCCGTAAGCTGCTGCTAAATAAGCGTGAGCTGGAATCTCTTTACGGACGCATCAACCGCGAAGGTTTCACCGTGGTCGCCCTGTCGCTGTACTGGAAAAACGCCTGGTGCAAGGTGAAGGTTGGCGTGGCGAAGGGTAAAAAGCAGCACGACAAACGTACTGACCTGAAAGAGCGCGAGTGGCAGCTTGATAAAGCGCGCATCATGAAAAACGCAGGACGTTGATTCTGCACACTTATTGTACTATTCAATAAGTTAGCGTTCCGGGCTGGTATCCAGGAAGTGAAATCTGGTATACTCAGTTCAACACTATTGGGGCTGATTCTGGATTCGACGGGATTTGCGAAACCCAAGGTGCATGCCGAGGGGCGGTTTGCCTCGTTAAAAGCCGCAAAAAAATAGTCGCAAACGACGAAAACTACGCTTTAGCAGCTTAATAACCTGCTCTGAGCCCTCTCTCCCTAGCTTCCGCTCTTAAGACGGGGATCAAAGAGAGGTCAAACCCAAAAGAGATCGCGTGGAAGCCCTGCCTGGGGTTGAAGCGTTAAAACTAATCAGGCTAGTTCGTTAGTGGCGTGTCTGTCCGCAGCTGGCGTGCGAATGTAAAGACAAACTAAGCATGTAGTACCGAGGATGTAGAAATTTCGGACGCGGGTTCAACTCCCGCCAGCTCCACCAAATGATGATCCGGATACGTCCGGTGAAGTACAGAAAGCCCGCATGGCAGAAGCCCTGCGGGCTTTTTTGTGTCTGACGTTGTCCGAGAACATCCGGCTAAATCCGGTGATTATTGGTATACGTTTAGGTATACGGTAGGATGTATACCTAAAAACGTATACCAATTCATGAAGGAGCGGCCACAGTGGCACGGACAACACGCCCCCTTACCAACACCGAAGTTCTGCGCGCTAAGGCGTTAGAGAAGGATCTAACGCTGCACGATGGCGACGGGCTTTTCCTGATAGTGAAAACTAGTGGCAAAAAGCTCTGGCGCTTTCGCTATCAACGTCCGGTAACAAAGCAGCGGACAATGATGGGGCTCGGTGCCTTCCCCGCCCTATCGCTTGCTGATGCCCGAGGATTAAGAGCGGATTACCTTGCCTTATTAGCCAACGGAATCGACCCGCAAATTCAAACTGAAGTTGCAGAGGAACAGCAGCAAATAGCACTGGACAGTATTTTTTCAACGGTCGCCGCTAACTGGTTCCAGCTCAAAAGCAAAAGCGTTACCCCTGATTACGCAAAAGACATTTGGCGCTCACTGGAGAAAGATGTATTCCCTGCCATCGGTGAGATCCCCGTTCAGCAAATCAAAGCCCGGACACTGGTTGAAGCTCTTGAGCCAATCAAAGCTCGTGGGGCGCTTGAGACTGTACGTCGACTGGTTCAGCGCATTAACGAGATAATGATTTATGCCGTAAACACTGGTCTTATTGATGCTAATCCAGCATCAGGTGTTGGGATGGCCTTTGAGAAGCCCAAAAAACAAAACATGCCGACGCTTCGGCCAGAAGAGTTACCAAAACTCATGCGTTCTTTGGTGATGTCAAATCTCTCTGTTTCGACTCGCTGTTTAATTGAATGGCAACTCCTGACGCTTGTGCGCCCTTCTGAGGCCTCCGGTGCTCGTTGGGCAGAAATCGATCTCGATGCAAAGCTTTGGACAATTCCAGCCGAACGGATGAAGGCGAAACGTGAGCACATAGTTCCTCTCTCAACTCAGGCATTAGAGATTCTCGAAGTGATGAAGCCAATCAGCGCTCACCGTGAACATGTTTTTCCCAGTAGGAATGATCCAAAACAATCCATGAATAGCCAAACAGCTAATGCAGCTTTGAAGCGTATAGGATATGGAGGAAAATTAGTTGCACACGGTTTACGATCTATTGCAAGTACTACATTGAATGAAGCGGGATTTAATGCAGATGTGATAGAAGCGGCATTAGCTCATACAGATAAAAATGAGGTAAGAAGAGCATATAACCGCTCTATCTATTTAAAGCAAAGAATAGGTATGATGGAATGGTGGGGTGAAAAAGTTTATAATAAAAACTGAAAAAAATAAAAGCTCATTCTTATGAGCTTTTATTTTCCTGCATTATCTTTCGAATTATCAGCATCCTGTTTATTTTGAAAAGTCATAAAGGTATTATACCAACTAGAAACACGGAATATAGCAAGAACAGCTGCTAATGCAGAGAACACTGAGTAAACAAATATAAAGTAAGCAAAAAAACTAAATGTTAATAAAGCATACTTATAGAAAACACCTAAATAATAATACATAAAAGCATTATTTATGAGAATACTACTATAGGCCTTGGTAACCAAGGCCGTAATAATAGTTAGTAATTGCAACAATATAAAATGGACAAAAGTTGCATTGACTGACATATAAGGAGAATATTCTACTTCTCCACTTTCACTTTTTTCATCACCAGTTATTATTTTTTTAAAGGCCTCATCACCAATAGCTATCCACATAGCAAAACCACCTAATGAAAAGCCCAGAAGGTTCGGCATCAATGACAGGATATCATTCCACCACCCCTGATGAGACCAAGATGGATAAAGAATCACTGTCATTAAAAAAGCACACCAAAAATAGCGACTTTTAAACACAGCCCCAGCGCCACCATAGATTTTCCAGTATCTAGCCAATGCACAGGTTGATTCTTTTTCTTCACTCATTACTTTCTCAGAAGCCTCTTAAATTCATCTGCTAATGATTTTGCCCTTAATAACAATAGCTCAGAAACCGATGTTACGTCAGAATCATATGGTTCAACCCTTTGAAGTGGTACGTCACTTGAGGCATGAACCTCTACTAATCCCGCCTCATTAATCCTGCGTATACTAACTTCACCATTTCTCGAAGCAATAAGAGCATCCTGTTTTAACTCACCATCAGGTTTAATTTCCTGACCTCGCTCAGACTTATATGTTTTATCCTCTTCAATAACCCCAATACGCTTGAAGCGCTTTTGCATAACACTTTCTGCAGAAGCGAGATCATCCGGATTAGGACGTCGAGTGACCATATTTATACACGTAATACCTTTTAAAGAAAGCATACGTTCTACACTATCTGGCTCAGTCAATATTGTAACATTAACCTTTCCAAATTTCTCTATAATTCTCTCATGAGAAAATATCCCATTCAGAAAGCTTTCTATTTGTCTTGATGTAAGATGCCGGCTCTTGTCCTGCATTTCGTAAACTAAAAGATGACTTGCGGGTAGAAAAACAAATGAGAATCTAGCTACATTTGGTTTTAAATTATCAGGTATATTTATTCTTTCCTTTTCCTCATCTGAAGCTATATCTTTCTTTACGATATCGAACCAATCGCCATTAACGTCAATATCTGTATACTTTAGAATTTCCCCCTCAAAAGGTTCACTAATTACCTGACCTTTCTTATAAGGGTAAAAATATGATAAAGTTGCGAATGAGTCTCCTCTTAAATTAACATTGCTCGCATTTTTTCTTGCCATCCTGAATAACTCGACATACTTTTCTGGCGAGTGGGGGTGCATGGTTATATTCACAGCCCCGTAAGTTAATTTTTTTGCCCTTGCCATTTTTATCTTTGTTCCCTTATTTCGTGAAAGAATCATATATACATGAAAGGCTTAGGAAAAACTATGTCTTAACGCACACCATCTAATAGCCAAAGGAAATAAAAATATAAATCATTATTCAAAATGGGAATATTATTTACCCCACGGATAATGCTCATTGATTCCACTACCAGATTCGTAAAAATTAAAAAAACAACATCCAAGAGCAGCGCGCAATGCTCTCCCCGCCCCGCCTGCCCGCTTAATGGGGCGTTTTTAATGCAGGTGCATGAGTGGCCTCAGGCCGCGCCAGAGCTGGCGCTAGCGCGGGTGGCAGGGACGTAAAAACGTATGCAAAACCATGCACCTTATGGATGCATGGCTTAATTCGGGAAAAAGGGCGGGATTTACGTTTTTTTTTGACCGGTTACTGCGCAGCCAGTTCAGCGCGTTTTCGGACGTAATTCTGGTTTTGTGCAGGTGTGAATTTTTCACGATTATCATCCCGCGAAGCCGCGTCAGGCCTGAATCCGATGGCTGTTAAAATGTCATTATCCTGTGCGGAATAATTTATTTTTTCACCAGCGGCCAGCCACACCGACAGCGCTTCACGCAGATAATCGACTGAATGCTGCATCACGCAGTGTTTTACAGCGGGATGCTGGTTGTTATAGCCCATCAGTTCAGGTGCAAGAGCGGCGGTCAGCTCCGCGCCGTGCGTCTGCATAAAATCATTCAGGCGGTTACGGATGCTGATGCGCTGCACGTCCTCATGCGAACGAATATAGCGACCGGCAGCCTGATTAATTTCCCATTTTTTTACGTCGATAATATCGCGCAGCTTTTGCAGGCTGCGGGAGTTGTTAGTCTCACCGGCGGCTAACAGCTCTCCGTATTCCTGTTCAGCGTCAGCCAGCTCCTTTTTGCGGGTCAGCCAGCTGGTTTTGTTGTTCTGACAGACGCCAAAAGCCTGCTCCAGCGTTAATATTGTCATCGGGTGTCTCCGTCGACGTTACAGACTTTGTTTCTTCGCTTTCCCGGCATGAGCCGAGATAAATTCGTCATCCTTTAATTCCGTCTCTGAAGGCGGCCTGATAACCGAGTCGAGCGACTCCATCGTCCGGAATGTGGCCGAACAGAGAATGTTGGTGCACTGGTAATAGGCATGTTTGACGGTTTCAGACAGATAGCGGCTGGTACGGGTATGTGCCGGGCACTTACAGAACGGGCAGTGCATCATGACAGCAATCCCCGCGCTTCAAGGTCAGCCTTTCGCACACTCAGCTTGTCAAAGTAGCTCTTACGCTGACCGGCGGTTACTGCGACGCCGTAATTCATATGTGGCAGCGTCTCGGCCGACAGCCCGGCTTTAAACAGCACCGGCTCATCAGCCAGACGGATATGGCAGTCTTTCACCGCTTGCTTAAGCCACGTCTGCACCTCCTGCATAATCGCTTTATCCGGCTCGACATAGCCCTGAATCCCGACGGTGTTCGCAAGAGGATTCCCCAGTGCCAGCATTTTGAGTTTCATCGCCCGGACAAGTGCCCCGCACGTATCGCGTAACGCGTTATCCAGCTCTTTTCCCGCATACTGGCTGAGCACATTGTGATGTGCCTGACGGTATGCTCTGGCCGTGCTGTCACAGTTACCTTTCAGCCGGTCGCACTCAAAAGTCAGCACCTCAGCGAGCTGGTCACACTCCTGTGCCAGTTCACGGGAAGCCACACGCGCCAGATGCTGTTTTTTCAGCTCATCCGTCAGTACCGCACCACCGGCACGAAATGCCGTGCGCCATTCACTCGCGTCACTACCGCTTTCCTGCTCAAGTTCTGTTTTTTGCTGTGCGGTACGGGCAATCGCGGTGGCGGTGTCATCCATCATGCGGGCGTTTTCAAGATGCTCAGCTCTGGCCGCGTCCAGTTGCCGGAATGCCGGAGTCAGATAGTCAGGAATAGTCGTGGTGGTCATGTTGTTACTCCTCAGTGATGTCAAGCTGAGGAGATTCTGCATCGCCCCGCACAACAACTCGATTCATTGCCGTTGTAGCAGACATGGCACAAACAGGACTTTAAAACCCGGCTGGCCAGAGAAAGGTCGAAGGTAAAACCCTCTCTCTGTTTGTTTTTTTAACTATAACTATTCACTACTGTTCACTGTAAATAAAAATATAGTTAATACAGTAAGTTAAGAGGTGAACAGTTGAGAGTGAAGTGTTCACCGAGTGTTCACTACTGTTCACGGCAAAGAACCAATCAATTGTAAATTTCAAGATTTTCTGGCTATTAATTTATTGAGTTAAACAGATAAAAACGATTTGTATTTCACTTTAATAATTTCCAACTGCTTTCAGAGCCTTCTAGCGCCAATTTAAGTAGTAATGCTTAAATATTAATCATTCGAATTCCGTCGAAACAAAATCATCCCCTGTTGCATCGAGAGAAAATATTCACAAAATAGAGAGCTACCCGATTTCGGACGGATAAGTTCGGATCTCTGCGGATATTAATGAGGTAGCGTTATGCACACGGCTTTATCAGTACCAACTTCCCGCTCTGGCGCGCATTTAACGCCAGTTTCAGCACAACCTCAGGAGCGTTTTTTACGCCTCCCTGAAGTGATCCATCAATGCGGCCTGTCCCGCTCCACCCTTTACGATTTAATCGCCCGTAACTCTTTCCCGGCGCAGGTCTCCCTCGGCGGGAAAAACGTCGCCTGGCTTCAGTCCGAAGTCACCGCATGGATGGCGGAACGCATTGCTCACCGCAACCGGAAATGTGACGCATGAATCAGAGCCGCTTTCAAATAACCCCTTTTTCTGGCTTGCATCTGTTGTGTGTTTCCTGGTACAGTTTTGCTGCTGTCGCAAAATCGGCAGCCGGGCGTAGGAACCCGTGTTACTTCAAGGCGACACCAGACGCGCCATGCGTCTTTTTTTATGTCGTTGCTCAGGCACACCTTATTTTCAAACGGTGGTTTTTATCCCCCCGTTTTAGTCAGATAATGGTGGTCCGGGCGGGGCAGCCTTCGGGCTGGCCGGTTTCCTTGAAGGCCGGTATTCCTACCCCCGTCCGGGCTACCACCCATGAGTGTAGGAACTCCGGTGGTAGTTTTTCAGACTACTTCAAGGAGATTGCCGCTATGGCTACGATCCTCACCCCGTCACACCCCAAATTTATCTTTGTGTTTGCGGCCGTTCGCCGCGCAGACCGCAAGCCCCGTATCTGTATGCTCCGCACCGTTGCCGGTGATGAACAGACCGCACGTCTCTCTCTCGTTCGTGACTACGTGCTTTCCCTTGCCGCCCGTCTGCCTGTTGCGGGGGGATGCCATGCATAAGAGCGCTCAGACCGTCTCAGCCTGTCGTGATGACTTCAATACCATCAGTGAACACCTGAGCCTCGAATCGTTTCATAAACTCAATCGCGCCTGTGAAACCCTGCATTACTTTGGCAGCGATTTACGGCGTCATGAAATAAACGGACTTAGCCAGCTTTATACCCCTCAAATCCTGAGTTACGTGCACGAAGATATCAGTCATGTGCTGGAAGAACTCAAGGCCAAAGGCCTGTGTCGGGATTTCGTTGCACCGGCCACGGTAAGCGGAGGCGAGCACCATGTTTGATTTCCCTCAGCCGGGTGAAACATACCGTTGTTCAGGTTTTCCTGATGTGATGGTGTCGGGCGTGCTGGCCGACGGTATTCCGTGGGATATGCCGTACCGCTGCCCGGGGCTGGTCTGGAACCCGTACCAGCGCACCTACACCATCCTTATTCGTATTATTGCCGGTGGCAGCATGGCAGAAATTCCGCTCCGTCGTTTTTTGCAGGACTTTACCTGTGAGAAGCCGGACGTATTTAAGCGCAGCCCTGAAAACCGTCACGCTGTCTTACGTGAAATCGCCGCTGCCCCGGAATTACAGCAATACCGGGCGCGAAATCTCGATATTTATCGAGGCGATATTACCCCGGTCAGACGTCCCGCGCCGGTTGCGCGAAAATGGCGGAATAATGTCGCAACGGAAACGGAAATTAAACCGGATAACAGCTACCGCCATTATCTGTAATTAAAAAACGACACCCGAAAATAAAATGTGCGTATCTGCGCAGGGATACGCACGTGCTCAGGAGACGGAATCATGCCTGTTAATAACCCGGCCTTAATACAAAATCAGCGCCTTGCAGCGTTCAGTCAGAATGACCTCGAATGTCTGGAACACCTTCGCAATGTCGGCCAGTTCGTCGGCGATATGATGCAGGAGAAGGAGAGTACAACCCTGTATCGTGACCTGGCGCACCAGTCTCAGCTCGCCTCGGTCATTTACCTCATGACGTCACAGCTCGGCGGCGTTGTCGACCGCTGCGGTCAGCGCTGGCTGACCGGGGAGGCTGCCGTATGAAACAGCCGCTCACGCCCGTTCTTCGCGCCGCGCTGTATCGTCGTGCGGTCGCCTGTGCCTGGCTGAATTTGTGCGCCCGTCAGCACCGCTATCCGCAGCTCACCCTCGATGAGCTGGAAAATGCCATGGCCGCCGAGCTGGAGGGCTTTTATCTGCGCCAACATGGCGAGGAAAAAGGCCGTCAGATTGCCTGTGCGCTGCTGGAAGATTTAATGGAAGCCGGGCCACTGAAAGCCGCGCCGTCGCTGTCCTTTCTCGGGCTTGCCGTAATGGATGAACTTTGCGCCCGTCATATCGATACGCCGGTTGTGCACTGAGGGAGAAAATAGCGATGAAAATGAACGTAACCGAAACCATAAAACAGGCGTGCGGCCACTGGCCGCGCATTCTCCCGGCGCTGGGCGTACCGGTCATCAAAAACCGGCATCAGGCGTGTCCGGTGTGCGGCGGATCTGACCGCTTTCGTTTTGACGATAAAGAGGGGCGCGGGACGTGGTTTTGTAACCAGTGCGGCGCAGGTGACGGGCTTAAGCTGGTCGAAAAGGTGTTCGGCGTGTCGCCCTCCGAGGCCGCCGGGAAGGTGAACGCCCTGACCGGCAGCCTGCCGCCGGTTGCTGAGGATATTATTGCCGCCGCTGAGGCTGAAACTGACGCCAGCCGCAAAGCCGCTGCCACGCTTGCCGCAAAGCTTCTGGAGAAAACCCGCCCGGCCACCGGCAGCGCCTATCTGACCCGCAAGGGATTTCCCGGCCGTGAATCTCTCATGTTCACGGCCACGCACAAAACCGGCGGCGTGACGTACCGCGCCGGTGATTTAATCGTGCCGCTGCAGGACGAGACCGGCGCACTGGTTAACGTTCAGCTCATTAATGCTGACGGCCTCAAACGCACCCTGAAAGGCGGAGCGGTAAAAGGAACGTATCACCTTATCGAAGGGAAAAAAGAGGCGGGAAAACGGCTCTGGATAGCGGAGGGCTATGCGACCGCACTCACCGTGCATCACCTGACCGGTGAAACCGTTATGGTGGCGCTCTCGTCCGTGAACCTTCTTTCTCTGGCAAGCCTTGCCCGACAGAGGCACCCGGCCTGTCAGATTATCCTCGCCGCCGACCGCGACCTCAGCGGAAACGGCCAGACCAGAGCGACAGCGGCCGCAGAAGCCTGCGAGGGTCTGGTCGCTCTCCCGCCGGTGTTCGGTGACTGGAATGATGCGTTTATGCAGAATGGTGAGGAGGCCACACGTAAGGCGATTTATGACGTCATCCGGCCACCGGCTGACAGCCCTTTCACTACCATGAGTGAGGCGGAGTTTACCGCCATGAGCACCAGTGAAAAGGCGATGCGGGTGCATGAGCATTACGGCGAAGCGCTGGCCGTGGATGCGAACGGCCAGCTCCTGTCCCGGTATGAAGCCGGGACATGGAAAATTATCCCGCCGTCGGACTTTGCGCGCGACGTGGCCGGGCTGTTCCAGCGACTGCGCGCCCCGTTCTCGTCGGGGAGAATTGCCTCCGTGGTCGATACCCTGAAACTCATTATTCCCCAGCAGGCCGCCCCGGCGCGTCGTCTGATTGGTTTTCGCAACGGTGTACTCGATACCCTCACCGGCGTATTCAGTCCACACAGCAAATCGCACTGGCTGCGCACCCTGTGCGACGTGGACTTTACCCCGCCGGTGGAGGGCGAAACGCTGGAAACACACGCGCCGAATTTCTGGCGCTGGCTCGACCGTGCGGCCAGCGGAAACGTTGATAAACGTGATGTGATACTTGCCGCGCTGTTTATGGTGCTGGCGAACCGCTACGACTGGCAGCTCTTTCTCGAAGTCACCGGTCCCGGCGGGAGCGGGAAAAGTATTCTGGCCGAAATTGCGACCCTGCTCGCCGGGGAGGACAACGCCACGTCAGCGACCATCGAGACGCTGGAGTCACCTCGTGAGCGCGCCGCGCTGATTGGTTTCTCGCTGATACGCCTGCCTGACCAGGAGAAATGGAGCGGTGACGGCGCAGGACTCAAGGCCATCACCGGCGGCGATGCCGTATCGGTTGACCCGAAATACCGCGACGCCTATTCGGCCTATATCCCGGCGGTGATTCTGGCCGTGAATAATAACCCGATGCGCTTCACTGACCGCAGCGGCGGTGTGTCCCGTCGCCGTGTCATCATCCACTTCCCGGAGCAAATCGCCCCGGAGGAGCGCGACCCGCAGCTTAAGGACAAAATCGCACGTGAACTGGCTGTGATTGTTCGCCAGCTCATGCAGCAGTTCAGCGACCCGATGACCGCTCGCACGTTGCTCCAGTCTCAGCAGAACTCAGACGAGGCACTCAGCATCAAGCGCGATGCCGATCCGACGTTTGATTTTTGCGGCTATCTGGAGGCGCTGCCCGAGCCTGACGGGATGTATATGGGGAATGCGAATATTGTCCCGCGTCAGCCGCGTCTGTACCTCTATCACGCGTATCTGGTTTACATGGAGGCGCACGGCTACAAGAACACGCTCAGCCTGACCATGTTCGGCAAAGGGCTGTCATCGATGCTGAAAGAGTACGGGCTGAATTACGGCAAACGGCGAACGAATCAGGGGATGCAGACCAATCTCACGCTCAGGGACGAAAGCAACGCCGACTGGTTGCCCCGGTGCGACGAAACCTCAGCGATATAACCTACCCTGACCGGCATCAGCCGGTCTTTTTTTACCTGTAATCCCGGAAAGTGAACAGTAAAGTGTTCACTGTTCACGGACTATTCACTACCTATATTATTGAAATATATTGCAATTAATGCAGAGTGAACAGTGTGAACAGTTTTCTGTAAAAAAAGTTTTTTTCTTGATGTGATCTATTCAAAAACAAGTTCGCTTAATCACAGGAAACATAGCTACAAATCACCATTGGTATACGTTTAGGTATATCAATGAAAGTTGAATTGAAAAATAAACAATAAAAACATGAAGTTGAGAATATTATTCAGACTCCGCCAGCCCACCAAAATTCTCCATCGGTGATTACCAGAGTCATCCGATGAAGTCCTGAAAGCCCGCACGGCGCAAGCCCTGCGGGCTTTTTTGTACCTGTTTATTGTCTTCACTGCTGTATAGATTGAATCCTCAAGTTTATGTTGTACTCCTCTGGCATTGACAAGCATCAACACTCTCCCCTATCTCCTGTGGAAAATAACCTACACCACCCAGCGCTACGGATTAGCAACTCAGCCCGGAAGGAACCCCACCATGTACAGACCCATAACCGTCATACTTTTCATTCTCCTGACCCTCGCCGCCCTCGCAGAAATAGGCGTCTTATCCTTTGGATAATCCTTAGGCAAAATACCCCGCGTCAGGATGCATTGATCTCATTACAGTTTTTTCCTAAAGCCATCCCGCTTCGCCTGTGCCAGGCTGAATCACGCTCATAACCGAAAACGTTAAATGAGGATATTATGAAAAAAACAATTATCGCATTATCTGCCGTTCTGCTGGCTTCCCCAGTATTTGCTGCGACCACACATGCAACTGATGATACCGTCGCGGCAGCGAACGCAAACGCCAATGAGGCGAAGCAAAAACTGCACGAAGAGCAGAACAAAGGTGAAGAGCTGAAGCTGAAACAGCAGCATGCTGCGGAAGGTAAAAGCGAGAGCCTGGGCAGCAAGGTCAGCGAAGATTCCCAGAAAGCCTGGCATAAAACCAAAGAAGGCACCGAGAAAGGGTGGGATGCCACCAAAGAAGGCGCTGAGAAAGGCTGGAACAAAACCAAAGAAGGTGCCAGCGAGCTGGAAAAGAAAGTCACTGAGTAACCTTTACGCTCACGAAAAGGCCGCGCTTGCGGCCTTTTTTATTTCTTCGAATACAATTAGTCCCTCAGGCGTTTACGCAGTGCGCGTTTATCGGAGAAACCACTATGTATCGCCTTTTTGCCATTCTGACCGCCCTTCTGTTATGTCCTTCCCTGTACGCCGCCCCAAAAAGCTATCTTATCGACAGCGATAACACCGCTATTCGGCTATCGTGGCATGCCTTCGGCGGCATTCTCTCCTGGGCGACGTTCAGCGGCGTGACGGGTGCCGTGACGCTCAACCCGGATAACGACGTCGACGACCATATTCACGTCACCATTCCCGTATCAACTCTGGTGGCTTCTAACAAATTGCTCACCTGGCAGCTGAAAAGCGACATGTTTTTTGAATCCGAGCGCTACCCGACCATCGAGTTCATTAGCTCACGCGTGGTCGCTCAGAGCGCCGGGCGGTTCAGGGTATTCGGCACGCTGATCGTACGAAACATTGCCCGGCCGGTGATCCTGGAGGCCGTGTTGAAAGACCCGCATGCGCAGGCCCCCCGGCTTGATGCCACCACGGCGATCTCGCGCGCATCCTATGGAATGGATAAGTTTGCGCTGGTCGTGGACGATCGTATAGCCATTGCCATTGCAATCAAGACGAACGATGTGCCGTCATCCTGAGATGAGGCGCTGTAGCTGCTCCGCGTTTGCCCGCAGGTGAGACGGCGGATTGCGGCCAATAAGGACAAACTGATAGCCCGCATCCTGCCACCACGCCAGGTTCATGCTGTGCCGCTGCTCCTGGCGGAGCGAGGCCGTCGCCTTCTCATCGACAGGCGAGATACAGAGCGCCATTGGGCCGTAGTCGGCGTTGAGCCAGGCAATCTGCGCGATTGAGGTCGTTTCATAGCGCAGCATGCGCACCATTTTAAGCTCTGCCCCTCGCAGAATAAGCTGCGACATAGTTAGCTTCATGCCGATATCCTGCGCCGCCCGTTCGAGCCCGCGCTGCAGGACCGGCGCTGCGCTGTCCATATCCAGCAGCGTCTCGACGCTGTACAGGGACATATATTGCGCTTCGAGGTCGCGAATATGGGCGTTCTCATCCGCTGGCGCGGAAGCGGGCCGCAACAGGTAGCCCAGCCCGGAGCCGACCATCAAAAAGCTGACCGACGCGGCAATCAGCGCCCGCCTGCTGACGCCAACCGGCGTGGAGGGCCGTGGGTCAGGAAGCGCCGTCAGACGCGCCTGCATCGTCCCAAGAGGCGCATCATCCAGCAGGGAGGCAAACGCCCCGGCGTAATCCTGGCTGCTTTTCATCAGTTCGGCGGTTCGCCCGGAGAGGCGTTCGTCACTGTTTAAATGCTCTTCAAATTGCTGTGCGTCGGCGCGGCACATCTCGCCATCTATCCATGCCACGATAGCGTCGTCGTTATAGGGCGGTGCAAAACGGTGCGCGTTCAAGAACGTTTCTCCTTTACCGGAGGCAGTGCGTCGACGGACCTGGCAAGCCGAGCCCGTGCCGTGGCCAGCCGGCTCATCACGGTACCGATCGGCACTGCCAGCGTGTCCGCCGCCTCCTGGTAGGTAAAGCCTTCGACATAAACCAAAAATACCGCGTTACGCTGGGCTTCGGGCAAGGCGTTAACGCGCTGCATCACCTTCAGATAATGCAGGCGCGTCTCATCCTGTTCGCGGGTATCCGGCGCGAGGAGTTCGTCGCTGGCCACAAATCCCTGCCCCTGACGCACGTATCGCGCCCGAAGTTCAGAGATCCAGATGGAGTGCAGGATCGCGAACAGCCACCTGTCGATGCGTGTGCCCGGCGTATACTGGCTGCTTTTTTCAAGCGCACGCACGCAGGTGGACTGAACCAGCTCTTCGGCGATATCCCTGTTGCGCGACAACACCAGTCCATAGCGCCAGAGACGCGACAGGTGTGCGGCTAACTGTTGACGAACCTCACTGGTTGCGATGAGTTTTCCCTCCACGAGAAAATCAGGATTCCGGATGTCCGTTGATGGCGGCCTGCAGGTCGCGATACTCCTCGCAGGACTGGCCACAAATACCGGCAATCACCTTCAGTTGTTCTTTCGCGAGATCGGGTCGTCCTTTTACCATCCACGCTTCACCGAGATACTCCCGGGCTTTGGCATAATCCGGTGCGATAGCCAGCGCGCGCTGGTAGTAACCAATGCCTTCGTCCGTACGGCCAAGTTTGCGCGTGGCGAACCCGCGATAGTTCCACGCTTCAGCCGTATTGCTATTTTTCAGTGAATCAAGCAGATTCAGCGCCGCCTGGTACTCCCCTTTCTTCGCGAGATGGTACGCATAGTTGGTTTTGTCCTGATCGCTGAGGCTGCTGCTCTTGTCCGGCACGCATTTCTGGGTGCCGCTGTCATACACCTGCCCGGAAGGACAGTCGGGCGTTTTGCTCTCGGTACTATTATCGCCCATTGCCAGCGCAAGCGGAGACAGCAGGGAAAAAATCAGCACCGGGATCAGGCGAAACGAGGTCGTGTTCATATAAAGCTCCTGGGTTAGAAGGGAGTGACGTCAGTAAACGCCCGACCGGCGGTTTTTATTCATTCTTCCGCGATTTTTTACCGTCCAGAAAATCATGCCTGCGACGTAATCACATTGAAAATAAATCAGGTTATTTTATATCTATCTTCCCATTATTATTATCCTGCAACCGCTAGCAGAGTTTTAACCCCCTACAAGAATATATTTTATTACACCGGTGATATAATATATCTTATATCAAAAACGTTACCCTAACTTAAACACACATTAAGCACGATTAAATAATCACAATTTAAATTATATTTAAAACATCTCCCACCAATAATTACACTGCATCTTCAGGATGACTAAGTCACAACACACGGAAAATAAAAAGACATTAAAAACATAACGATAGAAAAAAACATCAATAAACACCATCAATACATTAATGCCCTCTTCATTGTTTACCCCTTTATTTACGCAAGCTTAATTTGCACATTCAGAGTTTTCTGGCTATGTCATTTTTATCTCCTCAAAACGAATTCCTCTATTAATTACAGGGTTTTAAAAGACGCAAAACACAAATAAAACGTATTTCTTTCATATGTAATTAGATTCGCTCTGATGTTGCCACTCTGAATTCTGGCGGGCATCGTTCGCTCTAAAAAAGACGGTGAGGACTGTTTAATTAACAGTCACTCCGCCGGGGGCGCCCTTTACCTTCTACAGAGATGGCTCGTCTTGCTCGCCGTTCACGGTAACTCTGCTGGAGTCATAACGAAATGAGCCAAATCTCTGTTATATCAAAACTTACTGGCGTGGAAACTACGACGGAAGGCACACAGGTTACGCTGAGCCATTCCTCTATCGTTGAGCTTCATGTAGAGCGAGCTGATGTCTCCCATTTCGCGCGAAGTGGTAACGATCTGGTGGTGACACTGCACTCAGGGGAAGTAATAACCCTTAAAAATTTCTACGTCACGGACGCGCAGGGCGTAAGCCAGCTGGTACTCCAGGACAGCGACGGTGCGTTATGGTGGATAGAAGATCCTGCCGGGGCCGCCACGTATGAATCTATCGCGTCGACAGACGTGCTGCTAGCGGCATCCGGAAGTGATACCGGTGGCGCGGCCATCTGGCCATGGGCGCTGGGCGGTATTGTTGCCGCAGGCGGCATCGCGGCGGCGGCAAGCTCCGGCGGTGGTGGCGGGGGGGGTGACGATGACAATAACGGTAACCCTAATCCTAATCCTAATCCTGATCCTGATCCCGGCACGCCAGGTGAACCTTCTACCCCGGATACAACGCCGCCGAATGCACCTTCGAACCTGACGTTCTCGTCGGACGGGAAAACCGTCACCGGTACCGCTGAACCCGGCAGCACAATCACGCTGAAAGATGCAAACGGCAACGTTATCGGCACAGGGAAAACCGGCAGCGACGGCAACTTTACTGTTTCTCTCGGCACTCCGCTGATCAACGGTGAACATGTCACCGCAACTGCGACGGATGCGGCAGGGAATACCAGCCAGAGCGCAACGGTGACCGCGCCGGATCTCACCGCCCCCGATGCCCCAACGATTGGCAGCGTAACGGACGATGTCGCCCCTCAAACGGGGGCGCTGACTAACGGCAGCAGCACCAACGATCAGCGGCCCCAGCTCAGCGGCACCGCCGAGGCGGGCTCAACCGTGACGATCTATGACGGCGGGATCGCCATCGGCACGGCAGTCGTCTCCAGCAATGGCACCTGGACATTCACCCCGTCAGTTGATCTGAGCGAAAGTACCCACCAGATTACGGTGCGGGCAACTGACGCCGCCGGTAATACCGGCCCCGCTTCACCGGTCTTCACGCTGACCGTCGATCTCACCCCGCCGGCAACGCCGACGGCGATCGTACTGACTGACGACACGGGGACTATCAGAGGAACCATCACCTCTGGCACCGCCACCGATGCATCAAAACCGATCCTGGCGGGAACGGGCGAGCCGGGTGGAACCATTACTATTTACGATAATGGTGTGGTCGTGGGTACCACAACCGTACTGCCCAACGGCACCTGGAGCATCAGGCCAGACGGTCCGCTCCCGGACGGAGCACACTCGATAACCGTCGTGGAAACCGATGCCGCCGGAAACCAGAGTGCGGCATCAGCGCCTATCAACTTCACCGTTGACACTACCCCGCCGCTGGCCCCCGGCAATCTCGTCGTGTCAAATGATGGCGGTTCCATCAGCGGTACCGCAGAGCCGGGCAGCACGGTAACCATCCGGGATGGCAATGTCATCCTTGGCACGTCGGTAGCAGACAGTGAGGGTAACTTCACCCTGACGCTGACCCCGCCTAAGCTCAACGGCGAAACGCTGACCGCAAACGCCACCGATGCCGCAGGCAATACCGGCCCCGCAACCGCCGCGGCGGCACCGGATACGACCCCACCGCAGACCCCGGTTATCGTGTCGGTGATTGATGACGTGCAGGCCACAACCGGCCCCGTGGGCCAGAATGGGCTGACCAACGACCGGGCCCCGACCCTGAACGGCACGGGCGAACCCGGTTCGACCATCACGATATCCAACGGCAGCGATATCCTCGGCACGGTGAACGTCCCCTCATCCGGCCTGTGGAGCTTTACACCGCCTGTACCACTGTCTAACGGTACCTATGTGTTCACGGCGACAGCAACAGATGCTGCCGGTAACCCGAGCGGTCAATCGAACGCGTGGACGATTACCGTTGACGGTACCGCACCAGACGCCCCGGTGATTACGCAGGTCGTGGACGATGCTCCCGGGGGAACGCTTGGCTCGCTCAACCTGAATGACACCACCAACGACGCCACCCCGACGCTGAGCGGCACCGCCGAGGCAAACGCCACGGTCACAATTCGTGCTGACGGGGTGGTGATAGGTACCACCGTCGCTGATGGCCTCGGTGCATGGAGCTTTACCCCTTCCACACCACTGGGTGAGGGTCCGCATACCCTGACGGCAGTTGCAACCGACGCGGCAGGCAATACAAGCGGCGTGTCCAACAGTTGGGGGCTGATAATTGACAGCGTGGCGCCCGCTACGCCGGTCATTACTCAGGTGGTGGATGATGCCCCCGAGGGCCTCGGTGCGCTTAGCCCCAACGGCAGTACCAACGACACCACGCCAACGCTCAACGGCACGGCTGAACCGGGCTCAACGGTCACCATTCGTCTTGATGGTGCCGATCTTGTCACGGTCCCGGTCGGCAGCAACGGTACGTGGACCTATACCCCCACCGCACCGCTTGGCGAGGGACCTCATACTTTCACCGTTGTTGCCACCGATGCGGCAGGTAACACCAGCCTGCCGTCAACCGGCTTCAACATTATCGTCGATACCACGCCGCCAGTGGCCGCGACCATTGCCAGCGTGACGGATGATGTCGGCGGCGTTCAGGGGCCGCTCAGCAGCGGCGATACTACCGATGACACCCAGCCGCTGCTGCAGGGTACCGCACCGCCTGACGCGGTCGTCACCGTCTATGACGGCACAACGCTGCTCGGCACCGCCATCCTTGACGGAAGCGGCGGCTGGAGCTTTACGCCTGTTACCCCGCTCACCGACGGCCCGCATTCGCTGACGGTGCATACCACGGATGCCGCAGGCAATACCACTGTCTCCAGCCCGTTTGTGCTGACGGTGGATACCGTGGCGCCTGCCACGCCGGATATCCCGGCAATTACCGTCAATCCTGACGGAACAGAAACGCCGCTGAACCCGGGAGAAACCACCCGCGATACCACGCCGACCCTGAGCGGCACCGGTAATCCGGGCGATACGGTGACGATCTACAACGGTGGCGTCAAACTTGATGATGTCGTGGTGGACGGTACCGGGAACTGGACCTGGACGCCCGCCACACCGCTGCCTAACGGCACCTATGACATTACCCTGACCGTGACCAACATGGACGGCACGGGTAACGAAAGCGCGCCGTCACAGCCGGTAACCATCACCATTGACACCGACCCGCCAGCGACACCTGCGGCACCGGTTATTACCGACAGCGTCAGCCAGGTCACCGGCCCCGTTCCCGATGGTGGAACCACCAACGATCCGCGCCCGGTTCTGAGCGGCACCGGAACGGCGAACGACGTTATCAACATCACCGACACCGTCAATGGCATACCGACCGTTGTTGGCACCGTCACGGTAGACAGCACCGGCAACTGGAGCTGGCGTCCTGACAGCAATATTGGCGAGGGCAGCCACGTCTATACCGCCACCGCTACCGATGAAGCGGGCAACGTCTCTGCCGCGTCACCGGCGATCACCATCACCGTGGATACCGTGGCACCGGATACACCGGTAATTAGCGCCGTTGGCGGCGAGCCGAGCGGTGGCTTCATCACAGACGCCACGCCGACAGTCGGCGGCACCGGCGTGAACGGTGAGACGGTGATCGTCTACAACAACGGCGTCGAACTGGGACGCGTCGTCGTGGCGAATGGAGAATGGAATATTGACCTGCCAGCCCAAACGGACGGCCCGCTAAATATCACCGTTGCGGGCGTCGACGCGGCAGGTAACGTCAGCGCGCCCAGCCCGGTATTTACCGTGACACTCGATACCGTTGCGCCTGAGATCCCGCAGATCAATGCCGTCTCAGATAGCCAGCTCACCAACAATGTGCTCTATACCCGCGACGGTGTACCAACGCTCACCGGAACCGGTGAACCGGGATCGACCGTTGTCGTCTCGGTGGATGGCACGCCATCCGCCGTACCGGTAACTGTTCAGCCAAACGGCTCCTGGACCTGGACAGCCGACAGTACGCTGGCGGATGGACAACATACCTTTACCGTATCGGCCACCGATCCAGCCGGTAACACCTCAGCCATCTCTGCGCCGCTTAACGTCACGGTTGATACTCTCGACCCAACCGCCCCTGACAATCTGAACCTGGCTGCAGAAGGGACGCCACTGACCGGTACCGCCGAAGCGGGAAGCATCATTACCGTGATGAACGGTAGCACCGTCATTGGGACTGGTGTTGTCGACAGCACCGGCAACTTCTCCATCGCGGTCAGCCCGGCACCGCAGGACGGCGCGTCTCTGACCGTGAGCGCCGCCGATGCTTCGGGGCGCACCAGCCCTGATGCGACTTACAACGTCATCGGTACGTTGCCTAATCTTCCTGATATTCCCGTCATTACGGCAATCAACGATGACGCAGCGCCGCTCACGGGCGATGTAAAAGGCAAAACCACCAATGACATCACGCCTACGCTGACCGGTACGGCCGAAGCGGGCAGCCTGGTAACCATCTATCAGGACGGTGGACTGACGCCTGTGGCGACGGTAACGGCCGACGGCAGCGGCAACTGGAGCTATACACCGGCCGCGCTTGGCGAAGGTCTGCACTCCTTTGAGGTAACCGCGACACTCAACGGTGCGACCAGCGGCCGCTCTCCTGCCGCCAGCGTCACCGTTGACCTCACCGCACCGGGCACACCGACCATCGGCGCGGTGATTGACGACGTGGGTCCAGGCACCGGTCCGTTAACCAACGGCCAGACCACCAACGACAACCAGCCGACGCTGACCGGCACCGGCGCGGTGGGAGATACCATCTCCGTCTATAACAACGGGACGCTGCTGGGCAGCGCAGTGGTCGGCAATACCGGCACCTGGAGCTTCACGCCACCTTCTCCGCTGGCGGAGGGTACTCACGTACTCACCATCCGCGAGACCGATCCGGCGGGGAATCAGAGCGCGCCTTCTGCGGGCTTCACCGTTGTGGTGGATACCGTTTCCACCACGCCGGTCATCACTAACGTAACGGATGATGTGGGCAATTCCGCCACAACCGTGGTCAGCGGCACACCAACCAACGACGCCACGCCAACCCTTTCAGGAACGGCGGAAGCCAACAGCGTGGTGACGATATTCGACGGCGGCACGCAGATTGGCGTGGTTACGGCGGACGGCACCGGCGCATGGACATTTACCCCGGACACCGCACTCGCCGAAGGCTCGCATAGCTTCACCGCTCAGGCGACAGACCCGCAGGGTAACGTCAGCGCAGTCTCAGGCGCCTGGAGCGTGGTGGTTGACCTGACAGCACCGACGGTGCCAACGCTGGATACGGTGAATGACAACGTCCCTGGCGGCATCACGGGCAACCTCACCAGCGGGCAGGTAACCAACGACAGCACACCAACGATCGGCGGTACCGGACAGGCGGGCAGCACCATCCACATCATGAACAACGGTACGCAGATCGGTACTGCAATCGTCGACGGAAGCGGAAACTGGTCCTTCACCCCGACCACGCCGCTGGTCGACGGCAGCTACGCCCTGCGCGTGTACGCAACGGATGTCGCGGGCAACGCCTCGGCTAACTCCTCCGTCTTCACCTTTACCGTCGATACCGCAGGTCCGGTCGTGCCAGTAGTGACCAGCGTGATCGACGATATCGCACCGGTCACCGGGACGCTTACGTCAGGCAACACCACCAATGACGCGCGCCCGACCTTCAACGGCACGGGTGAAGTGGGTTCTACAGTGCATGTGATCGTTGATGGTAACGAAATTGGCACCGCAGTCGTGAATGCCCAGGGTAACTGGACCTTCACCCCGGGGAGTGACCTGAGCGACGGGCCGCATGCCATCACCTTCAATGCCACCGACGCGGCAGGCAACACCGGCAGTACGACCGCGCCGTTTAACCTGACGGTAGATACTGGCGTGCCGTCTGCGCCGGTTATATCAACCGCAGCAGACAACGTGGGCAGCGTTCAAACCCCGCTCTCTTCCGGGCAGAGTACCGACGACACCACGCCGACGCTAAACGGCACCGCGACGGCCAACGCCACGGTCACCGTTTATGAAAACGGGCAGCCGATCGGCACCGCGCTGGCAGACGGTACCGGCGCATGGAGCTTCACGCCGTCAACGCCGCTGTCCAGCGGCAGCCATACCTGGACCGCCACCGTCACCGATGCCGCGGGGAACGTCAGCCCGGCTTCGCCAGGCTTTACCCTGGTTGTCGATACCACGGCACCGAACGCGCCGGTTATCAGCCAGGCGATTGACGACGTGGGCAGCATCACCGGCCCGATCACGTCCGGGCAGACCACGGACGACACCGTACCGCGCCTTGTCGGAACCAGTGAACCGTTTGCCACGGTGAATATCTATGAGGGAACCACGCTGGTCGGGACAGGGACTGCTGACGGCACCGGTAACTGGAGTATCTTGCTCAATACCACGCTGACAACGGGCGCACACAGCTTCACCGCCCAGGCGACGGACGCGGCAGGCAACACCAGCGTGTCGTCGGCAAGCTTCAGTCTGACGATAGACACCACGCCGCCTGCGCTGCCAGTGCTCACCAGCATTCTGGACGACGTGGGCAATGCGGCAACGCCCGTTGCTAACGGCGGGTTGACCAACGATGCCCAGCCAACCCTCAGCGGGACGGCGGAAGCCGGATCGACGGTGAAAATCTTTGATAACGGCGTGCAGATTGGCAGCGTGACGGCCACCGGCGGGGCATGGAGCTTTACCCCTTCCCCGGCGCTGGGCAACGGTTCGCACAATTTAACCTTTACCGCCACCGATGCGGCGGGCAACGTCAGCGCGCCAACCGCCGGGTATGTGATTAACGTTGATACCCTTGCCCCGTCAGCGCCCGTCATTAGCTCGGTAGTTGATGATGTGGGCAGCGTCACCGGACCGATAACCGGCCCGACCAACGACACGCGCCCTACGCTGAACGGAACCGCGGAAGCGAATGCGACGGTAAGGATCTACGATGGCATCACGCTGGTGGGTACCGTCACCGCGGATGCCAGCGGCAACTGGACCCTGCCACAAACCACCACCACACTGACGCAAGGCACGCATAACTTCACGGCCACAGCCACCGATGCGGCGGGCAACACCAGCGTGGCGTCCACCGTGACGACGATTATCGTCGATACGACCGCCCCAACGGCGCCGACCGGGACCTTCAACGCCGACGGTAGCGTGCTGACCGGGAATGCCGAAGCAGGTAGCACCGTCAGTATCCGCCTTGCGGACGGCTCAACGGTAACCGCCATTGCGGGCAGTAACGGCACCTACAGCTATACCTTTACGAATAAACAGACCGAAGGCCAGACGCTGCAGATCACCGCCACCGACGCGGCGGGCAACACCTCGCTGCCCGGCTCGGCGCTCGCGCCGGTGGTGCCGCTCTCCGCCAGCAATAACGTCGAAGAGTTGGATCTCAGTACCACGGCCACCGTCACCAACAGCCAGTACAGCGACTACGGCTTCCTGCTGGTCGGCGCCGTGGGCAACGTCCTGACGCTGCTCGGGAACGACACCGCGCAGGTGAACTTCACGGTGGGCAACGGCGGGAGCGCGGATATCGTGGTGAACGCCAACGCCACGGGGGCTGTGCTCTCTCTGCTTAACACCCTTGAGCTGGTGGTGCAGCACTACGTCAACGGCGCCTGGACCACCGTGGTGGACACCGGACAGCCGCAGTTTGCTGACCTGCTGACCCTCGGTGCCACCGGCGTATCGCTGAACCTGACCGGGCTGGCTGACGGCAACTACCGTGTGCTCAGCTATAACACCAACCTGCTGGCGACCGGCTCCTACACCAGCCTCGACGTGGCGGTGAAAGAGACCGGTCCGGGCACGGTCACGGGCGATACCAGCCTCAACGGGAACGTGATTCTGGATACAGACCCGACCGCTGGCAGCGACAACGCCCCGGCCGGAACCACGATCTCCGCCGTTACGAATGCGCAAGGTGTTACCACCAACATCAATGCCGACGGGACGGTGGTCCAGGGACAATACGGTACGCTGACCATTAACCGCGACGGCAGCTACTCCTACACCCTGACCGACACCAGCGCGGCAGTCATTGGCCGGACAGAGAGCTTCACCTACACCATCACCCATAACGGCGTCAGCGCCTCGGCACAGCTGGTGGTGTCGCTCGGAACGGGAACCGTCAGCAACGGCATTGTCGCCGTGGACGATACCAACGCCCTGACCTTCGACACCAGCGTGCACGAAATCAATAACGGCACCTCGTCTCAGGGCGGCTTTACCCTGGTGGGTATCAATCTCGGCAACACGCTGGGGCTTAACCTGCTGGACGATATGACCAACCCCATTATCTATAACGTGGAGGAAGGCACCACCCGCACCATGACCATCCAGGCCTCCGTGGGCGGCGTGGCGCTGGCGTCGGTGTTTGATTTGTACGTCTATAAATTTAACAACGCCACCCAGACTTTCGAGCAGGTACGCGTCGAGTCGGGCTGGCTGCGTGCCCCGCTGCTGGGCGGCACGTCATCTCAGCTAACGCTGCAATTGCCTGCCGGGGAGTACCTGTTCCTGCTGAATACCGCGTCCGGGATCACCGCCCTGACGGCCTACACGCTGAGCGTTCTGCAGGATCATGTCTACAGCGTATCGAGCATCAGCGAGACGACCACGGGCGACGTGCTGGCGAATGACCCGGTTCCAGCAGGCACGCTGGTTACCGAAGTGAACGGCGTGGCGGTCAACGGCACTGGCACCACCACCATTCAGGGGGAATACGGCACGCTGACCATTAATTCATCCGGTCAGTACACCTATACCCTGAGGAGTGGTGTCGGTGTGGACCATATCAGCACGCCGGATACCTTCGTCTATACCGTCACCGCGCCAGACGGCACGAAAGACACGGCATCGCTCAACATCACTCCAACCGCCCAGCCGATGAATGCGGTGAACGATGTTAGCGCCGTGATGGATGTAACGTCAGTACACCATACGTCAGCGTACTCCGATACCACCGTGGGTACGGCAAGCTGGACGACTGCCTTGCTCTCGTCAACCCAGGGTAGCGGCAGCGGAACTTTTGTGGTGGATCCAAACACCGCGCTGCATAACGCCTCGCTGCACTTTAACGTGTCCTCGCTGCTGTCGCTGGGCGGACTGACGGTGAACTGGACAATCAGCGACGGCTCGGGCGTGATCCGCAGCGGCTCCTTCGGCGGCATTTCGTTACTGAACGGCAGTATTGACGTTCCGCTGACCGGTCTGGATCTCAACGCCGGGACCTACACGCTGAGCTATACCGGTAGCGTACCGGGGCTGAGCGTCGGGAACATTACCATTACCCCAAGCGTCAACGGCACCACTTACTCGCTGACTGATTTTGACGCCACGGGCACTCACACCGTCAACGGCAATATCTTTGACGGCACCGACTCGGGCGGCGTGCTGGATCAGCTCCACTCGGTGGATACACGCGTCAGTATTACCGGCTACAACGGCGTGACCACCACGCTGGATCCGTACACCGGCAGCGCAACCGTCAATATCACCGGCCATTACGGCACCCTGGCGATTGCCGCTGACGGGCATTACACCTATACCCTCAACAGCGGGGTATCGCTCTCATCCATGACCTCGAAGGAGACCTTCAACTACACCCTGACCGATGCCACCGGGAAGACGGACAGCGCCTCGCTGACCATCAACATGGCGCCTCAGTTCATCAGCTCTGAACACAACGACGTCATTACCGGCACCGCCTACGGCGACACGCTGATTTACCAGGTGCTGAACAATACGGTAGGGAATGCCACGGGGGGGAACGTCAGCAGCACCGCGGGCGACCACTGGACCGGCTTCTCGCTGGCGCAGGGGGATAAAATCGACATTAGCGACCTGCTGGTGGGCTGGAACGGTAGCGCCTCCACGCTCGGGAACTACCTCCATGTCACTAATAGTAATGGTAATACCGTGATCTCCATCGACCGTGACGGTGCAGGGAGCACCTACACTAATACCACGCTCGTGACGCTTGATGGCGTTCAAACCACCTACGACGAGCTCGTTAACCAGCAACACATCATTACCACATAACAGCTGTAGTACTAACCCGGGCGCACAGCGCCCGGGGATTAATAATAAAGCTGCACTTATTTTATTAGGGACATGACATGGGAATGAAGATGCCTTACTGGTGGCTCTCGTGCTGCCTGATATCTGTGCCCGCTCTGTGCGCGAATCCGGCGGCGACCATCAATACCGGACAACTGCGCGAAACGCAGGAACTCCCCTCACTGAATGGCCGTGTCGCCCCTGCGGCTGGCAACGCCGCGCCCGGCTCATTACAGCTTGGCGAGGCCGTCAACCGTGCCGTTACCTGGCATCCGGCGATCGGTGAAGCCGTGGGCAAACTCTACGAACAGAGCGAAGAAGTCGACGTCGCCAAATCGAAATACTATCCGCAAATTAACGCGGGCATGGACAACGGGTACTCCCACGACGGCGATCAGAACGGCTTTACGCCGTCGCTGGTGCTCTCTCTTTCACAAATGCTCTACGACTTCGGCAAAGTGGCCAGCCAGGTACGAGCCGAAAATGCCGGGGTTGCCCAGCAGCAGGCCAACGTGCTGGTGAGCATCGACACCATTGCCCATGATACCGCCGTCGCCATGGTGCAGGTGCAAACCTGGCAGCAGATGGTCGACACCGCCAAAGAGCAGCTCGATGCCCTCTCCTCAATAGGCACACTGACCCGTCAGCGTAACGACGAAGGGGCGACCTCGCTTTCTGACGTGGTGCAGACCGACGCACGTATTGAAGGGGCGCGCGCGCAGCTGATGCAGTATCAGGCCAGCCTCGACAGCGCCCGTGCCACGCTGATGAGCTTTCTCGGCTGGAACAGCCTGAACGCGATCAGCAATGATTTTCCGCAAAAGCTGGCCCGCAGCTGTGACATCGCCGAGCCGGACGATCGTCTGGTTCCGTCTGTCCTTGCCGCCTGGGCCCAGGCCAACGTCGCCCAGGCCAACCTCGACTACGCCGACGCGCAAATGACGCCAACCGTCTCGCTGGAGCCGGAGGTCCGTCACTATCTGAACGATCGCTACGCGGGCAGCGAAACGCGGGATCGCACGCAATATTCCGCCTGGGTGAAGGTGCAAATGCCGCTCTATCAGGGCGGCGGCCTCACCGCCCGGCGTAACGCTGCCGGACACGCGGTGGAAGCGGCGCAGTCGACCATTCAGCGTACCCGTCTTGATGTCCGCCAGAAACTGCTGGAGGCCCGCAGCCAGGTGATGAGCCTGCAAAGCACGCTGCAAATTCAGGGCCGCCAGGAGGCGCTCAGCGCCCGTACCCGCGAGCTTTACCAGCAGCAGTATCTCGATCTCGGCTCGCGCCCGCTGCTGGACGTGCTCAACGCCGAGCAGGAGGTCTATCAGGCACGCTTCACCCAGCAACAGACCCTCGGTCAGTTGCACCAGTTACAGCTCAACTGCCTCTATAACACCGGACAATTGCGTCATGCGTTCGATCTTGATAACCGCACCATCCAGACCGTGGAGATCCAGCCATGAAGCAACGCGAAATCCCGCAAGAAGAAACAATGACGGATGAGGCGCTGGCGCAGTGGGCGCAGGCGTTTGGCTTTGTTGCCACGCGCTACCGCGTCGCCTGCTCGCCCGGAGCGCTGATTGCGGGCGCCCCCTGGCTGAAAGGCAAACCGATGGTACCTGCCCTGACGCAGCTTGCCCGGGAAGCCGGGTTGACGTTCCAGTTGCTCACGGCCGATCGGCAGTCGATCAACAGCTGGCGCCTGCCGGTGGTGGTGGCGCTGAACGACGGAAAAATTGGCGTGGTCGACAGCTTCGACGGGGAAGACACGCTGGACGTCAGCTTTTTCGACGACAAGATGCATACCAACCGTCTGTCGATGAGCGCGCTGCTGCCCACCATCCGCCACGTTATTGCCCTGCGCCCGCTGGCCGCGCTGAAGGACAGCCGCGTGGATGCCTACATCTCGAAATACCGCCCGGACTGGCTCTACCGGCTGGTGATGCGCGATCTGCGCCCGTACAGCTGGGTGATGCTGGCAGCCTTGTTCATCAACCTGCTCTCCCTCTCCGGCATTGTCTTTTCCATGCAGGTGTATGACCGGGTGATCCCTGCCCAGTCCTACCCGACGCTTTACGTCCTGACCATCGGCGTGCTGATCGCCACCCTGTTTGGTTTTGTGCTGCGCGTGGCGCGCGGTCACATTATGGATCTGCTGGGCAAACGCTCGGATCTGCGGGTCTCAGACCGCGTGTTCGGCCACGCCCTGCGGCTGCGCCACAGCGCCATTCCGCGCTCCACCGGCAGCTTTATCTCCCAGCTGCGCGAGCTGGAGCAGATCCGCGAGATGGTGACCTCCTCCACCATTTCGACCATTGTCGACCTGCCCTTTTTCTTCCTGTTTGTGGTGGTACTGGCGATCATCGCGCCGCAGCTGGCGTGGATCGCCCCGGTCGCGGCGGTGATCATGGTCCTGCCCGGCCTGCTGCTCCAGAAGAAGCTGGCGGAGCTGGCGAAGCAGTCGGCGCATGAATCAACCCTGCGCAACGCGGTGCTGGTGGAGAGCGTGCAGGGGCTGGAGGACATCAAGCTAATGCAGGCGGAAAACCGCTTTTTGCAGCAGTGGAATAGCTATATCCAGATCACCGCCGAATCCGGCCTGCGCACCCGCGAACTGACGCAGAACCTGATCAGCTGGGGGATGACCATCCAGAGCCTGGTCTACGCCGCGGTGATTGTGGTCGGCGCGCCAATGGTGATCGACGGCACCCTGACCACCGGTTCGGTGGTTGCCGCGTCGATGCTGGCCTCCCGGATGATCGCGCCGATGGCGACGCTGTGCGGCGTGCTGGCCCGCTGGCAGCAGGTGAAGGCCGCCAAAGAGGGGCTGGACAGCATTATGCAGTTGCCGACCGAGAACCAACGCGAAGAGACGCCGATCCGCCAGGACGTCCTGCGCGGACACTATCTTTTCGAACAGGCGCAGTTCCGCTATCAACCGGACGATCCGCGCATGGCGCTACGCATTAACCGTCTGGAGATCAAGCCGGGCGAGAAAGTGGCGATCCTTGGACGTAACGGCGCGGGCAAATCGACACTGCTCCAGGCCATGGCGGGCGGGATGGATCTGGCGGCAGGCGAATTGCGGCTTGATAACCTCAGCCTGCCACATCTCGACGTGGCGGACGTGCGGCGCAACGTCGGCTTTATGACCCAGAACGCGCGGCTGTTTTACGGCACCCTGCGCGAGAACATCACCCTTGGCATGCCACGCGCCACCGACGAAGAAATTTTCGCCGCGCTGGAGTTGACCGGCGCAGCGGGCTTTGTGCAGAAACTGCCCAAAGGGCTGGACTACCCGATCATGGAAAACGGCGTGGGGCTTTCCGGCGGGCAGCGGCAGTCCATTCTGCTGGCGAGGATGCTGCTGCGCGATCCGAATATCGTGCTGATGGATGAACCTACCGCGTCGCTGGATGAGCACACTGAACGGGAGTTTATCCAGCGTCTGGGCGACTGGCTCGGCAACCGTACTTTGATTGTCGCCACCCACCGCGTGCCGGTGCTGGAGCTGGTGGAGCGCGTGGTCGTACTGAAAGAAGGGATGCTGGTGATGGACGCGCCAAAAGCGCAGGCGCTTAACAACAGCCGCATTCAGCAACAGCAGCAGCAGGCAGCAACCGGACGGGAGTGGAAAAATGAAAATCAGTCAGCGTGACGTTGCCGCAATGGACGATCTGGATAACGCGCTTGAATCCGAAAGTGGCTACACCGGCGCACGTCGAATCGTCATCTTCTCGTTGCTGATGTTTGTGGCTCTGGGCGTCTGGGCATGGTTTGGCGTGCTGGATGAGGTCTCAACCGGCTCGGGGAAAGTGATCCCCAGCTCGCGCGAACAGGTATTACAGTCGCTCGACGGCGGGATCCTCACCGAGCTGAACGTTCATGAGGGCGATCAGGTGCAGGAAGGACAGGTGCTGGCGCGACTTGATCCGACGCGTTCCGAATCGAACGTCGGTGAAAGTGCAGCGCGCTACCGCGCATCACTGGCCTCCAGCGCACGTCTGAATGCCGAGGTGAACGATCTCCCGCTAACGTTCCCGCCTTCGCTGGCAAAATGGCCGGATCTGATTGCCGCCGAAACGCGGCTCTACAACTCCCGCCGTGCGCAGCTGGATGATACCCAACGGGAGCTGCGCGCCGCGTTAGATCTCGCCAATAAAGAGCTGGCGATTACCCAAAGGCTGGTTAAAACCGGGGCCGCCAGCCATGTGGAGGTGCTGCGCCTGCAGCGACAGAAAAGTGACCTGGAGCTGAAGCTCACCGACGTGCGCTCGCAGTATTACGTTCAGGCGCGCGAGGCGTTATCCAAGGCTAACGCGGAAGTGGATATGGTTTCCGCGGTCCTTAAAGGCCGCCAGGATTCCGTCACCCGCCTGACGGTAAAATCCCCGGTGCGCGGGATTGTGAAAAACATCAAAGTCACCACCATCGGCGGCGTGATCCCGCCTAACGGCGAGCTGATGGAGATTGTGCCGGTGGACGATCACCTGCTGATTGAAACCCGCCTCTCGCCGCGCGATATCGCCTTTATCCACCCGAACCAGGAGGCGCTGGTCAAAATCACCGCCTACGATTACGCCATCTACGGCGGTCTGCATGGGGTGGTAGAGACCATTTCACCGGACACCATCCAGGACGAAGCCAAGCCGGAAGTGTTCTATTACAGGGTGTTTATCCGCACCAGCCAGGATTACCTGGTCAATAAAGCGGGCAGGCACTTCTCGATTGTACCGGGCATGATTGCGACAGTGGACATCAAGACCGGCGAGAAAACGGTGCTGGATTATCTGATTAAGCCGTTTAACCGGGCGAAAGAGGCGCTGCGGGAGCGGTAGTCAATCGCCTTACCAGTCCTACACACTAAAGCTAAGGGGAATGCGGTTTTCTCCCTCTCCCTGTGGGAGAGGGTTGGGGTGAGGGCGTCAGACCGCAACACAGAAAAAATTCACCGCCGATAGGGCGTTAAAACGGGCGAAAGCATTCGATATCAGCGCTGAATTCTGGCTGAATCTGCAACAAAATGTGGAAAACCGAGGGATGAGAATCCCCCCTAACATAACCTCCCCCGCCTTATCTGCTAAAGTAGCCCAAATTCATTTTTCAGGAAGAAATCATGCGCCAACGAACCATTGTCTGCCCCATCATCCAGAACGACGGTGCCTATCTGCTGTGTAAAATGGCCGACGATCGCGGCGTGTTTCCCGGTCAATGGGCCCTCTCCGGCGGCGGAATGGAACCGGGCGAAACCATGGAACAGGCGTTGCGCCGTGAGATCCGCGAAGAGCTGGGCGAAGCGCTGGAGATCGTCTCGGTCACGCCATGGGCTTTTCGCGATGACATCAGGGTAAAAACCTACGCCGATGGCACCACCGAGGAGATTTATATGATCTATCTGATCTTCGACTGCATGAGCGCCAACCGGGACGTCACGTTTAATGAGGAGTTTCAGGAGATCGCCTGGGTTAATCCGGAATCGTTAAAAGATCTGGATCTCAACGAAGCTACCCGCATGACCTTCGCGCAAAAGGGTCTTCTTTAATCGCCCACTGCCCCGGCGTTTTACCGGTCCATGTTCTGAAAACCTCAATGAATGCGCTGACGCTGCTGTAGCCGCAGGACAGCGCAATCCACCCTACCGGCTTCCCCGCCGCCAGCCACTCCATTGCCCGCATGACGCGAGTCAGCTGCCGCCAGTTAACGAAGTTCATTCCGCCCGGTGAAGTGCGGTACGATTATACACCCCAACATACCGCGCAAATTTCCCAATAAATACGCCGGCAAACACGCCCCCGGAGACGATCGCCAGCGCGCTCATGGCGGGTTGTTGCATCGTCTGAGGCGAAACCGCGCTCATCACCCCCAGCACATACTTAACGCCAAACGCCAGCATCATAAACGGCAGCGCGGTGTAGTCTGCCTGGCGGTAAAGCGTACGCGGCGCATCTGCCCGGGTGATAACCGCCCGCTTAATCAGGAGATACCCCAGCGCGGCACCGGCGAAGATCCCCCCCGTCCACAATGCGACAGTCGCAGGCGTCAACGTGCGATAGAGCACCAGATCGTAAATATCCCACACCAGAAAGATCGCCGGGATAATGGCAAGCCTCTCCAGCGTAACGGTGGCGGGCCTGCGGGCTTTGATACCACGGGAGATGAGGAAGATAAACAACACCCACACCCAGGCGGGCGTGTGCGTAACAACACCGATCAGAAATTCAAACATGGAACTCACCATGAACGATCGCGGCCCGTGCCGCCCTGAACGCGTATTGCGCATAACGGCAGGAATGCCATTATGCGCAGGTCTTTTAAAGCGATTTCTTCAGGCGCTGCACCGCCTCTTTCAGCTGCTCATCTGTTGGTGTCACAAACGACATGCGCAGCGTGGTCTGGTCCGGTTCATTGCAGTAGAAAAACTCGCCCGGGACAAATACCACGCCGTTGCTTAACGTCTTTTCCAGCCAGCGGGTGGTGTTCATACCGTTGTTCATTTTCGCCCACAGGAACATGCCGCCTTTAGGCTTGTGGAACGACATCACATCACCCAGCTCCGCTTCCAGTTCGGTGGCGAAGGTCTGGTATTTCTGGCGATAAGCTTCGCGGATCATCTTAATCTGCCCGGCCAGGCGACCGGTTTTCAGGTACTCATACGTCATTAACTGCGACAGCGTGCTGGTGTGCAGGTCGGTGGTTTGCTTAAGGTTCACCACCGCACGCTTCAGCCACTCCGGCACCAGCACCCAGCCTACGCGGGTGCCCGGCGCGAGTATTTTAGAGAAGGTTGAGGTGTAGACCACGTTCTCTTCGTTACCGATGTCTTTGGCATGGGCAATTAACGGGCGGAAGACCTCATCGGTGTAGTTAATTTCGCTGTACGGGTCGTCTTCAATAATGACGAAATCATAGCGTTTCGATAATTCCACCAGATGTTTACGACGCGCTTCAGAGAGCGTCACGCCGCCCGGGTTACCAAAGGTCGGGACGATATAAACCGCTTTGATGGTTTTCTTTGCCACCAGCGCCTCAAGTTCGTCGACCTTCATGCCGTCGCCGTCGGTGCCGACGGACTCAAAATTCGCCTGCGCCAGGCCGAAAACCTGCAGCGCGGCAAGATAGGTTGGACGCTCGACGACGACGGTATCGCCTGGGTTAATTAATGCACGCGCCAGCACGTCGAGAGACTGCTGCGAACCGGACGTCACCACCACGTCATGGGCTTTACAGGCAATGCCACGTCCTTCACAGATGCGTTGGATCTCTTCCCGCAGTCCCGGAAAACCTTCGGTCAGACCATACTGAAACGCCTCGCCAAAATGTTGCGATAAGACGGCATCCGCGGCTATTTTAAGCCCTTCGTGATCGAACAAATCGGGGTTCGGAATCCCTCCGCCCAGCGAAATCACGCCAGCCATTTTGCTATGTTTTAATAATTCACGGATGGCAGATGATTGCAGGCCCTGCGCGCTGCTGGCGAGTTTGTTTGCAGACATTCTTTGATTACCTTCTTTTTTTATATTGTGCCCAATCTTAGCAGAATATGAGCGATAAATTCCGTTAGCTTCGGAAGAGGACGTAAATCCTGGCGCCACAATAAATGCACCGGCCTCGGCGCGGGGGTGAACGGCTCCAGTACCCGAATCAGCCTGCCGCTTGCCAGCTCTTCCGCCACCAGCACTTCCGGTTGTAGCAACAGCCCCGCCCCTGCGCGTGCCGCCATACGCAGGCCATAGCCGTCGTTACATCTTAAGATGGCATCACGCTTCCAGCGTACTTCCCCTTCCACGCCCGGTAGCCGCCACTCGTTACGCGCGGTCCATACCGTGTGCGAAAGACACAGATGATCCACCAGATCGGCAGGCGTTTGCGGCGTACCGTGTCGCGCTAAATAGTCCGGTGCGGCGCAAATCACCATGTTGTAGGGGCACAAATATTTCGCCACCAGATCGTCATTGCGAATATCACCAATGCGAATGGCCAAATCGACCCCCTCCTCCACCAGATCGACCATTCGGTTAGTCAGATCCAGTTCGATGCGCACCTGCGGGTAACGTTGTAAAAAGGTGGCGGTGAGCGGGGCGATCACGCAGCCGCCAAACGACGTAGGCGCCGTGACGCGCAGGGTTCCGGCCGGTGTGGCACGCAGGCGTTCAACCGCGTTTTCGGCGATTGAGACCTGCTCCAGCACCCGTCTGGCTTCTTCAAAATAGACGCGGCCCGCATCCGTCAGGCTCTGACGACGCGTGTTACGCTCAAGCAGGCGGGTGCCAAGCTGGGACTCCAGCAACGCAATATACTTTCCCACCATGACCGCCGACATCTCAAGGCGGGAGGCCGCGCCGGTAAAGCTGCCGCTTTCTA
This sequence comes from Enterobacter sp. ODB01, assembly GCF_001623605.1. Classification (NCBI taxonomy): domain Bacteria; kingdom Pseudomonadati; phylum Pseudomonadota; class Gammaproteobacteria; order Enterobacterales; family Enterobacteriaceae; genus Enterobacter; species Enterobacter sp. ODB01. Next base: position 411,620 of record NZ_CP015227.1, read on the forward strand.
CCACCGCGATAAACGTCTCCATGCCGCGAAGCTTATCCATATTCCGAACCTCTGGTTAGCAATCTTCTAACTTTAGCCCAGTTTATCTGACTTTTTATTTATTAAAGAATGAAGGCTCACACATAAGGAGTCTGCTATGAAAATCGTGATTATTGGTGCCAGTGGTACGGTCGGTCAGGCAGTAACAGAAGCGCTAAGCCGCCGTCATGAGGTGATCCGCGTGGGTCGTACCCAGGGCGACTATCAGGTGGATATCACCTCGCAGGAGAGCGTGCAGGCGCTGTTTGAGAAAATTGGCCGGGTGGATGCCATTGTCTCCGCCAGCGGTGGCCTCTACTTTGGCCCGCTTGCGACCATGAAAGACAGCGACTTTAATCAGGGCCTGCAGGATAAACTTCTGGGGCAGGTGCGCCTTGCGCTAACCGGCCAGCACTATCTGAACGAAGGTGGCTCTATCACCCTGATTAGCGGCATTGTGGCGCACGAGCCGATTGCCCAGGGAGTAAACGCCACCACCGTGAATGCCGCACTGGAAGGGTTTGTTCGCGCCGCAGCCTGTGAGCTGCCGCGCGGGATCCGCATTAACCTGATTAGCCCGACGGTCCTGACGGAATCCGCTGAAGCGTACGACGGTTTCTTCCCCGGCTTTGAGAGCGTCCCCGCTGCAACCGTGGCGCAGGCCTATCGCCGCAGCGTGGAAGGGGTACAGAGCGGTCGGGTGTATAAGGTTGGTTACTGAGCCTTACGGGCGGCGATCAGCACCAGCATCGGGCGCTCTGCCTCTTCGGCCAGCGCGGGCCAGGCCGCAATTTGCCCCTGCGTTGGCCCCCATTCGTTGACTTCGCTTATCGTTAATCCGGCCTTGATCAGCGCGTTGAGCGTGGTGCCCAGCGTACGGTGATACTTGATGACCCCGTCCGCCAGCCAGTTGCTGACGCGCTGGCTCTCGTCCTGATAATGATTCACGCCCCAGAACCGCTCGCCGTTGTCGTCGGTCAGCCAGCCCTGGCGGGTGGCGCAGGTGTAAATGGGGTGCTCCATCGAGAAGACCAGGCTGCCACCGGGTTTAAGCGCGCGCTGAACGTTGGCGAATAACGTATCCAGTTCCGGCAGGTAGTGCAGTGCCAGCGAGCTGTAGACCAGGTCCAGGCTGTTATCTTTGAGCGCCAGCGACTCCAGATCGCTACGCTGATAATGAATCTGTGGGTCAGCGGTAAGCTCCGCAGCCCGGGCGAGCATCTTTTCTGAGATATCAACACCCGTGATGTCAGATGCACCCAGTTCGCGCGCAGCGCGACAAAACCAGCCGTAGCCGCAGCCGAGATCGATAACCGATTTCCCGGTTAAATCCGGCAGCATGCTTTTCAGCGAAGGCCACTCCGGCGCACCGTCCAGCCCCTGCACCGAGCGCGGAAGCTGAGCGTAGCCTTCGAAAAACGCCGGGTTGTCGTAGATATTTTGTGCCATGGCAGATCCCTCTTTAAGAATGTGACTCCCAGTATAAAACATTGCCGGGTGGCGCTGCGCTTACCCGTCCTATGATTTGAGGGTTTCAGTAGGCCGGGTAAGGCGAAGCCGTCACCCGGCTCGCCTCTAGCCCACAGTACCCCAGACCAGATTTCCCTTATGGAACGTCGCGGTACGCGGTGAAATCCGCGCCACGGCTTCGGCGGAGCACGAGGCATCCACCAGCACAAAGCTGGCATCGTCCTGCGCTTTCGGCCACACCCGTTCGCCTTTGTCGTTCAGCGGCAGAACGTCACCGGTCGCGATACCGAGCGCCCGGGAAAGCGTCTGCTCGTTCGGGCGAATGTACAGCTGCGCGTAAAGATTGGCTTTTTCCAGCATATCTCCCAGGCCGTACGGCGACCAGTGGTCGATCACGCTGTCGGTGCCGGTCATGACAAACACGCCCTTATCACGCAGCTGTTTCAGCGGCATATGGAGGGTACCAATCGGCACGGTAGAGGCGATGGTCACCTGCTGCGCCGCCATACGGGTCGCAATCGCATCCACCTCCTGCTCGTTAAGCGTCGCCAGCGCGAAGGCGTGGCTGATAGTCAGCTTGCCCTTCAGCTCCGGCGTTTTCTCCACCGTTTCCACCATGTAATTCACCGCCGCCACGCCCGCCGGGCTGGTTTCATGCAGGTGAATATCCACCCCTTTGTCGTAATCCAGCGCAATCTGGAACATCAGATCGAGGGATTTCTCCATCGCGCCGTCGACGTTCGTCGGGTCCAGCCCGCCCACGTAGTGCGCACCGGCCTGCATCGCGTCGCGCATCAGTTTTTCAGAATGGGAAAGCAGCAGTCCGTGCTGTGGAAACGCGACAATTTCACAGTCAAAGCCAGGCTGGCGGCGCGATAACACCGCCTGCAGATTTTCCAGGTTTTTCAGGCCGGAAACCGGCTCAATGTTGCAGTGGCTGCGGGCGATGGTGGAACCTTTCGACTGGATCAGGTCGATAAGTGCCTCCGCGCGTTCCTGGGTGTAGGGCTGCAGTTCCGGCAGCAGCTTCTGCTCAAGGCGGATCATGTCCTGAATCGTGGTCCCCGCCGGGCGGTTCAGGGAGCGCCACGGACCGCCGTAGAAGGTTTTATCCAGATGGATGTGCATGTCGCGCATCGCCGGGAGCATCAGTTTTTTACCCGCGTCATAGTGAGGCAGAGACGCGTCGGCGTGGCTAATGTTATCGCGCAGGGCGACGATCTTGCCGTCTTTAATCTCCAGCGTTTTCAGCTCGGTGCGAGTGCTCGTCGCCACGCTGCCGTCGAAAGTAAACCCGGCTTCGAGCAGCACGTTGTCCAGATAGTAATGCTTCGCGGTGATGTTCATCGGTTTACCGGTCTCGCAGGCGGGCGCAGCGGTATCCGCAGCATACGCGACGGAGCCGGTGGCACCAAACAGCGCGCAGGCGGTGACCATTTTGCCGCTCTGGCTGATAAATTCGCGGCGGCTTTTATTATCATTCATCTTATTTTCCTTCATTCACAATATGGGTACCGGTTTCCCCGCGCAGTGCCGCGGGCAGACAGTCCGGGGAGGTGATAATCACTCGCCTGCCGCCGTGGTGTAAAAATTCCAGCGAGGCCACGATTTTGGGCAACATGCTCCCTGCCGGGAAATGGCCTTCCTCCATGTAGCGCGTCATCTGCGCCACGTTGACGGTATCCAGCGCCTGCTGGTTCGGCTTGCCGAAGTGAATGCACACCTTCTCCACGCCGGTGGTGATGACCAGCACGTCGGCGCGGATCTCCCGTGCCAGCAGCGCGGTGGAGAGATCTTTATCTATTACCGCGTCGACGCTGCGGTAGTCGCCCTGCTCCGAGCGCACGACGGGAATTCCTCCACCGCCCGCGCCGATCACCACAAAACCTTTTTGCGTCAGCGCCTTGATGGCATCTGCCTCTACGATGCGCAGCGGCTGCGGCGAGGCCACGACGCGGCGATAGCCGCGGCCTGAATCCTCGACAAAATGCCAGTCCGGGTGCGCCTGCTGCAGATCATTGCGCTGCGCCTCGCTGAAGAAAGCGCCAATCGGTTTCGTCGGGTGCGTAAAGCCGGGATCGTCTTTATCCACTTCGACCTGGGTGACGACCGTGACCGCTTTTTGCTCCCCGCGCCCCGCCAGACGGTTGTTAAGTGCCTGCTGGATCAGGTAGCCGATACCGCCCTGGGTATCCGCGACGCAGTTTGCCAGCGGCGTCAGCGGGAGCCCTTCCCGTTCGTGAGCGATTTCGGCCCGGCGCAGATCCAGCCCCACCTGGGGGCCGTTGCCGTGGGTGAGTACGATGTCATAGTCGGAGGCCAGCATCTCGAGCACGGACTCTGCCACCGCTTTGACCGCTTGCGCCTGATGCTCAACCGACTGGCTGGCGTTGTCTTTGATAATGCTGTTGCCGCCGATGGCAACGACCATAAGCTCTTTCATACGTTTTCCTTCGCAACGGTACCAGTCGCAGCGCTCGCCGCTTCGCGGTTATCCAGCACATGCTTCACCACAAACATGCCGCCCATCATCAGGTAGGCCGTAACGAACATCAGCGAACTGCCTTCGGCAAAGCCCACCACCGGGGCGTGGATCACCCCAAACAGTGCCAGCAGCGCCCCACCCGCGGCCGCAACGGCCCCGCGCAGCGGCTTGTTGATGATGGCGAAGATAGCGATACAGCCCCACAGCATGCTGGCAAGCGGCGCGCCGTTGCCGAGATGCATCAACCCTTCGTAGTAAATCCCTTTGCTGTGCAGCACGTCGGTGCCGATTTTCGCTGCGCTGGTCCCTGCCGCATTCATCACGCTGTTCATCATGGTGAGCGCCCAGTTGGCGATCCACGGGAACAGGCAGATGAAGATGACGGGCACCTCCACTTTCGGCGTTTCCCGCACCACCTGGTTAGCGGTAACGACGCCGATAAACACCAGAATGGGCACGATGGCAGTCATCGGAATGATGGCGAGCATAAACGCCCCCAGCCCGAACAGCGGCACGATGAACATGGTCACCCCGGAAGCCAGCGTGTAGCCAATGCTGGCCCCCATCGCTTTCCAGCCCGGGTGGCCGACGTAGACCGTGACCGGGAACGGGTTACCCATCAGGCAGCCCAGCATCGACGCCAGACCGTTCGCCAGCATCACCTTACGGGTCGGGTACTCATCCCCCGCCGCGTGGGCGCTTTCGATGTTCTCCAGGTCAAAGATATAGTTCGCCAGCCCCAGCGGCACGGCGGATGCCAGATACGGCAGCGCGTGCGGCAGCCCCTGCATAAAGCTGTCGACGTGCACTTCCGGCGGGTTAAAGCCGAAGGATGACATAGACGCCTTAATGGCTTCCGGGCTTTGCAGCCCCGAGATCCACGCTAATGCCGTACCGGCAATCAGCAACAGCAGACCGGTCGGGATTTTGGCGAAAATCGGCTTTTTGCCGAACCAGTTGATAAAAATCAGCAGCAGTACGATGAATGACACGGTCGGCGCTTCAAACGCCTGCAGCATCGGGTTCATCGCCAGCAGCAGCAGGCCTAAACCGGAGAGACACGACAGCAGCACGGTGCGCGGGATCATCTTGCGGATGGTCTCCCCGAGGAACGAACCGCCCGCGAGGATCATTGCTTCCACAAAGCACCACACCAGACCGATCTGAATCGCGAAATCCGCATCCCCGGTCTGCTGGTAGACGGGCATGAGGACCAGGAAGGTCACGGTAAAAATCGACGGCGCGCTCGGGCCGGACGGCAGCGCCGTCACGTCCGTGCGCCCGGTGGCACGGGCCATCTGCAGGCCAAACCAGGCATAACAGATGCTCGCCACCAGCACCGCCAGCCCGAAGGCTGGTGCGATGCGTCCATAAACAATCTCCTTCGGGATGCCGACGACAAAAATGAGCAGCCCCATCATGGTCAGCAAATTGGTCAGGTTGTTGGTCATCAACCCGAAATAAGCCGCCCAGTCACCTCTTTTCCACTCCAGTTTCATGTTTTTCATGGATGCATGCCTTATAAAACGTAGCGATCGCGGAAGGTCAACAGCGCCTTTTCAAAACAGCTGAACGGCGGGTGAACGATGCCCGCCCCAATCATGCCGATACCGGCGTCCTTGTGGGCAATGGCGGTATTAATGACCGGCAAAATGCCGCTGCCTGCCACTTTGGTGATGTCGATGGCAGTCGGGATGCCCATAAAAGAGAGCAGCGGAATGGTGACGTTCGGGTTTTCGCCGAGGGTGATTTCGCGCATCTGCCGGGAGAAGTCGATGGCTTCTTCCACCGTGCCGCCCACCAGCGCCACAATCGCCGGCGCCGTCGCCATGGCAAAACCGCCGATGCCGTAGGTTTCCGTAATTGCGCTGTCGCCGATATCCAGCCCGGAGTCTTCCGGCTTATAGCCCGCAAACATCGGGCCAATGACCTGCTGCGCCGGGCCGGTGAACCATTGCCCCGGCAGGCCGGAGATGCGCAGACCGAACTCGTAGCCGTTGCGCGCCATGGTGGTGACAACGGTGCTGTACTCAATGCCGTGGGCGGCGTCCAGCGCGGCTTTGCACATTGCCATCCACGTCGGGCCGGAGAAGTAGTCGCTGCTGGCGACAAACTCGAACACCTCACGCTGCTGCTCAACAGGATAACCCGCCTGGATCAGACCCGGCGTCAGGGCCTGGATCAGCAGCGTAGTGCCCGCGTTGTTGCGGTTGTGGCACTCGTCGCCCATGTGCAGCGCCTGGGCCAGCATCAGACGAAGATCGATTTCACCGACGATCTTCATCGCGTCGCGCAGCATCGGGCCGAGCACGTCGCGCATCCAGTTCAGGCGGTCAATCACGCTCTGGTCGTTGGCGCCCATGCGCAGGATCTTCGCCATCTGCTCGCTGAGGTTGGTGAACGCGCGGTTGCCGTAGGTTTTGTTCTCAACGATGTGCATAAACATCGACGCGGAGGTGACGCCCGCCATCGAGCCCACGCAGTCGTGCTCGTGGCACGGCGAGAAGGTGATTTCCCCTGAAGCGGCGAGCCTTGCAGCCTCCTCCAGATCCGCCGCCAGCCCCTCGAACACCAGCGCGCCGGTGACCGCCCCTTTCATCGCCCCGCACATGTTTTCCCACGAGACAGGCGGACCGGCGTGCAGGATGGTGGTGCGGGTCATGCGCGGCACGACGTTAATCGCCTGGTCATAGCCCACCAGCACCGGGTGGGACTGAATAATGCGCTCAAGCGCGATGTGGTTAGCGGCGGCAATTTTCTCCGCCAGCGATTTTTCGGCCAGTTGATCGAGCGCCTCAACGATCTGCATGTTGCCCTGCCCTGGCGGCGTCCAGTCGAGCTGGGTCACGGGAACGTGCTGTTTTTTGAGGTCGTCGCTGAACATCGCGATACCGACGTTAATCACGTTCAGCGGCTGGTTAAATAAGGTGGTCATTATGCGTTCTCCCCTTTGCAGACAAATTCGCGAGCCAGTAATCCGGTATTGGTGCTGCTGCTGGCCCAGATGACGCCCGCATCGGTCAGGAGCTGGCACTGCTGAGCAAGCTTCTGCGGATCCTGGTCGGTACCAAGCACATAGCCTAAGAACGCCAGCGGACGGCTGTCGGCCTTCGCGATCGCCTGCGCCTCTTTGATCGCGTCGAGCATCACGCCAACCGGATCCTCATGCGCGCCAAACCCGAGCACAAAATCCATCACGATGACCCCCACCTGCGGATCGCGCGCCTCCTGCAGCAGGCGGCTGATGCGGTTGGTCGGGTCGATCATCGGGTGCGGTTTGCCGTTGGTGAAATCATCATCGCCAAAGTCGAGGAAGGTATGGGCCTGGCTGACGTTGATGTCGCTCAGACGCTTCGCCGGATCCGGCTGGATGTTGCTGTAGACGTCGTCGTACTTCTCCAGCGCCGCAAACATCGCTTCGTCGCACAGGGTCCCACCGCAGAAGAGCCCACGAATGTATTTTTGCTGCGGGGTCAGGCGGGCGCGCACCTCTTCAATCAGCGGCCAGTTGAGCGGGTGCAAATCCAGAGACGCTTTGTCGATGCCGGTAAGGAGTACCGCTTTCAGGGCTGCCTCTTTGGTGGCTCGGGCAAACTGCAGGCCGTCTTCATCAGCGGGCGGTACGTTGCGGCCGAGGAAACACACGACGACGGGCTTGCGGCAGGCGCGGGCGCGGGCGAGGACTTTTTCAGCCACCGCGGGTGCGGGTGGCTTGGAGATGAGGGCAATCACCTGGGTGCCTTCATCGGCCTCCAGCATGTCGATGGCGTCGAGCATCATCAGGCCGCCGATTTTCTCGCTGAGATCGCGCCCGCCGGTGCCAATCAGCTGCGACACACCGCCGCCGAATTCATGAATGCGCACGCTGAGTTCCTGGCTGCCGGTCCCGGATGCGCCGACAATCCCAATCGTCCCGCGACGTACCGCGTTAGCGAAGCACAGCCCCGCGCCGTTGATAATGGCGGTGCCGCAGTCCGGCCCCATCATCAGCAGCCCTTTCTGGTGGGCCAGCTGCTTCAGCGCCAGCTCGTCATCGAGCGACACGTTATCGGAAAAGAGCATGACGTTAAGATCGTTTTCCAGCGCCTGACGTGCTTCGCGGGCGGCGAAGGTGCCGTTGACGGAGATCACCGCAAGGTTGCTGTCCGGGCGATGGGTTTTGGCGCTGGCAATCGTGGCGTAGCGCGCTTCGTGGGAGCCGGCACGCTCTTTGCGCGTGAATAACGCTTCGATGGCCGCCAGCGTTTCATCATTCGCCGCATCGCCTTTAATAACGATCATCAGATCGCCGTTTTTCGCGTTTTCTAATTCCGGCGTCAGCAGTCCAAGGTTTTTTAATACGCCTTTATTCATCTCCGTCGCCATCGCCACAAAGGCCTGTTCAACCCCCGGCAATTTATTGGCTTTAGTGGAAACGGACATTAATGAGACGGAGTCAAAATAAGTGTTCTTTTTAATCACGATTTTCGTTGGCATTATTTGCACCTGTTTTCGGATAAAAGGGGGCCGCCGTCGTGCAAAATGCACGTCGGTAAAAATGCTTTTTTATTAAGCGGCCAGCCGGAACAGGCTGACCGTCGTCTTTACGCGCCGGCCGCCAGCAGCAGGTCGGCGATCGCGTGGTAGCCTTTTTCCCGCGCCAGCTCGAGCGGGGTTTTACCGTATTTATCGGTCATGTGCGGGTTCGCGCCGTTATCCAGTAACAGCTTCACAATTTCCTGCTGTTTCTCGCCGCCGTCATTCAACACGATGGCCTCCAGCAGCGGCGTCCAGCCGACAAAGTTGGTGTGGTTGACGTTAATATCGGTTTTTGCCAACAGCTCGCGCACAATTTCAACGTGGCCTTTCTCACTGGCCGGGGTAATCCCCACGCCACCGAAGCGCGTCAGGCGATCCAGGTCCGGATTTGCCGGAAGAACGATGCGCAGTAACGTTAAATCATTGGTCAGGCAGCTAATCAGGAAGGGGTTAAAACAGGTCTGGTCCTGTTTATCAATATCCGCACCGGCTGCAATTAAAAATTCCACACAGGCATAATGCTTTTTCAGGCTGGCAATAATAATGGCGGTTCTTTTCTGGCGGTTGGTGGCGTTAATATCCACGCCTTTCTCCAGACAGGCTTTTAGCGCGTCGACGTTCCCCTCTTCTGCCGCCAGCAGAAATTCCGTCACCAGTGCAGTTGCAGACATATTCAGACTCCCTATGTTTCATTTCTGATGACCTGAGAATAGCAACAGCCTGGTGATAAAAGAATCCGCTTAAAATTCATTCATCGACAGGCAATTCATTGTTGAGTTAAATTCAACGGTTCAGCTAAAACGTGCGTCTGTGCAACCTTTTTCTTATGTTTTACCGCTTTTTAGCGCCTCAGGCTGCATTATCCTTATGGCTGAAAAAGCCTTGTACCGCGCGGCCCTGAGCAAATAGTCAGAACTGTGACCGGCTTCAAATGTGATGTAACAGCGCTGTTAAAATATGTTCAAAACTGATGGCAACCAGGAGCCGTAATATGAATTCCATCTTTACCGAAGAGAACCTGCTGGCCTTCACCACTGCGGCACGTTTTAGCAGTTTCAGCAAAGCCGCCGCCGAGCTGGGCGTGACCACCTCGGCCATCAGTTACACCATTAAACGCATGGAGACCGGGCTGGACGTGGTGCTGTTTGTGCGTAACACGCGCAGCATTGAGCTGACCGAATCTGGCTTTTACTTTTACCGCAAGGCAACCGACCTGCTGAACGACTTTCACGCCATCAAGCGCGGAATTGATACCATTTCGCAGGGCATTGAGGCGCGGGTGCGTATCTGTATCAATCAGCTTTTGTATACTCCACGCCATACTGCACGCCTGCTGCAGGTGCTGAAAAAGCAGTTTCCCACCTGCCAGATCACAGTGACCACCGAGGTGTATAACGGCGTATGGGATTCCATCATCAACAACCAGGCCAATATCGCGATTGGTGCGCCGGACACCCTGCTCGACGGCGGCGGCATTGATTACACCGAGATTGGCGCCATCCGCTGGGTATTTGCTATCGCACCGGAACATCCGCTGGCCTTTGTCCCCGAGCCGATTGCGGAGAGCCAGCTGCGGCTATATCCCAACATCATGGTGGAAGATACCGCGCACACCATTAATAAGAAGGTCGGCTGGCTGCTGCACGGGCAGGAGGCGATTCTGGTGCCGGATTTCAACACTAAGTGCCAGTGTCAGATTCTGGGAGAAGGGATTGGCTTTTTGCCGGAATACATGGCCCGCGAGGCGGTAGAAGACGGGCTACTGGTCACCCGACGCATCAACAATCCGCGTCAGGATTCCCGCATGCTGCTTGCCACACAACATGCGGCGACCGGCCAGGTCACTCGCTGGATCAAACAACAGTTTGGTCCAGCGGGCGTGCTGACGAACATCTATAGCGATTTACTCTGGCGGGCTTAGCTTTTGGTTTGAACCCAAAACGCGTGGATAAGACCGGGAATGTAACCCAGCAAGGTCAAAAGAATATTCAGGATAAACGCCCAGCCAAACCCCTTACCGAGCAGCACGCCCAGCGGAGGAAGAATAATCGTAAAGACAATACGCCAAAAACCCATAAGCACTCCGTACAAGCTAACCAGTTGAAAATAAATAAGAGTATGACTCTAAGCGTAGCCAGTTTATCGGCTTCTGCCATCCAGACCCGTCCCATTTACCCTCTTTTACGCTTTTGGCAGTGGTGTAACGCACCGGAATAGTTTAGTATTTACTTAATTAAGGAAACACTAAACTAATATGACTGAACTTGAACAACTCCAGGCCAGCGCTGAGCAGGCCGCCGCCCTGTTGAAAGCGATGAGTAATCCACGTCGGCTGCTGATCCTCTGCACATTATGCGGAGCTCCCGGCACCCGTGCGGGCGACCTGGCGCGTGCCACCGGGCTGAGTCCTTCCGCCACGTCGCAGCATCTGGCGCGTATGCGTGAGGAAGGGCTTATCGACAGCACCCGTGAGGCGCAGCGCATTCTTTATTTCATTAAAAACGATGCGGTGCTTCAGCTCATCAGCACCCTGAAAACCCTTTATTGTCCGTAAGGAGTCGCCATGTCACTTCCGCTGATTACACCGCAACAGGCCAAAGCCCGCGTAGCCGAGGGCGCCAGACTCATAGATATTCGTGATACCGACGAATATGCCCGCGAGCATATTTCCGGGGCAGAGTCAGTACCGCTAGCCACCTTACCCGGCGGACTTAACGCTCGGGCGGGTGAAATAGTGCTTTTTCACTGTCAGTCCGGTGCCAGGACGTCCGGGAATGCTGACCGCCTGGCCCAGGCGGCGTCACCCGCTCAGGCATTTGTGGTCGAGGGGGGCATTCAGGGCTGGAAGCAGGCCGGGCTGCTGACCGTTGAAGATAAATCCCAGCCTCTCCCGCTGATGCGTCAGGTGCAAATCGCGGCCGGGCTGTTGATTCTCTGCGGCGTGGTGCTGGGCTATAGCGTCTCCAGCGGCTTTTTCCTGCTCAGCGGTTTTGTGGGCGCCGGGCTGCTGTTCGCTGGTGTAACGGGATTTTGCGGTATGGCGAGACTGCTCAAGGTGATGCCATGGAACCGGCGTACCTCATAAGCAGTAATCTGTGAAAGTCACTGTACCCGGCGTCATACGTGGGCTAAGGTGAAGATCGCTTAAACGATGAGGAGGTAATATGTTTTCTGTCGGTGATTATGTGCAACCGCGTAAAGGCGGCCCGAAGCTGAAAGTGCTCGAAGTGAATGGTGAAAGCGTTGTGGCGGTTCAGGCCAGTAATGAACAAGGCGAAAAATATAACCTGAAAGCGGCCGATCTGGCGCCGTATAGTGAAGAAGGTGATTTTGGCGTCTGCTGAACAGACAACCGGGCGGCGATTACCGCCCGGCTCACGCATTAGATCAGAAAATCATCCAGCGATTTACCCTCTGCCAGCGCGCTGGCAATAGGCTTCGGCGTGCGGCCCTGGCCGGTCCACGTTTTCTCTTCACCGTTCTGATCAATAAAGCGATATTTCGCTTCACGCGGTTTACGCTTTTTAGTCGGTTTACCCGTCTGCGCCAGCTCGGAACCCAGCAGATCGGTCGGTGAAATACCATCGGCTTTCATCAGCTCCAGCAGGGCATTAATTTTCTCCTGCTGCTCAGCACGCTGCTGCTCTAATTCCGCCAGCTCACTGCGTTTCTCTTCAGTAACGACCCTGACCTTTTCCAGCATTTCCTCAAGAACGTCCAGGGATAATTCACGCGCCATCGCACGCAGGGTTCGGATATTATTAAGATTCTGTAACGTCAAAGACATATTATTTGAAAACCTTTTCTTTGGGGTAAATAGATAAATCACCCACAGAATAATTCATTTTGGCCAGAATATCTACCCAAGGGTCCGCAGGGGCATCAGTGTAAATATATTTAAATATTAACGTTAATAATAATGCAGGATGCCGGCGAGCCTGGTGCGAATCTAATCACCACATCAATATAAACGGTCAACTTTAATTCAAATTACAGCATACTGCGCCGCCATCCAGACAAGGATGACTCACCCTGGCCACATAGAAAATCAAGTCTTTGTTTTTTATGAAAAAGCACCTTAGCAAGACAGATTATAACGAGCAGAACAAAAAACACTCAATTTTAGAGAATTTTGTGGACAAAAGGCGATTAAATAAAAATTAATCACTAGTTGTTAGTTCAAACACAGAGAGATACGCTATACACGCCAAACAAAGCAACCTAAAGCACTAATCGCCGAAGGGAAATCGTTTCCACTGTGTTTTTCTCAAGGAGTTCAGACATGTTCTCGCCGCAATCTCGCCTGCGCCATGCTGTGGCGGATACTTTTGCGATGGTTGTTTACTGTTCCGTCGTGAACATGCTGATTGAAATATTCCTCTCAGGAATGACCTTTGAGCAGTCACTTTCTTCGCGTCTGGTGGCTATCCCGGTCAACATTATTATCGCATGGCCATACGGGTTATACCGCGATGCGGTCATGCGTTTCGCTCGTCGTATCAGCCCCGCAGGCTGGGTAAAAAACCTGGCGGACGTGCTGGCTTATGTGACGTTCCAGTCTCCGGTATATGTGGCTATTCTGTTAACCGTGGGCGCAGACTGGCACCAGATCGTCGCGGCGGTCAGTTCGAATATCGTTATTTCGATGTTGATGGGCGCCGTATACGGCTATTTCCTCGACTACTGCCGCCGTCTGTTCAAAGTCAGTCAGTACAGCCAGGCGAAAGCGTGATGTGAAGCGACTGGCGAATGCCAGTCGCCAGTTTACTGTACGTCGCCAAACAGTCCCTTCAGAAACCGCTCCAGCGCCATGCGCGAACTGAAGCCATGCGGAATACCATAATGCTCATGCGTTTCTCCGCCTAAATAGAGCGGGAATTGCTGATAATGATCGCAGGTTTTAATATCCGAGGCAGGCTCAGCAAATGACAGACTTCTGTCTTTCAGCGTCGGGTGAATAATGAGAGCAGTACGTCCCATTCTGGCTTCACGATTAACATACACATAATTCTCACCGCGGCGATATCCATACGCTTTTGACGTCACCTCATCCATGGTGAATCCCTCTTTTTCAAGAACGCGTGCCACCTCGTCAGGTCGTAAATACATATCTTTTCCTCGTTATCTTTTCCTGCCCGGCAACCTTACAGTATTCAGCATTAGCAGGGCTTTCAGAATAGTCCATAAACTGCCGGATAACGCGTGACGCGCTTCAGATATTAAATTTCTGAACTAAACTGATCGGGAACGCAAATTTACGGAGGATCGTATGTTTAACAGACCGAACCGAAACGATATTAACGACGACGCGCAGGATATTCGTAATGATGTCAGCCAATTAGCGGACACGCTGGAAGAGGTGCTGAAGTCCTGGGGATCTGACGCGAAGGACGAAGCGGATGCCGCAAAACGTAAGGCTCAGTCTCTGCTCCGTGAAACCCGCGCCAGAATGAACGGACGTTCACGCGCCACGCAGGCTGCCTGCGACATGGCAAGCTGTGCAACGACCTTCGTACGTGAAAAGCCACTGTGTACGCTGGGAACGGTCGCAGCGGTCGGCATCTTTGTCGGCGCCCTGCTCAGCCTGCGAAAATAAGTGCGGCTTCTCATCAGCCCCGGTGGCCTCAGGCGCCGGGGCTTTTCTTTGCCTTATCCTTTGAAAAACCCGTGCAGCCCGCACTGCCCCGCTGAGCTCATCACCAGGGCAACATCAATCTGAATTTCCCATATCTTGTATGGTTGAAACTTAAGATAACTACATCTAGTATTCCCTTTAGCAAGACACACACAACCTGACGCGATGACTCGCGCCGCTCTCTCATTTTAAATGGAAATACGAATCATGAGCATTATTATTTACACTCGTAACAATTGTGTTCAGTGCCATGCCACCAAACGGGCGATGGAAAGCCGTGGAATGGTTTTTGAGATGGTGAATATCGACCAGCAGCCTGAGGCCGCTGAGACCCTGCGGGCGCAGGGATTCCGTCAGCTCCCGGTGGTCATTGCCGGTGAAACCCGGTGGTCCGGCTTTCGCCCGGACATGATTAACCGTCTGAGCGCCCAGGCCGCCAGCGCATGAGTGGGCTGGTCTACTTCTCCAGCAGCTCGGAAAACACGCTTCGCTTTATCGAGCGCGTCGGGCTGCCTGCGGTGCGTATTCCGCTTAATGAGCGGGAACGTATTCAGGTAGACGAACCTTACATTCTGGTGGTGCCCAGCTATGGCGGTGGCGGTACGGCAGGCGCCGTGCCTCGCCAGGTGATCCGCTTTCTTAACGATCCGCATAACCGCAGGCTTATCCGTGGCGTGATCGCGGCAGGCAATCGTAATTTCGGCGATGCCTTTGGCCGCGCCGGGGATGTCATCTCTCAAAAATGCGGCGTGCCGTATCTCTATCGCTTCGAACTGATGGGGACACAGCAGGACGTAGAAAATGTGCGAAAAGGAGTGAACGAATTTTGGCAACGACAACCGCAGAACGGATAATCCAGGCAACACCTGATTACCACGCATTAAACGCAATGCTTAACCTCTATGATCGGGAGGAGCGCATTCAGTTTGGCAAAGATCATGAGGCGGTGGAGGCCTTTTTCGCCGCCCACGTCCGTCCAAACAGCGTCGTTTTTGGCAGCCAGCAGGAACGCCTCGACTTTCTGGTTAAAGAGGGCTATTACGAGGAGCGCGTGTTGACCCGCTACGACCGCGCCTTCGTGGCGAAGCTTTTCGAGCGCGCGCATGCGAGCGGTTTTCGTTTCCAGACCTTCCTCGGCGCGTGGAAGTATTACACCAGCTACACCCTGAAAACCTTCGACGGTAAACGCTACCTGGAGCATTTTGAAGATCGCGTCGTGATGGTGGCGCTGACCCTTGCCCAGGGCGATGAAGCGTTGGCTGAACGGCTGATGGAGGAGATCCTCGCCGGGCGCTTCCAGCCCGCCACGCCAACGTTTCTCAACTGCGGTAAGGCCCAGCGCGGCGAGCTGGTCTCCTGCTTCCTGCTGCGCATCGAAGACAATATGGAGTCGATTGGCCGTGCGGTAAACTCGGCGCTTCAGCTTTCCAAACGCGGCGGCGGCGTGGCGTTTCTGCTCTCGAACCTGCGTGAAGCGGGCGCGCCGATCAAGCGCATTGAAAACCAGTCTTCCGGCGTGATCCCGGTGATGAAGATGCTGGAAGATGCATTCTCCTACGCCAACCAGCTTGGCGCACGCCAGGGCGCCGGGGCGGTTTACCTGCACGCGCATCATCCCGATATTCTGCGTTTTCTGGATACCAAACGCGAAAATGCCGACGAAAAAATCCGTATCAAAACCCTGTCGCTGGGGGTGGTGATCCCGGATATCACCTTTAAACTGGCAAAAGAGAATGCCGAGATGGCGCTCTTTTCGCCGTATGACGTTGAGCGTATTTACGGCAAACCCTTTGGCGACGTAGCCATCAGCGAGCGCTACGAGGAGCTGGTAGCCGACGAGCGCATCCGCAAAAAAACCATCAATGCCCGCGATTTCTTCCAGACGCTGGCAGAAATCCAGTTTGAGTCTGGCTATCCGTACATCATGTACGAGGATACGGTAAACCGCGCGAACCCGATTGCCGGACGCATCAACATGAGCAACCTGTGCTCGGAGATTTTGCAGGTCAACAGCGCGTCAACATACGACGAGAACCTGGACTACGCGGCTATCGGCAAGGATATCTCCTGTAACCTCGGGTCGTTGAATATCGCCCACACCATGGATTCCCCTGACCTCGGCCGCACGGTGGAGACCGCCATCCGCGGGCTGACGGCGGTATCGGACATGAGCCACATCCGCAGCGTGCCCTCCATCGAAGCGGGTAACGCCGCATCGCACGCTATCGGCCTGGGGCAGATGAATCTTCACGGCTACCTGGCACGCGAAGGCATCGCCTACGGCAGTCCGGAAGGGCTGGATTTTACTAACCTCTATTTCTATACCATCACCTGGCATGCGCTGCACACCTCAATGATGCTGGCGCGCGAGCGCAACCAGCGGTTCGCGGGATTTGAACAGTCGCGCTACGCCAGCGGGGAATATTTCAACCAGTATCTTGAAGGTGAGTGGCAGCCGAAAACCGCAAAAGTGCGCGATCTCTTTGCCCGCGCGGGGATAACCCTGCCGACGCGCGAGATGTGGCAGCAGCTGCGTGATGACGTGATGCGCCACGGTATCTATAACCAGAACCTCCAGGCCGTGCCGCCAACCGGGTCTATCTCGTATATCAACCATGCCACGTCGAGCATTCATCCGATTGTGTCGAAAATTGAAATTCGCAAGGAAGGCAAGACCGGACGCGTTTACTACCCTGCCCCGTTTATGACCAACGACAACCTGGCGCTGTATCAGGATGCGTATGAAATCGGCCCGGAAAAAATCATCGATACCTACGCCGAAGCGACAAAACACGTGGATCAGGGGCTGTCGCTGACGCTCTTCTTCCCGGATACCGCCACCACGCGGGATATCAACAAAGCGCAGATCTACGCCTGGAAGAAAGGCATCAAAACGCTTTACTACATTCGCCTGCGCCAGCTTGCGCTGGAAGGCACCGAAATCGAAGGCTGCGTGTCCTGCGCGCTGTAAGGAGAAAGGATGAAACTGTCACGCGTGAATGCCGTTAACTGGAACAAAATCCAGGACGATAAAGATCTGGAGGTATGGAACCGCCTGACCAGCAACTTCTGGCTGCCGGAAAAAGTCCCGCTCTCCAATGATATTCCGGCCTGGCAAACCCTGAGCCACGCCGAACAACAATTGACGATCCGCGTCTTTACCGGCCTGACGCTCCTGGACACCATCCAGAACACCGTTGGTGCCCCGGCGTTGATGGCTGACGCGCTGACGCCGCATGAAGAGGCGGTGATGTCGAACATTAGCTTTATGGAGGCGGTGCACGCCCGCTCTTACAGCTCGATTTTTTCCACGCTGTGCCAGACCAAAGACGTGGATGCGGCTTACGCCTGGAGTGAAGAGAGCGCGTCATTGCAGCGCAAGGCTGCGCTGGTGCTTGAGTATTATCGGGCCGACGAGCCGCTGAAAAAGAAGGTCGCCAGCGTGTTTCTGGAATCCTTCCTCTTCTACTCTGGCTTCTGGCTGCCAATGTACTGGTCGAGCCGGGGCAAGCTCACCAACACCGCCGACCTGATTCGGCTCATCATTCGGGATGAAGCGGTGCACGGGTATTACATCGGCTATAAATACCAGAAAGGTCTGGAGAAAATCAGTACGGAAAAACGCGATGAACTAAAAGGGTTTGCGCTCGATTTGCTGATGGATCTGTACGATAACGAGCTGAGCTATACCGAAGAGCTATACGCCGGAACGGGCTGGGAAGAAGACGTCAAAGCGTTCCTCTGCTACAACGCCAACAAGGCGCTGATGAACCTTGGTTACGAGGCGCTGTTCCCGCCGGAGATGGCGGAAGTGAACCCGGCCATTCTGGCGGCGCTGTCGCCTAATGCCGACGAAAACCACGATTTCTTCTCCGGGTCCGGTTCATCGTATGTGATGGGCAAAGCGGTGGAGACGAAAGACGAAGACTGGGATTTTTAATGAGTGAATTAATGTTCATTAATTAAATATAAATCCCTTTATTTCTACCAGAATATTTCCCTGGGAACTACACTGTAATTCCTCCGTCATATTCGCCTGAATCACACCGATTCAGGCGAAATTCCCCGATGCAGCAGCAAAAATTTAAGAAAAACTCAAATGACGCTCAGCCCTTTACTCATGGGAAATTCAGCCGTTTCGCTTACCTGAAAATCCCCACCATAAGCAAACGCAGGGTTGTCTCAGATTCTCAGTATGTTAGGGTTATGCCCGTTAACAATTTACCATGGTAATCATATTGGCATAAACAAATAACAGGACACTCTCTATTGCATGGCAATTAAATTAGAAGTGAAAAATCTTTATAAAGTATTTGGCGAGCATCCACAGCGCGCATTCAAATATATTGAAAAAGGCCTTACGAAAGAGCAAATTCTGGAAAAAACCGGGCTATCGCTTGGCGTTAAAGACGCCAGTCTGGCCATTGAAGAAGGCGAGATTTTTGTCATCATGGGGTTATCCGGTTCGGGTAAATCCACTATGGTTCGCCTTCTCAATCGCCTGATTGAACCCACCCGCGGACAGGTGCTGATTGACGGCGTGGATATCGCCAGAATATCAGACGCAGAGCTCCGCGAGGTGCGCAGAAAGAAGATTGCAATGGTGTTCCAGTCATTCGCGCTAATGCCGCATATGACGGTGCTGGATAATGCCGCTTTCGGTATGGAATTAGCGGGCGTTGCTGCGCAAGAACGTCAGGAAAAAGCGCTTGATGCGCTGCGTCAGGTTGGGCTCGAAAATTATGCTCACGCCTACCCGGATGAACTTTCCGGCGGGATGCGTCAGCGTGTGGGTTTAGCCCGCGCATTAGCCATTAATCCAGACATATTATTAATGGATGAAGCCTTCTCCGCGCTCGACCCGTTAATTCGCACCGAGATGCAGGATGAGCTGGTAAAATTACAGGCAAAACATCAGCGAACCATTGTCTTTATTTCCCATGATTTAGATGAAGCCATGCGTATTGGCGACCGCATTGCGATTATGCAAAATGGTGAGGTGGTGCAGGTCGGCACGCCGGATGAAATACTGAATAATCCGGCAAATGATTACGTGCGTACCTTCTTCCGCGGCGTGGATATTAGCCATGTGTTTAGCGCGAAAGATATTGCCCGTCGAACGCCAAACGGCATTATCCGTAAAACGCCAGGTTTCGGTCCACGCTCCGCGCTTAAGCTTCTGCAGGACGAAGACCGTGAATACGGTTATCTGGTTGAACGCGGCAATAAATTTGTCGGCATTGTCTCCATCGACTCCCTGAAAACCGCCCTTAGCGAAAATCAGGGAATCGATGCGGCGTTAATTGACGCTCCCCTTGCCGTGGACGCCGAAACGCCGCTCAGCGAGTTGCTCTCCCACGTCGGCCAGGCGCCGTGTGCCGTTCCGGTCGTCGGGGAAGAACAACAGTACGTCGGCATCATCTCAAAACGCATGTTGCTGCAGGCTTTAGATCGCGAGGGAGCAAACAATGACCGATCAATCTAACCCGTGGGGCACCACTGAAGCAGCGGACAGCGCTGCGCAATCTGCCGATGCGTGGGGCTCCACGCCAGCACCTGCCGATGGCGGTGGCGCGGCGGACTGGCTCAACAGCGCACCTGCGCCTGCGCCAGAACACTTCAACATTATGGATCCGTTCCATAAAACGCTGATCCCACTCGATAGCTGGGTCACGGAGGGGATCGACTGGGTAGTAACGCATTTTCGTCCGCTCTTTCAGGGGATCCGCGTCCCGGTGGATTACATCCTCAACGGCTTCCAGCAGCTGATGCTCGGTATGCCAGCGCCGGTCGCGATCGTTTTATTCTCGCTGATCGCCTGGCAGTTCGGTAGCGCAGGAATGGGGATCGCCACGCTGATTTCGCTGATTGCCATTGGCGCCATTGGCGCCTGGTCGCAGGCGATGATCACCCTGGCACTGGTGCTGACCGCCCTGCTCTTCTGTATTGTCATCGGCCTGCCGATGGGGATCTGGCTGGCACGTAGCCCGCGGGCGGCGAAGATCATTCGTCCGCTGCTGGATGCGATGCAGACCACACCGGCATTCGTCTATCTGGTGCCTATCGTAATGCTGTTCGGTATCGGTAACGTGCCGGGCGTGGTGGTAACCATTATCTTCGCCCTGCCGCCGATTATTCGTCTGACCATCCTGGGCATTAACCAGGTGCCGGCCGATCTGATCGAAGCGTCACGCTCGTTTGGTGCCAGCCCGCGTCAGATGCTGTTTAAGGTTCAGCTCCCGCTGGCGATGCCGACCATCATGGCAGGCGTTAACCAGACGCTGATGCTGGCGCTGTCGATGGTGGTCATTGCCTCAATGATCGCCGTGGGCGGTCTGGGCCAGATGGTGCTGCGCGGTATTGGCCGTCTCGACATGGGGCTGGCTACCGTCGGCGGCGTGGGCATTGTGATCCTCGCCATTATTCTTGACCGCCTGACACAGGCTGTCGGTCGTGATTCACGCAGTCGCGGCAACCGTCGCTGGTATACCACCGGCCCTGTCGGGTTATTCACCCGCCCTTTCACGAAATCAAAATAAGGAACAACGATGCGACATAACGTACTTTTTGCCACAGCGTTTGCCACCCTTGTCTCCACCAGCACGTTTGCAGCTGACCTGCCGGGTAAAGGCATCACCGTGCAGCCGGTGCAGAGCACCATTTCGGAAGAGAGCTTCCAGACGCTCATCGTCAGCCGAGCCCTGGAAAAACTGGGCTACACGGTCAACACGCCGAGCGAAGTGGATTACAACGTGGGCTACACCTCGATTGCCTCCGGTGATGCCACCTTTACCGCGGTGAACTGGCAGCCGCTGCACGACGATATGTATGCCGCCGCCGGTGGCGACAAGAAATTCTATCGTGAAGGCACCTTCGTAACCGGTGCAGCGCAGGGTTATCTGATCGACAAGAAAACCGCCGTTAAGTACCACATCACCAATATTGAACAGCTGAAAGATCCGAAGATCGCCAAACTGTTCGACACCAACGGTGACGGTAAAGCCGACATGATGGGTTGCTCACCGGGCTGGGGCTGTGAAGCGGTGATTAATCACCAGAACAAAGCCTATGACCTGGCGAAGACGGTTGATGTCAGCCACGGCAACTATTCGGCGATGATGGCCGACACCATTGCCCGCTTCAAAGAGGGTAAACCGGTGATCTACTACACCTGGACGCCGTACTGGGTGAGCGACGTGCTGAAGCCGGGTAAAGACGTGGTGTGGCTGCAGGTGCCATTCTCCTCCTTGCCGGGCGAGCAGAAGGATATCGACACCAAACTGCCGAACGGCATGAACTACGGCTTCCCGGTGAATACCATGCATATTGTGGCGAACAAAGCCTGGGCCGAGAAAAACCCGGCGGCAGCAAAATTGTTCTCGGTAATGAAACTGCCGCTGGCGGATATCAATGCTCAGAACGCCATGATGCATGCGGGCAAATCGTCTGAAGCGGATGTCAAAGGTCACGTCGACGGCTGGATCAAAGCCCACCAGCAGCAGTTTGACGGCTGGGTGAAAGAGGCGCTTGCGGCGCAGAAGTAAAGCACAAAGCCTTACCCCTCACCCTAACCCTCTCCCCTTTGGGGAGAGGGCCGGGGTGAGGGGGCACCAGACCGTACGATCCCCCTAAACCGCACAATCCATCACCCAACAATCCCCCACCTTAACAATCATTCGCTATTATGGTTTCCGGAAAAATAATCACTTAACGAACGATTCCTGAAACTCATGACAAAAACAACTCCAGGGCTTAGCCCCGCACTTATCCTTTTAATGTCCGTGGCAACGGGTCTGGCCGTCGCCAGCAACTATTACGCGCAACCCCTTCTCGACACCATCGCCCGCGCGTTCAACCTTTCTGCCAGTTCCGCTGGCTTCATCGTGACGGCGGCACAGCTCGGCTACGCCGCCGGGTTGCTGTTCCTGGTGCCGCTTGGCGATATGTTTGAACGCCGGATGCTGATTGTTTCGATGACGCTGCTGGCGGCAGGTGGCATGCTGATCACCGCCAGCAGCCAGTCGCTGACGATGATGATCGTCGGTACCGCGCTGACCGGGCTGTTCTCCGTCGTCGCGCAAATCCTGGTTCCCCTCGCCGCGACGCTGGCCTCCCCGGACAAACGTGGCAAGGTAGTGGGCACCATCATGAGCGGCCTGCTGCTGGGGATTTTGCTGGCGCGTACCGTGGCAGGACTACTGGCAAGCCTCGGCGGCTGGCGCACCGTTTACTGGGTGGCGAGCGTGTTAATGGTGGTGATGGCGCTGGCGCTGTGGCGCGGCCTGCCGAAGGTGAAGCAAGAGAACCATCTTAACTATCCGCAGCTTCTGGCCTCCGTGTTCAGCCTGTTCACTCAGGATAAACTCCTGCGCACCCGCGCCCTGCTGGGATGTTTGACCTTCGCCAACTTCAGTATTCTCTGGACCTCAATGGCGTTTCTGCTCGCGGCACCGCCGTTTAACTATTCTGAAGGCGTCATTGGTCTGTTCGGCCTGGCCGGTGCTGCGGGAGCGCTGGGTGCGCGTCCGGCGGGTGGGCTGGCCGACAAAGGCAAATCACATTTGACCACCACCGCCGGGCTGGTTTTGCTCCTGCTCTCCTGGGCGGCGATCTGGTATGGACACGTCTCGGTGCTGGCGCTGATCGTCGGTATTCTGGTACTCGACCTCACCGTACAGGGTGTCCACATTACTAATCAGACCGTGATTTATCGCGTGAAACCCGAAGCGCGTAATCGCCTCACCGCCGGATACATGACCAGCTACTTCATTGGTGGTGCTGCCGGTTCATTAATTTCAGCGTCGGCGTGGCAGCATGCCGGCTGGTCGGGCGTGTGTGGGATTGGGGCCATCGTTGCCGCGCTCAACCTTCTTGTATGGTGGCGCGGCTACCATCGCCAGGAGGCGATTCACTAAGTTTTACATTGCTTTGGGCCTCTTAGGGTATAAAGGGGCCCTGCAGTCTGTTAATGTAAACGTAATCATTTATCCCAGAAATTTTAATGTGGGTGACATATCTACAATTGGCATGAATAGTTCAGACCCCCGTCCTCACATCCTCTCTTCTACGGGTTCACACCCTACTCTTTCTGTGCTCACCGGGTCACGGACTTACCCGGCGCTTTCTGACGGTGACATTCATTTGGCGGATATAACCGCACAAATAATTCATTTACATTATTTGTCACTGTCGTTACTATATCGGCTGTAATTAATGAGGTTATGCCCAAATGGATAGTTCGTTTACGCCCATTGAACAAATGCTTAAATTCCGCGCCAGTCGCCATGAGGACTTCCCGTATCAGGAAATCCTGCTGACTCGCCTGTGCATGCACATGCAGGGTAAGCTTCTGGAAAACCGTAATAAGATGCTGAAAGCTCAAGGGATTAACGAGACGTTGTTTATGGCGTTGATTACGCTGGAGTCTCAGGAAAACCACAGTATTCAGCCTTCTGAGCTGAGCTGCGCGCTGGGCTCTTCCCGTACCAATGCAACCCGTATTGCCGATGAGCTGGAAAAGCGCGGCTGGATTGAACGCCGTGAAAGCGACAACGATCGTCGTTGCCTGCATCTGCAACTGACCGACAAAGGTCACGAATTCCTGCGTGAGGTACTGCCACCTCAGCACAATTGCCTGCACAAACTCTGGTCTGCCCTCAGCACCGCCGAGCGCGACCAGCTTGAGCACATCACGCGCAAGCTGCTCACCCGTCTGGATCAGATGGATGAAGATGGCGCCATTCTTGAGGCGCTGCGCTAACGCGACGACACGCTCAACAATCCAGATTCATAAGAAAACCGACAGGCCAGCACGTCACACTGCTGGCCTTTCTGACAACAGGTCGGCTCAGCCGATGTGAAAATAAGAAGATCGTGGAGAACAACAATGAGCGCAAATGCGGAGAGCACTAACCCGCAGCAACCGGCCAACAAGAAAGGCAAACGTAAAAGTGCCCTTCTTCTGTTGACCTTGCTCTTTATTATTATTGCCGTGGCATATGGGATCTATTGGTTTTTAGTATTGCGTCATGCTGAAGAGACAGACGACGCCTACGTGGCAGGGAACCAGGTACAGATTATGGCGCAGGTGTCGGGCAGCGTGACGAAAGTCTGGGCTGACAATACCGACTTTGTGCAAAAAGGCGATGTGTTGGTCACCCTCGATCCGACTGACGCGCAGCAGGCATTTGAGAAAGCCCAGACCGCGCTGGCCTCCAGCGTTCGTCAGACCCGCCAGCTGATGATCAACAGCAAACAGCTGCAGGCCAATATCGACGTGCAGAAAACTGCACTCGCCCAGGCGCAGAGCGACCTCAACCGCCGCGTACCGCTCGGCACCGCCAACCTGATTGGCCGTGAAGAGCTGCAACACGCCCGCGATGCCGTTGCCAGCGCTCAGGCGCAGCTGGATGTGGCGATTCAACAGTACAATGCCAACCAGGCAATGGTGCTGGGCACCAGCCTTGAAAACCAGCCCGCCGTGCAGCAGGCGGCGACTGAAGTGCGTAACGCATGGCTAGCCCTGCAGCGTACCAAAATCGTCAGCCCGATGACCGGCTATGTCTCCCGCCGTTCCGTTCAGCCAGGGGCGCAGATCAGCCCGACCACGCCGCTGATGGCGGTCGTTCCGGCAGACAATCTGTGGGTAGACGCTAACTTTAAAGAGACGCAACTTGCCCATATGCGTATCGGCCAGACCGCGACGGTTGTCAGCGACATCTACGGCGATGACGTGAAGTACACCGGGAAAGTGGTTGGCCTGGACATGGGTACCGGCAGCGCCTTCTCCCTGCTGCCTGCGCAGAACGCCACCGGTAACTGGATCAAAGTGGTTCAGCGTCTGCCTGTGCGTATTGAACTGGATGCAAAACAGCTGGCGGATCACCCGCTGCGTATCGGCCTCTCAACGCTTGTGACGGTTGACACCGCGAACCGCGACGGTCAGATCCTGGCAAGCCAGGTGCGTAGCAGCCCGGCTTATGAAAGTAACGCCCGTGAAATTAGCCTCGATCCGGTCAACAAGCTGATCGATGACATCGTGAAGGCAAACGCCGGTTAATCCGAAGGTGAGCGTTATGCAACAGCAAAAGCCGCAAAAACCGCTGGAAGGCGCGCAGCTGGTCATTATGACCATTGCGCTGTCGCTGGCGACATTCATGCAGGTGCTGGACTCCACCATCGCAAACGTGGCGATCCCGACCATCGCCGGTAACCTTGGCTCGTCGCTGAGCCAGGGGACCTGGGTCATTACCTCATTCGGGGTGGCAAACGCCATCTCCATTCCGATCACCGGCTGGCTGGCAAAGCGTGTCGGTGAGGTGAAGCTGTTCCTGTGGTCTACGGTGGCGTTTGTGCTGGCCTCCTGGGCATGCGGCATGTCAAACAGCCTGACGATGTTGATTTTCTTCCGCGTCATTCAGGGGATTGTCGCCGGGCCGCTGATCCCGCTTTCCCAGAGTTTGCTGCTGAGCAACTATCCCCCTGCGAAACGCTCCGTCGCGCTGGCGCTCTGGTCAATGACCGTGATCGTCGCGCCTATCTGCGGACCCATTCTCGGCGGATACATCAGCGATAACTATCACTGGGGCTGGATCTTCTTCATCAACGTACCGATTGGCGCCGTCGTGGTATTAATGACGCTGCAATCGCTGCGGGGACGAGAGACGCGCACCGAACAGCGGCGTATCGACAGCATCGGGCTGGCGCTGCTGATCCTGGGTATCGGTAGCCTGCAGATCATGCTCGACCGGGGTAAAGAGCTCGACTGGTTCAACTCGCAGGAGATCGTCATCCTGACCATTGTCGCGGTGGTGTCGCTCAGCTTCCTGATTGTCTGGGAGCTGACGGACGACAACCCGATAGTCGATCTCTCGCTGTTTAAGTCGCGAAACTTCACCATCGGCTGTCTGTGTATCAGCCTCGCCTATATGCTCTACTTCGGCGCGATTGTTCTGCTGCCACAGCTGTTGCAGGAGGTGTATGGCTATACCGCAACCTGGGCGGGGCTGGCGTCTGCACCTGTTGGGGTGATCCCGGTTCTGCTGTCGCCGATCATTGGCCGCTTCGCCCATAAGCTCGACATGCGTCGTCTGGTGACGTTCAGCTTCATCATGTACGCGGTGTGCTTCTACTGGCGTGCGTATACCTTCGAGCCGGGAATGGACTTTGGCGCCTCGGCGTGGCCGCAGTTTATTCAGGGCTTCGCGGTCGCGTGCTTCTTTATGCCGCTAACCACCATCACGCTCTCCGGCTTACCCCCTGAGCGTCTGGCGGCGGCGTCGAGCCTGTCGAACTTCACCCGAACGCTGGCGGGCTCCATCGGGACGTCGATCACCACCACCCTGTGGACGAACCGTGAATCGATGCACCATGCCCAGCTGACCGAAGCGGTGAATCCGTACAACCCGAATGCCCAGCAGATGTACAGCCAGCTGCAGGGCATGGGGATGACGGAGCAGCAGGCATCCGGCTGGATTGCCCAGCAGATCACCAGCCAGGGACTGATTATCTCGGCTAACGAGATTTTCTGGATTTCGGCAGGGATCTTCATCGTCCTGCTGGGGCTGGTGTGGTTTGCCAGACCACCGTTTGGTGCCGGTGGCGGGAGCGGTGGCGCGCACTAGTCCTGTGCGGCGGTTGCCGGGTGGCGGCTACGCCTTACCCGGCCTACGATAACCGGGCCGCCATCCGCAGGCCCGGTTGTCCAAAACGCGATAGCAATTGTCATTTCCGATAAAGCAGCGCGCCTGAAATCTCGTCACGATAGTGAAAAGACAACAGGAGCGCACCATGCTGAACACACCCGCAGACAAATACACGCCTTACCCAACTCTCTCTCTGCCCGATCGCCGCTGGCCGGAGCAGCGCATCACCCGCGCGCCGCGCTGGCTCTCAACCGACTTACGCGACGGCAACCAGGCGCTGGCCGAGCCGATGGACAGCGTCCGCAAGCTCCAGTTTTGGGATCTTCTGCTGAGCTGCGGCTTTAAGGAGATTGAGGTCGCCTTTCCTTCCGCCTCGCAGACGGACTTCAACTTTGTTCGCCAGCTGATTGAAGAGAACCGCATCCCGGATGACGTCACCATTCAGGTGCTCACGCAGGCGCGGGAAGATCTGATCGTCCGCACCTTTGAGTCCCTGCGCGGCGCAAAGCAGGCCACGGTACATCTTTATAACGCTACCGCCCCGCTGTTCCGTCGTCTGGTGTTTGGCATGGAGAAGGCGCAAATCGTCGAGCTGGCTACGCGCTCCACCCGCCTTATTCGTCAGCTGTGTGAAGAGAACCCGGATACCCACTGGCAGTATGAATATTCACCGGAAACCTTCTGCTTTACCGAGCCGGAGTTTGCGCTGGAAATTTGTGAGGCCGTGGCAGAGATCTGGCAGCCGTGCGATGCGCGTCCGATGATCATCAACTTACCGGCCACCGTTGAAGTCAGTACGCCAAACGTCTATGCCGATCAGATTGAATATTTCTGCCGTCACTTCAGCCGCCGCGCCGACGTCTGCATCAGCGTGCATCCGCATAACGACCGCGGCACAGGCGTCGCCAGCGCGGAGCTGGCCGTCATGGCCGGGGCTGACCGCGTCGAGGGCTGTCTGTTTGGTAACGGCGAGCGGACGGGCAACGTCTGCCTAGTGACGCTGGCGATGAACCTCTACAGCCAGGGCGTTAGCCCCGACCTGGACTTTAGCGATATGAACCGAGTGGTGGAAGTGGTGGAAACCTGCAACCAGCTGCCGGTACACCCGCGCCATCCGTGGGCAGGACGGCTGGCCTACACCGCCTTCTCCGGTTCGCACCAGGACGCGATCAAAAAAGGCTTTGATGCCCGCAAGCCTGGCGAGCGCTGGGAGATGCCCTACCTGCCTGTTGACCCTCAGGATATCGGCTGCACCTATGAAGCGGTGATCCGCGTGAACAGCCAGTCAGGGAAAAGCGGTAGCGCGTGGCTTATCGAGCAAAATCATGGGCTGAAACTGCCCCGCGCCCTGCAGCAGGATTTCAGCCAGCACGTGCAGCAGGAAACCGACCGCCACGGAAAAGAGATGACGCAAAATGCACTGTGGCAGCTGTTCCGCACCCGCTACGGTCTGGTGGAAACACCGCAGTTTGCGCTGCAATCGTACCGCAGCGACAGTCAGCAGGATGGCCAGCTGCGTTTAACGGCAAGCGTCACAACGCAGGGGAGGACGCGTCAGCTTGAGGGACACGGGAATGGCTTGCTGTCCGCTGCCGCTCATGGCCTGAGCCGCTGGATCAACGCGCCGTTTGTAATTAAGGATTATCACGAACACACGCTGGGTGAACGCAGCGACAGCCGCTCGGTGGCATACATTCGCTGTCTGTTCCAGGACGGTACCAGCCGCTGGGGCGTAGGCATTGATAGCGACGTTGCACGCGCATCGCTTCAGGCGCTCTTTAATGCGGTCAGTCGTTCTTAAAATAATCGCTGGGTGAGATACCCATCACCCGGCGGAACATGGCCGTAAAGGCGCTGTGGCTGCCGTAACCCAGATCCAGCGCCACACCTAATACCGGCTGGCCCTGCGCCAGCCGCACTAAGGCTTCCAGCAGCCGCGCCCTTCTCACCCACTCGCTGTAGCGTAATCCCGTCTGCTGCTGAAAATGACGGTTCAGCGTGCGCTCGCTCATGCCAAGCGCGCTCGCGCTCTGTTGACTGTTCCAGCTCTCTCCTGGCGACTGACGGATCTGTCGGCACAGCTGGCGTAACGGTTTACTTTCCGGCTCCGGCAGATGAAACGGCAGCACCGGCATGATGCGAAGCTCATCCAGAATGAGTTCATACACGCGCTCGTCACGGCTTCCCGGTGAGTACGATTCAGGCAGTGAGAGGGCGGAGAGGATCAGCTCGCGCAACAGCGGCGAGATCTGCACGATCTGGCACGTGGCCGGGAGATCGGCTCGCGCCAGTGGATCAATAAACAGCGTTCGCGCCGCTACGCTACCGGTGATGCGCAGGGCGTGTTGTGTCCCCGCAGGAAGCCAGACGCCGCGACCGGGGGGCACCACCCAACAGCCAGATGCCGTTTCGACCCGCACGACGCCCGTCAGGCTGTGCAGCAGCTGCGCGCAATCGTGCTGGTGCCATGGCTCACTGTCGCCATGAACGTAATCATGGGCAAACGGAACAAGGGGACGATGGGTAAAGGAGAACGTTGAGGTTGTGGTCATGGGCTAAACAACCCTCACCCTACCCTCTCCCGGAGGGAGAGGGAAAAGGTGCACTAGATGTGCAGTTCCTGCAGTTTTTCTTTCGGCAGGGCCAGCTCTTCGTTGCTGTTCACGCGAACATCACGCTCGATGATGTGACGAGCGATGTCCTGCGCTTCTTCCAGAGAGTGCATCTGGTAAGTCCCGCACTGGTAAACGTTCAGCTCTGGGATCTGGTTCTGCTCTTTCACCTTCAGCACGTCTTCCATGGCTGCTTTCCACGCGTCTGCAACGCGTTTCTCTTCCGGCTGACCGATCAGGCTCATGTAGAAACCGGTACGGCAGCCCATCGGAGAGATATCGATAATCTCAACGCCGTTACCGTTCAGGTGGTCGCGCATAAATCCGGCGAACAGGTGCTCCAGCGTGTGAATGCCTTTCTCTGGCATCACTTCTTTGTTCGGCACGCAGAAGCGCAGATCGAAGACGGTGATCGTGTCGCCGTGCGGGGTGTGCATGGTCTTTGCCACGCGGACTGCAGGTGCTTCCATACGGGTATGGTCGACAGTAAAGCTATCTAATAACGGCATACGTCACCTCCGATAGTGATTTTTTTTAAAATAAACTGAACTCTTCTACACAATGCGCGTCTGAGTATATGAAAGACGCGCATTTGTTATCATCATCCCTGAATTCAGAGATGTATATTTTGGCCACAGCGATGTGGCCTTTTTCTTTTGGTTCAAGCCTGTTTCGCCAGAAACGCTTCAAACGACTCCGTATCCGCCGCTTCAACTTCTTTCTGACGCACCACGGACGCATCGCGTTCTGCTTCAAAATCCGCTTCGCGCAGGATCTGTAATGGCTCCTGCATCAGCATCTCACGGTACTCCGCGGAGAGTGCACGCCCGGTACCACCAATGCCCTGATCAATCATAGAACGCAGAATGCGTGCTGAGAATGTTAGTTCCGGGTTATCGAAGCACTCTACCAACTGGTCGCAGATCTGTTGGTAGGCGTCGCCGCCGTCAATGCTGTCCAGAGTCCGGGCAACACGCTTCAGGTCACGGAACAGATCTTTACCCACTTTGGTCAGCGGGAACTGTGCCGTTTCGCAGCCAATACCCAGCGTCAGACCAGGCTTACGCCCTTCCAGAATCACGCGATTCCAGTTTGTACGGGTGCAAAGCAGTTCGTCTGCACTCATTTCCGGCGCATCCGCCAGCGCACACCAGACCATAAACAGATCCAGGAAGCGAACCTGCTGCTCATCAACGCCAATCGGTGAGAACGGGTTGATATCCAGCGAACGTACTTCAATGTATTCAATGCCGCCGCGCTGTAGCGCATCCGACGGGGTTTCACCGCTGCGCGTCACGCGCTTAGGACGAATCGGCGCATACAGTTCGTTTTCAATCTGCAACACGTTGCTGTTGATTTGCAGGCGTTTGCCGTCTTTTTCGAGGCCGATTTTCGCGTACTCTTCCGACGGGGTTTTGATCGCCCGCTTCAATCCTGCCACATATTCGTGCAATTCGTTAAACGTAATACCGAGATTGCTTTGCGATTTATTGGTATAGCCCAGATCGCTCATGCGAAGAGACGTCGCGTACGGGAGATAGTACATGCCGCACTCGGTCTTTTCGAACGGCAGCGTGGTGGGTTTCCCCTGCAGGAACGAAGAGCAAATGGCAGGTGACGCGCCAAAGAGATACGGGATCACCCAGCCGAAACGGTAATAGTTGCGGATCAGACGGAAATACCCGGCTGAGATCGCTTCTTTGTCCGTTTCTCCCCCTTTCGCCTGCCAGAACGCCATCGGCAGCGAGAAATTGTAGTGCACGCCAGAGATGGTCTGCATCAATGCGCCGTAGCGATTTTTCAGACCTTCACGATAGAGCGTTTTCAGCCGACCGATATTTGACGCGCCGTACTGCGCCAGCTCAATCTCCTGGCCCTGTTCGATATAGCACGGCATGCTGAGCGGCCACATACGCTCGTCACCAAGATTGCGCGCCGTATAGCGATGAATATCGCGCAGGATTGTCAGCATGTGATCAATATCGCCGTCCACCGGCGTGATGAACTCCAGCAGCGCTTCAGCGAAATCGGTTGTGATCCATTTATGTGTCAGCGCCGAGCCTAACGCCTTCGGGTGACCCGTCGTCGCTAAGCTACCGTCCGCGTTAACGCGCAGCGTTTCACGCTCAAGACCACGCTGAATACCCTTCAGAGCCTGAGGGTGGTTTTCCAGCCAGGCCAGCGCCTGAGATACGTCCGGGATCAAATTGACCTCCCGCCTGTCAAAGTAATGTTACTCAGCATAATTGTAATGGTTGACGATTGAAGGTCGCGTATTCATTCCACCAATTAGTGCCACCACGTCATACCCTGTAGTGTTGCCCACGCCACGAGAACATAGCGCAACGCCTTGCCAAGGCACAAAAAAAAGAGCACCGGTCCCCAGGAGATGCGCATCCATCCCGCCAGCAGACACAGTAAATCGCCTATTACAGGCATCCAGCTTAATAACAGCGTGGCAGCGCCATAGCGTTTTAGCCAGCCAACTGCCTTTTCCTGCCAGCGCGACGTTTTGCGCAGCGGAAAGAAACGCCCAAGAATAACGTTAGTCAGCCCTCCAAGGCTATTACCCATTGTTGCTATTAATACAAGTAGCCAGGGCTGACTGACGCCGGACAACAACATCGCCACCAGCACCACTTCCGAATTTCCCGGTAACAGCGTGGCGCTTAAAAAACTGCTGGCGAATAATGAGGCAAGTGACAATGCGTCACTCACAGTAAGCGCACATCCACCGCATCCATTCCGGCATCACGTGCGGCCTGGATACCAAAATCGGCATCCTCAAACACGACGCATTTTGCCGCCGGTACGCCCATTAATTCTGCGCAGAGCAGGAAGGTGTCCGGTGCTGGCTTGTGACGCTTAACATGATCGGCAGCGACGACAGCTGAAAAATAGTGGCGCAGGCCAAGATGGTTGAGCAAGGCTTCTGCAATCGCGCTCTCGCTGCCCGTGCCGACAGACATAGGGCGACGTCCGTGCCACGCTTTAACCACGTCGATAAGGGGTAAAGGTTGTACGGTGTCTAACAGTATGGCTTTAACCGCATCGGTTTTTTCGCGCGCGAGCAGGTAGGGGTCGAGATCGGCCTGATTCAGTTCAATCACGGCCTGCGCAATACGCCAGGTTGGGGATCCGTTGAGGGCTATCATCGCCTGCAGGTCGAAACGCATACCGTAGCGGCCCAGGACCTCGGTCCAGGCTTGACGATGCGTGGGTTCGGTATCCAGCAGGGTGCCATCCATATCGAAGATCAAACCGTCATACTGTGCGTACATCGTGCTCTCGCTAAACGATTAACAAAGCATTACTTTATCGTAAATGGTGGTTTTTGTCGCTGATTGCGAAGTGATAACAATGAGAGTGATTAAGAACTAAACATCGAAGGGGACGATAAGAAGAGATGGTGCATCCGGGAGGATTACTCGGCTACGCCTCGCCCTACGGGCCGTTGCTGAAGCAACGTTATCCTCCCTGGTGCTTGCGTTTAACTCGCAGACCTTGAAACAACAGTATGGCTGTTATCTCGGAGAATATGGTGCATCCGGGAGGATTCGAACCTCCGACCGCTCGGTTCGTAGCCGAGTACTCTATCCAGCTGAGCTACGGATGCATCAGGGAAATGCTTTAAGAAACAGTAAATGGTGCATCCGGGAGGATTCGAACCTCCGACCGCTCGGTTCGTAGCCGAGTACTCTATCCAGCTGAGCTACGGATGCATCAGGGAACTGCTTTCAGAAATAGTAAATGGTGCATCCGGGAGGATTCGAACCTCCGACCGCTCGGTTCGTAGCCGAGTACTCTATCCAGCTGAGCTACGGATGCATCGGGATTTACTACTGTACTGCTCGATATTCATATCACTTCGAAAGCAATATGAAGTAATAGATGGTGCATCCGGGAGGATTCGAACCTCCGACCGCTCGGTTCGTAGCCGAGTACTCTATCCAGCTGAGCTACGGATGCAAAATGGCGGTGAGGCGGGGATTCGAACCCCGGATGCAGCTTTTGACCGCATACTCCCTTAGCAGGGGAGCGCCTTCAGCCTCTCGGCCACCTCACCACACAACGCCTCTTTCGAGTGCTTCGAGTAACTCGTTAAGAGCTTCTCGTCGCTGCGTGGCGCATATATTACTTTCTGGGACTTATAAGTCAAACAATTTTCCAAAAGCTTTTATCGTTTGCACAAATCACACGCAATTCGCATGTAAAACCCGCAAAGAGGGTGTTTTATAAGCGGATTTTGCATCGAACTTCTCAAAAAACGTTTGTAGAAAGGCTGGGGTTGGGGCGCGTTAAGAATATTAGAGTGGTTAAAAAGAGAGCGGTTGAAATGAAACGGTAACGTTGAGCAGGAAAAATGACAGGAGGGTTGCGTCTCGCCCGACAGCGAGACGCGACAATATCAGTAACTGGACTGCTGGGATTTTTCAGCCTGGATACGCTGGTAGATCTCTTCACGGTGGACAGATACTTCTTTAGGAGCGTTAACACCAATACGTACCTGGTTACCCTTTACCCCTAAAACTGTCACGGTGACCTCATCCCCAATCATGAGGGTCTCACCAACTCGACGAGTCAGAATCAGCATTCTTTGCTCCTTGAAAGATTAAAAGAGTCGGGTCTCTTGTATCCCGGCATTATCCATCATATAACGCCAAAAAGTAAGCGATGACAAACACGTAAAGTGTAAGCAGTCACGGCATCACATTCTGTTAAACGTAAGTTTAGCCGATATACACAAACTCAACCTGACTTTATCGTTATCGATAGCACAGTGAACAAGACGCCATAACGTTGCCGCTATGGCGTCTGATTGTGCTTTGTAGTTATTACAGTTTCGCGCTCACCCAGCTTTCTACGCTGGCCAAAGCTTGCGGAAGTGCCGCCGCATCCGTACCACCGGCTTGCGCCATGTCCGGACGACCGCCTCCCTTGCCACCCACCTGCTGGGCGACCATACCAATCAGTTCCCCTGCTTTTACGCGGTCGGTCACATCCTTAGAGACGCCCGCAATCAGAGAAACCTTACCTTCTGCCACTGTCGCCAGCACGATAACGGTAGAACCAAGCTGGTTCTTGAGATCGTCGACCATAGTACGCAGCATCTTAGGCTCAACGCCCGCCAGATCGCTGACCAGCAGTTTGACGCCCTTAATGTCTACCGCTTTGCTGGAGAGGTTTGCACTCTCCTGCGCCGCAGCCTGTTCTTTCAGCTGCTGGAGCTCTTTTTCCAGCTGACGGGTTCGCTCCAGCGCAACACGCACTTTCTCGCCCAGATTCTGGCTATCGCCTTTCAGCAGCTGCGCGATGTCGTGCAGCTGATCGCTCTGCGCATGCAGGCTGGCAATTGCGCCTTCACCGGTTACCGCTTCAATACGACGCACGCCAGCCGCCGTACCCGACTCGGAAACGATGCGGAACAGGCCGATGTCACCGGTGCGCGATGCGTGAGTACCACCGCACAGTTCGGTCGAGAAGTCGCCCATGCTCAGTACGCGAACACGTTCGTCATATTTCTCACCAAACAGCGCCATCGCACCTTTTTTCTTCGCGTCCTCGAGGTCCATGATATGGGTCTCGATCGGCAGGTTACGACGGATCTGAGCGTTCACCAGATCCTCCACCGCACGGATTTCCGACGGTTTCATCGCTTCAAAGTGCGAGAAGTCGAAACGCAGCACTTTGTCATTAACCAGAGAACCTTTCTGTGCAACATGGGTGCCCAGCACGTCGCGCAGGGCAGCGTGCATCAGGTGGGTTGCAGAGTGGTTCAGACGAATACGCGCACGGCGTGCTTCATCAACATTCGCCTGCACGCCCTCGCCCACTTTCAGCGAACCGGAAACCAGTTTGCCCTGGTGACCAATCGCCTGACCAAATTTCTGGGTGTCGCTTACGCTGAAGCTGAAACCATTGCCTTTCAGTTCGCCCTTATCGCCAACCTGGCCGCCGGACTCAGCGTAGAACGGCGTTTTGTCCAGAATGACAACCGCATCCTGACCTGCACTGATGCTGTCTACGGCTTTACCGTCAACAAACAGGGCGGTCACTTTACCGGTCAGCTCCAGTGCGTCGTAGCCTTTGAATTCAGACGCGCTATCAACGCGGATCATCGCGTTGTAGTCTGCGCCGAAACCGCTGGATTCACGCGCACGACGACGCTGTTCTTCCATCGCGGCTTCGAAGCCCGCTTCGTCAACTTTGATGTTACGCTCACGGCAAACGTCCGCCGTCAGGTCAACCGGGAAGCCGTAGGTGTCGTACAGGCGGAAAGCGGTTTCGCCATCCAGCGTGTCGCCCTTCAGTTTTGCCAGTTCTTCATCCAGCAGCGCCAGACCGCGCTCCAGCGTACGGGCAAACTGCTCTTCTTCGGTTTTCAGAACCTGCTCGACCTGCGCCTGCTGGCGTTTCAGCTCGTCACCGGCTGCACCCATCACGCCAATCAGTGGCCCAACGAGTTTGTAGAAGAAGGTGTCCTTCGCGCCCAGCATGTTGCCATGACGGATCGCACGACGAATGATACGACGCAGCACATAGCCACGGTTTTCATTCGACGGGATTACGCCGTCGGCAATCAGGAACGCACAGGAACGAATGTGGTCTGCAATCACGCGCAGCGATTTGTTGTTCAGATCGGTCGCACCGGTCACTTCCGCAACGGCTTTGATCAGGGTGCTGAACAGGTCAATTTCGTAGTTGGAGTTAACGTGTTGCAGCACGGCGGCAATACGCTCCAGGCCCATACCGGTATCAACGGACGGTTTCGGCAGCGGCTCCATGGTACCGTCTGCCTGACGGTTGAACTGCATGAAGACGATGTTCCAGATCTCAATATAGCGATCGCCGTCTTCTTCCGGGCTGCCAGGAGGTCCACCCCAGATGTGGTCGCCGTGATCGTAGAAGATCTCGGTGCACGGACCGCAAGGACCGGTATCACCCATCTGCCAGAAGTTGTCAGACGCGTATGGCGCGCCTTTGTTATCACCGATGCGAATAATGCGCTCGCGCGGGATACCGACCTCTTTTTCCCAGATTTCGTAGGCTTCGTCATCGGTTTCATAGACGGTAACCCACAGACGCTCTTTCGGCAGGTTGAACCAGTTTTCACCGGTCAGCAGTTCCCACGCATATTGAATGGCATCGTGTTTGAAATAGTCGCCGAAGCTGAAGTTACCCAGCATTTCGAAGAACGTGTGGTGACGCGCGGTGTAACCGACGTTTTCCAGGTCGTTGTGTTTACCGCCCGCACGCACGCAACGCTGTGAGGTTGTGGCGCGGGAATAATTACGCTTGTCGAGACCAAGGAACACATCCTTGAACTGGTTCATCCCGGCGTTGGTAAACAGTAAAGTCGGGTCGTTGTTCGGTACCAGGGAGCTGCTGGCAACAACCTGGTGTCCCTTACTATGGAAAAAATCGAGAAACGCCTGACGGATCTCAGCGGTGCTCTTGCTCATAATTATCCTGAAATCAAGCTAACGAAATGTCGCAGCCAGCCTGTATCGATAAACCGTTGGACAGACCAGCTACTGGAAAAAGTGGGAATAAGATAAGTTTTCTTTGGTGGGAAGTAAAATCCCGCATGCGTTCAATCCACAAAATTGCGCCAGATATCCTGAATATCTTCCATCAGAAAGCCGCGGTAGAGCAAAAAGCGCTGGATTTTGACTTTATCTGAAAAATCACGCGGCAGCGGTTCGCCGTACTTTCGAATCGCCTGCTCTTTCGCCAGTTCACACCAGTCTGTGTCGCATTCACGCATCGCTTTTTCAATCGATTCCCGGGCTACCCCTTTCTGATTCAGTTCCTGGCGGATGCGTGCAGGACCGTAGCCTTTACGTCCGCGGCTGGCGAGAAAGCGGGCGGCAAAGCGTTCGTCATCGAGGTAATGATGTTCATAGCACCAGGCAACCACGCGGTCATAATCTTCGGCAGTGGCATCAATCTCTTCCGGCCCGTTTTTGCTCATGACAGGCGCTGACAGTTTTCGTCTTAGCTCCTGTTCGCTGTGGTCACGCACGGCAAGAATACGTACGGCACGGTCCAGCAAGCGCGAGTAGGCGGGTCGGCGTGTGGTCGGTTCACTCATATAAAACCTGCAGATTCAGAAATGCAAAAAGGGCCGCATCAGCAGCCCTTCATCTTTACACGAGAGACTTAAAAGTCTTCGTTGGTTTCTTCAGCATCCGCAGCATCCACCACGAAATCAGGTTTAGAGTCCTGGTTGCTCAGCAGAAGCTCACGCACCTTCTTCTCAATCTCTTTCGCCGCAGCCGGGTTCTCTTTCAGCCAGGAAATCGCATTCGCTTTACCCTGACCAATTTTGTCACCGTTATAGCTATACCAGGCGCCCGCTTTTTCAATCAGCTTCTCTTTCACGCCCAGGTCAACCAGCTCACCGAAGAAGTTAATCCCTTCGCCGTAGAGGATCTGGAATTCAGCCTGTTTGAACGGTGCGGCGATTTTGT
The DNA here is from genome assembly GCF_001623605.1 of Enterobacter sp. ODB01. Classification (NCBI taxonomy): domain Bacteria; kingdom Pseudomonadati; phylum Pseudomonadota; class Gammaproteobacteria; order Enterobacterales; family Enterobacteriaceae; genus Enterobacter; species Enterobacter sp. ODB01. The sequence continues at coordinate 449,476 of NZ_CP015227.1, forward strand.
TCTTCACAACCTTCACGCGCGTTTCGCTACCAACGACGTTTTCACCCTCTTTCACCGCGCCGATACGGCGGATATCCAGACGGACAGAGGCGTAGAATTTCAGTGCGTTACCACCGGTTGTGGTTTCCGGGTTACCGAACATCACACCAATTTTCATACGGATCTGGTTGATGAAGATCAGCAGCGTGTTGGACTGCTTCAGGTTACCTGCCAGCTTACGCATCGCCTGGCTCATCATACGTGCCGCGAGGCCCATGTGAGAGTCGCCGATTTCACCTTCGATTTCCGCTTTTGGCGTCAGTGCAGCAACGGAGTCGACCACGATAACGTCAACAGCACCAGAGCGCGCCAGCGCGTCACAAATTTCCAGCGCCTGCTCACCGGTGTCCGGCTGAGAACACAGCAGGTTGTCGATGTCCACGCCCAGTTTACGCGCATAAACAGGATCCAGCGCGTGCTCGGCATCGATAAACGCACAGGTTTTACCTTCGCGCTGTGCCGCAGCAATCACCTGCAGCGTCAGGGTGGTTTTACCGGAGGACTCTGGCCCGTAGATCTCTACGATACGGCCCATTGGCAGACCGCCCGCGCCCAGCGCGATGTCCAGAGAAAGCGAACCGGTGGAGATCGTTTCAACATCCATGGTACGGTCTTCACCCAGGCGCATGATGGAGCCTTTACCGAATTGCTTTTCGATCTGGCCCAGTGCTGCCGCCAACGCTTTCTGTTTGTTTTCGTCGATAGCCATTATTACTCCTGTCATGCCGGGAGAAGCGACTGTGCTTCACCGTGGATTTCTGTTCTGTTGGTGCAATTATACTGTATGGTCATACAGTATCAAGTGTTTTGTAGAAATTGTTGCCAGAGCGTTTTTAACGCATATTCCGTTGCCTGACGACGCACGCTTTCACGGTCGCCGCTAAAGCACTCCCGGCGAGTGATCCCTTCACCTTTTGAGGTCGCAAAACCAAACCAGACGGTGCCTACGGGCTTCACGTCACTGCCGCCGTCCGGGCCCGCGATGCCGCTGATTGAAATCGCGTAATCTGCCCGCGCCTCTTTTAGCGCGCCAATGGCCATCTCGATCACCACCGGCTCGCTGACCGCGCCGTGCTGTTCCAGCGTGGATTCACGCACGCCAATCATCTGTGCTTTAGCTTCGTTACTGTAGGTCACAAAGCCGCGTTCAAACCAGGCGGAACTGCCGGCAATATCGGTAATCGCTTTCGCCACCCAGCCGCCGGTGCAGGATTCCGCGGTGGTAAGGGTCGCCCCGCGTTGCTTAAGCGCCAGTCCGACTATCTCGCTAAGCTGCATCAATTCATGGTCAGTCATTCTCGCTCCAGGCTTCAGAAAAACGTGCAGCACAAGATAGCACTTTCTCGTCAAATATGGGGATGCGCTTCGGGTTTTACGAGGGGGCTTCAGAAAAAAGCCGATGCGGGCGCACCGGCTATGGGGGAGGTTATTTCATACTGTCAGCGAGGGTGTTCACGTTGTGGCGAAATGCCTTAACGTAGGTATCAGCAACCCCACCTTTTGCCGACAGGGCTTCCGGGTAAAGTTCGCCTCCCGGCTGCGCGCCTGTCGCCGTCGCAATTTGCTTCACCAGACGCGGATCGAGCTGGTTTTCCATAAACCAGGTTTTCACGCCATCGGCTTTGATCTGATTGATAATCTCAGCGACCTGCGCTGCGCTGGCCTCGCTGTCTGAAGAGAGCCCTTGCGGTGCCATGAAGGTGACGCCATACGCGCGGCTAAAATAGCCGAATGCGTCATGGCTGGTCAGCACGTTACGTTTTTCCTGTGGGATCTGGCTAAAGCGGGTTTTGGCCCAGCCGTCCAGTTGCGTCAGTTGCGCGATATACGGCTGGCCTGAAGCCTCCAGTGCCGCTTTATCCTCTGGATCTGCTTTCACCAGCCCGTTCAGAATATTTTGTGCATACAGCGCACCGTTCGCCGCGCTATTCCAGGCATGCGGGTCGGTCACGGTCTTTCCATCTTCCTCGAGCGTGTGCGTTTTTACCCCGGTTGAGGCCACAACCAGCTGCCCTTTGAAACCGGAGGCTTTCACAAGACGGTCGAGCCACCCTTCCAGCCCCAGGCCGTTGACCACCACCACGTCAGCCTTGCTCAGCGCCGCGCTGTCTTTAGGTGACGGTTCGAAGGTATGCGGATCGCCGTCCGGCCCGACCAGCGTCGTCACGTTCACATGGTCGCCGCCCACTTCCTGCGTAATATCTCCCAGTATCGAAAAGCTGGTCACCACATTCAGCGTTTTCGCCATCACGCCGTTCGACAGCATACCCAGCGCAAGCGCCATCACTAATCCTGTATGTTTCATCGTTTCCCCTTGCCTTAAAAAAGCGCGCGCAGACTGCCAGCCAGCCTGCTTCGCGTGCCAAATAAAACAGAAATAAAGAACAACGCGCTGGCGGTCAGCACAATGGACGGTCCGGCGGGCAGACTGATTGCCCAGGACAAACTTAAGCCCAGCCACGCGCAGAAAATTCCGCTGATGCCGGCCATCAAAAGCAAACCTGGCAATGTGCGCACCCAGCAGCGTGCCGCCACCGCCGGGAGCATCATCAGCCCGACGGCCATCAGCGTGCCGAGCACCTGAAAACCGGCCACCAGGTTAAGCACCAGCAGCGCCAGAAACAGTCCGTGGAGCAGGCCGGGCAACCCGCGGGCATTGACCTGCAACCAGGCGGTATCAAAGGCTTCGGTCACCAGCCCACGATAGAAAATCGCCAGCGTTATCAGGGTGAACATGCAAACGCCCGTGACAAACAGCGCCGCATCGTTGTCCACCGCAAGAATGGAACCAAACAGCAGATGCAGCAGATCGACATTCGACCCGCGCAGCGACACCAGCGTGACGCCCAGTGCCAGTGAGCCAAGGTAAAATCCGGCAAAGCTGGCATCCTCTTTAAGCGGCGTGCGTCGGCTGACCAGGCCGGCCACCAGCGCCACGGTAATGCCGGCAATAAAACCACCGATACTCATCGCCAGCAGCGACATACCGCTGAGCAAATACCCTACGGCGACACCGGGTAAAATGGCGTGAGAAAGGGCATCACCCATCAGGCTCATCCGGCGCAGCTGGAGGAATACGCCGAGTGCGGTTGTACTGACAGAAAGGGCCAGGCAGACCACCAGCGCACGACGCATAAAGCCGTACTCAATAAACGGCTGGAAAAAGAGATGCCAAATCATGCCACCCTCACCCGCTCGGTTTTCCAGTGGGGAATGTCAGCATCCAGCATTAATGTTTGCGGGAAGTGGCGTGCCACACGCTCGCTGTCATGCAATACCGCAAGCAGAGTCTGGCCCTGCATATACATCTCCAGCATTAGATCCATCAGCACGTTGCAGGTCGCTTCGTCGACGCCGGTGAAAGGCTCATCGAGCATCACAAGCGGTGCCTGCTGCACTAAAACGCGGGCAAATAACATGCGCTGAAACTGCCCACCGGAGAGTTCATCAATGGTGGAAAGCGCCATCGACGCCAGCCCGACCCGCTCCAGCGCGCTGGCAATGCGTAACCGCGTTTCCCGACGAAACCCGGATAAGAGCGATATGCCCGGCCAGCAGCCCATACTCACCACGTCCTGAACGGTGAGCGGAAATTGCGCCTCGAGTGCGTGGCGCTGTGCCAGCCAGCCAATCACCGGGCGCTTACCCTGCCAGCGAAAGCTGCCGCCCACGGGAGGAATAAACCCGGCGAGCGTTTTCAGCAGCGTGGATTTTCCGCAGCCATTGGCGCCGACGATAGCCGTCATACTGCCGCGCTCAATCGTGCCTGAGAGGGGCCGCGTTACAGGCTGGCGGTCATAGCCCGCGACCAGTTCGTTCATCAGGATCATGGCAGCGCCACCGCCCAGCGCACGGCCAGCCCGATAAAAACAATAAGCACCAGCGCCAGTAAAAGCCGAACCGGAGCAGACAGAGAGAAAAGGGACGTTGACATCTCGACACCACGTTAAATGTTATAACATAACAATAATGAAAGGTGATTGAGATGTAAATGGCGGGTTTGAAAAGGGAGTGTGGCGAAATGTTTCTGTAAAACGACCCTCTCCCGTGGGAGAGGGTCAGGGTGAGGGCATCAGGCCTGCCCGTCAGAGCGACTTACTGACTAAACGGTGACGCCGCCGGCACGCGGGCCTGCGAGACCGCCAGCCCCAGCTGCCATACGGCCATGGCATAATGAGTGCTGTGGTTATAACGGGTGATGGTGTAGAAGTTCGGCATGCCGTACCAGTACTGATAACCGGTTCCCACGTCCAGACGCAGCAGGCTTACCTGGTCAACATTGCCCAGCGGCTGCGTTGGCGTTAAGCCTGCCGCCGTCAGCTGCGCGACGCTGTATTTGGTTTTAAAGCCGTTTTCCAGACCAAATGCCTCGCCGTTCGCCTGCACGGCTACCTGACCACCTGGCGTCCAGCCGTGCGCTTTGAAGTAGTTTGCCACGCTGCCGATGGCATCCACCGGATCCCACAGGTTGATATGACCATCGCCATTGAAGTCGACGGCATATTGTTTATAGGAGGATGGCATAAACTGGCCGTAGCCCATCGCACCGGCAAACGAACCTTTCAGATCGAGCGGGTCGTCCTGCTCGTTGCGCGCCATCAGCAGGAAGGTTTCCAGCTCGGAAGAGAAATACTCCGCGCGGCGCGGGTAGTTAAAGGAGAGCGTCGCCAGCGCATCGAGGATGCGGGTTTTGCCCATTACGCGGCCCCAGCGGGTTTCCACGCCGATAATCCCGACGATGATCTCCGGCGGCACGCCGTATACCTGCCACGCGCGATTAAGGGCATCTTCATACTGATTCCAGAACACCACGCCGTTTTGCACGTTGTCCGGGGTAATAAACTGTTTGCGATAGCGCAACCATGCGCCGTTTGGCCCGGTAGGGACCTGTGCCGTCGGTGCCTGTCTGTCCATCAGGCGCAGCACGTAGTCCAGACGCTTTGCCTGGGACAAAATTTCGTGCAGCTGCTGGCGGTCAAAGCCGTGTTTGCTCACCATTTTATCAATGAACTGCTCGGCCGCCGGGTTATTCGCGAAGTCGCCACCCATCTGCATCATATTGTGCTGCGGCTCCAGCAGGAACCCTCCGGAAGGGGCGCCAGCCGTTTGCTGAACAGCTTCGGTCTTAGGTTTGCTACTGCAGGCAGACAGCAGAATAAGCGCTGGCAACAGCGCTGCATAACGACGCTTGAACATGAGACATCCATTTAACGGGTTCGATAAGAACCCAGTATGGTAAAGCATCCGTAACACCTCAAGGAAGCGGTACGCACCTCCCCGACGCAAATCCGTGCTTTTTTCCACCGGAAATCATTCATCACATCAATTAACTTTCAAAATAATCCATTTTTCTTTCATTGTGAGATCCAACTAACACTTTAAAACCTTTCAAAGTGATTATTATTAGCCCCAGTAATACAAAACAAAAAAGCCCCACAGGAGAGAACAATGATAGAAACCATCACCCACGGCGCCGAGTGGTTCATCGGGCTGTTTCAGAAAGGCGGAGAAGTGTTCACCGGCATGGTGACCGGGATCCTGCCCCTGCTGATCAGCCTGCTGGTGATCATGAACGCGCTGATTAACTTTATCGGCCAGCATCGCATTGAACGCTTCGCTCAGCGCTGCGCCGGGAACCCGCTGTCCCGCTACCTGATTTTGCCGTTCATCGGCACCTTCGTGTTCTGCAACCCGATGACCTTAAGCCTCGGCCGCTTTATGCCAGAAAAGTACAAGCCGAGTTATTACGCCGCCGCCTCCTACAGCTGCCATTCGATGAACGGCCTGTTCCCGCACATCAACCCCGGAGAGCTGTTTGTTTACCTCGGTATCGCCAGCGGCCTTACCACCCTTGGTCTGCCGCTCGGCCCGCTGGCGGTCAGTTACCTGCTGGTTGGCCTGGTGACCAACTTCTTCCGCGGCTGGGTCACAGACCTCACCACCGCCATTTTCGAGAAAAAAATGGGTATCCAGCTTGAACAAAAAGTCCATCTTTCAGGAGCCACAGCATGAACCGGATCCGCATTGAGAAAGGCACGGGTGGCTGGGGCGGCCCGCTGGAGTTCGACGCCACCGAAGGCAAAAAGATCGTTTACATCACCGCAGGCACGCGCCCGGCGATCGTCGATAAGCTGCGTGAGCTGACCGGCTGGGAAGCCGTCGATGGCTTTAAAGAGGGTGAGCCGCCGGAAGCGGAAATCGGCGTGGCGGTGATCGACTGCGGCGGCACGCTGCGCTGCGGCATCTATCCGAAGCGGCGTATTCCGACGGTGAATATCCACTCCACCGGCAAATCCGGCCCGCTGGCACAGTACATCCTTGAAGACATCTATGTGTCAGGCGTGAAAGAGGACAACATCACTCTGGTGAATGGCAGTCCCGCGCCGCAAAAAGTGGCCCCGCGAGATTACGATACCAGCAAGAAAATCACCGAGCAGAGCGACGGCCTGCTGGCGAAGGTCGGGATGGGGATGGGCTCCGCCGTGGCGGTGCTGTTCCAGTCCGGGCGCGACACCATCGACACGGTACTGAAAACCATTCTGCCGTTTATGGCGTTCGTCTCGGCGCTGATCGGCATCATCATGGCGTCCGGCCTGGGCGACTGGATTGCCCACGGCCTCGCCCCGCTCGCCAGCCACCCGCTCGGGCTGGTGACGCTGGCCCTGATCTGCTCCTTCCCGCTGCTGTCGCCGTTCCTCGGCCCGGGCGCGGTGATCGCTCAGGTCATCGGCGTACTGATTGGCGTACAGATTGGCCTCGGCAATATTCCGCCACACCTCGCCCTGCCCGCCCTGTTTGCCATTAACGCCCAGGCCGCGTGCGACTTCATCCCCGTCGGACTGTCACTGGCCGAAGCGCGCCAGGACACCGTGCGCGTAGGCGTGCCGTCCGTACTGGTCAGCCGCTTCCTGACGGGCGCGCCGACGGTGCTGATTGCCTGGTTTGTCTCCGGCTTTATCTATCAATAAGAGGTTCCTGCGATGACCGTGATTTATCAGACCACCATTACCCGCATCGGCCAGAGCGCAGCGGATGCGCTCAGCGACCAGATGCTGATTACTTTCCGCGAAGGTGCCCCGGCGGATATCGAAGAGTTTTGCTTTATTCACTGCCACGGCGAGCTTAACGGCGAGCTGAAAGCAGGAAGCCAGCTGGAGCTGGGCGAGACGCGCTATGCGGTAACCGCCGTCGGCGATGTCGCCGAGCAAAACCTGCGCGAACTGGGCCATATCACCCTGCGTTTTGACGGACAGCCGCAGGCGGAGTATCCCGGTACGGTTCACGTAGCGGGCCCGGTTCCGCAGGCTGTCACCCCAGGCTGCACGTTAAAATTTGTTGCGTAATTAAGGAGAAACACATGAGTCAGGTTGCCGTTGTCATTGGTGGAGGACAAACCTTAGGTGAGTTCCTTTGCCGTGGGCTTGCCGCAGAAGGCTACCGCGTGGCGGTCGTGGATATTCAGAGTGAAAAAGCCGCCCGCGTGGCGGACACCATCAACACCGAATTTGGTGAAGGGATGGCGTACGGGTTTGGTGCCGACGCCACCAGCGAGCAAAGCGTAATGGCGCTCGCCCGCGGCGTGGACGAGATTTTTGGACGTACCGACCTGCTGGTCTACAGCGCGGGAATTGCGAAAGCGGCGTTTATCAGCGATTTCGAACTGGGGGATTTTGACCGCTCGCTGCAGGTCAATCTGGTGGGTTATTTCCTCTGCGCCCGCGAGTTTTCCCGCCTGATGATCCGCGACGGTATTCAGGGGCGCATTATTCAGATCAACTCGAAATCCGGGAAAGTGGGCAGCAAGCACAACTCCGGCTACAGCGCGGCCAAGTTTGGCGGCGTGGGGCTGACGCAGTCTCTGGCGCTGGATCTGGCTGAATACGGCATTACCGTTCACTCGCTGATGCTGGGCAACCTGCTGAAATCGCCAATGTTCCAGTCCCTGCTGCCGCAGTACGCCACCAAGCTCGGCATCAAGGCTGAGGACGTGGAGCAGTACTACATCGACAAAGTGCCGCTGAAGCGCGGGTGCGATTATCAGGACGTGCTGAACATGCTGCTGTTTTACGCCAGCCCGAAAGCGTCGTACTGCACCGGGCAGTCGATTAACGTCACCGGCGGGCAGGTGATGTTCTGATCGAGCGGTTTTGCCCGGTGGCGCTAACGCTTACCGGGCCTACAAAAACCTTCAAACCGTAGGCCGGGTAAGGCGCAGCCGCCACCCGGCAATTAAAGGAGTCAATATGGTCACCGCACTCATCACCGTCGCCGCCCTCGCCTGGATCTGCCAGATGGCGTTTGGCGGCTGGCAGATCCATCAGTTCAACCGCGCGTTTGATGCCCTGTGTCAGAAAGGTCGCGTGGGCGTCGGACGTTCCGGCGGACGCTTTAAACCGCGCGTGGTGGTCGCCGTTGCGTTGGATGAACACGATTGCGTATGCGATTCCCTGATCATGCGTGGCATGACGGTGTTTGCTCGTCCGACTAAAATCCAGGCAATCAACGGCATTTCACTGCAGGAATTACGGCCTGATGTGATCTTTCCCCATGATTCAGGCTGTCAGAATGCACTATCATTAGCGCTTAATCTGAAACATGGATAATTTCGTTGTGAAAGCTATAGACTTGCGAAATTATCATTTCGCAACCTAAGGAACGAAGCGCCTATGAAACCACGTCAGCGGCAGGCGGCCATTCTCGAGTATCTGCAAAAGCAGGGGAAATGCTCGGTGGAGGATCTGGCCCACTACTTTGACACCACCGGCACGACAATACGCAAGGACCTGGTATTGCTCGAAAACTCTGGCGCCGTCATCCGAACTTACGGCGGGGTGATGCTGAATAAGGACGAAGCTGACCCGCCTATCGATCACAAAACGCTGATCAATACCCACCAGAAAGCGCTTATTGCCGAGGCCGCCGTTAAATTTATTCACGATGGTGATTCCATCATTCTCGACGCAGGCAGCACCGTCCTGCAAATGATCCCCCTGCTCAGCCGCTTTAACAACATCACGGTGATGACCAACAGCCTGCATATCGTCAACGCCCTGTCGGAATTTGACAGCGAGCAGACTATCCTGATGCCCGGCGGCACCTTTCGCAAAAAATCGGCGTCGTTTCACGGTCAGCTGGCCGAGAACGCTTTCGACCACTTCAGCTTCGATAAGCTGTTTATGGGCACCGACGGCATCGATCTGAACGCAGGCGTCACGACCTTCAATGAGGTATTCAGCGTCAGTAAAGCGATGTGCAACGCCGCACGGGAAGTGATTTTGATGGCAGACTCGTCGAAGTTTGGCCGCAAAAGCCCCAACATTGTCTGTAGCCTTGAAAGCGTTGATAAGCTGATTACCGACGCGGGGATTGATCCGGCGTTCAAAAAGGCGCTGGAAGAGAAAGGTATCGACGTGATCGTAACCGGAGAGAGAGATGAGTGATTTTCTGTTAGAAACGGGCCGCCAGACGCTGATGCTGGAGCTGCAGGAAGCCAGCCGCCTGCCAGAACGTCTGGGCGAGGATTTTGTCCGCGCCGCCAACACGATTATCCACTGCGAAGGCAAAGTGATCGTGGCGGGCATCGGTAAATCCGGCCATATCGGCAAAAAAATTGCCGCGACGCTGGCGAGCACCGGCACCCCGGCCTTCTTCGTGCATCCCGCCGAGGCGCTGCATGGCGATCTGGGGATGATTGAAAGCCGCGATGTGATGCTGTTTATCTCCTACTCCGGTTCGGCCAAAGAGCTGGATCTTATTATTCCGCGCCTGCAGGAGAAATCGGTCGCTCTGCTGGCGATGACCGGCAAATCCCGCTCGCCGCTGGCGCTGGCCGCTAAAGCGACGCTGGATATTTCCGTTGAGCGTGAAGCCTGCCCGATGCACCTTGCCCCGACCTCCAGCACCGTCAACACCCTGATGATGGGTGACGCGCTGGCGATGGCGGTGATGCAGGCGCGCGGATTTAACGAAGAAGATTTTGCCCGTTCGCATCCGGCGGGCGCGCTCGGCGCGCGGCTGCTCAATAAGGTTCATCATCTGATGCGCACTGACGATGCCATTCCCCAGGTCAAGCTCGATACCAGCGTGATGGACGCGATGCTGGAACTGAGCCGCACCGGGCTGGGGCTGGTCGCGGTGTGTGACGACAACGGTAGCGTCCAGGGCGTATTCACTGACGGCGACCTGCGGCGCTGGCTGGTGGGGGGTGGCAAACTGGAAACGAAAGTGTCTGACGCGATGACCAAAGGCGGGCTGACGCTGAATGCCGACAGCCGCGCCATTGAGGCCAAAGAGGTGCTGATGAAGCGCAAAATCACCGCCGCACCGGTGGTGGATGACGCCGGCAAGCTCTGCGGTGCCATCAACCTGCAGGATTTCTACCAGGCGGGGATTATTTAACCCTTCAGCCCAAGACGCTTCGCCAGCCGGTGCAGGTTGGCGACGTCCATCTCCAGCGCCCGCGCGCACGCCGCCCAGCTGCGGTTGTTCTGCTCCAGCGCACGGGTAATCATCTGACGCTGGAACGCTTCCGTCGCCTCGCGCAGGTTTTCATTTGCATTCTCCGGCACACGCTGAGCCACCGCCTGCACGGCGTCATCGTGCAACGCAAAATGACGCGCGTGGATCACAACCTCATCACCCGCACGCGTCGCCCGCGCCAGCACTACCGCACGGTGAATCGCATGCTCGAGCTCCCGCACGTTGCCCGGCCAGCCGTAGCTCAACAGATGCGCCCTTGCCCCCGGGCTGAGTACCACGCGGGAAAGCCCCATTCTGAGACGGCATTGCTCGCAGAAATAGCCCGCCAGCAGAACCACATCTTCTCCGCGCTCGCGCAGCGGCGGCACGGTAAGCGGGAACACGCTCAGACGGTGGAAAAGATCCGCGCGGAAATGCCCGGCCAGCACCGCTTCTCGCAGGTCGCGGTTGGTCGCCGCCAGCACGCGCACGTCCACCCGTAAGCTGCGGTCATCCCCCACGCGCTGGATGTCACCGTACTGCAATACGCGCAGCAGTTTGGCCTGGAGCGAAAGCGAAAGCTCTCCAATCTCATCGAGAAACAGCGTCCCGTTATCGGCCATCTCAAACTTACCGCTGCGGTTGCTGATGGCCCCGGTAAATGCCCCTTTGACGTGACCAAACAGCTCGCTTTCCGCCACGCTCTCCGGCAATGCGGCACAGTTAAGGTATACGAGCGGGTTGGCCGCGCGTGGTGAGGCTTCATGAATTGACTTCGCCACCAGCTCTTTACCGGTGCCGGTTTCACCGAAGATCAGCACGTTCAGGTCGGACGCGGCGACAATCTCAATCTCTTTTTTAAGCTGCGCTATGCCCGGCGACAGGCCGATCATCTCCGTGTGCGCCACCGGCTCAAACGCCGACGGGCTGCCGGGAAGAATATTCTGGCTTTCCAGCTGTTCTATCAGCAACGCGTTATTGAGCGCCCCGGAGGCCAGCGCGGCAATCAGCCTTAACTCTTCATCACTGAAGGTGTCGAACTGGTCCGGCGACATGCCGTCGAGGGTTAATGCGCCAATCAGGTGTTGTCCGGCAAACAGCGGCAGACCGATACAGGCGTGCACCTTCAGGCTCTCCTGCCCCGGGATCAGACCGTCGTAGGGATCCGGCAAGTCGCTGTCCGCCGGGAAACGTACCACGTCACCCGCACGGGCAATGGTTTCCAGCCGCGGATGCCCTTCAAGAGTAAACCGCCGCCCGAGAACATCTTTCGCGAGCCCGTCGATAGCCAGCGGAATAAATTGTCTCCCCTCGTAGCGCAACAGCGCCGAGGCATCGCACGCCAGCACGTGACGCAGCGTGGAGATAAGCCGCTGAAAACGGTCCTGATGACCGATACCGGTTTGCAGTTCAATGGCGATCTTCGCCAGCACATCTACGGAAAAACTCATGGCTGCCTCGCTGTCATTTTGACAATAAATAGTGTCATATTGACCGTCATCAGGATAGTCATAATGACTACTCATCACGAGGTATATAAATAATAATCCATTAAAATCAATAAAATAAAAGTTGGCACGCAATGTGATATAGGCAAATCATCTTATTCAAAAACGCTGTATTACGTTGAGGTTGCTATGTCTATTCTGGTTAAAAATAACATTCATTGGGTGGGTCAACGTGACTGGGAGGTGCGTGATTTCCACGGGACGGAATACAAAACGCTGCGCGGCAGCAGCTACAACAGCTATCTTATCCGTGAAGGCAAAAACGTCCTGATCGATACCGTCGATCACAAATTCAGCCGCGAGTTCGTGCAGAACCTGCGCAGCGAAATCGATCTCGACGCAATCGACTACATCATCATCAACCACGCGGAAGAGGATCACGCCGGTGCGTTGACCGAGCTGATGTCGTACATTCCGAATACACCGATCTACTGCACCACCAACGCCATTGACTCGATCAACGGTCATCACCATCATCCGGAGTGGAATTTCCACACCGTGAAAACCGGCGACTCGCTGGATATCGGCAACGGCAAACAGCTGATCTTCGTAGAAACCCCAATGCTGCACTGGCCGGACAGCATGATGACCTACATGACCGGCGACGCGGTATTGTTCAGCAACGACGCCTTTGGCCAGCACTACTGTGACGAACGCCTGTTCAATGATGAAGTGGATCAGACCGAACTGTTTGAGCAGTGCCAGCGCTACTACGCCAACATTCTGACCCCGTTCAGCCGTCTGGTGACGCCAAAAATCACCGAGATCCTCGGCTTTAACCTGCCGGTGGACATGATTGCCACCTCCCACGGCGTGGTGTGGCGTGAAAACCCCACCCAGATCGTTGAGCTGTACCTGAAATGGGCGGCGGATTATCAGGAAGACCGCATCACGATTTTCTACGACACCATGTCCAATAACACCCGCATGATGGCGGACGCCATTGCCCAGGGCATCAACGAAGTGGATCCGAACGTGGCGGTGAAAATCTTCAACGTGGCGCGCAGCGATAAAAACGAGATCCTCACCAATGTCTTCCGCTCAAAAGGCGTGCTGGTGGGCACCTCCACGATGAACAACGTGATGATGCCGAAAATTGCTGGCCTGGTGGAAGAGATGACCGGCCTGCGTTTTCGCAACAAACGCGCCAGCGCGTTTGGCTCTCACGGCTGGAGCGGCGGCGCGGTAGATCGCCTCTCTACCCGTCTGCAGGATGCAGGTTTTGAGATGTCCCTGAGTCTGAAAGCGAAATGGCGCCCGGATATCGACGCGCTGGAAATTTGCCGTCAGCATGGCCGCGACATTGCCCGTCAGTGGGCGCTCGTACCGCTTCCTGAGGCGTCTGCAAAACCTACCGAACAGCAGGAAGCCTGTGCCTGTGCAGCTGCCGCTGCTGCACACCTCGGCCCACGCATGCAGTGCAGCGTTTGCCAGTGGATATATGACCCGGAACGGGGCGAACCCCTTCAGGACGTTGCCCCGGGCACCCCGTGGTGCGACGTGCCGGATACCTTCCTCTGCCCGGAATGTTCCCTCGGTAAAGACGTCTTTGACGAACTGGGTACGGAGGCAAAATGAATCACGGAATCGTCATCATCGGTTCGGGCTTCGCCGCCCGCCAGCTGGTGAAAAATATCCGCAAACAGGACGCTAACGTGCCGGTGACGGTGATCGCCGCCGACAGCATGGATGAGTACAACAAGCCTGATTTAAGCCATGTCATCAGCCAGAATCAGCGCGCCGAAGACCTCACCCGCCAGACGGCGGGGGAGTTCGCGGAACAGTTTAACCTGCGCCTGTTTCCCTACACCTGGGTTACCGATATCGACGCCGCCGCGCACGTCGTGAAGGCGAAAGACAAAATCTGGCAGTACGACAAGCTGGTTCTGGCCACGGGGGCCTCTGCCTTTGTGCCGCCCGTTGAAGGGCGAGAGCTGATGATCACCCTAAACAGCCAGCAGGAGTATCAGGCAAGCGAAACGGGGCTTCGCGATGCGCAACGCGTGATGATCGTCGGCGGTGGGCTGATTGGTACCGAGCTGGCGATGGATTTCTGCCGCGCGGGTAAAACCGTTACCCTGGTTGACCACGCGGCGAGCATTCTGTCGGCGCTGATGCCCGCAGAAGTAAGCAGCCGCTTACAGCATCGACTGACCGACATGGGCGTCCATCTGCTGCTCAAATCGCAGTTACAGAGTCTGAGCAAAACCGCAGGCGGCATTCGTGGGGCGCTCGACCGCAACCGCAGCGTTGAGGTGGATGCGGTGGTTGCCGCGACGGGTCTGCGCCCGGAAACCGCGCTGGCACATCGCGCAGGCGCCGAAACAGACCGCGGCGTAAAGGTCGACAGCTACCTGCAAACCTCACAGCCGGACATTTATGCCCTGGGCGACTGCGCGGAAATTAATGGCCGGGTGCTGCCGTTTCTGCAACCGATCCAGTTGAGCGCCATGGTCCTGGCGAAAAACCTGATCGGCGTCAGCGCGCCGCTAAAGCTTCCGCCGATGCTGGTGAAGGTGAAAACGCCGGACCTGCCGCTGCACCTTGCGGGAGAAACGCAGCGACAGGATCTGAACTGGCAAATCGCCATTGAATCACAGGGGATGGTGGCGCGCGGCATCGACGCAGATGACCAACTGCGCGCCTTTGTGGTGAGCGAAGAGAGAATGAAGGAGGCGTTTGCGCTGCTGAAATCGCTACCTGCTTAACCGTCGTATTGCCGGGTGGCGCTGCGCTTACCCGGCCTACAAAACAACAAAAAGAGAGTTGAGGCAAAAATTCAGGAGCGCACCACCAGCGCATCGTAGCCGCGCCAGCGGTAGTTGGCCATGGAGATCAGCCAGCAGGCGACAAACAGCCCGACCACCACAAATCCGGCGTTGCCGAGGTTATCGTTTACCGCGCCCACCGCATCCCAGATGCCGCCGCTAAGGGCAAATTTATCCATCAGCAGACCCAGCGCTTCCAGCCCACCAATGAACAGCGCCACCACCACGGAGGTACCGGTAATGGTCATGTTGTAGTAGAGCTTGCGCTGCGGTTTGTTAAACGCCCAGCCGTAGGCACCGACCATCAGCAAATTGTCGAGGGTATCCACCAGCGCCATACCGCTGGCGAAGAGCGCCGGGAAGATCATGATTGACCACACCGACATCCCGCTGGAGGCGCTGGCGGCAGAAATCCCCAGCACGCCAATTTCAGTGGCGGTATCAAACCCGAGACCAAACAGGAAGCCCACCAGGTACATCTGCCAGCTTTTATTGACGAGGCGGAAGGTTTTGCCAAACAGCCAGCTCATCACCCCACCCTGGGCGGGAAGCTCCACGTCGCTGCGGGCCGCATGCCCCTTTTTCAGCGCCTGGAAACTGCACCATACGCCGCGCAAAATCACCATATTCACCAGCGCCATCGCCAGCAGGAAGGTGGCGGAAACGGCGGTGCCAATCAGGCTCCCGGTCTCGTGGAACCATGCCATATTTTTCTGAAACGCCGTGGCGGTGGCGGCGATAGCGATGGAAGCCAGCACCACGATGGTGGAGTGCCCCAGCGAGAACCACGCCCCCACGCCGGACGGGCGTTTGCCCTGCTGCATCATCTTACGCGTCACGGTATCAATGGCAGCAATGTGGTCGGCATCCACCGCATGACGCAGCCCGTAACACCAGGCCAGCAGGCTTGCCGCCATCAGCGCCGTACTGCCGCTGAAGGTGTGCCATGCCCAGCCCCAGGCCAGCAGGTTTGCCATTACCAGTGCCAGCAGCAGAAGCGCGGCGCGAGGTTCATTGCGTAACAGTCGTAACATTTTAAATCCTTTGTGAACATGACCGGGCAGCGGCGACCACCGCCTGCCCGAAGGAGATCGCTCCGTCACCTGCAGGCAGGCGCGAAGGAAAAAGAAGCGTAAAGTCAGAAAGATAATGCCGCAGGCGCGCGCGCAGCAGGCGGTTATGTAACACACCGCCACTGAGGCAGATTGTTGAAAGCGATAAGCGTCGGGCATGGGATGCGGCATGCTCCGACAGCCCTCTGGCCAGCGCATCGTGAAACGCCCACGCGCGCTCGCAGGGCTCCGCCTGCCAGGCAAGCCACTGTTGCCAGAAAAGTGCAAGGTCGTCCACCGACAGCGTAACCGGGTGTTTCACACCGTTGCACCGTGCCGCCAGCGCCTCCAGCCTGCAGGCCGCTTCGCCTTCGTAGCACTGCGTATCGATGCCCAGCGCACAGGCAACCGCATCAAACAGGCGTCCACAGGACGAGGCCCGCGGCGCGTTGATGCCACGCTGGATCGCCGTCGCCAGTAGCGGCCAGTTCTGGCCCTGCACTGCCCGCGTCTCCGGGAACTGCTGCCAGTCAGGCACAAAGGCCAGGCAGTGGGCGAGCAAATTGCGCCACGGCTGCTTCGCTGCCAGATCGCCCCCCGGCAGCGCAACGGCAGGCAGGCCACCCAAATGTTCGCAGTCGACATAGTTCACCCGCAGGCACTCTCCGCCCCACAGCGCGCCATTCTCGCCCATGCCGATCCCGTCCAGCGTCAGGGCGATAACGTCCCCACCGCCGAGCGGCCAGCCATTTTCAGCCAGACACGCCGCCGCATGGGCATGATGATGCAGCACGGTTTCAACGGGCAGCGCCTGCTCCAGCGCCCACTGACGGGCGTGATACGCCGGATGGGCATCGCACACGACACGCGCGGGCTTAAAGGCATAAACCTGTTGCATCATTGCCAGCGCCGAACGCCACTGTGCGTCGACCCCCTCGTCACTGAGATCGCCAAAATGCGGGCTCAACACAGCCTGATTTCCGCGCACCAGGCAGAAGGTATTTTTCATCTCTGCCCCGGTAGACAATATGGCAGGGATATCGTCAAACCCGGCGGGTAACGTGATGGCATCCGGCACAAAACCGCGCGCGCGACGCAGCATCGCGCCATCCCGATCCACCACCGAATCATCCATCCGTTGCAGAATATCGCGGTTGTGCAGCAGGAAGCCGTCAGCCATGTCGCGGAGCGCATCCAGCGCTTCCTGATTCGTCATCGCAGGCGGGCGGCCGCTGAGGTTGCCGGAGGTCATCACCAGCGGACGCTGGCAGTCCATCATCAGTAAATGCTGAATCGGATTCGCAGGCAGCATCACGCCGACACAATCTAGCCCCGGCGCAATGGCCTCAGGCAGCGCGGGAAGCGAGGCTTTGGGCGTCAACACAATGGGCGCAGCAGGAGAGCGTAGCAGGGTCTGCATCGCCTCCGGCAGGTCATCCGCATCGGGGATCATCACCGCCAGCGGCTTCGTCGGGCGCTGTTTGCGTGCCCGTAGCGTCGCCACCGCCTGCGGGTTAAGCGCGTCGCAGGCAAGGTGAAAGCCTCCCAGCCCCTTGATGGCGACAATACCGCCGCTTTTTAGCTTCTCCACTGCGGCGCGTAATGCCGGTTCGCGCGTGGCAACGCTGTCCCCGGCTCGCCACATCAGCGCTGGCCCGCAGTCCGGGCAGGCCACCGGCTGAGCGTGAAAACGCCGATCGGCCGGGTTGCGATACTCGGCTTCACACGGTGCGCACAGCGGGAAGTCGGCCATTGACGTGGCCGGGCGATCGTAGGGCATGGCGCGGATGATGGTGAAGCGCGGGCCGCAATGGGTACAGTTGATAAACGGGTAACGATAACGGCGCTCGCGGGGATCGCGCATCTCCGCCAGGCACGCCGGACAGGTGGCGGCATCCGGCACGATTTGCGTGTCCATCGCCCCGCTCTCGCTCTGGCGGATGGTAAAATCCGTCGGCAGAGCGGGCCAGCTAAAGGGCTGCGTGTCTACGTCGTCAATCCGCGCCAGCGGTGGGCAGTCCTGGCGCAGCCTCGCGGTAAAGTCCCCCCCATTACCCGCGAGACGCACCAGGACACCCTCTCCGTCGTTACAGACGTCGCCCGTCAGCATCATCTGGTGCGCCAGCTGCCAGACAAAGGGACGAAACCCTACGCCCTGCACTTTGCCGCGCACCCGAAGCTGTACGCCGTTAACGCGCATTGCGACTTAAAACAGCAGCGATGACGAGGTGTCAAACGCTGCGCGACGGCGTTTTTCTGCGCTCATCTGCTCGAGCTTGTCGCGATCCACGCAGACCAGCGCGTGGGTCGGGCAGGCTTCCATACAGGCCGGGCCAGCTTCACGGTGGTAGCAAAGGTCGCATTTGTTGGCCTCGGCTTTCTCCGCCCGCACGCTCAGGCCCATACCGCTGTTGCGTACTACCGGACGGACAACCACTTCCATCGCGCCATACGGGCAGGCGACCACGCAGGTTTTACAGCCAATGCAGCGCTCCTGCATCACATGCACAAAGCCCTTCTCGCGTTTAATCGCCCCGTTCGGGCAGACGTTCGCGCACGGTGCGTCTTCGCACTGGCGACAAATAGCGGCGGTGGAAATATTCACGCCTTTAATGACGTGGATGCGTGGCAAAAACGTGTCGGGGGTAAGTGATGCGCAATCCTGCTCCGCCTGATGGGAAACCACGCACGCCACTTCACAGGTACGGCAACCAATGCACTTACTGGCATCGGCCATAATAAAACGGTTCATCTGCTTCTCCAGCATTACAGTTATGCGCGGAGCTATTCATAAACCGTGCCAATTATTAACCAATTGATTTTAAACGACTTTAAAAATCACAGTCGCGCTGTCATCGTCACTTATGACGATGACAGCTGTCGACATCAGCAGTGGGGGCCGTCAGTCACGGAGTCGCGCAGGATAAGCTCGCCGGAGAACGTTTGCTGATATTTGAATTCACCGCCGTCGAGCATGAAAATCAGACGACTGATGGTTTCCTGGATCATCTCCGTGACCGGAATACGCACGCTGGAGAGCGAAGGCACAATGTACGGCGCTATCGCCACGTCGTCGAAGCCGATGACTGACACCGCGTCCGGCGTGGCAACGCCGCTCTCGTGCAGCTGTTTAATGGCGCCAATCGCCATGTCGTCGTTGCTCGCCACCAGCGCCGTAAAGCGTTCGCCGCGTGCGAGCAGTTCGGATACCGCCGCCGCGCCGCTGGCCGGGTTCCACTTCCCTTCGGCGATAAGCTCGTCGCGCAGGGCAATACCGTGCTGCGTCAGCGCATCTTTGTAACCAGACAGTCGCTCAACGCCGGTCGGGGAATCCAGCGAACCGGTGATAAACGCAATCTCCCGGTGCCCTTTTGCAATCAGCTGCGACACCGCGTCCTGACAGGAAGCTTTATGATCGGACCAGACGCTGTGGCTGCTGTTTTTCCGCAGGCGGCGGTTGAGCACCATAATCGGCTGCTCACACTTCTCGACGATCGCATCCAGTTTATCCACGTTCAAAAAGCGCGGGTAGATGATCACCGCGTCGCAGCGCATATCGAGCAGATACTGGATCGCCTCGCGCTCTTCATCCGCGCTGTGCTTGCCGTCCGCGAGGATCAACTGTCGCCCTTTCTCTTCCGTCATTCGTGCGGCATGAAACAGCAGTTCGCTAAAGTAGACGCCGTGATAAAGGGTGTTCGTCACCACCAGCCCCAGGGTCTGGGTACGTTTGGTCGCCAGGTTTCGCGCCAGTAAATTCGGGCGATAACCGCTCTCTTCAATGGCCTGAAAAACCCGGTCTTTGGTCTCCTGGCTGACATAGCCATTTCCCGACAGCACGCGGGATACCGTCGCTTTCGAAACGCCTGCCCGCTTCGCCACTTCAAGCATCGTGGTCATGTTGTTATTCCATCTGAATCTGATGAAGCGCAGTGTACTGCACTGCAGAAAAATTGTCGCAGCGGCGAAATCACGCTTTCGCTACCGACTAGTGATCATCATCACGAATTGAAAAAATGACCAAAAAGCGATCTTGTTTCACTCAAAGAAACTCATGATGATTATGTGGAACCGGTTTCCTACATTTCACACAACGATAACAGGATCACATCCGATGGCCAAAAATTACGCTGCGCTGGCGAACGACGTTATCAGCGCGCTGGGCGGCAAAGAGAACATCGTCGCCGTCACCCACTGCATGACGCGACTGCGTTTCGTTCTGAAAGACGAAACCCTCACCGACGCCGCGCGCCTGAAAAGCATCAGCGGCGTGCTTGGCGTAGTGCGTAACGACAACCAGTGCCAGGTGATCATTGGCAACACGGTTTCTCAGGCCTACCGCGAAGTGGTAAGCCTGCTGCCCGTTGACCTGCAGCCCGCGGTGCCGGAAGGCCCGCAGAAGCTGACGTTACGCCGCATTGGCTCCGGGATCCTCGACGCGCTGATCGGCACCATGTCGCCGCTGATCCCCGCGATCATCGGCGGTTCGATGGTCAAGCTGCTGGCGATGATCCTTGAGATGACAGGCGTACTGCCAAAGGGCGCGCCAACGCTTACCATTCTGACGGTGATTGGCGACGGGGCATTCTTCTTCCTGCCGCTGATGGTGGCCGCCTCGGCGGCAGTGAAATTCAAAACCAATATGTCGCTGGCGATCGCCATTGCGGGCGTGCTGGTGCACCCGAGCTTTATCGAGTTGATGGCGAAAGCCGCGCAGGGCGAGCATGTTGAGTTCGCCTTTATCCCGGTGACGGCGGTGAAATACACCTACACCGTTATCCCCGCGCTGGTGATGACCTGGTGCCTGTCTTACATCGAACGCTGGGTCGATCGCATTACCCCGGCGGTAACGAAAAACTTCCTCAAGCCGATGCTGATCGTCCTGATTGCCGCCCCGCTCGCCATCGTGCTGATTGGGCCGCTCGGGATCTGGATCGGGAGCGCTATCTCCGCACTGGTTTACACCATTCACGGCTATCTGGGCTGGCTCTCCGTCGCCATCATGGGCGCACTCTGGCCGCTGCTGGTCATGACGGGAATGCACCGCGTCTTTACGCCAACCATTATTCAGACCATTGCCGAAACGGGTAAAGAAGGGATGGTCATGCCGTCAGAAATCGGCGCCAACCTGTCGCTCGGCGGTTCGTCTTTAGCGGTGGCATGGAAAACCAAAAACCCGGAACTGCGACAGACGGCGCTGGCTGCGGCGGCTTCTGCCATCATGGCGGGGATCTCTGAACCGGCACTGTACGGTGTGGCGGTACGTCTCAAGCGTCCGCTGATTGCGAGCCTGATCAGCGGCTTTATCTGCGGCGCGGTGGCTGGCATCGCGGGTCTTGCCAGCCACTCGATGGCGGCGCCGGGGCTGTTTACCAGCGTGCAATTCTTCGACCCGGCCAACCCGATGACCATCGTCTGGGTATTCGGCGTGATGGCGCTGGCAGTTGTGCTGTCGTTTGTTCTGACCCTGCTGTTAGGGTTTGAGGATATCCCGGTCGAAGACGAGGCCGAAAAAGCGCGCGCTCTGCAGACCGCGCCGGTACAGAACAACGCAGCAAAAGCATAAATTGAAAGCGAGGTAAGAATGTCTGTTTTTCCACAAGGATTTTTATGGGGCGGCGCGCTTGCCGCTAACCAGAGTGAAGGTGCTTACCGTGAAGGCGGCAAAGGACTGACGACGGTCGATATGATCCCCCACGGCGCCAATCGTCTGGCGGTGAAGCTCGGCAAGGAAAAGCGTTTTTCGCTGCGTGACGACGAGTTTTACCCGAGCCACGAGGCGATTGATTTTTACCATCGCTATAAAGAAGACATCGCCCTGATGGCGGAGATGGGCTTTACGGTATTCCGCACCTCGATTGCCTGGAGCCGCCTCTACCCGAACGGTGACGAACCGCTGCCGAACAAAGAGGGCATAGCCTTTTACCGCGCGGTATTTGAGGAGTGCAAAAAGTACAACATCGAGCCGCTGGTGACGCTCTGCCACTTCGACGTGCCGATGCACCTGGTGACGGAATACGGCTCCTGGCGCCACCGCAAGATGGTCGACTTCTTCGCCCGCTACGCCCGCACCTGCTTTGAGGCGTTTAACGGGCTGGTAAAATACTGGCTGACTTTCAACGAAATCAACATCATGCTGCACAGCCCGTTCTCCGGTGCCGGGCTGGTGTTTGAGGAAGGTGAAAACGAAGATCAGGTAAAATATCAGGCCGCGCACCACGAGCTGGTGGCGAGCGCGCTGGCAACCAAAATCGCTCACGAGGTGAACCCGGAAAATCAGGTGGGCTGCATGCTGGCGGGCGGTAACTTCTATCCGTACTCCTGCAAACCGGAAGACGTGTGGATGGCGCTGGAGAAAGACCGCGAGAACCTGTTCTTTATCGACGTGCAGGCACGCGGCCGCTATCCGGCCTACTCGGCTCGCGTGTTCCGTGAGAAAGGCGTGGTCATTGTCAAAGACCCCGGCGATGACGAGCTGCTGAAAAACACCGTCGATTTTGTCTCGTTCAGCTATTACGCCTCGCGCTGCGCGTCGGCGGATATGAACGCGGGCAACACCAGCGCGGCAAACATCGTGAAGTCCCTGCGTAACCCGCACATTCAGGTGAGCGAATGGGGCTGGGGCATTGACCCGCTTGGCCTGCGCATCACCATGAACATGATGTACGACCGCTACCAAAAGCCGCTGTTCCTGGTGGAAAACGGCCTGGGTGCGAAAGATGTCATTGATGAAAACGGCGAGATTAACGACGACTACCGCATCAGCTATCTGCGCGAGCATATCCGCGCGATGGGTGATGCGATTGAGGACGGCGTGCCGCTGATGGGCTACACCACCTGGGGCTGTATCGACCTGGTTTCAGCGTCTACCGGCGAAATGAGCAAACGCTACGGGTTCGTGTACGTTGACCGCGACGATGCGGGGAACGGCACGCTGGACCGGAAGCGCAAGAAATCGTTCTGGTGGTATAAGAAGGTGATTGCGAGTAACGGGGGCGATCTCGAGTAGCCTGTTGCCCTCACCCCGGCTCTCTCCCACAGGGAGAGGGAACGGGTTTGGTAGGCCGGGTAAGGCGAAGCCGCCACCCGGCACTGCTCAGAGCGGAGAAAACCCCCGTCCCCAACCCACCCTTCAAGCCGTGAATAAACCACTTCCACCGCCTCTTTTACCGGCGGCGTCATCGGGTAATAAAACCCAACAATGTCCGGCTGAATCCCCAGGAACAGCACCTCGCCCACATCGTCCTTGATCTGATCCACGAGGTAATTCAGCGGCATATTGTGGGTCGTCATCATAAACATCCCGGCAATGTCGTCCGGGTCAATGAGTCGGATCTCTCCGGGGTTGAGCCCCATATCGGTAGCATCGACAATCAGCAGCCTCTCCGGGCGCAGCTCGCGGATGGCGACCACGTCATTTTCTGGCGCGCTACCGCCGTCAATCACCACCCAGTTGCCCTGCGGGTTCGCGGCGCACATCTCTGCCAGCAGCGGGCCCGCGCCGTCGTCGCCCATCATGCTGTTGCCGACACACAATAAAACGTCAGTCATGTAATCTCCTCACCATCAGGTAGATGGCACTCTCCTGATGAATATCATGCAGCATGCCGAGCAACGTTTTGCTCCACGCCTGCTGTTCGGCGGATTGCCTGCTCAGCGCCGCATCAAAGGCGTTGGCGAGCATCGCAATGTGGTTGGCATCGATGACGATCTCACCGTACTTTGGCACGCCTTCCATTTTACGCCGCGCCGTGCTGCCCTCCTCCAGCGTGGCGATCCACGCCAGATACTCAGGCCAGGGGCAGCTCAGCGCGGCCTCCAGACAGTCAATCACCCCGAGGTGATGCCCAATCGCCAGGCTGTAATAGACCACCTGCTGCGCCGCATCCGGCGTGGCATCGTTCTCATCAATAAACTTACGGCTCAGTTGACTGAACACCACCGTTTCACTCATCGGATACGCGCCTCGTCCACAATGCTGTTCAGGTTCGCCACAATCTCATTCAGACGCGGATCGTTTTCCGCCTCCAGCCAGCGGGCTACCTGCTGCTCGCCCTGGCTCAGCAAACGCAGATAATCGTCGGCAATCTGACGACCATAACGGTAGCCCGCCAGCCTGCGCGCCGTACGGTCGACCTTCACCCGCAGCGGCTGCACCATATCCGGATGGAGGAGCATCGCGGGCTGGTTGTCGAGCTCGCCCGGTTCACGGGCGTGGATTTTCTGCTCCAGCAGGCCAAGCGCCATCGCAAAGCCGTACAGCGTGGCGGCAGGCGTCGGCGGGCAGCCCGGAATGTAAACATCCACCGGTACGATTTTGTCGGTGCCGCCCCAGACGCAGTAGAGATCGTGGAAGATGCCGCCGCTGTTGCCGCAGGCACCGTAGGAGATGCAGATTTTCGGGTCTGGCGCAGACTGCCAGGCACGCAGCGCGGGCGAGCGCATGGCACGGGTGACCGCCCCGGTAAACAGCAGAATATCCGCATGGCGCGGAGACGGCACCACTTTGATACCGAAGCGTTCAGCGTCAAACAGCGGCGACAGCGTAGCGAAGATCTCGATCTCGCAGCCGTTACAGCCGCCGCAGTCCACGCGGTAGACGTAGGCCGAACGTTTGATTTTTTTCAGCAGCGACGCCTTCATGCTGGCAATGGATTCCTCCACCGTCATTGGCACCGGCATGCCATTGTCGTCGCGCGGGCCGAGTAAGTGTTCCATCAGCTGGCCTCTCTCATATGGCGGGTGATATCAATCCGGTCGGACGGCAGCAGGCATTTCTGACGCTTGCACTCCGGGCAGGTTTCAAAACTTTCACGGTGATGTTCCGCCCGGACGTCACCGTTGTGCTGCAGCAGCGCGATGGCGTAGTCGATCTCTTTTTGCACGGCGAACGGACGCTTGCAGACGCGGCAGTGACACAGCGCGAAACGCGACTGCTGGAGGAAATCGGCTTTCTTCCACACTGCCAGCTCGTACTCCTGCGACAGGCGAATGGCGACCGTCGGGCAAACTTCCTCGCAGCGGCCGCAGAAAATGCAGCGTCCGAGGTTAAACTGCCAGGCCAGTTCGCCGGTTTTGAGATCCGTTTCCACCGTCAGGGCATTCGACGGGCAGGCATTGACGCAGGCCGCGCAGCCGATGCACTGCTGCGGATTGTGCTCCGGCTTGCCGCGAAAGTTTTTATCGACCGGCATCGGCTCCAGCGGATAACGGCTGGTCTGCGTGCCGGTTTTGATCACTTTTTTGATAAAGGTAAACATGACGAGTCCTTATTTCAGCGGCGAGTTCTTACGCTCGATGCTGTAGCGCTCAAGCTCTTTGTACGGCACCACCTGACTTTTCTTCTTGCGCACGTCCACCACGGTCATGCGATCGGTGCAGGAGTAGCAAGGGTCGAGGCTACCGATGATCAGCGGCGCATCGGAGACCGTATTGCCGCGCAGCATGTAGCGCAGCGTTGGCCAGTTGGCGTAGGTCGCCGCACGGCAGCGCCAACGGTAGAGCTTCTGGTTGTCGCCAGTCATGCTCCAGTGGATATCGTCCCCGCGCGGCGCTTCTGCAAAGCCGAGCGCGAAGCGGTTCGGGATGTAGGTGAAGCCCTCTACCATCAGCGGACCGCCCGGCAGGTTATCGAGGCCAAAGTCGATCATGTTCAGGGCAGTGAACACCTCGTTGATGCGGACTTTCAGACGTGAGATGACGTCGCAGCCCTGCTCGCTGTGCACGGTCATGGGCAGCAGGCCGTAGCCGACGAACGGGTGATCGGCGCGGGTGTCGCGGGCGTGGCCGCTGGCGCGCACCATCGGGCCGACGTTGCTGAAGTCGCGGGCAATTTCCGGATCAAGACGGCCAATCCCTACGGTGCGCTGCTCGATGTTTGGCGTGCTGAGCAGCATATCCACCAGCTCCTGCACGTCCCGACGCATCTGCTGCGCCAGCTGACGGGTCTGGATCATGTCATCTTTCAGCAGGTCGCGGCGGATCCCGCCGATCAGGTTCAGCCCGTAGGTTTTACGTGCCCCGGTGAGGATCTCCGCCATCTTCATCGAGGCTTCACGCACGCGGAAGAACTGCATAAACCCGGAGTCAAAACCGACGAAGTGGCAGGCCAGGCCAAGGTTTAGCAGGTGCGAGTGCAGACGTTCCACCTCCAGCAGAATGGCGCGGATCATCTGCGCACGTTCCGGCACCACGATCCCCATACCGTTTTCTACCGACGTGGTGTAAGCGGTGCTGTGGGCAAAGCCGCAGATGCCGCACACGCGGTCAGAAAGGAACGTCACTTCGTTGTAGCCCATGCGGGTTTCCGCCAGCTTTTCCATGCCGCGATGGACGTAGAACAGGCGGTAGTCGGCGTCGATAATGTTTTCGCCGTCGACGAACAGACGAAAGTGGCCCGGTTCGTCGGAGGTGACGTGCAGCGGGCCAATCGGCACCACGTTGTTCTTTTTACTGCCCAGCTCGTTAATGAACTCGTAGGTTTCGCTGTCGGTGGTCGGCGCCGGGCGCTGGCGGTAGTCCATGCTGTCTTTACGCAGCGGATAGAGTTCATCCGGCCAGTCGTCCGGCAGTACCAGGCGGCGCTCGTCCGGCAGGCCGACCGGCACCAGGCCGTACATGTCGCGCACTTCGCGTTCGCCCCAGACGGCAGCAGGCACCCGCGGCGTAACGGACGGATATTCCGGCTTATTCGGATCGACTTCGACGCGCACGGTCAGCCAGCACTTCTCGCCCTGCTCCATCGACATCACGTAGTACACGGCGTAATTGCCACATAGCTGGCGCTCGTCGTTACCGAACAGCACCGACAGCCAGCCGCCCTGCTGGTAGTAAAGAAACTCCACCACCTCCGGCAGGTAGTTCACCTTTATGGTGACGGTGATCTGGTCTTTGGTTTGCCAGGACTCTTCCAGCACCACGCCGGGGAAAGCCTGGTGCAACGCGGCGAGATACTGCTGACCTTTCTTTTCTTCAGACATAAACACTCTCTTTAATCACGCCACCAGCAAGGAGACGAACGCTAAAAATGCAAAGCCAAAACCGGCCCAGGTGATGCGCGAGGTCGCCACAAAACGCAGACGCGCCATGCTGTTCTCGAACAGCGCAATCACCAGCACGCCGATAAGCAGCTTGATCGCAGCAACCACGACGGCCAGCACCAGGCCGCCCGCGGAAAAGTGCGTCATCTGCCCCCACGGGAAGAAGACGCCGACAAACATCTGCAGCACCACCAGCTGCTTGAGGCTGATCCCCCACTTCAGTACCGCAAAGCCGTAGCCGCTGTATTCGGTGAGTGGCCCCTCCTGTAATTCCTGCTCGGCTTCCGCGAGATCGAACGGCAGTTTGCCCATCTCAATAAACGTGGCGAACGCGCAGGCGCAGAGTGCCAGCACCAGCGGAATGGAGCGGCTTACCGGCCAGTGATAAACGGTATGGGTTATAAAGCTGATATGGGTGGAGCCTGCGACCTGCGCGGCGACCCACAGCCCCAGCAGCAGGATCGGCTCAACCAGCACACCCAGCATCGCCTCGCGGCTGGCACCGAGGCCGGTAAACGGACTCCCGGTGTCCAGACCCGCAATCGCAAAGAAGAAACGGGCGATGGCGAAGAGGTAGATAAGCGTGATCAGATCGCCGAGCGCAGGCAGCGGTGAGCCCACCGTGACGACGGGCAGCGCGGTGGCGATGGTGAGCATCACGCCAACCATCACAAACGGCGTCAGGCGAAAGACCCAGCCTGCGGCATCGGGCGCCACGCTCTGGCGAGAGAGCAGCTTGAAGAGATCGCGATACTCCTGGAGCACGCCAGGGCCGCGACGGTTGTGCATCCGGGCGCGCGCCACGCGCGTGATGCCCGAGAGCAGCGGCGCAACGGCAAACAGCACCAGCGCCTGAAGAATTGCCAATAACAGACTCATGTCAGGCTCCTCGTGAAATCACAATGACCACCAGCACCGACAGCTCAATCAGCGCCAGACGGCGGAACAGTGCGGGCGCGGCAGCACTCTGCCAGCCCGGAACCCAACCCTGCGGGTTGAGCATGCGGCGCAGCTTCAGCACGGCGGCGAAGTTCTCTTTTACCGGCATGGCGAAACCGTGGGCGGTGATGACCATTGACTGCTCGTGTTCGTAGCCGCAGGCCCAGGCTGCGCCGCGCGTACGGGAGGCGAGTCGATCGCGTTTAAAGAACAGCATCAGCACGAACGGCAGTAGCGGAGAGGCAATCAGCAGCAGGGCTATCATCGGTTGGGAAACGGTGGTTTGTGCCGTCTCAAGCGGCAACGGAATAGCGTTTCCAAGCAGCGGCAGCAGCCACGGCGCGGCACCCCCACCCGCGATGCAGCACAGCGCCAGCGCAACCACGCTGGTGGCCATCAATACCGGTGCACAGCAGGCATTTTCAGCCTCACGCGTGCGCGGTGCGCCAAGGAAGGTAACGCCGTAGACTTTCGCCATACACATCACCGCCAGCGCCCCGGTAATCGCCAGGCCGACCGCCAACAGCGGCCCCAGCAAACGGCCGATAAACGCATCGCTCTGACCGAGCGCGAAGAAAGACTGGTAGATCACCCACTCGCCGGCAAAACCGTTCAGTGGCGGCAGCGCGGCCATCGCCATCAGCCCCACCAGCATCGCCAGGGAAATCACCGGCATCTTTTTGCCAATGCCGCCGAGCTTTTCGATATCCCGATGACCGGTGCGGAACCAGACGCTGCCCGCGCCGAGGAACAGGGTGCTTTTAAACAGGCTGTGGTTGACGAGGTGATACAGACCACCGATAAACCCGGCGGCAATCAAGGCGGGCTGATTCAGCGCCAGACCGGTGACGCCCGCGCCAAGACCGAGCAGGATAATGCCGATATTTTCGAGCGTGTGGTACGCCAGCAAACGCTGGATGTTGTGCTCCATCAGCGCGTACAGGCCACCCACGAACGCGGTGATCATCCCGGCCAGCAGCAGCACGCCCCCCCACCACAGCGGCGGTTGCCCGCTGGTCAGCGTGAGTACCAAAATCCCGAATAAACCCACTTTCATCACCACCACAGAGAACAGCGCGGCGGCGGGCGCGGAGGCATTGGCATGCGCCTGCGGCACCCAGCCGTGCAGCGGGATGATCCCGGCGAGCAGGCCAAAGCCCACAACGCCCAGCAGCCAGACGTCATTCCCCAGCGGATGGCCGTTGAGCGCAGAGAAATCCAGCGTACCGAAGCGTTGCCACACCAGCCAGCAGGCCAGCGCCAGCAGCAGCGTGCCGAGGCGACCAAGAGCAAACCACAGCTTGCCGGAGGCGCTACAGCCCGTCAGGAACACGCCGCACAGGGCCATAATTTCGGCCATCACCACCAGCGCGCCAAGATTGCTGGCGATAACGGTGCAGACCGCCGTCGCCATGAGCAGGTTTACCAGCAGACCATTAGCTCTGGTGTGCTGGTGGCGGTGCCAGTCGATATTGAACAGGCTGACAAACAGCCCGCACAGACCGAACGTCACCAGCCAGATGGCATTCAGCGGCGTAATCTCAACGCTGTGACGAATCAGCGGCATCACGGCCTCTGTGGATTGCCCCCCCAGCAAAACGACACCGCCTGCCGCGAGCGTCATCAGGCTGCCGAGCGCCCCGCCGATACCGGCTATCCAGCCGCTCAGGATTTTATGGAAAGAGAAGAGCAGCGCCAGCACGGCGGCGGCCGCAAAGTACGCTACGGCGCTGTTAATCATGTCTATCGCGTTCATTTCGCCCCCTCGTTAAGCGCCTGCAGAAGCGAAAGATCGCCGACGTCGGTATTAATGGTCAGCTCGCGCTTGCGTTTGCTGGTACGGGCGATATCGCGGATGTTAACCAGAATGAGCGCCTTAGTCGGACAGGTCCGCACGCAGGCCGGTCCCTGTTCATCAAAGCTGCACAGGTCACACTTCACCGCCACGGCGCGGATGCCGGGAACCCAGTCCAGTAGCGTACTTACGCGTGCCGGAGCCGGTGGCGCGGGCGGCGCTTTCGGGGAGTTGGCATTGGCCGGAATGTGCAGCGGACGGCTGCCGGAAAATTCAATGGCGCCGAACGGGCAGGCAATGCCGCACAGCTTGCAGCTGACGCACAGGCTTTCGTTCAGCTGGACCGCGCCATCAACGCGGGTGATGGCATTCACCGGACAAACACCCGCGCAGGGGGCATCTTCACAGTGGTGGCAGAGCTGCGGAGCAGACTCTTTTTCATTACGCATGACGCGAAGGCGCGGCATGGACTGCAGCCCGTGCAGGCGGTGGGTTTCCGAACACGCCGCCTCACAGGTTCGACAGCCAATACAGACCGTCGAGTCAGCAATTACAAAACGGTTCACCGGGCAATCCTCAGGTGATGGTCATTTTTGACGACGAAAAGCTGTCTTCTCGACACTTTTCGACACTCGGTTCTCAGGCAACGTTTGCGGAAGGGTTTCCGGCGATCAGCTGTTTCAGGTCGACCGGTAAGTCGTGTTCAACCGCGTGATAAAGCCCGTTGTAAACCGGCGCGATTTTCTCCAGATAGTGTTCAAGCACCTGCTGGCGATCGCGGTTGCTGACGTAGCCATCGACCATGCCGTCAGCCATCAGTTGCGCTTGCGCAATACACTGTTTTTCACCCTCTTTGTTCTCGACGTAGTACTCAATGGTGTGGCTGTTAAAGCTGTCTGCCAGGGTGACAAAGACCGTGAAGTGGCTGAAGAGGACAAAGCGCATATCGCCTTGCGCCGCACAACTCATCGCATGATGCAGACGCGCTTTTGACAGGGTGATTCCCTGAACCAGAGAGTTGCAGTAGAGGTGCCACTGCTCCTGTAGCTGCTGGTGGCGCTGCGCGATGTAATCCGCTTTTTCGCTGATTTCCCAAATAGTCATAAAAGGTATCCGGTTAATGGAGATAGTGGCTGTTAAGCAGATTCCGTGCCAGTTTTTAATTAACTGATTTTATTGGTCTTTAATTTCAAAACTGCTGTCAACGCGGCGGTGTCGACGTGTCATTTCGACAGCATTGACATCGTCACGCCCTGACAAAATACAGGCTGGCACTGTTATTGCATTACCGGGGCAATTCATTGAGGAGGCGTCATGCACGAAATCACCCTCTGCCAGCGAGCGCTTGAACTTATCGAACAGCAGGCAGTGCAAAACCACGCGAAACGCGTCACCGGCGTCTGGCTGAAGATCGGGGCATTTTCCTGCGTCGAGACCAGCGCCCTGACCTTCTGTTTTGAGCTGGTATGCCGCGGCACGCTGGCGGAAGGCTGCGAGCTGCATATCGACGAGCAGCAGGCGGAGTGCTGGTGCGAGCAGTGTCAGCAGTACGTCACGCTGCTCTCCTCAAAGGTTCAGCGCTGTCCGCAGTGCCAGCGTACCGGGCTGCGGATCGTGGCGGATGACGGTATGCAGATCCAACGCCTCGAAATCGAGAAGGAGTAATGTATGTGTAGTACCTGCGGTTGCGCCGAAGGCAACCTGTATATAGAAGGGGACGAACACCGCCCCCACTCCGCGTTTCGCTCCGCGCCCTTTTCCCCTGCCCCGCGTCCTGCGGCAGTTCTGACCGGCATTACCTTTGCGCCGCAACGCTCCGACGCGGGCGACCTGCACTACGGCCACGGCGAAGCGGGCACTCATGCGCCGGGCATGAGCCAGCGGCAGATGCTGGACGTCGAGATCAACGTGCTGGACAAAAATAACCAGCTCGCGGCCCGCAATCGCGTGCGCTTTGCCGCCCGCAAACAGCTGGTGCTGAACCTGGTCTCCAGCCCGGGTTCAGGCAAAACCACGCTGTTAACAGAAACACTCAAGCGCCTGAACAAACGCGTCTCTTGCGCAGTGATCGAGGGCGATCAGCAGACCGTAAACGATGCCGCGCGCATTCGTGAAACCGGCACCCCGGCGATTCAGGTCAACACGGGCAAAGGCTGCCATCTGGATGCGCAGATGATTGCCGATGCCGCACCGCGTTTGCCGCTTGAAGAGAGCGGCATCCTGTTTATTGAAAACGTCGGTAACCTCGTGTGCCCGGCGAGCTTTGACCTCGGCGAGCGCCACAAAGTCGCGGTGCTCTCCGTCACCGAAGGGGAAGACAAGCCGCTGAAGTACCCGCATATGTTTGCCGCCGCCTCCCTGATGTTGCTGAACAAAGTCGACCTGCTGCCGTACCTGAATTTCGACGTGGAGAAATGCCTGGCGTATGCCCGCGAAGTGAATCCGGAGATTGCGATCGTGCTGGTCTCCGCCACGCGCGGCGACGGCATGGACGCATGGCTAAACTGGCTGGAGAGCGAACGATGTGCATAGGCGTACCCGGACAAATTCAGGCAATCGACGGTAACCAGGCCAGGGTGGAGGTCTGCGGTATATTGCGCGATGTGGATCTGACGCTGGTGGGCAGTACCGATGAAACCGGCGCGTCACGTCTCGGCCAGTGGGTGCTGGTCCATGTGGGCTTTGCAATGAGCGTGATTAACGAAGCGGAAGCCCGCGACACGCTGGATGCGCTGCAAAACATGTTTGACGTGGAGCCTGACGTGGGCGCCCTGCTGTACGGCGAGGAGCGGTAGCACATGCGTTACGTTGATGAATACCGCGCGCCAGAACAGGTACTGCAGCTTATCGGGCACCTGAAAACACGGGCGGCGCTGCTGAACAACACGAAAGAAAGGCCGCTGCGGATCATGGAGGTGTGCGGCGGACACACGCACGCCATCTTCAAATTTGGCCTCGACCAGCTACTGCCAGATAACATCGAGTTTATCCACGGCCCCGGCTGCCCGGTCTGCGTGTTGCCAATGGGCCGCATCGACAGCTGTATTGAAATTGCCAGCCAGCCTGACGTCATTTTCTGTACCTTTGGCGATGCGATGCGCGTGCCGGGGAAAAATGGCTCGCTGCTGCAGGCGAAAGCGCGCGGTGCGGACGTGCGGATCGTCTACTCGCCAATGGATGCCCTGACGCTGGCGAGGGATAACCCTGAGCGCAACGTCGTCTTTTTTGGGCTGGGTTTTGAAACCACTATGCCCGCGACGGCCATTACGCTGCAGCAGGCCAAAGCCCGCAACGTCACTAATTTTTTCTTTTTCTGTCAGCACATCACGCTCATTCCCACGCTGCGCAGCCTGCTGGAGGAGCCGGATAACGGTATCGACGCCTTTCTGGCCCCGGGACACGTCAGCATGGTGATTGGCACAGACGCCTACGGTTTCATCTCTGAACAGTACAATCGTCCGTTAGTGGTCGCTGGTTTCGAGCCACTTGATCTACTGCAAGGTGTGACCATGCTGGTTGAGCAGAAAATAGCGGCCCTGAGTGCGGTCGAAAACCAGTACCGCCGCGTGGTGCCCGATGCGGGAAATGAACGGGCCCAGCAGGTCATTGCCGACGTGTTTAGCGTTGAAGGCGACAGCGAGTGGCGCGGTCTGGGGCTGATTGCCGAATCCGGCGTGCGCCTCACGCCAGCCTATCGCGCGTTTGATGCAGAAACATATTTCCGCCCGCAGCCGCAGCAGGTGTGCGACGATCCCCGCTCTCGCTGTGGCGACGTGCTCACCGGTAAGTGTAAACCTCATCAATGCCCGTTATTTGGCAACACCTGTAACCCGCAAACCGCGTTTGGCGCGCTGATGGTCTCCTCCGAAGGGGCATGCGCCGCGTGGTATCAATATCGCAACCAGGAGTGTGAAGCATGAACACGGTGGAAATGGCGCACGGAAGCGGTGGGCAGGCGATGCAGCAGTTGATTAACCGGCTGTTTATGGAGGCTTTTAACAACCCCTGGCTCGCCGAGCAGGAAGACCAGGCGCGCATCGCGCTCTCGACACTCACTGCCCAGGGCGACAGGCTGGCGTTTTCCACCGACAGCTACGTCATTGACCCGCTGTTTTTCCCGGGCGGTGATATCGGCAAGCTCGCCATCTGCGGCACGGCCAACGACGTTGCCGTCAGCGGCGCCATTCCACGCTACCTCTCCTGCGGGTTTATCCTTGAAGAGGGGCTGCCGATGGAGACGCTCACGGCGGTGGTCAACAGCATGGCACAGACGGCGCGCGAGGCGGGGATCGCTGTCGTCACCGGCGATACCAAAGTGGTTCAGCGCGGCGCCGCCGACAAACTGTTTATCAACACCGCCGGGATGGGCGCGATCCCCGCCGACATCCACTGGGGCGCACAGCAACTTAGCGTGGGCGACGTTCTGCTGGTGAGCGGCACGCTGGGATGCCATGGCGCGACGATTCTTAATCTGCGCGAAGGGTTAGGGCTGGACGGCGAACTGCGTAGCGACTGTGCGGTGCTTACCCCGCTGATTCAGACTCTGCGCGCCATTCCTGGTGTGAAAGCCCTGCGCGACGCCACCCGTGGCGGCGTGAATGCCGTCGTCCACGAGTTCGCCGTAAGCTGCGGGTGCGGGATTGAACTGACCGAGCGTGGTCTTCCTGTCAAACCCGCCGTACGCGGGCTGTGCGAGCTGCTAGGGCTTGATCCCCTCAACTTTGCGAACGAAGGCAAGCTGGTGATCGGCGTTGAACGCGCAGCGGCGGAATCTGTCCTGGCCGGGCTGCGGTCGCATCCATTAGGGAAAGATGCCGCCATCATTGGGGAAGTGGTTGAGCGCAAAGGGGTGCGCCTGACCGGGCTTTACGGCGTGAAGCGCACACTGGATCTGCCGCACGCTGAACCGTTACCCCGAATTTGCTAGAACCGCGCCATAAGCGGTCAGCACTGAATGTCTCTTTTCTGCCAGTTTCAATTGGAAAGCAATAATGCCGTATACACCGATGAGCGATCTTGGACAGCAGGGCCTGTTTGATATCACGCGCACACTTTTACAGCAGCCCGATCTCAGCGCGCTAAGCGATGCTTTGACGCGACTGGTCAGGCAATCAGCCCTGGCAGACAGCGCCGCAATTGTGCTCTGGCATAGCGGAACGCAACGCGCGAGCTACTACTCAACGCGTGATAATGGCAAAACGTTTGAATACGAAGATGAAACGTATCTGGCGCATGGTCCGGTGCGCCGCATTCTCTCCCGTCCGGAAGCCCTGCACTGCAATTTTGAGGAGTTCAGGATGGCGTGGCCGCGGCTTGCCGGGAGCAACCTCTATCAGCCTTTTGGCCACTACAGCATGCTGCCGCTGGCGGCGGAGGGCCATATCTTTGGCGGCTGCGAGTTCATCCGCACGACCGACCGGCCCTGGAGCGAAGCGGAGTACGAGCGTCTGCACACCTTTACCCAGATTGTGGCCGTGGTGGCAGAGCAGATCCAAAGTCGCGTCACCAATAACGTGGATTACGACCTGCTGAGCCGCGAGCGCGATAACTTCCGCATCCTGGTGGCAATCACTAACGCCGTGCTGTCACGTCTCGATATGGATGAGTTGGTCAGCGAAGTCTCAAAAGAGATACACCACTATTTCAAAATCGACGCTATCAGTATTGCGCTGCGGGGGCATCGCAAGGGCAAGCTGAATATCTATTCCACGCACTATCTCGATGAAGCCAACCCGGCGCATGAGCAAAGTGAAGTGGATGAAGCGGGCACCCTTTCTGAACGGGTATTCAAAAGCAAAGAGATCCTCCTGCTTAACCTGAGCGAACAGGATCCGGTAGCGCCGTATGAGCGAATGCTGTTTAACACCTGGGGCAATAAGATCCAGACCCTGTGCCTGCTACCGCTGATGTCCGGCAATACCATGCTTGGCGTGCTGAAACTGGCGCAGTGTGATGAAGCCGTGTTTACCACCGCCAACCTGAAGCTGCTGCGCCAGATTGCCGAGCGTATCTCCATCGCGCTGGATAACGCCCTCGCCTATCAGGAGATCCATCGCCTGAAAGAGCGGCTGGTGGACGAGAACCTGGCCCTGACCGAGCAGCTTAATAATGTGGACAGCGAGTTTGGCGAAATCATCGGGCGCAGCGATGCGATGTACAGCGTCCTCAAGCAGGTGGAAATGGTGGCGCAGAGCGACAGCACGGTGCTGATTTTGGGTGAAACCGGCACGGGTAAAGAGCTGATTGCCAGAGCCATCCACAACCTGAGCAATCGCAACAGCCGCCGGATGGTGAAGATGAACTGCGCGGCGATGCCTGCGGGCCTGCTGGAAAGTGACCTCTTCGGCCACGAGCGCGGCGCATTTACCGGGGCCAGCAGCCAGCGCCTGGGGCGTTTTGAACTGGCCGATAAAAGCTCGCTGTTCCTCGACGAAGTGGGCGATATGCCGCTGGAGTTGCAGCCTAAACTGCTGCGCGTCTTGCAGGAGCAGGAGTTTGAGCGCCTTGGCAGCAACAAGCTTATCCAGACTGACGTGCGGCTGATTGCCGCCACCAACCGCGACCTGAAAAAAATGGTCGCCGACCGCGAATTCAGAAGCGATCTCTACTATCGCCTGAACGTCTTCCCGATCTGCCTGCCCCCGCTGCGCGAACGTCCGGAAGATATCCCCCTACTGGTAAAAGCCTTTACCGCGAAGATCGCCCGCCGAATGGGGCGAAATATCGACAGTATTCCTGCCGAAACGCTACGCACCCTCTCGTCGATGGAGTGGCCGGGTAACGTCCGCGAACTGGAAAACGTCATTGAGCGTGCGGTGCTGCTCACGCGTGGCAATGTGCTGCAACTCTCCCTGCCGGAGGTTTCTCTGCCTGAAACGACCGTGACCGCAGCCGAGATCGCAAAAGAGGGAGAAGATGAATATCAGCTCATTATGCGCGTGCTGAAAGAGACGAACGGCGTGGTCGCCGGCCCGAAAGGGGCAGCCCAGCGTTTAGGCTTAAAACGCACGACCCTGCTGTCGCGCATGAAGCGCCTCGGGATTGATAAAGAGAACCTGCTGTAAGTCCGCATGCTGGCGGTGTTATTCTGGCACCGCCTTTTGTCACCCTGCGCAATTGTCCCTCATTGACACAAAATCGTTTCCTCTGTATAAAATTCCGCCTTAATAATGAGTTTCATTTGCATCAAAAAATAATTTTAATGAAGGGTAGCGTTTAATGAAAAAGGTCATCTGCGCGTTGGGCCTGGCGATTGCGTCGGTCAGTTCTGCTCTGGCAACCACATATCCTCTGACCATTGAAAGCTGTGGTTATAAAGAGACCTTCACCAAAGCGCCGGAACGCGTCGTGGCCCTGGGTCAGAATACCGTCGAAATTTTGCTCCTGCTCGGCCTGCAGGATAAGGTGAAGGCCAGCGCCTTCTGGCCGACCAAAGTGCTGCCGCAGCTGGCTGAACAGAACGCAAAAATCAAAACCCTAACGGTAGAAATCCCTACGCTTGAATCTATCCTTGCGCAAAATCCTGATTTTGTACCTGCCCAGCTTCCTCTGTTACTTGGGCCAGAGAGTAAGGTCGCAAAACGTGAAGATTTGGCGACCGTCGGTGTGAATAGCTACGTCTCACCGGGCATGTGCGCGACCAAAAAAGCCACAGGAGATATGTACGGCAGCCGCCAGAAGCTGTGGGACATGACCTATCTCTATAAGGAGATTGAGGATTTTGCCAAAATCTTTAACGTGGAAGATCGCGGCCAGGCCGTCATTGCCGATTTCAAAAAACGTGAGGCTGACCTGCGCCAGGAGTTTGGTAAAAACAAAAAGGACCTCTCCTTTGTTTTCTGGTTCTCAAGCTCCTCTCCTTCGGCTGATGCTTACGTCGGCGGTAAAAACAGCGCCTCCGGATTTATTGCCAACGTGCTGGGCGGGCACAACGCCATTACATCTGAAACCGAATGGCCAACCGTGGGCTGGGAAAGCATTATTGCCGCTAATCCGGATGTGATTGTGGTCTCCAGTCTGGACCGTAACCGCTGGGCGCTGGATAACGCGGAAGAAAAAATCAAATTCCTGAAAAACGATCCTGCCGTCAGCCAGCTTGATGCCGTCAAAAAAGGCCATATCGTGGTGATGGACGGCCAGGCGATGAACCCAACGATTCGTACAATTTACGGTGCTGAACAGGTGGGTGAACAGCTCAGAAAACTGGGGCTGAACTGATGACAGCCGCTGTACTTCAGGCCCGCCAGGGCCTGTTCCTGACCACGTCTGCTCTGCTTGCCATTGTACTGTTGTTTCTGGTCATCGCCCTTGGCGTCAGCGTCGGTGAACTGTCCATCCCGCTGGATAACGTGTTTTATGCTATCAGCAATAAAATGGGGCTCACCGAGGTTCCGCTCAACCGCATCTATGAGAGCGTTATCTGGGACTTTCGTCTGAGCCGTGCGCTGGTTGCTGCCTGCTGTGGCGCCGGGCTAGCCATCTGCGGTGCCGTCCTGCAAAGTCTGTTGAAGAACGCGCTGGCGGAACCCTATGTTCTCGGCGTGTCTGCGGGGGCCTCAACCGGGGCGGTTTCCGTCGTGGTGCTGGGTGTGGGAACGGGAGCCGTTTCGCTGTCTGCGGGGGCCTTCGCGGGTGCCTTCGCCGCCTTTGCATTTGTCGCTTTTCTGACCAACGGCGCGCGCGGCGGCAATGAACGCACTATTCTGGCAGGCGTTGCGGCTTCGCAGTTGTTCAATGCCATTACCGCCTACACCATCAGCACGTCAGCCAGCGCACAGCAGGCGCGAGATGTCATGTTCTGGCTGCTGGGCAGCTTCAGCGGCGTACGCTGGCCGGAATTCCAGCTGGTACTGGTGGTGGTCCTGCTGGGGTTAGCCGTTTGCCTCTTCTATTCCCGGGCGCTGGATGCCTTTACGTTCGGTGACGACGCTGCCGCATCGCTGGGGATTGCAGTTCCCTGGGTACGCCTGGCGTTATTTATCACGACCGCACTGATTACCGCGACCATCGTCAGTATGGCAGGCTCCATCGGCTTTGTGGGGCTGGTGGTTCCGCACGTCATGCGTTTCCTGTTCGGACCTTTGCATCGCACGCTGCTCATTGCCAGCGCGTTGGCCGGGGCGATCCTGATGGTGCTGGCAGACATTGCCTCACGCATGCTGATTGCGCCGCAAAGCCTGCCCGTCGGCGTAGTGACCGCACTGGTGGGCGTTCCCTTCTTTGCCGTGATTATTTACCGTTCAAGGAATAAGTGATGAGTATCTGCGCTGAAAATATTACCTGGAAGGTCGGCAAAAAGGCGATCGTCAATGACGTCTCGCTGAAGGTCTCCCGGGGGGAAACCGTCGGCCTGCTGGGCCCAAACGGCTGCGGAAAATCGTCTCTTTTGCGTATCCTCGCGGGACTGCGTCGCCCGGATGCGGGCCGCGTGACGCTGGACGGGCAGGACATCTCCCGCATCGCCAAAAAGCAGCTTGCCCGCCGGGTAGCGTTCGTTGAGCAGCACGGGATGACCGACGCCAACATGCGCGTTCGCGACGTGGTGAAACTTGGACGAATTCCGCACCACTCCGCTTTTTCCAACTGGAGCACGCACGATGACGAGACCGTCACGGCGGCACTGCAACGCGTGGATATGCTGGATAAAAGCGACCAGGGCTGGCTGAGCCTCTCCGGCGGAGAGCGCCAGCGGGTGCACATTGCCCGCGCGCTGGCCCAGACCCCAACGGAAATCCTGCTGGACGAACCGACCAACCACCTGGACATTCATCATCAGATGCAGCTGATGCAGTTGATCAGCGAATTACCGGTCACCAGCATTGTCGCTATCCACGATCTTAACCACGCCTCGATGTTCTGCGACTCGCTGATTGTGATGCAGAAGGGGCAAATTGTGGCGACGGGGACACCTCAGGACATCTTATCTGAGTCGTTGCTCTGGGATGTTTTCCGGGTCAAAACCAAAATTGAGATCTCGCCGTTCCATGGCAAAAAGCACATCCACTTTATCGTTTAGGGGCGCGTAAATCACAATGCTCCTTCGCACAGCCGCCACGCTCTGGCCGCCCGTCTTACTGGGTAGCCAGTTTGTTTTCAACATTGGCTTTTACGCCGTCGTTCCTTTCCTGGCGATATTCCTGCGCGACGACATGCTGCTCTCCGGCGGACTGATCGGGCTGATTCTGGGCCTGCGCACCTTCTCCCAGCAGGGGATGTTTATCGTTGGCGGTGCCCTCTCGGACCGGTTTGGCGCGAAAGTGGTTATCCTCAGCGGCTGTATTGTTCGTGTTTCAGGTTATCTGCTGCTGGCCTTCGGGGAATCGCTCTCGCCGATTATTGTGGGCGCATGTCTGACGGGCATCGGCGGCGCATTATTTTCCCCTTCGATTGAGGCATTGCTGGCCAAAGCGGGCACGCACAGTGAGGCGAAAGGGACACGAAGCCGGGCGGAGTGGTTTGCACTGTTTGCAGTCTGCGGGGAACTCGGCGCGGTACTGGGCCCGGTTGCTGGCGCCCTGTTAACGGGGCTTGGCTTCCGCCAGGTGGCGCTGGCGGGTGCAGGGGTCTTTATTATTGCGTTAGTGGTGCTCTACTTCTGCCTTCCTGCTTCTGGCCGCCGTTCGCAAACGCTTAAAATACAGCCCTGGTGGACAACCTTCCGCCAGCCTCGCTTCGTCGCCTTCATCATTGCCTATAGCTCATGGCTGTTAAGCTACAACCAGCTTTATCTGGCGCTGCCGGTGGAGATCCAGCGATCTGGTGGTAACGAGAAAGATCTCGGTCCGCTTTTTATGCTCGCCTCCATGCTGATCATTACCTTACAGCTGCCGCTGGCACGCTTTGCCCGCCGCGTGGGCGCGGTGAGGATCCTGCCGGTGGGCTTTTTGCTGCTTTCTACGGCCTTTGCGAGCGTAGCGATGTTTGCAGCGACTGAACCGCCGGAGGGCTGGTTGCGGTTGCTGCCGTCGGTCTTATTTGTCACGTTACTGACGCTGGGACAAATGCTGCTGGTCCCCTCGGCAAAAGATCTCATTCCGCGGTTCGCCGAGGAATCAACGTTGGGGGCGCATTATGGTGCTCTCGCCACCGCCGGAGGGATTGCGGTACTGGCGGGAAATTTGTTGTTTGGCAGTCTGCTGGATCGCGCGCTGGTGCCTTCGGCTCAGGCAATATACCCCTGGCTGCTGCTGGCCCTCTTCCCGTTGTGCAGCGCCCTGGCCCTGCAGGTAATTTGCCGCCCGCTGCGAAGCTGAACGGCTCACTTTTTCGGGCGATACTTTTCCGGTAATTCCGGCACCGGACGACGATCGTCAATCAGATGACGAACGGTCAGGACAGGATGACGCCATAACATGCGTGGCCCCGCCCAGCGCATAATCTGCTTCATCTCTTCCCGCTTTG
Organism: Enterobacter sp. ODB01; assembly: GCF_001623605.1. Classification (NCBI taxonomy): domain Bacteria; kingdom Pseudomonadati; phylum Pseudomonadota; class Gammaproteobacteria; order Enterobacterales; family Enterobacteriaceae; genus Enterobacter; species Enterobacter sp. ODB01. Next base: position 490,474 of record NZ_CP015227.1, read on the forward strand.
CGGGCTGGTAGCAGTGTACCGGACACTGTTTACAGGCAGGCTTTTCTTCACCAAAAACACACTTATCCAGGCGCTTATCGGCATACGCGTTCAGCGCCTGATAATGCCCCTCTTCCCGAGACGCCTGCGGGCACTGCTTTTCAAACAACGCGATCATTTTCGCGATAGTCTCTTTTTCTCGTGATATGCGTTTACCGGACATAGCGACTTACCGATTAATAAGATGCATCAATAATACTCTTTTAAACCCTGAATTTCAGTTGTTGCATTCCGTTTTCTGAAGCCTGATTCCAGCATTAATGCTACACCTCCTGAAAATCACGGGTATTTTATACAGGCATCAGGAGTGACCGTTGTCCGTATTGTCTGGAGGTTCTATGCAAGAGATCGCGACTGGCAAACCCTACCGCCATTTAAAAGTGGGATATTTCAGAAAACGTCACGAGGATCGAAAAACTAAGATACCTAAGCGTTACAGCGTACATGCGGCGTTGAGCTTAAAAGGGGACTGGCTTGAAAAGGCGGGCTTTACTACCAACGCCCAGGTCAGGGTGGGCGTGGAACATGGCAAAATTGTCATCGAGTTGATGCCGGAAGGCACCTCGTAAAGCCGCGACATTTTTCTGCGACATCGCTTTTTTTCATGCGACAATAGCAGGAACTAACGGCCACTGAGCCGCTCAAAACGGTTTCTTTTCAAAGAAATGGACATCATAACTCCATGAGCACAATCGACAATTTCGACGCACATACGCCGATGATGCAGCAGTATCTGAAGCTGAAAGCACAGCATCCGGAAATCCTGCTGTTTTACCGTATGGGCGATTTTTACGAGCTGTTTTATGACGATGCCAAACGTGCATCGCAGTTGCTCGACATTTCGCTGACCAAACGTGGCGCATCGGCAGGTGAGCCCATCCCGATGGCAGGCATCCCGCACCATGCGGTAGAGAACTACCTGGCCAAACTGGTCAATCAGGGAGAATCCGTCGCCATTTGCGAACAGATTGGCGATCCGGCGACGTCGAAGGGGCCGGTTGAACGCAAAGTCGTGCGCATCGTCACGCCAGGTACCATCAGTGATGAAGCCCTGCTTCAGGAGCGCCAGGATAACCTGCTGGCGGCGCTGTGGCAGGACGGCAAAGGGTTTGGTTATGCCACACTGGACATCAGCTCCGGGCGTTTTCGTCTGAGTGAACCCGCTGACCGTGAAACGATGGCTGCCGAATTGCAGCGCACCAACCCGGCCGAGCTGCTCTATGCCGAAGATTTCGCCGAGATGGCGCTGATTGAAGGTCGCCGAGGTTTACGCCGTCGCCCGCTGTGGGAATTCGAAATAGATACCGCGCGCCAGCAGCTGAATCTGCAGTTTGGCACCCGCGACTTGATCGGTTTTGGCGTTGAAAATGCGCCGCGCGGGTTGTGTGCAGCAGGTTGCCTGCTGCAATACGTGAAAGACACCCAACGCACCGCCCTGCCGCATATCCGTTCTATCACCATGGAGCGCCAGCAGGACAGCATCATCATGGATGCCGCCACGCGCCGCAACCTGGAGATCACGCAGAACCTGGCGGGTGGCATAGAAAATACCCTCGCGTCGGTCCTCGACAGCACGGTGACGCCGATGGGGAGCCGTATGCTGAAACGCTGGCTGCATATGCCCATTCGCGATACGAATACGCTTGTCTGCCGTCAACAGACGATTGCCGCATTGCAGGATCGTTACACCGAGCTGCAGCCCGTTCTGCGTCAGGTGGGCGATCTCGAGCGTATCCTTGCCCGTCTGGCATTGCGCACCGCGCGCCCACGCGATCTCGCACGTATGCGTCATGCTTTCCAGCAGTTACCGGAACTGCGTGCTCAGTTGAGCGACGTTGACAGCGCTCCGGTTCAGAAACTCCGTGAAACGATGGGCGAGTTTACCGAGCTTCGCGAACTGCTGGAACGCGCCATTATCGATGCGCCTCCGGTTCTGGTGCGTGACGGCGGCGTCATTGCCCCTGGCTACAACGAGGAGCTGGACGAATGGCGTGCGCTGGCCGACGGTGCAACGGATTATCTTGATAAACTGGAAATCCGCGAGCGCGAGCGTCTTGGGCTCGACACCCTGAAAGTGGGGTATAACGCGGTACACGGTTACTATATTCAGATCAGCCGCGGGCAGAGCCATCTGGCACCAATTCACTACGTCCGTCGTCAGACGTTGAAAAACGCCGAGCGCTACATTATTCCCGAGCTGAAAGAGTACGAAGACAAAGTGCTCACCTCGAAAGGTAAAGCACTGGCGCTGGAAAAACAGCTGTATGAAGAGCTGTTTGACATGCTGATGCCACACCTGGCCGATCTGCAGCTTAGCGCCAGCGCGCTGGCGGAACTGGATGTGCTGGTGAACCTGGCTGAACGCGCGGAAACGCTGAACTATACCTGTCCGACCTTTACCGACAAGCCCGGTATCCGCATCACTGAAGGCCGTCACCCGGTGGTCGAGCAGGTACTGAATGAGCCGTTCATCGCCAACCCGCTGAACCTCTCGCCGCAGCGAAGAATGCTGATCATTACCGGGCCAAACATGGGCGGTAAAAGTACCTATATGCGCCAGACCGCTTTGATTGCGCTGCTCGCCTATATCGGCAGCTACGTCCCGGCGCAACACGTTGAGATTGGCCCTATCGACCGTATCTTTACCCGCGTCGGGGCGGCAGACGATCTGGCGAGCGGTCGCTCAACCTTTATGGTGGAGATGACCGAAACGGCTAACATTCTGCACAACGCGACGGAACACAGTCTGGTGCTGATGGACGAAGTCGGACGCGGAACATCAACCTACGATGGCCTGTCGTTGGCATGGGCCTGCGCTGAAAGCCTCGCGAACAAAATCAAAGCCATGACGCTGTTCGCCACCCATTACTTCGAGCTGACGCAGCTACCGGAGAAGATGGAAGGGGTGGCTAACGTCCACCTTGATGCGCTGGAACACGGCGATACCATCGCCTTCATGCACACGGTGCAGGACGGTGCGGCGAGCAAGAGCTATGGCCTGGCCGTCGCGGCGCTGGCTGGCGTACCGAAAGAGGTAATTAAGCGCGCGCGTCAGAAACTGCGTGAGCTGGAAAGCCTGTCACCGAATGCGGCGGCGACGCAGATTGATGGCACACAGATGTCGCTGCTGGTGCCTGCGGAAGAGACGTCACCTGCGGTGGAAGCACTGGAGAATCTCGACCCGGATTCACTGACGCCGCGTCAGGCGCTGGAGTGGATTTATCGGTTGAAGAGTCTGGTTTAGTTCTCTGCGGTCTTTATTGCCCGGTGGCGCTGCTGTATGACCGGATACATAGGTGACAGATCAGACCGGGAACATAGGTAACACTTTTAGTCTATCCGGAGCACACTCTGGGTTTTTCGGTCGTAGTACGCAAGCGTTATCCCATTAAAGATGATGGCCTCAAGGCCATCATCTTGTTCTTCCAGCATGATGTACTCCCCAGTCAGTGCTTCACTCAGGAACACCGTACCCTTTTTTCCCATATAGAGGGTCCCCCTCGATTTCACCCTGTAGACTGTACCTCCTTCCGGATAAGCATATTCAGGAACACGGCCATCCCAGTGTCGGTTTGAGGGTTGCCATACCGTTCCGGGCGTTGCTCCCGCCAGTGCTTCATGCGGCCTTTCGTAGTTAAATTCTTTCCGGTAGTCACTGAACCACCGCTGTTGTTCTTCCATCGTCATGAAGGTGTTGCCCTGTTTCACCGCACTTTTCAGGGAGCGGTGCATTCGCTCATGGCGGCCATTTTCTTCCGGATGCCCCTTTCTGATACGCTCCGGCCTGATGCCCAGCTTGATTAGCCAGACGGCAAGACGACTTAATCCGGCTATTCCTGTTCCCGCGAAGGGCTGGCCGTTATCGGTTCTAAGCACTTCCGGCAGACCATATTCCAGGAACGCATCCGTCAGGCACTCTCTGACAAAGGGTTCACTCTCACGGTGTGTTCCCCGGCAGCTGAGCAGATACCGGCTGTGATTATCGGTCAGGGTGAAAGGATGGCAGTACTCTCTGCTGAGCAGCCTGAACTTGCCTTTAAAATCAGCGCTCCAGACCTGATTGTTCTCACTGATGATGGTCAGGGGCTGGCGATTGCCTGGTGTTCTGCGTTTTCGTTTTTTATCCGGAACCAGGCCTTCGCGCTTGAGGATATCGCCGATAGTGCTGGCGGCAGGTACGGTAAAATCGACGTGATGATTGAGCAACCACATCCGCAGTTTTTTTGGCCCCCAGTCAGGGTGTTTTTGACGCAGGGCAGTCAGGTGTCCGGCGATATCATCAGGAACCGTCCGGGAGTGGGAGCGTGGCGCACGCGACCGGTCCGAGAGAGATGACAGGTCAGAAGGGTCAAAACGCTGAAGCCATTTATAGCCGGTTTTACGGCTGATGCCAAAAAGACGGCAAAGCGCGGAGAAGGAATCCGTACCTGCATGGCAGGCACGGATAAAATCAAGGCGTTGCATAGGTCGGGTCTCAGTCCAGGGCATAGCGAGTCTCCTCTTCTATGCCAGTTATAACTGTTACCCATGTATCCGGTCTAAAGTGTTACCCATGTTTCCGGTTCATACCCTGCGCTTACCGGGCCTACGGGTTTTGTAGGCCGGGTAAGGCGAAGCCGCCACCCGGCTTTTTTTACAGCAGCGGCGGGATCGTCGGCACCTGCGGTGCCTCGTCAATATCCTTCTGCGTCATACGAAACGCTTCCGGATAATGTTCACGGCTGGTGCGGCGCAGCGGCTCGGTATCGCGCCAGGTATAGAGACAATGCTGGCACTGATAAACCGTCCAGACCCCCTTCACGGGTGATGTCGCCATCACTTCAATATGTTCATCGGCACAACGTGGACAAATCATCTTTTCCTCCTTATTGACGTGCTGCCAGCATCGCGGTCAGTTTTTCAGCCCAGGCTTTGGTCTCAGGCAGATCCTGTACCGGCTGGCTATAGTGGCCTCGGGTGTCCGGGGCGACAGGCGTCGTCGCATCAATAATCAGTTTGTCGGTAATGCCCGCCGGGCTGGAGCCTGGGTCGAGTTCAAGCACCGACATGTTCGGCAGTTGAACCAGATCGCCTGCCGGGTTGACCTTCGATGACAGCGCCCACATCACCTGCGGGAGGTTGAACGGGTCAACATCTTCATCCACCATAATCACCATCTTCACGTAGCCCAGGCCATGCGGCGTAGTCATGGCACGCAAACCGACCGCGCGGGCAAAACCGCCGTAACGCTTTTTGGTGGAGATAATCGCCAGCAAACCGTGGGTGTACATCGCGTTCACCGCCTGCACTTCCGGGAATTCGGCTTTCAGCTGCTGGTATAACGGCACGCAGGTGGCTGGGCCCATCAGATAGTCAATTTCGGTCCACGGCATACCGAGGTACAGGGATTCGAAAATCGGTTTCGTGCGATAAGAAACTTTATCAATACGTACCACCGTCATATTACGGCCACCGGAATAGTGCCCGGTAAACTCTCCAAACGGCCCTTCGATTTCACGTTTACGACCTTCAATCACCCCTTCCAGGATCACTTCAGAGCCCCACGGTACATCGAAACCGGTCAACGGTGCGGTGGCAATCGGGTATGGGCTTTCGCGCAGGGCACCCGCCATCTCATATTCTGACTGATCGTATTTCAGCGGCGTCGCGCCCATCAGGGTGATGATCGGATCGTTGCCGAGAGTAATTGCAATCGGCAGATCTTCCCCACGCTCTTCCGCTTTATGCAGATGCAGGGCGATATCGTGCATCGGCACCGGCTGCAGGCCGAGCTTGCGCTTACCTTTCACCTCCATGCGATAAATGCCGACGTTCTGCTTGCCAAAGTTATCCGGGTCAAGCGGATCGCGCGAAACAACGCACGCTTTGTCGAGATAAAAACCACCGTCTCCGTCATTCAGGCGAAACAGCGGCAGGATGTCGAACAGGTTGATGTCTTCACCGTCCACCGTATTCTCAGCCCAGGCCGGGTTGGCGCGGCGCTCCGGTGCGATGGGGAATTTATCCCAGCGGCGGATAAACTCGTCGATCTGTTTTTTTACCGGGGTATTCGCAGGCAGCCCCATCGAAATGGCGTGGTTCTGCCAGGAGCCGATGGTGTTCATCACCACGCGGGCATCGGTAAACCCGCGAATATTGTCAAACCACAGAGCGGGCGCACCGTCGCCAATGCGACCGGTGGCGTTGGCTGCCGCCGCCAGATCCGGCTCCGCATTCACCTCTTCCTCAATTTTCAGCAGTTGCCCTTGCTCATCGAGTGCCTGCAGAAAGCTTCTCAAATCATCAAATGCCATTTTTATTCTCCTGTGAAAAATCTTTCGCCTCCCGCAGCCCATTCCAGCGACGTGCCTTTTTATGCTCCAGACCAAACTGGTCGAGCACGCGGGTCACGATATGCTGGGTGATGTCATCGGCGGTCTGCGGATGGTTGTAATACGCAGGCATGGGCGGCACCATCGCCACGCCCATTCGGGAAAGCGCCAGCATGTTCTCCAGATGGATGGTGCTGAGCGGCGTTTCGCGGGGAACCAGCACCAGCTTGCGCCCCTCTTTCAACACCACATCCGCCGCACGGCCCACCAGCCCTTCGGCGTAGCCTGCGCGGATCCCCGCCAGCGTTTTCATGCTGCAGGGAATAACGATCATGCCGTCGGTACGAAACGACCCGGAGGAGATAGTGGCGGCCTGGTCAGCCGGGCTGTGGACAACGTCAGCCAGCGCAGCAACGTCCTGCGCGGTGTAAGGCGTTTCCAGCTCGATGGTGGTTTTAGCCCACTTCGACATCACCAGATGCGTTTCCACCTCAGGCATCTCCCGCAGCGCCTGCAGCAGCGCCACGCCCAGCGGAGCCCCCGTCGCCCCCGTCATTCCCACGATCAATCTCATTCATCACCTCAATTAACTTGTTCGTGTACGAACATTATAGGTAAACTACTCCCGGATCGTTTTTCTGACAAGATCGTTCGCATACGATCACACTAATTGCTAAAAAATGCCGCGTTATCATCCCGGGCTTTAGCGGCTATCATAGGGGGAGATTTTTTCCGTCGGAGTGTTCATGGAACTAAGACAAGAGGCGTTCCACCTGTTACGTCAGCTTTTTCAACAGCATACCGCGCAGTGGCAACATGCCTTACCGGAGCTGACCAAGCCGCAGTATGCGGTTATGCGCTCTGTTGCCGAGCATCCGGGCATTGAACAGGTGGCATTGACCGAAGTGGCAGTCAGTACGAAAGCGACCCTGGCGGAAATGCTGAGCCGCATGGAGGCGCGCGGGCTGGTCAAACGCGAGCATGACCCCGCCGATAAGCGCCGCCGGTTTGTCTTCCTGACACCAGAAGGCGAAGCCCTGCTTGAAGGCTGCAAGCCGGTAAGCAATGAAGTAGATGAGGCATTTTTAGGGCGCCTGAGTCAGGCCGAGCGGGAGCAGTTCTCCGCGCTTATCAAGAAAATGATGCACGATTAATTCACGCTGGCGCGCATAAAATCAATAAAGGTGCGTACTTTCGCCGGCACGTGCCGGGCATCCGGATAAACCGCGTAAATGCCCTGCCGCGCGAAGGTATATTCCGGTAAAACCGGCACCAGTTTTCCCGTATCCAGCGCATCGCGCACCAGCCATTCCGGCAGTAATGCCACTCCACCTCCGGCGAGTGCAAAGGCCATAAGAGCCTGCGCACTGTCGGCAAACAGGCGCGGCGCTTTTTTTATCTCCAGCGTGTCGGGCAAACCACCGGCATTTTTCACCTGCCAGCGCAGCGGCGAGGTTAAGCGCTCGTGGATAATCCAGTCCGCATGGGCAAGCTGCGCCAGCGATGCGATCGGATGAGTACCGAGCCACTCGGGTGTCGCAACGGGCAGGATCGAAAAGTGCGCGATCAATGCAGCGTGATAGCGTGAATCGGTAAGCGTTCCCAATCGGATAGCCACATCAAAGCGCTCTGAGATAAGGTCGGCATGAAGTGACGACGAAACATGACGCACGCGAAGATCCGGGTGCTGCTGGCTGAACCTTGCCAGCATCGGCACCACGACCTGTGAGCCATACTCAGGCGTGGTCGTGATCCGCAACTCCCCGGTGAGCCCGGCATGATTCGCGCGGACATCATCCTGCAACTGTTCTGCATCCTTCAGAAGCGCGACGCTGCGTTGATGAAAAAGGGTACCCGCGTCGGTTAACGTCAGGCGGCGGGTGGATCGCAGCAACAGGGTAACGCCCAGTTCGGCTTCGAGCTGACGAATATTGAAGCTGACCACGGCTTTTGTCAGCCCCATCGCCTCAGCTGCCGCAGTGAAACTGCCGGTGTCTGCCACCGCAACAAACATCTGCGTCCGCTGTAAGTTAATCATCATCACGCCTTTTACCGTCAAAATATTTTTGACAGTATATCGCGCTTTGTCTGGTTTATCCGTGCCTGACGCGTCGATACGATACGCCTCCTCACGGGAGGAACCACCATGACCTATCGCAGCAAAGTCGCCGTTGTCTATCTGCTGGGCTTTTTTCTTGATTTGATTAACATGTTTATTGCCAGCGTCGCTTTTCCGGCAATGGCTCACGCCTTTCACGCCACGCCTTCAGCACTTGCCTGGGTCAGTAACGGGTACATTGCTGGTCTGACGCTGGTGATCCCGTTTAGCAGCATGCTCACGCGCCGAATTGGACCGAAGCGCGTCATCCTGCTCTCGCTTTTTCTGTTCAGCGCTGCCTCTGCTGCGGCAGGCTTGTCTGCCACGCTGGAAAGCCTGATTGCCTGGCGAGTGTTGCAGGGGGTGGGAGGAGGCTTATTGATTCCCGTTGGACAGGCGTTGACCTGGCAACAGTTTAAGCCTCACGAGCGAGCCAGACTCTCCTCAGCGGTTATGCTGGTCGCACTGCTTGCCCCCGCCTGCTCCCCTGCTATAGGAGGCGTGCTGGTGCAAACGCTAAGCTGGCGATGGATATTTTTCGCCACGCTCCCGGTTGCCATCGTGACCTTTGTTCTGGGCTGTTTGTGGCTTAAACACGAACAGCCCGCGATGAAAGCAAGCCGGCTGCTAAACCTGCCTTTACTTGCGGACCCGCTTTTGCGTTTTTCCATGCTGGTCTATGTCTGTGTACCAGGCATATTTATTGGTGTGAACGTCACGGGTATGTATTACCTTCAGAGCGAGGCCAATATGACACCCGGCGCAACGGGAATGCTGATGCTGCCGTGGTCTGTGGCATCGTTTGTCGCTATCACGGCAACGGGACGCTATTTTAACCGTATTGGTCCTCGTCCCCTTGTCGTCACAGGCTGTCTGCTCCAGGCGCTGGGCGTTCTGCTTTTACTGAGCGTCAGTCCGGCCAGCACAGCGCTGTTACCCACCCTTGCGTTTGTGTTGATGGGTGCAGGGGGAAGTCTTTGCAGCAGCACGGCTCAGAGCAGCGCTTTTCTGACAACGCGCCGGGAAGATATGCCGGATGCCAGTGCGCTGTGGAATCTTAATCGTCAGTTGAGTTTTTTTATGGGAACCCTGCTGCTGGCGCAGGTCCTCAACCTTGCGCAGGCCTGGCTACCCCCGCTCGCCGCATGGCACGGGATGTTTATTTTTGCCGCAGGCATGACCTTACTGCCTGTACTGTACGTTTTTCGTCTTAACAATACGCAGGTGCTCACCCAGCTGCGACAGGAGAATTCATGACGCCTTTCGAACACGAGATTATCGAGCTCCACATTGCACTTGAAAACTGGCTAGGCAAAGGCGAAGGCGATTCCGACGCCCTGCTCGCCCGTTTTCGGTCTGATTTTCTGATGATCCCACCCGGTGGGGTCCATATAGACTACAACGGGCTTGTTCGTTTTCTGGATAACCAGCGCGGAAGTCGTCCAGGGCTTAAGATCGTCATTGACGAATTATCGACGCGACAGAGCTGGGATGATGGCGCGGTGCTTCACTACCGGGAGACGCAAACCCGCCCGGATCACCCCATCAACGTGCGCTGGTCAACCGCAGTGCTGAATCAGGAAGATGGCAGGATCACATGGCGTCTGCTGCACGAAACGGCGCAGCCATAGCACAAAAGAAAAAGGCCCGTCTCACGACGGGCCTTTTTTGACGAAAGGTTGCTTATTCGCGGAACAGCGCTTCGATATTCAGACCTTGCCCCTGCAGGATTTCACGCAGGCGGCGCAGACCTTCAACCTGAATCTGACGAACACGTTCACGAGTCAGACCAATTTCGCGGCCAACATCTTCCAGTGTCGCAGCTTCATACCCCAGTAAACCGAAACGACGTGCCAGCACTTCACGCTGTTTGGCGTTCAGTTCGAACAGCCATTTGACGATGCTCTGTTTCATGTCATCGTCCTGCGTGGTGTCTTCCGGACCGTTGTCTTTTTCATCGGCCAGGATGTCCAGCAGCGCTTTTTCGGAGTCGCCACCCAACGGGGTGTCAACGGAGGTAATGCGCTCGTTGAGACGCAGCATACGGCTTACGTCATCAACCGGTTTATCGAGTTGTTCGGCAATTTCTTCTGCGCTTGGCTCGTGGTCCAGTTTATGGGACAACTCGCGCGCGGTACGCAGATACACGTTCAACTCTTTGACGATGTGGATCGGCAGGCGGATCGTACGGGTCTGGTTCATAATAGCCCGTTCGATGGTCTGACGAATCCACCAGGTCGCGTAGGTTGAGAAACGGAACCCGCGTTCCGGGTCAAACTTCTCAACTGCGCGGATGAGACCTAAGTTGCCCTCTTCAATCAGATCCAGCAGAGCCAGACCACGATTGCCGTAACGGCGGGCAATTTTCACGACCAGTCGCAGGTTACTTTCGATCATGCGACGACGCGAGGCAACATCACCACGCAAAGCACGACGTGCGAAATAGACTTCTTCTTCGGCCGTTAGCAGTGGGGAGTAACCAATCTCCCCAAGGTAAAGCTGAGTCGCGTCCAGTACACGCTGTGTGGCGCCCTGCGATAACAGCTCTTCTTCAGCCAAATCGTTATCACTGGGTTCCTCTTCTACTAAGGCTTTTTCGTCAAAAGCCTCTACTCCGTTCTCATCAAATTCCGCATCTTCATTTAAATCATGAACTTTCAGCGTATTCTGACTCATAAGGTGGCTCCTACCCGTGATCCCTGAACGAGACACCCTGGCTGGCATGCCCCGTCAAATTATCGCTGCGGCAAATACTGCAGCGGGTTTACGGATTTCCCCTTGTAACGAATTTCAAAATGCAAGCGTGTAGAACTGGTTCCGGTGCTACCCATGGTAGCGATTTTTTGCCCCGCCTTAACTTCTTGTTGTTCCCGGACCAGCATTGTGTCGTTATGGGCGTAGGCACTCAGGTAATCATCATTGTGTTTGATGATGATAAGATTACCGTAACCGCGCAGAGCATTACCGGCATACACAACGCGTCCGTCTGCGGTCGCGATGATAGCCTGTCCTTTACTGCCTGCGATATCGATCCCTTTGTTCCCACCCTCAGAAGTGGCGAAGTTTTCGATAATCTTGCCGTCAGTTGGCCAGCGCCAGGTAGTGATTGACGAACTGGCATTCTGACTGCTTGCAGTCGGTTCAGTAGAGCTAACCACAGGTGCCGTAACCGGTGCTGTGACAGTAGTCGCAGTCCCTTTATTATTCGGCAACATTTTGTTAGCAGTCTGATCACCTGAATCCTCAGAATACGTAATTACAGGTTGTGAAGCAACCACCGTGGTGGATTTTTGTGCAGGCTTAACGCTGTTATTTTGTGCGGTCACATCGGCCGCTGAAACCGTGTTGCCAGGCGTCAGTGGCGTACCCGTTGCGTTGCCCACCTGGAGCGTTTGCCCAACCTCCAGACCATACGGGGCCTGGACGTTGTTACGCTGTGCGAGGTCACGGAAATCGTTCCCGGTGATCCAGGCAATATAGAACAGCGTATCGCCGCGTTTCACGGTATAGGTGCTGCCGCCGGTATAGCTGCCTTTCGGAATGTTCCCATACTGACGGTTATACACTATGCGGCCATTTTGGGTCTGAACAGGCTGTTCAACTGGCTGAATCTGTGTTGGCTGCGTCATTGGGCGCTGAACTGGCTGGATTGACGGATTTTGTTGCGCCGTGGCAGTTCCCATTTTAGGCGGAGGCGTGATCAACATTCCGCTGGACGTGTTACCCGAGCCGCTGTTTCCGCCGACGGAACTGACGGGCGCAGGTGCATTGTTAGAACTTGTACAGCCAGCCAGCCAGAGCGAAACCAGTGATAATGCCGCAACACGGCTGATGGTGAATTTAGGGCTTCCCGCGCTCATTTATCCCCCAGGAATGTGTTAACTACCAGTGACTTAAAATTTACCGTGATGGCACGAATCTTTCGCGCCACACCATACGCTGAATTTGCCTTAATAACCCTGGATAAATCCGAGTCTCAGGCCAACTCCCCCTTTACCAGAGGCACAAAGCGCACGGCTTCCACGGTGTCGATAATAAACTCGCCGCCACGTCGACGAACGCGCTTCAGGAGCTGCTGCTCATCGCCGACGGGCAGAACAAGAATGCCCCCCTCATCCAGCTGCGACAACAGGGCTGCAGGAATTTCAGGCGGGGCTGCCGTCACGATGATGGCGTCGAACGGGGCGCGAGCCTGCCAACCCTGCCATCCATCACCGTGTCGTGTCGAAACATTGTGTAAATCAAGTTGTTTCAGGCGACGACGCGCCTGCCACTGTAAACCTTTAATCCGCTCAACGGAGCAGACATGGTGCACCAGATGCGCCAGGATCGCGGTCTGATAACCCGAGCCGGTGCCAATCTCCAGCACGCGCGAATTGGGCGTGAGCTCAAGCAGCTCCGTCATGCGCGCCACCATGTAAGGCTGCGAAATCGTCTGGCCTTGCCCAATAGGCAGCGCCACGTTTTCCCACGCTTTGTGTTCAAACGCCTCGTCTACAAATTTCTCACGCGGAACCTGGGCAAGCGCTTCAAGCACATGCTCGTCGCGGATCCCCTGTGCGCGAAGTTGTTCCAGAAGAGTTTGTACACGTTTGCTTACCATTGCGCGTTCACTCCTGCGCGATCCAGCCAGCCCGACACCACATCTTGCGCACTATACGCCGTTAAATCTACGTGCAGTGGCGTAACAGAAACATAGCCTTCATCCACGGCGGCAAAGTCGGTATCCGGACCCGCATCGCACTTATCGCCAGGAGGGCCGATCCAGTAAAGCGTGTTGCCGCGAGGATCCTGCTGCGGGATCACCTGATCGGCCGGATGACGGCTGCCGCACCGTGTGACGCGAATGCCTTTAATTTCATCCAGCGGGAGATCCGGCACGTTGATGTTCAGAATACGCCCGGTACGCAGCGGCTCGCGGCCGAGCGCCCGCAGGATCGAGCAGGTCACCGCGGCGGCGGTGTCGTAGTGCGTGTGGCCGTTTAACGAAACCGCCAGCGCCGGGAACCCCAGATGACGACCTTCCATTGCGGCCGCCACGGTACCGGAGTAAATCACGTCGTCGCCGAGGTTCGGCCCGGCATTAATACCGGAGACAACAATATCCGGACGCGGTCGCATCAGGGCATTCACGCCCAGAAAGACGCAGTCGGTCGGTGTGCCCATCTGAACGGCAATATCGCCATTTTCAAAGGTAAAGGTGCGAAGCGACGACTCCAGGGTCAGTGAGTTAGACGCTCCACTGCGGTTACGATCGGGCGCCACAACCTGCACATCCGCAAATTCACGGAGGTGCTTCGCCAGGGTCTGAATGCCTGGCGCGTGGATCCCGTCATCGTTACTCAGCAATATTCGCATAATCACCCGAGGTGTTGATAAGTTCCCTGACAACGCTGGTGGCAAAGCTACCGGCCGGCAGCCAGAAGCGTAACTCGACGGTGACGTCATCCCACCAGTTCCAGCTTAGCTGCTGCGGGTAGAGCAGCATCGCGCGGCGTGCTGCTTCGACTTTTTCCCGCACCAGCAAAGATTGTAATGCTTGCGCATCGGCGACAGCCGTCTGCTCAGCGCTCAGCGCGTCGCCCTGCGTCCCCCACTCACCGGAGCCGGGTAACGCGGCGGTAATCATCAGCGATTTCGCGTCCACGCGCGACTGCACATCGGCCATTTCGTCGGCCGTTGCCACAAACCAGCTTCCGCGTCCCGCTAATTGTAGCGCATCGCCAACAACAACTTGATTCGCGTCCGGTTTTTTCAGCCTTTCGCTCACAATCTGATTAAACAACGCACTGCGGGCCGCCGACAACCAAAAACTACGCTTATTCCTGTCGCGCACCGGCGCATCGCTTTGTGCCCATCGCAGCGCGCCCTGCAGGTTACTGCCGCCAATGCCAAAGCGCTGGGCGCCAAAGTAGTTCGGTACGCCGCGTTCATTGATGGCGTTGAGGCGTTTTTCAACGTCTGAACGGTCGGACACTTCACGCAATACCAGCGTAAACGCATTGCCTTTCAACGCCCCCAGGCGCAGTTTGCGCTTGTGACGGGCGTATTCCAGCACTTTACAGCCTTCCAGCTCAAACTGGCTTAAATCAGGCATCGTATTGCCGGGAACGCGCGCACACAGCCACTGTTCGGTGACGGCGTGTTTATCTTTCTGTCCGGCGAAGCTCACCTCGCGGGCATGAATTTTGAGGAATTTTGCCAGCGCATCGGCCACAAACCGGGTATTGCAGCCGTTTTTAAGAATTCGTACCAGGATATGTTCGCCTTCACCGTCCGGCTCAAACCCCAAATCCTCAACCACCACGAAATCTTCTGGGCTGGTCTTCAGCATGCCAGAACCCAGCGGTTTACCGTGCAGATAAGTCAGGTTATCGAAGTCCGTCATTTGGCGGCCTTCACCAGCAGCGCCACCGCTTCACAGGCAATACCCTCGCCGCGACCGGTAAAGCCCAGCTTCTCGGTGGTGGTGGCTTTGACGTTCACGTCGTCCATGTGACAGCCCAGATCCTCAGCAATAAACACGCGCATCTGCGGTATATGCGGCAGCATTTTCGGCGCCTGAGCGATGATCGTCACGTCGACGTTGCCCAGCGTGTAGCCTTTGGCCTGAATGCGGCGCCAGGCTTCGCGCAGCAGTTCGCGGCTGTCTGCGCCTTTAAACGCCGGATCGGTGTCCGGGAACAGCTTGCCGATATCCCCCAGCGCAGCGGCGCCCAGCAGGGCGTCGGTCAGCGCATGCAACGCCACGTCGCCATCAGAATGCGCCAGCAGACCTTTTTCGTAAGGAATACGTACGCCGCCAATGATAATTGGGCCTTCTCCGCCAAAGGCGTGTACATCAAAACCGTGTCCAATTCGCATTATGCCTTCTCCTGATGGGTCGAACGGGTAAGATAAAATTCCGCGAGCTGTAAATCTTCCGGGCGCGTCACTTTTATATTATCAGCGCGTCCTTCAACCAGTTCGGGGTGAAAACCGCAATACTCCAGCGCGGAGGCTTCATCCGTGATGGTCGCCCCTTCTTTAAGCGCACGCGTTAAGCAGTCGTGGAGTAATTCGCGGGGGAAAAATTGTGGCGTCAGCGCGTGCCAGAGATCGACGCGCTCAACGGTGTGGGCGATAGCCTGCTTGCCAGGCTCGGCGCGCTTCATGGTGTCACGCACCGGAGCGGCCAGGATGCCCCCCACTTTACTGGTTTCACTCAGCGCCAGCAGGCGCGCCAGATCGTCCTGATGCAGACACGGACGTGCGGCGTCGTGCACCAGCACCCACGGCGCGTCTCCGGCAGCCTGAATGCCCGCCAGCACGGAATCGGCGCGCTCGGCGCCGCCGTCAACAACGGTAATCTGTGGATGGTTTGCCAGCGGTAGCTGCGCAAAACGCGCATCGCCGGGGCTGATGACAATGATCGCTCGCGTCACCCGCGGGTGCGCCAGCAGCGCCGCCACGGCATGCTCGAGGATCGTTTTATCACCAATTGAAAGGTACTGCTTGGGACACTCTGTTTGCATGCGCCGGCCAAAACCTGCGGCCGGCACCACGGCACAGACGTCCGAAAAAGTTGCTGCCATGTCGTAATCCTGGGCCTGATTATCGATTATTTTGTGCTGAGCCCTGATTGCGTTTAGACGCATCCGGAACCAGACGATAAAAGGTTTCGCCCGGCTTAGTCATACTGAGTTCATTGCGTGCGCGTTCCTCAATCGCCTCCTGTCCGCCATTGAGGTCATCAATTTCAGCAAAGAGTTGATCGTTACGCGCCTTAAGTTTGGCGTTTGTTGCCTGCTGAGCCGCGACGTCATCGCTCACCCGGCTGTAGTCGTGCAGTCCGTTCTTACCGAACCACAACGAGTATTGCAGCCAAATCAGCAAAGCCAGCAACAGCAGCGTTAGTTTACCCATCCTGCCCCCTGAAAAAACGGCTTCATCATCCCATAACTTTCCGCTGGACTCTACTCTGGGGTGTTAATTATGCCGCAAGTTAACCCATCAGCCATAAAAATAGCAGCCCAAATATGATGACTACGGCGGCGATAGTGAACACGGCACTATACAGGAGCCGGCCATTGAACAGGGAGTGCAACGCAATGCCGACGACAACCGCGACGGGCATCAGCGCCAGGAAGAAAGGCCAGGTGTAGAGGAAGAAGAACAGCGTATTGCCGCCATACATAAGAAACGGGATGCCAAGCGCCAGCAACCAGGAGACGAAGCCAATAATGGCCCCGGGAAATGACCAGGTCGTTTCGTCGTCGGTCGCGAGCGGCTCCGACCCGGTGGTGATAATGTAGTTTTCACTGTTGCGCATAGCTAATCCTGTGACCGTGACTCATCGTTCGGAAAGACAGCTCCCGAACGATACCGCCTCAGGATCTGATAATATCGTCCCGTCTGAGCAGGTCTAATAATTGGCTTACTAAATTTGTTACCAATTGTTGACCTTCCAGGTGAATCTCAGGCGATTCAGGCGCTTCGTAAACCGCGTCAATTCCGGTGAAGTTGCGCAGTTCGCCGGCACGCGCTTTTTTGTACAGCCCTTTCGGGTCGCGAGCTTCGCAGACCGCCAGTGGCGTATCGACAAACACTTCGATAAAGCGATCCTGCCCCACGCGCTCACGTACCATCTGGCGCTCAGCACGATGCGGCGAGATAAACGCCGTTAACACCACCAGCCCCGCATCCGCCATCAGGCTGGCGACTTCTCCCACCCGGCGAATATTCTCTTTGCGGTCGTCGTCGCTGAAGCCTAAATCGCTGCACAGACCATGACGGACATTATCCCCGTCCAGCAGGTAGGTGCTCACGCCCCTCTGATGCAGCGCCTCTTCCAGCGCGCCCGCTACCGTGGATTTACCGGAGCCAGAAAGCCCGGTAAACCACAGCACAACCCCACGATGTCCGTGGAGTTGCTCACGCTGCGCGACGGTGACCGGATGAGGATGCCAGACGACGTTCTCATCATGTGCGGCCATTATTTGCCTCCCAGCAGATCGCGGGCGCCCCAGTGCGGGAAGTGCTTACGCACCAGCGCGTTCAGCTCCAGTTCGAAGGCGCTGAATTCAGAGGCGACGGTCGCCTGCTCGTTTGGCTCACGAACCATCCCCGCGCCGACGGTGACGTTAGTCAGACGGTCGATAAAGATCAGGCCGCCCGTTACCGGGTTCTGCTGATACGGATCCAGCACCAGCGGCTCATCGAAAGTCAGATCCACCAGGCCAATACCGTTCAGCGGCAGCTCGCTCACGTCACGCTGGGTGAGATTGTTGATGTCCACCTGGAACTGAATGCCGTCCACGCGGGCGCGAGTTTTCTTGCCCGCAATTTTGATGTCGTAGCTCTGGCCTGCGGTCAGCGGCTGTTCCGCCATCCAGACCACATCCACAGACGCGCCCTGCACTGCTGCCAGCGTTTCCTGCGCGTCGACCAGCAGATCGCCCCGGCTGATATCAATCTCGTCTTTCAGCACCAGGGTGACCGCCTCCCCTGCCCCGGCTTCCTGGAGGTCGCCGTCGAACGTCACGATGCGCGCGATTGCCGATTCTACGCCGGAGGGCAGCACTTTGACACGCTGTCCCACCTTCACGGAGCCGGAGGCAATCGTGCCGGAGAAGCCGCGGAAATCGAGATTTGGACGGTTAACGTACTGCACCGGGAAGCGCATCGGCTGGGTATCAACCACGCGCTGAATTTCAACGGTCTCCAGCACTTCCAGCAGCGTCGGGCCGCTGTACCACGGCATATTCGCACTCTGGGAGGCGACGTTATCGCCTTCCAGCGCGGAAAGCGGCACGAAGCGGATATCCAGATTACCCGGCAGCTGTTCGGCAAAGGTCAGGTAACTCTGGCGGATCTCCTCAAATTTCTCTTCGCTGAAGTTCACCAGATCCATCTTGTTGACCGCCACGACCAGGTGTTTGATCCCCAACAGCGTGGAGATAAAGCTGTGACGACGGGTTTGATCCAGCACGCCTTTACGGGCGTCGATCAGCAGGATCGCCAGGTCGCAGGTCGACGCGCCGGTCGCCATATTACGGGTATACTGCTCGTGCCCCGGGGTGTCGGCGATAATAAATTTGCGCTTCTCCGTTGAGAAATAGCGATAGGCCACGTCGATGGTGATGCCCTGCTCGCGCTCCGCCTGCAAACCATCCACCAGCAGCGCCAGGTCGAGTTTTTCACCCTGGGTACCATGACGTTTGCTGTCGTTGTGCAGAGAAGAGAGCTGATCTTCGTAAATCTGGCGTGTATCGTGCAACAGGCGACCAATCAGGGTACTTTTCCCGTCATCCACGCTGCCGCAGGTCAGAAAACGCAGCAGGCTTTTGTGTTGTTGCGCGTGCAGATACGCTTCCACGCCGCCTTCGTTGGCAATTTGTTGAGCAATAGTGGTGTTCATGGCGGCTCCTTAGAAATAACCCTGACGTTTCTTCAGCTCCATGGAGCCTGCCTGGTCGCGGTCAATCACGCGCCCCTGTCGCTCACTGGTGGTCGACACCAGCATCTCTTCAATGATCTCCGGCAGCGTCTGCGCGTTGGATTCCACCGCGCCGGTCAGCGGCCAGCAGCCGAGGGTACGGAAACGCACCATCTGTTTTTTGATGACTTCGCCCGGCTGCAGGTCGATGCGATCGTCGTCGATCATCATCAGCATGCCGTCGCGCTCGAGCACCGGGCGCTCAGCCGCCAGATACAGCGGAACGATCTCGATATTTTCCAGATAGATGTACTGCCAGATATCCAGCTCGGTCCAGTTGGAGAGCGGGAAAACGCGGATGCTTTCGCCTTTGTTGATCTGGCCGTTGTAGTTGTGCCACAGCTCCGGGCGCTGGTTTTTCGGATCCCAGCGGTGGAAACGATCGCGGAAAGAGTAGATACGCTCTTTAGCACGAGACTTCTCTTCGTCACGGCGCGCGCCGCCGAAGGCGGCATCAAAGCCGTATTTGTTCAGCGCCTGCTTCAGCCCTTCGGTTTTCATGATATCCGTATGTTTGGCGCTGCCGTGCACGAAGGGGTTAATGCCCATCGCCACCCCTTCCGGATTTTTATGCACCAGCAGCTCGCAGCCGTAAGCTTTTGCGGTACGGTCGCGGAATTCGTACATTTCGCGGAATTTCCAGCCGGTATCGACGTGCAGCAGCGGGAACGGCAGCGTACCCGGATAAAACGCTTTACGCGCCAGATGCAGCATGACGCTGGAATCTTTACCGATGGAGTACATCATCACCGGGTTAGAAAATTCGGCTGCCACTTCGCGGATAATATGGATACTTTCCGCTTCGAGCTGCCGCAGGTGAGTAAGTCGTTTTTGGTCCATAACCGTTCCTTAAGCCAGATTCACCACAGAGGAACCAAACCCCTCTGAGTCTGTAGTATGTTGAAACCAGGCGAGCGTACTGTGCAGCTGTACCACTTCCCCCACCACGATCAGGGCGGGCATCGGGGCATCTTTCGCCAGGTCTGCAAGTTCGAGTAATGTGCCGATAGCAACATGCTGATCGACGCGGGTGCCGCGAGAAATCACGGCAACGGGCGTCGCTGCCTCGCGACCGTGCTGAATCAGCTGTTCGCTGATGTCTGCGGCTTTCATCGTGCCCATGTATATCGCCAGCGTTTGCCGGCTCTGGGCGAGATGCGACCAGTCAAACGGCGTGCTGTCGGCCTTGTAGTGCCCGGTCACAAAAGTGACGCTCTGCGCATAATCGCGATGGGTCAGCGGAATACCGGCATAGGCCGTTACTGCTGATGCCGCCGTAATGCCAGGCACCACCTGGAACGGCACGCCCGCTTCGGCTGCCGCCTGCAACTCTTCTCCGCCGCGTCCGAAGATAAACGGATCGCCCCCTTTCAGACGCACCACGGTTTTGCCCGCTTTAGCGGCAGCAATCAGCATCTGATTGGTGTCGTGCTGCGGCACAGAGTGCTCGCCTGCCCGTTTGCCGACGCAAATTTGCTCCGCGTCGCGACGAATCAGCTCGCGCACGCCGTCGGTGACCAGATGGTCGTAGAACACCACGTCCGCGTCCTGCAGCACCTGAAGGCCACGCAGCGTCAGAAGCCCGGCATCGCCCGGCCCTGCGCCCACCAGAATGATCTCCCCGTTCGTACTGCCAGGGTTATCCAGTTCGTCTTCAAGAATTTTCTGCGCCGCCGTCTCATTGCCGGCCTGCATCAGGCTGGCAAAGCGGCCGCGAAACACCCGCTCCCAGAAGCGACGACGTTCCGCCACGCTGGTCAGCCGGGTCTTCAGATGGTTACGCCAGTAGCTGGCTGTCTCCGCCATGCGCCCGAGGCTTGTCGGCAGCAGTGCTTCGATTTTTTCCCGCAGCACGCGCGCCAGCACCGGAGCGGTCCCGCCGGAGGAGATCGCCACCAGAAGCGGCGAACGGTCAACGATCGACGGGAAGATAAACGAGCATAACGGCTGGTCGTCCACCACGTTCACCAGACGGTAACGGGCCTGAGCGGCGTCGGAAACACGACGGTTCAGGTCGCGATCTTCGGTCGCCGCTATTACCAGCACTACGCTGTCGATTTGTGATTCGTCAAAATCCGCTTCTGCCACTACCCGCACCTGCGCCCCCGCACGTTGCAAAAACGCGATTTTGCGATCGGCAATTTCACCCGTGCCAACAACCAGCACCGGTTTCTCTTTAATCGCGGCAAATAAGGGCAGATAGTCCACAGGCAACAACTCACTAACAACGAGGAATAGAGGGACTATAGGGGGCAGCTTAGACCGAATGAAATTACGAATTGGAATGAGTAGTTACTCAATGGAATAACGATGTGAAAAAGTTAATATCAAAAAGTGCTTAACACGCGAATTTTCGGGCATTTAAGAGCAATTCAAATTGTGTATGGACGATCACAGTTTCATACTAGGCCAGTTAAAATTTTGCTCTGTTTTTAAGGACTCACTATGTTTTCCGCAACGCGCCACTGTGTTGCTGCCCTGGCGCTAGGCGTTTGCTTTATTCTTCCGGCTCAGGCAAAAAATCAACCCTATGGTGAAATCGCCACTCAGCAGGCGCGGCATATTGCTACCGTTTTCCCTGGCCGCATGACCGGTTCACCTGCGGAAATGCTCTCTGCTGACTATATTCGCCAGCAATTTGCTGATATGGGTTACCAGAGCGATATCCGGTCGTTTCACAGCCGCTATATCTATACCTCGCGCAATAAAACACAAAACTGGCACAACGTGACCGGCAGTACGGTTATTGCGGCTCACGAAGGTCGCGCGGCGGAACAGATTATTATCATGGCGCATCTCGATACTTACGCACCGCTCAGCGATGCCGACACCGATAACAACCTCGGCGGGCTGACGCTGCAGGGCATGGACGATAACGCAGCGGGTCTTGGCGTGATGCTCGAACTGGCCGAGCGAATGAAGAACATTCCGACGCAATATGGCATTCGTTTCGTTGCCACCAGCGGTGAAGAGGAGGGTAAGCTCGGCGCTGAGAATCTCCTTAAACGCATGAGCGCTGAAGAGAAGAAAAATACGCTGCTGGTAATTAACCTCGATAACCTGATTGTCGGCGATAAACTGTATTTCAACAGCGGGCAGAGTACACCGGGTAGCGTGCGTAAACTGACGCGTGACCGGGCGCTCGCCATTGCCCGCAGCCACGGGGTGTATGCCGCCAGCAACCCGGGCGGCAATCCAAATTATCCGCGAGGAACGGGCTGCTGCAACGACGGCGAAGTGTTCGATAAAGCGGGTATTCCGGTCCTGTACGTGGAAGCAACCAACTGGGCGCTGGGGAAAAAAGATGGCTACCAGCAACGGGGAAAATCGAAAGCCTTCCCGGACGGGACAAGCTGGCATAACGTGATGCTGGATAATCAGCAGCATATTGATAGCGCCCTGCCGCAGCGCATTGAACACCGCAGCCGGGACGTGGTGAAAGTGATGCTGCCGCTGGTGAAGGAGCTGGCGAAGGCGGGGAAAGGCTGAGGTTTTTAAGTATAGCGCGGCCTGATGCCCTCACCCCAACCCTCTCCCACAGGGAGAGGGCGGTTGAGGAATTACCCTTCGTGCAACCCGCACTCGCGCTTCAGCCCAAAGAATCGCGTCTCTTCTTCCGCCATTCCCGGTTCCCATTTGCGCGTGGTGTGGGTGTCTCCAACTGACAGGTAGCCCTGGTCCCACAGCGGATGGTACTTCAGCCCGTGTTTTTGCAGGTACTGGTACACCGTCCTGTTATCCCAGTCGATAATCGGCAGCACCTTAAAGACTCCGCGCTGGACTGCCAGCACCGGCAGCGTGGCACGGCTGCCTGACTGCTCACGGCGCAACCCTGCAAACCACGTCTGCGCGTTAAGCTCTTTCAGTGCCCGGTTCATCGGCTCGACTTTGTTGATCTCATTGTATTTCTCAATGCCCTCAACGCCCTGCTCCCACAGCTTGCCGTAGCGTGCCTCCTGCCAGGCCGCGCTTTCCGTCGCGCGGTAGACTTTCAGGTTCAGCCTGAGCTTGTCCGTCAGCTCGTCAATAAACTGGTAGGTTTCCGGGAACAGGTAGCCGGTGTCGGTGAGGATCACCGGAATGTCCGGACGGATCTGATTCACCAGATGCAAACTCACCGCCGCCTGAATACCAAAACTCGACGAAAGCACATAGTCTCCCGGCAGGTTTTCCAGCGCCCAGGCCACGCGCCCTTCGGCGTCGAGCTTTTCCAGTTGGGCGTTGGTTTCTGCCAGCGCCAGAATGCGTTCGACTTTTGGCAGTTCGTTAAGGGCGTTTAGATCGAGTACGGACATAATTACCTCTCGTGGTTACTCCCAGAAATCCCTTGCGGGATCGAGCACCGGGCGAATGATGCCCGCACGCACCGTAAAGTCGCCGAAGCCTTCACCCGCTTCGCGCTCTTTCGCCCAGCGCCCGACAAGCTCGTCGATGGAATCAAGGATTTCCGGCTCGGTGATGTTCTCGCGGAACATACGCGGAATACGTGTGCCGATACGGTTACCGCCCAGATGCAGGTTATAGCGACCCGGCGCTTTCCCCACCAGCCCCAGCTCGGCCAGCATCGCGCGGCCGCAGCCGTTCGGGCAGCCGGTCACTCGCATAACAATATGCTCGTCCGGAATGCCGTGTTTTTCCAGAATCGCTTCCACTTTGTCAGTAAATGACGGCAGGAAACGTTCCGCTTCGGCCATCGCCAGCGGACAGGTCGGGAACGACACGCAGGCCATGGAGTTTTCACGCTGCGGTTTGACCGCATCCATCAACCCATGATCGCGCGCCAGCGTCTCGATCTTCGCCTTCTGGCTCTCCGGCACGCCGGCAATGATCAGGTTCTGGTTAGCGGTAATGCGGAACTCGCCTTTGTGGATCTTCGCAATTTCCAGCAGACCGGTTTTCAGCGGACGGCCCGGATAATCCAGAATTCGACCATTTTCGATAAACAGCGTCAGATGCCATTTATTGTCGATACCTTTCACCCAGCCAATACGATCGCCGCGACCGGTGAATTCGTAAGGACGGACTGGCTCAAATTTGATCCCCGCGCGACGCTCCACTTCCGCTTTGAACGTCTCCACTCCCACGCGCTCGAGGGTATATTTGGTTTTCGCGTTTTTACGGTCGGTACGGTTACCCCAGTCGCGCTGGGTCGTGACCACGGCTTCCGCCACCGCCAGCGTGTGCTCCAGCGGCAGGAAGCCGAACTCGCTCGCGGTGCGGGCGTAGGTTTTCTTGTTACCGTGCTCAATGGACAGGCCCCCGCCCACCAGCAGGTTAAAGCCGACCAGCTTGCCGTTTTCGGCAATCGCCACGAAGTTCATGTCGTTGGCGTGCAGGTCAATATCGTTCTGCGGCGGGATCACGACCGTGGTTTTGAACTTACGCGGCAGATAGGTCTGGCCGAGAATCGGTTCTTCATCGGTGGTCGCGACTTTCTCCTGATCGAGCCAAATCTCTGCATAGGCGCGGGTGCGCGGCAGCAGATGCTCAGAGATCTTCTTCGCCCACTCATACGCTTCGGCATGCAGCTCAGACTCGTACGGGTTCGACGTGCAAAGCACGTTACGGTTCATGTCGTTGGCGGTAGCCAGTGCGTCCAGCCCGACGGAGTGCAGCATCTGGTGCACCGGCTTCACGTTCTTCTTCAGAATACCGTGGAACTGGAAGGTCTGACGGTTGGTCAGGCGGATGCTGCCGTAAATCGTGTTTTCGCCAGCGAATTTATCAATCGCCTGCCACTGTTTGGTGGTGATGACCCCACCCGGCAGACGGCAGCGCAGCAGCATCGCATGACGCGGCTCCAGCTTCTGTTCGGCACGCTCAGCGCGAATATCGCGGTCGTCCTGCTGGTACATACCGTGGAAACGGATCAGCAGGAAGTTGTCACCTTTAAAACCGCCGGTGAGACCGTCATTCAAATCTTCAGCAATGGTGCCGCGCAGGTAGTTGCTTTCCAGCTTCATGCGCTCGGCGTCTGTCAGTTTACCTTCGACCACCAGTGGCCCTGGATGTTTTTCGCTCATTAGTAGACATCTCGCTGATAACGGCGCTCAACGCGCAGCTCACTTAAAAATTCATCCGCCGTTTCGGCATCCATACCGCCGAATTCGGCAATCACTTCCAGCAGTGCCTGCTCAACGTCTTTCGCCATGCGATTGGCGTCGCCGCAGACATAAATGTGGGCACCGTCATTGATCCAGCGCCACAGCTCTGCACCCTGTTCGCGCAGTTTGTCTTGTACGTAGACTTTTTCTTTCTGGTCGCGGGACCAGGCCAGATCGATACGGGTCAGCACGCCCTCTTTGACGTAACGCTGCCACTCAACCTGGTAGAGGAAATCTTCGGTAAAGTGCGGGTTACCGAAGAACAGCCAGTTTTTGCCTGGCGCGTCGTCCGCCGCACGTTGTTGCATAAAGGCGCGGAACGGCGCAATACCGGTGCCTGGACCAATCATGATCACCGGGGTTTCCGGGTTCGCCGGCAGGCGGAAGTTGTCGTTGTGCTCGATAAAGACGCGCACTTCGCCCTCTTCTTCCACGCGGTCCGCCAGGAAACTTGATGCCCCACCCGCACGGGCGCGGCCTTCGATGTCATAACGCACCACGCCGACGGTGATATGCACTTCGCTCTCCACCTCTGCCTGAGAAGACGCGATGGAGTAGAGGCGCGGGGTCAATGGACGCAGCAGCCCGACCACTGCATCGGCATCCAGCTGCGCCGGAGAGAAACGCACCATATCGACAATCGGCGTCGTCGCGGCGTAATGCTGCAGTTTCGCTTTGTCGCCCACCAGCGGCAGCAGCGATTCACTGCGCGTTAAGGTGGCGTAATTTTCGACGATGTTCGGAGTGTTGACCGTCAGTTCGAAATGCCACTGCAGCGCATCAGAAAGCGACTGGGTTTTGCCGTCAACGGTGACAGGCTCATCACCTTTCAGCCACAGCAGCTCAACCAGT
Organism: Enterobacter sp. ODB01; assembly: GCF_001623605.1. NCBI lineage: Bacteria > Pseudomonadati > Pseudomonadota > Gammaproteobacteria > Enterobacterales > Enterobacteriaceae > Enterobacter > Enterobacter sp. ODB01. Next base: position 516,355 of record NZ_CP015227.1, read on the forward strand.
TCTTTCACCAGCGCCGGATCGTTCTGATACCAGACGCCCAGCGCATCGCCAGGCTGATAACGCAGGCCAGAGTCACCGAGATCGATTTCGATATGACGCACGTCTTTTTCCGAGTCGCGGCCAGTGATTTTCTGGTTCACCGACAGGCTTGCCGCCAGCGGTGCTTCTTTCGTGTAAGGGCTGGTATGGATATCGTTGACGACGCCCGCTGAGGTCAATGCGGCCTGCGCCGGCGTCTCTTTCGGCACGCGCGCTTTCAGCACCTCAACAATGCGCGCACGCCATTCGGCGGCGGCAGTCTGGTATTCCACATCCGCGTCGACGCGGTCCAGCAGGCGCTCTGCGCCGAGCTCCGCCAGCTTACTGTCGAAGTCTTTACCGGACTGACAGAAGAATTCATAGGAGGTATCGCCCAGACCAAACACGGCAAACGCCGTGCCATCCAGTTTTGGGGCTTTTTTCGAGAACAGAAACTTATGCAGCGCTACCGCTTCTTCAGCGGGTTCACCTTCGCCCTGGGTAGAGGCGACCACCACCAGCAGCTTTTCTGACGCGATTTGCTTAAATTTATAATCGCCGGCGTTGACCAGGTTCACATTCAGTTTGGCGGCCAGCAGGTCGTCACGCAACGCTTCGGCCACGCGGCGGGCGTTGCCCGTCTGCGAGGCGGAAATCAGCGTAATAGCGGGAATTTCCACAGCCGTTGCCGGTGCGCCCGCGACAGCGCCAGGCTGCTGATTGAGCATTCCCCAGAAATAACCGGAGACCCAGGCAAGCTGAGTGGGAGAAAAATCAGAGGTGGCAGCCTGAAGGCGCGCCAGTTGCTCCGGGTTCAGGGGAAGCAAATTTGATGGTGGGGCCTGTGTTGTCATGCGTCGTTATGTTCCAGTAGCCAAGCGGACTTTAAGCGAATAAATCCAAACTGAAGATAAGGTTAACGGCGAGGATAATAACAATTAAAGAAGGGATGGAAATAATAAATAACCAAATGGACTAACCTGTTTTAGTTATCGTTCTTAGCGATAAAACAGGTTAACTAACTCATTGAAAATAAATAGTTAAAAACCAAAAAAGCACCTTACCACCATGGCTGCGCCTTCAGAGCCGTTTTAGTTAATGCTAAAAATTGTGCTTTCCGGTACTATGCGGCGGTTTTTTCCGCATTACTGAGAGCGATCATGTCCACCACACTGTTTAAAGATTTCACCTTCGAAGCCGCCCACCACCTTCCGCATGTTCCTGAAGGGCATAAATGTGGCCGTCTGCATGGGCATTCGTTTATGGTGCGTCTTGAGATCACCGGTGAAGTTGATCCGCATACCGGTTGGATCATGGATTTTGCCGAACTGAAGGCCGCGTTTAAACCGACCTACGACCGTCTGGATCACTACTATCTGAATGAGATCCCGGGCCTTGAAAACCCGACCAGCGAAGTGCTGGCAAAATGGATTTGGGATCAGATGAAGCCGCTGGTACCACTGCTGAGCGCGGTGATGATCAAAGAGACCTGCACGGCAGGCTGCGTGTATCGCGGAGAGTAAAAAAATAGCCCGGCAAAACCGGGCTTTTTTTTAGGCTATATTCAGGTATTTGTGCGTCTGCATGGACAGGCGCCAGTTACGCGCGATACAGGTTTCAATACACAGACGCGTCGCATCTTCTTTCTGGCTGATAGGCTGCAGGGCAATCACCCGCTGCTTTTCATCCGTCAGCGTCGCCAGCAGTTCGTCCAGCGCTTCGATATCGCGCACGCGCCCTACCGGGTGCTTAATCTCATCCGCGCGTTCCAGCGCCTGAGAGAGCACGTCATACCCGCCGCGCATATTCACTTTTGGCGAAACCGTCACCCAGGTAGAGTGAGAGCAGCGCACTTCGTGGGTGCCACTGGTTTCAATCTGGCAGCTGTAGCCGTTCTTTTCGAGCAGCTCGGTCAGCGGGGTCAGATCGTGGATACAGGGTTCACCGCCGGTGATCACCACATGGCGCGCCGTCCAGCCCTGACGACCAATAATCGCCAGCAGATCTTCTGAACTGCCCGCGCCCCACTTATCGCTCTCTTTGGTTTTCGCCAGAATGCTAAACAGCGACACTTCCCGATCTGCGAGCTTATCCCACGTATGTTTGGTATCACACCAGGCACAGCCAACCGGGCATCCCTGTAAACGAATGAAAATAGCGGGAACGCCGGTAAAGTAACCCTCGCCTTGCAGGGTCTGGAACATCTCGTTAATCGGGTACTGCATAGTCATCTCAGTTAAGGGGATAAACGATAAGTATCGCAGATCCCCGCCGGATGGTCATGCTCCATCGGTGCTTTGCGCGCTAATCGCCGCCATAAACCGTTCGGTAATTTGCTGTGGACGGGTGATCGCGCCACCGACGACGACCGTGTGCGCACCCAGCGCCAGGCACCGGGCCGCGCGTTCAGGCGTATCCACGTTCCCTTCGGCAACCACGGGAACCGTCACGGCTGCCAGCACGGCCTTCAGGAACGCGCAGTCGTTCTCCGGAAGCGAATGGCCTGCCGTTTCCGCCGTATAGCCGTAAAGCGTCGTGCCGACGCAGTCAAAGCCCAGCGCCTGCGCCGTCACGGCTTCGTCCACGGTGGAAATATCCGCCATCAGCAGTACCGAGGGGTAGCGCGAGCGGATGCGCATGACCAGCGTTTCCAGGGATTCCCCACCGGGACGCTCCCTGGCCGTGGCATCAAGGGCTATGATTTCCGGAGAGACGGCCATGAGCTCATCCACCTCTTTCATCGTGGCGGTGATAAACACTTCGCTTTCCGGGTAATCCCGTTTGATGATGCCGATGACAGGCAAAGAGACCTGCTGCTTAATGGCCTCGATATCCACCACGCTGTTGGCACGAATGGCAGCGGCCCCGCCCTGCGCCGCCGCCAGCGCCATCCGCGACATAATAAACGGGCTATGCAGCGGTTCATTCTCCAGCGCCTGACAGGAGACGACCAGTTTTCCCTTCAGGTTATCCAGTACAGTTTTCATTACGATAAAATCTCTTCCACTTCGTTTTTGATAATGGTGACGTGCGGGCCATAAATGACCTGAACCCCGTTACCGCGCACGATAACGCCGCGCGCGCCGGTCGCTTTCAGCGCCGCGTCATCCACCTTGCTGCCGTCTTTGACCGTGACGCGAAGGCGCGTGGCGCAGCAGTCCACCTCGTCCAGATTGTCTTTTCCACCTAATCCGGCGATCACCGCCGCAGCACGCTCGCTTTGCGGCAGACTCACTTCATCAACCATCGCCGTCTTTTCACGGCCCGGCGTGGCGAAATCAAAACGGTTAATCAGGTAGCGGAAGGTGAAGTAGTAAAGGAAGAACCACGGCACGCCGACCAGCGGAACGAACATCCAGTTGGTTTTGGCCTCCCCCTGCAAAATACCGAACAGCACGAAGTCGATAAAACCGCCGGAGAAGGTTTGCCCGATGGTGATATGCAGCATGTGTGCAAGCATGAACGCCAGCCCGTCAAACAGCGCATGGATGACGTAAAGCACCGGCGCAATAAACAGGAAGGAGAACTCGATGGGCTCGGTAATGCCCGTCAGGAAAGAGGTTAACGCCGCAGAGAGCAGCAGCCCGGCAACGCGCTTTTTGTTCTCGGGTTTTGCCGTGTGGTACATCGCCAGACACGCGCCGAGCAGGCCAAACATCATCGTAATAAAGCGCCCAGACATGAAGCGCGACGTACCTTCATAAAACTGACGCGTCGTCGGGTCAGCCAGCTGGGCGAAAAAGATACGCTGCGTACCCTCCACCAGATGACCATTGACGATCTCGCTGCCGCCAAGGGCCGTGGTCCAGAACGGAAGATAGAAGATGTGGTGCAACCCGAACGGGCCCAGCATGCGTAAAATGAAGCCGTACAGCAGGGTGCCCAAATAACCTGTGGCGTCTACCAGCCCGCCCAGACCAAAGATCAGTTTCTGGAAATGCGGCCAGACCACGGTCATCAGCGCGCCGACGAGTATCGCCGCCAGCGAGCTGATAATCGGGACAAAGCGCGAGCCGCCAAAGAAGCCCAGGAACTGCGGAAGGGCAATTTTATTAAACCGGTGATGCAACGCGCAGGTCACGAGACCAATCACTACGCCGCCAAATACACCCGTTTCCAGCGTCTGAATCCCCAGCGTCATCCCCTGCCCCACGGCCCCCGGGTTTTCCTGCGCCAGTTTGCCGGTGAGGATCAGCAGCGCGTTGATGGTGGCGTTCATCACCAGAAACGCCAGTAACGCCGCCAGCCCTGCCGTGCCTTTATCACTTTTTGCCAGCCCAACGGCCACCCCAACCGCAAACAGCACAGAGAGGTTCGCAAATACGATGGAACCTGCACTGCTCATGATGGTGAAAACCGCCTGCAGCCAGCCCACATCTAAAAACGGATAGGCCGTCAGCGTATTGGGATTCGACAACGCGCCGCCTATCCCAAGCAGCAGACCCGCCGCAGGCAACACGGCGATGGGCAACATAAACGATTTGCCGAAGCGCTGCGCTTTTTCAAACCATCCCCCCGAAGAGGCTCCACTGAACATTTGCATCATTTTTTCATCCCCTCATTTATTGATGAAAATTTTTACCATATAAATATTTAATAGTGAAAATTATCATCAAAAACCAGGAGACCGATCATACTTTTTCAAAATGACTGGCATCTTTCCCCCGCTTTCCGTCACACTAGTCACAGAGAAACGCATTAAGGACCTGGCATGTCGGACCATGAAAATCTGCTGCTGAAGCTCCGCCAGGAGGCTTCCGGGTACAGCCCAACACAACAAAAACTCGGCGAGTTTGTCCTCAGCGATCCCGCCCGAGTGCTCTACCTGACGATCACGGAACTGGCGCGCGAGAGTCACACCAGCGAGGCCAGCGTGACGCGTCTTTGCCGGACGCTGGGCTGCAAGGGCTATAACGAATTCAAAATGGCGCTGGCGCTGGATATTCAGCAGGGTCAGCCCGCGCGAGAGGCCGGGGATGAAATTGATAACGTGGTGGATGAGTCAATCCTGGCTCTGCAGGATACCGCCAGGCTCCTGGACCGGGCGCTGCTTGAAAAAGCCGCACTGGCACTGCATCAGGCGCAATCCGTGCAGATCTATGGCGTCGCGGCCAGCGCAATCCTCGGTGAGTATCTGCATTACAAGTTATTAAGGCTGGGTAAACCCGCACAGTTATTTAGCGACATGCACCGCGCAGCCATGAATGCGGCAACGCTCTCGGCTGAAACGCTGGTCGTGGCTATCTCCAGTTCCGGTTCTACGCGGGATTTACTTCATGTGGTGAAACTGGCCCGCAAGCGCGGCGTAAAGGTTCTGGCGCTCAGCAACACGCCACGTAGCCCGCTGGCTTCCCTGAGTGATATGCAACTGGTAGCCGCCAAGCCAGAAGGCCCGCTTAGCGCTGGCGCGCTCAATGCAAAGGTGGGTGTCATGCTGCTGGTCGAATTGCTGACCACCACTCTTATTACGCTGGACAACCATTACGCGGATGTTAGCCAGCAAACAGCCAGCGCTACGCTTCCTTTGCTGCTCTGAAAATATTACGCAGGCTACATAAACTAGCCTGCTTTTTACGTTACTCAATTTCCCTTAAGCAAAATTTAATTTATTTTCCAGATAAATGTTTGGTGTAACAAAATATTTTATTTATTACATTTTCAATGCTGTAACCACCCTAATCCTGAATCATAAAAATACATACAAATCATAAAGTTGAAATATAATTATTTATAAATTGAATTTTTCACCTTTCCGCAATGTCCAATATCTCCACCTGATTTCCTTTCCTTAAAATAAGCTTAAGACGCTGCCTGTTTCGGCGATTTATTATTTAAATGCCGTTTACTTTTGCGCGCCTACAATTCGCCTCATCAATCATAATGAGACGGTATTAATGAAGATGTTATTGATTACAGGCGTGACCGGTTTCCTGGGCGGTGCAGTACTTGAAAAAATTCTGACGAGCGATCAATCCGTGAAACTCCTTTTGCTTGCCCGCGCCGGCGATCCGCAAAGCGGGCTGGAGCGCGTGCAGGAGAACATGCGTAAGTTCAACGTTTCTGAGGAGAAACTGGCTTCCCTGAGCGTGGAGAATATTCTCATTGGCGACCTCAGTCAGCCGGAGGCCTTTCTGAACGATCCGCGACTGAACCAGGTCACGCATGTGGTTAACTGCGCGGCTGTCGCCTCATTTGGAAACAACCCGCTTATCTGGAAGGTAAACGTCGACGGTACCCTTGCGCTGGCACGCCGCATGGAACAGGTCACTGGACTGCAGCGTTTCCTGCACGTAGGCACAGCAATGTCATGCACCCCGGAGCAGGATTCACTGGTCGCGGAAAGTGCTGAATTCAGAGAAAATGCTGAACATCTGGTGGAATACACTTATTCGAAGTCAACCATTGAAAAGCTGATGCGTCAGGAGTGCCCGGACCTGCCGCTGCTTATCGCCCGCCCCTCCATCGTCGTCGGCCATACCCGTCACGGCTGCACGCCGTCGAGCAGCATCTTCTGGGTCTTCAGTATGGGCCTGATGCTGCAAAAGTTTATGTGTTCAATGGAAGACCGGATCGACGTAGTGCCGGTGGATTATTGCGCCGACGCGCTGTTAATGCTGCTCGGCAGCAACGCGCGTCCGGGTGAGGTGGTGCATATTTCTGCCGGGGAAGAAAACAGCGTTCGCTTTGCAGACATCGATCAGGCTATGGCGCAGGCGCTGGAGAAAGCGCCCGTCGGTGATAAATATGCGCAGGTCAGCTACGAAACGCTGGTCAGAATGCGCCGCGAGCTGAAAACGATTTTTGGTCCATGCAACGAACGCCTGATGCTGAGAGCGATGCGCTTATACGGCGCCTTTGCCACGCTGAACGTGCGCTTCAGCAACGATAAGCTGCTCAGCATGGGAATGCCGAAACCCCCGCGTTTTACGGATTATATCGCCCGCTGCGTCCAGACCACCCGGGGATTGACCATCCCGGAGCAAATGGCGGTCGATTTTAAATAGCCAAAAAAAATGCCAGTCTTTCGACTGGCATTTTCATTTAAGGCTTAAGCAATTATGCCTGGCCTTTGATCTCTTTACGACCGTTGTATGGTGCTTTTTCGCCCAGTGCTTCTTCGATACGAATCAGCTGGTTGTATTTAGCAACACGGTCAGAACGGCTCATAGAACCGGTTTTGATCTGGCCTGCAGCGGTACCCACTGCCAGGTCAGCAATGGTTGCATCTTCAGTTTCACCAGAACGGTGAGAGATGACAGCGGTGTAGCCAGCGTCTTTCGCCATTTTGATCGCAGCCAGGGTTTCGGTCAGAGAACCGATCTGGTTGAATTTGATCAGGATGGAGTTAACGATGCCTTTCTCGATGCCTTCTTTCAGGATCTTGGTGTTGGTTACGAACAGATCGTCACCAACCAGCTGGATTTTGTCGCCCAGTACTTTGGTCTGGTATGCGAAACCATCCCAGTCAGACTCGTCCAGACCGTCTTCGATAGAGACGATTGGGTACTGTTTGGTCAGGTCTTCCAGGAAGTGAGTGAACTCTTCGGAGGTGAACGCTTTGTTGCCTTCGCCAGCCAGAACGTATTTACCGTCTTTGTAGAATTCAGATGCTGCACAGTCCATCGCCAGGGTGATGTCTTTGCCCAGCTCGTAGCCAGCAGCTTTTACTGCTTCTGCGATAACAGCCAGAGCTTCTGCGTTAGAACCCAGGTTTGGCGCATAGCCACCTTCGTCACCTACAGCCGTGTTCATACCTTTAGCTTTCAGAACTTTAGCCAGGTTGTGGAACACTTCAGAACCCATACGTACCGCTTCTTTCAGGGATTTCGCGCCAACTGGCTGAATCATGAATTCCTGAATATCAACGTTGTTGTCTGCGTGCTCACCACCGTTGATGATGTTCATCATTGGTACAGGCATGGAGTATTTGCCTGGGGTGCCGTTCAGTTCAGCGATGTGCTCGAACAGTGGCATACCTTTAGCAGCCGCTGCTGCTTTGGCGTTCGCCAGGGAAACCGCCAGGATTGCGTTCGCACCGAAGTTAGATTTGTTTTCAGTACCGTCCAGATCGATCATGATCTTGTCGATGCCAGCCTGGTCTTTAGCGTCTTTGCCAATGATGGCCTGAGCAATAGGACCGTTTACAGCGCCAACCGCTTTCAGTACGCCTTTGCCCATGAAACGGGATTTGTCGCCATCGCGCAGTTCCAGCGCTTCGCGGGAACCCGTAGAAGCACCTGATGGAGCAGCTGCCATACCGACGAAACCACCTTCCAGATGAACTTCAGCTTCAACGGTCGGGTTACCACGGGAGTCGATGATTTCACGACCGATGACTTTAACGATTTTGGACATTAGATTTTCCTCAGTACAAGTTAAACTAAAACTCCAGACAAACAACGCGTACCAAAGGTACGCGTTGCCGTTCTAACTTTTTTTACTTCGCCTGACGCTTCTGGTACTCGCTGGCGGCTTTCACGAAGCCTGCAAACAGCGGATGCCCGTCACGCGGCGTTGAAGTAAATTCCGGGTGGAACTGGCAGGCAACAAACCATGGATGGTTTGGCACTTCAATGATCTCGACTAACTGATCATCCCCGGAGCGGCCCGCAACGCGCAGGCCCGCAGCTTCAATTTGTTTCAACAGCATGTTGTTGACTTCATAGCGGTGACGATGGCGCTCGGTGATGACCGATTCGCCATACAGCTTGCGAACCACGCTATCGTCGGACAGCTGGCAGGCCTGTGCGCCAAGACGCATTGTGCCACCCAGATCGCTCTTCTCGGTACGGACTTCGACGTTACCGTCTTCGTCGCGCCATTCCGTAATCAGCGCCACTACAGGGTACTTACAGTCTGGCACAAATTCCGTAGAGTTCGCGTTTTCCATTCCCGCTACGTTGCGCGCAAATTCGATCAGCGCAACCTGCATACCCAGGCAGATGCCGAGGTAAGGAATATTGTTTTCACGCGCGTAGCGTGCAGTGGCGATCTTGCCTTCAACACCGCGGTAGCCAAAGCCGCCAGGGATGAGAATCGCATCCAGATCTTTCAGAATTTCCACGCCACGCGTTTCAACATCCTGCGAATCAATCAGCTTGATGTTCACGGAGACGCGGTTCTTCAGACCACCGTGTTTCAGCGCTTCGATAACTGACTTATAGGCATCCGGCAGTTCAATGTACTTGCCGACCATACCGATAGTCACTTCGCCCGCCGGATTGGCTTCTTCATAGATAACCTGTTCCCATTCAGACAGGTTAGCTTCCGGACAGTTCAAGCTGAATCGTTTACAAATATAATCGTCCAGGCCCTGCGATTTCAACAGGCCCGGGATTTTATAAATGGAATCGACATCTTTCATTGAAATAACGGCTTTTTCAGGCACGTTACAGAACAATGCAATTTTCGCACGTTCGTTCGCCGGGATAGCGCGATCGGAACGGCAAACCAGGATGTCAGGCTGAATACCGATGGAGAGCAGCTCTTTAACAGAGTGCTGAGTCGGTTTGGTTTTCACTTCACCTGCAGCCGCCATGTAAGGCACCAGCGTCAGGTGCATGAACAGCGCATGCTCACGACCAATATCTACCGCCAGCTGACGAATCGCTTCGAGGAACGGCAGGGATTCGATATCCCCTACGGTACCGCCGATTTCAACCAGCACTACGTCATGCCCTTCGCCACCGGCAAGGACACGCTCTTTGATGGCGTTAGTGATGTGTGGGATAACCTGAACGGTCGCGCCCAGGTAGTCACCGCGGCGCTCTTTACGCAGAACGTCGGAGTAGATGCGGCCAGTCGTAAAGTTGTTACGACGGGTCATTTTGGTACGAATGAAACGCTCGTAGTGGCCAAGATCCAGATCGGTTTCAGCGCCGTCTTCAGTAACGAACACTTCCCCGTGTTGGGTTGGGCTCATGGTGCCAGGATCGACGTTGATGTACGGATCCAGTTTCATCATGGTCACATTGAGGCCACGGGCTTCAAGAATGGCTGCGAGGGAGGCTGCGGCAATGCCTTTACCCAGAGAGGATACGACCCCGCCGGTCACAAAAATATAGTTCGTTGTCATGCTGAACCTGAGAAGTTAGGGTGAAACGATGGAATAACCAGGACGGGAAAGTAGTATACCCGAACACGGCGAGCGCCACAAACTTTCATTCTCCGTCTCCATTCCAGGCCATGACAAACATAAGGAGTGAGAAAATAGCCCCTTTTGGGTAAATGTTTTTGACGCAAATCAAGTGCTTGTCATTTAAAAAATCACACAAATTGCGCTTGATCGCAAAATTCCGTTAGAGATCAGATTCCTGGCGTTTTACTTCCTGCCAGACTTCTTCCATCGCCTGGAGGTCAACTCCGGTCATTTCCAGGCCGCGCGAGGCGACAATCCGCTCCACTTCACGAAAACGACGTTCGAATTTCAGATTGGCTTTTTGCAATGCGGTTTCCGCTTTTACACCTAAATGGCGCGAAAGGTTGACGGTCGCAAACAACAGATCGCCCATCTCTTCCTCAAGCTTTGCTTCATCCACCACCGCCTGCTGCGCTTCGTGCATAACCTCGTCGATCTCTTCATGCACTTTATCCAGCACCGGCCCCAGAGAGTCCCAGTCAAAACCGACGGCGGAACAACGCTTTTGAATTTTATGCGCGCGCATCAGCGCAGGCAGACTCAGAGGAATATCGTCCAGCGCCGAATGCTGGGATTTTTCAGCACGCTCGGCGCTTTTTATCTGCTCCCAGCGGGCCAGTACTTCCGCGCTGTTGCCTGCGGTGGCATCGCCAAAGATATGCGGGTGACGGCGCTCAAGCTTGTCGCTGATAGCGGCGCAGATATCATCAAAGTTAAAGCGCCCTTCTTCCTGCGCCATCTGGGCGTAGAACACCACCTGGAACAGCAGGTCGCCGAGTTCACCACGCAGGTCGTCAAAATCCTCGCGAGAAATGGCGTCCAGCACCTCGTAGGTCTCTTCAAGCGTGTACGGGGCGATGGTGGAGAAAGTCTGCTCTTTGTCCCACGGGCAGCCGTTTTCCGGATCGCGCAGGCGTTTCATGATGCCGAGCAGGCGGTCGATTTGAGTCATAGTGTTTTCCATTAAAAAACAAGCCGGGTGGCGGCAAAGCCTTACCCGGCCTACAGAAGAGTGTATTTACCCGCCGTGCAGACGACGCGCGTCAATCACATCCGGCACCTGGTTCAGTTTGCCGAGTACGCGACCCAGCACCTGCAGGTTGTAGATTTCGATGGTCATATCGATGGTGGCAAGCTGCTCGCGGGTATCGCTGCGGCTGGCAACACCCAGCACGTTGACCTTCTCGTTGGCGAGAATGGTGGTGATATCGCGCAGCAAGCCGCTGCGGTCATTGGCGGTAACACGCACCACCAGCGAGTAGCCGGCGGAGTAGCTCTCCCCCCAGACCGCTTCCACGATGCGCTCCGGCGCATGGGACTGCAGCTCGGCAAGCTGGTCACAGTCGGAACGGTGGATCGAGATCCCGCGCCCCTGGGTGATAAAGCCGACGATGTCGTCGCCCGGAATTGGCTGACAGCAGCGGGCAATGTGGTGCATCAGATTGCCCACTCCCTCGACCACTACCCGGCCATTGTCTTTACTGCGCTGCTGCGGGGCGTAGGTTTTCTGCTGCAGCTGCTTCAGCGCCGCCGCGTCCTGCTCTTCCGCGCTTGGCTTATTGAACTGCGCCTGCAGGAAGTTAACCATCTGATTGAGACGAATATCGCCGCCGCCAATTGCCGCTAACAGCTCGTCAAGCTCGTTGAAGTTGTAGCGCGGCAGCAGGAATTTCTCGGCCTCTTTCAGGCTGATCCCGATATGTTCCAGCTCGTCGTCAAGGATCTGACGACCGGCAAGGATATTTTTGTCACGATCCTGCTTGCGGAACCAGGCGTGAATTTTTGAGCGTCCGCGACTGGTGGTGACGTACCCCAGGTTCGGATTAAGCCAGTCCCGGCTCGGGTTAGGCTGCTTCTGGGTGATGATTTCAATCTGATCGCCCATCTGCAACTGGTAAGTGAACGGGACGATGCGCCCGCCGATTTTCGCCCCGATACAGCGGTGCCCCACGTCACTGTGGATGTGGTAGGCAAAATCAAGCGGCGTTGAACCGGCTGGCAGGTCGACCACATCCCCTTTCGGGGTAAAGACGTAGACCCGGTCGTCAAAGACCTGGCTGCGGACTTCGTCGAGCATTTCGCCCGAGTCGGCCATCTCTTCCTGCCACGCAATCAGCTTGCGCAGCCAGGCGATGCGATCCTCGTGACCAGAACGCGCCCCGCCCGACGTTCCCTCTTTGTATTTCCAGTGCGCGGCAACGCCCAGCTCGGCATCTTCGTGCATCTGTTTGGTGCGGATCTGAATTTCGACCGTTTTGCCGCCAGGGCCAAGCACCACGGTGTGAATGGACTGATAACCGTTAGGTTTAGGGTTAGCCACATAGTCATCAAACTCATCCGGCAGATGGCGGAAGTGAGTGTGGACGATCCCCAGCGCGGCGTAGCAGTCCTGCAGACGTTCCGCCACGATACGCACGGCACGCACGTCAAACAGCTCGTCAAAGGCGAGGTGTTTCTTCTGCATTTTGCGCCAGATGCTGTAGATGTGCTTAGGTCGCCCGTAGACTTCGGCGCGCACGTTCTCTTCTTTCATCGCCTGGCGCAAGCCGCCGACAAACTCCTCGATATAGTGCTCGCGGTCAATGCGGCGTTCATGCAGAAGTTTGGCAATGCGCTTATATTCCGCCGGGTGCAGATAACGGAAGCAGTAATCTTCCAGCTCCCATTTGAGCTGACCGATACCTAACCGGTTCGCCAGCGGCGCATAGATGTTTGTACACTCTTTGGCGGCCAGCACGCGCTCGTCTTCCGGCGCATCCTTCACCTCACGCAGGTGGGCAATACGCTCGGCCAGTTTGATGACCACACAGCGGAAATCATCCACCATGGCCAGCAGCATCCGGCGGACGTTATCGACCTGCTCAGAGGAGACGGAATCGGTGTGCGCGGCTTTAAGCTGGCGGATAGCCGCCATATCGCGCACGCCGTGGATCAGCGCGACGACGGATTTTCCGACGCTCTCACGCAGCACGTCTTCCGTCACGACGTTCGCATCGGCGAGAGGAAACAGCAACGCGGCCTGCAGCGTTTCAATATCCATGTTCAGCATGGATAAGATTTCAACCATCTCCACGCCGCGCCACAAAAGGAGATCGGCATCCGGATGACCCTGTGTGGTGCGAAGACAGTAGGCCCAGGTTTCGGTTAAGCGTTCACACGACTGCTGGCTGGAAATTCCCAGACTTGCGATCCATTTTTGTGGGTCAAACTCCCCAGCTTTATTGAGATGTGCACTTCTTACCGCAACCATTGTCCTCTCCTTTAGGGACCAGGGCCTGTCGAAGTCGACAAGCCAAACAAATTAGATGTGCTCGAACAACACCATCGATTCCAGATGCCCAGTGTGCGGGAACATGTCCAGCATTGCCAGACGCTGAATTTGGTAACCCGCGCTGATTAATACCTCACTGTCACGGGCAAGCGTTGCCGGGTTACAGGAAACATAGACCACACGCTTCGGGGCAAGTTTAATCACATGCGCCATGACGCCCGGGGCACCGGCGCGCGCCGGGTCGAGCAGGATTTTGTCAAATCCCTGCAGTGCCCACGGCTGTTGCGTCACATCTTCCTCAAGATTTTGATGAAAGAATGTCACATTTTGCAAGCCGTTCTGTTGTGCGTTCTCCTGCCCTTTAGCCACCAGCGCTTCAACGCCTTCCACGCCAACGACGCTTGCTGCTTTTCGCGCCAGCGGCAGCGTGAAGTTGCCCATGCCGCAGAACAGATCGAGCACCCGATCGGTGGGCTGTATATCAAGCCACGCCAGCGCTTTCTCAACCATCTGCTGGTTTACGCCATCATTTACCTGAATGAAATCCCGCGGGCTAAACGTTAAGCGTAGCCCGTTTGACGCATACCAGGGCGCATCACCGGTAACCTGTTCAAGTATCTCGCTTTGTGGAGCAAGGAAAAGCGCCAGGTCGTGGGAATGCGAAAAACGTTCCAGTTTTTCGCGATCTTTTTTCGATAATGGCGCGTTGTGGCGCAACACCATCAGCGGGCCATTATTGGCCATGACCAGTTCGACATGCCCAAGATGGCGAACGCCGTCCAGTCCTGAGAGGCAAGTGCGCACGTGCGGAAGCAATGCCTCAAGATGGGGCACCAAAACAGGGCACTGCTTCACATCAACAATATCGCTGGAGGCCGCTTTGCGAAAACCCATCTCCAGCCGCGCCGTTTTGGGCTGATAGCTCAGACTCAGACGCGCGCGGCGACGGTAGCCCCAGGGCTGATCAGCAATAACTTCATTCACGTCGTGCTTCAGCAGACGCGCCAGGGCGCGGCTTTTGCTTTTTTGCTGTAATTCTGTGCTCGCATGCTGTTGCTGGCAGCCTCCGCAAACGCCAAAATGCGGACAGCGTGGCGCAACGCGCGCCGGGCTATCGTTGAGGCGACGCTTCACCTGTCCGCGCGCGTACTGGCGTTTGTCTTCCGTCAGCGTAATTTCTGCTCGTTCTGTTGGCAGCAAACCTGTTATAAACAGAGTCTTACCATTGTGATGAGCCACCCCCTGACCAAACGGGTCAAGGTCTGTGGCTTCAACAGTAATGATTTGACGCGTCGTCACGCGTCGTTTTGCAGAGTAGAATTGCGCCATCGCCGAGATTTTTCTCACATAAACATAATTATCTTAATTGTCCCATAACGGAACGCCATGACCAACTACAGCCTGCGCGCGCGCATGATGATTTTGATCCTCGCCCCCACCGTTCTCATCGGTTTGCTGCTGAGTATCTTCTTTGTGGTGCACCGCTATAACGATTTGCAGCGACAGCTGGAGGATGCAGGCGCCAGCATCATCGAACCGCTCGCCGTCTCAAGCGAGTACGGGATGAACCTGCAAAACCGCGAATCCATTGGGCAGTTAATCAGCGTGCTTCACCGACGCCACTCGGACATCGTACGCGCCATTTCCGTTTACGACGAACATAACCGCCTGTTTGTCACCTCGAATTTTCATCTCGATCCGGCGGCCCTGAAAATCCCGGACGGTACACCTTTCCCGCGCCATCTCACCGTACTGCGGCGCGGCGATATCATGATCCTGCGCACGCCGATCGTGTCGGAAAGTTATTCCCCCGACGAGTCTGCGCAATCTGACGCCAAATCCAGCAATAACATGCTGGGATACGTGGCGCTGGAGCTGGATCTCAAATCAGTCCGGCTACAGCAGTACAAAGAGATTTTTATCTCTGGCGTGATGATGCTGTTCTGTATTGGTATTGCACTGATCTTCGGCTGGCGCCTGATGCGCGACGTAACGGGCCCCATCCGCAATATGGTCAATACTGTTGACCGCATCCGCCGGGGACAGCTCGACAGCCGCGTAGAAGGTTTTATGCTGGGCGAGCTGGATATGCTGAAAAACGGCATCAACTCGATGGCGATGTCGCTGGCGGCCTATCACGAAGAGATGCAGCATAACGTTGACCAGGCGACGTCTGACCTGCGCGAAACGCTGGAGCAGATGGAGATCCAGAACGTTGAGCTGGATCTGGCGAAAAAGCGCGCCCAGGAAGCGGCGCGGATTAAATCTGAATTCCTTGCCAATATGTCGCACGAGCTGCGTACGCCGCTCAATGGGGTGATCGGCTTTACCCGCCTGACGCTGAAAAGCGAGCTTAACCCGACGCAGCGCGATCATCTGCACACCATTGAACGTTCGGCCAACAACCTGCTGGCGATCATTAACGACGTGCTGGACTTCTCCAAGCTGGAGGCGGGCAAGCTTATTCTGGAGAGCATACCGTTCCCGCTGCGCGGTACGCTCGATGAAGTGGTCACGCTGCTCGCCCACTCGTCACACGACAAAGGCCTTGAACTGACGCTTAACATCAAAAACGACGTGCCGGATAACGTCATCGGCGATCCTCTGCGCCTTCAGCAGGTCATTACCAATCTTGTTGGCAACGCCATTAAATTCACCGAAAGCGGCAACATCGACATTCTGGTAGAAAAACGCGCGCTCAGTAACAACAAGGTACAGATTGAGGTTCAGATCCGCGATACCGGGATTGGTATTCCCGAGCGCGATCAGTCGCGTCTGTTCCAGGCGTTCCGCCAGGCGGATGCCAGTATCTCCCGTCGTCATGGCGGTACCGGTCTGGGGCTGGTGATTACGCAGAGGCTGGTAAACGAGATGGGCGGCGATATCTCTTTCCACAGCCAGCCAAACCGCGGTTCAACCTTCTGGTTCCACATTAACCTGGATCTCAATCCGAACGCGTTGACCGACGGTCCGGTGACAAGCTGCCTGAACGGTAAGCGTCTGGCCTACGTCGAGCCTAACGCGGCGGCCGCGCAGTGCACGCTGGATATTTTAAGCACCACACCTCTGGAGGTAGTCTACAGCCCTACCTTTTCGGCGCTTGCCGTTGAGCACTACGACATTCTGCTGATGGGTATTCCGGTGACGTTCACCGGCGAGCTGACCATGCAGCAGGAGCGGCTGGCGAAAGCCGCGTCGATGACCGACTATCTGCTGCTGGCGCTGCCCTGCCACGCTCAGATAAACGCGGAAGAGTTGAAAAACGACGGGGCAGCCGCGTGCCTGCTTAAACCCCTCACCGCCACCCGCCTGCTGCCCGCCCTCACGGAGTATTGCCGTCTTAGCCAGCATGCCCTTCCGCTGATTAACGATGAGCAAAAACTGCCGATGAGCGTGATGGCAGTTGATGACAACCCGGCAAACCTGAAGCTCATTGGCGTGTTGCTGGAAGATCAGGTTCAGCATGTGGAGCTGTGCACCAGCGGCACGCAGGCCGTTGAACAAGCCAAACAGATGCAGTTCGATTTAATTCTGATGGATATTCAGATGCCGGGCATGGATGGCATTCGGGCCTGTGAGTTGATCCACCAGCTGCCACATCAGCAGCAAACACCGGTGATTGCGGTCACCGCGCATGCGATGGCCGGTCAGAAAGAGAAGTTACTGAGCGCCGGGATGAATGATTATCTGGCGAAACCTATCGACGAAGAGAAGCTTCATAACCTGCTGTTACGCTATAAGCCGGGACATATTGGCGGAAGCTACACGGTTTCCAGCGAGCCGGTTGAGGTCACCGTCAATCAAAATGCAACCTTTGACTGGCAGCTTGCACTGCGTCAGGCGGCAGGTAAACCCGATTTAGCCCGCGAGATGCTGCAAATGCTGGTCGCGTTTCTGCCGGAGATTCGTAATAAAGTTGAAGAACAGCTTGTGGGGGAACACCCGGATGAACTGCTGGAAGCCATCCACAAGCTTCACGGCAGCTGCGGCTATAGCGGCGTACCGCGGCTTAAAAATCTCTGCCAGCTGCTGGAGCAGCAACTGCGCGCAGGTACGCCAGAATCGGAGCTGGAACCTGAGTTTCTGGAGCTGCTGGATGAAATGGATAACGTGACGCGTGAAGCGATGAAGGTATTGGGGAGCTGAGATAAAAGCCCGGTGGCGGCTTCGCCTTACCGGGCCTACGATTGCGGGTGCGGCCTGATGCCCTCACCCAACCCTCTCCCACGGGGAGCGGGAGAACTACATTCCCTGCCCCACTTTCAGCACCGCCGCGATATTTCTGGCGGTCATCTGTACATTCGCGCTGGCATTTTCCAGCGCATCTTCCAGCGAGCAGATGGTGTAAATCACGCTAAACACCGCATCAATGCCGTGATCGTGTACCACGCCAACATCCGCAGTCAGACTGCCCGCAATCCCGATAACGGGTTTGTTAAAGCGTTTCGCGACCTTCGCTACCCCCACCGGGACTTTGCCGTGGATCGTCTGGCTGTCGATGCGGCCTTCGCCGGTGATAACCAAATCTGCATCGGCCACCTGGTCGGCCAGGTGCAGCGCATCGGTTACAATCTCAATGCCCTGGCGCAACTGTGCGCCGCAAAAAGCGTACAGCGCCGCGCCCATTCCCCCCGCCGCACCACCGCCAGCAAGGTTTAGCACATCCATATCCAGATCCCGGGCAATAATCCGCGCATAATGAGCAAGCGCATTGTCCAGGGTGATGATCATCTCAGGCGTGGCCCCCTTTTGCGGGCCAAATACGGCTGACGCGCCATCCTTTCCAACCAGAGGATTGGTCACGTCGCAGGCGACCTCAATCCGGCACTCGGCCAGACGCGTGTCCAGGCCGCTCAGGTCGATACGCGCGAGTTTTCCCAGCTCGCCTCCGCCCTGCCCCAGCGGCTGTTCACTGGCGTCGAGCAGCTTCGCACCTAGCGCCTGCATCATCCCGGCCCCGCCGTCA
Source organism: Enterobacter sp. ODB01 (assembly GCF_001623605.1). Lineage (NCBI taxonomy): Bacteria > Pseudomonadati > Pseudomonadota > Gammaproteobacteria > Enterobacterales > Enterobacteriaceae > Enterobacter > Enterobacter sp. ODB01. Next base: position 534,748 of record NZ_CP015227.1, read on the forward strand.
TTTGTGGCGCTACCGCCGATACCGATGATGATATGCTTAACGCCCGCATCCAGCGCGTGACGGATAAGTTCACCTGTGCCCCAGGAGGTCGTTTTCAGGGGATCGCGCTGCGAAGGCGCAACCAGTTCCAGACCGCTTGCCGCCGCCATTTCAATAAAGGCGCTCTGTTCGTCACCCGAAATCCCGTAAAATCCTTCCACCCGCTCGCCGAGGGGACCGGTCACCGGGACATGTACCCTTCGCCCCTGCGTTGCCGCGATCATCGCCTCAACGGTGCCTTCTCCCCCATCCGCGACCGGCAGTTTGACGTAAACCGCCTCGGGAAAGATCTCGCGAAAACCGCGCTCTATCGCTGTCGCAACCTCAAGCGCACTCAAACTTTCCTTATACGAGTCCGGTGCGATAACAATTTTCATAAGCCATCCTTACGCATAGTCGTTACGTTAAGCATACACCACGTAAAGAACCGCTCATGGGAGCGGTCCCAATGCGTTTATCGTACCATGCACGGACGTTTATTGTCGAATGTCCAGTCGGGGATCAGATACTGCATCGCCATCGCGTCGTCCCGCGCGCCCAGACCGTGTTTCTGGTAAAGCTCGTGCGCTTTCATCACCTGGTCCATATCGAGCTCAATGCCCAATCCCGGCGTTGAAGGCACCTGCACCATGCCACCTTTTATCTCAAACGGCGCTTTGGTCAGACGCTGATTCCCCTCCTGCCAGATCCAGTGGGTGTCGATAGCGGTAATGGTGCCCGGTGCGGCGGCGGCAACGTGGGTGAACATTGCCAGCGACACGTCGAAGTGGTTATTAGAATGCGATCCCCAGGTCAGGCCAAACTCATGGCACATCTGCGCCACGCGGACCGAGCCCTGCATCGTCCAGAAGTGCGGGTCAGCCAGTGGAATATCGACGGATTGTAATGACAGGGTATGCCCCATCTGACGCCAGTCGGTGGCAATCATATTGGTCGCGGTCGGCAGCCCCGTGGCGCGACGGAATTCCGCCATCACTTCGCGGCCCGAGAAACCTTGCTCGGCCCCGCAGGGATCCTCGGCATACGCCAGCACACCTTTGAGCTGTTTACCTATTTTGATCGCTTCATCAAGCGACCATGCACCGTTTGGATCAAGCGTCACGCGCGCCTGTGGGAAACGTTTTGCCAGCGCGGAAATGGCCTCTGCCTCTTCTTCACCCGCCAGCACGCCGCCTTTCAGTTTGAAATCATTGAAGCCATATTTTTCGTATGCCGCTTCCGCCAGCCTCACCACCGCATCCGGGGTCATCGCCTCTTCATGGCGCAGCCGGTACCAGTCGCATGCTTCCTTCGTCTGGCTTTGGTACGGCAGCGGCGTCAGTGTGCGATTGCCGACAAAGAACAGATAGCCAAGCATTTCTACTTCTGAACGCTGCTGCCCCTCACCCAGCAGCGAGGCAACGTTAACGCCCAGGTGCTGGCCCAGCAAATCCAGCATTGCGGCTTCAATCCCGGTCACCACGTGGATGGTGGTTCGCAGATCGAAGGTTTGCAGCCCCCTGCCACCCGCATCGCGGTCGGCAAAGGTGTTGCGCACGGTGTTGAGGACATTTTTGTACTCACCCAGCATTTTGCCCACCACCAGCGGAATGGCATCCTCCAGCGTTTTACGGATCTTCTCCCCGCCCGGAATTTCACCCACACCGGTATGGCCGGCATTGTCTTTGATAATGACAATATTGCGGGTAAAGAACGGTGCATGTGCCCCGCTCAGGTTCATCAGCATGCTGTCATGACCCGCGACCGGAATGATTTGCATGGAAGTGACGACAGGGGTCGTAAAAGTACTCATCGTGTAATCCTTTTATCAGTGACGTCCAAAAACAGGGCGCTTACGGTCAAATGTCCAGTCGGGAATAAGGTATTGCATCGGGCCTGCGTCATTACGCGCACCGCCCGGTAGCTTTTTATACGCCTCATGAGCTTTGTGGACACGATCCCAGTCAAGTTCCACGCCCAGGCCCGGCGAATCGGGAACGGCAATCTTGCCATTTTTGATTTCCAGCGGATTTTTCGTCAGGCGGGCTTCGCCTTCCTGCCAAATCCAGTGGGTGTCGATAGCGGTCGGGTTTCCCGGTGCCGCGGCGCCAACGTGGGTAAACATCGCCAGCGAAATGTCGAAGTGATTGTTGGAGTGGCAGCCCCAGGTCAGTCCCCAGTCATCGCACAGCTGCGCCACACGCACCGCGCCGGAGAGCGTCCAGAAGTGCGGGTCCGCCAGCGGAATATCGACAGCGTTCAGCATCACCGCATGCCCCATTTCGCGCCAGTTAGTGGCAATCATATTGGTGGCGACCGGTAAGCCGGTGGCACGGCGGAATTCGGCCATGACTTCACGGCCAGAGAAGCCCTGCTCCGCGCCACACGGGTCTTCTGCGTAGGTCAGCACGTCTCCCAGACCTTTGCACAGGCTGATGGCTTCCTCCAGCAGCCAGGCGCCGTTAGGGTCAACGGTGATACGCGCCTCCGGGAAACGTTTTTTCAACGCCCGGGCGGTTTCAATCTCCTGCTCACCGGGCAGCACGCCACCCTTGAGCTTGAAATCTTTGAAGCCGTAGCGATCCTGAGCCGCCTCGGCCAGGCGGACCACCGCGTCGCGGGTAAGGGCTTGCTGGTGGCGCAGCTGATACCAGTCGTGGTTACCCGGTGATTGCGCCAGATAGGGGAGATCGGTTTTCGTGCGATCGCCCACGTAGAACAGATAGCCCAGCACGGTGACCGCATCACGCTGTTTGCCCGGCCCCAGCAGCTCGCAGACCGGGACATTCAGCGCCTTACCCAGTAAATCAAGCAGGGCGGCCTCCAGCGCGGCCACCGCGTTGACGCGCAGCTCAAACGTCCAGGCTCCTTTACCGAAGGTATCAAAATCTGCCGACTGGTTGCCCTTATGCACCCGTTGAACCACCTTGTTCAGGCGGGCAACCTCCTGGCCCACCACCTGCGGAATTGCATCGACCAGGGTCTGGTAGATCACCTCCCCACCAGGTGCCTCACCCACGCCAGTATTACCTGCGCTATCAGTCAACACAACGATATTGCGGGTAAACCACGCATTGTGCGCGCCGCCAATATTGAGCAGCATGCTGTCCTGCCCGGCCACGGGAATAACGTTCATTTCAGTCACGATGGGGCTTGATTGCGTTGTCATCAGCCACGCTCCACTACGGGTTTGAGTTCAATACGTTTGATATCCCCCACCAGCACCAGGTAACTCAGGACTGCCACCAGCGCATGCACGCCGACGTAGATCAGTGCACCGTTGAATGACCCCGTCGTACCAACGATGTAGCCAATCGCGATTGGCGTAACAATCCCGGAAATGTTGCCGAACATGTTGAAAAGACCGCCGCTCAGGCCGCTGATCTCTTTTGGTGCGGTATCCGCCATCACCGCCCAGCCCAGCGCGCCAATGCCTTTGCCGAAGAAGGCCATCGCCATAAAGCCGATAACCATCCACTCGGCGCTGACGTAGTTGCAGAACACCATAGTCATGGAGAGCAGCATGCCGAGCACAATCGGCGTTTTACGCGCGATGTTCAGCGATCCGGTGCGTCGCATCAGCCAGTCGGATATCACCCCGCCGAGCACGCCACCGATAAAGCCGCAGATCGCCGGGACCGAAGCAACAAACCCCGCTTTCAGGATCGACATACCCCGCGCCTGCACCAGGTACACCGGGAACCAGGTGATGAAGAAGTAGGTTAGCGCGTTGATACAGTACTGGCCCAGATAGATGCCGATCATCATCCGCGTACCGACAAGCTGTTTGATCTGCGCCCATTTCTGGCTGAACGGGACTTTTACTTTCCCGGACTTCTGATCCATGTTGATCAGCGCACCACCTTCCGCAATGTACTCCAGCTCTTTCTTGTTTACGCCAGGATGCTGATTCGGTTCGTGGATCACTTTCAGCCAGACGAAGCTAATGATGATCCCTAGCCCGCCCATAAAGAAGAAGACGTGCGACCAGCCCACTTCGTGCGTCAGCCAGCCCATAATGGGTGCGAAGATCACCGTGGCGAAATATTGGGCGGAGTTAAAAATCGCCACCGCCGTTCCCCTCTCCTGCGCCGGGAACCAGGCCGCGACAATACGACTGTTCCCCGGGAAGGAAGGCGCTTCTGCCAGACCTACCAGGAAGCGCAGCGTAAAGAGCGCGACGATAATGCCAAAACCGTTGAAAACATCGACAAAGCCCTGCAAAAGGGTAAATGCAGACCAGATAAAGATGGACCAGAAATAGACACGTTTAGAGCCAAAACGGTCCAGAAGCCAGCCGCCTGGAATTTGCCCGATGACGTAGGCCCATGAGAATGCGGAGAAAACGTAACCCATGCCCACCGGATCAAGGCCGATATCTTTTGCCATTTCAGAGCCGGCAATCGACAGCGTGGCGCGGTCACCATAGTTAAAGGATGTGACGATAAACAGCATCACCACTATCCAGTAGCGGGCATTCGTGCGCTTCTCAGCGCTGCTCGCTGCGTGGCTTAATGTACTCATTGTTGCACTCCTGAAACATAGCTTTCGCCTGGTTCATTCTGTACAGCACCGGTAGGGTAATCAGAATGAGATGTGTTTTGTCGTTTTGGTACGGCCTGAAGCCGTTTTATAAGTGACCGGAAAAGTATATGAAGGAGTGACTCGTTCTCTCACCGTGCAAAAACACAGTATTAAAGGGTGTGCGAGCGGTTGTTTATGGCATAAGCCCAGGCAAGTGGAAGGTGGTTCACGGAATTGAGGTTTGGTGCGGAGTGTATTGCCGGGTGGCGGCTTCGCCTGACCCGGCCTGGAAAACTATTTCAGGAGCGTAGCCCACTGCTCGACCCACGGGTTCGATTCGCTTTCCGGTTCAGGATGCTCACCGGCATCAATCAGCAGCATCTCGCCGACGCGCTGGGCGCTCTGTTCCTGCAGGAGCGCATCAAACTGCTTGCCGCCGCCGCAGAAGTTTGCGTAAGAGCTATCGCCCAGGGCAATGATGCCGTAGTGAACGTCCGGCTGATAGCCAAGCTGGTCTTTAATGCCCTGGAAAAGTGGCACGATGCTGTCCGGCAGATCGCCCTGCCCGGTAGTGGACGTCACCACCAGAATGTATTTATCTTTATACTTTTCCCAGTCTGCCAGTTCCGGGTCTTCATAGACCGTGGCTTTATGGCCCTGGCTTGCCAGAATCGCCTCAGCCTCTTCCGCTACCAGCAGTGAGTTGCCGTACATAGTGCCGACAAAAATGCCTACTTCAGCCATGATATTTTTCCCTATGAATGCGTTTACTGTTCATCCTGAACGTTGCCAGATACAAACTCAACCCTTTCATTTTCGGGGAGTTGCCCCAGCCAGCCAAACTGTGACAGCGCCTGCATCCAGACATCATCCAGCCCTGCACGGATATTCAGCGGTTCGCCGGTAAACGGGTGGGTCAGGCTAAGCTCGCTGGCGTGTAACATCAGTCTGTTACAGCCAAAATGCTCGGCCGCGCTGCGATTCTGGCGCAGATCGCCGTGCTTGCTGTCGCCAATAATCGGGTGGCGCAGGTGCGCAAGATGGCGTCGCAGCTGGTGTTTACGCCCGGTTTTGGGCAAAAGCTCAACCAGGCTGTAGCGCGTAGTGGGGAATTTGCTGGTTGCCACCGGCATTTCCGTGGTCGCCATGCCGCGATAATCCGTCACGGCAGGCTGCGGGCCTTTGTCATCGCGGGCAAATTTATCGGCGATTTTATCCAGCTCCTCTACCAGCGGATAGTCGAGCGTGGCGGCGTCCGTCAGCCAGCCGCGCACGATCGCGTGGTAGCGTTTCTGGATCTGGTGCTGTTCGAACTGCTGAGACAGCAGACGTCCCGCCTCGCTGGAAAGCCCCATCAGCAGCACGCCGGAGGTCGGTCTGTCGAGACGATGGGCGGTAAAAACATGCTGACCAATCTGGTCGCGTACGGTCTGCATCACGACCACTTTCTCGTCGCGATCCAGCCAGCTGCGGTGCACCAGCCAGCCAGACGGTTTATTCACCGCCACCAGCCACTCGTCCTGATAGAGGATCTCAAGCGTCATGCATCTTCACCGGCAAACAGGGCATCCAGTTTTTCCAGCTCAACCAGCATGACCGCGCGCGCAGGGTGCGTCGCCTCAAGAGCCATTTCATAATAGGGAGAGACCGCAAACGCCTGCGGCAGCGGATGACCGCCTTCCAGCAGCGCGTGCATGCGCGGAATTAACACCCACTGGAGCCACTCGAACGGGGCCAGGGTATCCAGACAAAATGGCTGGGTGCTGGCGAACGCTTCCGGCTGCGGCGCGGTCTCTTGCCACAGCTGATGTTGGCGCAAAAGGGCTTCGATGGCGTGCAACTGAGCACGAATGCTATCGTGTTGCGTCATGGTAACCTCAACTGAAAAAGTGAACGGCGCGCAGCATAGCATTGCGGGAGGCAGAAATAAAAAAGGGAGCACTGTAAAAACAGTGCTCCCGGTTCGTTCCGCAGCATTCCAGCTACAATTCGTGCTCCCTGCTCATCCGTGACAACTTTTCCTGATGCCCGAAGGGCTGGTCATCCGTCTACCTTTCGCATCCTGCACACATCTTCCTGACGTGCTTGTTTCATCCTGAAACGTCCTGGCCTTCCTGACCCACCGACCGTCCTGTTCGGCTCTCGTTCTCCTTCCTGGAGGTGTCCCTTACGCGTCCTGCGTTATCCCTTTGCTTCATCCTGAAGCCTTCCTGCAGCGTCATCCTGACGTGTCCTGAGTAAGAAACGCCATCATCCTGATGTTCGTTTCTCGTGTCGGCGTCCTGTCGACAGAGATAGAATCCGCTATTCCGCTTCGTCTTACAACCCACCAGGGGAGCGTTGTAAGACGTAAGAAAGCCCTATAAAAGCTGGGATAAACAGCTAATCCATTGAAAAACAGCGTGATATTAATCTTAATTAAATGAGGTAATACTGAATGTTCCAGCGATCTCTCACAAACCTTGTAAGAGATCTCTCACACGCGCTGTAGCATTATGGATTACAGAAGAGGCTCAAGTCGGGTAAGGAAATCCGCAAGTGAAGGGGCGAGGGTCTCGCGATTGCGGGTGCCGATGGTCTCTTTAATCACTTCGCCAGACAGGTTACAGACGGAAATCACATCCAGGTCACTGTCGAGCGTAGCAATAAAGAGCGTCGGAGAAAGCTTAAGGCGTTTTTGCGTGACCAGATGACCAATCAGGTTTTCCTGAACACGCTGCAGATCGTCTTCGCTCCAGGTCTGCAACAGCGTCAGCGTCAAATCACCCAAGCGAGCGGGCATATCCCCTGCACATTGCGTGACGTAAAACGCGTGAACCGCTGGTTGTACCACAATCTCCATAGCCCGTTCAACCGCATTTACATTTTGCCCGGCGGTACTCGGCTTCGGCTGCCAGATAACATAATCATCCTGAGAAGAGATAATGCACGGTGACGGTACGCCATATAATTCAGCACTTTGCGGCCACGTTCCATGCTTTTCATGCCACGCATCGCAATAGCGGGTCGTGAAGGTAGTAAGGGCATTTGCAGTTTCGATGTCCACCGATTTCTCTCTTCTTGTAAGACAGGATAAACTCAGCCCATAAGTGTACCTGTAAAGTGGCTATGAAACATGTCTTACGAAAATCATCAGGCGTTAACCGGCTTAACGCTGGGTAAATCGACCGATTACCGCGATACCTACGATGCAAGCCTGCTGCAGGGTGTGCCGCGCAGTCTGAACCGCGATCCTCTGGGATTGCACGCGGACGCGCTGCCGTTCGTGGGCGGCGATATCTGGACGCTGTATGAAATCTCCTGGCTCAACGCGCGCGGCCTGCCGCAGGTGGCGGTCGGACACGTTGAGCTGGATTACGCCAGCCAGAATCTGGTGGAATCCAAGAGCTTTAAGCTCTATCTCAACAGTTTCAACCAGACCAAATTTAATCACTGGGATGAGGTTCAGCAGACGCTGGAACGCGATTTAACCGCCTGTGCTCAGGGTCAGGTCAGCGTTTCGCTGTACCGCCTGCACGAACTGGAAGGGCAGCCGATCGCCCACTTCAACGGAACCTGCATCGACGATCAGGATATCGAGGTGGAGAATTATGAATTCAGCGCCGATTACCTCGAAAACGCGGCGAGCGGCAAGGTGGTTGAAGAGACGCTGGTCAGCCATCTGCTGAAATCCAACTGTCTGATTACCCACCAGCCGGACTGGGGTTCGGTACAGATCCAGTATCGCGGCCCGAAAATCGATCGCGAAAAGCTGCTGCGCTATCTGGTGTCGTTCCGCCATCACAACGAATTCCACGAGCAGTGCGTGGAGCGTATTTTTAGTGATATCCAGCGTTTCTGCCAGCCAGAGAAGTTGAGCGTTTACGCGCGCTATACCCGACGTGGTGGGCTGGACATTAACCCGTGGCGCACCAACACTGATTTTGTGCCAGCGACGGGTCGCCTGGTACGTCAATAATATAAATTTTTTCACAATATGCGGGCGGTATTCCGCCCGAAGTGTTGTGAAACCTCACACGCCAGGGCTATTGTAATCAAAGGGAATGACGATAATCGTCCCATAAGGAGCTCACTTGATTACACATATTAGCCCGCTTGGCTCAATGGATATGTTGTCGCAGCTGGAAGTGGACATGCTTAAACGCACGGCCAGCAGCGATTTGTATCAATTGTTTCGTAACTGTTCACTTGCCGTACTGAACTCCGGAAGCCTGACAGATAACAGTAAAGAACTGCTGTCCCGCTTCGAAAGCTTTGATATCAACGTGCTGCGCCGCGAGCGCGGCGTGAAACTGGAAGTGATCAACCCGCCAGAAGAGGCCTTTGTTGACGGGCGTATCATTCGTTCCCTTCAGGCCAACCTGTTTGCCGTACTGCGTGACATCCTGTTTGTTAACGGGCAGATCCACAACGCAGGCCGTTTCCAGCATCTCGATCTGGAAAGCTCGGTCCATATTACCAACCTGGTATTCTCTATTCTGCGCAACGCACGTGCCCTGCACGTTGGCGAAGCCCCGAACATGGTGGTCTGCTGGGGCGGTCACTCGATTAACGAAACCGAATATCTCTATGCCCGCCGGGTAGGAACGCAGCTTGGCCTGCGTGAGCTAAATATCTGTACCGGCTGTGGTCCAGGGGCAATGGAAGCGCCAATGAAAGGTGCCGCGGTGGGTCATGCGCAGCAGCGTTACAAAGAGGGACGGTTTATCGGCATGACCGAGCCGTCAATCATTGCCGCTGAGCCGCCTAACCCACTGGTGAACGAGCTGATTATCATGCCGGATATCGAGAAACGCCTGGAGGCGTTTGTCCGTATCGCGCACGGTATTATCATCTTCCCGGGCGGCGTGGGCACGGCGGAAGAGCTGCTCTATCTGCTGGGTATTCTGATGAACCCGGCCAACAAAGATCAGGTTCTGCCGCTGATCCTGACCGGGCCAAAAGAGAGCGCAGACTACTTCCGCGTGCTGGACGAGTTTATCGTGCATACGCTGGGAGAAACCGCGCGTCGTCACTACCGCATCATCATCGATGACGCGGCGGAAGTGGCGCGTCAGATGAAAAAAGCGATGCCGCTGGTGAAAGAGAATCGTCGTGATACCGGCGATGCTTACAGCTTCAACTGGTCAATTCGTATTGCGCCCGATCTGCAGATCCCGTTTGAGCCTACCCATGAAAATATGGCGAACCTCAAACTCTACCCGGACCAGCCGGTGGAAGTGCTGGCTGCCGATCTGCGTCGCGCCTTCTCCGGGATTGTCGCGGGGAACGTGAAAGAGATGGGCATTCGCGCGATTGAGCAGTATGGTCCGTACAAGATCCACGGTGACCGGGAGATGATGCGTCGCATGGATGACATGCTTCAGGGCTTTGTGGCCCAACACCGCATGAAGTTGCCGGGCTCAGCCTATATTCCGTGCTACGAAATCTGCACTTAACGGTTGGTCTGTTGTCGTTAAAGCCGGGACGCCCTGTTGTGCGTCCCGGCTTTTTTATTACCGAATCAATTCATAGATATCACTTATGTCTTAAACAAACTCGCCGCAAACGCAAACGATTACCTCGCATTAGCAACCGCAAATTATCAGCCTTAATCTAAATTACCCGCCAGAAAATCCTAAAAAGCCATTTCTTTACAGCAAAAGACACCTATCTCGCGGGCCGCCCTTTTAGCTTACATGTCGTTGGTGATAGCCTGCGCGCGCGTAAATTCTCTTTGATGTTTTTTTAACAGATAAATGGTCTAAAGATGCCCACTTCATAAGTGGATTATTGCATTTGGGATCAGGATCACTGATAGATTCATAACGAGAATGTATCTTTCCGCCCGCCAATAGTTACGGGCGAAAATTATTAAAAAACCGTCACTGAACGAATTTCATATTACCGTCAGGCACTTTTTCATCGGATTTGACTAGAAACCTGACAATTTGCTTCCTCCAGGAGATATAGATGGAAACCACTCAAACCAGCACCGTTGCTTCGATTGAATCCCGAAGTGGTTGGCGCAAAACGGATACCATGTGGATGCTTGGCCTTTACGGCACAGCAATCGGCGCTGGTGTACTGTTTCTTCCTATCAACGCAGGCGTCGGCGGTCTGATTCCGCTGATCATCATGGCCATCATCGCCTTCCCGATGACCTACTTCGCACACCGCGGTCTGACCCGCTTCGTGCTGTCCGGTAAAAACCCGGGCGAAGACATCACTGAAGTTGTTGAAGAACACTTCGGCGTGGGTGCAGGTAAACTGATTACCCTGCTCTACTTCTTCGCGATTTATCCCATCCTGCTGGTTTACAGCGTGGCCATCACCAACACCGTTGAAAGCTTCATGTTGCACCAGCTGCACATGACGCCACCACCGCGTGCCATCCTGTCTCTGATCCTGATTGTCGGCATGATGACCATCGTGCGCTTCGGTGAGCAGATGATTGTGAAAGCCATGAGCGTGCTGGTATTCCCGTTTGTCGCAGCACTGATGCTGCTGGCCTGCTACCTGATCCCACAGTGGAACGGTGCCGCACTGGAAACGCTGTCCCTGAGCAGCGCGTCTGCAACCGGTAACGGCCTGCTGATGACCCTGTGGCTGGCAATCCCGGTCATGGTCTTCTCCTTCAACCACTCCCCGATCATCTCCTCTTTCGCGGTGGCGAAACGTGAAGAGTACGGTAATGGCGCTGAGAAGAAGTGCTCCAGCATCCTGGCTCGCGCTCACATCATGATGGTGCTGACCGTGATGTTCTTCGTCTTCAGCTGCGTACTGAGCCTCTCCCCGGCAGACCTGGCGGCAGCGAAAGATCAGAACATCTCTATTCTGTCTTACCTGGCGAACCACTTTAACGCACCGCTGATTGCGTGGATGGCACCGATCATCGCGATGATCGCCATCACCAAATCCTTCCTGGGCCACTACCTGGGCGCACGCGAAGGCTTCAACGGTATGGTGATTAAATCTCTGCGTGGTAAAGGCAAGAGCATTGAAATCAGCAAGCTGAATAAAATCACTGCGCTGTTCATGCTGCTCACCACCTGGGCGGTAGCGACCCTGAACCCAAGCATCCTGGGTATGATTGAAACGCTGGGTGGCCCGGTCATCGCGATGATTCTGTTCCTGATGCCGATGTATGCGATTCAGAAAGTGCCAGCCATGCGTAAGTACAGCGGCCATGTGAGTAATGTCTTCGTGGTTATCATGGGTCTTATCGCTATCTCTGCGATCTTCTACTCCCTGTACACCATGTTCTGATTGTCACCCGCGCCGTCTTCGGACGGCGCACTCCTCCCTCTCTGACTGAAAGCAATGGACGCATCATGATTAGCGTATTCGATATCTTCAAAATCGGTATTGGTCCTTCCAGCTCTCACACCGTCGGACCAATGAAAGCCGGTAAGCAGTTCACGGACGACTTGATTGCACGCGGCATCTTGCATGACGTTACCCGCGTGGTTGTCGATGTTTACGGTTCCCTTTCTCTGACCGGGAAAGGCCACCATACCGATATCGCCATTATCATGGGCCTGGCGGGGAACCTGCCGGATACCGTTGATATTGATGCGATCCCTGGCTTCATCCAGGATGTGAACACCCACGGTCGTTTGCTGCTGGCGAACGGTGAGCATGAGGTTGAATTCCCGGTTGACCATTGCATGAATTTCCATGCGGACAACCTGTCGCTGCACGAAAACGGCATGCGCATTACCGCGTTGGCCGGCGACAAAGCGGTTTACAGCCAGACGTATTACTCTATCGGCGGCGGTTTTATCGTCGACGAAGACCACTTTGGTCAAACCAGTACCTCTTCTGTTGAAGTGCCGTATCCGTACAAAACGGCGGCGGATCTTCAGCGTCACTGCCAGGAGACGGGGCTTTCCCTCTCTGGTCTGATGATGAAAAACGAGCTGGCCCTTCACAGCAAAGAGGAACTTGAACAGCACTTCACCAGCGTCTGGGAAGTGATGCGCGGCGGTATTGAGCGCGGGATCACTACCGAAGGCGTTCTGCCTGGCAAGCTTCGCGTACCGCGTCGTGCGGCGGCGCTGCGCCGTATGCTGGTGAGCACCGACAAAACGACTACCGACCCCATGGCCGTCGTGGACTGGATTAACATGTTCGCCCTGGCGGTGAATGAAGAGAACGCCGCAGGGGGCCGCGTGGTCACCGCGCCGACCAACGGCGCATGCGGTATCGTTCCGGCCGTGCTGGCGTACTACGACAAGTTTATCCGTGAGGTCAACGCCAACTCTCTGGCGCGCTACCTGCTGGTCGCCAGCGCGATTGGTTCTCTGTATAAGATGAACGCGTCGATTTCCGGTGCGGAAGTGGGCTGCCAGGGTGAAGTCGGCGTGGCCTGCTCCATGGCAGCGGCGGGTCTGGCTGAACTGTTGGGCGCGAGCCCGGCTCAGGTGTGCATTGCGGCGGAAATCGGCATGGAGCATAACCTGGGTCTGACCTGTGACCCAGTTGCCGGGCAGGTACAGGTACCGTGCATCGAGCGTAACGCGATCGCCTCCGTGAAGGCGGTGAACGCGGCACGTATGGCCCTGCGCCGCACCAGCGAACCGCGCGTCTGCCTCGATAAAGTTATCGAAACCATGTACGAAACAGGCAAAGATATGAACGCCAAATACCGCGAAACCTCTCGCGGCGGCCTGGCGATGAAGATCGTGACCTGCGATTAAGCCTCTCAGGAAGCCTCGTTTTGCGAGGCTTCTTCCTGTTTTCCCTCACGCTATTCGTTTCAACCCGCTGACAGTGATACCCTTTACCCATTAGCTTTAAGGGAGATTATCTGTGGCTGTTCATTTACTTATCGTCGACGCGCTCAACCTGATTCGCCGTATCCATGCGGTACAGGGCACGCCCTGTAAGGACACTTGCCTGCACGCGCTGGAGCAGCTTATTCGCCATAGCGAACCTACCCATGCAGTGGCGGTGTTTGATGACGAAGCGCGGAACAGCGGCTGGCGACACCAGCGTCTCCCTGACTACAAGGCCGGACGCGCGCCGATGCCGGACGACCTGCATGCCGAAATGCCCGTTATTCGCGCGGCCTTTGAACAACGCGGCGTTCCCTGCTGGGGCGCACACGGCAACGAAGCGGACGATCTGGCCGCGACGCTTGCGGTCAAGGTAGCGAGTGCCGGACATCAGGCCACTATCGTTTCAACGGATAAAGGCTACTGCCAGCTTCTCTCTCCCACCATCCGCATCCGCGATTACTTCCAGAAACGCTGGCTGGACGCGCCATTTATTGCCAGCGAGTTTGGCGTCTCACCAGATCAACTGCCTGACTACTGGGGACTGGCGGGGATTAGCAGCTCGAAGGTACCGGGGGTCGCGGGTATCGGGCCGAAGAGCGCCGCCCAGTTGCTGACAGATTTTCAGAGTCTGGAGGGGATATACGCCAGGCTGGATGACGTGCCGGAAAAATGGCGCAAAAAGCTGGAGGCGCACAAAGAGATGGCGTTTATATGTCGGGATGTGGCGACGTTACAGACGGATTTACAGCTGGACGGGAATTTGCAGCAGTTGCGGTTAGAGCGTTAAACGGTTCACGGTTTTGTTGGCCCGGCAAGCACAGCGCCACCGGGCAAAACAAAGCGCGCGCTATCGCTCGTCGCGACGCCCGCCTACGGCCGCCCACCAGCGACGAATATGTACCGTCACCTCTTCGCGATCGTGATACAGCTGACGCGCCTGGATCTCCACGTTAATACCGTGCTCATCCAGTTGCGCCTGGATGTAGGCCAGGTTCTGAGAGACCTCCTCGTAGCGCTTTTTCATCGGCAGCTTGAGGTTGAAAATGGTCTCGCGGCACCAGCCGTTCACCAGCCAGGAGGCCATCAGCGCGGCCACTTTTGCTGGCTTCTCAACCATGTCGCACACCATCCAGGAGATGTTGTTACGGGTCGGACGATAGCGGAAACCGTCTTCACGCAGCCAGGTTACCTGCCCGGTGTCCATCAGGCTTTGCGCCATTGGGCCGTTATCAACAGACGATACCCACATATTGCGTTTCACCAGCTGATAGGTCCAGCCGCCCGGGCACGCGCCAAGATCGACGGCATACATACCGTTAGCCAGACGCTCGTCCCACTCATCGGCCGGGATAAAGACGTGGAAGGCCTCTTCCAGCTTCAGGGTTGAGCGGCTCGGTGCATCCGACGGGAACTTCAGACGCGGGATCCCCATATAGAATGGCGAATTATTGTTGGTATACGAATAGCCGGCATAACAGCAGCCCGGAGCGATAAAGAAGATGTGTACTACCGGACGCTTCGGCGTTTCGTAGTTCGTCAGCACGCCCGCATCACGCAGCGCCGCGCGCAGCGGCACGGTAAATTTGCGGCAGAACTTCATCAGCTCTTTACTTTCGTTAGTATCCGCCACTTCCACGCGCAGATCGCCGCCCTTCTCCACTACGCCCTGCAGCATGCCGACAATTGGCGTGATGCGGTCTTCCGGGGGAAGGTCTTTCAACAGCTCACCCGCCACAAACATCTGACGAGCGAAGATCAACGAGCTAAACGGCAGTTCGCGCGCCAGCTTATCCGCATCTTCGGGCTGATAGCATTCAAAGACCACATAGCCCGCATTCTCTTTCACGCGGGCAAAGCCGAAGACGTCGCGCTTCGCCGCTTTATCGGTAATTTCCGCGGCGCACTCTTTCTCAAACCCCGGGCGACAATATAAAACAACTTTATTCATGAACAACGCCCTTGCGTTTCAGACGGATAGCTCCGATAAACATTAATACCCACCCCACCAGGAAGCTGACGCCGCCGACGGGTGTAACAAACGCCCAAAGGCGCAGATGTGAAAGTGCCAGACAGTAGAGGCTGCCGCTGAACAGCACAGTACCCAGCGCCAGAAAAACGCTGCTCCAGTAAAACCAGATGCTGATCCGACGCTGCATCGCCACCGCCAGTCCGAAAATAGCCAGCGTATGGAACGCCTGGTATTCAAGGCCGGTCTGGATCCAGCCCATCTCGACAGCACCCAACGACTTGCTCAATACATGTGCGCCAAAGGCGCCCAGTGCAACAAAAATAAAGCCACTCACCGCGGCAAAAATAAGCATGAATCGGCTGGTCATGTTTAAGTCCTGAATTAATGCGTGCCCGGCACACAAACGTTATTGTTCATACCTGAAGCGGAATTTCTCTTGCTCGCTTGCCGCCTTTGCCAGTATCCACTGCCGGAAGGCGGCTATTTTACCCAGTTCTGCCTGACTGTCATGACAAACCAGATAAAATGCATTTTTGCTGACCAGTACGTCATTAAATGGGCAAACCAGACGGCCTGCCTCAATTTCGGACTGCGCCATCACGTTGTTTGCCAACGCCACGCCCTGCCCGTGAATGGCAGCCTGTAGCACCATCGCACTGTGGCTAAAAATGGGCCCTTGCTGCACGTTTATATGACTTAGACCTAATTGACGGGTATACGTTTGCCAGTCGCGGCGAGAGGCATCATGTAAAAGCGTATGCTGCGCCAGGTCAGCGGGGGTCTTCAGCGCTTTGTCGCCCGTTAACAGCAGAGGCGAGCAGACCGGCAGCAGATATTCTGCGTATAATTTCTCGACACGCAAGCCCGGCCAGTTACCTCGACCGTAAAAAATGGCGACATCCACATCATCGGCCAGCTTGTCTTCCTGACGATCCACCGCCTGGATTCGAACGTCGATCCCCGGATAAGCTGAGTTAAAGCTTGAGAGTCTTGGCACCAGCCACTGAATGGCAAAACTGGGCAATAAACTGACAGTCAGGGCACCTTTTGCACTGCGGGCCTGCAGCTTGCGCGTGGCTTCCGTGAGCTGGGAAAAAATCTCTTTAATATCCTGAAAATAGCTCTGCCCCTCTTCAGTCAACAGCAATGAACGATTGCGTCGACGAAATAGCTTAAGGCCCAGGAAATCCTCCAGAGACTTGATTTGGTGACTTACTGCGGCCTGTGTCACAAAAAGCTCATCTGCCGCACGGGTGAAGCTGAGGTGACGTGCTGCTGCATCAAAAACGCGTAATGCATTAAGGGGTGGCAATCGCTTTGACATGGTTATCTGGCTTAGATGTTAACTGAATTTAACAAATAGGAAACAACGTTTAACCTATTAGTTTTTTTTATCTGAGCCATTATAATTTGTCCGTTGAGGAACTACCAGCAAATACCTATAGTGGCGGCACTTCCTGAGCCGGAACGAAGAGCTTTTTTCGGAATGCGTGTTCTGAAGGGCTTTTGGCTTACGGTTGTGATGTTGTGTTGTTGTGTTTGCAATTGGTCTGCGATTCAGACCACGGTAGCAACGCTACCAATTTTTCACTTCCTGTACATTTACCCTGTCTGTCCATAGTGATTAATGTAGCACCGCCAACTTGCGGTGCTTTTTTTTCGCCTGCGATCGGTTAATGCTCGATCTCTTTCATCTCTTTCACGTCCGTGCGGTTGATCTGCTGCTTGTTCCCGTTCGCATCTTTATACGAAATCATCCCGGTATCGTTATCGGTTGTCGGTTTCCCTTCCGAAACGATGGAACGACCATCGTTGGTATGCATCACGTAGTTGTTACCAGAACAGGCGCTCAGGGCAAAAGTAAACGCACAGGCAGAAATGATTGCAGCTGTCTTATTCATGATTATTCTCCTTTAGCAATTAATGCTATTCAAAACTCGATTTATAACAGGCTAAAACATCCGCCTAACACTATTTAGCATAACCTGCTTTTACGAGGTCGCCAGGATAAGCAGACGAATCTGATAGATATCAACCTCCTTGCCCTGCCGCTGAAATTGCGCGACGATCGCGTTATTGATATGAGGAGTCCCATGAACGCTTTCAGTCCTGCGCAGTTTCGCGCACAGTTCCCGGCGCTGGCCGATGCCGGTGTTTACCTTGATAGCGCCGCCACCGCTTTGAAGCCCCAGGCGGTGATTGACGCGACGCAGCAGTTCTACAGCCTGAGCGCCGGGAACGTGCATCGCAGTCAGTTTGCCGAAGCGCAGCGCTTAACCGCGCGCTACGAAGCCGCACGCGATCAGGTTGCACGCCTGATCAATGCTGAAAGCGGAAAAAGTATCGTCTGGACGCGCGGCACGACCGAAGCCATTAACATGGTGGCTCAGTGCTATGCCCGCCCACGGCTGCAGGCAGGAGATGAAATCATCGTCAGCGAGGCGGAACACCACGCTAACCTGGTGCCGTGGCTGATGGTGGCCGAGCAAACGGGGGCGCAGATTGTCAAACTTCCGTTGGGTGCAGACTTCCTGCCTGACGTGGCACGTTTGCCCGAGCTGATTACCCCACGCAGCCGCATCCTGGCGTTGGGGCAGATGTCCAACGTCACCGGTGGCTGCCCGGATCTGGCCCGCGCAATTGAGATTGCCCATGCCAGCGGTATGGTGGTGATGGTCGACGGGGCGCAGGGGGTAGTGCATTTCCCGGCTGATGTGCAGGCGCTTGATATCGACTTCTATGCCTTCTCCGGACATAAGCTCTACGGGCCAACCGGCATTGGCGCACTCTACGGCAAGCCGGAACGGCTGGCGCAAATGACGCCGTGGCTCGGGGGCGGCAAAATGATTACCGAGGTGACATTCGACGGCTTCAAAACGCAGGATGTACCTTATCGTCTGGAAGCCGGTACGCCAGACGTGGCGGGCGTGATTGGCTTAAGCGCTGCGCTGGAGTGGCTGACTGAAACAGACATTGTTCAGGCGGAGAGCTGGAGCCGCGGCCTGGCGACGCTGGCAGAAGAAGAACTTAAAAAACGCCCCGGTTTCAGCTCGTTCCGCGTACAAGACTCGAGCCTGCTCGCCTTTGATTTCGCAGGCGTTCATCATAGCGACATGGTGACGCTGCTGGCCGGGTACGGCATTGCCCTGCGGGCAGGACAGCACTGCGCCCAGCCGCTTCTGGCAGCGCTCGGCGTGAGCGGCACCCTGCGCGCCTCGTTTGCGCCGTATAATACTCAAAGCGATGTCGAGGCACTGATTAGCGCCGTTGACCGCGCCCTTGAAATACTGGTGGATTAATGACTCAAGCAGCGTTAGCCGGACATCCGTTCGGCACGGTCATCACAGAAGAGACCTTAAAACAGACCTTCGCTCCCCTCACGCAGTGGGAGGACAAATATCGTCAGCTGATCCTGCTGGGCAAGCAGCTCCCCACGCTTTCAGACGATCTTAAAGCGCAGGCGAAAGAGATCGCTGGCTGCGAGAACCGCGTCTGGCTCGGGTTTAGCGTATCCGGGGAGAAGCTTCACTTCTTCGGCGACAGCGAAGGCCGTATCGTGCGCGGACTGCTGGCGGTTCTGTTAACCGCAGTGGAAGGGAAAAGCGCGGCAGAATTGTTAGCACATTCGCCGCTAATGTTCTTCGATGAGCTCGGGCTGCGCGCGCAGCTCAGCGCCTCACGCGGTCAGGGTCTGATCGCGCTCAGCGACGCGGTACTGGACGCAGCACGTCAGGCTCAGGCCTGACGTTCCGCCTTCGCCATCATCTTTTTCAGGGCGTGAGAAACCGCCACAAAGCCAAAGGAAGCGGTTACCATGGTGGCCGCCCCAAACCCTGAGGCGCAATCCATACGTTTGGGTCCTTCCGCCGTACTTTTCATTGCGCAGACCGACCCGTCCGCCTGGGGATAGACCAGCGCTTCGGTCGAGAACACGCAGTCAACGCCCAGCTTGCCTTTGCTGTTCTTCACCACGTTAAAGTCGCTTTTCAGGCGTTCACGCAGCTTTGCCGCCAGCGGATCCTGAATGGTTTTCGCCAGGTCGGCGACCTGGATTTGCGTCGGATCGATTTGCCCGCCCGCGCCGCCCGTCGTGACCAGTGGCACCTTGTAGCGACGGCAGTAGGCGATCAGCGCCGCTTTGGGACGCACGCTGTCGATAGCGTCAATCACATAGCTGTATCCTTTACTCATGTACTCCGCGACGTTATCTGCCGTGACAAAGTCGTCGATCACCGTCACGCGACATTCCGGGTTAATGAGACGAATGCGTTCCGCCATCACTTCAGACTTTGCCAGGCCGACGTTATCACGAAGGGCATGGATTTGACGGTTGGTATTGGTGACGCAAACGTCATCCATATCAATCAGCGTGATTGCGCCAATGCCGGTTCTCGCCAGCGCCTCTGCCGCCCACGACCCCACACCACCAATGCCCACGACGCAGACATGCGCATCCGCAAACAGCTGCAGGGCTTTTTCACCATAGAGACGTGCCGTGCCGCCAAAACGCTGACGCCAGGCATCGCTGATTACCACAGACATAAAACCTCAGATGTAAAAAGGGTGAGGTTCTTCCTCACCCTGAACAAGTAATCCGTATTGCGCTCAGAATACCACAATCAACCGCTGAATACGTTTCCGGTACCCGGTGCGGCCTTCAGCACCCACACGCGTCCGTAGTGGTTATACCAGCCCGCACGGTGGCCAGCATCCGGGCCAATGCCCTGATAAATATCGAAGTGCTGGCCTTTAATCGCCCCGCCCACATCCAGCGCCACCATCAGACGCAGCTCATACTGACCGTTGAATTTACCCTTGTTGTCCAGCAGCGGGACTTCCGCCAGCAGCGTGGTACCCGCAGGAATAATAGAACGATCCGATGCCACCGACGCGCGGCCAATCAGCGGAACTGCACTCGCCCCCTTCACCGGCGCGAAGTTTTGCGGTTTAAAGAAGACGAACGACGGGTTCTGCTCCAGCAGTTCACGCACCTCGGCTTCACTGTGCTTTTCGCCCCACTCGCGGATCGCCTGCATCGACATATCTTCCTTCTTCACTTCACCGCGGTCGATCAGCACCTTACCAATACTGCGATAGGCGTGGCCGTTTTTACCGGAATAGCTGAAGAAGTTAAGCGGCGAACCGTCGCCAAAATCGATGTAGCCACTGCCCTGAACGTCCATGATGAAGTTATCCATCAGGGAGTTGCTGTAAGCCAGAACGTAGTTTTCGCTCAGCGCACCCGCGTAGATCTCTGCACGAGAAGGCAGACGACCGCGTTTTGGCGGCATACGGTAGATAGGATACTGGAACTCACCCTGGCGCGTGTGTCGCGCCTGAATCACGGGCGTGTAATACCCTGTGAACTGGACGTTGCCGTAGTTATCCGCCCCTTCCATCTGCCAGGCGTCAATACCAAACTGGCGCATGTTGCGCGTATCACCGCCTGCTTTCAGCCAGTCCTGGACCGCGTTGTACACGCTACTCTGAGTGCCATACAGACGCGGCGACGCATTGCGGATCTGGTAAACCTGCTCGGAGAAATCGCCGGCGTTGATCGGAGCACCGACAGCATCAGGCTGATTAACTAAAGAGAAAGGCTGGGATAACTTCCCGTCTTTATACTGTTGACCGCGATCGGTCGGTTTGGAAGAGCAGGCCGCAAGAATCGCTACCATTGCGCCTGCCATCAGATACTTCGCCCAACGTCCTTTCATTATATCTCGTCTTTAAGTTGCCCATTTCCGCGTGATGAAGATAACAAACCGCCAGGGCTAATGAAATGCGTTCGCATGCCCTTTGGCAAATTTTGCGCAAAAAATAGTCCATATAGCACCATGTCGTTCAATTTGCATACAAAATCATGATTTATGTAAAAAAGGGGTTGCATCACAAACCTATCCGAGTATAGTGCGCATCCACGGACGCGGGGTGGAGCAGCCTGGTAGCTCGTCGGGCTCATAACCCGAAGGTCGTCGGTTCAAATCCGGCCCCCGCAACCAATTAAAATTTGATGAAGTATCTTCTACGACAGTAGAAAGACGGACGCGGGGTGGAGCAGCCTGGTAGCTCGTCGGGCTCATAACCCGAAGGTCGTCGGTTCAAATCCGGCCCCCGCAACCAATCAAATTTTAGAAAAGATAAGAAGTACGGTGCCGCGGGGTGGAGCAGCCTGGTAG
Organism: Enterobacter sp. ODB01; assembly: GCF_001623605.1. Taxonomy (NCBI): domain Bacteria; kingdom Pseudomonadati; phylum Pseudomonadota; class Gammaproteobacteria; order Enterobacterales; family Enterobacteriaceae; genus Enterobacter; species Enterobacter sp. ODB01. The sequence continues at coordinate 556,200 of NZ_CP015227.1, forward strand.
CTCGTCGGGCTCATAACCCGAAGGTCGTCGGTTCAAATCCGGCCCCCGCAACCAACACTTCTAAAAACAATAAACACCCTGAAGGGTGTTTTTTTGTATCTGTCGTTTGTGAATGTGCCGGGCGTTTCACCCGGCTGAATGCGCTATCCGCGTCGCGCCAGCGTCGCCCCGTCTGAGAAATACGCCCGAATCCCCGCCAGAATCGACTCCGCCACCTCCTGCTGGAATTTTGCCGTCTTGAGCTTACGCTCCTCTTCAACGTTACTGATAAACGCCGTTTCGACCAGTATGGAGGGAATATCCGGCGCTTTAAGCACCGCAAACCCGGCCTGCTCAACGCTGTTTTTATGCAGCTTATTGATGTTACCCAGCTTGCCCAGCACCGCTTTACCAAACTTCAGGCTGTCGTTAATGGTCAGGGACTGCACCATATCGAACATCGTGTGGTCGACGTAGCGGTCACCGCTTTTGCTCACGCCACCGATCAGATCCGAGGCGTTCTGAGTGTCGGCCAGGTAACGCGCCGCGGTACTGGTCGCGCCTTTGGTTGAGAGCGCAAACACTGACGATCCACTCGGCTGACGGCTGGTAAAGGCATCTGCGTGGATCGAGACGAAGAGATCCGCACGCTGCTTCTGCGCTTTCGCCACGCGAACTTTCAGGGGGATAAAGACATCTTCATTGCGCGTCATGTAGGCGCGCATATTGCCCTCTTTATCAATCAACGCCTTCAGACGACGGGCAATTTGCAGCACCACGTCTTTCTCCCGCGTATGATATTTCCCCACCGCACCGGAGTCTTCGCCGCCGTGGCCAGGATCGAGCATGATCACAATCGGGCGATCGCGCCCCGCTTTGCCCGGCTGCGGACCACTTTGCGCAGGCGGAACCTGACGTTGCAGATCGCCTTTGTTGTAATCCTCCAGCAGGGCCAGAAGCGGATCCTGAATATCCGTTGCATTGGCTGGGTAGAGATCCATCACCAGACGCTCTTTAAACGTCGCCACAGGGGCGAGAGCGAACAGCTGCGGCTTCACGTTCTGTTTAAGCTCAAACACCATACGCACGGTTTGCGGATCAAACTGCCCGACGCGCGCCGATTTAATAAACGGATCGTCACCGCGGATCTGCGCCGCCATCCCCTTAAGCACGGAGTTAAGGTTCACGCCTTCGAGATCCACTACCACACGTTCAGGATTGCTGAGGGCAAATTGCTTATATTTCAGCACACGATTGGATTCGACCGTCACGCGCGTGTACGTCGACGACGGCCAGACGCGCACCGCCACCACCTGACTCGTGGCGGCAAGGCCGACCTGGCTGACGCTAAGCAACCACATTGCCCCGGCCCCTTTTAACAAACGGCGGCGGCTTATTGCTGAATTGGATCCCGACATGCTTCTCCCGAGCAAGAAAACGAACTGATATACAAAAGTCCAGATTGACCGAAAACTTTAACGAATGACGCATAAACTGTCATCTATAAAAGGGTAAACAATTCGCTGCTAACGCACGGATTACTTATTCATTTCTGTGGGTCGCAGAAAATTTGCACTTGCACACGCGGCCACAATCGAATAAAAATACAGAAATTACGAATAAACATTCATTAAGGGTTGTGCCATGGTGAAGGAACGTAGAACCGAACTGGTCCAGGGATTCCGCCATTCTGTTCCCTATATCAACGCCCACCGGGGAAAAACGTTTGTCATCATGCTTGGTGGCGAAGCCATTGAACATGAAAACTTTTCAAGCATCGTCAATGACATAGGCCTGCTGCACAGTCTCGGGATCCGCCTGGTGGTGGTCTACGGCGCGCGCCCGCAGATCGATGCCAACCTGGCCGCTCACCACCACGAGCCGATTTATCACAAACATACCCGCGTCACAGATGCGAAAACCCTGGAACTGGTGAAACAGGCGGCAGGGCTGCTGCAGCTGGATATTACGGCTCGCCTGTCGATGAGTCTGAACAACACGCCGCTGCAGGGGGCGCATATCAACGTCGTGAGCGGCAACTTTATCATCGCCCAGCCCCTCGGCGTGGACGATGGCGTGGATTACTGCCACAGCGGCCGCATTCGTCGTATTGATGAAGAGGCCATTCACCGTCAGCTGGACAGCGGTGCCATCGTGCTCATGGGCCCGGTGGCGGTATCCGTGACCGGCGAAAGCTTCAACCTGACGTCAGAAGAGATTGCCACCCAGCTGGCTATCAAGCTGAAGGCGGAAAAAATGATTGGGTTTTGCTCCTCACAGGGCGTCGTTAACGATGAAGGGGTGATTGTGCCGGAACTCTTCCCGAATGAAGCCCAGGCGCGCGTGGAAGCGCTGGAGGCCGAAGGAGATTACCACTCCGGCACCGTGCGTTTTCTGCGTGGTGCGGTGAAGGCCTGCCGTAGCGGCGTGCGCCGTAGCCACCTGATCAGCTATCAGGAAGACGGGGCCTTACTGCAGGAGCTCTTCTCCCGGGATGGCATCGGCACCCAGATTGTCATGGAGAGTGCGGAGCAGATACGCCGCGCGACCATCAACGATATCGGCGGTATTCTGGAACTGATCCGTCCGCTGGAACAGCAGGGTATTCTGGTGCGTCGTTCCCGTGAACAGCTGGAGATGGAGATCGACAAATTCACCATTATTCAGCGCGATAACCTGACCATTGCCTGCGCTGCGCTCTATCCGTTCCCGGAAGAGAAGATCGGTGAAATGGCCTGTGTGGCTGTGCATCCTGACTACCGGAGCTCTTCTCGCGGAGAAATGCTGCTAGAGCGCGTGGCGGCGCAGGCGCGCCAGATGGGGTTGAGCAAGCTGTTCGTCCTGACCACGCGCAGCATTCACTGGTTCCAGGAACGCGGGTTCACGCCGGTGGATATCGATTCCCTGCCGGAAACGAAGAAAGAGATGTACAACTATCAGCGCCGTTCAAAAGTGCTGATGGCCGACCTGGGATAATACGCCACTTGCCGGGAAGCGCTGCGCTTACCCGGCCTGCATTTCGTCCCTCATTCAGAGAGACTCAAAGATTGCGCCCAGCCCGCTTCGGCGTTCCGTGCGGGTGGCGATGGCCTGCATCAGCACGCGTTCATCGGTATACAGCGACAGGCGCTGACGCGCACGCGTGATGGCGGTATAGATCAGCTCACGGGTAACGACAGGTGAAAGCTGCGTCGGCAGGATCAACGCCGCATGGTTAAACTCAGAGCCCTGCGATTTATGCACCGTCATCGCCCATGCAGTTTCATGCTCGGGCAAACGGCTGGGCTGGAAGGACTTCACGCTACCATCCGGCATCTGGAACCAGACGCGCAACCCCTGCCCGCGATCGAGTGCAATGCCGATATCGCCATTAAACAACCCCAGCGCACTGTCGTTGCGGGAAATCATCACCGGGCGCCCTTCATACCAGCGCGAGTGCAGGGTACGGTTGATTTTACGTTTCTGCGCCAGCAGCTGTTCCAGCCTGTCATTCAGGCCGCTGACGCCAAACGGTCCCTCCCTCAACGCGCAGAGCAACTGATATTCGCCAAACGCGGCAATCACCTGCTCCGGCGGACGTTGCTGTTGTACGCCGGTGAGAAAATGTTGATACCCCAGCAGGGCATCATCCAGCATCGCCTGATACTCTTCCCCACTTTGCAGCGATTTTTTCTCAATGTCGGTAAAGGTACCGTCAAACACCGCACAGGTCGTGTGCCGGTCTCCCCGGTTCACCGCCGACGCAAGCTGCCCGATGCCGGAGTCGCTGCCGAAACGGTAGCTTTTTTGCAGCAGGCACAAGCTGTCGCGCAGCGCGCCCGCGACCGAGTGCTGTTCCGCCGCAAGGGAACACCCTGTCAGGCGGGCCAACTCCTCCGCGCGTTCCGCGGTATAACCCAGACTGGCATAGGTGCAGATATCACCCAGCACGGCCCCGGCTTCCACGGACGCTAGCTGGTCACGGTCGCCGAGGAAAATGACCCGCGCATGAGGCGGCAAAGCATCGATCAGCCGCGACATCATCGTCAGGTCAATCATCGACGCTTCATCCACCACCAGCACATCCAGGTGTAGCGGGTTACCGGCATGGTAGCGCAGACGCTGGCTACCCGGCTGCGCGCCAAGTAACCGATGCAACGTGCTGGCTTCATTGGGAAAAAGCGCAAGCTGTTCCCCTGTGAGCGGCAATTTTTGCAGGGCACCGCCTAATGACTCCGTCAGACGTGCCGCGGCTTTACCGGTGGGAGCCGCCAGACGAATACGACACTTTTGCTCACCGGATAACTGAATCAGCGCGGCAAGCAGTTTTGCCACCGTCGTTGTTTTCCCGGTGCCCGGGCCGCCCGAAATCACCGAGATCCGCCGCGTTAACGCCACGGCGGCCGCCACTTTCTGCCAGTCAGTCGCGTCGTCAGAGGTAAACAGCGTATCCAGCACTTGCCGGAGCTGCGCTTCATCGCAGGGAAGCGGGGCGTTGGTCTCGCTGAAGAAGCGCGCCACCGTCAGTTCGTTACGCCAGAGTCGGTTCAGATACAAACGCTCGCCGGTCAAAATCAGTGGCGTCCCGGTATCGGTCGCGCTGACGGCAGGCGAGCGGAGTAATATCGCCTGCCAGTCCACGGCCTCACCGAGCAGCGCGAAACACGACTGCAGCGCCGGAGGCATTTTCTCATCCACGGCCAGACGCGACAGCGGAAGGCACACATGCCCCTCGCCTGCGTCCTTACTCAGAATGGCGGCAGCGAGCATAACGGCTGGCTCCTCGCCCGCCACCATCATGGCAAACTGCACGTCCAGGTGGCGCAATAATCGTTGTTCTACCGCCTCCAGCAATAGTGCCTGCATCGTCATGCCACCTCCTCTGTGCGTGCAGCAAACAGGTTATCCATTTTTTCAATCAGCTCCGCATCCGGACGGGTGCTGAAAACACCCGACTGCGGGTCGTTAGCATCTACACCGCGCAGGAACAGATAAATAACGCCGCCAAAATGGTCTTCGTAACGGTAATCGGCCAAGCGATGGCGCAGGTACCGGTGCAACGCCAGGGTATAGAGCTGATACTGCAGGTCGTAGCGATGCATTTGCATCGCTGAGGCCATCGCCTGTTGGGTATAGGCTTCGCTGTTCTCACCCAGCCAGTTCGATTTGTAATCCAGCAGGTAGTAGCGCCCTTCGTGGCGGAAAACCAGGTCGATGAATCCTTTTAGCATCCCCTGAACCTGGCGGAAGTTGAGCGGTGGGCAACCGGCGGATAACGGATCGTACTCACGGATCAATGCGTCAAGCGCGTCGGCCCTGAGCGGGCTGGCAATGGGGAGATAAAACTCCATTTCGACCTGTTTATCTTTGGCGGTCAGCTGGCTGAGGGAAATCCCCTGTGTCGTGAGCGGCGCGTGCAAAACAGCGCGGAGCCAGTCGGTGAGAACCGGCTGCCATTGGGCGTCGTAGCCGCCGCTCTGGAGCATCTTCAGCACCCATTCTTCAGAGACCGGCTGGGTAAAATCCAGCTCTTCAAACAGGCTGTGTAAAAACGTGCCCGGCGAGGCCCCACGCGGGAACTGATGCGGCGTGAGCACCGGTTCAGCGGGCACGCTTCCTGCGCCTGCGGCATCTACATCCAGTTTAGGCATCAAATCCTGAGCAACGCTTTGCCCGTGCTGCTGTAAACCGGAGTAACTGGTAACGCGCCAGTCGTCGGCAATCGTGCGGGCAACCTGGCGGGCATGCAGCTCTGACGCTCTCTGTTCCGGCGTCTGCCAGCGGCTGTTGTCGGGCTGAGACGGAATATGCAGGGCAACATGCTCTGAGCAAAGAGATTCGATGCACTGGCGCAGACCGGCAGCATCTTTGGGTTCGCCTCGCTGGATAAGCCTTCCCAGCGCACTCAGATGAAAATCACTCTCGCCGCTCTTATCGCCCCGGCGACGAAACAGCGGCGCAACGCCCAGGCTGCAGTGCCAGACCGAGCGGGTCAGCGCCACATAAAGCAGACGCAGATCTTCTGCCAGACGCTCGGCTTCGGCCAGCTCAACGCTTGACTCTGCGTTGCTGAGATCGAGTACCGCTTCAAACGACTCGCGATCGTGGTAAAAAGCCTGATCCTGCACGCGGTAATTGGCGATAAAGGGCAGCCAGACCAGCGGATATTCCAGGCCTTTAGATTTGTGAATGGTGACGATTTGCACCAGGTGTTTATCACTCTCAAGACGCATCTGCTGGCTGGCCGAATTACTGTTCGGGTCGGCAATCTGCTGCGCCAGCCAGCGCACGAGGGCATGCTCGCTCTCCAGCTGTGTCCCCGCTTCCTGCAGCAATTCGCTGATATGCAGAATATCGGTCAGACGGCGCTCACCGCCCGCGGTTGCGAGCATGTTCTCCGCAATGTGACGCTCTGCCATGAGCTCGCGCACCATCGCCATCACGCCGCGCTTTTGCCATTTTTCGCGGTAGCGAACAAACTCTTCTACCACGGCATCCCACGCGGCTTCGTCATTGTTGAGCACATCAATATCACGCGCATTCAGCCCGAGCATCGCACTCGCCAGTGCACTGCGCAGCGTACTTTCACGCTCTGGCGCCAGCACGGCCTGCAGCAGCCAAAGCATCTCCTGGGCTTCCAGCGTTTCAAAAACGCTGTCGCGGTTTGAAAGATAGACGGACGGAATATTCAGTAGCGTCAGGGCGTCGCGAATAAGCGCGGCCTCCTGGCGGCTTCGCACCAGCACCGTGATATCGGATGCTTTTACCGGCGCGGGTTTATCGCCCTTCCACAGCAGCGCATCTCCCCGCGCGCCTGCGCTGAGCCAGTCCCTAATCTGCGCCGCACAGTACTGGGCCATGGCATTTTGATAGTCGGCGACGCCACAGCCTTCGCCGTCCAGCAGCCAGAAGTGCATGGCGGGCTGCGTCTCACCGTTGAATTCGAAGCGCAACGAATCGTTTTTCGGGGCAAATTTGACCGGCAGAAACGGGATTTCCCGGAACATAAACGCCATATCCATGCGACTGAACAGCGCGTTAACGCTTTCCACCATGCCGGGAGAGGATCGCCAGTTGGTATCGAGCGTATAGTGCGCATCAACCTCACTGCGGGCTTTCATGTAGGTGAAAATATCCGCACCGCGGAAAGCGTAAATGGCCTGCTTCGGATCGCCGATTAACAGCAGTGCGGTGCCGGGCTGATGGCGCCAGATACGGCGGAAAATACGGTACTGCTGAGGGTCGGTATCCTGAAACTCGTCAATCATTGCGACCGGGAAGCGAGTACGAATCGCCTCTGCAAGCGCTTCGCCATTTTCGCTGCACAACGCCGCATCAAGGCGACTCAGCATGTCATCAAACCCCAGCTCGCCCCGCCGGCGCTTTTCGCGCGCCACGGCATCGCGAATTTCCGTCATCGCACGGGTGATCATCAGATCGTTAAGCGTCAGGGGCTCCGCCAGCAGAGTTTCAATTGCCACAAACAGGGGATGTTCAGGCACAATGCCGTCGGCTTTGGTCCGCTCAACCAGGAAACGCTGTGAGAATTTCTCCAGCGCGTCAGGAAGCTGATAACCGCGCGTCTCTTCCCTCGCCCATGCGCTGATCTTCTCGATCCATTTTCCCTGGTTGCCACGGTTGAACTTGCGTCTGTCGATCCCGGAACTCTCGATGATCGCCTCAATCTCGCCGACTGATTCATTCCATTTTTGCTTGATGTCTGCGATTCGCGCGATGATTTTTTCATGGCGTGAGGCCAGGGTTTCATTCGCTGGCGGCGGCGATTTGATGACCGGCGCTTCCCCCTGAAGATAACGATCGATGGCGCGCAGCAGTGCCTCTGGCCCTTTCCACAAGGCATGTACCGCTTCGGCGATATCGCGCGGTAACGGGTAGCAGTGCCGACGCCAGAAATCCGCACAGGCCTGATAGCGCAGCACGGATTCATCTTCAATGAGTTGTTGTTCAAACAGCATGCCGGATTCGAACGCATTCAGGCTCAGCATGCGCTGGCAAAACCCGTGAATGGTGAAGACGGACGCTTCGTCCATCTGTCGTTCCGCAAGGAGCAGCCACTGGGCGGCCTGCTGCTTATCAGCAATTTCTTCCAGAAGGCTAGCGTAGAGAGGGTTATCCGTAATCTGGCGCAGGCAGGCGATGCGCAGTTCGTGAATATTGGTACGAATACGGCCGCGCAACTCAGCGGTGGCGGCCTCGGTAAAGGTCACGACCAACAGCTCTTCAACGCTCAAAGGGCGCGGAAAAGCAGCGTTACCGCCAAGCCCTAACAGCAGGCGCAGATAGAGCGCGGCAATGGTAAACGTTTTTCCCGTTCCCGCTGAGGCTTCAATCAATCGTTCACCCTGTAGAGGTAAACGTAAGGGATCAAGGGACTCAGCGGTATCGGTCATTCTTTCTTACTCCAGGGCATTGATTGCTGCAGCGCGCTGACGCTCTTCCAGACTTTCCAGCCTTGCGGGTTCACATACTCCGTTTTCCCGTTCTGGCTACCGGAAACCTGAGACAGAATGGTGATGCCCTGCGGCTTAATCACGGCCTGATGGAAGAAGTCGGCAACCTTCTGCGGCGTCAGCTGTTTTATCTCGGCCACTACTTTATCACGCGAATCAAATTTCATATTACCGCGATCAAAATCTTTGCTCAGCTGCGACGCCTCTTCGCCCAGCGTCTGCGGCGGCTGCATCACCTGCGCAATGACGGCCTGCTGGATCTGGGCAAATTCTTCCGGCTTCATGGCCCGCAGCTTTGCTTCCACCTGAGGGAAGAAGGTCTGATAGCGCTGCCAGAGATAGGCCGGTTGTTTATCGCTGCTTTGCAGCAGGAAGCCCAGCCCCCACTGACGGCCAACGTTCATCGAGAAAGCAAATACCGCGTAGCCAAGCTGCTCTTCCGTGCGCAGTTGGTTATAGAACCACGGCTGAATAATCTGCCCCAACACCGCGCTCTGTGCGGACCCGGAGAATTCGTCATAGCCCGTGGGCACAAACACTGCAGCCAGCGCGGAATCGGTACTGCTCCCCGCTTTTTCAAAAATCACATTCTGTTTTTTCTCAACCAGCACGTCCTGGTTACGACACCACTCGTCGCCTTTCGAACCCAGCTGAGTGCGGACATTCTCTGCCAGCGTTTTAGCCTGTTCCTCACTCATGTTACCGATGATAAGGAACTCAGGACGCGTGTTAGTTTTCAGCGCATCACGGTAAGCCAGCACCTCTTTTAATGAGATAGATGGCAGCAATGCCCGGCGTTCTTCACGCTGGAAATACGGGATTTGCGACAGCATTTGCGCTGGCATCAGCGCCTGATCGTAGGCTTTGCCCTTTTCCGCGGAATCCATCATCTGCGCATACCAGGACTTGGCCTGCTCAAGCTGCTCTTCCGTCGGCGTATAGCTAAAATAGCCCTCCAGCAGTGCCTGGAACAGCTGAGGCAAACGCTGGGTATAGCCATTTGCATTCAGCATCAAACCATTGTTGGCATTGGTGGAGAAGCTGATCCCGCCAACGGCTGCCTGGTTGCTAAGCTGATCGAGCGCGATACCCGCGAGATAGTCATTAAGCGCGAACATCACCTGATTTTTGGCACTATTCATCGCTTTCGGATTACGCAGCACCACGCTGACATCCACCTTTGGCTCGCTCGCGAAATAACGGCTTGGGGTATACACCACGCGCAGCGTCGGCTCATCGACAATGAGCTGGGGGTGCGGATAATCCTTAGTGGTTTTGATAAGCGTAAAATCATCCGGAATGTAAGGGTTCAGTTCCGGCAACGTCAACGCAATCTCTCCGGCCTTCTTTTGCCAGGCAGCGAAGGTCTGGTCGCCGATCTTGTCTACCTGATAAGGTGCATCGACAAAGTAGGCGGTTTTGTTATGCGGTTCGTTCGGGCTGATGTACCAGATACGGGCATTCTGCGGGGTCATCATCGCCAGGCGCGCTTTTAACGCCGCCGCATCATAGCGATCGGCAATATTGACCGCATCGAGGGTGTGTTCCACCGGCACGCGGATCATGGTATCCGCCAGCCACTCCACATAATCCATGTCGCGGGTGATGGACGGGTAACGGAAATCGAGATCCAGCACATGAGCGAGTTCATCAAAATAGCGCTTATCGACGCCTTTCTCACGCAGCAAAGAGAGGTAGCTGAAGATAGCGGCAACCACTTCATCACGGTTGGCCTGCCCTTTGTCGGTCAGGGTGGCGGAAATTGCCAGCACGCCGCTGTTGCCGTTTACAACAGGATCCGAATCGGCGCGAATCCCTTCCACCAGCCCCTGTTTTTGCAGCCAGTCGGATAATGTTCCCGGACTGCGGTTACCAATCAGGTAGGTCACCAGCTCGTCGGTTTTGCTGCGAAACTGTGCGGTGTTGTTATCAATGCGGAACTCAACGCGCAGCACCTTGCGGGGCATGGCAGGAACGTAGTGGATGACGATCCCTTTTTGCGCGTCCGTGACAACCGGCACGTCAATCTTGGGCAGGTCGATATTTTTATTTGGCACCCGGCCAAACGTTTTTGCCGCCAAACCAGCCAGTTCAGGCAGCGGTTTGTTGCTGTAAATAACCGCCTTCATCAGGTTGGCTGAGTAGTATTTGTCGCGAAACGCATGCAGAGCATCAATGACCGGGCTGCCGGGTTTATCGCTGAGCGTCTCCAGATTGCCGCCCGAGAAGCGTGCACCTGGGTGCGCCGGGTTGATCGTCTCAGCGCTGACCTGCGCCATACGCATACCGTCTCGGGTACGGGCCATCGTCAGTTCGGCATTCACCGCATTGCGTTCGCGATCGGCGTATTTTTTATCCAGCAGCGGCGCGGCGATAGCATCCGCAAGACGATCAACCGCCCCGTCCAGCGCATCATTTTCGACTTCGAGATAAAAGGCCGTGCGGTAAGGTGCCGTGCTGGCATTGTGGCTGCCGCCATGCATTTTTAGAAATTCGGACAGGCTATCCGGCTGCGGATACTTCTTTGACCCCATTAACGTCATGTGTTCGAGGTAATGCGCCAGCCCCGGATGAGCCTCAGGATCTTCCAGCGATCCAATCGGCACGACCAATGCCGAGAGGGATTTCACCGCCTGCGGATCGGAAACCAGCAGCACGGTCATGCCGTTATCAAGCCGGATCGCCTGATACTGCCGGGTGTCTTTTTCGCTCTTACGGATAGTGTCCTGAACGGGTTGCCAACCGGAGTCTGCCTGAGTGAAGGGAGCCCAAAGGGCGATAAACAAAACAAACGCTTTGAACACGGTGCTGCCTGGCATTACGACCTCTTTATCACGGCTATCCCCGTCATACTTCAAGTTGCATGTGCGTTGGCTGCGTGCGTTCACCCCAGTCACTTACTTACGTAAGCTCCAGGGGATTCACACCCTTGCCGCCTTCCTGCAACTCGAATTATTTAGGGTAAACATCATTAACACACTGCGTGCTGGACACGCCAACATCTCTTTATTGGGGGTACATCAGTCCGTGATAAGAAGTGCATCATAAATGAACACCCCATGCTGCGCAATTTTCATACAGCGCTCAGGACTGATTAAATTTAAACAACGGTAACAGGTAGCGCTTTGCCTCTTCCGTGATAGCCTCAAAGTACTCTGGTTCGAGCGTGCGCCATAAGCGCTGGTACCAGACATCTTCCCCCTCGCCGCGCACCATCATGTTCCCTTCATAGGCCTGCATAAATTTACTGCGCGCTTTCTGCAGAGAAGCCTCATCCGTTAACATCGCATCATTCTGTGCGTCGTAACAGGCTTTTATCCACGCACCACCACTTTCAGGCAATAACAGCAGGGGTTTGTTCATTCCCTGGATATAGCCTTCAATGTACAAAGAGAGGTAGCGAAACGCCTGCTCTGCCTCCATTGGCGGAAAGCGCCACTCGCCCTCTTTGCGCACGAAAATCCGGCTTTCGCCTTTATGGCTCAACGCACTGTAGACAAGATGTTCCAGCCAGAGTTGCAATCCCTGTGAAACGCTGAGCAGTGAAGGCCGCCAGCGCAGCAGCCCATCAGGCTGAACCTGAGTGAGCCAGCCGGTGAGCTGGATGCCATTGCAGCTAAGATCGATTTCGAGACTTTGTCCGGGCTGACGGTGCTCCCTTACGCGCTCCGCCAGAGCGTTCATCTCCTGGCATTGCGCCTCCCAGACGATCTCCCCAAACGCGCCATAAGGCAGTTGTCCCGCCGCACGATAGCGGCGATAAAGCTTGTCAGCATCTTCCTCGTCAACCAGTGCATTCAGCAGTTGCAGATTTAACTGATAGCGCTCCAGCCCTTCCAGCGTAAAAGGCTCTGCATCCGGAATTTCGCTCTCTTCAGAACGGAAGTTGACCTGCAATCGCTGTTGGAAGAAGGCGCGAACAGGATGCGCCCAAAAGCGTTGAAGCTGTTCAAAAGTCAGGGTGTTAATGGGCAGCGGGTCAAGTGTCTGAATGAAATCCGTATGTGCTCTCCCCTCCTTTTTCGCCGCCGGTAGCCACTCGCGGGCATAGCTCTGCTGTTCGCTAACAACGTAGTTCATCGGGTCAAACGGCATACGGCTGTGGACACAGGTGATATGCGCCTTGACCCGCTGTTCGCTTTCATCACAGTTAAGGGCTTCATCACCCGCCAGATAGTAACTCTGGCCGATATAATCCACTAACTCCTGCACCAGAACGGAGGGGAAGCGCTCGCTGTTATCCTGAATGGAGCGGCCGATATAGCTGATATAGAGCTTACTCTGGGCAGAGATGAGCGCTTCGAGGAAAAGATAGCGGTCATCATCACGACGACTACGGTCACCCCGCTTTGGATTTGCGCTCATTAAATCGAACCCCAGCGGCGCCAGGGCGCGAGGATAAACGCCGTCATTCATGCCGAGCAAACAGACCACCTTAAAGGGGATTGAACGCATTGGCATCAGCGTGCAGATATTGATTGGGCCCGCCAGGAAACGCTGACTGATTCGCTCCTGGTCAAGACGCTGCGTCAATTCATCCCTCAGCAGCGACAATGGAATCGCCTCGTGATAGTGGGAATTCACGCCCTCGTCGACGATAGCCTGCCACTGCGTTTCAATGAGCGCCATCGCCGCTTCGGTGTCACTGTCTGGCAGGAAGAAATCATTGAGCAACGCCCTGCAAACCGGAAGCCACTCTTCAAGCGGACGCGGCTGCATTAACTCACGACGCCAGCGGTTAAGCTGCATCAGCAGAGACGCTAAATGCCCCACCAGTTCAGCAATCAAACCGCTGGACTCATCGTATGGCAGCACCTCATTCCACTCGCCCTGGCTGCTTTCCATGGCGTAGCCCAGCAGCATACGCGTCAGGCCAAACCGCCAGGTATGTTGCCCGGTCGGAGGAAGCTCGAACTCCTGGACGTTGTCGTCATCAATCCCCCAGCGCACGCCAGATTCATTCACCCACTGGCGAAGGTAGCGCAGCCCTTCCTCATTGATGTTGAAGCGTGCGGCCAGCACGGGAACATCCAGTAACGCCAGGACATCTTCCGAGATGAAGCGGCTATCCGGCAGTGAAAGCAAGGTAACAAAGGCCTGCAAGGCGGGATGCGACTGACGAGCGCGACGGTCAGAAATAGCGTAAGGCAAGTATCGCTCCCCTGTCGCACTGCCGAAAACAGCCTGAATAAAGGGGCTGTAGCTATCGATGTCTGCCACCATCACCACGATGTCACGCGGCGTGAGTTCGGGATCGTCCTGCAGTATCGCCAGCAACTGGTCGTGAAGCACTTCGACCTCACGCTGCGGGCTATGGCACACATGGATCGTGATACTACGATCGTCAGCGTCCAGCTGACGCTTGCTGTCGCTGCGTTCAAACTCTTTCGCCGTCACGCCCATAACGGCACGGTTTTCCAGATCAAGAATATCGAGCTGAATGTTATGCAGCAGGTTATCCGGGGCGATCTCGACAAAAGCATCCACATCGCCTTCACCCGATGAAGTGATATCAGAGAGCATGTGAATGTAATCACGTCCCAGCTTCCCCCATGAGGCAAGCAGCGGATTGGGCAGGTTCTGAATACCGTCTTCATCGAAAAGCTGCGCGGCGGTGGAGCCGTCTTTAAACAAAGGGACGGATCGCTCTTCAAAAAGGCGCTTTCTTTGGCGGGTTACCAGTCGTGAAAGCCAGCGTTCATCGAGGATATCCCCCCAATAGTGCCGGCAGGGGTTGGTAAACAAAATATGAATATCAATATGTTTACCCAGCGCATTCAGCGCCTTCAGATAGACAGGGGGTAATGCGGATATCCCACAGATAAAGACGCGTGACGGCAGACGGGCCGGGCGCTCCGACGCATTTTCGAGTATCGAGATAAACCGATCGTACAAATTGGCACGGTGCCACTTAGGCTGGCCCAGTTTCTCCGTATGCTCAACCAGCGCTTTCCACAGCGGCGCCTGCCAGATTTGCGCCTCCGGTAGCCCTTCAACCCGCTCACCCGCTTCCCAGCGAATTAACCAGTCAGCACGGTAAACCAGATATTGGTCGTAGAGATCGGCGGTACGGGACGCCAGCTGGAACAGCTTGCGCTTATCGGTATCGTCATTGAGATAGTGGCGCAGCATGGCGAATTCATCGTGCTGCAGCATTTCCGGCAGCAGCGCCATCAGCTTCCAGCTCATGCTCTGCTTGTTGAAGGCGCTCTGCTCGGGAATGTCTGGCAATACGCGAACAAACATTTCCCAGATAAAGCTCGCCGGCAGCGGAAAATCAATGTTCGCGGCAATGCCAAATTTACGGGAAAGCGACATTTGCAGCCACTGCGCCATACCGGTGCTTTGCACCAGCACCATTTCAGGCTCAAAAGGGTCGTCCAGCCGCTCGCGCTCAACGATAAATTCCATCAGCGCTTCCAGCACATCCAGACGATTTGAGTGGTAGACCCTTAACATAGACGCTCCCGACTACTGGCTAACAGGGCAATGCAGACGCGTTATCTCACCGCGCCGCCCCAGAGGCGAAAAAAGTGTAACCGTGATGCTGACACATCCTGAGTGCGTTGTCTGCACCCGACTCACCTGCCAGCCTGCGGGCAGCGCAGTCGTTAAGAGCTGAGCCTGGTTCCAGGCATAATGCCAGAGCTGGCGGTACTGGTTAAACAGGGTAAACCGCGCCGCCAGTGCCCTGTGATAACCGGCCAGTGCGGTTACGATCATCACCAGCAGCATCATCGCCAGCAGAACCTCAACCATGCTAAATCCTTTCTCTTTGTTTACGGTAGCTGGCATAACGCGCGCTCCTTAAGGGGACAAAAATCACTCCAGCCGTGGGGTGAAAAGTGAATTTTACCGTCGATTATCTCTCCTGAGCGCCAGAGCAGCAGGTCATTGCCTCCGGCAATCAGCAGCACACTCGTCTCACTCAGCCGCCGTAAACACACTCGCCACGCTGATGCCTGTTTGCACTGCGCCAGAGGCTCCGATGACCAACGCTGAACGCGTCCCCACTCAAGCGCAGATTGCACCGCGGCCTGCTGCTGAAATGAACGGCTTTCTCCGCCAACGAGCGCACTAAACGTAGTGAGTTGCTGGTTGAGACCGGTGAGGATCAGGGTACCAAGCACCAGTAAAAGCAGAACCAGCGCAAGGGAAGACATTCCACGTTGACGGTTCACAAGTTGTACCCCGTGACCGTATACACCGCCTGATAAGGCTTCCCCTGCTCGCCCTTGCGGATAGCGGCCAGTTCGATAGTGAACTCAGGCGCAAACCTGGCGTGTTCAACTTTTCTCACCATAAAGTGCGTGATCACCAGCCTGTCCGGATCCGTGAGCTTTTCCCATCCTTTGCCTTCACACGAGGTTGCACCACGCAGGGTTTCCAGTGCACCCGACTCCAGACGAAAACCGGTGCTGTCGTTTTCTGATGCACTGTTATCCCAGCTGCCGTTACTGTTGGCATCCCATCGCACAATGACACAGCTACCTTGCCTGCCCGTTAACAACCCTTGTCCCTGGCAGTTACCCGCACAGTAGCCTGCCCGCTGGAGCTGTTTGCCGAGGGAAAACAGTCTCTGCCAGACCTCCTCTTCCTGTTCTCGCTGGCCGGATTGCAGTAACACCGCTCGCTGCAAACCGGGTAAAAAGCGCGATGCGCCGATCAATAACAGGCTGCTGATGGCCGTAGCAATCAGAACTTCAGTAAGGGAAAATCCCTGCTGACGCTTCAACATTGCCCCCCCTGCGAGACCTGACACATCCTGATGCGCCCTCCATCTGAGACAATAATCAGCCATTCTCCTGCACGGCTTTGCACTCTTATCCGACCTGCCCATGCCGTATCCCTCAATCCATAGAACCCGAGTGACGGCGTTACCTCGCTGACCGCGACTTCTGGCCAGAGTGGAATCAGTGCAAAGGGGCTGCCCTGCTCACAGCCTTTTACGGCAGAACTCACCAGGCATGCCCTTTCCCCCACCTGCTGCAAGGTAATGCGGTGCTCGCGGTTGTACCGGTTGGCATGGTTGCGCAGAAACACCAGGTAGTCGCGCACCTGGCTGGCGGTTTGCCACAGCCGCTGCTGCCCCTGCCAACTGCTCCAGCCGTACAGGCCTGAGGCACTGAGAATGACGACCAGCGACACAGCCACCAGCGTTTCGATAAGCGTAAAACCGTTCTCTTTTTTCATACGGGGAGTGTGGCGATGCGCCGATAAAGTGGCGAGCAGCGAATTAACGTTTTACGAGGCGTTATCCAGGGGATTAAGCGAGTTGCAGCGCGTTGCACGCTTTCTGGATAACGCCTCGGGAAACGGGATAAAGACGAAAAAAAACCGGCGCTAAATAGCACCGGTTGTGTCACGCTTTACCGCATCAGATAGCGACGGGCGCTTTGATGCCAGGGTGCGGGTCGTAGCCCTCAATCTCAAAATCATCGAAGCGGTAGTCAAAGATTGACGCCGGTTTGCGCTTGATGATGAGCTTCGGCAGCGCGCGCGGTTCGCGGGTCAGCTGGAGATGGGTCTGCTCCATATGGTTGCTGTAGAGATGGGTGTCCCCACCGGTCCAGACAAAATCCCCCACTTCCAGGTCACACTGCTGCGCCATCATATGGACTAACAGCGCATAGCTGGCAATGTTAAACGGCAGGCCGAGGAACACGTCACAGGAACGCTGGTAGAGCTGGCAGGAGAGCTTTCCGTCAGCGACGTAGAACTGGAAGAACGCGTGGCACGGAGCCAGCGCCATTTTGTCCAGCTCGCCCACGTTCCAGGCGGAAACAATGATTCGGCGCGAGTCCGGATCGTTTTTCAGCTGGTTCATCACGGTGGTGATCTGGTCAATATGGCGGCCATCAGGCGTTGGCCATGCGCGCCACTGCTTGCCGTAAACCGGGCCCAGGTTGCCGTTTTCATCTGCCCATTCGTCCCAGATGGAGACGTTGTTTTCGTGCAGATACGCAACGTTGGTATCGCCTTGCAGGAACCAGAGCAGTTCATGAATGATCGAGCGCAGATGGCAGCGCTTGGTCGTCACCAGAGGGAAGCCTTCCTGTAAATTGAAGCGCATCTGGTGGCCAAAAATGGAGAGCGTACCGGTGCCGGTACGGTCGTTTTTCGGCGTGCCCTCATCGAGCACTTTTTTCATCAATTCAAGATACTGTTTCATGGTTCCTCAGGAAAGTTGTTGCTGTGGACGACGACGATACGCCCAAATCATCATAATGGCACCCGCGACAATCATCGGAATGGAGAGGATCTGCCCCATGCTGATGTACTGTACCCATTCACCGGTGAACTGTGCATCCGGCTGGCGGAAGAATTCAACAATGATGCGGAATGCGCCGTAGCCAATCAGGAACAGGCCGGAGACAGACCCCATCGGGCGCGGTTTGCGAATAAACAGGTTCAGGATGATGAACAGCACGACGCCTTCCAGCGCCAGCTCATAAAGCTGGGACATATGACGCGGCAGCACGCCGTAGGTATCGAAAATGGATTGCCACTCTGGATGCGACGGCAGCAACGCCATGTCTTCTGCACGCGAGCCGGGGAACAGCATGGTGAAAGAGACGCTCGGGTCAACACGCCCCCACAGCTCACCGTTGATAAAGTTGCCCAGACGGCCAGCCCCCAGCCCAAATGGGATCAGTGGTGCGATAAAATCTGATACCTGGAAGAAGTTGCGTTTGGTGCGTTTGGCAAAAATCACCATCACCAGGATCACCCCAATCAGGCCGCCGTGGAAGGACATGCCGCCGTCCCAGACGCGGAACAGGTAGAGGGGATCGTTCAGGAATACCGGGAGGTTATAGAACAGCACATACCCAATACGGCCACCGAGGAACACGCCGAGGAAGCCCGCGTACAGCAGGTTTTCCACTTCGTTTTTGGTCCAGCCGCTGCCAGGACGGCTGGCGCGACGACCAGCAAGCCACATGGCAAAAATGAAGCCCACCAGGTACATCAAACCGTACCAGTGAAGCGAAACAGGTCCTACTGAGAAAATGACCGGATCAAATTCCGGAAAATGCAGATAACCACTGTTCATCTGTCACCACAAGATGTTGTTATTCCGCTGAAAGTGGACAGCGGTAGAAATGCGATTCTGCCTTAAGCAGAGGCTCCAAAGTTGCGAATCATAGCATAAGGCGGGCGTGGAGGATGCGCCAGAGATGTAAAAGATGTGTATAGGGTTTTATCAGCACTGGTGCCCTCTCACCACAGGGAGAGGGAGTAAGAGGATTAGCGGCCGCCGCGAATCAGGCCACCCATACCGCGTCGTTCCATAAACGCCGCCACCTGGTGCCGTACCTCCGCGGACAGCTGCGCTTCAAGACTGCGCTCAGCCAGCTCGCGAGCATCATTGATGTCGATATGTCGCAACAAATACTTCACGCGTGCGACGGCACGGCCGTTCATCGACAGGTGGCGATACCCCAGACCAATCAGGATCGCGACGCACATTGAATCCCCGGCCATTTCGCCGCACAGGCGTAAATCAATGCCGTACTGCTCCGCCTCACGGGCAATCATCGCTAACGCGCGAATGATCGCCGGATGCAGACTGTCGTAGATACTGGCGACGCGGGTGTTGTTACGATCGACGGCCAGAATATATTGCGTCAGGTCGTTCGTACCGACAGAGATAAAATCAACGCGGTTAGCCAGCTGCGGCAACATAAAGACCATCGACGGCACTTCGAGCATGACACCGATCCGTGGTTTAGGGATCGCATAGCCAATCATCTCTTCCACTTCCCGGCCAGCACGTTCGATCAGGCGCCGCGCTTCGTCGATCTCATCAATACTGGTCACCATCGGCAGTAAGATGCTGAGATTCCCCGTCGCCGCGTTGGCGCGCAGCATGGCGCGCACCTGGATCAGAAAGATCTCCGGCTGATCGAGCGTAATACGGATCCCGCGCCAGCCCAGGCATGGGTTCTCTTCGCTGATCGGCATATACGGCAGCTGTTTATCCGCCCCGACATCCAGGGTACGCAGGGTGACGGGCTTGTCGTTAAACATCTGCAACATGCCCTGATACTGCGCCACCTGCTCCTCTTCGGAGGGGAAACCACTTTGCAACATAAACGGGATTTCAGTGCGGTATAAACCGATGCCGTCGATGCGGCTGCCAAGCTTCTCCTCGTGTTCCGGGCTTAAGCCCGCGTTGAGCATGACTTTGATCCGCTCTCCGCTTTTGAGTTGCGCAGGCAGGTTAACGTCATCTTCCGCCAGCTTGCTTAATTCATTCTCTTCGCTGATGAGACGCTGATATTCCTGAAGCAGAACCGGCTCAGGATCGACCAGCAGTTCACCGCGGTAACCATCAACCACCAGCGTGCGTCGGTGCAGTACCGACGGCTGGATATCCGCCCCCATAACGGTAGGAATACCCAGCGCACGTACCATAATGGCGGCATGTGAGTTGGCGGCACCATCGCGCACCACGACGCCGGCTAGCCGGTCCTGAGGCAGTTCAGCCAGCGTGGTTGCCGAGAGTTCATCGGCAACCAGGACAAACCGTTTTGGCCAGGCATTTGGCCCTTGAATGGTGTCATCCAGATGGAACAGCAGACGTTGGCCCAGCGCGCGTAAATCTCCGGCGCGCTCCTTCAGATAACCGTCAGTTAATACTGCAAACTGTTCAGCAAACTTTTCGATAACCTTTTTAACGGCCCATTCTGCTACCGAACCTTTATCCACCTCGGCAAAAAGCTCACGACGCAAACGCGCGTCTGAGAGCAGGTGCGAATAGAGGTCAAAGATAGCCGCCGTCTCTTTTTGCGCACCCGCCGCAAAGCGTTTGCTGTAGCGACGAAATTCATTCGCCGCCTCTTCCAGGGCGGCGGTAAGACGCTCGCGCTCCAGCGCTTCATCAAGCGTGGAGGCTTCGTACACCTGCTCCATTAACGGCAGCGTGGCGTCCATCCAGCCTTCAGCAATCGCCACGCCTGGCGAGGCCGGAAGAGCACGGATACGCGTATGACGATACTGACCAAAAAGCGCAGCAAGCTGAGACTGTGAGAGGATCGCCGCCATCTGTGTGGCAAG
This sequence comes from Enterobacter sp. ODB01, assembly GCF_001623605.1. Lineage (NCBI taxonomy): Bacteria > Pseudomonadati > Pseudomonadota > Gammaproteobacteria > Enterobacterales > Enterobacteriaceae > Enterobacter > Enterobacter sp. ODB01. The sequence goes on from NZ_CP015227.1 coordinate 576,689, forward strand.
CGTAACGAGGAATGACTCTTCGCTTTCATCGTACTGACGCAGCTCACGCTGCTGGACGACCAGAACGCCGAGCAGCTGACGACGCTGGATAATTGGCACACCAAGGAAAGCGCGGAAGCGCTCTTCTTTTACGGAAGGAATGTATTTAAAACTGGGGTGTTTTTGCGCATCGGCAAGGTTGATGGGTTCCGCCAGCCGTCCAACCAGACCGACAATCCCTTCATCGAATGCGAGCGTTACGGTTCGTCCCCGTGGTTTTTTCAAACCACGGGTCGCCATCAGGTAATAGCAGCGCCGATCGTGGTCGGCCAGATACACCGAACAGACCTCGGTCTCCATCGCAAGACAGATGTCAGTAACCAGAATATTCAACGCCTCGTTCAGACGCGGAGCACTGGCCACCTTCTCGACTATTTCTCGCAAGCGGGTGAGCATGATTTGCGTAGCTTAACCTCTTTTACGTCGCCAGGCAGGTGCGCTTTGCGGCTTAGGCGGGATCTCCTGAAGCTGCATAACCACACTTGCAAACTCTTTCATCACCCTACGGTAAACATCGCGTTTAAATGACACGACCTGACGAACAGGATACCAATAGCTTACCCAGCGCCAGCCATCGAACTCCGGCGTACTGCTGGTTTGCATATTGATGTCTGAATCGTTGCCCACCAACTGCAGAAGAAACCACTTCTGTTTCTGGCCGATACAAACCGGCTTTGTGTCCCAACGCACCAAACGTTTCGGTAACTTGTAACGCAACCAGTTGCGGGTCGAGGCCAGGATGCGAACATCTTTACGGCTTAAACCGACCTCTTCAAAAAGCTCCCGGTACATCGCTTGTTCTGGGGACTCTCCCGGATTAATCCCACCTTGCGGGAACTGCCAGGAGTGCTGACCATATCGCCTTGCCCACATGACCTGGCCCTGACGATTACAAATTACTATTCCTACGTTCGGGCGGTAGCCATCGTCATCAATCACCGGACTACCCCAATCTAAACCTTATATATGAATGATTGTTTCACACTACAGGGAGGCGGTAAACCACTCTCTTACAGGCCTGCAACCTAATAACATTTGAATAACTCACAAATAAGGGCAGAGTTATAAACAGAAGTGCAGCTGCGAAGGGAATTTTATTCACCTTTTCTGTGGATATAGTTGTGAAGAAGTGTCTGATTACCCATGAACAACCTGAATCACCGTCAGGCTCCCTTTTTTAATGAAATTATATAAGATTATTATTTTCATATAGTTAAGCATGAAACCATCAACAAAAAAGAGAATAGCGTGACGATCATCACATCAGGGATCATCGTGCTGATGAAAGATCGAACAGCGTCGGTTTTATCCACAGATTGTGCCAATAAGTTAAACACAATTTGTCTGAAATTTGGATTTTCGTCGCACGTCAAGGCTGTAAATTGAAACAGTAGTCAGGGTTATGCCCAGTTATCCCACTTTTCTGTGGATAACATGGTGTAAGATCCTGTTTATTGTCAGTGACAAGATTTGAACAACCCATTTTACGTTTCAGATCTGGTGCTAAATTTTCGATAAAAAAACCTATAAATCATAGACATGGAATATTGGTACAGAAAAAGTTAAACTCTATCCACAAGGGACAAATTCTTCGTTTATTTTTTAATCAAAAGGTTACCTTCATGCATCCGCTTACCCCCTTGCTCACACCGCCGTCAAGCGAGCGTCAGTTGCTGCAGCAGGCTCAGCGTCTGGCGGGTTTCTCGCTGGGCGAACTGGCGGCGATGGCAGGGCTTCCGATCCCGAAGGATCTGAAACGAGATAAAGGCTGGATCGGCATGCTGCTGGAACTGTGGCTGGGTGCCAGCGCCGGGAGCAAACCAGAGCAAGATTTTGCCGCCCTTGGCGTAGAGTTAAAAACCATTCCCATCGACAGCCAGGGCAAGCCTCTGGAGACCACGTTTGTCTGCGTTGCGCCTTTGACCGGTAATACCGGCGTGACGTGGGAGACCAGCCACGTGCGCCATAAGCTGAAGCGCGTGCTGTGGGTTCCGGTTGAAGGTGAACGTCAGATCCCACTGGCTGAGCGTCGCGTTGGCGCGCCGCTGCTCTGGAGCCCGGATGAAGAGGAAGAGCATCAGCTGCGTCTGGACTGGGAAGAGCTGATGGACATGATCGTGCTCGGGCAGGTGGAGCGCATCACCGCCCGACACGGAGAAGTGTTACAGCTGCGCCCAAAGGCGGCTAACAGCAAAGCGCTGACCGAGGCGATCGGCGCAATGGGCGAGCCGATACTGACGTTGCCGCGCGGTTTTTATCTCAAAAAGAATTTCACCGGCGCACTGCTTGCTCGTCATTTCTTACTAAAAACATAGTTTTTTACTTATTTTGCGAGCTAACAAACATAATCGCCTGGTTTTTAAGATTTTACTGCTTCTCCCTGTTTTCATAACGGGTTAATACTACACTATGATTTGATACGAGCCAGATGAGGACGATAACGATGAAAAAATGGGCGGTGTTAATTTCAGCAGTCGGGTTGGCGTTTGCTGTATCGGGCTGTAGCAGCGATTACGTTATGGCGACAAAAGATGGCCGGATGATCCTGACCGACGGCAAACCCGAAGTCGACGACGATACCGGTCTGGTCAGCTACCACGACCAGGCAGGCAATAAAATGCAGATCAATCGCGACGAAGTTTCGCAAATTATTGAGCGATAACAGTCAGAGGTCAGTAGCGTACTGGCCTTTTTGATTTTTTTCTTCCCCTTTTGCTTCCCCTCTGCCATGTTTATATTCCTTTGTCGGGAGGTTCCTGACGCGGTCTACATGTCTATTGAAGGAAGCCGGCTATGCATTATCACCGTATCCCCCACAGCGCTCTGGAGATAAGTCAACTGGGGTTGGGCACGATGACATTTGGTGAACAAAACAGCGAAGCCGATGCCCATGCACAACTCGATTATGCCGTCAGCCAGGGCATTAACCTGATTGATGTCGCAGAGATGTACCCTGTGCCGCCACGCCCTGAAACCCAGGGACTTACCGAAACCTACGTCGGTAACTGGCTGGCAAAACGCGGCAACCGTGAAAAGCTGGTTATCGCCTCGAAAGTCAGCGGCCCCTCGCGCAATAACGATGCCGGGATCCGCCCAAACCAAATCCTCGATCGCAAAAATATCCGCACCGCGCTGGATGCCAGCCTGAAGCGCCTGCAAACCGACTATCTTGATCTGTACCAGGTCCACTGGCCACAGCGTCCAACCAACTGTTTCGGTAAGCTTGGCTACAGCTGGAATGAGAGCGCTCCCGCCGTTACGCTGCTGGAAACGCTGGAAGCGCTGACCGAATGCCAGCGCGCGGGGAAAATCCGCTACATTGGCGTGTCTAACGAAACGGCCTTTGGCGTGATGCGCTATCTGCACCTGGCGGATAAACACGATCTGCCGCGCATCGTCACCATTCAAAACCCCTACAGCATGCTTAACCGCAGCTACGAAGTTGGCCTGGCGGAAGTGACACAATATGAAGAGGTGGAACTGCTCGCCTATTCCTGCCTCGGTTTTGGCACGCTGACGGGGAAATACCTGAACGGCGCAAAACCGGCTGGGGCGCGTAATACCCTCTTTAGCCGCTTTACCCGCTACAGCGGCGAGCAGACACAGAAAGCCGTTGCGGCCTATGTGGATATCGCAAAGCGTCACGGTCTTGACCCCGCACAGATGGCGCTGGCCTTCGTGCGCCGTCAGCCGTTTGTGGCCAGTACTCTGCTGGGGGCTACCTCTCTGGAACAGCTGAAAACCAATATTGAGAGTTTCCATCTGGACCTGAGTGAAGAGGTATTAGCGGAGATTGAAGCGGTGCATCAGGTTTATACGTATCCTGCACCGTAATAAATGCAAAACGGCAACGCACGTTGCCGTTTTTAGTGTTCGCACCCTCTCCCGTGGGAGAGGGCCGGGGTGAGGGCATCAGACCGCATAAATCAACGGCGACGCTGCCAAAGCCATAATGCGGCAATCGCCAGCGCAAACAGCGCACCAAACCCGACGCCAATTCCCACCACTGGCACACCGACTTTCACCGCCAGCGAGTAGAGCCCCAGCATTAACAGCATCGCCAGGTTTTCACCCAGATTTTGCACCGCAATGGCATTTCCCGCCCCAACAGTCTGCTTGCCGCGCTCCTGCAGTAACGCGTTGAGCGGTACCACGAAGAAACCACCCAGAATACCAATCAGGATCAGTAGAGCATAAGCAGGCAATAACGCATGCTGTAGCGAGAAAAGGAGCACCGCGACGCCAATGAGGATCCCCGCAGGCATGCAGCGTGCCACCGTTTCGAGCGTCACCAGCTTCGCCGCCGCGCCCGCGCCAACAACAATGCCGATCGCCACCATCGCGTTAAGATAGGTCGGCGTCGCATTGTCGGTAATGCCCAGCGCCACCGGCACCCACAGCACCAGCAGGAAGCGCAGCGTGACGCCTGCGCCCCAGAACATACTAGTGCCCATCAGAGAGAAACGTGTTTCACCGTTACGCCAGAGCACGCGGCAGGCATTAAAGAAACTGCCGGTCATCGGTTTGAAGCGCCAGGATTGTCCCGGACGGGCTACCGGCAGCTTTGGAATGAACAGGTTAGCCACGACCGCACCGCCATACACCACCGCACAAACGCCCAGCGCCGCCAGGACATGCCAGTCGGCCAGTACACCGCCCGCGACGGAGCCGAGCAGGATAGCGGCGATAGTAGACGACTCCATCAGGCCGTTGGCTTTCACCAGCTTATCACCCGTGGTCAGCTCTCCGAGGATGCCATATTTCGCCGGTGAGTAGGCGGCAGCACCAATGCCCACCAGCGTGTAGCCAATAAACGGATTGAAACCAAAGCAAATGCTGGCAGCCCCCAGCAGCTTCAGACCGTTAGCAAACATCATCACCCGGCCTTTCGGGAAACTGTCCGCCACCTGCCCCACAAACGGCGCGAAGATAATGTAAGCGCCCACAAACACCATCTGCAGGATCGGCTGGCTCCAGTCAGGGTAAAACTCGGCCTTCAGCAGCGCCAGGGTGGCAAACAACAGCGCGTTATCGCCGAACGCAGAGAGAAACTGCGCAGCAATCACTGCCATCATGCCTTTTGACCTAAGCGATGTGTTAGTGTGCACTGACTCACGCATTTTGCTGTTCCGCCTCTTCAACCATGCCTTTCAGGGTCACAAAGTCAGGCTTACCGCTACCCAATACCGGAAGGTGTTTCAGGTAACGAATATCGCGCGGTACCGCCAGCTCGGGAATGCCATGCTCACGCGCATGGCTAAGTAACCTGTCGCGCTTCAGCTCACTGTCGGTGGTAAACAGGACCAGCGCCTCGCCTTTGCTGGCATCACTCTTCACCACCGTCGCGTGCATCTTATCCGCGGACACCGCCGTCGCCAGCTGTTCAACCATCTCCAGAGAGACCATTTCACCGGCGATTTTGGCGAAGCGTTTTGCACGCCCCTGAATCTGCACAAAGCCCTGCTCGTCGAAGCGAACGATATCACCGGTGTCGTACCAGCCGGTTTCAACCTCACCGTTCACGTTTTCCGCCGTTGGCGCTTCCAGCACGCCCGGGTTTTCCACGCGCAGGTAACCATTCATCACGTTTGGTCCTTTCAGCTGCAGGCGGCCACCGTCCTCAATGCCCGGTACCGCCAGCAGACGCGCATCCATTCCCGGCAGAATTCGGCCAACCGTACCCGGCTTCGCCGCCATCGGCACGTTGATGGAGACGACGGGTGCGCACTCCGTAACGCCATAGCCTTCAAGAATGCGCAGGCCAAACTTGTCCTGCCAGATCTGACGCGTGCTCTCCTGCAGTTTTTCCGCCCCCGCCACCACATAACGCACACGATAGAAATCATATGGATTAGCGAAACGCGCATAGTTACCCAGGAAGGTTGAGGTCCCAAACAGGACGGTGCAGTTACGGTCATACACCAGCTCCGGCACAATGCGGTAATGCAGCGGGCTGGGATAGAGGAACACTTCTGCGCCGGTCAGCAGCGGCGTAAACAGCCCCACCGTCAGACCAAAGGAGTGGAACAGCGGCAGCGCAGACATAAAACGGTCACTGGCGGTAAAGTCAGCAATGCTTTTGATCTGTTCAACGTTCGCGAGAATACTCTTGTGGCTGTGGACGACGCCTTTCGGGTTGCCTTCCGAACCGGAGGTAAAGAGGATAATCGCGTCATCTTCCGGCTGCTGTTTAACCTGTGCCAGATGGGGCATCAGCAGGTGAGCGAAAATCCACAGCTTGTCGCCCGTCGTCACGTCCGCCTTCAGATCTTCCAGGAAGACCCAGCGAACCTGAGTCAGCTGCTCCGGCAGATGCCACAGCTTGCCTTTATCCAGGAACTGGCGAGAGGTAAAAACGGTGTTGATTTGGGCCGCAGTGATGGCACTGGTCAGCCCTTTTACACCCGCCGTGTAGTTCATCATTGCCGGAATACGGCCGCGGGACACCGCACCAAAAATCACCGCTGCGCTGATGCCCGCGTTAGGCAGCATCAGGCCAATCTTTTCACCCTTCTTACTGTATTTTTCAAGAATGCGGCCCACAAACAGGGTCTTGGTCAGCAGTTTGCGATATGTGTCAGGCGTGAAATTGATGTCTTCAATACAGTTTTTCCTGGCACCATAGCGATACTGTGCCGAAAGCAGAGATTCATACAGCGTTTCGCGCGGACGAACGGCCATTCGCGCTTCCATCATAATCTGGTGCAGCATTTCTCCGGCAATTTTACGGCGATCGCGGGCACGCGGTGCATCGGGCATCGGTAACGACGTTGGCGGCAGAATATGCAGGGTAATTTTTGGGAACAGACGCTGCTTCACCAGCCCTTTCAGGCGGCTGAAGTGGCTCAGCTCTGCGCCTTCGATACGCAGTGGCACCACGGTCGCTTTTGACTTCGCCGCGACAAATCCCGCGCCGTCATAGATTTTCATTAGCGAGCCGGTCACTGAAATGCGCCCTTCCGGGAAAATGACCACCGGACGCCCCTGCTCAACCAGACGTACCAGATGTTTAATCATCATCGGTTTGGTGGGGTCGAGCGGCACGAAGTCAATCAGCGGCGTGAGCCAGCGCATATACCACTGCTGGCTGATGGAGGTATACACCGCAAACACCGGACGCACGGGCAAAAACAGCGCCAGCAGGATGCCATCGATAAAGGAAACATGATTTGGTGTGATGAGAACGCGTTCGCCGCGAAGCGCCTGGGCATCGCCAGTGACGCGGATGCGAAAAAGAATACGGAAAAGTGTACGGAAGAACCCAAATAGCATCTCAACTCCCTTTGCCAGACAGTGTGGAGGGTTGACAGTAAATGGTGGCAGATTACACGAGAAGTGGTATGGGAGCGACAGCAAAAGTGGGGGCAAAAAAAAACCTGCGCATCCGCGCAGGTTGGTGCAAGAGATGAGTACGAAAACGTACTAAGAATTCTCACCAATCAATACCTCTGGGATCTTGATTGTGGCCGTTGCCCCTGCGCTTCGCCAGCAGGAAAACGCAAGGGAATGAGCCGAAGTGCAACCAGGTGTGAATATTCTCTTTTGCTGTTACAGGTTGAACTATCAGGCAAAAAAAAACCTGCGTAAAAACGCAGGCTGGTGTAAGTCGTGTTAATCAACCGGAGTTGATTCCACCTATCAATACCTCTGGGATCTCGACTCTATCAACCTCTTTAACGTCATCGCCACCGGACAATCGCAACAGCCTGAGGCAAAGTGTAACCAAAGGTTCAGATTCACCGTCTTCAGACATGACTGCGCGTGTAACGATTACACGATCAGGGGTGTTCTGCGTCACGTTTGTAGTGAGGGTAATCGGTGCCCCTTGAATGCACGCCACTTTTCCGCAACACTATTTGGTGTGTAAACGCTTACCCCTAATAAGAAGGTTATAAATGGCGACAATAAAGGATGTGGCTCGTCTGGCCGGTGTTTCGGTTGCCACCGTCTCCCGCGTGATTAATGATTCCCCCAAAGCCAGCGACGCATCACGCCAGGCGGTACAAAGCGCCATGGAAACCCTGAACTACCACCCCAACGCCAATGCTCGCGCGCTCGCCCAGCAGTCCACTGAAACCATTGGTCTGGTGGTGGGTGATGTATCCGACCCCTTTTTCGGCGCCATGGTGAAGGCGGTTGAACAGGTCTCTTATCAGACGGGTAACTTTTTACTGATCGGCAATGGCTATCATAATGAGCAAAAAGAGCGCCAGGCGATCGAACAGTTGATCCGCCACCGCTGCGCAGCTCTGGTGGTTCACGCCAAAATGATCCCGGATGCCGAACTGATTCACCTGATGAAGCAGATGCCCGGCATGGTCATCATCAACCGCATTATTCCTGGATTTGAAAAACGCTGCGTGGCTCTCGACGACCGCTACGGCGCCTGGCTTGCGACCCGTCATCTGATTCAACAGGGACATACGCGGATTGGCTATCTCTGTTCCAACCACCCTATTTCTGACGCAGAAGATCGTCTTCAGGGCTACTACGATGCCCTGCGCGAAAACGGTCTACCCTGTAATGACCGTCTGGTGGCCTATGGTGAACCGGATGAGAGCGGTGGCGAACAGGCTATGACGGAACTGCTGGGCCGCGGACGGAACTTCACGGCAGTGGCAAGCTATAACGACTCGATGGCCGCTGGCGCAATGGGGGTATTGAATGATAACGGAATTGAGGTCCCGGCAGAAATCTCGCTGATTGGCTTTGATGATGTGCTGGTCTCTCGCTATGTGCGCCCGCGCCTGACCACCGTGCGTTACCCTATCATCACGATGGCCACACAGGCTGCCGAGCTGGCGTTAGCGCTGGCCGAGCAACGCCAGCCACCGGAAATTACCCATCTCTTCAGCCCAACCTTAGTGCGCCGTCACTCCGTTGCGTCGCCTGCTGAAGCGCAAAGCGAATAACGGTACAGATGTACCGTTTTATCGGGATACTCCAGCCCATCGCCAATGTACTGCCAGCCGTAACGTTCATAGAAGTCACGGCAGGCAGACCAGAGATGGAGTTCGTCGTATCCGGCCTGTGCGGCAAAGGCGATAACGTGTTGCTGTAACTTACCTGCCAGTCCCTTACCGCGCGCCGCCTCATCAACGTAGAGCGCCGCCAGCCACGGACAGAGATCCTGTCGGGTAATCAAATCGCAGCGCCAGAGGCCCACCGTGCCGAGAAGCTGTTGGTCTTCTAAAGCGATAAACGTCAACGGCAGTGCCCCCGGCGCCTGGCTGTGCTCAACGATGCTGTGGAAAAATGCCCGTGGGAGCCCCTCGCCAAACGCCTGCCATATCCAGTCGGTAACCTGCTCCGCATACTGCGGGGCTTCATAAAGCGGGAGGATGACACTCTTTTTCACGTTTCACCTGGGTGTTCTTATTAATGGGCTAGCCTGACGCCTCCAGCCCGGTTTGTCGATTATTTTACCAGAGTCAGACTATTACGTTTTACTTCTGAGGGGCCAGGCGAATCGTTACCAAAAAGCGTGATCGTGGCAGAAGTTTTGCCCTTCCCGCATCGCTTATACGCCGTCAGGTCTGTGTTAAACTGCAGGGCATTACGTGGAAGCAGGAATGTAGAATGGCAACAATGCTGGATGTCTCACTGCGTGCGGGCGTGTCGAAGGCTACCGTCTCGCGCGTGCTGAACGGCACGGGTCAGGTTAAAGAGAGTACGCGTCAGCAGGTCTTTGCTGCGATGGAAGAGCTGGGCTACCGCCCCAACTTTCTCGCGCGCTCACTGGCTAACCAGACCAGCAACAGCATTGGTCTGGTCGTCTCCACCTTCGACGGCTTTTATTTTGGGCGCCTTCTGCAGCAGGCGTCGCGGCAGACCGAAACCCACGGCAAACAGTTGATCGTCACCGACGGTCACGACGCGCCGGAACAGGAAGAACAGGCAGTGCAAATGCTGGCCGATCGTCAGTGTGATGCCATTGTGCTTTACACGCGCTATATGAGCGAAAAGGCGATCATCAAACTGATGAATACCGTGCAAACGCCGCTGGTGGTCATCAACCGTGAAGTCAGTCAGGCTCCGGATCGCTGCGTGTTCTTCGAACAGCAGGATGCCGCATTTAAGGCGGTGGATTACCTGATCAATCAGGGCCATCGGGAGATCGCCTGTATTACCGTCCCTATCCACACGCCCACGGGTAAAGCGCGGCTGATGGGCTATCGCAAAGCGCTGGAAAAGCACGGTATTCGCCTGGACGAGCGTCGAATTAAGTACGGTGATGCCGGAATGACGAGAGGCTATGAGCTGTGCAAGGAGCTGATTGCCGACGGCGTGCCGTTTAGCGCCCTGTTTGCCTGTAACGATGATATGGCACTGGGTGCGTCCAAAGCGTTGCACCAGGCAGGACTCAAGATCCCGCAGGATATCTCCCTGTTCGGTTTTGACGATGCCCCAAGCGCGAAGTGGCTGGAGCCTGCGCTTTCATCGGTTTATCTGCCAATAGATAACATGATTATTACGGCCATCGATCAGGCGATCCGGCTGGCAAAAAACCAGCCGGTCGATGCGATCCCGCCGTTTACCGGCACGCTGGTATTACGCGATTCGGTCACTACCGGGCCGTACTTTACTCAGATGAGTTCTAAAGCCAGCAGTTCCTGAATGGTCTGACGACGACGGATCAACTGCGCTTTGCCGTTATCAAACAGTACTTCCGGCAGCAGCGGGCGGCTGTTGTAGTTCGAGGACATCGACGCCCCGTACGCCCCGGTGTCGTGCAGCACCAGGTAATCGCCCGGCTTCACCTCTGGCAGCGCGCGGGTTTCCACTTTTCCACCTTCCTGCTGAGTGAAGACGTCCCCCGATTCACACAGCGGGCCTGCGACAACCGTCTCGCGGCGCGGCGCATGCGTTAAATCGCGGCCATCAGCGGCCAGCGCGGTAATGTGATGATAGCTGCCGTACATCGATGGACGCATCAGGTCGTTAAAGCCCGCGTCAATCAATACGAAGTGGCGGGAGCCCATCTCTTTGACGCTGCGTACCTGCGCCACCAGCACACCGGCTTCGGCCACCAGGAAACGACCCGGCTCAATTTCCAGCTTCACGGCATGACCGAGATGGGCGGCGATTTGGTCACGCGCGGCGCTCCACAGGCCGTAATAGTGATCGGTGTCGATCGCCTCCTCTCCTTCGCGGTAAGGAATGGAAAGCCCGCCCCCGGCGGAGATCGCCTCAAGATCCTGGCCAAAATCGACAACCTGGCGCACCATCGCTCCGCAAACCTGCTCCAGATGGCCGTAATCCACGCCAGAGCCAATGTGCATGTGAATACCCACCAGCTTCAGGTTGTAACGCTGCAACACGTCAAGCGCGGCTGGCATGTCGGCATACCAGATGCCGTGCTTGCTGTTTTCGCCGCCGGTGTTCGTTTTTTGGCTATGACCGTGACCGAAACCCGGATTCACACGCAGCCAGACGCGATGACCTGGTGAAACCTGACCCAGCTGCTCCAGCATATCCACCGAACCGGCATTTACCGGCACCTGCAGTTCATGCACGCGCGCCAGCGTGGCGTCGTCAATCAGATCCGCAGTAAAGACAATCGCGTCTGGATCGGTTTTCGGATCAAATCCGGCCGCCAGCGCACGTTCGATTTCACCCAGCGAGACAGAGTCAACCTTGACCCCCTGCTCACGCATCAGGCGCAGGATGTGAATATTGGAGCAGGCCTTCTGGGCAAAACGCACCACGTCAAACTGATGCAGGGCCGCGATCTTCTCGCGAACGATCTGCGCGTCGTAGACCCATACCGGGCAACCAAACTCGGCGGGCAGGCGCAGCAGATTTTCGGCATTTAAATCGGTATCAGTTTGATTGAGCGGGCGTGGCATGGTCTTCTCCGGATAAATTCATTTTTCATGATTACGCCACAGCGGAAGGAGAATAAAAAATATCGTTTTATCGTGAGTCTATGCAAAAATGATATGGACAGTTCTCTGCTTTCAGGTGCCCTATGCCCGCTGTGAATTTACGCCATATAGAGATTTTTCACGCTGTGATGACCACCGGCAATCTCACCGAAGCCGCGCAGATGCTGCATACGTCGCAGCCGACGGTCAGCCGCGAGCTGGCGCGCTTCGAAAAGGTACTGGAACTGAAACTGTTCGAGCGCACCCGGGGCAGACTTCACCCGACGGTGCAGGGGTTGCGCCTGTTTGAGGAAGTCCAGCGCTCCTGGTACGGGCTGGACAGAATTGTCAGTGCGGCGGAAAGTCTGCGCGAGTTTCGTCAGGGCGAGCTGTCGATTGTCTGTCTTCCGGTTTTCTCTCAGTCTTTTTTACCGACCCTGCTTCAGCCTTTTCTGGCCCGCTATCCGGAGGTCAATCTCACCATCGTGCCGCAGGAGTCCCCCCTGCTTGAAGAGTGGCTTTCAGCACAGCGTCATGATTTGGGCCTGACCGAAACGCTCTCCACGCCTGCGGGAACGGCACGCACGGAGTTACTTTCTTTAGATGAAGTGTGCGTTTTGCCCGCCGGGCACCGGCTCGCCGGTAAGACAGTGATTGCACCAGAGGATTTCCACGGGGAGAACTACATTAGCCTGTCGCAAACCGACAGCTACCGGCAGCTGCTGGATACGCTTTTTGCTGAGCATCAGGTGAAACGGCGGATGGTAGTGGAAACGCACAGCGCGGCGTCAATATGTGCAATGGTGCGGGCGGGCGTCGGCGTCGCGGTCGTTAACCCGCTCACGGCGCTGGATTACGCCGGGAGCGATATCGTGATTCGCCCGTTTAGCCTATCCGTTCCGTTCACCGTGAGCCTGATCCGCCCGCTACACCGTCCGGCCTCCGCGCTGGTGGACGCATTCACCGAACACTTAATGGAGCACGCCCGCCAGGTGGCGCTTCGCTTACCTGAACGGCAAAACCCATTATGAGAGCATAAACTCCACGGCATCGGCAGCGTGAATGGCGGCGGTATCAAAGACCGGGACCGGGCTTCGCTCTGCAGGCACCAGCAGGCCGATCTCCGTGCAGCCGAAGATCACCCCTTCAGCCCCCTGCTGCGCCAGCTTTTCAATCACGCTGACGTAATACGCCCGGGAAGGCTCGCTGAAGGTACCCAGGCACAGTTCTTCGAAGATAATCTGATTGAGGCGTGCCCGGTCTTTCTCATCCGGTATCAGGCTTTCGATGCCGAACTCGCTGTGCACACGCCCGCGATAGAAATCCTGCTCCATGGTGTAGCGCGTGCCGAGCAATGCCACGCGCGACATCCCCGACGAGCGAATCGCACGTCCTGTGGCATCGGCGATGTGCAGGAATGGCAGCGAACAGCGTGCTTCAATGTGCGATGCAACTTTGTGCATCGTATTGGTACACAGCAGAATGCCCTGCGCCCCCGCACGCTCCAGCCCCAGCGCGGCATCCGCCAGTATTTCACCGGCTTTATCCCACTCTCCGCTCGACTGACAGGCTTCAATTTCATGGAAATCAACGCTGTGCAGCAGCAGACTCGCAGAATGCAGTCCGCCCAGACGCTGCTTTACCCCTTCGTTAATCAGGCGGTAATAAGGGATTGTCGATTCCCAGCTCATCCCACCTATCAGGCCGATCGTTTTCATTATCTCTCCTTATCTCTGGTATCTCTTTTAACACAACCGACGCCCATAAAAAAAGGCGCTGTATTCAGCGCCTTTTTAAACCCTGCGTTTATTGTGTCAACGGCTCTGACAGCGGATGACGGGAGAGCATCGCTTCACGCAGCAACACGCTACCGCAGGCAAAGAGCCCGCCCAGGAGTGCCGCCAGAATTACAATCAGAGGTTTGCCCGGACCGTCTTTTTTCACCGGCAAAGACGGAGAAAGCTGATACCTGAAGGGTTCAAGCTTAACGTCTGCAAAGGAGAGATTTTTCAGCTGCGCCAGATAGTATTCCCGGTTCTGGAAGTCCGCGTTCAGCTCCGTCACATCTTTGAGATTTTTTTCAATCTGCAGCTTTTGCGCGATTCCGTCAGCACCGAGCGCAACGGAGTAATCCGGGTCATCTTTTACCGCCTGCCCGCTGCTGTAGACTGGCTTCTTAATGCCCGCAGCATTTGCCACTTCCAGCGAATAATTCAGCCGCTGCAGGTTAGTATTGTGAATATTGGTCAGACGCACACGGTCGAGCTTAAGCTGCTGCTCTACCTCATTCGTCCTGAGGGCGATCTGGTTACGGATATTTTGCACCGTCTCTTTTTCAACAACCGCCGCGATATAATTGATATACCCCTCCAGTACGGTTTGCGCATCACTGGCTTTCGGTGCCGTGAAGCTCAGAGTCCAGGAGACATAAGGCACTTTATCCGCATCTTTTACCTGTGCGTCATTCACCGCTTTCATTCTTTCCGCAATATTGACGACCGCACGGTGCAGTTCAAGCGCGTCAACCTCAACCTCTTCAAGCTGTGACATGACGTAAGGGGAAGAGGTCAAATACTCTTTGAGCAATGACTGCGACTGGAATTTTTTGATAAACAGGTCAAAGATTTCCGAACGTGTCACCTGCGCCTTCACGTCAAGAACCTGCAGCGCAACCATCATCTGGCGCAGCGGGTTCCACTGCGTCTGCTCTGCCGGGGTGATCACCGCTTTACTGGTCCATTTTTGCGGCAACAGAAACGCAATAGCCAGGCCTGCCAGCGCAAAGATAAAGACGATGGTGACGATGCGTTTTTTCGCGGCCAGCAGAACATCTAACAGACCCAGAAGGTCGATCTCTTTTGGAGAGATTGCGGGGGTAGCATATGAAGGAAAATCGAGATCCGTATTTTTTTTGAAATCCATTGCTGACATAGCCGTTCTTCTATTGCGATTGCAGTAAAGTTCTGCCTGGTGAGTTCAGTTTTCAGATAATACTAGGAAATGAGAATAATCTGAACGCAAGAATCGGCTATGTGTGCGCTTGCTATCAAAGTTGGTAGTTATTTACAACATGGCTCTTGTTAAACATCGATCTAGAAAAAAGCCGGGTGGCGCTAGCGCTTACCCGGCGTACATTTTGCCCACGCAGGCCCAGTAAACGTAGGGCCCCCGGTATTCACATTACACGCCGATATTACGCAGTTTTTCCCCGGCCATCAGTTTGCGTTCAATATGTTCCAGCGTCACACCTTTGGTTTCCGGAATCAGCCAGAAGGTCACGCCAATAAACGCCACGTTCAGCACCGTGTAGAGCCAGAAGGTTCCCGCAGCGCCAATGGCATCCAGCAGCGTCAGGAAGGTCGCACCAATGATCATGTTCGACACCCAGTTGGTGGTGGTGGAACAGGTGATCCCAAAGTCACGGCATTTGAGCGGCTGAATTTCGGAGCACAGGATCCACACCACTGGTGCGGCGCTCATCGCGTAACCGGCAATACACATCATGGTCATCCCGACAGAAAGCCAGGAAAGACCGCTTGAGGCCGTGCCGTTATCAAACTGCATCAGGCAGTAGCCTAGGATCAGCGTACCGAGAGCCATCACGCTAAAGCCAATTTTCAGCGCCGGTTTACGCCCGGCTTTATCGACGGTGAATACCGCAATAAAGGTGGCGAACATAAAGGTGAGCCCCACCACCAGCGTGGCAATCATCTGCTGCTCAGTGGTGGTAAAACCGGCCATTTTGAAGATGCGTGGCGCGTAGTACATGATGATGTTCATCCCGGTGAACTGCTGCATCGCCTGCAGCAACATGCCGAGGAACACCGCGCGGCGCACGTTGCGGTTGATCTTAAACAGCGCCCAGCCCCCCTGTTTCAGCTTCAGGCTTTCGCGGATTTCGTTCAGCTCTTCACGCGCTTTTTCAGAAGTATCGCGCAGCATCCGCAGCACCTCTTCCGCCTCGACGTGACGCCCTTTTTGCGCCAGCCAGCGCGGGCTATTGGGCAGGAAGATCACTAGTACAATCAGCACCACCGCAGGCAGCGCCAGCACGCCGAGCATGGCGCGCCAGTTGCCGCTGTAGCTGAAGTACGTATCGGACAGGAACGCCAGCACGATGCCCAGCGTCACCATCAGCTGATACATACTGATCATCTTGCCGCGCACATTCTCACTTGCCATCTCAGAGAGATAAAGCGGTGCCGTGTAGGAGGCGATCCCCACTGCCACGCCGAGCAGCACGCGGGAAAGCAGCAGCACCTCTACGTTGGTCGCAAATGCAGAGCCAATCGACCCCGCAACAAACAGGACGGCGCCGGCCATCAGGCTGTATTTACGCCCGAGGCGGAACGAAAGCCAGCCGTTAAACAGCGCACCGATAGCCGCACCAAGCATCATGCTGCTCACCACCCACTCCTGCAGGCGATTACTCAACGTAAAATGATCGGTAATGAACGGCAGCGCCCCGGCGATGACGCCGATATCCAGGCCAAACAGCAAACCTGCTACAGCAGCCGCAATGGAGACAAACTGGTTCATGCGTCGGGTATCGCGCAGCGCAGCGGGCATCAGGGTAGAGTCATTGATAGATGTCATATTTTTCCTGCCTCAACAGCAAAATTTGTTAAGTGAAATTACGAGAAAGCGCGGAAAAGTGTCAGGCTGGAATTCGCGAAGATATGGATGATTTCGCTATGGCATAGCGATCTGTGATGGACATTACAATTTCAACTAATCCTGAATAATCACAATATTTTACTAATCCGTTAATTTTTAAGGAATAAAAGTGTGATAGCGGTCATTTATCATTTTTCGGTATGGATTTTTCGTGTTTATCGATATGGATTTTGACAATTTTTAAGCAAAAAAAACCTCCGCTGAAGCGCAGAGGTTTTGTCAGAAGCGACGTTATCGTGCCAGCCAGCCGCCATCCACCGCAATGGTATAACCATTGATGTAGTCCGAGGCTGAGGAGGCCAGAAACACAACCGGCCCCATCAGGTCACTCGGCAGACCCCAGCGCCCGGCCGGGATACGCTCCAGAATGGCCGCACTGCGTTCTTCGTCCGCCCGCAGCTGCTGGGTGTTATTGGTGGCCATGTAGCCCGGGGCAATCGCGTTGACGTTGATATTGTGCTGCGCCCACTCGTTCGCCAGCAGACGGGTCACGCCCATCACCGCGCTTTTTGACGCCGTATAAGACGGCACGCGGATGCCGCCCTGGAAGGAGAGCATCGAGGCGATGTTAATGATCTTGCCGCCTTTTCCCTGCGCGATGAAGTGCTTTGCCGCCGCCTGAGACATAAAGAATACGCTCTTAATATTCAGGTTCATGACGTCGTCCCAGTCAGTCTCGCTGAAATTAATCGCGTCTTCACGACGGATCAGACCCGCGTTGTTGACCAGAATATCAATATGGCCCCATTCCGCCACCGCGCGCTCAAGCAGTTGCGGAATGCCGTCAATTTTACGCAGGTCGGCGGTCAGGCTAAGAAAACGACGCCCCAGCGCAGTCACGCGCTCAATCGTTTCTGTGGGTTCAACGATATTAATCCCGACGATGTCACAACCCGCTTCCGCCAGACCTAACGCCATCCCCTGACCCAGGCCGGTGTCGCAACCGGAAACCACCGCCACTTTGCCCTGCAGAGAAAATGCATCCAGAATCATGTTAGTTCCTTACTCTTCAGCGCCTGTCACCAACAGGCAGATAGATACTTAACTGCCCGCGACTAGCGCAGATCCTTAACAGCAACGTGGTCCATGTCATCGAAGACCTGGTTTTCGCCGACCATACCCCAGATGAAGGTATAGGCTTTGGTCCCTACGCCAGAGTGAATAGACCAGCTTGGTGAAATCACCGCCTGCTCGTTATGCATGACGATATGGCGCGTCTCCTGCGGCTGCCCCATCATGTGGAACACGCAGGCATCGTCGTCCATGTTGAAGTAGAAGTAGACTTCCATGCGGCGTTCATGGGTATGGCACGGCATGGTATTCCACAGGTTGCCCGGAGCCAGTTCAGTCAGCCCCATGCTGAGCTGGCAGGTTTCCAGCACATCCGGAACGAAATATTTATTGATGGTGCGACGGTTACTGGTGAGGTTATCGCCCAGCGTTACGGGCGCTGCGTCCTCAGGCGTCACTTTTTTGGTCGGATATGAGGTATGCGCAGGGGCGCAGTTGTAGTAAAACTTCGCGGGCTTACCGCCGTCGATGCTGGCAAAGACCACCTCTTTCGCCCCTTTACCGACGTACAGCGCATCGCGGTGACCAATCTCGAAGCACTGGCCGTCCACGGTAATCGTGCCCGGCCCGCCGATATTAATCACCCCCAGCTCACGACGCTCCAGAAAATAGCTCACGCCCAGCTGTTTACCCACTTCCCCGCCCACGGAGACGGTTTTTGCCACCGGCATAATGCCGCCGACAATAATGCGGTCGATATGGCTGTAGACCATGGTGTACTTGTCGGCCTCGAACACCTGCTCAACTAAAAACTCACTGCGCAGCCCCTGCGTGTCCAGCGTTTTGGCGTGCGCACTGTGAATGCTTTGTCTGACGTCCACGGTAACCTCCAGATGTGGTCATGCCCAAAAGAAGAAAATAAACGAAACAACGTTCCGTTTTCATGATGAACACATACTATCGGCATAAAATAGGCTTTTCAATTAAATTCAAAACAACGTTTCATTTTTTATTTTGTTTATAACGAAAATGACACCCGGATCACGGTTAAGAGGTATGGGAATGAAGGGAGGATAAAAAAAACCTCCCGGAGGAGGTTTCATTAATCAGGAAAGATTAGCGTTCGATGGCCAGCGCCACCCCTTGCCCGCCGCCTATACAGAGCGTTGCTATCCCTTTGCGGGCATTGCGTTTTTTCATTTCGTGGACCAGTGAAACCAGTATCCGGCAACCGGACGCCCCGATAGGGTGACCCAGCGCAATGGCTCCACCGTTTACGTTGACCCGCAGCGGATCCCACTCCAGCATTTTGCCGACCGAGATCGCCTGCGCGGCAAACGCTTCGTTCACTTCAATCAGATCCACATCGGAGAGTTGCCACCCTGCGCGATCCAGACAGCGACGGGTAGCGTAGACGGGTGCGATCCCCATCAGTGCCGGATCAACACCCACGCTGGCAAACGCCTTGATACGGGCCAGGACAGGGAGATCCAGCTCCAGGGCTTTGCTTTCACTCATCATCATAACGGCTGCGGCGCCGTCGTTAATGGAAGAGGCATTGCCCGCCGTGACCGAGCCCTGGGTTTCAAACGCAGGATTGAGTCTTGCCAGGCCTTCAGCACTGGCGTCAGTGCGCGGCTGTTCGTCAGTATCCACGACAACCACCTCGCCGTTCTGACGCTGCGTGCTGACCGGGACAATCTCGTCGCGAAAACGACCAGAATCAATCGCAGCACGCGCCTTTTGCTGGGAACTGAGCGCGTAAGCATCCTGCAATTCACGGCTGATACCGTACTCGCGCGCCAGGTTTTCCGCCGTCACGCCCATATGATAGTCATTGAACGCATCCCACAGCCCGTCATGCACCAGGCTGTCGAGCAACTGACTGTTACCTAACTGCGCGCCGGTACGACTGTCGGTGAGAACGTGCGGCGCACGGCTCATATTCTCTTGTCCGCCAGCAATAACCACATCCGCTTCACCGCATTGAATGGCTTGCGTAGCGAGATGAAGCGCTTTGAGTCCTGAACCACAGACGTCGTTGATGGTGATGGCGGATACGGTGTTGGGCAGACCGCCTTTCAGGGCCGCCTGGCGCGCAGGGTTTTGCCCGGCTCCGGCAGTGAGAACCTGCCCCAGGATCACCTCATCAATTTCGTGTGCGGCGACCCCGCTACGTTCCACCAGCGCTTTGACCACCACGCTGCCCAGGTCAACCGCCGAGTGACGCGCGAGCGCTCCCTGAAAACAGCCGATAGCTGTACGCAACGCACCCACTATGACGACATCTTTCATCACGACCTCTGTGTTAAATGACATGACGATAGTAGAGGATTGTTACTGGCAATTATCTTAATTGTTTAAAAATAGTGAGTTTAATCACAAGGATTAACGGACATCCTGCAGATACTGCCGCAGCCAGCTTCCGGCAACGCCGGGAGGGGATCGTTTATTCCACAGCAGATCGATGCCGATCGCCCTTGGCCAGCCAGGCACATTGAGCTGAACAAGGGATTTCGCGGCGGCAAATTCATCCACCAGCGCGCACGGCAACACGCACCAGCCGAATCCCTGCACTGCCATACTCAAGAGTAACAGGTAATTCGGTGCTGACCAGACGGGTCCTCGCGCAATTTCAGCCTCGCGTTCCAGATAGGTGCTAAGCCGCAGTTCGCGCCAGCCGTGCAGCTCGTCACTCTGCACTTCGGCTTGGCCCGCCAGGGGATGCGTGGTCGCAACATAAATTGCCATACGGGTCTGCATCGGCAGGCGGGTAACGCCAATGTCGGTGGGGTAACTGTCCCGCGCTTCCGTCAGCCCCACCTGCGCTCGCGCCTTTTGCAGCAGATCGATCACATCCTCTTCCTCGCCAATCAGACATTCGAACGCCGTATGGGGAAAGCGAGCGTCAAACTGCTTCATCATCTCTTCCAGCACGTCCGGGTTCAGGGTATCGGAAAGGACAAATGTCAGACGCGCCTCCGTTTGTGCCGTTAGCGACACCGCCAGTTCATCCAGCCGCGTGCTGGCGGCAAGGATGGCCTGCACATAACCCAACACCTGTTCACCCTGAGCCGTTAACACCGGCTGACGCGCCGAGCGGTCAAACAGCTCAAAACCGAGATCGGCTTCAAGATGGGCAATGGAGGTGCTGATCGTCGACTGACTTTTACGCAGCCGGCGTGCGGCGGCAGAGAAAGAGCCAGCCGCAACGGCCTCAACAAACGCGGTAAGGGCTTCAGGTGAATAGCGCATAACCTATCTACTTTATCGATGGATACCATCTTTAATATATCAGCTTTAACGATAAAAATAGGCCGCATCACCGCCCATACCGGCGAATTAATGAGGTCTACACTATGCAACATCAGGATGCACTCCACCGTAAACTGCCGGAGCGGATCTTCCATGCAGTCTGTTTCGAAGGGATTGCCACGGCGATCCTCGCCCCTACGGCCGCGTGGCTCATGCAGCGCTCCGTAGTGGAAATGGGGGGATTGACCGTTATTCTGGCCACTACCGCCATGCTCTGGAACATTATTTATAACTTCGGTTTCGACCGTTTCTGGCCAGTCCAGCGGGTAACACGCACGGCAAAAGTGCGTGCGCTGCACGCCCTGGGGTTCGAATGTGGATTTATTGTGATTGGCGTGTCGATTGTCGCTGCCGTGCTGGGCGTCACCTTGCTTCAGGCATTCACACTGGAAATAGGTTTCTTCCTGTTCTTCCTGCCCTACACCATGTTCTATAACTGGGCATACGATAACCTGCGTGAGAAATTCCTTAAGCGTCGCCAGCAACGACGCGCCCTGGCAGGCTAAATGCTCTCTGGCCGGACGCCTGTTCCGGCCAAACGCCAACGAAGCAACTGCGCTCTACGAGCATAACTATGGTAAATTGCACGCCATTCTGATGGTTTGATAGTTGAAACGTTGCTCTAATGTCGAAAATTTGGTCAAAAGATGAGACTCTCTGGAGTTTCGCTCTCTATGGCACGGCCGTGGGCGCAGGAACGCTGTTCTTGCCCATTCAGCTGGGCTCTGCAGGCGCTATTGTTCTGTTTATTACCGCCCTTGTGGCCTACCCGTTAACCTACTGGCCGCATCGCGCGCTGGCGCAATTTATTCTCTCTTCAAAAACAAAAGGCAATGAAGGGATCACCGGCGCCGTCTCGCACTATTACGGCAAGAAGATTGGCAATCTGATCACCACACTCTATTTCATCGCCTTCTTTGTGGTGGTGCAGATTTACGCGGTGGCCATCACCAACTCGTTAACCGAGCAACTGGCAAAACACCTGACGGTGGATACCGCCGTGCGCGTGCTGGTCAGTTTAGGTGTGGTGCTGGTGCTGAATCTGATCTTCCTGATGGGACGGCATATCACGATAAAGGTGATGGGCTTCCTGGTATTCCCGCTGATTGCCTATTTCCTCTTTGTCTCGATCTACCTGACCGGGAACTGGCAACCCTCGCTACTTACCAGCCAGATGGCCGTTGATCGCCATACGCTGCATCAGGTATGGATTTCCATTCCGGTGATGGTGTTTGCCTTCAGCCATACCCCGATTATCTCGACATTTGCCGTGGATCGTCGCGAGAAGTTTGCTGACGCCGCCATGGATAAATGCAAGAAGATCATGAAGGTGGCGTACCTGATTATCTGCCTGAGCGTGCTGTTCTTTGTCTTCAGTTGCCTGCTCTCGATTCCGCCGTCCTACATTGTGGCCGCCAAAGAGCAAGGGGTAACCATCCTGTCAGCACTGTCGATGATGCCCTCTTCTCCCGCATGGCTCGGCATTTCCGGGATAATCGTGGCGATTGTTGCGATGTCGAAATCGTTCCTCGGCACCTATTTTGGGGTCATTGAGGGGGCGACGGAGATCGTGAAGTCGTCGCTCAATCAGGTTGGTGTGAAAAAGAGCCGCGCCTTTAACCGCGCGATTTCCATTATGGGTGTGTCGTTAATTACCTTCGCGGTCTGCTGCATAAACCCGAACGCGATTTCGATGATTTACGCTATCAGCGGCCCGCTTATCGCCATGATTTTGTTTATCATGCCGACGCTGTCGACGTACCTGATCCCTTCTCTGAAGCCTTACCGCTCCCCTGGCAGCCTGCTGACGCTGATCGTCGGCGTGCTGTGCGTGTCGGTGATGTTTGTTGGCTAATGTTCCCGCCATACATTGTGCCGGGTAGCGCTGCGCTTACCCGGCCTACATTCCTACAGAGAATCACGCCCGGATATCGTCATATTCCCGCGTATTATCAAACTCATGTTTCGCAAACGGACACAGCGGAATAATTTTACGGTTCTCACCGCGCATCTTCTCGACCACTTTCGCCACCAGCTGTTTGCCAACGCCCTGCCCTTTCAGGCTCGGATCGACATCAGTATGCTCAATAATGCTCAGGTGCTCGCCGGTCGGCACGAAGACAATCTCCGCCACCTGATTTCCGTCTGCATCATTCACGTAAAACTTGTTATGGCCTTCCAGAATATCCATGGTTCCTCGCTTATTTTTGGCGATACTTCAGCGCACCGCTCGGGCAGGTATCAATTACGCGTACAACCGTTTCGACGTCCACTTCATCAGGAATAATCCACGGTTTACGTTTCAGATTAAACAGCTTTGCGCTCCCACGCACGCAGTTACCTGAGTGTTTGCAGATCCCGGTGTTGAAGTACACGTCAATTTTCTCGCCGGTATAGGCCCGGTAACCCGCATCCAGTAGTTCTTTATCCATGACATTGCCTCTGTAATTATTCTCGTGCTGAATGAAGCATAGCCTTACGGGATCCCGATGGCTATCACGCTGAAAACGAAAAGCCAGCTCACAACTCTTTTCTTACCGGATTGCGTCCACTATTTGCACATGTCAGGCTCCATAAATATCCCCTTTTCCAAGGCTAGCGCGGGTTGAATGAAACGCAGACTCTCTTTTCAGGTAAAGCTGTTTTTAGCGCTGGTGTGCTTCTCCTGCCTGCTGTTAGTGCTGCTGGGTACGATCCTGTTTCATTTTATTGACCGGCAGCTCCATCACGATCTCGGCCAGCGCGCCCGGGTTCAGGCCAGTGAGATTGCGCTGATGCCGGGTCTGGCGGAAAAGGTGGCGGCCAGAGATATCCCCGGCATCGCCCGGTTAATTCAGCCGCTGCGTGCCGAAAGTGACGCCAGCTATATTGTGATTGGCGATACCCACGAGCAGCATCTTTATCATTCGGAATCCCCGGAGCGCATTAATTTACCGATGATCGGCGGTGATAATGCCGAAGTACTCAAGGGCAAAACCATTATTTCCGTGCGTCAGGGCGGGATTGGGGTTTCGCTGCGCAGCAAAGCGCCCATCTTCAATGCACAGCATCAGGTGATTGGCATTGTCTCGGTCGGCTATCTGACTTCGTATATCGCCAACATTAACGCCCGCATTCTCTGGCAGGCCGGTTTATACGGGATTGCCCTTCTGCTGCTGCTGTTTATTTTCTCCTGGCTGTTTACCCGCAACCTTAAAAAACAGATGTTCAGACTTGAGCCGAAAGATATTGCCCAGCTGGTTTTGCAGCAAAGGGCGCTGTTAGAAGCCATGTATGAAGGGGTATTTGCCGTCAATGAAGAGAAGCAACTGATTTTAATTAACCGCGCGGCACGAGAAATGCTGGATATTCATCGGAGTGAAAAAGATCTTATCGGCAAGCCGCTGGACGAGGTTCTGCAAACCTCGCCGGGGTTTTTAACACAGCGCTACGCCTCGGTGAGCAGCGGCCGCCACGACCAGATTGCGGTACTTAACCAGCGCGAGGTCATCGTCAACCGCGTGGCGATTGAGGTCGAGCCTGGCGTTGAAAGCGGCTGGGTATACAGCTTTCGCGACAAAAACGACATTAATACCCTCAGCAGCCAGCTCAGCCAGATCAAACGCTATGCCGACAACCTGCGCATTATGCGCCACGAACAGCTGAACTGGACCGCGACGCTGGTGGGGTTGTTGCAGATGAAACACTATGACGAAGCGATCCGCTATATCCAGGTGCAGTCGGAAGGCGCACAGCGCGTGCTGGACTTCGTGTCGGCCCATTTTGCCTCTCCGGCCTTATGCGGGCTGCTGCTCGGGAAATATGTCAGCGCACGGGAAAAAGGGGTTGAGCTACAGTTTGATCCCGCATGCCAGCTCACCCGCATGCCGTCCCGCCTCAGTGAAACGGAGCTGATGTCCATTATTGGTAATTTGCTGGATAACGCCGTGGATGCGACCCTCACCGCACCGGTCCCCGCGCCGGTAGAACTCTATATTTCCGATCGCAACCTGGAGCTGCTGATTGAGGTGGCCGACCGGGGCTGCGGGGTGGATGATGCGCTGAAGCCGCATATCTTTCGACAGGGATTCAGCAGCAAGCCGGACAGTGAAAACGACATTGTGGGTACCGAGCACGGTATCGGCCTGTTTCTGGTGGCAGGCTATATCAACAAAGCGGGCGGCAGCATTGAGATTGCCGACAATACGCCGCAGGGCACGATTTTCTCTGTATTTATTCCGAATGGGCTAAAGCATGACCCATGCACTTGATGTTGTGATCGTTGAGGATGAGCCGCACCTGGCGGAGCTGCATCGCGAGTATATTGAGCAGAACTTTCATCTGCACGTGGTGGGCATCGCCGCGTCGATTGAGCAGGCATGCAGCCTGATTCGCCAGCATCAGCCGCGGCTTATTCTGCTGGATAACTATCTTCCGGACGGCAAAGGCGTGGAGTTAATCGACACTCCCCTGCTGAAAAGCTATGAGTGCTCGGTGATCTTCATCACCGCCGCCAGCGATATGCAGACCTGCAGCCATGCCATGCGCAGCGGCGCGTTTGATTACCTGATTAAACCGGTCTTTTTCCAGCGCCTGCACGCCTCGCTGGAGCGTTTTATGCGCTTCATCCACACCGTGCAGCAGGTAAAAGTCGTTGATCAGCATGCGCTGGATCGCCTGTTTAACCTGCCTGCTGCTGAATCCCCGCACACGCCGTCGACGAAGGGCATTGAGCCTCAGACCCTGGAGCGGATCAAACGGCTGTTTGCCGATCGTCCCGACAGCGCAATGTCGGTGGAGGAGGTCGTGGAAAACGTCGGGGTCAGCAAAACCACGGGGCGTCGCTATCTTGAATACTGCGTGGAGAGTGGGTTAATCAGCGTCGAAATGCTGTACGGCAATATCGGTCATCCCAGAAGGCTATACCGTAAAGCCCCCGATAAAACGTAATCCGCGAACATTAGCCAGCAAACGTTCGCGGATTCTATGGTGTTAATTGCTGAAACGACGGTGACAATCACACTTCGGAATCATCGCCCGCTTCCCCCTATTGTGGGTGGAGGCCGATAGGCTATGTTGACAATTAGTTCCTCAAATGTAACTAAAAGGTTAACTATAATGTCGAACACATTCCGAATTTCTCTGATTACCGCTACCGTCCTGTTCTCCGCTTCTGCGCTGTCTGCCCTGCCGCAGGGCTATCCGGCTGAGTATCAAAAGGTTGTCGATGCCGCCACGAAAGAGGGCAAAGTTGTCATCTACTCCACCACCGACACCAAAGCCGCCGGGCCGCTGATCGAAGGCTTCGAAAAAACGTATCCAGGCATCAAAGTTGAATATAACGACATGAACAGCACGGAACTGTACAACCGTTTTATCAGCGAACAGGCCTCCGGTGGCGGTAGCGGTGATGTGGTCTGGAGCTCGTCCATGGACACCGGACTGAAGCTCGCCGCTGACTACGCTATGGAGTATAAATCGCCGGAGCAGAGCCAGCTGCCGAAATGGGCGGTCTGGAAAGATAAGGCGTACGGCACCACCTATGAGCCGGTGGTCTTTATCTACAATAAACGCATGATCCCGGCCGGTGACGTGCCGGATTCACACGCCGCGCTGGCGAAGCTGATTGCCAGCCAGACGGATAAATTCAAGAGTAAAGTCACCACCTATGACATTGAGAAATCAGGTCTTGGTTTTATGCTCTCAGTGCAGGATCACAAGGCCGATCCAAATTACTTTAAAACCCTGGCCGACGTTGCCAAAGGTGGCTTAGCGGTGCAGTCGTCTACCGGCACCATGATGGAGAGGGTCTCCTCCGGTGAAAACCTGATCGGCTTCAATATCCTTGGTTCTTACGCTGAAGCGCGTGCGAAGAACGACCCGTCGCTCTGCATATCCTATCCAAAAGATTACACCCTGGTGCTGTCGCGCGTGTCGTTCATCAGCCAGCAGGCGCAAAACAGCAATGCGGCAAAACTGTGGCTGGACTATGTGCTGTCTGAAAAAGGCCAAAGCATCCTGGCAAATCAGGCGGACATTCCATCCATTCGTAACGATATCGAAGGCAAAAACGATATCGACGGCCTGACCAAAATCCTCGGCAATGCGCTGAAGCCGATCCCGGTTGATGAATCGCTGCTGGAGTATCTGCAGCCGAAGAAACGCCTGGAGTACATCAAAGAGTGGCGTGCAGCCGCCGCCAAATAAGCGTCCTGGCGCGGCGGCGTGCGCCGTCGCGCGTCTGTTCATCTGACTGAGTTCATTTTTCCGGGCTGCAACACCAGGGATACCCCATGAATACATTACGCAGAAAGTGGCAAAGCCTGCCGCGCGGTATTGTCGTGTTGATAACCGCCCTGGTTATCTATACGCCACTGTCGTTTATCGTGATACAGAGCTTCCTGTCCGCCCCGTTCTTTTCCCCGGCAAAAGAGTGGAGCCTTGAATCATTTGGTTTTATCTTCACCGACCCTGATTTCTACAAGGCCCTGAGAAGCGGCTTTCTTCTCGCGTTCGGGCTGGTCATCATTGCCATTCCGCTGGGTGGCGTGCTGGCGTTTCTGATGGTGCGTACCGATCTGCCAGGCCGACGCCTGATCGAACCGCTGATCCTGGTCCCGATTTTCGTTTCACCGATGGTGCTGGGTTTTGGCTATGTGGTGGCTGCCGGTCCGGTGGGCTTCCTGTCCCTGTGGGCACAGGCGCTGATCGGCTTTGTGCCGTGGAACATCTATGACATGTCGAGCATCGTGGTCATTGCCGGCCTGACGCATGTTCCGCATGCCTATCTCTATATTTCCTCCGCGCTGCGTAGCGTAGGCTCCGATGTGGAAGAAGCCGCGCGCACCGCGGGCGCCTCTCCACTGCAGGTGATGACCTCCGTCAGCCTGCCGATGGTGCGGCCATCCATCCTGTACGCCATCGTGCTGCTGTTCTTCCTCGGGCTGGAAGTGTTTGGTCTGATGCTGGTACTTGGCGATCCGGAAGGCAACATGGTGCTGGCGACCTATCTGTACCAGCTGACGAACAAGCTCGGAACGCCTTCCTATCATCTGATGGCGGCGGTCGCCGTGGTGCTGATTTGCATCACTATCCCGCTGGTCATGCTCCAGCGTCGCCTGATGCGCACCGCCAACCGCTTTGTTACCATGAAAGGGAAAGCCTCTCAGGCTCGCGCGTTACCACTGGGTAAATGGCGCTGGGTGGCCGGGGCGGTGGTCGCCTTCTGGCTGACTGTCACCATCGGCGTTCCCCTGCTCGGCGTAGTGCTGCGCGCGTTCATCTCCAACTGGGGGGTGGGCGTTTCGCTGTGGGATGAGCTTTCGCTGAGTACCTTCCGCACCATCTGGGCGCAGCCTAACCTGCTGCGCGCCATCGTCAACTCGATGTCGATTGGCGTGATTGGCGGCGCACTGGCCGTCGCGTGCTACCTGTTTGTTGGTATTGCCATGCACCGTAAACCGGACAACACCACGCGGTTCCTGGATTACAGCGTGCTGGTGCCGCGCGCCGTGCCGGGATTGCTGGCGGGTCTGGCCTTTTTGTGGGTGTTTCTCTTCCTGCCGATGTGGCTGGATAACGCCCTGAAATCCGGCTGGCTTTCCGGATTCGTCTGGACCGACTGGATGCGCGAAAACGTCATCGTCTGGCTGCGCTCGCTGCGCAGCACCATTTTCAGCGTCTGGCTGGCTTATACCGTGGTGTGGATGGCTTACGGACTGAGGCTCATCTCTTCCACGCTGTTGCAGGTGGGGCCGGAGCTTGAAGAGGCGGCACGCAGCACCGGCGCGACGCGCGGGCAGATCACCCGCCATGTCACCATTCCGCTCTCCCGCTACGGGCTTATCGGCTCATGGCTGCTGATGTTCCTGATCTTTGAGCGCGAATATTCAACCGGTGTGTACCTGCTCTCCCCCGGCACGGAAACCATCGGCTCGATGCTGGTTTCCCTGTGGGCCGCGGGTGCAATTGATATCGTGGCGGCGCTCTCTTTCATTAATATCCTGCTGGTCGTGGTAGGTCTGGGCATTGCCCTTCGTTTCGGAGTGAAATTACATGATTGAATTAGCGGTTGACGATCTGCACTTAACCTACGGCGACAATCCTGTTTTAAAAGGGGTCTCCATGAACCTGAAACGCGGCGAAGTGGTCTCCCTGCTGGGCCCTTCCGGCAGCGGCAAAACCACCCTGCTGCGCGCCGTCGCGGGTCTGGAAAAACCGACCCAGGGGTCGATTGTCATTGGCCAAAATAAAGTTTATGACGGTACGCCGCGCAGCGAGGTTCCGGCGGAGGAGCGTAACCTGGGGCTGGTGTTCCAGTCCTACGCCTTGTGGCCGCACAAAACCGTATTTGAAAACGTGGCCTATCCGCTCAAGTTGCGTAAAGTCCCGGCTAAAGAGATCCAGCAGCGCGTACAGGATGTACTGGACCAGCTGGGTCTCGGCCATCTTGGTAAACGTCATCCGCACCAGCTCTCCGGCGGGCAGCAGCAGCGCGTGGCGATTGGCCGGGCGCTGGTCTATAACCCGCCGGTGATTTTGCTGGACGAGCCGCTGTCCAACCTCGACGCCAAACTGCGCGAAGAGGCCCGCGTATTTCTGCGCGAGCTGATCATTAAGCTCGGGTTATCTGCGCTGATGGTAACGCACGACCAGAACGAAGCGATGTCGATTTCCGACCGCATCCTGCTGCTCAACAACGGTAAAATCGAGCAACAGGGTACACCGCAGGAGATGTACGGTTCGCCGAAAACGCTTTTTACGGCCGAGTTTATGGGCAGTAATAACCGCCTGCATGGCAAAATCACCGAAGTACGCGACGGCAAAGCACGCATTGAAGGAAAAGACTGGGTGCTCTGGGGCCAGGCGGGTGAAGGGGTACAGAGCGGTAATGAGGCTACGGCGGTGATCCGCGTCGAGCGCGTGGCGGTGGTCGAGGGGCCGGGGGAAAATCAGCTTGCGCTGCCGCTCCTCACCAGCATGTATCTTGGCGACCGCTGGGAGTACCTGTTCCGCACGGCGGGGGATGATTATGTGATCCGCGCTTACGGGAATGAGCTTCGCGACCCGCAGCATTGTCATCTATCGCTGCCAGAGAAGCATGTCTGGATATTCCCGAAAAACTAGAGAAATCGGCCTGCCATTCAGTGGCTAAACGGGATGGCAGGCCGACACTCAAAGCGCGAATGCGCTCCGCCATACTTATTTCAATCGTTTACCTGTTTCATCAACGACCTTCTCGCCGTCTTCCTTCGCGAAAGCCGCTTTCTGCGCATCCGGAAGAATATCCAGAACCACTTCTGAAGGACGGCACAGTTTGGTTCCCAGCGGTGTCACGACAATAGGCCGGTTAATCAGGATCGGATGCTGCAGCATAAAGTCGATTAACCGATCGTCAGTAAACTTATCTTCCGCCAGCCCCAGTTCTTCATAAGGCTCGACATTTTTACGCAGCAGCGCACGTACCGTGATCCCCATATCTGCAATAAGTTTGACCAGTTCATCGCGAGACGGCGGATTCTCCAGGTAATGAATGACGGTCGGTTCATTTCCGCTGTTGCGGATCATCTCCAGCGTATTACGCGACGTACCGCAGGCCGGGTTGTGATAAATAGTGATGTTGCTCATAACAGTATCTCATTACAAAGTGAAAGAGAGACGTAGCGCCAGCGCGGCCAGCGTTACAAACAGCACAGGCAGAGTCATAACGATCCCGGTGCGGAAATAATATCCCCAGGTAATCGTCATGTTCTTCTGTGAAAGGACATGCAGCCAGAGCAGCGTTGCCAGGCTCCCAATAGGGGTGATTTTTGGCCCCAGGTCGCAGCCAATCACGTTGGCGTAGATCATCGCCTCTTTGATAACACCGGTTGCGGTGCTGCCATCAATAGAGAGCGCACCAACCAGCACGGTCGGCATGTTATTCATGATGGAAGACAGGAAAGCCGTCAGGAAGCCGGTACCCAGCGTCGCGGCCCAGAGTCCTTTATCCGCCAGCACGTTCAGCACACCTGAAAGGTATTCGGTAAGCCCGGCGTTGCGCAGGCCGTAGACCACCAGGTACATCCCCAGCGAGAAGATGACGATCTGCCAGGGTGCGCCATGCAGCACTTTGCCCGTGTTAATGGCATGGCCGCGTTTCGCCACAGCAAACAGGATGACGGCCCCCACCGCCGCAATCGCGCTCACCGGAATACCGAGCGGCTCAAGGACGAAAAAACCTACCAGCAACAGAATTAAAACGACCCAGCCGGTACGAAACGTCGCCGGATCTTTAATCGCTTTTGCCGGTGTCTTAAGAAGAGACAGCTCGTAAGTCGGCGGGATATCTTTGCGAAAGAACAGATGCAGCATCACAAGCGTGGTGACAATGGCTGCAATATCGACCGGAACCATCACCGACGCGTATTCGGTGAACCCCAGACCGAAGAAGTCTGCCGAAACAATATTCACCAGGTTTGACACAATAAGCGGCAGACTGGCGGTATCGGCAATAAACCCGGCGGCCATCACGAATGCCAGCGTGGTGCCTTTGCTGAACCCTAATGCCAGCAGCATGGCAATCACGATCGGTGTCAGAATAAGAGCAGCACCGTCGTTGGCAAACAGTGCCGCTACCGCTGCGCCGAGCAGAACGATATAGGTAAAGAGCAAACGGCCCCGACCATTCCCCCAACGCGATACATGCAGCGCTGCCCATTCGAAAAAGCCGGATTCATCAAGCAGCAGGCTGATAATAATGACGGCAATAAACGTTGCCGTCGCGTTCCAGACGATATTCCACACCACCGGAATATCGCCTAAATGCACAACGCCTGAAATCAAAGCCAGGGCTGCGCCCAGCGTCGCGCTCCAGCCGATCCCCAACCCCTTCGGCTGCCAGATAACCAAAACAAGGGTCAGGACAAAAATAGCGCCTGCCAGTAACATAAAACCTCCTGACAGAGCGGCTCTGCCGCCCTGTATTAACCAAAAAATTAACGCATCAACGCTCTGAGCTTTTCGATACCGGCAGGCTCTGACGCCAGTAGCGGAACAAGCGCTATACGGTCAGCATGCTGATGCTTAACCGCCTCAATCTGCGGCAATTCCTGCCGGGCGCGCTGGCAAAGCAATGGAGAATGCGTATCCGCAATAGAAAGGCTGTTATTGATAATCCAGCCCCACGGATGAATCCCCGCGCGTTCAAGATCGGCCTGCAAATTCGCTGCCTCCAGCACAGGAGTGGTTTCCGGAAGCGTAACCAGCAGCACTTTGGTTCGCTCCGGGTCCTGAAGCTGCATCATCGGGGTAGTAAAATGGCCTTTGTCGCCCATTTTTTTGGCAATTTCGCGGTGATAAGCCCCGGTTGCATCCAGCAGCAACAGCGTATGCCCCGTGGGAGCCGTATCCATCACCACAAACCGCTTACCTGCTTCGCGGATCACGCGGGAAAATGCCTGGAAGACGGCGATCTCTTCAGTACAGGGGGAACGTAAATCTTCTTCCAGTAGCCGTTTCCCTGCTTCGTCCAGATCTTTTCCCTTCGTCTCAAGGACATGCCGGCGATAGCGTTCGGTTTCCTCGTGTGGGTTGATCCGGCTGACCTGCAGGTTATTCAGGCTGCCATTTAGCGTTGTGCTGAGATGTGCGGCGGGATCGGAGGTGGTGAGATGGACATCAAACCCCATGTCTGCCAGCCTGACGGCGACGGCAGCCGCCATCGTGGTTTTACCCACGCCACCTTTGCCCATCAGCATAATCAGGCCGTGTTCGTTACGGGCGATATCCTCGACCAGGCCAGAGAGCGATGCGTTTTCAGGCGTATCCAGGGCGTTCGTTGCCGGGAGCGGTAATGCCTCAGAACGGCTTTCCAGCAGGCCCTTTAATGCCGACACGCCAACCATGTTGACGGGTTGCAGTAATAAGGTATCTGTCGGCAGCCCGGATAAACCGGCAGGAAGATTTGCCAGGGCCTCTTGCTCCCGTTGCCATATCGCAGCAGCCAGTGCGTCATGTTCCGCTTCGGCTGCCGGCAAAACGCCATTAATCACCAGATACTGGTTTTTCAGGCCGATCGCCGCCAGTTCTTCATGGGTGCGGGCGACTTCCTGCAAAGTGGATTTCTGCAGTCGTGCAACCAGAACCAGACGGGTACGCGCAGGATCGGATAACGCCTCTACCGCGTGTGCGTACTGCTCACGCTGTTTTTCCAGCCCGGCCATTGGGCCGAGACAGGAAGCACCGTCCGGGTTACTTTCAATGAAGCTACTCCAGGCGCCGGGAAGCTGGAGCAGGCGAATAGTGTGGCCCGTCGGCGCTGTATCAAAAATGATGTGATCGAAGCGGGTCAGCAGGGAAGCGTCTGTCAATAAACCGGTGAACTCATCGAACGCCGCAATCTCAGTCGTACAGGCGCCGGAAAGCTGCTCGCTGATGCTGTTAACGACGTCATCAGGCAAAAGCCCCTTAACAGGATCAACGATTCTGGCGCGATACTGCTGTGCAGCTTCCTGTGGGTCAATCTCCAGAGCGGAAAGCCCGGGAACGGCATTAACAGAGTGGATCGTGTTACCGATAGTTTGATCAAAGACCTGGCCGACATTGGAAGCGGGATCGGTACTCACCAGCAATACCCGCTTACCCCGTCCCGCCAGGCGGATAGCCGTCGCGCAGGAAATGGAGGTTTTGCCCACTCCGCCCTTTCCGGTAAAAAACAGGTAAGGCGGGATATTCTGTAAGAATTTCATATGTCCTCCCGACATACTTAGCAACAGGAAGTCTTCCCACCACAGCAGCCGGTGGGCGCCAGGCCCACTTTTTCCAGCGGGATCCCAAACCAGCGAGCCAGCTCAGCGCGTTTTGGATATCGCCCGGCCATTACCGTTTCACCGTCCAGCAACAGTAGCGGAAGCCCTTCTGCTCCCGAGGCTTCAAGGAAGGCTTTCGCTTTTTCGTTCTGAACGAAGCTCATGGGCTGCTGCGCCAGGTTGTAACGTTCCACCTATACGCCGCGTCCTTTCAACCACTGCACATCCGCAGAAAAATCAACCAGAACCTGATCGACATCTGAACCACATACGCCGGTACTGCAGCACAATGCCGGGTCAAACACCGTTAACGTTTTCATTCTGAACACCTCACATTTGAAAAATCATATATGTTCAGGCAAATTTTTTTTAGAGACAAATAGCCTTACCGCTACCAGAGCAATTTGCCGTTGCCAGCTTACGGGCGATGGCCTGTACGTCGTCCTGCTGGCTTAACCAGGCTTGCTCAATCACCTGAGCAGCCCATGACGGAATATGCGGGGAAAGACGATAGTGAACCCACTTGCCCTGCTTACGATCCTGCAATAGCCCACTTTCCCGTAGCATTGCCAGATGACGGGAGATCTTGGGCTGCGACTGATCCAGCGCCGTGCAGAGATCGCATACGCACAACTCTCCCATCTCTCTGAGCAGCAGTACGATGCCCAGACGGGTTTCATCGGAGAGGTATTTGAAGAGTTGTAAGGATGTTAGTGACATCAAACCTCCTGAGTATTTACCAACAGGATACTCGGCATGAACGAAAACTCAATACACATTCGGAAAAACACATATGTTTTTAATGATGGGTTTGAATCGCGACGGATGCTTTATGCCTTATAAGAAGAATGAGACTATTAGCACTACTAATACCCGATTAAAATTAGTGACTTGCCCCATCCGATCTCACCAGTAATAATACCGCCCAGAAACGTTACCAGGATAATAATCACTCACCAAAACAAAATGAAAATCTTTTTAGAAATAGTGGCGCTGTCAGTGCTATGGCTCGTCATCGGCTGGATCTTCTGTCGTGCATGGATGCGAGGCTGCAACGGGGAAGATAAATGATCAGATTGTCGCTTGAGGAAGTATTAGAAGGACTTGAACGTCATAGCTTTATCTTTGAAGACGAACAACAGCATTCTCTGATCGTATTTATACTGACCTGCATTTACGCCCAGGCGTCACAGGGTACAGGAGGCCAGCCAGATCACTGGAATGGCTAATTACCGCACCAGGGAGTACAGTCCTTTATTTTCCGGGATAAGAAATATCAGCAGTGACTAAATGCGTCTCTGATTTATCAGTTTGGATGTGATACGCAAAATTATACCGCTCCCCAGATGTAAACTTATTACTGATCCCATAAACCAGCAAAAAAAAATAATCAGCTAAAACAGAAGCTTGTTGTTCAAGGTAAAGGGAAGAGGTTACAAGGCTTTTAAAGGAGTGGAGCGGGCGAAGGGAATCGAACCCTCGTATAGAGCTTGGGAAGCTCTCGTTCTACCATTGAACTACGCCCGCTTTGAGGTGCGTAAGGCATTATAGACCTTACGCCTCTTCATACAAGCCTCTTCACCACTAAGTGGCGATAAAATAATCACTTAGCACTTCGGTTTGCTGCCGGGTGCCGGAAGATAACGCTGCGGATCGATGGCCGTCGCCTTATAACGAATCTGGAAGTGCAGCTTCACCGAATCCGTTCCCGTGCTGCCCATGGTGGCAATCTTCTGCCCTGCTTTGACGTTTTGCCCGTTATTGACCAGCATCGTGTCGTTGTGCGCATAGGCCGTGATGTAGTCTTCGCCATGCTTAATCATGATCAGGTTACCGTAGCCGCGTAGCTGGTTACCGACATAAACCACCTTACCTGCGCCTGAGGCATAAACCGGCGTACCGCGTGCAGCGGCGATATCAATGCCTTTGTTACCCCCTTCAGACAGGGAGTACGGCAGCACCACTTTACCGCTGGCTGGCCAAATCCAGCAGCGTTGACCGACCGGTGGCCAGGAGGACTGCGGCACCGCATAGGATGGCGTCACTTTGGCGGTTTTGCCTTTCGCAGAAGATTTTTTACCCGAGGTCGAACTGCCGCTAACCTTCAGCTTCTGCCCCACTTCGATGGTATACGGTGGAGAGATGTTATTCAGACGCGCCAGATCCTTCACGCTGGTCCCCGTCGCACGCGAAATCCGATACAGCGTGTCACCGCGCTTAACGGTGTAGACCGAACCGGAATAGCTGCCCATATCCGAAGATTTACTCCCCGAACAGCCGGCCAGTAATAATGTCAGCGTCAGGCAAAAAATGGCGATGATGGGGTTTCTCGTCAGGCTTCCTGCA
The DNA here is from genome assembly GCF_001623605.1 of Enterobacter sp. ODB01. NCBI lineage: Bacteria > Pseudomonadati > Pseudomonadota > Gammaproteobacteria > Enterobacterales > Enterobacteriaceae > Enterobacter > Enterobacter sp. ODB01. Next base: position 612,711 of record NZ_CP015227.1, read on the forward strand.
AACAAAACAGATCCTCGGTCAGCGTGAATGGCGCCCTATGATACCAGCCCTGGCAGAAATGGGTCAGCCCTTTTCCGCTCTGTGGGTCAAACCGTTCGTATAAGAATGCCGTATAATACTGCTCTGCTGATGGTGCAGAACCATCCGCATCGTTGGCACTGGAGCACGAATGAGTATTCAAGAACACGTTATTTTGGTAAACGACCAGGGAATGGTGATTGGCACTCAGGAAAAGTACGCCGCACACACCACCCAAACCCCTCTGCATCTGGCCTTCTCCTCCTGGCTGTTTAACGCCGAAGGGGAGTGTCTGGTCACCCGACGCGCGCTAAGCAAAAAAGCCTGGCCGGGTGTCTGGACGAATTCCGTCTGCGGGCACCCTCAAACCGGTGAAAAGACGGAAGAGGCGATTATCCGCCGCTGCCGCTATGAGGTTGGCGCTGAAATCACGGCGATTACCCCCGTGGCCGCCGAGTTTCGCTACCGCGAAACCGATCCTTCCGGGATTGTGGAAAATGAGATTTGCCCGGTATTCGCGGCACGCATTACCAGCGAACTGCGTATTAATCACGAAGAAGTGATGGAATTTGAATGGGTTAAGCTGGAATCGTTGTTCCACGCCCTAAACGCCGCGCCCTGGGGTTTCAGCCCGTGGATGGTGCTGGAAGCAACGGTCGCACGAGACGCTTTGAGAGCGTTTGCCGCGCAATAAAAAAGCCCCTTTCGGGGCTTTTTTTACATCTTAACGCCTTATTTCACCGGACGCATCGCCGGGAACAGGATCACGTCACGGATGGTGTGGCTGTTGGTGAACAGCATGACCATACGGTCGATACCAATACCCAGACCCGCCGTTGGTGGCAGGCCGTGCTCCAGCGCGGTCACGTAGTCTTCGTCGAAGAACATCGCTTCGTCATCGCCCGCTGCTTTCGCATCAACCTGATCCTGGAAGCGCTGCGCCTGATCTTCCGCATCGTTCAGCTCGCTAAAGCCGTTGCCGATTTCACGGCCGCCGATGAAGAATTCGAAACGGTCAGTGATTTCCGGGTTCTCGTCATTACGACGCGCCAGCGGAGACACTTCAGCAGGGTATTCGGTGATGAAGGTCGGCTGAATCAGGTGCGCTTCGGCCACTTCTTCGAAGATCTCGGTCACGATACGGCCCAGACCCCAGCTCTTCTCTACCTTGATACCGATGCTTTCCGCGATCGCTTTCGCAGAGTCGAAGTTATCCAGATCCGCCATGTTGGTTTCAGGACGGTATTTCTTGATTGCTTCGCGCATGGTCAGTTTTTCGAACGGCTTGCCGAAGTCGAACACTTCTTCACCGTAAGGGACCTGGGTGGTGCCCAGAATGTCCTGCGCCAGGGTACGGAACAGGGATTCGGTCAGCTCGATCAGATCTTTATAATCTGCATACGCCATATAGAGTTCCATCATGGTGAACTCTGGGTTATGACGAACGGAGATACCTTCGTTACGGAAGTTACGGTTGATCTCGAATACGCGATCAAAGCCACCTACCACCAGACGCTTCAGGTACAGTTCCGGCGCGATACGCAGGTACATGTCCAGGTCCAGGGCGTTATGATGGGTGATGAATGGACGGGCAGACGCACCGCCTGGAATCACCTGCATCATCGGGGTTTCCACTTCCATAAAGTCGCGGTTCACCATGAACTGGCGAATACCGGCCATGATCTGGGAGCGAATTTTGAAGGTCTTGCGGGATTCATCGTTAGAGATGAGATCCAGATAACGCTGACGATAGCGCGCTTCCTGATCCTGCAGGCCGTGGAATTTGTCCGGCAGCGGACGCAGCGCTTTGGTCAGCAGACGCAGCTCGGTACAGTGGATAGACAGTTCACCGGTTTTGGTTTTGAACAGTTTACCTTTCGCGCCAAGGATATCGCCCAGATCCCACTTCTTGAACTGCTCGTTGTAGATGCCTTCCGGCAGATCGTCACGGGAAACATACAGCTGAATACGGCCACCCACGTCCTGCAAAGTCACGAAGGAGGCTTTACCCATAATACGACGGGTCATCATACGGCCAGCAACGGCCACTTCGATGTTCAGCGCTTCCAGCTCTTCGTTCTCTTTACCGTCGAAGTCAGCGTGCAGTTGGTCTGAGGTGTGGTCACGACGAAAATCGTTCGGGAACGGCACGCCCTGCTCACGCAGCGCTGCCAGCTTCTCGCGGCGGGTTTTCAGTTCGTTGTTAAGATCGACTACCGCGTCAGCGCCCTGTGCTTGTTGTTCAGACATGTTGGTTCCTCATAACCCTGCTTTCAAACTTGCTTCGATAAATTGGTCCAGGCTGCCGTCCAGCACCGCCTGCGTGTTACGGGTTTCAACCCCGGTACGCAGGTCTTTGATGCGGGAGTCATCAAGGACGTAAGAACGGATCTGGCTGCCCCAACCGATGTCGGACTTGTTATCTTCCATCGCCTGTTTCTCAGCATTTTTCTTCTGCATCTCCAGCTCATAAAGCTTCGCTTTCATCTGCTTCATGGCCTGGTCTTTGTTCTTATGCTGGGAACGGTCGTTCTGGCATTGTGTTACCAGCCCGGTTGGAATGTGGGTAATACGCACCGCCGATTCCGTACGGTTAACGTGCTGACCACCCGCACCGGAGGCGCGATAAACGTCAATACGCAGGTCCGCCGGGTTAATTTCGATATCAATATCTTCGTCAACTTCCGGGTAAACAAACGCCGAGCTGAAGGAGGTATGGCGACGGCCACCGGAGTCGAACGGGCTCTTACGCACCAGACGGTGAACGCCGGTCTCGGTACGCAGCCAGCCGTAGGCGTAGTCGCCAATGATCTTGATGGTGACGGATTTAATACCGGCCACTTCACCTTCAGACTCTTCGATGATTTCGGTTTTGAAGCCGCGCGCTTCTGCCCAACGCAGGTACATACGCGTCAGCATGCTGGCCCAGTCCTGCGCTTCGGTACCGCCAGAACCTGCCTGAATATCGAGGTAACAGTCAGCGCTGTCGTATTCGCCGGAGAACATACGACGGAATTCCAGCTGCGCCAGCTTCTCTTCCAGCACGTCGAGTTCTGCCACGGCTTCGTTAAAGGTTTCTTCGTCGTCGGCTTCGACGGCCAGCTCGAGCAAACCGGAAACATCTTCCAGCCCCTGAGCCATTTGATCCAGCGTATCTACGATAGCTTCGAGAGAGGAACGCTCTTTACCCAGCGCCTGTGCGCGTTCAGGTTCGTTCCAGACGTCCGGCTGTTCCAGCTCGGCGTTTACTTCTTCAAGACGCTCTTTCTTGGCATCGTAGTCAAAGATACCCCCTAAGAACGTCAGAGCGCTCCGTGAGGTCCTGAATACGGTTTTTTACCGGATTAATTTCAAACATGGTCTGTTTTCTTTTATGGACTTGTCAAAATGCGGTGATAAGAGCGGGATTGTACCGAATCCACGCCCTTTTTTATAGAGATTACTGCCGCTAAATTGGCCAGATATTGTCGATGATGATCTGAAGGGTGCGGTTTCCGCGAAACTCGTTGATATCCAGTTTGTATGCCAGTTCGACCTCGCGCACGCCGTTGTCCGGCCAGATGGCCGTATCGACGTTGAAGGCGATGCCGTCCAGCAGCGGTCCGCCGCCAACGGGCTCAACCATGACTTTCAGATGACGCTCGCCGACGATACGTTGCTGAAGCAGGCGGAAACGGCCGTCGAACAGCGGTTCAGGGAACATCTGTCCCCACGGACCGGCATCGCGCAGCATCTGCGCCACGTCCATTGTCATCTCATGCGGTGAGAGCTCGCCGTCGGACACCACTTCTCCCTGCAACAAGGCAGGGTCAATCCAGTCGGTGACCAGTTCACCAAATAGCCGCTGAAATTCGTCAAATTTCGCCTCTTCCAGCGACAGACCCGCCGCCATCGCATGGCCGCCAAATTTGATCATCAGGCCCGGGTACAGCGTATCCAGACGCTCCAGTGCATCACGCATGTGAAGACCCTGAATCGAACGGCCAGAGCCTTTCAGCGTGCCGTCACCAGCCGGGGCAAACGCGATCACCGGGCGGTGGAAGCGCTCTTTAATGCGCGAGGCCAGAATGCCAACCACACCCTGATGCCACTCAGGATGATACATCGCCAGCCCGCCCGGCAGCGTTTCACCGCTGCGTTCGAGTTTTTCGCAAAGGGTCAGCGCTTCGGCCTGCATTCCCTGCTCTATCTCTTTACGGGTCTGGTTCAACGCGTCGAGCTCATTGGCCAGGACGCGCGCTTCGCCGATGTTATCGCACAGCAGCAGCGCCACACCGACGGACATATCGTCCAGCCTTCCGGCAGCGTTCAGACGCGGCCCGAGGGCAAAACCCAAATCACTTGCCGCCAGCTTGAGCGGATCGCGGTTGGCAATTTCCAGCAGCGCCTTAATCCCCGGACGGCACTTGCCCGCGCGAATGCGGCTTAAGCCCTGCCAGGTCAAAATACGGTTATTGGTATCGAGCGGCACGACATCCGCGACGGTACCCAGCGCCACCAGGTCGAGATATTCGGCCAGGTTTGGTATGGCGATACCGCGTGATTCGAACCAGCCCTTATCACGAAGCAGGGTCCGCAGCGCCAGCATCAGATAAAACGCTACCCCCACACCGGCGAGAGATTTTGACGGGAAATCGCAGTCGCGCAGGTTGGGATTGATGATCGCTTCAGCGTCCGGCAATGTTTCACCCGGCAAGTGGTGATCGGTGACCAACACCGGGATCCCCAGCGCGTGCGCATGATCGACACCTGCATGGGAAGAGATCCCGTTATCAACGGTCATGATCATCTGTGCCCCGCGGGCGTGAGCCTGATCGACCACTTCCGGGCTGAGGCCGTAACCGTCTTCAAAGCGGTTCGGCACAAGGTAAGTGACGTTATCGCAGCCCAGCGCGCGCAGACTCAATACGCTCAAGGCCGTACTGGTTGCGCCATCTGCATCGAAATCCCCTACCACCACAATACGCGTTCCCTCACGGAGCGCGTTGTAGAGCATTTCGATGGCTTTTTCGATGCCGTTGAGCTGCTGCCAGGGCAGCATCCCTTTGACGCTGCGTTCAAGATCCTCAGCACTGCGCACGCCGCGGCTGGCGTAGAGACGCTTCAGCAGGGGCGGGAGATCGTCTGGCAAATCAACCGGTTCAACCGCCTCGCGGCGGCGCAATTTTATCGGGGCTTTCACGCGGATTATTTACCACCAAACTGTTTCTGGTGCGCGTCGAGGAACTCTTTCATCTCTTTTGGTCCCTGGTAACCCGGCACAACATAGCCATTGCTCAGGACAATCGCTGGCGTACCGCTTACGCCGAACTGCACGCCCAGCGCGTAGTGGTTAGCAATATCGATATCGCAGGACGCAGACTTAACCTCTTTACCGCTCATCGCATCGTCAAACGCTTTGTTGCGATCTTTCGCACACCAAATCGCTTTCATGTCTTGCTCTGGCTGGCTCTGCACGCCTGCACGCGGGAAGGCCAGGTAACGCACGGTAATGCCCAGCGCGTTATAGTCTTTCATCTGCTCATGGAGCTTGTGGCAGTAGCCACAGGTGATGTCGGTGAAGACGGTAATCACATGTTTTTCCTGCGCCGCTTTATAGACGATCATCTCTTTTTCGAGCGCATTCAGGTTTTTCATCAGCAGCTGGTTGGTGACATTGACCGGCTGCGCGCCGCTCACGTCATACATTGGCCCCTGAATAATATGTTTGCCGTCTTCGGTGACATACAGCACGCCGCTGTTAGTCAGTACCGTTTTCATCCCGGCAACCGGTGCAGACTGGATGTCGCTGCTGGTAACGCCCAGTTTAGCCAGTGACTGTTTAATAGCGGCGTCATCCGCATGGGCGAACCCGGTAAAAGAGGCTGCCAGCAGGGTGAACAGCGCGAAAGACTTTTTCATAGTTGATCCCGTTACAATTTGTCGGCACTCACGCACGAGGGTGGTGCTGTTGGTGTAGCTGCCGCAGGCGTTCCGTCGCGACATGGGTGTAAATTTGCGTCGTAGAAAGATCGCTGTGTCCCAGTAGCATCTGCACCACGCGTAAATCTGCGCCGTGGTTTAACAGATGCGTCGCGAAAGCGTGACGCAATACGTGCGGCGAAAGCTTTTCACTGTCGATACCCGCCAGTGTGGCGTAATGCTTGATGCGATGCCAGAACGTTTGTCGTGTCATCTGCTGTGCGCGCTGGCTCGGAAACAGGACGTCGATAGACACGCCATTGAGCAACCATGGACGGCCATGCTCAAGATACGTTTCCAGCCAGTAAACCGCTTCTTCTCCCAGCGGCACCAGCCTTTCCTTATTTCCTTTACCGATGACGCGCACCACGCCCTGACGCAGGCTGATGTCGCTCATCGTCAGGCCAACCAGTTCAGAGACACGCAAACCGGTAGCATACAATAGCTCAAGCATGGCTTTATCGCGTAACTCCAGCGGCAGGTCAACAGCAGGTGACTGTAATAATCTCTCAACTTGTGCTTCGCTGAGATCTTTCGGCAGCCGCTGCGGGAGTTTAGGGGACGCCAGAAGCGCACTCGGATCGTCTTCCCGAATCTTCTCACGGTAGAGATGCTGGAACAGCCGACGCATCGCGCTGAGCAAGCGTGCAGAACTGGTGGCCTTATAGCCCCCTTCAACCCGTTCCGCGAGCAGCGCCTGAAGGTCGTCGCTTTGCGCACTCGCCAGCGATAATTCGCGACGCGCCAGCCACTCCACCAGCATGGTGAGATCGCGCCGATAGGCACTGAGCGTGTTCTCGGCCAGATTTTTCTCCAGCCACAGCGCATCGAGAAACTGTTCAACGAGTGCGAGATCCTTTTCCACATCGGCCCCTTTGATTCTGCAGTCAGGCCATTATGCCTGATTGCGACCGGTTTCTGGTACACTACGCACAAAGTCAAAGCATGAATTGAGATAGTTACGCGATGAATATTGGTCTTTTCTATGGTTCCAGCACCTGCTACACCGAAATGGCGGCAGAGAAAATTCGCGACATCATTGGCCCCGAACTGGTGACGTTGCATAACCTGAAAGATGACGCGGTCGCGCTGATGGAACAGTACGATGTACTGATCCTCGGTATCCCAACCTGGGATTTTGGTGAGATACAGGAAGACTGGGAAGCCATCTGGGATCAGCTCGATTCAGTCAATCTCGACGGCAAAATTATTGCGATGTACGGCATGGGCGATCAGTTGGGCTACGGCGAATGGTTTCTTGATGCACTTGGCATGCTGCATGACAAACTGGTACCGAAAGGGGCGACGTTTATCGGCTACTGGCCAACCGAAGGATACGAGTTCACCAGTCAAAAACCGATCATTGCCGACGGCCAGCTGTTTGTCGGACTCGCGCTGGATGAAACCAATCAGTACGATCTCAGCGACGAGCGCCTGCAGGCCTGGTGCGAACAGATACTTGGCGAAATGGCAGAAAAATTTAGCTAAGTGGATTACTCCTGCGTCGGCTGTTGCAACAACATCCGGCGCAGATCTCGCCATTCTGAAGCATCCATACTGTCAGCCGCCAGCCACAGGTGCTGGCAACGCCCGCCGTCCACATTGCGTAACCGTAACATCATGCCGGAGTTGAGCATCCATGGCATACCCAGAATATCCCACTCTTTTCCCTGCCAGCGCAGGCGGGAATCCATCAGTAACTTGATCTCACCCTGACGAGCATTAATGCGACGCTGGCTGCGTACGCTGTCAAAAACGACAAACGAAAGTAATAGCAGCCACAGCGGTGTATAGCTCAGGGGCCATGGCATGAGTAACACGATGGCCGCAACCAGGCCGTGGAGCATTAACGACATCCACTGCGAGCGCCACGAGACGCGAAGATCAGATTGCCACAGGACCACGTTCCCGATTCCGTGTTTGAATTAATTGCACCATCCGTTGCAACTCGGTGTCGGCGGGTTTGCCGTGGTTCATCAGCCAGTTGAATAAATCTGGATCGTCAGACTCAAGCAGGCGAACAAACAGCCGCTTATCATCATCGCTTAAGCTGTCATACTCATATTCGAAGAAAGGCATGATGGAAATATCAAGTTCACGCATGCCGCGACGGCATGCCCAGTGAATACGGGCCTTGTTGTTAATATCCATGTTCAGTTTCCTGCATTACGTTTGGCACAGTCGGGCCCCCGTTCAGTGTTCTTTATTTCTCTACGGGGACACCAGCTAGTGTAACGTGTTTTTGACCGTTTCATTACTGGAATATTGCGATCAACGAGCAGGCTTCCAGAATAACCCCTACAAAGACAGCGGATTACACTATTTTGCGTAGCGCTACGCATAACCGGTTTATGGCACAAATGGTCTGCTGAAAGCGCTTGCATTGCCAGCAGGCTCTTTTACCATTAGGCATTATCAAAGCGTTAAGCAATTCAGGATATCGTTATGGCATTTACACCATTTTCTCCTCGCCAGCCCGCCGCCTCTGCGCGTCTGCCGCTGACGCTTATTTCTCTTGATGACTGGGCGCTGGCGACGCTCGCCGGCGCCGACGCCGAAAAATACCTCCAGGGCCAGGTCACCGCCGACGTCAGCCAGATGACCGAACACCAGCACCTGCTGGCGGCGCATTGTGACCCCAAAGGCAAAATGTGGAGCAATCTGCGTCTTTTCCGCCGTCAGGACGGTTTTGCCTTTATTGAACGCCGCAGCCTGCGAGATGCGCAGCTCAAAGAGCTGAAAAAGTATGCAGTCTTTTCCAAAGTCACTATCGTCCCGGACGACGAACATGTTCTGCTGGGCGTGGCGGGCTTCCAGGCACGTGCCGCGCTGAAAAATCTGTTTGCTGAGCTGCCGGATGCAGAAAAACAGGTCGTCAGCGAGGGGGCCACCTCCATCCTGTGGTTTGAACATCCGGCGGAGCGCTTCCTGCTTGTCACGGATGCCGCAACCGCCGAACGCGTCACCGAAGCACTGCGCGGCGAAGCGCAGCTCAACAACAGCCAGCAGTGGCTGGCGCTGAATATTGAAGCCGGTCTGCCGATCATTGACGCCGCCAACAGCGCGCAGTTTATTCCACAGGCCACTAACCTGCAGGCGCTGGGCGGCATCAGCTTTAAAAAAGGCTGTTACACCGGCCAGGAGATGGTGGCGCGTGCAAAATTCCGTGGGGCAAATAAACGTGCACTGTGGACACTGGCAGGTCATGCCAGCCGCGTACCGGAAGCGGGTGAAGATTTAGAGCTGAAAATGGGCGATAACTGGCGCCGTACCGGCACCGTGTTAGCCGCCGTACAGCTGGATGATGGTCGTCTTTTAGTCCAGGCCGTCATGAACAACGACATGGAAGCCGACAGCGTGTTCCGCGTGCGTGATGATGCGAATACGTTGAGTATTGAGCCGTTACCGTATTCGCTGGAAGAGTGATGCTGTATCGCCCGGTGGCGCTGCGCTTACCGGGCCTACCGATCCCGTCGGTCGGGTAAGGCGAAGCCGCCACCCGACAACAAACTACACCTGCCCCACATACAAATAAATTGCCAAAAAATGGCACACGCTGCCGCCCAGTACAAAACCATGCCAGATGGCATGATTGTATGGAATGCGCTTGCAGACGTAGAAAATGACGCCCAGCGAGTACACTACGCCTCCCACTGCCAGCAACGTAACCCCGCCAACCGCCAGCTTAATCGCCAGTTGATACACCACAATCAGCGACAACCACCCCATGGTCAGATAGGTCACCAGTGACAACACTTTAAACCGGTGTGCAATGGTTAGCTTGAAGAGGATCCCCAGCAGCGCCAGACTCCAGATGACAATCATCAGTCCGCGCGACAGCGGCGAGTTGAGCCCCACCAGCAGAAAAGGCGTATAGGTTCCTGCAATAAGCAGATAGATAGCACAGTGGTCAAATTTCTTGAGCCATATCTTGGCCCGTTGATGCGGAATCGCGTGATAGAGCGTCGACGCCAGGAATAACAGGATCATGCTTCCGCCATACAGGCTATAGCTGGTAATCGCCATCGCGCTGGCATTGGTATCAACCGCCTGTACCAGCAATAACACTAAACCGACTATCCCAAACACCAGGCCAATGCCATGGCTGATGCTGTTGGCTACTTCCTCCGCCAGTGAATATCCCTGTGCGATTAATGGTCTGCTCGCCATACAAAACTCCGGGAAACTAAAGATGATTATTCATCGCATGACTATGCTAACTGAGAATGATTCCAGTGAACACCTGTTAGCTAAAATATTTTCCATGTAATTTTTTTACAATAAAAATCAAAAGCATAGATATATTTTTCACCTGACATTTGTTCACATTAAAATTTATGCGTTATGAATCAATAGCATAAAATTAGATCCTGCCGTCTGGCTGCATGTTATGATGGTTAAACGAGGTCTGAATGAGAGTTTTGCCACTGTGAGTATGTTCACCCACTCCGCCATTGCCAGTCTCAATAACCTGGAGATGATGGTCTACAACTATGTCATTAAAAACCGTGACAAAGTGATGTACATGACCATCCGCGAACTGGCGGATGCGGCGGGCGTCTCAACCACCACCATCCTGCGCTTTTGCCGTAAGCTCAACTGTGAAGGGTATTCTGAGTTTCGCGTGCGCTTTAAGCTCTATCTTGAACAGAACGAACCTCAGCAGGCGAATTTCGGCGCCAGCGAAATTATCAGTTTCTTTAAAAGCGTGAATAATGAAGAGTTCGACGCTTTACTGGATGACGCGGTAAATATCATTCTCTCTTCGGAGCGAATTATATTTGTCGGCGCAGGGACATCAGGATCGCTGGCAAAATACGGTGCCCGTTTCTTTTCGAATATCGGAAAATTCAGCAACCATATTGATGACCCTTATTTCCCGGTCACCAATGATATGGCGAAAAATGCACTGGCAATTGTGCTCTCTGTGTCGGGCGAGACCGAGGAGATCCTGCGCTTCGCCAGCCAGTTCAGCCTGCATCACTGCAAGGTTCTCTCCATTACCAGCCATGAACACTCGCGCCTGGCAAAACTGGCGGACTTTAATCTCTCCTGGCACGTTCCCCAGACGCGTATTGCAGGCGTCTACGACATCACCACACAAATCCCCGTTATCTATATTCTGGAATCTCTCGGACGCAAACTGGCGAAGAAACTGGCGGAATAAAACATCCTGTTTTTTTGATGTGACAAATCACAATTTCCGCGAATTGTTATATCGTGACATTCAATTTCGCTTTGCTAGACTCAAAACCAATACGTCATTTATTGAGAATAGCAGCGATGAAAAAATTGACCTTACCGAAAGATTTTCTATGGGGCGGTGCCGTTGCGGCGCATCAGGTTGAAGGCGGCTGGGACAAAGGCGGCAAGGGGCCGAGCATCTGCGACGTACTGACCGGCGGGGCGCACGGCGTGCCGCGCGAAATCACGCAGGACGTAGTGCCGGGTAAATACTACCCAAATCACGAGGCCATCGATTTCCACGGCCACTACAAAGAAGATATCAAGCTGTTTGCCGAGATGGGCTTCAAATGTTTCCGCACCTCGATTGCCTGGACGCGCATCTTCCCGAAAGGTGACGAAACGCAGCCAAACGAGGAAGGGCTGAAGTTCTATGACGACATGTTCGATGAGCTGCTGAAATACAACATCGAGCCGGTGATCACCCTCTCCCACTTCGAAATGCCGCTGCACCTGGTGCAGGAGTACGGCAGCTGGACCAACCGTAAAGTGGTCGATTTCTTTGTACGCTTCGCGGAAGTGGTTTTTGAGCGCTACAAGCACAAGGTCAAATACTGGATGACCTTCAATGAAATCAACAACCAGCGTAACTGGCGTGCGCCGCTCTTTGGTTATTGCTGCTCAGGCGTGGTCTATACCGAACATGAAAATCCGGAAGAGACCATGTACCAGGTGCTGCACCACCAGTTTGTGGCGAGTGCCCTGGCGGTGAAAGCCGCGCGCCGTATCAATCCGGAGATGAAAGTCGGCTGCATGCTGGCCATGGTGGCGCTCTATCCGTTCTCCTGCAAACCGGAAGACGTGATGTTCGCCCAGGAATCCATGCGCGAGCGCTATGTCTTTACCGATGTTCAGCTGCGTGGCTACTATCCGTCTTACGTACTGAATGAATGGGAGCGCCGCGGTTTCTCCATCAAAATGGACGCAGGCGATGAGCAGATCCTCCGCGAAGGTACCTGCGACTATCTGGGCTTCAGCTACTACATGACCAATGCGGTGAAAGCGGAAGGTGGCACCGGTGACGCGATTTCTGGCTTCGAGGGCAGCGTACCTAATCCGCACGTCAAGGCGTCCGACTGGGGCTGGCAGATTGACCCGGTGGGCCTGCGTTATTCCCTGTGCGAACTATACGAACGCTATCAGAAGCCGCTGTTTATCGTGGAAAACGGCTTCGGTGCTTACGATAAGGTGGAAGAGGATGGCAGCATCAACGATGACTATCGTATCGACTACCTGCGCGCCCACGTTGAAGAGATGATCAAAGCCGTCACCCACGATGGCGTGGATCTGATGGGCTATACGCCATGGGGCTGCATTGACTGCGTGTCATTCACTACAGGCCAGTACAGCAAGCGCTACGGTTTTATCTACGTCAATAAACACGACGACGGCACCGGCGACATGTCGCGTTCCCGTAAGAAAAGCTTCGAATGGTATAAAGGCGTGATTGCCAGCAACGGCGAGCAACTTTAACGCCGTAACGCCGGGCGGCGCTACGCTTGCACCGGCCTACAAAACCTGCGAATCGTAGGCCGGGTAAGGCGAAGCCGCCACCCGGCGTTTATTTCCCGCCCGCCAGTTCAATAAAACTGCCCGTCACGTATGACGCCTTCTCGCTCAGCAGCCAGACTATCGCCTGCGCGACCTCTTCCGGCTGGCCGCCGCGCTGCATCGGCAGTAACGATTTCACGCGATCCACCCGCCCCGGCTCCCCACCAGACGCGTGAATATCGGTATAAATCAGCCCGGGCCGCACGCAGTTTACGCGGATACCCTGCGCCGCTACCTCCAGCGATAATCCGGTAGTCAGGGAATCTACCGCGCCTTTGGAGGCCGCGTAATCGACATACTCCCCCGGCGCGCCCAGACGAGACGCGGCAGAGGAGACATTGACAATCGCGCCACCCTTGCCGCCATGTTTGTGCGACATGCGCTTTACCGCCTCACGGCAGCAGAGAAAATAGCCCGTGACATTGGTGCTCAGCACGCGGTTAATGCGTTCAGCGGACAGATTCTCAATAGTGGATTGCTCAAACAGGATGCCTGCATTATTGACCAGCGCGGTAAGGGGCTCACCTTCGCGATCGAGGCTGTCAAACATGGCCATGACCTGCGCTTCATCGCTAATGTCTGCACGCAGGGCAAATGCTTTTCCACCCGCCTCAACGATCTGATTGATGACGTCCTTTGCGGCTTTGATATTGTGGTGATAGTTCACCGCCACGGTATAACCTTCGCGAGCCAGTTGCAGCGCGGTGGCTTTGCCAATGCCGCGGCTGGCGCCGGTGACCAGTGCAATTGCCATTGTCTTCTCCCAATAAAAAAGCCGGGTGGCGGCTTCGCCTTACCCGGCTTACGTTACTACAGCAAAAAAATTACTGGTATTCGCTCATCGGCACACAGGAGCAGAACAGGTTACGGTCGCCGTATACGTCATCAAGACGCTTCACGGTCGGCCAGTATTTATTCGCCACGCCTGCCGGGAAGACAGCCAGTTCACGGGAATAACCGTGATTCCACTCGGCCACCATCTCGTGCTGGGTGTGCGGAGCGTTAACCAACGGGTTATCTTCCAGCGTCCATTCGCCGTCCTGCACGCGGTCTATCTCCATGCGGATGGCCAGCATCGCGTCAATAAAGCGGTCCAGCTCGGCTTTGCTTTCAGACTCCGTTGGCTCCACCATCAGCGTACCCGCAACCGGGAACGACATGGTTGGTGCGTGGAAGCCGTAGTCGATCAGACGCTTGGCGATATCCAGTTCGCTGATACCCGTCGCTTCTTTCAGCGGACGAATATCGAGGATGCACTCGTGTGCCACACGCCCATCGCGACCGGTGTAAAGCACCGGGAAGGCCGACTTCAGGCGAGTCGCAATATAGTTAGCATTCAGGATCGCGACCTGGCTTGCCTGTTTCAGCCCTTCCGCGCCCATCATGCGGATGTACATCCAGCTGATTGGCAGGATTGAAGCGCTACCGAACGGTGCAGCAGAGACCGCGCCCTGACGGGTCAGCATACCTTCAATCTGCACGACGCTGTGACCCGGCACGAACGGCGCCAGATGCGCTTTCACGCCGATAGGCCCCATGCCCGGACCGCCACCACCGTGTGGGATGCAGAAGGTTTTGTGCAGGTTCAGGTGCGACACGTCCGCGCCGATGAAGCCCGGAGAGGTAATGCCCACCTGAGCATTCATGTTCGCGCCGTCGAGGTACACCTGACCACCGAACTGATGCACCACTTCGCACACTTCGCGGATGGTTTCTTCGTACACGCCGTGAGTCGACGGGTAGGTCACCATGATGCAGGAGAGCTTATCGCCCGCCTGCTCGGCTTTCGCGCGCAGGTCGGCCAGGTCGATGTTACCGTTCTTATCACACGCCACGACCACCACTTCCATGCCCGCCATCTGGGCAGACGCCGGGTTGGTGCCGTGGGCAGAGCTCGGGATCAGGCAGATATCACGGTGGCCTTCGTTACGGCTTTCGTGATAGTGACGGATTGCCAGCAGCCCCGCATATTCACCCTGCGCGCCGGAGTTCGGCTGCATGCAGAGCGCGTCATAACCGGTCAGTTTCACCAGCCAGTCGGAAAGCTGGTTGATCATGACATGATACCCTTCCGCCTGCTCTGGCGGGCAGAACGGGTGCAGCTCGGAGAACTCAGGCCAGGTGATAGGGATCATTTCTGCCGCGGCGTTCAGCTTCATGGTGCACGAGCCCAGCGGGATCATCGCCTGGTTCAGCGCCAGATCTTTGCGCTCCAGAGAGTGCATATAACGCATCATCTCGGTTTCGCTGTGATAACGGTTGAACACAGGATGCGTCAGGATAGCGTCATTGCGCAGCATGCTCTCCTGAATAGAGCGGCTGTCATGCGCGACCTCTTTGTCCAGCGCATCAATATCCAGACCGTGCGCGTCACCCAGCACGACATTAAACAGGTTGACGATATCGTCGCGCGTGGTGGATTCATCAAGGGTGATGCCCACGGCGTGATGAATGTCGCTGCGCAGGTTAATTTGTGCGGCATCCGCACGTGCCAGCACCGCCGCTTTATCTGCGACGTCAACGCACAGCGTGTCGAAGTAGTGCTCATGACGCAGCTTCAGGCCTTTCTGCTGCAGGCCACAGGCCAGAATATCCGCCAGACGGTGGATGCGGCTGGCAATGCGTTTCAGCCCAACCGGGCCGTGGAAGACGGCGTACAGGCTGGCGATGTTTGCCAGCAGAACCTGAGAAGTACAGATATTAGAGTTCGCTTTCTCGCGGCGGATATGCTGCTCGCGAGTCTGCATCGCCATGCGCAGCGCGGTGTTACCGGCGGCATCTTTCGATACGCCAATAATGCGGCCTGGCATGGAACGTTTAAATTCATCTTTCGCGCCAAAGAATGCCGCGTGCGGTCCGCCGTAGCCCATCGGCACGCCGAAACGCTGGGCCGAGCCGAATACAATATCCGCACCCTGTTTGCCCGGAGCCGTCAGCAGCACCAGCGCCATAAAATCAGCGGCAACGCTGACCACCACTTTGCGGGATTTCAGCTCGGCAATCAGTGCGCTGTAATCATGCACTTCGCCGGTGGTACCCACCTGCTGTAACAGCACACCAAAGACGTCCTGGTGATCCAGCACTTTGTCAGCGTCGTCGACAATCACGTCAAAACCAAAGGTTTCCGCACGGGTACGCACCACGTCCAGCGTCTGCGGATGCACGTCCGCCGCCACGAAGAAGCGGTTGGCATTTTTCAGCTTGCTGACGCGTTTTGCCATCGCCATGGCTTCAGCTGCCGCGGTCGCTTCATCCAGCAACGAGGCGGAAGCGATATCCATCCCGGTCAGGTCGAGCGTCACCTGCTGGAAGTTCAGCAGCGCTTCCAGACGGCCCTGGGACACTTCCGGCTGATACGGGGTATAGGCGGTGTACCAGCCCGGGTTTTCCAGCATATTACGCAGGATAACCGGCGGTAACTGCACGTTGGTGTAGCCCATGCCAATGTAAGACTTATAGCGCTTGTTAAGGCCAGCGATGGCCTTCAGCTCCGCCAGTGCGGCGAATTCCGTGGTGGCTTCTCCCACCTGAGGCGGCGTGGCAAGCTGGATGTCTTTTGGCACGATCTGGCCGATCAGTGCGTTTAATGAATCCGCGCCAACCGTTTTCAGCATCTCCTGCTGTTGCTGAGCATCCGGCCCAATGTGACGTTCAATGAAAGCGCCACGGTTTTCAAGCTGGCTTAAAGTCTGTGTCATGAGCGATGGTTCCTGAAACGTGCAGTGAATCGTAGTTATCTGTAACGCTGTTGCCCGGTGGCGCTAACGCTTACCGGGCCTACGTTGATCTGTAGGCCGGATAAGCGCAGCGCCATCCGGCAAAACGTTATTCGTCTTCCAGTAATGCTTCGTACGCGGTCGCATCCAGCAGCGCGGCAACCTGAGATTCGTCACTGGCTTTGATCTTGAAGATCCAGCCACCTTCATAAGGCTCGCTGTTCACCAGCTCCGGCGAATCGCTCAGCGCGTCGTTCACGGCCACAATTTCACCGCTTACCGGTGCGTAGATATCGGATGCTGCTTTAACGGACTCCGCCACGGCGCAGTCATCGCCCGCGCTCACGGTTGCGCCCACTTCCGGCAGGTCAACAAACACCATGTCGCCCAGCAGCTCCTGCGCATGCTCGGTGATCCCTACGGTGTAAGTGCCGTCCGCCTCTTTGCGCAGCCACTCGTGTTCTTTGCTGTATTTCAGTTCTGCTGGCACATTGCTCATTGAAGTTCTCCTGATAAAAATAGTTAGGCGACCGGCTTACCGGCGCGAACAAAAATCGGTTTGGTCACGTTGACCGGCATTTCGCGGTTGCGGATTTGCACCACCGCCGTCTCGCCAATGCCTGCCGGCACGCGAGCCAGTGCAATACTGTAGCCCAGCGTCGGGGAGAAGGACCCGCTGGTGATCACGCCTTCGCGCGGATTGCCGTCGGCATCGGTAAAACGCACCGGCAGTTCTCCGCGCAGCACGCCTTTTTCCTTCATCACCAGACCAACCAGCTGTTCAGTGCCCTTCTCGCGCTGCATTTCCAGCGCTTCACGGCCAATAAACTCACGGTCAGCGGGTTCCCATGCAATGGTCCAGCCCATGTTGGCCGCCAGCGGAGAGACGCCTTCGTCCATCTCCTGACCGTAGAGGTTCATCCCCGCTTCAAGGCGCAGCGTATCGCGCGCGCCCAGGCCAGCCGGCTTCACGCCCGCTTCCACCAGCGCACGCCAGAAATCAGCTGCTTTCTCGTTTGGCATGGCAATTTCATAGCCCGCTTCACCGGTATAGCCGGTCGTGGCAATAAACAGATCGCCCGCCTGCACGCCAAAGAAGGGCCTCATCCCTTCGGTGGCTTTACGCTGCTCGTCGCTGAACAGAGGCGCGGCTTTCGCCTGCGCGTTCGGCCCCTGCACGGCAATCAGCGACAGATCGTCACGGACGGTGATGTCGATGGCATAAGGTTCGGCGTGTTGGGTGATCCAGGAGAGGTCTTTTTCGCGGGTGGCGGAGTTTACAACGAGGCGGAAGAAGTCTTCGGTGAAGTAGTAGACGATAAGGTCATCAATCACGCCACCCGAGGCGTTCAGCATACCGGTATAGAGCGCTTTCCCCGGTGTCTTCAGCTTCGCGACATCGTTCGCCAGCAGATAACGTAGAAACTCCCGGGTGCGGCTACCGCGCAGATCGACAATTGTCATATGGGACACGTCGAACATACCGGCATCGGTGCGCACCGCGTGGTGCTCATCAATTTGCGAGCCGTAGTGCAGCGGCATCATCCAGCCATGGAAATCCACCATGCGGGCGCCGCATAACACGTGCTGTTCGTACAAAGGAGTCTGTTGAGCCATCTTGTCCTCGTTGAAAAATTCACCGTGAAACCCGGTATCGGCCTCGTTTCCGAATGCCGACGCAAACGTTCTCTTTTACCTGAACTTACCACCGAAACCGGCGGTTAACCATAAGGTAAAACGGGTCATCACATTAGCTTATGACCAAAAAACGCTGAAAAGCCTACAGAGTTATTCACTGGAAAAATGCGATTAACCCCGCACAAAATTAACAATGATCTAACAGGATTTAGCACATGGTGATATTTCATGCGGAAAAACGGGCCGAATTTCCGTCACATAAAAATCATGACATTAGATTATCTAATGCGAAAAATGACGTGGAATTAGAATATTTCAAACGAGGGAATTTTCCCGGCACAGAGGCCGGGAAAAGAAAGTGTGACGGGGGTCTATTTTATTTCAGCCAGTCCGGCAGGTCGTTAAGACCCATCGCCTGACGCAGGAATTGAGGTTTGACGCCAGGGAGGGTATCGGCGAGCTTGAGCCCAATATCACGCAGCAGTTTTTTCGCCGGATTTGCCCCGGCAAACAGCTCGCGGAAGCCCTGCATGC
Source organism: Enterobacter sp. ODB01 (assembly GCF_001623605.1). Taxonomy (NCBI): domain Bacteria; kingdom Pseudomonadati; phylum Pseudomonadota; class Gammaproteobacteria; order Enterobacterales; family Enterobacteriaceae; genus Enterobacter; species Enterobacter sp. ODB01. The sequence continues at coordinate 631,373 of NZ_CP015227.1, forward strand.
CTGCAAGCATCATCGCCGCACTGTGCTTGCGGCTGCGCTCGTAGCGACGCAGATACACATGCTGCCCAATATCTTTACCCTCTCGCTGCAGACGACGCAGCTCTTCTACCAGCTCCGCCGCATCCATAAAGCCGAGATTAACGCCCTGCCCGGCCAGCGGATGAATGGTATGGGCCGCGTCGCCCACCAGCGCCAGACGGTGCGCGGCAAACTGACGCGCATAGCGTCCGGTTAAGGGGAAGACCTGACGCTCGCTCTCAAGAGTACAAAGCCCCAGACGGTTATCAAACGCCACGCACAGTGCCTGGTTAAAGGCCTCTGGCGTCGCCTCATGCATCTGCTGCGCTTTTTCCGGCACCAGAGACCAGACAATTGAGCAGAGATGAGGATCGCTTAACGGCAGGAATGCCAGAATGCCGTCGTTGTGGAAAATCTGGCGCGCCACGCCGCCGTGAGGCTCTTGGGTACGGATCGTCGCCACCATGGCATGATGGCGGTAATCCCAGTAGGTCAGCGGAATATCCGCTTTATTGCGCAGCCAGGAGTTAGCGCCATCAGCACCGACCACCAGACGCGCGGTGAGCATATCGCCACTTTGCAGGGTGATAAACGCCTCGTTTTCGCCCCACGCAACCTGCTGGATTTGCGCAGGCGCAACCAGCGTTACGTCGCTGCACTGCTGAGCTTTCTGCCACAGCGCGTGGTGGATCACCGCATTCTCAATGATGTGACCCAGATGGCTATAGCCCATGCTTTCATCATCAAAAGCAATATGACCAAAGCTGTCTTTGTCCCATACCTCCATGCCGTGATAGCAGCTCGCACGCTGGGCTACGATATCTGACCAGACGCCAAGGCGCGTCAGCAGCTTTTCGCTGGCCGCATTTATTGCCGACACGCGGAGTTCCGGCGGGGCATCAGGTGCGACGGGCTGAGGCTGCTTTTGCTCCAGCACGGCCACACGCAGGCCGCTGCCTTGTAATCCGCAGGCCAGGGCCAGTCCAACCATTCCGCCGCCAACGATGGCAACATCAACATTTTGCACAGTGATAACTCCTTAACGCGCGACCCAACCCAGGGTCCGCTGCGCCAGCACGTCGCGTGCCGGAATGAACAGTTCCATCGCCATCAGCCCGAGGTTGCGACCGGCAACCAGCGGCGCCCAGCGATTGGCAAAGAGATGGACTAAACCATCGGTAACGCCGATTGTCGCCTCTTTATCGGCCTGACGTCGCTTCTGGTAATGGCTGAGTACCGGGTATGCGCCGCAATCTTTCTGTTCGCTCCACGCTTGCGAAAGCGCTTCGGCCAGGCTCATCACATCCCGCAGACCCAGATTAAAACCCTGACCCGCGATGGGGTGAAGCGTTTGCGCGGCGTTGCCGACCAGCGCCACGCGGTGCGAAACAGACTGTGATGCGGTAGTTAACGACAGCGGGTATACCGCACGTTTTCCCGCATGGGTAATGCGACCCAGCCGCCAACCAAACGCTTTCTGCAGTTCACTGCAAAAACGTTCGTCGGACCAGGCCTTAACGTCTTCCGCCTTTTCCTGCGGATGGCACCAGACCAGCGAGCAACGACCATCCGACATCGGCAGCATCGCCAGCGGACCGTGCTGCGTGAAGCGCTCAAACGCCCGGCCGTTGTGTTCTGCGGCAGTAGAGACGTTCGCAATGACCGCAACCTGCCCGTAAGGCTGCTGCTGCCACTCAACGCCGCACTGGGTTGCGAGCGCCGAGCGCGACCCGTCCGCCGCCACAAGAAGCTGGCCGTCGAGAACGGTGCCATTATCCAGCGTCACGCTGACCGTTTCTTCACTGCGGGTAAAGCTCGCAACGCGTGACGGACAATGCAGGATCACGCCTGGCGCGTCCTGCAACAGACGAAACAGGCGCAGGCCAACATCATGGAGTTCAACGACCTGACCCAGGGCGTCAATACGATAATCATGGGCATCCAGCGTCACAAACCCGGCATGGCCGCGATCGCTCACATGCACGGTATGAATGGCGGTGGCGCAGTCGGCAATCGCCTGCCAGATGCCAATTCGGGAAAGCTGTTGGCAGGTTCCCTGCGCCAGGGCAATGGCGCGAGAATCAAAGCCGGGGTGATTCTTCGTTTGTGGTGCAACCGCCTCAACGAGATGCACCGGAAGCTGCCCCTTCGTCAAATGCGAGATCGCCAGTGCCAGGGTGGCGCCGGTCATGCCGCCGCCAACGATAATCACGCTCATACGCGTGCCGCTGCCATCAGCGCCTCGATATCGTCTGCGTGTTTCACCACGCTCGCGGTCAGGTTTTCGTTACCGGTTTCGGTGATGACGATGTCATCTTCAATACGAATGCCAATTCCGCGGTACGCTTCGGGCACATCGGCATCCGGCGCGATATACAGCCCCGGCTCGACGGTCAGCACCATGCCCGGTTCCAGCACGCGTGAACGGTCGGTACCGTACGCCCCCACATCATGCACATCCAGCCCCAGCCAGTGGCTCAGGCCGTGCATAAAGTACGGACGATGCGCATTTTCGGCGATCAGGGTGTCCACGTCGCCTTTCAGGATGCCAAGCTTCACCAGTCCGGTAATCATGATGCGCACAACTTCGCCGGTCACCTCCTGAATGGACGTGCCCGGGCGATACAGCGTGAGCGCCGTTTCAAGTGATTCGAGAACGATGTCATAAATTGCTCGTTGCGCGGGCGAGAACTTACCGTTCACCGGGAAAGTACGGGTGATGTCACCCGCGTAGCCCTGATATTCGCAACCGGCGTCAATCAGCACCAGATCGCCATCGCGCAGCGCACTTTCGTTTTCGGTGTAATGCAGAATGCAGCCGTTCTCCCCGCCGCCGACAATGGTGTTGTATGACGGGAAGCGCGCGCCGTGACGGTTAAATTCGTGGTGAATTTCGCCTTCCAGCTGGTATTCGAACAGACCAGGACGGCATTTTTCCATGGCGCGGGTGTGTGCCAGGGCGCTGATTTCGCCAGCGCGGCGCATCACGTTCAGCTCTTCTTCAGATTTGAACAGGCGCATCTCATGCACCACCGGACGCCAGTCCGTCAGCGTGGCCGGCGCGGACAGATTCTGACGCGAGCCTTTGCGCAGCTTATCCAGAGCGGTGAAAACAATCTCATCGGCGTACGCATATTCGCCCTGTGCGTGATAAAGCACGTCGAGGCCGTTGAGCAACTGATAGAGCTGCTGATTGATTTCGCTAAACGCCAGCGCGCGGTCGACGCCCAGCTTCTCCGGTGCGGCCTCTTGCCCTAAGCGGCGGCCAAACCAGATTTCAGCGGTTAAATCGCGTACGCGGTTAAAAATCACGCTGTGGTTGTGGGTGTCATTACTCTTAATCAGCACCAGGACCGCTTCCGGCTCGTTAAAGCCGGTGAAGTACCAGAAATCGCTATTCTGGCGATAGGGGTATTCGCTGTCGGCACTGCGCGTCACTTCCGGCGCGGCAAAAATCAGCGCCGCACTGCCGGGCTGCATTTTTGCCAGCAGCGCCTGACGACGGCGCAAATACTCTTGTTGCGAGATAACCATGACACCCTCCTGTGCGTTATTTTTCTCAATGTAAGGTTGGCTTACGAACTTCCGGCGCGGTCGGCTGTGAGCGCGTAAAGTTGTCGTGGCACAGCAGCGCCGCCACGCGCACGTACTCAATAATCTCTTCGAGGGACATTTCCAGCTCTTCCTGGTCTTCCTCTTCATCGTAGCCGAGCTGGGCGATGTTACGCAGATCGTCGATCGCTTCACCCGCTTCGCCGGTCACTTTATCAAGCTTAGGCTGGGTTACGCCCAGGCCAAGCAGATAGTGGTTTACCCAACCCGCGAGCGCATCGGCACGATCGAAGACGCTGACGTCATCACCTTCAGGCAGATAAAGCTGAAAAAGGAAGCCATCGTCTTCCAGCGAATCACTGGTTGCCGCATGCATTTTACGCAGCGATTCTGCCAGCTCGTGGCCAAACGCCAGCCCTTCGTTCGTGAGGTCGTGGATCAGCGGCTGCCATGAGCTGTCGCTGTTTCCGCCGCACAGTATGCCGCTGATCAGACCGTGCATTTCGGCAGGGGTAAGTCCGACTCCCTGCTGGTTCAGTAACTGGTTTAAATCCTTGTAACCAGGCATTTCGTTCTGTATAGACATACGCATTCGTCATCAAAGGGAGGATATTCATGATATGCTACCACTTTGGACCCTGGTGATACCAGAAAAGGGCTTGTATCTTCACATCAGGGTAGCTATAGTGTCGCCCCTTCGCAGCCCCCGGGGCAGTAAGCGAAGGCAGCGCAGTCAATCAGCAGGAAGGTGGCATGTCTGCACAACCCGTCGATCTCCAGATTTTTGGCCGTTCACTGCGAGTGAATTGTCCGCCTGAACAAAGGGATGCTTTGAATCAGGCTGCGGACGATTTGAATCAGCGGTTGCAAGATCTAAAAGAACGCACTAGAGTCACAAATACTGAGCAGCTGGTTTTCATCGCCGCGTTGAACATCAGCTATGAACTGACTCAGGAAAAAGCGAAGACCCGCGACTACGCGGCTAGCATGGAGCAGCGCATTAAAATGCTCCAGCAGACCATAGAACAGGCATTGCTTGATCAAGGTCGCAATCCCGAAAGACCGGGACCAAAGTTTGAATAACACTTCTCAGTTGACTATGGTAGAGTAACTGTGAAGACAAAATTTCTCTGAGATGTTCGCAAGCGGGCCAGTCCCCTGAGCCGATATTTCATACCACAAGAATGTGGCGCTCCATGGTTGGTGAGCATGCTCGGTCCGTCCGAGAAGCCTTAAAACTATGACGACACATTCACCTTGAACCAAGGGTTCAAGGGTTACAGCCTGCGGCGGCATCTCGGAGATTCCCTCTTTCTTCTTCTACCTACTACCATGACTCAATTCCCTGAAGTTTCTGCCTCACGCCAGGATATCCGTCAACTTATTCGCCAGCGTCGTCGTGCACTTACGGCTGAACAACAGTCGCATTTTGCCCAGCAGGCCGCCGCCCGCATGATGGCGTGGCCCCCGGTGGTTATGGCTAACACGGTCGCTCTGTTCCTGTCGTTTGATGGCGAGCTCGATACCCAACCACTTATCGACCAGCTCTGGCGCGCCGGGAAGAAGGTTTATCTGCCGGTGCTGCATCCTTTTAGCAAAGGCAATCTTCTGTTTCTGCACTACCATCCGCACAGCGAGCTGGTGGTGAATCGTCTGAAAATTACCGAGCCCAAACTCGACGTGCGCGACGTGCTCCCGCTGTCACAGCTGGACGTGCTGATTACGCCGCTGGTGGCGTTTGATGAACAGGGTCAGCGCCTGGGCATGGGCGGCGGTTTTTATGACAGAACGCTGCAAAACTGGCAGCAGTACGGATTACAGCCGGTGGGGTATGCGCATGATTGCCAGGCTGTAGAAGCGTTGCCCGTCGAGAAATGGGATGTGCCGTTGCCAGCGGTGGTGACGCCATCGACGTTGTGGGAGTGGTGAAACAGGCGTGCAGCCTGATGCCCTCACCCCAGCCCTCTCCCACAGGGAGAGGGTGAAAACATAAAAAACGGTAACGATAGTTACCGTTTTGCATTTACCTCGCCACCCGACACCATCAGTAAAGCAGACGCGCGCGAATCGTCCCCGGAATAGCTTTCATGCTCTGCAGCGCTTTCTCGGCAACATCTTCATCCGCTTCGATATCAATTACCACGTAACCCATCTGCGAGTTAGTTTGCAGGTACTGGGCGGCAATGTTGACGCTCTGCTCGGCAAAGATTTGGTTGATAGCCGTCAGCACGCCAGGACGGTTTTCGTGGATGTGCAGCAGACGGCGACCACCGTGCAGCGGCAGAGACACTTCCGGGAAGTTCACCGCAGAGAGCGTGGAACCGTTGTCGGAGTATTTGCTCAGCTTACCCGCCACTTCAAGGCCGATATTCTCCTGCGCTTCCTGAGTAGACCCGCCGATGTGTGGCGTCAGGATCACGTTGTCGAATTCGCAGAGCGGAGAGTTAAACGGATCGCTGTTGGTGGCTGGCTCCGTCGGGAACACGTCAATGGCCGCCCCCGCCAGATGCTTACGCTTCAGAGCATCGCACAGCGCAGGGATGTCGACCACCGTACCGCGCGCGGCGTTGATCAGCAGTGAGCCTGGTTTCATCAGCGCCAGCTCTTCTGCACCCATCATGTTTTTGGTGGACGCATTTTCCGGCACATGCAGGCTTACCACGTCGCTCATGTTCAGCAGGTCAGAGAGATGCTGCACCTGCGTCGCATTCCCTAGCGGCAGCTTGCTTTCGATATCGTAAAAGTAGACGTGCATCCCCAGAGATTCCGCCAGAATCCCCAGCTGAGTACCGATGTGGCCATAGCCGATGATACCCAGTTTTTTACCGCGCGCTTCGTATGAGCCCGCAGCCAGTTTGTTCCACACGCCGCGGTGCGCTTTGGCGTTAGCCTCCGGAATACCGCGCAGCAGCAGCAGTAATTCGCCAATCACCAGCTCCGCCACGGAACGGGTGTTGGAGAACGGGGCGTTAAATACCGGGATACCGCGTTTGGCGGCAGCATTCAGATCAACCTGGTTGGTACCGATGCAGAAACAGCCAATCGCAACCAGCTTCTCCGCCGCAGCAATAACGTCTTCCGTCAGTTGAGTACGGGATCGCAGGCCAATGAAATGGGCATCACGGATGGACGCTTTCAGCTCTTCGGTATCGAGCGCGCCCTTGTGAAATTCGATGTTGGTGTAACCCGCCGCACGAAGGCTATCAAGCGCTTTCTGATGCACGCCCTCGACCAGCAGGAATTTAATCTTGTCTTTCTCCAGTGATACCTTTGCCATTTCCCCGACCCTGTTTTTTATCTGAACTGATGTTGTGCTGGATTGAAATCCGCTGTAGCCAACATATCAAAAAAAACTATTGCAGCAATATGAACGTTTGCGTCGGCACTCTGAAGAAAAGTCATACAGGGCAAAATGACAGAGCAAAATGCTAAGGAAATTTACAAACGTGGCAGGATCGGCAAAAGAGGTGGAAAAACGTGACACAAGTCACCGAATTTAGCTTTTAAAAAATTTTTTAGCGGGGGGAGCGCTCCCCCCGTCAGATCATTTTACGATGGTTTTCACACCGTCAGCGGTGCCGATCAGCGCCACATCCGCGCCACGGTTGGCGAACAGCCCTACGGTGACAACGCCTGGAATAGCGTTAATCGCATTTTCCAGGGCAATCGCGTCGAGAATTTCCAGGCCGTGCACGTCGAGGATCACGTTACCGTTATCAGTGACCACACCCTGACGGTATTCCGGACGACCACCCAGCTTCACCAGCTGACGGGCAACCGCACTACGCGCCATCGGGATCACTTCGACCGGCAGCGGGAAATTACCCAGAATATCGACCTGCTTGGAGGCGTCAGCGATGCAGATAAATTTGTCTGCAACGGAAGCGATGATCTTTTCACGGGTCAGCGCTGCGCCACCGCCTTTGATCATCTGCATGTGGCCGTTGATTTCGTCTGCGCCATCAACGTAAATCCCAAGACGATCCACTTCGTTGAGATCGAAAACGGTAATGCCGAGGCTTTTCAGCTTTTCCGTGGACGCATCAGAGCTCGAAACCGCGCCCTCGATCTGCCCCTTCATCGTGCCCAGCGCATCGATAAAGTGTGCCGCCGTTGACCCCGTACCAACACCGACAATGGTACCTGGCTGTACGTACTGGAGAGCGGCCCATCCTACTGCTTTTTTCAGTTCATCCTGCGTCATGATCGTTTTGCCTGTGGTGTGAAAACTCAGGGCGCATTATAGAACACGTCGAATGGATTTCGTCTGCCACAAAGGGAAAATTGTGTCATAGTGCAGATTAAGCAAAATTTAGGAGCCAGCCAGAGCAATGAAACGTCCGGACTACAGAACACTACAGGCACTTGATGCAGTTATTCGTGAACGCGGTTTTGAGCGCGCAGCGCAAAAGCTGTGTATCACCCAGTCCGCCGTATCACAGCGTATCAAACAGCTTGAAAACATGTTCGGGCAGCCGCTGCTGGTGCGTACCGTGCCGCCTCGCCCAACGGAGCAAGGTCAAAAGCTCCTCGCCCTGCTGCGCCAGGTTGAGCTGCTGGAAGACGAGTGGCTGGGTGACGAACAAACGGGCTCCACGCCGCTGCTCCTCTCTCTGGCGGTCAACGCCGACAGTCTGGCAACCTGGTTACTGCCCGCCCTTGCCCCGGTTCTGGCCGACTCCCCTATTCGCCTGAATCTACAGGTTGAAGATGAAACCCGTACCCAGGAACGTCTGCGTCGCGGTGAAGTTGTTGGGGCGGTCAGTATTCAGCCTCAGGCGCTGCCAAGCTGCCTGGTGGATCAACTGGGGGCGCTGGACTACCTGTTTGTGGGTTCAAAAGCCTTTGCGGAGCGCTACTTCCCTAACGGCGTCACCCGCGCCGCGCTGCTGAAGGCGCCTGCCGTGGCGTTTGACCATCTGGACGATATGCATCAGGCGTTCCTGCAGCAGAACTTTGACCTGCCGCCGGGCAGCGTGCCGTGCCATATCGTCAACTCGTCTGAAGCTTTTGTGCAGCTTGCGCGTCAGGGCACTACCTGCTGTATGATCCCGCATCTGCAGATTGAGAAAGAGTTGAAAAGCGGTGAGTTGATTGATTTAACGCCGGGGCTGTATCAGCGCCGGATGCTCTACTGGCATCGTTTTGCGCCGGAAAGCCGCATGATGCGCAACGTCACCGATGCACTGCTGGCGTATGGGCATAAGGTGTTGAGACAGGATTAAAAAGAAAAAGCCGGGTGGCGGCTACGCCTTACCCGGCCTACAGGTTACTGAGCCGGTTTCGGCTGTGCTGCAACGGGCTCCAGCTGGAACACCACATCCACCTGATCGTCGAACTGAATGGTTGGCTGCTCGTAAGTTTCCTGCGCAGAAACCGGTGCCGCGTCAGCCTTCATCATCCGTACCATCGGGCTTGGCTGATAGTTAGAGACGTGGTAACGCACGCTGTATACCGGGCCAAGCTTGCTCTTGAAGCCGGACGCCAGTTGTTCAGCCTGGTGAATGGCATCATCAATCGCCGCTTTACGCGCTTCGTCTTTGTATTTCTCCGGTTGCGCAACGCCCAGCGACACGGAACGGATTTCGTTCAGACCGGCCTTCAGCGCACCATCCAGCAGTGAATTCAGCTTGTCCAGCTGACGCACGGTCACTTCAACCGTACGCACGGCACGGTAGCCTTTCAGGATGCTTTTGCCGTTCTGGTAGTCGTAATCCGGTTGGGTACGCAGGTTAGCAGAGCTGATGTCTTTCTTGGCGACACCGTTCTGTTCCAGGAAGGAGAGATATTGCGCAACGCGGTCGTCCGCCTGTTTTTTGGCAGAGGCGGCATCTTTCGCAGCCACGTTGACTTCAATTGCCAGGGTTGCAACATCCGGTACCGCGTCCACGCTTGCGGTGCCTGACGTGACAATGTGCGGGCCATCCGGCAGTTCACTCGCCTGCGCCGACACCGCACCTAAACTCACTAATGCCGCCAGGGCCATCACTTTAAACTTCACTGTCATTCCTCCATGTTGCGAAGAGTGCCCCAGAAACAGGGCGCATGCCAGCAAGCTTAGCGGGTCTGGCTCAGTTGTCCATAAGACAACGCTTAGTTGAGCAAACCCTGAACATGATGAACGCCCTCTTTCGCCAGCTGGAAAGCGATAAACCACATCACCAGACCGACCAGCGTATTAATGATGCGCTGGGCTTTGGCGGTCCGCAGTCGTGGCGCCAGCCACGCCGCCAGAATCGCAAGACCGAAGAACCACAGGAACGACGCGCTGACGGTTCCCAGCGCAAACCAGCGTTTAGGCTCAACGTCTAACTGTCCGCCGAGGCTACCCAGCACCACGAAGGTATCCAGATAGACATGCGGGTTAAGCCAGGTCACCGCCAGCATGGTGACGATAATCTTCCAGCGCCCCTGCTTCATCACTTCAGCGCTTGCCAGTTCGAGGTTACTGCTCATCGCCGTTTTCAACGCACCGAATCCGTACCACAGCAGGAAGGCCACACCGCCCCAGGTCACCAGCGCCAGCAGCCACGGCGACTGCATCAGAAGCGCACTCCCGCCAAAAATCCCGGCGCAGATCAGCAGCAAATCGCTCACCGCGCACAGCAGGGCAATCATCAGATGATACTGGCGGCGAATACCCTGGTTCATCACGAACGCATTCTGGGGGCCGAGGGGAAGGATCATGGCCGCACCTAAAGCAAGCCCTTGAAAGTAATAGGATAACATGACGAAATTCTCACAGTAATGTTCTGGATGCAGACTATACTGCGCGAATCACATTAGAGGAAATGGATAATATTAATTGGGGATTAGCGGGGCTTATAAAAGTAAAGCCCGGTGGCGCTGACGCTTACCGGGCCTGGGTGTGACGTTACTCTGCTTCTTTGACTTTTTTGACGTTTACGTCCATCTGCGGATACGGGAAGCTGATGCCGTTGGCGTCAAACTCACGCTTAATACGTTCCAGCACGTCCCAGTATACGTTTTGCAGATCGCTGCTTTTGCTCCAGATACGCACCACGAAGTTGATAGAGGACGCGCCCAGTTCGTTCAGGCGTATAGTCTGCTCTTTATCCTTCAGAATACGATCGTCGGAGGCAATGATGTTGCTAATCAGTGACTTCACCTGATCGATATCAGAGTCGTACGCTACGCTGATAATCAACTCATTACGACGTACCGGCTCACGGGAGAAGTTGGTGATGTTCCCGTCGATGACCTTCTTGTTCGGCACTATCACGATTTTACCGTCTATCGAACGCAGCGTGGTGGAGAAAATCTGCACATTCAGCACGGTACCCGCCGTGCCGCCAAGATCGACATATTCACCGGCGCGGAACGGACGGAAGGTGACCAGCAGAACGCCAGCCGCCAGGTTAGCGAGCGAGCCCTGAAGTGCCAGACCAACGGCCAGACCGGCGGCACCCAGCACGGCAATGACGGAGGCGGTCTGAACACCAACACGGCCTAATGCCGCAATGAGGGTAAACGCGATAATGCCATAGCGCACCAGCGCTGACAGGAAATCAGCAACCGTGGCGTCAATGTGGCGAGTGAGCATGACGCGATTGATGGCTCGGGAAACGGTACGGGCAACAATCATCCCCACGACAATAATGGCAATTGCCGCCGCAATATTCACGGCGTAGCTGATGAGCAGCGCCTGATTGCGCACCAGCCAGGAGCCAGCGTTATTGATGCTATCTACAACACCGAGATCTTCCATTTATCTTTCCTTATGCTCTTATAAACAACAAAAACCATCCCATAGCGAGACAGGCAGGTCAGTAAAGGGTAAACAAAAAGTACGCGTATTGCCAAGCAGATCACAAAAACAGGTATTGCAGGATATTGAAAAAGCATAAAAAAAGGCCCGCTATTGCGGGCCTTTTAACGCTTTCAGCAGCTCAAATTACAGAACGTCAACCGCGTTCAGTTCTTTGAATGCCTGCTCCAGACGAGTAATCATTGAAGTCTGTGCAGCGCGCAGCCATACGCGTGGATCGTAGTATTTCTTGTTCGGCTGGTCTTCGCCTTTCGGGTTGCCCAGCTGACCCTGCAGGTAAGCTTCGTTAGCTTTGTAGTACTGCAGGATACCGTCCCAGGTAGCCCACTGGGTGTCGGTATCGATGTTCATTTTCACCACACCGTAGCTGACGGAGTCTTTGATTTCCTGAGCAGAAGAACCGGAACCGCCGTGGAAGACGAAGTTCAGGCTGTTGTGAGGCAGGTTGTGTTTCTTAGAAACGTATTCCTGAGAATCACGCAGGATGGTTGGAGTCAGAACCACGTTACCTGGTTTGTAAACGCCGTGTACGTTACCGAAGGACGCTGCAATGGTGAAGCGTGGGCTGATTTTGCTCAGCTCGGTGTACGCGTAATCAACGTCTTCTGGCTGGGTGTACAGGGCAGAAGCGTCCATGTGGCTGTTGTCCACGCCGTCTTCTTCACCACCGGTGCAACCCAGTTCGATTTCCAGAGTCATGCCCATTTTGGCCATGCGCGCCAGGTACTTAGAGCAGATTTCGATGTTTTCGTGCAGTGACTCTTCAGACAGGTCGATCATGTGAGAAGAGAACAGTGGTTTACCGGTGGCTGCGAAGTGTTTTTCACCCGCGTCCAGCAGACCGTCGATCCACGGCAGCAGTTTCTTCGCGCAGTGGTCGGTGTGCAGGATAACAGGAACACCGTAGTGCTCAGCCATCTGGTGTACGTGGTGCGCACCAGAGATAGCGCCCAGGATAGCAGCACCCTGAGGAATGTCAGTTTTCACGCCTTTGCCCGCGATGAACGCAGCACCACCGTTAGAGAACTGAACGATAACCGGTGCTTTAACTTTGGCAGCGGTTTCCAGTACGGCGTTGATGGAGTCGGTACCTACGCAGTTAACTGCTGGCAGAGCGAAGTTGTTTTCTTTAGCTACCTGGAACACTTTCTGTACGTCATCACCAGTGATAACGCCAGGTTTTACGAAATCAAAAATTTTAGACATGTTGCTTAGTCCTGTATCTTCGGCCGTTAGAAAAGGTGCGAGCTCTGATAAGCGCGCTGAAAATTGGGCAGGTTTCCCTGCCCTTGAATGGCTTACTTCTTAGCGCGCTCTTCGAGCATTGCTACTGCTGGCAGAACTTTGCCTTCCACGAATTCGAGGAATGCACCGCCACCAGTGGAGATGTAGGAGATCTTGTCAGCGATACCGAACAGATCGATAGCTGCCAGGGTGTCACCACCGCCTGCGATAGAGAACGCTTCGCTGTCTGCAATAGCGTTAGCCACGATTTCAGTCCCTTTGCGGAAGTTCGGGAATTCGAACACGCCAACAGGACCGTTCCACAGGATAGTTTTTGCGTTTTTCAGGATATCAGCCAGTTTTTGTGCAGAAACGTCGCCCAGGTCCAGAATCTGCTCTTCATCTTTGATGTCGTTAACAGATTTCAGGGTCGCGGTTGCGGTTTCGGAGAACTCGGTCGCCACGCGAACGTCAGTTGGAACCGGGATGTCACAGGTGCCCAGCAGGCGTTTCGCTTCGTCAACCAGGTCCGCTTCATACAGGGATTTACCCACGTTGTGGCCTTGAGCAGCAACGAAGGTGTTCGCGATACCACCGCCAACGATCAGCTGGTCAGCGATTTTTGACAGAGAATCCAGCACGGTCAGTTTGGTAGACACTTTAGAACCACCAACGATAGCGACCATTGGACGAGCAGGTTCTTTCAGCGCTTTGCCCAGTGCTTCCAGTTCGTCAGCCAGCAGAGGACCCGCACATGCTACGTCTGCAAATTTACCGATACCGTGGGTAGAGGCCTGAGCACGGTGCGCCGTACCAAATGCATCCATCACGAAGACGTCGCACAGTGCAGCGTATTTCTTAGACAGGGTTTCGTCGTCTTTCTTTTCGCCTTTGTTGAAGCGAACGTTTTCCAGAACAACCAGCTCACCAGCAGCCACTTCAACGCCGTCCAGGTAATCTTTTACCAGGCGAACCGGGTTGGACAGTTTGTCTTTCAGGTAATTAACCACTGGCAGCAGAGAGAACTCTTCGTTGTACTCGCCTTCGGTAGGACGACCCAGGTGGGAGGTGACCATCACTTTCGCGCCCTGCTTCAGAGCCAGTTCGATGGTTGGCAGGGATGCACGGATACGCGCGTCGCTGGTCACTTTACCCTCTTTAACCGGTACGTTCAGATCAGCACGGATGAAAACGCGTTTACCAGCCAGATCCAGATCGGTCATCTTAATTACAGACATGGTGAATCCTCTCGTTGATTCTTAAAGTTTTGCAGACGCACGATGCGTCTTACCTGAAACCTTGTGCGGCCATTGCTAACGTGGTGTCGAGCATCCGGTTAGCAAAGCCCCATTCGTTATCACACCAGACCAGCGTCTTGATAAGGTGTGCGCCACTGACCCTCGTTTGCGTGCCATCAACAATAGCGCTGTGTGGGTCGTGGTTAAAATCTACTGAGACCAACGGTAATTCCGTATAGTCAACTATACCATGAAATGCTCCCTGTGCCGCTTTTTGCAGCAACAGGTTGACTTCGCAGGCTTTTACCGGTTTTTTCACCGTCACGCTCAGGTCGATTGCGGTGACGTTAATCGTCGGGACACGCACGGCAATCGCTTCAAAACGGTCATTAAACTGCGGGAAAATTCGGGTGATCCCTGCCGCCAGTTTCGTATCTACCGGGATGATTGACTGGCTCGCCGCGCGAGTGCGTCGTAAATCCGGATGGTAGGCATCAATAACCTGCTGGTCGTGCATGGCGGAGTGAATCGTGGTCACGGTGCCGGACTCAATGCCATACGCATCGTCTAACAGTTTGATGACCGGAATAATGCAGTTGGTGGTACAGGAGGCGTTGGAAACGATGAGGTGTTCAGCCTGCAGCTCATGCTGGTTGACGCCAAACACGACGGTCGCGTCGAGGTCGTTACTGCCGGGATGAGAAAACAGGACTTTTTTCGCACCGGCTGCCAGGTGAGCTTCGCCATGTTCGCGATTGCCGTAAACCCCGGTACAGTCGAGCACCACATCCACGCCCAGCTCACGCCACGGTAGCCCTGCGATACTGCTTTCATGCAGCACGCGGATGGCATCGTCACCGACAAACAGCTGCTCTCTTTCCTGGCGAACATCCCAGGCAAAGCGGCCGTGGCTGGTGTCATATTTCAACAAATGCGCCATGCCCGCAGCATCCGCCAGTTCGTTGATTGCCACCACGGTTATTTCCGCACGACGCCCGGATTCATATAAAGCACGAACCACGTTGCGCCCGATGCGACCGAAGCCATTAATCGCTACGCGTACGGTCATAGATCTCCTGCAAAGCTATCCCTGAGTTTGAGGTGGCTGAAAGAGTAATCCAGCTACGCCCGAAGGGGAATCTTTGCTATCACAAACTGCGATTGATTGGTCAATTGTCGAACATTTAATCGACTGAAACGCTTCAGCAAGAATAAGCGAATCGAGGAATAAAAGGAATGGCTGTCCAGATGAATAAGCGTGCTATATGACATGCGTCACATTTTCGGTGGAATAATGCCGGGGAGGTAAAAGCAAAACGGTAACCCAAAGGTTACCGTTTTTAGTGTTTGCACCCTCTCCCTGTGGGAGAGGGCTGGGGTGAGGGCGTCAGCCCGCACCGTACAAGCAATTACAGCAGTTCTTTCGCCTTAGCGACAACGTTATCAACGGTGAAGCCGAACTCTTCGAACAGCAATTCTGCCGGCGCAGACTCACCGAAAGTGGTCATACCGACGATAGCGCCGTTCAGGCCCACGTATTTGAACCAGTAGTCAGCGATACCCGCTTCCACTGCCACACGCGCAGAAACCGCTTTAGGCAGAACAGATTCACGGTAAGCCGCATCCTGTTTGTCGAACGCATCGGTAGACGGCATGGAGACCACGCGCGCCTTCACGCCTTCGGCAGTCAGTTTTTCCCATGCTGCAACCGCCAGTTCAACTTCAGAACCGGTCGCGATGAAGATCAGCTCAGGCTGGCCTGCACAGTCTTTCAGCACGTAACCACCGCGAGCGATGTTCGCCAGCTGCTCTGGCGTACGCTCCTGCTGTGCCAGGTTCTGACGGGAGAGGATCAGCGCAGTTGGGCCGTCCTGACGCTCAACGCCGTATTTCCACGCTACCGCAGATTCAACCTGGTCACATGGACGCCAGGTGCTCATGTTCGGAGTCACGCGCAGGGAAGCCACCTGCTCTACCGGCTGGTGAGTTGGGCCATCTTCGCCCAGACCGATGGAGTCGTGGGTGTAGACCATCACCTGACGCTGTTTCATCAGCGCAGCCATACGCACGGCGTTACGCGCATACTCTACGAACATCAGGAAGGTAGAGGTGTACGGCAGGAAACCGCCGTGCAGGGAGATACCGTTGGCAATCGCGGTCATACCGAATTCACGTACACCGTAATGGATGTAGTTACCGGCAGTGTCTTCGTTAATTGGCTTAGAACCTGACCACAGAGTCAGGTTAGATGGCGCCAGGTCAGCGGAACCGCCGAGGAATTCAGGCAGCAATGGACCAAATGCTTCGATCGCATTCTGGGACGCTTTACGGCTGGCGATTTTAGATGGGTTCGCCTGCAGCTTAGCGATGAATTCGTTCGCTTTCGCGTCGAAGTCAGACGGCATTTCGCCTTTCATACGACGGGTAAACTCAGCCGCTTCCTGAGGGAAGGCTTTCGCATAGGCGGCGAATTTCTCGTTCCAGGCAGCTTCTTTCGCCTGGCCCACTTCTTTTGCATCCCACTGAGCATAGATCTCAGATGGAATTTCGAATGCAGGGTGTTTCCAGCCCAATGCTTCACGGGTCAATGCGATTTCCGCGTCGCCCAGCGGTGCGCCGTGGGAGTCATGCGTACCCGCTTTGTTCGGAGAACCGAAGCCGATGATAGTTTTGCACATCAGCAGGGACGGTTTATCGGTGACCGCGCGCGCTTCTTCTACTGCACGTTTAATCGAGTCAGCATCGTGGCCATCAACGCCGCGCACAACGTGCCAGCCGTAGGCTTCGAAACGTGCTGCGGTGTCGTCAGTGAACCAGCCCTCAACGTGACCGTCGATGGAGATGCCGTTGTCATCATAGAACGCAACCAGTTTGCCCAGCTTCAGGGTACCTGCCAGGGAGCACACTTCATGAGAAATGCCTTCCATCATGCAGCCGTCGCCCATGAACGCGTAGGTGAAGTGGTCAACAATGTCATGACCAGGACGGTTGAACTGCGCCGCCAGCGTCTTCTCAGCAATCGCCATACCCACTGCGTTAGCAATACCCTGACCCAGTGGGCCGGTGGTGGTTTCTACGCCAGCGGTGTAACCCACTTCCGGGTGACCTGGAGTTTTGGAGTGCAGTTGGCGGAAGTTTTTCAGCTCTTCAATAGGCAGATCGTAGCCAGTGAGGTGCAGCAGGCTGTAGATCAGCATAGAGCCGTGGCCGTTAGACAGCACGAAACGGTCGCGGTCAGCCCATGCCGGGTTCTGCGGGTTGTGGTTAAGGAAATCACGCCACAGGACTTCGGCGATATCTGCCATACCCATAGGGGCACCCGGGTGGCCGGATTTGGCTTTCTGTACTGCATCCATGCTCAGCGCACGAATAGCATTAGCAAGCTCTTTACGTGAGGACATTTTAACTCCAGATCGGACTGTTAAAGGCCATGCCCTTGACGACAGCGCGTTTTGGGCTACGCCGGAAAAAAGTGCCAACAATGTAACCCAAGCCGCAGGGCATGTACATGGACCATTCTTTTGCAGCTTAAGAAATCTCTGGATCATGCTCGCATGTTGCGCAATCTGCTCGCCCGCGCCTGTAGATATTCCTTATACTTATCCCGGCCCCGGCTTCGTTGCGGGTGCACTTTTCGGATTTTATTGAGATTAACAAGTACGGAAGCAACTTCATGAAAATGCGTGCAATAGTGCTGGCCCTGGGTACAACGCTCATGCTGAGCGGCTGTCAGAATATGGATTCTAACGGTCTGATGACGTCAGGCGCAGAAGCCTTTCAGGCCTACTCCCTGAGCGATGCGCAGGTTAAAGCGCTGAGCGATCAGGCCTGTAAAGATATGGACGGAAAAGCCACGATTGCGCCGGCTAACAGTACCTACACACAGCGTCTGAATAAGATTGCTTCCGCGCTCGGCGATAACATCAACGGTCAGCCGGTGAACTATAAGGTTTACATGGCTAAAGACGTCAACGCCTTCGCGATGGCAAACGGCTGCATCCGCGTCTATAGCGGGCTGATGGATATGATGACCGACAACGAAGTGGAAGCGGTTATCGGCCATGAAATGGGTCACGTTGCGCTCGGTCACGTGAAAAAAGGGATGCAGGTCGCCTTAGGCACCAACGCCATCCGTGCGGCGGCTGCCTCTGCGGGCGGTATCGTGGGCAGCCTGTCTCAGTCACAGCTCGGCGATGTCGGAGAAAAGCTGGTCAATTCCCAGTTCTCCCAGCGCCAGGAGTCCGAAGCGGATGACTACTCTTACGATCTGTTGCGCAAACGCGGAATTAATCCGTCAGGTTTA
This sequence comes from Enterobacter sp. ODB01, assembly GCF_001623605.1. Taxonomy (NCBI): domain Bacteria; kingdom Pseudomonadati; phylum Pseudomonadota; class Gammaproteobacteria; order Enterobacterales; family Enterobacteriaceae; genus Enterobacter; species Enterobacter sp. ODB01. Next base: position 649,497 of record NZ_CP015227.1, read on the forward strand.
GCCACCAGCTTCGAAAAACTGGCGAAGCTGGAAGCGGGACGCCAGAGCTCCATGTTTGACGATCACCCGGCCTCAGAAGAACGTGCACAACATATTCGCGACCGTATGGCCGCAGATGGAATTAAATAATTCTGGAAGGAGGCAAATTTGCCTCCTTTTTATTTCGCATGAATTGCCAACTTAATCGCACGTATCGGTAACTCCCGCAAAACCCTCTCCATATCCGGCTCTTAGCGCTGAAACGTCTGGACACATAATTATTGCAATCATTAACCATTCGGGTAATTATCCGACCTGCAGTAATTCATTTTAATATATTAAGACAGAGACGTTCCCTCCGTGAAAAAAGAATTATCGTTAATTGCTTTAGGTTTATTCGCCGCATTACCCGCCGCTGCAAGCCAGCAATCCGACAGTCAGGGTTTTATTGACGACAGCCATCTGGACCTGTTTTTACGCAATGCGTATATCAGTCGCGACTATCATCAGGGCCAGCAGGATAAAGCCGAATGGGGCCAGGGTATTATTGCCACCTTCACATCCGGTTATACCGAAGGGCTGGTAGGCTTTGGTGTAGACGGCATTGCACAGTATGGCGTTCGTCTGGACGGTGGCCGTGGAAAAAGCGGTGCGGGCGGTATCGACTTCTTTAAACAGGAAGACGATGGCCGGGCAAAATCCGATTTAGCGAAATTTGGCGCAACCGCCAAAATGCGTATCTCAAATACCGTGCTGAGCTACGGTAGTCAGCGTCCTGAGCTGCCGATCGTGAATGCCGACAACTCCCGCCTGCTGTTTGAAAGCTACACCGGCACCCTGCTGACCTCAAAAGAGATCGACGGTCTGGAAGTCAACGCCGGTTACTTCACCGACGAGCAGCGCAAAAGTGATGACCGCCACGACAGCGGCCTGAAGAGCCTGACCTTCGGTGGCGCGAGCTACCAGTTTAACGAGCAGTTCAGCGGTGCGGTGTATGCCTCGCATAATGAAGAGGTAATGAACAAGCAGTACCTGGGCCTGAATTTCAAACAACCGTTCAGCACCGGGCAGCAGCTGGTACTCGACTTTAACGGCTATAACTCGCGTCTGGAGCAGGGTTACGCCGACAGCCTCGACACGGGCCGCAGCAACACCATCTGGAGCCTGGCAGCGAGCTATATCTGGGACATTCACACGTTCAAAGTGGCATACCAGCAGAGCAGCGGCAGCACCGGCTACAACTACGGTGGCTACCGCAACCAGGGCGGTGTGGGTGACGGCGGCAACACCATCTGGCTGGCTAACTCCTACTGGTCTGATTTCAACGGCGAAGACGAACGCTCATGGCAGGCATCGTACGGCCTGGACTTTGGCGGACTCGGCCTGCCGGGCCTGAGCTGGACCACCGCCTACGTGCGTGGCGATAACATCAAAACCTCTGAAACCAGCAACGGCAAAGAGCATGAGTGGTTCAACCAGATCCAGTACCAGGTGCAGGATGGTCCGGCGAAAGATCTGAAGCTGAAGCTGCGCTATTCCGTGCTGCGTGTCTCCAGCAACGCCAGCGATTACAACGTGGGTGGGGATGAGATCCGTGCTTACGTGGAATACCCGTTTAACGTGTTCTGATGAAAAAAGCCGGGTGGCGGCTTCGCCTTACCCGGCCTACGGTTTTTTCGCTGTTATTGAGTGAGAAACCGTAGGCCCGGTAAGCGCAGCGCCACCGGGCGATATCCACGATATCAATACAGCGTCTTCTGCGGCGGCCCGGCAAACTTCAGGGCGCCAATCTGCCCCATCCGCACTTCCACTACCGACGGGCCCGGCATCGCCAGCGCTTCTGTCATAACGGCATCAAAATCCTCGGCACGCTCAACGCTCCATGCCTGCAGGCCAATTGCCTGCGCCAGCAGCGTGAAGTCCGGCGTATGCAGCTCGTTGTAATACTGACGCCCGCCGAAATACTTATCCTGAATACCACGCATTACGCCGTACCCCCCGTCGTTCATGATCAGCAGCGTCACGTTGGCTTTCTCCTGGGCCAGCGTCGCCAGTTCGCCGAGGTTCAGACTCAGACCGCCATCACCCACCAGCCCCACAACCTTGCGCTGCGGGTTAGCTATCGCGGTGCCAATGGCCATCGGCAGCCCCATACCAATGGCTCCGGCCAGCGAGTGAATGTTCATCAGCGGGCCGTTGGCGCGGAACAGGCGGCTGCCCCACAGGCTGCCGGACACGGTGATATCGCGCACCAGCAGGCCGTCCTGCGGAAGCGCTTTCTCGATGGCATCGTTAAGTCTCGCATAGGGGCCGCACTGATCGCGCAGGCCCTGCCCGGCTTGCTCAACCGCCTGTTGAACCAGCGCGTCCCACTGCGCGTTGCCCCACTCACGCCCCTGTACGTTGTCGGCCAGCGCGCTAAGCAACGCGGAACAATCGGCTATCAGCGTGTTATCCATCAGATAATTACGGCTCGCCGCCGCCGGATCGATATCTACCTGTACCCGTGGAGACGGCAGCGCCAGCGTCCATGAGCGGGTTTCGTTGCTGCGCAGGCGTGAACCGGCGACCAGCGTAAAGTCACATTGCGCGATGAGCGCTTCAACGGATGGCGAGTTGTGAAACGCCCGCAGACTACCGCGATGGCTGTCCGGCAGCACGCCGCGCGCGTGGGTGCTGGAGATGACGGTGATGCCTGCATCCGCCAGTTTTTTCACCGCATCAGCGCTTCTCAGCGCTCCGCCGCCCAGCCACAGCAACGGCTGTTTTGCCTGCTTCAGCTGCGCCCAGAGTGCGTCAACTATCGCGGGGTCCACGGTGGCGACCGACGTCGGTTTCATCGGTGCGGTCACCAGCGAAAGCGGAATATTGGCACTCTGAATATCAATCGGGATCTCAACAGAGACCGGCCCGCACGGCGGCGTCTGCGCGTCCTGAATCGCTTTGTGCAGGATAGCTATCGCCTGGTTGGCGTTGCTGATGCGGTACGCCCGTTTGGAGCTGGCCTTCAGGAAGCTCAGCTGGTCGCGGGTTTCATGGATAAATCCGGTATCGGCATCCAGCCAGGCTTTTTCGACCTGTCCGGTTAAATGCAGCAGCGGCGTGCAGGCGTTCATCGCTTCTACCAGCGCGCCTACCGCGTTACCCGCACCCGCACCGGTGCTGGTCAGCGCCACGCCGAGACCGGAAAAACGTCCGTGGGCGTCGGCCATGGTCACGGATCCCGCTTCACCGCGCGCGGGCACGAAGCGAATGTTGCCGCGCTGCCCGACTGCATCCGCGATTGGCAGGTTGTGAATGGAGATGACGCCGTAGATGGCCTCAACCTGATACTGCTCCAGCGTTCTGGCGATGGCGTCGCCGACGGTTATCATTTCGCTCATTGCTCACCCTTTCTCAGTCGCACCAGTGGTTGACGCTGTTACCCGTCGCCAGATAAATGCTCTTTTGCTGCATCCAGGCTTTCAGCCCCTGAATGCCCTTTTCGCGGCCCAGACCGCTCTCTTTAAAGCCCCCGAACGGGGTTGAAATCGCAAAGACTTTGTAGGTGTTGATCCACACCGTGCCCGCCTCAAGCTGTTCGCTCAGGCGCAGCGCGCGCCCGGCATCGCGCGTCCAGATCCCCGCCGCCAGGCCGTACACCGAGTCGTTGGCCTCGCGGATAAGCGTGGCCTCGTCGCGAAACGGCATCGCCACCAGTACCGGGCCGAAGATCTCCTCCTGACACGTGCGGGCGCTGTTGCTCAGCCCTTCGATGAGGGTGGGCAGGAAGAAACTGCCGTTTGCCAGCTCAGGATCGGCCGGGATCTCCCCGCCGCACAGCACGCGGCCCCCTTCGCGCTTCGCCAGCTCGACGTAATCCTGCACGCTCTGACGATGTTTAGGGTTAATCAGCGGCCCGACATGGGTACCGTCAGTAAACGGATGTCCGACGCGCAGCCCGCGCGTGAGCTCAAGCAGCCGCGACATCAGCGGCGCGTAAATGCTCTCGTGGATAAACAGCCGTGAACCGGCGATGCACGCCTGCCCTGCCGAGCTAAAAATGCCGTAGCAGATGCCGCGCGCGGCCTGCTCGATGTCTGCGTCTTCCAGCACGATGGTCGGTGATTTTCCGCCCAGCTCCAGCGATGCCGGGATCAGCTTTTCCGCCGCCACGTGTGCAAGATGGCGGCCCGTAGTGGTGCCACCGGTAAAGGAGATTTTGCGCACCTTAGGGTGACGCGCCAGCGCATCGCCAATCACCGAGCCTTTACCGGGTAGCACGCTCAGCAGCCCGGCGGGCAGCCCGGCCTGTTCAAAAATACGCGCCAGCTCCAGCGCCATCAGTGGCGTGGCCTCGGCAGGTTTGAGGATCACCGCATTTCCGGCGGCAATCGCCGGGGCAACCTTTTGCATTTCGCTGGCAATCGGCGAGTTCCATGGCGTGATGGCAGCCACCACGCCGAGCGGTTCATAGCGGCTCAGGGTCAGCAGATCCGGCTGGCGTGGCGTCGGGAGTTCCCCTTCCAGCAGCTCGCAGGCAGAGGCAAAGTAGCGCGCTGTCCCTGCCGCACTCATCACCAGCCCACGCGCCTCCGCGAGCGGCTTGCCGTTATCGCGGCTCTGCATTTTCGCCAGTTCCTCGACGCGGGATTCAATCAGATCCGCGACCTTATGCAGGATCCTCGCGCGCATGTGCGGCAGGCTGCTGCGCCACGCGGGATCGCGCCACGCCCGCTCGCCGGCCTCGATTGCGTCATTCAGATCGTCGAGACTTGCCGCATTCAGCGTCGCATTGATCGACCCGTCTGCCGGGAAATGGCTCTGCATCGGGTTGCCTCCACCATGTCGCCAGTGGCCGCCGATAAAAATCTTCAGATCGTCCATCGTCGCTCCTCAGCTCAGGGCCAGCTCGCGGCAGGCGCGTACCGCGCTCAGTGCTGCAAGAGTGGAGGTTTTAGGGTTAGACGCCAGCGGCAATCCACTCAGCTCAAGATGGAACTCGCCGAACACGCCTTCGACATGCAGCGTGTGGGTATTGCGCTTCGTTGCCGGGTCGACCATCAGCTGCACGCGCGTCTCGTCCATCCCGACGCCACCGAGCGCCACCGTCGCCGCCACGTTGGCGTTCGCCGGGAACAGGCGCGCCGCCTCGCGGGCGCTGCCTTCAAAGAAAACGCTCGCCTCAGACACCGCGTTAAGGTCGATAAGCTGCTCAGCATAACTGCCGCGCCAGCTGGCCGGGCTTTTGCGCGACTGATAGGTCACGCGTTCCAGCCCGCCCTCTTTCGCCGCCGCAAGCCCGTCGATACCGGCAACCGCGCCGGAGAGCAACGTCAGCTTGCCCCCAGCACTGAGCAAACGCTGCTCCAGCGCGCTGTCCGCCAGCGCGCCGGTGGAGATCACCGCGAGATGCCAGCCGCGACGCAATATGTCCTCGCCGTACTGCGCCACCGCCTGCTGGCTGGCGCACTCCAGCACCAGATCGGGCGTGTCAGCGCATGCCACCGGCGTACCGAGCGCCATCACTGCATCACCAAACTGTGTGTGAATCGCCGCATGATGAGATTCACGCGCCACGATCCAGCCAATAGCCACGCCCGCGGGTAAACGCTCAATCACCGCCTGCGCCATGGCGCCAAAACCAATTAACATGATCTTTTTCATAATGTGTCCTTACAGGTGGCGGCAGAAGCCGCCGGAAACGTCCAGCGAGGCGCCGGTGGTGAATGACGCCAGCGGCGAGGCGAGGAACAGCAGCGCCTGCGCGGGCTCCTGCGGTTTGCCGAGACGCGCCATCGGGATGCCACGTTTACGCGCGATATCCGCCGTCCACTCCGGCCAGCTCTGACTTTTGTCCGTCCGGCTCTCAAAGCGGCGCTGCCACTGCCCGGACTCCACCATGCCGAGCAAAATGGAATTCACGCGGATACCTTTACCCACCAGCTCTTTTGAGAGCGTCAGCGTCATATTCAGCAGCGCAGCACGGGCGGCAGAAGTGGCGATCATGTGCTCCTCCGGCTGCAGCGCCAGCAGGGAGTTCACGCAGGTAATGGAGGCGATATCGGACCGCTCCAGCAGAGGCTGAAACGCCTGCACCGGGTTGATCACCCCGAACAATTTCAGTTCGGCTTCGTGCAGCCACGCTTCGCGCGGGGTATCGCTGAAATGCGCCACGTAGCCCTGCCCGGCGTTGTTGATCAGCATGTCCGCCGCGCCAAAGCGGGCCTGAACGGCATCCGCAAAGCCCTGGACTTCGGCAGCGTTTAGCACGTCGCAGCGGTAGGAGAAAATCTCGCCGTCGGGGTATTCGTTTTGCAGCGTCGCGTGGGCGCTGGCGAGCCGGTCCGGGTCTCGGCCGCAGAAAGCCACTTTTGTCCCCTCGCCCAGCAGCAGGCGCAGCGTTTCAAAGCCAATGCCAGAAGAACCGCCGGTGACTACCGCTACGCGCCCGTCAATTTGTGCATTCATCGCGCACCTCTTCGTTAATGCGTAAAAGCTGTTGGTTAAAAAACGCCGCGTTATCGAGATAGCTGGCGTGCCCGGCCTGGGGAATGGCGGTAAACGGCATGCCGTAGCGCAGTGCCAGCCCCTGCACCAGCTCGGGCTGCGTGATCGCATCCTGCTCGCCGCACCAGACCTCAAACGTGCCGGAGTAACGTTTAAGCCAGCCGTGAATATCGTCGTGTGCCAGCATCCACGCGGCGGCAAGGTAGCCTTCAGGACGCAGCTTGCGCATGCCCGACGCGACGGTGGCGATATCTTCCCCGCGGGCGCCGGGGCGCAACAGCTTCGCCGCGCGGGTCTGGGCAAGGATTTCACCGCCCAGCGCCATCTGCTGCTCGCGGCTGCGCCAGACCTGCTCGCGTTGCTCCGGTGCGGCCTGACCGTAGCCCTGCGCGGCATCTGCCAGCACCAGATGCCGCACCCGGTCGGGAAACTTCGCCGCAAAGGCGCTGGCGACCAGCGCCCCGAGAGAATGGCCGACCAGTACCGCCTGCCAGACGCCCGCGCGGTCAAGCATTGCCGCCAGTGCATCGGCGTAATCTCCCGCACTCGCCCGTTCTACGGTCAGCATCGGGCTTTCGCCATAACCGGGCATGTCCCACGCCAGCACGCGAAAACCCTTCAGTGCCATCTGCTTATGCCAGGAGGCAGCACCCGAGCTGATCCCATGCAGCAGCATCAGCGGAATGCCGCTTCCCTGTTCACGAAAACCCGTCATCATGCCCCCTTAGTTCCGCTTCACTTTTGAAAGCGGATGATCGGCGGGATAGGTCGGGATTTCCGGCTTATTGGTCCCCAGCATGACGCACATCAGCGCCTCTTCTTCCCCGTGGTTAAACAGGCCGCGATAGATACCCGGCGGGACGGAGATCAGGTCACGCTCGCGCAGCACGGTTTCGGTGTAGTGTTCGCCGTCCTGGATCATCAGCGTGATTTGCCCTTTAAGCATGAAGAACACCTCTTCCACGTCGTCATGCAGGTGCAGCGGCCCTTCACACTTCGACGGCAGCACCATGGTGGAGAAGGTGAAATGGTCCGCCTGCACGGTGTTGGTGTCGTTCGCCACGCCCGTTGCGCCGGTGCCGATGTAGCGCATCTGCGCCCGGCGATATTTCGGGTCATAGTCGGCCTGGAACTTCAGCGCGTTCCAGTCGTACTTACGGCCTTCAAAGCGCGCGATGCGCGACTCGACCCACTCTTCCATCGTCAGGTGCTCAGGTTTGATGCCTGATTTATGGGTTACGGTTGAATCAGTCATGACACTCTCCTCAGTAACGTCTCAGCAGCGGCAGTAACAGGACGCAGCCCACCGCCGCCATCACCGCCAGAAAAATCAGCCCGGAATCCATGCTGTGGGTGAAGGCGATAAGCGCCCCCATCACCGCTGGCGACAGTGCGCCCGCGAAGTTTCCCAGCCCGTTGAAAATGCCGCCCGCCGTCGCGCTCACCCGTGGATGAGTGGCCTTCGCCAGCAGGGCAAAAATGTTGGGTGCGCCAGTGCCCCACATAAAGGTGCTGAAGCTCATCGCGGCGATGATGGTCAGCGGGGTGTCGAGGTGCATGACCGCCGCCAGCCCGACAGCCGCGCCCGCCATGGAAATAAAGCAGGCTGCCGCACGCTTATCGACCCGGTCAGAGAGCCACGCGCCAATCACTTCGCCCGCCAGCATGGCGATGAACGGCATCGACGACAGCCAGCCCGCATGCTCCAGGTGAATGCCTTTGCCTTTGATCAGGTAGCCCGGCAGCCAGCCATTGATGCCCCACAGGTAGGTCAGGAAGGCGATGTTAAAGATGCAGATGATCCAGAAGTGCGGGCTGACGAACAGCTCGCGCCGCGCGGCACGCCGCTCATCCTGAGACGCCTGCGTGGTGCCAGGTTTCGCCTCCAGGCGGATACCACGCAGACCGACGCGCACGAAAATCAATACCGGCACGGTAAGCATCGCCATCACGAAGAAGGTGCTCTGCCAGCCGAAGGTGTTCAGCAGCCAGAGGGAGAGCGGAAAACCAATCGCCGCGCCCACCGGCGTGCCAAGCAGCCACAGCATGGTGGCACGCGCCTGCAGATGCTGCGGGAAGTTGTGACGCACAATGGCGAAGGCCAGCGGGAACAGCGGCCCCTCCGCCACCCCCAGCAGAATGCGCAGCACGATCATCAGCGTATAGTTGTGGGTAAAGCCCATCGCCACCATCAGCACGCACCAGATCGCCATCATCCCGGTCAGCAGGCGCAGCGGCGCGATTTTATCCCCCAGCCCGCTGAGAAAGACTGACGAAAAACCGTAGCTCAGCAGAAAGGCGCTCATCAGAATGCCGAGGCGCGTGGTGTCGAAATCGATCCCCATCGCCTGCTGGAAATGGCTGTCAGAAAACAGCGCCGCAATACTGATTTTGTCGAAAAACGCCAGCAGCACGCAGGCCAGCAGCGACAGCGGGATAGCCCAGCGCACTGCTTTTTCAGGCGTGCGGGTTCCCTCACCGCCTGCCTCAACGGGCGCGGTGTTGGTCTCTAATGTGGTCATCTCTCCCCCTACGGGTGCGGGTTAGCTATCGCAATGACATCAGTGAAAAAGTCGGGTCGGCGAGCGGTACGTCCGATAAATCCCGCCCTGCCGCCATCCAGCGTTTCGCCAGCTTGACGGTGCGCGCATCGTTAAACGCCACCAGCTGCGTCAGTCGTCCGTTTTCATCCAGCGAGAAAAAGAGCGAATCTTCACGCGCTATCGTGTTGCTGCCCGGATGCGGAATGCCGAGGATCTGAATATTGTGCTGGTATTGATCCGACCACAGCCACGGCGCGTCGTCGTAGCCTGGCGCATCGGGGTTGAGCATCGCTTTCGCCGTCGCCACCGCCTGATTCTGGGCAAATGCCCACGACTGAATGCACAAGCCGTAGTGGTGATGCTGAGCCACATCGCCAGCCGCAAAGATGAACGGATCCGAGGTACGCCCATGAGCGTCCACCACGATCCCGCGCCCGGTATGAAGCCCCGCATCGTGCGCCAGTTCCAGATTGAGATCGACGCCGATCCCGACCACCACCGCATTAAAGGTTTCGCGCTGGCCATCACAGTGAATAACCGGCAGGCCATTGTCGTCCTCCAGCTCCAGCGCGCCGCAGCCGGTACGGATGTCGACGCCCTGTTCGCGATGGATGGCCGCTAAGCGTTGCGATACTTCTCCGCTCACCGACCGCATGCACAGCGCGGGCTGCTGCTCGAACAGCGTGACCGCCACGCCGTTTTTGCGCGCGGAGGCGGCAATCTCAAGGCCGATCCAGCCGCCGCCCACAATCGCCAGGGTTTTACTCTGCGCCAGACGCCCCTTCAGACGCTGCGCGTCCTGCCAGTGGCGCAGGGTATAGACCTGCGGATGCGCCGCCCACGCCTCGCCCGGCAGACGCGCCCGCCCTCCGGTGGCAATCAAAAGAATGTTGTAACTAAGATGCGTACCGTTGCTTAAACACACCGTTTTTGTCTGACGGTCGATCTGCTCCGCACGCAGTGGGCGGTACCAGGTCAGATCCAGCGCCTGCTGTGCCTCTTCGGAAAACAGCCGCGGGAGCGCCGCGTCAGGCTCCAGCAGAGACGCCTTCGACAGCGGCGGACGTTCGTAGAAATCCCACGCTTCTTCCGCCACCACGCAAATCTCGCCCTCGAAGCCCTCGTCGCGGAGGGTTTTTGCCGCCCAGCCGCCCGCCTGACCGCCGCCGATAATGACAATGCGCGACGTCATACCGCCTCCGGCTTTTTCTGCTGACGGCGCGTGTCGTGGTCGATGCCGCCTTCCACCGCCCATTCGGTGAAGGAGACCAGCGAATGCTCCAGCTCGCGCGGCTGCCAGTTTTCGGTCAGGTAATCGTCGTTGGTGTAATACTCAAACGCGCCGCCGGTCGGGCTGTTGACGTACCAGAAATAGGCCGACGACACCGGATGACGGCCCGGCCCAATAAACGTGCTCCAGGCGTTTTTATTCATCGCGATACCGCCGCCGATCACCTCGTGGATATCGCGCACCGTAAACGCAACGTGGTTTAGCCCGCGCTTGCGGTTCGGTAATTGCAGCAGGAACAGGTTGTGATGGCCGCCGCGCACGCCGCAGCGCAGGAATACGGCGCGATTGATGTAGCGGTCAGAGACCTGGAAGCCGAGCACTTCGCGATAGAATGTCTCCACCGCGGCCAGCTCCTCAACGAAAAACACCACGTGCCCGACGTTAATCGGCTGGGCGCGATCGTAGACCGGGCTGGGGGTGTCGATTCGGCGAGCGTCTCCCCACTGGTTAATCGGCTCAACGTTCAGCTCCACGTCGGTCTGCTGGCTGACCTGCACGCGCAGCGTCATGCCGTTCGGATCGCGGCACTCCAGGGCGTCGCCCACTTCACGAAAGCCAGGCTGCCCGGCAAGCTTCGGGCGCAGCGCATCGAGGTCTGCCGGGGTGGCCACCGCCCAGGTCATACGGCGCAGGGTGTTGCCCGCTTCAAAGGCTGGCGGCAGGTCGGGGCTGTCGATCGGATTAAGCTCCACGCGCGCGCCGCTCAGGGTGGTAAAACGCTGGCCGCTGGCATCGCCCGTCAGGCCAAAATCACGCATAAATTTGGCGCAGTGCGTCAGGTCTTCCACGCCAAATTCCAGCTTTTCAATTCCGGTTACACTCATCGTTCGTTGCCTCATCTGGCCCAAATTGGGCGTAAAACATGCCCGACGCACTGAAGCGCCTGACGTTAACTCACTGATTTAACTGGCCTGTGACAGGTACCCTAAGAAGCCAGAAATTTTATCTGCCGCGAGGCGAACCTCGTTCTGGAGCCGCTCGCGGTCGGTCTGCGGGATCTCCTCCGACGGCACCAGAATGCTGACCACCGCCGCCACGCGCTGGCTTCGGTCATACACCGGATAGACGATGGAAGAGATGCCGTGGCGGAAGAAAGACTCGCCAATCACATATCCGCGGGCTTTGTCCTGCTGCACCATCTGCCACAGGGCTTCGCGGTCGTGAAGCTGCCCCGGCGTGTTGCCCGGCAGCCGCTCGTGCGGGAACAGCTGTTCAAAATCGGCGCGGGAAATATCGGTCAATAACATGCGGCCAAGCGAGGTACAGTGCACCGGCAGACGGGTGCCAATGCTGACCTGATTGATACGCGACCCGGCGGCGCTGACGCGGGCAATGTAAATAATGTCGCGTCCGTCGCGGATCGCCAGATGGCTGCTGCACTGGCTGACATCGCGAAGCTGCTCGATCACCGGCTGGCCTACCTGCGCCACGTCCAGCGAGGCGATGTACTCAAAGCCCAGGCGCAGCACGTTCATGCCCAGCGAGAAGGTATTGGTGCGCGCATTGCGCTCCAGAAAACCCATATACTCCAGCGTCTGCACCACGCGGTAGGCAGTGGCCTTCGGCATATCCACCAGCCGGTGTAGCTCGGCAAAGGTCAGCTCGCGATGCTGCTCGCCGAAGGCCAACAGCAGCTGCAAACCGCGTTCAAGCCCCGGCACCAGATACTTCACTTCCTGATCGTTTGCCATAATCGCCATACCTTAGTTAAAGACAAAACCGCCGTTGACCGGGATCAGCTGCCCGGTGATAAACCGCGACAGATCGCTTAAGAGCCAGACCACGCTGCCGGTGACATCCTCCGGCTGCTGCGCGCCCGTTAACGCGCGGCCATTTTCGTAGAGCTGATGGCGTTCGGCGGGCACATATTCGGTGGCCTCGACGCGGGTCAGCCCCGGCGCGATAGCGTTGATTCGAATGCGTTTTTCCCCCAGCTCGCGCGCCATTGAGCGGGTCATCGCAATCACCGCCCCCTTACTGGCCACGTAGGCCATCAGGCGCGGCGCGCCCCACAGCGCGGTATCGGACGCCACGTTCACAATCCCTGCCCCTTCGCGCAGCAGCGGCACGGCGGCACGCGTCACCAGCCAGGTGCCCTTGACGTTCACGCTCATCACCCGATCCCAGAGATCCGGATCGTAATCCAGCATGTTTTTACCGCCCACGCCGGTCGCCATTGCCGCGTTGTTCACCAGACCGTCAATCTGCCCCAGTTTGCCAATGGCGCTGAATACCTGCTCGATGGACTGCGGATCGGCCAGATCGATAACGTGCGATTCGGTTACATACCCTTGCTCGCTCAGACGGTGGGCGCTTTCGGCCAGCTCGCCTTTGAGGATGTCGCACATCACCACGCAGGCACCTTGCGCAGCGCAGGCGCTGGCAAAGTGGTAACCCAGCCCGCGCGCGGCGCCGGTCACGACGATGCGCTTCCCGCTCAGCAGTCTGTTCATCAGGCGGCTCCCTGCTGCGCTTCGCGCATCGCCAGCTGTTCTTTCGCGGCCTTTTGCATCATGCGGCGCAGGCGCGAGAGCCCGACGTCGTGCTGGTAGAGGTATTCATGGTCACGGGCATTTGGCGCCAGGCTTTCCAGCACCACGCGGTCCTGCTCCAGCACTTCCCAGTGCAGTTTTTCCAGACGATTGCGGTACATAAAGCGCCACATATCGCGCTGCCAGCCCTGCACGCGGCGGATGCGCCAGAAGAAGACGCGGCAGTTGTCGTTATCTTCCGGCACCACCATGCCGACGATAAAGAAGTGGCCGCCCGGTCCGAAACGCTTCTTATACGGAATGGAGAGACGCATCCAGCAGGTGCCGCTGTTGCCCAATTCCACCCAGTCGAAATTGACGCCGCTCTGCCCCTTTTTCTCGAAGATGAAGCCGGTTTTGGTCGGCTGAAGCACCATGTCGGCCTTGCGATCCCCTTCTGCCATCGAATGTGACGACGAATGCAGATAGGTGCCGTGCATCGGGTCCATGACGTTTTCCAGCGCGTACTGGTAATTGCATTTCCACGCGGCGGTGCAGAGGAAGTTGCTGAAACTGTCCGTGTCGGCGAGCTCATCCGGGAAAGTCAGCTCGTCCGGCTGCTGGTCAGCAGTGACGCCGAACCACAGGAAAATGGCGCCGTGCGCCTCCTGCACGTTATAGCTGCGCACGCACTGCTGGCCGACCAGCGGGCATTTGTCCACGGCGGGCACATCTTTCACTTCGCCATTGCCCGCCACTTCCACGCCGTGGTACCAGCAGGCAATACGGTCCCCAAGGTTCCAGCCCATCGACAGGCGTGCGCCGCGGTGCGGACAGCGGTCTTCCAGCGCCTGCACCTGGCCGTCTTTATTGCGCCAGACCACAATCTGCTCGCCCAGGCGGGTAATCCCCACCGGCGCGGACTGCACTTCCCAGCTCGCCAGTACCGGATACCAGAGGCCGCGCAGACCTTTATCCAGATAGTTTTGTACGGTAGTCGTCATCGCGTTGTCCTCAGTAGCCGTTAACCTGTAAGAATGCCTGGAAGCTGGCGTCGCTCCAGGGCTCGCCCTGCTGGTCGTGCATGCGCACCGCGTTCAGCCCGTTCACCAGCTCCGGCAAGGTTTCAACGCCCTGCTCGAAGAGATCTTCCAGCGTCGCGATCAGGTTCATCTCCCAGTTTTCCGGCTCACGGCTGCGGGTTTGCCAGATCAGGTTCTGGTAATCGCCTGGCTTATGAATGGCACCGTTACCGCCTTCTGCAGGCGGAGTAAACTGGCGGCTTTCCGGCAGCGCCGGGTTGTAGTTCAGGGTGTCGCTCATGCCACGCTCTCCTCGACGAAGGTAATCTGGATTTGGTTTTCAAAGACCCGAACCGGGTAGCGGTTAAGGTTGCGACCACCGGGGCCATGCAGGCACTGGCCGGTTTTGACGTCGAACACCGCCTCGTGTAGCGGGCATTCCACCTTGCCATCTTCGACGAAGCCCTGGCTCAGCAGGGCATATGCGTGCGGGCATACGTCTTCCAGCGCGTAATATTCACCGTCAATCAAATAAACGCCGATCTCTTTACCGTCGACGTTGCCGCTAAAAGGGAAATCTTCCTGTACTTGTTCTGCGTCACATACGCCTATCCAGCTCATCACGATCCTCCAGGCTTTTGTTTCATATATGAAACTCTGTTTCTTATTTAATACGGTCAATATAAAAGCGATGAATGTTTCGTCAAGCGCGAATGTGACGAATTTGTTAACCAGGAGGTAATTAATTAACTAAGTGTGCAAAGGATCACGAAAAAATGCAGCGATATGAAATTTTCATTATTGCCGCGTGAAAGAATACGATTTTTCGATAGTCTAAAATTTCAAAAAACAGATATTGACTTCTTTTCTTTTTGCTCATTAAAAATAAAAAGGTGGCACGTCATCGTGTTTCACCTGTGAAACTTATTTTTACTTTATTCTTAATAAACAATGAGTTTCACAGGTGAACCATTTTACACCCGTGACAATCACTCTGATAAAAAATATTCACACGCGCAGACATAAGGCAGGCATCATGACGGCAAGATGGCAAGGTACAATTGCACTGTTATTACTCATAATTATTTCCTACATCGACCGTGTGAATATCTCGGTAATGATTTTACACCCGGAATTTGCCACACATTTTCAGTTAAATGAAAACAGAATGTTACAAGGAATGCTCATGACCTGCTTTCTGCTGGGTTATGGTTTTTCGGCTTTATTATTAACGCCAGTTATTGAAAGCAAACTTCATTATCGGCAGGGATTATTAAGCAGCATTGCGATTTGGGCCGCGGTCTGTGCGATTTCGCCCTTGCTCGGCTCGCTGATGGGGATGCTCATTGCGCGCGTGATTCTGGGGATTGCGGAGGGGCCGCTCTTTTCATTAAAAACGCGCTTTATCAGCGAGCGCTTTGACGCAGAAGAGATCGGCAAACCCAACGCGGTGACCGCGCTGGGCGTCTCGCTCGGGCTGGCGGTGGGCTTTCCACTGATCACCTGGCTGATGGCGCATCTGGGCTGGGCGGGATCGTTCTACGCGTTGGCCGTCATGAATCTTGTGCTGGGTGGCGGGTTAATCTGGCGCTTTCTGCCTGCGCCCCAGAGCCGGGGGAAGATGAAAAAGCCGGGATGGGTGCAGACCTTCACCCTTGCCTGGCAAACGCCGCTGCTGGGCTGGATCCTGTTGGTTGAAATCGCCACGCTGAGCTATCTCTGGGGGAGCAGCGCCTGGCTGCCCGCATGGCTGCGCGATGAACATCACTTCTCACTGCATGCTACGGGCCTGCTTGCAGCCATTCCCTTCCTGCTGAGCCTGGGATCGAAATTTTTGGGCGGCGTGCTGCTCGACAAAATGCGCCCGGAACAGGCACCGCTGCTGTTTGTGGTGGGAGGCGCGTTAACGGCGCTGTCCGTGGTCGCGCTGATGCTCAGCCATCAGCCTGTCTGGCTGGGGATGTTTATGTTGTCCGCCAATGCGTTCTGGGGACTTCAGGGAGCTGCGATCCCTGCGGTGATCCAACATCATGCCGCGCGGGAAGCGGTGGGTAGCGCGTATGGGATCATTAATGGCATAGGGAATATCTGTGCGGCGTTTATTCCGCTGCTGATGGGGGTGGTGATGAAATCGGTCGGGTCGGTCAGCTCTGGCTTTTCGGTCCTGGTCGTGTCGCAGGCGATCACCCTTCTGGCCGGAGGAATGTTGCTGCTGCGCATGCGTCGCGCAGCAGCAATCAGCGCCTAAGGCTTATTCGCCTTTTTTCGCCGCCTGAATGTAGAGCATTTCCAGTGCCAGGGTCGCTGCCGCCAGGGCCGTGATTTCGGACTGGTCATAGGCTGGCGCCACTTCCACCACGTCCATCCCGACGATGTTCAGATCCTTCAGGCCGCGCACCAGCTTGATGGCGCGGTCGGACGTCAGGCCACCGATCACCGGCGTACCGGTGCCTGGCGCAAAGGCAGGATCCAGGCAGTCGATGTCGAAGGTCAGGTAGACTGGCATATCGCCGACAATCTGCTTCACCTGCGCGATGATGTCGTCCACGCCGCGATCGTTCACCTGGCAGGCATCCAGCACGGTGAAGCCGTTGTCTTTGTCGAACTCAGTACGAATACCG
This sequence comes from Enterobacter sp. ODB01, assembly GCF_001623605.1. NCBI lineage: Bacteria > Pseudomonadati > Pseudomonadota > Gammaproteobacteria > Enterobacterales > Enterobacteriaceae > Enterobacter > Enterobacter sp. ODB01. The sequence goes on from NZ_CP015227.1 coordinate 665,913, forward strand.
ATCTGCACGGAGTGGTTCGGATCGATCAGGCCTTCGTTCGGTGCAGTGTAGAACATAGTTCCGTGGTCAAACTCGCAGCCGTTCGCGTAGGTGTCGGTATGCGCATCAAAATGGACCAGCGCCATTTTGCCAAAGTGTTTCGCGTGGGCGCGCAGCAGTGGCAGAGTCACAAAGTGGTCGCCACCGAAGGAGAGCATACGCTTACCGGCAGCCAACAGTTTCTCGGCGTGGGCCTGCAGCTTTTCGCTCATCTCACGCGCGTCGCCGAAGGCATACACGAGGTCACCGCAGTCAACCACGTTCAGGCGCTCGCGCATGTCGAAGTTCCACGGGAAGCGGTTATGCTCCCAGGCCAGGTTGGTGGAAACCTGACGGATCGCCGCCGGGCCATGACGTCCACCGGCACGACCCGAGGTTGCCATATCGAACGGCACACCGGTGATCACCCAGTCAGCATCGCTGTCGTAGGGCTGGAAGTTCATCGGAAGGCGTAAAAAACCAAACGCGTTAGATACCAGAGAGTTGTCGTACTGATGACCTAAAGTGCTCATGTCCTGACCTCTTAAAAGTCGTTGCATTAGATACAGATGAAAAAAAATCCCCTCCGCGTCGTTAAACCCGACGAGGAAGGGATTGATGTCCTTACTGCTTTTGCCTAATGCTAGCCTCTGGAACGTGAAGATTCAAGCTCACTTTTCAAAACATAAATCAATTGTGTTGCCAGACTTTTACGGTTCCTAATTATTCACCATACCGATAAAATTCATTTTTAGAATTGATATTATCTTAACCCCCCCATTTCTTCGCATTATTTGCGTTTAAAAGTTTGAAGCAAAACTTAATTCATAAATTTAATAAATATACCATTTTAAAACTAGGAATATATTTAGGCTGGGACGATAGCGGTGGAGGAGATGACCTCTATACAATAGCCCCCCCCAATGAAATGATATGGATATTTTTATGAATAAGTTATCTAAGCTGGCAATCCTGGCCGTTCTTTCAACCATCGGTACCGCCGCGGCAGCAGAAGATGGCACGATTACTTTTGAAGGTACTATTAGCGACGCAACCTGTACTATTACCGGCGGTGACGCACAGGGCGAATCTGAAAGCCCAGACTTTACCGTTCATTTACCTTCTATTAGTACAACCGCGCTTGCAACGGATGGACAGCGTGCGGGCGATACCCCATTCCACATTACGTTAAGCGGCGCAAACTGCACCAATGGCAAAGTTGCCAGCGTATTCTTCGAACTGGCGCAAAGCACCAATATCGATGCCACCACCGGTAACCTGAAAAATACCGTGGCTAAAGCGTCAGGCGGAGCGGAGAAAGTTCAGGTTGGTTTACTGGATTCTTCAAAAGCAAAACTGAACCTGAATACTGCAAACGATAGCGCTAAAACTGTTACGGTTGCCGGTAATACGGCTCGCTTTGATTACTGGGCACAATATGTGGCGACGGGTGGTGCATCTACTGCCGGTCAAGTCTCAACCGACGTTGTGTACTCCATTAAATATCAGTAATCGCGCGCACCGCGGGTTTATCCGCTAAAAGTATCACCTAAAGGATTAGGCCAGATGTTAAAAAAACTTGTTATATCTTCTGTATTCATGATGGCGCTGGCCTTTTCCTTTGCGGCCAGTGCAACGATTCAAATTATGACGACCCGCGTGGCATTCAACGCCGGGGAGAAAGAACAAACGATTCGTATTAATAACGTCAGCAAAGCGCCTGAACTGGTTCAGGTGTGGCTTTCCAGCACCGATAAGAGTGACGGCATCGCCAAAGAAGATTTGCCTTTCTTTATCACCCCACCGGCGGCCAGAATTAACGGCCAAAAGGGGAAAGTTTTCCGCATATTCCAGACGGAAGGCGCCGCCGCGAAATATCCAAAAGATCGTGAAACGGTTCTGTGGCTCAATGTCCTGGATATTCCGCCTGAAATGGCGGAAGACGTAGATAAAAATCAGCTAAAGATGGCGTTCAGAACGCTGATTAAATTTTTCTATCGCCCGGTTGGTCTGAAAGGTAATCCGATGAAAGCGGCGGATGAATTAACCTGGCAATTGAAAAAAGCAGCCAACGGTTATGACGTCGTTGGAACAAATAATTCGCCTTTCCATGTAAGCATGACAAATGTCTGGCTCAGAGATGCTCAGGGTAAAGATGTCATGATTGATGGCGAGATGATCGCGCCATATAGCACGCTGGTATATCACTTCCCGCAGGTTAACGCCGTGCAGGGGAAAGGGACATTCCAATACAATTATATTACCGATCTGGGTGCCTATATTAAGCGCACGTATAACTTCTGATTAGTAATCATATTGACCAGGACGGTGATATGTCGATGTTTTACAAGAAAACTAACATTCTGCGGGTGATTAGTGGCTTTGTCATTTCGGTGACCATTGCGCCACTCGCAGTATATGCCAGTGATACCAGTAAGCCGATGACATTTTCTCGTGGGTTTATGAAGTATTACGATAGCGGAATCGATCTGACACAATTTGACGGCGTTGAAAAAATACTGCCGGGGAAATATACGCTTGAGGTTTACAGCAACCTCAAGCCGGTTAATACCTGGACCGTTACCTTTGTGGCTGCAAATAATGAGCAGGGATTCAACGCCTGCATGACGCCCGAAATGGTCGTCCGCTTTGACGTCGACACATCAAAACTTCCCCCCGACTGGAAGCAGAATACCTGCATTATTCTCCCTGAGCTGATTAAAGGCGCGACGGTTAATTATAATGCGGTAGAAGAACAGCTGGATGTCACGATTCCTCAGGCAATGCTGCTGAATACGCCTGCGGGTTACGTAAGCCCGGAGTTATGGGATAACGGCGTACCGGCGCTGATGTCCTCCTATACCCTTAGCGCCACCAGTTCACGTTATCGCCCCGCTCAGGACAACGCGACCTATCTCTACAGCAATTTGCACAACACCCTCGCACTGGGGGCATGGCGTTTTACGACCTACGACAGCCTGAGCTCCGGCAGCGACACGGAAAATACCGGCGTACAGCATATCCAGGCCTATGCAGAGCGGGCCATTGCGCCGCTGCAATCGCAGATAGTGCTGGGCGATCTGAACACCACCGGTGATTTTTTTGACACTACCGCCCTGCGTGGCGTTCGTCTCGCCACGGACGATCGCATGCTTCCCGACTCGGTACGCAACTATGCCCCGGTGGTGCGCGGCATCGCCAACAGCAACGCCACGGTGACCATCAAGCAGGCTGGCAACACCCTGTATGAAAAAGTGGTGCCGCCTGGGGAGTTCGCCATCAGCGATCTCTATGCGACCGGCTATAACGGCGATCTTGAGGTCACCGTAAAAGAGACAAACGGCAAAGAGTCCTACTTCGTGGTCCCCTACTCCAGCGTGCCGCAGCTGCTGCGCGAAGGTTACTCCCGCTACTCTGTGGCTGCGGGTGAAATCCGCGATACCTGGCTGAAAGAGGATCCGAAAGCGGTTGAGGGCACGTTTCAGTACGGCTTATTCAATAACTTTACCGGCTACGTTGGCGGACAGAGCGCGTTCGAAGGTGATTATGCGGCGCTGATGACCGGTTTTGCGATTAACACCCGTCTGGGCGCATTAGGCGTAGACGTGACGCGCTCTTTCACCCGCTTCGAGGGGCAGCCGGACACCGCAGGCTGCGGCACGTTCTGCAATATGAGCCTGCGCATTAGCCTGGCGAAGACCCTCCCGACAACCGGGACGAACTTCAGCCTGATTGGCTATCGCTACTCCAGCGCGAATTTCTACTCCCTGAGCGACGCGGTCAGCCTGAAGCGCTCGATTGAAGCCGATGAAGAAGACTTTCTCCCGGAACGCTATCGCGAGCGACTGGAAGCCAACATCAACCAGACGCTTCCCGCCGGTTGGGGAAGCTTCTACGTCAGCGGGTTTGTGGGCAACGTCTGGAATAACGAGCAGGGCCGGAATGAAAAGTCGAACTTCGTGCTGGGCTACAACAACCAGTTTGGCATCACGACCTGGGGGATCTCCCTTGGCCGCACCAATAACGACGATGGCGACCACGAAGATACGCTCTACCTGAACGTGAGCATGCCGCTTGGCCACCACTACGAGAAGCAGGCTCGCCTGGGGGCCAACTTTAGCTATAACAGCGAAGAAGCCAACTTCCGTACCTCGCTGAACGGCTCCGCCGGGGAACGCTCACAGTTTGGCTTTGGCGGCTATTTCAGCCAGTCCAACACACCGGAAACTAACTTCGGCATGAACCTCTCCTACACGGGCGAGAGCGCCTCGGGCGGGATGACCTACAGCCAGTCCCGGGACTCCTTTATGGGAGGGGTCAACCTGAACGGCGGCGTGGTGGTGCATGAAGGCGGCATCAACTTTGTGCCGACCCTCGCAGACACCATTGGCATCGTGGAAGCAAAAGGCGCAGAAGGCTCCCGCATCTACCCGGATTCCCAGGCCGTCATCAAAGACAACGGCTACGGCATTGTCGGGTATCTGGTGCCTTACAAGTACAACGAGGTGTACGCCGACCCGAAAGGCACCGCGTATACCGTCGAGGTCGACGACACCCGCCGAACCATCGTGCCAACCTCCGGCGCGGCAGTGCTGATCAAAATGGACACCCAGGCCAATCGCCAGAGCTTTGTGCGCTTTATGCAGCCTTCCGGCGAAGTGATCCCATTTGGTGCGTCGGTACTGGACGAATCGCACAACGCGATCGGCATGGTCGGTCAAAACGGCGTGGCGATGGTGGCGCTTAAGGAAGGCCAAAACGTCTTTACCCTCCAGTGGAAGAAAAATAAAAAGCCCGCGCAGTGCGGTGCGCGTTATGTGAAGCAAGGCACTGAGGACCGACCAACCGAGGAAGAAGCGTTTAAGGCTATTGAAATTACCTGCATCAATAACGGGGCAACACCATGAAACGGATTTTTACGGCTGCGCTGATTCTTTTATCCACGGCGTTTATCTCTTTAACGTGCAACAACGCCTATGCGGCGTTGTGCACCCTCACGTCCCCGTTGGCGACGCTGAATATCATGGACGACATCACGCTTAACGTCATAAAGCAGCGTGAAGTCGGCAAGGTTTTATGGAGCAAAACCTATCAGGTGCCGGACGTCAGCTACACCTGCGACGCGTCCACCCAATCTTCATGGCATTCAAGCTATTCGCGAAGCTATATCCGGTCGCAGATTGATCATGTCTATAACACCGAAATCCCGGGGATAGGCATTCGCATGCGATGGCCCACGCAGACCGAATCTTCATGGCTGCCGGGTAACTCGGGTTCGCCGACCACGTGCTCCACCGGTTGTGGAGTGAAAAACAGTACGGTTCTGGTGGAAATGGTCCAGACCGGCTCGATGCCTGAAGGGGAATACTTTATTCCAGCGGGTAAGGTGGCGGAGGCACTGGTGATCCCGTCCGCCGATGAAAGCGAAAAACTGCCGATTATGGCCATCAACTTTGGTGTTGCCATTAAGGTGGTTACCGCCTCGTGCTCCATTTACCCCTCGGCAACAAACGTCGATTTAGGCACCTATAACATCGCCGATTTTCAAAACGACGATACTTTTCAGGGTGTTAAAAAAGACTTCAGCATCACCGTGGGCTGCCCTTCTACGGAACAAATTGGCATCACTTTCAACTCCTTAATTAACACCCCTTTAGGCGCGTTGACCGGTGTGATCGGCGTTGAAAGCGGCGATGGCTATGCAAGCAATTTCAGTATTCGCCTTTTTGAGAAGAACTCAACCGCGATCACGCTGGGTAAGGAGAAGGTCTATACCGCCTCCACGCTCACCAAAAACTATCAGGCACAAATCTATGTTGGCGGCGGGGTCGATCGTAAGACGGCCCTCACCCCCGGCAAAGTTGTCGGCGCCGTTCAATACACCGTTGTCATTAAATAACGCTCAGGGAGAGAGTGATGCGTTGTCATTTTAAAATCAAAAACGTCCTGTTTTTACTGCCTTTATTACAGGTGGCCCATGCCGCCATACTGCCCTCAGTTCAGAACAAGCAGGAACTTGACCGCCTGGAGCGGCAGAGTAACCAGTATCTGATTGAAGAGGCGAAAAGAACGGAAGCGTTGCTGCAACAGCAGCGCGCAATTCGCGGCGAAGACGCGGAGACCGGCCTGCCGGCAAATTCATCGTGGAAGTTCAACGTAACCCGGATCGAGATCCTCGACGATCATCTGTTCGACGGATCGCCGCAGCGCGAGGAGATCGTCCAGCGCTATCTGGGTAAGGATCTTGGTAAATCTGACATTTTCACCTTAGTGAAAGAGTTAACGGATTTTTATATTTCCCGTGGCTATGCCACCACTCTTATCAGTATCGACCCCGGCAACATCAAGAGCGGTACGCTTAAGCTTCGCGTGCTGTGGGGAAAGATTAACGATTTTAAGGTGAACGGCCAGACACCGGGCCTGCGTGATAGCACGCGTCTTTTTACCGCCTACCCGTTTGCCAAAGACAAGATCCTCAATATGCAGGATGTCGACCAGATGGTTGAGAACCTGATGCGGGTCTCGGAGAGGGATAATATTAGCGTTGAACCCTCAATCATTAATGGCTATTCCGATCTTAACCTGATTCATCAGCCCTCATTTCCGATTGACGCGGCGGCGGGGTTAAATAACTCCGGGAGCAAATCAGAAGGCTGGCAGCAATATTACGGCAGCCTGACGGCAAAAAATATTGCCGGATTAAACGACATTTTTAATGCGTATTACTCGTGGAACGATCTGAAAAATAATAATGATAAACAGGACTCCTGGTCATTTAGCTACAGCGTGCCGCTGGGCTATTGGGGGTTTGATACCAGCTATTACAAATCCGAATACGAAAAAGGCATCGACGGCGGCTTCGGCATTTACGATTCCGATGGCACGTCAGAGCGTGCATCCCTGCGTATCAGCCGCATGCTGATGCGTGGCGCAACGGGCAAAACCAGCGCCTGGATGAAAGTCGAACGCCGGGATAACTACAACGGCATCGAAAACGCGCGCATTGACGTTAGCTCAAAAACCTACACCTCGCTGGCGTCGGGCCTGACCTACGTTGGCGCCATGGGCGGTGGCTGGTTCTATGGCGATCTGAGCGTCACCGCGGCGGTGCCGTGGTTTGGTTCAGCCCGCGACGGCGATAAAGACCTTGAGGGTTTCGACGTCGATTATCTGAAATACAACGGCATTGCCTCCTGGACGCGCCCGCTCGCTAAGTTTGGCCGACTCGGCATGACCTACGAGCTGAACAGCGGTTTTCAGTACACGCCGGATGTGCTGGTGAGTGATGCCAAAGTGACTATCGGCGATGAATACACCGTTCGTGGTTTCAAAGACGATAACGTGATGAGCGACAGCGGCGCGTGGATTGCCAATAGCCTGCAGTTTCCTTTCGATATTGGACTGGCCGGTATTTACCAGCTGACGCCCTATATTGGCTACGACGTTGGCTTCACAAAAGATAATTGCCCGAAAGGCGTCAATGTCTGCGACAGCCAATTCATGATGGGCGCATCAGTGGGCGTTAAAGCCACTGGCAGCCATTTCTCTTCCTACGTTATGGCAGGGTGGCCCGTTAAAAAACCAGACTCAATGGAAGAAGAAACCGTCGATAACACGGTGGTTTATTACAAAACGGAAATTAACTTCTAACAAAGGGAAGAATAATGAAAAACAAAAACACACGCAGCGGAAAAATAACCACGCGCAATTTGCATAAGCGGCTCTGCCCATTATATCTGTCTTTGGCCGGCATTTTCTCGGCCCCGGTCGATGCGGCAACCACGCCTGATAATCGTCAGTCGAAAGGCCCTACCATGGGCCAGGCGGCCAACGGCACGCCCGTGGTGAATATTGCCGATCCTAATGCGAAAGGCATCTCCATGAATAAATTCAACGAATTTAACGTTGAAAAACAGGGGATGATCTTTAACAACAGCATGCAGGACGGCGTAACGAAAATTGGCGGCTATGCGGTAAAAAACGCCCAACTGCAGCACGAAGCCAGCGCCATTATCAGCGAAGTAACGGGTGCGAAAGCGTCCTACATTAACGGCACGATGGAAGTTTTCGGTAAAAAGGCCGACATCATCATTGCCAACGAAAACGGCATTAGCGTGAACGGCGCAACCACCATCAATGCCAACAGCCTGACCCTCAGCACCGGTAAAGTGCAGGCAAATAACGACGGTTCCTATAAGCTGGCGGTCGAAAAAGGGGCGGTATCCGTCACCGGTCAGGGCATTAATACCGACGGGCTGGGCTACTTTGACATCGTTAGCCGCAGCGCGCAGCTGGAAGGCGAAATTGCCGGTAAAGCAGACATCAAAGTGCTGGCGGGCCAGAACGACTACGACCTTGCGACCCGTAGCCACACCGTGCGTAACAAAGGCGACGGACGGGGTCCGGCCGTGGCTATCGACGGTAGCGCGCTTGGCTCCATGTACGGCGGAAAGATCCAGCTAATCAGCACCGAATCCGGGGCGGGCGTCCGTCATGCCGGCGGCATTATCGCCAGCAGCGATCTCGAGATCAGTGCGGATGGCGACATTACGCTCGCCAGCCTGTCGAGCGAGAAAAATATGTCGCTCTCCGGCAAGAATATCACCCTGAACAAATCCACTTCCGGCGTTCAGGCAAAAAACGACATTATCATGAACGCCCTGGCGGGCATCACGCTGAATAACGACGTGATCGCCTCAACCGGCAAAATCCGCATTGATGCCAGCTCGCTGGTGCAAAATGCCGCCTCGCTGGTAACCAACAGCACCACCACCACCGTTCCGGCGATTCAGATTAACGTCGCGGGCCAGTATACCCTGAACGGCAAACTGCAGGCGCTGGACGCCAACGGCAAGGTCATTGCAGACGGCGTCGTGACGCTGAAAAACGGCGATTTCGTTGTGAAGGTCAACGGCGTTGAAGTGCCGTTTGCCTCGCTGATCTCGGATACCCAGGTGATCAGCCACAGCGGTGACGTACAGATTACCGCAGGCAGCATGAATAACGGCGGCGGCAGCGTCCTGGCGAAAAAAGGCACCCTGCAGTTCACCCTGAAAGAGGCCTTTGTGAACAGCGGCTCCGTCAGCGCCACGGGGGACCTGACGATTGCGTCCGGCTCACTGAAGAACGACGGCGTGCTGTACGCATCCAATAACCAGACGCTCCGCGTCGGCAACCTGGACAACAACGGCCGCATCTTCGCGGAAAAACGGCTGGTGATGAACGCCAGCGCGCTGAACAACCGTGGAAACATCGGTGCGACCACTGACGCACTGCAGGTCACCACGACCGGCAATTTGACCAACAGCGGCACCCTCGTGGGTGATGCGGCAGCCGTCAGCCTGAACGTCGGCGGCGACGTCGACAACAGCGGTAACATCATCAGCAACGAAAAAGATGTCTCCCTGACTGCCAGCGGTAAATCCATCAAGAACCAGGGCAAAATCGAGGGGAAAAACGTTACCCTGACAGCGTCCAACGCCGACGCGACGCTTGAAAACAGCGGTACGCTGAACGCCAGACAAAAAGCGCAGGTGAAAGCGGCGAAGCTGAATAACAACGGCGGAACCCTGAGCGCAGCGGGCGATGTTGCGCTGAACGTCAGTAAGCAATTAAATAACACCCACGGCGGCGAGATCCTGGCGGGAGAAAACCTTACGCTGGACGGCGCGCAGACGACTGCACTGACCAACGACAATAGCCGGATCCAGGGGAAAAACGTCACCCTGACCAACATGTCCACTCTCACCAACACGGGCGACGCCGTTCTGCTCGCGAGTGGGGCGATGGATCTGTCCGGCACAACAACGCTGACCAACTCGGCCTCCGGCATTCAGGCAACGTCCATCCTGCTGGACCACATCGGCACGCTGAATAACATCAGCGATGCTACCCTCTACAGCAGCGGCAATCTCACTCTGTCCAACATCGGTACCCTCACCAACGATGCGTCTCAGCTGGTTGCAGACGGTGCGCTGGCGATGCTGAACATCACAAACGTATCCAACACCAACAGCGCCGCGATCGTCGGTAGCGGCAGCTTAACAATCAGCAATGTGGATACGCTCCACAACAGCAACAGTGCGGTGATCCAGTCTGAGCATGCCCTCAGCATGAACAACGTGGGTACGCTGAACAACAGCACTGACGCGGCGCTCCTCGCCTCGGGCAACATGACCCTGGACGGTGTGAATACGCTGAACAATGCCTCGGTGATCCTCAGCGATGGCAGCATTACGATGCAGAACGGCGACACGCTGCACAATAACGGCGTCGTGCAGGCGGGCACCGATCTGATTATCCGCAATATCCGAAGCCTGATGAACGACGGGAGCGACCATGTGCTCATGGCCCTGCGGAACCTGACGATCGAGGATGTGGATTCCCTGACCAACTCCAGCCAGGCGGTGATCACGGCCAGCATGAACACGGTGCTGAACGCCGTTGGCGTACTGACTAACCTCTCCGGTGGGGTGATTCAGGCCGTTGATGGGGCGTTAACCGTCGCGGCAAATTCGCTCCTCAACAGCGGCAGTGAAAATGGTTCGAATTCGACTCTGGTGGCGGGCGGCGATGTGATCGTGACGTCAGAGAATGTGACCAACGAGAGTGGCGCGGCCATTGTCTCGACGGATAACAACCTGACGCTGAACGTGAAGAACACCCTTAACAACAGCGATGAAGCCGTGCTCGCAGGGGCAAAAACGACCTCGCTGAATGTTCAGACAGGCAACATCAAAAACACCACTGAAGCAGTCATTGCGGGCACAAATATTGCAGTTGCGACCAAAAACCTGCAAAACGATGCCAACGCCTCCATCACCGCCGACCGGGATCTGCAGCTGACTCTCGCCAGCCTGAACAACACGGCCGGTATTCTTGAGGCCGGACGCGATCTCACGCTTAGCGTTGACAACAGCCTGACCCTCGACGCCAATAACCAGAATATCTACGCCGGACGCGCGATGGCGATCGCCACGCACGGCGACTTTACCAATAGCACCCAGATGGAAGCGATTGGCGATTTGACCGTGAATGCAGACGGTAATTTCACCAACGCCGTCTCTATCGTGACCGGAGGCGATCTCAACGTCACCGCGGGCAATATCACCAACAATGCCGGTAGCCTGCTGTGGACGATGGGCGATATGAGTCTGGAAGCCCGTAACGGTACTTTCTTCAACGGCGTGTCGGGTAACGTGCTCAGCATGGGCGATATGTCGATTATCGCGAAGGAGATCCATAACCAGGCCGGGATCATTCGCGCAGAGAAGGACGTGAATTTAGACGCGGAATCCATCAGAAACGAAAGTAGCTATACCGGCGACGAAATCTCCATGACGGGTTATCAGAACGCCAGTGCGGTATATAGCACCGTTGAGCATCTCGCGACGAAATCTAACACCATGATTAACTTCTCAATGCCGGTTGTGACCTCGGGATTGAGACTGGATCATCAGGCCGAGATCAGCGCGGGCGGCAACATTAATATTAACCAGCGCAATATCTACGACAGAAAACAGATTACAAACAAAGGTGGTCTGATTCAGGCGGCGAAAGATATTACGGTTACCGGTGATATCTACAACTCACCGGAATACGGTGAAATGTCCATTTATGATTATCTGCAGCTGCCGTTAGAGATGCAGGGCGGGCTCACCTATCAGTGGCATTTAGGCGCCTATCATACGTCAACGTGGAACTTTGATACTCTTTACCAGTTCCTCGACTTCGAGTTTGGCAATGGCGCAGCGGCCGGTAAGACAGGCAGTGATGACCCTGAAAAAGCGCTCTGGTACAACGCCGTCGTGATGACCGGCAACGAGTCCACGCTTTTCAACAAAATGATGTCCGACATCTTCGGTGAAACCTGGCAAACCACCGACTACGGTACAATGTGCGGTATCTGGGCGAGCGTAACAGCCTCCAATAATGAGGCATTAAAAAACAATAAAACCTACTTCGTTCCTTCTGAAAAAGGCGAGATCACCGCGGGCGGTAACTTTACGCATAACGGCGGCACGCTGGATAACGGTATTGCGGACGCTGGGGTGATTAACAGCCACAGCGACGTAAGCGATATCGACGTGGGTGAATACACCGTGGATACGGTCATTGCCGGTTACGATGTCCAGGTAAATACCAAGAAAATTGACGAGCTGGCGATGGGCATTAGCCCGATGCCAACCATCAAGGATATGGTCTCCATTCCGGGCATGTTTGAAGTCTCAACCGACTTTAAGAAAACCGCCGAAGCGGAAAAAAATGGCACGGCTTATCCGGGGCCAGCCAACAATATCGTTCCGATCTTTGAAACGCGTCCGTCAATGATCGATCAGAGCGCTTACACAGGATCGGATTACTTCTTCGATAAGGTGGGCTATGACCCGCAGAAGCCGGTTAACGTTATTGGTGATAACTACTTCACCTCAGAATTGATCCGCCGTGAGATCAACAGCTCGGTGGGCAGTTTCTTTTCGATCCGTGATGGTCTGGAAGGCGACGCGCTGGTGCAGGCCCTGATGGATAATGCAGGCTTGGCAGCACAGGACAGCGAGCTGGGGCTGGTTGTTGGTCAATCCCTGACCGAGGAGCAGCGCAACGGACTGGACGCCGATATCGTCTGGTTCGTCAATCAGACGGTGAACGGCGTGGACGTGATGGTCCCGGTCGTGTACCTGTGCCCTGAAACGCTTCGTCAGATGGAGAGCGGAGACGTTAACGGCGGCACCGCGACCGTTCATGCCGGTGGCGATATGAACGTCGACGCGAACAGCATCAATAACGCCAACGGTACAATCTCATCCAAAGGCGACATGACGCTGGTCTCTGATGGGGATATCAACAACGTTAGCAACGGCATGAGCGCGGGTATCTCTGCGGGCGGCGACATCAATATGTCCAGCACCAGCGGCAATATCAATAACAACGGCGCGGCGATTAACGCTGAGGGCGACGTGAACATGTCCGCAGCTCAGGGTGACATCACCATGACGGCCAGCGTAGGGCGCGATGAGAGCGGCAAGCAGGTGATCCACGCCTTTGAGGACGGCGTTACCGCAGGCGGCAGCATTAACATGGAGGCTAAATCAATCACCTCCAACGCGTCGGATATTACGGCGGGTCAGGATGTAAGCATGAAGGCCACCGACGGCGACGTCACCTTCAATGACCTGCATGAAATTGACGCCACGCGTATCATTGATAACGACGTCAGAAGCGCGCTCAACTACACGATGTCTGATACCTCAACCACCACGGGCAAAGCCATTGGCGCGAATGTTTCCGCTGGCGGCAACATGAGTATCGAGGCCAAAAACGACGTGGTGATGGAAGGGGGGACCTACAACGCCCAGACCGGCAGCATCACCGCTGAAAATGACGTGACGATCAAAACGTCCCAGGACGTTGCTCACGAAGAACAGCACAGCTCGTCACGCGAGTTTGTCATCAGCGCGGGCGTCAGCGGCGGCGGCCAGTCGGTTAACACCAGCTACGGCACCATGGACGGCGGCAGCACCGAAACGACCTCCGGCGACTATGTCAGCGCAGGATCAGAATCCGACACCTCCGCTATCGGCAAGAAGCCTGGCCGTGCGCCGGTGAATGATACGGCTGGCTTCACGTTTGGCATGAGCACCTCCAGTGACTCGTCCGTCACCGACAGCAAAAAGAACACCAATGCCGCAATCAACTTTGGCCAGTCCGGGACGATTGAAGCCGGTAAGACCGCTGACATTGGTGGGGCGGATCTCAGCGCGGGCAATGCCCTGACCATCAACGCCGAGGACGTCGCGACCACGAAATATGAAGATGAGATGAAAAACACCTCATCCCATAAAGCGACGTCGTTTGGTATCACGGGTGAAGCCCACAGCACCCTTGTAGATACCTTTGATAAAGCCGGTAACCTGATTGAAAAAGGCACCGAAGGCCAGTCTGCCAACGCCGGAACAACGGCTGCGGAAGTGCTGGGCGAGGCCTCTAACCTGCTGCTCAACGATCTGGCTGGCGGTTCCGTTACCATTGGCGGCAGTTCGTCTAAATCGCACTCGACCTCCACCTCCACGGCGGAAAACATTAACCACATCAGCGCCAATAACGTTTCGATCAACACCAAAAAAGACACCACGTTGAACGGAACAGACATTAGCGGCCAGAACGTTGAAATTAACGCAGGCGGCGATGTGAACATGAATGCGGCGAAATCCACATCCAGCTACAGCAACACCACCGAGGAGCACTCGGCGGGCATCTCGGCTGGCGTGGGCGTGGATCTCTCCGGCGTGAGCGGCGGCGCGTCTGTCGACTACAGCGGCAGCAAAGAGACCGGAACAGGCAACAGCACCAGCTACACCAACAGCACCATTACGGCAGGCGACGTCAAAATTAAGTCCGGCGGCGACATGACCATGAGCGGTGCCAACATTGACGCCAATACCGCGGACGTGGATGTTGCAGGGGATATGACCGTGAACTCCCTTCAGGATACGGTTCACACGGACAACGAGCGTGCCAACTGGGGTGCATCCGTCGGTGTAGCCGTGTCGACGAAAGGCGTGATGCCTACCGGGGCCGTTAACGGCGGCGGCGGCTCAGAGGCTTATGACTCGGCAACCACCGCGAAGCAGTCCGGCATTCACACCACGGGGGACGTGCAGGTGAAAACCGGCGGCGACCTCAACATGGCGGGGGCCAATATCGTCTCTGATAATGGCACCGGTAACGTCAACGTTGCGGGCAATATCAACGCCAAAGACCTGCAAGATACCGTTGAGCAGGACGGCCTGTACGGCGGTGGCGGCGTAGGTATCGGTGGTTTGCCGGGTAAAAAAGGCGGCATTCCATCGGCTAACATCTACGTGGATACGGTCGATGAGATCCACCGTAACGAAACGCAGAAATCCACCATTTCCGTGGGGGCACCACCAGCAAAGGTACGACTGGCGAGATCAACACCAACAAGGATGAGATGTCCGTTGTCACCCGTGACGAAAAAGAAGCGGGTAACAATATCTCCTATACCCTTGCGGATCCTGGTATCGGTAAGAAGAAAAAGGCAGTTACGACGTCGATACGCCGAGCGACCACCGCAATGGCGGCGGCTCGTCGAAGCATTCAGGCGATGGCACGAAGAAGAAAGAGGATACGCCAGCGAAACCTGCGCACAGCGAAGCGGTGCCTGCCGTTACGCCGTCGAAAGCGGACAATCTTAAGCCTGCGCCAAAACCGGCTGACAGCACGACGAAGACGGATACCACCCCGTCTGGAACCGCGCACAGCGAAGCGGTGCCTGCCGTTAAGCCGTCGAAAGCGGACGATCTGAAGCCTGCGCCGAAACCGGCTGACAGCACGACGAAGACGGATACCACCCCGTCTGAAACCGCTCACAGCGAAGCGGTGCCTGCCGTTACGCCGTCGAAAGCGGATGACCTGAAGCCTGCACCGAAACCGGCTGACAGCACGACGAAGACGGATACCACCCCGTCTGAAACCGCGCACAGCGAAGCGGTGCCTGCCGTTACGCCGTCGAAAGCGGATGACCTGAAGCCTGCACCGAAACCGGCTGACAGCACGACGAAGACGGATACCACCCCGTCTGAAACCGCGCACAGCGAAGCGGTGCCTGCCGTTACGCCGTCGAAAGCGGACGATCTGAAGCCTGCGCCGAAACCGGCTGACAGCACAACGCCGAAGAAAAAATGGGACGTTCCAAATACGAATTACCCAACGCTTTCTCCGGGTTCTGCAACCGGTAAAACCGGCAAAGATATGCCGAAAACGCCAGAGCACAGAAAGTGGAACGGCGACATGACCAACGGCGTGGCGCCGTCGAGCAACCCGAAAGGCACCGACGTCAAGCTCTCGCCAGGTTCGTCCACCGGTCAGACCGGCATGGACATGCCGAAAACGCCTGAGCACAAGCAGTGGAACGGCGACATGACCAACGGTGTCACGCCGTCGAGCAACCCGAAAGGCACCGACGTCAAGCTCTCGCCGGGTTCGTCCACCGGTCAGACCGGCATGGACATGCCGAAAACGCCTGAGCACAAGCAGTGGAACGGCGACATGACCAACGGCGTGGCGCCGTCGAGCAACCCGAAAGGCACCGACGTGAAGCTCTCGCCGGGTTCGTCCACCGGTCAGACCGGCATGGACATGCCGAAAACGCCTGAGCACAAGCAGTGGAACGGCGATATGACCAACGGCGTGGCGCCGTCGAGCAATCCGAAAGGCACTGACGTCAAGCTCTCGCCAGGTTCGTCCACCGGTCAGACCGGCATGGACATGCCGAAAACGCCTGAGCACAAGCAGTGGAACGGCGATATGACCAACGGCGTGGCGCCGTCGAGCAATCCGAAAGGCACTGACGTCAAGCTCTCGCCAGGTTCGTCCACCGGTCAGACCGGCATGGACATGCCGAAAACGCCTGAGCACAAGCAGTGGAACGGCGATATGAGCGCAACAGCACAGCCGAAGCAGTGGCTGCCGCTAATGGCGGAAACGCCAATTAATATCTATGCGAAGGTGACCATTACGTTCCAGGACGAACAGCTGAGTTAACCCCCCTCTCCCCGTCGTTCACCGGCGGGGTTTTCATGTAGCCATAAAAAAGGGTCTGACCACGGTCAGACCCTTTTCATATTTAACTGGCGGAATAATTATTCGTCTTCGAGATAAGTATACCCGTACAGCCCCGCCTCAAACTCTTCCAGGAACTGCTGCTGCAATGCATCGTCGAGACCGGTGTTTTTCACCTGGTCGCGGAACTGGGTCAGCAGCGTTTTCGGATCGAGCTGAACGTATTCCAGCATGTCTGCCACGGTATCCCCCTCGTCAGACAGCTCAACTTCCACGCTGCCGTCAGGGAAGACAAACACGTCAACCGCTTCGGTATCACCGAACAGGTTGTGCATGTTGCCGAGGATCTCCTGGTACGCCCCAACCATAAAGAAGCCCAGCATCGGC
This sequence comes from Enterobacter sp. ODB01, assembly GCF_001623605.1. Taxonomy (NCBI): domain Bacteria; kingdom Pseudomonadati; phylum Pseudomonadota; class Gammaproteobacteria; order Enterobacterales; family Enterobacteriaceae; genus Enterobacter; species Enterobacter sp. ODB01. The sequence goes on from NZ_CP015227.1 coordinate 682,899, forward strand.
GGGTTCTCCGGGTCGTACTCCGGCATTGGCATGGTGGTGGCGATACCGTCGCCGTCAACGTAGTGGTCGATAGCACCGTCGGAGTCACAGGTGATGTCCAGCAGCACCGCGCGACGTTCCGGGGCGTGGTTCAGCCCTTCCAGCGGCAGAACCGGGAACAGCTGGTCGATACCCCATGCATCCGGCATCGACTGGAACAGCGAGAAGTTGACGTAAATCTTATCCGCCATACGTTCCTGCAGCTCGTCGATAATCGGACGGTGCGCGCGGTTGCTCGGGTCGAGCTGCTTCTGCACTTCATGGCACATGTTCAGATAAAGCTGCTCCGCCCACGCACGCTCCTGCAGGCTGAAGGTGCCTGACGAGTAGCCGACGTGAATATCGTGCAGATCCATCTGGCTGTCGTGCAGCCATTCGCGCAGGGAGCGACGCGTGCCCGGCTCGTGCATCTCCTGCCAGGTTTCCCACATGCTTTGCAGGGAACGCGGTGCATCATCCTGCGGCGGCGTCGCTTCGGAAATTTCGCTACGCTCAACGCCGATGATATTAGAGACCAGCACCGTATGGTGCGCGGTCACCGCGCGACCGGATTCGGTGATCACCGTCGGGTGCGGCAGGCCGTGCTCTTCACAGGCATCACCGATCGCCCAGATGATGTTATTGGCGTATTCATTCAGACCGTAGTTCACCGAGCAGTCAGACTGCGAGCGGGTCCCTTCGTAGTCCACGCCCAGGCCACCGCCCACGTCGAAGCACTGAATATTCACGCCAAGCTTGTGCAGCTCAACGTAAAAACGGGCTGATTCACGCACGCCGGTGGCGATATCGCGAATATTGGCCATCTGCGAACCGAGGTGGAAGTGCAGGAGCTGAATGCTGTCCAGACGACCGCGCTCGCGCAGAATCTCCACCAGTTGCAGTACCTGGTTCGCCGCGAGGCCGAATTTGGATTTTTCACCGCCGGAGGACTGCCATTTACCGGAACCCTGAGACGCCAGACGCGCACGCACGCCGAGGCGTGGCACCACGTTAAGACGTTCAGCCTCTTCCAGCACGATCGCGATTTCAGTCATCTTCTCGATAACCAGATAGACCTTGTGGCCCATCTTCTCGCCAATCAGCGCCAGACGAATGTACTCACGGTCTTTGTAGCCGTTACAGACAATGACCGAACGGGTCATGCCCGCATGCGCCAGAACCGCCATCAGCTCCGCTTTGGAGCCGGCTTCGAGGCCCAGCGGCTCGCCGGAGTGGATAAGGGACTCAATCACGCGGCGGTGCTGGTTCACCTTAATCGGGTAAACCAGGAAGTAGTCGCCTTTATAGCCGTAGGATTCACGCGCGCGCTTGAAGGCGGCGTTAATAGAACGCAGGCGATGTTGCAGGATCTGCGGGAAGCAGAACAGTGCAGGCAAACGCTGGCCCTGTGCTTCACGGGCTTTCACCAGTTTGGCGAGGTCCACGCGCGCTTCAGGGACGTCCGGATCCGGGCAAACGCTGATGTGGCCCAGTTCGTTGACGTCGTAGTAGTTATTGCCCCACCAGGCAATATTGTATGTGCGCAGCATCTTGCTGGCTTCCTGGGAGCTCATCGCAACCTCCTGCATAGAACGTAGTACACCCTGTTCGCCCGCTGACGAAGGCGAAAAAGAAGACATGTCGTCAGACATAGCGAACCTCAACTCTTTGTATTAAGTGTAAAACAGTTGACTACTATCGCAGCGTTATACGGCGATAACAACCCATAAACGGCTCCGTTTCCCAGCAGAGTATGCTGAAATCCAGACCGTGCGACCGGTTTCTTATTCATATCATTGTAAAACACGTATCCGAACTCTGTATGACAAGGTTCGGCGAAACCACGAGAAAACTCTTGTATTAACAAGAGCGCCCTTGTTCAGTTTTCACACAGCCTGACCGGCCCTGGAATCCTGAGAAGCGCCGAGATGGGTATAACATCGGCAGGTTTGCAGACTAGAAATGCGGGTTGCGGGAATCAAATGCGCGCCAGAACGGCTGCGCTGAATTAGCGGAAAACGATGGTTCATTATCTCGTATCACCTCCACGGCCGCCTCTGCTGAAACGGACCCCAAGCCAAAGCTAAAAGTTCACTGCTTAACCCGGCTGGAAGTGGCGACTCGATGAGTTCATCGAGCGCTTATTTTGTATGAGCCGCGCGCCGCGTTTTATACCGAGAAGGGGGCTAAAAAGCAAAACAAAAATGCGTGGGTTGCCAGCGCCGTCAGGAAAAATTTCCAGCAGACATTTCAACGCCGTGAGAGATGAATCAAAAAAAACTGGAAATCGGGCGAAGAAGTGACCTAAAATAGCCATCCAGATGTTAATCCATCTATACTGATTAACACTCATACTGCCAGTGTCAAAAACCTGCAGGCCTTGGTAGAATTATCTCCTTTGGCTATTCCACACAGCAGCTTGAGCTAACCAAATTCCTCTTAGGTGAAATAAAACATGGCAAAACACCTGTTTACGTCCGAGTCCGTATCAGAAGGACATCCTGATAAAATTGCTGACCAAATCTCCGATGCGGTGCTGGATGCGATCCTGGCGCAGGATCCTAAAGCGCGCGTCGCGTGCGAAACCTACGTCAAAACTGGCATGGTTCTGGTTGGCGGTGAGATCACCACCAGCGCATGGGTTGATATCGAAGAGATCACCCGTAACACGGTGCGTGAAATCGGTTATGTGCATTCTGATATGGGCTTTGATGCCAACTCTTGCGCGGTGCTGAGCGCCATTGGCAAACAGTCTCCAGACATCAACCAGGGCGTTGACCGTGCCGATCCACTGGAACAGGGCGCGGGCGACCAGGGCCTGATGTTTGGCTACGCGACCAACGAAACCGACGTGCTGATGCCAGCCCCGGTCACCTACGCGCACCGTCTGGTACAGCGTCAGGCTGAAGTACGCAAAAACGGCACCCTGCCGTGGCTGCGCCCGGATGCAAAAAGCCAGGTCACCTTCCAGTACGATGACGGCAAAATCGTTGGCATCGATGCAGTGGTACTGTCTACCCAGCATTCCGAAGAGATTGACCAGAAATCCCTGCAAGAAGCCGTGATGGAAGAGATCATCAAGCCGGTTCTGCCGACCGAATGGCTGAGCTCTGCGACCAAATTCTTCATCAACCCAACCGGACGCTTTGTTATCGGCGGCCCAATGGGTGACTGCGGTCTGACCGGACGTAAAATCATCGTTGATACCTACGGCGGCATGGCACGTCACGGCGGCGGTGCGTTCTCTGGTAAAGATCCGTCTAAAGTTGACCGCTCTGCGGCATACGCGGCACGTTATGTTGCGAAAAACATCGTTGCTGCCGGCCTGGCAGACCGCTGTGAGATTCAGGTTTCTTACGCCATCGGCGTGGCTGAGCCAACCTCCATCATGGTTGAAACCTTCGGTACCGAGAAAGTGCCTTCAGAACAGCTGACCCTGCTGGTACGCGAGTTCTTCGACCTGCGTCCATACGGACTGATTCAGATGCTGGATCTGCTGCACCCAATCTACAAAGAAACCGCGGCATACGGTCACTTTGGTCGTGAACATTTCCCATGGGAAAAAACCGACAAAGCCGCCCTGCTGCGTGAAGCTGCCGGTCTGAAATAATCGACTGACAAGAGCGTTAAAAAAGCCAGCCTTTGTGCTGGCTTTTTTTGTGTCGGGTGGCGGCTGCGCCTTACCCGACCTACGGGGTATGGAGCTTTTGTAGGCCGGGTAAGGCGCAGCCGCCACCCGGCAATGTTTGGAACCGCTTACACGCCAGTCCATGTGCCTCGCTTTCGGAATAATCTCTTTGCGTGATGGCATTTCTTGTGCTGTTACATTTCCTTTCAGTTAAGTCTGAAATGTATTCTTTCGCGATGCATATCACCTCATTTACCTCTATATTTTCAAAGCTTTAATAATTTTTACGGTTACACACCAGTGTAACCGATTACACCAATGTGATTAATCTCACATATTTTTACGGGTCACTCACCTACCCTTAACATCAATAAAACTGATAACCCAACTGGAGGGCATAATGCCTGACAATAAAAAACAGGGGCGTACGTCCAACAAGGCGATGACATTCTTCGTCTGCTTCCTCGCCGCCCTGGCAGGTTTACTTTTTGGCCTGGATATCGGCGTGATTGCTGGCGCCCTTCCCTTCATCGCAGACGAATTCCAGATTAACGCGCATACCCAGGAATGGGTGGTCAGCTCGATGATGTTTGGCGCAGCGGTTGGTGCTGTCGGCAGCGGCTGGCTCTCCTTCAAGCTCGGACGTAAAAAGAGCCTAATGATTGGTGCCATTCTCTTCGTCGCCGGTTCACTCTTCTCTGCTGCCGCCCCTAACGTTGAAGTGCTTATTCTTTCCCGCGTACTGCTGGGGCTGGCCGTCGGCGTCGCGTCCTACACCGCCCCGCTCTATCTCTCTGAAATTGCGCCAGAGAAAATTCGCGGCAGTATGATTTCGATGTACCAGCTGATGATTACCATCGGTATTCTCGGGGCTTATCTTTCCGATACCGCGTTCAGCTACAGCGGCGCATGGCGCTGGATGCTTGGCGTGATCATCATCCCGGCCATTTTGCTGCTGATTGGCGTCTTCTTCCTGCCGGACAGCCCACGCTGGTTTGCCGCAAAGCGCCGCTTCCACGATGCCGAACGGGTGCTGCTGCGCCTGCGCGACACCAGTGCGGAGGCGAAAAACGAGCTGGAAGAGATCCGCGAAAGCCTGAAGGTGAAGCAGTCTGGCTGGGCGCTGTTTAAAGAGAACAGCAACTTCCGTCGCGCAGTATTCCTCGGCGTGCTGCTGCAGGTGATGCAACAGTTCACCGGGATGAACGTCATCATGTATTACGCGCCAAAAATCTTTGAGCTGGCGGGTTATACCAACACCACCGAGCAGATGTGGGGCACCGTCATCGTCGGCCTGACCAACGTGCTGGCGACCTTTATCGCGATCGGCCTGGTGGACCGCTGGGGACGTAAACCTACCCTGACGCTGGGCTTCCTGGTCATGGCGATCGGTATGGGCGTGCTGGGCACCATGATGCACGTCGGCATCCACTCCCCAACCGCACAGTATTTTGCGGTAGGCATGCTGCTGATGTTTATCGTCGGGTTCGCGATGAGCGCCGGTCCGCTGATTTGGGTACTGTGTTCTGAGATCCAGCCGCTGAAAGGGCGTGATTTTGGTATCACCTGCTCAACTGCAACCAACTGGATTGCCAACATGATCGTCGGCGCGACGTTCCTGACCATGCTCAATACCCTGGGCAATGCCAACACCTTCTGGGTCTACGCCGGTCTGAACATCTTCTTTATTGTGTTGACCATCTGGCTGGTTCCAGAAACCAAACATGTTTCACTGGAACATATTGAACGTAACCTGATGAAAGGTCGTCCACTGCGCGAAATCGGCGCACACGACTAATCCTCTTGCGGGAGGCGCCTCTTGCGCCTCCCCGCTTCGCGCTTTATGCTCTGCCCCTATGAAAGCTCCCCGTCTCCCCATCGCCCTTCAGCAAGCCGTTATGCGCAGCCTGCGGGAAAAACTCGCCCAGGCGAACCTGAAGCTCGGTCGGAATTACCCTGAACCGAAGCTCGTCTATCAGCAGCGTGGCACCGCGGCGGGTACTGCCTGGCTGGAATCGTATGAGATCCGCCTGAACCCGGTGTTGATGATGGAAAACCAGCAGGCGTTTATTGAGGAAGTGGTGCCGCATGAGCTGGCTCACCTCCTGGTGTGGAAACATTTTGGTCGCGTCGCGCCGCACGGAAAAGAGTGGAAGTGGATGATGGAGGCAGTACTGGGCGTTCCGGCGCGCAGAACTCATCAGTTCGAGCTGGAATCTGTACGTCGCAATACGTTCCCCTACCGCTGCCAGTGTCAGCAGCATCAGCTTACCGTCCGCCGCCATAATCGCGTGGTCCGCGGCGAGGCGACCTACCGCTGCGTCAAATGCGGCGAACCGCTTATTGCGGAGTAATCATTTGAACATTCAGGAACTTTCCTGATCTGACTGATTGCATACAGGAAAAACATTCGTTACGTTGCGGGCTCGTTTTGACACGGAGTGTAAGATGTCCCGTAATTTTTCTCTCGCGGTCGCCTTTCTGACGACAGCGTTCTCAGGCCATGCTCTGGCCGATGGTATCAACAGTTTTTCCCAGGCCAAGGCAGCAGGCGTGAAGGTGAACGCCGATGTGCCGGGCGATTTCTACTGCGGCTGTAAAATTAACTGGCATGGTAAAAAAGGGGTCGTGGACCTGGAGTCCTGCGGCTATAAGGTGCGTAAAAACGAAAACCGCGCCAGCCGCATCGAATGGGAACATGTCGTTCCGGCATGGCAGTTTGGCCACCAGCGCCAGTGCTGGCAGGATGGCGGTCGTAAAAACTGTTCTAAAGATCCTGTCTACCGCCAGATGGAAAGCGATATGCATAACCTGCAGCCCGCCGTGGGTGAAGTGAACGGTGACCGCGGCAACTTTATGTACAGCCAGTGGAACGGTGGCGAAGGCCAATATGGCCAGTGCGGCATGAAGGTGGATTTTAAAGAAAAAGTCGCCGAGCCGCCTGCCCGCGCGCGCGGCAGCATCGCCCGCACCTACTTCTACATGCGTGACCGCTACGACCTCAACCTCTCCCGTCAACAGACGCAGTTGTTCAATGCGTGGGATAAGCAATATCCGGTGACGGAGTGGGAATGTCAGCGCGACGAACGCATCGCCAGAGTCCAGGGGAATCATAACCCGTACGTCCAGCGGGCTTGCCAGGCGCAAAAGAGCTAACCTACACTACGGCAATTCGCTTATCTCGCATGACATATGGAATTTCTGACTATGCGCATTCCTCGCATTTACCACCCTGAACTGATTACCGCAGGTCGCGAAATCGCCCTGTCTGACGACGCGGCCAACCACGTTGGCCGCGTGCTGCGCATGGGGGCTGGCCAGGCAATACAGCTTTTCGACGGCTCTAATCAGATTTTCGAGGCGGAAATCACCCGGGCGGATAAAAAAAGCGTACATGTGAATGTGTTGCGCGGTGAAGTGGACGATCGTGAATCGCCGCTGCACATCCACCTGGGCCAGGTGATGTCGCGCGGGGAAAAGATGGAATTCACCATTCAAAAATCCATTGAGCTGGGTGTAAGCCTCATTACGCCACTTTTTTCCGAGCGCTGTGGCGTTAAACTGGATGCGGAACGTCTGAACAAAAAGATCCAGCAGTGGCAGAAAATTGCCATTGCGGCGTGTGAACAGAGCGGCCGCAACCGCATACCGGAGATCCGCCCGGCAATGGACCTGGAGGACTGGTGTGCCGAAGAGGAGAGCGGGCTGAAGCTCAATCTTCATCCGCGCGCCAGCGCCAGCATTAATACGCTGCCGCTGCCCGTTGAACGTGTACGCCTGCTGATTGGCCCCGAAGGCGGCCTGTCGGCGGAAGAAATTGCGATGACGGCGCGTTACCAGTTTACTGATATTCTGTTGGGACCTCGCGTTCTGCGCACTGAGACAACGGCACTCACGGCCATTACCGCGCTACAGGTACGGTTTGGCGATCTGGGTTGAAGTATAAACGGAGAAGAACATGATTAAGCTCGGCATCGTGATGGACCCCATCGCAAACATTAACATCAAGAAAGATTCCAGCTTCGCTATGTTGCTGGAAGCGCAGCGTCGCGGCTATGAGCTCCACTATATGGAGATGAACGATCTTTACCTGATCAACGGTGAAGCCCGCGCGCGTACCCGCATCGTTAACGTCGAGCAGAACTACGACAAATGGTACGAGTTTGGCACCGAGCAGGATATTGCCCTGGCCGATCTCAACGTTATTCTGATGCGTAAAGATCCGCCGTTCGACACCGAATACATCTACTCCACCTATATCCTTGAGCGTGCCGAAGAGAAAGGGACGCTGATCGTCAATAAGCCGCAGAGCCTGCGCGACTGCAACGAGAAGCTTTATACCGCCTGGTTCTCAGACCTGACGCCTGAAACGCTGGTGACCCGCAGCAAAGCTCAGTTGAAGGAGTTCTGGCAAAAACACGGCGATATCATCATGAAGCCGCTGGACGGCATGGGCGGCGCGTCTATTTTCCGCGTGAAGGAAGGCGACCCGAACATTGGCGTGATTGCCGAAACCCTGACCGAACTGGGTACCCGCTACTGCATGGCCCAGAACTATCTGCCCGCCATTAAAGATGGCGACAAACGCGTTCTGGTCGTGGATGGCGAACCCGTACCTTACTGCCTGGCACGTATCCCACAAGGTGGCGAAACGCGCGGTAACCTGGCGGCCGGTGGACGCGGTGAGCCGCGCCCGTTGACAGAAAGCGACTGGGAAATTGCCCGCCGCGTTGGCCCAACGCTTAAAGCCAAAGGCCTGATCTTTGTTGGCCTGGACATCATTGGCGATCGCCTGACGGAAGTGAACGTCACCAGCCCAACCTGCATTCGCGAAATCGAAGCGGAGTTCCCGATCTCGATCACCGGAATGCTGATGGACGCTATCGAAAAACGTTTACAGAAATAATCTGTGACAGCGCCCGGCTTTATCCCCATACTGGGCGCTGTCGCTTTTTAAACCAGGAAACAGTACCTCTGACAATGAATTTACAGCATCACTTTCTTATTGCCATGCCTGCTCTCCAGGATCCGATTTTTCGCCGCGCCGTGGTTTATATTTGTGAATACAATGAAGACGGCGCGATGGGCATTATCATCAATAAGCCGCTGGAAAACCTGCAGGTTGAAGGGATTCTGGACAAGCTGAAAATCCCGGCTGAAGCGCGACTGCCGGAGATCCGGCTTGATAAACCGGTGATGCTGGGTGGACCACTTGCAGAAGATCGCGGCTTTATCCTGCATACCCCGCCGGTATTCTCTTCCAGTATCCGCATCTCCGATAACACCGTGATCACCACCTCGCGCGACGTGCTCGAAACGCTGGGTACCGCAGAACAGCCTTCCGAAGTGCTGGTGGCGCTGGGGTACTCGTCGTGGGAGAAAGGCCAGCTTGAGCAGGAAATCCTCGATAACGCCTGGCTTACCGCACCAGCGGACATGAATATTCTGTTTAAAACCCCGATAGCCGATCGCTGGCGCGATGCGGCAAAACTGATTGGCATTGATATTCTGACCATGCCTGGTGTCGCGGGGCACGCCTGATGAGCGGAACACTTTTGGCCTTTGATTTTGGTACCAAAAGCATTGGCGTCGCTGTGGGTCAGCGCATCACCGGTACCGCGCGTCCGCTCACGGCCCTGAAGGCCAACGACGGCACGCCTGACTGGAATCTTATCGAACGTCTGCTGAAAGAGTGGCAACCGGATGATGTTATCGTTGGGCTGCCGCTGAATATGGACGGCACCGAACAACCCCTTACCGCCCGCGCGCGTAAGTTCGCCAATAAAATCCATGGCCGCTTTGGCGTCTCCGTGAAGCTTCACGACGAGCGTCTTAGCACCGTCGAAGCGCGTGCTGGCCTGTTTGAGCATGGTGGCTTCCGGGCGCTCAACAAAGGCAGCGTAGACTCCGCCTCTGCCGTCATCATCCTCGAAAGCTATTTCGAACAGGGCTATTAATCTCAGGGGCCTATAGCCGCCCCTGCGCCCGTCTCTCCGCCACGCTCTGATCAAAGTTCTGCATTCCCGCCTGCTGGCCTGTTTGAATGATACCGGGCAGTTGCCACGTTTTTCCTTCACGAATCAGATTTGCCGCCGCCGGGGTATTCACCAGCAGTTCATACAGCGCGACACGCCCACCCTGCAGGTCGGGAAGCAGCCTCTGTGCCAGCACCGCACGCAGGCTACCGGCCAGCTGGTTACGTACCGGGTCTTTCTCCTGCGCCGGGAAGGTGTCCACCAGCCGCTCAATGGCCTGCGAGGCACCCCGCGTATGCAGTGTCGCCAGCACCAGATGCCCGGTCTCCGCCGCCGTCAACGCGAGACGGATCGTCTCTGCATCACGCAGCTCCCCCAGCAAAATCACATCTGGATCCTCGCGTAACGCTCCGCGCAGCGCCTCGACAAAAGACGGGCAGTGCTGACCTATTTCCCGCTGCTGAATCAGGCAGCGTTCGCTCCGGTACAGATACTCCACCGGATCTTCAAGCGTGAGGATATGCCCGTCAGTATGGTGGTTGAGAAAATCGACCATCGCCGCCAGAGTGGTGGATTTACCGCTGCCGGTCGCCCCCGTCACCAGAATCAACCCGTTGTCACTGGATAACAGTTCCGGAATGGCACGCGGCACGCCCAGCGAAGAGAGTGGCGAACAGGTGCGTGGCAGCAACCGCAGGGCGATGGACACCCCGTTAATCTGCTTAAACGCACTCCCGCGCAGACGCTGGCCTTCTGCCACCGTCACGGCAAAATCGACCTGACCGTGAGCCCACCAGCTTCCCTGCTGCTCATCATTGAGCCACGCTTTTAATAACGTCCCGACATCAGGCGGCGGAAACGGCGCGGGTTCAAGGCGTCCTGACCGGCGCCAGCGGGGTGGCGAATCACTGCACAGGTGTAGATCGGAGACGTTATGCTTTACACTAAGGGCCACCATTTCTTCCACATCCATAGACTACTCCTCGGAAAATGAACGACATTGCGCATAACCTGGCACAGGTCCGGGACAAAATCTCAGCTGCCGCAACGCGTTGCGGCCGTGCTTCAGAAGAAATTACGCTCCTTGCAGTCAGCAAAACCAAGCCTGCGAGCGCCATCGCAGAAGCGATTGATGCAGGCCAGCGCGCATTTGGTGAGAACTACGTGCAGGAAGGCGTGGATAAAATTCGCGACTTCCGGGAAAAGGGGAATACGGATCTTCAGTGGCACTTTATTGGTCCACTGCAGTCGAACAAAAGCCGTCTGGTGGCTGAGCACTTCGACTGGTGCCATACGATTGACCGTCTGCGCATTGCCACACGCCTGAACGAACAACGCCCGGCAGAGATGCCAGCGCTTAACGTGCTGATACAAATCAACATCAGCGACGAAAACAGCAAGTCTGGCATTGCGCTAAGCGAGCTGGATGCGCTGGCCGCAGACGTGGCCGCCCTGCCACGCTTAACCCTGCGTGGGCTGATGGCTATTCCGGCGCCAGAGTCAAGTTATGAAAGGCAGTTTGCCGTGGCACAGCAAATGGCTGTAGCATTTGAGGCGCTTAAAGCGCGCTACAACACGGTAGACACGCTTTCTCTGGGCATGTCGGATGATATGGAAGCCGCCATCGCGGCAGGCAGCACTATGGTGCGCATCGGTACCGCCATTTTCGGTGCGCGCGACTACTCCAAATAATAAGGAAACCTGAGGAACGCCATGAAGACGTTGACTTTCCTGCTCTCAACGGTCATTGAGCTGTATACGATGGCGCTTTTGCTGCGCGTCTGGATGCAGTGGGCCCGTTGTGATTTTTACAATCCGTTCTCCCAGTTTGTCGTGAAAATCACGCAACCTATTGTCGGGCCCCTGCGCCGTATTATCCCGGCCATGGGTCCCATCGACAGCGCTTCGCTGCTGGTAGCGTTTATTCTTAGCGTTATCAAAGCCATCGTGCTGTTTATGGTCATCACCTTCCAGCCGATTATCTGGATTGCCGCCGTGCTGATTCTGATCAAAACCGTCGGTCTGCTGATTTTCTGGGTGCTGCTGGTGATGGCCATCATGAGCTGGGTGAGCCAGGGGCGTAGCCCGGTAGAGTATGCCCTGATTCAGCTGGCCGAGCCGCTGCTGCGTCCGATCCGTAACTTACTTCCCTCTATGGGCGGCATCGACTTCTCCCCGATGATTCTGGTTCTGCTGCTCTATGTGATCAACATGGGGATCGCTGAACTGCTGCAGTCTACGGGCGACATGCTGTTGCCGGGGCTGTGGATGGCGCTATGAGTGCCGTAAGCACCTGCGCTGACGGGCTGGTTTTGCGGTTGTATATTCAGCCGAAAGCCAGCCGTGACAGTATTGTTGGACTGCATGGCGACGAGTTAAAAGTCGCCATCACCGCCCCGCCGGTTGACGGTCAGGCAAACGCGCATCTGACCAAATATCTGGCAAAACAGTTTCGCGTGGCCAAAAGCCAGGTCATCATTGAAAAAGGCGAACTGGGGCGGCATAAACAGGTAAAAATCCTCAACCCGCAATCCATCCCGACGGAAGTCGCGGCTTTGACAGAACAGGACTAAACCATGCAGAAAGTTGTTCTCGCGACCGGCAACGCCGGTAAAGTGCGCGAGCTGGCCTCGCTATTAAATGATTTTGGGCTGGATGTGGTCGCTCAGACCGATCTTGGCGTAGATTCTGCCGAAGAGACGGGGCTGACGTTTATTGAAAACGCGATCCTGAAAGCACGCCATGCCGCGCAGATTACCGGTCTGCCCGCCATTGCCGATGACTCCGGTCTGGCCGTCGATTTTCTTGGCGGCGCGCCGGGGATTTACTCTGCTCGTTATTCCGGTGTTGATGCAACCGACCAGCAGAATCTGGAAAAGCTGCTTGTTGCCCTGAAAGACGTACCGGACGAACAGCGGACCGCACAGTTCCACTGCGTGCTGGTCTATCTGCGTCACGCAGAGGACCCGACGCCGATCGTCTGCCACGGTAGCTGGCCGGGCGTGATTACCCGTGAAGCTGCGGGCAACGGCGGTTTTGGCTACGACCCGATTTTCTTTGTCCCGTCCGAGGGCAAAACCGCAGCGGAACTGACCCGCGAAGAGAAAAGCGCGATTTCCCACCGTGGGCGCGCACTGAAACTGTTACTGGAAGCACTGCGTAATGGCTAATTTGCCACCTCTGAGTCTTTATATTCACATCCCGTGGTGCGTGCAGAAATGCCCGTACTGCGATTTCAACTCGCACGCGCTGAAAGGTGAAGTGCCGCACGATGACTACGTTGCGCATCTGCTGGCTGACCTGGACGCCGATGTACCTTACGCACAGGGACGTGAAGTTAAGACCATTTTCATTGGTGGCGGTACGCCGAGCCTGCTGTCAGGCCCGGCGATGCAGACGCTGCTGGACGGCGTGCGTGCGCGCCTGAACCTGGCCGCGGATGCTGAAATTACGATGGAAGCCAACCCCGGTACCGTTGAGGCCGATCGTTTTGTCGAGTATCAGCGTGCAGGCGTGAACCGTATTTCCATCGGCGTGCAGAGCTTTAGCGAGCCAAAACTGAAGCGCCTGGGGCGCATTCACGGTCCTGAGGAAGCAAAGCGTGCGGCAAACCTGGCGACAGGACTGGGTCTGCGCAGCTTTAACCTCGATTTGATGCACGGCCTGCCGGACCAGTCGCTCGACGAAGCGCTGGACGATCTGCGCCAGGCGATTGAACTTAACCCGCCGCATCTGTCCTGGTATCAGCTCACCATTGAGCCCAACACGCTGTTTGGTTCCCGTCCTCCGGTTCTGCCGGATGACGACGCGCTGTGGGATATTTTCGAGCAGGGCCACCAGTTGTTAACCGCTGCGGGATATCAGCAGTACGAGACGTCTGCGTATGCGAAACCGGGGTATCAGTGTCAGCACAACCTGAACTACTGGCGTTTTGGCGACTACCTGGGAATTGGCTGCGGCGCGCACGGTAAGGTGACTTTCCCGGACGGTCGTATTCTGCGTACCGCCAAAACCCGCCACCCGCGAGGGTATATGGAAGGCCGTTATCTCGAGCGCCAGCACGACGTTGAGACGGCGGATAAACCGTTTGAGTTCTTTATGAACCGCTTCCGCCTGCTGGAAGCCGCGCCGCGCGCGGAATTTGCGCGTTACACCGGTCTGCCGGAGTCAGTGATTCGTCCTCAGATTGACGAGGCGCTGGCGCAGGGGTATCTGACTGAGTGTGAAGATTACTGGCAGATCACCGAGCACGGCAAACTGTTCTTAAATTCCCTTCTTGAGCTGTTCCTCGCCGACGATTCCTGAAGGCTAATTCAGGTTTTTGCATCCCGTTCTGCCAGCTGAGGGAAAGGCTGGCAGAGTGTGGGGATGGAAAACTCAAAACAACTTCGCAAACAAATGACGCCCGAAGAATTTCGCCTCTGGTATTTGCTCAGAGGTCGTCGGTTCTTTGGCTATAAGTTTCGCCGCCAGATGCCGATTGGGCCGTATGTTGCAGATTTTGCCTGTTTTAAGGCGAAATTGATTATTGAGCTCGACGGAGGGCAACATCAAAGCAAAGAGAAATACGATTCACGTCGTACAGAGTTTTTGCATACAAATGGCTGGGAAGTCGTGCGATTCTGGAACAATGAATTTACTTCTCAGGAAGAGGAAGTGCTGACGGTTATTCTTCAAAAATTGCAGAGCCTGATGCCCTCACCCTAACCCTCTCCCACAGGGAGAGGGAACGTTTACACCCTCTCCCCTGGGGAGAGGGCCGGGGTGAGGGGCCCAGCGCGCAGAGGATTACTTCAACGTCCCCACCAGCGCCTTCCGGCTATCTTCCAGCGACACCACGCGTTTACACACGTCTTTGCCGAACTGCTGGAAATCATCTTCCTGGTTCTTCCACTCGTTCTGAATTGAGGTCTGCAAGCCGCCCAGACTGCCCAGCACGCCCTGCAGCGGGTTACCGCCGCCCTTCAGGACCGCTTTAGCCCCCATCTCGTTGATGCTGTCCTGCAGAATGCCGCCCATCGCCTGGTTCACCAGCTGCTGTCCGTCAGCACGGACCTGATCAATCGCCTTGTAGTGGAACGTCAGGCCATCAGAGCGCGTCTCGATAATCCGGTTCATCTGCTCTTTGAGCTGCTTATCGAGCTTCGTCAGGCGGGAGCGCATATTGCTGCTCTCCCCCACCTCTTTGGTAATGATCTTATCCAGTGCAACACGGCTTTTTTCAACGCGCGTCAGGGCACCTTCATTAATCCATGGCAGCGCGGTACGCAAATCGGCCTGATAGTCTTTCGCCTGCTCACGCTGTGCGGCTGTCAGATTGTACTCTTTGCCGTTAAAGGTGACGTTCCCTTGCGGCGTAATCACCAGATTGCCGTTCTCGCCTTTGACCTGCACGGTTTGCGGGCTTAACACCACGTCATCACGCGGGGTGACGCTACATTTATACTCCGCATGGGCGGTGAATCCGGTTGCCATCAAAGCAACAGCCAGCAACGTTTTGCGCATCTTAAACACTCCCTCAGACAAAATGGGCCAGCTAATGCTGGCCCCGTACTTGCTTTATTAGTCCCACCAAACGTCGAAAAGTTCGCTGACGCGGACATCTTCCAGCTTGTGGTCTTCAAGCCATTTACGAACCAGCGCCTGATGTTCTTCGGTGCATTTACCCACTTCCTGGGTGCAGATCAGACCTTCCCACGCCAGGTAACCGCTACCGTCGAAGGCCAGCTTGTTGGGCTCAATCACGTCGTTGATGAAGGCATCCACGTCCTGATCGATCTGTTCTACACTGGTGCCTTCCGGGAAACGCCACGCAACGGAGAAACCCACTTCCTGGAATTCTTCGATGTGCATTTTTTTACGCAGACGACGGCTACGATTCTTTGCCATTATTTCACCCTCTCGAACATTAAGTCCCATACACCGTGACCAAGACGATGGCCACGCTGTTCAAATTTCGTTACCGGACGTGAATCCGGACGCGGAACATAGTCGTTGCTTTCAGACTGGTTTTTATACCCGTCCAGAGACGACATCACTTCCAGCATATGTTCCGCATAAGGTTCCCAGTCGGTCGCCATATGGAAGACGCCGCCCAGTTTCAGCTTGCTTTTCACCAGCTCGGCAAACGGTGCCTGAACGATACGGCGTTTATTATGACGTGCTTTGTGCCACGGGTCAGGGAAAAAGAGCTGAACCATGGTTAAAGAATTGTCAGGAATCATTTTGTGCAGCACTTCCACCGCGTCATGACACATGACGCGCAGGTTCTCTACACCCTCTTCATGGGCAGTTGCGAGACACGCGCCGACGCCCGGGGAGTGCACTTCAATACCGAGGAAGTTCTGCTCCGGGCGAGCTTGCGCCATGGTCACCAGAGAGGTGCCCATACCAAAACCAATCTCCAGCGTGACTGGCGCTTCGCGGCCAAACAGCCCGGCAAAGTCCAGCGGCTGCTCGCTGAACTCAACGCCCATCACCGGCCAGTAGTTGTCCAGCGCATGTTGCTGCCCTTTTGTCAGGCGGCCCTGACGACGGACAAAGCTGCGAATACGGCGCAGCGGGCGACCGTTTTCATCAAATTCCGGTGAAATGACGTCGTTTTTCATAAAAGAGTTGTCTGCTTGTGAGAATGTTCGGGAAACGGGCATTATCCAAAGTTAAGGCGTCTATGCAAGCATGGGAAAGATCCGGTTTACAGCAGATTGACGCTGTGCTGCAATCTGCGTCCCTGATTATGTGAATCGATGACCATGCAAGCCTCTCAATTTTCAGCCCAGGTGCTGGACTGGTACGACAAATACGGGCGTAAAACCCTGCCCTGGCAAATTGAAAAAACGCCTTACAAAGTATGGCTCTCCGAAGTGATGTTGCAACAAACGCAGGTCGCCACGGTGATCCCATACTTTGAGCGTTTTATGGCACGCTTCCCGACGGTAACAGACCTGGCGAATGCCCCGCTGGACGAGGTATTGCACCTTTGGACAGGCCTGGGCTATTACGCCCGCGCGCGTAATCTGCACAAGGCCGCGCAGCAGGTCGCCACGCGCCACAACGGTAAATTCCCGGAAACTTTCGATGAAGTGGCAGATTTACCCGGCGTCGGGCGTTCAACGGCGGGAGCCATTCTCTCTCTCTCTTTGGGTAAGCATTTCCCGATCCTCGACGGCAACGTGAAGCGCGTGCTGGCACGTTGCTATGCCGTGGACGGCTGGCCCGGTAAAAAAGAGGTTGAGAAACGTCTGTGGGAGATCAGTGAAGCGGTTACCCCGGCCAACGGCGTCGAACGTTTTAACCAGGCGATGATGGATCTGGGTGCGATGGTCTGCACGCGCTCAAAACCCAAGTGCGAACTCTGCCCGCTCAATACTCTCTGCGTGGCCTACGCTAACCATTCGTGGTCGCAATACCCGGGGAAAAAACCGAAGCAGACGCTACCGGAGCGCACCGGTTACATGCTGCTGATGCAGCACGGCGACGAGGTGTTCCTGGCCCAGCGTCCACCGAGCGGCCTGTGGGGCGGTCTATACTGCTTCCCACAGTTTGAAGATGAAGATTTGCTGCGTGAATGGCTTAAACAGCGCGGTATTGCTGCCGATAACCTGACGCAGCTGACCGCGTTTCGCCATACCTTCAGCCATTTCCACCTGGATATTGTGCCGATGTGGCTTCCCGTGTCCTCATTTGCCTCGTGCATGGATGAAGGCACCGCTCTCTGGTATAACTTAGCGCAACCGCCATCAGTCGGGCTGGCGGCTCCCGTGGAGCGCCTGTTACAGCAATTACGTGCCGGTGCAATGGTTTAGCATCGACAAGAAAAAGAGGAATGAGTATGGCCAGAACGATTTTTTGTACTTTCCTGCAGCGTGACGCTGAAGGCCAGGATTTCCAGCTTTATCCGGGTGATCTGGGTAAACGCATTTATAACGAGATCTCCAAAGAAGCCTGGGGACAGTGGCAGAAAAAGCAGACCATGCTGATTAACGAGAAAAAGCTCAGCATGATGAACCCGGAACACCGCAAGCTGTTGGAACAGGAGATGGTGAACTTCCTGTTTGAAGGCAAAGACGTGCATATCGAAGGCTATACGCCTCCAGAAAAATAATATTGAGCGGCTGTTGCCGGGTGGCGCTGCGCTTACCCGGCCTACAAAACCGTAGGCCCGTGCAAGCGAAGCGCCGCCGGGCAATAGCAACGACTAAGCAAACACAACACGCACGCCCGGAATGATGAAAAAACTTTTAGCGCTAGCCCTTGTTGCGCCGTTGCTGGTCTCCTGTTCGTCAAAAAAAGGCGATGATTACAACGAAGCCTGGATCAAGGACACCAACGGTTTTGACATTTTGATGGGGCAGTTTGCCCACAACATCGAGAACATATGGGGATTTAACGAAGTTCTTATTGCCGGACCGAAGGACTACGTTAAGTACACCGACGCCTATCTGACCCGTAGCCACATCAACTTTGATGAGGGTACGATCACCATTGAAACCATCGCGGGTACTGACCCTGCGGCACGACTGCGTCAGGCGATTATCAAAACCCTGCTGATGGGCGACGACCCGGGATCTATCGATCTCTACTCCGATGCCGACGATATCACCATCTCGAAAGAGCCGTTCCTGTACGGTCAGGTTGTCGATCAAACCGGCCAGCCAATCCGCTGGGAAGGTCGCGCCACGAAATTTGCCGACTATCTGCTGCAGACGCGACTGAAGAGCCGCTCTAACGGCCTGAAGATAATTTATAGCGTCACCATCAACCTCGTGCCGAACCACCTCGACAAGCGTGCGCATAAGTATCTTGGCATGGTGCGTCAGGCATCACGTAAGTACGGCGTGGATGAGTCGCTGATCCTGGCGATTATGCAGACCGAATCGTCGTTCAACCCTTACGCAGTTAGCCGTTCCGACGCCCTGGGGCTGATGCAGGTAGTCCAGCACAGCGCCGGTAAAGACGTCTTCCGCGCGCAGGGCAAATCCGGCACGCCGAGCCGTAGCTATCTGTTCGATCCCCAGAGCAACATTGATACCGGCACGGCCTATCTGGCGATGCTGAACAATGTTTATCTCGGCGGCATCGATAACCCGACCTCACGCCGCTATGCCGTAATCACCGCCTATAACGGCGGCGCGGGCAGCGTGCTACGCGTCTTCTCGAACGACAAAGTGCAGGCCGCAAACATCATCAACAGCATGGCGCCGGGGGATGTTTACTCAACCCTCACCACCCGCCACCCATCAGCGGAGTCCCGCCGCTATCTGTATAAGGTCAATACGGCGCAGAAGAACTATCGTCGTCGATAATCAACACACCTTCTCCTGCAAGGAGAAGGTGTTCTGCTTTCCCTCTCCCCGTGGGAGAGGGTCAGGGTGAGGGTATCAGGCCGCACTCACTCACCCCACCCATACGAAAATGTTATTTGCATCACAATCCAAACTGCAAATTAATGTGGATTGCATTTTTTTGCGGGAGGTAACAAAACATATCGTTGCCAACTGATAGAATTGCATCAAATAACAACCCTGAATGTTCCAAAAACAACATATCTCCCGCTCACTTGTGAGGAAAGTAACATGAACCTTAAGCTGCAGCTTAAAATATTGTCGTTTCTGCAGTTCTGCCTGTGGGGTAGCTGGCTGACTACACTCGGCTCCTATATGTTTGTGACGCTCAAGTTCGATGGTGCGTCAATCGGTGCCGTCTACAGCTCGCTGGGTATCGCGGCGGTCTTCATGCCAACACTGCTCGGTATCGTGGCGGATAAATGGTTAAGTGCGAAATGGCTGTACATGCTTTGCCATCTGGTGGGCGCGGGGACGCTGTTTATGGCGGCCGAAGTGACCACGCCAGGGGCAATGTTTATGGTGATCCTGCTTAACTCGCTGGCCTATATGCCAACGCTTGGGCTGATCAACACCATCTCTTACTACCGCCTGAAATCTGCCGGGATGGATATCGTGACCGATTTCCCGCCAATCCGTATCTGGGGCACCATCGGCTTTATCATGGCAATGTGGGGCGTGAGCTTCGCAGGCTTTGAACTGAGCCATATGCAGCTCTACATCGGTGCCGCGCTCTCCGTGCTGCTGGCGATCTTCACCCTGACGCTGCCAACCATTCCGGTTTCAAACCAGCAGAAAAACCAGAGCTGGAGCACCATGCTCGGTCTGGACGCGTTCGCGCTGTTTAAAAACAAACGGATGGCGATCTTCTTTATCTTCTCCATGCTGCTGGGCGCAGAGCTGCAGATCACCAACATGTTCGGCAACACCTTCCTGCACAGCTTCGATAACAATCCGCTGTTTGCCGGAAGCTTTATCGTTGAGCATGCGTCGGTGATGATGTCCATCTCTCAGATCTCTGAGACGCTGTTCATCCTGACCATCCCGTTCTTCCTGAGCCGCTACGGCATCAAGAACGTCATGCTGATCAGTATCGCGGCATGGATGTTGCGCTTTGGTCTGTTCGCCTACGGCGACCCGAGCGCATTCGGCACCGTACTGCTGGTGCTGTCGATGATTGTTTACGGCTGTGCCTTCGACTTCTTCAACATTTCCGGTTCCGTATTCGTGGAAAAAGAAGTGAAGCCTGAAATCCGCGCCAGCGCACAGGGCATGTTCCTGATGATGACCAACGGCTTCGGCTGTATTCTGGGCGGCGTGGTGAGCGGTAAAGTGGTAGAGATGTACACCACCAACGGCATCACCAACTGGCAGCCGGTGTGGCTGATCTTCGCCGCATACTCGCTGGTGCTGTTCTTCGCGTTCATCGCGCTGTTCAAGTACAAGCACGTGCGTGTGCCGAACGGTGCGCAGCCGATCGCGCACTAATCTTTGGTGTGTTGTGCCCGGTGGCGCTAACGCTTACCGGGCCTACAAAACCCAACCGTAGGCCGGGTAAGGCGAAGCCGCCACCCGGCTATTTTATTGCAGAAAGCACCCACCCCACCGACAGCAAATCCGCGCTGCCCCCCGGACTCAGATTGCGTTCTATCAATGCGATATCCATTTTAAGCAACGCTTCGCGGTCCCAGCCGTTAGCCAGCAATTCCCGCGCGTAGTCCTGAACGTAGCGCAGCCCTTCCATGCCACCGCGCGACACCAGATTGCTGTCCTGATTGACTGACATCAGGCGTAACAGCAGGCTGTGAAGCGACCGTCCGTTCCACTGTGCCAACGCCTTACGCACCGTGGCAAAGCCGCTTTCCGCCTCACCGCGCGCGCCGGTTAAGCCGTGCTGCTGAAACTGCCGCTCGCCCGCCGTCGCCTGCCCGCTGCGCGCGGCCAGCTCTCGCGACACCAGCCCGCGGCAGATGTTACCTACCTCACAACAGAGGCTGTCCGCAGAGAGATTGTTCACACGTCCGGCGGCGAAGCACAGTAAACCCAGGGCAAAAATCCCGCCTTTGTGCGTATTCACGCCGTTCGTCGCGGCGTACATCGCCTGCTCGCAGGCCATCCCCATTGGGCGGATAATCCGTAGCTGTGCGTCAGCGGGCTTATCCGCATGCGCGTTACCAAGTTCAGCAAAGCGCGCAAACCACGGCGTAATCGCCGCAATGCTGCGGGCAAACAGCGCGTGGTCCATATCGCGGTGGGAACCGTTATTGAGCTTGTCCACCAGCCCCGGTTTGGGCGTCAGCTCCAGCTCCTGCCACAGTGCCGCTTCGGCAAGCGCGGGCACGTCCGCAATGCGGGGTTTAGTCGCGAGCAAACCAGTCATCAATCATCTTCTCCACCCGGGAAACCACCTGCTCAACGGGATGGTTCCGCGAGCGGGAACAGGCATGCGCAGGTTCGTCGCAGATCAGGCAGCGTCTGAGATTTGCCCCCAGCGACTGACGCCCGACGTGGCCATGCTGAGGGCAAATAACATCCAGATCCCACAGCCTGCCGAGCGGGTGCGTCTGCTCCAGTTCCGCGCAGTGCGCTTTAATTTCCGCTGCCGGATGAGCCACGCACCACAGAGCCTCGGGCCCGGTCGGAAGCCACAGCACCTGACGGTCCAGCACCTGCCAGCGGTTCTCCCATAGCAGCTGGTCGCACGTCTGGAGCGCTACGCCCATGGTGTTGCGATAGCGCAGGCTGTCTTTAATTTCCCCTGGCGTGACCAGCGTGAGGGAAATCACCGGTTGTTGATAGTGCTCAAGCATGTCAGCCTGACGCGCTGCGCGGCGCTCTTTCGCCGCCAGCAGTTCGTCCAGGCTGACACCCGTCCGCACGGGTGTCGCTACTGTCATAATCACTCCTTCACCTGTCGCACGGTGTCGATCACGCTGCCGTCGCGGTAGCGGATCACCCCGACGATTTTGTCGGTAAACTCAATCGGCTTCGGTACGCCCGTCAGCGATATCGCCCGTTCATAGAGCGCGTTGATATCCACAATCTTCAGCCCGGCAGCCATCAGCCGCTCACGCACCTCCGGGCGCGCCGGGTTAACCGCAATGCCGTGATCGGTGACCAGCACGTCGATGCTCTCACCCGGCGTGAGGCGCGTGGTGACGCGCTTCACGACCGTCGGAATGCGGCTGCGCAGCAGCGGCGCAACGACGATGGTGAGGTTCGCCGCAGCGGCCACGTCGCAGTGTCCGCCGGACGCGCCGCGCATCACGCCGTCGGAGCCGGTGATGACGTTGACGTTGAAATCAACGTCGATTTCGAGGGCGCTGAGGATCACCACGTCGAGCTGGTCGCAGCTTGCCGCCTTGCTGCCGGGGTTGGCGTAAACATTGGTGGAGATCTCCACGTGGTTCGGGTTGCGCGCCAGAGACGCCGCCGCCTGGCCGTCAAAGCACTGGGTGTCGAGCAGCTTTTCGATGAGCCCCTTCTCGTGCAAATCCACCAGGCTGCCGGTGATGCCGCCAAGCGCGAAGCGCGCCTTCACGCCGCTGCGCTCCATTTTCTCTTCCATAAAACGCGTGCAGGCGGTCGCCGCCGCGCCGGAGCCGGTCTGCATTGAGAAGCCCGGGTTAAAGTAGCCGGAATGTTCAATCACGTCCGCCGCATAGCGGGCGATCATCAGCTCGCGCGGGTTGCTGGTGACGCGCGCCGCGCCAACGCTGATTTTCGCCGGGTCACCGACGCTCTCAACCTGCACGATGTAGTCCACCTGGTCCTGCACCAGGCTGGCGGGCATATTGGGGAACGGCACCAGTTCTTCGGTCAGCAGCACCACCTTGCGGGCAAAGTGCGCATCCACCATGGCGTAGCCCAGCGAGCCGCAGCAGGATTTACCGTGGGTGCCGTTGGCGTTGCCAAACTCATCGCTGCACGGCACGCCGAGAAACGCCACGTCGATATTCAGCTCGCCGTCCTGCAAGAGCTTCACGCGCCCGCCGTGGGAGTGAATTTGCACCGGCTCGTCCATCAGCCCGTGGGAGATGGCATCCGCCAGCCTGCCGCGCATTCCGGAGGTGTAAATGCGGGTGATGACGCCGCTTTCAATATGCTCGATCAGCGCGTCATTGCAGGTCATCAGCGAGCTGGAGGCCAGCGTCAGGTTTTTGAAACCCATTCGCGCCAGCAGCGCCACGACGGTGTTGATCACCCGGTCGCCTTCGCGAAACGCGTGGTGGAAAGAGATGGTCATCCCGTCCTGCAGGCCGCAGCGCTTCACCGCCTCTTCAACGGAGGCGCAGAGTTTGCGGCTGTGCTTCGCGTCAGCATCCGCCAGCCACGGCGTCGCGCTGTGGGCGGTATCAAACGGTTTTAAGCCCCGCAGATGGGGGAAATTCATATGGAGAAGTTCAGTCTGGTTCATTCTGTCATCCTTACCGACGCACGCCGGAGGCCGCCGCGCGCTCCAGCACCACCTGCGCGTGGTTAATAATCGGTGCATCCACCATTTTGCCGTTGAGCGACACCACGCCCAGGCCGTTACGCTCGCCCTCTTCTGCCGCCTCAATCACTCGCTTCGCGTGTTCCACCTCTTCCTGCGTCGGGGCGTAAGCGTTATGCAGCAGGTCAATCTGGCGCGGGTTAATCAGCGATTTGCCGTTAAAGCCCATCTTGCGGATCAGATCGACCTCGCGCAGGAACCCGGCCTCGTCGTTAACGTCTGACCACACCACGTCGAAGGCGTCGATGCCCGCCGCACGGGCGGCGTGCAATACGGCGCAGCGGGCGTAGAACAGCTCGGTGCCGTCGCCGCGCTCGGTCTGCATATCCATCACATAATCAAAGGCGGCCAGCGCGATGCCGATGAGGCGCGGGGAGCTGCGGGCAATCGCCACGGCATTTATCACGCCAATGGCCGATTCAATCGCCGCCATGACGCGGGTAGAGCCGACTTCGCGGCCGCACTCGCGTTCAATACGCGCCAGGTGACCCTCCAGCTCGTAGATATCGTCCGGGGTATCGGTTTTCGGCAGGCGAATTACGTCCACGCCCGCCCGCACGGCGGCTTCCAGATCCAGCAGGCCAAACGGCGTGCTCAGCGGGTTAATGCGCACCACGGTTTCGATATCCTGATACATCGGGTGCTGTAGCGCGTGGAACACCAGCATGCGCGCGGTGTCTTTCTCGCGCAGGGCAACGGCGTCTTCCAGGTCAAACATGATGGAATCAGGCCGATAGATAAAGGCGGTGGAAAGCATGGCGGCGTTGGCGCCCGGCAGGAACAGCATACTGCGGCGGAGTTTGCTCATTTCAGCGCCCCCCAGTTGATGGTTTGATCATCGGCGGCACGCATCAGCGCGCTTTGCAGGCGGGCGCGAATAACACAGTCCAGCGCCCCTTTATCTTCAATAATGATGAGTCCCTGGTGCACGTTCATGGCGCGCAATGTGTCGTTGACCACCTGGCGAATCTGCTCGCCAAACTGCTTAATCACTTCACTGTGGATGACTATCTCCAGCTCGCCGTGAGCGGGAGCGATTTTCACCATCAGGTCGCTGGACTCCTGCGTGCCGGCCAGCGCCTCCCTTACAATATTCATGATAAATTCCTGGTAGTTATGCGACTTCGGCACTCGCACGGTAATGCGTTTCGAGATGCGCGAAGGTGGAGTCCGGGACAATCTCCCGGATCCGGGAAAACAGCTGTGTCTTGAGTAAACGGCGCACTTCGGACGCGGAAATGGCGTTGCCGGTGGCCTTGATGCGCGGCATTTCCACCACCTCAATATGCGAGGCCAGCAGGTCGTGCAGCGTCTGGTTGTACTGCCGGGTGATATCGCAAAAGGGCTCCGAGCCGATGAAGCGGTGGGTGATGCCCAGCGCCGGGGCAATAAAGTCCCGGAAAATCAGCACGTCGATTTCACTCCACGCCTGCTGCACTTTGCCGGTCTCCTTCAGGAAGTAGGCCGGGAAAGTGGCGCGGGAGATGATGTACTGCGAGCCTTCATGCACCACCACGTTCGGCAGATGCGCCACGCCCGCCCGCACCATCTCAATGCGCGCGCTAAACGGGAAGAACGACGCATCTTCACGCACCACGAAGAGATGCAGCGCATCGCACTGCTGCGCCGCCTGCTCCACCAGATGGCGATGGCCGAGGGTGAAGGGATTGGCGTTCATCACTATCGCGCCAATGTTCTCCCCGCTTTTGCGCTTCGCGCGCAGGGAACGGCAGTAGCGTTCGATCCCCTGCGGGGTGTTCTCCATCAGCACCGCGTTGTTTCCGCTCTGGGCAATCGGCCAGAAGCCACTGCGGGCAAAGCGCTCCCGGTTGCACGGACGGGTGCAGAGGAAGAGGTGAAAATGGCCGCGCTCCAGCGCCGCATTTTCCACCTCAGCCAGCAGCCGCGCGCTGAGGTTCTCGCCGCGAAGCTGCTCGTTGACCGCCACGCATTTGATGACGTTGGCGGCAAGCCCTGCGCAACCCACCAGCTGCGAGCCGGACCAGGCTTCGACAAACAGCGTGATGTCGTTGTCCAGGCCAAGGCCGCTGTCTGCCAGCAGGTAGCGGATCTGGCTTAAGCGTTCCGGATGCTTCGCCACCAGAGTGTGGCGAAAATCGATGGGTTGACTGTTCATGCCGTTTTACTCAGTGTGCTGCCGCAAGCCCGACGGCGGGCGCTTCCACGATCACGTTGCTCAGATGACCGATATGCTCGATCTCCACCTCAATGCGATCGCCCTCTTTCATAAACAGAGGCGGGTTACGCTTTTTCCCCACCCCGCCTGGGGATCCGGTGATGATCACATCTCCCGGGCTGAGGCGGGTGAAGGTGCTGATGTACTCGATCAGCTCCGCAACCTTGTGGATCATGCTGCTGGTGTTGTCTTCCTGCACCATGCGGCCGTTCAGCCAGGTGCGGATTGCCAGCTGGTGCGGATCCGGGATCTCATCCGCCGTCGCCATCCAGGGGCCAAACGCGCCGGTCTGACGCCAGTTTTTTCCGGCTGTAAACCAGGTGTGCTGCCAGTCACGGGCGGAGCCGTCCATGTAGCAGCTGTAGCCCGCCACGTGGCGCAGCGCGTCGTCGCGGCTGATGTTCTCCCCACCTTTGCCGATGATCACCGCCAGCTCGCCTTCGTAGTCGAATTCACTGGAGTGGCGCGGCTTCAGCACCGGTTCGTTATGGCCGGTCTGTGAATCCGGGAAGCGGACAAACAGCGTCGGGGCCGGGTTATGCTGGTCAAACTCCTTGCGCTTGTCGGCGTAGTTCATGCCCACGCAGAGAATTTTTTCCGGCTGCTCAATCACCGGTAAGAAGGTGATAGCGCTCATCGGCACGTCCACCGCGTCGTTCAGGTAGCGGGTGGCCTGCGCCAGCCCGTTGCCCTGCAGCAGCGCCTTGAGGTCGTTGTAGCGGTCGCCGAGACGGCGGCCTAAATCAATCACGCCGTCGGCCTGGACGATGCCGTAGCTGCGTTTTCCCTGGTATAAAAAGCTTGCGAGTTTCATTGTTCTTTCCTGAAAACTTAAACGAGGAAGTTGCCCAGAATCAGCAGAGAGATAGAGACGTTAATCGCTCCGCCGATACGGGTAGCAATCTGGGCGAACGGCATCAGGCTCATGCGGTTGCCTGCGGTCAGGATCGCCACGTCGCCGGTACCGCCCTGCCCGCTCTGGCAGCAGGAGACGATGGCGACATCAATCGGATGCATACCGATCTTTTTGCCGACGAAGAAGCCGGTCGCCACCAGCGCAGAAACGGTGCTGACAATCACCAGCAGGTTGCTGACGGTGAACGCCGCCACCAGTTCGTGCCACGGGGTGATAGCCACGCCGACGGCGAAGAGGATGGGGTAGGTCACGGAAGTCTGGAAGAATTTGTAGACGACCTGCGAACCTTCCAGCAGGCGCGGAGAGGCGCCGTTGCAGAGCTTCACCAGCACCGCCATAAACAGCATGCCGACCGGGGCTGGCAGGCCAATGAGCTTGTGGCCGAGCATGCCCAGCATGTAGAGCAGCACCGCCAGCAGGGCGCCAGAGGCGATTGTGGTCACGTCCGCTTTACCAGAGAACGCAGGCTGAGAGACGGTGGTATCGGCATTGGCGCGGTTAGGCATCAGCTGGCCTTCACCGGTCAGGTGCGGGTAGCGCTTACCAAGCTGGTTCAGGCAACCGGAGATAATGATCGCGGTCAGACCGCCGAGCATCACCATCGGCAGCACGCGGCCGAGCGCTACGCCCTGGTCCATGTGCAGCAGGGTGGCATAACCGATGGAAAGCGGAATTGCGCCTTCCCCGACACCGCCCGCCATAATGGGCAGAATGATAAAGAAGAAGATCTGGAACGGCTCCAGGCCCAGCGCGAGACCAACGCCCATCCCCACCAGCATGCCGACAATTTCACCGCACAGCATCGGGAAGAAGATGCGCAGGAAGCCCTGAATCAGCACCGTGCGGTTCATGCTCATGATGCTGCCGACGATAATGCAGCAGATGTAGAGATAGAGAATATTGGTGGATTTATAGAACTTCGTGGTGGACTCGACCACCACATCCGGCAGCAGGCCGTAATAGACCAGCGCGGAAGGGATAAAGGTGGCGCAAATCGCCGCCGCACCGAGCTTGCCGACAATCGGCAGGCGCTTGCCAAACTCACCGCAGGCAAAGCCGAAGAAGGCCAGGGTCGCTACCATCACCACGATGTCGCTCGGCAGCTTTCCGCCCAGACAATCAATCGCAATCAGTGCGCCCGCCAGAACAAACAGCGGCAGAGGGATAATCCCGATTTTCCAGGTATCCATAATATGCCACCAACGCTCTTTGAGCGAGGGTCGCTGAATTTCAATCGGGTCGTGGGTAACAGAGAAAGAATCGTCAGTTGTGCTCATAATAAGCCCCTTGGTTATTTTGTGCGTTCAGCTTAGAGTCACAAAGGCTTACTTTATGTGAGGGATGACATATTAAAAGCGAAGTTTTAATGGCCACTATGGTTTTAATGGTTTCTTTTATTTAATGTGATTTATGCCTTATTTATCATCGTGGTTTTTATGGTTTCTTTTCTGAATTGAACAAACAAATAACATTTATTCATATAGCCTGAACGAGGTAAGCCCTCAGGATAAATCTTTTACAGCGCCCGCTGTGCAAGGGATCACAAGTTTTCGGCAAAGCGCAGGCAACCACAGAAAAAAAGATGATATATTGGCGTTCTTTGTCGCTACCTTGCGTGATAGTTATGAAAGTCTCTTTCCAGATTAAGTTGTTTATTTCGCTGGTTGCCTTTTTCTCAGTGCTTTTTGCGTTGCTGGGCGGATATTATTATGCCGATGTCGGTAAGCAGCTTTATCAGGAAATGAGTGCGCGCGCAAAAATACAGGCGGAGGAGATTGCGCTTATTCCGTCATTACGCAATGAAGTTGAACAAAAAGATATCACCGCGATCCATGATTTTATGCAGAAAATGGCTGCCCATAGCGATGCCAGCTTTATTGTCATTGGAGATAACACGGGAAAGCACCTTTTTCATTCCGTCTTTGCCGACAGAGTGGGCACGACGCTGGTTGGTGGCGACAATGAGGCCGTCCTGCAGGGGAAAAGCACGACAACCATCCGTAAAGGCGGACTGGGTATTTCGCTGCGCAGTAAAGCCCCTATCTTCAACGATGCCGGGCAGGTGGTTGGCATTGTTTCCGTGGGCTATCTCACCAGCTACCTGGATACCATTACCGTCAGTAAAGTGGTCAATATCCTGATTGCCGCCGTGCTGCTGCTTTTGGCCCTCTTTATCTTCTCCTGGTTCTTTACCCGCAGTATAAAGAAGCAGATCTTCTCCCTCGAACCGCGAGAAATCGGCCTGCTGGTACGTCAGCAAAAGGCGATGATGGAATCTATCTACGAAGGGGTGATTGCCATTGATAACGAACGGCGCATAGAAGTTATCAACCAGGCGGCGCGCAAACTGCTGGGGCTGAGCCAGCCGGCGCGTGAACTGCGCGGGCAGTTGATAAGCCAGGTGATCGACCCGGTCCCGTTCTTCGACACGCAGACGATGCTGGCTAAAGATACCCACGATGAGATTTGCCGTTTTAACGATCTCACGGTGATTGCCAGCCGGGTTCACATCATGCTTGAGGGCTCGCTGCAGGGCTGGGTGATCACCTTCCGCGATCGCAACGAAATCGACTCTCTGAGCGCCCAGCTCAGCCAGGTAAAACGCTATGTCGATAACCTGCGCATTATGCGCCACGAGCAGTTAAACCGGATGACCACCCTCTCCGGCCTGCTGCATATGGGCCGCTATGAGGAGGCGATTGGCTACATACAGGCGCAGTCGGAACATGCCCAGGAGCTGCTGGACTTTATCTCGTCGCGCTTCAGTTCTCCCACCCTGTGCGGCCTGCTGCTCGGGAAAGCCGCCCGAGCGCGGGAAAAAGGCGTCGAGCTGAGTTTCGACCCGGCCTGTCGGCTGGATAAGCCGTTCCTGCCGCTTGGGGAGCAAGAGTTGATTTCGATTATTGGTAACCTGCTGGATAACGCCATCGAAGCAACACAGCGCTCGCCGCTTCCCCATGCGCCGGTGGAAGTGCTGATAAAACTCAGCGAGCAGGAGCTGATTATTGAAGTCGCCGACCAGGGCGTAGGCATTAAACCGGAGATCCGTGAGCGGATCTTTGAACGCGGCATCACCACCAAAACACGCGGCGATCATGGGATTGGTCTGTATCTGATCGAAAGCTACGTTACGCAGGCTGGCGGCGCGATAGAAGTTGCCGATAATACCCCACGCGGCGCCATTTTCTCATTGTTTATCCCGGCCTCGGGAACCGTCCGGCAACTGGAAGACACCGACTATGCATCATGAACTTATCGACGTACTGATTGTTGAAGACGAGAACGAACTGGCACAGCTGCACGCGGAGCTCATCAGCAAACACCCGCGTCTGAGACTGGTGGGGATTGCCTCGTCACTGGCCGACGCGCAGGTTCAGCTTGAGCGTAAACAGCCTCAGCTGATGCTGCTGGATAACTATCTGCCGGACGGCAAAGGCATCACCCTTATCAGTAACCCGATGCTGACCCGCGCCAACTGCTCGGTGATTTTCATCACCGCCGCCAGCGATATGGACACCTGCAGCCAGGCCATCCGCAACGGCGCGTTTGACTATATCCTTAAGCCGGTTTCCTGGAAGCGCCTCAGCCAGTCGCTGGAGCGCTTTGTGCAATTTGCCGAACAGCAGCGCGTCTGGAAGATTGTCGATCAGCAAAACGTCGATTCACTGTATCAACTCCAGGCGAAGAACTACCGCCAGGACAACGGCAGCAAAGGGATTGAGGAGAATACGCTGGCCAGGGTGCAGGCGCTGTTCAACGACAAGGCGACGCACTGCTTTACCGTGGATGAGGTGGTGAGCGAAACGGGGTTGAGTAAAACCACTACCCGGCGCTATCTGGAGCACTGCGTGGAGGCGGGGTTTCTGAGCGTGGAGATGCTGTACGGGAAGATTGGGCATCCAAGGAGGATGTACAAGCGTAGTGCGGTTTGATGAAACGTTCCCTCTCCCTGTGGGAGAGGGTTAGGGTGAGGGCAGCAGCCCGCACTACCTCAACACATATCCATACAGCCGTTTAATCCCGTCCGCATCCTTCTCGCTGTATACCCCCTGCAGCTCCGGCGAGAAGCCCGGCAGCAGGTTGATGCCCTCTTCCAGCGCCAGGAAGTAACGCTGTACCGCCCCGCCCCAGACCTCACCCGGCACCACGCACAGCACGCCAGGCGGATAGGGCAGCGCCCCTTCGGCAGCAATCCGCCCTTC
Organism: Enterobacter sp. ODB01; assembly: GCF_001623605.1. Taxonomy (NCBI): domain Bacteria; kingdom Pseudomonadati; phylum Pseudomonadota; class Gammaproteobacteria; order Enterobacterales; family Enterobacteriaceae; genus Enterobacter; species Enterobacter sp. ODB01. The sequence goes on from NZ_CP015227.1 coordinate 713,674, forward strand.
GGCATCCCGTATGCGCACCAGCTCCACGTTACCGCGAATGTAGGCCTGGTTCGCATCCTGTGGATTCATCACCACCTCAGGCAGGCTTTCTTTGCGGAACATCGCCTTCTGCAGATCTTTTACGTCAAAGCTGACATAAAGATCGTGCATCTCCTGACACAACTGGCGGAGGGTGTAATCCCGGTAGCGCACCGGATATTTCTGGTAGATGGTCGGCAGTACGTCCGACAGCGGCGTATCGTCTTCAATATGCTGCTCGAACTGTCCCAGCATTGCCACCAGCTGCGCCAGCTTCTCGCTGCTTTCAGCTGGCGTCAGCAGGAACAGGATTGAGTTGAGATCGCATTTCTCCGGCACGATGCCGTTTTCGCGCAGGTAGTGCGCAAGAATGGTCGCCGGAATACCGAACCCGGTATATTCCCCGGTTTCGGCATCAATACCCGGCGTGGTCAGCAGCAGCTTGCACGGGTCGACAAAGTACTGCTCGCGGGCATAACCCGCAAACCCGTGCCATTTCGCCCCCGGCTCGAAGCTGAAGAAGCGGCGCTCGCTGGCAATGGCGTGCGTCGGATGATCCTGCCACGGCCGCCCCGCCACCACCGGCGGGATAAACGGCTTAATCATATGGCAGTTGGCAATGATCGCCTTGCGCGCCTCAATGCCCAGCTCAACACACTCCGCCCACAGCCTGCGCCCACTCTCGCCTTCATGAATTTTGGCATTCACATCCAGCGCTGCAAACAGCGGATAAAACGGGCTGGTGGAGGCGTGCAGCATAAATGCATTGTTCAGCCGCTTATGGGGGCAAAACCGCGCCTGGCCACGAATGTGGTTATCCTTTTTATGGATCTGCGACGTTTGCGAGAACCCGGCCTGCTGCTTATGCACCGACTGGGTCACAAAAATGCCAGGATCGTTCTCGTTCAGCTCCAGCAACAGCGGAGACGTTTCCGCCATCATCGGAATAAATTGCTCGTAGCCCACCCAGGCAGAGTCAAACAGGATGTAATCACACAGATGGCCGATCTTGTCGATCACCTGACGGGCGTTGTAGATCGTGCCGTCGTAGGTGCCAAGCTGGATGATCGCCAGGCGGAACGGACGCGCCTCGTCGGCTTTCTCCGGCGCAGCCTCGCGGATAAGATCGCGCAGGTACGCGTCATCAAAACAGTGCTCGTCAATCCCGCCAATAAAGCCAAATGGATTACGCGCAGCCTCAAGATACACCGGCGTGGCGCCTGCCTGAATCAGCGCCCCGTGGTGGTTAGATTTATGGTTGTTGCGGTCGAACAGCACCAGATCGCCACGCGTCAGCAGCGCGTTGGTCACCACCTTGTTGGCCGCCGACGTGCCGTTCAGCACGAAGTAGGTTTTATCCGCATTGAACACTTTCGCCGCGAACTTTTGCGCATGCTTGGCGGACCCTTCGTGGATCAGTAAATCCCCGAGTTTCACGTCAGCATTGCACATGTCGGCACGAAACACGTTCTCACCGAAGAAATCAAAAAACTGTCGTCCCGCCGGATGCTTTTTGAAAAACGCCCCGTGCTGGTGACCAGGACAGGCGAAGGTGCTGTTACCCATCTCCACGTACTGGCTCAGGGTGTCGAAAAACGGCGGCAGCAGATTTTCTTCGTAACGGCTGGCAGCAGTCTCCAGTTCCAGAAACTCCTGCGCTTTCCCCGAGATGACCGCGGTAGCACCGTCAGGCACGTCCGTTTGCTCCTGCGAGAAAATAAACACCGGTAACTGAAAGCCCGTGCGTTTCAGCAACGCGAGAATACCGCTGCGACTTTCAGCAGTTGTCATGACGACTGCCGCCACATCGGTAAAATCCGTGTTATCCAGCGTCACCTTTTCACGGTGGGTTGAGACAGTGGAGAGCAGCTCGCGGCTGACGGCAATTTTCATGGTTTTCATAGGCGCTAATTACCCTCACCGAACGGTGAGACAGGGAGGAGAAAATTCGCGCAATAATGTCACCTTTTATTTTGAGGTGCAAGAAGGAATCAATATGCACAAAACCTTCCAAAGCTAAGCGTAATGCCCGCTTTGCGTGTCATAATCATGCAATACCAATGATTAAGTAACAGGAGTTAGCGGTGGTAATTGGACCCTTTATCAACGCCGGCGCAGTGCTGCTGGGCGGCATACTTGGCGGCGTGTTAAGCCAGCGGCTACCGGAGCGTATTCGTACCTCCATGCCGTCTATTTTTGGCCTGGCCTCGCTGGGCATCGGCATCCTTTTAGTCATCAAATGCGCCAACCTGCCCGTCATGGTGCTGGCAACGCTGCTCGGCGCACTGATTGGCGAATTTTGCTATCTGGAAAAAGGCATCAATAACGCGGTAGGCAAAGCCAAAAACCTGATTGCCCGACCCGGTAAGGCGAAAAACGGTTCGCACGAGTCGTTTATTCAGAACTACGTTGCGATCATTATTCTGTTTTGTGCCAGCGGCACCGGGATATTCGGTTCGATGCAGGAAGGGATGACGGGCGATCCGAGCATATTAATTGCGAAAGCGTTTCTCGATTTCTTCACCGCCACCATTTTTGCCACCACGCTCGGTATCGCCGTCGCGGCAATTTGCGTTCCGATGCTGCTGATTCAGCTGGCTCTCGCCACCTGCGCCGCGCTGATACTCCCGCTCACCACGCCGGCGATGATGGCAGACTTTACCGCCGTCGGCGGCCTGCTGTTGCTGGCGACCGGGTTACGCATCTGCGGGATTAAGATGTTTGCCGTGGTGAATATGCTGCCCGCGCTGCTGATCGCCATGCCGCTCTCAGCGCTCTGGACGCGCTTTTTCGCTTAAGAGTGCGGCGAAATGGCGAGAGATTGCGCAGTCCGTAACGAAAACAACATTTTTCGTTGACGGCAGGAAGCAGATCAGGTTTAATGCGCCCCGTTGCCCGGATAGCTCAGTCGGTAGAGCAGGGGATTGAAAATCCCCGTGTCCTTGGTTCGATTCCGAGTCCGGGCACCACTATTTAGAAAACCCAGCCTATGGCTGGGTTTTTGCTTTATGGCTACGGCCGATTTCTGTGCGCTGATAAGCGTGGCTTTAATGCAGGCACGCTTACGCTAATAGCCCGATAAGTTAATACTGGCGGTGGCTCTTTTTTATCACTTAATTTTGCCGGATAAATTGCTGACCTGATTTGAAAGGTTGTCGTTGCTCCGCTTCATGTCATCAAGGCTTCTTTGCAAACGCTCGATCTTACTCTCCTGCTCAGAATTCTTTCTCTCAAGCTGCAAAACCTTCTGAGTTAGCTCATCGACTTTGCGGTTGTCGGACTTCATCTTCCTCAGGCTATCCTGCATCTCCCTTAGGTCCGACTCCCTGAAATCAGAAGACTCGATTTCATCTGCATTAGAAATTACCGGGATATATCCTCTATTAGCGCTGCTGGGTTTGATACTAACCTGAACTTTATTTAGCCCCGCAGAGTGCGCGTAACCTATTGAAGAAAAATAAAAAAAAGAAACAACACACAGACCAGACAGATATTTATTCATTTCTAACGTCCTTTTAAATTTTTCAATCACTTCCAGGAGTCTCCTTCTGGTATCACCCGCTCAGGATAAAACACATGGCTTAGCCTCTGGCAGTTCATAAACGGGGTTAAAGAGCAGAAGATACTGTTCGTTTTTCATTATAATACGCGTTTCCTCTCCCCCAAAATCCAACCGCCACCCGCTCATTTTCTGCCACCTTATATCCGCCGGTATCGAGATAAGCGCGTTACTACGCACCTTATCAAAGGTATCTCCCATGCCCATCAAAGATATAATCCTGCTTAGCGCCTGCCTGTCAGGGCACCTTGTCCGCTACAACGGTACCGATAAATCCTGTTCCTCAGATCTGCTGCAATACCGGCGCGAAGAAGGCCGTCTGGTCACCCACTGCCCGGAACTGGCGGCATGGCTGGCGTTGAAAACTGCGTAGAGTCAGGGCGGGATTGAAAATCCCCGTGTCCTTGGTTCGATTCCGAGTCCGGGCACCACTATTTAAAGAACCCGCCCAAAAGGCGGGTTTTTGCTTTTGGTCTCTTTTCAATCTAGGGATCGTTCCCAATCACATCCAGCAGTTTATTTTTAAAGATAAACAAACACGCCTCATTGAAGTTCTCCGCCCCCAGTCGTTCCGAAAGCGCCGTTCGTTTGCGGTAGAGGCTTTTCACCGACGTATTCAGCTCATCGGCAACGGCTTCCATCGACATCCCTGCCCTCAGCAACCGCAGCATGATCGCCTCGTGCGTGCTAAGCCGTAAGTTAAGCAGCCATTTGGTTGTCAGACGCCTGCCCTTCATGTTGAGCACCAGATTAAACAGCGACGCCATATCCGGCGCGGTGAGCGACGTGTTCATAAACAACTTCATACTGAGTAGATTCTCTTCGCGATGTCGCATATCCAGCATAACGCAGCAGATCGTTTTCCTTGTTCTGGCCGGATGACGTATCAGGTAATCATATAAACGGAGCGGAGAACGACTATCAATCAATACAGAGTATTCGTCGGCACCATTATCAAATATGTTTCTGTCAATCGAGTCGAGCAGGATAATATCTGGAAAAAAAAGCCTCATGCCCCTGACAAGATAGCGATCCTGAGTCACTAACACTATTGAAGTTGCCACTAACCATCCCTTTTAGATTAAAGCAAGAACGCTCCTTCCGAGAGAAGGCCGCCTTCGTTTTATAGCGCTGTTATATTAACGACAAATGTATTCTGGCTTTGAACATCCCTCAATACACACATTGATGAGTAAGACTTCCTGTAGACCATCATTCAATGTCTGACATTAATTATAAATAAAAAACAATCTCAGAAAAGACACTTCGCTAAACATTAAGAATTTTTGTCATGAAACTTCCCAAACATGCACAAGAAAGTACTTTAATTGATGCTTCCAGGCCTCATTAAAAATATAAACAAATTTGTCACAATAAAAATAAAACACTTAAATATCATAATGTTATAAATACAAAACCCCTTCAATATAATCATAAAAAACCGCTCACTACAGAATTATCTCAAAACCACCCAGCCTCTATTCACCATATTTATCCGGCAACATATCAGGTGTACATTACCGTTTACCCAATCTACCGAGATAAGGATCCATAATTACCTTTTAGTAAGTACCCCATAACGTTACTGCATTCAGATTTAATGTTCTCATTTATCGCCTTTAACGCACAGTTAAAAGGCAGCCGTGTTATGCAATGGATTCATGATAAACAAATGGCAAATAGATATGGAAAGATCGCTTCGCTTCAATACGTTATTCTTTTATCGCACCCCAGGATTATTGTTACTGTTATTACTCTTTCCTGTTCTGGTTCAGGCAACGGAATCCGTTTATGAACAACAGATTCAACAGGCGCGTAACGGTAATTACACGCCGTTTCTTGATTATCTGCAGCATTATCAGCAACAGCACGCCCTGACGCCTGAACAGGTCGCAGACTGGTTACAGGTGGCATCCTGGGCAGGTCATGATGATGAGGTGATTGAGGTCTGGCAGCGTTATGGCATTTATATGCCGCTGCCCGCTCGCGGCGTTGCTGCCGTTGCACAGGCCAGGAGAAATCAAAAAGCGTGGCAGCCAGCCTTATCGCTCTGGAAAGAGGCGTGCAGCCTTGCGCCGAATAACGATGATTATCGTATCGGCTATATCAAAACCCTGGCCGATGCCCGCATGGATGCACTCGCGCTGCAGGAAGCCCGGCAGCTGGTCACCCAAAACCCCACTCAGGCGCATCTTCAGACGCTCTCGTATGTCTGGTTACGCCAGGGAAAAAGCTGGGATCGGCTTCTGGCGGACACGCGCGCACTGGCTACCGCGCCAGAGAATAATGTCCTGCTCAGCGAGCTTGTCGACGCCCTGACGGATAACCGCGTGAATACCCCCGCGCTCGTACTTTCACAGCGGGTGCCGCTGTCCCCGGCGGAGCGTCGCCGTCTTGAGCGTAACGCCGCCGCCGAAAGGGTTCGCCTTGCCGATGTGCCAGGCAGAACAGAAAAGGAGCGCCTGCAGCTTGCGCAATCTGCGCTGAATCGTTACGACGTTCTGCTTTCTCGCTGGAAAAGCGAGCCGCAGGCGGCGGAAGATGTCATCCTTGCGCGTATAGACCGGCTCGGCGCGCTGTACGCCCATGCTGATTATCCGCAGGTCATCAGCGAGTATCAGGATCTTACGGCAGCGCAGCACCCGGTGCCGGACTGGGCAATCGGCTGGGTTATCTCCGCGTATCTGCAGGAGAAAAACGCCGATGCCGCCTTCTCGCTTCTGCAACACTATCCGCAATACGCCGCCGATCCGCAGGACGAAGAGCACGCACTTTTCTACGCCTGGCTGGATACCGGGCAGTATCGGGCCGCCCGCCAGTATGTAGAGCGCCAGACCCGTAACGTCCCCTGGACCCGCTACGATTTCGGTTCCCCTACCCCTCAGCCGAACGATCGATGGCTCACCGGGCAGTCTCTCCGTTTTAACTATCTGCTGGCGACCCACGCCCTGCCTGAAGCCGAAAAGCTATCTCAGCGTCTGGCGACAACGGCGCCGGGCAACCAGGGATTGCAGATTGACTACGCCACTTTGCTACAGGCGCGGGGCCTGCCGCGTGCGGCCGAGCAGAAGCTGAAAATGGCGGAGGCACTGGAGCCATCAAATCTGGAGCTTGAGCAGCAGCAGGCTTACGTCGCCATGGATCTACAGGAGTGGCATGAGATGGATTTACTGGCCGACGACGTGCTTGCTCGCGCGCCGGTCGATCGCAGTGCCCGTCGTCTGGACAGGCTCAGAACGGTTCATCATATGTCCGAGCTGCGCCTCAATGCGAGCAAGGGTTTGCACTCCGATAACCCCGTCAGCGGTACGCACGACCTGAACTGGGACGCCACGCTCTATGGCCCGCCAGTTGCGGATAACTGGCGGCTGTTTGCCGGCACCCGCTATGCAGAGGGTAATTTCGATGAAGGCAAAGGCACCAGCCGCCACCTCCTGGGCGGCGTGGAATGGCGGCCTCGTGACCTCCAGCTCGAAGCCGAGCTCTCCAGCAACCGCTATCACGGCGCGAACAAGCCGGGGGCTCGCCTTTCCACAACTTACTTTCTCACCGATAACTGGCAGCTCAGCGGCAGCCTTGAACGCGTATCTCGCACCACGCCCTTACGGGCATTACGCAACGGGATTAGCGCCAACCGGGGGGAAGGCGGCGTGCGCTGGTATCAAAACGAGCGACGTGAGTATCAGTTTAGCGCCGCCGTCAGCCGCTTCTCAGACCACAACCACCGTCAGGAATACACCCTTACGGGTAAGGGGCGTCTCTGGCAAACCCCGTCCCTGACGCTGGATCTCGAACCGGGGATCGCCGCCAGTAAAAACAGCCTGCGGGACACGCTCTATTACAACCCGGCGCGGGATCTGTCCGTAACGGCCGCTCTGTCCGTCGATCATGAGATGTATCGCCATTACGACACCCTCTGGAGCCAGCAGTTCGTGGCAGGCGGCGGCAGCTACTGGCAGAAAAACCAGTCCGCCGGGGCCATCACCCTGCTGGGCTACGGACAACGCATCCAGTGGAACAACGTCATCGATACCGGCGTGATGCTGAACTGGGATAAACGCCCTTACGACGGCAAGCGCGAGAGCAATCTCTCCGTCACGTTTGATGCGACTTTACGCTTTTAAGGATGAATATGCTGAACATACGTTTTTCCGTGAGTGTGATACTCATTGGCTGGTTCTGCCTCAGCGCGAGCATTTGCGCCCAGGCACTCCCGTTTATTGCCCCCAAAGAGAGACCCCAGCTGGAGGCGAGCAAGCCCTGGCCAACGAATCGATTTCTGGTGCTGGCCTACCACGACGTCGAAGATGATGCCGCCGATCAGCGCTACCTCTCCGTTCGCACCAGCGCGTTAAACGAGCAAATAAGCTGGCTTTTGCATAACGGCTATCACGCCATCAGCGTGCAGGACATTCTGGATGCCCATGACGGAAAAAAAACGCTGCCGCCGAAAGCCGTTTTGCTCAGTTTTGACGACGGCTACAGCAGCTTTTATACCCGCGTCTGGCCACTGCTTCAGGCCTGGAACGTCCCTGCCCTGTGGGCACCGGTAGGCAGTTGGGTGGACACGCCAGCAAATCAAAAGGTCAATTTTGGTGGTCTGATGACGCCCCGCGATCGCTTCGCAACGTGGGACATGGTGCGCGAGCTCAGCCAGTCTCCGCTGATTGAGATCGGCTCACATACCTGGGCCTCCCATTACGGTATCGTGGCTAACCCTCAGGGAAGCCGCGAGCCTGCCATCGCCAATCGCTTTTACGATAAGGCGACGGGCCGCTATGAAACCGATCGGCAGTTCAGCCAGCGGATCGGCGACGACGTGCATAAAGTGACCGAGAAAATCACGCAGGTGACGGGCAAAGCACCGCGCGCCTGGGTCTGGCCTTACGGTGCCGCCAACGGTACGTCGCTCGCCATCGCCAGACAACAGGGTTACCAGCTGGCCTTTACGCTGGAAGACGGTCTGGGGGACGTAAATGACCCTGGCAACATTCCCCGTCTGCTGATCGCCGGTAATCCTTCGCTAAAAACCTTTGCCAGTTCGGTCAGCCAGATCCAGGAACACGATCCCGTTCGCGTCATGCACGTCGACCTCGACTACGTTTACGATCCCGATCCGGCCCAGCAAACCCAAAATATCAACAGGCTGATCCAGCGAGTTTACGACATGAAAATCAGCCATGTTTTCCTGCAGGCGTTTGCCGACCCGCAGGGCGATGGCCGGATCAACGCGCTCTATTTTCCCAACCGTCGGCTTCCGGTCCGCGCCGATCTGTTCAATTTTGTCTCCTGGCAGCTCCAGACCCGTGCGGGGGTGAAAGTCTTCGCGTGGATGCCGGTGCTCTCGTTCGATCTCGATCCCTCCCTGCCGCGCGTGCAGCGTCGGGATCGTCAAACGGGCCAGCTGCACGAGGCCACTGAACCTTATATCCGGCTCTCCCCGTGGAACCCGCAGGTTCGCCAGCAGGTGACGGACATCTATGAAGATCTGGCCCGCTATAGCACCTTCAATGGGATTTTGTTCCATGACGATGCGGTGCTGACGGACGTTGACGATGCCGGACAAGACGCCGCTCAGGACACAACGCGTCAGAAAAGCCGTCTGCTGATGGGCTTTACCCGTGCGCTGGGCCAGGCGGTGAAGCACATCCGGGGACCGCAGATCAAAACCGCACGCAATATGTTCGTCTTACCCATCCTTGAGCCTGAAAGCGAAGCCTGGTTTGCACAGAATTTTGATGATTTTCTGGCGGCCTATGACTGGACGGTGCCGATGGCCATGCCGCTGATGGAGTCCGTTCCGGCGAACGAAAGCGACGCCTGGCTGACGCGTCTGGTTAACGTGGTCGCCGCACGGCCCGGCGCGCTCGATAAAACCATTTTCGAACTGCAGGCCAGAGACTGGGAGCAAAAAACGCAGCGTGCCGTTTCCGATAAACAGCTTGTCCAGTGGATGCGCGTTCTCCAGCTGAACGGCGTCAAAAACTACGGCTACTACCCCGACGATTTCATCAACAACCAGCCTGATATCTCCCGCATCAGGCCTGAATTTTCTTCCTACTGGTACCCTGACAATGACTGATCGCATCATCGCTTTTTCTATTTTGTGTCTGGTATTCGGGTTGCCTTTAGGCGTGGCCGCCCTTTTTACCGGCGAACTGATTCTGGATTTTGTGTTCTTCTGGCCGCTGTTCATGTCCGTGCTCTGGGTCACCGGCGGACTCTATTTCTGGTTTCAGCTTGAACGCCACTGGTCGTGGGATAAAGAGACCCCACCACCCTCGCTCGCTGGCGAGCCGCTTATTTCCATTCTGATCCCCTGTTTCAATGAGGAAAGGAACGCCAGAGAGACCATCAGCGCCGCGCTGGATCAGCGGTATAAGAATATAGAGGTTATCGCCATTAACGATGGCTCTTCTGATAACACGGCGGACGTGCTGCAGCAGCTGGCGCAGGAGCAGCCGCGCCTGCGGGTAATTAACCTCGCGGAGAACCAGGGAAAAGCCGTCGCGCTAAAAGCGGGTGCCGCGGCAGCCCGGGGCGATCTGCTGGTCTGCATTGATGGCGACGCCCTGCTCGACCGCGACACTGCGGTTTATCTGGTAGCCCCGCTGATTCAGTATCCTCACGTCGGCGCGGTCACCGGCAATCCGCGCATTCGCACGCGATCCTCGCTGATTGGGCGCATTCAGGTGGGCGAGTTCTCGTCCATTATTGGCCTTATCAAACGCACGCAGCGGATCTATGGCCGGGTCTTTACCGTGTCCGGCGTCATCGCCGCCTTTCGCCGCCAGGCGCTGGCGGACGTCGGGTACTGGAGCCCGGATATGATCACGGAAGACATCGACATAAGCTGGAAGCTTCAGCTGCGCCACTGGGATATCTTTTTCGAGCCGCGGGCGCTGTGCTGGATCCTGATGCCGGAGACGCTCAAAGGCCTGTGGAAACAGCGCCTGCGCTGGGCTCAGGGCGGCGCGGAGGTGTTTCTGGTCAACCTTCGCAAGGTTGTGCGCTGGGAGCATCATCGCATGTGGCCCCTGTTTCTGGAGTACGCGCTGTCCACGCTGTGGGCGTTCGCTTACGCGATGACGGTACTGCTGTTCATTATCAGCCAGGTCGCGCCGATTCCCGCCAGGCTGACCGTTGAGACCCTGTTCCCACCCGCGTTCACCGGTCTGCTGTTGGGCGTCATGTGCCTGCTGCAGTTCCTGGTCAGTTTGTTCATCGAGCGGCGATACGAGCGGAAGGTGGCAAGCTCGCTTTTCTGGGTGATTTGGTTCCCGATGGTGTACTGGATGATTGGCCTGTTCACTACCCTCGTCGCGTTTCCGAAAGTCATGCTTAAACGTCAGCGTGCCCGCGCGCGCTGGATCAGTCCGGACCGGGGAAAAGGAAGCATTCAATGAACGAAAATACCTTAATTTTGACTGAACATCGGCTGTTACCACGTCTTTTCGATGCCGCGTTAACTCTGGTGGCGTGGGGAGGATTTCTGTTTTTCCTGTATGCCAGGCTGTGGATGCAGTTAACCGAAGAGAGTGAACACCGGTGGAGCGTCATTATTGCCTCCTTTAATACGGTGTTGATCTATTTGCTGTTCGCCGCGCTTAACGGATGGCTGCTAATTTTGTGGTATCAGTACAACCGCCGCCGCACGCATGTAAGACGGCGTCAGCCGGGCTATTTTCACCAGGAGGAGCTGGCCCGCAGCTTTAATGTCTCACCACAGATCATCTCCGAGATGAGCCAGTACAACCTGCTGACGGTCTATCACGATCGGATTGGCCGTATTATTGATTTAAAGATCAGTCAGCAGGACGAGGAAGAAGAGTGAAGAAACGTCCCCGCAGAATGGTCTGCGGGGAGCTATTTCGAGCGGTTCTGAGTTACTTATCCTTCACCACAATCAGCGGTTCAATATCGCTCTCTTTCTTCACCACCAGCGAGTCATCTCCGCGCAGACAGGTGCCGCCGTAGTTCCCGCCGACGGTAAAGGTGCAGACCTGAATGTATTTGCCGTCGACGTTTGGCAGGCACCACAGCTGCTGGTAAATGTTTTTGCGATCGATAAACTTACCGCTGGATTTATCCAGCAGTTCGTCCTGGGCACTAATGAGATCGATATTGCTGCCGCAGCGTCCGGCAATCGGCTTGACGGCATAACCGGTCTGTTTCAGCAGGTCGTTAACCTCAAAATCGGTGTCGAGCAGGTAACGGTGGTTCGGGAAAAGCTGCCACAGTACCGGCAGAATGGCTTTGTTACCCGGTATCACCGTCCACAGCGGCTCAAAGACCAGCACTTCCGGACGCAGCAGGACGTCGATCAGGCGCACTTCACCCTCGGGATGTCCGGTCCGAATCGGCACGGCAGCATATTCGGTTTCGCTGACCTCGCGGATTTGCTCTATCGCCGTTTCCCACGCCCAGGTTTTCCACACGCAGTTGACGTGGCGACCTTCGTCGTCAATCAGCTGCCCGGCAGCATCCCAGCTTAGCGCCCCCAGCCCGTGCAAAATTTTGGTTTCAAACCCGGCCTGCAGCAGTGAACGCTGAATAAAGAGCGCGTGATAATCCTCTTCGACATCGTTGTCCTGCATGATGTGCACGAACGGACGCGCGTGGCTGTGTTTCCACGCGCCGGTCAGCTCTTCCAGCAACCCTTCTGCCGGGTTATGACCGTGGCCGCGATAACCGTTTTTCACCCACTCTTCGAGAATCAACCCGCCCTCGGTATGGCAGGACGCGGAGTCGGCATTGTACTCGTAGACCTTAATCCCGCGCTCATCCATGCAAAAATCCATACGGCCGGTGATCATATGGTGACGACGCCACTGCCAGGAGAGGCGCAGGCGCGGCCAGAGGATTTTTGGAATGTCGAAAAGCGCCAGCAAATTGTCATCTTTCAGCACCTTGTCCGTCGCGTGCAGGTACATCAGGTGCAGTTCGTTGGTGGCCTTGATCAGCTCCTGCTCGGCGCTTTCGGTGATGGTGAAGTACTGGCAGGGATCTTTATTGATCACATGACCGTTCGCGCGGATATACGCCTGCTGCAGCGCGTCATTTTCGTTGAGCCATTTTCCGTCGAACTGACGTTTGTTTTTCAGCCGCGCACCGCGGATTTTCAGCAGTTCACCGTCGATTTCCGGCTGGGGAATGCTGTGTTCCGTGTCGTCGGTCTGGATCATCCAGCCGAGAATTTCCGTGTCGCTGAAGGTGTCATGGATTGTGTAACATCCGTTCTCCACGCTCAGCCGCAGCTCGCGCGTCCACTGCTGCCCGAGCGGCAGCGGGGAGTGCAGGACGTTCTGCTCTGCAATGCGCACCTTGTCGTCCAGAAGCTGGGTGATCACCGCCACGTGGCCGGTCTCATGAAACTCTCCACCCTTTTGCCAGATCAGCAGCGCCCCGGCGCGCGGCGCGCGCTTCGAGCCGTTGGCAAACGCCTGAAGGGGCAAAATGTTATCGTTCACCACCTGACGCAAAAAGCGCAGGGAGAAGATCTCCCACGCCATGCCGACGTCGGTAAACACGAAACCATAGTTGAGGAACAGGAAACGGCGGGCAAACTCAACACACTGCCATTTGTGGCCCATGTATTCGTTGCCGATATAACTGCGAAAATCCGCATCTTCCGGGTATTTTCGCGGGTCCAGACTGCCGTAATTTGAGGAGTAAATCGCCACACCACCCGGCGCATAGCCTAACAACGTCCCGAATGGCGCATCACTGCTTAACTTTCCTTTACGCATGTATCCAACCTAAAACAGGCAGGCGGCAATTTTTTGAAGGGTTGTCGTCGTCTGCACGTTGTAATTAACCTGACAGAGGTGGAATTATCATACACCTGCCCTGTCCATTACGCTCGCATCGTTAAACGGTTCCCCTGCCACCTGCTAAACTGCCTCAACACAACACCAAAGAGGCAGGCCAACATGTCAGACGAAAACACCTATCAGCCACCGAAAGTGTGGGAATGGAAAAAGAACGGCGGCGGCGCGTTCGCCAATATTAACCGCCCGATTTCGGGCGCGACGCATGAGAAAGATCTCCCCGTGGGCTCCCATCCGCTGCAACTTTATTCGCTGGGAACACCTAACGGCCAGAAAGTGACCATCATGCTTGAAGAGCTGCTGGCGCTGGGCGTGACGGGCGCGGAGTATGACGCCTGGTTGATCCGCATCGGCGAGGGCGATCAGTTCTCCAGCGGGTTCGTTGAAGTGAACCCGAACTCGAAAATACCGGCGCTGCGGGATCACTCCACGACCCCACCAACGCGCGTCTTTGAATCCGGCAATATCCTGCTCTATCTGGCAGAGAAGTTTGGTCACTTCCTGCCGAAAGATCCGGCGGGACGCACCGAAACGCTGAACTGGCTGTTCTGGCTGCAGGGCGCGGCGCCATTCCTGGGCGGCGGTTTTGGTCACTTCTACAACTACGCGCCAGTGAAAATTGAGTACGCGATCGATCGCTTTACCATGGAAGCCAAACGCCTGTTCGACGTGCTGGATAAACAACTGGCGCGCGGCCGTTACGTGGCGGGCGAGGAGTACACCATCGCGGATATGGCGATCTGGCCATGGTTTGGCTGCGTGGCCCTGGGTAGCGTCTATAACGCCGCCGAGTTCCTGGATGCCGAAAAGTACACCAACGTCCAGCGTTGGGCGAAAGACGTGGCGAACCGCCATGCCGTGAAGCGTGGACGCATCGTTAACCGCACCAGCGGCGAGCTGAACGAGCAACTGCACGAACGCCACGCGGCGAGCGACTTCGATACCAACACGGAAGACAAGCGTCAGGCGTAATGCTTTGCCGGGCGGGCCACCGCCCGGCAGATGAGATCCTTGCCAGGGGCATGATTAGCCTAAAGGTTGAGCCGCAATTGCTGGCACTATCTGGCCGTTTTTCTCGCGCAGATGTGAGAAACGACGTATCAACCGACAGCAGTCACAAAGGATCTGTTATGAAACTTATTAAAACAACGCTGGTCATCAGCGCTCTCCTTTTTTCCACCTCGGGAATGGCCATCGACAAAACCGCCGCTGGCGCGGTAGCGGGCGCCGCCATTGGCGCGGCCACAGGCAAAGATCTGAAATCCACCGTCGGCGGTGCCGTTGTTGGCGCAGGTACAGGTGCCATGTTCAAAAACGGCGAAAAAGGTAAAGACGCACGTAAGGGGGGTGCCGTGGGTGCCGTCGTTGGCGCAGGAGCAGCTGCCGTGACGGGCAAAAGTGTGCTGAAAGGAGCGGCCGTGGGTGCGGGCACGGGTGCACTGATTGGCGAAGCGACCCACTGATAAGTATTGCCGGGCAGCGCTGCGTTTGCCCGGCCACAGCGTTGTTCAATAATCCCCCCTGCCAAATCTCTCGTTTTTGCGATCCGCTTTCTGAAAATTATCTTCCCACTCAGTTATTACGATGCAAACAATTGCCTGTCGTAGCCTGAAGATTACAATGCTTTGCTTATCGTAAACTACAGGCTACAATAATGGCTAACGTTAAACACTACATTACAGCTGATGGATATGATCCTTTTGATGCATATCTGCGAAGTTTGAAAGATCCCATAGCAAAAGCCATGATTGCCACGCGTGTCGCCAGAATGTCGACGGGTAACTATGGCGATTGCAAACCATGCTGAGAGAGTGTGTCAGAGCTCAGAATTGACCGGGGACCCGGCTATCGTGTCTATTTTAGTGAAGTCTCCGATCCGGCAGATGGCGCAGTAAGTCTGGTGCTATTGACTGGAACGAAAAAAAAGCAAAATGCAGACATTGAAAGGGCCGTTGAGTACCTCAACGACTACAAGCGCAGAATATAAGAGGAAATCGCAATGGCTAAATCAGTACTTCATGATGACGCAATGGTACAACTCCTGAAAGATTCTCCGGATTTCGCGCCCGTCTATCTTCACCAGGCTTTCATTGAAATTGACGAGCCAGGAGGCTATGAGGCGTTCATGCTCGCCTTACGGCATGTGATCGAAGCCTCTGGCGGGATGACTGTTATTGCAAAACGTGCTGGCATTTCTCGCGAATCACTTTATAAATCACTCTCACCAAACGGTAACCCCTCATTTAAGCGTATCGCAGAAGTGGCATCTGCAACGGGATATCCGATTTCCCGAATTGCAACAGCAGGGTTAAACGATAATACAAGGCCGCATCAGGCGGCCTTGTAACGTTGTGTTATGCCGTCAGGCGGAACTTCTGCACCGAACGCTGAAGCTCTTCGGTCTGACGTTCCAGCGCGGCGGCTGCCGCGGAAACCTCTTCCACCAGCGAGGCGTTTTGCTGGGTGACGCCGTCCATCTGCGTAATGGCAATCCCGACCTGCGAAATGCCCTTGCTTTGCTCTTCAGAAGCGGAAGCGATTTGCTTCATAATGGTCGTCACTTCCGTCACGTCGCGTAAGATGGCATCCATGGTCGTGCCCGTGTCGCCCACCAGCTGTGCCCCCTGTTCTACGCGATTAACCGAATCAGCAATCAGCCCCTCAATTTCCTTGGCCGCGTTGGCGCTGCGGCTTGCCAGATTACGGACTTCCCCCGCGACGACGGCGAAACCGCGGCCCTGCTCGCCCGCGCGTGCCGCTTCAACGGCTGCGTTGAGCGCCAGGATATTGGTCTGGAAGGCAATACTGTTGATGACGTTGGTGATTTCAGCAATTTTCTTCGAGCTTTCGGAAATACCGCTCATGGTGGTAACCACCTCTTCCACCAGCGAACCGCCGCGGCTGGCAGTGGTTGAAGCCACATCGGCAAGCTGGCTGGCCTGACGCGCGCTTTCCGCGTTCAGTTTCACGGTGGCGGTCAGCTGTTCCATGCTGGCCGCCGTCTCTTCCAGTGCGGCAGCCTGCTCTTCGGTACGCGAAGAGAGATCGTTATTGCCGCTGGAGATTTCCGTCGCCCCGCGCCAGATATTTTCACTGCCCGAGCGAATCGTACTGACGGCTTCACGCAGGCTGTCCTGCATGGCACTCAGCAGGGGAACCAGTTGTCCCACACAGTTGCGGCCGAACGGTGCAATGGGCTGGCTGAGATCGCCCTGGGCAATCTGGCGGAACTGCTGGCGGATACGCTCCAGCGGTTTTACCAGCATCGCCACCAGGTAACGGTCGGTAAAAAGCAGAATCAGCAGACCGATAATCGTGGCGACGATAATCACCGTGCGGGTCATACTGGTCAGGCCGTCCACCACCACGCGGGTACTGTCGAGCGTGTTCGCAGCGGCAGTGTTGAACGCCTCGGCAGCCGCACCGAACGCACGGCTCAACGGTGGCGTGACGTTGTTGGCCTGCTGGCGGTAGCCTTCCAGAGCCCCCTGCTTCGCCTGCGCCATTTGCGGCGTCACGCCCTGGTCGAGCAGCGCCTGCCAGGAGCCGATCACCCGGGATGCGATCGCCTCATCCATCGGGCCGGGTGACATCGCTTTCATCTCGGCCAGTTTCTTGCCCATGTTATCCAGCGCCTGTTGGGCGGAGGACAAATCGGGCGTGCCGCCAGCGGCTTTGACTTCCATTGCGCGGCTCAGGCGGGTCACGAAGCGGAAATACTGATCGTTGCCCTGGCTCAGTACCGTCATCTGTTTCACCAGATGGCGATCAACTTCATTGCCTTCTGAAACGCGTGACAAAGACCAGGTGCTGTACAGCCCAACGCCCGCCCACATTAAACAAAAGATCCCGAGAATCGTCAGCATGACGAAGCGGATCGTGAAATTACGTAGCATATTCATAAGATTTCCTTGCCGTGAGGGTGAATTCGCCCAGAGGCGAGTACTCCTCTCTTTATCGGCAGGCAGCGCGGAAATTATAACCTTTTGTGATTATTTTTAATTAGCGCGGCTTCACAGGTCGCACAGCCAGGGTTAATTATTACCTTTCAATATGAAGGGGTTAAACCCTGTCATCGCTTCTGTGAACAATTTATGATTTGATAAACGCAGAATAAAAACGCTGTTTCGAAAATTCATTAAATAAGAAAGGAGACATCATGTTCTGGCACCCTTCCCCTGACCGCTACGAGAACATGCAGTACCGCTATTGTGGAAAGAGCGGCCTGCGCCTGCCAGCGCTGTCGCTGGGTCTGTGGCATAGCTTTGGCCACGTCCAGCCTCTCGATGCCCAGCGCGCACTGCTACGTAAAGCCTTCGATCTCGGCATTACCCATTTCGATCTTGCCAACAACTACGGCCCACCGGCAGGGAGCGCAGAGGAGAACTTTGGCCGCCTGCTGCGAGAGGACTTTGCCGCGTACCGCGATGAGCTCATCATCTCCACTAAAGCCGGTTACGACATGTGGCCGGGGCCGTACGGTTCAGGCGGTTCACGCAAATACCTGCTCGCCAGCCTCGATCAAAGCCTGAAACGCATGGGGGTCGAGTACGTTGATATTTTCTACTCCCACCGCGTGGATGAAAATACGCCGATGGAAGAGACGGCCTCAGCGCTGGCTCACGCCGTGCAGAGCGGCAAAGCGCTGTACGTCGGGATCTCGTCCTACTCAACGGAGCGCACTCAAAAAATGGCCGGGTTACTGCGCGAGTGGAAGATCCCACTGCTCATCCACCAGCCGTCCTATAACCTGCTTAACCGCTGGGTCGATAAGACCGGATTGCTGGATGCGCTGGAAGCAAACGGTACGGGGTGTATTGCCTTTACCCCGCTGGCGCAGGGTCTGCTGACCGGGAAATACCTGAACGGCATTCCGGAAGGTTCACGCATGCAGCGAGAAGGGCATAAGGTGCGCGGGCTGACAGAGAAGATGCTGACCGACGCCAACCTGAGCAGTCTTCGTCTGCTCAATGAGATGGCACAGGCGCGTGGCCAGACCATGGCGCAAATGGCGTTGAGCTGGTTACTGAAAGATGCGCGCGTGACGTCAGTGCTGATTGGTGCCAGCCGTCCGGAACAGCTTGAGGAAAACGTCCGGGCGCTGGATAACCTGCGCTTTACAGAGGACGAACTCACGCGGATTGACCAGCATGTTGCGGATGGGGAGTTGAATCTGTGGCAGGCGTCGTCGGATAAATAGTGCAGATTGATGCCCTCTCCCCTCTGGGGAGAGGGATATGCACTTTACTTCTTACTGATCTTATCCAGATACCCCATCACAAACGCCGACAGCACAAACGTCAGGTGGATAATCACGTACCACATCAGTTTATTATCTGGGACATTCTTCGCGTCCATAAACACGCGCAACAGGTGGATAGAGGAGATCGCCACAATCGACGCTGCCACTTTATTCTTCAGCGACGAGGCATCCATTTTGCCCAGCCAGTTGAGCTTCTCCTTGCGCTCGTCGATATCAAGCTGGGAGACAAAATTCTCGTAGCCGGAAAACATCACCATCACCAGCAATCCCCCCACCAGGGTCATATCCACCAGCGACAGCAGAACCAGAATCAGGTCCGCTTCGGCAATGGAAAAAATGTTCGGCAGAACATGCAGGATTTCCTGAAAAAACTTAATCGTCAGCGCGATAAGTGCCAGCGAAAGGCCAAAATAGACGGGAGCCAGTATCCAGCGGGAGGCGTACATGGCATTTTCAAAGAAGCGTTCCATAAAGTCCTGTTTGCAAAAGAAACCAGCGCCCAGTATATCTCAACGGCGCTGGCTATTTGCAAGAACTCAACTGTTCATGACTTAGACGTTGTCTGGATTAACCTCCGGACGCGCATACTCCGGCCAGACCAGCACCACAAGTTCGGGGTAGGCTTCCAGACTGAACTCACGAAAACACTGGCGAAGGTTTAATACGTCCAGGTCTGAATACGAGACCTTCTCTCCGTTAAGACAGCGCTTTTTGATATTGTCGTAATATTTATAAACCGCTGAATTCAGGTCGCTGCAACGACGCTGCGCCTCAAACAGACCGGGCGTGTCATTAATTTCGGACATTTTCATACGCTTAATTGTCGCGTGTAAAAAGTCGATATATTCGTGATTCACCCGCCAGTACCAGACAGGCGTAACAGAGTTCATCAAAACAGAGAAATGGTCTTCACCTTCCTCTTTTGTCATCAGTTCAGGCTGTGGAGGTTCACTGGTGTCTTTCGACACTTTCGTTTTATTGAACTCCTGCATCAATAAAAGCACACCAGCGGTCAGTAATAGTAATGTGATGACCGTAAAAAAGATGCTGTTCATGGGTTGGCTCCATTTTTTTTGATTTTAAAATTGCCTCATGATATTGTCAACGAATCTCACGCCTTTACCAACCCCACCCTGTTGAAAATAAAGGAAATTAAAAAATGCTGCCCGACTATCTCGTCCCGGCTAAGTACCACATTACGCCTGTGGAACAGCAACCGACGGAAGAAGAAAAAAAGGCCAGTTTCACTCAGGGGAAAAGAAAGCTCTCCGATTTCGAGCCTGATATATTAATTGGTGTTTCCCGCACTGGCAAATCCCGTAATATGTTGCTGGAGGAGCACGATCGCCATATAAAAGACCGCTTATTTCGCGCTATAAAAATTGAGGCCTTCGTCCACCTGCTGAATGACCTCCAGGCTGAAGGCGAAATAGATGCCCAGAAACTAAGTCAAATAATGGCTGAAAAAACAAAAGAAATAAATGAAGCGGGCAATGAAATTTGGCTTAATCTAATTACGCGTGAAAAAAACAACCCTATTTTTTATACCCTTGGGGAAGATTAACGTGAAAGAAGTTAAAGACAACGACGTTTATTTGACTTTAGATGATAAAAAAAGTGATGAATTTATCTTAAAGCAAAATCTCGACGCCCTGAGAAACACAAAAAATATCGAGATGACGCGTATTACGCAAGACCTGGTATCGATTCCGGCGACGCTGGTGCGGCTGAAATGGCAGAATCGCCGCGAGATTTACCCGCTACAGGTCAAAGAAGAGATTTACGGTGCGGTGATAAATAGCCTCATCGAGCAGCAACCCGAGCTGAAAGAGAAGCTGCTGGGCCGGCTAGAGGCCAACTATCAGTATCTGCTTGCCAGAGAAGTCGCCACCCTGCGCCTGACGCGCAAGCTGTCAGCCGGTGAGTACCGTACCTCAAACGTCACCTGCGTTGCGCTCGACGAAGACACGCTGGCAACCTCCTCTGCCGCGCAGACGGATAATAAAAACGCATAAACCGACAGACATAAAAAAAGCCGGCTTTCGCCAGCTTCTTTACTATTTTTTGGCCGCTTTCTCTTCGCCGACCAGCCCAATCTTCAGATAACCCGCCTGATGCAGCGTGTCCATCACCTTCATCATGGTTTCGTAGTCGACGGTTTTGTCCGCACGGAAGAAGACGGTGGTGTCTTTCTTGCCGCCGGTTAGCTGATCCAGCGCCGGAATAACCGAAGCATCCGTTACCGGGTCGTTACCCAGGAACATCGATTTATCCGCTTTCACAGAAAGATAGATGGGCTTTTCCGGACGCGGCTGCGGCTGGCTGGACGAGGCCGGCAGATTCACCTTCACGTCCACCGTCGCCAGCGGCGCAGCGACCATAAAGATAATCAGCAGAACCAGCATGACGTCAATAAACGGCGTCACGTTGATCTCATGCATTTCACCGTTATCGTCCAGATTTTCGTTTAGACGCATCGCCATAATATCAACCTACGCGCAGTTTAGACGCCGCATGCACCGGTTTCACGGCGCTGGCATTCAGGTCGAGATCGCGGCTTTGTAGCAGCAGAACCTGAGCGGCAACGTCACCGAGCGTGGCTTTGTAGCTGCCAATCATACGCGCGAAAATGTTATAGATAACGACTGCCGGAATCGCCGCGACCAGACCAATCGCCGTCGCCAGCAGCGCTTCTGCGATACCGGGCGCAACAACCGCCAGGTTGGTGGTTTGAGTCTGAGCGATACCGATAAAGCTGTTCATGATGCCCCAGACCGTACCGAAAAGACCGACGAACGGCGAAATTGCGCCGATGGTAGCCAGATAACCATTACCACGTCCCATGTGTCGGCCAACGGCCGCAACGCGACGCTCCAGACGGAAACCGGTACGCTCTTTAATGCCTTCGTTATCTTCACTGCCAGCGGAGAGTTCCAGCTCGTTCTGCGCTTCGTTCACTAACAGGGTGGTCAGGCTTTTTGCGTGGAAGGATGAGGTCATATCAGACGCCTGATCCAGAGAGCGGGCTTCTGCCAGCTGCTGCTGTTCCCGCTTGAGGCGACGCTTCTGCGAAAGCAGCTCGGCGCTTTTGCTGAAGAAGATAGCCCAGGTGACAACGGACGCCAGAATCAGGCCGATCATCACAATCTTAACCACGATGTCAGCATGTTGATACATGCCCCAAACGGAGAGATCCGTCTGCATCAAATTATTACCCACTCTGTATCTCCAGGACGCAAATCACAAAATCTGAACGTAATAATATCAAAACGTCGTCGAATTGATAGTAGTTCTCATTAGTATTTGCATGGTGCCGTAATTTTCGCTCACTTTCCTTGCGCTTACGCAGTAAAAATTTCTTATGCGGTTTTTTGCTAATATTTTCTGCTTATTCGATAAGCATGCGGGTGCAGTTTTTCACAATCGTGGTAGTCTGGACGTCCAGACGTATAAAAACAGGGTTAGCGAACATGACTAAGAAGCATCTTGATACCACGCTGGTACAGGCCGGACGCAGCAAAAAATATACGCAGGGTTCGGTTAACAGCGTGATTCAACGCGCCTCCTCCCTGGTGTTTGACACCGTTGAGGAGAAAAAAATCGCCACGCGTAACCGCGCAAAAGGCGGGCTGTTTTATGGCCGTCGCGGCACGCTAACCCATTTTTCTCTGCAGGAAGCGATGTGCGAGCTGGAAGGCGGTGCGGGCTGCGCGCTGTTCCCGTGCGGTGCGGCTGCGGTCGCCAATACCATTCTGGCGTTTGTGGAACAGGGCGACCATATCCTGATGACCAACACCGCCTATGAACCCAGCCAGGACTTCTGCACCAAAATACTCAGTAAACTCGGCGTCACTACCGGGTGGTTCGATCCGCTGATTGGCGCAGGCATTGCCGAACTTATTCAGCCAAACACGCGCATCGTGTTCCTGGAGTCTCCCGGTTCAATCACCATGGAAGTGCACGACGTACCGGCTATCGTGAAGGCCGTGCGCAGCAAAGCGCCGGAGGCGATCATCATGATCGACAACACCTGGGCGGCGGGCGTGTTGTTTAAAGCGCTGGAATTCGACATTGATATCTCGATTCAGGCGGCGACGAAATACCTGATTGGCCATTCAGACGGGATGATTGGCACAGCAGTATCTAACGCACGCTGCTGGGATCAGCTGCGTGAAAATGCCTACCTGATGGGCCAGATGGTCGATGCAGATACGGCCTACATGACCAGCCGCGGTATCCGCACGCTGGGGGTTCGCCTGCGTCAACACCATGAAAGCAGCCTGAAAGTGGCAGAGTGGCTGGCTCAGCATCCACAGGTTGAGCGCGTTAATCATCCTGCGCTTGCGGGCAGTAAAGGCCATGAATTCTGGCAACGTGACTTTACGGGCAGCAGCGGGTTGTTCTCGTTTGTGCTTAAAAAACGGCTAGATAATGACGAACTGGCAAACTATCTGGATCACTTTACCCTCTTCAGCATGGCCTACTCCTGGGGCGGTTTTGAGTCCCTGATCCTGCCTAATCAGCCGGAGCAAATCGCGGCTCTGCGCCCTGGCGGCGAAGTGGACTTCAGCGGCACCCTGATTCGCCTGCACATCGGTTTAGAAAATGTGGACGATTTAATTGCGGATTTATCAGCAGGGTTTGAACGTATCGTGTAGAGTGCTCGCTGAAAATGTACTCCCCGGACGCTTTTCTTAACACTGCAAGCAGAAAAGTCTGCATGAGTTGCGCCTGCGATCAATCCCGGCAGGTATAATTGGGAGTACAATAGCGTTATCTCTGCTGTTCCACAGGAAAGTCCATGGCTGTTATTCAAGATATTATCGCGGCGCTCTGGCAACATGATTTTGCCGCACTGGCGGATCCGCACGTTATAGGCGTCGTCTATTTCGTGATGTTCGCAACGCTGTTTCTGGAAAATGGATTACTGCCAGCCTCGTTTTTACCCGGTGACAGTTTGCTTTTGCTTGCCGGGGCATTGATCGGTAAAGGCGTTATGGACTTTACGCCAACGATGGTTATCCTCACCTCTGCCGCGAGCCTGGGCTGCTGGCTGAGCTATCTGCAGGGCCGCTGGCTGGGGAACACGCGCGTCGTAAAAGGCTGGCTGGCGCAGTTACCGCATAAATACCATCAGCGGGCGACCTGTATGTTTGACCGACACGGCCTGCTGGCGCTGCTGGCCGGACGTTTTCTGGCTTTTATTCGCACCCTGCTGCCCACCATGGCGGGTATTTCCGGCCTGTCGAACCGCCGTTTTCAGTTCTTCAACTGGCTGAGCGGCCTGCTGTGGGTGGGGGTCGTGACCACGTTAGGCTACGCGCTGAATATGATCCCCTTTGTGAAACACCATGAAGATCAGGTGATGACTTTCCTGATGGTTCTGCCAATGGTCCTGCTGGTTGCAGGCCTGGTGGGAACCATTGCGGTGGTGATTAAGAAAAAGTACTGCAGCGCATAAACAAAAGCCGGGTGGCGGCTACGCCTTACCCGGCCTACGTTTCTCGTCAGGCGCCCTGCATCGTTCGTATACGCGACGCATCTTCTCCCGGCGTGACGCCGAAATAGCGCTTAAACTCCCGACTAAACTGCGACGCACTCTCATAGCCCACCCGCATTGCCGCCGCGCTGGCCTTCATGCCGTCGTGGATCATCAGCATCCGCGCCTTATGCAGCCGGTAGGTCTTGAGGTATTGCAGCGGCGAGGTGCTGGTCACCGATTTAAAGTTATGGTGAAACGCCGAGACACTCATGTTCGCTTCCGCGGCGAGCTGATCGACGCTGAGGTTTTCCGTGTACTGGCTCTCAATACGCTTGAGCACGCGGCTTATCAGACTGAAGTGGGTCTGTCGGCTCACCAGCGCCAGCAGCGCTCCCCCGCCGGGGCCCAGCAGCACATGATAGAGAATTTCGCGAATGATCTGCTTGCCCAGGATACGCGCGTCCAGCGGCCGCTCCATGACGTCCAGCAGACGCTCGATGGCGCACAGGATCTCTTCAGACAGCGTGGCCGAGTTAATCCCGCTTGAAGCCATCGACGGCTGGAAGAGTTCATCTTCGCCTATCTCCATCAGCAGTTCCTGCAACTGAAGGATATCGACATTAACGCGAATACCCGCCAGCGGGACCTCCTCTGTCGCGAAAGTTTCACATTCAAAGGGTAAAGGTACTGTCAGAAGCAGATATTCATTGGTGTCGTAGCGGAACACGCGGTCATTGATATAACCAATTTTATGGCCCGAAAAGAGAAAAACGATGCCCGGCTGGTACATCACTGGCGTGCGCGTCCCGGGCTGCGTGCCATAGAGCAGACGAATATCAGGCAACTGATCGCTGACACTATTTTCATTATCTATCAGTCTCTTAATCTGCGCGGTAAGCTGATGGCAGATCGCTTCACGGTTCATTTTTCGTTACTCCAGGTACGTTTTCCGACTTTCACAGTTTGCGCACTTTCCCGACGTTTCTCCAGCGCTCTGTAGAAATGGGCAAGACATTGGCAGGAATGTGCATTGAGAGCATAGCCCCGGACCGCCACAATGTGCAGCATCAGGCAGGCATCAGTGCCGCCACGGTTTTTCACCCACTAAAGGGAACGAGCAATGAACAATTTTAATCTCCATACCCCAACCCGCATTCTGTTTGGCAAAGACGCAATCGCTGACCTGCGTGCGCAGATCCCCGCTGATGCGCGTGTCCTGATCACCTACGGTGGCGGCAGCGTGAAAAAAACCGGCGTGCTGGATCAGGTTTACAGCGCCCTGGACGGTCTGGACGTGCGTGAGTTCGGCGGCATCGAGCCAAACCCGTCTTACGAAACGCTGATGAATGCGGTGAAAATCGCCCGTGAAGAAAGCATTACTTTCCTGCTGGCGGTCGGTGGCGGTTCCGTTCTGGATGGCACGAAGTTCATCGCGGCGGCAGCGCACTACGCTGACGGCGTTGACCCGTGGCACATCCTGGAAACCCGCGGCAGCGACATTAAAAGCGCAATCCCGATGGGCTCCGTGCTGACCCTGCCAGCCACCGGTTCCGAATCCAACAAAGGCGCAGTGATCTCCCGTAAAACCACCGGTGACAAACAGGCCTTTATGAACGAGCACGTGCAACCTGTCTTCGCTATCCTCGACCCGGTTTACACCTATACCCTGCCTGCACGTCAGGTAGCGAACGGTGTGGTTGATGCCTTTGTTCACACCGTTGAGCAGTACGTGACCTACCCGGTGAATGCCAAAATTCAGGATCGTTTCGCGGAAGGCATTCTGCTGACGCTGGTTGAAGAAGGTCCGAAAGCGCTGAAAGAGCCGGAAAACTATGACGTTCGTGCCAACGTCATGTGGGCGGCAACGCAGGCGCTGAACGGTCTGATCGGCGCAGGTGTGCCGCAGGACTGGGCGACCCACATGCTGGGTCACGAACTGACGGCGATGCACGGTCTCGATCACGCTCAGACGCTGGCGGTGGTTCTGCCTGCGCTGTGGAACGAAAAACGGGATACCAAACGCGCCAAACTGCTGCAGTACGCAGAGCGCGTGTGGAACATCACCGAGGGTTCTGACGATGCGCGTATTGACGCGGCCATCGAAGCGACACGCAACTTCTTCGAAAGCCTGGGCGTACCAACGCGCCTGTCTGGCTACGGCCTGGATGGCAGTTCTATCCCTGCTCTGCTGGAGAAACTCGACGCGCACGGCATGACCCAACTGGGCGAGCACGGTGACATTACGCTGGACGTTAGCCGCCGTATCTACGAAGCGGCACGCTAAGCGTTTTTGTCCTCCCGACTTTCGTTTTTTGACATTTCGTCCAGACTTAATGCACACCCCATCGCCGGAGCCCCCCTCCGGCGATGCGCACCTGAAGGAGGAAAAATGGCAAACCAAACCGTAATCAAGCTGCAGGATGGCAACGTGATGCCCCAGTTGGGGCTAGGTGTATGGAAAGCCGGTAACGACGAGGTCGTCTCCGCCATTCATAAAGCCCTGGAAGTCGGCTATCGGTCAATTGATACCGCCGCCGCCTACAAAAACGAGGACGGCGTAGGCACTGCACTGGCCAGCGCCGGCGTCCCCCGCGATGAATTATTCATTACCACGAAACTGTGGAATGACGATCAAAAACGCCCTCGCGAAGCCCTGCAGGAGAGTCTGGAGAAACTTCAGCTCGATTTCGTCGATCTGTATCTGATGCACTGGCCGGTTCCCGCCATCGACCATTATGTTGATGCCTGGAAAGGGATGATTGAACTGCAAAAAGAGGGTCTGGTGAAAAGCATCGGCGTCTGTAACTTCCAGGTTCATCACCTGCAGCGCCTGATTGATGAGACAGGCATCGCACCGGTGATTAACCAGATCGAGCTGCACCCGCTGATGCAGCAGCGCCAGCTTCACGCCTGGAATGCGACCCACAAGATCCAGACCGAATCCTGGAGCCCCCTGGCGCAGGGTGGCGAGGGGGTCTTCGATCAGAAAATCATCCGCGACCTGGCGGATAAATACGGCAAAACGCCCGCACAGATCGTCATTCGCTGGCATCTGGACAACAGCCTGGTCGTTATTCCGAAATCAGTCACGCCATCACGTATTGCCGAGAACTTCGACGTCTGGGATTTCCGCCTGGACAAAGATGAGCTGGGTGAGATTGCGAAGCTGGAGAAGGGCAAACGCTTAGGGCCGGACCCGGATCAGTTTGGCGGTTAAAAAAAGCCGGGTGGCGGCTTCGCCTTACCCGGCCTACGTGTCTACATAAAAAACCCCGGCTTGCCGGGGTTTTTTATTTACGCTTTGCGCTTCACGGGCTTCTTCGCATTCGAATTACCGTTCGAACGCTGATGCACAATCGGCGTGTGCTTGGTCAGCGCCGGACGCGTATTGCGGTTCTGGCGACGCGCTTCGCGCATCTCATCCAGCGTCGGAGCCGGTACCAGACAGTCGCGGCGTGAACCGATCAGGTGTTTTTTACCCATCTCTTCCAGCGCCTGGCGGATCAGCGGCCAGTTTTTCGGGTCATGATAACGCAGCAGCGCTTTATGCAGACGACGCTGTTTATCCCCTTTTGGCACCACCACCTCTTCACTCTTGTAGCCAATCTTACTCAGCGGGTTCTTGCCGGTGTAATACATGGTCGTCGAGTTGGCGAGCGGTGACGGGTAGAAGTTCTGCACCTGATCCAGACGGAAGCGACGCTGCTTCAGCCACAGTGCCAGGTTCACCATATCCTCATCACGCGTGCCGGGGTGCGCGGAGATAAAGTACGGGATCAGGTACTGCTCTTTGCCCGCCTGCTTTGAATACGTGTCGAACAGCTCTTTAAAGCGGTCATAGCTGCCCATACCCGGCTTCATCATCTTCGACAGCGGACCTTCTTCGGTGTGCTCCGGCGCAATCTTCAGGTAGCCGCCCACATGGTGGGTCGCCAGCTCTTTGATGTAGCGCGGATCTTCCACGGCGATGTCGTAACGCACCCCCGAGGCAATCAGGATCTTCTTGATGCCCTTCAGGTCGCGGGCACGACGATAGAGATTGATCGTCGGCTCGTGGTTGGTATCCATATGCTCGCAGATGCTCGGATAGACGCAGGAGAGACGACGGCAGGTTTGCTCCGCGCGCGGCGACTTACAGCGCAGCATATACATGTTCGCGGTTGGACCGCCAAGGTCGGAGATCACACCGGTAAAGCCTGGCACCGTGTCGCGAATCGCTTCGATCTCATTGATGATCGAATCTTCAGAGCGGCTCTGAATAATACGGCCTTCGTGCTCGGTAATAGAGCAGAATGAGCACCCGCCGAAGCAGCCGCGCATGATGTTGATCGAGAAACGGATCATCTCATACGCCGGGATGCGGGCGTTGCCGTACGCCGGATGCGGTACGCGCTTGTACGGCAGCGCAAAGACGCTGTCCATCTCTTCGGTGGAGAGCGGGATCGCTGGCGGGTTGATCCAGATAAAGCGCTCGCCGTGCTTCTGCATTAACGCGCGGGCACAGCCCGGGTTGGTTTCGTGGTGCAAAATACGGGACGCATGGGCGTAGAGGACTTTGTCAGCCTTCACCTTCTCGTAAGACGGCAGCAGCACGTAGGTTTTTTCCCACGGTTTCGGGCGCGGCGGCTGCACGACAATCGCCTTTGCTTCCGCTTTCTTTGGCTCAACCGGTTTATTATCCGCACACGGCAAATCTTCGCCGTACGGGTGTGGGATAGGATCGATTTTGCCCGGCATATCAATGATGCGGGAATCCACCCCGCTCCAGCCCGGCAGCGCCTCTTTCACCATGATGGCGGTATTGCGCACGTCGCGGATGCTGCTCACCGGTTCACCCTGCGAGAGACGATGCGCCACTTCCACCAGCGGACGTTCACCGTTGCCGTAAATCAGCATATCGGCTTTGGAATCCACCAGCACCGAGCGGCGAACGGTATCTGACCAGTAGTCGTAATGCGCAGTGCGGCGCAGACTCGCCTCAATGCCACCCAGGATCACCGGCACGTCTTTCCAGGCTTCTTTACAGCGCTGGGTGTAGACGAGGGTAGCGCGGTCCGGACGTTTGCCCGCCACGTTATCCGGCGTATAGGCATCGTCATGGCGCAGCTTACGGTCGGCGGTATAGCGGTTGATCATCGAATCCATGTTGCCCGCGGTCACGCCGAAGAACAGGTTCGGTTTACCCAGACGCATAAAGTCGTCTTTGCTGTTCCAGTCAGGCTGGGAGATGATCCCCACACGGAAGCCCTGCGCTTCGAGCATACGGCCGCAGATGGCCATGCCGAAACTCGGATGGTCAACATAGGCATCGCCTGTGACCAGAATGATATCGCAGCTGTCCCAGCCAAGTTGGTCCATCTCTTCCCGGGACATCGGCAGGAACGGCGCCGGTCCAAAGCAGGCCGCCCAGTACTGGGGCCAGGAGAAGAGGTCACGATCCGGCTGGATCAGGGAAATAGCGCTCATAATGCTTCCGAAGAAAAAATAGACAAAAGGAGCGGGATTATACGCTGTTCATCCATCCAATTTGAAGAAAAGGATGCAGGAAGCAGACATAAAATCGCGGAAGTCGTTAAAATACAGCGCACTGTTAATTTTGCATCATAATTACCCCTGACGCCTCCGGTTCTCTGCCGCCGGGAGGCATTCTGGCGTGGAGTTTCCGTGTGAAGTTCAACGATTCGTTACATGTGTCTCAACTGCGGGTTGTGCTCCACCTCTGCGGTTTCCTGGTTCTGCTGTACAGCCTTTCAATGCTGCCGCCGATGGTCATTGCCCTGCTGCACAAAGAGCGGACCTACTTTGCGTTTTTAACCACGTTTCTGACCTTTTTCAGCCTCGGGGGGTTAACCTGGCGGGCGACCCGTCACGCCGGCATACAGCTGCGCACCCGTGACGGTTTCGTGATCATTGTGCTGTTCTGGCTGCTGTTTTCAGTGATCAGCGCCATGCCGCTATGGATGGATGATGGTCTGCATCTCTCTTTTGCGGATGCGCTCTTCGAAGGGGTGTCCGGGATCACCACCACCGGGGCAACGGTGATCGGGGACGTCAGCGCCCTGCCTAAGTCGTACCTTTATTATCGCGCCCAGCTCAACTTCATTGGCGGGTTAGGCGTCATCGTGCTGGCCGTCGCAGTACTGCCGCTGCTGGGCATCGGGGGCATGAAGCTGTATCAGTCAGAAATGCCCGGGCCGTTCAAAGAGGAGCGCCTGACGCCCCGGCTTGCCGATACTGCGCGTACCCTGTGGCTGACCTATTTCGCGCTGGGCGTGACCTGCACGCTGGCCTACTGGCTGGCGGGGATGCCCGTTTTTGACGCCATCTGTCACGGGCTTTCAACTGTGTCACTGGGCGGGTTTTCTACCCGCAGCGAGAGCATTGGCTTTTATGACAGCCACGCAATTGAACTGGTTGCCGGGGCCTTTTCGCTGCTTTCTGCCTTTAACTTTACCCTCTGGTACGTCGCCATTGTCAGACGCACCCTGAAACCGATCCGCCGCAGCCCGGAGGTCAAATTCTTTCTCAGTGCCGCCGCGGTGATTATCCTCATTACCGCCTGGCAGGTCTGGCATGCGGGAATGTACAACCCCACGGATAGCCTGGTACACGCTTTCTTCCTTGCCAGCTCGATGATGACCGATAACGGTCTCGCGACGGCCGACTATGCCCAATGGCCTGCCCACACCATCTTTTTACTGTTGAGCGCCAGCTTCTTTGGTGGCTGCGTCGGCTCGACCTGCGGCGGGATCAAAGCGCTGCGTTTTCTCATTATGTTTAAGCAGAGTATTCAGGAGATGAATCAGCTGGCTCATCCGCGCGCGCTGCTGAGTATTAAGGTGGGCAAAAGCGTGGTGAATGAACGCGTTCTGCGTTCGGTATGGAGCTTCTTTTTTCTCTACGTGATGATTACCGGATTTTTTGTCTGGGCGCTTAATCTGATGGGCTATGACCTGTTTACGTCATTCGCCACGGTTGCCGCCTGTATCAACAATATGGGGCTGGGTTTTGGCGAGACAGCATCAACGTTTGGCACCTTAACCGAAGGGGCAAAACTGCTGATGTGCGCGGCGATGATCTTAGGGCGTCTGGAAATCTACCCGGTGCTGATTCTGTTCTCGCGCTTTTTCTGGCGGGCATAACACATTCCCGGCGAACCGGGAATGTCAGGGGGTTATGGCGCGGGGTTGATCAACATCTGCCCCACGGAGCCCCTGTCCATCATCTCCAGCGTCTGGCTATGGAACAGGAACGGGAAGTGCGGCCACGAAGGCTGGCCATAGTAGACAAGCAGTTCGACCTGACCATCCACCCAGACGGTATCTTTCCAGCCGCGATCTTCCGGGAACGGCATCGCACCGTTGACGTTACGGATCAGGAATGACACCCCTTCAATATGGAACGACTGCGGCATATCTGAACGGACCGTCCAGCGCTCCCAGGTGCCCTGCTGGGCGGTGATGTCGATACGGTTGACGTCCCACAGCGCGCCGTTGATGCCCGGATCGTCGCCCAGGCTGATATCACGGCTGCGCACCGGCGAACCGCCCATGATCTCCTGCGGCAGCAAACGCATCGGCAGGCTATCGGTGACCAGCGGCAGCAGGCCGGTTGGACGCAGGGTTAACACCAGCGTGGAGACCAGAATGCTCGACGGCTCGAAGAACCCGCGAATACGGTCAACAATGCTCGCGGCTTCGCCACAGGTGACAGAGACTTCATCCCCGTTGGTCATATCCACCAGAATTTCCCGACGTTCCCCCGGCGCCAGCGCCAGTTGCTTAACGGAGACCGGCGCAGGTAAAAAACCCTGGTCGCCGGAGATCACGTGGAGCGGGCGGCCATCGCTCATCTGCAGCTGATAACGACGGGAGTTAGAGGCATTAAGCAAACGCAGACGCACCCAACCGCGGGAAACTTCGACATACGGGCTTTGCGCACCGTTTACCAGCAGCGTATCGCCAACAAAGCCACCGCTCCCCGGCTCGCTGTACTCCGGCGTGCCAAAGTTATCCAGGCGCTTATCCTGAATAATGATCGGGAAATCATCCACGCCGTAGTGGTTCGGGATCGGCAGCGACTTGCTGACCTCATCTTCCACCAGCCACATCCCGGCCAGACCGTTATAGACCTGCTGCGCCGTGCGGTTAGGCGTGTTGGCGTGATACCACAGCGTTGCCGCGCTCTGGCGGATCGGCAGGACGGGTGCCCAGTCGGCGTTGGGAGACATCATGCGCGCCGCGCCACCGATCAGCGGGCCTGGAACCTGTAAACCGCTGATGGTCATGGCAACATTTTCAGTGGTGCGGTTGCTGTAAATTAGCTTAACGTCATCGCCGTTCCACACGCGAACGGTTGGCCCGAGGTAGCGCCCATTAATGCCCCATACCTGCGCGCGCGTGCCCTGGGTAAAGGACCAGTGGCTGCGCTGTAGCGTCAGAAATAGCGGCTGGCCGCGACGGGATTCAATCAACGGCGGAATGGGTAGCGGCTGTTGCTGCCCGGCGGCGCTGGCTGTCAGCGGCATCGCACCCGCACAGAGGGCAATCCCCGAAGCCTGAATAAACTGACGCCGACTGAGTGACATATAAGCTCCATCTGAAACGACTAACAACGCGGGAATTCGTTTTCCCTTTAACGCCGGATTAAATCTTACCGGCGGCTTCTCTTTCTGCGACTTCTTTGTCCAGCTGCGCAATACGCTGAGCCATCAGCTCGCGGCAATGTGCTGCCAGCTCGCGTACCTGGTCTTTACCGTATTTGCTGGTATCGACAGGCGGCAACATTTCGACAATCACCAGACCATTATTCAGGCGGTTAAGATTAATCTTATTCGAAGTATTGGAAACGCACACAGGAATAATTGGAACACCCGCCGCAATTGCGGCATGAAAAGCGCCCGTTTTAAACGGCAGCAGGCCACGCCCACGGCTACGCGTTCCTTCCGGGAACATCCAGATGGATATTTTGCGCTTTTTAAAATGATTCACCACTTCCGCAATGGTGCTGTGTGCTTTTGCGCGGTTATTACGGTCGATCAGCAGGTTACCGGTCAGCCAGTACAACTGGCCAAAAAACGGGATCCACAGCAGGCTCTTTTTCCCCACCGTCACGGTCGGCGGCAGAACGATATTGGAGGCCGTCACCATATCGTAGTTGTTTTGATGGTTGGCGATATAGATGGCATTACCGAAGTTCTCTGCCCCTTCAGGCAGGCGCTTTTCAACCTTCAGACCAAACAACGGTGCAAGGCGGCCGAACATATGGCCGAAGGTGGCAACGTGCTTAGGATTGCGCGGGCTGAACAGGCAATAAATTGAGCCGAAAACACAGACCAGAATACAGTAGATAACGGTAAGAATAAGACGAACAATATATAGCATAGCGACCTCTGAAGCCCCAACAGCTGACAATTATACTTCACCTGTGGCCAGGTAAGGACTTTATTACGAGCGCGTATTGTTAATCGCAACGCACGAATTAACAACGATTTTACGGGAAATTTTATTGAACTTCCCCCTCCGGACGGAGGGGGATATCACGAGACTACTCTTCGCTGTCACCCGCGCTGCTGCGCGCCGGTGAATCTATCTCCACACGGTCGATACGCTGCAGGCCGCGCATCAGCGAACCGCGACGACCGCGTTCACCCACCACTTTCTGCAGCTCTTCCGGACGCAGTTTGATCTTACGCTTGCCAACATGAATGGTCAGCGTGCTCTGCGGCGGCAGCAGGAAGAGGTGCGCCAGACCATCTTCACCTTTCGCGGCTTCCGCCGACGGGATGTTGATGATCTTGTTGCCCTTCCCTTTCGACAGCTCCGGCAGGTCGCTGACCGGGAACATCAGCATGCGTCCGGCGGAGGTGATCGCCAGCAGCATATCGCTTTCGTTCTCGATCACCAGCGGCGTCATCACGCGAGCGTTGTCCGGCAGGCTAATCAGCGCTTTACCGGCACGGTTACGCGACACAAGATCGTTAAAGGTACAGATAAAGCCATAACCCGCGTCAGACGCCATCAGCAGCTTCTGGTCATCGGCCTCCATCAACATATGATCAACCGTCGCCCCCGGCGGCAGCGTCAGCTTACCGGTAAGCGGTTCGCCCTGGCCGCGCGCGGAAGGCAGCGTGATAGGGTCGATGGCGTAGCTGCGACCAGTGGAGTCGATAAACGCCACCGGCTGGTTACTCTTGCCTTTCACCGCCGCTTTAAAGCTGTCTCCGGCTTTGTAGCTGAGACCCGGCGCGTCGATATCATGGCCTTTGGCGCTGCGCACCCAGCCGCTTTGCGACAGCACAATGGTCACCGGCTCGGAAGGCTGCATGTCATGCTCGTTCATTGCCTTCGCTTCTTCGCGCTCGTGCAGCGGAGAACGACGATCGTCGCCGAAGGCATCAGCATCCGCCTGCAGCTCTTTCTTCAGCAGGTTATTCATCTTGCGCTCGGACGCGAGGATCGCCTGCAGCTGATCGCGCTCTTTTTCCAGCTCGTTCTGTTCACCGCGGATCTTCATCTCTTCCAGTTTGGCGAGATGGCGCAGTTTCAGTTCGAGGATCGCTTCCGCCTGCG
Organism: Enterobacter sp. ODB01; assembly: GCF_001623605.1. NCBI lineage: Bacteria > Pseudomonadati > Pseudomonadota > Gammaproteobacteria > Enterobacterales > Enterobacteriaceae > Enterobacter > Enterobacter sp. ODB01. The sequence goes on from NZ_CP015227.1 coordinate 748,397, forward strand.
TCTCGCTGATGCCAAAGCGCGACATCAGGGCCGGCTTCGGCTCGTCCTCGGTACGGATGATCTCAATGACTTCGTCGATATTGAGGAACGCCACCAGCAAACCTTCGAGGATATGCAGGCGCTTCAGCACTTTCTCCAGGCGATGGTTAAGACGACGGCGGACCGTATCGCGACGGAACGTTAGCCATTCGGAGAGGATCTCCAGCAGGTTTTTCACCGCCGGGCGTCCGTCAAGACCGATCATGTTCAGGTTGATGCGGTAGCTTTTTTCCAGATCGGTGGTGGCAAACAGGTGGTTCATCACCTGCTCCATGTCCACGCGGTTGGAGCGCGGCACGATCACCAGACGGGTCGGGTTCTCGTGGTCAGATTCGTCGCGCAGGTCGTCCACCATCGGCAGCTTTTTATTGCGCATCTGGGAGGCGATCTGCTCCAGCACTTTCGCGCCGGAAACCTGGTGCGGCAGCGCGGTGATCACCACAGCGCCGTCTTCTTTATTCCACACCGCGCGCATGCGCACGGAGCCGCGACCGTTCTGGTAAATTTTGCGGATTTCCGCACGCGAGGTGATGATTTCCGCTTCAGTCGGATAATCCGGCCCCTGAACGATATCCAGCAGCTCGTCGAGCGACGTTTTAGGCTGCTCAATCAGGGTGATAGCGGCTTTCGCCACTTCACGCAGGTTGTGGGGCGGAATATCTGTCGCCATACCGACCGCAATACCGGTGGTACCGTTCAGCAGGATGTTTGGCAGACGCGCAGGCAGCATCTTCGGCTCCTGCATCGTACCGTCGAAGTTTGGCACCCAGTCAACGGTTCCCTGACCCAGCTCGCCCAGCAGCACTTCGGCATATTTAGAGAGACGAGATTCGGTATAACGCATCGCCGCGAAGGATTTCGGATCGTCCGGTGCCCCCCAGTTCCCCTGACCATCCACCAGCGGATAGCGGTAAGAGAACGGCTGCGCCATCAGGACCATCGCTTCATAACAGGCGCTGTCGCCGTGCGGATGGTATTTACCCAGCACGTCACCGACGGTACGGGCGGATTTCTTGAACTTGGCGGTGGCGTTCAGCCCCAGTTCGGACATCGCATAGACGATGCGGCGCTGAACCGGCTTCAGGCCATCCCCGATAAACGGCAACGCCCTGTCCATGATGACGTACATGGAGTAGTTCAGGTAGGCGTTTTCCGTGAATTCATGTAGCGCGAGGCGCTCTGCCATATCGCTCATTACGTGTGATTCCTCAACTCAGAAACCGATGGGTTTCAGGCAATATTGCCGCAGATACTACCCTATCTGACGAGTTGAGTCACAAAGAAAAAGGGCCGGGTGAGCGGCCCTTTTCGGGTTATTTGTTCAGCTTGATAACCTGCTTCACATCGATTTCAAACTCGTTCCAGTCTTTATCGACTTTACCCTGCAGCTCCACTTTATCCTGCGGGGTCACGGTCACGCCGTTCCAGCGCTTGTGGTCAATTTCGACCACCACCGTACCGGACTCATCGCGGAAGGTGTAGCGGTCATCGGACAGGCGCTCGGTAATGTTCCCGCGCAGCTTCACCCAGGCATCGTCCTTCAGATCTTTCACTTTAGCCGCGGTGGTGAGGTTGGCGTTGTTATCGACAAAACCGCCCTGCTGAGTTTGCGTCTGGGCCGGCGTGGCGGATGGGCCACTAAAACCGCCCTGAGCAGCAAAGACCGGCGCGGTGGTCATCATCATGATGGCAGCAATTGCAGCGAATTTTTTCATCGTAATCTCTCCCTTTAATGTCGTTTCGCAGTCCATTAAACAGGGTAATCCTTAACAACTTCTTAAGGGGAAAATTTATTTATTTTTACTGTACACCAGCCGCTTAGAGAGGGTTTACTGGCGGCATCAAGGAGGGAACATGCGCATTTTACTGGTAGAAGATGACAAGCTCATCGGCGATGGCATCAAAGCGGGCTTAAGCAAACTGGGCTTTAGCGTGGACTGGTTTACCGAGGGGAAAACCGGGCAGGCCGCGCTCGCTTCCGCGCCCTATGATGCCGTGGTGCTGGACCTGACGCTGCCGGAAATTGACGGTCTGGACATTCTGCGCGCCTGGCGTGAAGGCGGACACAGCGAGCCGGTACTGATCCTGACGGCGCGGGATGCGCTGAACCAGCGTGTTGAAGGGCTGCGCCTCGGGGCGGACGATTATCTCTGTAAGCCTTTCGCCCTGATCGAAGTGGCTGCCCGCCTTGAAGCGCTGGTGCGCCGCAGCCACGGCCAGACGCGCAGCGAACTGCGCCACGGCAAGGTCACGCTCGATCCAGCGAGCCTTATCGCCACGCTGGATGGCGAAACGTTAACGCTTAAGCCTAAAGAGTTCGCGCTGCTGGAGCTGTTAATGCGTAACGCAGGCCGGGTACTGCCGCGCAAGCTGATCGAGGAAAAACTCTATACCTGGGACGATGACGTCTCCAGCAACGCCGTCGAAGTCCATGTTCATCATTTACGCCGCAAGCTTGGAAGCGACTTTATCCGCACCGTACACGGCATCGGTTATACCCTGGGTGACGCATGAAATTGAGCCTGAAGCTGCGCCTGACGCTGCTGTTTTTAGTCCTCTCTCTGACGGCATGGTTTGCCGCCAGCCTGGTGGCCTGGCAGCAGACCACCCACAAGCTGGATAAGCTGTTCGATACGCAGCAGATGCTGTTTGCCAAACGACTGCTGACGATGGAACTGGACGAGCTTCATGCGCCAGCGCGCATGCGAGAGGTGCCGAAAAAAGCCAAACACGGGCATCTTGACGACGACGCGCTGGCCTTTGCGATTTACGCTTCAGACGGCACGATGATCCTGAACGACGGCGAAAACGGCCGCGATATCCCGTATCACTATCGCCGTGACGGCTTTGACGACGGACGGCTTCAGGACGATAACGACGAATGGCGCTTTTTATGGCTGACCTCGCCAGACGGGAAATACCGCGTGGTGGTCGGCCAGGAGTGGGAGTACCGGCAGGATATGGCGCTCGACGTCGTCAGCTCACAGCTGACGCCTTGGCTGGTGGCGCTGCCGGTAATGCTGCTGTTGCTTATTGTCCTGCTGAGTCGGGAACTGAAACCGCTGAAAAAGCTGGCACAGACCCTGCGCGCGCGCTCGCCGGATGCCACCGATGCCCTGCCCATCCAGGGCGTACCGGCGGAAGTGCGCCCCCTGCTCGACTCGCTGAATCATCTCTTTGCGCGTACCCAGGAGATGATGACCCGCGAGCGCCGTTTTACCTCCGATGCCGCCCATGAATTACGCAGCCCGCTGGCGGCGCTGAAGGTGCAAACCGACGTGGCGCAGCTCTCTCAGGACGATCCGCAGGCGCAGGAAAAAGCGCTGACGCAACTGCACGCGGGCATCGATCGCGCGTCCCGCCTGGTGGATCAGCTCCTCACGCTGTCGCGTCTGGACTCGCTGGACAGCCTGGACGGTGTAGAACAGATAGCGATGGCCGATTTGCTGCAGTCCGCGGTAATGGATATCTACCCTCCGGCGCAGCAGGCGGGCATTGATATTCGTCTGAACATTAACGCGCCAGAGGTGACGCGCACGGGTCAGCAACTGCTCCTGAGCCTGCTGGTACGTAACCTGCTGGATAACGCCACCCGTTACAGTCCGCGCGGCAGCGTGGTGGATGTGACGCTGGATGCGCGTCGCTTTACCGTGCGCGACAACGGCCCGGGTATTTCCCTCGATGCGCTGACGCGTCTCGGCGAGCGGTTTTACCGTCCGCCAGGTCAGGATGCCACCGGAAGCGGGCTGGGGTTATCCATTGTGAAACGCATCGCCGCCCTGCACGGGATGCACGTCGCGCTGGGCAACGCCCCTGAAGGCGGCTTCGAAGTGAACGTCAGTTGGTAAAAGATTATTGCATTTAACGCAAAAGACTTTGCACATTTTGCTCATTTTTCCGCTCCGTCCTCGCGCGTAGAATACCCGGCATACTCTCAGTCACGAGGACAAATAATGAGCAACATTTTGATTATCAACGGCGCAAAAGAATTTGCGCACTCTAAAGGCCAACTGAATGACACCCTGACCGAGGTCGCGGATGGTTTCCTGCGCGACGCCGGGCATGATGTTAAGGTCGTGCGTGCGGACAGCGAGTATGACGTGAAGGCGGAAGTGCAGAACTTCCTGTGGGCCGACGTAGTGATTTGGCAGATGCCGGGCTGGTGGATGGGCGCACCGTGGACGGTGAAAAAGTACATGGACGACGTCTTCACCGAAGGTCACGGTTCACTTTATGCCAGCGACGGCCGCACCCGTTCAGACGCGTCGAAAAAATACGGTTCCGGCGGTCTGATTCAGGGCAAAAAATATATGCTTTCCCTGACCTGGAACGCTCCTCTGGAAGCCTTCACCGAAAAAGATCAGTTCTTTGAAGGCGTGGGCGTCGACGGTGCGTATCTGCCGTTCCACAAGGCGAACCAGTTCCTGGGGATGGATCCGCTGCCGACCTTTATCGTCAACGACGTGATTAAAATGCCGGACGTCCCGAGCTATATCGCAGAATATCGCAAGCATCTCGCGAAAATTTTTGCTTAACTGGTAGCCTGGAATTAAAGGAGTAGTAACCATGCTTACAGTAATCGCAGAAATCCGTACTCGTCCAGGTCAACATCACCGTCAGGCGGTGCTGGATCAGTTCGCGAAAATTATCCCAACCGTACTGAAAGAAGAAGGCTGCCACGGCTACGCGCCGATGGTTGACGCCGCTACTGACGCAAGCTTCCAGGCCACCGCGCCAGACTCCATTATCATGGTTGAGCAGTGGGAAACCGTCGCCCATCTTGAAGCGCATTTGCAGACCGCACATATGAAAGCGTGGAGCGATGCGGTGAAAGGTGACGTGCTGGAGACCCACATCCGTATTCTGGAGCAAGGGGTTTAAGTTCGTGGAATTTGCCGGGTGGCACTGCGTGTACCCGGCCTACAAAACCTGAACCGTAGGCCCGGTAAGCGTTAGCGCCACCGGGCTTTTTTAGCACCTTAAACCTCAACTGCTATGCTTATTCTGACTTCATGATTAACAGGAGGATGGAATGGGTCTTTTTAACTTCGTAAAAGAAGCAGGCGAAAAGCTGTGGGATAACCTGACCGATCATAAAGGCCAGGGCGACAAAATCACCGAGCACCTCAAGAAACTCAACATTCCCGGTTCAGACAAAGTCCAGGTTAACGTTACCGACGGCAAAGCCAGCGTAACGGGCGACGGGCTGACCCAGGAGCAGAAAGAGAAAATCCAGGTCGCCGTCGGGAACATCGCGGGCGTCAGCGAGGTGGAGAACAATATCACCGCGACCGATGCCAAAGATGAAGCTACCTACTACACGGTAAAATCCGGCGATACCCTGAGCGCTATCTCCAAAACCGTGTACGGCGATGCCAACCAGTACAACAAGATTTTCGAGGCCAATCGCCCTATGCTCTCCAGCCCGGATAAAATCTACCCGGGCCAGACGCTGCGTATTCCTAAAGCGTGATCAACGAGTCGGGGTTACCCCCGACTGTTTTTAACCGCTTTTCTTCCCCGGCTTTAACCCACGATGCAACTCATTGATACGCTTCATCGACTTAATAGTGCGCTGCGGCTCGGTGGAGGCAACGGATAAAACAATCATCTCCAGACACAGCAGCACCGTGCCATGAAGCGGGATTTTACCCTTCTCTCCGCCACGCGGGACGTGGATAACCACGCTGGCCTCTTTACTGAATTGTGAGTCGGTGGCATTGGTCAGCAAAACGGTGGGGATCCCCAGGCGTTTCGCCTCGCGCAGCGTGGTTTGTCCTTCCCGATGCGCAGATTTTTGCGCCATCATGATCAGCACATCGCCGCGCTGGAGCCCAATCAACTGTTCCGCAAGCCCTATCCCGGTACGGTTGAGCGGCATGGCGGGGAGTCCCATCCGGCTGAACAATCTGGCAGTGTATTCGGCCAGAATCCCGGACGCGCCAATACCAAATAGGGCAACCTGCCTCGCCTGAGCCAGCAGTGAGACCGCCTGCGCCATCGCGAGGCGGTTGTGGGGTTCAGACAAGACGTTACAGGTATGCTGGTGCCCCTCCAGCACGAAATCAATGCTCGCATTGACGTCGCTGGTAAGCGTATTCACCGTGGTGGAGATCTTTTCGCTGGAGGTCACCACCGGACCAAACCACTGCTCCAGCGTCTGCTTGAGATCGCGCAATCCACCAAAACCGAGTGCCTGGATGGCGCGGACGACGGTAGCATCCGACGTTTTAAGCAGCGTCGCAATCTCCATCGCCGTCTGTTCCATCACCGCTTCACGATTTTCATTGATATAGCGCGCCACCAGCAGCAGCCGCGGCGTAAGCTGGTGCGCCCGCGAGCGGAGGCGGTCGCCGAAAACATCGACTTTTCGGCTCATCGTGACGCCTCCGGCAAAGGACGTCCGGCAATCTGCGACTGCACCTGCGCGGCCATGAGCCCTAACGAGGCGAACGAGTTCGAGATGGCCTCTTCGCGCGAGATCAGTACGTAGTGGCCGGTTCGGCAGGCATTCAGGAACTGACACCAGCCGGGCATGACCGCATCCATCGCTGCCAGCTCATCCTGCGGTTTGCCGCCCGTATCCCCGCGCCAGGTAGCGAAAACGAAATCAGCATCCAGCTCCGGCAGCCGTTCAGCACTGACGTCAATCCGCCCGCCCTCCGGGATGGACTCAATCAGCGGCGGGAAGGTAAACCCGGCATCACGCAGGACGCGCCCCAGCGAATGGTAGCTGTGCATGGCGTTGATTTTCCCCTGATTAGCCTGAATCACCGACACGGTGATTTTGCGTGTGTCGATAGTCGCCTTCAGCGCCTTGATTTGTTCCTGATAGCGGCGTTCAAGAACCTTGAGCCGCGCCTGCGTGCCCGTCAGCTGCGCCAGTTTGCGGTAGATCTCCGGCGCGCCGCCGTCGAGATGATCGATACTCACCGTCGGGGCTATTTTTTCCAGCTGCTCCACCGGCGTGTTGCGGGTCGGCTCGGTAATGATCAGGTCCGGTTTTGCCGCGGCGATGGCCTCAATGTCGATATCGGCAGTGCCGATAAATTTGATGTCGGAATTATCGAAGTCGACGCCGGTCAACATGCCGCTGGACCGCAGAAAGTGGCTACCGTCCGGTCGCGTGCGGCCATGGCTCGCCACGGGCGGTACGCCAAGCTCAATCAGTGGAATGGTGATATCCAGATCGTGTAACGAGACGATCCGTTTCGGATGTACCGGTACCACCACTTTCCGGTTCAGATCGTCCGTAAACGTCTGGGTCGGCTCGGCCGCACCCACCGCAAAGCCCACCAGCAACAGCATCGCAAACAGTACGCGCATCATAGTCTCCTAAAATCTGTCCCGACGCTGCCAGAGCAGCAGCAGGAAAAAGGGTCCACCAATCAGTGAAATCACAATGCCCGCAGGCAGCTGCAGCGGGAGGAATGCCAGCCGACCGACGTTATCCGCCAGCAGCACCAGCAGCGCGCCCAGCACCGCGCTTCCCGTCAGGAGCGCGCTTTGCCCGCCGCGCAGCAGCAGGCGCGCCATATGTGGCGCAATAAGCCCGACAAAACCAATACTGCCCACGCAGGAGACGCAGGCCGCCGTCAGTACCACCGGGGCGAGAACGCGCAGCAGCGCCAGTCGGTTCGTGCGCACCCCCAGCCCCGCCGCCGAGTGGTTGCCGAGCAGCGCCACGTCGGCAGCGCGGGCGGTTAATAACAGCAGCGCAAATGCCGGAAGCGACCAGGCCGTCGCAATGCTGACCAGCGTCCAGTTTGCCGCGTGCAGGCTTCCCGCCAGCCATAGCATCGCCGTCTGCACGTCGCGCACGTCCGCCGTGGTCATAAAGACGCCCATTGCCGCGGCGAAGGCCCATGAAACGCCGATGCCGATCAGAATGAATCGTGGACGCGAAATATCACGCGCCAGGGCCACCACCAGCAGCGCAGTGAGTAGGCCTCCGGCTATGCCGACCAGCGGCCGCCAGCCTAGTCCCAGCGCCGGAAACTGAAAAATCAGCAGCAGTACCGCCGCGCTACAACCCTCTTTCACGCCGATAAGCCCCGGGTCCGCCAGGCCATTGCGGGTAATGGACTGCATTGCCGCGCCAGCCATGCCGAGCATCGCGCCGCACAGTACCGCCATCAGCAGGCGCGGCAGACGGATATCCATCACGATATAGTGCGTCTCTGGGGTCAGGCTTTCGGGATAAAACAGCGCCCGCCCAATGGCGGATGCGGGGACGGGAAGCGAGCCGTGCGTCAGGCCAAAAGCGGTTAGCAAGCAGGCCGCCAGCGTCAGGACGGCCAGGCACGCCAGCGCTTTTGGACGAACCAGCGCCGAGAAAGCCCCCACGCGTAACGCACGCAATCCAGCCCGGTTCATTTGAACATCCTTGCAGCCATGAAGATAAAGATGGGCGCGCCGACCAGGGCAGTCATGATGCCGGTTGCCAGCTCCCAGGGCGTAAACAGCGTGCGGGCAGCAATGTCCGCCAGCAGCAGAACCAGTGCCCCGCACAAGGCAGAGAGCGGCACCATCACGCGCAGATCGACCGACACCACACGGCGAATGAGCTGCGGCACCACAAGGCCGATAAAGCCAATCGGCCCGGCGAGGGAGACCGCCGCCCCGCAGAGCAGCGCGATAGAAAGCAGAGCGAGCAGGCGGGTTTTCAGCAGCGACACGCCCAGCCCCTGCGCCATCCTGTCGCCCATCGCCAGCATATTGAGCGAGGGCGATAACCCGAGCGCCAGCACAAACCCCATGGCCGCCACCCACAGGGCAGCGGCGATCGTTTCACCGCTAAGCCCTGCTAAATCTCCCGCCAGCCAGGTCCGCATGGCGAGCAGCGTCTGTTCATCCAGTATGAGCACCGTGGCGGTAATCGACGCGGCAAACGCCGACATCGCCACGCCGCACAGGGTCACCTTCATCGGCGTGAGTCCGGCGCGGCCGGACGAGGAGAACATCAGCACCAGCAGAAACAGCGCAGCGGCGCCAGCGGCGGCAATCAGCGGGCGTCCAAACGGCAGCGTTAGCCCAAGCGCGCTCGTCAGTACCACCGCCAGTGCCGCCCCGGCATTGAGCCCCAGAATATGCGGTTCGCCAAGCGGGTTGCGGATCACGGATTGCAGCAGCACGCCCGCGACGCCGAGGGCAGCACCTGTCACCATCGCGCCGCAGAGACGCAGCAGCCGCAGTTTGATAATGATGTTATGGTCGAAATTGCGCGGGTCGAAATGGAAGAAGGCCTCCACCACCGTCTTCGGGGCGATAAAGCGCGCACCGATACCCAGATGCGCAATCGCGCCCATCGCCAGCAGCAAGGTGAAAAGCAGGAAAGCCAGAGAGGTGCGCATCATGGCTGTTCCGTGACCTGGCGGAACGGCATAAAGAACGGTTTGCCGGTCAGCGGATTGATGGACATATGCACGTCGACATCAAATACCGCTTTAATCAACGCCGGCGTGCAGACGTCGCCCTCATGTAACACGCCCTCCACTTTTCCCTGGCGTAAAAAGACCAGTGAATCACCATAATTCACGGCGAAGTTAAGGTCGTGCAGCACCACAACCACGGTACGTCCATGCGCGCGCGTCAGCGTATGCAGCAGCTCCAGGATCTCCACCTGGTAACGGAGATCGAGGAAGGTTGTCGGTTCATCCAGCAGGATATACGGCGTCTGCTGCGCCAGCGCCATGGCGATCCAGCAGCGCTGGCGCTGGCCGCCGGACAGGCTTTCGACGGGCATATGGGCAAACTCCGCCGTGCCGGTCAGGCGCAGCGCCTCTTCCACCGCCCGCTCGTCTTCGTCGCTCCACTGGCGCATAAAATTCTGCCACGGGAAACGCCCGCGCGAGACCAGCTCGAAAACGGTTAACCCTTCCGGCAGCAGCGGCGACTGCGGCAGGATGCCAAGCTGGCGGGCGACCGCTTTCGTCGGCTGCGCGTGGATTGCCTTGCCGTCGAGAACGGCCGCGCCGCCCAGCGGCTGGAGTAAGCGCGCAATCGTACTCAGCAGCGTCGATTTTCCGCAGCCGTTCGCGCCCACCAGAACGGTTATTTTCTGCTGCGGGATCGTAAGGGAGATATCATCAACGATGATTTTTTTCTGGTAACCGGCAGAAAGATTCTCCAGAACCAGTCCCGGTTTTTGGGTGTTGTGAGCCACGTGAATGCCAACGTAATGAAAAACAGCAATAAATATAAATAAAAATCATTCTCTTTTGAGAGTTTGCCGCCGCGTCATGTAGTAGTCAAGTGAAGAAATACCCTTAAAAAACCAGGGGTAACGGGGCATTTACACGCGACACAAAACACAAATAAGTATCTATTTTTCAATCAATTAAATGGTTAACCTTTTGTATTTCCGTCACGTTTCGCCTGTGTAGCCAATTTTTACCTTTTTTCATTTACTACTACATGCCTGCATGATTGAATGATTCTCAATTACATGTTCGATGCCGGTTCTGGCTAACGAGCAGACCATTAAGGGCAATGACTCACACATTCTTCCGTGAAGGTGATTCACGGATATTTCGGGATAACAGATGTAATGGCTACGTTCACACCTTCACTCTCTGGGGTAAAAGGGCGCGCGCTCTTTTCTCTGCTGTTTATCGCACCGCTGGTACAGGCCGCAGACGCTAATACGGCTAAAGATGGCGAAACGCTTACCGTTATCGCCGATCCCACTGCCGTGGCGGAGGCCACCAACGGCTACCAGCCGCTGAACACCTCCACCGCGACGCTGACCACCATGCCCATGCTGGATATCCCGCAGGTGGTGAATACCGTCAGCGATAAAGTGCTTGCGGATCAGCACGCTACCACGCTCGATGAAGCGCTGTATAACGTCAGCAACGTGGTTCAGACCAACACCCTGGGCGGTACGCAGGATGCCTTTGTGCGCCGTGGATTTGGCGCGAACCGTGACGGCTCGATCATGACCAACGGTCTGCGTACCGTCCTGCCACGTAGCTTCAACGCCGCTACCGAACGCGTGGAGGTGCTGAAAGGCCCGGCCTCAACGCTTTATGGCATTCTCGATCCGGGCGGCCTGATTAATGTCGTCACTAAACGCCCGGAGAAAACCTTCGGCGGCGCAATTTCTGCCACCTCCTCCAGCTTTGGCGGCGGCACCGGACAGGTTGACGTGACCGGCCCGATTGACGGGACCCGTCTGGCGTACCGCCTGACGGGGGAGTACCAGGACGAGGACTACTGGCGCAATTTCGGTAACGAACGCAGCACCTTTATCGCCCCCTCCCTGACCTGGTTTGGCGATGATGCCACGGTGACCGTGCTCTATTCCCACCGCGACTATAAAACGCCGTTCGATCGCGGCACGATCTTCGACCTCAACACCAAACAGCCGGTGAACGTCGATCGCAATACCCGTTTTGACGAGCCGTTTAACATCACTGACGGGCAGTCCGATCTCGCTCAGCTTAACGCGGAATACCGCCTTAATAGCCAGTGGACCGCGAAGTTCGACTACAGCTACAGCCAGGATAAATACAGCGATAACCAGGCCCGCGTAATGGCCTACGATGCCAAAACCGGTAACCTGACCCGTCGCGTGGATGCGACCCAGGGCTCAACCCAGCGCATGCACAGCACCCGCGCGGATTTGCAGGGCAACGTGGATATCGCGGGCTTTTACAATGAGATCCTGACCGGCGTGTCGTATGAAAATTACGATCTGCTGCGTACGGACATGATGCGCTGTAAGAACGTCAAAGGTTTCAATATTTACCATCCGGTTTACGGCAAACTCGACAAGTGTACAACCGTCTCCGCCGCTGACAGCGACCAGACGCTGAAGCAGGAGAGTTACTCTGCCTACGCGCAGGATGCCCTGTACCTGACCGATAAATGGATCGCCGTCGCCGGGATGCGCTATCAGTATTACACCCAGTACGCCGGTAAAGGCCGTCCTTTCAACGTTAACACCGACAGTCGCGACGAACAGTGGACGCCAAAGCTGGGGCTGGTTTACAAACTCACGCCGTCCGTTTCGCTGTTTGCTAACTACTCCCAGACGTTTATGCCGCAGTCGTCCATTGCGAGCTATATTGGCGACCTGCCGCCGGAAACGTCGAATGCCTACGAAGTGGGCGCAAAGTTCGACCTGTTCGACGGGGTTACTGCCAACATCGCGCTGTTTGATATTCACAAACGCAACGTGCTGTATACCGAAAGCATCGGGGGCGAAACCATCGCCAAAACCGCGGGCCGCGTGCGTTCTCAGGGCGTAGAGGTGGATCTCGCCGGGTCGCTGACGGAGAACACCAACATTATCGCCAGCTACGGCTATACCGACGCGAAAGTGCTGGAAGACCCGGACTATGCGGGTAAACCGCTGCCAAACGTGCCGCGCCATACCGGTTCTCTGTTCCTGACCTACGATATTCATAATGCGTTTGCCGGGAATACGCTGACCCTCGGCGGCGGCGGGCATGGCGTGAGCCGTCGCTCAGCGACCAACGGTGCGGATTATTATCTGCCGGGCTATTTCGTGGCGGATGCGTTTGCGGCGTATAAGATGAAGCTGCAGTATCCGGTGACGCTGCAGGTCAACGTGAAGAACCTGTTTGATAAGACCTACTACACGTCATCTATCGCGACCAATAATCTGGGCAACCAAATCGGCGATCCGCGTGAAGTGCAGTTTACGGTGAAGATGGAGTTTTGATGTAAAAAAGCCCGGTGGCGCTCACGCTTACCGGGCCTACGATCCATTCCCTCTCCCTGTGGTAGAGGGTTAGGGTTAGGGCATCAGGCCTCAATATCCGCCATATCACCCTTCTCCTGCAGCCAGTTACGTCGGTCTTCCGAACGTTTCTTGGCAAGGAGCATATCCATCATGGCATTCGTTTGCTGTTCGTCTTCGTCGCTGATGGTCAGCTGCACCAGACGGCGCGTATTCGGATCCAGCGTCGTTTCACGCAGCTGCATTGGGTTCATCTCACCCAGCCCTTTAAAGCGCTGGACGTTAGGCTTGCCCTTCTTACGCTTCAGCTGTTCCAGCACGCCCGCCTTCTCTTCTTCCGTCAGTGCGTAATAAACCTCTTTGCCGAGGTCGATACGGTACAGCGGCGGCAGCGCCACGTGGACGTGACCGTTTTTCACCAGCGTGCGGAAGTGCTTCACGAACAGCGCGCACAGCAGCGTGGCAATGTGCAGACCATCGGAGTCCGCATCCGCGAGGATACAGATCTTGCCGTAACGCAGCTGGCTCAGATCGTCGCTGTCAGGATCGATACCGATCGCTACGGAAATATCATGCACTTCCTGCGAAGCCAGCACTTCATCTGAAGAGACTTCCCAGGTGTTCAGGATCTTACCCTTAAGCGGCATGATCGCCTGATATTCACGATCGCGCGCCTGTTTGGCCGACCCGCCCGCCGAGTCCCCTTCCACGAGGAACAGCTCGGTACGGTTGAGGTCCTGTGCGGTACAGTCCGCCAGCTTGCCCGGCAGCGCAGGGCCGCTGGTCAGCTTTTTACGTACCACTTTCTTCGCCGCACGCAGACGGCGCTGGGCGCTGGAAATCGCCATTTCAGCCAGCATCTCTGCCGCCTGAACGTTCTGGTTCAGCCACAGGGTAAAGGCATCTTTCACCACGCCGGAGACGAACGCCGCACACTGACGTGACGACAGACGCTCTTTGGTCTGGCCGGCAAACTGCGGATCCTGCATCTTCACGGAGAGCACGTAGGCACAGCGATCCCAGATATCTTCCGCCGACAGCTTCACGCCGCGCGGCAGAATGTTGCGGTATTCGCAGAACTCGCGCATCGCATCCAGCAGGCCCTGACGCAGGCCGTTGACGTGCGTACCGCCAAGCATGGTTGGAATCAGGTTGACGTAGCTTTCCGTCAGCAGCTCGCCGCCTTCCGGCAGCCACAGCAGCGCCCAGTCCACCGCTTCGGTGTCACCGCTAAAGTTACCGACGAACGGTTTTTCCGGCAGCGTCGGCAGGCCGTTTACCGCTTCGCACAGATAGTCATTAAGACCATCGGCGTAGCACCAGGTCTGCTCGGTGTTGTTGACGTGATCGGTAAAGGTGATTTCTACGCCCGGACACAGCACCGCTTTCGCTTTCAGCAGGTGCGTCAGGCGAGAAACGGAAAAACGCGGGCTGTCGAAGAAGCTTTCGTCTGGCCAGAAGTGGACGCTGGTACCGGTGTTGCGTTTGCCGCACGTGCCGACAACCTGCAAATCCTGCACCTTTTCGCCGTTTTCAAACGCGATGTTATAGACCTGACCGTCGCGACGGACGTTCACTTCCACCCGTTTGGACAGGGCGTTAACCACGGAGATCCCCACGCCGTGCAAACCGCCGGAGAACTGGTAGTTTTTGTTGGAGAACTTACCGCCCGCGTGCAGACGACACAGGATCAGCTCAACGGCAGGCACGCCCTCTTCCGGGTGGATGTCCACCGGCATGCCGCGCCCGTCGTCGATAACTTCCAGCGACTGATCGGCATGCAGGATGACGTCAACGCGTTTGGCATGGCCCGCCAGCGCTTCGTCCACACTGTTATCAATAACTTCCTGGCCCAGGTGGTTTGGGCGCGTTGTATCGGTGTACATCCCCGGGCGGCGGCGAACCGGCTCAAGCCCGGTGAGGACCTCAATGGCATCAGCGTTATAGGTTTGCGTCATGATTTAAACTAGCAATTCGCATTGATTGTCAGTGGCTGTGCAGTCCAAGAAAATCGACAATCTGGGTGAAATGATTCTCAAAGCCCGTGAAAGCATGGTTTCCGCCTTCTTCTATAGTCTGGCGGCAGGATGCGTAATACGCCACTGCCTGGCGGTAATCCAGCACTTCATCACCCGTCTGTTGCAGCAGCCAGATGAGATCAGGCGCTTCAAGCGGGTCGACCTGCATAACTTTGAGATCGTAAATATGGCGTGACTCTAGCACATATTGCTGCCCGGTGTAGGGGTTCTCGTTTTCACCAAGAAAGTCCCTCAGCAGCTCAAATGGCCGTACCGCCGGATTCACCACAACGGCCGGCAGCATAAAGCATTGCGAGAGCCAGGTGGCGTAGTACCCGCCCAGCGATGAGCCGACCACACCAAACGATTCACCGCCGTGTTCAAGCACGATGGATTCGAGCATTTCCGCCGCCTCCGCCGGATAAGGCGGCAGCTGCGGGATAATCATCTCAACATGGGGGTGATGCTCGCTCAGCCACTGGCGAAACTGTGTCGCTTTTGCGGAGCGCGGCGAGCTGTTGAATCCGTGCAGATAAAGGAGCGTAGACATCAATAGCCTTCTGAAGCGGTATCTGGTCGGAATTGTGCGCCTGCCAGACGGCAGACTTCCGTGGTCAGCGTGCCGTCGGTATGCAGTTCCAGCCAGCGCCAGCCTGGCGCGATAGTATCCAGCGTAAAGTTGGCACAGTGCGGTTTAAACTGCACGCAGGTCGACGGCGTCGCCAGCATGCGGCGCCCGTTCCAGTCGAGATCCTGTTCCTGATGAATGTGTCCGCACAGCAGATGTTTCACGCGGGGGAACTTCGTCAGCACGCGATCCAGCGCGGCGGAGTTACGCAGGCTGTGTTGATCGAGCCAGCTGCAGCCCGCCGGGAGCGGATGATGATGCAGCAACAGCAGGGTATGACGTTCAGGTTCGGCAGCCAGTTTGGTCTCCAGCCAGTCGAGTTGAAACTCGCTTAACTCACCGTGCGGGACGCCAAATACCTGGCTGTCCAGCAGCAGGATCTGCCACTTTTCACCCGCAAAAACACACTTCGCCGGAGAAATCCCCGCGTCCTGAAGGGAGCTGTACATCGCGGGCTGGAAATCGTGGTTTCCCGGCAGCCAGACGCAAGGCACGCTAAAGCTCGCGATGCCTTCAGCAAAATGCTGGTAGGCCGCGGAGGATTGGTCCTGCGCCAGATCGCCTGTTGCAACTATCAGATCGCAGTCGCGATGTTCAGCGTGAATGGCGCTAAGTACTGCCTGATAGCTCTCCCAGGTATTCACCCCGAGCAGCGTCTCATGCTTTTCGGCAAAAAGGTGGGTATCGGTGATTTGTAATATCCTGACTGGCGCCCCACCAGCAACAGTCAGGTTCAACAGGCTTTCCAAATGGTGTCCTTAGGTAGGTTTATGACGCTAACAAACCGGAATCGCCATTGCTCCATGTGCTAAACAATATCTTAGCCAGTCGGCTAAAAACTGGTTAATTTGATGCTTTTCGTCGCGTTGATGCAACTTTTTATTCGGGTAATCATACCGCGCCTTGAAGCGAAAGATCTGCTGACTCGAACACACTTCAGCGACCATCGCATCATGATAGAGGCGCACCGTCATTGACGGCAGGCTCCAGTAGCTAATGCTGGGCGCCGTTTGTTCAATTTCGACCAGCGTAGTGTAGCGCGTTGATTCTGTTATCGTTAACCGATACTGCGCATTGCTCACCTGATAGCTTACCGTTTCGCCGGGTGCGTCATTTCTCGGCAGCAGGCGGCGCAATTGTGCGAAATTGGTTTCGCACAGGCGCATCATTTCTGGGAAGTCAGGTGTATAGCGCTTCATTTTTTCCACTCGTTTCGTAATGTCTGATAATGCAGTTGCAGCCATTGCAGGGCAATGACAGACGCTGCGTTGTCGATTTTCCCCTCTTCTACCCACTGATAAGCCTGTTCCCGGCTCACCACATGAACCCGAATATCTTCGTTTTCATCAGCCAGACCGTGGATCCCTTCCGCCGTCGTGGCGTCCACTTCGCCCACCATGATGGACAAGCGCTCGCTGGTGCCCCCCGGGCTCGCCAGATAACTCAACACCGGTTTTGTACGACCAACCACCAGCCCGGCCTCTTCCAGCGCCTCGCGGCGGGCGACGTCTTCAACCGTCTCGCCCTCTTCGATCATCCCGGCCACCATCTCCAGCAGCCACGGGCTCTCACTGACGTCATACGCGGCGATGCGGATCTGCTCCACCAGCACAACTTCGTCACGCACTGGGTCAAAGGGTAGCAAGACAGCCGCATGCCCGCGCTCAAAAATTTCGCGTCTGATTTCGCCGCTCATTTCACCGTTAAACAGGCGATGCCTGAAACGGTAAAGATCCATTGAAAAAAAACCGCTATAAAGCGTTTCTCGTGCAATAATTTCTACATCGTTTTTGGCGAATGTCACGGGCAACTTTTCTGGTTTTTGCATGAGTCGAGTCCTGGTAGCAATGGTGATGAAATTGTGAATTTCAAGGCTGTTTGGCTGCCGTTTGTAAGGCTATATGGTAGATTGGTGCAAATTACCGCCAGATGGCACGTAACGCCAACCTTTTGGTGTGGATGATTCTGTTAGAATCGGCAATTATTTTTTAATTAGATCAGCGCTAATACTGCTTCACAACAAGGAATGCAAATGAAGAAATTGCTCCCCATCCTTATCGGCCTGAGCCTGACGGGCTTCAGTGCAATGAGCCAGGCGGAAAACCTGTTACAGGTCTACCAGCAGGCACGTCTGGGCAACCCTGATTTACGTAAATCAGCGGCCGATCGTGATGCTGCGTTTGAAAAGATTAACGAAGCGCGTAGCCCACTGCTGCCGCAGTTAGGTTTAGGTGCAGATTATACCTACAGCAACGGTTTCCGCGACGCTAACGGCGTTAACTCCAATGCTACCAGCGCCTCACTGCAATTAACACAGACGCTGTTTGATATGTCCAAATGGCGTGCCCTGACCCTGCAGGAAAAGAGCGCGGGTATTCAGGACGTCACCTATCAGACCGATCAGCAGACGCTGATCCTGAACACGGCCACCGCGTATTTCAACGTGCTGAGCGCCATCGACGCGCTCTCCTACACTGAAGCGCAGAAACAGGCGATTTACCGTCAGTTGGATCAAACCACCCAGCGCTTCAACGTGGGTCTGGTGGCGATCACCGACGTACAGAACGCCCGTTCACAGTACGACACCGTGCTGGCTAACGAAGTGACCGCGCGTAACAACCTCGACAACGCGCTGGAAGCGCTGCGTCAGGTCACCGGCAATTACTATCCTGAGCTGGCCTCTCTGAACGTGGACAGCTTTAAGACGGATAAACCGCAGGCGGTTAACGCGCTGCTGAAAGAGGCGGAAAACCGCAACCTGAGCTTGCTGCAGGCGCGTCTGAGCCAGGATCTGGCCCGCGAGCAAATTCGTCAGGCGCAGGACGGTCACCTGCCAACCCTGAGCCTGAGCGCGTCTACCGGCGTCTCTGATACCAGCTACAGCGGCTCTAAAACCAATACGTCACAGTATGACGACAGCAATATGGGCCAGAACAAAGTGGGCCTGAGCTTCTCCCTGCCGCTGTACCAGGGGGGTCAGGTT
The DNA here is from genome assembly GCF_001623605.1 of Enterobacter sp. ODB01. Taxonomy (NCBI): domain Bacteria; kingdom Pseudomonadati; phylum Pseudomonadota; class Gammaproteobacteria; order Enterobacterales; family Enterobacteriaceae; genus Enterobacter; species Enterobacter sp. ODB01. The sequence goes on from NZ_CP015227.1 coordinate 766,774, forward strand.
AACTCGCAGGTGAAACAGGCGCAGTACAACTTTGTTGGCGCGAGCGAGCAGCTGGAAAGCGCGCACCGCAACGTGGTGCAGACCGTTCGCTCTTCCTTCAACAACGTGAACGCCTCTATCAGCAGCATCAACGCCTATAAACAGGCCGTGGTGTCTGCACAGAGCTCCCTGGATGCGATGGAAGCCGGTTACTCCGTGGGTACACGTACGATTGTTGACGTGCTCGACGCGACCACCACGTTGTACAACGCGAAACAGCAGCTCTCCAGCGCACGTTACCAGTACCTGATTAACCAGCTGAACATCAAACAGGCTCTGGGTACGCTGAACGAGCAGGATCTGCAGATGCTGAACAGCACGTTGGGCAAACCGGTTTCAACGTCGCCAGAAAGCGTCGCGCCTGAGAACCCGGATCAGGTTGCCGCCGTTGATAACTTCAACGCTAACGGTAGCACCCCTGCGGCACAGCCAGCCGCCGCGCGTAGCACGGCCCCCGCAAGCAGCGGTTCTAACCCGTTCCGTCATTAAGCATTGCCCGATGGCGCTTCGCTTATCGGGCCTACTTAATCGTAGGCCGGGTAAGCGAAGCGCCACCCGGCGCAAAATCACACCCGAACGTAAGCCAACGTAAAGATCCCCCTGATTCCGCCTCTCTTCGCTTCATTTTCAACCACTCATCCTCTATCCTGAGCGTTATTACCACTGGGTCCTGGAAGACAAATATGAAACGGACAAAAACGATTAATCACGCGTCGTTCCGCAAAAGCTGGAATGCGCGCCACCTCACTCCCGTTGCGCTGGCGGTTACGGCTGTCTTTATGCTGGCAGGCTGTGAGAAAAACGACGAAACGGTTTCGCTGTATCAAAACGCAGATGACTGTTCCGCTGCAACCGGTCAGGCCGCAGAATGTAAGACGGCGTACACCAACGCGCTGAAAGAAGCGGAACGCACTGCGCCGAAGTATGCCTCACGTGAAGACTGTGTGGCGGAGTTTGGTGAAGGCCAGTGCCAGCAGACGCCAGCTCAGGCAGGTATGGCGCCGGAAAATCAGGCGCAGGCGCAGTCCAGCGGCAGCTTCTGGATGCCATTAATGGCAGGTTACATGATGGGCCGCCTGATGGGTGGCGGCGCGGGTTACCAGCAGCAGCCGCTGTTTAGCTCGAAAAACCCGGCCAGCCCGGCCTATGGTCAATATACCGATGCCAGCGGCAAAGGCTACGGCGCAGCAACCCCGGGCCGTACCGTGACCGTTCCGAAAACCGCAATGGCGCCGAAACCTGCGACCACCAACACCATCACTCGCGGTGGGTTTGGTGAGTCTGTGGCGAAACAGACCAGCATGCAGCGCAGTGCGTCAGGCACCTCTAGTCGCTCAATGGGCGGCTGATCATGGAACGAGTCAGTATTACCGAACGCCCGGACTGGCGCGAAAAAGCGACCGAGTACGGGTTTAACTTCCACACCATGTACGGGGAACCGTACTGGTGTGAAGATGCTTACTACAAGCTCACGCTCGCTCAGGTGGAAAAGCTTGAAGACGTGACCGCAGAACTGCACCAGATGTGCCTAAAGGTGGTGGAGAAAGTCATCGACAGCGACGAGCTGATGACCAAATTCCGCATTCCAAAGCACACCTGGAGCTTTGTTCGTCAGTCATGGAAAACGAATCAGCCTTCGCTCTACTCTCGCCTCGATCTGGCATGGGACGGCGTGGGTGAGCCTAAGCTTCTGGAAAACAACGCGGATACGCCAACCTCTCTGTACGAGGCGGCATTCTTCCAGTGGATTTGGCTGGAAGATCAGATGAACGCCGGAAACCTGCCGGCAGGCAGCGACCAGTTTAACAGCCTGCAGGAGAAGCTTATCGCGCGTTTCGCCGAGCTGCGCGAGCAGTTTGGCTTCAACCTGCTGCACCTCGCCTGCTGCCGCGATACGGAAGAAGACCGTGGAACGGTGCAGTATCTGCAGGACTGTGCCGCCGAAGCCGACGTGGCGACTGAATTCCTTTATATCGAAGATATCGGTTTGGGAGAAAAAGGTCAGTTTACGGATATGCAGGATCAGGTGATCAGCAACCTCTTCAAGCTCTATCCGTGGGAATACATGCTGCGCGAAATGTTCTCCACCAAGCTGGAAGATGCGGGCGTGCGCTGGCTGGAGCCGGCATGGAAAAGCATTATCTCTAACAAAGCTCTGCTGCCGATGCTGTGGGAAATGTTCCCGAACCACCCAAACCTGCTGCCAGCGTATTTTGCAGAAGATGATTTCCCGCCGATGGAGAAATACGTCGTTAAGCCGATTTTCTCCCGCGAAGGCGCGAACGTGTCGATTATCGAAAACGGCAAAACGGTGGAAGCGGTTGAAGGACCGTACGGCGAAGAAGGGATGATCGTCCAGGCATTCTATCAACTGCCGAAGTTTGGCGACAGCTATACGCTGATTGGCAGCTGGCTGATTAACGACCAGCCCGCCGGGATTGGCATTCGCGAAGATCGCGCGCTTATCACGCAGGATCTGTCACGGTTCTATCCGCATATTTTTGTAGAGTAAGATCTGCCGGGTGGCGGCTTCGCCTGACCCGGCCTACGGTTTTGTAGGCCCGGTAAGCGTAGCGCCACCGGGCATGTTTTCACCCTACCTGCACCGACAGCATACTCAAACTACCCATCTCAATACCATCGACCGGGAGTGTCACCGGCTCCTGACCATCCCACGCGCCAAGAACGTACAGCAGCGGCAGGAAGTGTTCCGGCGTCGGGTTAGAGAGCGAACCGCCTTCGTGATCCAGATAGTTCACTAACGGGTGCTCTTCACCCGGCCCCTGCCAGGTCAGATTGGCTTTCACGTAATCGTTGAAAGCAGTAGCCCACGGGTACGGCGTATTTTCACCGTGCCAGCGTGCCGTGCGCAGGTTATGCACCACGTTGCCGCTCGCCACCAGCATGATGCCTTCGTCACGCAGAGTCGCCAGCTTACGCCCCATTTCCAGATGCCAGGCTGCCGGTTTGGTGCTGTCGATGCTGAGCTGCACCATCGGAATATCCGCATCAGGATACATTTTAATCAGCACGCCCCACGAGCCGTGGTCAAAGCCCCAGGCCTCTTTATCCAGCGCTACAGGAACAGGCGCCAGCAGTTCGACCAGACGCTCTGCCAGTGCAGGCGAGCCCGGTGCCGGATAGTGCGTGTCATAAAGGGCCTGCGGGAAGCCGCCAAAATCATGTATGGTTTTTGGCGTTTCCATGGCGGTCACGCCCGTTCCCCGGGTGAACCAGTGTGCAGATACCACCACAATCGCTTTCGGCCGCGGCAACGTTTCCCCCAGCTGACGCCAGGCGCGGGTATAGACGTTGTCTTCGAGAACATTCATTGGGCTTCCGTGGCCTATAAACAGGGCGGGCATACGGGAAGAAGTCATGATGATATCCTTACAGAAGGTGTTAATTTAATGGTGCTACATTACGCGCAATCTGGCGCAGATGAACGCAGATAAGCATGAAGATCATCATCAGGAAATTTGAACATCCGGAACAACATAAGAAAAGATGAATATCAGCGATGGGATTGAGCCTGGTTCTGCGCCAGGCAGCAGGCATCGGCGGTGGCAAACATACTAAAAATTAATAAATTCAATGAAAAAATAGTACTCACTGATAGTCTCTTTTTTTTACACGTATTTTTACATTTATTTATTTCCTGAAAGTCAACTTTTAAATAAGACATTATTATCGCTAATATGACCATTGTTTCACGCGACTGAAAAATCCATTTTTCGCTGTTAATCCGATACTAAAGATCACTTCAGATTATATTTTAATGTTGACTACATTTATTTTTAAGAGCAATTAATCGCACTCACTCTTTTTTCACAGGTATAATCTCATGGTAATTTTCTGAAAATTAATATTCAGAGTATGAATTCATTGGAAAAGGATATTTTCATGCATGCAGGTAAAAAAGCACTGTTAGCCGTTGCGATGGCAACAATTGTCTCTGGTTCAGCATTTGCCGCCGATCAGGGCTCCGGGAAAATTAAATTTAAAGGCGTTGTTATTGACGCGCCTTGCAGCATTGCACCAGACAGCGTTGATAAAGAGGTGGATCTCGGCGAAGTGACCACCGCCGTCATCAATGCAAACAAGAAGTCCACCCCCGTAGCGGTAGATATTAACCTGCAGAACTGCGTTCTGTCAGATCCCGACGATGAGACGGCGACGCCAATAACCAAAGTGGAAGTGACGTTCAGCAGCACCGCCACCTACGCATCAGATACCAGCCTTCTGAGCAACACCTATGCAAGCGGTGCTGAAAACGTCGGTGTCCGTCTGCTGGACAACGACGAAGCAAACATCACCCTTGGCTCGGCAAAAACGGTGGATCTGCTGCCTAATTCAGACACCCAGACGCTGCACTTTAAAGCGCGCATGGAAGTGCCAACAGGTACCACTGCCACCGCGGGCCAGGTTGAAGCTAACGCCAACTATGTGCTGATGTATAAATAACGATTAAACATGATCCGTTATACCGACTGGTGATGTTTACCAGTCGGCTTTTTTATTTATTCGAGTAACAGAATGATGAAAAATAAATCACAATCGATAATCATCATTACTGCCATCTTGCTTGCGCACGCCGCCTCTGCCACTGAATTTAATATTAATGCTATCGATAAAGATTTAAGGTCGGGCATTGATCTTTCTCGCTTTAAAGAAGAGACGTCCGTTACGCCAGGACGTTATTTTGTCACCGTCGCGATCAACGATATTCCACTGGCAAACGGCTGGGAACTGACCTGGAAAGAGGTTGATAACAAAGCCGAAGTCTGTATTCCCGCAGAACTGGCAGACACCTTTGGCTTGCAGGACACTATTCGTCAGACCCTAACGCTTAAACAGGGCTGCGTGGATTTTACCCCGCAGGCGGATATTAAATTCCGCTTCGAGCAATCAACCCAAACGCTGCACGTCACCGTACCTCAGGCCATGATGCAATTTCGTCCGAACGACTGGATGCCCCCCTCCACCTGGGACAACGGCGTGGCCGGCGTGCTGCTGGACTACAACCTCTTTGCCAGCCATTATCAGCCGCAGGAAGGTAGCAGCACGGATAACGCGAACGCCTACGGTACCGCAGGTGCCAACCTGGGTGCATGGCGGCTACGTAGCGATTATCAGTACAATCAAACGCATGCCGAGGGAGGGTCAACCCATAACGGCCGCTTCTCACGCGTCTATATGTTCCGTCCTCTGCCGACGCTTGGCGCGAAACTGACGCTGGGTGAGACAGACTTTCAGTCCGCTATCTTTGATGCCTTTACCTATACCGGGGCGTCGCTGATCAGCGATGAGCGCATGCTGCCCTGGTCTCTTCGCGGCTATGCACCGCAAATCGCCGGGATTGCGCAAACTAATGCCACCGTCACGGTGAGTCTCGCCGACCGCGTGATTTATCAAACTAAGGTGCCACCCGGCCCGTTTGTCATTCAGGATTTGAACCAATCCGTCCAGGGCACGCTGGACGTTAAAATTACCGAAGACGATGGCCGCGTGAGCACGTTTCAGGTGTCCGCCGCCTCCGTGCCCTTCCTGACGCGCAAGGGCCAGGTTCGCTACAAGCTTGCCGTGGGCAAACCCCGCGAAGATGCATCGCATGCCCTTGAAGACAGTGCCTTTATGAGCGGCGAGTTCTCGTGGGGCCTGTTCTCCAATACCTCACTGTACGGCGGCACGCTCGCCGATGGCGATAATTATCGCTCCATCGCAGCGGGCATCGGGCAAAACCTCGCGCTGATCGGGGCCCTCTCCTTCGATGTGACTCAGGCGACCAGCCAGCTCCCGAACAAGCCCTCTCAGACGGGTTACAGCTATCGCTTCAACTACAGCAAACGCTTTGATACCACGGGAAGCCAGCTTACCCTGGCCAGCTACCGCTACTCCGACCCGCAGTTCCTCAGCTACGCACGCTTCCTGGACAGCGAAAATAATGACAGCCAGTCGGAAAAACAGACGTTTAGCATCACGGCCAGCCAGTACATTCCCGCGCTGTCACTCAATCTCTACCTTAGCCTGCTCCGGCAAACCTGGTGGGACGAAGCGCCATCCAATACGGGCAGCCTGACCGCGGGGTATAACTTCGATCTGGGCCGCTGGAAAAACCTTGGCGTTTCGGCATCGTTCAGCAAAACCCACTATGAAGATCGCGAGGACGACAATCAGTTCTACCTGTCTCTCAGCGTGCCGCTGGATCCTGACCATCGCCTCAGCTATGACTTGCGCAACAGCGACAACCTGAGCCAGACCCTCTCTTGGTACGACACCTCTGACAAGAACAACACCTGGGGCGTTTCTGCCGGTACCGAAAGTCAGCAGACCGATGCAGGCGCGCAGTTCAGCGGAAACTACCAGCACTACTCCCCGCTCGGCGATCTCAACGTTTCCGGAAGTTATAAGGCGAATGACTACAGCTCCCTCAGCGCCAGCTGGAATGGGTCCTTCACCGGTACGGCAAAAGGCATGGCCCTGCACCGCCGCAGCTACGGCAACGAACCGCGTGTCATGGTGAGCACGGACGGCATCAGCAATATTCCGCTAAACATGTCGCGGGACCAGACCAACGCCTTCGGGATTGGGGTGCTTCCTTCGTTCTCCAGCTACTCACCGTCGAGCGTGCAGGTCAACCTGAACGATCTCCCCGAAGGCGTAGACGTGGATAACCGCGTCATGACCTCGACCTGGACAGAAGGGGCCATCGGCTACCGCCAGATCGCCACCCGGGCGGGAAATGATGTTCTGGGCATCCTGCGAACCGCATCAGGCATGCCGCCGCTGGGCGCGCGCGTCCAGATGGCGGATAGCGGTAAAGACGTGGGTATCGTCGCCGACGAGGGCCATGTCTGGCTGGGTGCCGTACAGCCCGAGCAGCAATTCCTGGTAACCTGGGGCGACGCCAGCCAGTGTCGCTTCACGCTACCTTCACACCTCACTAACCTTTCGCAGCTTATGCTGCCGTGTCAGTAAATTATGATGAAACTCACTCCACTGAAAAGCCTGTGCCTGATGTTGATCGGTACAGCATTCTCCAGCCAGGCGGCCATTAATCTGGATCGTACCCGCATCGTCTTTCCCGAAACCGACAAGGCCAGCAGCCTGAAGGTCGATAACCAGAGCAAAACGCTCCCCTATCTTGCGCTCTCGTGGATCGAAGACGAAAACGGTCGTAAGGAAGACAGCCACTTTATGGCGCTTCCTCCGATCCAGCGCATTGAACCCGGATCGTCATCCCAGGTCAGGATCGTGAAGCAGGCGGCCAACAACGCGCTGCCAAAAGATCGGGAATCGCTCTTCTACTTCAACCTGCGCGAAGTGCCACCAAAAAGCGCCAGCCTCGACGATGATCGCAGCGTCATGCAGGTCGCCATGCAGAGCCGTATCAAGCTGTTCTGGCGCCCGAAGGCTATCGTGAAAAAAGCAGGCGATCGTTCTGAAATGCGCATGGAGGTGACGGCAACGGCAAAAGGGCTGACAATTCATAACCCTACACCTTATTACCTGACCCTCGCCTGGCTAAGCAAAAATGGTAAAACCATGCTGCCCGGCTTTGACAGCCTGATGCTGGCACCCTTTGCCAGCGCCTCTGTCACCACCGGTGGCTATCACGGCAGCTATTACAGCATTGGTTATATCGACGATTACGGCGCACTGCGAAAGCTTGACGCGACCTGTCAGGGGACGTCGACCTGCCAACTTAAGGATGCGAAGGCCACAAGCGATGCGAAAGCTCACTAATGTTTTGATCGCGATGCTGCTGGCGCTGCTGCCCTTAAAAGCCGCGCTGGCGCTCGATTGCTATCTGGGCGCTCAGGGCGGCCCGGTGGAAGAGACAAAAACGATCAGTCCGTTTGCTATCCCCAGCAATGCACAGGTGGGGCAAAAGATCTGGGAATCTGACGACATTAAAATCCCGGTCACCTGTAACCACGATGTGGCCGGCAGCTTCGAAAAAGAGGACGTCTATGCCTGGGTCAACCCCTATCCAGCCGCTTCCGACCCTTACTACGAGCTGGGGGTCACCTATGAAGGCATGGATTATGACGCGACGGGGCAGCCAAACGGCGTAGATACCCGCCAGTGCCTTGATAATAACAACATCACCATGTACACCCCGGAACAAATCAAGCAAATGGGGTGGGAGAACCGACTATGCTCAGGCAATGCCAATGATATTCACACCACGCGCACGTTCATTGCCCGACTGCGCCTTTACGTTCGTATTAAGGCCGTTCCGCCGCATGGCTACAAAAGTTCGCTGGGGGACTACGTCGTGGTGCAGTTTGACGGAAAAGGCGGGGTTAACCAGATGGCCGATGCAAAAAACCTCAAGTACCACATTAACGGGTTAGAAAATATTACCGTCCTCGACTGCGGCGCAACCTTCAGTATTTATCCTGAGAACCAGGAGATAGATTTCGGTACCTTCAGTGCTCGCGACATCGTGAATCAGCAAACGCGCAACCGCACCTTTACGGTTAAAACCACGAAAGTGCAGGACGCCCAGTGTTCAGATGGCTTTAAAATGGACTCATCGTTTTACACGACGGAGTCGCTCTCCGAAAACGATACTGCCCTGTTGATTGGAAATGGCTTAAAGCTACGTATCCTCAATGGAACCCAGCCTTATACCTTCAACCACTACGAAGAGTATGCGGATTTCACCGGGAGTACATTGAACTATGAACAAACCTATACCGCGGAGCTCTCCCCCGACGCGGGAAAAGCCATTCAGTCAGGTCCGTTCGAAACGGTGGTGCTGTTTAAAATTAACTACCACTAGCCACAAAAAAGCCGGGTTTCCCCGGCTTTTTCACATCAGCGGTTTCAGCTGGCTTTGCGCTCGTGCGCCTGGCGGTACTCCACCAGATCTTCAATCGTGACTACCGGCATGTTGTGCAGACGCGCAAAGGTAATGCACTCCGGCGCGCGCGCCATGGTGCCATCATCGTTGGTCAATTCACACAGCACGCCAGCAGGTTTAAAGCCTGCCAGGGTCACCAGATCGATAGTCGCTTCGGTATGACCACCACGGGTCAGCACGCCGCCCGGCTGCGCACGCAGCGGGAAGACGTGGCCAGGACGGTGCAGATCGGAGGGTTTCGCCCCATCCGCAATGGCTGCACGCACGGTGGTCAAACGGTCAGCCGCCGACACACCAGTGGTCACGCCATGCGCGGCTTCAATGGTCACGGTAAAACCGGTCCCGAAGGCGCTGGTGTTGTTTTCAACCATCATTGGCAGATCAAGCTGCTGGCGGCGTTCTTCGTTGATACACAGGCATACGATGCCGCTACCGTGACGGATGGTCAGCGCCATCTGCTCAACGGTCATGTTTTCGGCAGCGAAAATCATGTCGCCTTCGTTTTCACGGTTTTCATCGTCAAGCACCATCACACCGCGGCCTTCGCGCAGCGCATCCAGTGCATGTTCAACACGTTGAATTGAAGTGCCAAAAGAGGAAAGTAGCGTCTGATTCATGGTAAAAAAACCTCATTAACATTATGGTTACCAGAATCAGGGCAGTCTTAGGAGCGCCAACAAGCGGCAAAAAGATAACGTGAGCGGGCCCATGCCCGACTGGATCGTTACTCTCTCCCATCCGGACTCTAACCGTCGGCCCCGGAATTACACCGGATCTGCTGACCTTTGAGTAGTCACCCAAAGCGCTCGCGGGCTTTCAGCGTGAAGCTGATTTACCGCCGGTGGGGAATTTCGCCCCGCCCTGAGAATAAGCGAGATAACTATAACGCTATTGATTATGCTGGGCAATGCATAAGCATCAAACAATTTTGTTTACCCCGGGCATGACGCGCTACAATGGACACTGACACCTTTCCATCAAGGGAAACGACAATGATTGACCCAAAGAAAATTGAGCAAATTGCGCGTCAGGTTCATGAATCCATGCCAAAAGGCATTCGTGAATTTGGTGATGACGTTGAGAAGAAAATCCGCCAGACGCTTCAGGCGCAGTTGGTTCGCCTTGATTTAGTTAGCCGCGAAGAGTTCGACGTGCAGACGCAGGTTCTGCTGCGCACCCGCGAGAAGCTGGCGCTGCTGGAACAGCGTCTGAGCGAGCTGGAAAACCGCAACGCGCCGGATGAAGTGAAGCCGGCACCGGCGATTCCACCGGTGGATGATCAGGCATAAGTGCGGCCTGTTGTGCCCGGTGGCGCTTCGCTTACCGGGCCTACATGATCGCGGCGCAGCCGCCACGCGACATGAAAAAAACGGGCCAACTGGCCCGTTTTTTTACTGACTGTCTTTCTGGATCTTCCTGATGATGTTGGTGGTTGAACATCCGTCCTCAAAGTTGAGCACCATCACTTCACCACCGTTGGCCCAGACCTCTTCGCTACCTGCGATTTGCTCCGGCTTGTAATCACCGCCTTTGACCAGCAGGTCCGGCAGAATGCCAGCAATCAGGCGCTGCGGGGTATCTTCTTCAAACGACACCACCCAGTCCACCGCTTCCAGCGCGCCGAGCACAATCATGCGCTGCTCCAGCGGGTTCACCGGACGTGTTTCGCCTTTCAGACGTTTGGTCGACGCATCGCTGTTGACCGCCACAATCAGACGATCGCCCAGCTTGCGCGCATTCGCCAGATAAGAGACGTGACCCGCATGAAGAATGTCGAACACGCCGTTGGTCATCACCACTTTCTCGCCGCGTTTACGCGCAGCGGCAACAGCCACTTTCAGCTCGTCTTCGGTCATGACGCCAAAACCGGTGTCGGCACGCCCGCGCACCGCGTTTTCCAGCTCGATAGGGGAAACGGTTGAGGTCCCGAGTTTGCCGACGACCACACCCGCCGCAGCGTTCGCGAAGTAGCAGGCCTCTTCCAGGGAGTTACCCGCTGCCAGCGTCGCCGCCAGCACGCCGATCACCGTATCACCGGCACCGGTCACGTCGTACACTTCCTGCGCCTGGGTTGGCATATGCAGCGGCGCTTTGCCCGGCTGCAGCAGCGTCATCCCCTGCTCGGAGCGGGTCACCAGCAGCGCAGACAGCTCGAAGTCAGCAATGATCTTCATGCCGCGTTCAACCAGTTCTTCTTCGGTTTTGCACTTGCCCGCCACCGCTTCGAACTCAGAGAGGTTTGGCGTCAGCAGCGTCGCGCCGCGATAGCGCTCAAAATCGGTGCCTTTCGGGTCAATCAGCACCGGCACGTTAGCGTTACGCGCCAGCTGAATCATCGTCTGCACGCTCGCCAGCGCACCTTTAGCGTAGTCGGACAGCACCAGCGCACCGATATTACCCAGCGCCTGGTTAATGCGCTCGTGCAGCGGCTCAGGATCAACGCCTTCAAACCCTTCTTCAAAGTCGAGGCGGATCAGCTGCTGGTTGCGCGACAGCACGCGCAGCTTGGTAATCGTTGGGTGGGTCGGAACAGAAACGAAGTCGCACTTCACGTTCACGTCCGCCAGCGACTTGCTCAGCGCACGCGCCGCATCGTCGATGCCGGTCAGGCCAACCAGACGCGACTGCGCGCCCAGGGAGGCAATGTTCATCGCCACGTTTGCCGCGCCGCCGGGACGCTCTTCAATGGTGTCGACCTTAACCACCGGTACCGGCGCTTCCGGAGAGATACGGCTGGTTGGCCCATACCAGTAGCGATCCAGCATCACATCCCCGACAACCATTACTCCAGCACGTTCAAACTCTGGCAGTGTTACTTTCATTCCTGACTCCAGAAAGATTCACAATTTGCGCGCGATAATATCACACTTGATTTGTTACGCACGGCTCCACCAGCCATTTCTGCCAGCTTGCCGTCACCTGGGCGCGCTCTGGGGCAAAACAGTCCAGCGCGACATGTCCCGGCTGCTCCTGCAACGCCAGGTGATGAAGTTCATCGCGCAGCGTGGTGTAGGCGCGGGTTAAGGCCTGCGCCTCTTGCTCGTCCATAATATCGTTTTGCGCCAGCAGTTCCAGAATGCGCACGTTATCCGACCAGCGCGTCAGCTTCGGCTTGTTGTGCGCGTGCAGCAGCACCAGATACTGAGTGATAAATTCAATATCGGTAATACCGCCCTCGTCGGCTTTTATATCAAAGCGATCGCGATGCTTATTGCCCAGATGCGCGCGCATTTTCTCGCGCATCTCGCGCACCTCGGTCTGCAAGGTACTGCCCTCGCGCGGGGTGGTCATGACCGCCTTGCGAATCGCATCGAACTGCGCGTGCAGCTGCGGATCGCCATAGACCACGCGGGCGCGCACCAGCGCCTGATGCTCCCACGTCCAGGCTTCGTTTTTCTGATAATCGGCGAAGGATTCCGTTGAGGTCACCAGCATGCCCGCCGCGCCGGACGGGCGCAGGCGCGCATCCACTTCATACAGAATGCCGGACGAAGTGCGGGTGCTGAACAGGTGCATAATGCGCTGGGCCAGGCGCAGATAGAACTGACGCCCGTCGATTTCGCGCTCGCCGTCGGTCATCACGTCCGCCGGGCAATCATGCAGGAAGATCAAATCCAGATCGGAGCTGTATCCCAGCTCCCAGCCGCCGAGCTTGCCGTAACCCACCACCGCGAAGCCGCGCCCTTCTCGATCGGCCAGATGTTTTGGCTGACCGTAGCGGGCCACCATCTGCACCCACGCCTGATGAACAACCGCGTCAATAATCGCTTCCGCAAGCCAGGTTAAGTGATCGCTCACTTTCATCACCGGCAGCGTTCCGGCAATATCGGCCGCCGCCACGCGCAGCATCTGTGCCTGTTTAAACTGGCGCAGCGCCTCCAGCTGTTGCTCTTCGTCCTCTTCAGGCACGCGCAGCAAATACTGGCGCAGCTCGTCACGATACGCATCCGTCGCCGTCGGCTGATAGAGCGTGTTCGGGTCGAGCAGTTCGTCCAGCAGCAGCGGGTAACGCGCCAGCTTGTTCGCCACCATCGGCGACGCGGCGCAGAGCGTTATCAGGTGCTTCAGCGCGCCCGGAAACTCGCTCAATAGCTCAAGATAGGTGGTACGCGTGATAATCCCGCTCAGCAGCGGCATCATGCGCGACAGCGGCACCGGCGCGTCTTCTCGCGAGCAGACCTCGCTCAGCAGGTGCGGCATCAGATGATCCAGCACCTGACGACCGCGCGGCCCGATGGCGCGTTTGTTCAGTTCGAGACGGAAATCGGCAATTAAGGCCACCACACGATGGCGGGCATCATCGCTTAAGTGCGTCAGCACCGGCGTGGTGTCATCTTCCTGGAGCGCATCCTGCCACAGCTCGCGCCAGTGCTCGGAGAGCGCATCATCCGGGGATTCACTTTCATCGTCGCCAATCAGATCGTTAAAGATGCGGCGCACGCCTGCCATGTGTGCGTCCAGCGTTTCGGTCAGTGCCGCCCAGTCGTCCGCACCCATGCCCCAGGCCAGACGCGCCCGGTTCAGCTCATCGCCCGGCAAAGTCTGCGTCTGCTCGTCATTGATGCTTTGCAGCAAATTTTCCAGACGGCGCAGGAAAAGATAGGCTTCGCGCAGGGTTTGCGCGTCGCCGTCCGGCAGCAGGTGCAGTTGCTCAATGGCGCTCAGCGTCGGCAGAAGCGAGCGCGACTGCAGCGACGGCTCTCGCCCGCCGCGAATGAGCTGGAAGACCTGAACGATAAATTCAATTTCACGAATGCCGCCCGCGCCGAGCTTAATATTGTCCTTCAGCCCACGGCGGCGGACCTCGCGGGCAATCATCCCTTTCATATTACGCAGGGACTGGATCACGCTAAAATCAATGTAGCGGCGGAAAACGAACGGGCGCAGCATGGCGCGAAGTTCGTTAGCATAAGCGTCGTCGCTGTCGCCCATGATCCGCGCTTTGACCATTGCGTAACGCTCCCAGTCGCGCCCCTGTTCCTGGTAATAATCCTCCAGCGCGGCAAAGCTCAGCACCAGTGGACCGCTGTCGCCAAACGGGCGCAGGCGCATGTCCACGCGGTAGACAAAGCCGTCCTGCGTCGGCTGGTCCAGTGCCTTGATCAGACGCTGGCCGAGGCGGGTAAAGAACTGGGCGTTGTCCAGCTCGCGGCGCCCGCCGCGCGTCGAGCCGTTTTCCGGCCAGGCAAAAATCAGGTCGATATCTGAGGAGAAGTTCAGCTCGCAACCGCCCAGCTTCCCCATCCCCAGAATCAACAGCGGCTGCGGAACCCCTTCTTCACTGCACGGCGTGCCCCACTCTTTACAGCAGGCGGCGTAGAGCCAGTCTCGCGCGGCGATGATCAGCGTTTGCGCCAGCTCGCTCAACTGCTGCAACGTACTCTCTTCGCTCACCAGCGCCAGCGACTGCGCCCAGGCAATGCGTACCATCACCCGGCGGCGGAACTGACGCAGAACGCGCATCAGCGTCGCTTCATCAGCCACATCTGCCAGCGCGGCTTGCAGCAAGCTGGCATACTGCCGCCACTCGTTCGCCTGCGGCGGTGCGCTCTCCAGCTCTGCCAGCCAGTCCGGGTTGGCACTCACACTTTCCTGAACAAAATCACTGAACGTGAGCACGCTTTTGGCCTGCTCACTTAACGATGACGCCGGTAAAGACTCGGGCAGACGCTCGCAAACGGTCTGCCAGTGCTGCTGTAACTGCGAAGAAAGCGGCATATCAGGGGTTCCTTGCCAGAATTAACGTTTTCCGCTGTGCAGCCAGTACGGATCCTGCGAAATGGCCTCGTTGCGGAAATGCTCGATCTCAATCTGCTGACGGGTTTCAATGGCATGCTTGAGCCCCTGCCAGTTTTCCAGCCAGGCCTGCGCCTTCACGCCCTCATACGCCCCCGACAGCAGCAACATGCTGTCGATATTACGCGCCAGACGGGGAAGCTGATCGCCGTACTGGTCACCCAGCGGATGTGCGAAGGTCGTTCTCAGTTCGGCAGCGTGACGGGAAAGATGGATATCCGCGAAGCGTTTAAAATTATCCGCGATTTTGGTCTGCGCTTTTGCATCCAGGAAGCTGCGCCAGCCGCGCGTCACCAGAAACTCGGTCAGCGCCAGTTTTGCCGCGGCGTTTTGCGGGCTGTAGATCACCGTTTGCGCGGAGACATCGGAATGCATCAGCGTTTCAGTTTGGGTCAGCAGGTCACGTAAGTGAGCACTTGCTTTACGCGGTACGATACCGCCAAACAGTGCTAGGGCATGACGCACCAGCCCAATGGCGGCCAGCACCTGTTTGCTGGCATTTTTCACGTTACGCGCCCAGAGTTCCTCATGGTACTGCCATTGAGAGAGGGCCAGCTCCAGCGCCGCTTCCATGCCCTGTTCAATGCTGGCCTTCGGAACAACACGCAGAATCGGGGTCTCTCTCAGCAGGCGTGGCGCATTCCCGGCCGCCAAATGGTAACCGCGCGCCGCTTTACTCAGGCTGCCCTGACGTAAACCCGGCTGGCTCACCAGCTTGCGCGCCAGTTTCAGCACGTCGCTGGCATCCCCTTCCAGCAGTTCCAGCTCCAGCTCGCAAATAGGCTCCTGGAACTCACCCGCCTTCACTTCGCCTAAATCCAGCGCGATTTCAATGCGGCTCTTACCTTCCGTCACCAGCCATTTCTCACGGCAAAAATCGGTGCTGAACAGCGGCTGTACCTGCTCTGCCAGCGTGGCAGGCCGTTCACCTTCCGGCCAGACCTCCGCCGGGAAACGATCCAGCTCAAGTTCTGGCTTACTGATGTCGATATTGTATTCCGGGCGCTGGTGCAAACCGCCGACCACGCGGCCGGCGATTTTCATCGTCATCTCGTAGCGCCCGTTTGCGCCGCGGATGCGCAGCCCCATATCGTGGCTACGCAGCCAGTTGTCCGGCGTTTCGTAGTAGATGTTGAGCAACTGTACGGGTTCATGGTGCTCGCCGGAGAGCGTATGCAGATGCTGGCGGAGCGCGTCAACGCTGTCTTTTTCGACGATAAATTTTAATTCGATTTCCTGAGCCATAGCCTTGTACTTTTGCGGGCGTCACAGACGCGTCAATGAGGGCGAACTTCCTCGCCATTTGTTTGTCAGTACATAGTATTTTGCGCCAAATTGCCATGCAATGAGCAATTTGACGGGCGTAAATGTGTAGAGTCGTGACACAGATGATTCTGATTGCTGACGAATGCTTTGCGTAGAGACACTGTTGCCACTACTATCGTTCCACTATTTATGAAAATAACGACTAATGATGCTTAAATTACGCCTGATTGGACTTACTTTACTCGCTTTTAGCGCCGCAACCGCAGTGCACGCTGAAGAGAAGCGTTACGTTTCTGACGAACTGAACACCTGGGTACGCAGTGGCCCCGGAGATAATTATCGCCTCGTGGGCACGGTGAATGCCGGCGAGGAAGTCACCCTGTTACAGACCAACGCGGACACCAACTATGGTCAGGTTCGCGACAGTACCGGTCGTACTTCCTGGATCCCGCTGAAAGAGCTGAGCACCGTACCAAGCCTGCGCACGCGCGTTCCGGATCTGGAAAACCAGGTGAAGACCCTGACCGACAAGCTGAACAACATCGACGGTACCTGGAACCAACGCACCGCAGAGATGCAGCAGAAAGTGGCACAGAGCGACAGCGTGATTAACGGTCTGAAAGAAGAGAATCAAAAACTCAAAAACGAGCTGATCGTCGCGCAGAAAAAGGTAAACGCCGCGAATCTGCAGCTTGATGACAAGCAGCGCACCATCATCATGCAGTGGTTTATGTATGGCGGCGGCGTGCTGGGCGTGGGTCTGGTGCTGGGTCTGGTCCTGCCGCATCTTATCCCAAGCCGCAAGCGTAAAGACCGCTGGATGAACTAATTCGTCTTCTCTGCCAGACTTACGTATCATTCTGGAAAAGAGAAAACGGGAGAGTTGGGCGTGAAGAGTTATCTGGTCGGTGGTGCGGTACGTGATGCGTTGTTAGGTCTGCCGGTCAAAGATAAAGACTGGGTCGTCGTTGGCGCCACCCCGGAAGAGATGCTCGACGCGGGCTACCAGCAGGTAGGCCGCGATTTTCCCGTGTTTCTTCATCCGCAAAGCCGCGAAGAGTACGCTCTGGCGCGTACCGAACGGAAATCCGGCTCCGGCTATACGGGTTTCACCTGCTACGCCGCGCCGGACGTGACGCTGGAGCAGGATTTGCTGCGCCGCGATCTCACCATTAACGCCCTGGCACAGGACGAAAACGGCCAAATCATCGATGCCTACGGCGGGCGGGATGACCTGCGCAACCGTCTTTTACGTCACGTCTCCCCGGCATTTTCTGAAGATCCGCTCCGCGTTCTGCGCGTGGCGCGCTTTGCCGCGCGTTACGCCCATCTGAGCTTCCGCATTGCGGATGAGACGATGGCGCTGATGACGGCCATGACCGAGGCGGGCGAATTAGAACACCTGACGCCGGAGCGCGTCTGGAAAGAGACGGAAAATGCCCTGACCACCCGCAACCCACAGGTCTTTTTCCAGGTCCTGCGTGACTGCGGCGCACTAAAGGTGCTGTTCCCTGAAATCGACGCGCTGTTTGGCGTACCCGCGCCGGCAAAATGGCATCCGGAAATTGATACCGGTGTGCACACGCTGATGACGCTGAGCATGGCGGCCATGCTCAGTCCTGAAGTAGACGTGCGTTTTTCCACCCTCTGCCACGATCTCGGCAAAGGCTTAACGCCGAAAGAATTCTGGCCACGGCATCATGGTCACGGCCCGGCAGGCGTAAAGCTGGTAGAAGGGCTTTGTCAGCGCCTGCGCGTGCCGAATGAGATCCGTGACCTGGCAAAACTGGTCGCTGAATTCCACGACCTGATCCACACCTTCCCGATCCTGAAACCCGCCACTATCGTGAAGCTGTTCGATAATATCGACGCCTGGCGCAAGCCGCAGCGCGTGGAGCAGATCGCACTCACCAGCGAAGCCGACGTTCGCGGCCGCACCGGGTTTGAAGCATCCGATTACCCTCAGGGGCGACTGCTGCGCGAAGCGTGGATTGTGGCAAAAGCGATGCCGACGAAAGACGTTGTCGAGGCAGGATTTAAAGGCCCGGAAATTCGTGAAGAGCTGACGAAACGGCGAATTGAGGCCGTAACGGCGTGGAAGGAAAAACGTTGCCCTCAGCCGAAAGACTGAGGGCAGTGGGTCATCAGAAGAAGACCACGTAAACGGCAGCCGCGACAATAAAGCGGTAGATCGCGAACGGAATGAACGAGATACGCTTAATCAGCTGCAGGAAGGTTTTGATGGCAATCAGCGCCACGATAAAGGCGGTGACAAAGCCCACGGCAAACATCGGAATGTCACCCGTGGTCAGGAAGCCAATGCTTTTGTAGAGATCCAGCGCGGTGGCGCCCATCATCATTGGCACCGCCAGCAGGAACGAGAACTCCGACGCCGCGTAACGGCTCACGCCCATCAACATCCCGCCGGAAATCGTTGCCCCAGAACGGGAGAAGCCCGGCCACAGCGCCAGACACTGGAAGCAGCCAATGATAAATGCCTGACGATACGTCATATCGTCCAGCCCTTCCGCACGCGGGGTTTTAGGCTTCAGCACTTCGGCAGCAATCAGCAGGAAGCCACCGACCACCAGCGCGTACATCACGTTAATAGGGTTAAACAGCGATTTGATGGCATCGTGGAAAACCAGGCCCAGCACCACTGCGGGGATCATCCCGAGCAGAATATGAATGAGCGTCAGGCGCCCCGAGCCTTCGCCTTCACGCTGCGGCAGACGGCCAAAGTGGATGCCGATCAGGCCAAACAGGCGACGCCAGAACATCACGACCACCGCCAGAATAGAACCGAGCTGAATGACGACTTCAAACGTCTTTGCGGTATCGCCTTCAAAGCCCAGCAGATGGCCAACGATAATCATATGGCCCGTACTGGAAACTGGCAAAAACTCCGTCAATCCTTCGACCACACCCAGTATTGCCGCCACCAGCAGCGAGTGCATATCGCTCATCTATAAACCCCTAAAAAGATATAAAAAAAACGGTCACCCCAACGGCTCCCGTGAAAGATACAGCTATAAGACCGATATAACCTAAAATGGTTTAGCAATTATGACGTTAAATCTTGCCTTTCAGATTTGTGCCACGCTCGATAATCACGCCCACATTGGCCGCACGCGCTACCGCTCCCGGCTTGCTCAGCTTGATGCGCACCCACGGTGAGTTGAATTTGGTCAGCAGCAGTTCCGCCACCTCTTCCGCCACACGTTCCACCAGCGCAAAACGCTGTCCTTCCACATGGCCGATGACCGTTTCACTGATGTCGGCGTAGCTCAGACAGTCATTCACATCATCGCTTTTTGCTGACTTGCGGTTATCCCAGCCCATTTCGATATCGAACACTAACTTCTGCTCGATGGTCTGTTCCCAGTCGTAAACACCAATTGTGGTGATTACCGAAAGTTGCTCTATAAATACAATATCCATCACGACCTGCCTGCTTTTTGGCTAAACCGGATACCACTTCCGGCGAATTATGCGTATTATCCACAGATGCTGAGAATACAGATACATTTTCAAAACGGAACAGCGTTATGAGTGCAATCGCGCCTGGAATGATCCTCCTCGCCTATCTTTGCGGCTCAATCTCCAGCGCCATTCTGGTCTGCCGCATTGCCGGGTTACCTGACCCGCGTGAAAGTGGTTCCGGGAATCCGGGAGCGACCAACGTACTTAGAATTGGCGGCAAGGGAGCAGCCGTAGCGGTTTTGATTTTTGATGTTCTGAAAGGGATGCTACCCGTCTGGGGCGCTTATGCGCTGGGCGTCACGCCGTTCTGGCTGGGGCTCATTGCGATTGCGGCCTGCGTCGGCCACATCTGGCCCGTTTTCTTCGGTTTTAAAGGTGGTAAAGGCGTTGCAACCGCCTTTGGCGCTATCGCCCCTATCGGCTGGGATCTTACCGGCGTAATGGCGGGCACCTGGCTGCTCACCATCTTGCTGAGCGGTTATTCCTCGCTCGGCGCCATCGTCAGCGCGCTCATTGCCCCGTTTTACGTCTGGTGGTTCAAACCCCAGTTCACCTTCCCGGTGTCAATGCTCTCCTGCCTGATCCTGCTGCGTCATCACGATAATATTCAGCGTCTGTGGCGTCGTCAGGAGACCAAAATCTGGACGAAGCTCAAGCGAAAGAAAAAAGATCCGGAGTAAAACGCGCAACGCCGGCAGCAGAAAACGTATCCATAAGCGACTCATATGACAGCCTTCATTTCCGCCAGGGCATACTGAAACGTATCCCGATGGTGTGGAAATGGATGCAGCATGTTAGCAGCTCAGGTCACTGATAATACGTATAAAGGCTGGCAGGCATCGCTTGCCCTGCTGTTTTGTCACACCCCTGAGAAAACCCTCCTGCACGCCGCCCACCACGTCGGGCCGCTCACCGTTCAACGCCCGTTTTATCCCGAAGGGGAAACCTGTCACCTCTATTTACTGCATCCGCCCGGCGGCATTGTGGGCGGCGATACGCTGGACATTTCCGTTCGGCTGGACGCCAAAAGCCACGCGCTTATCACCATGCCCGGCGCCAGTAAGTTCTATCGCAGCAGCGGCCCGCAGGCCTGTCTGAATCAACACTTTTATCTCGATGATGGATCCACGCTGGAGTGGCTGCCGCAGGATACCATCCTCTTTCCCGGTGCCAATGCCGCACTGCGCTCCGTCTTCCACCTGAAGGGCTCCAGCACGCTGCTGGCGTGGGAGTTGTATTGCCTGGGTCGCCCGGTAATCGGTGAAACCTTCAGCCACGGCACGCTGGAGAGCCGCCTTGAGGTCTGGGTGGACGATGAACCGCGCCTGATTGAGCGCCAGCACCTGAGCGACGGCGATCTTGCGCCCGTTGCCGGACATCCGTGGCTCGGCACGCTGCTGTTCTATCCGGCCGGGGAAACGCATCTTGATACGGTCCGCGAGCGCCTCGCACCGCTGGGAAATTATGCAGGTGCAACGCTTACCGACGATCTGCTGTCGGTGCGTTTCCTCTCCCACGATAACCTGATTTGCCAGCGGGTGATGCGCGACATCTGGCAGTCGCTTCGCCCGCTTCTCACCCCTAAAAATGCCTGTTCGCCGCGTATCTGGCAGACATAAGAGAAACGTTATGGAACTGACCCCCAGAGAAAAAGACAAGCTGTTGCTGTTCACCGCCGCGCTGGTTGCCGAACGCCGCCTTGCGCGCGGGGTTAAGCTCAATTATCCAGAATCGGTCGCGCTGATCAGCGCCTTTATTATGGAAGGCGCGCGCGATGGCGAAACCGTCGCCTCGCTGATGGAAGCGGGTCGTCACGTTCTGACGCGCGACCAGGTAATGGAGGGCGTACCGGAGATGATCCCGGATATTCAGGTGGAGGCCACCTTCCCGGACGGCTCCAAGCTCGTCACCGTCCACAATCCGATCGTCTAAGGAGCACGTCATGATCCCTGGCGAATACCAGATCCAGCCCGGCACGGTTGCCCTCAACGTCGGGCGTGAAACCCAACAAGTGATTGTTGAAAACCACGGCGACAGGCCGATACAGGTCGGATCGCACTATCACTTTTACGAGGTCAACCCGGCGCTGAAGTTCGACCGGGAAGCCACCAGAGGCTACCGGCTGAATATTCCGGCAGGCACCGCCGTGCGTTTCGAGCCAGGCCAGAAGCGGGAAGTCACGCTGGTACAGGTGACGGGCGCGCAGCGTATTTTCGGGTTTCGCGGCGAGGTGATGGGGGAGGTGAAAAATGGCTGACATTTCACGCCGGGCGTATGCCGATATGTTCGGCCCCACCACCGGCGATAAAGTGCGGCTGGCCGACAGCGAGCTATGGATCGAAGTGGAAGACGATCTCACGGTCTACGGTGAAGAGGTCAAATTCGGCGGCGGAAAGGTGATCCGCGACGGTATGGGCCAGGGGCAGATGACCGCCGACGACTGCGTAGATCTGGTGCTCACCAACGCGTTGATCGTCGATCACTGGGGGATCGTGAAAGCCGATATCGGCGTCAAGAACGGGCGGATCTTTGCCGTCGGTAAAGCCGGTAACCCGGATATTCAGCCCGGCGTGACGATCCCAATCGGCGCCGCAACGGAAGTGATTGCCGCCGAAGGGAAGATCGTGACCGCGGGCGGGATCGACACCCATATTCACTGGATCTGCCCGCAGCAGGCGGAAGAGGCGCTGGTTTCCGGCGTGACCACCATGATCGGCGGCGGCACCGGCCCTGCGGCGGGCACCAACGCCACCACCTGCACGCCAGGGCCGTGGTACATCGCGCGTATGCTGCAGGCAGCCGATACGCTACCAGTGAATATCGGCCTCCTCGGCAAAGGTAATGGCTCTAACCCGGACGCCCTGCGCGAGCAGGTCGCGGCTGGCGCCATTGGGCTGAAGATCCACGAAGACTGGGGCGCAACGCCCGCGGCGATCAACTGCTCGCTGGAGGTTGCCGAAGAGATGGATATTCAGGTGGCGCTGCACAGCGACACGCTGAACGAGTCCGGGTTTGTCGAGGACACGCTGACCGCGATTGGTGGGCGCACCATCCACACCTTCCATACCGAAGGCGCGGGCGGCGGCCATGCGCCGGATATTATCACCGCCTGCGCGCATCCGAATATTCTGCCCTCCTCCACCAACCCGACGCTGCCCTACACGGTGAACACCATCGACGAGCATCTCGACATGCTGATGGTCTGCCACCACCTCGACCCGGATATTGCCGAGGACGTGGCGTTTGCCGAGTCGCGCATTCGCCGGGAGACCATCGCCGCTGAAGACGTGCTGCACGATATCGGCGCGTTCTCGCTCACTTCGTCAGATTCACAGGCCATGGGCCGCGTGGGAGAAGTGATTATCCGTACCTGGCAGGTTGCGCACCGCATGAAGGTCCAGCGCGGCGCCCTGCCGGAAGAGACCGGCGATAACGACAACTTCCGCGTGAAGCGCTATGTCGCCAAGTACACCATCAACCCGGCGCTGACCCACGGCATCGCCCATGAGGTCGGTTCCATTGAGGCGGGCAAGCTGGCGGATCTGGTGGTCTGGTCACCGGCGTTCTTCGGCGTCAAACCTGCCACCATCGTCAAAGGTGGAATGATCGCCTGCGCGCCGATGGGCGATATTAACGCCTCGATCCCCACGCCGCAGCCGGTGCATTACCGCCCGATGTTTGGCGCGCTGGGTGCCGCGCGCCACGCCACCCGGCTGACGTTTATCTCCCAGGCCGCCAGCGCGAACGGCGTCCCGCAGCAGCTCAATCTGCAAAGCGCCACGGCGGTGGTGAAAGGCTGCCGGACGGTGAAGAAGACCGACATGATCCACAACGGTTTACTGCCCAATATTACCGTCGATTCGCAAACCTACGAGGTGCGCGTCGACGGTGAACTGATAACCAGCGAACCGGCCGACGTTCTGCCGATGGCGCAACGCTATTTCCTGTTCTGAGGAGTGATGATGATCTATTTAACCCAACGCCTGGACCACGCGCACCCGATTACCGCCAGCGTGACGCTGCCGATTGACGTGCGGGTGAAAAGCCGCGCCCGTGTGGCGCTGAACGACGGCCGCGACGCCGGGCTGATGTTGCCGCGCGGCCTGCTGCTGCGCGGGGGCGACCTGCTGACGACAGACGACGGTAGTGAGGTCATCGAAGTGATCGCAGCGGCAGAGTCGGTCTCCGTGGTGCGCTGCGCCGACCCGTTCCTGCTCGCCCGCGCCTGCTACCACCTGGGCAACCGCCACGTGCCGCTGCAGATCATGCCCGGCGAACTGCGCTATCACCACGATCACGTTCTCGACGACATGCTGCGCCCGTTCGGGCTGGAGGTGACCTTCGCCAGCCTGCCGTTTGAACCGGAAGCGGGCGCCTATGCCAGCGATGCCCACAGCCATAGCCACTCTCACGCTCATTCACATTAAGGATTAATTATGCGCAAGTTCCTCCCCCTGTTACTGCTGGCCTTTTCCGTTCCGGCGCTCGCCCATCCAGGCCACGGTGCCGACAGCTTCCAGGCCGGTTTTTTCCATCCCCTGACCGGGCTCGATCACCTGCTGATGCTCACCGGCGCGGGCGTGCTCTCGGCGCTGAGTGGCCGCAAACTCCTGCTGCCGTTTGCCACTCTCGGGATGATGCTCGTTGGCGCTGTTGCGGGCAGTCTGCTCGGCGGATTTAGCGGCATGGAGATGCTGATTATCGCCTCGCTGGCGGTCTGCGGCGTGATGATGTTTAAAACTGAAAACCGTCTGCTGCTGGCGGTACCTGCTCTGGCGATGTTCCACGGCTGGGCACACGGTGTGGAGATGTCCGGCCACAGCTTCTGGCTTTTCACCAGCGGGTTTATGTTCGCCAGCGCCACGGTGCTGTGCGCCAGCTTCGCGGCAGGTTTACTGCTGCGCCGTCATGACGGCCTGCGTAAAACGTTCGGCGGTGGGTTGATTGTCTCTGCCCTGCTGGCGTTGATGAGCTGATGGAGCACGCCCGCCAGTGGCTGCGCCTGATGCAGCTCTCCAGCAGTAGCCTGCCGGTTGGGTCGTTTACCTGGTCGCAGGGGCTGGAGTGGGCGGTAGAGGCAGGCTGGGTCAAGAATGTCGACGCCTTTAAACGCTGGCAAATCCAGCAGATGGAGCAGAGCTTTTACTGCGTCGATCTGCCGCTCTTTACTCGCCTGTATCTCGCCTGCGAACAACAGGATTGGGTGGCGGCAAAACGCTGGACGGCATACCTGATCGCCTGCCGGGAAACGCGCGAGCTGCGCGATGAGGAGCGCAACCGTGGCGCGGCCTTTACGCGCCTGATTAAAAGCTGGGAGCCTGACTGCCCGACTGAATGGCTGACACTGTGTATGCAGAGCCAGCTCTGCGGCATGGCGTGGCTCGGCGTGCGCTGGGGCATTGGCGCGCGCGAACTGGCGCTCAGTCTCGGCTACAGCTGGATTGAGAGCGCGGTGATGGCGGGCGTTAAGCTGGTGCCGTTTGGGCAGCAGGCGGCGCAGCAGTTGATTATCGACCTGAGCGACCACTTCGCCGCCGGGTTCGAAGAGGCATTTTTA
Source organism: Enterobacter sp. ODB01 (assembly GCF_001623605.1). Taxonomy (NCBI): domain Bacteria; kingdom Pseudomonadati; phylum Pseudomonadota; class Gammaproteobacteria; order Enterobacterales; family Enterobacteriaceae; genus Enterobacter; species Enterobacter sp. ODB01. Next base: position 791,787 of record NZ_CP015227.1, read on the forward strand.
CGTGACGACGACGCACTGGGCGCAGCCACGCCGCTGTCTGCCATCGCCTCCGCGCGGCACGAAACACAATATTCACGACTATTCCGTTCCTGAGGAGTCAACATGGCTGATTACAAACATCCCCTGCGCGTCGGCGTCGGCGGCCCGGTAGGGTCGGGTAAAACCGCCCTGCTGGAAGCGCTCTGCAAGGCAATGCGCGATACATATCATCTTGCGGTAGTCACTAACGATATCTACACCAAAGAGGATCAGCGCATCCTGACCGAGGCGGGCGCACTGGAGCCGGAGCGCATTGTTGGCGTGGAGACCGGCGGCTGCCCGCATACCGCCATCCGCGAAGATGCCTCGATGAACCTGGCGGCGGTGGAAGCGTTAAGCGAGAAATTCGGCAATCTGGACCTGATCTTCGTCGAAAGCGGCGGGGATAACCTGAGCGCGACGTTCAGCCCGGAACTGGCGGATCTCACTATCTACGTGATCGACGTGGCTGAAGGGGAAAAAATCCCGCGTAAGGGCGGGCCGGGGATCACCAAATCTGACTTTCTGGTGATCAACAAAACCGATCTCGCACCCTACGTGGGTGCGTCGCTCGACGTGATGGCGCGCGATACCAATCGCATGCGTGGCGAACGTCCGTGGACGTTTACCAATCTGAAAGTGGGTGATGGTCTGGCGACGATTATTGCGTTTCTGGAAGAAAAAGGAATGTTGCGGGTGTAATGCGGTTTATCGCCGGGTGGCGGCTTCGCCTGACCCGGCCTACGGTTTTGTAGGCCCGGTAAGCGCAGCGCCACCGGGCAAAAAACTCACGCCTCAGGCAGTTCCGCCAGCGGCCAGCGCGGACGCACGGACACGCTCAGGTCAGACGTTGCCCCCGCGTTCAGACGCACCATCCCGGCGTAAGCGATCATCGCGCCGTTATCGGTACAGAACTCTGGACGGGCATAAAACACTTCCCCGCGACGCTTTTGCATCATCTCAGCCAGCTTCGCGCGCAGCGTGCGGTTGGCGCTGACGCCGCCCGCCATCACCAGACGCTTAAAGCCGGTCTGATCCAGCGCGCGCTTGCACTTGATCATCAGCGTATCGACCACCGCATCTTCGAACGCGCGGGCGATATCGGCACGGGTCTGTTCGCTGTCGTCGTTATTACGAATCGTATTCGCCGCGAAAGTTTTCAGCCCGGAGAAGCTGAAGTCCAGCCCTGGACGGTCGGTCATCGGACGCGGGAAGACAAAGCGCCCTTCCGTTCCCTGCGACGCCATTTTCGAGAGCATCGGGCCGCCAGGATAATCCAGCCCCAGCAGCTTGGCGGTTTTGTCGAACGCTTCACCGGCGGCGTCGTCGATCGACTCGCCCAACAGCGCGTATTTGCCAATGCCCGTTACGCTAATCAGCTGCGTATGACCGCCGGAAACCAGCAGCGCAACAAATGGGAACTCAGGCGGATTCTCTTCCAGCATCGGCGCCAGAAGGTGACCTTCCATATGGTGAACCGGAATGGCCGGCACGTCCCACGCGAACGCCAGCGAACGGCCTACCGTCGCGCCAACCAGCAGCGCGCCCACCAGACCCGGACCCGCGGTATAGGCCACGGCATCAATATCAGTTGAACGTAACCCGGCCTCTTTCAGCGCCGCCTGAATCAGGGGAACCGTTTTACGCACGTGGTCACGAGAGGCCAGTTCCGGCACGACGCCGCCGTAGTCAGCGTGCAATTTCACCTGACTATACAGTTGGTTGGCCAGAAGGCCTTTTTCGTCGTCGTAAATGGCGATGCCGGTTTCATCGCAGGATGTTTCAATACCCAGTACACGCATGACTTGTTTTACCTCGTTTCACTACCGCGCAGTGTAGAGCCTGGGCGGGGTGATGTAAAACTTTGTTCGCCCCAGGAAGAAGGCTCGTGTATACTCCTCACCCTTATTAAAGTCCCTTTCAAAATCGCATCGGTGCTTTACAAAGCAGCAGCATTTGCAGTAAAATTCCGCACCATTTTGAAATAAGCTGGCGTTGATGCCAGCGGCAAACCGAATTTATTAAAGGTGAGAGTTACATGCCGGTAATTAAAGTACGTGAAAACGAGCCGTTCGACGTAGCACTGCGTCGCTTCAAACGTTCATGCGAGAAAGCAGGTGTTCTGGCTGAAGTTCGTCGTCGTGAGTTTTATGAAAAACCAACGACCGAACGTAAGCGCGCTAAAGCTTCCGCTGTGAAACGTCACGCGAAGAAACTGGCTCGCGAAAACGCACGCCGTACTCGTCTGTACTAATCGCTTGAGGGCCTCAGCCCTCAATTGACAGACAGAGTAGTAGTCGTAAGGCCGTGCTTCCGGAAGGAATGCGCGGCTTGTTTTCGTTTATAAGTCGCTTAAATTTTTGGGGCATATGGCCGGAAGAATCCCACGCGTTTTCATCAACGATCTGCTTGCCAGAACCGACATCGTCGATCTCATCGACGCGCGGGTAAAGCTGAAAAAGCAGGGCAAGAACTACCATGCGTGCTGTCCGTTCCATAACGAAAAAACCCCCTCTTTCACCGTTAACGGTGAAAAGCAGTTCTACCATTGCTTTGGCTGTGGCGCACACGGTAATGCCGTCGATTTTTTGATGAACTACGACAAGCTCGAGTTCGTTGAAACCGTCGAAGAGCTGGCGGCGATGCATAACCTTGAAGTGCCGTATGAAGCAGGCAGTGGGCCAAGTCAGATCGAGCGCCATCAACGGCAAACGCTGTATCAACTGATGGATGGCCTGAATTCGTTTTACCAACAGTCTCTTAAGCACTCTGCGGCTGAGCCTGCGCGTCAATACCTGACAAAGCGCGGACTGAGCGACGATGTGATTGCGCGTTTCGCTATTGGTTACGCCCCGCCCGGCTGGGACAACGTGTTAAAACGTTTTGGCGGCAATAGCGAAGATCGTAAGTCTCTCATCGACGCAGGCATGCTGGTCACCAACGACCAGGGACGAAGCTACGACCGCTTCCGTGAACGGGTGATGTTCCCGATCCGCGATAAGCGTGGCCGGGTGATTGGTTTTGGTGGTCGCGTGCTGGGTGATGCCCTGCCGAAATACCTCAACTCCCCGGAAACCGATATTTTCCATAAGGGCCGCCAGCTTTACGGTCTTTATGAGGCGCAGCAGGATAACGCGGAACCTCCGCGTCTTCTGGTCGTCGAAGGCTATATGGACGTTGTCGCGCTGGCGCAGTACGACATTAACTACGCGGTGGCGTCATTAGGAACGTCCACGACGGCAGACCATATCCAGCTGCTGTTTCGCGTCACCAACAACGTGATTTGCTGTTACGACGGTGACCGCGCAGGACGCGATGCCGCCTGGCGTGCGCTGGAAACGGCGCTACCGTATATGACCGACGGGCGTCAGCTACGCTTTATGTTCCTGCCGGATGGCGAAGATCCGGATACGCTGGTGCGTAAAGAGGGCAAGGCGGCGTTTGAAGCGCGGATGGATCAGGCTCAGCCGCTCTCCACGTTTCTGTTTAACAGCCTGATGCCGCAGGTGGATTTAAGTACCCCTGACGGGCGCGCGCAGCTCAGTACGCTGGCGCTGCCGTTAATCAGCCAGGTGCCCGGCGAAACGCTGCGTATCTATCTGCGTCAGGAGTTAGGCAACAAGCTCGGCATTCTGGATGACAGCCAGCTTGAACGTTTAATGCCTAAACAGGCTGAAAACGGCACGGTTCGCCCCGCGCCTCAGCTAAAACGCACAACCATGCGTATACTGATAGGGTTACTGGTACAAAACCCCGAACTTGCGCCGCAAGTGCCATCGCTGGCGGGTTTGAACCACGAAAAATTGCCCGGACTTGGCTTATTTTCAGAACTGGTCAACACGTGTTTGTCTCAGCCAGGTCTGACCACCGGACAACTTTTAGAACATTATCGCGGCACAAAAGAGGCCGCTACCCTTGAAAAATTGTCGATGTGGGACGATATAGCAGATAAGGACATTGCAGAAAAAACGTTCACCGACTCGCTCAACCATATGTTTGATTCGATGCTTGAGTTGCGCCAGGAAGAGTTGATAGCTCGCGAGCGCACGCACGGCTTAAGCAGCGAAGAACGCCGGGAACTCTGGATGATTAACCAGGAACTGGCGAAGAAATAAGTGAAAGACAAAAGTATTTAACGGCTTAAGTGCCGAATATCGATCGGGGAGCCCCCGGCAGCCGCACTGAGAGGCAGCGGCAAAAATATAAGTACGCCCTCGCTTTAAAGGTTGGCAGCCCCATCGCCGACACCAATCAAACGAATTAAGTGTGGATACCGTCTTATGGAGCAAAACCCGCAGTCACAGCTGAAACTTCTTGTCCAACGCGGTAAGGAGCAAGGCTATCTGACCTATGCCGAGGTCAATGACCATCTGCCGGAAGATATCGTCGATTCAGATCAGATCGAAGACATCATCCAAATGATCAATGACATGGGCATTCAGGTGATGGAAGAAGCACCGGATGCCGATGATCTGTTGCTGGCTGAAACCTCCAACAATACCGACGAAGATGCGGAAGAAGCTGCCGCACAGGTACTGTCCAGCGTTGAATCTGAAATCGGGCGTACCACTGACCCGGTCCGCATGTACATGCGTGAAATGGGTACCGTTGAACTGTTGACCCGCGAAGGCGAAATTGACATCGCAAAACGCATCGAAGACGGGATCAACCAGGTTCAGTGTTCTGTTGCCGAATACCCTGAAGCGATCACCTATCTGCTGGAGCAGTACGATCGCGTTGAAGCGGAAGAAGCGCGCCTGTCTGACCTGATCACCGGTTTTGTTGACCCGAACGCGGAAGAAGATCTGGCGCCTACCGCGACTCACGTTGGTTCCGAACTGTCTCAGGAAGAGATGGATGACGACGAAGACGAAGATGAGGAAGAAGACGACGACAGCGCGGACGATGACAACAGCATCGACCCGGAACTGGCGCGTGAGAAGTTTGCCGAGCTGCGTACCCAGTACGAAGTCACGCGTGACACCATCAAAGCGAAAGGCCGCAGCCATGCCGCCGCGCAGGAAGAGATCCTGAAACTGTCTGAAGTATTCAAACAGTTCCGCCTGGTGCCAAAACAGTTCGACTACCTGGTAAACAGCATGCGCGTGATGATGGATCGCGTACGCACCCAGGAACGCATCATCATGAAGCTGTGCGTTGAGCAGTGCAAAATGCCGAAGAAGAACTTCATCACCCTCTTCACCGGCAACGAAACCAGCGAAACTTGGTTCAACGCCGCTATCGCGATGAACAAGCCATGGTCTGAAAAACTGCACGACGTGAAGGACGATGTCTATCGTGGTCTGCAGAAGCTGCATCAGATTGAAGAAGAGACCGGCCTGACCATCGAGCAGGTCAAGGACATCAACCGTCGTATGTCTATCGGTGAAGCGAAAGCCCGCCGTGCGAAGAAAGAGATGGTTGAGGCGAACTTGCGTCTGGTTATCTCTATCGCCAAGAAATACACCAACCGTGGCCTGCAGTTCCTGGATCTGATCCAGGAAGGCAACATCGGTCTGATGAAAGCGGTAGATAAGTTCGAATACCGTCGTGGTTACAAGTTCTCCACCTACGCTACCTGGTGGATCCGTCAGGCTATCACCCGCTCTATCGCGGATCAGGCGCGCACCATCCGTATTCCGGTGCATATGATTGAGACCATCAACAAGCTCAACCGTATCTCCCGCCAGATGCTGCAGGAGATGGGCCGTGAGCCAACGCCGGAAGAGCTGGCTGAGCGCATGCTGATGCCGGAAGACAAGATCCGTAAAGTGCTGAAGATCGCCAAAGAGCCAATCTCCATGGAAACACCAATTGGTGATGATGAAGATTCGCATCTGGGTGATTTCATCGAGGATACCACCCTCGAGCTGCCGCTGGACTCTGCCACCACCGAGAGCCTGCGCGCTGCGACGCACGACGTTCTGGCCGGCCTGACCGCCCGTGAAGCAAAAGTGCTGCGTATGCGTTTCGGTATTGATATGAACACCGACCACACGCTGGAAGAAGTGGGTAAACAGTTCGACGTGACCCGCGAACGTATCCGTCAGATCGAAGCGAAGGCGCTGCGTAAGCTGCGTCATCCAAGCCGCTCTGAAGTGCTGCGTAGCTTCCTGGACGACTAACCTGTCCTGACTGTGAAAAAGCTCCCTTCGGGGAGCTTTTTTTTGTTTATTCCCTCTCCCTGTGGGAGAGGGTCAGGGTGAGGGCATCAGGCCGCAGAGGATTACAGCCCCCGCACCATCAGCGCCTCATCCAGCTCCCGATACGCCTCTACCAGCTTATCCAGCGTTGCCCTGTTAAGCCCGCTTGGATTCGGCAGCACCCACACCTGCGTCACGCCGATGGTAATGCTCTGCTTACCCCATTTAGCGCCGCGCTGGCTGAACGCCTGCTCGTAGACCTGCTTGCCGAGGATCGCCAGCGCTGCGGGCTGATAGTCCTCTATCTTTTTGACCAACTCCCGTCCGCCGCTGCGGAGCTCATGCAGATTGACCTCGCTCGCCTGCACCGTCGGGCGCTCGACAAGCATAGTAATGCCGCAGCGCGTATCCAGCAGGTGCTGTTCCTCTTCGGGCCTGAGTAATCTGTCGGTAAACCCGGCCTGGTGGATCACTTTCCAGAAGCGATTGCCCGGATGGGCGAAGTGAAAGCCGGTGTGCGCCGAGGACTTACCCGGGTTGATTCCGCAGAACACCACCCGCAGGCCAGGGGCCAGAATATCGTTGATCATTTTTACTCCCGATCAATCCATCGTAAGGTAAGTATAAAGGATTGATTATGCATTGTTTATAAAAACAGCAGGCAGGTGTGAATGGCTGGATTGCTGTAGAGAGTTACTTTATAATTCACCGCCACGGCCCCTTAGCTCAGTGGTTAGAGCAGGCGACTCATAATCGCTTGGTCGCTGGTTCAAGTCCAGCAGGGGCCACCAAATTTTAGCTTTAGAATCATATAATTAAGCCACTCTCGCGAGTGGCTTTTTTGTTTATAAGTGTTTGAGTGTCGCAAAAGTGTCGCAGTAGTTGCTACTAGAAACTCATTTATCAGCGCCTCTATCACCATTCCTCTGCTTTTCCTACTGAAGCTTTTTAATCATCGGAATGAGCTTTTTCGCCTTTTCTTTTACATAGTCGTCAAGATGAAGTTGCAAGCGCTCGTCAAATGATGTTTCTGACCGCTTTAGGAGTGTAGTTTCTGGGGGCACAAATTTACTCTTTCCGGGACTTTGATCAGTCATCAAAAGCCGCCCATCTTCCAGGGTAAAACTTAATTCCGCAAAAATATATTTGTGGCCGCCAATGTATTCAAAGGCTCTTGCTTCAGACGAGTGGCTGAACATTGTTCGATGGCCTTCAAGCATAAAATAATCTACCATTTGAGGGGTATTATCGATGAACTCTCTAATCTGAGGCGTTGATATGATTCCGGAAACATCACGTCCGTTTATAGAAACTTCAACAACTGTTTGCTCTGGCGATTCAATCCACTTATTTTCAGACAAGCCTTCAAAATCTTCTCCTGGATAAGAGGAGGACCATGAGCCTTCAAGTGTCGGACTAGACATAACCCATTTTTCAGCAAGATGGTAATTATCAATGAGTTGTTTGGAGTCCATAGTTGCCACCATGAACAAAGAAGATCCCACTACAGCAAGTACTGCCCACCATTTTTTAATAATTTGCATTTACCGTAACCCAAATCCCCAAAGATTGTATTAATTTACAACGCGAAGGCACTAATTAGAAATAGTATATTCTCAATCTGGTTGTAATCTAGATACGATTTCATAAAGATGTGGCTTACTATCGTGTAATGAAAATTAGCATTGAATCTTGATTACCATCGGGCATTGCTCAATGAATTACACACAATTTGGTTCAAACAATACTAAAAATTTTTTCAGCCTTTTTAAAATGCTGATCTCGATTCAAACCCGCACCAGCCACGGCTTTGCTGGTTTTTCTTTGTCTGCCGCCTATCGCGCCACTTGATCTTTCCGCCTCACACAAAATAAAAAATTTCCTTACTTATCTGTTGGTTACGATTTTCGTTAGATCCTACGCAGATCCCTAAAACTGAAAAACACTGAAATTCTTTTCAATCTTTTCAGTTCCGGTATTCCTTAAAGCCGCCAGCACTGGCGCGGCCTGTCGGTCTGGTTTGTAGAAAAATAAAACTGAAAAATTTTTATGATCCAAAAACCACAGGCGGGTGCGGTGTAGTGCGATTTTGGTCTGCGAAAGATTTTTTTGGCCGTGCTGTGAAGCACCAGCGCCCCGCTGTGCGCACGATCTGTTTTAAGGGTGGCTCTGAGTGTGCGAAAAGGCTGAACGCGCCATAGCGCCGCTGACAGCACGTAGCGATAACCGCTTAAGAGGTAAGAAAAGAGATATCCCGCCAGGGGATGAAGGGCATAAAAAAACCCGCTTTCGCGGGTTATGTTCTGGACAGGTTTACTTGCCAATCAACGGGGAGTATTTGCCGTTCAGCGTGTCCGCTTTCGTTCCGGTGTTCCGTATGGCTCCCGCGTTGGTCGGTGCTCCCGTATTGCTGTGCGTGTGGCTTGCCGTTTGCTCTGCCAGCTCTTTCACCACCTCGAGCGTGTCGAGCATCAGCTGCGCCACATTGATTGTGCCAGAGTCAATCCACACTACCGGGGCAATAATCTGCTGTTGCACGACCGCCACGCTTTTGCGTATCTGCCCAATTTTCTCGATCGGGTCTTTACCCGTTGTGACTGTCTGGCTCCCGGCTATGTCTGTTTCATCATTGCCGCCGATACTCGCCACGCGGTTCTTCACTGCCTGGCTATAATCCCCCGTGCATACCTGCTGAATGGCTCCGGCCATCAGTGTGGACGTGCCCAGCACGGTAATTTTATCCGTGGCTTTAATCATGGTTTCCCGGCTGACCAGCTCCCGCTGTTCCGAAGCGGCCTTAACAACCCGCGCCATTGAGGTTTCACTGATCGTCTGGTCTGTCTGCCTCACCCAGTCACCCGCCAGGGTGACGCGCTGAGACACTTCCGCACGCTGCTGTTGCAGCTGCTCGCCAGGCTGGATATCCGGTAAGCTGGTTCCCTCCGGTACGGTCTGCCGCACAAAGGGTTTACCCGGCCTTCCGCCAGTAAAAGCAATTTCAACCAGCGTCCCTTCAGGTGGAAACTGGTACATCCCGGAATCGTTACCCGCCATAGGAACCGGCAGAGGCACAGCTGAGTAAGCAGGCGTGTCTTTATCCGGGTTCCAGACTGTCACGCCGCCAGTCAGCGGTCGACCAGCCCAAGACAAACACCAGCGAAACCAATACCTGCCACAGGCCGTTTGTCATCAGCGCATCCCGTTATGTTCCAGGCTGAAGTGATTACCAGCCGGACGGGATTTGAAACGCCCGCCCCACGTTCCGCCCAGCGATTCCCAGTATTCACCCAGCGGCAGATAATCAGCCGTGTCCGTTTTGTACTGGCCATTCACGTACAGGTTAAAATCCACGGCCAGACGCTGTGTGTGCAGACTGTTGGTGGTACCGCTGCCTTTTTTAGCGTTCAGCGCCGCCTGTTCCGGCGTACGGTACGCCTCGCCAAAAGTCAGGCGATAGCCATGCTCTTCAGCCCAGTGGATCAGAATGGCCACCATCACGGTAACCCTCACATCATGCTACTGGCGCTGTTAGTCACGATATCGACGGCAGCAGCAAGAACCGGCGCAGACTGGAGGCGGCTTTCAACGGTGTAAGCCAGAACGGAAAGGGAATGGATGGCATCACGGGCACGATCAAGAATTTGTGTGCAGCGTGCGGCGGTCATGTGCTCAGTTGAAACGGCTTCCCCAGCGATTGCCCCCACATTGGCGGCGGCACTTAACGCGCAAAACTGCATGTTGGCTTCAATGGCGTTATTGACAGGAACGGACGGGAGGCTGTTAATCTGCCCCAGCATTCTATCCAATAGCCGCGAATCTTCGGTGTAATCGGTGATAGCCAAAAGCTCATCGCAGGTCAGGCGGTGCGGTTGAACCGGATTTAACTTATTGCGGAGGATCTGCGGACGCATACCAACGGCAGCAGCTACATCTTCCAGATTGTGCGCTAGCGCAAACGCTCAGCAAGCAGCATCAAAATGAGCATGTTTAGAAGTCTGATAATCAAACATTGTTAGCTCCTCCCTAATCCGTAGGATGAATTACGCGTTAAGCGAAACATCGCATTCGCTTAACGCCATTACGGTTAAGGTGACCATGTTCACTTCAACCAGCCCTTTTTTCTGTGCACCTTTAGGCTTGATAGGGAGTTTTCCGTAGGAAATCAAATTCTCAGCAGTACTTCGCGACATGCCAGTACGGCGGCAATATGCATCAAGTGGAATGTATGGATCGGGGATCACGATTGTAATGTTGGGACGCATAATGCAAACTCCTCTTGCTGTGGATACGCCAATATCCACTGTTATTAACCTATACTCGTAAAAAGTTACAACAAGGAGAGTCCAGATCGCATTAAGCGACAAATAAATCGATTTATCGCATTTTGCGAAAACCTGACTAAATTATGGGCAAATTCTCTTACGGACAAATCAGCCACAGCAATGAAGTACTCGACAGAGTGATTAATGCTTATGGCTTTACGTCTAAGCTGATGCTTGCCGATCACTTTGGAATGGCATCGAGTAGCCTGGCTGGACGCTACAAACGAGGCGGCTTTCCCGCTGACATGGTAGTTAGGTGTGTAGCTGAAACTGGCGCATCGTTAGAATGGCTTGCTACTGGTCAAGACAGGAAATTTGACGACGATGAACTCGACATTATAAAAATGCCTCGTCGAAAAATCGTTGATGGCCTTCTTTACGATGCTGGCAGGTACATGTTGGATAAGGTCTCATTCCTCCCGGGAGTCCCTTTACCTAAGTCCCCAATCTGCGTCCAGGAAGGTAATAGCCAATTTATCGTGGATACCTTATTTACTGAGGTTTATAACGATCAGTGGTTGGTTGAAATTGAAGGTAAAATAAGCATTCGCACTCTTACCCGCATCCCAATTAAGAAAGTCAGAGTAAGTGGCGTCGGCATGGCCTTTGATTGCGCAATAGAAGATATAAAAATTCTTGGTAGGGTTGTATTAACAATAAGATAAGCATAAGGATTTGAAGATGATTGACTACAAAACAGCATCAAAAGACCAACTCAAAGCGGAGATGAAACGCTTAGCAGGCGTTGTATCTGACACGCCCTTTGGTACAAAAAAAGAATTCTTTCACCTCCCTGAAATTTTGAACTCGGGCGAACGTCCGGTGGCCATTGCCAGTGGCATGATGGACGGCAACACCTGGCTCATCACACTGACAAATAAACGCGTAATTTTCCTTGATAAGGGCATGATTTTTGGTGTTAAGCAGGTTGACATCAACCTCAACAACATTGTGAGCGTAGGCGGCAAGACGGGGCTTATGTTTGGTGAAATTATGATTTCTACTAGCGGCCAAAACTACACAATCAAAAATGTCATGAAAGGCTCAGTTATACCCTTCACAAATTTAGTGAACGAAACAAAAAACTCTCTGAATGCCCCTGCCTCGCAACAACAAGAACCGACCAAAGACACTCAATCATTCGATGATCAAATGGCGAAAATTGAACGTCTTGCAAAAATGAAAGAAGAAGGGATTCTTACAGAAGAAGAATTCCAGCAGCAGAAAAAATTCATTTTGAATGGTTAATTTATGTCTGTAAGAAAGTTAGCTAACGGCCAACGGGTTGCTGATTTTTACACTGTAGACAGAACTGATGGTAAAGACGGCATGCGGGTTCGTAGGAAGTTTGTCACAAAAGGCGAAGCGCTGGCGTTTGAAAATTACACACTGCAAAAATTTGAGGACACGCCCTGGTTAGGCCAGGGCAAAGACAAACGTCGTCTTTCGGATATAGTCCATCTATGGTTTGAGCGCCATGGAATAACTTTGCGTGACGGCGAGAAACGTAAAAGCACCATGCTCTGGGCAGATCTGTGCATAGGGTCGCCCCTGGCTACTGAATTCTTAGCCCAGCTTTTCACCGCGTACCGGGCAAAAAGGCTCGATGGCCATTTTGCCCGTACTAAGCGCGTTACTCAGGTTTCGCCTCGCACCATGAACTTAGAGCACGCGTATTTCCTCGCTGTGTTCAATGAATTGAAACGACTTGGCGAATGGGAAGCGCCAAACCCGCTAGATAACATTCGACAGTTCAGAACAGAAGAAAGTGAGATGGCCTTTCTTACTGGAGAGCAGATTGACAGTCTCTTAGAAGAAAGCCACCACAGCTCTGCTAAAGATTTGGAGATGATTGTCAGAATTTGCCTGGCTACTAGTGCTCGCTGAATGACGGGTGCCCCCTTGTTGTCCCCTGAGTTTTCCTCCTGGCATTCGCCAGGCTATATTCCTCCTCTGATTTTTTGCTGCACCCTGTGCAAGCACACATGGAATCAATCAAATGTAGTCCGTCCTGCCGCTCACCCTCACAAACCCTAAAAACTAAAGAAATCCCCCATCGCGCCGATCATCATCCGTGTGTATTATTTCCTGTAGCGTTGCCCACAACTACCCTTAACTCAAATACTTAAGCGCCAAAGCGAAAGGCATCATGAGCACACCGATCAAACGGCTAGAAATCATTAAAAATGCCATTGAACTGGAAGATGACGACATCATCCAGAGCCAGCTGACACGGCTGAAGAATGAAGCGTTTGACGATGAGCTACAGGCAATCGTCGTGGCGCTTGAGCAGAAGAATTACACCGCCGCCATCAGGGCCATTACCGCCTGGCTGCAGGGCCAGCGCGCCATCACCCCGTGGCGCGACCCGCAAGTGGCAGCCAGCAAGCTGGAGCTGAAGGCGCTGGAAGAGCGTCTGCGCGATCTCATCGATCGCCGCAACGCGCGGGTGCAGCAGCTTGATGAGTTCAACGATCTCTATTTCTCCCGTCTCGGCCCGCTGATGCAGCAGATCCTCGCTCTGCGTAAAACCCTGGCGGAGCTGAACCTGCGCCGTCAGCAGGCGGAGGCGCGTCGTCGCGAGGAAGATTACCGTCGCTGCCAGCGCTATATGGCGCAGGCGGTAGAGGTGCTGGCGACGCTCACCCAGCGCTGGCGCGATCTGCCAGCCGACTCCGTGCAGGCGGCTGAAGCGCGCAAGCATCTGGAGCAGCAAAGTAATCTGATTGCTAATCTGCTGGCCGAGGCGCTGGAGCTGGAGAGCGGCTTAACGCGCGAAGAGGAGCCTGCTCGCCAGGCGCGTGACGAAGCCAACGAAGAGTACGAGAAGTATCGCGAGCAACATCACGATGTCGAAATGCGGCTGCGCAAAGGGAAGCACCTCTCTGAAGAAGATCAGAACGAACTCAAGCGTCTCTGGCGACAGGCGAGCAAACTCTGTCATCCGGACCTGGTGGCGGACGACCTGAAAGAGGAAGCCAACGCGATGATGGTGCAGCTCAACCAGGCCAAACAGCGTGGCGACGTCAAGGCTATTCGCTCGCTGGTCGCCCGCCTGCAGCAGGGCTTCGAGCCGCTGATGGCCAGCGACAGGCTGAACGATCTGGAACGTATCCGCAAAAAAATGGCGCAGGTACGCGAGCAAATCGACACCTTAGTGAACGAGCTGGCGGAGCTGGAGAAAGAAGAGTCCTGGCTGCTGGTGTCGTCGCTGAGCAATATGGAGGCGTACTTTGCTCAGCAGGAGAAAGCCCTGCACGAGGTTCGCGCCTCGCTCGAACACCAGGTGAACGAAGCGCAAATGGATTCAGCAGCCTGATTATTTAGCGTGCCAGTAGGCGCTGGCACGCACCAACTGTTGATCAATCGCGTCAGTGTCAAACTGACGGCTCAGGCTTTTTACTACCTTTCCTTCCCCGGTCAGCCAGATAAAGTACTCTTCCGCCGGAACGGTCAACGCCGCCAGACGATCCGCCACCGCCTGCTCGCTGTGGCCCACTACCCAGGTGATGTCGACGTCGCTCAGGTGCGCCAGATAGTCCTTATATGCGTCGTTCCCGACCGTTACTACCGCGTGAATTTCCGGGCGAACCGGCAGTTTAGCAAGACTCTCTAAGCGTCGACGTAGCGCAGGCATACCGGATTCATCACACACGTACAGTTGCCAGGCGTAATCTTCCGGCACCACCAGCGAACCGCGCGGCCCACCAATGGTCAACGTGTCCCCCGCTTTCGCCTCAACCGCCCAGTTGCTGGCAATGCCGCCGTCATGAATGAAGAAATCGAGCACCAGTTCATGGCGAGACTCATCATACAGCGGCGTATAGTCGCGCGTCTGCGGACGCACGCCGTCGCCCCAGTCGATGCCTTCATCAGTCACCACGGGCGGCACAAACACCGCCCCCGGTGCCGGGAAAAAGACTTTGGTGTGGTCGTCGAAGCCGCGGGAGCTAAACCCCTCCAGCGCCTCGCCACCTAATACAACGCGCTGGAAACCCGCGCTCACGCGTTCCACGCGGAGCACCGTCAGCTCGCGAAAACGCAGGTCATTACGAACACGCTGTGGGTAACGGGTAGATGCCATTTTTAGCCCCTTCTCTGATGAATACGATATATCTAAATTAATTTTTAAATGATAATGATTACTAATCAGTAAAAAAGCAAGATCTTTTAGATTGCATCTGAATATATCTTAGATATAGTTTAGATATATCAAATTGAAGGAATTACTATGCGACACGAACATGATGGCGGCGGACGCCGACCGCGCTTTTTCGGCCACGGCGATCTGCGGCTGGTGATTCTGGATATCCTGACCCGCAATGCGAGCCACGGCTATGAGCTGATCAAAGAGATTGAGAACCTGACCCAGGGTAATTACACCCCGAGCCCTGGGGTGATCTACCCGACGCTGGATTATCTGCAGGATCAGACCTTTATCACCATTACGGAAGAAGAGAACGGCAGAAAGCGAATTGCGATTACCGTGACGGGCCAGCAGTGGCTGGATGAGAACCAGGAACAGCTTGAGCACATACAGGCACGCATCAAAGCGCGTTCTGTCGGCTTCCAGCTGCGCAAAAACCCGCAGATGAAGCGGGCGCTGGATAACTTTAAAGCGGTGTTAGACCTGAAGGTGAATCAGGGAGAGCTCAGCGACGCGCAGCTTAAGCAGATTATCGGCGTCATTGACCGCGCGGCGCTCGAGATCTCCCAGCTGGATTAAGCCGGAGCGTGTTCGCTCACGCGGAAGACGCGTACCAGCTCTTTCAGGTGCATCGCCTGTTCGTTAAGCGATGCCGCCGCGGCGACGGACTCCTCCACCAGCGCGGAGTTCTGCTGGGTGGTGGCATCAATCAGGCCAATCGCGCTGTTAATCTGCGAGATCCCTTCCGTCTGCTCATGGCTGGCCTGGCGGATCTCACGCAGGATGACGTCCATCTCTTCCACGTTGCCCACCATCCCGTTGATCAGCGCGCTCGCTTTTTCCACCAGGTTCATGCCGTCCTGGGTCTGACTGGTGGAGCTCTCAATAAGCTCACGGATTTCGCTGGCCGACGACGCGCTCTTCTGGGCAAGCTGGCGCACCTCACCGGCCACCACCGCAAAGCCACGACCGTGCTCACCGGCGCGCGCTGCTTCCACGGCCGCGTTCAGCGCCAGAATGTTGGTCTGGAAAGCAATGGCGTCGATCAGGTCGATAATGTCGGACATCCGGTTCGACGTCTCGTTAATCAGGCGCATTTTGCTGGTCACCTGCTTCATCATCTCACCGTTGTTTTTGACCACCGTGGCAGCATCTGCCGAGAGGTTGGTCGCTTCGCCAGTGTGCGAGGCGGTGTTTTTCACCGTCGCGGTGATCTGCTCCATCGAGGCTGCTGTCTGTTCAACGGAACTTGCCTGCTCTTCCGTGCGCGCGGCGAGATCCTGGTTACCCGCAACGATCTGCGCGGCTGCGCTGGAGATATTCTCCGAGCCGGTTTGCACCTGCTGCACAATGTCCAGCAGACGGTTTTTCATCTCCATCAACGCATGCAGCAGTAAGCCCGTTTCGTCTTTGCCGTGCGGCGTGATGCTGCCCGTCAGATCGCCCTCTGAAATGGCCTTCGCAAAATTCACCGCCTCGCCGAGCGGACGGGTGATAGCGCGCACGATAAACCAGCCGATCAGGCTGCCTGCCGCGACGCTAAAGAGGGTGATGAGGATCAGCAGCAGTCGGTTAGACCTGAAATCCCCTTCTACCTGCGCGCCTGCACTCTGCATCTCGCTGTTTTGAATGGCAATCAGCTCCTTCACCTTCGCTTTATAAGCCTGCTGCACGGCAAGGGTGGTGGTCATCATCTCTTGAATGGCACCCGCACGATTGTTGTTCTGCACCGCCTGCAGGATGCGATAGCGCGAGTCCAGATACTGCTGGCGCACACTACGGATATCCGCCAGCACCTGCTGAGACTTTTCATCCTGCAACGCGTTGTTCAGCTCGCCCAGGATCACCGTGATGTGCTCGCTGATCTCTTTCAGGTGCTGCTGAGATTGCCCCGTGTAAGTCCCCTGCTCGTCCAGCAGCATCAGCTGTTGAGTGCTAATAAATTCCTGGAAGTTATCGATTAACTGGTTCGCTTTTACCGTGGTCGGATAATCACGGGTAATAATGGATTGCATCCCATTATTTGCCCGGTTCAGACTCAGCAGAGACAGGCTCGCGCTGATTGCCATCAGGACAATAAAGAACCCAAACGCCAGAAATAATTTCGTGCCGATCTTTACGTCATGTAAGAACATATTTACTCCATCGATGTGATTATTTCTCAGACGATCGCTGTTATCGGTAACGAATTCGCTAACTTTATGACTTTGATCGTTTTTTTATTTCATAACCATCACAATGGATAGGCAGAGACTATTAATTTCGTCTCATCGATCGTTACCAGACCACCAGAAGCGTGTTTTGCAAAACAGCATCATGGGAAACTGACTTAGGCAGGAATAAATAACTGAGGTACTTTTTTTAGTTATTTAATATTATATTAACAATAAAGCACATTAATAGTCACAAGCAGCCATAAAAAAGCCGTTTATTCCTTACGGAATAAACGGCTTTTCCGGAACTTTACTGACTCAATGGAGCACGGTTACCGCATCCTTCAGACGCCCGGCACGGTGTTTCACCATGGCAGAAATGTGCGCGCTCTCCTCGACCAGGTCGGCATTTTTCTGCGTGATGCTGTCCAGCTCGGCCACCGCACGGGTTAATTCTGAGAGCCCGGTGGCCTGCTCGGAGGTGGAGTGACTGATCTGAGCGATAAGCTGCGTCACGTTTTTCACCTGCTCGACAATGTCATCCATCGTGCGGCCGGCGGCGTGCACCTGCTCGGAGCCGGACTGCACTTTGCTGGCGCTGGCATCGATGAGTTTACGTATATCGTTAGCCGCACTGGCGCTGCGGCTGGCGAGATGGCGGACTTCGCCCGCGACCACGGCAAACCCTTTCCCCTGCTCACCCGCCCGTGCCGCTTCAACTGCCGCATTGAGCGCCAGGATATTGGTCTGGAAAGCGATGTCGTTTATCAGGGAGGTAATCGAGCCAATTCGCTGCGTGCTGTCGGCGATGTCATCCATGGTTTTGACCACGGTCTGCATCGCATTGCCGCCCTTCGTCGCCGCACTGCTCGCAGCAACGGAGAGTTTATCCACCTCGGCGGCAGTTTCAGAGTTGCTCTGCACGGACGCGGCCATCTGGTTCATCGTTGCGACGGTCTGCTGCACATTCGCTACCGTCTGACGCGTACGATCGTTCAGATCTTCATTACCCCGGGCCAGCCTGTCGCTGCCGTCACGCACGCTCACCACCTGGCTCGAGACGTCGTTGATCAACCAGCGGCACATCAGCCCAAGCTGGCCTATCGCGCGCAGGGTCAGCCCCAGCTCGTCACTGCGGTTCAGATGCTGCACGCTGTTGCGCTCCCCGGTAGCCACCCTCAGGGCCTGTCGCGCCACGTTTTCGACCGGACGCACAATCTGTTGCTCAAACAGCAGCGTCCCCAGCAGCATGACCACCGCAGCCGCAACGAGCGGCATCCACCCTGCGGAGGTGGCGATCAGCGTGGCGGCGAGGACGGCAAAAAGCACCGCCATTACGCTACGCACCCGCCAGCGCAGCGGCATGGCCGGCAGTTTACCCAGCCAGCCCTTTCCCACCACCAGCCCTTTATGAATACGTTTCTTACAGCTGCCGTCATTCAGCGCGCGGTAAAGCGGCTCCACGGTGGCTATCTCTTCCGCCGTGGCTTTGGTGCGGATCGACATATAGCCCGTCACCTTCCCGTGACGCACCATTGGCACCGCATTCGCGCGCACCCAGTAGTGGTCACCGTTTTTGCGCCGATTTTTGACAATCCCGCTCCACGGTTCCCCCTGTTGCAGGGTGTACCACATATCGGCAAAGGCGGCTTTTGGCATATCAGGGTGGCGCACCATATTGTGCGGCTGGCCCGTCAGCTCATCAAGCGGGTAACCGCTCACCTGCACAAACGTGTCGTTGGCGTGAGTAATGTAGCTGTGGATGTCTGTGGTAGACATTAAGGTGGTGTCATCGTCCAGAGGATATTCATTCTGGGTGACATAGGTTGGAGAGGACATTGTGAGCATCCCTTGCAGGTTATTTGAATGTTAAATTTGTGGGTAATTGTTTTTTCGGCGGTAACCAATTTATCTTTAGTTGTTAAACTTGATGGAGATCGCAGATTTCACTTAAACCGCACTTTTTGTGAGAATTTATAATTCATTGATTTGAAATACTTTCTCTTTGAAATTACCTGCAAAGCATGACCTGTTAACGCCCGCTTAAGTGGCATGCAGTGCACTCCTTTCGTGCAATTGCGCTTTTATGCCCCGTCCTGCACGTGCTGTGCCTTATCGCTAAATCCCGTTTCGGTTGTATCGGCATGATTAAATATTGTGCAACATTATTTTAACCTGGCGTTTATCCCGATTTTCGTTAAGTCCTCTGAAGTGGCGTAATCCCTGCAATACTTAAACCAGTATCATGTGATACGCGATCCCCGGGAGCATATTTTGAACAGGTTACCTTCCAGCGCCTCGGCTCTTGCCTGTACCGCGCACGCATTGAATCTCATAGAGAAGCAAACGCTTGATCATGAGGAGATGAAACAACTTAACCGAGAGGTCATCGATTACTTTAAAGAGCACGTCAATCCAGGATTTCTGGAGTATCGCAAATCTGTTACCGCCGGCGGGGATTACGGAGCCGTAGAGTGGCAAGCGGGAAGTCTGAACACGCTTGTCGACACCCAGGGACAGGAGTTTATCGATTGCCTTGGTGGTTTTGGTATCTTCAACGTGGGGCACCGTAATCCAGTTGTGGTTTCCGCCGTACAGAATCAACTTGCGAAACAACCTCTCCATAGCCAGGAACTGCTCGACCCGCTTCGCGCCATGCTCGCGAAAACGCTGGCGGCCTTAACGCCCGGCAAACTGAAATACAGCTTCTTTAGTAACAGCGGCACGGAATCGGTCGAAGCGGCGATTAAACTCGCCAAAGCGTACCAGTCGCCGCGTGGGAAATTCACCTTCATTGCCACCAGCGGCGCGTTCCACGGTAAATCCCTGGGCGCACTGTCGGCGACCGCTAAATCCACCTTCCGCAAGCCGTTTATGCCGCTGCTGCCGGGCTTCCGCCACGTGCCGTTCGGCGACATTAACGCCATGCGCACCGCGCTGAATGAATGCCGTAAAACCGGCGATGACGTGGCGGCGGTGATCCTGGAGCCGATTCAGGGCGAAGGCGGCGTGATCCTGCCTCCGCAGGGCTATTTGCCTGCCGTGCGTCAGCTGTGCGATGAGTTTGGCGCCCTGCTGATCCTCGACGAAGTCCAGACCGGGATGGGACGCACCGGCAAGATGTTTGCCTGCGAGCACGAGAACGTTCAGCCAGACATTCTGTGTCTGGCGAAAGCGCTCGGCGGCGGCGTGATGCCGATTGGTGCTACGGTAGCCACCGAGGAGGTATTCTCGGTGCTGTTCGACAACCCGTTCCTGCATACCACGACCTTTGGCGGTAACCCGCTGGCCTGTGCGGCCGCGCTGGCGACCATCAACGTGCTGCTGGAACAAAACCTGCCTGCGCAGGCGGAGCAGAAAGGCGACATGCTGCTGGATGGCTTCCGCCAGCTGGGCCGGGAATATCCGGATCTGGTGCAGGATGCACGCGGCAGAGGGTTATTGATGGCGATTGAGTTTGTCGACAACGAAATCGGCTATAGCTTCGCGAGCGAGATGTTCCGCCAGCGGGTACTGGTGGCCGGAACGCTCAACAACTCGAAAACCATCCGTATTGAACCGCCGCTGACGCTGACGATTGAGCAGTGCGAGCAGGTGCTGAAAGCGGCACGTAAAGCGCTGGCAGCACTGCGTGTGAGCGTGGAAGAGGCGTAAAAAGCGCCGGGTGACGCTACGCTTACCCGGCCTAAGCAAGCCCGGTAAGCGTTAGCGCCACCGGGCAGTTTTTTACCGGTGAAACTCCGCCACCGTCATGGTGAAGCGAAGCACGGTATCGCCTTCGTTCCCATAGCCGTGCGCCATTTCTGTTTTGGCGACCGCCGACGCGCCAGCCTCAACCTGCGTCACCGTCTCGCCCACCGTCAGCGACAATACCCCCTCGTTCACGTGTAGCAGTTCACATGTGCCTGCCGGGTGCCCCGGTGAAGAGAAGTGTTCCCCCGGCTGCATCTCCCACTGCCACAGTTCAATCATGTCCGGGCCAGCGGTACCCGCCAGTAATCTGGCAGAACCGCCCTTTGCGCCCTGCCACAGAACCGGGATGGCCTGTTTTTCAATAACATGCACGACTGGTTCGCTGGAGACGTTAACAATATCCGCCACGGAAACGCCCAGCGCGGCAGCCAGTTTGCACAGGATAGCGATACTGGGATTGGCGGCCCCCTTTTCGATTTCCACCAGCATGCCTTTGCTGACGCTGGCGCGGCGGGATAGCTCATCCAGCGACAATTTTTTATCTTTACGCCAGTTGCGGATGCGGTTCGCCACGGCCAGGCTTACCTGGGCAACATCGGCCCCCTGCTCAGTCATTATATTGACTTTATCAGTCATTGGTCACTACCATGGTATAAAACAGTCAATACAGGATTATTTATGTCTCTCGTTACGCCGTCAATAGACCCGCGTCTTGCCGGGATTGCCCCGGGCTTTCGGGCGCTGAGCATTCTGGTTGAAGCCGCACAGATTACCCATCCAGAAGTTGCCCCCGCCGCGCTGACGCAGGCTTGCCAGCAGGTGTTGAATGATGATGTACCGTGGGCACAAGCGCATCTCGCTGCCTGGGATGAGGTATTTAAAAACTTTGGCGCGAAGCCAAAACGTACCCCCTGCTCGGCCTCCGCACTGCGAAAGCGGGTGCTTAAAGACGGTTCGCTACCTTCACTCGACCCGGTGGTGGACATCTATAATGCGGTCAGTATTCGCTACGCCATTCCGGTAGGGGGCGAGAATCTCGCGGCCTATTCCGGTGCGCCGCGCCTGACGCTGGCCGAGGGCAATGAACCCTTTGACACCCTGAAAGAGGGCCAGCCGGTGGTGGAATACCCGGATGCTGGCGAGGTCATCTGGCGCGACGATATGGGCGTCACCTGTCGTCGCTGGAACTGGCGACAAGGAATACGTACCCGTCTTGATAGCCAGGCGCAGACCATGTGGTTTATTCTCGAAAGTCTGCCAACGATGCCGTCAGGTGCGCTCGAAGAAGCGGGCGAGGAGCTGGTCAGCAATCTGCAACGATTAATGCCAGGCGCAACGGCTCAGGTTCAACTGCTGGAACTGTAAGAGGACAACACGATGTTTCACGGGTTAAGTGCGTTTCCGTTAACGCCCCTGAAAGAGGGGAAGTTTGACGAGCAGGCCTTTATCAACCTGCTGCGCCCCCTGATCGACGCGGGGGTGGATTCGCTGGGTATTCTGGGTTCAACGGGCAGCTATGCCTACCTCACCGTTGAGGAGCGCACGCACATTACCCGCTGCGCGGTAGAACATGCCAATGACATTCCGGTCATGGTCAGTATTGGCGCACTGAGACTGGATGACATTCTGCGTCTGGCTGAGCACGCGCAGAAGGCAGGTGCATCCAGCGTGCTGATGGCACCGGTGTCGTACCAGCGTTTGACGACGGACGAGGTCTATTCGCTGTATGAGACGGTAACTCGCCAGCTCTCCGTCCCGCTGTGCGTTTATGATAATCCCGCCACCACCGGGTTTGAGTTTAGCGACGAGCTGATGTTTGCCGTGGCGGCGCTGCCCAATATTGGCTCGGTGAAAATGGGCCACATGCCGGAGGATGTGTCGCAGGTGCGGGCGCGTCTTCCGAAGACGGTCACGCTGGGGATAAGCGGCGACTGGCGGGCAGGATCCGCCCTGCAGGCCGGGTTTGACGTCTGGTATTCCGTCGTCGGCGGGCTGTTCCCTCAGGCGGCACTGGCAATTGCGCACTCGAAGGACAGCATGGAATCAGAACGTCTGGAGCCACTGTGGGCGCTGTTCCGCCGTTACGGCAGCTTGCGGGTGATGGCGGCGGCAGCCGAGATGATGGGAAAAGTGGAGGCACCGGCGCTCCCCTTCCCACTGCAGGCGATTCAGGGTGAGCCGCGCGAGGCGCTTGCTGCGATCCTGGCGGACCTTAAGCTGGCCTGAAAAATGCCGGGTGGCGCTAGCGCTTACCCGGCCTACAAAACTTCATCAATCTGTTGCGTCCCCGATCAAACGTGGAATCTCGCAATAATGATTCCTTTTCCAGTATGAGATATCATTTCCCGATAATCGGCCAGCCACCTCTGAGGGACCATGCGCTATTTTTTTCTGGAATGGGTCAATCCTTTCGAAATCATGATGCTTAATTCGCTTGCTCAGGATCATCCCGTTAAGCAAATTAATCGCATTATGCGACGTTATAAATCAATCAATGCCCTGTTACCAGGCAACGCATTAAAAAAATGGCATAAACGCACCCACTGTGCTGTGAAATTATCAGCAATCAAGCCCGATGATATTGCGATTTGCAATGGATACAGCGTCTTTCCATTCCTGGATTATGTCGCCAGTATGCCTTGTAAAAAAGTGCTGATTCTCCGCGACTCCGTTGAAGCCCTGACACGGAAACGACGTCACCTTGGGCAACTGGCTCAGGATCAAGATTACATCGAGACCGTTCGCCCGGTCTTTGATGCTATTTATAGCTTTGATCCCGCCGATTGCGAACGTTATAACCTGCGTGCGATTGAGCAGTTTTTGCCCTTTAGCTGGAAAGAAATCGAGCAGTTTCAAAAACAAAATCCAACTGAAAATAAAAGCTGTTTTTTTGTCGGTGGCTATGAACCCATTCGCGCAAATGTTGTGCGCACATTGACGCCGGTACTCGAAAATTGCGGCTACAAGACAGATTTCTACCTGCTGGATAAGTACGATAACCAGGGTAACTATCCCGATAATTGTCAAAATAAAAAACTGAGTTATCAGGAAAATATTGAAAAAGCCAAACGCTGCTCTGTCATGCTGGAAATAAACAAACCTGAGCAACAGGGATTAACTCTCCGCGCTCTGGAAGCCCTGATTCTGAATAAGAAGCTGATCACCACAAACGCGTCGATTAAAAACATGGCGCTTTACCATCCCGACCGTATTTTCATTTTTAACGGTGTAAATACCGAGAGTCTGGAAGCGTTTCTTCACAGCGACCTGCCTGAAAGAGATGAAAAACTCCTCAGACAATATTGTGCAGACAGCCTGCTCACAACGTTACAAAAGCATCATCCCTGATCGATGCTTGCCCGGCAGACCGGTCTACCGGGCAAAAAAAACTACTCCGGCAACAACCCCACAAAACTGCGTTTTTTGCGCGGCTCCGACATCAGGTCCTCAAGCTTATCCACGCACGCCAGATAGTGCGGCGTCTGCTTATGCGCCAGCACCGCCGCTTCGTCTTTATAGGCTTCGTAGATAAAGAACCGGGTTTTCACCCTCGGATCCTGCAGGACGTCAAAACGCAGGTTTCCCGGCTCCTTAATCGCCCCTTCATGGTTGGCGCGAAACACCGTCAGAAACTCGTCCACCCGCTCGGGTTTGATGTTGATCTCCACTAACGTCACGTTCATTTTGCTTCTCCCTGTTTCTCTTCCTGCCAGAACTGGAACGCTTCACGGGCGCTCATGTTCTCGTGAACCACTTTTTTCACTGCCTTCAGCATGGCGAGCGGCGCGCTGGACTGGAAGATATTGCGCCCCATGTCCACACCGGATGCGCCCTGGTCAATCGCGCGCCAGCACATCTCCAGCGCCTCGTGCTCCGGCAGCTTTTTGCCGCCGGCGATGACGATCGGCACCGGGCAGCTGGCGGTGACTTTTTCAAAGCCCTCATCCACATAATAGGTTTTGACGAACTGCGCCCCCATTTCGGCGGCAATGCGGCTGGCAAGTGAGAAATACCGCGCGTCGCGCGCCATCTCTTTCCCCACCCCTGTCACCGCGAGGGTTGGCATGCCGTAGCGGGCACCGGCGTCGACAAGCTTGATGATGTTGTTGATCGACTGATGCTCGAACTCGCTGCCAATGTAGACCTGTGCTGCGACCGCGCAGACGTTCAGCCGGAGCGCATCTTCCATTGCCACCGCCACGCACTCGTTGGACAATTCGCCCAGAATTGAGTTACCGCCGGAGGCGCGCAGCACAACCGGTTTGTTGGTGGCCGCAGGCACGGTGCTCCGCAGGATACCGCGGGTACACATCAGCACATCGGTTTCGCCAAACAGCGGCGCAATGGAGAGATCGATACGCTCAAGGCCGGTGGTCGGCCCCTGGAAATAACCGTGGTCAAAGGCCAGCATCACCGTGCGGTTGCTTTGCGGGTTGAAGATGCGCGAAAGCCTGGACTGCATCCCCCAGTCCAGCGAACCACAGCCCTTCAGGGTAAACGGCACATTTTGCTGTGGCGTGCCGATGCCAAAATCCTTCCCGTCTTTGATGTCGTCTAAATCAGCCATTTGTTCCCCCGTCAGAAATCGTATTTGTTGATGTTCTCTTTAGTGAACACCACGCGTTCCGGCAGCAGCACGATGCCGTTACCTTTCGCCTCATACTGGTAGCCCTGCACGCTGTTCGGTTCGACCTTCAGCGTACCGATCTCTTTCACGTCCACGCTGTCGCCAACGTTAAGATCGCCTTTTTTCAGTAAACGATCGGCGACATTGACCGCAATTTTGCCCTGTTGCACCACGTCCCACAGGCCGAAGGCTTTTACCGTGCCGCGCTCCACGTATGGACGCATGACGTTTGGCGTGCTGAACCCGACAATCGCCACCCCTTCCCGCTTCAGGTTTTCTGCTGCCTGCGCAGCGGCTGGCAGGGCGTTGGCATCCGGGGCGATGATCGCATCCAGATCCGGATACGCTTTTAAGATCCCCTCGGCGGTTTGCAGGGATTTGGTGGCATCGTTATAGCCAAACTGAGTGGTCACGATCTGCCACTGAGGATGATCTTTCTCGATTTTAGCCTTCGCCTCTTTCACCCACTGGTTCTGGTCGGTGACCGTTGGGCTGGAGTAGAAGAATGCCACTTTGGCATTCGGTTTGGTGACCTGCTTGCCCGCCATCTCCACCAGCAGGCCGCCGAGCTGTTCCGGCGTCCCCTGGTTGATATATATGCTGCGGCACTCCGGTTTGGTGTCGGAATCCCAGGTCAGCACTTTGACGCCGCGCTGCATCGCGCGTTTTAAGGCCGGGCAGAGGCCGTCCGGCGACACGGCAGAGACGATAATCGCGTTGTAGCCCTGGTTAACGAAGTTGTTGATGAGCTGCACCTGGCCGGAAACGCTCGGCTCGGTTGGACCGTCATAGGTGACGTCCACGCCGAGGTCTTTCCCCGCCTCTTTCGCACCGTTGCCGCCGCTGGTGAAGAAGCCAACCCCCACCAGTTTCGGGATAAAGGCAATCCGATCCGCCGCCTGCGCCGAGGCGAAGCTGAGGGCCATTGCCAGGACTATCAGTTTTGTTTTCATCTTTACGCTCCGGAAAGTTTTCTAAAGAGAGAACGCACCCATTCGCGGTGCAGACTCAGCGAACGACCCATCACCACCACAACCAGCAGCGCTTCTGAAAGCGCGCTCGATACCTGGTTGGGGATGCCGACCATCTGTAAACCCTGTTGCAGGTACCCCACCAGCAGCGCTGCCAGCGCCGTACCGACAACCGAACCTGACCCGCCGTAGATATTCGCCCCGCCGAGTACGGCGGCGGTGAGCGCAGGCATCAGCAAATCGCGCCCCAGATCTGACCGCGCGGAACCGAAATAGGAGACCATGACCAGTGCGGCAATGGCCGAGGCCACGCCCACCAGACCATACAGCGCGTAGGGCATACCGTTAACCGACAGCGCCGCATAGCGTGCCGCACGCGGGTTCTGGCCAATCAAAAACAGATGACGGCCAAAGCGCCCGCGGTGGGTAATCAGCCAGAAGAAAACGGTAATCACAGCGAACAGCACCAGCGGGAGCGGCAGGCCAACGACCGTGAGATTCGCGAACGCGGTAAAGCTGTCCGGGAAGCCGCCGATGCCCTCATAGCCCGTCGCCCCCGCCATGCCGGAAAGCAGCAACGCCCCGCCACCGTAGAGATAGAGCGTGCCGAGGGTAATCACCAGTGGACTGATGCCGGTGTAGTGGATCAGCGCCGCATTCACCAACCCGCACAGCAGGCCGAGCAGCAGCGTCAGCGGAATGGCCACCGCCATCGGCCACCCGGCCTGCATCATCACCCCCAGCGCGATGGCGCACAGGCCGATGGTCGAACCCAGCGAGATGTCGATCCCGCCGCTGATAATGACAAGCGTGAGCGGCAGCGCCACGATACCGATACAGATGAAGTCGCTGGTGCTGAACAGCAGCATATTGATGTCGAGCATGCGCGGGTTAATGGCGCCAAAGAGCAGGATCTCCAGCACCAGCAAAACCAGCAGCGCGCTTTCCCAGTTAAGCTTCATTTACGCCACCTCTTTTTTGCGTTTGGGAAAGGGAGTGACGTGCTTTCCCCCTCTGTGACCTGGCTGGAAGCGGCCGTATTTCAGCGCCCGCTGATGGCGCGCCAGCGCCTGACGCAGCCGCCCGTCGAGCACCAGTACGCCCAGCAGCACCAGCCCGGCGATAAAGTCATTCCACCAGGCTGGCAGCCTGAACAGCACCAGTACGGTGTCGATTTGGGTGAGGAAGAAAGCCCCAAGCAAGGCACCGATCAGCGTGCCGGTGCCGCCCAGCAGAGAGATCCCCCCGAGCACGCAGGCGGCGATGGCCTTCATCTCCAGCCCGCTGCCGGTCTGGTTGGGGACAAAACCAATTTGCGCGGCAAAGACAATCCCTGCGCAGGCCGCCAGCATGCCGTTCAGGGTAAAGGCGAGCATGCGGGTGCGGTTCACCGCTACGCCCAGCTGACGCGCGGCGGCGAGGTTATCCCCCACCGCGTAGAAATCACGGCCGAACGCGGTACGCGACAGCGTCCACGCGCCCGCGGCTGCGATAATTAACACCACCATACCGAGTGGCGACATGCCGATGGCAAGCGGTTCAGAGAGAGATTTCAGCCCCGGCGGCAACCCTTCAATCCACTTCCCGCCCGTCCAGAGCAGCATCGCCCCGCGATACAGCCCCAACGTGCCGAGGGTGGCGACAATCGCCGGGATGCGCAGCCCCACCACCAGCACGCCGTTGAACGCCCCGGCCAGTGCGCCAATCGACAGTGCGAAGAGGATGGAAACGGGCAGGCTGTAGCCGCCATTGAGCGCCACGCCGACGGCGATTGCCGACAGCCCAACGGTCGAGCCCACCGAGACGTCAATATTGCGGGTCAGCATGACCAGCGCGGCACCGATGGCCAGCAGGATCAGGATCTGGGCACTGGCGAAGATCATCCCCAGCGTTTGCAGGCTGAAGTAAGACGGGTTCAGCGCCACCAGCACGGCAAACAGTGCCAGAATGGCGAGAAACGCGCTCAACTCACGGTTCTTTAATAAGGTCTTCATGATTGCCCTCCGAACGCCAGCGCCATCATCCTGTCGAGGCTAACGGCATGGCGCGGCAGCTCGCCGCTGAGTACGCCCTGATGCATCACCAGTACGCGATCGGCAAGGCCCGGGAACTCATCGAGATCGCTTGAGATCATCAGTACCGCGACGTTCTGCGCGGCTACGCTTTTGATGAGCTGGTAGATATCGGCGCGCGCGGAGACGTCCACGCCACGCGTCGGTTCATCGACAATAAGAAGTAAAGGATTGGCCTCCAGACAGCGCGCCAGCAGTACCTTCTGCTGGTTGCCGCCGGAGAGCGTACGCACGGTTTGATCCGCATGGTTGAGCTTAATCCCGAGTGCACGGTGATAGCGCTCTACCACCGCCGACTCCCGCTTGCGCTGCTGCCAGAAAGACGGCTCGTTCAGCACCACGGTGTTCCAGCGGATCGGCGCGTCGAGGAACAGGCCGGAAACCTGCCTGTCTTCCGGCAGGTAAACCAGCCCTTTTTCCAGACGTGAACCAGGCGGCTCGGCAGTGATTTCCTGATTCTCCAGCCAGACGCGCCCCCCGCGCACCGGACGCAGGCCGTAAAGCGTTTCGGCAAACTCGGTGCGCCCGGATCCCACCAGCCCGGCCAGGCCGACGATCTCACCGGCGAAGATCTCAAGACTCAGATCGATAAACCCCTCCCCGGTGAGATCCTCCACGCGCAGCACCGGGAAATCCTGCGGCTGGGTGCGGCGGTTGCCCGGCAACGCCAGCCACAGCTTTTGCGTCTCGCTCAGAGATTTTTCCCGACTCACTGGCGTCATGGCGGCAATCAGGGCGTTATCGTCAAACTGCGCGGTTTCACCGCTCAGCACCACTGCACCGTCGCGCATCACCGAGATGTGGCTCGAAAGCAGGCGAATTTCCGGCAGCTTATGCGAGATAAAAACAATGCCGACGCCAAGCGCCTGCAACGCACGGATCTGGCGGAACAGGCGTTCGGTTTCGCCGGGCGTGAGCGAGGCGGTGGGTTCGTCGAGGATCAGGATCCTGGCGTTGCGCATTAATCCGCGGAGGATCTCTACCATCTGCTGATCCGCCACTTCCAGAGTGCTGGCGGTGGCATCAAGGTTAAGCTGGCATTGCAGCTGCTGGAGCTTATCGGCCAGGCGCGGTTCCAGATCCCGTTCACGGGGCAGGCGAAAGAGGATGTTTTCCCGCACCGTCAGGTTGGGGAACAGCAGCGGCTCCTGCGGTACCAGATAAATGCCGAGCTTATGCGCCTGCGCTGGCGTAAGCCGTGCAAAAGACTCCCCCGCAACCGAAAGTTCACCGCTGTCGGGCGTTTCAACTCCGGCGATGATCTTCATCAGCGTCGATTTTCCCGCGCCGTTCCCGCCCATCAGGGCGTGTACCTGGCCCGCGAGCAGCGTGAAATCAATGCCTTTTAACACCGGCACGCCCGAGAACTGCTTGCTGATCCCCCGCGCTTCAATAAGTGGTGTCATCATCGCTCCGCTATTGAACAAATGATTTTTAGATTTAATAATGTTCAAAAGCGTAGACGGTGAACTATATTTACAACCGTGCAGGGATCACAGTTTTATTGATTAAGATCCAGATAAAACAGAAACCCGCTTAAAGATCCGTTTTGTCGCGTGGCTCACATTTTCCCTTCGCGTCATCACGAACATATGATCTAAATTTTTATAAGAGTTCAATTATGAGCGATAAACGCACTGCGGAAGAAGGACGGTTTGCCGGGCTGGCGCTGGCGGAAGAGGAGCTGGTGGCGCGCGTGGCCTGGTGCTATTACCACGACGGGCTGACCCAGAACGACATCGGTGAGCGACTCGGGCTGCCGCGTTTGAAGATCTCCCGTCTGCTGGAGAAAGGCCGCCAGTCCGGGGTGATCCGCGTGCAGATCAACTCCCGTTACGAGGGCTGTCTGGCGCTGGAAACCGAACTACAGCAGCGCTTTGGGCTGAAGCTGGTGCGCGTGATGCCCGCCCTGAATACGCCGCCGATGAACGTGCGGCTGGGCATTGGCGCGGCGCAGTCGCTAATGGGCGTGCTGGAGCCCGGCCAGCTGTTGGCGGTGGGATTTGGTGAAACGACCATGAGCAGCCTGCAGCACCTGAGCGGCTTTATCAGCTCGCAGCAGATCCGCCTGGTGACGCTCTCCGGCGGCGTCGGGCCGTATATGACCGGTATCGGCCAGCTGGACGCGGCCTGCAGCGTCAGCATGATCCCCGCCCCGCTGCGCGTGTCATCCGCCTCCGTTGCCGGGATCTTAAAACGTGAAACCAGCGTGCGGGACGTGATCCTCGCCGCCACCGCCGCCGACGTGGCGGTGGTTGGCATTGGTTCGGTGAACCAGCGCCGTGACGCCACGATACTGCGCTCCGGCTATATCAGCGAAGGTGAACAGCTGATGTACGCCCGCAAAGGCGCAGTCGGCGACATTCTCGGTTATTTCCTTAATGCCGAGGGGGAATACGTTGAGGAGCTGGAGATCCATAAAGAATTACTCGGCGTCACGCTCGATGAACTGGCGCAACTGCCCACCATCGTTGGCGTGGCCGGCGGGGAAGAGAAAGCCGATGCGATTTATGCCGCACTTAAGGGTCGCCGTATCAATGGCCTGGTGACGGAGGAGACGACAGCCCGCGCGGTGCTGGCCCTGACGTAACGGGGATGCCCTGCGCTAACAACGAGGCAAGCTCATGAGTTACCTTTTAGCGTTAGATGCAGGGACCGGCAGCGTTCGCGCCGTGATTTTCGATTTACAGGGCAACCAGATTGCCGTCGGCCAGGCCGAGTGGAAGCACCTGAGCGTGGAGAACGTGCCGGGGTCGATGGAGTTCGATCTCGACACCAACTGGCGCCTGACCTGCCGGTGCATTCATCAGGCGCTGGAACGCGCGCACCTGGGCGCGGCGGATATTCAGTCCGTCTCCTGCTGCTCGATGCGCGAAGGGATTGTGCTGTACGACCGCAACGGCGAGGCCATCTGGGCCTGTGCCAACGTTGACGCCCGCGCCAGCCGCGAGGTGGCGGAACTCAAAGAGATCCACGACAACCGCTTTGAATCCGAAGTGTATGACGTCTCCGGGCAAACTCTCGCCCTGAGCGCCATGCCTCGCCTGCTGTGGCTGGCGCACCATCGCCCAGACATCTACCGCAAAGCCGCGACCATCACCATGATCAGCGACTGGCTGGCGGCGAAACTTTCCGGCGAGCTGGCGGTGGATCCCTCCAATGCGGGCACCACCGGCATGCTGGACCTCTTCTCCCGCGACTGGCGTCCGGCGCTGCTGGACATGGCCGGGCTGCGCGCCGACATTCTCTCCCCGGTGAAAGAGACCGGCACCGTGCTGGGGGCCATTACCCGTGAAGCCGCACAGCAAAGCGGCCTGCGCGAGGGCACACCGGTAGTGATGGGCGGCGGCGACGTGCAGCTGGGCTGTCTGGGGCTGGGCGTGGTCCGCGCCGGACAAACGGCGGTGCTGGGCGGCACCTTCTGGCAGCAGGTGGTGAACCTGCCGCAGGTGCGCACCGACCCCGATATGAATATCCGCGTGAACCCGCACGTCATCCCCGGCATGGCCCAGGCGGAGTCGATCAGCTTTTTCACCGGGCTGACCATGCGCTGGTTCCGCGACGCCTTTTGCGCAGAAGAAAAGCTGATTGCCGGGCGGATGGGAGTGGACACCTATACTCTGCTGGAAGAGATGGCGAGCCGCGTGCCGGCAGGCTCCCACGGGGTGATGCCGATCTTCTCCGACGCGATGCATTTCAAGCAGTGGTACCACGCCGCGCCGTCGTTTATTAACCTCTCTATCGACCCGGAAAAGTGCAACAAAGCGACGCTGTTCCGTGCCCTGGAAGAGAATGCGGCAATCGTTTCGGCCTGCAACCTGGCGCAGATTTCGCGCTTCTCCGGCGTGACGTTTGAAAGTTTAGTTTTTGCGGGCGGAGGAGCAAAAGGCGCCCTGTGGAGTCAGATCTTAAGCGACGTCACCGGGTTGCCGGTACGCGTGCCGGAAGTGAAAGAGGCGACAGCGCTCGGCTGCGCGATTGCGGCAGGCGCAGGCGCGGGATTATTTGCAGATATGGCCTCAACGGGCGAGCGGCTGGTGAAGTGGAGCCGCGAGTTCACGCCAAATCCCCAGCATCGTGAGCTGTATGACGGCATGATGCAAAAATGGCAGGCGGTGTATGCCGACCAGCTTGGGCTGGTGGATAGCGGGCTGACCACATCGATGTGGCAGGCCCCGGGATTGGTACGGGCAGCGGCGCCGTAAAATACGCCGGATGGCGCTGCGCTTATTCGGCCTACGGTTTTGTAGCCCCGGTAAGCGCAGCGCCACCGGGGAAGTTCTTTGAGATCTATCACAATCATTCGATCCCGCTTTTACCTTTCCGCTGCCGCTGGCTAAATTAGTAACTCATCCGACCACATAACAATAATTTTACACTGGAAGAGACTATGAGCCGCTACCCGTCGTTGTTCGCCCCCCTGGATCTGGGGTTCACCACCCTTAAAAACCGCGTGTTAATGGGCTCGATGCACACTGGGCTGGAAGAGCGTCCGGACGGTGCCGAGCGTCTGGCGGCCTTCTACGCCGAGCGCGCGCGGCATGGCGTGGCGCTGATTGTCACCGGTGGCGTAGCACCTGCGTCTTCAGGCGTGACGATGGAAGGTGGCGCGGTGTTGAACGATGCGAGCCAGCTTGCACATCACCGTATCGTTACCGACGCGGTTCACAAAGAGGGCGGCAAAATCGCCCTGCAAATCCTGCACACCGGGCGCTACAGCTATCAGCCGAAACTGGTCGCGCCGTCGGCCATTCAGGCGCCGATTAACCGCTTCACACCGCATGCCCTCAGCCACGACGAGATCATAGCGCTGATTGACGACTTCGCCCGCTGCGCGGCGCTGGCGCGTGAAGCAGGTTATGACGGCGTCGAAGTTATGGGCTCAGAAGGTTATCTGATCAACGAATTCCTTGCCGCCCGCACTAACCAGCGCGAGGACGAATGGGGCGGCGACTATGTCCGCCGCATGCGCTTTGCCGTTGAAGTTGTGCGCGCGGTGCGCGAACGAACAGGAACAGATTTTATTATCATCTTCCGCCTGTCGATGCTCGACCTGGTGGAGGGAGGCGGGACGTTCGACGAAACCGTGCAGCTGGCGCAGGCGATTGAAGCCGCTGGTGCCACCCTCATTAACACCGGGATTGGCTGGCACGAAGCCCGTATTCCGACCATCGCCACACCGGTGCCGCGCGCGGCATTCAGCTGGGTGACGCGTAAGCTGAAAGGCAAAGTGTCTGTTCCGCTGGTCACCACCAACCGCATTAACGACCCGCAGGTGGCGGACGATGTGATATCGCGCGGCGATGCCGACATGGTGTCGATGGCGCGGCCGTTCCTTGCGGATGCCGAGCTGCTGTCCAAAGCGCAAAGCGGACGCGCGGATGAGATCAACACCTGCATCGGCTGTAACCAGGCCTGCCTGGATCAGATCTTCGTCGGCAAGGTGACCTCCTGCCTCGTCAACCCGCGAGCCTGCCACGAAACTAAAATGCCGGTCGTTCCGGCGGCCAGCATAAAACGCCTGGCCGTCGTGGGCGCAGGCCCGGCGGGCCTGGCGTTTGCAGTGAATGCCGCCTCGCGCGGCCACAGCGTGACGCTTTTTGACGCCGCAGGCGAGATTGGCGGGCAGTTTAATATCGCCAAACAGATCCCCGGCAAAGAGGAGTTCTACGAGACCCTGCGCTACTACCGCCGGATGATCGACCTGACGGGCGTCGAGCTCCGGCTCAATCAGTTTGTCAGCGCGGCGGATCTGATCGGTTTTGATGAGGTGATCCTGGCAAGCGGGATCGTACCGCGAACGCCTGCGATCGCAGGTATCGATCATCCAAAAGTGCTGAGCTATCTCGACGTATTGCGTGACAAAGTGCCGGTCGGGAAAAGCGTAGCGATTATCGGCTGCGGCGGAATTGGCTTTGATACCGCCATGTACTTAAGCCAGCCGGGTGAGGCTACCAGCCAGAACATTGCCGAGTTTTGCGTGGAATGGGGTATCGACACCAGCCTGAGCCAGTCCGGCGGCCTGCGTCCGGAAGGACCGCAATTGCCGAAAAGCCCGCGTCAGATTGTGATGCTGCAGCGTAAAGCCAGCAAGCCGGGCGAAGGACTGGGTAAAACCACGGGCTGGATCCACCGGGCAACCCTGCTTTCACGCGGGGTGAAGATGATCCCGGCGGTGAGCTACGAAAAGATCGACGACGAGGGTCTGCACGTTACGATCGGCGGTGAACCGCAGCTGTTGCGCGTGGATCATGTGATTTTGTGTGCCGGGCAGGAGCCGAGAAGGGATCTGGCGGATCCGCTGCGCGAAGCCGGAAGAACGGTGCATTTGATTGGCGGATGCGATGTGGCGATGGAGCTGGACGCACGGCGGGCGATTGCACAGGGGACGAAGCTGGCATTAGCGATTTGATTTCTTGCCCGGTGGCGCTGCGCTTACCGGGCCTACAAAACCGTAGGCCTGTGCAAGCGCAGCGCCGCCAGGCAAAACAACCTTAACGACGACGCCCCAGCTTCACCGCCTTCAGCACCACAAACTTGTTGTTCGTCGCGATGGTGACGCAGTTGCCGAAAATTTTCTTCAGCTTGTGGAAGTAGTCCAGGTGGCGGTTCGCCACGATGTACAGCTCGCCGTTGATTTTCAGACAGCGGCGCGCGTGGTGGAACATCTCCCAGGCGACGTTATCCGTCAGGGCATGCTTCTGATGGAACGGCGGGTTACAGAACACGGCGTTGAAGCGGAACGGCTCCACGCCGGAGAGCGCGTTGTTGATCATAAACTCGCAGCGATCCAGCGCCTCTGGCAGGTTAGTTTCCACGTTCAGACGGCTGGAGGCCACCGCCATTGGCGATTCGTCGCTAAACACCACGCTGGCGTCCGGGTTTTTCGCCAGCAGCGTCAGGCCAATCACACCGTTCCCGCAGCCCAGGTCGACGATCTCCCCTTCCAGATTTTCCGGCAGATGTTCCATAAAGAAGCGTGCGCCGATATCCAGGCCGGTACGGGAGAAGACGTTTGCATGGTTGTGGATGGTCCAGTCGGTGCCTTCCAGCTTCCAGCTCAGCGTCTCTGGCGCGTCGGCCAGCTCCGGTGCGCTAAACGTACAGTTGATCAGGCGCGCTTTTTTCCAGGCAAGCGTAGTGGTGGTTGGACCGAGGACTTTCTCGAACAGCTCCAGCGTCGACGTGTGGATATCGCGTGCCTTGGCACCCGCGATAATACGGGTTTCTGGCGTGACGACTTTTCGCAGCGCGCGCAGCTGCTGCTCCAGCAGCGCCATGGTTTTTGGCACTTTGATCAGCACTACACCCGGCGCCTGCGGGTACTCCGCGGTGCTGTCGAGGAACTTCACGCTGGATTCGTCGATTTCGTTATGGCGCAGGTTTTCACGCGTCGCCAGCTCGCTTAAGTAAGAATCGCCGATGCTGTAAGGTTTGTGCTCCGCCAGGGCGCAGCCCAGCGCGCCGAATGCATCATTCAGGATCAGAACCGGCCCGAGGATTTCGGTATCATCCAACTGCTGCAGCAGATACTCATCCGCCGCTTCCCACGCCTGAAGCGGGTTAACGTCGTCCGTTTCCGGGAAACGTTTAAGGTTGAGTGAACGGAAACCGTTGTCTAAGTGGCTCATCGGCCCTCCTGAATGGTAAAATTTGGCGTATCCCTGAAAAGGGTGCGTGAGTATACCCGTTTTATTGTCGATTTGGGGCGTTGATGAACCAACTTACTTATCTCCAGGGCTACCCGGAGCATTTACTTTCTCAGGTTCGCAGCCTGATTGCCGAGCAGAAGCTGGGCGCGGTGCTGGAAAAACGCTACCCCGGTACGCACGATTTCACGACCGATAAAGCCCTCTGGCAGTATACGCAGGATCTAAAAAGCCGGTATCTGAAGAGCGCGCCGCCGATCAACAAGGTGATGTACGACAACAAAATCCACGTTCTGAAAAACGCGCTCGGCCTGCACACCGCTATCTCCCGCGTGCAGGGCGGCAAGCTGAAAGCCAAAGCCGAGATCCGCGTGGCGACGGTTTTCCGTAACGCACCGGAAGCCTTTCTGCGGATGATCGTGGTCCATGAGCTGGCGCACCTGAAAGAGAAAGAGCACGACAAAGCGTTCTATTCCCTGTGCTGCCACATGGAGCCGCAGTACCACCAGCTAGAGTTTGATACCCGGCTGTGGCTGACGCATTTATCGTTAAAGAGTAATGCGCAGTAACGCACGCGAATTGTCATGATGACGTGCTACAGTGGTTAAAGGTTCCCCGCTACGGAGTACGTAAACGTTTATGATACGTTTCGCAGTCATTGGAACGAACTGGATCACGCGCCAGTTCGTCGACGCCGCCCACGAAACCGGCAAACTTAAACTCACCGCAGTCTATTCCCGCAGCCTTGAGCAGGCGCAGAGTTTTGCGAATGATTACCTCGTCGAGCATCTCTTCACCTCTCTCGACGAGATGGCGCAAAGCGACGCCATAGACGCGGTGTATATCGCCAGCCCGAATTCCCTGCACTTCCCCCAAACGAAGCTGTTTCTCAGCCATAAAAAGCATGTGATTTGCGAGAAGCCGCTGGCGTCGAATATCCAGGAAGTGGAAGCCGCCATCGCGCTTGCCCGCGAAAACCAGGTGGTGCTGTTCGAAGCGTTCAAAACGGCCAGCCTGCCGAATTTCCTGCTATTGCAGCAGTCGCTGCCGAAAATAGGCAAAGTGCGTAAAGCCTTCATCAACTACTGCCAGTACTCGTCGCGCTATCAGCGTTATCTGGACGGCGAGAACCCCAATACCTTTAACCCGGCCTTCTCTAACGGCTCGATTATGGATATCGGTTTTTACTGTCTGGCCTCTGCAATCGCGCTGTGGGGCGAGCCGCACGGCGTCACGGCCACGGCCAGCCTGCTGGAAAGCGGTGTGGATGCGCACGGGGTCGTGGTGCTGGATTACGGCGATTTCAGCGTCACGCTGCAGCACTCTAAAGTCAGTGATTCTGTGCTGCCGAGCGAAATTCAGGGCGAAGCCGGGTCGCTGGTGATTGAGAAGATTTCCGAGTGTCAGAAAGTGAGCTTTGTGCCGCGCGGCGGTAAAGCGCAGGAGCTGACGCAGCCTCAGCACATTAACACTATGCTCTATGAGGCAGAGGTCTTCGCCCGTCTCGTGGAAGACAACGAAGTGAATCACCCGGGCCTCGCGGTGAGCCGCACCACGGCGAAGCTGCAAACGGAGATCCGCCGTCAGACCGGCGTGGTGTTCCCGGCAGACGGCGTGGGCGCAGAAGCTATCGCGTAAAGCTGTGTAATGAAAAGGCGCAGACCATTGACGAAACCGATGGTCTGACATATTTTGTTACCTGCAAAGGGGAGTAACTTCTTCGCCGGTGGATCGTCATTACGATGCGTGCAAAATCGCATCCGGTCGCCGGGCAACCTTCGTGGTTGTAAGTGAGACCTTGCCGGAAGGCGAGGTCTATGCATAAAAAGCTAACGGCTATCGTCTTCTGACCTTAGCCGTTTTTGTTTTTTATGTGTAAGGAAAATAGTATGCATTCTGTCGGCACTCCAATGTTGTGGGGCGGATTCGCGGTTGTCGTGCTCATCATGCTGGCGATCGACCTCTTTTTGCAGGGGCGTCGCGGCGAGCACGGCATGTCCATAAAGCAGGCCGCCGTCTGGTCCCTGGTGTGGGTCACCCTCTCTCTGCTCTTCTGTGCTGCCTTCTGGTGGTACCTGGCCTCAACCGAAGGCCGTGCGGTGGCCGATCCTCAGGCGCTCGCCTTCCTCACCGGCTATCTGATTGAAAAAGCCCTCGCGGTCGATAACGTCTTCGTCTGGCTGATGCTGTTCAGTTACTTTGCCGTGCCTGCGTCGCTGCAGCGCCGTGTGCTGGTCTATGGCGTGCTGGGTGCGATTATCCTGCGTACGATCATGATCTTCGCCGGTAGCTGGCTGATTACCCAGTTCGAATGGCTGCTGTACGTCTTCGGCGCGTTCCTGCTGTTTACCGGTGTCAAAATGGCGCTGGCGAAAGAAGACGGCTCCGCGATTGGCGATCGCCCTCTGGTGAAGTGGATCCGCAGCCACCTGCGCATGACGGATAAGATCGAGAGCGAGCACTTCTTCGTGCGCAAGAACGGTCTGCTGTTTGCCACCCCGCTGCTGCTGGTGCTGATTCTGGTTGAGCTGAGCGACGTGATTTTCGCCGTAGACAGCATTCCGGCCATCTTTGCGGTGACGACAGATCCGTTCATCGTCCTGACCTCTAACCTGTTCGCGATCCTTGGCCTGCGCGCCATGTACTTCCTGCTGGCAGGTGCCGCAGAGCGCTTCTCGATGCTGAAGTATGGCCTGTCGGTGATCCTCGTGTTCATCGGTATCAAGATGCTGATCGTCGATTTCTACCATATCCCGATCGCTATCTCGCTCGGCGTGGTGTTCGGCATTCTGATCGTGACGCTGATTATCAATACCTGGGTTAACCGCCAGCACGATAAGAAGCAGCAGGTTTAGTGCGTTTTGCCGGGTAAGCTCAGCGCCACCCGGCATTTCCGTTAACCAATAGTTAAAAAACATGACGCAACACGTAAAATCCAGCATTTTACTCTTCCGCCTTGCCCTGCTTTCCCTGATACTCAACCAGGCAAACAAATACTTACATCCGGACATAAATGTGACTTAGAGCACATACAGGATGGAACGCAATTTCACTCAGGAATAACGTATGAGCACACAATCAAGCGGTCTGTTCGCGCGCCTGGCGCAGGGCAGCCTCGTTAAACAAATTCTCGTCGGGTTGGTACTGGGCATTCTGCTGGCAATGGTGTCAAAACCCGCTGCAGAAGCCACCGGGCTTCTCGGCACCCTCTTTGTTGGCGCCCTGAAGGCCGTCGCACCGGTTCTGGTTCTGATGCTGGTCATGGCCTCCATTGCCAACCACCAGCACGGACAAAAAACCAACATTCGCCCTATTCTGTTCCTGTATCTTCTGGGAACCTTCTCCGCTGCCTTAACGGCCGTGGTATTTAGCTTCCTGTTCCCGTCTACGCTGCACCTGACCAGCGCGGCCGGTGACATCACACCGCCGTCCGGCATTGTGGAAGTGCTGCGCGGTCTGCTGATGAGCATGGTATCCAACCCCATCACGGCGCTGATGAACGCGAACTACATCGGCATCCTGGTCTGGGCGATTGGTCTGGGCTTCGCGCTGCGTCACGGCAACGAGACCACGAAAAATCTGGTCAACGATTTATCGAATGCCGTCACCTTTATGGTGAAACTGGTGATTCGTTTTGCGCCAATCGGTATTTTCGGGCTGGTCTCCTCCACGCTGGCCACCACCGGTTTCGACGCGCTGTGGGGCTACGCGCAGCTGCTGGTTGTTCTGGTCGGCTGTATGCTGCTGGTGGCGCTGGTGATCAACCCGCTGCTGGTGTTCTGGCAGATCCGCCGCAACCCGTATCCACTGGTGCTAACCTGCCTGCGTGAGAGCGGGGTGTATGCCTTCTTCACCCGCAGCTCTGCGGCAAATATCCCGGTTAACATGGCGCTGGCGGAGAAGCTGAATCTGGACCGCGATACCTATTCCGTGTCGATCCCGCTGGGTGCGACCGTGAACATGGCGGGCGCGGCAATCACCATCACCGTGCTGACCCTGGCAGCGGTGCATACCTTAGGTGTTCCGGTCGATCTACCAACGGCGCTGCTGCTGAGCGTGGTGGCTTCTCTGTGTGCCTGTGGCGCGTCCGGCGTGGCGGGTGGCTCGCTGCTGCTGATCCCACTGGCATGTAACATGTTCGGTATCCCGAACGAGATCGCCATGCAGGTTGTGGCCGTCGGCTTTATCATCGGCGTATTGCAGGACTCCTGCGAAACGGCGCTGAACTCCTCAACCGATGTGCTGTTCACCGCAGCGGCCTGTCAGGCGGAAGACGCGCGTTTAGCGAAGAACGCTCTGCGAGGTTAACAGCAAAGCGGCAACCTCTGGTTGCCGCTTTTAATGTTTTCACCCTCTCCCCGTGGGAGAGGGCCGGGGTGAGGGCACCAGCGCGCACTCAACCTAAAGCGTCACACCACTCTTAAAGATCGCCAGCTCGCGAAAATCGTTCTTCTCATTGCAGGTCTGTCTGCCGCTGGCAAACGCCACGATGGCGTCCACGAACTCCGTCAGCAGCTGAGGCATCGCTTTGCCGTGAATCAGCTGGCCTGCGTCGAAATCAATCCAATGCTTTTTCTTCGCCGCCAGCTCGCTGTTAGTCGCAATTTTGACCGTCGGCACAAAGCCACCGTACGGCGTGCCGCGACCGGTACTGAACAGCACCATGTGGCAGCCAGCCCCCGCCAGCGCGCTGGTGGCGACCGCATCGTTACCCGGTGCGCTCAGCAGGTTCAGACCGTGGGTTTTCAGGCGCTCGCCGTAACGCAGGACGTCCACGACCTGGCTTGCCCCCGCTTTCTGGGTACAGCCGAGGGATTTCTCTTCAAGCGTCGTGATCCCGCCCGCTTTGTTACCCGGCGACGGGTTCTCATAAATCGGCTGATTATGGGCGATGAAGTACTGTTTGAAGTCGTTCACCATGGTGACGGTCTTCTCAAACGTCTCTTCGTCGCGGCAGTGGCTCATCAGAATGCGCTCTGCGCCGAACATTTCCGGCACCTCGGTCAGCACCGTTGTGCCGCCGTTAGCGATCACGTAATCCGAGAAGCGGCCCAGCATCGGGTTCGCCGTGATGCCGGACAGGCCATCGGACCCGCCGCACTCCAGACCAAACTTCAGCTCGCTTAGCTTGCCCGGCTGGCGTTTATCGTGACGCATCACCTCGTACAGCTGGTGCAGATGTTCCACGCCCGCCTCCACTTCGTCATCCTGGTGCTGACACACCATAAAATGAACGCGCGCCGGGTCAAATTCGCCCAGCGTGTCGCGGAAGGCATCGACCTGGTTGTTTTCACAGCCGAGG
Organism: Enterobacter sp. ODB01; assembly: GCF_001623605.1. NCBI lineage: Bacteria > Pseudomonadati > Pseudomonadota > Gammaproteobacteria > Enterobacterales > Enterobacteriaceae > Enterobacter > Enterobacter sp. ODB01. The sequence goes on from NZ_CP015227.1 coordinate 832,884, forward strand.
CCAATCACCAGCACCGCTCCCGCGTTAGGGTGGCGCACCATGTTTTGCAGCATGGTGCGGGTGTTGATATGGTCGTCGCCGAGCTGCGAACAGCCGTAGGTATGGCTGAAGAGATGTACGCCGTCGGTACCCTCGGCATCGTGTGTCTCTTTCAGAAAACGCGTCTGGATCTGGCGTGCGATGCCGTTCACGCAGCCGACGGTTGGAAGGATCCACAGCTCGTTGCGGATCCCCACCTCACCGTTCGCACGACGGTAGATCTGCACGTCCCGATCCGCCGCCTGCTCTTCTTCCGACTGAAAATCAGGTTGATAGCTGTACTCGTCAAGATCGCTCAGATTTGTGCGGGTGTTGTGGGAATGAATATATTCACCCGGCGCAATATCCGCCAGTGCATGACCGATGGGCAAGCCGTACTTCACCACGTTCTCCCCTTTCGTAATGGGGATCAGGGCAAACTTGTGTCCACGCCCAACGGCCTGGCGTAACGTCAGCGACTGGTTGTTGAAGGTCACTTCCGTCCCTTCGGTCAAATCTGCCAGCGCGACGGCAACGTTATCCAGCGAATGGATTTTGATGTATTGCATATCAACCTCAGACGGCCTTAGTTCAGTTCAATGGCGAAGTAGTCACGCGCATTGTTAAAGCAGATGTTTTTCACCATGTCGCCCAGCAGCTGGATATCGGCTGGCGCTTCGCCTGCGTGAACCCAACGGCCAATCATCTGGCACAAAATGCGGCGGAAATATTCATGGCGCGTATAGGACAGGAAGCTGCGGCTGTCAGTCAGCATGCCGACAAAGCGGCTCAGCAGGCCAAGCTGTGCCAGCTGCGTCATCTGACGCTCCATGCCATCTTTCTGGTCGTTGAACCACCAGCCGGAACCGAACTGCATCTTGCCCGGCATCCCTTCGCCCTGGAAGTTGCCAATCATGGTGCCCAGCACTTCGTTATCGCGCGGGTTCAGGCAGTACAGGATGGTTTTGGGCAGCAGGTTTTGTTCGTTCTGTTTGCTCAGCAGTTTAGATAACTCTTCCGCCAGCGGGCGATCGTTGATGGAGTCGAAGCCCACGTCAGCACCGAGCAGTTTGAACTGACGCTGGTTGTTGTTGCGCAGCGCGCCGATGTGGTACTGCTGTACCCAGCCGCGACGGGCGTATTCCGCACCGAGGAACACCAGCACCGCCGTTTTAAACTGCGCCACGTCGTGCTCGTTAAGCGTTTCACCCGAGAGACGACGCGCCAGAATGCTGTCCAGCTCGGCTTCGCTGGCGTCCGCAAACAGCACCACGTCAAGCGCATGGTCAGAGACTTTACAGCCATGTGCCGCAAAGTGATCCAGACGTTTGGTCAGCGCGGTTTGCAGATCGGCGAAACGGCGGATATCGGTATCGGACACCTCGGCCAGCTTCGCCATGTAATCGTTGAAGGTGGCCTGTTCGATGTTGAAAGCTTTGTCCGGGCGCCAGCTTGGCAACACTTTAATATCGAAAGAGGTATCTTTCGCCACGACAGCGTGATGTTCCAGGGAGTCAATGGGATCGTCGGTGGTACCCACCATCTTCACGTTCATCTGCTTCATGATACCGCGTGCGGAGAAATTATCCTGCGCCAGCAGTTCGTTGCACTGGTCCCAGATTTCATCCGCAGTGGCAGGTGAAAGCAGTTTTCCGGTGATGCCAAACGGACGGCGCAGTTCCAGATGGGTCCAGTGAAAGAGCGGGTTGCCGATCGTGTGTGGAACTGTCGCGGCCCAGGCGTCAAACTTCTCGCGGTCGCTGGCGTCGCCGGTACACAGGCGCTCAGCCACACCGTTGGTGCGCATCGCACGCCATTTATAGTGGTCACCCTTCAGCCAGATGTCATACAGGTTTTTGAAACGGTAATTTTCAGCAACCTGCTGCGGCGGCAAGTGGCAGTGGTAGTCGAAAATCGGCTGGTCTTTGGCATAGTCATGGTACAGACGGCGAGCAAATTCGGTATCTAGCAGAAAATCGTCAGTCATAAACGGCGTCATTATCGTCATCCTCATTACGGGAGCGTCAGAAAGCGTATGTTCATATGCTGCAAAGTTATCACACCAATTTCCATCGGCAGACGTTTTTTTCGTGAGTAAGATCAATAAACGCCAACAAATAAATCCCCCTGAATGACGTAAACTCTTCTCCACCCCGCGCCAGTACTGGCTTCATCCGCAAAGCAGAATGCCCACACAAATAATCATACATTTGTGATGTCACTCACCTTTTAAAGTTGTATGACAAGTTATCTTTTCGCCGTCGCAAACCATAAGCCGACGGAATGCATTGCCGGTGTGAAACATCGGATTTAACGGTACGGATACCGACTGAAAGACGCTTACTGATGGCAAAGTTCGGGCCGTTCCGGAAACACCTTCCGGCTACGCCCCTCCCGTTACACAGCTGCTCCCGGAAACGGTTGAGAGGTTGCCGTGCTCTGGCACGGAAATAACATAACGATGAGGTTTTAGATGCGTAAAATTAAAGGGTTACGTTGGTATATGATCGCACTGGTGACGCTGGGCACCGTGCTGGGCTACCTGACGCGTAACACCATAGCGGCGGCGGCGCCTACGCTAATGGAAGAGCTGCACATTTCAACCCAGCAATATTCCTACATCATTGCGGCCTACTCCGCGGCTTATACCATTATGCAGCCGGTTGCTGGCTATGTTCTGGATATTTTAGGCACCAAAATCGGCTATGCCTTCTTCGCCGTCACCTGGGCCATTTTCTGTGGCGCAACGGCGCTGGCAGGCAGCTGGGGCGGGCTCGCGCTGGCGCGTGGTGCAGTAGGTGCCGCCGAAGCGGCAATGATCCCGGCAGGGCTGAAAGCCAGCTCCGAATGGTTCCCGGCGAAAGAGCGTTCCATTGCTGTCGGATACTTCAACGTGGGGTCGTCGATTGGCGCGATGATTGCACCGCCGCTGGTGGTGTGGGCTATCGTGATGCACAGCTGGCAGCTGGCGTTCATTATCTCAGGCGTGCTGAGCTTCGCATGGGCAATGGCGTGGCTGATTTTCTACAAGCATCCGCGCGACCAGAAAAAACTCTCCGAAGAAGAACGCGAATACATTATTGGCGGTCAGGAAGCGCAGCATCAGGTCAACAACGGCAAGAAACTGTCCGTCTGGCAGATCCTGGGCACCCGTCAGTTCTGGGGTATTGCCCTGCCGCGCTTCCTCGCTGAGCCTGCCTGGGGGACGTTCAACGCGTGGATCCCGCTGTTCATGTTTAAAGTCTACGGCTTTAACCTGAAAGAGATCGCGATGTTCGCCTGGATGCCGATGCTGTTCGCCGATCTGGGCTGTATCGTGGGTGGCTACCTGCCCCCGCTGTTCCAGCGCTGGTTTGGTGTGAACCTGATTGTCTCCCGTAAAATGGTCGTGACCATGGGCGCGCTGCTGATGATTGGACCGGGGATGATTGGCCTGTTCACCAGCCCTTACGTGGCTATCGCGCTGCTGTGCGTTGGCGGTTTTGCTCACCAGTCACTTTCCGGCGCGCTGATTACGCTCTCGTCTGACGTCTTCGGCCGTAATGAAGTCGCCACCGCTAACGGCCTGACCGGGATGGCGGCATGGACTGCAAGTACGCTGTTTGCGCTGGTAGTGGGTGCCCTGGCAGACACCATCGGCTTTAGCCCGCTGTTCGCCGTGCTGGCCGTCTTCGACCTGATGGGTGCGGTAGTGATCTGGACGGTACTGAAAAACAAATCCGCCGAGGATCTGCAGAAAGAGACGCTCGGGAAACCGGCTACGCAGAGTTAGCATCGCTGTGCCGGGTGGCGGCTTCGCCTTACCCGGCCTACAAAACCCGTAGGCCCGTGCAAGCGAAGCGCCGCCGGGTATTAAAGGCCGCTCCGTAGCGGCTTTTTTCATGTCAAAATCTGGAGAGTGGCACGCAGAAGTGGTATAACAAATCATCTGCCGTACCCTGCCTGGAGCGCATATGGACATCACCGAACCACGTCGTTTATATCAACAACTTGCTGCGGAGCTGAAAGATCGCATCGAGCAAGGCGTCTATCTTGTCGGTGATAAACTTCCCGCCGAGCGTTTCATTGCCGATGAAAAAAGCGTGAGCCGTACCGTCGTGCGTGAAGCCATTATCATGCTGGAAGTGGAAGGCTATGTTGAGGTCCGCAAAGGCTCCGGTATTCATGTGATTTCCAATCAGCCTAAACACTCTCCGGTAACGGATGAAAGTCTGGAATTCGCCAGCTATGGTCCGTTTGAGCTGCTCCAGGCTCGCCAGTTAATCGAAAGCAATATTGCCGAATTTGCCGCGACGCAGGTGACCAAGCAGGACATCATGAAGTTAATGGAAATCCAGGAGAACGCCCGCAAAGAAAAATGTTTCCGGGATTCTGAGTGGGACCTGCAGTTTCACGTCCAGGTTGCGCTGGCAACCCAGAATACGGCGTTGGCGGCAATCGTTGAGAAAATGTGGACTCAGCGCGTTCACAACCCTTACTGGAAAAAACTGCACGATCATATCGATTCCCGCACCGTCGACAACTGGTGTGACGATCATGATCAAATCCTTAAGGCGCTGATTCGTAAAGATCCTCACGCGGCAAAACTGGCGATGTGGCAACATCTGGAAAACACCAAGCAGATGCTGTTCAATGAAACCAGCGACGACTTCGAATTTAACGCAGACCGCTATCTTTTTGCTGATAATCCAGTGGTTCATCTTGATACGGCACCCAGTGCCGCAAAATAGATGACCTTTCTGCTGGCAGGCGCTTCGCTGCGCCTTCCAGCTTAAGTGGGTAAGCAAAACATATATAGTGTCAGCCTTTGTAAATCCCCTCGCTCACTTCCAGGGCTTACGCCAAAATCACCTCACCCTGCAAATTCTGTGACGCAGAACGTTGGGCTTTGTTACAATTGGATTCACTTCGTTATTTTGTAAGTTAGTGCTTGCTAACCAGCCAATTAACAGGGAACAGTGTTGGCCACACCGCAATGTGTCCGCGAGCGACCATAATGAAATCACAACAATGTCGCCGTACTGTTTGTCCCGGCTAACAGGCGTGACGTTAACCGATTTCCAGGAACACTGAATGGAACTTTTGACTCAACTACTGCAAGCCCTCTGGGCGCAGGATTTTGAAACGCTGGCCAACCCTTCCATGATTGGCATGCTCTATTTTGTCTTATTTATGATCCTGTTCCTGGAGAATGGTTTGCTGCCTGCGGCCTTCTTACCGGGTGACAGTTTGCTGGTGCTTGTCGGTGTGCTGTGTGCCAAAGGGGCAATGGCATTCCCGCAAACCGTTTTATTACTGACCATCGCGGCCAGCCTCGGCTGCTGGGTGAGTTATATCCAGGGAAGATGGCTGGGCAATACCCGGATCGTACAGAACTGGCTTTCTCATCTGCCGGCGCATTACCACCAGCGGGCGCATCACCTTTTCCATAAGCACGGGCTTTCCGCACTGCTGATGGGCCGCTTTATTGCCTTTGTGCGCACCCTGCTGCCCACCATTGCCGGGCTGTCCGGGTTGAGCAGCACGCGCTTCCAGTTCTTTAACTGGATGAGCGGCCTGCTGTGGGTGCTGATCCTGACGACGCTGGGCTATGCGCTGGGTAAAACGCCGGTCTTCATGAAATATGAAGATCAGCTGATGTCCTGTCTGATGCTGCTTCCAGTGGTTCTGCTGGTCTTCGGCCTGATTGGCTCGCTGGTCGTTCTGTGGAAGAAAAAGTACGGAGCGCGAGGTTAACGATGGTTATCTCTCCCCTCGCCCTGCGCCGTTCTGCCTGTGCATTCATTGTACTGATGTTCCTCTGCGCCCTTCTGCTGGCCTGGAGCGCGCTTTCACATGAGGAATCTACGCTGGCCATTCGTCCGGTTAATCAGGGCGCCAGCGTGCCCGACGGTTTCTCTGTCTGGCATCATCTGGACGCGAACGGGATCCGCTTTAAAAGCATTACGCCGAAAGACGATGTGCTACTGATCAAGTTTGACTCCCGCACGCAGAGCGCTGCGGCGAAAGCGGTTCTTGACCGTACGCTGCCGCGTGGGTATATCATTGCCCAGCAGGAAGATGACAACCAGCCAGCGGCGTGGCTGTCATTGATTCGCGATACGTCGCATCGGTTTGGATAATTACCAGGATTCCGAATCTTTTCACTCACTTTGGTGAATCCCCCGTTTACTTACTATGCTTAAGTACGCGGAGCACCCCTCGAATGTACTCCGCATCATTCTGGAAAGCGGCTTACGCCGCAACACAATGGAAGGTTTCGATAATGAAATTCCGCATGACTCTGGCTCTGGCCCTTTTTTCTTTAAGCACAGCGACCTTCGCCAACTCTCTCTGTCAGGAGAAAGAACAGGATATTCAGCGTGAGATCGGTTATGCCGAAAAGCATAACAATCAGCACCGTGTTGATGGTCTTAAAAAAGCGCTGAGCGAAGTGAAAGCAAACTGTACAGACAGCAAGCTACGTGCCGATCATCAGAAAAAAATCGCTGAACAGAAGGACGAGATAGCCGAGCGCCGTCAAGACCTGCAGGAAGCGAAAGAGAAAGGGGATGCGGAAAAAATTGCTAAGCGCGAGAAGAAGTTGAAAGAAGCGCAGGACGACCTGAAAGCGCTGGAAGCTCGCGATTATTGAGTTAACGGAAATCTCAACAGGAGAGAATCATGTCAAAAGATACGACGTCTGAACATCTGCGCGCTGAACTGAAATCCCTGGCCGATACCCTTGAAGAGGTGTTGAACTCTTCCGCCGACAAGTCGAAAGAAGAAGTGAGCAAGCTGCGTAGCAAAGCGGAGCAGGCGCTGAAAGAGAGCCGCTACCGCCTGGGTGAAACCGGTGATGCACTGGCAAAACAGACCCGTGAAGCGGCGGCTCGCGCGGACGAATATGTGCGCGATAATCCATGGACGGGGGTAGGTATTGGTGCCGCCGTCGGTGTGGTACTGGGTGTTCTTCTGACGCGTCGTTGATATGGAAGATCCTCGTCACGCACAAGGGCCTGCTAACAACGTCCTCGGCATCGGCCAGCGTATTTTAACCACGCTGGTCGGGATTGCCGAAACGCGCGTCCGGCTGGCAGTGGTCGAGCTGGAAGAGGAGAAAGCAAATCTCTTCCAGATGCTGCTGATGCTCGGCCTGACCATGCTCTTCGCCGCGTTTGGTCTGATGAGCCTGATGGTGTTAATCATCTGGGCCATTGATCCGCAGTATCGACTCAACGCGATGATTGCCACCACCGTCGTTTTGCTGGTCGCCGCGTTGATTGGCGGCATCTGGACGCTGCGCAAAGCACGCAAGTCGACTTTCCTGCGCCATACGCGTCAGGAGCTGGCTAACGATCGCGCCCTGCTGGAGGATGACAAGCCGTGAGCGATAAAGCCGAACGTCAGAAGCGCAAAGCCTACCTGTTGAGTCAGATCCAGCAGCAACGGCTGGATCTTTCTGCCAGCCGTCGCGACTGGATTGACGCGACGCGGCGGTTTGACCGTGGCTGGAATACCTTTCTGAGCCTGCGTTCATGGGCGCTGGTCGGCAGTAGCGTAATGGCTATCTGGACGGTTCGTCATCCAAATATGCTCATCCGCTGGGCACGCCGCGGTTTTGGTGCCTGGAGCGCCTGGCGTCTGATGAAAGCGACGTTGCGTCAGCAGCAGTTGAGGTAGCCTTCTCGCCGGGTGGCGGCTTCGAGGTAAAAGCAAAACGGTAACTCAGGTTACCGTTTTTTGTTTTTGCGCCCTCTCCCCGTGGGAGAGGGTTGGGGTGAGGGCACCAGCGCGCACTTCTTTTTACTCAATATCTTTGAAGAAGATTGACAGTTTTCCTTGCTAACAATTGTCACCCGCCCCGTTTATTATCCTCTCCATCGACAGCAAATCCGCGGTATCTACCCGGAATTGCACACAAATAAAGTTCAGCCGCTGATGTGGTTTCCTGGAGAGTAAAATGAAAAAATTAGAAGATGTTGGTGTACTGGTAGCGCGTATTCTGATGCCAATCTTGTTTATCGTAGCGGGTTGGGGAAAAATCACCGGTTATGCGGGTACCCAGCAGTACATGGAAGCCATGGGCGTGCCGGGGTTCCTGCTGCCTCTGACCATTCTGCTTGAGTTCGGCGGCGGTCTGGCGGTTCTGTTAGGTTTCCTGACCCGTACCACCGCGCTGTTTACCGCGGGCTTCACCGTGCTGACAGCGTTCATCTTCCACAGCAACTTTGCGGAAGGCGTGAACTCTCTGATGTTCATGAAAAACCTGACCATCGCGGGTGGCTTCCTGCTGCTGGCAGTCACTGGCCCGGGCGCATACAGCATCGACCGCCTTCTGAATAAGAAGTGGTAAGCACGCTATACTGAATAAACACAAAGCGAGGAGACATCTCCTCGCTTTTGCTATCTGACGGAGGAGAAAAAATGGGACAACTCGTAGACGGCGTCTGGCAGGATGTCTGGTATGACACAAAATCCACCGGAGGACGCTTTAAGCGCTCTGTTTCGGCCTTCCGTAACTGGCTGACCGCCGATGGCGCACCTGGCCCGAGCGGTGAAGGCGGCTTCGCGGCCGAGAAAGATCGTTATCATCTTTATGTTTCTCTGGCCTGCCCGTGGGCACACCGCACGCTGATTGTGCGCAAACTTAAAGGCCTTGAATCCCTCATTCCGGTTTCGGTGGTCAACCCGCTGATGCTGGAAAACGGCTGGACGTTTGACAGTGATTTCCCCGCCGCGACCGGCGACGATCTTTACCACCACGATTTCCTCTACCAGCTTTATTTGCGCGCCGATCCGCACTACACCGGACGCGTTACTGTCCCGGTACTGTGGGACAAGAAAAACCAGACGATTGTCAGCAACGAATCTGCGGAAATCATCCGCATGTTTAATACCGCGTTTGATGCACACGGCGCCCGCGCCGGGGACTACTACCCGGTTGAGCTGCGCGATAAAATTGACGAGCTGAACAGCTGGATCTACGACAACGTCAACAACGGTGTCTATAAAGCCGGGTTTGCGACCAGCCAGGAAGCCTATGACGACGCGGTCGGGAAAGTGTTTGAATCGCTGGAGCGTCTGGAGCAGATCCTCGGCCAGCATCGCTATCTGACAGGCGACCGCCTGACGGAAGCCGATATTCGTCTGTGGACCACGCTGGTGCGCTTTGATCCGGTCTATGTCACTCACTTTAAGTGCGACAAGCATCGTATCAGTGACTATCTGAACCTGTATGGTTTCCTGCGCGACATCTACCAGATGCCGGGCATTGCCGAAACGGTCGACTTCGACCATATCCGCACCCACTATTTCCGCAGCCACAAGACCATTAATCCGACGGGCATTATCTCCATCGGCCCGTGGCAGGATCTGGATGAGCCGCACGGTCGCGACGTGCGTTTTGGATAAATATCAAGGGCATCACCAGATGCCCTTTTTTAATTCACAATCTCCATCTATCCTTATCTCGATCGCTTAAAAAACAAGTGATTGACCGATTATTGAGGCAAGGAAAAATGGACTGGTATTTAAACGTACTGCGCAACTATATTGGATTTGGTGGCCGCGCCCGCCGCAAAGAGTACTGGATGTTCATTCTGGTGAACTTCATCTTCGCGCTGGTGCTAAGCATCGTGGATAAAATTCTGGGCTGGGAGTGGGCGAGCGGGGAAGGCGTTCTCACCTCAATTTACGGCTTATTTATTCTGTTGCCTTCCTGGGCCGTGCAGTTTCGACGTCTCCACGATACCGATCGTTCGGCGTGGTGGCTGTTGCTGCTGCTGATCCCGATCGTGGGATGGATTGTGATTTTGATCTTCAACTGCCAGTCCGGTACGCCGGGCGAAAACCGCTTTGGTCCGGATCCTAAGATCGCTGCGTAAATTATTGCCCGGTGGCGCTTACGCTTACCGGGCCTACACGCTTATTTGTTGTGGTGCGCAAAGAGTTTGGGTATTTCGCGCAGGCACCACGATTTGGCTTCGCCCATGCTGTCGCGGCGCCAGGCCATAATAATGTCCACTTCGCTGGTGTACTCCGGGCTCACAACGCGCAGACGCCCTTCCGCAATATCTTTTTCCACAAACGGATACGGCATGGTTGCCACGCCAAGCCCGGCCAGCAGCGCCTGTCGTTTGTCTTCCAGTGAAGTGACCGTCAGACGAGGCTGTTTATCCAGCAACTGCACCGTCAGCACCGGACGTTCACGCGCGGTATCAGCGACCGCCACGCCGCGATACTTCACGCGCGTCACCTCAGAGAGCGGCTCTGGCTCCTGGTGAATCGGGTGATTGGGTGCGGCAACGTAAACGTTCATCACGCTGTAGAGCTTGCGCGAGTTGATTTCCGACGACGAGCGGAAGTGCATATCCGGCGCAATAACGATATCCGCCCTGCCCGTCTCCAGGCGCTCCCACGCGCCTGCCAGCACTTCGGTAATGATCGACAGCTGCGTGTTCGCTTTATCAGCCAGACGGTCAACCAGCGGGAACAGCGCTTCAGTAGGCACCAGCGCTTCGGTCACTAACGTCAGATGGGTTTCCCAACCGCGCGCCAGCGCTTCGGCATCGGTCGTTAACTTATCCGCCGCTTCCAGCAACACGCGACCGCGCTCCAGCAGCATTCGGCCCACGTTGGTGAATTTTGTTCGATGACCGGAGCGGTCAAACAGCACCACGTCCAGCTCCTCTTCCAGCTTCTGCATGGTGTAACTCAGCGCCGACGGAACGCGCCCCAGTTCATCAGCGGCTGCCGCAAAACTGCCGCGCCGGTCAATCGCGTCCATGACGCGAAGCGCCTCAAGCGTCAAAGCTCTCTCTTTAGCCATCTCGTTCTCATTCAGGAAATTTGAACATACCGGGCAGAATATCTGGCTAACAATGCAGCGTCCATACCTTTACCATTGTTTTAGTGTAAAGAGAGGTCAAGTTTATGATTACGACAAGAACAGCTAAACAGTGCGGACAAGCCGATTTCGGCTGGCTGCAGGCCCGCTACACCTTTTCTTTTGGACACTACTTTGACCCTAAACTCCTCGGTTACGCTTCATTACGCGTGTTGAACCAGGAAGTGCTCGCCCCTGGCGCGTCCTTCCAGCCGCGTACGTACCCGAAAGTCGATATCCTGAACCTGATCCTGGAAGGCGAGGCAGAATACCGCGATAGCGAGGGCAATCATGTCCAGGCAAAGGCTGGCGAAGCGTTGTTAATTTCCACGCAGCCGGGCATCAGTTACAGCGAGCATAACCTCAGCAAAGATAAAACGCTGACCCGTATGCAGTTGTGGCTGGACGCCTGCCCTGAGCGGGAAAATCCGCTGGTACAAAAGGTAGATTTAACGGGCGATAAGCAGCAGCTGATTGCGTCGCCTGATGGCAGCAAAGGCAGCCTGCAGCTGCGTCAGCAGGTATGGCTGCATCATATCGAACTGAAGAAAGGTGAGCAGGCGAGCTTCCAGCTTCATGGACCGCGTGCGTATTTACAGTCCATCCACGGTACGGTGCATGCCGTAACGCATACGGAAGAGAAAGAGGCGCTCACCTGTGGTGACGGGGCGTTTATTCGTGATGAAGCGAATATTACCCTGGAGGCCGATACGGCATTGCGGGCGCTACTGATTGATTTACCGGTGTAATTAACCTTACCCCTCTCCCAAACGGGAGAGGGGTATTCTTTACACCTTACTCGCCATAATCTCGATAATCTGCCGATCCGTTGCCTGCATCGAGCGGCACGCCAGTGCGCACAGGTTGGAAATAGACTGTTCCACATCGTGCGCCACAATCCCCTCATTGCCCGTTACGGCAGAATCGTCCAGCGCCATCATGACTGCTTTCCAGGCACTGTTGACGCTGGTGGAGACTTTCATCGCGCAGCTATTGGAGGCGCCATCACAGATCATCCCACTGACATCCCCGATCATACTGCCGATTGCCATCGCAACCGTCTTGTAGCTTCCGTCCATCAGCCACGCCATACCTGCCGCTGCGCCCATTGCCGCCGTCGTTGCTGCACACAATGCGGACAAGCGCGGAAGCTGGTAGTGGATATAAATGGCCGACAGATGTGAAAGCATCAGCGCCCGCGCCAGCCGCTCGTCGTCAGCCTGAACGTGTTCAGCCACAACAACAACCGGCATAGTCGCGGTGATCCCCTGGTTTCCTGACCCGGAATTACTCATCGCTGGCAGTGTCGCACCGCCCATGCGGGCATCCGAGGCCGCGCTGGTGCGGATAACAATATCTGAACCCAGATCCTGTGCCATCCATCCGCGGGTGCGCTGTTTATCGAGCGTCGCACCAATGTGCAATCCCCATTGCCCGCTGAGCCCTTCGCGTGAGAGCGCATCGTTCAAACGCCCGGCATCAAGGATAAACCGGATCGCATCGAACGGGACCTGCTCGACAAACTCCAGGATCTGCGAAAGCGTCGTGGTTGACAGCACCGCCAGGGGGGCACTCCCTGCCTCTGCCTGTTGATCGTCCAGCCTGAAGCGCGTTTCGCCCTGACACACCACTTCCACCACACGGGTATGCCCGCCCGCGATAGTCACCATCGCCGAGGCGTCACCGGCGTATACACAGGCTCGTGAGTAGAGAATCTCTTCGCACGGTACCTGAAGTTTCACCTGCACCTGACCGGCATTCAGCAGCGCTTTAGCCCGTACCAGCGCATCCGCGCTGGCATCTTTCAGTACCTCCAGCCCCGCCTGCGCATTACCACCGATGGCGCCCAGCGCCGCCGCAATCGGCAACCCGACCATTCCGGTACCCGGCACCGTTACGCCCAGCCCGTTCTTCATCAGGTTCGGCGATACCCACGCCTCAATATGTGTTACGTCGCCTGACAGGTGCTCTGCGGCAATTGCACAAGCCAGCGCCAGAGAAACGGGTTCGGTGCACCCCAGTGCAGGTTTAACTTCTTCCTGCACCACGCGAATAAATTGATTCCATAAAGGATGAGTTTGCTCAGACATCGTTACGACCTTAATTACCCTCAGGAGAATGCGAGGAAAGGAGAAACACAAAGCAGCAGCCCGGTGATAACAATAATCACCAGCGACACGCCTTTATATTTATGCAGTGCTGGCACTTTATAGACCAGCCATGCAGGGATCAGGCAGCCCACCATGCCGAAGATAGGGCTACAAATGGAGGTGAAGCTCAATACCGGCGCGTTTAAGACAATCGCGCTCCAGGCCAGCAGAATGGCGAATAACATGATGCCGCGCTGGACGGTGCTTTCATTGATTTTCTCTGTTGGCATTTTGCGGCGCAGGACGTTCATCACGATCCCCTGCGTGGCCTCACGAAAGCCCAGATAGACGCCGAAGAACGCCGTCATCACGGCAAAGATATTGAGAATTACGCTGACGATTTTGACCCAGCCCGCACCGTCGCCGCTGATAAATTGCGCCGCGATCGCCAGGGCAGAGATATTCTGCTCGTAGGCTTTGACCGCTTCGTCGTGTCCCATTGCCAGGGTGAAAGAGACTGCGTAAAAGAAGACCGTCACAAACAGTACGCCAAAAGCGATATTCATTGCCCGCAATGCTTTGTGTCGCGCCACTTCAACGGACTTTTCCCGTGAGCGGTACGAGATAACCATCGGGCTTAAAGTCTGAATAAACAGAATGGAGGTTAACGTAAAGGGCAACGTAATAATGGCGTTTTTAATCAGCAGACCCACCGGTGGCAGCATGCCCACATTGGCTAAATGCCAGAGGCCAATCATCGACAGCCCCAGCGCGGCAACCACGAATAGTTTGGTCAGCACCATCAGGCTGGAGACCTTAAACAGCAGCTTTTCACCGCGTGAAGAAATGGCGACCAGAATGCAGATCAGGAATAAACCGTAGAAGGGATTGTCAGACAGCAACCCGTCGGTCACACCGAAAGTATGCAAATACGATGCGCTGTCGTTGGTGATGGCAGTGGAATAAACAAACATCCAGATCACCAGCATCACGAAATAGAGCGCACCTAATAGGATGCCCCAGTTTTTACCTAAGTAACCACTAATTACGCTTGGGTAGTCTTTGCATTCCGGAGACTCCGCCAGCGTATTAATAAACAAACGCTGGAACAGATACATGGCCGGATAACCAATAATCGACGAGAGCAAAAAGACCCACAATCCCATTAATCCAACCTGCACAGGGAGAAAAACAATCCCCGCGCCGATGGCCATCCCGATACTCATGATGACCCACCCCGTGTCGGTGCTGTCGAATTTAATCGCTTCTCGCCACTCGCTTTCACTCATTCCCGCCCGCCTTGCCGCAGGGGAATCATTCACAATCACACTGCTGTTTGTTGCCGTATCCATTGGGTACTCGCTTATTTTGTAGGGTAAACAGTTGTTTTTATTAGATTCCGATCGCCAGCGATTGCGAGTCAGAGGGCAGCAGGTGCTTGTTATTGGTGTGGGAAGATCATATCCGGAGCGAGGGAGAAAAAAGTCACAAGTTTTATGAGGATTTTCAAGGACTGGAGGAAAAATTTCTTTTTTTAATTCTTTAAATGCATAACTTTTCTGAAAGTGACGACGATCAAGAAATAAAAACCCGCGCCGTGCGCGGGTAGGAAATCGGTATGAACCGGAAACATGGGTAACACTTTAGACCGGATACATGGGTAACAGTTATAACTGGCATAGAAGAGGAGACTCGCTATGCCCTGGACTGAGACCCGACCTATGCAACGCCTTGATTTTATCCGTGCCTGCCATGCAGGTACGGACTCCTTCTCCGCGCTTTGCCGTCTTTTTGGCATCAGCCGTAAAACCGGCTATAAATGGCTTCAGCGTTTTGACCCTTCTGACCTGTCATCTCTCTCGGACCGGTCGCGTGCGCCACGCTCCCACTCCCGGACGGTTCCTGATGATATCGCCGGACACCTGACTGCCCTGCGTCAAAAACACCCTGACTGGGGGCCAAAAAAACTGCGGATGTGGTTGCTCAATCATCACGTCGATTTTACCGTACCTGCCGCCAGCACTATCGGCGATATCCTCAAGCGCGAAGGCCTGGTTCCGGATAAAAAACGAAAACGCAGAACACCAGGCAATCGCCAGCCCCTGACCATCATCAGTGAGAACAATCAGGTCTGGAGCGCTGATTTTAAAGGCAAGTTCAGGCTGCTCAGCAGAGAGTACTGCCATCCTTTCACCCTGACCGATAATCACAGCCGGTATCTGCTCAGCTGCCGGGGAACACACCGTGAGAGTGAACCCTTTGTCAGAGAGTGCCTGACGGATGCGTTCCTGGAATATGGTCTGCCGGAAGTGCTTAGAACCGATAACGGCCAGCCCTTCGCGGGAACAGGAATAGCCGGATTAAGTCGTCTTGCCGTCTGGCTAATCAAGCTGGGCATCAGGCCGGAGCGTATCAGAAAGGGGCATCCGGAAGAAAATGGCCGCCATGAGCGAATGCACCGCTCCCTGAAAAGTGCGGTGAAACAGGGCAACACCTTCATGACGATGGAAGAACAACAGCGGTGGTTCAGTGACTACCGGAAAGAATTTAACTACGAAAGGCCGCATGAAGCACTGGCGGGAGCAACGCCCGGAACGGTATGGCAACCCTCAAACCGACACTGGGATGGCCGTGTTCCTGAATATGCTTATCCGGAAGGAGGTACAGTCTACAGGGTGAAATCGAGGGGGACCCTCTATATGGGAAAAAAGGGTACGGTGTTCCTGAGTGAAGCACTGACTGGGGAGTACATCATGCTGGAAGAACAAGATGATGGCCTTGAGGCCATCATCTTTAATGGGATAACGCTTGCGTACTACGACCGAAAAACCCAGAGTGTGCTCCGGATAGACTAAAAGTGTTACCTATGTTCCCGGTCTGATCTGTCACCTATGTATCCGGTCATACAAATCACTCAGCCAGCGCGTTAGCCATATCGGTTTTGACCTGCTTACGCTGCTCCGGCGTCAGCACCTGGCTGACGTCAAAGTAATATTTCACTCGGTAGTAGCGCGCCTGCTGCTCAATCTTACTGAAGGCAGAGAGCTGGCTTTTCACCGTGCTTTCGTCCCATTTACCCGCCTGGAACATGTCGATCAGCGCGCCGTCCTTCACGCCCGTCATTGGGATCTTGCTGACGTTTTGCTCCAGTTGCTGATGCAACTCTTTAATCTTATTAATCTGCTCATTGCTGAGCTTCAGGTGCTGTACCAGCGGATCCTGCGATGGAGACGGGGCTGCCTCAACGTTCGCGGCCTGCGCGGTAAAACTGCACACCGCCAACGACGCTGCAATCAAAGCAATACGGGTCATTTTCATCATCTTACTGTCCTTACATTTTGTTATTGGGAAAAGCAGGAACATTGTTTTTCAAGAGCGGATGAATATGTGTGAGTAATTATATAAACAATTTTGTATGTTTAGCGGGCAAAAAAATGCCCCCTGCGTTGAGGGGGCCTGAGAACACACTTTTAGATAGATTGAGTAAACGTCCTCGATATCACATCCTGCTGCTGCTCGCGCGTCAGGGCATTAAAGCGCACGGCATAGCCTGAAACACGAATGGTCAGATTCGGGTAATTTTCCGGATGCGCAATGGCGTCCAGCAGCATTTCCCGGTTCATTACGTTGACGTTCAGGTGCTGCCCGCCTTCAATGGCCGCTTCATGGTGGAAGTACCCGTCCAGCAGCCCCACCAGGTTGGTTTTGCGCACCAGCTCATCTTTGCCCAGCGCCTGCGGCACGATAGAGAAGGTGTAGGAGATCCCGTCCTTCGCATAGGTGAACGGCAGCTTGGCCACCGACGTCAGCGAGGCCACCGCCCCTTTTCTGTCACGGCCATGCATCGGGTTCGCGCCAGGGGCAAACGGCGTGCCGCCGCGGCGACCGTCCGGCGTATTCCCGGTCTTCTGACCGTAAACCACGTTGGAGGTAATGGTCAGAATAGACTGGGTCGGCACCGCATTGCGATAGGTCGGCAGCGCCTGAATTTTCTTCATAAAGCGCTCAACCAGGTCGCAGGCGATGCTGTCCACGCGGTCGTCGTTGTTGCCGTACTGCGGATAGTCACCTTCGATGACGAAATCAACCGCCAGACCGGTGTGGTCGCGCACCGGTTTCACCGTGGCGTATTTAATCGCGGAGAGAGAGTCCGCCGCGACCGACAGCCCGGCGATGCCGCATGCCATGGTGCGATAGACGTCACGGTCATGCAGCGCCATCAGTGAGGCTTCGTAGCTGTACTTATCGTGCATGTAGTGAATGAGATTCAGCGCGCTGATGTACTGCACCGCCAGCCAGTCCATAAAGTGATCGAGGCTGGCCATCACGGTGTCATAATCCAGCACCTCATCCAGCAATGGCGCGGTTTTCGGGCCGACCTGAATCTTCAGCTTCTCATCCACTCCGCCGTTGATGGCGTACAGCAGCGTTTTCGCGAGGTTGGCGCGGGCGCCAAAGAACTGCATCTGCTTGCCGATCACCATCGGGCTGACGCAGCAGGCAATGGCGTAGTCGTCGCTGTTGAAGTCGGCTCGCATCAGATCGTCGTTCTCGTACTGCAGTGAGGAGGTGACAATCGACACCTGCGCGGCGTATTTCTTAAACGCAATCGGCAGCTGTTCAGACCAGAGGATCGTCAGATTGGGCTCCGGCGCAGGCCCCATGGTGTGCAGGGTGTGCAAATAGCGGAAGCTGTTTTTGGTGACCAGCGTGCGGCCGTCCAGCCCCATTCCGCCAATCACTTCCGTCGCCCAGATCGGATCACCCGAGAAGAGCGTGTCGAACTCCGGCGTGCGCAGGAAGCGGACCATGCGGATCTTCATGATGAAGTGGTCGATCAGCTCCTGCGCCTGCACCTCATTTAGCCGTCCGGCCTGCATGTCGCGCTCAATGTAGATATCAAGGAACGACGCCGTGCGCCCCAGCGACATCGCCCCGCCGTTCTGGGATTTCACCGCTGCCAGGTAGGCAAAGTAGACCCACTGCACCGCTTCCTGCGCGTTCATCGCCGGACGCGCAATATCAAAGCCGTAGTTCGCCGCCATCTGCTGGATCTGGAGCAAAGCACGCTTGTGCTCCGCCAGCTCTTCACGCAGGCGGATCGTCGCTTCGAGATCGTCACCGCGTTCCAGTTTCGGCTGGAGATCCGCAAACTGCAGCTCACGCTCGCGCACCAGATAGGTGATGCCGTACAGCGCCACGCGTCGGTAGTCACCGATGATGCGCCCGCGTCCGTAACCGTCCGGCAGACCGGTCAGCACGCCGGATTTACGGCAGCGCATCATCTCCGGCGAGTAGACGTCAAACACACCCTGGTTATGGGTTTTACGCAGGTCGGTAAACAGGTATTCAAACTGCGGATCCATCTCGCGGCCATAGGCTTCAAACGAGCTGCGGATCATGTTGATCCCGCCATACGGATGCAGGGCACGCTTGAGCGGTTTATCGGTTTGCAGCCCGACGATCGTCTCCAGATCCTGATCGATATAACCCGGCCCGTGAGCGGTAATGGTGGTGGCAATGTTAGTATCAAAATCTACCGGGGCGTGGGTGGCATTCTCCTGACGAATGCCGACCATCACCTTCTGCCACAGCGCCGTCGTTGCTGGCGTCGCCTGCGCGAGGAAAGCTTCGTCGCCTTCATAAGGGGTGTAGTTATGCTGAATAAAATCGCGCACGTTGACGGCGTTTTTCCATTCTTCACCGCGAAAGCCAGCCCATGCGTCGCTGTAGGGCGCGACGCCTGTATCGATTGTTACGTTCATGTGTTTCTCGCTATATCAGGCGTAAGCCGCAGCCGGAGTGACCTTCCCAAGACGGAGGGCGTCCAGCGCGATCATTTTTTCTTCATTGGTAGGGACAACCGCGCAGACTACGCGGGAGGAATCGGTGCTGATGACGCGCTCGCCCGCGCTGCCCGGCAGGGCATTTTTAGCCTCGTCGAGGAGGATGCCGAAGACCTTCAGATGCTCCGCCACCAGCGCGCGGATCAGTTTCGAGTTTTCACCAATACCACCGGTAAAGATCACGCCATCCAGACGATGCAGCGATGCCGCGTGACCGGCGATATGCCGCGCAATCCGGTGGACAAAGGTGTGGATCGCCAGCTGCGCCCGTTGATTGCCTTCGTGCCAGGCTTTCTCCAGCGCGCGTAAATCGGAGGAGATGCCGGATATCCCCAACAACCCTGACTCTTTGTTAACCACGCGCTCCAGATCATCAAATGACTGGCCGGTTTGCCGGGCAATCCACGCCATCGCGCCAAAATCCACGTCGCCACAGCGCGTGCCCATCACCAGCCCTTCCAGCGGCGTCATGCCCATGGAGGTATCGACGCTCTCACCGTTGCGCACCGCGCAGATGGAGGCCCCGTTACCAAGATGAGCAATCACCAGCCCGCTGTCGTCGGGGGACAGCCCGAGAAGCGTATGCGCCTGTCCGGCCACGTAACGATGGGAAGTACCGTGAAAACCGTAACGCCGTACGCCCAGTGCTTCAAAATAGCGGTACGGCAAGCCGTACAGATACGCCTGAGGCGGCAGCGTCTGATGGAAGCTGGTATCGAATACCGCCACCTGCTGCACGCCCGGGAACAACCGCTCTGCGGCTTCCACGCCGCTTAAGTTGGCGTAGTTATGCAGCGGTGCCAGCGGGGAAACCTGACGGATCTGCTCAATCACCTCTTTCGTAATCAGGGTCGACTCGCTGAAGAGGTCGCCGCCGTGCGCAATACGGTGGCCAATTAAGGCCACGCTGCTCATCAGGTTGCGCTTCTCCAGCTCCAGGGCGATGGCTGCCAGCGCCCCTTCGTAGTCCTGGTGAGCCAGTTTGACTGGCTCACCCCCGTTCACGGAAATAAAGGCCTTTTCGGTGTTGATACCGTCCGCAATGCCCGTCATCAGGGCCTCACAGCTGCTGGCGTCGAGCACCGAAAACTTAACAGAGGACGAACCGCAGTTAATAACCAGTACTACCGGAAACTCAATCATCATATGACTCCGCTCTTCCTGAGCTATGGGTTAGAACAGTTTGTAAACAATATTCAGAATGGTCAGCAGGCCCACAACCGTGACGAAGATGTTCTCGGGTTTGCCCTTATATTTCGCCATGGCTGGCGCTTTGCGGATGGCGTACATCGGCAGCAGGCACAGCAGAGAGGCGATGATCGGTGCGCCCATGGCTTCGATAAGGTCGAGAATGTTCGGGTTGGCATAGGCCACAATCCAGGTGGAGCCCATGATGAAGACCATGCTGATGGTGTTCAGCTTGCCAACGGAAACCTTCTTCTTATCCCCCTTATAACCAAACTTGAGGATCAGGCCGTTCAGCCCTTCCAGCGTGCCCAGATAGTGCCCAAAGAAGGATTTAAAGATAGCGACCAGCGCGATGATGGACGCACCGTATTCCAGCACCGTGGCAAACGTCGATTTGGTTCCCGACATGGAGGCAAAGTGGTTCGCCAGATAAGAGAGCACCGGAATGTTCTGCGCTTTGGCATCCGCCATGTTCTGCGGAGAGAGCGTAAACAGGCAGCTAAAGGCGAAGAACATCACTACGGCGACCATCAGCATGCTGGCGCGACCGATGATTTTGGAACATTTCTGCTCGGTAAACGCTTTACCGAACTCGGGCTCGTACTCTTCACGCTTGGAGACCACAAATGAGGAGACGATGGGCGAGAAGTTGAAGGAGAAGACCATGATGGAGATCCCCAGCCACACCGTGACCAGAATGCCGTCATGACCGGTAAAGGAAATATCGCTCAGGTTGACCTGGTCGATCACCGCCGAGTTCCAGTATGGGATCAGCGACAGGGAAATCAGCACCAGGCTGGCGATGAACGGGAACACCAGGAAGCTCATCACCTTCACCATCAGATCTTTACCAAACCAGATCACAAAGGCCATCAGCAGCAGCAGGAACAGCGCCACTACACCACGGTTCAGCGCAGGCAGCTGGAGCTGGTTTTCCCAGAACGTCATAAAGGTGTTGGTAATGGTCACGCCGTAAATCCACAGCAGTGGGCAAATAGCAAAGAAGTAGAGGAAGGTGATGACCACCCCGCCGGTCTTGCCGAAGTGCTCTTCCACCGTTTCGGTAATGTTGCCGGAGACATTACTGCCGGACAGGCACAGACGCGCCAGCGCGCGGTGACAGTAAAATGCAATCGGGAACGCGAGGACCAGCATCAGCAGGATGGGGATCAACCCGCCAAAGCCTGCGCGAATAGGGAAGAACAGCACGCCTGCGCCAATGGCGGTTCCGAACAGGCCCAGCGTCCAGGTGGTATCAGACTTACGCCAGGAGGACGTTTTTGTCTGGCCAACGATAATGCTTTCTGTGTTGCTCATAGGTCACCTTTATGCGTCAACGAAGCCGGTAATTTGGGAAACACGGGAGAGATCGATATTGCCGCCGGAAATAATGCAGACGGTTTTTCGGCCCTGAATATAGTGGTCAAGTTTGCCGCTTAATAATGCCGCGCAGGCCAGCGCGCCAGCACCTTCCGTCACCACTTTATTTCGCTGAATAAGCGCAATCATGCTGTTGCGAATATCGTCTTCGCTCACCAGCACAATGTCATCAACCAGTTCGCGGACGATTTCGAAGGTTAATTTACCCGGACGAGATACGTCGCAACCGTCAGCTAATGTACCGGTGACGCGATGGTTGATGATTTCTCCGGCCTGGTATGATGCCGCCATCCCATGAACATTTTCAGACTGTACGCCAATAATATTAATGGTCGGGTTAATGGATTTAATGGCCGTTGCAATCCCGGCAATTAATCCGCCACCGCCGATGGGAACAATCACGTTATCCACATCATACAAATCTTCGAGAATTTCCAGGCCAATGGTGCCCTGTCCGGCGATCACTTTCGGATCGTCATACGGCGGGATAAAAATGCGCCCTTCCATCTCGACGATTTCACTCACTTTCGCGATGGTGTCATTGAAGTTCTCGCCGTGAAGCACCACTTCAGCCGAGTAGTCACGCGTCGCGGCTACTTTAGACTTTGGCGCGCCCATCGGCATTACCACTTTGCCGTCAATGCCGAGCATTGCACACGAGAGCGACACACCCTGCGCGTGGTTTCCCGCCGAGCAGGCGACGACGCCCTTACGCTTTTCAGCATCGGTCAGCGAGCTTAATTTATTAAACGCACCGCGAATTTTAAACGAGCCGGTACGCTGCATATTTTCAAACTTCAGGAATATTTCACCCTTACAGCGCTCGCTGAGATAATTCGAACGCGGCATGCCGGTTTTATAGATTTTACCCGCCAGGCGTTTTCTGGCGTCCTGAATATCTTCAATCGTTACCGGAAGGTCGTAGGTAATGTGCATAATATCCTCGTTATAATAATTCATTCTTTTCAGGCAAAGTCAGGGTATCAGAGCATAAAATTATCTCTGGGTGTTTTTTATAAAATGTTTATTGCTTCTAAGGAGATCAATATTTCATCGTCGTCTTTCACCGGTGAGTGAGGCATATTGTTTTGCCAGTTCAACCAATACTGACGCGGATTTTTTAATTCTGTAATTTTTCGACCACACGGCGGCATAACGCGCCACGGGTAATTCATCCTCTACCGGCAGAACAATAAATTGATCCGAGCCGAACGGAGCAATCATGTCGCGTGGAATCACCGTCAGATAATCGGCATTCAGGACAAGGTTATAAATGGTGACCACGGAATCGGTCTGGACGATGTTTTCAATACTGATGTGGTTATCTTGCAGAGTGGTCAGAAGTTCTTTGTAGTAGCCCATATCGGTTTGCGGCATCACCCACTGCTCATGCGTGAGCGATGCCAGTGTCGTCGGGCCGGTGCACGTTCGTGATTTACTGGCGACCAGCACAAATTCTGACTCAAACAAGGGCTCGACGTGCAGATCCTGCAGCAGCATCTCATCACTCAGCGTGCCGATGGCGAAATCCAGCCGACCATCGCGAATGGCTGGCAGGAAAGAGGAGAGCTGGGCTTCATACATAGATACGCGCGCTTTCGGGAACACTTCCTTGAATTTTTTGATCATTTCGGACAGGAAGGTGAAACCAATCAGTGATGGGTAGCCAAAGGAAACGTCCATCACGGTGCTGAAACTCAGGCTGTTGATCTCGCTCACCATGTTTTTCATTTCGCGGGTGATCGACTCTGAGTAGGAGAGCAGCACCTGGCCTGCGGCAGTCAGTTTTACGCCCGTGTTTTTACGCACCATGACTTCCACGCCGAAGTAGGATTCGATATCGCTGATGATTTTGCTGACGGCGGGTTGCGTCAGGCCCAGTTGTCTTGCAGCAGAACCTATGGAGCCACTTTTAATGACTTCCTGAAATACCACGAGGTGCTGTGTTTTCGGTAGAATAATAGTGTTCATAATATTCTGCGCTTATTTCCCTATGACGCAGCGGATTCTACCCAATATTGTTTCAGGGGGTATGTGCTGTTACTCACAATTTGCCTTCCCGCGTTATTCACCGGAACAACAAAAAACATAAAAAACCTTTATAATTAATCAGTTAAGCTTGTCAGATCACACCATTACGCTGACATCGATCAATAAAACTAACACTAATAAATTTATTTTATGGCGATAACCTGGATAAATTTTCCTGCGTTAATAAAATCAATAAAGACGATCTTTCAGGCAATTAAAGACCAATAAATAACCGTTATTCAGTTGAAACATTCTTTCAATTTATCAATTTTTACAGATGCTTTTAGGCTGGCTTTCGATAAAAAGAGGAATACGTCACACATTCGCAGGATGAATGTTTTTAAATGCAATATGTAGATATCAAACATGAAAACATATTGAATCATTAAGACAACAATCGCAACAAATTAACAACACCGTGGATTCACCCATTTTCAGCGCGAAATTTTGTGATAACGATCGCCTGTAGATTGCTTGAGGCCACTGAAGAGATAAAAACAGTGAAATGTGCTTAATGTCGCAAATATGAGAATTGATGTCGTTTGTGGGGTTGTCGGGTGGCGCAGCACTTAACCGACCTACAACCACCTGAAAGCAAAAACCCCGCCGAAGCGGGGTTTTTTAAGAAGTTGAAGCTGACCGATAAGCCGGGTTCTGTCGTGGACAGTCATTCATCTAGGCCAGCAATCGCTCACTGGCTCAAGCAGCCTACCCGGGTTCAGTACGGGCCGTACCATGTGAACCCCTATTTGGCCTTGCTCCGGGTGGAGTTTACCGTGCCACGGACTGTTACCAGCCGCGCGGTGCGCTCTTACCGCACCCTTTCACCCTTACCTGATCCCGCTTGCGCGGGCCATCGGCGGTTTGCTCTCTGTTGCACTGGTCGTGGGTTTCCCCCCCAGGCGTTACCTGGCACCCTGCCCTATGGAGCCCGGACTTTCCTCCCCTCCGCCCGTCTCCCCCGAAAGGGACGACGACGAAGCGGCGACTGTCTGGTCAGCTTCGGCGCGCAGTATAGAGGGTTTGCGCGCCGCTGTCACCTTCAGGCGCAGACAAGACGTAATTAACGCGCGACTTCTACCTTTGCCAGTTTTTCGTAGTAGCACACAATCGCGCTGTGATCGGCCGTGCCCAGACCATCTGCACGCAACGCCTGCATCATCTCCATCACCGCCGCGGTCAGCGGCAGCTGTGCGCCTACACCGTGGGACGTATCGAGCGCGTTCGCCAGATCTTTAATGTGCAGGTCGATACGGAATCCCGGCTTGAAGTTACGGTCCATCACCATCGGCGCTTTGGCATCCAGCACGGTACTTCCCGCCAGACCACCGCGAATCGCCTGATAGACCAGGTCCGGGTTAACGCCCGCTTTGCTTGCCAGCGTCAGCGCTTCAGACATCGCGGCGATGTTCAGCGCCACAATGACCTGGTTCGCCAGCTTGGTCACGTTGCCCGCGCCAATTTCACCCGTATGCACCACGGAGCCTGCCATCGCTTTCATCAGGTCATAGTATTTATCGAAAATAGCTTTATCCCCGCCGACCATCACCGACAGCGTGCCGTCGATCGCTTTCGGCTCACCGCCGCTGACCGGCGCGTCCAGCATATCCACGCCCTTCGCTTTTAGCGCCTCGCTGATTTCACGACTTGCAAGCGGTGCGATAGAGCTCATATCAATCAGCACCAGGCCAGGCTTTGCGCCCTCAATGATGCCGTTCTCCCCCAGCGCGACCTCTTTAACATGCGGGGAGTTTGGCAGCATGGTAATGATGACATCGCACTGCTCAGCAATCGCTTTGGCGGTGGAGGCGGTTTCTGCGCCAGCCGCCATCACCTCGGCCACAGATTGCGGATTATGATCGGAGACCACCAGTGAGTAACCCGCTTTGATGAGGTTCTTACTCATTGGTTTACCCATGATCCCCAGGCCAATAAAACCCACTTTCAGCGTCATAACTGTTTCCTCAATGATGGTTATTTTTTAAAAGCGTCCGCTAATTTCTGCGTCGCTGAGCGGAACACCCCGAGATCGCTGCCGACGGCAACAAAGGTGGCTCCCCACTCCAGATAACGTCGGGCGTCGGCTTCAACCGGCGCCAGTATGCCGCTCGGTTTACCGTGTGCTTTGGCGCGAGCAAATATGTGCTGGATCGCACGCTGCACGTCAGGGTGGCTGGCATTGCCCAGGTGGCCAAAGGCGGCAGCCAGATCGCTTGGGCCGACAAAGATACCGTCCACACCGTTTGTGGCTGCAATAGCGTCGAGGTTTTCAACCCCCTGCTGGCTCTCAATCTGCACCAGAACAGTGATGTTGCTATTGGACTGCGCGAAGTAGTCCGGCACGGTGCCGAACATGTTGGCGCGGTGTGAGACGGAGACGCCGCGGATCCCTTCCGGCGGGTAGCGCGTTGACGCCACAGCCAGCGCCGCTTGTTCCTGGGTTTCCACAAACGGGATGAGGAAATTGTAGAACCCGATATCCAGCAAACGTTTGACGATCACCGGGTCATTGGTTGGCACTCGCACCACCGGGGCGCTGGCGCTGCCTTTCAGGGCCATCAGTTGCGGAATAAAGGTGCTGATATCATTTGGCGCATGTTCGCCGTCGAGCACCAGCCAGTCAAAACCAGCAAGGCCCAGCACTTCAGTACTTATTGGGTTTGCCAGCGCAGACCAACAGCCAATCTGGATCTGGTGCGCCGCGAGGGCCGTTTTAAACGTATTCGGGAAGATATTGTTATTCATCACTTATACCTTTTTAATTCCGCAGTTTGAGCCGGGATTATTTATTGCGAAACATATTGTTTTTATATTTATTTCTCTGACTGAATGTTGGCAATATAAAATCGTCCTTCAGTATAATCGTCACTTCACAACAGCACATTGTTTTTATGCTCAAGTATTGCGCCTCCTTTCAACGCCATTTTGAGCATATGCCCAACGCTGTGGGCGCTAATGCACAGAATCAGGGATTAGTTAGCCTGACGCGATCGCGATCACATTTTTAACTGTCTTCTGCTGACATCCTTTATTTCCTCGAGAATAAAACGATTATCCAACGGGTTAAATTTACTATCTGACACTTTGCCGGAGAAATGTGAATAATGGCCGATATTGAAATGAGAGAGGCATCGCCGACGGCGTTTTATATAAAAGTTCACGATACGGATAACGTGGCGATTATTGTCAATGACAATGGCTTAAAAGCGGGAACACGCTTCCCGGACGGACTGACGTTAATTGAACATATTCCCCAGGGGCACAAAATCGCACTGGTCGATATTCCTGCCCATGGGGAGATCGTGCGTTACGGTGAAGTCATCGGCTATGCCGTTCGCGCAATTCCGCAGGGAAGCTGGATTGAGGAGTCGCTGGTTGAGCTGCCAAAAGCGCCACCGCTGAACACCCTGCCACTTGCCACCCGCGTACCGGAACCGCTTCCCCCACTGGAAGGCTATACCTTTGAAGGCTATCGCAATCCGGACGGCAGCGTCGGTACCAAAAATCTTCTTGGTCTCACCACCAGCGTACACTGCGTGGCGGGCGTAGTGGATTACGTGGTGAAAATCATCGAACGCGATCTGCTGCCGAAATACCCGAACGTCGATGGCGTGGTTGGCCTGAACCATCTCTATGGCTGTGGCGTAGCGATCAACGCGCCAGCGGCGGTCGTGCCGATCCGTACCATTCATAATATTGCCCTCAACCCGAATTTTGGCGGCGAGGTGATGGTGATTGGCCTGGGATGCGAAAAACTCCAGCCTGAGCGTCTGCTGCAGGGTACCGAAGACGTCAAAGCCATTCCGGCAGACGAGGCCAGCATTGTACGCCTGCAGGACGAACGCCACATTGGGTTCCGGTCTATGGTCGACGATATTCTGCAGGTTGCCGAGCGTCATCTCGATAAGCTCAACCGACGCCAGCGCGAAACCTGCCCCGTGTCTGACCTGGTGGTGGGAACCCAGTGCGGCGGCAGCGATGCGTTCTCTGGCGTGACGGCCAACCCGGCGGTGGGCTTCGCGTCCGACCTGCTTGTTCGTTGCGGTGCGACGGTGATGTTCTCTGAAGTGACCGAAGTCCGTGATGCCATCCATTTACTGACGCCGCGCGCCGTCAATGAAGACGTGGGCAAGCGCCTGCTTGAGGAGATGGCCTGGTACGATAACTATCTCGACATGGGTAAAACCGACCGTAGCGCGAATCCGTCTCCGGGAAACAAAAAAGGGGGCCTGGCGAACGTCGTGGAAAAAGCCCTGGGTTCGATTGCTAAATCCGGCCAAAGCGCAATTGTGGAAGTCCTCTCTCCGGGACAGCGGCCGACCAAACGCGGCCTGATC
Organism: Enterobacter sp. ODB01; assembly: GCF_001623605.1. Lineage (NCBI taxonomy): Bacteria > Pseudomonadati > Pseudomonadota > Gammaproteobacteria > Enterobacterales > Enterobacteriaceae > Enterobacter > Enterobacter sp. ODB01. The sequence continues at coordinate 860,641 of NZ_CP015227.1, forward strand.
TACGCGGCAACGCCTGCCAGCGATTTTGTTTGCGGCACCCAGCAGGTGGCATCCGGCATTACGGTGCAGGTCTTTACCACAGGACGCGGCACGCCGTATGGCCTGATGGCAGTCCCGGTGATCAAAATGGCGACGCGCACCGAGCTGGCAAACCGCTGGTACGACTTAATGGATATCAACGCGGGAACCATCGCCACCGGAGAAGAGAGCATTGAGGACGTGGGCTGGAAGCTATTCCACTTCATTCTGGACGTGGCAAGCGGGCGGAAGAAAACGTTCTCGGACCAATGGGGATTACATAACCAGCTGGCGGTGTTTAACCCGGCACCAGTGACGTGAGTTCACTATAAACCTCTTTCAGCATGGCTTCGGCCATGCTTTTTTTTGCTTTCGTTTCTTTCGCATTCTTATCTTTCATTTCGAATCTTTCATTTCTAAGATACCAATCACAAAAAAACATTCCGAAACCCTATATTGTCTTTCGCACAAACAAAACGAAAGGTTTCGGAGGAAAGATGTATATCATCTCGTCAAAAGCGATGCTGATAAAGGCACAGCGTGAAGGTTACGCGGTCCCTGCATTTAATATTCATAATCTCGAAACACTGCAGGTAGTCGTCGAAACGGCCTCAGAGATGCGGTCTCCTCTGATTGTCGCGGGCACACCCGGTACGTTTAGCTATGCCGGAACCGGGAATGTGGTAGCCATTGCTGGCGATCTGGCCAAAACGTACAACCAGCCACTGGCGATCCACCTCGATCATCACGAAGATTTCGACGATATCGCGCAGAAAGTACGGAGCGGGATCCGCTCTGCAATGATCGACGGCTCTCATCATCCGTTCTCTGAAAACGTATTGCTCGTAAAGAAAGTGACGGACTACTGCCACCGCTACGACGTTAGCGTAGAGGCTGAACTTGGCCGTCTTGGCGGTCAGGAGGATGACCTTGTCGTCGACAGCAAAGATGCGCTCTACACCAATCCACAACAGGCTCGCGAGTATGTTGAGCTGACGGGTATCGACTCGCTGGCTGTAGCCATCGGCACCGCGCACGGCCTGTATAAAGCTACGCCAAGGCTGGATTTCGAACGCCTGGCAGAGATCCGTAATCTGGTTGATATCCCGCTGGTACTGCACGGTGCCTCAGGATTGTCGACAGAAGATATCCGTAAGGCTATTAGCCTCGGGATCTGCAAGGTCAATGTCGCCACAGAACTCAAAATCGCCTTCTCGAATGCGCTGAAAACCTATCTCGCTTCATATCCCGATGCCAGCGACCCCCGTCATTACATGGTACCCGCCAAAAGTGCCATGCAAGAGGTCGTACGCAAGGTTATTGCCGATTGTGGTTGTGAAGGAAAGCTCTAACGACGAAAGATTAATGTCCTAATCCGGAGGAAATGTGAAAGATATTATTGCCCGCCATAAAGCGGGAGAGCATGTCGGTATTTGTTCTGTCTGTTCCGCACACCCGCTGGTCATTGAAGCTGCACTGCGTTTTGATTTGAATACCGACAATAAAGTGCTGATTGAGGCCACTTCAAATCAGGTGAATCAGTTTGGCGGCTATACCGGCATGACTCCTGCTGATTTTCGCGATTTTGTATTGAATATCGCCAGGGACGTTGGTTTTCCCCGAGAACGCCTGATTCTTGGAGGGGATCACCTGGGGCCTAACTGCTGGCAAAACGAACCGGCTGAAGCAGCGATGGAAAAATCCGTTGAGCTGATCAAAACCTATGTCGCTGCCGGATTTACCAAGATCCATCTGGATGCTTCCATGTCATGCGCCGACGACCCCGTCCCGCTAGCACCAGTAGTGGTAGCCCAGCGGGCTGCACAGTTATGCAAAGCTGCAGAAGAGACGGCTAATGAGGAACAAAAAGCGGCACTAACCTACGTTATTGGCACTGAAGTTCCCGTACCGGGTGGGGAAGCCAGCAGTATTAACTGCGTGCATGTTACCCGTGTTGAAGATGCCGCACAGACGCTCGATACCCACCGAGCTGCCTTTAGCGCACTCGGTCTGGAAGATGCTATGACACGCGTGATCGCTATCGTGGTGCAACCGGGCGTGGAGTTCGACCATACCCAAATCATTCCCTATCAACCCCACGCGGCCGAGGCACTATCCGGCTGGATCCGCCAGACACCAATGGTCTACGAGGCGCATTCAACCGACTACCAGACCCGTCAGGCTTATCAGGCCCTGGTGCGCGATCACTTCGCGATCCTGAAAGTGGGCCCGGCGCTCACCTTTGCTCTGCGTGAAGCCATCTTTGCCCTGGCACAAATGGAGAGAGAACTTATCGCCCCTGAGCAGCGCAGCCACGTGCTGGAGGTGATTGACGAAGTGATGCTGAACGAGCCGGATTACTGGAAAAAGTATTACCGTCCAACCTGGAGCCAGGCGATGGTGGATATCCATTTCAGTCTTTCTGATCGCATTCGCTACTACTGGCCGCATCCACGTATCCGTCAGGGCGTGGAGAAATTACTCACCAACATGAGTAATACCTCCCTGCCGTTGGGTCTTATTAGCCAGTTTATGCCCGTTCAGTTCGAACGATTGTCAATGAATGAGATCGTTGCAACACCGCACAATCTCATCATCGACAAAATACAGGATGTATTACGTGCCTATCGATTTGGCTGTACCCCTGAATACGTCTGATGCCCGGAGAGTCTATGAGTCACGTTTTTGTCCGTACCGGAATTGAGTTTGAAAACTGTCAGCTTGCGCTGGCGCACATTGGTGAGGAGATGCTGGCGAAAGGTGTTGTGCATGCCACTTACCCAGCCGCACTTCTCGAAAGGGAGATCAACTACCCCACCGGCATAACCCTTGAACGCCATGCGGTTGCAATCCCGCATTGTGAGGCGGTACATGCCAAAATCCCCGCGATTTACCTGATTCGCCCGGACAAACCGGTGAATTTTCAGCAGGCTGATGATGATGGAGAGGTCGCCGTTTCACTCATCATCGCATTAATTGTTGAAAACCCTGCGGCGCAAATAAAACTGCTGCGCCGTCTTTTCAGCGAGCTACAAAACCCGGACACGCTGGACCTGTTGTTGGTCACACCAGCCGATCGCCTGGCCGAGCAATTCCGGGAGACGATCCTTGAGCCTGACTCCTGTGCACAGGCTTCATAACATACTGATAATAAAAAGGAGTACCCTATGAAACGTAAAGTTATTGTTGCCTGTGGTGGTGCCGTAGCAACCTCAACCATGGCGGCTGAAGAGATCAAAGAACTGTGTGAAGCCCACCACATAGCGCTTGATCTGGTCCAGTGTCGGGTGACGGAAATTGAAACCTATATGGACGGTGCAGACCTCATTTGCACCACGGCAAAAGTCGACAGATCGTTTGGTGACATTCCGGTAGTTCATGGGATGCCGTTTGTATCGGGCGTCGGTATCGAAGCCCTGCAACAAAAAATCCTCACTATTCTCGAGGGGTGAAATCATGTTTACCGAAATCATGCGGTATATCCTCGACCTCGGTCCCACCGTCATGCTGCCCATCGTTATCATTATCTTCTCAAAACTTTTGGGGATGAAACTGGGCGATTGCTTCAAGTCCGGCCTGCATATCGGCATAGGCTTCGTGGGAATTGGATTGGTCATTGGCCTGATGCTCGACTCCATTGGTCCGGCAGCTAAAGCGATGGCGGAACAATTCCAGATTAACCTTCACGTAGTGGATATCGGCTGGCCAGGTTCTTCACCCATGACCTGGGCCTCACAAATCGCACTGGTGGCGATCCCGATAGCGATCGGCGTCAATGTCATCATGCTGGTCACTCGTATGACCCGTGTAGTGAACGTGGACATCTGGAACATCTGGCACATGACCTTCACCGGCGCAATGCTGCACCTGGCCACTGGCTCTTACTGGCTGGGGATCCTTGGTGTGGTGGTTCACGCAGCCTTTGTCTACAAGCTGGGTGACTGGTTTGCCAAAGACACGCGAGACTTCTTCGGCCTGGAAGGAATTGCTATTCCACACGGCTCGTCGGCGTATCTCGGTCCCGTCGCGGTGCTGGTCGATACGATTATCAACCACATTCCTGGTCTTAAGCGGATCCACTTTAGCGCCGACGATGTCCAGAAACGTTTTGGTCCGTTTGGCGAACCGGTCACCGTCGGTTTTGTCATGGGACTGGTCATTGGCATGCTGGCAGGCTACGACGCGAAATCCGTTCTGCAACTGGCAGTGAAAACCGCTGCAGTGATGCTGTTGATGCCGCGGGTCATCAAGCCGATTATGGATGGCCTGACGCCGATTGCTAAACACGCTCGCAAACGCCTGCAGGCCAAATTTGGTGGTCAGGAGTTCTTAATTGGTCTTGATCCCGCACTGCTGCTGGGTCATACGTCAGTGGTTTCCGCCAGTCTCATTTTCATCCCGTTAACCATTCTGATTGCGGTGCTGGTGCCAGGTAACCAGGTGCTACCTTTCGGCGACCTTGCGACTATCGGTTTCTTCGTGGCAATGGCGGTCGCGATTCACCAGGGTAATCTGTTCCGTACACTCATCTCCGGCGTCATCATCATGGGGATCACACTATGGATCGCCACACAGACCATCGGCCTGCATACCCAGCTTGCACAGAACGCTGGTGCGTTAAAAGCAGGTGGGCTTGTGGCATCCATGGATCAGGGTGGTTCGCCAGTCACCTGGTTGCTCATCCAGCTCCTTACCTGGCAAAACGTGGTGGGATTCATTGTGATTGGCGCGATCTACTTCACAGGCGTACTGCTCACCTGGCGACGTGCCCGGACGTTTACGACGGCAGAGAAAAACGCCGCTAACCCGCAAAGCCAGACGGTATCTTAATATCCGGGGAGCCATGCTCCCCTTCTTTTCTGGAGTAAATCATGAAATCAGTGGTAATTCACGCTGAGGGCAGCGTGCGCGTTGAAGAACGTCCGATCCCTCAAATACAGGATGCGGATGAAGTTCTGGTGCGCATTGTTTGCTCAGGGTTATGCGGCTCAGATATCCCGCGTATTTTTGCCAAAGGGGCACACTATTATCCTATCATCCTTGGCCATGAATTTAGCGGACACGTCGAAGCCTGTGGTGCAGATGTAAAGGACCTCCAGGCGGGAGATGCTGTGGCCTGCATTCCACTTCTGCCCTGTTTTTCCTGCCCAGAGTGTGGGCAAGGCTACTACTCGCTGTGTAAGCAGTACCAGTTTGTCGGCTCACGCAGTGACGGTGGCAATGCCGAATATATTGTCGTGAAGCGCGCGAACTTGTTCCGCCTGCCAGCAGAGATGGCAATCGAAGACGGGGCATTTATCGAACCTGTCACCGTAGGTTTGCACGCGTTTCATCTGGCTTCAGGCTGCAAAGGTAAAAATGTCATTATCGTCGGAGCGGGGACGATCGGTCTGCTGGCGATGCAGTGCGCGTTGGCGCTCGGGGCAAAGAGCGTAACTGCGATTGATATCAACGACGATAAACTCGCCCTGGCGAAAACACTGGGTGCGACTCAAGTATTCAACAGCCGTACCTTGAGCACCGATGACATTCTCAACGCGCAGAGTGACAGTCGATTTGATCAACTGGTGCTGGAGACCGCAGGAACACCACAAACTGTCTCGCTTGCCATTGATATTGCTGGCCCTCACGCACAAGTTGCGCTGGTCGGTACATTGCATCATGACCTGAATTTATCTGCCGCAACCTTTGGCAAAATATTACGTAAGGAACTGACGCTTTTGGGTAGCTGGATGAACTACTCTGCACCGTGGCCAGGGGAAGAGTGGGAAACAGCAGTCCGCCTGCTCACCGGGAAAAAACTGCAACTGGAGCCGCTCATTGCTCATACTGGCGACAGTGAAAGCTTCGCTCAGGCCGTGCAGGCACTGAATGGGGCACCGATGCAGGGCAAAATTATGCTGCGTTTCGCCTAATCTCTCGAGCCAGCAACCTGAGCTGGCTCACATTTGCTTTCGAATATAGCCTTACACCTTTCGCATACCTTCGATTAGAATAGGAACAGTTAATTATCAGGCAAATCAATATGAACTCATTTGAGCGAAGGAACAAAATCGTTGACCTCGTCAACGCTCAGGGTAGCGTGATGGTGCAGGATCTTTCTAACCTGTTCGGCATCTCGGAAGTGACCATTCGAACCGACCTGCGCCTGCTGGAAGAAAAAGGCTTAGTCACGCGCTTCCATGGAGGCGCAGCAAAACCGGGCAGTAACCTGGCTGAAAGTGAGAATCAGGAAGTCGTACTGGAGGAGCGTTACCAGCTGGCAAGCGACCCGAAAAAACGTATTGCTCAGGCCGCCGCAGCCCTGATCGAAGAAGGAATGACGATTATTTTAGACAGCGGCAGTACCACTATGCTGATAGCCGAAGCCCTGTCGAGAAAAGCCAATATTACCGTCATTACCAACAGCTTGCCCGCTGCGTTTGCTCTTTCGGAAAATAAAGATATTACGCTGGTGGTTTGCGGCGGCACGGTTCGCCATAAGACGCATTCAATGCACGGTACCATTGCCGAGCGTTCGCTTGCAGGTATTAGCGCGGACTTGATGTTTGTTGGGGCGGACGGTATTGATGCGACAAACGGCATCACCACCTTCAATGAAGGCTATTCCATCAGCAGCGTGATGGCCGCCGCCGCCCATAAAGTGATTGCCGTACTCGATGCGAGCAAGTTTAATCGTCGCGGGTTTAACCAGGTACTGCCAATGGAGAAGATTGATTGTGTGATTACGGATGATGGGATCGGAAAACATGATAAAGATCTGCTGAGCAAAACGGGCACTGAGGTCATTACGGTTTAGCTAACAACGCAGGTCAGCGCATGACCTGCGCAATTTTCTTTTCCGACATTTATACCGACATTTTATAAAGTTGCAGGCAAAGTAAGGCGCAGCCGCCGCCCGGCAAAAAGACGGCTGGGGCTTACTCCCCCTGCTGCTCCAGCGCGTACTTATACAGGGCATTCTTCTTCACGCCGTGAATTTCCGCCGCCAGCGCAGCCGCTTTTTTAAGCGGCAATTCGGCCTGTAGCAATGCCAGCGTGCGCAGCGCATCGGCTGGCAGGGCATCCTCTTCTGCTTTATGCCCTTCGACAATCAGCACCATCTCACCTTTGCGGCGGTTTTCGTCTTCCTTCACCCACGCCAGCAGTTCACCCACCGGTGCGCCGTGAATGGTTTCCCAGGTTTTGGTCAGCTCGCGCGCCAGCACGACGTAGCGGGACTCACCCCAGACGGTAACCATATCGTCCAGGCTTTCCAGCAGGCGGTGGGTGGATTCGTAGAAAATCAGGGTGCGCGGTTCCGCCTCCAGGTCTTTTAAGACGTCGCGACGGCCTTTAGATTTGGCGGGCAGAAAACCTTCATAGCAGAAACGGTCAGACGGCAGACCTGCGGCGCTTAACGCAGCAATCGCGGCGCACGGTCCCGGCAGGGGCACAACGCGAATGCCGGCTTCACGGCAGGTACGCACCAGATGGTAGCCGGGGTCGTTAATCAGCGGCGTTCCCGCGTCGGAGACCAGCGCAATGTTCTGCCCCTCCTTGAGCTTCGCCACCAGCGTGTCGGCTTTTTGTTGCTCATTGTGATCGTGCAGGGCAAACAAACGGGCGTTAATCGCGAAATGCTGCAGCAGTAAACCGGTATGACGAGTGTCCTCAGCCGCAATTAAATCAACGGCTTGCAATACAGTGAGTGCACGTTGGGTAATATCAGACAAATTCCCGATAGGAGTAGGTACAATATAAAGCTGGCCTTGAGAATTATCTGCCGTTTCGTGTTGTTTCATTGTTTCGTCCGTATTGCCGATTTAATATTGAGCATTGCGTAAAAAAAATCACTGGATACAGTATGGTACCGTTAACGTTTCTTCGAAAAAAAGCCACGCGCAGCGTGCCGCTTCTGCTGGCAGCCCTGATCTTTGCAGGCTGCGGCACCCAGGCACCTGACCAGAGCACCGCCCATCTTGAGGGTTCCGCTCAGGCTGATTCTGGCTTTTATCTGCAACAAATGTCGCAGAGTTCAAATGATACCAGGATCAACTGGCAATTACTCGCCATTCGTGCACTGCTGAAAGAGGGAAAAACCCAGCAGGCTGCAGAGCTGTTCGGCCAGCTGCCGAAAGATCTTAACGATACCCAGCGTCTTGAGCAGAGCCTGCTCTCTGCCGAGCTGAAGGTCGCGCAGAAAGAGTATGACAGCGCGAAAAAGATCTTGGGTAGCATCGACCTGAGCGCGCTGGATAAAAACCAGCAGGCACGCTTCTGGCAGGCGGGTATCACCGCTGAACAGGGGCGTCCTTCCCTGACGCTGCTCCGCGCGCTTATCGCTCAGGAACCGCTGCTTGCCGGTGCCGACAAGCAGAAAAATATTGATGCCACCTGGCAGGCTCTTGCCGCCATGACCCCGGATCAGGCAAAGGCGCTGGTCATCAACGCGGATGAGAACGTGCTGCAGGGCTGGCTTGATCTCCAACAGATGTGGTTTAACAACCGCACCGACCCTAAGATGCTGAAGGCCGGTATTACCGACTGGCAGACTCGCTACCCGCAAAACCCGGGCGCCAAAATGCTGCCAACCCAGCTGGTGAACGTGCAGAACTTTAAGCCAGCATCGACCAGCAAAATTGCACTGCTTCTGCCGCTGAATGGTCAGGCGGCGGTGTTTGGCCGTACGATTCAACAGGGCTTTGAAGCTGCGAAAAACGGCACTATGCCGGTGACGGGCAGCGCGGTGCCGGTGCAGGCAGCACAGGCGGCCAACGTGAACGATGTTGTCAGCCCTTCCGCCGCCGAGACCAGCGATCTCACCACGGCGCAACCCCCGGCGCAAGGCACGATGCAAAACCCGGTGACCGCACCGACGACGCCTCCGCCTGCTGCAGAACCAGCAACACAGGCGCCAGTGGAGACACCTGCTTCTCCTGCAGCGCCTGAGGCAACAGCAGAACAAACTCAACAACAGCCAGCACAACCAACCACTCCACCTGCCGCGCAGCCGCAGGCCGTGGCGACCACCAGCGCTAATCCTGGCACCGAACTGAAAATTTACGACACCAGTTCGCAGCCGCTTGACCAGGTACTGGCTCAGGTGCAACAGGACGGGGCGAGCATCGTTGTCGGTCCGCTGTTGAAAAACAACGTGGAAGAGCTGATGAAGAGCAATACCACGCTGAACGTGCTGGCGCTCAACCAGCCGGAGCAGGTTCAGAACCGGGCCAATATTTGCTACTTCGCGCTCTCTCCGGAAGACGAAGCTCGCGATGCGGCACGTCATATCCACGAGCAGGGTAAACAGGCTCCACTGTTGCTCATCCCGCGCAGTACGCTGGGCGATCGCGTAGCGAATGCCTTCGCCGATGAGTGGCAGAAGCTGGGCGGCGGTATCGTGCTGCAGCAGAAATTCGGTTCCGTCTCAGAACTGCGCGCGGGCGTAAACGGCGGAGCGGGTATCGCGCTTAACGGCAGCCCGGTGACCGCCAGCCTGCCACAGCAGCAGGGCGTGACCATTGGTGGGCTGACCATCCCTGCCCCACCTACCGATGCGCAGATCGGCGGCGGTGGAAAAGTGGATGCGGCTTATATCGTTGCCACACCGCAAGAGATCGCCTTTATCAAACCAATGATTGCGATGCGTAACGGCAGCCAGAGCGGCGCAACGCTCTATGCCAGTTCCCGCAGCGCGCAAGGCACCGCTGGCCCGGATTTCCGTCTGGAAATGGACGGCCTGCAGTACAGTGAAATTCCGATGCTCGCGGGCAGCAACCCGGCGCTGATGCAGCAGGCGCTGAGCAGCGTACGTAACGATTACTCATTGGCGCGTCTGTATGCCATGGGGGTCGATGCATGGGCGCTGGCGAACCACTTTACCCAGATGCGTCAGGTACCGGGCTTTGAGCTTAACGGCAACACCGGCGATCTGACCGCGACGCAGGACTGCGTGATCAACAGGAAGTTATCATGGCTCAAATACCAGCAGGGACAAATCGTCCCGGCCAGTTAAGCCGTAAAGAGACCGGCGATGCGTGGGAGTTAAAAGCGCGTCGCTGGCTTGAAGGCAAAGGACTGCATTTTATCGCCGCTAACGTTCGCGGACGTGGCGGCGAAATTGATCTGATCATGAAAGAGGGTCAGGTGATTGTGTTTGTAGAAGTCCGCTTTCGACAGTCTTCCCGTTTTGGCGGTGCTGCCGCCAGCGTGACGCTCGCCAAACAACATAAATTATTACAGACTGCCCACTTGTGGCTTGCCCGCCATAATGGGAGTTTTGATACTGTGGATTGCCGGTTCGATGTGATAGCCTTCACCGGAAATGAGATCGAATGGCTTAAAAACGCTTTTGGCGAAGACGCATAATTACGATTTAAAAGGGATAACGTGCTCGAAAGAATTAAAGTGTGCTTCACAGAAAGCATCCAGACTCAGATTGCCGCGGCGGAAGCCCTTCCGGACGCGATCTCTCGTGCTGCAATGACGCTGGTGCAATCCCTGCTTAATGGCAACAAAATCCTCTGTTGTGGCAACGGTACCTCAGCCGCCAACGCACAGCATTTTGCTGCCAGCATGATTAATCGTTTTGAAACCGAACGCCCGAGTTTACCTGCCATTGCACTTAATACCGATAATGTGGTCTTAACAGCGATTGCTAACGATCGTCTGCATGACGAAATTTACGCAAAGCAGGTGCGCGCCCTGGGGCATGCCGGTGATGTGCTGCTGGCCATCTCCACGCGCGGCAACAGCCGGGACATTGTCAAAGCCGTTGAAGCCGCGGTCACCCGAGACATGACTATCGTCGCCTTAACCGGCTATGACGGTGGTGAACTGGCGGGTCTGCTGGGGCCGCAGGATGTGGAAATCCGCATTCCGTCTCACCGAAGCGCACGCATTCAGGAGATGCATATGCTCACGGTAAACTGCTTATGCGATTTGATCGATAACACGCTTTTCCCTCACCAGGATGATTAAGGAGTTTTTATGAAGGCTTTATCGACCCTCGCAGTCCTTATGTCTGCATTGCTGCTTCAGGGATGTATCGCTGCGGCTGTCGTGGGTACTGCCGCAGTAGGCACAAAAGCGGCGACCGATCCACGCTCTGTAGGAACGCAGGTGGATGACGGTACGCTGGAGCTGCGCGTCAACAGTGCGCTGTCGAAAGACGAACAAATTAAGAAAGAAGCGCGTATCAACGTGACGGCTTATCAGGGCAAAGTCCTGCTGACGGGTCAGTCACCGAATACCGAACTCTCCAGCCGCGCGAAGCAGATCGCCATGGGCGTTGAGGGCACTACGGAAGTCTTCAATGAAATCCGTCAGGGCCAGCCAATCAGCCTGGGTACGGCGTCGTCTGACACCTGGATCACCACAAAAGTCCGTTCCCAGCTGCTGGGTTCAGATCAGGTGAAATCCTCAAACGTAAAAGTGACGACCGAAAACGGTGAAGTGTTCCTGCTGGGTCTGGTTACCGACCGTGAAGGGAAAGCGGCAGCGGATATCGCCAGCCGGGTCAGCGGCGTGAAGCACGTCACCACCGCGTTTACTTACATCAAATAAAAAAACCTCACTGTAGGCCCGGTAAGCGTTGCGCCACCGGGCTTTTTTTTCACAGAAGCGCAATGCTTCCCACCAGCACCCCACTTAACGCTACCAGCCCCGCTGTCAGCCACAGCGCTTTTGCCGGGAAAGACTTACGCAGCATGACAAGCGACGGCAAACTAATGGCCGGCAAGGTGATAAGCAGCGCCAGCGCGGGCGCGGTGCCCATGCCAGCCAGCATCATGGTCTGAACAATCGGAATTTCAGCCGCCGTTGGGATCACAAACAGGCAGCCAGCAACGGCCATCGCAATCACCCACATCAGCGTGTTATCAATCGCGCCATCCGCATGCGGGAACAGCCAGACGCGCGCCGCGCCGAGCACCAGAACCGCCAGGATATAAACCGGAATGGTGCTCCAGAAAAGTTGCCACAGCGCTTTACCCCAGCGGGCAAAGAAACCGCCCTGCGGCTCGCTGATGTCCAGCTCAACAGAAGCGGGCTCTGGCGCTTTCTCTTTCACCAGATTTTGCACCAGCGTCGCCACCACCAGCACCGTCAGCAGCCCGGCAACCAGGCGGATAGCCGCAAAATGCCAGCCGAGCACAAAGCCCATAAACACCAGCGTTGCCGGGTTGAGCAGCGGGTTGCCCATCCAGAACGCCAGCGCACCGCCCATCGAGACACGCTGACGGCGCATTCCTGCGGCCACAGGGGCTGCACAGCATGAACACATCATGCCCGGCAGAGAGAAAATCGTCCCCAGCAAGGTGCCCTGAAAGCGTGGCTGCCCGAGGGTTTTCACCAGCCAGTTTCGCGGAATAAGTACCTGAATCAGCGACCCTAACAAGACGCCTAATACCGCAGCTTTCCAGACAGCCAGGAAGTAGACCATGGCGTAATCCCACGCCGCCTTCAGCGGGCTGGCATCCGCCTGCGCGAGTATCGATTTACCAATGCTGTGCGTTTCGGCGGCGGTGAAGGCCTTGCCATAGTACGGCTGCCATTTCACATACCAGAGGCCAATGATGACCACGAGAAAGAAGAGTGCGGGCTTCCACCATTGGACAGGTGTCGCCGCCTGAGATGAAGACTGACCAGTCATACCATTCCCCGGAGAGTGTTATTGAATAAGCCGGAGAAGTTTACGCCTCGCCCTGCGCGATTTCACGCAGTTTTGCCGAAGGGATGATATTGACCCCTTCCTGCGACGGTGCCAGCGCCTCTTTCAGCATCGCCTGCGCGACATCCCGCGCCTCAATGGACTTCCAGTTACCCGGCAGGATGCGAAACAGCGGAGCGAAAACAAACTCGTTAAAGCGCCGTTCGTCGCGGTGCCCCATCAGCATAGAAGGCCGCACAATGGTCAGATATTCCCACTTCTGGGCAATCAGCGCCTCTTCCATCTTGCCCTTCACCTGGTTGTAAAAAAACGGCGAGCCGTTGCTCGCGCCGTGAGAACTGACCACCAGAAAATGCTTTGCCCCCAATTTTTTCGCCGTCAGTGCGGTATCCACCACCAGGGTGTAATCCGCATGGACAAAGGCTTCTTTACTGCCCGCCTCACGCCGCGTCGTACCGAGGCAGCAAAAGGCGATATCAATCGGGTCCTGCACCTGCGCCAGCGCGTCGGTGAGCTGCGGGTCGTGCGGGTTAAAGACGCCGGAGATATCCAGCAGCGGGCGACGCGTCGGTGCGGCGATATAGTTAATATGGCGATCCTGGATCAGCAGCCGCAGCAGATGCCCGCCGACCAGCCCGGTTGCGCCCGTAATCAGTACCTGGCTCATCGTATCCCCTTTACAGAATTGTCCGTTTGCGAACTCAGCGTGGTCGACCACACTTAGAAGTCTGTTACAGGTAAGTATTTACCACAAGCGGAGAAAAATCAGTCTGAAGCCAAAACAACGGAGGAAGCATGGGCAAGAAAATCGCAGTCTTGATTACCGACGAGTTTGAAGATTCAGAATTCACCTCTCCTGCAGAGGCATTCCGCAAGGCGGGACATGAGGTCATTACCATTGAGAAAGAAGCGGGCAAAACGGTGAAAGGCCATAAGGGCGAAGCCAGCGTGACCATCGACGAAACCATCGATAACGTCAGCCCGTCTGATTTCGACGCCCTGCTGTTACCCGGCGGCCATTCACCGGATTCCCTGCGCGGGGACGAGCGTTTCGTCACTTTCACACGTGACTTTGTCGCTACCGGAAAACCGGTCTTTGCTATCTGTCACGGCCCGCAGCTGCTGATCAGCGCCGACGTGGTCCGCGGACGTAAGCTGACGGCGGTGAAACCGATCGTGATCGATCTGAAAAATGCGGGGGCTGAGTTTTACGATCAGGAAGTGGTCAACGACAAAGACCAGTTGATCACCAGCCGGACCCCGGACGATCTTCCGGCGTTTAACCGGGAAGCGCTACGCCTGCTCGGCGCGTAGCCAGTGAAGCTTCTTGCCAAAGCCCAGCGTGTTGTCGGTAAATTTCAGCTCATCGAGGCGGATTTCCCACACCGGGGCTTTTAACGCAGCGGCAACCGGGAAGCGGCGCGTGTAGTGCTTACGGCGCGCGTCGCTCTCTTCTCCCTCCAGCCGACGGATCTCTCCCTTGAACTGCACGCCACGGATCAGCGCGACCGTTTTGGGCTGGCCATTTACCGTACCCGCCACCTTCGCCTGCTGGCCGGTCATTTGCGCATGCCGCGTTTTGTCTTCGCTCATGACATAGAAGGCTACGCGCTCGGGATCGTAGTAATAAAAGGCGTTCGCGCACCACATCTCTTCGTCTTTACAGACGCACCAGGTGACGACATGCTGCTTCGCCAGCCAGCGGTTAATGGCTGCCAGTGTTTCCATTTTCGCTCTCTCTCATGCTATGGTGCGTTCACCTTAACATACTGAATCTGTTTACCGTGTGCTGGTTTCTCTATCTCGTCCGAACCGCTGATAACGCACTCTACACCGGGATCACTACCGATGTGGCGCGGCGTTTTTTACAACATCAAACGGGGAAAGGGGCAAAAGCGCTGCGGGGGAAAGGTGAACTTCAGCTGGCTTTTTACGCCGCCGTCGGCGACAGGTCGCTGGCGCTCAGGCTGGAATACCGGATTAAACAGCTGACGAAGCGCCAGAAAGAGCGCCTCGTTACCGGAGACGGCTCATTTGAGGCGCTACGCGAAAGCCTGCTCAGAAACGATTGAAGTGATCGTGGTAATCAACCAGGCCACTCACACCGTTCAGGGCATCATCCGCCAGGCGATGTACCTGGAAGGAGGATTCGGTACCCGGCCAGCGGCAGCGCAGATCGTAATGCGCGGCCTGCTCGAAGCCTAAGCGGCCATAAAATGCCGGATCGCCCAGCGTGACCACGGCGGCATAGCCAAACTCATTCAGCGAGTCCAGCCCTTCATACACCAGCTGGCGCGCCAGGCCCTGGCCGCGATAGTTCTCATCGACCGCCAGCGGTGCCATGCCTACCCACTGCAGATCTTCGCCCTGAACGATTACCGGGCTGAAGGCAACATAGCCAACAACCTGACCTTCGTCATCGGTGGCTACCAGCCCTAAAGTAATCAGGCCGTCTTCACGGAGATCGTGGACCAGTTGGGCCTCCGCATCGCTCTCAAAAGCGCGGCGTAACAACGCATCGATACCCGGTGCATCAATCCCAATTTCGACTCGAATCAGCATGGCTCACCTACTGAAGTGTGTTTACTGTCAGGCGGGGTTTTCAGCCCGGCCTCAACGAAATCTGCCATTTGCATCAGCATCACGCGCAGCGCTTTCGGCATCTGCTCCAGCTCAATGGCATCCATTAAATTTTTCACGTACAGACCCAGCTCCGTATCGCCTTCAATGACCAGACGGCGCTGGAAGAATAACGTATCCGGGTCCTGTTTACGCGCGGCGATCATCAGCAGATCGCTGGCACTGGCGCTAAAGCTCACATCCGCCTCGGCGGACTCACGCACAATGAGTTGATCATTCTCAACCGAGGTAAACCAGCGCAGCCCGATGTCACGCACCTCAATGCTCAGCCAGCGGCCTTCCAGAAACTCCAGCTCGCCGTCCTGCAGCGCCTGGCGGAATTGCCAGCTCAGGACCTGCTCGAGCACCTGACGTTTTAGCGCGAACGGCGCCAGTTTCACCGGCACGCTCAGCATTGATGGACCGAATTGTACGAGACGTGAACGCAGTTTATCCAGCACGAGCTTTACTCCCTGATAGCAATAGTCCCGCTATTTTGCCATATCCGACGCACAACATAGCGGCGTAAATCAACAAACCGTCGTCCGGTGACGCTCATTATTGGTGTCATCAATACGCCATTAGCTGCCTTAAATCAAAAATTGTCGCCCAGGGGTTAATTAAAATCCCAGCTCGTTAACAATTTTGCGATCGACTACATCAGGATAATTTATGGAGCTGCTCTGCCCTGCCGGTAACCTACCGGCGCTTAAGGCGGCCATCGAAAATGGGGCCGATGCGGTCTATATCGGGCTGAAAGATGATACCAACGCCCGCCATTTTGCTGGCCTCAACTTTACGGAGAAAAAGCTTCAGGAAGCCGTTAACTTCGTTCACCAGCACCGCCGCAAACTGCATATTGCCATTAATACCTTTGCGCATCCTGACGGCTATGCCCGCTGGCAGCGCGCGGTAGATATGGCCGCACAGCTGGGTGCCGATGCGTTAATCCTGGCCGACCTCGCCATGCTTGAGTATGCGGCAGAACGCTATCCGCATATTGAGCGCCACGTCTCTGTTCAGGCATCAGCCACGAATGAAGAGGCCGTGCGTTTTTATCATCAACACTTTGACGTCGCTCGCGTGGTGCTGCCCCGCGTGCTCTCCATTCATCAGGTTAAGCAACTCGCGCGCGTCACGCCAGTGCCGCTGGAAGTTTTTGCCTTTGGCAGCCTGTGCATCATGGCCGAAGGCCGTTGCTACCTTTCTTCTTATTTAACCGGTGAATCACCCAATACCGTTGGGGCCTGCTCTCCTGCCCGCTTTGTCCGCTGGCAACAAACCCCGCAGGGGCTGGAATCACGCCTGAATGAAGTGTTGATTGACCGCTATCAGGACGGCGAAAACGCGGGTTATCCAACGTTATGCAAAGGCCGATATCTGGTTGACGGTGAGCGCTACCACGCGCTGGAAGAGCCTACCAGCCTCAACACGCTGGAGCTGCTGCCGGAACTGCTGGCGGCGAATATTGCCTCGGTAAAAATTGAAGGTCGCCAGCGTAGCCCGGCCTATGTGAGCCAGGTGGCGAAAGTCTGGCGTCAGGCTATCGACCGCTGCATGGCGGACCCGCAAAACTATGCTCCGCAGGCAGCCTGGATGGAAACGCTCGGTTCTATGTCCGAAGGCACGCAAACGACGCTTGGCGCGTATCACCGTAAATGGCAGTGAGATAACCATGAAATATTCATTAGGACCGGTGCTCTACTACTGGCCAAAAGAGACGCTGGAAGATTTTTACCAACAGGCCGCCACCAGCAGCGCTGATGTGATTTATCTCGGTGAAGCCGTGTGCAGCAAGCGCCGCGCCACCAAAGTGGGCGACTGGCTGGAGATGGCGAAAAGTCTCGCCGGAAGCGGTAAACAGGTGGTGCTCTCGACGCTCGCGCTGGTGCAAGCCTCGTCCGAACTGGGTGAACTGAAACGCTACGTTGAAAACGGTGAGTTCCTGCTGGAAGCAAGCGACCTGGGCGTGGTGAACATGTGCGCCGAACGTAAGTTACCGTTCGTCGCGGGTCATGCACTGAACTGCTATAACGCCGTCACGCTGCACCTGCTGCTCAAACAGGGAATGACGCGCTGGTGTATGCCGGTGGAACTCTCCCGCGACTGGCTGGTAAACCTGCTGACGCAGTGTGACGATCTCGGCATTCGCAATCAGTTTGAAGTGGAAGTGCTGAGCTACGGCCATCTTCCGCTGGCTTATTCCGCGCGCTGCTTTTCCGCGCGTTCGGAAGATCGCCCGAAAGACGAGTGTGAAACCTGCTGCATCAAGTACCCGAACGGGCGCAGCGTGCTATCCCAGGAAAATCAGCAGGTGTTTGTCCTGAACGGGATCCAGACCATGAGCGGCTATGTCTATAACCTGGGCAACGAACTGGCGTCGATGGACGGCCTGGTGGACATAGTGCGTTTATCCCCTCTGGATACCGGCGTGTTCGCGATGCTGGACGCCTTCCGCGCAAATGAAACCGGCGCAGCTCCGCTGCCGCTAACGGCAAACAGCGACTGTAATGGTTACTGGAAACGCCTGGCCGGGCTGGAACTGCAGGCCTAAAAAAGGCTCACTTTGTTAACAACGGTTATCATTTTTTAATGCAGTATTAAAGATTGACCGTCGACAAAGTGAGCTGTTATGACTGACAAAACCCTTCCGTTTTCGGTGCTGGACCTGGCGCCGATCCCACAAGGCTCCTCTGCCAGAGAAGCCTTTTCGCATTCTCTCGATCTGGCTCAACTGGCTGAAAAGCGTGGCTACCATCGCTACTGGCTGGCCGAGCACCACAACATGGTTGGCATTGCCAGCGCCGCCACCTCGGTTCTGATTGGTTATCTGGCGGCGAACACAACGACATTGCACCTGGGCTCCGGTGGCGTGATGCTGCCGAACCACGCCCCGCTGGTGATTGCCGAGCAGTTTGGCACGCTGAATACCCTCTATCCTGGCCGTATTGATTTGGGGCTGGGTCGTGCGCCGGGTAGCGACCAGCCGACCATGCGCGCCCTGCGTCGCCATATGAGCGGCGATATCGACAACTTCCCGCGCGATGTGGCTGAACTGGTTGACTGGTTTGACGCGCGCGATCCGAACCCACACGTGCGCCCGGTGCCGGGCTACGGCGAGAAGATCCCGGTGTGGCTGCTGGGTTCAAGTCTTTATAGCGCGCAGCTCGCCGCGCAGCTGGGTTTGCCGTTTGCGTTTGCCTCGCATTTCGCACCGGATATGCTGCATCAGGCTCTGCATCTCTATCGTACGAACTTTAAACCGTCTGAACGTCTGGAGAAACCGTACGCGATGGTGTGTATTAACATCATTGCCGCCGACAGTAATCGCGATGCTGAATTCCTGTTTACCTCCATGCAGCAGGCGTTTGTGAAGCTGCGCCGCGGTGAGACCGGGCAACTTCCACCGCCAGTGGAGAATATGCATCAGCTGTGGTCTGCCTCTGAGCAGTATGGCGTGCAGCAGGCGCTG
The DNA here is from genome assembly GCF_001623605.1 of Enterobacter sp. ODB01. Taxonomy (NCBI): domain Bacteria; kingdom Pseudomonadati; phylum Pseudomonadota; class Gammaproteobacteria; order Enterobacterales; family Enterobacteriaceae; genus Enterobacter; species Enterobacter sp. ODB01. The sequence continues at coordinate 879,402 of NZ_CP015227.1, forward strand.
AGCATGTCGCTGGTGGGGGATAAAGCGAAAGTGCGGCACGGTCTGGAAGCGGTGCTGCGTGAAACGCAGGCGGATGAGATTATGGTTAACGGCCAGATTTTCGATCACCAGGCGCGTTTGCATTCGTTTGATTTGGCGATGCAGGTGAAAGAGGAGTTGGTGGGGTAGTTTTTTGCTTTGCTCCCTCTCCCTTTGGGAGAGGGTCGGGGTGAGGGGGCAAGCCGCACGTTTTACTGGTATACCGGCAACAGATTAAAGCTCGACAGCACGTGAACCACCGCGTTACCCACCCCAAATACCAGGATCAGTGCAATCATCGGTTTGCCACCCCAGACGCGGAATTTAGGGCTACCGAAGCGTTTACGTGATTTACGCGCCAGCAGCGCCGGCACAATCGCCGCCCAGATGGTTGCCGCCAGACCCGCATAGCCGATGGCGTACAGGAAACCGTTCGGCCACAGCAGCCCCCCCGCAACGGGCGGCAGGAACGTCAGCAGCGCCGTTTTGAAACGTCCCATCGCGGAATCATCAAAGCCAAACAGATCCGCCAGGTAGTCAAACAGGCCCAGCGTCACGCCCAGGAAAGAGCTCGCCACCGCAAAGTTAGAGAAGATCACCAGCAGCAGATCCAGGCTGCGGCTGTTCAGCACGCCGCTCAGCGCCTGCACCAGCACGTCGATGTTACCGCCCTTCTGGGCAATGCCGATAAATTCCGGACGCGGGATGTTGCCCATCGTCCCCAGCAGCCAAATCACATACAGACCCAGCGCCAGCAGCGTACCGTAGACCAGACACTTCACAATGGTACGGGGATCTTTGCCGTAGTACTTCATCAGGCTCGGCACGTTACCGTGGTAACCGAACGACGCCAGACAGAACGGCAGCGTCATCAGCAGGTACGGGGTGTAGGAAGTATTCGCTTCCGCGACATTAAACAGCGTGGCGGGCGTGACGTGCCCCAGCAGGCTACCGAAGGTCAGGAAGAAGGTGATGACCTTGGCGCCCAACACAATCGCCGTCATGCGGCTCACCGCTTTGGTACTCATCCAGACGATAAAGGCCACGCCCAGAGCAAAACACAGACCCGCCAGACGCGCCGGAACGTTTAGCGACATCTCAGCAAAGGTGTGGTGCAGTATCGAACCGCTCGCGGAAATGTACGCGTAGGTCAGAATGTAGAGCACAAACGCGATGGAAAGCCCGTTTACCAGGTTCCAGCCCTTGCCCAGCAGATCTTTGGTGATGGTGTCGAAGCTGGAGCCAATGCGGTAGTTGAGGTTCGCCTCAAGGATCATCAGCCCGGAATGGAGCATACAGAACCAGGTAAAGACCAGCGCCGCCAGCGACCAGAAGAACCACGCACCGGACATGACCACAGGCAGGGAAAACATCCCGGCACCTATAATGGTTCCGCCGATGATCACCACGCCGCCAAGCAGCGAAGGTGACGTTTGGGTGGTGGTTAGTGTCGCCATACAGCCTTTTCTCCAGTCAATTATGCGGTTCTGCATTTTAGTGTGACGCACTGTACCAGTACAAGAGTACAAAGGGAATAAAAAAAGCCCCGATAGCATTTATCGGGGCTGTATATTTTACTTTACGTCAGAAGCGTAAGGCTTACGCGTCACCGAAACGACGACGGCTGGTGCCTTCTTCACGACGTGGGCCACGGTTTTCGCGGCGCTCGCCGGAGAAACGACGACCTTCACCACCGCGACCTTCTGTGCGACCGCCTTCACGACGCTCTCCGCCGAAACTGCGACCACCGCCACGACGTTCACCGCCACGGTCAGGACGTGGCTGAGCATCGCCCAGCAGCTGCATGTTCATCGGCTTGTTCAGGATGCGGGTGCGAGTAAAGTGCTGCAGTACTTCACCCGGCATACCTTTTGGCAGCTCGATGGTAGAGTGGGATGCGAACAGCTTGATGTTACCGATGTAACGGCTGCTGATGTCGCCTTCGTTAGCGATAGCGCCAACGATGTGACGAACTTCAACACCATCATCACGGCCCACTTCAATGCGGTACAGTTCCATATCGCCCGCTTCACGACGTTCACGACGTGGACGGTCTTCACCACCACGCTCTGGACGGTCACCACGTGGGCCACGATCGTTACGGTCGCCACGACGTTCAAAGCGATCGTCACGGTCACGGAATTCACGCTTAGGACGCATTGGCGCATCAGGTGGCACGATCAGAGTACGTTCGCCCTGCGCCATTTTCAGCAGTGCCGCAGCCAGGGTTTCCATGTCCAGCTCTTCGCCTTCAGCCGTAGGCTGAATCTGCGACAGCAGTGCACGGTACTGATCCAGATCGCTGCTTTCCAGCTGCTGCTGTACTTTCGCGGCGAATTTTTCCAGACGGCGTTTGCCCAGCAGTTCTGCGTTTGGCAGTTCAGCTTCTGGAATAGTCAGCTTCATGGTGCGTTCGATGTTACGCAGCAGACGACGCTCGCGGTTCTCAACGAACAGCAGCGCACGGCCCGCACGACCCGCACGACCGGTACGGCCGATACGGTGAACGTAAGACTCGGAATCCATCGGGATGTCGTAGTTAACAACCAGGCTGATACGCTCAACGTCCAGACCACGTGCTGCCACGTCGGTTGCAATAAGGATATCCAGACGACCGTCTTTCAGGCGCTCCAGCGTCTGCTCACGCAGAGCCTGGTTCATGTCACCGTTCAGTGCAGCGCTGTTGTAGCCGTTACGCTCCAGCGCTTCAGCCACTTCCAGGGTCGCGTTTTTGGTACGCACGAAGATAATCGCCGCATCAAAATCTTCCGCTTCCAGGAAACGTACCAGCGCTTCGTTTTTGCGCATGCCGTACACAGACCAGTAGCTCTGGCTGATGTCCGGGCGAGTGGTGACGCTGGACTGAATACGCACTTCCTGAGGATCTTTCATGAAGCGTTTGGTGATACGACGAATCGCCTCTGGCATGGTGGCAGAGAACAGCGCGGTCTGATGACCTTCTGGGATCTGCGCCATGATGGTTTCGACGTCTTCGATGAAGCCCATACGCAGCATTTCATCTGCTTCGTCCAGTACCAGACCGCTCAGTTTAGAGAGATCCAGCGTACCGCGCTTCAGGTGATCCAGCAGACGGCCCGGCGTACCGACAACAATCTGTGGGCCCTGGCGCAGGGCGCGTAACTGCACGTCATAACGCTGGCCACCGTAAAGGGCTACCACGTTTACGCCGCGCATATGTTTAGAGAATTCCGTCATGGCTTCAGCAACCTGAACAGCCAGTTCACGGGTTGGGGCCAGGACAAGGATCTGCGGTGCACGCAGGTCCGGATCGATGTTGTTCAGCAGCGGCAGCGAAAACGCTGCAGTTTTACCGCTACCAGTCTGGGCCATGCCCAGCACGTCACGACCAGAAAGCAGGTGTGGGATACACTCAGCCTGGATCGGAGATGGTTTTTCGTAACCCAGATCGTTAAGGGCTTCAAGGATAGGAGCCTTCAGGCCCAGATCTGCAAAAGTGGTTTCGAATTCAGCCATGTAGTACAAGTGCCTCGATATTAATGGCGGCCAGTCTACTTAGCTCATCGTGAAAATGATTAGCAATTTTCATTGAAAAGTGTGAACCGGCTCAAAGTAGGTGTATTGACGAACAACAACGCCCTCACCAGTTAAGGTGATGGCAATCAAAAGATTACGGGCTGATGTTTATGTCGTCAGCTATTGCTGGTCCGATTCTGCCAGGTCGTCTTGCTCCTGGCCCAAGAGCGATAATTCCAACAATGCATAACGGTGCTCAACGAAGTTGTGTACGTTGTTAGCAACCGCTAATTTGAACAGTGCCGTAGCGCTGTCCTTATCCCCCAGACTTAGGTAGTACTTACCTAAATAGAAGTTGGTTTCACTGAGATGCTCAGCGAGCGAGGTGTTATCCGTTGCGTCCGCCTTGAGGCGTTCCATCAGCGTTGCTTCGCTAATGTTGCCCAGGTAGAACTCGACAATGTTCCATCCCCACTGTTCCTTGTCCGATTTATCGAAGCGCTGTTTCAGGGCCTCTTTTGCCTGCTTCTCATCGAGCTTCTGCTCAACGATGTAAAGCCACAGGCTACGGAAAGGATCATTAGGATCGTCTTGATAAAACGCCAGCAGATCATCTTGCGCTAACTTATCACGACCGCCGTAGTACAATGCGATACCGCGATTCAAGTGCGCGTAGTTGTAAGTTGGATCAAGCTCAAGTACAGAATCAAACGCTTCATAGGCAGCATCAAAATTGCCTGCCTGCGTTAAATAAATGCCTAAGTAATTGAATACTTCAGGCATATCAGGTCGGATAGCCAGCGCTTGTGAAAAATCATTTCGCGCCAATGCCCTCAGACCGAGACTATCATACAACACTCCGCGCTCATATAAAAGCTGTGCGCGTTCGTCATCGGTTAAAGCCCGACTGGCAAGAATTTGTTCCATGCGTGCCAGAATCACTTCCTGCTGCAAAGTCGGTTGCAATGGCACTGCGAGGACTTCGCTCTTACGCCAGGCAGAGTTGCTGCATCCTGCCAGCGTTAAAGCTGTCGCAACGAAACACCAGCGCAAAAAAGGCTTCATTTCCCACTCCCGAAGACAACTATTGGATGAACGTCCTGTCCCCCGGCGGCTTAACAAGGCGTCCTGCCTGATACCAGGCCCTCCGCAATGCGGAGGGCAAATGGCAACCTTACTCGCCTTGCTGTTCAGCAGCCGGAGTTTCCGGCGCCGCAGCAGGCTGAGACTGCTCGGTTGCTTCTTTAATGCTCAGACGGATACGGCCCTGGCGGTCAACTTCCAGAACTTTAACCGGTACTTCCTGACCCATCTGCAGGTAATCGGTCACTTTCTCAACGCGCTTGTCAGCGATCTGAGAGATGTGAACCAGACCTTCTTTACCGCCACCGATGGCAACGAACGCGCCAAAGTCAACGATACGGGTCACTTTACCGTTGTAGATACGGCCCACTTCGATTTCAGCGGTGATCTCTTCGATACGACGGATAGCGAATTTCGCTTTCTCGCCGTCGGTTGCTGCGATCTTCACAGTACCGTCATCTTCGATTTCGATGGTGGTGCCCGTCTCTTCGGTCAGCGCACGGATTACGGAACCGCCCTTACCGATAACATCTTTGATCTTGTCTGGATTGATCTTGATGGTGTGGATACGTGGAGCGAACTGAGAAATGTCGCCACGCGGCGCGTTAATCGCCTGTTCCATCACGCCCAGGATGTGCAGACGCGCACCTTTAGCCTGGTTCAGAGCAACCTGCATGATCTCTTTAGTGATACCTTCAATTTTGATATCCATCTGCAGTGCAGAGATACCGTCGCGGGAACCCGCCACTTTGAAGTCCATATCGCCGAGGTGATCTTCGTCACCCAGAATGTCAGACAGAACAACGAAGTTGTCGCCTTCTTTCACCAGGCCCATTGCGATACCCGCAACAGCGGCTTTGATCGGCACGCCTGCATCCATCAGTGCCAGAGAAGCACCACATACGGAAGCCATGGAAGAAGAACCGTTAGATTCGGTGATTTCAGACACCACACGTACGGTGTACGGGAATTTGTCAGCTTCTGGCATCACGGCCAGCACGCCGCGCTTCGCCAGACGACCGTGACCAATTTCACGACGCTTCGGCGAGCCAACCATGCCGGTTTCCCCTACGGAGTACGGAGGGAAGTTGTAGTGGAACAGGAAGTTGTCAGTGCGCTCGCCCATCAGTTCGTCGATGATCTGTGCGTCACGAGCGGTACCCAGGGTCGCGGTGACCAGGGCCTGCGTTTCACCACGGGTAAACAGTGCGGAACCGTGAGTACGTGGCAGTACGCCAGTACGCACATCCAGACCACGGATCATGTCTTTTTCACGGCCATCAATACGCGGCTCGCCGGCCAGTACGCGGCTACGAACAACGTTTTTCTCGATAGCGTGCAGGATTTCGCCAATTTCGTTAGCGTCCAGCGTTTCGTCTTCAGCAACCAGGGTCGCGGTCACTTCAGATTTGATCACATCAACCTGAGCATAGCGCTCCTGTTTGTCGGTGATGCGGTACGCGTCGCTCAGACGAGACTCTGCCAGTGCCGCAACACGTGCGTTAAGCGCGTCGTTTGCTGCTTCTGGCTGCCAGTCCCAACGTGGCTTACCGGCTTCTTTCACCAGGTCGTTGATGTTCTGGATAACGATCTGCTGCTGATCGTGGCCGAAGACCACAGCGCCCAGCATCTGGTCTTCGCTCAGCAGTTCTGCTTCGGATTCAACCATCAGAACCGCCGCTTCAGTACCGGCAACAACCAGGTCCAGCTTACTTTCTTTCAGCTCTTCCTGAGTTGGGTTCAGCACGTACTGGTCATTGATGTAACCCACGCGCGCGGCACCGATTGGGCCATTGAATGGAATACCAGACAGTGACAGGGCTGCAGATGCACCGATCATCGCAACGATGTCCGGGTTAACCTGTGGGTTAACGGAAACTACGGTTGCGATAACCTGTACTTCGTTAACGAAGCCTTCCGGGAACAGCGGACGAACCGGGCGGTCAATCAGACGCGCGATCAGAGTTTCGCCTTCGCTTGGACGGCCTTCACGACGGAAGAAACCACCAGGGATTTTACCGGCAGCGTAGGTACGCTCCTGGTAGTTAACGGTCAGCGGGAAGAAGTCCTGACCTGGTTTAGCTTTTTTCTGGCCCACTACGGTGACGAACACCGCGGTGTCATCCATGCTTACCATAACGGCAGCAGTAGCCTGACGTGCCATCATGCCGGTTTCCAGCGTGACGGTATGTTGACCATACTGGAATTTACGAACGATCGGATTCAGCAAAATTCTGTCCTTTCTTAAATGTATGACAGCACACCACCGGCGTGCTGTCGATTTAACCCGACCTTCTTCGCATCCTCGCGACTAATGACAACCGACACCCCCATGGGTGAAGCCTCTCATTAGCCGCGCGAACCTCTGCAATGAAGATCATTTATAGCAACAATACAATAGTTTCCAGTGAATTGCTGCCGTCTGGTTGAAAAAAGGGGCCATCAGGCCCCCTTTTCTGAAACTCGCAAGACTTAGCGACGCAGACCCAGACGCTCGATCAGCGCGGTGTAACGTGCAACATCTTTACGTTTCAGGTAGTCGAGCAGTTTACGACGCTGAGAAACCATACGCAGCAGACCACGACGGCTGTGGTGATCTTTTTTGTGCTCTGCAAAGTGACCCTGCAGGTGGTTAATCTGTGCAGTCAGCAGAGCAACCTGAACTTCGGTAGAACCGCTGTCGTTAGTACCACGACCAAACTCAGAAACGATTTTAGCTTTAGCTTCAACGCTTAGAGACATTTTAAAACTCCAAAGTATAAAGAATGTAAGGGTGCCGATCTCTAATTCAGCGACCCCATGTACGCCTCGCAGATTGTTAAACAATTTACCAGGCGTTAAGCGGCAATATTCTACTCGTCTCCCCTGCTTATCGCAAGATGAGGCGTTATCACCGTCACGCGTCGACCGGATATTCGACGACCAGACGACGCGGCGCAACGCGCCCTTCGCCATCCATTTCGCCCATGCCGATAAACTTACCGTCGTCACCTTCGGTCACGCGCACCAGCCCTTCCAGCGGAGCTTCCGCCGTGCGAACCGGGTTGCCGTTCTTAAAGTAAACGGACGATGTTAAAGGAAGATTAACCACCGGGAAGTCCGCTGCCGGACTGTCCATTGGCATCAGCAAGGGATCCAGCAACGCTGCTGGCGCGATCCCCTGTACTTCCGCCTGTTCAACCAGCTCGCGCAGGTGCTCAAGCGTCACCATCCGCTCAACCGGATACTTACTCACAGCCAGACGGCGCAGGTAAATAACATGCGCACCGCAGCCCAGTTTTTCACCGAGGTCGTCGATGATGGTACGAATGTACGTCCCTTTGGAACATTGCACTTCCAGCTCCAGCTCATCACCTTCGTGGCGAATAAAGAGCAGCTCATACACGGTTATCGGACGAGCTTCGCGCGGAACGTCAATGCCCTGACGCGCATATTCGTAGAGTTTCTTGCCCTGGTATTTCAGGGCGGAATACATCGACGGCACCTGCATCGTGTCCCCGCGGAAGCTCTCCAGCGCAGCGTCAAGCTGTTCAGCACTGAAGGTCACCGGACGTTCTTCCACGACCAGGCCATCCGCGTCGGAGGTATCCGTGCGCTGGCCGAGCTTCGCGATAACGCGGTAACGCTTATCGGAGTCGAGCAGATACTGGGAAAACTTTGTCGCCTCTCCCAGGCAGATCGGCAGCATACCGGTCGCCAGCGGATCGAGCGCGCCGGTGTGGCCCGCCCGGTTGGCGTTATAAAGACGCTTCACTTTTTGCAGCACGTCGTTGCTGGATGCCCCCTGCGGTTTGTCCAGCAGCAGCACGCCATGCACGTCGCGACCACGACGACGAGGACGACTCATTAGTCCTCCTTGCTGTCGTCCGTCGGGTTAACACGACGTTCGTCGTCATGTTTCACCACGCTGGTCACCAGATTGGACATACGCATACCTTCTACCAGCGAGTTGTCGTAGAAGAAGGTCAGCTCAGGCACGATACGCAGACGCATCGCTTTGCCGAGCAGAGAGCGGATAAACCCGGAGGCTTCCTGCAGCGCTTTAATGCCGTTCTTCACGGCCGCTTCGTCCTGATCGTTCAGGAAGGTGACGAACACTTTGGCGTAGGCCAGGTCACGGGACATTTCCACGCCGGACACGGTGGTCATCACGCCGATGCGAGGGTCTTTAATTTCGCGTTGCAGGATAAGCGCGATCTCTTTTTGCATTTCCTGCGCCACGCGCTGTGGGCGACCAAATTCTTTCGCCATAATAAATTCTCCAGACAAAAAAGGGGCTTAAGCCCCTTTTGAAATAATTGCCGGATGGCGCTTCGCTAACCCGGCCTACGATCTCAATTAATCGATGCTGCGTTGGATCTCGATGATTTCGAACACTTCGATCATATCGCCAACGCGTACGTCGTTGTAGTTCTTCACACCGATACCACATTCCATGCCGTTACGGACTTCGTTAACGTCATCTTTGAAGCGGCGCAGAGATTCCAGCTCACCTTCGTAGATAACCACGTTGTCACGCAGTACGCGGATTGGGTTGTGACGCTTGATGGTACCTTCGGTAACCATACAGCCCGCGATCGCACCGAATTTCGGTGATTTGAACACGTCACGCACTTCAGCCAGACCGATGATCTGCTGTTTCAGCTCAGGAGACAGCATGCCGCTCATCGCCGCTTTCACTTCGTCGATCAGGTTATAGATGACGGAGTAGTAGCGCAGATCCAGGCTTTCCGCTTCGATCACGCGGCGAGCAGAAGCATCAGCACGCACGTTGAAGCCTACCAGGATGGCGTTGGACGCAGCAGCCAGGGTCGCGTCGGTTTCGGTGATGCCACCTACGCCAGAACCGATGATCTTCACTTTCACTTCGTCGGTAGACAGTTTCAGCAAGGAGTCGGAGATCGCTTCCACAGAACCCTGAACGTCAGCTTTCAGCACAACGTTCACTTCGTGAACTTCACCCTCGGTCATGTTAGCAAACATGTTCTCGAGTTTAGATTTCTGCTGACGAGCCAGTTTAACTTCACGGAATTTGCCCTGACGATACAGTGCCACTTCACGCGCTTTCTTCTCGTCACGCACGACGGTCACTTCGTCACCGGCAGCCGGCACACCGGACAGACCGAGGATTTCAACTGGAATGGACGGACCCGCTTCCAGCACTTCCTGACCCAGTTCGTTACGCATCGCACGAACACGACCGTATTCGAAGCCACACAGAACGATATCGCCCTTAAGCAGGGTACCTTCACGAACCAGAACGGTTGCAACCGGGCCACGACCTTTATCCAGGAAGGATTCGATCACCGCACCGCTCGCCATACCTTTACGCACGGCTTTCAGCTCCAGAACTTCAGCCTGCAGCAGGATAGCGTTCAGAAGGTCGTCAATACCGGTACCCGCTTTAGCAGATACTGGGATGAACTGTGCTTCACCGCCCCACTCTTCCGGCATAACGCCATACTGAGACAGTTCGTTTTTAACACGGTCCAGATCGGCTTCTGGCTTATCGATTTTGTTGACTGCAACAACCAGAGGCACCTGCGCCGCTTTCGCGTGCTGGATAGCTTCGATGGTTTGCGGCATTACGCCGTCGTCTGCAGCAACAACCAGCACAACGATATCCGTTGCCTGAGCACCACGAGCACGCATAGACGTAAACGCTGCGTGGCCTGGGGTATCCAGGAAGGTAATCATACCGTTGTCGGTTTCTACATGGTAAGCACCGATGTGCTGGGTAATACCACCCGCTTCGCCAGAGGCAACTTTCGTAGAACGAATGTAGTCAAGCAGAGAAGTTTTACCGTGGTCAACGTGACCCATAATGGTCACAACCGGTGCACGCGGTTCAGCCGCAGCGCCAGTATCACGGTCGCTCATTACGGCTTCTTCCAGCTCGTTTTCACGACGCAGGATAACTTTGTGGCCCATCTCTTCGGCAACCAGCTGCGCGGTTTCCTGGTCGATAACCTGGTTGATGGTCGCCATTGCACCCAGCTTCATCATCGCTTTGATGACCTGAGAGCCTTTAACCGCCATCTTGTTCGCCAGTTCGCCAACGGTGATGGTTTCGCCGATCACGACGTCACGGTTAACAGCCTGAGCGGGCTTCTGGAAGCTCTGCTGCAGAGCGGAACCTTTACGCTTGCCACCTTTACCACCGCGAACAGCAGCGCGTGCTTCTTCACGATCGGCTTTGGATTCAGCGTGCTTGTTACCTTTCTTCGCCGGACGCGCAGCTTTTGCATTACGACCACGGCCACGGCCGCCTTCTACTTCACGGTCGTTGTCATCTTCAGCCTGACGTGCGTGCTGAGAAGTGGTGACGTGATAGTCGCTGGTGTCTTCAGTCGGTTCAACGGTATTCACACCGTTCTTCTCGTTTTCTTCTGCCATACGGCGTGCTTCTTCAGCGACGCGGCGAGCTTCTTCTTCGAGCTTGCGGCGTGCTTCTTCTTCGGCTTTACGCTTCAGTTCGGCAGCTTCATTTTCACGACGGGCTTTTTCAGCCTGGGCAGTTTTGGTCATTTCGTCTGTCTGTTGATTGCTCACTTTGTCTTTTTCCGCAGCGTCACGCTTCACTTTATCACTGGCGTCGCGTTTCGCTTTTTCTGCGGCCTCACGTTCAGCTTTTAATTCTGCCTCGCGTTTGGCGGCAGCTTCCGCCTCACGCTGAGCTTGTTCTTCCGCTTCACGCTGTGCCTGCTCTTCCGCGGCAAGGCGTTCTGCCTCTTGCGGATCACGTTTTACAAAGGTGCGCGTCTTGCGGACTTCAATTTGTACCGATTTACTTTTGCCACCGGTACCAGGAATATTCAACGTGCTGCGCGTTTTGCGCTGCAGCGTTAACTTGTCAGGCGTAGAACCGTGCTCACGGTTCAGGTGCGTTAACAAGGTTTGTTTTTCTTGCGCGGTCACCGAGTCATCAGCGGACTTCGGGATCCCTGCATCAGCAAATTGCTGTACCAGGCGGTCCACGGAGGTCTGAATCTCAGCAGCCAGCGATTTTACAGTTACATCAGTCATGCTGTTCCTTCCTGCTACAGTTTATTACGCTTCGTCGCCGAACCAGCAAATATTACGTGCGGCCATGATGAGTTCGCCGGCTTTCTCGTCGGTTAAACCTTCGATATCAGCCAGGTCATCAACGCCTTGCTCAGCGAGATCTTCCAGCGTACAAACACCACGGGCAGCCAGCTTGAACGCAATCGCACGATCAAGACCTTCCAGATTCAGCAGGTCATCAGCCGGCTTCTTATCGCCAAGGCTTTCTTCCTGAGCCAGTGCCAGGGTGGTCAGTGCGTTTTTAGCGCGTTCACGCAGGGCTTCAACGGTTGGTTCATCCAGACCGTCAATTTCCAGCAGCTCTTTCATTGGCACATAGGCCAGTTCTTCCAGCGTAGAGAAACCTTCCTCAACCAGAACAGTGGCGAAATCTTCGTCAATGTCGAGGTATTTGGTGAAGGTATCGATCGCCGCATGGGCTTCAGCCTGATGCTTGGCCTGCAGGTCGTCAACGGTCATTACGTTGAGTTCCCAGCCGCTCAGCTGTGACGCCAGACGTACGTTCTGACCGTTACGGCCAATCGCCTGCGCCAGGTTGCCCGCTTCAACAGCGATATCCATGGTGTGTTTGTCTTCGTCAACAACGATAGACGCCACATCTGCCGGAGCCATTGCGTTGATCACGAATTGCGCCGGGTTGTCATCCCACAGAACGATATCAATACGTTCGCCGCCCAGCTCGGTAGATACCGCCTGAACACGCGCACCACGCATACCGACGCAAGCACCGACCGGGTCGATACGCTTGTCGTTCGTTTTCACCGCAATTTTCGCACGGGAGCCCGGATCGCGAGCCGCCGCTTTGATTTCGATGACTTCTTCACCGATTTCCGGTACTTCGATACGGAACAGTTCAACCAGCATTTCCGGTTTAGAACGGGTCACGAACAGTTGAGCACCACGCGCTTCAGGACGCACGGCGTACAGCACACCACGGATACGGTCGCCCGGGCGGAAGTTTTCACGCGGCAGCATGTCTTCACGCAGGATCACCGCTTCAGCGTTACCCGGCATCCCTTCGGATTTGATCTCCAGAGAGATGTTGTCGCGGTTTACTTTCTTCACCACGCCGGTAATGATTTCGCCTTCCTGATCGCGGAACTGATCAACCACCAGTGCGCGCTCGGCTTCGCGCACTTTCTGCACGATAACCTGTTTCGCGGTCTGGGTAGTGATACGGTCAAAGGTGACAGATTCAATCTGATCTTCAACGTAGTCACCCACGTTCAGACTTTCGTCTTCAAAACGTGCCGCTTCCAGCGTGATCTCTTTGGTCGGCTGGGTCACTTCTTCAACAATTACCCAACGACGGAATGTATCGAAGTCACCGCTTTTACGATCGATTTCTACGCGAACATCGATCTCTTGTTCGTATTTTTTCTTGGTTGCTGTAGCCAGTGCACTTTCCAGCGCTTCGAAAATCTTCTCACGCGGCAGTGATTTCTCGTTGGAAACGGCTTCAACAACAGCCAAAATTTCTTTGTTCATCGCGGGCTTTTCACCTCAATCCAGACTGTTAAAAGTGGGGAACCAGGTTCGCCTTCTGGATATTACTCAGCGCGAACACTTCATCTTTGCCTTCGACTGTCACCGTGATCATTTCACCATCAACGGCTTTGATAATTCCCTGCCATTTACGGCGGTTCTGTACGGCCATACGCAGAACGAGAGCCACTTCTTCACCGGTAAAGCGCACATAGTGCTCGGCCGTGAACATCGGACGATCGAGGCCAGGTGAGGAAACTTCCAGGTTGTACGCAACGGTAATTGGGTCTTCAACATCAAGAACCGCACTCACCTGGTGGCTGACATCAGCACAATCATCAACATTGATGCCATCTTCACTATCAATATAGATGCGCAGCGTCGATGTACGGCCGCGAACGAATTCGATGCCGACCAGTTCGTAGCCCAGTGCTTCGACCGGTGCAGTAATCATCTCTGTTAATTTTTGCTCTAATGTGGACAAGCCCACCCCCAAGACATAAAAAAAGGGCGTAAAGCCCAGTTATTCTGTAGTCAGATAACAAAAAACCCCGATAAATCGGGGCTTTAGATAACTGAACCCTATAGCCACAACTGTGGCCTGGAGCACTCTCCGAAAGAATTTTTTCAAATCCAGCTACGAAGGCTCTGAGTCTTCACAGTATATTTGAAAAAGAACTTTATGGGAAAGTGGTTGCGGGGGCCGGATTTGAACCGACGACCTTCGGGTTATGAGCCCGACGAGCTACCAGGCTGCTCCACCCCGCGCCTGAAACGTGGCAAATTCTACGCGTTTTGGACAGAATTTGCAAATAATGCTGGGATTTGGTACCGAAGACGGGACGTAAAATCGGCGTTTAGTATATTGATAGTTGACCCCACCTGTCAACCCAACTTCCATCAGACGAAACAGACCAAATTTTTTACAAAAAACGCACGAGTCTCTTCCGGTATTCGATAAAAGATGATTAAATGAATACTCACTTATTTTGCATAAAAATGCACAAGAGAGCGAAAGCGGTCTCTAATCAGTCAATCAAGCAGGGTTTTATTCTATGACGACGATTCTCAAGCATCTTCCGGTAGGACAACGTATTGGCATCGCTTTCTCAGGCGGCCTGGATACCAGCGCTGCACTGCTGTGGATGCGCCAGAAGGGAGCGGTTCCGTATGCATATACTGCGAACCTGGGTCAGCCGGATGAGGACGACTACGATGCTATTCCTCGTCGCGCGAAAGAGTATGGCGCAGAAAACGCGCGCCTGATTGACTGCCGTAAGCAACTCGTCGCGGAAGGTATTGCGGCTATTCAGTGTGGTGCGTTCCATAACACCACCGGCGGTCTGACCTATTTCAACACCACTCCACTGGGTCGCGCCGTTACCGGCACGATGCTGGTTGCCGCGATGAAAGAAGATGGCGTGAACATCTGGGGTGACGGCAGCACCTATAAAGGTAACGATATCGAACGTTTCTATCGTTATGGCCTGCTGACCAACGCCGAGCTGCAGATCTACAAACCCTGGCTGGATACCGACTTCATCGACGAGCTGGGTGGCCGTCATGAAATGTCCGAGTTTATGATTGCCTGCGGCTTTGACTACAAGATGTCCGTTGAGAAAGCCTACTCCACCGACTCCAACATGCTGGGTGCGACGCACGAAGCGAAGGACCTGGAATTCCTGAACTCCAGCGTGAAGATCGTTAACCCAATCATGGGCGTGAAGTTCTGGGATGAGAACGTGAAGATCGCGGCAGAAGAGGTGACCGTACGTTTCGAGCGTGGTCATCCGGTTGCCCTGAACGGCAAAACGTTCTCTGATGACGTAGAGCTGATGCTGGAAGCGAACCGCATTGGCGGCCGTCACGGTCTGGGCATGAGTGACCAGATTGAGAACCGTATTATCGAAGCGAAAAGCCGTGGCATTTATGAAGCCCCGGGGATGGCGCTGCTGCATATCGCTTATGAGCGTCTGCTGACCGGGATCCACAACGAAGACACCATTGAGCAGTATCACTCTCATGGTCGTCAGCTGGGTAAACTGCTGTATCAGGGTCGCTGGTTCGATCCGCAGGCACTGATGCTGCGTGATGCGCTGCAGCGCTGGGTGGCGAGTGCCATTACCGGTGAGGTCACTCTGGAACTGCGTCGCGGCAACGACTACTCCATCCTGAACACCGTGTCTGACAACCTGACCTATAAAGCAGAGCGTCTGACCATGGAGAAAGGTGAGTCGGTGTTCTCGCCAGATGACCGTATTGGTCAGCTGACCATGCGTAACCTGGACATCACCGATACCCGTGAAAAGCTGTTCAATTATGTTGAGAATGGTCTGCTCTCCGCAAGCTCCGGTAACGGCCT
This sequence comes from Enterobacter sp. ODB01, assembly GCF_001623605.1. NCBI lineage: Bacteria > Pseudomonadati > Pseudomonadota > Gammaproteobacteria > Enterobacterales > Enterobacteriaceae > Enterobacter > Enterobacter sp. ODB01. Next base: position 894,910 of record NZ_CP015227.1, read on the forward strand.
GCCGCAGGTGGAAAACCTGGAGCACAGCGATAAGAAGTAATCGCTATTCAGAAATGCAGAAGGCACTCTTAGGGTGCCTTTTTTATGCCCTTTTGTAGGGCGGGTAAGCGCAGCGCCACCCGCCATTTTGCCCGGTGGCGCTGCGCTTACCGGGCCTACGAAAACAAAAAGTACAGACGAAAAAAAAGACGTCTTTCGACGTCTTTCTTCTGGAATATTGGTACCGAGGATGGGACTCGAACCCACAAGCCCGTTAGGGCACTACCACCTCAAGGTAGCGTGTCTACCAATTCCACCACCTCGGTACGGAATACTTACTGCGGGATATCGCTGGTTGGCTTCGCCGGTGCAGCTGGCTGAGTCTGCTCAGTTTTCGCTGGCGCGCTCAGGTTTTCCCACTCGCTTCCTTTACTGGTCTTGTTGCTGTTGATATTGCCCAGCACCAGACTGATGATGAAGAACAGCGTAGCCAGAATCGCTGTCGTACGGGTCATGAAGTTCGCAGAACCACTTGAACCGAACAGCGTACCGGAAGCGCCTGCTCCGAAGGAGGCTCCCATATCAGCGCCTTTACCTTGCTGCAGCATAATCAGCGCTACGAGAGCGATGGCTACAATAAGGAAAATAACTAAAAGAGCTTCGTACATAATCAACCTGTTCCTTGCGGATTTGCCGCATACCAATGCTTCGACCAATTAGCAGGATTTTTGTTTCCCACTGAAGCGGGTGTGAATACTAACCAAAGCGAATGGCCTTCGCAAGGGCATTTTTGAGCCATTGTATCAACTGCGGAAAAAAACAGCAAAAAGCCATTAATTGCTTAAAACAAAGGCGACAAAAGTCGCCTTTTTAAACAGTTAGCGTGCAAGTTTATGCAGCTTTAACGGCATCAGCAATACGGTGGGCAAATTCAGTCACCTGCGCTTCATCCTCACCTTCCACCATAACGCGAATCAGTGGTTCAGTTCCGGACTTACGCAGCAGCACGCGGCCACGGCTTCCCAGCGCCGCTTCAACGTCAGCCATTACCGCTTTCACATTGTCATTTTCCAGCGGATCGCCTTTACCTGCCGTGAAACGCACGTTCACCAGGATCTGCGGGAACATTTTCATGCCGCTGCAGAGATCGTGCAGGCTCATATGGTTACGGGCCATCGCTGCGACGACCTGAAGCGCAGCCACGATGCCGTCACCGGTGGTGGTTTTGTCGAGCAGGATCACGTGGCCTGAGTTTTCTGCGCCAATGCGCCAGCCTTTCTCCTGAAGCTTCTCCAGCACGTAACGGTCACCCACTTTCGCGCGAACAAACGGGATACCCAGCTGTTTCAGCGCCAGCTCCAGGCCCATGTTGCTCATCAGCGTGCCGACGGCACCACCGCGCAGTTGACCCTGACGCAGCCCTTCACGGGCGATGATGTAGAGGATCTGATCGCCATCAACCTTGTTGCCTTCGTGGTCGACCATGATCACGCGATCGCCGTCGCCATCCAGCGCAATACCCAGGTCGGCCTTCTCTGCCAGCACGCGCGCCTGCAGGGCACGCACGTCCGTCGCACCAACCTGCTCGTTAATGTTCAGACCATCCGGCTCGCAGCCAATGGTGATCACTTTGGCGCCCAGCTCGCGGAATACGTTTGGCGCAATGTGGTAGGTTGCACCGTTGGCGCAGTCCACCACAATTTTAAGGTGGGCAAGGCTCAGTTCGTTCGGGAAGGTGCCTTTGCAAAACTCAATATAGCGACCCGCGGCATCGACGATACGGTTTGCTTTACCCAGCTCTGCGGAGTCCACGCAGGTGATCTCTTTTTCCATTTCGGCTTCAATGGCTTCTTCCACTTCATCCGGCAGCTTGGTGCCATCAATGGAGAAGAACTTGATGCCGTTGTCATAGAACGGGTTATGGGAGGCCGAAATCACAATTCCCGCTTCCGCGCGGAAGGTACGGGTCAGATACGCAACAGCCGGCGTTGGCATTGGGCCAGTAAAGGAAGCTGACAGCCCCGCGGCTGCCAGTCCGGCTTCCAGCGCCGATTCCAGCATATAACCTGAAATACGGGTATCTTTACCAATAATGATCTTACGGGAACCATGACGTGCGAGTACCTTGCCAGCAGCCCAGCCAAGCTTAAGGACAAAATCAGGCGTGATAGGCGCATCGCCGACACGCCCACGGATACCATCGGTCCCAAAATATTTACGATTACTCATAGCGTTTGTTTTCCTTCGCTGCCAGTGTGGCTTCCACCACGCGCATGGCTTCTACTGTTTCTTTGACGTCATGGACACGAATAATATGCGCGCCTTGCATCGCCGCAATGACCGCGCAGGCCAGACTACCACTCAGGCGCTCGCTCGGCCCTACGTTAAGCAATTGGCCAATCATCGATTTTCTCGACATCCCCACCAGCAGCGGCAGGCCGAAGTGATGGAATTCCGATAAGCGCGCAAGCAGTGCATAGTTGTGGGAGAGATTTTTACCGAAACCGAACCCCGGGTCGAGCAGCAATTTCTCTTTTGGGATGCCTGCACGCTCACAGCGTTCAATATGCTCAATAAAGAAGCGATTCACATCAGCAAAGACATCGTCATACTTCGGCGCCTCCTGCATGGTTTTCGGCTGCCCCTGCATGTGCATCAGGCACACAGGCAACCCTGTCTCAGCAGCGGCTTCGATTGCACCGGGTTCAGTCAGCGAGCGGATATCATTAATAATGTGAGCACCCACTCTCGCCACTTCACGAATCACTTCTGGTTTGGAAGTATCGACGGAGATCCATACCTCAAAACGTTGTGCGATTGCCTCAACGACCGGCACCACGCGCGCCAGCTCTTCTTCCACCGACACATCCGCTGCCCCTGGGCGCGTCGATTCACCGCCGACATCAATGATGGTAGCACCTGCGTTGATCATTAAATTCGCGTGCTTAACCGCGTCGATAAGCGTGTTGTGCGTGCCGCCGTCAGAGAAGGAGTCAGGGGTAACATTCAGGATACCCATCACATGAGGATGTGAGAGATCGAGATGCGAGTCCTGGGCGAAGAGTTTCATGGCTAAATCCCTGGTATCAATATGGTTAAATGAAAAAGAAAAACCCCGGAGCAAGCTCCAGGGTTTGAGATACAGACAAACGCTTCAACAGCAGTGACTTACTTGTCGCCCAACTGTTCTGACATGGTGTTGCCCGGGTTCGGCGTACGCGGTTCATCGACCGGACGCGGCGCACGCGGGGTGCCATTGTTGTCAGAATTGTTGGAAGCACCTGGGTCTTCCCAGCCTGCTGGCGGACGCACTTCGCGGCGAGCCATCAGGTCGTCAATCTGCGGTGCATCGATGGTCTCATATTTCATGAGCGCATCTTTCATCGAATGCAGGATGTCCATATTGTCGTTCAGGATCTGACGCGCGCGACCGTAGTTACGTTCAATCAGCGCTTTCACTTCCTGGTCGATGATACGAGCCGTCTCATCGGACATATGTTTCGCTTTTGCCACGGAGCGGCCCAGGAATACTTCACCCTCTTCCTCTGCATAAAGCAGCGGACCGAGTTTGTCGGAGAAGCCCCACTGAGTGACCATGTTACGTGCCAGGTTTGTCGCCACTTTAATGTCGTTCGACGCACCGGTAGAAACATGTTCCGGCCCGTAGATGATCTCTTCCGCCAGACGACCACCGTACAGGGTTGAAATCTGGCTTTCCAGTTTCTGACGGCTGGCGCTGATCGCGTCGCCTTCAGGCAGGAAGAAGGTCACACCCAGCGCACGACCGCGCGGAATAATCGTCACTTTGTGTACCGGATCGTGCTCCGGTACCAGGCGGCCAATAATCGCGTGACCGGCTTCGTGATATGCCGTGGACTCTTTCTGCGCTTCCGTCATCACCATGGAGCGACGTTCCGCACCCATCATGATTTTGTCTTTCGCTTTCTCGAACTCCACCATGGACACCACGCGCTTGTTACCGCGAGCGGCGAACAGAGCAGCTTCGTTGACCAGGTTAGCCAGATCCGCACCGGAGAAGCCCGGGGTACCACGCGCAATAATTGCCGCGTCGATATCTGGCGCCAGCGGTACGCGACGCATGTGCACTTTCAGAATCTGTTCACGACCACGAACATCTGGCAGACCGACCACAACCTGACGGTCGAAACGGCCTGGACGCAGCAGCGCCGGGTCAAGTACGTCCGGACGGTTAGTTGCGGCGATAACGATAATACCTTCGTTACCTTCGAAGCCGTCCATCTCAACCAGCATCTGGTTCAGAGTCTGTTCACGTTCATCGTGACCACCGCCCAGGCCCGCGCCACGCTGGCGGCCTACGGCGTCGATTTCATCGATGAAGATAATGCACGGTGCTGCCTTCTTAGCCTGCTCGAACATGTCACGCACACGAGATGCACCCACACCCACGAACATTTCGACGAAGTCAGAACCTGAAATAGTAAAGAACGGTACCTTCGCTTCACCTGCGATAGCTTTCGCCAGCAGGGTTTTACCGGTACCCGGAGGGCCGACCATCAGCACGCCTTTCGGGATCTTACCGCCCAGTTTCTGGAAACGGCTCGGCTCGCGCAGGTATTCAACCAGTTCACCGACTTCTTCTTTCGCTTCGTCACAACCTGCAACGTCAGCGAACGTAGTCTTAATCTGGTCTTCCGTCAGCATACGCGCCTTGCTCTTACCGAACGACATGGCACCTTTGCCACCGCCGCCCTGCATCTGGCGCATAAAGAAGATCCAGACGCCGATGAGAAGCAGCATCGGGAACCAGGAAATGAAGATTGAAGCCAACAGGCTTGGTTCTTCTGGCGGCTCGCCTACCACTTTGACGTTTTTGGTCAGAAGGTTATCAAGCAGCTTAGGATCGTTCACCGGGATGTAAGTCGTGTAACGGTTACTATCTTTCTTGGTAACGTTGATCTCACGTCCGTTGATACGCGCTTCGCGAACCTGGTCCTGATTGACCTCCTGCAGGAAGGTAGAATAATCCACCTTGCGGCCATTCGACTCGCTGGGCCCAAAGCTCTGGAATACTGACATCAGCACAACGGCAATGACCAGCCAGAGTATTAGGTTTTTCGCCATGTCACTCAAGGGATTAACCTCATATTACAACTGTGTTAAAAACAGCGTCAGGATACTCTATATCCAGTTTCATTCAAACTTTCGCCTGAAATCTACCGGTTATCATTTTCGCCCGGTCGCTACAATATACACTTCGCGGGAACGGGCCCGGGAAGAGTCCGGCTTACGAACTTTGACCTTCGCAAACAGGGAGCGAATTTCCTTAAGATACTCCTCGAAACCTTCGCCCTGAAACACCTTCACAACAAAACTACCACCAGGCGCTAGTACATCACGACACATTTCTAACGCTAGCTCCACCAGATACATGGCGCGGGGGATATCCACCGCCGGTGTTCCACACATATTTGGTGCCATATCTGACATGACAACCTGGACATTACTGTCACCTACACGATCAAGTAACGCTTTAAGCACTAATTCATCACGAAAGTCGCCCTGAAGGAAGTCGACACCGACGATAGGATCCATTGGTAAAAGATCGCACGCGATGATTCGGCCCGTTCCGCCGATCTGCGTTACCGCATACTGGGACCATCCGCCAGGTGCCGCACCGAGGTCAACAACCGTCATCCCCGGCTTAAAAAGTTTGTCACTTTGCTGTATTTCATCAAGTTTAAACCAGGCACGGGAACGCAACCCCTTTTTCTGCGCCTGTTGAACATATTTATCGCTAAAGTGTTCCTGAAGCCAGCGGCTGGAGCTGGCAGAACGCTTTTTACCTGTCATTTAACATTTCCGTCCTGGTTCATCGTTACCTGCCTGTGACGTAAATTTCTACGCAGCTATTTGGCGATATAAGGGAGATGGCGGTAGAATGAACCGTTTTCAATCCCAACGTAAGCAAAAATATACGATGAATCTGAGTACTAAACAAAAACAGCACCTTAAAGGTCTGGCACATCCGCTCAAGCCTGTAGTGATGCTTGGCAACAATGGTTTGACCGAAGGGGTGCTTGCCGAGATTGAACAAGCGCTGGAACACCACGAGCTGATCAAGGTGAAAATCGCCTCTGAAGACAGAGACACTAAAAACCTGATCGTGGAAGCCATCGTGCGCGAAACCGGCGCCTGTAATGTACAGGTCATCGGTAAAACGCTGGTGCTCTACCGCCCATCTAAAGAGCGTAAAATCTCGCTGCCACGCTAAGGATATCCTGAATCGAACACATTTTCTGTGTGAAACGAGGGATTTCTGTCAGCAGGCGAGCAAAATGCCATGCTCCTTGAGTTGATAAAAGGCCGCTATGCGGCCTTTTTCTTTTCTTTACAATGTATCAACATCTTACCAGAGATGCGAATTACAGGTATTCAACCTTAATAATTTCGTATTCCACTTCACCGCCAGGCGTGCGAATGGTAACAACATCATCCTGCTCTTTGCCAATCAGGCCGCGAGCAATCGGAGAGTTCACGGAAATCAGGTTCTGTTTGAAGTCTGCTTCATCATCACCCACGATGCGATAGGTCTGCTCTTCGTCGTTGTCCAGGTTCAGCACGGTCACGGTTGAACCAAAGATCACACGCCCATTGTTAGGCATCTTGGTGATATCGATAACCTGCGCATTGGACAGTTTTGCTTCGATATCTTTGATACGTCCTTCACAGAAGCCCTGCTGCTCACGCGCCGCATGGTATTCAGCGTTCTCCTTCAGGTCGCCATGCTCACGCGCATCCGCGATAGCGGCGATAATTTCAGGGCGACGAACGGATTTCAGGAAATCCAGCTCTTCGCGCAGTTTTTCGGCACCACGTAAGGTCATCGGAATAGCTTGCATTTGTTATACCTCTTAAACATTCCTGTTGGGAGCAGTGTTCCCTGCCCCTGCCCCCCTAAGCGGGCAAGAAGCAAAAAGAAAACCGACCCGGGAGCAACGCCCCAGGTCAGCAGCAATTTTTCAATTTGATACGCATTTTACCGCGAAGTTCACTATGGGTCATCGTTTACTTTGCAGTGCTATGCACCGTAGTATGACGGTTTGTTTTCGGGTTGTTAGCGCGAGATTATGCGATTTTCCAGATTTATCATCGGATTGACTACCAGTATAGCGTTCAGCGTTCAGGCCGCGAATGTTGATGAGTACATTAATCAGCTACCCGCAGGTGCTAACCTTGCATTGATGGTGCAGAAGGTCGGGGCGCAGACGCCAGAGATTGACTATCACAGTCAACAGATGGCGCTGCCTGCCAGTACCCAAAAGGTGATCACGGCCCTCGCCGCGCTGCTTCAGCTCGGCCCTGACTTTCGTTTTACCACCACGCTTGAGAGCAAAGGCAACATTGAGGGCGGTGTACTGAAGGGCGATCTTATTGCCCGTTTTGGCGGCGATCCGACCTTTAAGCGCCAGGATATCCGCAATATGGTGGCGGTGCTGAAAAAATCCGGTGTGACGAAAATCGAGGGTAACGTGCTGATCGACACCTCGATTTTTGCCAGCCATGATAAAGCGCCAGGCTGGCCGTGGAACGACATGACGCAATGCTTTAGCGCACCACCCGCCGCCGCGATTGTTGACCGCAACTGCTTTTCAATTTCCCTTTACAGCGCGCCCAAACCGGATGATTTAGCGTTTATCCGCGTGGCATCCTACTACCCGGTGACCATGTTTAGCCAGGTGCGTACGCTGGCCAAAGGCTCCCCGGATGCCCAGTATTGTGAACTGGACGTGGTGCCTGGCGATCTTAACCGTTTCACGCTCACCGGCTGTCTGACCCAGCGCGCCGATCCCCTGCCGCTGGCCTTTGCAATACAAGATGGCGCGAGCTACGCGGGTGCCATTCTGAAGGATGAACTGAAGCAGGCAGGCATTAGCTACTCCGGTACGCTGCTCCGCCAGACGCAGGTCAACCAGCCCGGAACGGTCATCGCCAGCAAACAGTCGCCTCCGCTGCACGATTTGCTGCGAATTATGCTGAAAAAGTCTGACAACATGATTGCTGATACGGTGTTCCGCATGATCGGCCACGCGCGTTTTGGCGTGCCGGGAACCTGGCGCGCGGGCTCAGACGCTGTGCGCCAGATCCTGCGCCAACAGGCGGGAATCGATCTGGGTAATACCATTGCTGTCGATGGTTCCGGATTATCGCGTCATAATTTGATCGCACCGGCAACCATGATGCAAGTGCTTCAGTACATTGCACAACATGACTCTGAGCTAAACTTTATTTCAATGCTGCCGCTTGCCGGGCATGACGGTTCTCTGCAGTATCGCGCCGGGCTTCACGCGGCCGGCGTAGATGGCAAAGTATCCGCTAAAACAGGTTCACTGCAGGGCGTTTACAATCTTGCAGGGTTCATCACGACAGCCAGCGGACAACGCATGGCCTTCGTACAGTATCTTTCCGGCTATGCCGTCGAACCGACCGATCAGCGCAACCGTCGTATTCCGCTGGTTCGCTTCGAAAGCAGGCTTTATAAAGACATTTATCAGAATAACTAGCGATGAAACTACTCATAGTTGAAGATGATCTGTTATTGCAGGAAGGACTCGCGCTGGGGCTTGCCAACGAAGGGTATGCTCTGGATTGTGCCGGTACCGCGGCAGAGGCGGATTCCCTGATCCAGAGCGGCGAGTACAGTCTGGTGATCCTCGATTTGGGTTTGCCGGACAAAGACGGCGCGACGCTGCTCACCCAATGGCGTCGGCGCGGCATCGCTAACCCGGTGTTGATCCTGACAGCACGCGATGCGATTGAAGATCGTATTACCGGCCTCGATGCTGGCGCAGATGACTATCTGGTGAAGCCCTTTGCGCTCGCAGAACTTCAGGCCCGCGTGCGGGCGCTTATCCGGCGCTATCAGGGGCACAGCGATAATCTGCTGACGGACGGCGACATCACGCTCAATCTGCAAACCCAGCAGGTACTGCGTCAGTCCCAGCCCGTTGAAGTGACCCCAAAAGAGTTCGCCCTCCTGACCCGCCTGATTATGCGCAGCGGGCAAACGGTGCACCGTGAAACGCTGCAACAGGACATTTACTCCTGGCAGGACGATCCCGGCTCTAACACCCTGGAAGTCCACATCCATAACCTGCGTCGCAAGCTTGGCAAAGACAGGATAAAAACCGTCCGCGGCGTTGGCTATCGTCTGGAGAGCCAGAAATGAACAGCATGCGTCGGCGATTAATGGTGTTGCTGGCGGTCATTCTGTTATTTTTCCAGCTGATAAGCGTGATTTGGTTGTGGCATGAAAGCCGTGAGCAGATTGGCTTTCTGGTGAATGAAACGCTGTCTGCAAAAGCCCGCAATAACCATGTCGAAAAAGAGATCCGCGAGGCGATTGCATCTCTTCTGGTCCCTTCCCTGGTGATGGTCAGTTTCACACTGCTGTTTTCATTCTGGGCGGTCACCTGGATAACCCGGCCTCTGAATAAACTCCGCGACAGCCTCGCTAATCGTTCGGCGGATAACTTAACGCCGCTGCCTATGTATTCCGACATGGAAGAAATAGGCGCCGTTACCACCTCTCTCAACCAGCTACTCGCCAGGCTGGACAGTACCATTCAGCAGGAGCGTCTCTTCACCGCAGACGCCGCCCACGAACTGCGAACGCCACTGGCCGGGATCCGGCTTCATCTGGAGTTAATGGCGCAGTCAGGCTCTCCGCAGGCAACAACGTTAATCAGCCGTATCGATCAGCTCATGCATACCGTTGAACAACTGCTGATGCTGGCCCGTGCCGGACAGGCGATGGCGAGCGGTCACTATGAGACCATTAACTGGACGGACACGATCATAACGCCCCTTGGTCTTGAGCATGAAGCCAAAGAACATACGGTGATATGGCCGGCCAAAAGTACCCTTACGGTGCAGGGTGACGCGGTGCTTTTGCGACTGATGCTGCGTAACCTGCTGGAAAATGCCGGACGTTACAGTCCACCAGGCACAACAATCACCGTGGCACTAACCGAGGTTGCGGGAGGTACGCTGGTCAGCGTGAGCGATCAGGGGCCCGGCATCGATGAAGCACATCGACAGTCGATCACCGAGCCGTTCCGTCGGCTTGATCAGCGCTACGGCGGTAGCGGCCTGGGCCTGAGTATCGTACAGCGTATCCTGCAACTCCACCGCGGTAAGCTGGCGCTGGAGAACGGTGCTGAAGGCGGCCTGATAGCAAGCTGCTGGCTCCCCTCAACGCTGGAATAAAAAAAGCCCCCGGAATGGGGGCTTTAGACAGATATCAGTGCTTGTAGATGAACTCGACACCTTCTTCGTCGTCTTCATCCCAGTCATCGTCCCAGTCGTCTTCCTCTTCCGCTTCCAGCTCTTCGAGCTGCTGACGGTGGTAGTCATCCCACATGAATTCGACTTTTTCTGGCTGTTTCGCTTCTTCAGCCTGAACAACCGGGTTTTCGATGATAAAGGTCATCACATCCCAGCAGAGGTCTTTCACGCCAACCTGGCTTGCCGCGGAGATCAGGTAGTATTTATCTTCCCAGCCCATCGCTTCAGCAATCGCTTTAGCTTTCGCTTCCGCTTCAGCTTTATCCATCAGGTCGATCTTGTTGAAGACCAGCCAGCGCGGTTTAGACGCCAGTTTTTCGCTGTATTTTTCCAGCTCACCGATGATGATCCGGGCATTTTCAACCGGATCGGAACCATCAATAGGATCGATATCAATGAGGTGCAGCAGTACGCGGCAACGCTCAAGGTGTTTCAGGAAGCGAATGCCGAGACCGGCACCTTCCGCTGCACCTTCGATCAGACCCGGGATGTCAGCAACAACAAAGCTCTTCTCGTTATCCATACGGACAACACCCAGGCTCGGTACCAGCGTGGTAAACGGATAGTCCGCCACTTTTGGTTTCGCCGCAGAAACCGCGCGAATAAAGGTCGATTTACCGGCATTTGGCATACCCAGCATGCCCACGTCTGCCAGTAGCATCAGCTCCAGCTGCAGATCGCGCTTATCGCCCGGCGTTCCCATCGTTTTCTGACGCGGAGTACGGTTAACGGACGATTTGAAGCGGCTATTGCCCAGACCGTGCCAGCCGCCTTTTGCAACCATCAGGCGCTGACCGTGTTTGGTCATGTCACCCATGGTTTCACCGGTGCCCTGGTCAATCACGCGCGTACCAACCGGCACTTTAATGGTCACGTCTTTACCGCGTTTACCGGTACAGTCGCGGCTCTGACCGTTCTGACCACGTTCAGCGCGGAAGGATTTTTCGAAACGGTAGTCGATCAGCGTGTTGAGGTTCTCATCCGCCTCCAGCCACACATCACCACCATCCCCGCCGTCGCCGCCATCCGGGCCACCTCGAGGAATATATTTTTCACGGCGGAAGCTCACGCAACCGTTGCCGCCATCACCAGCCACAACCAGGATCGTTGCTTCATCAACAAACTTCATTTTACTCTCCGTAACTCATTCGCCTGAGCGGGGACCGCTTCATTTTTGCGCCAACGTCCCCAAAGACGATGACCAATGGCGGAATACATCGCGCCCGCAACCACGACAAACGCACCGAGATAGCCCAACAGGTTGAGCATCGGTCTGACGAAGACATCGGGCCAGGCCATTGATAACAAATCTGAAAATAACAGGGTAAACAGCGGAGTCAGCGTGATCAATGCGCTAACCTGTGCTGCCTGCCAGCGCGCCATTGCTTCAGCAAGCGCGCCATAACCAACCAGCGTGTTAAGCCCACAAAAAATGAGGCACGCCAGCTGCCAGTCGCTCAGCTGGGTAATGACCCCCGGCTTTGCTAACGGCAATAATGCAACTGTACATAAAGTGTACAGCAAAAAAAGGATCTGCTGTGAGGCCAGGCGCCGCAATAACACCTTTTGCGCGACGCCATAGCTTACCCAGACCGTAGCTGCTCCCACACCAAAAATCACACCCCAGGTGTAATCCGTCAGGCGGGTAAAAATTTCGATCAGGCTGGTGTTAAAGAACATCACCAGACCACACAGCAACATGCTCGCCCCGATAATCTGCGTCCCACGCATCTTCTCCTTGAGGATAAACACGCTGGCGACCATCATGCCCACAGGTGAAAGCTGACCAATCACCTGTGACGCTGTAGGGCTAAGATACTGCAGAGAAGAGCTGAACAGGATGAAGTTACCAAACAGACCGCCCGTCGCGATAGCCAGCAGCACCAGCCAGCGCGGTTTGCGGAAAAGTCGCAAAGGCGGAAGCTTACCTTTGATAGCCAGAATGGCGCCGAGGCCGATGCTTGCCATCAGAAAGCGATAAAAGACCACCGTAGGCGGCTCCATCACTTCCAGTACTTGCTTCATTGCAATTGGCAGCGCACCCCAGCACATTGCGGTCGTGAGCGCCAAAAGAATACCAATGCCGGCCTGCTGCTTCATGCCCGTTTTCCCTACAGAAAATTTTCCGGGTTTCCAATGTAAAAAGCCCCGCAACACGTTGCGGGGCTTTAATCCGTTACCGGACCGAGAAAACCTTACTCAGCAACGATGCTGATGTATTTACGGTTGTTCGGGCCTTTAACTTCAAATTTCACTTTACCGTCTGCTTTAGCAAACAGAGTGTGGTCACGACCGCAACCTACGTTGTTGCCAGCGTGGAATTTGGTACCACGTTGACGAACAATGATGCTACCCGCCAGAACGGATTCGCCACCGAAACGCTTAACGCCCAGGCGTTTAGCTTCTGAATCGCGACCGTTACGTGTGGAGCCGCCAGCCTTTTTATGTGCCATTTAAATCTCTCCTCAGGTCTTAGGCGCTGATGCCAGTAATTTTCACATCAGTGAACCACTGACGGTGGCCCTGCTGCTTACGGTAGTGTTTACGACGACGAAACTTAACGATTTTAACTTTCTCGCCACGACCGTGAGCAACAACTTCAGCTTTGATAACGCCGCCATCAACGAAAGGAACGCCGATTTTGACTTCTTCACCGTTTGCGATCATCAGAACTTCTGCGAACTCAACAGATTCGCCAGTTGCGATGTCCAGCTTTTCCAGGCGAACGGTCTGACCTTCGCTTACTCGGTGTTGTTTACCACCACTTTGGAAAACCGCGTACATATAAACTCCGCTTCCGCGCACATCCTCGTATGATTCAGAGTGCGCTATAAATATTCACAATAGGGCGCGAATATTACGCAAAACGCGAGCCTTTGACAAGTGCTACCATCAATACATGAAGAAAAAAAACACAACACGTACGGTAACGTTTATCTGAGCCGTTTTTTCAGTACAATCAGCACTACTATTGATAAACCGAAACCCTTCGTTACCCCATTGAAGATGGGATCAACAGGATGAAAAGCCCGGCTTTTGCGATGAATTTAGAAAAAATCAATGAGTTAACCGCGCAAGATATGGCGGGTGTGAATGCAGCAATCCTGGAGCAACTCAACTCTGACGTTCAGTTGATCAATCAGTTGGGCTATTACATTGTCAGCGGCGGCGGTAAACGCATTCGCCCGATGATTGCCATTCTGGCTGCCAGAGCCGTTGGCTATCAGGGAAATGCCCACGTCACGATCGCCGCACTGATCGAATTTATTCACACAGCGACGCTTCTGCATGACGATGTTGTGGATGAATCCGATATGCGTCGCGGTAAGGCCACGGCCAATGCCGCCTTCGGTAATGCCGCCAGCGTTCTGGTCGGGGATTTTATCTATACCCGCGCCTTCCAGATGATGACCAGCCTGGGCTCGCTGAAAGTGCTGGAAGTGATGTCAGAAGCCGTAAACGTCATCGCTGAAGGCGAAGTGCTGCAGCTGATGAACGTCAACGATCCGGATATCACTGAAGAAAACTACATGCGCGTCATCTACAGCAAAACAGCACGCCTGTTTGAAGCGGCCGCGCAGTGCTCCGGCATTCTGGCTGGCTGTTCTGAGGCTCAGGAAAAAGGGCTCCAGGACTATGGTCGCTATCTGGGGACAGCCTTCCAGCTAATTGATGATTTGCTGGACTACAGTGCGGACGGCGAAACGCTCGGCAAAAACGTGGGCGATGACCTGAACGAAGGCAAACCGACCCTGCCGCTGCTCCATGCGATGCGCAACGGAACTGCAGATCAGGCGAAAATGATCCGTGAGGCGATCGAACAGGGAAATGGTCGCCATCTTCTGGAACCGGTACTGGAAACTATGGCGATCTGCGGTTCACTGGAATGGACGCGTCAGCGTGCCGAAGAAGAGGCTGATAAAGCCATCGCTGCCCTTCAGGTTATTCCAGACAGCCCGTGGCGTGATGCCCTTATTGGCCTTGCCCACATCGCTGTTCAACGCGATCGTTAATCCTTTCACGCCTCCCCGTTTCCATCGCGGGGAGGTTCTAAAACACCCCAGTAAATTCCGTATTCATGTAAATTCATCGGTTTAGAGACCGCATGAATAAAGGCATGTCTTATTCTGAATATCCCTTCAAGTAACGCGAACTTTTTAGAACAAGAGTTTGAAATGGGTATAGTAAGCCAGTCGTTTCAGAAGAAACGGCGTAGGTGAATCCGCACTTAAGGACAGCGTTATGGATACGAAATTTATCGACTGGCATACGGCAGATATCATTGCGGCACTGCGCAAAAGAGGGACGTCACTGGCAGCAGAGTCCCGCCGCCATGGTCTGAGTTCTTCCACCCTGGCCAACGCCCTGACCCGCCCCTGGCCAAAGGGAGAATTAATTATCGCGACGGCGCTGGAAACGCACCCGTGGGTGATCTGGCCCTCGCGCTACCACGATCCCATTACCCATGAATTCATCGACAGAACGCGCATGATGCGCCAGAGAAAGTTAAAGAAAGAACCACAGGAATAACGCGCTTTTTAGCAGGAACAGCAACCCCCCGGTCATCTCTGGCAGGGGGCTGCCGGAACGATTACTCGCCCTTCACACGCTCGATATTGGCACCCAGCGCGCGCAGTTTGTCTTCGATACGCTCATAACCACGATCGATGTGGTAAATACGATCCACCACCGTAGTACCTTCCGCAATACACCCCGCCAGCACCAGGCTTGCAGACGCACGCAGATCGGTTGCCATCACCTGAGCACCTGACAGTTTCTCCACGCCGTGGCAAATCACGGTATTGCTCTCGATCTCAGCATGCGCACCCATACGGATCAGTTCCGGTACGTGCATAAAGCGGTTCTCGAAAATGGTCTCTGTGATGAAGCCTGTCCCTTCGGCAACCAGGTTCAACAGGGTGAACTGCGCCTGCATGTCCGTTGGGAACGCCGGATGCGGCGCCGTACGTACATTGACCGCTTTTGGACGCTGACCGTGCATATCGAGGCTGATCCAGTCTTCGCCGATTTCGATATCCGCGCCTGCATCACGCAGTTTCGCCAGCACCGCATCCAGGGTATCAGGCTGCGCGTTGCGACAAACAATCTTACCGCCAGAGATCGCTGCGGCCACCAGGAAGGTGCCGGTTTCGATACGGTCGGGCAGAACGCGATACACACCGCCGCCCAGACGCTCAACGCCTTCGATGGTGATACGGTCAGTACCCTGGCCGGAGATCTTCGCCCCCAGCGCCACGAGGAAGTTGGCAGTATCCACAATCTCTGGTTCACGCGCGGCGTTTTCGATGATGGTCGTGCCTTCTGCCAGCGTTGCCGCAGACATGATGGTGACGGTTGCGCCCACGCTCACTTTGTCCATGACAATGTGCGCGCCTTTCAGACGACCGTTGACGGAGGCTTTAACGTAACCTTCTTCCAGCTTGATCTCAGCGCCCAGTTTCTCCAGACCATAGATATGCAGATCAACCGGACGCGCACCGATGGCGCAACCGCCCGGCAGTGAAACCTGACCCTGACCAAAACGAGCCACCAGCGGGCCAAGCGCCCAGATGGATGCACGCATGGTTTTCACCAGATCGTAAGGCGCAGAGAAGTTGTTCACGTTGCTGGCATCGATCCAGACGGAACCGTTACGCTCAACTTTCGTGCCCAGCTGGGTGAGCAGCTTCATGGTGGTGTCGATATCTTTCAGCTTCGGTACGTTCTGAATTTCTACCGGCTCTTCCGCGAGCAGCGCAGCAAAGAGGATTGGCAGCGCGGCGTTTTTCGCGCCAGAAATTGTGACTTCGCCCTGGAGACGCGTTGGCCCCTGTACACGAAATTTATCCATTGTGTGCTCTCTTATAAATTCAACCGTGCTGCGGGCCTGTCGCCCTCAGCTCAAAAACCGTTTAGTTTGCGATCGCGTGCCCACTCTTGCGGGGTGAACGCTTTAATCGACAGGGCGTGGATGCGGTTATCCGCAATATATTCCATCAGCGGCGCGTACACAGCCTGCTGTTTCTTCACACGGCTCATACCGTCGAACATCTCACCCACAGCAATAACCTGGAAGTGACTGCCATCGCCAGTGACGTGGGCTTCCTGAAGGGAGAGTGCATTCATCAGCACTGTCTGGATTTCATGATTTTCCATGGGTTCTTAATCATCTGATAGTGAAAACAAGCCCAACATCTTAGAGCAAAGTGGCGTCGTCTTAAACAAGCAAAAAGCCCCGACGATGAAACTGTCAGGGCTTTCGGAAGTAACGCACTGAAAATATTAACGAGGCAGGACGTCCGGAGGCAAATTGTAGAGTTGGGCAAGGGTAACGACATTATCGCTCGCGCCATGAAGCCTGACGCTTGTCCCCTGCTTTTTCCCCACAGCGACCAGATGGGCGAGCAGCGCAACACCTGCCGTATCCACCCGCGTGACGTCGGTTAAGTCGATGAGCGTCACGCCCTGCATCGCGTCGTGGCGTTTATCCCACAGTGGGTTCAGCAGGTCCTGATCAAGTTCACCGGACAGCTTTAACGTCTCACCTTCACGCGACCAGCTGAGTTGCTGCGACATTACTTTTTCTCGTCCAGAGTAATTTTCTGACGCGCAATAGACTGCAGTTGCGCGGTCAGGCCATCAATACCTTTGGTGCGCAGCAGGTCACTCCACTCGTTCTGTTTGGTGGTGATCATGCTTACCCCTTCGGCAATCATGTCATAGGCCTGCCAGTGCCCGGTCTGGCTGTTTTTACGCCACTGGAAATCCAGGCGCACCGGTGGACGGCCGTTAGGATCGTTGATCGTCACGCGGATAGGCACAATGGTGGCATCACCCAGCGGCTGCTCGGGAGCAATCTGATAGGTCTGGCCGTGGTACATCGCCAGCGCCTGACCATACGCCTGTTTCAGGTATTCACGGAACGCAGCAAAGTAGGCTTCACGCTGCGCAGGCGTCGCATCTTTGTAATAACGTCCCAGCACCAGCGCACCAGCATATTTGATCTGCACATAGGGCAGCAGTTCCTGGTCTACCACGTCACGCAGATAATCAGGATTCGCGCGAATTTTTGGCTGTTCGTTTTTGAGACGGTCGAAGGTTTTCTTCGCAGCTTCGTCCATCAGTTTGTACGGGTTGCTTTGATCCGCAGCATGAGCCGCAGTCAGGGGAGCAATGACCAGCATGGCAACCATTAACAGTCGTTTAAACATGAATGACTTCTCCTGAATTAATTCGTCGCACCTGGGGTCGGCGCAGCGTTGGTATGGTCTTCACTCTGCGCAGGGGCATCGTCAGACTTTTTATCATCCCCTTTACTGTTGTAAAGGAACTGACCAATCATATCTTCCAGCACCATCGCGGACTTCGTATCCTGGATAACGCTACCGTCTTTAAGGATAGTCGTTCCAAGCTCAGGGTCTTCAAAGCCAACGTTGAGTGCCAGGTATTGCTCTCCCAGCAGGCCGGAAGTACGGATTGACAGGGAGCTGGTGTCCGGAATGTGGTTGTAACGCTCTTCGATATCCATCGCAACGCGCGGCAGATACGTTTTCTCATCAAGCGTTATGTCTGATACACGCCCAATAACAACGCCACCAATACGCACCGGTGAGCGCGCTTTCAGGCCGCCGATATTATCGAAGGTGGCATAGACACGGTACGTCGGCTCGGTGCGCACTGAGGTGATATCCGCCGCTCGCAGACAGATAAACAGTGCGGCCAGCAGCGCCAGCAGCAGAAACACGCCGACCCAAATTTCATTTTTTCTCGTTTGCATGAACTCAATTCCCAAACATCAGTGCGGTGAGCACAAAATCCAGACCCAGTACGGCCAGCGACGAATGTACGACAGTACGTGTAGTTGCACGGCTAATGCCCGCCGACGTCGGAATGGCATCATAACCATTGAACAAGGCGATCCAGGTGACCGTAATGGCAAATACCACGCTTTTAATCAGGCAGTTAACCAGATCCATTCGCAGATCGATGGCATCCTGCATGGCGGACCAGAAGAAACCGGCATCAATGCCTTTCCAGTGGACCCCCACCAGCGAACCACCCCAGATCCCCACGGCGACAAACAGAATAGTCAGTAGCGGTAACGAGATCACCCCCGCCCAGAAACGCGGAGAGATGACCCGACGCAGCGGGTCGACCGCCATCATCTCCATGCTGGAGAGTTGCTCGGTGGCGCGCATCAGGCCAATTTCTGCCGTGAGTGCTGATCCTGCACGACCGGCGAACAGCAGCGCCGCCACAACCGGCCCCAGTTCACGCAGCAGTGAGAGCGCCACCAGCATCCCGAGGCTGGTTTCCGCACTGTAGGTGGTCAGAACGAGGTAGCCCTGCAGCCCCAGCACCATACCGATAAACAGGCCGGAGACAATGATGATGAGCATCGACAGCACACCGACATTATAAAGCTGCCGCACCAGCAGAGGCGCGTGCTTGCGAAACTCCGGCTTGCCAACCAGCGCGTTGAATAACATTAATCCGGCACGCCCGAACGTCCTGATGGTTTTTATGCCACGGTGTCCAAGGGCGGCCAACGCATTTAACAGCATGAGTGGCTTAACTCCCTAATCCCAGTAAATCGTCACGATAATCGCCCGCCGGGTAGCGGAACGGTACGGGTCCGTCAGCAATACCATCGAGGAATTGCCGCACGCGCGGATCGCAATTTTCCTGAAGCGCCTGGGCGCTGCCGTGTGCGACGATCTTTTTGTCCGCCACGATATAGGCGTAATCGGCAATGCTCAACACTTCCGGTACATCGTGAGACACCACAATACAGGTTACGCCGAGCGCGCTGTTCAGTTCAGAGATAAGCTTCACCAGCACGCCCATCGTGATGGGATCCTGTCCGACAAACGGTTCGTCGAACATGATTAAATCGGGTTCTAATGCAATGGCTCGCGCCAGTGCGGCACGTCGCGCCATCCCGCCAGACAGTTCTGAAGGCATCAGTTTGGCAGCCCCCCGCAGACCGACAGCTTCAAGCTTCATCATCACCGTGCTTTTCAGCAGTTCAGGCGGCAGGCTGGTATGTTCGCGCAGCGGATAAGCCACGTTATCAAAGACGTTCATGTCGGTGAACAGCGCCCCCGACTGAAAGAGCATACTCATACGTTTGCGGACAGTATACAGGCGCGAGCGCGACATCTCCGGGATGTTTTCGCCATCGAAGAGGATTTCACCGCTATCAGGTGGTATCTGCCCACCAATAAGGCGCAGAAGGGTCGTTTTACCGATCCCGGACGGCCCCATGATGGCGGTAATTTTGCCACGCGGTACGGTCAACGAAATATCATCGAATATCAATCGATTACTACGCGAGAAACTCACACCGCGGACATCGACTAAATTCGCCATCGTTTGGCTCATTTATGGTTCCTTTCTTACCCTGCTCACGTTTAAGCGTGCAGCCTGAATCAGCCCTAAACTCAGCATTTTTACAGAATATTAGCCATTGAGGTTAGCGAAAGCTGGCATTTGTTTTACTTTTCCGGCGCATAAAGTCAAAATTAGGAATTCGTTACGCCTCAGACCGTATGCAGTCCAGCCATTCCCGCGCGATGGACCGACAAGTATACCTGAAGAAAGGACTTTTGATGCTTTTAGCAACAGCACTGTTAATAATTGGTTTACTTTTGGTGGTCTACAGTGCTGACCGTTTAGTGTTTGCTGCATCAATCCTGTGTCGCCTGACGGGCGTACCGCCGGTTGTCATCGGGATGACCGTTGTCAGTGTTGGCACGTCGCTTCCTGAAATCATCGTCTCTGTCTCGGCATCGTTGCACGGTCAGTTAGACCTTGCAATTGGCACCGCGATTGGCTCTAACATCGTCAACATCTTACTGATCCTGGGCCTGGCGGCGCTGCTCCATCCATTTCGCGTGCATTCTGATGTTCTGCGCCGGGAATTGCCGCTAATGTTAATCGTAAGTCTGCTGGCAGGCTGCGTATTTTATGATGGCGTACTAAGCTACAGCGACGGCATTTTCCTGCTGGCGCTGGCCGTCATTTGGCTGCTGTATAGTGTTAAAATCGCCCGCCAGGCTGAGAAACTGGGTCATGACAGCCTCACGCGTGAGCAGGTCGCCGAACTCCCGCGCGAAGGTACGCTACCGGTCGCCCTGCTCTGGCTTGGCGTCGCGCTGATTATTATGCCGATGGCAACGCGCATGGTCGTGGATAACGCGACGGTGCTGGCGAACTTTTTCGCCATGAGTGAACTGACGATTGGCCTGACGGTGATTGCTATCGGCACCAGCCTGCCGGAGCTGGCCACCGCCATTGCGGGGGCACGTAAAGGGGAAGATGACATTGCCATTGGTAATATCATCGGTTCCAACATATTTAATATCGCGATTGTGATGGGTCTGCCGGCCCTGATTACGCCAGGGCCCTTCAACCCTCTGGCATTCTCTCGCGATTACGGAGTGATGTTGTTGGTCAGCGTGATATTCGCCCTGCTCTGCTGGCGGCGGCAACGACAGATCGGCAAAGGCGCAGGTGCGCTGCTGACAGGTGGATTTATCGTATGGATGGCGATGCTGTACTGGCTCTCGCCTCTTCTCTCTGGGTAAACGGAAACGCATTATGTCGCAAATAGAATTGCAGCCGGGTTTTGACTTTCAGAAAGCAGGCAAAGACGTTCTGGAGATTGAACGTGAAGGTCTGGCGCAGTTAGATCAGTACATTAATCAGGATTTTAGTCTGGCCTGTGAGAAGATGTTTTACTGTGCCGGTAAAGTCGTGGTGATGGGGATGGGCAAATCCGGTCATATTGGCCGCAAAATGGCGGCAACCTTTGCCAGCACCGGAACCTCCTCCTTCTTTGTCCACCCGGGAGAAGCCGCACACGGCGACCTGGGGATGGTCACGCCGCAGGATGTTGTCATCGCGCTGTCCAACTCCGGTGAATCCAATGAAATCCTGGCGCTAATCCCGGTACTGAAGCGTCTGCAGGTGCCGCTGATTTGCATGACCAGCCGCCCGGAAAGCAGCATGGCGCGTGCAGCCGATATTCACCTGTGCGTAAAAGTACCCAAAGAAGCCTGTCCTCTCGGTCTGGCGCCAACGTCCAGTACCACCGCGGCCCTGGTCATGGGCGATGCACTTGCCGTTGCGTTGCTGGAAGCGCGTGGTTTTACGCCGGAGGACTTCGCGCTTTCCCACCCGGGTGGCGCGCTGGGGCGCAAGCTGCTGCTTCGGGTAAACGACATTATGCACACCGGGGATGAGATCCCTCACGTCAGTAAAGAGGCCTCCCTGCGTGATGCGCTGCTGGAAATCACCCGCAAGAATCTGGGCATGACGGTCGTGTGTGACGACCTGATGAAAATTCAGGGGATCTTCACCGATGGCGACCTGCGTCGCGTGTTCGACATGGGTGTAGATGTCCGTACACTTGGCATTGCCGATGTGATGACGCCCGGCGGGATTCGCGTGCGTCCGGGTACGCTGGCCGTGGATGTGCTGAACCTGATGCAGTCCCGCCATATCACCTCCGTTATGGTTGCCGATGGCGACCAGTTGCTGGGTGTGGTACATATGCATGATCTGCTGCGCGCAGGCGTAGTGTAATGAAGGATAAGACAATGAGTAATGCGGGTGCATCCCTTGCAACCTGTTATGGACCGGTTAGTACCCAGATGATGGCAAAGGCGGAAAATATTCGTCTGCTCATCCTTGATGTCGATGGCGTACTCTCCGATGGCCTGATTTACATGGGCAATCATGGCGAAGAGCTGAAAGCGTTTAACGTCCGCGATGGCTACGGAATTCGCTGCGCGCTCACCTCGGGTATCGAGGTGGCTATCATCACCGGGCGGAAAGCTAAACTGGTAGAAGACCGCTGTGAAACCTTAGGGATTACCCATCTGTATCAGGGGCAATCCGATAAAATGGCAGCGTTCAACGATTTACTGGGTAAACTGGCGATCGCGCCGGAAAACGTGGCCTATGTCGGGGACGATTTGATTGACTGGCCAGTGATGGCTGAAGTCGGTCTCAGCATTGCGGTTGCTGACGCTCACCCGCTGCTGCTCCCACGCGCTGACTACGTTACCCACATCAACGGTGGCCGCGGTGCCGTACGTGAAGTCTGCGACCTGCTTCTGCTGGCGCAGGGCAAGCTTGATGAGGCCAAAGGGCAATCAATATGAGTAAAACCAGACGTTGGGTTATCATTCTGCTTTCGCTTGTCGCACTGGTATTGATTGGCGTGAACCTGGCCGATCGCGACGATACGCAAAAGGAAGTGATCAACAATAACGATCCAACCTACAAAAGCGATCACAGCGACACCGTGGTCTATAGCCCGGAAGGTGCGCTGAACTATCGCCTGGTTGCCCAGCATGTGGAATATTTTTCCGATGAGGGCGTTTCGTGGTTTACCCAACCCGTCATGACCACATTCGATAAAGACAAAGTGCCGACGTGGTCAATTAAGTCAGATCGGGCCAAACTGACAAATGACCGTATGCTTTATCTGTATGGCCACGTTGAAGTCAACGCCCTGACCGCTGACTCGCAACTGCGGAAAATTACGACCGATAATGCCCAGATCAACCTGGTAACCCAGGACGTGACCTCGCAGGATCTGGTCACACTGTATGGCACAACATTTAATTCCAGCGGTTTAAGAATGCGCGGGAACTTACGCAGCAAGAACGCCGAGCTGATTGAAAAGGTTAGAACCTCCTATGAAATTCAAAACAAACAAACTCAGCCTTAAAGTAATTATCGCCAGCGCGATGCTGGCGGCCAGTCTCCCCGCGCTTGCTGTAACGGGCGATACCGACCAGCCGATCCACATCGAGTCTGACACTCAGTCCCTCGATATGCAGGGTAACGTCGTCACCTTCACGGGTAACGTCGTGATGACGCAGGGCACCATCAAAATTAACGCTGATAAAGTGGTCGTTACCCGTCCGGGTGGCGAGCAGGGCAAAGAGATCATTGATGGTTACGGCAACCCGGCCACCTTCTACCAGATGCAGGACAACGGCAAGCCGGTGAAAGGCCGCGCCTCGCATATGCACTATGAGCTGGCGAAAGACCTGGTTATCCTGACCGGAAACGCGTATCTGGAACAGCTGGACAGCAACATTACCGGCGACAAGATCACCTATCTGGTGAAAGAGCAAAAAATGCAGGCCTCCAGCGAGAAAGGCAAACGCGTAACCACCGTGCTGGTTCCGTCTCAGCTGCAGGATAAAGGCAAGGGTCAGGCCCCGGCACAGAAGAAGAGTAACTAATTCGTTATGGCAACATTAACTGCAAAAAATCTCGCGAAGGCCTATAAGGGCCGCCGTGTCGTAGAAGATGTCAGTCTGACCGTCAACTCCGGCGAAATTGTGGGCCTGCTTGGCCCTAACGGTGCGGGTAAAACCACCACCTTCTACATGGTGGTTGGCATTGTCCCGCGTGATGCCGGCAACATCATCATCGATGATGAAGACATCAGCCTGCTGCCACTGCACGCGCGCGCGCGTCGTGGCATCGGCTATCTGCCGCAGGAAGCCTCTATTTTCCGCCGCCTGAGCGTCTTTGATAACCTGATGGCGGTTCTGCAAATTCGTGACGACCTGACCAGCGAACAGCGTCAGGATCGCGCCAACGAGCTGATGGAAGAGTTTCACATCGAGCACCTGCGCGACAGCCTGGGTCAGGCATTGTCCGGCGGTGAACGCCGTCGTGTTGAGATTGCGCGCGCGCTGGCTGCAAACCCTAAATTTATCCTTCTGGATGAACCGTTTGCCGGTGTTGACCCAATCTCCGTCATCGACATTAAACGTATCATTGAGCATCTGCGTGACAGCGGGCTTGGCGTGCTGATCACCGACCACAACGTGCGTGAAACGCTTGCCGTCTGTGAGCGCGCGTACATTGTGAGCCAGGGCAATCTGATCGCCCACGGTACGCCGCAGCAGATCCTCGAAAACGATCATGTTAAGCGCGTCTATCTTGGGGAAGACTTCAGACTCTGATAGGGTAGAGGTAACGTAACGCCGAACCGGAGAAAAATGCTCTGAACATGAAGCAAGGTTTGCAATTAAGGCTCAGCCAACAACTGGCGATGACGCCGCAGTTACAGCAGGCAATTCGTCTGTTGCAACTGTCCACCTTAGAACTCCAGCAGGAGCTCCAGCAAGCGCTGGACAGCAATCCCCTGCTGGAGCAAGCCGATCTTCATGATGAGGTAGATACACAGCAGTCCCAGGATACAGAATCGCTCGATACCGCAGATGCACTCGAACAAAAAGAGATGCCGGACGAGCTTCCTCTGGATGCCAGCTGGGATGAAATTTATACCGCCGGCACCCCTTCCGGTACGCGTGCAGACTACCAGGACGATGAGCTGCCGGTTTATCAGGGCGAAACCACCCAGTCGCTGCAGGATTACCTGATGTGGCAGGTGGAGCTGACCCCGTTCTCCGATACCGATCGTGCCATTGCCACCTCCATTGTCGACGCCGTTGATGACACCGGCTATCTGACCGTCACGCTGGACGACATTCTGGAGAGCATGGGCGATGAAGAGATTGAGCTGGAAGAGATTGAAGCCGTTCTGAAACGTATTCAGCGTTTCGATCCCGTAGGCGTGGCAGCGAAAGATCTGCGCGACTGCCTGCTGATCCAGCTTTCTCAGTTCAGCAAAGAGACGCCATGGCTCGACGAAGCACGCTTAATCATCAGCGATCATCTGGATCTTCTCGCTAACCACGACTTTCGTAGCCTGATGCGCGTTACGCGCCTCAAAGAAGAGGTGCTGAAAGAGGCGGTGAATCTGATTCAGTCGCTCGATCCGCGGCCTGGTCAGTCGATCCAGACCAGTGAACCCGAGTACGTGATCCCGGACGTGCTGGTCAGAAAACATAACGACCGCTGGGTCGTTGAACTGAACTCTGACAGCATCCCTCGCCTGCAAATCAACCAGCAGTACGCCTCCATGTGCACCAGCGCGCGCAACGACGCCGATAATCAATATATTCGTAGCAACCTTCAGGAAGCGCGATGGTTGATCAAGAGTCTGGAGAGCCGAAATGATACCCTGCTTCGCGTGAGCCGCTGTATCGTCGAACAGCAGCAGGCATTCTTTGAGCAGGGCGAAGAATATATGAAACCGATGGTACTGGCGGATATCGCTCAGGCCGTCGAGATGCATGAATCAACCATTTCCCGCGTCACCACGCAGAAGTATCTGCACAGTCCGCGCGGTATTTTTGAGCTTAAGTATTTCTTCTCCAGCCACGTGAGTACCGAGGGCGGCGGCGAAGCGTCGTCAACGGCGATTCGCGCACTGGTGAAGAAGTTGATCGCCGCGGAGAACCCCGCGAAGCCACTGAGTGACAGTAAGTTAACCACCATGCTGTCCGATCAGGGTATTATGGTGGCACGTCGTACTGTTGCGAAGTATCGAGAGTCTTTATCCATTCCGCCGTCAAACCAGCGTAAACAACTGGTCTGACACAACCGATAAGGAAGACACTATGCAGCTCAATATCACAGGACACAATGTCGAGATTACTGAGGCCTTACGTGATTTTGTGAACGCTAAGTTCGCGAAACTCGAGCAGTATTTCGAAAGGATCAACCAGGTCTACGTTGTGTTGAAAGTGGAGAAAGTGACTCATATCTCGGATGCGACCCTGCATGTAAACGGGGGTGAACTCCATGCCAGTGCGGAAGGGCAAGACATGTACGCTGCTATCGACGGCTTGATTGATAAGCTTGCGCGACAGCTCAATAAACATAAAGATAAACTGAAACAACACTAATTGTCCGGGCAGTTAACGGGTGCAGGACGGCCTGTTGTGAAAAACAACAGGCCATTTGTACAGTTAGCGCTTAGGTGAAATTATGATGAACAACGATTCCGCTCTTCAACTGAGCAATGTCCTTAACCAGGAATGTACCCGCAGTGCCGTTCACTGCCAGAGCAAAAAACGTGCGCTGGAGATCATCAGTGAACTGGCTGCAAAACAGCTGGGCCTGCCGCCGCAGGTGGTGTTCGAAGCGATCCTGACCCGTGAAAAGATGGGCAGTACCGGTATCGGCAACGGCATCGCGATCCCGCACGGCAAACTGGAAGAGGACACCCTGCGTGCCGTCAGTGTGTTTGTGCAACTGGAAACGCCAATTGCCTTTGATGCCATTGATAATCAGCCCGTCGATCTCCTCTTCGCGCTGCTGGTTCCTGCCGACCAGACCAAAACCCATCTACACACGCTTTCGCTGGTCGCTAAACGTCTGGCCGATAAAACCATCTGCCGTCGACTGCGCTCAGCCCAAAGTGATGAAGAGCTTTATCAGATTATCACTGAAGCAGAAGGCAATCAGGATGACGCGTAACCAGGAGATGGCCTTCACATCTGTTGTCCTGAGGAGAAACGGAACATGGTGCTGATGATTGTCAGCGGTCGTTCAGGGTCGGGGAAATCCGTTGCCCTGCGCGCGCTGGAAGACATGGGTTTTTACTGCGTAGATAACCTGCCGGTGGTGTTATTGCCCGATCTGGCGCGTACCCTGGCGGAGAGACAAACCTCTGCTGCCGTCAGTATCGACGTTCGTAACATGCCCGAGTCGCCTGAAATCTTCGAGCAGGCAATGAGTAACCTGCCTGACGCATTCTCGCCTCAGCTGCTGTTTCTCGATGCCGATCGCAATACCCTGATCCGCCGCTACAGCGATACCCGGCGTTTGCACCCGCTTTCCAGTAAAAATCTCTCGCTGGAAAGCGCCATCGACGAAGAGAGCGATCTGCTGGAACCGCTGCGTTCACGCGCCGACCTGATTGTCGATACCTCAGAGATGTCCGTTCATGAACTGGCGGAAATGCTGCGTACCCGCCTGCTGGGCAAACGCGAGCGCGAACTGACGATGGTGTTCGAATCCTTTGGCTTTAAGCACGGTATTCCGATTGATGCGGACTATGTTTTCGACGTGCGCTTCCTGCCGAACCCGCACTGGGATCCTAAACTGCGTCCTATGACCGGCCTGGATAAACCCGTAGCGGCGTTCCTCGACAGGCACACAGAAGTTCACAATTTTATCTACCAGACGCGAAGCTACCTTGAGCTATGGTTACCTATGCTGGAGACAAACAATCGTAGCTACCTGACGGTGGCGATTGGCTGTACCGGCGGTAAACATCGTTCGGTCTACATTGCCGAACAGCTGGCCGACTATTTCCGCTCGCGCGGCAAGAACGTTCAGTCCCGTCATCGCACGCTGGAAAAACGTAAAACATGACCGTAAAACAAACCGTTGAGATCACCAACAAGCTGGGAATGCACGCACGCCCGGCGATGAAACTGTTTGAGCTGATGCAGGGTTTTGATGCAGAAGTTCTGTTGCGCAATGATGAAGGCACCGAAGCGGAAGCGAACAGCGTTATCGCCCTGCTGATGCTGGATTCTGCCAAAGGGCGCCAGATTGAGGTCGAAGCCACCGGCCCTCAGGAAGAGGAAGCGCTGGCGGCGGTGATTGCGCTGTTTAATGCCGGGTTTGACGAAGATTAGGTCTGCCATTCTGGCGGGTGGCGCTGCGCTTACCCGCCCTACATGAGTTTATTGTTCTCCATAAACCCTTCCCCTCCCAACTGACGCATCTGGCGCATGATCCACGCCTGACGGCTTCGCACGTAGCCTGATGGGGCACTGGCCTTAAAGCGAAGAGGATTAGGCAGTACAGCGGCTAACAGCGCGGCCTCCGACATGCTTAGCCTGCTGGCAGGTTTATTAAAATAGCGTTGTGATGCAGCTTCGACACCAAATACCCCCTCCCCAAACTCGGCAATATTGAGATAGACGGTCAGAATGCGCTTTTTGCTCCAGACTGTTTCCATTCCCAGGGTCAGCCCCGCTTCCAGCCCTTTTCGCACCCAGCTTCGGCCATCCCACAGGAAAAGATTTTTTGCCGTCTGTTGCGACAGGGTAGACGCACCGCGCACGCGATTTTCATGGCGTTCGTTATGGGCAAGCGCCTTTTCAATCGCGGCCACATCGAACCCCCAGTGCTCCGGGAACTTCTGATCTTCCGCCGCGATGACTGCCAGCCCCATCCACGGTGAGATCTCGTCCGTACTCACCCAGTCAGAATGCGCGACATAGCCAAAATCACCGGAGAACCACGCGCTGAGCTGACGCTCAACCATAACGGCTGAAAACGGTACTGGCAAAATGCTGAACACGGCCAGTCCGCCTCCCCAGAACACCGCCAGCACGAGTACGATGCGCAAAAGAAGGTATTTCACCCATTTTCCTGCGGAAGACTGTCGGCTCATGCCGTCAGCACCAGTACCCGGGCTACCAGTTTTTCAATACCCTCAGCCGCTTGCGCGATATTCTGCGCCAGCATGTACGCGGGCGTGGTGACGATTTTGTTCTCTTCATCCACGACAATGTCGTCGACCGGGCACGGAACGTGTTCGCCCCCCATCTCCTCGATGACCTCAGCAGTATCGATATCGGTCCCGATTGTCAGCCGTAACGGGAAATCAAAAATGTTTGGCAGCATGGCCGGTGCAATGCAGATAAAGCCCAGCGGCTTACCCGCCGCATGCATCGCCTGCGCCAGCGCTTTTAAATCCGCGTCCACCTTGCAAGCCGCGCCTTCAGCAGCAAAAGTGCTGAGATTTTTCGCGGCACCGAAGCCACCCGGCACAATGAGCGCATCCAGTTCAGCAGCATTTGCCTGGGCCAGCGGACGAATTTCTCCCCGGGCAATACGCGCGGCTTCAATCAACACATTACGGGTTTCGGCCATTGGCTCGCCGGTCAGATGGTTAATGACATCCGCCTGATTTTTATCTGGCGCAAAACACATCACCTCTGCGCCCTGTTTTGCCAGGGCCAGTAGGGTAATTACGGCTTCATGTATCTCTGAGCCATCATAAACACCGCATCCGCTCAGGACGACACCCATTTTTTTCATCTTGACGATCCTTCTTTGCAACTTGCTGAAGCACATTAATAATTTTGATTAAAACGCTATGCTTCACACATTTCACTGATTCATGTAACAAACCATTTAAGATTTGCTATCTTATCTGCGTGCGGCCTAAATTTTTCAGGCGGCGCCCATTCGAAAATAACGTTTAAAAACAGGCGCAGCCACGATTTCCCTGGTGTTGGCGCAGTATTCGCGCACCCCGGTTAAACCGGGGTCATTTTTTTCTGGCGTCCACCCAGGCTTTAAGCACCGCCACATCGTTCTGCCACTCTTGTTTCATCTCTTCAACCCAATCACCCACGTTATCTTCCCAGGCGGGTAAATCAGGCGACTGAATCTGTTGGCCCAGCTGCTGCAGGTGGCGTAACCCGACCGAGCCGGCGGCCCCTTTGATTTTATGCCCTTCTTCCACGATGCCCTTCTGGTCCCGTGCCGTCAGGTTTGACTCCAGCACGCTCAGATAGCCCGGCATCATTTTTTCAAACACAGCCAGACCGTCGGTAATCAGTTTCGGGCCGACCAGGTCAATGTACTGTTCCAGCATCGCGGTATCGAGTATCGTTTGGGCTTTTGCGCTATCAACAGACGTCATGGTGCTCTCCTCTTCATCACGGGTATCCCAGAACTTCTTGATCATGGCGGTCAGAGCAGGCACCGCCAGCGGCTTGCTGAGTACATCGTCCATACCGGCGTCGAGATACTCTTTTTTGTCTTTCAGTACGTTTGCCGTTAGCGCCACCAGCGGCGGCAGTTCGTCAGCCGCGTACTGACGCGTCAGTTCACGCGAAATATCCAGCCCGGTCATATCCGGCAACTGGATATCCAGCAGAACGAGGTCATATTCGCCCGGTGTAAACATCTCCAGCGCGGCTTTACCGGTCATTGCCACATCCACGCTGTTGCCCAGTTTTTCCAGCACAGAGCGCGCCACAATGACGTTCAGCTCAATATCTTCCACCAGCAGGACGTGCAGGGCTGGCAGCGGCATATCGTCGTTTTCAAAGGTATCCTCAACTTCTTCCGCCACCGCTGGCGCATGCACCGTCAGCGTAAAGGTTGATCCTTTGCCCGGCTGGCTGGCAACGGTAATATCACCGCCCATGCTCTTCGCCAGCCGTTTAGACACCGCCAGGCCAATACCGGTCCCGGTGGCAGGTTTTCCGCCGTTGCTGTCCTTCACCTGGTAGTACATCGCGAAAATTTTGTCCTGCTCTTCCTGTGGAATACCGATCCCGGAGTCCTCCACCTCGAAGTGCAGCATGTCGCCTGCGTCATAGCGGATACGCACCGCCACCTGCCCTTTCTGGGTAAATTTCACCGCGTTGCTGATCAGGTTCCACAGGATCTGGCGCAACCGCGTACCGTCGGTAACCACTTTATGCGGCAGCGGCAGGGTGGGCTCCATGACGAACCTCAGCCCTTTCTGCTGCGCCTGAAGACCAGACAGATTTTCCAGATCGGCAAGGAAACTGGTGAAATCAATCGGCTGGTTATCAAGCTGAACCTTACGGCGTTCCATCTTATCCATATCGATAATATCGTTGAAGATATTACCCAGCGTAACCGCCGAGACATGAATTGTTTTCAGGTACTTTTCCTGCTCTGCAGTGAGATCGGTATCCAGCAGAATACGGCTCAGCCCCACAATGCCATTGAGCGGCGTACGCAGTTCGTGGCTAATGGTGGAGATAAAGGTGGTTTTATCGCGGCTGGCGCGCTCCAGGGCATCCTGATAGCGCTTACGCTCGGTGATATCGCGGCCGAAGCCCATCAGGCCGTGGCGTTTCCCTACGCGGTCATAATAGGGCACTTTACGGATCTCAAAGCAGGCTTTGCGGCCATCCGGATAATCCAGCCACTGCTCGTAGGTCAGCGAGACGTTATGGCGGAACACTTTTTCGTCCGTTTCCATGACCTTGGCGGCCGCCTCCTCAGAGTAAACGTCCTGCGGCTTCAGATGAATCAACTGCTTCTCGCTTTTTCCGGTCAGGAGTTCCATCGCCCGGTTACAGCCGGAAAACTCTTTATCTTCGTTGCGGTAGAACACCAGATCCGGCGAAGCATCCAGGAACGAACGCAGGAAAGAGGATTGCTGCTCAAGCTGGATCTGCGTCACCTCGCGCTCTTTCATTTCAACTTTCAGCTGTTCCAGCGTGGCCTGACGCTCCGCCTCCGCCTTCTCACGATCTGAAATTTCCTGATTCAGCTGCGCAATATTGTCTTTAAGCTGAACGTTGAGTTTCAGATCGCGCTCGCGCATCTCCTCCAGTTTATCCACCAGTTTTGACAAGCGCTGACGAGACTCCTCAAGCTGTTCAACCACGACGGAAAGGAAATAGACGGCCCAGGGGGTAATAAGCAAGCCAAAGAAGATAGAGCGGATGACGTCGATACTCTCGACCTGGCCATGCAGAACCATGGTGACGGCCATTTGCACGACAATGGCCAGAACGACCAGCGCCAGCGCCAGCAGCATGGAGAAACGCACCAGCCCAAGCTTCATCATCAGGTCGACGTAATACTGGGCAAGCATTCGAATTTGCTTCATAGAGGATCCCTTCACGACTTTATCGCTCAATAATACTCAAATTCGGGGCAGGACGTGGAAGGTTGTGAGAAAAAGTGCGGGGTGAAACAGGAGATTAGCCTCGCTCCCGGTCAACCGGAAGCGAGGAGAGGTCTGTCAGGAGCGTTTCAAAAGCAGCCAGAGGCTGATCAGGAAGAAACTGGCACTCGGTAGCAGCGCGCCAATAATCGGCGGGATACCGTACACCAGCGTCAGCGGTCCGAAGATTTGATCGAGAACGTAGAAGACAAAGCCGAAGCTGATCCCCGTC
This sequence comes from Enterobacter sp. ODB01, assembly GCF_001623605.1. Taxonomy (NCBI): domain Bacteria; kingdom Pseudomonadati; phylum Pseudomonadota; class Gammaproteobacteria; order Enterobacterales; family Enterobacteriaceae; genus Enterobacter; species Enterobacter sp. ODB01. The sequence continues at coordinate 927,015 of NZ_CP015227.1, forward strand.
ACCACGCGCACGCCCATCGGTACGCTACGCAGCGGACCGAAGATAAACGACAGCGCCATCAGCATCATTACCGCCACGGACATCGGCTGGAAGATCTTGCTCCACATGTTGAGCTGATAACGTCCGGCATCCTGCCCGCTCGCCTTCAGGTACTTCACATAGTTGTGTAAGCCGCTGATAGAGAGCGCATCAGGATCCAGCGCCACGACGCCGAGTTTATCCGGCGTGAGGTTGGTCTTCCACGTGCCGCTGACGGTCTGCGAACCGGTGATCTGTTTTGGATCGGTCAGGTCAGATTCATCCACCTGCGACAAACGCCACTGCTTATGTTCGGGGTCAAACTTTGCCGAAGAGGCATGTCGTACTGACTCCAGGCGGCGCTGGTCATTGAAGGCGTAGATGCTCACGCCGCCCAGTTCATCATCGCCTTTTACCCGTTCGATGTAGACGAAGTTTTTACCATCTTTCGCCCACAGCCCTTGCTGCGTCGAGAGTAGTGAACCACCGTACATCGCCTGAGCACGATAGTTACGCGCCATCTGCTCGCCCTGCGGTGCCACCCACTCACCAATCGCCATGGTCAACAGCACCAGCGGGATAGCGGTTTTCATTACCGACAGCGCAACCTGCATACGGGTAAAGCCTGAGGCCTGCATCACCACCAGCTCGCTGCGCTGTGCCAGCATGCCTAGCCCGAGGAGTGCCCCCAGCAGGGCCGCCATTGGGAAGAAGATCTGCACATCTTTTGGCACGCTGAGCAGGGTGTACATCCCCGCGCCCAGCGCGTCATAACTGCCCTGCCCGGCTTTTTTCAGCTGGTCGACAAATTTGATAATGCCGGAGAGCGACACCAGCATGAACAACGTCATCATGATGGTGGTAAAAATGGTTTTACCGATATAGCGGTCAAGAACGCCAAACGCCTGCATTAGATGGCTCCTTTACGCGAAAACCGGGCACGTATGCGGCGCACTGGCACCGTATCCCACAGGTTTAATCCCAGCGCCAGTAAGATGTACAAGCTGTTAACGAACCACGTCCAGACCATAGGATCCAGCTTACCCTTCGCGCCGTTAGAGCGAATAGAGGTTTGCAGCAGGAAATAGATCAGGTAAAGCAGCATCGCTGGCAGCATAGAGAGCACGCGCCCCTGACGCGGGTTCACCACGCTCAGCGGAACCACAATCAGTGCCATCATAAACACGGTGAATACGAGCGTAATACGCCAGTGGAACTCCGCACGCGCTCTGTCGGTGTCGGTGTTCCACAATGTACGCATATCCATTTGCTCGGTATCCGTCGGATCGAGCGCCACCGCCTGATGGCCGATAATAGCCTGATAGTTCTGGAAATCCGTAATACGGAAGTCGCGCAGCATCGCGGTGCCTTCAAAGCGAGTGCCTTTATTCAGCGTGACAATCTGCGAACCATCTTTACTCTGCGCCAGCTGACCGGAATCTGCCACCACGACGGATGGACGCGCGTTACCTTTAGGTCGCAGCTGGGCCAGGAATACATCGTTGAATTTACTGCCGTCAACGCTCTCAATGAACAGCACAGAGTTACCGTCGGTCGCCTGCTGGAACTGCCCCTGCGCTAACGCCGCCATGCCGGGGTTCGCTTTCGCTTCGGCCAGCACTTCGTCCTGATGACGAGAAGACATGGGGCCCGCCCACATCACATTCACTGCCGCCACGATCCCCGTGAACAGCGCCAGTATCATCGCCGCTTTCACCAGTACGGCTTTGCTCAGGCCACAGGCATGCATCACCGTGATTTCACTCTCGGTGTACAGCTTGCCGAGCGTCATGAGCAGGCCGAGGAAAAGACTCAGCGGCAGGATCAGCTGCGCCATTTCCGGGATCCCTAAACCAAGCAGGGAAAGCACCAGATTCGTTGGAATTTCGCCGTCAACGGCCGCACCGAGGATCTTAACCAGCTTCTGACAGAAAAAAATCAGCAGCAGGATGAAGAGGATCGCCAGTTGGCTTTTGAGCGTCTCCCGCACCAGATATCTTATGATTATCACTTTAAATACGCCCGTAAAAACCCGTCTCTTTGCTGGAAAATCGCTTGTTTCATGGCTTAAACGTCATTTATTCTCTTGAGTCGTCGAAATCATCGCTAAGATTAAAACATCCGGCGGATTCACGCTTCAGGACTTTTTCTGACGTGTCGAAACCGTAGTAACGTAAGATTAACACGAAGTCACCACAACAGCGGACATGAGTTACGAAAGGTTTCAATTCTATCCGTAGCAGCCGCTGTTGTCTTTAAGATTCAGGAGCGTAGTGCATGGAGTTCAGTGTAAAAAGCGGTAGCCCGGAGAAACAGCGGAGTGCCTGCATCGTTGTGGGCGTCTTTGAACCACGCCGACTCTCCCCGATCGCCGAGCAACTCGATAAAATCAGTGACGGCTATATCAGCGCCCTGCTGCGCCGTGGCGAACTGGAAGGCAAACCTGGGCAGACGCTGTTACTGCACCATGTTCCAAACGTCCTGTCAGAGCGTATTCTACTGATTGGCTGCGGCAAAGAGCGCGAGCTGGACGAGCGTCAGTATAAGCAGGTCATTCAGAAAACCATTAATACGCTGAATGATACCGGTTCAATGGAAGCCGTCTGCTTTCTGACCGAGCTGCACGTTAAAGGCCGTAACACTTACTGGAAAGTCCGTCAGGCGGTCGAAACCGCAAAAGAGAGCCTGTACAGCTTCGATCAGCTGAAGACCAATAAAAGCGAGCCGCGTCGTCCGCTGCGTAAAATGGTCTTCAATGTGCCAACCCGTCGCGAACTGACCAGCGGCGAACGCGCTATTCAGCATGGTCTGGCGATTGCCGCCGGTATTAAAGCGGCGAAAGACCTCGGCAACATGCCGCCGAACATCTGTAACGCTGCCTATCTGGCCTCTCAGGCGCGCCAGCTGGCAGACTCCTACAGCAAAAACGTCATCACTCGCGTCATCGGTGAACAGCAGATGAAAGAGCTGGGGATGCACTCCTATCTGGCGGTCGGCAACGGCTCGCAGAACGAATCCTTAATGTCGGTCATCGAATACAAGGGCAACCCGTCCGAAGATGCGCGCCCTGTCGTGCTCGTCGGTAAAGGCCTGACCTTCGACTCCGGCGGCATCTCCATCAAGCCTGCCGAAGGCATGGATGAGATGAAGTACGACATGTGCGGCGCGGCGGCGGTTTACGGCGTGATGCGCATGGTCGCGGAGCTTCAGCTGCCCATTAACGTGATCGGCGTTCTGGCAGGCTGCGAAAACATGCCTGGCGGACGCGCCTATCGTCCGGGTGACGTGCTGACCACGATGTCAGGCCAGACCGTTGAAGTGCTGAACACCGATGCCGAAGGCCGTCTGGTGCTGTGCGACGTGCTGACCTACGTTGAGCGCTTCGAGCCTGAAGCGGTGATTGACGTCGCCACATTGACGGGTGCCTGCGTGATTGCACTGGGCCACCACATCACCGGACTGATGTCGAACCACAATCCGCTGGCGCACGAGCTTATCGGGGCATCTGAACAGGCTGGCGATCGCGCATGGCGTCTGCCGCTGGGTGACGAGTACCAGGAACAGCTGGAGTCTAACTTTGCGGATATGGCGAACATCGGCGGTCGTCCTGGCGGGGCTATCACCGCGGGCTGCTTCCTGGCACGCTTCACCCGCAAGTATAACTGGGCACACCTGGATATCGCGGGTACCGCATGGCGCTCCGGTAAAGCCAAAGGCGCCACCGGTCGTCCGGTGGCGCTGCTGTCGCAGTTCCTGCTCAATCGTGCGGGTTTTAACGGCGACGAGTGATGTAAAACGCCGGGTAGCGGCTTCGCCTTACCCGGCCGACAACGTCGCTCAACCGTAGGCCGGGTAAGCGTAGCGCCACCCGGCTTTGCATTTAAATCCACGACAAGAAGCCCCATATATGAAGAATGCAACGTTCTACCTTCTGGACAACGACACCCATCAGGATGGCCTCAGCGCCGTCGAACAGCTGGTGTGTGACATTGCCGCAGAACGTTGGCGCGCAGGTAAACGCGTTCTGATTGCCTGTGAAGATGAACAGCAGGCGATTCGCCTTGATGAAGCCCTGTGGGCCCGCCCACCGGAGAGTTTTGTCCCGCATAACCTGTCGGGCGAAGGTCCGCGCGGTGGCGCCCCGGTCGAGATCGCCTGGCCACAAAAGCGCAACAGCAGCGCGCGCGATATTCTCATTAGCCTGCGGGCAGACTTTGCAGATTTTGCCACCGCTTTCACAGAAGTGGTAGACTTTGTCCCTTACGAAGAATCTTTGAAACAACTGGCGCGCGAACGCTATAAAGCGTATCGCCTGGCTGGTTTTAACCTGAATACGGCAACCTGGAAATAATGGAAAAGACATATAACCCACGCGATATCGAACAGCCGCTTTACGAGCACTGGGAACAGCAGGGCTATTTCAAGCCTAACGGCGACGAAAGCAAAGAGTCCTTCTGCATCATGATCCCGCCGCCGAACGTCACCGGCAGTTTGCATATGGGACATGCTTTCCAGCAGACCATCATGGACACCATGATCCGATACCAGCGCATGCAGGGTAAAAACACCCTGTGGCAGGCGGGGACTGACCACGCGGGTATCGCGACCCAGATGGTGGTTGAGCGTAAAATTGCCGCTGAAGAAGGAAAAACCCGCCACGACTACGGTCGCGACGCCTTCATCGACAAAATCTGGCAGTGGAAAGCGGAATCCGGCGGCACCATTACCCGTCAGATGCGCCGCCTCGGCAACTCCGTGGACTGGGAGCGCGAGCGCTTCACCATGGATGAAGGCCTGTCCAATGCCGTGAAAGAAGTTTTCGTCCGTCTGTACAAAGAAGACCTGATTTACCGTGGCAAGCGCCTGGTGAACTGGGATCCGAAACTGCGTACCGCCATCTCTGACCTGGAAGTTGAAAACCGCGAGTCGAAAGGCTCCATGTGGCACATCCGCTATCCGCTGGCCGACGGCGCAAAAACCGCAGACGGTAAAGATTATCTGGTCGTTGCCACCACCCGTCCGGAAACCCTGCTGGGCGATACCGGCGTGGCCGTTAACCCGGAAGATCCGCGTTATAAAGATCTGATCGGCAAATTTGTGGTGCTGCCGCTGGTAAACCGCCGTATTCCGATTGTGGGCGACGAACACGCCGACATGGAAAAAGGCACTGGCTGCGTGAAAATCACTCCGGCGCACGACTTCAACGACTATGAAGTGGGTCGTCGTCACGCCCTGCCAATGATCAACATTCTGACCTTCGACGGTGATATCCGTGAAAGCGCAGAAGTGTACGACACCAAAGGCAACGAATCTGACGTTTACTCCAGCGAGATCCCGGCTGAATTCCAGAAACTGGAACGTTTTGCCGCGCGTAAAGCGATTGTGGCTGCCGTTGACGCACTCGGCCTGCTGGAAGAGATTAAACCTCACGACCTGACCGTGCCGTACGGCGATCGTGGTGGCGTAGTTATCGAGCCAATGCTGACCGACCAGTGGTACGTCCGTGCCGATGTGCTGGCGAAACCGGCGGTGGAAGCGGTTGAAAACGGCAGCATCCAGTTTGTGCCGAAGCAGTACGAAAACATGTACTTCTCCTGGATGCGTGATATTCAGGACTGGTGTATCTCCCGTCAGCTGTGGTGGGGTCACCGCATCCCAGCGTGGTATGACAACGAAGGCAACGTATACGTTGGCCGCAGCGAAGACGAAGTGCGTCAGGAAAACAACCTGAGCGCTGACGTTGCGCTGCGTCAGGACGAAGACGTACTGGATACCTGGTTCTCATCCGCGCTGTGGACCTTCTCCACCCTTGGCTGGCCTGAGAACACCGACGCGCTGCGTCAGTTCCACCCAACCAGCGTGATGGTGTCCGGTTTCGACATCATCTTCTTCTGGATTGCGCGCATGATCATGATGACCATGCACTTCATCAAAGACGAAGACGGCAAGCCTCAGGTTCCGTTCCATACCGTCTACATGACCGGTCTGATCCGTGACGATGAAGGCCAGAAGATGTCCAAATCCAAGGGTAACGTTATCGACCCACTGGATATGGTTGACGGTATTTCGCTGGAAGATCTGCTGGAAAAACGTACCGGCAACATGATGCAGCCGCAGCTGGCAGAGAAAATCCGCAAGCGCACCGAGAAGCAGTTCCCGAACGGGATTGAGTCTCACGGTACCGACGCCCTGCGCTTCACCCTGGCGGCGCTGGCCTCGACCGGCCGCGACATCAACTGGGACATGAAGCGTCTGGAAGGTTACCGTAACTTCTGTAACAAGCTGTGGAATGCCAGCCGCTTCGTGCTGATGAACACCGAAGATCAGGATTGCGGCTTCAACGGCGGCGAGATGACCCTGTCCCTGGCGGACCGCTGGATCCTGGCGGAATTCAACCAGACCGTGAAAGCGTTCCGTGAGGCGCTGGACAGCTACCGCTTCGATATCGCAGCGGGCATTCTGTATGAATTCACCTGGAACCAGTTCTGCGACTGGTACCTGGAGCTGGCGAAGCCGGTGATGAACGGCGGTTCTGAAGCGGAGCTGCGCGGCACGCGCAACACGCTGATTACCGTTCTGGAAGGTCTGCTGCGCCTGGCGCATCCGGTCATTCCATTCATTACCGAAACCATCTGGCAGCGCGTGAAAGTGATTGCAGGTATCAATGCCGATACCATCATGCTGCAGCCGTTCCCGGAATTCGATGCTGCGCGCGTTGATGAAGCCGCCGCTGCCGATACCGAATGGCTGAAGCAGGCGATTGTTGCCGTGCGTAACGTTCGTGCAGAAATGAACATCGCCCCGAGCAAGCCGCTGGAACTGCTGCTGCGCGGCTGCAGCGAGGCTGCCGTGCGTCGCGTGAACGAGAACAGCACCTTCCTGAAAACGATGGCGCGTCTGGAAAGCATCACCGTGCTGCCTGCAGATGACAAAGGTCCGGTTTCCGTGACCAAAATCATCGACGGCGCCGAGCTGCTGATCCCGATGGCAGGTCTGATCGACAAAGATGCTGAGCTGGCGCGTCTGGCGAAAGAAGTGGCGAAAGTCGACGTAGAAATTGGCAAAATCGAAAGCAAACTGGCGAACGAAGGCTTTGTCGCCCGTGCGCCGGAGGCGGTCATTGCCAAAGAGCGTGAACGTCTGGTTGCCTTCGCGGATGCGAAGACCAAGCTGATTGAGCAGCAGGCGGTTATTGCTGCCCTGTAATGCTTTTACCCCTTACGCTTCAGGGCGTAAGGGGTACCCTTCCTGAAAACTCCTCGCTTGCACTCCCTTTTCTGCGGTGCTATTAACAGCAGTTGTGTGTCAATTTTTGTCATGAGTAATACTATGAGCGTGATTACCCCCGTCGCGACGACGATGCGTCGGATCACTGAGCAGGACAATCCGGCTATTGCCACCGTTATCCGCACCGTTTCTGCGGAGTATGGGCTGACAGCGGATAAAGGCTATACCGTTGCTGACCCCAATCTTGACGAGCTTTTTCAGCTCTACAGCCAACCGGGCCACGCCTATTGGGTCATTGAGCAGGACGGCCAGGTAGTAGGCGGTGGCGGCGTTGCGCCGCTGAGCTGCAGCGAGCCGGACATCTGTGAGCTACAGAAAATGTATTTCCTGCCGTCCGCTCGCGGACAAGGGCTGGCAAAAAAACTGGCGCAGCTCGCCCTTGATCATGCTCGTACTCAGGGTTTTACGCGCTGTTACCTCGAAACAACCGCCTTCCTCAAAGAGGCCATCGGCCTGTATGAACATCTTGGCTTTGAGCATATCGATGCGCCGCTGGGCTGCACGGGCCACGTCGACTGCGAAGTGAGAATGCTGAAAAATCTGTAAATTTTGTTCCTGCCCCCTTCTGTTAAGCGGCCGTAAACTGAATGCTCTACACTCTCAGTTCACACCACAATGGGGGAAACACGATGTCGAAGATAAAAAGCTACGCCGCACCGCAGGCGGGTGCAGAACTTGAGCTGTACGAATACGATGCGGGCGAACTAAAAGCAGAAGACGTCGAAGTGCAGGTTGATTACTGCGGGATCTGTCACTCGGATCTCTCGATGATCGACAACGAATGGGGCTTCTCGAGCTATCCACTGATTGCCGGGCATGAAGTCATTGGTCGCGTCGCGGCGCTCGGTAGCGCCGCCCAGGACAAAGGGCTGAAGGTCGGCCAGCGCGTAGGTATTGGCTGGACGGCACGCAGCTGCGGTCATTGTGATGCTTGTATCAGCGGCAACCAGATCAACTGCCTTGAAGGCGCGGTGCCAACCATTCTGAACAAAGGCGGATTTGCCGATAAACTGCGTGCCGACTGGCAATGGGTTATCCCCCTGCCGGAGAGCATTGATATTGAATCCGCCGGTCCGCTGCTGTGTGGCGGTATCACCGTCTTTAAACCACTGCTGATGCACCACGTCACTGCGACCAGCCGCGTAGGCGTCATTGGTATTGGCGGCCTGGGACATATTGCCATCAAACTGCTGCACGCAATGAGCTGTGAAGTGACGGCGTTCAGCTCGAACCCGGCAAAAGAACAGGAAGTGCTGGCGATGGGTGCGGATAAAGTGGTGAACAGCCGCGATCCTGAGGCGCTGAAGGCGCTGGCGGGTCAGTTTGATCTGATCATCAACACCGTCAACGTCGATCTCAACTGGCAGCCATACTTTGAAGCGCTGGCCTACGGCGGTAACTTCCACACCGTGGGTGCGGTGATGAAGCCTCTGCCGGTTCCGGCGTTTACCCTGATCGGCGGGGATCGCAGCGTATCCGGTTCCGCAACCGGTACGCCGTACGAGTTGCGCAAGCTGATGAAGTTCGCCGGACGCACCAAAGTGGCGCCCACCACCGAGCTTTATCCGATGTCGAAAATTAACGAAGCTATCCAGCACGTACGCGACGGGAAAGCCCGGTATCGCGTGGTGTTGAAAGCGGATTTTTGATGTGAGTTTGCCGGGTGGCGGCTTCGCCTTACCCGGCCTACTTTTACCGCTGTGCCAATACGTTAAATACTTCTGCCACCGCAACCGCCCCCGGATCCATCACGCCATCCAGGTTCTCTTTGTTCACATACGACGAGCGCCCTGCTCCTGCTTTCTCCATTTTTGCCGTTGCTTCTGCCCCCTGCTGCGCTGCCTGCGCCGCTGCCTGAAGATCATTTTTCTGCAACGCCTCCAGCGCCGGTTGTAGCGCATCGATCAGGGTGCGATCGCCGAGATCCGCGCCGCCATACTGCTTCATTTGCGCCAGCCCGCTCAGCAGCGCATCCGGAAGCGATTTTCCGTCATGCAACTTTTGCCCGGCTGCCGTAAAGAAGATCGACATCAGTACGCCACTCGATCCGCCCATCACCGTTGCCAGCCGCTCCCCTACCAGCAGCAGAAGCTTAGAGACATCATCAAGCGGAAGCGCATGCTCCTCCAGACGCTGCGCAATATCCCGCGCGCCTTGCGCAAAGGTGGAGCCGGTATCGCCGTCGCCCACTTTGGCATCCAGCGCGTTCAGACGATTTTCCAGTTGGATCAGCGTCCTGGCTACCGAGGAGACAGACTTTTCGACCTGTGGGTTTTCCGACGGAGTGTATTCCACGCGGTCATGGATGGCACTATGTGCGACGGTACGCAGTGGCGCAAACGCCACGGGTTTCTGCCAGCCCAGCGTTTCCACCTCTTCATGAAGCGCTTTTTCGAACAGATCGTTGAGCTTCAGCAGCGTCAGCGAAAAACCCTTCATATCCAGAGCGCTTACCAGCGGGGCCGGGCCAATAAGATAAGCAATACTCTCTTTCAGCGCCGAGTGCGCCAGCTCTTTGGTCAGTAACGCCATTTCCAGCGCCGATACGCCACCAAGATTGTTAATCAGCACCGCAAAGCGCCCTTCACCCGCCTGCGCTTTCAGCGGGGTCACCAGCGTGTCGATAATCGCTTTGCTGTTTTGTGTGTCGACAACGGAAGCGCCCGGCTCACCGTGGATCCCCAGCCCCAGCTCGACATGACCCTGCTTAATGCGTCCCTCTTCATCGTCACTGCCCGGCAGGTTGCAGGTTTGCATCGCCACGCCCAGACTCCAGAGGTTATCGCAGGCCTGTTGCGCAATATCCCGCACTTCACTCAACGATTTCCCCTGCTCCGCCGCATAGCCCGCAATCTTATGCACCAGCGCCGTACCGGCAATACCGCGCGGCTGTTTGTTGTCGGGCAGCGCGATATCGTCCGCCACAATCACCATTTCGACCTTCAGCCCGTAACGTTTGGCCTTCTCGGCCGCCAGACCGAAGTTCAGCCGATCGCCGGTGTAATTTTTGACAATCAGCAGACAGCCGCGATCGCCCGTGACCGCGACAATGGCATTCAGCACCGCATCCACGCTCGGCGAGGCAAACAGATCGCCGCAGACGGCAGCCGTCAGCATGCCTTTGCCGACAAACCCGGCATGCGCGGGCTCGTGGCCAGAGCCGCCGCCGGAGATCACCGCCACGCGGCTTTTGTCCCAGTCACCGCGCGCGACAATCCTGATGGCAGGATCAATATCGAGTTTGACGAGATTCGCGTGTGGCGCAGAAAGCAGTATGCCTTCAATGGCATCGTTGACCAGCTGTTTGCGATCGTTAAAGAAGAATCTGGACATAGTTTCCCACTATTTTGTTAACCGTATGCAAAAGCATAGTCCGCGCTGGATAATGCGCCGCAAAGTCAGCAATTTACTCAGCCATTTTGCCGTCAGGTTGCCTATACTCCACCCAGGACTAAGAGAGGAAGCGCATTATGAGTACACCATTGTTAATTGCCCGGACGCTGGAAAAAGAGCTGTATCTGCTGCCCGCGATGGCGAACCGCCACGGCCTGATCACCGGCGCGACCGGGACGGGGAAAACCGTCACCCTGCAGAAGCTGGCGGAGTCGCTTTCAGAGATTGGCGTGCCGGTCTTTATGGCTGACGTGAAAGGCGATTTAACCGGTGTGGCTCAGGAGGGTATCGCCTCTGAAAAATTGCTTGAGCGGCTGAAGAATATTGGCATCACGGACTGGACGCCGCATGGCAACCCGGTGGTGGTATGGGATATCTTCGGTGAGAAAGGCCACCCGGTCCGCGCCACCGTCTCCGACCTCGGCCCGCTGCTGCTCGCCCGTCTGCTTAACCTTAACGATGTCCAGTCCGGGGTACTGAATATTATCTTCCGCATCGCCGATGACCAGGGGCTGCTGCTGCTTGATTTCAAAGATCTGCGGGCCATTACCCAGTACATCGGGGATAACGCTAAATCTTTCCAGAACCAGTACGGCAATATCAGCAGCGCTTCTGTCGGCGCGATTCAACGCGGGTTACTGACTCTGGAACAACAGGGTGCCGAACACTTCTTTGGTGAACCGATGCTGGATATCAAAGACTGGATGCGCACCGACAGCAGTGGAAAAGGCATCATCAACATTCTGAGTTCAGAGAAGCTCTACCAGATGCCGAAACTCTACGCCGCCAGCCTGCTGTGGATGCTCTCCGAGCTTTATGAACAGCTGCCCGAAGCGGGTGACCTGGAAAAACCGAAGCTGGTGTTCTTCTTTGACGAAGCGCACCTGCTGTTCAACGACGCCCCACAGGTCTTGCTGGATAAGATTGAACAGGTCATCCGCCTCATCCGTTCCAAAGGCGTCGGCGTCTGGTTTGTCTCGCAAAATCCGTCGGATATCCCCGATAACGTGCTCGGGCAGCTCGGCAACCGCGTCCAGCATGCCCTGCGCGCCTTCACGCCAAAGGATCAGAAAGCGGTGAAAGCCGCCGCGCAAACCATGCGTGCGAATCCAGCCTTTGATACCGAAGCCGCCATTCAGGCGCTGGGCACCGGTGAAGCGCTGATATCGTTCCTTGATGCGAAGGGCAGCCCATCCATCGTGGAACGTGCGATGGTGATTGCGCCCTGCTCGCGTATGGGGCCCGTCACTGATGATGAACGTAACGGCCTGATTAACCATTCTCCGGTTTACGGTAAGTACGAAGACGAGGTGGATCGCGAGTCCGCGTTTGAGATGCTGCAAAAAGGCGTGCAGGCAACAACGGAGTCCCAGGATGCCCCTGCCGCAAAAGGGCAGTCCGTCGCCGTAGATGATGGCATTCTCGGTGGACTCAAAGACATTCTGTTTGGCAGCACCGGTCCGCGCGGCGGCAAACGCGACGGCGTGGTGCAAACCATGGCGAAAAGCGCGGCGCGGCAGGTCACCAATCAGATTGTACGCGGCATGCTGGGGAGTTTGTTAGGCGGCCGTCGCCGGTAGACGGGGAACCCACGGGCGCCCCAGCGCCGAACCCTGTACGCCGTTTTGCTGCAGATAGCGGTCAATTTCCACCATCCCCGTCCAGCGGTTCTCACACCAGAGCGGTGCCAGAAGCGTTGGACGGCGGGCGCTGGCCGAGATGCGATGGTAAACAATCTCCGGCGGCGTGTGGCGAATCATCTCCCCCGCGGTCACCGTATAGTCCTCAAGCTCAATACCGCTTAACCGCCCCGCTTGCCAGGCTTTCGCCATAATGCTTCCCGTAACGATGTGTAGCGGATGCAGCTTGATACCGTCCACACCGGTCTCAACGACCTTTTCCAGCGTCTCCAGGCCGTGCTGCTGCCCTTCGCCAGGGAGACCGACAATCAGGTGTGAACAGACCTTCAACCCACGCGCGCGCGCGAGGCGTGTGGTGCGCTGGTAACAGGCGAAATCATGGCCACGGTTAATGCGGTGCAGGGTTTTGTCATGCGCGGTCTGCAAGCCCAGTTCCAGCCAGATCTCGTAGCCTTGCTCCTTATACTCGCTGAGCAAGTCCAGCACCGCCTCCGGCACACAGTCCGGACGCGTACCGACGCACAACCCCACAATGTTCGCCTGCGTGACTGCCTGCTGATACATGGACCGCAGCACCTGCACTTCCGCCCAGGTACTGGTGTACGCCTGGAAATAGGCCAGATACTGCTTTGCGCGGTTAACCCGGCTGGCCTGATGTGCGAGCTGCTCTGCAATAGATTTATGCTGCTGAGCTTCGTCAGCAAAGGAGGCCACGTTACAGAAAGTGCAGCCACCGCGCCCGATGGTGCCATCGCGATTCGGACAGCTAAAACCGCCGTGCAGCGTCAGCTTGTGAACCTTTTGCCCGTAGCGCTGCAAAAGATCCCCACCAAACATATTGACTAATTTCTGTAACTGCATAATCTGATAGACCGTCCCGAAGAAAGGGGACAAGCCTGCCATTTTTAGCCTCTGTCGGCGATGACCTGGATCAATCGCCCTGGACGGCCTTTATCTATATGAATAAATACTCAGGATTACTGCAGTTTCATTCACACCACCTGTGATTACTTTTCCTTATGTTCTGATTGTTTTTTTCATTTATAGCGCCAGCACTGAAAAACAGTGACTTTATGCGGGTTTAGAACCCATGCCAGATTATTGTTCTGCGTTAAAACCACTATTCAGCACGCTACGTTGATAATACCGCTTACATATAGTGAGACAGATCACACTCCGTTGCGGTCTACAAGGGCTTTTAATCAATGTAAAAATAGTTAAATACCCTTTATTTACAAACACATAGTCACTCTTTAGCACATTTTTGGATAAATAAGATTGCCATTTGACCTGTGTACCAATTCCCGATAAGTTGGAAATCCGCTGGAAGCTTTCTGGATGAGCGGCCTGCTCATCATATTTATGCAGTAATTGAGATTCCCTCTGAAGCAAGTCCTCAAACTTGTTTACCTGCGCGAAAGGATGAAAAGAGGGCGAATGCGAGGTACGCGTATGAAGCGCAAACCCCGTCGCCATGCTCTTTCTGCGCCTGTGCGCCACGGTAAAGTTCAGAGAGAAGCCCGACGAGCCTGGGGAGGTTCACTGATATGTTGTACGATAAATCCCTTGAGAAGGATAACTGTGGTTTCGGCCTGATCGCCCACATAGAAGGCGAACCTAGCCACAAGGTAGTGCGTACCGCTATTCACGCACTGGCCCGTATGCAGCACCGTGGCGCCATCCTTGCTGATGGTAAAACCGGCGACGGTTGTGGCCTGCTGCTGCAAAAACCGGATCGTTTCTTCCGTATCGTTGCGGAAGAGCGCGGCTGGCGTTTAGCCAAAAACTACGCTGTCGGTATGCTGTTCCTGAACCAGGATCCTGAAAAGGCTGCCGCTTCACGCCGCATCGTCGAAGAAGAACTTCAGCGTGAAACCCTGTCGATTGTCGGCTGGCGCGATGTGCCAACCAACGAAGGGGTGCTCGGTGAAATCGCCCTCTCCTCACTGCCTCGTATTGAGCAGATTTTTGTTAACGCGCCTGCGGGCTGGCGTCCGCGCGATATGGAACGCCGCCTGTTTATCGCCCGTCGCCGCATTGAAAAACGTCTCCAGGACGATAAAGAGTTCTACGTCTGTAGCCTCTCCAACCTGGTCAATATCTATAAAGGTCTGTGTATGCCGGCTGATCTGCCGCGCTTTTACCTGGACCTGGCGGACCTGCGTCTGGAATCGGCCATTTGCCTGTTCCACCAGCGCTTCTCCACCAACACCGTTCCACGCTGGCCGCTGGCGCAGCCGTTCCGCTATCTGGCGCACAACGGCGAGATCAACACCATCACCGGTAACCGCCAGTGGGCTCGCGCCCGTACTTATAAGTTCCAGACGCCACTGATCCCTGACCTGCACGACGCTGCGCCGTTCGTGAATGAAACTGGCTCGGACTCAAGCTCCATGGACAACATGCTGGAGCTGCTGCTGGCGGGCGGGATGGACATCGTGCGCGCCATGCGTCTGCTGGTGCCACCGGCATGGCAGAACAACCCGGATATGGACCCTGAGCTGCGCGCCTTCTTCGACTTTAACTCCATGCACATGGAGCCGTGGGACGGCCCGGCGGGCATCGTTATGTCCGACGGTCGTTTTGCCGCCTGCAACCTGGACCGTAACGGTCTGCGTCCGGCGCGATACGTCATCACAAAAGACAAGCTCATCACCTGTGCCTCTGAAGTCGGTATCTGGGATTACCAGCCTGATGAAGTGGTCGAGAAAGGCCGCGTCGGTCCGGGCGAGCTGATGGTTATTGACACCCGCGGTGGGCGCATCCTGCACTCTGCCGAAACCGATCACGATCTGAAGAGCCGTCATCCATACAAAGAGTGGATGGAGAAGAACGTGCGTCGTCTGGTGCCGTTTGAAGATTTGTCGGACGAAGAAGTGGGCAGCCGCGAGCTGGACGACGATACGCTAGCAAGTTTCCAGAAACAGTTTAACTACAGCGCGGAAGAGCTGGACTCGGTTATCCGTGTGCTCGGTGAAAACGGCCAGGAAGCAGTCGGCTCCATGGGTGACGATACCCCATTTGCCGTGCTCTCCAGCCAGCCACGCATCATTTATGACTACTTCCGCCAGCAGTTCGCGCAGGTTACTAACCCGCCAATCGATCCGCTGCGTGAAGCCCACGTGATGTCCCTGGCCACCAGCATCGGTCGCGAGATGAACGTCTTCTGCGAAGCCGAAGGCCAGGCGCACCGTCTGACCTTTAAATCGCCGATCCTGCTGTACTCCGACTTCAAACAGCTCACCACCATGACCGAGGAGCACTACCGCGCCGACACGCTCGACATTACGTTTGACGTGAACGACGCGAGCCTCGAAGAGACGGTGAATGCGCTGTGTGACAAAGCCGAACAGATGGTGCGTAACGGTACCGTTCTGCTGGTGCTGTCTGACCGCAATATCGCGAAAAACCGTCTGCCGGTGCCTGCGCCAATGGCGGTGGGTGCTATCCAGACGCGTCTGGTGGATAAGAGCCTGCGCTGCGATGCCAACATTATTGTTGAAACCGCCAGCGCCCGCGACCCGCACCACTTTGCCGTGCTGTTAGGTTTTGGCGCGACGGCGATCTACCCGTACCTGGCCTACGAAACGCTGGCCCGTCTGGTGGATACCCGCGCGATCGACAAAGATTACCGTACTGTGATGCTGAACTACCGTAACGGCATCAACAAAGGCCTGTACAAGATCATGTCCAAAATGGGCATCTCGACCATTGCCTCTTATCGCTGTTCGAAGCTCTTTGAAGCGGTCGGCCTGCATGATGACGTGGCAAATCTCTGCTTCCAGGGCGTGGTTAGCCGTATCGGTGGAGCCGGTTTTGCTGACTTCCAGCAGGATCTGGTGAACCTGTCCAAACGTGCCTGGCTGGCACGTAAGCCGCTGGATCAAGGCGGTCTGCTGAAATACGTTCACGGTGGTGAATACCACGCCTATAACCCGGACGTGGTGCGCACGCTGCAGCAGGCGGTGCAGAGCGGTGAATACAGCGATTATCAGCAGTATGCTGAGCTGGTGAACAACCGTCCGGCGGCGACGCTGCGCGATCTCATTGCCCTGAATCCGGGTGATGAAGCGGTCAGCATTGACGACGTTGAGCCTGCTTCCGAGCTGTTCAAACGCTTCGACACCGCGGCAATGTCCATCGGCGCACTGAGCCCGGAAGCCCACGAGGCGCTGGCCGAAGCCATGAACAGCATCGGCGGTAACTCCAACTCCGGTGAAGGCGGTGAAGATCCGGCGCGTTACGGCACCAATAAAGTGTCCCGTATCAAGCAGGTAGCATCCGGTCGTTTTGGCGTGACGCCTGCGTACCTGGTCAACGCCGACGTGATTCAGATTAAAGTCGCTCAGGGTGCGAAACCGGGCGAAGGCGGTCAACTGCCGGGGGATAAAGTTACCCCGTACATCGCCAAACTACGCTACTCGGTGCCGGGCGTGACGCTGATCTCCCCGCCACCGCACCACGATATCTACTCTATCGAGGACTTAGCGCAGCTGATTTTCGACCTGAAACAGGTCAACCCGAAAGCGATGATCTCCGTGAAGCTGGTTTCCGAACCGGGCGTGGGCACCATCGCCACCGGCGTGGCGAAAGCTTATGCGGATCTCATTACCATCGCCGGCTACGACGGCGGTACCGGTGCAAGCCCGCTCTCCTCCGTGAAATACGCGGGCTGCCCGTGGGAGCTGGGCCTGGTGGAAACCCAGCAGGCGCTGGTGGCGAACGGTCTGCGTCATAAGATCCGACTTCAGGTGGACGGTGGCCTGAAAACTGGCCTCGACATCATCAAAGCCGCGATCCTCGGTGCGGAAAGCTTCGGCTTCGGTACAGGCCCAATGGTGGCGCTCGGCTGTAAATACCTGCGTATTTGCCACCTGAACAACTGTGCAACCGGTGTGGCGACCCAGGATGAGAAGCTGCGTAAGAACCACTATCACGGGCTGCCGTTCAAAGTGACCAACTACTTTGACTTCATCGCCCGGGAAACCCGCGAGCTGATGGCGCAGCTGGGCGTGAAGCGTCTGGTGGATCTGATTGGCCGTACCGACCTGCTGAAAGAGCTGGAAGGTTTCACGGCGAAGCAGCAGAAGCTGGAGCTCAGCAAGCTGCTGGAAACCGCGCAGCCACACCCAGGCAAAGCGGTGTACTGTACCGAGAACAACCCACCGTTTGACAATGGCGTGTTGAATGCGCAGCTGTTGCATCAGGCGAAACCGTATGTGGACGAGAAGCAGAGCAAGACGTTCTGGTTTGATATCCGCAACACCGACCGTTCTGTAGGCGCGTCGCTCTCCGGTTATATCGCGCAAACGCACGGTGACCAGGGGCTGGCAGCGGATCCGATTACCGCGCACTTCAGCGGCACTGCGGGTCAGAGCTTCGGTGTGTGGAACGCAGGCGGCGTTGAGCTGTACCTGACCGGTGACGCCAACGACTACGTCGGTAAAGGCATGGCGGGTGGTCTGCTGGCAGTGCGCCCTCCGGTCGGCTCTGCCTTCCGCAGCCACGAAGCGAGCATCATCGGTAACACCTGTCTGTACGGCGCGACCGGCGGTCGTCTGTTCGCCGCGGGCCGTGCGGGTGAGCGTTTTGCGGTGCGTAACTCCGGTGCCATCACCGTGGTGGAAGGCATTGGCGATAACGGTTGTGAATACATGACGGGCGGGATTGTTTGCGTTCTGGGTAAAACCGGCGTGAACTTTGGCGCAGGCATGACGGGCGGTTTTGCCTACGTCCTGGATGAAGACGGTGAGTTCCGCAAACGCGTGAACCCGGAACTGGTGGAAGTGCTGGACGTTGATACGCTGGCTATCCATGAAGAACACCTGCGCGGTTTGATTACCGAACACGTGCAGCATACCGGTTCTTCGCGCGGCGAAGAGATCCTGGCGAACTGGCCGGCGTTCTCAGCGAAATTTGCGCTGGTTAAACCGAAGTCCAGCGATGTTAAAGCCCTGTTGGGTCACCGTAGTCGTAGCGCAGCAGAGCTGCGCGTGCAGGCGCAGTAAGGAATTCAGATGAGCCAGAACGTATACCAGTTTATCGACCTGCAGCGTGTTGATCCGCCAAAGAAACCGCTGAAGATCCGTAAAATTGAATTTGTTGAGATTTACGAGCCGTTTTCAGAAGGCCAGGCCAAAGCGCAGGCAGACCGCTGCCTGTCCTGCGGTAACCCTTATTGCGAATGGAAATGCCCGGTCCATAACTACATCCCGAACTGGCTGAAGCTGGCCAACGAAGGGCGTATTTTTGAAGCCGCCGAACTCTCACACCAGACCAACACCCTGC
Source organism: Enterobacter sp. ODB01 (assembly GCF_001623605.1). Taxonomy (NCBI): domain Bacteria; kingdom Pseudomonadati; phylum Pseudomonadota; class Gammaproteobacteria; order Enterobacterales; family Enterobacteriaceae; genus Enterobacter; species Enterobacter sp. ODB01. The sequence goes on from NZ_CP015227.1 coordinate 945,641, forward strand.
CGGAAGTGTGCGGCCGTGTGTGTCCTCAGGACCGCCTGTGTGAAGGCTCCTGTACCCTGAACGACGAGTTTGGTGCGGTGACCATCGGTAACATTGAGCGCTACATCAATGATAAAGCGTTCGAGATGGGCTGGCGTCCGGATATGACCGGCGTGAAGCAAACCGATAAGCGCGTGGCGATCATCGGTGCGGGCCCGGCGGGCCTGGCCTGTGCGGACGTGCTGACCCGCAACGGCGTGAAGGCGGTGGTCTTTGACCGTCATCCGGAAATCGGTGGTCTGCTGACCTTTGGTATTCCGGCCTTTAAGCTGGAAAAAGAGGTCATGACCCGTCGCCGTGAAATCTTCACCGGCATGGGCATTGAGTTCAAACTGAATGTGGAAGTGGGCCGCGACGTGCAGCTCGACGATCTGCTGAAGGATTACGACGCGGTGTTCCTCGGCGTGGGCACCTATCAGTCCATGCGCGGCGGTCTGGAGAACGAAGATGCGCCGGGCGTGTTTGATGCCCTGCCGTTCCTGATTGCCAATACCAAGCAGATTATGGGCTACGGCGAAACCGCCGACGAGCCGTTCGTCAGCATGGAAGGCAAACGCGTGGTGGTGCTGGGCGGCGGTGATACCGCGATGGACTGCGTGCGTACCTCTATTCGTCAGAATGCGGCGCACGTCATCTGCGCCTACCGCCGTGACGAAGAGAACATGCCGGGCTCTAAACGCGAAGTGAAAAACGCGCGTGAAGAGGGCGTGGAATTCCAGTTCAACATCCAGCCTCTGGGTATTGAAGTGAATGCTAACGGCAAAGTGAGCGGCGTGAAGATGGCGCGCACGGAGATGGGTGCGCCGGATGCGAAAGGCCGTCGTCGTGCAGAGATTGTCGCAGGCTCTGAGCATGTGATCCCGGCTGATGCCGTGGTGATGGCGTTCGGTTTCCGTCCTCACAGCATGGAGTGGCTGGCGAAGCACAGCGTTGAGCTTGACTCTCAGGGTCGTATTATCGCCCCTGAAGGCAGCGATAACGCTTTCCAGACCAGCAACCCAAAAATCTTCGCGGGTGGCGATATCGTTCGCGGTTCTGACCTGGTGGTGACAGCCATTGCCGAAGGGCGTAAAGCGGCCGACGGGATTATGAACTACCTGGAAGTGTAAGAAAAAAGCCGGAGGGTATTTACCCTCCGGCTTTTTTTATGCGGTTTACAGCCATTGATTATCACCCTACCCCGCATGCAGATCCGCTTTTAAGGGGTGCCACGAAGAGAAGGGTTACTTCGTCAATAAACTCCAGGACAAATCACTTTCCAGCGTAGTTTGATCTGTCAGATGGCTGAACGCGCTATCGTTGAGAACCGGCGAGAGCGTTACGTTGAAACTCATCTGCTGGCCGGAAGGAACCTGGTTATTCTCAAGCGCAATCACCGCCTCGTTATTACGCAGGTAGAGAGGTGTCGGCGTACCGTTTTCAGGCGTAAAATTTAGCTGATCAACTGTTTTACCCACACTGTAACTTTTGCCATCAACGGTCATGTTGTCAATTTTGACCGCGACACCACCGGACTGCCCAAAAAGAAACCGCCCCTTATCTCCAGCTGTACCGCGCAGTAACACCGCCATCTGCTGAGTCTGAGGACAGAAAACGTTGACCGTGATGTCACGATCGGCCATTTTGTGCCAGTCCTGTTGCGTCGTTTCGATCGTATCCCGACGCATCTCGTGATAATCCACCACCGGCTGTGAGAGGCTGATCTGGCAGTCTTCAGCATGGGTTACCCCTGTCATACCGAGCATCAGCAAGGCTACTAAGCCCGATAAGTGTCGACTGTTCATCGGCAGACTCCGTTCACTTCTTCGTAGAAGGCATTTTCGTCACGCTTATCAGCCAGAGTGTAATCAATCTTACACAGTCGGTTATTGTTACCGTCTAGCGCGTAGAGGGCGCTCAGCTGATCGGCATCGTTAATAAAGACGTGGCCATCATCAACCGTGGTCACGATATAGTTACCTTTCTCATCAACAATCGAGATCCCTTTATTCAGGGGCTGACCGTTAGCCTGCTTTACGCTCAGCATGACGCGGCGGCTGTTGAGTACTTTGAAATCAATCTCGCTGACCGAAGCATGGCCTGCGGCGATATATTTCGTGCCGTTAGCAAGCGTCATACTCTGCGGCAGCTTGTTAGCATCAATTTCTATGCGGGAGTTATGCCATTCGTTGAGAGAAGGCACCACGGCCTGGCCCCATGGATCGGTCCAGACGGTGCCTTGCGGAGTGGAAATTTCAACGCCGCTCTTCTTCTCGCTCAGTCTGGCAATCGCGAAGGTATCCTGAATCGAATACGGCGAGAAAGTCACGCCCTCTTTATGCATGGCCACGCCACCCGACAATGTCGCACTGTAGTTCCGCTGATTATCACCACTGGTTCCGCCCCCCACGCTTAGCTGCGTATAGTGGAGGTTAGTGTTGATGTTGCCATTGAAGCTGTTGTCTTTGGTATCCTGATCGCGATCGGCTGAGATGTAATAGTGCGTATTGTCTCCCAGCGAGCCGCTGTTAGACACGCCATAGGTGGTGCTATCACCCTGTTTACGCATATAGGAACTGATCGACTGACTGCCACCGAGCGGGATGCTCACATTGACGTAGAACATCTCATTGTCCTGATCGTCATCGACATTACCGACCGCACTTTGCCAGTTCATGGACACTGACGCGTACGAAAAGGTCTTGCCCCAGGACAGCAGGAGATAACGTGAGTCATCCCTACCACCATTGGTCTGGTTGTAGTTGAACCCTGCGCTAAACACCCCCGCCAGAGGGGAGGAGAAACGAACGTTGCCAGAATAGGTATTGTCATATCCCTGATAATCGTCATCCATTGCGTCAGCAATTTCGCGGTACTCGCCGCTGTAATGCGTCGCACTGCCTGAAAGACCGACATACTGGTTCAGGATATAATCACTTTGCAGATCGGTTTTTACTCCGCTGCTGCTGTCACCAAAGCTTGCACTGCTGACTGCTGCGCCCGTTGAAAGAGTCCAGTCATCGTTTATCAGGAACTCTGTTCTGCCGCCTGCTGCCTGGTAGTTTTCCGCAGCTGCACCAGAAGCCAGGAGATTCATCCACGGTGAGATGCGCCAGCCGTCAGAAATGTTCATTACCAGCGGATCGCTATATTCGCTTTCGATGCTGCGCACCTGACCTACAGAAAGGGTCAGCCCCTGTGGGCGTGAAAGGTTGCGCGCCCTTACCTGAGACGCCGGGACAATAAACCGGTTAGTCGCACCATCGGACTCTACCACCGAGACGTCCAGATCCACATTGTTGCGAACCACGGGCACGTCATCCAGCGTGAAGGGGCCAGCAGGCACAAGGGTACTGAAGACCAACTGCCCGTTCTGGCGGACTTCTACACGTGCCTGGGAAGACTGGGCGATACCGGAAACACTCACGCCAGAGCTTGTTTTCGCCAGGCCGCTGGTCGGCATAAACTGCACGCCGGTAATCGGCACGCCGCTCAACACGTTAGACATGGCGTTGATTTCACCCACCTGCATCGTCATCTTCTGCGCGGCAAATACATGTTCTGCATAGGTGTAAATGCTTTCAGCATTTCGGCTACCGTTGTCATCCGTCAGGATATAACGGCTGCGCAGCGCCCAGTCCATCGTGTTGAATCCGGCTTCCAGGCTGGCCTGAGAGTAGCGGCTAGTGTCGTTGTCACCATAGTCGTTATGGGTACTGAACAATGAATAGTTCAGCAGCGCCGCCGTTCCGCCATGCTGAAAGTTTTTGATATCTGCTGACAGACTGTTCACCGCTTCAGCTGGCAGATAGAGTTCAACGGCTTCCTGGTTAGGCAAAGCGTTGATGATGGCTTTAGGATAGTTATCACGAATATCGTGACACGTCTCATCGGACTTTATTGGCACAGGCATCAGCCCGGCAAACTCCATGAGATCGTTGTCAAAGCAAAGCACGCCATCTTTGTTGAAACGAACTGCAGCCATTCCTCGCTCTTTCCCATTGACCTTCACCGAAACGGAGTGGGTTCCGGGTAAAAATCGCGGTGCTTCAGCGAAGTAATGGTTGAGATCTGTATTCAACCCCAGCGTTTGCATAATCCCCGTATCGAAGGTGACTTCCCTCGCCAGGACGGATGTCGAATCAAGTAATACCAGAGGTAATGTGCCGCAAAGAATGGCGCGGACACAAAATGCAAGGCGGCTTTGTTTAATCACCGTCATATCCCTATTTATTTAATTCCGACGTAAAGCTCGGTACCTCAACGCCATAGCGGCTGGCCGGGAAAAACTTAACGCTGCTGTCACCGCTGACTTTCTTTTTCATATCAGCCGTTAGCGTTTCGCCAGGAAGAATGTAGGTTTTGGACAGAGTGGCACTCACACCTGAAGGCAGCAGCATTACGTTCTGCCCAAGACGGACCACATATTTGCTAGGGTTTTTCACGGTGACAGACGCGCCGTTTGAAGACCACTTAAGGAACTTCCAGGCATCAGTAACCACTCCCAGAGATGCCGGACGAATAAGCACGGGGATATCCTGGCGAATGTTTATACCGATCTTGATTTTTTTATCATCGTTTTTAGGTGGAATACCGTCGAACGTGACGCGTTTATAATGCTCAACGTCCAACGGTTGTTTATTCTGAAGAATAAAGCGCAACTGCTGCGTCTGACCTGGCTCAAGACGTACCACTGGCTGCGTCGCAATAAGCTTAAGACCGGTATCATCCGGCAGATCAACGACATTTGTATATAAAAGTGAAGGGTGCGAGTCGGTATTCTTGACGTTTATCGTTCCACTGTGCGTCGCTTCATCAATGATTAACAGACTGGTTTCAGGCACCATGCCTTCTGCATGTACAGCAACACTGGCAGACAATAATGTGGCAGTAATAAGTGTATTAATTAAAGTGAATTTTAAACCTTGCATAATAATATCTCCTTGAAAGCAACAACAGAACAGTCCATGTTTATCGCGCCGTTAAAAAGAGAGTAAATGCAGCGCATTTACTCTCCGGTAATTAAATAACATTTACTCGATTAAAAAGTCTTACAGATAACGCAGACTGATTGTTACCTGACCGTCAAGCTGGGTGTCATCAGTGATCGCCAGCGTGGTGGTATCCTGGATCGCCAGGGAGGTTACCAGTGGGAAGGTTGCAGTTTCGAACGCCAGAGGAGCCAAAGAGCCAACAGTCGCAACGGTGAAATCACGATAGTTGTCGCCCTGAGTAGAACCGTTGCTGCTCTTAGTCCATACACCTGCAGAGCCCTGCTGGTAAATTGGATCAACAGTAGCACCATCAGCCACTACGCTGTCAGTTTTAACAAACATTGAATAAGAACCGATGCTTACTGGTGTTGCACCTGTAGTTTTACCGACACCATAAAGCTGGCTTTCAGAAGTCTGAGAATCCCCACCAAACATGCCATTCTCAACTTCGAGTTTCGCGTTTGAATCTTTGCGATCGTCAACCATGTTCCAGGAGACTTTCGTTGCCGCGGTGCAATTAATGGTCAGGTCGATATTTTTCTGACCCAGCTGGTTAACCGCTGTAGCACTCAAATTGCCCAGATTAATTGTACCGTAGTCAACGGTACCACCATTACTTAATGTTGGCGTACATGCTGCATTTGTCAGCGTACCCTTAACCTTCAGAACAGCGGTAGGGTTAGCAGCAAATGCTGATGTTACACACAGAGAAAGGGCGGTAGCGAGTAATACTTTTTTCACTTGTTAATCCTTAACATACGAGAAATTGCAATATTAAATCACGTAATGGTAAATGCCTTTACCGATTACTGATTGTAGTCATGCTTGTCAGCATGCGCCCATAATATTATTTTTATAAATACATGCAATTTAGCAAAATTAATTTTGATATTAAGAATATCAAAAAAATGATTATTTCCTTAATTTATTAAGGAATTACTCGTTTAAAAAGGAGATTAACATCAAAAAAATAATATTACCCAAAATTTACCTTTACTTTTATCACTGTTTTGATATTGGCTTAAATCACAATAATTCACAGGAATTATAAATCCATTTAATTATTAACCAAGTGATGAAGAATCAAGAGGTATAAACAATGCTTGTTTATACCTATCGTCACGATTATTTGAAATAAGAATAAAAAAAAGCCAGTGATATCACTGGCTTTTAATAAACAGGCCGCAAGCGGATTTATTTCACTACGCGTAGTGCTGGACGACCACCGCGCGGCGGCGGTGTGTCATCAGGATCGTCGTCGTCGTGATGGTCGGGCTTATCGCCGTCGATCACCGACATGACCGTTTCACCTTCAGCGCCAGCTTCTTCATCGTCATTGACGTGAATTGCGTCTTCGTCATACGCCGCTTCCGGCTCAAACATGGTGCCTGCACCGTTTTCACGCGCATAAATCGCCAGCACCGCAGCCAGCGGCACAGAAACCTGACGCGGTACACCGCCGAAACGCGCGTTAAAGCGCACTTCGTCGTTGGCCAGTTCGAGGTTACCCACCGCGCGTGGCGCGATGTTCAGTACGATTTGTCCGTCGCGTGCATATTCCATTGGAACCAGCACGCCCGGCAACGTCACATCCACAACCAGGTGCGGCGTGAGCTGGTTATCCAGCAGCCATTCATAGAAGGCGCGCAGCAGATACGGACGGCGTGGGGTCAGTTGTGACATTTCCACAGTCATTAGCCTCGGCCGAGACGCATTTCACGTTCCGGTTCAGTTAAAGATGCCAGGAAAGAGTCGCGCTCAAATACGCGGGTCATATAGCCCTTCAGCTCTTTCGCGCCAGGACCGCTGAACTCTACGCCCAGGGTTGGCAAACGCCACAGCAGCGGCGCCAGGTAGCAATCCACCAGGCTGAACTCATCGCTCAGGAAGAAGGGTTTTTGACCAAATACAGGGGCAATGGCCAGCAGCTCTTCGCGCAGTTGCTTACGCGCTGCATCGGCTTCAGAAGCGGAACCGCTGGTGATGACGTTCATCAGCGAGTACCAGTCTTTTTCGATACGCTGCATGTACAGGCGGCTTTCACCACGCGCAACAGGGTAAACAGGCATCAGCGGCGGATGCGGGAAACGCTCATCCAGGTATTCCATAATGATACGGGATTCCCACAGGGTCAGCTCGCGATCCACCAGCGTCGGTACGCTTTGGCTCGGGTTGAGATCGATCAGATCCTGAGGCGGGTTATCCTTTTCCACATGCTCGATCTCAAAACTGACACCTTTCTCGGCCAGCACGATACGAACCTGATGGCTATAAATGTCAGTAGGACCAGAAAACAGCGTCATTACCGAACGTTTGTTGGCAGCGACAGCCATGAAAACCTCCAGGTATATTCAGAATTTTTACTGCTACCGGCCCAACAGGGGCCAGCAAGATGTTGTATCGCCCATCCCAGAGAAGACACATTGTTCAGGAATCGAACAAAAATCGAGTATTCACCGACATTTGGGCAGAAAATTGGATGATAGTTTACCAGATTTTGATGGCTTTGTGGTGAGGGGATTCTGGAAAAGAGGAAAAAGAGAAGATATATGCATGGATATTGTGGATAACCTGCGCATTATCCATAAAAAAACCCGCCGAAGCGGGTTTTTCGCCAATCGTTCTGCGTAAGCAGAATGGATTAACGTTTGGAGAACTGTGGACGACGACGTGCTTTACGCAGACCCACTTTCTTACGTTCAACCTGACGAGCGTCACGAGTAACGAAGCCAGCTTTACGCAGTTCAGAACGCAGGGATTCGTCGTACTCCATCAGAGCGCGGGTGATACCGTGACGGATCGCACCAGCCTGACCGGAGATACCACCACCTTTAACGGTGATGTACAGATCCAGTTTTTCTACCATGTCAACCAGTTCCAGCGGCTGGCGAACTACCATGCGGGCAGTTTCGCGACCGAAGTATTGTTCCAGAGAACGCTGGTTGATTACGATTTTACCACTGCCCGGTTTGATGAAAACGCGAGCTGCGGAACTTTTGCGGCGACCAGTGCCGTAGTATTGATTTTCAGCCATTGCCTATAATCCCGATTAGATGTCAAGAACTTGCGGTTGCTGTGCCGCGTGGTTGTGCTCGTTGCCTGCGTAAACTTTCAGTTTACGGAACATAGCACGACCCAGCGGGCCTTTTGGCAGCATGCCTTTAACCGCGATTTCAATCACACGCTCAGGACGGCGAGCAATCATCTCTTCAAAGGTCGCTTCTTTGATACCACCGATGTGGCCGGTGTGGTGGTAGTACATTTTGTCAGTACGCTTGTTGCCGGTTACAGCAACTTTATCAGCGTTCAGAACGATGATGTAATCACCGGTATCAACGTGCGGAGTGTATTCCGCTTTATGCTTACCGCGCAGGCGACGAGCCAGTTCAGTAGCCAGACGGCCCAGAGTTTTACCGGTCGCGTCAACAACATACCAGTCGCGCTGTACGGTTTCTGGTTTAGCTGTAAAAGTTTTCATTAAAAGCTTACCCAAATAATAAGTTACACGTTGGTGAACACCCAAACGTTTAGTCAGTTGAGGTTCACACGACAAAGTCCGGCAAACCTACCCCTTCGAATAGCACATGCCGACACATAGAAAGTTTCGGGAAAAAAACCTTCTCGTAACGTGGGGTCGCAAGATTATAGAGAAGTTGAGGTCAAAGATCGACCCTTAAATGTGATTTGGAATGGGTTTTTCGGGGGTTAAGTATTGTGCGGTCTGGTGCCCTCACCCCCGGCCCCTCTCCCACAGGGAGAGAGGAGCATTTACCTCACCCCCAGCCCCTCTCCACGGGAGAGGGTGGCATTTATGGCATATGCTCCCGCTTCAGGTATTCCTCGCTCTGCATCTCCTGCAGCCGCGACAGGCAGCGCTGGAACTCAAACTTAAGGCGCTCGCCCTGGTAGATCTTATATAAAGGTACCTCGGCGCTGACCACCAGCTTAACGTGGCGCTCATAAAACTCGTCCACCAGGGCAATGAAGCGTCGCGCTTCACTTTCCATCAGTTTCGTCATCACCGGCACATCCAGTACCATCACGGTGTGGAAGAGACGCGAAAGCGCAATGTAGTCGTGCTGACTACGGGCATCCACGCAGAGCGTCGTAAAGGAGACCGCCAGCGTTTGGTTTTCGACGCCGAGCGTTGGCAGCGGGCGATGGTTTATCTCCAGCGTCGGTGCATGTTCACGTTTTGTGCCCGCCAGCGCCAGCCACAGTTTATCCATCTCGCGGGTAGTCTCCGCATTGAGCGGCGAAAGCCACAAATGGGCCTGGGTCAGCGTGCGTAACCGGTAATCCACCCCGGCATCCACGTTCATGATGTCGCAGTGTTGCTTAATAGCATCAATAGCGGGCAAGAAGCGCGCCCGTTGCAGGCCGTTGCGATAGAGCTCGTCGGGCGGAATATTCGAAGTCGCCACCAGCGTGATCCCTCGGGCGAACAGGGCTTTCATCAGGCCGCCTAGCAGCATGGCGTCGGTGATGTCAGACACAAAAAACTCATCGAAGCAGAGCACGTCTGTTTCCGCCTTGAATCTGTCGGCCACAATCTCCAGCGGATCGCTTTTGCCCTGCAGCGCGGTCAGTTCCTCATGCACCCGCAGCATAAAACGGTGAAAGTGCAGACGCTGCTTACGTGCGCCAGGCAGGCTGAGATAGAACAGGTCCATCAGCCAGGTTTTTCCGCGCCCGACCCCGCCCCACATATATAAACCACGCACCGGAGCCTGAGTCTGTGGCGTTTTTTTACCGAGCAATCGTCCAAATGCCGCTTTTAGCCCACTGCTCTGATCAACGTCAGCGGGTTTTGCCGTGAGTTCCTGATAAATCATCTCCAGGCGGTTTACCGCCTCACGTTGAACATCATCTGGTTGGTGCGTGCCCTCGTTAAGGGCCTGTTGATATCGCGACGCAGGGGACAGGTTTTGCATAATCTTATTGTTATTCCTTCAATTAACGCTCACCAGCAGGCGTGACTGATGAAAAAAAGGCCGTTCTACACTACGCGATGATACGTCAGGATTCCACTTCTGCGGAAATAGCGGTTATAGTGGCATTATCAGGCACAGGCAGGAGCCGAGCCAACACCCTACGGAACAACAAGACAACGGGAGAAGTTCATGACCTGGGAATATGCGCTAATCGGTTTAGTCGTCGGCATCGTGATCGGTGCTGTGGCCATGCGTTTCGGTAACCGCAAATTGCGTCAGCAGCAGTCACTGCAGTACGAACTGGAAAAGAACAAAGCAGAGCTGGAAGAGTATCGCGAAGAGCTGGTTAGCCACTTTGCCCGTAGCGCTGAGCTGCTGGACAATATGGCAACCGACTACCGTCAGCTGTATCAGCATATGGCGAAGAGCTCCAGCAGCCTGCTGCCGGAAATGACCGCGGAAACGAACCCGTTCCGCAACCGTCTGGCAGACTCGGAGGCCGGTAACGATCAGGCTCCGGTTCAGATGCCTCGTGACTATTCTGACGGCGCATCCGGTCTGCTACGCGGTGGCGCAAAACGCGATTAATCGCACAACCTGAATATATTTTACGGGCGCATCCCTTGCGCCCGTCCTTTCTTCCCGTCCCCAGCTATTATTTAGTCAAACGCCTCATTGTTCAGCGGTATAAAATTCAATAACATCATTATGATTTTGGGCCGTTCTTCTTTCATTCCAGGATACGAGAGTCAGCATCAATGAAGAAAAAAAACCAGCTGTTGAGCGCTTTAGCGTTAAGTGTCGGGTTATCCCTCTCGGCGTCCTTCCCTGCCAGTGCGGCGTTGCCCTCACAGGTGCCGGGACAAGCAGCCATTCCAAGCCTCGCGCCGATGCTGGAAAAAGTGTTGCCTGCGGTTGTCAGCGTGCAGGTTGAAGGCACGGCAGTACAAAGCCAGCGCGTACCGGAAGAACTGAAAAAATATTTTGGCGATGAGGGCCCTGACCAGCAGGCACAACCCTTTGAAGGTCTGGGTTCCGGCGTCATTATTGATGCGGCCAAAGGCTATATCCTGACCAACAATCATGTCATCAGCCAGGCCGATAAAATCAGCGTACAGCTGAACGATGGTCGCGAATTTGACGCCAAACTGATTGGCGGCGATGACCAGAGTGACATCGCACTGCTGCAGGTACAAAACCCGAGCAACCTGACCCAGATTGCCATTGCGGATTCCGACAAACTCCGCGTCGGTGATTTTGCCGTTGCCGTGGGCAACCCCTTTGGTTTAGGACAAACCGCCACCTCCGGCATTATCTCTGCGCTGGGACGTAGCGGCCTGAATCTGGAAGGTCTGGAAAACTTTATCCAGACCGATGCCTCGATCAACCGCGGGAACTCCGGCGGGGCGTTGCTCAACCTTAACGGTGAGCTGATTGGGATTAACACAGCGATACTGGCGCCGGGCGGCGGCAGTATCGGGATCGGCTTTGCTATCCCGAGCAATATGGCCAAAACGCTGGCACAGCAGCTTATCCAGTTTGGCGAAGTCAAACGCGGGCTGTTGGGTATCAAAGGCATGGAGATGAGTGCGGATATTGCGAAGGCGTTCAATATTAACGTGCAGCGTGGTGCTTTTGTCAGCGAAGTGCTGCCAAACTCCGGCTCGGCAAAAGCAGGCATCAAATCAGGCGATGTAATCGTCAGCCTCAACGATAAGCCATTGAGCAGCTTTGCTGAATTGCGCTCGCGTATTGCCACGACTGAGCCCGGTGCGAAGGTGAAACTCGGTCTGATCCGTGACGGTAAGCCGTTGAACGTCGAAGTGACGCTGGATAAGAGTACCTCGTCATCGGCCAGCGCGGAGCTTATCGCCCCTGCGCTGCAAGGGGCAACGTTGAGCGACGGGCAACTGAAAGACGGTACGAAAGGCATTCGCATCGACACCGTTGAGAAGAGCAGCCCTGCCGCGCAGGCCGGATTGCATCAGGAAGACGTCATCATTGGCGTAAACCGTAATCGCGTGCAATCCATCGCTGAACTTCGCAAAGTGCTGGAGAGCAAGCCGGCGGTCATTGCCCTGCAGGTGATGCGCGGCAATGAGTCCATCTACATTCTGTTGCGCTAAGCATTTGCTATCCCGGACATCACCGCTGCGTGTGATGTCCGGATAACTCATGTTATGCTGCAAATCGTTCCTTTTATCACGACACGCGCATCATGCTTTCAAAGCTCTTACGTTCCATTGTTATCGGTTTGATTGTCGCTGGCCTGCTGCTGCTGGCGATGCCGTCTTTGCGTCAGTTCAATAAACTGTCCGCTCCCCAGTTCGACAGCGCGGATGAAACGCCAGCAACCTATAACACGGCCGTTCGCCGTGCCGCCCCTGCCGTGGTTAACGTTTATAACCGCGGCCTCAATAGCTCGGCCCATAACCAGCTTGAGATCCGCACGCTGGGCTCCGGGGTGATTATGGACGAGCGCGGCTACATTATTACCAACAAACATGTGATCAACGATGCCGACCAAATCATCGTTGCCCTGCAGGATGGCCGCGTGTTTGAAGCATTGCTGGTGGGTTCTGACAGCCTGACCGACCTTGCCGTGCTCAAAATCAATGCCACCGGGGGTTTGCCGGTCATTCCGATTAACCGCAAACGCACGCCACACATTGGCGATGTGGTCCTGGCTATCGGTAACCCTTACAACCTCGGCCAGACGATCACGCAGGGGATTATCAGCGCAACCGGTCGAATTGGCCTTAACCCGTCAGGGCGGCAGAATTTCCTGCAAACCGATGCGTCAATCAACCACGGTAACTCGGGTGGCGCGCTGGTTAACTCGCTGGGCGAACTGATGGGCATCAATACCCTCTCGTTCGATAAGAGCAACGACGGCGAGACGCCGGAGGGGATCGGCTTTGCTATTCCCTTCCAGCTGGCGACCAAGATTATGGATAAGCTGATTCGCGACGGGCGCGTCATCCGCGGCTATATCGGCATTGGCGGGCGCGAAATTGCACCGATGCATACCCAGGGCGGCGGTATCGATCAGATTCAGGGCATTGTGGTCAACGAGGTATCGCCTGGCGGTCCGGCGGCTAACGCGGGGATTCAGGTGAATGATGTCATTGTCTCGGTTAACGGCACACCGGCCGTCTCTGCCCTGGAGACGATGGACCAGGTGGCAGAAATTCGTCCGGGTTCGATCATCCCTGTTGAAGTCATGCGTAACGATAAAAAACTGACGCTGCATGTGACGGTTCAGGAATATCCGGCAACAAACTGACAGCCATAAAAAAACCGAAGCCAGTCAGTGCTTCGGTTTTTTTTTGCCGGGTGGCGCTAACGCTTACCCGGCCTACGGCAGTTGGCTCGTTTTACTTATTAACGAATTCTTCGCCCAGCGTGATATCTTTCTTCAGCGTATCCAGCATGCCTTCCATCGCGTTTTGCTCAAACGCGCTCAGCGTACCGATAGACTTACGTTCTTCAATACCATTTTTACCCAGCAGCAGCGGCTGAGAGAAGAAGCGGGCATGTTCGCCATCGCCTTCAACGTAAGCGCATTCAACAACGCCTTTTTCGCCCTGCAGAGCGCGAACCAGTGACAGACCGAAACGTGCCGCCGCCTGGCCCATAGACAGCGTTGCAGAACCGCCACCCGCCTTCGCTTCCACCACTTCGGTGCCCGCGTTCTGGATACGTTTGGTCAGGTCAGCCACTTCCTGCTCGGTGAAGCTCACGCCTGGGATCTGCGACAGCAGAGGCAGAATGGTGACACCAGAGTGACCGCCAATGACAGGCACTTCCACTTCTGTTGGCTGTTTGCCTTTCAGCTCAGCAACAAAGGTATTGGAACGGATGATATCCAGCGTGGTCACGCCGAACAGTTTGTTTTTATCGTAAACACCGGCTTTCTTCAGCACTTCTGCCGCGATAGCGACGGTCGTGTTCACTGGGTTAGTGATGATGCCGATGCACGCTTTCGGGCAGACTTCAGCGATCTGCTGCACCAGGTTTTTCACGATGCCCGCGTTGACGTTGAACAGGTCTGAACGATCCATGCCTGGCTTACGCGCCACGCCTGCAGAAATCAGCACCACGTCAGCACCCTGCAGTGCAGGACGCGCATCTTCACCGGAGAAGCCTTTGATTTTTACAGCTGTCGGGATGTGGCTCAGGTCAACCGCCACACCTGGGGTTACCGGAGCAATATCGTACAGGGAGAGTTCTGAGCCTGAAGGCAGTTGGGTTTTCAGTAGTAGGGCAAGCGCCTGGCCGATACCACCAGCAGCGCCGAGGACTGCGACTTTCATCCTAAACTCCTTATTATGGTTAACTTAAGTATCTGTAAATCCGTTGCCGCGACCTTAATTCAGCAAGTCTTTAATTACAATTTTCGAAGCTAAAGAATTTGAGGTCACGCGTCTTTATCTCTCATCAGAAGGCTATCTGACGACAGAAGGCAACGCATTAAGAGGGGGTTACAATACACCCTGCCCCGCCACCAAAACAACATCATTTTGATAACATTTAATTTACTTTTAAGCTTATTTGCGTGGCGTGACCCAGGCATGTTTTCTGATAACGAAATCTGATAAAATCACTCCCTTTCATAACATTATTTCAGCCTTGCGCTGAGTAGATAATTTGCATAAAAATTCATCCACATGCATAATAATGTTGTTTCTTTCGTCATATTCCGGGTGACTTATGCGAAGCTCGTCTAAGCAAGAAGAATTAGTAAAGGCGTTTAAAGCGCTACTCAAAGAAGAGAAATTCAGTTCTCAGGGAGAAATTGTTCAGGCGCTGCAGGAACAAGGTTTCGATAACATCAATCAGTCGAAAGTCTCCCGCATGTTAACTAAGTTTGGCGCGGTACGTACCCGTAACGCGAAGATGGAGATGGTCTATTGCCTGCCGGCTGAACTTGGCGTGCCGACCACTTCCAGCCCCCTCAAAAATCTGGTTCTGGATATCGACTATAACGACGCCGTGGTGGTGATCCACACAAGCCCTGGTGCCGCACAGCTGATTGCCCGCATGCTGGACTCGTTAGGTAAAACGGAGGGCATCCTGGGTACCATCGCAGGCGACGACACCATTTTTACCACCCCGGCCAGCGGTTTCTCCGTAAAAGATCTCCACGAAGCGATTCTGGTTCTGTTCGAACAGGAACTGTAATCCTCTCTCCCCGTAGCGCTGCTACGGGGAACATCCTGCTCCAGCCTCGTTTTCCCCTGCATTCCACTGCCTCTGGTTTTAACAAATAGTGCTTTTTACCACCTATTAACATTCATCTGGTGAATGATAAATCAAAAAATCGCACAAAAAATCAAAAGCAGATATCCATATGATTTGCTTAGATTAAAACACACTTAAAGCTCAAAAATCACTCAATATTATGCATTTTGGTTATAAAAAACGGTGTGTTTAACACGTAATAACACAGGAAACCATTAGTCTGGTATTAATTTTTACCGTTATTAGTGTATACTTGATTTTGTGATGAGGGTCACGAAACAAGACCCCACTAAAAAATTCGACGAGGTAAGAATCATGAAAATCAAAACTACTGTAGCGGCGCTGAGCGTCCTGTCTGTCCTGTCCTTCGGTGCTTTCGCGGCTGACGCTATTAATGCTGACCAGGCACAATCCCGTGAGGCAATCGGTACGGTTTCGGTCGGTGCAGTCGGCACGTCGCCAATGGACATGCATGAAATGCTGAACAAAAAAGCGGAAGAAAAAGGTGCATCATCTTATCGCATCATCGAAGCGCGTTCCGGTGACCACTGGCACGCAACCGCAGAGCTGTACAAATAAGTTTTAGTTATCACTGAAGATGTAATTCTCCACTCAACGGCACCAGGCATAAAAATAGCGGTTCAACCCTTCTCGCCGTTGAGCAAAAACCTTTTCCAGGAGTAAAGACTATGAAAACCAAATTGATCATCGCAACCCTCGGTCTGGCATCCGTTCTCTCTTTCGGCGCAAGCGCAGCCGTACAGCAAGTGAATGCCGACCAGGCACAAAATCTGCAGCGTATGGGCAGCGTATCCGTCACGTCGGTCACCGGCTCACCGATGGATATCCGTCAGGAACTTGCCGCCAAAGCTGAAAAAGCAGGCGCCAGCAGCTATCGCGTCACCGAACTGAATCAGGGTGACCACTGGCATGCCACGGCAGAACTGTATAAATAAACCCTCGTCGTATCTCATCATACGACTTGCCCCTGGCCTGATGGTCAGGGGCTTTTTTATGGCTTGCTCAGTGGCGAGCATTGAAACGCAGTTGTCCTTCCAGCTCTTCTTCCGCTTCATCGAACAGTAATATCAGCGCCCCGAAACGTCTGCGCAGCTTATCGGGCAGATGGATAAACTCTATTTCCAGCGGTAGCGGCAACAGACTGCCGGTTACCACATCCCACAGCGTATCCAGGTTCGTCACGCTTTGTTGTTCAAGATCAAACACCCGTGTAAATTCCCGGTAGAAGTCTTCCTGACTGTCTATCTCATCAAAATCAAAGGTATAGGTTTTCATTACCAGCCACCAGTCCAGGCGAGCGGCAGATGCCGCTCCATCTATTATAATCCCCCGATATGCAGGGTTTTAACTTCCAGATACTCTTCCAGCCCCAGCACCGATCCCTCACGCCCCAGGCCGGATTCTTTTACGCCGCCAAAGGGCCCCAGCTCTGTGGAGACGGCGCACTCGTTAATCCCAATCATTCCGCTTTCAATTGCCTGTGAAACGCGGAAGACCCGCGAGAGATTCTGTGTATAGAAGTACGCCGCCAGACCATAAGGCGTGTTGTTGGCACGCTGGATGACTTCATCTTCTGAAGTGAAACGGAAGCACGCCGCGACCGGGCCAAACGTCTCCTCTTCTGCCAGCTTCATCCCTTCATGACAGTCCCCCAGTACGGTTGGCATCCAGAAATTGCCGCCAAGGGAATGAGGTTTACCGCCCGCCAGCACGGTTGCGCCACGCGCAACAGCGTCGTCAACATGTTCACGTACCTTGTCGACCGCTGCGCCTTCAATCAACGGCCCGACGACGACGCCGTCCTCAAGACCATTTCCCACCTTCAGCGCATTCACTGCATCAGCAAGTTTATTCACGAATTTGTCGTAGACGGTTTCCTGAATATAGAAGCGGTTCACGCTGACGCACACCTGCCCGGCATTGCGAAACTTATTGGCGATCGCGCCTTTCACAGCCGCGTCGATGTCTGCATCCTCAAAGACGATGTACGGAGCATTTCCCCCCAGCTCCATCGAGACTTTTTTCATGGTTTCTGCGGCGTTACGCACCAGCGTTTTGCCAACCGATGTCGAGCCGGTGAAGGAGATTTTTCGCACGTCCCGGCTGGCCATAATCGCGTCGCTGATTTCGTGCGTATTCCCGGCGACCGCGTTGAGTACCCCATCCGGTACGCCGGCCTGTTTTGCCAGCGTCAGCAGCGCAAAAGCGCTGAGCGGCGTGTTATTGGCCGGTTTGATTACCCCGGTGCATCCGGCTGCCAGCGCCGGGCCTAACTTGCGGGTGAGCATCGCCATCGGGAAGTTCCACGGCGTGATAGCCGCGACAACACCTATCGGTTCACGGGTCGCCAGAATGCGCGAGCCGGGTTTGATCGGCGGAATAATTTCACCGTTCGCACGCTTGGCCTCTTCGGCAAACCACTGGATAAAGCTGGCGGCGTACTCCACTTCACCTTCCGCTTCTTTCAGGGGCTTACCCTGTTCGGTGGTCATTAGCCGTCCGAGCCAGCTTTTATTCTCAATAATCAGTTCGTACCAGCGATAAAGAATGGCCGAACGCTCTTTCGCGGTTTTGGCGCGCCATGCAGGGAAGGCCTGGGTGGCGGCAGCAATTGCTGCTTCGGTCTCTGCTTTGCCGGCTTTCGCGACGCGGGCGATGACTTCCCCGGTAGCCGGGTTAAGCACATCAAACGTCGTATCCAGCGGTTTCCAGAGGCCGTTAACCAGATAGCCGGTCTGAAAAAGGGTATTGTCCTGAAGCGCCTGGGTCGTCATGTGTCCTCCCTTTCTGAATGTAAGAACGTGCTGGAATAAGTATAGCCACAAAAAAACCGACGCTTTTGGCGTCGGTTTTTTTACTTCAGTCAGTTATCGGTGAGGGCATTTTGATAGCGACGCAGCATCAGCGCCAGCCGCCCTACCGGTTCGGTGACCTGAAGCGGTGCATCCCAGTGCTTAAGCTTTTCCTGATAGATATCGAGCTCTTCAAGCAGCTGCGTAAAGTAACGGCGACGTTTGTCATCACTGCTGGCGGAAAGCACATGGTCCGCGGTACGACGCAGCTGACGGTGCCAGGCGGAGAGATCGTCGTTGATCGGCACCGGTGCACTGCGCAGACGCTGGTGCGCGATAATCATGGTTAACGCCAGGCGGAACTTCGCGATGTCGCCCGGAAACTTGTTCAGCAGTAAAAACAGCTGCTGATAGAGCGCCGGGAGGTGGTTCTCTTTACGACGCGCCGTATTGGTGGTCATCGACGACACGGCGGCAGAAACAAACTGATTCAATAACACACGCCCCGTCCGCGCCTGTGAGTTATCTCGCACCAGCAGAATGACCATCATCGCCAGGAAACAGCCCACCAGCTGGCCCAGCGCGCTGTCGAGGAATTGGCTGAAATGGAAAGTCATCGGGTTATCGAGCACGATGATGTTAATCGTACTCGCCAGCGCCCCCAGCGATCCCAGGCGACGCTTTTGCACTTCAATGCCGAT
Organism: Enterobacter sp. ODB01; assembly: GCF_001623605.1. Classification (NCBI taxonomy): domain Bacteria; kingdom Pseudomonadati; phylum Pseudomonadota; class Gammaproteobacteria; order Enterobacterales; family Enterobacteriaceae; genus Enterobacter; species Enterobacter sp. ODB01. Next base: position 964,345 of record NZ_CP015227.1, read on the forward strand.
AAAGAACGCCATCACCGCCAGGCTAATACAGAGCAGCAACATGCTTTGTTGCGTCGACGGGATGATGACCAGGAAATAGAGCGCCCCTATCGGCAGGGCGGCAATGGTACCGTAGAGGAAATCAACGGCAACCATACGCGGGTTAGGCAGACGCATCGCCAGTGCGGTCACAACGGCAATCATCACCATCGCGCCGCTGCCAGACGTCCAGCCTGTCCACAACCAGAACAGCGTACCGAGCATACAGGCAAGCGTGGTACGCCAGAAGTTGACCATCGCGTGGTGACGTTCGGCAGATTCGGCCTTGATGACCACTTCACCCTGGAGGACCTCTTCTTCCGCCGCGCTAATTTTGGTGTTGCCGATCACGCCACGTTTCAGCAGCAGATAGCGCGTCGCGGCCCCGACCCAGGTGTAGATGGTCACCGGCGTGTCGCGCTCCCCGGTCCAGGCGATCACCCGACGCATACGCTTAAGCTGTTTATGCACGTCCTGCACGGTTTCCACCGGCTCGGCAAACAGCTCACGGAACGTATCGGTGACCGCTTCCGGACGGGTGTTCTGGATGAGATACGTTTCGCACGCCTGGGTAATCAGCGTCAGGGAGACAGTATTGAGGGCTTTCAGGCGGCGGTTCGCACGGGCCCAGCGCGAGGACTCCATGTTGAGGTTGCTACGCATCCCCTCCAGCGCCTGCGTCCGGCGAACCAGCCCGCTCCAGGCGTTATCCACCTCTTCACTGTCGCCATGCTTAATGCACAGCTGCATCAGCTGGTACTGGGCAACGATCAGCGCGTCAAGTTCACGGTCGACTTCCTGTTTGATGGAGCGTGGAGAGAAAAGCAGGTCAGCGACAATCGCACTCACAATACCGATCACAATCTCGCTGCAGCGCTCCACTGCAAACTGCGGCGCGAGCAAAGGTTCAGACTGAATGGTGATGATAATAATCAGCGCGGTATAACCCGCCAGCCCCCAGGCGTAGGAGTTTTCCACTTTCACCAGAGACGAAATCCAGGTGCAGAAACCCGCCCAGATACAGCACACCATCAGCATCAACAATGGCGTGCGGATCATCAGAATAATAATGGTGAGTGCTGCGAAACAGCCGATAAACGTCCCGATGATACGCAGCATCCCACGATAGCGGATCGCGCCAGAATAGGGTTCCCCGCCAGCGGCAAAGGCAGGACCCGCCGCAACTATTGCAGCCGTCAGGACCGCCCAGCGAGGGGTTTCAAGCTGGAAGTGAAAGCCAACAAACAGCGCCAGCACAATGGCACAGGCCAGCTTCACGGCGAAGCGAATGTGCTGGCTGGCGATGGAAAAGATACCCATGGCGATTAACCAAACTCGCGCAGGCGATGGGCAATTTTACGGAAGAAGGAGTCCTGGCTGGCATCCCGATCTTTTTCACCGGTGATCACCACCGTCGCCGTGGTCCCCGCCGGCCACAGGTTGCCCTGCTGTTCATCAAGGTGAATACGTACCGGCACACGCTGCGCCAGACGCACCCATTCCAGGTTGGAATCCACCGTCGCCATTCCTTTGGTATCGTTAGAGCTGCTGGAGTTGGTCACCCCTGCAGCGACACTGTCGACGGTACCTTTGAAGACGCGGTTACTGCCCAGCGGCGTGATTTCCGCACGATAACCCGGACGCACGCCTTCCAGCTTGGTCTCTTCCATATAGGCGAGCACGTAGAAGGAGTTCTGTTTAACCAGCGCCACGGCAGTGGAGCCACGGGTAATAAACTCCCCGGCATAGACATTGAGGTTAGTGACCCAGCCGTCGGATGGCGCGCGGATCACGGTGCGCTCCAGATCGAGCTTAGCGAGATCGCGCGTGGCTTGCGCTTTCGCCAGCTGGTGCAGCACGGTTTGCAGCACGTTGTTAGACTGGTCTATCTCTTCACGGGACATGGCCTGAACGCCCAACTGGTTACGGCGGCCCGCCTCACGGCGTTTTTCCGATGCCAGCGCCTGGTAATAGGCGACATCTGCTTCCGCTTCTTCCAGCGCCTTCTGGTAACGAGGCTGGTCGATGGTGAACAGAACCTGATCTTTTTTCACCAGCTGGTTATCGTGAACATTCACCGCCGTGATTAGACCAGCCACATCGGGGGCGATGGCCACGACATCCGCGCTGAAGCGCGCATCACGCGTCCACGGTGATTCGGTGTAATAGACCCAGGCACGAAAAATAGCGATGAAGGCGAGGATAACCAGGGCCATCGTGATGGCAGTGCGGGAGATTTTTCTTGTTAGCGTTTTCACATCAACCTCAGACAAACATGCGCGATATCAGGTAAAACAGGCAGCAATACAGCGCGGTATTGAACAATGCAGGGTGCCAGACGAAATCGTAAATCCCGGTAGGGACCAGCACCTTGCGCACCAGCCAGAAGATCGCCAGTGATAAAAGTAGCTCGAAAAATATCGGTGGGAACGACAGACCGAACACCACGATAACGGGAAACAGACTCATGTTGACCTTGATAAGAGAGAGTGCAGGCTTCAGAATTTTTTAGCGCACGCCATCGCAGAAGAGCAAGAAACGTCGGGCGAGAATGGCGCAGCCGTTATGTAATTAATAATATATTAACGTAACTGTTATGCTGTTATCTATAATATGTGATCTAAATCACTTTTAAGCCAGAGTGAACAATGGAACGTTTAAAACGCATGTCGGTCTTCGCCAAAGTGGTTGAACTGGGTTCGTTTACCGCCGCGGCACGTCAGCTTCAGATGAGCGTATCATCCATTAGCCAGACGGTCTCTAAACTGGAAGATGAGCTACAGGTCAAGCTGCTCAACCGCAGTACCCGCAGCATTGGGCTGACGGAGGCGGGTAAAATTTACTATCAGGGCTGCCGACGCATGATGCACGAAGTACAAGACGTCCATGAACAGCTCTACGCCTTTAACAACACCCCGATCGGCACACTCCGTATAGGGTGTTCTTCAACTATGGCACAAAATGTACTCGCTGCCATGACCGCGGATATGCTGAAGGAGTACCCCGGGCTTACCGTCAATCTGGTGACGGGTATCCCGGCGCCGGATCTGATCGCCGATGGTCTGGACGTGGTGATCCGCGTGGGGGCGTTGCAGGATTCCAGCCTCTTCTCGCGTCGACTGGGCAGCATGCCGATGGTTGTCTGCGCCTCGAAAAGCTATCTTGCGCAGTACGGCGTTCCGGAGAAACCCGCGGATCTCACCAACCACTCCTGGCTGGAGTACAGCGTGCGACCCGACAATGAATTCGAGCTGATTGCCCCGGAGGGGATCTCCACCCGGCTGCTGCCGGAAGGACGATTCGTCACTAACGATCCGATGACCATTTCGCGCTGGCTGGTGGCCGGTGCGGGGATCGCCTACGTCCCGTTGATGTGGGTGATCAATGAGATCAACAGCGGCGTGCTGGAGATCCTTTTCCCTCGCTATCAATCCGATCCGCGCCCGGTCTACGCCCTGTATACCGAAAAGGACAAGCTGCCGCTCAAAGTGCAGGTGTGTATCAACTATCTGACCGACTATTTTGTGGACGTGGCGGAGCTGTTTCAGGGGATGCGGGGAAGAAGAAAGGAATAATCAATTTATTTCTGAACGCATAGAGGCAATGAATATTCCCAGGATGAATCCCTTGTTGATTCAGGAATATTCCTTCACCACTATCAGGAATAGAGAATTGACACTACTGCCGCCACCCCATTACTTTATATGCAGTCTGCTCGTCAGACTGTTATTAATTTGTTGCTGATATGAATAATAAAATGTATTCCGCAGGATGACGTTAAACAAGGAAAAGAAATGAATCTATTTGAACAAACACCGCCTTCACGCAGGCGCTATGGACTCGCCGCGTTCATCGGTTTAATTGCAGGGATTGTCTCCGCGTTTGTCAAATGGGGAGCCGAAGTACCGCTTCCACCACGCAGCCCCTCCGACTTATTCACCGGCGCATGCGGACCCGAGCAATTAATAAGAGCCGCAAGCCAGATTGACTGTTCCCGCAATTTTTTAAACCCTCCCTATGTATTTTTACGCGACTGGCTGGGCGTTGTTGATCCTAACGCGGCAGTTTATACATTTGCCGGACATATATTTAACTGGGTTGGCGTGACGCATATTATTTTCTCAATCGTCTTCGCTGTTGGCTATTGTGTCGTGGCTGAAGTCTTCCCGAAAATTAAACTCTGGCAGGGTTTGCTGGCGGGTGCGTTAGCTCAGCTCTTTGTGCATATGATCTCCTTCCCGCTGATGGGGCTGACGCCACCGCTGTTTGAGCTGCCGTGGTATGAACACGTTTCAGAGATCGTAGGCCATCTGGTCTGGTTCTGGTCGATCGAAATTATTCGTCGTGACTTGCGTAACCGCATCACACACGAGCCGGATCCGGAGATACCGCTGGGTAACTTACGTTAAAAAAAAGGCGCTACATCAGTAGCGCCATTTTTTATGCCGATTCAGGTCAGGCTGTGCCGCCTACCGTCAGGTTGTCCACTTTCAGCGTTGGCTGGCCCACGCCCACCGGCAGGCTCTGGCCCTCTTTACCGCAGACGCCCACGCCGTTATCCAGCTTCAGATCGTTACCGACCATCGAGATCTGCTGCATGGCTTCAATACCGGAGCCAATCAGCGTCGCACCTTTTACCGCTTTGGTCACTTTGCCCTTCTCAATCAGATACGCTTCTGAGGTAGAGAAGACAAATTTACCGGAGGTGATGTCCACCTGGCCGCCGCCAAAGTTTGGCGCAAAGATACCGTAATCTACAGACTCGATAATCTCCTGCGGCGTGGATTTGCCCGGCAACATGTAAGTGTTGGTCATGCGCGGCATTGGCAGGTGCGCGTAAGATTCACGACGGCCATTACCCGTTGGCGCGACACCCATCAGGCGCGCGTTGAGTTTGTCCTGCATGTAACCTTTCAGCACGCCGTTTTCAATCAGCACATTGTACTGGCCTGGCGTACCTTCATCATCGATAGCCACCGAACCGCGACGGTCAGGCATGGTGCCATCATCCACCACGGTGCACAGCTCAGATGAGACGAGCTGTCCAATCTGACCGCTGAACACGGATGTCCCGCGACGGTTAAAGTCGCCTTCCAGACCGTGGCCCACCGCTTCGTGCAGCAGCACGCCCGGCCAGCCTGCGCCCAGCACCACCGGGAATGTCCCGGCGGGAGCCGCAACAGCATTAAGATTCACCAGCGCCATGCGCACGGCTTCTTTTGCCCACGCGTCAGCGCGCGCTTCGCCATCTACATCGCCCAGGAACCAGTCATAGCCGAAACGACCGCCGCCGCCGCTGGAGCCACGCTCGCGTTTACCGTTGTCATCAACCTGCACGCTGATGGAAAGACGCACCAGCGGACGCACATCGGCGGCCAGCGTACCGTCCGTTGCCGCCACCAGAATCAGTTCATAAACACCGCTCAGGCTGGCAGAGACTTCCTGCACGCGTTTATCTGCAGCACGCGCCACTTTGTCCACGCGGCGCAAAATATCCAGCTTCTCTTCGCGGCTCATGCTTTGCAGCGGATCGATACTGGTATAGAGCGCAGAGTGCGACACTTCACCGAGGGTTTTCACACGGCCATCGCCAGTATCACGCACAATGGTACGTGCAGCCTGCGCACTTTGCTCCAGTGCAGCCAGGCTAATCTGGTCGGCATAGGCAAAACCGGTTTTCTCACCGCTGACGGCGCGCACGCCGACGCCCTGGTCAATGTTATAAGAACCATCTTTGATGATGCTGTCTTCTAAAACCCAGGATTCGTGATAGCTCGACTGGAAATAGAGATCGCCGTAGTCGAGACGGCGTTCGGTCAGTTGACCAAGAATGGAGAACAGGTCCTGATGGCTCAGGCCGTTCGCTGCGAGCAAATGTTCACTTACCAGGTTCAGACTCATCGTATTGCTACTCGTTCGTTGCCGCCCATGGCGGTATAAAAATCGTATTTATTGAGAGTGAGGCAATTACCTGCCCACGTCAAATCATTGCTGTGCATCTTTGCGCGGCTGGCGCAGTACCTCGTTAATCTGGGGTTTATCCACCGGACCGGTAATGCGATAGCGCAGAATCGAGACTTTGCTCCACAGCGGGCCCAGCACTTTACTGGCAGCAAATACCGCCGCACCGACTATCGGGTTCACCACAAACGCCGCCGCCACGCCCACGCTCGCGGAAATTTCCGGCGCCACCACGGCTTCCATATCCAGCTCACGGCGTACCAGATTGACTGAGCCTTTCATGGCGATATCCGCTTCCAGGCCGTCTACCAGCGTGTCATCCGTATGCATCACGCCGTCCTTTATCCACGCCGTGCTGCGGATGGAATCGTAGTAGAAACCTTCGCTGAAGGTGTCGCTGAAATCGAAGCGCAGCTTGCGCAGCAGCGCATCAAAACTCAGCAGGCGCAGGATCTGCCCGGCTCGCCCCGTGCTCACATCGGCGATTTCCCCCTTGCCAAAGCGGGTTTTTAAAATACCGTTCAGTGACGCTTCGTCTGGCTTCCACGGCGCGTCTCGCCAGTGAAGATCGTAATTCACGTCAAATGACGATCCCCGCAGCGGCGTAGTGATGCCAAAGAAATTGGTTGCCGCATCCAGTTTGTTGCCTTTAATGTCGCCCTTCAGGGAGGTACGCTGTTCGCCCGGGTTATTGACCCATTCCCCTGCGGCCGTCATGCGGCCAAAACCGGTATCGACCAGGCCGCCGGAGAGCGTAAGCGTATTCCCCTGGATGGCAAAATCGCCGTCGATACGGCCATATTTTTGCCCCCACAGCCAGCATTCCGCGCAGCGCAGCTGGAGATCGGGCCAGCCGCTAAAATCGACGCGGGAGGCTTGACTCAGCGGCGATGTGTTCGCCGGTTGATCTTTACTCGCGGTGGCCGGGTTGTAGTAGAGATAGCGAATCGCTGCCTGCCACGGCGCGTTATTACGCATGGTAAGCGTGCCGTTGATCTCCCGGCCCTGCGCCTCCACTTTGGAGCCATTCGCGGTGGGCTGAGAAACAATGCTAAGGTTGTTCCACTGCTGTCCGCCCAACATCAGCGACGGCGTGCGTACCGTAACGGTTTGCGGGAACTGGACGGCTTCATCCACGTTTTGTCCAACGCCTTTCTGGAACAGCGCCAGCCACTCCGCGCCATCCATCGGCGGAAGATTGAGCTCAACGCCCGCATGGTCGGGCAGCGGCGGCGTGGTTTTGCTGTCCGTCGTCCAGATAGCCCTGTCGAGGGTGAGTTTGCGATTAAGCAGCCAGCGGCTGTTGAAATGGTTTGTGCTGCCCGCATTTCCGGTCAACGCAAAGCTGTTCAGGTTGCCATCGACGTTGACCTTCACCGGCAGCGATTGTCCGGCCTGTTTATCCAGCGGCGCGGGCAACTGGCTGTGGATGTTTTTCAGGTCACCCGTGATGTCGACCTTATACTGCACGCCTGCGTGATAAGGCAGCACAATAGCCACTTTGCCATTCCAGGCTACCGCGCCATCCACTGATGACGCGATCGGCTTCGGCAGGACGTCCATACGCGCAGGCTGCCAGTTACCGTCCAGATTGACGGCCACCTGGTAAGCTTTTTCACCCTCAGTGGTTGTGAAGTCAATATTCACCGGCTGATTAAACCAGCTGGCGGTCAGCGGCTCGCTCTTGAGGTTACCATTCACAAAACTGAACTGCCCGCTGAGGTTTTTCAGGGTGCTCTCAAGCGGTTTAATGTACAGACTGTTGTTCTTCAGACGGACATCACCTTTGGCGGTGGTCATCTCACCGTCAAGTGGGATATCAAGATGTAAGCGAGCATTCACATCGCCATCAAGCTGGAGCTGCTGCAGCGTCGCCGCCAGCGACTCTTTCAGCGGCGTCTCCTCAAAGTACGGCCCCACCGCTTTACCTGGACCGTTGATGTCGGCATCGATAAGCAGCTTCTCTTTTGAGTAGTCCGGGATGTTAGCCGTCAGGTTGCTGGCCGTCACGCCGCCCAGCGCAACGCTGTCAGACTTCATCCATAAGCCGTCATTGAGGAAGTTAAGTTCGATATCCAGGTTTTTCAGCGCAGGCCAGCCAGGCTGGAACGCGAAGGTGGCGTTGTGCAGCGGCACCAGCACCTGGAACTGACCTTCATTATGTTTGTACGGGAAAAGATGCGGATTACCACCGTAGACCAGTGTGGCATTATCCGCCTGACCGCCCTGAATCGCGCCGCTCAGATAGTCGACCAGCGCTTTCCCCATCAGGTTTTCCGGGAAATAGCGCCAGGCCTGAGAACCATCATCGGTACTGATGCCGGCCAGAATACCCAGCCAGGGCTCATCGCCATCTGGCTGCAGGTAGCGGAAATCGCCGCGTGCATGTACCGCTTTGGCTTTGACGTCGATATGCCTGCCATCAAGCTGGAAGCCCTTATCATTACGGAGCCAGTTCAGCACCGCATTGCCCTGTTCAATTTCCAGCGGCGCACGGAAGACCGTCTCGTAAGGCATTTTGGCGTTGTGCATATCCACCGTCAGCCTGCCGTTTTCCACACTGCCTTCCAGCTTGCCGCTGAAGTGCTCGGCTCCCGGAAGCAGCTTCCACTGCTTCCAGGCAAGATCGTTCCACGAGGCCTGGAAACGGGTTTTATCTGTGGCCTGAAGCGGGATATCCAGCGCCAGCGCATCAATCTTGCCGCTCGGCTGCGTTGCCAGCCAAATCTCGCCCAAATCCGGGGAGAGTTTCGCCGCCATTGAGCGCAGGCCTTCGATGGCTGTCAGATCCAGGTTACTGGCGCGGATACGCAGCTCATCGCTGCGTTTACTGGCCGCGCCGCCCACGTCCTGCTCCGGCATCCAGGCCAGCGTCAGCGCACCGCGCGGCCACGGCTTGCCGTCCATCGTGATGCGCGTATCCGGAATAGCAAACTGCCAGCCCTCTTTCTCCTGCGTCACATGCGCGGTGAGGTTATCGACGGAAAGCTGATGCTGCTGATTTTCGCCCTTCCAGCTTGCGCCCCCTTGCTTCAGCCAGATATCGCCGCTGGCGAATTTTCCCTTCGTCAGGGTTAGCCAGCCCTCAAGGCTAAAGCGGGCGGTTTCCAGCTGCATGTTTTGCTGTAACCAGTCGCCGAGCCAGGGCTTCACGTCCACATCGTCGGCCTGCAGCCAGACTTTACCGTTGTTTAACAGACCGTCATCGTCGCGCAGATCCATACGTACCTGCATCACGCCGTGCTGGCCGTTCAGGCTGGACAGGCTCACCAGTCCTTCCGCGCGGTGTCGGTTCTTGCCGTTAAGCCAGGTTAGCTGTGGGATCGCCAGTTCGGCGCGCTGGCCGGAAAGGGTAATAAAGCTCACTTCGCTGTCGCGCAGATCGAAATGATCGAACTGGCGGAGGAAGAGATCGCTGAAGCGGTTGGCTTCCAGGCCCTGATTATCCTCACCGCCCGTTAGCGGCGTATTGGTCAGAAACTGAAGCTGGTAAAAGGTGAGATCGCGAAACTGCCAGCGCAGATGCAGCAGGCTTTGCCAGACGTCCAGCGCCAGGGTCACGCGTTTGATTTTCAGATGGCCGCCATCTTTCAGGCTGGCATTGATATCCCGGACGTCGAGCGTCGGGCCAAAATTTTGCCAGCTGGCGCTTAGCTGGCTTACGTCGACCGGCACACCGGTGGTGGATTCGATTTTTGCCAGCAGCTGCGGACGCCAGCTGTCGAGATGCGGCAAAACGAGGCGTAGCCCGCTCACGAGCAACGCGACAATCACGACCAGCGTTGCCCCTGTAAGCAATAAAATCCCCGGCAATCGCCTCACGCATCTCTCCTTGTCAGCTTTCGTCACGCAGCGTACTGCGTTTTACATCATCACAACGTCAAACTGCTCCTGGTTATAGAGCGGTTCAATTTGTACTTTTACCTGTTTGCCGACAAAGATTTCCACTTCCGCCAGCGCGTGCGACTCTTCGCCTTTCAACGCTTCCGCCACCGCAGGGGAAGCATAGACCAGAAAACGGTCGGAGTCGTAGGCGTGATGAACACGGACGATTTCACGCATAATTTCGTAGCAGACGGTCTCAACCGTCTTTACCGTTCCGCGTCCATGGCAGGTTGGGCATTCATTACACAGCACATGCTCAACGCTTTCACGGGTGCGCTTACGCGTCATTTCCACCAGCCCCAGCTGTGAGAACCCGTTGATGCTGGTTTTCACGCGATCCTTACTCAGCGCCTGCTCCAGTGAATGCAGCACGCGGCGGCGGTGGTCTTCATTACTCATATCGATGAAGTCGATGATAATAATGCCGCCGAGATTGCGCAGACGCAGCTGGCGGGCAATCGCCTGCGTGGCTTCAATGTTGGTGTTGAAGATGGTGTCATCGAGGTTGCGATGGCCAACAAACGCGCCGGTGTTGATATCGACGGTGGTCATCGCTTCGGTCTGATCGATAATCAGATACCCGCCGGACTTGAGCTCAACCTTACGCTCCAGGGCACGCTGGATCTCGTTTTCGACATCATAGAGATCGAAGATAGGCTGACGCCCGGTGTAGTGCTCCAGCAGGCCCGGCATTTCCGGGATGTATTCAGCGGTAAATTCCAGCAGCGCTTCATACGTCAGGCGAGAGTCCACACGAATGCGGTCGAGCTGCGCATCGGCAAAGTCACGCAGAACGCGCTGAGCCAGCGCCAGCTCACCGTAAAGCTGGTAGCGGGTCTGGTTGCGTTTTTTACGCTCCATCACTTTGGTCCAGACGCGCTTAAGGTAAGCGGCATCGGATGCCAGATCGTCTTCGCTGATCCCTTCCGCGGCGGTGCGGATAATAAACCCGCCCTGTTCATCGCAGTAGGCGCTGACCACTTTCTTCAGACGCTCGCGCTCGCTTTCGCTCTCAATGCGCTGCGAAACGCCGACGTGTGACGCGCCGGGCATAAAGACCAGATAACGGGAGGGTAAGGTGATGTCGGTGGTAAGACGGGCGCCTTTGGTGCCCAGGGGATCTTTCACCACCTGCACCATTAAGTCCTGGCCCTGACGCACCAGTTCGGAAATATCGCGCACGGCAAACTGCTTTTGCTCTTCGCCCGCAACGCACTCGGTGTGCGGCATGATATCGGAGGCATGTAAAAATGCCGCCTTATCCAGACCAATATCTACAAAAGCCGCCTGCATACCCGGCAGTACACGACTGACACGACCTTTGTAGATATTGCCTACTATTCCGCGCCGCGCTTCACGCTCAATATGAATTTCCTGAAGAATGCCACCGTCAATATAGGCCACACGGGTTTCCGATGGCGTTACGTTTACCAACAATTCAGCCGTCATAATTATCCCTTCCCTCACGCAGTGAGTTAAAATTGCTCAGCAACTCATACGTTTCCACCAGCGGTAAGCCGACTACGGCGTGATAGCTGCCATGAATCTTCCTGACAAAACAGCCACCCAGCCCCTGAATACCGTATGCACCTGCTTTATCCATCGGTTCACCGCTGGCAATATAAGCGGCGATCTCGTCGTCGGTAAGTACTCTGAACGTGACATCGGTTACCACCAGACAATCCAGCACGTGCTGGCTATCCGCCAGCGCGACCGCCGTCATTACCTGATGCGTTTGCCCGGACATTTTGCGCAGCATACGCGCCGCATGTTCGGTATCGTGCGGTTTCTCAAGCACTTCACCATTAAGGATAACGATGGTATCTGCTCCCAGCACTGGCAGATCGCGGGGCGCTAACGCCACGCCCGCCTGCGCTTTCTCGCGCGCCAGACGAGAGACATATTGCTGCGCACTTTCGCCCTCAGCACGTTTTTCTTCAATGCCGGTCACGATGCGTTCAAAAGATACCCCTAACTGGGTCAGGAGTTCCTGACGGCGCGGGGAACCGGAAGCGAGATACAAAGACGTCATAGAAACCTTTTATTGCACGGCAAACTGCTGGCGAACCTTACGCATCAGCAGGAACAGCCACGGCCAGAGCACACCGTTTACTACACTACTCCAGAACACTTCCGGTCGGAAAGAGACGTTGATCACTAAAAACTCTGCCCAGAAAACAACGATATCCGCAGCAAGCGACAACAACATCACGACCAGGGCCTGTTGCCAGAGCGCGAGGTTACGAAAGAGCTGGAATTTTAGTGCGACGAGGTACGCAATAATGCTCATGGACAGGGCGCGAACGCCCAGCGTAGAGCCACTAATGAGATCCAGTATGGCACCCATAACAAAACCCGTGCCGACATTTACGCGGTGCGGCAGGGCAAGGATCCAGTAAAGTAAAATGAGCAAGACCCAGTTTGGCCGGAAAACGAGAATGTTATCCGGCCAGGGCATAATCTGCAGCAACAGTGCAATGAGGAACGAGAGCCAGATGACCCAGCGTCCCTGGCTACGATAACTTGCCACTACTGCCCTCCCAAAGAGAGTTTAGGCGGTGGCGGCGCATCAGGCAGCGGCTGCGTTAACCCGGTTGCCGGCGCGGGCACTGGCGCAGGTGGCCCCATGGAGTCCGCAGGCGGAAGAACCTGCGGCATCATCTGCATCAGGCGTTCGTTTGCGACACGGTGCACCTCTTCAGGCGTCATCGGATTCGTGCCATTACGATCGGCACCCCAGAGCAGCAGCAGGTAGCGCAGACGCTGTAAACCCGCAGTCGGACGAGCCTGAATGACGGTATACGCACGTTGAGTATCGAGCTTCACGGAAGAGACCACCGCAACCGGGTAGCCCTCAGGGAAGCGTCCACCCAAACCGGAAGTCACCAGTACATCACCGACACGGATGTCCGTGTTCGCAGGCAGGTGTTCCAGCTGCAGATCGTCCGTACAGCCGTTACCGGCCGCAATCACGCGGATATCGTTACGCAGGACCTGGATAGGCAGCGCATGCGTGGCATCGCAAATCAGCAGCACGCGGCTGGTCAGCTTGGCGACGGCAACAACCTGCCCCACTACGCCTTTATCACTGATTACAGGCTGGCCTTCATACACACCGTTCACACTCCCTTTGTCGATCACAACCTGATCGCTGTAAGGATCGTTCACGGTGGAGATCACCTGGGTGACCATCTTCTGCTCATCCTGACGCAGCGGCGAGCCGAGCAGTTCACGCAGACGCGCGTTTTCCTGCTTATATTGCCCCAGCATCAGCAGTTCGCTGTTTTTCAGCAGCAGTTCCTGGCGTAATGCCCGGTTTTCAAGTTCGAGCTGGTCTCGTGAAGACAGCGTTTGAGAAACGGAGTCGAGCAGTTCACGGGGACCATTTGATATAAAGTAGAAAGGACTGACGGCGGTATCCATGTACGTTCTGATCTGGCTGAACGTACCGAGGCGGCTATCGGCAATAATGACGCCAAGCGCAACCAGAACCGCCAGAATAAGGCGAAACTGTAGCGATGGGCCACGGCTAAAAATTGGCTTCATAGGCTATGCGTATTCTCGTGTCAGAGAGAAAGGGTAGCGATTCGCTACCCTTTCACAATGACTACTCTTCGCTGAACAAGTCGCCGCCGTGCATGTCGATCATTTCCAGCGCCTTGCCACCACCACGGGCGACGCAAGTCAGTGGATCTTCTGCAACTACGACAGGAATACCTGTCTCTTCCATTAACAGGCGGTCGAGGTTACGCAGCAGCGCACCACCACCGGTCAGAACCATACCGCGCTCGGAGATATCGGACGCCAGTTCTGGTGGGCACTGTTCCAGCGCAACCATTACCGCGCTCACGATGCCAGTCAGCGGTTCCTGCAGCGCTTCCAGAATTTCGTTGGAGTTCAGGGTAAAGCCGCGTGGCACACCTTCCGCCAGGTTACGACCACGCACTTCGATCTCGCGCACTTCATCGCCCGGGTAAGCAGAGCCGATTTCGTGTTTGATACGCTCTGCGGTCGCTTCACCGATCAGAGAGCCGTAGTTACGGCGCACGTAATTAATGATGGCTTCATCGAAGCGGTCACCACCGATACGTACGGAGGAGGAGTACACCACACCGTTCAGAGAGATAACGGCCACTTCTGTGGTACCACCACCGATATCCACTACCATTGAGCCGGTTGCTTCAGACACAGGCAGACCTGCACCGATTGCCGCCGCCATTGGCTCTTCAATCAGGAACACTTCACGAGCACCCGCCCCCTGAGCAGATTCACGGATTGCGCGACGTTCTACCTGGGTTGCGCCAACCGGCACACACACCAGAACACGCGGGCTTGGACGCATGAAGCTGTTGCTGTGAACCTGCTTGATGAAGTGCTGAAGCATTTTTTCAGTCACGAAGAAGTCAGCGATAACGCCGTCTTTCATTGGGCGAATTGCGGCGATGTTGCCAGGGGTACGACCCAGCATCTGCTTCGCGTCATGACCCACTGCGGCGACGCTTTTCGGCGAGCCTGCACGATCCTGACGAATGGCCACAACAGAAGGCTCATTCAAAACGATGCCTTGTCCTTTTACGTAAATAAGGGTATTCGCGGTACCCAGGTCAATGGACAGGTCATTGGAAAACATGCCACGAAATTTTTTCAACATACTAAGGGATAATCCTGAAAGCTGGGGCGGAAAACAAAATCCGCTTACTTTACCAACCACACGCAGCAGCGACAAGGCGCAAAAATCATCTGCAACGGTGAAAATTTGTGCAGTACGTTTCCTGATGTTACAAAATTGATCCCTGACTCCCTCAGGGCTGAGTCAACAGCAGCATTCCTTACTGACCTTTGTAACCCGTTAAAGGTCGTTCACTGGCTTTTTGCTCGACATACTCAAAGCTACAGGCGCGATATTCTACGTGAAAACAACGTAAACGGCAGGTCAAACAGAGTATCTTTGCAAATATTTTTTCACGTTGGTGTCAAGCGGTTGAGAGGCGGCAAAAAAATCGCCCTGACCACCCATGACACCGCGCTCTGTTAACATCTGCCATTCGCCCCTGGAGCGCACGCCCGCGGCAAAGACTTGTGTTCGGGTTCCTTTACACGCTTCAACCAGACTCTGAACCAGCAGCTGGTTTTCCGTGCGCTTTTCAATATTTCTTACCAGCCCCGGATGCAGCTTTAATAGCTCCACATCCAGTTCCTTGATCCAGTCGGTACTGACCAGCGTTAAACCAGCTTGTGTCACCGCCACACGCGCACCGAGCGCGTTGATCAAACGAACCACCGGACGTAACCGGCTGATGTGTTGACCCACATCCGCCTCAGCAAGTTCAAAAATAATGCGTTTGCGTTGCGATTTTTCGCATTGCATTAATGTATCACGCAGCCAGCGCTGAAAACGCGGGCGTATTAACGACTCAACGGTGACCTGTAACGCCAGACTTTCTTCCGGCCAGAAAGATAAAAATGGGATCAGGCGGGAAATTTGCTGGCGGTCATACTCTTCAGACAGCCCAAATTGCAGCACCATTGGCAGATATTCCGCAGAAATAACCTCTTCCGTACCGTCAAAAATACGGCACATCAGTTCGCGATGGTGGACATAGCCGTTTTTCATGACCGCCGGTTTTTGATAAATACGTGGCCCACCGCGGCTCAGCATTTGCTCAATCAACGTACGCCACCGCACGTTTCCACGCCCTTTTTCCGGTAACGAGTCATCGTAAACGGCCCATCCGTTCGCCCCCTGCAACACGGCGTTGCGGGTAGCCGATTCCGCATGCTCCATCACCTGCTCCGTCGACTGACCGCCGCGCCAGGCGCAGATCCCCATATGCACCATGTCGTCGCGATCGAGCATTTTACTCTGGGGCAGCGCGTCTACCGCCTTCAGCAGCTGGCTGGCAATACTTTCCGACTCTTTTAGCGTGCGATGCGGCAATAACACGGCAAAGTCGCTGCGGTGATAGCGGGCCAATAGTGCCCCGGGGTAGCGCATGATAAAGGTGGAGAGCAGGTTGATCAGCGTAAAGAGATTTTCTTCCGCGGCCCGCTGCCCCCATGTGTCGCGCAGCAGATCGAAATCGGGCAGGCGAATCATCATCACCACGCCGTGAGTGCCCACTTTTTCCGAATCGTCGAGCAGCGTGGCCAGTTGATTATCAAAGAAAAGGCGGTTGTTAAGGCCGGTTTTATTATCCTGCGCGGCATAAGAGCGGATCAGCGTATCCATACGGCTGCGCTGGTCGCTGGCAAACTGAATTTCTGAGAGCAACGTATCCAGCGCACTGCTGGTGCGTGACGGCCATTCATGAACAGAGCCGCGCACCTGCGGGCCGCGCTCACCGTTCAGGATGCGGACGGAGCGGATTTCCAGCAGTTCCTGCCCTGAGAGCTGGCGGCGCAACCAGCGAACCGCGAGAAAAATGAGCAGAATAATGAATGCAACCGCGATCGTGAGCGGCGCGGTGGTCATCATGGAACGGAAATAGCTGGCCATCGGATCGAGATATACCATGTGAATGGTCATACCCGGGTTTTTAAGGGAGTGCACCGTTACTTCCCGGTACTGACTCACTACGCCCGCAGGGCGATAACTTCCCTGCCGTTCATGGCTTAAAACCTGATGCTTTCCCTGCTGAATATCGATCCGAATAATATCAACCGGCACCATCAACTCATCCAGTTCCCGGGAGAGCGACGGGAGTGGCGTGGTCAGCAGACGCGTATCAATGACCGACGCAACAGACTGCACCCGGTTGACCAGTTTGTCCTGAATGGCGTTATAAAAGCTCAAAGAGCAACCCAGAAGCGTGACAAAGATGGTCAGCCCCGTTAGCAAGGTGATAAAAGCCGAGAACTTCGTCGTTAATCGCATCCTTGAGATTACTCCGTGGGTTGAGGGGGTAGCGAGTAAGCGCTAACTTGCATTTCAAATGCGGCATACTACCAAATCGGGCGTATCTGGCAATTTATTGCGTTAAATCGGCATTGAATTACCCTGAGCGAGTATAGTCTTCAGAAATTATTTTCCAATCATCTGAGTCGTGAGGACCCCGTATGCAGGCTTTGATCTTAGAACAGCAGGACGGCAAAACGCTTGCCTCAGTACAGGCCGTAGAAGAGAGCCGTCTGCCGGAAGGCGACGTCACCGTCGACATCGACTGGTCCAGTTTAAATTACAAAGATGCGCTGGCGATCACCGGTAAGGGTAAAATCATCCGAAATTTCCCTATGGTGCCGGGTATTGATTTTGCTGGCCGGGTCCACAGCAGCGAAGACCCTCGCTTCCATGCGGGCCAGCACGTGCTGCTCACCGGCTGGGGTGTGGGTGAAAATCACTGGGGCGGGCTGGCAACACAGGCGCGCGTAAAAGGCGACTGGCTGGTGCCGATGCCGAAAGGCATGGATGGTCGCAAAGCGATGATCATCGGCACCGCAGGCTTTACCGCCATGCTGTGCGTGATGGCGCTGGAAGAGGCGGGGGTTCACCCTGAGTCGGGTGACATTGTCGTGACCGGCGCCAGCGGTGGCGTGGGGAGCACGGCGGTAACGTTGCTGCACAAACTGGGTTACCAGGTCACGGCGGTTTCCGGCCGGGAAAGTACGCATGATTATCTTCGCCAGCTCGGTGCCAGCCGCATTCTTGGCCGCGATGAATTCGCCGAAACCCGTCCACTGGAAAAACAGGTCTGGGCGGGCGCGGTAGATACCGTCGGCGATAAAGTGCTGGCGAAGGTCCTGGCGCAGATGAACTACGGCGGCTGCGTGGCAGCCTGCGGTCTGGCGGGCGGCTTTGCCCTGCCAACTACCGTCATGCCGTTTATTTTGCGTAACGTTCGCCTGCAGGGCGTGGACTCCGTGATGACGCCAGCGGCTCGCCGCACGGAGGCCTGGGAACGTCTGGTACGCGATCTGCCGGAATCGTTCTTTACCCAGAGCGCAACGGAGATAAGCCTCAGCCAGGCGCCAGACTATGCCAGTAAAATCATGGATAACCAGTTCCACGGTCGCGCGCTGGTGAAAATCGCCTAATCTTCAAATTTTCGTGACATATTCGCGTGAAGCGCTCTCCTCCGTCATGCTTAGAAAAACGCATGACGGAGGATGCCATGAAAAACCGAAAACTGACGGAAGCCGACGTAACGTCCGAGTCTGTCTTTATGTTACAGCGCCGCCAGATCCTGAAAATGCTTGGCATCAGCGCCACTGCACTGACGCTCTCCCCTGCGGCACATGCCGACCTGCTCGACTGGTTTAAAGGTAACGATCGCCCTAAGGCGCCTTCCGGTGCCCCGCTTACGTTTACGAAACCCGCCGAGTGGCAAAACAAACTGACGCTCACCCCTGAAGACAAAGTCACCGGCTATAACAACTTTTACGAATTTGGTCTGGATAAAGCCGATCCTGCCGCCAATGCAGGCAGCATGAAAACCGATCCGTGGACGTTGAAAATTGACGGCGAGGTGGCAAAACCCCTGACATTGGACCACCACGATCTGACCACCCGCTTCCCGCTCGAAGAGCGCATCTATCGCATGCGCTGCGTGGAAGCCTGGTCGATGGTGGTACCCTGGGTCGGCTTCCCGCTGCATAAGCTGCTGGCGTTGGTTGAGCCCACCAGCAATGCAAAATATGTCGCCTTCCAGACGCGCTACGCTCCGGACGAGATGCCGGGCCAGAAAGATCGGTTTATCGGCGGTGGACTGGACTATCCGTACGTTGAAGGGCTACGCCTCGACGAAGCCATGCATCCCCTTACCCTGCTGACCGTTGGCGTATACGGCAAGGCGCTTCCTCCTCAAAACGGCGCCCCCATTCGGTTAACCGTACCGTGGAAATACGGCTTCAAAGGAATTAAGTCTATCGTCAGCATTAAGCTGACCCGCGAGCGTCCGCCAACGACCTGGAACCTGGCAGCACCGGGTGAATACGGTTTCTTCGCGAATGTGAATCCGCATGTGGATCATCCCCGCTGGTCGCAGGCGACTGAGCGCTTTATTGGCGCGGGTGGTGCGCTGGATGTTAAGCGTCAGCCCACGCTATTGTTTAACGGGTATGCGGATGAAGTGGCTTCGCTTTACCGTGGCCTTAATTTACGGGAGAACTTCTGAGTGCGTTTAACGGCAAAGCAGATTACCTGGCTGAAAGTGCTGCTGCATTTAGCTGGGATACTTCCTTTTATCTGGTTGTTCTGGGCCGCCAGTCAGGGCCTCTTTAGCGCCGATCCGGCAAAGGATATCCAGCATTTTACGGGTCGGATGGCTCTGAAATTTTTACTGGCAACCTTGCTCGTCTCGCCGCTGGCGCGCTACGCTAAACAGCCATTATTGATACGTACCCGTCGGCTTTTGGGGCTATGGTGTTTTGCCTGGGCGACGCTGCACCTTACCAGCTACGCCCTGCTGGAACTGGGAATTAACAATCTGACACTGCTTGGCCGAGAGCTGGTGACACGCCCTTATCTGACGCTGGGTATCGTAAGCTGGCTGGTTTTACTGGCGTTAGCGCTGACGTCCACGCAATATGCGCAGCGAAAGCTGGGCAGACGCTGGCAGTTACTGCACAACTTCGTTTATCTTGTCGCGATCCTCGCCCCCATTCATTATCTGTGGTCGGTGAAGATCCTCTCCCCGCAGCCAGTCCTGTATGCGCTGGCGGCAGTGGCGCTTTTAGCATGGCGTTACAAGAAGTTCCGCCAGTGGTTGCGATAGTTCGCGAAACTGTGCGTTTTCCCGCAGATCCCCCCTCAACCGCAAATCTTTTTTGGATTGCGGTTGATAATCTTCCCTGATAAGACCAGTATTTAGCTGCCAAATGCTACGAAATCGTTATAATGTGCGACCTTGGTTCCCCTGACAGTGGTTTTTGGCCTCTGAAAAGGTGACATTTGCGCTTCGACGGTATATTTTGTTTTTTACCCGAAAATCGCAGGAGATAGCGGCATAATGACTGACAAGTTCCATATCTTAGTATTGAACGGACCGAACCTGAACATGCTCGGTACCCGTGAGCCAGAGAAGTACGGCACGCTAACATTGAGCGAAATTGTTAACCGTCTGAGCACGGAAGCAGCGTCGCTGAATGTGGATTTGGATCATTTTCAGTCAAACGCGGAGTACGCAATCATCGACCGTATTCATCAGGCTAAAGACAATGTGGACTATATCCTGATCAATCCGGCCGCGTTTACGCACACCAGTGTTGCTATCCGCGACGCACTGCTCGCGGTGAGTATCCCGTTTATCGAGATCCACCTGAGTAACGTGCACGCCCGAGAGCCGTTCCGCCACCATTCGTATCTGTCGGATATCGCTACTGGCGTTATCTGCGGACTGGGCGCTGACGGTTATTCATACGCTTTACAGACAGCGGTAAAACGCTTGTCACAATCACACTAAACAAGAGTACGGAACCCACTCATGGATATTCGTAAGATTAAAAAACTGATCGAGCTGGTTGAAGAATCAGGCATCTCCGAACTGGAAATTTCTGAAGGCGAAGAGTCTGTACGCATCAGCCGTGCAGCCCCAGCCGCTAGCTTCCCGGTAATGCAGCAGGCTTACGCTGCGCCAGTGCAGCAGCCTGCGCTCTCCGCAGCCGTTGCACCAGCAGCTGAAGCCGCACCTGCCGCTGCAGCAGAAATCAGTGGTCACATCGTACGTTCCCCAATGGTTGGTACTTTCTACCGCACCCCGAGCCCGGACGCGAAGGCGTTCATCGAAGTGGGTCAGAAAGTCAACGTAGGCGATACCCTGTGCATCGTTGAAGCGATGAAAATGATGAACCAGATCGAAGCAGACAAATCAGGTACTGTGAAAGCGATTCTGGTCGAAAGTGGTCAGCCGGTTGAATTTGACGAGCCGCTGGTCGTCATCGAGTAACGAGGCGAACATGCTGGATAAAATTGTTATCGCCAACCGCGGCGAGATTGCATTGCGTATTCTTCGTGCCTGTAAAGAACTGGGCATCAAGACCGTCGCGGTGCACTCAAGTGCGGATCGCGATTTAAAACACGTATTGCTGGCGGATGAGACGGTCTGTATTGGCCCGGCTCCGTCCGTAAAAAGCTATCTGAACATCCCGGCTATCATCAGCGCCGCTGAAATCACCGGCGCGGTGGCAATTCATCCGGGTTATGGCTTCCTCTCTGAGAACGCCAACTTTGCTGAGCAGGTTGAACGCTCTGGCTTTATCTTCATCGGCCCGAAAGCCGACACTATCCGCCTGATGGGCGACAAAGTGTCTGCGATCACCGCGATGAAAAAAGCCGGTGTGCCAACCGTACCAGGCTCTGACGGCCCTCTGACCGACGACATGGATGCTAACCGTGCTCATGCTAAACGCATTGGCTACCCGGTTATCATCAAGGCGTCCGGCGGTGGCGGCGGTCGCGGTATGCGCGTAGTACGCAGCGATGCTGAACTGGCGCAGTCCATCTCCATGACCAAAGCGGAAGCGAAAGCGGCTTTCAGCAATGACATGGTGTACATGGAAAAATACCTGGAAAACCCACGCCACATCGAAATTCAGGTGTTGGCTGACGGTCAGGGTAACGCGATCTATCTGGCAGAACGTGACTGCTCCATGCAGCGTCGTCACCAGAAAGTCGTCGAAGAAGCACCTGCGCCGGGCATTACCCCGGAATTGCGTCGCTACATCGGTGAGCGTTGCGCCAAGGCGTGTGTCGATATCGGCTATCGCGGGGCGGGTACTTTTGAGTTCCTGTTCGAAAACGGCGAGTTCTACTTTATCGAGATGAACACCCGTATTCAGGTTGAACACCCGGTTACCGAAATGATCACCGGCGTTGACCTGATCAAAGAACAGCTGCGTATCGCTGCGGGTCAGCCGTTGTCCATCAAGCAGGAAGAAGTCGTGGTGAAAGGCCATGCGGTTGAATGCCGTATCAACGCCGAAGACCCGAACACCTTCCTGCCAAGCCCGGGTAAAATCACGCGTTTCCACGCGCCGGGTGGCTTTGGTGTGCGTTGGGAGTCTCATATCTACGCCGGTTACACCGTACCGCCGTACTATGACTCAATGATCGGCAAGCTCATCTGCTACGGCGAAAACCGTGACGTGGCGATTGCCCGCATGAAGAACGCCCTGCAGGAGTTGATCATCGACGGTATTAAAACCAACGTTGATCTCCAGATGCGCATCATGAGCGACGAGCACTTCCAGAATGGTGGAACTAACATCCACTATCTTGAGAAGAAACTCGGCCTCAACGAGAAGTAATCTAAAAACACGCCTGTTTATCAGGCGTGTTTATTTTTTGCGTCCTTGTTTCTCACCCCACACTATTTACCGTCACTATATCTCCAACCCAACCTAGAAATATTCAATATCATCATTTTTTCTACATTTACTTTTCATTATTCCTCGGTTCTTAACGATATTACAGCGTGATGTAATGAGTCCGTTTTTCTTAATATTTTCTCGATAACGGACATATCTTTTATGAATATACTGAAGAGTGGCATACAGAAAAAATGTGTTGCTGCTGCGCTGTTATGTGCATCGGTAACGTCTTTGCCTTTATACGCTGAAACCACGGCCAACTGGTGGGAAAGATGGCAGGATAACCAGGCCTTCAATGAAGCTCTGGATGAACTCGGTATGAGTTATCAACTGTTATCTGAAGATCCACAAAAAACCCTCACCCGTTCAGCCGACCCGACTGATGTTCTCTACTGGCAAAAGCGCACCATGCAAATTTATGGTGATGCTGACAAAGACATTTATTATATTCCAGCCATTGAAGATCATGATGAAGCTCGTGCCAGAACAGGCTTCACAGGTCGCAATCCCTATTTTAATACCTATTATTATGGTGAAGAGGGTGATACGTTCACATTGACCACCTCTTCCCAACCCGATGATGTGGTCTGCTACGCAGGACTGGAAAATCAATACAGCGGTACAATCACCACTAAATATCAGGTGCAGTTAAATGCCAATCACTCAACGCAATATACCCTGAGTGAAAATGGATTAATGCTGCTGGCCTGCTGGGATAAAAGTGGTACCTATAGCCATATGAACACACTCGTTCGTGTGGATGTCACATCGACGACCGCGAAAAAACACCCGCTATTTGTTTTTGGACTTAACACAAAAGAAGAGTGGAAGGCCCTGAGCCAGCAGAGTACACCGACCGGGCAAACACTCCTGTTTGACGGGCGCTCTCGGTATGTCGTGAATAATTCCACCGCTAAAGCGTCACTGAATACCAATGTGCTGCAAATGCTGCGCGAACAATTAAGCTACGTCATGGACTATGATAGGGTTAACGGGCTTGATGGGTCATCGTATTTACATCAGCCTCTGCGCGGTTTGAATTTCGGTATTTTTAACAGCTGCTGCTGGTCTCAGGGAGGCGCCGGACGTATTGGGATCGGCTTTGGCAACAGCTTACCAACCGAAACCAGCTGGGGCCATTGGCATGAATATGGTCACCAAAATCAGATGACCTGGGCATGGGACGGGTCAACGGAAGTGACAAATAATATTATGTCCGTTTCAGCCTGCCGTGTGTTACGCGGAGAAGTAACGGATAAATCCTGTCACGAAAATCTGTATTACAACAATTTCTCCTGGGATTAGCAGGCCGTCGGTTCTTTCCTGAACTCTGGCGAAACACATCAGTTTGATACTGACAATGACGTCTTCCGTAAATTAATGATGTTTACCCAGCTGAAAACATCATGGCCCGATCTCTTCGCTTATATTGGCAAAGCCTACCGCGAAACCTATAACGAGGGTAAAGGCAAATCTCTGGTTGCAACCAATCAACAAAAAATTGATTTCTTTGTGGTCAATGCCAGCAAAGCAGCGGGGCATGATTTACGTGAATTCTTTACACGTTGGGGTTTAGGCTATTCCGCTGATGCTGACTCACAAATTGCTGCCCTGAACTTACCTCAGCCGAACAAAGTGACGAAAACCTTTACCGGTAGCCTGAACGGCTCTTCCCCGATAACGATTGAAGTTCCGGCTGAAGATAACACTGTGAATATTGCTTTTGTGACCAACACGCCTAAGGCTGGCCCTACCTCTCTGGTCTGGGTTGAGGATGGTGAAACGCCACTGTATGCGCAGGTTGTCGATAGTCGTAACAGAAGCTTCATCGTGAAACTGCGTGGCCAGAACAGCCATGGCGGCTGCAATATTCATTCCGTTAACACCGCGGTTAACTGCAACTCAGGAACAAGCGCATATTTAAGAGTCGCTTATAAAGCAGAAGATAACCCGCATCTGCCTCAGGGCAGCTATACGGGTGTTCTTCATCTGATTGCGCGTGACTGGCACAACACGGACTGGACGGCAAACGTGAATGTCGATCTCTCCATTGTGAAGTAAGTGCTTTATTGCTGCGCCAGTTTCTGGCGCAGCAGAAAATGATTCGGCCTGACTTGCTTATTTATCAGATTGACTACAATGAATATTAATTAGTTCTACATTTAATAATCCGTTACGAAATGTTGTAATTAAACAAGCTTCACCTCATGTTTAATTACGGACATTTTAACTATGAATATATTTCAACATGGAATAAAGAAAACTTTTTCCATCGCAGCACTACTTTGTGCGTCTGTTTCTTCCGCTTGTTATGCGGCAGAGACGGTCTCTACTAACCAAACGATGTGGGACGAGTGGAAAAATAATCCGGGATTTACTGAAGCACTCGATGAATTAGGTATTGACTACAATAATTTAATCAATCCAGCTTATGCATCAACCTATGATGTACAAAATGTCAATAACCCCCTGTTCTGGCTCAACCGTACTTTAAAAGTTTACGGTGAGGCTGAACAAGGTCGCTATCAAATTCCTGTTACCGAAGTTCATGGCAATGGCACGAACAGAACCACCAACGGTGGACGTAATAATTACTTCTTAACACATACATGGGGCGTCAAGGGTGAAAACGTTACCCTCCGTCTCGGTGATGTTCCGCAAAATGTTTCCTGCTATGCTGCCGTTGATCCTAACTACGAAGGTATTGTCGGTCCTGCTAATGAGCTTATTCTGAATGCAAACGGTGACACAACCTACACATTCTCTCAGAACGCGCTGCTTATCGTTGGGTGTCAGGATAAAACCAAAAAAATGGAGAATATTGATACATTCGTCTCCGTTGATATTGTTAACGGCGGTACGTATCACCCCCTCTTTATCTTTGGTATGAATGACAGAGCCGAGTGGCGCCAGCAGGCACAGGCCACAACGCCATCAGGCTACCACTTTATGTTTGATGGCAGGACACGCTTCGTTGCAAGTCAGGCAATTGCGCAAAACTCAGCAACTAAAAATATAGAGCAGACCCTCCGCCAGTCGCTGCTGCGAACCATTACTTATGACAAAGTCGATGGGCTGGATGGCTCGAGCTGGTTGCACCAGCCTAGCCGTGGCTTGCTCTTCGTCTCTTATCAGAGCTGCTGCTGGGCAAATAGCGGGCAAGGGCTGATTGGCGTGGGTGGTGACAGCTCAATCCCTGAGACACCGAGCTGGCTCGACTGGCACGAATACGGTCATCAGTTCCAGATGGGATGGTCCTGGAGTGACCAGGGAGAAGTTACCGTCAACCTTTATTCTATCGCTGCATGTTACACCACCCTCGGCGATACCGATTTCAAAAACTGTCATAGTAATGAAGGCTTTTACGGTTTCGGTTGGGATCAACAAGCTATCGGCACTCTGCTGAAATCCGGGCACACCTGGAATTTTGCTAAAGAAGATCTGTTCCGTAGGGCGTCTTTCTTTGGTGAAATAATGACGAGCTGGCCACAGCTTTACCCGGCACTGTCGAAAGCTTACCGTGAAGTTAACCAGAATGACCCAACCCTGGTTAATAGCAGCCAGAAAAAAATCGACTGGTTTACGCTTAATGCCAGTAAAATCGCCGGCGTTAATCTGAACCAGTATTTCCAGCAGTGGAATATTCCCCTTTCCGCAGAGGCGATTGCAGCAATTAATGCGCTGAATTTACCTCAACCTAAGAAAGTTGCGAAAACCTTTACCGGTAGCCTGAACGGCTCTTCCCCGATAACGATTGAAGTTCCAGCTGAAGATAACACCGTAAATATTGCTTTTGTGACCAACACACCTAAGGCGGGCCCTACCTCTCTGGTCTGGGTTGAGGATGGTGAAACGCCACTGTATGCGCAGGTTGTCGATAGCCGTAACAGAACCTTCATCGTGAAACTGCGTGGCCAGAACAGCCATGGCGGCTGCAATATTCATTCCGTTAACACCGCGGTAAACTGCAA
The DNA here is from genome assembly GCF_001623605.1 of Enterobacter sp. ODB01. NCBI lineage: Bacteria > Pseudomonadati > Pseudomonadota > Gammaproteobacteria > Enterobacterales > Enterobacteriaceae > Enterobacter > Enterobacter sp. ODB01. Next base: position 990,483 of record NZ_CP015227.1, read on the forward strand.
CTCTGGAACAAGTGCATATTTAAGAATCGCTTATAAAGCAGAAGATAACCCGCTTTTGCCTCAGGGCAGCTATACGGGTGTTCTCCACCTGATTGCGAATGACTGGCACAACACTGACTGGACGGCAAACGTGAATGTCGATCTCTCCATTGTGAAGTAAATGCTTTATTGCTGCGCCAGTTTCTGGCGCAGCAGAAAATGATTTGGTATCCCCCCTGCAATGCGTACAATCCGCCTCTCACTATGAATTATCCAGGAGAGTGGATGGACGCTCGTTTTGTTCAGGCCCATAAAGAAGCGCGCTGGGCGCTGTGGCTGACCCTTCTCTATCTTGCCGCATGGTTGGTAACCGCTTACTTACCTAATTCAGACATCGGTATTACCGGCCTGCCACACTGGTTTGAAATGGCGTGCCTGCTGGTACCGCTGGTATTTATCCTGCTGTGCTGGGCGATGGTTAAATTTATCTACCGGGATATTCCGCTGGAGGACGATGATGCAGCTTGAAGTCATTCTGCCGCTTGTCGCATACCTGCTGGTCGTATTTGGCTTGTCCATTTATGCCATGCGTAAAAGGGCGACCGGCGCCTTTCTGAATGAGTATTTCCTCGGTAGCCGTTCGATGGGTGGCGTCGTGCTGGCCATGACGCTGACGGCCACCTACATCAGCGCCAGTTCATTTATCGGCGGTCCCGGTGCCGCGTATAAGTACGGGTTAGGCTGGGTACTGCTGGCCATGATCCAGCTACCTGCCGTCTGGCTCTCTCTGGGTATTCTGGGTAAAAAGTTTGCCATTCTGGCACGGCGCTATAACGCCGTGACGCTCAACGATATGCTGTTTGCACGCTACCAGAGTCGCTTGCTGGTGTGGCTGGCAAGCCTGAGCCTGCTGGTCGCCTTTATTGGTGCGATGACGGTGCAGTTTATCGGTGGAGCTCGTCTGCTGGAAACGGCAGCCGGGATCCCCTACGAGACAGGGTTGATTATCTTCGGGGTAAGCATTGCGCTGTATACTGCGTTTGGCGGATTCCGCGCCAGCGTGCTGAACGATACGCTGCAGGGAATGGTCATGCTGATTGGCACGATCGTTCTGCTGGTGGGCATCGTTCATGCTGCGGGTGGACTTACGCATGCGGTGGAAACCCTGGAAGCCATAGATCCGAAACTGGTCTCGCCGCAAGGCGCGGATGATATTCTTTCTCCGGCATTTATGACGTCGTTCTGGGTGTTAGTCTGCTTTGGGGTGATTGGTCTGCCCCATACCGCCGTGCGCTGTATCTCCTATAAAGACAGCAAAGCCGTTCACAAAGGCATTATTATCGGGACGATTGTCGTCGCGATCCTGATGTTCGGCATGCATCTGGCGGGTGCATTAGGACGTGCAGTCATCCCTGACCTTACCGTGCCGGATCTGGTGATCCCGACACTGATGGTTAAAGTGCTGCCGCCATTTGCCGCCGGGATTTTCCTTGCTGCGCCAATGGCCGCTATTATGTCCACTATCAACGCCCAGCTACTGCAAAGCTCCGCGACGATCATTAAAGATCTCTATCTCAACCTGCGTCCTGAGCAGGTAGAAAATGAACGTCGCCTGAAGCGTATGTCAGCCATTATTACGCTGGTGTTAGGGGCATTGCTGCTGTTAGCCGCATGGCGCCCGCCGGAGATGATCATCTGGCTGAACCTGCTGGCGTTCGGCGGCCTTGAAGCCGTTTTCCTCTGGCCGCTGGTGTTGGGTCTCTACTGGGAACGTGCCAATGCTGCAGGCGCGCTGGGCGCGATGATTGTTGGCGGTGTGCTGTATGCCGTACTCGCAACGTTTAAGATTCAGTACCTGGGCTTCCATCCAATTGTGCCTTCGTTACTGCTAAGTTTACTGGCGTTTGTGGTGGGGAACCGTTTCGGTCAGCCCGTCCCACAGTCCGCTATGATTTCTACTGATAAATAAAGAGTTTTGCCATGCCGTGGATCCAATTAAAACTGAACACAACCGGCGCGAACGCCGAGGAACTGAGCGATGCGCTGATGGAGGCCGGCTCGGTCTCCATCACCTTCCAGGACACGCATGACACGCCGGTCTTCGAGCCGCTGCCGGGCGAAACGCGCCTGTGGGGTGATACCGACGTCATTGGACTTTTCGATGCCGAGACCGACATGAAAGAGGTCGTCGCGATTCTGGAAAACCATCCACTGTTAGGTGCAGGTTTCGTGCACAAAATCGAACAGCTGGAAGATAAAGACTGGGAACGGGAGTGGATGGATAACTTCCACCCGATGCAGTTTGGCAAGCGTCTGTGGATCTGCCCAAGCTGGCGCGAAGTGCCTGATGAAAACGCCGTCAACGTGATGCTCGACCCGGGCCTGGCATTTGGTACCGGCACCCACCCGACCACCTCCCTGTGCCTGCAGTGGCTGGACGGTCTGGATCTGGCAGGAAAAACCGTGATCGACTTCGGCTGCGGCTCCGGGATCCTCGCTATCGCGGCGCTGAAACTCGGTGCGGCAAAAGCGATTGGGATCGACATCGATCCGCAGGCAATTCAGGCCAGCCGCGATAACGCCGAGCGTAACGGCGTCTCCGATCGTCTGGAGCTGTATTTGCCGGATGCGCAGCCAGCGGCCATGAAAGCCGACGTGGTGGTCGCCAACATCCTGGCAGGCCCGTTACGTGAACTGGCACCGTTAATCAGCGTACTGCCCGTTGAGGGCGGTCTGCTGGGGCTTTCAGGTATCCTGGCAAGCCAGGCCGACAGCGTGTGTGAAGCCTACGCGGATCTCTTCGCCCTTGACCCGGTGGTAGAGAAAGAAGAGTGGTGCAGGATCACCGGTCGTAAAAAATAAGCATTTGGCGTGGTCATCTGACCACGCCTCTCCTCCACTGATAGTCCTCTCTCCCCGCGCATTTCTCCGGTAAAATAACCACACAAATCATAATGATTTGAATTACAACAATTCACCGGAAGAATATTATGAAACACATTACTGGCAAGGCAGCGCTGATTGCGCTGAGTATGATCTCGGCATCAGCTTTCGCTTCACACTGGAGCTACGAAGGGGAAGGTTCACCGGAACACTGGGGTGAACTGGACGAGGCCTACAAGGCCTGTCAAAACGGGATGAATCAGTCTCCGATTAACATTGAATCGACCGCAAACGCCCATTTCTCTCCGCTTAAAACGCACTACATTGATGGCTCTATGACGTTGACGAACAATGGCCATACCATTCAGGCCAGTGAGAAAGCGGATACCCGCGACACGATAACCCTGGATAATCAAGCCTGGACTCTGCAGCAGTTCCATTTCCACGCGCCGAGCGAGAACACCGTGCATGGCAAAAAATACGCAATGGAAATGCATCTGGTGCATAAAAATAGCGCAGGTGAGCTGACCGTAGTGGCCGTCATGTTTGATAAAGGCGCCGCGAACCCGGAGCTTGATAAGCTGTGGAGCGTGATGCCCCAACAGGCTGAACAGAACATCTCCATTAAGCAGGATCTCAACCTGAACAAGCTGCTCCCGGTCAACAAAACTTACTGGCGCTTCAGCGGTTCACTGACCACCCCACCTTGTTCAGAAGGCGTCACCTGGATTGTGCTTAAGCACCCTCTCACGCTCTCAGCTGAGCAGCTGGAGAAATTCACCCATACAATGCATCACGATAACAACCGCCCGTTACAGGCCCTGCATGGCCGTCTTGTGGTCGAATAATCTGCATTTTTTGCCCTGAGATCATGTTCTAAAATGCGACAGAGATCGCAAAGAAGTGAGGAAATCTGCTGCGAAAAACAGCAGATTATCCCGCTCAACTGTCGCGTTTAATGAGAAATGATGAGAAGTTACGGGAAATTGCAAGCGCTCATAAAACAATCATTTAATTATAACCCAATGATTTAAATGATGAATAATTTTTAACGGAATGATTGAGCGGCGATTCCTTGATCTACAACAGTGGATTGTTCAAAGTTTGGCCTTTCATCTCGTGCAAAAAATGCGTAATATACGCCGCCTTGCAGTCACAGTATGGTCATTTCTTAACTCATGCGCATCGGACACCACCAGCTTAGAAATCGCCTGATCGCAGCCCCAATGGCAGGTATTACCGACCGGCCGTTCAGGACGCTGTGCTATGAGATGGGAGCCGGTTTAACCGTATCCGAGATGATGTCGTCTAACCCGCAGGTCTGGGAAAGCGATAAATCCCGCCTTCGGATGGTGCACATTGATGAGCCAGGTATCCGCACCGTGCAAATCGCCGGAAGCGTGCCTGAAGAGATGGCAGATGCCGCGCGTATTAACGTGGAAAGTGGCGCCCAGATTATTGATATCAATATGGGTTGCCCGGCCAAGAAAGTGAATCGCAAGCTTGCAGGTTCAGCCCTTCTGCAATACCCCGATCAGGTGAAGTCTATCCTGACGGCGGTTGTCAGCGCGGTGGACGTTCCTGTTACGTTGAAGATTCGCACGGGTTGGTCGCCGGAACACCGTAACTGTGTAGAGATTGCCCAACTGGCCGAAGACTGTGGCATTCAGGCCCTGACCATTCATGGACGCACTCGCGCCTGTTTGTTCAATGGTGAAGCTGAATACGACAGCATTCGGGCAGTTAAGCAGAAGGTTTCCATTCCGATTATCGCGAATGGCGACATAACTGACCCGCTTAAAGCCAGGGCTGTGCTCGACTATACGGGAGCTGATGCTCTGATGATAGGACGTGCAGCTCAGGGAAGACCCTGGATCTTCCGGGAAATCCAGCATTATCTGGACACTGGGGAGCTGCTTGCCCCACTGCCTCTGGCAGAGGTTAAGCGCTTGCTTTGTTCGCATGTTCGGGAACTGCATGACCATTACGGTCAGGCAAAAGGGTACCGAATTGCGCGTAAACACGTCTCCTGGTATCTCCAGGAGCACGCTCCAGATGACCAGTTTCGGCGCACATTCAACGCCATAGAGGATGCCAGCGAACAGCTGGAGGCGTTGGAGGCATACTTCGAAAATCTTGCGTAATGAAATAAAGAGCTGACAGAACTATGTTCGAACAACGCGTAAATTCTGACGTACTGACCGTTTCTACCGTTAACTCTCAGGACCAGGTAACTCAAAAGCCCCTGCGTGACTCGGTTAAACAGGCACTGAAGAACTATTTTGCTCAACTGAATGGTCAGGATGTTAATGACCTGTATGAGCTGGTACTGGCTGAAGTTGAACAGCCACTGTTGGACATGGTGATGCAATACACCCGCGGTAACCAGACCCGCGCTGCGCTGATGATGGGTATCAACCGTGGTACTCTGCGTAAGAAACTGAAAAAATACGGCATGAACTAATTTCGATTAGCGAAATGCTTGTTTAAAAAGGCGCTACTCGGCATGGGGATGCGCCTTTTTTATTGCCTGTTAATGTTATCGTCAACGCTTTGTAAACCCTCGCGTATCCCGCTTTTAAACCGCAACTTTTCGTGTATATTTCCACCACTTCAGTGGTTCTCTTCTCGCGGAATGACACAATGATTCGTAAATACTGGTGGCTGGTTGTCTTTGCAATCTCCGTTTCCCTCTTCGATGCCCTTTTGATGCAGTGGATTGAACTGATGAGCACTGAAACCGACAAGTGCCGCAATATGAACTCCGTGAACCCGCTCAAATTAGTGAACTGCTCAGAACTCGATTAACGCCCTGACGTCACTGCCCCCCGAATTACCCACTAAAAACGGGGATTTAAAACCCTTTGAGCCGTTACCTTACGGTGATAATGTCTCGCCCTTCTCAACCTCTCCTGCTTAACGTCAGACACGAGTAGAACCGACCATGCTGGTTAGCCAATACAACCTTATCCTTGTAGTTCTTTCCTTCGTTGTGGCCATCCTCGCGTCGTATACCGCACTGAATATGGCGGCACGCGTCGCCGGAAGTCAGGGCGTCGCCGCCCGCGTCTGGTTGGCTGGCGGCGGTATTGCGATGGGCATTGGCGTGTGGGCTATGCACTTTATCGGCATGCTGGCGATGGACCTCTCCATGAGCATGAGTTACAACGTCAGCCTGACCATTTTATCCATGGTCATTGCCGTGGGTTCTTCACTGTTTGCACTCTGGCTCGTCAGCTGTGAACAACTGCGCTTGCGCCGTCTGCTACCCGGCGCGCTGGTGATGGGAAGCGGTATTATCGCCATGCATTACACCGGTATGGCCGCGCTGGAAGTGAGGCCCGGTATCGTCTGGGACACGTTGTGGGTGGCCATTTCAGTCGTCATTGCCCTTGCCGCTTCGCTTGCTGCATTGTGGCTGACCTTCCGCCTGCGTCACGAAGCGGCTCAGGTCGTGCTGATGCGTCTGGGTGCCGCCATCACAATGGGCATTGCCATTGCCGGTATGCACTACGCCGGGATGAGAGCCGCGCAGTTTCCAATGTCGACGATGACGCACCATGTTGGTATTAACAGCAGCTGGCTCGCCATGTTGGTCAGCGTCGTCGCGCTCTCTATTCTTGGGATCACCCTGCTGGTGTCGATGCTGGATGCCCGTCTTCAGGCACGTACTGCCCTACTGGCCTCATCGCTTGCAGAAGCGAACCGGGAACTTGCTCAACTGGCGCTGCAGGATACGCTAACGCGTCTGCCCAACCGCATCCTGCTGGAAGACCGACTTGATCAGGCGATCAGTAAAGCCGATCGTGAAGGAACCCATTTTGCGCTGATGTTTATGGATCTCGACGGCTTTAAAGCCATCAATGACGCCTATGGTCATGATGTCGGTGACAAACTGCTGGTCGCCGTTACGCAGCGTCTGCTGCTGCTTCTGAAGGGCCAGTTCACTCTTGCACGTATCGGCGGTGATGAGTTTGTTCTGCTGGCTGAGGGCGAAGGCCCGGACGATGCGGCCTCGCTGGCAAATTCGCTGGTACGCGCGATCGATAGCCCGTTCAACCTCGACCCGTATGAACTGATGGTGACCCTCAGCATTGGTATCGCTTTTTATCCTCACGACGGCAAAACCGAACGCGAGTTGATGTTTAACGCCGACGCGGCGATGTACCACACCAAGCATATGGGCCGAAACGGTTATCACTTTTTCCAGCCTTCCATGAACACCCTGGCGCAGACCCATCTTCAGTTAATGAACGATCTGTGGATGGCCATCGAACGCAATGAGCTGCGCCTGTTGTATCAGCCAAAATTTCACGCGCCCGCAGGACCTCTCCTCGGGTTTGAGGCACTGTTGCGCTGGCAACATCCTAAGCAGGGACTACTGACGCCGGATCTTTTCCTGCCACTGGCGGAAAAGACGGGGCTTATCATCCCTATTGGTAACTGGGTGATCAATGAAGCCTGCCGCCAGCTGAGAGAATGGCATCTTCAGGGACATCAAGACTGGTCAATGGCTGTAAACCTGTCGACATTGCAGTTTGAACAACCATCACTGGTTAAAACGGTTCTCGACTGCCTGGAGCGCCATCAGGTACCGCCGGAAATGCTGATCCTGGAAGTTACGGAAACGACGGCAATGAGCAACCCGGATGAGAGCGTACGGGTGCTGACAGAATTGACGAATGCAGGCGTGAAAGCGTCCATTGATGACTTTGGAACCGGGTATTCAAGCCTGCTGTATCTCAAGCGCTTACCGGCCTGTGAACTGAAGATCGACAGAGCATTTGTAAAAGAGTTAAGCGGGGAAAGCGAGGATGCCACCATTGTCTCGGCGATTGTGGCTCTCGCAAAAACACTTAACCTGAAAGTCGTGGCTGAAGGTGTGGAAACCGAAGCCCAACAAACCTTTTTAACAGAGCTGGGTTGTAACACCCTTCAGGGTTATCTGTTAGGCAAACCAGCCAGCGCGCAGACCATAGAGGCGCTTTGTGCGCGAGGTGAAATGTTGCCTGGCGCTGAGCTGTAGTCATCTTGAGGCGACACGCGCAAGACAGGGAGTGTCGCCAGAATACTGTCGACCAGAGCGGGTGCCTGTTGATAGAGATTAAAACTGTCGGTGTTCATTAACCAGTTTTTAATGATTCCGCTAAAAAAGCCATGCAATACAATCATGGTCAGCTCAACATTCATCTGCGCCGCAACGATTCTCTGAGAAATACATTTTTCCAGCGTAATACGTAAAGAATCATAATTAAAGCCAATGCGTTTACGGATTTCATCTTCTGAAATCATATCGCTATGAAACTCACATTTATGATACAGAATTTGTAAAAGCGCGCATTGCCGGGGTTCATGCGCGATATACTGTAGCGCAGTAATAAATTGCTCACGAAGCATTAACAACGGGTCATCATTTTCGGAAAGAGAAAGCCTGTCACAAATAATGTCACGCAGCGGTAATTGCTGTTCCCAGATCGCATTAAATATCTCTGCTTTACTGGTAAAGTGCCAGTAGATGGCACCGCGCGTAACCTTTGCGGCATCCGCGATATCCGTCAGCGTGGTACTGGCCACGCCACGCGTCGCAAACTGCCCGATAGCCGCCTCAATCAACTGCTGTCGGGTCTGTTGAGCCTCTTCTTTTTTTTTACGCGCCATAGGCAGCTACTCGTTACTCACTGGGTTTATACGTAACCTCGGGTTCGGATGGCTGGAATTATTCCCTAAAACCCGTTTTCATTTTGCACAAAAAAAGTCAAATCCCTTAACTCATAATTTATACAAATGCATAATCAATATTTAATTCATGATATGAATATTTTAAGGCATTAAACCCTCTTTATGTGGTTAGCCTGGAGGGGAGTATATTCATATCTTCTCCGGGCCCCATTCTGATTTTTCCTTCACGCCTCGTCATTCGCACTTATAAATTAAAAAACATTAAATATCCTCATTATTATACGCAGCTACATTTTATTTTTTTATCCCTCTGCCCCAACGACCGTTCTACGGCAAATCTCGGTTAATGGGTATTTAAAGGAACAGTAATGACGAATCATTTCAGACGTTTGCCCTTATCCGGTTTCATTGTCTGCGCTGTACTGCTCTCTGGATGCGATGGCCAGGAAAACCAACAACAACATCCCCAGGCACCTCAGGTCAGCGTGCATATCGTGAAAAGCGCGCCGCTGGCGGTCACCACTGAACTCCCGGGCAGAACGGATGCATTCCGCGTGGCGGAGGTTCGTCCACAGGTTAGCGGTATCATCCTGCGTCGTAACTTCACGGAAGGTAGCGATGTAAAAGCAGGAGATTCGCTTTACCAGATTGATCCTGCGACCTATCAGGCGGCTTACGACAGCGCGAAAGGTGAGCTGGCGAAGGCCCAGGCGGCGGCCAATATTGCGCATCTGACAGTAAAACGTTATCTCCCGCTGGTAGGCACCCAGTATGTCAGCAAGCAAGAGTATGACCAGGCCGTGGCAACAGCCCAACAGGCCGATGCCAGTGTTATCGCCGCCAAAGCCGGCGTCGAAAGTGCACGTATTAACCTTGCCTATACCAAAGTGACGTCTCCCGTCGATGGGCGCATCGGCAAATCCAGCGTGACAGAAGGTGCTCTCGTCACGAACGGGCAGGCCTCTGCACTGGCAACAGTCCAGCAGCTTGATCCGATTTACGTCGACGTCACCCAGTCCAGCAATGAATTTATGCGCCTGAAACAGACAAGCCTGCAAAAAGGCGACACGGCCAGCAGCGTTGAACTGCTGATGGAAAATGGTCAGCCTTATCCGCTGAAAGGAACGTTGCAGTTCTCAGACGTCACGGTGGATGAAAGTACCGGTTCGATTACCTTGCGCGCCATTTTCCCTAACCCTCAACACCTTCTGTTACCCGGGATGTTCGTTCGCGCCAGCATTGATGAAGGCACACAGCCGAATGCAATTCTGATTCCCCAGCAGGGCCTGACCCGTACGCCGCGAGGGGATGCAACCGTCATGGTGGTTAACGATAAAAACCAGGTTGAGCCACGCACCGTCGTTGCGCCTCAGGCCATTGGCGATCGCTGGCTGGTGACGGAAGGGCTGAAAAACGGTGACCGCGTGATTGTCAGCGGATTACAAAAAGCCAGGCCAGGTGCCACCGTCGTCGCCACCCCAGATACCACCACAGCGCCCGCCAGTTAAGGAACGACGACATGGCTAATTTCTTTATTCAGCGGCCGGTTTTCGCCTGGGTACTTGCCATCATTTTGATGATTGCAGGCGGGCTGGCTATTCTCAAACTGCCCGTTGCCCAGTATCCAACGATTGCCCCGCCAGCCGTTGCGATTTCCGCAACCTACCCCGGCGCAGATGCCCAGACGGTACAGGATACCGTGACCCAGGTTATCGAACAGAACATGAACGGTATCGATAACCTGATGTATATGTCCTCCACCAGCGATTCAGCGGGTAATGTCACCATCACCCTGACCTTCGAGTCGGGAACAGACCCGGACATCGCCCAGGTGCAGGTGCAGAACAAGTTGCAGCTGGCCATGCCGCTGCTGCCGCAAGAAGTTCAGCAGCAAGGGATTGGCGTTGAGAAGTCCAGCAGCAGCTTCCTTTTGGTCGCCGGTTTTGTTTCGGACAATAAAAGCCTTACTCAGGATGATATCTCCGACTACGTCGCTTCGAACGTCAAGGATGCCATCAGCCGAACATCGGGTGTCGGCGACGTTCAGCTGTTTGGTGCCCAGTATGCGATGCGCATCTGGCTCGACAGTAACGCGATGAACAAATACCAACTGACGCCGCTGGATATTATCAATCAGTTAAAAACGCAGAACGACCAGATAGCGGCAGGCCAGTTGGGTGGAACACCATCAGTCCCTGGACAGCAGCTGAATGCCTCCATCATCGCGCAAACTCGCCTGAAATCACCGGAAGAGTTTGGTCGCGTCACGCTCAAAGTGAACCAGGACGGCTCAATGGTTCATCTGAAGGATGTGGCTCGCATTGAGTTGGGTGGCGAAAACTACAATATGGTGACCAAAATCAACGGGCAGGCGGCAACCGGTCTGGGGATTAAGCTCGCTACTGGTGCAAACGCGCTGGATACGGCGGCAGCCATCAAGAGCAAGCTGGCACAACTGCAACAGTTCTTCCCGCAGGGACTGAAGGTCGTCTACCCCTACGACACCACGCCTTTTGTGAAAATCTCGATTCATGAAGTGGTGAAGACCCTGTTTGAGGCGATCATTCTGGTCTTCCTGGTCATGTATCTGTTCCTGCAAAACCTGCGGGCAACGCTGATCCCAACGATCGCCGTGCCGGTTGTTCTGCTGGGGACCTTCGCCGTGCTGGCTGCGTTCGGTTTCTCCATCAATACCCTGACGATGTTTGGGATGGTGCTGGCGATAGGGCTACTGGTTGATGACGCCATCGTGGTCGTCGAGAACGTTGAGCGCGTGATGGTGGAAGATAAACTGCCGCCGAAAGAGGCCACGCAGAAGTCGATGGAGCAGATTCAGGGCGCGCTGGTGGGGATCGCCATGGTCCTCTCGGCGGTCTTTGTTCCGATGGCCTTTTTTGGTGGCTCGACTGGGGCCATCTATCGCCAGTTCTCGTTAACTATCGTTTCCGCGATGGCGCTATCCGTGCTGGTCGCGCTGATCCTGACCCCTGCACTCTGCGCAACGTTGCTTAAGCCCGTCTCCAGCGACCACCATGAGAAGAAAAGGGGCTTCTTTGGCTGGTTCAATGCGCTCTTTGATAAGAGTGTGGAACACTACAGCAACAGCGTGAGCGGTATTTTGCGTAAGACCGGTCGCTATCTGGTGGTGTATGTCATTATTGTTGGTGGCATGGCGGTGTTGTTCCTGCGCTTACCGACCTCCTTCCTGCCCGAAGAGGACCAGGGGGTCTTTATGACAATGGTTCAACTCCCGGCGGGGGCGACCCAGACGCGTACTCAGGCGGTCCTCGACCAGGTTCAGGACTACTATCTGGACAAAGAGAAGGCGAACGTTGAATCCGTCTTCACCGTAAACGGCTTTAGCTTTAGCGGCCAGGGTCAGAACTCCGGTATTGCCTTTGTCAGCCTGAAGCCCTGGGAGGAGCGCCCGGGCGAGAAAAATAGCGTTGAAGCTATCGTGGGTCGCGCGACAAAAGCGTTCAGTCAGATTAAAGACGGCCTGGTGTTCCCGTTCAACCTGCCTGCGATTATTGAGCTTGGAACCGCAACGGGATTCGACTTTGAACTTATCGATCAGGCTAACCTGGGACATACCCAGCTGACGCAGGCACGTAATCAACTGCTCGCGATGGTAAAAGAGCACCCAGACCTGCTGGTGCGCGTGCGTCCAAACGGACTGGAAGATACGCCTCAGTTCAAGCTGGATGTCGATCAGGAAAAGGCGCAGGCATTGGGCGTCAGCCTTTCCGACGTCAACCAGACTATCTCGACGGCGTTGGGTGGCACCTATGTGAACGACTTTATCGACCACGGGCGCGTGAAAAAAGTTTATGTGCAGGCAGATGCCCGTTTCCGCATGCTGCCGGGGGACATTAACAACCTCTACATGCGCAGCGCGAACGGAGAGATGGTTCCCTTCTCCGCCTTTAGCTACTCTCACTGGGTTTATGGCTCACCTCGCCTAGAACGCTTCAACGGGATGCCTTCAATGGAGATCCTCGGGGAATCCGCACCGGGTAAAAGTACCGGCGAAGCGATGGTGTTGATGGAAAGCCTTGCCGCAAAACTGCCTGCAGGAATTGGCTATGACTGGACGGGCATGTCTTATCAGGAACGCCTTTCCGGTAACCAGGCGCCCGCACTGTATGCCATTTCACTGATCGTGGTGTTCCTGTGTCTGGCGGCCCTGTATGAGAGCTGGTCCATCCCATTCTCCGTGATGCTGGTTGTGCCGCTGGGTGTTATCGGTGCTCTGCTCGCCGCGTCGCTGCGCGGATTGAACAATGACGTCTATTTCCAGGTCGGCCTGCTGACGACAATTGGCCTGTCGGCGAAAAACGCCATCCTGATTGTCGAATTTGCTAAGGACCTGATGGATAAAGAAGGTAAAGGGATTATTGAAGCCACCCTGGAAGCATCAAGGATGCGCCTTCGACCGATCCTGATGACCTCCCTGGCCTTTATCCTTGGCGTCATGCCGCTGGTAATCAGTACCGGAGCCGGGAGCGGTGCGCAAAATGCTGTCGGTACGGGCGTTATGGGAGGCATGCTTTCCGCGACGCTGCTGGCGATTTTCTTCGTTCCCGTTTTCTTTGTGGTTGTCCGGCGACGGTTTACCCGCCATAAAGAGTAACGTCCCCCTGAAAGGCACCCTGCGGTGCCTTTTCTATTTTTAATATAAACAATAAATTAGACATTATTGAATTGCAGTGTTAAAAATGCGGTAATTTACATTTAGTAGAAACGCCCTGTTGTGTCTCCATAATTTCTCCATTAATTCATCCTGAAACCGACTTTTCTCCACGATTTTTACAAACGACATACTTTGAGATTATTCCCCGTGCAACGAGGTGTTACCCCGGTGGTAAAATAGCCTCCAGTTCGTTAATAGCCCTCCTGGCTTTGTAGCGAATGAGAAATAATACTGAGGTAACATCATGAAAAGATTCATTTCCGTTGCACTTCTCGCTGCGCTACTTGCTGGATGCGCGCACGATTCTCCATGTGTACCGGTTTACGATGACCAGGGTCGACTGGTTCATACCAATACCTGTATGAAAGGCACCACCCAGGATAACTGGGAAACCGCGGGTGCTATCGCCGGCGGAGCGGCTGCCGTGGCGGGTTTGACGCTGGGTATCGTTGCCCTGACGAAGTAACATCAATTAAGAAAGCGCGGCTCGGGCCGCGCTTTTGCGTTTAAAAAGTGCATTGTTTTCTAATTAGTAAAAAAAAAGCCCCGTTTTTATTCAAGAAATTAATTCCCATCGACTGGCTATCACATCTTTTTAGTATATAAAAGTTTATTTCATATTTTATCGTGATGATTTTCACACATTAATCTTATTGAATACCCTGCCAATATTCACTTCAGAAACTATCTCTTGATTTATCTCATCCTCATCGAAACTTTTGCTCCGATTTGTGGCACAGGTTGTAATTTCGCACCGTTTCGGGGCGTTCGTTTTATTTAAGCGTGTCTACACTCAGCATTAAGCGTTCTGTTATCACTTATTTTGTGGAACGCAAAACTGGCATTACGTTTGCTTTATAAACGTTGGCCAAAGCCACAGACAGGTTTAGCGCTTAAAAAGCGCTTCTATAACGATAAATTTCGCCACACAGGATGCATTATGAAAAAGACGATGATAGCCAGCCTGACCGCTGCAGGCATGTTGTTTGCCGTAGCGGGCCAGGCCCATGCGGGTACGACACTGGATGCCGTTAAAAAGAAAGGTTTTGTTCAATGTGGTATCAGTGATGGTCTGCCTGGCTTCTCATATGCCGATGCGAACGGCAAATTTACCGGTATTGATGTGGATGTCTGCCGCGGCGTCGCAGCTGCCGTTTTTGGGGATGACAGCAAAGTAAAATACACCCCGCTGACGGCGAAAGAACGCTTTACGGCGCTGCAATCCGGTGAAGTTGACATGCTCTCTCGTAATACCACCTGGACCTCCTCTCGTGATGCAGGTATGGGGATGTCATTTACCGGCGTGACCTATTATGACGGCATCGGATTCCTGACCCACAATAAAGCGGGCCTGAAAAGTGCCAAAGAACTGGATGGCGCCACCGTGTGTATCCAAGCGGGTACGGATACGGAGCTGAACGTCGCGGATTATTTCAAAGCCAATAAGATGAAATACACCCCTGTGACGTTTGATCGCTCGGATGAATCAGCCAAAGCACTGGAATCCGGCCGTTGCGACACGCTGGCCTCTGACCAGTCACAGCTGTATGCCTTACGTATTAAGTTGAGCAACCCGGCAGAATGGATTGTGCTGCCAGAAGTGATCTCCAAAGAACCTCTCGGACCTGTTGTTCGTCGTGGTGATGAAGACTGGTTCTCCATTGTTCGCTGGACCCTGTTTGCCATGCTGAACGCGGAAGAGATGGGCATCAACTCGAAAAACGTTGATGAGAAAGCCGCTAATCCATCCAACCCGGATATGGCTCACCTGCTCGGTAAAGAGGGTGATTTCGGCAAGGATCTGAAGCTGGATAACAAGTGGGCTTACAACATCATCAAGCAGGTGGGTAACTATTCTGAGATCTTTGAGCGCAACGTGGGATCGGAAAGCCCGCTGAAGATCAAACGCGGCCAGAACAATCTCTGGAATAACGGCGGCATTCAGTACGCGCCACCAGTACGTTAAGTCAAAGCTGTAACGGGCACTGCTCAGGCGGTGCCCAGTCCAGAGTCATGGTTACTGAGGTTTCTTTATGTCCCATCGCCGCTCAGCCGTAAAAGGAACGCTATCCTTTTCTCATCCCGCGGTCCGCGCCTGGCTATTCCAGATCATTGCTATTGTTGCGGTTGTTCTCATCGCCGTGTATCTCATCCATAACACCATCACCAACCTGAATAACCGCGGTATTACCTCCGGTTTTGCGTTCCTGGATCGCAGCGCAGGGTTTGGCATTGTTCAGCATCTTATTGATTATGAGGAAGGTGACACGTACGGACGCGTGTTTGTGGTCGGTTTACTGAATACGCTGCTGGTATCGGCGCTTTGTATTGTCTTCGCCTCGATATTGGGTTTCTTTATTGGCCTGGCTCGTCTTTCTGAAAACTGGCTCCTGCGGAAGCTTTCAACCTTTTATATTGAGACTTTCCGCAACATCCCACCGCTGCTGCAGATCTTTTTCTGGTATTTCGCGGTCCTGCGTAACCTTCCTGGCCCCCGCCAGGCCGTCGATGCGTTTGAGCTGTTTTTCCTGAGTAATCGTGGGCTATACATTCCCTCTCCGCAGTTCGCCGAAGGGCTTTACGCCTTCATCGTCGCAGTTATTATTGCGATCGCCATTTCTGTCGGGCTGTTCCGTTATAACCGCAAGCACCAGATTAAAACAGGGCAGCTTCGTAAAACATGGCCCGTTGGCGCTGCGCTAATTGTTGGCTTACCGTTAGTCGCTCACTGGCTTTTTGGTGCGGCTTTGCACTGGGATATCCCCCATCTGCGCGGGTTCAATTTCCAGGGCGGGATGGTGTTAATTCCTGAACTGGCAGCACTCACGCTGGCGCTCTCGATTTATACCTCCGCATTTATTGCAGAAATCATTCGCTCCGGGATCCAGGCGGTGCCTTACGGACAGCACGAGGCGGCGCGTTCACTTGGTTTACCGAATACCGTGACGCTGCGCCAGGTCATTATTCCCCAGGCCCTGCGGGTAATCATTCCGCCACTGACCAGTCAATATCTCAACATTGTCAAAAACTCATCGCTGGCCGCCGCGATTGGTTACCCGGATATGGTGTCTCTCTTCGCCGGCACCGTGCTTAACCAGACCGGACAAGCTATCGAAACCATTGCCATCACCATGTCTGTCTATCTGATCATCAGTCTGGCGATTTCATTGCTGATGAACCTTTATAACCGCCGTATTGCACTGGTCGAGCGCTAAGGATTTATGATGTCGAAAGCGATACTGTCGCACTCCTCGCGTCCAGCCAGCACAACCGGTGGACGTTTCATTATCTGGGCACGTAAGAACCTGTTCTCCAGCTGGAGCAACAGCCTGCTGACAATAGTCTGCCTGTGGTTGATGTGGGAACTGATCCCGCCGCTACTCAACTGGGCATTCCTGCAGGCGAACTGGGTGGGTTCCACGCGTGCCGACTGTACGAAAGCAGGCGCATGCTGGGTGTTTATTCACGAGCGTTTTGGCCAGTTCATGTATGGATTGTATCCTCATGAACAGCGCTGGCGGATTAATCTGGCGCTGGTTATCGGTCTGCTTTCCATCGCCGTAATGTTCGGGAAAAAGCTACCTCATCGCGGACGCTATATTGCCGGCTGGGCTGTAGCGTATCCCATTATTGTTTGGGTGTTGTTGTATGGCGGCTTCCTGGGGCTGGAACGCGTTGAAACACGCCAGTGGGGCGGTCTGACGCTGACGTTGATTATCGCTTCTGTGGGGATAGCTGGCGCTCTGCCGTGGGGCATTTTACTCGCTCTGGGGCGTCGTTCAACAATGCCGGTCGTGCGTGTGCTCTCAGTGATCTTTATTGAGTTCTGGCGTGGCGTACCACTGATCACCGTATTGTTTATGTCTTCGGTCATGCTGCCGCTGTTTATGGCAGAAGGTACAACGATCGACAAACTGATTCGTGCCCTGGTCGGGGTGATTCTGTTTCAGTCTGCCTATGTCGCTGAAGTTGTGCGTGGTGGCCTGCAGGCGTTACCTAAAGGCCAGTACGAAGCAGCGGAATCACTTGCTCTCGGATACTGGAAAACGCAGGGGTTGGTCATCCTTCCACAAGCACTCAAGCTGGTGATCCCGGGCCTGGTCAACACGATCATTGCCCTCTTCAAAGATACCAGCTTGGTCATCATCATCGGATTGTTCGATCTCTTTAGCAGCGTGCAGCAGGCAACCGTTGACCCTGCCTGGCTGGGCATGTCCACCGAGGGATATGTCTTTGCTGCTCTGATCTACTGGATCTTTTGTTTTAGCATGTCGCGCTACAGCCAGCACCTGGAAAAGCGCTTTAACACCGGGCGTACACCGCACTGAGGAAATTATGAGCCAAATTACTATGACACCCGCCGACGCGATGATTACGCTGGAAAACGTGAATAAATGGTATGGACAGTTTCATGTCCTGAAAGACATTAATCTCAAGGTAAAGCAAGGCGAACGAATCGTTCTTTGCGGCCCTTCCGGTTCAGGGAAATCGACAACCATTCGCTGTATCAACCATCTTGAAGAGCATCAGCAGGGACGCATTGTGGTTGATGGTATCGAGCTGAATGAAGATATTCGCAATATCGAACGCGTACGCCAGGAAGTGGGGATGGTATTTCAGCACTTTAATCTATTTCCCCACCTGACCGTTCTGCAGAACTGTACGCTTGCGCCGATTTGGGTACGAAAGATGCCGAAACAGGAAGCGGAGGCGTTGGCAATGCATTACCTCGAACGCGTACGTATTGCAGAGCACGCCAATAAGTTTCCCGGCCAGATCTCAGGCGGACAACAGCAGCGTGTGGCTATCGCCCGTTCGCTATGCATGAAACCCAAAATTATGCTGTTTGACGAACCGACATCTGCGCTGGATCCGGAAATGGTGAAAGAAGTGCTGGATACTATGATTGGGCTGGCGCAATCCGGGATGACGATGTTGTGCGTGACGCATGAGATGGGTTTTGCCAGAACGGTGGCAGACCGGGTGATCTTTATGGACCGCGGTGAGATCGTTGAACAGGCCCCACCGGATGAGTTCTTTGCGCATCCGAAGTCGGAACGTACGCGTGCATTCCTGTCGCAGGTGATTCATTAGTCATTTGCTTTGCCGGGTGGAGGCTTTGCCTTACCCGGCCTACCGTTTTTTCTGCACATAAACGCAAAAAGGCCATCCTTTCGGATGGCCTTTTCACTTATTTGATGTCTGGCAGTTCCCTACTCTCACATGGGGAGACCCCACACTACCATCGGCGCTACGGCGTTTCACTTCTGAGTTCGGCATGGGGTCAGGTGGGACCACCGCGCTAAAGCCGCCAGACAAATTCTTTTACTTCTTGCCGAACTTTAACCTAAGTATAAAGTGGTGCTGATACCCAGAGTCGAACTGGGGACCTCACCCTTACCAAGGGTGCGCTCTACCAACTGAGCCATATCAGCACACTAAATTTGATGCCTGGCAGTTCCCTACTCTCACATGGGGAGACCCCACACTACCATCGGCGCTACGGCGTTTCACTTCTGAGTTCGGCATGGGGTCAGGTGGGACCACCGCGCTAAAGCCGCCAGGCAAATTCTGTTTAATCTGTATCAGGCTGAAAATCGTCTCTCTTCGCCAAAACACCTTCGGCGTTGTAAGGTTAAGCCTCACGGTTCATTAGTATCGGTTAGCTCAACGCATCGCTGCGCTTACACATCCGACCTATCAACGTCGTCGTCTTCAACGTTCCTTCAGGAGACTTAAAGTCTCAGGGAGAACTCATCTCGGGGCAAGTTTCGTGCTTAGATGCTTTCAGCACTTATCTCTTCCGCATTTAGCTACCGGGCAGTGCCATTGGCATGACAACCCGAACACCAGTGATGCGTCCACTCCGGTCCTCTCGTACTAGGAGCAGCCCCCCTCAATTCTCCAGCGCCCACGGCAGATAGGGACCGAACTGTCTCACGACGTTCTAAACCCAGCTCGCGTACCACTTTAAATGGCGAACAGCCATACCCTTGGGACCTACTTCAGCCCCAGGATGTGATGAGCCGACATCGAGGTGCCAAACACCGCCGTCGATATGAACTCTTGGGCGGTATCAGCCTGTTATCCCCGGAGTACCTTTTATCCGTTGAGCGATGGCCCTTCCATTCAGAACCACCGGATCACTATGACCTGCTTTCGCACCTGCTCGAGCCGTCACTCTCGCAGTCAAGCTAGCTTATGCCATTGCACTAACCTCCTGATGTCCGACCAGGATTAGCTAACCTTCGTGCTCCTCCGTTACTCTTTGGGAGGAGACCGCCCCAGTCAAACTACCCACCAGACACTGTCCGCAACCCGGATCACGGGTCTACGTTAGAACACCAGCCATTAAAGGGTGGTATTTCAAGGTCGGCTCCACGCAGACTGGCGTCCACGCTTCAAAGCCTCCCACCTATCCTACACATCAAGGACCAGTGTTCAGTGTCAAGCTATAGTAAAGGTTCACGGGGTCTTTCCGTCTTGCCGCGGGTACACTGCATCTTCACAGCGAGTTCAATTTCACTGAGTCTCGGGTGGAGACAGCCTGGCCATCATTACGCCATTCGTGCAGGTCGGAACTTACCCGACAAGGAATTTCGCTACCTTAGGACCGTTATAGTTACGGCCGCCGTTTACCGGGGCTTCGATCAAGAGCTTCGCGTTACCGCTAACCCCATCAATTAACCTTCCGGCACCGGGCAGGCGTCACACCGTATACGTCCACTTTCGTGTTTGCACAGTGCTGTGTTTTTAATAAACAGTTGCAGCCAGCTGGTATCTTCGACTGATTTCAGCTCCACCCGCAGGGGCTTCACCTACATATCAGCGTGCCTTCTCCCGAAGTTACGGCACCATTTTGCCTAGTTCCTTCACCCGAGTTCTCTCAAGCGCCTTGGTATTCTCTACCTGACCACCTGTGTCGGTTTGGGGTACGATTTCGTGTTACCTGATGCTTAGAGGCTTTTCCTGGAAGCAGGGCATTTGTTACTTCAGCACCGTAGTGCCTCGTCATCACACCTCAGCGTTAATAAGGTACCGGATTTACCTGGAACCTCCGCCTACATGCTTAAACCGGGACAACCGTCGCCCGGCTAACATAGCCTTCTCCGTCCCCCCTTCGCAGTAACACCAAGTACAGGAATATTAACCTGTTTCCCATCGACTACGCCTTTCGGCCTCGCCTTAGGGGTCGACTCACCCTGCCCCGATTAACGTTGGACAGGAACCCTTGGTCTTCCGGCGAGCGGGCTTTTCACCCGCTTTATCGTTACTTATGTCAGCATTCGCACTTCTGATACCTCCAGCAACCCTCACAGGCCACCTTCAACGGCTTACAGAACGCTCCCCTACCCAACAACGCATAAGCGTCGCTGCCGCAGCTTCGGTGCATGGTTTAGCCCCGTTACATCTTCCGCGCAGGCCGACTCGACCAGTGAGCTATTACGCTTTCTTTAAATGATGGCTGCTTCTAAGCCAACATCCTGGCTGTCTGTGCCTTCCCACATCGTTTCCCACTTAACCATGACTTTGGGACCTTAGCTGGCGGTCTGGGTTGTTTCCCTCTTCACGACGGACGTTAGCACCCGCCGTGTGTCTCCCGTGATAACATTCTTCGGTATTCGTAGTTTGCATCGGGTTGGTAAGCCGGGATGGCCCCCTAGCCGAAACAGTGCTCTACCCCCGAAGATGAATTCACGAGGCGCTACCTAAATAGCTTTCGGGGAGAACCAGCTATCTCCCGGTTTGATTGGCCTTTCACCCCCAGCCACAGGTCATCCGCTAATTTTTCAACATTAGTCGGTTCGGTCCTCCAGTTAGTGTTACCCAACCTTCAACCTGCCCATGGCTAGATCACCGGGTTTCGGGTCTATACCCTGCAACTTAACGCCCAGTTAAGACTCGGTTTCCCTTCGGCTCCCCTATACGGTTAACCTTGCTACAGAATATAAGTCGCTGACCCATTATACAAAAGGTACGCAGTCACCTAACAAGTAGGCTCCCACTGCTTGTACGTACACGGTTTCAGGTTCTTTTTCACTCCCCTCGCCGGGGTTCTTTTCGCCTTTCCCTCACGGTACTGGTTCACTATCGGTCAGTCAGGAGTATTTAGCCTTGGAGGATGGTCCCCCCATATTCAGACAGGATACCACGTGTCCCGCCCTACTCTTCGAGTTCACAACCTGTGCATTTTCGTGTACGGGACTATCACCCTGTACCGTCGGACTTTCCAGACCGTTCCACTAACACACAAGCTGATTCAGACTCCGGGCTGCTCCCCGTTCGCTCGCCGCTACTGGGGGAATCTCGGTTGATTTCTTTTCCTCGGGGTACTTAGATGTTTCAGTTCCCCCGGTTCGCCTCGTTAACCTATGTATTCAGTTAACGATAGTGTGACGAATCACACTGGGTTTCCCCATTCGGACATCGCCGGGTCAAAGGTTCATATCACCTCGCCGGCGCTTTTCGCAGATTAGCACGTCCTTCATCGCCTCTGACTGCCAGGGCATCCACCGTGTACGCTTAGTCGCTTAACCTCACAACCCGAAGATGTTTCTTTCGATTCACCATCGGTTTGCGAAAATTTGAGAGACTCGAACACACATAACATGTGTGTCGTTTCAATTTTCAGCTTGATCCAGATTTTTAAAGAGCAAATATCTCAAACATGACTCGCAAGTCAGTTTTGAGATATGACGGCAGGTGACTTTCACTCACGAACCAGCAAGTGGCGTCCCCTAGGGGATTCGAACCCCTGTTACCGCCGTGAAAGGGCGGTGTCCTGGGCCTCTAGACGAAGGGGACACTGAAGTCTCAATCGCAAGACGCCTTGCTATTTACTTTTCATCAGACAATCTGTGTGAGCACTACAAAGGCAGGTTCTTTAAGGTAAGGAGGTGATCCAACCGCAGGTTCCCCTACGGTTACCTTGTTACGACTTCACCCCAGTCATGAATCACAAAGTGGTAAGCGCCCTCCCGAAGGTTAAGCTACCTACTTCTTTTGCAACCCACTCCCATGGTGTGACGGGCGGTGTGTACAAGGCCCGGGAACGTATTCACCGTAGCATTCTGATCTACGATTACTAGCGATTCCGACTTCATGGAGTCGAGTTGCAGACTCCAATCCGGACTACGACGCACTTTATGAGGTCCGCTTGCTCTCGCGAGGTCGCTTCTCTTTGTATGCGCCATTGTAGCACGTGTGTAGCCCTACTCGTAAGGGCCATGATGACTTGACGTCATCCCCACCTTCCTCCAGTTTATCACTGGCAGTCTCCTTTGAGTTCCCGGCCTAACCGCTGGCAACAAAGGATAAGGGTTGCGCTCGTTGCGGGACTTAACCCAACATTTCACAACACGAGCTGACGACAGCCATGCAGCACCTGTCTCAGAGTTCCCGAAGGCACCAATCCATCTCTGGAAAGTTCTCTGGATGTCAAGAGTAGGTAAGGTTCTTCGCGTTGCATCGAATTAAACCACATGCTCCACCGCTTGTGCGGGCCCCCGTCAATTCATTTGAGTTTTAACCTTGCGGCCGTACTCCCCAGGCGGTCGACTTAACGCGTTAGCTCCGGAAGCCACGCCTCAAGGGCACAACCTCCAAGTCGACATCGTTTACGGCGTGGACTACCAGGGTATCTAATCCTGTTTGCTCCCCACGCTTTCGCACCTGAGCGTCAGTCTTTGTCCAGGGGGCCGCCTTCGCCACCGGTATTCCTCCAGATCTCTACGCATTTCACCGCTACACCTGGAATTCTACCCCCCTCTACAAGACTCTAGCCTGCCAGTTTCGAATGCAGTTCCCAGGTTGAGCCCGGGGATTTCACATCCGACTTGACAGACCGCCTGCGTGCGCTTTACGCCCAGTAATTCCGATTAACGCTTGCACCCTCCGTATTACCGCGGCTGCTGGCACGGAGTTAGCCGGTGCTTCTTCTGCGGGTAACGTCAATTGCTGCGGTTATTAACCACAACACCTTCCTCCCCGCTGAAAGTACTTTACAACCCGAAGGCCTTCTTCATACACGCGGCATGGCTGCATCAGGCTTGCGCCCATTGTGCAATATTCCCCACTGCTGCCTCCCGTAGGAGTCTGGACCGTGTCTCAGTTCCAGTGTGGCTGGTCATCCTCTCAGACCAGCTAGGGATCGTCGCCTAGGTGAGCCGTTACCCCACCTACTAGCTAATCCCATCTGGGCACATCTGATGGCAAGAGGCCCGAAGGTCCCCCTCTTTGGTCTTGCGACGTTATGCGGTATTAGCTACCGTTTCCAGTAGTTATCCCCCTCCATCAGGCAGTTTCCCAGACATTACTCACCCGTCCGCCACTCGTCACCCGAGAGCAAGCTCTCTGTGCTACCGTTCGACTTGCATGTGTTAGGCCTGCCGCCAGCGTTCAATCTGAGCCATGATCAAACTCTTCAATTTAAGTTTGATGCTCGTGAATTAAACTTCGTAATGAATTACGTATGTTCACTCAGAGACTTGGTATTCATTTTTCGTCTTGCGACGTTAAGAATCCATGTCACTTTGAGTGCCCACACAGATTGTCTGATAAATTGTTAAAGAGCAGTGCAACGCGGCTTTCGCTCACCGTTGCGAGGTGGCGTATATTACGCTTTCCTCTTTCAGAGTCAACCCGTTATTTCAGGATTTTTTCTCTTCAACCGACCGGGTTGTCTGTGAAGTGATTCACATCTGCCGTGTCGATGGAGGCGCATTATAGGGATCCCATTTTTTAGCACAAGTATTTTTTAGATCTTTTTTTCCAACTGCTGATTTTCCGCGCTTTTCGCTGAAATCCCGCCCGATCTGCTTAAATATTGACGTATTTTGCCTTGCCTCGATCCCATAATATGATCAAAGTCTTCTGTCTAGCGCTCATCCTTAGAGGTAGTTATGTCTACTGTATTACGTCCTTATAAAGATCTGTTCCCCAAACAAGGCGATCGCGTAATGATCGATGCCAGCAGCGTAGTCGTAGGTGATGTCCGACTGGCTGATGATGTCAGTATCTGGCCACTCGTTGCCATCAGGGGAGACGTTAACTCTGTGTCGATTGGCGCACGTACCAATATTCAGGACGGCAGCGTTCTGCATGTCACGCACAAATCCTCTTATAACCCGGAAGGTAATCCACTCATTATTGGAGAGGATGTCACCGTTGGCCATAAAGTGATGCTTCACGGCTGCACTATTGGAAATCGCGTACTTGTTGGCATGGGATCGATTTTGCTGGATGGCGTCATAGTAGAAGATGACGTAATGATTGGTGCCGGTAGCCTGGTCCCGCAGAACAAACGGCTGGAGAGCGGCTATCTCTATCTGGGTAGCCCTGTAAAACAGATCCGCCCCCTGAAGGAGGCAGAGATCGAAGGATTAAAATACTCGGCGAACAACTACGTTAAATGGAAGAATGACTATCTGGATCAGGTTAACCAGACCCAGCCCTGATCGTCTTCCTGCTGGTCGCGGATTAAATCGCTGGCTTCTTCTTCAAGATCCCAGCGATTTTCACAAAATATGTCTAAAGGATCTGAACCGCCAAAACGACGTAGCAGCGTTTCCCTATGAATGGCACAGGTAAGTTGCATCCCCTGCACCAGCACCGGGAAGCAGACTGCTTGTTTATCCTCATCCCAGCTCTCTCTGTCCGGGAAGTGAATAGCCTGATTCACGCCGAAAGCTCCTGCTTTAACTTTTCTATCACCGGCTCGACTGCAGGTAACACACCATGCCAGAGCAGCACCGCATGCGCAGCCTGGCCCACCAGCATCCCCAGCCCATCGGCTAACTGTTTCGCGCCATGTTCTTCACACCACATAAGGAAGGGTGTCTTCCCTTTCTGGTAAAACATGTCATAGAAGTACATATGAGAGTTGATAAGAGAAACGGGGATTGCCGGGATCTCACCATTAATGCCGCTGGACGTGGCATTGATGACCAGATCAAATTCACGGTCTTCGAGATCCTCAAGCGCGATGGCGCTCACGCTACCGGTATGGGCAAACAACGCCGCCAGCGCTTCTGCCCTGGAAAAGGTTCTGTTGGTAATGGTCACTGCACAGTCCAGTGAAAGCAGGGGCAACAGCACGCCCCGCGATGCACCACCCGCACCAATCAGCAGAACCCGGAAACCAGGCTTGATAAACGAAAGTCTTTCCAGATCGCTCAGTAAACCAATCCCGTCAGTGTTGTCACCCAGAAGGCGGCCATCCTCAAGCCGTTTTAAGGTATTTACTGCACCAGCAAGTGAAGCACGCTCGGTCAGTTCGTCTGCACGTTCAAATGCCTCTTCTTTAAAGGGAACCGTCACATTCGCCCCTTTGCCGCCCGCAGCGAAAAACGCCTCGAGCGTTGGGATAAATGCATCAACCGGTGCCAGCACGCGGCCGTAAGGGTGATCTATCTGCAACTGCTCCGCAAATTGCTGATGGATCAAGGGTGACTTACTGTGTGCAATCGGGTTACCAAAAACAGCATAAGTTTCCATGAGATTACCCCTGGCGAAAACGTTCACCGGTTAATGCGTCGCGAATTTCGGACGGATTCAGGCGCCCTCCCGTCTCGCCGGCAGCAACCGGGAAATCATTCCCGAACTGTGCCAGCACTTCTTCGGTTGTCCGGCACGGAGGTAACCCGGTCAGATTCGCGCTGGTTGAAACCAGTGGTTTACCAAACGCCACACAAAGCTCAACCACCAGCGGATGGTCGGTGACGCGCACCGCCAGCGAATCAAACCTTCCGGTTAACCAGCGCGGTGTTGTCGGCTGGGCCGGGAAAACGAAGGTCACCGGTCCAGGCCATACGGAGAAGATGGCTTCACGCTGGGCCGGGGTAAGCATGGAATCATCAATGTAAGGTTTAAGCTGCTCATAATTGGCCGCGATTAAAATCAGTCCTTTTTCGACAGGCCGTTGCTTAAGTGCCAGCAATCGGCCAACGGCCGTCTCACTGTCAGGATCGCAACCGACCCCAAAGACAGCTTCAGTTGGATAAGCGATGACTTCTTCTTTTTTCAGTACGTCCACTGCATACGCAATGGAACCTGATGGCAGGTTATTATTCACTGTTTTGATCCGCCGGAACCGGCTTTCCACATTGTTTACTGGCGCAGAAGCGTTTAATGCCTTGCGCGGTTTTCTTCTCGATGAGTAGCGGATAATGGCAATGCACGCAGATACCCGCTACCGGTTTGAAATTGATAACGAACTGGCAGTCAGGGTAACGATCGCAGGAATGGAAAGTCTTACCAAAACGAGAACGACGCTGTACCAGTTGACCACGTTGGCACTGAGGACAGGCAATAGCCGTTTCATCTGGCTTATCAATTTGTTCTGTATGCTCACATTCCGGATAACGGCTACAGCCAATAAACATACCGAACCGCCCCTGACGCAACGCTAATTCACCACCACAGGCAGGACATAACTGCCCCTCCAGAATTTTGACGATATGTCCATCCGCCTGGCTTTTAAGAGGACGGACATAATCACATTCCGGATAGTGTGAACAACCGAGAAACGGACCGTGTTTCCCGGACCGAATAACAAGTTCAGCCCCGCACTGCGGGCAGGGCTCGTTTTTATGCACCGTAAATAGTGCGGATTTGGCCATAAGAACTCTTGGTGCTGCACATTTGAATTAATGCAGCATACCTTCATTCACTTCAAAGAGTAATTCTTCCATTTGCTGATAGGCATTTTCACAACCCGGGATATTAAACAGAACCATCAGGATCACCCATTTGAGATCTTCCAGTTCAAATTCTGCCGTATCCAGCGCCATGACGCGCTCTATCACCATTTCTCTCGTTTCGAGGTTTAGCACCTGAATCTGCTCAAGGAATAAGATGAATCCTCGGCAGCTGGCATCCAGCCTTTCACACTCTTCAGCGGTATAGATGCGTACTGACAATGGGTCAGAAGCAAGCTGCATCGGTTCGGCGAGGCCTTCCTGATAATCAGCCAGTTTTTCCAGCCACATCAACGCATTATAGATATCTTCCCGCTCAAACCCCGCATCGGTAAGATCCTGTGTCAATTTGTCCTGATCCACTCGCATTTCTGCTTCGTTATGGATGTAAGTCTCAAACAAATACATCAGTACGTCGAACATGGCATGCCCTCCTTAATCGGACATAGCCGCCGGGTACAGCTGCGATCCACCCTGCTAACTCCAGTTCGAGTAGCTGTGCTACCGTTACTGGCACAGGTTGGCCGGCACGTTCAGCGACAACGTCAACAGGTGTTACCTCATCTCCTACGTTAGCCAGGAGCTTAGGAAATGGCAATGCCACCTTTCCCTGATCTGACGAATAATGTCGCTTTTCGGGATCTTCCTTCAGCCATTGCAACCCATGTTGCAAATTTTCAAGAATATCCCCTACCTCGGTTACCGGCGTTGCGCCCTGCTTTATCAGCCAGTGTGGCCCTTCGCAGCCGGGGTTACCTATCGGACCGGGCAAGGCGAAAACCTCCCGCCCCTGCTCAAGTGCGCACCGGACCGTGACCAGAGAGCCGCTTCGCACTGCCGCTTCAACGACCAAGACGCCCTGGCTTAACCCGCTGATAATCCGATTACGGCGCGGAAAGTTTGCCGGTCGGGGCTGTGCCGAGAGAGGAAACTCAGACACTATCGCCCCGTCAGATTCAATAATCTGCATCGCCAGAGCCTGATGCCGACGGGGATAAACGCTAAACAGGCCGTTCCCCAGCACGGCCACGCTACGTCCTTTTGCGGACAGCGCAGCGTGATGGGCGACACCGTCAATACCGCAGGCCAACCCACTGGTGATTGTGAAACCGCTTTGTGAAAGCTGTTCGCACAGGATTTTCCCCCACCGCTCACCGTACCATGACGGCGCCCGACTCCCCACCACAGCCAGTTGGACAGTATTAAGTGTCGCTAAGTTACCTTTTACACATAATGCCCCAGGATAATCGGGAATCGTTCGCAGCAAAGGGGGATAAAAGGGATGGTTTGCCGTCAACAAATGATTTCCCGGCATTTCAAGCCACTTAAGGCTTCGCTCCAGTTCACTTTCCTCTAAGGCAAAGAACCGGCTAGCCTGTTTTGCTGACAGCCCGGCGTCTATGACAGCAGGAACATCTATATTTGTCTGCTTGAGCAACCGTGCAGCGGCTTCCAGCATCCCATCACCACACAGAGAACCCGTGTGGATAAGCCGTAACCATATCTCGGTAGACGTCATCCTTTCCCCCTGCCATAAGCGGCCTGCGCAATCATTGCGATTGGTCACTGATGCTGTCAATCGACCGGGGATTTGTCTAGAATAGAAGTAATATTCTTATCAACTCCTGAACACGACTCTGGAAATTTATGGCAGTTTTGCAAGTGTTACATATTCCGGACGAGCGCCTTCGCATCGTCGCTGAACCGGTTAAAGAAGTGAATGCAGAAATTCAGCGTATCGTCGATGATATGTTCGATACCATGTACGCTGAAGAAGGCATTGGCCTGGCGGCGACCCAGGTAGACATTCACAAGCGTATTATCGTGATCGACGTTTCTGAAAATCGCGATGAGCGTCTGGTGCTGATTAACCCTGAGTTGCTTGAAAAGAGCGGCGAAACGGGTATCGAGGAAGGCTGTTTGTCCATTCCTGAACAGCGCGCTTTGGTGCCACGTGCCGAAAAAGTGAAAATTCGCGCCCTGGATCGTGACGGTAATCCGTTCGAACTGGAAGCAGACGACCTGCTGGCGATTTGTATTCAGCATGAGATGGATCATCTGGTCGGTAAACTGTTTATCGATTACCTCTCGCCGCTGAAACAGCAGCGTATTCGTCAGAAAGTAGAGAAACTGGATCGTTTGCGCTCTCGCGCATAACGTCCCCCCGGATACAAGGATCATCGTGTCTAAAACACTACGTATTATCTTCGCGGGAACCCCTGATTTTGCAGCGCGTCATCTTGGCGCGCTGTTATCTTCTGGTCACCAGGTTGTTGGCGTCTTTACCCAGCCGGACCGCCCGGCAGGTCGCGGTAAAAAACTGATGCCGAGCCCCGTAAAGGTGCTGGCAGAAGAGCATGGGCTACCCGTTTTCCAGCCCGCCTCCTTACGCCCACAGGAAAACCAGCAGCTGGTTGCTGACCTGGATGCCGACGTAATGGTGGTGGTGGCGTATGGTTTAATTCTGCCAAAAGCCGTGCTTGATATGCCTCGCCTGGGCTGTATCAACGTGCATGGTTCCCTGCTCCCGCGTTGGCGTGGTGCGGCACCTATACAGCGCTCCCTGTGGGCGGGTGATGCTAAAACCGGCGTTACAATCATGAAGATGGATGTAGGTTTAGACACGGGCGACATGCTGTATAAGTTGACGTGTCCCATTACGGCAGAAGATACCAGCGCTACGCTGTATGACAAGCTGGCAGATCTCGGCCCACAAGGGCTCATTAAGACCTTACAGCAGCTTGCTGACAATACGGCGAAGCCTGAGGTTCAGGATGAGTCTCTCGTCACCTACGCCGAAAAACTGAGCAAAGAAGAAGCCCGGATCGACTGGTCTCTCTCCGCCGCTCAACTTGAACGCTGCATCCGCGCCTTCAATCCATGGCCAATGAGCTGGCTGATGATTGATGAGCAGCCCCTGAAAGTCTGGAAAGCGTCAGTGATTAACAGCATCACAGCAGCTGAACCCGGTACGATTATCGACGCCAGCAAGAACGGAATCCAGGTTGCGACTGCAGAAGGGATCCTGAATCTTGAGTCATTACAACCGGCCGGTAAGAAAGCCATGAGTGCACAGGATCTGTTAAATTCCCGTCGCGAATGGTTTATACCGGGCAATCGCCTTGCCTGATCCAATATTTGCTTAAAGCCCGGTGTTCCGGGCATTTTTATTTTTACGGTTATGAAAAAACAAAATCTTCGCAGTATGGCGGCGCAGGCCGTTGAGCAGGTCATCGAGCAGGGTCAGTCATTGAGTAATGTCCTGCCTCCCCTGCAACAAAAAGTATCTGATAAAGACAAAGCCCTGCTTCAGGAGCTCTGTTTTGGCGTCCTGCGCACTCTCTCTCAACTTGAGTGGCTCATTAATAAGCTGATGTCACGCCCAATGACCGGCAAACAGCGCACCATACATTATTTGATTATGGTGGGTTTTTATCAGCTTCTTCATACCCGAATCCCCCCTCATGCCGCACTGGCTGAGACGGTGGAAGGTGCCGTTGCGATTAAACGTCCTCAGTTGAAAGGGTTGATCAACGGTGTACTGCGTCAGTTCCAGCGACAGCAGGAAGAGCTGCTGGCTGAATTTACGCAAAGCGAAACACGTTACCTGCATCCGGACTGGCTTCTGAATCGCCTTAAAAAGGCGTATCCACAACAATGGCAAAACATTGCCGAAGCCAATAATCAACGTCCACCGATGTGGCTGCGCGTTAACCGGAATCATCATACCCGCGATGCCTGGCTGAGCTTGCTCGAAGAGGCCGGAATGAGTGGATTCACACATGATGCCTATCCTGACGCCGTGCGTTTAGCTTCCCCTGCACCGGTACATGCTTTACCCGGTTTTGATGAAGGCTGGGTGACCGTACAGGATGCCTCTGCTCAGGGTTGTATGACTTTCCTTGACCCGAAAAATGGCGAGCAGATCCTCGATCTGTGCGCAGCACCGGGCGGAAAAACAACGCACATTCTGGAAGTGGCTCCGCAGGCCAGCGTGATGGCAGTCGATGTTGATGAGCAGCGTCTTTCACGCGTCTACGATAACCTTAAGCGTCTGGGTATGAAGGCTCAGGTTAAGCAGGGCGATGGACGCAAACCCGCAGAATGGTGTGGTGAAACACAATTCGATCGTATTTTGCTGGATGCCCCTTGCTCTGCAACCGGTGTTATTCGCCGTCACCCCGATATCAAGTGGCTGCGCCGCGATCGTGATATCAAGGAACTTGCCCAACTGCAATCGGATATTCTTGACGCCATCTGGCCGCATCTAAAACCTGGTGGAACGCTGATCTACGCGACCTGCTCCGTGCTGCCGGAAGAAAACAGCCAGCAAATCGCGGCCTTCCTTAAACGCACTCCGGACGCTACGCTGCGTGATACGGGAACACCTGAAAACCCGGGTCAGCAGAACCTGCCGGGTGCGGAAGAGGGTGATGGCTTCTTTTACGCTAAGCTAATCAAAGAGTGATGTTGAGAACAGGTCACAAGATATGAAGATTATCATTCTGGGCGCAGGACAGGTTGGTGGAACGCTGGCAGAAAACCTGGTTGGCGAAAACAATGACATCACTATTGTTGATACCAACGGAGATCGTCTGCGCGTATTGCAGGACAAATTTGACCTTCGCGTTGTGCAGGGTCACGGTTCGCATCCGCGCGTTCTGCGCGAGGCTGGCGCTGACGATGCCGACATGCTGGTTGCGGTCACCAGTTCTGATGAAACCAATATGGTGGCTTGTCAGGTAGCCTATTCGCTTTTCAACACACCAAACCGAATCGCACGTATCCGCTCTCCGGACTATGTTCGCGATGCCGAGAAACTGTTTAATTCAGAAGCGGTTCCAATCGATCATCTCATCGCGCCTGAACAACTGGTTATCGACAATATCTATCGCCTGATCGAATATCCAGGGGCACTGCAGGTGGTGAACTTTGCCGAAGGGAAAGTCAGTCTGGCTGTAGTTAAGGCTTATTACGGTGGGCCATTGATTGGCAACGCGTTGTCCACCATGCGCGAACATATGCCCCATATTGATACGCGCGTCGCCGCTATTTTCCGTCACGACAGACCTATCCGCCCGCAAGGCTCTACCATTGTCGAAGCTGGCGATGAGGTCTTCTTTATTGCTGCCTCTCAGCATATCCGTGCGGTGATGAGTGAGCTACAGCGTCTCGAAAAGCCTTATAAACGTATTATGCTGGTCGGCGGCGGCAATATCGGCGCGGGTCTCGCGCGCAGGCTGGAAAAAGACTATAGCGTGAAATTGATCGAGCGCGATCAACAGCGTGCTTCTGAACTGGCGGAGAAGTTGCAAAATACGATCGTATTTTATGGCGATGCGTCGGATCAGGAGCTGCTGGCAGAAGAACATATTGATCAAGTAGATCTTTTTATTGCCGTCACTAATGATGACGAGGCGAATATTATGTCTGCCATGCTCGCCAAGCGTATGGGGGCAAAGAAGGTCATGGTGCTTATCCAGCGTAAGGCTTATGTTGATCTCGTTCAGGGCAGCGTTATTGATATTGCCATTTCACCGCAGCAGGCAACGATTTCTGC
This sequence comes from Enterobacter sp. ODB01, assembly GCF_001623605.1. Lineage (NCBI taxonomy): Bacteria > Pseudomonadati > Pseudomonadota > Gammaproteobacteria > Enterobacterales > Enterobacteriaceae > Enterobacter > Enterobacter sp. ODB01. The sequence continues at coordinate 1,022,974 of NZ_CP015227.1, forward strand.
CCTGCTTAGCCATGTACGTAAAGCGGACATTGTCGGTGTTTCATCGCTCCGCCGCGGTGTGGCTGAAGCCATTGAAGCGGTGGCGCATGGTGATGAAACCACGTCACGCGTTGTGGGCCGCGCCATCGACGAAATTAAATTGCCGCCAGGCACCATAATCGGCGCTGTCGTGCGTGGGAATGATGTCATGATCGCCAATGATAATTTGCGTATTGAACAAGGCGATCACGTAATTATGTTCCTTACCGATAAAAAGTTTATTACCGACGTCGAACGTTTATTCCAGCCAAGTCCCTTCTTCCTTTAATGAGTCGGGTGCTCGCATACGAGCACCCACGCTTTAACCGCTTAATTCCTGTGCCTTTTATTTTTCATAACGTTTAATTATCCCGAATGGCAAATAGCTAATCATTTGTTAAACTTATAGTCGTCAGCTGGCACAAGGAGAACATAATGAGTTTTATTAAAGAATTTCGCGAATTTGCGATGCGCGGGAACGTGGTTGATTTGGCAGTGGGTGTCATTATTGGTGCGGCATTCGGCAAGATTGTTTCATCATTAGTTGCAGATATCATCATGCCACCTTTAGGGTTGCTCATCGGGGGCATTGATTTCAAACAATTTGCCTTCACGCTGCGTGAAGCGCAGGGGGATATCCCGGCAGTAGTGATGCATTATGGCTTATTTATTCAGAACGTATTTGATTTCGTGATTGTGGCGTTTGCTATTTTCATGGCTATCAAGCTGATCAACAGACTCAACCGTAAAAAAGAAGAGCCAGCAGCTGCGCCAGCACCAACGAAAGAAGAAGTCTTGCTGACTGAAATCCGCGATCTGTTAAAAGAGCAGAACAACCGCGTTTAATCAGCAAATTAAAGCAGGAAGGCCAGTGGTAAATAAGCGATTCGCTTGCTTGCCACTGGCCTCCCAGTTACCCCGTTTTGCATGTTTGTTTTTACGCAGATAACTTCCCTTCCCTTTTTTATTCTTTTCAACACGCTGTCGAAAAAGCGGGTCGTGAAGTAAGGCCTCAATGGCATTGTCTTTAATTTGTCCCTTCGTATGCTGATAGTGGCTCATCTTTTCTCCTGAGCATGATTTATGACGACTGAAGTCTAGACCCGGGTGGATTAAAAATCAACATCCCCGCGTTTCTCCACTGGCCCCCTGTTCAAGGGCTTCAAGAATTGAACAATAAATACTGCTATGGGCCGTTCCACAGCAGGCATCATTCAGCCTTTGCAGAGAACGTTGCATGGTTTGCAGCTCCTGAATACGGGCTTCAACTTCATCAAGCCGGGCCTGCACGATGCTTTTTGATTCCTGGCAGGTATGATGTTCAGGATCGATGCGGATCGATAATAACTCGCGGATCGAGTCCAGCGTGAATCCAAGCTGTCGCGCATAGCGTATAAATCTTAAACGCTGTAGATCGTTATCGGTATAAAGCCGAAACCCGCCTTCTGTGCGTACTTCATGATCGATCATCTGCTGCTTTTCGTAATATCGGATAGTATCCGGCGTTACGTTCGCGAGCTTTGCAAGTTCACCGATACGGTACATCGCTACTCCTCGTTTATTTTCTGCATCAATCTTTCACTGTATTCGCCATGCAGAAATTCAGTACTCAACCCGGCCTGACGTAACTTGAGCTCGACAAGGGCAAGCCTGCGGCTAAGTTCAGTATGTCGTGGATCGTCCCGGCGAATACCTTTTAGCAAATCGATAAGTTCAACGGCCTCTCTGCGCTGCTCAAGCTCAGGAGGAAGACAGCCGGCGTTTTTTAGTAAACGGTATCCGGCCCGCAGTTCAGGCGCAATATGCGAATCATCTTCCAGCACAAGAGGTTCGCCGCTTCCGGGGAGATCGTCGAAATCACCTTTATTTTGGGCATCGCGAATATGGCGTTCTGCCCACTGGTCAAGCAACCACATCGTCAGCTCCAGGGGATGAACAGAATTAATACAGACATTGTAGAGAAGTGGAGATACTGCGGATATAAAAAAACCCGCCGAGGCGGGTTTTTTTACGTTACTGCAGATTACTCTGCAGCAGCTTCTGCTTTCTCTGAACGATCAACCAGCTCGATGTAAGCCATCGGCGCGTTGTCGCCTGCACGGAAACCACACTTCAGAATGCGAGTGTAACCACCGGCACGGCTCGCGAAACGCGGGCCCAGTTCGTTAAACAGTTTTGCCACGATCTCGTTATCACGAGTGCGGGCGAATGCCAGACGACGATTAGCAACGCTGTCAGTCTTGGCAAGAGTAATCAGCGGCTCAACTACGCGACGCAGCTCTTTCGCTTTAGGCAGGGTCGTCTTGATGATTTCATGACGAACCAGTGAACCTGCCATGTTGCGGAACATAGCCTGGCGATGGCTGCTGTTGCGGTTCAGTTGACGACCACTCTTACGATGGCGCATGACCTTATCCTTCTCAGTAAAACCTTAACCTGTGATCCGGTTACTCGTCAGCAATGCTTGCTGGTGGCCAGTTTTCCAGGCGCATGCCCAGAGACAAACCACGTGAAGCCAGCACGTCTTTAATCTCGGTAAGAGATTTTTTACCCAGGTTCGGCGTTTTCAGCAACTCAACCTCGGTACGCTGTACCAGATCACCGATATAGTGGATAGCTTCTGCCTTGAGGCAGTTAGCAGAGCGGACAGTCAATTCGAGATCGTCAACAGGGCGCAGCAGGATCGGATCGAATTCTGGTTTCTCTTCTTTCACTTCCGGCTGACGAACATCACGTAAGTCAACGAAAGCTTCCAGTTGTTCTGCCAGGATGGTTGCCGCACGACGAATCGCCTCTTCAGGATCGATTGTGCCGTTGGTTTCCATTTCGATGACCAGCTTGTCCAGGTCGGTACGCTGTTCTACACGCGCTGCTTCAACATTGTAGGCAATACGCTCTACAGGGCTGTAGCATGCGTCGACCAGCAGACGGCCGATTGGGCGCTCATCTTCTTCCGAATGAATTCGGGCAGAAGCCGGCACATAACCACGACCGCGCTGAACTTTGATACGCATGCTAATAGCTGCGTTCTCATCGGTCAGGTGGCAGATCACGTGCTGCGGCTTGACGATTTCAACATCACCGTCGTGGGTGATGTCGGCTGCAGTCACAGGGCCAATGCCAGATTTATTCAGAGTAAGAATAACTTCATCTTTACCCTGAACTCTCACCGCCAGCCCTTTCAGGTTGAGCAGGATTTCAAGGATATCTTCCTGAACGCCTTCTTTGGTGCTGTACTCATGAAGTACACCATCAATCTCAACCTCGGTCACCGCGCAACCCGGCATCGATGAGAGCAGAATACGGCGCAGTGCGTTACCCAGAGTATGGCCAAAGCCACGCTCTAAAGGCTCAAGGGTCACCTTGGCGTGCGTCGAACTCACTTGCTCGATATCTACCAGGCGCGGTTTTAGAAACTCTGTCACAGAACCCTGCATTGTGTCCTCTCTTTGGTACTAAGCTTTACTTGGAGTAAAGCTCGACGATCAGGTGTTCGTTAATGTCCGCAGACAGATCAGAACGTTCCGGCTGACGCTTGAACGTACCTTCCATCTTGCCAGCATCAACTTCCAGCCAGGTTGGCTTTTCACGCTGCTCAGCCAGCTCCAGAGCGGCCTTCACGCGAGATTGCTTTTTCGCTTTCTCACGAATGCTAACAACGTCATTCGCTTTAACCTGATAAGAAGCGATGTTAACAACACGACCGTTTACCATGATTGCTTTGTGGCTAACCAACTGGCGTGATTCAGCACGAGTCGCGCCGAAGCCCATACGGTAAACAACGTTGTCCAGACGACCTTCCAGCAGAGCCAGCAGGTTTTCACCTGTGTTGCCTTTCAGACGTGCTGCTTCTTTATAGTAGTTACGGAACTGACGCTCCAGCACACCGTAGATACGGCGAACTTTTTGCTTTTCACGCAACTGCACACCATAGTCAGACAGACGCGGTTTACGCGCACCGTGCTGGCCAGGAGCTTGTTCAATTTTACACTTGGTATCGATCGCGCGAACGCCAGACTTAAGGAATAAGTCGGTGCCCTCACGACGGCTCAGCTTGAGCTTAGGACCCAAATATCTTGCCATTTTCTATCTCCAACTAACCTAAAAAACGAGCGTTATACGCGACGTTTTTTCGGCGGACGACAACCGTTATGAGGGATCGGAGTCACATCAGTAATATTCGTGATGCGGAAACCAGCGGCGTTCAGAGCGCGAACAGTAGATTCACGACCCGGACCCGGACCTTTAACCATAACTTCCAGATTCTTGATGCCGTATTCTTTTACGGCTTCAGCGCAACGCTCTGCTGCAACCTGAGCTGCGAACGGAGTGGATTTGCGAGAACCACGGAAACCGGAACCACCGGCTGTTGCCCAACCCAAAGCGTTACCCTGACGATCAGTAATAGTAACGATGGTGTTGTTGAAAGAAGCATGGATATGAGCCACGCCGTCAGAGACTTGTTTTCTTACACGTTTACGTGCACGAACTGGTGCCTTTGCCATTATTCAATCACCCCGATTATTTCTTGATCGGTTTGCGCGGACCCTTACGGGTACGTGCGTTGGTCTTAGTACGCTGACCGCGCACTGGCAGACCACGACGATGACGCAAACCGCGATAGCAACCAAGATCCATCAGGCGCTTGATGCTCATGCTGATTTCACGGCGCAGATCACCTTCAACGACAAATTTGGCAACTTCGTCACGCAGCGTGTCGATTTGTTCTTCAGACAGCTCACTGATCTTAACATCTTCAGCGATACCCGCTGCAGCCAGAATGGCTTTAGAACGGGTCTTGCCGACGCCGTAGATCGAAGTTAATGCGATCACAGCATGTTTCTGATCAGGAATGTTAATGCCTGCTATACGGGCCACTATGCACTCCTACTATTTAATATGTACGCACCATGCTGAAAAGCCCGTTTTCAGGATACTCAAATGGAAACGTACAGACATACAAAAGATTGGCTGGCTAATCTAGCCAGCTCAACCCAACTTTGCAAGAAAAATATGCGAAATAATCAGCCTTGGCGCTGTTTATGCTTCGGCTCGGCACTGCAAATCACACGGATGACACCATCACGCTTAACGATTTTGCAGTTACGGCATAATTTCTTGACGGAAGCACGAACTTTCATTTTTACTCTCCGTAACTTCTCAGGCGACCAATTAGCGGCCGTAGCCTTTCAGGTTCGCCTTCTTCAATGCAGACTCATACTGACTGGACATCATCAGAGTTTGCACTTGAGCCATAAAGTCCATAATCACGACAACAACGATAAGCAGTGAGGTCCCACCGAAGTAGAACGGTACTTTCATTGCATCACGCATGAACTCCGGGATCAGGCAGATAAAAGTAATATAAAGCGCACCAACCAAAGTCAGGCGGGTCATTACTTTATCGATATACTTCGCCGTTTGCTCTCCCGGACGAATTCCTGGTACAAATGCACCGGACTTCTTCAGGTTATCTGCTGTTTCACGCGGGTTGAAGACCAACGCCGTGTAGAAGAAACAGAAGAAGATGATCGCAGACGCATAGAGTAACACATAAAGTGGTTGCCCAGGCTGCAAATACAGCGAAATTGTTGTCAGCCAGTTCCAACCAGTACCGCCCCCGAACCATGACGCGATGGTTGCCGGGAACAGAATAATACTGGAAGCGAAGATTGCCGGGATTACCCCCGCCATATTCACTTTCAGCGGTAAATGTGTGCTCTGTGCAGCATAGACACGACGACCTTGCTGACGTTTCGCGTAGTTCACCACAATGCGGCGTTGACCACGTTCAACGAAGACAACAAAGAACGTCACTGCAAATACTAATACTGCAACCAACAGCAACAGGAGGAAGTGCAGGTCGCCTTGACGCGCTTGCTCGATAGTGTGGGCGATGGCTGGCGGAAGACCCGCAACAATACCGGCGAAGATAATGATTGAGATACCGTTACCGATACCACGCTCAGTAATCTGTTCGCCGAGCCACATCAGGAACATCGTCCCTGTGACCAGACTAACAACAGCGGTGAAATAGAATGCAAAGCCTGGGTTTAATACCAGGCCCTGCATACCAGGCATATTCGGCAGACCGGTAGCAATACCGATCGACTGGAATATTGCCAGCACCAGAGTACCGTAACGGGTGTACTGACTAATCTTACGACGTCCAGACTCCCCTTCTTTCTTCAATTCTGCCAGGGCCGGATGAACGACCGTCAGCAGCTGGATAATAATCGATGCCGAAATATACGGCATGATACCCAGAGCGAAGATAGAAGCACGGCTGAGAGCACCACCAGAGAACATGTTGAACATTTCAATGATGGTGCCTCGCTGTTGCTCAAGCAGTTTGGCAAGTACAGCGGCATCGATACCAGGGATCGGAATAAAAGAGCCAATACGGAACACAATCAGCGCGCCGATAACAAACAGCAGTCTGCGTTTCAGCTCGCCAAATCCACCTTTGGCACTTTGAAAATCTAATCCCGGTTGCTTAGCCATCTGCTACTTATTCCTCAATTTTACCGCCAGCAGCTTCGATAGCAGCACGAGCACCTTTAGTAACACGCAGGCCACGAACAGTTACCGGAGTAGAAACTTCACCAGACAGGATCACTTTCGCGAACTCGATCTGAATACCGATAATGTTTGCTGCTTTCAGCGTGTTCAGGTCTACAACGCCGCCTTCAACTTTCGCCAGGTCAGACAGACGGATTTCCGCTGTGATCGCTGCTTTGCGAGAGGTGAAGCCGAACTTCGGCAGACGACGGTACAGTGGCATCTGGCCACCCTCGAAACCGCGACGTACGCCACCGCCAGAACGAGAGTTCTGACCTTTGTGACCACGACCACCGGTTTTGCCGAGGCCAGAACCGATACCACGACCCAGGCGTTTACCCGCCTTTTTAGAGCCTTCGGCCGGAGACAGAGTATTTAAACGCATCTCTTACTCCTCAACTTTAACCATGAAGTAAACCGCGTTGACCATACCACGAACAGCAGGAGTATCCTCGCGCTCAACGGTATGACCAATACGACGCAGACCCAGGCCAAGCAGCGTTGCCTTGTGTTTCGGCAGACGACCGATTGCACTGCGGGTTTGAGTGATTTTAATAGTCTTTGCCATGGTCAATTACCCCAGAATTTCTTCAACGGATTTACCACGCTTGGCAGCGACCATTTCTGGAGAATTCATATTTTCCAGGCCATCAATAGTTGCACGAACCACGTTAATCGGGTTGGTGGAACCATATGCTTTGGCCAGAACGTTATGAACCCCAGCAACTTCCAGAACGGCGCGCATTGCACCACCGGCGATGATACCGGTACCTTCTGAAGCTGGCTGCATGAATACACGAGAACCCGTGTGAACACCTTTAACAGGGTGTTGCAGGGTGCCGTTGTTCAGCGCGACGTTAATCATATTGCGACGGGCTTTTTCCATCGCTTTCTGGATCGCTGCTGGAACTTCACGCGCTTTACCGTAACCAAAACCAACGCGACCGTTACCATCGCCTACTACAGTCAGAGCTGTGAAGGAGAAAATACGACCACCTTTAACGGTTTTAGATACGCGGTTTACCGCGATCAGCTTTTCCTGCAGTTCGCCAGCCTGTTTTTCGATGTGAGCCATCTTACACCTCTACCTTAGAACTGAAGGCCAGCTTCACGGGCAGCATCTGCCAGTGCCTGGACACGACCATGATATTGGAACCCGGAACGGTCAAAGGAAACATTGCTGATGCCTTTTTCCAGAGCGCGTTCAGCAACAGCTTTACCTACAGCTGCAGCGGCGTCTTTGTTACCGGTGTACTTCAATTGTTCTGAGATAGCTTTTTCTACAGTAGAAGCAGCTACCAGAACTTCAGAACCGTTCGGTGCAATTACCTGTGCGTAAATATGACGCGGGGTACGATGTACCACCAGGCGAGTTGCACCCAGCTCTTTGAGCTTGCGGCGTGCGCGGGTCGCACGACGGATACGAGCAGATTTCTTATCCATAGTGTTACCTTACTTCTTCTTAGCCTCTTTGGTACGCACGACTTCGTCGGCGTAACGAACACCCTTGCCTTTGTAAGGCTCAGGACGACGGTAGGCGCGCAGATCTGCTGCAACCTGACCGATCAGCTGTTTATCAGCGCCTTTCAGCACGATTTCAGTTTGAGTCGGACATTCTGCAGTGATACCGGCCGGCAGCGGATGCTCAACAGGGTGTGAGAAGCCCAGAGACAGGCCTACTGCATTCCCTTTGATCGCTGCACGATAACCTACACCAACCAGCTGAAGCTTTTTAGTGAAGCCTTCGGTAACACCAACAACCATTGAGTTCAGCAGGGCACGCGCGGTACCAGCCTGAGCCCATCCATCCACGAAACCATCACGTGGACCGAAGGTCAGAGCGTTATCTGCATGTTTAACTTCAACAGCTTTGTTGAGGGTACGAGTCAGCTCGCCGTTTTTACCTTTGATCGTAATAACCTGACCGTCGATTTTAACATCAACGCCGGCAGGAATGACGACCGGTGCTTTAGCAACACGAGACATTCTTTCCTCCGATTAGGCTACGTAGCAGATAATTTCGCCACCAAGACCAGCCTGGCGCGCTGCACGATCAGTCATAACACCTTTAGAGGTAGAAACAACTGCGATACCAAGACCAGCCATAACTTTTGGCAGCTCATCTTTTTTCTTATAGATGCGCAGGCCTGGGCGGCTGACACGCTGAATGCTTTCTACAACAGCTTTACCCTGGAAATACTTGAGAGTAAGTTCCAGTTCCGGCTTGGTGTCGCCTTCAACTTTAAAATCTTCGATAAAACCTTCTTCCTTCAGCACGTTGGCAATTGCCACTTTCAGCTTGGCGGAAGGCATGGTGACCGCAACTTTGTTCGCGGCCTGACCGTTACGGATACGGGTCAGCATATCCGCGATCGGATCTTGCATGCTCATCTGTCTTTACTCCCGTGATTCAATTGGTAATTACCAGCTAGCCTTTTTCAAGCCTGGCACTTCACCGCGCATGGCGGCTTCACGCAGTTTGATACGGCTCAACCCAAACTTGCCCACATAACCATGTGGACGACCTGTTTGACGACAGCGGTTACGCTGACGAGACGGGCTGGAATCACGCGGCAGAGACTGCAGCTTGAGAACCGCATTCCAACGATCTTCGTCGGAAGCGTTCACATCAGAAATGATCGCTTTCAGTTCAGCGCGTTTAGCGAAGAATTTATCAGCTAAAGCTACGCGCTTTACTTCGCGTGCTTTCATTGATTGCTTAGCCATTCAGTAACCCTACCTTACTTGCGGAACGGGAAGTCAAAGGCAGCCAGCAGAGCACGGCCTTCTTCGTCAGATTTCGCAGTAGTGGTAATGGTAATATCCAAACCACGCACGCGGTCGACTTTATCGTAGTCGATTTCTGGGAAGATGATCTGCTCACGGACACCCATGCTGTAGTTACCACGACCGTCGAAAGACTTAGCGGACAAGCCACGGAAGTCACGGATACGTGGAACAGCAATAGTGATCAGGCGCTCAAAGAACTCCCACATGCGTTCGCCACGCAGAGTTACTTTACAGCCGATCGGATAGCCCTGACGGATTTTGAAGCCTGCAACAGATTTGCGTGCTTTGGTGATCAGCGGTTTTTGACCGGAGATTGCTGTCAGGTCAGCTGCTGCGTTATCCAGCAGTTTCTTGTCAGCGATCGCTTCACCAACACCCATGTTCAGGGTGATCTTCTCGACCCGAGGGACTTGCATGACAGAATTGTAGTTAAACTCAGTCATGAGTTTGTTAACTACTTCGTCTTTGTAGTAATCATGCAGTTTCGCCATCGTACTACTCCAAATTACTTGATAGTTTCGCTGTTAGACTTGAAGAAACGGACTTTTTTGCCGTCTTCGAATCTAAAGCCTACACGGTCAGCCTTGCCGGTAGCCGCATTGAAGATTGCAACGTTAGAAACCTGAATAGCAGCTTCTTTTTCAACGATGCCACCTGGTTGGTTCAGGGCCGGAACCGGCTTCTGATGTTTCTTAACCAGGTTGATACCTTCAACGACGAGTTTGCCGGAAGACAGAACATTTTTTACTTTACCGCGTTTACCTTTATCTTTACCGGTTAACACGATAACTTCGTCATCACGACGGATTTTCGCTGCCATGATTCGCTCCTTAGAGTACTTCTGGTGCCAGAGAGATAATTTTCATGAACTTCTCAGTACGAAGTTCACGAGTTACCGGCCCAAAGATACGCGTGCCGATAGGCTGCTCGCTGTTATTGTTCAAAATAACGCATGCATTACCATCGAAGCGAATGACAGAACCGTCAGGGCGACGAACACCCTTCTTGGTGCGCACCACTACCGCTTTCAGCACATCACCTTTTTTGACCTTACCACGTGGAATTGCTTCTTTGATGGTGATCTTGATGATGTCGCCTACGCCTGCGTAGCGACGGTGCGAGCCACCCAGAACCTTGATACACATTACGCGACGTGCACCGGAGTTGTCGGCGACGTTCAGCATAGTCTGTTCTTGGATCATTTTAGTGCTCCGCTAATGTCAACTACTACCTGAGACTCTAAAATCAGAGCCGTTAAAAAGCCCCATATCGAGGGCGCGGCATTATAACACCGCTTCTGCAATATGGGTAGAAAAAATAAACGGCTCATCGCTGAGCCGTTTATTCGTATTGAGAATGCGTACTGTATTACAGAACCGCTTTCTCTACAACGCGAACCAGCGTCCAGGACTTAGTCTTGGACAGTGGACGGCATTCACGGATTTCAACCTTGTCGCCGATACCACATTCGTTGTTCTCGTCATGTACGTGCAGTTTGGTCGTACGCTTGATGAATTTACCGTAGATCGGGTGTTTCACAATACGTTCGATAGCTACAACAATGGATTTCTCCATTTTGTCGCTAACAACACGACCTTGCAGAGTACGGATTTTATCGGTCATTACGCACCCGCCTTCTGAGTCAGTAAAGTCTTAACGCGTGCAACATTGCGACGCACTTGCTTCAGCAGGTGAGTCTGTTGCAGCTGGCCACTTGCAGCCTGCATACGCAGGTTGAACTGCTCACGCAGCAGGTTCAGCAGCTCAGCGTTCAGCTCTTCAACGCTTTTTTCACGCAGCTCTTTTGCTTTCATTACATCACCGTCTTAGTTACAAAGGTGGTTTTGATAGGCAGTTTCGCTGCTGCCAGGCCGAAGGCTTCACGGGCCAGCTCTTCCGGAACACCGTCCATTTCATAAAGGACTTTGCCCGGTTGGATCAAGGCAACCCAGTACTCCACGTTACCTTTACCTTTACCCATACGAACTTCCAGCGGCTTCTCGGTGATCGGTTTGTCCGGGAATACACGGATCCAGATCTTACCTTGACGCTTAACTGCACGGGTCATTGCACGACGTGCTGCTTCGATCTGACGTGCAGTCAGACGACCACGGCCAACAGCTTTCAGACCGAAAGTGCCGAAGCTAACATCCGTACCCTGCGCCAGACCACGGTTGCGGCCTTTGTGCACTTTACGGAATTTTGTACGCTTTGGTTGTAACATCAGCGACGCTCCTTATTTACGGCCTTTACGCTGCTGCTTTTTAGGTTGAGCAGCCGGTTTTTCCGGTTGTTCAACAGCAGCCATACCACCCAGGATCTCACCTTTGAAGATCCATACCTTAACGCCGATTACACCGTAAGTGGTGTGCGCTTCAGAGGTGTTGTAGTCGATGTCAGCACGCAGAGTGTGCAGCGGTACGCGACCTTCACGGTACCATTCGGTACGTGCGATTTCCGCGCCGCCCAGACGGCCGCTAACTTCAACTTTGATACCCTTAGCGCCCAGACGCATTGCGTTCTGTACAGCACGCTTCATAGCACGACGGAACATAACACGACGTTCCAGCTGAGAAGTGATGCTGTCAGCAACCAATTTAGCGTCCAGTTCAGGCTTACGAACTTCAGCGATATTGATCTGTGCAGGAACGCCAGCGATATCCGCTACGACCTTGCGCAGTTTTTCTACGTCTTCGCCTTTCTTACCGATAACGATGCCAGGACGAGCAGTGTGAATAGTCACACGGATGCTCTTAGCTGGACGCTCGATAACGATACGAGATACAGACGCTTTAGCCAGTTCCTTAGTCAGGTACTGACGTACTTTAAAATCGCTGTCCAGGTTGTCAGCGAATTCTTTGGTGTTCGCAAACCAGGTAGAGTTCCATGGTTTTACAATACCCAGGCGAATACCATTAGGATGTACTTTCTGACCCATTGCTAGTCTCCAGAGTCTCAGCGATCGGACACAACCACAGTAATGTGGCTGGTGCGCTTCAGGATGCGATCTGCACGACCTTTCGCACGCGGCATAATGCGCTTCATGCTTGGGCCTTCATCTACGAAAATTTTCGCGACTTTCAGATCGTCGATGTCAGCGCCATCGTTGTGTTCAGCGTTAGCAATGGCAGATTCCAGTACTTTCTTGACCAATACCGCAGCTTTCTTGTTGGTATAGGTCAGGATGTCCAGGGCCTGCGACACTTTCTTACCGCGAATCAGGTCAGCAACAAGGCGAACCTTCTGTGCAGAAGAACGAGCATGGCGATGTTGAGCTAAAGTTTCCATCTCTTCCTCCTACCTTATTTCTTCTTCGCTTTTTTATCAGCAGCGTGGCCGCGATAAGTACGAGTCGGTGCGAATTCACCCAGTTTGTGACCAACCATTTCGTCGGTAACAAAGACTGGAACGTGCTGACGACCATTATGGACAGCGATGGTCAAACCGATCATGTTAGGAAAGATCGTTGAACGACGGGACCAAGTGCGCAGGGGCTTCTTGTCTCCGCTTTCCACCGCTTTCTCTACCTTCTTCAGCAAGTGCAGGTCAATAAAAGGACCTTTCTTGAGAGAACGTGGCATGGCTTATCCTCTAAAATTATTTGCTACGGCGACGTACGATAAATTTATCAGTACGCTTGTTGCTGCGGGTCTTCTTACCTTTGGTCTGAACGCCCCACGGAGTTACCGGGTGCTTACCAAAGTTACGACCTTCACCACCACCATGTGGGTGGTCGACTGGGTTCATCGCAGTACCGCGAACGGTAGGACGAACACCACGCCAGCGTGCAGCACCTGCTTTACCCAGAACGCGCAGCATATGCTCAGCATTGCCAACTTCGCCCAGAGTAGCGCGGCAGTCTGCTTCGACTTTACGCATTTCACCAGAACGCAGACGCAGGGTGACATAAGCACCGTCGCGCGCAACGATCTGAACGTAAGTACCCGCGGAACGCGCCAGCTGACCGCCTTTACCTGGTTTCATTTCTACGTTATGAACGGTAGAACCAACCGGGATATTGCGCATCGGCAGGGTGTTACCTGCTTTGATTGCAGCATCAACGCCAGACTGAATCTGGTCGCCAGCTTTCAGGCCTTTAGGGGCCAGGATGTAACGGCGTTCGCCATCTTTGTACAGAACCAGCGCGATGTTCGCGGAACGGTTCGGATCGTACTCAAGACGTTCAACAACTGCTGGGATACCGTCTTTGTTGCGTTTGAAGTCAACAATACGATAAGCCTGCTTGTGGCCACCACCGATGTGACGAGTGGTGATACGGCCATTGTTGTTACGACCACCGGATTTGCTGTTTTTTTCCAGCAACGGAGCAAAAGGTTTGCCCTTGTGCAGCTCAGGGTTAACCACTTTAACTACGTGGCGACGACCCGGAGATGTCGGTTTACATTTAACAACTGCCATTGTATTACTCCTCCGACTTACTCAGCGCCGCCAACGAAGTCCAGGTTCTGGCCTTCTTTCAGGGTGACGTAAGCTTTTTTCCAGTCGCTACGACGACCGATACGCTGTCCGTGACGTTTAACTTTCCCTTTAACAACCAGGGTGTTAACGACTTCGACTTCGACTTCAAACAGTTTCTGCACAGCAGCTTTGATCTCTGCTTTGGTCGCGTCTTTAGCAACTTTGAGAACGATGGTGTTTGTTTTTTCCATCGCAGTAGACGCTTTTTCAGAAACGTGCGGTGCGCGAAGCACCTTCAGCAGACGTTCTTCACGAATCATGCCAGCATCTCCTCAACTTGCTTAACAGCATCAGCAGTCATTACGACTTTGTCGAAGGCGATCAGGCTAACCGGGTCGATACCAGTCGCATCGCGTACGTCAACCTTGTGCAGGTTACGTGCGGCCAGGAACAGGTTCTCGTCCAGCTCACCGGTGATGATCAGCACATCTTCCAGAGCCATGTCTTTCAGTTTCTGAGCCAGCAGCTTAGTTTTAGGCGCTTCTACAGAGAACTTCTCGACAACGATCAGACGATCCTGACGTACCAGTTCGGACAGGATGCTTTTCAGCGCGCCGCGGTACATCTTTTTGTTAACTTTTTGACTGTGGTCCTGTGGACGCGCAGCGAAGGTCACGCCACCTGAACGCCAGATCGGGCTCTTGATAGAACCTGAACGCGCACGGCCGGTACCTTTCTGGCGCCATGGCTTTTTGCCAGAACCAGTTACTTCAGCACGAGTCTTCTGAGCACGAGTACCCTGACGAGCACCAGCTGCATAAGCAACAACAACCTGGTGAACCAGCGCTTCGTTGAAATCACGACCGAAGGTAGTTTCGGAAACAGTCAGCGCGCTCTGCGCGTCTTTCAATACTAATTCCATTGCTATCCCCTTACGCCTTCACAGCTGGTTTAACGATCAGGTCGCTACCGGTTGCACCCGGGACCGCACCTTTAACCAGCAGCAGGTTGCGCTCAGCGTCAACACGTACTACGTCCAGGCTCTGAACGGTTACACGTTCGTTACCCAGCTGACCTGCCATTTTCTTGCCTTTGAACACTTTGCCCGGAGTCTGGTTCTGACCGATAGAACCCGGAACGCGGTGAGACAAGGAGTTACCGTGGGTAGCGTCCTGGGTACGGAAGTTCCAGCGCTTAACGGTACCAGCAAAACCTTTACCTTTAGAGGTACCGGTTACGTCAACTTTTTTAACGTCAGCAAACAGCTCAACGCTAATGTCCTGACCTACGGTGAACTCTTCGCCTTCAGCAAGACGGAATTCCCACAGACCACGGCCAGCTTCTACGCCAGCTTTAGCGAAGTGACCCGCTTCTGGTTTGGTTACACGGTTAGCTTTTTTAGCACCAGTGGTAACCTGAATAGCGCGGTAGCCATCGTTAGCCAGATCTTTAACCTGAGTAACGCGGTTTGCTTCAACTTCGATTACGGTTACTGGGATAGAAACGCCATCTTCAGTGAAGATGCGGGTCATACCCACTTTTTTACCGACTAAACCAATCATTGTTTCAACCTCTCAATCGCTCGATGACCTGATTAACCCAGGCTGATCTGCACGTCTACACCGGCAGCCAGATCCAGACGCATCAGAGCATCAACGGTTTTCTCAGTTGGCTCAACGATGTCAACCAGACGCTTGTGAGTGCGGATTTCGTACTGATCACGCGCGTCTTTGTTAACGTGCGGAGAGATCAGAACGGTAAAGCGCTCTTTGCGGGTCGGCAGCGGGATCGGACCACGGACTTGCGCACCAGTGCGCTTAGCAGTCTCGACGATTTCCGCGGTTGATTGATCGATCAGACGATGATCAAACGCTTTAAGGCGGATACGGATTCTTTGGTTCTGCATGAGACCAGAGCTCCAATTATTTTATAAACGAAAATGATTACTCCTCAAACCCATTACGATTGATGGGAGAGTGTAACCGTTCTTACGTAGCTCCCCAATTGGGAGCATTGTTGAGTAACAAAATGCGCTACCCAGGTTCATATCGAACCAGCCGTCAATTACGACAAGCCCGCGCATTATACGTATTTACAGGCTTAATGCAAGTCGACTGTGTCGATAATAACCAACCTTTTGCAAGACACGTACACTACTGGTCAATATCTGCTATCGCCTGCTTAACACGCGCTTCAAGATCGCCCTTTTCCCCGGGAGCAACCGGATGCTCAGCGTCGCTTTCCTCCGACACACTAACATCCGTCTCTTCCACCGGCACCGGCAAGGGACGCTTCTTATAGATATAGTGCTCCTCAGAAAGCCGATAATGCTGAGGCTCTGGTGATGAAGACGCGTGCAGAGCAATCCCGCGGTACAGGTAATACCCGACGACCGCGCAACCCACACTATATAAAAGCCAGGACAATGCGATGCATATCCCCGCCCAAAGCGGGCGCGGCATATCTGGCCGGACAAAGCGTACTTTGGGCTGCAAAGAGGTTTCCGTTTGCTCGCTCATATCGTCCCTCTTTCCTGAATCAACGTTGGACTTTCACCCAGGGCTTGCCATAGCCTGATAAGTGACAACTGTCCCATCACACCATCGACTTTAATCTTATTTTGCGCCTGAAACTGGCGGACCTTCTCAGTTAGCAGCGAACTCCATTCTCCCGTCCCTTCCGCCTCGACATTCAGCACGCGGCTCAGCATCGTATCAAGCCAGACAATGTCATCGGTGCTACTCTTCTTTGTTATGCTTGCGTTGCCGTCGGGCGATGGCTTCCACATTCGCGTCACATTCCCTGTCCAGACATGGCTGAACCATGCCTTATCAAGGATCCATGTTTGATTTCCTGACAGCACGGTAAGCGTGTTCTCTCCTCCCCCGATCACGACGACAGGGAAACTGGCGCTACCTGCTTTCAGGGTGGCGACCCAGGGAAGTCCGTCAGACAACAGTGTTTCAAGCGTTTCGGTGCCGGAAAGGCAGGCCATCCCGCCCCGGTATGCCTGATCGCACCAGGCTTCTCCTTTGTCTACCTCATACCCCCAGACGCTAAACAGTAAACTGAGCGATTCATTGGTAGACATCGTCTCTGCCATCAGTCGCGCATGTGTTGAGACAGGTCTTGAGAATTCTACAGGAAGCAACGTTGTGAGCGGTGGCAGCCAGCGGGAAAGAGGCCTGGCGAAGTATACGCCTCCTCCACCACATAACACCGTTAACACCAACAGCAGCAACCAGGTTACGCCCTGACGGCCAGGTGCGGGCAGGTAACGCAACGCCTCACGCTGAAGAGAAGCGTCAATAATAGAGGCGGCATGTTCCTCCCCCTCCATCTTATTACGACGAATAACCCCTCCCAGTCGCGCAGCAAGATGAAGATTGCCATCGCAACGTCTCATGCATCGTCTGATAAATTGTTCCGGAACAGTGTTGGTTGTCTCAGGGCCAATGCCTGCATGAGAGGAGATCACCTTGCGGTAATCTTTACTGTCCGGCGCGGGTATCTCAAACCATACCGGCTGTAATACCCGTAACTCGCGCTGCTGACGACGGTTGAATATCCCTGTAAGTAGCAATCGGGCTTGCGGCATCATGGTCATAAACGCCAGAATCGTTGAAACAAGCCCCCTGGAGATTCGGTGTCCATCTTCCAGGACAAACAGCGGCATACTGCCGTGTATCACGGTCCCCGCGCTGTACAGTTCCTCCCAGAGCTTCTCAACAGGGAATATTTTTCCCGCCAGACTGTTATCCGTCTGCGAATCCGCAATAATCACCCACTCCCACAGGTAACCTTTTCGGTTCAAAGGGCTGATGGTGAGCGCGCGATAAGGCCACGCGCTAATCACCCCTTGCGCAAGCACACTTTTTCCTGCCCCTTTACCGCCCTGCAATATTAGCCATTGTTCCTGAATTAACGTGGAAAACATGCTGTCCCGAATCAGACAATGCCGCGTAGTATAAAAAGTATTTAGCTCATCCATGAATAGCCGCATTACCTCGAAAATTATTCTATTCCTAAAACAGGGATATATATTGCATATGACTTGCTGCGTGCCAGTGACTGATTATATTATGACGGACTTAAACAAGAAACACGTTCACTCTTAGTCATTCTTAAAAGTGATTTCATGGCAACCATCTCTCCCTTAGTGAAAAATGCGTTATCGTATCGCACCCTGAGCCTTATGATTATATTGACTAGCGCTATGGGTGTCTTTATCTTCATTTACTCAGCATATATACAGTGGGGTAATAACAAAGCGTCGCTGATTAATGAGGATATCATCACGCCATTGAATAATTTTAATGAAAAATATAAATGGAATTTATCATCGTCAGTCAATAATCGCATTGACGCGCCCCCATTAGTGAGTGGCAACGTAGATACTCTGTCCCATATCCATTTAAGCGGTATTATTCATAGTTCGGATAAATTATCGTCCCGGGCCATTCTGCAGGAAGGGGGGGAACAGAATGTCTATTCTATTGATGATGTGCTTAAATCATCCAACAGCACGCGCATCATTGATATCACTAAGAACCAGGTGTTTTTCTCCTCAGGCGGAAACACCGCGCAGCTTACGCTGCTTACCGAACTGGCGCCACCTGCCGCAACGCCAGAAAAAGTGAACGAGCAGCCGGCACCAACAGATGTCACATTGTCAGATTTTATTGAAGCGATTCCTGTCGTTGATAAAAATGTCTTGCGAGGATTGCGCCTTTTACCTCGCGGTAATACAGAATTATTTTCACGGACAGCCATTGCACCTGGTGACATTGCTATTCAGCTTAACAATATGTCTTTAACGCAACAGGTGAATATACCCCAGGCGCAGGAGGCACTTAGACATCTGCAGACGGCTCAGATTACCCTCTTGCGAAATGCATCACCAAAACTAATTAATGTTGCTGTTCAACAATTCCAGGACGGTCAGGATAAATAAATGGATGGAACCTCCGCAAGCCAGCGACTGAAAGCGCTTTCGCTGTTTTTTTTGCTCATCGCTACCGCTAAGCCCGGATATTCAGCTGATTACACGGCGAATTTTAACGGTGCGGACATTCAAACGTTTGTCAACATCGTGGGACAAAACATGGGGAAAACGATTCTGATTGATCCCGATGTTAAAGCATCCATTTCCGTCAGAAGCGTAGATACCTTTAATAAAGAGGAATACTATCAATTTTTCCTGAGCGTGCTCGACCTTTATGGCTTTTCACTTATCACTCTTGATAATGGCCTGCTGAAAGTCGTGCGTTCAGAAACCGTGAAAAATCTTCCAGGAAAGCTTACCAGTAACACGCAGCCCGGCAAGGGTGATGAACTGGTGACACGTATTGTTTCTCTGGAAAATGTTCCAGCGCGATCGCTGTCTCCTCTGCTTCGTCAAATGCTCGATGGCGGTAATGTCGGTAACGTCTCGCATTATGAGCCCTCTAATGCGCTGGTCATTACCGGCAAAGCATCAACCGTCAATCGCATGCTGGAAGTCATTAAACGTGTCGATGTCATGGGTGACGAGCAAGAGCAAATTATCCCGCTGAAATATGCTTCCGCTGTCGATCTTGCCGATGTCCTTAACACGCTGTCGCGTGAGAACGCAAAAGAGGCACAACCTGCGACACTCCAAACGCACATCGTTGCCGATAAAAGAAGCAATGCGCTGATTATCAGAGGCTCAGAACGCGCCCGCGCAAGAATTACTGAGTTGGTAAAACGTCTTGATACCCAGGAGCAAGGGCAAGGAAACACGCGGGTATGGTACCTGAAATATGCCAAAGCGGATAAGCTTGTTGACGTTTTAACCGGTGTCACGCAAAAACTGAAAGATGGCAAAAGTGGCACAACCAATACGGCAACCAGCAGCAGCCGCGATATCTCTATTACTGCAGATGAACAAACCAACTCACTGGTTGTGACCGCCGATCAGGGTATTCTCCAGCAACTCGATGAGGTTATCGCTAAGCTGGATATTCGTCGTGCACAGGTTCTGGTGGAAGCGATTATCGTTGAAGTGCAGGACGGTAAAGGTCTGAACCTGGGTGTACAGTGGGCTGAGAAAAACGTTGGTGGACAACAGTTTACCAAAACTGGCCTGCCAATCTTTAACGCGGCACAGGGCGTGGGTGAATTCAAAGCAAACGGAGGGATCACCAGCGATAACCCAGCTTACAACCTCTTCAGTAATTATAACGGCCTTGCGGCAGGTTTTTTCAACGGCGACTGGGGGGTGCTCCTCACAGCACTCAATACCGACAACAAAAACGACATCCTGTCTACGCCCAGCATCGTTACGCTTGATAATAAAGAAGCAGCCTTCAACGTCGGGCAGGATGTGCCCGTACTTTCCGGTTCCCAGACGACCTCCGGCGATAATATTTACAATACCGTCGAGCGTAAGACGGTGGGGACCAAGTTAAAAGTCACCCCGCAGATTAACGAGGGTGATTCTGTTCTGATGGAGATCGAGCAAGAGGTTTCCAGCGTCGACACATCGACAAGCTCTTCCTCGCTCGGCCCAACCTTCAACACCCGAACAATACAGAATGCCGTCCTGGTGAAAAGTGGCGAAACCGTTGTGCTTGGCGGTTTGATGGATGACGCCAGTAAGCAAGAAGTTTCAAAAGTTCCCCTACTGGGCGATATCCCTTTGGTGGGACAGCTTTTCCGCTACACATCCAATGAGAAAAGCAAACGTAACCTGATGGTCTTTATCCGCCCGACCATTATCAGAGACGATGAGGTCTATCGTTCACTCTCACGTGAGAAATACACCAATTTCAAAGATCTGCAAAAAGAGAGACGAGAAAAGCAAAGTGAAACACTGATTAACGTCGACAACATCAAAGAGCTTGAAGATCGGGCTTTTAATAATGCACCGGCAACACCGGACGCCAAAAATCCGTTCAGGGAAGGTCGAACGGAATGAGTCAGCACGCATGGAAAAAAGCGCAGCGCTATGGCATTGCCTTACAAGGAGAGACTCTCTTCTACTCGACAGATGCCACACTTGAGCATCTGCTCGAGTTCGCATCCGTTGCGCCAGAGTGCACCTGTTTTACCCGGCTCCCCCCGCAGCAGTTTGCCGAAAAGCTGGAACTTATTTACCAACAGAACAGCGGGTCAGCCCAGTTAATTGCCGAAGATATTAATAATTCCGACGATCTCAATACTCTCTCTGAAGAGATCCCAACGAATGAAGATCTGCTGAACGAGCAGTCGGACGCGCCGGTTATCAGGCTTATTAATGCCGTGCTCAGCGAAGCAATTAAAGAACACGCCTCAGATATTCATATTGAAGTGTTTGAAAAAGCGATGAGTATCCGCTTCCGGGTTGATGGCATCTTGCGCCCGGTGGTTCAGCCGAATAAAAAACTGGCGGCCTTACTCATCTCACGTATCAAAATCATGGCCAAACTGGATATTGCCGAAAAAAGGCTGCCGCAGGATGGACGCATTACCTTAAAAATTGGTCAGCGAAATGTGGATGTCCGTGTGTCGACGCTCCCGTCGCAGCATGGCGAACGTGTTGTTCTGCGTCTGTTGGATAAAAGTAGTCTGCGCTTATCCATCGATAAACTGGATATGTCAGCGGCAGACACACACAGTCTGAAGAATCTGCTTGCCCTTCCCCACGGTATTATTCTGGTCACGGGGCCAACGGGCTCCGGGAAAAGCACCACGCTCTACGCCATTCTCTCCGCGCTAAATAGCCCAGAACGCAATGTGCTTACGGTAGAGGACCCAATTGAATACGAACTGGAAGGTATCGGACAAACCCAGGTTAATAGCCGCGTAGATATGTCATTTTCCCGCGGACTACGCGCTATTTTACGTCAGGATCCTGATGTCGTCATGGTAGGAGAAATTCGCGATAACGAAACCGCTCAAATTGCGGTTCAGGCTTCTTTGACCGGGCATCTGGTGCTTTCCACTCTCCACACCAATAGCGCGTGCGGTGCCGTAACGCGATTACGGGATATGGGCGTTGAGCCGTTCCTTCTCTCTTCCTCGCTCGTTGGGGTGATTGCCCAACGTCTGGTCAGACGGCTATGCCCTCACTGTAAAACGGCTCACGCCGTGCGGCCTCAGGAGCAACAGCTCCTGCAAGCCCATGGGATTAATGCATCTCATCTCTGGCAAGCAAAGGGTTGCACCGCTTGCAGACAAAGCGGCTATCAGGGGCGCATGGCTATCCATGAACTGCTGCTCGCCACACCAGAACTGCGTGACGCTATTCACAATGAGCGCCATGAAAGGCAGTTGGAAGAGATCCAGCGTCGTCATCACCTCAGCCTGCTGGCAAACGGTCTTCGCGTAGCGGCAGAAGGGATGACCTCACTTGAAGAAATTCTGCGGGTGACCTCTGAAGGTCAGACTCCAGCGGATGGGCGCCAATGAAATTTCACTGGACGGCGACGGACGCGCGGGGAAACCGCCATACGGGGCTGAGTGAGGCCGCGAGTGAAAGAGATATGGTCGCGCAGTTGCGTAGCCAGGGGTTATTACCGCAAACGCTAAAACGGCAGCGGCCCAGGGTCACCCTCAGGGCTTTTTCGACACGAATCAGCCACAGCGAATTAACGCTTTTTACGCGTCAGCTGGCGACGCTGATCGCCGCGGCGTTGCCGCTGGATGAAGCGCTCGCCGTTGTTCAGCAGCAAAAAGAAAATAAAAAACTGGCCGACGTCATCACTTCTCTGCATCTCGCCGTTCTGGAGGGAAAGCCCCTCTCTGTGGCCATGCAAGCCCACCCTCGTCTGTTTGATACGGTCTTTTGCACCCTGGTAAAAGCGGGAGAGACGGTCGGCCAGCTGGGCGCCGTTCTTGAAAGGCTGGCCGAATATAATGAAGCACGTCAGCAAATGCGCAGCAAACTCACACAGGCGTTGATTTACCCTGCCCTGCTCACCACGGTCGCCATTCTGGTCGTTATCATTTTGCTTACCACGGTGGTACCGAAGGTCGCCGCGCAGTTCACTCATCTTAAGCATGAGCTACCGCTTTCCACCCGAACGTTACTGGCTATTAGTCACTTTCTGTCGACATACGGTCCCTGGATCGCACTGACGCTGATCTGTGGTGGAACGCTATTCTCTTTCTGGCTGAAGCGCGGGAAAAACCGGGATCATTTTCATCGCTGGCTCATCGCGTTTCGCATTACCTCCCCGCTGGTCTGCGCGATCAATAGCGCCCGTTATCTGCGCGCCCTGAGTATTCTCAATCGCAGCGGTATTCCACTCCTGGAAGGGATGTCGCTCTCAGCAGAAGGTGTGGGCAACCGTGAAATTGGACAGCGGCTCAGCGACGCAGCAGAAAGTGTGCGCCAGGGAAATAGCATCAGCCAGTCCCTGAAGCAGACGCAAATATTTCCCCCCATGATGATTTACATGATTGCTTCCGGGGAAAAAAGCGGCCAGCTCGGGGAACTCATGCAGCGTGCAACAAATAACCAGGAGGTGCAGCTGCAAAATCGCATTTCGCTGACCCTGGCGATTTTTGAACCGGCGCTGATTGTTGTCATGGCAGCGATCGTTTTGTTTATCGTTGTCTCGATCATGCAGCCCATATTACAACTCAACTCATTGATCAATTAAGGAAAAATCATGGAAGCGCAGAAAAAGGAAAGGCAGCGTGGTTTCACGCTTATGGAATTGATGGTCGTCATCGTGATTATGGGGGTTCTGGCCAGCCTGGTGGTGCCTAACTTAATGGGCAATAAGGATCGGGCAGACCGGCAAAAAGCCGCCAGCGATATTATTGCTCTCGAAAATGCGCTGGATATGTACAAGCTGGATAATCATCGTTATCCCACAACAGAACAGGGCCTGGAGGCGCTTATTACCGCCCCAGCGCAAGCTCCCCGGGCTGAAAACTACAACCCGGACGGTTATATCCGCCGTCTGCCCGCCGATCCGTGGGGGAATGACTACATCCTGATTAGCCCGGGTGAGCATGGCGCGATCGATATCATGTCCACAGGTCCTGATGCTGAAACCGGCACCGAGGATGATATCCACAACTGGGATAACGATAAAAAGTCACGCTAAAAATGGCCCATCAGAAAGGATTCACACTGCTGGAGGTGATGCTGGTTATGGTCATCATCGCCCTGGCGGCAGCCGGCGTTGTCGCTATGCAAAGTGACAGGCTGAGCGCTACCGGAAAGCTACTGCGGCAGATCGATGTCCTCAGACAGACAGCAAAATACATGTCAGACGTGGCGCTACTGGAAAAACATACTGTCGGCCTTCAGCTCACTACTGACGGCTGGCTTTTCTATGCACCGAAAAAGGATCGCACCGGTGAATGGCAGTGGCAGGAAATAGCAAACAATGACAATTTGCCGTTACGCGGCGATTGGGACGCACCGGCCAGGCCTGACGTGACACCGTCGTCGGAGGAGGCCAAGCCGCAAATCGTCATCCTGCCCGATGGACAAGTCACTCCCTTTTCAGTGGTTTTCAACGCTAAAGATGGCGAAAAAATCGCCATTCTGCACTCACACGGCGCGCTGCCGCTTGAGGTCATTCGCTTTAAGGAACCGCAATGAAACAACAAAGCGGAATGCTGCTGCTTGAAGTCTTGCTGGCAATGGCTATTTTTGCGACCGCCATTATTGCACTCCTCAACAGTATGCAATGGCAGCTTTCAGCACTGGAAACGTTAAAACAGGAAACGCTAGCGCTTTGGGTTGCAGACAACGTACTCGTGACCTCGACTTACGGACAACTCGCCGCCAAAGAGGGAGCCTCTTCTCAATTAAATGAGACCTTCTCCTGGCAACTGGTTGAAGGGAAAAAAAGTTCGTCTCCTTTGCTTCAGAAAGAGGCCAGGGTGATAACGTCTGATGGCCGAACCCTCAGCCTGTATGCCTGGTCTTCAGATAGTAAGAAAACGGAGGCGAAGCATGAGTAAAGTCCCCAACGGCTTTACGCTTCTGGAAGTGATGCTGGCGATCGTCATTTTCTCAACGCTCAGCTTTCTGGCCTCTCAGGTGTTCTCCCAGGCAACCGAACAGTACCAGCGAGCCAAGAAGACTGGCGATGATTTTGAGGCCATCCAGCACACCGTGCTCATGCTTGAAAATGATTTAATGCAGTATGTCCCGCGGAAAAACCGGCAAACACCGCTCCCCTTCTTGTGTGAAAAAGAGAGCGTAATTTTCACAACACAAACCCGGGATCCCGCAATGCCTTTTGGGGCAACGTTCGTTTTAACGACCGTCCACTGGTATATCGAAAACGACACATTATTCCGTGCAGTACGCTACTCATCCGACAGTGAAAAGGACGTGGCACCACAGCCACTGCTGGATCATGTCTCCCATTTTTCTGCAACAATGACGCCAGCGGATGAAAAGAGCGTGTCAACAACAGCCACGATAACGCTGGAGCGTGACGGTAAAGCGGAAATAACCCGACACGTTGTCCTGCCCGGCTGGTTTCCGGAAAAAAAAGCCGCCAGCCAACCTGCAGGAGCGACGCAATGAACACGCAAAAAGGTTCTGCATTGCTGATCGTTTTAATGATTCTGGCGCTGATGGCTGCGCTGGCAGCAGAGATGACGATAAGTTTTCAGGTTCAGCTCCAGCGCACCCGGCGCATCAATGATAGCCTGCAGGGGAAATACGCTCTGCTCTACGCTGAAGCACAATCTATGGCACGTTTTCAGGAGAAGCCTCGAGACGTACTCACCCACTCGGAGAGTCCTGGCGACGACACCGACGTCAGCTGGCAGATAAACGATCTGCACCATTGCTACAACCTGAACGCACTGAAGAATACGCCGGAAGAACCACTGGCGACGCCACCGTATGAAATCAGCGTGTTTTATGCCCTACTGGAGAAGCTCGCCGTTGAAAAATACCGGGCAGAAGAGATCGCACAATCCATCGCAGACTACATCGATGATAACGACTCAACGCGCGTTAAAGGTGCAGAAGACGAATACTATCAACATAGTCAGCCAGGCTACCTGACCGCCGGTCAGGTGCTCTTTTTACCCACAGAAGTGCGCAAAATTAAAGGGATGACTGACGCGCTTTATCAAAAACTCGCCCCTTTTATCTGCACCCGATTCAGCAGTGACCTCGCCATTAATATCAATACCCTTACTGAGCAGCAAGCGCCGCTTCTGGCAGCCCTCTTCCTCAACAATATCAGCTTGTCAGATGCAAAAATGCTCCTGAAAAAACGTCCTGTAAATGGCTGGGAAAAGGTAGAGGATTTTCTTTACCAGGCCCAACAGGATTTCAGCGCAGCAAAACCGCTGGTGGATTCGCTTAAAAAACAGATTACAACCAGCAGCAGTTATTTTTTGACCACATCCACGGTTCATGAGGGTGACCTTACCTTTGGTATGCGCACATTTTTCATTTATGACGAAAAAACTAAAACACTCAAACTCTATTTACGCCAGCTTACGGATGGCAGTAGCGAACAATAAAGCAGTTAACGTCCCTGCGACGAAACTGCTTATCCGCCTTTCTGGATCGACGCCGAACGTCCTTGAATGGGTGGAATATGATGGATGTGGCTACAGCCAGGTTCAGAGTCTGACAACAGAACAGTTGCCGGAGATTGCCGCACGCCCGGCATCAGGATGCACTCATCTCGTTATTCCGGCCCAAAAGGCAACGAGCAGAATAATCGTCATCCCAGACGAAAATTACGAACTGACCGATCAAAAACTTCAGTGGCTTGCGGATGAAACACTGGACGAAGGCATGCCCTCGCTGCACTGGACGCTACTCTCTCGGGAGGGAACGCGAGTTTCCGTCATTGGCGTTGACGCCGACTGGCTTATGTCCCAGCTTCGTCTCTTTGCCGGGGCTGGTTTTAACGTCACGCATGCGACGATTGACGCCCTTCGCTTGCCAGCCTGTGAAAGCGGCTGGACGGTATTATCAGACAGCGGTGGATGGTTGCTCAGAACGCATGAGAACAGTGTTGCCCATCTGACAGAACCCTGGCTGGCACAGCTGCTAGCGCATTATCCCCCGCAAGAGGTCGTCAGCTACGGTCCACTGCCAGCTGGCCTTTCCGCGAAGGAAACGCGTCCCGCATGTCATAGTTTGACACTCTATACACAGGAACCACCCGCTAACCTTTTGCACGGGAAAATGCGCCCGCCAGCCCCGCGCTCTTTCTGGAACACCAATATCAAACGCATGGCGCTTTGCAGCATTTTCCTGTTAGCCGTGAGTGCGTGTCTGGCTCAGGCTGTCGTGTATTTGCAACTTCGGGAGTATGAAAAACAGCTGAGCCACACACTGACGCAGCAATGGCAACGTTATATTCCAGAAAACAGGCATACCCGTAATCTGCGTACCTATTTACCCAGGCAGCTACAGCAACGATCGCCTGCCCCCTATTTGCTCTTACAACAGCTTCAGGCTCATCTGTCCGCTTTCCCGGAACTGGCGCTGGAAGGGTTGAGTTATAACCCGGCACGTAATGATTTACGTCTTTTTATTTCTACCCGCGATGAGCAACAGATCCAGGCGTTTTTAAATCAAAAACTGGCTGGCTACTCACTCAAAGTCGATAAACATGAACAGGGATTATGGACGATTCGAAATGATTAAACGCGCTCAGGAATGGTTTCACCAAAAAGATCCGCGTGAACAGCGGCTGCTACTCGCACTGCTTGTCTGCGGTGTCAGCATTCTTTTCTGGTTTGGGCTCTACCAGCCCCTGAAGCAGGCTACGGACACCATGCAATCCCGCTATGCTAAGGTGCAACGCGATCTGCAGTGGTTGCAGAAACAGGTTTCGGCTGCAGCTCTTCTTCCGGAAAAGAGACCATCAGGCTCCCTGGAGAATCAGGTTAAAAGCAGTTTGCACATGCTGGGCACTGCCGCAAAACTCCAGCGCACCGATAGCGGAGAACTGACTGTATCGGCCGACGCTCTCAGGATGGACGCTTTTATGAACTGGCTGGCAGTGCTACAGGGAGACTACGGTCTGCGGATTGCGGAACTTGAATTCCACGCCAGTGAACAGGGTACGGACACTATAATCCTGACGCGCCTGACGCTCGGAGTGAAATAAAATGGATAGCTCACTGGTTACTCTGTTTCTCATCATTGGCCTGCTGTCAGGAACCGCAATGGGTATACTCACCTGGCGTTTGCCTGCCGAGATTTTACGACCGTCTTCGACAGGCGAGGCGGGTTCAACGTCAGAGTTTACGTTCTCTGGCTCCCGGTGCTGCCAGTGTCAAACCCCACTGTTCTGGTACGACACGGTTCCCCTGCTCGGCTGGATGCTTCTCAAAGGGAAATGTCGCCACTGCGGCCAGCCTGTTTCAACACGCTATCCCTTGCTGGAAGGGCTTTGTGCGATGATGGCCGTCATTTGCTATGCCCTCCATCCAGCATCAATGATAATGTCACTGGCGCTTTTTCTGTTCTTTTGGTTTGTACTCGCACTCAGCGTGATCGATCTGCAGCATTACCTTTTACCCGACAAGCTCACGCTACCGTTACTGTGGGTTGGCCTGTTGTTTAATGCCTTTTTTGGCCCTGTTTCCTCCCAGGACGCCATTGTGGGTGCCGCTGCCGGCTATTTAATTCTGTGGCTGCTCTACTGGCTGGTCCGCTTAATCTGTCACAAAGAAGGGATCGGTTACGGGGATTTCAAGATGCTTGCGGCAGTGGGCGCCTGGTGCGGCTGGCGAGAGGTACCCGTGATCCTTTACGTAGCGTCAATCGCTGGGATCTTTTACGGGCTTCTGCTGTGGGTAAAAAAAGGGCATTTCGGTGACCCGATACCTTTCGGTCCGGCACTGGCACTGAGCGGCTGGGGCTGTTTCTGCTGGGCAACGCTGTGAGGAGGCAGGAAGGAGGGTTTCCTTCCTGTATCAACTACTCTTTTTCTTCGCGGATTTGCGCCTGCAGATAGTTTTGAATACCCAGCTTATCGATCAAATCCAACTCGGTTTCCAGCCAGTCTATATGGCCTTCTTCATCGGCAAGGATCTCAATCATCATGTCACGGCTGACATAATCAAAAACGCTGTCGGCATAGGCAATGGCTTCACGGAGATCTTTGGCACCTTCAAGTTCCAGCCTGAGGTCGGAACGTAGCATCTCCTCGACATCTTCACCGATGCCCAGCTTGCCGAGATCCTGCAGGTTTGGAATACCTTCAAGGAATAAAATGCGCTCGATATATTTATCGGCGTGTTTCATCTCATCTATAGATTCATGGTACTCAACGTCGTTCAGACGTTTAAGTCCCCAGTTTTTGAACATTCTCGCGTGAAGAAAGTACTGGTTGATTGCGACAAGCTCATTTCCCAATAATTTATTGAGATAACTTATGATTTTAACATCACCTTTCATTATATAGTCCCTCCGCTTCCACTCATTGAAGCGTAGATCGGGCTACGGGGATGTCAAAAAAAAGATGGGCGCTTACGCGATCTCTTTGTATTCCGGGATCTGCATCAACTCGTCCTGCATGATTTCACGTGCAGCACGTACACATTTACCGCATTGATTTCCAACCGGAACAAATTTGCGAAGCTGCTGAAATGACTGTGGCTGAAACTGGCGAACGGCCTGACGTATTTTTTTGTCGCTTACACCATTACATAAACAAACGTACATAGAGACTCCCGTTCAAATTATGCGCAAAGTGTAAGTGAGAATGGTTATGATTACAATAGCACAAACGCCAGAATACGGGGCGGGTGCAGGCAAAAAATGCGAAAGTTTGTGACAACACCTGAGCAGCACAAAACAAAAAAGGACGCCGAAGCGTCCTTTTTTAATTCGGGGATAATTAATTAGCCCAGAACTTTAGCAACAACGCCCGCGCCAACGGTACGGCCGCCTTCACGGATTGCGAAACGCAGACCGTCGTCCATCGCGATTGGGTGGATCAGAGTCACAACCATCTTGATGTTGTCGCCTGGCATTACCATCTCAACGCCTTCTGGCAGTTCGATGGTACCGGTCACGTCAGTTGTACGGAAGTAGAACTGTGGACGGTAGCCTTTGAAGAACGGAGTATGACGGCCGCCTTCGTCTTTGGACAGGATGTACACTTCAGATTCGAACTTGGTGTGTGGCTTGATTGAGCCTGGCTTCGCCAGAACCTGACCACGTTCGATTTCTTCACGTTTGATACCACGCAGCAGAACACCAACGTTCTCACCAGCACGGCCTTCGTCCAGCAGTTTGCGGAACATTTCAACGCCAGTACAGGTAGACTTCGCAGTCTCTTTGATACCAACGATTTCAACTTCTTCACCAACTTTGATGATACCGCGCTCTACACGACCGGTAACAACGGTACCACGACCGGAGATGGAGAATACGTCTTCGATTGGCAGCAGGAATGGCTTGTCAATCGCACGCTCTGGTTCCGGGATGTAAGAATCCAGGAAGCCAGCCAGTTCGATGATTTTCTCTTCCCACTCTGCTTCACCTTCCAGCGCTTTCAGCGCGGAACCACGAACGATTGGGGTGTCGTCGCCTGGGAAATCGTACTGAGACAGCAGTTCACGAACTTCCATCTCTACCAGTTCCAGCAGCTCTTCGTCATCAACCATGTCGCACTTGTTCAGGAACACGATGATGTAAGGAACGCCTACCTGACGGCCCAGCAGGATGTGCTCACGAGTCTGAGGCATTGGGCCGTCAGTCGCAGCAACAACCAGGATCGCGCCGTCCATCTGCGCAGCACCGGTGATCATGTTTTTAACATAGTCGGCGTGGCCTGGGCAGTCTACGTGTGCGTAGTGGCGAGTCGGGGTGTCATATTCAACGTGAGAAGTGTTGATGGTGATACCACGCGCTTTTTCTTCTGGTGCGTTATCGATCTGGTCGAATGCACGAGCAGCACCGCCGTAGGTTTTAGCCAGAACGGTAGTGATTGCAGCAGTCAGGGTAGTTTTACCATGGTCAACGTGGCCGATAGTACCAACGTTAACGTGCGGTTTTGTACGTTCAAATTTTTCTTTAGACACGGCTATATTCCTTACTATAGTGCTCTCCCCTTCGGAGAGAGCACGGGACTTAGGTTTTAATCCTGTGGATTACTTACCACGGGCTTCAATAACGGCCTGAGCAACGTTGTTAGGCGCATCATCATACTTCAGGAATTCCATGGTGTATGATGCACGACCTTTGGTCAGAGAACGCAGCTGAGTTGCATATCCGAACATTTCAGACAGCGGAACTTCAGCGTGGATCTTAACGCCAGTTACTTCAGATTCCTGACCACGCAGCATACCGCGACGACGGCTCAAGTCACCGATAACGTCACCGGTGTTCTCTTCAGGAGTTTCTACTTCAACCTTCATGATTGGCTCAAGCAGAACTGGTTTTGCTTTCTTAAAGCCTTCTTTAAAGGCAATAGACGCAGCCAGTTTAAACGCCAGTTCAGAGGAGTCAACGTCGTGGTAAGAACCGAAGTGCAGACGAACACCCATGTCAACAACCGGATAGCCAGCCAGAGGGCCCGCTTTCAGCTGTTCCTGGATGCCTTTATCAACGGCTGGGATGTATTCGCCAGGAATTACACCACCTTTGATGTCGTTGATGAACTCGTAACCTTTCGGGTTAGAGCCCGGCTCCAGTGGGTACATGTCGATCACAACGTGACCGTACTGACCGCGACCACCAGACTGCTTAGCGTGTTTACCTTCAACATCGGTAACTTTCGCGCGAATCGCTTCGCGGTAAGCAACCTGAGGTTTACCCACGTTCGCTTCAACGTTGAATTCACGCTTCATACGGTCAACGATGATGTCCAGGTGCAGTTCACCCATACCAGCGATGATGGTCTGGTTAGATTCTTCATCAGTCCATACGCGGAATGATGGGTCTTCTTTCGCCAGACGGCCCAGAGCCAGACCCATTTTTTCCTGGTCAGCTTTGGTTTTTGGTTCAACCGCGATGGAGATTACCGGCTCTGGGAATTCCATACGCTCCAGAATGATCGGGTGATCCGGGTCACACAGGGTGTCACCAGTGGTCACGTCTTTCAGACCGATAGCTGCAGCGATGTCGCCCGCACGAACTTCTTTGATCTCTTCACGTTTGTTAGCGTGCATCTGTACGATACGGCCAAAACGCTCACGCGCCGCTTTCACGGAGTTCAGGATGGTGTCACCGGAGTTAACCACACCAGAGTAAACGCGGAAGAAGGTCAGGTTACCCACGAATGGGTCGGTAGCAATTTTGAACGCCAGTGCAGAGAACGGCTCGTCGTCGCTTGCGTGACGCTCAGCCGGAGTATCTTTACCGTCGTCCAGGATGCCGTTGATCGCAGGAACGTCAACCGGGGATGGCAGGTAGTCAACTACCGCATCCAGCATCGCCTGAACACCTTTGTTCTTGAACGCAGAACCACAGGTTACCAGGATGATTTCGTTGTTCAGAACACGCTGACGCAGAGCTTTTTTGATCTCTTCTTCAGTCAGTTCTTCACCACCCAGGTATTTCTCCATCAGCTCTTCAGAAGCTTCAGCAGCGGATTCGATCAGGTTCTGGTGCCATTCGTCAGCCAGGTCCTGCATCTCAGCCGGGATGTCTTCGTATTCGAAGGTCACGCCCTGGTCTGCGTCGTTCCAGTTGATGGCTTTCATTTTCACCAGGTCGATAACGCCGGTGAAGCCTTCTTCAGCACCAATTGCCAGCTGCAGCGGAACAGGGTTCGCGCCCAGACGGGTTTTGATCTGACCAACAACTTTCAGGAAGTTAGCACCCATACGGTCCATTTTGTTAACGAACGCGATGCGTGGAACTTTATATTTGTTCGCCTGACGCCATACGGTTTCAGACTGTGGCTGAACACCACCAACTGCGCAATAAACCATTACCGCGCCGTCGAGCACACGCATGGAACGTTCTACTTCGATGGTGAAGTCAACGTGCCCTGGGGTGTCGATGATGTTTACGCGATGCGGTTCGTACTGCTTAGCCATACCTGACCAGAATGCAGTAGTCGCTGCGGAGGTGATAGTGATACCACGCTCCTGCTCCTGTTCCATCCAGTCCATGGTGGCTGCGCCGTCATGAACTTCACCGATTTTATGGTTTACACCGGTGTAGAACAGAATACGTTCGGTAGTAGTGGTCTTACCGGCGTCGATGTGCGCACTGATACCGATGTTACGGTAGCGTGCGATGGGTGTTGTACGAGCCATTTGATTCCTCGTTTGTTTCTTTAGGCGTTCAGTTAAGTTACCCAGAGCGGGCGGCTTCTCTGAAGCGCCCGCCTGGTGACTAATACTCCGAAGGGATTACCAACGGTAGTGTGCGAACGCCTTGTTGGCTTCTGCCATACGGTGAACGTCTTCACGTTTCTTAACTGCAGTACCTTTGTTTTCTGCAGCATCAGAAAGTTCGTTCGCCAGACGCAGAGCCATGGATTTATCACCGCGTTTACGAGCAGCTTCAACGATCCAACGCATTGCCAGAGCATTACGACGAACCGGACGAACTTCAACTGGAACCTGATAAGTAGAACCACCAACGCGGCGGGACTTAACTTCTACAGTTGGGCGAACGTTGTCGAGAGCGACTTCGAAAGCTTCCAGTTCATTTTTACCAGAACGCTGAGCCAGGGTCTCAAGCGCGCTGTATACGATGGCTTCTGCAGTAGATTTTTTACCATCTACCATCAGGATATTTACAAATTTTGCCAGCAGTTCTGATCCGAACTTCGGATCTGGAAGAATTTTACGCTGACCAATGACGCGACGACGTGGCATGGGAATACTCCGTTGTTAATTCAGGATTGTCCAAAACTCTACGAGTTTAGTTTGACATTAAGATAAATCAGTTTGGCCTTACTTAACGGAGAACCATTAAGCCTTAGGACGCTTCACGCCGTACTTGGAGCGAGCCTGCTTACGGTCTTTAACACCTGAGCAGTCCAGCGCACCACGAACGGTGTGGTAACGAACACCCGGAAGGTCTTTAACACGACCGCCACGGATCAGGATCACGGAGTGCTCCTGCAGGTTGTGACCTTCACCACCGATGTAGGAAGTCACTTCGAAACCGTTAGTCAAACGCACACGGCATACTTTACGCAGTGCGGAGTTTGGTTTTTTAGGAGTGGTGGTATATACACGAGTACATACACCACGTTTCTGCGGGCAGGCTTCCAGCGCAGGCACGTTGCTTTTTGCAACTTTGCGTGCACGTGGTTTGCGTACCAGCTGGTTAACTGTTGCCATTAAATAGCTCCTGGTTTTAGCTTTTGCTTCGTAAACACGTAATAAAACGACCTCATACAATATGAGGACGCGAAATTTTAGGGCTACGTCGAAAAGGTGTCAAGAAATATACAGCGATCTCGGATCACCAGTTCATTTGACTGGCGTGCGTCACAGTAAGATTGACGAAATCAGTATAGCCAACCACGTCAATTTTGGCTGAAATTTGACCAGAAAGACCTCGCGCGTCCAGATCGTCCTTCAGCGCAGAGACTGTTATGGGGGCATTCGTGAGAATTTCAACGAAACGGCTGCCTTCAAGCGCCGCGAGCACGCCGTCCTGAATGAGCAGCAAATCATCACCTTCGCGCAGCATGCTCAACAGTGTGTCGATATCACATTGCCACGGTGAGTGGCTCAGAATATGGAGCATGGCGGCCTCAGAACGTCAAAACGGTGTCGTAGTGGGAAAGGTGTTCACGCAGATCAGAGGAAGGTAAGAGCGTCACATCCAGCACAAAAGACGACTTATCACTCAAACCGCGCGCCGTTAAGGAGTCGGCACAGACATAGCAGGTTTCGATATCGTACAGCGGCAGCACTTTGAAGGTTGCGATGTAATCGCGCGCCAGGATGGCCTGCGGCTGTTGGCCCGCGAGCAGTTGAAACACCCCGTCCCCCAGAAAAAAGACGCCGATATCTTCTGTTAATGCCGATGTCGCAAGTAACGCATCCAGCCCTTCGCGGCCCGAGGCGCTACCGTGCGGCGCAGAAGTAAAAACAAATGCCACGCGCTTCATCAGAATTGCACCACTCTGTCGCAGGTTAGAGCCGCCTGAGCCAGCGCGCCCAGACCACTCAACGAAAAGCCAGGCTGAAGGTTAGCGCCCGATAACCCCAGGCGATCGGCTTCGGTTGCATCCGTCACGCCGCGACGCAGTGCCGCCGCCACGCAGATGTTCAGCTCAACGCCCTGCTTTTCATTTAACGCCTGCCACGCGCGGACCAGATCAAACTCATCGCTCGCCGGTGACGTAAACTGGTTCGCGTTATACACCCCTTCCCGATAGAAAAAGACGCTCGCCAGTTCATGTCCGGCCGCCAGTAGCGCATGCGCAAACTGCAGCGCGCTGCTGGCCTGCTGAGTGCCGTACGCCGGGCCTGTCACCATTAACGCAAAACGCATTACTTATCTTGCCCTACGAAGTCGCCACTTTTGAACTGGCGGATGTAGAGGTAGACCGTATGCTTGGAGATATTCAGACGATCGGCCACCTGGTTAATGGCGTCTTTGATATCAAAAATCCCTTTCTCGTAGAGATTGAGTACGATCTGACGATTCTTGGCATTGTTCGAGACGTTGCGATCGGCATTCACCTCTTCAATCGTAAACTCAAGCGTTTGAGTCACCAGATCTTCTACGGAGGAGGCAAAGTTAACGGAAGAGCCAACGTCTGGCGTTTCAGGCGGAATAAAGGTGCTCATGATCTGCGAGAAAGGCACATCAAGGTTCATGTTGATGCACAGCAGTCCAATCACACGATGTTCGCGGTTTCGAATCGCGATAGTTTCTGATTTCATAAGCACGCCGCTTTTGGCGCGGGTGAAATAACATTTGGAGACGCTGCTGTCCGCGCCGGTCATGTCATGCAACATACGCAATGCAAGGTCGGTGATTGGCGAACCAATTTTACGGCCGGTATGCTCACCATTAGCAATGCGGATGGCGGAACACTTCAGATCTTGCAGGGAGTGCAATACGATTTCGCAGTGGGAACCAATGAGCATCGCTAACCCGTCCACCACCGCCTCATAGGATTTAAGAATATCGAAGTCGGTCTGGTCAAAAGGACGTTGATCCAGCAAATCAAGTTCACTGGTTTCGTTGGTTAAAAGCGACCTGGACATGAAAAAAACACTCCTTTTCAGGAGCCTGTCGTTAGGTTTTCAGGGCAGGCTCATTATCTACACGGACAACTAAATTAATACAGCGTACCAGACGCTTTCCAGTGTTAATTATATCTGCCCTGCAATAAAAAAACCGCCGCCTTAAAGGCGGCGGTTTTTATTACATTACTTCTTAGCGTCTGTCGCAGCTTTCTGATCTGCCTGCGCTTCCGGTTTCGCATCCGCTTTCGGTGCTGGTTTAATGTCCAGCAACTCTACGTCGAAGACCAGCGTGGAGTTAGCCGGGATACCCGGAACGCCCGTTTTGCCGTAGGCCAGATCCGGTGGAATAACCAGCTTGATCTTGCCGCCTTTCTTGATGTTTTTCAGGCCTTCAGTCCAGCCAGGAATCACACCGTCCAGACGGAAGGAGAGCGGCTCACCGCGGGTGTAAGAGTTATCGAACTCTTTACCGTCGATCAGCGTACCTTTGTAGTTTACGACAACAGTATCGCTGTCTTTCGGCGCATCGCCGGTACCTTCTTTCTCAACTTTGTACACCAGGCCTGTAGAGGAAGTCTTCACACCCTTCTCTTTAGCAAAGGTATCGCGGTAGGCTTTGCCTTTCGCTTCGTTGTCTTTCGCGTCCGCTTCCATCTTGGTCTGAGCGGCACCCTTCACGCGTGCTTCGAACGCCTGCAGCGTCTGCTCAATTTCCTGGTCAGACAGCTTGCTCTTATCCGCAAATGCGTCCTGTACGCCTGCGATCAGCTGGGCTTTATCCAGTTTGATGCCCAGTTTCTCTTGTTCTTTCAGAGAGTTTTCCATGTAACGACCCAGAGATGCGCCCAGTGCGTAGGCGGATTTCTGGTCGTCATTTTTGAACGCCGCTTTGCTGTCTGCAGTGGCAGCAGGCTTCGCAGCAGTATCAGCAGCGAATGACAGCGGCGCGTTCAGCGCAACAGCCATCGTCGTCGCCAGCAGCGTTACTTTAAACAGTGATTTCATCCATATCTCCAGGGCCTGGGGACTCTCACCCCAGCGTTAAACGTAAATGAGTGACGTACTATAAAACGTTGCAGAAGAAATCTACAGACAGACACTCCCAATTCTCACCACTTTTCAGACTATTTTTGTTTAAATAAGTTTCTTGCCAGCGGGATAGAGACTGCACTTAAGGATAAACTCAGTTAAACTGCGCCGCCGCTGGACCATCAGGTAAATCAGACATAAACGAGGTGAATGATGAAGGATACAACGATAGAAGCGAGAATGGCTGAGCTGGAAAGCCGCCTGGCTTTTCAGGACATCACCATCGAAGAGCTAAACCAGACTGTCACAGCACATGAACTCGAAATGGCGAAGCTGCGGGATCACATGCGTCTGCTGACGGAAAAGCTAAAGGCAACGCAGCCGTCAAACATTGCCTCTCAGTCTGAAGAGACACCACCACCTCATTATTGAGGCGTAAAAAAAGCGGGGTTCACCCGCTTTTTTATTTTCCGCTTAGCGGAATTAGTGGCAACCGCAGCCGCCGTTACCGCAACCACCTTTGCCATGGTCATGACCATGGTCGTGATCGTGGCCGTGACCACCGCAGCAGCCGTCGTGGCCGTGATCGTGGTCATGGTCGTGACCGTGCGCACCGTGAACGTGACCATGAGCCAGCTCTTCTTCGGTCGCTTCACGGATCGCAACAACTTCTACGTTGAACTTCAGGTTCTGGCCAGCCAGCATGTGGTTGCCGTCAACCACAACGTGGTCGTCTTCAACTTCAGTGATTTCAACAGGCACTGGCCCCTGGTCAGTTTCAGCCAGGAAGCGCATGCCAACCTGCAGTTCGTCAACGCCCATGAACACGTCTTTAGGAACGCGCTGAACCAGGTTGTCGTCATACTGACCGTAAGCGTCGTTCGCGCCGACAGCAACGTCGAATTTGTCGCCAACTTCATGACCTTCCAGCGCAGTTTCCAGGCCGGAAATCAGGGAACCGTGGCCATGCAGGTAGTCCAGCGGCGCACTCACCGGAGACTCATCAACCAACACACCGTCTTCTGTACGTACCTGATAGGCCAGGCTGACCACCAGGTCTTTTGCTACTTTCATGATATCTCCTGAGCGTGGGAAAATTGCTGGCGCAGATTGTAGCGGAAATCTGCACCCGTGTACCCTTTAGCTTAAAAAAACTCAGGGCATATCGCTAGTCCGGATGAAAAATGCCGATCACTTGCTCTTCTTTGCGAACATGATCGCGGGCCTCTTTATCGGCCTCACGCATCTGGTGACCACACTTAACACACTCAACGATATCAATATTATTTTCTCGCCACATCGCCAGAGTATCTTGTGCCTGGCAGGACGGGCATTTTGCACCTGCGATAAAGCGTTTACGGACAGCCATCTTTCGTTACCCTTTATTCAAATTCATCCCAGCCATCAAGCTGGCGTCGTTCCTGTTGCATCTCTCGCTGGAAGATCTCCTCCAGCTCGCGACGCGCTTCCCGCACGCGGGAGATCTGCGCCGTGTCGGTATGTACCGGCATCAGTTCGCGCAGCATTCGCATATCCAGCCGACGGAAGTGCATCTGGGCACGTTGCGCCTGATGAGGATGCATGCCCAGCGAGATCAACGCCTTGCGGCCTAACTCCAGCGCACTGGAGAACGTCTCACGGGAGAAGTGTTTCACACCCGCCTGCAACAATTCGTGAGCTTCAACACGTCCCCGGGCACGCGCCAGTATATGCAGGTGCGGGAAGTGCTGTTGACACAGCTCCACCAGTTTCATCGTGTCTTCCGGATCGTTGCAGGTGATGACGATGGACTCGGCGGCCTCAGCGCCCGCCGAGCGCAGCAGCTCAAGCTGGGTCGCGTCGCCGTAATAAACCTTGTAGCCATATTTACGCATCAGGTTAACCGCACTGATATCGCGTTCCAGCACCGTAATGCGCATCTTATTCGCCATCAACAGGCGACCAATCACCTGCCCGAAGCGGCCAAAGCCCACCACTATCACCTGGGGTTTATCGTCTTCTACCCATGGCGCTTCATCTTCATCGTCCGTCGGGTTTAAGCGGCGCGACAGCAGTTTATCCACAAGCTTCATCAGCAGCGGCGTGGTCATCATCGACAGCGTCACCGTCACCAGCAGCAGCGCCATCTGATCGTCCTTAAACAGCTTCTGAGAGGACGCGGCGGAAAACAGCACAAACGCGAACTCTCCCCCCTGGCTTAACACGCTGGCAAACTGCATGCGTTCCGAACTGCGCAACCCGTAAATACGCGCCATGACGTACAGCACCAGCATTTTCACCGCCACCAGGATGGCGACGCTGACCACAACCCAGAGCAGATGGGTATAAAGCACGCCGAGATTGAGCGCCATCCCCACCGAAATAAAGAACAACCCTAGCAGCAGCCCTTTGAAGGGATCGATGGCAATTTCCAGTTCGTGACGATACTCGCTCTCAGCCAGCAGCACCCCGGCGATAAAAGTACCCAGCGCCATTGATAGCCCCAGCGCGTCCATAAACAGCGCCGAGCCAAGCACCAGCAACAGCGTCGCAGCGGTAAACACTTCACGCACGCCCGATGCGGCAATAAAGCGGAACACCGGACGCAACAGGAAGCGTCCGCCAATCAGCATGCCCGCAAAAGCCAGCACCTTCATGGAAATCTTTGCCCAGTCGAAGCTATCGTCGCCAGAACCCGCCAGCAGCGGCACCAGCGCCAGCGCCGGGATCACCGCTAAATCCTGAAACAGCAGCACCGAAAAGCCCAGTTGCCCGGCTTCATTGCGGTTCATCCCTTTGTCGCGCATCAGCTGCAACGCCATCGCCGTCGACGACATGGCGAGACCAATCCCGCCTATCACCGCGGCCTGCCAGGAAAAGTGGGTCAGCATTAGCAGGCCAGCCAGAATCGCGGCGCTGAACAACACTTGCGCGGCACCCACGCCAAAGATAGAGCGTCGGAGCTGCCACAATTTAGAGGGGTTCAGTTCCAGACCGATGATGAACATCAGGAACACCACGCCTAGCTCGGAGAAATGGAGAATTTCATCCACATCGCTGATGAATCCCAGTCCCCAGGGACCAATGGCGATCCCCGCGAGCAAATATCCCAGTACCGCACCGATGCCGAGACGGGCGGCAAGCGGAACCGCGACGACGGCCGCAGATAAAAACAGTACCCCGGCGAGGAGCAAATTCGATCCTTCCATTAACGACCTCCTGCCGGAATCGGCGATGCCAGCCACTCGCCATAAGCTCTGGCGTGGCTGGCCAGTTCTTTCGGATCCTGACGCCGTGCCCAGTAGACAATGATCGGGCTCATCCAGTGCATACGGCACATCGCCGCCGTCAGCTCGAATGGCCGCAGGATATCGCTCATCGGATAACGGTTCAGCCCGTCGTGACGGTAAGCACTTTCGGGTTCACCGGTGGTGATCACGCTACGCCAGTACTTTCCCGCCAGCTGGTTTCCCCCCACCCCACTGGAGAAGCCGCGGCTCAGCACGCGGTCCAGCCACTCTTTCAGCAGTGCCGGACAGCTATAGGTATAAAGCGGGTGCTGGAACACAATCACGTCATGCTGACGCAGCAGTTCCTGCTCGTACGGAATATCAATAAAGAAATCAGGATAGTGCGCGTAGAGATCGTGCACCGTAACGTTACTAAGCTGTGTGGCCGGCTTAAGCAGCACCCGGTTCGCCACCGAGTCCTGAGATTCCGGATGGGCATACAGCAGCAGCACTTTCGCTGTCTGAGACATCATTCCCCTCCCGGTCGTGTTTCTGTTTTTGTGTATCGTTGTTGTTTTGGGCTACCATGGCGGCCCGGTGCGGAAAATGGCCCACACCTTACATTATCATAATGACAAATTAACATAGTCGGAACATACGGCGCTTCTATGATTGTTTTCTCCTCGTTACAAATTCGTCGCGGCGTGCGCGTTCTGCTCGATAACGCCACTGCTACCATCAACCCGGGCCAAAAAGTGGGTCTGGTCGGCAAAAACGGCTGTGGCAAATCCACGCTGCTGGCGCTGCTGAAAAACGAGATTAGCGCGGATGGCGGAAGCTTTACTTATCCGGGAAACTGGCAGCTCGCCTGGGTGAACCAGGAGACGCCTGCCCTGAGCGAACCGGCCCTCGACTATGTTATCGACGGCGACCGTGAATACCGCAAACTCGAAGCGGAACTCCACGCCGCCAACGAGCGCAACGACGGTCACGCCATCGCCACCGTTCATGGCAAGCTGGACGCCATCGACGCGTGGACCATTCGCTCCCGCGCCTCCAGCCTGCTGCACGGCCTGGGCTTCAGCAATGAACAGCTGGAACGCCCGGTCAGCGACTTCTCCGGCGGCTGGCGTATGCGCCTCAACCTGGCGCAGGCGCTGATCTGCCGTTCTGATCTTTTGCTACTTGATGAACCGACTAACCACCTCGATCTCGATGCGGTTATTTGGCTGGAGAAGTGGCTTAAGA
The DNA here is from genome assembly GCF_001623605.1 of Enterobacter sp. ODB01. Lineage (NCBI taxonomy): Bacteria > Pseudomonadati > Pseudomonadota > Gammaproteobacteria > Enterobacterales > Enterobacteriaceae > Enterobacter > Enterobacter sp. ODB01. The sequence continues at coordinate 1,064,331 of NZ_CP015227.1, forward strand.
ACTATCAGGGCACTCTGATTCTGATCTCCCACGACCGCGACTTCCTCGATCCGGTGGTGGATAAAATCATTCATATCGAACAGCAAACGATGTTCGAATATACCGGCAACTACAGCTCTTTCGAGCGCCAGCGCGCGACGCGCCTGGCCCAGCAGCAGGCGATGTACGAAAGCCAGCAGCAGCGCGTGGCGCACCTGCAAAGCTTTGTGGATCGCTTTAAGGCCAAAGCCTCTAAAGCCAAGCAGGCCCAGAGCCGCATCAAGATGCTGGAACGCATGGAGATGATTGCCCCGGCGCACGTCGATAACCCGTTCCACTTCAATTTCCGCGAGCCGGAAAGCCTGCCGAATCCACTGCTGAAAATGGAAAAAGTGAGCGCGGGCTATGGCGATCGCATTATTCTCGACTCCATCAAGCTCAACCTGGTGCCGGGTTCACGTATCGGTCTGCTGGGGCGTAACGGCGCCGGTAAATCAACGCTAATCAAACTCCTGGCGGGCGAACTTAACCCGGTCAGCGGCGAAATCGGCCTGGCGAAAGGCATTAAGCTTGGCTATTTCGCTCAGCATCAGCTGGAATTTTTACGCGCGGATGAATCGCCTATCCAGCACCTTGCGCGTCTGGCACCGCAGGAAATGGAGCAGAAGCTGCGCGATTACCTCGGCGGCTTCGGCTTCCAGGGCGATAAAGTCACCGAAAACACAGAGCGTTTCTCCGGCGGTGAAAAAGCCCGCCTGGTACTGGCGCTGATCGTCTGGCAGCGCCCGAACCTGCTGCTGCTCGATGAACCGACCAACCACCTGGATCTCGACATGCGTCAGGCGCTGACCGAAGCGCTGATTGAGTTCGAAGGCGCGCTGGTGGTGGTCTCGCACGATCGTCACCTGATCCGCTCCACCACAGACGATCTCTACCTGGTGCATGATGGCAAAGTTGAACCGTTCGACGGCGATCTGGAAGACTACCAGCAGTGGCTGACGGACGTGCAGAAGCAGGAAAACCAGCCGGACGAGTCGGCGAAAGACAACGCCAACAGCGCGCAGGCGCGTAAAGACCAGAAGCGTCGCGAAGCGGAGCTGCGCACTCAGACTCAGCCGCTGCGTAAAGAGATTGCCCGTCTGGAAAAAGAGATGGAGAAGCTCAACGCCACGCTTGCCACCGTTGAAGAGAAGCTAGGCGACAGCGGCCTGTACGATCAAAGCCGTAAAGCGGAGCTGACGGATTGCCTGCAAACGCAGGCAAAGACCAAATCGAGCCTCGAAGCGTGCGAAATGGCGTGGCTGGACGCGCAGGAACAGCTGGAAGCGATGCTGCAGGCCGACTAACACACCGGGAGGGTTATGCGTTTCGATACCACGAGCGAGATTACATTCCGCAAACTCAGCATCTTCATGACCTTCATGGAGAAAGGGAATATCGCCCGTACCGCCGAAACGCTCGGGCTGAGCGGTGTCAGTGTGCACCGCGCGCTGCACACGCTGGAAGAGAACGTGCGCTGCCCGCTTTTTACCCACAAGGGGCGCAATCTGATTGCGCTGCCTTCCGCCTGGACGCTGCTGGAATATTGCCAGGAAGTCATGCAGGTGATGGAGCGCGGGCTGGAAGAGTCGCGCAAAATCGCCGGTATCGGCCAGGGTCGGTTGCGCGTCGGTACGCTCTACTCGCTCACCCTGGAAACCGTACCGCGCCTGATTATGGGCATGAAATTACGCCGTCCGGATCTGGAGATGGATCTGACGATGGGCTCTAACGACACGTTGCTACACATGCTGGACGAAGGGTCGCTGGACGCCATATTGATCTCCATCTCCGAAAGCGATATCGACCGTAACAGCCTCGAAGTACTGCCCCTGTTTCACGACGACATTTTCCTTGCCGCGCCCGCGTCCGCCACGCTGAACGCCCATGGGCCAGCGGATCTTCGTGATTACAAACACCAGAAATTTGTCGCGCTGGCAGAAGGGTTCGCCACCTACGCCGGGTTCCAGGAAGCGTTCCACATCGCCGGATTCGAGCCGGAAATCGTCACGCGCGTGAATGACATTTTCTCTATGTTGAGCCTGGTGCAGGCGGGCGTCGGTTTTACGCTGATGCCGGGGAGGATGAAGAAAGTGTATGAGAACTCGGTGCAGCTATTGAAGCTGGCGGAACCGTACCAGATGCAGCAGCTGATTGCGATTGTCTTTGCCCGCAACCGCGAGCAGGATCCGAGCCTACGCGCACTGGCCGCCGAAGGGCGGATGTATGCGCGAAGCCTCACGGCAGGTACCTCGGCCCTGTAGGCCTGGTGCATTCCCCCTGTTCCAGGGTTCACTAAAACTGAACGCCACATTTGACTTATCATCCTTTACCTCTGAATATCCACAAAAACAACATGGCTTAAAGCAGGAACAGGATGTTCACACTCTACATGAAATGGGATGCTGGCTGTGATTTAGCACCGGCTGATATTCAGTTCATCCTCACGCCACGCGATGCACTGGAAATGGCGAGCGTATTTTACGAACTGGATTATCTAAAATATGCCCCTCAAAACCGTTTTCAACATTTCACCATCCCCAAACGTCGTGACGGCGTATACCACCGCTTCGCGGCGCAACCATACAACCGCAAGCACCACACGGAATACGACGGTCTTTATGATGAAGTAAAATGGAATCTTGAGCAGGGCTGGATGGTTGGCGTAAACACCGCAGAGAAGTGGGACCGTTTCCGCAACCCCTTCTTCTTCGATGACGACGGTAATCTGGTTTATGACTGTTTCATGGACAGCTATAGCGACAGTTTCCAGCGGGAAGTACGGAATATTTACGAACATTGCCTGAACGCACACCCGGGACGAAAACCTGCTCCGACCATTAAACAGTATAATTCCGATGCTCCCGTACAGCACGCACAAGCCACCAAAACCATCAACAGCAAAGCAGCCGGACGATTACTGGCGGCAGGTGGAATCTACAACGGCAACATTGAAGGCTTTAGGCAAACAGCGGAGCAACTTGGTGGTGATGCGCCAGCCGGATACACTGAAGTCATGGACAATAAGGGGCTAATCATTGCTGGCGCTTCTGTCGCTGCGGGATTTGGTCTTAGTCGATTAGGTACGGCAAGTGAGCTTTCTGAACTGGAGAATCTCCATGTTCTTGGAAAGGTCGAGGGCGAATATTCGATGATCAAGCCTGGACCATTGAGTAATAGATTTGCTGAAACGTTCTCAGGAGGTGTATATAAAGAAATAACGCTTTCTGAAGATACAGTTTTCTATCGAGGCGGCCAGAACGGTACTGATTTAGGACGTTTTTTTAGTTACGAGAAACCTCAAGGTATTATCCAAACTCGAATCGATAAAGCAGTTCTGCCTGAATGGCCTGATGGAAGCAAATCAATAATTGATAGTTACTTTGAAGTAGAAATACCTGCTGGCTCAAAGGTCTATATTGGAAATGTCGGTTACCAAACGGGTTTCTATGCGGGTGGTTCAGAACAGGTTTTAATTCCAGCTCCATGGGATATACCAGGAGTGAAAACACTAGGTTTTGGTAATCTAAAATGAAAGCTAATATTCAGAAATTTTTGGTAAAAATAACCCATCTGCTTTCAGATAGTGGTGAAACGAAATGGGCTGCAACATTTGAGAATTTCAGCAAGGACCTGGAGGTAGATTACGACACAACGTTAATCAAGATTAAACGTACATTCGGTGGCGCTGGGTCATTTAATGACGTAGTTTTACATCAAAACGGTCAAATGTTAACTAGTGAAAACAGAGAGTTGAACATACTGCAGGATCAACTTTATGACGCATTAACAGCAGAAATTGTGCGGACAAGAGGTCATTAAGCGCTTAATGATTGCCCCTGACATCCGTACCCGGCATAACGAAAATGTGCTCAGGAAGCGCTGCTATCATCCTATCTCAACGCTGCTGTGTTCCAGCGTAGTAGAGTTACTCTCCCATTCCAACTGCCGCATTTTTCACTGAAGAGAATGAAGAACTGGAACATTTGCGTCATAGGCTTTACCAGCAACTTGAGCAGGCAATCGATTTAATAAAAAAAGGTGTTTACCCTAACACTCGTCATCAGCGTCGCTGACGCATGCTCAGGGAGATTTCTACCCTGAGCTATAAGTGCCAAACTTACCTTACGTTTTTCGAAAGCGCCGCCGGGCAAAACTCACCGCTGAAGCCGACCCGCCAAATGTACCGCTACCTCAACCCCGCTGCGTTCCAGCGAAATGGATTCCCCTTCCCACGCCGCCTGTCGCGTTAAGCAGGTCAGCACGCCGCCGGGCGGCATCTCGATTGCCAGCCGCGCATCGCGTTCATTCGCGGATATCACCGCCTCCTGCCAGCGCACGGTACGCGCCATGTTCATCGCCAGATCGTCGGTAATCTTTTCCGGCTGCCAGAGCACGCGTCCGGTACTGCCGCTCAGATACGCGCAGCGTGGGCGTGAAAGCGTGACCGATTCAAACGCTGCCGCCAGCTTCTGCGCCGAGTCCGCCAGCAGTGCGCAGTGCGACGGCACGCTGATCGCCAGCCGTTTGGCCTTGCTCGCCCCTTTCGCCAGCGCCCGCTCGGCTACCTGCGCCATCCCTTCATCGGGGCCGGCAATCACGATCTGCGTTTCGGCGTTCAGGTTCGCGATATACGTGCCCGTGCCTTCGATAAGCTGTTCCACCTGCGACAGGGTCAACCCCATAATCGCCGTCAGGCCATAGCCGTGCGGATATGCCTGCTCCATCAGATCGCCGCGCAATGCAACCAGCTTAAGGGCGTCGGTAAATTCCAGTGCGCCAGCTATCACTGCTGCCGGGTACGCGCCAATCGACAAACCGCTCACAATGTCCGGCGTCACGCCGCGACGTTCAAGCTCGCGTGCCCAGGCCACGCCTGAAATCAACAGACAAAGTTGAACCGCGCGGGTGTGGCGTAACGAGGCTGCACTGTCCAGTGTATCGACTTCGCTTCCCAGCACCTTACGCGCCTGAGCCAGCGCCGTTCCCGGCAGGTTATGCAGCATACCTTCATGCTGCGTGCCCTGCCCCGGAAAGGTAAACAGTATTTTCATTACTCCTCCCTGCGCCACGGGTCCGTTACCAGACGCGGTCCGCGGCGGGTTTTCAGCAGCGTTTTGCCGTCGCGAAGCCACTCCGCCAGCGCGAATCCCCCTTCGGGTGTATCGACCTGCGTATCCGCCCGGCACAATGCGCGACTCAGCTGCGACTGCCATGCGGTAAACGCATCAGGGGAAATCGGCTGCGGGGCGCGGATCAACAGGTCGAGATCGCTGTCGGCATGGATAACCGGAATACCGGTCGCCAGCGCATAGCCAGTGCTGCCGGTAATGCCCCACGACCATGGCCACAGCTGCTGAGAAAGTTGTAGCGCCACCTGTACCGGTGGCTGCGTCACAAAGGGCGAGCGCAGCAGATCCGCCGTTACGCTCAGTGATTCGGGTGACACCACACGCGTTACGTGTTCTGGTTTCACCCATCCGGCCGCCCGCTGGTCGCGGCGCAGGCCGCGCACGCCAACGGGAATACGGCCAGCGTTATCAACATCACGCCGCACTACGACCGGCAAACCGGTATGCCAGGCCGCCTCCACCCAGTCGTCGGTGATGCCTTCCAGCGCGTCTCGCGCGGCAAGCCAGATGAGGTCATGGGGGCGTAATGTTGTGGTCATGATTACATTCCTGAGGTCAGCGAGATAAACAGCGGCAGCGACAGGATACACAGTACGGAGCTTAACAGCAGCACGGCTTCCGCATCCGGAGACTGCACGCCAAAGCGGTTACCGAACACCACACCGAAGAAGCCCGCAGAAAGCGCAATCATCAGGATAGCGGTGATCGCCACGGAACCGTGCAGACCAAAGAGTAAAACGATACCCCAGGCAATCGCAGGCTGAATCAGCAGCTTGGCGATAGTTGACGTGATCACCATGGTGTTGATCTGCAGCTTACGGGCAGAGAGGATCACCCCGGTCAGGAACAGCGCTGCAGCGGTCGCGGACAGCCCCAGCGGTTTAATCGCCGCCAGCACCAGTTCCGGCATTTTGATACCGATGGCGGACAAAATGACACCCAGCAGCGGGCCCATCACGATCGGTTTTTTAATCGAACGCCACATCAGCACCGGCAGCATGGAGAGCGTCGAGCCAGAGTTATTCCCTTCGGCGCGCGCTTTTTCACGTTCCAGAATGAGCAGGCAGAACGGAGTCATCAGCACCGAACCGCAGGCGATGGAGACCGCAACAGACAGTGATGTCGATGAACCTTCACCCAGCACGCTGCCCAGAATAGGCAGGCCGAGCGCAGCATAGTTTGGCAGGGCGACGGTCAGCGTCAGCACGGCGGCATCCTGCGGCGATTTTTTAAAGACGCCGGTGGCGAGGAAGTAGATGGCCGCATAGGTTATCCACATCGCCAGGGTCAGCACCAGAATCAGCGGCGACTGGGCCACAATGCCGGTCCACGGCGTTTGCACGGTGGCGCTGAACAGCGCGGCAGGCAGTGCAAAATCCATCACGAAAATATTAAGCAGGGAAACGTTTTTGTTATCGACCATCTTTGCCTTACCGGCCCAGAATCCCAGCAGCATGATGACGAAAATCGGTGCAAGAGCATGAACAATTACGTAAGTCATAATTCACCTGTAGTAAAAAAGTTTAAGCACTGGCGCGATGATTATTATTTTCAGGATGCAGGTTCCCGCGCGGACGTAACGGTTACGTCCGCGGGGTCGTGCATCTGGCAGGTCTCTTTTTACTTACCAGCTTGCCCGCATGCGTTCGCGTACGAGGGCAGAGCTGCGGCGGTTGTCAGCACCCAGACGATTGTTCAACGTGGTGTCCTGACGAGCGTCACTGATGGCCTGTTGCAGGATGGTTTTCACCTGCGCCAGATCGTTATCGGAGGGGGCATCCGGGTTGCTGATGTCCAGCAGGTTTGAAAGCAGCCCCAGGGTGGAGTAGTTGCTGATGTCATAGGCCATCGGCGGAATGGTGGCCGCCAGTTTTTCCAGCGCGTCGACGGTTCGCAACGTAATGCGCGCCGCAGACTCTTTACCCATCGCGTGGATCAGCACCCCTTTATCGTTGAAAGCAATCAGGCGGTTAGCCTGGTAGCCATGCGCCAGAAATGCGCCGGACATCGCTTTACCGACGATAAGCCCAATCACCGGATGACCGGCCAGGCGCGCGTTGGCATACGCGGCGGCAGCCCCCGCCAGCGCCTGGTGGATACCAAACGCCTCTTCGCGACGGCCATAGGCCTGGCTTGGGACGTCAATCACCGCCACAATCGGACGCTTCACGGACTTACTGGCATCCTCGGCCACGGTTTCGCTCACCACTTTCGCCAGCGTCCAGCCCTCCAGCAGACCGACTTCCCCTTTCGCCGCGCGCGGGAAATGGTTGTGGGCATCCGGCACCACGGCAACAAAACGCACCGCTTCACCGTTCAGTTCGCCGTCTGCCGCCTGCACGGACGGGCAAAGCCCTTCCACACGTTTTACATTCGGCGCGAGCAGAGTCATCCAGAGTTCGCCACGGCTTATTGCGTTAGTCATCATTTCACCTCCCGGGCAAAAAGCGCGTTAATTTGTTCGGCATCGGCCTGTTTGCGGGTGTCGAAATTCGTCAGACGGTTCAGGTAATCGTCGTAGTTATCGGTGCGGTGTTTCGCGGGTACGCCCCTGGCAATCGCGTCGTTCATCGCCGCTTTCACCGCGTTGATACCGTCACCGACCAGCGCGTCAACCAGCCCGCTTTGGTAGCGCACTTCGCCACCGGTCATGCTCCAGATAAACGGACGGTCACGGGAGTCGTACTCTTCAATCCCCGCTTCCTGCTCGATGACCTGCGGACCGTTCAGTCCGAGACGCGCTTCGCGGGTCACAATCAGGTAGCTGCACAGCGCCGCCGCGATGGACATCCCACCGAAGCAGCCCACGGTCCCTGCGACAATCCCGATAACGGGCGTGTAACGACGCAGGTCAACAATCGCCGCGTGGATATCGGCAATGGCGGCCAGACCCAGGTTCGCCTCCTGCAGACGAACGCCGCCGGTTTCGAGGCACAGCACAGCCTGAGTCGGAATGCCGTTGCGGTTATCTTCTGCCGCCAGCTCCAGCGCCGCCGCCATTTTGGCACCGGACACTTCACCCATGCTGCCGCCCTGGAACGCACCTTCAATGGCGACCACAACGGCTGGCTGACCGTTGATCGTGCCTTTCGCCACCACCATGCCGTCGTCCGCCTGCGGAACAATGCCCTGTGGCCCAAGCCACGGAGAGATAATGCCTTCAAACGGATCCAGCAGTTCGCGATAGCTACCCTCATCGAGCAGGGCCTGCGCACGCTGGCGTGCTTTCAATTCGATAAAGCTGCTGTCATCACGCATGGCTCACCCCCTCAAAAACCTGTTCGATACGAATGCGAGCCACGCCCGGCGTCGCGCCGAAATCATGAATGGTCAGTTTTCCTGCTGGCAGGCTACTGACCGTTTGCAGGCGGTTGAACAGTGCCTCCCAGCGACCCCGGCTGTTGTCGACGGAGGTGGTGATATCAATGGTTAACGTCTGGCCCGGTTCGGCGGTGAAGAGCACCTCCATATCCCCGGAACCGACTACCCCTGCCAGGGCCCTGCCGCTTAACGCGCGGCTGGCTGGCACGGTCAATGTGATTTTTTCCATAACATCCTCTTAATGCTTTGAATAAGGCGTTTCGACGCGATCGAGAAACAGCGTGGCAGCAAGCAGGTCAGCAGCGCCGCCTGGGGAGGCGTTTAGCACCAGCATCTGACGGTCTAAGTTAGCCAGCGCCTGCTGGCCTGCAGCCGTTGCACAACCTCCGGCGTTCAGTACCGCACGGGCACCGTCCTGCATGGCGTCCAGCCCCTCCAGCCCGGCGCGCGACAGTACGCAGGTGTCGGTAAGCGACGTCATGATCGCCATCAGCGCGTCAAGCCTGGCGTGCGTTTCACTGCTGCCGTTGAGACGGCTCAGGCGAAGCTGCGGCAACGCGCGCTGCATAATGTGCGGGAACGCCTGCTGAGCCTCTTCGCGTGCACCCGGTACGCGGTAGCGGTGCGTGGCGCGAAGGCCTTTGCTGAACACTTTCGGCGCCGCCTCGTCAGGGAGTTTCGCCAGCTGCGCGGCAGTGCGGGCGACGTCGTGCGCCCTGGCTTCCCCGCCCAGCATCGCCACCGCGCTGACCAGCAACCCCAGCGCCCAAATCGCGCCGCGATGGGTGTTTACGCCACACGTTGCAGCCATCATCTGCTGCTCGCCTTCGCGACCAAGACGGCCAACGGTTTGCCGAAGCGCAATATCTGCCGGACGCAGCCAGCTTTGCTGCGCCAGCGCCTGAAACGTCGGGGTCAGGCTGCGCGCGGAGCGCTCCATCAGCGCAAGGGATAAATCGTGGTGCGCACCGTTCCCCCGACTGTCCACCAGACCGGGTTTCGGGCTTAATCGTGCTTCGTCAATCAGACACTGCGTGGCGGTTCGCGCCAGCCATTCGGCACCGCCTTCAACCTGAATCTGGGGCAGAAGTTTCATTACCAGCTCCGGAATTTCGCAGGTGGGTTGTACAGACCGCCGGACCATTCAACGAGGTCTGACACGCTGCCCGCCGCCAGCAGAGAGCGGGTGGCGTCGGTGCGGCGAATACCCATATCTTCCGGATAAACAACCTTGCCGCTCTGGCGCAGTTCCGCCACGCGTTTAGCATCCACGCCCAGGCCGATATCGGTAATCCCCGCCACAGCGGCGACCATGGCACGACGCTCCTCAAGATCTTTGGCGCGATAGAGGTAAGCAATCCCCTCTTCCGTCAGCACGTGCGTCACGTCGTCGCCGTATATCATGACCGGCGCCAGAGGCATCCCGGACGCTTTTGCCACGTCAACAGCATCAAGCTTTTCCACAAAGGTCGGCTTTACGCCCGCCTGGAAGGTTTCCACCATCTGCACGACCAGTTTTTTACCGCGCTGCATCGGGTCAGGTTCGGTGATCATGTTCAGCCAGGCCGGTGTAGCGTGGCGACGACCATGTGGGTCGTGCCCCATGTTTGGCGCACCGCCGAAGCCGGAAAGACGACCGCGTGTCACCGTTGAGGAGTTGGCGTAACCATCAACCTGCAGAGTTGAGCCGATAAACATATCGACCGCATACTGACCGGCCAGCTGACAGAACGCACGGTTGGAACGCATGGAGCCGTCGGCACCGGTAAAGAAGATGTCCGGACGGGCGCGGATGTACTCTTCCATCCCCAGCTCGCCGCCGAAGCAGTGCACGCTTTCCACCCAGCCGCTTTCAATTGCCGGGATCAGCGTTGGGTGCGGGTTCAGGGTCCAGTGCTTACAGATTTTGCCCTTCAGGCCGAGCTGTTCGCCGTAGGTCGGCAGCAGCAGTTCAATCGCTGCGGTGTTAAAACCGATCCCGTGGTTGAGGGACTGCACCTGATGTTCCGCGTAGATGCCCTTAATCGCCATCATCGCCATCAGGATGTGTTCCTGTTTGATCAGTCGCGGATCACGGGTAAACAGCGGTTCGATAAAGAATGGCTTGTCGGCAACGACAACATAGTCAATCCAGGAGCCCGGAATATCGACGCGCGGCAGGTCGCATTCGTCGTCCACCAGTTCATTCACCTGCGCAATCACAATCCCGTCGTGGAAGGCCGCGGCTTCCACCAGTGCCGGAGTATCTTCGGTGCTCGCCCCGGTGTAGAGGTTGCCTTTGCGGTCTGCTTTAAACCCCGCAATCAGCGCCACGTTGGGCGAGAGGTCGACGTAGAGGCGTGAATAGAGCTCGATATAGGTATGGATAGCGCCGATTTCGAGCTGACCATCTTCCAGCAGCTGGGAGATTCGCAGGCTCTGCGTCCCGGAGAAGGAGAAGTCCAGCTTGCGGGCGATGCCTTTCTCAAAGATATCCAGATGCTCGCTACGGCCGACGCTCGGCATGATCATATGCAGATCGTGGACAATTTGCGGGTTCACTTCAGCCAGCGAGCGTGAAAGGAAATCGGCCTGCTTCTGGTTGTTACCTTCCAGAACGACCTTATCGCCAGGGGCGATCAGTTTTTCCAGCATGGCGACAAGATCGCCGGTTGGCAGTACCTTGCCCTGCACCGGTACGGACGCCAGACGACGCGCTTTTTCGCTGCGTCGCGTGTTCCATTGCCGGGTGGGTGTTTGCCCAGATAACATTATTAACCTCCTGATTCAGCTAATCATTTTGATTTGCTTAACGTTGAGTAAAGTGTGCGCTCTGGTGGGAAAGGCATCAATTAAGCGTAGAGCGGAATCATTAGCCTGAGAGTAATAATCACGGTAAAGATTTGTGATCGGGATCAGTTCATGTTTCGGAAAACCAGGCTAAACGGGGTACAATTCGGAAAGTATCGTTAATTTCCGACAAGAATCAGCATCGCGCTTATGACCCAAATCATTCCAACAGACTTCGACATTGCAGCCGAAGACAGCACCGAGTTCGTGCCCATGCGCGGTGTGTCCAACTGCCATTTGCAGACCATGCTGCCACGGCTGATCCGCCGTAAGGTTCAGTTCACGCCGCACTGGCAGCGGCTTGACCTGCCAGACGGTGATTTTCTGGATCTCGCCTGGAGCGAAGACCCCGAGCAGGCACGTCATAAGCCGCGTCTGGTGGTTTTTCATGGTCTGGAAGGGAGTCTGCACAGCCCTTATGCGCATGGATTGATTGAGGCAGCAAAAGCGCGCGGCTGGCTCGGGGTGGTGATGCATTTTCGTGGCTGCAGCGGCGAGCCAAATCGACAGAAACGCATCTATCACTCGGGTGAAACCGAAGACGGAACCTGGTTTTTACACTGGCTGCGGGAAAACTATGGCACCGTGCCAACGGCGGCCGTGGGGTATTCGCTGGGCGGAAATATGCTCGCCTGCCTGCTGGCCAAAGAGGGCGACAGCGTACCGCTCAATGCCGCAGTGATTGTCTCCGCGCCGTTTATGCTGGAGCAGTGCAGCTACCATATGGATAAAGGGTTTTCCCGCGTCTATCAGCGCTATCTGCTCAACCTGCTGAAAGCCAACGCCGCACGTAAGCTGAAGGCTTACCCGGATACCCTGCCGGTCAGCCTGCGCCAGTTGAAAAAGGTGCGCCGCATTCGTGAATTCGACGATCTGATCACCGCAAAAATTCACGGCTTCGCCGATGCGATCGACTATTACCGTCAGTGCAGCGCCATGCCGTTGCTCAGCAAAATCACCCAGCCGACGCTGATTATTCACGCCAAAGATGATCCGTTTATGGATCATCACTCTATTCCCGCGCAGGAATTCCTTCCCGACAATGTTCACTATCAGTTGACTGAACATGGCGGCCACGTTGGGTTTATTGGCGGGACGCTGCGCCGCCCGAAAATGTGGCTGGAGGCGCGTATTCCTGACTGGCTTACTCCTTATCTGGACGGTGCAAAATGATCATCCCCTGGCAGGATCTGTCTCCCGAAACGCTCGATAATTTGATTGAAAGCTTTGTATTACGTGAAGGCACCGATTATGGTGAACATGAACGCTCACTCGAGCAGAAGGTCAACGATGTAAAACGCCAGCTGAAAAGCGGCGACGTGGTGCTGGTGTGGTCAGAACTGCATGAGACGGTCAATATCATGCCCCGCAACGCGTTTCACGGCTGACCTTCCAACCTTTTCAGTCAGGGAGTTGCTATGTCTGCCAGACATCCCATTATTGCCGTTACAGGGTCGAGTGGTGCGGGAACGACCACCACCAGCCTCGCGTTTCGTAAGATTTTCGCCCAACTGAATCTCCGGGCGGCGGAGGTCGAAGGCGACAGTTTTCACCGCTATACGCGACCTGAAATGGACATGGCGATCCGTAAGGCGCGCGATCTGGGTAAACACATCAGCTATTTCGGTCCCGAAGCCAATGACTTTGGCCTTCTTGAGCAAACCTTCCTGGAGTACGGTCAGAGCGGCAAAGGGCAATCGCGTAAGTATCTGCATACCTATGATGAAGCTGTGCCGTGGAATCAGGTGCCGGGCACCTTTACCCCCTGGCAGCCGCTGCCGGAACCCACCGATGTGCTGTTTTATGAGGGATTACACGGCGGCGTAGTCACCCCACAGCATGACGTGGCGCGTCATGTGGATCTGCTGGTTGGCGTGGTGCCTATCGTGAACCTGGAGTGGATCCAGAAGCTGACGCGCGACATGAGCGAGCGCGGCCATTCGCGCGAAGCGGTGATGGATTCGGTGGTGCGCTCCATGGAAGACTACATCAACTACCTCACGCCACAGTTCTCCCGCACGCACATTAACTTCCAGCGCGTGCCGACGGTGGACACCTCTAACCCGTTCGCGGCGAAAACCATCCCGTCGCTGGACGAGAGCTTTGTGGTGATCCACTTCCGCAATCTCGAAGGCATTGATTACCCCTGGCTGCTGGCGATGCTGCAGGGCTCGTTTATTTCGCACATGAATACGTTAGTGGTACCAGGCGGAAAAATGGGGCTGGCGATGGAGCTCATCATGACGCCGCTGGTGGAGCGGTTGATGGAAGGGAAGCAGATTGCGTGAGTTGTTCTGCCCGGTGGCGCTGCGCTTACCGGGCCTACGTTCATGCTTTTGTAGGGCGGGTCAGCGAAGCGCCACCCGCCAAAAGATTAAGCCTCGATCACTTCATACGAATGCGTGATTTTTACCGCTTTCTCCAGCATTAACGCCACAGAGCAGTATTTTTCCGCAGACAGATCCACCGCACGCGAAACCGCCGCGTCTTTAAGCGCTTTACCGGTGACCACAAAGTGCAGATTAATGTGGGTGAACAGGCGTGGCGCCTCTTCGCGACGTTCTGAGGTGAGTTTAACCTCGCAATCCGTCACGTCATGACGACCTTTTTGCAGAATCGACACCACGTCAATCGCGCTGCATCCACCCGCCGCCATCAGCACCATTTCCATTGGGCTGGGGGCTTTATCGCCGGAGTTACCGTCCATCAAAATCTGGTGCCCTGACGCGGATTCGCCCAGGAACGTTAAACCTTCAACCCATTTCACGCGCGCTTGCATATTCTTTAACTCCAACGTTGCATTTTCGGTGACAGATTACGCGTGCGTTACATTTCTCGCAACGGAAGGCGACCTGCATCATGCTGAAGCGAGACACCAGGAGACACGCGGCGAAAGCTATGCTAAAACACTCAGGATGCTACAGTAATACATTGACGTTACACATGTATGCAGAGGACATCAAACTTTACTGGCTGCGAAACGTTACGACAGCCGACTTCCCAGGGTATGGGTAAGAATTCGATTGCAACCCCAGAGTCCGGATGCATCTGATGACTCTGGTGACAGCTTATAACAGAGGATAACAGCGCATGGTGCTTGGCAAACCGCAAACAGACCCGACTCTCGAATGGTTCTTGTCTCATTGCCACATTCATAAGTACCCATCGAAGAGCACGCTGATTCACCAGGGTGAAAAAGCGGAAACGTTGTATTACATCGTCAAAGGCTCGGTGGCAGTGCTGATCAAAGATGAGGAAGGGAAAGAGATGATCCTTTCTTATCTGAACCAGGGCGATTTTATCGGTGAACTGGGCCTGTTTGAAGAAGGCCAGGAACGTAGCGCCTGGGTTCGTGCAAAGACAGCATGTGAAGTGGCTGAAATTTCTTACAAGAAATTCCGTCAGTTGATTCAGGTAAACCCTGACATCCTGATGCGTCTTTCTTCCCAGATGGCGCGTCGTCTGCAGGTCACATCCGAGAAAGTGGGTAACCTCGCCTTCCTGGACGTCACCGGTCGTATCGCGCAGACCCTGCTGAACCTGGCGAAACAGCCAGACGCCATGACCCACCCGGACGGCATGCAAATTAAAATTACCCGTCAGGAAATTGGTCAGATCGTCGGTTGCTCCCGCGAAACGGTGGGTCGTATCCTGAAAATGCTGGAAGATCAGAACCTGATCTCTGCCCACGGTAAAACCATCGTGGTCTACGGAACGCGTTAATTCCGCTCAAACGGCGTGCCATCGCAAGGTGTCACGCCGTTTTTGTCTCTATTCCCCATGTGGCGCAGGCTGATCTATCACCCGGAAGTTAATTACGCACTGCGACAAACGCTGGTGTTGTGCCTTCCTGTGGCCGTGGGCCTGCTTCTGGGACAACTCCAGCAGGGTCTGCTGTTTTCTCTCGTTCCCGCCTGCTGCAACATCGCCGGTCTGGACACGCCGCATAAACGCTTTTTCAAACGCCTGATCGTTGGCGGTTCGCTGTTTGCTGGCTGTAGCCTCGCCGTGCAGCTTTTACTGGCGCGCGATATTCCGCTGCCGCTGATCCTGACCGTACTGGCGATGAGCCTCGGTGTTACCGCAGAAATCAGTTCCCTGCACGCCCGCCTGCTTCCCGCTTCACTGATTGCCGCCATCTTCACCCTGAGCCTCGCCGGGAATATGCCGGTGTGGGAGCCGCTGCTGATCTACGCCCTCGGCACGCTGTGGTACGGGCTGTTTAACTGGTTCTGGTTCTGGCTGTGGCGGGAACAGCCGCTGCGTGAATCTCTGAGCCTGTTGTATGTGCAGCTTGCGGATTACTGCGAAGCCAAATACACCTTGCTGACCCAGCATACCGACCCGGAAAAATCCTTACCGCCGCTGCTGACGCGCCAGCAAAAGGTGGTGGATCTGATAAGCCAGTGCTATCAGCAGCTGCATATGCTCGCCGCCAACAAGAATCACGAATATAAACGCCTGCTGCGCACCTTCCAGGTGGGGCTGGATCTGCAGGAGCATATCTCCGTGAGCCTTCATCACCCACAAGAGGTGCAAAAGCTGGTCGAGCGCAGCCACGCCGAGGCTGTGATCCGCTGGAATGCGCAGACCGTCTCCGCGCGCCTGCGGGTGCTGGCGGACGACATTCTCTATCACCGCTACCCCACGCGCTTTAACATGGATAAACAGCTCGGCGCGCTGGAGAAAATTGCTCGTCAGCATCCGGATAACCCGGTCGGCCAGTTTGCCGCCTGGCACTTCAGCCGCATTGCCCGCGTGCTGCGCACCCAGCGCCCGCTGTATCCCCGCGACCTGATGGCGGATAAGCAAAAACGTCTGCCGCTCCTGCCAGCACTCAGAAGCTATCTCTCTCTTAAGTCTTCTGCCCTGCGCAATGCCGCGCGGATTAGCGTTATGCTCAGTATCGCCAGTCTGATGGGCATGGCGCTGCATCTGCCGAAACCGTACTGGATCTTAATGACCGTGCTGTTTGTCACCCAGAACGGCTACGGCGCCACGCGGGTACGTATTCTGCACCGGGCAGGCGGCACGATGGCGGGGCTGATTATTGCGGGCGTAACGCTACACTTCCACGTTCCCGAGGGGTATACCCTGGCTGGGATGCTGGTGATTACGCTGGTGAGTTACCTGATTATCCGCAAAAACTACGGCTGGGCGATGGTGGGCTTTACGGTGACGGCGGTATATACCCTTCAGCTGCTTACGCTAAACGGCGAACAGTTTATCGTTGCCCGCCTGATCGATACGCTGATTGGCTGTCTGATTGCCTTTGGTGGCATGGTCTGGCTGTGGCCGCAGTGGCAAAGCGGATTGCTGCGCCAGAACGCCCACGACGCGCTGGAGGCTGACCAGCAGGCCATTCGTCTGATCCTGAGCGACGACCCGCAGCCCTCCCCGCTGGCGTATCAGCGGATGAAAGTTAATCAGGCGCACAACGCCCTGTTTAACTCGCTCAACCAGGCGATGCAGGAGCCAGGCTTTAACGCGCACTATCTGGCGGACATGAAGCTCTGGGTCACGCATAGCCAGTTTATCGTCGAGCATATTAACGCCATGACCACCCTGGCGCGCGAGCACACGATGCTGACGCCGGATCTGGCGCAGCGTTATTTGCAGTCGTGTGAAATCGCCCTGCAGAGGTGTCAGCAGCGTCTGGAGTATGACGCGCCGGGTGAGTCGGGGGATTCGAACATTCTGGAAGCGCCGGAAACGCTGACTCACGGGCCGATGAGCACCCTGGAGCAGCATTTGCAGCGCGTGCTGGGCCACCTGAACACCATGCACACCATTTCGTCGGTGGCATGGCGTCAGCGTCCTCATCATGGCATTTGGTTAACGCGCCGGTTAAAACGAACCGAGTATTAGCCTTTAACGATCTTCGCGACCGCTACGGCAAAGCGGGTTAACCCGTCTTCAATGTCTTTCTCTTCCACCACCAGCGACGGTGCGAAACGCATCACGTCTGGCCCCGCATTCAGCACCATTACCCCTTCGTGGGCGGCAGCATGCAGAAAATCGCGGGCGCGGCCTTTGTACTGTGGCGTGAGCTCGGCACCGATCAGCAGACCCATGCCACGGATTTCGCTGAACACATCATACTGGTCATTGATCTTTTGCAGATGTTTTACGAACAGCTCACGCTTCGCATTCACGCCGTTCAGCACTTCTGGGGTATTGATGATATCGAATGCCGCCCCCGCCACAGCGCTCGCCAGCGGGTTACCGCCATAGGTTGAGCCGTGCGAACCGACATGAAACGCAGAGGCGATCTCCTGAGTCGTCAGCACCGCACTCACCGGGAAACCACCGCCGAGCGCTTTGGCACTGGTCAAAATATCCGGCGTCACGCCGTAGTGCATATAAGCGAACAGATCGCCGGTACGTCCCATTCCGCACTGCACTTCATCAAACACCAGCAGCGCCTGATGCTCATCACACAGCGCGCGTAGCCCTTGCAGGAATTCCGGGGTGGCCGCCGTCACGCCGCCTTCGCCCTGAATTGGCTCCACGACTACCGCGCAGGTGTGGTCGTCCATCACCGCTTTCACCGCATGCAGATCGTTAAACGGCACATGGACGATATCGGCCGGTTTTGGGCCAAAGCCGTCGGAATACTTCGGCTGGCCGCCGACGGAGACGGTAAAGAACGAGCGCCCGTGGAAGGCGTTGTGGAAGGCGATGATTTTGGTTTTGTACGGGCTGTGACGCGTCGTCGCGTAATAGCGCGCCAGCTTAAAGGCGGTTTCGTTGGCTTCGGTGCCGGAGTTCATAAACAGCACACGCTCGGCAAACGTGGCATCAATGATTTTGCGGCCCAGACGCAGCGCCGGCTCGTTGGTGAATACGTTACTGGTGTGCCACAGGGTTTCGCCCTGGGTTTTCAGCGCCTCCACCAGCGCAGGATGGCAATGACCCAGCGCCGTGACCGCAATACCGCCCGCGAAATCCACATACTCTTTTCCCTGCTGATCCCAGACGCGGCTGCCTTTCCCCTTAACCGGGATAAACTCAGCCGGTGCATAAATCGGCAGAATCACTTCATCGAATGTTGCGCGGGTAATTGCTGGTTGTTCAGTTGCCATGTCATGCCCATCCATTTTATGTCACATTGATTGTGAAAATATAATCACAAAATATGCATAAAAAATCACAGCAAGGCAACAGATATTCAGCGATGGAAGAAATTAGCCAGCAGGTCATGCCCTTGCTCGCTAAGGATACTTTCCGGATGGAATTGCACGCCCTCAAGATCCCACTCGCGGTGGCGAATCCCCATGATCTCCTGCGTATCGCTCCAGGCGGTCACCTCAAAGCAGTCTGGCAGCGTCGGCGGGTCAATCACCAGCGAATGGTAGCGCGTCACGGTTAAGGGATTATTGAGCCCCGTGAATACCCCGATACTGGTATGCGTGACCGGCGACGTTTTTCCGTGCATCACTTTCGCGGCACGCACGATGGTGGCGCCGAATACCTGGGCAATGGCCTGATGGCCCAGGCAGACGCCCAGAATGGGCAGCTTGCCAGCATAGTGCCGGATAACATCCAGAGACACGCCCGATTCCGACGGCGTGCAGGGGCCGGGTGAAATCACAATTTTCTGCGGAGCCAGCGTCGCAATATCGGCCAGAGTCACGTCATCGTTACGGCGGACAACCACCTCTGCTCCCAGCTCACAAAAATACTGGTAAAGGTTCCAGGTGAAGGAATCGTAGTTATCAATCAGCAGAATCATGGCGGCTCCCGAAAAAAATGCCGCCCTATTCTACTCAGATTCCCGCGCTTCGCTCACTACTTTGGCAAAGACAGCGTTCAGCGCAGTCAAATCGCCCGTCGCGCCGCTTCGGTTCGCCGCCACCCACTGCTCGGGATCGATACCCCGCCAGTCCAGCATATACCCGGCATGAATGGCCAGCTGCTCAAAGAAGACCCGTTGGGCAATACCATTGCCGCTCATAAAAGGATGCAGCATATTGATTTCACAGTAGTAGTGACTAACTCTGTTCACAAAGGTTTCTTTCTGAAGACCCACCAGATACTTTTCGCTTTCCAGGTCCGCCATCAATTCATTGCCCATCTTCTCGATGTACTCGAAGTGGCAGAAAGGAATGTCACCTTTAAAAATATCGTCGGTACGGTATTCGCCCGCCCGCTTCAGCTCTTTGCGATACAGATGGCGGTGAATAAGACAAAGATGGGGTAAACCGGGCGCGGAAGGCCCGAGCTCCAGCTTCTCAATATGGGGTTCTGAAGGACCATGACCTTTTTCAAGGAGACAACTGGCCTGAAGATTGACGTTACGCTGCTGCTCCCAAATACGGGATTTTTGCTTGTCGGTGAGTTTTTTCACTTAACGCCTCCCTGAATAGTCCGTTTGCCACAAGTATAAGCAGCAAAACGCGCTTTCGCAGGGAGGGGGCATTACACGGGCGAGCGCCGCCCGTGTCAAAGAGGGTTACGGCAGTACTTTTGCGGAGAGGATCACGACCGGTTTGGACGGCACATTCTGGTACGGGCCGACGTCATGAGTAGGAACCTGAGAAATCTTATCCGCCACGTCCATCCCTTTCACAATTTTACCGAAGACCGCGTAACCGAAGTCGCGCTGGCCATGGTCGAGAAAGGCGTTATCCGCCACGTTGAGGAAGAACTGGCTGGTGGCGCTGTCTTTATCCGCCGTACGCGCCATGGAAATCGTGCCGCGCTTGTTCAGCAAGCCGTTGTCCGCTTCGTTTTTGATCGGCGGGTTCGGCTGCTTCTGCTGCATCTGCTCGTTGAAACCGCCGCCCTGAATCATGAAGCCAGGGATCACGCGGTGGAAAGTGGTGTTGTTATAAAAACCACTGTTCACATAGTCGAGGAAGTTTTTCACGGAAACCGGAGCTTTCTGGCTATTCAGTTCCAGCTCAATATTCCCGGCAGAGGTGGTCAGCAGAACGTGAGGGTCCCCTTTGGCTGCCAGCGCAGCAGGGGAAACGGCAGAAAGAGCAAACACAGCTGCGACAGCCGCCAGTGTTGATTTGAGCATGAGAATTCCTTAACAAAGCGCAGTATAAAAAGCGAATGGCTTGATTCTAAAGAGCAGTATGAACGGAGACCAGCCTTTTACCTAATTTTACGAAATTGAAACAGTTGTAACCACGCAAACGATTGGTTATGGCGTCTTTTTATGTGATATAGATCACATAAAAAACTGCAATGAAGTTTAAATTTCTTTGAAAAGGTATGAATGGATCACTTTAATGTCTAAAATCTGCCCGCTCTCAGCGCCCTCCGGGCGCTTTTCTTTTTTGAACAGGCCAGACATGACTAACAGCAATCGCATCAAGCTCACATGGATCAGCTTCTTCTCCTACGCCCTGACCGGCGCGTTGGTGATCGTCACCGGGATGGTGATGGGGAATATCGCAGACTACTTCCAGCTGCCCGTCTCCAGTATGAGTAACACCTTTACCTTCCTCAACGCCGGTATCCTCATCTCTATCTTCCTGAATGCCTGGCTGATGGAAATCGTGCCGCTGAAGACGCAGTTGCGTTTTGGCTTTGTGCTGATGGTCGCCGCCGTGGCGGGTCTGATGCTGAGTCACAGCATCGCGTTGTTCTCCGCCGCCATGTTCGTGCTCGGCCTGGTCAGCGGGATCACCATGTCGATCGGTACGTTCCTGATTACCCATATGTATGAAGGCCGTCAGCGCGGCGCGCGCCTGCTGTTCACCGACTCCTTCTTCAGCATGGCCGGGATGATTTTCCCGATGGTGGCCGCCGTTCTGCTGGCACGCAGCATTGAGTGGTACTGGGTCTATGCCTGTATCGGTCTGGTTTACGTAGCAATCTTTATTCTGACCTTCGGCTGTGAATTCCCGGTTCTGGGCAAAAAAGCGCAAACCAGCGCAGAACCCGTCGCGAAAGAGAAATGGGGCATCGGCGTACTGTTCCTCTCCATCGCCGCCCTGTGCTATATCCTGGGCCAGCTGGGCTTTATCTCCTGGGTACCGGAATACGCGAAAGGCCTGGGCATGAGCCTGAACGACGCGGGTAAACTGGTAAGCGATTTCTGGATGTCTTACATGTTCGGCATGTGGGCGTTTAGCTTCATCCTGCGCTTCTTCGATCTGCAGCGCATCCTGACGGTGCTGGCGGGCCTGGCAACCGTGCTGATGTATCTGTTCATCAACGGTTCCCCGGACAATATGCCGTGGTTCATTATGACCCTGGGCTTTTTCTCCAGCGCGATTTACACCTCGATCATCACGCTGGGCTCCCTGCAGACCAAAGTAGCTTCGCCGAAGCTGGTTAACTTCGTGCTGACCTGCGGTACCATCGGCACCATGCTCACCTTTGTGGTGACGGGGCCGATCGTTGCCCACAGCGGCCCGCTGGCGGCGCTGCACACCGCTAACGGTCTGTATGCCGTGGTGTTCATCATGTGCTTCGTGCTGGGCTTCGTGACTCGCCACCGCCAGCACAACGCGGTAGCGTCTCACTAACCTTCACGCCCCTTTGCGCTACGCAGAGGGGCTGTTTCTGGCAAAGCTGACCTCTTCACCCCCGATATCCATCTGAATCCACGTCTGCGCCAGCTGCGTCGTGGCAATCACCCGCCCCTGACGAATCGACCAGCGCACCGGCACCTGACAGCGCACCGCTTCAAACCCGCTTTCCGCAGGCAAAATCACCAGATTCGCCGGATTGCCCGTGGCAATACCGTAATCGCTCAGGCCAAAGGTACGGGCGCTGTTATGGGTGATCAGATCCAGGCCGCTGTCGATTTGCGGATAGCCCATCATCTGGCAGACGTGTAACCCCATGTGCAGCACCTGGAGCATATTGCCGGTTCCCAGCGGGTACCAGGGGTCAAAAACATCGTCATGACCAAAGCAGACGTTAATGCCTGCTTCCTGGAGTTCCTTCACGCGCGTGATGCCGCGGCGCTTAGGATAGTCGTCAAAACGCCCCTGCAGGTGGATATTGACCAGCGGGTTAGCGACGAAGTTAATCCCCGACATCTTCAACAGGCGGAACAGGCGCGAGGTGTACGCACCGTTGTAGGAGTGCATGGCGGTAGTATGGCTGGCGGTCACGCGCGGACCGATGCCGGCCTCGTAGGCCAGGGTAGCCACCGTTTCGACAAACCGCGACTGTTCGTCGTCAATTTCATCGCAATGGATATCCAGCGGACGGTCATATTTCTTCGCCAGTGTAAAAGCAATATGCAGCGACTGGACGCCATACTCGCGGGTGAATTCGAAGTGCGGGATCGCCCCCACCACGTCGGCACCCAGTTTTAACGCCTCTTCCAGCAGCGCCGCGCCGTTCGGGTAAGAGAGAATACCCTCCTGGGGGAACGCGACGATTTGCAGCGTCACCCATGGGGCCACCTCCTGCTTCACCTCCAGCATGGCCTTCAGGGCGGTGAGCGTCGGGTCGGAGACATCCACATGGGTACGGACAAACTGAATGCCGTTGGCGATTTGCCACTTCAGCGTTTTCCAGGCGCGCGCTTTGACGTCGTCATGGCTGAGTAACGCTTTGCGCTCCGCCCAGCGTTCAATGCCCTCAAAGAGCGTGCCCGACTGATTCCAGTTCGGCTCGCCTGCCGTCTGGGTGGTATCAAGATGGATATGCGGCTCGATAAACGGTGGGATCGCCAGCCCGCCGCGCGCGTTCAACACTTCATAACTTTCAGCGCGGGTGTCGTCCATTGGGGTGATGTCACCAAATCGCCCGCTCTCAATGGCGAGTTGCCATAGTCCTTCCCGGCCCGGTAAGCGAACATTCTGAACAAGCCAAAGCGGTGTTGTAGACATTTCTTATCCCCTGATCAACGCAACGTTGTTTAAGCATATTTTTGTTCAAAAATACGCCATTGTTTTGTACACAAAATCGACGCCACCGAAAAGCCTGCGATTTCCATAACTTATAAAAATCCTGACAAATCAGCTGCATACCACCTAAGGAGTAGGCGAAGACGTATTTGATTTACATCAATAAGCGCCCCTGCTGAATCGTTAAGGTAGGCAGTAATAGAAAAGAAATCGAGGCAAAAATGAGCAAAGTCAGACTCGCTATCATCGGTAACGGCATGGTAGGCCATCGCTTTATTGAGGATCTTCTCGATAAAGCCGGTGCCGACCAGTTCGATATTACCGTGTTCTGTGAAGAACCCCGCAAGGCGTACGACCGTGTGCACTTGTCTTCCTACTTCTCCCATCATACCGCCGAAGAGCTCTCTTTAGTGCGTGAAGGTTTCTATGAGAAGCATGGCGTAAAAGTGCTGGTGGGCGAACGCGCCATCACCATCAACCGTCAGGAAAAAGTGATCCACTCCAGCGCCGGACGTACGGTTTTTTACGACAAGCTGATCATGGCGACAGGCTCGTATCCGTGGATCCCGCCTATTAAAGGTTCTGAAACTCAGGATTGCTTCGTTTACCGTACGATTGAAGACCTCAACGCCATTGAATCCTGCGCACGCCGCAGCAAGCGCGGCGCCGTTGTCGGCGGCGGTCTGCTGGGCTTAGAAGCCGCGGGCGCGCTGAAAAACCTCGGCGTAGAAACCCACGTCATCGAATTTGCCCCGATGCTGATGGCCGAACAGCTCGACCACATGGGTGGCGACCAGCTTCGCCGTAAAATCGAAAGCATGGGCGTGAAAGTTCACACCAGCAAGAACACCAAAGAGATCGTGCAGGAAGGCACCGAAGCACGTAAAACCATGCGCTTTGCTGACGGCAGCGAGCTGGAAGTAGACTTTATCGTCTTCTCCACCGGTATTCGTCCACGCGACAAACTGGCAACCCAGTGCGGTCTGGCCGTCGCGCAGCGCGGCGGGATCATGATTAACGATACCTGCCAGACCTCCGACCCGGATATCTACGCGATTGGCGAATGCGCCAGCTGGAATAACCGCGTATACGGTCTCGTGGCGCCAGGCTACAAAATGGCGCAGGTCGCCGTGGACCATATTCTCGGCAGCGAAAACGCCTTCACCGGCGCGGATATGAGCGCCAAGCTGAAGCTGCTGGGCGTGGACGTGGGCGGTATCGGCGATGCGCATGGCCGCACGCCTGGCGCTCGCAGCTACGTCTATCTCGACGAAAGCAAAGAAGTCTACAAACGTCTTATCGTCAGTAAGGACAATAAAACCCTGCTCGGCGCAGTACTGGTAGGCGATACCAGCGACTTCGGTAACCTGCTCCAGCTGGTGCTCAACGCCATCGAGCTGCCGGAAAACCCGGACGCGCTGATCCTCCCGGCGCACGCCTCCAGCGGTAAACCGTCCATCGGGGTGGATAAACTGCCGGACAGCGCGCAGATTTGCTCCTGCTTCGACGTCACTAAAGGCATGCTGATCTCTGCCATCAACAAGGGCTGCCATACCGTTGCCGCGCTGAAAGCCGAAACTAAAGCCGGTACCGGCTGTGGCGGATGTATTCCACTGGTAACTCAGGTGCTGAACGCCGAGCTGGCGAAACAGGGCATCGAAGTGAACAACAACCTGTGCGAGCATTTTGCTTACTCTCGCCAGGAGCTGTATCACCTGATCCGTGTGGAAGGCATTAAGTCCTTCGACGAACTGCTGGCGAAACACGGCCAGGGTTACGGCTGTGAAGTGTGTAAACCGACCGTCGGCTCCCTGCTGGCCTCCTGCTGGAATGAATACGTGCTCAAACCCGAGCACACGCCGCTGCAGGATACCAATGACAACTTCCTGGCGAACATTCAGAAAGACGGCACCTACTCCGTCATTCCACGTTCCGCCGGTGGCGAAATCACGCCGGAAGGGCTGGTCGCGGTGGGCCGGATCGCCCGCGAATTTAACCTGTACACCAAAATTACCGGTTCACAACGTATCGGGCTGTTTGGGGCGCAGAAAGACGACCTGCCAGAAATCTGGCGCCAGCTGATTGAAGCAGGCTTCGAAACCGGCCACGCGTATGCCAAAGCGCTGCGTATGGCAAAAACCTGCGTGGGCAGCACCTGGTGCCGCTACGGCGTGGGCGACAGCGTCGGCTTCGGCGTGGAGCTGGAAAACCGCTACAAAGGCATCCGTACCCCGCATAAAATGAAGTTCGGCGTCTCCGGCTGTACCCGTGAATGTGCCGAAGCGCAGGGTAAAGACGTGGGTATTATTGCCACCGAAAAAGGCTGGAACCTGTACGTCTGCGGTAACGGCGGGATGAAACCACGCCATGCAGACCTGCTGGCAGCGGATCTTGACCACGACACGCTGATTAAGTACCTCGACCGCTTCATGATGTTCTACATCCGTACCGCCGATAAGCTGACCCGTACAGCGTCCTGGCTGGATAACCTGGAAGGCGGCATTGATTATCTGAAAGCGGTGATCATTGACGACAAGCTGGGCCTGAACGAGCATCTGGAAGCAGAGATGGCTCGCCTGCGCGAGGCAGTGATCTGCGAGTGGACCGAAACCGTGAATACCCCTGCGGCGCAGACACGCTTCAAACACTTTATCAACAGCACCCAGCGCGACCCGAACGTGCAGGTGGTGCCAGAGCGCGAGCAGCATCGCCCGGCAACACCGTATGAACGCATTCCAGTCACGCTGGTGGAGGAAAACGCATGAGCCAGTGGGTAAACATTTGCGAGATTAACGACATTCTGCCCGCCACCGGCGTGTGTGCGCTGCTGGGTAACGAGCAGGTCGCGATTTTCCGTCCCCGTCACGATGAACAGGTTTTTGCCATCAGCAATATCGACCCGTTCTTCGAGGCCAGCGTGCTCTCCCGTGGCCTGATTGCCGAGCACCAGGGTGAACTGTGGGTCGCCAGCCCGCTGAAAAAGCAGCGTTTCCGTTTAACCGACGGACGCTGCATGGAAGATGAAAGCGTCTCCGTGAAGCACTATGACGTCCGCGTGAAGGACGGCAAGGTGCAGCTCAAAGCGTAACCCCCCGCCTTTTCAATAGGAAAGGCTTATGACCCCTTATGGGTAACGGCAGGAAAAACCGTATATTTTCGGCGATTCCTGCTGTTATCCTGACGTCAATGCTTACCCCCTCCTTGAATGCTGTGAGGTATCGTCGTGGACCACCTGCCGATTTTTTGTCAATTACGCCATCGCGACTGCCTGCTTGTAGGCGGCGGCGATGTGGCTGAGCGCAAGGCGCGCCTGCTGCTGGAAGCGGGGGCCCGACTGACCGTGAATGCTCTCACCTTTACCCCGCAGTTTGACGTCTGGGCCCAGGAAGGGATGCTCACGCGGGTACAAGGAGAGTTTGATGAATCCCTGCTGGATACCTGCTGGCTGACCATTGCCGCAACGGATGACGATGCCGTGAATCAGCGCGTCAGCGATGCCTGCGAAGCGCGGCGTATCTTCTGCAACGTGGTCGATGCGCCGAAAGAAGCCAGCTTTATCATGCCGTCGATTATCGACCGCTCACCGCTGATGATTGCGGTGTCATCCGGTGGACGCTCACCTGTTCTCGCCCGCCTGCTGCGGGAAAAACTGGAAGCCGTGCTGCCGCAGCATCTTGGTCAGATTGCCCACTATGCCGGACAACTTCGTTCCCGCGTGAAGCAAACCTTCGCGACCGTAGGGGAGCGCCGTCGCTTCTGGGAAAAGTTCTTTGTGAACGACAGGCTGGCGCAGTCGCTGGCGAACCAGGACACAAAAGCGGTGGAAGAGACGACCGAACAGTTACTGAACGAACCGCTGGATCACCGTGGTGAAGTGGTGCTGGTCGGCGCGGGTCCTGGCGATGCAGGCTTACTGACGCTGAAAGGCCTGCAACAGATCCAGCAGGCGGATATCGTGGTCTACGACCGCCTGGTCTCCGATGACATCATGAACCTGGTGCGTCGCGACGCCGATCGCGTCTTCGTCGGCAAGCGCGCGGGCTACCACTGCGTACCGCAGGAAGAGATTAACCAGATCCTGCTGCGCGAGGCGCAGAAAGGTAAGCGCGTGGTGCGTCTGAAAGGCGGCGATCCGTTTATCTTTGGTCGCGGCGGCGAAGAGCTGGAAACCCTGTGCAACGCAGGTATTCCGTTCTCCGTGGTGCCAGGGATTACGGCGGCGTCCGGCTGCTCAGCCTACTCCGGCATCCCGCTGACCCACCGCGATTACGCGCAGAGCGTGCGTCTTGTGACGGGCCACCTCAAAACCGGCAGCGAACTGGACTGGCATAACCTGGCCGCTGAAAAGCAGACGCTGGTCTTCTACATGGGGCTAAATCAGGCCGCCACCATTCAGGCGAAACTGCTGGAGCACGGCATGGAGGCAGATATGCCCGTTGCGCTGGTGGAAAACGGTACCGCCATTACGCAGCGTGTGGTCGATGGTGTGCTGACTCAACTCGGCGAGCTGGCGCAGCAGGTTGAAAGTCCGGCGTTGATTGTGGTGGGTCGCGTGGTTGAATTACGCGATAAGCTGAACTGGTTCTCGAATCACTGACACATATTTTTCCCTCTTCGAGTAGTCCTTAAGCGGACTACTCCCCTCTAACGGCTACCGCTAACATACCGCCCGCATAGTGGAACTTTTCCATTTATTCCCTCGTATTACATCCAATTTTTTAGACAAGGAATGCGTATGTTCAAGCTGGCAAAAGCCGCCGTTCTGGTTGGCCTGTTATCGACCCTGACGGCCTGTACCGGTCACGTTCAAAACACCAAAAATAACTGCAGCTACGATTATCTGCTGCACCCGGCGATCTCAATTTCGAAGATCATCGGTGGTTGCGGACAGGCGGCACAGCAGTAAGTCGTTTTCAGGCGTAAAAAAACCGGGATTTCCCGGTTTTTTAGTTTTGGGAAGTGCGGCCTGATGCCCTCACCCTGACCCTCTCCCACAGGGAGAGGGAACAAACCCTAAAAACGGTAACGTGGTTACCGTTTTGCTTTTACCTATGGTTTACCCACAAACCCAATCGCTTCATACACCGCTTTGAGGGTTTCTGACGCGCGCGCGCTGGCTTTTTCCGCGCCGTCTTTCATCACCTTCTGCAGGAAAGCTTCGTCGTTACGGTAGCGGTGATAACGCTCCTGCAACTCGGTCAACATGCCGGAAACGGCGTCTGCCACTTCACCTTTCAGGTGACCATACATCTTGCCTTCGAAGTGCTGTTCCAGCTCTGGAATGCTCTGGCCGGTCACACCGGAGAGAATATCCAGCAGGTTGGAAACGCCCGCTTTATTCTGCACGTCGTAGCGCACCACTGGCGGCTCGTCGGAGTCGGTCACCGCACGCTTAAGCTTTTTAACCACGGATTTCGGATCTTCCAGCAGGCCGATAACGTTGTTGCGGTTATCGTCTGACTTGGACATCTTCTTGGTCGGTTCCAGCAGCGACATGACGCGTGCGCCCGATTTCGGAATAAACGGCTCTGGTACTTTAAACACCTCGCCATAAAGCGCGTTGAAGCGCTGGGCGATATCGCGGCTCAGCTCCAGGTGCTGTTTCTGGTCTTCACCGACAGGAACCTGGTTGGTCTGGTACAGCAGAATGTCAGCCGCCATCAGCACCGGATAGTCAAACAGACCGGCGTTGATGTTTTCAGAATAGCGTGCGGATTTATCCTTGAACTGGGTCATGCGGCTCAGTTCACCGAAGTAGGTGTAGCAGTTCAGCGCCCAGCCCAGTTGTGCGTGCTCTGGTACATGTGACTGAACGAAAATGGTGCTCTTCTCAGGATCGATGCCGCAGGCCAGATAGAGGGCCAGGGTGTCCAGGGTGGCTTTGCGCAGCTTCTCAGGATCCTGACGCGCAGTGATGGCATGAAGGTCCACGATGCAGTAAATGCAATGGTAGTCATCCTGCATGCTGACCCACTGACGCAACGCACCCATGTAGTTACCAATGGTCAATTCACCTGACGGCTGTGCGCCACTAAATACGATGGGCTTAGTCATTATTCAATTCCTGATGTTCACTGTGCGAAAGCCCGAGTGCGGGCAACAAATCTTTGAAGTGGTCGAACACAACATCCGGCTCACTCAGCGTAATGGCCTCACCGTAGTTGTAGCCATAGGTCAATCCGACGGAAGGACATCCTGCCGCGCGGGCAGCCAGAATATCATTGCGGGAATCCCCGACAAAGAGCAGCTCCGCAGGTGTTAAGGATAATTTTCCTGCCACCAGCAACAGCGGTTCCGGATGCGGCTTTTTGTTTTGCACATCATCGCCGCCCACAATCACGGAGAAATATTTCGCGATATCCAGCGCGTCGAGAAGAGGGGCAACAAACGGCGTGGGTTTATTGGTCACTAGCCCAAGCGGGATGCCTTTGGCATGCAGCACGCTCAGGGTTTCCTGGACGTCCGGGAAGAGAAAACTCCCCTCTTCAACGGTCTCTTCATAGAAACGATTGAACAGTTTGCGCAGAATACGTAGCTGCTCATCCTGAGGGATATCCGCGTGATCGACGCTCGGTTTGCCCTGCGCGGAACGCTGCGACGCGCGCTCCTGGCGAGCCCACGTTAACGCGCGCTCCATCAGCACATCGGCACCGTTGCCAATCCACGTCACAACACGTTCTTCGCCCGCAACGGGCAGTTCAAGGGCATACAGCGCCTGATCCACGGCGCTCGTTAAGCCCGGCGCGCTGTCAACCAGCGTGCCGTCGAGGTCGAACGCTACACCCCGAATTGCCTGCAATTTATCCATGACTTACCTTCGCCAGCTCGCGGCGCATTTCATCAATGACTTTTTTGTAATCCGGTTGGTCGAAAATGGCCGACCCGGCAACGAACATATCCGCGCCCGCTGCCGCAATTTCACCAATGTTATTCACTTTCACACCGCCGTCCACTTCCAGGCGAATATCGTAGCCTGACTCATCAATACGACGGCGCACTTCGCGCAGCTTGTCCAGCGTATGAGGGATGAACGACTGACCGCCAAAGCCCGGGTTAACAGACATCAGCAAAATGACGTCCAGTTTATCCATGACATGATCGAGATAGCTCAACGGCGTGGCCGGGTTAAACACCAGACCCGCCTTACAGCCATTCTCTTTGATCAGCTGCAGGGTGCGGTCCACATGTTCAGAGGCTTCCGGATGGAAAGTGATGATGCTGGCCCCCGCCGCGGCGAAGTCTGGCACGATTCGGTCGACCGGCTTCACCATCAGGTGAACGTCGATCGGCGCGGTGATGCCGTAGTTACGCAGCGCCTTGAGCACCATTGGGCCAATCGTCAGGTTGGGGACATAGTGGTTATCCATAACGTCGAAATGGACGACATCTGCGCCAGCCGCGAGAGCTTTAGCCGTGTCTTCACCCAGGCGGGCAAAATCGGCCGACAGAATTGAGGGAGCAATCAAAAACTGTTTCATCCGCATCTCCTTGAAATGTGTTTACCGGCGGGCAAAACGGCTCAGGGGCGATAAAGAGCCAGGAGTTCGTCCACCTTTTTACGTGTGCCGCCGTTGCTGCTAATGCTACGCCGCACTTTAACCTGAAAATGCTTCGCGGCTTTATACCATTCGCGCGTATCAGGCGTATCGTGATTCGAAATTAACACCGGAATTCTTTTGCTGACCAGCTTTTCCGCCATCTCCGCCAGACGCGCCTGTTCGGCCGGGCTGAAGCTGTTGGTATGGTAGGCGGTGAAATTCGCCGTCGCCGACAGCGGGGCGTACGGAGGGTCACAGTAAACCACCGAATTTACGCCCGCCAGTTCCATACACTCCTCATAGGAGAGACAGTGGAACTCTGCATTCTGCGCTTTTGCAGCAAAGTGATATAACTCGTCCTGCGGGAAGTACGGGCGCTTATAACGACCAAACGGCACGTTGAATTCACCACGCAGATTATACCGGCACAGGCCGTTGTAACCATGACGGTTGAGATAGAGGAACAACAGAGCGCGGCGGAACGGATCCTGGCTCTGATTAAACTCCGTGCGGAACCGATAGTAGACGTCAGGGTTGTTGTTCTCAGGCGTAAACAGCTTACGCGCCTCTTCCACATACTCATCGGTACGCAGTTTGACGATGTTATAGAGGCTGATAAGGTCGCTGTTGATATCCGCGAGGATATAACGAGAAAAATCAGTGTTCAGAAACACCGATCCTGCACCCACGAAGGGCTCGATAAGACACTCGCCTTTTGGCAGGTGCTTTTTAATATCATCGAGCAGGGGGTATTTCCCCCCTGCCCATTTCAGAAAAGCGCGATTTTTTTTCATGCTGACTAACTGATTACACCTTCTCCGGCTGTGGAGAAAGCTCCGACAGCATCCTGCGCTTTAAACATTACTTCAGATCGGCCTGAACCTGATGAATCGGCTTCGCCCATGGGTTTTTAGCCTGAACATCTGCAGGCAGCGACGCCACGGCACGTTTCGCTTCATCTTTGGATGCATAAACCCCGCTAACCAACACATACCACGGTTGACCGTTTCGGGTCGTCTGATAAACCACGTAGTTTTTCAGATTTGATTTCTTCGCCCAACCGTTGAGGTTGTCATAGTTAGACGAACTGCTCAACTGCAGCGTGTAGTTGCTGGATGGCGCAGATTTCAGCGAGCTGACGTTGCCTGCGGTTTTGCCTGCTGTCGTGCTGGAAGCCGTCGCGGCAGGCGCAGTGGTGGCCGCCGGTGCCGTTGTGGTCGCCGTCGCTTTCGGTGCAGTCTGCGTGACTGGCGCTTTGGCCGGCTCGTTCACGGCAGCTGTAGCCGTGTGTTTCGGCTGTGTCGGTGCGGCTTTCACTTCAGGCGCTTTGACTACGGCCTGAGGTTTGGTTTCACGCTTAGGCTCAATCACCGCCTGCTTACGTTCAGGACGTGTCGCCGTTTGCGTCTGACGCGGCTTGGTTTCCGTCGCCGCAGTTTGCGGCTGAGCGTTACCACCGCGAATCGGCGCAACGGTTGCAGGTTCAGTTGGCAGCGTAGAGTTCACCACAACGTTATCAACCTGCTGCTGGTTCTGTGGCTGCGTCAGTGCATTGTTCAGGTCTCCCTGAACTTCTACACGCTGCTGGCCTTCAGGCGTAACGGGAGCCTGGCCCTGAGCTGGGGTTGATGACACAGGCGGCAGGGAAACATCCTGCGGCGTCGTGGTGTTGCTGGCAGTCTGCTCAGCGGAAGTGGTGCCCGGCGCTGGCTGCGCACCGTTCGCCTGATCCGTCGCATCGTTACCGGAAAGATTAATGCTCTTCTCAGTAGAAGCCGTCTGCTCGGTTGAGTTCGTTGACGGTGCTTTCAGCGCGGAGCCAATGCCAACAATCAGCAGCACAAGCACCAAAACGCCAAGGCCCATCATAATATACTGGCGGGAAGCCGGTTTCTGCGCAGCGGCTTTTTTACGTTTACGCGGGCGACGCTCTACAGGCTGTTCGTCCATTGAATCTTCTTCGGACTCATAATCCTCTTCTTCTCGCTCATCACGCGCGTTGCGGCTACGCGAAGGGCGACGATCGTCTGCATCCAGTTCAACATCGTCAAAGTTGATCTGCGGCTCGTTATCACGTTCTGAAGATTGACGAGAACGACCAGTACGACGATCGCTGGGATCGGGTTTCAGCTCGTCTTCTGGTTTGAATTCATCCATTTAACACCCCACTCAAAGGCTTATGCCTACGTCTTTGCATTTCGCCTGAAGCTAAACGACCACCGGTAAAAGTGGCCTGACCTTTCTAGTTGTTACGCCTGCTGACAATCAGCGATAGCGCCAAGAACGACATCGTGCGACACTCCGCCGCGCACTTCACTCTTCCCTATTGCAAGCGGGAGTACAAGACGCATCTCACCTGCCAATACTTTTTTATCGCGCATCATGTGGGGTAAATACGCTTGCGCCGACATCTCCTGCGGCCCGGTTACCGGCAAACCTGCACGTTCAAGCAGCGCAATGATACGTGCCGTCTCTTCCGGTTTAAACTGACCAAGACGTTCAGAGGTGCGGGCTGCCATGACCATTCCGGCAGCGACGGCTTCACCGTGCAACCAGTTGCCGTAACCCATTTCGGCTTCAATGGCGTGACCAAACGTATGCCCAAGATTCAGTAAAGCACGTAAGCCGGTTTCACGCTCGTCTGCGGCGACAACTTCTGCTTTCAGTTCACAACAACGACGAATGCAGTATGCCAGTTTTGCTTCATCCAGGCGCAACAACGCATCCATATTCTCTTCCAGCCAGTTAAAGAACTCGCCATCCAGAATAATGCCGTATTTGATCACTTCAGCCAGACCCGAAGCCAGCTCGCGCGTCGGCAGGGTTTTCAGACAGTCGAGATCCACCACGACCGATGCGGGTTGGTAGAACGCGCCAATCATGTTTTTGCCGAGCGGATGGTTGACTGCGGTTTTGCCGCCGACAGAGGAGTCGACCTGTGACAGCAACGTGGTCGGGATTTGAATAAAACGAACGCCACGTTGATAGCTTGCGGCCGCAAAGCCGGTCAGATCGCCCACAACACCGCCGCCCAGGGCAAGCAGTGTTGTATCGCGACCATGCGGTTTTTGCAGCAATGCGGTAAAGACGGTATCCAGTACCGTCAGGCTTTTATACTGCTCGCCATCGGGCAGAATCACACTGTCGACTTTAACGCCTGCCTGCTCAAGCAGGTGGCGTACGCGGTCGAGATAAAGCGGAGCCAGCGTCTCATTGGTGACCAGCATCGCCTGATCACCCGCTTTTAGTGGTAAAAAGGAAGCTGGGTCGTTAAACAAACCAGCCGCGATGGTGATAGGGTAACTACGTTCCCCGAGAGTAACTGTAATCCTCTCCATGACGCGACATCCACCTTTAATGCTTTACCCGCAGGCGAGTGTATATAAAGCCAGAATCAGTTGCTTTCCAGCATATGAATAATCTGGTTTGCAACCACTTTAGCGCTCTGATCGTCAGTGCGAATGGTCACATCGGCAATCTCTTCGTACAGCGGATTGCGTTCATCGGCCAACGCTTCCAGAACTTCGCGAGGTGGCGTTTCAACCTGCAGCAGCGGGCGCTTTTTATCGCGCTGCGTACGTGCCAGCTGTTTCTCAATGGTCGTCTCAAGATAGACCACTACGCCACGGGCGGAGAGACGGTTGCGGGTTTCGCGAGATTTCACAGAGCCGCCGCCTGTTGCCAGTACGATGCCCTGTTTTTCCGTGAGTTCGTTGATCACTTTTTCTTCTCGGTCACGGAAACCTTCTTCGCCTTCTACATCGAAAACCCAGCCCACATCAGCTCCGGTTCGTTTCTCAATCTCTTGATCAGAATCGTAAAATTCCATATTGAGTTGTTGAGCTAACTGACGCCCAATAGTGCTTTTGCCGGCACCCATAGGCCCAACCAGAAAGATATTGCGTTTCTCTGCCATTTTATCGGTACTACTAAGACTATTCGTTAATGGTAATCCCCGCTTCGCAGACACCCGGCGTAGCAGGACATGAACTGAAACCTCATATGCAATAGAGCGAGAGTCAGACTAAAAATTATCTCAATACTCCGGCTTGTTTGGCAACTGATTAAATCACCACGCCGGTCGCATAAGGTAATAAGACGTAAGTCCAACTCAAATCGGTACTCCTTGTATGCTAATTCATGCCCCACGTCAAACATCTGCAACAAACTGAATGCAAAATCATTGCGGGGATCGTTACCCGTCAGTGAATAGCCACCAGACGTGGTGTAATAAACACCACTAACTCACGCCGTTCATTGTCTTTTCCATCATGGCGAAAAAGTTGTCCCAGCCAGGGGATGCGGCTAAGTCCGGGTACGCCGTCACTGCCGGTTTTATTCTTTTGCGAGAAAATCCCGCCCAGCGCCAGCGTTTCTCCACTTTTGACCTCCACCTGGGTTTCTATCTCCTGCTTGTCGATGGCCAGCGTTTCACCGTCAGCCTGCTGCAACACCTGTCCAGGCATGTTTTCACTGATGTGTAATTTCAGTCGCACGCGTCCACCGGGCAATACCACCGGCGTGACCTCCATTCCGAGTACTGCCTCTTTAAACTCCACCGAGGTCGCGCCGCTTTCGCCGCTTGAGACCTGATACGGGATCTCACTGCCCTGCTTGATGCTTGCCGGTTGCATATGCGAGGCCAGCAGCCGGGGGCTGGCGATGATATCGACCTGCTGTTTTTGTTCCAGCGCAGATAACTCCAGATCCAGCAGCCTGCCGTTAATCCGCCCGATGTTAAACCCCACATTGCTGGTTGCGCTGGCCACGGACAGATCGCTGCCAAGCGTCGTAATCTGTCCGACCTTGCCCGCCTCGGTAGCGTCAGCGAGATTCCATTTCACGCCCAGCTCACGGAGGCTTTTTTCATTAATGGTGACAATGTGCGCCGCCAGCTCAACCTGCTCGACGGGAATATCCATCTGCGACGCCCACTGCTGCAGCGCTTCCAGCGCGGCCGCGTTATCTCTGACCAGCAGGCGGTTGGTACGTTTGTCGACCGATAAACTCCCCTTTGGACTCAGAAGCTTTTCCGCGGCTTTTTGCAGTTCCCCGGCATCCGCATATGAAAATGGGAGGCTTTGCGAGATCAGCGGTGCATCAAGCTGTCGACGCGCCCGCTCCTGCTCTAAACGTTCCCGCCGATCGCGCAGCCATGCCGGGGTATGAACATAAAAAATGCTGCGCTCCTCGTGCAAAACGAGCCCGGCGCTGGCAACGACCGTCTGCAATGCTTGCCGCCAGGGGACGCCCGTCAGATTAAGCGAGAGCGTGCCGCTGACATCGGGCGATATCACCAGATTACGGTTCTCCTGCGTAACCAGTGCCTGGAGCACCTGGGCCACCGGAACATCATCCACCACCAGCGTGACCGGCTTTGGCGCGGCGGCCCACAGCGGGTGGCTGAACGCCAGCAGCAACAGCACTATCCTTAACGTCATTTGTATCCTTTCCTTCTCGTTGCCACGTCCATTGCCCGGGTTCACATGTCTCCCCCACGGCAATGACCAGTTCCGTTTCATTGATGGCGGTTATCTGCCAGCCCGCCGGAAAACGATCGCGCATTTTCATACGATGCCAGCGCTGTTGCCCGTCCTGTAAAATAGCCAGTCGCTGCTGTCCTGCTACCATTCCGCGGTAGTGCCACTGCGCCAGCTCGCCCGTAGCGCAAGGGTCATCCGGCGGACGAAACGGATCGCGCATGCCGGTCAATAACAGCACGGAACAAACCAGCAGGCACTTCGCGCTATTTCGCATGTTCCAGCTCCAGCCGCAGGCGTAACACCGTACTTTGGGGCGAAATCGTAAAAGCAGCGACCTGCACATCCCGCTGTGCCAGCCGGGAAAAGAGTGCGGGGATCGCCTGCCACGCCGATTCCAGCGCCAGTTCGCCGCCGTTCTGAAACGGCTTCCAGTGCAGGAGCGTTGTTCCTTCACCCTGAAAATCGAGCGGCGAAAATGGCATCATCTCCCGTGCCGTCTGGGTTTCCGGACGAAGCGTTGTCTTACTGGCGGAAGGCCACAGCGACGCGTTAGTCCGCACCTCCTGGACCAGCTGCTGCTGTCGCTCTGTACACTGCCTCTCAACTGGCCGAAGCACCGTGCTCCATGCTGCCAGTCCCACAAGGAAAATCCCCAGACACATGCAGATCAGCCGACACCAGGGGCGGCTATCACACCAGCGTTCTAACAGAGTCTCCACGCGCTACCCCTCGCTTTTCAGGTGCAGCGTGAACATCCAGCGCCCCTGACTATCCTGCCGAAGCTCCCCTTCAGGCCCGGGCGTAAAGCCGGCGAGTTGTCCCACCCCGTTGCGCAGCGCAGAGAGAGCCGGAAGGGTGGAGGCATACCCGATCATCATCAGCGCGGGAGGCTGATAACGCAGCTCTGTCAGCCAGACCTGTGGGGGCATGGCGCGGGAAAGTGATTCCAGCACCGGTTGCCATGCGTGTCGTTGCAGCGTGCCCGCAGGCTTCTGCGTCACGGTGGTCAGTTTCTGGCGAGACATAAGGCCACGCTGCACGGACTGGGTTCCCACAAGCTGACTTTGCAGCGCGCGCAGCGTTACCTGATGGTTCATTCGCAGACTGAAAACGATCATGAGGATCAGCAGCGACGTGCTGATAAACATGCCGCCCCAGAAACGCAGGCATCGCGCGCGACGCTGCTGACGCCAGGGCAGGAAATTGGTGACGTTCATTCAGGCTCCTCACTCATAGCCAGTGCCAGCGCGACGGTAAAGTCAGCTCCGCATTCGGGGAGAGGAGCATGGCAGCGTTGCAGGGTTTCCCATGGCGTCCGTTGGGTATCAAACAGCGCGATGTCGTTCGGGTTGAGGGCCAGCAGCGCCGCCAGCTCAGTGACGTTTTCTGCTTCAGTGGTGTATCGACGTCCCCACTGGTGGCGCATGGCCCACAGCCATTGATGCTGATCCCGCCAGGCGACGCACGGCGTCGGTACTACCGCAGGGAGCAGGTTCGCCAGCGCGCTGGCATCCGGGGTGATGGTCGCCAGCCGCAAATGCAGTGTTTTCGCCAGCGCCAGCAGCGTTTCAACCTCCTTGTTTTGTGCGGCAGTGACGTGATACGTATTGCTGAACGTATCCTGCGTGTAATCGAAACAGAGGGTATCTGCGGACATCTCCAGTTCGCGCGAGAGCGACGCGCCCAGCCATGAGAGCTGTTCGCTGTCGCGCAGCGCAACCGCCGGGCGGGGAAGCGACCTTTGCAGAGTGCGCGCGGCTGGGAATGAGAGATAGACCCGGTGATAATGCGGCAGCGTCTTTCGCCAGTCGCGCAACGCATCAACCAGCTGTTCCGGCTGGCAAATTTTGCCGTCACGAATCGTGCCTTCAGCAAGAGTGAATGCCCACCAGCGGCGTAAACACCAGCCGCCTCTCTCCCGGGCCAGCGCCGCAATCAGCACCCTATCATGTTGAATATGAACGCCCGTTTGCCATGTTTTGAAAGCCATGCTTCACGATCTCCTTATCGCCCGTCGCCGTGACGGCTATATCAATGAATCAGGCTTGCCTTTATACTACCGCGCGATTGTTTAGAAACTGCCCAAGTGAAACCAAATGGGAAATCTCCGGTGAAGTTCGTAAAGTATTTATTCATCCTTGCAGTCTGTTGCATTCTGCTGGGAGCAGGCTCGATTTACGGTTTGTACAAATATATTGAGCCACAGCTACCTGATGTCGCCACGCTTCGCGATGTGCGGCTCCAGATCCCGATGCAAGTCTATAGCGCCGATGGCGAATTGATGGCGCAGTATGGCGAGAAGCGTCGTATCCCGCTGACCTTAAACCAAATTCCGCCCGTGATGGTGAAAGCCTTTATCGCCACCGAGGACAGCCGTTTTTACGAGCACCACGGTGTCGATCCGGTGGGGATTTTCCGCGCCGCGAGCATTGCGTTGTTCTCTGGTCATGCCTCCCAGGGGGCAAGTACCATTACGCAGCAGCTGGCGCGTAACTTCTTCCTCAGCCCTGAAAAAACACTGATACGTAAGATCAAAGAGGTGTTCCTGGCGATCCGTATTGAGCAGTTGCTGAGCAAGGACGAAATCCTTGAGTTGTACCTCAATAAAATCTACCTGGGCTATCGTGCTTATGGCGTGGGGGCTGCGGCACAGGTGTATTTCGGTAAACCGGTGGATCAACTCACCTTAAGCGAAATGGCCACCATCGCCGGTCTGCCTAAAGCGCCTTCTACGTTTAACCCGCTCTATTCGCTCGATCGCGCCACCTCGCGTCGTAACGTCGTCCTGTCACGTATGCTGAGCGAAGGCTATATCAGCCAGAGCGAGTACGACCAGGCGCGCAACGATGTCATTGACGCCAACTACCACGCCCCTGAGATCGCCTTCTCTGCGCCTTACCTGACCGAAATGGTGCGCCAGGAGATGGTGAGCCGTTATGGCGACAAGGCCTATGAAGATGGCTATCGCGTGTACACCACCGTCACTCGCAAAGTGCAGCAGGCGGCTCAGGAGGCGGTGCGCAACAACGTGATGGACTACGACATGCGTCACGGCTATCGCGGCCCGTCAAACGTGCTCTGGAAAGTGGGTGAAAGCGCGTGGGACAGCAAAAAAATCACCAGCACGCTGAGGGCGCTGCCAACCTATGGCCCGCTCCTCCCTGCTGTCGTGACGCAGGCCAATCCTCAGGAAGCCGTTGCGACCCTGGCGGATGGCACTTCCGTCTCCCTGCGTATGGACGGGATGCGTTGGGCACGACCTTACCGTTCGGACACTCTGCAAGGGCCAACCCCGCGTAAAGTCACCGATGTGGTACAGACCGGACAGCAAATCTGGGTGCGTAAGGTGGGCGATGCCTGGTGGCTGGCGCAGGTCCCTGACGTCAACTCGGCCCTGGTCTCGATCAACCCACAGAATGGTGCGGTCATGGCGCTGGTTGGCGGGTTCGATTTCAACCAGAGCAAGTTCAACCGCGCGACTCAGGCACTGCGTCAGGTTGGCTCCAACATCAAGCCGTTCCTCTACACCGCGGCGATGGATAAGGGCTTAACCCTTGCCAGCATCCTTAACGACGTGCCTATCTCCCGCTGGGACGCTGGTGCCGGTTCCGACTGGCAGCCGAAAAACTCGCCTGCGGAATATGCCGGCCCTATTCGTCTTCGTCAGGGTCTGGGACAGTCGAAAAACGTGGTGATGGTACGTGCCATGCGCGCAATGGGCGTTGACTATGCGGCAGAGTATCTGCAGCGTTTCGGCTTCCCGGCGCAGAACATCGTTCGCACCGAGTCGCTGGCGTTAGGCTCCGCTTCCTTTACGCCGCTTCAGGTCGCACGTGGATACTCGGTGATGGCCAACGGTGGCTTCCTGGTTGACCCGTTCTTCATCAGTAAAATCGAGAACGATCAGGGCGGCGTGCTGTTTGAGGCAAAACCGAAAATTGCCTGCCCTGAGTGTGATATCCCGGTCATTTACGGCAATACACCGAAATCCGAGGTGCTTGAAAACAAGGACATGGAAGACCCTGCTGTGTCTCAGGAGCAGCCGAATATCGTTGTACCGCAGCCACAGCTGGAGCAGGCTAACCAGTCGCTGGTTGCACAGACCGGCGCGCAGGAGTATGCCCCGCATGTGATCAACACGCCGCTGTCGTTCCTGATCAAGAGCGCGCTGAACACCAACATCTTCGGTGAACCAGGCTGGCAGGGTACCGGCTGGCGTGCGGGACGCGATTTACAGCGCCATGATATCGGCGGTAAAACGGGTACCACCAACAGCTCGAAAGATGCATGGTTCTCCGGCTACGGTCCGGGCGTAGTGACCTCGGTGTGGATCGGTTTCGACGATCATCGCCGTGACTTAGGTCGTACCACGGCATCCGGCGCGATTAAAGATCAGATTTCCGGCTACGAAGGCGGCGCGAAAAGCGCACAACCGGCGTGGGATGCGTACATGAAATCCGTTCTTGAAGGCGTACCAGAGCAGCCATTAACGCCACCGCAGGGTGTGGTCACGGTCAATATCGACCGTAGCACCGGACAGCTCGCTAATGGCGGTAATAGCCGCGCCGAGTATTTCATCGAAGGCACGCAGCCAACCACGCAGGCGGTGCATGAGGTGGGTACAGAGATTATTGATAACGGCGAAACGCACGAGCTGTTCTAAGCATAAAAATGCCCGGTAAAAACCGGGCAAAGAATCCCAGGCCAGGTAAGGCGTAGCCGCCACCCGGCTTTTTTTATGACCTACAACCGCCCCTGCCCCTTCAACCATTCCCGAACCAGGAACAACGCGCTCACGTTGCGGGCCTCGTTAAAGTCTGGGTCTTCCAGCAGATCCATCAGATGCGCCAGCGGCCAGCGCACCTGCGGCAGCGGTTCCGGCTCATCTCCCTCCAGCGATTCAGGGTAGAGATCTTCAGCCACAACAATATTCATTTTGCTGGAAAAATAGGACGGCGCCATGCTCAGTTTTTTCAGGAACGACAGCTCATTCGCACCAAAACCCACCTCTTCTTTCAGCTCACGGTTTGCCGCTTCAAAGACCGTTTCACCCGGGTCGATCAGTCCTTTGGAGAACCCAAGTTCGTAAGATTCTGTTCCCACGGCGTATTCGCGGATCAAAATCAGATGATCGTCGACGATAGGCACAATCATCACCGCTTCGCGCGAAGAGGGGCGCATACGTTCATAAACACGACGCACACCGTTGCTGAACTCCAGGTCCACACTTTCAACATTAAACAGGCGCGATTTGGCGACAGTTTCAACATTCAGAATGGTGGGTTTTTGTAGTGGTTTGCTCATCTTGATGGGGTCTTAACAGTGTGAACTGGCTTTATTGTGCGATATGCCGCACGGTTTCGGCAATGTCAATCGCTCTTTATTTACATTTATGCAACGTAGCTGGGATCAATCCTCAATTCAAAACAAATGTCAAGAGGTTGAAATGTTTCCAGGAATTTGCTGATATCGCGCCATAAGAGGCTTTGCTATCATCACCGGTCACTGGGATGCGCTTCAGAATGCTCAAGTTCGACTCCATACTTGCCGATAGCCAGCCACAGACTCTCATTCAATGTAAAGGTGCTACTGATTACACCTGTAAGAAGATTAGTAAGATGGGGAAAGCATGAGCACCATTTTGATTGTTCTCGCTGCTATGCTGGCCAGCGCATTGATTGCAGGGTGGCTGTACTGGCGACGCGCACAGCGCCGTTACCGGCTGCCTTTTTTAAATGCCTTCGCGGGTGCGACCACCCGTAAACTCGCGCAAGATGAGCGCGATGCAGTTGAAAACTATCTCGAAACGCTGAACCGTACCCAGTTATCGCCTGGGCCGACGGGAGCCACAGCTGCGCCTGTCGCACTGAAACTTAACGCGCAGAGCGACACCGTGCTCTGCGTGACGCGTTCCATTACTCGCTACGGTATCAC
This sequence comes from Enterobacter sp. ODB01, assembly GCF_001623605.1. Classification (NCBI taxonomy): domain Bacteria; kingdom Pseudomonadati; phylum Pseudomonadota; class Gammaproteobacteria; order Enterobacterales; family Enterobacteriaceae; genus Enterobacter; species Enterobacter sp. ODB01. The sequence goes on from NZ_CP015227.1 coordinate 1,106,411, forward strand.
AACGGACGACCCCAACAAGTGGCGCTACTATCTTGATTCCGTCGAGGTACATCTGCCCCCCTCCTGGGAACAGTACATTAACGACGAAAACAGCGTTGAGCTGATTCATACCGATTCGCTGCCGCTGGTTATCTCGCTTAACGGTCATACCCTGAGTGAATATCTTCACGAAGCTCCGCGTTTTGCGCTGGAACGCGCGAGTTCAACACAGGCCTCCATTCGTGGCGAAGAGACCGAGCAGATCGAACTGCTGAACATTCGTCAGGAAACGCATGAAGAATACGCCCTGAGCCGTCCGGACGGCATCCGTGAAGCCATTCTGATCGTTGCCGCTTTCCTGCTCTTTTTTGTCTGCCTGCTGACGCCGGACGTCTTTGTTCCGTGGCTGGCGGGGGGCGCTGTGCTGCTTCTGGCTGCCGGACTGTGGGGGCTTTTTGCACCGCCGGCCAAAACCTCGTTGCGGGAGATCCACTGCCTGCGCGGCACACCAAAGCGCTGGGGTCTGTTCGGTGAAAACGATCAGGAGCATCTCAACAATATTTCGCTCGGTATTATCGACCTTATCTATCCGCGCCACTGGCAACCGTGGATCGCGCAGGATTTAGGGCAGAAAACCGATATTGATATCTACCTTGACCGCCACGTTGTGCGTCAGGGACGCTTCCTGTCTCTGCATGATGAAGTAAAAAATTTCCCGCTTCAGCACTGGCTCCGTAGCACGGTCATTGCTGGCGGCGCCGCGCTGGTGTTTATCATGCTGCTGCTTTTCGTGCCGCTGGATATGCCCATCAAATTCACCCTGTCGTGGATTAAAGGCGCGCAGACCATCGAAGCGACCAGCGTCAACCAGCTGGATGAAGCAGGGGTACGGGTGGGCGATACGCTGCGCCTGAAGGGAACCGGGATGTGTAATATCCACACCCCGGGCGGATGGAACACGCGGCAGAGCTCGCCTTTCATGCCGTTCGACTGCTCGCAAATTATCTGGAACGACGCGCCGCCACTGCCATTACCGGAATCCGAAGTGGTGAATAAAGCCACGGCGCTGACCCAGACGGTTAACCGCCAGCTGCACCCGAAAGCGGATGACGATTCACGCGTCAGCCCTGCGCTGCGTTCTGCCATACAGAAGTCAGGCATGGTTCTGCTGGATGACTTTGGCGATATCGTTCTCAAAACCCAGGATTTATGTTCCTCGCAGGATGAGTGCATACGCCTCAAAAACGCGCTGGTTAACCTGGGGAACAGCAAAGACTGGGACTCACTGGTCAAACGCGCCGAAGCGGGACGACTGGACGGTGTCAACGTCCTGCTGCGCCCGGTAAGCGCCGAATCGCTGGATAACCTGGTCGCCACGTCGACATCGCCGTTTATGATGCGCGAAACCACCCGTGCGGCGCAGGCGCTCAACAGCCCGGCACCGGGCGGCTTTGTGATTGTCAGCGATGAGGGCAGCGACCTGGTCGATCAGCCTTACCCGCAGGTGGCGCTTTATGACTATCCGGCACAGGAGCAGTGGGGTCAGTTCCAGCGTCTGGCGCAGATGCTGATGCAAACCCCCTTCAGCGCCGAAGGGATTGTCACCAGTATTTATACCGATGCCAACGGCACCCGTCATATCGGCCTGCACAGGATGCCGGATAGCGCAGGATTGTGGCGATACATTGGCACCTCTCTGCTGATGATCGCCATGCTTATCGCCATTGTCTGGAACGGTATTATGGCGCTGCGCCGCTATCAACGCTCGCGCACCCGTCTTGCTGAGATCCAGCAATATTATGAAAATTGCCTTAATCCCAAGCTGATCCCCTCCTCCGAGAGCCTGATCTGATAACCTCGTTGCGCGACAAGATGTGCTACCCTGTCGCGCACGTTTCTTCTGGCTGGAGTTCCCCCTTATGCATCTTGATATCGACTGGCAGCAGGTCGACACCGTTCTGCTGGATATGGACGGCACGCTGCTCGATCTCGCCTTTGATAACTATTTCTGGCAAAAGCTGGTACCGGAAACCTACGGCGAACAGCAGGGTATCTCCCCGGCAGAAGCACAGGCATTCATTCGTTCGCAATATAGCGCAGTGCAACATACGCTAAACTGGTACTGTCTTGACTACTGGAGCGAGCGCCTCGGTTTGGATATTTGTGCCATGACCACCGCCCAGGGCCCGCGCGCGGTACTGCGCGAAGATACGGTTCCGTTCCTGGACGCGCTGAAAGCCAGCGGCAAGCGCCGTATTTTGCTGACCAACGCGCATCCACATAATCTGGCCGTGAAGCTGGAGCACACGGGGCTGGCATCGCACCTTGATTTATTGCTTTCTACCCACACATTTGGTTATCCGAAAGAGGATCAGCGGTTGTGGCATGCGGTGAAGGAAGAGACCGGCTTGCAGCCGGAACGCACGCTGTTCATTGACGACAGCGAGCCCATTCTGGATTCCGCGGCAACGTTTGGCATTCGCTATTGTCTGGGCGTCACCAATCCTGACTCTGGCCTGGCTGAAAAACGCTATCTGCGACATCCTGGACTGAACGACTACCGCCAGATGATCCCCTCACTGACCGTGAAGGAGACGCCATGAAAGAAAAACCCTCTGACGGGGTAAGACTGGATAAATGGCTGTGGGCGGCCCGTTTTTATAAAACGCGCGCCCTTGCCCGCGAGATGGTTGACGGCGGTAAAGTGCATTACAACGGCCAGCGCAGCAAGCCGAGCAAGCTGGTTGAGCTGAACGCCACCTTAACGCTACGCCAGGGCAACGATGAAAAAACGGTGGTGATTAAAGCCATTACCGAACAACGTCGGCCCGCATCGGAAGCCGCACTGCTTTATGAAGAGACGGCGGAAAGCGTTGAGAAACGCGAGAAGACCGCGCTGGCGCGCAAAATGAATGCGCTAACCATGCCCCACCCGGACCGGCGGCCGGATAAAAAAGAGCGCCGCGATCTGATGAAATTTAAACACGGTGAGACAGAGTAACCCTCACCCGCACGAGAGATGAAAATGGCCCAACACGACCAATTACACCGCTATCTGTTTGAACAATTCGCCGTGCGCGGCGAACTGGTCACCGTATCCGAAACCTGGAAACAGATTCTGGAAAATCACAATTACCCGCTGCCGGTGAAGACCCTGTTGGGCGAACTGCTGGTTGCCACCAGCCTGCTGACCGCGACGCTGAAATTTGCCGGTGATATTACCGTGCAGTTGCAGGGTGACGGCCCAATGACGCTGGCAGTGATCAACGGCAATAACCAGCAGCAGATGCGCGGCGTCGCACGCGTTCAGGGCGATGTGCCTGAAAATGCAGACCTCAAAACGCTGGTGGGGAATGGCTACCTGGTGATCACTATCTCCCCTGAGGAAGGTGAACGCTATCAGGGCGTGGTCGGCCTCGAAGGGGATACCCTGGCAGCCTGCCTGGAAGATTACTTCATGCGTTCTGAACAGCTGCCGACGCGTCTGTTCATCCGCACCGGTGAAGTGGATGGTCAGCCTGCTGCGGGCGGTATGCTGCTGCAAGTTCTGCCAGCCCAGGACGCACAGACCAATGACTTCGAGCACCTGGCGACGCTGACCGAAACCGTCAAAGCCGAAGAGCTGTTTAACCTGTCGGCGACTGACGTGCTGTGGCGTCTGTACCACGAAGAAGAAGTGACCGTTTACGACCCGCAGGCGGTGGAGTTCAAATGCACCTGTTCTCGCGAACGCTGCGCGGGTGCGCTGAAAACCCTGCCAGATGAAGAGATCGACAGCATCATGGCGGAAGACGGCGAAATTGATATGCACTGTGACTACTGCGGTACGCACTATGTGTTCAATTCAATGGATATCGCTGAGATCCGCAACAACGCCTCCCCGGCGGATCCGCAGGTTCACTAATACCCTTCCTTCTCCCCATCCTGTTCTCTCTCCCTGTGGGAGAGGGAACTGGGTGAGGGCAAAAAACCTCGCTTAAGCTGAATCGTTTTCCGTATGTAACTCTTACGTAATTTTCTTACGTGTATGCGATTACATTCACATTCTCTCCGATAAAATCACCAGCCTTTAACCTTTTCGGAACATTTTCCCCAACCAAAAAGCGATTCCTGCGATAATCCGCCTGCACTGTGACTGGAGTCGCAGCGTTTTCCGTTAGTAAGGGTTTTGTCCAGATGCGTAAATCTATGAGCCCCGTCGCGGTTAACAACCCCAGAAAAACCCTACAATTTCAGGCAGTACATATTGGCTAAGGAGCAGTGATATGCGTGTTACTGGTTTAACCCCGCAAGATCTCAAGGCTTATGGTATTCACGACGTCCAGGAAGTCGTCTACAACCCCGACTACGATACGCTGTATCAGGAAGAGCTCAATCCAGCACTGGAAGGATACGAGCGCGGTGTGTTGACGAATCTTGGTGCTATCGCCGTCGATACCGGTATTTTTACCGGTCGTTCGCCTAAAGATAAGTATATCGTCCGAGACGAAACCACCCGCGATACGCTGTGGTGGGCTGACAAAGGCAAAGGGAAGAACGACAACAAACCGCTCTCTCCGGAAACCTGGCAGCATCTGAAAGGGCTCGTCACCCATCAACTTTCTGGCAAGCGTCTGTTTATCGTAGACGCTTTCTGCGGCGCTAACGCCGACACCCGTCTCTCCGTACGTTTCATTACCGAAGTAGCCTGGCAGGCGCATTTCGTGAAGAACATGTTTATTCGTCCAACCGACGAAGAGCTGCAGGACTTCACGCCTGACTTCATCGTAATGAACGGTGCGAAATGCACTAACCCGCAGTGGAAAGAGCAGGGCCTGAACTCCGAAAACTTTGTCGCCTTCAACCTGACCGAGCGTATCCAGCTGATCGGCGGTACCTGGTACGGCGGCGAGATGAAGAAAGGGATGTTCTCGGTTATGAACTACCTGCTGCCACTGCGCGGCATCGCGTCCATGCACTGCTCGGCGAACGTCGGCGAGAAAGGCGATGTGGCGGTGTTCTTCGGCCTGTCCGGCACAGGGAAAACCACCCTCTCCACCGACCCGAAACGTCGTCTGATTGGCGATGACGAACACGGCTGGGACGATGACGGCGTGTTTAACTTTGAAGGCGGCTGCTACGCGAAGACCATTCGCCTGTCAGAAGAGGCTGAGCCGGATATCTTCCACGCAATCCGTCGCGATGCGCTGCTGGAAAACGTCACCGTACGTGCCGACGGCTCTATCGACTTTGACGACGCCTCGAAAACCGAAAACACGCGCGTGTCATACCCGATCTACCACATCGACAACATCGTGAAGCCGGTGTCAAAAGCGGGTCATGCTACGAAGGTGATTTTCCTGACGGCGGATGCCTTTGGCGTGCTGCCTCCGGTATCTCGCCTGACCGCCAGCCAGACGCAGTACCACTTCCTTTCTGGCTTTACGGCCAAACTGGCGGGTACCGAGCGCGGCGTGACGGAGCCAACCCCAACCTTCTCCGCCTGCTTCGGCGCAGCATTCCTGTCGCTGCACCCGACGCAGTACGCTGAAGTGCTGGTGAAACGCATGCAGGCGTCTGGCGCGCAGGCCTACCTGGTGAACACCGGCTGGAACGGGACTGGCAAACGTATCTCTATCAAGGATACTCGCGCCATTATCGACGCCATTCTGGATGGTTCTCTCGATAACGCCGAAACCTTCACGCTGCCGATGTTTGACCTGGCCATTCCAACGTCGCTGCCGGGTGTGGATACGCATATCCTCGACCCACGCAATACGTACGGATCGCCGGAACAGTGGCGCGAGAAGGCAGAATCGCTGGCGAAGCTGTTTATTGAGAACTTCGAGAAATATACCGATACACCAGCGGGCGAAGCGCTGGTGAGTGCGGGACCGAAGCTGTAGCCCTTCTCCCTCTCCCTGTGGGAGAGGGCCAGGGTGAGGGCATCAGGCCGCAGAGGTCGCATGTTGTCGGGTGGCGGCTTCGCCTTACCCGACCTACAAAAAAGGTGGCTTTTGCCACCTTTTTTTAACTCTCTTTCACCTGTCCGCGCGTCACCGGCACCGGTAACCAGGCGCGAATGCTCAGCCCACCCCGCTCGCTGGTGCCGATCTCCAGCAATCCGTTATGGTTATCGATAATACGCTGCACAATCGCCAGGCCTAAGCCCGTACCACTGGTGCTGCGCGCACTGTCGCCACGCACAAACGGCTGGAACAGATGCTTACGCTGCTCGGGCTTAATACCCGGACCGTCATCTTCCACCTGGAACCAGGCGCGGTTGAGTTCAGACCCGCTGCTGACTTTAATCCAGCCGTTGCCGTAGCGCGCCGCGTTGACCACCATGTTCGCCACCGCACGCTTAATGGAGAGCGGGTGCATACGGACCTGAATTTCACCGGCCTGAAGGGCAGTATCAATTTCACGTTCATAACCACTTTCCGCGGCCACCACTTCACCCAGCACCGCGTTCAGATCCGCCATCTCCATCGGCATTTCCTGCCCGGTACGGAGATAGTCGATGAACTGCTCGATGATGGCGTTACACTCTTCGATGTCCTTGTTGATGGACTCGGCGAGATAACCATCTTCTTCGCCCATCATCTCCGTTGCCAGACGGATACGCGTCAACGGCGTGCGCAGGTCATGACTGACGCCCGCCATCAGCAGCGTACGGTCATCCGCCAGCTGCTTCACACCTGCGGCCATGTGGTTAAAGGCCCGCGTCACAGAACGCACTTCCGAGGCGCCATACTCGCGCAGCGGGGGAGGAATAATGCCTTTACCGACCTGCAGCGCAGCGTGCTCCAGGTCGACCAGCGGTCGGTTCTGTATACGGATAAACAGCCAGGCCCCGCCTATCGCCAGCAGCATAATGGCGAGCGTATAGCGGAACAGCGGCGAAAAGTCGCCCTGATGGATTTCCGTCAGCGGAACGCGCACCCAGATGTTGGGTGACAGCCAGGTTTTCAGCCAGACGACAGGCGAGCTTTTGTTAACCTCAACGCGGACTTCCGTTGGGCCCCCCAGCTGCTGCGCCATCTGCTGGCTAAGAAATTCGTAGTGCTGCGCCCAGCGCAAACCCGCGTCTTCTGCCGCCTCATTCGAGTAGAGCGAAATGCCCAGCTCACGGTAGATTTCACGGCGAAACGCCGGGGGAACAACCAGTTGCGTGCCGTCCTCCAGTTGCAGTTTATCGGTCATCAGCATACGGACTTCGTACGCCAGGACCTTATTAAACTGCTGGAGGCTCGGCAAAATCGCAAAGTTCAAAACCACCAGGTAGGTCGTCACCAGGCTGACAAACAGCAAGGTGACGATCAGTAACAGGGTGCGGGCAAATGAGCTTCGCGGCGAGAAGCGCATTCGCCTCATGCTTTAGAGCCGTCCGGGACAAACACGTAGCCCAGACCCCATACGGTCTGAATATAACGAGGATGCGCCGGATCTTCTTCCACCATGCGGCGCAGACGGGAGATCTGCACGTCGATGGAGCGTTCCATTGCGGAGTATTCGCGACCACGCGCCAGGTTCATCAGCTTGTCACGGGAAAGCGGCTCACGCGGGTGGCTGACCAGCGCTTTCAGCACCGCAAACTCACCGCTGGTGAGCGGCATTGGCTCATCTTCACGGAACATCTCACGCGTACCGAGGTTCAGCTTGAACTTGCCGAAGGCAATCACCGCTTCTTCCTGCGACGGTGCGCCAGGCAGCTCGTTCGCCTGACGACGCAGCACGGCACGAATACGCGCCAGCAGTTCACGCGGGTTAAACGGTTTTGGAATGTAGTCATCCGCGCCGATTTCGAGGCCCACGATACGGTCAACTTCTTCACCCTTCGCGGTCACCATGATGATCGGCATCGGGTTACTCTGGCTACGCAGACGACGGCAGATAGAGAGCCCGTCCTCGCCCGGCAGCATCAGGTCGAGAACCATCAGATGGAAAGATTCACGGGTTAGCAGACGATCCATCTGCTCAGCGTTCGCGACGCTACGAACCTGGAAGCCCTGCTCGGTCAGATAACGCTCCAGCAGCGCACGCAGGCGCATGTCGTCATCCACGACCAGAATTTTGTAGTTCTCTTGCATTGTGTGTACTCCCAAAGGTTCGGATAGTCTTTGTGACAGCGTATTCTAAAAAAGTGCACGTATTCGACCAGCGAAATCTGGTATAAATTCTAGTCGAAATTGTTACAAAGCATATTTAACAGCAGCTTATCTGCTCATTTCATCACATAAATCATTATTAATCCTGTCTGTTACACTGTGTGGTACGTATTGTGCGCCAGACAGAAAACAGGCAGCAAAGGCTTTACCATGAAAACGCCCCTGATCACCCGCGAAGGGTACGAAAAACTCAAAAAAGAGATGGATTACCTGTGGCGAGAAGAGCGCCCTGAAGTAACCAAAAAGGTGACCTGGGCGGCAAGCCTGGGCGATCGCAGCGAAAATGCTGACTACCAGTACAACAAAAAGCGACTGCGTGAGATTGACCGTCGGGTACGCTACCTGACCAAGTGCCTTGAGAACCTGAAAATTGTCGATTACTCCCCGCAGCAGGAGGGCAAAGTGTTCTTCGGCGCGTGGGTGGAGATTGAAAACGACGACGGTGACACCCTGCGTTTTCGCATTGTCGGCTACGATGAAATTTTTGGTCGTAAGGATTACATCTCCATCGACTCCCCGATGGCCCGCGCGCTGCTGAAAAAGGAAGTGGGTGATTTGGCCGTCGTTCAGACTCCCGCCGGTGAAGCCAGCTGGTACGTCAATGAGATCGTCTACGTAAAATAGTCCGAGAGCGCCCTCCCCGGCTGGCATTTTGCCGTGTCAGCCCGTATAACTATCCCCTGATTTTTCGACTCAACAGATGATAAAGCCATGATGAAAGATTCGCTCTGCCGCATTATTGCGGGTGAACTTCAGGCCAGAGCCGAACAGGTAGAAGCTGCCGTTCGCCTGCTTGATGAAGGGAACACCGTGCCGTTTATTGCACGTTATCGTAAGGAAGTCACCGGCGGTCTGGATGACACGCAGCTGCGTAACCTGGAAACCCGTCTGGGATACCTGCGTGAACTGGAAGACCGTCGTCAGGCGATCCTCAAATCCATTGGCGAACAGGGCAAGCTGACCAGCGAACTGGAAAGCGCCATTAACGGCACCCTGAGCAAAACCGAACTCGAAGATCTCTATCTGCCTTACAAACCGAAGCGCCGCACGCGCGGGCAGATCGCGATTGAAGCAGGCCTTGAGCCGCTGGCCGACCTGCTGTGGAATGAGCCGTCCCACCATCCGGAAACTGAGGCGGCGAAATTCATCGATGCCGACAAAGGCGTCGCGGACACCAAGGCCGCCCTCGACGGTGCGCGTTACATTCTGATGGAACGCTTTGCCGAAGACGCCGCCCTGCTGGCTAAAGTGCGTGATTACCTGTGGAAGAATGCGCACATCGTCTCTACCGTCGTGGCGGGGAAAGAGGACGAAGGCGCGAAATTCCGCGACTACTTCGATCACCACGAACCGATATCTACCACCCCATCACACCGTGCGCTGGCAATGTTCCGCGGCCGCAACGAAGGTGTGCTGCAGCTCTCTCTGAACGCTGATCCGCAGTTTGACGAGCCGCCGAAAGAGAGCCACTGCGAGCAGATCATCATTGACCATCTCGGCCTGCACCTTAACAACGCTCCGGCAGACAGCTGGCGCAAAGGCGTGGTGAGCTGGACCTGGCGCATCAAGGTGCTGATGCACCTCGAAACCGAGCTGATGGGCACCGTGCGCGAGCGCGCCGAAGATGAAGCGATCAACGTTTTCGCCCGTAACCTGCATGACCTGCTGATGGCGGCGCCTGCTGGCCTGCGCGCGACCATGGGTCTCGATCCGGGCCTGCGTACCGGCGTGAAAGTGGCGGTGGTTGACGGCACCGGCAAGCTGGTCGCCACTGACACCATCTATCCGCACACCGGACAGGCAGCGAAAGCGGCTGTCGTGGTTGCCGCTCTGTGTGAAAAATACAACGTCGAGCTGGTCGCCATCGGTAACGGTACGGCGTCCCGCGAGACTGAACGTTTCTTCCTCGACGTGCAGAAGCAGTTCCCGAAAGTCACGGCGCACAAGGTGATCGTCAGCGAAGCGGGCGCATCAGTCTATTCCGCCTCCGAGCTGGCGGCGCAGGAATTCCCGGACCTGGACGTTTCATTGCGCGGCGCGGTCTCTATCGCCCGTCGTTTGCAGGATCCGCTGGCGGAGCTGGTGAAAATTGATCCGAAATCCATCGGCGTGGGCCAGTACCAGCACGATGTGAGCCAGACTCAGCTGGCACGCAAGCTGGATGCGGTCGTAGAAGACTGCGTAAACGCCGTCGGTGTTGACCTGAATACCGCCTCCGTGCCGCTGCTGACCCGCGTGGCGGGCTTAACCCGCATGATGGCGCAGAACATCGTCGCCTGGCGTGATGAGAACGGCCAGTTCCAGAACCGTCAGCAGCTGCTGAAGGTGAGCCGTCTGGGGCCGAAAGCGTTTGAGCAATGCGCGGGCTTCCTGCGCATCAACCACGGCGATAACCCGCTGGATGCCTCCACCGTTCACCCGGAAGCCTACCCGGTGGTGGAACGTATTCTGGCCGCCACCCAGCAGGCGCTAAAGGACCTGATGGGCGATAGCAGTGCCCTGCGCAACCTCAAAGCGGTGGATTTCACCGACGATAAATTTGGTGTGCCAACCGTCACCGATATCATCAAAGAGCTGGAAAAACCGGGCCGCGATCCGCGTCCTGAGTTCAAAACGGCGACCTTTGCTGACGGCATCGAGACCATGAACGATCTGCTGCCCGGCATGGTGCTGGAAGGTGCGGTAACTAACGTCACCAACTTCGGCGCGTTTGTGGATATCGGCGTGCATCAGGATGGCCTGGTTCACATCTCTTCTCTCGCCGACAAGTTCGTTGAAGACCCGCACACCGTGGTCAAAGCGGGCGACATCGTGAAGGTGAAAGTGCTGGAAGTGGACCTGCAGCGCAAACGTATCGCCCTGACCATGCGTCTGGACGAGCAGCCAGGCGACACCAACGCGCGTCGTGGCGGAAACGGCGGCGCTCGTGACTCTCAGCGCCCGGCCGCGAAAGCGGCAAAACCGCGCGGGCGTGATGCTCAGCCAGCGGGCAATAGTGCGATGATGGATGCGCTGGCGGCCGCGATGGGCAAGAAGCGCTAAGTGATAAACGCCCGGTGGCGCTACGCTTACCGGGCCTACGGTTTTGTAGGCCGGGCAAACGCAGTGCCGTCCGGCAAGCAGGCCGCAAAGAATGAAAACAAATAGAGTGCATCCATATTTAAACCACTAATTATCACTTCATTAACAAATAACCCTCTTCTCTTTATCTCCGCATTTCAGCAAATATTGAGCAAGGTCAAACAGGCCGTAAATTAATACACCAAACAACATTCCGTCACAGTTTTATTATTGCTGATAAAAACTATTCTCATTATCATCCCATAGTAGATAATTTAACCTTTCGTGGAAGCAGGCGTTATGCAATTCACTCCAGACAGTGCGTGGAAGATTACCGGTTTTACCCGCGAAATTAGCCCGGCCTATCGGCAAAAGCTGCTCTCGCTGGGCATGCTGCCCGGCTCGTCATTCCAGGTGGTGCGCGTGGCGCCGTTAGGCGATCCGGTTCACATTGAAACCCGACGCGTGAATCTGGTCCTGCGTAAAAAAGACCTCGCATTAATAGAAGTCGAAGCCTTATCCCGATAACGAGCCAGCGGTTTCAGTGAGTCTAAAAAAATGAAAAAATTAACTATTGGCTTAATTGGCAATCCTAATTCCGGCAAGACCACGCTATTTAACCAGCTCACGGGCGCGCGCCAGCGCGTCGGTAACTGGGCAGGCGTAACCGTTGAACGTAAAGAAGGCCAGTTCACGACAACGGATCATCAGGTCACTCTGGTTGACCTTCCCGGCACCTATTCCTTGACCACCATTTCGTCGCAGACCTCGCTCGATGAGCAAATTGCCTGCCACTACATTCTGAGCGGCGACGCGGATCTGCTGATCAACGTGGTCGACGCCTCCAACCTCGAGCGCAACCTCTACCTGACGCTGCAACTGCTGGAGCTGGGTATTCCCTGCATCGTGGCGCTCAACATGCTCGACATTGCAGAGAAACAAAAGCTGCGCATCGACGTCGATGCCCTCTCCGCGCGCCTGGGTTGCCCGGTAGTGCCGCTGGTCTCAACGCGCGCTCGCGGGATTGATGCCCTGAAGCTGGCGATTGACCGTCACACGGGAAATCACGACGTTGAGCTGGTGCATTACGCCCGCCCGCTGCTGCGCGAAGCCGATCTGCTGGCGCAGGAGATGGACAAAAGCATGCCTGCAAAACAGCGCCAGTGGCTCGGCCTGCAGATGCTGGAAGGCGATATCTATAGCCGCGCCTATGCCGGACATGCGGCAGATAAACTGGACGCGACGGTGGCCCGTCTCAGCGACGAGCTGGACGACCCGGCGCTGCACATCGCTGATGCACGATACCAGGCCATCGCCTCGATTTGCGACGTGGTCAGTAATGCCCTGACGGCGGAACCCAGCCGCTTTACGGCGGCGGTGGATAAGATTGTACTCAACCGCTTCCTCGGTTTGCCGATCTTCCTGCTGGTGATGTACGTGATGTTCCTGCTCGCCATCAACATCGGCGGCGCACTCCAGCCGATTTTTGACGCCGGTTCCGTCGCGATCTTTGTACACGGGATTCAGTGGGTGGGTTACACCCTGCACTTCCCGGAGTGGCTGACCATTTTCCTCGCTCAGGGGCTCGGCGGGGGCATTAACACCGTTCTGCCGCTGGTACCGCAGATCGGCATGATGTATCTGTTCCTCTCGTTCCTGGAAGATTCAGGTTATATGGCGCGCGCCGCGTTCGTCATGGACCGCCTGATGCAGGCCCTGGGTCTGCCCGGCAAATCCTTCGTACCGCTGATTGTCGGCTTCGGCTGTAACGTGCCGTCGGTCATGGGTGCCCGTACCCTGGATGCTCCGCGTGAACGCCTGATGACCATTATGATGGCGCCGTTTATGTCCTGCGGTGCGCGTCTGGCCATCTTCGCCGTCTTTGCGGCCGCCTTCTTTGGTCAGCAGGGCGCGCTGGCAGTCTTCTCGCTGTATGTTCTGGGCATCGTGATGGCGATCCTGACCGGTTTAATGCTCAAGCACACGATTATGCGCGGTGAAGCCTCACCGTTTGTCATGGAGCTGCCGGTCTATCACGTTCCACACCTGAAAAGCCTGGTGATCCAGACCTGGCAACGCCTGAAAGGGTTTGTGCTGCGCGCCGGTAAGGTGATTGTCATCGTCAGCATTTTCCTGAGCGCGCTGAACAGCTTCACCCTCAGCGGTCAGGCAGCAGATAACATCAACGATTCTGCCCTCGCCTCTGTCAGCCGCATCATCACGCCGGTCTTCAAACCGATTGGCGTGCATGAGGATAACTGGCAGGCGACCGTGGGCCTGTTCACCGGTGCGATGGCGAAAGAGGTGGTTGTCGGCACCCTGAACACGCTCTACACCGCGGAGAACATCCAGGAACAGGAATTTAATCCGGCAGCGTTTCACCTCGGTGATGAACTGCTGGGTGCCGTCGAGGAGACCTGGCAGAGCCTGAAAGATACCTTCAGCCTGAGCGTGCTGGCGAACCCGATTGAGGCCAGCAAAGGCGACGGTGAAATGGCGACGGGTGCCATGGGCGTGATGGGCGAGAAATTTGGTAGCGCATCTGCGGCCTACAGCTATCTCATCTTTGTTCTGCTCTATATTCCGTGCATCTCCGTCATGGGAGCGATTGCGCGTGAATCCAGTCGCGGCTGGATGGGCTTCTCCATTCTGTGGGGGCTGAATATCGCTTACTCGCTGGCGACGCTGTTTTATCAGACCGTTAATTTCAGTCAGCACCCACGCTACAGCCTGGTTTGTATCCTCGCGGTTGTCCTGTTTAACGTGATTGTTCTTGGCCTGCTGCGCCGGGCACGCAGCCGCGTCGATATCGACCTGCTGGCAAATCGTAAAACCGCCGCGACCTGCTGCAACAGCCCGGCGGGCGACTGTCACTAAGGAGCACACCATGGCGTCATTGATTCAGGTGCGTGACATGCTGGCTCTGCAGGGCCGGATGGAGGCGAAACAGCTGAGCCTCAGCCTGCATACGCCCCAGCCGATGATCGATGCCATGCTGGAACGCCTTGAAGCCATGGGTAAAGCCGTGCGGATCCAGGAGGAGGCAGAGGGTTGCCTCTCTGGCAGTTGTAAAAGTTGTCCAGAAGGAAAGGCTTGCCTGCGGGAGTGGTGGGCACTGCGCTAATACTGCACTCATAAAGCCGGGCATCGCTGCCCGGCTTTATCATATTACTTATAGACGTCCGCGGTGGCGCGTACGTTTTTGGTCTGTTTTTCTGCACTGGTGACGACGTAGTACGTCCCGCCCATCTCATCCGCTTTCTTCGACAGCTCTTTTCTCGCATCCATCGGCGCGGTGGTGTCAGACGTAGAAATCTCACCGATTTTCGTCAGATTCATGCCGGCAACTTTATCTTTTTCCAGCTCTTTTGCCGCAAAGACGCCAAATGACAGTGACCCAATAACCAGAGAAGTGACAATACCTGTAACAAGTTTCATAGCCTGACTCTCCATAGGATTGTTGTTTTGATCATCGTAGGTATAACAACCGCAACGACATCTGGAGTATGGTTGCGGTGTGTTACTTTTTCCAGGCTGGATAGAAAATAATCAGTCTAAACGTTGACTTAACGCAATGAGCGCTGAACAAAATTCCGTCGGATGAGAGATAAACGGGGCATGCGCGGCTTTGGCAATGACCTGCGATTCGCTGTCCGGCCAGAGGGAGTCCAGCAAGGGCACCACTTTGCGCGGCACCAGCCCGTCAAGATAACCATAGATACGCAGATGCGGCATCGTCAGCGCGGCCAGCGGCTCACGCAGATCGACCGTTTTCAGAATTTCAAGGCCGCCGTTGAGCACCTCAACGTCCGGCATCGGCAAAGAGAGCACCACCTGCTTCAGCGCTCTGGCATCCTGTCGCGCGGTTTCGGTGCCCATCGTCTGTAGCGCGAGGAACCGCTCTACGGTCCGCTGGAAATCGTCACTCAGCTGCTGCTGGAAACCCGCCAGCACGTCAGGCTTTATGCCGGGCCACGTCTCCTGCGCGCTAAAGCAGGGCGATGAGGCCACCGTCACCAGCGCATTTACGCGCTCGGGCCAGGAAAGCGCAATCTGGCTTGCCACCAGCCCGCCCAGACTCCAGCCCAGCCAGATGGCATGTTGTGGCGCCGCGTTCAGCACCTCCTGCGCCATCTCTTCGAGCGTCATCGCACCATAACCATGGCTACGGCCATACCCCGGTAGATCAACCAGATGTAACGTAAATTGCGAGGCAAGTTCCTCGTTTATGCAATGCCATACTTCTGCATTCAGGCCCCATCCGTGCAGCAGCACAAGATGGCAATTTCCTGTCCCAACGGTCTGCCACCACAGCGTCTTCATCAGTTACTGTTCTCTTTTTTCACATGGAGGTTGAACATGCTAACAGTGCCCGGCTTGTGCTGGCTATGCAAAATGCCGCTTGCCCTTAGCGCCTGGGGCGTCTGTTCCGTCTGCACGCGTTCGCTGGAAAGGCGTATCACCACCTGCCCACAATGTGGTTTACCCGCCGCGAACCGCTATTTACCCTGTGGCCGCTGCCTGAAAAAACCCCCGCCGTGGAGCGCGCTGGTGGCGGTGGATGATTACGTTCGACCGCTGAGCAGGCTGATTCACGCCCTGAAGTTTTCCGGCCACAGTTCGCTGGCACCGCCCCTTGCCCGCCTGTTATTGCTGGCGGTTTTACAGGCACGGCGAACCCGCGCCCTGCCGAAAATTGATATGGTGGTCAATGTTCCCCTGTATCGCCGTCGCCACTGGCGGCGTGGTTACAATCAGAGCGACCTGCTCTGCCGTCCGCTCGCCCGCTGGCTCGGCTGTCGATACACTGCCAGCGCACTCACCCGCGTACATGCCACCGCCGTTCAGCATCAGCTCAACGCCCGGCTGCGCAAAAGAAACCTCAAAAATGCCTTTCGCCTTGAATTGGCGGTTAACGGCCTCCATATCGCGATTGTGGATGATGTCGTCACCACAGGCAGTACCGTTGCTGAACTTTCCCGACTGCTTTTGCGAAGCGGCGCCGCGTCGGTTCAGGTATGGTGTCTGTGCCGTACCTTGTAGCCCTTCTTCAATGGGCGTATGATTATACCCAGGTAATTTAGTCAACTATTAGGCCAAAGCTATGATCCGTATTTCCGATTCTGCACAAGCGCACTTTGCCAAACTGCTGGCAAATCAGGAAGAAGGGACGCAGATCCGCGTGTTTGTGATTAACCCGGGCACGCCGAATGCAGAATGCGGTGTCTCTTATTGTCCGCCAGACGCTGTGGAAGCAACTGACACTGCCCTTAAGTTTGAACAGCTCACCGCTTATGTTGATGAGCTGAGCGCGCCGTATCTTGAAGATGCGGAGATCGACTTCGTCACCGACCAGCTGGGCTCTCAGCTGACCCTGAAAGCGCCGAACGCCAAAATGCGTAAAGTCTCCGACGATGCCCCGCTGATGGAGCGCGTTGAATATCTGCTGCAATCCCAGATCAACCCCCAACTGGCGGGCCATGGTGGTCGCGTTTCCCTGATGGAAATCACGGAAGATGGCCTGGCGATCCTGCAGTTTGGCGGCGGCTGTAACGGTTGCTCTATGGTCGATGTTACGCTGAAAGAAGGGATCGAGAAGCAGCTGCTGAACGAGTTCCCGGAGCTGAAAGGCGTACGTGACCTGACCGAGCACCAGCGCGGCGAGCATTCTTACTACTAAGCCGTCTGCCTTTGCCCGGTGGCGCTGCGCTTACCGGGCCTACAAAACAGTTACTGCATCCGAATCGCAGGCCGGGTCAGGCGAAGCCGCCACCCGGCTTTTGTTTTCCCGCCGCGCCTCCTCTATATGTTGACCTGCGTCTCATAATTCACATTTTGCCTGCCTGGGTGATTCTCAACCACGCCATGTTACCCGTATCATTCTCGTGGGCACTAAGCACACTCATAACAGCCGACTAAACTTAATGGTTTGCAAGGCATCAGTATTAGTGCCGTTACTTCTCTGTTCCCAGTTGGGACAATCGGAATGTGTCGTTGAAACAATGACGTTACCCATAACAATTCAAAGGCCAGGTAAATCATGCCATTAGTCATCGTTGCTATCGGTGTTGTGTTATTACTGCTCTTGATGATCCGTTTCAAAATGAATGGATTTATCGCTCTGGTTCTGGTGGCACTTGCAGTCGGTCTGATGCAGGGTATGCCGCTGGTTAAAGTTATCAGCTCCATTAAAGCCGGTGTCGGCGGCACGCTCGGCAGCCTGGCGCTGATCATGGGCTTCGGTGCCATGCTCGGCAAAATGCTGGCAGACTGCGGCGGCGCGCAGCGTATTGCCACCACGCTTATCGACAAATTTGGTAAGAAGAACATTCAGTGGGCGGTGGTATTGACCGGTTTTACCGTCGGTTTCGCGCTGTTCTATGAAGTGGGCTTCGTGCTGATGCTGCCACTGGTGTTCACCATCGCAGCGGCGGCTAACATTCCGCTGCTGTTTGTGGGTGTGCCAATGGCTGCGGCGCTGTCCGTGACCCACGGCTTCCTGCCACCTCACCCGGGCCCAACGGCAATCGCCACCATCTTCCACGCCGATATGGGTAAAACCCTGCTGTTCGGTACGATTCTGGCAATCCCGACCGTGATTCTGGCAGGCCCGGTATATGCCCGCTTCCTGAAAGGTATCGATAAGCCAATTCCGGAAGGTCTGTACAGCGCGAAAACCTTCACCGAAGAAGAGATGCCTGGCTTTGGCGTCAGCGTCTGGACCTCACTGGTACCGGTGATCCTGATGGCGATGCGCGCCGTGGCAGAGATGATCCTGCCGAAAGGTCATGCGTTCCTGGGCGTGGCAGAGTTCCTGGGCGATCCGGTCATGGCTACGCTGATTGCCGTCCTGATCGCGATGTTCACCTTCGGTCTGAACCGGGGTCGTTCAATGGATCAGATCAACGACACATTGACCTCTTCCATCAAAATTATTGCCATGATGCTCCTGATCATCGGCGGTGGCGGTGCGTTCAAGCAGGTGCTGGTTGACAGCGGCGTGGACAAATACATCGCTGCGATGATGCATGAAACCAACGTGTCGCCGCTCCTGATGGCCTGGTCTATTGCCGCGGTTCTGCGTATTGCGCTGGGTTCTGCAACCGTTGCTGCGATTACTGCAGGCGGTATCGTTGCGCCGCTGATTGCCACCACGGGCGTCAGTCCTGAGCTGATGGTTATCGCGGTCGGTTCCGGTAGCGTGATTTTCTCTCACGTGAACGACCCGGGCTTCTGGCTGTTTAAGGAGTACTTCAACCTGACCATCGGTGAAACCATCAAGTCCTGGTCCGCGCTGGAAACCATTATTTCGGTGTGTGGCCTGGTTGGGGTGCTGCTGTTGAATATGGTGGTTTGATGTCATAAGTCGGGTGGCGGCTTCGCCTTACCCGACCTACTGGCTCCATGTAGGCCCGGTAAGCGTAGCGCCACCGGGCAATAAAAAACCCGCCACTGGCGGGTTTTTTATCACTTCTTAGCAGCCGCTTTTCGCCGCTTATCCAAATCCTTAATCAGCCTGTTCACCCCGTCATCGGCAAACATCTTCTCAAGCGTTGTGGACAATTTGCGACGCCAGTTCTTGTACTGATAGCTGGTGCCCGGGATGTTCACCGGCTCCGCCATATCAATCCAGTCTTCCGGCTGAAGGCCAAGCAGAGCGCTGTTGCTGTCGGCAATATAGCGCTGCAAACCGCGGTTGAGCGTTGGCGTCATCGCCATCAGCGACGCCTTGTGACCGGCGCGCTTCGGCAGGCAGCCATGCTTATGCAGCGCATCCAGCAGCCCCTGCTTCGCCAGCTCGCGATCCTGATACAGCCCACGCAGAACCTCTTCATCAGGATAGAGACCCAGCGTTTTCCCGAGCGTCAGATCGCCGCTTTCCCAGTAGCCTCTGAGCGTAGGAAGATCATGCGTCGTCGCGACTGCCATTGACTGTTCTGGATACGCTTTCGGCGCGCGGAAGGTTTTCTCATGGTCGTTTTCAAAATAGAGCACTTTATAGGAGTACACGCCGCTGTCGCGGAGCTTGCTGACAATTTCCACCGGCACGGTACCGAGATCTTCCCCGATCACCATACACTGGTGACGCTTACTCTCCAGGGCCAGGATCGACAGCAGATCGTCTACCGGATACTGGACGTACGCGCCGTGATCGGCCGTTTCGCCGTAAGGGATCCACCACAGGCGCAGTACGGACATGACGTGGTCAATACGCAGCGCGCCACAGTTTTGCATGTTCGCACGCAGCAGGTCGATAAACGGCTCGTACGCGCGCGCCGCCATCACGTGCGGATCCATCGGCGGCAAGCCCCAGTTCTGACCGAGCGGCCCAAGGATATCCGGCGGCGCACCGACGGACGCTTTCAGGCAGTAAAGCTCACGGTCACACCAGGTTTCCGCGCCACCTTCTGCCACACCGACGGCCAGGTCGCGATACAGGCCGATCGGCATGTTATAGCCCTGGCTTACCTGCCAGCAGGCGGCAAACTGGCTGTAGGCCAGCCACTGCAGCCACAGATAGAAGTCCACCTCGTCGGCATGCGTTTTACAGAAGGCTTTGACTTCCGGGGTGTCCACGGACTGGTACACTTCCGGCCAGACCGGCCAGCCCCAGCGCATTTCGTCCTCTTTCACCTGATGCGCGTGCAGCGCATCGAATGCCGCCTGCCAGTAGAGACTTTCGCCTTCCTGCGCCACAAACTGGCGGAAGGCCGCCATCTGATCGTCATCGCGCTTAGCAAAGCCTTTCCAGGCCAGACGCAGCGCCGCCATTTTTAGCGCGGTCACAGTAGCATAATCGACCCAGTCCGCTTCGCGGGCCTGTTTCAGCATCTGCTTCGTGGTCTCAAGCTTCCACCACGCCTGCGCGTCTTTACTGTTTTTAAAATCATCCAACGCGTTAACGTCGATATAAATGACGTTCAGCCAGCGACGGGAGGACGGGCTGTACGGGCTGGCGCTTTCCGGGTTCGCCGGATAGAGCGCGTGGATCGGGTTGAGGCCGATGAACGCGCCGCCGCGCTCACCCACGGAGGCCAGCATATTCTTCAGATCGCCAAAATCGCCGATGCCCCAGTTGCTGTCGGAACGCAGCGTGTAGAGCTGCACGCAGGCGCCCCACAGCTTTTTGCCTTCGAGCAGCGTCTGCGGCTCATAGCAGCGTTTTGGCGCGACGATCACCCGGCAGTGAAAACGCTGCTCGTCCTGGGTGAGCGTCAGGCTGTGATAGCCCTCCGGCAGTTTCGCCGGAAGGTTAAACGCTTTGCCGCCGGTGGCGTGGCCTTTATGCTGATGCCCCTCTTCGGTGGTGAGCAGCCAGCTAAACTCGCCGCGCCCCTCCACCGTCAGCGACATTTTTTTGCCCGCAGTAAAGACCTTTACGTTTGGCACCGGTAGTGCCGACGCTTTCGCGTCGGCTTTGTGCATGGCATTCAGCAAACGTCTTTTGGTGTCCGCACCAATAGACTGCGGTTTGCCGTGCGCATTGATGTAACTGAGGCTAATTCCCGCCGCCTGCGCGGCACTGTCCAGACGTTTACTCTCCATCGCGCTTCCTTAGCGTTTTGCCTGCCAGATACGAGCCTGATAATCACGGATTGAGCGGTCAGAGCTGAACATACCGCAGCGCGCCGTGTTCAGAATGCATGCCCGGGTCCACGCGTCCTGGTCGCGATACAGCACGTCGACCTGCTTTTGCGCGTCCACATAGGCAGTGAAATCGGCCATCACCAGATACGGGTCACCGCCATGCTTGTCCATGCTGTGCAGCATCTGGTCAAACGCGTGCTTGTCACCGTCGCTGTATTTACCGCTCTCCAGCTCTTTCAGCACCGCATCCAGCACTTTGTCTTTCTTACGCCATTTCACCGGGTCGTAGCCTTTGGCCTTGATGGCTTTCACCTCTTCCACGGTATGACCGAAGATGAAGATATTCTCTTCACCGACCTGCTCAGCGATTTCGACGTTCGCACCGTCCAGCGTGCCAACGGTCAGCGCACCGTTCAGCGCCAGCTTCATGTTACCGGTGCCGGAGGCCTCTTTCCCTGCGGTCGAGATCTGCTCGGAAATATCCGCCGCCGGGATCAGCATTTCAGCCGCCGAGACGCAGTAATCCGGCAGGAACACCACCTTCAGCTTGTCGCCCACCTTCGGATCGTTGTTGATCGCCGCCGCCACTTTATTAATGGCGAGGATGATATTTTTCGCCAGGTAGTAGCCCGGTGCCGCTTTCGCACCGAACAGGAACACGCGCGGCACGCGGTCGGCCTGCGGGTTCTCGCGGATCTCTTTATACAGCGCCAGGATGTGCAGCAGGTTAAGGTGCTGACGTTTGTACTCATGCAGGCGCTTGATCTGGATATCGAAAATGGCATTCGGGTTGATCTCAATCCCGGTGCGCGCTTTCACAAACGCCGCCAGACGAACTTTGTTCTCCAGCTTGATGGCACGGTACTGCTCGCGGAACTTCGCGTCATCCGCGTATTTTTCCAGGTTGATGAGCTGGTCCAGGTCGTTGGCCCACTCTTTCTTCAGGGTCTTATCCAGCAGACCGGCCAGCAGCGGGTTGCACTGCTTGATCCAGCGACGCGGCGTGATGCCGTTGGTCACGTTGTGGAATTTGGTCGGCCACAGCTGGTGATATTCCGGGAACAGATCTTTGACGACCAGATCCGAGTGCAGGGCCGCTACGCCGTTCACCGCAAAGCCGCTCACCACGCACATGTTCGCCATGCGAACCTGCTTCTCGTGAACCACTGCCAGCTTCGCCCAGACCGCTTTATTGCCCGGCCAGGTTTTATCCACCAGGGTTTTAAACCGATCGTTAATCTTGTTGATGATCTGCATATGGCGCGGCAGCAGCGCTTTCACCAGCTTCTCATCCCAGCACTCCAGCGCTTCCGGCATCAGGGTGTGGTTGGTGTAGGCGAAGGTGCGGCTGGTAATCGCCCAGGCGTCATCCCAGCTCAGCTGATGCTCGTCGATCAGCACGCGCAGCAGTTCAGGAATGGCGATGGTCGGGTGCGTGTCGTTGAGCTGAATCACTTCGAAGTCCGGCAGCTGTGCCAGCTTGCGACCCGCCAGGTGATGACGGCGCAGAATGTCCGCCACGGAGCAGGCGCACTGGAAATACTGCTGCATCAGACGCAGCTTTTTACCCGCCAGATGGTTGTCGTTCGGGTAGAGGACTTTGGTCAGCTTCTCGGCGTCGATACCCTGCTGCTCGGCACGCAGGAAATCGCCGTCGTTGAATTTGGTCAGGTTGAACGGATGAGCGTGCTTCGCCTGCCACAGGCGCAGCGGCTGTGCCACGCCGTTACGGTAGCCAAGCACCGGCAGATCCCAGGCTTCACCGGTGATGGTGAAAGCCGGTTCCCAGAGGCCTTGCTTTGTGACTTTCCCGCCGATGCCGACCTGCACGTCCAGCTGCGCATTGTGGCGGAACCACGGGTAGGTATTGCGGTGCCAGTCATCTGGCGCTTCCATCTGGTGACCATCAGCGAACGACTGACGGAACAGGCCATACTGATAGTTGAGGCCATAGCCAATGGCGGACTGGCCAACCGTTGCCATGGAGTCAAGGAAGCAGGCCGCCAGGCGACCCAGACCACCGTTACCGAGAGCCGGGTCAATCTCTTCTTCCAGCAGGTCAGTCAGGTTGATGTCGTGCGCTTTCAGCACATCACCCACCTCCTGATACCAGCCAAGGTTCAGCAGATTGTTGCCCGTCAGGCGGCCAATCAGGAATTCCATCGAGATATAGTTGACGTGACGCTGGCCTTTGACGGGCTTCGCCACGGGTTGAGCATCCAGCTGCTCTGCGAGCGCCCCGCTCACCGCCTGCCACCACTGGTGAGGCGTCATCTCGTTTGCAGCATGAAGGCCAAAACGCTGCCACTGACGCGTCAGGGCAGCCTGGAATTGAGCTTTGTTGAAGGTAGGCTGTGACATAGGGGATCGGCATCCTTTAGAAAGAAAACACAAGTTGGCGCTAGTGTGCCTGGCTCATTTCACCTCTTCCTCATCCTGTGGGGGATTAGACAGGGAGGAGTAGCGGGGATGAGCATAAAAGTGTGATCGAGGCCACTCTCAGAGCATAGCCTGAGTGTGCCCGGAAGAGGAAAACGTCACCGGGAAGAATGTCAAAGAAATGAAATGCAGTTTCGGATGAAATTAATCCGCGCTGAAATGATTACTTACGTAGAATAATATTTCTGCAATTGGGTCATATCTAAGGAGATTATTAAGCTCACTGAACTTTACCCGGACTTTATTAAATTTGGCGTCACTATCCCTTTCTGAAACCAGTTTCAGCATAACCGCAAGAGAACCATACAAGCCAGCACTGGCGCGGCGTCACAGCCCTTTCAGGAAAGTTCCATCATCTGCCTGAATGTTTTGTGACAGAGTGCAAATTCAGAGCCACCAAATCCAGACATAACTTGCAATAGTTCTCTATCTGTCCGACCTTATAGCTATTAATTACGAAGCGCAAAAAAAATAAAATCTCTCGTTCCCCACAGTGAAGTGAAACCTATGTTGATTCCGTCTAAATTAAGTCGCCCGGTTCGTCTCGACCATACAGTGGTCCGCGAGCGTCTGCTGGCTAAACTTTCCGGCGCGCATAATTTCCGACTGGCGCTGGTTACGAGCCCTGCAGGTTATGGAAAAACAACGCTCATTTCGCAATGGGCCGCAGGTAAGAGCGATCTTGGCTGGTACTCCCTTGATGAGGGCGATAACCAGCAAGAGCGTTTTGCCAGCTATCTGATTGCTGCCATTCAACAGGCCACGAATGGACACTGCGTCGCCAGTGAGGTGATGGTGCAAAAGCGCCAGTACGCCAGCCTGTCCTCCCTTTTCTCTCAGCTGTTCATTGAACTGGCTGAATGGCATCGTCCGCTTTATGTGGTAATTGATGATTATCATCTGATTTCAAATCCGGTTATCCACGAGTCGATGCGTTTCTTCCTGCGCCATCAACCGGAAAACCTGACCCTGGTGGTGCTGTCGCGCAACCTGCCGCAGCTGGGCATTGCCAACCTGCGCGTGCGCGATCAGCTGCTGGAGATTGGCAGCCAGCAGTTGGCCTTTACCCATCAGGAAGCGAAACAGTTCTTCGACTGTCGCCTGACCTCGCCGATTGAGGCCGCTGAAAGCAGCCGCCTGTGCGATGACGTCGCGGGCTGGGCCACGGCGTTGCAGCTGATTGCCCTCTCTGCGCGGCAAAACAACAGCCCGACACACCAGTCGGCACGGCGTCTGGCCGGTATCAACGCCAGCCATCTCTCTGATTATCTGGTGGACGAGGTGCTGGACAGCGTTGATCCTTCAACCCGTCATTTCCTGCTGAAAAGCTCCCTGCTGCGTTCGATGAACGACGCGCTGATCGTGCGCGTTACCGGCTGTGAAAACGGCCAGTTACAACTGGAAGAGATTGAACGTCAGGGCCTGTTCCTGACACGCATGGACGATCCCGGCGAGTGGTTCAGCTACCATCCCTTGTTTGGTAGCTTCCTGCGCCAGCGCTGTCAGTGGGAGCTTGCCACAGAACTGCCGGAAATCCATCGCGCCGCCGCTGAAAGCTGGATGGCGCAAGGCTTCCCGAGCGAGGCCATTCACCACGCGCTGGCTGCCGGTGACGCCAGTATGCTGCGCGATATTCTGCTCAACCACGCGTGGGGGCTGTTTAACCACAGCGAACTGACGCTGCTGGAAGAGTCGCTGAAAGCCCTGCCGTGGGAGAGCCTGCTGGAGAACCCGCGTCTGGTTCTGCTGCAGGCCTGGCTGATGCAAAGCCAGCACCGCTACAGTGAGGTCAATACCCTGCTGGCGCGTGCCGAGCAGGAGATGGAAAGTGAAATGGATACTACCCTGCACGGCGAATTTAACGCCCTGCGGGCGCAGGTCGCAATTAACGACGGCGATCCGGACGAAGCGGAACGGCTGGCGATGGTCGCGCTGGATGAACTGCCGCTGGCTAATTTCTACAGCCGCATCGTGGCGACCTCCGTACACGGGGAAGTACTGCACTGCAAGGGCGAGCTGACGCGCTCCCTTTCCCTGATGCAGCAAACCGAGCAGATGGCGCGCCGCCATGATGTGTGGCACTACGCCCTGTGGAGTCTGATTCAGCAAAGTGAAATTTTATTCGCTCAGGGGTTCCTGCAGGCTGCCTGGGAAAATCAGGAAAAAGCGTTCCAGCTGATTCGTGAACAGCATCTGGAACAGCTGCCGATGCACGAGTTCCTGTTGCGCATTCGCGCTCAGCTGCTGTGGGCATGGTCACGCCTCGATGAAGCAGAAAGCTGCGCCCGTCAGGGTGTGAACGTGCTCTCTGGCTTCCAGCCGCAGCAGCAGTTGCAGTGCCTGGCGCTGCTGGTGCAGTGCTCGCTGGCGCGCGGCGATCTCGATAACGCCCGCAATCACCTTAACCGTCTGGAAAACCTGCTCGGCAACGGCCAGTACCACAGCGACTGGGTGTCAAACGCCGATAAGGTCCGGGTGATTTACTGGCAGATGACGGGGGATAAAAAATCCGCCGCCAACTGGCTGCGTCATACGCCAAAACCAGAGTTTGCCAATAACCACTTCCTGCAAAGCCAGTGGCGCAACATCGCCCGCGTGCAGATCCTGCTGGGTGACTTCGAGCCTGCCGAGATCGTACTGGAAGAGTTAAACGAAAACGCCCGTAGCCTGCGCCTGATGAGCGATCTGAACCGCAACCTGCTGCTGCTTAACCAGCTTTACTGGCAGGCGGGACGCAAAAATGACGCCCAGCGCGTGCTGCTGGAAGCGCTGCAGCTGGCGAACCGTACCGGGTTTATCAGCCACTTTGTGATTGAAGGTGAAGTGATGGCGCAACAGCTGCGCCAGCTGATTCAGCTGAATACCCTGCCGGAGCTGGATCAGCATCGTGCTCAGCGTATTCTGCGCGAGATTAACCAGCATCATCGCCACAAATTTGCGCATTTTGATGAGAACTTCGTTGAACGTCTGCTGAACCATCCGGAAGTGCCGGAGCTTATTCGCACCAGCCCGCTCACCCAGCGGGAATGGCAGGTGCTGGGGCTGATCTATTCCGGCTACAGCAACGAGCAGATTGCCGGTGAGCTGGCGGTGGCGGCGACCACCATCAAAACGCACATTCGTAATCTGTATCAGAAGCTGGGTGTGGCGCATCGTCAGGATGCGGTACAGCATGCGCAGCAGCTCTTGAAGATGATGGGGTATGGCGTTTAGGTTTTGTGCGGCCTGATGCCCTCACCCCGGCCCTCTCCCACAGGGAGAGGGAGAACAATTTGTAGGTCGGGTAAGCGCAGCGCCACCCGACACAATTCCTAGCACAATTCTAACTGCAAATTATTATCTTTAATCACCTGCATCACGCCCGCTGGCGGCATCGCGTCGGTGTAGACCGCATCCACAATGCTGATGCTGCCCATGTTCACCATCGCGTTACGGCCAAACTTCGAATGATCCACCACCAGCATCACGTGGCGTGAATTTTCAATAATCGCGCGCTTGGTGCGCACCTCGTGGTAATCAAACTCCAGCAGCGAGCCGTCGCTGTCGATACCGCTGATCCCCAGAATGCCGAAGTCGAGGCGGAACTGAGAGATAAAGTCGAGCGTCGCTTCACCGATAATGCCCCCGTCGCGGCTGCGCAGTTCACCACCGGCGAGGATGATCCGGAAATCGTCTTTCTGCATCAGAGTGTTGGCGACGTTCAGGTTGTTAGTGACCACGCGTAGGTTCTCGTGATCCAGCAGCGCGTGAGCAACCGCTTCCGGCGTGGTGCCGATGTCAATAAACAGCGTCGCCCCGTTTGGGATTTGGCTCGCCACTTTACGGGCTATGCGTTCTTTTTCCGCCGTCTGCGTGGCTTTACGGTCATGCCAGGAGGTGTTGACCGAGCTGGACGGCAGCGCCGCCCCGCCGTGGTGGCGCAAAATACGGTTCTGATCGGCCAGATCGTTCAGGTCACGACGGATCGTTTGCGGGCTGACGGCAAACTGCTCGACCAGCTCTTCGGTGCTGACGTATCCCTGTTTTTTGACCAGTTCGATAATGGCGTCATGACGTTGTGTTTGTTTCATCAATTATCCCTGAGAATTATGTTCGTTTTCGCGCATGGAGCGTGTCGGCAAGCGCCATTGCCAGCCCGACAGCCAGGCCAGTGACGTGCGCACCATTGGCGATAGACATACCAAACAGATCAAACCATCCGGCAATTAGCCATATTAACGCAAAGGCTATTAATCCGCGTTGTAAATAGATGCCGCTTTCCGGGTCGCGCTCTCCGCGAAGCCAGACATAGCCCATCAGGGCGTAGACGACGCCCGACAGACCACCGAACCACGGGCCGCTGAATTTATGCTGCACGTAGCCGCTCAACAGGGCGCTAATCACGGTGATTACGATCAGCTTACCGCTGCCGAGTCGCTTCTCGACAATCCCGCCGAGATACCACCACCACAGCAGGTTGAAGAGAATATGCATCACTGAGAAGTGCATCAGCGCATGAGTGAAGTAGCGCCAGACGTCAAACTCCAGAGAGGGGTCATACGGCCACGCCAGGGCGATCATCACGCTCTGGTCGCCCACCACGTTCATGATAATGAAGACGATAATACAGGCGGCCATCAGCAGCAGCGTAAACGGCCCTGCGCGCTCGCGAATCGTGGCAAGAAAAGGGAAACGACTGTAATGCAATCCGCTGCCCGTCTGGCCGGATTGCCAGCTTGCCGCCAGATAGCGCGGGTCGCCAGGATTCTCAAGAAAACGCGCCAGCTCCTCGTTTACCCGCCCGGCCTGGCTCTCATCGGCCAGCCAGACATCGGTCTGCGTATGTTGCTGAATGGTCAGAATAACGCCCTGCGTTGCCATATAGTCGACAAACGCCTGGGCGACGCGCGGATTGGTAAAAGAGGTGATCATCAACATGGGCAGCGGTCGCTTATTTCCACACAAAAGGGAACAGTATAGCGGGATTAGCGCTCAAACGCGTATTCCACTTCTGCCGGGAAATGACGATGCCAGGCATCGAAGCCGCCGTCGACGCTGTACACCGCGTCGTAGCCCTGCTGAAGCAGATACTGCGCCGCGCCTTTGCTGCTGTTGCCGTGGTAACACATCACCATCACCGGCGTATCGAAGTCGTTATCGCGCATAAACGCGCCCAGCGTGTCATTGGTGAGATGGAACGCGCCCGGCGTATGGCCCATAGCAAAACTCTGCGGATCGCGGATATCCACCAGCACCGCCGTTCCCTGGTGCATCTTCTGATGGGCTTCTTCTACGTTAATACATTCAAACTGATCCATGGTGTTCTCATCTTATATTCGGGTGTGGTGCGGTTTTCCCCCTCACCCTACCCTCTCCCGGAGGGAGAGGGAAACGGATCCCCCTCTCCCCGTGGGAGAGGGCTGGGGTGAGGGCATCAGACCGCACTATTTTACCCCGTAGTGTACGTCCTGGCGGCGGGTAAACGCCATTATGTTATCCATATCACTCTAAATTGTTTTTTTGATGTTACCAAAAGCGCGTTCCTTTGCTATTATGAGCGATATCGAACATTTTTGAGCTTTAACGAAAGTGCATGAGGGTGTTATGGAAACCAAAGATCTGATTGTGATAGGCGGTGGCATCAACGGTGCCGGTATTGCGGTCGATGCCGCAGGACGCGGTTTATCCGTGCTGATGCTGGAAGCTAACGATCTCGCCTGCGCGACGTCGTCCGCCAGCTCCAAGCTGATCCACGGTGGCCTGCGCTACCTGGAACACTACGAATTCCGCCTGGTCAGTGAAGCACTGGCCGAACGTGAAGTGCTGCTAAAAATGGCGCCGCATCTGGCGATCCCGATGCGTTTCCGTCTGCCCCATCGCCCGCACCTGCGTCCGGCGTGGATGATCCGAATTGGTCTGTTTATGTACGATCATCTGGGTAAACGCACCAGCCTGCCGGGTTCGAACGGTTTGCGTTTTGGCTCAGAATCGGTCCTGAAGCCTGAAATCGTGCGCGGTTTCGAATATTCCGACTGCTGGGTGGACGATGCACGCCTGGTGCTGGCGAATGCGCAGATGGTGGAGAAGAAAGGTGGAGAGGTGAAAACCCGTACCCGCGCTACCGCCGCGCGTCGTGAAAACGGCCTGTGGATCGTCGAAGCAGAAGACATTGATACCGGCGAGAAATTCAGCTGGAAAGCGCGCGGTCTGGTGAACGCCACCGGTCCGTGGGTGAAGCAGTTCTTCGACGACGGCATGCATCTGCCTTCGCCGTACGGCATCCGCCTGATCAAGGGCAGCCATATTGTGGTGCCGCGCGTACACACGCAAAAACAAGCGTACATTCTGCAGAACGAAGATAAGCGCATCGTGTTTGTGATCCCGTGGATGGACGAATTCTCGATCATCGGCACCACCGACGTGGAGTACAAAGGGGATCCGAAAAACGTTGAGATCGACGAGAGCGAAGTGAACTACCTCCTTAAAGTGTATAACGCACACTTTAAGAAACAGCTGTCCCGCGATGACGTGGTCTGGACTTACTCCGGCGTGCGTCCGCTGTGCGATGACGAGTCTGACTCACCGCAGGCCATCACCCGCGACTATACGCTCGATATTCACGACGTAGACGGCCAGGCGCCGCTGCTGTCGGTGTTTGGCGGCAAGCTCACCACCTACCGCAAGCTGGCGGAGCACGCGCTGGAAAAACTGGCCCCGTACTATAAGGGCATTGGCCCGGCATGGACCAAAGGCGCGGTACTGCCCGGCGGTGATATCGGCGACAACCGCGACGATTATGCCGCGAAGCTGCGCCGTCGCTTCCCGTTCATTACCGAAGGCATGGCGCGCCACTACGCCCGCACCTACGGCAGCAATACCGAGCTGTTCCTCGGTGATGCGAAGGACATTGCGGATCTGGGCGAGCATTTCGGTCACGAGCTGTACGAAGCCGAGCTGCGTTACCTGGTCGAGCACGAGTGGGTTCGCCGCCTCGACGACGCCATCTGGCGCCGTACCAAAGAAGGGATGTGGCTGAATGCCGAACAGCAGTCGCGTGTGGCGCAGTGGCTGCAGCAGCATGCGGGAAAGCGTGAGCTGTCGTTAGCGTCTTGATGTAAAAAAGCCCGGTGGCGCTACGCTTACCGGGCCTACGGGATCGAGTAGGCCGGGTAAGGCGAAGCCGCCACCCGGCTATGTTTTTACAGCCTCACCGGATCAATATGCCAGATCGTCTCGGCATACTCCTTGATGGTCCTGTCGGACGAGAAATACCCCATATTGGCGATGTTATGCATCGCAGCGCTGGTCCACTTCTCCTGCTGACGGTACAGTTCGTCCACCTTATCCTGAGAGTCCACGTAGCTGCGATAATCCGCCAGCACCTGGTAGTGATCGCCAAAGTTAATCAGCGAATCCACCAGATCGCGATAGCGGCCCGGCTCGTCCGGGCTGAATACACCGGTCGCGATCTGCGTCAGTACCTGACGTAACTCTTCATCTTTTTCATAGAACTCACGCGGCGAGTAGCCTTTTCTGCGCAGCGCCTCCACTTCTTCCGTGGTGTTCCCGAAGATAAAGATGTTCTCAGCCCCTACGTGCTCCAGCATCTCAACGTTCGCCCCGTCCAGGGTGCCAATGGTCAGCGCACCGTTGAGGGCAAACTTCATGTTACTGGTCCCGGAGGCTTCCGTACCCGCCGTCGAAATCTGCTCAGAGAGATCCGCCGCCGGGATGATCAGCTGCGCCAGGCTTACGCTGTAGTTCGGGATGAACACCACCTTCAGCTTGTCGCCAATATCCGGATCCAGGTTGACGACCTTCGCCACATCGTTGATGAGATGGATAATGTGCTTCGCCATGTAATAGGCGGAAGCGGCTTTACCGGCGAAGATTTTCACGCGCGGCACCCACTCGGCCGTCGGGTCGGCCTTAATCCGGTTGTAGTGGGTAATCACATGCAGCACGTTCATCAGCTGACGCTTGTACTCGTGAATACGTTTGATCTGCACGTCAAACAACGCTTTCGGGTTGGCGACCACGTTCAGATGCAGCGCAAGGTAAACCGACAAACGCTTTTTGTTCAGCAGCTTGGCTTCGCGCACGGCTTTGTTCACCGTCGGGAAATCAATGTGCTGTTCCAGCTCGCTCAGTTGGCTCAGGTCGGTGCGCCAGGTGCGGCCAATGTTCTGATCCAGCACGTCAGAAAGCGGCTGGTTCGCCAGCGCCAGCCAGCGACGCGGCGTGACGCCGTTGGTCACGTTACAGAAACGCGTCGGGAAGATCTTCGCGAAATCCGCAAACAGCGACTGCACCATCAGGTTTGAGTGGAGCTCAGACACGCCGTTTACCTTGTGGCTGATCACTACCGCCAGCCAGGCCATGCGTACGCGACGACCGTTGGATTCATCAATGATCGACGCCCGGCTCAGCAGGCCGGTATCGTTCGGGTACTGCTCCTGCAGCGTCTTGAGGAAGTAGTCGTTAATCTCGAAGATAATCTGCAGGTGGCGCGGCAGGATTTTGCCGAGCATATCCACCGGCCAGGTTTCCAGCGCTTCGCTCATCAGCGTGTGGTTGGTGTACGAGAACACCTGGCAGGTCACTTCGAATGCCTCATCCCAGCTGAACTTATGCTCGTCGATAAGCAAACGCATCAGCTCTGGAATAGAGAGCACCGGGTGCGTGTCGTTGAGGTGAATCGCGGTTTTCTCCGCCAGATTGGCGTAGGTTTTGTGCAGCTGGTGATGGCGGCTGAGGATATCCTGAATCGTCGCCGAGACGAGGAAATACTCCTGGCGCAGGCGCAGCTCGCGGCCGGAGTAGGTTGAGTCATCCGGATAGAGGACGCGGGACACGTTTTCAGAGTGGTTTTTATCTTCCACCGCGGCGAAATAGTCACCCTGATTGAATTTACCGAGGTTAATCTCGCTACTGGCCTGGGCGCTCCACAGGCGCAGCGTGTTGGTGGCATCGGTGTCATACCCGGGGATGATCTGGTCGTAGGCCACGGCCAGGATCTCTTCGGTCTCCACCCAGCGGGATTTTTTACCTTCCTGCTGAATACGCCCGCCAAAGCGCACCTTGTAGCGGGTATTGTGACGCTTGAACTCCCACGGGTTGCCATACTCCAGCCAGTAGTCCGGCGACTCTTTCTGACGCCCGTCGACGATGTTCTGCTTGAACATGCCGTAGTCGTAGCGAATGCCGTAACCGCGTCCCGGCAGCGCCAGGGTCGCCAGCGAGTCGAGGAAGCAGGCGGCAAGACGCCCCAGGCCGCCGTTGCCGAGGCCCGGGTCGTTCTCTTCGTCAATCAGCTCTTCTAAATCCAGCCCCATCTCTTCGAGGGCGGTTTTAACGTCGTCGTAAATGCCGAGCGACAGCAGCGCGTTGGAGAGCGTGCGGCCAATCAAAAATTCCATCGACAGGTAGTAAACCTGACGCGTTTCCTGCGAGAGCTGGGCGCGGTTTGATCGCAGCCAGCGTTCAACTAAACGGTCGCGCACCGCAAACAGAGTGGCGTTCAGCCACTCGTGTTTGTTGGCGATGACCGGATCTTTCCCGATGGTGAACATCAGCTTATAGGCGATGGAGTGCTTTAACGCCTCAACGCTGAGCGTGGGTGAAGAGTAGCTAAATGGAGCATTCATATCAGTAACTTCGCCTCGTTACATCAAGCGTTGATAAAGATCGCGGTACGACTGCGCCGCAACGTGCCAGCTAAAGTCCATGGACATCGCCTGACGTTGTACGTAACGCCACAGCGACGGACGGGACCACAAGACGAAAGCACGCCGAATCGCCCGAAGCAGCGACCAGGCATTACTGTCTTCAAAAACAAACCCGCTGGCGATACCGTCCGCCAGGTTTTCCAGTGAGCTATCGGACACCGTATCCGCCAGCCCGCCCGTACGGCGTACCAGCGGCAGGGTGCCGTATTTCAGGCCATAGAGCTGCGTCAGGCCGCAGGGCTCGAAGCGGCTTGGCACCAGAATGACGTCTGCGCCGCCCATAATGCGGTGCGAAAATGCCTCGTGGTAACCAATCTGCACGCCCACCTGCCCCGGATGTTCCGCTGCCGCCGCGAGGAAACCTTCCTGCAGCACCGGGTCGCCTGCGCCGAGCAGCGCCAGCTGTCCGCCCTGCTCGAGCAAGCCGGGCAGCGCCTCCAGCACCAGGTCCAGCCCTTTCTGGCTGGTCAGGCGGCTCACCACCGCGAAGAGCGGCACTTTGTCGTTGACCTTCAGCCCCATTGCAATCTGCAGCTGGCGTTTGTTTTCCGCTTTGTCTTCCACGGAATCGCGACCATAGCGTGCCGCCAGCAAGAGATCGGTTTCCGGACTCCAGATCTGTTCATCCACGCCGTTCAGAATGCCCGACAGGCGGCCTTCCCGATGGCGCTGTTGCAGTAGCCCTTCCATGCCGTAGCCAAACTCCGGCTGGGTGATTTCTCGCGCATAGGTTGGGCTGACCGCCGTGATGTGATCGGCGTAGTACAGCCCCGCCTTCAGGAACGAAATCTGCCCCTTAAACTCCAGCCCGTGCATGTTAAAGAACGACCATGGCAGATCGATGTCATTCATATGATGCGCGTAGTACATCCCCTGATAGGCGAGGTTATGCACCGTAAAGACCGATTTTGCCGGGTGACCGCGCGCGGCGAGATACGCCGGAGCCAGCCCGGCATGCCAGTCGTGCGCGTGCACCACATCCGGACGCCAGAACGGATCAAGCCCCGTCGCCATTTCTGCCCCGACCCAGCCGAGCAGCGCAAAGCGCAGCACGTTGTCGGTATAGGCGAACAGGTTCGTATCATGATACGGGCTGCCCGGTCGGTCGTATAAGTGTGGCGCGTCGATCAGGTAAATCCCTACGCCATTGTAATGTCCAAACAGCAGGGTGATGCGTCCGGCAAACGTCTCACGGCGGGTCACAACCTTTGCATCAGGAATGCCGCGCCGGATATCCGGGAAGGCAGGCAGCAGGACTCGGGTATCCACGCCTCCGGCGATTTGTGCCGCCGGTAATGCACCAAGAACATCCGCCAGACCGCCCGTTTTTAACAACGGGAACATCTCAGAACATACGTGTAAAACCTGCATCATCGCTCCTGTTTGATCTGCAGCTTCCGCAACATTTCCCGTGTGACTAACACGATCCCCTCTTCCGAACGGTAGAAACGACGCGCGTCTTCTTCCGCGTTTTCACCGATGACCATCCCCTCAGGGATGACGCAGGCGCGGTCGATCACGCAACGACGCAGACGACACGAACGCCCTACCCAGACATCCGGCAATAAGACCGCCGAATCGATATTACAGAATGAATTTATCCGCACGCGCGGGAACAGCACGGACTGCACCACCACCGAACCGGAGATAATGCACCCGCCAGAGACCAGCGAGTTCAGCGTCATACCGTGGCTGCCGGAGCGGTCCTGCACGAATTTGGCCGGCGGCAAGGATTCCATGTGGGTACGAATCGGCCAGTTCTGGTCGTACATATCCAGCTCAGGCGTGACTGAGGCCAGATCGAGGTTCGCTTTCCAGTACGCTTCCAGCGTGCCCACATCGCGCCAGTAAGGCTCGGCATTCGGGTCTGACTGCACGCAGGACAGCGGGAAAGGATGTGCATACGCCATGCCAGCTTTGGTGATTTTCGGGATGATGTCTTTACCAAAGTCGTGGCTGGAGTTTTCGTCTTTGTCGTCGTCTTCCAGCAGCTCATAAAGATAATCTGCATCAAAGACATAGATCCCCATGCTGGCGAGGGATTTGGTGTCATCGCCCGGCATGGTTGGCGGGTTCGCCGGTTTTTCGACGAAGTCGATGATTTTATCGTCGGCGTCCACGTGCATCACGCCAAATGCCGTCGCCTCGGCAACGGGCACCGGCAGACACGCCACGGTGCAGCGCGCCCCTTTTTCGACGTGGTCGATGAGCATGTGGGAGTAATCTTGCTTGTAGATGTGATCCCCGGCGAGGATCACAATGTATTCCGCGTTATAGCGACGAATGATGTCGAGGTTCTGCGTCACCGCATCCGCCGTCCCGCGATACCAGTTCTCGCCGTGAACACGTTGCTGAGCAGGAAGGAGATCGACAAACTCGTTCATCTCTTCACTGAAGAATGACCAGCCGCGCTGAATATGCTGAACCAGCGTGTGCGACTGATACTGCGTAATGACGCCAATACGGCGAATGCCTGAGTTCAGGCAGTTGGAGAGCGCAAAGTCGATGATGCGGAACTTACCACCAAAGTGAACGGCCGGCTTGGCGCGCTTGATGGTCAAATCTTTCAGACGGGTACCACGCCCGCCCGCAAGTATCAGGGCAACCGTTTTTAATGGTAGCTGGCGTGCCAACATTAAGGGATCGTTCTTCTCTAATCTAACCATGACTAACTCCTTTTTTATCATCTTTGGAATACGCACACTCCGTGCGCAGGCCCGTGCCAGACAGCCATTACTACCGGATTATCCGCTCCGGCAAAGGGGGGAACAGCGCGCCATTCCCCGTCAGGTAAAACAATCTCTGCGACGTCATCCGTCGCGTTCAGCGTCACCAGCCACTTATCCGACAGCAGGATTTGCAGACAGGTGATGCCGTGTTGCCACTCTTGCGCACTCAACGGTTGCGCGTCTTTATTCAGCCAGCGAACGTTGCCGTCGCCCTCTTCCCACCAGCGATCGGCGGTGAGCGCGGGGATCTGCTGGCGAAGGTGGATCAGCGCTGCGGTGAAATGGGTCAGTCCACTGTTCGCCTCACCCCAGTCGAGCCAGGTCAGGGTATTGTCCTGGCAATAGGCGTTATTGTTGCCGTGCTGACTGTGGCCCTGCTCATCGCCCGCCAGCAGCATCGGCGTGCCCTGCGATAACAAAAGCGTCGTCAGCAGCGCATGAACGCTGGCGCGACGCCGCTCAATCACGTCCAGGCTCCCGCCTAATCCTTCTATACCATGATTAAAGCTATGGTTATTGTTAGTGCCATCGCGATTCTCTTCGCCGTTCGCTTCATTGTGTTTCTGATTGAAACAAACGCAGTCGCGCAGCGTAAAACCGTCGTGCGCCGTCACCAGATTAATGGTGGCCGACGGCCGTTTGCCGTCGCGCCTGAAGAGATCGCTGGAGGCGGCAAAGCGCCCGGCGAACTCCCCCAGTGACAGATCGCGCGCCAGCCAGAAGCGGCGCATGGCATCGCGATAATGGTCGTTCCACTCGGCAAACAGCGGCGGGAAATTCCCCACCTGATAGCCGCCCTCACCGATGTCCCACGGCTCGGCGATCAGTTTCACCTGCGAGAGCACCGGGCAATTTTTGATGGCCTCAAACAGAGGAGCCTGCTGGCTGAATGCCGGCGTGCGTCCCATGACGGGCGCCAGGTCGAAACGAAAACCGTCGACGTGGAACGTCTCAACCCAGTATTTCAGGCATTCATAAGCAAAATGCGTGACCGCCGGATGGCTGAGGTTGAGGGTGTTACCGCAGCCGGTCCAGTTCTCGTAATCGCCATCCTCTCTGATCCAATAATAGCTACGGTTATCAATTCCGCGCATGGAGAGCGTCGGGCCGTCGAGATCGCTTTCAGCGCTGTGGTTCAGCACCACGTCCAGAATGACCTCAATGCCCGCCGCGTGCAGCGCCTTCACCGCATCACGAAACTCGTCCCGCGCCGTCTCCGGATGGGCGGCGTAGCGGGGTTCAAGGGCAAACATCGCCAGAGGGTTGTAGCCCCAGTAGTTGCTCAGCCCCAGCCGCTGCAGGCGGGGTTCATTGGCGAAATGGGCGACGGGGAGCAGTTCCAGCGCGGTGATACCGAGGTGTTTCAGATAGGCAATCATCGTCGGATGGCCGAGTGCCTGATAGGTGCCGCGCATCGCGTTGGGGATCGACGGGTGCAGCCAGGTCAGCCCTTTGACATGCGCTTCATAAATCACGGTGTTGCCCCACGGCGTGCGCGGCGGAGCATCGTCTTCCCAGTCGTAGAGGTCGTTCACCACCACGCTTTTGGGCACGACCGCCGCGCTGTCGCGGTGGTCGGGCTCACCGTAGCCGACGTGAAACAGCGGGTCGTCTTTAAACTCGCCATCGACGCGGTGCGCGCACGGGTCAATCAACAGCTTCGCCGGGTTAAACCAGTGCCCCTGAGCCGGTTGCCACGGACCGTGTACGCGAAAACCGTAATGCATCCCCGGACGCCCGCCGGACAGGTACCCGTGCCAGATATCCCCTGTGCGAGACGGTAAATCGTAACGGTGCTCGTTACCTTCCCCGTCAAATACACAAAGTTCCACCCGCTCCGCGTGAGCGGAAAAGAGCGTGAAGTTCACGCCCTTACCGTCAAAACGCGCGCCGAGCGGTTCGGGATGACCTGCCGTAAGCTGCGTCATTCACCCTCCCGCATCAGCCAGATGGTGCCAAGCGGCGGCAGCGTCAGGCTCAGGGAGTTTGGCCGCCCGTGGCTTTCGATGGCGTCGCTCTGCACCAGCCCGCCGTTACCGGCGTTGCTGCCGTGGTAGTGCATGGAATCGGTATTCAGAATTTCGCGCCATTTCCCCGGCTGGTTAATGCCAAAGCGGTAGTGTTCGCGCGGTACCGGCGTGAAGTTACTGGCGACGATGATTTCGTTGCCGGCTTTATCACGACGCACAAAGACAAATACCGAACGCTCATGGTCGTCCACTACCAGCCACTCGAAGCCGTAGGGGTCGAAATCCAGCTCGTGGAGGGCTTTGTGATGGCGATAGGTCAGGTTCAGGTCACGCACCAGACGCTGCACGCCGTGGTGCCAGTTGTCGCCGCCTTCCAGCAAATGCCAGTCGAGACTGGAGTCGTGGTTCCACTCGCGCCCCTGGGCAAATTCATTGCCCATAAACAGCAGTTTTTTACCCGGGAAGGCAAACATCCAGCCGTAGTAGGCGCGCAGGTTGGCAAACTTCTGCCACGCATCGCCCGGCATACGGTCGAGAATGGATTTTTTGCCGTGCACCACTTCATCGTGCGACAGCGGCAGCATGAAGTTTTCGGTGTAGTTATAGAGCAAGCCGAAGGTGAGCTTGTCGTGATGGTACTGACGGTACACCGGGTCGAGCTTCATGTAGTCGAGCGTGTCGTGCATCCAGCCCAGGTTCCACTTATACCAGAACCCCAGACCGCCTGATGACGGGGGTCGGGAGACGCCTGCAAAGTCCGTCGACTCCTCCGCCATGGTAACCGCACCCTCGACCTGCTCACCGATAATACGGTTAGTGCTGCGCAGGAATTCAATCGCTTCCAGGTTTTCGCGGCCGCCATACTCGTTCGGGATCCACTCGCCCTCTTTGCGGCTGTAGTCGCGGTAGATCATTGACGCCACCGCATCCACGCGCAGGGCATCAATGCCGAAGCGCTCAATCCAGTACAGGGCATTACCGACCAGATAGTTCGCGACTTCACGACGACCATAGTTGTAGATCAGCGTGTTCCAGTCCTGGTGATAGCCTTCGCGCGGGTCGCTGTGCTCGTACAGTTTTGTGCCGTCAAACTCTGCCAGCGCAAAGTCATCAGAAGGGAAATGACCAGGCACCCAGTCGAGGATCACGTTCAGCCCGGCGGCGTGCGCGGCATTAATGAAATAGCGGAAGTCATCGCGCGTGCCGAAGCGGCGTGTTGGGGCATACAGCCCGGTTGGCTGGTAGCCCCAGCTGCCGTCGAACGGATGCTCGTTAACCGGCAGCAGTTCGAGGTGGGTAAAGCCCATCCATTTAGCGTACGGCACCAGCTGGTCGGCGAGTTCCCGGTAGCTCAGCCAGAAGTTGTTATCGGTGTGGCGGCGCCAGGAGCCGAGATGCACTTCATAGACGGAGATCGGCGCATCAAAGCGGTTGGCCTGTTTACGCTCTTCCGTCTGGACCACCTTCTCCGGCAGGCCGCAAATCAGCGACGCCGTGTCCGGACGCATCTGCGCCTCGAAAGCATACGGGTCGGCTTTAATGCGCAGCTTGCCGTGAGCATCGATCATTTCGAATTTGTAGAGCTGGCCGTTATGCGCCCCCGGGATAAACAGCTCCCAGATGCCCGTCTCCCGGCGCAGACGCATCGGATGGCGACGACCGTCCCAGTAGTTGAACTGCCCGACAACGGAGACGCGCTGGGCGTTAGGCGCCCACACCGCAAAACGCGTGCCGGTGATGCCGTCCATGGTATCCGCATGAGCACCCAGCGTTTCATAAGGGCGCAGATGCGTACCTTCAGACAGCAGCCAGGCGTCCATCTCTTTTAAGAGCGGACCGAAGCTGTAAGGATCATCAATCAGGTTTTGCTGGCCGTGCCAGATAACGGCGAGTTGATAACGAAAGGGGTTTTTACGACGGGGCATGATGCCCGAGAAGAAGCCACGCGAGTCGAGGCATTCAAGATTGGCCACCTTGCGGCCGGTTTTGGGCTCAATGACCCACACTTCGGTCGCATCCGGTAACAACGCCCGAACTTCCAGCCCGGCCTCTGTACGGTGCATCCCCAGCACGGAAAAGGGGTCGGCAAAATGACCCGCAATAAGCGCATTAATCACGTCTCTATCCACACGATCGGACATGGTATTCATCCTGTTTTTTATGTCGTCCTTTTTTAGCGCCTGGGACGACTTTAATGTGACCTGACGGGTATCCACTCAGTCCCGTCCTAACCTCAGGTAAGAAATGACTCTTCCTTAAAGCATAGCCAACGCTCTACATGACTCCTGATAAAAAATAAGACATACGCGTGTTACTCCATGTAGTACGCAAAAAAAGGGGGTGAAAATCACCCCCGGTCATTAACAAATTATTACGCCAGCTGGCGTAGCATGCGGCGCAGCGGTTCGGCGGCGCCCCACAGGAGCTGGTCACCGACGGTGAACGCGGAGAGGTACTCCGGCCCCATGTTCAGCTTACGCAGACGGCCAACCGGCGTGGTCAGCGTGCCGGTGACGGCAGCCGGGGTCAGCTCACGCATGGTGATATCGCGATCGTTTGGTACCACTTTCGCCCACGGGTTGTGCGCGGCCAGCAGCTCTTCCACGGTCGGAATAGACACATCTTTTTTCAGTTTAATGGTGAAGGCCTGGCTGTGGCAGCGCAGTGCGCCGATACGCACGCACAGACCGTCAACCGGAATGGTGTTCGCGGTATTGAGGATTTTGTTGGTCTCAGCCTGACCTTTCCACTCTTCGCGGGTCTGGCCGTTATCCAGCTGTTTGTCGATCCACGGGATCAGGCCACCGGCCAGCGGTACGCCAAAGTTATCCACCGGCAGCGCGCCGCTGCGGGTCAGATCGGTGACTTTACGCTCGATATCGAGGATCGCGGATGCCGGGTTTGCCAGCTCGGTTGCGACGCTGTGGTGCAGCTGGCCCATCTGGGTCAGCAGCTCGCGCATATGACGCGCGCCGCCGCCGGACGCGGCCTGGTAGGTCGCCACGGAAACCCATTCAACCAGATCCTGCGCAAACAGGCCGCCAAGGGACATCAGCATCAGGCTGACGGTGCAGTTACCACCGACAAAGGTTTTCACACCGTTGTTCAGGCCATCGGTGATCACGCCCTGGTTAACCGGGTCGAGAATAATGATGGCATCGTCTTTCATGCGCAGCGAAGAGGCCGCGTCAATCCAGTAGCCCTGCCAGCCGCTTTCACGCAGCTTTGGATAGATTTCGTTGGTATAATCGCCGCCCTGGCAGGTCACAATAATATCAAGTGCCTTCAACGCTTCCAGATCGTAAGCATCCTGCAACGTGCCTGTGGTACCACCAAAGGACGGTGCAGCCTGGCCGAGCTGGGAAGTGGAGAAGAAGACCGGGCGGATAGCGTCGAAATCGCGCTCTTCAACCATGCGTTGCATGAGTACAGAGCCGACCATACCGCGCCAGCCGATGAAACCAACGTTTTTCATAGCATTTTTTTCCTGCTGAGGGTGTGTGCTGATTGTGCAAGCCAGTATTGAACTGGGATATGCTTCACATTACAAAATGCTGCCAAAGTCGCAAGCGAAATTAATCGATGATTGCCCGGCAATCAGAAATACAGCTAATTATCATAATAACCATAGAGATGTTCAGGGATAATTTACATGAGTGAAATCATTTCCGCAGCGGTTTTATTGATCCTGATAATGGATCCACTGGGCAACCTGCCTATCTTCATGTCGGTGCTGAAGCACACTGAGCCGAAGCGCCGCCGGGCGATCATGATCCGCGAGTTGCTCATCGCCCTGCTGGTGATGTTTATCTTCCTGTTTGCGGGAGAAAAGATCCTCGCCTTCCTGAACCTGCGCGCAGAAACGGTCTCCATTTCCGGCGGGATTATTCTGTTCCTGATTGCCATTAAGATGATTTTCCCGAGCGCCGAAGGGAGCAGCAGCGGCCTGCCCGCGGGCGAAGAGCCGTTTATCGTACCGCTGGCGATTCCCCTCGTCGCCGGGCCGACCATTCTGGCCACCCTGATGCTGCTGTCACATCAGTATCCGAATCAAATGAGCCACCTGGTGATTGCCCTGCTTATCGCCTGGGGCGGGACATTTATCATCCTGCTGCAATCGTCGCTGTTCTTGCGCCTGCTGGGGGAGAAAGGGGTTAACGCGCTGGAGCGCCTGATGGGGCTGATTCTGGTGATGATGGCGACGCAGATGTTCCTGGACGGGATCCGCGCGTGGATGAAAGGCTAGGTAAAAGCAAAATGGCCACGCAGTGGCCATTTTTAGTGTTTGCCCCCTCTCCCCGTGGGAGAGGGCCGGGGTGAGGGCATCAGACCGCAGCGGCGGACCACCTACCCCTTACGAATCAAATACCGGTACGGCAGCGCTTCTGTCTGCTGCGCCACAAGCTCATGCTCCATAAAGGTACAAAACCCGGGAATATCGCGGGTCGTGGCCGGGTCGTCTGCAATAATCAGCAGCGTTTCACCGGGCTGCATGTTACGCACGGTCTTGCGTACCATCATTACCGGCTCCGGGCAGCGAAGGCCCTGAGCATCAAGGGTATGGTCTGGGCTGGAAAACAGGTCGGTCATGGTCTTCTCGGTCTGGTAAAAACGGCTGTAGTTTACGCCCGGTGGCGGACAATGCAAACCAGGTTAACGATTGCGCAAAAATCAACCATTGCAATGTCCAGCCAAAGCAGTATCATGCTGCGGTTTTTATTGGGTTCCCTCACCCCAACGTATAAAAAGGTCACAATATGACGCAGTTCTCTGAATCACAGCGCGTTAAAGCGTTGTTCTGGCTTTCGCTTTTTCATTTACTGGTGATCACGTCCAGTAACTATCTGGTGCAGCTCCCCATCTCCATCTTTGGTTTTCATACCACCTGGGGCGCGTTCAGTTTTCCGTTTATTTTCCTCGCCACGGATTTGACCGTGCGTATTTTTGGCGCACCGCTGGCCCGCCGCATTATTTTTGCGGTCATGCTTCCGGCGCTGTTCATCTCATACGTGGTGTCGTCCCTGTTTTATATGGGAAGCTGGCAGGGCGTTGAGGCGCTGACGCACTTCAACCTGTTTGTCGCCCGTATCGCCGCGGCAAGCTTTATGGCCTACGCGCTGGGGCAGATCCTTGACGTGCACGTGTTTAACCGTCTGCGCCAGAACCATCGCTGGTGGATGGCGCCTACCGCCTCCACGCTATTCGGTAACGTGAGCGATACGCTGGCCTTCTTCTTCATCGCTTTCTGGCGCAGCCCGGATGCCTTTATGGCCGAGCACTGGATGGAAATTGCGCTGGTGGACTACTGCTTCAAGGTCCTCATCAGCATTGTCTTCTTCCTGCCAATGTACGGCGTGCTGCTGAATATGCTGCTGAAAAGGCTGGCAGATAAATCTGAAATCACGGCATTGCAGGCTGGTTAAGGGTTCGCTTTATCAGTTGTGATAAGATGGACGAATGAGCCGTTATGGCCGTTTATCGAAAGGAAGAAGTCAATGCGCAATCTGGTTAAATATGTCGGGATTGGCCTGCTGGTTGTGGGTCTTGCAGCCTGTGATAACAGCGACACGAAAACGCCTGCTCAGGGCGCATCCGCAGAGAGCAACGCGACCGGCCAGCCGGTGAATCTGATGGATGGCAAACTCA
Source organism: Enterobacter sp. ODB01 (assembly GCF_001623605.1). NCBI lineage: Bacteria > Pseudomonadati > Pseudomonadota > Gammaproteobacteria > Enterobacterales > Enterobacteriaceae > Enterobacter > Enterobacter sp. ODB01. The sequence continues at coordinate 1,149,679 of NZ_CP015227.1, forward strand.
GTTTCTCTCTGCCAGCCGATATGACTGACCAGAGCGGCAAGCTGGGTACCCAGGCGAACAACATGCACGTTTACTCCGACGCAACCGGTCAGAAAGCGGTCATTGTGATTGTGGGCGACGACACCAGCGAAGACCTGGCCGTCCTGTCTAAACGTCTGGAAGATCAGCAGCGCGGCCGCGATCCGCAGCTGCAGGTGGTGACCAATAAATCCATCGAGCTGAAAGGCCACACGCTGCAACAGCTGGACAGCATCATCTCTGCCAAAGGCCAGACCGCTTACTCTTCTGTGGTGCTGGGCAAGGTGGATAACAAACTGCTGACCCTGCAGATCACCCTGCCAGCGGAAGATCAGCAGAAAGCGCAGACGGCGGCTGAAAACATCATTAACACCATCGTGATCCAGTAACCTTCACGATGATGACGTGGCCTCCGGTGCTTGCACCGGGGGCCATTTTTTTAGCCGCCACGTCAGTAACAAGGCAATTATCACCAGACCCGCTGCGGCAAGATAAATCACCGGTACCCCTGCCCAGGCCATCACCAGCCCCGCCAGCGGCCCGGTAATGCCTAACGACATATCCATAAATACCGTATAGGTCGCCAGCGCCGCTCCCTGGTTCTGCTGCGGCACCGCTTTCACCGCCACCACGCCCAGCGCCGGGAAGACCAGCGAGAAACCGGCCCCCGCAAGGAAGACGCCCATTTTCGCCATCCAGGGTGCACTGGCGATGCCGGTCAACAGCAGCCCGACGATCTCGACCGCAAAGCAGATCATCGCCACATTCAGCCCACCCAGACGGTTGATGCCGTTCGGGAAAAGCAGGCGCGCGCCAACAAACGCCACGCTAAAGAGGGTTAACGCAAAGGCCGCGCCCTCCCAGCCTTTGGCGTCATAGAACAGGGTAATGAAGGTCGCAATGACGCCGAAGCCGGTCGTCGCCAGGGCCAGTGCCATACCGTACGGCCATACGCGGCCCAGCACGGCCCGAAACGGCAGTGGCTTGCCCTTGCTGGCCTTTACTTTCGGGCGCGGCAGGGCAAACAGAATCGCCAGAAGCGCGACCACCATAATGGTGATGGCGAGCCCATAGAGCCCGCCAAAGGCATAACAGGCCACGCCGAGCGGTGCACCGAGCGCCATCGCGCCGTAGGTAACAATTCCGTTCCAGGAGATCACCCGGCCAATGTGTGATGCGCCGACAACGCCCACGCCCCACAGCGTGGAGCCGGTTCCCGCCAGACTTTGCCCAATACCGAGGATGACGCGGCCCAGGCAGAGGAGCGTCAGACTGACCAGCGGCCAGGCGCTGGTTGTGGCCGCCAGCAGGTAGCTCAGGCCACTGAGGAAACAGCCGCACAACCCCACCACGACGATGCTTTTTGGTCCGAACATGTCCGCGTAGCGCCCGGCATGCGGCCGGCTTAACAGCGTGGCGAAATACTGCAGGCTAATCACCAGCCCCGCCCAGAATGCGCTAAACCCCATTACGTCATGGACATAGCCCGGCAAGACCGCCAGCGGCAGACCAATGGTCAGATAACTGGCAAAGTTGAAAATGACGACGGAAACAATACGCAGATTGAGGCGCAATCCGCTCAGCGCCGGTTCAGCGGCAGGTTCGGGCATGGAGTTAGACCTGAATTTTTTGCAACAGTGTTTCACTATTACCACGACGCCATCAGAAAATCAGCCCCGACTTTCAGATTATCGGTGCCAGACGAAGCGGAAGCCAGGCACTACACTTAATGCGTCATCTTACTAAGGAACGCGCATGATCTCCCCCCAGCCCGATAAAGCAGGACTCCACATTTTATTAAAACTCGCCTGTCTGGTGGTTATCCTTGCGGGTATTCATGCTGCCGCTGACATTATCGTCCAGCTTCTGCTGGCACTCTTTTTTGCCATTGTTCTCAATCCGCTGGTGACCTGGTTTTTACGCCGGGGCGTTAGCCGCCCGGTGGCCATCACTATTGTGGTGATTGTAATGCTGATTGGCCTGACGGCACTCTTCGGCGTACTGGCCGCATCGCTGAGCGAATTCTCCACCATGCTGCCGCAGTACAATAAAGAGCTGACGCGCAAAATCATCGCCCTGCAGGAGATGATGCCCTTTCTTAATCTGCATATCTCGCCAGAACGGATGCTGCGCAGGATGGATTCAGAGAAAGTTATGACCTACGCCACCACGCTGATGACCGGTCTTTCCGGCGCGATGGCCAGCATTTTGCTGCTGGTCATGACGGTGGTGTTCATGCTGTTCGAAGTCCGTCATGTGCCCTACAAGCTGCGTTTTGCATTAAATAACCCGCAAATCCATATTGCCGGTTTACACCGCGCGCTGAAGGGCGTGTCCAAATATCTGGCGCTGAAAACGCTGTTGAGCGTATGGACCGGGATCATTGTCTGGCTGGGGCTGATGCTGATGGGCGTCCAGTTCGCCCTGATGTGGGGGGTGCTGGCATTTCTGCTGAACTACGTTCCCAACATTGGCGCCGTGCTCTCCGCCGTGCCGCCGATGATTCAGGCGTTTCTGTTTAATGGATTTTATGAATGTATGCTGGTCGGCGCGCTGTTCCTCGTCGTGCATATGGTGCTGGGGAATATTCTCGAGCCGCGCATGATGGGGCACCGGCTGGGCATGTCGACGCTGGTGGTATTTTTATCCTTACTGATTTGGGGATGGCTGCTGGGCCCGGTTGGGATGCTGCTGTCGGTTCCGCTGACCAGCGTATGTAAAATCTGGATGGAGACCACCAAAGGGGGCAGCAAGCTGGCGATCCTGCTGGGGCCGGGACGACCCAAAAGCCGGTTGCCGGGCTAAGCCGCTGGTCGGGTTAGCCATTATCGGGGACAATAGATTATAGTAATGGTTTCGCCGCGCAACTTTGCGACTCTCTGTTTGACTGAAGGCCAGACGTTATATGTACCAGGTTTTTCTGGGAAAAATCTCCTCGCTGAGCACCAACCGCTGGGCTGAAGCGCTCTCCCGACACGCGCCCGAAGGCGCCCATCGCGCGCGCTGGCTCGCTGGACGCGGGTTGCTTTCGCGTCTGTTGGCGCCGAAGCCACTCCCGGAGATTATCCACAACGAACAGGGGAAACCCCTTTTTGCCGGCGACTATCCGCTGTGGTTCAGCCTTAGCCACTCGGGAGATGAGATTGCGTTAATTATCAGTGACGAAGGTAACGTGGGCTGCTCCCTGGAACGTATTCGCCCGCAGGATAACTGGCGCACGCTCGCTAATGCCGTCTTCAGCGGCGCCGAGCATGAAGAGCTGGAAAAGGAAACGCCAGAGCGCCAGCTTACGGCATTCTGGCGTATCTGGACGCGAAAGGAAGCGATCGTTAAACAGTGCGGCGGTCACGCCTGGCAAATGGTTAGCATTGACAGTACCGCCAGCGCGTTTCATTCAGTCAGCCACTGCCGCATAGACTCGCTGAGCCTTGCGGTCTGTACCGCAACGCCCTTCGAACTCAGCGCCGGCCTGATCCATTCTGCTGACGACGTGCTGGCCTAAAAATCGTTAATACACCCAGCATAATAAACCCGACGCCCACCAGCCCGTGCCAGGAGAAGTGTTCCCCCCAGCCGGGCAGGACGATTGCCGCGGCCCACACCAGAATATAACTGAGGCTCAGCAAGGCATATGCTTTGCTGAGCGCCATGCGATGCAGCGCCAGATACCAGCAGCCCATAGAGGCCACATACCCCATCAACCCCAGCAGCAGCGCGCCCGTGCCGGATGAGAAGTGCCACAGCGCGGAAATAAGCGCCAGAACATCGCTGACCGGCGGCAGTGCCTGCATGGCATCGCGCAGCAACAGCTGTGCGGCGCTGACTAACAGCACGCTGCATAACGCCCAGAACGCGCCTTTCACAGGCTTCCTCCCAGCACGATAATCCCAATGATGATAAACCCGACCCCCAGCCAGTGGTGCGCAGCAACGTGTTCGCGCCAGAATACTTTTGCCGCCAGCGTTACCCAGACAAAGTTGAGGCTCAGCATAGGATAGGCGACGCCAACGGGCAGGCGTTGCAGCACCACCAGCCAGACCAGCATTCCGCTACCCAGCGCCAGCCCTGCCAGACCAAGCCACAACATAATGTGCGCGCCGCGCCGCCCGGCTTTCGCCGGACGGGTGGCCTGTTTCTGGCATAACTGCCCCGCGCAGCTGAGCAAGCTTGCCAGTACCAGCCAGGTCCAGGTCATCACTTCGGCAGATACTCCAGCAAGGCAAACCGTCCCTGGATATAGAGATTGTCCGGCTGCGGTAAATTCGCCCGTGAGATATCGTCACGCTTTGACAGCAGAACCACCAGCGACACACGCCCCTGCTGACGATGCGTCGCCAGCCACTGCGCGAAGTCATCTTTGTCGACGTAACGATCTTTCACATCGGGATAATCCAGCCCGTAACGCAGTTCGCCGCTCTGACCAAACAGCGTAATGTCATTACGCTTCAGCTCCCACGCCAGACCCGCGGCCACGCCAACGTTATTGGCCAGCACAAATCGGCTTTCCTGAAGCGGCTCGCGCACGGTATCGACCAGCGACTGCGGCTGTTTGGAATCCACCACCAGGTTAGGAATGGCAAAACCAATCAGCAATGCCAGGCCTGCAGGACACAAGGCTGCCAGCCACCACCGCTGCTGACTCTGTCTGAACGTAAACCAGCCCACCGCGGCCCAGAGGAGGAACGCCACCACTGCACAGAACACTTTGTACAGTTCGACCGGCGTCCAGACCGGATGCTTAGCCAGCCCCCATGGCGAGACCACCAGCGCCGCAATCACGCCGAACACCCCAAACGCCAGGTTAATCCCACCGTTAATGCGCAACGCTCTCGCACCTTTTTCCGCCGCGAGGCAGGCATAGCGCGCCATCAGGATAGCCAGCGGGGCAAAACAGGGCAGGATGTAGGTCGGCAGTTTGCCTTTGGCGATGCTGAAGAACAGCAGCGGCATCACCACCCAGCCCAGCAGATAGAATCCTCCCCCCGCGCTTTGTCTGTCATTCCAGCCGAGACGAAACGCGCCCGGCAGCAGTGCCAGCCACGGCAGACTGCCCGCGAGCAGGAACGGCAGGTAATACCAGAACGGGGCTTTATGCTGGGCGTCGCTCTGGGCAAAACGCTGAATATGTTCAACCCAGAAGAAGTAACGCCAGAAATCAGGCTCCCGATGCGCAATCGCCAGCGCCCACGGCAGGACAATCAGCACGCAGCTCAGGATCGCGAGCCAGCCAAAAATCAGCACCTCTTTCCAGCGCTTCTGGACGATCACCCACGGCAGCACGCCAATCACCGGAACGGCCAGCGCCAGGAAGCCTTTGGTCATCACCCCCATCCCACAGGCCAGCCCAAGCAGCACATAGCCACCCGCTTTTCCGGCCACGGTTTGGGCCTGCGAGGCCAGCCAGAAGCTGCACATCGCCGCCACCAGCCACAGGGTGATAATAGGATCCAGCACCGCATACGTGCCGATACCGTACACCAGGAACAGGGTCAGGAAGATAAGGCCGGAGAAAATGGCTACTCGCTTATCCCGCCAGAGACGCCAGGCCATCCAGATCACCAGCAGCGCCGTTAACCCGGTGGAGAATATCGCCCCGGCGCGTACGGCAAAGTTGGTGTGCCCGAACAGCAACTGCCCGAGACTGTTGATCCAGTAGCCAGCAATCGGTTTTTCAAAGTAACGCAGCCCCAGAAAATGCGGGACGACCCAATCACCCGATGCCAGCATTTCGCGGCTGATTTCCGCATAGCGCGTTTCGTCAGGCTGCCACAGCAGGCGGACATCGACAGGAATGAGGTAGTAAACGATAAACAGTGCGAGAAGCGCTAAGCCATAACGGGCTGTTTTCATGGGACCGGACTCACGGTGTGTTGATGGCCAAGCCAGCCTTCCCGGCCAGCCAGTTCATTACGGACAATTTTTCCCACAGGCAGGGTGCTGAGGTCGTCGGGCAGCAGCTCGCTCAACGGGCAGAATTCAATGCCCTCCTGAGCGGCCAGGGTCAGCAACGCATCGAAATCATGCTGATACGCAATCCCCTCTACTTCTGCATGGATGGTATACACCGGCGTACCCGTATCGCGATGCATACGGTCCAGAATATAACGATTAAATTCTTCCGCCTTCACCTCGCGTCCGACCACTTCATCCCAGGTGGGAAGCGTGACCGGAATTTGCACCGTACCGTAGTGATTTTCGCCTAACAGCGGCAAAAACGGACCGGTTCCGCGGCAATCGCTGTTGTAGCGAAACGCAAAGGCTTCTTTGGCCTTTACGACCCGTTGATCCGCACGCCATCCTGCCACGGCGGAACAGCGCACGGGCTGACCGGTGATGGCCTCCAGCTCCAGCATTCCACGCTCAATTTCACGGGAGAGACGCGGGATATCCCAGACGCCTGCCCACGCCTGCCAGGCGTGGTGATCCCAGGCATGCAGGCCGACCTCATGCTGCTGCGCCGCCTCACGGATAACCGCTTCGTTACCCGCGCCGATGCGTCTACCGGGCCAGGCGGTGCCGGCCAGCAGAATATCCCAGCCGTAGAGAGATGCTGCGCGTGAGCGCAGCATTTTGAACAGAAATGCCGGTTTAATCAGACGCCATAAATGGCGTCCCATGTTGTCAGGCCCCACGCTGAAGAAGATGCTGGCACGCACACCGTGCTTGCTCAGCAGTTCCAGCAGCCTGGGGACGCCGTCACGCGTTCCCCTGAAGGTGTCGACATCAATGCGTAAACCGACTTTTTTCATGAGACCTGTTCCGACAGCTCCACGGTGCGCAGGAAGAAATCGAGCGTCTCGTCAATGGTTTGCTCCATCTTCACCGTCGGTGTCCAGTTCAGGCAGCGCTTCGCATTGCGAATACTCGGCTTACGGTGCTCAACGTCCTGGTAGCCTTTACCGTAGTAGCTGCTGCTTTCCACTTCGCGGAAACCGGCAAACGGTGGGAATTTATCGCGCAGCGGATGGCGCTCAAAGCTGGCCAGCAGCATCTCAGCCAGTTCGCGAATGCTCGCTTCGTTGTCAGGGTTCCCGATGTTGATGATTTGACCGTTGCAGCGGTTATCTTTGTTTTCGATGATGCGGAACAGCGCTTCGATACCGTCGCTGATATCCGTGAAGCAGCGTTTCTGTTTGCCGCCTTCGATAAGCTTAATCGGTGAGCCTTCTACCAGGTTCAGGATCAGCTGGGTGATCGCACGGGAGCTACCGATACGCGCCGCGTTCAGGTTATCCAGACGCGGGCCCATCCAGTTGAACGGACGGAACAGGGTAAAGCGCAGCCCCTCTTTCTCACCGTAGGCCCAAATCACGCGGTCCAGCAGCTGTTTGGAGACAGAGTAGATCCAGCGCTGTTTGTTGATCGGCCCGACCACCAGGTTAGAGGTGTCTTCGTCGAAGTTTTTGTCGGTACACATGCCGTACACTTCAGAGGTGGACGGGAAGATGATGCGCTTGTCGTATTTCACGCAGTCGCGAATGATCTTCAGGTTCTCCTCGAAGTCCAGCTCGAACACGCGCAGCGGGTTACGGGTGTACTCGATAGGCGTGGCGATGGCGACCAGCGGCAGTACCACGTCACATTTTTTAATGTGGTATTCAATCCACTCGGAATGGATGCTGATATCCCCTTCCACGAAGTGGAAGCGTGGGTTGTCGAGGAAACGACTGATCGCATCCGCGCCAATATCCAGGCCATAGATTTCGTAGTTATCGTCTTTGAGCAGGCGTTCAGTCAGGTGGTTACCGATAAAGCCGTTCACGCCGAGGATCAGCACGCGGGTGCGGCGTTTAACGGCAACCACCGGGGCGCTTGTGATCAGCGCCCCGGCGACCAGGCCCAGAGACTGGGCCAGCTGCGTGCCCTGCACGTAAAGACCGCTGTCGGTTTGCCCGGTAATAATCTCCAGCGCCTGCTCGCCGCAGCTCACAATCAGCGGGGAGACGGAGACAACGGTGCCCGGTTTTGCCGCCGGGATGTCGTCGCGCACGCGGGATTTCCAGACGATAAATTTGCTTACGCCCGCAAAGCTGTATGCCCCCGGCCACGGGTCGGTCACGGCACGCACCAGGTTGTGAAGCTGGCGAGCAGGTTGGTTCCAGTCCAGACGACCATCCTCCGGCGTGCGGCGACCGAAGGTACTTGCTTTGCTCTCATCCTGCGCGGTCTCGCTGAAGGTGCCGTTCAGGATAGCTGGCAGCGCGTCGCGCAGCAGGCTTTGTGCCACGGTGCAAAGTTTCTGGTGCAGCTGCAGCGCCGTTTCATCCGCATCGATTGCCACGCGGTGCTGGGCAATGATGGCCCCCGCATCCGCACGGTGGACCATCCGGTGCAGGGTCACGCCCGTTTCCGTTTCGCCGTTCACCAGCACCCAGTTCAGCGGCGCGCGCCCACGGTAGGCTGGCAGCAGTGAGCCGTGAAGGTTAAATGCTCCTTTTGCGGCCAGGCCGAGGATCTCGTCGCAGATCAGGTTGCGATAGTAAAACGAGAAGATGACATCAGGGGCAAGCGCGCGGATGCGCTCCACCCACAGCGGATGGTTCACGTCGTCCGGGGCATAAACCGGAATCCCCCGCTCGGCGGCGATGCGCGCCACTGAGCTGAAAAAGTGATTTTCGCCCGCCGTGTCCGGATGGGTAAAGATTGCCGCAATGTCATAGCCCGCTTCCAGCAGGGCCAGCGTGCCCGTGCAACCCATATCGTGATAGGCAAATACAACAGCTTTCATGGGTGGATTTCCTCTTGAGATGCTTTGTGTTCCTGACGGACAACACGTTGAATAAAGTAGCGCGGACGTGCGCGGACATCGTTATAAATTCGGCCAATGTATTCACCGAGCAGGCCCATGCCGACAAACTGGGCACCGATGAACATAAACAGCACGGCAAAAAGCATGAAGACCCCTTCAGCCGCCCACTGCGGGCCAAAGACCAGCCGCAGCACCACCAGCAGGACGGAGAGCGCGAACCCCGCCAGCGCGATGATGCTGCCGAAAACGCTCAGCAGACGCAGCGGCGTGGTGGTCAGGCAGGTGATAAGGTCGTACATCAGGTTGATGAGACGCATGAAGCTGTACTTCGATTCCCCGTGCTCACGCTCGGCATGCAGGACCGGGATTTCCGTTGCCTTACGGGCGAACGTGTTAGCGAGGATCGGAATAAACGTGCTGCGCTCGTGGCAATGCAGCATGGCGTCGACAATATGACGGCGGTAGGCGCGCAGCATGCAGCCGTAATCGCCCATCGCTTTACCGGTCGTACGTTGGATAAGACGGTTGATAGTGCGTGAGGCCAGCTTGCGGAACAGGCTGTCCTGACGGTTCTGACGCACCGTGCCGACCACGTCATAGCCTTCATCGGCTTTCGCCACCAGGCGTGGGATCTCCTCCGGCGGGTTTTGCAGATCCGCGTCCAGGGTGATGATCAGATCGCCCGTAACGTGGCTAAATCCGGCCATGATCGCCGAGTGCTGGCCGTAGTTACGGTTCAGCAGCACGGCAACAATATGGCTGCCTTCAGCCTGGGCAGCATCGGTCAGCATCATTGCGGAGTCATCGCTACTGCCATCGTCCACCAGCAGAATTTCATACGCTTTGCCCAGCGTCTCGCAGGCGGCCGTCGTGCGGCGAATCAGTTCAGGCAGGCTCTCCTGTTCGTTATAAACAGGAATGACGACGGAAACTTTTTGTACGGGTGGTGCACTGAACATATCAATGTCCTGCAAGCTGATGGAGCGCGGTAATGACGCGGGTTGTGTCGTCATGAGTCATGTCCGGGAAAAGAGGGAGAGAGCAAATACGTGCGCTATTCCATTCCGAATTCGGGAGCGATACATCAGGAAAACGCTCGCGGTAGTATTTTTGAGTGTGCGCCGCACGGAAGTGCAGGCCGGTACCGATGCCCTTCTCCTTCAGCGCCGCCATCAGGTTGTCGCGTGAAATACCGCAGCGGGCTTCATCAACGCGAATAATAAACAGGTGCCAGGCGTGAACGTGCGGCCATGCCGGGATGGTCAGCGGCTGGAACGGCGTATCGGCCAGCTCCCGCAGGTAGCGTTGCGCGATTTCCTCACGGCGTTTGTTGGCCTCTTTTAATTTGCCCAACTGCACCAGCGCCAGCGCGGCGTTAATATCCGCCAGGTTGTATTTATAGCCCGGCGAGATCACTTCAGCCTGCGGTGCACGACCGTGCGTCTGGCGGTCATAGGCATCCCCCCCAGGCCGTGGAATTTCAGACTGCGGATCCGCGCAGCAAGCTGAGCGTTATCCGTGACAACTAAACCGCCTTCTGCACAGGTCATATTTTTAATGGCGTGGAAGGAAAAAATCGCCGTCCCTTTCCAGCCCACATGGCGGTTCTTGTAATAGGTTCCGGCGGCATGGGCAGCATCTTCAATAACGGGAATACCGTGACGTTCGCCAATGGCATGAATCGCGTCGATGTCACACGGTGCGCCAGCATAATGGACGGGGATAATGGCTTTAGTACGCGAGGTTATCGCCGCTTCAACGGCGTCAGGCGTCACCATCAACGTGTCGTTGTCCACATCAATCATCACCGGTGTGGCACCCAGCAACACGATCATATTTAGCGTGGAAACCCAGGTCTGGGAGGGGTGATCACTTCATCGCCGGGGCCAATATTCAGCGCCATCAGCGTGACATGCATGCCCGCGGTGGCAGAACAGACGGCAATCGCATGCTGATTGCCCGTCAGGTGACAAAATGCCTCTTCAAGCTCCTGATTTTTAGGCCCCGTGGTGATCCAGCCCGACATCAAAACGTCCTGAACCGCCGCCATTTCTTCGGCACCCATTGAGGGTCGCGAAAAGGGCAGAAAATCACTCATTATTAATTTCCTTGCAATAAAAATGGCACGTTTTTGATATTAACCAAATGCCGGTCCGTTTATTTCAACGAACCATAAACTCATATCAAAATAGCTTTCATTTCTTAGGGAAAAATTAAGACAACGTTTATAACGTTATAGAACTACTAGCAGACACTTTAAAAACAACAAGTTAAATTAATATTAAATATTTTTTATTGTGATCTTCACAACGTTTTGCCAGGAAATGATTTAAACCAAACATCAACAAACAAAAAAAATCCCGGCCATTTCAAAATAATATGAAATAGCCGGGAACTTTTCTTTTTAGTTAATTGTCGCGCTTATTTTAAGTTTTCTGGAAAGTTTTCAGGTAACTCGCTGGCCGCACAGGCAATCACGCTGTCATCATTTGGACCACAGTCGCGCACAAAGGTGATTGTCGCGAATTCATCAATCACTTCTGTGGGATATGCCGGACCGGCATCGCGATAGCTATTCATCAGCGGAATATGATCGTTCTGGAAACAGACGGTTTTTTCCGGATTGTTCATTACCCAGCGCGGGAAGAAGATGGTGCCGTGGAACAGGTTGTCGCCCAGGTTAACAATCAGGCTCACGTCAGTACCGGTTGGCTCTGTCCAGGAGATTTTATAGATGCTCTCCCCGACGCGAACGATATACGCCTGCTGATCTTTTACCCAACGGTTTCCGACCAGGCCGCTGTGAATACGGTAGTCGAGGGTGTTTTCATTTTTGACGTAAATCTCGTAGTTCCAGCCGTTATCGTAGGTATAAACCAGATGTTTGCCGACGAAGCCGCTTAAGTCATGTTTGTCGAAGTTGCTCATGATGTGTCTCCTTTGTTTTGATGAACGTATCGTACCCCTTCAAAAAATGAATGAATAACGCTATGTTTGAATCAAATTAATTCAAAAATTAGATATGTCATGCATAAAACAACTCTTGAACAGTGGTCACTCCTGGAAAAAGTGGTCGAGGCCGGGAGTTTTGCCAAAGCGGCAGAACAGACACACCGCAGCCAGTCTTCCGTCAGTTACAACCTCTCTTTACTCCAGGAGCGCCTGGGCATTGCGCTGCTGGTGGTGGAAGGGAGACGGGCAGTCCTCACGCCCGCAGGAGAATTATTGCTGAATCAGGTAAAACCGCTGCTGAAAGCGTTCTCTTATGTTGAGACGCGCGCCGCGACGCTGCATAGCGGCATGCGCACCCGAGTCGATCTGATCGTAGACAGTATTTTTCCCCGCCGCAGGCTGTTCGCGATTTTAAGACAATTCCAGCAACGGTATCCGCAAACCCAGGTGCGCCTTACCGAGGTGCTGGAAAATAGCCGCGCGGACACGATAAACGACGAAGCGGACGTAATGGTCCTGACCCGCCGCCAGGACATTACCGGGCTTGGCGAGTGGCTGATGAATATCGACTTTGTCGCCGTGGCGCATTACCAGCATCCGCTCTTTTGTCTTGATGCACCGCTTAATGATGAGATGCTGCGCCCGTGGCCGCTTATCCAGATTGCGGACAGCCAGAACGCCGCGCGGGCTGCCGGCGAGTCGTGGACGTTCTCCACCATTGATGCTGCCATAGAGGCGGTTGTCTCTCAGGTCGGCTACGGCTGGCTGCCAGAGGAACGCATCCAGCCCCTGCTGGAGCAAGGCTTACTGAAAATCCTTCCGCTGAACCACGGTGTCCGCCGGGCCACGCCGCTGCATTTGATCGTGAAACGTACCCTCGCCCCGCTGGATGAGCAGGTTGAAACCCTGCTGCGCCTTTTTAGCCAGGAGCCGTCATCACCACCTGCTACGCTTTAAGGTCCGAACGCTAAAACGATAAGGAGCAGAAGATGAAAATCGACTTTGCGGGGAAAGTGGCGCTGGTGACTGCCTCAACCGGCGGTATCGGGTTCGCCATTGCCAGAGGCCTGGCGGAAAGCGGCGCGGAAGTGATCGTGAATGGCCGCAGCATCGACTCGGTGAACAAGGGTATTCAGCAGTTACAGCAGGTTGTACCCGGCGTACAGGTGCGTGCCGCCATTGCCGATCTCAGTACGGCAGAAGGGGTTGAGTCGCTGCTGAAGGTCGCAAGTGATGTCGATATTCTGGTGAACAACGCCGGAATTTACGGCCCGCAGGACTTCTATAGCACCGACGATGAAACCTGGGAGCGTTACTGGCAGACCAACGTGATGTCCGGCGTGCGTCTTTCCCGCGCCCTGCTGCCAGGCATGGTGAAAAAAGGCTGGGGACGGGTGGTGTTTATCTCTTCCGAATCGGCCTGCAATATTCCGGCGGATATGATCCACTACGGGGTGACTAAAACGGCACAGCTCTCGCTCGCTCGCGGGCTGTCGAAGTTCGTAGCAGGAAGCGGCGTGACGGTGAACAGCGTACTGCCGGGGCCAACACTGTCGGACGGTTTCGCAGAAATGATGAAAGATGAAATCGAGAAAACCGGGAAATCGCTGGAGCAGCTGGCGAAAGAATTTGTCATGGCCAACCGCCCCAGCTCGGTTATCCAGCGTGCGGCCACGGTAGAAGAGGTGGCCAATATGGTGATTTATGTCTGTTCGCCTCAGGCCTCCGCCACCTCGGGCGCAGCGTTGCGCGTCGACGGTGGCGTGGTGGATGACATCATCTGATCCCGTTACGCCGCACTACCCGTCACGCGGCGGGCCGTGATGTAATGTGCTTGCCAGTAGTCATCGGTCAGGGTTGACACCGTCACCCCCTGGCTGCTGGAGGCGTGAATAAACCGGTTGTCACCGATGTAGACACCGACATGCTTGCGGTTTGGCCCCGTCTGGAAGAAGACCAGGTCGCCGGCCTTAAGACGGTACTGCGCCACCTGTACGCCGCGATGGATTTGCTCGCTGGTCGTGCGCGGCAAATTAAGATTCGCCGCATCGCTGAACAGGTGCTGCATCAGTGCAGAGCAATCCACGCCGCGGTGGCTCGTGCCGCCCCACTGATACTGGGTTCCCTTCCACTTCTGGTATTGATCGAGAATGCGCGAGCGCAGCGGGCCCGTTTCCTGATGAAACAGCGCCGATTTCGCGGGTGATTCCGCAAACGCAGAATTCATCGAGATCATCGATGCAGGCAGTTGAAAACTCATTGCAGAAAACGAAGCAAAACTGAGTGTGAGGATTGAAATAAGCGATCTTAACGTCATATCAAAAATCGTGGCTTAGAGTGAATTTTTCCTTACGCGTGGGGGCCAATGTTCCCCCGAAATATCTTTCGATGTGGCGATAATATAGACAGTTCATTTTTTCACCAACGACTATCGAGGCCAAAAATGGACTCACTTTTAGATCGCAAGATCGTGAAAAAAAGGGTGGAGATGTAAGGACTGTTTAGATAAAGCAGGTAAACTGATCCGCAGAATGTGTATTTCAGCTAAGACGTATTTATGACCAATATGATTGCCGACGAGACGGTGGCTAAATCCAGCGTGCTCTCTGTCTTTGATTTTGATGGGACACTAACGCACCACGATAGCTTTATCCCTTTCCTGCGTTTTGCCTTTGGGAAACGCTACTTCGCAGGCCGCCTGGTGCGCATGGCGTTACCTACGCTGCACTGCGTTCGCCGCAAGCTGACCCGGGATGAGCTCAAGGAAGTGCTGATCAAAACATTCCTGACGGGAGTGGATGAGCACTGGCTGCGCCAGCAGGCGGAAGCATTTTGCGAAAAATACTGGAACAAGCTGATGCGCCCCGAAGGGGTTCTGGCCGTGGCGGCGGAGGTGAATTCCGGTGCGGAGGTGACGATCTGTTCTGCCTCTCCGGCGCTGGTGCTTCAGCCCTGGGCGGATAAGCTCGGTATTAAGCTGATTGGCACCCAGCTGGAAGTGAAAGACGGCAAGCTGACAGGACGCATCACCGGCAATAACTGCCGCTGTGCCCAGAAAGTCGCAAGACTGGAAAAAGTGTATGGCGATCTGAAGGCCTATCACCTGCGCGCCTGGGGAGATACCCGCGGCGACCACGAGCTGCTGGCCGCGGCGCAGGATCCTCACTGGCGGCATTTCCACCACCCGCGCAAGCGCCGGAATTCGCCGATTAAGGGTTAGGTGCGGTCTGGTGCCCTCACCCCAGCCCTCTCCCACGGGGAGAGGGAGAAAGGCAAAGCATCAGGCCTCACGTTTCCCAGGGAACATCACGCTCGCAATAATCCCCAGCGCCAGCACGCCTAAGACCACAAACAGGCTCGCCGTCGCGCCAATGCTGTACCCGTGATGCCAGAAGTGATCGGTGGCATTTAACCCCAGCTTGAACGCCACGAAGAACAGCAGCAACACCACGGCTTTCTCAAGGTGGACCAGATACTGCTTCAGCGCTTCCAGCACAAAGTAGAGGGTACGCAGGCCGAGAATGGCGAACATCATGGCGCTATAGATAATCAGCGGCTCGCGGCTCACGGCAATAATGGCCGGTACGGAGTCAAATGCGAACATCACGTCAGAAAGTTCCACCACTGCCACGCAAAGCAGCAGCGGCGTCGCGTAGCGTTTCGCCTTCTTCACGCGCCCGACCATGACGTCCTGGTTTTCCGGCTTTTCAAGCTCCGCATCCACCTCTTTCTGGGTCAGGATAAAGGCATTGCTGCTGATTTTCGGCCAGACGGGATAGAAGCGCTTCACCAGGCGGTACGCGAGATGGCCGGAGTAATCTTCCACTTCGTCACTCTCTTCATTGCGTTTGAGCATCATCACCGCCGTCCAGCCGACAACCAGCGCAAAAATGACCTCCACGTACGGCCCCAGGCTCAGCAGGCTGGTTCCGATCGCCACGAAAATACCGCGGAAAACAATCGCCCCCAGCACACCCCAGTAGAGCACGCGGTGACGGTACTTATCCGGCACGCCGAACCAGGCGAAAATCGCCATCATCACAAACAGGTTATCGACGGAAAGCACCTCTTCCAGCGCATAGCCGGTGAGGAACAGGCTCGCCATCTCTGCACCGTGGTGGACATACAGGAACCCGGCGAACGCCATCGCCATCATGACCCAGAAGATGGACCACATCGCCGCGCTTTTCAGCGAGACAGGTTTATCGTGACGGTGCATAAAGAGGTCGATAAACATCGCCCCAACGGCCATCACTACAAAGACAACAACGGTTTCCGTCGGGAAACCGAGATGAGCAGCTGACATACACAACCCTTTTTTGGATACAAAACACCATGCAGACAATAAAAAGCGCGAGCCCGTTAAGGGCACAGCACGCAAAAAAATAAATATTAACTGTTCTTTTCGGCTGTGTAGAGACATTAAAGTTGTATCCTTTAACCTGAAAAAGACTTTAAAGTTGTAAAGTTTTAAAAAAAACACATACAAAACATGATGCTAAGTGTGTATCACACGCTGTTCCAACATTATGCCTTGATGTTCTTGCAGGAACTGCAATTTACAGGAGGAAAAAGGTGTTTTTGTAGTTATCTGGCGTTACGTGACAGTGTTGGTCAGATACTTCCACCTCTTCAGAGTTAAAGTTTGATATATGGGAAAAAAAACGCTCCCGGACGGGAGCGTAAGCCAGTGACTTCGGCGTCAAATGAGGGTCTAACAAGTGGAGCTGCGGGTTAATTCTGGGTGATCTGACTGCGATGCTTATCAGCCTGCTGCTGGTGAACAACGGAAGACTGACCATTATTCGCCTTCTCATGTACAGCTGCGGCCTTCTCATGCTCGCTCATTTCAGAAAATGACTTTGCTGTTTCGTTGGTAGCTCCGGGTTTAGCTTTCATCATTTTTTTATGCATTTCAGCCATGTCCTGGTGGGCAGCAGAATTGCTGTTTTGCATCATGTCATGGGACATTGCGGCCTGATCGTGACTGCTCATATCCATCATTGTCATGCTGTCTCCCTGAATTGCACTTTTTTCAGCAGATGACTGCATCTGGTGGGCAGGTGCCTGTGCATTATTTACCTGGTCATGCATGTTCATTGTCTCTGCAGCCATGGCAGATGAAGCGGCAGCCATAATGGCAACAAATGATACGAGAATCTTTTTCATGGTTGGGTCTCCGGTGTTTACATACCCAAACAATCAATGGCTTATAACAGAGAAAGCAGTTGATCTCAGGGCGGGTTAATCATCACTCCAGGAACCAGGTGATTGTGTTATCACGCTGCTCCTGATTTATGAATAATTATAAAAAACCGCCTCTGTTTATCGCGTGACTGAATGATGACAATTTTGTCACCTTCCAGGTTTCTCCTGAACAACGGGATTAATCCATTAACAGGCGCACTTTGAACACAATTTCACGCCCCTGCTGTTCTGCTGACAGCTCGCCGCCGTGAGCATGAATGATCGACCTTGTAATTGATAATCCCAGCCCCGCGCCTTCCGTGTTGTAGAACCTTGATGAGTCTGCGCGATAGAACCGGTCAAACAAACGTTCCAGATTAGCGGGAACCTGGCCGGACATCGTATTCGTAATCATCACGTTCACACAGTCACTGTCACGCTCAAGGTGTATCGCTGTACAGGTGTTATCGGGAGAATACTTGATTGCATTGGAAAGCAGGTTACTGAAAGCACGTCGGAGCATATCGCTGTCTCCGGCAACAACGCCCTCTCCTTCAACCGTGATTGTCTTTCCTGTTTCGTCTGCCAGGGGCTCGAACAACTCACGTAATTCATTCAGTTCGGCTGCCAGATCCACATCATGTTTATCCAGCCGCAGCAGACCATGCTCTGAACGTGCCAGAAAAAGCATGTCACTGGTCATTCGTGACAACCTTTTCAGTTCTTCCAGGTTAGCGAATAAAATTTCGCGGTAATGCGAAACATCCCTTTCCTTAGCCAGTGCAAACTGCGTCTGCATCATCAGATTACTGACTGGTGTGCGCAGCTCATGCGCGATGTCAGACGAGAAATCTGACAGTTTCCGGAATGCCCCCTCCAGGCGATCAAACATATTATTGAACTCCTGCATGGTCTCAGAGATTTCCGGCGGAGCCAGATCGGGATTTAGACGCTGATCCAGGCTGTGTACGGTCATGGAGGAAGCCAGACTGGTCATTTCCCGTAGCGGTTTCAGACCAATACGTGTGGTCAGCCAGCCCAGAAAAACAGAAATAAAGACCAGACCGATATTGAACCAGAACAGCCAGGTACTGAGTTTGTCCATAAACAGGGTGTGATACCCAGTATCCGTGGCAACCGTAATGATGACATGTTTGCTTTTACCCTGTTCCGGCGTCACGGCAACCCGCCGCGAGATACTGCGGTACACGGTGTTATTTTCTTCCGTCTGGATCATATAGTCGAGAATATCACCCGACTTATTAAGCAGGACCGCTGGAACAACAGAATTTTTGGCATAGAGTTCAACAATTTTTTCATTTTCCATGTTTTTTATAGAAATGAATAAGCCATTGTGCCCCACCATCGCATCGTTTATTTTTTCTGATAATGACTTAATATCCGTTTTGTTCCTGAACGTCTCTGTTTTAAGAAACTCTTCGGTGAGCTGAAGTTTACCTGTCAGAAAATCGCGGTCCTGATTATCGAAATAGCCATTAAGGGTGCTAATCAGGATAAAACTTGATAACCACCATACCGTAAGCATCACCGCAGAAAAAATCAGGCTCAGGCGTGTGGTCAGGGAAATTTTGAACCTCACTCTTCTCTGATCTCCAGGACATATCCGGCACCGCGAACGGTATGGATCAGTTTTGGCTCAAAGTCATCATCAATTTTACTTCTCAGACGTCTCACGGCGACATCAATCACATTCGTATCACTGTCAAAATTCATGTTCCAGACCAGGGACGAGATAAGACTCCTGGGTAACACTTCTCCGGTGCGTTGCAGCAGCAACTCAAGCAGAACGTATTCTTTACCGGTGAGATGGATCTTCTTCCCCGAACGGATCACGGTCCGGCGCACCATATCAACGGTCATATCGGCGATGGTGCAGACTGTTGCGGCCTGCGAGCGTGCCCGGCGCAGTAGGGTTCTTACACGTGCAACCAGCTCCGTAAAATCAAAGGGCTTAATCAGGTAGTCATCTGCGCCAAGCTCCAGTCCTTTCACTTTGTCCCGCACGTTGTCCTTTGCGGTTAAAAACAGGACCGGTTCTTCGTGCCCGGACTCCCTCAGTGCGCTGATGATTTGCCACCCGTCGAGGAAAGGCAGCATCACGTCCAGTATTATCAAATCATACTGTCCCTTCGACGCGGCCCCGAGACCATCGCGGCCATTATTAAAGAGATCGGCCTGATAGCCTTCCTCAACCAGTCCCTGCTGCAGGTAACGACCTGTTTTTTGTTCGTCTTCAACGATTAAAATACGCTGCATGGTCAACTCGCTGATATGAAAGTAAAAATCTCACGCATGAGCTTTGGCTGTCCCCTAGCTGACCTGAGACGGAGCAAGCATTCCGAGCCACGCTACGGCGCCCAGAATGATAATCGCAACAACGAATTCTGTCAGGATGCTGTTTCGCATCAGGGCAACGCTGCGATCATAATTCCCTTCCCTGACCATAACTTCAAGCCGGGGACCCAGGTGAAACCGGTTTGCTGCAGCCAGAAGAAGCATCAGAACAAACAGAGCCGTCTTGGCAAGCAATATCCTCCCCCAGGAACTGTTGAATAAGGGAGTTAAGTTACCCTCAGCAATATACAGATAGTTGACCAGCGCACTCAGGATCAGGGCTACAACAATCACCGTTCCTGCCGTGGCAAATTTTGCCAGGGAGTCAGATATCACAATGACGCTCTGTGCATTATGCTCGTTTCTGCGCATCAGCAGGATAGCAAATGCAACCAGAGCACCTGTCCAGGCACCTGCAGCGCCGAGATGGGTCAGATCGCTCAGTAAATGGAGATAGTAATGCAGACCGTCATGCATAACGGCGTGTCCTCCCCAGGCAAGTGTAGCCAGCGCCACGCCCCCACTCATCGTCATCAGCAGGCAGGACAATACTCTCTTATTAGTGTAAAGGAACAAAGCACCGAGTGTGGTAAACAGGGCACAGAGCCTGACAATCCAGCTAATACCCACATCAGTTTCTTCTATCACCATCTCGATAACATGGATGGATAATTCTCTGAGGTCAGTTACTCCACTCATGGCATTAGATACCAGGAGCATATTAATGCCAGTAAGAATGATGCCTGTAACAACAGCAAAGGTTATAAACGACCTGAAATTAGTCAGGTTATAGGTTTCATGTCTGACACCGCTTATTCCATATATCTGAAAAAATGGCAATCCAAATATTACCATCAAATCCAGATAAAGAAGAAAACGAATAACAATCATAATCAGGTCGTTCATAATATTACTTCACTGTAAAGGTGTAATTACCGGTAATAGGGTGCGTATCTGAAGAAACCGCGCGCCAGTCAACACGATAAGTGCCAGCGGGTAAAGGCTCTCGCGGAATAATGACCATCGATTTAGGGTCAGCGCCTGGCGCCACTTTTGCCGCGACCGGCATCGGAGAATGTGATGACATGCCTTTCATACCCGTCATCGTTAATTTTGCACCTGAGAATTTCACGGTCAGATTTTCCGAGAAATTAAGCTGAATCTTTTCCGGGGCCGCTACGGCTGAATCAGCCTGTGGCACAGAGCTTTTTAATTCCGGATGGGCCATAGCAGAGAAAGCAACGCCCATAACGAGGCCACCTGTAAGAATGGCTTTATTTAAAATCGACATTTTATTTACCTGTTTAGTTGAGTGTTTTATATCAGTGCGTTAAAACCAGATTCTGGCTCCCGCCAGGAATACTACCTGATGGTCTTTCTCACCTTCTCTTTTCGCCATATCGGATGTTTTCCCGTAAAGTTGATTCCAGGAAACGCCTATATAGGGTGCAAACTCACGGCGTATTTCATAGCGCAGCCGGAGCCCCAGCTCTGTGTCAGTCAGTCCCCTGCCGCGACCCCGCGATTCATCATCCTGACTGTAGAAATTCACCTCATAGGATGGCTGGAGTATGAGCCGGTTAGTCAGTAAAACGTCGTATTCTCCTCCCAGACGAAGGGCTGCTTTTCCGCCATTACTGACAAAACCCGTAATTTCAGACTCAAAATTATAGAGTGCCAGCCCCTGAAAACCGACAGCAGCCCAGGTCCGGGCAGAAGCAGGTCTGAAATCCTGCCTGACACCCGCAACCAAATCCCACCATGGGCCAACCGCATGTCCCCAGAGTAACTGCGCTTCAGCCGCCTCCGTTTCCCCATTGCTTCGTTCACCTTCACTCTTTAGCCAAATCCGATCTGTGTCGCCTCCAATCCAGCTGTTAACACTCCAGCTGAAATTGTTGGTGTTATCCGACCGTTGCCATTCCAGTTGATCCAGCAGAACCAGATAATTAATCGCACTGTCGTGAATCGCATGCCCCTGTAAATTGCCGAATGCAGCCTTCCGGTCGGCATCGGTAACAGGCGGAATTGGCGTTCTGCTCTCAGTTACAATGGGCTCCATTGACGTCATCTCAGTGAAATTCTCATCTGCTGGCATCTGCATGGCAGACATGTCGTGCCCGGCGTGGGGATCTGCAGAGACGGAGCCCGCCGCAATAGAAAGCTGTGAGGTAAACAAACCGGCGACCAGAACAGGTATGGCCTTCAAATTTCTCTTCATTCGCATCATTCCTCCACCCGGACTTCACGAAACATTCCCATTTCCATGTGATAGAGCAAATGGCAGTGATACGCCCAGCGGCCAAGCGCATCTGCTGTCACTCTGTAACTGCGTTTTGTACCAGGGGGAACATCTATTGTGTGTTTACGAACCATGAAATTACCGTTTTCATCTTCCAGATCGCTCCACATACCATGCAGGTGAATGGGGTGAGTCATCATGGTATCGTTGATCAGCGTGATCCTGAGCCGCTCACCGTATTTCAGCAGCACCGGTGCGGCATCTGAAAACTTGATTCCGTTAAATGACCAGGCAAACTTTTCCATGTGGCCGGTTAAATGCAGTTCTATGGTACGGCCAGGTTCACGTCCGTCAGGATCCTCAAAGCGGCTTTTCAAATCCGCGTACGTGAGAACCTTTCTTCCGTTATTTCGAAGACCAATACCCGGATCATTTAATTTCGGAGAGACGCTCATCGCCTGCATATCAACCAGTGGGTTATCCGTTTCTGACGCAGGATGACTTTGCATACCCGGCATTCCGGCCATCCGGGAATGATCCATACCGGCCATGCTGCTGTGATCCATGGGCGCGGAGGATGTCCCGCTATCCGGAAGGTCAGCACCGTCCATAGACATCATCTCTCCGCTGTTATCCATGCCTCCCATCTGGCTGTGGTCCATTCTTGCCATATCATGTCCCATTCCCCCCATACCCATATCTTCCATGGTCAACAGAGGACGGGGATCGAGGGGGGGAACGGCAGCACTTAACCCCTCTCTCGTGGCCAGTGTCCCTCGAGCGTAACCGGTCCTGTCCATGGATTGTGCGAAGATGGTATAGGCCTCACCCTGAGGCTCCACAATGACATCATAGGTTTCGGCAACGGCAATCCTGAATTCGTCAACGGTAACCGGGTTTACATACTGGCCATCTGCAGCCACGACCGTCATTTTCAGCCCGGGGATACGGATATCGAAATAGGTCATTGCCGAGCCGTTGATAAACCGTAAGCGTATCTTTTCACCGGGACGGAACAGTCCGGTCCAGTTTTTCAGCGGGGCCTGCCCGTTCATGAGATAGGTGTAGGTGTAGCCACTGACATCCGCGAGGTCAGTCGGATTCATTTTCATTTCAGCCCACATTTTCCGATCGGCAATGGTGGCTGACAGCCCCCTGGTATTCACGTCGCGGAAAAAAGAGCCAACGGTTGGTTTATTGAAATTGTAGTAATCCGACTGTTTTTTTAATTTTTTCAGCAGGCTGTGAGGATTTTCATCGGTCCAGTCAGACAACATGACCACATGCTCACGATCGTAAGCAAACGGTTCTGGCTCCCTGGCATCGATGATAATGGCACCGTATACCCCCTCCTGTTCCTGCAGACCGGAATGGCTGTGGTACCAGTAAGTCCCGTTCTGCTTAACCTTAAAGGTGTAAACGTAGGTATCATCAGGCTCTATGCCCATAAAACTCAGCCCCGGAACACCATCCATATTGGCCGGAAGAATAATGCCGTGCCAGTGAATGGACGTCTGTTCATTAAGACGGTTTTTGACCTTCAGGGTAATGGTGTCACCTTCTTTCCAGCGAAGAACGGGCCCCGGCAGGCCTCCATTGATTGTTTTGGCCTGACGCTCACTGCCCGTGATATTGACGGCCGTTTCACCAATGGTCAGGTCAAACTGAGTACCCTGCAGGGATGCGGCAACTGGCAGGCTCAGACTGGAACGCGCATTGAAACTCCATACGCCAAGACTTCCGGCTACGCCAGAGAGGGTTAACCCCTTCAGGAAAGTTCGTCGAGACGTTTTCAACAGCATGCGCATTCCCTTATTTAAAGTATGGTTACTGACAGAATTCGAGAACCGATTTAAATTAAATTACTGGTTCATCCACTTACAATGAAATGAATCTAGCACACCTTAAGAAACAAATTCATTACAATCGTGTAATGTACATAGCTGTATTACATTTACGTCATCTTCCCCACAGGTTGATTATTTTTATATATGATCATAAGGACATCTTTTATGTACCTCAGAAGGTAATTACACATGAATATATTAATCACGGCCACTGCGTTTACAGCTTTATTTTGTGGGGCAGCTTTTGCTCAGTCCAGTGATATTGCCCATGAAGCACATCGATTTGTTAATAATGCCTCAGCCGTCAGTCATGTGAACTCCTCGACGCATGAAAACTTACCGGACAGGGTTAATAAAAACAACACGCCCTCATTCTCTGAAATGAATGAACATGAAAGGGCCATTGTTGCTCATTCATTTATGAACAACAGCGCGTCCTATGCGCATCAGAAAATGATTGAGGAACATAAAAAAATGCTGTCCGGCAGTGATGCAAATTCAAAGACCTCGTCTTCTTCTTTTAACGAACTGAATGCCGGAGAAAAAGCCGCTCTCGTGCATGAGCAGGTCAATAATGCCGGTGCGGAAGCACATCAGACGCAGGCAAGAAAGCTTCGCGGGCTGTATTCGACCAGGTAACTGCAGGCGGGTTAGTGCTTAGCGTCAGGTGCGCAGCAGGGCTTTACTGACGGGTTACGTAGCAGGACATGAGCCCCATATTGCTCTGCCGTAACCTGTTTCAGTCCCGTTAATCATCACCGTCGGGCTGGTCATACAGTTCCCAGAGCTTCAGGAGCAAACGGGAAACAAGATATGTTACAAAAATGACGACCATCAACGGTGCTCCCGATTAACTGACAGATGACACGCCTCCTGAAAACCCCTAGCATACGCCGCAGTGTTCATGCTAACGGCGAATTCCAGTAAATGTATTCTACCGATGTCGTAAAAGAAAATGCCTACCTTTCAGCCACCCGCTCGGGGCTGGAATCGAACGAGATCGCTACTCTTCAGCGCTCCTTGCCTTCCCGGTTTAATCTGCGGCATTTGAAAAAAAATGAATCATTAAAACTCGTACTGCAAAAGAAAGCGGGAAAATCACGTGTCGTGGCCTATAAATTTACGTCCGGTTCATTTAATTACACGGCGTATCGTATATCAGATAAAAAGTTCTATAACCTTTCCGATACTTCCGGGAAAGGCAGTCTCGATTATCCGTTACCGGCCACAGCAAGACTCAGTTCGCCTTTCAATCCTGCAAGACTTAACCCGGTATCGGGAAAAGTGAGTCCCCATAATGGCATTGATTATTCCATGCCCATGAACACGAAAATAGTCAGCGTCATCGACGGAAAAATCACCCGGGCCGAATACAACAGCACCATGGGATATTTTGTTGAAGTAACAGGAAAAGCCGGTGTTAAAACTCGCTATCTCCACCTCAATAAAATACTCGTTACTAAAGGGGCCAGGGTTACCCGGGGAGGCGCTATTGCGTTATCCGGTAACAGCGGACGTTCATCCGGTCCTCATCTGCATTACGAGCTGGTCATCAATAACAATCCTGTTAACTCACTGGCGTTCCGGGCAGCGGCACCCGCTGATAACAAACTTGAACAGCATGCCTTTGCGCATGCCAGAGACTACGAACGATACCTGGACTGATAACGGGGCCGCGACGCGGCCCCGTCTGCCGGATTAATTTTTTTTATCGTTTTCACTTCCTTGATGTTGATGATCTCCATGCCCTCCGTGGCCGTGGAAAAGATGCATTAGCGGGCAGACCAGCAATAACAGATATGGCCAGTAACCTGCCACATGTGACCAGTGTTCGCGCAGGAGGGCAAATGCCGCGATCGCGGCGACAGCAATAAGCGCATAGGTGGTACTTTTCATACTGGACTCCTTCTGTTCGTAACAGCCCCTTCACTCAGTGTTATTTCCCGAGCCTGACACTTTTCAGACGCAACGCATTCACAATGACGCTGACGGAGGAAAGAGCCATGGCCGCCGCCGCAATAACTGGCGACAGCAGTATTCCATACACAGGATAAAGCAGGCCTGCAGCCACAGGCACGCCAAGTGCGTTGTAGATAAATGCAAAAAACAGATTCTGTCGGATATTTTTCATGGTGATTTCTGACAGATGACGGGCCCTGTTCAGTATCATCAAGTCGCCTTTGAGAAGGGTGACTCCGGCACTTTCAATTGCCACATCTGTACCCGTTCCCATGGCTATGCCCACGTCAGCCGCTGCCAGCGCCGGGGCATCATTTACACCGTCCCCCGCCATCGCAACCACATGACCAGACGCTTTCAGTCGGGTTATCACTGCTTTTTTGCCGTCAGGCAGAACCCCGGCTTCAACCTCATCTATTCCCAGTTTCCGTGCGACTGCTTCAGCAGTAAGCTGGTTATCCCCGGTGAGCATAACAATGCGGATCCCCGCCTGTCGCAAAGCTTTAAGCGCATCCGGCGTGGTTGCTTTCACGGGATCCGAGATAGCTATCAGGCCTGCAAGGTACCCATCTGTGGCCACATAGATAACGGTAGCGCCTTCCATCCGCAACGTATCCGCAACGGCCTTTTGATTATCAATAACGATACTGTTTTCCTGCATAGCCAGTTCATTACCAATAACAACCCGTTGACCTTCAACATCGCCTGAAACACCTTTCCCCGACGGAGCATTGAAATCACTGACTGCGGGTATCATGATCCCCCTGTGCTGGGCTGCCCGGACTACAGCCATACCCAGCGGATGCTGCGAGCCTTTTTCCACTGCGGCCGCTACACGTAAAAGAGATGCTTCCCCACCCGGATTGAGACTGATAATCCCTGTCACCGTAGGCGAACCTTCCGTGAGCGTGCCTGTTTTGTCGACAACCAGCGTGTCCACTTTTTCAAGACGTTCAAGGGCTTCGGCATTCCTGATTAACACCCCGGCCTGGGCTCCTTTGCCTACCCCCACCATTATCGACATCGGTGTGGCCAGCCCCAGTGCGCAGGGGCAGGCAATAATCAGGACCGACACAGCCGCAATCAGACCGTGCGCCATCCTGGGCTCGGGCCCCCAGACAGACCAGATCACGAAAGCAACAACCGCGATAAGTATCACCAGAGGAACAAACCAGCCTGAAACGCTGTCAGCCATTCTCTGGATGGGGGCACGCGAACGCTGTGCATCAGCGACCATCTGAACAATTCGTGAGAGCATCGTTTCATCACCGACTTTCTCTGCACGGATGATAAGACTACCTGTCTGATTAATCGTCCCCCCAATGACAGGGTCACCCTTCGTTTTGGTAACCGGCATAGACTCCCCGGTCACCATCGATTCATCAACGGTTGTTTTGCCTTCGATCACGATACCGTCGACCGGAATACTCTCTCCAGGTCTGATGCGGAGCTTATCGCCAGGCAGGACATCTTCCGCATTAATATCCGTTTCATGACCGTCA
The DNA here is from genome assembly GCF_001623605.1 of Enterobacter sp. ODB01. Taxonomy (NCBI): domain Bacteria; kingdom Pseudomonadati; phylum Pseudomonadota; class Gammaproteobacteria; order Enterobacterales; family Enterobacteriaceae; genus Enterobacter; species Enterobacter sp. ODB01. The sequence goes on from NZ_CP015227.1 coordinate 1,176,490, forward strand.
TGATCCAGCCGTCTGGCGGTTTTGGGGGCAAGGTTCAGAAGCGCAGTAATGGCGCCTGAGGTTTGTTCCCGTGCCCGCAGCTCAAGAACCTGTCCCAGCAGAACAAGCACCGTAATAACTGCTGCGGCTTCAAAATAAACGGCCACCAGGCCATCCATGTTTCTGAACGATGCAGGAAACCAGGAGGGGAAGACGGTTGCAATGACGCTGTAAACCCAGGCTACGCCGGTCCCCATTGCAACAAGGGTAAACATATTCAGGGAGCGGTTACGTAACGACATTCCGGCCCGGGCGAAGAATGGCCAGCCACACCACAACACGACAGGGGAGGCCAGAAGCAACTGCAGCCATGTGTTGTACTGTGGCGGTACTGTATTCCTCAAGTCGGGAAACAGATGAGATCCCATTTCGAGTACCAGAACCGGAAACGCCAGCAACAACCCCAGCCAGAAGCGTCTTGTCATGTCGTGAAGTTCATCACTCGGCCCCGTGGATGCCGTAGCTACGAGCGGCTCCAGTGCCATTCCACAGACAGGACAGCTTCCGGGACCACTGCGGCGTATCTCCGGGTGCATCGGACATGTCCACACACCTTCAGAATTCTCTTTTTCCGCCTGGTGGTGAGGCTGTTTTATCTGATCAGGGCTGACTTCGTGATGATCGTGGTGATGGTGATGGGAATGTTCACTGGCATCTTCGGTAAGATAACGATCGGGATGGGCTTTAAATTTACTCTCACAGCTGGCGGAGCAGAAATAAAGTTGATGGTCCTGGTATCGAATGCTGCTGTGCGCCCTGTCGGGCAGGATGGCCATCCCGCACACGGGATCTCTCACCTTATGCAATACGTGGCCCTCGTCCGGGGATAATGTCTGCTCAGAAGCAGTCTGGTTGTTGTGTTGCACTGCATTGTCATTTTTCACAGTAACTCTCCTTATGCATACCGAAGCATCTTCTGTCTTCAGGGTATGTCATGGATGCGATTACCACGAATATCGCCGGCACAGGAGTGCCTGCTACCGGCGTCCCGTTATCAGCCGTTCCGCTGACTATTCGATTCGCTGGAAGACTTTTTTACTTCCATCCGGTGAGAATGCGATAACATCGTAAGCCTCTTTTCGGGCTCCCATCTCCATTCCAGGACTTCCTGCTGGCATACCGGGGGTGGCGAGACCGTATATACCCGAACCAGACTGCATTGCCTTATGTATCGTTGTCGCAGGCACATGGCCTTCAATGATCAAATTACCGGCAACCGCGGTATGACAACTTCGTAGTCCTGCAGGAATAGCATGCTTTTCTTTCAGGGCTGACAGCGCCTGATCATTCATGACGTGAGTTCGTACTTCAAACCCGTCTTTTTCCATCGCTTTGCCCCACAGGGAACAACAGCCACAGTTTTCAGATTTGTACATATCAATGACTTTTTCACTCGCCATTGCAGGCAGTGACAGGCCGAGAGCCAGGGCCATTAGAATCACTTTTTTCATACTCACCTCTGTATATTATCGATATAAACCCTGACGTCAGGGTGAATCAGTGCAGAAGGACGCCCACTGGGGGCGCCCTTTCAGGGTTATGACACGCTTTTTTTATGTCTGCGCAGCCAGATTAATTTGTAGGCGGCAGGAATAATGAACAGGGACAGCAGCGGAGCCGTGATCATCCCACCAATCATTGGCGCAGCAATACGGCTCATGACTTCTGAACCTGCGCCGGTTCCCCAGAGTATTGGCAGCAGACCCGCAATGATCACCGCCACGGTCATGGCTTTCGGCCGGACACGCAGTACGGCACCATGATAGAGGGCTTCATCAAGACCTTCCGGTGTGAACGTCTCTTTACGGGACAATTCCGGGTGCGCTTCAATGGCATGACGCAGATACATCAGCATGACCACGCCAAACTCTGCTGCCACCCCGGCCAGGGCGATAAACCCGGTTCCGGTCGCCACTGACATATGGAAGCCCTGCCAGTACAGGAACCATATTCCGCCAACCAGGGCGAACGGCAGGCTCATCAGGATCAGCAGGGCTTCGTCAACCCGGCGGAATGCCAGATACAACAGGATGAAAATGATCATCACCGTCATCGGCACCATCAGCTTCAGTTTCTTGTTGGCATGCTCAAGCAGTTCAAACTGTCCGGAGAATGCCACACTGGTTCCCGGTCTCAGTTTCACTTTCTCGCTGATGGCCGTCTTAATGTCGTTAACCACCGACACCATGTCCCTGCCGCGGGCATCAACATAAATCCAGCTGGCTGGCCGGGCATTTTCGGTTTTCAGCATGGTTGGTCCAGAAACGACGTTAATATCCGCGACATCGCCCAGCGTGATCTGCTGCTTCATCGGGGTCAGGATCGGCATCTGTTTCAGCGCCTGCGGACTGTTCCGGTAATCCTGCGGGTAGCGAATGTTAATAGGGTACCGGGCCACCCCTTCAACCGTCTCACCCACCATAGCACCTCCGATTGCTGAAGAGACGAACAGCTGGACATCACCTACCGTCATCCCGTAGCGGGAGGCTTTCTCCCGGTTGATATCGATATCGATGTAGCGCCCGCCCTCAAGTCGCTCAGCCAGGACAGACACCACGCCAGGCACGGTTTTGGCTACCGCCTCGATACTCTGCGCCGTCGCGTCGATATCGGACAGAACAGTCCCGGACACTTTGATACCTATCGGGCTTTTGATCCCGGTTGAGAGCATATCAATACGGTTACGGATAGGCGGCACCCAGAGGTTTGCCAGACCAGGTAAACGGACTGTCCTGTCGAGTTCATCAATAATCTTGTCAATTGTCATGCCGGGACGCCACTGATCCTCAGGTTTGAGCTGGATCGTGGTTTCCACCATTTCGAGCGGCGCGGAATCCGTTGCGGTCTCTGCTTTACCGGTCTTGCCAAATACAGAAGCCACTTCAGGAACGCTTTTGATTAACTTGTCTGTTGTCTGCAGGAGCGCTGCAGCTTCTGCCGGAGAGACGCCAGGCAAGGTCGACGGCATATACAGCAGATCGCCCTCGTTAATCTTCGGCAGAAATTCACCGCCCACCTGACTCAGTGGCCAGATAACCGTGAAAATGGACAAGGCCGCAACCAGCAGGGTTGTTTTTGGCCAGTGGAGGACCCGCAGCAGCAAAGGATGATACGCTTTGATCAGCACCCGGTTCAGGGGGTTACTTGTCTCGGCAGGAATTTTCCCCCGGATCCAGAATCCCATCAGAATAGGAATGACGATGATGGCCAGTGCGGCCGCTCCCGCCATGGAGTACGTTTTCGTGAATGCCAGCGGGCCAAACAGACGACCTTCCTGCCCTTCCAGGGTAAAGATAGGAATAAAGGACAGGGTGATGATCAGCAGGCTAATGAACAACGCGGGTCCCACTTCCACGGAGGCGTCGGTAATCACCTTCCAGCGGGTGGCGTTGTCAATCTGCTCACCCGGATGCTGATGATCCCACTCCTCAAGCCGTTTGTGCGCATTTTCAATCATCACAATGGCGGCATCCACCATCGCACCGACGGCAATCGCTATCCCTCCCAGCGACATGATATTGGCGTTCAGTCCCTGGAAGTGCATGACGATAAAGGCGATACACAGGCCAAGCGGCAGAGAGATAATCGCCACCAGGGCAGAACGTACGTGCCACAGGAACAGAGCACAGACGATGGCCACCACGATAAACTCTTCCAGAAGTTTGGAGCTGAGGTTATCAATCGCCCGGTCGATTAACTGGCTGCGATCGTAGGTGGTCACGATTTCAACGCCTTCCGGCAGGCTGGCCTTCAGCGTCTCCAGTTTATCCCTCACTGCCGTGATAACGTCGCGCGCATTTTTACCCGACCGCAGGATCACCACGCCGCCGGCGACTTCTCCCTGGCCGTTCAGCTCGGCAATACCACGCCTCATTTCGGGCCCGGTCTGCACGCGGGCAACATCCCGCAGATAAACCGGCACGCCGTTCTCACCTGTTTTCAGGACGATGTTATTAAAATCATCAATGCTCTGAAGATAACCGCTGGCACGGACCATATACTCCGCTTCGGCCATTTCAACGGATGAGCCACCGGCCTCCTGGTTAGACGATTCAAGTGCCTGTTTCACTTCGGGCAGGCTGATACCGTACTGGGACAGTTTTACCGGATTGACCTGAATCTGGTACTGTTTCACCACGCCGCCAACCGAAGCGACCTCAGCCACGTTCGGGATGGTTTTCAGCTCAAATTTCAGGAACCAGTCCTGCAGAGAGCGCAGTTCTGAAAGGTCGTGTTTTCCGTTGCGATCGACAAGGGCATATTCAAATATCCAGCCCACTCCCGTGGCGTCCGGGCCGATTTCAGAGCTCACACCCGCAGGCAGTTTGCCCTGAACCTGATTCAGGTATTCCAGCACGCGCGAACGGGCCCAGTACAGATCGGTGCCGTCTTCAAAAATGACATACACATACGAATCACCGAACTGTGAAAAGCCACGCACGGTTTTTGCGCCAGGTACGGACAGCATGGTGGTGGTAAGCGGATAGGTGACCTGGTTTTCTACAATCTGCGGGGCCTGTCCGGGATAGCTGGTTTTAATAATGACCTGCACATCTGACAGGTCAGGCAGCGCATCGACCGGCGTGTTAATTATCGTCCATGTGCCCCAGATGCTGAGAAACAGTGCGCCCATCATGACCAGGAAACGGTTGGCGACAGAGCGCCGGATAATCCATTCAATCATCGTCGTCTCCTCAGTGCCCTGAATGCATATTTACAGGCTGCTCAGACATTGCTGGCATACTGTTTTCTGTTTTTTCAGGGTGGCGCATACGTTCCAGCGCGCCCGTAATATTGGCTTCGGAGTCAATGAGGAACAGGCCACTGACCACCACGGTATCGCCTTCATTCAGGCCGGAGCCAATGCCGGACTGTTGCTGTGATTCATGCAGAACGTGGATCTGTTTCGGCACAAACTTGCCTTCATCATCAACAGTAATCACGCGCTGTTCTTTGCCGGTATCGATAACGGCCTGGCTTGGTATCAGCAGCATCTCCTGGCTCTTGGTATTCAGTTTCAGATAGGCATTCATGCCCGGCTTGAGAAACTCATCCTTATTAGAAACCTGAAGACGGACCTGAAGCGTACGGGTTGTCTGATCCACGCTGGGAAGAATGTTCCATTTTTCGACATGGAATGTTTTATCCGGATAAGCCGGTACCGAAATTTCAAACTGCGACGTATCTTTCAGCAGATATGCGATAGATTCTGGCACTGCAGCGCTGATCCAGACCGGGTCCATCCCCTGAATCTGAGCCACTACTTTATCTTTCGAAATATTCATTCCGGTGCGCAGGTCAAACGCAGTAATGACACCATCAATAGGTGCTTTAATGGTAAAACGGGTCTGGATTGTGCGGGTTGAACGCAGCCTTTGAATATCCTCTTCCGGCATACCAGCCAGACGAAGTCGCTCCAGAACCCCTTTTATCTGGGTTGACGTACCGCCTGTACCGGATAACAGCAGGAACTCACTTTGTGCCTCAACCCATTCAGGAATGGTGATATCGATAAGCGGAGTGCCTTTCTTCACATGATCGCCAATCGTCAGGGGATACACTTTTTCGACGAAACCGTCAGAGCGCGCCTGCACAATGACAAACTGATACTCGTTGTAACTGACATTAGCCGGGATTGTCTGAGAATAATTCAGCATTCCTCGCGTGACTTTTTGCGTTTTTAATCCCAGATTCTGAACCTGCGTTGGATCGATACGGATCCCGCCACTGCTTTTATCGCCGCTTTCATCAGCATATTTTGGCACCAGGTCCATATCCATAAAGGGAGATTTTCCGGGTTTATCAAATTTGGTATCCGGTTTCATCGGGTCATACCAGAAAAGTACCTTTCGCTCCGGTGCCTTTTGTTCGGTTTGTACTGTTTTTTGTGATGAGTTTACATACTGCCAGGCAGTAACCGATATCAGCCCCCCTGCTATGAGGCTGCTGATAATTATTGCAGCATATTTTATCTTTAAAGAAGCCATACAATTTCTCGCTGAAAAATCAAAACACCTGGCATATGCGCCCGATCATTCATTCACAGTAATCCCTTAATGAATGTTCAGGCGCACTGGATGTATTCGCTCCGGACTGATAATCAGGATTGCGTAACGTTAATGCTTTTGAGTAAGGAGATATTGCCCTGCTGAATAAACGAGAAATCGACATGGTTGCCGGTTTTCAGGGCATTGATAGCGTCGTCTGCATTAACAAAAGTGAAGCGCATGGTCATTGCAGGCCAGCCCACAGCAGGGATTGCTTCGTGCGAAATGGTAATCTTTTTACTATTCATATCAATGTCTTTAACGACACCGGTGCCCTTGATAACCTGCTGTACCGAAGCATCACTGGCAGCATTCATATCGCCATGCTGATGTGTTTCAGCATGAAGACCGGCAGAAAACATGACAGAGAAGGCACCAAATAAAACGGCTTTAAGTGAATTACGCATTTTTAATTTCCTGATTAATTAAATAAATTTACTCTACCCAACCGCCACCGAGCGCGGTAAACAGATTAATTTCGTTAACCTGTCGGGAATAGGTAAGATCGAGAATGGTTTGCTGCGTAGCGAAGAGGGAACGTTCTGCATCCAGCACTTCGATGTAACTGACAGCACCACTTGCATATAATCCTCTGGCACGCTGGAGAGTTATCTGAAGTGAATCAAGATAACGCTGCTGTGACTCAAGTTGCTGGCTAAGGCTGTCGCGCAGCGCAAGCGTGTCGGAAACATCCTTAAAGGCTGACTGAATTTTTTGTTCGTAATTAACCACCGATTGTTGCTGGCGAATTTCAGCCAGCTTCAGATTGGCTTTATTCCTGCCAGCATTAAAAATAGGAATTTCAATTTTAGGGATAAAATTCCACATTCCACTTCCTGACGTAAACAGGCTTGACAGCTCCGTACTGCTTGCGGAAAGACCACTGGTCAGGGTAATGGAGGGGAAAAAGGCCGCTCGCGCTGCGCCAATATTGGCATCAGCCGCTTTCAGCTGATATTCCGCTTCCATAATATCCGGTCGCTGCAGCAAAATTTGTGAAGATAGATTTGGTGGCAATTTTACTGGTGCGATCTCCCCGCCTTTCATCCCTTTTTCTGACGGAAGTGCGCGGTACGTTCCCAGCACCAGTTGCAGGGCATTGTTTGCCTGAGCCAGATCGCCTTCTCGTTTGGCTATTTCGGCGCGGGTACTTTCGATTTGTCCTCTCGCCTGTTCAAGTGCCAGAACGTTCGTACTCCCGGTCACGAGCTGTTGCTCAACGAAAGCATAGGACTGTTCATAATTTTTCAGCGTTTCCCGCGCAATACGGAGTTGTTCGTACGCCAGTTGCTGGCTGAAATAGCTCTGTGAAACGTTGGAGACCAGCAGGATGTGTACGGCCCGACGGGCTTCTTCGCTGGCAAAGTAGTTCTGGCGGTCAGCATCACTCATGTTCTTAAGTTTGCCGAAAAAATCGAGCTCATAGCTGAGCTCCAGTCTCGCGTCGTACTCCTGTGTGGTCGGCTTGTCACCTTTCAGACCACCGCTGTATGTTATCCCGGATGAGGCATTCAGCTGGGGATAACGATCTGCATCCGTGACGTTGAACTGGGCTCGGGCCTCTTCAACCTTCAGGGCAGCCATTCTCAAATCACGGTTATTAGTCAGAGCTTCACCGATCAACCGGGTAACCTGGGGATCGACAAAAAAGTTACGCCAGCCCGTATCCTGATAGCCATTTACCGCTGGCGTCAGGCTGTTATGGGACAGTGAAAACTGCTGGGGTACCGGTGCTGCGGGCCGCTGATATTCAGGCGCAAGCGACACGCAGCCTGCCAGGATGAATATCGTGCTAATGCTGAGTAATTTTAATTTGAACATAACGCTTCTCGTCCAGGCAGACCTGGTAAATGGTTCAAATGAAGTCCAGAGTATTGATAGGGGTACTTTACCTAACGCTCTCTGTTTGCCGGGTGACAGGATAATGACAATGTTGTCATTTTTGCTGTAATCCGTTGATAACGATCGTGGGCGCAATAGAATGACATTAGCAGCCAGCCGGGGAGCAAGATGAAAATATTGATCGTCGAAGACGAAATTAAAACAGGTGAATATCTCAGCAAAGGGCTTACAGAGGCAGGGTTCGTAGTGGATCACGCTGATAATGGTCTTACCGGATATCATCTCGCCATGACAGCCGAGTATGATTTAGTCATTCTGGATATCATGCTACCTGATGTGAACGGCTGGGATATCATCCGCATGCTGCGCACTGCCGGAAAGGGTATGCCGGTCTTACTGCTGACAGCCCTCGGCACGATCGAACATAGGGTCAAAGGACTGGAACTGGGTGCGGACGATTATCTGGTTAAACCCTTTGCGTTTGCCGAACTGCTCGCCCGGGTGAGAACCCTTCTGAGGCGGGGAAACACGATGATCACGGAAAGCCAGTTTAAGGTGGCTGACCTCTCGATTGATCTCGTATCCAGAAAAGTCAGTCGCGCCGGAAACCGCATTGTGCTCACCAGTAAAGAGTTCAGCCTGCTGGAATTCTTCATTCGCCATCAGGGAGAGGTTCTTCCCCGCTCCCTGATTGCCTCTCAGGTCTGGGACATGAATTTTGACAGCGACACTAATGCGATCGATGTCGCAGTAAAGCGACTCCGCGCTAAAATAGACAACGATTACGGGACAAAGCTGATCCAGACAGTCCGGGGCGTGGGCTACATGCTGGAGGTCCCGGATGCATAGCAAACCTTCCAGACGCCCTTTCTCACTCGCTCTGCGGCTGACCTTTTTTATCAGCCTGTCCACGATACTGGCTTTTATCGCCTTCACCTGGTTTATGCTGCATTCTGTTGAAAATCATTTTGCCGAGCAGGATGTCAGCGATCTTCAACAAATCAGCACCACACTGAACCGTATACTGCAGTCCCCGGTGGATCCGGATGATAAAAAAATAAGCAAAATAAAGGAATCAATTGCCAGCTACCGCAACGTTGCCCTTTTGCTCCTCAATCCCAGGGGTGAAGTGCTCTTTAGCTCAGCTCAGGGGGCGGCACTACGCCCGGCAGTGAATTCAGCAGATTTTAGCGAGCACAGCCGCGCACGGGATGTCTTTCTCTGGACGGTGGAGGATCCTGCGGGACCGATGGATACCGGGTCCGAAATGAAGATGGAAACATACAGGATTATCGCCTCCTCTGGCCAGGCGACATTTCAGGGCAAACAGCAGAACTATGTCATGCTGACTGGCCTCTCCATTAATTTCCATCTCCATTACCTCGATGCGCTGAAAAAAAATCTGATTGCGATTGCCGTCGTGATAAGCCTGCTGATTGTTCTGATCATTCGCATTGCTGTCCGTCAGGGGCACCTGCCCCTTCGTAATGTCAGCAATGCCATTAAAAACATCACCTCCGAGAATCTTGATGCGCGGCTGGAACCGACACGCGTTCCCATTGAGCTGGAGCAGCTGGTTATCTCGTTCAATCATATGATTGGAAAGATTGAGGATGTTTTTACCCGCCAGGCCAATTTCTCTGCCGATATCGCGCACGAGATCAGAACACCCATCACCAATCTGGTGACGCAGACTGAAATCGCTCTGAGTCAGGATCGAACGCAGAAGGAACTTGAGGATGTCCTCTATTCCAGCCTTGAAGAGTATAACCGGATGACCAAAATGGTCAGCGACATGCTGTTCCTGGCACAGGCGGACAATAATCAGCTGATACCTGACAGGGTTCGGTTTGACCTCAGAGCAGAAGTCATGAAAGTCTTCGAGTTTTTCGAAGCCTGGGCCGAAGAACGCAATATTATGCTCAAATTTAACGGGATGCCCTGCCTGGTTGAGGGAGATCCACAAATGTTCAGAAGAGCGATCAATAATCTGTTATCCAACGCCCTGCGTTATACCCCAGAGGGACAGGCAATCACCGTCTCAATAAGAGAGCAGGAGAGCTTTTTTGACCTTGTGATTGAAAATCCGGGGAAACCAATCCCTGAAGAGCATTTATCAAGGTTGTTTGACCGTTTTTATCGGGTGGATCCGTCCAGACAACGAAAAGGAGAAGGCAGCGGCATCGGCCTTGCGATTGTGAAGTCAATCGTGGAAGCACATCACGGAAGAGTGCAGGTGGAATCGGACGTACACTCAACGCGTTTTATCTTATCCGTGCCCAGACTGGAGAAAATGATTCCGGACACCCAGTGCTGGGAATAAAGATTTAAATGACAAAGATGTCATTAGCCTGTCATGCAGCAAACAGAAGCCATTCGATATAATTAGTGCAACTTATCAGGAAGGCTGGATTGCTTTATCAATATCCGGCGTCAGTGGACGCCAGGAAATGAATATCCAGTCCCCTCCCGGAGAAATAAACACTTCCGAACCTGTTTCAGTTATGGAACTGAAAACACCGGTTGTACTCCCCCGGACATCACTAATTAAGAAATGGAGAGTTATCATGAAAAATATCGTATTAGCATCCTTGCTGGGCTTTGGCTTAATTTCTTCGGCCTGGGCCACTGAAACCGTGAATATCCATGAGCGGGTCAACAATGCACAGGCACCTGCTCACCAGATGCAGTCTGCTGCGGCTCCTGTCGGGATCCAGGGGACTGCACCTCGTATGGCCGGTATGGACCAGCATGAACAGGCCATTATTGCTCATGAAACCATGACGAACGGGTCGGCGGATGCGCACCAGAAAATGGTGGAAAGTCATCAGAGGATGATGGGAAGTCAGACCGTTTCCCCTACCGGGCCGTCGAAGTCATTAGCGGCAATGAATGAGCATGAAAGAGCTGCAGTTGCCCATGAATTTATGAATAACGGTCAGTCTGGCCCACATCAGGCCATGGCCGAAGCGCATCGTCGCATGCTCAGTGCAGGCTGACGGCGAGGGAAGTATCTGTGCTGTCCTTATTTCCTTGATAGATTTTTCCGTAACCGGATATATGGCAACATCTTTGCCCCCTACAGGGGGCATTTTTATCAGATTCTGCTACAGTTAACGGGCATCAACGCTAAAAGGATATTTTTTATGAAAGCCAGAAACACTTTATTTGCAGTATTAATGTTATCCCTGCCAGCGATTTCAGCAGAACATTCAGAAATGAAAATGACTGATATGTCTACCTCGGCTTCGTCACAGGAATATATGGCTGGCATGAAAGACATGCATGACAAAATGATGGCTGCCGTAAATGAGTCCGATCCCGACAAGGCTTTTGCGAAAGGCATGGTAGCGCACCATGAAGGGGCAATAGCAATGGCTGAGACCGAGCTCAAATACGGAAAAGATCCGAAAATGAGAAAGCTCGCGCAGGACATCATTAAAGCTCAAAAAGGTGAAATTGAGCAGATGAATAAATGGCTTGATAGTCAAAAGTAAACATTGTAGAAATGTCACGACAAGCGTGATTTTACATCGTTCCTGGGCGCGGGAGTCGGTTAATCTTTATATAATTCAAACCCGATTAATTTCGGGTTTTTACTACTCTGTACTCCGGTCCTTTGTTGAGGACCGGAATATATGCACCTGAGATGCTTATTTAATACATTATCTCGTCATGGATACAATGTCGCTCAGGATCTCAACCAGCTCGCTTCTCTCCTGCGTTCCGTCATGATAGGTTGATCTTGAGATGATTCTTTCTGATGTCATCTGAGGCCAGAATTTATCTAGTACATTATCGGGTTTCATTCCCACAGCCCGGCCGATTATTTTTTTAGCGTCACAGGTGTCCGTAAACGTGACGGCTACACCAGTAATTTCCTCGATAAGATCCGGGCACAGATAGTTTTCTATCTCACGTTTGCGCGTAGCGAAAAATACCTTACCGGCCTCCTCTACTTCTTTTTTACGCTTCTGGATGGACAGAACCTGTGCAGGGTCTCCCCCAATATCGGAGTCCAGAAATACGCACCAGGGAAGCCCCAGATCTTTGGCCAGATTCAATGTAACCCAGTGTTTGACGCTACCACACCCTCCTATGAGGACTGGCACTATTTTCACGTCCTCCAGAGAGGCTGGCAGCGCACCTGACTGTTTTAATGAACTGGCCGCATGCCTCAGGAAAGTAACATCCGACTTTCCCTCTACCAGAACAATCCCCTGCGCCCTTTCCATACCGGTCTCTGGCAGCACCCCCAGGCTTTCAGTGGCTTCCTTCAGCACTGCGTCATCCGGCATTTTTACTACGGGTTCACCCGCCTCATTTCGGGTAACATAACGTACGCCTTCGACAGGGATTAATCCGGCCAGCGCCGGGACATGGGTGGTGACGATAATCTGACGGTGCGGCTGGCCTGCCAGTGCCAGTAACGCTTTCATCAGCATCATCTGATAGTTCGGATGCTGTGACGTTTCAGGCTCCTCTATGGCATAAATCACATTTCTGGGCGTCCCCGCGACATTCTTTTCAGCCTCAGCCCGAAAAAAATTCAACAGGATAAGCCTCCTTATCCCGCTGCCGCGCTTATTGATGGGGATGCCATTTTCCCCGTCCAGGGTGAAATTGAAGGTCCACTTGGGTTTCTCCTTAAATCGTGGAGTCAGTTCACTGGCGAGTTCGGGGGCCATTTCACGTAATTTATCCAGCGTTCTCTGTGCGACATCCAGGACGCTGTCCTGAATCTCATTTTCCAGCGCTGTAATTTTGTCCTGCAGCGCAGCCTGAGCGTCTTTTACGGCCTGCTGTAAGGGGTTTTTAGCTTCGGAATCCCCGTCGCTGCTTTCCCTGTCGGCTTTGAAAATCGCATACGTGGGCAGCAAATCGAGGATCTTACCCCATAATGATTTTGTGTCGGTTCCGAACTCTTTATCGACATCCAGCATAATTTCCGAACAGGTATAGGGGGCTGCGGCTTCCCTGATGGCCTGACGCCATAACGATGCAGTGCGTTTATCCGCCACATTTTTTTCAACTTCTTTTCCCACCGCCTTGAGCTCAGAAATTTTCATGCCCAGTAAATTTCTCAGGGGCTCCTCATCCGGGTGGATGCAGCGGATGCAGGTCTGCTCCGGTTTTCCTGAGGTCGTTGCTTTAAACGTTTTGACGATTTCAAAATTGCCGTCCTCATTCAGCAGATGTTCTGAGGCGAGCGTGGTCTGCACCCTGTCGTCGATCATGATAAAATCGGGCAGGTCATCAAATTCACAGGCTATTTCAAAACGGCCGTCCCCTTCTCTTAGGCTGAAACAGTTCATGTCATTCTTGTCAGCCTTCATTCCTTCTGTTTCAAAAAAAATAGCCAGCGCTTCCAGAAGCGTTGATTTCCCAAAGTCATTACGACCGACAATACCCGTCATGCTTTCATCAATAATGATTTCAGTAGAGTTTCTGTAGCCTCTGAAGTTTTTCAGTTTTAATTTTCTGAGCCGCATATGAAGTCCTGTGTGTAAGAAAGCGTTTTGCTGCAACCTGAATACAAAATATATTTTCAAATGCCTGCCAACAAGCAGGGATAACCGTTATTCAGAATATCTTAACGACATTTCGGGATTATGATCTGGTCGCGCTTTCAGAACTTTACTGCCCCTCAAAACACCGGAAACTAACTTGTGGTTGGTTACATGGCAAAGTTAAAACTCCAGAATCACGGTAATGATTTCAATGCTTATTATATTTTTTGGAATTGACTCATGAGCTTTATAATTTAAATGATAATAATAACCATTCTTTTATGCGTAATATTTGCTACTGACACTGATGAATTTAAAAGAAGATAGATTTTCATTTACGGATTATTTCCTAAATTCATCGATAATGTGATCGACATAAAATTTTCACTGAAGAATGAAGAGATAATTTAAGGCCGAGCGAAATAGCTCAAAATGGTGTATTTAACATAACAGAAGAAATGAAAGGCTCTATCGCAACCTGATACTTCAGGCCGCTAAGGGGTTAATCTTGTTGAAGAAAAATTAGACCGGGAAGCGCCAGGCGTCACCATTTCTCCCGCCTGGCTGGAAGTGAAGAATAATTGTGCATAGCTCCGTATTCGGGCTTTGCATCTGACAATGGTTCCCTGGATGAAAGTACGATCTCCACTCCAAGGACGCTGAACACCCTAAACAAACGCTCAAAACCCGCACTTGCAGGGTTGGCCTCTAGTCGGGCATAAGTTTGCTGTGTTATACCCAAACGTTCAGAAACATCTTTTTGCGTCAGTCCATTGGCTTTGCGAAAGCCGATTAAAACAGGACGTAACTGATTCAAAGTCTTCAAAGCGTATTGAGTGTTCATAAGTGACCTTCCGTATCGACGGGTTAACAAGCATAACGCAGGGATTTACAGCATATAGGCTGTAATGCTCATTAACAGACTATAGGCTGTAATACGAATCCTGCCAAGATGCGGCATCTTTCAAATACAAGGCCGTATTGGGTAAGCAGTACACCGTTATATAGCACCCCTTGCCCCTTTGCTGGAGAGGGACCCACGTGATCGCAGGTCTTTTAGACGTTGTTGCTAACCGGCATCATACACAGGTGGTAACCCCCAGGGAAACTCTATGAGTGATAATTTATTCCTGCCCCAGTCAAAATATAAAACCTTATCTAACTAGCTTTCTTAGTATTTTATAAATGAAGTGAAATTAGCGAAGAAGTTTTACATTGTAAAGTGAGCAAAAATATTTACCATTCAACTGGCAAAATTTACAATCTGCAGCCCTTAGCCTGAGAAAATGCACATTAACAGAATAATCATCAAGTCCGATAGAGGCATAACTTACGTCCTCAAAAATATCAGAAATAAATGAGTTGAAATTACAAAAATTAACTTCACTTAACATCTTGAACACCGCAGAAATATATCTATCATGCATTATCTTGACTTCGATAACCTTAGATAAACTTGAATGCGACTTACATTTGAAGAGATCAAAGAGAAAGTAAATCAGCATATTTTTATTGTCCGAAATCCATTTTAAAATTTTATTACGTGCACATGGTAATATATACACTGGATTTTTGAAAGGGTTTGAAACGTCAACCACAAGGGAACAATAACCATGAGGATTTATTCCACTTATAATTAAGTCACTAAGTCCTTTCACTGCATTCAAATAGTTATCAAAACAAACCTCATATAAACTGGTACTATGAACTGCACATTTAGATTCAAACAACCATCTATGACGCAGATAACCAATGCCTTTAGAGTGTATATCTTCAACAATACATTTGTGACAGTAACGAATGTTTGAGATGTTTACCAATGGATATGAATTAGTTATGTGAAAATTTTTCCGACAGGCATCTTCAACAGCGTTAAAATACCCGTAAACACCAGAAGATAACGACACTATATTGGAAGTTAGTATATAACCATTTCTAGTGGCAAGAATGTCATATATATCCTGCAAGCTATGCAATTTGTACATATCAATCAGTTCGAAACGAGGAAAGGCATCGTACCTTAGTGCGCCATGCTTTGATATTATGTTCCTGCAATTGGATAAGTTATACATTATCTGTGAACGCAGAAGAAAACTGTGCCACAATTCATTTTCGTAAACCATATAACTCCCTCTTATTTAATTAGTTCCATTTTTCTGAGAAGTATCATTGTCATTGGTAGTTTATCTCTGTATTTCAAAAGCCAGCCATGCCCTCCCAGTAAAGCATCTAGACTTGTAAGTGACATCGAGTACTGCCCCTGAGATAAAACATCATTTATTAATGATGATGAGATAATATCTCTCTCGCTCCAGTCTACTCTTTTATTTTTATAGCATCGTATTGTTTTAGGAAGACAGGAATTAAGCCAGTCACATTCATGTTTATTTAGCCAATAGAAACTTGCATAACAACTTTCTTTGACTAACTTTCGTGTTATAGAAACGGATTGATTATGTATAAATCTTAATATTTTCTGCTTATGACGCCGTCTTAAAGAATCTTTTTTACATTTTTTACGCCATGAGCATAAACCGTAACAAGATGAAATTACAGAGGATACAGCTCCTTCCGATAATGAGTTTTTCTCAGCTATGGATGCCAGACTAAACCCCCTTACAGCCATAGACTTGATAAGCAATTCAGTGAATATATTAATTTTTGTGTTTCGCTTAAACGCCCTCAGGTATTTTTTATAAATAAGTGTTTTAATGTAACATCTGCTGCGACTAAATTCCTTCCCAAGTTTGCTAACACTAGTATTATTTTCAACTATATGAAAACTGTATTTCTTATGACTTTTAAAGATTTCTTTCTTTTTATTAGTACGACTTCCTGCATACGTTGGCCAGCAAGTATTTAACAAACAATAACAAAGCAAAAGATGCTTTGTGGGATGCTGACAACATTTGTCTTTGAGTATAGGCTCCCAGTAATGATAATCAGTTAGGGATGTTGGTATAAGTCCCGATGAACCCTCCCCAAATAACTGGCACTTAGCATAAACATGTGCGTAGAATACATTTTTCTTTAAATTTCCATCCAATGATAATAAATTCAACTTTTTAAGTACATCCATGTAATTGGGGTGTGTAATATCTTTTCTTCTGATTATATTTAGGGACTCATAACAAAACTTAGCAAAATCGAAGTCTATCTCATTGCTAAGTTGTTCTGTATACGAAACAGGAGGCATCAGTCCAATACGTATGTGCGGTGAAGAAGGGACATGGATGCTTTCAAGCGCTACCGGATGCCGATGGCAGGTTGTAACCCCATGAAGCTGATGCGCCAGATGCCAATAAGTAACACCATAATGAAAAGTATCTTCACGAGCGCAAACCGGGCAAAACTTCAATAGTGTGCGCTGCCCTAGTGAAAAATTACTAAGGCGGCACAATCGATTAAGCCTGGCAGGGGTCGTGTTGAAATCCATAATTTCATTACGACTGATTGGTAGTGCCCAGGCAAAAAGAGGGAGTAAAGTCTGTTCATGCCAGAGCTGATCTGCACTTTCGGATGTATGAAGAGAAATAGCCTTTAATCCTGAATTGAGAATTGGATGGACGTTCATATCAGGTTTGTTGAAAATGATCGTTAACAGAGAAGATGGGGACATACCGTACACGGTAGTTGTCCGACAAAACCGGCTGAACAAGGATTCATCAGGCAAAACAGGCAACATTCTCATTTCCCACACCTCTCTTTGACCGTTACGAACTGTTACCTCATTACAATTTATTAAGTGGATCTATATTTATAAGCCCGCAACGCTGAAGAGCATCGTAGGTATTTTTCTTTTCAGCTGTTCTGTTGATAACAAGATCGTGGTCAAGAGACAGTATTTTCTCGTCGAAATTGCGCAAAACCTCGTCTATTTTTCCTACGAATTCCTTGTGCTGTGGCCTGTCTATATCCCCAGGGATCAAAGACTTTAGGGACTTCTCTGCCATGATTTTAGCCGAAGCATCACCCTCATTAGATGCAGAGAGCCATTTAGCTTCCTCATCTTCAGTCGCGGCCCCCGGGAGTGGAGTATCCTTATATTCCTCCGTATGACTCACGAGTACCGGTACAGAGGCCGACAAGACTGCGCCAGTGATGATTTCATTGCCGCTACCGATAACCTTTAATTGTGCCCCCCGATAAATCATCTGAGCCAATCCAATATTGCCTTTAGATAAAATGAATAATTTTTCGTTTAACTCATCATTTAATGGAGTTTCAACATTTGTCCATTGTAATGGCCATAAATAATGAATAAACGATTGCCAGTCTTGTGAATCGTATCTAACATTCTTAATTTTCATGTAACCACCAGACTCTGCCCGCCTGGCAATTCTCATTTTCTTTGTCAGCGTCTCGTCAAAAGGATGATTTCCACAAAAAACCATAGATACCCCCATGGAATCTACAATTTCATGTAAAAAATCAATCAACTTACTCTCACCCCCGGTTCTTGAAAATTTAAGCCTCTGCATTTCATCAATAACAAGGATACCCAAAAATGATGATTTAATTCTTTGTGCAATCTGGCGAGCCAGAGCACCATTTCTAATCTCAGGTGTAGTTCGTTCAATACCAATTGCATCATCTAATTTTGTAAAATCTCTTCACAAAGGTCTCTCACACTTGAATTGTATGGACAATTAATCTTTACCCATACAATTTGCTTACTGAAGCCGGGAAAAACTCCTTTATAGCTGCTGTGTTCTATAATCTGAGGGAAATGATCCATGACTTGCTCAATCATGGTAGTTTTTCCAGAACCACTCATTCCAACTATCGTAATAGTTTCAGCCTGGGATTTAAAATATCCACTTTCTGGCTCAATATCAGGACGCTCATTTCCATAGTAATGAAGATATTGAATTGTTCCGCTTTTTAAAGGATTACGAGCTGCATAGCTTTCCCTAAGTGCCCGTAAGATCATCTTATAAGCCTGGATAAGATTGGTTTGAGGGCAACGGAATTTCTTTATACGTTCGACATACTGCTCTCTAACATTCGCCGGGGCAGTCCAGCGGATTTTTTCGTCAATTTCGGGGAAATAACTCATTTCCAGAAGTACTTCATCTTCCGTAAGCGCTTCAGGAAGTGCTTCAATTAAGGGATTGCCACGATACTCAGGTAACTCCTGTTCTTTATATATCGCTGAAACGCGCCGTATAAGGTTCATTATTCTGCGTCCTCAGTCTTCTTCTTACCTTTTAACCATCTTTGTTTCTCCTCCCGGCCAGGCAAAAGCAGAACATTACTGGATGAAGGAAGTAGGGGTTCAGATCTTCCATTAGCAACATGAGTTCGCCCTAATGAATCAAGTTCATTTTTCCTGTTCTTTTTAATATCTTTACCATGTACCCGGCGAGATTCGTATATTTCATTTAATCTTTCGTTACCTTTCCTGTTAAATTCATCTTTATTATTGATATTGCTGAGCGAATCCAGAGTAAATAAATTAATTTCTTTTTGAGTATCTACCCAATCAGCCATTACATCTGTATCAAGATGAGCTTTCCCTTTAAATACATCTCTTTTCTTAAGTAGGTAATGTTTTTTGAAAATGCTATTTTTGTCAAATCTTACATATATATAATCTACGCAATTGTCATCTATTCTTGCTTCACAAGTGGTTCTTCCAAATACTCTGACACCTGATGCAATTTCAGGATCACATTCATAAAAAAGATTATTGTACTGAATCCCACCGGCGGTAATGTTAGCGTTCACAGGGATTAACAATCGTGCGATCACTTCGTCGGCCCCAACGGCTCTTGCGCTGAATCTCCCGTGCTTTAAGCTTATCATCCAACTATTTTTTGGTGATATTACGAGATCATTTTCAATCAGTAAGGGATTGATATAAGCCAGTTCCTCATACGTTCTCTGATTATGTGCAAGTATCTCCCGAATCAGTAAAGACGTGACCTCCTGAATCGTTAAACAAGCCCTGGATTGCGGTGTTGGCTCTCCTTTAACAATCTTTCCCCTTCGTGTTGTTCCAATAAGCCTATGAATAACCTCATCATTCAGAATGCCGAAACAGCGTTCAACAATGCTTTTTCTGTCGCCTCTACCGACTGGCGCAAACTCAAGTTTTGTCAGGGGGGTCATCTCTTCCTGAGGTTTAAGACCAATCATCTCCCCGTTGTCACACATCAATGTTAATGGAATGTGAGAACAAGGCCAATCATCATCAGTAATAGAGATTCCAAATAATCTACAATATTCTTTTTTTGGCATAAAGCAATTTGCTAACGCTTGTCGGGCGGCTCGCCATGAAGCATGGTATAAAGAAACATGAAGGCCAACAATCATTCTTGTTGCACGATCCACCACTGTATAAATAGTAGGACGCCCAATGACTTTTCGTCTGTTTAAACTCGAAATAAGATGTACATCAGCGACAGTTGAGTCTATTTCGAAAACATCACCCGGCAAAACAGTTGTATTAGCCACACTACCTAAAAGCGCCCGCATTTTGAGGTCTATTTCTTTTTTCGTGTTCTTCTTATTTATCGAGAAATCTTTAGTGAAGAGTTTTTTATTCCAGTATGAAAATTGTTTTAAAGAAGGAACATATGGAGCTCTATTTTCTAGGTTTGCTGTTTTAATTTCATCCCTAAAATACAAATCAATATGTCTCTCTAATGTTTTCTTTATCGTATCTCCGTTAACTTTATAATGATACGTAATGAGAGATTTTCTAATATTATTTATATCTCTTTCATTAAGAATGAAAACACGTGATCGTTCATTAGGTAATGCTCTGTTTTTTTTGGAATTCCCAAGTTTAATTTCATGTTTGATTCTACTTTTCCCAGCGGCGCCACAGTTCGAGAATGCGGGTAGCAATGCATAAATATCCTGCCCATGTCGCCAATACAACGCCAGAAGCGTTCTGATAGTATATTGTGATATTTTTTTATTTCTTGAGTAATCCATTAAAAGGTGCGACTTTTTATGTAATGCATAGTCGAACAGAAACATTCTGTCATCTACAAGATCTTTAATGATATTGTAATTTTCATCTCGCCTTCCTCTGTCTTTATCTGTTAATTCTTTCTCATCTACTAACATATATGAAGGATATATATAATCTTTACAAGTTATGCTATTTGATTCAATATAATATTTAAACATTGAAAATGAGAAAGGGATTGGCTTACCCGTTCTTTCTGATTTTATTTTAAACAAAATTAACAAATCGACCTTTCTGTCAAAATCCAAAACACGGTAAAGTCCCTCTGCAAGCAAATCAGTGCCTTGAGAGAGCCAGACTGAATTCCTAATAATATCCATTTGAGTTCAGTCCTATATAGTGGTCATTGGAAATTATCTTTATCAGACCGGTTTCGAGTATTGGATATGATAAATCAACATTTATCATTTTTAATCCAATCATTGCCTGCAATAACATCATCGCTTCTTGTGCATCTACCCCAAAGATTGATGAAATCATTGCACGTAGTCCTACTATGGGATAAACATCTGGTTTAAGCTTCCATAGGATTTTATCAAGAGGATATTTATCATAAAATTCAGAACCATCTCTTAATACAGAAGTAGCCCAGCAAATGTTTTTACCGACGACGTTATTGAGTTCCGAGCCAACATAAATTTGAAACTCAACATCAATCAACTGCCAAAACATCCTCTCTATTTCAAGTTTTTGGGCTTCGCGTTCAGGTATGCTCTCGTTATGTTTTACTGCTATAGCTTTGTATCGAAGTCCGCCTTCAGGAGTTCTCAAGGTCAGTAAAAAATCGGTTGTCATAACATTCAGAACTTCGACAGGTACTCCTCTTACTCCCCTCACCATAGGATGTTGAAAATGTAGATGATTTGCTATTTGTTGGGTAAGCCGGAGAGGAAAGAGTGGGAATTGTTCCCGGATATCAATCACCGAGTCATTAAACTCAGCCAGATAGAAAAAGTTACTTTCGACAGAAGAAAGGAGATGATGGTTTCGAAACGTCTTAAGGCCAAAGACTATCGAACGGTTTCCACGGGATTTAACGTCCTGAGCTCTAAGCCAGGGCTGATAACTTTGGCCATAGCCCACTCCTATGCCGTCACCTAGCGCATTTTCATAATCCAAATAGGATTTGAGACGCCTACCCCTAGCCATGATCGTACCCTAAAAACGACATTGATACGTACCTATATGTGCATTTTATAGTCTCCAACCCTATAACCACACATTCAGTAAGTATACAACATTAGCGTCGTTTTTTGAGAATGGTTACAACTTTAGTGCTTTGTGTACAACTTTATTGTCCTCGGACATCGGCCAGCGCCTGCGCACACGCCCAGGCACTTGCCCACGCCCACTGGAAGTTATACCCGCCGAGCCAGCCGGTGACGTCCATCACTTCGCCGATAAAGTAGAGCCCCGGCACGTTGCGGGCTTCCATGGTGCGCGAGGAGAGTTCATTTGTATCAACGCCGCCCAGCGTCACTTCCGCCGTGCGGTACCCCTCGGTGCCGTTTGGCTGAACGCGCCAGTTTGTCAGCGTCTCCACTAGCGTCTCTTGCTCGCGGCTGTTCAATTGCTTAAGCGATACGTCCGGGATCTGCCCCAGCACCTGAAGGCACTCCACCAGACGTTTTGGCAGCTGCATCGCCAGCGTGTTTTTCAGGCTCTGATTCGGGTGCGCCTCGCGCTGCTCGTTGAGGAACGCGTCCAGGTCGCAGTCCGGCACCAGATTCACCGTGACAAATTCACCTGGCTGCCAGTAGCTGGAGATTTGCAGTACCGCCGGGCCAGAGAGCCCCCGATGGGTAAAGAGCAGGTTTTCACGGAATACCGTCCCGTCTTCGGCAGTCATGACGGAAGGAACGGAGACGCCAGAAAGCGTCTGAAGCTGTTCAAGAAGGGGTTTGTGCAGCGTGAAGGGCACCAGACCCGCGCGCGTGGGCAGTACCTTAAGACCAAACTGCTCGGCAATCTTATAGCCGAACGGGGACGCGCCCAGACCCGGCATAGAGAGGCCACCGCTGGCGATGACCAGATTATCAGCACTGACGGTTTCACCGTTCAGCTGCAGCGTGTACCCCTGTTCGTCGCGGGCGACCTCCAGCACTTCCGTGCGTAGACGCATCACCACGCCGCCCTTCTCGCACTCGGCGACCAGCATATCGACAATCTGCTGCGCGGAGTCGTCGCAGAACAGCTGTCCCAGCGTCTTTTCATGCCACGCGATGCCGTGCTTGCCCACCAGGTCGATAAAGTCCCACTGGGTGTAACGCGCCAGTGCAGATTTGCAAAAATGACGGTTTTGGCTCAAATACGCCGCGGGTTCGACATAAAGATTGGTGAAGTTACAACGCCCGCCGCCCGACATCAGGATCTTGCGGCCAGGCTTTTTTCCGTTGTCCAGTAACAGCACACGACGACCCGCCTGTCCGGCCATCGCCGCACAAAACATACCCGCCGCACCGGCGCCAATTACCACGGCATCAAACCTTTCCACGTCAAAATCCTCTTCGTTAACTGCCGCGGATTGTAAAGTTTCCTCTGTGGTCACACCAGCGTAAAAAGTTCTTACAAAGCCATTCCATTGAAATTTAACGATTATCCCTTCAAGCACTTTTCTCAAATCAGGTGGTATGTCAAAAAAAGTCTATATTTCACTTTGCCCGTTGCGCATTTGTCCTGGATAATGCGCCGCGTTCATGTCCTCAAAATGGCGTAACGTCCTATGCTACATTTGTTTGCCGGCCTGGATTTACATACCGGGCTTTTATTATTGCTTGCTCTGGTTTTTGTACTGTTTTACGAAGCGATCAACGGCTTCCACGACACTGCAAACGCAGTAGCAACGGTTATCTACACTCGCGCAATGCGATCGCAACTTGCGGTTGTTATGGCGGCGGTATTTAACTTTTTTGGTGTCCTTCTGGGCGGACTGAGCGTGGCGTATGCGATCGTGCATATGTTGCCAACGGATCTGCTGCTTAACGTGAGTTCCGGTCATGGCCTTGCCATGGTGTTCTCAATGCTGCTTGCTGCCATTATCTGGAACCTCGGTACCTGGTATTTTGGCCTGCCTGCATCCAGCTCTCACACTCTCATCGGCGCGATTATCGGTATCGGGTTAACTAACGCCCTGATGACCGGGACATCCGTCGTTGATGCGCTGAACCTGCCTAAAGTACTGGGCATTTTCGGTTCTCTGATCATCTCTCCAATTGTGGGTCTGGTGGTTGCGGGTGGATTGATTTTCATCCTGCGTCGCTACTGGAGCAACACCAAGAAACGTGCGCGCATCCACCTGACGCCAGCAGAGCGTGAGAAGAAAGACGGTAAGAAAAAACCGCCATTCTGGACGCGTATCGCGCTGATCATTTCCGCTATCGGCGTGGCCTTCTCTCATGGCGCGAACGATGGGCAGAAAGGCATTGGTCTGGTGATGCTGGTACTGATCGGTGTCGCACCGGCAGGTTTCGTGGTTAACATGAACGCCTCTGGTTACGAAATCACCCGTACCCGTGATGCCGTCAACAACGTTGAGACCTATTTCCAGCAGCATCCCGATCTGCTGAAAAAAGCGACCGGCGTTGATCAGCTGATCCCATCTCCGGAAGCCGGTGCAACTACCGCGCCGGGCGAATTCCACTGCCATCCGGCAAACGCGATTAACGCGCTGGAACGCGCCAAAGGCATGCTGGGCGATATCGAAAGCTACGACAAACTGGCCGTTGAACAGCGTGGTCAGCTGCGTCGTATCATGCTCTGCATCTCTGACGTGACCGATAAAGTCGCGAAACTGCCAGAGGTGAATGCCGACGACAAACGTCTTCTGAAGAAACTGAAAAGCGATATGCTCAACACCATTGAGTACGCGCCAATCTGGATCATCATGGCCGTCGCGCTGGCACTGGGTATCGGTACAATGATTGGCTGGCGTCGTGTGGCAACCACCATCGGCGAGAAGATCGGTAAGAAAGGCATGACCTATGCGCAGGGGATGTCCGCGCAGATGACGGCGGCGGTTTCTATCGGCCTGGCGAGCTACACCGGGATGCCGGTATCCACCACCCACGTACTCTCCTCGTCCGTGGCAGGTACCATGATTGTTGACGGTGGCGGTCTGCAGCGCAAAACCGTGACCAACATCCTGATGGCCTGGGTGTTCACCCTTCCGGCGTCCATCCTGCTGTCTGGTGGTCTGTACTGGATTTCGCTGAAGCTGATCTAATCAGCTGAAGGCGACAAAAAGCGGGTCAGGAAACTGACCCGCTTTTTTTATGCTCAGTGCCAAATCATCAATGCAATCATACTGACCACAACCAGCCCGCACAGGGCGCTGGTCAGAATGAACTGCCGACGCAGACGCTCGCAGCGACGGATAAACTCTTCATCGTGATGATCGCGGTAACGCTGGTAGTAGATGTATCCCACCAGTCGCATCTGTTTGCTGGGCTGTCCATGCGAGGTGAAGAACCCCCCACCGTCCACATACTGATAAAGCAACGGATCGCAACCACGAAGTACCACTAACAGCGCACGTAACGATGAGAAGTAGCGCGCCATATTCACTATGCAAACTACGCATAACGCCCAAAACAATGCGACGGTGCTAATCATACATCCTCCCCGGCGTCCGCCCACGGAGCAAGGCTCCTGAGCTCCCGCACCCCAATGCCCTGACAGACAGTTCAGTGAAAGAATGACCAAAAGTCGATCCGGTTCGCGTTTTAATATCCGAACGGCTCATTAAATAGTGTAGGAGATCCGTTAATTTTTTTGCCACAAGGTTAATCGTTATCAACACCAAAGCTTGAAAAATATGTTTAACTGGGCCGTAATGAAAGTATCAGACGACGGCATTCTCATTTAGTCATCGATAACTTAAGGAAGGAGTAACACTATGGCTTACAAACACATTCTCATCGCGGTAGACCTCTCTCCGGAGAGCAAAGTGCTGGTTGATAAAGCGGTATCCATGGCACGCCCCTACAACGCGAAAGTTTCCCTGATTCACGTTGATGTGAATTACTCCGACCTCTATACCGGTCTGATCGACGTGAATCTCGGCGATATGCAGAAGCGCATCTCCGAAGAGACGCATCACGCCCTGAGCGAACTGTCCACCAACGCGGGCTACCCGATTACCGAGACCCTGAGCGGCAGCGGCGACCTGGGTCAGGTATTGGTTGATGCGATTAAGAAATATGACATGGACCTGGTCGTATGCGGTCACCACCAGGACTTCTGGAGCAAGCTGATGTCGTCCGCGCGCCAGCTGATCAACACCGTTCACGTGGATATGCTGATTGTTCCACTGCGTGACGAAGAAGACGAGTAAGTGCGTTAAATTCCCCTCACCCTAACCCTCTCCCAAAGGGAGAAGGAATAGATCGAGGATGTAGGCCGGGTAAGGCGAAGCCGCCACCCGGCTTTTTTTATTCCGGTGTACCTGAATAGATATCAAACCGGTGCCCTTTCGTGGTCACCGCGTTAGTCGTGGCCACGTCCGCCAGGGGCGGCGCGTAGTCAGGGCGCTTCACCACCACCCGCTTCGTCGCGAGCTGTCTGGCAGGCTCCAGCAGACCATCTGCATCTAAATCCGGCCCCACCAGCGACTGAAACACCCGCATCTCTTTCTTCACCAGCGCGCTTTTCTGCTTATGCGGGAACATCGGGTCGAGATAGACCACCTGCGGGCGCGGGGTGATATCGGTGAGCGCCGTCAGGCTGGAGGCGTGGATCAACTGCAACCGCTCCTGCAGCCACGGGCCGATTTCCGGGTCCGCGTAGCCACGCGTCAGCCCGTCGTCGAGCAATGCGGCGACCACCGGGTTACGCTCCAGCATTCGCACACGACAGCCAACAGACGCCAGCACAAACGCATCGCGACCCAGCCCCGCCGTGGCATCGACCACGTCCGGAAGATAGTTCCCTTTAACCCCCACCGCTTTGGCCACCGCCTCGCCGCGACCGCCGCCGAACTTGCGCCGGTGCGCCATCGCACCGCCGACAAAATCGACAAAAATCCCGCCGAGTTTCGGTTCGTCGCGCTTACGTAATTCAAGATGCTCCGGTGTCATCACCAGCGCCATCAGGTTATCTTCATCGTGCTCCAGCCCCCAGCGGGCCGCCAGAACAGATAAGGCGCCGTCTCCGGCGCCTGTTTCATCCACTAAGCAGATTTTCACGAACTATCAGCCTTTGATCCCGTAATGCTCAAGCATCGCATCCAGCTGCGGCTCACGGCCACGGAAGCGTTTGAACAGTACCATTGGCTCCTCAGAACCGCCGCGGGTCAGGATGTTATCGAGGAACGACTGGCCGGTTTCACGGTTGAAGATCCCCTCTTCTTCGAAGCGGGAGAAAGCATCCGCTGCCAGCACGTCGGCCCACAGGTAGCTGTAGTAACCTGCCGCATAGCCGCCTGCGAAGATGTGACTGAACGCATGCGGGAAGCGGCCCCAGGTTGGCCCAGGGATCACAGCAACCTGCTTTTTAATCTCGGCCAGCGTTTCGAGGATTTTCGCCCCTTGTTCCGGGCTAAACTCGGCGTGCAGACGGAAATCAAACAGGCCGAACTCCAGCTGACGCAGGATGAACATCGCTGCCTGGTAGTTCTTGGCCGCCAGCATTTTATCCAGCAGCTCTTTCGGCAACGGTTCGCCGGTCTCATAGTGACCAGAGATAAACGCCAGCGCGTCCGGCTCCCAGCACCAGTTTTCCATAAACTGGCTTGGCAGCTCGACCGCATCCCACGGTACCCCGCTGATGCCAGCCACGCCTGCGGTTTCGATGCGGGTCAGCATGTGATGCAGACCGTGACCGAACTCGTGGAACAGGGTGATCACTTCGTCGTGAGTAAACAGCGCAGGTTTGCCATTCACCGGGCGGTTAAAGTTACAGGTCAGGTAAGCGACCGGCTTTTGCAGGGAACCGTCGGCTTTACGCATCTGGCCGACGCAGTCATCCATCCACGCTCCGCCGCGCTTATTCTCACGCGCGTAGAGATCAAGGTAGAAGCTACCGCGCAGCTCATTCTTGTCGTCATACAATTCGAAGAAGCGCACGTCCGGATGCCAGACGTCGATATCGGTTCGCTCTTTGGCTGTGATGCCGTAGATGCGCTTCACCACTTCGAACAGGCCGTTAACGGCTTTGTTTTCAGGGAAGTACGGGCGCAGCTGCTCATCGCTGATGCTGTAAAGATGCTGCTTCTGTTTTTCGCTGTAGTACGCAATATCCCACGGCTGCAGCTCGTCCACGCCGAACTCCGCTTTCGCAAAAGCACGCAGCTGAGCCAGCTCTTTCTCACCCTGAGGACGGGCGCGTTTTGCCAGATCGGTCAGGAAGTCGAGCACCTGCTGTGGGTTCTCCGCCATTTTGGTGGCGAGGGATTTGTCGGCGTAGTTTTCGAAGCCCAGCAGCTGTGCCAGCTCGTGACGCAGGGCGAGGATTTCCGCCATCACCGGGCTGTTGTCCCACTTACCGGCATTCGGCCCCTGATCGGAGGCGCGCGTGCTGTAGGCGCGGTACATCTCTTCACGCAGTGCCTGGTTGTCGCAGTAGGTCATTACCGGCAGGTAGCTTGGGATATCCAGCGTTAACAGATAGCCTTCCTGCTCTTTCGCTTCGGCCTGCGCTTTCGCTGCTGCCAGCGCGCTTTCCGGCATCCCGGCCAGCTCGGATTCATCGGTAATCAGCTTCGTCCAGCCCATGGTGGCGTCGAGGACGTTGTTGCTGTACTGGTTGCCCAGCTCGGACAGGCGCGCGGCGATTTCACCGTAGCGAACCTGCTTCTCTTTTGGCAGACCAATCCCGGACAGCTCGAAATCACGCAGGGCGTTATCGACCGATTTTTTCTGCGCCGTGTTCAGCTCGGCGTAATGGTCGCCGTCACGCAGATCGCGATACGCTTTGTACAGCCCTTCGTGTTGGCCGACCCAGGTGCTGTACTCCGAGAGCAGCGGCAGGGTCTGTTCATAGGCCTCGCGCAGTTCCGGGCTGTTTTTCACCGAGTTCAGGTGGCTTACCGGGGAGAAGATACGCCCCAGCACATCGTCCACTTCGGCCAGCGGCTGACACAGATTTTCCCAGGTGTACGGTGCGCCCTGCGCCACCACGCTTTCTACCGCCGCGCGGCAGTTGTCCAGCGATTGCGTAACGGCTGGAACCACATGCTCAGGGAGGATTTTAGAAAACGGCGGCAACGAAAAAGGCGTCAGTAATGGATTGGTCATAAGCGCTGTCCTGTTGAAATAGGTGAATGAAGCGCGCATCCGGCGCTGTGCATATCATTAATTAATGGGGTTAAGTGTAGAGGATTTCAATGCCGGACGTCGTGGAAAAGCGCCCGGTGGCGCTGCGCTTACCGGGCCTGCGGGTAATCTGTGCCGTTCTGCTGTAAACTGTGGCAAATCGTCAATTCAGCGGAAAATCATTACCCATGCTCAGTTATCGCCACAGCTTCCACGCTGGCAACCATGCCGACGTCCTCAAACACACCGTTCAGAGCCTGATCATTGAATCGCTCAAAGAGAAAGAGAAGCCGTTTCTCTATCTGGACACCCACGCGGGCGCGGGCCGTTATCAGCTGAGCGGCGAGCATGCCGAGCGTACCGGTGAATATCTGGAAGGGATCGCCCGCATCTGGCAGCAGGACGACCTGCCAGCCGAACTGGAACCGTACATCGGCGTGGTGAACCACTTCAACCGCAACGGCCAGTTGCGCTACTACCCAGGCTCACCGCTGATTGCCCGCCAGCTGCTGCGCGAGCAGGACAGCATTCAGCTGACCGAACTGCATCCCAGCGATTTCCCGCTGTTGCGCTCTGAGTTTCAGAAAGATAACCGCGCCCGCGTGGAGAAAGCCGACGGCTACCAGCAGCTGAAAGCCAAACTGCCGCCCGTTTCCCGCCGCGGCCTGGTGCTGATCGATCCGCCGTACGAAATCAAAACCGACTATCAGGCGGTGGTGACCGGCATCCACGAAGGCTACAAACGTTTTGCCACCGGCACTTACGCCCTGTGGTACCCGGTGGTGCTGCGCGCGCAAATCAAACGCATGATCAAAGATCTGGAAGCGACCGGGATCCGCAAAATCCTCCAGATTGAGCTGGCCGTGCGCCCGGACAGCGACCAGCGCGGCATGACCGCCTCCGGCATGATTGTGATTAACCCGCCGTGGAAGCTCGAAGCGCAGATGCACAACGTACTGCCGTGGCTGCACAAAACGCTGGTGCCAGCGGGTACAGGCCACGCCACCGTCAGTTGGATCGTGCCGGAGTAATCGCAGCCATCGGTGGAAACTATTGATTTCAGGTATACAATCGCGGCAATTCACGATTAAGGATAAAAGCTATGACTAAGCATTATGACTACATCGCAATCGGTGGCGGCAGCGGTGGCATCGCCTCCATCAACCGCGCGGCCATGTATGGCCAGAAATGTGCGCTGATCGAAGCTAAAGCGCTGGGCGGCACCTGCGTGAACGTGGGTTGTGTACCGAAGAAAGTGATGTGGCACGCGGCGCAAATCCGTGAAGCTATCCATATGTACGGCCCGGATTACGGCTTTGACACCACCCTCAATCACTTTGACTGGGACAAGCTGATCTCCAGCCGTACCGCCTACATCGACCGTATTCACACCTCCTACGACAACGTGCTGGGTAAGAATAACGTCGACGTCATCCACGGCTTTGCCCGCTTTGTGGATGCGAAAACGATCGAAGTGAACGGTGAGACGATCACCGCCGATCATATCCTGATCGCCACCGGCGGTCGTCCGAGCCACCCGGACATTCCGGGCGTGGAATACGGCATCGACTCAGACGGTTTCTTTGAACTGCCTGCCCTGCCTAAGCGCGTTGCCGTGGTTGGCGCGGGTTACATTGCGGTAGAGCTGGCGGGCGTGATCAACGGCCTGGGCGCGGAAGCGCATCTGTTTGTGCGTAAACACGCGCCGCTGCGCAGCTTTGACCCGCTGATTGTCGAGACGCTGGTTGAAGTCATGAACGCTGAAGGCCCAACACTCCACACCCACGCGGTGCCGAAAGCGGTGGTGAAAAATGCGGACGGCAGCCTGACGCTGGAGCTGGAAGATGGCCGCAGCCAGACCGTCGACTGCCTGATCTGGGCGATTGGTCGTGAACCGGCGAATGACAACTTTAACCTGGCCGTGACCGGCGTGAAAACCGACGAAAAAGGTTATATCGTCGTCGATAAGTTCCAGAACACCAACGTACCGGGCATTTACGCAGTCGGCGATAACACCGGTGCCGTAGAGCTGACCCCGGTGGCCGTTGCGGCGGGACGTCGTCTCTCCGAACGTCTGTTTAACAACAAGCCTGACGAGCATCTCGATTACACCAACATCCCGACCGTGGTCTTCAGCCATCCGCCCATCGGCACCGTTGGCTTAACCGAGCCGCAGGCGCGCGAGCAGTATGGCGACGACCAGGTGAAAGTGTATAAATCCGCGTTCACCGCGATGTATACCGCCGTCACCTCTCACCGTCAGCCATGCCGCATGAAGCTGGTCTGCGTGGGCCCGGACGAGAAGATTGTGGGTATCCACGGCATTGGCTTCGGCATGGATGAGATCCTGCAGGGCTTCGCCGTGGCGCTGAAAATGGGCGCGACCAAGAAAGACTTCGACAACACCGTGGCAATCCATCCGACCGCCGCGGAAGAGTTTGTTACCATGCGTTAAGGCAGAAGCCCCTCCCCGGAGGGGCTTTTTTTATTCACATTCATAAATCGTTGCAAAACGAATGCTCCGAAAATAGTGATCTACCGCACATTTCCCTCCCCATCTACCGAAGCGAATGTCTACGCTTATAAGACGCCCGGAAAAAAACTGTCTTTAAGTACACACAACCGGAGGTCCCTATCACCATGTTCAACCAGAAACTACAGGCTACCGAGAATATCGAATTCGAGATCGCAGAAGAGCTGCGCTACGAGACCGATCCCTGCGAGTTGAAACTGGATGAAATGATTGAGGCGGAGCCGGAACCCGAAATGATCGAGGGGCTACCCGCCTCCGATGCCCTGACGCCCGCCGATCGCTATCTGGAACTGTTCGAGCATGTTCAGTCAACACGCCTGTTCGCGGACAGCAAAACCTTCCCTGACTGCGCGCCGAAGATGGACCCGCTGGATATCCTGATCCGCTATCGTAAAGTGAAACGTCACCGGGATTTCGACCTGCGCCAGTTTGTAGAGAACCACTTCTGGCTACCGGCCACCTACGGCACGGAATATGTTTCTGACCCCGGTCTGTCGCTAAAAGAGCACATTGACAGCCTGTGGCCGGTGCTGACGCGCGAACCGCAGGACCATATCCCCTGGTCCTCTCTGCTGGTGTTACCGCAGGCCTATATTGTGCCCGGCGGGCGATTCAGTGAGACCTATTACTGGGACTCCTATTTCTCCATGCTGGGGCTGGCGGAGAGCGGACGTAACGACCTGCTGAAGTGTATGGCGGATAACTTCGCGTGGCTGATCGAACGCTACGGGCATATCCCAAACGGTAACCGTACCTATTACCTCAGCCGCTCTCAGCCGCCGGTCTTTGCCCTGATGGTCGAGTTGTTTGAAGAGGACGGGGTACGCGGCGCGAAGCGTTACCTTGAGCACCTCAAGATGGAGCACGCCTTCTGGATGGACGGTGCCGAGTCGTTGCTGCTTAATCAGGCCTATCGCAGCGCGGTACGTATGCCGGATGGATCATTGCTCAACCGCTACTGGGACGACCGCGACACGCCCCGGGACGAATCGTGGATTGAGGACGTAGAAACGGCCCGTCACTCCGGACGTCCGCCAAACGAAGTGTATCGTGACTTGCGCGCGGGTGCAGCCTCAGGCTGGGATTACTCCTCCCGCTGGCTGCGTGAGCCTGGCCGACTGGCCAGCATTCGCACCACGCAGTTTATCCCGATCGATTTGAATGCTTTCCTGTTCAAGCTGGAGAGTACTATCGCCAATATCTCGGCGTCGAAAGGGGATAAAGAGACCGCTGAACTGTTCCATCAGAAGGCCAGCGATCGCCGCGCCGCGATTAACCGCTACCTCTGGGATGAAGAAAGCGGCTGCTATCGCGACTATGACTGGCGCCGCGAAGTGATGGCGCTGTTCTCTGCGGCGAGCATTGTGCCGCTGTACGTCGGTATGGCCACGCATGAACAGGCCGATCGACTGTCGGATGCGGTGAAAACGCGACTGCTGACGCCGGGCGGGATTCTGGCAACCGAGTATGAAACCGGCGAACAGTGGGATAAACCCAACGGCTGGGCCCCGCTGCAGTGGATGGCCATTCAGGGGTTCAAGCAGTATGGCAATGACTCACTGGGCGATGAGATCGCCTGGAGCTGGCTGCAGACGGTGAATCATTTTTATAAGACCCACCACAAGCTGATTGAGAAGTATCATATCGCCAGCAGTACGCCACGCGAGGGTGGCGGGGGTGAGTATCCCCTTCAGGACGGCTTCGGCTGGACCAACGGCGTAGTGCGACGGCTGATAGGGTTGTATGGGGAGCCTTGAGTGGGGTGCGGTCTGGTGCCCTCACCCCGGCCCTCTCCCATAGGGTAAAGGGTTCAGCGAATCACCTCATAAATGGCAGTCTGAATGGACTGCCATTTTTTCGTGGTGGCATCCGGTTGCGACTGCGCACGCCGCGTAGCCATATCCAGATCGTGCTGCTGGCGCTTCACCACGGCGGGCACGGTGCAGAACGCTTTGAGATACGCTTTACGCACTGAGGTCAGGGATTCACCGTTCGACATCGCGTGGCTGAGCGTGTTGATAAAGCGACGGCATGGCTTCTCTTCCGTCATGTTCCGTCGGTAGCGCAGCATGAGTTCCAGCACGTCGTCATGGCCTGCCGACATCGCCTCTTCGGTCCATGACAGCTTCCAGTCCATCCCGCCCTGCAAAAAGAGCTGCGCGACACGGGTATCGTTGCGATTAATCGCTGAACGGAAATTATTGTCGTCCCAGGTCACCCCCATGCGGGTCAGCGTCTCGCGCGCAGAAGGGGTTTCGCGCATATCTTTCGGCGGAGCCGCTTGCGCAGTGTGTTCGGCCGATGACTGCGGTTTGCTGCTGGTCACCAGCCAGAAGCCGCCCACCAGGATGGCGATTACCATCACGCCAACCGCGCCCCATAACGCACCGGAGATAAGCTGCTCACGCTGTTCGGGCGTGCGCGGCGCGCGCTGGGTCGGCTTTTCAATCGTGTCACGAACCTCAAACAGATCGCCACCGGTAACACGATCCATTTTCTGCGCCTTTTCCCAGAAAGTGTGCAGTTCACTGGCGTCCACCGCCATCAATCCGGCCGGGTTGACGCGCGTTCTCCCCTCTTCGAATGCACGTTGAACCGGTCGGGATATCTGCATGTAGTAGTTATCCAGCAGCTGAATTTGCGCCGAACTTAACGTTTTCTGAACCGTGATGTTGTTGCGAATTTGCCGAATATCATCAAGGAAGGTTTGCAGCGTTTTACGCGGTTCTACCAGGAGCGTCAGCATGGCAGGATCGTTAAACAGCGAGGCGTAATACCGGCTGAACTCTTTTTTATCCACCAGCATCTGCGCCAGTTCACTGAACATCATCCCACTCAGGATATCGTTGATCTCCCCGAGCTTCAGCCAGCGTCTTACCCGGTCGGCATTAAATAAGGTCTTGAGATGATTATTGAGCCGCACCTGATCGGGCCAGGCCTGCTGAATAAGTCCTTTAATCATCAGCTCAATGGCGCGAACCTGCTTGTGCGCCTGCTGTTGCTGCAGTTCGCTACCCGTTGCCAGCTCCGTGCTGTAAGTCAGCAACGGCTGCTGCAAACGAAGATGTTCCAGCGTGGTCACAAAGCGCATCGCCGCAATCAGCTGGTTTTCGCTGACATCCTGCCCGCTTTCATACTGTGGAACGCGCTGCTGCAGCAGGCGCAGCTGCAGCGTAAATTCCGACATCTCGGCATCATTCAGATTGAGCGTCTTCGCAACGGCTGCCCATCCCCCGAGCGCTAAACGTGCGCTATCCAGTTGTTCCAGGAGCCAGCGTGGATCTTTTCCCTCAGAAACATGTACATTCAGGAGAAGCAAAATTTCAACCGACGCCTGGCGAATGACCGCCAGACAGTGTTCAAACTGTTCGCGAATATGATGTGATGTGCTGAGAGTCATTGTTTTCCTTAAGCGACAACGAAGACATCAGGAATGGGCACTTATGGCCATTTTTCTTTTATTTATACATGCTTAACCATACCTGACTTTCTGTTGAAATAAAGTGACAACCCTAAAATCATTAAAAATGTTTCAGGAGAATCTTAATGCCGGTTTTAATGACTTCACGCCTGAACTGCTCGCCTCTGCAGGAGCATGACTGGCCCTTTTTTCTGGCGTTGCAGCAACATCCTGACGTGATGCGCTTTGTGGCGGAAAACCGTCCCGTTGCCGCGATTCGTGAGGCGTTTGATTCTCGTCTGCCCCTCTGGACGCCGGGCAGCACGCACTGGCTGTGTCTCGTCGTCCGTGATGCCACCTCTCAGGCACCGCTGGGCGTGACCGGGTATATTCATCGTGAGGACGATTGCGCTGAAGTGGGCTTTCTTTTTGCACCCGAGGCGCAGGGGAAAGGTTACGGTTTCGAATCCCTGCAGGCGCTTTGCGATTACGCCTTTCGTGAGGGCGGACTACGTCGGCTCACCGCCACCGTCACGGCGGGAAATGTCGCCTCCAGACGTCTGCTGGAAAAAGCCCACTTTCGTCTGGAGGGGGAGCTTCGCGAGAGCTATTACCTTTCCGGACGCTGGCAAAATGACTGGTTATTGGGTTTATTGCGGCATGAATATCTGAACCATAACGCCTGATCAACAGCCATTTGGCGGATATTTTTCATTGTTCAATTACTCTACAGTATCGCCATTACGAGGAAATGAATATGAAAGGTCATGCGCTGAATATCTCTTATGCCGCCATTGATTTAATAAAGAAGCAAAAGGGGCTTTCACTGGAGAAATATCGTGATGAAAATGGTTTATGGGTGATCGGCTATGGACATGCGATCCATGAGGAGGACAATTTTCACGGAGGCATTACTCCGCTTCAGGCAGAATGTTTGCTTCAGGAAGATATTCAGTTATGTGAGAGGCTGCTGCGGGAAAATATAACACGCCCATTAACCCAACAGCAGCATGATGCATTGGTAGTATTGATATTCAGTTTCGCCGAGACGCCTTCACGTCTGAACGCGCTGTATCAGGCTATCGCCCGGGTATAGTACATGGCCGCCTGGGTCCGGTTTTTCACCTCCAGCCGCCGAAAAAGTGCTTCCAGATGCGCTTTTACCGTGGCCGCGCTGATGTTGAGATTGCGGCCAATCTCTTTATTTGACTCTCCCGCTGCCAGCAGTTTGAGTACCTCGCGCTGACGCTCGCTTAAACAGAGTAACGGCTGTGCTGATGATTGCTGGCTAACCCACTCCCCGGGAAAGCAGACCATCCCTCTCGACACGGAATCCAGCACGGCGGCAAACCGTTCGGGGTTAGCGTTACGGGGGATAATGGCCATCACGTTTCGCTGCATGAGCTGCTCAACCCATCTGGCCTCTTTTCTTGCCAGAACCATAATCACCCGTATCGCCGGGAAGGAATCCATAAGCTCTTCCAGGAAAGCACTCTCCTCTTCCTGGATCAAATTGCCGTCAATCATCACGATAGCAGACGGTGAAGCAGATATTTGCCCCCATAAATCGTCCGCCTGACAAGCGCCCGTTATATTTATTTCAGGAATTAACTCCTGCAGACCGTGTATCGCTCCATGAATAAATATCGACTGCCTGTCAAACATGATTACTCGCATCGTTTTTCTCCCTCTGAGAATAGCGAAGGGGGATTCTACAGAGGCAGTATTTAAGAAAAAACTCAATGAATGGAGAGGTTACAAATCCGCGAGTGGTTTTTATATTTGCCCGTACTTTGACACATCAGTTTTAAGGATTTCCTTAAGGGGTTCCCTCCCCTTAACAGCAGGCCTCACAGGAACATACCGCCTGACACCTCAATACGTTGCGCATTCATCCAGCCCAGCTTATCGCTGAGCAGTGCCGCGATGGCATCGCCGATATCGTCCGGCAACCCCACCCGCCCCAGCGCCGTCTGTGATGCCAGCATCTGATTAAGCTGCGCGTTGTCGCGAACGCGTCCACCGCCAAAGTCGGTTTCTATCGCGCCCGGCGCGATAATATTGACGGAGATACCACGCGCACCCAGCTCCTTCGCCTGATAGCGGGTCAACACTTCCATCGCCCCTTTCATCGCTGCATAGGTACCGGAGCCTGGCTGGGTAAAACGGGCCAGCCCGCTGGAGACGTTGAGGATCCGGCCTCCGTCATTCAGCAGAGGCAGCAGGCGCTGTGTCAGGAAGAAAGGCCCTTTGAAATGAATATTCATCGCCTCATCAAACTGGGCTTCCGTTGTGTCGGTATAGGGTGCATATAAACCCGTCCCGGCATTGTTCAATAAATAATCAAAGGTGTCGCGTTGCCAGACGGCCTTAAGGATTTCCTGAAGCTGCTGAGCAAACTTATCGAAGCTGGCAATATCACCGACGTTGAGCTGTAATGCTGCAGCATTCACGCCTTTTTCCTGAATTTCGCGAACAACCTCCAGCGCGTCCTGCTGATTGCTGTGGTACGTCAGAACAATTCCCGTTCCGTCTGCTGCCAGCTTCAACGCCGCGTTTTTACCCAAACCACGGCTACCACCCGTCACTAATGCGATACGTTCAGTCATCATAAACCTCGTTTTGGCTGTTATGGAGATTGAGAAAGAGCTTATTAGGTGATAGAAGATCAATAAAGAGGGTTTAAAACGCTTCACTGTTTCAACAGCAACAACAATGAGCTTCATCTATGGATAAAATTCACGCAATGCAGCTGTTTGTTCGCGTCGCGGAACTGGAAAGTTTTTCCCGTGCTGCAGAAACCTTAACGCTGCCGAAAGGCAGCGTTTCGCGGCAAATTCAGGCTCTTGAAAACCGCCTTGGCACCCAACTGTTGCACCGGACCACGCGTCGCGTCAGCCTGACGCAGGACGGCATGGTCTATTACGAACGGGCAAAAGATCTGCTGGCAAACCTTGATGAACTGGACGGACTGTTTCAGCACGATCCCTCCACCATAAGCGGAAGGCTGCGCGTGGATATGCCCGTCGGCGTTGCTCGAAATTTAGTCATCCCCAGACTGCCGACTTTTTTGCAGCAGTACCCGGGTATTGAACTGGAACTCAGCAGCAGCGATCGTCTGGTGGATGTGATTCGCGAAGGGTTTGATTGCGTGGTCCGCGTGGGCTCCCTGAAAGATTCAGGGTTAATTGCCCGGCCGCTGGGGAAACTGACGGTAATTAACTGTGCCAGTCCGGATTATCTGGCGCGTTTTGGCTACCCTGAAACGCTGGATGATTTGGGCTCACACGCGGTGATTCACTACGCCGCCATGCTGGGTACCCGTCCGCAGGGCTTTGAATTTTATAACGGCAGTGCAACGCAGTGGATAAAGACGGGCGGTGTATTAACCGTCAACAGCACGGAAACCTATCAGGCGGCCTGCCTTGCCGGGCTGGGCATCATTCAGGTTCCACGTGTTGGGGTACGTGATTTACTGCGGACGAAAAAACTGATTGAGATCCTCCCGCAATATCGCGCGGAACCGATGCCCGTGTCCCTGATTTATCCCCATCGCCGCAACCTCTCCCGTCGGGTACATCTGTTCATGGAGTGGCTGACCGAACTCACAAAAGCTTACGTGGATTAGTCGCAAGCTATAATTCAGTAACATCCAGCCTAACGAAAAGGAAAAGACGCGTGACGCCGGAAAATAACCCGCAACGACCCACCCAACATTTAGATTATGATCCCATCAAGAAGATGGAAACCGGGCCAGAAAAGGCTAAAACCCCAGGGGCGGCCAGCAAGACGCTGGGCACCGTCACCAGCCTGGCAGAAAGAATTCAGCAGTTTCCCATGGTTGCGCATTTGATACGTGCGACCGAGCGCTTTAATGACCGCATGGGGAACCAGTTTGGTGCTGCCATCACCTATTTCTCCTTCCTGTCGATGATCCCCATTCTGATGGTGTCGTTTGCAGCTGCCGGTTTTGTACTCGCGTCGCACCCGACGCTGCTGCAGGATATTTTCAATAAAATCCTGAATAACGTCAGTGACCCGACCCTCGCCACCACGCTAAAAAGCACGATTAATACCGCTGTTCAGCAACGTACGACCGTTGGGATCGTTGGTTTGCTTATCGCCCTTTACTCCGGGGTAAACTGGATGGGCAACCTCCGCGAGGCCATTCGCGCCCAGTCGCGAGAGGTGTGGGAGCGTAAGCCGCAGGATCAGGAGAAAATATGGGTTAAGTATCTCCGCGACTTTGTTTCGCTGATTGGCCTGCTCATTGCGCTCATCGTTACGCTTTCAATTACCTCCGTGGCGGGCTCCGCACAGCAGATGATTATCTCTGCACTCTATCTGGATTACATCGAATGGCTGAAACCGGCCTGGCGCGGCATTGGGCTGGCGATTTCCATTTTCGCCAACTACCTGCTGTTCTTCTGGATTTTCTGGCGTTTGCCCCGTCATCGTCCGCGCAAGAAGGCCCTGCTCCGCGGAACGCTGATTGCGGCGATAGGCTTTGAAGTGATTAAAATCGTGATGACCTACACCCTGCCGTCGCTGGTGAAATCCCCGTCGGGCGCGGCGTTCGGCTCCGTGCTGGGGTTGATGGCCTTTTTCTACTTCTTCGCCCGCCTGACCCTGTTCTGCGCCGCGTGGATTGCCACCGCCGAGTACAAAGGCGACACACGCATGCCGGGAAAAACACACCGCTAACCCCTCTCTCGGGCTGAAATTTCAGCCCGACTCATCATTTCAGCATATAAATCCAGCCCGTAACTTTTATTTAACCAAAAAACAGTTTTATTCACCAATATTTAAAAACTGTGAAGCATTTCATGGAAGCATTTTCGCTGGCCTGAAAATTATCCGCTTTTTGTTGCTTTTATCACCAGAACGCGACTTTGTTACAGATTGAAATGTCGCTTTTGCTGTGCGTAATATGGCCTTTCGTTCGATAAAAAATAAGAAAATATTATGCAAGCAACAGCCACAACACTCGACTCTGGCGCGGAAAACGTCCCGTTCAACTCGCGCAATAAAGTTGTCGTCGCATCGCTGATTGGCACCGCCATTGAGTTCTTCGACTTTTACATTTACGCCACCGCTGCGGTCATCGTCTTCCCGCATATTTTCTTCCCGCAGGGAGACCCGACGGCGGCGACGCTGCAGTCTCTGGCAACCTTTGCTATCGCGTTTGTTGCACGTCCGATTGGCTCTGCGCTGTTTGGACACTTTGGCGACCGTATTGGTCGTAAGGTCACCCTGGTGGCCTCGCTGCTGACGATGGGGATCTCCACCGTGGCGATCGGCCTGCTGCCGACCTACGAAACCATTGGCATTCTGGCGCCGGTCCTGCTGGCGCTGGCGCGTTTTGGTCAGGGTCTGGGGTTGGGCGGTGAATGGGGTGGCGCGGCGCTGCTGGCGACCGAAAATGCCCCGCCGCGTAAACGCGCGCTGTACGGTTCATTCCCGCAGCTTGGCGCGCCGATTGGCTTCTTCTTTGCCAACGGGACCTTCCTGCTGCTTTCCTGGCTGCTGACGGATGAACAGTTCATGAACTGGGGCTGGCGTATTCCGTTTGTCTTCTCTGCCGTGCTGGTGCTGATTGGCCTGTATGTCCGCGTGTCCCTGCATGAGACGCCAGTGTTCGCGAAAGTGGCCGCGGCGAAAAAACAGGTGAAAGTCCCGCTGGGCACGCTGCTGACCAAACACGTCCGCGTCACCGTGCTGGGCACGTTCATCATGTTGGCAACCTATACGCTGTTCTACATCATGACGGTTTACTCCATGACCTACAGTACTGCCGCCGCGCCGGTTGGGCTGGGTCTGCCGCGTAACGAAGTACTGTGGATGTTGATGATGGCGGTCATCGGGTTTGGTGTGATGGTGCCGATTGCCGGCCTGCTGGCGGATAAATTCGGTCGTCGTGCGAGCATGATTACGATCACCACGCTGATCATTCTGTTTGCCCTGTTCGTCTTCCCGCCGCTGCTGGGTTCGGGTAGCCCGGCACTGGTGATGGCCTACCTGCTGATTGGCCTTAGCCTGATGGGGCTCACCTTCGGCCCAATGGGCGCGCTGCTGCCAGAGCTGTTCCCGACGGAAGTGCGTTATACCGGTGCGTCGTTCTCCTACAACGTCTCTTCCATTCTGGGGGCGTCCGTTGCGCCATACATCGCCACCTGGCTGCAGGCAAATTATGGTCTGTTCTACGTGGGCGTTTACCTGGCGGCCATGGCGGCGCTGACGCTGATTGCGCTGCTGCTGACGCATGAGACTAAGCATCAGGCACTGTAAGCTCATGCCGGGTGGCGGCTACGCCTTACCCGGCCTACGATTCAACATGTAGGCCGGGTAAGCGCAGCGCCACCCGGCAAAAACATCCCGCATCTTACTTCTTCATCTGCGACAAAATTGTCCGACACTGGTTCGCCTCACCTTCTGACGGCGAGATCAATGCCAGCAGCGCGGCGGCTGGGGTGACCAGCGTCGCGAGGGCTGCGGCCACCGCACCACGCGCGATCAGCGGCCCGGGCTTCACGCCTGCCTGCGGATTTTTAAAGGTGCCGCGGACATAAAGCGGCGAGCGCAGGGTAATAATACGGATCCCTTTACTTTCCGGGTCGATCGTCAAATCCAGCTGCTCTGAGGCCATGCTGGCGGTACCGGTCACGTTAATCACCGCGTTTTCCGTGTCGAAGGCAAAAATCTGCGGACGCGCCACGCCGTTAACCAGATCCAGATTGGCCGCGGCGCAGTTCACCCGCACCTCGTCATCCCCGAAAATTTGCCCGATGATAAAGTTGCCCACGTTCAGCCCCAGGATCTCCATCAGGTTGCGGCTGACCAGGCCGTCGTTCATCAGCAGTTTCAGGTTACCATTGCCGCTGCCCAGCAGCGCCGCCACGGAATTCCCTACCCCGCGAATGTCCGCGTCACCGTTCATTTCACCGAGGGTTTTCTGCATCAACTCCACGTTTGGCATCAACTCTTTCAGCTTCAGCCTGCGGGCCTGAATTTCGGCGCGCCCCTGCATCGGCTTTTTATCGCCCTCGAGGTGAATGTTCGAGGAAATCGTTCCGCCCGCCATACCAAACTTCAGCGGCTGCAGGCGCAGATCGGCGTTTTTAAGAATGACATGCGTCGAGAGATCGCTCAGCGGCAACGTGCTGCCATGCTCAATTTTACGCCCTTTGAAGCGTACATCGGCATCCATCACGTCCCATTTGTCAGTTTCGAAGCGATCGTAAGGCAGCACTTTCCCCGCAGGCTGAACGTCCTTTTTGACCTCTTTCGACTTCGTGCCTTTGCCCGAATCCACGCCAATCAACGGGCCCAGATCGGCCAGACGTAGCTGGCGGGACTCCACATCCCCTTCCAGTTTCGGGCGCGGTTTTCCGGTGGTGTAGGTTAGCGAGCCGTGGATATCACTGTCACCGATGCGGCCGTTAAAATCCCGGTAGTCAAAGACAGACGATTTTTCGGTGTCGATTTTGGCAACCAGATGCCCGTCCGTTTCGAACGGCGGCGTATCGGGCAGCAACACACCGGTCAGCTCATACAGTTCACCCAGCGAATCACCGGCAAATTTCAGCCGCAGATCCACGCCCCCCATGTTCATCGGGTCGTTGACCGTGCCCACGAATGCCACGCGCGTATTCCCTGAACGGAAATCTGCCTGCACCGGGAACGGCGTACCTTCGCTCCTGAGCGCCAGCATGCCGCCCATTTTTCCTTTCCCACTCAGCGGCTGGCCGTTGTAGCGCCCTTTGGCCGTCAGTCCGAAAACATAATCTCCCGCCTTGGCGTTATCGCCTTTCGCCTGGTTGCCCGTCACTTCGCTAAACGGTAGCGGTTTACCCAACGGATCGACCAGGAGCTCCACATCCGCCTTGCTGACCTTATCGTCGATGGCGATCCGCCCGCGATCGAAAAGAATATTGTCCAGACGGAATGACCATGAAGAGGGCCGGGCATTAGGATCTTTTTCGCCGTCGCTGGCAAGGTTAAACGTCCAGTTGTTGTTCTTTTCAGAAAGGCGGATCAGACGCGCATCGGGCTGCTGGAGTTTAATCCACGGCAGATAGACGGTTTTGGTCAGGAGCGCTAACGGCGCCAGCGTGGCTTCAACGCGTGGCAGATGGACCATGGTGACGTCCGGAATATCCGGCGGGTTGCCGAGAATAATGTCGTCGGCGTGGACGTGCGGCCAGGGGATCCAACTTCGCCAGCCGGTCTCCTGTTTCTGACGTTCCCATACCACGCCCAAATCGCCGCGGATGGCGAAGGGACGGTTCAGCTCAGCTGAGACTTTCTGGTTGATGGTCGGCTTAAGGCGATTCCAGTCAAACGTCGCAATAATGACGACGATAACCACGATCAACAACAAGAAAATCCCTGTAGTCCAGGAGATAACCCTGGTTGTCTTTGTCATTTTTATCCCCTTTCCTGATGGCCTGTCCTGTAAAACTATAGTCCAGACAAGGGGAAACGGGCGGATCAGAGGTTAGTTATGACGGTATCGAGGGTATCCATAGGAACCGGACGAGAGAGGAAATAACCTTGTGCGGCAGCAGCGGGTGAGTTTTGCACATCGCGCCACTCTTCCAGCGTTTCCACACCTTCGACAATCACCCCTTTGCAATAGCGGTTCATCAGCTGCAATAACAGCGTAAACAGGTTTCGCCCTTCCGGGGTCTGACGCAGCATAATAAACAGATCGCGGGCCACTTTGATGTAGTCATAACGCACTTCGCTCAGCGCAGAGAAGTTCGCCATGCCCGTACCAAAGTCATCCAGCCACAGCGGGCCAAATTCACACATCGAGGCAAACGAGGAGTCCTGCGGCAGCCGGACGTGCTCCACCAGTTCAAAACGCATCCACGGCAGAGTGGCGATCAGTTCCTGCAACTTTGCATTCTGACGCAGCGCCAGCAGTGTCGGGCCATCCACGTTAACCGAGGCGAGGATATTGTGCCGATCGAAAAAGGCCTGTTTGGTCGCCAGCATACGAAGCTGCTCTTCCAGCACGTCAAGGCGCTGGCGAACGGCAACTTCGGCAAAATAGCGATCTGGCGCGATACGCTGTAAAGGGTTTGACGGGTGCGTAACGACGGTCAAAATTTCAATGGCCATCAGTCGACCGTCCGTTCGGTAGATCGGCTGATAGGTATACGCACGCTCACATTGCAGCCAGTAGCGATGCTCCTGCAAGTTCTCAATACTTGCCTCAGGCGTAGTGCTCAGCCGCTGGATAACCTGCTCTGACTTCATTTCAGATGTCCTGTTGTTGGATGGCCTTTCTGGACTCGTCACTGGGTTATCGGCGCGACAATTGAGAACTTTATGTTCAATTCACCGGGAAAATGAAATTAAGATGACAGAAATTTGCCGGAACACGTGCTGGCTCAAATTAAATAATGGAACGTTGTTTTAATATAGTTGACCATCTAATTCACTCAGCGCACACTGCTGATAAATTCTTCTGTTCAGGTTCACGACTATGTCCAAAAAAATTGCCGTGATTGGCGAATGCATGATTGAGCTGTCCCAAAAAGGCGCGGAAGTCAGCCGCGGATTTGGTGGCGACACGTTAAACACTTCCGTCTATATCGCCCGTCAGGTTGCGCCAGAAGCACTCTCCGTGGACTATGTTACCGCCCTCGGCACGGACAGCTTCAGCCAGCAGATGCTGGAAGCCTGGCAGAATGAACATGTGGGCACCGCGCTGATCCAGCGTATGGAAAACCGCCTTCCCGGGCTTTACTACATCGAAACCGACAGCACCGGCGAACGCACGTTTTATTACTGGCGTAACGAAGCCGCGGCGAAGTTCTGGCTGGAGAGCGATGCAGCCCCGGCCATTTGTGA
This sequence comes from Enterobacter sp. ODB01, assembly GCF_001623605.1. Classification (NCBI taxonomy): domain Bacteria; kingdom Pseudomonadati; phylum Pseudomonadota; class Gammaproteobacteria; order Enterobacterales; family Enterobacteriaceae; genus Enterobacter; species Enterobacter sp. ODB01. The sequence continues at coordinate 1,220,953 of NZ_CP015227.1, forward strand.
AGCACTGGCAAGCTTTGACTATCTCTATCTGAGTGGGATCAGCCTGGCGATCCTCAGTCCAGTCAGCCGCGAAAAGCTGCTGTCGCTGCTGCATAAATGCCGCGCCAACGGCGGTAAGGTGATTTTTGATAACAATTACCGTCCACGCCTGTGGGCCAGCCGTGAAGAGACGCAGCAGGTTTATCAGCAGATGCTGCAGTGCACGGACATTGCGTTCCTGACGCTCGACGATGAAGACGCCCTGTGGGGTGAGAAGCCCGTAGATGACGTGATTGCACGCACGCAGGCGGCGGGCGTAAGCGAAGTCGTCATTAAGCGCGGGGCGGAATCATGTCTGGTCGCGATGGCGGGTGAAGCGGTGGTTGAAGTCCCGGCGGTGAAGCTGGCCAAAGAGAACGTGATTGATACGACAGCGGCAGGGGACTCCTTCAGCGCGGGTTACCTGGCGGTACGTCTGACCGGGGGAACGCCGGAAGCCGCGGCACAGCGCGGACACCTGACGGCCAGCACCGTGATTCAGTATCGCGGGGCGATTATTCCGCGTGAGGCGATGCCTGTTTAACCAAAGTACGGGCTGATGCCCTCACCCTGGCCCTCTCCCACAGGGAGAGGGCATGTCTACGCATTACTGTCCTTGCGGAATATCCGTCGCGTCCGGGTGTAAATCATCCGCTGCGGTCGCCGGCTGCGGCGCGGTAACCATAATAGAATCCCAGGTCTTCTGAAGTTCCTTCATGTCATATTCCGGCTCGCCTTTCGGCTGCATAAGGATCAATGCCATATCCTGCGACAGCTGCTGACGTAAATCCTGATTTAACATATCCACGGTCAAACCGTTCAGGAAATCCTGACGAAGCTTCTGGTACTGTTCAGGCGCAATGTCGACAACCTGATTCTGCAGGGAGCGGATGCGCTGGCTGATCAGAATATCGGTATCGGCACGCGCGTAGGTCGCAAACAGCTTCTGCAGCTCCAGTTTTTTCTGGGCCACCAGCGCATTGAACTCCTCTTCAGAGAGGCCCTCATTACGCACTTTTGCCAGCTCTTTGGCGACCACAGCCAGATTCGCATTCAGCTTATCGCCCGGCGATTCAACGTTAATGGCACATTGCGCACGCTGGAAAAGCACGCGACAGTCAAAGCCAAGACCAATATTCTTCACGTTATTCTTACTGAGCGTCTGCTGAACGTGCCAGAACAACGCTTCACGCGCCAGGTCGGCACGCCAGTAGCGCAGCAGCGCGGCGGACTCGCGGATAGGCTGCCAGGCGTTATCCCACATCACGGAGAGTCGGTCCTGACGCACGGTGTCCGTCATAATGCTGACAGGCTCGGCGCGCAGCGGAGAGAGTGTCGGAACCGGGGCAGGCGTTTCACGCTTGCCTTTCAAATCGCCAAACGCTTTGTTGATCTGTTCAACCACCGCGCGGCTATCGACATTACCAACCACAATCAGCGTCATGGCGTCCGGGGTGTACCATTTCTGGTAGAACGATTTCACCTGTTCGGCATCGACCGGCTGCTTCAGCGGCTCCGCCGGATCGTGACCCAGCAACGTTGAACCTTTCAGACGGTAGCGCCACCAGCCCTCTTTGGTATCCGCAGGCCAGGTCGCCACCATGTCGCTGTTGCTCAGCGCATAGTTAACGGTATCCGGCGTAATCGCCAGGTTGCCTGAGGCATCAGCGAGATAGGTCAGCGCTTCTTTGAGCAGATCGTTACGGTTATTTGGCAGGCTCAGGTTAAACATGGTGTAGTCATAGGAGACCACAGCCGGAGGCAGCGGGCGTTTTGGATCGATGGCCTGTTGCCACAGCGAACGCACCTGAACCGCTTGCAGGCTGCCGCTCTGAGTGAGCGCCAGACGGGGAATAAAATGGCTAAAACCGGTTTGCTGAGTACTTTCCGTAAGGGAGCCGGTATTAACGGACAGACGGATTTCAACACGATCGCTCGGACGTTGCGGGGTGGATAAAACCTGCCACTGGAAACCGTTCGCTAACGTGCCTTGTTGCCAGGCCGGGTCTGGCTGGAGCGCATCTGCCTGCACATAACTGGCTGCTGCCATCATCAGCAAACCGCCGGTTAAGAGTCGAATTTTTGTGCCCTGCATGTGAACCCCTGATCAACATTCCTGGTTAAAAAGAGTGTCTCGCGACGCGCTGCACTCTAAAAGATGACGATGAAAACACGTCGATTAGACCGCGCGTTCGGCAAAACGTCACGGTCCGAAGTGAAATATACCCAAAAAAAATCTTGTCGAATTATGACAGGTATGAAGGGTTATTATGCGCAGGAGCCCGCATCCCGACAAGGGAATGCGGGCATTTGTAACAAGATTAGGAGGTTAAACCAGGAGTTTTGCTATCAGACACGCGATTATTCAGCGTATCGTCGAGTTTTTTGTGATCCAGCTCTTTCACCCATTTCGCGACAACGACCGTCGCCACACCGTTACCTACCAGGTTGGTTAATGCGCGCGCCTCGGACATAAATCGGTCAATACCGAGAATCAGCGCCAGGCCCGCCACCGGCAGATGCCCCACCGCAGAAATGGTGGCCGCCAGCACGATAAAGCCACTGCCCGTTACGCCTGCCGCGCCTTTCGAGGAGAGCAGGAGCACCACCAGCAGGGTGATCTGATGGAAAATATCCATATGGCTGTTGGTCGCCTGAGCGATGAACACCGCCGCCATCGTCAGGTATATCGACGTACCATCAAGGTTGAAGGAGTAGCCCGTCGGGATCACCAGCCCGACCACCGACTTACGGCACCCAAGCTTTTCCATCTTGTCGAGCATACGCGGCAGCGCCGATTCTGAAGAAGAGGTCCCCAGCACAATCAGCAACTCTTCACGAATGTAACGGATAAATTTGAAGATGTTGAAACCTGTCGCACGGGCAATGGAGCCCAGCACCACCACCACGAAAAGAATACAGGTGATATAGAAGCAGATAATCAGCTGGCCCAGCTGCACCAGCGTACCGACGCCATACTTACCGATGGTGAAGGCCATCGCACCGAAGGCACCGATTGGCGCCAGGCGCATGATCATATTGATGATGCCAAAGATGACCTGTGAGAAGCTCTCAATCACGTTAAAGATAAGCTGGCCTTTGCTGCCCAGACGGTGCAGGGCAAAGCCAAACATGACGGCAAACAGCAGTACCTGCAGAATGTTTCCGCTGGCAAACGCGCCAATGACGCTGCCGGGTATCACGTCCAGCAGGAAGGCTACCACGCCCTGATCCTTCGCCTGCTCGGCATAGACCGCGACCGCTTTGGCATCGAGCGTTGAGGGGTCAACGTTCATGCCCGCACCAGGCTGGACCACGTTAACGATAATCAGACCAATAATCAGCGCAAGGGTACTGACCACTTCGAAATAGAGCAGCGCCACAGCACCGGTACGGCCTACCGCTTTCATGCTTTCCATGCCAGCGATGCCCGTGACAACCGTACAGAAGATTACCGGGGCGATGACCATTTTGATGAGCTTCACGAACGCGTCGCCAAGCGGTTTCATTTGCGCGCCCAGCTCAGGGTAGTAATGCCCCAGCAAAATACCGATGGCGATGGCTGTCAGGACCTGGAAATAGAGACTTTTGAAGAGTGAGGTTTTCATAAGGTGTCCTTGGGAAGAAAAACCACAGGTTTTGTAAGGTTATGGTTAACCTGCGGCTCTAAAATAACACCCGTATAACAGGACAGAAATAAACTCAGTTCAAATTTGAAACACAAATGTTAAGAACTTTGAGCTGGCTCGCACAAGCCAGCAACAAAATTACACTTTTGCGTGATTGTCAGCACCGGGAAGGTAGCGTTGTTCAAAGACATCTGCAGGAACAGCAGCGGCAAAAAGGAAGCCCTGACCGCTCTCTACGCCCGCCTCTGCCAGCCAGATGCGCTGCGCGTCGGTTTCAATCCCCTCGGCAATCAGATGCAGATTGAGACTGCGCGCCATCTGAATAATGGCCTGCACCATGCTGCTGTCCTCTGGCAGCCCTTCGACAAACGCTTTGTCGATTTTCAGCACATCCACCGGCAGGGTTTTCATATGCTGAAGCTGACGCAGCCCGGCGTAGCCCATACCAAAATCGTCCAGAGCGATGCGAATGCCGGCATTGCGCAGCGGCTTCAGAATGGCAACGGCTTCGTTAGGATCGTCAATGCGTCGGCTCTCCGTCACTTCCAGCGTCAGCGTATCAGGCTTGATCCGGTAGCGATTGATCAGCTCCAGCATTTCGGAAACCATCGTCGGATGCATGAGCTGCAACGCAGACAAATTAACCGACAGCGGCAGCGTCACGCCGCGCTCCTGCCAGGCGGCAAGCTGGCGGCAGGACTCCTCCAGCACCCAATAACCGACGGTGACCATCAGGCCACAGGATTCAATGCGTTCAATCAGCCCCTCCGGCAGCTCCCATGAGCCGTCCGGCTGCTGTACACGGAGCAGCGCCTCGGCGCTTTTTACTTCACCCGTCTGTAGATTCACCTGCGGCTGTAGCCAGAGAGCAAACTGACGGTTATCCAGCGCGGTCAGGATGTCGCTCTCTTCCGTCAGGCGCTGCTGCGCCTTTTCCATCTGTTCCGGGTCGAAGAATTGGATCTGATTTTTGCCTTTGCGCCGGGCGGTAAACGCCGCCGAGAACGCGCGGCGATACAGCTGCTCCGCCGTTAAATCACCGTAGTACATGGCGATACCGATACTGGCGCTTGGACGCAGCTGGATCCCCTGAACAGGCAGTCGCTCATTAATGACAGTGAGCACTTGCTGACCTAATGTGATGGCATGCCACGGCTCTTTCACGCCGTTGGCTATCACCACCAGGTCGTAACCGCTGACCTGCGTCAGCACCATGCGCGGGGCCAGGACAGATTTCACCTTTTCCACCAGCGTCAGCAGCAGCATTTCACGCTGGCTCTCCTTGAGCACGCCCGCCGTATCCTGCAGGGTTTCACAGGCGATCACCATCAGCGCCGTGGTTTGCTGGCGCGCAACCGTCTGCTCCAGCATCGCCATCAGAAACGCCTTATTAGGAAGTTCTGACACCGGGAATCGCGTGGCGCTGTTATTTAACTCATCCTGCTGACGCTGGATGCGCTGCTGGTTGAGGTTATAGCTGCGTACCAGCATCCCGATCTCATCGTCATGATGAAGGCGCGGCAGTTCAAGCTGGTGACCCATCTGATCCTGCGGCGCAAGCGCATTCAGCTCGCGGGCGATACGGCGCAACGGATGCACAATCAACCGGTTAATACACCAGGTTAACGCCACGCTGAGAATCAGGGTCATAAGTAAGCAAGTGGTCACTAACGTAACCACCCAACTCATGACGAACTTATACATGCGATACGAGTCTGCCTGCAGGACCAGGTAGGCCAGCGGCTGCGGATTGGCAGGACGTTCCAGCGAATAGAGAGGCAGAGAAATTTGCACCGGCAGTTCAAACAGGCGCATGACCATCATCGGGACGGGGCGTTCCGGGATAAAGCTCATCCGCAGCGCCTGGAACTGGTTGGGCAAGACGACATCCGCGCGGCTCACGATGCCAGCAGGCTGAATGCGTTTTAAAATGGTTTCCGCTTCGGGAATATCCCCTTTCAGGATCGAGGCGGAGAGTGGGCCGCGCACCGAGCGGGCGATACTTTCTAACTGCGAAGCCGTGTTATAGCGATTCTGCTGCACGGAATGAAACAGCAAAATGACGCAGAAAAGCAGGACAAACAGCATCGTGACGGCAGACACCATCGCCATCTGTTTGATCGTTAAGGAACGGCTGACACGCAAAATGACTCTCCACAAAACTCGAAGCGCAGGGCGCGCCAGGGTGTAAACCTGGCGCGCCTGAGTATACCCGATTGCTGTGCTATTAAGAGAGACTTACAAATGGATTAAGGAAAATCCGATTACCAGTCCGCGTAAGGAATGAGCGGCTGCGGCGGTAAGTCCATATCGCCCTGCCAGCCTGCGGCAGAGTAACGCACATAAATCAGCGCATGGCTTGGGGTATAGTCTTTCGCTTCCTGAATATCCACGCCCATGCCTACAAACCAGTTGGACGTGACCCGGCGTTCGATAATCGCCCGTGCGGTATAACCCGTGCCGGAGCTGCTGCTGCCGGTTTCCATCGCCCCCCGGTCAGTATAGCGGCCGGGTTCATCGGTCGGGATCAGACTCTGAATCGGGTAGCGCAGTTCATCTTTGGTTTTGGAGTGTGACCAGGAGACAGAGCCGCCCAGCTCCCAGGACCAGTTTTCCGTGCGTTTACGCCAGGTCACCGGCAGTGCGAAGGAGACATACTCCTGCGGGCTGTAATAGCCGCCCTGACCCAGGGTATATCCGCTCAGGTCTTTGTCGTAATGCCAGAGCATATTGGAGACGCCGACCGTCAGGCGCTCGTTGTTTTTATTAATGAGCTTGTAGTAGTAACCCGTCATCCAGCGGACGCGCCAGTTATCTTCCACATTTTTACCCGTCAGCGTTTCTGCGTTCAGGCTTGACCAGACGCCGTTCGCCTCACCTTTGTCATAGCTGATGCTTACGCCCCCCCCGGTCGCACGTACGCCGCCCCAGGTGGTGCCGGTATTGGTATCTTTCTGCCCGGCGAAGGCCAGCAGTGAACTGGAGATTGGCCGACGATGGGCATTGACGGTATAACCGATGGGACCCAGATCGCTGCTGTAGCTCAGGCCGCCCACCACGTCGACGACGTCAAAGCCCATCGGGGTGGTACCAATATCCATCGACCAGGTTTTATTCTGCCAGCCGACGGCGACGCTGGCGCCACTGTCACTCTGATGGGTGCTGCCGCTACACGGTGTTTCGTAGCAGGTCCCCCATTTAGGGTCGTACGTACCGTTATTGTTATCAAATGAACCGGCGTCCATATTGACCAAATCGCTTCTGAAGAACATGCGGCCATCAGAGAGCGGGGCATCGACCTGGAGCATGGTGGTATGGGCTTTCAGATCGGAATAGCCCCCCGTGCCGCTGGAGCCCCAGTAATCGTGCTGCAGCGTGACGTTAACATCCTGCTGACGGTACAAATCACCGGCGTCACTCCGTACGCCGCGCTTCAGCCAGTCATCTTTTTCATCGTTACGCGTCAGACGGGTGAAACTGTCGTTGTCCACCGGACGGGTCGTCGTGATGCCTGATGACACCATCGCGTCTTTATACGTCTCCAGCGCTTGCTGAGGCTGACCGTTCTGCGCCTGGAAGCGCGCGGCATCACGTAACACCAGCGCATTTTCCATTGAGGCAGGCTGCGATTTGGCCTGCGGAATGATGTTGTTGAAGGTTTGCTCTGCGGCGGCGGAATCGCCCAGCCCCGCCTGCGCCATCGCGATCCGACGCTGCATATTGAGGGATAACGGTTCGCCATTCTGCGCGGCAGGCAGTTTCGCCAGCTCGGCACGCGCAGCGTCCTTGTTACCTTGCGCGCTATAAATCTCGGTCAGACCGAGGATCGCGTCCTCGTTCTGCGGCTCACGCTGCAGGACGGCGTTGTACGTCGTTTTCGCCGATTCCAGATCGCCACGCTGCTGCGCCCAGTCGGCCAGCGTTAAGTCGATACGGGTAGAGGTCGGCTGCTGACGCAGAAGGTTTTCCGCCTCCTGCTCTTTACCGCTGTCGCGCAGGCGGTTGGCGGTTTCCAGCACCTGGTTACTTTGCAGACGGTCGGCCAGTTCCTGAATGTTGCCATTCCACTGGCTACGCGGCAGCGTATCCAGATGCGCCAGCGCGGCCCGGTCCTGATTGTTCCCGGAGAGATAGAGCCCGTTGGCATACACCTGATCCGGGTCAGACGGTTTCTGGCTGGCAAGCTGGCGCATCAGGGTGTCCGCCTGGCTGCGCTGGCCCGCGCTGTAGAGATCGCGCGAGAGACGATACGTTATCCAGACGTCGCCTGGCGAGAGCGCCAGACGGCGGCGCTGTATTTCTGCTGCCTGGGCGTATTTCCCCTGATTCTCCAGCTGTTCGGCCTGGGCAGACAGTTGCTCGTTAGTCAGGCTACGTTCAATATCATCAATGCTCCGGCGCTGGCTGGCAGAAAGCGACTGGATAAACTGCGAGGCTTTCTCCGGTGACTGTGCGCGGTAAATATTGGCCAGACCGCGAACCGCATTGCTGTTACCGCTGTCCATACGCAACGCCTGACGATAATAACGCTCCGCCGCATCGTTATCTTTACGTGCCGCCGCGGCATCACCCAGGCCCAGCACCGCGTAACTGTCGGTATTGTCGATGTTACGTGCCTGCTGATAGTAACGTTCCGCCTGTGACGGGTTATACGCCTTGAGCGCCGCATCGCCCTGCTGGATCAGCAGCCAGTAGCGGTTGACCTTCAGCAAACTGTCCCATTTACCCCGGTTATCGCTCTGCGGGTCGAGGGCTATGGCCTTTTCGAACTGCGCCACCGCGCGGGCACGATCGCCTTTCTGGGAATAAGCCTGTCCCAGGGCACCCACCGCTTCACTGTCAGCATGGTTGGCGCTGACGGCTTTTTGCAGCTCCGCAACCGCCTTACTCCCCTGCCCGGCATCCACTGCCGCCAGACCTTCCGCTTTCGCCCGGAAGGCCGGGTCTGCGAGCTGTTTTTGCTGCGCTTCAAGCTGGGCACGCGCCGCCGCGACGCTATCGCCGTCGCTGAAAACGCTCAGGTATTTTTGCAACGCGCTGACGCTGGCGCTGCTGGCAGGCTGGTCTTTGATCTGCTCATACCACATGTCAGACGCCTGGCTGCGGCCGCCGGTCGATTTAGCCATCTCCCGCAGGACCGCAAAGCCCTCATCACGGCGCCCGCTCTGGAACAGGAGCTGGGAAAGCGTCGTCTGCAGCTGCGTATTACCGGGGCTGCTGCTGTTAATTTTTTTCAGCTGGTTAATGGCCGCATTGCGGCGGGCAGGATCTTTCGCCACCACATTCCAGTATTCCGTCGCCACGTCGCCACCCGGCGGGTTGCCGTCAAAGAGCTTGTCATAGGCGGCAATCGCCTCCTGAGTGTGCCCTGTCGTGGCGAGCAAGCGCGCCTGCTGTAACTGCTGTCGGCCATCCGGGGTGGAAAGCAGCATCGTATTGCGTGAGGACTGATACGCGCTGGAGCCCGGAGCGATCCCTTTCAGGCGATCCAGCTCTTTTTGCGCACCGCCGGTATCGCCCTGGCGCAGCAGGTAACGAAAACGGGCGGCGATAACATCAGGGTTGTTCGGATCAATCAGTTCAAGACGATAGAGCGACTGACGAACCAAATCCTCACGCTGTGTCGACTCGCCCAGCCGAACCTGCTCCAGCAGCTGTTTCTGCTGCGGAGAGTTAACGGCCTGCGCCAGCGGCATCAGTGCCAGCCCAAGCGATAAAGTGAGTAAATTTACTGTGAACTTGCGCATTCCTGGCCCCAATCCGGTATTAAGTCACCTTTAGCGGTGAAGCGAAAACGATGCTGATCCCATCCCTGACCAAAGAGAGTCAGTACATAGCTGTAATAGGCGTTGTTATCGGGAAAATGGTCTGCAACGCGCTGGCGCTGAACCGCCTGAGCATCGCGCTGTTGTAAAAACGGCAGCATGGCGGCAGAGAACCCGACCGGACCATTGCCGGTGCGTTTACCCGTCGCCACGTCCACTTTTTCCGGCGGCACGCCCTGTTTCATTGTTTTTGCCGCCATCGGCTGGAAGCGCGTCAGCAACCGGGCTTTCTGAGGGTCTTTATCACTCATCATGCCCACCCAAAGATAGACACGAATAGCGTCGTAGCCCCCTACCAGCGCTTTATCCTGCTTTAACTGCCAGCCTCTGTTTTTCTGATACTGCACCCAGTCCGGCGAGAACCCCTTTGGCGCGCTTTCCAGCAGCAGTCGCAGATTCGTTTCACGAAGCGTGGTCCACGGGGCACCAAAGCGGGTGAAATAGCTTGCTAACTGCGGAGGAAGATAGCTGGGGTTAAAGCGCCAGGCGTTTTCATCAGCAAAACCGACTTTACCCGGAAGCAGCATGGCGCCGAGCCCTGGTACTTTCACCACTTCCTCACCGGCAATGCGTTTCAACAGCGCCTTACCCGTGCGGGTGTAGTCCGGATGTTTCCATAACCGGCCCGCTTCAAGCAGTGACCAGGCGATCCAGACATCGGCATCTGAGGCGGAGTTGGTATCAATCACCGCCCAGTTTTCTTTGTCTTTCTGCCCCCAGAGCCAGGCAGGGAGATGGTCGTTGAGATTGCCGCCGGCAAGGTTATCGCGCGTCCATGTCAGTATTTGCTCAAACGCGCGGCGATCGTTGGCGGCCAGGGCAAAGAACAACGCATAGCTTTGCCCTTCCGACGTCGTAATTTTGCGCGTGTCACTGGGATCAATGACGCGCCCGCCCTCGCTGATGTAATCCTTTTTGAACTGCTCCCAGGCAGGCCAGGTACAGGCGGCGCGAAGAGGAAGCGCCGCCAGCATCAACGCTGCTACTGCACACCAGCGAAAGGCTTTCATCACATCTTACTCATCCGGGTTGAGGCGACGACGGCTGATGATACGCAGCAGACGCCACAGCACCCATGCCAGCAAGACCACGCTGACCGCGGCCAGGATGGCGAGCAGAACCGGATGGTTAGACAGCGCATACCACAGGCGTTCGAACCACGGCAGATGGCCGACGTAGTACACATCACCCACGCGCAGGCTGTTGACGCCAGACTCACGGATCACCGACACAGAGCCAAACATCGCGGCACGTTTACCACTGTCGTTCATCGCCGTATTCAGCAGTTCATAGCCACGCGGGCTGTCCGCCAGAAGCGCCACCACGCTACGCTGATCGTTATAAGGTGACTGGAAGCCCACTACCGCAGCCATCGCCCCCTGAGAGGTGACGGCCGTCTGCGCGCTGGCCTGGCGATCGTTCGCATCCGGCATGATGCTCGGGAAATCGGTCTGGCGCAGCGGGGTGTTAACCCAGGACTCCGTGGCTTTCACCAGCAGATCGATACGCTTATCATCCTTCAGCTTATCCGGAATCGTACCGATGACCATGATGTCAGCGTCTTTGTTCTGGATCTGGCTGCCATCGTCCGTCAACGTGACGTTAATTGCCGGCAATCCCGTCTGGGCCCCAACGGTTGCTATGGTATCAAGCAGGGTTGTCACCTGACCTTCGTTTGGCGCTTTTGGCATCACAACGATGGACTCAGAGAGATCGGCCATGCGGCTGAACGGGAAGCCTGCATTAGCAAAGGCGCGCAGATCCGGCATCGCCAGGAAGTGATAGTACTTCGAGAAGTCGATGGTCGACTCATCGCCGATGACAACGTGGTTCTGAACCTGCTGGAAGGTGATGCAGTTATCCACCGAACCGCCAGGCATCGGGTTCATGTACTGGAAGTCAAAACGCAGCTGGTTGATTGCCCCAAGCTTCAGTGCCGGAATGGAGACATCCGTTTTACCGTCCAGCAGCCCCTGCAGCACCGGCAGGCGAAGCATCAGTCGGTTAGTGTCCTGGGTACTTTGCAGGCTGAACGATTGCAGGAACTGGTTGTTCAGGCTGATATCCATGCGCGAGCTGTCTTTCGTCGCTGGGGCGGTATAGCGGTAGTTAAGATTGATATCAATGCCGTTGGTACGCAGCAGGTACAGATCCGGCGGCAGGTTCAATGACAGGCTAATAGGCGAGGGTTCAAGCCCGGACGCCTGCAGCTGCTCTTCATAGGTTTTCAGCTCACCAAACGTCACGACACGGTCGGTACGCACCCAGTTTGGCGCATCATAAGGTTTACGCGCCAGCAGCGGCTTGACCTCGTCCACCACGACGCTGTTGCCGCGGAAAAGAACGTTGCCCTGGGCAATCGCTTTTGCCGCCTGGACCAGATCTTTATCGTCACGACCAAAGACCACTAGCAGCTTCACGTACGGGTTATCCGGGTGGCTGACCATCTCAATGGTTGGCGCTTTGACTTCAGGATGATCGCGCAGGAAGGCAGGACGTTTCGCGTTAGTGGCAAATACAATCGCGTTTCTGTCCGGCATTTTGTCATACATCACCGGGAAGTTCTGACCACGCCAGCCGGAACGCGAACCAAACCAGGAAGCCACAATGGTGGCCGCCAGCTGCTCGGTTACGTCCGGGGACGACGCAAACACCATCGGCAGCGTGAGCGGACGGTTATCACGAGGATCGAAGAACGGCACCGGGAAGGCGGAGAGATCGTTCTTCAGCGCCAGGGACTGATAGGTCATCTGCAGCGAGGAGTTACGCCCGATGTCCATCCACAGCGTGTTGCTGGCCGGGTTTTCACAGACATCGCGGTAGTGACCCACAAACTCCAGACGAATGCGGTTAAAGTCGGTAATGAACAGCGGGTTAATCGGCACCTGCGCCTGCGTTTTCTTACCCAGTTGTTCTTTGGTAACCGGCAGTACGTCCATCAGCTCATCGTTCAGGTAAACCTTCAACTGAGACTGGGTCGGCAGCAGGGACGGCGACGGGGTATATTCAAGGTTCAGCACGGCATTCGAGACGACTTCATCGCTGCGCATGCCAAATTCAATGCCGCCATTAGGATTGATGCCGCGCAACACCATGCTGCCCGGCGGCGGCGCGATTTGCGCGAAGGTCAGCTTGACGTCGCGTGACGGGGCATTTTCCGCGACAACGGGCGCATTCGCCCCCCGAACACCCGGCATCACCTGTCCGATAACCGGGTTCTCGGCGGGTAGAGTGTTCCCCTCCGTTGGCTGGTTCGGAATGACATTTTCTGTTTGACCGGGCGCGGCAGTAATAACCGGATCGGTTGCCTGCGCGACCACAGGCACTGTTGGCGCAGGCGTTGCCGCTGCGTTATCAGGCTCTGCGTTAGCCATTGTTGCGGGGAGCGCACTCATCCCCATTGCCACTGCACATAACCAGGAAAGTTTTGTTTTCATCGCGTTATCATCATTGTTGAGCCATAACCGGGTCCGCCTGCTTCGCCTCATCCCGCTCAGGACGACGAGGAATGAACGATACGACCCAGGAAACCAGCGAAGTAAGTGACCGGAAAATTAATTTCACCGACGACGGGGCAAATTCTGCAAGGTGACGATAGCCACGGAACCCCAGCTTCAGAATATCCAGCAGGCTTTCCAGAGGTTTATCTTCCGGGAAGCTGTCCTGCCAGAGAGCCCATGTATCCGCACGGGCAAACGTACACTGCACAAAATCAATGTGTTGCTTTTTGGTCAACGGCATCAGTTGCAGACCGACTTCATTGCCCGCCACACGCGCTACCTGCGTCGGGAAGACATACTCCTGCTGGCCACGCTTAAGCAGCAGGTTAACTTTTTGCCCTTCCAGCACTTTCGCCTGGCCGTTGATTTTGATCCCCAGACCACCGTCAGAGAAGTCGTGCACGGTACAGGAGAAGAGGTGACCATCTTCACGGGCAATCGCCGCGGGCATGCAGATTTCAACGCGATGCGCGCGACGAACCTGTTTACTCTCCACCGACACCGCCACCGCGCCGCCAAGAATAATCAGGTTGTAGAAGACCCAGGCCATACTCACAAAGACGGTCAGGATTTCATTTTCAGGGCCGTAGAAGTAACGCCAGATACCGGCGATGACGCCAACGATGTTCAGCAACACCAGGAAGATATACGGACGGGAGATCACCCAGTCGACGTACTCCTCTTCCACCAGCCCCCCCTTCGCGGTGACGTTGAATTTCCCTTTATGCGGGTTGATCAGCGCCACCATCGTTGGCGGCGCAATGTACCAGGCCAGCACCGTTTCGTAGATTTCACTCCAGAAGGAATGGCGATATTTACCCTGAATCTTCGAGTTCGTCAGGCTCGCGTGGATCATGTGCGGCAGAACAAACAGCGCAATCATCAGCGCCGGGGCGTAGATGATATAGGCGTGAAGGAGCAGAAACGCCAGCGGCGCGGTCAGGAAGATCAGCCGCGGGATGCCGGATAAGAAGTGGAACATCGCGTTGACGTAGCAGAGACGCTGCGCCAGCTTGAGCCCTTTCCCTATCAGTGGATTATCGAGACGGAAAATCTGCACCATGCCGCGCGCCCAGCGAATACGCTGACCAATGTGCGCCGAGAGCGATTCCGTCGCCAGACCGGCGGCCTGAGGAATACGCATATAGGCCGAGGTATAACCCCGACGGTGCAGACGCAACGAGGTGTGCGCATCTTCAGTCACCGTTTCGACGGCAATACCGCCAATTTCATCCAGCGGTTTACGGCGGATAACCGCACAGGAGCCGCAGAAGAACGTGGCGTCCCACATGTCGTTACCATCCTGCACCAGACCATAGAACAGCGTGCCTTCGTTCGGGGTCTTACGGAAACGGCCAAGGTTGCGTTCAAACGGGTCCGGCGAGAAGAAGTGGTGCGGCGTCTGCATCATCGCCAGCTCTTTCTCTTTCAGGAACCAGCCCATGGTCATCTGCAGGAACGATCGCGTAGGTACGTGGTCGCAGTCAAAGATCGAGACAAACTCCCCGGTGGCATACTTCAGCGCGTTATTGATGTTACCGGCTTTAGCATGTTCGTGCGTCGGACGGGCGATGTATTCGACGCCGACCTCTTCCGCGAACTGGCGGAACGCTGGGCGGTTGCCGTCATCCAGGATCCAGACCTTGAGTTTATCTTTCGGCCAGTCGATGCCGAGCGCAGCATAAATGGTGTTTTTCACCACGCTCAGGTCTTCATTGTAGGTTGGGACGAAGAGATCGACAGTCGGCCACGTCGTGGTGTCCTTCGGCAGCGGCACGGGCTGGCGATTGAGCGGCCAGATGACCTGGAAATACCCCAACACCAGCACAATCCAGGCATAGGTTTCGGCAAACAGCAGAATCAGACCGCAGACCAGACTCACCGGGTCGTCCCAGTTCAGCGTTGAGGTATAACGCCACCAGATATAGCGGCAGGAAACGGTCAGCGACAGCACAATCAGCATCAGCGCCGAGAAGCGGCCCGGAATACGACGCACCAGCAACGCCACGCCCCACAGCAGGATCAGGAAGGTGAACTGCGCCAGGGGATTGAAGGGTTGCGTAATACAGACCAGCGCCAGAATCAGTGAGAACACGACAATCACGCCGAGGATAAAACGCCGCAGGCCCGGGTGGAGGTGCCCGAGCTCTTTTTGGTTATCCAGATGGCTGGTTTTGTCGGTCACGCTGTCAGGCAATTTATCCAGCCACTGGTGATAGCGCTCGCGCAGCTGTTGAACGCGGGAGAAACTGCGCCAGTGCGGCGTCTGGCGTTCTCGCTGCGACGAGGTGACGACCAGCCAGACGGCCTGAATGAGATAACGCGCCGGATCCAAAGGCCGCGGCCGGTCAGGGTTAATGTGTGGATATAATTCATTATGGTGCGCACGTATGCGCTGCCAGCGCGGATGTTCAAGCGGAATGAACATCCAGGCCATAATCATCCAGAAACATCCAAGCGCGGCACTGAATGCCGAGGCACCATGCCGGCGAAAATGTCGGTAGCGTTCGCTCAGACGCGCATTAACCGGCGGGATAAGGAACCAACTGGCGAGTCGACTCATACCGAACTCCCTGCCGGCTCCGCCGCGTTGGCGAAGTTCAGCAGACACCAGTTAGCCAGCGTGAGGATCTCTTCTGCCGCCAGGGAATCGCTGCGGTACTCGCCGAGCGGCTGCTTGGAGGCCAGGGATTCTGCCATTCCTTCATCCCGGTGAATCACAATGGGTAGCAGGCGACGCTGACTCTGTAGCCAGACCTGGTAGAGATCGTCCTGGATCTGGCTCCCGATGCGTAAGTCGTTAATCAGGAGGTGCGCATTCTGCGGCAGCCCCTGTTGATGCAGACGAATATGGCAATTTGCATCCACGTTGACGATGGAGAGAACATGATCGCACTGCGCGATAAGCTGCCGGGTTAACGTCCCGGCGCCGTGCGGCAGATCCACCAGGATCCACTGGTAGTGGCCTTTTTCTTTCAGACTTTGCAATGCAAGCGTGAACTGCGAAAACAACCGCTGATAAGCGGCTTCATTCTCACGTTCGGTGGTGGTGAGCTGACCAAAAGGCAGTAAATCAAGCTGAGAGGTATAGCGCAGCCCTGCATCCCGCCAGTCTTTATCATCAAGCAACGCGCGTGCCCAACCCGCTTCACGAGTGAAGTCGACGTTGAACGACATACGCAGCAAATTATCGGCGCAGGCGTCAATCACCAACACCGATTCACCTAAAAGCTGTAATGACCACGCCAGCGCCGCGGTAACGGATGTGGTACCCACACCGCCACGGACACCCTGTAATCCGAGTATGGCCATCAATGGCTCCCTTATTGTTGATGGGCGAATTCAGCTAATAATGGCCAGCGTTTAATAGCCGCGGCCAACTGTTCCCGCTGGGAAATATCGGTGTAATCTATTTCAGGTAAAGAAAAGGCCTGCGTCAGCGCCAGAAAATCGTTTTGGAATGTATAGCCCAGGGTCGAGTCGACTGGGGTTCCGGGTTCGTTATTATCCATTTTTCTGCCATCCCTTTGAGGAAAATCGCACGCTCAGAAGTTGCGGGGCGTCCTGCCCTGACAAATTTCATTTACATGCTAAATCTGATGTTCTTTAATTTCAATGTTAGGTTTATTTCTACGCTTTCGCTAGTAAACTGAGATACAGATAAATTAGACGAAAAGAGGGACACCGTGGACTCCATATTTTCTATTGGCATCCAGTCATTATGGGACGAATTGAGCCACATGCCAGTCGGTGGAGTCTGGTGGATTAATACCGACCGTAATGAAGATGCCATCAGTCTGGTAAACCAGACAATTGCCGCCCAGGATAAGGATTCCCGCGTGGCTGTCATTAGCATGGGCGAAGAGCCGAAGAAAATTATCACGCTGGAAAGTGACGGCGGACCGCAAACCGTGCGCTTATTTTCCATGTCAGCAGAAGTGGATAGTCTATACTTTTTGTCCCGCGACGTTCAGTGCTCCATTGATCCGGATCACTATTTAGTGATTCTTAAATGCGCAAATAACGTCCTGCAAAATATCCCTGCTGAAAAACTGCTGCCGTGGCTGGAAAAAATCAATAAATGGGCAAAATTTCAAAATTGCACGCTATTGGTCGTCAATCCCGGCAGTAATAATGACAAGTTGTTTTCACTTTTAATGGGTGAATATCGCTCCCTGTTCGGTCTGGCCAGTCTGCGTGACCAGGTAGGCAGCTATCTCTACGATATTGCTTTCTGGTGTAATGAAAAAGGCGTGAGCGCCAGGCAACAGCTGACCCTGAAACAGAGTGAGGGGAAATGGCACCTGGCACAGCAGGAAGAAACGGTTGTGCAGCCGCGCAGTGATGAAAAACGCATCCTGAGCCATATTGCGGTTTTAGAGGGCGCGCCCGCGCTGTCGGAAAACTGGTCGCTGTTTGAGTCTAACGAAGCGCTTTTTCATGAAGCTCGTACAACCCAGGCGGCAACCCTTGTTTTCTCGTTGATGCAAAATAACCAGATTGAGACGCTGGCGAGACAAATTCATACCTTACGTCGCCAGCGCGGCAGCGCATTAAAAATTGTGGTGCGGGAAAACAATACCAGCCTGCGCGCCACCGATGAGCGTCTGCTGCTTGGCTGCGGCGCAAATATGGTTGTTCCATGGAATGCGCCGCTGTCACGCTGCCTGACGCTAATCGAAAGCGTTCAGGGCCAGCAGTTCAGCCGCCATGTACCGGAAGACATTTCCACCTTGCTCACCATGACGCAGCCGATGAAGCTGCGCGGATACCAGAAATGGGATAACTTCTGCGACGCCGTCGGCAATATGATGAGCAACACGCTACTTCCTGCGGACGGGAAAGGGGTGATGGTTGCGCTGCGTCCTGTACCGGGTATCCGCGTTGAACAGGCTCTCACCTTATGTCGTCCGAATCGTACAGGGGACATCATGACCATTGGCGACAATCGCCTGGTGCTATTTTTGTCCTTCTGCCGGGTGAACGATCTTGATACCGCGCTTAACCACATCTTTCCCCTACCTACCGGGGATATTTTCTCAAACCGTATGATCTGGTTCGAAGATAATGCTATCAGCGCGGAGCTGGTGCAGATGCGCGCACTTCAGCCTGAACAATGGGTTAAACCGCTGGCGATCACCAGCGATGCAAAACCGATTCTCAATGCCAGACATGACGGTCATGTCTGGCGTCGGGTTCCGGAACCCCATCGCTTATTAACCGAGAATGGGGAGAACGTACCATCATGAATATCAGCGATATTATTCAACTGGTCGTATTCTGTGCGCTGATCTTTTTCCCGCTTGGCTACTATGCGCGCCATTCCATACGTCGTATCCGTGATACGGCCAGAGTGATGTTTATAAAACCTCGCTATGTAAAACCAGCCGGAACACTGACACGGGCATCACACGTCAAGGCAGACCGAAAACATGACTAATTCTACCTATACCGCTTCGTCACCCTCGCCGCTCTGGCAATACTGGCGCGGCCTTTCCGGCTGGAACTTTTACTTTCTGGTGAAGTTTGGTTTGCTCTGGGCAGGCTATCTGAATTTCCATCCCCTGCTTAACCTGGTCTTTATGGCCTTCCTGCTGATGCCGTTGCCGAATATCAGGCTGCATCGTTTACGTCACTGGGTAGCCATCCCCGTCGGCTTTGCGCTGTTCTGGCACGATACCTGGCTACCGGGTCCGGACAGCATAATGAGCCAGGGGTCACAGGTTGCGGGCTTCAGTGCAGACTACATGCTTGATCTGGTTGAGCGCTTTATTAACTGGCAGATGATTGGCGCTATCTTTGTCCTGCTGGTGGCCTGGCTGTTCCTGTCGCAGTGGATCCGCGTCACGGTGTTTGTTGTCGCCATTATGATCTGGCTTAACGTGCTGACGCTGGCAGGACCGAACTTCTCCCTGTGGCCTGCCGGTCAACCAACCACCACGGTGACCACCACGGGTGGAAGCGCAGCGGCTACTGTTACCACGGCAGGCGATACGCCTGTGGTAGGTGATATTCCAACCCAGACCGCACCGCCGACCTCCACCAACCTCAATGCGTGGCTTTCCAGCTTCTATACCGCAGAAGATAAGCGACAGACGAAATTCCCGGATGCACTGCCGGCAGATGCTCAACCGTTTGAGCTGCTGGTGATTAACATCTGTTCCCTCTCCTGGGCCGATGTGGATGCAGCCGGATTAATGTCTCACCCACTGTGGTCTCATTTCGATATCCAGTTTAAAGATTTCAACTCTGCCACCTCATACAGCGGCCCGGCAGCGATTCGCCTGCTGCGTGCAAGCTGCGGTCAGACATCGCATAAAAACCTGTACCAGCCGGCAGGGAATCAGTGTTATCTGTTCGATAACCTCGCGAAGCTGGGCTTTACGCAGCATCTGATGCTGGGACATAACGGCCAGTTCGGTAACTTCCTGAAAGAGGTGCGTGAACAAGGTGGCATGCAGGCGCCGCTGATGGATCAAACCGGGCTTCCCGTTACTCTGCTCGGCTTCGACGGTTCACCTGTTTACGACGATACAGCCGTACTGCAGCGCTGGCTGCAAACCATCGAAAAAGACAGCAACCCGCGCAGTGCGACGTTCTTTAACACCCTGCCGCTTCACGACGGTAACCACTTCCCGGGCGTGAGCAAAACGGCAGATTATAAAGTGCGTGCGCAGAAATTCTTCGACGAGCTGGATGCGTTCTTCACTGAGCTGGAAAAATCAGGCCGTAAAGTGATGGTGGTTGTCGTGCCTGAACACGGTGGCGCGCTGAAAGGCGACAGAATGCAGGTGTCAGGTCTGCGTGATATTCCAAGCCCGTCTATTACCAACGTGCCTGCGGGCATTAAATTCTTTGGTATGAAGGCTCCGCACCAGGGCGCGCCGATTGAGATTACACAGCCAACCAGCTATCTGGCAATTTCAGAACTGGTTGCCCGTGCCGTGGACGGGAAGCTGTTTGTGGAAGATAGCGTGAACTGGAATCAGCTCACCAGCAACCTGCCGCAAACGGCAGAGGTCTCCGAAAACGCGAATGCTGTGGTGATTCAGTACCAGAACAAACCGTACGTTCGTCTGAACGGCGGAGATTGGGTACCGTATCCGCAATAAAGGATTTACCCCTCTCCCCTGTAGGGAGAGGGGATTGTCAGTGCGTTATTATTGCGCTGAAATCCATACCAGCATTTTCAGACTTGCCGAATAGTAGTCGTCTTTAGAGGTGATTTCCGGTTCGCCGGATGGCTGACCCATCGTTAAATCCCTGACCGCCAGCAGACCGCCTTCCATCATATAGGGCGCGTATTCGTTGGTCGTGACGTTAACCCAGGCGGGTGTATGTTCCCGTGGGAACTGACCAAACCAGGCTTTCCAGGGCGTCAGCAGCGGGCTTTGTTTATCAGACCAGGCTATGTACAGCGGAATACGAATCGCATCGTAGCTCATTCGCGGTGGCCAGCCTTTGGCCGGCGTCAGCTTGCCCGCGGATGCCAGCGAAACCCAGTCTGTCGGTAGATTCGCTTTACCCGATCCCATTTTTCCCAGCAGACGTTTCCCGTCCTTTATCAATTCACGCCAGACCGGCAAATGACTGCGTCCGGCAAATGCCTGCCAGGCCGGAAACACAAAATAGGAAGGATTAAGGACCACTTCATCCTCAAGCTTAAATCCCTGTACGCCGGGCAGCATCACGCGGTAACCCGCATAGCGGATTACGGTGTGGTCAATCAATGCTTTCGTAATCGCATCCGATGCGGCGCTGTAGCGTTTGTCATGCCAGCGCGCATCGGCTTTTAACAACGCCCATGCAATCAGGACATCGCCATCTGTGGCGTTGTTTTTATCAGCGACCGGATTGGACTCCGCGGGGTTATAACGCCAGTAAAACAGACCATTTTCGTTGTTCTTTAGCGTCCTGTTGGTCCATTGCCAGAGCTTATCGAACGTTGCCTTATCGTCGTTAGCCACCGCCATTAACATGGCGAAACCTTGACCTTCCGTATGCGAAACGCCGCCGTTGCCGGTATCAACAATGCGGCCTTCCGGTTTGAAAAAGCGCGCCTTGTAACTCTCCCAGGCCTGACCCGCCTGCGAGAGAGGAGAGAACAGCAAGCTCATCATCACAGCCAGGGTCGCGCAGACGGGTTTTCGCATCATTCACCCCATTCGGTTATTCGGCACTTCGCAGTGAAATCTCACCGCCCATCCAGGGCTTGATCACGCCATCCTGTTCCAGGAGCAACGCGCCCTGAGCGTCAATCCCGCGGGAAATGCCGTAGATCTCTTTATCACCAATCAGTAATTTCACCGGGCGATTGATAAAGTTGTCCAGTTTTTCCCAACGAGACAGGAACGTTGCGAGCCCTTCCTGTTCAAAAAGCGTCAGTGAACTGCGCAACTCTTTAATCATACGCACGGCAAGGATGTTACGATCGATGACGATCCCCGCCTCCTGGAGATTCGTCCAGGCCTGGTTGACCACATCGTTTTGTACGTTACGCATCACCATATTGAGGCCCGCGCCAATCACGATTTGCGCCGCATCGCCCGTTTTTCCCGTCAGTTCGACCAGAATACCGGCAAGTTTACGATCGTTCAGGTAAAGATCGTTAGGCCATTTAACACGCACCCGATCGGCGCCCAGATCGTGTAGCACCTCTGCCATGACAATCCCGATGACCAGACTCAGGCCAATCGCTGCGGCAGGGCCCTGATCGAGTCGCCAGTACATGGACAGGTAGAGGTTGGCACCAAAGGGCGAGAACCATTTTCGCCCTCGGCGACCACGCCCGGCCTGCTGATACTCTGCAACGCAGGCATCGCCGGATTTCAGTTCAGGCAGACGATCCAGAAGATACTGGTTCGTTGAGTCAATCACCGGCAGCACCGCAACATTGCCGTGCCCAATCTGGCTACGAATCACGTCTTCATTCAGCAATTGAATGGGTTCCGGCAGGCTGTACCCTTTTCCAGGAACGGTAAAGACATCGACACCCCAGTCGCGGAGGGTCTGGATATGTTTATTAATGCCTGCACGGCTCATGCCCAGCTGCTCACCCAACTGCTCGCCAGAGTGAAACTCCCCATCCGCGAGGATGCTAATCAGGGTTAACGGGATGGTGTTGTCTTTCACGCGATGGTCTCCACGGCATTCACTTCACCTGTGCGGCCAATGAAGCGGACTTCTGGCTCCAGCCAGACGTTAAACTTTTCACCCACACGTTCACGAACATAATGAGCCAGTTTGACCACGTCATCACTGCTCGCATCATGTTGATTGATCAGTACCAGAGCCTGCTGCTGATGAACGGCAGCGCCTCCGACTGAAGTGCCTTTAAGCTGGCATTGATCGATAAGCCATCCCGCAGCCAGCTTCACGCTGCCATCTGCCTGAGGGTAATGTGGTGCTGCGGGCCATCCTTCAAGGAAGACCTTTGCCTTTTCGCTGTCGATCACCGGGTTTTTGAAGAAACTTCCGGCATTTCCATTTACTTTCGGGTCGGGAAGCTTGGTCATGCGCATATGACAAACCGAGTCAAACACATCGCGGGGGGTGGCGGTAGCCGGATCGAGACGCGTTAAATCACCGTAGGTCAGTACGGGCTGCCAGTTCTTCGACAGGCGCAGGCCCACGGCGACAATCACGTAGCGATCCTGATATTCATGTTTGAAGATACTGTCACGGTAGCCAAAACGGCACTGTTCTGCGGTTAAACGCTTAGCCGTTCCAGTCGCCAGTTCGATGCAGTCGACGTATTCACAGACATGTTTCAGCTCGATGCCATAGGCACCGATGTTTTGAATCGGTGATGATCCAGCGCAGCCCGGAATAAGCGCAAGGTTTTCCAGGCCTGGCATCCCTTTTTCAAGGGTAAATTGCACCAGGTGATGCCAGTTTTCTCCGGCCCCCACGTGCAAGTGCCAGCTATCGGCGCGCTCTTCCACATCAATTCCCATGATGCGGTTAACGATCACTGTTCCCGCAAAATCGTCGAGAAACAGGACATTACTTCCTTCGCCCAGAATCAGTACGGGTTCGTTTTTTTCGGTTGCGCTTTGCCATGCATTCAGCAACTGCTGTGCAGTATCGGCACGGACAATGTGATTAGCATTGCGTTGAATACCAAAGGTATTCCAGGGCTTAAGGGAGTGGTTCATAAACGCTATCCTGATGCAAAAACGCAGGTAGTTTACCGTATAAGCAGGGCGTTGGGGGATTAGTTTGTATAGCGCAGAAACGCAAAAAGGCCATCCTTACGGATGGCCTTTTCACTTATTTGATGCCTGGCAGTTCCCTACTCTCACATGGGGAGACCCCACACTACCATCGGCGCTACGGCGTTTCACTTCTGAGTTCGGCATGGGGTCAGGTGGGACCACCGCGCTAAAGCCGCCAGGCAAATTCTGTAATCTGTATCAGCTGAAAATCGTCTCTCACCGCCAAAACAGCTTCGGCGTTGTAAGGTTAAGCCTCACGGTTCATTAGTATCGGTTAGCTCAACGCATCGCTGCGCTTACACACCTGACCTATCAACGTCGTCGTCTTCAACGTTCCTTCAGGAGACTTATAGTCTCAGGGAGAACTCATCTCGGGGCAAGTTTCGTGCTTAGATGCTTTCAGCACTTATCTCTTCCGCATTTAGCTACCGGGCAGTGCCATTGGCATGACAACCCGAACACCAGTGATGCGTCCACTCCGGTCCTCTCGTACTAGGAGCAGCCCCCTCAATTCTCCAGCGCCCACGGCAGATAGGGACCGAACTGTCTCACGACGTTCTAAACCCAGCTCGCGTACCACTTTAAATGGCGAACAGCCATACCCTTGGGACCTACTTCAGCCCCAGGATGTGATGAGCCGACATCGAGGTGCCAAACACCGCCGTCGATATGAACTCTTGGGCGGTATCAGCCTGTTATCCCCGGAGTACCTTTTATCCGTTGAGCGATGGCCCTTCCATTCAGAACCACCGGATCACTATGACCTGCTTTCGCACCTGCTCGAGCCGTCACTCTCGCAGTCAAGCTAGCTTATGCCATTGCACTAACCTCCTGATGTCCGACCAGGATTAGCTAACCTTCGTGCTCCTCCGTTACTCTTTGGGAGGAGACCGCCCCAGTCAAACTACCCACCAGACACTGTCCGCAACCCGGATCACGGGTCTACGTTAGAACACCAGCCATTAAAGGGTGGTATTTCAAGGTTGGCTCCACGCAGACTGGCGTCCACGCTTCAAAGCCTCCCACCTATCCTACACATCAAGGACCAGTGTTCAGTGTCAAGCTATAGTAAAGGTTCACGGGGTCTTTCCGTCTTGCCGCGGGTACACTGCATCTTCACAGCGAGTTCAATTTCACTGAGTCTCGGGTGGAGACAGCCTGGCCATCATTACGCCATTCGTGCAGGTCGGAACTTACCCGACAAGGAATTTCGCTACCTTAGGACCGTTATAGTTACGGCCGCCGTTTACCGGGGCTTCGATCAAGAGCTTCGCGTTACCGCTAACCCCATCAATTAACCTTCCGGCACCGGGCAGGCGTCACACCGTATACGTCCACTTTCGTGTTTGCACAGTGCTGTGTTTTTAATAAACAGTTGCAGCCAGCTGGTATCTTCGACTGATTTCAGCTCCACCCGCAGGGGCTTCACCTACATATCAGCGTGCCTTCTCCCGAAGTTACGGCACCATTTTGCCTAGTTCCTTCACCCGAGTTCTCTCAAGCGCCTTGGTATTCTCTACCTGACCACCTGTGTCGGTTTGGGGTACGATTTCGTGTTACCTGATGCTTAGAGGCTTTTCCTGGAAGCAGGGCATTTGTTACTTCAGCACCGTAGTGCCTCGTCATCACACCTCAGCGTTAAAAAGGTACCGGATTTACCTGGAACCTCCGCCTACATGCTTAAACCGGGACAACCGTCGCCCGGCTAACATAGCCTTCTCCGTCCCCCCTTCGCAGTAACACCAAGTACAGGAATATTAACCTGTTTCCCATCGACTACGCCTTTCGGCCTCGCCTTAGGGGTCGACTCACCCTGCCCCGATTAACGTTGGACAGGAACCCTTGGTCTTCCGGCGAGCGGGCTTTTCACCCGCTTTATCGTTACTTATGTCAGCATTCGCACTTCTGATACCTCCAGCAACCCTCACAGGCCACCTTCAACGGCTTACAGAACGCTCCCCTACCCAACAACGCATAAGCGTCGCTGCCGCAGCTTCGGTGCATGGTTTAGCCCCGTTACATCTTCCGCGCAGGCCGACTCGACCAGTGAGCTATTACGCTTTCTTTAAATGATGGCTGCTTCTAAGCCAACATCCTGGCTGTCTGTGCCTTCCCACATCGTTTCCCACTTAACCATGACTTTGGGACCTTAGCTGGCGGTCTGGGTTGTTTCCCTCTTCACGACGGACGTTAGCACCCGCCGTGTGTCTCCCGTGATAACATTCTTCGGTATTCGTAGTTTGCATCGGGTTGGTAAGCCGGGATGGCCCCCTAGCCGAAACAGTGCTCTACCCCCGAAGATGAATTCACGAGGCGCTACCTAAATAGCTTTCGGGGAGAACCAGCTATCTCCCGGTTTGATTGGCCTTTCACCCCCAGCCACAGGTCATCCGCTAATTTTTCAACATTAGTCGGTTCGGTCCTCCAGTTAGTGTTACCCAACCTTCAACCTGCCCATGGCTAGATCACCGGGTTTCGGGTCTATACCCTGCAACTTAACGCCCAGTTAAGACTCGGTTTCCCTTCGGCTCCCCTATACGGTTAACCTTGCTACAGAATATAAGTCGCTGACCCATTATACAAAAGGTACGCAGTCACCTAACAAGTAGGCTCCCACTGCTTGTACGTACACGGTTTCAGGTTCTTTTTCACTCCCCTCGCCGGGGTTCTTTTCGCCTTTCCCTCACGGTACTGGTTCACTATCGGTCAGTCAGGAGTATTTAGCCTTGGAGGATGGTCCCCCCATATTCAGACAGGATACCACGTGTCCCGCCCTACTCTTCGAGTTCACAACCTGTGCATTTTCGTGTACGGGACTATCACCCTGTACCGTCGGACTTTCCAGACCGTTCCACTAACACACAAGCTGATTCAGACTCCGGGCTGCTCCCCGTTCGCTCGCCGCTACTGGGGGAATCTCGGTTGATTTCTTTTCCTCGGGGTACTTAGATGTTTCAGTTCCCCCGGTTCGCCTCGTTAACCTATGTATTCAGTTAACGATAGTGTGACGAATCACACTGGGTTTCCCCATTCGGACATCGCCGGGTCAAAGGTTCATATCACCTCGCCGGCGCTTTTCGCAGATTAGCACGTCCTTCATCGCCTCTGACTGCCAGGGCATCCACCGTGTACGCTTAGTCGCTTAACCTCACAACCCGAAGATGTTTCTTTCGATTCATCATCGGTTTGCGAAAATTTGAGAGACTCGAACACACATTAACTGTGTGTCGTTTCAATTTTCAGCTTGATCCAGATTTTTAAAGAGCAAAACTTCGCAGTGCACCTTTTCAGGTTCACTCTGAAGTTTTCTTGTGTTCGCAGTAAAAGATGGTGGAGCTATGCGGGATCGAACCGCAGACCTCCTGCGTGCAAAGCAGGCGCTCTCCCAGCTGAGCTATAGCCCCATCGTTTTGCCAACCTCTGTACCGGTAATTTTTGTTGAGGCAAGGCGTGGTGACACGAAGCATACTTAAGTATGTGAGTGTCGCCGCAACGCAGCATCAGCAAAAATTTGGTAGGCCTGAGTGGACTTGAACCACCGACCTCACCCTTATCAGGGGTGCGCTCTAACCACCTGAGCTACAAGCCTGCAGAGATTTTTACTGCTGTTTTTTCATCAGACAATCTGTGTGAGCACTACAAAGGCAGGTTCTTTAAGGTAAGGAGGTGATCCAACCGCAGGTTCCCCTACGGTTACCTTGTTACGACTTCACCCCAGTCATGAATCACAAAGTGGTAAGCGCCCTCCCGAAGGTTAAGCTACCTACTTCTTTTGCAACCCACTCCCATGGTGTGACGGGCGGTGTGTACAAGGCCCGGGAACGTATTCACCGTAGCATTCTGATCTACGATTACTAGCGATTCCGACTTCATGGAGTCGAGTTGCAGACTCCAATCCGGACTACGACGCACTTTATGAGGTCCGCTTGCTCTCGCGAGGTCGCTTCTCTTTGTATGCGCCATTGTAGCACGTGTGTAGCCCTACTCGTAAGGGCCATGATGACTTGACGTCATCCCCACCTTCCTCCAGTTTATCACTGGCAGTCTCCTTTGAGTTCCCGGCCTAACCGCTGGCAACAAAGGATAAGGGTTGCGCTCGTTGCGGGACTTAACCCAACATTTCACAACACGAGCTGACGACAGCCATGCAGCACCTGTCTCAGAGTTCCCGAAGGCACCAATCCATCTCTGGAAAGTTCTCTGGATGTCAAGAGTAGGTAAGGTTCTTCGCGTTGCATCGAATTAAACCACATGCTCCACCGCTTGTGCGGGCCCCCGTCAATTCATTTGAGTTTTAACCTTGCGGCCGTACTCCCCAGGCGGTCGACTTAACGCGTTAGCTCCGGAAGCCACGCCTCAAGGGCACAACCTCCAAGTCGACATCGTTTACGGCGTGGACTACCAGGGTATCTAATCCTGTTTGCTCCCCACGCTTTCGCACCTGAGCGTCAGTCTTTGTCCAGGGGGCCGCCTTCGCCACCGGTATTCCTCCAGATCTCTACGCATTTCACCGCTACACCTGGAATTCTACCCCCCTCTACAAGACTCTAGCCTGCCAGTTTCGAATGCAGTTCCCAGGTTGAGCCCGGGGATTTCACATCCGACTTGACAGACCGCCTGCGTGCGCTTTACGCCCAGTAATTCCGATTAACGCTTGCACCCTCCGTATTACCGCGGCTGCTGGCACGGAGTTAGCCGGTGCTTCTTCTGCGGGTAACGTCAATTGCTGCGGTTATTAACCACAACACCTTCCTCCCCGCTGAAAGTACTTTACAACCCGAAGGCCTTCTTCATACACGCGGCATGGCTGCATCAGGCTTGCGCCCATTGTGCAATATTCCCCACTGCTGCCTCCCGTAGGAGTCTGGACCGTGTCTCAGTTCCAGTGTGGCTGGTCATCCTCTCAGACCAGCTAGGGATCGTCGCCTAGGTGAGCCGTTACCCCACCTACTAGCTAATCCCATCTGGGCACATCTGATGGCAAGAGGCCCGAAGGTCCCCCTCTTTGGTCTTGCGACGTTATGCGGTATTAGCTACCGTTTCCAGTAGTTATCCCCCTCCATCAGGCAGTTTCCCAGACATTACTCACCCGTCCGCCACTCGTCACCCGAGAGCAAGCTCTCTGTGCTACCGTTCGACTTGCATGTGTTAGGCCTGCCGCCAGCGTTCAATCTGAGCCATGATCAAACTCTTCAATTTAAGTTTGATGCTCGTGAATTAAACTTCGTAATGAATTACGTATGTTCACTCAGAGACTTGGTATTCATTTTTCGTCTTGCGACGTTAAGAATCCATGTCACTTTGAGTGCCCACACAGATTGTCTGATAAATTGTTAAAGAGCAGTGCCGCTTCGTTTTCGCTGCGGCGCGGGGTGTGCATATTACGCTCTCCCGCTTCAGAGTCAAGCGTTTATTTTGCTTTTCTCTGCTGACCCGGCGGCGTGTGTGCCGTTGTTCCGTGTCAGTGGAGGCGCATTATAGGGAGTTATTTCACAGTGACAAGCACAAAATACAAAAAACTTTTCGTTCGCTCACTTTTCAAACTTAACGCTTATTTAAGTCGCGAATCGTCCGTTAAATGTGCGATTTCCCGCGCAAAACTGGCCACCTGCGACCAGTCGGTATAAACCACTTCTTTACGGGTATCGGTTTCACCACCGGTCATTTTCATAATCAGGCGGATCATGAAACGGTCATACCAACGGTATCGAGGGTAACGCAGCGCACCAGCAAAAACCGCGCACAGGTCTGGCTGCCACGGTGAGCTGAGTAAAAACTTGCGCGTATAGCTGTTGGTCTGCGGCGTACGCTTCTCGGCTTTACGCGCAACCAGATTGACCGAGTAAAACGCGCCGGGCAATTTGTTGAGCACCGCCGTGTGCTTTTTCACAAAGCGATCCAGCGCTGGATGGAAATGCCCGTAACGAATAGAGGCGCCAATCACCACGCGATCGTACTCCTGCCATGTGATCTGCTCCGCGCGATTCAGGTTCACCACATCCGAGTAAATACCCAGTTCTTTTAATTCCGACGCCAGATACGCGGCAATCTCACGTGTTTGTCCGTCTCGCGTAGAGAAAAGAATCAGTGTTTTCATCAACGGCTCCTTATTCGCGCCAGAATGTTGGGGTGAAGAGCACCAGCAGAGTAAAGACCTCAAGACGACCAAACAGCATATTGGCAATGAGGATCCATTTCGCGACCGGGTTCATACTGGCAAAGTTATCCGCCACGACCCCCAGGCCTGGCCCGAGGTTATTCAATGTTGCGACGACGGACGCAAAGGCGGAGAAATCATCCACCCCCGTCGCGATGATCGCCAGCATACTGACGATAAAGACCAGCGCATACGCCGAGAAAAAGCCCCATACGGCTTCGAGAATACGTTCCGGCAGCGCGCGGTTCCCCAGTTTAATGCTGTAGACCGCGTTCGGGTGGACCAGTCGTTTCAGCTCACGGTTGCCCTGCTTGAACAGCAGCAGAATACGAATCACCTTCAGGCCACCGCCCGTCGACCCGGCGCAGCCGCCAATAAACGCAGAGCACAGCAGGAGTACCGGCAGGAACAGCGGCCAGCGCGCAATACTGTCCGTGGTAAATCCGGCGGTCGTCGCCATTGATACCACCTGGAAGAACGCCTGGTTTAGGGTTGTCAGCGCGGAGTTGTAAACATCATGGAACCACAGCACCAGGGTACAGATGACGACCAGCGTAAGCTGGACACCAATAAACATGCGGAACTCAGGGTCGCGCCAGTACACCTTCAGGCTTCGCCCGCTCAGTAAAGAGAAGTGCAGGCCATAGTTACAGCCAGAAATCAGCAGGAAAATCGCAATGATGGTGTTGATCGTTGGGCTATCGAAGTAGCCTACGCTGGCATCGTGGGTGGAGAACCCGCCGATAGCGATTGTCGCAAAGCTGTGTCCGATGGCATCGAAAGCAGGCATCCCGGCAAACCAGAGCGCCAGCGCACAGGCCACCGTCAGCAGGACATAAATCAGCCACAGGGTTTTCGCCGTCTCGGCAATACGCGGGCGCATCTTGTTATCTTTCAGCGGCCCGGGCATTTCAGCCCTGTACAACTGCATCCCACCGACGCCCAGAATGGGCAGAATAGCTACCGCCAGGACGATGATCCCCATACCGCCGAACCACTGCAGCATCTGGCGATAAAAGAGGATGGCGTGGGGTAATGAATCCAGACCCACCAGCGTCGTCGCCCCGGTGGTCGTTAACCCCGAGAACGATTCAAAAAAGGCATCCGTGATGCTCAGGTTAGGTTGCTCGGAGAAGATAAAGGGCAGCGAACCCACGCTCCCCAGCACCGTCCAGAACAGCACCACGATCAGAAAGCCTTCGCGGGATTTCAGCTCACCTTTCTGACGACGATTCGGCCACCACAGCAGCGAGCCAATCGCCAGTGCGACAAAAAAGGTCTGGGTAAATGCCCGCCCCGCGCCGTCCCGGTAGATAAGCGCCACCAGTCCTGGGAGAATCATCGTCCCGGAAAAAAGTATGACCAGCAGTCCAACGATTCGGGTTATGGCACGAAAATGCATCTCTGCCGCTTCCTTTGGTATTCAAAAAAGTGAGGTGGGGATTATTCTTCAATCGGCAGTAATTGCAACGAACCGCGACTAAAATCTGCCAGTTTTGCTGAAAAAGCAGCCAGCTCCGCCTGAGGAAGCGCCACGCGTAATTGCACCATCGCCTGAAAGTCACTGTGCGCGATAACACCATTAAACTGTTTCAGCAACGCTTCGATGCCGGATAATTGGGCGTAATCGCACAATAGAGTATATTCGGTGAGCGGCGTTTTGCGGGTGGTCGTCAATATATTCAGTGCCTGCTGAACGCCACCGCCATAGGCTTTCACCAGCCCGCCCGTGCCTAACAAGATGCCGCCGTAGTAACGCACCACCACGGCGGTAATTTCACCCACGCCGCTGCCCATCAGCTGCGAGAGCATGGGTTTACCGGCGGTTCCCGCGGGTTCACCGTCATCGGAAAAGCCAAGCTGTTGCGAATCGTCCGGGGGCCCTGCCACCCACGCCACACAGTGGTGACGTGCGTCAGGATGCACAGCCCGGACAGACTCGACAAATGCCTTTGCCGCTTCAACGCCGTCGGTGTGTGCCAGCAGCGTAATAAAGCGGCTTTTCTTGATTTCCTCAACAAAGGTGACCGGTTCAGCCGGTATCAGCCAGCTTTCCATCAGGCCAGCTTCAGGTCTCGCGTCATATTCTCGATACCGTTCTCGTGAATCACCACGTTATCTTCGATACGAATACCGCCAAACGGTTTCAGTGCGTCAATTTTTTCCCAGTTGAAGTGTTTGCTGAACTGACCATCACGCCATGGCGCCAGCAGGGATTCAATAAAGTAGATCCCCGGTTCAATCGTCAACACCATACGCGGCTCAAGAATACGGGTGCAGCGCAGGTAAGGATATTTAGACGGTGCCGCAAGATGCGTACCGGTATCATCCTGCATAAAGCCAGCGACGTCGTGAACCTGCAGGCCCAGCGGGTGACCAATACCGTGCGGCATGAATGGCCCGGTGAGATCGTTCTCGACCATTGCCTCTTCGCTCATGTCTTTCACAATCTGATGCTTACGCAGAAGCTTCGCGATGCGCTGATGGAACTGAACGTGATAATCCACGTAGCTGGTACCGGCTTTCATGGTACCAATAAGCGCCAGTTGCTCATCGTTCACGTCTTTAATCAGCTGCGCGAAATCGGTGTCAGCATTAGCCGCCCAGGTACGGGTCAGGTCAGCCGCATAACCGTTGTACTCAGCGCCGGCATCAAGCAGGAAGCTGCGCATTTCCGACGGAACCTGATGGTCCAGTTTGGTGTAGTGAAGAACAGAAGCATGCTCATTCAGCGCGACAATATTGCTGTATGGCACGTCGGTATCACGGTGGCCGGTCGCGGTCAGGTACGCCTGGTTGATATCGAATTCGCTCATGCCGGACTGGAACGCCTCGTGCGCGGCACGATGGCCATTCACCGCCGTTTTTTGCGCTTCACGCATGCAGTAAAGTTCGTAATCGGTTTTGTACGCGCGGTAGTAATGCAGGAAGTCGAGCACCCCTTTCGGGTTGAGTTTGTCCGCGGGAATATCCAGACCCAATGCACGCTCCGGAACCGGGCCAATATAGGCGATATTGCCGCGTGCAGCAGGTAGCTGGCTGCCAATGCCGTCCGCTTTTGGCAGCGCAATCACATCAATTTCTTCCGTCCAGAAAGAGGTCGGCAGCGGTTCCACGTTGTGCCAGTAATCGACCGGCAGGTAGAACCACAGTTTCGGCTTGTTCACGCCATCCACCAGCAACCAGCAGTTAGGAACCTGAGTAACAGGCACCCAGGCTTTAAACTGCGGGTTAACCTTGAACGGATAGGCATGGTCATCAAGAAATGTGTTTATCAGCTCGCCGGAATGGATAAGCAGGGCATCCAGTTTGAAGCGGGCCAGTACATCGCGGGTACGTTCCTGTAGGGTAACGATATGATTTTTATAAAGCGAAGCCAGTGAGTCCATCATTCTTCCTTTCGTTTTTTTGACCTCAAGTCATCGCATCTTAGCACACCTCACTCCGGCTGCGTGATTTCCACCGACCGTGATCAATGCAGCAATTTCTTAATGAGTAATTTGCATTTTATTAACATAAATCCCACACTCCGTTTCATCTGGTATGACCAGATCCAATTGCTGGATTCAGGAGACTGACATGCTCTACAAAGGCGACACCCTGTACCTCAACTGGCTGGAAGATGGCATTGCCGAACTGGTATTCGATGCTCCCGGCTCAGTGAACAAGCTTGATACCGCGACCGTGGCCAGTCTTGGCCAGGCGTTGGAAGTACTTGAAAAGCAAACTGAATTAAAAGGGCTGCTGCTGCGCTCAAACAAAGCAGCCTTTATTGTCGGTGCCGATATCACCGAATTCCTTTCCCTGTTCCAGGTGCCTGAAGAACAGTTGAGCCAGTGGCTGCACTTTGCTAACAGCGTCTTTAACCGTCTGGAAGACCTGCCTGTTCCGACTATTTCCGCCGTTAATGGTTACGCATTAGGCGGTGGCTGCGAATGCGTGCTGGCAACCGACTACCGTCTGGCCACGCCGGATCTGCGTATCGGCCTGCCGGAAACCAAACTGGGGATCATGCCGGGCTTTGGCGGATCCGTCCGTATGCCGCGCATGCTGGGTGCTGACAGCGCGCTGGAGATCATCGCCGCCGGTAAAGATGTCGGCGCGGAACAGGCGCAGAAAATCGGCCTGGTGGACGGCGTGGTTAAGCCAGAAAAACTGGTTGAAGGCGCTCTGGCTATTCTGCGTCAGGCCATTAATGGCGATCTCGACTGGAAAGCCAAACGCCAGCCGAAGCTTGAGCCGTTAAAACTCAGCAAGATAGAAGCCACCATGAGCTTCACCATCGCCAAAGGCATGGTGATGCAGACGGCGGGTAAACACTACCCGGCGCCGATCACGGCAGTGAAAACCATTGAAGCGGCCGCCCGTCTGGGCCGTGACGAAGCCCTGAAACTGGAAAATCAGAGCTTCGTCCCGCTGGCGCACACCAACGAAGCCCGCGCGCTGGTTGGCATCTTCCTGAACGATCAGTTCGTGAAAGGCAAAGCTAAACAGCTGACCAAAAACGTTGAGACCCCAAAACACGCGGCGGTACTCGGGGCGGGCATTATGGGTGGCGGCATCGCCTACCAGTCAGCCTGGAAAGGCGTGCCGGTAGTGATGAAAGACATTAACGAGAAATCCCTGACGCTGGGCATGACCGAAGCGGCCAAGCTGCTGAATAAACAGCTGGAGCGCGGCAAAATTGACGGGCTGAAGCTCGCTGGCGTGATCTCCACCATTCAGCCTGTGCTGGAATACAGCGGTTTTGATCGTGTGGACGTGGTCGTTGAGGCGGTCGTAGAGAACCCGAAAGTCAAAAAAGCGGTGCTGGCGGAAACGGAAGACAAAGTTCGTCCGGATACCGTACTGGCCTCTAATACCTCGACTATTCCGATTAGCGAACTGGCGAGCGTACTGAAGCGTCCGGAAAACTTCTGCGGAATGCACTTCTTCAACCCGGTACACCGTATGCCGCTGGTCGAAGTGATCCGAGGGGAAAAAACCTCTGACGAAACCATCGCCAAAGTGGTGGCGTGGGCAAGCAAGATGGGCAAAACGCCGATCGTTGTTAACGACTGCCCGGGCTTCTTCGTCAACCGCGTACTGTTCCCTTACTTCGCCGGTTTCAGCCAGCTGCTGCGCGACGGGGCAGACTTCCGCAAAATCGACAAAGTGATGGAAAAACAGTTCGGCTGGCCGATGGGCCCGGCGTATCTGCTGGACGTGGTCGGTATTGATACCGCCCATCACGCCCAGGCGGTGATGGCGGCGGGCTTCCCGCAGCGCATGCAGAAAGATTATCGCGACGCGATTGACGCCCTGTTCGACGCTAACCGCTTCGGTCAGAAAAACGGCCTGGGCTTCTGGCGCTATAAAGAAGACAGCAAAGGCAAACCGAAGAAAGAAGAGGATGCGGCGGTGGATGGCCTGCTGGCCGACGTATGCCAGTCAAAACGTGACTTCACCGACGATGAGATCATCGCCCGCATGATGATCCCGATGATCAACGAAGTGGTGCGTTGTCTGGAAGAAGGCATTATCGCCAGCCCGGCCGAAGCGGATATGGCGCTGGTATACGGCCTGGGCTTCCCTCCGTTCCACGGTGGCGCATTCCGCTGGCTGGACACCATCGGCAGCGCCCGCTATCTCGATATGGCTCAGCAGTATCAGCACCTCGGCCCGCTCTATGAAGTGCCTGAAGGGCTGCGCAACAAAGCGCGCCATAACGAACCCTATTACCCAGCAGTTGAGCCAGCCCGTCCGGTTGGCGAGCTGAAAACGGCTTAAGGAGTCACAATGGAAAAGGTTGTCATTGTTGATGCGATTCGCACCCCGATGGGCCGTTCAAAAGGCGGCGCATTCCGTAACGTGCGCGCGGAAGACCTCTCCGCACACCTGATGCGTAGCCTGCTGGCGCGTAATCCGGCGTTGGACCCCGCCGCGCTCGACGATATCTACTGGGGCTGCGTGCAGCAGACCCTGGAGCAGGGCTTCAATATCGCGCGTAATGCGTCACTGCTGGCGGAGATCCCGCATTCGGTTCCGGCCGTCACCGTTAACCGTCTGTGCGGTTCGTCTATGCAGGCGCTGCACGATGCGGCACGTATGATCATGACCGGCGATGCTCAGGCCTGCCTGGTCGGCGGTGTGGAGCATATGGGGCACGTCCCGATGAGCCACGGCGTCGATTTCCATCCGGGGATGAGCCGTAACGTGGCAAAAGCTGCGGGAATGATGGGTCTCACCGCGGAGATGCTCTCCCGCCTGCACGGCATCAGCCGTGAAATGCAGGATGCGTTTGCCGCACGTTCCCATGCCCGCGCCTGGGCTGCCACGCAGTCCGGCGCATTTAAAAACGAGATCATCCCTACCGGCGGTCACGATGCGGACGGCGTTCTGAAGCAGTTCAGCTACGACGAAGTGATCCGCCCGGAAACAACGGTGGAAGCACTTTCTACGTTGCGTCCGGCATTTGATCCGGTCACCGGTACGGTCACGGCAGGTACCTCGTCGGCGCTGTCCGACGGAGCAGCGGCGATGCTGGTGATGAGCGAAAGCCGCGCCCGTGAGCTGGGGTTAACCCCACGCGCTCGGGTACGTTCGATGGCTGTCGTGGGCTGCGATCCTTCAATCATGGGTTACGGCCCGGTTCCGGCCTCGAAGCTGGCGCTGAAAAAAGCGGGACTAACCGCCAGCGACATCGATCTGTTCGAGATGAACGAAGCCTTCGCCGCGCAGATCCTGCCGTGCATTAAAGATCTGGGGCTGATGGAACAGATCGACGAGAAAATTAACCTCAACGGCGGCGCGATCGCCCTCGGCCACCCACTCGGTTGCTCCGGGGCGCGTATCAGCACGACGCTGATTAATCTGATGGAGCGCAAAGATGCCCAGTTCGGACTGGCAACAATGTGCATCGGGTTGGGTCAGGGTATCGCGACGGTGTTTGAGAGAGTGTAAATCAGGAAAAGTATTTCAAAGCCAATGACGTCAGAACAAGGCGGCAAGCGAGCGAATCCCGATGAGCTTACTCAAGTAAGTGATTCGGGTGAACGAGCGCAGCCAACGCAGTTATGGCGTCATTGGCGAAGAGAGAGAGTTTAGTTGCCGTTCTTCCCGCCTGTCAGGGGCGGGTTTTTTATTTAAATGAAGGCAAACGCATCGCCAAACAGGCGATCTTCACGCGCGTCACGTTCGTTACAGAACAGGTCCCGGGCGATTTTCGCCATCTCGAAACGACCTGCGATATAGATATCGTGTCCTGCCAGCGTGCCGTGATCCTGCAATACCGCCGTCAGCACGGTACCGCTACGCCCACGCCAGCCCTCTTCCGGCTGCTCAACCACCGGCTCAATGCGCAGGTTAGGATGGGTTACGCTCAGCGCTTCCAGCTCAGACAGGTCATATAGATGCTTCTCTTCGCGGCCACCCCAGTAAATGGTGATGTCACGGTCCGGGTTACGTGCCAGAGCGGTCAACAGAATAGAGCGCACATAAGAGAATCCCGTACCGCCAGCGATGAGGATCAGCGGACGATCTTCGTCATCGCGCAGCCACGCTTCGCCGTGAGGGATGTCGACCACAATCTCACGTTCTTTCAGGATGCGGTCCATAACGGCCATCGCGTACAGGTTAAGCTCAGACGCACCAATATGCAGCTCAATAAATTCTTTCTCTGCTGGCGTAGAGGCCATAGAGAAAGGACGCTTATCACGCTCATCCATCACTACCATTAAGTACTGACCAGCGCGGAAAGAGAATGCCGCTTCTGGCACTAAACGGACGCGATATACGGTGTCGGTGATGGCATCTACCGAGGTCACTTTACAGCTTAAGGTTGTCATTCGCTCTCTCTGTCGTGAAGTCTATAGGGCTTAACGGCCTGTTTCAGGTTTACCGTTATTCATTATGGCCAGTTCATCCCAGATCGCGTCAATACGCGCGGTCACGGCAGGATCTTTTTTGATCGGGCGACCCCATTCACGGTCGGTTTCGCCAGGCCATTTATTTGTGGCATCCAGTCCCATTTTTGAGCCAAGACCGGAAACCGGCGAGGCAAAGTCCAGGTAATCTATCGGCGTGTTCTCGACTAACACCGTATCGCGCGCCGGGTCCATTCGCGTGGTAATCGCCCAAATGACGTCATTCCAGTCGCGAGCGTTAACGTCATCATCGCAGACAATAACAAATTTGGTATACATAAACTGGCGCAGGAAAGACCAGACGCCCATCATCACGCGTTTCGCATGACCGGGATACTGCTTCTTCATCGTCACTACCGCCAGGCGATACGAGCACCCTTCAGGGGGCAGGTAAAAATCAACGATTTCCGGGAACTGCTTTTGCAGGATCGGCACAAACACTTCATTCAGCGCCACCCCCAGTACTGCGGGTTCATCCGGTGGACGCCCGGTGTAGGTAGAGTGATAAATCGCATCTTCACGCTGCGTAATGTGCGTAACGGTAAACACCGGGAAGTTATCCACTTCGTTGTAATAACCGGTGTGGTCGCCGTAAGGGCCTTCCGGTGCCAGTTCGCCCTGCTCAAGGTAACCTTCCAGCACAATTTCCGCACTGGCCGGAACTTCGAGATCGTTCGAAATACACTTCACGACTTCGGTTTTTGTCCCGCGCAGCAGGCCGGCAAACGCATATTCAGAGAGCGTATCCGGCACGGGTGTAACGGCTCCCAGAATAGTGGCCGGGTCAGCGCCTAAGGCGACAGAGACCGGGAAACGTTCACCCGGATGCGCAGCGCACCACTCCTGGAAATCCAGCGCGCCGCCGCGATGCGACAGCCAGCGCATGATGAGCTTATTCTTACCAATCAACTGCTGGCGGTAAATACCCAGATTTTGCCGTTCTTTATGCGGACCGCGCGTGACGGTCAAACCCCAGGTGATCAGCGGCGCAGCATCTTCAGGCCAGCACTGCATAATGGGAATTTTGGTCAAATCAACCGCATCGCCTTCCAGCACTTTTTGCTGGCACGGCGCACCGCGCAGGCGTTTGGTTGGCATGTTCAGCACCTGCTTAAACTGCGGCAGCTTGTCGAACAGATCGCGGAAGCCTTTCGGTGGCTCTGGCTCTTTCAGAAATGCCAGCAGCTTACCCACTTCACGCAACGCGGTAACGTCTTCCTGCCCCATCCCCAATGCGACACGACGCGGTGTACCAAACAGGTTGCACAGCACCGGCATGGAGTAACCTTTCGGATTTTCAAAGAGTAACGCGGGGCCACCGGCACGCAGGGTGCGGTCAGCAATTTCTGTCATTTCCAGATAAGGATCAACAGGAAGTGTAATGCGTTTGAGTTCGCCCTGCTTTTCCAGCAGCGTCAGGAAGTCGCGGAGATCGTGGTATTTCATGCAGTTAGTCATGGCCTCTCTGTAAGCGCTTCATTATACGGCGTAAGCCTGCTTGATGCTGTAATTTTGTTAAATTAGCGTGAACTTATGCGTTCTGTTCCAGGTTCACCCATTATAATCAACTTAGCGATCCCTCCAGGGTTTTGATATGCTTGCGCCCCGAACTAAGGGAAAGAGTGATTATGCAGGCCTGGTATTTACTGTATTGCAAACGCGGGCAACTTCAGCGCGCGCAGGAACATCTTGAACGTCAGTCTGTAAATTGTCTGACACCCGTGATCACGCTTGAAAAAATGCAGCGCGGGAAGCGCACAACCGTCAGTGAGCCGTTATTCCCGAACTACCTGTTCGTGGAGTTCGACCCTGAGGTGATCCACACCACCACCATCAGCGCAACGCGCGGCGTCAGCCACTTCGTTCGTTTTGGCGCCCACCCGGCCACCGTTCCGTCGACGGTCATTCATCAGCTTTCGGTGTATCAACAGCCCGAAGGGATCACCGACCCGGAAACCCCTTACGCGGGTGATAACGTCGTCATTACGGAAGGTGCATTCGAAGGCCTGCAGGCGATTTTCGCCGAGCCGGACGGTGAAGCACGCTCCATGTTGTTGCTCAACCTGCTGAACAAGCAGGTGTTGCAGAGCGTCAAAAATACCGACTTCCGTAAAGTTTAAAAACTGATCCTGAAGAGATGGCGCACGTTGTCATCCGTCTGCGCAGAAAGCCAGTGCGGATCGTCTCCACGCCATCGCGCCACGCGCTCAACAATGTGCCCCAGGTATGCAGGCTCATTTCGCCGCGATGACGGTTTGGGCGTCATATCTCTCGGCAGCAGATAAGGCGCATCGGTCTCAATAAGCAAACGGTCGGCCGGAATCAACGGTAACAGCTCGCGTAGCTCAAGCCCGCGGCGCTCATCACAAACCCAGCCGGTAATGCCGAGAAACAGCCCGCGCGCCAGGCACTCCTGCGCCTCCTGCCTTGAACCGGTGAAGCAGTGCAGCACCGCGCCGGGGAGTTTATCCAGCCAGGGATCCAGAAGCGCGAGAAAACGTTCGTGCGCGTCGCGGCAATGCATAAAGACGGGCATTTCAAGCTCTGCCGCCAGAGCAAGCTGGGCAGTGAATGCCTTTTCCTGTTCGTCAGGCGTGGAGAAGTTGCGGTTAAAATCGAGCCCACACTCGCCAATGGCCACCACCTCAGCGGTTTTCGCCAGCCTGTAAAGGATTTGTGCGCTCTCCTCGGTCCACTGGCTACTGTCATGAGGGTGGATGCCTGCGGTTGACCAGCAGTGTTCATAACGTTGCGCCAGAAGCTGCGCCTGCTCGCTCTCATGAAGGTTAGTTCCGGTCAGCAGGAGTCCTTTAACGCCGGCGTCAAAAGCACGCGCAACAACGTCATCGCGATCTTTTGCAAACTGCGAGCTGGTCAGGTTGAGTCCGATATCAAACATGCGAATCCCCATATAACAACCGCCCTGACGGGCGGCTGGTTTTACTCTTCAGTGGTCTTTTCAGACGCATCGTCTACATCGTCCGATCGGCGTCCTTTACCCACGTAGAAACGCGAGAAGAATACGCCAACCTCAAAGAGGCAATACATCGGTATGGCCAGTAACGTCTGCGAGAAAACATCCGGCGGCGTGAGCAGCATGCCGACCACAAATGCACCTACCAGGATATACGGACGCTTTTTACGCAGGTCTTCAGGGGTCGTTACCCCAACCCAGCAAAGCAGCACAATGGCGACCGGCACTTCAAATGCCACGCCAAACGCCATAAACAGCGCCATGACGAAGCTGAGATAGCTGGCGATATCTGTCGACACCTGCACCCCTTCCGGCGCGGTGTGCGTCAGGAAGCCAAAGGCCAGCGGGAAGACAACGAAGTAGGCAAACGCCATACCGATATAGAACAGCAACGAGCTGGAGACCAGCAGCGGGATCACCAGTTTACGTTCATGTTTATACAGCGCTGGTGCCACAAACGCCCATACCTGATAAAGGATGACGGGTGCGGACGCAATCAACGACACCCAAAAGGTGAGCTTAATAGGGGTAAAGAACGGTGAGGCAACATCTGTTGCAATCATCGTTGCCCCCAGCGGCATCTGCTTAATCAGCGGTGCAGAGACCACCTGATAGATATCGTTGGCGAAATAGACCAGGCACAGGAATATCACCAGAACCGCAATAATGCAGTTTAACAGGCGCTTACGCAGCTCAATAAGGTGCGTAATAAGCGGTTGAGTATCATCTACTGCCATGGTTACGCTTTATCACTCGACGAGGGGGATGATTCGGAAACAGGCGCGACGGGTTTCGCTTCCGCCACTTTTATCGTGGGGTCTTCCGGCTGCGCCTGTTTTTTCACTTCGGTTTCCTGCGGCGTCTGTTCTGGCGCGGCGGCCTGGTGCTCAGCACTCGCTGGCGTCACGCCCTCACGTTGCGCTTCGCTGTCCTTCACCACCGGGTTATGAATGGTGTTCGCTTCATCGCTCGCTTTTTCAGGATCGTTAACGCTGTAAGAGCGCTTCATGGATTCCGCCGCTTCGCGCAGTTCATCCATTGAGGCTTTCAGTTCCGGCGTCAGGTTATCCATGCTCGCCTTCTCGACCTTTTTCAGGCTTTCCTGAAACTCCTGGAGCTTAAGTTCCTGTGCCAGTTCATTCTGAACGGTCGATGCCAGCGATCTCAGCGCACGCACCCAGCCCACAACGGTTTTCACCGCCACGGGCAGACGCTGCGGACCCAGCACGATCAGGCCAATCACAAAGACTAGCAGCAGCTCACTAAAACCAATGTCGAACACGACTTACACCTGCTCTTTATCGTGGCTTTTGGCGTCTTCTTTTTTGGCTTCTTCTTGCTTATCGGAGATGGATTTTGCAGTAAAATCAGCAT
Source organism: Enterobacter sp. ODB01 (assembly GCF_001623605.1). Lineage (NCBI taxonomy): Bacteria > Pseudomonadati > Pseudomonadota > Gammaproteobacteria > Enterobacterales > Enterobacteriaceae > Enterobacter > Enterobacter sp. ODB01. The sequence continues at coordinate 1,262,551 of NZ_CP015227.1, forward strand.
CCTGGCTGGCTTTATCCTGCTTGTTCTCATCATCGCTCATTGCTTTCTTGAAGCCTTTGATAGACGCGCCCAGATCGGAACCGATAGAACCGAGCTTTTTAGTGCCAAACAGCAGCACGACGATGACGGCAATAATGACTAATTGCCAGATACTGATACCACCCATACAAATTCCTCAGGAATAGATGATTAATTGGTCAAGTCGCATTATACGTATGCGACCCGTCGATGGCGACGCAAACTCAGCGCGTTTTTCTCCATCCGGCTAGCCAGACAACAACCCCGCCAGCCATCAGCCAGGCGGGCATCATCTGCCAGTCCGGACGATTGATTAGCAGCAACGTACCGCTCAACAGCAGCGTTGCGCCAATCCCAAAGAGATAGCGTGATTGTCCCTGGCGCACGCGACTGGACTGAAGCTCGCGGGCGATTTTATCCATGCTGTGCTGAAGGTTCTTGCTCTGACGCAAACTGTCGTAAACCAGTTCAGGAATTTCGGGCATTTTTTCAATCCAGAACGGGCCTTTCTCTTTCAATGAGCGCACCAGCGCTGGAAAACCTACCTGATCCTTAATCCAGGATTCCAGGAACGGTTTAGCCGTCTTCCACAAGTCTAACTGAGGATAGAGTTGGCGACCTACACCCTCAACGTAAAGTAATGTTTTCTGAAGTAAAACTAATTGCGGCTGAACTTCCATATTAAAGCGGCGAGCCGTATTAAACAGGTTTAACAGCACGTGCCCGAAGGAGATTTCTGCCAGCGGCTTTTCAAAAATCGGCTCGCAGACGGTACGAATAGCAAACTCAAACTCTTCGACGTTGGTGTCCGGCGGAACCCAGCCGGAGTCAACGTGCAGCTCAGCCACCTTACGGTAGTCACGGTTGAAGAACGCGATAAAGTTCTCGGCCAGATAACGCTTATCTTCTTTATTCAGCGACCCCACAATCCCGCAGTCGATACCGATATACTTCGGATCCTCAGGATGCTCGTAGCTCACAAAAATATTGCCCGGGTGCATATCCGCATGGAAAAAGCTGTCGCGGAACACCTGAGTAAAGAAGACCTGAACGCCACGTTCGGCCAGCAGCTTCATGTTCGTTCCCTGCTTCTCCAGCGCCGCCACATCCGAAACCGGAATACCGTAGATGCGCTCCATGACCATCATGTTCTGACTGCAGTAGTCTGAATAGACCTCAGGCACATAAAGCATCGGGCTGTTTTCAAAGTTACGACGCAGCTGAATGGCGTTTGCTGACTCGCGCAGCAGGTTAAGCTCATCAATCAGCGTTTTTTCGTATTCCCGCACCACTTCCATCGGACGCAGACGACGGCCATCAGGTAACAAACGTGGTACCCAGCGCGCCAGACGATAAATCAGCTTCATGTCAGCTTTGATGACCGGCAGGATATCCGGGCGGATCACCTTGATCACCACCTCTTTGCCGTTCTCTTTCAGACGCGCGGTATGCACCTGAGCAATAGACGCCGACGCCAGCGGGGCTATTTCGAAATCGTCAAACCAGGTTTCAACGGGAAGATTACCCATTGCCTCTTCGATCTGTTTCTTTGCCCTCACTCCGTCAAACGGGGCAACACGGTCCTGCAGCATTGCCAGTTCATCGGCAATATGAGGCGGGAAGAGATCGCGGCGGGTTGAGAGCATCTGTCCGAACTTAATCCATACCGGGCCAAGCTCCTGCAGCGCCAGACGCAGACGTTCACCCAGCGGCTGACCTTTATGACGATTAGGCATCCAGAACAACATCCGCCGCCAGATTCTAAGCGGCAGCGTGATACGCATTTTGGGGATAAGCTCATCGAGCCCGTAACTCAAAAAGGTGTGGACGATAAAATAGAGGCGCCGAATTTCACCAGGCGTCATTTGCCCTCCAGTTTTTCCAGCCGTTTGGTTAATGCATCAACCGCACGTTCAACAGCAGCGGTTTCTTCCGCAAACCATGCCACTTCCAGCGGACCGGGGGCCATGCGCCACTCTTCAGTCAGGACTTCTGCGGCATAGCGCTGCTGCCGTTCCAGATTTTTGCGCAAGAACGCCGTGCCGCCATGAATAGCTTTCCCGATCCCTTCAGCGGCGATGTCACCAATAAAAGGCGCGAGCAGTTCTGCCGGGTCAAACTCCGCCAGATCGCTGAGCGCAACGAAGTTTTGTACGACCTGGATGTCGCCCTCCACTTCCAGCTCACCGCTGCGGATAAGCGCCGTCAATTGCTGGCGATCGCGCAGTTTTGGCAGCACGCTCATATGGGTAATGACCGAGCAATCCGCCTCGCCTTCCCACTCACCCAGAACATCGAGCTGGCGTTCGCTGAAGACCAGCACGAGCGGCGTTGAGAACTCTTTTAATACAATGCGCAGGACCTTCCCGTTAAGTCGCTGACGTGCAGCTTTTAGCGCCGGCGCGCGATACAGGAAGGCATTGAGCACATTCTCGATGCCTGCGGTGACTAAGGGTTTAAAGGGCACGGGACACCTCCACTCAGAATTTGTAACCGCGATGCAGCGCAACGACACCCGCCGTCATGTTGAAGTATTCAACGTTCTCAAATTCCGCATCCTGCATCATGGCTTTTAGGGTGTCCTGATCCGGGTGCATGCGAATGGACTCCGCCAGATAGCGGTAGCTCTCCGCGTCGTTCGCCACCAGTTCACCGATACGCGGCAGCACGTGGAAGGAATAGGCGTCGTAGGCTTTGCTCAGCGGCTCAATGATCGGTTTAGAGAACTCGAGCACCAGCAGACGTCCACCCGGCTTCAGTACACGGTACATGGAGCGCAGCGCTTTTTCTTTGTCGGTGACGTTACGCAGGCCGAAGGAGATCGTGATGCAGTCAAAGGTATTATCCGGGAATGGCAGCGCTTCGGCGTTAGCCTGCACGTATTCCACATTGCCCACCACGCCGATGTTACGCAACTTTTCGCGTCCCATTTTCAGCATGGAGTCATTGATATCGGCCAGAACAACGCGGCCAGTTTCACCCACCAGACGGGAAAACTTCGCCGTCAGATCGCCTGTTCCACCAGCTAAATCCAGCACGGTTTGTCCACGGCGCACACCGCTGCAGTCAATGGTGAAGCGTTTCCACAAGCGATGAATGCCGAACGACATTAAGTCATTCATCACATCGTACTTCGCCGCCACGGAATGAAATACGTGGGCCACCATGTCAGCTTTCTGCGCTTTGGCGACAGTCTGAAAGCCAAAGTGCGTCGTGTCTTGTGAATCGTCAACCATCTCAGAGCCTGCTAATCAGTCAAATGTTCGTGAAGTGTAACAGATTGGGCGCGTTTGCCCTACGATTCAACCGCCTTGATAGAAACGTGTCGGCGGCTCGTCAGACGATAAATCCGTCGTTAACTCGTTGTCTTCGCTGGGTGTCTTTTGTTCATCTGCGCCTTCACGCAGACGGAACTCTTCGTCTTGCGCCGTGGCCTGCTCCACCAGTTCCGGATTAATCTCGCGTTTGACCTCCACCCCCAGGCCGCGGAATGCTTCAGCCTGAGCAAGTAGGTTGCCCCGCCCGGAGGCGAGTTTTTTCATCGCCTGACGGTAGTTATCCTGCGCACGGTCCAGGCTTTGCCCGACCGAGGACATATCGTCCACGAAGAGGCGCATTTTGTCGTACAGCTTGCTGGCACGCTCGGCAATCTTCTGTGCATTGCGGCTCTGGTGCTCATAGCGCCACAGGTTAGCAATGGTACGTAATGCCACCAGCAGGGTGGTGGGGCTCACCAGCATAATATTATTTTTGAGCGCTTCGGTGATCAGTTCGGGCTGTCTGTCGAGGGCCAGCAGGAACGCCGGTTCGACCGGAATAAACATCAGCACATAGTCCAGCGAGCGCAGCCCCGGAAGCTGCTGATAATCTTTTCTGCCCAGCAGTCGGATATGGTTACGCACGGAGGCAATATGCTCCTGCAGCGCCGACTCGCGCGTGTAGTCGTCTTCCGCATTAAAGTAACGCTCATACGCCACCAGCGTCATTTTGGCGTCGATCACCACATCTTTCCCCTGCGGCAGACGCACAATGACGTCTGGCTGCATCCGCGAGCGGGCATCGCTCTCGATACTCACCTGCGTTTCGTATTCATACCCCTCGCGCAGGCCAGAGGCCTCCAGCACGCGGGTGAGCACCACTTCTCCCCAGTTACCCTGGGTTTTGTTATCCCCTTTTAGCGCCCGAGTGAGGTTGACCGCCTCCTGCGCCATTTGCGCATTCAACTGCTGAAGATTACGAATCTCGTGCGCCAGCGTGTGCCGCTCGCGGGCTTCCTGTCCAAAGCTGTCCTGCACCTGACGGCGAAAACCGTCCAGCTGTTCACGCAGCGGCGTCAGCAGACTGTTCAGACTCTGGCGATTCTGTTCGTCAACGCGGCGGTTGCTGTGTTCGAAAATGCGGTTGGCGAGATTCTCAAACTGCTCGCTGAGGCGCTGCTCGCTGTTAATCATCTGACGGATTTTGTCTTCCGCATGCAGCTGCGTGGATTCGAGGCGGGTAGTCACTTCGCGGAGATCGGCCTCCAGCGACGTGTTGATATCACGCAGGTTGCGCAGTTCGTTATTGAGCAGCTCGCACTCGTCGCGCCAGTGGTCACTTAGCGCAAGCTGTTGCTTTACCGCGCTGAGCTCGGCGACGATCTCTTCGCGCTCCGCCAGCTGATCGGCCTTCTGCTGCGCATGCTGGTAGCTGGAAATCAGCCAGCCTATCGCAACGCCCGCCAGCGCAATCACCGCATAAATCAGGATTGAGATATCCACAATGCCCCCTGCATCAACGTATTACCCGCACAAAATAGAATTGTGCTGTATAAACGTCCAGTTTGAAAGGGTTTTCCTGCGAGGTGCTACGCAAAAAATAAAGGCCGAACGCGTCGGCCTTTGATTTGAGAAGAGAGGGCTAGATCAGGCGACGAGCCGCTTCCACCACAATTTTCACCGCATGACTTTCGGTCTGCTTCATGGTTTCGGCGTTCGGGATCTCCTGCTGAGTACGGTTGACGATAACGCCCGCCACCATACCGGCACGCAGACCCTGGCTTGCACACATGGTCAGCAGCGTCGCGGATTCCATTTCGTAGTTCATTACGCCCATGGACTGCCACTCTTCCATTGAGCCTTTGAAACGGCTCACAACGCGGCCAGAGAAGGTGTCGTAGCGCTCCTGGCCCGGGTAGAAGGTGTCGGAAGAGGCGGTTACGCCAACGTGGGTGGTCGCGCCCACGGACTTCGCGGCTTCAACCAGCGCGGTGGTGCATTCGAAGTCAGCCACTGCCGGGAATTCCATAGGCGCAAAGTGCAGGCTTGCCCCGTCCAGACGAACGGATGCCGTCGTCACCAGTACGTCGCCCACGTTGATGTGCGGCTGAATCGCGCCGGTCGTGCCGATACGCAGGAAAGTACGAATGCCCAGCTGCGCCAGCTCTTCAACTGCAATAGAGGTAGACGGACCGCCGATACCGGTGGAGCACACAATCACCGCTTTGCCATCCAGCTCTGCACGCCAGGTGGTGAATTCACGATGGGCAGCCAGTTTGACCGGCTTATCCATCAGCGCGGCGATCTTTTCCACACGCTCAGGGTCGCCAGGGACGATAGCGAGCGTAGCCCCTTGTAAATCATTTTTAGTGAGGCCGAGATGAAAAACATCAGACTTAGACATAGGTGACTCCTCTGTGGGTCGGTTAGTCAGAAGAAGTAAAACGGTACTTTACAGAAGCAGTAAGCATAATTTCGTGATGCATCTCACCATGAATGAAAATGATTGCAGTGAATTTCCATCAAAAAGTGATTTACATCACATTAACAAGTTATATCGTCAGGTGCTGCACAAAAGATAGACCGTTTAAGGCACTGTGAGTTGTTAACCTGGTGTCTATATTTACCTTTGCGCTAACTCATTGGTACGGAGAATGCCATGACTGAAAAAACCGGTTTTGCACCTGCTGCAGCCCCGCTTGCTTCAACCATCGTTTCAACCTCAGAAGAGGCCATTACGGCGGGAGAGACCTCCATTCCCTCTCAGGGGGAGAATATGCCTGCCTGGCACGCACGACCAAAATCGGCAGACGGTCCGCTGCCCATCGTGATTGTGGTTCAGGAGATTTTTGGGGTTCACGAACATATTCGCGACCTCTGCCGTCGCCTGGCACTTGAAGGATATCTGGCCGTTGCGCCAGAACTCTACTTCCGTCAGGGCGATCCAAACGACTATAGCGATATTCCAACGCTGTTCAGCAATCTGGTCAGCAAAGTCCCGGACGCGCAGGTGCTGGCCGATCTCGACCACGTTGCCAGCTGGGCGGCGCGTAACGGCGGCGACCCGCACCGTCTGATGGTCACCGGCTTCTGCTGGGGCGGACGCATTAGCTGGCTGTATGCCGCACACAATCCGCAGCTCAAAGCGGCTGTCGCCTGGTATGGCAAACTGGTGGGCGAGAAAACGCTGAATTCGCCAAAACATCCGGTGGACATCGCCACTGAGCTCAATGCCCCGGTGCTGGGTCTGTATGGCGGCCAGGACACCGGTATTTCGCTTGATTCGGTAGAAACCATGCGCCATGCGCTACGGGCAGCCAATGCCAATGCTGAGATTGTGGTGTATCCGGATGCCGGACATGCGTTTAACGCAGATTACCGTCCGAGTTATCACGCGGAATCGGCGAAAGATGGCTGGCAGAGAATGCTGGCGTGGTTTAGCCAGTACGGCGGGAAGAAATAAACACTTCGCAGCCCCGGCGAAAGCCGGGGCTGCGTCAGGGCTTACTCCAGGCCCAGATGTTTCCACAGCTCGTCCATCGGCAGCGTGGCCAGGGCGATACGCTCATCCGCCGCACCATACCAGATATGCAACGTGTCATTACGCACCAGCGCCCCGCAGGTAAAGACGACGTTACCGAAAAAGCCTTCACGCTCATAGGGCGCGCTCGGCTCCAGCAGCGGTACGGAAGATTTGGCGATGAGGGTGAGCGGATCCTCAAGATCCAGAAGCAGAGCGCCCAGGCAATAACGCTGGCTAGCGTCAACGCCGTGATAAATCTCCAGCCAGCCGCGCGCGGTCTTGATCAGCGGCGCGCCGCCACCCGACTTCAGCGCATCCCATTCGTCTCCCGAGCGTCCCAGCAGATGCCGGTGGTTTCCCCAGTGCAGCATATCGGGCGATTCGCAGATCCAGATTTCCGGGTGGCCGAAATGGCAGGGCGCGGGCCGGGTAAGCGCCCGGAAGGATCCGCCAACCTTCTCCGGGAAGAAACAGACGTCGCGGTTATCAGGGCAGAAAATCAGCCCTTTCTTGTCGACGGAGATAAAATCAACGGTGGTCGCCAGCGCGGTGGAGATACCCAGCGATGACACGGCGGAGTAATTGATGTACCAGACATCGTCAATCAGGGTGATACGCGCATCTTCACAGCCAAATTCCTCATAGCGGCTGTCGGCGGTAATAAACGGCTGTTGATCGATGGTGAAATTTACACCGTCCTGGCTTCGCGCCAGGCGCAGGTGGGACATTGACGTCAGCCAGACCTGAGCCGGGTCGCTTTTCAGCACAATGGTACGCGGGTCGCTAAAATCATAGCGCGGGTCGTTGCGGTCGAACGTTTTTGTTGCCGCCTGCCAGCCGCCGGACTGCTGCACCAGAAGCGGAACGACGATCTTCTGTGGGTCATCATTTATCACGCTCTCGGCAACCCGAAGCAGCAGGATAATCTCCCCATGATACTCCGTTACCCCGGCGTTAAAGACGCACTCCACTTTCCGTCCTGGCAGAGAAGGCACCACGTCGCTCGGGGTGATCAACGGATTCTTACCGTGTCTGTTCATATACACTCCTTTTTATCAGAATTTGATTTTTATCCAGCTGCTGCGCGTTTTGGCCGTACAGGACATCCGCTTCAATGGCCCACAATGGGTTTTGTACCGGCTGGCCAAAATTCACGGCCACCCAGACCTGTTCCTGCGCCGTTGTTCGGGTAAACCAGACGCACGCCTTATGGCGCTTCAGTAGGCTGCACTCCCCATGCTGTAGCGCCCCGATGGCGGCCCGAAGCGCAATGAAGGTCTGGTACTGACGCCACAACGAGCCGGGCGTCGATATCTGATGTTCGGCATTGAGCAAGGGATAGTCCTGGCTGACGGGCATCCACGGCGTGGATGTGGAAAAGCCCGCAAACGGTGCGTCGCACCAGAGGAAGGGGGCGCGGGACCCATCCCGTGAATGTTCAATGGCCTGCGCCAGCGCGTCGGCGGCACTGCACCCCTGCCGCATGGCCGTGTCGTAGAAGGTTTTTCCCTGAATATCAAAAATCTGCCCGACCGTCTGAGGCACATAGTCGGGCATCCCCAACTCGTCACCCTGAAAAATAAACGGTACGCCGCGCACGGTCAGCTGTAGCGCCAGAACGGCCAACGCCCGGGCGGCGTCATGCGGGCCTTCACCAAAGCGGCTAATCATGCGCGGCATATCGTGGCTGGAAAAGAATAGCGTCGGCAGGCCAGACTGCAGCGCCAGCGTGGCGTTAATCTCGTCGCACAGGCGTGCCGCATCGAAGGTTTTCTGGCTGCCAATATTGAAGTTAAAGACCACGTCCATCAGCGACGGGGCCTGATAACGGGCCAGGGTCTCCCTCTCCTCGCTGCCGATTTCGCCGATCAGGAAAACATCCCCTTGCTGCCTGGCATGTTGGCATACGCGCTGCAGCGTGCCGATGAGTCCCGGCTGATTCACGTCATGCTCATGCTGCTGTACTCCCGCTTTCTCCGGATTGTCAGGCCCGATGCCGCGCGTACTGAGGAAATTAATCACGTCGAAGCGGAAGCCATCCACGCCCTGTGCCTGCCAGAAATCAATGACCTGAAGCATTTCCTGCTCAACCGCGGGGTTCGCCCAGTTAAGATCGACCTGCTCAGGCGCGAATTTATGGTAGTAAAACTCGCCGGTGTCCGGCTCCGGGCTCCAGGCGCTGCCGGAAAAAAATGACTCCCAGTTGTTAGGGTGCGCGCTGAAAAGAAAATAGTCCCGATAGCGGCTTGCGGGATTATTCCAGGCATCCTGAAACCACGGATGCTGCGAAGAGACATGATTAAGCACCAGATCGATAATGACCCGGATCCCCTTTTCATGGCAGCGATGAACGACGTCGCGAAAATCGGTCAGCGTGCCGAATCGTGGGTCGACGGCGCAGTAATCACTAATGTCATACCCGTTATCCACCAGAGGAGAGGGGTAAAACGGCGTGATCCAGATGGCACCGATGCCTAACGCGCTCAGGTAATCCACTTTTGAGAGCAGGCCTGGGAAATCACCCAGCCCGTCACCGTTACCATCGCAAAACGACGGCAGATAAATTTGGTAACAGGTACAGGCCTGCCACCAGGGTTGTTTGTTCACCGTACATTCCTTATTTCAGTGATAACGACATGCCCTGCAGGAAATATTTCCGGAACAGGATAAACAACACGATGACCGGCAGCATTTGCACCACGGCTCCCGCCATCACTGGCCCCAGATAAACGCCGTAGGATTTACTGAAGGTGGCCAGCAGCACCGAAAACGGCATTTTGTCGGCATCGCGCATGACAATCAGCGGCCAGAGGAAGTTGTCCCACGAGCTTGAGAAGGTAAATAGCGCCACGATCGCCAGAATGGACTTGTTCAGCGGCATCATGACGTGCCGCAGAATGGCCCACAGGCTGGCATGATCCAGACGCGCGGCGTACAGGTAATCGTTGGGCGTACCCTTGAAGCTCTGAGACACCATAAAGATCCCCCAGGCACTCATTGCATAAGGCAGGATCATGGCGCTGTAACGGTTGATCAGACCGAGCTCACGCATCAGCACAAACTGTGGAATGATGAACATGAAAACCGGGAAAACCATCTGCACAATCAAGAGATTACGGAAAGCGTTTTTGCCCCAGAATTCCGTTTTTGCCAGCGCATAGCCCACCAGCATGGAGGTGACGGTCACGCTCGCGGTCACGGTGACAGAGACGAAAAGCGAGTTAAGCAGCGTGCGCAGAAACGGCTTATCGGCCCGGTTGCTGTTATCGAAAAGGAAAGTGTAATTTTCGAGCGTCAGCGTGCCCGAAAAGAGATCCGTGGTATAAATCTGTGCCGTAGGCTTCAGGGATGACACGACCATCCAGACAAACGGATAGAGCCAGCTTAACGCCAGAATAAACATCAGCGCATGAATTAGCAGGCTCAGGGGCGTGAGTTTTTTCATTCATACAATCTCAATGTGTTTTTCGAATAACCGACGAAATAGCCAGATCATCAGGAAACTGCAGGCAGCGACGATAATCGACATGGCAGCAGCCCAGGTAGGTTTCATATTTTGAAACGCGGCTTCGTACATGACCACCATGGGACTGGTGGTACTGTTTAGTGGCCCACCACCGGTAATTAAATAGGGCTCTGTAAAAATACTGAACGCCACCGTAATAGCCAGCACCATCACCATCACAATTTGCGGATTCATCATCGGCAGCGTTATTGCCCAGCCTTTCTGAAAACGCCCGGTTTTATCGAGAATAGCCGCACTATAAATATCCGATGGAATAGCCTGCATGCCGGAATAGAGAATTAATCCGTAATAACCGACAAATTTCCAGGTCACGATAAGCGCAATGGATAGCATGGCGCAGTCAGGGTTGGTAAACCACGGCACGGAAATCCCAAACCACGCAGACAATAAGCGGTTAACCGGGCCGTACTCATTAAAGAGACGGGAAAAGACAATTGAGTACGCCACCCCTGACGAGATATTTGCCAGTAAAAAACTCAGGGCGATAACCCCCCGGCCGTAGTTAATTCTGCGTAATCCGGCAGCAAAAAGCAGCGCGGTAATAAACACGATCGGGACATACCACATTAAAAAGCGGCAAATGTTCCACATGGATGTCCAGAATAACGCATCGTGCAGTACGCCAATAATGTTCTGCAAACCGGTAAATTGCGGTGCGCCGATAAACTGCCAGCGGGTCACGCTCAGCACCACCAGCCAGGCAAGCGGGTAGAACCAAAATAGCAGCGAATAGCCAATCCAGGTGGAGGCCAGCAGGCCTCCGGTTCGGGATTCATATCCAGCCATCATGCCCCCTACTGGCCCGTGAGGGCGCTGATTTCCTGCTGAGATTGTTTCAGCGCGTCGGCAGGCGTACTGGTTTTGAATATCACGCGCTCAAGCATCTGCGTCATGCTGCGCTGTACTTCTGTCGTCTGGTTTGTTGCTGCAGGAGGAAGCGCGACGTCCACCCACGAGGCGATTTGTTTCTCTAGCGGATTTTGTTTGAAGTAACTGACAAAGATCGGATTACTCATTAAATCCGCGCGGGCGGGCGGCATCCCTGTCAACTCAAGCCACAGCCGGTCATGTTCAGGGTTACTGAAGACCCACTGCATAAACTGCCAGGCCTGCGCCTTTCGCTTACTGGAACTGAAGATCACCAGACCTTTGCTGTCGCCGAACGTATAGGGGTGTTCAATGCCCGTCTCGGTCAGCATCGGACCGATCTGAATCGTTTTTAATATGTCCGGATACTGCTTGCGATAGCGGGCTAAATCCCACGGTCCGCGCGCTGAGGCGATAACCTGCCCCGTTGCGAGCGGATCCTCGGCAGAGGTGAAGTCGTAGCTGCTCCACTTATTATTAAAAACGTTGCCCATGAAGGTCAGCACGGCCTCGCCAGCAGGCGTGGTCAGCGCAGGTTTTTTGTCGACCAGATACGGCTTGCCGTGGCTCTGGGCGTAGAACAGCGGAATGAAGTCGAACCAGCGTTCCCACCAGTTTTTACCCGCCGTAAGCTGTATCACATAGCCGTGATTATCCGCCGCCCGACGCTTCGCCAGCGCGTAAAGTTCATCGTAGCTAACCGGTACCCGATCAAAACCGTATTGCTTCAGTAAATCGCCACGCCACCACCAGACAATCGGGTTGATATATACCGGCAGTACCGTTTGTTTGCCGTTTAATTCCCAGGCTGACAGCAGAGAAGCCATTTGCCGTTTCTGAATCGTTTCCTGAAAACCCGGCATTCTGGAGAGATCTTCTATCTGCCCGACATCAACAAGCTGGCTGGCAAAACCAATAAATATATTGGTTGAAATATCCGGTTCAGTCCCTGATGCCAGCGCATTCATTATCGCTTCTTCTGAACTGTTTGCGGCAGGAATAGCGGTAAATTCGACGGGCATATGGGCAGGGTCTTTATTCCATTCCGCCACTATTTTACTCCAGAAGGCTTCTTCATTGACGGTGGGTGTGACCCACATTTTGATTGTTTCACGCGCCCCGGATTGTGTCTCTTTTTTATCATCAGGCCCGCAACCGGTAAGAAAAAAGAGGAATATTACCGATGCTATTAATTTTGCTGCTTCTGCAACTCTCACGTTATATCTCCCTGATGTCGATAAGTGTTAATCGCTCACTGCTGCACTCTGTGAATGGTGCGTAAGCTAACACCCCTTTTTTATGTTTAACGTTAAACAAATCACAAAACTATTTATATTTAACGATAAACTCAGCCGCTATTATTTATTTAATTACGCCTCATAAATAATTTACGCGAATATAAAATGCCTAATTCATTTAGCAAAAGAAAGAATAAAAACGTGACGATTAAATCGCTGGCAGCGGAGATGGGTATTTCACATACCACGGTATCTAACGCGTGGAATAATCCCGAAAAGCTGTCTGCTGAATTACGTGAAAAGATACTTGGGTACGCCCGTCAGGTTGGATTTCAGGGGCCGGATAAACTCGCCCGGGCTTTACGCACCGGAAAATCCGGGGCCATAGGCGTCATTTTTAACGATGCCATGAGCTATGTTTTTATCGATCCGCATGACGTCAGCCTGATGCGCGGCGTCGCGACCCGCTGCGAAGACCGTAATATTAATCTGGTGCTGATACCGCTTCAAAAAGGGCCTTCATCGCTCACTACCCTGGTGGACGGGTATATTCTCAACGCCACGCATAACAGCGCCGCCATTATTCAACAAACCCTGGCCCGCAATCTGCCTGTGGTGACGCTCGATTTTCAGCTTCCGCAGTTCAGCAGCGTGTCGGTGGATAACACACGCGCCATGCGTGATATCACCCACTACCTGATACAAAAGGGTCATCGCCATTTCGGCATTATTGCCTTCCCGTCTCACCCGAACGCGCGCGGGATGCGGCCTCTGACGCACCGCGTGACGGGGGATAACCAACTCATGCTGACCCGCGTGAATGCCTGCCGCGACGCGTTTCAAGAGCACGGTATTAGGCTCAGTGACTGCTGGCTGTGTGAAACCCATCACGATGAGCCACACGGCGAACGGGCAGCGGAAGCATTGCTGACGGCACACCCTGAGATCACGGCGCTGATCTGCTTATCCGATCGTTTTGCCATCGGCGCGGTGAATTATTGCCAGCGACAGCGTCTTGCTATACCTGGCCGGGTCGCCATTACCGGATTCGACAATACCGCCCGGCAGTATAACGGGCCTGGACTTACCACCATCGCGCAGGATGCCGAACGTAAAGGTGAAATCGCGGTTGATCTGCTTCTGAACAATGGCCCCGTCACCCACGTTGCGCTGGAACACCGGCTTATCGAGCGTGATACGGCATGAGATTACCCTGCTTAAGATAAGAGTGAACTATGGATGAACTAACGTGCTTTAAAACCTATGACATTCGTGGCGAAGTTGACGTCAATCTCACCCCTGACATTGCGCGTCGCATCGGAAGGGCGTACGCCGTCTGGCTGCATCCCCGGCGCGTGGTAGTAGGCGCTGATGTCCGCCTCAGCTCGGAGGCGCTAAAAACGGCCCTGATCGACGGGCTTACCGCAGGCGGCGTCGATGTTATCGACCTGGGCATGACCGGTACGGAAGAGGTCTATTTCGCCACCCGGGAATTGCGGGCAGACGGAGGGATCCAGGTGACGGCGAGCCACAATCCCGCCCATTACAACGGCTTTAAGCTTGTTGGCCTTGAGGCGCGCCCGATCAGTAATGACAACGGTCTGCTGGAGATCAAAGCGCTGGCAGAACAGAACCGCTTTCCACCCTGCGTGCGTCGTGGGGGCATTTTTCCCTTCGACAATCGCCCGGCCTGGGTGAACGCTCTGCTGCGATTTATCACTACGTCCCCAACGCGAATGTTACGCCTGGTGGTCAACGCCGGGCACGGCACCGCAGGTCCGGCGCTAGATGCGCTTGATGAGGGCTTAAAGCGTGCCGGTGTACCGGTCGAGTTTATCCGTATTCATCACCAGCCAGATGGCCGCTTTCCCGCTGGCGTACCTAACCCGATGCTGCCTGAAAACCGGCAAAGCACCCGACTGGCCGTCATCGAACATCACGCCGATGCTGGCATCGCCTGGGATGGCGATTTCGATCGTTGCTTTTTCTTCGACGAGCGCGGGGATTACGTTGAGAACTATTATCTCGTGGGGCTGTTTGCCGAACATTTTCTGCGACGCTATCCCGGCAGCCGTATCATTCTTGATCCCCGCTTAATCTGGAACACGCTCGACACGGTCGCCCGTTGCGGCGGTAGCGCAATCGTGAGTAAAACCGGGCATGCCTTCCTGAAAGCCCGGATGCGAAGGGAAAATGCCATTTACGGCGGCGAGATGAGTGGCCATCACTATTTTCGCGATTTTGGCTACTGCGATAGCGGCATGATCCCGCTGATCCTGATGCTCCAGATCCTGGGCGCAGACGCGCAGCCGCTCTCTCATCTTATGCGTCACGCACAGGCCCGCTATCCGGTGTCTGGCGAAATCAACCTGACGGTCAACGAGCCCGCTGCACTCCTCAATGACGTCGCCGCGCACTATGCCCCGGTCGCATGCGAACGCGACACCTGCGACGGCCTGAGCCTGTCCTTCGCAGACTGGCGTTTTAACCTCCGCGCCTCCAATACCGAGCCGCTGGTCCGCCTTAATGTTGAAGCGCGGGGAGATACCGCTCTGCTTGTCCATAAAACTCATGAAGTGCTGATGCTGATTTCTGCCCTGCAAGGGGCTCAGGAGACATTATGACCGCCCTTTCATTACGACATATTCATAAAAAGTACGATAAAAACGTCATCGTGGCGGATCTGTCACTGGAGATAGCATCAGGAGAATTTATCGTTCTTGTGGGCCCCTCCGGGTGCGGGAAATCGACGCTGCTGCGCATGATCGCGGGATTAGAGGCGCCAGACAGTGGCATGCTGATGATGGGCAATGAGGATGTCACCCACCTGGCGGCGGGCAAGCGGAGCTTGTCGATGGTTTTCCAGTCCTATGCACTTTATCCGCATATGACCGTACGGGAGAACCTCGCCTTTGGCTTACGCAATATCCGCACCCCGGAGGCCGACATTGCGCAGCGCATCACCCACGCCGCCAACATGCTCAGGCTGGACGAGCTGCTCGACAGGCTTCCGCAACACCTCTCCGGCGGCCAGCGCCAGCGCGTGGCGATAGGTCGTTCTATTGTCCAGCAGCCCGCGCTGTTCCTGTTTGACGAACCCCTTTCCAACCTTGACGCCGCTCTGCGGGTTGAAATGCGCCAGGAGATCCAGCAACTCCATAATACCCTGAAAAACACCATGATTTACGTCACGCACGATCAGGTCGAGGCGATGACGCTGGCCGACCGTATCGTGGTGATGTGTAAAGGCAATATTGAGCAAACGGGTACGCCGCTTGAACTGTACAACACCCCGGCGAACCGCTTCGTGGCCGAATTCATCGGTACGCCAAAAATCAATATGTTACCCGCCATCTGGCAGCAGGGGGCATTGCATATCGACCCTGATACCGTCTTCCCGCTTTCGCGTCAGCCCGCAGACATTCAGGAGGGGGAATCGGTATTTGTCGCGATCCGCCCTGAACACCTGGGTTATCAGCAGCCGGGGGATTTTAGCCTGAGCGGGAAAACGCAGTTATGCGAACTGCAGGGAGATTCAACCCTGGTGTGGCTGGACGTGGCAGGGCATGCCGTGTGCCTGAAATCCTTCCAGCAACTGAGTCTGCCTGCGCAGCAACGTATCACGCTGACCGTGCAGGAGGCTCATCTGCATCTCTTTGACGCGGCAGGCAAGCGGATTGCAATGACGGAAAATGCCGCCTGAATAGAGTATCAGGCGGCGGGAAATGCGCAGACTTACCCCTGACGCAAATTCTGCGCTGCCTTCACCATGTTGGCGAGCGCTGCGCGGGTTTCCGGCCAGCCGCGGGTTTTCAGGCCGCAGTCCGGGTTCACCCACAGGCGCTCTGCCGGAATACGCTGAGCGGCTTTTTTCAGCAGAGCTTCAATCCACTCCACGCTCGGCACGTTCGGGGAGTGAATGTCGTACACCCCCGGTCCGATTTCGTTTGGATAGTCGAACTCTTCAAACGACTCGAGCAGCTCCATATCTGAACGCGAGGTCTCGATGGTGATCACGTCGGCATCCAGCGCGGCAATGGAATCCATAATGTCGTTAAATTCGCAGTAACACATATGGGTGTGGATCTGCGTGTCGTCCTTCGCCACCGCCGCATTGATGCGGAAGGCTTCCACGCCCCACTTCAGATAGTCATCCCAGTCGCTGCGGCGCAGCGGCAAACCTTCTCGTAACGCCGGTTCGTCAATCTGGATAATGCCAATGCCAGCGGCTTCCAGATCCGCCACCTCATCACGCAGCGCCAGCGCGATTTGCTTCGCAATGGTTTCACGGGTCACGTCTTCACGCGGGAACGACCAGCACAGAATGGTCACCGGCCCGGTCAGCATGCCTTTTACCGGCTTGTCGGTCAGAGACTGAGCATACTTCGCCCACGCCACCGTAATCGCTTCCGGGCGGCTGACGTCACCGATCACCACCGGTGGCTTCACGCAGCGGGAACCGTAGCTCTGCACCCAGCCATTCTGGGTAAACACGAAGCCGTCCAGGTGTTCACCGAAGTATTCCACCATGTCGTTACGCTCAGCTTCACCGTGCACCAGCACGTCCAGACCTAAACGCTCCTGCTCGATGATCGCCTGCCTGATGTGCTCAGCAATGCCGGTACGGTAGTGATTCGCATCCAGATTGCCCTTTTTGAAGTCGAGACGCAGGCCGCGGATCTCGGTCGTTTGTGGGAATGAACCGATCGTCGTAGTTGGCCATGCGGGCAGGTTGAAGCGGGCGCGCTGGGCTTCGGCACGGACTTCATACGGACTCTGGCGCTGGCTGTCCTGAGCGGTGATGGCCGCCAGACGTTTTTCCACTGCCGGATTATGCACGCGTGCCGAATGACGGCGCGCCTGAATCGGGGCGCTCCATTCGGTAATCGCCGCCGTGTCACCGCTGTTCAGCGCGTCGCGCAGCAGCGCCAGTTCTTCACATTTTTGCAGGGCGAAGGCAAACCAGCTTTTCACTTCCGGGTCGAGACGGGTCTCCACGCTCAGATCGATCGGGCTGTGCAGCAGTGAACATGATGAGGCCACCCACAGCTCACGTTTACCGACAATGTCTTTAATTTGAGCATACTTTTCGGTGAGATCGGCACGCCAGACGTTACGACCGTTTACCAGCCCCGCTGAGAGCAGCCAGTCTGCGGGCAGACGTTTGTGCAGTTCCTTCACGTCATCTTTGCCGTGAACCAGGTCAACATGCAGGCCCTGAACCGGCAGCGCGGCAATCGTGCTCAGGTTAGGCGTCACGCCCTCGAAATAGGTGGTCAGCAACAGCTTCACCTGCCCGGTAAGCGCGTCATACGCCGGTTTGAAGGCATCGAGCCAAACCTGGGGCAGCTCAAGCACCAAAGCAGGTTCGTCGATTTGCACCCACTGAATGCCGCGTTTACCCAGCTCAATCAGTACCTGTTTGTAGACGGGCAGAATGTCCTTCAGCAGGCTGAGGCGGTCAAACGGCTCGCCTTTGACTTTGCCCAGCCACAGGTAGGTTACCGGTCCGAGCAGCACCGGTTTCACCTGGTGGCCCAGCGCCAGCGCTTCGTCGACTTCGTCCAGAAGCTGTGTCCAGGTCAGTTTGAACTGCTGACCTTTTACGAACTCCGGCACCATATAGTGATAGTTGGTGTTAAACCACTTGGTCATTTCTGCCGCTGCCGCGGGTTCACCCGTTGGCGCACGACCACGGCCGATGCGGAACAGGGTATCGATATCAACCGATCCATCTTTGTTCTGATGACGAGCCGGCACGTTGCCCAGCAGCAGGCTGGTCGTCAGAACATGGTCGTACCAGGCGAAATCGCCCACCGGCAGCAGGTCAATGCCCGCCTGCTTTTGCTGATCCCAGTGACGGGCGCGCAGCTCGCGCCCCACGGTCAGTAGTTCTTCACGGGTAGCGTTACCCGCCCAGTAGCTTTCTTGCGCTTTTTTCAGCTCGCGACGCAGGCCAACGCGAGGGAAACCGAGAGTGTGATTGCGGATTGTCATGTTATGCCCCTTGTGAATTTCGCTATTTAGACGTCCAGATGTTTACACATCTATAATTGGCAGGTACTGTATATTCCTCAAGCGCAAAATGTTCATGGCGAAGTGAAGGACTTTCATGATCGAGATAAAACACCTGAAAACGCTGCAAGCGTTGCGGAACTGCGGATCGCTCGCGGCGGCTGCGGCCACGCTGCACCAGACCCAGTCTGCCCTTTCTCACCAGTTCAGCGATCTGGAACAACGCCTCGGATTTCGTCTTTTTGTGCGTAAGAGCCAACCTCTGCGCTTTACGCCGCAGGGTGAAATTCTTCTTCAACTGGCGAATCAGGTCCTGCCGCAGATCGCCAGCGCGCTACAGTCCTGTAACGAGCCGCAGCAGACAAAACTGCGCATCGCCATTGAGTGCCACAGCTGTATTCAATGGCTGACCCCTGCGCTTGAGAACTTCCGCCAGAAGTGGCCGCAGGTGGAGATGGATTTTAAATCCGGTGTGACGTTCGACCCGCAACCCTCGCTGCAGCAGGGTGAGTTGGATCTGGTGATGACCTCCGACATTCTGCCGCGCAGCGGCCTGCACTATTCGCCGATGTTTGATTTTGAAGTGCGCCTGGTGCTGGCACCGGATCATCCGCTGGCGGCTAAAACGCGCATCACGCCGGAAGACCTGGCAACAGAAACGCTGCTGATTTATCCGGTTCAGCGCAGTCGCCTGGATATCTGGCGTCATTTCCTGCAGCCGGCAGGCATTAGCCCGCAGCTGAAAAGCGTGGATAACACCCTGCTGTTGATTCAGATGGTTGCCGCCAACATGGGCATCGCGGCGCTGCCGCACTGGGTGGTGGAGAGTTTTGAACGCCAGGGCCTGGTGGTGACCAAAACCCTGGGTGAAGGACTGTGGAGCCGTCTGTACGCTGCCGTGCGCGATGGCGAGCAGCGTCAGCCGGTGACAGAAGCGTTTATTCGCTCAGCGCGGAACCACGCGTGCGACCATCTTCCGTTTGTGCGGAGCGCGGAGCGACCCAGCGGCGATGGACCCACAGTGAAGCCAGGATCACCGCTCCCCCAATAAGGAAGCTCGGCCAGTGCGGTTGCTGCTGCCAGATGGCGAGGTTGACCAGCAGCCCCGCCGGGACGTGCACGTTGTTCATTATCCCGAGCGTTCCGGCGTCGACCTGCGTCGCGCCGTAGTTCCACATGAAGTAACCCAGCCCTGACGCCACCACGCCCAGCCAGACCAGAACGCCCCACTGCACCGACGTGGTCGGCAGCTTTTGCGGGTTACCGAGCAGAAACCACGCCGATACCGCGACAATCGCCGCGCCCATATAGAACCACGCAAATGCATTGTGCTGAGGCATCGGGCGGGTTTCCATCAGGCGTTTGTAGCCCACCATGCCGATGGCGAAACTGATGTTGGCGAGCTGGACGAACATCAACCCGGTCCAGAAGTGATCGCTGACTTTGTCATAGCGAATAATTGCCGCGCCAATCACCGCCAGCGCCGCGCTCAGCAGGTATCCCCAGCGCAGACGACGCCTGCTGAGCAGGTCGTAAATCAACGTAATATAGAGCGGCGTCAACACGGTAAAGAGCAGGAATTCAGAGACGGACAAATAGACGTAAGCCCGGAAGCTGAACAGATACATGATACCCAACTGCATCGCGCCCACCAGCATGTACAGCACAATCGCTTTCAGCGATTGACCACGCGAGCGCAGAAACGGCAGGAATACCAGCGCCGCCAGCCCCACGCGCATCAGCACCGAGAAGTAGCTGTCGACCGAACCGGCAAGGTACTCGCCAATCAGGCTAAAGGAGAAGGCCCACAGGATAGTGGTGATAATGAGTAGCGCCACAATGCTTGTCTCTCAGAAAGAAGGACAGGCATTGTAGCGGACTCTTCAGTTGACATCTGGTCAACAAACAACCAAATGAAGATTATTCAAGGAACAGCTTGCGCAGGTATTTCGGTACCGCGTTGTCAGCGTTGGAACCAATCACTTCCAGCTCCGGATGCAAATCTTTCAGACGCTGATGCGCGTTCTGCATGATGCAGCCCTTGCCTGCCATGGAGAGCATTTCAGCGTCGTTCATGCCGTCACCAAAAGCGATGCAGTCTTTCAGCGCGAAACCCAGACGTTTCGCGACCGCTTCCAGCGCGTGACCTTTGGAGACGCCCCCCGCCATCACTTCCAGACAGGTCAGGGTTGAGAAGCTCACGTTGACGCGATCGCCCCAGCGGGCGTTGATCGCCTGTTCCAGTGGGAGCAGTTCTTCATGGCTATCGCAGGTGAAGAACACCTTACTGATACCTTCCGGCTCAAGAAGGCCCGGCTCGTACAGGGAGTAGTTAAATACCGCTTCCTTGAAGAAACGCATTTCATCCGGGCGGTGGCGGTTCATGAACCAGTCGTCGTTGCGGTACACGTTGGTGATGATAGCCGGGTTGTTATGCACCACGCCGAAGAGATCGGCGGCAATATCGCGATCCAGGTTATGGGTAAAGATCAGGTTACCGTCAGTATCATGCACGCGCGCACCGTTGGAGGTGATCATGTACGATTTGATCTCAAGATTATCGCGGATCTGCCCCACGTCTACGTGGTGGCGGCCGGTGGCAAACACAAAGTTCACGCCACGGGCAGTCAGAAGCTTTAAGGTCTCTTTCGCGTAAGGCGACAGGGTGTGGTCAGGGGAAAGCAGCGTGCCATCTAAATCAGATGCAACAACCTGGTACATAGGGATTTCAACCTCTGGTGGAAAACAATAATCAGTTATGCCTGTTGAAAAATTCAACAATGGCGTTGAGCGCGACTGAGCGCATAACGTCCTTTTCGAAAAGGATCTCATGGTAAGCGCCGTTGATGACCAGCGGTTTTCCCCCTTCACAAGGGTGACCGGCGGCGGCGCGTAATTCACAATAACGGTCATGCATGCGGTTATCGACCACACGCTCTTCTTCAGCCTGAATCAGGAGTGTTGGCGTGTCATCATCACCTACCCCCGCCAGCACCTGTTCACCGGCCAGAATCCCCTCCCGCACCCAGTGCCAGGTCGGGCCACCGACGCGTAAGCGCGGTTCATCGGCATAAAAGCGCAGGTTGCGGCGATAACGCTGCCGACTGTGGGTTAAGACGTTGATGGCGAACGGCAGCGCACGCCAGCGTCCGGTCCCGATGGCATAGCCTTCACGAATGCGCTGATGGCCCTCAGCCCAGTCGAGAAGATGACGCACCATCCAGTCGGGGAAACGTATGACGATACCGTACATCGGCGCGGTTAGCGCAATGGCATCACACTGGTGTTGATACCGCTGCAAAAACAGCGTCGAAATAGCGCCACCCATGGAGTGCGCAAGGATATAGCGCTTACGCCAGGGGCCGGGCTGCACTTCCTGCTGCCAGAACGCGGCAAAATCGTCGACGTAATCGCTGAAGCGATCGACATGTCCACGGTGCGTGTCCTGTAGCATGCGTCCGGACAGCCCCTGTCCACGGTGGTCGATGATGAGCACATCGAACCCCATATGGACCAGATCGTAGGCCAGTTCGGCGTATTTAACGTAGCTTTCAATGCGCCCCGGGCAAACCACGATTACCCGGTCATTTTTCTCATCACGGAAACGAACGAAGCGTACCGGGATGCCCCCGACGCCCGTAAACTCATCTTCCTCACGCTGCCGCCAGAAATCGGTCAGCGGCCCCATAGAGAAAGCAGCAAATGCGTTTTCTCGTGTTTCCCAGTCCTTTTTCTGCTGAAACATTGGGTTTCCACTCACGTAATCCAGGGAATATCGTTTTTTTTCGTAACCGGTCACAAAATGACTCATCAATAGCGTATTGTGGCATAAAAACAGACGATTCGGGAGTTTCAAATGACCTTCGAGTGGTGGTTCGCCTACCTGCTGACATCCATCATCCTGAGCCTTTCACCGGGTTCGGGTGCGATTAACACCATGACTACCTCCATCAACCACGGCTATCGCGGGGCGGCGGCGTCGATTGCCGGTTTGCAAACCGGGCTGGGCATTCACATCGTCCTGGTCGGGATTGGGCTGGGAACGCTATTCTCCCGCTCGGTGCTGGCGTTTGAAGTGCTGAAATGGGCCGGTGCGGCATATCTTATCTGGCTGGGTATTCAGCAGTGGCGCGCGGCTGGCGCCATTAACCTGAATACGCTCGCGCAGACGCAAAACCGTGGTCATCTGTTTAAGCGGGCAGTATTCGTCAACCTGACCAACCCGAAAAGCATTGTGTTCCTCGCCGCGCTGTTCCCACAGTTTATCGTGCCGCACCAGCCTCAGGTGATGCAGTACGTGGTGCTGGGTGCGACCACAATTATTGTCGATATTATCGTGATGATTGGTTACGCGACGCTGGCACAGCGGATTGCCGGATGGATAAAAGGGCCTAAGCAGATGAAGGCCCTGAACAAAGTGTTTGGCTCGCTGTTTATGCTGGTTGGCGCGCTGCTTGCGTCAGCGCGTCATGCTTAGCGAGAAATGATGAGATGAATGCCGAAGCCGGCAAACAGCGCGCCGGCGAAGCCATCGATCCACTTCGCGATACGCTGGTAGCCACGGCGCATCGCCGGTAAGGCAAACAGGCTTGCCACGATAGTGAACCACGCGAAGGTCTCCACGACGATAAGCAGGAAAATGCCCCAACGTGCGCCCGCGCCAACGCTGTCGCCCACAAACAGCGAGAACACCGAGCCGAAATAGATAATCGCTTTCGGATTCGCCAGGTTGGTCAGCAGCCCTTTTACAAAGCTCCGTCCACCCGTTGCCAGCTCCACCTTAGGCTCTTGCGGTTTTTTCTCTTCTTTTTTCAGCGCCCCGCGCAGCATCTGGTAGCCCATCCAGCACAGGTACAGGCC
The DNA here is from genome assembly GCF_001623605.1 of Enterobacter sp. ODB01. Taxonomy (NCBI): domain Bacteria; kingdom Pseudomonadati; phylum Pseudomonadota; class Gammaproteobacteria; order Enterobacterales; family Enterobacteriaceae; genus Enterobacter; species Enterobacter sp. ODB01. Next base: position 1,285,855 of record NZ_CP015227.1, read on the forward strand.
ACCGCCAACCATAATAATGTTATGCAGCCAGGCCATCTTCGCCAGGATCAGGTTCAAACCGAGCAGCGCAACGGCCGCCCAGACCATGACGCCCATGGTAATACCGAGCACGCCCATCATCGCCTCTTTACGGGAACGACTGACTGCTGTTTGCGATACGAAGAAAAAGTCAGGGCCCGGGCTCATCAGCGCAACGATGTGCACTAACGCCACGGTGAGAAATAGCATTAACATAATTGGCTCGCAGGGAAATAATTCAGTGAGTCATCATACTGGCACTTTTTTGGCCGGCTGACTACTCCTCATCATCTCCGTCAACGTGAGAACGGATAAGCGCCATAAACTCTTTACCGAAGCGCTCCAGCTTGCGCGTGCCTACGCCGTTGACGCTGAGCATTTCGCTGGCGCTGAGCGGCATCTGTTCCGCCATCTCAATCAGCGTCGCGTCGTTGAACACCACGTAAGGCGGGATGTTCTCTTCATCAGCTATGGCTTTACGCAGCTTACGCAGTTTGGCAAACAGCTTGCGGTCATAGTTACCGCCGTAGGATTTCTGCATCACGCGTGGTTTGAGGGCGACCACGCGCGGTACGGCGAGCTTCAGTTCAACGTCACCGCGCAACACCGGACGCGCGGCTTCGGTCAGCTGTAGCGCCGAGTGCTGAGCGATGTTCTGCGTGGCAAATCCGAGGTGAATGAGCTGACGAATAATGCTAACCCAGTGCTCGTGGCTCTGGTCTTTACCGATCCCATAGACCGGCAGCTTGTCGTGGCCCATGTCGCGGATACGCTGGTTATTGGCGCCGCGCAACACTTCCACCACGTAACCCATCCCGAAGCGTTGATTCACACGGTAAATGGTCGAAAGCGCCTTACGCGCGTCCATCAGGCCATCGTACTGCTTCGGCGGATCGAGACAGATATCGCAGTTGCCGCACGGCTCCTGTCGCCCTTCACCAAAATAGTTGAGCAGCACCAGACGGCGGCAGGTTTGCGCTTCGGCAAACGCCCCCATCGCGTTGAGCTTATGGCGTTCGATATCCTGCAGCTGTCCCTGCGGTTTCTCTTCCAGACAGCGGCGCAGCCACGCCATATCGGCTGGATCGTAAAACAGCATCGCTTCCGCAGGCAGACCATCACGCCCGGCGCGGCCGGTTTCCTGATAGTAGGATTCGATATTACGCGGGATATCGAAATGCACCACAAAACGCACGTTGGGCTTGTTAATCCCCATTCCGAACGCCACCGTCGCGACCACAATCTGCAGGTCGTCACGCTGGAATTTCTCCTGCACATCCGCGCGGATGTGGTTCTCCAGCCCGGCATGATACGCCGCGGCGCTAAAGCCACGGTTTTGCAGACGCGCGGCGGTGTCTTCCACCTTCGCCCGACTGTTGCAGTAGATAATGCCCGACTTGCCGCGCTGTTCCTGGACATAGCGCAGGAGCTGATCCAGCGGCTTGAATTTTTCCATCAGCATGTAGCGGATGTTAGGGCGGTCAAAGCTGCTGACCTGAATATAGGGATCATTCAGCCCCAGCAGGCGAACGATATCCAGACGCGTCGTATCATCTGCCGTGGCGGTAAGCGCCATAAACGGCAGTTCCGGGAAGCGCTGACGGAGCTGGCCGAGGGCGGCATATTCCGGGCGGAAATCGTGCCCCCACTGCGAGATACAGTGCGCTTCATCCACCGCCAGCAGGACCGGGTTCCAGTGTGCGAGATGGTCGAGGAAGTTATCCAGCATCAGGCGTTCCGGTGCGATATACAGCAGACGAACCTGCCCGGTGCGACACCCGGCCATCACCTCTTGCTGCTGCTCCCGGGTTTGCGTGGAATTAAGACAGGCCGCCGCCACGCCGTTGGCGAGCAGTTGATCAACCTGGTCTTTCATCAGAGAAATAAGGGGCGATACCACGACCGTCAGGCCGTTAAGCACCAGCGCGGGCACCTGATAACAGAGTGATTTCCCGCCGCCGGTCGGCATAACGACCAGACAATCACGGCCTTCCAGCACGGTTTCAATGATGGTTTCCTGGCCAGGGCGGAACTGCTGGTAGCCAAAGGTTTCATGCAAAACCTGTTTAGCCAGCGACTCCTGATTCAATACTTCCGCCTGCGCCACGTTAACCCCATATGCCAGAAATGAAACAGGCGCTATTTTCAGCGCCTGAGAGAGAAACTTCAACGTTTAACGCAAAAACATTCGAGCAGCTTAGAGAATATCGTTCAGCATTACGCCCACACCCACGCGGGTCTGGTTGAAGTTATAGTCGATTAGCGACTCGCCGTAACCGCTGTACACCTGCGTATAGAGGCGCACATGCTTCGTTACCGGGTAGCTCAGGCCCACTTCCGCACCACCGTAGCCGGTATTCCAGTTGTACTGGCCTTTCGCGCTCAGCACGGCATCGCCTAACTGGTAGCCGACCTTGAGCTGGTAGTAACCCATATATTTGGTGATATCCGGGTTATCGTCGGTGCTCCCCACCACATACCACGGCTTCACTTCCACCATCCAGTTGCCGTTCTGCGCCATCAGGCGCGTATAGGCACGGTTCCAGCTACGAGACGTGGGGTCGGAACGGCCGTTAGAATCGTGATTAAAGCCGACTTCGACGTCACGCAACGTCCATCCGGCGAATTCATAATCCGTTGCAAAGCCAAGGAACAGCTGCGGCTCATAGTTGGTTTCACGGAACGGCGAAGATTCGCCGCTGTTGGAAAGCTGCCACCAGGATTTCTGCGTGTAAGAGGCACCGAGTACCGAGTTCGGCCCCAGAATACCGCGCCAGAACGGGAAGGCGAGGCTCAACTGGAACTTCACCTCATCTTTACGCGCATTATCAGACCAGTTATAGGAGCTTATCGCTTCTTTGTTCAGATCGCTGGTCTGGGTGTAAATCACGTAGTTGGTGTCATACGGGTAAAGCGTGAACGGATTGTCATGCTCCTGAAGCATGTTAGCAATGATGCTACCGTGTACGGATGGCGCATCGTGCACTTCTTTAACTGTCGCTTCCTGCGCATATGCTGTGAGGGGCAGCGCAACCGCCGCCAGTAACCAACCCAGATACGTCCGCATCGGTGGTGTTCTCCTGAAATAGTGACGTGTAATGAATAATTTTATCCGGGCATTCTACAGACTTCTGCGCCAACTTCCGCCTCCTCGTTTCTGAAAGTGGAAATCCGTATTGTTGAGGCATAAAATCAACATTTCATTAACAATAGGGATGTGAAACCTCATGTCAGCCATGCTTACCTCTGAAGAAGTGTTAAAGCTCGTGGGCGAGATTTTTGTTTACCATATGCCATTTAACCGTGCGCTGGGTCTGGAGCTGGAGCGTTACGAGAAAGAATTTGCCCAGTTGAGCTTCAACAACCAGCCGATGATGGTGGGCAACTGGGCGCAAAGTATTTTGCACGGCGGGGTGATTGCTTCCGCGCTGGACGTGGCGGCTGGTCTGGTCTGCGTGGGCAGTACGCTGACGCGTCATGACACCATCAATGAAGACGAACTCCGTCAGCGTCTGGCACGCATGGGCACCATTGATTTACGCGTCGATTATCTTCGCCCCGGACGCGGCAATCGCTTTACCTGCACCAGCAGCCTGCTGCGTGCGGGGAATAAAGTGGCGGTGGCGCGCGTAGAATTACACAACGAAGAACAGGTTTATATCGCCAGCGCAACCGCCACTTATATGGTGGGTTGAAGCGGCAAAATCGGGTAAAATTAATTCACTTTTTTGTAACGGATTTTCCCGATGGATGCTAAACAGACGCGGCAGGGCGTTTTACTCGCCCTTGCCGCTTATTTTATTTGGGGTATTGCACCGGCGTACTTCAAGTTTATCGCTTATGTACCGGCCGACGAGATCCTCACTCACCGCGTCATCTGGTCCTTTTTCTTTATGATCGCGCTAATGAGCCTCAGCCGTCAGTGGTCCGGCGTCAAGACGCTGCTCAAAACGCCTAAGAAAGTTTTCCTGCTGGCACTCTCGGCGGTGCTCATTGGCGGAAACTGGCTGCTGTTTATCTGGGCGGTGAACAACCACCACATGCTCGAAGCCAGTCTTGGCTACTTTATTAACCCGCTGGTGAACATCGTACTGGGGATGCTTTTCCTCGGCGAACGTTTCCGCCGTATGCAGTGGCTGGCGGTGTTTCTGGCCTTCTGCGGCGTGCTGGTACAGCTCTGGACGTTCGGCTCGCTGCCGATTATTGCCCTCGGCCTGGCGTTCAGCTTTGCGTTCTACGGTCTGGTACGTAAGAAGATTGCGGTGGAAGCACAAACGGGGATGCTGTTTGAAACCCTGTGGCTGCTGCCGGTGGCGGCGATCTACCTCTTCGGTATCGCCGACAGCGCCACCAGTCATATGGGCAGCAACCCGTGGTCGCTGAATCTGATGCTGATGGCGGCAGGCGTGGTGACCACTATTCCTCTGCTGTGCTTCACCGGTGCGGCAACGCGTCTGCGTCTCTCCACGCTGGGCTTCTTCCAGTACATCGGCCCGACGCTGATGTTTCTGCTGGCGGTGGTGTTTTACGGCGAAGTGCCGGGCGCAGATAAGATGGTGACGTTCGCCTTTATCTGGGTAGCGCTGGCGATTTTTGTCGCCGATGCGATTTACACCCAGCGCAGAGTGCGCAAAGGGCTGTAGTGCCTTTTTGCCGGATGGCGGCTGCGCCTTATCCGGCCTACATGTTCAGTAGGCCCGGTAAGCGCAGCGCCACCGGGCGGATTCTCAAAGCCAGTTACGACGCTTAAAGTACAGATACGGCGCCAGCCCGGCGAGGATCATAAAGATAATCGCCCCCGGGTAACCAAAGCTCCACTTCAGCTCCGGCATAAACTCGAAGTTCATCCCATAGCTGGAGGCCACCAGCGTCGGCGGCAGGAACACCACGGATACCACCGAGAAGATCTTGATGATGCGGTTCTGCTCGATGTTGATAAAGCCCATCGCCGCCTGCATCAGGAAGTTCACCTTCTGGAACAGGGATTCGTTGTGCGGCAGCAGGGATTCGATATCGCGCAGGATCTCACGCGCCTGCTCCAGCTGACCACCCGGCAGACGCGCCTTGCGCACGAGGAAGTTCAGCGCGCGCTGGGTATCCATCAGACACAAACGCACCTTCCAGCCGATATCTTCCAGCTCGGCCAGCGTGGAGAGCGCTTCGTCGTATTCATCGCCCTGATGGCCTTCCATGATCACGCGGCTCAGCTTTTCCAGGTCGCTGTAGATGTTTTCAATCTCATCCGCCAGCTGTTCGATTTTGGTCTCAAACAGGTCGAGCAGCAGTTCGTAAGCGTTGCCGTCCACCATTGCCTGGCTGCGGGCGCGCATGCGGTAGAGACGAAACGCGGGCAGTTCACGCTCGCGCAGGGTAAACAGGCGACCGTCGCGAATGGTAAAGGCCACGGTGGAGTTGCCCGCATGGTCTTCCGCATCTTCAAAGAAGAAGAAGGAGTGAATGTGCAGGCCATCTTCATCTTCAAAAAAACGCGCAGAAGCTTCGATGTCTTCCAGTTCAGGACGGGTTGCCAGGCTTTGCCCCAGCTCAGATTGTACGCGAAGGCGCTCATCGTCGTCCGGCTCGACCAGATCCACCCATACGGCATCAATGAGGGGCTGTGACTCTTCGGCTTCAAGCCGAGTCAGTCGGTTATTTTCGAGTTGAAATGCGCTCAACATGACCGGGACTCCCAATGCAAAAAATATCGGACAGTTCGGTGGGCACACAGAAACAAATTGGGTTTCAGACCATTAAACAGCCTGACTCAGCGCGACGGGAATAATGCAGTCGCTGACAACCACTAAGGCCATCAGCAAGGGGAGATAGCCTTAGGAGTTGTTCCTGGATGACAGGGAATTGAGCCAGTATCTACTGGGTGTGTCCAAGGCGAATGTCCTCTTAGCGTAATCGTGCGCGCATGTTACGCCAGCAGTAACTGTGGCGTCAACACGCAACGGAACGCTGAAGGGCATTAATTGACCTTCAACGTATAAGGCTAGCAGATTATTACAAAATAATGATATTTTTCTGAAAGTTACACTGTTTCTAGCTTAGCGTAAGCGGCCACCAGCCATTTGATCCCCTGCCCCTGGAACGCCACCTGCAGGCGGCTGTGCTCGCCGCTGCCTTCCAGATTTACAATGGTGCCTTCGCCAAACTTCGAATGGCGCACGCGCTGACCCAGCTTGTAGCCGGTGTCCGTTTCAGAGATCGGTGATCCCATACGCGGATGGCTGACAGGGCGGCTGATGCTGGCACGCAGGCGCACTTCCTCCACGCACTCCTCCGGCAGTTCGCCAATAAAGCGAGACGGACGGTGGTAGACCTCTTTCCCGTACAGGCGGCGGGTTTCCGCATAGGTTAGCGTCAGCTTTTGCATCGCGCGCGTCACGCCCACATAGGCCAGTCGACGCTCCTCTTCCAGCCGTCCGCCTTCATCGAGCGACATCTGGCTCGGGAACATCCCCTCTTCCATCCCGACGATAAAGACCTGCGGGAACTCCAGACCTTTGGCGGAGTGCAGTGTCATCAGTTGCACCGCATCCTGCCAGGTGTCCGCCTGCCCTTCACCCGCCTCCAGCGCGGCGTGGGAAAGGAACGCCTGCAGCGGCATCAGGTCTTCGTCTTCTTCGTTGTAGCTGAACTGGCGCGTTGCCGTGACCAGTTCCTCTAAGTTCTCAATACGGGTCTGACCCTTCTCGCCTTTTTCCTGCTCGTACATGGTGCGCAGGCCGGAGTCTTTGATTACCCGGTCAGTCTGCACGTGCAGCGGCATATCGGCGGTTTCCTGCGCCAGGGCGTCAATCAGCTCAAGGAAGCGCTGCAATGCGCTGGCCGCACGACCGGCAAGGGCTTTCTCCTGCAGCAGCTCGCGGCACGCCTGCCACAGCGTCAGCTGGCGGTCGCGCGAGGCCTGACGCACCACGTCCAGCGTGCGGTCGCCAATGCCACGGGTTGGGGTGTTGACCACGCGCTCAAACGCCGCGTCATCATTACGGTTCGCAATCAGACGCAGATACGAGAGCGCATCTTTGATTTCCTGACGTTCGAAGAAGCGCATACCGCCATAAATGCGGTACGGCATACCTACCTGCAGCAGCGCCTCTTCCAGCACGCGTGACTGGGCGTTACTCCGGTAGAGAATGGCGCACTGCTCTAACGCGCCGCCGTTATCCTGCCAGGTTTTAATACGGTTCACCACGAAGCGGGCTTCGTCGAGCTCGTTGAAGGCGCAGTAAATTGAAATCGGCTCGCCGTCGACGCCGTCGGTCCACAGCTTTTTACCCAGACGCCCGTTGTTGTTTTCAATCAGGGCGTTGGCTGCGCTCAGAATGTTGCTGGTGGAGCGATAGTTCTGCTCCAGACGGATGGTTTGTGCGCCGGGGAAATCGTTGAGGAAGCGCTGGATGTTTCCCACCTGCGCCCCGCGCCAGCCGTAGATCGACTGGTCATCATCCCCCACGATCATCACCTTACCGGTATCGCCCGCCAGCAGGCGGATCCATGCGTACTGGATGTTGTTGGTATCCTGGAATTCGTCCACCAGGATATTGGTAAAGCGTTCACGGTAGTGCTGAAGGATATGTGGTTTGTTGAGCCACAGTTCGTGGGCGCGCAGCAGCAGCTCGGCGAAATCCACCAGACCGGCGCGATCGCACGCTTCCTGGTAGGCTTTGTAGACGTTTTGCCAGGTCTGCTCCACCGGGTTGCCGAAGCTCTGAATATGGTGCGGGCGCAACCCTTCATCTTTCTGACCGTTGATGTACCACATCGCCTGACGCGGCGGCCACTGTTTCTCGTCAAGGTTCATCGCCTTGATCAGACGCTTCAGCAGACGGAGCTGGTCTTCGCTGTCGAGGATCTGAAAATCCTGCGGCAGGTTGGCGTCCATATGGTGCGCGCGCAGCAGGCGGTGCGCCAGGCCGTGGAAGGTGCCGACCCACATGCCGCCCTGGCTGGTACCCATTAACTGGGCGATACGGTGGCGCATCTCCGCCGCCGCCTTATTGGTAAACGTGACGGCCATGATTGAGTACGGCGAGCAGTTTTCCACGCTCTGCAGCCACGCGATACGGTGAACCAGCACGCGCGTCTTACCACTGCCCGCCCCAGCCAGCACCAGCATGTTGGTGCGCGAGGCCGCTACGGCTTCACGCTGTTTGTCATTAAGGCTGTCGAGCAGGTAAGAAACGTCCATTGGCACCGTCACATAGTATTCAGGAACAGAGCAAAACGCCCGGTGGCGCTTCGCTTACCGGGCCTACAACTGCAAAACCCTGGTAATTTATACAATATTACTGGTGATTATATCAGCGTCGTGAGGGATGCCAACCGTGAAATTTCCACGTGCGGCAGAAGACGGCTATCCAGCGTGGTCATCAGGTCGGCGTTCTCTGGCTTGATCCAGCAGGCCTGCATGCCGCAGCGGATAGCGCCAGCCACGTCGGTGGTGAGGTCATCACCCACATGCAGAATGTTACCCAGCGGCAGATTCAGTTTTTCCGCCGCCAGATGGTACATATCGCTGAACGGCTTGGCGCGCCCATGCGGGCCCGCGCGCAGCACAAACTCAAAGTAATGATCGAGACCAAACAGCTCCGGCTGCGCATTGCCGTTGGTGATGGCCACCAGCGGCCACTTTTCGGCGAGCTTCGCCAGCGTGTCGTGGGTCTCCTGCGGCACGTCGATGCGACTGCGCCATTTGGCAAAGTTTTCCATCGCTGCCTCAGCACCGATGGCCGCATCCCGTGCGTTGAGCCCTGCGTTGAGCATCGCCTGCTCCACCGCGCGGCGACGCCATTCGGTCACGTCATGGTAAATGTCCGGCTCGGTCTCACGCAGAGACTGACGCAGCGTCTGAAAGTCCTTGTTCTGCATCGTCTTCAGCGCCGGGTGGTAGTTCTGCACAAACGCCAGCGACGCCTGCTCGGTACGCAGAATCACCTCGCGGTTGTCATAAAGGGTGTCATCAAGGTCAAACGTCAGGGCTGAGATCTGGCCGAGTGGGCGGTAAAAACGCATTATTTCCCCCGTTTGGCGCGTGGATGCGCCGCGTCATACACCGAGGCAAGGTGTTGGAAGTCTAAGTGGGTGTAGATTTGAGTGGTCGACAGATTCGCATGGCCGAGGAGTTCCTGCACGCCGCGCAGATCGCCGCTCGACTCAAGCATGTGTGTCGCAAAGGAGTGGCGCAGCTTATGCGGGTGAACATGACTGTTCAGCCCCTGCTTAATACCCCACTCCGCAAAGCGCTTCTGTACGTTACGCGCCGAGATCCGCTTGCCGAGTTTCGACAGGAACAGCGCATCTTCTTCCGCGCCAAACAGCCCGCGCAGGTCAAGCCAGTGTTCGATCCAGGCGACGGCATTGCGGCCAATGGGCAGGCGGCGCTCTTTGCTGCCTTTGCCCATTACCCACACTTCACCGGTGTCCAGGTCGAGGTGTTTTAAATCGAGGTTCACCAGTTCAGACAGACGCAGGCCTGCGCCGTACATTACTTCCAGCATCGCGCGGTCACGCACCGCCAACGGATCGTTCAGATCGATATCCAGCAGACGGTTTACGTCGTCGACGTCGATATTTTTCGGCAGATGGCGCGGGGCTTTCGGCGTGGCGATCCCTTTTGCCGGGTTGGCTTTTATGCCGCCCTGGCTGACCAGCCAGTCAAAGAAACTGCGTAGCGCGGAGAGTCTGAGCGCCAGGCTCGCCGGGCTGAGGTTTTTTTTTCGGCTACGCACAACGAACCCGCGTACCGTGGCAGCGTCACATTGTTGCCAGCTTTTCAGGCCGATCTCGTCGGCAATCTGCATGATGGCATCAAGCTGACGCTGGTAGTTAAGCAGCGTAATGGGGCTGAGCTGACGTTCCACCCCCAGATAGCGCAGAAAGCGCGCGACGTCAGTGGAAAGCGGTCCGTCCGTCATACGCGTTCAATCCAGCGCTCCAGCAGTTCGGGCAGCATCAGGGCGATCTCCTGCAGCAGGTGCGTGGCCTGGCCTTGCTCGTAGTGGTGCGCGTCGCGGCTGGTAAATAACATGACGCCCAGATCGCCATCGCGTCCCATCAGCGACATCGCCACCGAGCCAATCGCCTTCGCTTCCGGTAATACCACCAGCAGTTCAGGCCCGTTCAGCGGCCCCAGATAGTGATGCGCATGGCCCAGACGCTGAATGCGCAGCGGTTCAAACGCCTGACGACTGAGCGCCAGATGGGTAAACCCGGACGGTGCGCCAATGCGCCAGCGGTCAGGGAAAAGACGAATCGTTGCACCCGCCAGCCCAAGCTCACGCGCCCAGCGGTGGAAGCGGCTAAGGAACTCATCAAGGCTGTGCGCCGAGGCCAGACGCGCCTGCAAATGCAGCAAACGATAGAACAGACTTTCGTTGGTACTGGCCTGTTCCATCAGCAGCGTCATGTTCTCTTCTAGCTGATTGATGTGGTTGCGCGAGCGCGCCATGTGCCATTCGACCAGCGACACGGTCCCGCGCACCGGATGCGGCACGCGCATCTCTTCGACGACGCGTGCATTGCGAATAAAAAACTCAGGATTGCGCAGCAGATAATCCACAACAGCTCTGTCGTCCAGTTCCGTCACTGTTTCCTGCAGTTCTTCCCCTGGTTGTTTCATAGATGGATAAACCCGTCATAGACATGTGCCGCCGGGCCAGTCATATACAGTGGATGACCCGGTCCTTTCCAGGCGATATCAAGCCGACCGCCCGGTAACTCGACGCGAACCTCTTCGGCGAGTAGCCCCTGTGAGATGCCGACCGCCACGGCCGCACACGCACCGCTACCGCAGGCCTGGGTTTCGCCCGCGCCGCGCTCGTAAACCCGCAGGCGGATGTGCTCACGCTTCACCACCTGCATGAAACCGATGTTCGCCCGCTCCGGAAAACGCTCGTGGCCTTCCAGCACCGGACCGAGCGTTTCAACCGCGGCGGTTTCCACATCATCTACCTGAATCACGCAGTGCGGATTACCCATCGAGACGACGCCGCACAATACTGTCTGCTCGGCCGCACGCATAATATAGGTCTTTTCCGCTTTGTTTGCGCGAAACGGCACGGCAGAGGGTTCGAAGTTAGGCTCGCCCATGTTCACGCGCACCAGTTCGTCATCGGTGACGCTGAGCACCATGCGGCCGTTGGCCGTACTGACGCGAATATCGCGCTTGTTGGTCAGCCCTTTCAGGCGGACAAAGCGGGCAAAACAGCGCGCACCGTTGCCGCACTGGTTAACCTCGCTGCCGTCCGCGTTAAAAATACGGTAGTGGAAATCGAGGTCGGGATCGTATGGCGGCTCAACCACCAGCAGTTGATCAAACCCCACGCCCAGATGCCGATCCGCCAGGCGACGGATCAGTTCCGGGGAGAAAAACACATTCTGCGTTACCGCGTCGACGACCATAAAATCGTTGCCAAGGCCATGCATTTTAGAGAACTGCATCATTTGCTCCATTGCGCGGGTACAGAACGTTGTCGTCAGAGATTAACCTGAGTAGGGCCACCGTTGTCGCCACGATCGTTAGTATTTGGCGTGGTAGACTCAATGCCGCTTTGGACGGGTTTCGTCGGCGGCGGCGCGGTTTTATCCGCAGGTGGGAAGTAGAGTGGTCCCTTCAGTCCGCAGCCCGTCAGGCTAAACAGGGTGATGAGAACGGCAAGCGTTCGGAAAGCGTTTTTCATTATAAAGTTGCCCGTAAGTTCAAATCTGTTTCTATCATCGCAGGAGAAGACACAAAAGCAAGAGTTTGCCGCTTTCCTGCAACGTGAATTATTTAGCGTTATACTGCCGGCATCACGAAAAACAGGAACAAAACCATGAACGACAGTGAATTCCATCGCCTTGCAGACACCCTGTGGATGACCATCGAAGAACGTCTCGACGACTGGGACGGCGACAGCGATATCGATTGTGAAATCAACGGCGGCATTCTGACCCTGAGCTTCGAAAACGGCAGCAAAATTATTATTAACCGCCAGGAACCGCTTCACCAGGTCTGGCTGGCCGCAAAACAGGGCGGATATCATTTCGATCTGAAAGACGGGGAATGGATTTGCGACCGCAGCGGCGAAACGTTCTGGGATTTGCTGGAGCAGGCAGCGACGGCGCAGGCGGGTGAGACCGTCAGTTTCAGGTAGTTTTGTTGCCGGGTGGCGCTTACGCTTACCCGGCCTACGGGTTCGGGCTGTTGTAGGCCCGGTAAGGCGTAGCCGCCACCGGGATCACGAAATCAGGAGAAATACTGCTGCAACAGCGGTGCGGTATCCTGGTTTGCTGGCACCGCAGGGGTAATTGCCTGCGTACGGAACGGGATCACCTGCGCTCGCCCATCAACGTTCACAATCTGATAGAACTGCGGCAGGTTGAAGTTGATAAAGCTGGAGCCATAGGTGAAGCGATCATGTGAAGAAGAGTAGAAACGGCTGACGTCGCGCACCAGCTCCTCTTTGCTACCTTCACAATGATGATACACCTCGGCGCGGTTGGTCTCATCCAGAATGTAAATGTTAAACCCGGCATCGTCGCCCGACTCTTCGAAGAAGAACTGAATAATCCCTTCACTCGCAAAGCCGTCCACCACCTGTGGCAGTTTGACGTGGTTGGTTTCCACCTGGACCGACAGTCCATGCAGCTTGTTATGTGAAATCGCCCCGTAAAACTCAATGGCGTTTTCCAGCTTCTGTACCGATACATTCAGACGTTCGAAGAACAGCCCCCAGGTCTGGCCGGAGACGCGCAGCGCTTTAAAACGCCCGGTTTCCTGACGGGTACTGGAGAGACGCAGCTCGATGCACTCGGAGACCAGTTGCTGCACGCGGGTACGAATTAAGCCGCGCAGGTGCTGGCTGTAGCAGAACACTTCGACGCTGTCCGGCGGCGCGGCGTCCTGGTGCATTTTGCCCAGAATAGTTTTCAGCGCTTCGATCATCGCCTGCTCGCCGTTGAAATGCAGAGTACGCACTTCATTCCACGAGTTGCGGTACAGCAGATCCACGCTGCCCACCAGACAGTTTTGCTGTTCGCCAAAGCTGAAGACGTCCAGTTTGCGGAAGTCAAAATGGACTACCTGATTACGGAAAGCTGCCGTCGGGTCGTATTCCAGGTTGACGATAATCGCCAGATGGCGAATTTCACAGGGGCTGTAGAGCGCTTTCGGCGTTGGCGCAGGCAGACGCAGTGGGAAGTGGTGCGAAACATCCGCCACCATCTCCTGCAGCTTGGCTAAATCGACGACCTCGTTGCCCTTGATAAACAGGCGGGTACGTGAAGTCAGCAGACCGTTAAACCACGCCCAGGCCACCAGTTTGTTCAGGTAGCGGTTATATTCCAACGGCTGATGGCTGACGATCGAGTCCATGCTAGGCGCACGGTTGTACAGATACCACCCGGTGCGGTTTGCGCGGCCCGGCGGTACATAGATAAAGGTCAGGTTCGGTTCTGACAGGTCAGGCGAAATCTGCGGGTTCACCAGGGTGACTTTGCCCGGCAGCGCTTCAAACGCGGCATAGAGCTTACGGGTCAGTACGCCAATGTCCTGCGGGCTGGCGGAGACGCTAAGGTTGTTGCGGCGCGCAAAGCGGATCAGGTTACGGTAGCTTTGCATCATCGCATCGAGCAGTTCGTTATGCGCTTCACGCACCTGATCGATTTTCCAGTTAGCACGGTTGTCGAGCATGGACAGACGCGCTTCGTCCCATCCCCACTCTTTCACTAACTGGCTGACCACTTCACGACGCCAGCCCACACAGGCGCGCTCGCGGCTCAGTTTTTCACAAACTTTGAGATAAAAACATCGACGCACCAGGTCAAGACGCGTGGAGTCATCAATGGCTTTCAGGTATTCGGTAACGCGTTCCAGCATCATGCAGTAGGCATCAAGCCCGTAGGAGACAATCTCACCATCGTGCAGGCGCTGCTTGATATCTTTCGCCAGCAGACGCGGCGTGGGGTATTCCCAGGAGTAGGCTTCAAGCAACAGCGTTTTCAACACCGCTTTGTACGGTGAATCAATGCTCTTATAGAGCTGCCAGAGGCTAGCGCCGAAGTACTCTTCTGCGGACAGGGAGCTAAGGCCGCCCAGATCCAGCCACTCGTTTGGCGTCAGAACGCCCTGCGAATAAAGCGACATGACGTAGTCGTCATAATTCTCTTCTTCATCGCACGGCACCATATTCCACAGAATACGCTTCCCGGCCAGACGCACAGCAGTACGATAAAATTCATCCAGCAATAAGATGTGCTGAGTCGAGCCGCAGTCTTCACCACCCAGACTGCCGCTTTCGTTATGGCGGAAACGGTTTTCATCAATCAGGAAGAAGCTCACTTCCACGCCAAGCGACGCGGCCCAGCTCTCCAGCAGGCTGCATTTACGCTGCAGCAGCTGCCGCTCTTCGTTATCGAGCCAGGATTGATGGCAGACCCAGATATCCAGGTCTGAAGAACAGCTTTGCCCTACCGATGAGGTACTCCCCATCGTGTAAACGCCGGTAATCGGCAATTCACCTGTCGGTGATTCCTGCGGCGGCATGCCGCGGTAGAGTTCCAGCTCGTTCAGATAATGCTGTTGGGTTTCATCAGGCGTGAAAAGACATATGCCTCTGGGAACGTTACCGTCAAGGTACCCAGGCATCAGCGGATGGTGATAGTGCAATAATGTCGGCAGCAGACTGTATACCTGCTGGAAAGCAGGGCCCATGGCAGCAAGCGCGCGATCCACGCGCAATTGATTTATGGCATCCAGTCTCTGTTTCAGAGTCTCAATATAGAGGTACAAGACGTATCGCCTGATGTTTCCGGGTGTCGTAAGCCATTCAAAACACGAATAACCGCGAGCCCGCAGTATTTCAAAAAGATAACCGTTACCCTTTTTTCGCCCTTATCATTATGGTGGTACCGACGAAAAAATGGTCTAAAACGTGATCAATTTAACACCTTGCCGGTTGACCGTAAAGAAAGATGCGCTACATACAAGTGTAGCACCGTTCTGTACGTGTAAATTCCTGAATACGGCTATGGCTGGCCAATACGCCACCGTGTCCCTCTCGCGCTTCATCAACCGTAAAACTGCCATCCCAGAGTCAACAATGTTAGGATGGTTAGCGATTGATAATGACGGTAACAAGCATGTTAGACAATGTTTTGAGAATTGCCACACGCCAAAGCCCTCTCGCGCTCTGGCAGGCACATTATGTTAAGCAGCGCCTTGAAGCCTGCCACAATGGATTGCGCGTCGAGCTGGTGCCGATGGTCACGCGCGGTGACGTGATCCTGGATACGCCACTGGCGAAGGTGGGCGGCAAGGGCCTGTTTGTCAAAGAACTGGAACTGGCATTGCTTGAGAACCGCGCCGATATCGCCGTGCACTCCATGAAAGATGTGCCCGTCGAGTTCCCGGAAGGGCTGGGGCTGGTGACCATCTGCGAGCGCGAAGATCCGCGTGATGCGTTTGTCTCTAACCGCTATGACTCGCTCGATGCGTTGCCCGAAGGTAGCGTAGTTGGCACCTCCAGTTTACGCCGTCAGTGTCAGTTGGCGGAGCGTCGCCCTGACCTGATCATCCGCTCGCTGCGCGGCAACGTCGGCACACGCCTGGGCAAACTGGATAACGGTGAATACGATGCCATTATTCTTGCCGTCGCTGGACTGAAGCGTCTGGGGCTGGAGGAACGCATTCGCGTGGCGCTACCACCAGAACTGTCGCTGCCGGCCGTGGGCCAGGGTGCCGTCGGCATTGAGTGCCGTCTGGACGATGTGCGTACCCGCGAACTGCTCGCGCCGCTGAACCATGACGAGACCGCTATCCGCGTAAAAGCCGAGCGGGCGATGAATACCCGCCTCGAAGGCGGATGCCAGGTGCCGATTGGCAGCTATGCTGAATTAACCGAAGGGAAACTCTGGCTGCGCGCGCTGGTGGGTGCCCCGGACGGTTCACAGATGGTACGCGGCGAACGTCGTGGCAATCCGCAAGATGCCGAACAGCTTGGCGTGTCGCTGGCGGAAGAGCTGCTGAATAACGGCGCGCGTGAAATCCTGGCTGAGGTCTATAACGGAGAACCCCCTGCATGAGTATTCTTGTCACCCGCCCTTCTCCCGCAGGAGAGCAGTTAGTGAGCCGTCTGCGCACACTGGGGCAGGTGGCCTGGAGTTTTCCGCTGATTGAATTCTCCCCCGGTCGCGAGCTCTCTGCGCTCGCCGATCGGATAAATACCCTGCAGGAAGGCGATCTGTTGTTTGCGTTGTCGCAACATGCCGTGGAATTCGCCAACGCCCAGCTGCAACAGCAAAGTCTGTCCTGGACAACTGCCCCACGCTATTTCGCCATTGGTCGCTCAACGGCGCTGGCGCTGCATACCGTAAGCGGTGCTGATGTTCGCTACCCGTTAGATCGGGAAATTAGCGAAGTCTTGCTACAATTACCTGAATTACAAACTATTGCCGGAAAGCGCGCGCTCATTTTGCGCGGCAATGGTGGCCGCGAGCTGCTGGGCGAAACGCTGCGTGAACGGGGTGCCGACGTGACGTTCGTTGAGTGCTATCAGCGTTGCGCAAAGCACTACGATGGCGCGGAAGAAGCGATGCGCTGGCACGCGCGCGGCATTAATACGCTGGTGGTCACCAGCGGTGAAATGTTACAACAGCTTTGGTTGCTGATACCGCATTGGTATCGCGAAAACTGGTTACTCCGCTGTCGGCTTCTGGTCGTCAGTGAGCGTCTGGCGAACCTCGCCCGGGAACTGGGCTGGCAGGATATTCGGATCGCTGATAACGCCGACAACGATGCGCTGCTGCGCGCATTACAATAACTCTCAAATGGGAAGCCATAATGACGGAACACGAAAAATCCTCCGCCGTGGTTGAAGAGACCAGGGAGACTGTGGACACCACACCACAGCCAGAGACGACTGAGAAAACCGCTGAGAAGAAAAACGGCAGCAACAAAACCAGCCTCGCGCTGAGCGCAATTGCCATCGCCATTGCACTGGCGGCAGGTGTTGGCCTGTACGGCCTTGTGAAGCAACAGGGCGCTAACCAGACGGCCACCAGCGATACGCTGGTCAATCAGCTTACCTCCCTGCAAAAAGCGCAGGAAACGCAGAAAACCGAGCTGGAAGCGGTGATTAAGCAGCAGGCTGCCGCGCTGGCCGAGGCAAACAGCAAACAGGAAGAGCTGACCAAACAACTGGACGAAGTACAGCAAAAAGTCGCCACGATTTCCGGTACCGATGCCAAAACCTGGCTGCTCTCTCAGGCCGATTTCCTCGTAAAACTCGCCGGGCGTAAGCTCTGGAGCGACCAGGACGTTACCACCGCTGCCGCACTGCTGAAAAGCGCCGATGCAAGCCTGGCAGACATGAACGATCCCAGCCTCATTACCGCACGTCGCGCGATCACCGAAGATATCGCGAGTCTTTCCGCCGTTTCGCAGGTGGATTACGACGGCATTATCCTCAAGGTGAACCAGCTTTCGAATCAGATTGATAACCTGCAGCTGGCGGATAACAACGACGACGACTCCCCCATGGATTCCGACGGTACCGAGCTTTCCAGCTCTCTGAGCGAATGGCGCATTAACCTGCAGAAAAGCTGGCAGAACTTTATGGACAGCTTTATCACCATCCGTCGTCGCGATGAAACCGCTGTACCGCTGTTAGCGCCGAATCAGGATATCTATCTGCGCGAAAACATCCGTTCCCGCCTGCTGGTGGCGGCTCAGGCTGTGCCGCGTCATCAGGAAGAGACCTACAAACAGGCGCTGGATAACGTCTCGACGTGGGTGCGTGCGTATTACAATACCGATGACGCGACGACCACCGCTTTCCTCGAAGACATCGACAAGCTGAGCCAGCAGAACATCACGATGAACGTACCGGATAAGCTGGCCAGCCAGCCGATACTGGAGAAACTGATGCAGACGCGCGTGCGTAACCTGCTGGCACAGCCGGGCGTTCCGGCAGAGCAAACAGGCGGAGCGGCACCAGCGCCAGCGCCTGAAAGCGCGCCACAAGGAGAGTAATGATGCTAAAAGTTCTCTTACTCTTCATCTTGTTGATCGCCGGGATCGTCCTGGGACCGATGCTTGCCGGTCATCAGGGATACGTTCTGATCCAGACCGATAATTACAACATCGAAACCAGCGTAACGGGTCTGGTGATTATTCTGATCCTCGGCGTCGTAGTACTGCTGGCAGTCGAATGGATCCTGCGCCGTATTTTCCGTACCGGCGCGCATACGCGCGGCTGGTTCGTTGGCCGCAAGCGTCGTCGTGCGCGTAAGCAAACCGAGCAGGCGCTGCTTAAGCTCGCCGAAGGCGATTATCAGCAGGTTGAAAAGCTGATGTCGAAAAATGCCGACCATGCAGAACAGCCGGTGGTGAACTATCTTCTGGCTGCCGAAGCAGCGCAGCAGCGCGGTGATGAAGCCCGTGCGAATCAGCATCTGGAACGTGCGTCAGAACTGGCTTCCGGTGACCCGATTCCGGTTGAGATCACCCGCGTTCGTCTGCAGCTGGCACGCAATGAGAACCATGCGGCGCGCCATGGCATTGACCGCCTGCTGGAAATAGCTCCCCGCCATCCTGAAGTCCTGCGTCTTGCCGAACAGGCTTATATTCGTACCGGTGCGTGGGGCTCGCTGCTGGACATCATTCCGTCAATGGCGAAGGCCGAAGTGGGTGATGACGAGCATCGTGACGAGCTTCAGCGTCTGGCATGGATTGGCCTGATGGATCAGGCACGCGCCGACCTGGGTAGCGACGGCCTGAAGACCTGGTGGAAAAATCAGAGCCGGAAAACGCGTCAGCAGGTTCCTCTGCAGGTGGCGATGGCGGAACATCTTATTGAATGTGACGATCATGACACCGCCCAGGAGATCCTCCTCGACGGTCTCAAGCGCCAGTACGACGATCGTCTGGTCATGGTGATCCCGCGCCTGAAAACCAATAACCCAGAGCAAGTCGAGAAAGTGCTGCGTCAGCAGATCAAAACCGTCGGCGACCGCCCGCTGCTGTGGAGCACGCTGGGCCAGTCACTGATGAAGCACGGCGAATGGCAGGAGGCGAGCCTCGCCTTCCGTGCGGCACTGAAACAGCGTCCGGACGCCTATGACTACGCGTGGCTTGCCGATACGCTCGACAAACAGCATAAGCCAGAAGAGGCTGCTGCCATGCGGCGAGATGGGTTGCTGTTAACGTTGCAGAACAACGGCACGCAGCAGTAATTAACAGGGAGGCCAGACGGCCTCCTTTTTTTATCGCTTTTCTCCTGCTACATTCTTTACACCTCAAGCCACAAACGAACCCGCCAATGTAACGATGCCTTTTCATTAACTTTTTTTCGCACATGCGCGAATTGCGCGTGGACTAAATCGTTTCTGAAAGGAAATCGTCATGAACTCGCTTTTGTATGCGCTTATTGAAGCGCTGCGCTGCCATCGCTGGCTGCGCCTGCTTGCCTGTGCTTTTATCTTCTCTTCACTGGGAAATGGGTTAACCCAGGTTGTAGTCTTCGGGCTGCTGTTAGCGTGGTCAGCCCCGCCAGCCCTGCTTACCCTCGCCTTTCTTTTCGCCACGGTACCAGGGTTTTTCGGCAGCATGCTCGGTGAAAGGCTATGCTCGCGCTATTCTCCGATATCCCTGCTGATATTGACCGAAGGACTCGGCTTACTTGCCCTGCTCTTTCCCCTGCTTGGCGTGGGTTATCATAGCGTTGTCGCGTTACTCGCCGTGCAATCCACCGAAGCGCTACTCAGCGGGATGAGCTGGCCCGCCCTGACGTTGCTCTTCAAGCGCGGCCTCAGCGAAACGGAACTGCCTGCCGCCACCTGTCTGGAAAATGTTATTTTTGCGTCTCAGGTGCTATTAGGTACCGGGCTGGGCGTGGTGCTTTTTCAGAAGATGCCCGTGCTCGCCTTGCTGACCATTGATGCCATCAGTTTCCTCGGGTCGCTGGTCATGTTATGGCTGGCGGAACGCCTGTTTTCACCAGCTCCACACGACGCCCCTGAAGAAAAGGGGGTTTCTACGAAATTGCGCTGGCAGACATTGACCGTTCGGCAGAAACGCAGCTTGCTCATTTTGCCTGCGCTGGCCGCTGTCGGATCACCCGCTATGGCACTTCTTCCGGCACTGGCCCAGCAGCTACGCCCTCAGGATGCGGCTGGCCTTGCTCTGCCCCTGCTTTTTGCGAGGAGCATGGGGCAGCTTTGCGGCCCTTTGCTGCTTAAAAGAGACAGTCTGGCGCGTTTTGCGGCTCGTACGCCGCGATTATTACTTTGCCTTGGCATCTTTCTGGCCGCTTATGGAATGCTGCCGTTTATGGCCAACTGGGCAGGTTATGCGCCTGGGATGATCTTTGTCGCACATCTGGCCTCAAACGTGCTTTTTGCAGCGGGTACGTTTGGCATGCTCAGCCATTTTCAGGCCAGGCAAATCGCTGTTGCCAGCGGTAAAGCCTGGCGCTGGCAAACGCTCAGCGCCTCACTTTTCACTGGCATTGCAGCTGTGGTGGCTTCCGGGGTTGGCTCAGTACAGGCGCTATATATGGTTTCGTCAGCGGCTCTGCTGAGTGTTGCTCTCATCATGCGCTTTTATCAGGAATAAGGCATAAAAAAACGCCTGCTATAAAAGCAGGCGTTAAAACAGGTCTGTAAGACAACATATTTGGTGCTTCACTCAACGTTATGTCCATGGTGTCTGATGAGGCCGAAGCGACATCTGTCAGTGGACGATAAGCACCGTAAATGGCTCTGCGTCATTCCTGAGTTTATGAGGCACTAAGGCGAACATAAGAGATGGAATGAGCATCTACACGTATATTATTGCACGTAACGTGCCAGAGTTACACGCAAAACGTATACATGACGCAACATTTTAAGATAAAAGGAAATTATGCTGTTAAGCACTGTCTGAAGCTTCATAACGTATCGCTAAATGCAGAAATATGTCGTCAAAAAGAGACAGTAAAGCCCCTAAATAAATATTTCTATTACTTTCAACGGATTACATGTCGCTGAATCGCGACACTGAAAAAGGGCGCTGTCGGGGAATCACTACAGGAAAGAAACATCACAGAAAACAAAAAACCCCGCCGAAGCGGGGTTCAAAATTGGTCGGCGAGAGAGGATTCGAACCTCCGACCCACTGGTCCCAAACCAGTTGCGCTACCAAGCTGCGCTACTCGCCGATGTACTGCTTTTTGAATTTTTAGTTCAATTCATTTAAAAAGTCGTGGTGCGAGGGGGGGACTCGAACCCCCACATCCTAAGGACACTAACACCTGAAGCTAGCGCGTCTACCAATTCCGCCACCTTCGCAATTCACAACTCTTTCAATAATGGGGTGGCTAATGGGATTCGAACCCACGACAACTGGAATCACAATCCAGGGCTCTACCAACTGAGCTATAGCCACCACTGTATTCTTTCACGCGGTACTGACTACTTCTCAGACCACCGCAGCTCTAGCGCCGGGACTAAAATGGCGCGCCCGACAGGATTCGAACCTGAGACCTCTGCCTCCGGAGGGCAGCGCTCTATCCAGCTGAGCTACGGGCGCTTAGCGCCGTTGCGGGGCTGGATATTACGTACCTCCGTCCCCGCTGTCTAGTGATTTTTTGAAAAAAATGCGCGTTTGGTTATGGTTTGCACATTTTGCCGCTTATTCCTCCACTTTGTGCGTGGTGCCGCGGCGACCCAGGCCAAAAAGCTTATACGCGGCCGTCACTGCCGCCAGGAAGATTAGCCCGACAAACAGCGACATGCGGGTATCTTCATTAAAGTACATTCCAATTAATACGCAAATCAGGAACGCCATCGTTAAATAGTTCGCATACGGGAACAGGATCGAGCGGAACGGATGGCTGGCGATCGCTTTTTTATGTGCATGACGGAAACGCAGCTGGCTGATGAGAATGACAAACCACGGCACCATACCCGGCAGCACGCTGGCACTGTAGACGTAAACAAACACACGCTGCGGATTAGGAATGATGTAATTCAGGCATGAGCCAATCAGCAGAATCACAATGGATACCGCGACCCCCGCAACTGGCACACCCGCACGTGATACTTTACTCATCGCCGCAGGTAGCTGGTTATTTTTCGAGAGTGCGTAGAGCATACGGCCACAGCTGTACATCCCGCTGTTACAGCCAGAGAGTGCCGCTGTCAAAACCACAAAGTTGATGATGCCTGCTGCTGCGGTAATACCAATCTTCGCAAAGGTTAAAACGAACGGGCTTCCGGTCGTGCCAATTTCATTCCACGGGAAGATAGTCACGATAACGAAGATCGCGCCCACATAGAAAATCAGGATGCGCCACAGCACTTTGCCCACCGCGCTGCGCAGCGTGACCTGCGGGTTTTTCGCTTCACCGGCAGTAATACCGATCAGCTCCACACCCTGATATGAAGCCACCACGATACACAGCGCTGTCAGGAAGCCCTTCCAGCCGCCAGCGAAGAAGCCGCCGTGTTCAGTCAGGTTGCCAAAGCCGATGGCGTGCCCACCGTTGCCAAAGCCAAAGAAAATCACGCCCAGACCAATCACAATCATCACGATGATGGTGGTCACTTTGATCATCGCAAACCAGAACTCGATTTCACCGTACAGGCGCACCGCGGCCAGGTTTGCCAGCGCCACCAGCCCCACGGCAATCAGCGCCGGTATCCACTGGACCATGTCCGGGAACCAGAACTGGACATAGACCCCTATCGCGGTGATTTCAGAGATGCCCACCGCCATCCACATAAACCAGTAGGACCAGGCTGTCAGGTAGCCGAAGAACGGGCTCATATAACGGTGCGCGTAAACGGCAAAAGATCCGGTTACGGGTTCCAGAAAGAGCATTTCGCCCATTGAGCGCATGATGAAGAAAACAAACAGCCCGGCGATGATATACGCCAGTAATACGGAAGGGCCTGCCCATTTAAGGGTGCTTGCGGAGCCCATAAACAGGCCCACGCCGATAGTGCCGCCCAGCGCGATCAGTTCGATATGACGAGCTTCCAGCCCACGCTGTAGCTCCGGTTGTTTCTCTGCCATAGATCCTCGATTGTGTTTGCTGTTTCCCGGCTTAATACCGGGTATTGTTTTTTAGGGGGACTAAAATACGGAGCGAATGGTTTCTTAAAATCGACCAAATGGCAAACGATGCATAAAAAAAATGAATGCATTGCACAAATTATCAGCAGTTTTGCAGGCGAGTTGCAGCGCGAACAGCATATCGCGCTACATTTTGATTACATTTTCCCGGTGTAGTGCCAGGCGAGGTAGCGAAGCAGACGAATCTGTCGTTTAATGCGGGTGGGTTGTGAAAGCAGGCGGTAGAGCCATTCCAGCCCCATATTTTGCCAGACCGTCGGTGCACGCTTAACGTGGCCGGTAAAGACGTCGTAGGTGCCTCCTACGCCCATATACAGGGCATCCGGGCTGACCAGCCGACAGTCGCGCATCAGGATTTCCTGGCGCGGGGAACCCATCGCCACGGTGACAATTTTTGCCCCGCAGTCGCGAACGCGTGCAAACAAGGCCTGCCGTTCTTCAGGCTTAAAGTAACCATCCTGACTGCCGACAATATTAACATTCCACTGACGACGCAGCTTCTCTTCGGTCTGTGCCAGCACTTCGGGCTTACCGCCAATCAGGAAGACTGGCGTCCCCTCCGCGCCCGCGCGGGCCATAAGATGCTCCCAGAGATCGGCCCCCGCCACGCGGGAAACATTAGCGCCAGGAAACTTTTTACGGATAGATCGGACCACGCTAATCCCGTCCGCGTATTTAAATTCAGCCGCTTCAATCAGGCTTTTGACTTCGGCGTTATCTTCCACCGCCAGCATCTTTTCTGCATTGATGGCAACCAGCGTACCGGATTTCATCTGACCATCGGCAAAAAGAAAATCCAGCGCGTGCTGCATATCGCGCCAGCCAATAAGCTGCAAACCACGAAGCGCATAACGCGGTGCAGAAGTTTTATCCGTCATGACTATCCTTTCTTAAACTTGCGACAGCGTTGTGCTGCCCTGTTGCCCGCGCTTGTGCACAAGCCCTGCACTGTCAAACAGCCAGTACAGCAATTTGGCCAGTAACAGGCTGATGCCGAAAACGACCATGAAGAACACCACGCGCGAAACGAATGAATCCAGGCCTTCGCGCGCCAGAACGATCATATTGAAAATGGCACCAAAGCAGAAACTGTGCAAAATGGCCGCTTTGTAGCGGTTCGTCTCTTCAATACCGCGCAGGTAAAGCCAGTCGAACCATTTAATAATCAGCCCTACGACAACCGCACCAGGCAGGATAAACCAGCCGCCGCCCATCACCACCAGGGAGCCGATCAGCGTTGGCGAGATCGCCAGACCCGAATGATTGTTCAACACTTCCCAGGTAAAATAGTTCGCGGTATTGAGCACCACGCCAGGGCGGTCCGGCCATAGCCAGCTCGGGATAAAGACATAGAAGTCGCGAACAATCGGCGCAAGCCCCTGGAAATCAATCTTGTCGTAGTTTTGTAGCAGCAAGGCCAGGTTTTCCCACGGCGAGAAGGTATCGCGCGTCAGGTAGAGGAACGTGTAAAACGCCTCATCGCCCGCCACGTTCATCCCGTAGCGCTTCAGCGCCAGCCAGAACATCCCCACAATGCCAAACACCCCTGCCGCCACCAGCATCCACAGCGAGATCCAGCCGCGGATAATGCCGATAAACAAGAAGATAGCGAAAGCAATGATGATATTGGCACGCGTACCGCCCACAATCATGTAGGTCAGGATACCGAACGCGACGGTACTGACCAGGAAGAATAGCCACGCTTTGCTGTCCTGTCGCAGGAAGAAAATCACCAGCATCGCCGGGATAAAGAAGTAGAAGAATCGCTTTAACGCCACGCCCGAAACTTCAGCCGAAAAAATCTGGCTGTAGGAGTTGAGCTTAAACAGCAGGAAGCCGTTATGCATAAAGAAGATCCCGACACTGACCAGGGCGATAGCCATCAATATCACCCATGTCAGGTGGGTCTCCACCCGATTCATAGTAAAGAGCGCCCGGCGTGATGCAGTGGCCCTGGCTGAACGCAGCCGCGTTTTGTAGGTGACGTAGTAAACCGCATAGAAACAGGTCGCCGCCAGAAGCGCCTGGAGCAAGATTTCCGGCGGCGCGACGCTCACGTCAAACCGGAAAACCAGAATGCTGGTCAGCGGGAAGCCGAAAAAGAAGGTCAGCAGAAACAGTAACGAGAAGAATACGTTAAAGTTGAAGCGCACCCGGCGGAATTCAAACCAGGTGAGGGTGGCGATAAACAGCGTGCTCAGAAGCCAGACAACCAGTAAGCCGCTGAATTGCAACTGACTCATGCTTTGTCTCCTGACGCGATACGCAGCGCACGATGCCACGGTGTGAGATAGTTCGGGCTGAAAAAGTCGATACTGTTTTTATCCACCAGCGTGAGCTGGCGTTGTGCTTCCCGTACCACCTCGACATTCAGCGTATCGGAGGTAAACAGCACCGGAATATGCTGTTCAACCATATCCTGCCAGAATGGGTTGTCACGGTTGAGCACGCACGGCACCCCCGCCTGGATCAGCAGACACAACGTACCTATCCCCTGCTGACGCGCAAAGATAAAATAGCCGAGATCGCATTTTCTTAGCAGCGTAAGGTATTCATCAAACGCCAGCTTTTCACTGAGGATTTGAAGATTCTCAGGGCTAAAAAGCGTAAGACCCTGCTGGCGAACCTCGTTGATGTAGGCGTCGTTATTGGCCGGATAACCCATCGGCACGACCACGTTCACCGTGTCGCCAAACTGCTGGTGTACCGCCCGCAGCGCGGCAACATGCTCGTTACTGCGGTCGCCTGAATTTCCCACCAGAATCGTCAGCTTGCCTTCACGAACCGTGTCATTCGCCAGGGTATTTAGCGCCGGATCCATGCGGGTTGGGAAATAGATTAGCTCACCGCGCACGTTCGGATGCTGTTTCGCAAAATAGTTGAGATCGCCACGGGTGGCAAAAACGCAGCCCACCCTGCCCTGTGCCATCCGGCGAAGGGGATAGAAAAGGCGGAATTTCCAGCCGCGTGAGACTTCGTAGAGATCCGCCCCCCAGATATGCCAGCTGCACTGGGAAGGTTTGATTCCCCCGCTGAGCAGGGCCAGCCACAGGCCGGTATTGAACTGCCCGTGGAAAAAGAAACGTTGCTGGCGATTCGCTTTGGCTTTGGCAATGACCGCCTTCGCCAGCGCGGCCTTGTCTGGCCAGAAGCGAAGAGTCAGCGCCGGAAATGCCTCGCTCAGGCCCTTATCCTGACCTGCAACCATAAACTCACGTGCATCAGGGTTACCCGGTGCCAGTTCATCGTTAAAGAACCGCAAAACGGTCTGGTTATGGTGTGGGATATCCGATCCCAGGATGTGAATCAGTGCAGTCATGCGCGTTTACGCCACAATAAAAATACGCCGCAACAGGCAGCGAAATAAACGATATAGGTTGCCATATAGGCCTGAGCCGCCCCCAGCGCACCATGCGAAGGTATCAGCCAGTGTGAAAATGCCGTCAGTAACCCAAACTGGCTTATCTCCGCCAGGATATACAGCCGCAGCGAGGCTTTCGCAATCACCAGGTAGCCGAAAACGTAAGCCCCCACTTTCAGCACATCGCCCACCAGTTGCCAGGCAAACAGATCGCGCATGGCGGTAAACTTCGCTGAGAAAAGCAGCCAGATGGCGACATCGCGCAATAGCCAGACGGTAAAACTGGCCGCCGCCACGGCGGGAAGCACAAAGCGCAGCGAGCGGAAAATCTCACGGGTAATATCCTGCCTGGACGTCAGACGCGATAAGGTTGGCAGCAAATAAACGCTAAAGGAAGCCGTAATAAACTGTAGGTAGGCGTCGGAAATACTGCTTACGCCCTGCCAGATCCCTACCTCATCCCAGCTATAATGCGCCGCCAGCAGGTTTCGCATCATCACGTAAGCCACCGGCAGCGTGACGGAGGTGATGAGCGCCATCAGGGTAAATTTACCCAACTGGCTGGCAAGCACTTTGTCCCATCGCGGTTTGAGGTAGCTCAGAGGGATAACGCCCCGACGCATCAGCATAAACGCGGCAGGAACGACAACCAGCGCCGGAACCAGCGCCAGTCCAAGCAGTGCCCCTTCATAGCCACCCAGGCGGTAGCAGAAGTAATAGGCAATCACGCCGATGACGCTCCCCAGGATTAACGCAAGCGCGTTCCCGGCAGCATCACGAAAGCCTTTCATCAATGCCAGGAGCAGGTTTGCCCAGGCAATACCCATCTGAACCAATGCGACCAGACGCACCAGCCCCTCATACCGGGTGTGCCCAAATAATCCCTGACTGATGGGGGCCGCCGCCAGCAGAAAGACAATCGCCATCAGGGTCGAAAAACCCGTGACCATCGCCGACGAGGTGCCCACCACCCTGCGAAGCTGAGCCGCATCATCATGATACTGAGCAACGTATTTGGTCACACCGTTGAAGATACCGGCCCCGGCCAGCACGCCAAGGACGGTCACCAGCTGGCGGAAGTTCCCCGCCAGCCCGACGCCTGAAGGACCGAATGAGACGGCCAGCAGCTTGACGACCAGCAGTCCGGCGCCAATCTTTACAAGCGTGGACGCGGCGGTCCACACCGATGCTTTTGCCAGAGACATATCAGCCGAAATAACTCAGAAGGGTATTAATCACCGTACGCTGGTTAACTGGCGCGAGGTTGTAGAACAGTGGCAAGCGAAGCAAACGCTCACTTTCTTTTGTAGTGTAACGGTCTTCACCGGCGAACACCCCGAACGCCTCGCCTGCCGGGCTCGAATGTAGCGGAATGTAGTGGAACACAGCCATAATTTCGGCTTCTTTCAGCCAGGCGATGAGCTGGCTGCGATCGTCGTTATCGCGAAGCTTGATGTAGAACATGTGGGCATTGTGAACGCAATCAGCCGGAATAGTTGGCAGCTCGATACGCCCGGCTTTTGCCAGCGGTTCAAGTGCATCGTAATAGGTTTGCCACAGGGACAGGCGCTGAAGGTTAATCCGCTCCGCCGCTTCCAGCTGTGCCCACAGATATGCCGCCTGCAGATCCGCCATCAGATAGCTTGAGCCGATATCGCGCCAGGTGTATTTATCCACCTGCCCGCGGAAGAACTGGCTGCGGTTGGTGCCTTTTTCACGGATCACTTCCGCACGCTCCACGAGCGCCGGGTCGTTGATCAGCGTCGCGCCACCTTCTCCACCCGCCGTATAGTTTTTCGTTTCGTGGAAGCTAAAGCAGCCAATGTGGCCGATAGTGCCCAGCGCGCGTCCCTTGTAGGTGGACATCACACCCTGAGCGGCATCTTCCACCACAAACAGGTTGTGTTTTTTGGCGATCGCCATGATGGTGTCCATTTCACAGGCTACGCCCGCGTAGTGAACCGGCACGATCGCCCGCGTTTTGTCGGTGATCGCCGCGTCAATCAGCGTCTCATCAATGTTCATGGTATCCGGGCGGATATCCACAAAGACGATTTTTGCTCCGCGCAGGACAAACGCATTTGCTGTGGAGACAAAGGTATAGCTCGGCATGATCACTTCATCGCCGGGCTGGATATCCAGCAGCAGTGCCGCCATTTCCAGCGATGCCGTACAGGACGGGGTCAGCAGCACTTTAGCGCTGCGAAAACGCTGCTCCATCCACTGCTGACAGCGACGGGTGAAACCGCCATCACCGCAAAGTTTGCCGCTGCCCATGGCAGACTGCATATAGTCGAGTTCCGTACCGACGACGGGGGGGGCGTTAAATGGAATCATCTTGTCACCTGTATAACCAGTAGGCGGTGGCGTCGATGTTGGCACCACTCGCAATATAACGTTTAAGCGCGGCAGTGTTGCCCATTTGGGTAGCCACCCGCAGCGTCACACTCTGCTGCTGCTGCGCCCAGTGCAGCGCCGCCTGCATGAGTTTTGCCCCCATACCGCGTCCGGCTAATAAGCCAATACGCGCCTCGCGCTCGTTGAGCTTACGCAGCGAAACGAATCCCTGTATCTGACCGTCCGCGGCACGACACACCAGACAGACGTGGTCAAAGGTGCCTTTGACCGCATTCTCAATCCACTGGGCATAGAAGCGTCCGCTGTCATCAGGTGCATACCAGGGCGCACGAAAGCGGCTCTGAGCAAATGCCTTAGCCGCCATCTGGCGTAATACAGGGATATCCTGTTCCGTTGCAAGTTCCGCCCCGCACGCATCGTGTCGGGTAAGGGCAATAGACAGGTCTGCCTCACCTTCAACCAGCTGAAAACCGTGTTGCTGGAGCACATCAAGCCAATCGGCGCGGTCCGCCGGGATCTTAGCCTGCACGCGCTGCCAGGCGCTGAAGTCAGCTTCCTGCAGTGCAGGCGCATCCTCACGCAAGCGCACTATCGCCGAGGGGCGTGCAAAAAAAGTGCTTTCCCATTCAAGGGATTCAAGCACGCCGTGGAGTTCACTCAACGCCAGACGCCTTTGGTATCAACGACATACTGTTGATGCACGGTATCACCAGACGTCGCTTTAAACTCTTTATGATCCACCAGCAGCACCAGCACATCCGCCGTTGCCAGCGCGTCATCAAGGGTCGTCAACGTGCAGTGCCCCGCCAGTTTAGCCGGCAGTTCATGGATATTCGGCTCAACCACCACCGTGTCGCCCTTGTGCCACCCGGCGATCATCTCGGCAATTTCCATTGCCGGGCTTTCGCGCAAATCGTCAATATTGGGTTTAAACGCCAGGCCAAAGCAGGCGATTTTCAGCTCGCTGGCTCGCTTGCCGCTCTCTGCAAGACAATCGGCTACCGTGGCTTTGACCTGGTTGAGCACCCAGTGAGGTTTGCTGTCGTTCACTTCGCGCGCGGTACGGATCAGACGCGCCTGCGCCGGATTCTGCGCCACGATAAACCACGGATCGACGGCGATACAGTGTCCACCCACACCCGGGCCCGGCTGAAGAATGTTCACGCGCGGATGGCGATTCGCCAGGCGAATCAATTCCCAGACGTTAATTCCCTGATCGGCGCAGATCAGCGACAGCTCATTCGCAAAGGCGATATTCACGTCACGGAAGCTGTTTTCCGTCAGCTTGCACATTTCAGCGGTGCGGGAGTTGGTCACTACGCATTCGCCTTCGAGGAAAATTTTGTACAGGGCGCTGGCACGTTCCGAGCAGACGGGAGTCATACCGCCAATAACGCGATCGTTTTTAATCAGCTCAACCATGACCTGGCCCGGCAGCACTCGCTCCGGACAGTAGGCGATGTTGATATCCGCCTGCTCTCCCGCCTGTTGCGGGAAGCTTAAATCGGGACGCGCGTCGGCCAGCCACTGCGCCATCTGCTCGGTGGCGCCCACTGGCGAGGTCGATTCCAGGATCACCAGCGCCCCTTTCTTCAGCACAGGGGCAATGGATTTCGCTGCCGCCTCGACGTAGATCATATCGGGCTCGTGCTCGCCTTTAAAAGGCGTCGGGACGGCGATCAGGTACGCATCCGCTTCCACTGGCGTCGTGCTGGCACGCAGGAAGCCGCCGTCAACAGCCTCTTTCACCACGCGGTCCAGATCGGGCTCAACAATATGAATTTCGCCGCGGTTAATGGTTTCCACCGCCCGGGCATTGATATCCACACCGACAACCTGTTTCTGACGAGAGGCAAACGCCGCCGCGGTGGGCAGGCCAATGTAGCCAAGACCAATGACAGAGATGGTAGTAAAACTCATAGCGATACCCGATTGTGTTTAAGTGCATGCAAAATACGACCACAAGCCTGGCCATCTCCGTACGGATTATGGGCCCGGCTCATTGTCTGATATGCGTCATCATCATGCAGAAGTCGCGTCACCTCTTCGACGATGAGCTGCGCGTCAGTACCGACCAGACGCACGGTACCCGCTTTAACCGCTTCCGGGCGTTCAGTCGTTTCACGCATCACCAGCACCGGCTTGCCGAGGGACGGTGCTTCCTCCTGAATGCCGCCGGAATCGGTGAGGATCAGCCAGGCATGGTTCATCAGCCAGACAAACGGCAGGTAGTCCTGCGGTTCAATCAGCAGGACATTTTCAACATGGCCAAGGATGCGGTTGACCGGCTCGCTGACGTTAGGATTGAGGTGGACCGGATAGACAATCTGTACATCGACGTTCTGCGCCGCAATTTCAGCCAGCGCGTGACAGATTTGCTCAAAACCCCGGCCAAAGCTTTCGCGACGATGGCCTGTGACCAGAATGGTTTTTTTGCCGTTATTCAGGAATGGATAGCGGGCTGCGAGCGCTTTCTGCAGATCGCTGTTTGCCAGGACGCGATCGCGTACCCAAATCAACGCATCAATGACCGTATTGCCGGTCACAAAAATTTTGTTGTCGGCGATATTTTCGCGCAGCAGGTTCTGACGCGAATTCTCGGTAGGGGCAAAATGGTACATCGCCAGATGGCCGGTAAGCGTACGGTTGGCCTCTTCTGGCCACGGCGAATAAAGGTTGCCGGTACGCAGGCCCGCCTCAACATGGCCGACGGGAATACGCTGGTAAAAAGCGGCCAGGCTTGTTGCCATCGTCGTCGTGGTATCGCCATGTACCAGAACAACGTCGGGCTGGAATGACTCCAGGATCGGCTTGAGACCTTGCAGTATGCGGCAGGTTATTTCCGTCAATCCTTGTCCCGGCTTCATAATATTGAGATCGTAATCCGGGACGATGGAAAAGAGCGTTAAGACCTGGTCGAGCATCTCACGGTGCTGGGCCGTAACGCAGACTTTCGCTTCAATATCAGGGTCGCTGGCCAGCGCATGTACCAGAGGCGCCATCTTAATGGCCTCCGGCCTGGTGCCAAATACGGTAAGTACTTTCACATCGATTCTCTTCGATTAGACGATGAAGGCCCTGGCCTTCATCGTAAACGGCGTTCTTAGTTTGCGCGACGACGCGTTAACGCAACACCAGCACCAGCGAGTGCACCCACAATCCCCCACATGATCATCAGGAATGCACGGCGCGGACTATCGCGTTTTACAGGTTCTTCAGGTGTTCTCAAATAACGATAGGTCTGAAAACGCGGGTCCATCGTGGGACCGACATTAAGCGTGTTCAACATCGCGCGATTTTGATCGTAGTCGAGGTCAAAATCAGGGCCAACGGCCTGCAGATTTTCCAGACGCGCCTGCAACATTGGGCGACCAAGCAGGAACATTTCAGAGTCAGGCAATTCATCTGCCGGGACATCCGTCTCAGAGCGGGAAATATTGTGCTGCTCCGCAATTTTCAACGCCTGTTCAATGTTATGTATGCGTCGGGCGAAAATGGCATTTGCCACTTCCTCCTGGCGTTTGACCTGCGCCTTCATCTGGATTGTGCGGGCCGCCCATGCGCCTTTCAGCTCTTCATTAAGATGGCTTGCGGCACGCTGGCTGGCAAACGCGACGTACTGACGCAACAGATTGTTGGCGTCCGGCGCGGTTTCTGCAATCAGCTTGACGCTGTCGTTGACGTTACGCAGCGCATCACCCGGCATAAATTGAACATTGTTAATCAGATCGTCCAGCAGCGCGGCATCGGCTTTGGTGTTATCAACCCGACGCTGCTTGTAGTAATCCGTCTGGGACCAGAAATCGCGGCGTGTATCCCACGAGGCCAGTTGCATCACAAACTCTTTATAGGCTTCATCCATAACGGAAGCCTGGTCCGGCGTCGCGAGATTGGCTTTAATATCCAGGTTTCGCAGGAATTGCTGCTGGGAATAGTACCCCCCGAGCATGTTAACCGTTGGTCTGTCTGTGATTGCCGTGGCGCTCCACTCCTGTTTTGCAAAGAATGTGTAGGCCAGCGCCAACAGTGCAAACCCCAGCGCGATCCCCGCAATCCAAAGTTTGCCTGCCCATAACACGCGAAACAAACCCCGAATATCCAGTTCATTCTCAGTTACCACTGATTTCGCTCCCGCCAACGGTTGAGTCATCATAGTCCCGGTTTTACTTAGTTAATGTTGTGTTTTTGCCACTGTTACGACGCATCCTGCGCTTAAGACGTTTAATGAATCGCGCGACTTTCCATGCGCGCTTAATGCAGTAGCCATAGAGAGAAAAAGCAAGCAAGAACAATACCAACATAGCCCACTCAGGCACAAAATGTGTATATTCCGCCGTCACACCAATCCCCGCTAGAATAGCAGCCGCCAGTGTAATTAGCACAAATGCCTGCCGGGAAGTGAATCCGGCTCGCATGATCAAATGATGAATGTGCTGACGGTCAGCAGAGAAAGGGCTCATCCCTTTACGAAGCCGGCGATACATAATGGCGACCATATCCATTAACGGGATGGCAATAATCCACAATGCCGTTACAGGACTAATGGGATGCACGTCACCCTGAGTGGTTTCCAGCAAGATCCAAATGATAGTAAAGCCGATGAACGTGCTACCCGCATCGCCCATGAATACTTTGTAGCGTCGACCCAGTGCGCCAAGATTTAACATGATATATGGCAGGATCGCCGCAATCATGGCAAAACACCACATAGCCAGGCTGTATTGCCCGTCGAACCATAAAATGAAACCTATTGCGGCAAATGAGACGCAGGACAGTCCTCCCAGCAATCCATCAATACCGTCAACCATGTTAAATGCGTTAATCGCAACCCACACAGCAAAAAGCGTCAGGAAATAACCGAATGGGCCGAGCTCCATCTCCCAGAGGCCAAAAATATAGCCCAGGCTACTCAGGTGCAACTTTGCGAATGTCATCATGGTGATGGCTACAGCAGCCTGAACGAAGGCACGGATCTTGACGCTAATGTCATAACGATCGTCAAGAGCGCCGACCACGACGAGAACGGTTGCACATGCCAGGTACAACCGGGCGTGGGGAATGTAATAATCAGCTATTGCAAAAGTGAAGCAGATACCTGCAAAAACAGAAATCCCCCAACCAGAGGGATCATGCCTTGATGCCGCTTACGGAAGTTAGGTTTATCCACTAATCCCAGGTATTTTGCCACCTTACGAGCCAGAAACAAAAAGCAGGTGGTAAATAAGAAAATACTGGTTAGTTCAGTAAACGTATCAAGTAGGTTCACAATGGATGTTCTCAACAAATGTTAGTCAAGGAAGTATAACCATCAAGGCGCTGAGCCTGAAGTTATAAAGCAAACCTCTTACAATTCCATTTGCTTATTATTCAAGCTATTAATGTTTTTACTGTGCGAATTATCTTATTGTCGCACTGACCGGTCAAAATTGGGAGTAGATGGTACTAGCGTATAATCCATAAAAGAAAAACGCCACGTAAAAACGTGGCGTTTACAGGCTTTATTTACGTTACGAGCGCTTCATCATATCGAAGAAATCGTCGTTCGTTTTGGTCATCGCCAGTTTGTTAATGAGGAATTCCATTGCGTCGATTTCACCCATTGGATGGATGATTTTGCGCAGGATCCACATTTTCTGCAGCTCTTCCTGGGTAGTGAGCAGCTCTTCTTTACGGGTACCGGAACGGTTGTAGTCGATTGCCGGGAAGACGCGTTTTTCAGCGATCTTACGAGAAAGGTGCAGTTCCATGTTACCTGTACCTTTAAATTCTTCGTAAATCACTTCGTCCATTTTGGAGCCGGTATCGATCAGCGCCGTTGCGATGATGGTCAGGCTGCCGCCCTCTTCGACGTTACGTGCCGCACCGAAGAAGCGTTTCGGACGGTGCAGGGCGTTGGCGTCCACACCACCGGTCAGTACTTTACCGGAAGCCGGAACCACGGTGTTGTAAGCACGTGCCAGACGGGTAATGGAGTCGAGCAGGATGATCACGTCTTTCTTGTGCTCAACCAGGCGTTTCGCCTTCTCGATAACCATTTCCGCGACCTGAACGTGACGAGAGGCGGGTTCGTCAAAGGTAGAAGCAACCACTTCACCTTTAACCAGACGCTGCATCTCGGTCACTTCTTCCGGACGTTCGTCAATCAGCAGTACCATTAGTACGCAGTCCGGGTGGTTATAGGCGATGCTCTGCGCGATATTCTGCAGCAGCATCGTTTTACCCGCTTTTGGCGGTGCCACAATCAGACCACGTTGGCCGCGACCAATTGGCGATGCCAGATCCAGAACACGCGCGGTTAAATCTTCCGTTGAACCATTACCACGCTCCATGCGCAGGCGAGAGTTCGCGTGCAGAGGCGTTAAGTTCTCAAAGAGGATCTTGTTACGTGAGTTTTCTGGCTTGTCAAAGTTAACTTCATTGACTTTCAACAGCGCAAAGTAGCGTTCACCCTCTTTAGGAGGACGAATCTTACCTGAAATGGTGTCACCAGTGCGGAGGTTGAAACGGCGGATTTGGCTGGGGGATACGTAGATGTCGTCAGGGCCGGCGAGGTAGGAGCTGTCTGCAGAGCGGAGGAAACCAAATCCGTCTTGCAATATCTCCAACACACCGTCGCCAAAGATATCTTCGCCACTCTTAGCATGCTGCTTCAGGATGGCGAAAATGATGTCCTGCTTGCGCATACGAGCCTGGTTTTCCAGCCCCATATTTTCGCCGAGAGTGATCAGCTCAGAAACCGGCGTATTCTTTAATTCGGTAAGATTCATAATGGTGTGGGTTCTTAAACTCGGGGTGATTCTCGAACTTAATGT
Source organism: Enterobacter sp. ODB01 (assembly GCF_001623605.1). NCBI lineage: Bacteria > Pseudomonadati > Pseudomonadota > Gammaproteobacteria > Enterobacterales > Enterobacteriaceae > Enterobacter > Enterobacter sp. ODB01. The sequence continues at coordinate 1,321,508 of NZ_CP015227.1, forward strand.
TGTGAATGGTATGGCAGGGTCATCCATGCCTGTTTAGCGGCCATCATCTCATGTCTGTTCGCTGTCTGGTCACAGGGAAAGAACGCAGAACTGAAACGACAAGACGGATTGAGTGACAAGCCCGGAATTTAGCCACTTCACGCACTGTTGATGTCAACAAGGGGAAGTATCGGGTAAAACAAGATTCAAACAACAGATATGTTTAAAACGAAGTCATAGCTAACTTAGCACGACTTAAGCCGGGCGTCCAGAGTTCCACATCATTTAGCCGGGTGCTCTGGACGCGCAGCGGAGAAACCTTACGCCAGGTTAGCGTCCAGGAACTCTTTCAGTTGACCTTTGGACAGCGCGCCCACTTTGGTCGCCGCCACTTCGCCGTTTTTGAACAGCAGCAGGGTCGGGATGCCACGGATACCGTATTTTGGTGCGGTGCCCGGGTTCTGGTCGATGTTCAGTTTGGCAACGGTCAGTTTGCCCTGATATTCGTCAGCGATTTCATCCAGAATCGGAGCGATCATTTTGCAAGGACCACACCATTCAGCCCAGAAATCGACGAGGATCAGCCCGTCAGCCTTAAGTACGTCCGTGTCAAAACTATCGTCAGTCAGGTGAATAATTTTATCGCTCATATATAACTCCACAGGAATAAGCCTGGTACGTTGGTTTTGTCTACACCAACGACGTGTTGATGTCGCATTAACCAACTAAAGGTTGACTTTATTTCACCGGATACGCTTTCGTAAAGCAATAGTAAGCTGATATTCTACCACACTATGAGCAAAACACATTTAACAGAACAGAAGTTTTCCGACTTCGCCCTGCACCCAAAAGTGATTGAAGCCCTTGAAACTAAAGGGTTTCATAACTGCACGCCCATTCAGGCTCTCGCACTGCCGCTGACGCTGGCCGGTCGCGATGTTGCAGGGCAGGCGCAAACCGGTACCGGCAAAACGATGGCGTTTTTAACGTCAACGTTTCATTATTTACTTTCTCACCCAGCGATTGCAGACCGCAAAGTTAACCAGCCGCGCGCGCTCATTATGGCCCCGACGCGAGAACTGGCGGTACAGATCCACGCAGACGCTGAACCCCTGGCACAGGCTACCGGTCTGAAGCTTGGCCTGGCCTATGGCGGTGACGGCTACGATAAGCAGCTGAAAGTGCTGGAAAGCGGCGTGGATATCCTGATTGGTACCACTGGCCGTCTTATCGACTACGCCAAACAGAACCACATCAACCTCGGCGCAATCCAGGTTGTGGTGCTTGATGAAGCCGACCGTATGTACGATCTGGGCTTCATTAAAGATATCCGCTGGCTGTTCCGCCGCATGCCGCCGGCCAATCAGCGTCTGAACATGCTGTTCTCTGCCACCCTCTCTTACCGTGTGCGTGAACTGGCGTTTGAACAGATGAACAACGCCGAATACGTGGAAGTCGAGCCTGAGCAGAAAACAGGTCATCGCATTAAAGAAGAGCTCTTCTATCCTTCTAATGAAGAGAAAATGCGTCTGCTGCAAACGCTGATCGAAGAAGAGTGGCCGGACCGCGCCATTATCTTCGCAAACACCAAACACCGCTGTGAAGACATCTGGGGCCATCTGGCTGCAGACGGTCACCGTGTGGGCCTGCTCACTGGCGACGTTGCACAGAAAAAACGCCTGCGTATCCTCGACGAATTTACCCGTGGCGATCTCGATATTCTGGTCGCAACCGACGTGGCTGCGCGTGGCTTGCACATTCCTGCCGTTACGCACGTCTTTAACTATGATCTGCCGGATGACTGCGAAGACTATGTACACCGTATCGGTCGTACCGGTCGCGCGGGTGCGAGCGGCCACTCAATCAGCCTTGCGTGTGAAGAGTATGCGCTGAATCTTCCAGCCATTGAGACGTACATCGGTCACTCGATTCCGCAGAGCAAATACAATCCGGAAGCGCTGTTAAGCGAACTGCCGCCGCCTAAGCGTCTTACACGCCCACGCTCCGGCAATGGCCCGCGTCGTTCAGGCGCGCCGCGTAATCGTCGTCGTTCAGGTTAAGAAAATATGCTCAGCTCCACCTCGCTTTATGCAGCAATCGATCTCGGTTCGAATAGTTTTCATATGCTGGTTGTGCGCGAGGTGGCAGGGAGCATACAAACGCTGACGCGCATTAAGCGCAAGGTCCGCCTCGCGGCGGGCCTGAGCAGCGATAATGTTCTCTCTCCCGAAGCCATGGAACGTGGCTGGCAGTGTCTGCGGCTCTTTGCAGAGCGTCTGCAGGATATCCCGCATGCCCAAATCACCGTGGTCGCCACCGCGACGCTCCGCCTGGCGGTTAACGCCGTGGATTTTATTGCCAAAGCGCAGGAAATCCTGGGGTGCCCGGTTCAGGTAATCAGCGGCGAAGAAGAAGCTCGCCTGATCTATCAGGGAGTTGCGCATACGACAGGCGGGGACGATCGCCGTCTGGTGGTAGATATCGGCGGTGCCAGTACCGAGCTTGTGACCGGTACCGGCGCGCAGGCGACCTCGCTGTTCAGCCTGTCGATGGGCTGCGTAACCTGGCTTGAGCGTTACTTCGCTGACCGCAATCTGGGTAAAGAGAATTTCGACGAGGCAGAAAATGCCGCGCGCGAAGTGTTACGTCCGGTGATGGACGAACTGCGCTACCACGGCTGGAAAGTGTGTGTCGGTGCGTCAGGTACCGTTCAGGCCCTGCAGGAAATCATGATGGCGCAGGGAATGGACGAGCGCATTACGCTTGCCAAGCTTCAGCAGCTTAAACAGCGCGCTATTCAGTGCGGACGCCTGGAAGAGCTGGAAATTGAAGGCCTGACGCTGGAACGTGCCCTGGTCTTCCCGAGCGGGCTCGCCATTCTGATCGCCATTTTCACCGAGCTGAACATCCAGTGTATGACCCTTGCCGGCGGCGCGCTGCGCGAAGGTCTGGTCTACGGGATGCTGCATCTTTCAGTGGATCAGGACATCCGCAACCGTACTTTGCGCAACGTGCAGCGTCGTTTTCTGGTTGATATCGATCAGGCTGGCCGCGTATCGCAGCTGGCCTCTCGCTTTGCCGATCAGGTCGCTAACGTCTGGGATCTTGACCCTCTGAGCCGCGATTTATTGCTGAGCGCTTGTGCTCTGCATGAAGTGGGGCTGAGCATCGACTTTAAGCAGGCCCCGGCTCATGCAGCCTACCTTGTGCGTAACCTTGACTTACCGGGCTACACGCCCGCACAGAAAAAGCTGCTGGCAACGCTGCTGCTGAACCAGACCAACGCCGTTGATCTCTCCTCTCTTCATCAGCAAAACGCTGTACCGCCGCGCGTGGCCGAGCATCTGTGCCGCCTGCTGCGTCTGGCAATTCTGTTTGCCAGCCGTCGTCGTGATGATTTGCTGCCTGCGATTAATCTGGTGGCCGATGATGAGAAGCTGACGCTGACGCTGCCGGAAAACTGGATTGATCATCACCCGCTCGGCGCAGAGATGATCGAGCTGGAGTGCCAGTGGCAAAGCTATGTGCACTGGGCACTGGAAGTAAAATAAGAGAGTAAAATATGCCGGGTGGCGCTGCGCTTACCCGGCCTGCAAGCCCTTCAAACTCATCCCTTCTCTTTGGCTTTTGCCAGCATGGCGCGAATGTTTGCCACGTTCGCCTGGCCTTTGTGCATCCGCTCTTCAGCGGTAATCACCTTGCGCTCTTGTTCCCAAATCAGGTCGTCCTGCGGCAGTTCCAGCAGAAAACGGCTTGGCTCCGGGCGGACAAGCTCACCATACTGGCGGCGCTCTTTACACAGCGTGAACGTCAGCTCTTTCTGCGCACGGGTGATCCCCACATAGGCCAGACGCCGCTCCTCGTCGACGTTGTCTTCATCAATACTGCTCTGATGGGGCAGCAACCCCTCTTCCATGCCGACCAGATACACATACGGAAACTCCAGCCCTTTTGACGCATGCAGCGTCATCAGCTGAACCTGATCAGCCTCTTCTTCGCTCTCGCCGCGCTCCATCATGTCGCGCAGGGTAAAGCGAGTGACCACCTGGGTCAGGGTCATCGGCTCATCGATTTCCGAGCCTTCCAGCATTTCGGTCATCCAGCTGAACAGCTGGTTAACGTTTTTCATGCGCATCTCAGCCGCTTTCGGGCTGGCGGAGGTTTCGTACAGCCAGGATTCGTAATCAATACCGTGAATCAGATCGCGCACCGCCGCCACCGGCTCGCGCTCTGCAAGACGCTGCACTTCGCCAAGCCAGTGGGTGAATCGCGTTAACGAGTCGTAACCGCGCCCGGTCAGCGTCTGGCTTAGTCCCATATCGAAGCTGGCCGTAAACAGGCTTTTATTGCGGGTCATCGCCCATTCACCCAGCTTTTGCAGCGTCGCCGGACCGATTTCGCGCTTCGGCGTATTCACGATGCGCAGAAACGCGCTGTCGTCATCCGGGTTAGTGAGCACACGCAGATAGGCCAGCAGATCTTTAATTTCAGGCCGTGAGAAGAACGAGGTGCCGCCCGAGATTTTGTACGGTATGCGGTTCTGCATCAGCATCTTTTCAAAGACGCGCGACTGGTGATTACCGCGATAAAGGATCGCGTAATCTTTATATTCGGTTTTGTTGACGAAGTGGTGGGCAATCAGTTCGCCCGTCACGCGCTCCGCTTCATGTTCTTCATTGTTGGCGCTGAGCACTTTCAGCTCCGTGCCGTAGCCCAGCTCGGAGAACAGGCGCTTTTCAAATACGTGCGGGTTATTGGCAATCAGGATGTTTGCCGCCTTCAGGATCCGTCCGGAGGAGCGGTAGTTTTGCTCCAGCTTAATCACCTGCAGCGCGGGGAAGTCTTTACTCAGCAGCACCAGGTTTTGCGGACGCGCGCCGCGCCAGGAGTAGATCGACTGGTCGTCGTCGCCTACCACGGTGAAACGGGCACGCTGGCCCACCAGAAGCTTTACCAGCTCGTACTGGCTGGTGTTGGTGTCCTGATATTCATCCACCAGCAGGTAGCGGATTTTATTCTGCCAGCGCTCGCGCACCTCTTCATTTCGCTGTAAAAGCAGCGTCGGCAGCAGGATCAGGTCGTCGAAGTCCAGCACATTACACGCTTTCATGTGCGCATCGTACAGACCATAACAGTGGGCGAAGATCCGATCCCGTTCCCCTTTGGCGATCGCCGCAGCCTGGGCCGGGGTCATCAGATCGTTTTTCCAGTTAGAGATCGTCGAGATCAGCTGCTGCAACAGCACCTTGTCATCTTCTATCAGCCCTTCAGTGAGCTCTTTGAGTAATGCCACCTGGTCGGTGTCATCGAAAAGCGAAAAGTTGGATTTCATCCCCAGCGCGGCATACTCACGTTTGATGATATCCAGCCCCAGCGTGTGGAACGTGGAGATCATCAGCCCGCGCGCCTCTTTGCGCCCCAGCGTCTGGCCGACACGTTCTTTCATTTCGCGTGCCGCTTTGTTGGTAAAGGTGACCGCCGCAATGTGACGGGCCTGATAACCACAGCCACGGATCAGGTGCGCAATCTTATTGGTGATGACGCGCGTTTTACCGGATCCTGCTCCCGCCAGCACCAGACAGGGTCCGGTGACAAATTCGACGGCTTGTTGTTGTCCGGGGTTTAGACGCATAAATGATCACTCAATGAAAGTCAGGAGGGGAGAATAACAGCGTGGTAGTATAGCGAGCCTAATCCATACCACTCAAGGCACGATCATGGCAAAAACAGCAGCAGCACTGCATATTCTTGTTAAAGAAGAGAAACTGGCTCTGGATCTTCTGGAGCAGATAAAAAACGGCGCCGACTTCGGCAAGCTGGCTAAGAAGCACTCAATTTGTCCGTCAGGCAAACGTGGCGGCGATTTAGGTGAATTCCGTCAGGGTCAGATGGTGCCGGCGTTCGATAAAGTGGTCTTCTCCTGCCCGGTGCTGGAGCCGACGGGTCCGCTGCACACGCAGTTTGGCTACCACGTCATTAAAGTATTATATCGCAAATAAAAAGCCGGGTGTCGGCTGCGCCTTACCCGGCCTACATTTTACGTGTTTGTAGGTCGGGTAAGCGAAGCGCCACCCGACGAGGTTGTTAACCCGCTACCGCGATACGCTTCATATCGGTCATGTAGCCACGCAGTTTGTGACCCACTTTCTCGATCTGGTGGCTGCGAATCGCTTCATTCACATCGCGCAGCTGCGCGTTGTCTACCGCACCTTCCGCAATCGCTTTGCCCAGATCGCCCGGTTGCAGGGTGGTCATGAACTCTTTCAGCAGCGGTACGCAGGCGTAAGAGAACAGGTAGTTACCGTATTCAGCGGTATCAGAGATAACCACGTTCATTTCGTACAGACGCTTACGGGCGATGGTGTTCGCGATCAGCGGCAGTTCGTGCAGAGATTCGTAGTAGGCAGACTCTTCGATGATGCCTGAATCCACCATGGTTTCGAACGCCAGCTCAACACCCGCCTTCACCATGGCGATCATCAGTACGCCTTTATCGAAGTACTCCTGCTCGCCAATTTTGCCTTCAAACTGTGGTGCCGTTTCGAACGCGGTTTTGCCGGTCTCTTCACGCCAGGTCAGCAGTTTCTTATCGTCGTTCGCCCAGTCCGCCATCATGCCGGAAGAGAATTCGCCGGAGATGATGTCGTCCATATGTTTCTGGAACAGCGGTGCCATGATGGTTTTCAGCTGTTCAGACAGAGCGTAAGCACGCAGTTTTGCCGGGTTGGACAGACGGTCCATCATCAGCGTAATACCGCCCTGCTTCAGCGCTTCGGTGATGGTTTCCCAGCCGAACTGGATCAGTTTTTCCGCGTAGGCCGGGTCGGTGCCTTCTTCCACCAGCTTGTCGAAGCACAGCAGAGAACCGGCCTGCAGCATACCGCACAGAATGGTCTGCTCGCCCATCAGGTCAGATTTCACTTCGGCAACGAAGGACGATTCCAGCACACCCGCACGGTGGCCGCCGGTCGCCGCTGCCCATGCTTTGGCAATCGCCATGCCTTCGCCTTTCGGATCGTTTTCCGGGTGAACCGCGATCAGGGTCGGTACGCCGAAGCCACGTTTGTACTCTTCGCGTACTTCCGTACCCGGGCACTTCGGTGCCACCATCACTACGGTGATGTCTTTGCGGATCTGCTCGCCCACTTCAACGATGTTGAAGCCGTGGGAGTAACCCAGCGCAGCGCCGTCTTTCATCAGCGGCTGTACGGAACGCACCACGTCAGAGTGCTGTTTGTCCGGGGTCAGGTTAACCACCAGATCCGCCTGCGGGATCAGCTCTTCGTAGGTGCCCACTTTGAAGCCGTTTTCGGTCGCTTTACGCCAGGAAGCACGCTTTTCAGCAATCGCTTCTTTACGCAGGGCATAAGAGATATCCAGACCGGAGTCACGCATGTTCAGGCCCTGGTTCAGACCCTGTGCGCCACAGCCGACGATGACCACTTTTTTACCCTGAAGGTAGCTCGCGCCATCGGCAAATTCATCGCGCGCCATGAAGCGGCATTTGCCCAGCTGCGCCAGCTGCTGGCGCAAGTTCAGTGTATTAAAGTAGTTAGCCATGGGTGATACCTCGTGATGTTGTGTGTCTTATTGTTCGGTTCGCGTTTCAGCGAGAATAGAACCACATTACAACAGGAAATTTATTGCGGAAATTGATATATTCACAACGTCATATTGCAATTTTTGCAATATAAAAAGAGGGAGTGGAATCGGTGGATTTACGCGATCTGAAAATGTTTCTGCATCTGGCGGAAAGCCGTCACTTTGGCCGCAGCGCACGGGCGATGCACGTCAGCCCCTCCACGCTCTCGCGCCAGATACAGCGCCTTGAGGAAGACCTCGGCCAGCCGCTGTTTGTGCGCGATAACCGCACCGTCACGCTCACGGAAGCGGGTGAAGAACTGCGCCTTTTTGCCCAGCAGACGTTGCTGCAGTATCAGCAGCTACGGCACGCCATTGACCAGCAGGGGCCGTCGCTGTCCGGCGAGCTGCATATTTTCTGCTCCGTCACCGCCGCCTACAGCCATCTGCCGCCCATTCTTGATCGCTTCCGCGCGGCACATCCATCGGTTGAAATTAAGCTGACCACGGGCGACGCCGCCGACGCGATGGAAAAAGTGGTGACGGGCGAAGCGGATCTCGCCATTGCAGGGAAACCCGAAACGCTCCCGGGTGCGGTAGCGTTTTCAATGCTCGAAAATCTGGCGGTGGTACTGATTGCCCCGGCGCTGCCCTGCCCGGTGCGAAACCAGGTATCGGTAGAAAAACCGGACTGGTCCACGGTGCCGTTTATCATGGCCGACCAGGGGCCAGTGCGCCGTCGCATTGAGCTGTGGTTCCGCCGACAAAAAATCAGTAACCCGTTGATTTACGCCACGGTCAGCGGTCATGAGGCGATGGTGTCGATGGTGGCGCTCGGCTGCGGCGTGGCGCTATTGCCGGAAGTGGTGCTGGAAAATAGCCCGGAACCGGTGCGCAATCGCGTGATGATTCTGGATCGCAGCGATGAGAAAACGCCGTTTGAGCTTGGCGTGTGCGCACAAAAAAAGCGGCTGCATGAGCCGCTTATTGATGCGTTCTGGAAGATATTGCCCAACCATTGAAGTCGGGTTGCGCTCCGCTTATCCTGCCAGGAAGAAACGGAAGGCGGGGTTGTGGGTTTCGTCGTGACACTCATAGCCCAGTTCGTTCAGCCGTGTTTCAAAATCCGGCTCGTGCTCACCCAGTTCAAACGCCGCCAGCACGCGGCCGTAGTCGGTGCCGTGGCTACGGTAATGGAACAGGGAGATGTTCCAGTGCGTGCCCAGCGTGTGCAGGAATTTGAGCAACGCGCCCGGTGATTCCGGGAATTCGAAGCTGAACAGGCGTTCCCTGAGCGGCTTCGAGGGACGCCCGCCGACCATATAGCGCACGTGCAGCTTCGCCATTTCGTCGTCTGAAAGGTCCACCACGCTGTAACCACCGTCATGCAGGAGGTTAAGGATCTCTTTACGCTCCTCGACGCCACGGCTCAGACGCACGCCGACGAAAATGCAGGCATCTTTGGCATCGGCGAAACGGTAGTTGAACTCCGTCACCGAACGACCGCCCAGCAGCTGGCAGAACTTCAGGAAGCTCCCCTTCTCTTCCGGAATAGTCACCGCCAGCAATGCTTCACGCTGTTCACCCAGCTCGCAGCGCTCGGACACGTAGCGCAGGCCGTGGAAGTTCACGTTGGCGCCGGAAAGCACATGCGCCAGGCGCTCGCCGCGGATGTTGTGCTGCGCGATGTATTTTTTCATCCCCGCCAGGGCCAGCGCGCCGGACGGCTCCGCGACCGCACGCACATCCTCAAACAGATCTTTCATTGCCGCGCAGATAGCATCGCTATCAACCGTGACGATATCGTCGAGGTATTCCTGGCAGAGACGGAAGGTTTCATCGCCAATGCGTTTTACCGCCACGCCCTCGGCAAACAGACCAACGCGCGGCAGATCCACCGGATGCCCGGCATCCAGCGCCGCTTTCAGGCAGGCAGAGTCCTCAGCTTCAACAGCGATGACTTTAATCTGCGGCATCAGCTGTTTAATCAGCACGGCCACACCCGCCGCTAACCCGCCGCCGCCCACCGGAACGAAGACGCGGTCGAGATGGGCATCCTGCTGTAGCAGTTCAAGCGCCAGCGTGCCTTGTCCGGCAATGACCATCGGGTGATCGAACGGCGGCACCCAGGTGAAGCCCTGCTGCTGCGCCAGCTCAATGGCTTTGGCTTTAGCTTCGTCAAAATTGGCGCCGTGGAGCAGCACTTCCCCGCCGAAACCGCGTACCGCGTCGACTTTGATGTCAGCGGTAGCAACCGGCATCACGATTAGCGCTTTCAACCCCAGACGAGCAGACGAGAACGCCACGCCCTGCGCATGGTTGCCCGCCGAGGCGGTAATGACGCCGCGCGCTTTTTGCTCATCGGTCAGTCCGGCCATCATCGCGTAGGCGCCGCGCAGCTTGAAGCTGTGCACCGGCTGGCGGTCTTCGCGCTTCACCAGGATCACGTTATCGAGGCGCGAAGAGAGTTTTTCCATTTTCTGAAGCGGCGTGACCTGCACGGCTTCATAGACCGGTGCACGTAGCACCGCTCTCAGATATTCCGCCCCCTCGGGGGCGGCGGATAAGGGTTGTGACTCGGCCATCATTAGCCCCCAAGTTTCGATTTATCGCGCACCGCGCCTTTATCTGCACTGGTGGCAAGGCTCGCGTATGCGCGCAGGGCGAAGGAGACTTCACGCTGACGATCTTTCGGCGTCCAGGCTTTATCGCCGCGCGCTTCTTGTGCCTCACGACGGGCCGCAATTTCCTGGTCGCTCAGCTTCAGTTGAATGCCGCGATTCGGGATATCGATTTCGATCAGGTCACCGTCTTCAATGATGGCGATGTTGCCGCCGCTTGCCGCTTCCGGTGAAACGTGGCCGATGGAGAGCCCGGACGTACCGCCGGAGAAACGACCGTCGGTGATCAGCGCACAGGCTTTGCCGAGACCCATGGATTTCAGGAAGGTGGTTGGGTAGAGCATTTCCTGCATGCCCGGCCCGCCTTTCGGCCCTTCATAGCGAATAACAACCACGTCGCCTTCTACCACTTTGCCACCGAGGATGGCGTCCACCGCTTCATCCTGGCTTTCGTACACTTTCGCCGGGCCGGTGAATTTAAGGATGCTGTCGTCCACGCCTGCCGTTTTCACGATGCAGCCGTTTTCCGCGAAGTTACCGTACAGCACGGCCAGACCGCCGTCCTTGCTGTAGGCGTGCTCCAGCGAACGGATGCAGCCTTCGGCGCGATCGTCATCCAGGGAATCCCAGCGGCAATCCTGCGAGAACGCCTGCGTGGTACGGATCCCGGCGGGACCGGCGCGGAACATCGTTTTCACCGCGTCGTCTCTGGTCAGCATCACGTCGTATTGGTCCAGCGACTCTGGCAGCGTCAGGCCGAGCACGTTTTTCACGTCGCGGTTCAGCAGCCCGGCGCGATCCAGCTCGCCCAGGATACCGATTACGCCACCGGCACGGTGAACATCTTCCATATGGTATTTCTGGGTGCTTGGCGCAACTTTACACAGCTGCGGCACTTTACGGGACAGCTTGTCGATATCACTCATGGTGAAGTCGATTTCGGCTTCCTGCGCGGCGGCCAGCAGGTGCAGAACGGTATTGGTGGAACCGCCCATGGCGATATCCAGCGTCATCGCATTTTCAAACGCCGCTTTGCTGGCGATGTTACGCGGCAGTGCACTGGCATCATCCTGTTCGTAGTAGCGTTTGGTGAGCTCAACGATGCGTTTACCGGCGTTGAGGAACAGCTGTTTACGATCGGCGTGTGTCGCCAGCAGCGAGCCGTTACCCGGCTGCGACAGGCCCAGCGCTTCGGTCAGACAGTTCATGGAGTTGGCGGTGAACATCCCGGAACAGGAGCCGCAGGTCGGACACGCGGAGCGTTCAACCTGGTCGCTCTGCTCGTCAGACACTTTCGGATCCGCGCCCTGGATCATCGCATCGACCAGGTCGAGCTTGATGATTTTGTCGGACAGCTTGGTTTTACCGGCTTCCATTGGGCCGCCGGAGACGAAGATCACCGGAATGTTCAGGCGCAGGGAGGCCATCAGCATCCCCGGGGTGATTTTATCGCAGTTGGAGATACAGACCATTGCATCGGCGCAGTGGGCGTTGACCATGTACTCAACCGAGTCGGCGATCAGCTCACGCGACGGCAGTGAATAGAGCATGCCCCCGTGGCCCATTGCGATACCGTCATCCACCGCGATGGTGTTGAACTCTTTCGCCACACCGCCGGAAGCTTCGATTTGCTCGGCAACCAGTTTACCGAGGTCGCGCAGATGCACATGGCCTGGCACAAACTGGGTGAAGGAGTTCACCACGGCGATAATTGGCTTGCCGAAATCGGCGTCGGTCATCCCGGTGGCGCGCCACAGTGCGCGGGCACCCGCCATGTTACGGCCGTGGGTGGTGGTGGCTGAACGATACTTAGGCATGCTTTATTTACTCCCGTCTGACTATTCAATGGGACGGTGCGTGCCGTCCCAAATTTATATTTAGTGATTAACCTGATCCAACCAGCCGTATTTATCTTCTGTTTCGCCAGTAAAGAGGCCAAAGAAGGCTTGCTGGATGCGTTTGGTGACCGGGCCACAGCGGCCTTCGCCGACCTGAATACCGTCTACGCTACGAACCGGCGTGATTTCAGCCGCCGTACCGGACATGAACACTTCATCAGCCAGATACAGGGATTCGCGAGACAGCACCTGCTCGCGCACTTCGATACCCAGGTCTTTCGCCAGCTTGATGATGGCGTCACGGGTAATACCCGGCAGCGCGGAAGATGTGAATGGCGGCGTGAACAGGATGCCATCTTTCACTTCAAACAGGTTTTCACCTGCGCCTTCCGAGATGTAGCCATTCACGTCCAGCGCGATACCTTCCTGATAGCCGTGACGGCGCGCTTCGCTACCGACCAGCAGAGAGGAAAGGTAGTTACCGCCCGCTTTAGCAGCGGTCGGGATGGTGTTTGGCGCCACGCGGTTCCAGGAAGAAACCATTGCGTCGATCCCCTGCTCCAGGGCTTCTGCTCCGAGGTAAGCCCCCCACGGGAACGCGGCAATGATCACATCGGTGTTGTAACCGGCTGGCGGGTTCACGCCCATACCGACATCACCCACGAAGACCAGTGGACGAATGTAGGCGCTGGTAAGGTTATTCTTTCGAATGACTTCGCGGCAGGCTTCCATCAGCTCATCAACGCTCTGTGAAACCGGGAAACGATAAATTTTGGCTGAATCATGCAGACGCTGCATGTGTTCGCGATGGCGGAACACCACTGGCCCTTTGTGAGAATCGTAGCAACGGATACCTTCAAAGACGGAGGTGCCGTAGTGCAGCGCGTGGGACATGACGTGGACCTTCGCGTCCTCCCAGCGAACCATCTCACCATTGAACCAAATGTAATCAGCTTTTTTTGTCGTCATTTTTTCGTCCTGTCACGCTTAAGCGCGGATTTGTTGTGATGTGGTTGTGCTCTGGCAGATGGCAACATGGGCAACGTCTACCAGTTTTGATAACTGACTAAACAGTAAGTCGACCGGCCGCGGGCTGGCAACGGTTAATTCGATACTGATGTTCTGCGCGTCGGTGGCCGTCTCCATATTCATAGAGCAAATCTGAAAACCACGATGACGGACCACACGCAAAACGCGTTCCAAGGTTTCCGGGTTGAAGCGAGCCTGCACGGCGACCTGATGTTGCATCATGATAATTTCTCCAGCATTTGTGAGTTACTGGCACCGGGCGGTACCAATGGCCAGACGTTCTCAAGCTCGTCGATTGAGACATGAAGCAGGTACGGCCCTTCGCTTGACAGCATGGTGTCGAGTGCCGCTTCAACCTGGTCTTTACGGGTGATGTGCTGGCCAGGAATGCCGAAGGCGCTGGCCAGGGTGAGGAAATCGGGGTTATCGGTCAGGGTGGTTTCGCTGTAACGCTCCTGGAAGAACAGCTGTTGCCACTGGCGAACCATCCCTAAACGCTGATTATCCAGCAACACGATTTTCAGCGGCAACTGCTTGCGCTTAACGGTTCCCAGCTCCTGAACGTTCATCATGAAGGAGCCGTCACCGGAGATACAGATAACCGTATCGTTCGGGCGAGCCACCTGCGCACCCACGGCGGCAGGCAGGCCAAAGCCCATGGTGCCTAAGCCGCTGGAGGTGATGAAGTTTTCCGGACGGGTGTAGGTCATGTGCTGGGCTGACCACATCTGGTGCTGGCCTACGTCGGTGGTGACGACGCTATCAGCCGGTTTACGGTCAGACAACTGTTTCAGCAGCAGCGGCGCGTAGATGGCATCGCCAGGATGGTCGTAACGCCAGGCGTGTTCGGCGCGCATCTCTGCGGCGTGCTGGCGCCACGCGCTGATATCCAGTGGCTGCGCCAGTGCAGGTAACAGCGTATTGAGATCGCCCTGCAGCGCGACGTGCGCCTGACGCAGTTTGTTCATCTCCGCCGGGTCGATATCCATATGGATAACTTTGGCATTTGGCGCGAAGGTATTCAGTTTGCCGGTAACGCGGTCGTCAAAACGCGCACCCACGGCGATGAGCAGATCGCACTCTTGCACCGCCAGGTTTGCGGCTTTAGTGCCGTGCATCCCCAGCATGCCGAGATAGTATGGGTCGTCTGCATCAACCGCACCAAGACCTTTCAACGTGCAGGTGGCAGGCATTTGCGTTACCGCGATAAATTCACGCAGGGCAGGCACGGCCTGCGCCATGCCGACACCCCCGCCGACGTACAGCATCGGCTGTTTCGCCTGCGCCAACATCTGGCGCGCCTCTTCAACCTCTGCATGCGGGAACGCATCGTCGCTTTCCACGGTGGAGAAGTGCGGTTCCAGTTCGCCGAGTGCAACCTGGATATCTTTCGGGATATCCACCAGAACGGGGCCAGGGCGGCCCGAGCTCGCTACTTCGAACGCTTCGGCCATTACGCGCGGCAGCTCATCCAGAGACTGGACAAGGAAGCTGTGCTTGGTGCAGGCCAGCGATAAACCAAGTACGTCCACTTCCTGGAAAGCATCGGTACCGATAAACGGGGAAGCCACCTGACCGGTGATCGCCACGACGGGCACGGAATCGAGCAGTGCATCAGCCAGGCCGGTAATCAGGTTCGTTGCGCCCGGACCTGACGTTGCCATGCACACGCCAGTTTTACCCGTCGCGCGGGCATAGCCGATAGCGGCCATTGCTGCCCCCTGCTCGTGTCGGCACAAGAGATGTTCCACGCCGCCGTCATACAGTGCATCGTAAATCGGCATGATCGCGCCACCCGGATAACCGAATACGGTCTCGACTCCCTGCGCGCGCAACGCATGTACAACCCATTGTGCCCCATTCATAGTTAGTTCCCCGTCATAAATCTGGAGAAACAGAATTTTATGCTAGTCGTCATGTCCTGCTCCTCGTTTACGTTTTTTAGTCATAAAAAAACCCCCGGACCTTTCGGTGCGGGGGTCTTAGTTCGTTAAGGCTTGATTTCTAAGCCTTTCCTCGTCCAAGTGCAGCCCCGCACGGTGGGATAATAATCACCACCACGCTAATCACGACCAGGCTAATCACTCGTAGAAGGGCTGTCATTTTCAGTTCTTTTTGCATCTTGTTCGAAGGAATACCTAAAGAGGTATCACAGTTTTTAAATCAAACACAAGATTTATTTATGACGCATTTGGTTAGGCCGCGAATCATATTTCTTAAAATCGTTGTTTTATATGGGGAAATTGAAGAATGAATATTTTTCATATTTTTACGACGGCGCTAACCATCAAAACGGCGCTTTTTACCTTCTGCGAGAAGTCTTCCACGGGTATGTAATGATTTCAGTGTGCGCTTAAAATCTCTGAATAAGAGCCGTAAATACACAAAATGACGCTAAACAGACAAAAGAGGCACTGGCATAGTCGTACCAGGAGGTAGTGCAAATGTCACTGTCAGTTGTTTATACGCGTGCGGCTCTCGGGGTGAAGGCACCGCTTATTTCTGTAGAGGTTCATCTGAGTAATGGGCTACCCGGGCTCACGCTCGTCGGGCTACCTGAAACGACGGTTAAAGAAGCCCGGGATCGCGTTCGCAGCGCAATAATAAATAGCGGTTATACCTTCCCCGCGAAGAAGATCACCATCAACCTGGCTCCCGCCGATCTGCCCAAAGAGGGAGGACGATATGATTTACCTATCGCGATTGCGCTTCTCGCAGCCTCTGAGCAGCTTAATACGACCAGGCTAGGCTCGTACGAGTTTGTGGGAGAACTCGCGCTCACAGGCGCGTTAAGGGGCGTTCCCGGTGCGATATCGGGCGCGCTGGAAGCTATACGTGCAGGACGGCAAATCATTGTCGCGAATGAAAATGCATCAGAAGTGAGTCTTATCGCCGAGAAGGGGTGTCTTGTCGCAGGGCATTTACAGGAAGTTTGCGCCTGGCTGGAAGGGCGCCATGAACTGTCCGAGCCGGAAGAGTGTGACAATGTTATAGCCGATACCCCAGAGGATCTCAGCGAGATTATGGGACAGGAGCAAGGGAAACGGGCGCTGGAGATTACGGCCGCAGGTGGACACAATCTTCTTTTGATCGGCCCGCCTGGTACGGGTAAAACGATGCTGGCGAGCAGGCTGAGTGGCTTGCTGCCACCGCTCAATAATCATGAAGCGCTGGAGAGTGCCGCCATTTAGAGCCTTATCAGTTCTACCTCCTTGCAAAAACAGTGGCGCCGTCGCCCTTTTCGTTCACCTCATCATAGCGCTTCACTGACGGCGATGGTCGGCGGTGGGTCTATTCCCGGGCCGGGTGAAATCTCACTGGCGCACAATGGCATTCTGTTTCTCGACGAGCTGCCTGAGTTTGAGCGCCGCGTCCTGGATGCCCTGAGAGAACCCATTGAATCTGGAGAGATACACATCTCACGCACGCGAGCCAAAATAAGCTATCCCGCGCAGTTTCAGCTGGTCGCTGCGATGAATCCCAGCCCTACGGGTCATTATCAGGGTAATCATAACCGCTGTACGCCAGAGCAGACGTTGCGCTATCTGGGAAAGTTATCCGGCCCGTTTCTCGACCGTTTCGATTTATCCCTCGAAATCCCCCTTCCCCCGCCGGGCCTGCTCAGGCAAAAAGGCATCACGGGTGAAAGCTCAGCAGATGTACGCGAGCGGGTCATTGCTGCCCAGACGCGACAATATGCCCGTCAGAACAGGCTGAATGCGCGGCTGGATAATGCCGGGATCCGGCAGTTTTGTTCTCTTAACATGGAGGATGCGGTTTGGCTGGAGGAAACCTTGACGCGTTTTGGTCTTTCTATACGCGCGTGGCAGCGTTTGCTGAAAGTGGCCAGAACCATTGCTGACGTGGAGGGTTGTAGTGACATTCAGAGGAAACACTTGCAGGAGGCGCTGAGCTACCGCGCTATCGATCGTTTGCTGCTCCATCTGCAGAAGTTGCTGGCGTAAAAAAGGGGCCGTAGCCCCTTCTAATCATCTTAGTCATCAGACTCAGTGTAGTCTTCTGCGCCTTCCATCTGCGGCTTACCGCCGGAGAGCGTATGGAAGCGTTTTGGACGCTTAATGCGCGCCATGTACTTGATCCATACACGTTCTGCTTCAGACTGTGGCTCACGCTCGCCACGGCACACTAAGACAAACTGCTTTTCATCTTCAGTTGCGGGCTCACGCTTACCCAGATCCAGCTCGTTGAAGGCATAACCATGACGCTCAAGCAGCTGCGCCTCTTTGATGGTGAAATCGCCGTGACGAGAGAACCCGCGCGGATAATGTTTATTGTCGAAAAAACGATTAGTCGTCGTAAAGCTTTCCGCCATCCTACACGCTCCTAATTCTTTGGCCGAGCTATTTATGGCGCGGAGTATTAGTTACGCTTGACAGAGTGTAAAACAAAACATTTAAATCATAACGACAAATTATTTTGCGGAGAAAGATGTGGATACGGAATTGCTAAAAACTTTCCTCGAAGTGAGCAGAACACGCCACTTTGGGCGAGCAGCTGAAGCCCTTTACCTGACGCAGTCAGCGGTCAGTTTTCGTATTCGACAGCTGGAAAATCAACTGGGTGTGAATCTTTTTACCCGCCACCGCAACAACATACGTTTAACGCCTGCAGGTGAGAAACTGCTCCCCTATGCGGAAACGTTGATGAATACCTGGCAGGCAGCACGTAAAGAGGTTGCCCATACGTCGAGGCACAATGAGTTCTCGATAGGGGCCAGCGCGTCCCTGTGGGAATGTATGCTAAGTCAGTGGCTTACCCGGCTATATCGTTCTCATGAACATTTGCAATTTGAAGCCAGAATTGCGCAACGCCAGTCCCTGGTTAAGCAACTTCATGAGCGCCAGCTTGATCTTCTTATCACGACCGAAGCCCCCAAGATGGACGAATTTAGCAGCCAGATCGTAGGGCAGTTTGGTCTGGCACTTTATGCTTCTGAACCTTCAATGATGAAAGCCGATCTGACCTATTTGCGCCTGGAGTGGGGTCCTGATTTTCAGCAGCATGAGGCGGGATTGATAGCCCCAGATGATGTTCCACAGTTAACCACCAGTTCTGCCGAGATTGCCTGTCAGCAACTTCCCTTGTTGAAGGGTTGCACCTGGTTACCAGCCCGTTGGGCAGATACTAAAGCGGGGCTACATACCGTGATAGATTCCACCACCATTTCGCGCCCGCTGTATGCGATTTGGCTGCAAAACAGCGATAAGCAGTCGCAGATAAAAGATCTCTTAAAAATCAATATTATGGAATGATGCATCAGCCAGCAGGGAAGCTGGCTGAAAATTCAGGTGTGCCGTTGTATTTCAGGCAAAAAAAATCCTTTGCCGAAGCAAAGGATTCGATATGGCAGGGGCGGAGAGACTCGAACTCGCGACACCCGGTTTTGGAGACCGGTGCTCTACCAACTGAGCTACGCCCCTAAAGTTTTTTGCCATTAAGCCTGCCAGTGAGGCAGGCTTAATGTCTTAATAAGTGGCGGAACGGACGGGACTCGAACCCGCGACCCCCTGCGTGACAGGCAGGTATTCTAACCGACTGAACTACCGCTCCACCGAAGACTGCTTGTAACCACCGGATTTATGCACCGGCTTACTACTTAATTTGATGCCTGGCAGTTCCCTACTCTCACATGGGGAGACCCCACACTACCATCGGCGCTACGGCGTTTCACTTCTGAGTTCGGCATGGGGTCAGGTGGGACCACCGCGCTAAAGCCGCCAGGCAAATTCTGTTATCTGTATCAGGCTGAAAATCGTCTCTCACCGCCAAAACAGCTTCGGCGTTGTAAGGTTAAGCCTCACGGTTCATTAGTATCGGTTAGCTCAACGCATCGCTGCGCTTACACACCCGACCTATCAACGTCGTAGTCTTCAACGTTCCTTCAGGAGACTTATAGTCTCAGGGAGAACTCATCTCGGGGCAAGTTTCGTGCTTAGATGCTTTCAGCACTTATCTCTTCCGCATTTAGCTACCGGGCAGTGCCATTGGCATGACAACCCGAACACCAGTGATGCGTCCACTCCGGTCCTCTCGTACTAGGAGCAGCCCCCCTCAATTCTCCAGCGCCCACGGCAGATAGGGACCGAACTGTCTCACGACGTTCTAAACCCAGCTCGCGTACCACTTTAAATGGCGAACAGCCATACCCTTGGGACCTACTTCAGCCCCAGGATGTGATGAGCCGACATCGAGGTGCCAAACACCGCCGTCGATATGAACTCTTGGGCGGTATCAGCCTGTTATCCCCGGAGTACCTTTTATCCGTTGAGCGATGGCCCTTCCATTCAGAACCACCGGATCACTATGACCTGCTTTCGCACCTGCTCGAGCCGTCACTCTCGCAGTCAAGCTAGCTTATGCCATTGCACTAACCTCCTGATGTCCGACCAGGATTAGCTAACCTTCGTGCTCCTCCGTTACTCTTTGGGAGGAGACCGCCCCAGTCAAACTACCCACCAGACACTGTCCGCAACCCGGATCACGGGTCTACGTTAGAACACCAGCCATTAAAGGGTGGTATTTCAAGGTCGGCTCCACGCAGACTGGCGTCCACGCTTCAAAGCCTCCCACCTATCCTACACATCAAGGACCAGTGTTCAGTGTCAAGCTATAGTAAAGGTTCACGGGGTCTTTCCGTCTTGCCGCGGGTACACTGCATCTTCACAGCGAGTTCAATTTCACTGAGTCTCGGGTGGAGACAGCCTGGCCATCATTACGCCATTCGTGCAGGTCGGAACTTACCCGACAAGGAATTTCGCTACCTTAGGACCGTTATAGTTACGGCCGCCGTTTACCGGGGCTTCGATCAAGAGCTTCGCGTTACCGCTAACCCCATCAATTAACCTTCCGGCACCGGGCAGGCGTCACACCGTATACGTCCACTTTCGTGTTTGCACAGTGCTGTGTTTTTAATAAACAGTTGCAGCCAGCTGGTATCTTCGACTGATTTCAGCTCCACCCGCAGGGGCTTCACCTACATATCAGCGTGCCTTCTCCCGAAGTTACGGCACCATTTTGCCTAGTTCCTTCACCCGAGTTCTCTCAAGCGCCTTGGTATTCTCTACCTGACCACCTGTGTCGGTTTGGGGTACGATTTCGTGTTACCTGATGCTTAGAGGCTTTTCCTGGAAGCAGGGCATTTGTTACTTCAGCACCGTAGTGCCTCGTCATCACACCTCAGCGTTAAAAGGTACCGGATTTACCTGGAACCTCCGCCTACATGCTTAAACCGGGACAACCGTCGCCCGGCTAACATAGCCTTCTCCGTCCCCCCTTCGCAGTAACACCAAGTACAGGAATATTAACCTGTTTCCCATCGACTACGCCTTTCGGCCTCGCCTTAGGGGTCGACTCACCCTGCCCCGATTAACGTTGGACAGGAACCCTTGGTCTTCCGGCGAGCGGGCTTTTCACCCGCTTTATCGTTACTTATGTCAGCATTCGCACTTCTGATACCTCCAGCAACCCTCACAGGCCACCTTCAACGGCTTACAGAACGCTCCCCTACCCAACAACGCATAAGCGTCGCTGCCGCAGCTTCGGTGCATGGTTTAGCCCCGTTACATCTTCCGCGCAGGCCGACTCGACCAGTGAGCTATTACGCTTTCTTTAAATGATGGCTGCTTCTAAGCCAACATCCTGGCTGTCTGTGCCTTCCCACATCGTTTCCCACTTAACCATGACTTTGGGACCTTAGCTGGCGGTCTGGGTTGTTTCCCTCTTCACGACGGACGTTAGCACCCGCCGTGTGTCTCCCGTGATAACATTCTTCGGTATTCGTAGTTTGCATCGGGTTGGTAAGCCGGGATGGCCCCCTAGCCGAAACAGTGCTCTACCCCCGAAGATGAATTCACGAGGCGCTACCTAAATAGCTTTCGGGGAGAACCAGCTATCTCCCGGTTTGATTGGCCTTTCACCCCCAGCCACAGGTCATCCGCTAATTTTTCAACATTAGTCGGTTCGGTCCTCCAGTTAGTGTTACCCAACCTTCAACCTGCCCATGGCTAGATCACCGGGTTTCGGGTCTATACCCTGCAACTTAACGCCCAGTTAAGACTCGGTTTCCCTTCGGCTCCCCTATACGGTTAACCTTGCTACAGAATATAAGTCGCTGACCCATTATACAAAAGGTACGCAGTCACCTAACAAGTAGGCTCCCACTGCTTGTACGTACACGGTTTCAGGTTCTTTTTCACTCCCCTCGCCGGGGTTCTTTTCGCCTTTCCCTCACGGTACTGGTTCACTATCGGTCAGTCAGGAGTATTTAGCCTTGGAGGATGGTCCCCCCATATTCAGACAGGATACCACGTGTCCCGCCCTACTCTTCGAGTTCACAACCTGTGCATTTTCGTGTACGGGACTATCACCCTGTACCGTCGGACTTTCCAGACCGTTCCACTAACACACAAGCTGATTCAGACTCCGGGCTGCTCCCCGTTCGCTCGCCGCTACTGGGGGAATCTCGGTTGATTTCTTTTCCTCGGGGTACTTAGATGTTTCAGTTCCCCCGGTTCGCCTCGTTAACCTATGTATTCAGTTAACGATAGTGTGACGAATCACACTGGGTTTCCCCATTCGGACATCGCCGGGTCAAAGGTTCATATCACCTCGCCGGCGCTTTTCGCAGATTAGCACGTCCTTCATCGCCTCTGACTGCCAGGGCATCCACCGTGTACGCTTAGTCGCTTAACCTCACAACCCGAAGATGTTTCTTTCGATTCATCATCGGTTTGCGAAAATTTGAGAGACTCGAACACACATTAACTGTGTGTCGTTTCAATTTTCAGCTTGATCCAGATTTTTAAAGAGCAAAACTTCGCAGTGCACCTTTTCAGGTTCACTCTGAAGTTTTCTTGTGTTCGCAGTAAAAGATGGTGGAGCTATGCGGGATCGAACCGCAGACCTCCTGCGTGCAAAGCAGGCGCTCTCCCAGCTGAGCTATAGCCCCATCGTTTGTAATCTCTGTACCGCTCATCCTTTAAAAGGAGTTTGGTAGGCCTGAGTGGACTTGAACCACCGACCTCACCCTTATCAGGGGTGCGCTCTAACCACCTGAGCTACAAGCCTGCAGAGATTTTTACTGCTGTTTTTTCATCAGACAATCTGTGTGAGCACTACAAAGGCAGGTTCTTTAAGGTAAGGAGGTGATCCAACCGCAGGTTCCCCTACGGTTACCTTGTTACGACTTCACCCCAGTCATGAATCACAAAGTGGTAAGCGCCCTCCCGAAGGTTAAGCTACCTACTTCTTTTGCAACCCACTCCCATGGTGTGACGGGCGGTGTGTACAAGGCCCGGGAACGTATTCACCGTAGCATTCTGATCTACGATTACTAGCGATTCCGACTTCATGGAGTCGAGTTGCAGACTCCAATCCGGACTACGACGCACTTTATGAGGTCCGCTTGCTCTCGCGAGGTCGCTTCTCTTTGTATGCGCCATTGTAGCACGTGTGTAGCCCTACTCGTAAGGGCCATGATGACTTGACGTCATCCCCACCTTCCTCCAGTTTATCACTGGCAGTCTCCTTTGAGTTCCCGGCCTAACCGCTGGCAACAAAGGATAAGGGTTGCGCTCGTTGCGGGACTTAACCCAACATTTCACAACACGAGCTGACGACAGCCATGCAGCACCTGTCTCAGAGTTCCCGAAGGCACCAATCCATCTCTGGAAAGTTCTCTGGATGTCAAGAGTAGGTAAGGTTCTTCGCGTTGCATCGAATTAAACCACATGCTCCACCGCTTGTGCGGGCCCCCGTCAATTCATTTGAGTTTTAACCTTGCGGCCGTACTCCCCAGGCGGTCGACTTAACGCGTTAGCTCCGGAAGCCACGCCTCAAGGGCACAACCTCCAAGTCGACATCGTTTACGGCGTGGACTACCAGGGTATCTAATCCTGTTTGCTCCCCACGCTTTCGCACCTGAGCGTCAGTCTTTGTCCAGGGGGCCGCCTTCGCCACCGGTATTCCTCCAGATCTCTACGCATTTCACCGCTACACCTGGAATTCTACCCCCCTCTACAAGACTCTAGCCTGCCAGTTTCGAATGCAGTTCCCAGGTTGAGCCCGGGGATTTCACATCCGACTTGACAGACCGCCTGCGTGCGCTTTACGCCCAGTAATTCCGATTAACGCTTGCACCCTCCGTATTACCGCGGCTGCTGGCACGGAGTTAGCCGGTGCTTCTTCTGCGGGTAACGTCAATTGCTGCGGTTATTAACCACAACACCTTCCTCCCCGCTGAAAGTACTTTACAACCCGAAGGCCTTCTTCATACACGCGGCATGGCTGCATCAGGCTTGCGCCCATTGTGCAATATTCCCCACTGCTGCCTCCCGTAGGAGTCTGGACCGTGTCTCAGTTCCAGTGTGGCTGGTCATCCTCTCAGACCAGCTAGGGATCGTCGCCTAGGTGAGCCGTTACCCCACCTACTAGCTAATCCCATCTGGGCACATCTGATGGCAAGAGGCCCGAAGGTCCCCCTCTTTGGTCTTGCGACGTTATGCGGTATTAGCTACCGTTTCCAGTAGTTATCCCTCTCCATCAGGCAGTTTCCCAGACATTACTCACCCGTCCGCCACTCGTCACCCGAGAGCAAGCTCTCTGTGCTACCGTTCGACTTGCATGTGTTAGGCCTGCCGCCAGCGTTCAATCTGAGCCATGATCAAACTCTTCAATTTAAGTTTGATGCTCGTGAATTAAACTTCGTAATGAATTACGTATGTTCACTCAGAGACTTGGTATTCATTTATTGTCCGAAGACATTAAGAATCCATGTCACTTTGAGTGCCCACACAGATTGTCTGATAAATTGTTAAAGAGCAGTTGCAACGCGGCTTTCGCTCACCGTTGCGAGGTCCCGTATATTACGTTTTCCTCATTCAGAGTCAAGCGATTATTTTTGCTTTTCTCTGTTGGCGTTCATCTCTGAACCCCGCTAACCCGGCGGCCTGTAAGCCGTTGTTCCGTGTCAGTGGAGGCGCATTATAGGGAGTTCTCAGACGTTGACAACCCCTCTTTTAAAAAAAACTTTCAACCGTCTCTTTTTTGCTCAAAACCGTGCTATAGCGCCAGTTTTTCGAGCGTTTGAAAGCCATAACGGCGTAAAACGGGTAAAAGTTGCTCAGTCTCTTTCGTAATTGCCATACAAAAAGCAATATTCGCATCGGCTGATTTCGCATCAGGCGCTTCATGTTCCAGCAGCCAGGCCGTACGACGCGCGATAGCCGCACCGGAATCCAACAGCCGTGTTCCCTCCGGTAGTACCTCTAACAGCTCTTCCTGTAGTAACGGGAAGTGGGTGCAGCCGAGCACAACCGTATCCGGGGGTTCGGGCATCCGCAACCATGGACGAAGAATACGACGCAGCTCGTCGAGTGATACCGCCTGTCCATGCAATTTCGCTTCGGCCATCTCCACCAGCTCTGCCGAACCGAGCATCGCAATCTGGCATTCGTTAGCAAAACGCTCGATCAGCTCGCGGGTATAAGGACGCTTTACCGTACCTCGCGTGGCCAGCAATCCCACAATGCCATTCGCCGTCAAACGTGCCGCAGGCTTGATTGCAGGCACGACGCCCACAACCGGGAACGGGAATTTTTCACGCAGGGCGGGAAGGGAAACGGTGCTCGCCGTATTACAGGCGATGACGGCCAGTGCAAGGGGATAGCGCTTTTGCACTGCGGTGACGATTTCAACCACGCGCTCGACGATAAAGTCCTCACTCTTTTCCCCGTACGGGAACGCGACGTTATCGAAAGCGTAAATGTAATGGAGATCCGGCAGGAGATGCCGAATCTCATCATAGACCGAAAGCCCACCGACGCCGGAATCAAATACCAGCACGGTGGGACGCGGATTAGAAGGTGTAGCTGCCAGACAAGGTGTATTCCCGTCCTGCAGTTTGGTAGCCATAAACTGTCTCGTAATCTTTATCGAACAGGTTGGCTATTTTACCACGAACTGTGAGGTGTGAGGTGACAGGATACGAAACTGCGACATCCCACAGGCTGACACCACCCATTTTTACACGTTCTGTAGAATAGGTATTCGGATCGACCGCAACGTCATAGCGTGTACCCAAATAACGATAGGAAACATTCCAGTCGAGATCCCATACCTGCCAGTCAAGCTGGTACTTAACCTGCTGCTTAGAACGGCGCGCCAGAACTTCATTGGTTTTAGTATTACGTGGGTCAACATAGTCATAGGAAATTTGGTGCCCTACCGGACCGGTATCAAACTGCGCGGTGGCTTCAATCCCTTTGATACGGGCTTCGTCCACATTGTAGTACCGGTAGTTTGCGTCGTAGCCAATTAGGTTATCAATGTCGTTACGATAACCCGTTACGCGCCAGTTAACCGGCCCCGTCAGACCTTCAAAGCCTCCTTCCCACTGTTTACTCTCTTCAGGCTTAAGGTCAGGATTGCCATATTTCTCACTGTGAATCTGGCTCATCGTCGGTGCTTTATAAGCCGTGCCATATGAACCAATAATCCGGTAACCATCGATAAACTCCCACGCAGCACTGGTTTGCCACGTAGCATGATTGCCAAAATTCGAGTTATCATCGTTACGTGCCGCAGCTTCTAGCGTGATGCTGTCAAATTGCTGCATCGCCGAGAGGAAGACGCCCGTATTGCGCTGCTCATAGCCGTTATCCATAGTGCTAGAACCAGCCTGAGTTTTTTGTTTCTGCCAGTCCAGGCCCGCACCAATATTACCATGACCTACTTCAAGGGAATTTAACCACTGTGTGGTGTACTGCTTCACATCGTCCGTCGTTGCGGAATCTGAATAACGCCCTTTCTTCGGGTCATAGTTCTGATCTTTGCTGCGACCATAACCTATGGCCAACTGCGATTTAAATATCCCCTGACTGTAGCGCAGGCCAGTATCCCAATTTTGACTGTAGAGTTGGCGCGTATCCGGTCGTCCATCAACAACAAAATTAGCATCGTAATGGTCATAGCCGTCATACGCAGTGCGATTGTCGTAACCAAAGCCGCGGAAAAAACCACTGATGCTATCGGTAATTTGCTGTTCCACAGAACCGTAAAGTGACTTACTCATAAAACCGTCACGATCCGGCTGACGCGGAGCATCTTTCGCACCGATATCGAAACCACGGGTATAAGTGTAATTACCCGCCATGGTGATTTTGGTTTTATCCAGAACCTGCTGGAAAGAACCGTCATAAGTTTGATAACCCTTAGAACCCACTCCGGCAGAAATTTCCGCGCCCGGTTTATCGCGCCCGGTGATAATGTTGATCACACCGCCAATCGCGTCGGAGCCATACAGCGCAGAACGCGGGCCGCGGATGTACTCAATGCGCTGAATCAGCGAGGTGGGGATTTGGCTAAGATCGGGAACGTTGCTGATCCCGGCATTGTTCAGCGGTACACCGTCAATCAGAACCAGAACGTGACGGGACTCAGTACCACGAATAAAAGTAGAAGAGGTCGCACCCAGGCCACCACTTTGCGCGATGTCCACTCCCGGCAAACGCGACATGATTTCCACAACGCTCTTTGCCTGCCAGCGTTCAATATCTTCTCGCGTCACAACGGACGTCGGCGCCAGAACGGTTTTTGCCGGTTGTTCAAAACGATTTGCCGTCACCACCAACGAGTCGGCGCTATCCTGCGCCCAGCCCGAAAATGCCGTGACGGACAGCGCCGTCAACAGCGATACTTTTTTAATCATTGTTAAAGCATCCACAATATAAGAAGGATGCCGCAGGCCCCATCGATAGCACGCGATGATGAAACCAAATGCGACGTGATCCCGGCAGGTCTTCGGGCTAGGTGGCGTTATACGGATGAAGACTTCCCATTGTCACAGTGTCTACAACGTTCATCCCGCCAGTCTTTACCGCTGCGCGTCAGCTCCAGAATTACACTGGATTCCCTTTTCACTCTCAGGAGACCGGAAACAGAATGCTACAATTAGACACGTATAGATGTCCAGACAGCTATGAGCCATTAAATCTGGACATCCCCTGCACAATGCCTACAATCCCCGCGTAATTCTTTATCACTCAGGACGCATCATGACCCCAGAACACCTCCCGACAGAACAGTACGACGCGCAGCTGGCAGAGAAAGTCGTCCGCCTGCAAAGTATGATGACGCCGTTCAACGCGCCCGTTCCCGAGGTGTTCCGCTCTCCCGTCAGCCACTACCGCATGCGCGCCGAGTTCCGCATCTGGCACGACGGAGATGACCTGTACCACATCATTTTCGATCAGCAGACGAAATCCCGCATTCGCGTGGACAGTTTCCCGGCGGCGAGTGAGCTCATCAACCAACTGATGACCCTGATCATTGACGGTGTGCGCGATAATCCGGTGCTGCGTCATAAGCTGTTCCAGATTGACTATCTGACCACGCAAAGCAATCAGGCGATTGTCTCTCTGCTCTACCACAAAGCGCTGACCGACGAATGGCGCGAACAGGCAGAAGCCCTGCGCGATGCGCTGCGTGCGCAGAACATCAATGTCCACCTGATTGGCCGCGCGACCAAAACCAAAATCATGCTGGATCAGGATTACGTCGATGAGCGTTTGCCGGTGGCGGGTAAAGAGATGATTTATCGTCAGGTCGAGAACAGCTTCACTCAGCCGAACGCCGCGATGAACGTGCAGATGCTGGAGTGGGCGCTCAAGGCGACGGAAGGATCTAAAGGCGACCTGCTTGAGCTGTACTGCGGTAACGGCAACTTCTCCCTGGCCCTGGCACGTAACTTTGATCGCGTTCTGGCAACCGAAATTGCCAAGCCGTCAGTTGCCGCCGCGCAGTACAACATTGCCGCTAACCATATCGACAACGTGCAGATCATTCGTATGGCCGCAGAAGAGTTCACGCAGGCCATGAACGGCGTGCGGGCGTTTAACCGCCTGGAAGGGATCGACCTGAAGAGCTACCAGTGTGAGACGATTTTTGTCGACCCGCCGCGCAGTGGCCTGGACAGCGAAACCGAAAAGATGGTGCAGGCGTACCCGCGCATTTTGTACATCTCCTGTAACCCGGAGACGCTGTGCAAGAACCTCGAAACATTAAGCCAGACGCACAACGTTGAACGTCTGGCGCTGTTCGATCAGTTCCCGTATACGCACCATATGGAGTGCGGCGTTTTACTTACCGCACGGTAATCTGTAGGCCGGTTTTGGCAGGTGGCGCTTCGCTTACCTGCCCTACAAATAATTCATTACTCTGGTAACTGGCTCTTACGGCTACGCATGCGCGAGCCAATCCAGAATACCAGCGCCACAGACAGTACCGCAGGGAAGAAGTTAGATCCGATATCCGGATACTCCGCACGCACCACGGTGCTATACAGCAATACGCCCAGAATAAAGCAGGCAGCGGCCAGCCCCGGTAACCCCACCGGCATGGTGCGGTTCAGGTAACGTTGATGCAGGCAGTACACCGTCAGCACCAGCGCAATAAGCGGGAAAATCGAAAACGGAACAATTGAGCTAAAAATAGCGGCAAACGTCCCATTAATGGATAAGCCAGCGATCAATGCCAGCAACAGCGTCCCTTTATCCTGACCTGACTGTTTCATTACTCACCTTCACTCTTCGGTTTGATGTGCCAGTTTCTCTTGTTCACGGCGATACCAGTAGTACGCGCCTTTGGAGATCATCCTGAGCTGCAATACCAGTCGCTCTTCGAGCTGTTTGCGTTGTTCAATGCTGACATCCAGCGCTTCGGCACCCGCGCTGAAAACAATCGTCACCATCGCCTCAGCCTGTGCTTCAGTAAACGCACGCGGCATATGGTTTTCGAGTTCAAGATAGTCGGCAAGTTCCGCGATGAAGTGCTGAATTTCACGCGCGACGGCGGCACGAAACGCCGCCGATGTGCCCGAACGCTCGCGCAAAAGCAGACGAAACGCGTTGGGGTTATTGCCAATAAATTCCATAAAGGTCGACACGGAGGTGCGTATCACGCTACCCCCTTTGGCGATACGTTGACGTGCCTGGCGCATCAGCTGGCGCAGCATCAGACCGCTTTCATCGACCATGGTCAGGCCCAGTTCATCCACATCACGGAAATGACGATAGAAGGACGTTGGCGCAATCCCGGCCTCGCGTGCGACTTCGCGCAGGCTCAAACTGGCAAAACTCCGCTCGGCACTCAGTTGACTGAATGCGGCTTCCACCAGCGAACGCCGGGTTTTCTCTTTTTGTTGTGCTCTTACGCCCATCACGATAGTTGAATCCTTCCAAAGGCCTGCTGGCACTATACCAGAGAATAAAATTAATCTGTTTGCCTGGCTTTGTGAATGATTGTTTACGTGCGGTTTGTGCTCCACTGCCGGAAAAAAGCACAACGATAATTGGGTTACCCTGGCAATGATGTTATGATTCTGTTGCTTTTATGTATAAGAACAGGTAAGCCTTACCATGCCACATTCCTACGATTACGACGCAATAGTTATTGGTTCCGGCCCCGGCGGCGAAGGCGCTGCTATGGGTCTGGTGAAACAGGGAGCCAGAGTAGCGGTCATTGAGCGCTACCATAATGTCGGCGGCGGTTGCACCCACTGGGGTACCATCCCTTCAAAAGCCCTCCGCCACGCCGTTAGCCGCATTATCGAATTTAACCAGAACCCTCTTTACAGCGACCACTCCCGACTTCTTCGTTCCTCCTTTGCCGACATCCTGAATCATGCGGATACCGTCATTAACCAGCAGACGCGCATGCGCCAGGGGTTTTATGAGCGTAACCACTGTGAGATTTTGCAGGGCAACGCGCATTTTGTGGATGAACACACCCTGGCACTTGAATGCCACGACGGTTCGGTTGAGACACTCACCGCCGAAAAATTTGTGATTGCCTGCGGATCGCGCCCTTACCACCCGGCCGACGTCGACTTCTCGCACCCGCGCGTTTACGACAGCGACTCGATTCTGAGCCTGCACCATGAACCCCGCCACGTCATTATCTATGGCGCAGGGGTCATTGGCTGCGAATATGCGTCGATCTTCCGCGGAATGGATGTCAAAGTTGATCTCATCAACACGCGCGACCGCCTGCTGGCATTCCTCGATCAGGAGATGTCAGACTCTCTCTCCTACCACTTCTGGAACAGCGGCGTGGTGATTCGCCACAACGAAGAATACGAGAAGATTGAAGGTTGCGACGACGGTGTGATCATGCACCTCAAGTCCGGTAAGAAGCTGAAAGCGGACTGCCTGCTGTACGCCAACGGTCGTACCGGCAACACCGATTCCCTGCAGCTGGAGAATATCGGACTTGAGACCGACAGCCGCGGTCAGCTGAAGGTCAACAGTATGTACCAGACTGCCCTGCCGCACGTTTACGCGGTCGGCGACGTGATTGGTTACCCAAGCCTGGCCTCTGCCGCTTATGACCAGGGCCGTATTGCCGCACAGGCGTTGGTGAAAGGTGAAGCGACGGCGCATCTGATCGAAGATATCCCGACCGGCATCTATACCATCCCGGAAATCAGTTCCGTAGGGAAAACCGAGCAGCAGCTGACGTCAATGAAAGTGCCATATGAGGTGGGTCGCGCGCAGTTTAAACATCTGGCGCGGGCGCAAATTGTCGGAATGAGCGTGGGGACGCTGAAAATCCTGTTCCATCGCGAGACGAAAGAGATCCTCGGCATTCACTGCTTTGGTGAGCGCGCGGCGGAAATCATTCACATCGGCCAGGCGATTATGGAGCAAAAAGGCGGCGGTAACACCATTGAGTACTTCGTTAACACCACCTTTAACTACCCGACTATGGCGGAAGCCTATCGGGTCGCCGCGCTGAACGGCTTAAACCGCCTGTTTTAACGCGTTATCGAAATGGCCATCCATCGCACCGCGGATGGCCTCTGCCAGCTGCTCATAGCGGCTGCGCAGCGGTGACCCCGGACGATAAACAAGGCCGATCGTGCGACGCGGTTCCGGCTTAATGCACGGCAGATAAACCACGCCGTCACGCTTACGCTCGCGCGGCACGGCCAGCGCAGGCAGCAGCGTAATCCCGCTTCCCGCCGCCACCATATTACGCAGCGTTTCCAGGCTGGTTGCGCGGAAATGGGTATCTTCGTCGGCACCCGCTTCAAAGCAAAAGCCCATTGCCTGATCGCGCAGACAGTGGCCATCTTCCAGCATCAGCAGCTTTTCACCGGCCAGATCGGCCATCGGCACGCGATCGCGGTTCGCCCACGGGTGATCTTCATAGATCGCCAGCATCATTGGCTCATCGAACAGCGGCACTTCAATAAACGCTTCGCTCTCTTTCACCAGCGCCAGAATAGCGCAGTCAAGCTTGCCGCTATCTAACTGCGCCAGCAGTTGATGGGTTTGCGCTTCATGCAGGTACATTTCGAGTTTTGGGAAAGTCTGGTGCAACATTGGAATGATGTGCGGCAAAAGATACGGGCCAACGGTTGGGATCAGGCCAATATGCAGTGGGCCGGACATCGCTTCCCCCTGCTGGCTTGCCATTTCCTTGAGCACTTTGACCTCGCGCAGCACGGTGCGCGCCTGATCCACCAGCAACAAACCGGCCTGGGTGAACAGTACCTTACGACTGGTGCGCTCCAGCAGCATCACGCCCAGCTCATCTTCCAGCTTGCGGATCTGACCGCTCAGCGTCGGCTGGCTGACGTGGCAGGAATCTGCAGCACGGCGAAAATGGCGGTGCTCGGCTAGCGCTACCAGGTATTCAAGATCACGAATATTCATTATTCATCCTCCGTCGCCACGATAGTTCATGGCGATAGATAGCATAGCAACGAACGATTATCCCTATCAAGCTTTCTGTTGAATAATACACCACATAGACGAGGCGGCACGTGTTTGACCCTTGACGTCCCCGCACCGTCATCGAGTTTCTCTCAAAACTCGAACAACTAAAGCCAACGTGAACTTTTGCGGACCCCGTGGTCCGCTTTTTTTTTGCGCAAAAAAGCCCGAGGTAAACGCAAAATGGCAACCGAAGTTGCCATTTTTAGTGTTTGCTCCCTCTCCCTGTGGGAGAGGGCCGGGGTGAGGGCACCCACCCGCACCGATCAAACCAACCGGTTTTTCGCATCCGTAATCGCCTGCGCGACCTGCTTCGGCGACACGCCGCCTTTCGCGGCACGCTTATCCAGGCAGGATTGCAGCGCCAGAATCGGATAGACATCCTCCCCGATAACCGCACTGAACTTCTGCAGGTCAGCAAGCGCCAGGTCTTCCAGCGGTTTACCCTGACGAATCGCCTCCACCACCGCTTCGCCCACAATATGGTGCGCTTCACGGAACGGTACACCCTTCGCGACCAGGTAATCCGCCAGCTCGGTGGAGTTGGCATACCCCTGCTGCGCCGCTTCCTGGCAGCGCGGACGTTTCACCTGAATGCCATCCAGCACCAGCGCACCCATATGCAGACAATCCAGCCAGGTGTCGAGCGCGTCGAACAGCCCTTCTTTGTCTTCCTGCATGTCTTTGTTATACGCCAGCGGCAGCCCTTTCAGGGTCATCATCATGCCGGTCAGCGCGCCCTGCACGCGGCCACATTTGCCGCGGATCAGCTCCAGCGCGTCCGGGTTTTTCTTCTGCGGCATCAGGGAAGAGCCTGAGGTCACGCGGTCGGACAGCTCCACAAAACCGGCTTCACCGGAGTTAAAGAAGATCAGGTCTTCGGCAAAGCGCGACAGATGCACCATCCCGATAGACGCATTGGAGAGCAGCTCCAGTACATGGTCACGGTCAGAGACGCTGTCCAGGCTGTTACGGGTGGCGGACGCAAAGCCCAGCCAGCCTGCGAGCTGTTCACGGTCGATTTCATACGCGGTACCGGCCAGCGCGCCGCTGCCCAGTGGGCTGACATCCAGACGTTTCAGGGTGTCCTGCAGACGGCTTTCGTCACGCGCCAGCATCTCAACATAGGCCAGACACCAGTGGGCAAAGGTCACCGGCTGCGCGCGCTGCAGGTGGGTATAGCCCGGCATCACGGCGTCCTGGTTGTTCTGCGCGGTCTCTACCAGCGCGCTCTGCAGCTGACGGTTAGCTGCCAGCAGCTCGCCAACGGTCTCTTTACACCACAGCTTCAGGTCGGTAGCAACCTGGTCGTTACGGCTACGGCCGGTGTGTAGCTTTTTACCCAACTGACCGACTTTGTCGATAAGTTTGCCTTCCACCCAGCTGTGAATATCTTCGGCATCGCTCTGCAGGATTTGCTGCGGATCCAGACGCACCTCTTCCAGAAGGTTATTCAGCGCCTCTTCCAGTTGCAGCTGCTCCTCTGCGGTCAGCACGCCAACGGTTACTAGCGCTTTGGACCAGGCCACAGAGCCGACAATATCCTGTTCGGCCAGGCGGTAGTCGAAGCGCAAAGAGTCATTGAACTGTTTGAACCGCTGATCCGCTGCCTGTGTAAAACGCCCACCCCAAAGTGCCATAACATGCTTCCTTAATATCTTTGAATTTCACTGCCCGGTGACGCTGCGCTTACCGGGCCTACAAAACATTAAATCGATTACGCTAAAATACGCGTGCCAATCGGCGTGCCGTTAAACAGCGCCGGCAGTTGTTCCGCGTGACGCCAGGAGGCGATATCCACCGGGCGACCCAGCGTGCGCGCGGCATCCAGCGCGGCGTTCACTTTGACGATCATGCCGTCAGTAATGATGCCCTGCGCGATCAGCTGTTCGGCTTTGGCCGCGGTCATTTCCGCGATGCGCTGGCCTTTGCCGTCCAGAATGCCGCTCACGTCGGAAAGCAGGATCAGGTCTGCGCCCAGCGTAGCCGCCAGAGCCGTTGCCGCCTGATCCGCGTTAACGTTCATCAGCTCGCCCTCTTCGGTCACGCCGATAGAGCTCACCACTGGCAGGAAACCACCTTCCAGCAGCGTGTTAATCAGCTTAGGCGAACCCGGCTGCGCCAGTCCAACGTGGCCCAGTTCTTCATCGAGCTGGGTCACTTTTACGCTGTCGCCATCCCCCAGACAGAGGCCAACGGAGGCGATATGATGTTTCTTCGCCCATGCCAGTAGCGTTTTGTTCGCCGTTCCCGCCAGCGCGCCGGTAATGATGTCAATCTGGTCAGCGGGCGTGACGCGCAGGCCGTTTTTCTTTTTCACCGGCAGGTTGAGCCCTTTCATCAGCTCATCTACCACGCAGCCGCCGCCGTGCACAATCACCAGCGGACGTTGGTGTGATTCACGATAGTTCACCAGCGCGGTAAACAGACGCTCCAGCGCTTCTTCGCTGTCCAGCAGTACACCACCGAGTTTGATAATTAATGGGTTCATCATCACACCTTAAATAAGAGCCTGCGTTTCAGGGAAGCCGAAACGAATATTTGCACACTGCATTGCCTGTGCGGCAGCGCCTTTGAGTAAGTTATCTTCTGCAGCGACCACAATCAGGTGCTCGCCCTGTACGGCAAAGCCGATGTCGCAGAATGGCAGCCCGACCACATTTTTCAGCGCCGGCACGCCTTTGTCATACAGACGCACCAGCGGTTTATCCGCATACGCCTGCGTGAAGACCTCGCTCACCTGCTCTTTGGTCACGCCCGGTTTCAGGCGGCAGGTGATGGTTTCAAGGATCCCGCGCGGGAAGCTGCCCAGATGCGGCGTGAAAATGACGTCCGTACCCAGATGCGTCGTGATTTCAGGGTGATGGCGGTGATTAAACACGCCATACGGCTGAAGGCTCACTTCGCAGAAGCTATTAGAGATCGCCGCTTTGCGCCCTGCTCCGCTCACGCCGCTGGTGGCGTTGATCACCGGCCACTGATTCAGATCCAGCAGACCTGCGTCGATCAGCGGTTTCAGGGAAAGTTGCGCCGCCGTCGGGTAGCAGCCCGGCACGGCAATCAGATCCGCTTCTTTGAGTTTGTCTGTGCTCCACTCCGCCAGGCCGTAAACCGCTTTTTCAAGCAGATCGGGGTGCTGATGGGTGAAACCGTAATATTTTTCGTAGAACGCGCCGTCGTTAACGCGGAACGCGCCGGAGAGATCGAACACCACGCAGCCGGCTGCCAGGAACTGCGGTGCCAG
Source organism: Enterobacter sp. ODB01 (assembly GCF_001623605.1). NCBI lineage: Bacteria > Pseudomonadati > Pseudomonadota > Gammaproteobacteria > Enterobacterales > Enterobacteriaceae > Enterobacter > Enterobacter sp. ODB01. Next base: position 1,356,594 of record NZ_CP015227.1, read on the forward strand.
GTCATGACTGACTTCGTGCGCAGTGGCTAAAAACACCACGTCAACGCCGTCGGTGAACTCACTGATGTCAGACATCGGCTGCAGCGGCAGATCGACAATGCCCAAAAGCCACGGATGCAAATCGGAAATTAACTTTCCTGCATCATTGCTTTGCGCTGACACGGTCAAAGCGGTTATGGTCATATGTGGATGGCGATTCACGTAGCTTACAAGCTCTGCGCCCGCATAACCGCTAGCGCCTACAATCAGCGTATTCAACATCGGGTTCCTTTATGCTCAACGTTAATGTATTTTTATTCACATTTATTGCATGAATATTGATACTATCACGACCTAAGGTGTGTCAACAATGAAAATGAACTTACCGCCATTTATCGAGATCTACCGCGCCCTGATTGCCACACCGTCCATCAGTGCAACGGAAGAAGCGCTGGATCAAAGCAATGAGTCTTTAATCAATCTGCTGGCGGGTTGGTTTAGCGATCTTGGGTTTAACGTTGAGGTACAGCCCGTCCCCGGAACCCGTCATAAATTTAACCTGCTGGCCAGCACCGGAACCGGTGCGGGCGGCCTGCTGCTTGCCGGTCATACCGACACCGTGCCGTTTGACGATGGCCGCTGGACCCGCGATCCGTTCACCCTGACCGAGCACGACAACAAACTCTATGGTCTCGGCACCGCCGACATGAAAGGCTTCTTCGCCTTTATCCTCGACGCGCTGCGTGACGTGGACGTGACAAAACTGAAAAAGCCGCTCTACATTCTGGCGACCGCCGACGAAGAGACCAGCATGGCGGGCGCGCGCTACTTCTCTGAAAACACGTCGATTCGCCCGGATTGCGCCATTATCGGCGAACCGACTTCACTGCAACCGATTCGCGCGCATAAAGGCCATATCTCGACGGCCGTGCGCGTGCTGGGCCAGTCCGGCCACTCCAGCGATCCGGCGCGCGGCGTAAATGCGATTGAGCTGATGCATGACGCCATCGGCCGCATCATGACCCTGCGCGACTCGCTGAAAGAACGTTATCACTATGACGCGTTCACCGTGCCGTATCCGACCCTAAACCTCGGCAGCCTGCACGGCGGCGATGCCTCCAACCGTATCTGCGCCTGCTGCGAACTGCATATGGATATCCGCCCGCTGCCGGGTATGACGCTGAGCGATCTCGACGGCTTGCTGAATGAAGCGCTGGCCCCGGTGAGCGAGCGCTGGCCGGGCCGCCTGACGGTCTCCGAACTGCATCCGCCGATCCCGGGTTATGAGTGCCCTCCGGATCACCAACTGGTTGAAGTGGTGGAAAAACTGCTTGGTGAAAAAACCGACGTGGTGAACTACTGCACCGAAGCGCCGTTCATTCAGACGCTGTGTCCGACGCTGGTCCTTGGCCCTGGCTCCATTAACCAGGCGCACCAGCCGGATGAGTATCTGGAAACCCGCTTCATCAAGCCCACTCGCGAGTTGATTACCCAGGTTGTGCACCACTTCTGCTGGCATTAAAACCGCACCGACTCTAACCCTCTCCCGGTGGGAGAGGGTTAGAGTGAGGGCAACAAATCGCATGATCTCCGTCACATTCCCATAAGCATCTCTTATCTGACGCAATGCGAATTAAATTTCGTAAATTGCCCGCATTTATTCGTTTGCTGAACCGTTTTCGCAGCAATTGACGACGGGGGTTTTACGTGGCTTTATAAAGGGAGATGACAAAATATTGTCCAGCAGATTTTCGCATGGGCATAAACAAAAATGATGGGGTGACTGGGTTTTTATGAACGAACAATATTCCGCGTTGCGTAGTAATGTCAGTATGCTCGGCAAAGTGCTTGGAGATACCATCAAAGATGCGTTGGGGGAAAACATCCTCGAACGCGTTGAAACCATCCGCAAGCTGTCTAAATCTTCCCGTGCCGGTAACGAGGCCAGCCGTCAGGAACTGCTCACCACCTTGCAGAACCTCTCCAACGATGAGCTGCTGCCCGTTGCCCGTGCCTTCAGCCAGTTCCTGAACCTGGCCAACACCGCTGAGCAATACCACAGCATTTCGCCTAATGGCGAAGCTGCCAGCAACCCGGAAGTGATTGCCCGTACGCTGCGTAAACTGAAAGACCAGCCCGATCTCACCGAAGCCACCATCAAAAAGGCGGTGGAGTCTCTCTCGCTGGAGCTGGTTCTGACCGCTCACCCAACCGAGATCACCCGTCGTACCCTGATCCACAAAATGGTGGAAGTGAACAACTGCCTCAAGCAGCTGGATAACAAAGACATCGCCGACTATGAACGCAACCAGCTGATGCGCCGTCTGCGCCAGCTGATTGCTCAGTCCTGGCATACCGACGAAATTCGTAAGCAACGCCCCAGCCCGGTCGACGAAGCCAAATGGGGCTTTGCGGTGGTGGAAAACAGCCTGTGGGAAGGGGTGCCGAACTACCTGCGCGAGCTGAACGAACAGCTGGAAGAGAACCTCGGCTACCGCCTGCCGGTCGACTTTGTGCCGGTACGCTTCACCTCCTGGATGGGCGGCGACCGCGACGGCAACCCGAACGTCACTGCGGAAATCACCCGTCACGTTCTGTTGCTGAGCCGCTGGAAAGCGACCGATTTGTTCCTGAAAGATATTCAGGTGCTGATTTCCGAACTGTCGATGGTCGAAGCGACGCCGGAACTGCGCGCGCTGGCCGGTGAAGAAGGCGCCAGCGAGCCGTACCGTTTCCTGATGAAAAAACTGCGCGGTCAGCTGATGGCGACTCAGGCCTGGCTGGAAGCGCGCCTGAAAGGCCAGCGTCTGCCGAAGCCGGAAGGCCTGCTCAGCCAGAACGAACAGCTCTGGGAACCGCTCTACGCCTGTTATAAATCACTCCAGGCCTGCGGGATGGGCATCATCGCTAACGGCGAACTGCTCGACACTCTGCGCCGCGTGAAATGTTTCGGCGTGCCGCTGGTGCGTATCGACGTTCGTCAGGAAAGTACCCGCCATACCGAAGCGCTGGGTGAACTGACCCGCTATCTCGGCATCGGCGACTATGAAAGCTGGTCCGAAGCCGACAAACAGGCATTCCTGATCCGCGAACTGAACTCCAAGCGCCCTCTGTTGCCGCGCAACTGGGAGCCAAGCAACGAAACCCGCGAGGTGCTCAACACCTGTAAAGCGATCGTGGACGCACCGAAAGGATCGGTGGCCGCCTATGTGATCTCCATGGCGAAGACCCCGTCCGACGTGCTGGCCGTTCATCTGCTTCTGAAAGAAGCGGGCATCGACTATGCCCTGCCGGTGGCGCCGCTGTTTGAAACCCTCGATGACCTGAACAACGCCAACGACGTGATGACCCAGTTGCTGAACATCGACTGGTATCGCGGCTTTATTCAGGGCAAGCAGATGGTGATGATTGGTTATTCCGACTCCGCCAAAGATGCGGGCGTGATGGCGGCATCCTGGGCGCAGTATCAGGCGCAGGATGCACTGATCAAAACTTGCGAGAAAGCCGGTATTGAGCTGACGCTGTTCCACGGACGCGGTGGCTCAATCGGCCGCGGCGGCGCGCCTGCACACGCGGCACTGCTGTCGCAGCCGCCAGGCAGCCTGAAAGGCGGCCTGCGCGTGACCGAGCAAGGTGAGATGATCCGCTTCAAATACGGCCTGCCGGAAGTGACCATCAGCAGTCTGTCGCTTTATACCAGCGCCATTCTGGAAGCAAACCTGCTGCCACCGCCGGAGCCGAAAGCGTCCTGGTGCCATATCATGGACGAACTGTCGGCGATCTCCTGCGATCTGTACCGTGGCTACGTGCGTGAAAACAAAGATTTTGTGCCTTACTTCCGCTCGGCAACACCTGAGCAGGAACTGGGTAAACTGCCGCTGGGCTCGCGTCCGGCGAAGCGTCGCCCGACCGGCGGCGTAGAGTCACTGCGCGCGATTCCATGGATTTTCGCCTGGACGCAGAACCGTTTGATGCTGCCTGCCTGGCTGGGTGCCGGTGCCGCGCTGCAGAAAGTGGTGGAAGACGGTAAACAGAACGAACTGGAAACCATGTGCCGCGACTGGCCATTCTTCTCTACCCGTCTGGGTATGCTGGAGATGGTCTTCTCGAAAGCTGACCTGTGGCTGGCGGAATACTACGATCAGCGTCTGGTTAAGCCTGAGCTGTGGGCGCTGGGTAAAGAGCTGCGCGAACTGCTGGAAGGCGACATCAAAGTGGTGCTGGATATCGCCAACGACTCACACCTGATGGCGGACCTGCCGTGGATCGCCGAGTCTATCCAGCTGCGTAACATCTACACCGACCCGCTGAACGTCCTGCAGGCAGAGCTGCTGCACCGTTCTCGTCTGGCGGAAGAAGAAGGCAAAGAGCCGGATCCTCGCGTTGAGCAGGCGCTGATGGTGACGATTGCGGGCGTTGCGGCGGGTATGCGTAACACGGGCTAATCGGCTATGCCGGGGTGGGCTTGCGCCCACCCGGCAATACCCCGGTATCCATAACATGTTCCACGATATTACGCACATCCTCACGGCTCTGATTAAAGGCGCATTCCCCCTGGATCAAGTGCATTTTGTCACGCCTGCCGAGAATAACCGCACATCACCTTGTCTCTCAGTTATCCTGGAAACCCGCTGCGAAGCATTCTTTTCCGCAACCGGGAACGTCCCGCAGTATTCTTCAAACTCGCTCAGAATAAGCTTCGGCAAACAGCAGCTGACGCTTCAGCTCTACCGGGGCAACGCTCTTATACAACAGCAGCAGATTGCCAGAAGAGGGCCCCGGACGGGCGCGTTTCTCCTGCAAACGCTCAATGAGCTGCAGATGCAGCCAACTGAGCAGGACACGGCCAGGCTGGTGATATTAAGTCTGCTCAGCCACTGCCGCGATCTGCTTGGCAGTGATATCCACACTGATAGCCGCAGCCGCGCATTATTCGAAGCCGTTCGTCGCTTTATTGATGAAAACCATGCCTCGGCGCTGACCCGGGATTCCGTTGCCGGGGCATTTTATATTTCCCCTAACTATCTCTCTCACCTTTTTCAGAAGACCGGGAACGTCGGGTTCAATGAATACCTGACGCAGACCCGTCTGGAACACGCCCGCCAGCTGCTGAAAGGCTATGACCTCAAAATTAAAGATATCGCCGCACGCTGCGGATTTACCGACAGCAACTACTTTTGCCGTCTCTTTCGTAAGCACACCGAGCGCTCCCCTTCCGAATATCGTCGTCAGTATCACAGCCAGCTGATCGCCAAAAAATAGCATTGTGATCGTTCTCTCACTTCACTAAGGACATTACATTTGTCCAGTATTTGGCAAAATTGACCTGTATCCGCCGTACTCTGCCGCGCCTTATCCTTTATTCAACCTTTCTGACTTAAGGAAAAATAATGGAACTGTACCTGGACACCGCCAACGTGGCGGAAGTTGAGCGTCTGGCGCGGGTATTCCCGATCGCGGGTGTGACCACTAACCCGAGCATTATTGCCGCCAGCCGAGAGTCCATCTGGAGCGTGCTGCCGCGCCTGCAAAAAGCCATCGCTCCCCGGGGCACTCTGTTTGCCCAGACCATGAGCCGTGACGCCGGGGGAATGGTGGCAGAAGCCAAACGTCTCAGTAATGCCCTGCCGGATATCGTGGTGAAAATTCCGGTAACGGCAGAAGGACTTGTAGCGATTAAGGCATTGAAAAACGAGGGGATCACTACACTCGGGACGGCCGTATACAGCGCCGCACAGGGTCTGCTGGCTGCGCTGGCGGGCGCGTCGTATGTCGCACCGTATGTGAACCGCGTCGATGCCCAGGGCGGTGATGGTATCCGCATGGTCCAGGAGCTGCAGTCTCTTCTGGAAATGCATGCCCCTGAGAGCAAGGTGCTGGCCGCCAGCTTCAAAACGCCACGTCAGGCGCTGGACTGCCTGCTGGCCGGATGCGACGCAATCACGCTTCCTTTAGATGTAGCGCAACAAATGCTCGGCACGCCGGCGGTAGAGTCAGCCATAGAGAAGTTCGAGCAGGACTGGAAAAACGCGTTTGGTAACCTCAACCTCTAAGGGAGAAATGTTATGGACCGTATCATTCAATCGCCCGGAAAATATATCCAGGGCGCTGATGTGCTTACCCGTCTCGGCGACTACCTGAAACCGCTGGTAACGCGTTGGCTGGTTGTCGGCGATAAATTTGTGCTGGGTTTTGCTGAAGAAACCTTGCGCCAGAGCTTTAAAAACGCAGAGCTGCATGCAGAAATCGCACCGTTTGGTGGCGAATGTTCACAAAATGAAATCGATCGTCTGAAAAAACTGGCCGATAGCGCCGACTGTCTGGCCGTGCTGGGTATCGGCGGCGGGAAGACGCTGGACACCGCCAAAGCGCTGGCACACTTTATGGACGTGCCGGTTGCGATTGCCCCGACCATTGCCTCCACCGATGCACCGTGCAGCGCACTTTCCGTAATCTATACCGACAGCGGCGAGTTCGATCGCTACCTGATGCTGCCACACAACCCGAACATGGTGATTGTGGATACCAAAGTCGTCGCGGGTGCGCCGGCTCGTCTGCTTGCCGCGGGTATTGGCGATGCGCTGGCGACCTGGTTTGAAGCGCGCGCCTGCTCGCGTAGCGGTGCCACGACGATGGCGGGCGGTAAATGCACGCAGGCGGCACTCGCGCTGGCGGAGCTGTGCTACAACACGCTGCTTGAAGAGGGTGAGAAAGCCATGCTGGCGGCGGAACAGCATGTCGTAACGCCTGCGCTGGAACGCATTATTGAAGCCAACACCTATCTCAGCGGCGTAGGTTTTGAAAGCGGTGGACTGGCTGCGGCACATGCGATTCACAACGGTATGACGGCGGTGCCGGATGCGCATCACTTCTATCACGGTGAAAAAGTAGCGTTTGGTACGCTGACGCAGCTGGTGCTCGAAAATGCGCCGGTAGAAGAAATAGAGACCGTCGCGGCGCTTTGCCACAGCGTGGGACTGCCGATCACGCTGGCGCAGCTGAATATTAAAGAGGCTATTCCGGCCAAAATGCGTCTGATCGCAGAAGCGTCCTGCGCAGAAGGGGAAACTATTCACAACATGCCGGGCGGAGTAACGCCAGATCAGGTGTATGCGGCGCTGCTGGTGGCTGACCTGTATGGACAGCGGTTCCTGCAGGAGTGGGAATAATAAAAAAAGCCGGGTGGCGCTACGCTTACCCGGCCTACGAATGACATGCTTTTGCAAGCCGGGTAAGGCGTAGCCGCCACCCGGCATACTGGTTACTTCACGTCAAACCGATCCAAATCCATCACTCTCGCCCAGGCGGCAACAAAATCACGCACAAACTTCTCGTGTGCATCGCTGCTGGCGTAGACTTCAGCCAGCGCGCGCAGGACGGCGTTTGAACCGAACACCAGGTCCGCGCGGGTCGCGGTATATTTCACTTCGCCACTGGCGCGATCGCTACCGGCAAACAGCTCGTTTGAGTCGTCGGTCGCCTTCCACTGGGTATTCATATCCAGCAGGTTCACGAAAAAGTCATTGCTCAGCACGCCCTCACGGTCGGTGAACACGCCATTCTTGCTGCCATCGAAGTTTGCCCCGAGTACGCGCAGACCGCCGACCAAAACCGTCAGTTCGGGTGCGGTCAGCGTCAGCTGCTGCGCTTTGTCGATCAGCAGTGATTCGGTGGTTGACGTATCCACCTGCGCACGGTAGTTGCGGAAGCCATCGGCAATCGGCTCGAGCAGGTTAAACATCTCGATATCCGTCTGGTCCTGGCGCGCATCCACGCGGCCCGGCGTGAACGGTACGGTAACGTAAACGCCCGCCGCTTTTGCCGCCTGCTCAACGCCTACCACGCCCGCCAGCACGATGATATCGGCCAGGGAAGCTTTATTGGTGGTGCGCTGGATGGCTTCCAGAGCCGGTAATGCACGTACGGCAGCGGCGTTCACATCCCAGTCGCGCTGAGGCGCCAGCGCCAGACGCGCACCGTTGGCGCCGCCACGCTTGTCGCCACCGCGGAAGGTCGACGCAGACGCCCAGGCAACGGAAACCAGCTCACTCACGGAGAGACCCGAGGCAATGATTTCCGCTTTCAGGCTTTCAATGTCTTCTTTCGAAGGATTGAACACCGGCTGAGGCAGCGGATCCTGCCAGATCAGATCTTCTTTCGGCACTTCCGGACCAATGTACCGCGCTTTTGGGCCCATATCGCGGTGAGTCAGTTTGAACCACGCGCGCGCAAAGGCTTCGTTGAAAGCCTGCGGATCGTTCAGGAAGCGGCGAGAAATTTTCTCGAATTCCGGATCAAAACGCAGCGTCAGGTCGGTGACCAGCATCGTTGGTTTGCGTTTTTTCGACGGGTCGAACGGGTCCGGCATAATTTCTGGCGCATCCACGGCTTCAAACTGAATGGCACCTGCCGGGCTGCGGGTCTGGACCCACTCATATTTGAACAGGTTCTCGAAGAAGTAGTTGCTCCACTGGGTCGGAGTTTGTGACCAGATAACTTCCAGACCGGACGTAATGGCATCTGCACCAACGCCTGTACCGTGCGTACTCGCCCAGCCCAGGCCCTGCGCTTCAATCGGTGAGGCTTCAGGGTCGGTGCCCACATGTGTGGCTTCACCTGCGCCATGGGTTTTACCGAGCGTATGACCACCGGCGATCAGCGCCACGGTCTCTTCGTCGTTCATGCCCATATTGCCAAAGGTCGCGCGGATGGCTGCCGCCGCGGACAGTGGTTCACCGCTGGCGTTTGGCCCTTCCGGGTTAACGTAGATCAGGCCCATTTCGGTTGCGGCCAGAGGACGCTTCGCCAGCGCTTCCGGGTCACGGTGGGTCAGCCAGGCTTTTTCATCGCCCCAGTTCACGTCCAGATCCGGTTCCCAGACGTCTTCACGACCGGCACCGAAACCAAAGGTGCGGAAACCGGAGTTTTCCAGCGCCACGTTCCCCGCCAGGATGAACAGGTCAGCCCAGGAAATTTTTTGCCCATATTTTTGCTTGATGGGCCACAGCAGACGACGCGCTTTATCCAGACTGACGTTATCGGGCCAGGAGTTCAGCGGTGCAAAACGCTGTTGACCGCGTCCTGCCCCGCCGCGTCCATCAACGGAGCGATAAGTACCCGCGCCGTGCCACGCCATGCGAATAAACAGGCCAGCATAGCTGCCCCAGTCAGCAGGCCACCACGGCTGAGAGTCGGTTAAAAGCGCTTTGAGATCGCCTTTGAGGGCAGAGTAGTCGAGTTTGCTAAATTCTTTGCGGTAGTCGAAGTCTTCACCCAGCGGGTTAGAACGGTTGGAATGTTGGTTAAGAAGGTCAATGCGGAGTTGCTTTGGCCACCAGTCACGGCTGCTTGTACCTGCTCCCGCGCTGTGATCGGCGCCGCCGTGATGGAACGGGCATTTGCCGGCTGATGCTGCGTTATTGGTCTCGTCTGACGTGCTCATCGCTATGCTCCCTTGTACAGTGTTACCGTTACGATATACACCACTAGCAATAAGATATAGTTGAAATAATCCACAGATTCGATAGTTAATACCTTTTAACTATCTGTTTGATTAAAAAGCCCTCATTTTATAAGGGCTTTCTATTTTTTTATGCCGGACGAACGCCCAGGGTGTGACAGATGGCATAGCTCATTTCCGCGCGGTTGAGCGTGTAGAAGTGGAAATCCTTCACCCCTTCGCGGCTTAAGATCTTCACCATGTCCATCGCGATGTTAGCGCCCACCAGCTTGCGGGTCTCCGGGTCATCGTCCAGCCCTTCATACATTTTGGACATCCACAGCGGAATGCGCACGTTGGTCATATCAGCAAATTTCTTCGCCTGTTTGAAGTTAGAGACCGGCAAAATTCCCGGGATAATTTCGACGTCGATGCCCGCGGAAACGCAGCGGTCACGGAAACGCAGGTAGCTCTCCACATCAAAGAAGAACTGGGTAATCGCGCGATTGGCACCCGCATCCACTTTACGCTTCAGGTTGAGCAGGTCCGCCTGGGCGCTTTTCGCTTCCGGATGAACTTCAGGATACGCGGCGACGGAGATATCAAAGTCGGCCACGTCTTTCAGCAACGCGACCAGGTCGGCGGCATACATTTCCGGCTTACCGCTTCCCGGCGGCAGATCGCCGCGCAGGGCGACAATATGACGGATACCGTTGTTCCAGTAGTCCTGGGCAATGGCACGTAACTCGTCACGGGTGGCGTCGATACAGGTGAGGTGCGGCGCAGCTTCCAGACCGGTACGGTCTTTAATGCCTTTGATGATGCTGTGCGTGCGGTCGCGCTCGCCGGAGTTCGCACCGTAGGTCACGGAGACAAACTTTGGCTTCAGGCTGCTCAGGCGATCGATAGAGCTCCACAGGGTTTGCTCCATTTCACTGGTGCGCGGCGGGAAAAATTCAAAAGAGACGTTAATCTGGCCGTTTACTTCGGCCAGGCTCTGATTCAGTGCTTCCCGCTGGTTGGCGTGAAAAAAGCTCATACCTTACCTCTATCTGTCGCGTGTCATTGTTTGTTGTATTGTGAACTTCTATACGTTTAGACGTCCAGATGTAAAAATGACGGAAAAGCGGAGGGACGTCAACATAAATAATCAACAATAACGGTGAGGTTTGCTCAGGGAAGATGAAGGAAATTCATGATGGGGTGAGCGCGGTCCGATGCCCTCACCCCGGCCCTCTCCCACAGGGAGAGGGAAATGTAGACGTTACAGCAGCTTAGCCAGACGGTTGATGTCGGACTGGATCGCTCCGGCGGTGACATCGCGCCCCGCGCCCGGGCCACGGATCACCAGCGGGTTATCGCGGTACCAGCGGCTTTCGATCGCGAAGACATTATCGCACGGCAGCAGCGCCGCCAGCGGATGGTCAGGTCGCACCGCCTCGACGCCGACACGGGCTTTACCGTTGGCCTCAAAACGCGCCACATAGCGCAGCACCAGTCCCATCTCGTTCGCCGCTTCCAGACGCTGCACCATCTGCTCGTTAAGCTCTTCACCATTTTCAAAGAAATGGTCCACAGACCCTTCTTCACAGCCAGCAGGCACCAGGGACTCGACGCGGACGGCATCCGGTTCGATGTCGTAACCCGCTTCGCGCGCCAGAATCACCAGCTTACGCATCACGTCTTTACCGGAGAGGTCAACACGCGGGTCAGGCTCGGTTAAGCCCTGCTGCCACGCCTGATCCACCAGGTCGGTAAACGGTACGGTGCCGTCAAACTGCAGGAACAGCCAGGAGAGCGTGCCGGAGAAGATCCCGCTCAGCGCCAGAATGCTGTCGCCGCTTTCAATCAGGTCACGCACGGTGTGGTTAACCGGCAGGCCCGCCCCAACGGTGGCGTTATACAGCCAGTGGCGGCCTGTTTTTTCAAACGCGTCGTGGATCTGACGGTATTTATCCGTGCTGCTCGCCCCCGCCAGCTTGTTGGCACTGATAACGTGGAAACCGTGGCTGGCGAAATCCAGATACTGATCGGCAAGCTGTTCGCTGGCGGTGACGTCCAGCACCACCAGATCGTCATACGGGTGCGCGCGCATCCACAGGAACAGCGACTCTTCATCCTGCTCGACGGCCTCATCGTTAAAGAAGGCCAGCGCCCGGCTGGCGTCCAGCCCTTCGTAATTCAGCAGGCTGCGGCGGCTGTCCACCACGCCTGCGAGAATGAATTCAAACCCGGTACGTGCCGAAAGCGTCACCTGCTCACGGGCGAACAGCTCCAGCCAGCGGGAACCGATGTTGCCTTTACCAAACAGCACCAGGCCGATGCGTTTTTCCGCGCGGAACAGGGAGGTGTGCAGACCCTGAATCAGGCTTTCGGTTGGCCCTTTACGCAGCACGGCGACCAGGCTGATGCCCTCTTCTGACTGCCAGGTAAATTCAACCGGCTGGCCTTTCAGCTGCTGCCAGAAGCGGTGGCAATGCAGCGGGTTACGGGTGACGCCCGCCCCCACCATCGCCACCAGCGCCAGCCCCTGACGCAGGCGAAGCTCGCCCGGCAGGCCCGCTTCATCCAGAATCTTCAGGGCGCTGTCCGCCACTTCAGCGGTATAGCAGAACTGCAGCAGCTGGCGGTCGTTATGCACGCCAACGGCCAGCGGACGCACCTGGGCACGCTTTAACACCAGGTCGATATCTTTATGCGCCAGCTTGAAATCCTGGCCCGCGGGCACCTGGAACTCAATCAGACAGATGTCGTCGTGGCTGGTGACAATACGCGCCCCGGTACCGGACGCCAGCACGCGCTCGATACGCGTAGAGCCTTGATCCGGGGTATAGCTGCAACGCAGCTGGAGGTCTATATCGCTGCCGGACACCGGCTGCAGCGTGCGCGCGTGCAGTACCGGCGCGGCCAGACGCGCCAGCTCGCTGGCTTCGTCGAGACGCAGCAGCGGCAGCAAACAGGCATCTTTCACTTTACGCGGGTCCGCGCTGTAAACGCCGGCCACGTCGCTCCAGATGGTCACGCGGGATACGCCCGCCAGCGCACCGATTTGCGTTGCTGAATAGTCAGAACCGTTACGGCCCAGCAGCACGGTTTCGCCCGCGTTGCTGCGGCTGATAAAGCCGGTGACAACAATACGTTTGCCGGGATGCTGCACCAGGAGCTGTTGCAGCAGCGGATAGGATAACCCTTCATCCACCTGCGGCTGTGCGGCGCGTTCGGCGCGGAGGAAATCACGGGCGTCGAGCCAGGCGGCATCCACACCCAGATGTTGCAGCACGGCAGCCATCAGACGTGCAGACCACACTTCACCGTGGCCCACCACTTCGGCATACACCGCGTCGGTGATCCCGCTGTCCAGCAGGGCCGCCAGACGTTCAAGATCGTGCGTAAAAGCGCTGATCAGCCCGTCGGCAACGTCCGCTGGCAGCAGGCCAGCAATCAGTTCGCTCTGATAGCGGCGTAAGGACTGTTGCACCTGATGCGCAGAAAGGCGATCGGTCTGGCTCAGTTTCAGCCAGCTAATCAACTGGTTGGTGGTGCTGCCCGCCGCGGAGACAACCATCATGTCACCCGGCTGTGAATACTCCGTCATGATCCCTGCAACGCGCAGATAACATTTCACATCAGCAAGACTACTACCACCAAACTTGTGCAGCTGACGACCCTTCGCCCCTGCCTGCGCTATCACACTCATGATTACCCCTTGGCTGCGACCCGGAAGCCATTTTCCAGATCGGCAATTAAATCTTCAGAATCTTCAATACCGGTCGAGATACGCAGCAGCGTCTCGGAAATCCCGGCGGCGGCACGTGCTTCCGGTGCCATACCGGCGTGCGTCATGGTTGCGGCGTGGGAGATCAAGCTTTCAACCCCACCTAATGATTCCGCCAGCGTAAACAATGACAGCCCGCTCAGGAAGCGACGCAGCGTTTGCTCGTCGCCGTCCAGTTCAAAACTTAACATCGCGCCAAACCCTTTCTGCTGGCGCGCGGCAATCTCGTGCCCCTGGTTTTTCGGCAGCGACGGGTGATAAAGCTTCTTCACCAGCGGCTGGGTTTTCAGGAAATCGACAATGGCCTGGGCATTGCGCTGCGCCACTTCCATACGCGGAGAAAGCGTACGGATGCCGCGCAACAGCAGGTAGCTGTCGAACGCCCCGGCGGTGACGCCAATGTTATTGGCCCACCATGCCAGTTCCGTGACAACGTCGGGATCTTTTGCAATCACCACGCCCGCTACCACGTCAGAGTGGCCGTTCAGATATTTAGTGCATGAATGCAATACCAGATCAGCACCCAGTGCGAGTGGGTTCTGAAGGGCCGGACTGAGGAACGTATTATCCACTACACTTATCGCTCCCGCATCCCTTGCGAGCTGACAAATTTTCGCAATATCGACAACGCGCAACAATGGGTTGCTTGGACTTTCCACCAGAACGAGCTTTGGTTTCTCTGCCAGCGCCTGTTTCAGCGCCTGTTCGTCGTTTTGATCGACAAACAGCACGCGATAGCAGCCGCGTTTTGCGAGGCTGTCAAACAGGCGATAGCTGCCGCCATAGCAGTCGTGCGGGGCGACCAGCAGGTCTCCCGGCTTCAGGAACACGGTCGTCACCAGGTGAATCGCAGACATCCCGGTGTTGGTCAATACGGCCCCTGCGCCCCCTTCCAGCTCGGCCAGCGCACGCTGGGTCACATCACGCGTAGGGTTGCCACGACGCGAGTAGTCGTGCGCGCGGGGTTCATTAAATCCGGTGAAATTGTAGGTACTGGAAAGATGAATCGGCGGGACAACGCAGCCGTACTGCTCGTCATCATTTAATCCGCTACGCACTGCAATAGTGGCCTGTTTACGCGTCATGGTGAGGGCTTCCTGGCGAATGAGGTGAAAAGTCAGGCACCAGAGTAAACATTCAAATTATGGACGTCAATACATCTGGACATCTAAACTTCTTTGCGTATAGATTGAGCAATGCGCAAATAGCCGTTAAAATTATATGCTTTAGTGCACGCTGCAGCGGCAATATCCGTGCCACGGTATCGTCTCTACGGTAAACTACGCAAGATTACGGTTCAAAACGGGCAGTGACCGGTTTGCACCTTTAGATTAATGACTGAGAGGATTAAAGGTATCTCATGGCTGAATGGAGCGGCGAATATATCAGCCCATACGCTGAGCACGGTAAGAAGAGTGAGCAAGTAAAGAAAATTACGGTTTCCATTCCTCTGAAGGTGTTAAAGATCCTCACCGATGAACGTACGCGTCGTCAGGTGAACAACCTGCGTCACGCGACCAATAGCGAACTGCTGTGCGAAGCGTTCCTGCATGCGTTTACCGGTCAACCGTTGCCGAACGATGACGATCTGCGCAAAGAGCGTAGCGACGAAATCCCGGAAGAGGCGAAGGTGATCATGCGTGAACTGGGTATTGACCCGGATACGTGGGAATACTGAGAAGCGGATACAAAAAAGGCACCTTGCGGTGCCTTTTTTTCGGGAAACTTATTTAGCGCCCGGGATGCTGAAACGCTTGTTGAAGCGGTCAACACGGCCACCGGTTGCAACATCACGCTGCTTACCAGTGTAGAACGGGTGGCATTTGCCGCACACGTCCAGGTTCAGATCGTGACCCACGGTGGAGCGGATCTGGATAGAGTTACCGCAAGAACAGTTTGCAGTAATCATTTCGTATTTCGGGTGAATATCTTTTTTCATGGGAGAACCTCAGTTAAGGCCGCGTCGCTCTTCCAGCCCTAACGCCAGACACCACGCGATGTTGAATGTAAGTTCTTTGGCGTAAAGTACACCAAAGGCGGCGAATCATACAGAATTTGACCAACGTATGCAAACTGATCCGCACGCCGCTTTCACTAATGTGTATACTAACGCGCCACTTTTCAAGTCAGGAAGATTCGATGCCCGTCGCTCACGTTGCCCTGCCCGTTCCGCTTCCCCGCACCTTTGACTACCTGCTGCCCGACAGCATGAGCGCCAAAGCGGGCTGTCGCGTGACCGTGCCGTTTGGCAAACAACAGCGTGTGGGGATCGTTGTTTCCGTCAGCGATAAAAGCGAACTCCCCCTTAATGAGCTGAAATCGGTCATTGAGGTACTGGACAGCGAACCGGTTTACTCCACCAACACCTGGCGACTGCTACTGTGGGCGGCTGATTACTACCATCATCCGATTGGGGATGTCCTGTTCCACGCCCTGCCTATCCTGCTGCGCCAGGGTAAGAGCGCCAGCCATGCGCCGATGTGGTACTGGTTTGCCACCGAGCAAGGGCAGGCCGTAGACATTAATAGCCTCAAACGATCGCAGAAACAGCAGCAGGCGCTGGCCGCTCTGCGCCAGGGTAACATCTGGCGGCATCAGGTCGACGAACTTGAGGTGAGCGAAGCCGCTTTACAGGCCCTGAGAAAGAAAGGTCTGAGCGAGCTGGCAAGCCAGGCCCCAGCCCTTCACGACTGGCGCGACGGCTTCTCCGTTTCAGGGGATCGTCTGCGCCTGAATACCGAGCAGGCCACCGCGGTCGGCGCCATTCACAGCGCCTCGGACCATTTTTCTGCCTGGCTGCTGGCGGGCGTCACCGGTTCCGGTAAGACCGAAGTGTATCTGAGCGTGCTGGAAAACGTGCTCGCGCAGGGCAAACAGGCGCTGGTCATGGTGCCGGAAATTGGCTTAACCCCTCAAACCATCGCTCGATTCCGCGAGCGCTTTAACGCGCCGGTTGAGGTCCTGCACTCCGGTCTGAACGACAGCGAACGCCTCAGCGCCTGGCTGAAAGCGAAAAATGGCGAAGCGGCGATTGTGATCGGCACCCGCTCGTCGCTGTTTACGCCGTTTAAAAATCTTGGCGTGATCGTGATCGACGAAGAGCACGACAGCTCCTATAAGCAACAGGAAGGCTGGCGCTACCATGCCCGCGATCTGGCAGTTTATCGCGCCCACAGCGAGCAAATTCCGATTATTCTTGGCTCCGCCACCCCTGCGCTCGAAACCCTGCACAACGTGCGCCAGCGCAAATATCATATGCTGCGTCTGACGCGTCGTGCCGGGAATGCCCGTCCGGCCATTCAGCACGTGCTCGATCTAAAAGGTCAGCAGGTTCAGGCCGGGCTAGCACCCGCATTGATTACCCGCATGCGTCAGCATTTGCAGGCGGGCAACCAGGTGATTCTGTTCCTCAACCGCCGCGGATTTGCACCCGCCCTGCTGTGCCACGACTGCGGCTGGATTGCGGAATGCCCACGCTGTGACCACTACTACACCTTCCATCAGGCACAGCGCCACCTGCGTTGTCACCACTGCGACAGCCAGCGTCCGGTGCCGCGCCAGTGTCCATCGTGCGGGTCAACGCATATCGTGCCGGTCGGACTAGGAACGGAACAGCTTGAGCAGGCGCTGGCGCCCTTCTTCCCTGACGTTCCAATCTCTCGTATCGACAGAGACACCACCAGCCGCAAGGGCGCGCTGGAACAGCAGCTCGCGGAAGTACATCGCGGCGGGGCGCGCATTCTGATTGGTACCCAAATGCTGGCAAAAGGACACCACTTCCCGGACGTCACGCTGGTCGCCCTGCTGGACGTGGACGGCGCGCTGTTCTCTGCGGATTTCCGCGCGGCCGAGCGTTTTGCCCAGCTCTATACCCAGGTGGCCGGACGGGCAGGGCGCGCAGGCAAACAGGGCGAAGTGGTTCTGCAGACGCACCACCCTGAGCACCCGCTGCTGCAAACCCTGCTGCACAAAGGCTATGACGCCTTTGCCGAGCAGGCGCTGGCCGAACGACAGACCATGCAGCTGCCGCCGTGGACCAGCCACGTCATCATCCGCGCGGAAGATCATAACAACCAGCAGGCACCGCTTTTCCTGCAGCAGCTGAGAAATCTCCTGCAGGCCAGCCCCCTGGTGGATAATCAGCTGTGGATCCTGGGTCCGGTACCGGCGCTGGCGCCGAAACGCGGCGGACGTTTCCGCTGGCAAATTTTGCTCCAGCATCCTTCGCGGATCCGTTTACAGCACATTGTTAGCGGCACGCTGGCGCTGATCAACACCCTGCCTGAAGCACGTAAAGTGAAGTGGGTGCTGGACGTCGATCCCATCGAAGGCTGAAGACGGATCGAAAAATTTAACGCTCCTCACACTTTTTATGAAAATTCTGTAACCGATTCCATTAACTATCTGTAAAAATGGTGATGTCAGAAGTTCGGTGTTCAGGCGAGGAGAAGACGTTGAAGTCCAGGAAAGAGGTTGCCACGGCGACCATGAAAGACGTTGCCGAGAAAGCACAAGTCTCAACGGCAACCGTGTCCCGCGCATTAATGAACCCGGATAAAGTCTCCCAGGCGACCCGCAACCGGGTAGAGCAGGCTGCGCTTGAAGTGGGTTATTTCCCACAGGCGATGGGGCGCAACGTCAAACGCAATGAATCACGCACAATCCTTGTGATTGTGCCGGACATCTGCGATCCCTTCTTCAGTGAGATTATCCGCGGTATCGAAGTGACGGCGGCGGAACAAGGCTACCTCGTTCTGATTGGCGACTGCGCCCATCAGAACCAGCAGGAAAAAACCTTTATCGACCTCATTATTACCAAGCAGATCGACGGCATGCTGCTGCTTGGCTCGCGCCTGCCGTTTGACGCCAGCATCGAAGAACAACGCAATTTACCGCCGATGGTCATGGCCAATGAGTTTGCCCCTGAACTGGAGCTACCGACGGTCCATATCGATAACCTCACCGCCGCATTCAACGCAGTGAACTATCTTCAGGAGCTGGGGCATAAGCGCATTGGCTGTATTGCCGGGCCAGAAGAAATGCCGCTGTGCCACTACCGCCTGCAGGGCTACGTTCAGGCACTGCGCCGTACTGGCGTTACCGTCGATCCGCACTACATTGCCCGCGGTGATTTTACCTTCGCAGCCGGTGGCCAGGCGCTGGAGAAGCTTCTGGACCTGCCTGAACCGCCAACCGCCGTATTTTGTCACAGCGACGTGATGGCGCTGGGCGCGTTATCGTACGCCAAACGCCGCGGCCTGCGCATACCGAAAGATTTATCCATCATCGGATTCGATAATATTTCGCTTTCAGAATTTTGCGATCCGCCGCTCTCAACGGTCGCGCAACCGCGCTATCAAATCGGTCGCGAAGCGATGCTGCTTCTGCTGGATCAGCTTCACGGTCAAACAGTTAGCAGCGGCTCGCGGTTGCTGGACTGCGAACTGATAGTCCGGGGCTCTACCCAGGCATTGACTTAACGTAAACGTCTTTAGGACACCCTTATCTGGTCAAAGCCCCGCCGCTTAAGTAACATGGCGGGCTGACGAACGAATAAATACAGCGAAACGATAGTGGCACAACGAGATTATGTACGTCGCGGCCAGCCGGCACCTTCGCGACGCAAAAAGAGTAGCTCAAGGAAAAAGCAACGTAGCCTGCCTGCTGTCTCGCCAGCAATGGTCGCTATTGCTGCGGCTGTTGTCGTCGCCTTTATTGGTGGTCTGTACTTCATCACGCACCATAAAAAGGAAGAGTCCGAGGCGCTTCAGGCCAGTAAAGTGGCCGGTAATGGCCTTCCTCCGAAACCTGAAGAGCGCTGGCGCTATATCAAAGAGCTGGAAAGCCGCCAGCCTGGCGTGCGTGCGCCTACCGAGCCCTCTGCCGGTGGTGAAGTGAAGAATGCCGATCAACTGACGGACGAGCAGCGCCAGTTGCTGGCACAAATGCAGGCCGATATGCGCCAGCAGCCGACGCAGTTGAACGAAGTGCCATGGAATGAACAAACGCCAGCGCAGCGTCAGCAAACGTTGCAGTTGCAGCGTCAGCGCCAGGCTCAAATTCAGCAGCAACAGCAGCAGCAGTGGACGCAAACTCAGCCGGTACAGCAGCCGAAGGCACAGCCTTACCAGCAACCGCAGCAGCAGACGCGTACGGTACAATCTCAGCCTGTTCAGCAGCAGCCAAAAGCACAGCCGCAAAAACAGGCGGCTCAGCCGTATCAGGATCTGCTCCAGACGCCAGCGCATACCACTGCACAGCAGCCGAAAACGCAGCAGGCTGCGCCGGTCACCAAAGAGACCGAAGCGCCGAAGCAGACGGCTGAGAAAAAAGACGAACGCCGCTGGATGGTACAGTGCGGTTCGTTTAAAGGTGCGGAGCAGGCCGAAACCGTGCGTGCTCAGCTGGCATTTGAAGGGTTTGATTCACGCATTACCACCAATAACGGCTGGAACCGCGTGGTGATTGGCCCGGTCAAAGGCAAAGAAAACGCCGATGGCACCCTTTCTCGTTTGAAAGTGGCCGGCCACACAAACTGCATTCGACTCGCCTCTGGGGGTTGAAACCCCCAAAATCTCCCCCATCTATCATTTAATTCAGCCCTGAGCACAGGCTCAGGGCTTCTGTTTCCCGAATTTGTAACCAGGGGGTCTGCTCGTGACAACAATAGTAAGTGTACGCCGTAACGGCCATGTGGTAATCGCCGGTGATGGCCAGGCCACGCTGGGTAATACCGTCATGAAAGGCAACGTGAAGAAAGTCCGTCGTCTCTATAACGACAAAGTGATCGCCGGTTTTGCAGGCGGTACAGCTGATGCCTTCACGCTGTTTGAACTGTTTGAACGCAAGCTTGAAATGCACCAGGGTCATCTGGTGAAAGCGGCCGTTGAGCTGGCAAAAGACTGGCGTACCGACCGTATGCTGCGCAAGCTCGAAGCGCTGCTGGCGGTAGCCGATGAAACCGCTTCGCTGATCATCACCGGTAACGGTGACGTTATTCAGCCGGAGAATGACCTGATTGCCATCGGCTCTGGCGGCCCTTATGCCCAGGCTGCAGCCCGCGCGCTGTTGGAAAATACCGACATGAACGCACGTGATATCGCGGTGAAGGCGTTGGATATTGCAGGTGATATCTGCATCTATACCAACCATAACCACACCATCGAAGAATTGACCTCCAAAGCGTAAGGATCTCCCATGTCTGAAATGACCCCACGCGAAATTGTCAGCGAACTGAACAAACACATTATCGGCCAGGATAACGCCAAGCGCTCCGTGGCTATCGCTCTGCGTAACCGCTGGCGTCGTATGCAGCTTGACGAAGAGCTGCGCCATGAAGTGACGCCGAAAAACATTCTGATGATCGGCCCAACCGGTGTCGGTAAAACCGAAATTGCCCGTCGTCTGGCGAAGCTGGCGAACGCGCCTTTCATCAAAGTCGAAGCTACCAAGTTCACCGAAGTGGGCTATGTGGGTAAAGAAGTGGACTCCATCATCCGCGATCTGACCGACTCGGCAATCAAAATGGTGCGCGTCCAGGCGATTGAGAAAAACCGCTATCGCGCGGAAGAGATGGCCGAAGAGCGCATTCTCGACGTGCTGATCCCACCGGCGAAAAACAACTGGGGCCAGGCTGAGCAGCAGGCTGAACCGTCTGCCGCGCGTCAGGCATTCCGCAAAAAACTGCGTGAAGGCCAGCTGGATGATAAAGAGATTGAGATCGATCTTGCTGCCGCGCCAATGGGTGTAGAAATCATGGCACCTCCTGGCATGGAAGAGATGACCAGCCAGCTGCAGTCCATGTTCCAGAACCTGGGCGGCCAGAAGCAGAAAGCACGTAAGCTGAAAATCAAAGACGCGATGAAGCTGCTGATTGAAGAAGAAGCGGCGAAGCTGGTGAACCCGGAAGAGCTGAAGCAGGATGCTATCGACGCGGTTGAGCAGCACGGCATCGTGTTCATCGACGAAATCGACAAAATTTGTAAGCGCGGCGGCAACAGCTCCGGCCCGGACGTGTCCCGTGAAGGCGTTCAGCGCGACCTGCTGCCGCTGGTTGAAGGCTGCACCGTCTCCACCAAGCACGGTATGGTGAAAACGGACCACATCCTGTTTATCGCTTCCGGCGCGTTCCAGGTTGCCAGCCCGTCTGACCTGATCCCGGAACTGCAGGGTCGTCTGCCGATCCGCGTTGAACTGCAGGCGCTGACCACCGAAGATTTCGAACGCATCCTGACCGAGCCAAACGCCTCTGCGACCGTACAGTACAAAGCGCTGATGGCGACCGAAGGCGTGAACCTGGAGTTCACCGAAGACGGTATCAAACGTATCGCCCAGGCCGCGTGGCAGGTTAACGAAACCACCGAAAACATCGGTGCGCGTCGTCTGCATACCGTGCTGGAACGCCTGGTGGAGGATATCTCTTATGATGCGAGCGACCTTAACGGTCAAACCATTACCATTGACGCTGAATATGTGAGCAAACATCTTGATGCGTTAGTGGCAGATGAAGATCTTAGCCGTTTTATCCTATAATCGCGGTTATTGCATTCTCATCACCGTTAATGGGGGCTAATGCCCCCATTTTTATTGGCTAAATACTTATGACTGATATCAGCCGTACTCAGGCGTGGCTCGAAAGTCTACGCCCTAAAACGCTTCCTCTGGCCTTTGCCGCCATTATCGTCGGCACGGCACTTGCCTGGTGGCAAGGTTATTTTGATCCTCTGGTCGCTGCGCTGGCATTGATTACCGCAGGGCTGCTGCAAATTCTCTCCAATCTCGCTAACGACTACGGTGATGCGGTGAAAGGCAGTGACAAACCTGACCGTATCGGACCGCTGCGCGGGATGCAGAAAGGGGTGATTACCCAGGCACAGATGAAGCGCGCGCTGATTATCACCGTGGTACTGATTTGTTTATCGGGTCTGGCACTGGTGACGGTCGCCTCGAAAACCACCAGCGACTTCATCGGCTTCCTGGTGCTGGGCTTGCTCGCAATTATCGCGGCCATTACCTACACCGTCGGTACGCGTCCTTACGGGTATATTGGCCTCGGGGATATCTCCGTGCTGGTGTTCTTCGGCTGGCTGAGCGTGATGGGGAGTTGGTACCTGCAGGTGCATACCGTTATCCCTGCCCTTTTCCTGCCCGCAACCGCCTGCGGTCTGCTGGCGACGGCGGTACTCAACATCAATAACCTGCGCGATATCGACAGTGACCGTGAGAACGGTAAAAACACGCTCGCGGTACGTCTGGGGCCGGTCAATGCGCGCCGCTATCATGCCTGCCTGCTGATTGGTGCCCTGGTTTGTCTGGCACTGTTTAATCTGATCTCGCTGCACAGCGTATGGGGCTGGCTGTTTATACTCGCCGCGCCGCTGCTGATTAAGCAGGCCCGCTTCGTCATGCGTGAACTTAGCCCGGCCGCGATGCCGCCGATGCTGGAACGAACGGTAAAAGGCGCCCTGCTGACTAACCTGTTGTTCGTCATTGGGATTGTCTTAAGCCAGACGCTCAGTTAGCTGACAAATATCAATTAACAATTGATGATTTTGCCAACAACGCATTTAGCACGATATACTGAACACATTCGCAGCAACTGAGCGGTAAACCTATGAAATACGATACCTCCGAGCTTTGTGACATCTACCAGGAAGATGTCAACGTCGTTGAACCGCTGTTCTCCAACTTTGGTGGACGGTCGTCGTTTGGCGGACAAATCGTCACGGTGAAATGTTTCGAGGACAACGGGTTGCTGTACGATCTGCTCGAACAGAATGGTCGTGGCCGCGTTTTGGTCGTCGATGGCGGCGGTTCCGTGCGTCGTGCTCTGATAGATGCAGAGCTGGCCGGCATTGCCGTGCAGAACGAGTGGGAAGGCATTGTGGTGTACGGTTCCGTGCGCCAGGTGGACGATCTCGAAGACCTGGATATCGGGATTCAGGCGATTGCGGCCATTCCGGTAGGCGCAGCAGGTGACGGTATCGGTGAAAGCGACGTCCGCGTCAATTTTGGCGGCGTGACCTTCTTCTCCGGCGACCATCTTTACGCTGATAACACCGGGATTATTCTTTCGGAAGATCCGCTGGATATTGAGTAATAAAACAGTAAGCGTAAATCATAAAAAAACCGCCAATAACAATGTGGCGGTTTTTTTGTCCCTCGGGATTCGCGGTCCGTTGGATTATCTTGCAACCTTTAACCAGGATTTTTATCTTACCCTGGTTCATCCCTCCGGTAACCCCCGTCGACCCTTTATAAATTCCTAATTTCCGCTGAAGACCTTAACTACACTGCTGTTGCTCATTATGATGCATCGTTCCTTTCCGCCATCTCGCACATGGGCATCGGTCCAGGGAAAGGTGTATTCACAACCGTAAAGCAACCTTTAACCGGGCTTGTGTCCGCCGACTTATCACCGGTGGTGAACGGTGGAGCGGTTAGCTGCAGGGACCGCATGATGAAACGCTATTTATGTATCGCGTTCATTGTCGCCAGCGTACTCGTTGTAAAGAGTGATGAACCGAGTGGATTTGTCGCTTTTGCTATGACAGCGCAGGACAAGTAGCGTTAAGGCCGCCGATGGCGGCCTTTTTTATGGTTTGATGTCAGTGAGCAGAAACCATAAAAAAGCCGGGTGGCGGCGTCGCCTTACCCGGCCTGGTCAGTTAATCCCAATGGGAATCAGACCTCTTCCATACGTCCCAGCAGCGCCTGCAGGCGATCCTGCCAGCCGTTCTGCTGTTCGCGCAGCTGGTTGTTTTCACGCTCCAGTTCTTCGCGGCTGTGCTGCGCGTTCTGCACTTCCTGCGCCAGGCTGTTGTTTTTCTCTTTCAGCTCTTCAATTTCCATTTGCAGCAGCGTGATGGTGTCAATCGCCTGCTGTACTTTCGATTCCAGTTTCTCAAACACTTCTAAAGACATGATGCTACCTCTCCTGAATTGCAAGGCGACGCTTTAACGTAAACGCGCACGACATATTCCATCGATTGTATGGAGCGCGGCGCTCTGTGTCCAGCGACACGCCGCGCAGATCGCGGTTTGCAACACTTTTCGGTCTCGTCCTGGTGCGTTCGCGGCATATACCACTAAGTTGTTAACTCATTCGTTAATGAAATGATTCAGCTCACATTCCATTTCTGATGCAAAAACGCGCTTTATGGCGCGAAAACGCTCATTTTATTGACACAGACCACACATTTTGATTTCGATATTTCTCGTTTTTGCTCGTTAACGATAAATTAACACTATGTCTACAGGGCATCGTGGCTGTCACGGGCGACCACGCTAACAATAAACATCAATTTCTTCAGGATTCCGATTATGAGTCAGACATCAACCTTAAAAGGCCAGTGCATTGCCGAGTTCCTTGGTACCGGGTTGTTGATATTCTTCGGAGTGGGCTGTGTCGCTGCACTGAAAGTGGCGGGTGCCAGTTTTGGTCAGTGGGAAATCAGTATCATCTGGGGTCTGGGCGTGGCGATGGCCATCTACCTGACTGCAGGGGTTTCTGGTGCACATCTTAACCCGGCGGTGACTATCGCACTGTGGCTGTTCGCGTGCTTCGACGGACGCAAAGTTGTTCCCTTCATTCTTTCTCAGTTTGCCGGCGCGTTTTGTGCAGCGGCGTTAGTTTACGGGCTTTATTACAATCTTTTCATCGACTTCGAACAGACGCATCATATGGTGCGCGGCAGCGTCGAAAGTCTGGATCTGGCAGGCATCTTCTCAACCTATCCAAACCCGCATATCAATTTTGTGCAGGCGTTCGCAGTTGAAATGGTGATTACCGCTATTCTGATGGGCGTTATCCTGGCGCTGACCGACGACGGAAACGGCATTCCGCGTGGCCCGCTGGCCCCCTTGCTGATTGGTCTGCTGATTGCGGTGATCGGCGCATCCATGGGCCCGCTGACCGGGTTTGCGATGAACCCGGCGCGTGATATCGGACCGAAAGCCTTCGCGTTTATCGCGGGATGGGGCGACGTGGCCTTTACTGGCGGGAAAGATATCCCTTACTTCCTGGTACCGCTTTTTGCGCCGGTGGTTGGGGCCGCGCTGGGCGCGTTTAGCTACCGCAAATTAATTGGTCGCCACTTACCGTGCGACACCTGTGTGGAAGAGGAGAAGGAAACGACTTCTACCGCACAACAAAAAGCTTCGCTGTAATCTGACTACGGGACACATACCATGACCGAAAAAAAATATATCGTTGCGCTCGACCAGGGCACTACCAGCTCCCGCGCTGTCGTAATGGATCATGACGCGAACATTGTCAGCGTGTCTCAACGTGAATTTGAGCAAATTTACCCTCGTCCAGGCTGGGTAGAACATGACCCAATGGAGATCTGGGCTTCACAAAGCTCAACGCTGGTTGAAGTACTGGCGAAAGCCGATATCAGTTCCGACGAGATTGCCGCTATCGGTATTACCAACCAGCGTGAAACGACGATTGTCTGGGAACGCGAAACCGGTAAGCCTATCTACAACGCTATTGTCTGGCAGTGCCGCCGTACCTCAGAAATCTGTGAACAGCTGAAGCGTGACGGGATGGAAGAGTACGTGCGCAGCGCCACCGGTCTGGTGGTTGACCCGTACTTCTCCGGCACCAAAGTGAAGTGGATCCTCGACCACGTGGAAGGTTCACGCGAACGAGCAAAACGCGGCGAGCTGCTGTTCGGAACCGTTGATACCTGGCTTATCTGGAAGATGACCCAGGGACGTGTTCACGTCACCGACTACACCAACGCCTCGCGTACCATGCTGTTCAACATCAACACCCTGGAGTGGGATGACAAGATGCTGGACGCGCTGGATATCCCACGCGCGATGCTGCCTGAAGTGCGCAAGTCTTCAGAAGTCTACGGTCAGACCAACATTGGCGGTAAAGGCGGCACCCGTATTCCTATCGCCGGTATCGCCGGTGACCAGCAGGCGGCACTGTTCGGCCAGCTGTGCGTCAAAGAAGGGATGGCGAAGAACACCTACGGCACCGGCTGCTTTATGCTGATGAATACCGGTGAGAAAGCGGTGAAATCAGAAAACGGCCTGCTGACCACCATCGCCTGCGGCCCTCGCGGTGAAGTGAACTACGCCCTGGAAGGTGCGGTGTTTATGGCGGGTGCATCTATTCAGTGGCTGCGTGACGAGATGAAGCTGATTAGCGATGCCTTCGACTCCGAATACTTTGCGACCAAAGTGAAGGACACCAACGGTGTGTACGTGGTGCCAGCGTTCACCGGCCTGGGCGCACCGTACTGGGATCCCTATGCACGCGGTGCGATTTTCGGTCTGACGCGTGGTGTGAACTCGAACCACATTATTCGCGCCACCCTGGAATCCATTGCCTACCAGACGCGCGACGTGCTGGAAGCGATGCAGGCAGACTCCGGCATTCGTCTGCACGCCCTGCGCGTGGACGGCGGCGCGGTAGCGAATAACTTCCTGATGCAGTTCCAGTCCGACATTCTGGGTACCCGCGTTGAGCGCCCTGAAGTGCGTGAAGTCACGGCGCTGGGTGCGGCATATCTTGCCGGTCTGGCGGTAGGCTTCTGGCAGAACCTGGACGAGCTGCAGGAAAAAGCGGTTATCGAGCGCGAGTTCCGCCCGGGCATCGAAACCACCGAGCGCAACTTCCGCTACAGCGGCTGGAAGAAAGCAGTGAAGCGCGCCCTGGCGTGGGAAGAGCACGACGAGTAATCCTATATTCCCTCTCCCTCTCCCATGAGGAGAGGGAGAGGGGCCCAAACCGCACCGGTCCCCTCTCCCCTCCCCACTCTGTGATAAACTTCGTGCAATTCCTTTTGATTGCACGAGTACCTCATGAAACGTGAACTTGCTATCGAGTTTTCCCGCGTCACCGAAGCGGCCGCCCTCGCAGGCTATAAATGGCTGGGGCGTGGCGACAAAAATACCGCGGACGGTGCTGCTGTCCATGCCATGCGCATTGTACTTAACCAGGTCAACATCGACGGCACTATCGTCATCGGCGAAGGCGAGATCGACGAAGCGCCAATGCTCTATATCGGTGAAAAAGTCGGTACCGGCAAAGGGGATGCGGTGGATATCGCCGTAGACCCGATTGAAGGCACCCGCATGACGGCGATGGGTCAGGCCAACGCGCTTGCGGTTCTGGCCGTGGGCGATAAAGGCTGCTTCCTTAACGCGCCGGATATGTACATGGAAAAGCTGATAGTCGGTCCTGGTGCGAAGGGCGCAATCGACCTCAGCCTGCCGCTGGAAGAGAACCTGCGCAACATCGCCAGAGCTTTGGGCAAACCCCTGAGTGAACTGACCGTGACGATTCTGGCAAAACCGCGCCACGACGCCACCATCGCGCAGATGCAAAAGCTCGGCGTGCGCGTGTTTGCCATTCCGGATGGCGATGTTGCCGCCTCAATTCTGACCTGCATGCCGGACAGCGAAGTAGACGTGCTGTACGGCATCGGCGGTGCGCCGGAGGGCGTGGTCTCGGCGGCGGTGATCCGCGCGCTGGACGGCGATATGCAGGCGCGCCTGCTGCCTCGGCATGAGGTGAAAGGCGACAGCGACGAGAACCGCCGTATCGGTGAAAACGAGCTGGCGCGCTGCGAAGCAATGGGTATCGAAGCCAATAAGGTTCTCGCGCTGAATGAAATGGCACGCAGCGACAACGTTGTCTTCTCCGCCACCGGCATCACCAAAGGTGACCTGCTGGACGGCATCACCCGCAAGGGCAATATGGCGACCACCGAAACGCTGCTGATCCGCGGTAAATCGCGCACCATTCGCCGCATTCAGTCCATTCACTATCTCGATCGTAAAGACCCGGACGTACAGACGCACATTCTGTAAAACCGTTTGATCGATAGAGCTTTCCGGCCCGAAGGGGCTGGAAATGTTTCCCACAAGTACGGAAGATAGAACAGAGAAACAGCACAGGAGAAGATCATGGCGGACTGGGTAACAGGTAAAGTCACAAAGATAGAGTTCTGGACCGATGCGCTATTTAGTCTCACCCTGCATGCTCCCGTTCACCCGTTTAAGGCCGGGCAATTTGCGAAGCTGGGGCTGGATGTCGACGGCGAACGCGTGCAGCGCGCCTACTCTTACGTTAACGCGCCGGATAATCCGGATCTTGAGTTCTATCTGGTGACCGTCCCGGACGGTAAGCTCAGCCCGCGCCTTGCCGCCCTTAAGCCCGGTGACGATGTGCAAATTGTGAGTGAAGCAGCAGGTTTCTTTGTACTCGAAGAGATCCCTGATTGTGACACGCTCTGGATGCTGGCAACCGGCACGGCCATTGGCCCCTACCTCTCCATTCTGCAATATGGCAAAGACCTTGAGCGCTTTAAAAACATCGTGCTGGTGCATGCTGCGCGCTACGCCGCAGACCTGAGCTACTTGCCACAGATGCAGGCGCTGGAACAGCGATATGGCGGGAAGCTGAAAATTCAGACCGTCGTCAGCCGCGAAACCGTAGCAGGTACGCTGACCGGTCGCGTGCCGGCGTTAATTGAGAGTGGTGTGCTGGAAAACGCAGTGGGTTTGCCGATGACTGCCGACACCAGCCACGTCATGCTGTGTGGTAACCCGCAGATGGTTCGGGATACGCAACAGCTTCTGAAGGATACCCGGCAGATGACGAAACATCTTCGCCGCCGACCGGGTCATATGACTGCCGAACACTACTGGTGATCAGCGGTACTTCACCTCAAGGGTGTCTTTACCGTATTTATTTTCGCTCTGGGTGCCGATAAACGCGCCCAGATCGACAATCATCATCACGAAGATAACGGACGGCAGCAGCCTGCCCACCACCCAGGGAAGAATGGACGGCAGCATCCCCCAGTTCCCTGCGACCAGCATCCACGCCAGAATAATCAGAAAAGCCCACGCGCCGGAACGACCACGATCGTGAAGACGTTTCACCACCACGGCCGCCGTTGGCCACAGCAAACAGACCAGCGCAAAAGCCGCCGTTTGCGTGCTCAACCAGGCATTGTACGCAACGAAAAACAGAAGCAGCATGGCGACAACCCACGTCACCATCCAGACCCAGAAATCACGGCGTCCGATACGCCCTTTGAATGAAAACAGCCACTGCTGTATGGTCATGTAAGGTTCCTTATTATCATTTAGTCCGCATTTTACCCTGGAGTTGTGACCTTTTGACAAGCCGGGCAGATATCGTTTTAATCATGAGCACTTACGGCCAGGGGCAATGTTGATGAAAAGTTCGGCACACACTCTCTTCCTGTGTATAGCGATGCTTGGCGCGGGTTTTCCGCTGCACGCCGCCGACACGTCGGCCCCTACCACGGCACCCTATTTGCTGGCAGGCGCGCCGTCGTTCGATCAATCCATCAGTCAGTTTCGTGAAACCTTCAATCAGACCAACCCTACGTTGCCGCTGGATGAGTTTCGCGCCATTGATACTTCTCGTGACACCCCAACCCTGACCCGCGCGGCGAGCAAGATAAACGAAAACTTGTATGCCTCCACGGCGCTGGAGCGTGGGACGTTAAAAATCAAAAGTATGCAAATCACCTGGCTACCGATCCAGGGCCCAGAGCAGAAAGCGGCAAAAACGAAGGCGCAGGAGTACATGAGCGCGGTATTACAGGCGTTTACGCCCGCGCTGACGAAAAAGCAAAGCCAGCAAAAGCTGCAAAAGCTGCTGGCCGCGGGTAAAAACAAGCGGTACTACGCCACAACTGAAGGGGCAATTCGCTATGTGGTGGCGGATAACGGCGAAAAAGGACTGACCTTCGCAGTTGAACCGATTAAGCTGGCGCTATCTGACACCCTCGGCGGGGCGAATTAATGACAAAAAGCAAAGCCTTTCGAGGGAAAATCTCTATACTGATTCACAGACCATGCTGCCCGACAGGGCGG
Organism: Enterobacter sp. ODB01; assembly: GCF_001623605.1. Taxonomy (NCBI): domain Bacteria; kingdom Pseudomonadati; phylum Pseudomonadota; class Gammaproteobacteria; order Enterobacterales; family Enterobacteriaceae; genus Enterobacter; species Enterobacter sp. ODB01. The sequence goes on from NZ_CP015227.1 coordinate 1,386,662, forward strand.
CCATATTCCTTAATTCGCTTATTTAGCGTGGAGAATTGAAATGCGACATCCTTTAGTGATGGGTAACTGGAAACTGAACGGCAGCCGCCACATGGTAAACGAACTGGTTGCGAACCTGCGTAAAGAGCTGGCTGGCGTAACGGGCTGCGCGGTTGCTATCGCTCCGCCGGATATGTACCTGGACCTGGCTAAACGCGCCGCTGACGGCAGCCACATCATTCTGGGTGCACAGAACGTTGACGTTAACCTGTCTGGCGCGTTCACCGGTGAAACTTCCGCTGAAATGCTGAAAGATATCGGCGCAAAATACATCATCATCGGCCACTCAGAGCGTCGCACCTACCACAAAGAATCCGACGAGTTCATCGCGAAGAAATTCGCTGTGCTGAAAGAGCAGGGTCTGATCCCGGTTCTGTGCATCGGTGAAACCGAAGCAGAAAACGAAGCGGGCAAAACCGAAGAAGTGTGCGCACGTCAGATCGACGCGGTTCTGAAAACGCAGGGCGCAGCAGCGTTCGAAGGTGCAGTCATTGCTTACGAGCCAGTCTGGGCGATCGGTACCGGCAAATCTGCAACGCCAGCGCAGGCTCAGGCCGTGCACAAATTCATCCGTGACCACATTGCTAAAGCCGATGCGAAAGTGGCTGAGCAAGTGATTATCCAGTACGGCGGTTCCGTAAACGCTTCCAACGCTGCTGAGCTGTTCACCCAGCCAGACATCGATGGCGCGCTGGTTGGCGGTGCATCCCTGAAAGCTGACGCTTTCGCGGTGATCGTTAAAGCGGCAGAAGCGGCTAAACAGGCGTAATTGCCTTTGCGGCGGGTGGCGCTTCGCTAACCCGCCCTACGCTCTTCTCCTCCCTCTCCCTTCGGGAGAGGGTTGGGCGGACTACACTTTCCCCAGCAAGCTAAACCACAGATAATCCAGCGGCAGCAGCACCAGATACGTCGCAACAGCCAGCGCCAGACAGAGCATCATCCCCGCCTTTGCAGGCACCTTCCCTAGCCCCATCGCCACAACAATCGGCGACGCCTGATACGGCAGCAGCGGCGTGGAATAACCCAGTACCTGAATCATAATCACCGACAGCAGCGGGAAGCCGGTGGCATCTGAGAAGCTCTGTGCCAGGGTGGTATACAGCGCCGGAACGCCGTTGGCAGTCATAATGAAGTTGAGCGCGGTGGTGATACCGGTCAGCGCCAGGAAACTGGTGAACGGTTTGTCTGCGTCCAGCGGCATAATGCGGAGCAACGCTTCGCCCACCGCCGTACCGATACCGGTTTGCGTTACCACGATGGCCAGCCCAAGAATGCCTGCAACATAGAGGCAGGTACGCATATTCACCCCCGCAGAAAACTCTTCCCCGGTGATAAAACCAACGCGCGGCAGCATAACGATGACGGACGCCGCCAGCCCAGTCCATGCCGGCCCAATACCATGCCAGCTCTCCGTGACCCACATCATCAGCACCACCGCCAGCAGCCAGGCGAGGCGCTTTTCATCCTGCCCCATGGGTTCAGATGGCGCCAGATCCTTCGGCGGTTTTGGGCTGCCGGGGAATAACCAGCAGATGAGGCCAATCAGGATCAGTCCTTTGAGAATGCCCAGCACCGGGGTGTGCAGCAGCAGATACGGAACATAGTTCAGGTGGATGCCGTACGAGCCTTCCGCCGCACCGCTCATCACCAGGTTAGGGACGTTAGCAGGCAGGATAGTTGCCGAGAGCTGGAAAGTGCCGAACCCCACAGCCAGCGCCAGACCAAACCAGGCGCGGGAACCGTCAGGGATACCGGCACGTTTCGCCATCGCCGCAACAATCGGCATCAGCAGCGCAATACGCCCCATATTTGACGGCATCACAAACGCCAACGCATAGCTCAGCAGCACCACACTCGCCACCATCACTATCCAGGAATCGGTAAGCTTTGCTGACAGCGCCCGGGCGGCCCTGTCAGCCAGACCGGTTTTACGGATCGCCACCCCCAGTACAAAACCGCTGAATACCAGCCAGAAAGCCGACGAGGCAAAGCCGCCGAAAATGGCTTCCGGCGGGGCGATTCTGGCGGCCATCGCTGCCGTGAAAAACAGCAGCGCGGTGATAAATTCTGGCAGTAGCGACGTCGCCCATAGCACGATGGTGACGCCAACAATCAACGAAGGCAGCAGCAGAGGATGAGATAACCAGAGCGACATACCTGTCTCCTGTAGATTTTTTCAGCAAGTCTACGGCGACAGGCAGGACGAGTAAACGCTATTTATGGTGGGGTCACTTCAGGATAGTGCATTGATGATCCTGCAATTCCTCAGCCGAGGCGCGGTTAAGCATGAGCAGGTTTCGCTCGGTCGCCAGCAAAACAAACGAACCATCCGACTGCTGCGCCATCGCCAGCGCAAAGCGCCCCATGTGGTCGCGCGCTTCGGGTAGCTCTTCCGCCAGCATCATAAACGGGCTGCGCTGGACCAGTTCATTCTCCGTTACCCGTCGGGCAAGATACTCGTGCCCCTCCAGCCCACCGGGTAGAGGTAGCCACTGGGTGCTGATGTCGCCCTGTGCCGCATTGAGTTTCTCACGTACGTCCGGGCGCAGACAGGAGATATGAATATGGAAATGGTTCTGCGTACGGCCAGTCGGCGAGTTAATCGTCAGTGAAATGGCGCTGTCAGGCACCTCAGATCCCCGCTTCAGGGTCATAAAGCTGCGCGACTGCCACGCCAGCCAGAAGAAATTTGGCGTGTGAGGCTCGGTCAGGAGCGGGCTTTCGGTTCCATTAATGCGGTATGTCGGCATCAGCAGATACTGCAACGGCCCGTTGCGGTCTTTAAATACGACATAGCCCGCATCAGGCTTCACCTGTGCGCAGGGTGCCGGGTTACGGTGTTGCAGTTGATTAGGCAGGCACTGGTCGAGAACGATATGACGCAACGCATTCGGATTACCCGCTTTTATCCAGTACACGCCGCCAGCGGCAAGGGCGATGATAATAAGGATCAATAAGATAATTTTTTTCACAACGCGTTCCCTGTTTTCGATAGAGGCGAAAGAGTAACGCAAAATGATGACCAAATAAAAAACCCGGTGGATTTCTCACACCGGGTCACCGTGCCGTTTGATAACGCTTAGCGCTGGCTAATCTGATCGAAGGTGCCGCCATTAGAGAAGTGCTCTTTCTGCGCTTTCGTCCAGCCGCCGAACACATCATCAATGGTAAAGAGTTTCAGTTTCGGGAATTCCCCTTCATATTTCTTCGCAACAGCCGCATCGCGTGGACGATAGTAGTTTTTCGCCGCAATTTCCTGGCCTTCAGGCGAGTAGAGATATTTCAGGTAGGCTTCCGCCACCGCTTTTGTCCCTTTCTTATCAACCACTTTGTCGACCACGGAAACAGTCGGCTCGGCAAGAATAGACTCGCCTGGGGTCACAATCTCGAACTTGTCTTTGCCCAGCTCGTGGGTGGCCAGCAGGGCTTCGTTTTCCCATGCGATCAGCACGTCGCCGATACCGCGCTCGACGAAGGTGTTGGTGGCGCCACGCGCGCCGGAGTCCAGCACTTCGACGTTTTTGTACAGCGCTTTCACGAACTCCTGCGCTTTGGCCTGGTCACCGTTGTTGTGATGCAGCGCGTAACCCCAGGCCGCCAGGTAGTTCCAGCGAGCGCCGCCGGAGCTTTTCGGGTTTGGTGTAATCACTGACACGCCCGGTTTTACCAGGTCGTTCCAGTCTTTAATCTGTTTCGGGTTGCCTTTACGTACCAGGAAGACGATGGTCGAGGTGTATGGCGCAGAGTTATCCGGCAGGCGTTTGATCCAGTTTTTGTCGATACGACCACGCTCGGCAATGGCGTCGACATCGTAGGCCAGCGCCAGGGTCACCACATCGGCTTCGATACCGTTGATGACGGAGGTCGCCTGTTTACCGGAGCCGCCGTGAGACTGGCGAACCACGACATTGTCGCCAGTTTCCTGTTTCCAGTGCGCCGCAAATGCTTTGTTGTACTGCTCGTACAGCTCACGCGTCGGGTCGTAAGACACGTTCAGTAACTGGATGTCCTTCGCCAGAACGCTGGTCGATGCCAGCAATAATGTTAAACCCACGCCCCATTTATTCATCGCCCGGCTCTCTTGTGTAGTGTTTTGATGAATGCAGCGTGCCAGAAAGCGATTCGATGATTAAAGAATAAAAAAAGATTGGCTATAACGTAGAGGAATAAAAAGAAGAATGTGAGCAGCCAGATGCCCTCATCCCAACTCTCTCCCACGGGAGAGGGAGCAAACATAAAAAACGGTAACCCAAGGGTTACCGTTTTGCATTTACCTTGCCACCGGGCAACAGAGCCGATCAGTACAGTTTTTTCGCGCAGTCCAGCCAGTCACCTTTGAACGGACGCTTCATATTTTCAATCGCGTCGATGATGTCATGGTGAACCAGTTTTTCGTTCTGAATACCGACGCAACGGCCGCCGTGACCCTGCAGCAGCAGATCGATAGCGTACGCGCCCATACGGGACGCCAGAATGCGGTCGTAAGGGCCAGGGGAACCGCCACGCTGGATGTGACCCAGTACGGTCGCGCGGGTTTCGCGCTTGGTTTCGGCTTCGATGTACTTCGCCAGCTCGTCAACGTCACAGATGTGCTCGGTGATAGCCACGATCGCGTGTTTTTTACCTTTCGCGATGCCGGCTTTGATTTCAGCGACCAGATCTTCACGGCTGAATTCCACTTCCGGAACCACCACGAACTCACAACCACCGGCAATCGCCGCGGCCAGGGTCAGGTCACCGCAGTAACGCCCCATCACTTCAACGATAGAGATACGCTGGTGAGAAGACGAGGTATCGCGCAGACGGTCGATCGCTTCAACAACGGTACCCAGTGCAGTAAAGAAGCCGATAGTGTAGTCAGTACCTTTGATGTCGTTGTCGATGGTGCCCGGCAGACCGATGCACGGGAAGCCCATTTCGGTCAGACGTTTTGCACCCATGTAAGAGCCGTCACCGCCGATAACCACCAGCGCGTCCAGACCGCGTTTTTTCATGTTCTCGATAGCCACTTCACGGATGTGTTCGTCACGGAATTCCGGGAAGCGCGCAGACCCAAGGAAGGTACCGCCACGGTTAATCATGTCGGACACGCTGTAACGGTCGAGCTGAACCATACGATCTTCATACAGACCCAGGTAACCATCATAGATACCAAAAACTTCCAGACCTTCCGTCAGCGCTGCACGGACAACACCACGAATTGCCGCGTTCATGCCCGGCGCATCACCGCCGCTTGTCAACACACCGATTTTCTTAATCATGACTACCTCTGAACTTAGGAATGCAAAATTGAAATCTGTTGCCGGAAGAAACTTATCGACCAACGAATACTGCAAATAGTATATCAATCCCTTCCAGCTGAATTGATTCAGGTCAGACCAAATGGCGGTAATTTATACACAAAATGCTGGCCTGGCTCACTTTTTTACAACCAATTACGAAAGCCCCACGTGTCCGGGTACAACCGAGCAGGGATCCTGGTGAATAATGACGTCTGAACCAGGAAAACGCTGCAAAATTGCCTGCTCGACCTGCTCAGCAATCACGTGAGCCTGTACCAGTGGCAGGTTGTCTTCCATTTCAATATGAATCTGAATAAAGCGGGTCGGCCCTGACTGCCGCGTTCGAAGATCGTGTGCACCGCTGACGCCAGGCCAGGAGGTCACAAGAGAAAAAATTTCATTGCGTTCTGCGTCCGGAAGGGCTCGGTCAAGCAACGATTGCACCGCGTCATACCCCATCCGTAAGGCGCTATACAAAATATAGATGCCGATACCTAACGCAAATAGCGCATCGGCCCGGTGCCAGCCATACCAGGCCAGGCCCAGCGCAATAAGAATTGCCCCATTCATCATAACATCAGATTGATAATGAAGCATATCCGCCCGTACAGCCTGGCTTTGCGTTTTGCGAACCACCCAGCGCTGGAACGTTACCAGAACAAGTGTGCTTATAAGTGCAACGACCGTCACCACTACGCCCACACCGGGATCGTTCATAGGTGTCGGCGAGACGAGATGCTGAATGCCGGTCAAAAACAGGAACAGTGCAGAACCGGAAATAAACATGCTTTGCGCCAGCGCGGCCAGCGACTCCGCTTTACCGTGCCCAAACGTGTGCTCTTCATCCGCGGGCTGCAGTGAATAGCGCACCACCAGCAGGTTGGTCAGCGAGGCGGCAATATCCATTAGCGAATCCACCAGCGCCGCCAGAATACTGACCGAACCGGTATACCACCAGGCAAAGATTTTAATCAGTAACAGGCCAGACGCCACAACGGTTGCCGCAATAGCGGCCCGGCTTACCAGCCTTCCATAGGATTGATTCATAAACGCTCCTGTCATGTCTTGCCGCTAGTATAACGGAAGCATAGGGGGACGGAGGATGAATAAACGGTTAACAAATCAGAATGCGGGGCAAAAAAAACCCCCACATCATGTGGGGGAAGACAGGGATGGTGTCTATGGCAAGGAAAACAGGGTTTACTGGTTACTACGGGTACTGCTATTGCTACTGAAAAGCGTCGCATCCAGGCTTCGCTGCATCCGTGCAACCTCACGCAACTGGTCCATTCGTTGCTGATGTCGGGTGTTCAAAACCGCTTGCTGCTCGGGCGTTAGCAGGTGGAACATCTGGTTACGGACCTTCGCCATCTCTACCTGGCGGGCAACCTGTTCCTGTGCCATTTTTTCGGCCTGAGCGCGTACAGCGCTTTCGTCAAAATTTTCTGCGGTGACAAGGCGATGCATTGTCTCCATTTCGCTAACATTAACAGGGGGCTGGTCGTGTCGTGCCCTCTGCATCAGATCTCGCATCTGTTGACGCTGATGTTCGGTTAAACTTATGCCGTCAAACATATGGCTTTGGCTACTGAGCTGCGTTGCGCCCTCTGGTGAGGGACCGGTATCGCCGTTGATAGCTACAGCGGCCTGGCTAAACGCACTGAACGCCAGCGTTGAGGCCATGACGGCAGCGGTAACTTTGCGCATCACTTGCTCCCAAAATCTTTCGTGTCGCGATTCAACGAGAGACAGTCTACGATTCAGGCTGCAAACATGCGTCAGGGGGTGTAAAACAACGTAAAGTCATGGATTAGATAGCCTTGATGTCGTAATTTCTGCCTCGGAGGTATTTAAACAATGAATAAAATCCTGTTAGTTGATGATGACCGAGAGCTCACATCCCTTTTAAAGGAGTTGCTCGACATGGAAGGTTTCAACGTCCTGGTTGCCCATGATGGCGAGCAGGCGCTGAGTCTCCTTGACGACAGCATCGATTTACTTTTGCTCGACGTCATGATGCCGAAGAAAAACGGTATTGATACGCTGAAAGAGCTTCGCCAGACACACCAGACCCCCGTTATCATGCTGACCGCCCGCGGCAGCGAACTTGACCGCGTTCTCGGCCTTGAGCTGGGTGCGGATGACTATTTACCGAAACCGTTCAACGATCGTGAACTGGTGGCCCGTATTCGCGCTATCCTGCGCCGTTCCCACTGGAGCGAGCAGCAGCAGAATACCGACAACAGCTCACCCACGCTGGAAGTGGACTCCCTGAGCCTGAACCCAGGTCGTCAGGAAGCGAGCTTCGACGGTCAGACCCTGGAGTTGACCGGCACAGAGTTCACCCTGCTTTATCTGCTGGCGCAGCACCTCGGCCAGGTGGTATCGCGTGAACACCTGAGTCAGGAAGTGCTGGGCAAACGTCTTACCCCGTTTGACCGCGCCATCGACATGCACATCTCTAACCTGCGCCGCAAGCTGCCGGAGCGTAAAGACGGTCACCCATGGTTTAAAACCCTGCGTGGTCGCGGCTATCTGATGGTTTCCGCTTCATGATAGGCAGCTTAACCGCCCGCATCTTTGCCATCTTCTGGCTGACGCTGGCCCTGGTTTTAATGCTCGTGTTGATGTTGCCAAAACTCGACTCACGCCAGATGACGGAGCTTCTTGACAGCGAGCAACGTCAGGGCGTGATGATCGAGCAGCATGTTGAAGCGGAGCTGGCAAACGATCCGCCGAACGATTTGATGTGGTGGCGCAGGCTGTTTCGCGCTATCGACAAGTGGGCGCCGCCCGGGCAACGCCTTTTGCTGGTCACCAGCGAAGGCCGCGTCATTGGGGCCGATCGCAATGAAATGCAGATTATCCGTAACTTTATTGGCCAGGCGGATAATGCCGATCACCCACAGAAAAAGAAATATGGTCGGGTAGAGATGGTGGGTCCTTTCTCGGTACGGGATGGGGAAGACAATTACCAGCTCTATTTGATTCGCCCTGCGAGCAGTTCCCAGTCCGATTTCATCAACCTGCTGTTTGACCGTCCGCTCCTGCTGCTGATTGTTACCATGCTGGTCAGCTCGCCGCTGCTGTTATGGCTGGCGTGGAGTCTGGCAAAACCCGCACGTAAGCTGAAAAACGCCGCCGATGAAGTGGCGCAGGGTAACCTGCGACAACACCCTGAGCTGGAAGCGGGGCCACAGGAATTCCTTGCCGCCGGGACCAGTTTTAACCAGATGGTCAGCGCGCTCGATCGAATGATGACCGCACAGCAGCGTCTGCTATCGGACATCTCGCACGAGCTGCGCACCCCGCTTACGCGTTTGCAGCTTGGCACCGCGCTGTTGCGCCGCCGCAGTGGGGAAAGTAAAGAGCTGGAACGTATTGAAACGGAAGCTCACCGCCTGGACAGCATGATTAATGACCTGCTGGTGATGTCACGCAACCAGCAGAAAAACGCGCTGGTCAGCGAAACGGTGAAAGCCAATCACCTGTGGCATGAGGTGCTGGACAACGCGGCGTTCGAAGCGGAACAGATGGGCAAATCGTTCACCGTCAACTTCCCGCCGGGTCCATGGCCGCTGTACGGCAACCCCAACACGCTGGAAAGCGCGCTGGAGAATATTGTGCGTAACGCTCTGCGCTACTCGCATACCAAGATTGAGGTGGCGTTCTCGGTAGATAAAGACGGGATCACCGTTATCGTGGATGACGACGGTCCTGGCGTCAGCCCTGAAGATCGGGAGCAGATTTTCCGTCCGTTCTACCGTACTGACGAAGCGCGCGACCGTGAATCCGGCGGTACAGGTTTGGGTCTGGCAATTGTTGAAACCGCCATGCAACAGCATCGCGGCTGGGTGAAAGCTGACGACAGCCCGCTGGGCGGGTTGCGGTTAACGCTGTGGCTGCCGTTGTATAAGCGTTCATAACTGTATGTGCCGGGTGGCGGCTTCGCCTTACCCGGCCTACTTTCTGCGGAGCACTATTTTCCCCACAATCTCCGCGAATTATCTTCGATCTTGTTGCTTAACCGCCGCTTCTGCATTGTTCTGGTCCAGCTGGTCGATAACCCCGCCGCAGACAGCAACCGATGATATTGTTCATCATCAAACGGCATATGCCAGGCGATGGCGCAGGCGTCATACACCGACACGTCGCTCAGGCGCGAAGCCAGCTCAAGCGGCGCATCCGCCGAAACCTGCCCGGCCAGCACCACACGGTACAGCCAGCCGGTTTTACCCGCGCTTTGCAGCTGGGCCGACATATCCTGAATGCCGAAGTGGTAGTTGAGCTTGAAGCACGGCGAGCGAGGCTGCGTCACCTGAATCAGGGCGTCGCCCCAGCGATAAATATCGCCGATAAACACGTTCTTTTCCGTCAGCCCTTCCGTCGAGAGATTCTCACCAAATGCAGGCGCGACGAAGAGGTCCGCCTGGTCAGGAAATTCGGTTTTCCAGTGCTGATAGTGCTCGCGAGGATAGTGACACAGCGCGCGATCCGGCCCGCCGTGGATTTTCTTTTCGGCCTGCTCATCGCCTGCCAGCCCAAGGTCGGTTAAGGTCAGTTCACCGTCAACCTGCACTTTCGCGATGGCGCTCGGGCGGCTGCCGTCGTACTCCCTTACCTTGCCTGTAAACACATTCACCGGGTAATGCATCGCTGCCTCCATTACGCAGATACAAAAAAAGCGAGTCATCAGACTCGCTTCTCACAGGCGTCAATGCAACCTTATTTTTTAGCGGCGAAACGCGCTGCTGCTTCGTCCCAGTTCACCACATCCCAGAACGCTTTGATGTAGTCAGGGCGACGGTTCTGGAACTTCAGGTAGTAAGCGTGTTCCCACACGTCCAGACCCAGGATCGGGAAGCCGGATGCGCCAGAGATCGCTTCACCCATCAGCGGGGAGTCCTGGTTAGCAGTGGAAACCACCGCCAGTTTGTCACCTTTCAGAACCAACCACGCCCAGCCAGAGCCGAAACGGGTTGCAGCGGCTTTTTCGAATTCCGCTTTGAAGTTGTCAACGGAGCCGAAGTCGCGCTCGATAGCCGCTTTCAGGTCGCCCTGCAGGGTGGTACCGGTTTTCAGGCCTTTCCAGAACAGGCTGTGGTTAGCGTGGCCGCCCGCGTTGTTACGCAGAACGGTTTTCTTGTCCGCTGGCAGCTGGTCCAGTTTAGTGATCAGTTCTTCAGCAGACAGGTTAGCGAACTCTGGCAGGCTTTCCAGCGCAGCATTCGCGTTGTTCACATAGGTCTGGTGGTGTTTAGTGTGATGGATTTCCATCGTCTGCTTGTCGAAATGCGGTTCCAGTGCGTCGTAGGCATACGGCAGGGATGGCAGTGTATAACTCATAATCCTCTCCATTATTGTCGGGCGGCACAGCTGTTAATGCCGCGTAAGCAGTTGGTTCATTATAGTTAATTAAATGATATTGAAAATGATTATCAATGCCGTAGTTTTTGTAAGGTCACTCCTTTTCTGATGAAGCGTGAAAATGTGAATCTGCTCACGCGCTTAACGCGTTGATTGCCATTTAAAACCAAAGTGCGGCAGCCTCCCGAAGGTGGTCGTTCTGCTTAATTTTTACACTCATCGGGTCGGTGGGATGCCATTGACCGATAAAAACGATGAGGACGTAAACATGAATCATGCGATTACGATGGGTATTTTCTGGCATTTGATAGGTGCGGCCAGTGCAGCCTGCTTCTATGCTCCGTTTAAAAAAGTCAGGCAGTGGTCATGGGAAACCATGTGGTCGGTTGGCGGTGTGGTCTCCTGGATCCTGCTTCCCTGGGCCATCAGCGCCATGCTACTCCCGGATTTCTGGGGCTACTTCTCCTCTTTTAACGCCTCCACTCTGCTGCCGGTGTTTCTGTTTGGTGCCATGTGGGGCATCGGCAATATTAACTACGGCCTCACCATGCGCTATCTCGGCATGTCGATGGGGATCGGCATCGCGATTGGCATCACGCTGATTGTCGGCACTCTGATGACGCCCATCCTCAACGGTAACCTCGACGTGTTACTGAATACCGAAGGCGGCAGAATGACGCTGCTGGGCGTGCTGGTAGCGGTTATTGGCGTCGGAATAGTGACCCGCGCGGGCCAGTTGAAAGAGCGCAAGATGGGCATTAAAGCCGAGGACTTTAACCTGAAAAAGGGTCTGCTGCTGGCGGTAATGTGCGGCATCTTCTCCGCCGGAATGTCGTTTGCCATGAACGCCGCCAAACCGATGCACGAGGCGGCAGCCGCGCTGGGCGTCGACCCGCTGTACGTGGCGCTGCCCAGCTACGTGGTGATCATGGGCGGCGGTGCACTGGTTAACCTCGGCTATTGCGTAATTCGTCTGGCAAAAGTTGAGATTTTGTCGCTAAAAGCCGACTTCTCACTGGCAAGACGGGTCATCATCACCAACGTACTGCTTTCGGCGCTCGGCGGACTGATGTGGTACCTGCAATTCTTTTTCTACGCCTGGGGACACGCCAGCATCCCGGCACAATATGACTATATGAGCTGGATGCTGCACATGAGCTTCTACGTGCTGTGCGGCGGACTGGTGGGTCTCATCTTGAGGGAGTGGAACAATGCCGGACGCCGACCGGTGGGCGTTCTGAGCCTGGGCTGCGTGGTGATTATCATTGCGGCCAACATTGTCGGCCTCGGTATGGCGAACTGATTACGCCGCCCTGCGACTGTGATGACGCCATTGCACCGGCGTCATCCCTACCTCGCGATTAAAGACCACCGAAAAGTAGTTACTGTCCTCAAAGCCGCAGCGCATTGCCACGTCACTGACCATGAACTCTGTATGCTGGAGCAAATACTGGGCGTGGCAAATGCGCAGCTGGCGCAAATAGTGATTTACCGTCATGCCCGTCTGGGTACGGAACTGCTGACGCAGGGCACGTTCGCTGCACTGCTCCTGCTCGCAGAACTTTTCCAGAACAAAGCTTTTATTCAGGCTGGCCGCCAGCGTGGCAATCAGCTTATCGAGCAGGGTCTCCTGCTGCGTTGCGGAGGGGTTATCCGTCTCGTAGCGATGCCGTTTAAGCATCATCACCAGCTGTGCGAAGAGGATCTCCGCCATCGGGTTAGCCAGCGGATCGATTTTATAGCTCTCCTGTTCAAGGAGGGAAATGGCCTGACGGATGGCAGTCATGCCGCTGCTGCTTAAACGCCAGTGCGGCGAGCCTTTCGCACCGTTGAAGCCGGGAATGCATGCTGCCCAGTCAACGTTAAGGCTGAGCCGATCGGGGCAGTAGATAACGTTCTGTAAAACAAGGTCATTCACCGAGGCGTAGGCGTGTTTATCTTCGGCACGAATGTAAAACAGATCCCCCCGGGTAATCCGGTAAGGCCGATCGTTGAGAATGTGCAGACCGTTGCCGCGCCACACCAGCACCAGCTCATAAAATTCGTGCGTGTGTTCAGCAAAGACGTTTTGCGGATAGCGATCCGCCACCGCAACAGCTTGTTCAGCGGAGGCAAAAAAGTCATCTTTGCGAAGAATTAACGGTGCGGCCACATCACCACCTCAACGGCGAAAACCTGACATTATTACCCGCTTTACGGCAGCAAAACGTTGACTGGGCTCGCGTTACTGTAGTGAGGTGTCCCTCCCCTGGCGAATATCACGCGGAGACCAGCTGAACTCCCGACGAAACAGCGTCGAAAAGTGGTTACTGTCGCCGAAACCGCAGCAATAAGCGATATCCGTGACGCTTTCATCACTGTGGCGAAGCAGGTGGCGCGCTTTTATCAGCCGCAGTCGGTTAAGGTAACGCTGGGGCGTATGCCCGGTTCGCTGCTTAAGCTGGCGGTGCAGGGTGCGCAGGGAGAGTGAAAAATGACTCGCCAGCATTTCCCAGCAGATATCCTCGGCAAAATGTTCCTCCAGCCAGGCCATCAGCTGGTTCAGGCGGGCTTCGCTGCTCTCCCCCTCCACCGGGTTACTGCGGCGCAACGCCACCAGCAGCTGCATAAACAACATCTCGCGCGTGGCGAGCGCATGCATCTCCTGTCCGTCCTGACTCTGCTCCATCTGGAGCAAAATCTGGCGAACCTGCTGCAGCGTGGCCTGATTCACGCGCCAGTGCGACGGATAATGTCCTTCCTTCTCCTGCGGCAGTAGCTGATGAAGCCCCGCGAGAAACTGGAACGCGTCCGGGGATCGATAGAGCACGTTCGTCAGGCACAGGTTGTCGGTATGCTCATACAGATGCCGATCGTGGTCGCGCACAAAGCAGACTGTGCCGCCGCTGATGGTGTAGGGCTGACCGTTAAAGACATGGATGCCCGTGCCATGCTCAACAATCACGATTTCATGAAAATCATGATGATGCTCCGGGAAAGCCGCCTGCGGCAGCCGCGGCTCTATCGCCACAGGCGAGCCACCCGCCGGAAAAAAGTCCACGCTGTGCAGTACGGTCATATCGCCCCCCACCAATGAGAAATGTTCTCAAAATAGTAAATAAGGCCTCTCACCCTCACCTTAAATTTTCGACAGCAAACGCCGCAAAACCTGCCTGTTTTTCAAGAATAAGCGGGAAAGATCCGGAATTGCGGTCAACATCACAGTGGCTGAACGGCGCGCCTTCGCGGAAAAGTGTGAACCCCCTCACGTTCATCTTTGCTTTCTTGCCAGCACGGGTTGCGGACTGTCAGTGGCGAGAAGGTGGTCTTTTCGCCCCTTTTTTACACTCAGCGCTAATGATTTCAAGAAGGATCCGACCATGACCTTTCGCCATTGTGTCGCTGTGGATTTAGGCGCATCCAGCGGCCGTGTAATGCTCGCCACCTGGGACTGCGACCAGCACACCCTTTCCCTTCGCGAGATGCATCGTTTTGCGAACTGCCTGCAAAAACAGGACGGCTTTGATACCTGGAACATTGATGAACTTGAGACGGAGATCCGTACCGGGCTCAAAAAAGTCTGCGATAGCGGGATCCTCATCGACAGCATCGGCATAGATACCTGGGGCGTCGATTATGTCTTGCTGGACAGCAGCGGCGCTCGCGTTGGCCTGCCCGTCTCCTACCGCGACAGCCGCACGGATGGCCTGATGGCGCACGCCATCGCCCGGCTAGGTAAGGATGATATCTACGGGCGCAGCGGCATACAGTTTCTGCCGTTTAACACGCTGTATCAGCTGCGCGCGCTGGTCGAGCAGCAGCCAGGGCTGGCAGCAGACGTTGCCCATGTGCTGCTGATCCCGGACTACCTGAGCTATCGCCTGACCGGCAACATGAACTGGGAATATACCAACGCCACCACCACCCAGCTGGTCAACATCAACTCGGATAACTGGGATGAGCACCTGCTGGCCTGGACGGGCGCATCCCCGGCGTGGTTCGGTACGCCGACCCATCCCGGCAACGTCATCGGCCAGTGGGTGTGCCCGCAGGGGAATGCGATCCCGGTCGTTGCCGTGGCGAGCCACGATACCGCCAGCGCGGTTATTGCCTCGCCGCTTTGCGGTAAAGATGCCGCCTATCTCTCTTCCGGCACTTGGTCGCTGATGGGCTTTGAAAGCAAAACGCCTTACGTCAGCGAGGAGGCAATGGCCGCAAATATCACCAACGAAGGCGGGGCCGAAGGGCGCTATCGGGTGTTAAAGAACATTATGGGGTTGTGGCTGCTCCAGCGGGTGCTTAAGGAGCAGAAAATTACCGATCTGCCCGGGCTTATCGCCGACACCGAAAAGCGCAAAGCCTGTACGTTCCTGATTCATCCCAATGACGATCGCTTTATCAATCCAGCGCACATGAGCACCGAGATCCAGGCCGCCTGCCGCGAGGCCGGACAGCCTGTACCATCAAGCCCGGCCGAACTGGCGCGCTGTATTTTTGACAGCCTTGCCCTGCTTTATGCGGATGTGCTGAGCGAGCTGGCCAGCCTTCGCGGCAGACCGTTCGACACGCTGCATATTGTTGGTGGCGGTTGCCAGAACGCGCTGTTAAACCAGCTTTGTGCCGATGCCTGCGGCATCACCGTGGTGGCGGGCCCGGTCGAGGCCTCCACGCTCGGCAATATCGGCATTCAGCTGATGACCCTTGACGAACTGGCCAGCGTGGACGATTTCCGCTCGGTAGTCACCGCCAGCGGCAGCCTGACCACGTTCCTTCCCGATCCCTGCCATGAAATTGCCCGCTACCGGACGCAGTTTCAGCAAAACCGACTGACTAAGGAGCTTTGCGCATGACCACTCAACTTGAACAAGCCTGGAACCTGGCTAAACAGCGTTTCGCCGCCGTCGGCGTGGATGTCGAAGCGGCACTGCGTCAGCTCGACCGTCTGCCGGTCTCCATGCATTGCTGGCAGGGCGATGACGTCGCCGGCTTCGAAAACCCAGGCGGTTCCCTGACGGGGGGTATTCAGGCAACCGGTAACTATCCCGGGAAAGCGCGCAACGCGACCGAACTGCGCGCCGATCTGACGCTGGCGCTCAGCCTGATACCCGGTCCGAAGCGCCTGAACCTGCACGCGATTTATCTGGAATCCGACGAGCCGGTCGCGCGTAATGAAATCCAGCCGAAACACTTTAAAAACTGGGTGGCGTGGGCAAAAGCCAACGGTCTGGGCCTGGACTTCAACCCGTCCTGCTTCTCGCACCCGCTCAGCGCTGACGGCTTTACCCTCGCCCATCCCAGTCACGAGATCCGTCAGTTCTGGATCGACCACGTGAAGGCCTGCCGCCGCGTTTCAGCCTGGTTTGGTGAACAGCTTGGCACCCTGTCGGTGATGAATATCTGGATCCCGGACGGCATGAAGGACGTCACCATTGACCGCCTCGCCCCGCGCCAGCGCCTGCTGGCTGCACTGGATGAAGCCATTAGCGAGAAGCTTAACCCGGCGCACCATATTGATGCCGTGGAGAGCAAGCTGTTCGGCATTGGCGCGGAGAGTTATACCGTCGGCTCGAACGAGTTCTATATGGGTTACGCCACCAGCCGTCAGACTGCCCTGTGTCTGGATGCCGGGCACTTCCACCCGACGGAGGTCATCTCCGACAAAATTTCTGCCGCCATGCTCTACGTGCCGCGCCTGCTGCTGCACGTCAGCCGTCCGGTGCGCTGGGACAGCGACCATGTGGTGTTGCTGGATGACGAAACGCAGGCCATTGCCAGCGAGATCGTTCGCCACGACCTGTTCGACCGCGTTCATATTGGCCTCGACTTCTTTGACGCCTCCATCAACCGCATCGCGGCGTGGGTTATCGGCACCCGCAACATGAAGAAAGCGCTGCTTCGTGCCCTGCTGGAGCCCACTGAAGCACTGAAACAGCTGGAGCAGGAAGGTGACTACACGGCCCGCCTGGCGCTGCTGGAAGAGCAGAAATCGCTGCCGTGGCAGGCCGTGTGGGAAATGTACTGTCAGCGCAACGACGTACCAACAGGCAGCCAGTGGCTGGAGAAC
Organism: Enterobacter sp. ODB01; assembly: GCF_001623605.1. Classification (NCBI taxonomy): domain Bacteria; kingdom Pseudomonadati; phylum Pseudomonadota; class Gammaproteobacteria; order Enterobacterales; family Enterobacteriaceae; genus Enterobacter; species Enterobacter sp. ODB01. The sequence goes on from NZ_CP015227.1 coordinate 1,403,393, forward strand.
GTGCGGGAGTATGAGAAAGACGTGTTGAGCACACGCGGGTGATTCAACCCTCCCCGCAGTATAAGTAGGCCGGGTAAGCATAGCGCCCCCCGGCATTTTCAAAGGAACCACAGTATGCAGACCATCACCCATTCCTGGTTCGTCCAGGGCATGATTAAAGCCACCTCTGACGCCTGGTTGAAAGGGTGGGATGAGCGTAACGGCGGCAACCTGACGCTGCGCCTGGACGATGCCGACATCGAGCCGTACGCCGCTGATTTCCATCAAAAACCGCGCTATATCGCCCTGAGCCAGCCGATGCCGCTGCTCGCTAACACGCCGTTTATCGTCACCGGATCCGGCAAGTTCTTTCGCAACGTCCAGCTCGACCCGCAGGCCAGTCTCGGCGTCGTGAGGGTGGACAGCGACGGCGCGGGCTACCACATTCTTTGGGGGCTCACGGACGAGGCAGTACCCACCTCTGAACTGCCAGCGCACTTCCTCTCGCACTGCCAGCGCATCAAGGCGACCCACGGTAAAGACCGCGTCATCATGCACTGCCACGCCACCAATCTGATTGCCCTGACCTACGTGCTGGAAAACAACGCCGATCTCATCACCCGCAAGCTGTGGGAAGGCAGCACCGAGTGCCTGGTGGTCTTCCCGGACGGCGTCGGCATTCTGCCGTGGATGGTGCCCGGTACCGACGAGATCGGCCAGGCAACCGCCAAAGAGATGCAAAAGCATTCTCTGGTGCTGTGGCCGTTCCACGGCGTTTTCGGCAGCGGCCCGACGCTGGATGAAACTTTCGGCCTGATCGATACCGCTGAAAAATCAGCTGAAGTGCTGGTGAAGGTCTATTCCATGGGCGGTATGAAGCAGACCATTACCCGGGAAGAGCTGATTGCACTCGGTAAACGCTTTGGCGTTACGCCGATGCAGTCGGCACTGGATTTGTACCCATAGCCGTCCGCGAAAGCGAATGGAGGCATGATGATCCGCAAAGCGTTTGTGATGCAGGTAAACCCGGACGCGCACGAGGAGTATGCGCGTCGCCATAACCCCATATGGCCCGAGCTTGAAGCGGTGCTGAAAGACCACGGCGCGCACCGCTACGCCATTTATCTCGACAAAGCACGCAACCTGCTGTTTGCGACCGTGGAGATTGAATCGGAGGAGCGCTGGCGCGCGGTAGCGAATACCGACGTTTGCCAGCGCTGGTGGGAACATATGGTCGACGTTATGCCGTCAAACCCGAATAACAGCCCGGTGAGTACGGAGCTTACCGAAGTGTTTTACCTGGACTGATGTGTTAACGCTGCTGCCCCCGAGGCGGCAGCAATCTCCTGCCTGCTGCTCAACGTAAACGCCGACACCACCGTAATTGCCAGCACGAAACAGCCCAGCATCAAATACGTCTCCTGGAAACCGATCCGGTCATACATATTTCCGGCAAAGGCAGAAAGGAAAATCGCCGCCGACTGTTTGGCAAACTGGAAGCCGATCAGATAGATAGTCGCCGACAGTCGGGTATCAAACACCCCGGTGATGTACTTAAAGGCGCCCACCAGCAGGAACGGGACTTCCAGCGCGTGCAGCATCTTCAGGGCAATCACCTCCACGGCGGTGGTGGCGAACGACGAGCCGATAATACGCGTCGCCATTATCACCCCGGCGATCAGCAGCGTATTTTTCGCGCCGATACGGTTAATGATCCACGGCGAGCAGAACATGATGATGGCGTTACAGATTTCCCCCGCCGTGGTGGCAAAGCCAAAGGCGCGAGTGCCTTCCTGCGGCGTGGCGAAGAAGGTTTTAAAGAAGGTGGCAAACTGCTGATCGAAAACGTCATACACGCAGGCAACGCCAATCACGTACAGAATGAACATCCACATTCTGCGCTGGCGGAACAGCTTAAAGACGGTTCTGGCAGTGATCTGCGGCTGGTTGGCTCCCAGGGCGTTCATCACCTGCGCCGTCTGGTTGGGCTTCGGCTTCGCGACCACCAGCAGCAGCATCAACAGCAATGCGGCCCCTGATCCCATCCAGAATACATACGACGGATCGATGCCGAACAGGATGCCGCCCGTAGACGCGCATAGCCCCCAGCCGAGACAGCCGAACATGCGCGCCTTGCCGTATTCGAAGAAACTGTTGCGGCTCACGCGTTCGATGTAGGCCTCGATTGCGCCCGATCCCGCCGAGAAGACAAAACCGATATATAACCCGCCGCTCAACGCCCCCAGCCAGATACTGGTTTTCAGCAGGGGCGCGAAGACGTACAGGAAGAACGGTGCGAACAGGAATAACAGCACCGAGATTATCCACAGCAGGTGTTTTTTCAGCCCCAGCTTGTCCGAAATCACCCCCAGCACCGGCTGGAACGCAATGGCCGACAGCGAGATGCAGGAGAAAACAATCCCGGTATGGGTTTTATTCAGGCCGATGATATCCGACAGCCAGATCGGCAGGAACGGAAAGCAGGTGGCCATGATGAAGAAGTAGAGAAAGAAGAACAGCCCGAAGATCCAGAAATTTGGGTTGTCTTTGTGGGTACAGGTTGTTGTGTTCATTATTTTTATCCTCAACGGAGGGCCAGTTTCCCGGCCCATCACCTTTACACGCGTTCCACGCCAATCAGAATGGCGGTTTCCGGATCGAGAATCGGCAGCGCAATGCCCCCCTGCATCAGCCACTCACCGCTCACCGTTTGCGGTGTTTCCATCCACGCCGGCAGCTTGCGCATGGTGTGCCCGCCTTCGCCCGTAATTTGAATATTCGGGTGATCGAGCAGCGCGACGCGGTACTGCGCGCTGGCCTCCAGCCCCGGCATGCGCAGCGGCATCATCAGGCTGTAATCCGGCATCGCGAGCTGGCTGACCATAAATAGCCCCTGCGCCTTGTCTTCGCTCACAATCCCCTGCGCCAGCGTGGTGGCGTCCGGCATATCAATCCGCCATTGTGTGCCGTGGTGGATCACCTCTCGCCACTGCTTGTGCAGCGCGGCGTAATGTCGATACCCCTCGCGCTCCTGCGCGTCCACGGTGAGCGGATCCAGCTCCAGCCCCATATGGCCAAACAGCGCCGTCAGGCCGCGAAATTCAATGCTGTGCTGGCGGAAGGTGGCGTGGCATTTATGATGACCGATATGCGCCCCCATCACCTCCGGCGGGAAAAAATAGCTCATGCCACGCTGGATGGTGCTGCGCTCCAGTGCGTCGTTGTTGTCGGACGCCCAGAAGCGATGGCTCCGGCTCAGCACTTCGTAATCAATGCGCCCGCCGCCGGAAGAGCAGGATTCGAATTCAATATGCGGGAAGCGCTCGCCCAGCACGTCCAGCAGCCGGTAAAACTGACGGGTCTGGGCGTCGGCGGCGGCTTTACCGTTGTGTCCCGGCTGCACCAGCTCGCGGTTCATGTCCCATTTCACGTAGTCGATCGCATGCTCGCCCAGCAGCCAGCTCATGCGTTCCACAAGATAATCAAAAGCCTGCGGAATGTTGAGGTTGAGCACCAGCTGATGACGCCCGGTCGCCTGGGCATAGCCCGGCAGCGCCAGCACCCAGTCAGGATGCGCGCGATACAGATCGGAGTCCGGGTTGATCATCTCCGGCTCAACCCAGATGCCAAACTCCATGCCGAGCCGTTTGACGTGGTCAATCACCGGCGTCAGGCCATTCGGATATTTTTTCTCATCCAGATACCAGTCGCCCAGCGCGGCGTGGTCGTCATTGCGGCCTTTGAACCAGCCGTCGTCAATAATAAAGCGCTCCACGCCCAGCGTGGCGGCCTCGTCGGCCATGCGCATGATGTAATCCGGATCGTGGTTGAAGTAGATCCCCTCCCAGGTATTGAGGTGTATCGGACGCGGTTTATTTTCCGGGAAGCGGATGACGTTGTCGCGCAGGTAGCGATGGAAAGACTGGCTCATGCCGTTCAGGCCCCGCGGGGAGTAGCTGGCATACAGGCGCGGTGTCCAGAGCGTATCGCCCTCTTCTATCGCCATTTCCCCCGACAGGTAGAGCGCTTCGGCCTGAATATAACGGCGACCGTCGGTTTTCGCTTCCGCGCGCAGGCGATGGTTCCCGCTCCAGCCCAGATGCACGCCCCAGACGTCACCCTGCATTTCGCTGAACGATGGCGTACCGGCTATCAGTGCAGGAAAGTGTTCGTGGGAGGTTTTACCCCGGCGGTTTTCAATCACAACGCTGTCGTGCTCAAGGTTTACGCGGTGCGGCTGGAACTCTCTGATCCAGCGTCCGTGGAAGGCCATCACCTCCCGGGCGCGCTCGGCCACCGGCAGCGTGACGGCAAAGCGGTCAACCTGCCAGGGACGTGCTTTCAGGTTCGTTAAACCGTGACGAACCACCAGCACGCCGCTGTCGTCCAGCGCCAGCTCGCTGGTCAGACGCAGGCCCGCATAGTCATCTTCAGCGGTAATCGTCAGGGTGTTTAATTCCTGCTGTACCCGCGTAGTTCTGAATACCGGGGAACCGTCCAGCCCCTGTCGGTGCCCCTCAATACCCGGCGAGCCAAACAGGCCATGCCCGAGTTCAGCCATCAGCGTAACCGGAGAATCGACATCCAGCCTGCCGTTAGCAACGGGCCGGGAAAGGGTTTCAGCATTTTGTGGCGAAAAGTACTGAAGATGCGGCCCCCAGTAAATAATTTCGGCGAACGGGCGCGTTTTTATCACCACATCTACCGTCGCGCTTTCAAGTCGTAAAATAGAATCTTGCATCAGACATCTCCTGTCATGGGATGCCTTGAGTTTTGATCCGAAACGTTTCGGATACAAACCAAAACGTTTCGGTTTTGTGATCGGGTTTAGAAAATGGAGATATTCAGGCCGTCTGGCCGGGGGAGAATTCCGGTTGCCAGAGCACCTGAAGCTGCGCAATATCGTCGCCGTTAATTAGCCGGCGGACCATGTCGGCAATCTGTTTTCCGACACCCTGACGGGTGGACTGGATCACCGACGCCACGTCGGTATCGACGATACTGTCCTGCGGCAGTCCGTCGTAGACCACCAGCGACACGGCGTTGTCGCCGGATAAACGCCCCAGCTGTTCGAGCGCCATCGCCGCCCCGTCGCCGTGGGTGTTGCAGTCAGTAATGATCGCCGTGGGCGGTTGCGGCAGGGCAAGCAGTTCTTTCGTGGTGGCATATCCCACGCGGCGCGACGGCGGCATGGCGCGCAGCCATTCGCTGGAAAGCCCGGCTTCCCGCAGAGCGTCCAGATAGCCCTGACGGCGCTGGGTGATAAATGCCTGATTATTGCTTTCGCCGAGCAGCGCAATACGCTGATGGCCTTTCTCAATCAGCCAGCGGGTAGCATTGTACGTACCGGCATAGTTATCGAAATCAAACCACGCGTAAGGCTGCGGCAGCTGGCTGCGCCCAAGCGCCAGGAAAGGGAACCCGGCGGCCTGCAGCTGCTCAAGCCGCGGATCGCGATCCAGCGTATGCGCCACAATCAGCGCGTCGACGCGCCGGCTCTGTACCATGCGCATATAGCTGTGCTTATCCGCCAGATCGTCATCGGCAATGAGCAGTAAGTCGATCTCATGTCGCGCCAGTTCGTGGCTAATTTCGCCGACCATGTCCATAAATACGCTGTTATTGAGCGGAACAGGATGTACGGGAAACACCAGCCCGACCGCGTCAATTTTGCCCATCTTCAGGCGACGGGCGAAGGTGTTAGGTCGGTAACCACGGCGCTGAGCCTCGGCTTCCACGCGGGCGCGCGTCTCAGCAGAGACGTCGTCATAGCCGTTGAGGGCGCGGCTGACGGTCGTAATGGAGAGTCCCAGCTCTTTGGCAATGGCTTTAAGCGACATGATTTTCCGTATCTACGTTAATTTTGTTCCGCCACCAGCAACGCATGCGTGTCTGGCTCCAGCGCCTTAAAAATGTGCGGCTGGTCGGCGGGGTAACAGATGTAATCCCCGGCGGCGAGCTCCTCTGCCGCATCCAGCAGGCCGACCAGGGCCCTTCCCTGCATGACGATAATATGTTCTACCGAGCCAGGCGAATGCGGCTGAGAAATGCGGTCTGCACCCGGCTGGGTCATCAGGAGATAGACATCCCGTCGCGCGCCTGGCGGGCACGCAGCCAGCAGTATGGCTTCATAGTTTGCCTGTCCGGCAACCACTTTCGTTCCTTCACCACGGCGGATCACCTGCGTGCTCGGCAACTGTGGCTCCAGCAAACGGGCGAAGGGAATATCAAGCGCCACGCAGAGCGACCACAGCGTCTCCAGGCTGGGGTTGCCGTTGCCGGATTCCAGCTGGGAAAGCGTGGATTTAGCGATCCCGGCACGGCGGGCAATTTCCGCCAGTGAAAGCCCGGTTCGCAGGCGTTCTCGCACCAGGCTTTTGGCGATTACGCTAATTGGCTGCGTCATATAACGGCCCTTTTGTTCTATAAATCGAACGAATCGTTCGTCTTGAAAAACAGTTCTGTTGCGTTCATTATAATGGATACACGTTCGATATGGCTAAAATTGTATGAAGCATCATCTCTCCTGCCTGAAAGGCGACACGATAAAAGCAATCATCCTGGTTTGCCTCGCGGTCGGCGTGGTCGGGATGTCTTACGGCTCACTGGCGATGGCCTACGGTTTCCCGCTTTGGGTGCCGTTTGTTCTCTCGCTCACCGTCCTCGCGGGCGCATCGGAATTTATGTTTATCGGCATTGTGGCCAGCGGCGGTAACCCTCTGGCGGCGGCGGCAGCCGGTTTGCTGGTCAACGCACGCCATGTGCCGTTTGGCGTGACGGTGCGTGAACTGGTAGGCAAGCGCGGCCTGAGCCTGTTGGGCTGCCACATTATGAATGACGAAAGCGTGGTGTTTGGCCTGTCGCAAAAAACGCCCGAGCAGCGTAAGGCGGCGTACTGGTTATGTGGTTTAGGCGTGGCAATTATCTGGCCGGTGGGCGCCTTGCTGGGCGCCATGGTCGGTAAGCTGCTCCCGGCCCCGGAAACCATCGGGCTGGATGCGGTCTTTCCGGCCATTCTGCTGGCGTTAGTGGTTCCCGCGTTTAAAAACCGTACCACGTTAATCCGCGCCTGTAGCGGTGCCGTGCTATCCCTGGCTGCCGTACCGTTTGCCCCGGTGGGATTACCGGTGCTGCTCTCTTTACTCGGTCTCGCTGCGAGGAAGAAATAATGGAAAATATGACGATTTTTATTCTCGGCATCGCCATTTTGTCTGCGGGAACCTATTTGATGCGTCTCGGCGGAGCAAAACTCGGCAACCGACTGGCACTCTCTGAACGATCTCAGGCACTGCTGTCAGATGCGGCAACGGTGTTGCTGTTTTCTGTGGCACTGGCGACCACATTTTATGAAGGGGAACATTTCGCCGGGATGGCGCGCGTGCTGGGCGTGGCGTTTGCGGTATTTCTGGCGTGGCGAAAAATGCCATTGATTGTGGTGATCATCGCGGCGGCAGTAGTGACGGCGCTACTGCGCGTGGCGGGCATAAACTAAAAAAGCGCCCCGGGGGCGCTCTTTCGACGGTGTGACTGGCTTATTTATTCAGTTCAGCAGTCATGTGTACGCGGTTACCCGTGAATGCCTGGGTAATTTTGTAGGATGATGCACCCGCTTCCTGAGCCTGTGCCGCGATTTTAGCTTCTGCACCGTCAATGGTAGAGGCGGTTGCGGTCACAGTCTGTGCAGCGAAAGAACCGAAAGAAGCAGCCAGAGCGATTACAGCGACAAAATTTTTGATGCTTTTCATGATATAAACCCTTTCGTTAAGTTGTTTTGGTAAGGCACTGCGCCTTGATGAGATAAATACTAGACCTCATCCCGAACAACTAAAAGCGGAAGGATTTGCTATTATCATTCAAAATTACTGAACTCAAAAAAAACGTTATGCATTGCGCTGATATCTGTTTCCTGATGTCCTGAACGTCAGCCTTTTTCAGGGAGAAAAACGCCGATGCAAAGCAGAAAACAACCCTCATTCCTCATCAGACATAGTACTGCCGTCCATTTTATCGCTTATGCGGGCGCCATTTTTGTCATAACGCCCTTTAACAGTAAAGCGATGCCCGTCTTCGTCTGGATGGCCATGCTGATAGCCTGCGCTATCATCATTTCCTCACGCATAAAACCCCTCACGCTGTTGCAGCTGTCCCAAATGGAATGGGGTGAATACAAAAAAATAGCGGGCTCGACGCTGATGTCTTCTCTGCTGTTTTTAACATCGTGCGTGGCATTTAAATATTTCGCCGGAAATGGCCTGGAGCTACCCGTCACGCTCGCGATCGGGACGGTGGGATGTATCTACTATTCCATCACCCTCTATCTGGACGCCGTGGATGATGACAGAAAGAAAATTGCGAAAAAGGCTTTCACCCTTACACGTGGTGTATGGCTGTTAATTTCCTTCATCTGCTACATACTGGCGCGAAAGGTCTTTATGGACGTCACGGATGTCACCTACGAGGCGACTTTCAATAAAATTACGTCGTTTGGGTTCTTTTTAATCTTCTGCACCTTATTCTTTTCCATGGTATTTCTGCTATTCACGATGGCGCTTCCCTTGTTGCAGAATTCATCGGTCCAGTTTAACGTCATGGCGATTTCTGCCCCCCTTTTCTGCGCTGGCTATATCTTCTTTATTGCCTATAACGTCAATACCAGCCGGGTGCTTGAATACGTCCTCAATGTGACAATCGATTACGACACTCGGGATACGTTTTACTGTAACAATGAATATCGAATTCTCAACGACTATCCCAATGCGCGCTTTATGATGGTAGGTGAAGGTAATTATCGCGTGTTTACGCCAAAAAAGCGGGATTACGGGATCTGGCGTCTGACCTGTAAAAACGTCGCGCCTTTTTATTCCCTGGTAGAGGTTCAGGAAAGAAAAGATATTGTTAAAAAAGAGAAAAAATAAAAAAGCGCCCCGGGGGCGCTCTTTCGACGGTGTGACTGGCTTATTTATTCAGTTCAGCAGTCATGTGTACGCGGTTACCCGTGAATGCCTGGGTAATTTTGTAGGATGATGCACCCGCTTCCTGAGCCTGCGCCGCGATTTTAGCTTCTGCACCGTCGATGGTAGAGGCGGTTGCGGTCACAGTCTGTGCAGCGAAAGAACCGAAAGAAGCAGCCAGAGCGATTACAGCGACAAAAGTTTTGATGCTTTTCATGATATAAATCCTTTCGTTAAGTTGTTTTGGTAAGGCACCGTGCCTTGATGAGATAAATACTAGACCTCATCCCGAACAACTAAAAGCGGAAGGTTTTGCCTGAAACATTCAAAATTATTGATCAACTATTAATCGCTGCGGATGGGTATAGATTGTTGCCCTTCCCGGCTTGCAGAACCCGACCAGCGTCAGGTTGCAGCGCTCCGCCACTTCCACCGCCAGCGTTGTGGCCGCCGATACCGCAAACAGGATTTCCACACCGCACATTGCGGACTTTTGCACCATCTCATAACTTGCACGGCTGGAAACAAGCGCCGCGCCCTGTTGCCAGACCTCGCTTTCTCGCGCCCGGCGTCCCAGCAGCTTATCCAGCGCGACATGGCGGCCCACGTCTTCATGCCCTCCGGCAATATCGCCCGACGGCAACACCCACGCCGCCGCATGCGTACAACCGCTTAACTGGCCGATGGGCTGTACGTCGTTGAGATGCTCAAGCGCATGATCAAGGTGTGCCAGATTGAATGTCTGGGTAAACGGCAGTGGCGCAACGGGCTTGCCGATATCATTGAGCTGCTCAACGCCACACACGCCGCAGCCGGTGCGTCCGGCCAGCGCGCGGCGGCGCTCTTTCAACCCCATAAAGCGACGGCTGGAGAGTTCGATTTGCACTTCAAGACCGTTACAAGCCTTCACCACGTCCATCCCGTAGATCTCCTGCGGATGCGCAATAATGCCTTCCGAGAGAGAAAAGCCAATGGCGAACAGGTCGAGATCTTTCGGCGAAGCCATCATCACCACATGCGAAATACCGTTGTAAACAAGTGCAACAGGCACTTCTTCCGCCAGCAAATCGGGCGTGGCGTGGGTAATGTGGGGCGGTCTGCGTACCGACAGTTCCACAATGCCTGCAGGCAGTGGCGACGAGTGGGTAGCACGGTTTTGTTTAGACACAGCGGTATTCCTGAACAACCACGGAGGTGAGCCTGCTATTGCAGCATAAACAACAGGCCTTACGCATAGTATGGATCAACTTTTCGACAATCATTCTCCTACTCATTTAGAAGGGGTGCAACCCGGCCAGCGCTACACCGCTTTAACATGCAGAAGCAATAGCGTGATCTGTATCACACTTTATAATCAACATGGTGATAATACGTTCACTTTGTATTAACGCCATTAGAACAGGTGTACCGACATTGTGGTATTCTGATGATATCCCTCGGAGAAATGAGGGATTAACGCAAATTTTTTCCTTTGCGGTCATTCTTCAACCGCGAAGTCAAAACTACATATGTAAGCAATGTCGAAACAAGGAGTGACCCATGCAGGTCAGCAGAAGGCAGTTCTTTAAGATCTGCGCTGGCGGTATGGCAGGCACAACGGCAGCAGCACTGGGCTTTGCGCCCGGCGTCGCGCTGGCGGAAACGCGGCAGTATAAACTGCTGCGCACCCGTGAAACCCGTAATACCTGTACGTACTGCTCTGTCGGTTGCGGGCTGTTAATGTATAGCCTCGGCGACGGTGCTAAAAACGCCAAAGCATCTATTTTCCATATCGAAGGTGACCCGGATCACCCGGTCAACCGCGGCGCGCTGTGTCCGAAAGGGGCCGGTCTGGTGGACTTTATCCACTCTGAAAGCCGCCTGAAGTTCCCTGAATATCGTGCGCCTGGCTCCGACAAATGGCAGCAAATCAGCTGGGAAGAGGCGTTTGACCGCATCGCTAAACATATTAAAGAAGACCGTGATGCGAACTTCATTGAGAAGAACGCCGACGGCGTGACGGTCAACCGCTGGCTCTCCACTGGGATGCTGTGTGCTTCAGCGTCCAGTAATGAAACCGGCTATTTAACCCAGAAATTTACGCGCGCACTCGGTATGCTCGCGGTCGACAACCAGGCGCGTGTCTGACACGGACCAACGGTAGCAAGTCTTGCTCCAACATTTGGTCGCGGTGCGATGACCAACCACTGGGTCGACATCAAGAACGCCAACCTTATTGTGGTGATGGGCGGTAACGCCGCTGAAGCGCACCCTGTCGGGTTCCGCTGGGCGATGGAAGCCAAAATCCACAACGGTGCGAAACTGATTGTGATCGATCCCCGCTTCACGCGTACAGCGTCAGTGGCGGATTTCTACACCCCTATTCGTTCAGGTACTGACATCACTTTCCTGTCAGGCGTATTGCTGTACCTGATGACCAACGAAAAATACAACCGCGAATATACCGAAGCCTATACCAACGCCAGCCTGATCGTGCGTGAGGATTACCACTTCGAAGATGGCCTGTTCAGCGGTTACGACGCCGAAAAACGCAAGTACGACAAAACCAGCTGGAACTACGAGCTGGATGAGAAAGGCTTTGCGAAACGCGATACCACCCTGCAACACCCGCGCTGCGTGTGGAACCTGCTGAAAGAGCACGTCTCCCGCTATACGCCGGAGGTGGTTGAAAACATCTGTGGTACGCCGAAGGCGGACTTCCTGAAGGTGTGCGAGCTGATAGCCGAAACCAGCGCGAAAGATAAAACCGCGTCGTTCCTCTACGCCCTCGGCTGGACGCAACACTCCATCGGTGCGCAGAACATCCGTACCATGGCGATGGTTCAGCTCCTGCTCGGCAACATGGGCATGGCAGGCGGCGGCGTGAACGCCCTGCGCGGTCACTCCAACATTCAGGGTCTGACCGACCTCGGCCTGCTGTCTCAAAGCCTGACAGGTTATATGAACCTGCCAAGCGAGAAACAAACCGACCTGCAAACCTACCTGACGGCCAGCACGCCAAAACCGCTGCTCGAAGGCCAGGTGAACTACTGGGGCAACTATCCGAAGTTCTTCGTCTCGCTGATGAAAGCCTTCTACGGCGACAAGGCGACGGCGGAAAACAGCTGGGGCTTTGACTGGCTGCCGAAGTGGGACAAAGGCTACGACGTGCTTCAGTACTTCGAGATGATGCATCAGGGTCAGGTCAACGGCTATATCTGCCAGGGCTTTAACCCGGTGGCCTCGTTCCCGAACAAGAACAAGGTTGTTGAGTCCCTGTCGAAACTGAAGTTCCTGGTGACGATTGACCCGCTCAATACTGAAACCTCGACCTTCTGGCAGAACCACGGCGAATCGAACGACGTCGATCCGTCGAAGATTCAGACCGAAGTGTTCCGTCTGCCATCCACCTGCTTCGCGGAAGAGAACGGGTCTATTGTCAACTCCGGCCGCTGGCTGCAGTGGCACTGGAAAGGTGCGGACGCCCCGGGCATCGCCATGAACGACGGCGAGATCCTGGCCGGTATTTTCTTACGCCTGCGCAAGATGTACGCGGCTGAAGGTGGCGCGAACCCGGAACCGGTGTTGAACATGACCTGGAACTACTCGACGCCTGAAAATCCTGCGCCGGAAGAAGTGGCGATGGAGAGCAACGGTAAGGCGCTGGCGGATGTTATCGACCCGGCCACCGGCACCGTGCTGGCGAAGAAAGGCGATCAGCTCAGTACCTTCGCCCATCTGCGCGATGACGGTACCACGTCAAGCGGGTGTTGGATCTTCGCTGGTAGCTGGACGCCGAAAGGCAACCAGATGGCCAACCGCGACAACGCCGACCCGTCGGGCCTCGGCAATACGCTGGGCTGGGCGTGGGCGTGGCCGCTTAACCGTCGCATCCTCTATAACCGTGCCTCCGCTGACCCGCAGGGCAACCCGTGGGATCCGAAGCGTCAGCTTCTGAAGTGGGACGGCGCGAAATGGGGCGGCGTGGATATTCCGGACTACAGCACTGCCGCACCAGGCAGCGATGTCGGACCGTTTATCATGCAGCCTGAAGGGATGGGACGTCTGTTTGCCATTGATAAGATGGCAGAAGGGCCGTTCCCGGAACACTACGAGCCGTTTGAGACGCCGCTGGGCACTAACCCGCTGCACCCGAACGTGGTCTCTAACCCGGCAGCGCGTATCTTCAAGGGCGACTTTGAAGCGCTGGGTAAAAAAGACAAGTTCCCGTACGTGGGCACCACCTATCGTCTGACCGAGCACTTCCACTACTGGACCAAGCACGCGCTGCTTAACGCCATCGCGCAGCCGGAGCAGTTTGTGGAGATCGGCGAGAAGCTGGCGAACAAGCTCGGCATCGCTCATGGCGATACCGTGAAGGTCTCCTCTAACCGCGGCTACATTAAAGCCAAGGCGGTGGTGACCAAGCGTATTCGCACGCTGAACGTTCATGGTCAGCAGGTGGATACCATCGGTATCCCAATTCACTGGGGTTATGAGGGCGTGGCGAAGAAAGGGTTCATTGCGAATACCCTGACGCCGTTCGTCGGTGATGCGAACACGCAGACGCCGGAGTTTAAGGCCTTCCTCGTGAACGTGGAAAAGGTGTAACGGAGACGACTTATGGCTTATCAATCTCAAGACATTATCCGTCGTTCCGCGACTAACGGTTTCACGCCCGCGCCTCAGGCGCGGGACCATCAGCAGGAAGTGGCGAAACTTATCGACGTGACCACCTGTATCGGCTGTAAAGCCTGTCAGGTGGCCTGCTCTGAGTGGAACGATCTGCGTGACGAAGTGGGTCACAACGTGGGGGTGTACGACAACCCTGCGGACCTGACCGCCAAGTCCTGGACGGTGATGCGTTTCTCGGAAGTGGAGCAGAACGACAAACTGGAATGGCTTATCCGCAAAGATGGCTGTATGCACTGCGCGGATCCGGGCTGCCTGAAGGCATGTCCGTCAGAAGGGGCTATCATTCAGTATGCCAACGGCATCGTCGACTTCCAGTCCGAGCAGTGCATCGGCTGCGGCTACTGCATTGCGGGCTGTCCGTTCGACGTACCGCGCCTGAATCCGGAAGACAACCGCGTCTACAAATGCACGCTGTGCGTTGACCGCGTCACTGTCGGCCAGGAGCCCGCTTGCGTGAAGACCTGCCCAACCGGCGCTATCCACTTTGGCTCTAAAGAGGATATGAAAACGCTGGCGGCAGAGCGCGTGGGCGAGCTGAAAACCCGTGGTTACGACAATGCGGGCCTGTACGATCCGGCCGGTGTTGGTGGTACGCATGTGATGTATGTGCTGCACCACGCCGACAAGCCGAATCTGTATCACGGCCTGCCGGAGAACCCGGAAATCAGCGCCACCGTGAAGTTCTGGAAAGGCATCTGGAAACCGCTGGCCGCGGTAGGTTTTGCTGCCACCTTCGCAGCGAGCATCTTCCACTACGTCGGCGTCGGTCCGAACCGTGCGGAAGAGGAAGACGACAACCTGCATGAAGAGAAAGACGAGGTGCGCAAATGAGAAAACGTGACACCATCGTGCGCTACACCGCGCCGGAACGCATCAACCACTGGGTCACCGCCTTCTGCTTCATGCTGGCGGCGATAAGCGGGCTGGGGTTCTTCTTCCCCTCCTTCAACTGGCTGATGCAGATCATGGGGACACCACAACTGGCGCGTATACTGCACCCGTTTGTTGGCGTCATCATGTTCGCGTCGTTCATCATCATGTTTTTCCGCTACTGGCACCATAACCTAATCAATCGGGATGATATCTTTTGGGCGAAGAATATTCGTAAGATCGTCGTCAACGAGGAAGTAGGTGATACCGGGCGTTATAACTTCGGTCAGAAATGCGTATTCTGGGCGGCGATTATCTTCCTGGTCCTGTTGCTGGTCAGCGGCGTGATCATCTGGCGTCCGTATTTTGCGCCTGCTTTCTCAATCCCGGTGATCCGATTCGCGCTGATGCTGCATTCATTTGCCGCAGTGGCGCTAATTGTGGTTATCATGGTGCATATTTACGCCGCCCTCTGGGTGAAAGGCACCATTACCGCGATGGTGGAAGGCTGGGTAACCAGTACGTGGGCGAAGAAACATCACCCGCGCTGGTACCGTGAAGTCCGCCAGAAACAGGAAAAGTCATCTGAATGAGTATTCGCATAATCCCGCAAGATGAGCTGGGGTCGAGCGAGAAACGTACGGCGGAGTATATTCCGCCGTTGTTATTCCCCAGACTCAAGAACCTCTACAACCGCCGCGCAGAGCGTCTGCGCGAGCTGGCAGAGAACAACCCGCTGGGCGATTTTCTGCGTTTTGCTGCGCTTGTCGCCCACGCGCAGGAAGTGGTGCTGTACGACCACCCACTGCAAATGGACCTGACTGCGCGCATCAAAGAAGCCAATGAGCAGGGCAAGCCGCCGCTGGATATTCACGTCCTGCCGCGCGACAAGCACTGGCACAAGCTGCTGCATTCGCTGATTGCCGAGCTGAAGCCCGAAATGAGCGGTACTGCGCTAGCGGTCATTGAGAACCTGGAAAAAGCGTCCGAACAGGAGCTGGAAGAGATGGCGAGTGCGCTGTTTGCTTCCGACTTCTCGCAGGTCAGCAGTGATAAAGCGCCGTTTATCTGGGCGGCACTGTCGCTCTACTGGGCGCAGATGGCAAGCCTGATCCCCGGCAAAGCCCGCGCCGAGTACGGTGAAGCGCGCCAGTTCTGCCCGGTGTGCGGTTCCATGCCGGTCTCCAGCATGGTACAGATTGGCACCACCCAGGGGCTGCGCTACCTGCACTGCAACCTGTGCGAAACCGAATGGCACGTCGTGCGCGTGAAGTGCAGCAACTGCGAGCAGACCCGCGATCTCAACTACTGGTCGCTGGAAAATGAAGAAGCGGCAGTGAAAGCTGAAAGCTGCGGCGACTGTGGGACCTACCTGAAGATTCTGTATCAGGAAAAAGACCCGAAAGTCGAAGCGGTAGCCGACGATCTCGCCTCGCTGATTCTGGACGCCAAAATGGAGCAGGAGGGCTTCGCCCGCAGCTCAATCAACCCGTTCCTGTTCCCGGGTGAAGGGGAGTAATCTCCCGTAACCGTGCCGGGCGGCGCAAGCTTGCCCGGCCAGTCATACCCGCTTTAATCCGCTTCCGTACTTTCCCCCACTTTCAGATTTTATTTAGCCGCTACGCGTAGAAAAGTCGCTGTGACTTCGTCACGATCCCTTGCAAGAAAACATTACATTTTGTAAGGGAAAATGTTGAAAAGGGAATTTCGACCAGTCGCAACGAAGCGCACCGGCTTTTTTATCTGTGCTGTTCTCAGCCTTTCATCGGGTGCCAGCGCCGCACCGGGTGATGAACCATTTATCCTGCAACAGCAGCGTCAGCAGGCGCTGGAAAACCAACTGACGCCCCAGGCGCCTGACGTTCGGCTGCAATCTCCGGCAACACGTAACGAAAGCGGCGAATTTGCCGCCGAAACGCCCTGCTTCACCATCCATGACGTGACGCTGACGGGGCATAACGCCCTCCCGCACTGGGTACCGCTGCAGCGCATCGCGAATCAGGCCGTCGGGAAGTGCCTCGGCGCACGGGGTATCAACCACGTGATGAGCCTGCTGCAAAACCGGCTGATCGCCCACGGCTGGACAACCGCACGCGTGCTGGCTCCCGCTCAGGATTTAAAAAGCGGCCATTTAGCGCTGGCCGTTATTCCGGGGAAAATACGCCACGTCACATTGACCGATAACAGCCGTCGCGGGTTATGGCTTTACAGCGCCTTCCCGGCACATGACGGTAATCTGCTCGACCTGCGGGATATCGAGCAGGGTCTGGAGAACCTCCAGCGCCTGCCCACCGTCCAGGTTGAGATGGATATCGTTCCGGCTGAACAGCCGGGTGAGAGCGATATCGTGATAACCCGCCAGCAGAGCAAATTCTGGCGGCTTGGCCTGTCGCTTGATGATTCTGGCTCGTCGTCAACGGGCCGCTATCAGGGTGGGCTAACGCTGTCGCTGGATAACCCGCTGGCGCTGAGCGATCTCTTCTGGTTTTCCATGAACCATGACCTGCAAACCGGGCCGGAAAAAGGCAACCAAAACCTCAGCGCCCACTGGTCTGTTCCCGTGGGCTGGTGGGCATTTTCCGTTACCGGCAGCGATTACCACTATCACCAGACCGTGGCGGGACTAAACGGAGACATTCGTTACAGCGGCAAAAGCCAGAGTCTGGTGGCGCAGGCCAGCCGGGTTCTGCATCGCAGCAGCGCCCAAAAAACCACGTTCACCTGGGACGTGGAGAGCCGGACAACGAAAAACTACATCAACGACACGGAAGTGGAAGTTCAGCGCCGCCACGTCTCTTCATGGAAGGCCGGGCTTCAGCATCGCCACTATATCGGCCCCGCCACGGTTGATGCTGGCATCAGCTACCAGCGCGGCACGCGATGGTTTGGCGCCCAGCCAGCCCCCGAAGAAACGTTCGATGAAGCCACCGCGCTGGGCCGAATTCTTCGCACCAACGCACGCCTGAGCCTGCCGTTCGCACTCAGCACGCAGCACTTGCGTTACGACGTAGCCTGGCAGCGTCAGACCAGCAACACGCCGCTCACTTCACAGGATCAGTTCGCCATCGGCGGGCGCTGGACGGTGCGCGGCTTCGACGGCGAACGCACGCTCAACGCCGATCGCGGCTGGCTGGTTCGAAACGATCTCTCCTGGCAGACCCCGCTTGCCGGAACCGAGCTCTATCTGGCTGCCGACTATGGCGAGGTCGCTGGCAACGGTACGGAATACCTGGCGGGCAACCATCTTGCGGGTGGCGCGGCGGGCTTGCGCGGTGCGCTCTGGAAAGTGGGATACGACGCCTTCGCGGGCGTGCCGTTCTCCCACCCGGACGGTTTTAAAACCAGCCCGGCAACCTTCGGCTTCAACCTCAACATGGATTTCTGAGTATGCGCTATGGCGAATTGACGGTTCATTGTCCGCAGCTCGAGGACGTCGCGCTAAGTGAAGCCGAAGTGCTGGGCGCGTCGGTCTGGCTCTGGATGCATTCCCTCAACCACCGTGACGCGCCGCTGCACGTCCTGCCCGTGGTGCTCTTGCCCATCATTAAACGCCAGCAGTACGTGCTGATAGAGGAGAAAGGACGCCCGATCTTTTTCCTGAGCTGGGCATGGATGAGCGAAGAAGCCGAACGCCGCTATCTCACCCAGGAGACGGTCGTCCTGCCGGAAGAAGACTGGTGTAACGGCGATCGGATGTGGTTTCGCGATTTTATTGCCCCCTTTGGGCACGCGGAAGCCCTGTTTCGCCTGGTACGCGAGGAGATTTTTCCGCATCACGTTGCGCGCTTTCTGTGGCATCGCGGCAATGAGAAAGGCCGTCGTATCAAAACGTTTTATGGCAGGCAGGTCACGCGCGAAGCGCTGCTGAACTGGAAACACACGCACCCGCTGCACGGACAAAAATAAAAAGGATTTCACCATGAATAAACGTCTGTACCGTATCGTCTTTAATAAAGCCCGCGGCATGCTGATGGTCGTTTCCGAGCTGGCGCGCGGCTGTTCGGGCGGATCGTCTTCCTCCGGGATCGGGCACGCGCTTCAGCGTCTTGTCTGTCGCGTCGGCGCACTCAGCCTTGCGCTGTGGCTGGCCTCTGGTGCCGTCACGGTGCAGGCCGCCGGGATTGTGGCGGACGCCTCCGCGCCCGGTAAACAGCAGCCCACCGTGATCAGCACCGCTAACGGCACGACGCAGGTGAATATCCAGACCCCGTCTGCAGGCGGCGTGTCCCGCAACACCTACAGTCAGTTCGACGTTGGCCGGGACGGGGCCATCCTCAATAACGCCCATAAAAATACCTCAACCGAACTCGGCGGAATGGTGACCGCCAACCCGTGGCTGGCGAAAGGCGAGGCTAAAGTCATCCTCAACGAGGTGAACGCACGCAACCCGAGCCAGCTCAACGGCTACATTGAGGTGGCTGGACAAAAGGCCGACGTGATCATTGCCAGCCCGTCGGGCATTACCTGTGACGGCTGCGGCTTTATCAACGCCGGGCGCGCCACGCTGACGACCGGTACCGCGCAGATGCAGGATGGCCGGATAACCGGGTATCAGGTGGAGCGCGGTGAGATTACCGTGAACGGCAACGGGCTGGATACCTCCGGGCAGGCGCACACCGATATCATCGCCCGGGCGGTTCAGGTGAATGCGGCGATTCACGCGCAGGATTTACGCGTCACTACCGGGCGCAACACGGTGGATGCGGCGCATGAAAAGGTGACCGCCCTTGCGGATAACGGTGCGGCAAAACCCGTCATGGCGCTGGATGTCTCCCAGGTCGGCGGCATGTACGCCGGGAAAATCCGTCTGATCGGGACGGAAAAAGGCGTCGGCGTGCGCAACGCGGGCAATATCGGCGCGGAAGCAGGGACGGTCACCCTCTCCGCCGACGGGCGTATTGAGAATAGCGGCACGGTCTGGTCTTCCGCTGACGTCGCCCTTTCTGGCACCGACGCCATACAAAACAGCGGCTCCCTCGCTGCACAGCGCAACGTCAGCCTGACGGGCAAAACGATTGCCAGCACCGGCACGCTGGCGGCAGGCGTGCAGCCCGATGGCACCACAGGCCGCGACGGCGATCTGACGCTCAACGCCAGCGGCAAACTTGAGATGCATGGACTGAATGTGGCGGGTGGCAACATCAGGTCCACGGGACAGGGGTTGGATGCATCAGGCAGCGTGACGCAGGCCAACGCCATTACCCTTAACGCCGGACAAGGCGACCTCAGCACCGCCGGTGCGGAAGTCATCGCGAATGACACACTCAGCGCCACGGCAACCGGCACGCTGGATAACAGCAGCGGCCTGCTCGCCGCCGACCAGCTCACGCTCACGGCAAAACGCCTGCAAAATCAGAAAGGCCAGATAAGCCAGAGCGGCACGCGGGGTCTGACGCTGAACCATCAGGACGGCATTGATAACCGCGAAGGCATGATTGCCGCCAACGCCACGGTAAGCGTCAACGCCGCGTCGCTGGATAACCGTAAAGGCCAGATCGTTGCCGCCGATACCGGCAGCGCCCTGACGATAAAAACGGCTGGCCTGACGGACAACCGCGAGGGTGAACTGGCAGCAGCAGGCAGCATCAGCATGAGCGCCGACACTCTCAACAACAGCAGCGGCTTTATCAGCGCGGAACACGGCCGCGTCGCGCTAACCAGCCGCAACGCGCTGGCTAACGTCGGCGGGACAATTGCCGCCCACGATAACCTGACGCTCGACAGCGCCGGGTTGAACAACGACGAAGGGTTAATTCAGTCCGGGGCGGACATGATCGTCGACACTCACGGGAACCGCCTGTCAAACAACACGACCCTGACGACCGGCGGCATCGTCAGCTTTGGCACCCTGAACGTCAACGCCGGCAGCATCAGCAATCAGCACGGCATGCTGGCCAGCGCGAAAGAAACCGTCGTAACGGCCGCGGACGTGGACAACCGCAACGGTACCCTGAGCGCCACAGGTTCGCTGAATCTGCATGTGGGGTCGCTGGAAAATACGCAAGGCACACTGGTATCCGGTGAAGATGCGCGGATAGACGCCTCCCGGATCGCCAACCAGAAAGGGATGATTGTCGCCCAGGGCAATCTTGCCGTCACGGCACAGCGTCTGGACAACGACAGCAGCGGGCTGGTCCAGAGCGGAGGGGATCTCACGCTGGCCGTTGACGGTATCAGCAACCGCAACAGCGGGGACACGGGCGGCATCGTTAGCCAGGGAAACCTGAGCATAACCACGACCGATCTGCAAAATGATGCGGGCGTACTTCTCGCCGAAAAACGGGCCACGCTGGACGCCGCGCGCTTTAGCAACATCGCCGGGACGCTGTATGCCCTGGATACGCTGACGCTTGCCACGCGCAGCGATACCGACAACCGTCAGGGGGTCATTCAGGGAAGCGGGCTCGTTCTTGATACGCACGGCTGGCAGCTGGATAACCGCGAGGGGACGATTTACAGCCTGGCGGACATGCAGCTCGCCACCGCCGCGCTGAACAACCAGAACGGCACGCTGGGCGCAAAAGGGGAGTTCACGCTGCGGGCCACCTCGCTGGATAACCGTTCCGGCGGGCGTCTGGTGGGTGAGCAGCAGATGACCCTCAACCTCAATCGTCTTGATAACCAGGACGGGCAGATCCAGTCTCTCGGTGAACTGGCGGTGAACGCCGTAACGGGGGCGATCGACAACACGCTGGGCCTGATACGCAGTGGCGCAACGGTGACGCTCAACGCGGCCTCGCTGATCAATCGCAATACGCAGGCTGAAGATAAGGGTATTGAAGGGCTGGATGTGAAAATCAACAGCCAGCAGTTCGATAACACTCTGGGAACAACGCGGGCAGGCAATACGTTATCGATCGCCAATTCCGGAACCCTGGATAACACGCAGGGTGAGCTGTCCGCCGAGGGGGCGCTGTCGCTGAGCGGCGCGGCTTTGCGGCTTCTCAACGCTGACGGGGTCGTTATTGGCGGGGAGAACGTCACGCTTGAAGCCGACGCGC
This sequence comes from Enterobacter sp. ODB01, assembly GCF_001623605.1. NCBI lineage: Bacteria > Pseudomonadati > Pseudomonadota > Gammaproteobacteria > Enterobacterales > Enterobacteriaceae > Enterobacter > Enterobacter sp. ODB01. The sequence continues at coordinate 1,424,868 of NZ_CP015227.1, forward strand.
TAACCGGAGACGGTCAGCTTCTGTCGCTCGGCGATATGACGATTCACACGCAGCAGAGTTTTAACAACGCGGGTGATGTGATTGCCAACGGCAGCATGACCTTCACCACGCCGGGCAGCGTGACCAACAGCGGTAACCTGCTGGCGGGCGCAAAACTGGATCTCAGCGCCGCCAGTCTGTTCAATGCCGCGTCCGGCGAGATTGCCGCCGGCGCGACCTGGTTGACCCTCTCCTCAAGTCTGAGTAATTACGGTCTTATCGACGGCAGCCAGACGTGGCTGCGTGCCGAAACCTTAACGAACGCGGGTACCGGCCGCATCTACGGCGATCATCTGTCGATTCAGGCGATAACGCTCAATAACCTCGCCCAGGACGGAACGGCAGCGACCCTCGCCGGACGCCAGCGCGTGGACATCGGGGCACAGACAATCAACAACCGCGACCACGCGCTGATCTACAGCGACGGGGCGATGGCCATCGGCGGGCGCGTGGACGACAACGGCTTCGCCATCGGGCAGGCGCAAACCCTCAACAACCACAGCGCGACCATTGAGTCCGCGGGCGACATGGCGCTCTCCATCGGCCAGCTCAACAACATCAACGACCATTTCAGCACCGAAGTGGCGCTCATCTCCACGGAGCAGATCCACGAGTACCAGCAAAAGGGATCGCCCACCCGCTGGGATGCGGATGCTGACGGCGTGTTCGTCGACCACAACTCGGCCGACCACCTGCTTAACCTCAACACCCCGGACGATACCGGGGCCAACAACGACAACTTTTACGAGTACACCTACACCCGTACCATTGAAGAAGAGGTGATTGCCGAAAGTGACCCGGGCAAAATCCTCGCCGGCGGCAATATGCTGATTACGGCAAATCAGGTTCTGAACGATAAAAGCCAGATTGTGGCGGGGGGAACGCTCGGGATCTTCGCCGATTCGGTGGATAACGTGATGCCGGAAGGCAGCCGATGGATCACCGATGCAGGCTCGGTCACACACTACAGCCGTAAATCCAGAAAGGGTGGCGACTCGCAGGGAAAAAGCACCTCGGACTACGCCCCGCCTGTGGTTATCCAGTCGATCACCCTGTCGCCGGGCAAAATGGAAGGCAACAGCCAGGCCGATGGCAGCGGCATGACCCTTTCCCCCGCCAGCGCCCACAAAACAGATGCCACGCTCAGCGGGACGGGTAGCCTGGCGGTAGGTGTGGACACCACCTCACCGGGTTCCCCTGCCCTGCCCTCCGGCAATGCGCCTGGCAAATGGATTGAAACGCCCGCCAGCGATGCGCAGGGCGTGGTGGTACGTGCCGCAGGGCCGGACATCCGTCTGCCGGACAGCAGCCTGTTTAACACCCTGCCGGATCCGGATGCGCATTACCTGATCGAAACCGATCCACGCTTTACCAACAACAAGACGTGGCTCGGCAGTGATTATATGCAGAATGCGTTCACGACAGATCCGGATAACGTGCACAAGCGCCTTGGCGACGGCTATTACGAGCAGCGCCTGGTACGCGAGCAGATCATCGCCCTCACCGGCGGCCGCTACCTGGGCGACTACCGCGACGATGAGACCCAGTTCAGGGCATTGATGGATGCGGGCATTGCTTTCGGGCAGACGCATCAGCTTGTCCCTGGCGTGGCGCTCACCGCCGAACAGATGAGCCTGCTGACGGAGGACATGGTCTGGCTGGTCAACACCCGCGTTCAGCTTGCCGACGGCAGCTGGCAGACGGTGATGGTGCCGCAGGTGTATGTTCGAGTACAGCCTGGCGACATCGACGGCTCCGGCGCGCTAATGGGGGGCCAGAATCTGGTGATGAACCTGAACCGCGACCTGGTCAACAGCGGCACCCTGCACGGGCGTGACGCGGTGCAGCTCAGCGCCGACAACATCATCAACAAAGCAGGAACGATACAGGGGGCTGACGTCAGCCTGTTCGCCCGCACGGACATCAACAACACCGGCGGCACGATCTCGGGCAAAAATGCCGTACTGGCCACGGCCGGGCGCGACATCAGCCTCACCACCACCACCCGCAGCGCACAGAGCAGCGGCGGGAAAAACAGTTTTGAGCGCACCACCGTAGAGCGCGTGGCGGGGATATACGTCCAGGGCGATGACGGTAAGCTGGTGCTGAACGCCGGGCGCGATCTCACCCTGACCGGCGCGCAGGTCGTTAACAACGGCAGTGGCAGCCAGACGGTGCTCAGTGCCGGGCGGGATCTGAACCTCACCACCGTCACCACCTCCGCCAGCGATAACCTGACGTGGGATAAAAATAACTGGCTGAAGCAGTCCACCACTCAACAGGTTGGCAGTGAGGTGGCCAGCGGAGGCGATATCCTGATGATGGCCGGACGCGACGTGAATGCGCAGGCCGCAACAGTGGAGGCGGACAGCAGCCTCGCCGTCAGCGCGGGGCGCGACATCGCCGTCACCGCCGCCACTGACAGCAGCATGTTTGAGTCGCACCATCAGTCCACCGGCAGCAGCGGCGCGCTGTCGAAAAAAACCGTGACCACGCACGATGTGGTGAACAGTGAGACCGCACAGGGAGCCCTGTTCAGCGGCGACAGCGTCACCCTGCAGGCGGGCAATAACCTGCGGGTGCAGGGCAGCGATATCGTGGGCGATAACGATGTCCGGCTGGCGGCAGGCAACAGCCTGACCGTGACCACGGCGGAGGAGCACAGCCAGGAGAGTCATCAGCGGCAGGAGAAAAAATCCGGCTTCTCCGGCACGGGCGGCATCGGTGTCAGCTACGGCAGCCAGAGCCTGAAGGTCACCGACACCGCACAGGACACCACCCATCGCGGCAGCACCATTGGCTCCGTGAACGGCAGCGTCACGCTGAGCGCGGGCAATGACCTGAGCGTCCACGGCTCGGACCTGATTGCCGCGCAGGATATGACGCTCGCCGGGAAAAACGTCAGCATCACCGCCGCCACGGAGAGCGGCACGCAGACCCACACCGTGGAGCAAAAATCTTCCGGTCTGACCCTTGCGCTCTCCGGCGCGGCGGGTGGTGCTCTCGACAGCAGCGTGAGCACCCTGAAGCAGGCCAGGGAGACCGATAACGACCGCCTCGCCGCCCTGCAGGCGGTGAAAGGCGCCCTGACCCTCGGACAGGGCGCGCAGTCCGTCATGCTCGACCAGGCCACCGGCAACCAGAAGGGCAACGACAACACCGTCGGCATCAGCCTCTCTTACGGCAGCCAGTCGTCAAAATCCACCCGGACCAGCACGCAGGCCACCGCAAAAGGCAGCAGCCTCACCGCCGGGAATAACCTCACCGTGGTGGCAACCGACGGCGACCTGCTGGTTCACGGCAGCCAGCTTGATGCGCAGAACGACCTGTGGCTACAGGCCAGCCGGGACGTGAACCTGATTTCCGCACTGAACACCTCCACGCTCGACGGCCAAAACGAGAGCCACGGCGGCAGCGCGGGCGTCGGTATCGGCTACGGCTCCGGTGGCGCGGGCATCTCCGTCTCCGCCAGCGTGAACAGCGGCAAAGGAACCGAGCGCGGCAACGGCACCACCCGCACCGAAACCACGGTTAACGCAGGGGATACGCTCACAATCGTCAGCGGGCGCGATACGAATCTCACCGGGGCACAGGTCAGCGGGGAGAGCGTCCTGGCCGATATCGGGCGTAACCTGACCATTACCAGTGAACAGGACACCGACCGTTACGACAGCAAACAGCAAAACGCCAGCGCGGGCGGCAGCTTTACCTTCGGCACCATGAGCGGCTCGGCCAGCGTTAACTACAGCCGCGACAGCATGAACAGCGACTACGTCTCCGTGAAGGAGCAGAGCGGTATCTTCGCAGGCTCCGGCGGGTTCGACATCAACGTCGGCGGCCACACGCAGCTCGACGGCGCGGTTATCGCCTCCACCGCCACGGCGGATAACAACCGCCTCGACACCGGGACGCTCGGCTGGCGGGATATCCACAATACCACTGAATACGACGTGGAGCACCAGAGCGCGGGCATCAGCACCGGCGGCAGCATCGCGGGGCAGTTCACCGGGAATATGGCGAGCAACCTGCTGGTCGGGGCGGACAGCAGCGGCAGCGCGGAGGGCACCACGCGTGCGGCCATTGAAAACGGCACGGTGGTGGTTCGCGATAAGGAGCATCAGACGCAGGACGTGGCGGACCTGAGCCGCGACACGGCGAATGCCAACGGCAGCATCGACACCATTTTCGATAAGGAGAAAGAGCAGCGCAGGATGGAGGAGGCGCAGCTTATCGGGGAAATCGGCAGCCAGGTGGCGGATATCGCCCGCACGCAGGGTGAAATCGCGAAACAGGAGGCCATGAACGACCCGGCAGCGCTCCGCGCCGCAGAGGAGAAGCTGAGGGCTGAGGGCAAGAGCAACCCTACCCCTCAGGAGATAGCCGACCAGGCCGGACGCACGGCAATTGAACAGTACGGCACGGGCAGCGACATGCAGCGCGCCATCCAGGCGGCTACCGCTGCCGCTCAGGGTCTGGCGGGCGGCGACATGACCGCCGCGCTGGCCGGAGCGGCGGCACCGTACGTGGCGGAGATTATCGGCCACCGTTCCGGGCTGGACGATACGATGGAAAAAGCCGCCGCCCACGCGGTGGCGAATGCGGTGCTGGCCGCGATGCAGGGGAAAGACGCGCTGGCGGGTGCGGCTGGAGCAGCGGTCGGGGAGCTGGCGGGTGGTATTGCGCTGGAGATGTACGGGAAGGATGTTGCTGCGCTGAGTGAAAGTGAAAAGCAGACCATCAGCGCGCTGGCGACTCTTGCCGCAGGGATAGCAGGCGGCGTTGCGGGAGACGGTACGGCAAGCGCCATCGCCGGGGCGCAGTCCGGGAAGACGGTGGTTGAGAATAATGCGCTTAATCCGAGCAGTTTCGGACAGGGTATGATGGATTACGGCCTGGCAGCACAGTCGTGGAACCAGTATGCAGAAGAGAATGGTCTGTCTCCGAAGGAGAAGCAGGCCGGACTGGAAAAACTGGCAAACGGTGATTTACCGGAAGGCGCGAATATCGCTAAAGCAATTGTGGAAGGATATCAGGATGGTGTGATGATTGCGGGAGCCTGGTATCTGGGACCAGCGGCGTCAGTAGGTAACGTTGTTAGTGGCGCAATAATAGGAGAAATTGCTAATGGAAGCTACCAGTGGTTTGACCTGAGCCGTCCAGGTAACGAGAACAAGAACTGGGATTATAAGGGAAGTATTTCAGCGGGAGCAACTGGTGCACTAGCTCCGGGTCGTGGGATTTGGGCTAATGCCGGGATCGCACTGGGTGGTTCACTATTCACTGATGGGCTGGATAAAGGTGCATTAACTGGCACGGGCGCAGGTTGGGCGTTTGGTACGGCAGTTAATATTATTGCACCACCAGTATTTTCCCCTGTATTAGGTCCGAGCGCAGCCCCTGTAGGTGATATTATCGGTACCGTGGGAGGTGAATTTATTAGTAATGTAGTTAAGGATGAAATTAATGAAAAGAAAAAATAACACTACCGTAGCTTTACTGTTCTTAAGCATTGCATACATGGTTTTTTGTTGTTTAATTTTTTTCTCTCTGGCTTTGATAATTGTAAAACTAATCATTAGTCATGAAGTAGATATTGAACAATCAGATATCAAGCATGTTTTGGTTGCAAGCGTTATTGCTGGAACGGCAGCAGCTTTCAGGTCATGGCTCTTCGCCAAACTGGACGAGCGCAAAGCCCGAAAATCCCCCCCTTCCGATCCAAAATCCTGAACCACGATCCCGGCCACTGAGCCGGGATCTTTTAACAATCACTCGCTGCGGATCAGACAATCATAACGATCGCGTTTAATCACCGGCAGATCGCCAGTGTCGTTCAGCGTCCCCGGAAATTCTCTCAGCCACTTTTTCACCTTCAATTTATTGATATGCGTGATACTTAACCCTTTCAGGCACCCCCATAACTCGCGGGTATTTTGCGGCGCAATCACAATACAGTCCGGCATAACACGGATCTTTACCGCCATCCCGCTACGAAATCCGACGCGGGACAGCCGCTCGCCCGCCAGCGGCAAATAATTGCGATCCATTCGGGTATAAAGTTCGCAGCAGGCAGAGCCTGATCCCCCTCTGGCGTAAACACGTTCAGACCCGGTGCGTTCCCCGTGAAGCGCACGCGGGTTCTTTTTGTGCACCTGCTCGCGAATTTCTACATTATTCTCAGATACTGCAACTTCTGTTTGGGCAACAGCCCGCTCTGGCATAGAATTCTTCGCAGCCATAATCAACTCCTGCTTAGTTGTTTGTGGTCAGCGGTATAAAGGTGTTGGCGCACCTTTATACCGCGCTCTTACCGTTTCACGTTCATTACATATTATTCACAGCCTGTATCACTGACTTTTCCTGCGGCCATTATACCGCTATGGATAAAGATACAGCACTGCATTATGGGAAACGTTTAATAAATGCGAAGCGACTCGAGAAAATAATACAACAGGCTGTAATACCTCATTATAATAAGGATTAAGGAAAGAATAAAATGACATCGAAGAAGTGGTTTTTACTATGGTTTTTCCTCACGTTCGCATTTGTTGTGACAGCTAATATTGTTGCTTTACTAACCTATTTTTCTGCAAGAATTTACCTTTTAATTACTCAAGACATTCCTATTGATGTTTATCTACCTGGTTTTATGAAACTAATTAAAGGTACATCCTTTGGTGGATTCATTTTTGGATGTGGTTGTTGGTGGATTTATTACCGCCAAGAAAAAAAGTAATAAAAAATCACGGCCACCGCGCCGGGCTCTCTCTTTTAACTGTCACTTATCCCGTCTGATCACCGGCACATCCCCCAAATCATTCAGCACTCCGGGAAACGTCTTCAGCCAGTTAGTCACTTTTTGTTTATTTATATTCACTACGCTCATACCATCCAGGCAACCCCATAGTTCGCGTGTATGCTGTGGCGTGATCATGATACAATCCTTCATCACGCGGATTTTAACCAGCATACAATCAATAAAACTGCATTCGACAACCATTTCCCGTTGAGAGATGTTTTTCTCTCCTTTAATTTAACGTGGATTTATTATTTCAGAGTGAATATATGGAGTTGTGGTTTCTTAATTAACTCTTGGATTTTATGAAGTTGTAATCAATTATATAAGACCCTATTTCATTTGAATGAGCACTAACCCTTACAGCATCTGCTCCTGGTTCACCCGCTGCTTGAAGTGCTTTTTTATTTGTACACAATTGAATCCAACGCTTTGTGTTATAGTCCTTAAACCACAACCCTGCTTCACAATGACCAAACCGCCCCATTCTTGGGCCAGGATATGTTATTTCATAAGCCGCTTCGTATGTAATAACGTTTCCCTTCGACATAAACACGAAAACATCATAAATCCCTAATGAAAGAATAAAGCCACAACTAAACCCCACCCAAAAACGTTCAATGACATAATTTGATGTTTTACCAATAGGTCTATAATAGGTAGCTCTCCCGGAGAATATGAGACCAAAAATAGAGCCTATCGTTATATACGTTAACCATTCTGGAACAGAGTTCATTAGAACAGTTCTCATTGAAATCATGCTCACCCAAATGATATAGGCAAGAAAACAACCCAAAAGCAAAAAACTCAATAATAATATAATTACGAGCCAGGATTTGTTTCGTTCAAAGCTGTAGTATTTATTCATTTTATTACAAATTCATAACGAGTCATTAGTACATAAATGTTGCAATAATAATTGATGCAATAGCTAAACACCATTTAGCTTTCCTTAATTACAATTTGGGTTTTATTTGAAAAGTAGAGAATTAAAAATGCAATTGACAACACATCTTTTATTACGACAACAAGGATTAACTATACGCTCGTCTATGAAGGTTCGAACGCCGATCTGGATGGCAATTACGCCATCAATAGATTTATTTTTAATACAACATGAGAGTTATCTTCTAAAAAGATAACTCTCTTTTAACTGCGCTACTCCTCTTCATTTCCCCCCTCTTCATACGCGCCATACGGCTTCGCAGGGAGAACGATGTAAGTTCCTTCAAAAACCGCGCCCGGGGTTTCATCGCCAAACAGCTCAACCTGCATCTGTACACGCGCTTTGCGGCCACGCGCCAGACGATCAAGGTCGCCGCCCAGTGCGCCAAGGTCAGCCACCGCGCTCGGTTTGCCGCTGATTGGCGCGCTGTAACGAATATGGGCATCGGCCAGAATGATGGTGCCGCCAAGATGGCGCTCGCGCAGCATCAGCCAGATCAGCCCCCAGCCGGTGAGCGTTGCCAGAGAAAACAGGCTGCCAGCAAACAGGGTGTGGTGAGGGTTCTGGTTGCCGATTTCCGGCATGGTGGTAATGAATTTTTGCCCGGTGTACTGCTGGATGCGCACGCCCATCTTTTCACTCAGAGGGATATGTTCATACCAGGCTTGCTGTAACTGACCGCACCAGTCTGCGCGATGCAGAATGTCGTCCAGAGTGGCAATGGGTTTGATCATCAAAAAATGACGAATCGGCGTGGTTTGCGGGGCGGTGATTTCCCCCTGATTTACAAAACCGAGTTTGGCAAAAAACTCCACGGCATCTTCGCGGGCGCTACAGGTGACGCGCTTAACGCCTTCCTGGCGGGCGACGGACTCCAGGGTCATTGCCATTAGCGTCCCCAGCCCTTTGTCCTGTACGGAAGGGTGAACCGCCATAAAGCGAATAGATGCTTCGTTATCGGCATTGATATACAGACGCCCGACGGCGACGAGATTGCCCTCCTCGTCCATCACCATCTGGTGATGGGCCATTGCGTCCCAGGCGTCGCGCTCAGAGCCTTTCGGTTGATGTAATGGCTTGCGCAGCATTTCCCAGCGGAACTGGTAATAGGCTTCTAACTCTTCTTCCGTTTGCGGTACTCGAAGGTGATACATAGCTGTACTCTCTCTTGTTACCCGCGGCCACGCCGCCAGTTGGCTCATACCTGGAGCCAGAATGTGACGGGGCCATCGTTCACCAGCGAAACCTGCATATCTGCAGCGAATCGTCCGGTTTGCGTATGCATTTCCTGCTGGCGACAACGCTCAACAAAGTATTCGTAAAGTGCTTCTGCACGATCCGGCGCGGCGCCTTTCGAGAAACTCGGGCGCATGCCGCGCTCGGTATCCGCTGCCAGCGTAAACTGGGACACCACCAGCACGCTGCCACCCGCCTGCTGGACGTTCAGGTTCATCTTGCCTTCCGCATCGCTGAAAATGCGGTAACCCAGCACCCGCTCGCATAAGCGGTTAGCTTTTTGTTCGTCATCATCCTTTTCGACACCTAACAACACCAAAAGTCCTGGGCCAATTTCACCCGTCACCTCTCCCTCCACGGTGACGCTGGCACGGGTTACGCGCTGTATCAATGCAATCATGGTTGGTCTGCTTCTTGTTGTTTTTCAGCTGCTGCTGCTTTTTTAAGTTCGCGGTATACGCCGAGAGTGACAGTTATTTCGGCACCAAGCAAGACGATACACCAGGTCCAGTAGACCCAGACAAACAAAATGGGGATCACCGCCAGCACGCCGTAAATCAGCTGATAGGACGGAAACATGGTGATGTAAAGGGCAAACCCTTTTTTACCCAGCTCAAAAAGCACGGCCGCCACCAGCGCCCCCACTACCGCATCGCGGTTTGGTACGCGCGTGGTCGGTACGACGCTATAGAGCAGCCAGAACGAAAGCCATGACAGGATCAGCGGAAAGATGCGAAGCACATTATCAATAACGCCGTTTAAATCACTCGCCCAGCGCAATGACAGAAGGTAAGAGCTGATGGCAAGGCTCGCCCCGGCCAGCAGCGGGCCGAGCGTGAGGATCATCCAGTACACGGCAAAAGAGTAGACTTTTGGCCGCGCTTTTTTACTCCGCCAGATTGTGTTCAGTGCGCTATCAATGGCATACATCAGCAGCAGCGCAGTGACAATCAGCCCGCACGCCCCCACCGCCGTCATCTTGTTGGAGTTGGCAACGAACTGCTCGATGTAGTTCTGGATAACATCCCCGGTGGCAGGAATGAAATTCGCAAACACGAAATGGCGAAGCTGCAGGCTGACGTCCGCAAACATCGGAAAGGCGGAAAATAGCGCAAAGATCACCGCCACCAGCGGCACTAATGAGAGCAACGACACGTACGCGAGGTTTCCCGCCAGCGTGGTCATGTTGTCCTCATCAATGCGGTGCCAGAGCAGTTTTAGCCAGGCTCTCAGCGGGCGCGTATGATGCGTGGCTTTTTGATGAACGGTTTTTAACATAACTGCTTCGCAAAGTAGTTGGGTATCGTCTCTTTTCCGGTCACCAGAATTGACGTGATACCTAACTGGTTAGCTCCCTCTATATTATCGGCATTGTCGTCGAAAAAGACGGCATCGGCGGCAGTGAAACCTTCTGCCTGCAAAACGGCCTGATATATCCGCGCTTCGGGCTTGCGCATACCCATCTCCTGCGAGAGATAGATTTTATCTGCCGCTGCCTTAACTTCAGGGTATTCTTCAGGCCAGAACGTGGTGTGCAGGCGGTTAGTATTCGACAGGACAACCACTCGGTGCCCCTGCTCGCGCAGTTTGTGCATGATGTCGATCACTTCCGGACGGATCGCGACAAATACCGCCTGCCAGCCGTGCGAAAACTGCTCATAGCTTAACGACAGCCCCATATCCTGGCAGAAACGCTCTGCGAATTCTTCGTCACTCATTTCACCGCGTTCATGCTGATGAAAGGTTTCGCCCATCGCGAAATTCTGCTTTAACGTCGCCAGCGGAACACGGCTAAAGTCGCTCCATGCGCCCAGCACGCGATTAAAATCGATATCGACGATTACATTTCCTAAATCAAAGATATAAAGCATGTTTATCTCCTGCTCGCCGTGGAAAAATAACTGTAGCGGGAAAGAGAAGGTTTGGCTATGTGCGAGATTCAGCTTAAAGAAAGGAATGGCCCGAAGAGAGATATCGGGCCATAAAAAGGTCAGCCAGCCTGCTGTTCTTCTCCTGAACTGACTTCAACTACTTCCACTTTGCTGGATATGAGGAGATTTTGCAGCGCCGAGCCGGGAAGCTCATCCGTGAATAGCGCCGTGGCCTGCGCCACGTTGCCAATTTCTACGGCGGCGGAAGCGCTGTACTTCGTATGATCGGCTGCCAGTAAAATATGGCGCGAGTGAGCCATCATGGTTTTCACCACGCTGGCTTCATTGACGTCAAACTCCATCATCGCACCGTCGTGCTCAATCGCCCCTACGCTGGTCACGAGATAGTCCGCCCGGAAGCCGGATACAAACGCCGTCGCCGCCGGGCCGATAATGCCGCCGTTATGCGGGCGCAGCGTGCCGCCGGGGACCATCACTTCAAAGCGCGGGTTTTTATAGAGAATGTGCGCCACCCGCAGGCTGTTGGTGATAATGCGCAAATGGTTGTGATTGAGCAGCGCCCGGGCAACATGCTCCACCGTCGTCCCGATGGTGATAAAGATGGTCGAGCCATCGGGAATGTAGTCCGCAATCGCCTCGGCAATCGCCCGCTTCTCTTCGGTGAGCGAAACTTCACGCTGCTCGAATGCCGTGTTCACCACGCTGGACGCCCTGCCCGCACCGCCATGATGACGCGTTATGAGTCCCTGCTCGCTGAGCTTACGGATATCCCGTCGTACCGTTTGTGTGGACACATCCAGCAGCTGCGCCAGTTCATCAATATTCATATAGCCGCGATCGGCAATCAGCGTCAGCAGCTGATCGTGACGCGGGTTGCCGGTAAGTTCGGTAAGACTCATGGGCTGTCCTCTGAAAACCATCACGCCCCGCATTTTATACAAAAAGTGACAAAAAAGAGCGGGTTTGATCACAGTCGGGTATACCCGCACGCCCGCCGGGCCTGGTGCATTTCAGGGCGGCGACGGCGCTGGCAAAACGTACGGCGTCAACGGCGGACGCTTGCTGCGCCAGACTGACCGCCAGCGCACCGTGGAAAACGTCGCCCGCCCCCGTGGTATCAACCACCTCGACCTCAAAGCCAGGCTGATGACATAACCTGCCGCTTTCCAGCCAGAAGCAACCGTCTCGCCCCTGCGTAACGTACACATGTCCATTTGTGAGCATTTGTGCTTTTTTCAGCGCGTCTTCAGCTTCATCCAGCTGCGTTAAACGCCGCAGTCCCGGCGCGGAGAAGGCGGCATGATCGCTTAGGGCGATCAGTTCCGCGATGTCCTGCGGAGTGACATCCGCATCAAGTAAGGTGGGTACGCCCTGCTGGCGAGCACGGATAAACGCCTGTTTTGCCCCGTCATGCCAGCGCACGTCTGCTAATACGATATCCCATTGTGAGAAGTCGACGTCTTGCAGCCAGTCAGCCTCAGCGGGAAGATCGGGGCTGGGGTAGTTCGCAATCACGCGCTCCCCGCTGGCGTCCACCAGCACTGCGGATTGTGACGATCGGGCCCCTTTAAACACGCGCGTGTAGCGGGTATTCACCCCCAGGGATTCCAGCTCCGCGAGCAGGCGTCTTCCGGTCTCGTCGTCACCCACGCGGCCAATAAAGTCCACCTCAGCCCCCAGTTTCGCTGCTGCCACCGCCGCAGTTGCCGCCGGGCCACCGCCCACTTCCGTATAATCTTTTGCGACATATTTCCCACCTTCTCTTGGTAAATCATCGAGATACCAGATGCGATCCAGCACGGTAATGCCGATACAAACGATGCGAGTCATGGTGATTCCTTGTGCGATTTCTGATGCTGCCATTTTAATTTCATCAAATGTTTAAAAAGTGACCCCTGTCAATTTTTTGACTATAAATTACAAATACGATCAAAAACAGACAACACAAACGCGCAAAAATTGACACGATGTGACAGGAGAAAGGCATGTCAGCAATCGCATTTATCGGTTTAGGGCAGATGGGCGCGCCAATGGCGAAGAATCTGCTGAAACAAGGTCACCGGCTTCAGGTCTTTGATGTGAACCCGCAGGCCGTTCAGACGCTGGTGGAGAGTGGCGCACAGGCAGTGGCGACGCCAGCGCAGGCCGCTGCGGATGCCGAATTCGTCATTACCATGCTGCCCAACGGCGACCTGGTGCGCAGCGTACTGTTTGGTGAGCACGGCGTTTGCGAAGGGTTATCCCGCGACGCGCTGGTGATCGATATGTCCACCATTCATCCACTGCAAACTGACGCGCTGATCCGTGACATGGCGGAGCGCGGCTTCAGCCTGATGGACGTCCCCGTCGGACGAACGTCTGACCATGCCATCGCCGGTACGTTACTTCTGCTGGCAGGCGGCACGGCGCAGCAGGTTGAGCGCGCCACGCCGGTATTAATGGCGATGGGCAATGAGCTGATCAACGCTGGCGGGCCGGGCATGGGCATCCGCGTGAAGCTTATCAATAACTACATGAGCATCGCCCTGAACGCGCTTTCAGCAGAGGCGGCCGTACTGTGCGAAGCGCTCGGCCTCTCCTTCGACGTGGCGCTCAAGGTCATGAGCGGCACGCCGGCAGGCAAAGGCCACTTCACGACCTCATGGCCGAACAAGGTGCTGAAAGGGGATCTTTCACCCGCCTTCATGATCGACCTTGCGCATAAAGATCTGGGGATCGCCCTGGACGTGGCCAACCAGCTCCACGTTCCCATGCCGCTCGGCGCGGCTTCCCGTGAAGTTTACAACCAGGCTCGCGCCGCCGGGCGCGGGCGCGAAGACTGGACGGCCATTCTTGAACAGGTTCGCGCATCTGCCGGGCTGAAAAAATCACACTGATACGAAAAGGACTGAGGAATGACGATGTACACCCTGAAAGATATCACCCGACCTTCCGGCGGTTTTGCCATGCTGGCCGTGGACCAGCGCGAAGCGATGCGCCTGATGTTTGCTGCGGCAGGCGCGCCGGTGCCGGTAACCGACCAGCACCTCACGGATTTTAAGGTTAACGCGGCCAAAATCCTGTCGCCGTATGCCTCCGCTATTCTGGTTGACCAGCAGTTCTGCTATCGCCAGATCGTCGAGCAGCAGGCCGTCGCCAAAAGCTGCGCGATGATTGTGGCAGCGGACGAGTTTATACCGGGCAACGGTATTCCGGTCGATAGCGTGGTGATCGACAAAAACATCGACGCGCAGGCAGTAAAACGCGATGGCGGCAAGGCGCTGAAGCTGCTGGTGCTGTGGCGCAGCGATGAAGATCCGCAGCAACGTCTGGAGATGGTGAAGGCGTTCAATACGCTGTGCCATAGCAACGGACTGCTTAGCATTATCGAACCGGTGGTGCGTCCGCCGCGTCGCGGTGCCGCGTTCAACCGCGAGCAGGCGATTATCGACGCCGCCAGAGAGCTGGGCGATAGCGGTGCCGACCTCTACAAAGTGGAGATGCCGCTGTTCGGTAAAGGTACGCAGCAGGAACTGCTGGCCGCCTCGCAAAAGCTGAACGCGGAAATCAATATGCCGTGGGTGATCCTCTCTTCCGGCGTGGATGACAAGCTCTTCCCGCGCGCGGTGCAGGTTGCCATGCAGGCGGGGGCTTCAGGCTTTTTAGCCGGTCGCGCCGTGTGGTCCTCCGTGGTGGGGCTGCCGGATACTGAAATGATGCTACGCGACGTCTCTGTGCCAAAACTGCAGCGTTTGGGTGAGATCGTCGACGAAATGATAGCTCGCCGCTAAGAAAGGACCCGAACATGAAATGGTTTAACACCCTGAGCCATAACCGCTGGCTCGAACAAGAGACCGACCGTATTTTCGATTTCGGTAAAAACGCCGCCGTGCCGACCGGCTTTGGCTGGCTGGGCAATAACGGCCAGGTGCGTAGCGATATGGGTACGCATCTGTGGATCACCGCCCGCATGCTGCACGTGTATGCGGTGGCCGCCAATATGGGGCGTCCCGGGGCGTATGCCCTGGTTGAGCACGGCATTAATGCCCTCAACGGCCCGCTGCGCGACAAACAGCACGGCGGCTGGTACGCCTGTGTGAACGATGAAGGCGTGATCGACGCCTCCAAGCAGGGCTATCAGCATTTCTTCGTGCTGCTGGGCGCGGCGAGCGCCGTGACCACCGGCCATCCGCAGGCGCGCAGACTGCTGGACGATGCGATTGAGGTGATCGAGCGCTATTTCTGGAGCGAGGAAGAACAAATGTGCCTCGAATCCTGGGACGAGGCCTTTAGCAAAACCGAGGATTATCGCGGCGGCAACGCCAACATGCATGCCGTTGAAGCGTTCCTGATCGTCTATGACGTCACGCACGACCGCAAGTGGCTCGACCGCGCCCTGCGCATCGCCTCGGTGATTATTCACGACGTGGCGCGCAAGGGTGATTACCGCGTTAACGAGCATTTCGACACCGACTGGAACCCGATCCGCGATTACAACATCGACAATCCTGCCCACCGTTTCCGCGCCTACGGCGGCACCCCGGGCCACTGGATCGAGTGGGGCCGCCTGATGTTGCACCTGCGCGCCGCGCTGGAAGCCCGTTTTGAAACCCCGCCGGAGTGGCTGCTGGAAGATGCGAAAGGACTGTTCCATGCCACCATCCGCGACGCCTGGGCACCGGACGGGGCCGATGGTTTCGTCTACTCCGTAGGCTGGGATGGTAAGCCTATTGTCCGTGAACGCGTGCGCTGGCCTATCGTCGAGGCGATGGGCACGGCTTACGCACTCTACACCGTAACCGGCGAAGCACAGTATGAAGCCTGGTATCAGAAGTGGTGGGATTACTGCATTAAGTACCTGATGGATTACGAGAACGGTTCCTGGTGGCAGGAGCTGGATACCCATAACGAAGTGACAACCAAAGTCTGGGACGGCAAGCAGGATATTTACCATCTGCTGCACTGCCTGGTGATCCCACGTTTGCCGCTGGCACCGGGCTTAGCCCCGGCAACGGCCGCCGGTTTGCTGGACTGCCTGGCCAAATAATAAAAGACGGAGTTTTTATGCGTACCCTACACAATATTGACCTGAAAAATAACGAAAGGGGTTTCACCCTGCACTGGGAAAACCGCCTGATTTTGTCCCATACCGCGGATGCGCCCTGCCTGTGGATCGGTGAAGGCGTCGCCGATATTGAGATGTTTCGCGGCAATTTCAGCATCAAGGACAAACTGAACGAAAAGATCGCGCTGACGGACGCAACCGTCACGCAGCAAAGCGCGGGCTGGGCGATCCGCTTTACCCGTGGCGATGCGGTCAGCGCGACGCTGCTGGTGGGCGTGGATGGCGAAGGCCGCCTGGAGATGAAGCTTAAAAACGATGCCACCCGCCATAACCGCATCTGGCTGCGGCTGGCGGCTCAGCCAGAAGATCACATTTACGGCTGCGGCGAGCAGTTCTCTTATTTCGATCTGCGCGGCAAGCCGTTCCCGCTGTGGACCAGCGAACAAGGCGTGGGCCGTAACAAGCAAACCTACGTGACCTGGCAGGCCGACTGCAAAGAGAACGCAGGCGGCGATTACTACTGGACCTTCTTCCCACAGCCTACCTTCGTGAGCACCCAGAAGTACTACTGCCACGTGGACAACAGCTGCTACATGAATTTTGACTTCAGCGCGCCGGACTTCCACGAACTGGCGTTCTGGGAAGATACCGCCACGTTGCGCTTCGACTGTGCGGAAACCTACGTCGGTCTGCTGGAAAAACTCACCGGACTGCTGGGGCGTCAGCCTGAACTGCCAGACTGGGTTTACGACGGCGTGACGCTGGGTATTCAGGGCGGCACCGAGGTCTGTCAGCAGAAGCTCGACGTCATGCGCAAAGGGGGCGTGAAGGTGAACGGCATCTGGGCGCAGGACTGGTCCGGCATTCGCATGACCTCCTTCGGCAAACGCGTGATGTGGAACTGGAAGTGGAACAGCGAGCTGTACCCACAGCTTGACGAGCGTATTCCACAATGGAAACAGGAAGGCGTGCAGTTCCTCTCCTACATCAACCCGTACGTCGCCAGCGATAAAGATCTCTGCGAAGAAGCAGCGAAACGCGGCTATCTGACTAAAAATGCCGACGGCAAGGACTACCACGTCGAGTTTGGCGAGTTCTATGCGGGCGTCATCGACCTGACCAATCCTGAAGCCTACGACTGGTACAAAGAGGTCATCAAAAAGAACCTGATCGAACTGGGTTGCGGCGGCTGGATGGCCGATTTCGGGGAATATCTGCCGACTGACACGTTCCTGCACAACGGCGTTAGCGCAGAGATCATGCACAACGCGTGGCCAGCCCTGTGGGCCAAATGTAACTACGAGGCGCTGGAGGAGGCCGGCAAACTTGGCGAGATCCTGTTCTTTATGCGCGCAGGCTACACCGGCAGCCAGAAGCACTCGGTGATGATGTGGGCGGGAGATCAGAACGTCGACTGGAGCCTGGACGACGGTCTGGCATCCGTGGTGCCTGCGGCGCTGTCTCTGGCGATGACCGGGCATGGCCTGCACCACAGCGACATCGGCGGCTATACCACCCTGTTCGAGATGAAGCGCAGTAAAGAGTTGCTGCTGCGCTGGTGCGATTTTAACGCCTTCACGCCGATGATGCGCACCCACGAAGGTAACCGTCCTGGCGATAACTGGCAGTTCGACGGCGATGCGGAAACCATCGCGCACTTCGCGCGCATGACCACCGTTTTCACCACCCTGAAGCCGTATATCAAAGCCGCCGTCGCGCAGAACGCGAAAAGCGGCCTGCCGGTGATGCGCCCGCTGTTCCTGCACTACGAGGACGACGCACGCGCCTACACGCTGAAATACCAGTATCTGTTTGGCCGCGATCTGCTGGTGGCGCCCGTTCACGAAGAGGGGCGCACGGACTGGACGCTCTATCTGCCGCAGGACAACTGGGTGAATGCGTGGACCGGGGAATGCTGCCAGGGCGGTGACGTGACCGTTGATGCCCCACTCGGCAAGCCACCGGTCTTCTATCGCCAGCACAGTGAATGGGCAGATCTGTTTAGCACCTTACGTCATATCTGATAAGGCTCGCCCGCAGGGAAACCTGCGGGCAGACGGAGAACAATAATGAGTCAACATACTTCTGATCCGGCAACCCTGCGCCTGCCGTTTAAAGAGAAACTCGCCTACGGGATGGGCGATCTCGGCTCTAACATCCTGCTGGATATCGGCACGCTGTATCTGCTGAAGTTTTACACCGACGTGCTGGGGCTGCCGGGCACCTACGGCGGGATCATCTTCCTGATTGCGAAGTTCTTTACCGCCTTCACCGATATGGGCACCGGGATCATGCTCGACTCCCGGCGCAAGATTGGCCCGAAAGGGAAATTCCGCCCGTTCGTGCTATACGCCGCCTTCCCGGTGACGCTGCTGGCGATTGCCAACTTCGTCGGCACGCCGTTTGAGGTGACCGGTAAAACGGTGATGGCAACCGTGCTGTTTATGCTGTACGGCCTGTTCTTCAGCATGATGAACTGTTCTTACGGCGCGATGGTGCCCGCCATTACCAAAAACCCGGACGAGCGCGCCTCGCTGGCCGCATGGCGTCAGGGCGGTGCCACGCTCGGCCTGCTGCTCTGTACCGTGGGCTTTGTCCCGGTGATGAACCTGATTGAAGGCAACGATCAGCTGGGCTATATCTTTGCCGCCACCCTCTTCTCGCTGTTCGGGCTGTTCTTTATGTGGTGGTGCTATAAGGGCGTGACCGAGCGTTACGTCGAGATGCAGCCTGCCAATCCGGCGCAAAAGCCGGGGCTGTTACAGTCTTTTCGCGCCATCGCCGGGAACCGTCCGCTGTTTATCCTGTGCATTGCAAACCTGTGCACGCTGGGTGCCTTTAACGTCAAGCTCGCCATCCAGGTCTACTACACGCAGTACGTGCTGAACGACCCGATTCTGCTGTCGTATATGGGCTTCTTCAGCATGGGCTGTATTTTTATCGGCGTCTTTATGATGCCCGGCGCGGTGCGGCGCTTCGGTAAGAAAAAGGTCTACATCAGCGGGCTGATGATTTGGGTGGCGGGCGATCTGCTCAACTACTTCTTCGGCGGCGGCTCGGTGAGCTTTGTGGCGTTCTCCTGCCTCGCGTTCTTCGGTTCCGCGTTTGTGAACAGCCTGAACTGGGCGCTGGTCTCCGACACCGTGGAGTACGGCGAGTGGCGCACCGGCTTGCGCTCTGAGGGAACGGTCTATACCGGCTTTACCTTCTTCCGCAAGGTATCTCAGGCGCTGGCGGGCTTCTTCCCGGGGATCATGCTCACGCAGATCGGCTATGTGCCCAACGTAGTGCAATCCGCCGGTACGGTTGAAGGGCTGCGGCAGCTGATATTTATCTATCCAAGCCTGCTGGCGGTCATCACCATCGTGGCGATGGGCTGCTTCTACAACCTCAACGAGAAGATGTATGTGCGCATCGTCGAAGAGATCGAACTGCGCAAGCGTACGGCATAAATGACGTGATAGAGCGCCCTGCGGGGCGCTCTGAGGATCGACCATGAGAGATAATACTGATCCGTTAACCCTGAAATTGAGCCTGCGTGAGAAGTGCGCCTACGGGATGGGCGATTTTGGCTCGAACCTGATGCTGTGTATTGGCACGCTGTATTTGCTGAAGTTTTACACCGATGAACTGGGCATGCCCGCGTTCTATGGCGGCATTATTTTCCTGGTGGCGAAATTCTTCACCGCGTTTACCGACATGCTGACCGGCGTGCTGCTGGACTCCCGGCGGAATATCGGTAAGAAGGGAAAATTCCGGCCGTTCATTCTCTACGCCTCCGTCCCGGTGGCGCTGGTCGCGACGGCGCAGTTTATGGCCAACGACTTTAGCCTGACGGTGAAAACGGCGCTCGCCACGGTGCTCTTTATGCTGTTTGGCCTGTGCTACAGCCTGATGAATTGCTCCTACGGCGCGATGGTTCCGGCCATAACCAAAAACCCGAACGAGCGTGCGCAGCTGGCCGCCTGGCGTCAGGGCGGCGCGACGGTGGGGCTGTTGCTCTGCACCGTGGGCTTTATGCCCATTCAGGCACTGTTCGTCCACCAGCCCTCACTCGGTTATCTGGTGGCCGCGCTGGTGTTTGTGACGGGTGGCCTGTTCTGCATGTGGTGGTGCTACAGCGGTGTGAAAGAACGCTACGTGGAGCTCACGCCCGATCACCATAAGCCCGGCATTCTGAAATCGTTCTGCGCGATTTTCCGCAACCCGCCACTGCTGGTGCTGTGCATCGCCAACCTGTGTACCCTCGCCGCGTTTAACATCAAGCTGGCGATTCAGGTCTATTACACCCAGTACGTGCTGAACGATCTTCATCTGCTGTCGTGGATGGGTTTTTTCAGCATGGGCTGCATTCTGATTGGCGTGTTTCTGGTGCCCGGCGCGGTGAAGCGCTTTGGCAAGAAGCCGGTGTATCTGGGTGGGCTGGCACTGTGGGCAGTGGGTGACGTGCTGAACTTCTTCTGGGGGACCAGCTCCCTGCTGTTTGTGCTGTTTTCCTGCATGGCCTTCTTCGGCACGGCGTTTGTGAACAGCCTGAACTGGGCGCTGGTGCCGGATACCGTCGACTATGGCGAATGGAAAACCGGCATCCGCGCCGAAGGGTCGGTTTACACCGGTTATACCTTCTCGCGCAAAATATCCGCCGCCCTCGCTGGCTTCCTGCCCGGCATCATGCTGACCCAGATTGGCTACGTTCCCCATGCCGTTCAAAGCGCGGGCACGCTGCTGGGATTGCGTCAGCTTATTTTCCTCTGGCCATGCGGTCTGGCAATCGTCGCCGCTGTGACCATGGGGCTGTTTTATAAACTCAACGAAGCGCGCTTCGCCTTTATTATCGAGGAGATTGGAAAACGGAAAAAACAATCAGCGAATACCCCTGAGATAACCACCAACAATAAAGCGTCAGCAGTCACTTTATAACAATAAATCCGGCCAATATGTCCTTCCTGTTAATCAGGAGGGAGGCCTTTCTGTACCTGATACATGGACAAATTATGAAAAGAATCATCACTGTACTGATCGTGTCGTCTGTGTCCTGCCCGGTATTTGCCGGGGCCTATGTCGAAACCCGCGAAGCTTACAATACGGCCTCTGAACTGCACGAGGTGATCCTGCGTGCGGGATATAACTTTGATATGGGCGCGGGGCTGATGTTCACTAATGCCTATAACGTGGGGAAATGGGATGAGCTGAAGCACAGCTATAACGAAATAGAGGGATGGTATCCGCTCTTTAAACCCACCGACAAACTCACCTTCCAGCCCGGCGGATTGATTAATGACAGCAGCGCCGGTTCGGGTGGTGCCGTCTATCTGGACACCAACTATAAATTCATCGACTGGTTTAACCTGACCTTCCGCTATCGCTATAACCATAACAATTACGATACGCCGGACTATAACGGTCAGATGGATAAGAACGACACGCACGAGTTTGCCAACTACTGGAATTTCAAAGTAACGGATGCGTTTTTCTACACGTTTGAACCGCACTTTTTCCAGCGGGTGAATGATTATCACAGCAAAAATGGCAAAGACCATCACTGGGAAATCACCAATAAATTCAGCTATAAGATCGACAGAAACTGGCTGCCGTACCTCGAACTTCAGTGGCTGGACAGATGGAATGATTACAACCGCGAGCAGTACCGAATTCGCCTGGGGTTACGGTACTCGTTCTAACAAAAAAGCCGCTGATTTCTCAGCGGCTTTTTTACTACGGATTGACCGTATTAGTCTTCTTTCGCACCGCGCATAGCACGTTTACGATCGTTCTCAGTCAGGTGACGTTTACGGATACGAATTGACAGAGGCGTCACTTCGACCAGTTCGTCGTCATCGATGAATTCCAGAGCCTGCTCCAGAGTCATCTTGATCGGTGGAACCAGAACCGTTGCTTCGTCAGTACCGGACGCACGCATGTTGGTCAGTTTCTTACCGGTCAGGCAGTTTACGGTCAGGTCGTTAGAACGACTGTGAATACCGATGATCTGGCCTTCGTAAACTTCTGCACCGTGACCCAGGAACAGCTTACCGCGATCCTGCAGACCGAACAGCGCGAACGCAACCGCTTTACCCTGACCGTTGGAGATCAGCACGCCGTTGTTACGCTGGCCCACTTCACCCGGACGCACGTCGTCGTAGTGGCTGAAGGTGGAGTACAGCAGACCGGTACCGGAGGTCATGGTCATGAACTCAGAACGGAAGCCGATCAGGCCACGGCTTGGGATCACGTAGTCGAGACGTACGCGGCCTTTGCCATCTGGATTCATGTTTTTCAGGTCGCCTTTACGCTCGCCCAGTGCCTGCATAACAGAACCCTGGTGCTGCTCTTCAACGTCCAGCGTTACGTTCTCAAACGGCTCTTGTTTACGGCCGTCGATTTCGCGGAAGATAACTTTCGGACGGGAAACCGCCATCTCGAAACCTTCACGACGCATGTTTTCGATCAGGACTGACAGGTGCAGCTCGCCACGACCCGAAACGCGGAATGCGTCAGCATCCTGAGTTTCTTCAACGCGCAGCGCAACGTTGTGCACCAGCTCTTTGTTCAGGCGGTCAAGGATCTGACGAGAGGTAACGAATTTACCTTCTTTGCCACAGAACGGAGAGGTGTTGACGTTGAAGAACATGGATACGGTTGGTTCATCAACGGACAGAGCAGGCAGCGCTTCGACGTTCTGCGGATCGCAGATGGTGTCGGAGATGTTCAGCTCGCCCAGACCGGTGATCGCGATGATGTCGCCCGCTTCCGCGATGTCGCTCTCGATACGCTCAAGACCCAGGTGAGTCAGGACTTTACCGACTTTACCGTTACGGGTTTTGCCTTCGCTATCAATGATAGTGACCTGCTGGTTAGGCTTCACTTTACCGCGCTTGATACGACCAATGCCGATGACGCCAACATAGTTGTTGTAGTCGAGCTGGGAGATCTGCATCTGCAGGGTGCCGTCCAGGTCAACGTTTGGCGCAGGAACACGGTCAACAATCGCCTGATACAGCGGGGTCATGTCTTCAGCCATGTCTTCATGGTCCAGACCAGCGATACCGTTCAGCGCAGACGCGTAAACGATAGGGAAGTCCAGCTGCTCGTCGGTCGCGTCGAGGTTAACGAACAGGTCGAAGACCTGGTCAACAACCCAGTCAGGACGCGCGCCAGGACGGTCAACTTTGTTGATAACAACGATTGGCTTCAGACCATGGGCGAAAGCTTTTTTGGTCACGAAGCGCGTCTGTGGCATTGGGCCATCCATTGCGTCAACGACCAGCAGAACGGAGTCTACCATGGACATTACACGTTCAACTTCACCACCGAAGTCGGCGTGCCCTGGGGTATCAACGATGTTGATACGGTAGTCATTCCATTTAATCGCGGTGTTTTTCGCGAGGATGGTAATCCCACGCTCTTTCTCCAAATCGTTGGAGTCCATCACGCGTTCTTGGGTTTCGGCACGCGCATCAAACGTACCGGATTGCTGCAGCAGCTTGTCAACCAGGGTAGTTTTACCATGGTCTACGTGCGCGATGATGGCGATGTTACGCAAATTTTCGATCACAACTTTGCCTCAGGCATTTAGAAATAGCGCGTTATTGTACACGGATTAATCGCACTACAAAACAGGATCACAAACATCCCCCGCAAACAAGTATTGCAGAGATGCTTTGTGATCGCTTTCACGGAGCGGTAAAAGGGCACTTTAACGTAAATTGCACCAATATGGTGCTCAATGTTCACATTGAAGCACTATACTGGTGCAACAAATCCATTGTGGTGCAGCCCTTTTGCACTATGGTGCGCATGATAACGCCTTTTTGGGGTGTTTTAAAAGTTGGCACAGATTTCGCTTTATAAAAATACATGGCACACGGCCAGTACAAACAGAAATTGAAGACCTCGTTACCACGACGACAATGACCAATCTGGAGAGTTAAGTATGTCCGCTGAACACGTTTTGACGATGCTGAACGAACATGAAGTGAAGTTTGTTGATCTGCGCTTCACTGATACCAAAGGTAAAGAACAGCACGTCACAATCCCTGCTCATCAGGTGAACGCCGAATTCTTTGAAGAAGGCAAAATGTTTGACGGCTCCTCCATTGGTGGCTGGAAAGGCATTAACGAATCCGACATGGTTCTGATGCCAGATGCGACCACCGCGGTCATTGATCCGTTCTTCGAAGAACCAACCCTGATCATCCGTTGCGACATCCTCGAGCCAGGCACGCTGCAGGGCTACGACCGCGACCCACGTTCTATCGCTAAACGCGCTGAAGAGTACCTGCGTTCTACCGGCATCGCGGACACCGTGCTGTTCGGGCCAGAGCCAGAGTTCTTCCTGTTCGATGACATCCGTTTCGGTGCCTCTATTTCTGGCTCCCACGTAGCAATCGACGACATCGAAGGTGCATGGAACTCCTCCACCAAATACGAAGGTGGTAACAAAGGTCACCGTCCAGGCGTGAAAGGCGGTTACTTCCCGGTTCCACCGGTCGATTCTGCACAGGACATCCGTTCCACCATGTGTCTGGTGATGGAAGAGATGGGCCTGGTGGTTGAAGCTCACCACCACGAAGTCGCGACTGCGGGTCAGAACGAAGTGGCTACCCGCTTCAACACCATGACCAAAAAAGCGGACGAAATTCAGATCTACAAATACGTTGTGCATAACGTTGCGCACCGTTTCGGTAAAACCGCGACCTTCATGCCAAAACCGATGTTTGGCGATAACGGTTCCGGTATGCACTGCCACATGTCTCTGTCCAAGAACGGCACCAACCTGTTCTCTGGCGACAAATATGCTGGTCTGTCTGAGCAGGCGCTGTACTACATTGGCGGCGTTATCAAACACGCGAAAGCGATCAACGCCCTGGCGAACCCAACCACGAACTCCTACAAGCGTCTGGTCCCGGGCTACGAAGCACCAGTCATGCTGGCTTACTCTGCGCGTAACCGTTCTGCTTCTATCCGTATCCCGGTGGTGGCGTCTCCTAAAGCGCGTCGTATCGAAGTTCGCTTCCCGGACCCAGCGGCTAACCCATACCTGTGCTTCGCAGCACTGCTGATGGCCGGTCTGGACGGTATCAAGAACAAGATCCACCCAGGCGAAGCGATGGACAAAAACCTGTACGACCTGCCGCCAGAAGAAGCGAAAGAGATCCCACAGGTTGCTGGCTCTCTGGAAGAAGCCCTGCAGGCGCTGGACGCAGACCGTGAGTTCCTGACGGCGGGCGGCGTGTTCACTGACGACGCTATCGATGCTTACATCGCCCTGCGTACCGAAGAGAACGACCGCGTGCGCATGACGCCGCACCCGGTTGAGTTCGAGCTGTACTACAGCGTTTAATTAAGTTGTTTTACCCGGCGTGACAAGCGCCGGGAGTAGTTGCCGTGGAAACTTTTAGCCCATCTCCGGATGGGCTTTTTTCTCCACCAACAACCTGATCTCACGCGCTTTTTACGCCGAAAAAGCTATACTGCACTAAAACAGTGCAACGACTCCAGGAGACTGCTGAATGGCAACTGGCACGCTGCCCGATGCTGGGCAGATCCTCAATTCTTTAATTAACAGTATCTTGCTGGTCGACGACGAGCTGGCCGTTCATTACGCCAACCCGGCGGCGCAGCAGCTGCTGGCCCAAAGCGCGCGGAAACTGTTTGGTACCCCGCTTCCGGAACTCCTGAGCTATTTTTCGCTGAATATTGGCCTGATGCAGGAAAGTTTGCAGGCCGGCCAGGGGTTTACCGATAACGAAGTGACACTGGTGATCGACGGGCGCTCGCATATCCTGTCGCTGACTGCGCAACGACTTCCAGAAGGGATGATCCTGCTTGAAATGGCGCCGATGGATAATCAGCGTCGCCTGAGCCAGGAGCAGCTCCAGCATGCGCAGCAAATTGCCGCCCGTGACCTGGTGCGTGGTCTGGCCCATGAAATCAAAAACCCGCTGGGTGGGTTACGCGGTGCGGCGCAGCTTCTGACCAAGGCGTTACCCGATCCTGCGCTGGCGGAGTACACCAACGTCATCATTGAGCAGGCGGACCGTCTGCGTAATCTGGTTGACCGTCTTCTGGGGCCGCAACAGCCGGGAATGCATGTTACGGAAAGCATTCATAAGGTGGCTGAACGCGTCGTGAAACTCGTCTCGATGGAGCTGCCAGAGAACGTCACGCTGGTGCGTGATTACGACCCCAGCCTGCCGGAACTGGCGCATGACCCGGATCAAATTGAGCAGGTCCTGTTGAATATCGTGCGCAATGCCCTGCAGGCGCTGGGACCGGAAGGGGGCGAGATTATTTTACGTACCCGTACCGCCTTCCAGCTCACCTTACATGGCGTGCGCTATCGGCTGGCGGCGCGCATTGACGTCGAGGATAACGGGCCCGGTATTCCCTCCCATCTTCAGGACACTCTGTTTTATCCGATGGTCAGCGGTCGCGAAGGCGGGACCGGCCTGGGCTTATCTATCGCCCGCAGCTTGATCGATCAGCACTCCGGAAAAATTGAATTTACCAGTTGGCCGGGACATACCGAGTTTTCGGTTTTCCTGCCGATTAAAAAATAAAGGTGACGTTTATGCAACGAGGGATAGTCTGGGTAGTCGATGACGATAGCTCCATCCGTTGGGTGCTTGAACGCGCGCTCACAGGGGCAGGATTAAGCTGCACGACGTTTGAGAGCGGCAGCGACGTGCTCGATGCACTCACCACCAAAACGCCAGACGTTCTGCTTTCGGATATTCGCATGCCGGGCATGGACGGGCTGGCGCTTTTAAAGCAGATTAAACAACGCCACCCTATGCTTCCGGTCATCATAATGACGGCACACTCCGATTTGGATGCCGCTGTGAGTGCCTATCAGCAAGGGGCGTTCGATTATCTGCCCAAACCGTTTGATATCGATGAGGCGGTGGCACTGGTTGAGCGTGCGATTAGCCATTACCAGGAGCAGCAACAGCCGCGTCACGCGCCCGATTTTGGGCCTACCACCGACATCATCGGCGAAGCGCCAGCGATGCAGGATGTGTTTCGCATTATTGGCCGTCTGTCGCGTTCATCCATCAGCGTGCTGATTAACGGTGAGTCGGGAACCGGTAAAGAGCTTGTGGCGCATGCCTTGCATCGCCACAGCCCGCGAGCAAAAGCGCCGTTTATCGCCCTGAATATGGCCGCGATCCCAAAAGATTTGATTGAGTCCGAGCTGTTCGGCCACGAGAAGGGGGCCTTTACCGGCGCGAATACCATTCGCCAGGGGCGCTTCGAACAGGCTGATGGCGGGACGCTTTTCCTGGACGAGATCGGCGATATGCCGCTGGATGTTCAGACCCGCCTGTTGCGCGTGCTGGCCGACGGGCAGTTTTATCGCGTGGGCGGCTACGCGCCGGTGAAGGTGGACGTGCGCATTATCGCCGCGACGCACCAGAACCTGGAGCAACGCGTACAGGAAGGCAAATTCCGTGAGGATTTATTCCATCGCCTGAACGTGATTCGCGTTCATCTGCCGCCGCTGCGTGAGCGCCGGGAAGATATTCCCCGCCTGGCGCGCCATTTCCTGCAGGTGGCCGCCCGCGAGCTGGGTGTGGAAGCCAAGCAGCTTCACCCGGAAACCGATGCCGCCCTGACGCGTCTGGCGTGGCCTGGCAACGTGCGTCAGCTGGAGAATACCTGTCGCTGGTTAACCGTGATGGCTGCCGGGCAGGAAGTGTTAATTCAGGATTTACCGGCCGAACTGTTTGAAGCGACCGCGCCTGAGAGCAGTACCGGTCACGCGTTGCCGGACAGTTGGGCGACGCTGCTGGCACAATGGGCCGACCGCGCGCTGCGTTCCGGTCATCAAAACTTGTTGTCTGAAGCCCAGCCAGAGATGGAACGTACGTTGTTGACCACCGCGCTTCGTCATACGCAAGGCCATAAGCAGGAAGCCGCCCGCCTGTTGGGATGGGGACGTAATACCCTGACGCGCAAGCTTAAAGAGCTGGGAATGGAGTAATCTTACCCGAAGTGTAAAGGTTATTAATTGAGCGCAAATTGCCGTTATTTTGCGCTTTACTGTTCTGATGAGTTTTGTATGATCGTGCCCGGAAATTGAGGGTGTCGATCATGCTGGAAACTTTGGTAAATATGCTCTCTAGCGGAGCCGTTGAAAGCCACACGCCACAAACCGCCGTTGCGGCTGTTTTGTGTGCGGCGCTGGTGGGGCTGTTTAGCTAGCGAGCTGTCAATGAAAAGCCGGGTGGCGGCTTCGCCTTACCCGGCCTACAAAAGCGCAAATGTAGGCCGGGTAAGCGAAGCGACACCCGGCATTGCTGCTTAAATTACCCGCGAGAACTGCTGCATGCGCGCCTTCTGGCGCAGATACGCGTCAAAGCACATACAGATGTTACGAATCAACAGACGCCCCTTCGGCGTGACCTCAACGGCACTCTCCGACACCTCCACCAGCCCATCTTTCGCCAGCGGTGCCAGAAGCTTCAGATCTTCCGCGAAGTAATCCCTGAAGTGCAGATCCCAGTGCGCCTCAACATCGCTGAATTCGAGACGGAAGTTGCAGATAAGCGCCTTGATCACATCGCGACGGATACAGTCATCACGGGTTAACGCAATGCCGCGCCACAGGGCGTTGCCGGTTTCATCCACCTGCTGATAATACAGCTTCAGCTCTTTCTGGTTCTGCGCGTAGCAGTCGCCCATCATGCTTATCGCGGAGACGCCCAGACCGAGCAGATCGGTATCGCCCTGCGTGGTGTATCCCTGGAAGTTGCGGTGCAGCACCCCTTCTCGCTGGGCGATCGCCAGTTCGTCATCCGGACGAGCAAAGTGATCCATACCGATAAACTGATAGCCGGTCTCGGTCAGTGAAGTAATGGTTTCCTGCAGGATATCCAATTTCTGCTGAGCAGAAGGGAGATCAGCATCTTTGATTTTACGCTGGGCGGCGAACAACGTTGGCAGGTGCGCGTAGTTAAAGACGCTCAGGCGGTCCGGGTTAAGCTCGGCTACACGTTTCAGCGTGAAGGCAAAGCTCTCCGGCGTCTGTTTTGGCAGGCCGTAAATCAGGTCAATATTGGTCGACGTAAAGCCGATTTCACGCGCATGATTGAGCAAGGCAAAGATAAACTCTTCGTCCTGCTCGCGGTTCACCAGACGCTGGACCTCTTTGTTGAAATCCTGCACGCCCATGCTCAGACGGTTGAAGCCTTCCGCGCGTAAGTGATCCAGGACATCCAGCTCAATTTCACGCGGATCAACCTCGATCGAGATTTCAGCATCGTCGTTAAAATTAAAGTGGCTGCGTAAAAGCGTCATCAAACGCGTGATTTGCGCTTTATTCAGGTAGGTTGGCGTGCCGCCGCCCCAATGAAGCTGGCTGACGTGACGCCCTTTAAACAGCGGTGCGCGGTGAAGAATTTCCTGTTCGAGCGCATCGAGATACTGATCGGCTTTATGCTGCTGACGGGTAACGATTTTATTGCAGCCGCAGAAGTAGCAGAGCTTGTGGCAGAACGGAATATGGACGTAGAGCGACAGCGGGCGCTCAGGATAGCGCGCAACAGCCTGCTGAAAATCCGCCTCGCCGAAGGCATCGGAGAACTCCAGCGCAGTGGGGTATGACGTATAACGCGGCCCGGAATAGTTATATTTCTGGATTAGGGCCAAATCCCAGTCGATAGTTGGTGCTGACATGCTCACTCCTTCCGTTGGTGTCGCGTTCGTATACGGCGGCCCGTTCTGGCCCCGTTGCGGGCCATCATTCGGGTGCGCAGCCACTTCTGTCGCCGCGACAACCGCCGTAGTTTAACGAATAACCACACCAGATAACATATAACCGGAAGGGTTATAAGCAGGACTATCGTACCTGCCGGGTGCAAATGTTAGTTTCCACCCTTCAGAAGACGCATCATATCTTCCTGCTTTTCATCTTCTTCTTCGTCGTCTTCGTCGTCATAAGACAGACCCAGCTTCTGCATCAGCTCATCAATGCGGTCCAGTTTGGCATCCACCCATGATTGCTCTTCAGCGGTCAGGGTTTCACCCTCTTCAAGACGTTCCAGCAGCGCGTCCAGGCGCTCATCGTTCTCCAGCAAATCCAGCTCAGCCTGCGGTGAAAGCATAGGTTTCTCGCTCTTTGGTTTGTGCTGCTTAGTGACCGGGGTGTCTGTCACGCCCAGTGGAATGGGAGTTTTACTGCCGATACGAGGATCTTTCTGCTGTTTGCCTTTTGCAGAAGCGCCCGCTGCACCACCGCCGTTCGCACGGCTTCCCGCAGCATGGCCACGATGTTTTTTATCGCGTTTGCGATCGCGCGCTTCCTGGTTCAGTTCTTCGCGCGTTTTGCGGCGTGCTTTCGCAGGGCGTTTAGCACCCGCTGCGGAGGTTGGTTTTTTCATGATGTTTTGTCTTTAAGTCGTTTTCTTCAGTATAGAATTGCGGCGAAATCTAGCAGAAAGCAAGCAAAGAAAAAAGGCGACAGAGCAATCTGTCGCCTTTTTTCCTGACTCACAACCCTTAGCGGGTCAGACATTCCATGTTTACCAACAACAAACCCTGTTTATCCCTTGGCTGATACCGTCCGTGTACGGTTCCCTTTCCTTTTAAAACGCCTCCAAGCGCCGGTCGTCCTGACTGTCCTGCGTCTTCGCCTCCTGGCGCTCCTGACCCTAATCCTTAAGTCGAATTCCTGTTGGCTTCCTCGCCCTGACGCATACTTTACCTTGTTCGCTTAAACTAACAAGCAACGAAACGGTGCAAAAAGAGATTTTCAGACAATTACCCGGAAATAAGCTTATGATTTAAAACAGTTTGACTTTTTTGACACCTGCGAATTCTCTTAAATCTCCCATAGCATGATGAGCCGATCTCTCACACAAGTGCGGGCTTTCCCCTGCAAGCTCTGTGTAATGAGAAAAGCCTTTTGTTGGCATTCGGGTATAATCCCCCCCAGATTACGATTTTGGAGACGACCACGTGACTACCTGGAACTACCAACAGACGCATTTTGTCACCAGTGCGCCCGATATTCGCCACCTGCCATCTGATACCGGTATTGAAGTGGCTTTTGCTGGCCGCTCCAATGCGGGGAAATCCAGCGCCCTGAATACGCTGACCAATCAGAAGAACCTGGCGCGCACCTCAAAAACGCCTGGCCGTACCCAGCTGATCAACCTCTTTGAAGTGGCTGAAGGCAAACGCCTGGTCGACTTGCCGGGATATGGTTATGCGCAGGTGCCTGAAGAGATGAAGATAAAATGGCAACGTGCGCTGGGCGAATACCTGGAAAAACGCATGTGCCTGAAAGGTCTGGTGGTGCTGATGGACATTCGCCATCCGCTGAAAGATCTCGATCAGCAGATGATCGACTGGGCCGTCGCAAGCGATATTGCCGTGCTGGTGCTGCTGACAAAAGCCGATAAGCTGGCAAGCGGTGCGCGTAAAGCGCAGGTGAATATGGTTCGCGAAGCGGTACTGGCCTTCAATGGCGATGTACAGGTGGAGCCTTTCTCTTCGCTGAAAAAACAGGGTGTAGACAAGCTGCGCCAGAAGCTTGATAGCTGGTTTAACGAGCTGGAACCCGCGACAGAAGCGGAAGAAGAGTAATACTGAGCGCGGCAATGCCCGCGCTTTTTTTTACCTGAACTTTTCTTTGCCACAATAAAAAACGCCCCAGTCATTACTGACTGGGGCGGCTAAAATATTCAGCCAAATCCGATTACGTGAAGTAAAAGGTCTGAAAGATAGAACATCTTACCTCTGTACCCTACGTCGATAACTCTACCCCTTTTTTTGCTGCAGAAAAAGCACTTTTTGTAGTTTTTTTTCATTCTTTACATAGGGAATTCTAATGATCGTCACAAAACGCACGTGGTTATGTTGCTAACTTACATAAAAAGCGCGTTATTCACAGAACCGTTAGTGAGCCTGATCCCAGTTTTCACCACTCCCCACTTCCACCAGCAACGGCACGTCAAGCGTCATGCTGCTTTCCATCAGTTCGTGGATCTTTTTCGACACGGTGTCGAGATCGTCTTTATGCACTTCAAACACCAGTTCATCGTGTACCTGCATGATCATTTTCACGCGCGGCTTCTCTTTCTCCAGCCAGGCATCCACGGCAATCATTGCACGCTTGATGATGTCTGCTGCAGTTCCCTGCATCGGGGCGTTGATCGCGGCACGTTCTGCGCCAGCGCGGCGCGCCGCGTTGCTGGATTTGATGTCCGGAAGATAAAGACGGCGGCCATCCAGGGTTTCAACGTAACCTTTCTCTTTCGCCTGAGCGCGAGTGCGTTCCATGTACTCCAGCACGCCCGGGTAACGTTCGAAGTAGAGATCCATGTACTTCTGCGACTCTTTACGCGGGATGTTGAGCTGGCGTGAAAGGCCGAAAGCGCTCATACCGTAGATCAGACCGAAGTTGATCGCTTTTGCGCTGCGGCGCTGCTCGTTTGTCACGCTGTCCAGCGGCAAACCGAACACTTCCGCTGCGGTCGCCCGGTGAATATCTTTCCCTTCCGCAAATGCCGTCAGCAGGCCTTTGTCACGGGACAGGTGCGCCATAATGCGCAACTCAATTTGCGAGTAGTCAGCCGAGACAATCAGGTAGTCATCAGGTGCAATAAAGGCCTGGCGAATGCGACGCCCCTCTTCATTACGCACCGGGATGTTCTGCAGGTTTGGATCGGTTGACGAGAGTCGACCGGTTGCCGCAACGGCCTGATGATATGACGTATGCACCCGGCCCGTTTTCGGGTTGATCATCAGCGGGAGCTTGTCGGTATAAGTAGACTTCAGCTTCGCGAGACCACGGTACTGCAGGATCACTTTTGGCAGCGGGTAATCCAGTGCCAGTTCTTCCAGCACCTCTTCAGAGGTGGATGGCGCACCGCCAGGGGTTTTCTTCAGCGGCTTGATGCCCTGTTTTTCAAACAGGATGGTTTGCAACTGTTTCGGTGAAGAGAGGTTAAACGGCTCGCCTGCAAGCTCATGGGCTTTCTGCTCAAGCTCGGTCAGACGCTGTGCCAACTCTCCGGAGTGGTTATGCAGCACCGTAGGGTCGATTTTTACGCCGTTGCGTTCAATACGCGACAACACGGGAACCAGCGGCATTTCGATATGCTGGAACACGTTGAGCGGACCTTCATGCTTCTGCAGTTTCGGCCACATTTTCAGATGCAGCTGCAGCGTAACGTCGGCATCTTCCGCCGCGTAGCGCCCTGCTTCTTCGAGAGCTATCTGGTTAAAGGTGAGCTGATTTTTTCCTTTACCGGCAATCTCTTCAAAGGTGATGGTTTTGTGCTTGAGCCAGCGGTCAGATAAGGAATCCATATCATGACGACCCGCGACGCTGTCCAGAATATAGGATTCGAGCATGGTGTCGAAGGCAATCCCGCGCAGTTCAATGCCGTAGTTTTGCAGAATACCGCGGTCATACTTGAGGTTTTGCCCGACCTTCAGCGCCTTTTCGTCTTCCAGAATCGGCTTCAGCAGCTCAAGCACGCGTTCGCGAGAGATCTGCTCTGGTGCATCCAGATAATCGTGCGCCACAGGCACATAGGCTGCCATACCCGGCTCTGTTGCAAAGGACAGACCCACCATGTTGGCAGAGATATTATCGAGGCTGTCAGTTTCGGTATCAAAGGCAAACACCGGTGCCTTTTTCAGTTTCTCGATCCAGGCGATCAGCTGCGACTCTTCAAGAATGGTTTCGTAGTTATCGAAGGAGAGGACTGTGGCTTCTTCTTCTGCCTGCTCTTCGGCATCAACGACAATCGTCTCTTTTGGCTTTGCAGCAGGTTTGGCCCCTTTCGCCTGCAGCCATTTACCCGCTTCCACGTCAGTGGTCCAGCGCTTGAATTCGTATTTCTTAAACAGGTTCAGCAATTCGTCAGCAGAAGGCTGTTGGACTTCCAGCTGCTCACAGCCCAGTTCCAGTTCGACATCGGTTTTAATTGTTGCCAGCTTATAAGAGAGATAAGCCACCTCTTTGTTCTCTTCCAGTTTGCCGGCCATGGTTTTTGCGCCACGGAAGGAGAGGCCTGCAATTTTGTCTGATTCGGCGTAAAGCGTATCCAACCCACCCAGACCCTGAAGCAACGCCTGCGCGGTTTTTTCACCGACGCCGGGCACACCAGGAATGTTATCCGAGGAGTCGCCCATCAAGGCAAGGAAGTCGATAATCAGTTCCGGCGGCACACCATACTTAGTGACCACCTCTTCTGGCCCCAGAATGGTATTGGTCATAGTGTTAATCAGGGTGATGCCTGGCGTCACCAACTGTGCCATATCTTTATCACCGGTGCTGATCAGTACCGGACGACCCATTTTTTCTGCTTCTCGCGCCAGCGTACCGATGACGTCGTCGGCTTCTACGCCAGAGACAGCCAGCAGCGGCAGGCCCATCGCTTTCACCATGGCGTGCAGCGGCTCAATTTGCGCACGTAGATCGTCAGGCATAGGCGGACGGTGGGATTTGTAATGCTCGAACAACTCATCGCGGAAGGTTTTGCCTTTCGCATCAAAAACGACTGCCGCATGGGTTGGCTGATACTGAAGGATCAGGCTGCGCAGCATATTCAGCACGCCGTACATTGCGCCGGTAGGTTCCCCTGCGCTATTGGTCAGAGGAGGAAACGCATGGTATGCCCGATACAGGTAAGATGAGCCATCGACGAGAATAAGTGGGTTTTCTGGGATCTGAACCATAATGTCCGTGCCTTTAATCAATTTATGCGTAAAGGATGCCACATAAGGATGAAAACATCAGTTATTCAGTCCCGATACAGAAAAAGATTTTGCGATCGTGAGGATCGCTCGCAAAAATCAAACTGTGGATAAGTTTGTGAATATTTTCACTTCAAATGAAAAGTAGACAGCCATTGCAGATCAATACTGATAATAAATCATTAAATATCATACTGTTAATTAAGCGCATCACATAAAAACAGCTTACTGATGGCAATTTAGTCTATGTGGATATAAGTCCTGATTAGTGCGCAATATTAGAGAAATCTTCTGCATCAGGGTAAAAGCGGTCAAATGACGGCGTGAAAGCGCCAATACTTTGTCGTTTTTCTGGTAAAATCAGCGCCCAGCGCCGACGTGTCGGCCGCGCTCTTACCGCTAACCACCTGAAAAAACTCATCATGTCGAGATTGCTCGCTGCAATAACCTTACTGTTAAGCATCATTTTAACTATTCTGGTGACGATCGCCTGTTCCGTGCCGATCATCATCGCCGGGATCATTAAACTGCTGCTGCCTGTGCCCTCGGTGTGGCGAGCCGTGTCAGCGTTTTGTAACTTCATGATGTACTGTTGGTGTGAAGGGCTGGCGATCCTGTTGTGTCTGAACCCGCATCTGAAGTGGGATGTCGAAGGACTGGATAACCTCAATAAAAAGAACTGGTATCTGCTGATTTGTAATCATCACAGCTGGGCCGACATCGTGGTGTTATGCGTGCTTTTCCGCAAACACATCCCGATGAATAAATACTTCCTCAAGCAACAACTTGCCTGGGTACCTTTTATTGGGCTGGCCTGCTGGGCGCTCGATATGCCGTTTATGAAACGCTATTCGCGCAGCTATTTGCTTCGTCATCCGGAGCATCGTGGTAAGGATGTAGAGACCACCCGCCGTTCCTGCGAAAAGTTTCGCGCGCATCCAACAACCATTGTGAACTTTGTGGAAGGCTCCCGGTTTACGGAAGAGAAACGTCAGCAAACACGCTCCCCGTATCAAAACCTGCTGCCGCCAAAGGCGGCGGGCATTGCGATGGCGCTTAATGTACTGGGTGCTCAGTTCGATAAGTTACTCAACGTCACGCTCTGCTACCCGAAGAACGATAACACCCCGTTCTTCGATATGCTCAGCGGCAAGCTGACACACATTGTTGTGCGGGTGAATTTAGTTCCCGTCGATGCCGAACTGCATGGCGACTACGTTAACGATAAAAATTTCAAACGTCGTTTCCAGCAGTGGCTTAATACACTCTGGAAAGAAAAAGACGAGCAGATAGACAGCATTAAATCTTCATACAAAAACGCCGGTCAGTGACCGGCGTTTTCATCTCTAAGAACTTACTTTTTCTCAACCAGGTATTTCACGGTGTCAGCATACTGCTGAACGAAAATATCCATGCTGCTGGTGTCCATGCCCTGCATGTTCAGCTGATATTTACCGTTAACGAACATCGCCGGAACGCCCTGAAGCTGCAGGTCAGACGCCGCTTTTTCCTGCTGAGCAACCAGAGATTTCACCACAAAGCTATTCCACGCGGCGTCATACTCTTCCCCTTTCACACCAGCATCAACGAACACTTTACGGATATCCGCTGTGGTCTGAACGGTCTGGGTTTTCTGCACGGCTTCAAACATTGGGGCGGTGATCTTATCTTCCACGCCCAGTGCCATCGCAACCGCCCACGCCTGAGTCAGGTCTTTACCCAATGGGCCCAGGAACTCAACGTGGTACTTGGTCATTTTGGTGCCTTCCGGCAGTTTTTTCTTCACGTTGTCAGAAACATGCAGCACTTCTTCGAACTGGTAGCAGTGCGGGCAGTAGAACGAGAAGAACTCGAGAACCTGTGGCTCGCCAGCAACCGGCTTCTCCAGCGTAGTGTACTGTTTGCCGTCGGTAAATTGTGCAGCAGAAGCGCTAAATGCCAGAATCATACCTGCCAGCGCCAGCCAAATTTTTTTCATGATTAACTCTCTCCTGGGTGTGTCCTATTAATACATCGGCGTTAATTGCAGCGGGGGTTCCTGAAGAACCTTAACCTGCTCAGTGAATGTAGATATCTGGCTGCGCCAGTAATCTTCCCCGGTAAGCCACGGGAAATTACGGGGAAATGCGGGATCGTCCCAACGCCTGATTAACCACGCGAGATAATATACAAAACGCATCGCACGTAAAGGTTCAATCAGGGCAATTTCGTCTGAATTAAACGGGCTAAATTCTTCATAGGCTTCAATAATGGTTTCAAGCTGCATGCGTTGCTCGGCTTTGTCGCCATTCATCAGCATCCACAGGTCCTGAACCGCGGGCCCCATGCGCGCATCATCAAGATCGACAAACAGCGGGCCATCGCGCCAGAGTATATTTCCGGCGTGACAATCGCCGTGCAGGCGCAGGACGGAAATATCATCGCGCCAGCAGGTTTTTACCGCAGCAATAAGTTTATCGGTGGCGCTGAGGAAATCAGCCTTTAGCCCAGTGGGGATCAGTGCAGAGGTTTCGAATACCTGGCGCGGCTCGATAAGATATTCCTGAATACCGATCGTCGGTCGGGCTGTGAATGCCGTTTTTCTTCCCGTCTGGTGAATGCGACCCAGATAGCGGGCAACCCACTCCATTTGATCGATATTATCCGCTTCAAACTGGCGGCCACCCAGGCTTGGGAATACAGCGTAATAAAAGCCTTCATGCGTCAGCAGCGTTTGGTTGTTGAATTTTATCGGTGCGGCAACCGGGACATCGTCATCCAGCAGATCGTGAGCAAACTGATGCTCTTCCTGAATTTGTTCTGCGGTCCAACGTTCAGGCCGGTAGAACTTCACGACAAAGCGCTGACGATCCTCATCCTGAAATTGATAGACACGGTTTTCGTAGCTATTTAAAGGCGTTAACCCCGAATCCACACGAATGCCCTGTTCAAACAGGGCATCCATAATGGTATCCGGGTGTAATGTCTGGAAAGTAAAAGCCTGGTCGTTCATCCGTTCATCCGGAAATTATACGAATGATTCAGGATATCATCTTGTGGCGATTTCGGTGGCTCCGCTTACAAGCTTTTACTCTTTAATTACGCCACGGGCGCGCAGCAGCGCCGTTTTAAAATCTTCCTCATAATCCTTCTGAATACCAGGAATAACAGCATCTTTGGCAGAATCGCGCATTTTGAGGTGGTAGATCAGGATGTCATCAGAAAGGTCTGCCAGTTCGCCGTCAAAACCTGACTCTTTTGCCAGTTTCTGCAAGAATTGCATCAGATTAAGCTCTGGCTCTTTTTGCCAGGCTGGCTGGAGGAGTTCAATAACTTCATTCAGACGTTTACATTTCATGGTGGTGCTCCTTTCATTTAGAGTGACACGTTAGCAGGGTCAATCCCACAATAAAAGAGGCGATATTCGTGAATCTTAGCCAGGAAATCATTGGGGTCGTTCTGGCAGGTGGCAGAGCAACGCGGATGGGAGGGAAAGATAAGGGGCTCCAGCTCCTGAATGGCAAACCCTTATGGCAATGTGTCGCTGATACGCTCGCCGGCCAGGTGACAACCCTGGCCATCAGCGCGAACAGGCATATCGACACGTATCAGCACAGCGGGTATGCCGTGTATCAGGATAATATTGAGGATTACCCGGGGCCGCTGGCCGGTATGCTCTCAGTGATGCAGCAGTCGAACAGTGAGTGGTTTCTGTTCTGTCCCTGCGATACCCCGTTTATTCCATCCTGTCTCGTTGAGCGTCTGGTTCAGCTTCGTGGCACAGCATCCGTGGTTTGGGTACATGACGGCGAGCGCGACCATCCTGCTATTGCCTTAATGCACCGCTCGCTAGTGTCTTCTCTGGAGGCGTATCTGGCGGCGGGAGAACGCAGAGTGATGGTGTTTATGCGCCAGTCTGGCGGCCATCCTGTTGATTTTAGCGATTTCAAATCGGCTTTTGTGAACGTGAATACGAGTGAAGATTTGCAGAGGATGCAGGAGAAGAGATGATCCCCGTTTTAGCTATTTCCGCATGGAGCGGCACAGGGAAAACCACGCTGCTGAAGAAACTAATACCCGCACTGTGTGCGAAAGGTATTCGCCCCGGATTGATTAAGCATACGCACCATAACATGGATGTCGATAAACCGGGAAAAGACAGCTATGAGCTGCGTAAAGCGGGTGCCGCGCAGACAATCGTGGCAAGCAATCAGCGCTGGGCATTAATGACAGAAACGCCAGATGAGGCACCGCTGGATCTGGCTTATCTGGTCAGCCGGATGGATCATTCCAGCCTGGATCTGGTGCTGGTCGAGGGGTTTAAGCATGAGGCTGTACCTAAGATCCTGCTGTTCCGAAGCGATGCCGGGCACGATGTTAGCGAGTTAACGCTTGATGAGCATGTGATTGCGGTGGCCGGTGATGTTGTATTGCCGCTTGAGGTTCCGCAGTTGGATTTAAATGATGTGGATGGGATAGCGGAGTTTATTGTGACGTGGAGTGCGGTTTGATGCCCTCTTCCTGCGGGAGAGGAAAACCAAAAGCAAAAAACCCCGCACCTTACGGTACGGGGTTCTTCTATTTGATGCCTGGCAGTTCCCTACTCTCACATGGGGAGACCCCACACTACCATCGGCGCTACGGCGTTTCACTTCTGAGTTCGGCATGGGGTCAGGTGGGACCACCGCGCTAAAGCCGCCAGGCAAATTCTGTTATCTGTATCAGGCTGAAAATCGTCTCTCACCGCCAAAACAGCTTCGGCGTTGTAAGGTTAAGCCTCACGGTTCATTAGTATCGGTTAGCTCAACGCATCGCTGCGCTTACACACCCGACCTATCAACGTCGTAGTCTTCAACGTTCCTTCAGGAGACTTATAGTCTCAGGGAGAACTCATCTCGGGGCAAGTTTCGTGCTTAGATGCTTTCAGCACTTATCTCTTCCGCATTTAGCTACCGGGCAGTGCCATTGGCATGACAACCCGAACACCAGTGATGCGTCCACTCCGGTCCTCTCGTACTAGGAGCAGCCCCCCTCAATTCTCCAGCGCCCACGGCAGATAGGGACCGAACTGTCTCACGACGTTCTAAACCCAGCTCGCGTACCACTTTAAATGGCGAACAGCCATACCCTTGGGACCTACTTCAGCCCCAGGATGTGATGAGCCGACATCGAGGTGCCAAACACCGCCGTCGATATGAACTCTTGGGCGGTATCAGCCTGTTATCCCCGGAGTACCTTTTATCCGTTGAGCGATGGCCCTTCCATTCAGAACCACCGGATCACTATGACCTGCTTTCGCACCTGCTCGAGCCGTCACTCTCGCAGTCAAGCTAGCTTATGCCATTGCACTAACCTCCTGATGTCCGACCAGGATTAGCTAACCTTCGTGCTCCTCCGTTACTCTTTGGGAGGAGACCGCCCCAGTCAAACTACCCACCAGACACTGTCCGCAACCCGGATCACGGGTCTACGTTAGAACACCAGCCATTAAAGGGTGGTATTTCAAGGTCGGCTCCACGCAGACTGGCGTCCACGCTTCAAAGCCTCCCACCTATCCTACACATCAAGGACCAGTGTTCAGTGTCAAGCTATAGTAAAGGTTCACGGGGTCTTTCCGTCTTGCCGCGGGTACACTGCATCTTCACAGCGAGTTCAATTTCACTGAGTCTCGGGTGGAGACAGCCTGGCCATCATTACGCCATTCGTGCAGGTCGGAACTTACCCGACAAGGAATTTCGCTACCTTAGGACCGTTATAGTTACGGCCGCCGTTTACCGGGGCTTCGATCAAGAGCTTCGCGTTACCGCTAACCCCATCAATTAACCTTCCGGCACCGGGCAGGCGTCACACCGTATACGTCCACTTTCGTGTTTGCACAGTGCTGTGTTTTTAATAAACAGTTGCAGCCAGCTGGTATCTTCGACTGATTTCAGCTCCACCCGCAGGGGCTTCACCTACATATCAGCGTGCCTTCTCCCGAAGTTACGGCACCATTTTGCCTAGTTCCTTCACCCGAGTTCTCTCAAGCGCCTTGGTATTCTCTACCTGACCACCTGTGTCGGTTTGGGGTACGATTTCGTGTTACCTGATGCTTAGAGGCTTTTCCTGGAAGCAGGGCATTTGTTACTTCAGCACCGTAGTGCCTCGTCATCACACCTCAGCGTTAAAAAGGTACCGGATTTACCTGGAACCTCCGCCTACATGCTTAAACCGGGACAACCGTCGCCCGGCTAACATAGCCTTCTCCGTCCCCCCTTCGCAGTAACACCAAGTACAGGAATATTAACCTGTTTCCCATCGACTACGCCTTTCGGCCTCGCCTTAGGGGTCGACTCACCCTGCCCCGATTAACGTTGGACAGGAACCCTTGGTCTTCCGGCGAGCGGGCTTTTCACCCGCTTTATCGTTACTTATGTCAGCATTCGCACTTCTGATACCTCCAGCAACCCTCACAGGCCACCTTCAACGGCTTACAGAACGCTCCCCTACCCAACAACGCATAAGCGTCGCTGCCGCAGCTTCGGTGCATGGTTTAGCCCCGTTACATCTTCCGCGCAGGCCGACTCGACCAGTGAGCTATTACGCTTTCTTTAAATGATGGCTGCTTCTAAGCCAACATCCTGGCTGTCTGTGCCTTCCCACATCGTTTCCCACTTAACCATGACTTTGGGACCTTAGCTGGCGGTCTGGGTTGTTTCCCTCTTCACGACGGACGTTAGCACCCGCCGTGTGTCTCCCGTGATAACATTCTTCGGTATTCGTAGTTTGCATCGGGTTGGTAAGCCGGGATGGCCCCCTAGCCGAAACAGTGCTCTACCCCCGAAGATGAATTCACGAGGCGCTACCTAAATAGCTTTCGGGGAGAACCAGCTATCTCCCGGTTTGATTGGCCTTTCACCCCCAGCCACAGGTCATCCGCTAATTTTTCAACATTAGTCGGTTCGGTCCTCCAGTTAGTGTTACCCAACCTTCAACCTGCCCATGGCTAGATCACCGGGTTTCGGGTCTATACCCTGCAACTTAACGCCCAGTTAAGACTCGGTTTCCCTTCGGCTCCCCTATACGGTTAACCTTGCTACAGAATATAAGTCGCTGACCCATTATACAAAAGGTACGCAGTCACCTAACAAGTAGGCTCCCACTGCTTGTACGTACACGGTTTCAGGTTCTTTTTCACTCCCCTCGCCGGGGTTCTTTTCGCCTTTCCCTCACGGTACTGGTTCACTATCGGTCAGTCAGGAGTATTTAGCCTTGGAGGATGGTCCCCCCATATTCAGACAGGATACCACGTGTCCCGCCCTACTCTTCGAGTTCACAACCTGTGCATTTTCGTGTACGGGACTATCACCCTGTACCGTCGGACTTTCCAGACCGTTCCACTAACACACAAGCTGATTCAGACTCCGGGCTGCTCCCCGTTCGCTCGCCGCTACTGGGGGAATCTCGGTTGATTTCTTTTCCTCGGGGTACTTAGATGTTTCAGTTCCCCCGGTTCGCCTCGTTAACCTATGTATTCAGTTAACGATAGTGTGACGAATCACACTGGGTTTCCCCATTCGGACATCGCCGGGTCAAAGGTTCATATCACCTCGCCGGCGCTTTTCGCAGATTAGCACGTCCTTCATCGCCTCTGACTGCCAGGGCATCCACCGTGTACGCTTAGTCGCTTAACCTCACAACCCGAAGATGTTTCTTTCGATTCACCATCGGTTTGCGAAAATTTGAGAGACTCGAACACACATAACATGTGTGTCGTTTCAATTTTCAGCTTGATCCAGATTTTTAAAGAGCAAATATCTCAAACATGACTCGCAAGTCAGTTTTGAGATATGACGGCAGGTGACTTTCACTCACGAACCAGCAAGTGGCGTCCCCTAGGGGATTCGAACCCCTGTTACCGCCGTGAAAGGGCGGTGTCCTGGGCCTCTAGACGAAGGGGACACTGAAGTCTCAATCGCAAGACGCCTTGCTATTTACTTTTCATCAGACAATCTGTGTGAGCACTACAAAGGCAGGTTCTTTAAGGTAAGGAGGTGATCCAACCGCAGGTTCCCCTACGGTTACCTTGTTACGACTTCACCCCAGTCATGAATCACAAAGTGGTAAGCGCCCTCCCGAAGGTTAAGCTACCTACTTCTTTTGCAACCCACTCCCATGGTGTGACGGGCGGTGTGTACAAGGCCCGGGAACGTATTCACCGTAGCATTCTGATCTACGATTACTAGCGATTCCGACTTCATGGAGTCGAGTTGCAGACTCCAATCCGGACTACGACGCACTTTATGAGGTCCGCTTGCTCTCGCGAGGTCGCTTCTCTTTGTATGCGCCATTGTAGCACGTGTGTAGCCCTACTCGTAAGGGCCATGATGACTTGACGTCATCCCCACCTTCCTCCAGTTTATCACTGGCAGTCTCCTTTGAGTTCCCGGCCTAACCGCTGGCAACAAAGGATAAGGGTTGCGCTCGTTGCGGGACTTAACCCAACATTTCACAACACGAGCTGACGACAGCCATGCAGCACCTGTCTCAGAGTTCCCGAAGGCACCAATCCATCTCTGGAAAGTTCTCTGGATGTCAAGAGTAGGTAAGGTTCTTCGCGTTGCATCGAATTAAACCACATGCTCCACCGCTTGTGCGGGCCCCCGTCAATTCATTTGAGTTTTAACCTTGCGGCCGTACTCCCCAGGCGGTCGACTTAACGCGTTAGCTCCGGAAGCCACGCCTCAAGGGCACAACCTCCAAGTCGACATCGTTTACGGCGTGGACTACCAGGGTATCTAATCCTGTTTGCTCCCCACGCTTTCGCACCTGAGCGTCAGTCTTTGTCCAGGGGGCCGCCTTCGCCACCGGTATTCCTCCAGATCTCTACGCATTTCACCGCTACACCTGGAATTCTACCCCCCTCTACAAGACTCTAGCCTGCCAGTTTCGAATGCAGTTCCCAGGTTGAGCCCGGGGATTTCACATCCGACTTGACAGACCGCCTGCGTGCGCTTTACGCCCAGTAATTCCGATTAACGCTTGCACCCTCCGTATTACCGCGGCTGCTGGCACGGAGTTAGCCGGTGCTTCTTCTGCGGGTAACGTCAATTGCTGCGGTTATTAACCACAACACCTTCCTCCCCGCTGAAAGTACTTTACAACCCGAAGGCCTTCTTCATACACGCGGCATGGCTGCATCAGGCTTGCGCCCATTGTGCAATATTCCCCACT
This sequence comes from Enterobacter sp. ODB01, assembly GCF_001623605.1. Classification (NCBI taxonomy): domain Bacteria; kingdom Pseudomonadati; phylum Pseudomonadota; class Gammaproteobacteria; order Enterobacterales; family Enterobacteriaceae; genus Enterobacter; species Enterobacter sp. ODB01. The sequence goes on from NZ_CP015227.1 coordinate 1,468,727, forward strand.
GCTGCCTCCCGTAGGAGTCTGGACCGTGTCTCAGTTCCAGTGTGGCTGGTCATCCTCTCAGACCAGCTAGGGATCGTCGCCTAGGTGAGCCGTTACCCCACCTACTAGCTAATCCCATCTGGGCACATCTGATGGCAAGAGGCCCGAAGGTCCCCCTCTTTGGTCTTGCGACGTTATGCGGTATTAGCTACCGTTTCCAGTAGTTATCCCCCTCCATCAGGCAGTTTCCCAGACATTACTCACCCGTCCGCCACTCGTCACCCGAGAGCAAGCTCTCTGTGCTACCGTTCGACTTGCATGTGTTAGGCCTGCCGCCAGCGTTCAATCTGAGCCATGATCAAACTCTTCAATTTAAGTTTGATGCTCGTGAATTAAACTTCGTAATGAATTACGTATGTTCACTCAGAGACTTGGTATTCATTTTTCGTCTTGCGACGTTAAGAATCCATGTCACTTTGAGTGCCCACACAGATTGTCTGATAAATTGTTAAAGAGCAGTGCCGCTTCGTTTTCGCTGCGGCGCGGGGTGTGCATATTACGCTTTCCCGCTTCAGAGTCAAGCGTTTATTTTGCTTTTCTCTGCTGACCCGGCGGCGTGTGTGCCGTTGTTCCGTGTCAGTGGAGGCGCATTATAGGGAGTTATTTCACAGTGACAAGAGGAAATTTAAAAAAAGTTTCCGTCCGTGTTTTTTTTCACCAATAGCGGTGAAATCAAGCTACAAATTGTTCTATTTGATGTATCTACAACCACAATCACATTCGAGGTGGCATAATTATCAGCATGAAACATTAAGGAATAAACGCGATGCCATTAAGCGCACAACAGCTGGCCGCCCAAAAAAACCTCTCCTATGTGCTGGCAGAAAAGCTGGCGCAGCGGATTTTAGCGGGAAAATATGCCCCGGGCAGCATCCTGCCGGGTGAAATGGAGTTGGGCGAGCAGTTTGGGGTGAGCCGTACCGCCGTTCGTGAAGCGGTGAAAACCCTGACGGCAAAAGGGATGGTTCTCCCGCGCCCGCGCATTGGTACGCGCGTGATGCCGCAGAGTAACTGGAATTTTCTCGATCAGGAGCTGCTCTCCTGGTGGATGATCGAAGATAACTTTCATCAGGTGGTCGATCACTTCCTCGTGATGCGTAGCAGCCTTGAACCCCAGGCCTGCCTGCTTGCCGCCACGCTCGGAACAGCAGAGCAGAAAGCGCAACTTAACGCGTTGATGGAAGAAATGGTATTCCTGAAAAAACACTTCAACCGGGAACGCTGGGTTGAGGTCGATATGGCCTGGCATGAACATATCTATATGATGAGCGCCAATCCCTTCCTGACCTCCTTTGCCTCGTTATTCCATTCGGTGTACCACACCTACTTTTCCTCTATTACACAAGACGAAGTGGTAAAGCTGGATTTGCATCAGGCGATAGTGGATGCCATTCAGGAGAGCGACGGGCAGCGAGCCCTGAGTGCGTGCCAGGCATTGCTGGCCGCGCCAACCCACCAGCAGGTAGATAAATGACAAAGAAAAAAGCGCGCAGCATGGCCGGATTGCCGTGGATTGCAGCCATGGCGTTCTTTATGCAGGCACTGGATGCCACCATCCTCAACACAGCGCTTCCCGCCATTGCACAAAGCCTCAACCGCTCCCCGCTGGCAATGCAATCCGCCATCATCAGCTATACCCTGACGGTGGCGATGCTGATCCCGGTAAGCGGCTGGCTGGCTGACCGCTTCGGTACCCGCAGAGTTTTCATGCTGGCCGTAACGCTCTTTACCCTGGGTTCGCTGGCCTGCGCGCTCTCCACATCCTTAACAGAGCTGGTTATCTTCCGCGTGTTACAGGGCATTGGCGGCGCGATGATGATGCCCGTGGCGCGCCTGGCATTGCTGCGTGCCTACCCACGCAGCGAGCTGCTTCCCGTGCTCAACTTCGTCACCATGCCGGGCCTCGTCGGCCCGATACTGGGCCCGGTACTCGGCGGCGTGTTTGTGACCTGGGCAAGCTGGCACTGGATCTTCCTGATTAATATCCCGATTGGTGTGGCAGGGCTGTTCTACGCTCGCAAATATATGCCCAACTTCACCACGCCAAGACGCAGCTTCGATATGGGCGGATTTTTCCTGTTTGGTCTGAGCCTGGTGCTGTTCTCCAGCGGGATGGAGCTGTTTGGTGAGAAAATCGTTGAAACGTGGCTGGCACTGGCCGTCATCCTCAGCGGTATTCTGCTTTTCCTTCTTTATATACGTCATGCGCGTCGCCACCCGACACCGCTTATCTCTTTATCGCTGTTTAACACCCGGACCTTCTCCGTCGGGATTGCAGGAAACATAGCTTCACGCCTGGGGACAGGATGCGTACCGTTCCTGATGCCATTGATGTTGCAGGTAGGTTTTGGCTATCCGGCCCTGATTGCCGGCTGCATGATGGCGCCCACGGCAATGGGTTCAATTCTGGCAAAATCAACCGTTACGCAGGTACTGCGCTGGTTTGGCTATCGTAAGACGCTGGTTGGCGTGACGATCTTTATCGGCCTGATGATTGCGCAATTCTCTCTGCAATCCGCCTCTCTTCCCGTCTGGATGCTGATCCTGCCGTTGTTTGTGCTGGGCATGGCAATGTCGACGCAATTTACGTCGATGAACACCATTACCCTTGCCGATCTGACTGACGACAATGCCAGTAGCGGCAACAGCGTGCTGGCGGTAACGCAGCAGCTGTCGATCAGTTTAGGGGTGGCGGTAAGTGCAGCAGTGCTGCGCTTTTATGAGGGTTTTGACAGCGCGAATACCGTTGAGCAGTTCCACTATACCTTTATTACGATGGGCGCACTCACGGTGGTATCGGCGCTGGTCTTTATGCTGTTAAAACCGAAAGACGGCCGAAACCTGATCAAAGAGCGCCACAAAGCAAAGGCTAAACCGAACCCCGTTCCATCAGAACAGGAGTAAGCTGCAGACGTTGCTGTTGCAGCGTGGGCTGCGCCATTCGGTGGATCAACACATCAATGGCCAGCTCACCCAATTCATCTTTCGGCTGATGAATGGTGGTCAGCGGCGGCGTCATGTAGCGCGCCAGTTCGATATCATCGTAGCCAATGATCGCCATATCGTCCGGAACGCGTAACCCCGCCTGATACAACGCCTGATAAGCACCAAATGCCATCGCATCGTTACCGATAAATACCGCCTGCGGACGCGGCTCTTGCATCAGCAATGTCTGCATCGCCTCAAAGCCGCCGTTAAATTCGAAATCACCGGTGATCCGGTAGCCGTCAGGGATGGCAAGACCCGCGCGTTCCATCGCCGAGAGATAACCTTCCAGACGCAAGCGCGCCGGGGTTTTATCCAGCGGGCCGGTAATGCAGGCGATGCGGGTATGACCTTTATCGATCAGATGCTGAGTTGCCATGTCGCCGCCCAGCAGGGAATTATCCTGAATCAGATCGCTGGTCCCATCGAACGGCGCCCAGTCCATCATCACCGTAGGAATTGAAGGGTAGCGCTGGATAATCTCTTTCGACGGTTGATGGGTTTCGGTACAGAGCAGCAATAACCCGTCGACGCGTTTTTGCATCAGCGTTTCCAGGTTACGGTTCATGCGCTGTTCGTCACCCTCGGTATTGCACAGCACCAGACTGTAGCCACGCTCGAAGCAGCTGCGCTCTACGCCGCGAACAAGTTCAGAATAAAAAGGGTTGGTACTGGCGGTGATCAGCATACCGATGGTGCGCGTCTGGTTAAGCTTAAGGCTGCGCGCCAGCGCCGACGGCGCATAGTTGAGATCTTTTACTGCGGCTTCGACTTTCTCCCGAATCGCCTCGCTAACGAAACGATCGTTATTAATAACGTGAGAGACAGTCGAAGTAGAAACGCCCGCCATGCGGGCGACATCTTTCATCGTAGCCAAGCGTTACCCCTGCTGACTTAAGAATTCATCGATCTCTTTGCGCCACGGTACGGAAGGCTGTGCCCCTTTACGCGTCACCGCAATTGCGGCGGCGGCATGCGCAAAGCGGATCGCATCATCCATCACTTTGCCTTCCAGCAGCGCCGTCACCAGCGCACCGTTGAAGGTATCGCCTGCGGCAATCGTATCAATGGCTTTAACCCTGAAGCCCGGCACGCGACGCCCTTCGCCGTTTACGCTTGCCCACACCCCACGGCTGCCAAGAGTAATGATAACGGTCCCGATGCCCTTTTCATGCAACACTTTCGCCGCACGCGCGGCATTATCATCATTTTCAACACGAATGCCCGTCAGCTTTTCCGCTTCGGTTTCGTTTGGCGTAATGATGTCCACCAGCGCCAACAACTCGTCTGATAATACACGGGCTGGAGCAGGGTTAAGTACGACAGTGGTATGGTTTTCATGCGCAATTTTGGCGGCGGCCAGCACGCTTTCAACCGGTGACTCCAGCTGCATCAGCAGGGCTTCGGCTCCACCGATGAGTGCTCGTTGCGCTTCTACGCGCGCCGTCGTCAGCGCAGCGTTAGCACCCGCATGAATACCGATGACATTCTCACCTTCAGCGTTGACGAAAATCAGCGCCACGCCGGTAGACTCCCCCGCAACAACGCTGACCGGCGCGATATCAATATTATCGCTGGCCAGCTGTTTACGTACGCGCTCACCGGTATCGTCATCACCCGTGCAGGCGATAAACGCAATATTCGCCCCACTGCGTCCGGCGGCGACGGCCTGGTTTGCGCCCTTACCGCCAAATGCTACCTGGTACTGATTACCCGTGACGGTTTCGCCCGGTGCAGGGAATAATTCAAGGTTAAGAATGTGATCGGCATTGATACTGCCAAGGACGACGAGGTTACCTGCGGTTTTCATGGTTGGATTGTCCATCTGAGAGCGCCACCGGTGTTAACCGGTGGCGTATGCCACACTTTTCTTTATTGGTGTCCCTCAGGCAGCCAGCGACTGCCTGATTCGCCTTTTACTGCTTGATGACCAGCTTCAGGTCAACAGGGTATTTGGCCTGAACTTTTTCGCCCTTCAGCACTTTGTCGGCAGTTTGTACGCCAGTCGCGCCAATCTGCTCAGGCAGCTGAGCGATGGTCGCAGCCAGTTTGCCATCATTTACCGCTTTTTCACCATCCGGCGTACCGTCAAATCCGACAACCATCACATCAGATTTACCTGCAGTCTGCAGGGCACGCAGCGCACCCAGCGCCATCTCATCGTTCTGTGCAAACACAGCCTGCACGTCAGGATGTGCGGTCAGCAGGTTCTGCATAACGTTCAGACCTTTAGTACGGTCGAAGTCTGCTGGCTGGCTCGCCAGGACGTTGAATTTGTGTGCAGCAACAGCTTGCTGGAAGCCTTCGCCACGCTCACGCGCTGCGGACGTCCCGGCAATCCCCTGCAGTTCGATGACTTTGGCGCCTTCACCGGCTTTCTTCGCAATGTAATCACCGGCGATTTTACCGCCCAGCACGTTATCAGACGCGATGTGGCTGACTACATCGCCTTTGTTCGCCTGACGGTCCAGCGTGATCACCGGAATTTTCGCCTGGTTTGCCATTTTAACGGCGTTACCTACGGCGTCAGAATCGGTTGGGTTGATCAGCAGGATTTTGGTGCCACGAACGGTTAAGTCCTGAACGTTCGCCAGCTCTTTCGCCGGGTTGTTCTGAGAATCCAGCACGACCAGGTTGTAACCCAGCTTGTCAGCTTCTTTCTGCGCACCATCCTTCAGGGAGACGAAGAACGGGTTGTTAAGGGTAGAGACAACCAGCGCGATGGTGTCTTTCGCCATGGCGTTAGCACTTACGGTTGCGCTCAGCGCGACAGCGGAAACCAGAGTAGCCAGTTTTTTCATGTTCATATCTAAGATGTCCTGTAGTGTCGTCAGTTACTGTTTTTTGTTGTCTACCAGTACCGCCAGCAAAATCACCACTGCCTTAACGATCATCTGGTAATAGGAGGAAACACCTAACAAATTCAAACCATTATTCAGGAAACCGAGGATCAGTGCGCCGATCAATGTCCCAACAATGCGACCTTTACCGCCCGCCAGACTCGTACCGCCCAGAACCACCGCCGCGATGGCATCCAGTTCATAGCCCGTACCCGCCGTTGGCTGCGCAGAAGAAAGACGCGCCACTTCGATGATGCCCGCCAGAGAGGCCAGCAGGCCGCACAGGGAGTAAACGATAATTTTGACTTTATTGACGCTAATACCGGACAGACGCGTTGCCGCTTCGTTACCGCCCAGCGCATAAATGTAACGACCCAGACGAGTGTGATGCAGCATGTACCACGCCGCCAGGAAGACGATAGCCATGATCCAGACCGGCGTCGGGACGCCCAGCGGACGGCCAATACCGAACCAGCCAAACAGATCGGCATTATCCGTAAACCCGGTATTGACCGGGCTACCGTTGGTGTAGACCATGGTCACACCGCGCAGCAGCAGCATCATTACCAGCGTGGCGATAAACGCCTGAACACGCCCTTTTGCCACGATTACGCCGGTTACAGCGCCAATCGCCGCGCCTGCTGCCAGTGCAGCGGCAACCGCCACCAGCGCGTTGACTTCAATCCCGACAAGCGAAGCGGCGATCGCACCGGTGAGCGCCAGCAGGGAACCGACGGACAGATCGATACCCGAGGTCAAAATCACCAGCGTCATCCCGACCGCCATAATGGCGTTCACAGACGTCTGCTGCAGAATGTTGAAGAGGTTATTAACGGTGAAGAAATTCGGGCTCATGGTCGACACAATCGCGATCAGCACCAGCAGGGCAATCAGCGATTTTTGTTCCATCAGCCATGCCTTTGTGAAATAGCGGCGACCAGAAACAGCCTGGGTAGTCATCTTCTTACTCCTGATTCACGCGATTAAGCTTGCCCACAGCGGCAGCCATCAGAACTTCCTGGGTGGCCTGCTCGCGAGTGAATTCACCGCCGAGATGCCCTTCATGCATGACGATAATGCGATCGCTCATGCCTAATACTTCTGGCATCTCGGAAGAGACCAGAATGATGCTCAGCCCGTCGGCCTTGAACTGGTTAATCAGCTGATAGATCTCTTTCTTTGCGCCCACGTCTACGCCGCGGGTTGGCTCGTCGAGGATCAAGACTTTCGGGCGCGTCATCAGCCCGCGGGCAATCGCCACTTTCTGCTGATTACCACCGGACAACAGGCCAATCGCCTGCTCCATTGACGGCGTTTTGACGTTAAAAAGACGGATAAAATCACTGACCGCCTGCTGCTCGTCTTTATGCTTAAGGCTGCCGCCGCTGCGGCTGAAATAGCGCAGCGCGGTAAGCGACATGTTCTCTTTTACCGACATGCCCAGCACTAAACCGTCGCGCTTGCGGTCTTCAGAGATATAGACGATACCGTTCGCCAGTCCATCCTGCGGAGAGCGCGTCACCACTTCATGACCGTCGAGGGTGACATAACCGCTGGTGCGCGGCAGTGCGCCGTAGAGCACTTTCATCAGTTCGGTACGTCCCGCGCCCATCAGACCCGCGACACCGAGGATCTCACCCTGGCGCAGGGTAAAGGTCACATCGTGAACGCCCGGACCGCAGAGGTTATCCACCTTCAGGCGGATCTCACCCGGTGCTTTATCCAGACGCGGATACTGATCTTCCAGCTTACGTCCCACCATCATTTCGATGAGCGTATCTTCGGTCAGCGTCGCCACTTCGCGCTCGGCAATAAACTGCCCGTCGCGGAAGACGGTGACGTCATCGCAAATCTCGAAGATCTCTTTCATGCGGTGAGAAATATAGACAATCCCACGACCCTGCGATTTCAGCTCGCGGATCACGCGGAACAGGGATTCGGTTTCGGTATCAGTCAGAGCGTCGGTCGGCTCATCCATGATGATGACTTTGGATTCAAAGCTCAGCACCTTCGCGATTTCCACCATCTGCTGATCGCCGATGGAGAGCTCGCCTACCAGACGGTCGCTCTTAAAGCGCAGGTTCAGCTTCGCGAGCAGCTTGTCCGCTTCGGCGTACATGGTTTTCCAGTCGATTTTGCCAAACCGGTTCACAAACTCACGGCCGAGGAAGATGTTCTCCGCAATGGTGAGCTGCGGGATGAGGTTTAGCTCCTGGTGGATGATACCGATACCCGCTTCCTGAGAAGATTTCGGGCCGTTAAAGGTGGTCTCTTTACCCAGCCAGAGCAGCGAACCGGCATCACGTTGGTAAATCCCGGTCAGCACTTTCATCATGGTGGATTTGCCCGCACCGTTTTCGCCCACCAGCGCCATCACGCGACCGGAGTAGACATTCAGCGCCGCACCGGAGAGGGCTTTTACGCCCGGGAACGATTTATCGATCCCCTTGAGTTGCAGTAATGCGTCCATGATGGCCTCAGAAGGTGACGCCAGCACAGAGAATGATATTCGCATACGGGGAACACTCCCCGCTGCGAATCACCGCCTGACTGTCTGCGGTTTGTTGTTTGAACTGCTCGTGCGTTGTGTAACGAATTTCTATGGTGTTTCCCTGGTGTTGCTGCAGTTGCTCAATAAACTTAAGCAACGTTTCGTGGAGCTGCGGATTATGTTGTTTGATTTCCGCCGCGAGAATGGCCGCCTCAACCTGCATCTCCGACGTCACCACATCCAGTACCTGCATAAACGAAGGAACTCCCTGCGTTAACGCCATATCAATACGGGTTGTGCTGCGCGGAACCGGTAAGCCTGCATCGCAAACCACCAGCGTATCGGTATGACCAAGACGGGAAATGACCGATGAGATTTCTGAGTTGAGAACTGTGCCTTTCTTCATTTTCTGCTCCACTAGCGAAACGTTTCGCTAAAAAGAGTGTAGCCGCAAGAGTGTTCAGAAAACCATCATGGCGTAACAGATTTGTGATCAACGTCGAAACGTTTCGCTAAGTGAAATAGAGGGGGAGGTAAATGCAAAACGGTAACCGTCAGGTTACCGTTTTTTATGTTTGCGCCCTCTCCCTGTGGGAGAGGGTCGGGGTGAGGGAATCAGCCCGCAGAAGGACTTAAATCTCGACCTGCGTTCCCAGCTCAATCACGCGGTTAGGCGGGATCTCAAACTGGTCAGGCGCACGCAGGGCGTTACGCTGCAGGATAAGATAAAGCTTACCGCGCAGGCGCAGATACCAGGGACGCTTGCCGATAATCAGCGACTCGTGCGACATAAAGAACGACGTCTCCATCATCCGGCAGCTTAGCCCTTCAAGACCGCAGCGGTGGAACACCTCTTCCACATTTGGCGTTTCGCGCCAGCCGTAACTCGCCACCACGCGCCAGAATGTCGGGGACAGCTGCTCGATTTGCACGCGACGCACGTTGTGAACATACGGCGCATCTTCGGTACGCAACGTCAGCAGGATCACGCGCTCGTGAAGAACCTTGTTGTGCTTGAGGTTATGCATCAGCGCGAACGGGATGACGTTCAGGGCACGAGACATATACACCGCCGTTCCCGGCACGCGCACCGGCGGGGATTTCTCCAGGGAAGCGATCATCGCCTCCAGAGAGTTACCGTGCTCATGCATACGACGCAGCAGACGGAAGCGCTCGCTCTTCCACGTGGTCATCACGATGAACATCACCAGACCCAGCGTCAGCGGCAGCCAGCCGCCGGAGACAATCTTGTCGAGGTTAGCAGAGAACAACGGCACGTCGATGCACAGGAAGCCCACCAGAATCATTGCCACAAGGAATTTATTCCAGTGCCAGTTTCGGTACGCCACGGTAGTGGAAAGAAGCGATGTCAGCACCATCGTACCGGTTACCGCAATACCGTACGCCGCCGCCAGGTTACTGGAGTGCTCAAAGCTCACGATAACAATCACAACCGCGAAATAGAGCAGCCAGTTAACGAACGGAATGTAGATCTGACCCGACTCCATCTCTGAAGTATGGATGATGCGCATTGGCGAGAGATACCCCAGACGCACGGCCTGGCGCGTCAGAGAGAACACCCCCGAAATCACCGCCTGAGAAGCAATGACGGTCGCCAGCGTCGCCAGAATCAGCATCGGTACCAGCGCCCAGTCAGGCGCCAGCAGGAAGAACGGGTTCTTAATCGCTTCCGGGTTCTTGAGCAGCAGCGCGCCCTGACCGAAGTAGTTCAGCACCAGCGACGGCAGCACCACAATAAACCATGCCACGCGGATAGGCAGTTTCCCGAAGTGCCCCATATCGGCATACAACGCCTCAACGCCAGTGATGGAGAGCACGACCGCGCCAAGCGCCACGAAGGAGACAACTTTATATTCAAGGAAGAAATGCACGGCCCAGTAAGGATTCAGGGCATGCAGCACTTCAGGGTTAGCAATAATGCTGCGCAAACCGAGGGCCGCGAGGATCAGGAACCAGGCCAGCATAATCGGCGCAAACAGTTTACCCACCAGCCCGGTACCGTGCTTCTGGATCGCAAACAGCAGCGTTAATACGATTATCGCCAGCGGAACCACCCACGTATCGAGCTGTGGCGCAATAATCTCCAGGCCCTCTATCGCCGAGAGGACCGAAATGGCGGGTGTGATAACCACCTCTCCGTAGAAGAAACTGCCGCCGATCAGGCCGATAATCACCAGCACGGACGTCATTCTGGCGGAGGTGTTGCGCCCGGCAAGGGACATCAGGGTCAGGATCCCGCCTTCGCCCGCGTTATCTGCACGCATAACGAAGGAGAGATATTTAACAGAAACAACCAGGATCAGCAGCCAGAAGATGAGTGACAAGAAGCCAAACACGGCATCACGCTCAACACCAAAGCCAAACTGGCCGGACAGACATTCACGAAGCGTATAAAGCGGGCTGGTACCGATATCACCGTAGACAACCCCGATCGCAGCAAGCGTTATTGCGGGTAATGATTGCTTATTATCAGTGCTCATAGACTAGTCTTTTCGTTTAAATAACAAATGTGTTCCCGGTCCCTTGGCCCACAAAAAGCGCACAGTATGCACGATTCGTTGCAAAATCGAACCCCTAAATGCAACCGCATTAATGTAGCGCAAAGAAAATTGCGCCGCACTTCAGCCTATTACCAGCTCTGACTGAAACGTCTATACTCGCTTCAATTGGCCGCCACGACGGCGAAAGGATGCAAAACTATTATGGCTCACTCACATTTATTAGCAGAAAGAATTTCCCGCCTCAGCAGTGCGCTAGAGAAAGGCCTTTTCGAGCGTAGCCACGCCATTCGCCTTTGCTTACTGGCAGCGTTGAGCGGTGAAAGCGTGTTTCTGCTGGGTCCGCCGGGCATTGCCAAAAGCCTGATCGCACGCCGCCTGAAGTTCGCTTTTCAGAATGCTCGCGCCTTTGAATATCTCATGACGCGCTTCTCCACCCCCGAAGAGGTTTTCGGTCCGCTCTCTATTCAGGCCCTCAAAGACGAGGGGCGTTATGAGCGTCTGACAGCGGGTTATCTTCCGGAAGCAGAAATTGTCTTTCTCGATGAGATCTGGAAAGCCGGCCCGGCAATCCTGAACACCCTGCTCACGGCGATTAACGAACGCCGGTTTCGCAACGGGGCCAGCGAAGAGAAAATCCCCATGCGTCTGCTGGTGGCCGCGTCAAACGAACTGCCCGAAGCCGACAGCAGCCTGGAAGCGCTGTATGACCGTATGCTGATCCGCCTGTGGCTCGATAAAGTCCAGGACAAGTCAAACTTCCGCTCTATGCTGGTCAGCCAGCAGGATGAGAACGAAAACCCGGTGGCGGCTTCTTTGCAGGTGACGGACGAGGAGTATTACCAGTGGCAGGAAGAGATCGGCAAAATCAAACTGCCCGATGCCGTTTTTGAACTGATCTTCATGCTGCGCCAGCAGCTTGATTTACTTCCTTCCGCACCGTATGTCTCGGACCGTCGCTGGAAAAAGGCGATTCGTCTGCTCCAGGCAAGCGCCCTGTTCAGCGGTCGTGATGCCGTCGCGCCCATCGATCTGATCCTGCTGAAAGACTGCCTCTGGCACGACGCAGAAGGCATGAACCTGATGCAGCAGCAGCTGGACGTATTGATGACCGGACACGCATGGGGGCAGCAGGCGATGCTCAACCAGCTGGGGGCGATTACTCAACGCCGCATCCAGCTCCAACAGCAGCAAAGTGATAAAACGGCGCTGAAAGTCAATCGTCTGGGCGGTATGTTCGCCCGCAAACCGCATTACGAGCTCCCCGCCGATCTGACCGGTACGACGCTAACGCTGCTGCTCCAGCAGCCGCTCAAACTGCATGATATGCAGGTGGTACACATTACGGTTGAGCGCGAGGCGCTGTCTCAGTGGCTCGACAAAGGCGGTGAGATCCGCGGAAAACTCAACGGCATCGGTTTCGCGCAGCCGCTCACGATGGAAGTAGACAGCAGCCAGCACCTGGTAATCCGCGACGTCAGCCTGCAGGGCTCGCGTCTTGCGCTTCCTGGCACCGCTTCTGACAGCGTGCCGGAAGAGATCAAACAGCAGTTGGACGCCCTGGATACCGAATGGCACCAGCAGCACACCCGCTTTAGCGAGCAGCAAAAATGCCTCTTTATTCATAGCGACTGGTTAGGTCGCATCGAAGCCAGCCTGCAGGATGTCAGCGCGCAGATCAAACAGGCGCGTCAATGCTAACGCTGGACACGCTCAACGTGATGCTGGCGGTCAGCGAGGAAGGGTTGATCGAGGAGGTGGTGATTACCCTTCTGGCGTCGCCACAGCTGGCGGCGTTTTTTGAAAAATTCCCGAAGCTCAAAAAGGCGATGACCGACGATCTTCCGCGCTGGCGAGATAATCTGCGACAGCGATTCAAAGAGACTGAAGTTCCGCCGGAACTGACGGAGGAAGTCGCGGCCTATCAACAGTGTCAACGGCTCTCCACGACGCAGTTTATCGTCCAGCTCCCACAAACCCTGGCAGTACTCGATAACGTCCACTCTCCGTTTGCCAGCCAGGCCCGGGCGCTGGTCACGGATAACGCCACCTTTACCCCCGCACTGCATACTCTCTTTTTACAACGCTGGCGCCTCAGTCTGGTGGTTCAGGCCACAACGTTAAACCAGCAGTTGCTGGATGAAGAACGTGAACAGCTGCTCAGTGAAGTTCAGGAACGCATGACCTTAAGCGGTCAGCTTGAGCAGGTGCTGGTGGAAAATGAAAACGCCGCAGGACGTCTCTGGGACATGAGTGCCGGTCAGCTCAAACGCGGAGATTACCAGTTGATCGTCAAATACGGCGATTTTCTGGCGCAGCAGCCGGAATTGATGAAGCTTGCTGAACAGCTGGGGCGCTCAAGGGAGGCAAAATCAGTTCCAAAGAAGGATGCCCCGATGGAAACCTTCCGCACCCTGGTGCGTGAACCGGCAACCGTGCCAGAACAGGTCGACGGGCTCCAGCAGAGCGATGACATTCTGCGCCTGCTGCCCACCGAACTGAGCACGCTGGGAATGACCGAGCTGGAGTATGAGTTCTACCGTCGGCTGGTGGAAAAACAGCTTCTTACCTACCGGCTGCACGGCGAAGCGTGGCGCGAGAAACTTAGCCAGCGTCCGGTCGTCCATCAGGATTTTGATGAACAGCCGCGCGGGCCGTTTATTGTTTGTGTGGATACGTCCGGTTCGATGGGCGGATTTAACGAACAGTGTGCAAAAGCGTTTTGCCTGGCACTGATGCGCGTGGCGCTCGCCGACCGCCGTCGCTGCTTCATCATGCTCTTCTCCAGCGAAGTCGTGGGTTATGAGCTGACGAACCAGCAGGGAATAGAGCAGGCAATCCGTTTTTTAAGCCAGCGTTTTCGCGGGGGCACTGACCTGGCCAGCTGCTTTCGCAGCATCGTTGAGCGGATGCAGGGGGGTGACTGGTACGACGCCGATGCGGTCGTCATTTCCGATTTTATCGCCCAGCGACTGCCGGATGATGTGGTTAATAAAGTGAAGGAGTTACAGCGGGTACATCAGCACCGTTTTCACGCCGTCGCGATGTCCGCTCATGGAAAACCCGGCATCATGCGCATCTTCGATCATATCTGGCGCTTTGATACCGGGTTGCGTAGCCGTCTGCTCAGACGCTGGCAGCGTTAATTAAAGAAGAGATCCCACGCTGTCACGCACCTGCTGCGGCCAGACGCCACACTGTACCTGACCAATATGCGGCAGTTGCAGCAGCAGCATGGTCAGACGGGACTGGCCGATCCCTCCCCCGATGGTCTGCGGCATTTCGCCGCGCAGCAACGCCTGGTGCCACTCTAATTTGAGACGATCTTCGTCACCGGTCACCGCCAGCTGGCGTTTCAGCGCGTCGGCATCCACGCGGATCCCCATAGAGGAGAGCTCAAATGCATCTTCCAGTACCGGGTTCCAGACCAGGATATCGCCGTTCAGCCCGGCATAGTCGTGCTCGCCCGCGGTGCTCCAGTCATCATAATCCGGCGCACGGACGTCGTGGCGTTTGCCATCAGAGAGTTTGCCGCCAATGCCGATCAGGAATACTGCACCCAACTCTTTCGCGATCGCACGTTCACGGCCTTTGGCATCAAGATCCGGGAAACGGCTCAACAGTGCCTGGCTATGAACAAAGTGGATCGTGTCCGGCAGGAACGGTGCCAGACCAAACTCTTTGCTCACGGCCGCTTCAGTCGCTTTGATCCCGGCGTAGATCGCCTCAACGGTGGATTTCAGCGTGCCGAGGTGACGCTCGCCATCACCCATCACGCGCTCCCAGTCCCACTGGTCAACGTAAACAGAGTGAATAGGTGAGAGGCGGTCTTCATCGGGGCGAAGGGCTTTCATGTGCGTGTAAAGCCCTTCGCCCGCGCTGAAGTCGTGTTGTCCCAGGGTTTGACGCTTCCACTTCGCCAGGGAATGAACCACTTCGAACTGGGCATCTGGCAGTGTTTTCACTTTCACCTGTACCGCTTTTTCGCATCCAGACAAGTTATCCTGCGTCCCGTCGCCCACCCGGCTCAGAATTGGTGCCTGAACCTCAATCAGCCCAAGCTTCTCTTCCAGCTGGCGGGAAAAATGGGATTTAACGAAACTGATCTGGCGTTGTTTTGCGATGTAAGCGGTTTTCATTATTTATACTCCTGCGTCCTGTTGGTAATGATTAAGCAACAGAACCGGCACTTAATTCAATAACTCAACAACAAAAAGCCGACTTCACTTTTGAATCGATAAAATATGACGCTAGAATAGAAAGAATCATCAATCTTCATAAGAAAAAGCTATGGAAAATTATCAGATCGACAATCTCGACCGCGGCATCCTCGAGGCGTTAATGGCCAATGCCCGTACCGCCTACGCCGAACTGGCGAAACAGTTTGGTGTCAGCCCGGGAACCATTCACGTTCGCGTAGAGAAAATGAAGCAGGCGGGGATCATTACCGGCGCGCGCATTGACGTCAGCCCGAAGCAGCTGGGTTACGACGTCTGCTGCTTTATCGGCATCATTCTTAAAAGCGCAAAAGACTATCCTTCCGCCCTGGCCAGGCTCAATGCGCTGGATGAGGTCACCGAGGCGTACTACACCACGGGGCACTACAGCATCTTTATAAAAGTGATGTGCCGATCCATCGATGCCCTCCAGCAGGTACTTATCAACAAGATCCAAACAATTGATGAAATTCAGTCCACCGAGACACTGATCTCCCTGCAAAACCCGATCATGCGTACCATCCGCCCATGATCGGGCAAATTCATTCCCACATTTTCCACAGGTAGATCCCAGCTCGTTCACAGCGTACAATATCTCCCTCTTTATCTGAGCGAGCGATCAATGGCGGACATTACCCTTATCAGCGGCAGCACCCTCGGTGGTGCGGAATATGTAGCGGAACATTTGGCTGAGAAGCTGGAAGATGCGGGCTTTTCAACACAAACCCTGCACGGACCGCTGCTTGAAGATCTCCCGACTGACGGGGTCTGGCTGCTGATCACCTCCACGCATGGCGCGGGCGATCTGCCGGATAACCTGCAACCTTTATATGACGAACTGCAGGAACAGCAGCCTGACCTCTCAAAGGTCCGTTTTGGCGCTGTGGGGATCGGCAGTCGTGAATATGACACCTTTTGCGGGGCAATAGAGAAAGTCGAAGCTGTTATCACCTCTTGCGGAGCAAAACAGCTGGGTGAAACACTCAAGATCAACATCCTCGATCATGATATTCCGGAGGATCCGGCCGAGATCTGGTTGGGTGAATGGAAAAATTTACTCAAAAACGATTAAAGATCGCGCGATCAGATGTGGATAACTCTGGTTAAAAGCTCGTATTAACCCGTAGTTATCCAAAGAACAACTGTTGTATCGTTTTTAGCCTGTGTATAAAGTCGCGATCTGATCCCAGCTTATACGGTCCAGGATCACCGATCATTCACAGCAAACGATCCTTCCTAACTGCATGATCTTATTTGCCGGATCGGACTTATCCACACAAGTACGCGATCCTAATAAGAGATCACAATAGAACAGATCTCTAAATAAAAAGATCTTCTTTTTAATAGCCCAGGATCCCAATGCTTTCTCGAAAGACTAAAGTTGAGTAGAATCCACGGCCCGGGCTTCAATCCATTTTCATACCGCTTTACGCGAGGCAGACCACCATGTTTTATCAGGATCCTTTTGACGTCATCATCATTGGCGGGGGTCACGCAGGCACTGAGGCCGCAATGGCCGCAGCGCGTATGGGTCAACAGACCCTGCTTTTGACACACAATATCGACACGCTGGGACAAATGTCCTGTAATCCGGCGATTGGCGGCATTGGGAAAGGACACCTGGTAAAAGAAGTGGATGCGCTTGGCGGCCTGATGGCGAAAGCGATCGATCATGCAGGCATCCAGTTTAGGATACTAAACGCGAGTAAAGGGCCGGCAGTGCGTGCCACTCGTGCACAGGCAGACCGCGTGCTTTATCGTCAGGCCGTACGTACCGCGCTGGAGAATCAGCCAAACCTGATGATCTTCCAGCAGGCGGTAGAAGATCTTATCGTTGAGAACGATCGCGTCGTGGGTGCTGTGACCCAGATGGGCCTTAAATTCCGCGCCAAAGCGGTGGTACTGACCGTCGGCACCTTCCTGGACGGGAAAATTCATATTGGTCTGGATAACTACAGCGGTGGCCGTGCAGGCGATCCGCCATCCATTCCGCTCTCTCGTCGTCTGCGTGAACTGCCACTGCGCGTAAGCCGCCTGAAGACTGGCACACCGCCGCGTATTGACGCGCGCACCATTGATTTCAGCGTGCTTGCGCAACAGCACGGTGATAACCCGATGCCGGTCTTCTCGTTCATGGGCAATGCGGCGCAACATCCGCAGCAGGTACCGTGCTACATCACGCATACCAACGAAAAAACCCATGACGTGATCCGCAATAACCTCGATCGCAGCCCAATGTACGCCGGTGTGATCGAAGGGATCGGTCCGCGTTACTGCCCGTCGATCGAAGACAAAGTGATGCGCTTTGCCGATCGTAACCAGCACCAGATCTTCCTGGAGCCGGAAGGGCTAACCTCAAACGAAATTTATCCGAACGGTATCTCCACCAGCCTGCCGTTCGATGTGCAGATGCAGATTGTTCGCTCAATGCAGGGCATGGAGAATGCGAAAATCGTTCGCCCTGGCTACGCTATTGAGTACGATTTCTTCGACCCGCGTGACCTGAAGCCAACCCTGGAGAGCAAATTCATCCACGGTCTGTTCTTCGCGGGCCAGATTAACGGCACCACCGGTTACGAAGAAGCGGCTGCACAGGGTCTGCTGGCCGGTCTGAACGCTGCCCGTTTCTCTGCCGAAAAAGAGGGCTGGGCCCCGGCGCGTTCTCAGGCCTATCTGGGCGTACTGGTTGACGATCTCTGCACCCTGGGCACTAAAGAACCGTACCGTATGTTTACCTCTCGTGCGGAATATCGCCTGATGCTGCGCGAAGATAACGCCGACCTGCGTCTGACTGAAATGGGCCGCGAGCTGGGTCTGGTCGATGACGAACGCTGGGCACGCTTTAACGAGAAGCTGGAGCGCATTGAACAGGAACGTCAGCGTCTGAAAACCACGTGGGTTAATCCACAGGCGGAAACCGCTGCCGAAGTGAACGCTCACTTAACTGCGCCGCTCTCACGTGAAGCCAGCGGTGAAGATCTGCTGCGTCGTCCGGAAGTGACCTATGAGAATCTGGTGAAACTCACCGCGTTCGCCCCGGGTCTTGAAGATGCCGAAGCCGCTGAACAGGTCGAAATTCAGGTGAAGTACGAAGGCTATATCGCGCGCCAACAGGATGAGATTGAAAAACAGCAGCGTAACGAAAACACGTTGCTGCCGGAAATGCTGGACTACCGTCAGGTGACGGGGCTTTCCAACGAAGTGATCGCTAAGCTGAACGATCATAAACCGGTATCCATCGGCCAGGCATCACGTATCTCTGGCGTTACGCCCGCCGCGATTTCGATTCTGCTGGTGTGGTTGAAGAAACAGGGTATGCTGCGCCGCAGCGCGTAATGCCCAGAACATTGCCCGGTGGCGATGCGCTTACCGGGCCTACTGAACCCGTAGGGCGGGTAAGCGAAGCGCCACCCGCCACCTAAGTTTTCCAACAGGTATTCACCGTGCTCAACAAACTCTCTCGTCTGCTGGATCAGGCAGGTATTTCGCTCACCGATCACCAGAAAAACCAGCTGGTGGCCTATGTCGATATGCTGAACAAATGGAACAAAGCGTACAACCTGACGTCGGTACGCGACCCCAACGAGATGCTGGTACGCCATATTCTCGATAGCATCGTTGTTGCACCGTATCTGAAGGGTGAGCGTTTTATCGACGTTGGCACGGGGCCCGGTCTGCCAGGGGTTCCGCTGTCGATTGTCCGGCCGGAAAGTCATTTCACGCTGCTGGACAGCCTCGGTAAGCGCGTGCGCTTTTTACGACAGGTTCAGCATGAGCTGAAGCTTGAGAACATCACGCCCGTTCAAAGCAGGGTAGAGGCGTTTCCGGCAGAACCGCCGTTTGACGGTGTTATCAGCCGCGCCTTTGCTTCACTCAATGACATGGTGAGCTGGTGTAAACATTTGCCCGCAGAAGAGAAAGGGCGTTTCTATGCGCTGAAAGGGCAACTGCCGGGTGATGAAATTGAACAGCTTCCGGACGGTTTTGCCGTTGAATCCATCGAGAAATTAAACATTCCTCAGCTCGACGGTGAACGTCATCTGGTGATAATTAAGCCAAACAATTTTTAAAAAATTAATAAAAAATGTGGAATTTGTGCTGTTCTGGTGATGTTAAAAAACAGCACAACTCACATGGATTTACCCGTTAGCATTTAACCTCTTTTTTACCATGGTTTTTCTTATGGTTAACGTTGCGCCTATTATTCACCGTGAAGATAGTCAACTATGAAAATATCAGTCTGCTAAAAGTGGATGACTGTAATCAGAGTGTGATGTTAATTATTTATTAAGAATGTCAATAAAGGGTTTTTATTGTGTACGGGGCTGTTTTGAAAATAGTTGCGATATTTTATCTTTGATTTCAGAAAGATACTCCTGTGCGATTTACGGCTTTGATAAATACAACCTTATCGCAAATGTGTGTTTTGTGATCTCGTGCACGCTTTGTAGTCAACGTTTTCGCGCTGTTTGCAGTTTTGCTCGAAGGTCGATGCTTTCAGCGAAAGTTGAAAAATAGCGGTGGGGAAAAATATTTAAACATTTATTCACCTTTTCGCTACTTAATGTTTGAAATCACGGGTACGCACCGTATAATTTGTCCGCTTTTTGATGCTTGACTCTGAGCCTTAAAGGACGTTTTATACGACACGCGGCATACCTCGAAGGGAGCAGGAGTAAAAACGTGATGTCTGTGTCGCTCTTGAGTAGAAACGTTGCTCGTAAGCTTCTGTTCATTCAGTTTCTGGCTGTGATAGCAAGTGGACTGCTGTTTAGCCTCAAAGACCCCTTCTGGGGCATCTCCGCCGTGTGCGGGGGTTTGGCAGTTGTGCTGCCAAACGTGTTATTTATGATTTTTGCCTGGCGTCATCAGGCGCATACACCCGCCAAAGGCCGCGTGGCCTGGTCCTTCGCTCTTGGCGAAGTGTGTAAGGTGTTGCTGACCTTTGCTCTACTGGTGATGGCGCTGGCGGTTTTGAAAGTGGTCTTCATGCCGCTGATAGCAACGTGGGTTTTGGTGCTGGTGGTACAAGTTCTGGCTCCAGCTGTAATCAATAACAAAGGGTAAAAGGCATCATGGCTTCAGAAAATATGACGCCGCAGGATTACATAGGTCACCATCTGAATAACCTTCAGCTGGACCTGCGTACATTCTCGCTGGTGGATCCGCATAACCCCCCGGCCACCTTCTGGACGATCAACATCGACTCCATGTTCTTCTCGGTGGTATTGGGTCTTCTGTTCCTGGCCATGTTCCGCAGCGTTGCTAAAAAGGCGACCAGCGGTGTTCCAGGGAAATTCCAGACATTCGTTGAAATGATCATCGGCTTCGTCCATGGCAGCGTGAAAGACATGTACCATGGTAAGAGCAAGCTGATTGCTCCGCTGGCCTTGACCGTGTTCGTTTGGGTCTTCCTGATGAACCTGATGGACCTGCTGCCAATTGACCTGCTGCCGTTCATCGGCGAGCACATCTTCGGCCTGCCTGCGCTGCGTGTTGTACCGTCTGCGGACGTGAACATCACTCTGTCGATGGCGCTGGGCGTGTTTATCCTGATTCTTTTCTACAGCATCAAAATGAAAGGCGTAAGCGGCTTTGTGAAAGAGCTTACCTTGCAGCCGTTCAACCACTGGGCGTTTATTCCGGTCAACCTGATCCTGGAAGGCGTTAGCCTGCTGTCCAAACCTGTTTCACTGGGTCTGCGACTGTTCGGCAACATGTATGCGGGTGAGCTGATTTTCATTCTGATCGCGGGTCTTCTGCCGTGGTGGTCACAGTGGATTCTGAATGTGCCATGGGCCATTTTCCACATCCTGATCATTACGCTGCAAGCCTTTATCTTCATGGTTCTGACGATCGTCTATCTGTCGATGGCGTCTGAAGAGCACTGATTTTTTACCAACACTACTACGTTTTAATTGAAACAAACTGGAGACTGTCATGGAAAACCTGAATATGGATCTGCTGTACATGGCTGCCGCTGTGATGATGGGTCTGGCGGCTATCGGTGCTGCGATCGGTATCGGCATCCTCGGGGGCAAATTCCTGGAAGGCGCAGCGCGTCAACCTGATCTGATTCCTCTGCTGCGTACTCAGTTCTTTATCGTTATGGGTCTGGTGGATGCTATCCCAATGATCGCTGTAGGTCTGGGTCTGTACGTGATGTTTGCTGTCGCGTAGTAGTTGTTTTAAAACCCCAAGCCACAGAAATTTAAGAGGTATTGTGCTGTGAACATGAACGCAACAATCCTCGGCCAGGCCATCGCGTTTATTCTCTTTGTCTGGTTCTGCATGAAGTATGTATGGCCGCCTTTAATGGCTGCCATCGAAAAACGTCAGAAAGAAATTGCTGACGGTCTGGCTTCTGCAGAACGCGCTAAGAAAGATTTGGACCTTGCACAGGCCAACGCGACAGACCAGCTGAAAAAAGCGAAAGCGGAAGCTCAGGTCATCATCGAACAGGCTAACAAACGCCGTTCGCAGATCCTGGACGAAGCCAAAGCTGAAGCAGAACAGGAACGTACTAAGATCGTGACACAGGCTCAGGCTGAAATTGAAGCTGAGCGTAAACGTGCTCGTGAAGAACTGCGTAAGCAGGTTGCGATTCTGGCTGTTGCTGGCGCCGAGAAGATCATCGAACGTTCCGTGGATGAAGCTGCTAACAGCGACATCGTGGACAAACTTGTCGCTGAACTGTAAGGAGGGAGGGGCTGATGTCTGAATTTGTTACGGTAGCTCGCCCCTACGCCAAAGCAGCTTTTGACTTTGCTATCGAACACCAAAATGTCGATCGCTGGCAGAATATGCTGGCGTTTGCCGCTGAGGTGACGAAAAACGAACAAATGGCCGAGTTGCTTTCCGGTGCGTTAGCGCCTGAAACTCTCGCCGCGTCGTTTATCGCCGTGTGCGGAGAGCAACTGGATGCCAACGGCCAGAACCTGATTAAGGTGATGGCAGAAAATGGTCGTCTCCGTGTGCTCCCGGATGTTCTCGAGCAGTTTGAGCACTTACGTGCCCTTAGTGAAGCAACAGCTGAAGTCGAAGTGACTTCAGCGACTGAACTGAGTGATGAACAGCTTGCGAAAATCACCGCCGCGATGGAAAAACGTCTGTCACGCAAAGTTAAGCTGAATTGCAAAATCGATAAGTCTGTAATGGCAGGCGTAATCATCCGCTCGGGTGATATGGTCATTGATGGCAGCGTACGCGGCCGTCTTGAACGCCTTGCAGACGTCTTGCAGTCTTAAGGGGACTGGAGCATGCAACTGAATTCCACCGAAATCAGCGAACTGATCAAGCAGCGCATTGCTCAGTTCAATGTTGTGAGCGAAGCTCACAATGAAGGTACTATTGTTTCTGTAAGTGACGGTGTTATCCGCATCCACGGCCTGGCCGATTGTATGCAGGGTGAGATGATTTCCCTGCCGGGTAACCGTTACGCTATCGCACTGAACCTGGAGCGCGACTCCGTAGGTGCGGTTGTGATGGGTCCATACGCTGACCTCGCCGAAGGCATGAAGGTTAAGTGTACTGGCCGTATTCTGGAAGTGCCGGTTGGCCGTGGCCTGCTGGGCCGCGTTGTTAACACCCTGGGTGCGCCAATCGACGGTAAAGGTCCGGTTGAGCACGATGGCTTCTCTCCAATCGAAGTTATCGCACCAGGCGTTATCGATCGTCAGTCCGTCGATCAGCCTGTTCAGACAGGCTATAAGTCTGTTGACGCCATGATCCCAATCGGTCGTGGTCAGCGTGAACTGATCATCGGTGACCGTCAGACCGGTAAAACCGCGATGGCAATCGACGCCATCATCAACCAGCGTGACTCCGGCATCAAATGTGTGTACGTGGCTATCGGCCAGAAAGCGTCCACCATTTCTAACGTGGTTCGTAAACTGGAAGAGCACGGCGCGCTGTCTAACACCATCGTGGTTGTGGCTACCGCTTCTGAATCTGCTGCACTGCAATACCTGGCGCCATACGCGGGTTGCGCAATGGGCGAATACTTCCGTGACCGCGGTGAAGATGCACTGATCGTATACGATGACCTGTCTAAACAGGCTGTTGCTTATCGTCAGGTTTCCCTGCTGCTCCGTCGTCCACCAGGACGTGAAGCATTCCCGGGCGACGTATTCTACCTCCACTCTCGTCTGCTGGAGCGTGCTTCCCGCGTTAACGCGGAATACGTCGAGAACTTCACCAAAGGTGAAGTGAAGGGTAAAACGGGCTCTCTGACCGCACTGCCGATCATTGAAACCCAGGCGGGTGACGTTTCTGCGTTCGTTCCGACCAACGTAATCTCCATTACCGATGGTCAGATCTTCCTGGAAACCAACCTGTTTAACTCCGGTATTCGTCCGGCGGTTAACCCGGGTATCTCCGTATCCCGTGTTGGTGGTGCTGCTCAGACCAAGATCATCAAGAAACTGTCCGGTGGTATCCGTACCGCGCTGGCACAGTATCGTGAACTGGCTGCGTTCTCTCAGTTCGCATCCGATCTGGACGAAGCAACCCGTAAACAGCTGAGCCACGGTCAGAAAGTGACCGAGCTGCTGAAGCAGAAACAGTACGCACCAATGTCTGTTGCTCAGCAGGGCCTGGTACTGTTCGCGGCTGAACGCGGTTACCTCGAAGATGTGGAACTGGCGAAAATCGGTAGCTTCGAAGCCGCTCTGCTGGCTTACGTCGACCGTGATCACGCTCCGCTGATGCAAGAGATCAACCAGACCGGTGGCTATAACGACGAAATCGAAGGCAAGCTGAAAGCTATCCTCGATTCCTTCAAAGCAACCCAATCCTGGTAATCGTCCGGCGGCTTGTCTCAGGACAAGCCGCCTGGCATTGAGGAGAAGCTCATGGCCGGCGCAAAAGAGATACGTAGTAAGATCGCAAGCGTCCAGAACACGCAAAAGATCACTAAAGCGATGGAGATGGTCGCCGCTTCCAAAATGCGTAAATCGCAGGATCGCATGGCGGCCAGCCGTCCTTATGCAGAGACCATGCGCAAAGTGATTGGTCACCTTGCAAACGGTAATCTGGAATACAAGCACCCTTACCTGGAAGAACGCGACGTTAAGCGCGTGGGCTACCTGGTGGTGTCGACTGACCGTGGTCTGTGTGGCGGCTTGAACATTAACCTGTTCAAAAAACTGCTGGCGGATATGAAAGGCTGGTCCGATAAAGGCGTTCAGTGCGATCTGGCACTGATTGGCTCTAAAGGCGTCTCTTTCTTTAACTCCGTTGGTGGCAACATTGTCGCTCAGGTGACCGGTATGGGTGATAACCCGTCCCTGTCCGAACTTATCGGCCCGGTTAA
This sequence comes from Enterobacter sp. ODB01, assembly GCF_001623605.1. Taxonomy (NCBI): domain Bacteria; kingdom Pseudomonadati; phylum Pseudomonadota; class Gammaproteobacteria; order Enterobacterales; family Enterobacteriaceae; genus Enterobacter; species Enterobacter sp. ODB01. Next base: position 1,493,131 of record NZ_CP015227.1, read on the forward strand.
AGTGATGTTGCAGGCCTATGATGAAGGCCGTCTGGACAGACTGTACGTTGTCAGCAACAAATTTATTAACACCATGTCTCAGGTGCCTACGATCACTCAGATGCTGCCTTTACCGGCATCAGAAGATGACGAGTTGAAGCAGAAAGCCTGGGATTACCTGTATGAACCCGATCCGAAACCGCTGCTGGATACCCTGCTGCGTCGTTACGTTGAATCTCAGGTTTATCAGGGCGTTGTAGAAAACCTGGCCAGCGAGCAGGCCGCACGAATGGTGGCGATGAAAGCCGCGACCGATAATGGCGGCAGCCTGATTAAAGAGCTGCAGTTGGTTTACAACAAAGCTCGTCAGGCCAGCATTACTCAGGAACTCACCGAGATTGTCTCGGGGGCCGCCGCGGTTTAACCAGGTTTACGAATTACGTAGAGGATTCAAGATGGCTACTGGAAAGATTGTCCAGGTAATCGGCGCCGTGGTGGACGTCGAGTTCCCTCAGGACGCCGTACCACGCGTGTACGACGCGCTTGAGGTACAGAATGGTAACGAGAGCCTGGTGCTGGAAGTTCAGCAGCAGCTCGGCGGCGGTATCGTGCGTACCATCGCGATGGGTTCTTCCGACGGTCTGCGTCGTGGTCTGGAAGTGAAAGACCTTGAGCACCCGATCGAAGTGCCTGTAGGTAAAGCAACACTGGGTCGTATCATGAACGTATTGGGTCAGCCAATCGACATGAAAGGCGACATCGGTGAAGAAGAGCGTTGGGCTATCCACCGCGCGGCACCTTCCTACGAAGAGCTGTCAAGCTCTCAGGAACTGCTGGAAACCGGCATCAAAGTTATCGACCTGATGTGTCCGTTTGCGAAGGGCGGTAAAGTTGGTCTGTTCGGTGGTGCGGGTGTAGGTAAAACCGTAAACATGATGGAGCTGATCCGTAACATCGCGATCGAGCACTCCGGTTACTCTGTGTTTGCGGGCGTAGGTGAACGTACTCGTGAGGGTAACGACTTCTACCACGAAATGACCGACTCTAACGTTCTGGACAAAGTATCCCTGGTTTACGGCCAGATGAACGAGCCACCAGGAAACCGTCTGCGCGTTGCGCTGACTGGTCTGACGATGGCTGAGAAGTTCCGTGACGAAGGCCGTGACGTTCTGCTGTTCGTTGATAACATCTATCGTTACACCCTGGCCGGTACTGAAGTATCTGCACTGCTGGGTCGTATGCCTTCAGCGGTAGGTTATCAGCCTACGCTGGCGGAAGAGATGGGTGTTCTTCAGGAACGTATCACCTCTACCAAAACCGGTTCTATCACCTCCGTTCAGGCGGTATACGTACCTGCGGATGACTTGACTGACCCATCACCAGCCACCACCTTTGCGCACTTAGATGCAACCGTGGTACTGAGCCGTCAGATCGCGTCTCTGGGTATCTACCCGGCCGTTGACCCGCTGGACTCCACCAGCCGTCAGCTGGATCCACTGGTTGTGGGTCAGGAACACTACGACACCGCGCGTGGCGTACAGTCCCTGCTGCAGCGTTACCAGGAACTGAAAGACATCATCGCCATCCTGGGTATGGATGAGCTGTCTGAAGAAGACAAACTGGTGGTAGCACGTGCGCGTAAGATCCAGCGCTTCCTGTCCCAGCCGTTCTTCGTTGCGGAAGTATTCACCGGTTCTCCGGGTAAATACGTTTCCCTGAAAGACACCATCCGTGGCTTTAAAGGCATCATGGAAGGCGAATACGATCACCTGCCAGAGCAGGCGTTCTACATGGTTGGTTCCATCGAAGAAGCAGTGGAAAAAGCCAAAAAACTTTAACGCCTTAATCGGAGGGTGATATGGCAATGACTTACCACCTGGATGTCGTCAGCGCAGAGCAACAAATGTTCTCTGGTCTGGTCGAGAAAATCCAGGTAACGGGTAGTGAAGGTGAACTGGGTATTTTCCCGGGTCACGCACCGCTGCTCACCGCCATTAAGCCTGGTATGATCCGCATCGTTAAACAGTTCGGTCATGAAGAGTTTATCTATCTGTCCGGCGGCATTCTTGAAGTGCAGCCAGGCAGTGTGACCGTTCTGGCCGATACCGCTATTCGTGGCCAGGATCTCGACGAAGCACGAGCCCTGGAATCGAAGCGTAAGGCTGAAGAGCACATTAGCAGCTCTCATGGTGACGTGGATTACGCTCAGGCGTCTGCGGAGCTGGCCAAAGCGATCGCGAAACTGCGCGTTATCGAGTTGACCAAAAAAGCGATGTAACACCGGCTTGAAAAGCTCAAAAGCCAGTCTGTATACCAGGCTGGCTTTTTTTTTGTGCCTTAATTCATGATGAAAAAGATGTAGAATTTTAAGCATCAAACGTTTTTACTTCTCACTTAAATTACCGTCAGGATGCGTATGTCAAACAGTGCGATGAGCGTGGTGATCCTTGCCGCTGGCAAAGGTACCCGCATGTATTCCGATCTGCCTAAAGTGCTTCACCGTCTGGCAGGAAAGCCAATGGTGCAGCATGTCATTGATGCAGCGAATGAACTGGGGGCCCGCCAGGTCCATCTGGTTTATGGACACGGTGGCGATCTGCTTAAAAAGGCGCTGAGCGATGACGCGCTCAACTGGGTGCTCCAGGCTGAACAACTGGGTACTGGCCATGCAATGCAGCAGGCCGCCCCTTTCTTTGCCGATGACGAAGACATCCTGATGCTCTACGGAGACGTCCCGCTGATCTCCGTCGAGACGCTGACTCGCCTGCGTGCAGCCAAACCGCAGGGCGGCATCGGTTTATTAACCGTCGTGCTGGACGACCCAACAGGCTATGGCCGTATCACGCGTGAGAACGGCCACGTAACGGGTATCGTTGAACACAAAGACGCCAGCGATGAACAGCGTCAGATTCAGGAGATCAACACCGGTATCCTGATTGCCAATGGCGCAGATATGAAGCGCTGGCTGTCGAAGCTCAATAACAACAACGCGCAGGGTGAGTACTACATCACCGATATCATTGCGATGGCGTACCACGAAGGGCGTGAAATTGCCGCCGTTCATCCGGCGCGCATCAGTGAAACGGACGGCGTGAATAACCGTCTGCAGCTTTCTCGTCTCGAGCGCATTTATCAGTCTGAGCAGGCCGAAAAGCTGCTGCTGGCCGGCGTAATGCTGCGCGATCCAGCGCGTTTCGATCTGCGCGGGACCTTGTCGCACGGGCGAGATGTTGAGATTGATACTAACGTTATCCTTGAAGGCAACGTTCAGCTTGGCAACCGCGTCAAAATTGGCGCCGGCTGTGTGATCAAAAACAGCGTCATCGGTGACGACTGCGAAATTAGCCCGTACAGCGTGGTTGAAGATGCTCATCTGGACGCGGCGTGTACTATCGGTCCGTTTGCGCGTCTGCGTCCAGGTGCTGAGCTGCTGGAAGGCGCTCACGTAGGCAACTTCGTGGAAATGAAAAAAGCGCGTCTGGGGAAAGGCTCGAAAGCCGGTCATCTGACCTATCTGGGTGACGCAGAAATTGGCGACAACGTGAATATTGGTGCAGGAACCATTACCTGTAACTATGACGGTGCCAACAAGTTCAAAACCATTATCGGCGACGACGTGTTTGTGGGTTCTGACACGCAGCTGGTGGCGCCTGTCACCGTAGGTAACGGCGTGACCATTGCCGCCGGGACGACCGTGACGCGTGACGTGGCGGATAACGAGTTAGTGTTAAGCCGCGTGCCGCAGGTGCACAAGCAGGGCTGGAAACGCCCGGTGAAGAAGAAGTAACAACAAGGCGGGTGGCGCTACGCTTACCCGCCCTACCATTGAGTTTGCCTGATAAGGCGTAGCCGTCATCAGGCAAATCCGGGTGAGGAGATAAATATATATCTCCCCCCACAAGCAGTACCCATAACTATAACCCCACTCTCTACAAGGCTCGGGGTGCCCGGAAAGGGCAAATACAGGTCAGCGACAACGCAGGCATCATGCCTAAATTCGGAATCTAAAATATGTGTGGAATTGTTGGCGCAGTTGCGCAGCGTGATATTGCTGAAATCCTTCTCGAAGGTTTACGTCGTCTGGAATACCGTGGTTATGACTCTGCCGGTCTGGCTGTCGTAGATGCAGAAGGTCATATGACCCGTCTGCGCCGCCTGGGTAAAGTGCAGATGCTGGCCCAGGCTGCGGAAGAACATCCGCTGCACGGCGGGACGGGTATTGCGCACACCCGCTGGGCGACGCACGGTGAACCATCCGAAGGTAACGCCCACCCGCATGTGTCTGAACACATCGTGGTCGTCCATAACGGCATTATCGAAAACCACGAACCCCTGCGAGAAGAACTGAAAGCGCGCGGTTATACCTTTGTCTCAGAAACCGACACCGAAGTGATTGCTCACCTGGTGCACTGGGAGCTGGCACAGGGCGGCACGCTCCGTGAAGCGGTACTGCGCGCTATTCCTCAGCTGCGCGGTGCGTACGGTACGGTAATCATGGATTCCCGCGACTCGTCCACGCTGCTGGCCGCGCGTTCCGGTAGCCCAATGGTTATCGGTCTGGGGATGGGGGAAAACTTCATCGCCTCCGATCAGCTGGCACTTCTACCAGTGACCCGCCGCTTTATCTTCCTGGAAGAGGGAGATATCGCGGAAGTGACTCGCCGCAGCGTGACCGTCTTCGATACCAAAGGCGAGCAGGTTAAGCGTCAGGAGATCGAATCGAATCTGCAGTACGATGCGGGCGATAAAGGTGCGTACCGTCATTACATGCAGAAAGAGATTTACGAGCAGCCAAACGCGATCAAAAACACCCTAACCGGGCGCATTAGCCACGGCGAGGTGGATCTGAGCGAACTGGGTGCCAATGCCAATGAACTGCTCGGCAAGGTTGAGCATATTCAGATCGTCGCCTGTGGCACCTCCTACAACTCCGGTATGGTCTCTCGCTACTGGTTTGAATCCCTGGCGGGTGTGCCGTGCGACGTGGAAATCGCGTCTGAATTCCGCTATCGCAAATCCGCTGTGCGTCGCAACAGCCTGATGATCACCTTGTCTCAGTCCGGTGAAACGGCAGATACCCTGGCAGCGCTGCGTCTTTCTAAAGAGCTGGGTTACCTGGGCTCTCTGGCCATCTGTAACGTTCCAGGTTCTTCACTGGTGCGCGAGTCCGATCTGGCGTTGATGACCAAAGCGGGCACCGAAATTGGCGTCGCCTCTACTAAAGCGTTTACCACTCAGTTGACGGTTCTGCTGATGCTGGTGGCGAAGCTGGCGCGCCTGAAAGGTGAAGATGCTTCCGTTGAGCACGACATCGTTCACGGGCTGCAGGCGCTGCCGAGCCGTATTGAGCAGATGCTGTCTCAGGACAAACGTATTGAAGCGCTGGCGGAAGATTTCTCTGACAAACATCACGCCCTGTTCCTGGGCCGTGGCGATCAGTATCCGATCGCGCTGGAAGGCGCGCTGAAGCTGAAAGAGATCTCCTACATTCACGCTGAAGCTTATGCGGCAGGCGAGCTGAAACACGGCCCTCTGGCGCTGATTGATGCGGATATGCCGGTCATCGTTGTTGCACCAAACAACGAACTGCTGGAAAAACTGAAATCCAACATCGAAGAAGTGCGCGCTCGCGGCGGTGTCCTGTACGTCTTCGCTGATAAAGATGCCGGTTTTGCCAGCAGCGACAATATGCACATCATCGAAATGCCGCATGTCGAAGAGGTGATTGCACCGATCTTCTACACTGTTCCGCTGCAGCTGTTGGCTTATCACGTGGCGCTGATCAAAGGCACTGACGTTGACCAGCCGCGTAACCTGGCGAAATCGGTCACGGTTGAATAATTTTATATATTGAAGTGAAATAGCCCCATAAATCTATGATTGTGGGGCTATTTTTTGATCGGTAAATATAAATTTACTCTGAAAATATAATTCTGGAATAATAGAGATATATAAATCCTGGTAGAATTAATCCTGTTTTTTTAAATATAATATTATATTAAGACCTCATTTCATCCTGAACTATTCCATATTCGGCAGGCGAGAATAATAGAATAATATTTCTTCTTGTTATTTTTTATTTTAAAGAGTTTAATGCTCTTCGCTTGTATGCCCTGAAGTATTTATCAGGGAAATAGTATTTTGCAATGTATAATTCAGGATGGTGTTGTAATGAAAGGAAATACGTTAAAGAGCATTGTTGTGCTTTCCTCTTTATTTTTCGGTGCGCAGACACATGCGGCCAATGGCAATGGTACTGTCCATTTCACGGGCGAAATTATCGATAGTACCTGTGAGGTGTCTACCGGTACTAAAGACCAGACCGTTGATTTAGGCAAAGTGAATAAATCAACGTTTACCGGCGTGGGGTCAATGGCGTCGGTTCAGGCATTCCAGATCGATCTGCTGAACTGCCCGGATACCTACAAAAAAGCCAGCGCCCGTTTTGACGGCACCGAAGACGGTGACGGGTACCTGAAGCTGTCTTCTGGCGGGGCGAGTGGCGTTGCGATTGCAATTTATAACCGCGCCGATAACAGTCTGCTTAAGCTTTACAATCAGTCTACGCCTGCCACTATTTCCTCCGGCAAGGCGTCGTTACCATTTATGGCTCGCTATATCGCCACGTCTGCAACCGTAACGGCGGGCACTGCCAATGCGGATTCGGAATTTACGATTACATACAGTAATTAATTCCTTCAATCTCTTTCTGTAAAAAAATAATCAGGCCTGGTGAGGTTGGGTTTGTTGCGCCCTTTTATCGGAAATTATCCAGGCCTGTTACAGGATATAATATGCGCAGGCGTTTTATAATTTTATTTGTTGCTCTTCTTTTCTCATTCGCTACCGGGACGTCAAGTGCCGGGATTGTTATTGGTGGCACCCGCGTTATCTTCCCTGGAAATAAAGCAGATACCACCCTCTCTGTCTTAAATAAAGATACGGCACTGCCTTACCTTCTTCAGGCGTGGGTTGAGCCTTTTAACAATGCGGATAAGCACCAGCCGCCCTTTACGGTTATTCCTCCCGTCTCCCGGCTGGAGCCCGGCCAGGAGCGTGTCCTGCGTATCATTAAAACTCAGGGCGAATTACCGTCTGACAGGGAGTCCGTGTTTTGGCTGAATATTAAAAATATTCCCCCGTCGACAACCGAAGAAAGCAGCAAGCTGGAAATTGCCATCAAAACGCGCATTAAACTCTTCTGGCGTCCGGCGGGTGTTAAGGAAACGCCTGAAACAGCCGCTCTGAAAGTGAAATGGCAACGGCAGGGCAGCATGCTGGTGGTCACCAACCCGACGGCCATTCACGTCAATGTGATCGACGTGGCTATTGATGGCAAGCCGCTCGACCTGGCGATGATAATGCCGTTTGAGACACGTCGGCTGGCGCTGCCTGCTGGCGTGAGCAAAATGCTCACTTGGCACAGTATTAATGATTACGGCGCGATTAGCGACGCTATTCAGCAACCTCTTTAACCGCGGCGGGGTTGCTTGTATTGAAACGTTTTCACTCTTTGATTTTATCCCTGCTGTGGCTGGGAGGAAGCTATCCGCTTCTCGTCAGTGCCACACGACCACTCTTTAAAGTGCGTCTGCTGGAGCTTGATCGGCCCATTGAGGTCGATATCAGCCAGTTCAATCGCCCGGATAACCTGCCTGAAGGAGAATATCAGGTTGATATCTATGTGAACGATCGATTCATTGCGCGCAGGGCGGTGCGTTTTTTCCGCCACGATCCGGAGAGTGCGTTGGCGCCTTGTTTTGTGGATGTAAAAAACACGCTGGCGATGTTTGGCCTGAAAGTGAACGCGATTAAAGCGCTGGATACGGTGAATGCTGAAGGTTGTGAACCGGTGCCGGTGCTGCCTGGCGCGAAATGGACGCTGGACAGCGAAAAGCTTGCGCTGAAGGCGTCGATCCCTCAGGTCTATCTGGACGCCACGGCGCGTGACGCCATTTCGCCCTCGCGCTGGGATCAGGGTATTGACGCTTTGATGCTGAACTACGATTTCTCCACGACCCAGACGCTGAAGTCAGACTATGACAGTGACGATCTTTACTACCTGAATTTACGCAGCGGGCTGAATATTGGCGGATGGCGCCTGCGTAACTATAGCGCCTTAAATGCGGTCAACAGCCGCGGTAACGTTCGTTCGCTGAGCACGTACTTACAGCATGATATTGCCAGCCTGCGCAGCCAGGCCATGGCGGGCGATACGTGGACCGCGAGCGATCTCTTCGACAGTTCACAGGTGCGCGGCGTGCGTCTGTACACCGACAGCGACATGCTCCCCGATAGCCAGAACGGTTTTGCGCCGGTGGTGCGCGGCGTGGCGAAAACCAACGCCGTGGTCACCATCCGCCAGAACGGCTACATGATTTATCAGTCGGCCGTGCCGCAGGGGCCGTTTGCGTTGACCGATCTCAACACCACCTCAAGCGGCGGAGATCTGGACGTCTCCATCAAAGAGGAAGACGGCAGCGAGCAGCATTTTGTTCAGCCTTACGCATCTCTGGCAATTTTGCGTCGGGAGGGGCAAACGGATGTGGACATCAGCATTGGTGAGCGTCGTGATAACGATCGGTTTATGCCAGAGGTGATGCAGGCACAGGTATTGCACGGAATGGCGTGGGGAATGACGCTGTATGGTGGCACGCAGCTGGCGGACGATTACCGCGCGTTTGCCGCCGGCATTGGTAAAGATCTCGGCAATATCGGCGCTATTTCGATGGATATCACCCATGCCCAATCGCACTTTACGGACGATGACGAGCAGGGGCAATCCTGGCGTTTTCTGTACTCAAAAACGTTCGACGTCAGCAATACCAGCCTGCGTATTGTAGGTTATCGCTATTCAACGGAAGGGTTTTACACCCTGGGCGAATGGGCATCGCGCACGGGCGATAGCGAGAACTTCTGGCATACGGGCAACCGCCGCAGCCGGGTAGAAGGCACCTGGACTCAACCGTTTTCCGAGGGGTACGGTAATGTCTATCTTACACTGAGCCGGGAGCAATTCTGGCGTACAGACGATGTGCAGCGCCTGATACAGATAGGCTACAGCAACAGCTGGAAGCAGGTGGTGTGGAACCTGTCGTGGAACTATACCGATACGGTGTCTGACAGCATGGGAGAGTGGCAACAAGAAGATGAAAGCGAGCATCTCGTTATGCTGTCGCTGTCTCTGCCGCTTTCGGCCTGGTTACCCAACAGCTACGTCAACTACAACTACGCCCACAGTAACCATGGCACACCTTCCCACCAGATTGGGTTGAACGGCAATCTGCTCGACGATAACAATCTGAGCTGGAACATACAGCAGTCAGTGTATGAAAACCGCGGCACCTCGGCGGGAAATGCGGGTCTGGTCTGGGATGCGTCCTACGGCTCGCTAAAGACAAATTATGCCTGGAGCGACGAAAGCCAAAGCCTGAACTACGGCGTCAGCGGCGGCGTGTTGATCCACGACGAAGGCATCACCTTCTCGCAGGAGATGGGCGAAACGGTGGCGCTGATCAAAGCGCCTGGTGCGGCAGGGTTATCGGTAGATAACGCCAGCGGCGTTGCCACCGACTGGCGCGGCTACACCGTGAAGACGCAGCTTTCACCCTACGATGAGAACCGTATTGCGCTTCAGAATAAGGATTTTGTTTCAGGCAACGTTGAGCTGGAACGCAGCGTGCAAAACCTGGTGCCTACGCGTGGCGCGGTGGTGAAAGCCGAGTTTGTTACGCACATCGGCTATCGGGTGCTGTTTAGCGTTTCACTGGCGAACGGCAAGCCAGCACCGTTTGGTGCGGTGGGTACCGCTGCGCTTGATGTGGGAAGCGCAACGGGAATTGTCGGTGACAAAGGTGAACTCTATCTCGCCGGCATGCCCGAATCGGGGCAATTTTCGCTGACGCTTAGCAGCGGCAAGGCCTGTCTGGCTGATTATCACATCCATCAGAAACCTGATTCCGGGCTGGTGCAACTGCCTGTCATTTGTCGATAAAGGATAAGAATGAAACCCCAATTCTGGCTTTTTACTCTCTTTTTTGCCGCTTTTTTTTACATGCGGCGCCTACCGGCTACTGCGTACCAGACAATGGCAAATACCATAACTATTTCACTGTCGCGGAACAATTAACGACGCTTGATAACCTGGTTGGCATGCAGCATATGATCGATATGAATAACTCTACGACCTCATTTAAGGGAACGTGCTACTGCCAGACGGGGAAAAATGAAAGTTACGATCATGCTTACATCACCAGCGTGGTTAATCCAGCCCTGCAGCCCACCACTAGCAGAAACAATATCTCCTATTATTATCTCAATAAGTATCTTGATATCGGTTTGCAAATCTACATTCTTGGCGTTGGCTACACCACCGTTCCCTTCGATCACCTGCCAAATGACATTGGGGGAACGTACCGGTGTCATAATGGCGTCAGTTCGCAAACCACGTTTTACAGCGGCGGGTCGGGCTTTATTTATCTGTATGTCAAAAAACAATTTACCGGCACGATCACCATACCGTCGATGGTCATGGCAAATATCTATGCCACTATCGATCCCCGTACCGTCTCGAACGAAATCATCTCGGATGTGATTGTGCAGGGATCGGTCACGGTCCCGCAAACCTGCGAGATAGATGAAGGCCAGGCGATAATGATTGATTTCAAGTCTATTCTGGCATCGGAATTCTCAGCTAACCGGGGCCAGGCGGTGTCTTCACGCAAGATTACCCGGCAGGTCAATATCAAATGTTCAAATATGATGTTTACCGACACGCTGGGTGCAACCTTCCACGCCTCTGCCGCGACAGCCGACAGTACGATGGTAGCCACCGATAATCCTGACGTGGGTATTAAGATTTACGATAAACATAACAGGGAAATTAATGTAAACGGCGGTGAACTTGAGGCGGAAACGACGAAAATGCCCGTGACTCTGGAAGGCGAGACGCTGGGGACGCTCACGTTTTCAAGCGCTCCGGCTAGCGCAACCGGGTCCAGACCCGCGCCCGGTCCGTTCAACGGCACGGCTACCCTGACGATTGAAATCGGACACTAATCCATTAACGGCTGTTTATGACAGCCGTTGTCATATTTCACGGACAAAACGGCGATCTTTAAAATAAAAATGACAAAAAAATGAATGCCTGATGAATTAAGTGCTATATTTTTCATGTGGTTACACCTTCCTTTGTGTTTGTCATAAAACTGTCATATTTCGTACATTTATCTGTCACCTGTTTGTCCTATTTTGCTCATCGTAGCCACTTAAACAATGATTTACGAAATCCTTGCAGGAGACATTATGAAAGTTATGCGTACCACTGTCGCAACTGTTGTCGCCGCGACCTTATCTCTGAGCGCGTTCTCTGTATTTGCAGAAGCAAGCCTGACTGGCGCTGGTGCAACCTTCCCTGCGCCGGTGTATGCCAAATGGGCGGATACCTACCAGAAAGAAACCGGTAATAAGGTTAACTATCAGGGTATCGGCTCCTCCGGTGGCGTAAAACAAATTACCGCTAACACCGTTGATTTCGGTGCATCAGACGCGCCGTTGTCTGACGATAAACTGAATCAGGAAGGCCTGTTCCAGTTCCCGACCGTGATCGGTGGTGTGGTTCTGGCTATCAACCTGCCGGGCGTGAAGTCTGGTGAGCTGGTGCTGGATGGCAAAACCCTGGGCGACATCTACCTGGGTAAAATCAAAAAATGGGATGACGAAGCGATCGCTAAGCTCAACCCAGGCCTGAAGCTGCCTGCTCAGAACATCGCCGTGGTTCGCCGCGCGGATGGTTCTGGTACCTCCTTCGTCTTCACCAGCTACCTGGCAAAAGTGAACGAAGAGTGGAAATCGAAAGTCGGTTCCGGCTCTACCGTTAACTGGCCAACCGGTCTGGGCGGTAAAGGTAACGACGGTATCGCTGCGTTCGTACAGCGTCTGCCTGGCTCAATTGGCTACGTAGAATACGCGTACGCGAAGCAGAACAACCTGTCCTACACCAAACTGGTGTCTGCTGATGGCAAACCAGTAAGCCCGACCGAAGAGAACTTTGCTAACGCTGCAAAAGGCGCTGACTGGAGCAAATCCTTCGCGCAGGATCTGACGAACCAGAAAGGCGAAGGTGCGTGGCCAATCACCTCCACCACCTTCATCCTGGTTCACAAAGAGCAGAAGAAACCTGAGCAGGGCGCTGAAGTGCTGAAGTTCTTCGACTGGGCATACAAAAACGGCGCTAAACAGGCTAACGACCTGGACTACGCCAGCCTGCCAGACAGCGTGGTTGAGCAGATTCGTGCTGCATGGAAAACCAACGTGAAAGACAGCAGCGGTAAAGCATTGTATTAATTTAGCATTCTGACGAAAATGGCGGGCGGCGCTTGCGCTTACCCGCCGATTTCGTAAACGCGTTTAACAGAAGAGTGATTTATGGCTGCAACCAAGCCTGCATTTAACCCTCCGGGTAAAAAAGGTGACATGATTTTCAGCGCGCTGGTCAAACTGGCTGCGCTGATTGTGCTATTGCTGCTGGGCGGCATTATCGTGTCTCTGATTTTCTCCTCCTGGCCGAGCATTCAGAAATTCGGTTTCTCCTTCCTGTGGACCAAAGAGTGGGATGCGCCGAACGACGTTTACGGTGCACTGGTGCCCATTTACGGCACGCTGGTGACCTCGTTCATCGCTCTGCTGATTGCGGTTCCGGTAAGCTTCGGTATTGCCCTGTTCCTGACGGAGCTGGCGCCAGGCTGGCTGCGTCGTCCGCTGGGCATCGCCATTGAACTGCTGGCGGCCATTCCAAGTATTGTGTACGGCATGTGGGGCCTGTTTATCTTTGCGCCGCTGTTTGCCACATACTTCCAGGAGCCGGTGGGAAATGTTCTTTCTGCCATTCCGTTTGTGGGCGCCCTCTTCTCAGGCCCGGCATTCGGTATTGGTATTCTTGCGGCAGGGGTGATCCTCGCCATCATGATTATTCCGTACATTGCGGCGGTTATGCGCGATGTCTTTGAACAAACGCCGGTGATGATGAAAGAGTCGGCCTACGGCATCGGCTGCACCACCTGGGAAGTCATCTGGCGCATTGTCCTTCCGTTCACCAAAAATGGGGTGATCGGCGGCGTCATGCTGGGATTAGGCCGTGCGTTGGGTGAAACCATGGCGGTCACCTTTATCATCGGTAACACCTACCAGCTCGACAGCGTCTCTCTGTATATGCCGGGTAACAGTATTACCTCTGCACTGGCGAACGAGTTTGCCGAAGCGGAATCCGGGCTGCACGTCGCGGCGCTGATGGAACTGGGTCTGATTCTGTTCGTTATCACCTTCATTGTTCTGGCGATTTCCAAGCTGATGATCCTGCGTCTCGCGAAAAATGAGGGGGCACGCTGATGGCGACTCTCGAAATGCAAAGCACCGCTCAGCTGGCGGAATCCCGCCGCAAAATGCAGGCAAAGCGTCGTTTTAAAAACCGCATTGCGCTGACGCTTTCCATGGCGACGATGGCGTTCGGCCTGTTCTGGCTGATCTGGATCCTGATGTCCACCATCACCCGTGGTATTGATGGCATGTCGCTGGCGCTGTTCACCGAAATGACGCCGCCGCCAAACACGGCGGGTGGTGGTCTGGCGAACGCCCTGGCGGGGAGTGGATTACTGATCCTGTGGGCGACCGTGTTCGGTACGCCGCTGGGCATTATGGCGGGTATCTACCTGGCAGAGTACGGGCGTAAATCCTGGCTGGCTGAGGTGATTCGCTTCATTAACGACATCTTGCTTTCTGCTCCGTCGATTGTCGTGGGTCTGTTTGTTTACACCATCGTGGTTGCGCAAATGGAACACTTCTCCGGCTGGGCGGGTGTGATTGCGCTGGCGCTGCTGCAGGTGCCTATTGTGATTCGTACCACCGAGAACATGCTGAAACTGGTGCCGGACAGCCTGCGTGAAGCGGCTTATGCGCTGGGTACGCCGAAGTGGAAAATGATCTCTGCGATTACGCTGAAAGCGTCGGTCTCCGGGATCATGACCGGGATTCTGCTGGCTATCGCCCGTATTGCCGGTGAAACGGCTCCGCTGCTGTTTACTGCCCTCTCCAACCAGTTCTGGAGCACGGATATGATGCAGCCGATCGCCAACCTGCCGGTGACGATCTTTAAATTTGCGATGAGCCCATTCGCGGAATGGCAGCAGCTGGCCTGGGCCGGGGTGCTGATCATCACCCTTTGCGTACTGTTGCTGAACATTCTGGCGCGCGTCATTTTCGCGAAGAAGAAACACGGTTAATTTTTTACGGCGCGGCAGCTCGCGGCGCCGAATGAGGAAAAGAGTCAATGAGTATGGTTGATACTGCCCCGGGTAAGATTCAGGTTCGTGATTTGAACTTCTACTACGGCAAATTCCATGCCCTGAAGAACATCAACCTGGATATCGCGAAGAACCAGGTCACGGCATTTATCGGTCCGTCTGGCTGTGGTAAATCCACGCTGCTGCGTACCTTTAACAAAATGTATTCGCTCTATCCGGAGCAGCGTGCTGAAGGTGAAATCATCCTGGACGGTGAAAACATTCTGACCCAGGCGCAGGATATCGCCCTGCTGCGCGCCAAAGTGGGGATGGTGTTCCAGAAACCGACGCCGTTCCCGATGTCCATTTATGACAACATCGCCTTTGGCGTTCGTCTGTTTGAAAAGCTTTCCCGTGCCGATATGGACGAGCGCGTGCAGTGGGCGTTGACCAAGGCCGCATTATGGAACGAAACCAAAGATAAACTTCACCAGAGCGGGTACTCTCTGTCCGGTGGTCAGCAGCAGCGTCTGTGCATTGCGCGCGGTATTGCTATTCGCCCGGAAGTGTTGCTGCTTGATGAGCCGTGTTCAGCGCTGGACCCGATCTCAACTGGCCGTATTGAAGAGCTGATCACCGAGCTGAAGCAGGATTACACCGTGGTTATCGTGACCCACAACATGCAGCAGGCTGCGCGTTGCTCCGATCACACCGCGTTTATGTACCTGGGCGAGCTGATCGAGTTCAGCGATACGGACGCGCTGTTCACCAGACCTGCGAAGAAACAAACCGAAGATTACATTACTGGCCGCTACGGTTGATTTGGAGTGAATCATGGACAACCTCAATCTTAACAAACACATTTCCGGCCAGTTCAACGCAGAGCTGGAGAGTATTCGCACGCAGGTGATGACCATGGGTGGCATGGTTGAACAGCAGCTTTCCGATGCGATTACGGCTATGCACAACCAGGACAGCGAGCTGGCGAAGCGCGTCATTGAAGGCGACAAGAACGTCAACATGATGGAAGTCGCCATCGACGAAGCGTGCGTGCGCATTATCGCGAAACGTCAGCCGACGGCGAGCGATCTGCGTCTGGTGATGGCCATCATCAAAACCATCGCCGAGCTGGAGCGTATTGGTGACGTGGCCGACAAAATCTGCCGCACCGCACTGGAGAAATTCTCGCAGCAGCACCAGCCGCTGCTGGTGAGCCTGGAGTCACTGGGTCGGCACACCGTGCAGATGCTGCACGACGTGCTGGATGCTTTTGCGCGTATGGATCTGGACGAAGCGGTGCGTATCTACCGGGAAGACAAGAAGGTCGACCAGGAGTATGAAGGCATCGTGCGTCAGCTGATGACCTACATGATGGAAGACTCCCGTACCATCCCAAGCGTGCTGACCGCTCTGTTCTGCGCGCGCTCCATCGAGCGTATCGGCGACCGCTGCCAGAACATTTGCGAATACATTTTCTACTTCGTGAAGGGTCAGGACTTCCGTCACGTCGGCGGCGACGAGCTGGACAAGCTGCTGGCGGGTAAAGACCCGAAAGAGTGATTTTTGTGGCGGGTGGCGCTAGCGCTTACCCGCCCTGCCTTAGCTTAACGCGTAATATCCCACCCGCGCGCTTTCCACAGCTCCGGCAACTGCGCCAGATCGGTAAAGGTCGTCACGTTTGGATGAACGATCGGCTTGTTGTGCGGATCGGCACAGAAGTAAAACACCTCCATCCCTGCATCAATGCCGGACTGCGCACCCGCAGACGAGTCATCCACCAGAATGCAGTTCTCGACGTTGACGTTCATCGCTTTCGCCGCATGGAACATCAGCGCCGGGTCGGGCTTCCAGCGCTGGATATCGTAGCCGCTGAACAGTTTTTCCGGGAAATGGTGCAACATTTCAAGCTTGCCGAGCGAGTGCTGCATTTTGCTGACCGGACCGTTAGAGACCACGCAGATCGGCACCGTCATCGCATCCAGCAGCGCGTTTGCGCCTGATATGACTTCCAGCTCTGAGTCGAACAGGCGTGCAACCTCGGCGCGATACACCGGCTCCAGATCCGCTTTTGCCAGAAAGACACCGTGTTCTTCGTTAATGATGTCGATAATCTCGTAGAGCTTCACGCCCTTAAAGCGCTTAAACACCTCTTCGAGCTCCAGCGTAATGCCAAATTCCTGGAACATGGTGACATACGCGCGGGAACAAATGACCTCACTGTCGACCAGCGTACCGTCGCAGTCAAAAAATACCGCTTCAATTCCGGACATGCCTTTCCCTTTTAACAAGTTTAACGTTTTCGTACGGCAGTTCGCCGGGACGCAATCGTTGCCGTATAAGCAAAATCAATGAAAAAAGTATCACGTAACTGCCACTATTGTCGCATTTTGGTATAGGATAGCGACGAATTTTCCCTCCTTGTTCGGAAATTGATGATGAGTCAACAACACACTACCCAGACATCTGGTCAGGGTCTGCTTGAGCGCGTGTTTAAACTGCGCGAGCACGGCACAACGGCACGCACCGAAGTGATCGCCGGTTTCACCACCTTCCTGACGATGGTCTACATCGTTTTTGTGAACCCTCAAATTCTGGGCGTTGCTGGCATGGATACCAGCGCCGTCTTTGTGACTACCTGTCTGATTGCGGCGCTTGGCAGCATCCTGATGGGCGTGTTCGCTAACCTGCCGGTTGCGCTGGCTCCCGCTATGGGTCTGAACGCCTTCTTCGCGTTCGTGGTGGTTCAGGCGATGGGGCTGCCGTGGCAGGTAGGCATGGGCGCGATTTTCTGGGGCGCTATTGGTCTGCTGCTGCTGACCATTTTCCGCGTACGTTACTGGATGATCGCGAACATTCCGGTGAGCCTGCGCGTGGGTATTACCAGCGGTATTGGTCTGTTCATCGGTATGATGGGGCTGAAAAACGCCGGTGTGATCGTTGCGAACCCGGAAACGCTGGTGAGCATTGGTCATCTGACCTCGCATAACGTGCTGCTGGGCGTGCTGGGCTTCTTCATCATTGCGATCCTGGCCTCCCGCAATATTCATGCGGCGGTGCTGGTGTCCATCGTGGTCACGACCTTACTGGGCTGGATGCTGGGCGACGTTCACTATAACGGTATCGTCTCTGCGCCACCGAGCGTTTCAACCGTGATTGGTCACGTTGACCTGGCGGGTTCCCTGAACCTGGGCCTGGCGGGTGTGATTTTCTCCTTCATGCTGGTCAACCTGTTTGACTCCTCCGGTACGCTGATTGGCGTGACGGACAAAGCAGGTCTGGCGGATGAGAAAGGGAAATTCCCACGCATGAAGCAGGCGCTGTTTGTGGATAGCATCTCTTCCGTCGCGGGCTCTTTCATCGGCACCTCGTCTGTTACCGCTTACATTGAATCCTCTTCCGGCGTGTCCGTGGGCGGTCGTACCGGCCTGACGGCAGTGGTGGTGGGTATTTTGTTCCTGCTGGTGATCTTCCTCTCTCCGCTGGCGGGTATGGTTCCTCCGTATGCGGCAGCTGGCGCGCTGATCTACGTGGGGGTGCTGATGACCTCCAGCCTGTCACGCGTGAAGTGGGATGATTTAACCGAAGCGGTGCCGGCGTTTATTACCGCCGTGATGATGCCATTCAGCTTCTCGATCACCGAAGGTATCGCGCTGGGCTTTATCTCGTACTGCGTGATGAAGATCGGTACCGGCCGCTTCCGCGATCTCAGCCCGTGCGTGATTGTTGTTGCGCTGCTGTTTGTGCTGAAGATTGTGTTTATCGATGCGCACTAAGGTGCGGTTTGTGGTGTCAGGTGGCGCTTCGCTTACCTGACCTACTGAAGAGTGTAGGCCCGGTAAGCGCTAGCGCCACCGGGCTTTTTTATCAGGCTTTAACCCGCTTAATATAATCCCCAAACGCCGTCAGCTGACCAGACAGATGGTCACGCGTGCTCTGGTCCACCACGTCACCCGTCTGTGGGTCGACCTTTTCTGAATCACGCCACCCATAAACTCCGGCTTGTTCATCACCATCGCATCCAGGAATACCAGGATCTGGCGCAGGTGGTACTGGCAGCGTGCGCCACCAATGGCACCCATAGAACTGGTCTGGATGAGTACCGGTTTACCCGCCAGCGGCTGCTCAGGTAAACGGGACAGCCAGTCGATGGCATTCTTCAGGCCACCCGGAACCGAGTAGTTATACTCCGGGGTGACAATGACCACGCCGTCGGCCTGGCGGATCTGATCTGCCAGCGCCTCAACGCTCTGCGGGAACCCTTCTTCCTGCTGGACATCTGCATCATACAGCGGGATGTCACCAATAGACGGCAGGGCGCTAATCTCCATACCTGCCGGTGCCAGCTGTGGCAGCGTGCGGGCAACTATCCCGTTAAATGAACCTTTGCGCAGGCTTCCCAGTAACGTAACAACTTTCAACGTATCAGACATGATTACTCCTGTTTCATCATGATGACCCTGAATGGATCAGCTAAGGATGTATGCTTTTTCTGCCGGTAAGCTGGTTAATCGCATCAGACGTGCGGCGGGTTCGTTGGCTCGCTCGGGCACATCCGGAAGAGTACGCCATCCCTCTTTACTGTCAAATGCCCAAACCTTTAGCCGTTCGATGGCGGGGCTGACGGCAACGGACCATATCAACACATCTTCTGCATCGCTGAGCGCTTCTACAAGCGTTGCCTGAGCGGCACGCAGGCGTCCGGAGCCTGGTAACAGCTGCAACTGACGGGCATCATCTGAGGCACAACCGCAGAGCTTGCGGATGCTCTGGCGCAGGGTGATGAGCTGAGCTCTGGCCTCGACGGGATCGGTTTGGTTGCGCACCCAGAGTTTTTCATTACTTGAGAGCGGGTAGTCATCGTGCGGGCTTGCACCGTGGAATCCTCGCGTTGCACGCTGAAGCTCCATATCCAGCCCGCAATCCCCCTCGGTGGTTAGCGCTACACCAATGATATTCCCCGTGTAGGCAATAGAAAAACGGGGGAGATCCGGGTCGGCAAAGACCGGGCGGCCTTCGGGTTGGGTGATGATCTCCGGCAGTTCGCTGGTGCCATACAGCATGAACATCAGTTCTGCGAGCAGCGCTCTGGACGCTAAAAAACGCGTTCTGCGGTGTTCGGGGAGTTTGAGCGCCTCACTGTGACAGGCGGAAGAGATTCTGGCCGATACGAGACGTCCTTCTGTGAGTATCCCTCTTGCAAAGTGCGTTGCCATTTTTCGCTCCTTGATAATGGTCGTATTCGGTTAAACGGTTACATGATTATCGCTCAACTTGCCTCCTGTTTTAATCAGTAAATGGGCGTAAGAGAAGCCTTAGGACCGAACTTTACATTTTCTTAGGCAAAAATCGGACTGTTGGCACCGTATAAGGCCTTGATGGTCTCCCGTAGCCAGAGGATTTTCGGATTATGGCTGTTACGTTTATGCCAGATCAGCGTGAAGGGAACGGTCAGCTTTTCAGCCTGCGCTTCGTCAATGGGAATGGGAAGCGCGATCAGCTTCCGCTGGTGGAGGTGATTATAGTGATGGCAGTAGTGCGGAGCGGTGGCGATATAGTTATGACCGGGCTGAGCCGCCATAAACATCGCCTGTTCGAAGCCCGGCAGGCTCATGGCGATGGTGCGCTCACGTCCCATCTCCTTGAGAACTTCATCAAGCGCCCATGTGTCGCTGCGTTCCCAGAAGATGCTGATATGGGGGTAGCGCAGGAAGGTCTCCAGATCCCACTCTTCCTGAAGTGCCGGATGGTCCTCGCGCAGATAGACGCACGGACGGTCGCTAAACAGGATTTCGTAGTCGATAAACCACGGCATCAGTTTCAGCAGTTCCCGCGAGCGCGGGTGCGTTTCGCGGCCGGTGAAGCCCACATCCACTTCCCCGCGCGTAATGGCGTCCAGCGAATCGTAATCCCAGTGACGCATCTTCACCGTTGCCTGCGGATAGCGCTGGTTCACCTGTTCCAGCAGGTCATTAAAGCGGATCAGCATCAACGGCGTTTCAGCAGCCAGCATGAACGTTAGCCCGCCCGGCGAATCATGATGGAATTTGTCGAGGATCTGGTTGCCGATTTGCATCCAGTCCGCCAGGTCCTGCTCAAGGCTGACCGTTAGCGGCGTGGGCAGTAGCCCTAACGGCGTTTTGACAAACAGCGGGTCGTCGAACCAGTCGCGCAGCTTGCCCAGTGATTTACTTACCGCTGACGGCGTGACGTTCATCCGCTTTGCGGCTTTGGTGACGCTGCGCTCCTGCAGCAAAAGCTGCAGACAAAGCAAAAGGTTAAGATCGAGATTGCTGATGGGCTTCTTCATAGTTTGCCGCAGGCTGGATAACCAAAAGTAAAGTAATGCAGACCATGCTACAGCCAATCAGAATCCCGATCAGCATATTGAGCGCGTTAAGTCCGATGACCGCCGCCAGCCAAATCCACAGCGATGAACCGCAGACCTGCGCGATCCCCAGCACCGAACTTGCCACGCCTGCCCGCAGCGAGAACGGGCCGAGCGCCTGACTCATCGCGACGCCAAAACCAACCGAGAATCCGGCGCAAATGAGGGTAATGCCCACCAGCATCACCGCGTGTGAGCTTGCCGTCGCCAGGATCAGACCTGCAGCGAGGAACAGCACCTGCGAGGTCAGCATCAGCATGCGTTGGCTGAAAATATTGAGTGCAAAAGGAGTGGAGAAGGAGACGGCCATACTGACCATGGCGGTTAAGGCCATCACCGTTGAATATTCTCCGCGATCGAAGCCCATGGTCTCCATCAGCAATACCGGTGAAACGTTTACATAGGTCAGGATCACCGCCACGCTGAGCGTAGTGACGGCCAGGCGACTGAGGAAAAAGCGGTTGATGAGCTTCTCGGCCGGGTGAATGCTTGCGGTATGACCGCTATTCTGCGAACCCGGGTGGGTCTCTTTCAGCACGGCAATCGACAGGACAAACACCAGCGCACCCATGGCTGCCATGGTCCAGAACAGGCTTTGCCACGGGAGTTTCAGCATGATCAGATAGCCTACGACGGGAGCCAGCACCGGGATGATGCAGGTTATGCCGTTCAGCATGGAGAGCACCTTCGCGCGACGCTGGGCGCTTAAGGTATCGCGCAGGATCGCAAAGGCCACCACATAGCAGCCACCCGCTCCAATCCCCTGAATAAAACGTCCTGTCAGGAACAGGGTGCTTTCCTGGGCGACGGAACACAGTATCGATGCCAGGGCGAACACAATCGCACCGGTAATCGCGACAGGCTGACGACCGGCCTTATCCGCAATTTTTCCGGCAAACACCATCGACGACGCCATCCCCGCGAGGTAGGCCGAAAACGCAATATGCAGCTGCGCTTCGCTGGCACCCAGATCGCGGGCGATGTGCGGTAATCCCACCAGATACATATCAATGCCAGACGGATAAAGCAGAACGAGCGCAAAACTACAAAACAGAAAACGAGCCATAAACCCCCCATGGATGCAGGCAAGCAGAATAGGGGGAGAAGAGGGATTAGGCGAGTTGCCATTTGGACAATGGTGATTTCCTGGGAGGAAATCACCATTGATTAGCGGGTGTCATTTGCCAATACAGAAGCTCGAGAAAATCCTTCCCAGCAGATCGTCCGAGGTAAACTCCCCGGTGATCTCACTCAGATTCTGCTGCGCCAGACGCAGCTCTTCCGCCAGGAGTTCACCCGCCCAGGCGCCGATCAGCTGTGCTTTGCCCTGGTCGAGATGACGGGCCGCCTCTTCCAGCGCCTGCAGGTGACGACGGCGCGCCAGGAAGCCGCCTTCCATGCTGGTGTCAAAGCCCATGCTCTGCTTGAGATGGTTACGCAGGTCGTCCACGCCCTCACCGGTGCGCGCCGACAGGCGAATGAGCGAGTGACCATTCACATCGCTGATACCCAGCGTTTCACCGGTCACGTCTGCTTTGTTGCGCACTACGGTGATCGGCAGCTTAGCCGGCAGGCGGGCGATAAAATCTGGCCAGATCTCAGCCGGGTCAACGGCGTCGGTGGTAGTGCCGTCCACCATAAACAGCACGCGATCAGCCTGCTCGATCTCCTGCCAGGCGCGTTCAATACCGATACGCTCAACTTCATCGCTGGCATCGCGCAGACCGGCGGTATCGATAATGTGCAGCGGCATCCCGTCGATGTGGATATGCTCGCGCAGCACGTCGCGGGTGGTACCGGCAATGTCGGTAACAATGGCCGCTTCACGGCCCGCCAGGGCATTCAGCAGGCTCGATTTCCCGGCGTTCGGGCGCCCGGCAATGACCACCTTCATCCCTTCGCGCAGCAGGCTGCCCTGACGCGCCTCGGCGCGCACCGCGTCGAGGTCGCTCATCACCTGGTTGAGCTGGGCTTCGATTTTTCCGTCAGAGAGGAAGTCGATCTCCTCGTCAGGGAAGTCGATAGCTGCTTCCACGTAGATCCGAAGGTGAGTAAGTGCTTCCACCAGGTGATTCACGCGGGCAGAGAATGCCCCCTGCAGCGAGTTCAGGGCGGAGCGGGCCGCCTGTTCAGAACTGGCGTCGATCAGGTCGGCAATCGCCTCGGCCTGGGCCAGGTCAAGCTTATCGTTCAGAAAAGCACGCTCGGAGAACTCGCCCGGCTTCGCAATTCGCAGGCCCGGCAGGGTCAGAATACGTTTTAACAGCAGGTCGAGGATCACCGGGCCGCCGTGGCCCTGCAGCTCCAGCACGTCTTCGCCGGTAAAGGAGTTCGGGCCGGGGAACCACAGCGCAATGCCCTGGTCCAGCGGCGTACCGTCGCTATCTTTAAATGGCAGGTAATCCGCGTAGCGCGGTTTTGGCAGTTTACCCAGCACCGCTTCGGCCACCTCGCGCGCCTTCAGGCCGGAGATGCGCAGAATACCTACACCACCGCGTCCCGGTGGGGTTGCCTGGGCGACGATAGTGTCGTTATGGCTCATGGTTGCTCTCGTTCAATACAAATAAAAAAGGCGGTCAATCGACCGCCCTTATTTTAGCGTTAACTTATCGGATCAGGACTTTTTCTTTTCGCGGCTATGCAGGCCACGTTTTTCCAGACCACGGTAAATCAGCTGCTGCTGGATGATGGTCACCAGGTTGCTGACGATATAGTACAGCACCAGACCTGACGGGAACCACAGGAAGAACACGGTGAAGATGACCGGCATAAAGGTCATGATCTTCTGCTGCATCGGGTCGGTCACGGTGGTCGGCGACATCTTCTGGATGAAGAACATCGTCACGCCCATCAGGATCGGCAGGATGTAGTACGGGTCCTGTGCGGACAGGTCATGGATCCACAGGGCGAACGGCGCATGGCGCAGCTCAACGGAACCCATCAGCATGTAGTACAGCGCAAGGAAGATTGGCATCTGAATCAGCAGCGGGAAGCAACCACCCAGCGGGTTCACTTTCTCTGCTTTATACAGGGCCATCATTTCCTGGCTCTGACGCTGTTTGTCATCGCCCAGACGCTCACGCATTGCCTGAATCTTCGGCTGCAGCATACGCATCTTCGCCATGGAGGTGTACTGCGCTTTGGTCAGCGGGTACATGATGCCACGAACGATAAAGGTGATAACGATGATGGAGAAGCCCCAGTTACCCAGGAAGCTGTGGATGAACTTCAGCAGCTTAAACAGCGGCTGAGAGATGAACCACAACCAACCATAATCGACGGTCAGATCCAGGTGCGGCGCAACAGCAGCCATTTTGTCCTGGATTTCCGGGCCGACCCACAGGGTGCTTGCCAGCTTACCGGTTTGACCCGGCTGAACCAGAACTGGCTGAGATTTGTAGCCGATGGCTGCAATACCGTTGCCCAGGTTCGCGGTGTAGAAGTTATTGGTACCGTCGTTGTTTGGCACCCATGCAGTCGCGAAATACTGCTGCAGCATTGCCACCCAACCGCCTTTAGCACTGACGTTCAGGTTTTCGTTATCGGCAATGGTGTCGAACTTGTATTTCTCATACTTCGCGTCAGGCGTGGAGTATGCCGCGCCACGGAAGGTGTGCAGCGCGAAGTTGCTGCTTCCGGTGTCACGGTGAGACGGCAGATTGATGGACTGCTTCAGCTGACCGAAGGTAGACAGTTCCAGCGGTTTCGCACCGGTGTTCTGTACGCTGTAGCCCACGTTTACCGCATATTCACCGCGTTTCAAGGTGAAGGTTTTGGTGAACGTGTTGCCTGCCGCGTCGGTATAGGTCATCGGGATAACGAGTTCGTTCTGGCCATCAGCCAGCGCAAAGGTGTCGCTCTCGACGTTATACAGTGGACGCGCACCGTTAGCCGGGTTATCCGGGCCATCACGACCGGTCAGGCCGCTCTGCGCCTGGTAGATAAACTCTGGCGTGGTTTCCAGTAACTGGAACGGTTCGGTAGACTTCAGCTCTTTCGGGTAGGTCAACAGCAGCGCCTGCTCAACATCACCACCACGGGTGTTGATAGTCAGCTCAAGCACATCGGTCTTAACCGTAATCTGTTTCCCCTGGCCACTGGCCGGTACGCCCTGGTCGGCGGCGCTACCCGCTGCGGTGGTCGTAGTCTGCGTGGTCTGCTGCTGGGGTTGAGGATTTTTATCCTGCTCCCATGCCTGCCAGATCATGAAAGACACGAACAACAAAGCGATGATAAGAAGATTGCGTTGCGAATCCATCGTTAGTGTTCTCTGGTATCAAAAGGTCCTGGGGGGACGGGGTCGTCTCCACCGGGGTGTAAAGGGTGGCATTTTAATACGCGTTTCACCGTCAACCAACTGCCTTTTATCACTCCAAACCTGCGCAATGCCTCAATTCCGTAGCTTGAGCATGTTGGTGTGAAACGGCAGTGCGGCCCGAGTAGCGGACTAATCAGGCGTTGATAGACCCGAATGAGGGCTATCAGGACCCGTGAGCCAGGCGACAGTGGCGGCGCCATAATTTTTCCAACGCTTCCGAGAGAGCACGGTTATCGAGGTCGGCAACCCCCTTTTTAGCCACCACCACGAAATCCATAGAAGGCAGTTCGTGCTGACGTAAACGGAAGCTTTCACGCGTCAGACGTTTAATCCGATTGCGTTCATGCGCGCGCTTAACGTTTTTCTTGGCGACTGTGAGACCGATGCGGGGATGCCCCAGCGAATTTTGGCGGCCGAGGATGGTGATTTGCGGCGTGCCAGCCCGTTGTGGCTGCTGGAAGACGAAAGTGAAATGAGTGGGAGTTAACAAACGTAACTCCCTGGGAAATGCGAGCTTAACCACTCAGGGGTTAGCTTTATTACTTGGAAACGGTCAGACGAGCGCGGCCTTTAGCACGACGACGTGCCAGAACCTGACGACCATTTTTAGTAGCCATACGAGCACGGAAGCCGTGAGAACGGTTGCGCTTCAGTACAGACGGTTGAAAAGTGCGTTTCATGGCGATTTCTACCTAAACTTGAATAAATTCACTGACTTTTGCGTATACCCGAACGAGTTTCGAACGACTAACGCCTCAGCGTGGGTGATTAAAGAGGCCGGATTGTAATAATTGTACACTCCGGAGTCAATTCTCTTTCCTTATTTCCCGCGTATTTCCGCACGATTTCGCGTGGAAAATGAGCAACGGACGACGCAGGAAGATGAGCATCACGCGCCGGGTCGAGGATTATACGGGCTCGGCAACAAAGCGCAAGGATCGTCCCGGATCTTCGTTAGATCATTTAAGCAATAAATTGTCGTTGCTCATTAAATTTTCCAATATGCGGGCTAAATCGCGAGGCACTCGCGCCAGGATCGTTTACACTTACCCGGTTTCGGATCTTCCTGTGGATAAATCGGGAAGAATCTGTGAGAAACAGAAGATCTCTGGCTCAGTTTAGGCTATGATCCGCGGTCCCGATCGGGATCCCAGGATCCTGGTCAGGATTAAATTGCAGATAGCAATTCGCACGTCACCCTTTGCACAGGGTCATGTCGATGTGCGCCAACAATCATGAATATTCAATAGTTTTCTTTTATTGTTCGAGTGGAGTCCGCCGTGTCACTTTCGCTTTGGCAGCAGTGTCTTGCCCGATTGCAGGATGAGTTACCAGCCACAGAATTCAGTATGTGGATCCGCCCGTTGCAGGCGGAGCTGAGCGATAACACGCTGGCTTTGTATGCGCCAAACCGTTTTGTGCTCGATTGGGTAAGAGACAAGTACCTTAATAACATCAATGGCCTGCTGAACGATTTCTGCGGGTCAGATGTCCCGCAGCTGCGTTTTGAAGTGGGCACCAGGCCCGTCACCCAAACCGTTCGTGAAACCGTGAATGTCGCAGCGCCAGCTCAGGCCGCTCCTGCGCCAGCCCCTCGCGTTGCACCTGCTCGTCAGGGCTGGGATAACGTGCCTGCACCGGCAGAGCCAACCTACCGCTCCAACGTTAACGTGAAGCACACGTTCGATAACTTCGTTGAAGGTAAGTCGAACCAGCTGGCGCGCGCGGCGGCTCGTCAGGTTGCTGATAACCCCGGAGGCGCCTACAACCCGCTGTTCCTGTATGGCGGCACGGGTCTGGGTAAAACGCACCTGCTGCACGCGGTGGGTAACGGCATTATGGCCCGCAAGCCGAATGCGAAAGTGGTGTATATGCACTCCGAGCGCTTCGTTCAGGACATGGTAAAAGCCCTGCAAAACAATGCGATCGAAGAGTTTAAACGCTACTACCGCTCCGTTGATGCGCTGCTGATCGATGACATCCAGTTCTTTGCCAATAAAGAACGATCGCAGGAAGAATTTTTCCACACCTTCAACGCCCTGCTGGAAGGTAATCAGCAGATCATTCTGACCTCGGATCGTTATCCTAAAGAGATCAACGGCGTTGAAGATCGTCTGAAATCCCGCTTCGGCTGGGGCCTGACCGTGGCGATCGAGCCGCCGGAGCTGGAAACCCGCGTCGCGATCCTGATGAAAAAAGCCGATGAGAACGACATTCGCCTGCCGGGTGAAGTGGCGTTCTTTATTGCCAAGCGTCTTCGTTCCAATGTGCGTGAGCTGGAAGGAGCACTGAACCGCGTGATCGCCAATGCCAACTTTACCGGTCGTGCGATCACCATCGATTTTGTGCGAGAAGCGTTGCGTGATCTGCTGGCATTGCAGGAAAAACTGGTCACTATCGACAATATTCAAAAGACGGTGGCCGAGTACTACAAGATCAAAGTGGCAGATTTATTGTCTAAACGTCGTTCCCGCTCGGTGGCGCGTCCGCGTCAGATGGCGATGGCGCTGGCAAAGGAGTTAACCAACCACAGTCTGCCGGAAATCGGCGATGCGTTTGGTGGCCGTGACCATACGACCGTGCTGCATGCGTGCCGCAAGATTGAGCAGTTACGCGAAGAAAGCCACGACATAAAAGAAGATTTCTCCAATTTAATCAGAACACTATCATCGTGACGCTATGAAATTTACCGTTGAACGTGAACATTTATTAAAACCGCTGCAACAGGTGAGTGGCCCATTAGGTGGCCGCCCAACGCTGCCTATTCTCGGAAACCTGCTGCTTCAGGTCGCGGACGGTACGCTGTCGCTGACCGGTACAGATCTGGAAATGGAAATGATCGCGCGCGTTACGCTGACGCAGCCGCACGACGCGGGCGCGACCACGGTTCCGGCACGTAAATTCTTTGATATCTGCCGTGGGCTGCCGGAAGGCGCTGAAATTGCCGTGCAGCTGGAAGGCGACCGTATGCTGGTGCGCTCTGGCCGCAGCCGTTTTTCGCTCTCCACGCTGCCTGCTGCAGACTTCCCGAACCTGGACGACTGGCAGAGTGAAGTTGAATTCACCCTGCCGCAGGCGACGATGAAGCGTTTGATTGAAGCCACGCAGTTCTCCATGGCGCATCAGGACGTTCGTTACTACTTAAACGGCATGCTGTTCGAAACCGAAGGCGAAGAGCTGCGTACCGTAGCGACCGACGGCCACCGTCTGGCGGTCTGTTCTATGCCGATTGGCGACTCGCTGCCAAACCATTCGGTGATCGTGCCGCGTAAAGGGGTGATTGAGCTGATGCGTATGCTCGACGGTGGCGATACGCCGCTGCGCGTGCAGATTGGCAGCAATAACATCCGCGCGCATGTGGGCGATTTTGTCTTCACTTCGAAGCTGGTTGACGGCCGTTTCCCGGATTATCGCCGCGTATTGCCGAAGAACCCGGACAAGACACTGGAAGCGGGCTGCGATAGCCTCAAGCAGGCGTTTGCCCGTGCCGCCATTCTCTCTAACGAGAAATTTCGCGGCGTGCGTCTGTACGTGAGTGAAAACCAGATCAAAATCACCGCCAATAACCCGGAGCAGGAAGAGGCAGAAGAGATTCTGGACGTCACCTACGCCGGAACCGAGATGGAAATCGGCTTCAACGTCAGCTATGTGCTGGACGTGTTGAACGCGCTGAAATGCGAGAACGTGCGCATTCTGCTGACCGACTCCGTATCGAGCGTACAGATTGAAGATGCTGCCAGCCAAAGCGCGGCTTATGTTGTTATGCCAATGAGACTGTAATGTCGCTCACCCGTCTGTTGATCCGCGACTTTCGCAACATCGAAAGCGCGGATCTCGCTCTCTCCCCTGGCTTTAACTTCCTGGTTGGCGCAAACGGCAGTGGCAAAACCAGCGTGCTGGAAGCCATCTATACGCTCGGCCATGGTCGGGCGTTTCGCAGTTTGCAGATTGGCCGCGTCATTCGCCACGAGCAGGAATCTTTTGTTCTGCATGGGCGTTTGCAGGGGGCGGAGCGAGAAACCGCCATTGGCCTGACCAAAGACAAGCAGGGCGACAGCAAGGTACGCATCGACGGCACCGACGGCCACAAGGTGGCGGAGCTGGCGCTGCTCATGCCGATGCAGCTGATTACGCCCGAGGGGTTTACTTTACTCAACGGCGGCCCCAAATACAGAAGAGCATTCCTCGACTGGGGATGCTTTCACAACGAAGCCGGTTTCTTTAACGCCTGGAGCAACCTGAAGCGCCTGCTCAAGCAGCGTAACGCCGCGTTGCGCCAGGTCACCCGTTACGCCCAGCTGCGCCCGTGGGATTTGGAGCTTATCCCTCTCGCGGAACAGATCAGCCGCTGGCGTGCCGAATACAGCGCAGGTATCGCCGAAGACATGGCCGACACCTGCAAACAGTTTTTACCCGAGTTCTCTCTCACCTTCTCCTTCCAGCGCGGCTGGGAGAAAGAGACGGATTATGCCGAGGTGTTAGAGAGAAACTTCGAGCGCGACCGCATGCTGACCTACACCGCGCACGGCCCGCACAAGGCGGATTTCCGCATTCGTGCCGACGGTGCGCCGGTGGAAGACACATTGTCGCGCGGGCAACTCAAGCTCCTGATGTGCGCACTGCGCCTGGCGCAGGGAGAGTTCCTCACTCGCGAGAGCGGGCGACGCTGCCTGTACCTGATAGATGATTTTGCCTCGGAACTTGACGACGCGCGGCGCGGGCTGCTTGCCAGCCGCTTAAAAGCCACGCAGTCGCAGGTTTTCGTCAGCGCGATTAGCGCTGAACACGTTATGGACATGTCGGACGAAAATTCGAAGATGTTTACCGTGGAAAAGGGTAAAATAACGGATTAACCCAAGTTGAAATGAGCGAGAAACGTTGATGTCGAATTCTTATGACTCCTCCAGTATCAAAGTCCTGAAAGGGCTGGATGCGGTGCGTAAGCGCCCGGGTATGTATATCGGCGACACGGATGACGGCACCGGTCTGCACCACATGGTATTCGAGGTGGTAGATAACGCTATCGACGAAGCGCTCGCGGGTCACTGTAAAGACATCGTGGTCACCATCCATGCGGACAACTCCGTCTCCGTCACTGATGATGGCCGTGGCATCCCAACCGGTATTCACCCGGAAGAGGGCGTCTCTGCTGCGGAAGTGATCATGACCGTTCTGCACGCAGGCGGTAAGTTTGACGATAACTCCTATAAAGTTTCCGGCGGCCTGCACGGCGTAGGCGTCTCCGTGGTTAACGCCCTGTCGCAGAAGCTGGAGCTGGTTATCCAGCGTGAAGGCAAAATTCACCGTCAGCTTTATACGCACGGCGTGCCGCAGGCACCGCTGGCCGTCACTGGCGACACCGACAAAACCGGTACCATGGTGCGTTTCTGGCCGAGCCTCGAAACCTTCACCAACGTCACCGAATTCGAGTATGACATCCTGGCGAAACGCCTGCGTGAACTGTCGTTCCTGAACTCCGGTGTGTCGATTCGTCTGCGCGACAAGCGTGACAACAAAGAAGACCACTTCCACTACGAAGGCGGGATCAAGGCGTTCGTTGAGTATCTGAATAAGAATAAAACGCCAATTCACCCGAATATCTTCTACTTCTCCACAGAAAAAGACGGTATCGGCGTTGAAGTGGCGTTGCAGTGGAACGATGGTTTCCAGGAAAACATCTACTGCTTCACCAACAACATTCCACAGCGTGACGGCGGTACCCACCTGGCGGGCTTCCGCGCGGCGATGACCCGTACCCTGAACGCCTACATGGACAAAGAAGGCTACAGCAAAAAAGCGAAAGTCAGCGCCACCGGCGACGATGCCCGTGAAGGTTTGATTGCCGTTGTCTCCGTGAAAGTGCCGGATCCGAAGTTCTCATCACAGACCAAAGATAAGCTGGTCTCTTCTGAGGTGAAATCGGCGGTTGAACAGCAGATGAACGAACTGCTTAGCGAATACCTGCTGGAAAACCCGTCTGACGCGAAAATCGTTGTCGGCAAAATTATTGACGCGGCACGTGCTCGTGAAGCTGCGCGTAAAGCCCGTGAAATGACCCGTCGTAAAGGCGCTCTGGACTTAGCGGGTCTGCCAGGCAAGCTGGCTGACTGCCAGGAACGCGACCCGGCGCTCTCTGAACTGTACCTTGTGGAAGGGGACTCCGCGGGCGGTTCTGCGAAGCAGGGCCGTAACCGTAAGAACCAGGCAATCCTGCCGTTGAAGGGTAAAATCCTCAACGTTGAGAAGGCGCGCTTCGACAAAATGCTCTCTTCTCAGGAAGTAGCGACGCTTATCACCGCGCTGGGCTGCGGCATTGGGCGTGACGAGTACAACCCGGACAAACTGCGTTATCACAGCATCATCATCATGACCGATGCGGACGTCGACGGCTCGCACATCCGTACGCTGCTGTTGACCTTCTTCTATCGTCAGATGCCGGAAATCGTTGAACGTGGCCACGTCTACATTGCACAGCCACCGCTGTACAAAGTGAAGAAAGGCAAGCAGGAACAGTACATTAAAGATGACGATGCGATGGATCAGTACCAAATCGCGATCGCGCTTGACGGTGCAACCCTGCACGCGAACTCTCATGCCCCTGCACTGGCCGGCGAGCCGCTGGAGCGTCTGGTTTCTGAGTTCAACGCCACTCAGAAAATGATTGGTCGTATGGAGCGTCGTTATCCGAAAGCGCTGCTGAAGGAGCTGATCTATCAGCCAACCCTGACTGAAGCCGAACTGAGCGACGAACAGGCAGTTACCCGCTGGGTGAACACCCTGGTGAGCGAGCTGAACGAGAAAGAGCAGCACGGTAGCCAGTGGAAATTTGACGTTCAGCAGAACGCGGCCCAGCAGTTCGAGCCGATTGTTCGCGTGCGCACCCACGGCGTCGACACCGACTACCCGCTGGAGCATGAATTCGTGACCGGTCCGGAATATCGTCGTATCTGCACCCTCGGCGAGAAGCTGCGCGGTCTGATCGAAGACGATGCGTTTATCGAACGTGGCGAACGTCGTCAGCCGGTAGCCAGCTTCGAGCAGGCGCTGGACTGGCTGGTGAAAGAGTCCCGTCGCGGTCTTTCTATTCAGCGTTATAAAGGTCTGGGTGAAATGAACCCGGATCAGCTGTGGGAAACCACCATGGATCCAGAAAGCCGTCGTATGCTGCGCGTCACCGTGAAAGATGCGATTGCAGCCGACCAGCTGTTCACGACGTTGATGGGCGATGCGGTTGAACCACGCCGTGCCTTCATCGAAGAGAACGCGCTGAAAGCGGCGAATATCGATATTTAATCGTAGTGAGATTGCTTTACTGAGGCCGCGCATTTAGCGCGGCTTTTTTATGGCCGCAGACAAATCCAGCGACAGCACTGACGGTAAACGGCTGGCGAGCATATCGACGGCAATTCTGACTCTCAGTGGCAGATGTGGCGTCTTTTGCCAGACTGCATGAACGTCGAAGCGCACTTCCGGTGCCTGCTTTAACAGCGGGATGAGTTTTCCCTGATGAATTTCTCTGCTGGCCATCCAGCAGGGCAGCCACGCAATGCCGTATCCGGCCAGCGCCGCATCGCAGATAGCCTGCAAGTCGTCCATGTTGAGTGAGGAGCGGGGAGTAAAGGTGTGCGACGTCCCTTCGTTATCCATCAGCTCCCAGGGCAAAACTCTGCCTGCGCGCAGATAGTTAATGGCTGCATGGTGTGCTAAATCCGCAACGCTTTGTGGCTGGCCCCTCTCCAGCAGGTAATCCGGCGCGGCGCACAGCACCATCCGGTGCTCCCCCAGCCTTCTGGCGACCAGCATGCTACTGTCCTGTAGCGTGCCGTTACGTACCGCCATATCGAATCCTTCCTCCACGAGATCCACCACGCGGTCGCTGAAAGACATTTCCAGTTCAAGACCGGGGTGCTCCTGCGCCAGTTCTATCAGCAAAGGGGCAACGCACTGGCGGCCAAACAGAACCGGCATGGCGACGCGCAGGCGGCCACGGATCTGCTGTTTCCCGGACTCAAGCAACGATTCTGCGCCCCGAATCTCCTCCAGCGCGCGCAGGCAGCGTTCATAAAAAAGTGCGCCGTTATCGGTCAGCTTCAGGCTACGGGTGGTGCGCTGAAACAGACGAACGCCAAGACGCTGTTCAAGGCGAGCGATGCTTTTTCCTACCGCCGAGCGTGACAAATGCAGACGCATGGCGGCCTGAGCAAAACTTCCCGCCTCCACGGCGGCGACAAAAACAGGGATATCCTTCAGCGTATCGCTCATGAATTGTATCTTTTGTGGCGTCAATAAAGAGAAAACTTATCGCCACTGGAGAGATTAAGTCAACGGTAGACTGTCAGAACTGAAGATTAATTGATGGCAGGAGTAAATTATGACAGAGACAATGCAACGCTGGTCCATGAATGACCTCGGGCGCGAGAACCTCAGACTCATTCAGGAACCTGTTCAAACGCCTGGCCCGGGTGAAGTGCGCGTACGAGTTAATGCCGTTGCACTTAACTATCGCGATAAAATGGTTATTGAAGGCACGATGCCGATTCCGCTTGCCTTCCCGTTTACCCCTGCGTCTGACATGGCGGGCGTGGTGGACAGCACGGGCGAAGGCGTAACACGTTTCAAACCCGGCGCTCGCGTCATTTCCACTTTCTTCCCGGAGTGGATCGACGGCAGGCCGCAGGCGGACGCGCGCAATTTGCCCTATAAAACCTCCGGCGGCTATTTCCAGGGAATGCTGGCCGAGTATGTGATTGTGAAGGAAGACGCGCTGGTGGCCGCCCCGGACACTCTGGACGATGCAGAAGCCAGCACGCTGCCCTGCGCAGGGCTTACCGCCTGGTTCGCGCTGGTGGAGCGCGGTCAGTTACGTGCCGGGCAATCGGTACTGGTGCAGGGGACGGGCGGCGTGGCGATATTCGCCCTGCAGATCGCAAAAGCGCACGGCGCAGAGGTATTTGTCACCTCGGGGAGCGATGAAAAACTGGCGCTGGCCAAAAAACTGGGCGCCAGCCAGGGCATCAACCGGCTGAAAGGCGACTGGGCTGAAAATACCCTGGCGCTCACGCAGGATCGCGGCATCGACCATATTATCGAAACCGTGGGGGGAGAGAACCTGAAGCATTCCCTGCGTGCCGTTGCCGTTCACGGGCGTATTTCTGTTATTGGCGTGCTGGCCGGAAGTGAGATTTCGCTGTCCGCTGGCGAACTGTTGCTGAAATCTCCGGTCATTCAGGGGATTGGCGTCGGACATCGCCGGGCGCTGGAAGATTTCGTCCGCGCTGTGGATGTGACGGGACTGAAACCTGTGATCGAGCATCGCTACCGCTTTGATGAACTCGAACAGGCGCTTAAACACCTGGATCGCGGTGCGTTTGGCAAAATTGTCCTGACCCGCGAGTAAGGCATTATTCCCCGGGATGCGGGTAAAAGGGGCACTTCTGTTGCGCAATGTAGCTCTATTTTTGTGTGCTTAATCGCGTTAGCATGAGACAGCACTCATTTATCCCGGGGAACTCATGGCTATCAAACTCATTGCAATCGACATGGATGGCACGCTGCTGCTGCCAGACCACACTATCTCTCCTGCCGTTAAAAACGCGATCGCTGCCGCACGCGCGAAGGGCGTGAATGTGGTACTGACCACCGGGCGTCCGTATGCGGGCGTGCACAGTTACCTGAAAGAGCTGCACATGAACCAGCCGGGCGATTACTGCATCACCTATAACGGCGCGCTGGTGCAGAAAGCCGCAGATGGCAGCACGGTTGCGCAAACGGCACTGAGCTACGACGACTATCTGTTCCTGGAAAAACTTTCCCGTGAAGTGGGCTCTCACTTCCACGCGCTCGATCGCAATACGCTCTACACCGCCAACCGCGATATCAGCTACTACACGGTACATGAATCTTACGTTGCGACCATTCCGCTGGTCTTCTGTGAAGCCGAGAAAATGGACCCGGCGACGCAGTTCCTGAAAGTGATGATGATCGACGAGCCGGAGATCCTGGATAAAGCCATCGCGCGTATTCCGGCAGAGGTCAAAGAGAAGTACACCGTGTTGAAAAGCGCGCCGTACTTCCTCGAAATTCTCGATAAACGCGTCAATAAAGGCACGGGCGTAAAATCACTGGCTGACGCGCTGGGTATTAAACCTGAGGAAATCATGGCGCTGGGCGACCAGGAAAACGACATCGCGATGATTGAATTTGCGGGGATGGGCGTCGCGATGGATAACGCGATCCCGTCGGTGAAAGACGTGGCTAACTTCGTCACCAAATCCAATCTGGAAGACGGTGTGGCTTACGCCATCGAGAAGTTTGTGCTGCAGTAACGCCTGTTTGCATTCATCGGCCTCGGTTATCAACCGGGGCTTTTTTTTGCGCTGAATTTATTGAATTGTTCTTTTTGTGATCTCGATTGTAGTACAACATTGAATGATTGTACTACATTACAGCCATGGCAAAGACGAACTCCCTCACGTTTGTACTGCAAAAGTGAGGTGAAATTCGGCGGTCGCGGTAAAGTAGTCATGTACACAAAGAGCACAAGGACTCTCCATGACTCTCAATAAAACCGATCGCATCGTCATTACGCTGGGCACCCAGATTGTCGGGGGCAAATATGTTCCCGGTTCGCCACTGCCAGCAGAGGCTGAACTGTGTGAGGAATTTGAAACTTCGCGCAACATCATCCGGGAAGTGTTCCGCTCGCTGATGGCGAAGCGTCTGATTGAAATGAAACGGTATCGCGGCGCGTTTGTTGCCCCGCGCAACCAGTGGAACTACCTCGATACCGACGTATTGCAGTGGGTACTGGAAAACGATTACGACCCGCGGCTTATCGGCGCGATGAGTGAAGTCCGAAATCTGGTGGAACCGGCAATCGCACGTTGGGCAGCGGAACGGGCAACGTCCGGCGACCTGGCACAAATCGAGTCGGCTTTAAACGACATGATTGCCAATAACCAGAACCGGGAAGCGTTCAATGAGGCTGATATTCGCTATCACGAAGCGGTGTTGCAGTCGGTACATAACCCGGTATTACAGCAGCTTAGCGTGGCGATCAGCTCGCTACAGCGAGCAGTATTTGAACGTACCTGGATGGGCGATGAGGCCAACATGCCAAAAACGCTCCAGGAACATAAAGCGCTGTTTGATGCGATACGGCATCAGGATGGCGATGCGGCAGAGCAGGCGGCACTTACCATGATTGCCAGCTCGACACGAAGGTTGAAGGAAATCACATGACATCTCGCTACATCGCAATTGACTGGGGTTCGACCAATCTGCGCGCCTGGCTGTACCAGGACGAGCAGTGCCTGGAGAGCAGGCAATCAGAAGCAGGCGTAACGCGCCTGAACGGTAAATCCCCTGAGGCGGTGTTAGCAGAAGTGACGCAAAACTGGCGCGATAGCGCCACGCCGGTAGTCATGGCGGGTATGGTAGGCAGTCACGTAGGCTGGAAAACCGCGCCTTATTTGCCTGTTCCCGCCCATTTCTCTGCTATTGGCGATCGTTTAACGTCCGTAGGCGACAATATCTGGATTATTCCCGGTTTGTGCGTTTCTCGCGACGATAACCACAACGTGATGCGCGGCGAAGAGACGCAGCTCCTTGGCGCGCGCACGCTATCTCCTTCTTCTGTCTACGTTATGCCCGGAACGCACTGCAAGTGGGTCCAGGCGGATGCTGAGCAAATTCACGACTTTCGCACCGTGATGACCGGCGAGCTGCATCATTTGCTGCTCAACCATTCGCTGGTGGGGGCTGGTTTGCCGGAGCAAAAATCCTCGCCAGAGGCGTTTGCTGCTGGTTTGGCGCGTGGGAACGCCTGTCCTGTCGTTTTGCCGCAACTTTTTGAGGTTCGCGCCTCGCACGTGCTGGGCGATCTCCCGCGCGAGCAGGTCAGTGAATTTCTCTCGGGCCTGCTGATTGGCGCTGAGGTCGCCAGCATGCGTGACTTCATCGCGCACGAGCAGGCCATCACGATTGTCGCAGGCGCATCGCTAACGTCACGCTACGAACAGGCGTTCCGCGCTGTTGGGCTTACCGTTTCAACGGTACCCGGCGACACGGCATTTCAGGCAGGAATAAGGAGCATCGCTCATGCAGTGGCAAACTGACCTTCCCCTTATCGCGATTTTGCGCGGTATCACGCCCGATGAGGCGTTAGCGCACGTCGGCGCAGTTATAGACGCCGGGTTCGACGCGGTGGAGATTCCGCTCAACTCCCCACAATGGGAAAAGAGCATTCCGGCCGTGGTGGATGCGTTTGGTGATAAAGCGCTGATTGGCGCGGGGACCGTCTTACAACCGGAGCAGGTGGACCAGCTGGCAAAGATGGGCTGCAAGCTCATCGTCACCCCGAACATCCATCCTGAGGTGATCCGCCGTGCAGTGGGTTACGGCATGACCGTTTGTCCGGGATGCGCGACGGCCACAGAAGCGTTTACTGCCCTCGACGCGGGCGCGCAATCGCTGAAAATTTTCCCGTCCTCGGCTTTTGGTCCGGATTACATCAAAGCGCTGAAGGCGGTATTGCCCGCCAGCGTGCCGGTCTTTGCCGTGGGTGGCGTTACGCCAGAAAACCTGGGCCAGTGGATAAGCGCTGGCTGTGTGGGCGCGGGGCTGGGCAGCGATCTTTATCGCGCCGGACAGCCCGTTGAACGTACCGCACAGCAGGCGGCAGCATTTGTGAAAGCGTATCGAGAGGCAGTGAAATGAAAATAACCAAACTCACCACGTACCGTTTACCCCCGCGCTGGATGTTCCTGAAAATCGAAACCGACGAAGGTGTTGTGGGCTGGGGCGAGCCGGTGATTGAAGGGCGAGCCCGCACCGTTGAAGCTGCAGTGCATGAGCTGGGAGAATATCTGATTGGGCAGGATCCGGCACGCATTAACGACCTCTGGCAGGTGATGTATCGCGCGGGTTTCTACCGCGGTGGTCCGATTCTCATGAGCGCTATCGCCGGTATCGACCAGGCGCTATGGGATATCAAAGGTAAAGTGCTGAACGCCCCGGTCTGGCAACTGATGGGTGGCCTGGTGCGCGACAAAATCAAAGCCTATAGCTGGGTCGGAGGCGACCGCCCTGCGGAAGTGATCGACGGCATTACACAGCTGCGCAACATCGGTTTTGACACCTTCAAGCTCAACGGCTGCGAAGAGATGGGCGTCATCGACAACTCGCGCGCGGTAGACCGGGCGGTAAATACCGTGGCGCAAATCCGTGAAGCCTTCGGCAACGAGATTGAGTTCGGTCTGGATTTTCATGGGCGTGTCAGCGCGCCGATGGCGAAGGTGCTCATTAAAGAACTGGAACCATATCGCCCGCTGTTTATCGAAGAGCCGGTGCTGGCCGAGCAGGCCGAATACTATCCGAAGCTGGCTGAACAGACGCACATTCCTATCGCGGCGGGCGAACGGATGTTCTCACGCTTTGAATTTAAACGGGTGCTCGAAGCGGGCGGCATTGCGATCCTGCAGCCGGATCTCTCCCACGCGGGCGGTATCACCGAATGCTACAAAATTGCCGGCATGGCAGAAGCCTACGACGTGGCGCTGGCTCCGCACTGTCCGCTCGGACCAATCGCGCTGGCGGCCTGCCTGCATGTCGATTTTGTCTCCCGCAATGCCGTGTTCCAGGAACAAAGCATGGGGATTCACTATAACAAAGGCGCGGAGCTGCTCGATTTTGTGAAAAACAAAGAAGACTTCAGCATGGAAGGCGGATTCTTTAAACCGTTAACGAAACCGGGTCTGGGCGTTGAAATTGACGAAGCCAAAGTTATTGAGCTGAGTAAACATGCGCCGGACTGGCGTAACCCGTTATGGCGGCATGAAGACGGTTCCGTCGCCGAGTGGTAAATGCGCGTCATACTTCGCGCTGGTGAGGCGTTGGCTGCGCTTTCTTACCCCGGTCACATACTTTTGTATGCTCCCGGGGATGCGAAAACTTGCCGCCTTCCCCCAGCACGAATTATTTAGCGCATTCTGGCTACGTTTTTAAATAAAAAAATAATTACACCCTCTGAAACTACAGGGCATGGTGAGCGGCTTCGCTATGCCCAAAATCTGGAGACAGATTGCGATGGATATTCCAGTTACTGCTGCAAAAACCGGGCGTCGCCGTTACCTGACGCTGTTGATGATCTTTATTACCGTGGTCATTTGTTATGTTGACCGCGCCAACCTTGCCGTGGCATCGGCCCATATTCAGGAAGAGTTTGGTATCACTAAAGCGGAAATGGGTTATGTCTTCTCGGCGTTTGCCTGGCTCTATACGCTTTGCCAGATCCCGGGCGGCTGGTTCCTTGACCGCGTGGGTTCACGTCTGACTTATTTTATCGCTATTTTTGGCTGGTCCGTGGCGACCTTGTTCCAGGGCTTCGCGACCGGACTAATGTCGCTGATCGGTCTGCGTGCCATCACCGGGATATTTGAAGCACCCGCGTTCCCGACCAATAACCGCATGGTGACCAGCTGGTTCCCGGAACACGAACGTGCCTCCGCGGTGGGCTTTTACACCTCCGGGCAGTTTGTTGGTCTGGCATTCCTGACGCCATTGTTAATCTGGATCCAGGAACTGCTGAGTTGGCACTGGGTGTTTATTGTTACCGGTGGGATCGGCATCATCTGGTCGTTTATCTGGATTAAGGTCTATCAGCCGCCGCGCCTGACCAAAAGCATCAGCAAAGCAGAGCTGGACTATATCCGCGACGGCGGCGGCCTGGTGGATGGTGATGCGCCCGTGAAAAAAGAGGCGCGCCAGCCGCTGACCAAAGCCGACTGGAAGCTGGTCTTCCACCGTAAGCTGGTGGGGGTTTACCTGGGGCAATTTGCGGTGACGTCCACGCTGTGGTTCTTCCTGACGTGGTTCCCAAACTACCTGACGCAGGAGAAGGGGATCACCGCGCTGAAGGCGGGCTTTATGACCACCGTACCGTTCCTTGCCGCGTTCTTCGGTGTCCTGCTCTCGGGCTGGCTGGCGGATAAGCTGGTAAAAAAAGGGTTCTCATTGGGGGTAGCGCGTAAAACACCGATTATCTGCGGATTGCTGATCTCCACCTGCATCATGGGTGCCAACTATACCAACGATCCGGTGTGGATAATGACCCTGATGGCAGTGGCGTTCTTTGGTAATGGTTTCGCATCGATTACCTGGTCGCTGGTGTCGTCCCTGGCACCGATGCGGCTGATCGGTCTGACCGGCGGTGTGTTCAACTTCGTTGGCGGGCTGGGTGGAATTACCGTGCCGCTGGTCATTGGTTATCTGGCCCAGGATTACGGTTTTGGCCCGGCGCTGGTTTACATCTCCGCCGTGGCGTTGATTGGCGCGCTTTCTTACATACTGCTGGTAGGTGATGTGAAACGAGTAGGCTAATCCACACGGATGTTTTACCCTGATGCGATAACTGCGCATCAGGGTATCCTCATGAAACAAATCACCTTCGCTTCCCGCAACCACCAGCTTACTAATATCAATACCTGGACGCCGGACAGCCAGTGGCTGGTCTATGACGTGCGTCCGTCAGGGGCGTCGTTCACCGGTGAAACCATCGAACGAGTTAACGTAGGCACGGGCGAGGTCGAGGTGATTTATCGCGCTACGGACGGCGCGCACGTTGGCGTGGTGACCGTTCATCCGGCACAGGATGAATACGTCTTTATCCACGGCCCGAAACACCCGGACGCGGACTGGCGCTACGATTTTCATCATCGCCAGGGGGTGATTGCGCATCACGGTCAGGTAAGCAATCTGGATGCGATGGATATCACCGCACCCTATACTCCAGGCGCGCTGCGCGGTGGCAGCCACGTACATGTCTTCAGCCCGAACGGGCAGTTGGTCAGCTTTACCTATAACGACCATGTCATGCATATGCGCGATCCGAAGCTCGATTTACGCAACGTTGGCGTGGCGGCGCCTTTCGGCCCGGTGAATCCACAGGGGAACCATCCGCGTGAATATCCGGGAACCTTCTGGAGCGTGCTGGTCAGCCGCACGACGCCTAACCCACAACCGGGCAGCGACGAAATCAATCGCGCCTACGAAGAGGGCTGGGTGGGCAACGACAGGCTGGCGTTTATCGGCGATACCCTCTCAGCACAGGGCGAAAAAGTGCCTGAACTGTTCATTGTTAACCTGCCAGTAGATGAACAGGGCTGGAAACGTGCGGGTGATGCGCCGCTGCAGGGAACGCCAGAAATGCTGCCTGCGCCGCCAGCGGGCGTGATGCAGCGTCGGTTAACCTTCACGCACCACAACCGCTATCCGGGTCTGGTGAACGTGCCGCGCCACTGGGTGCGCAGTAACCCGCAGGCGACACAAATCGCGTTTCTGATGCGTGATGATAACGGCGTTGTGCAGCTGTGGCTGATCTCGCCTGAGGGCGGCGAGCCGCGCCAGCTCACCCACGCTGAGCGCGATATCCAGTCTGCGTTCAACTGGCACCCGTCCGGGAAGATGCTGGGATTTGTGCTCGAAAATCGGATTGCGTGCTGCGACGCACAGACCGGAGAGGTGACGTTTTTGACGTCCGATCACGGCAATCCACCTTCTGCGGATGCCGTCGTGTTTTCCCCGAACGGGCGCGTTATTGCATGGATGGAAGAGACGGGCGGTTTCCGTCAGCTTTGGATAACGGAAACCGCACAGAACTAGCGCGGAGGCATCTCGGCGGGCGGAATGACGGCGTTGGTCGCCAGGTTTTCCTGCTCGCTTTTCTCTACCCGTGAACGTACGGAGTCATCCTTACGGAATACATCCCACGGCAGCAGAAGCGTATCCGCTACTGCCGTAAACGGCATATCCAGGATAACCAGGGATTTGGTGCCCCAGTTGGTATCGTCATCGGAGATCATCGCCGCGCTGGCGCGCGTCCCCGGATATGTTCCTTCTTTACCGCCGGTGTGAGACATCACGCTCGAACACCCGCAAAGTAAAACTACCCCGCTGAACGTCGTCAGCTTTATCAGAACATTTTTCATCATCACTCAGTCATCGTTAATGTTACTGCATAGACCTGCAACTCAGGGTTATAGCGAGCCTTATCCGAAATGGATAGCTCGATAATCCCGCACTGTGGCAGTCATCGCAATTTAACCCTTTGTGCTGTTGTCCCAGAGTCTATGCGACAACCAGCAAAGTGCAAAAAAATCTCACATAAATAGTCTTGAAAAGCCCGGTTCCAGACCCATTTTAAGAATGTGACCCGATAACGAACGCGCCTGATGGGCGTTCGGGGGCACAAAGGCCTGTCCATGGTGGAAGGCTATAATTTCTCGCTGATTTCAGGAGTTTTATTTATGCGTAACTTCGATCTTTCTCCGCTATACCGTTCTGCAATTGGTTTTGACCGCCTGTTTAACCATTTAGAAAATAACCAAAGCCAGAGCAATGGCTACCCTCCATACAATGTCGAGCTGGTTGACGAAAACCACTACCGCATCGCGATTGCCGTTGCCGGTTTTGCAGAAAACGAACTGGAGATCACCGCGCAGGACAACCTGCTGGTGGTGAAAGGTTCCCATACGGCCGAGCAGAAAGAACGTACCTACCTCTACCAGGGCATCGCCGAGCGTAACTTTGAACGCAAGTTCCAGTTAGCCGAGAACATTCACGTCAAGGGCGCGAACCTGGTTAACGGCCTGCTGTTTATCGAACTGGAACGCGTGATTCCGGAAGAGAAAAAACCGCGCCGTATCGAAATTAACTAATCACGGGGGTCGCAAGCGCGGCCCACACAGACTTGCTTGCCGTAACGGGAGCATATGCGAATCCATCAGGATTTGCAGGAACAACTGCGCACAAAATTAAACTGTGCCGAACTCGCTTCTTAGAAGGAGATTTAGTATGCGTAACTATGATTTATCCCCTCTGCTGCGTCAGTGGATTGGTTTTGACAAACTGGCTAATGCCCTGCAAAGCACGACTGAGCACCAGACGTTTCCGCCGTATAACATTGAAAAAAGTGACGATAACCACTATCGCATCACCCTTGCGCTGGCCGGTTTCCGCCAGGAGGATCTGGACATCCAGCTTGAAGGTACCCGTCTGACCGTGAAAGGGACGCCGGAAAAACAGGAGACCGAGACTCAATGGCTGCATCAGGGGCTGGTTAATCAGCCGTTTAGCCTGAGCTTTACCCTGGCAGACCATATGGACGTGTCAGGTGCGACCTTTACCAACGGGCTACTGCATATCGATCTGACCCGTAACGTGCCGGAAGCCATCGCGCCGCAGCGTATCGCCATTAGCGAGCGGCCGGCGTTGAACAGTTAACAGGCCCGCCGAACCTGTAGGTCGGGTAAGGCGTAGCCGCCACCCGACACCGCTCAAAGACCGCATAAGGCCCTGCCCCGGCAGGGCTTTTTTGTGCGCCATCGCCCATACAACGCCCCACGGCTCTGAGAGAATCCCTGATATAACTAAGGTTATGGGCAGGGAGTGGATCATGAGTGATATCGCGTTAACCGTTAGCGTGTTGGCCCTGGTCGCTGTTGTGGGACTATGGATAGGCAATATCAAAATCCGCGGCGTCGGGTTTGGCATTGGTGGCGTGCTGTTTGGCGGCATTTTTGTCGGGCATTTTGCCGATCGGCTCGGGCTGGCTCTGAGCGCTGAAATGCTCCACTTTGTTCAGGAGTTCGGCCTGATCCTGTTCGTTTATACCATCGGGATTCAGGTAGGCCCTGGCTTTTTTGCCTCCCTGCGTGTCTCCGGACTACGGCTCAATCTTTTTGCGTTCGGCATTGTGGTCATGGGCGGGCTGGTCACCGCGATTCTGCACAAAATCTTTGATATTCCCCTTCCTGTGGTTCTGGGCATTTTCTCCGGCGCGGTCACCAACACCCCGGCGCTCGGTGCGGGCCAGCAAATCCTGCGCGATCTGGGGATTCAACCCGGCATTGTCGACCAGATGGGGATGAGCTACGCCATGGCCTATCCGTTTGGCATCTGTGGCATTCTGCTCTCCATGTGGCTGGTACGCGTACTGTTTCGCGTTAACGTCGAATCAGAGGCCAAAGATCACGAAACCACGCTGACCAACGGCCATATGCCCATCAAAACCATCAACATTCGCGTCGATAATCCCAACCTGAATAATATGGCGATTCAGGACGTGCCGATCCTGAACAGCGCCAATATCATCTGCTCCCGCCTTAAGCGTGACGATATGCTGATGGTGCCCGCGCCCGGCACCGTTATTCAGCAAGGCGATCTGCTACATCTGGTCGG
Organism: Enterobacter sp. ODB01; assembly: GCF_001623605.1. NCBI lineage: Bacteria > Pseudomonadati > Pseudomonadota > Gammaproteobacteria > Enterobacterales > Enterobacteriaceae > Enterobacter > Enterobacter sp. ODB01. Next base: position 1,537,325 of record NZ_CP015227.1, read on the forward strand.
CCAGCCCGGGGATTTAAACAATGCGCGACTGGTCATTGGTCAGGAAGTGGACACCTCGCTCTCCACGCGCGGCACCGATATGCGGGTGGAACGCGTTGTGGTGACCAATGAGCATGTTCTCGGCAAAAAAATACGCGATCTGCAGGTAAAAGAACGCTATGACGTGGTTATCTCCCGTCTGAATCGCGCGGGTGTTGAACTGGTCGCCAGCCCGGAAGCCAGCCTGCAGTTCGGGGATATCCTCAACCTGGTCGGCCGCCCGTCGTCAATTGACGCGGTGGCGGATATGGTGGGTAACGCCCAGCAAAAACTGCAGCAGGTACAGATGCTGCCGGTGTTTATCGGCATCGGCCTGGGCGTGCTGCTGGGCTCCATTCCACTGTACGTGCCGGGCTTCCCGGTGGCGCTTAAGCTGGGCCTGGCAGGCGGGCCGCTGATTATGGCGCTGATCCTCGGGCGCATCGGCTGTATTGGTAAGCTCTACTGGTTTATGCCGCCGAGTGCCAACCTGGCGCTGCGCGAGCTGGGCATCGTGCTGTTTCTGGCAGTGGTCGGCCTGAAATCCGGCGGGGATTTTGTCGATACCCTGATCAAGGGCGAAGGGATGAGCTGGGTCGGTTACGGCATATTTATCACGGCAATCCCGTTGCTGACGGTAGGCATTCTGGCGCGGATGTTCGCCAAAATGAACTACCTGACGCTGTGCGGCATGCTGGCGGGCTCCATGACCGATCCCCCTGCGCTCGCGTTTGCCAATAACCTGCATACCACCAGCGGTGCAGCGGCACTCTCCTATGCCACCGTCTACCCGCTGGTAATGTTCCTGCGCATCATCACGCCGCAGCTACTGGCGGTGCTGTTCTGGGGGATGAGCTAACAGCACTTCCGGGTGGATGCGCCGCAGATGGTAGTCCACCTGGTAATCACTGGTATTACGGAACATCACGGAATAATTGAGGAACTCGCCGCTGTCGCTGTAGGAAAGTGACGTGATTCGCAGCAGGGGCGTCTGTTCCGGCAGGTTCAGGTAACCGGCCAGCTGTTTATCTGCCAGCACCGGCGTCAGGCTCTCATAGTTGCCGCTGATGGTGATCCCGCACTCTTTCTCGATGTAATCAAACTTTGACCCTTCCAGATGCGCCAGCGAGAGGTTGCGAAACAGCTTCACCGGCATAAAGCTGTCCTCCAGCATCAGCGGCTTCCCGTCCACGTAGCGTACCCGCCGGGAAAAGTAGATCCGCTCATCGACCTGAATCCGCAGCTGGCTGGCGATGGCGGGCGGCGCGGGCATCACTTCAAACTGCAACACTTTACTCTGCACCTCTTTTCCCTGCTGACGCAGCACCTCCACCAGCCCGGTCAGATTCGTGGTTTCGTGGTGAACGTCCTTACGCGAGACAAACGTGCCGCTGCCGTGCCGTCGCTCAACCAGCCCCCAGCTCACCAGCAGATCCAGCGCCTTGCGGATGGTCATGCGCGCCACGCCGAACTCCTGCGCCAGCGCTTTCTCACCCGGTAGCGGGCTGCCGATGTTGTAGTCCGACGAATTCAGCCGCAGCCGCAATCTGTCGGCAATAGATTTGTAGATCACCAGTAGACCTCTCTGCCCGCATCATGGCGTCGGTTACGTCTTCACATGTCCATATTTACAACGAAAAGTAGACCTCACTGGTCAAAATAAAACCATGAATGCGATCACGAATCGCAACGGCACGCCATGTTCGCGTATCAGTAAGTTCTTATGCTCACCTCAGGCCAGCAAAAAACCATAACGGCCTCTACCCCCTACAGGTTGTTACGTGAGGATTTAAAAATGCTCAGTCAAATACAACGTTTTGGCGGTGCCATGTTTACCCCGGTGTTGCTGTTTCCGTTTGCCGGGATCGTGGTGGGAATCGCCATTATGCTTCGCAACCCGCTGTTTGTCGGCGAAGCCTTAACGGCCCCTGATAATCTTTTCGCGCAGATCGTTCACATTATTGAAGAGGGCGGCTGGGCGGTATTTCGCAATATGCCGCTGATTTTCGCCGTCGGTTTACCGATTGGCCTGGCAAAGCAGGCGCAGGGCCGCGCCTGTCTGGCGGTGCTGATTAGCTTCCTGACCTGGAACTACTTCATCAACGCGATGGGGATGACCTGGGGTCACTTCTTCGGCGTCGATTTCTCCGCCGAACCCACGGCGGGAAGCGGGCTGGCGATGATTGCCGGGATCAAAACGCTCGATACCAGCATCATCGGTGCCATTGTGATTTCTGGCATCGTGACCGCTATCCACAACCGCTATTTCGACAAGCCGCTGCCGGTTTTCCTGGGGATTTTCCAGGGCAGTTCGTTTGTCGTTATCCTCGCGTTTTTCGTCATGATCCCCTGCGCCTGGCTGACATTGCTGGGCTGGCCGAAAGTTCAGATGGGCATTGAGTCCCTACAGGCGTTCCTGCGCTCTGCCGGTGCGCTGGGCGTGTGGGTGTACACCTTCCTGGAACGCATTCTGATCCCAACCGGACTGCACCACTTCGTCTATGGCCCGTTCATCTTCGGCCCGGCGGCGGTGGAAGGCGGTATTCAGGTCTACTGGGCGCAGCATTTGCAGGAATTCAGCCAGAGTACCCTGCCGCTGAAAACCCTCTTCCCCGAAGGCGGGTTCGCGCTCCACGGCAATTCAAAAGTGTTTGGCTCGGTCGGGATTGCGCTGGCGATCTGGTACACCGCCTCAGCGGAAAACCGCGTCAAGGTGGCGGGGCTGCTGGTCCCGGCCACGCTCACTGCCGTGCTGGTGGGCATTACTGAACCACTCGAATTCACCTTCCTGTTTATCTCGCCGCTGCTGTTTGCCGTTCACGCCGTGCTGGCGGCCACCATGGCAACGGTGATGTACACCTTTGGGGTGGTCGGCAACATGGGCGGCGGCCTGCTGGACCAGTTCCTGCCGCAAAACTGGATCCCGATGTTCCATAACCACGCCTCAACGGTCTTCACGCAAATCGGCATCGGCGTCTGCTTTACCGGCCTCTACTTCATGGTTTTCAAAACGCTGATTGTGCGTCTGAACCTCAAAACGCCGGGCCGGGAAGAGAGCGAAATCAAACTGTACAGCAAGGCCGACTATAAGGCGGCACGCGGGCAAACCACTGCCCCGGCGGCGGCCAGCCAGCAGGTCGGACAGGCCGCCGGATTCCTGCAGGCGCTCGGCGGTGCGGCCAATATCGAAAGCATCAACAACTGTGCCACCCGTTTGCGTATCGCGCTGGTGGATATGGCGAAAACCCAAAGCGACGACGTCTTCAAAGCCCTGGGCGCACACGGTGTGGTGCGACGCGGCAACGGCATTCAGGTGATTGTCGGTCTGCACGTTCCTCAGGTGCGTGACCAGCTGGAATCGCTGATGAAAACCCCTTTAACGAATGAACAAACCACCCTGACAGAGGCTATATCATGAAAAAATTCTCAGTTGTCATTGCAGGCGGCGGCAGCACCTTTACGCCTGGTATCGTCCTGATGCTGTTAGCCAACCGTGACCGTTTCCCGCTGCGCGCCCTGAAGTTTTATGATAACGACGGCGCACGTCAGGAGACCATCGCCGAAGCGTGCAAAATCATCCTTAGAGAGCAGGCGCCGGAGATTGAGTTTAGCTACACCACCGATCCTAAAGCGGCGTTTACCGATGTGGATTTCGTGATGGCGCATATCCGCGTCGGCAAATACCCGATGCGTGAAAAAGATGAGAAAATCCCGCTGCGCCATGGCGTGCTGGGCCAGGAAACCTGCGGGCCAGGTGGGATTTCCTACGGCATGCGCTCGATCGGCGGCGTGCTGGAGCTGGTAGATTACATGGAGCAGTACTCCCCGAATGCGTGGATGCTGAACTACTCCAACCCGGCGGCGATTGTCGCGGAAGCCACGCGCCGCCTGCGTCCGAATGCCAAAATCCTCAACATCTGCGATATGCCGATTGGCATCGAAGGACGCATGGCGCAGATCGTTGGCCTGAAAGACCGCAAAGAGATGCGCGTGCGCTACTACGGTCTGAACCACTTCGGCTGGTGGACCTCGATTGAAGATCTCAACGGTAACGATTTAATGCCGAAACTGCGCGAATACGTGGCGAAAAACGGCTATGTTCCGCCTTCTGAAGATGCGCATACCGAAGCAAGCTGGAACGATACCTTTGCCAAAGCAAAAGATGTGCAGGCGCTGGATCCGGACACCATGCCGAACACCTATCTGAAATACTATCTGTTCCCGGACTACGTTGTTGCGCACTCTAACCCGGAACGGACCCGCGCCAATGAAGTCATGGATCACCGCGAGAAACATGTGTTCAGCTCCTGTCGGGCGATCATCGAAGCGGGTAATTCCGCCGCCGGGGAGCTGGAAATCGACGAACATGCGTCGTACATCGTTGATCTGGCGACCGCGATTGCCTTTAACACCCAGGAACGCATGTTGCTGATTGTGCCAAACAACGGTGCCATTCATAACTTTGATGCCGATGCGATGGTGGAAATTCCGTGTCTGGTGGGCCATAACGGACCGGAGCCGCTCACGGTTGGCGATATTCCACACTTCCAGAAAGGGCTGATGAGCCAGCAGGTGGCGGTGGAAAAACTGGTGGTAGATGCCTGGGAGCAGCGTTCGTATCAGAAACTCTGGCAGGCGATTACCCTGTCGAAAACCGTGCCGAGCGCGTCAGTCGCGAAAGCGATTCTGGATGACCTGATCGAAGCCAACAAAGAGTACTGGCCGGAACTGCACTAACCTTCCTGACCGGCATCCCCGATGCCGGTCTCCTTGTCCTGGTCGATTTACGCTATGCTGAAGCCTGCCCGTAGCTCGACAAGGAACCTCCATGAAAATTTCCCGCCTCGGTGAAGCGCCGGATTATCGCTTCTCTCTGGCTAATGAACGCACGTTCTTAGCGTGGATCCGCACGGCGCTGGGCTTTCTGGCTGCAGGTGTCGGCCTCGATCAGCTCGCACCTGATTTCGCCACGCCGCTGATCCGCGAAGTACTGGCGCTGCTTCTGTGCCTGTTCGCAGGCGTGCTGGCGATTTACGGCTATCTGCGCTGGTTGCGCAATGAGAAGGCGATGCGTCTGAAGCAGGATTTACCCTATACGCGCGGGCTACTCATCATCAGCGCGATCCTGCTGACGGTGGCAGGCGTGGTGATGGTGCTGGTGTTCTATGGCGGATAGCCGCAAAGCGCGACGCGAAGCGGACCCTGGCCTGCAGCCGGAGCGGACGTCGCTCGCATGGCTGCGCACGTTGCTGGGGTATGGCGCGCTGATTGCTCTGGCGATCAAGCACAACTGGCACCGGACCGGGGTGCCATTCTGGATCTCGATTGTTGTGCTGGCGCTGGTAGCCTTCATTTTGTGGCGCTATACCCGCAGCCGTAACCTGATGGACGTGGCGCAAGATGATTTTGTGCAGCCGAAAGCGGTGCGGGATAAGTTCCTGATCGCGCTCGCTGTGCTGTCTCTGTCTTTACTCTTTGCCGTTACTCATATTCAGCAAATGGTGAGCTTATAAGCCCGGTGGCGGCTACGCCTTACCGGGCCTACGATTAACGGCTTTTTGCTAAATACTTCGCCATCTCGTCTTCCGGCACCATGCCGCCCCCGGTTGCCCATACCAGGTGGGTGACGTTGGCATCTGAATGCACACGCAGCGGCCCGGCCATGCCCGCCAGCGCGGACGGTTCCAGACGAATGTCTTCCTCCTGCGCCAGCCAGCCGAGCATGTCATACATGCTTTGATCGGAAAGCGTGTAGAACCCGTCCAGCAGGCGCTCCATCGCGCGGCCCACGAAGCCGGACGCGCGCCCGACCGCCAGGCCGTCTGCCGCCGTCACGTTGTCGATACCCAGGTCCTGCACCGCAATCTCGTCGTGCAGGCCGGTGTAAACGCCGAGCAGCATGCACGGCGAGTGCGTGGGTTCCGCAAAGAAGCAGTGGACGTTATCACCGAAGACCAGCTTCAGGCCAAACGCCACGCCGCCAGGGCCGCCACCGACACCGCAGGGCAGGTAGACGTACAGGGGATGCGCCGCATCCACCACGCGGCCCTGTTCGGCAAACTGCGCCTTCAGCCGCTCGCCTGCCACCGCATAGCCCAGGAACAAGGTGCGTGAGTTTTCATCATCAATGAAGAAGCAGTTCGGATCGCTTTCTGCCGCTTTGCGCCCCTGTTCCACCGCCACGCCGTAATCCTGCTCATACTCCACGACGATGACGCCATGGCTGCGGAGCTTCGCTTTCTTCCACTCGCGGGCATCGGCGGACATGTGCACCGTCACCTTAAAGCCGATGCGTGCGCTCATAATGCCGATGGACATCCCCAGGTTGCCGGTTGAGCCCACCGCAATGCTGTACTGGCTGAAGAAATCCTTAAAGCGCGGCTCCAGCAGAACGCTGTAGTCGTCTTCGATGCTCAGCAAGCCGGCGTCCAGCGCCAGTTTCTCCGCGTGGGTCAACACCTCGTAGATGCCGCCGCGTGCTTTAATCGAGCCGGAAATCGGCAGATGACTGTCTTTTTTCAGCAGCAGGGTGCCGGGAATGGTCTTGTCATATTCTTTCCCCAGTTGCGCCTGCATGGCCGGAATGGCGACCAGTTCGGATTCAATAATCCCCTTCGTGACGGCCGTTTCCGGAAAGGCTTTCGCCAGATACGGCGCGAAGCGGTTAAGGCGCGCGTGCGCGTCGTCCACGTCGGCTTTGGACAGCCCGACGTAAGGCAATCCTTCCGCCAGCGTCGTGGTACGTGGGTTAAGCCAGGTGGTTTCTTTCAGGGCAATCAGATCCTCAACCAGAGGAAACTGTGCGGTTAAAGTAGTGATAGTTGCGTTTTCCATAGTACGTCTCTTCGCGCTCAGATAATGAAAGAAAGCAGGAATGTGCCGCCAAGTGCAAGCACCGAGGCGATAAACGTCGCCGTCGTATAGTATTTGAAGGTCTCATTCAGGGTTGCGCCGCAGTATTGCTTCACCAGCCAGAAGAGAGAATCGGTGACGATCGTGCAGCCAATGGCGCCGGAACCGATAGCAATGGTGATGATCTCCGGACTCACGTTCGGATAGAGCGGCAGCATCGGGGCGACTATCGCCGTGGCGCCCATCATCGCGACCGTGGCGGAGCCTACGGCGGCATGCAGCACCAGCGCCACCATCCAGGCGAGCAGGATAGGATGCAGGTGCAGGTTCGAGAGAATATGCGCCAGTGAGTCCGCCAGTCCGCTGGTTTTGAGGATGGCGTTGAACGCGCCGCCCGCGCCGATAATCAGCAAAATATTGGCGATAGAGCCAAAACCGTGCTCGGTGTGCGTCAGCATCGCCCCCATGCTCATATGCTGGCGGATCCCCAGCAGGTAGTAGGCGACAAACACGGCGATAAACATCGCGGTGATCGGGTTGCCGATAAATTCGAGGAGCGTATACAGCGAACCTTCTTTTGCCATATTTAGCTCGGCAATGGTCTTCACCAGCATGAGGCCAATTGGCAGCAGAACCGTAAACAGCGTGGCGCCCAGCGACGGGAGGGTGTGTTCTTCCCGCACCTTGAGGTCTGAAAATTCTGCCGGAACCGGTTTAAACGGCAGACGATTGCCGAGCAGTTTCAGGAACAGCGGGCCACCGACCAGAGACGCCACCAGTCCTACCATCAAACCATAAACAATTACCGTTCCGACATCCGCGCCTAACTTATTGGTCACAAACAGCGCGGCTGGATGCGGAGGCACCACGCAGTGCACCGCCATCAGCGCGGTACAGAGCGGAATGGCCAGCTTGAGCAGCGACGTGTTGGTCTTTTTGGCGATGGAAAACGCCAGCGGGATCAGCAGTACCACGCCCACTTCCACGAACAACGTAATGCCGCAGATCAGGCCCACCAGCACCATAATCACGTCTGCTGACAGCCAGCGGCAGCGCTGCAGCGTGATCCCGATGCGCTCTGCCGCGCCGGAGACTTCCATCATTTTGCCGAGAATGGTGCCCAGACCAATCACCGCCGCCAGGAAGCCCAGCGTACCGCCAATCCCGCTCTCAATGGCGTTCACCATATCCAGTGGGCTCATCCCCATCATCGCACCGACGAAAAAGCTCGCCAGCAGCAGCGCGAGGAACGGGTGAAACTTCAGCTTAACGATGGTTAAAACAATTAACACAATGCTGACCAGCAGCGTTGCCACAACCCAGACCTGAGATCCCATATCTCACCTCACCCTTATGTCATCTGTGGGTATTGGACGAAAAAACGGCGGGGGCTGACAAACGATATAAATTGGCATTCAGGTGAGCCAGATTGGATCAACTGAGTGACTACGCTCTAAAAAACGCACTTAACTTGCATTAGGTTCACATAAATTCACCCTTAAACGGTATGCTGAGCGCAGAAACCACGCGTGAGAATTGTGATGACCGATGCGAATGAAGCCAGAAACCGGCTGTTAAACGGCTGGCAGCTCTCGAAAATGTACACCTTTGAAGTGGCCGCCCGGCATGAGTCCTTCGCGCTGGCCGCGGAGGAGCTCTCGCTCAGCCCCAGCGCGGTGAGCCACCGCATTAATCTGCTGGAAGAGGAGCTGGGTATTCAGCTGTTCGTCCGCTCGCACCGTAAGGTTGAGCTGACGCAGGAGGGGAAGCGCGTTTACTGGACCCTTAAATCCTCCCTCGATACCCTGAATCAGGAGATCCTGGACATCAAAAACCAGGCGCTCTCCGGTACGCTAACGGTGTACTCCCGGCCATCGATAGCGCAGTGCTGGCTGGTTCCCATGCTGGGAGATTTTACCCGCCGCTATCCGTCGATTTCACTCACCGTCCTGACCGGAAATGATTACGTCAATATGCAGCGAACGGGCATCGATCTGGCGCTCTATTTCGACGATACGCCGGCAAACCACCTTTCCCATCACTTCCTGATGGATGAGGAGATTTTGCCCGTTTGTTCACCCGCGTACGCCCGCGAACATCAACTGGTTAAAAACCCCCATAACCTCAGCCACTGTACGTTGCTTCATGACCGTCAGGCCTGGAGCAATGATTCCGGTACGGATGAATGGCTAAGCTGGGCGCAGGATTTTGCGATAAATATGCCGCCATCGTCGGGGATTGGTTTTGATCGTTCTGATTTAGCGATTATTGCGGCCATCAATGATGTGGGGGTAGCGATGGGCAGAAAGCGGCTGGTGCAGAAACGGCTCGAGAAGGGAGAGTTGATTGCACCGTTTGGTGAAAAGACCCTCAAATGCCATCAGCATTACTATATCTCAACGCTTCCGGGCCGCCAGTGGTCGAAAATTGACGCCTTTATTAGCTGGCTGAGAGAACGGGCAAGGTGAAGAATTATTACGCTTTGACGCTACACCAAATGTGAAAAAGCGTGCTAAATACAGGTAATGCTTTCGATTTATCCAGGGTAAACCGTGTTAAAGCCTTTTATTGCCTCTGCGTTACTGATCTCTTCCGGCTGGGCGATTGCCGCTGAGCCGGCGATGACGGCTGCCCGCTATGCTCAGCAGCTGGGTGTGGGGATGGATGTAGACTGGGCGCGTACCGAGCGCGGTATACGTGAATTTGACCCGCTGGTGGTACGCGATTTTCGTGCAAAAGGCATTAGCCATGTGCGCATCCGCGTCGCCGATGAGCCGACGGAAGCGCGGCTCATCCATCTGCGCAAGCTGGTGGAAGCCTGCGAGCAGTATGGTGTCATCCCGATTATTGCTTATCAGGCAGATGAATATAAAAACGACCCGAAAGCCGATAATGAGAAAGAGACAATCAACTGGTGGATTGCCGTCGCCCACTATTTCGGCCAGAGCTACCCGCAGTTGGGTTTTGACCTGATTTACGAGCCCGCCGACAAGCTCAACCACAACCTCGCGTCGTTAAATCGCGTGTATGAAAAAACCATAAAAGCGATCCATGACATTGACCCGCAGCGCATGATTTTCATCGCACCGCGCCTGCGCGCCGCGCCGGAGGATTTAACCAGCCTGAAGCTGCCTGCGCACAGCCAGAACTTCCTGCTGGCGGAGTGGCATATTTTCCCGTGGGGGCCGCTGAAAAATAACGGTAAATACCCGTGGACGTCCGGCACGGCGGCAGAGAAAGCGGCTATCCATAATCGCATCAATACCGCGCTGCGCTGGCAGCAAAAAACCGGGCACGTCAGCTGGGTCGGAGGCTGGGGCGTGGGGGAGTCAAACCACCTCACGCCAACCGCTTCGCAAATGGCCTTCGCCACCTTTATGGCCTGCGAGCTGCAAAAGGCGAAAATTCCGTATGCGCTTAACGCGGATTTCCAGTTTTACGACGGGGAAGAGGGCGCCTGGCGACCTGCGCCAGAGCCGTTATTACAGGCGATGATTGCTCCCGTCTGTGAAAAACCCGGCGACAAGCCGGGCCATCATGCGGTTAAACCGGCTGCTCGTGATGCGGGACACGCGACGCCAGCGGCAGCCAGCACAGTAAAATCAGCAGCCCCATCAGCGTCATCAGCAAACCCAAACTAGCCTGCCCGGTCTGCGGCATCATGGCCGAGAGCCAGGCCAGCGCGCCGGAGCCGATGTTTTGCAAACCGCCCACCAGCGCGCCCGCCGTGCCCGCGAGGAACGGGAACGGCTCCATCGCGCCGCTGGTGGCGAGCGGGAACAGCATCCCTGCGCCGAAGAAGAACAGCGCCGCCGGGATCAGCAGCGTCCAGACGGTCATCACGCCAAACAGTCCCGGGATCCACATCATCAGTCCCGCCAGCAGACAGCTAATCACTGCTTGCCACATCAGGGTGGAGAAACGCTTGTTCTGACGTCCGGCAAACCAGGCGCCGAAGAACGCCGCCGGGATAGGCAGAATAAACAGAATACTCACCACCATGCTGCTCAGGCCAAGCCCAGCGCCCAGCAGCACGCCGGAGCAGGCTTCGAACACCGCTATGCCTGCCAGGCCGCCGATCAGCATCAGCAGGTAACAGGTAAACGCACCGTTGCCGAACAGCGTTTTGTAGCTGGCGATAAGCTTCGTGCGCGGCGCGTCCTGCGGGCGCGTTTCCGGCATCCACCGTGCCATACTGAAGGTCACTATCACGCAGAGCACCAGCAGGAAGGCGTAACAGGCGCGCCAGGACCACATTGTGTCCAGCAGGCCGCCAATCAGCGGTGCAAGTAGCGGGCTGACCAGAATCCCCATATTCAACAGGCTGTTGGCATGGCGGAGCTGGGTGCCCTGGTACATATCGCGCGGTAAGGTTCGCGCCATCACCCCGCCGACGCCGGTTCCGACACCTTGCAGGGCGCTGGCGGCAATCAATATGGTCAGGCTATGGGTGGTGATGGCAATCACCGTCGCCACCATGAATATGCTCATGCCGACCAGGATCACCGGGCGACGCCCGACGCGGTCGGACAGCGGGCCATAGACGAGTTGTGAAACGCCGTAGGTTAGCAGGTAGGCGGCCATTACGCTTTGTACCGCGCCCTCGCGGACGTTTAATTCCTTTGCCATGTCGGCGATCGCCGGAATGTAGATGGTTTGCGCCATCTGACCGACGGCCACCAGTAACACCAGCATCAACAATAAGTTAACGTTCCTTTGTTTTTTCATGTCGCTGAATACTTTTGCCAAAAGAGAAAAATGAAGAATAAGTGACTGCGCATTCCCGTAAATGCGCGAGGAATCTACCACAGTGAGATGACAATTTAATCATTGTGATGGTGAATGGATGAACGTCAGAAGGCAGGATTTGTAAACAAAAACGGCAACTAATGTTGCCAGTGATTTATGCGAGGCGCAGGAGAATAGCGCCGCCAGCAATACCCAGCGCCGCAGCGATGCGCAGGCCCGCAACCTTCTCTTTTAAAAGCACAAAGGCAATCAGCGCCCCGAAAAGAATCGAGGTTTCACGCAGCGCCGCGACTACGGCCAGCGGTGCCTGCGTCATCGCCCACAGTGCCAGGCCATACGAGCCCATGGTGCCGACGCCGCCGAGCAGCCCCTTTTTCCAGTGCAGACGCAGGTAGCCAAAGGCTTCACGCCGACGCGCCACCATCGCCCAGCTCAGCAGGCAAAAACCGTTCATAAAGAAGGTCCACAGCGTGTAGCCCAGCGCAGTGCCCGAGAGCCGCACCCCGGTGCCGTCCACCAGCGTATATCCGGCGATAAAACAGGCGTTCAGTAGCGCCAGCCAGATCCCTTTTCGGGACTGCATGCGCCCGTTCATCGCCATCGCCAGAATCGACAGGCAGATCACCCCGATGCTGGACCAGGCTAGCCAGGAGAGACGATCGCCAAGTGCCAGGACGCTGATCAGCGCCACCAGCAGCGGGGCGGTGCCGCGCATCAGCGGGTAGGTTTGACTCATATCGGAGACCTGATAGGTCTTCGCCACCAGCACGGTGTACACCACCTGTAAGGCGCAGGAGACGATTAAAAACGGCCAGCTTGCAGCAGAAGGCTGTGGAGAGAAGGGGAGCAACACCAGCGCAATAAGCGTAGCGGAGCCGCTGACGCTTATCGCAGAATAGAGCTTGTCCGTTCCGGCCTTAACGATAGCGTTCCAGCTGGCATGCAGCAGCGCGGCAAACAGCAAAATGCAGAATACGGTGATGGTCATGGCGTATCGGGTGGTGAATTGTCACTCAACTGTAACATTCACGTCCTGATGCTGCCAGCCGGTTACACCGCACAAAACAGGCGGTGCGTCACCCGCGGCTCATCCGAGACCAGCGTGAAACCTGCCCGGCGGTAGAACCCATACGCGGTATCCGGCGCGTGGGTATTCAGGAAATCAAACCAGATGCTGGCATCGGCCATCACCACGGTTAAAAGCTGTTTGCCGATGCCCAACCCGCGACACTTCTCGCTAACATAGAGATGGCGAATGCGCCCGGCGCGCGGTTGCTGGCTGAAGGGATCGCGGTTGAGACCGCATACGCCTACCAGCTTGCCGTAAAGAAACGCCCCCAGCAGCTTTTCGCCCGGCGCGTTAAAGCGGTTTTCACCCCGCTGCCAGTTCTCTTCCAGCCTGCGCAGCATGTTGAAATTCAATGCGATACTTTCCGCCTTCAGGGCGATATAGCCCGGTTCATCAGGCGTAACAGGCTCAATTAACAGACGCGACATAGCATTCCCTCGTTATTAAAGAGGGGCGGTTGCCCGCCCCTCTCAGGTGCGACTTGAACCTGACTTACCGAACGTATTTCAGGACAGCATCAAGCAGTTGCAATAATGCAACAATGAGTTTGAGGATAAGTATCACCATATCCACGATGCCCATACGCGTCTCCTTTTGGTAAAAAGGAGCACGATGCTGGCGTACCTTTCCGCCGCCTGTTGCCAGCACCTGGATTGACGTAACACAGTGTGCTCACTTCAGGGGTTAAGGCACTGACGGCACCACCCGTTTCAGCCAGGACTTCATTGCGCCGGTAGAACTGCGGCCCCCTCGCTCACTGCGAACACCCTCAGTATAGATAAATACTGTATGCATGAACAGTATTTTTTGGACAAAAATCGAAAGGCGACCCATACTCAAAAACGTCAAAATCCGTGCCGGAATTGCGCGTTCGTCCTCGATCGCGTATACTTTTTGCGTTGACGTAACACAGTGTGTTCTGCGGCGACCAACCGCAAAACCCTGATAAAAACCTCGCTCCGGCGGGGTTTTTTGTTTTCTGGGTCCGTCCTAAGCAGGCCTTCCGTTGACTAATTGGCAATCCGTGATATTGTTGCCATAATGGCAACGGACGCGGCAGGTATGCAGTATGCATTTAATCTCAATGAAGGCAATTTTGGATGCGGTGATCCAGTTTCCGCAACACAGAGAGGAGCTTCTCTTTCTGGGGCGAACCATCGAAAAGAGCCATTGCACGACGCCTGTTGCGCTAAGAAAAATCTTTCCAACGCTAGATAATTTGAAGTATCTCGATAAGCATTATGTTATTGATATTGCTAACAACAAACTCAGAGTAGTGGCTCTCATATTCTTTGAAAGCCAAAAGTTTTATGTGCGCCATGTTTTTACTCATAAGGAATATGACCGTTTTACGGAGAAACATCGCACTAAGGGGAAGAAATGATGATCGTAGCTGATGCAATGAAAGCAACGCATGCCCTTGTCGCGGCGGTTCCTTTATTGGGTGAACATCCAAACGAGAAAGATTACCAGGACGCACTTGAGCTGGTTGAGTATTTACTGATGAACGAACCTGGCAGCCCTTTGCTGGATATCGTATGTGCAAGAATTCGTCGTTACGAAGCCAATCGGCCCGAAATTGTCGCCTTACGCCAGGAGATGGAATCTGTCCCAGTGGGCATTGCCGTTTTAAGAACCCTTATGGATCAATACAAACTGACTATTTCGGATTTTCAGGATGAAATTGGCAGTAAATCAATGGTTTCAAGGGTGTTGAACGGTCAACGTCAGCTGACGTTGAACCATATAAAAAAACTGGCTGCTCGCTTTGGGGTATCGCCTGCGCTGTTCATTGAATGAAATACTCACGTCCGACTACTGTTTTCATCACCCAACAAACGAAACGTGATCCCTGACGCATTTTTGTCCAGATGAAAATATTTCCATTGTCACGCCCGAAAACCTGTGTTTGTATAAATTCAATCAATGATTCCAAACACAGGTTCCTAATGACTCCATCTCTGTTCACCTCGACCCTACTAAAAACTGCGCAACCAGCCGCAGTGGTCGTCGTGCGTGTGGTGGTGGTCGTCGGCAATGCGCCGTAGGGACTGGATCAACACACGAATCCAAAACCCCGCCGGCGCAAACCGGGCGGGGTTTTTCGTTTAGGACCCTCCCCGGAAGGCTGGCTCAGAAGAAAAGGACTGGAGCATGGCAAGTTCGGGCACAACATCTACTAAGACGCGTTTTACGGGCGCGCAGCTGATCGTTCATTTGCTGGAACGACAGGGCATCACCACGGTTGCGGGCATCCCGGGCGGCACGGTGCTGCCGCTGTACGATGCGTTAAGCCAAAGCACAAAAATCCGCCACGTGCTGGCTCGCCACGAGCAGGGCGCGGGCTTTATCGCGCAGGGCATGGCGCGTACCCAGGGGAAACCGGCGGTTTGTATGGCGTGTAGCGGGCCGGGGGCTACCAACCTGGTAACGGCCATCGCCGACGCGCGCCTCGACTCCATTCCGCTGATCTGCATTACCGGCCAGGTGCCGTCTTCGATGATCGGTACCGATGCGTTCCAGGAAGTGGATACCTACGGCATCTCTATCCCCATCACCAAACATAACTATTTAGTTCGCGATATCAGCGAGCTTCCTCAGGTTATCAGCGATGCGTTTCGCATTGCGCAGTCTGGCCGCCCGGGCCCGGTGTGGATAGACATTCCTAAGGATGTCCAGACCGCAGAGATCGAGATTGACGTGCTGCCAGAGCCGGGCGACCGTGCCCCCGCGCCGGAATTCAGTGCTGAGAGCGTGCGTGACGCCGCGGCGATGATTAATGCCGCCAAACGCCCGGTGCTCTATCTGGGCGGTGGGGCGGTTAACGCCGCGAATGAAATCCGCCAGTTCGCTGAAAAAGCCAGCCTGCCCACCACCATGACCCTGATGGCGCTCGGCATGCTGCCTAAAGCGCACCCGCTCTCTCTTGGCATGCTGGGCATGCACGGCGCGCGCAGCACCAACTACATCCTGCAAGAAGCGGATTTGCTGATTGTAATGGGCGCGCGTTTTGATGACCGGGCGATTGGCAAAACCGAGCAGTTCTGCCCGAATGCCAAAATCATCCATGTGGACATCGACCGCGCCGAGCTGGGTAAAATTAAGCAGCCGCACGTGGCCATTCAGGGCGACGTGGCTGAAGTGCTGGCGCAGCTGATCCCGCAGACGGACGCAGCCGACCGTGCCGACTGGCGTCAGTTGGTCGCCGATTTGCAAAAAGAGTTCCCGGGCGCCATCCCGACCGAGGGCGATCCGCTGAGCCACTATGGTCTTATCAACGCTGTGGCCGCCTGCGTGGACGACAGCGCGATTATTACCACCGACGTGGGCCAGCATCAGATGTGGACCGCCCAGGCCTACCCGCTGAACCGTCCGCGCCAGTGGCTGACCTCCGGTGGCCTCGGCACCATGGGCTTTGGCCTGCCTGCTGCCGTGGGTGCGGCGCTGGCGAATCCGGACCGTAAAGTCATCTGCTTCTCCGGTGACGGCAGCCTGATGATGAACATTCAGGAAATGGCGACCGCGGCCGAAAACCAGTTAGACGTCAAAATCATTCTGATGAACAACGAGGCGCTGGGGCTGGTACACCAGCAGCAGAGCCTGTTCTACAAGCAGGGCGTATTTGCCGCGACCTATCCGGGAATGATTAACTTTATGCAGATTGCTGCCGGTTTTGGCCTTCACACCTGCGATCTGAACGCCGAAGAGGATGCCCACGCGGCGCTGCAGGCGGCGATTTCGCGCCCCGGCCCGGCGCTGATCCACGTGCGTATCGATCCTGAACAAAAAGTGTATCCGATGGTGCCGCCGGGCGCGGCAAATACTGAGATGGTGGGAGAATAAGCCATGCAGAAACAACATGATAACGTCATTCTGGAACTCACCGTCCGCAACCATCCTGGCGTCATGACCCACGTCTGCGGGCTGTTTGCCCGCCGGGCGTTTAACGTGGAAGGTATTCTCTGTCTGCCGATTCAGGGCAGCGAGCACAGCCGCATCTGGCTACTGGTCAACGATGACCAGCGTCTGGAGCAGATGATGGCGCAGATCGACAAGCTGGAAGATGTCACCAAAGTGGCGCGCAACCAGTCCGATCCCACCATGTTTAACAAAATTGCGGTGTTTTTCGAGTAGATCGCTTAAGGTAAGCGTCTTTCGCTCTTGTAGGCCGGATAAGCGCAGCGCCATCCGGCGTTTTCAGACCGCAGGATCAAACATGACCACCATCGCGCTTATCGACGACCACCTTATCGTCCGCTCCGGCTTTGCCCAGCTTCTCAACCTCGAACCCGATTTTCAGGTCGTGGCCGAGTTTGGCTCCGGTCGTGAGGCGCTGGCCGGCCTGCCGGGGCGCGGAGTGCAGGTCTGTATCTGCGATATCTCAATGCCGGATCTCTCCGGTCTGGAGCTGTTAAGCCAGTTGCCGAAAGGGATGGCGACGATCATGCTCTCGGTCCACGACAGCCCGGCGCTGGTCGAGCAGGCGCTCAACGCGGGCGCACGCGGGTTCCTCTCAAAACGCTGTAGCCCGGACGAGCTGATCGCCGCCGTGCGTACCGTCTCCACCGGCGGCTGCTATTTAACACCGGATATCGCCATCAAGCTGGCGGCCGGACGTCAGGATCCGCTCACTAAACGCGAACGTCAGGTTGCAGAGAAACTCGCACAGGGGATGTCGGTGAAAGAGATTGCGGCCGAGCTGGACCTGTCGCCAAAAACCGTTCACGTTCACCGCGCCAATCTGATGGAAAAACTCAACGTCAGCAACGATGTCGAGCTGGCGCGCCGCATGTTTGATAGCTGGCAATGAACCCGCTGTTTTCGCGGCTGATCGCCGTCGTCGCCAGCTTTTTTATCTTTTCTGCCGCATGGTTCTGCCTGTGGAGCATCAGCCTGCATCTGGTGGAGCGACCCGAGCTGGCGGTATTGCTGTTCCCCTTCGGCCTGCGTCTGGGGTTGATGCTGCAATGTCCCCGCGGCTACTGGCCCGTTTTGCTGGGCGCAGAGTGGCTGATGCTGGTCTGGCTGGCGCAGGAAGTTGCGCTCACGCAGCTGCCATTATTGATGACCGGAAGCCTGCTCACGCTTATCCCGGTTGCGCTCATTTCCCGTTATCGTCACCAGCGCGACTGGCGCACGCTGCTGCGTCAGGGGGCGGCGCTGATTGCCGCCGCGTTGCTGCAATCGCTGCCGTGGGCTGGCGACAGGGAGATGCTCAACGCCCTGCTGCTGACTCTCACCGGCGGGCTGACCCTTGCGCCGACCTGTCTGGTTTTTTGGCACTACCTCACCAGTACCGTCTGGCAGCCGCTGGGGCCTGCGCTGGTCTCCCAGCCCGTCAACTGGCGCGCCCGGCATCTCATCTGGTATCTGCTGCTGTTTGTGGTGAGCCTGTGGCTACAGCTCGGCCTGCCCGCAGAGCTTTCACGCTTCACACCGTTTTGTCTGGCGCTGCCGATCATCGCCCTCGCCTGGCACTACGGCTGGCAGGGCGCCTTAATTGCCACGCTGATGAACGCCATCGCGCTCATTGCCAGCCAGACCTGGCACGACCATCCGGTGGACCTGCTGCTTTCCCTGCTGGCTCAAAGCCTGACCGGGCTGCTGCTGGGGGCGGGGATCCAGCGTTTGCGCGAGCTGAACCAGTCTCTGCAAAACGAGCTGGCGCGTAATCGCCGTCTGGCGGAGCGTCTGCTGGAGACGGAAGAGAGCGTGCGGCAGGAGGTCGCCCGTGAGCTGCATGATGACATCGGCCAGACCATCACCGCCATCCGCACCCAGGCGGGCATTGTCCAGCGTCTGGCGGCGGAAAATGCCGGTGTGAAGCAGGGCGGGGCGCATATCGAACAGCTTTCGCTGGGGGTTTATGACGCCGTTCGCCGCTTGCTGGGACGGCTGCGTCCACGCCAGCTTGACGACCTGTCACTTGAGCAGGCGATACGCTCCCTGATGCGCGAGATGGAGCTGGAAAGCCGCGGCATTGTCAGCCATCTCGACTGGCGAATTAATGAATCTGCGCTGAGTGAAGGCCAGCGCGTGACGCTGTTCCGCGTCTGTCAGGAAGGGCTGAATAATATCGTCAAACACGCCAATGCCAGCGCGGTCACCATTCAGGGCGGCCAGCAGAACGATCGCCTGACGCTGGTGATTGAAGACGACGGCTGCGGCCTGCCGCCGGGCTCCGGCCAGCAGGGTTTTGGCCTGGCGGGCATGCGCGAGCGCGTGAAGGCGCTGGGTGGCACGCTGGCTATCTCCTGTACCCACGGGACGCGCGTTAGCGTCAGCCTGCCGCTAAGGAACCACCATGTTTAAAATGCCTGCCAACGCCTCACCGCTAGGCGACAAAGCGGAAATTGACGCGCGCTACCGCTACTGGCGTCGCCATATCCTGATGACCATCTGGCTTGGCTATGCGCTGTTTTACTTTACCCGCAAAAGCTTTAACGCCGCCGCGCCGGAAATCCTCGCCAGCGGCGTGATGACGCGTACCGATATCGGCCTGCTGGCGACGCTGTTTTACATCACCTACGGCCTGTCGAAGTTCTTCTCCGGCATCGTCAGCGACCGCTCCAACGCGCGCTACTTTATGGGCGTCGGGCTGATTGCCACCGGCGTGGTAAATATCCTGTTCGGCTTCTCCACCTCGCTGTGGGCCTTTGCCCTGCTGTGGGCACTGAACGCTTTTTTCCAGGGCTGGGGAGCGCCGGTTTGTGCCCGCCTGCTCACCGCCTGGTACTCGCGCAACGAGCGCGGCGGCTGGTGGGCAATCTGGAACACCGCGCATAACGTCGGCGGGGCGCTGATCCCGATGGTGGTCGGTGCGGCGGCGCTGCACTACGGCTGGCGCGCAGGGATGATGATTGCCGGGGGCCTGGCGATTGTTGCCGGGCTGTTCCTCTGCTGGCGCCTGCGCGACAAGCCGCAAACCGTTGGACTGCCTGCGGTGGGCGACTGGCGGCACGACGAGATGGAGATTGCCCAACAGCAGGAAGGGGCGGGGCTGACCCGCAAAGAGATCCTGACCAAATACGTGCTGAAAAATCCCTACATCTGGCTACTCTCGCTCTGTTACGTGCTGGTTTACGTGGTACGTGCGGCGATCAACGACTGGGGCAATCTGTACATGTCGGAGACGCTCGGGGTGGATCTGGTCACCGCCAACTCGGCGGTCACGATGTTCGAGCTGGGCGGATTTATCGGCGCGCTGGTGGCAGGCTGGGGCTCGGACAAGCTGTTTAACGGCAACCGAGGCCCGATGAACCTGATCTTCGCCGCCGGGATATTGCTCTCCGTCGGCTCGCTGTGGCTGATGCCGTTCGCCAGCTACGTGATGCAGGCGGCATGCTTCTTCACCATCGGCTTCTTCGTGTTTGGCCCGCAGATGCTGATCGGCATGGCCGCGGCGGAGTGCTCGCACAAAGAGGCGGCGGGTGCGGCGACGGGGTTTGTCGGGCTGTTTGCCTATCTTGGCGCATCGCTCTCCGGCTGGCCCCTGGCGCGGGTGATCGACACCTGGCACTGGAGCGGTTTCTTCGCGGTCATCGCCATCGCGGCGGGGATCTCTGCCCTGCTGCTGCTGCCCTTCCTGCACGCGCAGGCCCCGCGCGAAGCGTGACACACTTCACCTTTTACTGCCGAGTGGCGCAAAACTAAGAAATTTTCCCGGTTTTACCTGGACGCTGTCTCAGGCATCTCTCCCGGCTGATTTTTACAATGCCTGCCATTCGCAGGTAAAAATCAGCTCAGGAGCAAACCATGCTGGCCTTCCTCAATCAGGTGCGCAAGCCGACCCTGGATCTGCCGCTCGACGTGCGGCGCAAAATGTGGTTCAAACCGTTCATGCAGTCGTATCTGGTGGTCTTCATCGGCTACCTGACCATGTACCTGATCCGCAAAAACTTTAACATCGCGCAGAACGACATGATCTCGACCTACGGGCTGAGCATGACGCAGCTGGGGATGATTGGCCTGGGATTCTCCATCACCTACGGGGTGGGGAAAACGGTGGTTTCCTACTATGCGGACGGTAAAAATACCAAGCAGTTCCTGCCGTTTATGCTGATTCTCTCCGCCATCTGTATGCTCGGCTTCAGCGCCAGCATGGGCGCAGGTTCCGTGAGCCTGTTCCTGATGATCGCTTTCTATGCTCTGAGTGGTTTCTTCCAGAGTACCGGCGGATCGTGCAGCTACTCCACCATCACCAAATGGACCCCGCGCCGCAAGCGTGGTTCGTACCTCGGCATGTGGAACATCTCGCATAACCTCGGCGGTGCGGGCGCGGCAGGCGTGGCGCTGTTCGGCGCGAACTATCTGTTCGACGGCCACGTGATCGGCATGTTTATCTTCCCGTCGATTATCGCCCTGATTGTCGGCTTTATCGGCCTGCGCTTCGGCAGCGATTCCCCGGAATCTTACGGCCTCGGCAAAGCCGAAGAGTTGTTCGGCGAGGAGATCAGCGAAGAGGACAAAGAGACCGAAGAAAACGAGATGACCAAATGGCAGATCTTTGTTGAGTACGTGCTGAAAAACAAAGTGATCTGGCTGCTGTGCTTCTCAAACATCTTCCTGTACGTGGTGCGTATCGGCATCGACCAGTGGTCGACGGTGTATGCCTTCCAGGAGCTGAAGCTTTCTAAAGAAGTCGCGATTCAGGGCTTCACCCTGTTTGAAGTGGGCGCGCTGGTCGGCACGCTGCTGTGGGGCTGGCTCTCGGATCTCGCCAATGGCCGCCGCGCGCTGGTGGCCTGCGTCGCACTGGCGCTGATTATCGCCACGCTCGGCGTCTACCAGCACGCCAGTAACCAGTATGTTTACCTGGCTTCCCTGTTTGCGCTCGGCTTCCTGGTATTTGGTCCACAGCTGCTGATTGGCGTGGCGGCGGTCGGGTTTGTACCGAAAAAAGCGATCGGCGCAGCCGATGGGATTAAAGGCACCTTCGCTTACCTGATCGGCGACAGCTTCGCCAAGCTGGGGCTGGGGATGATTGCCGACGGTACGCCAATTTTTGGCCTCACCGGCTGGGCAGGTACCTTTGCGGCGCTGGATGCGGCAGCCATTGGCTGTATCGTCCTGATGGCGATGGTTGCGGTGCTGGAAGAACGTAAAATTCGTCGCGAAAGGCGAGTGCAGAAATTGAAAACAGCCTGAGTGTGCAGGTAACTTCTTTGCCCGGTGCGTTTTGCCGGGCTTTTTTGTTTTGTACGTCCTGCCTTTACCCCGCTTTACACTCTCCCTCCCCTGTATGCTCTACAGTATTTTTGCTGCCGCCTTTTGTGCAGCCTTAGAACGGAGAGCCTGCATGTTAACCCGACGATTATTCTGCCTTGCGCTGCTGATGGCGCTGGCGTCACCCGCAATGGCCGCGGATACCCCTTCCTACGGCGAAAAGCTGGAAGGTTTCGATTACGGCTGGCCGGTAAAACACTTTACCTTTACCTCGCAAAACCAGTCTCTGGATATGGCTTATCTGGACGTTAAGCCGGAAAAACCCAACGGTCGCACCGTGGTATTGATGCACGGCAAAAACTTCTGCGCTGGAACCTGGGACGGCACGATCCGCGCGCTCTCGGCCAGGGGTTATCGCGTGGTGGCACCCGACCAGATCGGTTTCTGTAAATCCACCAAGCCGGAGCGGTATCAGTACACCTTCCAGCAGCTGGCGGACAATACCCATGCGCTGCTCGCGTCCCTGGGTGCCGATCGCGTGACGGTTATCGGGCATTCGACCGGCGGCATGCTGGCGACGCGCTACGCGCTAATGTGGCCGCAGCAGGTGGAACAGTTGGTGATGGTCAATCCGATTGGGCTGGAAGACTGGAAAGCGCGCGGTGTTCCGCATATTACCGTCGACCAGTGGTACCAGCGCGAACTGAAAGTCAGTGCCGACGGTATTCGTCAGTATGAGAAAAACACCTACTACGCCGGGGAGTGGAAGCCGGAATATGAGCGTTGGGTGACCATGCTCGCCGGGCTGAACAACGGGCCGGGCAAAGCGCGCGTGGCGTGGAACTCGGCGCTGCTCTACGACATGATCTACACCCAGCCGGTGATCTACGAATTTAGTGAACTGAAGATGCCGGTATTATTGATGATCGGCACGAAGGACAACACCGCCATCGGGAAAGATCTCGCCCCGCCGGAGATCCGCAAGACGCTCGGCAACTATGCGGTGCTGGGGAAAGAGACGGCAAAACGCATTCCGCAAGCGACGCTGGTGGAATTTAACGATATGGGTCATGCGCCGCAGATGCAGGATCCTGCGCGCTTCCACGAGGCACTGCAAAAGGGGCTTCAGCGCGGCGATCCGCTTTCAGAATGATTTTCCACCCCTTTTCACTACACTAATAGCATTTTGCCCGCTGTCGAGGCCTTGCGTTTCCCGCTATGATAAGCGGCTAGTCTGAGGAGAACGCATGGTCTGGATAATGCTGGCAACGCTTGCCGTGGTGTTTGTGGTGGGATTTCGTGTCCTGACCTCAGATTCCCGCCGCGCCATCAAACGTTTAAGCGAACGGCTGGGGATTACCCCAATGCCGGTTGAGTCGATGATCGATCAGTTCGGTAAAACAGCCGGGAATGAGTTTATCCGTTATCTTGAACGCCCGGACGAGGCGCATCTGCAAAACGCGGCGCAGGTATTGCTGATCTGGCAGGTCTGCATTGTCGACGGCAGTGAAGAGAACCTGCATACGTGGCACCGTCTGCTGCGTAAAGCCCGCCTGGGTGCGCCGATCACCGATGCGCAAATTCGTCTGGCGCTCGGCTTTATGCGCGAGATGGAGCCCGACCCGCAGGAGCTTAATGCCTTTCAGCTACGCTATAACCATCTTTTCCTGCCGGAAGAGGGCGTGTTTTACCTGCATTAGTTCTCCTTCCCGCACAAGATATTCTGAGCGTTGAGGATCTCCTCCCGGTTTTCATTGAGGCGGGTTGCCGCATAGATATCAATATTGAGTCGCTTTGCCTCATCATCCGTTAGCTCGCGGTAACAGAGCCCCTCCTGATTGAAGGTGCATTTTGACTGAGGTAGCAGCGCAAACCCTTTCCCTCTTGCGATACGACTCAGCATCACCAGTGAATCGTCTGGTTCTTTTATGCGCTTCAGCGGCGTTTTCAGCGTGTCAAAGTAGCTTTCACATTTGTCGTAAAACGACGGATTAGCACTTCTGGAAAACCAGAAAATCGGTAAATCACTGATATCGTCGAGAGCGACTTTTTCTTTCAGGCTTGCAGGGTGTAAAGAAGGCATTGCGATAAGGAGCGGCTCCTGGCAAACCCAACGGTACTGGACAATATCTTCATGACCTGTCCCTTTTTCCCCTGTTAGCACCAGATCCAGCATATTTTTGGACAAGCTTTGCAGCAGCTGCGCTGATGTCAGGTCCGGTGTTTCAACATCATCCCCGGCGTTCAGTTTTTGAAGCTGCCTATTCACCGGTTCAATATATTCAAAATTAAGCGTCCGGGTGAGTCCGATCCGTAAGGTGGTTTCAGAGGAGAGGGAATCCGTTTTCAGTTCACTGATTTCGCGAAGAATTTTCTCAGCTTTTACCACCAGTGCGCGCCCTGATTCAGTTAGGCTTACGTCGTGCGTATTTCGACTGAAGAGCTGACGCTTCAAAACGGCCTCAAGACATTTAATCTGCCGGGTCAGAGGGGGCTGCGTCATCCTCAGACGTTCAGCTGCCTTGCGGAAGTTCAACTCATGCGCGACAGCGAGAAAGCATTGCAATTGTTTGATACTGGGAAGGTTATTGCTGATTAAATGTTCTGCTGTAGCCATAACGATGATCCTGAAAAGCGAAAAGGTATTTTCGTTTTATTTTATCTTCTCAGATCTTACACGGGAACGTTTAAAATAAAAACCTAAAAAAATAGTAATACAAAAACTATATTACAAATTTAATAATTCCATTTGAGTACTGGATTGATAAATTTCTCATGCAATTTTGACTCATTTTCTCTAACGCGAAATATGGCATTTAAATTCTGTTAAAGGTCGTCCACGTAATTATCAGAACTAGCGTGTTTGGCAAGAGGGTTCTGTGTAGATGATTATATCTTGCTTACGAGATGCACAGCAGAAAAAATGGCTAATTATATAAACGATTATTGAGGTAAGTAATATGATTTCAGAGAAATTACCGCAAAATATGACGCTAAAGTCATGGCTCGCTTTAGTTATTCTGGCAATTTCAACATTCACCATCGTTACCACTGAACTTGCGCCTGTAGGGTTATTAACTCCTATTGCAGAGGGGCTCCATTCTTCGGAATCCGCGGTTGGCATGACCGTGTCTCTTTATGCGTGGGTAGGGGCATTAAGCGCATTGTTTGCCTCCGTGTTCCTGGGAAATGTGGCGAAAAAGCGTCTTTTGTTGGTACTCACCGTCGTTCTTATGATATCCAATATTTTGGCCGCCACGGTAAGCACTTACGGTGCTCTACTGAGTGCGCGCGTATTGGGTGCACTTGCGCATGGTGCATTCTGGGCAATGATTGGAGCGACTGCAGTAGCCATTGTTCCTGCCCGTTATATCGGTACGGCAACATCAATCGTATTTGGCGGTGTTTCTGCGGCAAGCGTGTTTGGTGTACCGGTTTCAAATTATATTGGCATTCATTTGGGCTGGAGGCAGGCATTCTGGCTGATGGCAGCACTCAGCGTCGTGGCCTTTGTGGGCATTACTGTTCTTGTCCCGCAAATAAACAATAAAAGCGCGATGGGTATTGATGCTCTCAAAAGAGTGCTGAAATCGTCCACGCTGTGGAAAATTTACTTTGCCACGCTGCTTGCCGTTACCGCCCACTTTGCCGCATTTACCTACATTGAGCCTTGGTTACACATGCAGAGTTTACTCTCCGCTGCTTTTGTTCCGGCTGTGCTTTTAGTTTACGGCATCGCGGGTCTGGCCGGTAATTTCCTGACCGGCGTGTTGATTGATAAATATCTAAAGATGACGGTAGCTTTATCCGTGCTGCTTATCTGTGCGGTGCTGATCTTCCTCGGACGGTCAGGTTCCTCACTCTCTGTCGCGCTCATTTTCACAGCCATGGTTATCTGGGGCGTTGCGGTATCAGGAGTATTTGTCGGATTTCAGACATGGGTGTTACGTATGGCGGAAGATAAAACGTTTCCAGCCTCAGCACTCTATGTTTCGTTTTTCAATATCGCCATCGGTATCGGTGCTTCAGTGGGGGCCTGGATGGTGTCATCGTTCCCGGTCCCCCTCCTGTATATC
The DNA here is from genome assembly GCF_001623605.1 of Enterobacter sp. ODB01. Lineage (NCBI taxonomy): Bacteria > Pseudomonadati > Pseudomonadota > Gammaproteobacteria > Enterobacterales > Enterobacteriaceae > Enterobacter > Enterobacter sp. ODB01. The sequence continues at coordinate 1,563,254 of NZ_CP015227.1, forward strand.
GTAGCGGGCACAGCCATTGGCCTTTCCATCCTGCTTGTCGCGGTTATTCCTGCGAGCCTTACGACAAAACATTCTCGCGTGGAGAAATCGTACGAGTCAAATTAACGACTGTGCAAGGCACTGCTTAGAAATAAAAAAACGTGACTTTGTTAGCCATAAAAAACCGGGTCTCCCCGGTTTTTTTACGTTGTTGAGCGGAATATATCAGGCGTTCACACCTTTCATGCCTTCTTCCGAATATCGTTCCCCTTTAATTTCTATCTTCCGATGAATGTTGTTCAGCGATTCAACATCGCTTTTTTCCAGAATAACTTCCGCCGCATGAGCGTTTTCAGCCAGATAACGGGTATGCTTAGTGCCAGGAATTGGAACCAGCTTATCGTATTGTGCTAGCAGCCAGGCCAGAGCAATTTGCCCTGTAGTGCAATCGTATTTCTGTGCAAGCGGGGTAATTGCATCGAGCAACTGGCGATTATGATCCAGACTGGACTGAATAAAACGCGCATTATTCTTGCGGAAATCACCGTCTGCAAAATCGTCGTTGCTGAGGTATTTGCCTGTCAGGAAGCCTCTGCCAAGAGGAGAGTAAGGGACCAGGCCGATACCCAACGCTTTCACAACCGGTAGAACGGTATCCTCAATATCACGCGTCCACAGCGAATATTCGGTTTGCAGCGCGGTGACCGGATGTACCGTATGGGCTCGCTGTAACGTTGAAGCCGACACTTCACAAAGACCAATGTGATTAATTTTACCTTCCTTAACGAGTGTGCTCAGGCACTCCATGCTTTCTTCGACCGGCGTTTCGTTGCTGACCCTGTGAAGATAAAAGAGATCAATCCGTTCAACGCCAAGCCGCTTAAGGGATTCGTTACAGCAGCGGATAATATAGTCGGGTGTGTTATTGATAGTGCGGGCATAGGACTCGTCAGGAGAGCGATCGATACCGCATTTCGTGGCAATTTTAAACTGCTCGCGAGTGCTTTTATCCAGCCCGGCAAGAAAGTGGCCGATCAGTCGTTCATTATGACCACGGCCATATAAATTTGCGGTATCAATAAACGTCACGTTCAGATCGATGAGGTTATGCAACACCTGCAGTGAGCCTTTGTCATCAGTCTGGCCATAAAATTCACTCAGACCCATGGCACCGTAGCCGACGGCACTGACGGTAAGATTTTGAGATAAAGTACGTGTTTTCATAGTTCCTCCTTTTCAGACGCTATGATTGTTTCACCTCAATTGTGGTTACTGAATTTTCATTTTCGTTATGCTGAAAAGGTATCAGTCACCGCCGATCTGCCTTCCGAATCATTAAAAACCACAAAAGTTGTCTAAACGTTAAATCCGTCACACTTTTGATGATAAACTGCGCGACTTTTCCGCACGTTTTTATCTTCAGGTGACGCCATGACAGAACATATCCAGCCTTCGACCAGACCGCAGACCAAAGAGGTTTCACGCCCCAACTGGTCGGCGGTTTTCTCCGTGGCATTCTGCGTTGCCTGTCTGATCACCGTCGAGTTTCTGCCGGTCAGCCTGCTGACGCCGATGGCGCAAGATCTCGGCATTTCCGAAGGCGTGGCGGGGCAGTCTGTTACCGTGACCGCCTTTGTGGCGATGTTCGCCAGTCTGTTTATTACGCAGGTGATTGGCGCCATTGACCGCCGCAAAGTGGTTATTCTTTTCAGCGTCCTGCTGACGCTCTCCTGCCTGCTGGTCTCCTTCGCGGAGAGCTTCACCCTGTTGCTGCTGGGGCGCGCCTGTCTGGGACTGGGTCTTGGCGGTTTCTGGGCGATGTCCGCCTCGCTCACCATGCGCCTGGTACCCGCGCGTACGGTGCCGAAAGCGCTGTCCGTCATCTTCGGTGCGGTCTCCATCGCGCTGGTGATTGCCGCGCCGCTGGGCAGCTTCCTCGGCGGGATCATCGGCTGGCGTAACGTCTTCAACGCGGCGGCGGTGATGGGCGTGCTCTGTATTCTCTGGGTATGGAAGGCATTGCCGTCCCTGCCGGGCGAAGCGGCGCATCACAAACAGAATATGTTCAGCCTCCTCAAGCGCCCGGGTGTGCTGGCGGGGATGACCGCCATCTTTATGGCCTTTGCCGGGCAGTTTGCCTTCTTCACCTATATCCGTCCGGTGTATATGACCATGGCGGGCTTTGACGTGGATGGTCTGACGCTGGTGTTGCTGAGCTTTGGTATCGCCAGCTTTGTCGGTACGTCGCTGTCGTCACAGTTCCTGAAACGTTCCCTGAAAGTGGCGCTGGCTGGCGCGCCGCTGGTACTGGCAGTGAGTGCCACGGTGCTGGTGCTGTGGGGCAGCGATAAGTGGGTCGCCTCGGCGATTGCGGTTATCTGGGGCTTTGCCTTTGCGCTGGTGCCGGTGGGCTGGTCGACGTGGATCACTCGCTCGCTGGCCGATCAGGCGGAGAAAGCCGGGTCGATTCAGGTGGCCGTGATCCAACTGGCAAACACCTGCGGCGCGGCGGTGGGCGGCGTTGCACTGGACCATCTGGGACTGACGTCGCCGCTGGTGATTTCCGGTACGCTGATGTTGCTGACAGCGCTGCTGGTGGCCGGGAAGGTTAAGGCGAAGTAAACCAAATGTCCCCTCTCCCCTATGGGGAGAGGGGACATCAGGCTACGCCGATGCCTTAACCCTTCTACGCGAATCCATCGAAATCAACACTACTGACGACACAATCAACAGCGTCCCCAGCCAGTCCGGCAGGGTGAACGCCACACCCAGCAAAACCACCGACAGTAATGCGCTGCTCAGCGGCTCAGCGCAGCTCAGAATGCTTGCCTTCGGCCCGCCAATCATCTGTGCGCCTTTCAGATACAGGCTAAATGTTAGCGCCGTACCGATCACCACCAGGTAGAAGAAGGCCAGCAGCAGGCCGCCGTCAATCACAAAGGTGGTCCCGCGTCCGGCGTAGAACGGCGTCAGCATGAGCCCGGCAATCAACATACTCCAGCCGACAATCGGCAGCGTGCCGTAGCGGGCAATAAGTGTTGAGGGATACGTGGTGTAAAACGCGGCGGCAAAGGCCGAGGCGATACCGAAGAACAGCGCGGCAGGGGAGATGGAGAGCGAGGTCGGGTCGCCGTGAGTCACCAGCAGGAAAGTACCGATCAACGACGTAAAAATCGCTGACAGGACAAACACGCCGGGACGCTTTTTTCGCGCCAGCGCAAACCAGGCCACGATAATGGTCGGTGACAGAAACTGCAGCACGGTGGCGGTAGCCGCGTTGGATTTTTCAATCGTCAGCAGGAAGGTGAGCTGCACGGTAAGCGCGCCAACCAGAGAGAAGAACAGCAGGCTGAGGGCATCTTTGCGATGCTTGATGACCGAGAAAATCTTGTCGCCATGAACGAAAGAAAGCGTCAGCAGGATCACGCCGGTAAACAGCAGGCGAACCATGGTCAGGTAAGGCGAAGAAATGTGGCTTTTCTCCATGATGTACTGCGCGCAAACCCCTGAACTTCCCCATAAAACGGCGGCGATCAGGACGTTTAACATCCCTTTGCGTGTGGAACCCATGTTCTCCCCTGCTATGTTGATTTTTTTGTAGCATAACATGGGATATAGCCGGGTTGTGTGCGGCCTGATGCCCTCACCCCAGCCCTCTCCCACGGGGAGAGGGAGAAAACACTAAAAACGGCAACGTTGCGTTGCCGTTTTGCTTTTACCTTAGAACCACGCCTCCCACATCGCGCCGACGTTGAAGTCGTCCAGCGTTTCGTCTTTGGTATTATTCACGCGGGCGGTGCGTTCGTTATCCACTTTGCCGCCGGTCACGTAGAAGCGCAGCATTGGACGGAACTCCGGACCCATGGCGATAGACATGTTCTGCGACAGGGTCAGCTTCCAGCCCTTGTTATCGCCGCCGTTGTCATAATCAACGTGCTGCCAGCCCGCTTCGAGCCAGGTGGAGTGAACGTCGTTCCACCAGTGCATTGGGCGCACGATGGCGTTGTAGTTCTTACGGTTGTCGGTCTTATCACGACTGTTGTCGTAGTCGTGGAAGGCGAGGATGTACTCTACCTGCGTAGCCTGGGTGAATTTGTATAACCCTTCGAAGCTGGCGTAAACCGTGGTCAGATCCTCGGTTTTGTTGAACACGCTGTTGTCCGCATTATCGGAGTAACGCGCGATCACCTTGTTCACGCCGCTGTCGTTGGTGTGGCTCAGCACCACGCCGCCCTGCCAGGCGTTCAGGCGCTCGTCGCTTTCAACCGCTTTGGAGTCAAAGCCGTAGTTAGCGTACAGCTCCATGTCGATCGGGCCGAGCTTCATGCCGTGAATTTTTGACGTCGCGGCGTAGTTGCCTTTGTCGCCCGTGCCGGAACCGCCGGTACAGGTGATGCGCGACGGGTTGGCTTCATCCTCCATCACTTCCGGGCTACAGGATTCCACTGCCGCCACGGCAGCGACGTCAAACTGCACGCCGCCGATGTCGAAGTTTTTCACACCGGCACCCTGGCCGTCGTGGTTCATCCAGAAGTAATCGTTAATCCCCTGCTGTGGACGCTGATGGAAGTCACGACCCGCCCAGAAATAGGCGTTCGGGTTGGAGGCCATAATGTTGGTCACGCCCGCGTAGGCTTTTTTCAGGTTAACTTCGTCGCCCCAGTGGTCGATCATCACGTTGATGTCCCAGATGGCACCGTTATCACCCTTGAAGGCTTTAGAGAGCTGGAATTCCCCTCCGTTGCCCTCGTTACCAAGACGACCAATCGCGGAGGCGCCGTTGTAGGAACCGTCCACCGCTACGTATTTCTGATCGGCGGCCTGGAAGTGCGCGCCGTAGCGGGCGTAACCGGTAAATTTCACCCCGAACGGGATCGCCATATCCGGGGATTGCGCCGCGCTTTGCGGCTCGGTCACCACGTCTGCCTTTTTCGCGACCGCAGCATCCATTTTGGCCTGCCGCTCGGCCAGCGCTTTGTCCACCGCTTTAGCCACAATGGCGTCGATTTGCTCCTGCGTAAATTCTTGTGCGAGTACAGAAATTGGGCAAAGCGCGGCGATAACCGCCATGGTTAATGGAAGTTTTTTAATCGTATTCATGGTTATCTCAATATAGTTTAATTTTATTCAGACAATAACCATCCCGCTCCGATCTGACAGAGTATGTCGCTATCATCAGAACAAGTGGATCTCTATTTAGGGTACAGAGGTATTACATTAATTATTTCGCCATAGACTATCTCTGATATAAATGAATGATTTCTTCGGATAATTCACGCGCTAATAAGGAGTTCATTAAATGATCCTGGGCATGAACCATAATTAAGGTCATCGGCTGGCGGCCTTCGCCAGCATCCTGCTCAATCAGTTTGGTTTGCATCTTGTGCGCCTGGCGCGCGTAGCCATCGGCTTCGCGCAGCAGACTTTTGGCCTCGTCAATGTTGCCCTGACGCGCCGCGTGCAGGGCTTCAAAGCACAGGCTGCGGGACTGTCCGGCATTGACGATAATTTCCATTACGGCTTCTTCTAGTGCGATCATCATCATTACTCTTGTTCAAAACTATTATTTAAGGCGGTGGCGGCAAACCACTCTCCGCTTTTCTTAATGGTGCGCTGCTGCGTCTCTACATCGAGCTGAATAAACCCGTAGCGATTTTTATACGCATTACACCATGACCAGTTATCAATAAACGTCCACATATGGTAGCCAAGACAATTGCAGCCCTCGCTAATCCCTTTATGTAGCCACGTTAAATGCTCAGAAATAAACTCGATACGGTATTTGTCGTTAATCTGGCCATTTTCAATAAAGCGCTGTTCATTTTCGACACCCATGCCGTTTTCCGAAATAAAGCAGCGCGGGTTGCCGTAATTATCACGCAGGTTAACCAGAATATCGTAAATACCCGGCGCGTAGATTTCCCAGCCGCGGTACGGGTTCATCTTGCGGCCCGGCATTTCGTAGTTATCAAAGAACCACTCCGGCATAAACGGCGCCTGCGGGTTCACCGCGCTGTCACGACACTTAACACGGCGCGGCTGATAGTAGTTCACGCCGAGCAGGTCGATTTTCCCTTCCGCGATCAGGGCGCTATCTTCCGGCTTACAGGCAGGCAGCTGATCGTATGCCTTCAGCAGCGCAACCAGGTCCGCCGGGTATTCGCCGCGCAGGACCGGGTCGAGGAAGCTGCGGTTAAACATCAGATCCGCAATGTGTGCCGCCTTCACGTCCGCCGGGTTTTGCGAGCGCGGATAGGACGGCGTCAGGTTTAATACGATGCCGATTTCCCCCGCGTAGTGACCGGCGCGGTAGGCCTGAACCGCCTTTGCGTGGGCCAGCACGGTGTGATACGCCACGGTGGCTGCCCGACGAAAATCCACCACGTTCGGGTAGTGGAAGTCGTACAGATAGCCGCCTTCCACCGGCACAATCGGCTCGTTGAAGGTAAACCAGTGCAGCACGCGATCGCCAAACAGCTCGAAGCAAATCTGCGCATAGCGGGCGTATGCGTCCACGACTTCTCGGTTTTCCCAGCCACCGATCGCCTGCATCGCCATCGGCATGTCGAAATGGAACAGGGTAATAAACGGCGTGATGCCCTGTTCATTCAGCTCATCAATGACCTGATGATAAAAATCGACCGCTTCCGGGTTCACTTCACCGATACCGTCAGGGATCAGGCGCGCCCAGCTAATCGAGGTACGAAAGCTGTTGTGGTTCAGCTGCTTTAACAGCTGAATGTCCGTTTTCCAGTGCTGATAAAACGTGGAGGTCTGCTGCGGCCCCACGCCGTTGTGAAAACGGTTTGGCTCGCGGGCAAACCAGTAATCCCACGTGGTTTCGCCCTCTCTTGCCCCTTCCGTCTGGAGAGCGGAGCTTGCGCTGCCCCACCAGAAGTTATCGGGAAATGCGTATTTCATGACCTTTCCTCTTTGACTTAATTGCTTGCGGTTTCGGCAGCACCGACGGTCGCCTGCGCTTTCTGCTCTTCGTTTTTCATCAGCGTACGCTCATAGGCACGCAGGAAAGGCAGATACATCAGCGCGGACATCACCATACACACAAGGCACATCACCACCGGGCTCAGCGCCCAGTTCGCCGCCCACGAGGCGCCAATCGGTGCCGGGGTGGTCCACGGGGTTAACGAGACGACCTGCGCCAGCCAGCCGAGTTTGGTTGCCGCATACGCCAGACAGGCGTTGATCAGCGGAACGCACACGAACGGAATGAACAGCATCGGGTTCATGATGATCGGCGCGCCAAACAGAATCGGTTCGTTGATGTTAAAGAAGCTGGGCACCACGCCCATTTTGCCGATGGTACGCAGATGGGTAACGCGGCTGCGCAGCAGCAGGAACGCCAGGGGTAACGTGGAGCCTACGCCGCCAATCAGCAGGTAGTGATCCCAGAAGCCCTGCAGGTATACGTGCGGCAGCGCCGCGCCGGCCGCCAGTGCCGCCTGGTTTGCCGAGAGGTTCGCCATCCAGAACGGGTTCATGATGCCGGTGACAATCAGCGAGCCGTGGATACCGGCGAACCAGAAGATCTGGCACAGCAGCACGGAGAGCAGAATAGCGGGCAGGGAGTCGGAGGCAGAGACCAGCGGCTCCAGCAGGTGCATGATCGCCTGCGGGATAATCATGCCGGTTTGCGCTTCGATGAACAGGTTCAACGGGTGCAGGGTACCGATCACCACCATCACCGGGATCAGGATCTCAAACGAACGCGCCACGCCGGTCGGTACTTCTTTCGGCAGGCGGATGGTGACGTTGTTCTGCTTCAGCCACGCATAAACGCGGGTGGCGTAGATGGCGGTGATCAGCGCGGTAAAAATGCCCTGGCCGGAGAGATACTGGGTCGAGATTTTACCGTCGGCATACGGCGCGGCGACCAGCAGGAAGGCCATAAAAGCCAGCAGGCCGGACATCACCGGGTCGAGGTTAAACTGGCGCCCCAGGCTCGCCCCAATCCCCACCGAGATGAAGAAGGTCATCACGCCCATGCTGAGGTTAAACGGCAGCATCAGCTGTTCGCGGTAAGTCTGGGAGAAATCCAGCCAGCCGCGCGCAAAGCTATTGGTAGTATCCGCCGAAAACGGCGGGAAGATGAACACCAGCATAAACGAGCCGATGATCATGAACGGCAGCGCGGCGGTAAAGCCGTCGCGGATAGCAATCACATACTTTTGCTGACCAAGTTTGGCGGCCAGCGGGGTAATTGACTGCTCAATCACCGCGACCATGGATTGATATAACGAACTCATGTGAACACCTTTTAGTGTGCCGCTTCGATGAGCGACAGAGCATAGTCCAGTACTTTATCGCCACGCTGCATGCCGTAGTCCATCATGTCGATGGGCTGGACCGGAATGCCTTTCGTAGCCGCCTTGTCTGAGAGTGTCTGTAACATGTATTTCACTTGTGGTCCGAGAAGCACCACCTGGTATTGCGGAAACTGCGTATCAAATTCGGAAACACCGTACGCATCTATTTTCACCGGCAAACCACGTTCTTTCGCGACATCGACCATTTTGCTGACCAACAGGCTGGTGGACATCCCGGCAGAGCAGCACAGCATAATCTTGAACATCGACAACCATCCTCTAAATGTAAAAAGTTATTGCGGGAATGATTGGACATTATACGGAAACCGGTTTCCATTCATAAAAGACAGAAGTGTGACAACCATCAAGATCCCTTACTTATGAGGCTAATTAACCGGATGTAAGTCACATAATTTGGCTGTTTTGACATCATTTTGAGTGGAAACGGAAAATCGGTTTCCATGGAAAACGGAAACGGATATACTCCGTTCTGGCTATAATATGAGCCGAAGCGGTCATGGAATTTGCAGGCGCGAGGTAAGCCTGTCAGGGGAAAGAGATGTCGACAATCAATGATGTATCACGTCTTGCCGGGGTATCTAAAGCCACGGTATCGCGAGTGTTGAGTGGGTCGCGTGGCGTAAAGGAAGCCAGCCGTCAGGCCGTTCTGAAGGCAGTGGATGAGCTTAACTACCGGCCTAATGTGATTGCCCAGTCGCTGCTGAGCCAGTCGACGGGATGTATCGGCGTCATTTGCGCACAGGAAAATATTAACCAGACCACCGGTTATTTGTACGCGCTGGAAAAACATCTCAGCCAGCATCAAAAACACCTGCTGCTGCGCTTCGCGCATAGCAAAGCCGAAGTAATGAATGCGCTCGAAGAGCTCTCCTGCGGTTTGTGTGATGACATCCTCGTCATCGGCGCGCGTTTCCCGCTGGACGTGGATATGGACAACGTCATCCTCGTGGACTGTATGGAGTCCGATAATTCCAATAGCATCCAGTTCGATCACGCCTTTGCCGCTGAAACCGCCTGTAACTACCTGACCAGCCAGGGTCGTCGCCAGATTGCCCTGATCCACCCGCACGGCAGCGGTTTTGCCGATCAGGTGCTGCTCGGCTACAAACATGCGCTGGAGAAAAATTTTCTGCCCTTTAATCGCAACCTCGTCTTTATGGACGCGACCTCCTCGTCCGTTGCGCTACAGGAGCTGCTTAACAACGCCAGCACGCTGAATTTCAACGCATTACTGGTGGCGGACGAGCAAGAAGCCCAGCGAGTGATCCCACAGCTGCAGGCGTTTAATAAATCCGTGCCGGAAGACATTATGGTCTTCAGCCTTGCTGGATCCCTGCACCTGCCGGGTATTCCGGTGATCCCGGCCATTGAATATTCCATGGATGCCATGGCGGCGCGTATCGTGAGCTGGCTGACGGAGAAAACGCAGATGCTGGGTTCGTATGTGCTGCGCGGGGATTTAATTATTCCGGATGTGCGTAAGCGTTAAAAATGTTGTGTAGGCCGGGTAAGGCGCAGCCGCCACCCGGCGAGAAGCACGTTTCCAGCCCTCAATAATCTTCCATACAGTCCACCTGACCAATCGCCGCCCAGTAAGCATCCAGATTGTCGCGCTTGACGGCGGTAACGGCATTTTTGATCAGCAACTGATTGGCCTCGGACGACAAAATCATCTCCTGCCAGGCTTTATCGCTCTGCTTTCTCTGTGGCGTACAGGTTTTCTTAATATCTTTAAGGACCTGCTGCTTTATTTGCGCCTCTTTCGCGGGGTCATCCTTTTCCTGAGCATGGACAAACGCGGCGAAGAGCAGACAAACCAGCAGGCAGACCAGGTGCGCAGCTTTCATCAAAACCCCCTTTAGAAGTCACATGCTTCCCATGAAATATATCGTTACATTCAGTGTAGCGACGCCAGTCGAAAGTATGAATTTTCTCCACGCCACCGGTGTGCGATAGTGAGACGGCACAGAAAACAAGGAGAGAAAATATGCACTTGAGCATTACTGACGCCGTCACGCCGCAGGAAAAAGAAGAGCTACTTGTGGGTCTGAGAGCCTATAACGGACGGTTCCTCGATTTGACGAACTTTAGCGGTGACATAGGCGTTTACGTTCGAGACGAAAAGGGCGTCATGCTGGGCGGCTTAATCGGCGTACGTAAAGGCGACTGGCTGAATATCGACTATCTCTGGGTGAGCGATACCGTACGGGGCAGCGGTGTGGGCAGCCAGCTTATCAACACGGCGGAAAATGAAGCCAGGCGTAAAGGCTGCAAGCACGCGCTGGTGGATACCGTTAGCTTCCAGGCGCGCCCGTTCTATGAAAAACAGGGCTACCAGCTGCAGATGTCTTTGCAGGATTACCCATACCCGGGTATGCAGCGTCATTACCTGACGAAAGCGCTTTAAATTCTGATTCTGCGGGCCGGGGAAGCGCAGAGCCACCCGGCGATACCCGCATATAACTTATCCTTCTTATTGATTCTTTTTCGTTTTTTATTTCCCCGCCTCGTTGTCGATATAGTCATTGAAACATTCAGCAAAAGGAACTGTCTCGTGAAACGTCGATTGGGTGCGCTGGTCCTCGCTGGCCTGCTGCTGGCAGGGTGCGATCAAAATGGCAGCGATGCCAGACACATTAAAGTAGGCGTCATCAACGGCGCCGAGCAGGACGTGGCGGAAGTCGCCAAAAAGGTGGCGAAAGAGAAATATGGCCTGGACGTGGAGCTGGTCGGCTTCAGCGGCTCGCTATTGCCTAACGATGCCACCAACCAGGGAGAGCTGGATGCCAATGTCTTTCAGCACCGTCCGTTCCTTGCAGAAGATAACAAGGCGCATGGCTACAAGCTGGTTGCCGTGGCGAATACCTTCGTGTTCCCGATGGCCGGTTATTCACGCAAAATCAAATCCGTTTCGGACCTGAAGAACGGTGCGACCATTGCCATTCCAAACGACCCAACCAACCTTGGCCGCGCGCTGTTGCTGCTGCAAAAAGAGAAGCTCATTACCCTGAAGCCAGACACCGGCCTGCTGCCGACGGCGCTGGATATTACCGCTAACCCTAAACATCTGAACATCATGGAGCTGGAAGGGGCGCAGCTGCCGCGCGTGCTGGACGATCCCAAAGTGGATGTCGCCATCATCAGCACCACCTATCTTCAGCAAACCGGGCTGTCGCCGGTGCATGACAGCGTCTTTATAGAAGATAAAAATTCGCCGTACGTGAACATCGTGGTGGCGCGCGAAGACAACAAAGACGCGGAGAACGTGAAGGAATTTATCCAGTCGTATCAGTCACCGGAAGTGGCGAAAGCGGCTGAGACGATCTTTAACGGCGGAGCGGTACCGGGCTGGTAAATTCTGCCTGAAAACGCGGAGTTTAAATTGGCCCGATTCCATCGGTAATCGCCCTTTAACCCACAGCGTGACCTGCGACGTCGGGCTATCCTCCTTATCACACCAACCGGAGGATAGCCCATGAACATTACCCAAATTCGCAACGCCACCCTGCTGATTACCTACGCTGGGAAACGTCTTTTAATCGACCCGATGCTGGCCCCGAAAGATGCTTATCCGGGCTTTCCCGGCACGGCACATGCCGAACGCCGTAACCCGACGGTCGAACTCCCTGTTGACGTCAACACGCTGCTGAACGCCGACGCGGTGATCGTCACCCATACCCATGACGATCACTGGGATCGCGCCGCGGCAGAGCTGATCGCCAAAGACAAGCCGATCTACGTGCAAAACGATCGTGATGCCGCGCTGCTGCGCAGCCAGGGGTTTATCAACCTGACGGTCATGACTGACGCGACCACCTTCGACGGGATTCAGATTGCTAAAACCCACGGCGGCCAACACGGTACCGACCGGGCTTACGCCGTGCCGGAGCTGGCGGAGCGTCTGGGCGAGGCCTGTGGCGTGGTGCTGCGTCATCCTGATGAGAAGACGCTTTATCTTGCCGGGGATACCGTCTGGCGTGACGCGGTGGCGGCCGATCTGCAAAAGCACCAGCCGGACGTGGTGGTACTGAACGCAGGCTATGCACACGTCATTGGTTTTGGCCCCATTATTATGGGGCAGGAGGATGTGCTCAACGTTCATTTCCTGCTCCCACAGGCCAAAATAGTGGCGAGCCATATGGAAGCCATCAACCACTGCCTGCTGACCCGCAGCGCGCTGCGTGAGTACGTTGAAGCCAATCAGGTGAGTGACGCAGTGACCATTCCCCAGGATGGCGAAACCGTTATATTCTGAGTGCGTTAAAGGGAAAGGAGAGACAAATGTCGCTAATCAACGTCGCGATTGTCGCGGTAGACGGGTTCAGCCCGTTCCACTACTCCGTTCCCTGCATTCTGTTTGGCGATTCCGTCTCCGGCGAAAAGCGCTTTAACGTGACGATCTGCGCCGAAACGCCGGGGTTCCTCACCTCAAAAGACGGGTTCGCCCTCAACGCCACGCAGGACTACACCGCCATTGGTCGGGCCGATATAGTCGTTGTTCCCTACTGGCAGCACGTCCTCGAACGCCCGCCTCAGACGCTGCTCGACAGCCTGGTGCAGGCGAGAGACAACGGCGCGGAAATCGTCGGGCTGTGTCTGGGGTCGTTTGTGCTGGGCTATGCGGGCATTCTCGACGGCAAGCGCGCTGCCACCCACTGGGAGTTCGAAAATCAGTTCCAGTCGCTCTTTCCGCACGTCCAGCTTGATATCAACGCCCTCTACGTGGATGACGGCAATATCATCACCTCTGCCGGAACCGCGGCTGCGCTGGACTGCTGCCTGTATATCATTCGTCAGCGCTTTGGCAGCGTAGTCGCCAACCAGATTGCCCGGCGGATGATTGTGCCGCCGCACCGCGAGGGAGGTCAGGCGCAGTTTATTGCTCAGCCTGTTCCGAATGACACCCGCGATGCACGTATCAATTGCCTGATCGACTATCTACAGCAGCACATCACCGAACCGCATAGCCTGGACTCGCTGGCGGAGGTGGTTTCGATGAGCCGCCGCACGCTGACCCGTCACTTTATTAAAGCCACGGGAATGAGCGTCGCCGACTGGCTTACCGCCGAACGCCTGCGGCGTAGCCAGATCCTGCTTGAAGCCGGAAATATGCCGATTGAACGCGTAGCCGAGCTGGTGGGATTTAATTCTGCCGTCACCTGGCGACAGCAGTTTAAGGCGCGTTTTGGGGTAAGTCCTGCGGAGTGGCGAAAGACGTTTCGTCTGCATAGCTAGCGTGGAAGTTCCACCCCGGTAAGTTGGGTATGAAGAGATTGAGCTACCCCAGCCTCTCCACCTTCGTCTCCCCCTCCGCCATCGACAGCTGGTACAGCGAAAAGGATCTCTGTTTCTCAATCAACTTCGCCAGCTCCGGCGAGTGGCTGGTGAGCCAAATCTGCGAGTAGCGGCTGGCCTCGGCGATTAAGCTCGCCAGCGCGGGCAGCATCTGCGGATGCAGGCTGTTTTCCGGTTCGTTCAACGCGATAAACGCCGGTGGGCGCGGGCTTAACAGCGCCACCGCCAGGCACAGAAAGCGCAGGGTGCCGTCGGAGAACTCCGCCGGTTCCAGCGGGCGGCTCAGCCCCTCGCGCTGCATCATCATGCGAAAACGTCCGCCGGTGTTGTCGCTGTAAAACACGCAGCCGGGGAAGGCCTGGTCGAGGATGCGCATCAGGAGCAGTTCGTCGCCAATCTCCACGATGGTCTGAAACGCCGCCGCCAGGTTGGCACCGTCGCTGGCCAGCACCGGGGAACGGAACCCGACCTGCGGGGCACGCATCGCCGAGCCGGATGAGACGGAAAACTCATGATAAAAGCGCCAGTTACGCAGGGACTCGCGCATCTGCGACACTTCCGGGTAAAGATGCGGTTCGCCGAGCTGCCCGAACACCGATTCGTTCTCATACAGCGTGCCGCTGTGGGTTACTTTCTCGTGATGCACGTTATTCAGAAACACCGCCTGATTCTTACGCTTCATCAGCTGTGACGACGGGCGTCGATGCTGGCCGCTCAGCCAGATGGACTCCTCTTTGATCACCGGGTCGAGCTGAAACTGCGAGGGATAGGGCAGCCTCTCCACAAACCCGACCTGCAGCTCGTATTCGTAGGTCTCGGTTTCCACCGCCAGGTTCATCCGCCGCAGCTGGTCGCTGCGGGTTTTGCCTGCCCAGAACACCTTCAGAATGCCGCCCTCGTTCGCCAGCGCCTGGGAGAACTGCCCCTGGGCGGCGCTGTGCATCAGGTGTATCGCCTTGTAAATATTGGATTTTCCGGTGCCGTTCGGGCCGAAGACGATGTTTAGCTGCTCCAGCTCAAGCGACATCTCGCGTATGGAGCGGTAGTTTTGAATGTGCAGGGTGTTGATCACGGGCAAGCCCCTTTTTGCAGAATAAGCCTGTATATAATCACAGTCTTTGAGGTTAAATGCAAAAAAGAGACGACAGTGAGGATGTCGTCTAAACGGGGTACTGCTTTGGGCCTCTACGGGTCAATGGGGCCTTCGCATTTTTGTGATCACTTGACTGCCAGACGCAGACCCAAATCATCAGGATAGGGATCAAAGTAGTTTTGCGTCATCAGATACCGGTCGGGATATTCGGCCAGGTAGTGCTTCAGCAGCGTGATCGGGGCGAGAATAGGTAACTGCCCGTTGCGATAGTGCAGGATCACGTCGCGCAGCTCACCGCGCTGGCGGGTGTTTAGCTGGTTGCGGAAATACCCCTGAATATGCATCAGCACGTTGGTGTGGTTCTTCCGCGAAGCCGGTTTTTTCAGGATCGTCATCAGCTTTTCCCGGTACGCCACGAAGAAGGCGTCCAGGTCTTCCCATTCGTGCAGCGAGGCAACGAACGGGCCGATTTCGCGGTAGCCCGCCTGATGGTGCGCCAGCAGCTGCAATTTATAGCGGCTGTGGAAATCCAGCAGCCCACGTCGCGTCAGCCCTTTAGCGCGCAGCGTGTTTAGCTCGTGCAGGGCAAATACCCGCTCAATAAAGTTTTCCCGCAGCACAGGGTCGTGCAGCCGACCATCTTCCTCGACGGGCAGCCACGGGTAGGTTTCAAGAAGGGCGGCGGTGAACAGCCCGACGCCCTCCTTGCGGCCCCGGTTGCCGTTTTCATCGTACAGCCGCACGCGTTCCAGGCCACAGCTTGGGGATTTTGCACAGACGATAAATCCCGAAAGATCGCCGATTTTTGGCAGATATTCCGCCGTAAAGTCGGCCATTTTCTGCGTGAGGTCATCATGAGGCGGCTTGCTGAAACGGAGCTGCGTCTCGCCGCTGTCCGTCAGCGTCAGGCGTATGGCCGGGCGAGGCGTCGGCAGGCCGATCGCCATTTCCGGGCAGACGGGGCGGAAATTCACCCACTGGGCCAGCTCATCCATAACGAAGCCCATACGCTTGTGTCCGCCGTCAAAGCGTACGGCGGAGCCGGTCAAACATCCGCTAATACCGAGCACAGGTTTCGTTGTCATGGTGTGGTCCCTCCCGTTCATATAATTAAAACTTACACAACATGACTAGTTTGTCCAAGTATTCGCGGAACTATTTTTTTTATTCCTTTAGAATCAATGCGTCTTAACTGCCCTTGTAGGTCGAGTAACCGTACTGACTCAGCAGAAGCGGGATGTGCAGCTTTTCGTTGGTGCGGGTCACGGTAAACAGCACCGGGATCTCCGGGAAGAAGGTGTCCAGCTTTTTGCCGTGGAAGTACTCTGCGGTTTTAAAGGTCACTTTATACACGCCAGGCTGCATGTCCTGGTCCTGCGGATAGAGCGATTTAATACGTCCGTCGTGGTCGGTTTTGCCGCTGGCAACCGGGGTCCATTTGTCCTGCTGCTGCTTCTCCAGCGTAACGGTCACGTCTGATGGCGGCATCCCGGTTTGCTGGTCGAGAATGTGGACGCTCAGCGTGCCGGCAGGGGCGCTAAAGGCGGCAGGGGCAAAGGCCATGGCGGCCAGGAACAGCAGAGGGGTTGTTTTTTTCATGGTGTTTTCCTGTGGAGTTATTTGTCACAGGAAAACGTTAGCATCTGCGGCGCGGGAAAATATTCAACTTTTCGTGAAGATTCCCACAGCAGAAAATGATCAGAGGATAATCACTTCAAGCGATACCTGCTGCTGCCACTGCTCCAGCTGCTTTTTCCGTCCGGCGGTAAGTTTGCCGCTGGTGACCAGAAGCCATTTCCGCTCCGGGAAAATCTCCGGAGCCAGCGTGGCAGGGGGAACCGGCAGGATGTCGATCCGGTGACCCTGACCGGTGCGCGTTAGGGCTTCGAGCCAGATCTCGCACGGGTCGTTGAGATGCCAGCCGCTGAGCAGAATATTGTCGCCCGGCGCTTTCTTATCACCTTCGAGACAAAACGAGGTGTAGGCGATGATGATGCCGTCGAGGATCGCGCGCAGGGTCATGGCGGCGGCAACGTTAGCCGAGACCTGGCTGCGCAGCGGACGCAGCACGTTCGCGACCAGCTCTGGTCTTGGGTACTCGCGTCCGGCGTCGTAAATCATCTGGCGCAGGGATTCGACTTTGCCGTCCTGAAGGCGCTGCAGCATGTTCTGCTGCAGGGTTTGCCAGTTGTTGGTCCGCCCCGGCGTCGGGCGCTCCAGCAGCGGTTTGACCTGGCCGATAGGGACGCCTTTTTTGACCCAATCGAGGATTTTCAGCGCCTGCTGGACGTCCTCATCGCTGTACTGGCGGTGACCGCCTTCCGTGCGCTGTGGCTTGAGTAAACCGTAGCGACGCTGCCACGCCCGGAGGGTGGTGGCGGTAATGCCGCTGAGTCTGGCGAATTCGCCGATGGAGTAAGCCATGTCCGTGTCCAGAGTGGAGGAATACTCTCAATATACTACGAATTTTCCCGAACGGGATGAAGCCCCGAAACGGTGCACTACACTTAACATCCAACCGTGCAAATGAAAGGAATTCTCATGAAGCTATGGCCTGTTGTGACCGGTGTTGCCATTGCGCTGACCCTGGTTGCCTGTAAATCCCCTACGCCGCCGAAAGGCGTGCAGCCTATTACTCATTTTGACGCCAGCCGCTATCTCGGCAAATGGTACGAAGTCGCGCGCCTGGAAAACCGCTTTGAACGCGGTCTGGAGCAGGTGACCGCCACCTACGGCAAGCGCAGCGACGGCGGTATCAGCGTGCTGAACCGGGGTTACGATCCGGTGAAAAACAAGTGGAATGAAAGTGAGGGGAAAGCGTACTTCACCGGCGAGCCGACCACCGCCGCGCTGAAGGTGTCGTTCTTCGGTCCGTTCTACGGCGGGTATAACGTAATCAAACTGGACGACAAGTACCAGTACGCGCTGGTCAGCGGCCCGAACCGCGATTATCTGTGGATTTTGTCACGCACGCCGACCATCCCGGATGCGGTGAAGCAGGATTACCTGAACACCGCGCGCAGTCTGGGCTTCCGGGTTGACCAACTGGTGTGGGTGAAGCAGTAAAGATCGTGCTTTCTTCGTAGGGTATTACGGACTCGCCTGGATAGACTTCCGTTAAAAGCCCAACGGAGGGAAGACGTTATGATCTGGCAGCCTTTTCGTGGTGACGCACCGAAAAACATGATGATTTTCAGTGCGTCCTTTCCCGACGTCAGCGACCAGTGGCCGATGAAAGACGATGCTGCCCGTGAAATCGCTGCGCTCGATCGGGCGCTGAAAGCCGAGCCAGCGCTTCGCCCTCCGCAGGTCGAATATCAGGAAGGGGGGCAGGCTGTGCTCGTCCCGCAGAACCGCTATTCCGAACAGGCCTTTCGCAACCGTCCGGCGCTTACCGCATGGCGCACCCGGCTGGTGCCCTCCGCGCTGGCGCTGTTTGTGGTGCAAAACCCGCTTGAGGATCGCCTGCCGGACGGCACAAAGATGGACAGCGACAGTCGTCAGTGGTTTATCCACGCGAACGACGCCATCGGCGTGCGCTCCCGCGCCCGGGTGCTTGCCGCGCTGGTGGATAAGTACATTCACAATGAGAGTGAGAACAACTGGGTCAGCCTGGCAAGCGGCGCCGCCATTCCGGTGCTGGAGGCGCTGCGCGAAGCAAAGCTCGATGGCCAGCAGGTCTATCTCACACTGGTGGATAAAGACCCCGTCGCGCTCAGCTGGGCCGAAACCATGGCGGCGCAGGAAGGCATTGTGGTGGGCGAACAGCTGACCCTGCTCAGGCGCAACCTGGTGCACACGCTGGTGCGTAACGAGGACCTGCTGCTGGAGCTGGGCGAGCATCAGGCCGAACTGGTCGACGCGCTGGGGATTTTTGAATACTTCAACGACGCCGACGCGGTGATTTTTCTCCAGCGCGCGCTGCGGCTGGTCAAGCCCGGCGGGGCGGTGATTGTCTCAAACATGCTGACCAGCAGCCCGCAGATTGACTTTGTGCTGCGCGGTATCGGCTGGGAGGATATCCACCCGAGGACGCTACAGCAGCTGCAGGATATTCACCTGGCGGCGGGCGTACCGGTGGAAAACGTCACCGTGGTCGTGCCGAAGGACGGGGTGTATGCGGTGATGGAGATTAAAGCTTAGCACGGTCGGTTCCCTCTCCCTGAGGGAGAGGGTTAGGGTGAGGGGGGAACAAGGCGCACAGAGTGACTTGAATGAATTAGGTTTTCCAGACATGATCCCCCCATGAAAATCGAAACCGCACACTCCTCACACTTCGAACGCCTGGTCGCGATCTGGGAATCCTCCGTTCGCGCCACCCATCACTTTTTACAGGAAAGCGATATTGCGGCGCTGCGTCCGCTATTGCTCAACGCGTATCTCCCCAACCTCAAGGTCGTGATAGCCCGCGATGACGCAGGCGTTATTCACGGCTTTTTAGGGGTGGATGAAAACCGCATTGAAATGTTGTTTGTGGATGATGCGAGTCGCGGGAAGGGTGTCGGGAAACTGCTGCTTAAACACGCCATCGCAGAGTTCGGCGCGAACGAAGTGGACGTGAATGAGCAGAATCCGCAGGGAGTCGCCTTTTATCGGCATATGGGATTTGAGCAGGTCGGGCGCTCGGAACTTGACGGACAGGGAAATGCGTTTCCGTTGCTGCATATGCGGTTGGCTAAGTAAATATTTACTTAACGCAGGAATCACACTTGTTAGATATGAAACGCAACGCGTTTTCCTGTTGGAAGTTCAACGTCGATACAAAGTTTCCCACCCATTGCCTCAATGTAGCGCTTAAGCGTGGCAATTTTTAGTTCATTTCCACGTTGCTCTATTTGTGTTACTGCGGGCTGGCTCACCCCCATTAGCTCGGCAACATTTTTTTGCGAAAGCCTGAGCTCTTCACGTAAAAGTTGCAAACCCGTTTCAAGGATCATTTCCTCTGCCATTTCTTTAATTCGTTGTTGGCTTTCCGGTGAGCGTGATGCAATTAATTCATTTAGTGTTTTCACTTGGCTGTCTCCAGGCTTGTCAGATGCCGGGTAAATTCATCATCTGCAATGCGAATGAGTTTTTCATAAAATGCCTTGTCGTTACTCTTGTTGCCTGCGCAAAGCACAATCGCCTGACGTTCGGGGTCAAATGCGAATAAAGCACGAATCGGACGACCAGCGTATTGAACACGTAACTCTTTCATATTGTTATATTGCGAGCCTTTTACAGTATCGGCATAGGGACGAGGAAGACGAGGTCCATAGTTTTGTAGATTTAGCATGTCTGCCAGTACCTTTTCCTGTAACCCTTCTTCCTGTTCAAGCAACCATAGCTCAAACACCTTTCCGAACAGTACCGTCCACATGCTCTCTTCCATGATAAGCTGTAGCTTATATACAGGATATAAGCTGTAGTTAATAAATGCAATGGCTGTCATTGGCAACCAGGTAGCGAGTGGCAGAAGTATGACAAATACGGGGCATCTAAATGATTGTATTTGTGAGAAATTGCGAGGCGTCTTCCAGTGTTTTTCGAGTCATGCTGGCAAGGAAGGTAGGGGGGCAGCATGACTATGGCTACTCTTTAGATTCTTTTTCCATTTACCAGCCACTTTCTTGCTGAACTTATAAGTAAGGCTTACATGTTGTTTTTATTCAGGCTTACCTTCTTCGTAAACGGCTTTAATATGCTCAGTAATGGCTTGAGGAGAGACTTGCTAGAGAGCCACAATGGCTGCTTGCGACAGCCAGAGCGTTTCATGTTCAAAGCGACATGTGATGCAAACCGTACCGTCCTCACTGGCAACATCACAAATTCACCAGCCGGAAATTAGATTACGTTTTTATCAACCATGTCGGCTCCGTCTTTTTAACGATTAACGCCAGAAACCGCCGCTAAGCCAGGTGGTTTGTATTTGATTTTGCGAGGTGCTTTCCAGGATGCTGAATTTGAATCGCGGCAAGAGCTTTCTCTATCTCACTGAGCTTCGCCTTCGTCCGCTTATAATCGTCCTGCAACCGCTGCTCCTGCTCGTTATACGCCACCAGAACGATGCACCCTTTCATCACCTTGACCGTGACCTGCTGTCCGGTATCAAAACCCGCCGCGCGCAGCCACTTGCCGGACAGAATGATATTGGGTGTGGATTTGTCGAAAACATTCGGGCGATATCCCACAATTAACGAACGCTCGGTTCCGGATTGGTCGGTGTCTGGGGTAGAATGCGAATCAGCCATAATCAACTCCTTGATAGTTGGTGAGGTTAGCTCTCGTCCGGTATTGCGAGTACCTGGCGAGGGCGTTTCAGTTTCAGGTATGCTAAGGTACGTACCTGAATGATGATATTTTGCTCTTGTAGGTACGTACATGTCAACAGCTAAACGCGACCCTAACAAATCTAAATCCGGAAAAGCACCGACGTTTCAGATTCGTATTACTACGGAATTGAAGTCACAGTTTGAGGCGGCTGCTAAGGCTGAAGGGATGAGTTTGGGAAATTGGCTTAAAACTCTAGGACGTCAAGAACTAATTCGTTTAGGTCATAAGCCATTTTCAGTTGATGATATTTAGTTTTTATTTTTATCTTGTTTGCCAGTTAATTCGACCTTAATGGGGTTATCTCCTGTAAGGATAGAGGCTAAACCTTTTCTTATTTTAATTTGATCAAGGTTCATATCACCATGCGCAGTGGGAGAATATATAGCGTTCTGCAAATGGACCTTATCAAAGTCATATCCAATATCATTTGCCATCTCATAAAGCAAGCTCAAAAAAAGTTGATTGCTTTTTTGATTCCACAATTCTGCCCCAGATTCCTTTAAGGGTACGGTTGAACAAAGGTGGGCGAAATATTCCTTCCAAGCTAATGTGACTTTTTTTTTCTGAATCGGAACGCTTTACTTTTCCACGTCTTATATCTCCATAAAAGGCTAAGTCAATCATATTTAATGCTTGAACATGTTCAGGTAGTAAACGAGATGAAATAGCTCGAGTAGCCATAAGTTGCGAAAATATTTTAACTTTTATTGTTTGCTTTTCTGATTTCTTCTCTAAATATTTTTGTACTCTGACAGCTATTAATGGGCTAAAAAGGGTAGCAAAGACAGTAGCGATAGCTAGAGCTAAATTCATTTTTTATTCTCTTCAGTCAAAAATTAATTTAAAAGAATAATAGACGATGTTTTTTTGCGTGAGAAGGGTATATTTTGGCGGAAGATCACAGGAGTCGAACCTGCCCGGGAACGCTGGCGTCCCCAACTGGATTTGAAGTCCAGCCACCTCACCGGAGATGACGATCTTCCGCGCCTGCATTGCTACATGGAGGCGGGGCGCATTATAGCTACTTTCAGGCATTTACCACATACCCCGACACACTTTTTTCACCTCTCTTTTGACCTGTACCCCCCTGTTTCAGTTAATTCTTAAGAAAATCCTCAGGTTAGCGTTTTGTGCTCTCCGACATTTACCGCGATCACAAAAAACAAGAAACGTAATCTGCTAACCAGAAAACGCAATACCCGCTCATGAAACAATGGTTTAAAACCAATGCAACCGGTCTCAGCGCCCCCTACAGCGTGAAGGATGAATAAAAGATGAGCGAAGTATTGTCAGTAAAAGAGAAGATTGGCTACGGCATGGGAGACGCCGCCAGCCACATCATTTTTGATAACGTCATGTTGTATATGATGTTTTTCTACACCGATATTTTCGGCATTCCCGCCGGGTTTGTCGGCACCATGTTCCTGCTCGCCCGTGCGCTGGATGCAATCTCCGACCCGTGCATGGGGCTGATTGCCGACCGCACCCGCAGCCGCTGGGGCAAGTTCCGCCCGTGGATTTTGTTCGGCGCCATCCCGTTCGGCATCGTCTGCGTGCTGGCCTATACCACGCCGGATCTCAGCCTCAACGGCAAAATGGTGTATGCCGCCATTACCTATACGCTGCTGACCCTGCTCTATACCGTGGTTAACATCCCGTACTGCGCATTGGGCGGGGTGATCACCAACGACCCGACGCAGCGTATCTCCCTGCAATCCTGGCGCTTCGTGCTGGCGACGGCGGGCGGCATGCTCTCCACGGTGCTGATGATGCCGCTGGTGAACCTGATCGGCGGCGACGATAAAGCGTTCGGCTTCCAGGGCGGGATCGCCGTCCTGTCGGTGGTCGCGTTCCTGATGCTGGCGTTCTGCTTCTTCACCACCAAAGAGCGCATCCAGGTGCCGCCGAGCACTACCGCCATGCGGGAAGACCTGCGCGACATCTGGCACAACGACCAGTGGCGCATCGTTGGCGTGCTGACCATCCTCAACATCCTCGCCGTCTGCGTGCGCGGCGGGGCGATGATGTACTACTGCACCTGGATCATGGGCTCGCCGGAAGTGTTCGTCGCGTTCCTCACCACCTACTGCGTCGGCAACCTGATCGGCTCCGCGCTGGCGAAACCGCTCACCGACTGGAAGTGTAAGGTCAGCATTTTCTGGTGGACCAACGCCGCGCTGGCGGTGGTGAGCGTAGCGATGTTCTTCGTGCCGATGCATGCCATCGTGGTGATGTTCGCCTTTATCTTCGTCATCGGCGTGCTGCACCAGCTGGTGACGCCGATCCAGTGGGTAATGATGTCCGATACCGTCGACTATGGCGAATGGACCAACGGCAAACGCCTGACCGGGATCAGCTTTGCGGGCACGCTGTTCGTGCTGAAGCTTGGCCTGGCGCTGGGCGGGGCGATGATCGGCTGGATGCTGGCAGGCGGCGGCTACGACGCGGCAGCCAAAACCCAGAACAGCGCGACCATCAGCATCATTATCGGCCTGTTTACCCTGGCCCCGGCGGTCTGCTACGTGCTGAGCGCCATTATCGCCAAACGCTACTACACGCTGAAAACCCCCTTCCTGACCAAAATCCTGCGCGAGCTGGCGCAGGGTGCGCGCCGCAATCAGCAGGAGTTTGAAAACCTGCCGGTCAGCAAAGAATTGCAGAACTAAGAGGACGAAAGCATGAAAATCAGTGATGGAAACTGGCTTATTCAACCGGGTCTGAACGTGACGTATCCGGTTCAGGTGTTCGACTTGGAGCAGCAGGGCAATGACCTGGTGGTGTACGTGGCGCCGCGCGACGTGCGTGAGCGCACCTGGCAGCTCGACACGCTCATGTTCACGGTGCGCCTGTTTGCCCCGCAGGAGGGGATTGTCGGGGTGCGCATCGAGCACTTCCAGGGCGCGCTGGACAACGGCCCGCACTATCCGCTGAACGTGCTGAAAGACGTGAAGGTCGAGATTGAAAACAACGCGGAATTTGCCGAGCTGAAAAGCGGCAGCGTCAGCGTGCGCGTCACCAAAGGGGAGTTCTGGGCGCTGGACTTCCTGCGCAACGGCCAGCGCATTACCGGCAGCCAGCTGAAAAACAACGGTTACGTGCAGGACACCAACACCGATCGCAACTACCTGTTTGAGCGTCTCGACCTCGGCGTGGGCGAAACGGTCTACGGTCTGGGCGAGCGCTTTACCGCCCTGGTGCGCAACGGCCAGACGATCGAAACGTGGAACCGCGACGGCGGCACCAGCACCGAGCAGTCCTACAAAAACATCCCGTTTTATCTGACCAATCGCGGCTACGGCGTGCTGGTGAATCACCCGGAAAACGTCTCGTTCGAAGTGGGTTCGGAGAAAGTCTCCAAAGTGCAGTTCAGCGTCGAAGGGGAATATCTCGAGTACTTCGTGATCGACGGCCCGACGCCGAAAGAGGTGCTCAACCGCTATACGCGGTTCACCGGGCGTCCGGCGCTGCCGCCCGCGTGGTCGTTCGGCCTGTGGCTGACCACGTCGTTCACCACTAACTACGACGAAGCGACGGTTAACAGCTTTATCGACGGCATGGCCGAGCGCGATCTGCCGCTGCACGTCTTCCACTTCGACTGCTTCTGGATGAAGGCCTTCCAGTGGTGTGATTTTGAGTGGGACCCGGTGACCTTCCCGGATCCGGAAGGGATGATCCGCCGCCTGAAGGAGAAAGGGCTGAAGGTCTGCGTGTGGATTAACCCGTACATCGGCCAGAAGTCGCCGGTATTTCGCGAACTGAAAGAGAAGGGCTACCTGCTCAAGCGCCCGGACGGCTCCCTGTGGCAGTGGGATAAGTGGCAACCGGGGCTGGCAATTTATGACTTTACTAACCCGGAAGCGTGCCGGTGGTATGCCGACAAGCTGAAAGGCCTGGTGGACATCGGTGTCGACTGCTTTAAGACCGACTTTGGCGAGCGCATCCCGACGGACGTGCAGTGGTTTGACGGATCCGATCCACAGAAGATGCATAACCATTACGCCTACATCTACAACGCGCTGGTGTGGAACGTGCTGAAAGAGACCGTGGGTGAGCAAGAGGCGGTGCTGTTTGCCCGCTCCGCGTCCGTCGGTGCGCAGCAGTTCCCCGTTCACTGGGGGGGTGACTGCTACGCCAACTACGAGTCGATGGCGGAAAGTCTGCGCGGCGGGCTGTCGATTGGCCTGTCCGGCTTTGGGTTCTGGAGCCACGATATCGGCGGATTCGAAAACACCGCCCCGGCGCACGTCTACAAGCGCTGGTGCGCGTTCGGGCTTTTATCCAGCCACAGCCGCCTGCACGGCAGTAAATCTTACCGCGTGCCGTGGGCGTACGATGACGAATCCTGCGACGTGGTGCGCCACTTTACGCAGCTGAAGTGCCGGATGATGCCGTATCTGTACCGTCAGGCGGCGCTGGCGCGCGAGTGCGGTACGCCGATGCTGCGGGCGATGATGCTGGAGTTCTCGGACGATCCGGCGTGCGATTATCTTGACCGCCAGTACATGCTGGGGGATGCGGTGATGGTCGCGCCGGTGTTCTCAGAGGAGGGCGATGTGCAGTTCTGGCTACCGGAAGGACGCTGGACGCACCTGTGGCATAACGACGAAATTCAGGGTAGCCGCTGGCATAAGCAACAGCACGATTTCCGCAGCCTGCCAGTCTATGTGCGCGATAACACCCTGCTGGCGCTGGGCAATAACAGCCAGAAACCAGACTATGCGTGGAACGAGGGCACGGCCTTCCAGCTGTTTAACCTGGAGGATGGCGCAACGGCGGTGAGTGAAGTGCCTGCGGCGGACGGCGCGGTGGCGTTTACGCTGAAAGCGTCACGAGAGGGCGATACCGTGACCCTGACCGGCGTGGGTGAGGCGCGAAACTGGTCGGTGTGCTTGCGCAACGTGCAGAAGGTGGGCGGCGTGAAAGGCGGTTCACATGCGGGAAGCGAGTGGGGCGTGGTGGTAAAAGCGGAGGGGAATGAGGTGGTGGTTCACCTCTGAGCGGTAAAAATGCCCGGTGGCGCTTCGCTTACCGGGCCTACGGTAATTATGCGGTCTGATGCCCTCACCCTGACCCTCTCCCACAGGGAGAGGGAATAAAACCGCCACCCGGCTTATTTATTGCACGGGTGTTGAAACAATGCCACCCGTCATCGTCTGCTCTACCTGCTGTTTATCCATATTCACCGCGCTCAGCTTGCCGTTCACCGTCGGCTTCAGCGGCGCATTGGCCTGCACGCTACCGCTGGCGGTGAGTTGAATATTGCCATCGCCCGTCACCGGTAGCGCTGGCCAGCCCCACTGCTGCAGCACGTTGAGCGGCACGCCGCGCCCGTTAAGGCTTACGGTGGTTTGCCGTTGCGGCAACTGCGAAACCGTGGCCGTCGCTTCCAGAATGCCTTTCTCGGTAAATGCGCTCAGGTCGGTAATGTTCACCGTGGCGGCGTTGGCATTCAACGCCAGCGACGGACGGCGCACATCCACGCGGTTAAAGGTCGCCGCCGCGCCGTTCAGGGTTGCGCTGCCGCTCCACACGCCCCACTGGCGGTCTTTCACCAGCTGCAGGTTGGCACCGTAGCCATCCAGGGAGGTGATCTGCCACGGGAAGGCGGGATCGATGTCGATCACCAGGTTGCGGCTCAGGCCGAATTTTTGCAGCGTGACGCTGTTCAGCCATTCCGGTAGCGGCTCCATCCATAGCGTTTTCCAGTTCTGCGGCAGGGTGTACTCCAGACCGGCGATGGCGACATCGTCCAGCACCAGCGCTTTGCCGTCGCGCAGCCAGTTGCCGGAGGTGCGCACCATGCCGCCTTCCCAGCGGGAGGTAAACTGGCGCAGCGCCATACCCTGCGGGGAAAACTCTGCGTTCAGGATCGGGTCAAACAGATGCAGCGAGCCGTAGATAAACTCGCTGGCGTTCATGGACAAACGCCCGTCCTGACTTTGCCAGTCGCCTTTGCTTATCGTCAGGTTGCGCAGGCTTAAATCGAGATCGGTCACCGCCCAGTCCGGGCCCTGCAGCCGGGCGTCGGTGACCTCCAGACGGCCTATTTGCAGAGAAGGGAGGGTGGCCAGCGGGGCAAAGAAGGCTGTCAGCGTGTTGTCGCTCTGCAGGCGGATCTCATTCAGACGCAGGGTGTCGATAACCCAGCTTCCGTCGGCGTTACGCAGGGCGGAGCCGGTGAGCGAACCGCGCGCCATATCGGCCCCGATAGTGTTCAGCACCACCTCCTTACCGTTAAGCTGGCCCTCAATTAACACGTTGGTGGCCGGGACGCCGTTGAGGGTCAGCGAGCCTGCGCTCATCTGAATCTGCGCGTTTTTCCCCAGCACGTTGCCTGCTTCCGGCTGCCATGGGCTGACGCCGCCCGTCACCTTCTGCGCGCTCAGATCCCATTCGGTATTCGGGCTGTTAAAGGCCATGTTGCTCAGTTGAAGACGATCGGCCTGCAAGGGCAGCGGTGCCGTCTGCGGCGAGAGGTTCAGCGTGCCATCGAAAAGGGTAATGGCATCCATATGCAGCGGATCGGTCACCTGACGGCTGCTCAGGCCGATATCAACTTTTTTGGCTACCAGCGTGGCAGGTTTACCGTCCCGCCCGAAGGTGACGTTTTCCAGAATAAGATGGGAAGGCGACGAAAAGCGGTGATTCATCTTGTCGAAACTGAGTTCGTAATCGGTATTCACCGTCACCCAGCTGCTGACCTGAGCCGCGCCCCAGCGGGTCTGGAGCAGAATATAGAGCGCCAGTATCACAATGAGCAGGGCTACCAGAAGATAGACGAGCAGCTTTCCAATAAATTTCATGGTCTTCCATCCCGCAAACGTACATAAGGGAGTTATGCACGATTTATGCGCAATCCTCAAGGCGGGAATGGTGTAAATAGATGTCACGGCAGGCATTGACTGCCTGCCGTGAAGGGGATCAGTTCTTTTCAGGCGGGAAAACGAGGTTCAGCACAATAGCGGTGATACCGCCCGCGGCGATGCCGGAAGAGAGCAGGTTTTTCACCCAGTCAGGGGCAAACTGCAGGATCAGCGGTTGCTGAGAAACGCCCAGACCCACGGCCAGCGACAGCGCGATAATCATGATCGCCCGGCGGTTCAGCGGTTCGCGGGAGACGATACGCACCCCGGACGCTGCGATAGTCCCGAACATCACCAGCGTTGCGCCACCCAGCACCGGCTCAGGAATGTGCTGCACAAAGCCGCTCACCGCCGGGAACAGGCCGAGGACGATCAGCATCAGCGCCACCACAAAACCCACGTAGCGGCTGGCGACGCCGGTCAGCTGGATCACGCCGTTGTTCTGGCCGAAGCAGGAGTTCGGGAAGGTATTGAATACCGCAGAAACAAACGAGTTCAGGCCGTTCGCCAGCACGCCGCCTTTCAGGCGCTTCATGTACAGCGGGCCGGACACCGGCTGCTCGGAGACGTCGGAGGTAGCGGTGATATCGCCGATGGTCTCCAGAGAGGTGATCATAAAGACCAGCATCAGCGGCAGGAGAAGACCCCAGTCAATGCCCAGACCGTAGTACAGCGGCGTGGGGACGGTGATCAGCGCGCTGTTGGTCGGTGCGGTGTTCTCCGGCAACATGCCCAGCGCCCACGCCAGCAGATAACCGGCTGCCATGGCGATCACCAGCGAAGCCACGCGCAGGTAAGGGTTACGCTGGCGGTTCAGCAGAATAATGATCGCCAGCACGACGCCCGCCAGCAGCAGGTTTTTCGGCGCGCCGAAGGTATGGTCGCTCATTGCGGCATAGCCGCCGCCGATGGAGGTGAGGCCGACCTGAATCAGCGACAGGCCGATAATCATCACCACCACGCCGGAGACCAGCGGGGTAATGACGCGGCGCGCCAGATGCAGCACACGGGAGATGACCATCTCCGTGCAGCTTGCCAGCATCAGGGTGCCGAACAGCGCCGCCATCATGGTCGGGACATCCGCACCGCCGGTTTTCAGGGCTGTGCCGCCCATGATCAGCGGCGCCACGAAGTTAAAGCTGGTACCCTGGATCGACAATAATCCCGACCCCACCGGACCCCACGCTTTAATTTGAATAATTGAGGCCACGCCAGAGGCGAAGAGGGACATACTGATGATGTGCTGCGTATCCTGCGCCGGTAAACCGAGCGCCTGGCAGATCAGCAGCGCCGGGGTGATCACCGCGACAAACATCGCCAGAAGATGCTGGCAGGCCGCGAAAAGCGTCTGAGGCAGTGGCGGGCGATCTTCAAGGCGGTAAATCAGTTCGCTATTTTGCTTCTGCGCAATCGGTTGCGCATCAGGCGACTCTATGGTGTTAACGGACATCGGCGGCAATCCCACGGTGGAAAAGCGGGCATTTTATCTGACCACCTGGTAAAAGCAAACGATTGCCAGCAAAAAAAGGGAAGAAAATCTGCCGTTGTGAGCAGGTTTTCTACAACCCGTCGGGAAAAAAAATTACACTTTTTGCGCCGGTGGCTCATGAAGAGCGCAAACCGGCCAGGATAACGCCGCGTGTGTATGGAACACGCGCATAACAGGAGCCTTTTATGATTCATCTCGATACGTTGTCGACCCTTGTTGCCGCAACGCTGGTTCTGCTGCTTGGTCGCAAGCTGGTACACAGTGTTTCCTTTCTGAAAAAGTACACCATTCCTGAACCTGTCGCCGGTGGTTTGCTGGTGGCGCTGGCCCTGCTGGTACTGAAAAAAAGCATGGGCTGGGAAATTGATTTTGATATGTCCCTGAAAGATCCGCTGATGCTGGCCTTCTTTGCCACCATCGGCCTGAACGCCAACCTGGCGAGCCTGCGCTCTGGCGGTAAGGTGCTCGGCGTATTTCTGATTGTGGTGGTGGGACTGCTGCTGATGCAAAACGCTATTGGCATCGGCATGGCGACGCTGCTGGGGCTGGATCCGCTGATGGGTCTGCTGGCAGGTTCGATTACCCTCTCAGGCGGCCATGGTACCGGAGCCGCGTGGAGTAAGCTGTTTATCGAGCGTTACGGCTTTGAAAACGCAACGGAAGTGGCGATGGCCTGCGCAACCTTTGGTCTGGTGCTGGGTGGCCTGATTGGCGGCCCGGTGGCCCGTTATCTCGTTAAACATTCCACCACGCCGAATGGCAGACCGGACGATGAAATGGTGCCCACCGCGTTCGAAAAGCCGGATGTCGGGCGCAGCATCACCTCGCTGGTACTGATTGAAACCATCGCGATGATTGCCATCTGCCTGACCGTGGGCAAAGTGGTTGCGCAATGGCTGGCGGGTACAGCGTTTGAACTTCCGACCTTTGTCTGCGTGTTGTTTATCGGGGTCATTCTGAGCAACGGTCTGGCGCTGATGGGCTTCTACCGCGTGTTTGAACGTGCGGTATCGGTGCTCGGTAACGTCTGTCTGTCGCTGTTCCTGGCGATGGCGCTGATGAGCCTCAAACTGTGGGAGCTGGCCTCGCTGGCGCTGCCGATGGTGGCGATTCTGGCGGTGCAGGCACTGTTTATGGCGCTGTACGCCATGTTCGTGACCTGGCGCCTGATGGGGAAAAACTACGATGCAGCGGTGCTGGCAGCGGGCCACTGCGGGTTTGGTCTGGGGGCAACCCCAACGGCTATTGCCAACATGCAGGCGATCACCGAACGGTTTGGGCCATCGCACATGGCGTTTCTGGTGGTGCCAATGGTCGGGGCGTTCTTTATTGATATCGTCAACGCGCTGGTGATTAAGCTGTACCTGATGCTGCCGATGTTTGCCTGAAATCAGGCGTTGGAATAGCGCTCGGTTTCCGGCATCCAGCGCTCAATTAACGCTGCCGCCTGTTCGGGGTAGCGTTCATGAATATGGCGTGCGAGGCGTTGAACTTCCGGGATCATGGCCTGATCGCGCAGCAAATCCGCCACCTTAAATTCGGCATTTCCCGTCTGACGCGTGCCCAGCAATTCGCCCGGGCCGCGTATCTCAAGGTCTTTTTGTGCAATCACAAAACCGTCGTTGCTGTCGCGCAGCACCTGCAAACGCATCTGGGCAGTTTTTGAGAGCGGCGCTTTATAGAGCAGCACGCAGTGGGAGGCCACTGCGCCACGCCCAACGCGCCCACGCAGCTGGTGGAGCTGAGCAAGGCCAAGACGCTCCGGGTTTTCGATGATCATCAGGCTGGAGTTGGGGACGTCGACGCCCACTTCAATAACCGTCGTCGCGACCAGTAAATGCAGCTCACCCTGTTTGAACGCCTGCATCACCGCCTGTTTTTCGGCAGGCTTCATGCGCCCGTGAACCAGACCCACGTTTAGCTCCGGCAGCGCCAGCTTTAGCTCTTCCCACGTTGCTTCAGCAGCCTGCGCTTCAAGCAGTTCTGACTCTTCAATCAGGGTGCAGACCCAATAGGCCTGACGCCCTTCGTGGGTACAGGCGTTGCGCACGCGGTCGATGATATCGCTGCGGCGAGTATCCGGTATGGCGACCGTCGTGACCGGAGTACGCCCCGGCGGCAGTTCATCGATGGTGGAGGTATCCAGATCGGCATAGGCGGTCATCGCCAGGGTGCGCGGGATTGGCGTGGCGGTCATGATCAGCTGATGCGGATGGAAGCCCTGCTGTAGCCCTTTTTCCCACAGCGCCAGACGTTGATGCACGCCGAAGCGGTGCTGTTCGTCGATAATCACCAGCGCAAGGCCGTTAAACTGTACCTGCTCCTGGAAGATAGCGTGTGTGCCGACAATCATCTGCACCTGGCCGCTGGCGATGGCTTCCTGCTGCGCAAGACGCGCTTTGCCTTTTTGCTTCCCGGCAAGCCAGCCTACCTCAATCCCGAGCGGCGCGAACCAGGCGCGGAAATTATTGGCGTGCTGTTCAGCCAGCAGCTCAGTCGGCGCCATCAGCGCCACCTGTTTACCGTGGGCAATCGCGCGCAGTGCTGCCAGGGCGGCAACCAGAGTTTTACCGGACCCGACGTCGCCCTGCACCAGGCGCATCATCGGCACGTCGAGGGCCATATCGCGTTCAATCTCGGCCGTTACGCGCGCTTGTGCGCCGGTCGGCTTAAACGGCAGAGAGGCCAGCAGCTTATCTTTGAGCGCATCATTCTGGCTTAACGGCTGAGCGTGGAAACGCTGCGCGCCTGCGCGAAGCGCCAGCATGCTCAGGTTATGTGCCAGTAATTCCTCAAGGATAAGACGCCGTTGTGCGGGATGTTTGCCGCTTTCTAAATCGCTGAGCTGTAATGTGGGTGGTGGACGATGCAGTGTGCGCAATGCCTCGGGCAGGCTCATCATGCCCTGTGCCAGCTCGGGGGGCAGAAGTTCGGTAATCGCGCAGGTATCCAGCAGCTCCAGCGCCTGATCGGTGAGTTTACGCAGCGTTGCCTGCTTAATGCCTTCAGTCGTCGGGTAAACCGGCGTAAGCGTCTCCTGCAGTTCCGGTGTGCTGAGGTCGCCCTGCACGCGGTACTCCGGGTGGATCATCTCTGCGCCGTATTTACCGCGTTTGGCTTCGCCATAGGCCAGCACTCGGCGGCCTGTCGCCAGGCTGTTTTTCATCGCTGCGCTGAAGTTGAAAAAACGCATGGTGAGAATGCCGGTACCGTCGCTGATCTGACAGGTCATCATCCGGCGTCCACCAAACGTGATGTTGCAGTTCAGGACTTCGCCTTCAACGGTGGCGTAAATGGCAGGCAGCAGATCGCCAATTTTGTAGAGCTGAGTGCGGTCTTCGTAACGCAGAGGGAGGTGCAGGAGGAGATCCTGCACGGTATGCAGGCCAATTTTTGCCAGCTTACTGCTTTGCGCCGCGCCCACGCCCGTCAGGCTATTGAGCGGAATGGCATCCAGCAGGCGGCCTTTCATCAGTTACCCGGCGTACTGCATGGTGGACCACCACTCGGCATCGGCTTCAATTTCGCCCTGCGCGTTGACGTGGGGGTAAGGCAATTTTTTCTGCTTCGCGACGCGAGCCAGCACCGGATAACCGCCTTCAAACAGCAGGCGCTGCTGTTCCTCTTCCGGCAGCATACTGTTGCTGCGCTCGTACATTCCGGCGTTCTGGCGCTGGCGCTGCGCTTCATACAGAATCAGCGCAGAGGCAACCGACACGTTCAGGGACTGAACCATACCGATCATCGGGATGATGATGTCCTGATCCGCCAGATCCAGCGCTTCCTGGGTGATCCCGGTTTTCTCCTGCCCCATCAAAATGCAGGTTGGGCGGGTGTAGTCGATCTCGCGGAAATCCACAGCTTTAGCAGAAAGGTGAGTCGCAAGAACCTGCATACCGCGGCCTTTCAGGTGCGATACGGCTTCACCAATCGTCTGATGCGTTTTGACGGATACCCAGCTGTTGCTGCCTGCGGCAGCAGACACCATGTTTCGCATGCGGGTGCCCGGCCAGACGGCGTGCACTTCATGCACGCCGACGGCGTCTGCGGTACGAACGATAGCAGAGACGTTATGAGGCTTATGAACCTGCTCCATGCAGACCGTCAGGTCAGGCTGACGCCTGGCGAGCATTTCGCAGATACGTGTATAACGTTGTGAATTCATAAACCTAGTTTCGGTTTCGGGTAACTTTAATCACGTCCGGCATGACGCGGATCTTGCGCATAATATTCGCCAGATGCACGCGGTCGCGGGCGGTCAGACGAATAAAGGCGCTATAAACGCGGCCGTCTTTTTCTTCCGTATTCAGGCTCTGAATGTTGGACGAGGCCGTGTTGATCGCTGCCGTCAGGTTTGCCAGGGCACCCTGGTGATTGAACATATCCACCTTAATTTCGGTGATAAATTCCTGCGCCGTCTCTTTGTCCCACTCGACCGCCATAAACTTCTCGGCTTCTTTCTGGTAGCCGCGAATGTTACGACAGGATTCATGGTGGATAACCAGCCCTTTGCCGGGGCTGACGTGCGCAATAATCGGGTCACCGGGGATTGGACGGCAACATTTTGCGAAGGTGATCAGCACCCCGTCCGCGCCTTTGATTGGCAGATGAGCGTGGCCGGATGCGCCAGGAGCAGAAGGTATCGCTTCGCCCTGCTGCAGGTTTTTCGCCACCACGACGCTCATGGCGTTACCGAGACCAATTTCCGCCAGCAGATCGTCCAGAGACGTGAGCTTCATACGGTCGAGTTCGCGCTGGATATGCTCTGGTGGAATTTCAGCCAGCTTACGGCTACCGCCCAACGCGTGGTTGAGCAGACGGCGTCCCAGGCTG
Organism: Enterobacter sp. ODB01; assembly: GCF_001623605.1. Classification (NCBI taxonomy): domain Bacteria; kingdom Pseudomonadati; phylum Pseudomonadota; class Gammaproteobacteria; order Enterobacterales; family Enterobacteriaceae; genus Enterobacter; species Enterobacter sp. ODB01. The sequence continues at coordinate 1,597,463 of NZ_CP015227.1, forward strand.
ACGGAGTCGTCGCGCTTGAGGTTTTTCAGCAACTGGCGAATTTTGGCGCGCGCTTTGGAGCTCACCACAAAGTTCAGCCAGGCCGCGTTCGGGCGTGCGCCCGGTGCGGTAATAATTTCTACCGTCTGGCCGCTGGAGAGCGGCTGAGACAGCGGATAAGGCTGTCTGTCGACGCGTGCGCCCACGCAGGCATGCCCGATATCGGTATGTACTGCGTAAGCAAAGTCGACCGGCGTTGCGCCCGCAGGCAGTTCGACAATCCGACCTTCTGGGGTGAAAACGTAAATCTCATCCGGGAAGAGATCGGATTTCACGCTCTCGATAAATTCAAAGGAGCTACCCGCACTCTGCTGCAGTTCCAGCAGGCTCTGCATCCAGCGCTGGGCGCGGATCTGTGCAGTCGTGCTGCTTTCGCCACCGTGCTCTTTATACGCCCAGTGCGCGGCGACACCCATCTCTGCCATCTGGTCCATGTCTTCGGTGCGGATCTGCACTTCGACAGGCACGCCGTGTGGACCGATCATCGAGGTATGCAAAGATTGATAGCCGTTCGCTTTTGGAATGGCGATGTAATCTTTCATGCGTCCCGGACGCGGTTTGTAGAGGCTGTGCATCTGCCCCAGCACGCGATAGCAGGTATCGGCATCGTGGACGATCACGCGGAACGCGTAAATATCCATGATCGAGTGAAAACGCTGCTCTTTGAGCACCATTTTGCAGTAAATCGAGTACAGATGTTTCTCGCGACCGCTGACGCGGCACGGAATGCCCGCTTCCTGTAAACGCCCTTCAATTTCCGAGAGGATCTTTTGAATCATCTCTTTACGGTTACCGCGTGCGGCTTTCACCACCTCTTTAATGACGCGATAGCGGTTCGGGTATAACGCTTCAAAACCCAGCTCTTCCAGCTCGGTTTTAATGTGGTGAATACCTAAACGGTGCGCCAGCGGACTGTAAATTTCCAGGGTTTCACGAGCAATGCGGCGACGCTTGTCCGGGCGAAGTGAGCCCAGCGTGCGCATGTTGTGGGTACGGTCAGCGAGTTTGATGAGAATGACGCGGATATCCTGCACCATCGCCATAATCATCTTGCGGAAGTTTTCGGCTTGCGCCTCTTTCTTGTCGCGGAATTTCAGCTTATCAAGCTTAGAGACCCCTTCCACCAGTTCGGCAACGCTTTTGCCAAACAGCTGTTCCATATCCTGGTAGGTGGCAGGGGTATCTTCGATCACGTCATGCAGCAGAGCAGCCATCAGCGTTTCGTAGTCGAGTTTCATCTCGGCCAGAATGCAGGCTACCGCAACAGGGTGCGTGATGTAGGGTTCACCGCTTGAACGTGTCTGGCCCTCGTGAGCGTCACGTGCAACGAGATACGCCTGCTGAAGACGCTTAATCTGGTCTTCAGGCAGGTAGGTTTGAATCAGTTGATTCAGGCTTTCAAACAGATACAAGGGCGACCCGCAGGTTTAATTAACGACGACCTTCAGCAATGGCGGTTACGGCCTGCAGTTCTGCGGCTTCCTGCTCTTGCTGCTCCTGGCGCTCACGCACGTCGAGGATCTGGTTGTTGATCAGACCTTCTTCGATTTCGCGAAGTGCAATAACGGTGGTTTTATCGTTTTCTTCCGGTACCAGCGGATCTTTACCGCCTACCTGCATCTGACGAGCGCGACGCGCGGCGACCAGTACCAGGTCAAAACGGTTACCAATTTTCTCTACAGCGTCCTGAACAGTTACGCGTGCCATACTTAAAATGCTCCACAGGTGAAGAAATGACTGGGCATGATACTGAAAGTGGGTTCAGTCTGCCAACAGTTTGGTGATTAATGCGTCATGTCGCTGCTTCTGGCGGCTCATACGCAGACGTTCTGCGCGAAGGATGGTTTTGAGATCGCTCAGCGCGGCATCAAAATCATCATTCACAATAAGGTAATCATATTCCGCGTAATGGCTCATTTCTGCAACTGCCTGGGCCATACGCTTTGCAATCACGTCTTCGCTGTCCTGACCGCGGCCACGCAGACGGCGATCCAGCTCATCTTTCGATGGCGGTAAAATAAAGATACTGCGTGACTCCGGCATTTTCTTACGAATTTGCTGTGCGCCCTGCCAGTCGATATCCAGGAAGACATTCACGCCCGTGGCCAGAACCTGCTCAATGGTTTCACGCGAGGTACCGTAGTAGTTACCAAACACTTCAGCGTGTTCAAGAAACGCATCCCTGGCGATCATCGCTCTGAACTCGTCGTGATCCACAAAGAAATAGTGTTCACCGTGCACTTCACCCGGACGCGGCTGACGCGTGGTGTGAGAAACAGATACCTGTGTGTCGTACAACGGTTGGGTTTTTAACAGTGCCTGAATAAGGCTGGATTTACCCGCGCCACTAGGGGCAGAAACAATATAAAGCGTGCCTTGAGCCATGAGAGTCTTTTGTATGTGTTAGCGAAGAAGTCCTACATACGGGCTTATTATACACGTCGGCGCAGTGTGACGTAGCCTTTGTCACACTTTTTCCCCTGGATTATTGAATTTTGCGTACCGTTTTCAGGTTTTACCCGCGGTTTGCTGCAATAAAAATGAATACTGGATAGCGTCTCGCATGATGAGAAGTTGTTATTAGCCATGTTTCTCACGTCAGGTTATACCTCCGGCATTGCAAAGGAGGGGTAGCGATGTGGCGATGGATAAGCGGGTTAATGCTGTTGTGGTGTGGTTATGGGGCGGCGGTGTGTCCGGTGTGGTCACAGGCTAAAGCCGGAAAAGAGATTGCATCCTTAAGCGCACAGATCAAACGCTGGGATGAAGCCTACTGGAAGCAGGGCGTCAGCGAGGTCAACGACGAGGTATACGACCAGCTCAACGGACGCTTAGCCCAGTGGCAGCGCTGTTTTGGCCATGATCTCTCAGAGAACACCTTACCTGCGCTGACGGGAAGCGTAAAACATCCTGTTGCCCATACGGGGGTGCATAAGGCAGTCAGCAAAGAAGCGCTAGGTCAGTGGATGCGAGGCCAGAAAAATCTCTGGATGCAGCCAAAAGTCGACGGCGTGGCGGTGACGCTGGTGTATCGCAACGGAAAGCTCGCCCAGGCTATCAGTCGCGGTAATGGGTTAAAAGGTGAGGACTGGACCGCTCGCGTGCGTTTGATTCCGTCAGTGCCTAAAGAGGTATCCGGCGCGCTGGCAAACAGCGTCCTGCAGGGGGAGCTTTTCTGGATGCGCGAGAATCACATTCAGCGGCAGATGGGCGGAATGAATGCACGCGCAAAAGTGGCGGGGGCGATGATGCGGCAGAACGACGGTGCGCTTCTGAACCAGACAGGAATATTTATCTGGGCCTGGCCGGATGGTCCGAAAGAGATGGAAAGTATGCTTTCGGCGCTTTCCGGAGCTGGGTTTTCCCTGACGGCGCCCTATACCTTGCCCGCCCGAACGGTTGATGAAGTTGAAAAGCAGCGTTTGGCCTGGCAAAACACAGCATTACCCTTTGCCACGGATGGCATTGTGGTTCGGTCCGCGGAGTCGCCTTCAGGGGAGCGCTGGCTGCCTGGCGAAGGCAACTGGGTCATGGCGTGGAAATATCCGCCAGTTGCGCAGGTTGCTGAGGTCAGGGATATTCATTTTTCAGTTGGGCGTACGGGTAAAATTTCCGTCGTGGCGGCGCTGGAGCCGGTGCAACTGGATGATAAACAGGTAAAGCGGGTGAGCCTGGGGTCGGTTGGACGCTGGCAGAGGCTGGATATTGCCCCTGGCGATCAGATCCAGGTGAGCCTTGCCGGACAAGGTATCCCACGGTTTGATAAGGTTATCTGGCGAGGGACGGACAGACAAAAACCAGAACCACCGGCCTCGCGTTTTCACTCCCTGAGCTGTTTTTATGCTTCGCCAGAGTGTATGGAACAGTTCTTCGCCCGGTTGACATGGCTCAGTTCTAAGCAGGTATTCAACATTGAAGGATTAGGCGAGTCAGGCTGGCGAACACTCTGGCAGGCGCATCATTTTGAACATCTCTTCTCATGGCTGCTCTTAACGCAGGCGCAGCTCCAGTCTACGCCGGGGTTTTCTCCAGCGCGTGGGCTGGCGCTCTGGCATCGCTTCAACCTGGTGCGTGAACAACCTTTTATCCACTGGATGATGGCGTTGGGTGCGCCATTGCCACAAGCCTCGCTGAAGGCGTTGGGGGATATGTCATGGCAACAGATGCGTGAACGCAGCGCAAAGGCGTGGCAGGCTTTGCCGGGTACGGGGGAAGAGAGGGCGCGGCAGATCGTGAGCTGGATAAATGCACCAGAGATTGATGTGCTGGTCCGGTGGCTTGCCCGGCAGCACATCAACGGTTTCTGAGATCAGTGTACGCCGTGCTTATAGTGAAACACGGGCAGTCCCAGCTTCAGACGCAGCGCCAGCATGCGGGCCGTAAAGCCAAACAGCAGCGTAGAGATAACCACCACATCATGGTTAGAAACATAGTGCTGCAGGGCGATGTAGAGCACCGCTGCGGCGAAGGAAATGCCAGCATACAGCTCTTTTTGAAAGACCAGGGGAATGCGTTTGCAGAACATATCGCGCAGTACGCCGCCAAACACCCCTGTGACCACAGCAGCAATGGTGGCGATAACCGGCCCTTCACCCATATCGAGCGCGATCTGTGCACCGATGATAGAAAAGACAATCAGCCCCAGCGCATCCAGCACCAGAAACAGGCGGCGCAGATGGGGCATAACGGGTGCCACAATGGTGGTTAATACGGCGGCTGTTGCCACGATAATCACATACTCAGGGTGTTTAACCCAGCCGAGAGGGTAATGGCCAAGCAGGATATCGCGCACGGATCCGCCGCCCAGCGCGGTCGCGGTGGCAATAATGATCACGCCGAAGGTGTCCATGCGGCGTCGTCCGGCTGCAAGTGCGCCGGTCATGGCTTCTGCGGTGATACCAATAAGATAAAGAGTGTGAAGCAGCATATACCCTCCGGTCAGAACGCGGGCAGGTTAGCGATTTGTGCGCAAGATCACGATTGAGATTTTCTAAGGTGAATGAGTTTTCCCTACAAAATTTTATCAATTTGTATCGAACAGGCTTGATGAACATGGAAGAGATGGGGAGTGATGTGAAAATATGGATTAGAAATAATAATGGGTGGCGTCCAGCGGACACCACCCGAGAGTAATTATTCGATGTTCTGGATCTGCTCGCGCATCTGCTCAATCAGCACCTTCAGCTCGATCGCTGAGTTGGTTACTTCAGCATTGATCGACTTAGATGCCAGGGTGTTCGACTCGCGGTTGAACTCCTGCATCATAAAGTCGAGGCGGCGGCCTACTGCTTCCTTCTTCTTCAGGATGTTGTAAGTCTCTTTCACGTGTGCTTCCAGACGATCCAGCTCTTCGGCAACGTCAATACGCTGCGCCATCAGCACCAGCTCTTGTTCCAGACGGGTGTTTTCCAGCTGAACTTCCGCTTCTTCCAGTTTGGCTACCAGACGCTCGCGCTGCCATTGCAGCACTTCCGGCATATGGGTGCGGACTTTTGCCACTTCGGCGCTTACGCCTTCAAGACGCTGTTCAATCATCGCTTTCAGCGCCTGGCCTTCGGTTTCGCGGGCAACGATAAAGTCATCCAGGGTACCGTCGAGGGCGGCAAGGATTTCGGCGGCGATGGCATCCAGATCCTGCTCACCGGCAGCCATGACGCCAGGCCAGCGCAGAATATCAACCGGGTTGATTTCGCCTTCATCACTTTGCATTTTGACCCAGTTCGCCGCATTCACGAGCTGTTTAGCCAGTTTTTCATTCAGGATCAGTTCGCCTTGCGCACTGGCATCAGGCTCAAAACGCAGGTTACATTCCACTTTACCGCGCGTCAGACGAGTACGGATGCGCTCGCGTACAACGGGCTCGAGGCTGCGGAACTGCTCCGGCATACGGAAATATGTTTCCAGATAGCGCTGGTTTACCGAGCGCATTTCCCAGGTAGCGCTACCCCAGCTACCCTTGATTTCACGCCGGGCGTAGGCGGTCATACTGCGGATCATAGACATTCCCGTTTTTAAAGGAGAGATGGGGGGATTATAGCTTTCGGGGGCTTCTCAGGATAGGAATAAGCGTCCTTTATCCGTATAATGCGCAGCCACATTCGTTTCAAGCCGGAGAATCCATCATGCGTCCATCAGGTCGTAGCGCCAATCAGGTGCGTCCCGTCACCCTGACCCGTAACTATACAAAACACGCTGAAGGTTCCGTGCTGGTTGAGTTTGGTGACACCAAAGTACTGTGCACCGCGTCCATCGAAGAAGGTGTTCCGCGTTTCCTGAAAGGCCAGGGCCAGGGCTGGATCACCGCAGAATACGGCATGCTGCCGCGCGCGACTCACACCCGTAACGCCCGTGAAGCGGCGAAGGGTAAGCAGGGTGGCCGTACCATGGAAATTCAGCGTCTGATCGCGCGGGCGCTACGCGCCGCTGTGGACCTGAAAACTCTCGGTGAATTCACGATTACGCTCGACTGCGACGTGATTCAGGCTGATGGCGGCACGCGTACCGCGTCCATTACCGGTGCCTGTGTGGCGCTGGCCGATGCCCTGAACAAACTGGTTGCAGCCGGTAAGCTGAAAACCAACCCAATGAAAGGCATGGTTGCGGCGGTTTCCGTGGGTATCGTTAACGGTGAAGCGCTGTGCGATCTGGAATACGTCGAAGATTCCGCCGCCGAGACCGACATGAACGTAGTGATGACCGAAGACGGTCGCATCATTGAGGTACAGGGCACGGCGGAAGGCGAGCCGTTCACCCATGAAGAACTTCTTACCCTGCTGGCTCTGGCCCGAGGGGGAATCGAATCTATTGTCACGTCGCAGAAAGCGGCGTTAGAAAATTGATTTTAAAGGCGACCAATGAGTCGCCTTTTTTTTGCCTGCAAGACAGAAACCAAAGGAGCGAATCCATGAAATCGTATCAGCGCCAGTTTATTGAGTTTGCGATTAATAAACAGGTCCTTAAGTTTGGCGAGTTTACGCTGAAATCCGGTCGTAAGAGCCCTTATTTCTTTAACGCCGGGCTGTTTAATACCGGGCGCGATCTGGCGCTGTTGGGTCGTTTCTATGCCGAAGCGCTGATGGATTCCGGAATTGATTTTGACCTGCTTTTTGGCCCGGCCTACAAAGGCATTCCGATTGCGACCACCACCGCAGTAGCGCTGGCGGAACATCACGATCGCGACGTGCCGTACTGCTTTAACCGTAAAGAGGCTAAAACCCACGGTGAAGGCGGTAACCTGGTCGGCAGTGCACTGCAGGGCCGCGTGATGCTGGTGGACGATGTGATCACCGCAGGCACTGCGATTCGTGAATCGATGGAGATTATCCAGGCTCACGGCGCGACGCTGGCTGGCGTACTGATTTCTCTGGATCGTCAGGAGCGTGGTCGCGGCGATATCTCTGCTATCCAGGAAGTTGAGCGTGATTACGGCTGCAAAGTGACCTCTATCATTACCCTGAAAGAGCTGATTGCGTATCTGGAAGAGAAGCCTGAGTTGGCGGACCATCTGGCTGCGGTGCGTGCATATCGCGAAGAGTTTGGCGTGTAGCTGAATTGCCCGGTGGCGCTACCGCTTACCGGGCCTACATCACCCGCAGGCCGGATAAGGCGAAGCCGTCATCCGGCACCGGAGTTATTGCAACTGAGCGGCGACGAGCGGCCAGCGGGCGTCAAAATCGTCCGTTGGACGGTATTTAAATTCGCTACGGACAAAGCGTGAGAGCATACCTTCACAAAACGCTAAGATCTGGCTTGCCAGCAATGTCTCATCCATCGTGTATCCTTCGCCTTCACGCATTTTCTTCTCGCGTAGTACCTGGCGCAGCTGCGCTTCAATACGTTCGAAAAGCTGATTAATGCGGCCCTGTAGCCTGTCCTGCTCAAACATCAGCGCGTGGCCAGTGAGGATACGGGTCAAGCCCGGGTTACGTTCACCAAAGCCCAGAATTAACAGCACAATCAGACGCAGACGCGCGGTGGTGTCTTTTTCGTCTTTCAGAATCAGGTTGATGCGTGTGATCAGGCTGTCTTCAATAAACTCAATCAGGCTGTCGAACATCCTGGTTTTGCTGGGGAAATGACGGTATAGCGCCGCCTCAGACACGCCTACAGAGGCGGCCAGTTTAGCGGTGGTGATGCGTTGACTGCCATCGCTGGATTCAAGCATCAGAGCCAGAGATTGAAGTATTTCTTCGCGACGATTCCTTTTCGCGGTTTGTTTTTCTGCCATGTTACAAAATACCCCTGAAAATAAGCACTTGCCAGGCTGGCATCCACACAGCGACCGCAAACGGACGTTTGCGGTTTGTTATTGCATTATGGCGCTGTGAGATACGTGTTTGTTGGGCGTTTATTTGCGCCCGGAATGGCCGAAGCCGCCTTCGCCACGGTCGGTGGCGTCAAAATCTGCCACCAGGTTAAATTCTGCCTGAACCACCGGCACAAAGACCATCTGCGCGATACGCTCGCCCGGTTCAATGGTGAAGCTGTCCTGACCACGGTTCCAGACGGAAACCATCAGTTGACCCTGATAGTCGGAGTCGATCAGGCCAACCAGGTTGCCCAGCACAACGCCATGCTTATGGCCAAGGCCAGAGCGTGGCAGGATGACTGCCGCCAGAGACGGGTCAGCAATGTGAATGGCCAGGCCCGTCGGGATCAGGGTGGTGGCACCCGGAGCCAGTTCTACGGCGTCGTCGAGACAGGCGCGCAGGTCAAGTCCGGCAGAGCCGGAGGTGGCATAGGTTGGCAGCGGGAATTGCTCGCCAACACGCGGGTCCAGAATCTTAACGTCGATTTTTTTCATCATAACGGGTAACGATCTCGTCCAGTAATTGTTGGCCCAGGAGTTCCTTGCGCTCAAGCGGTAAGATTTTATCTCCATCCTGCCAGAAAAGGTGCAGTGCGTTGCTGTCGCTGTTAAATCCTTGCGTGGCCAGCGATACATCGTTCGCGCAGATTAAATCGAGGTTTTTGCGCGTACGTTTTTGCCGAGCATATTCTTCCACATTATTCGTTTCTGCGGCAAACCCAACAACGTAGGGACGATGGTTTTTTAGTGCGGCGACGCCGGCAACAATGTCCGGGTTTTTCACCATTTTTAGCGTTAATTCATCGCCTTGCTTTTTGATTTTCGCATCAGAGATGGTCTCAGCGCGGTAGTCTGCCACGGCCGCACAACCGATGAAAATCTGCTGGCGTTGCGCATGAGCCTGCACGGCGGCTTCCATCTCCAGGGCGGTGGTGACGTTAATGCGCTGCACAAAAGGCGGCGTAGGCAACGAGACCGGACCGCTTACCAGCGTGACGTTGGCGCCGCGTTTTGCGGCAGCGGCGGCAATGGCAAAACCCATTTTGCCGGAACTGTGGTTAGTGATGTAACGCACCGGGTCCAGCGGCTCGCGCGTAGGGCCCGCGGTAATCATGATGTTGAGATGTTGCAGATCGTTGACAGGCGAGAAATGGGCGGCGGCCATGTCGACAATCGTCAGTGGGTCAAGCATGCGGCCCGGGCCCACATCGCCGCAGGCCTGGCTGCCGCTGTCCGGACCCCAGATAAGCAGGCCGCGTGACGCCAGCATCTCCAGATTATGCTGGGTGGCCGCGTTACGGTACATCTGCTGGTTCATCGCAGGCACAACGGCGACCGGGGCAGGTGTAGCGAGGCATATGGTTGAAACCAAATCGTTCGCCATACCGGCCGCCACTCGGGCAATCAAATCAGCCGTGGCAGGGGCAAGAATCACAAGATCTGCCCACTTCCCAAGCTCAATGTGGCCCATTGCGGCTTCGGCGGCCGGGTCGAGCAGGCTGTCAGATACCGGGTACCCTGACACGGCCTGCAGGCTCAGGGGAGTGATAAAGGCTTTGCCGCCTTCGGTTATCGCGACCCGCACATCCGCCCCGCGCTCGCGCAGACGACGCACCAGCTCCGGCGCTTTATAGGCAGCAATACCGCCGCTTACGCCAAGAACGATTTTTTTACCGGCCAGGCTCATCATGATTCTTTCCTGTTGGGTTTCACCAGAGAGCGGGCATTTTATCACAATCCCCTGAGCGCGGTGATTTTGTCCTTAGCTCACTTTGCGAGGCGCTACGCAAGAACGATACGAGGCCGTCGAGTGCCTGACTGGCCTGTGGCAGCATGTGGGTAAAAAGGGAGAAAGAGCATGGAAGAAGAGGATGAACTGCTGCTGCCGCGCGAAAAGTTGCTGCGCAACGGCGTCACCCCATTAACAGACGATGAGCTGCTGGCGCTCTTTTTGCGTACCGGGACCCCGGGGAAAACGGTCTTTACGCTGGCAAAAGAGCTGATCGCTCATTTCGGTTCACTGTATGGCTTGCTGACCGCCGACCTGGCGCAGTTTAAGCACATTGGCGGGATCGGCGTGGCGAAATATGCTCAGCTGAGGGCGATTGCCGAGCTGGCCCGCCGTTTTAACAATGTCCGCCTGGAGAAGGAGGCACCGATCCTGACGCCAGCGATGACGCGAGAATTCCTGCAAAGTCAGTTAACCGATGTTGAACGCGAGATCTTTATGGTGATCTTTCTCGACAACAGGAACCGGGTGCTGAAACACAGCCATCTTTTTTCGGGTACCCTGAACCATGTTGAGGTACATCCGCGTGAAATTGTGCGCGAAGCGATAAAAGTGAATGCAGCGGGCGTGATCCTCGCGCATAATCACCCCTCTGGCTGTGCAGAACCGAGCAGAGCTGACAAAGAAATGACCGAGCGCATTATCAAATGCTGTCAATTCATGGACATTCGTGTGCTGGATCATCTGATAATTGGCCGCGGAGAGTACCTTTCTTTTGCCGAACATGGCTGGATTTAGGCTATTTCTGGCGATCCATCGGGATCTTTGTCTGTTCGGGACTTGAGCACACCGCCGAGTCAGCGTATACTACGCCACCTTTGAGAATCTCGGGTTTGGCATTTGGGCCTGGCAATCGAGAGTTCACTTAGAACTATGCGATGACCGGGCTGTAAAGCCTGACGAGGCGCCGATACCCCATACGAAGCTCGAGCTAATTTGATTTTTGGAGAATAGACATGTCCCGAGTCTGCCAAGTTACTGGCAAGCGTCCGGTGACCGGTAACAACCGTTCCCACGCACTGAACGCGACTAAACGCCGTTTCCTGCCGAACCTGCACTCTCACCGTTTCTGGGTTGAGAGCGAGAAGCGTTTTGTCACCCTGCGTGTATCTGCTAAAGGTATGCGTGTAATTGATAAGAAAGGCATCGATACAGTTCTGTCTGAACTGCGTGCCCGTGGCGAAAAGTACTAAGTACTTAAAGAGGAAATAAATCATGGCTAAAGGTATTCGCGAGAAAATCAAGCTGGTTTCTTCTGCTGGTACAGGTCACTTCTACACCACCACGAAGAACAAACGTACTAAGCCGGAAAAACTGGAACTGAAAAAATTCGATCCAGTTGTACGCCAGCACGTACTGTACAAAGAAGCTAAAATCAAATAATTTTAGCCTCCTTGTATTGAAAAACCCCGCAACTGCGGGGTTTTTTGCATTCTGCATCTCAACGGAGGAACCATGCCTGAATTACCTGAGGTAGAGACCAGCCGCCGCGGCATTGAGCCCCATCTGGTCGGCGCGACGATTCTTCATGCTGTCGTTCGCAATGGACGTCTGCGCTGGCCGGTGTCCGATGAGATCCACGCGTTAAGCGATAAACCCGTGCTTAGCGTGCAGCGCCGCGCGAAATACCTGCTGCTGGAGCTGCCTGACGGCTGGATTATCATCCATCTGGGGATGTCCGGGAGCCTGCGCATCCTTACTGAAGAACTGCCCGCGGAAAAGCACGACCACGTCGATCTGGTGATGAGCAACGGCAAAGTGCTGCGTTACACCGACCCACGGCGCTTTGGCGCGTGGCTGTGGACTAAAGAGCTGGACGGGCACAACGTGCTGGCGCATCTGGGCCCGGAGCCGCTCTCAGACGCGTTTAATGCGGAATACCTGAAAGCGAAGTGCGCGAAGAAGAAGAGCCCGATTAAGCCCTGGCTGATGGATAACAAGCTGGTGGTCGGCGTGGGGAATATCTATGCCAGCGAATCGCTGTTTGCCGCCGGGATCCATCCCGATCGGCTGGCCTCTTCACTGTCGGCTCAGGAGTGCGAGCTGCTGGTCAGAGTGATTAAAGCGGTATTGCTGCGCTCGATTGAGCAGGGCGGAACCACGCTGAAGGATTTCCTGCAAAGCGACGGCAAGCCGGGCTATTTTGCTCAGGAGCTGCAGGTGTATGGCCGTAAAGGCGAGCCATGCAGAGTCTGCGGAACGCCAGTTATTGCCACGAAGCACGCACAGCGCGCCACGTTCTACTGCCGTCAGTGTCAGAAATAGCGCTACTTTAGCTTTTCTTGCAACGCCTGGTGGACGTTTACCGGCAGGAAGTGGGTAACGTCCCCGTGATGGCGCGCCACCTCTTTCACCAGCGAAGAAGAGATAAACGACCACTCTTTGGACGGCATCAGGAATACGCTTTCCAGCTCCGGCATCAGGTGGCGGTTCATGTGCGCCAGCTGCATCTCATACTCGAAGTCTGCCACCGCGCGTAACCCGCGAATCAGGATGTTTGCCTGCTGGGCACGGGCGAAGTTTGCCATCAGGTCGCTGAAGCCCACCACCTCTACGTTCGGCAGGTGTGCAATCGCATCGCGGGCAAGCGCAACACGCTCGTCGAGGTCAAACATGGGTTTCTTGCTGGGACTGGCGGCAATCGCCAGAATCACCGTGTCGAACATGCACGCCGCACGGGTGATGATATCAAGATGACCGTTGGTGATCGGATCGAAGGTACCCGGATAAATCGCTTTTGTGCTCATGGCTCACGTTTTCTCTGAGTAGCCGCGGCAGAGCGCCCACAGCTCGGTGTATTTGTTAAAAGTATACTGAGCATTCACGACTGCCAGTAACCAGCCCTGTTTACCGTCCAGCACGCCGCCGCGCAGCAGCAGCGTTTTCAGAAACGCACCCAGCGTATGGGTAAAAATCCCGGTCAGCGTCGCCTTCTTGCCGCGCTGGTGGCGCTCCTGCGCCCATGCGGTCGCATAGTTGAGCTGTTTACGCTGGAAGCTGGCGAAATCCCGGCAGGTCAGATGCAGCAGGTCGCCGGATAAGGCAATCACCTGAGCGTTGTCGCAGGCCAGGGATTCATGCACCAGATTATCGTTGTACTGATAGCGCTCGCGCTCATAGAGGCGCATTACGCGGTCTGGATACCAGCCGCTGTGGCGCATAAAACGGCCCAGGAAGTAGTTACGACGGGCAATGCTGTAGACCGCTCCAGGCTGTGGCGCGGCAAGCACGGTCTGAATGGCTTGCTGGAGTTCCGGGGTGACACGCTCGTCGGTGTCGATCATCAACACGTAATCACCGGTAGCATACTTTTGCGCGCGCTGGCGCTGGATGCCATAGCCTTGCCAGTCCGTATTGATAAAGACCTTTGCACCCGCTGCGCGGGCAACGTCCACCGTGTTGTCCGTGCTGCCGGAGTCAAGGACGACGATTTCGTCAGCCCAGGCGATCGAAGCCAGGCAGTCCGGAAGCAGGTCGGCGGCGTTTTTGGCGATCATCACGACCGACAGACGCGTTGACATTAGTGGCTCCGCTGAGGCAGATAAGGTTGCAGAAGCTGCAGAAGACGGGTGAGTGCGCCCTGGTTCTGATGCAGCACTTCGACGGCATGGCGACCGTACCACAGACGATAATCTTCGTCCGTCAGAAGGGTCGACACCTCTTTGACGACGGAGTCCGCGTCGGTCACGGTAATTAAACCATCGGCCTGCTGCAATTTGGCGCAGATATCTTTGAAGTTAAACGTGTGCGGACCCATCAGCACCGGAATGGCGTGCGCAGCTGGCTCGAGCGGGTTATGGCCGCCGCGTTCCACCAGGCTGCCGCCGACAAAGGCGAGGTCGGCAATGCCGTACAGCAACATCAGCTCGCCCATGGTATCGCCAATCACCACCTGGGTGCTGCCGGAAGGGATCTCACCGCTGCTGCGCAAGGTGAAGCTGAAGCCGCCTTTCTGCACCATTTCACGGGCATCTTTAAAACGCTCCGGATGGCGGGGAACGAGGATCAGCAGTAAATCAGGGAATTTTTCCAGCAGCTTGCGGTGCGCCTGCAGGATGATCTCTTCTTCGCCATCATGGGTACTGGTTGCAATCCAGACCTGACGACGCGGGGCCCACTGGCGACGCAGCGTGATCGCGCGGGCGGCGAGTTCAGGGGTAACAGAAATATCAAATTTCAGGCTGCCCGTTACCGCAAGCTGGTTGCGTTTCAGGCCCAGCGCGATAAAGCGTGCGGCATCTTCTTCATTCTGCGCGGCAATCAGGGTGATTTTGCTCAGGAGACGGCGCATAAATTTACCCAGCTTGCCGTAGCCTTTCGCTGAGCGCTCTGACAGGCGCGCGTTGGCAATCACCAGTGGAATTTTACGGGCATGCAGGGCGGAAATCATGTTCGGCCACAGTTCAGTTTCCATCACGATCACCAGTTTCGGGCGAACGGTATTCAGGAAACGATTCATGGCGCAGGGCAGATCGTAAGGGAGGTAGACGTGATGAACGTCTTTGCCAAAGGCGGATAACGCGCGCTCTGAGCCGGTTGGCGTCATCGTCGTGACGGTGATGGGCAGCGACGGGTAGCGGTGACGCAGGGCGCGAACCAACGGGATCGCTGCCAGCGTTTCACCAACAGAAACGGAATGCAGGAGAATACCGTCCGGGGCGACTTTATTGCGGCAAAAGCCATAGCGCTCAGCCCAGCGTTTACGGTACGCAGGCGCTTTACGGCTACGAAGCAACAGTCTCAGCCACACCAGTGGCTGAATGATGTAGAGCAGGGCGGTATACAACAATTCCAAGCGATTATCCGTTTTTTAGTTTCGGCCGGGAAATTCTAAGCATTTAAGCGTGCTAAAGCTATCTCTTATGCCAGATACCGTTTTAAACGGAAGTAGCGTCGACCCAGACGCCAGCGCAAACGCGGACTTTTAGCACTTTTCCAGATAAGCTTCCAGATCCCGGTATCAAAGAACTCTTTGATAATCATGGTCTTCTTCGCCTCATCCTTCATGTTGTCGAAGGTGTGAATGATCCCCAGCCCCTCTTTGGCGATTTGCCAGTGGCAAGCCGGGATATTTTTCACTTTATCCGGGTAACGCTGGTTAATGGCGTCAAGCATCTGCAGGATTTTCATGTAATGACGGGCGGAGCGAATCAGCGTGTCGTCATTATCCGGAGTATGCGATACCGAAGCAGAGTGAATGTAGTAGTCATAAAAGCGTTCGCTGGTGTACTGAACGCGTTCCGCGGCAAGCAGCACTTCGGTCGTCCACGGAATATCCTGATGGCGAAGGCCGGGTTCAAAATGGAAACTGTGTTTACGAATAAAGTCGTGGCGATAGATGTTTAACCAGGTGACGTGCAGGAACTTTCGTGAATCCAGCGCCTTCTTTAACCACGCCGGGCCAGTCATGACATCCGTCGAGGCGAGTTTATCTTCAGGGAAAATAGGGCGAGAGGGTTTCTTGTTGTTTTCCCAGACGTAGTTCCCATTGCAGGTCGCGACATCCAAATCCTGCGTGACGGCCATATCCAGAAGACGCTGGTACATGCCCGGCTTGAAGACATCATCAATATCCGGGAAAGAGAGATACTGACCCGTTGCTACGGCCAGGCCGGTATTACGCGCGATGGATACGCCCTGATTTTGCTGTTCAATCACCTGCAACTGCGGCAGTTTTTCACGCCAGCTTTCGACGATCTGCATCGAACGGTCAGTAGAGCCGTCATTGACAATAATGACTTCCATGCTGTCGATGCGTTGATTCAGAAGGCAGGTAAAGAACTGATCCAGAAAAGCTTCACCGTTATATACGGCAACCACCACGCTTAATAATGGCGCTGAATTTTGCATAAGAAACCTGATTATTTTTGATTGTCTACCAAAGCAATATATTGCCGGCAAATGGCATTGATGCCGAACGACGCAATGGTTGCACCGCCAACGACCGGCGGGGAGGTATAAATATCGACCAGCGTTTTTGCCAGTGATTCGTCGTTTAACTCTGACAGCCCGCGCGCCAGGTCTCCCGTGAGGATTTCAGCGGGGCCTCCTGGACAATTTGTACTGACCGGCGGGGTCTGGCAGATAATGGATTCGACCAGCACATTACCAAAACCTTCGCAGTCAGAACTTAACACTAAGAGCCGCGCCCCTTTTATCCAGGGGTAGGGGTTGGCGTCGAATGGGCGGAAAACCGTTTTGTTTTCAATACCCAAATCTCTGGCAAGCTGCTGTAATTTTTGGATTTTGGCGTCGGATCCATTGCCCATCATGACCAGTGTAGTGTCAAGTTGACTCAGTGCGAACGCACGTAAAAGCCGATCGTGACGTTTGTGCTCATGGAAGCGGCCAACATGAATGATGTAATCCTTCCCTTGCATTTCAAAGGGAGCATCAGCCAGACGCTGAATTTCAGGGATATCAAACGGGTTATGGATTACCGCTTTGCGTCGAAGCGTGAGCGCCAGCGTCTCTGAAAGATCTTTCAACACGGCGCCTGAAACAGCGACAACATTACGATTTTCGTAGGTATGACGAATTTTAAGATGCTTAAACCAGCGAGAAAGCCCGCGGCGATGGCGCAAATAGGAGAACGAGAACATGCCATGCACGCAAAACCAGACTTTATCGCGTTCCAGCGCACGGCAGTGTGCAACAATGCGGTCGGTTTTGTGCAAATGAGAGAACACAACGTCAAATTTTCCGCTGCGTTCAGCCCGCTCAATAGCCCGATCCAGCAGATGGGCGCGGCGTGGGATCTCCGTCAGCTTTCGCCACGGTTTTTTGCAGGTATCCTGAACAACCTGATAATCAATGCCTTCCGGGATGGCGTAATCGCACACTTTCCGCAGGGAGAAGAGAGAGACCTGATGTCCCATTTCTATCAATCCACTGGAAAGTGTAAGAACCGTTTTTTCAGCTCCCCCACCGGGTAAACCATCAATAATCATTAGGATGCGCATTTTTAATCCAGTAATTTTTGATAAAGCGAAATAAGCTGACTTGACAGTTTTTCGGGGGTGGCGTCTTTCACACGTTCCCGTGCCGCGCGTCCCATATTGTTATTTTTTTCCAGAGAAGGAATGGCGGATATCGCTTCCTTCAATGTCTTGATATCAAGGGCGTCGCAATAAAATCCGTTCTGGCCTTGCTGAATAAATTCAGCGCCTCCGCAACTCTCTGAAGTTATGACGGGTAAACCGCAGGCCATTGCTTCAAGAATGACGTTAGGAAAGGGATCATACAGCGTTGGCAACAGTAAACCATCGGATAGCTGATAAAAAGGAAGCGTTTCTTTTTGCATCCCCAGGAAACGGATTTGCCCTTCGCAGCCGAGTGAACGGGCAAGATCGCGATAACGACGTTCTGCTTTATCCTGTCCAACCACAATCAGCCATGCCGCTGTTCCAGCGATAGCCCGTATGGCGCTGGCCAGGCCTTTTCGTTCGAACCCGGAGCCGACAAAACAGAACACCACGGCATCGGCTGGCAAACCAAATTGCTGACGCAACGCGGCACGTTGTGCCTCCTGAGCCGGAACGAAGCGGCTGGAATCAATAGAATTATAAATTACATGTATTTTTTTTGCGTCAATATCAAAATCTTCGACAATTTCGCGTTTGATCATCTCCGCATTACAGATAACCGCTTTGAGTTCCGGTGCCTGGTACATCTCTCGTTCGGCATGCATCACATAGCGGTGATAGCGATCGACCATCAGCATCTTTGCACGCCAGGCGGGTAGAATGCGTGCACGCTGCAGTAGCCAGCGGCGGTGGACGCCATCGCCTGCGCGGTAGATGTCACAGCCCGGGATTCGCTCGTGGCTTTGCACAATATCAAACTGTTGTTGTTGCCACAGTTCACGTGCGGCATGAGCAAAACCACGCTCGCGGCTGATGCGGCCCCACTTTCGCGGATCGCAAATGTGGATATGCCAGTCGTCCTGCTTTTCTCCCTGCCATTCACGGGTGATGACATTCAGCTCAAGATTTTGGTTGCTTAACGCGGTGAGCGCGCGGGAGACGAACCGTTCCGCTCCGCCATCAGGACGATATTTTTGGCGCACAATAGCCAGACGATGGTGTTTCATGACAGATATCTCTTTGCAGCAGAGACGACAGCATCCACGGGAATGGCGTCGAGATAGCGCTCTTTAGTGTTGGTATCAATGGCGTCCGGATCGGGGAGCGGGCCGAAGTCGCCAGCCCAGATAACGTCGCCGTTGACCTGCCACGGAGACCAAAACGTCAGTTTGGAAGGGCCAAAGAGTGCCACGCAGGGCGTCTGCAGCGCGGCGGCCATATGCATCGGAACCGAATCAACCCCAATGAACAGGCAGGCATGATCGATCAGCGCTGCAAGCTGGCGCAGCGTTAATTGACCGGCCAGCGAGACGACGCCGGTCTTCGGGGACGCGGCGAGAATGCGATCGATCATCGCCATCTCTTTTTTATCCGGCCCGGCCGTGAGTACGACGGTATGCCCATCTTGCTGCAGCGCTGTAATCGTTTGCGCCATTTTGTCTTCATCCCAGCATTTGAAGAACCAGCGGGATGTTGGCTGAATCACGATATAGTTATCACTTACACCCTTTTTCTCCAGCTGTTGGCGGGCGAAGTGCCAGTCATCTGCGCTGTAGGCCATGGTGACGGCGGGCTGCGCTGCGACCTGTAATGGAGACAGAATGGAGAGGTTTTGCTCGACGGTGTGCAGAGACTGGTGATTTGCAACGGAGACTAAATCGCTGAGACAAAAACGCCAGAATGCATTGTTGCGTTTGTTAAAGGCAAATCCGAGACGAACCGGCGCGCCGGTGAAGCGAGTGACAATAGCGCTACGCCACTGATCGGCAAGGTTAATCACCAGATGATAATGTTGCTTCCTTAACGCACACAGCAACTGCCACTCTTTCTGTAGATGCTTGAGTGTGCCCAGGTGCTTCCATTTACGATCGATTCCATAAATGGTGCCAATTGCCGGATGCGCGGCGAGCATGTCGCGCGTTTCTTCATACAAGAGCACATCAATTTGCGCGTGTGGCCATTGTTGACGTAATGAATCAATGACGGGGGTGGTCAATAACATATCGCCATGATGGCGGAGTTTGATCAGTAAAATGCGCAAATCAGGCGTGTCAGGTAAGTTATTCATCATCATCTTATCGGCGTTGTACTGTTGGCAATTCTAATAGACCTGATAGCGACTTGCACTCTTTCTCCATAATCTCAGGAATTTCCCTGCAAGGGTTTACTGATGGTTTGGAGAGTGCGTAACATAGCGCTAACTTCCCTGTCTTGCGGACTCATTATGAAAAAACCCGCGTTTATCATCACTATTGATACTGAGGGCGATAATCTCTGGCAGAATCACCGCGTCATTAAAACGGAAAACGCGCGCTATCTGGCCCGGTTCCAGACGCTGTGTGAACGTTTCGGCTTTAAGCCCGTGTGGCTGACAAACTATGAGATGGCGATCGAGCCCGTTTTCATCGACTTCGCCAGGGACGTGATCGCTCGCGGCCAGGGGGAGGTGGGCATGCACCTCCACGCATGGAATAGCCCGCCTGAGCACGATCTCACGGGCGATGACTGGCGCTGGCAGCCTTATTTGATTGAATTTTCAGACGAGGTGATGCGCGAGAAAGTGCTGTTCATGACCCGCCTGCTGGAAGAGACGTTCCAGACCAAAATGTTAAGCCACCGCGCCGGGCGCTGGGCGTTTGATAGCCGTTATGCCAGGCTACTGATTGAACTGGGGTATCAGGTTGATTGCTCGGTGACGCCGCGAGTGAACTGGCGCAATGCGAAGGGGCTCCGCAAGGCCATGGTGGGACGGATTACCAACATTTTCCGGACCGTGCCTACTTTATTGACGTTAACGACATTTCCCGGGCGGGCACGAGCCCTTTACTCGAAGTGCCGATGAGCATTCAGTATAAACATCCTGCCTGGCTGAACACGATCAAACAGGGTTACGATCGTCTTCGTGGTAAATACCGCTCACCTTCTGTGAACTGGTTACGTCCGACGGGTGGTAATGCGTCGCAGATGATTGAGGTTGCGCAGCAATGCCTTTCTCAGGGAAATGATTACGTCGAGTTTATGCTCCATTCGTCGGAATTTATGCCCGGGGGCAGTCCTACGTTTAAGGACGAGGCGGCGATCGAGGGGTTATACCAGGATCTGGAAGCGCTGTTTAGCTGGTTATCCGACAAGACGGTGGGGATGACGCTGGCGGAGTTTTATCAACACAAGAAAAAATAATGCCCGCATGGCGGGCATTATCACTTACTGGCGTTGTCTGGTTTGTGAAAAGAGTGTACTCAGCGCAAACACGGTGACAAAGAAGATGAGCGCCTCTGAGCTCAACAAAATGACGTCCGTCAGACCATAGAGCAATAAAAGAAGCATGGTCGTCAGCAGCAGACCATTTTTATTTTTAAGTGCGTACACGATCATCGAGATATAGAAAAAGAATAATATTACCAGCCCAGGGATCCCCTGAAGAGAGTATTTTTCAATGAACTCGTTGTGCAGATGAATCCGGGTAAATTCAAGCGCTGCCGCGAGATGTGGATGTCCATTTTTCACATATTGCTGTGACCAGACTTCGCGGTCTTCGACTGACTGCCCCATGGGGTGGGCAAGTCCGTTTTGAGCACCAATAATCCACATAGAAAAACGTGCACCGAGTGAGGTGGCGTCATATCCTTTTTGATAACGTTCTATTTCAGATTGTGTTTGTTGTATCTTAGGCAGAATTAACGGCTTGTAACTCACAACCACTATACCTGCCACAATACATAAGAAAATCAGCGTTGATTTCAGATGGATTCTTCTGAAGTGGTAGAGTGTGAGTACAATCGCCAGAAGCAAATATAATCCCATTGCGGCGCGCGTAGCCGTCAAAAGGATGACGAAATAAGAGATCAAGATGGTGAGCCCTGCGGCCACATACAGCTTTCTGTTTTTCTGAAGATAAAGGCTGTATACAAACGCCAGTGACAGTACGGAGTAAACATAGGCCGACACGGTTGGACGATTGATGGCCATCTCAACACGTTCCATACCCTGTGACGCTTGCCATAAGCCATAACCAGTAGCAAGGACAAATCCTGCACCAGAGGCATACAAGAAATATTTCAGGAAGGCTGTTTTATCAATATAAGATTTGAACCGGTCAAGATAGAAAACGAGAATACTCGCCAAAATCAATTTCTTGCTGGCGCCAAGGTAATCGCTATAAGCGTTCAAGCCTTCGTTATGATATTCATAGGCCATATACCAGATAAGATTGAGCAACCCAATCAGCAAAATGGGTAGCGCAATCGAAAAGGGACGAAGGGTGATTTTTTTATATTCGCACGCCAGGCCGATAATGCTGGCATAAACCGCAATATAGAAGAATTCACGCTGTTTCCCTGAGCTCAGTAACGCCAGCGCAAGCGAAATGAGGCTCAAAATAAGCGTCAGTTGATAGAGCCGCAGTTTTACTTTTTCCATAATGCCTCAATAACCCTTTTTTTGTAGCTGAAACGAACATCGCTGGAGAAGAAAAAAAAGAACGAATAGAGTCTTTTTACCCGCTGTTCAACCAATTTGAGTTGCACGTCGGTCAGATGTTGCCGGTGGTTGCTGTAAATATCAAACCAGTGGCAATTGATGAGATGCCTGAATGATTGCGGGAATATCTTTTCCATCTGTAATGTGCATTCTACAAGCGTAGCGATTTTACTGGTGTCAAGACGGCTCGATAAACTATCGTTACGTTTGATGTAATAATAGTGCCCCTTCCGCTGGAAGACTATTTTACTCGATTGCATCAACATGCCGGGAAACACGGCGAAATCTTCATAACAGACCATTGAAGGGATCGGGTTGTTTTCGTACAGCTTCCGATGAACGAATTGCCCGATGAGGTGCGCCTGAAAGTCTTTATGCTGAAGGAAACGCGTTATTGCCTGGTGTTGTGATAAAGCAACGGGAGAGAACCCCTGCCAGTCAGCGGTGATTTTATGCGTATCGCGTATTTCCAGCAGGCGCGTCAGGAGCATATCAGGCCGCTGTGCTTGCAGAAATGCCACGGCGTCACGGATGCTGCCCGGTTTCAATCGGTCATCGCTATCCAGCATGGTAATGTACTCACCTGACGCCAGAGAGAGTGCGCTGTTTCGAACATGACCGACGTTACGGTACTCAACGTATCGGGATTGCGCATTCGGAAGCTTTGGCAACCACGTCTCAATAATATCCTGTGTGGAATCATTGGAACTGTCATTAAAGATAATGATTTCTACATCATCGCCCGCATTATCAATCGCGTTTTGCAGGCTTTGTAGCGTTGCGTCAAGCGTGTCCTGGGCGTTATGTGCGGCAATAATGATGCTTAGAAAAGCCATAACAATTAGTTTCCCTGGGCATCAACGGTATATGCGGCCGCGTTAGCCGTTGGTAACGCGCAAATGAAATGTCTAATGTTGTCCAGCGATTTATCTGTTACAGAGAAGAGTTCTTCCCGGCTTTGTGAGAAGTAATAGCGAGTCTCAAAAACATACGAGCAAATATTGTCATCATTCCCAACCAGCAGTACGTTGCCAAGCGGACGCTGTTCATAGTGGCAACAGGGTCCAAACAGTAAGATTACCGGCACGTCCACCGCGTCGGCAACGTAGACATTTCCTGAGTCGGACGCGATATAACAATCCATTTTTGAAATGGCCCACGGGAGTTCTTCAAGCGAAATTTTGCCAATCAGATTGATGAAGTTGGGCAATTCGCCATACGCGCGGGTGATATCATCCATCCACGATTGTTCGTTCGGGGCGCCAAACACATAAAACTCGCAGGGCAGGTCGGCGAGATGATCGGCAATCCGCTTCCAGATGCCCGGCGGGACGGTTTTCGCTTTATTTCCTGCGGCAATACTGATGCCAATGCGGATCACGCCGGGTTTATCAAGGATTGCCGGATATGTCGCGGGTTTAAAAAGTGGTCTGGTGGCGTGCTTTGGTGAGTCTTTCCAGGTCAGCGTGCGGTCGGCAAGCTTGAGATAGTTCGTCACCGACAATGTCTTTTTGCCGTGTTCAACGGTACCGTCTGCCGTTGCATAGAAAATTCCGTGATACCACCTGCGTGTGTATGTGCTTAAGAACTGTTTGTTTTTGGCGTTACAAACGGAGGCAAAAAAAAGATTTACGCTGTTAGGCTGCAGAAGATACACATTGTCATAGCGGTTCATGATCCGGCAGGCAAAGCAGAGCTTTCGCCACAGGTTACGCTTATGCTGTTCGATGAAAAAAATCTCGTCGATCGTCTCATCATGCTTCGCCAGTGCACCTACGCTGCGACTAATAAGTACGTCGCTTTTTTGCAGGTATGCCAGAAGAGGCGTTGCATTAACAAAATCGCCGATTTTTGCTGTCTGAATAACCAGGTTTTTACCTGTGTCTTTGCGAAACAGCTTTCGGATGAGTTTCACCGGAAAGAGTAAAATCAGCAGAAATACATAACTCATGGGTTAAATATCCCTGTCAGAAAGCCGATGGCTGCCCTGTAAAAATGAAAAAATAGCATCTGCGCTAATATCCTTCGTGTGTTGCGTTGGGCTGACCATCTGGTGCTGGTTTTTACCGTAGCCCCCAATCAGACCCGGATCGGTCGGGCCGAATATCGTAATATTCGGGCGATCCAGCGCTGCGGTTAAATGGCTTAATCCTGTATCCACGGAAACGACGGCATTCGCCCCCGCCAGTTCTGCGGCCACCTGCGCCAGCGTGAGTCTTGGCAATACCTCAACGTGCGAAAAACCGGAGGCCAGACGTTCTGCACGCTGTCGCTCATGTTCAGCGCCCCAGGGCAGTTTAATATGGATCCCGGTAGGTTGCATTAGTTCAATCAGTCTTCGCCAGTGCGTTTCCGGCCAGTGTTTATCGTCGCGCGTTGTGGCATGGAGGAAGACAAGATAAGGCTGAGTACAGGGGTCTGTATTGCGCAAAAAGTGCTGCGCAATGGCGTAGTCGCCCTGGGATTCCGGTTTTACATAGCCAAGACTCTTGGCAAACAGTTCACGGGTACGCTCCACCGCGTGCTGTTGTTTTGCAATACGGTGGCGACGGTTATAGAACAGGCTCGCCAGCGGCTCGCGGGCGGAGTGCCAGTCCATGCCATGCTTTACGCCGTGTGCCAGACGCGTCACCAGCGCGGCGCTTTTCACCAGCCCCTGCGCGTCGATGATCGCGTCGTAACGCTGCGCCTGAACCGCTTCGCGGAAGGCGGTGCGCTCGGTTTTAATCGGTGTGGAGAACCATGCTTTGCGCCAGCGGCGAATGGCCACCGGGATCACGCGGTCTACTGCTTCATGCCAGGTAGGGATCTGCGCGAAGCCTTCTTCCACCACCCAGTCAAAACGGATGCCCGGAATGGCCTGCATCGCGTCCGTCAGCGCAGGCAGCGTATGCAGAACATCACCCATAGAGGAGGTTTTAACGATCAATACCCGCATCCGTTACCCTTCTTCGCTCAACAGCAGTTCGTTGAGTTCTTCGAGAACACGCTGCGGCGTGATGTCGATCAGGCTCTGGTGATAGCCTTCTGCGGCATCGCCTTTGCGCACCTTGTGGTAGCCGGTAATCAGGCGAATGACGCGCGCTTTGTGCGACAGCGGCGGCGTGAAGTCCGGGCTGCTTGGACCATACAGCGCGACCAGCGGGCGGTCCAGCGCGGCAGCGACGTGCATCAGGCCGGAATCATTGGTCACCACGGCTTTACAGGCGGCGATCAGAATAACAGCTTGTTCGAGCTGCGTTTCCCCGGCCAGGTTTCGGCACCAGGCCTGCTGCTCTGTGCTGAGCGTGGCGAGAATTTCATTGCCTGCTTCGTGGTCTTTTGCCGAGCCAAACAGCACAATCTGATAGCCTTCGTCGATCAGCTGTTTTGCCAGCTCCGCATAGTGATAGTGCGGCCAGCGTTTTGCCGGACCGAACTCCGCACCAGGGCAGAAGCCAATCATCGGGCGTTCAGACGAAAGACCAAACGCGTTGCAGGTCTGGGATTTCTCGCCGTCATTAACCTGAAGCTGCGGCCAGAGCAGCGGCTGCGGCAGATCTTTCGCACTGCGCATCACGCCTTTGTCGTAGGCCAGAGCCACGTAGCGCTCCACCATTAGCGGCCAGGCCTCTTTGTCCAGCACCCGCGCGTCGTTCAGCAGGCCGTAGCGCATTTCACCGCGCCAGCCGGTACGGTGCGGAATACCCGCAAAGAAGGGCACTAAGGCAGATTTGAAAGAGTTCGGCAGGACATACGCGCGATCGTAGCGCTTCTCGCGCAGGCTATGGCCGAGCTTGCGGCGTTCGCCGATTTCCAGCGCACCGTGGCCGAGCGGCATCGGGATCGCCTCGTTCACTTCCGGCATACGCGATAACAGCGGACGGCACCACGCGGGTGCCATCACGTCGATCATCGCCTGGGGATAGCGCGCCTTGAGCGTGCGATAGAGACTTTGCGACATCATCATGTCGCCCACCCATGACGGGCCGATCACCAGAATTCTCATACTTACGCGTCGCGGTTCAGCCAGGCCATATATTCCGTTACGCCTTCGGCAACGGTCTTGAACGGCTTGTCGTAGCCAGCTTTACGCAGGTTAGTCAGGTCTGCCTGGGTGAACGCCTGGTAGCGGCCTTTCAGCTTATCCGGGAACGGAATGTACTCAATGCTGCCTTTTTTGTGGTACGCCAGCGTCGCGTCTGCCACTGCCTGGAAGGATTCCGCGCGGCCAGTCCCCAGGTTGAAGATGCCGGACACACCGTTTTCCCAGAACCACAGGTTGACTGCAGCCACATCGCCCACGTAGACGAAGTCGCGCTTAAAGCCGTCGCTGCCTTCGAACAGTTTCGGGCTTTCGCCATTATTCAGCTGGGTATTCAGGTGGAATGCCACGCTCGCCATGCTGCCTTTGTGCCCTTCGCGCGGCCCGTAGACGTTGAAGTAACGGAAGCCGACAATCTGGGAGTTCGCTTCTGGCAGAATCTGACGCACGTATTCGTCGAACAGGAATTTGGAGTAACCGTAGACGTTCAGCGGTTGCTCGTATTCGCGGGATTCGATGAAGTCTGAGGTACGCCCGCCGTAGGTGGCAGCAGAAGAGGCGTACAGGAACGGAATTTCACGCTCCAGGCAGTAGTGAAGGATCTCTTTGGAGTACTGATAGTTGTTGTCCATCATGTACTTGCCGTCCCACTCGGTGGTGGATGAGCACGCACCTTCGTGGAAAATGGCTTCAATCTCGCCAAACTCTTCACCTGCCATAATCTGGATAAGGAAGTCTTCTTTATCCATGTAGTCAGCGATGTTCAGATCCACCAGGTTAACGAACTTGGTGCCATCTTTCAGGTTGTCCACCACCAGGATGTCGGTGATGCCTTTGTCATTGAGAGCCTTAACAATATTGCTGCCGATAAAGCCTGCGCCGCCGGTAACGATGATCATAACGGTAACCTTTGAAGTGTGGAGTCCGGGGACAATCCCGAACGCTAATGTTTCTATCATATCATCACAATGCCCTGTCTTCAGCCATTCACCGATATGCGGTAGGGGTACACGTGATTTATGCTGCAAAAACGACAAGAGATACTGCGTCATCTCGTCATGAACTATAGGTTTGGGTAATATGTCCCGAAATTTGCCGAGTCTGGAGAATTGCAATGCGTGGTGATTTTTACAAACAGTTAAACAGCGACCTCGACACCGCACGTGCGGAAGGGTTGTTCAAGGAAGAGCGTATTATCACGTCTGCTCAGCAGGCGGACATCACCGTTGCCGACGGCAGCCATGTGATCAACTTTTGTGCGAACAACTACTTAGGTCTTGCGAATCACCCTGAGCTGATTGCCGCAGCGAAAAACGGCATGGATACTCACGGTTTCGGTATGGCCTCCGTACGCTTTATTTGCGGTACCCAGGATAGCCACAAGCAGCTTGAGCAAAAGCTGGCGAGCTTCCTTGGAATGGAAGACGCGATTCTCTACTCCTCCTGCTTCGACGCCAACGGCGGTCTGTTTGAGACCCTGCTTGGCGCAGAAGATGCGATTATCTCCGACGCCCTGAACCACGCCTCCATCATCGACGGCGTACGCCTGTGTAAAGCGAAGCGTTTCCGCTACGCCAACAACGACATGGTTGAACTGGAAGCGCGCCTGAAAGAGGCCCGTGAAGCGGGTGCTCGCCACGTGCTGATCGCCACCGACGGCGTGTTCTCCATGGACGGTGTGATCGCTAACCTGAAAGGTGTCTGTGACCTGGCGGATAAATACGACGCGCTGGTCATGGTCGATGACTCTCACGCGGTCGGTTTTGTCGGCGAAAATGGCCGCGGTTCCCACGAATACTGTGACGTGATGGGCCGCGTGGATATCATCACCGGTACGTTGGGCAAAGCGCTCGGCGGCGCGTCCGGTGGTTATACCGCTGCGCGTAAAGAGGTGGTTGAATGGCTGCGTCAGCGCTCCCGCCCGTATCTGTTCTCCAACTCCCTGGCGCCGGCCATTGTTGCCGCCTCCATCAAGGTACTGGAGATGGTGGAGTCCGGCGCGGGGCTGCGCGATCGCCTGTGGTCGAACGCCCGTCTGTTCCGTGAAAAAATGAGCGCCGCAGGTTTCACCCTGGCCGGTGCCGATCACGCCATCATCCCGGTGATGCTGGGTGATGCGGTCGTGGCGCAGCAATTTGCTCGTGAACTGCAGAAAGAAGGGATTTATGTCACCGGGTTCTTCTTCCCGGTGGTACCAAAAGGCCAGGCGCGTATCCGCACCCAGATGTCTGCGGCGCATTCGCCTGAACAAATTGAACGTGCGGTGGAAGCCTTTACCCGCATCGGCAAACAGCTGGGCGTAATTGCCTGAGGACGTGTGATGAAAGCGTTATCCAAACTGAAAGCGGAAGAAGGGATTTGGATGACCGACGTGCCGGAGCCGGAAGTCGGTCATAACGATCTGCTGATCAAAATTCGTAAAACCGCCATCTGCGGTACTGACGTTCACATCTACAACTGGGATCAGTGGTCACAGAAAACCATTCCGGTCCCGATGGTTGTCGGTCACGAATATGTGGGTGAAGTGGTTGGCATTGGTCAGGAAGTCAAAGGCTTCCAGATTGGCGACCGCGTCTCCGGTGAAGGCCATATCACCTGCGGCCACTGCCGCAACTGCCGCGGCGGGCGTACGCACCTGTGCCGTAATACCATTGGCGTGGGCGTAAACCGCCCGGGCTGCTTCGCGGAATACCTGGTGATCCCGGCGTTTAACGCGTTCAAAATCCCGGACAATATCTCTGACGATCTGGCCTCCATCTTTGACCCGTTCGGTAACGCGGTACACACGGCACTCTCCTTCGACCTGGTGGGTGAGGATGTGCTGGTGTCTGGCGCGGGCCCCATTGGCATTATGGCGGCAGCCGTGGCGAAGCATGTGGGCGCGCGTAACGTGGTGATCACCGACGTGAACGAATACCGTCTGTCGCTGGCGCGTAAAATGGGCGTCACCCGCGCGGTGGATGTTTCCAAAGAGAGTCTGACCGACGTGATGGAAGAGCTGGGCATGACCGAAGGCTTTGACGTAGGTCTGGAGATGTCCGGTGCGCCACCGGCGTTCCGCACCATGCTCGACACCATGAATCACGGTGGCCGTATCGCGATGTTGGGTATTCCGCCGTCAGATATGTCTATCGACTGGAACAAGGTCATCTTCAAGGGGCTGTTCATCAAAGGCATTTATGGCCGTGAAATGTTCGAAACCTGGTACAAGATGGCGGCATTAATTCAGTCAGGTCTGGATCTGTCCCCGATTATTACTCACCGCTTCTCAGTTGATGAGTTCCAGAAAGGCTTTGACGCGATGCGTTCAGGCCAGTCTGGGAAAGTGATCCTGAGCTGGGATAAGTAATCAAAAAGGGGCCAGCGGCCCCTTTTTTTACTGATTTTTTTTCTCTTCGTCCGTCAGGTAACGCACCTTGCGGGTATAGTCCTGACCTTTGAACAACAGTTTGTTTTCAGGTGATTCAAGATACTTTTGCCATTCTGAGAGCGGAAAACCACCGTGCGCACCAATCACCTCTTTCGGCACAACGGCTTCCTGTCCGCCAATCTTCTTGGACACCGGCCAGTTCATCCAGTCGCCCAGGTTAACCGTTTTTAAATCCAGCATGTCCAGTAGCGCGGCGAGCGGCAGCTGATCCGTCGGCGGTTGCGTGTCTTCCATCAGTTCCCAGGTATCCTGGAACAGCGTGAGCCACAGCGGGCAGATACGGCGCCAGGTCTTTTTAGTGGCCGCAAGAAACGCACCGTTAACATGATCAACCAGATACGGGCGCACCGTCTCTTTGTAATACGCCGGGACTTTCTCCGCTGGCGCGCCGTCCAGCTTGGCAATCATTTTGCCCTGGCGGAAGCTGGAGTAGATGTGCATCTCGGCCATGTTGATTTCTGGCATCTTCAGCAGGTTGAGATCGGAATCGATCATCAATACGCCTTCACCTCGCGCCTGCAGCGGGGCATTAAGCTTCACCAGGCGGCTAAGGTAGATCTGCTTGTAGCGATAACCTTCTTCACGTTTTGGCAGGTCGAGGGTCACTATGCGGGTTTTCGGCGGCAGATTGCCAAACGCGGATTCTGGTTGATCGCTGACAATCACAATCTCGCTGACGTCGGTGGCATATCGCTCTGCAAAGGTCGCGGACAATAACGCCTCTTCGACGAAATCCGCACCGGTGCAAGGGATCACGATAGAGTCAACCGCCACGAGATCGCGCGTGACCGGAAGGGAAGCGTAGGGAATGTTATGTCGCCCGGTGATGTGGCGGTAGCGAGCATTCAGGAATTTAAACATGTTCTTCTCGTTTGGTTATTGCGCGCCAAGAACGGCCTCGACACCGTTAACATAGCTTTCAATGGCATACACGTTGCAGACATTCTGATGCGCAGCGGCGGCGAGCCGGGTGCGCAGATCGGGATCCTGCCAGATATTATCCAGGTGTTGAGCAAGTTGCGACACATCGCTCCACGGGAAAAGCAGCCCGGTCGATGCATGATCGATCAATTCTGCCGTGCCGGTCACCTTGGAGCCAATGACGGGGATATTCAGCAGCATCGCTTCCAGCACGACGCGGGGCAAGCCTTCGCTCTGCGAGGCCAGAATAAACGCGTCAAAGGTCGCGAGGTAGTCAAAAGGCGTGTTCTGGAAACCGGTGAAAATCACATGCTCAGCAATACCCAGCGCATCAGCTTGTGCCGCCAACGCACCGCGTTCAGCCCCCTCACCGACCAGCACCATCTTCCACCTCGCCTCGGGATGTTTCTGGTTGAACTGTGCCAGCGCTTCCAGCGTGTGGTGGTTTGCTTTGCGAGGGATTAATGAGCCAATGCTGCCGAACACGAACGTGTCGTCATCAATGTTCAGGCGATTACGCATCGCGCGTCGGTCGGGTAAAGGCTGATGGATGTCGATGGCATTGTTGACCGTCGTACACAGCTCGGGTCGGACCCCATGCTGAACTAACACGCGTTCTACGCCATGTGAGACGGCGATGATTTTTGTGGCATGGGTATTCACCAGCTTCACCAGCGGCGGGGTCAAAACAGGTTCAATTCGACAGTGCTGGATTATCCGCGCATGCACGTTTGCACCTGCCAGATAACCCTCTTCGTTAGAGCCCGGCTGGTTGTTCATATAAAGTGTATCGAAACCGCCATCCCTGAAAATCGTCTCGATTTTGCTAACGTTGGGTCGAATACGCCAGAGCGTATCAACATGACGTGTAAATGCCTTCCGGGCGCTGCGGGAGAAAAACAGCAGGCTACGTCCCAATTCTTTGGCAATCTTCGCCCATGCGGGCTGCTTATGTTGAGGGATGACAATTAAGGGAATGCCAATACTGTTCAGCACCTGGCCGATGGTTTGCCCTTCGGCCCGGCTGTAGTCACTGTAAAAACAACAGGTAATATCGAACTTTTCGCGGTTAATGCGCTTCAGAAGTTCGAGCATACTGTTGGTGCCTCCTCCCCATTCTTTACCGGTATCGAGGAGCAGAATTTTGTGTCGCTGCGGCATTTTTCTACCTTAATCGCCTGTCACTGAGAATGGCTCACTGATACTTTCTTACCCCATCCCTGCCACTGGTGCTGGAAGTATTGCACCAGCGTACTCTGGCTCACGCTTTCGCTGATGACCGCGAAGAAGCGGGTTGCATGCACCGGTTCAGGCGGTTGTTTCAGCTTGCAATTCTTCACGCCACGGAACGGGTTACGCGGCTGCGTTGCGGGTGGTTGTGCACTACCCGGGCGAGACGTATCGACCTGCGGCTCATTGAGCAGATCGCTCGGACGTACCAGTGTGATATCTGGAGGCAAGGTCGGCAACATCTGTTGTAAAACGCGCACCGTAGAAGGATGCGGGTGGCCGATGGCAATGGCTGAACCATTGCGTCGGGCGAGCTGCACGGCGCGATTGAACTGCGCGCGAATGTCGGCCTCGTTCTGAGTATCATCCAGGAACACCTTGCGCTTGATCACCTTCACCCCCGTTCCCTGAGCGGCACGCATCGCCTGGCTGTTGCCGATGGTCATGCTGTCGAGGAAGTAGAGGTTGTAGCGTTCCAGCGCCCGCATCACTTTTAGCATGCCGTACAGGCTGGAGGTCATCGCGCTACCCATATGGTTGTTCAGGCCAACGGCATACGGCACGTTGTTGTAAGCGTCACGGATGATGCGCTCGATCTCATCGCTGCTCATATCCGGACGAAGCGTATCTTTTTCCAGCGGCTGTTTACTGAGCGGTGCCATCGGCAGATGGATGAGGACCTGATGTCCGCTGTTGTGGGCTTTAGTCGCCATCTCACGGGCGTGAGGCGCATTCGGAAGGACGGCGACAGAGATGGCTGGCGGCATCGCCAGCACCTGATTTTCATAGTGCGGACGATAACCGAAGTCATCAATCACAATCGCGAGTTTACCTGCGTATACCGGTGCAGCCAGCGCCAGCGCGCTGACGACGGAGAGAACCATTCGACGAAATTGAAGCAAAACTTATCTTCCCAACCACGGCTGTGGATTGACCGCCTGACCCTGACGACGAATTTCGAAATAGAGTGACGGGCGGCCCTGACCGCCACTGCTGCCCACAAGGGCGATGGGTTGGCCTGCGCGCACCTGTGTGCCAACGCTGACCAGTGCGCTCTGATTGTAGCCGTAAAGACTCATGTCGCCTTTACCGTGCTCAACCACTACCACAAGACCGTAACCCTGCAGCCAGTCGGCCAGAATCACTCGTCCATCGGCAATGGCTTTCACTTCACTACCTTCAGACGCACCGATAACGATCCCTTTCCAACGTAGCTCACCCTGCAGCTGTTCGCCATAACGATGCAGAAGTGTACCGCGAACGGGCCAGTAGGCCTGACCGCGTGGGGAACCCAGACCGCCGGTACGCGACATCAGGGAACGTTCGCTTTCGCTTGGCTTGTAGGTGGTACCTTTGCGGGAGGCTTCCTGCTGCTTGTCGCGGACAGCCTGTGCCTCGCGGGCCTCTTTTTCGGCACGCGCTTTCGCCGCGGCTTCGGCACGGGCGATACTGTTACGCAGTTTTGATTCGTTGGCACGCATTTCACTCAGCTGGCTCTGACCTTGCTGAATGGAGGACTCAAGACCGGAAAGGGTTTTCTTGCGCTCGTTACGGGCCTGCTCAAGTTTCGCCTGCTGCGCTTTTTGTTCGTAGAGCAACGTCTGCTGCTGACTCTGCTTCTCTTCAAGCTCAGCTTTTTGGGTGGAGACCTCTTCACGCGTCTGTTTCAACTGCGCAATGGTCTCCTGACGCGCCTGGTTCAGATAACCGAAGTAGGCCTGCAGACGCTGACCGCGCTGGCTCTCTTCACCGCTGAGGATTAACTGAAGGCCGGTGTGTTCACCCTGTCGGAAAGCGGCATCAAGCTGTGCGGCAAGATTGCGCTCCTGTGCATCACGCTGGCGCTCCAGTTTGGCAATCGACGCGTTCATCTCGTCGATCTGTTTATTCAACTGAGCGAGGGTATCTTGCGTTTCACGGAGCTTACGGGCTGCGGCCGAAATAGCTTCTTCCTGCTGCTTAAGCTGGGCGAGCAGGGCGGAACGTTGCTGTTGTTGCTGGCGTACCGCACGCTCTTTAGCGGCGATATCCGCCTGAATGGATTTCAACTGGTCGCGATCGTCCGCGTGGGCGGATGCGGCGCACAGCAATACGCCAGCGCTGAGTGCGCTGGCGCAAAGCAGGGGTCTGACTGATAACCTAAGCGGCTTCACGACCCATGTGATTGAAAAAATCGCCTTTCCCCTCATGGGGAGGGATTATTCCACGATGAACAGCGGCTTACCAGTCATCTCTTCAGGGATCGGCATACCCATCAGCGACAACATGGTTGGCGCGATGTCAGAAAGCTTGCCGCCTTCCACTGCTTTCAGTGATTTATCACCGACATAAATCAGCGGAACAGGCAGGTTGGTGTGAGCGGTATGCGCCTGGCCCGTTGCCGGGTCGCGCATCTGTTCCGCGTTACCGTGGTCAGCGGTGATTAGCAACTGACCGCCTACGGACTCAACCGCTTTTGCAACCTGCTCAACGCAGTGATCCAGTGCTTCAACCGCTTTCACGGCGGCTTCCATCACGCCGGTATGACCGACCATGTCGCCATTCGGGTAGTTACAGATGATGGTGTCGTACTTGCCGCTCTTGATGGCCGCGACCAGTTTTTCAGTCAGCTCAGCAGAGCTCATCTCTGGCTGCAGATCGTAAGTCGCGACTTTCGGTGAGTTGATCAGAATGCGCTCTTCACCTTTGAACGGCTCTTCCACGCCGCCGTTAAAGAAGAAGGTCACGTGCGCATATTTTTCGGTTTCGGAAATACGCAGCTGCGTTTTGTCATTCTTCGCCATCCACTCGCCGAAGGTATTAGCCAGCGAGGCTGGTGGATACGCGCATGGGGCTTTGATGTCTGCCGCGTATTCGGTCAGCTGGATGAAGTCGAGGTTTACCACTTTCTTACGGGCAAAACCGTCGAAGTCGCTGTTGACGAAAGCACGGGTGATTTCACGCGCGCGGTCAGCGCGGAAGTTCATGAAGATCAGCGCATCGCCATCTTCCATGGCGGCATCGGGCTGGCCTTCAGCACGAATCACGGTCGCTTTCACGAATTCATCGTTTTCATCACGTGCGTATGCGGCTTCCAGGGCTTCAACGGCCGTCGGGAACTGGAACTCACCTTTTGCCAGGGTCATCAGGTCATAGGCCTGTTCAACGCGATCCCAGCGGTTGTCGCGGTCCATGGCGTAGTAACGACCAATGATGGAGGCGACGCGGCCTTTGCCCAGTGTGGCAAATTTCTCTTCGAAGGCTTGCAGAGAGCCTTTTGCGCTGCGCGGTGGCGTATCGCGACCATCCAGGAAGGCGTGCAGATAGATTTTTTCTGCACCGCGCTCGGCGGCCAGTTCAACCATCGCCATGATGTGATCTTCGTGGCTGTGAACACCGCCCGCGGAAAGCAAGCCCATGATGTGAACGGCTTTACCTGCCGCAACGGCTTTATCTACCGCGCCGCAAAGAACCGGGTTCGCGAAGAAGGTGCGTTCTTTGATTTCGACATCCAGACGGGTCAGGTCCTGATAGACGATACGGCCCGCGCCCAGGTTAACGTGACCGACTTCGGAGTTGCCCATCTGGCGGTCAGGCAGACCGACTTCCAGACCGGATGCGTCGATCAGGGTATGGGGACGTTTCGCCCACAGCGCATCCATCACCGGGGTTTTTGCGCTGAAAATAGCGTTATCCTGGCTGTCTTCACGGTAGCCATAGCCATCCAGAATCACCAGTACCATAGGTTTTTTAGAAACCGACATTGCAACAACCTCATGCTCAAGAGTCAAAATTTGCGTAATTTTACTACAGCTGAATCGATCAAATAGCCGCAGAAGATCAAAGAAAGCGCAGGGGCAAGGCGCTGACCGGACCATTTTGAGGCATTTTTTTAGGTGGCATGCCGCAGAAAATGGATTAGGTTAGGGTCGCTGGCTGTATTTGCCAGAACGCACAGGTATACTCCTGTCCTGGTTTTTTTATCACTTAGTCGGGAGTAGTTACCCTCCATGCAAGAAATTATGCAATTCGTTAGCCGCCATCCGGTTCTGAGCATCGCGTGGATTGGCCTGCTGGCTGCTGTGCTGTTCACCACATTTAAGAGCCTGACGTCTAAGATTAAGGTTATCACCCGTGGTGAAGCGACGCGTCTTATCAACAAAGAAGATGCCGTCGTTGTCGATCTGCGTCAGCGTGACGATTTCCGTAAAGGTCACATTGCAGGCGCAATCAACCTGTTGCCAGCTGAAATCAAAGCGAACAACGTGGGTGAGCTTGAAAAACACAAAGCCCAGCCAATTATCGTTGTTGATGCAACCGGTATGCAGGCGCAAGAATCTGCCAGCGCGCTTTATAAAGCGGGCTTCGAAAATGTAACGGTACTGAAAGAAGGGATCTCCGGCTGGAGCGGGGAAAATCTTCCTTTGGTTCGCGGTAAATAAGGAGTTCAGTCATGGCCAATATTGAGATCTACACCAAAGCGACGTGCCCGTTCTGCCACCGTGCGAAAGCGCTGCTGAACAGCAAAGGCGTCACGTTCAAGGAACTGCCGATCGACGGTGACGCGGTTAAACGCGAAGAGATGATCCAACGTAGTGGTCGTACGACGGTTCCGCAGATTTTTATTGATGCGCAGCACATTGGCGGCTGTGATGACTTGTATGCGCTCGACGCCCGTGGTGGACTCGATCCGCTGCTGAGCTAAGAGACTTTAGGACAATTAAAAAGGGTTTTTCCATGTCAGAACAAAGCAATAATGAAATGATTTTCCAGATCCAGCGCATCTACACGAAAGATGTCTCTTTTGAAGCGCCAAATGCGCCGCACGTTTTCCAGAAAGACTGGCAGCCAGAGGTTAAACTTGATCTGGATACCGCATCTACCCAACTGGCAGATGACGTGTATGAAGTTGTACTGCGTGTGACCGTGACCGCCTCTCTGGGCGAAGAAACCGCGTTCCTGTGTGAAGTACAGCAGGGCGGCATCTTCTCCATCGGCGGCATCGAAGGCAACCAGATGGCGCATTGCCTGGGTGCATACTGCCCGAACATCCTGTTCCCGTATGCGCGCGAATGCATCACCAGCCTGGTTTCTCGCGGTACATTCCCGCAACTGAACCTTGCGCCAGTTAACTTTGATGCGCTGTTCATGAACTATCTGCAGCAGCAAGCTGGCGAAGGTGCTGAACAACATCAGGATGCCTGATGAGCACTGTTAATGCTTCAATGACTGTGATCGGTGCCGGCTCATACGGCACCGCTCTTGCCATCACGCTGGCAAGAAATGGTCACGACGTGGTCCTGTGGGGCCACGATCCAAAACATATCGCCACGCTGCAGCACGACCGTTGCAATGTGGCGTTTCTCCCGGACGTTCCGTTCCCTGACTCTCTGCACCTGGAAAGCGATCTTGCGACCGCGCTGGCGGCCAGCCGCAACATTCTGATTGTCGTCCCGAGCCATGTGTTTGGCGAAGTGCTGCGTCAGATTAAGCCGCTGATGCGCCCGGATGCCCGTATTGTCTGGGCAACCAAAGGTCTTGAAGCGGAAACCGGACGCCTGCTGCAGGACGTTGCCCGCGAAGCGCTGGGTGATGCGATCCCGCTGGCGGTCATCTCCGGTCCAACCTTTGCCAAAGAGCTGGCTGCTGGCCTGCCGACGGCGATCTCGCTGGCATCGACTGACCAGGCTTTCGCCGACGATCTCCAGCATCTGCTGCACTGTGGCAAGAGCTTCCGCGTCTACAGCAACCCTGATTTTATCGGTGTCCAGCTGGGCGGTGCGGTGAAGAACGTGATTGCTATCGGTGCCGGGATGTCTGACGGTATTGGCTTTGGCGCCAACGCCCGTACGGCGTTGATTACCCGCGGCTTAACCGAGATGTCCCGTCTTGGCGAGGCGCTGGGCGCCGATCCGGCCACCTTTATGGGGATGGCGGGTCTGGGCGATCTGGTGCTGACCTGTACCGACAACCAGTCTCGTAACCGCCGCTTTGGCATGATGCTCGGACAGGGCAGCGATGTAAAAAGCGCGCAGGAGAAGATTGGACAGGTGGTGGAAGGCTACCGCAATACCAAAGAAGTCCGCGAATTGGCGCACCGGTTTGGTGTCGAAATGCCAATAACCGAGGAAATTTATCAGGTATTGTATTGCGGAAAAAATGCGCGCGAGGCAGCATTGACCTTATTAGGTCGTGCGCGCAAGGACGAGCGCAGCAGTAAGTAGTCGGAACCATTGTCACCTGAATGACCCAGCCAGCGCAGAACTGGCTGGTCATTAATTTATCGTCTGGAGTAAGCAATGCCGTGTGAAGAACTGGATATCGTCTGGAACAATATTAAAGCCGAAGCCCGGGCGCTGGCCGACTGTGAGCCTATGCTGGCCAGTTTTTACCACGCTACGCTACTCAAACACGAAAACCTTGGCAGTGCTCTCAGCTACATGCTCGCCAACAAGCTGGCCTCCTCGATTATGCCTGCTATCGCCATCCGCGAAGTGGTGGAGGAGGCATACGCCGCTGACCCGGAAATGATCGCCTCTGCCGCCTGTGATATTCAGGCCGTGCGTACGCGTGACCCGGCGGTAGATAAATACTCTACGCCTCTGCTATACCTGAAAGGCTTCCACGCCCTGCAGGCGTATCGCATCGGCCACTGGCTATGGAATGAAGGCCGCCGCGCGCTGGCAATCTTCCTGCAAAATCAGGTCTCCGTGACCTTCCAGGTCGATATTCACCCGGCAGCGAAAATTGGCCGTGGAATTATGCTCGACCACGCCACCGGCATTGTTGTGGGTGAGACGGCGGTGATTGAAGACGACGTTTCGATCCTGCAGTCGGTTACCCTTGGCGGTACCGGTAAAACCAGCGGCGATCGCCATCCGAAAATTCGTGAAGGGGTGATGATTGGCGCGGGTGCCAAAATCCTCGGCAATATCGAAGTCGGACGCGGCGCGAAGATTGGTGCAGGGTCGGTTGTGCTCCAGCCGGTTCCGCCGCACACCACCGCGGCTGGCGTACCGGCGCGTATCGTCGGCAAACCAGACAGCGATAAGCCGTCCATGGATATGGATCAGCACTTCAACGGTATCCACCATACGTTTGAGTATGGTGACGGCATTTAACTTCTGAGAATGGCGCCCGGGTACCCCAGCTGGCGCCATGCTTCATACACCACCACCGACACTGCGTTCGACAGGTTCATGCTGCGGCTGTCCGGCATCATCGGAATTCGGATTTTCTGCTCCGCGGGCAGGGCATCCAGAATCGTGGCTGGCAGGCCGCGGGTTTCCGGGCCAAACATCAGATAGTCACCGTCCTGATAGCTCACGGCGCTGTGCGCTGGCGTGCCTTTGGTGGTCAGGGCGAACATGCGCTGCGGCTTTTCGCTTTCCAGAAACGCGGCGTAATCATGATGGCGCACGACGGCAGTAAATTCATGGTAATCCAGCCCCGCGCGACGCAGACGCTTGTCGTCCCACGTAAAGCCCATCGGCTCAATGATGTGCAGACGAAAGCCGGTGTTGGCACACAGGCGGATGATATTGCCGGTATTCGGCGGAATTTCTGGTTCGAATAAAACGATGTTAAGCATGCTGCCCCCTTAATTGCGGGGGCAGAATAGCAGAAAAGTGAGGAATTACGCGACGCCAGGTTCCTGCGCACGGCAACGCAGCATTTTGTAGCACGTTGCCGCTGCGGCGACCAGGGCAGGCACGCTGAGGATCATCAAAATACTGTCCGCCTGCCACTGCAGGGAAAGCAGCTGAGCGCTGGTCATGGTTCCCGCCACGCCGCCAAAGCGGCCGATCCCCTGCATCCAGGCAATACCCGTTGCGCGGCACTCTGTTGGGTAAAAAGTCGCTGCCAGGGTTTGCATGCCCGATTGCGCCCCGTTCATCGCGATCCCCATCAGGAAAATCAACCCGCCAAACAGGGCGATATGATTATGCTCAATGCCCAGTAACAGAATGAGACCCATTGTCAGCACAAAGCCACCCGCGACCACTTTGTGTGCCTCCCAGCGATCCATCATCCAGCCCGCGAGCAGAATGCCTGCGGTACCGCCGAAGGTGAACAGCGAGGTGAGCCAGGCGGATTCCGCCAGCGCATAGCCCATCCCCTGCATCAGGGTCGGCATCCAGCTCAGCAGGACGTAGTAAATCACCAGCCCCATAAAGTAGGTGACCCACAGCATCAGTGTGCCGGGCAGCCAGGGCATGGAGAAGAGCTGCGCCACGCTCCCTTTCTCAGAAGCGACTTTTTCCTCGGCCAGGAAAAAGCCGGTAACGCTCTCCAGGGTATTGCGGCTGAACCGGCTGGCGATACGGCGGATCTGCATGACGTCCTTCCCGCGCTGCACCAGAAACTTCACCGACTCCGGCAAGAACAGCGCCAGCAGCAGCGTCAAAATCAGCGGCGCAATTGCACCCGTCAGCAGCACGCTTCGCCAGCCATGGTGGGGAATAAGCCACGAAGAGATCGCACCACCCCCTGCGGCACCCAGAGGGAAGCCGCAGTACATGGTATTAATCGCCATGGCGCGGCAGCGCTGGGGGGCGAACTCGGAAATCAGCGTGATGGCGTTTGGCATTGCGGCACCGAGGCCAAGGCCCGTCAGAAAGCGCCACAGCGTCAGCGTATTCAGAGTTTGCGCCCAGGCCGTGCCCAGGCTTGCAAGGCCGAAGAACAGGCAGGAGAAGACCAGCACGCGCTTGCGCCCCATCTTGTCCGATACCGGGCCTGCAATGAGGGCACCCAGCGACAAGCCCAGCAGGGCTGCGCTCAGCACCGGCCCCAGATCCTGTTTATGTATCCCCCATTCTGCCGACAGCGTAGGGGCGATGTAACCCATTGCTGCGGTATCAAATCCATCGATCGCCAGAACCAGAAAGCCCAGTACGATAAGAAGCCAGTGAAACCCTGAAAAGGGACTCTCATCGATCACCTGCTGAATATCCACCTTGCCTGAATACGTCATATGCTCCTCTCCGATGTGATGTTGTTTTTGTATTCTTGTATTTGCTTGTCTATACAATTGCGGAGGGAGCAAATATGTCAAATTTTCTTATCCAATTTGTTATCCAAGTGTTATTTCCGGCAAAAAAAAGCGCCCGAAGGGGGAACCGGGCGCGTGAACAGCGGTGTTAACAGGAGGGGTATTCAGGCAGCGTTTCCCTGCGCAAGGGGAGCCAGCGCCGCCGGTAATCGACTTAACTCCTGCACCAGAGAGTCTTTGCTGATTTCGCTAATGGTTTTCGCACCGGTCAGCGTCATCGCGACTTTCATCTCTTTTTCGATCAGGTCAAGCAGGTTCGCCACGCCAGCCTGACCCGCCGTCGCCAGCGCGTACAGATACGCACGGCCCAGCAGCACGCTGTCGGCGCCGAGCGCGATCATGCGTACCACATCCAGCCCGTTGCGAATGCCGCTGTCGGCCAGAATCGCGATATCGCCTTTCACCGCATCGGCAATGGCGGGCAGCGCGCGTGCGGAGGAGAGCACACCGTCGAGCTGACGCCCGCCGTGGTTTGAGACCACAATGCCGTCTGCGCCAAAACGTACCGCGTCGCGGGCATCTTCCGGGTCGAGGATCCCTTTGATCACCATCGGGCCGTCCCAGAATTCGCGGATCCACTCCAGGTCTTTCCAGGAGATGGACGGATCGAAGTTGTTCGCCAGCCAGCCGATGTAATCTTCCAGCCCGGTCGGTTTACCGAGGTAAGCCGAGATATTGCCCAGATCGTGCGGACGTCCGTTCAGACCCACATCCCACGCCCACTGCGGGTGCGTCACCGCCTGCCAGTAGCGGCGCAGAGCGGCATTCGGGCCGCTCATGCCGGAGTGGGCGTCGCGGTAGCGCGCGCCCGGCGTTGGCATATCGACGGTAAAGACCAGCGTGGAACAGCCCGCCGCTTTGGCGCGCTCCAGCGCGTTGCGCATAAAACCGCGATCGCGCAGGACGTACAGCTGGAACCACATCGGACGCTTGATGGTCGGCGCGACCTCTTCAATCGGGCAGACGGAGACGGTAGAGAGGGTAAACGGAATACCCCTGGCATCCGCGGCCGCCGCCGCCTGCACTTCGCCACGACGGGCGTACATACCGCACAGGCCGACGGGGGCGAGGGCGACCGGCATGGAGAGCGTTTCGTTGAACAGCGTCGTCTCAAGGCGCAGGTCAGACATATTCTTCAGCACGCGCTGACGCAGGGCCACCTCTGACAAGTCTTCCACATTGCGGCGCAGGGTGTATTCGGCATACGCCCCGCCGTCGATGTAGTGGAACAGGAACGGGGGCAAAATGCGCTGCGCCGCGGCGCGATAGTCACTGGCTGCTG
Source organism: Enterobacter sp. ODB01 (assembly GCF_001623605.1). Lineage (NCBI taxonomy): Bacteria > Pseudomonadati > Pseudomonadota > Gammaproteobacteria > Enterobacterales > Enterobacteriaceae > Enterobacter > Enterobacter sp. ODB01. The sequence continues at coordinate 1,639,084 of NZ_CP015227.1, forward strand.
AAATGATCATGCTTTGTTCTCCCTGGAAATATCACTGTCGCCAGGCAGACGGGTAATACGCGCCTGTCGGGCCTGGTCTTCATCGAATCGTTTGATGGTGGTGTGAACGAAGCCGAGATGCGCCATCATCGCCTTGCGTGCGGCCTCGGCATCACCGGCCAGAATGGCGTTAAGCACCGCCTCGTGTTGTTCAGTCAGCTGGGCAAACACCGGCGGAACCAGGTACATGCGCTGGCGGCTTTGTTTGACAGAGGATTGCAACAGGTCGAAGAACCCGCGCATGGTCTGGAGCAGAACCACATTGTGCGACGCTTCGGCAATGGCCAGGTGAAAACGCACGTCAGCCTGGGAGGCGATATCCGGGTCGCTGCTTTGCGTGGCCTCAAAGCAGGCTTTGAGCTTCTCTTTGTCGGCCTCGGTTGCCCGCATGGCCGCATGCCAGGCGGTGCTGGTCTCGATGGCGTGACGCGCTTCGAGGATGTCAAAGCTGTAGTCCGGGTCATTTTCCATCAGCGTCTTCAGCGGCTGAACGATGTTTTGCTCGGACCAGTCGTCATGCTGCCAGCGCACAAAGGTGCCGCCGCCGCGACGGCTCACCAGTACCCCTTCGCTGACCAGCGTGGCCAGCGCTTCACGCAGGGAATTACGCGATACACCAAGCTGGGCGGCGAGCTGGCGTTCAGCGGGCAACTTCATGCCCGCTTCCAGCTGTTGTTCTTCAATCAGCGCCCGTACGCGAGAGGCTATCTCGTCGGACAGGCGTCTGGGCATCACTATCATGGGATCATCCAGGTTAAGACATAAGCCTGCAGGGTGGTGATCACCCCGACCATGCAGGTGAATATCAGGCTGTGTTTCACGGTAAAGCGGAACAGATCCGACTCTTTACCGACCAGTCCCACCGCCGCACAGGCAATGGCGATGGATTGCGGGGAGATCATTTTCCCGGTCACGCCGCCGGTGGTGTTCGCAGCGACCAGCAGGACATCCGACACGCCAATCTGCTGGGCCGCCGTAGCCTGCAGTGCAGCAAACAGGGCGTTCGACGAGGTATCTGACCCGGTCAGGAACACACCCAGCCAGCCGAGGAACGGTGAGAAGAAGGTGAAGGCGTGGCTGGTATGGGCCAGCGCCAGTGCCAGCGTCGATGACAGGCCGGAGTAGTTTGAGATAAACGCGAACGCCAGCACCATGCCGATGGAGTAAATCGGCAGCATCAGCTCTTTAATCGTCGCTGCGAAGGTCTGCACCGCGGCGGCAGGCTTCATGCGCAGCCACACCACGGAAAGGATCGCGGCAAACAGGATGGCGGTCCCGGTGGCGGAGAACCAGTCGAACTTATAGACCGCGGCATACGGTGTGGCGGCATGCACGACTGGCGGCATGCGGGCGACCATTTTGTCGAGGAACGGCACGGAGATGTTAATCACCATGTCGTACAGCGCGCCGCCCGGGGCGAACAGGGCTTTAAACGGCGGGATGCTCCACAGCGTTACCGTTGCGGTCAGGAACAGGAACGGTGACCAGGCACGGATCACCTGCCCTGCGGTATAGCCCGTGCGTGCCAGGGTTTGATCGACCTGCGAGGCACCCATGTCGGCGAAGCGGAAAATACGTACCGGCTGCCAGCGTTTCAGGAACAGGGTCAGGCAGACCAGCGAGACCAGCGACGAGATAATGTCCGGCAGCTCCGGACCGAGGAAGTTTGAGCTGAGGTATTGCGCGATGGCGAACGAACCGCCCGCCACCATTACAGCAGGCCACGTCTCTTTCACGCCGCGCCAGCCGTCCATAATCGCCATGATCCAGAACAGCACGATGATGGTCAGGAACGGCAGCTGGCGACCCACCATCTGGCCGATCTCAAAGCTATCCAGCCCGGTCACCTGTCCGGCGACCAGAATCGGAATCCCCATTGCGCCAAACGCCACCGGGGCGGTATTCACAATCAGGCACAGGCCCGCGGCATAAAGCGGGTTAAAGCCGAGGCCCACCAGCAGGGCGGCCGTAATGGCGACCGGTGCGCCAAATCCGGCGGCACCTTCCAAAAACGCCCCGAAGGAGAAGCCGACAATCAGCATCTGCAGGCGCTGGTCCGGCGTGATGGAGAGAATCGACGAGCGAATGATGTCGAACTGCCCGGTTTTCACCGAAATTTTATAGACAAAGACAGCGGCGATGATGATCCACGCAATTGGCCACAGACCGTAGAAGAAACCGTAGACAACGGAGGCCAGCGCGCGATCGACCGGCATTTTGTAGAAGAACAGCGCCACCAGCAGAGCGATGGCAACGGTGTACGTCGCGGCAAGGTAGCCCTTCAGCTTGAGCTTAATCAGCGCAAAGAAGAAGAACAGGATTGGAAGCGATGCGATCAGGCTCGACAGCCAGATATTTCCGGCCGGGTCGTAGTTTTGTTGCCAGAGGCTCATGCAGGTCTCCTGGGGACCAGATAACCTGCGCGGCGGGTGAGTCTCCGCTCATCTCTGCATCACAGGTTATGTAAAAGTGGTCCTGCCAATGATGTGTTGTAGGGTTAATGACAATGAATGGTTAATCAGATGTTATGGGGTGGCAATGGTTTTGTGAGCGGAAATAATGGAATTGTGAACCAGGGGAGGATTGATTGCGCAATTGGTTGGACCAATTCACGCGAAGGGGAAAAGAGTAGGCCGGGTAAGCGCAGCGCCACCCGGCATGAAATCAGAATGCGGTCTTACAAAAACCCGTCATCTCTTTCAGGCCCATTTCACGGCCAAGCTCGGTCATCGGGTGCACGACCACCAGGCCACGGACGCTTTTCTTCAGCTTGCCCATGTCAGCCTGTTCTTTTTTGGTGATTGCGCGGCGGTGTGGCATGTTCATCAGCTTCTGCGCTTCGTTGCTCAGCTTCTGACCTTTTACTTCGCGCAGGCGCTCGATCTCTGCCTCCAGCTTCGCGGTCTCTTTCTCCAGCTCGGCGTACTTCTCGGCGGAATCGACCAGTGACAGACCCGCCATCTGGTGACGGATCAGATCCAGGCGGTCGCTCAGGCGTTTAATTTCGTTCTTTTCGACTTCTTTCATGACAAATAACTCTGAAAACGGGGAATTTACAGGGAAGGATACACCAATGTGAGCAGGCTTACTTCTGAAACGCTTTTTTTAAGCTGATCCGGGAAATCAGCTCAGTCAGGGAAAGGACCATCGTGGAGCGGACAACCTGCTGATAACGCAGCTTTTGCATTGCATATAGCTCAGGGTCGCTGCTGTCGAAATGAGGGGCAGGGGGCAGCGCGGCCACGCAGTGCAGCTCGCCGAAGGGCCCCAGGATCTCATCATCGGTAAAGGCGTATTCGTTACCGTCATGATTGAGCTCCTCACGTAGCGCCATTAACAGCTCTGCATCTTCGTACTCTTGCCGGTTCAGCACGCCAAGACCGTAAATCAGCTTCAGACGCACCGATAAATCGCCCAGCGGTCCATCGCCGTCCAGTAACGGTTCTACAGCATATTTTACCGCGTAGTCGTCTTTGCGAAACACCTGAAGCACCAGGATATTTACCGCCTCGGTTAACAGCTCGACGGCGGCAATCAGGAAGCTTCGTACGGTTTTGCCAGCATTCAGACGCTCAAGCACACGATTTTCAAAGGCCTGGGTTTGTTCCATTATTGCCTGCATATCTGACAATCTGTTATCTGGGCGCAGGCTAACCTGCGCCACACTGTGCATCATTTGGTTGCGTTGTATGCGTTAACCGCCTCCACAACCACGTCGCTATTGGCGTCCAGACCGGAAATCTGCGCCAGCGCAGCCTGCGCGCCTTTGTCATCAATCAGCTGAGCCAGCTCGATCGCCTGCGGGTCCTGATCGCTGCGGTAGTGCATTGCAGCGGCAATCCCTTTCACCAGGTTGGCATGCGGCAGACCGTATTCCAGCGTGCCGAGCAGCGGCTTAATCAGACGGTCGCCTGCACTCAGCTTACGCAGCGGTTGACGTCCCACGCGCTCAACATCATCTTTCAGATACGGGTTTTCAAAGCGACCGAGGATTTTCTGGATGTAGGCTGCGTGTTTATCAGCATCAAAACCGTAGCGTTTGATCAGCACCGCGCCGCTCTCTTCCATGGCCCCTTTTACCACCGCGCGGATTTTCTCATCGAGGATCGCATCGCGAATGGTCTGATGACCGGCCAATTTTCCGAGGTACGCGGTTATAGCATGCCCGGTGTTCAGCGTGAAGAGTTTGCGTTCGACAAATGCCATCAGGTTATCGGTTAATTCCATTCCCGGAATAGTTGGCAGCGCACCTTTAAACTGAGTTTTATCGACGATCCACTCGCTGAAGGTTTCCACGGTCACTTCCAGCGGGTCGTGGGTGGCGGATGCTGACGGCGGAACGATGCGGTCCACGGCGGAATCCACAAACCCAACGTGCGCGTCGACCCAGGCTTTATCTTCGTCAGCCACGGCCGCCATGACATGGCCTTTCAGCTGTGTGGTGCCGCGTACCATGTTTTCACAGGCGATGATGTTCAGCGGGGTGTCGATGCCCTGCGCTTTACGTTTTGCCAGGCCTTTAGCCACCGCCGGGGCGATACGCTCCAGAACCACCGGGCCTACCGCCGTGGTGATAAGGTCAACGCTGGCAATCAGGTCGATTACGTCGTCGCCAATGCTGCTGACCGCGTTCACGCCTGAGACGGTATCGACCTGCTCGTTTTCGCCCACCACATGGACCTGATAGCTATGACGGGCATTCAGGGCATCCAGGACCACCTGATTCACATCGGCGAACGTCAGCGTAATGCCCGCGTCTGCCAGCAGTTTGCCGATAAAACCACGACCGATGTTACCTGCGCCAAAATGTAATGCTTTCATAGTGTTAACCTTCATCAATGTTTTTACCCGAGAGGGCTGGGGTGAGGAGCTTTCTCCCCCTCACCCTAGCCCTCTCCCCGGGGGAGAGGGAAGAGGCGCTGTTATTTGTTCAGCAGTGCCAGAACTTCTTCAACGCTGGTGGTTTTGGCCAGACGCTCGATAACGGACTCATCGTCCAGGGCGTTGGTCAGGCTGGTGATCACCTGGATATGCTCGTTGTTGCGAGCGGCGATACCAATCACCAGACGGGCGATGTCATCTTCTTCTTCACCGAAGCGTACGCCATCAGGATACTGACAGAACACCACACCGGTTTTCAGCACGCGGTCTTTCGCCTCAACGGTACCGTGTGGAACCGCGATAGATTCACCGAGATAGGTTGGGGTCAGTTTTTCGCGCTCCAGCATCGCATCGACATATTCAGGCTGAACGTAACCGCCTTTTACCAGCTGTTCACCGGCAAAGCGAATCGCTTCTTCTTTAGTAGCCGCGGTACGGCCGAGGAAGATGTTCTCCGCACCCAGTTTAAACAGGTGGGCATTACTCTCGTCAAAGCTATCCTGCAGGCTGGTGCGCACTTTCACTTCGTTATCTTCATGACGCTGCGCGGCAACCAGACGTTCGGTCAGGCTGGTGTACAGGCCGCTGTCGAGGAAGTTAGTCAGCGAAATGTGCTGTGCCTGCGGTACCTGACGCATGGCGCGTTCGGTCAGATCGCGGTGGGTGATCACCAGGTCAACGTCCGGCGGCAGACTGTTAATTGCGCTGTTGGTCACGGAGATGTTGGTCAGGCCCGCATCCTGTACTTTCTTACGCAGCACGCCGGCACCCATTGCGCTGGAGCCCATACCAGCATCACAAGCAACGATGATTTTACGCACGTGGCTCAGGTCGTTAGAGACATCGCCAGCCGCCAGCGGGGTCGCGCCTTTGGATTCCGCTTTCATGTCGTGCATACGGCGGGTTGCCGCTTCGATATCGTCATCTTCTTTCACTTTGCTGGTTTTCAGCAGGATAGAAGAAACCACGAAGGAGACCGCCATGGCCGCACAGATAGCCGCGATGTTAGCGAAGTAGGCACCTTTCGGGGTCATCGCCAGCACGGCCAGGATAGAGCCCGGAGAAGCAGGAGAGACCAGACCGCCGCCCAGCACGCTCAGGGTGAACACGCCGGTCATACCGCCGAGGATAACGGCCAGGATCAGGCGTGGGTTCATCAGCACGTACGGGAAGTAAATTTCGTGGATACCGCCCAGGAAGTGGATGATAGCCGCACCGCCAGCAGACTGCTTAGCGCTGCCGCGACCAAAGAACATGTATGCCAGCAGAACGCCCATACCCGGACCTGGGTTCGCTTCAATCAGGAAGAAGATGGACTTGCCGAGATCGTGAGACTGCTGAATACCCAGCGGCGAGAAGATACCGTGGTTGATGGCGTTATTAAGGAACAGAATTTTCGCCGGTTCAACGAAGATAGACGCCAGCGGCAGCATGTCGTGCGCCACCATAAAGTTAACGCCTGCCGCCAGAATTTTGGACAGCACTTCAACCGCAGGACCAATGCCGAGGAACGCCAGAATCGCGAGGATCATCCCGATGATGCCCGCAGAGAAGTTGTTCACCAGCATTTCGAAGCCGGATTTGATCTTACCATCTACCCAGACGTCGAATTTCTTAATCGCCCAGCCGCCCAGAGGACCGGCAATCATGGCACCGAGGAACATCGGCATATCCGCACCGACGATAACACCCATTGTGGTGATGGCACCCACAACGCCACCACGGTCACCGCCTACCAGACGACCACCGGTGAAACCGATCAGCAGCGGCAGGAGGTAAGTAATCATAGGGCCAACAAGTTTCGCCAGCGTTTCGTTAGGCAACCACCCTGTCGGAATGAACAATGCGGTGATAATACCCCACGCGATAAACGCGCCGATATTTGGCATCACCATGTTGCTGAGGAAACGACCAAAGCTTTGAACTTTGATCTTGAAATCGGATGACATAAAACACCCCTTCTTATGTTTACGCTTAGGCTTGCGGCCCGAGGTTTATCGTTAATGTGCGGCGGCAGAGGTAGCCGGGCCCTGTTCTGATGCTGTGAAATCTGGCACTGAATCGTTCAACTGTCCAGACAGTGAAAATTTGTGTGACATATGTCACGTAAATGTAGGGGGTGTGGCATTTAATGACGTGATACGAATCACAAAATTAGTGGGTAAAAAAAATACGATGGCGAAAAACAAAGCAAAAACCACGCGTTTTTGTGATTGCGATCGCATTTTTGTTTTGTGGGTTTGTTTCTGGATTGTGACTGATTTCACAAAATATTTTTATGCAGATTTCTCTGGCTGTGATCGGCGGCAAACTCTGCTTTGCGAATTGGCGTCAGGATAGTCTTGAGTGACACGTAAAGCTAAAAAACCACTTTTCATGTGTGGTATGGCGAAAAGTTAAAAGGTGGATTACGCTCTTAATGTAAGGTTAAGTATATTATTATTCAGGTTATATTTTGACACGTTTATAAACTTGCATGGAGATATTATAAAAACCGATACTCCCCGGCTCTGAAATAACCAGTGTGCCTTTTAAATTTAAAAATAAATTAATTAGGCTGCGTGCTGTTTTATTCGTTTAATGAGTTGACGTTGTTTAAGTGAGGAAAATATGTTTCTCAACTATTTTGCGTTGGGCGTATTGATTTTTGTATTTCTGGTGCTTTTTTACGGGATTATCGCTATTCATGATATCCCTTATAATATGGCTAAAAAACGTAATCATCCCCATGCCGATGCGATTCATACGGCAGGCTGGATTAGCCTGTTCACCCTCCATGCCATCTGGCCGTTTCTGTGGATTTGGGCCACGCTCTACCGTGAAGATCGCGGTTGGGGCATGCAGAATCACATTACAAAGCCAGATGAGGTCCCGGGCATGGATGCGCTGTCCAAACGCGTGGCCGAATTAGAACAAAAGCTGGCGGCGGTACAGCCCACTGCTGATCAGAACACGCTGGAGCGCTAATCATGGATCTGTTGATTATTTTGACCTATGTGGCATTTGCCTGGGCGATCTTTAAAATATTCCGCATTCCGGTAAATAAGTGGACGCTCGCCACCGCAACGTTGGGTGGGGTATTTATTGTTGCCGGACTGATTCTGTTAATGAACTATAACCATCCGTATACCTTTACGGCGCAAAAAGCGGTTATTTCCATTCCGATTACACCGCAGGTGACGGGCGTGGTCACCGAAGTGACTGATAAAAACAACCAGCTCATTAAAAAAGGCGAAGTGTTATTTAAACTTGATCCGGGCCGCTACCAGGCGCGGGTCGATAGACTCAAGGCCGATCTGGTCACCGCAACCCACAATATCGATAGCCTGAAAGCGCAGCTTGCAGAAGCCGTCGCTAATACCACGCGCGTCTCGGCAGAGCGTGACCGCCTGTATAAAGATTATCAGCGTTACCTGAAAGGCAGCCGGGCGAAGGTGAACCCGTTTTCTGAAAGCGATATCGACAACGCGCGGCAGAACTATCTGGCGCAGGATGCGCTGGTGAAAGGTTCTGTGGCTGAACAGACGCAGATTCAAAGTCAGTTAGACAGCATGGTGAACGGTGAACAGTCGCAGATTGCCTCATTACGCGCCCAGCTTGCCGAAGCGAAATACAATCTCGATCAGACCGTGGTGCGCGCGCCGAGCAACGGCTATATCACCCAGGTGCTGATCCGTCCGGGGACCTATGCCGCCGCGTTACCTCTGCGTCCGGTCATGGTCTTTATTCCTGAACAGAAACGTCAGATTGTGGCGCAGTTCCGCCAGAACTCGCTGCTGCGTCTTAAGCCGGGTGATGAAGCAGAAGTGGTGTTTAATGCGCTGCCGGGCCAGGTATTTACCGGGAAACTCACCAGCGTCCTGCCGGTGGTGCCGGGAGGGTCGTACCAGGCGCAGGGGGCGTTGCAGGCATTGACCGTCACACCGGGCACGGATGGCGTACAGGCGCTGATTGAACTGGAGCCTAACGCCGACGTCGATGCGCTACCAGACGGTATCTATGCCCAGGTGGCGGTCTATTCAGACCATTTCGCCCACGTCTCGGTGATGCGTAAAGTGTTGCTGCGCATGACCAGCTGGATGCACTACCTCTACCTCGATCATTAATCCCGCCAGGGCAGGAATGCGACATCCATACCTGCCCTTTTTTCATCCCGTGATCCATACTGACCTTTTCCCAGCATCAAGGATCAGGCAATGAAACTCATCGGTAGCTACACCAGTCCCTTCGTGCGAAAAATCTCGATTCTCCTGCTGGAGAAAGGGATGACATTCGAATTCGTCAATGAACAGCCCTACAACGCTGAAAACGGCGTCGCGCAGTACAACCCGCTGGGAAAAGTTCCGGCGCTGGTGACGGACGAGGGTGAATACTGGTTCGACTCCCCGATTATTGCGGAGTATATCGAGCTGTTGGGCGTGGCCCCGGCAATGCTGCCGGCTGACCCAAAAGCGACGCTGGCGGTGAAGCAGATTGAAGCCCTGGCCGATGGCATTATGGATGCGGCGCTGACTTCCGTGCGTGAGCAGGCAAGGCCCGCCGCACAGCAGTCAGAAAACGAACTGCTGCGCCAGCGGGAAAAAATCAACCGCAGTCTGGATATGTGCGAACAGCTCATCCGGGAGGGAAAAATTCACACCGACAGCCTGAACCTGGCCACCATCGCCATTGCCTGCGCCATCGGGTATCTCAATTTCCGCCGCGTGTCCCCCGGCTGGTGCGTTGACCGACCGTTGCTGGTGAAGCTGGCTGAAACGCTCTTTAGCCGCGAGAGCTTTGCCCGTACCGAACCGCCAAAGGCTTGACGCGGGTTATAACACTTCGCAGCAGGAGGCGGTACAATCTCTCCACATGTTAACTCCCTCTCCCGTCGGGAGGGGGGAAGATATTTACTCGCCAGGCGCTTTCATGACTACTCATCATTCGCTCTACAGCCAGATCCCCGCTACCGATCGTCTTCTTCGCGAACCTCGCATTCATGCTGTTGTGGAGCGTTTCGGCCATACCGCGACGGTTGAGATGTTACGCCTGCTTCAGGACGAAGCCCGATGCGCCATTCAGGCAGAAAATAGCTTGCCCGACTGGTGTAGCGCGTGGGAGCTGGAAGTGGAACATCGGCTGGACAAGAACGCGCAAAGCGCATTACGCCCGGTGATCAACCTTACCGGTACCGTGCTGCACACCAACCTGGGCCGCGCGCAGCAGGCGGAAGAGGCCGTGGCTGCGGTCGGGCAGGCCATGCGAACGCCGGTGACGCTGGAGTACGATCTGGACGGCGCAGGACGCGGGCATCGCGATCGTGCCCTGGCGGATCTGCTGTGCCAGCTGACCGGTGCAGAAGATGCCTGCATTGTGAATAACAACGCCGCAGCGGTGCTGCTAATGCTGGCGGCCACCGCCAGTGGCAAAGAGGTGGTGGTATCCCGCGGCGAGCTGGTGGAAATTGGCGGGGCGTTTCGCATTCCGGACGTGATGCGCCAGGCGGGCTGCACGCTGCATGAGGTCGGTACCACCAACCGTACCCATGCGAAAGATTATCGCGCAGCGGTGAATGAAAACACCGCCCTGCTGATGAAGGTTCACACCAGCAATTATCAGATTGAAGGCTTCACCAAAACGGTTGATGAGGCCGAGCTGGCGGAAATTGGGCGCGAACTGAATATCCCGGTGATTGCCGATCTCGGCAGCGGTTCGCTGGTGGACCTGAGCCAGTACGGCTTGCCAAAAGAACCGATGCCGCAAGAGATGATTGCGGCGGGCGTCAGCCTGGTGAGTTTTTCCGGCGACAAACTGCTGGGCGGGCCGCAGGCCGGGATTATCGTCGGCAAACGCGAGCTGATTGCCCGGCTGCAGCAGCATCCGCTCAAGCGCGCCCTGCGAGCCGATAAAATGACCCTTGCCGCGCTGGATGCGACGCTTCGGCTCTATCTCCATCCGGAGAAGCTGGCCGACCGCCTGCCTGTGCTGCGTCTCTTAACCCGTGATGCCGCCTCGATTCGTGCGCAGGCCGAGTTATTGCTGCCGCGCATCGCCCCGCACTACCCTGATTTTGACGTTCGGATTGAGCCCTGCCAGTCGCAGATTGGCAGCGGTTCGCTGCCGGTGGACAGGCTGCCGAGCGAAGCGCTCACGTTTACCCCGCGTGACGGGCGCGGCAGCCACCTGGAGGCCCTGTCGTTACGCTGGCGCGCCATGCCTGTGCCGGTTATCGGGCGGATTTACGATGGACGAATGTGGCTGGATCTGCGCTGCCTTGATGATGAAGAGCAATTTCTGGAGATGTTGATGAAATGATTATTGCCACCGCCGGTCATGTCGACCACGGAAAAACTACGTTGCTGCAGGCGATTACTGGCATAAACGCCGATCGTCTGCCGGAAGAGAAAAAGCGCGGCATGACTATCGACCTGGGCTATGCCTACTGGCCCCAGCCAGACGGCCGCGTGCTGGGTTTTATTGATGTACCAGGGCACGAGAAGTTTCTGTCTAACATGCTGGCGGGGGTGGGGGGTATCGATCATGCCCTGCTGGTCGTGGCCTGCGATGACGGCGTGATGGCGCAAACCCGCGAGCATCTGGCAATCCTCCAGCTGACCGGCAACCCGCAGCTGACCGTAGCGCTGACGAAAGCTGACCGCGTGGATGACGCGCGCGTCGGCGAGGTGCGCGAAGGGGTGCAGGCCACCTTACGGGAGTATGGCTTTGCCGATGCGCCGATTTTTGTCACCGTGGCCACCGAAGGCCGCGGCATCGACGAACTTCGTCACCATTTGCAGCAACTGACGTCACGTGACCACGCAAGTCATCATCGCTTCCGTCTGGCGATTGATCGGGCATTTACCGTAAAAGGGGCGGGCCTGGTGGTCACCGGTTCCGCGTTGAGTGGTGAAGTGAAGGTGGGCGATAGCCTGTGGCTGACGGGCGTTAACAAACCGATGCGCGTGCGCGGCTTACATGCACAGAACCAGCCCGCAGAGCAGGCGCATGCCGGGCAGCGGATCGCGCTGAATATTGCCGGAGATGCGGAAAAAGAGCAGCTTAACCGCGGCGACTGGCTGCTGGCCGATGCTCCGCCAGAGCCGTCTGAACGCGTGATTGTCTCTCTGCAGACGAATGTGCCGCTGACTCAGTGGCAGCCGCTGCATATTCACCACGCGGCCAGCCATATCACCGGACGCGTGTCGCTGCTGGAAAACGATCTTGCTGAACTGGTTTTCGATTCACCGCTCTGGCTTGCAGACAACGACCGTCTGGTTCTGCGGGATATCTCCGCGCGGGAAACGCTGGCCGGGGCACGGGTGGTGGCGCTTAACTCGCCGCGACGCGGCAAGCGTAAACCGGAATATCTGCAATGGCTGGCCGCGCTGGCACAGGCCCCTGATGATAACGCCGCGCTGCGGGTGCATCTCGATCGCGGTGCGGTGAACCTGGGTGATTTTGCCTGGGCACGCCAGCTGAGCAGGGAAGGATTAGACCCGCTGACCCGGCAGCCGGGCTTTATTCAGGCCGGTAATAGCCTGTTGAATGCCCCGGTTGCCGCACGCTGGCAGCGCAAAATACTCACCACTCTCGCGACGTATCATGAACAGCATCAGGATGAGCCTGGTCCGGGGCGTGAGCGTCTGCGCCGCATGGCGCTGCCGATGGAAGACGATGCGCTGGTGCTGCTGCTGATTGAAAACATGCGCGAAAGCGGGGTGATTAAAAGCCACCACGGCTGGCTGCACCTGCCGGATCACAAAGCCGGATTCACCGCAGAGCAGGAGGTTATCTGGCAGAAAGTGGCTTCGCTGTTTGGTGATGAGCCGTGGTGGGTTCGCGATCTGGCGCGCGAAACGAACACCGACGAGCAGGCGATGCGTCAGGTATTACGCCACGCGGCGCAGCAGGGGCTGATAGTTGCGATCGTGAAAGATCGTTATTACCGTAACGATCGCATTGTGGCGTTTGCTAACCTGATCCGCGAGCTGGATCAGGCGCGCGGCTCTACCTGTGCAGCCGATTTTCGCGATCGGCTGAACGTAGGGCGCAAGCTGGCGATTCAGATCCTGGAATATTTCAATCGTATTGGGTTTACGCGTCGCCGCGGTAACGACCATGTTCTGCGAGATTCGTTATTATTTCCTGAAACTCCGTGACCCCCGTCGTAAACACCGTTACCGGTTGGCGAGAAAATCGCCAGCCGGGACTACCCTTGTTGTACACCAACAGCAAGGAGACGGTCATGACAAACAATCCTCCCTCTTCGCGTATCCAGCCTGGCGAGTATGGTTTTCCCCTCAAGCTAAAGCCTCGTTATGACAACTTTATTGGCGGCGACTGGGTGGCCCCCGTCGACGGCGAATACTATTCCAACCTGACCCCCGTTACCGGCCAGCCGCTGTGTGAAATAGCCAGCTCCGGCAAGCGCGATATCGATCTGGCGCTGGATGCGGCGCACAACGCGAAAGACAAATGGGGGCATACCTCCGTTCAGGATCGGGCAGCCATTCTGTTCAAAATCGCTGACCGGATGGAGCAGAATCTGGAACTGCTGGCGACGGCAGAAACCTGGGATAACGGCAAGCCGATCCGGGAAACGATGGCGGCAGACGTGCCGCTGGCCATTGACCACTTCCGCTATTTTGCCTCCTGTATTCGCGCTCAGGAGGGCGGAATCAGCGAGGTCGACAGCGACACCGTGGCGTATCACTTCCACGAACCGCTGGGCGTGGTAGGGCAAATTATTCCGTGGAACTTCCCGCTGCTGATGGCGAGCTGGAAAATGGCGCCCGCGCTGGCAGCAGGCAACTGCATTGTGCTCAAACCGGCGCGTCTGACCCCGCTTTCGGTTCTGCTGCTGATGGAAATCGTTGGCGATCTCCTGCCGCCGGGCGTGATTAACGTGGTGAACGGTGCGGGTGGCGAGATAGGGGAGTATCTGGCTACGTCTAAACGTATCGCCAAAGTGGCATTTACCGGGTCGACGGAAGTGGGCCAGCAGATCATGCAGTACGCCACCCAGAACATCATTCCGGTGACGCTTGAGCTCGGGGGAAAATCCCCGAACATCTTCTTTGCAGACGTGATGGAAGAAGAGGATGCCTTCTTTGATAAAGCCCTGGAAGGGTTTGCGCTGTTTGCGTTTAACCAGGGTGAAGTCTGTACCTGCCCGAGTCGCGCGCTGGTGCAGGAGTCTATCTATGAACGCTTCATGGAGCGCGCCATTCGCCGCGTCGAATCTATCCGCAGCGGGAACCCGCTCGATAACGTTACGCAGATGGGGGCGCAGGTCTCACATGGACAGCTGGAGACCATCCTCAACTACATTGATATCGGCAAGAAAGAGGGCGCAGATATCCTGACCGGCGGACGCCGTAAGGTACTTGGTGGCGATCTGCAGGACGGGTATTACCTTGAGCCGACGATCCTGTTTGGCAAGAACAATATGCGCGTCTTCCAGGAGGAGATTTTCGGACCGGTGCTGGCGGTGACCACCTTCAAAACGATGGAGGAGGCACTGGAGATTGCCAACGACACGCCGTATGGCCTGGGGGCGGGCGTCTGGAGCCGCAACGGAAATCTGGCCTATAAAATGGGCCGGGGCATTCAGGCCGGGCGCGTCTGGACCAACTGCTATCACGCCTATCCGGCACACGCCGCATTTGGGGGTTATAAGCAATCCGGCATCGGGCGTGAAACCCACAAGATGATGCTGGAGCATTACCAGCAGACGAAATGTTTGCTGGTCAGCTACTCCGATAAGCCGCTGGGCCTGTTCTAGTCGCCCTGCTCAGGCCGTCCCTGGGCGGCCTGAGCAATTTGCTGGCGCAGGCAATTGAGGACGCCATCAAGGACGTACTGCACACGCCAGGGCTGGTATTCACGTTTGCGGAATATTGCGGTCAGATCGAGCCACCACTCTTCCTGATGCGGGAAGCAGGGAACCAGCATGCCTTGCGCTAATTCTTTTTTCAGGCTCTCTTTAGGTGCGAATACGATGCCAAGGTTATTTCTTGCCAGCTCCAGCGCCGTCTGCGTGTTGTCGCAAATATAATTTCCGGTCACCCTGTAATCTTGCACGTTATCACTACCATGGGTACGAAAACGCCAGATATTTGCATCGTCGACCAGCATGGAATCGATCAGAATACATGAGTGATTAATTAAATCGTCAGGTCCGGCTAACGGATGATTATTTAAATATTCCTGAGTGGCGAATGCCGTAACGGAATATTTTGTTAATACGCTGGCGACCAGATTTCCATCTTTTGGCTGTGCATAGGTAATTAAAATATCGCAGTCATCCGGGAAGGAAACGCCTTCTGAAAATTCATTGCGGTCCAGGTTGTACGTTTTCAGGGAGATACGAATGTCGCCGATGTCTTTTATCTGATGGATGACATGGCGCGCGAGGTAGGTGACAATTCCCGTGGGCGCGTAAAGGGTCACTTTGCCCCGCTTTTCATGCTTATAATCGGCAATGAAATTCACGAGCTGATCGTTTTTGTCCAGCGAAGCGTCAATATAGGGAAGTAACGCTTCACCAAACTGAGTAAGCGCAAGCTGACGGGTCGTGCGCTCAAAAACCTTTAGTCCAACCCGCGCTTCAAAATCAGAGAGATATTTACTGACGTTAGCCTGCGCCATACCCAACAGGGCAGCAGCATCACCAATGCTGTGAGTGGCGGCGATGACGGAGATTATTTTTAATTCGCGTGGCTTAAGCTGTAATTTACTCATCATGCGCACCCATCTATATCATTATATATATAATATTATATAAACCGCAGCGTTGCATTGGCAAATTTGTAACCATTATTATTCGCCCCGCTTGTTTGGCGTTTAAATGGATTACTTTGATGACTATTAAATACAATTTACTTATCGCTGCCACGTTATTTGCAGCCACGTCTGCGATGGCCGGTGACTTTTCAATAGGGGCGGGGGCTGTATTTAATGAGTCGCCTTATAAGGGATATAACGAAAATACCACTGCGGTGCCGTTAATCAGTTACGAAAGCGATCGTTTTTATGTGCGCCAGACCACGGGCGGCTGGATCCTGTGGAAAGACGCAAAAAATGAACTCAGCCTGACCGCATCGTGGATGCCGCTGCATTTTGATCCCGATGACAATGACGACCATCAGATGAAACAGCTTGATGAGCGTAAGGCGTCCGCTTTCCTCGGTGGCGCGTACTATCACCATGAAAGCTGGGGTTCTTTGAAAGTGGCGGTCTCTGGCGATGCCACGGATGAAAGCGGCGGCATGATTGGAGAAGTCTCCTACTTTCGCCCCATCAGGATGGAACGCCTGACCCTGACGCCATCTGTGGGTGTTTTTTATACCGACGAAAGCTATAACGACTACTACTACGGCGTATCCGGCAACGAGTCTCGCCGCTCAGGTCTGAAGCAATACACCGCCGGTGACAGCTGGACGCCATACGTTGGCCTGGCGGCTAAATATCAGTTAACCCAGAAGCTGTACCTTAACGCCAGCGCGGTCTACACCGTGTTGCCTGACGACGTGAAGAACAGCCCGATGATCGACCGCGACGACAGCTTCGTGCTGATGACCGGGCTGACCTGGCGCTTCTGATACCTTAAAGCCGGTTTACTCCCTCTCCCCGTGGGTGTGTACAGTCCGGGGGGAGGGCAACAGACCGCAAATATTCAGCCTTCATCCACCCATATCCGCATCTCCCCTTCTCCCCGGTTTGCCCAACTGAACCAGGGAATAAAGGTCAGCGTCTGGAGCTGACGCTGTACCGGCGAGCGATCGTACTGCCAGAGCGCATCCGTATCCTTCGCGTGATAACCGCGCCCCTCCGCCTGTATCAACATTTTGTGCGCGAAAATGCCTTTGCCTTCAAATACCCGGAACGCACTGTTTTCAGGCAAAGAGAGGTTATGCAGATTTGCGCCGTTATCAGCTTCTTCCAGACAGTAAACCAGGGGCCCGCGCTGAAGCGCGACTTTACCTGCCTGCTGGCGCACCTGCGGGTTACCGTACACGCGGCGAACCGGCATAGGGAGTGTCAGAGTCAGCGTGTCGCCCTCATGCCAGCAACGGTTGAGGTAAAGATATCCACGAACGACCTCACCGGTGACGCGTTCACCATTCAGCGAAACAGCCGGTTCGGCGCACCAGTCCGGCAGCCGCAGGGCCAGCGTGTGAGTCACCGGAACAGGCGAGGTTATTTCGATGGTCACCTGATCCTGCCACGGATAGTTACCGCTAATACGTAGCCGGAGTGTGTTTTCATCAATCTGTATGGCGACATCGTTCCCCACATACAGGTTGATCAACAGGGCATCCGGGCGAACGGTATAAATGTAATGTCCCAGTGAGGTCAGCACGCGGGCGATATTCGGCGGACAGCAGGCGCAGCCGAACCATCGCTGGCGGACGGGCTTCACGTGATCGTAGATATGGTTGAACGCCAGCGTTTTCGGATGTACCTCCAGCGGGTTCACATAGAAGAAGTGTTTTCCGTCCAGCGCCATGCCGCCGAGTACCGTGTTGTATAACGCGCGCTCCATCACGTCGGCGTAGTGGCTGTCTGCCTCCATCTCGAGCATCCGGCGGGCAAACATCATCAGGCCAATGGAGGCGCAGCTTTCCGCGTACACCGTATCGTTGGGCAGATCGTAATCGCTGCTGAATGCCTCGCCGCTACTTTGCGAGCCAATCCCGCCGGTAATGTACAGCTGGCGCTGCGCCATGTTATTCCACAGCCGCAGGCAGTCCTGGCGTTTACCTTCGTCGCCGCTCAGGCGCGCCAGATGCGCCATGCCCGCCATCAGGTAGACAAAGCGTACCGCATGGCCGATGGCCGTTTGTTGTTCAGCAAGAGGTTGATGTGCCTGGCTGTAGGCTTTGTCCTTGACCATCCACGCAGGTCCATAGGTATTCCAGTATGACGTTTTGCCACGCTTCTCGTACTCGATATCGTAGAAGTGAGGCTGGGTGCCGCGTTCCTCAATAAAGTATTTCACCAGATTGAGGTAGCGTGGTTCCTCCGTGACGTCGTACAGCCGCATCAGCGCCAGCTCGATTTCCGGATGGCCAGGATAACCGTGCAGCTGCGTTTCGCCAGGGCCAAACACGCTGTCGATATGGTCTGCCAGCCTGCACACCACATCCAGCAGGTTGCGTTTACCGGTTCCCTGAAACCAGGCCACGCCAGCCTCAATCATATGCCCGGCGCAGTACAGCTCGTGGCATTCAGCCAGATTGGTCCAGCGCGCCTCGGGGGCCTTAACCGTAAAGTACGTATTGAGATAGCCATCTTCACACTGTGCTGCGGCAATCAGTTCAATGACCTCGTCGGCGGTTTTTTCCAGTTCAGCATCCGGTTTCTGACATAGCGACCACGCCACGGCCTCCAGCCATTTCGCCACGTCGCTGTCCTGAAACACCATCCCGTAGAATTCACCCTCTTCAAGACCCGCGGCAATGCGGAAGTTGGTGATGGCGTGGCTGGGTTCAGCCTCTGCCACGCGATCGTTCAGCGCATCCCACTGGTAGGGGATCACCACATCACGGACCAGTCGTTGATACTGCCCGAGAAACGGGTCATTGATTTTCAGTTGGTGCAGATCGGGTTCCATTACGGACATCGTATTCTCCTCAGGAAGGGACATGACGCTGGCGCAGATCGGTGGCAATGCGCGACATCAGTGGATTGTTAAGCCTGCACCAGCGGATAGTGACCGCCAGCAGCAGATGGAAAAGGGCAGGCAGCAGTGTCTCCATGGCGGTGATGCCCTGTAACGAGGCTGGCGTCTGGTTACCCATGCCCGGCTGATAGGCTACGGTGATAAACACCAGGCTGATGATCCCGGCGCTGGATGCCCATGCGAGCTTGATGAAAAACAGGTTGAAGGCGAAGTTCATGCCCGATGAGCGCACGCCGTTTTTCCATTCACCGTAGTCATCGGCAAAAGCCATCAGCGAGAAGTGTAGTGGCAGGGTAAAACCGAGGATCACGCCGTTGCTTAAAATAATCACCAGCCAGAGCGTCTGGTGCGCCGGGCCTCCCGGCAGAAACCACATGCCCACCGCAAGCGCAGCGAGCACCAGGTTGGTGTAGTAGTAGAGTTTGACGGTATCAATACGGCGCGACAGCGGATTGACGATCACCGCGCCCAGAATGGCCGCAAAAGTCACCATCGTGAAAAATAGCGAGGTATAGGCCGTGCTGCCCTGCAGGACGTAGGTGATGAAGTACATGTATCCGCCGCCGCGAATGTTGAAAACGTTGATCAGCAGAAACGACATCACCAGCATCAGGAGCAATTGATCGTTTTTACGCAGGCCCGCAAGGTGCTCGCGTAAGGTGAATTTACCCATCAGCGCCAGCGGAACGCGCTCGCGAACCCAGAAGAAGCAGCAGAGAAACATCACCACGGCGACAGCACACAGGACGCCGACGCCAAGCTGATAACCCTTTGCGGCATCGCCCTGACCGAGCTCCGCGACCAGCCATGGCAATCCCACAGAGACCAGAAATCCCGCCACGCCGCACAGCACAAAGCGCCATGACTGGCAGGCGATCACCTCGTTGTGTCGGGTAGTCATGGTGTTAATCAGCGCGCAGTAGGGCACGTTAATGGCGGTATAACCAACGGACAACAGCAAATAGGTACCAAACGCCCAGGCGATTTTCACCCCCATGCTGGCTTCCGGTACGGTGAACGTCAGCACGCCAATAACCCCGATGGGGAGCGCCACCCATAGCTGCCAGGGACGAAAACGTCCCCAGCGGCTCTGCGTGCGGTCAGCAATCACGCCCATCACCGGATCGGAGATGGCATCAAACACACGAAGAGCAATAAATAGCGTGCCCACGAGCGCGGGAGTGAGGCCAAAGACATCGGTATAGAAAAAGGTCAGGAAATTCATGATCAGGCAGGTAATTACCGTCCCGCCCGCATCACCCAGGCCGTAGCCAATTTTTTCGCGGACGGACAGCCGGTCATCTGCCGCCCCTTGTGTCACGTCTGATTCAGTAATCGGTGTGGAAGTCATGAAGTAACTCCTCAATGAACGAATTTATTATCGTATTTATGCAAGGTACCCATTTATTCTGCATTGAACGGCAAGGCCAACAAGGGAAGGGAAAAGTATAAAAAGGTGACGATTCCGACCTGATGAAGAAAATGTGATTTCGATCGGACAGTTATTCAGATATTAGTTAATAATCAATGCGTAAATTGAATATTGATGGCAATAAAAGCGGAATGGTGAATATCCATGCTCGAATTATCCATAGCGCTTCCGATTAAGGTCCAAAATGGCGGGCTATTTATTTCCCGGGGCGTGGGTCGCCATCCTGCGCGGAAATTAACATCGTGGGAGATTATTTTTGTCGAAAAAGGGACATTAACGATCCAGGAAGAAAATACGGTGTTTGAGGTGCGTGCGGGGGAGACGTTACTGCTTTGGCCTGACAGGCGACACGTGGGTGTGGGCGAATTCCCTGTCGATCTTAAATTTTACTGGCTGCATTTTGAGATTGAACATTATCCCTCTTCACAACCCAATCTGGCGATAGAACAGCATTGTCGCGTGAGGGACGCCCAGTCTGTCATTTCTCTTTTCCGCCAGTTCTTAAGCGAGCAGGAGAAATTACAGCGAACCATGGCGCTTGAAATCATTTTACTGCTGATCTTACAGCAAATTTCCCGTCCTTCCGGATATGAAGACAGCGCCAATGAAGCCGGTGCGGCCATGGCGTGGAAGGCGAAACAGCTTATTCGCACACAGTTTCATTTACCGCTTTCAACGTCGCTACTGGCAAAAGAGCTGCACTGCAATGCGGATTATCTTGGGCGAGTATTTCGCCGGACATTTCATTTAACCCTGACGGAGGCCATTCATCGCCAGCGTGTCCGGGCGGCAGAAAAATTACTGCTCAACGAGGCCGCATCATTAACCGAAGTAGCGACACGCTGCGGTTTTAATGATGTGGGCTATTTTCGACAGATTTTTTCTAAGCACACCGGTCTAACGCCCGCCGTCTGGAAACGGCGGTACTGTAAAGAGCATATTAATTCTGGTTGACCTGCCTCGGGGTCGCCAGATTATGCCCGCTGTGCAGCATCATCTGGCGTAACGCGTCACTGACCGTCTTCGAGCCAGGCTTTTTCGATTTCTTCGGCGAGAATTTTGACGCCTGCTTCAATTTTTTCCGGATCGGGCACGTAGTTCATACGCATGCACTGGTGCGTGTGCGGCCACGGCTTATCCAGACCCGGGAAGAAGTAATCACCCGGCACCATCAACACACCGCGTTTTTTCAGACGCTGGTAGAGCAGTTCGGTGGTGATCGGCAGGTCCTTAAACCACAGCCAGAGGAAAATCGCCCCTTCAGGTTTGTGGATCAGGCAGCGCTCTTCCGGCAGGTAGCGGCGAATCGTCGCGATGGTTTCCTGAACGCGCTGATAATAAAACGGCTTGATAACCTCGTTAGACAGACGCAGCAGGTCGTTGCGCTTAATCATTTCACACATCATTGCCGGACCGATGCCGCCCGGTGAAAGGCTGATAATGCCGTTCATATTGGTAATGGCGGTGATGATTTTCTCGTTGGCGATGATGATGCCGCAGCGGCTACCCGGCAGGCCCAGCTTAGAGAGGCTCATACACAGCACGATATTCGGGTTCCATAGCGGACGCGCTTCGCTGAAGATAATGCCCGGGAACGGCACGCCGTAGGCGTTATCGATCACCAGCGGAATGCCGTGCTGATTTGCCAGCGCATCCAGCTTCATCAGCTCGTCGTCGGTAATGACGTTGCCCGTCGGGTTAGTCGGACGGGAGACGCAGATCATGCCCGTCTCTTCACCGATATGCAGATGTTCAAAATCGACGTGATATTTGAACTGGCCTTCCGGCAGCAGCTCAATGTTAGGTCGTGCGGAGACGAACAGATCCTCTTCCAGACCGGAATCGGCATAGCCGATATACTCCGGGGCCAGCGGGAACAGCACTTTTTTGGTCGTGCCGTCGGCGCGACGTCCAGCGAACAGGTTAAACAAGTAGAAAAACGCGCTCTGGCTGCCGTTTGTTAGTGCAATATTCTGTGGTTCGATATCCCAGCCCAGCTCGTCACGCAGCATTCCAGCGAGGAGCGCCAGCAGTTCAGTTTTGCCCTGAGGACCGTCGTAATTGCAGAGCGCATCGGTCGCTTTGCCGTTTTCCAGCATCTGAGCGAGCAGCGTCTGGAAATAGGTATTCATCTCCGGAATTTGAGCCGGGTTTCCGCCGCCGAGCATGATTGCGCCCGGTGTGCGCAGCCCGTCGTTGAGGTCCTCCATCAGGCGAGTAATGCCTGAATGGCGGGTGAATTTGTCGCCGAAAAGTGAAAACGTCATAGCAGGTGATCTGTCGAGCTTATTTTGAAAGTGGGTAACCATAACGCTAGCACCGTGTTGGTGCAAATCGGGTGGTGTGGTCGGATTTGTTGTTTTATGTGGCGGGTAAGGATTTATTCAGTGAATTGTTCTGGCGATTTTTTCTCCTCTCACCCGGCCCTCTCCCCTGTGGAGAGAGGGTTAGGGTGAGGGGGGGATTATTGATTACCAGCCCATACCACCATGACTTTATCGCCCTTGTGCTCGCGGACAAAGCCATACCCTTCTTTCAGCGACAGCGTGGTTTGCTTGCCTTCGCCGATCGCCGGGTGACGGGCGCGGAACTGACCCAGCATTTGCCAGTGGGCGACGGTTGACGCCTGCGTGCCCGTGACATCCTGCCAGTTCATATCCGAACGGGTGCCCTGAAGCGGGTCGGAGCCCGTCGGGCCGAACGGACGTTCGGATTCATCCCCGTAATAGATTTGTACGCTGCCCGGTGCCAGCAGGAGCAGCTCAGCCGCGCGCTGACCACCTTCGCGGAACAGGCGTGTGTCATGGGAGGAGAGGTAGCTCAGAACGTTGAAGCTTTGCAGCTTTTCTGTCATCTGCTGCCACGTCAGGTCGATATCGGCCAGGCAGTTCACCGCCTTTGCCGCCTGCTCCTGATAATCAAAGTTGATCATCGCATCGAAACCGTGGCGGTAATAATCACTCAGCATCACCCCGTGACCCCAGGATTCCCCGGTCATCCAGAACGGTGCGTTGTCGAGCTTTTTGTCCGGGTTCGCCCCTTTCCAGGCCGCCAGTGCCTGACTTGTCTGATCTTTTAGCTGCTGCCAGGCCGCAAGCTCGACGTGCTTCGCGGTATCGACCCGAAAACCGTCGATTCCGTAGTCTCGTACCCACTGGCTGAGCCAGTGAGTCAGATAGTCGCGCGGGGTATATCCCGGGATGGCCTTTGCGTGGGTATCGGGTTTGTGTTGATAAAAATTGGGTAACCCGGAAGGGACGGTGGATTCCGTTTTCAGGTCGGGCAGGAACGCCAGCGACATCGTCAAATCATCAAAGCCAGGGTTGTCGTAATCACCGATGTCGGTACGGATCCATTTCTTGCCCCACCATTTTTCCCATGCGGCTTTGTCGCTGAAGTTAATGTAGTCATTGAAGCTGTGCCAGGTTTGGCCTGCACCTGGCTTCCAGTCGGTCCAGTGTTCACCCAGCGTTTTTTTCAGCTCATCACCCTGTAAATACAGCGCGCCAAACTGATACGCCTGCATGTCTGCTAGCGTCGCGTAGCCCGTGTGGTTCATGACGATATCGAACAGGATGCGGATACCACGCTTGTGTGCTTCATCGACAAGATGGCGCAAATCTTCTTCGGTACCCATGTTGGCATCAAGCTTTGTCCAGTCCTGGGTGTAATAGCCATGATACGCATAGTGAGGGAAATCCCCTTTGGTCCCCCCGCCTACCCAGCCGTGGATCTGCTCAAGCGGAGAGCTTATCCAGAGCGCATTCACCCCCAGTTGCTGTAAATAATCGAGCTTGCTGGCAAGTCCCTTGAGGTCGCCACCGTGGAAGGTGCCAATCTCCTGCATGCCGTCTTTATGGCGGCCATAGCTGTTGTCGTTGCTCGGGTCACCGTTCACATAGCGGTCGGTCAGGACAAAATAGACGGTGGCGTTCTGCCAGCTAAACGGTGCGGGTTTATCCGTTTCGGCGCGCTCAAGCAGCAGCAGGCCATTACTGCCAGCGGCGGGCTGCAGGGTAATGTTTCCGTTCTGTACCGTCGCGGTCTGTTTGCTGTAGAAATCACGCACTACTGTCCCTTCCGGGAAAGTATCGCTAACGTTCAGCGTCAGCGGTTTACCATCCCACTTCGGACACTGGCGGATAGCGGTTGCCACCGGTTGTTCTGCTGCACTCTGAATTGTCAGCAGCATTGTGGGCGTGCCGGAGCGAGTATCAATCCGCATCTGATATTCACCGTCGCGGAAAAGGCGCCACTGCGGCGGCGTGCTATCGCAGGGTTTGAGCGACAGCATCTCATTGAGTTTTATCGCCTCTGATGGCTGCCAGCACGTCTTGTCAAAACTCAGCGTAAGAAGACGCGTACCCTTCGCAAGCTTTGCCTGGCTGGTGAAAATCCCGGTGCCTTCGGCGCTAAAATTATTAAACCCCTGTGATGACCAGTCAGCGTGTGCCAGTGCGGGTAGCATCAGAAAAGCCAGAGCGGTGCGTTTCATTCCATTTTCCTGTCGCGGCATTTTTAACCAGTTTGCCATCAGGCGGAGGGTAAAAACTCATCCTCCAGCGCTTTCTGCCAGGAGGATGGGTGAGGATGAGTGATCCCGCGCAAAATTAGGCAGTTATCTGCGATATCGCGCACAAATTTTCAGGAGTGCTGTTTTTATAAGCAAGTTTCAGGTGACATAGTTTCGGATTTGGACTATTTCTATACGTGCTCTTGAAGTCTATTTTTGATATGATTTGAGATTCCGCTCTCAAATTTGTGAAAAAAATAAGGTGTTAGGATGATGACATCCGACCAGGAGACCTAATGATATCGACTCCCATTCGACGATATGGGGCTGCGATACTCATGTTACTCACCATGGCATTTTCAGGTGAGGTGCTTGCGAAGACGCACACGGATACAACGAGTAAGAAAGCCCACGTAATAAAGACGACAAGTAGTAAGGTTAGCAGTAAACAAGAGTATTCTCGCAATAGTGCAAAGAGTAGTTCACTTCCTGATTTGCGAAAATACCCTTCCGGAACACCAAGGAAAAAAGCGTTTCTCCGGACGGTAATGCCTTACATCACGAGTCAAAATGCCGCGATTACTGCGGATCGTAACTGGCTGATTTCCAAACAGTACGATAGCCGCTGGTCGCCTTCAGAACGCGCGCGTCTGAAAGATATCACGAAGCGCTACAAGCTGAGCTGGAACGGTAACACCCGTCGTGTGCCGTGGAATGCTCTCCTTGAACGTGTCGATATCATCCCGAATAGCATGGTTGCGACCATGGCGGCAGCCGAAAGCGGCTGGGGAACGTCAAAGCTGGCGCGTAATAACAACAATCTTTTCGGTATGAAGTGTGTGAAAGGTCGTTGTAATAATGCGCCTGGCAAGGTGAAAGGCTATTCTCAGTTTGAATCAGTCAAAGATTCCGTGGGTGCCTATGTGGTCAATCTGAACACGCACCCGGCCTACTCATCTTTCCGTAAATCACGTGCTCAGTTGCGTAAAGCGGATCAGGAAGTGACGGCCAGTACGATGATCCACAAGCTGAAGGGTTATTCGACGAAGGGGCAGAGCTATAACAACTATCTGTTCGCGATGTACCAGGATAACCAGCGCTTAATCGCCGCCCATATGTAATCACTAAAAACGCCTTCTAAATGAAGGCGTTTTCTTTTCTATATCAGCACCTCGCTGTGGCGATCCCGATACTCTTTTGGCGTGGTGTCATACTCTTTGCGAAACACCGAATAGAAATATTGCAGCGACGGGTAACCGCACATCTGCGAGATTTCGTTGATCGACAGTGATGTTGAGATGAGCAGGCTGCGGGCTTTCTCCAGTTTCTCCGCATGGATGACGGCATGAATGGTTTCGCCCACTTCTTCTTTGAAACGCTTCTCCAGATTCGAACGAGAAATGCCCACCGAATCCAGAACCTGATCGACCTTAATTCCTTTACAGGCGTGGTTGCGAATATAGTGCATCGCCTGAATGACGGCCGGGTCACTCAGGGAACGATAGTCGGTTGAGCGACGCTCCACGACGCGGACAGGGGGTACCAGCAAACGCTGAAGCGGCAGAGACTCTTTATCCAGCAGACGATGCAGCAGCTTCGCTGCCTGATAGCCCATCTGACGGGTGCCCTGTGCCACAGAGGAGAGCGCCACGCGGGAGAGATAGCGGGTGAGTTCTTCGTTATCAATGCCAATCACGCACAGCTTCTCGGGCACCGGGATATGTAAATGCTCGCAGACCTGCAGCACGTGGCGGGCGCGGGCGTCGGTGACGGCAATAATGCCGGTTTGCGGGGGCAGCGTTTGCAGCCAGTCCGCCAGCCGGTTTTGCGCGTGCTGCCAGTTTTCCGGAGCCGTCTCCAGCCCCTGATACACTACGCCGCGATACTTCTCCTGCGCGACCAGCTGGCAAAACGCATGCTCGCGCTCGACTGCCCAGCGCTTGCCGCTGGTAGCGGGTAAACCATAGAACGCGAAACGATGGACGCCTTTCTCTTTTAAATGAAGAAAAGCGGCTTCGACCAGTGCATGATTATCGGTGGCGATATAGTGAACCGGCGGGTAATTTTCGGGGGAATGGTAGGAGCCGCCGACGCCCACGATCGGGACGTCGACGTCGGTCAGCAGCTGTTCAATGACGGGATCGTCATAGTCAGCGATGACGCCATCCCCCAGCCAGTCTTTGATGTTCTCCAGACGGGTGCGGAAGTCTTCCTCAATGAAGATATCCCACTCGGATTGCGACGCCTGCAAATATTCACCCACGCCTTCCACGACCTGACGGTCGTAGGCTTTATTGGCATTGAATAACAACGTAATGCGGTGACGCTTTTCAAACATGGCTCACTTCCCAATTAAGTCACAATACGGTTATCAGGCTCGTCGCTTGGTGGCAGAGTCCATCCAGACTGCCAGTAAAAGAATGGCCCCCTTGACGATATACTGCCAAAACGTCGGGACGTCCATCATACTCATCCCGTTATCCAACGACGCCATGATAAATGCCCCCATGACCGCACCCGCCACGCTACCGATACCGCCGGCGAGACTGGTGCCGCCAATGACGCAGGCGGCAATCGCATCCAGCTCGGCGATGTTACCCGCGGAGGGCGAACCGGCACCCAGACGCGAACTGAGGATCAACCCGGCGATGGCGACCATCAGGCCGTTAATGGCGAACACCGCGAGCTTAGTGCGCTCGACGTTGATCCCCGAGAGACGGGCAGCTTCAAGGTTGCCACCGATGGCATAAATGCGGCGGCCAAACGCGGTGCGCGTCGCCATAAACATCCCGCCCAGCAGTAACAGCGCCAGCAGCAGGACCGGTGTCGGAACACCGCGATAGTCGTTAAGAAGCCAGATGGCGCCCAGCACAATGACCGCAGTCAGCGCATGGCGTCCTACCACGGAGGTTGATGCCGGTGACGCCAGCCCCAGCGCCTGACGACGCATGCGCCCCCGCCACTGCCAGGCGACAAACGCCAGCAAACCTAACACGCCAATCGTAAAGCCCACGCTATCGGAGAGGTAGCTCTGACCAATTTGCGACATGGCGGCGCTGGTGGGGGAGACGGTAGTGCCGTTGGTAATCCCGATTAAGATCCCACGGAAGGCCAGCATACCCGCCAGGGTAACAATAAACGACGGGACTTTGCGGTAGGCAACCCACCAGCCGTTCCAGGCCCCCAGGACCAGACCCAGTACCAGCGTCACCGCCACGGTCAGCGGCAGCGGCCAGCCAAGCCAGACGTCGAAAATAGCCGCCACGCCGCCGAGCAGGCCCATCATCGAGCCTACAGACAGGTCAATTTCTGCCGAGATAATGACGAACACCATGCCTACGGCCAGGATCCCGGTAATGGCGGTCTGGCGGAGCAGGTTAGAGACGTTACGCGCGCTTAAATATGAGCCATCGGTCATCCAGGTAAAAAACAGCATGATGACGATAATTGCTGCGATCATCACGAAGACCTGCAGGTTCAGCGCTTTTAGCCCTGCGAACGCACCGGGCGTCGGAACGGCGACTTTGATATCAGACGGATTGCTTTTCGACATGACGTTCGCTCCTTAAAGCGGCTTCCATCACCTGCTCCTGCGTCAGGTTCTGGTTAATCAGGTTGGCTTTCAGTTTCCCCTCGTGCATCACCAGCACGCGGTCGCTCAGGCCGAGCACTTCGGGTAACTCAGACGAAATGACAATGACGGCAATCCCTTGCTGAACAAGCTGATTAATCAGTTTGTAGATTTCATATTTGGCACCGATATCAATCCCGCGCGTTGGCTCATCGAGGATTAATATGCGTGGGTTGAGAAGCAGGCAGCGCGCCAGAATCGCTTTCTGCTGGTTACCGCCACTCAGGCGGCCAATCGCCAGTTCCGGGGAGGACGTTTTGACCTTCAGCCTGGCAAGCGACTGAAGAATGCACTGCTGCTCTGCGGCATCGTCCAGGCTGCTCAGCGCGCCGGAGAACCGATCGAGTGCCGCAAGCGTGATGTTTTTCCCCACCGCCATGACCGGTACGATGCCGTCTTTTTTACGATCTTCCGGCACCATAGCAATGCCGCGGGCAATCGCCTGCTGGCAGTTGTCGATTTTCACTGGCTGGCCGTCGATATAAATCGTCCCCTCCCAGCGCCCGGGCCACACGCCAAAGAGACACTGTACGGCCTCCGTGCGTCCGGCGCCGACGAGGCCCGCAATCCCGAGAATTTCGCCGCTGTGAAGAGAAAACGAGACGTTATTCACGCGTTTAATGTGGCGGTTAACGGGGTGCCACGCGGTCAGGTTTTCCACACGCAGCACTTCCTCGCCTCTGGCGTGTGGCTCATTCGGGTAGAGCGCCGTCAGCTCGCGGCCTACCATCATGGTGATGATGTCATCTTCACTCATGCCTGCCGCTTCGCGCGTGCCGATGTGTTGCCCGTCGCGAATGACACAGATGGTGTCCGAAATGGCTTTAACCTCGTTTAGCTTGTGCGAAATGTAGATACAGGCGATGCCGTGGTTTTGCAGATCGCGGATGATATTGAGCAGAACTGCGGTTTCCTGTTCGGTGAGCGAAGCCGTGGGCTCATCGAGGATCAGCAGCCGTACCTGTTTGTTCAGCGCCTTAGCAATTTCTACCAGCTGCTGTTGCCCCAGACCCAGATCGCCCACGCGGGTATCCGGTGAAATATTGAGGCTCACCTGCGCCAGCAGCTTTTCACAGCGGAGCGTCATGGTGTCGTAATCCAGTACGCCGTGGCGGGAAATCTCGGCTCCAAGGAAGATGTTTTCCAGCACGGTGAGATGCTTCACCAGCGCCAGCTCCTGGTGGATAATGGCGATCCCTTTACGTTCGGTATCGCGAATGTGTGTCGCCTGGATCACTTCACCGGCAAAGACAATTTCGCCTTCGTAACTGCCGTGTGGGTAGATCCCACACAGAACTTTCATCAACGTTGATTTGCCCGAACCGTTCTCGCCGCACAGCGAAACCACTTCGCCGGGGTTCAACCGGAGGCTGACGTTGTCGACGGCCTTCACTGCGCCGAAGCGCTTGGTGATGCTTTTCATTTCAAGTAAATAAGGCATACCTGCTCCACATAACCCGAGGGAAGAACAGTACAACGTGATGCGCCCCCGCAGAGCGGGGGCCGCGCTGGATTACAGTTCGCTCTTCTTGTGGAAACCGTCTTTAATCACGGTGGCGTCAATGTTCTCTTTATTGACTTCAATTGGCGTGAGCAGGCGAGCCGGAACATCTTTCAGCCCGTTATTCAGCGTCGCGTCTGCTTTAGGCTGCTTGCCATTGCCCAACTCCACGGCGATTTCCGCCGCGGTATTGGCAAGCTCGGTAATCGGTTTGTAGACCGTCATGGTTTGTGTGCCAGCGATAATGCGTTTTACCCCTGCCAGGTCGGCATCCTGCCCGGAGATAGCGACTTTCCCGGCCAGCCCCTGGGCGCTCAGCGCCTGGATAGCACCGCCTGCGGTGGCATCGTTGGAGGCCACGACCGCATCAATTTTGTTGTTGTTGGCCGTCAGCGCGTTTTCCATAATTTTCAGCGCGTTTTCTGGCAGCCATCCGTCGGCCCACTGATCGCCAACCACCTTAATTTTCCCATTGTCGATGTAGGGTTTAAGGACTTTCATTTGTCCTTCACGGAACAGTTTGGCGTTGTTATCTACCGGAGAGCCACCCATCAGGAAATAATTGCCCTGAGGCACTTTGTCGATCAGGCTTTGCGCCTGTAATTCACCCACTTTTTCATTGTCGAACGAAATATAATAATCAATATCCGCATTATTAATCATGCGGTCATAAGCGAGAACTTTTATGCCCTCTTGCTTCGCTTCTTTCACTACGTTACTTAATACCTGGCCGTTATAAGGGATAATGACCAGGACATCGACACCACGGTTAATCATATTCTCGATCTGTGACATTTGCGTTTCTTCATTGCCATTCGCTGACTGAACAAAGACATTCGCACCGAGTGATTCCGCTTTTTTCACAAAGATATCGCGATCTTTTTGCCAGCGCTCCAGGCGCAGGTCGTCAATCGCCATGCCAATTTTGACCTCTTTGGCATGTCCTGCAAAGCTTACAAGGAGGAGAGTAGTGCAGATCGTTAGGGTCAGGTTCTTTATCTTCATAATTATTAGGCCTTTTGTAGGGGTATGTGTTGCTGAGATAAAAGAAACATTCACTGCTGGGACGCAGCAAATTTTTAACGCGGAAAGGCAGGCTGGCAATTACAGATTTTTATCTTCTCATTACGATATTTGGTTTATTTCTGAATTTATGACCGCGATCGGATTTTAAAATGCGTAACGTCTTAATTACATTTGATTCTGGAATTTACGCCGAAAAATAGTTTGCCTGCGCATTATTTTGCGAGCCAGCGCACAGTTGTGCATTCTCTCAATAGCAGTGTGAAATAACGTAATTGAGCAACCCAAAATGTCTATTCACTATTACTCCTGTATCAACGACTCGCCGCATACCCTGATTATGGAGCTCAATATGCAAGCTTATTTCGACCAACTCGATCGTGTTCGTTACGAAGGCCCAAAAACGACCAATCCTTTAGCATTTCGTCACTACAACCCGGATGAGCTGGTACTGGGTAAGCGCATGGAAGACCATCTGCGCTTTGCCGCCTGTTACTGGCATACCTTCTGCTGGAACGGCGCCGATATGTTCGGTGTGGGTTCCTTTGACCGCCCATGGCAGCAGCCGGGTGAAGCCATCGAGCTGGCGAAACGCAAAGCCGATGTGGCATTTGAGTTCTTCCACAAGCTGAACGTGCCGTACTACTGCTTCCACGATGTGGACGTCTCGCCGGAAGGTGCGTCTCTGAAAGAGTACCTGAACAATTTCGCGCAGATGGTGGATGTGCTGGCGGCAAAACAGCAGCAAAGCGGCGTGAAGCTGCTGTGGGGCACCGCAAACTGCTTCACTAACCCACGCTACGGCGCGGGCGCGGCAACCAATCCGGATCCGGAAGTGTTTAGCTGGGCGGCCACGCAGGTGGTGACGGCCATGAACGCCACGCATCAGTTGGGCGGCGAAAACTATGTCCTGTGGGGCGGTCGTGAAGGCTACGAAACCCTGCTCAACACCGATCTGCGCCAGGAGCGCGAGCAGATTGGCCGCTTTATGCAGATGGTTGTCGATCATAAGCACAAAATCGGCTTCCGTGGCACGCTGCTGATTGAGCCGAAACCGCAGGAACCGACCAAGCACCAGTATGACTACGACGTGGCGACGGTGTATGGCTTCCTGAAACAGTTCGGTCTGGAAAAAGAGATTAAAGTTAACATTGAAGCCAACCACGCCACGCTGGCGGGCCACTCTTTCCATCACGAGATTGCGTCTGCGATTGCACTGGGCATCTTTGGCTCTGTCGATGCTAACCGCGGCGATGCACAGCTGGGCTGGGATACAGACCAGTTCCCGAACAGCGTGGAAGAGAATGCGCTGGTGATGTACGAAATCATTAAAGCGGGTGGTTTCACTACCGGCGGCCTGAACTTTGACGCCAAAGTACGTCGTCAGAGCACCGACAAATACGATCTGTTCTACGGCCACATTGGCGCGATGGACACCATGGCGCTGGCGCTGAAAGTCGCCGCTCGCATGATTGAAGACGGTGAGCTGGATAAGCGTGTTGCGAAGCGCTACAGCGGCTGGAACAGTGAGCTGGGTCAGCAAATTTTAAAAGGCCAGTTATCACTTGCGGAGATCGCGAAGTACGCTGAACAGCAGCAGCTGGCGCCGCAGCACCAGAGCGGGCACCAGGAGTTGCTGGAAAACCTGGTCAACCACTACCTGTTCGATAAATAACAGCACGTAGGCCCGGTAAGCGTTAGCGCCACCGGGCATTTCTGTTAAAGGAGTCACCGTAATGTATATCGGGATCGATCTTGGCACGTCGGGTGTGAAAGCCATCCTGTTAAGCGAGCAGGGCGATGTGTTAGCTACGCAGACGGAAACGCTGCAGGTTTCACGTCCGCATCCGCTGTGGTCGGAACAGGACCCGGAGCAGTGGTGGCAGGCAACGGACCGTGCCATCAAGGCGCTAGGCGAGAAACACCCTCTGCGTGACGTCAAAGCGCTGGGGATTGCCGGGCAAATGCACGGTGCAACGCTGCTGGATAGCCAGCATCGCGTGTTGCGTCCTGCGATCCTCTGGAACGATGGCCGCTGTGCAGAAGAGTGTGCGCTTCTTGAGGAACGTGTACCCACCTCCCGCCAGATCACCGGCAACCTGATGATGCCCGGTTTTACCGCACCGAAACTTCTGTGGGTACAGCGTCATGAACCTGAGATTTTCCGGCAGGTGGCGAAAGTCCTGCTGCCGAAAGATTATTTGCGTTTTCGCATGACGGGTGATTTCGCCAGCGACATGTCTGACGCGGCGGGCACGATGTGGCTCGACGTGGCGAAACGTGACTGGAGCGAGGCGATGCTGGATGCCTGCCATCTGACCCGCGCCCATATGCCCGCGCTGTTCGAAGGTAGCGAGGTGACAGGCACGCTGCAGCCAGCCGTTGCTGAACGCTGGAATATGCCAGCCGTACCGGTGGTGGCCGGAGGCGGTGACAATGCGGCGGGGGCCGTCGGTGTCGGCATGGTGGAGGCAGGGCAGGCGATGCTGTCGCTGGGAACGTCCGGTGTCTATTTTGCCGTTAGCGACGGGTATCGCAGCAACCCTGAAAGCGCTGTGCACAGTTTCTGCCATGCCCTTCCGGGGAAATGGCATTTGATGTCAGTGATGCTCAGTGCCGCATCTTGCCTGGACTGGGCGGCAAGACTCACCGGCATGGCCGATGTTCCGGCGCTCATCTCCGCCGCGCAGCAGGCGGATGACACCGCGGGTACGATCTGGTTTTTACCGTATCTTTCCGGCGAGCGAACGCCGCACAACAACCCGGAAGCGAAAGGGATGTTCTTTGGTTTAACCCATCAACATGGTCCGGCAGAGCTGGCGCGTGCGGTTCTGGAAGGTGTGGGCTATGCGCTGGCCGACGGCATGGACGTGGTGCATGATTGCGGCCTGAAACCGTCGAGCGTCACCCTGATTGGCGGCGGCGCGCGGAGCCCTTACTGGCGACAGATGCTGGCTGACATCAGCGGATTGCAGCTGGATTTCCGCACTGGTGGCGATGTCGGGCCCGCGCTCGGCGCCGCACGGCTGGCACAGATAGCCATGAACCCCGAAAAACCGCTTTCACAATTGTTACCGCAGCTTCCGCTTGAACAGGCGCACTTGCCTGATGCAGCACGCCATGCCCGCTATGCGCAGAGGCGCGACGTGTTCCGCAAAATCTATCAGCAGCTGCTGCCGCTGATGTCGTAAACATCCGCCGGGTGGCGCTGCGCTGACCCGGCCTACCACTCCCAGTCCATCTGGCTAACTTACAAACCTGCGCGTATCGATTCTTTGCAGCAGCATCGACAGCAGCAGGCTGATGACCAGCGTGGCGGCAAAAATCCAGATGATATCCAGCACCGGCCAGCTCTTTAGCTCCACGCCTCTTGTTCGCAGGGCGTGGATCACCAGCGCGTGAAAACCATAAATTCCGAGCGAGTGCCGCGAAATCACGCTCAGTACCGGGAGTGGCCGCGCGTTGAGCGTGTTTTTAACGAGCGTAAGCAGCGAGACGGCACAGAGAAACACCATCGGTCCGCAATACAGGTACCAGGTATCGGCAAAATTACCGCGCCATTGCAATTCGTGCAGCGTCCCGCGCGATATCACCGCCACGCCTGCGATAAACAGCAACGCAGAAAGCCAGTTCAGACTACGTTTTTGCGTCTCCATCATCCCGATGGCGCGCCCCAGCATGCCGTAAAGCACGTAATAGAAGGTATCGCCGTTGATATAGAGATTGACCGGCAACCATTCAAATCCGTCGATTTTCTGCGAGACCGTATTCGGGTTGGCGATGAGGCCAATCACCACCATCAGGGCCAGCAGCATTTTCCCGCTGACGTTTTTCACCTGAATAAGAGGAGAGACGAGATAGATAACGATAATGGCGAAGAAAAACCACAGGTGATAGAACACTGGTTTTTGCAGCAAATATTTGAGTGATAGCCCGGCGTTAATTGAGGTGAACAGGGTGATATAGAGCAAGGCAACGGCGCTGTAAAACCCCAGACAGGCCGCGATGCGGGTGAAGTGCCTCGGTTGCGCGCTACGTTCGCCAAAAAAGAGAAAGCCGGAAATCATAAAAAACAGCGGGACGCTGACGCGAGACGCAGAGTTGAGAATGTTGGCAATGTCCCAGTTAACAGAGCTGATGCTGTGCGCATTCGTGACATACCAGGTCGTCGTGTGGATCATGACCACCATCAGACACGCTATTCCTCGCAGGTTATCAATCCAGTTAATTTTTGACGCCATCAGTTCCTCGTGTTCCCTGTAAATGGAGTGTGACTGCCATTGTCCAAAAGTCTTCGTTTGGAAAATTCTGAGTTTTATCAGCAGGCTTGCCGGAAGACCGCGAGATTCGCAGAATGGCGGACCTTAATCTATAAAAGCTTTGATACTAAAAATAACAGCCACTGACCAGGACGGTAATAAAAATGATGATGAAGCGAGTGGCGTCACTCTTTCTGCTGCTCATGCTGGCAGGTTGCAGTACGCCACAAGAAGCACCTGTGCAAAAAGCACAGCAGGGCAAAATGAGCCCGGAACGTTCACTGAACATGGAGGCAATCTGTAAAGATCAGGCTGCACGCCGCTATAACTCGGCCGTTCAGAAGATTGATGTCACCGGATTTGAGCGCTTTCAGGGAAGCTATGAGCTGCGGGGCCATACGTCGCGTAAAGAGGGCTTTGTCTGTTCGTTTGATGCAGACGGCCAGTTTTTACACCTCTCCATGCGCTAGCCTGCTCGCATAATCAACAGCCAGACGTCGCCCACGTTCTGGCCTGAAGGCTTATTTCCCAATTTTCCCTAAACAACCCCGTTTCGTACTGTATATCTTGCAGCCAGCGGGTATACTGGTCCCTTCCATTTAAAACCACACGTATCCAGCACGAAATACTATGCAAAAGTTTGATACCAAGACCTTCCAGGGCCTGATCCTGACCTTACAGGATTACTGGGCTCGTCAGGGCTGCACCATTGTTCAACCTTTGGACATGGAAGTCGGCGCCGGCACTTCACACCCGATGACCAGCCTGCGCGCGTTGGGACCAGAGCCAATGGCGACCGCGTATGTGCAGCCTTCCCGTCGTCCGACCGATGGTCGTTACGGTGAGAACCCGAACCGTCTGCAGCATTACTATCAGTTCCAGGTGGTGATTAAGCCATCACCCGACAATATTCAGGAACTGTACCTCGGGTCGCTGAAAGAGCTGGGTATGGATCCAACCATTCACGATATCCGTTTCGTGGAAGATAACTGGGAAAACCCAACGCTGGGTGCCTGGGGTCTGGGTTGGGAAGTGTGGCTGAACGGCATGGAAGTGACCCAGTTCACTTACTTCCAGCAGGTTGGCGGTCTGGAATGTAAGCCGATCACGGGTGAAATCACCTACGGTCTGGAACGTCTGGCGATGTACATTCAGGGCGTAGACAGCGTTTACGACCTGGTCTGGAGCGACGGCCCGCTGGGTAAAACCACCTACGGCGACGTGTTCCATCAGAACGAAGTGGAGCAATCCACCTATAACTTCGAATACGCGGACGTGGACTTCCTGTTCACCTGCTTCGAGCAGTACGAGAAAGAAGCGCAGCAGCTGCTGGCGCTGGAGACTCCGCTGCCGCTGCCTGCTTACGAGCGTATTCTGAAGGCCGCCCACAGCTTCAACCTGCTGGACGCCCGCAAAGCCATCTCCGTGACTGAACGTCAGCGCTACATTCTGCGTATTCGAACCCTGACCAAAGCCGTTGCTGAAGCTTACTACGCGTCCCGTGAAGCCCTTGGCTTCCCGATGTGCAACCGAAACAAATAAGAGGCGGCCATGTCTGAGAAAACTTTCCTGGTGGAAATCGGCACCGAAGAGCTGCCACCAAAAGCCCTGCGCAGCCTGGCTGAATCTTTTGCTGCGAACGTGACCGCCGAGCTGGATAACGCTGGCCTGGCGCACGGTAAAATTGAGTGGTTTGCTGCGCCGCGTCGTCTGGCGCTGAAAGTGGCAAATCTGGCGGCGTCTCAGCCGGATCGTGAAGTCGAAAAACGTGGCCCGGCTATTGCCCAGGCGTTCGACGCGGAAGGCAAGCCGAGCAAAGCGGCTGAAGGCTGGGCGCGCGGTTGCGGCATCACCGTTGACCAGGCCGAGCGTCTGACCACCGACAAAGGCGAGTGGCTG
Source organism: Enterobacter sp. ODB01 (assembly GCF_001623605.1). Taxonomy (NCBI): domain Bacteria; kingdom Pseudomonadati; phylum Pseudomonadota; class Gammaproteobacteria; order Enterobacterales; family Enterobacteriaceae; genus Enterobacter; species Enterobacter sp. ODB01. The sequence goes on from NZ_CP015227.1 coordinate 1,675,928, forward strand.
CTGTATCGTGCGCATGTGAAAGGCGAGAGTGCAGAAGCGCTGCTGCCGGACATGATTGCCACGTCGCTGGCGAAATTGCCGATTCCTAAGCTGATGCGCTGGGGCGCGTCTGACGTCCACTTCGTGCGTCCGGTGCATACCGTGACCCTGCTACTGGGCGACACCGTTATTCCTGCCACCATTCTGGGCGTGGCGTCCGATCGCGTGATCCGCGGCCACCGCTTTATGGGTGAGCCGGAGTTCACCATCGACAATGCCGACCAGTATCCGCAAATCCTGTTGGAGCGCGGCAAGGTCATTGCTGACTACGAACAGCGTAAAGCCAAAATCAAAGCGGACGCGGAAGAGGCGGCGCGCAAGATTGGCGGTAATGCCGATCTGAGCGACAGCCTGCTGGAAGAAGTGACCTCTCTGGTTGAATGGCCGGTGGTGCTGACTGCGAAGTTCGAAGAGAAATTCCTGGCCGTTCCGGCAGAAGCGCTGGTGTACACCATGAAGGGTGACCAGAAGTACTTCCCGGTCTACGCCAACGACGGCAAGCTGCTGCCAAACTTCATCTTCGTCGCCAACATCGAATCGAAAGATCCGATCCAGATTATCTCCGGTAACGAGAAGGTCGTTCGTCCGCGTCTGGCGGATGCCGAGTTCTTCTTCAATACCGACCGTAAAAAGCGTCTGGAAGATAACCTGCCGCGTCTGCAGACCGTGCTGTTCCAGCAGCAGCTGGGTACGCTGCGCGACAAGACCGACCGCATTGCGGAGCTGTCCGGCTGGATCGCCCGCGAAATTGGTGCCGACGTCAACCATGCGACCCGTGCGGGCCTGCTCTCCAAGTGCGACCTGATGACCAACATGGTGTTCGAATTTACCGACACCCAGGGCGTGATGGGCATGCACTACGCGCGTCACGATGGCGAAGCGGAAGACGTGGCTGTGGCACTGAACGAGCAGTATCAGCCGCGCTTTGCGGGTGACGAACTGCCGTCTAACCCGGTCGCGTGCGCCGTGGCGATTGCCGACAAGATGGACACCCTGGCGGGTATCTTCGGTATCGGCCAGCATCCAAAAGGGGACAAAGACCCGTTTGCGCTGCGTCGTGCTGCGCTGGGCGTGCTGCGCATCATCGTTGAGAAGAACCTGAACCTGGATCTGCAGACACTGACCGAAGAAGCGGTGCGTCTGTACGGCGACAAGCTGACCAACGCGAACGTGGTGGACGACGTTATCGACTTTATGCTCGGTCGTTTCCGCGCCTGGTATCAGGACGAAGGTTACACCGTTGACACCATTCAGGCGGTGCTGGCGCGTCGTCCGACCCGTCCGGCTGATTTCGATGCGCGTATGAAGGCGGTTTCCCACTTCCGTACGCTGGAAGCGTCATCTGCGCTGGCTGCGGCTAACAAGCGTGTCTCCAACATTCTGGCGAAATCCGACGAAACGCTGAACGAACGCGTGAACGCCGCAACCCTGAAAGAGCCGGAAGAGATTGCTCTGGCGATGCAGGTTGTGGTGCTGCGCGACAAGCTCGAACCGTACTTCGCGGAAGGCCGCTACCAGGAAGCGCTGGTGGAACTGGCGGAACTGCGTGACGTGATCGACGCCTTCTTCGAGAAAGTGATGGTGAACGTAGAAGATAAAGACCTGCGTATCAACCGTCTCTCTATGCTCGAAAAACTGCGCGAGTTGTTCCTGCGCGTGGCGGATATTTCGCTGCTGCAGTAATGTGCCCACTGTCATAAACATGTGAGCCGTCTTTCTTGCCGGGTGGCGCTACGCTTACCCGGCCTACATTGTGTAACGGGTTGCACGTTTCATTGTAGGCCCGTGCAAGCGTAGCGCCGCCGGGCGAAACTGACAAAATGCACTTTGCCAGCAGTTTGAAAACCCGCTTCGGCGGGTTTTTTTATGGGGCTTTTGTAGGCCGGATAAGCGCGGCGCCTTCAGGGTATCGGCAAAGTAGTCCTTCCCAAAGGGCTGAGGGAGTATAAGTCGCCCAAAATTTAACCTTGAAACCTTCAACACATTACCGTTATCCTTAACCTCGTTAAATTTCTCGCGCTGGAGTGCCCCCCAAAAATGAACAAACACGACTGATGAATTTCGATCCTTGCTAAACGCCACCGCGTCGGCAGGGGATGTTTTGATTTCATTCAGGAGTGCTTATGGCTCATTTAGCGCAGTCCCCTTCTTTTATTTTGCATCAGGTCACCTGTCAGTTTGCGACGGGGGATATCCTTTTTGGTCCGCTGAATCTTTCTCTGGAACCGTCTCTGTGCGCGCTGGTGGGCCGCAACGGCAGTGGGAAAACACGTCTGCTGCGCCTGCTGGCGGGGCTTGATGAACCCGCAAACGGGCATATCGAACGAACCGGAACACAGGTTTATGTGGCGCAGCAGCAGGATATTTTGCCACACACGACGCTGGCTGAATTGCTCGGATACGAGGCAATCTTCGCGGCGCGAGCACGTGTCGACAGCGGAGAGTATCAGCCTGACGATCTGGAAACGCTTGATGGCTTCTGGGATTTAGCAGAACGCCTGAGCGAGGCGTTTGCCCGGGCGACACTGTCGCCGTTTGATCCGGATAAGCCAGCCGCTGAACTCAGCGGTGGCGAGCGTGTCCGCGCGTTGCTGTGCGGGGCGTTTACGGCGCAAGCGGATTATCTGCTGCTGGACGAACCCACTAACCACCTGGACCGGCAAGGCCGGACATGGTTCTACGACCAGCTTGCCCGTTATCAGGGCGGTGTACTGGTGGCCTCCCATGACCGTGAGCTGCTGGCGCAGGTGCCGCGTATTCTTGAACTGAGTGGCGCGGGTCTTCGCAGCTATGGCGGGAATTATGCGGATTATCAAACCCAGCGCGATGCTGAGCAACAGGCTGCCCGCGCGGCGCTGGAGCACGCGGCGACGGCGCGCAAACGTACCCGCGCGCGCATGCAGAAAGAGCATGACGACAGCCAGCGGCGGTCGGCAAAAACATTACGCACCGTCGATACCCTTAATATCGCATCGTTCGAACGCGTTAAATATAAAGGCGCGGCAAAGGAACGTATTGGCAGCTGGAAAAAGCAGCATAACGAGCAAAATGATGCCCTGAACGCTGCCGTAAACAAGGCGCGTGAGCGGGTAGAAGACGATAACCCGGTGATGTTTACCCTGCCGGGGAGTCAGATTCCGGAAGGAAAACAGGTGCTGGTGATGGAAAATCTGGTGCTGCCGCATGTGCCCGTTCCCCCACTCAACTGGCGGATGGATGGTCCGATGCGCGTGGCGTTAAAAGGACCAAACGGCTGCGGGAAGTCGACGCTGTTAAAAGCGATTCTCGGCGAAATCAGCCCGCGTTCAGGGACCTGCAACGTTTCCGTCAGCTGCGCTTATCTCGATCAACATCTGTCCCGGCTCGATCTCTCGCAGTCGGTCATGACCCACCTCAACCTGGGCAATACGCCCCTTGAAGAGGGGGTATTACGAACCCGTTTAGCACAGCTTCAGTTGGGGGCCGATAAAGTCGCGCTCCCGCTGGCGGAACTGAGCGGCGGTGAGCGTCTTAAGGCGGCACTGGCCTGCGTATTATGGCGTGCTGAGGCCACGCAGCTCCTGTTGCTGGATGAACCGACCAACCATCTTGATCTGGCCTCGGTTCAGGCCATTGAAGCGGCATTGGCCGGTTTTCCGGGAGCACTGCTGGTAGTGTCACACGATGACGCTTTTTTAAAAGGGTTAACGTTGTCGCACGAGATGATCTGGGAAGAGGCGGGCTGGCGTTGCGAAAGTCTTTAAACACAAGCCCCCGCGAAGGCGGGGGCGTTCAAACGTCACTACGCTATCTGTTTGCTGAGTGCAGGGTTGGCCTGAATCAGGCGCATCAGCTTTAACTCGGTTGGCGTGGGTCTCTCACGTTTTGACTCCCACTCCAGCACCATCGCTACGCTGACACCCATCGCTCTGGCGAATTCTTCTGTCTTCAGACCTGTCCCTTTGCGCAATTGCTCATATTCTGTAAAGGGATTGGCTTTTTGTTGCAGGGTAATCGTCTGCGGTACATCTTTAAAAATGATCTGTTCCAGACTGCTCAGCAGCTCAAACTCAGGATCTTTATATTCCATTGAGAACTCCTCTTAAATCTCACATCGTGATCAAGAACATCAGAGAGCCAATTAAGAATAGTCCCTAATACAAACCCAGGATCGTCACGGGTGTGATTAATCGTGCGGTAACGATCGCTTTATCCGATTCAGCTATATGGATAGTTATGCTAATTACCTGATTAACCATAAGGAGGGCCCGTCAGGTATTTTTTTGTAAATGATAAGAAATAAATCGGCAATAGGCGTTTTACATGAAAAGAGTATCTTGCAAGGCTGACCTGGACTATCCTTGTAAGCCGTCGGGCACGCGTGTGCCGGTGTGCGCTTTTTTGGGTGAAAGGAGTAATAAAATGGCGACAGGAAAGTCCTGCTCTCGCTGGTTTGCGCCTATTGCGGCGTTGTTGATGGTTGTTAGCCTGAGTGGGTGTTTTGATAAAGAAGGCGATCAGCGCAAAGCGTTTATCGATTTTCTGCAGAATACAGTGATGCGCAGCGGCGAGCGGTTACCGACGCTGACTGCGGATCAGAAAAAACAGTTTGGTCCCTTTGTGTCCGATTACGCCATTCTTTATGGGTATTCACAGCAGGTGAGCCAGGCGATGGATTCCGGTATCCGCCCGGTCGTGGATAGCGTAAACGCCATCCGCGTTCCACAGGATTATGTGACTCAGCGTGAACCGCTGCGCCAGTCCAACGGTGCGCTCGGCGTGCTGAGCCAGCAGCTACAGAATGCGAAAATGCAGGCTGATGCGTCACGTTCTGCGCTGAAGCAGGGTGACGATCTCAAACCGGTCTTTGACAAAGTGTATGAGAAAGTGGTGACCAAACCGTCTGAAGCACTGCAACCGCTGATTCCGGCCGCGCAAATTTTCACGCAGCAGCTGGTTCAGGTGGGTGACTTTATCGCCCAGCAGGACACTCAGGTGAGCTTTGTTGCCAACGGCATCCAGTTCCCGACTTCGCAGCAGGCAAGTCAGTACAATACGCTGATTGGGCCACTGGCCTCCCAGCATCAGGCCTTTAGCCAGGCCTGGAGTGCCGCCGTCACGGCCACAGAATAAACCGAAAAAACCCCGCGTCAGGCGGGGTTTTTTTATGCATTGCGAAAATAACGCTTGTCATTCCTCTACCACATCGGTATAACTATTCCCGTCGGTTTGTTACACAGACCTAAAGCAGTTTAGTAAAGCAGTCCAGATTGTTATCCATAGATACCCTTCGTTGTGACCCTTCCTTCATCGCTTAAAAATCTGTAACGCAATCCATCAAGCCGGAAGGCACAATATATTTGTTAATTAAGGTAATTCTATGTCTGCTAAAATGACTGGTCTGGTAAAATGGTTCAACGCTGATAAAGGTTTCGGCTTCATCACTCCTGACGATGGCTCAAAAGACGTGTTCGTACACTTCTCTGCTATCCAGAACGATGGCTACAAATCTCTGGACGAAGGTCAGAAAGTGTCCTTCACCATCGAAAGCGGCGCTAAAGGCCCAGCAGCTGGTAACGTTGTAAGCCTGTAAGCTTCCAACCCAGTAGCACAAAATTTAAAAACCCGCCTTCTGGCGGGTTTTTTCGTTTCTACTGTTGGATCTGCGGGTTAACGCAGTTTTTATCCACTTTTCCACTCAGCGCGGCAATCAGGTTGTCCACTGCGGTAGCCGCCATGTTGTAGCGTGTCTCGTGCGTGGCAGAGCCGATGTGGGGCAGGGCGACGACGTTTGGCATTTTCAGCAGTGGAGAATCCACCGGCAGTGGCTCCTGCTCAAACACGTCCAGACCGGCGGCGTGGATCTCGCCATTTTGCAGGGCTTCAATGAGCGCCTGCTCATCCACAACCGGGCCACGACCCGCGTTGATAAAAATGGCGGATTTCTTCATTTTTTCAAATGCGGATTTGCCAATCAGGTGACGTGTTTCATCCGTCAACGGCAGGATCAGGCAGACAAAATCGGCTTCCTGCAACAGCGTATCCAGCTCACAGTAACGCGCGTTAAAACGTTCTTCCGCTTCACCGTGGTGACGGCGCGCGTTGTACAGTATCGGCATGTTGAAACCAAAATGCGCGCGCTGTGCCAGCGCCAGCCCGATACGTCCCATACCCACGATGCCCAGCGTTTTTCCGTGAACATCCACGCCGAACCAGTCCGGGCCAATGCTTTTTGTCCATTCGCCTGCTTTAACGCGCTCGGCCACTTCAACCACGCGACGGGCGGTGCTGAGCACCAGCGCCATCAGCGTGTCGGCCACGGTTTCCGTCAGGGCATGCGGCGTGTGCATCAGCAGGATTTTGCGGGCGCTCAGGGCATCCACGTCGAAGTTGTCATAACCTACTGAAACAGTTGAAGTAGCACGAAGCTTCGGCATTTTCTCCAGCAGGGCGATGTCCACTTTCTCGCTTGAACCCAGCAGGCCTTCGGCGCTGGCGAACGCATCGGCATGCTGTACCACGGTCTCCGGACTCAGGTTTTTCACCTGCGTGACGGTGAAGTGCTCTTCCAGGCGTTTCTGCAGATCTTCCGGCAGTGCTTTATACAAAATGACGGACGGCTTCATGCTAATCTCCGTTGATTTTTAAGGATTCAGGCGTGGCGTGCGCCGACGGGGTGCTGTTGATTATTAGCAGGCTTAACAATCAGAGTAAGCCACACGGAGGCAAAAAGCGCCACCCCCATAAAGATGTACGATGCGGATGGGCTGCCGGTGGCTCCGTTCAGGTAACCAACAAACCAGGAGCCGCAGAACGAACCCAGCGCGCCCATGCTGTTAATTAATGCCATGGCACCGCCCGCCACGTTACGCGGCAGCATCTCCGGGATGATGGCAAAGAATGGACCGTACGGGGCGTACATGGCGGCACCGGCAATGACCAACAGGGTATAAGAAGCCCAGAAGTGATTCGCGCCCACGGCCCAGGAGCCGATGAAGGCAAAAGCAGCAATCAGCAGCAGCGGCCAGACGAACACCTTACGGTTTTGCAGCTTATCCGACGCCCAGGAGGCGACGATCATGGCGATGGTCGCAGCCAGATACGGTACGGACGAGAGCCAGCCCACTTCAACCATGCCGAGGTTTTCGCCGCCGCTGCGGATGATCGACGGCAGCCACAGCACGAAACCGTACACGCCGATACTCCAGGTAAAATACTGCGCGCAGAGCAGGATCACGTTACGGGAGCGGAAGGCTTCACCGTAGTTACGTACCGCCTTCAGACCTTGCTGCTCTTTATCCAGCTGCGCCTGGAGCGCCGCTTTTTCATCTTCGGAAAGCCATTTCGCTTGGGCAGGTTTATCTTTCACCAGCACCCACCAGCAGAATGCCCAAATCACTGCCGGAACCCCTTCGATGATGAACATCTCGCGCCAGCCGAAGGACTGGATCAGGTAGCCGGAGACCACCGACATCCACAGTACGGTGACCGGGTTACCGAGGATCAGGAAAGTATTCGCGCGTGAGCGTTCAGATTTGGTAAACCAGTTGCTGATGTAAATCAGCATCGCGGGCATGACCGCCGCCTCAACGACGCCAAGGATAAAGCGAATGGCGGCCAGGGCAGGAATATTGTTCACCACGCCGGTAAGTGACGCACAGGCGCCCCACAGGATCAGACAAATGAAGATCAGCTTACGCACGCTGCGGCGTTCGGCGTAAATAGCACCGGGGATCTGGAAGAAGAAATACCCCAGGAAGAAGAGGGCGCCCAACAGGGATGAGACGCCCTTAGTGATCCCGAGGTCTTCGGTGATCCCAGCCGCGGATGCGAAACTGAAGTTGGCACGATCAAGGTACGCCAGGCTGTACGTGATAAACACGATTGGCATGATGTACCACCAGCGTTTTACTGCATTGGTCGAACTGTTCATAGGCTTGCCTCTGTTGTTGAGGTTGTTACCGCCGTTGTCTGTAGGGTACACGGTGGTTTAATTATTGGGTGCGGCCTGTTGCCCTCACCCTGGCCCTCTCCCACGGGGAGAGGGAATTTACATGCCGAGCTGTGCTCGTGTCGGTAATCCTTCGCTGTCGCCCTGCACCTGAATGGCCAGTGAGCCAATCTTGTTGCCTCGTGCAACCGCCTGCTGCAGCGGTTTGCCTTCCAGCAGCGCGCTAATGACGCCCACGGCAAAGCCATCGCCCGCGCCGACGGTGTCGACGACGTTCTCGACCTTCACCGCCGCGACCGCGCCTTGCTCGCCTTCGGCTGTTTTAAACCATGCGCCATCGGCGCCGGTTTTCAGCACCACCGCTTTTACCCCTTTATTCAGGTAGAAGTCAGCAATGCCTTCCAGTGTATTTTCGCCGGTCAGGATCATCCCTTCTTTCAGGCCCGGCAGAACCCAGTCCGCCCTGAATGCCAGCCGGTTAAGCTTCTCGATCATTTCCGCTTCGCTTTTCCACAGCACCGGGCGCAAATTTGGATCGAAAGAGATCGTTTTGCCCAGCGACTTCATGGTCGTTGCCGCATGATCCAGCAGCGAATACGAGCTGGCAGAGAGTGCCGCCGCCACGCCGCTCAGGTGCAAATGGCGCGCGGAGGCAAAATAATCGGCGTGGTAATCTTCTACGGAGAGATGGCTGGCGGCCGACCCTTTACGGAAATACTCCACGATGGGATCGGTTCCATTTTCAACTTTAGACTTAAGCTGAAAGCCGGTGGGGAAGCGTCCGTCGAGCGTGACGCCTGCGGCATCAATCCCCTCTTTTTTCAGCGAATCGATAACGAAGTGGCCAAAGCTGTCATCGCCCACGCGGCTGACCCAGCCGACGTTCAGGCCCAGACGCGCCAGGCCGGTTGCGACGTTCAGCTCTGCGCCCGCCACGCGTTTGACAAAGTGCTCTACCGCGCTCAGCTCGCCCGTTTCGGTGGCCACAAACATCGCCATGGCTTCGCCAATCGTGATGACATCCAGCGTCTTGTGCATGATTTACTCCTCGCGCAGCAGGTTGACGTAATGGCGGGTAACGGCGGTTAAATCCGCCCCTTCCAGCGGGAACTCGATACCGCGCGGGGCATCGGCAGGCAACTGGCCAAGCAGATCCAGCCAGCGGGAATCGGCACTATCCGGCGCGACGGCGCGAAAGTTATCTTTATGCGGAACGGCGGCTTTAACGTGGATATAGCTCACGGCAGGCGCCAGATGACGCGCGGCCTCTTCCGGGGAGTCACCGACCCACAGCCAGTTGCCCATGTCAAAAGTCAGCGTGACGGGAAGCGCCCTTTCACGACAGGCGGCCTGAAAGCGTTGCATCGGTGCAAGCTGGCCGCAGTCGGTCTGATCGTTTTCCACAACCAGCGCTATACCGCTGGTATTGAGCAGAGTACGTAAGGCATCGAGAGGCTGCGTGTCGCTAAAATGGCCCAGGGAAACCTTCAGCCACAGCGCGTTCAGGGTGCTGGCTTCTGAGAGATACCGCGGCAGGTTCGGGTTGAGGGTGCCATCGGGCATAAACAGGGCGGCAGGTGCTGAGTAACACGCCAGCAGCCCCAGAAGCTCAATGGACTCACCGAGCGCAGGCAGCGCCAGTAACTCTTCGCTATTGAACAGCTCGCGGCGGATCTCCACGCCGTCGGCGCCTGCACCCGCAATAACGGGAAGCATCGCCCGCTGACCGCCCGCCTGTCGCACCTGCTCCGCGCCATACGCGGCGGTGACCACCATGATTTTCCTGCCCATCTTCGGACTCCATCGCAACATATCAATACTATTACGCTAGATGGAACCGGTTCCAAAGAAAAGCTCAGGATGTCGAATTTATGATCGCTATCACAAGGGGAAATTAACGTGCGGTGGAGCCGCGGACGATCAGCTCGCCGGAGAAGACCTGCTCGCGTACGGCCTCACTGGTGCCTTCAATACGACGAACCACTTGTTCTACAGCAGCATAGCCAATCTGCCAGGTGGGCTGTTTGAGGGTGGTAATGCCGACGCCAGCCAGCTCCGCCCACTCCAGTTCATCAAACCCCAGCAGACCGATATCGCTGCCCCAGTGCAGGCCAATACGCTTGAGCGAGCGGGCAACCTGCAGGGTTAGTGCCCCGTTGGCGGAGATAACGGCTTTGCGCATCCCGCGATGGCGCGTGTGGAACTGGCGTAGGGTATTGTCGAGCTGATCGGCTTCGTGAAGCGGCGTTTCGGCATTTTCGGCGATCACGCCAGGATAACGCGCCAGCGTGGCACGAAATGCAGCCAGCCGATCGCGTCGGGTATTTACCATGCCCAGCGGTTCGCTCAGAAAGAGAATCGCCTCGAAACCTTGTTCAATCAGATGCTCGGTCGCGGTCGTGGCAGCCTGGGTGTTATCCAGCCCGACCACATCGCAGGCAAATTCCGGGATTTTACGGTCGATGAGGACCATGGGCAGGGAGGATTGCTGCAGACGGTTCAGCCCCTCTTCACGCATGCCCACCGCGTTGACCACAATCCCTTCCACCTGATAGCTGCGCAGCAGATCGAGATAGTGCAACTCCTGGTCGACCTCGTTGTTGGTATTACAGACCAGAGGCGTAAAACCTTTTTCGCGGCAGGCGGCTTCGATACCGCTGAGCACGTTTACAGAGTAGGGGTTAGTGATATCCGCGATGATAAGTCCGATAAGGCGGGTGCGGCCACGTTTGAGCCCGCGGGCCATCAGGCTGGGGCGGTAGTCGAGATCGGCAATAGCCTGTTCAATACGCGCCAGCAATGCATCGGACAATAGATGTTTCTCGCCGTTAAGGTAGCGCGAAATGCTGGTTTTACCGGTTCTGGCGGCTTTCGCCACGTCGCTGATGGTGGCCCGGGCTGGTTTGCTCATCGCTGATTTCCCTGAATTTAGTGAGAATACCTTAACGGGAAAATCGGACGAATCAAGTAATTTGCCCGGTGGCGCAGCGCTTACCTGGGGTGCGGTCTGGTGCCCTTGTATGTTTAAAGTCACTTCAGTTACCCGTCAACAGACGGGTAAACTGTCACTGAGTTTGACCTGATGCCACAGCCCGTTAGCCCTCTAGGTTTCCAAGCCCGCGGGTGAGCTCCTGGCGTGGCTTCAGTTTTCCTGTTAACCCGAACAGCTGCCCGGGCGGCCTGTGCCAGCCCGTATATTACAAGGCCGGGAGACTCGAACATGACTGAACATACCACCGTTGGCATCGATATCGCCAAAGAGACCTTTGATGTATTTATCAGTCCTGACGGGATTTTCCTTCATCTGGACAATACCCCTCAGGGCCATCAGCTACTCCTCGACGCCCTTTCATCCCGTGCCGTTGCACGCATCGTGATGGAAGCCACCGGGCGCTACCACAACCTTCTTGCTGCCACACTTGAACTTGCCGGGCTGCCTGTCGCCGTCGTTAACCCTGCTCAGGTCAAACACTTCGCACGGGCTCTCGGGACGCTGTTCAAGACAGACCCGAACGATGCCCGCATCATCTGCGAGTTTGGCCGCAGAATGACACCGGATGTCAGACCCGCTCCGGACGAACAGACACAGCGTCTGGCCATGATGGTATCCCGCCGCCGTCAGCTGGTGGACAACAGAACCATGGAGCAGAACCGCTACGGCTCCTGCACTGATGAGCTTATCCGGACGGGCATCAAACGGCATATTGACTGGCTTAATGCAGAGATAAAGGACACGGATGACGACATCGACCAGCAGATAAAAGTGATGCCGCTATGGCAGGAGAAAGTGAAGCTGCTGGAAGAAGTCAAGGGTATAGGACGGACAACGCTGGCGGTTCTGCTGTCGATGCTGCCGGAGCTGGGACAACTTAACAGATGTAAAATCAGCGCACTGGTAGGCGTGTGTCCTTATGCCCATGACAGCGGAAAGATGAAAGGAAAACGATGTATCTGGGGAGGACGAAGTGCGGTGCGTGCAGCGCTGTACATGGCGGCAATGTCAGCGGTGCGTTATAACCCAACCATACAGGCTTTTTTTGAGAAACTGAGAAGCAAGGGAAAAGCCTTTAAAGTGGCGATGACAGCCTGCGTCAGAAAGCTGGTAACAATCCTGAATGCGATGGTGCGGGACAATAAAAAATGGGCGGCAGCTTAGTCGTCAGATGTTGACTTTAAACACAGCTGCTCACCCCAACCCTCTCCCACGGGAGAGGGAGAAATGCGATTACTGAATTGGACTCAACGTAATCTCTACGCGACGGTTCTGCGCTTTACCTTCCGCCGTGCTGTTGCTGGCGATAGGGTTGGCAGGGCCCATGCCGCTGGTGCGGATGCGGTTCGCTTCCACACCCTGGGCGATCAGCGAGCTGGCAACGGAATCCGCGCGCTGCTGTGACAGACGCATGTTCAGATCCTGGCTGCCGGTGCTGTCGGTGTAGCCAATCACGTTCACGGCGGTCTTGTTGTACTCTTTCAGCACCATCGCCACGCCGGTCAGCGTGTTCGCACCCGCTGGTTTCAGCGTTGCGCTGCTGCTGTCAAAGGTCACGTTGTTCGGCATGTTCAGAATGATGTTATCGCCGCTGCGCGTCACGCTTACGCCGGTTCCCTTCATTTTGTCACGCAGTTTTGCTTCCTGCACATCCATGTAATAACCGACGCCGCCGCCCAGTGCTGCCCCCGCCGCTGCGCCAATCAGCGCGCCTTTACCGCGGTCTTTCTTGGAGGAGGAGAGTGCCCCAACGCCTGCACCTACCAGTGAGCCGATACCTGCGCCGATGCCGGATTTACCCGCTTCGCGCTCACCGGTGTAAGGGTTGGTTGTGCAGCCAGAAACAGCCAGTGCACCGCTCACCAGAGCGGCAATAACGAGTACGCGTTTTTTCATCTTCTTTCCTTAATCCTTTTTATTCTTTGCCACGGCGTGCGTGGCAGTTGATTATGACGTCCAGATACGGAGAAAATTCCGGGTATAACTCTGAAATTTGTGACAAACCATAAACGGCCTCAGCAAGAAGGCCGTAAAACCTGCACGTAACCAGGAGCGCACGCTTGAGCACCTCAACGAAAACCATTCTGACCGCCGCCCACTGGGGGCCGATGCTGGTCGAAACCGATGGCGAAAATGTTTTGTCGTCCCGCGGGGCACTGCCAACACAACATCCCAACTCTTTACAGACCGTCGTTCGCGATCAGGTGCATAGCAAAACGCGCGTGCGCTGGCCGATGGTGCGTAAGGGTTTTCTGGCTTCGCCGGACAAACCGCAGGGTATTCGCGGCCAGGATGAGTTTGTTCGCGTGAGCTGGGATGACGCGCTGGCGTTGATCCACGCCCAGCATAAGCGCATCCGCGAACGTTACGGCCCATCGTCCATTTTTGCCGGATCTTACGGCTGGCGTTCAAACGGCGTGCTGCATAAGGCGTCGACGCTGCTGCAGCGTTACATGAGTCTGGCGGGCGGTTATACAGGACATCTGGGAGATTATTCCACTGGCGCTGCGCAGGCGATCATGCCGTACGTGGTCGGCGGCAACGAAGTTTACCAGCAGCAGACCAGTTGGCCGCTGGTGCTGGCGCATACCGATGTGGTGGTGCTCTGGAGTGCCAACCCGCTTAACACGTTGAAAATTGCCTGGAATGCCAGTGACGAGCAGGGCATTGGCTATTTCGACGCGCTGCGCAAAAGCGGCAAGCGTATCATCTGCATTGACCCGATGCGCTCTGAAACCATGGATTTCTTCGGCGACAGAGCCGAGTGGATTGCGCCGCATATGGGCACCGACGTGGCAATGATGCTGGGTATCGCCCATACGCTGCTGGAGAACGACTGGCACGACAGTGACTTCCTCACCCGCTGCACCTCCGGCTTTGACCAATTTGCCGACTATCTCACGGGGCAATCCGACGGGGTGGCTAAAACCGCAGAATGGGCGGCAGGAATTTGTGGTGTTTCTGCTGACAAAATTCGCGAACTGGCCGCGTTATTCCATGACAACACCACGATGTTAATGTCCGGCTGGGGGATGCAGCGCCAGCAGTTTGGCGAGCAGAAGCACTGGATGCTGGTCACGCTTGCCGCCATGCTCGGGCAGATCGGTACGCCGGGCGGCGGTTTTGGTCTCTCCTATCATTTTGCCAACGGCGGAAACCCAACGCGCAAAGCGGCGGTGCTGGCTTCTCTGCAAGGTTCGGTGGCAGGCGGCGTGGATGCCGTGGATAAAATCCCGGTGGCGCGAATCATTGAAGCCCTGGAAAACCCGGGCGGTTTTTATCAGCACAACGGTCTGGACCGCCATTTCCCGGATATTAAATTTATCTGGTGGGCGGGCGGGGCGAACTTCACGCACCATCAGGATACCAATCGCCTGATCCGCGCCTGGCAAAAGCCGGAGTTGGTGGTGATTTCCGAGTGCTTCTGGACCGCTTCGGCCAAACATGCGGATATTGTGCTGCCGGCGACCACGTCGTTTGAGCGTAACGATCTCACCATGACCGGCGATTACAGCAACCAGCATATGGTACCGATGAAGCGCGTTGTGGCGCCGCGCGATGAAGCACGTGATGATTTTGACGTGTTTGCTGAACTGAGCGAGCGGTGGGAAGCGGGCGGTCGTGAACGTTTTACCGAAGGGAAAACGGATCTGCAATGGCTGGAGACGTTTTACCAGATCGCCGGGCAGCGCGGTGCGGCGCAGGGCGTAACGCTGCCGCCATTTTCTGCGTTCTGGGAAGCGAACCAGTTGATCGAAATGCCGGAAAGCGAACAGAACGCGCAGTTCGTCCGTTTCGCTGATTTCCGCCGCGACCCGGAGAACCATCCGCTGAAAACCGAGAGCGGCAAGATTGTGATCTACAGCGAGCGCATCGCCAGCTTTGGCTATGCCGATTGCCCGCCACACCCTTCCTGGCTGGAGCCGGACGAGTGGCACGGCAACGCCCAGCCGGAGCAGCTGCAGGTGTTATCTGCTCATCCCGCACATCGTCTGCACAGCCAGCTTAACTACTCCTCACTGCGTGAGCAGTATGCGGTCGCCGGGCGAGAGCCGATCACGCTGAATACCCATGACGCAAAAGCCCGCGGGATTGCGGACGGCGATGTGGTGCGCGTCTGGAATCATCGTGGTCAGGTGCTGGCAGGGGCGGTGGTCAGCGACGGGATTAAACCGGGCGTGATCTGTATTCACCAGGGCGCATGGCCCGATCTTGAGCCTGCCGAGGGGGGGATCTGTAAAAACGGGGCGGTTAACGTGCTGACCAAAGATCTCCCCAGCTCGAAGCTGGGGAACGGTTGTGCAGGGAATACGGCGCTGGCCTGGGTCGAGAAATACCAGGGGCCTGAGCTTACCTTAACGGCGTTTGATCCGCCTGCCAGCTCATAATCCAGGTCGGGTGCTGGGTATCGTCCTGCCAGGCGCTGTCTTCGATGCGAAAGCCCTGTGCATGATAGAAATTCACCGCCCGGACGTTTTTCTGATAGACCTCCAGGCTTAAATGCGGGAAGCGCTGTTGAACATGGTTCAGCAGCGCGCCTCCAATACCTTGCCCGATATACGTTGGCCTGACGAACAGCGCCCCCACAAACTGCGACTGTATAATGCTAATAAAACCACGCAGCGTACCGTCCTCTTCCCACACCCAGGTTTCCGCTGCAGGGAGGTAGACCTCCCGCACCATGGCTTCGTTCTCCTTCCAGTAGCTTGCGCTGATGAACGGGTGCGCTTCGGTGGTGCTTTCAAGCCACAGGCTCAGGAGCGGATCGGCATTGTCACTTTGCCACTTGCGGATCATGTTGCCTCCCCGGATGACAGAAGCAGCCGGTAACATGGTCATTGACCAGGCCACAGGCCTGCATAAAGGCGTAGCAGATGGTGGAGCCGACAAACTTAAAGCCGCGCTTTTTGAGGGCCTTAGAGAGCGCGTCCGACTCCGGCGTGGAGGCCGGGATCTCCGCCAGCGAGGTGGCCTGAGTGAGCTGCGGCGTGTTATTCACAAACGACCAGACAAACGCAGAGAAGGGCTCGCCGTTTTGCTCCATCGCCAGGTAAGCGCGGGCATTGCCGATGATGGCCTGGATCTTACCGCGATGGCGGATGATGCCAGCATCCTGCACCAGGCGTTCTACGTCTTCATCGGTCATGGCGGCGACGGCGGCGGGGTCGAACTGGTGGAAGGCGTTGCGGTAGTTTTCACGTTTCTTCAGTACCGTTATCCATGACAATCCCGCCTGCTGTCCCTCAAGGCAGATCATCTCAAAGAGTTTTCTGCCCTCCGTCTCCGGCACGCCCCATTCCCGATCGTGATAGTCGATATAAAGCTGATCCTGGCTTACCCAACCGCAACGTTCCATCCGTTATCTCCCTTACTGATGCTGATTTCGCAAAATTTTCATTCCGTCTGTCTTGACGTGCCTGGTATAAAGACAATAGTTAATACAGGGCTATATGCCCGCTAAACGCTTCCTGAATAACGACAAATATCGCCGAACTCGGCTCTCTCTGGGGTCGCTTTGATGATGATAAAAAAAATCAGTGGTCGCCATGCTGTTTCTGGCCTGGTGGGGATTTCAGCCTGCCTGTTGTTTTGTCATACAGCGTCTGCCTGGCAACAGGAATATATCGTTTCAGACGCCCAAAATAATACGGCGGAACGCTATACATGGGACGCGGATCACCAACCGCGTTATGAAGATATTCTTGCTGAGCGTATTCAGTCTTCGCAAAATTTGCCTGGGCTTGCCCTGGCTGTACCTTCAGGCGCCACCACGGACGCGGCGATGAGCCTGGGCTGGAATTTTCCGGTTTCAGCGCGGATAACCACCGGTCCGGTGATGTCCTGGCGGTATGACGGCTCGACGCCGATGATGATCAATGAGTTTGGCGATAGCGCGACGACGCAGACGCTCGCCGATCCGCTCTGGCATGCCAGCGTGAGCACGCTAGGCTGGCGCGTAAATACTCAGTACGGCGATCTTCGTCCCTGGGCGCAGGTGAGCTATAACCAGCAGTTTGGTGAAAACCAGTGGAAATCGCAGTTTGGCATGCCGCAAACGCCGGCCCCTGCTCAAAACGGTAGCTGGATGGATGTCACTGTTGGAACGGATATGCCTTTTAATACGCACATGGCGGCGTATGCGTCGCTGGCTCAGGGGGAACGCACCACGACGGGTGAAGAGTTTCTCTATACCCTGGGGGTGAGTGCGAATTTTTAATGTTGTTACTTTTTTAAACGTAGCGATAACATCTCGGAAACAATAAACACGGGCTTTACAGCGATAGCAGGTACTAACCTGCTGTCGCTTTGTTCCCCGGCAAGGTCATTCATTCCCGATTCCAGGCATTTCATTCCGTTCCTCCTGCATTTCATGCCGTTTTACCCCATCACCGCTAGGGTTTTGTTTATCGTTGTCCTCAGCGAATTCTTCTAATTTCTGTTGCAGGACAACGGCCATGAACACATCAACTTATAACCGTACGCGCTGGCTCACGCTCTTTGGCACCATCGTCACCCAGTTCGCGCTGGGATCGGTCTATACCTGGAGTCTGTTTAACAGTGCGCTTTCCGACAAACTTGGCGCACCGGTCAGCCAGGTGGCGTTTTCTTTTGGTCTGCTGAGTCTTGGGCTGGCGATCTCGTCTTCCGTCGCGGGCAAGCTGCAGGAGCGTTTTGGCGTGAAGCGCGTGACCATGGCGTCCGGCATTTTGCTCGGTCTGGGCTTCTTCCTGACGGCGCATTCCAGCAACCTGATGATGCTGTGGCTGAGTGCTGGCGTCCTGGTGGGCCTGGCAGACGGTGCGGGCTATCTGCTGACGCTGTCGAACTGCGTGAAGTGGTTCCCGGAGCGTAAGGGGTTAATCTCCGCCTTTGCCATTGGTTCTTATGGCCTGGGCAGCCTCGGCTTTAAGTTTATTGATGCCCATCTTCTGGCGTCCGTTGGCCTCGAAAAGACCTTCATGATCTGGGGTGCCATCGTGCTGGTGATGATTCTGTTCGGTGCCACGCTGATGAAAGATGCCCCGCAGCAGGAAGTGAAATCCGTTAACGGCGTGGTGGAGAACGACTTTACGCTGGCGCAGTCCATGCGCAAACCGCAGTACTGGATGCTGGCGGTGATGTTCCTGACGGCCTGCATGAGCGGTCTGTACGTCATTGGCGTGGCGAAAGATATCGCCCAGGGAATGGTGAAACTGGATGCGGCAACCGCGGCGAATGCGGTGACGGTTATTTCCATCGCCAACCTGTCTGGTCGCCTGGTGCTGGGGATCTTGTCCGACAAGATTGCCCGTATCCGCGTCATTACGATAGGGCAGGTGGTCTCTCTGGTGGGGATGGCGGCGTTACTGTTCGCCCCGCTGAATGAAGCGACATTCTTTGCAGCAATTGCCTGCGTGGCCTTTAACTTTGGCGG
Organism: Enterobacter sp. ODB01; assembly: GCF_001623605.1. NCBI lineage: Bacteria > Pseudomonadati > Pseudomonadota > Gammaproteobacteria > Enterobacterales > Enterobacteriaceae > Enterobacter > Enterobacter sp. ODB01. Next base: position 1,694,303 of record NZ_CP015227.1, read on the forward strand.
CACCATTACCGTCTTCCCGTCGCTGGTAAGCGAGTTCTTTGGGCTGAATAACCTGGCGAAAAACTACGGGGTTATCTATCTCGGCTTTGGGATCGGCAGTATCTGCGGCTCGCTGATTGCCTCGCTGTTCGGCGGGTTCTACGTGACCTTCTGCGTGATATTTGCTTTGCTGATTATTTCGCTGGCACTGTCCACGACGATTCGTCAGCCGCAGCGTGAAGTCTATAAAGAAGCGCATGCCTGATTTAATGAAGAGAGGCCGCAGGGCCTCTTTTTTATCTCTGCATTGCTTTCGGACTTGTTATTTTGTAAAAATCTTCATCGATCACATTCTCTGCTGCCACTTTTCTTTCCCGCTGTGGTCTACTTATCGCGCTTGTGGACCTTTCTGATAACGGTTTCTCTCGCACCAACTTACTCTGTCTGCTTTCTCGATGAGATTCGGCGGGTCTTTATACCCCTTCCCCCAGGGTTGTTTGCATGAAATATATTAGGTCTCTTACCCAGCAACGATTGTGTCTGATGCTGGCTGTCTATATCGGTTTGTTTCTGAATGGCGCGGTGCTGTTCAGAAGAGTGGAAGGTTATTTTGAACACCTCACCGTAAGAAATGGAATTTTTGCCGCGATTGAAGTGTTTGGTTCCGTTCTGGCAACCTTCTTCCTGTTACGCCTGCTCTCACTTTTTGGCCGACGTACCTGGCAAATTCTGGCCTCGCTGGTGGTGATTATCTCTGCCGCCGCAAGCTATTACATGACGTTCATGAACGTCGTCATCGGGTACGGTATCGTGGCGTCGGTGATGACCACGGATATCGATCTTTCAAAAGAGGTGGTCGGTAAAGGCTTTATCGTCTGGACGGTGTTAACCTGCCTGATCCCGCTCTTCTTTATCTGGAGTAATACCTGCCGCTATACCTTATTACGCCAGTTGCGTACGCGCGGACAGCGGGTACGCAATATCGTTGTCGTTTTGCTGGCCGGACTGCTGGTATGGGCGCCTATTCGCTTAATGGAAAAACAGCAAAAACGAATTGAAAAAGCGACGGGCGTTGATATGCCAAGCTACGGTGGTGTAGTGGCTAACTCTTATCTGCCGTCTAACTGGCTCTCGGCATTAGGTCTTTATGCCTGGGCACAGGCGGACGAATCGAGTGATGTGAAATCGCTGATTAACCCGACAAAAAAATTCACCTATCAGGCACCTGCTGACGGACTGGATGATACTTACGTCGTGTTTGTTATCGGTGAAACAACACGCTGGGATCATATGGGTATTCTCGGTTACGACCGTGATACCACACCAAAACTGGCTCAGGAAAAGAACCTGGTGGCCTATCGCGGCTACTCTTGCGATACCGCGACGAAGCTCTCATTGCGCTGTATGTTTGTGCGTGAAGGCGGTGCGAGTGATAACCCACAACGCACGCTGAAAGAGCAAAACGTGTTTGCTGTGCTGAAGCAGCTTGGTTTTAGCTCCGATCTCTTCGCTATGCAAAGTGAGATGTGGTTCTACACCAATACGCTGGCGGATAACATCGCGTACCGTGAGCAGATTGGCGCCGAGCCCCGCAACCGCGGTAAAAACGTCGACGATATGCTGCTGCTTGAGGAGATGTCTGAGTCTCTGAAGAATCATCCGCAGGGCAAACATCTCGTCATTCTGCATACAAAAGGGTCACATTACAGCTATTACCAACGTTACACGCGCGACTTTGCAAAGTGGCAACCTGAGTGCGTCGGTATTAATAAAGACTGCAGCAAGCAGGAACTGATCAATGCCTACGATAACTCGGTACTGTATGTTGATACCTTCCTGAGCCGCGTGATTGACCAGCTGCGCGACAAGAAAGCGATTGTTATCTATGCGGCAGATCACGGTGAATCCATCAATGAGAAAGAGCATTTGCACGGTACACCGCGCAAGCTGGCACCGCCGGAGCAGTTCCGCGTGCCGATGATTATGTGGATGTCGGATAAGTATCTGGAAAACCCTGACAAAGCTGCAATGTTTGCTCATCTGAAAAAAGAGGCGGAGATGAAGGTGCCACGTCGCCACGTTGAACTGTACGACACCATTATGGGTTGTCTCGGCTATACCTCACCAAATGGTGGAATTAACGAAAACAACAACTGGTGTAAACTCCCTGATAGCACCGCAAAAGCCGCGCAGTAGCTGCTCTGGCGAGAATATCGCCAGTTGAATGGCTTTTTGAAAATAAGGGATTGACGGGGGCGCACCTCAGCAGTAAGATGCGCTCCGCATTCGGCGAGTAGCGCAGCTTGGTAGCGCAACTGGTTTGGGACCAGTGGGTCGGAGGTTCGAATCCTCTCTCGCCGACCACATTCTGAAAAGGGCTAACCGCAAGGTTAGCCCTTTTTGCATTATGACCTTAGCCCGCCAGAGTCACCAAAACGCCCCTTATCCTGGCTTCTCCCTGCCTGTTAACGATTTTGTGACATAATCCATTGTATTTTTTTATATATAGATTGATCTTTTTTCGCGTTGCTTATGGATAACCTCAGCATTTTTCGCTGTGCGTTTTAACGTTCGCGGTATTTAGTGCTCAGATAATCACCATTCTGCAAGAAAATTTACCCATTCTGAATAAAAGTTAATCACTGATTGTTGCGAAATATGAAGATATTTGTGCTGCAAGATGGCGAGTAGCATAAATTTCCCTGCTGAAAACTGGCATACATAGTTTTTTTAATCTTTGTTTGCGGTTTCTCACACTCCACGTAAATCCCCGTCACCTGTATTGACGTTTTCACATTCTGTTGACAGATTGTAGGGCATGAGGGGCATTTCAGGGACGATCTGCGCTGCAACTCAAACGCTCTTCTGAAAGGATTCTCCATCCCTTTACTGCCTTCGGGCACCACCGACCGGACCGGGTAAAAAATAAATAAAGGTCTGGCGGCGTAACACAACAAAGCAAAACATCACATTGGAGCAGAATAATGAGTATTTCCTTGAAGAAGTCAGGGATGCTGAAGCTTGGTCTGAGCCTGGTGGCTATGACCGTGGCAGCAAGCGTACAGGCAAAAACCCTGGTTTACTGTTCTGAAGGCTCGCCGGAAGGCTTTAACCCACAGCTCTTTACCTCTGGCACGACGTACGACGCAAGCTCTGTACCGATCTATAACCGTCTGGTTGAATTCAAAACCGGCACCACCGAAGTGATTCCGGGACTGGCTGAGAAGTGGGACGTCAGCGAAGACGGTAAGACCTATACCTTCCACCTGCGTCAGGGCGTGAAGTGGCAGGACAGCAAAGAATTTAAACCAACGCGTGACTTTAACGCCGACGACGTTGTGTTCTCCTTCGACCGTCAGAAAAATGCCCAGAACCCGTACCACAAAGTGTCGGGCGGCAGCTATGAGTACTTCGAAGGGATGGGTCTGCCTGACCTGATCTCAGAAGTGAAAAAAGTGGACGATAAAACCGTGCAGTTCGTGCTGACGCGTCCGGAAGCGCCATTCCTGGCTGACCTGGCCATGGACTTCGCCTCTATTCTCTCTAAAGAGTATGCGGACAACATGCTGAAAGCCGGCACGCCTGAGAAAGTGGACCTGAACCCAATCGGTACCGGCCCGTTCCAGCTGCTGCAGTACCAGAAAGACTCCCGTATTCTGTATAAAGCCTTCCCGGGCTACTGGGGCACCAAGCCGCAGATCGACCGTCTGGTCTTCTCCATCACGCCTGATGCGTCCGTGCGTTATGCAAAACTGCAGAAAAACGAATGCCAGGTGATGCCATACCCGAACCCGGCTGACATCGCGCGCATGAAGCAGGATAAGAACATTAACCTGCTGGAACAGGCGGGCCTGAACGTGGGCTACCTCTCCTTCAACACCGAGAAGAAACCGTTTGATGACGTGAAAGTGCGTCAGGCGCTGACCTACGCGGTGAACAAAGAAGCGATCATCAAAGCCGTTTACCAGGGCGCAGGCGTTGCAGCCAAGAACCTGATCCCACCAACTATGTGGGGCTATAACGATGACGTTAAAGACTACAGCTACGATCCTGAGAAAGCGAAAGCGCTGCTGAAAGAAGCGGGCCAGGATAAAGGCTTCACCGTTGAGCTGTGGGCGATGCCGGTACAGCGTCCGTACAACCCGAACGCACGCCGTATGGCGGAAATGGTTCAGGCTGACTGGGCGAAAGTTGGTGTACAGGCCAAGATCGTGACCTACGAGTGGGGCGAGTACCTGAAGCGCGCCAAAGCGGGTGAGCACCAGGCGGTGATGATGGGCTGGACCGGTGACAACGGGGATCCGGACAACTTCTTCGCTACCCTGTTCAGCTGCGCGGCGGCGAAAGACGGTTCTAACTACTCTCGCTGGTGCTACAAGCCGTTTGAAGACCTGATCCAGCCGGCGCGTGCGACCGACGATCACAACAAACGTATTGAGCTGTACAAGCAAGCGCAGGTTGTTATGCACGATCAGGCTCCGGCGCTGATTGTTGCTCACTCCACCGTGTATGAGCCAGTGCGTAAAGAAGTGAAGGGCTATGTGGTTGATCCACTGGGCAAACACCACTTCGAAAACGTATCGGTTGAATAATTAAAAGCAACGCCAGGCGGCGTTGCGCTTGCACTGGCCTACGGTATGTAGGCCGGGTAAGCGTAGCGCCACCCGGCAGCAGTGCTTTATTTCCTCTCTGAAAGGAGAGGGGATAAGATTTGTGAGCAATACAGACGTCACGCCACTGGTCGTGCGTCATCAGAGAGAATCCGGGTTATGTTGCAGTTCATCCTCCGACGTCTGGGACTTGTTATCCCGACGTTTATCGGTATCACCCTTCTCACTTTTGCCTTCGTCCATATGATCCCCGGCGACCCGGTAATGATTATGGCGGGCGAGCGTGGTATCTCCCCTGAACGTCATGCGCAGCTTCTGGCTGAACTCGGCCTCGATAAGCCGATGTGGCAGCAGTACCTCCATTATATCTGGGGCGTGTTGCACGGTGACTTAGGGATTTCGCTAAAAAGCCGTCTTCCGGTGTGGGACGAGTTCGTGCCGCGTTTTAAAGCGACACTGGAGCTTGGCGTCTGCGCCATGATTTTCGCCACTGCGGTGGGTATTCCAGTTGGGGTACTGGCTGCCGTTAAACGTGGCTCAATTTTCGACCACACCGCTGTTGGCCTGGCGCTGACCGGCTACTCCATGCCTATCTTCTGGTGGGGCATGATGCTGATTATGCTGGTTTCGGTGCAGCTTAACCTGACGCCCGTCTCCGGGCGCGTCAGCGATATGGTTTTCCTCGACGACACCAATCCGTTGACCGGCTTTATGCTGATTGATACGGCTATCTGGGGTGAAGAGGGTAACTTCATCGATGCCGTCGCGCATATGATCCTGCCAGCCATGGTGCTGGGCACCATCCCTCTGGCGGTGATTGTGCGTATGACCCGTTCCTCCATGCTGGAAGTGCTGGGCGAAGATTACATCCGTACCGCACGCGCCAAAGGGTTAACCCGTATGCGCGTCATCATCGTACATGCGCTGCGTAACGCCATGCTGCCGGTGGTGACCGTTATTGGTCTTCAGGTGGGTACGCTGCTGGCAGGGGCGATCCTGACCGAAACCATCTTCTCCTGGCCCGGCCTCGGACGCTGGCTGATTGATGCGCTGCAACGCCGTGACTATCCGGTCGTGCAGGGCGGGGTGCTGCTGGTCGCGACGATGATTATCCTCGTCAACCTGCTGGTCGATTTGCTGTACGGCGTGGTGAACCCGCGTATTCGTCATAAGAAGTAAGGGGCCATCATGTCACACGTTTCTGAAAACAAAGTGGTTGCTGCACCGGTTCCAATGACACCGCTGCAGGAGTTCTGGCACTACTTCAAGCGCAATAAAGGTGCGGTAGTAGGGCTGGTGTATGTCGCAATCATGATCCTGATTGCGGTGTTTGCGAACTTCCTCGCACCTTATAACCCTGCGGATCAGTTCCGCGATGCGCTGCTTGCACCTCCTGCGTGGCAGGATGGCGGTAGCCTGGCGCACCTGCTGGGTACCGATGATGTAGGCCGCGATGTGCTTTCGCGTCTGATGTACGGCGCGCGTCTGTCGCTGCTGGTTGGCTGCCTGGTGGTGGTGCTGTCCCTGATTATGGGGATTGTGCTTGGTCTGGTGGCGGGTTACTTCGGCGGCATCGTCGATAACATCATTATGCGTGTTGTCGACATCATGCTGGCGCTGCCAAGCCTGCTGCTGGCGCTGGTGCTGGTGGCGATCTTCGGTCCGTCTATCGGTAACGCCGCGCTGGCGTTGACCTTCGTGGCGCTTCCTCACTACGTGCGTTTAACCCGTGCGGCGGTGCTGGTGGAAGTGAACCGCGACTACGTCACCGCGTCTCGCGTGGCGGGGGCGGGGGCGATGCGCCAGATGTTCGTCAATATCTTCCCGAACTGCCTTGCGCCGTTGATTGTTCAGGCGTCGCTCGGTTTCTCAAACGCCATTCTTGATATGGCCGCTCTTGGCTTCCTGGGCATGGGTGCGCAGCCGCCAACACCGGAGTGGGGCACGATGCTCTCCGACGTGTTGCAGTTCGCACAAAGCGCCTGGTGGGTTGTCACCTTCCCGGGTCTGGCAATCCTGCTGACGGTGCTGGCATTTAACCTGATGGGTGACGGCCTGCGTGATGCGCTTGATCCCAAACTGAAGCAGTAAGAGGCACGAGATGGCGTTATTAAATGTAGATCAATTATCGGTGCACTTCGGAGACGTTGGCACTGAGTTTCGCGCCGTGGACCGCATCAGCTACAGCGTAAATCAGGGCGAAGTGGTGGGTATTGTCGGGGAATCCGGTTCCGGTAAGTCGGTGAGCTCACTGGCGATTATGGGGCTTATCGATTATCCCGGCCGCGTGATGGCGGAAAACCTGCAGTTCAATGGTCAGGATCTGAAGCGCATTTCCGAAAAACAGCGCCGCCAGCTGGTGGGCGCGGAAGTGGCGATGATTTTCCAGGACCCGATGACCAGCCTGAACCCGTGTTACACCGTCGGCTTCCAGATTATGGAAGCGATAAAGGTGCACCAGGGCGGTAATAAGAAAACCCGTCGCCAGCGCGCGATCGATCTGCTGAATCAGGTGGGTATTCCTGACCCGGCATCGCGTCTGGACGTCTACCCGCACCAGCTCTCTGGCGGGATGAGCCAGCGCGTGATGATCGCGATGGCGATTGCCTGTCGGCCAAAACTGCTGATTGCGGATGAACCGACGACGGCGCTGGACGTGACCATTCAGGCGCAAATCATCGAACTGCTGCTGGAGTTGCAGCAGCAGGAAAATATGGCGCTGGTCCTGATTACGCATGACCTGGCGCTGGTGGCCGAAGCGGCGCACAAAATCATCGTGATGTATGCAGGCCAGGTCGTCGAGACCGGAAGTTCGCACGATATCTTCCGCGCACCGCGTCACCCTTATACGCAGGCTCTGCTGCGTGCGCTGCCGGAGTTTGCCCAGGATAAAGCGCGCCTGGCGTCACTGCCGGGTGTGGTGCCGGGTAAATATGACCGTCCGCAGGGCTGTCTGCTTAACCCGCGCTGTCCGTATGCGACGGACAAATGCCGGGCGGAGGAGCCAGAGCTGAACCAGCTTGCTGACGGCCGTCAGTCGAAATGCCACTACCCACTCGATGATGCCGGGAGGCCAACACTATGAGTACGCAACAGGCCACCACGCAACAACCGCTGTTGCAGGCCATCGACCTGAAAAAACACTACCCGGTGAAGAAGGGGATTTTTGCCCCTGAGCGCCTGGTGAAAGCGCTGGACGGCGTCTCCTTTACCCTCGAACGCGGCAAAACGCTGGCGGTGGTTGGGGAGTCGGGCTGTGGTAAATCTACGCTGGGCCGTCTGTTGACGATGATTGAAGTCCCGACCGGCGGTGAACTTTATTATCAGGGGCAGGATCTGCTCAAACACGATCCTCAGGCGCAGAAGTTGCGTCGCCAGAAAATCCAGATTGTGTTCCAGAACCCGTACGGTTCTCTGAACCCGCGTAAAAAAGTGGGACAGATTCTGGAAGAGCCGCTGCTCATTAACAGTAATCTGAGCAAAGAGCAGCGCCGCGAAAAAGCGCTGGCGATGATGGCGAAGGTCGGCCTGAAAACCGAGCATTATGACCGCTACCCGCATATGTTCTCCGGTGGCCAGCGTCAGCGTATTGCCATCGCCCGCGGCCTGATGCTCGACCCGGACGTGGTGATTGCCGATGAGCCCGTCTCCGCGCTCGACGTTTCCGTGCGTGCGCAGGTGCTGAACCTGATGATGGATCTCCAGCAGGAACTGGGGCTCTCTTACGTGTTCATCTCCCACGATCTGTCGGTTGTCGAACACATTGCGGATGAAGTGATGGTGATGTATCTGGGTCGCTGCGTGGAGAAGGGGAGCAAAGACCAGATCTTTACTAACCCGCGTCACCCGTATACCCAGGCCCTGCTGTCTGCGACGCCGCGCCTCAACCCGGACGATCGCCGTGAGCGTATTAAGCTGACGGGTGAGTTGCCAAGCCCGCTGAATCCGCCTCCTGGGTGTGCATTTAACGCCCGCTGCAGTCGCCGTTTTGGTCCCTGCACGCAGCTGCAGCCGCAGCTGAAGGATTATGGTGGTCAACTGGTCGCCTGTTTCGCGGTCGATCAGGATGAAAATGGCGAGAAGCCACATGCATAAAGAAAAAAACCGGCGTTAAGCCGGTTTTTTTATGTCTGCGCAATTATTTCCGCAAGCGAATCTGGTCGACTGCGTGCTTCTCGCTCTTGGTGAGGATCAGACTTGCGCGTTCACGCGTCGGCAGGATGTTCTCTTTCAGGTTCACGTAGTTAATCTCATTCCACAGCCCCGTCGCCACCTTAATGGCCTCTTCTTTTGACAGCTGCGCATAGTTATGGAAGTAAGAGTCAGGATCGGTGAACGCGCCTTCCCGGAACTTCAGGAAGCGGTTGATGTACCAGCTCTGGAGAAGATCTTCCGGCGCATCAACATATATAGAGAAATCGACGAAGTCTGAAACGAACACATGATGTGGGTCATGAGGATAATCCATCCCGCTCTGCAGGACGTTTAACCCTTCCAGGATCAGGATATCCGGCTGGACCACCGTTTTATCCCCATCCGGGATACGATCGTAGATCAGGTGTGAATAGACCGGTGCCGTGACGTGAGGCACCCCGGATTTCAGGTCAGAGACAAATTTCACCAGACGGTGCATATCATAAGAGAGCGGGAAGCCCTTCTTCTTCATTAGCCCGCGTTCTTTTAATACTTCGTTCGGGTGCAGGAAGCCGTCGGTGGTAATTAACTCAACGCTGCGGTGTTCAGGCCAGCGGCTCAACAGCGCCTGCAATACGCGCGCGGTGGTGCTTTTACCCACGGCCACGCTGCCCGCAATGCTGATGATATAAGGAATGCGCTGACCGTTCGTTCCGAGGAACTGCTCCAGTACCGCCTGACGGCGCAGGTTGGAGCTGATATAGAAGTTAAGCAAGCGAGAAAGGGGGAGATAAATTTCTGCCACCTCTTCCAGGGACAGATCTTCGTTTATCCCTTTTAACCGTGCGATTTCACCTTCCGTCAGCGTCATAGGGACGGAATCACGCAGGGCAGCCCACTGGCTGCGGTTAAAGTGAAGATAAGGCGTCATTAACGTTTGCTCTTTTTTGCTCATAAGCATGCTTCAGTGAGCCAGCTCAATACTGCCGGATCGTGGCTCATCACACAGTTAATTTTGGACAATGGGCAGGAGGTTAACACCAGATGGCAGGAATAATAAGAAAAAAGATGGAAAGCGCTACGTTACGCGGAAGCCGTCACGCTACGGTGTATCCCGTGCAAACGACCCTTGCATGTTGATTATTTGACCGCGAATGACTACTTTTACAGCGCTTAGTATGCTGTTCGCATAAAATGTGAGCGAAAGAACGTTTTATGCAAATTTTTAGTTGCATGACCGCGCAGGTATCCATAGAATGCGCGCTACTTGATGCCGACTTAGCTCAGTAGGTAGAGCAACTGACTTGTAATCAGTAGGTCACCAGTTCGATTCCGGTAGTCGGCACCATCAAGTCCGGTGGGGTTCCCGAGCGGCCAAAGGGAGCAGACTGTAAATCTGCCGTCACAGACTTCGAAGGTTCGAATCCTTCCCCCACCACCACTTTCTGGCAGCGTAAATGCCGCCGGAGCTGGTTGGAAAAATTAGCCAGCTCAAACTGAAAAAGAGAGAAATCTCTTTTTTTGTTACAGAAAGAACTGGGTAGCCGAGTTTCAGGATGCGGGCATCGTATAATGGCTATTACCTCAGCCTTCCAAGCTGATGATGCGGGTTCGATTCCCGCTGCCCGCTCCAATACGTGCTGATATGGCTCAGTTGGTAGAGCGCACCCTTGGTAAGGGTGAGGTCCCCAGTTCGACTCTGGGTATCAGCACCACTTCACTTCTCCTTCCCGTTTCTCTCTGTTTCAATTTTACTGTATTCAACAATTCAGGCATTTCGCCTGGTTGATGTGGTGATATCACCGATTTATCCGTGTCTTAGAGGGACAATCGATGTCTAAAGAAAAGTTTGAACGTACAAAACCGCACGTTAACGTCGGTACTATCGGCCACGTTGACCATGGTAAAACAACGCTGACCGCTGCAATCACTACCGTTCTGGCTAAAACCTACGGTGGTTCTGCTCGTGCATTCGACCAGATCGATAACGCACCAGAAGAAAAAGCTCGTGGTATCACCATCAACACTTCTCACGTTGAATACGACACCCCGACTCGCCACTACGCACACGTAGACTGCCCAGGCCACGCCGACTATGTTAAAAACATGATCACCGGTGCTGCGCAGATGGACGGCGCGATCCTGGTTGTTGCTGCGACTGACGGCCCAATGCCTCAGACTCGTGAGCACATCCTGCTGGGTCGTCAGGTAGGCGTTCCTTACATCATCGTGTTCCTGAACAAGTGTGACATGGTTGATGACGAAGAGCTGCTGGAACTGGTAGAGATGGAAGTTCGTGAACTGCTGTCTCAGTACGATTTCCCAGGCGACGACACCCCAATCGTTCGTGGTTCCGCGCTGAAAGCGCTGGAAGGCGACGCTGAGTGGGAAGCGAAAATCATCGAACTGGCTGGCTACCTGGATTCTTACATCCCAGAACCAGAGCGTGCGATTGACAAGCCATTCCTGCTGCCAATCGAAGACGTATTCTCCATCTCCGGTCGTGGTACCGTTGTTACCGGTCGTGTAGAGCGCGGTATCATCAAAGTTGGTGAAGAAGTTGAAATCGTTGGTATCAAAGAGACTGCGAAGTCTACCTGTACTGGCGTTGAAATGTTCCGCAAACTGCTGGACGAAGGCCGTGCTGGTGAGAACGTTGGTGTTCTGCTGCGTGGTATCAAACGTGAAGAAATCGAACGTGGTCAGGTTCTGGCGAAGCCAGGCTCAATCAAGCCACACACCAAGTTCGAATCTGAAGTGTACATCCTGTCCAAAGACGAAGGCGGCCGTCATACTCCGTTCTTCAAAGGCTACCGTCCACAGTTCTACTTCCGTACAACTGACGTGACCGGTACCATCGAACTGCCAGAAGGCGTTGAGATGGTAATGCCAGGCGACAACATCAAGATGGTTGTGACTCTGATCCACCCAATCGCGATGGATGACGGTCTGCGTTTCGCAATCCGTGAAGGTGGCCGTACCGTTGGCGCGGGCGTGGTTGCTAAAGTTCTCGGCTAATTGCTGATAACATTTGACGCAATGCGCAATAAAAGGGCATCATTTGATGCCCTTTTTGCACGCTTTCAGATCAGAACCTGGCTCATCAGTGATTATTTTTGTCATAATCATTGCTGAGACAGGCTCTGCAGAGAGCGTATAATCCGAAAAGCGAATGAGCATTTCGATTTGGTTTGCCTCGCAATCGCGGGGTGAAAATGTTTGTAGAATACTTCTGACAGGTTGGTTTATGAGTGCGAATACCGAAGCTCAAGGGAGCGGGCGCGGCCTGGAAGCGATGAAATGGGTAGTGGTAGCCGTTCTGCTGATCGTAGCGATTGTCGGCAACTACCTTTATCGTGACATTATGCTGCCGCTACGCGCGCTTGCAGTGGTAATTCTGATTGCTGCAGCGGGTGGTGTCGCGCTGTTGACGACGAAAGGCAAAGCGACTGTCGCTTTTGCACGCGAAGCGCGTACCGAAGTCCGCAAGGTGATTTGGCCGACTCGCCAGGAAACATTGCACACCACGCTGATTGTAGCGGCGGTTACCGCTGTAATGTCACTGATCCTGTGGGGACTGGATGGTATTCTGGTTCGCCTGGTATCCTTTATCACTGGCCTGAGGTTCTGAGATGTCTGAAGCCCCTAAAAAGCGCTGGTACGTCGTTCAGGCGTTTTCCGGTTTTGAAGGCCGCGTAGCAACGTCGCTGCGTGAGCATATCAAATTACACAACATGGAAGAGTTATTTGGCGAAGTTATGGTTCCGACCGAAGAAGTGGTTGAGATCCGTGGCGGCCAGCGTCGCAAAAGCGAGCGCAAATTCTTCCCGGGTTACGTGCTGGTTCAGATGGTTATGAACGACGCGAGCTGGCACCTGGTGCGCAGCGTACCGCGCGTGATGGGCTTTATCGGCGGCACGTCTGACCGTCCGGCGCCAATCAGCGACAAAGAAGTTGATGCGATTATGAACCGCCTGCAGCAGGTGGGTGATAAGCCGCGTCCGAAAACGCTGTTTGAGCCGGGTGAAATGGTTCGTGTTAATGACGGTCCGTTTGCTGACTTTAATGGTGTGGTTGAAGAAGTGGACTACGAGAAGTCCCGCCTGAAAGTCTCCGTCTCTATCTTCGGTCGTGCGACCCCGGTAGAACTGGACTTTGCTCAGGTAGAGAAAGCCTAAGCAGCGATCAAAAAAGCGACGATTTAATCGTTGCACAAGGCGCGAGATTGGAATACAATTTCGCGCCTTTTGTTTTTATGGGTCTCGGCCCGTAAAACGAATTTTATTCACGGGGAGCCTCCCTGAGGCGCTATTACCCAATCAGAGGATTTTAGAATGGCTAAGAAAGTACAAGCCTACGTCAAGCTGCAGGTTGCAGCTGGTATGGCGAACCCAAGTCCACCAGTTGGTCCAGCTCTGGGTCAGCAGGGTGTGAACATCATGGAATTCTGTAAAGCGTTCAACGCCAAAACCGAATCCCTGGAAAAAGGTCTGCCAATCCCAGTTGTAATCACTGTTTACGCTGACCGTTCTTTCACTTTCGTTACCAAAACCCCTCCAGCAGCAGTTCTGCTGAAGAAAGCGGCGGGTATCAAGTCTGGTTCCGGTAAACCGAACAAAGACAAAGTGGGTAAAATTTCCCGCGCTCAGCTGCAGGAAATCGCGCAGACCAAAGCTGCCGACATGACTGGTGCCGACATTGAAGCGATGACTCGCTCCATCGAAGGTACTGCACGTTCCATGGGCCTGGTAGTGGAGGACTAAGAAATGGCTAAACTGACCAAGCGCATGTCCGTGATCCGTGACAAAGTTGATGCGACCAAACAGTACGACATCAACGAAGCTATCGCTCTGCTGAAAGAACTGGCTACTGCTAAGTTCGTTGAAAGCGTTGACGTTGCTGTTAACCTGGGCATCGATGCTCGTAAATCTGATCAGAACGTTCGTGGTGCAACTGTACTGCCACACGGTACTGGCCGTTCCGTTCGCGTAGCTGTATTTACTCAGGGTGCTAACGCAGAAGCTGCTAAAGCTGCTGGCGCTGAACTGGTAGGTATGGAAGATCTGGCTGACCAGATCAAGAAAGGCGAAATGAACTTCGACGTTGTTATCGCATCTCCAGATGCAATGCGCGTTGTTGGCCAGCTGGGCCAGGTTCTGGGTCCACGTGGCCTGATGCCAAACCCGAAAGTGGGTACTGTAACGCCTAACGTTGCTGAAGCGGTTAAGAACGCTAAAGCAGGTCAGGTTCGTTATCGTAACGACAAAAACGGCATCATCCACACCACCATCGGTAAAGTGGACTTTGACGCTGACAAACTGAAAGAAAACCTGGAAGCTCTGCTGGTTGCGCTGAAAAAAGCAAAACCAACTCAGGCGAAAGGCGTGTACATCAAGAAAGTTAGCATCTCCACCACCATGGGTGCAGGTGTTGCAGTTGACCAGGCTGGCCTGAGCGCTGCTGCAAACTAATGCCTTTACGTGGGCGGTGATTTTGTCTACAATCTTACCCCCACGTTTGCTAACAAAAGTTAGCGGCTAAAAGAATTGTTCGTTGGAGCCTGGCCTAATCCAGGCCTCCGTCGAAGACCGCAGGTGTTTCGCAAGAGACTTAATCCCCTGCGTAGACGGTGACAGAACGCTAAGATTATTTTTGGATATTCTGGCTTGTTTCTGCTCACCGTATTAAGACGCTCTTTCCGTTTGGGAGAGTGAAGTGAGTTCCGGAACATGAGTTCCGGCAAACATCCAGGAGCAAAGCTAATGGCTTTAAATCTTCAAGACAAACAAGCGATTGTTGCTGAAGTCAGCGAAGTAGCCAAAGGCGCGCTGTCTGCAGTAGTTGCGGATTCCCGTGGCGTTACTGTAGACAAAATGACTGAACTGCGTAAAGCAGGTCGTGAAGCTGGCGTATACATGCGTGTTGTTCGTAACACCCTGCTGCGTCGCGTAGTTGAAGGTACTCCTTTCGAGTGCCTGAAAGACACGTTTGTTGGTCCGACCCTGATTGCATACTCTATGGAACACCCGGGCGCTGCTGCTCGTCTGTTCAAAGAGTTCGCGAAAGCGAATGCAAAATTTGAGGTCAAAGCTGCAGCCTTTGAAGGTGAGTTGATCCCGGCATCGCAAATCGATCGCCTGGCAACCCTGCCGACCTACGAAGAAGCAATTGCACGCCTGATGGCAACCATGAAAGAAGCTTCGGCTGGCAAACTGGTTCGCACTCTGGCTGCTGTTCGCGATGCAAAAGAAGCTGCTTAATCGCAGTTATCTTTATAAAGCATTTGCTTACGTATAAACTTATTCTGATTTTCAGGAACAATTTAAATGTCTATCACTAAAGATCAAATCATTGAAGCAGTTGCCGCTATGTCCGTAATGGACGTTGTAGAACTGATTTCTGCAATGGAAGAAAAATTCGGTGTTTCTGCTGCTGCCGCTGTAGCTGTTGCTGCTGGCCCAGCTGCTGACGCTGCTGAAGAAAAAACTGAATTCGACGTAATTCTGAAAGCTGCAGGCGCTAACAAAGTTGCTGTTATCAAAGCAGTACGTGGCGCAACTGGCCTGGGTCTGAAAGAAGCTAAAGACCTGGTAGAATCTGCTCCAGCTGCGCTGAAAGAAGGCGTGAGCAAAGACGACGCAGAAGCACTGAAAAAATCTCTGGAAGAAGCTGGCGCTGAAGTTGAAGTTAAATAAGCCAACCCTTCTGGTTGCAGCCTAAGCAATTAGGCTGATGGCTGGTGACTTTTTAGTCACCAGCCTTTTTGCGCTGTAAGGCATCAGTAGCATTTCACACTGTTTGACTGCTGATTGTCCTGACAATGCATGTTTCTATCGACGACTTAATATATTGCGACAGGGTGCTCGCTCTGTGTAAATCGCGACGAAATGATTTAAGCGTGATAGCAACAGGTATTGCGGAAAGTATTCAATTTTCCGGTCCACAAAATGGTGTTGCACAAACTGTCCCTTCGTCGGACAGATGGGTCGACTTGTCAGCGAGCTGAGGAACCCTATGGTTTACTCCTATACCGAGAAAAAACGTATTCGTAAGGATTTTGGTAAACGTCCACAAGTTCTGGACATTCCATATCTCCTTTCTATCCAGCTTGACTCGTTCCAGAAGTTTATCGAGCAAGATCCTGAAGGGCAGTACGGTCTGGAAGCCGCCTTCCGTTCCGTGTTCCCGATTCAGAGCTACAGCGGTAACTCCGAGCTGCAGTACGTCAGCTACCGCCTTGGCGAACCGGTGTTTGACGTTCAGGAATGTCAGATCCGTGGCGTGACCTATTCCGCACCGCTGCGCGTAAAACTGCGTCTGGTGATCTACGAGCGCGAAGCGCCGGAAGGCACCGTAAAAGACATTAAAGAACAAGAAGTCTACATGGGTGAAATTCCGCTCATGACAGACAACGGTACTTTCGTTATCAACGGTACTGAGCGTGTTATCGTTTCCCAGCTGCATCGTAGCCCGGGCGTCTTCTTCGACAGCGATAAAGGTAAAACACACTCTTCCGGTAAAGTACTGTATAACGCACGTATCATTCCTTACCGTGGTTCATGGCTGGACTTCGAGTTCGATCCAAAAGACAACCTGTTTGTCCGTATCGACCGTCGTCGTAAGCTGCCTGCAACCATCATTCTGCGTGCGCTGCAATATACCACTGAGCAGATCCTGGACCTGTTCTTTGAGAAAGTGATCTTTGAAATCCGCGACAACAAGCTGCAGATGGAGCTGGTGCCGGAACGTCTGCGTGGTGAGACCGCGTCGTTCGACATCGAAGCCGACGGCAAAGTGTATGTGGAAAAAGGTCGCCGTATCACCGCGCGCCACATCCGCCAGCTGGAAAAAGATGATATCAAACACATCGAAGTTCCGGTTGAGTACATTGCAGGAAAAGTAGCCGCGAAAGATTACGTTGATGAATCAACTGGCGAGCTGATCTGCCCGGCTAACATGGAGCTGAGCCTGGATCTGCTGGCTAAGCTGAGCCAGTCTGGCCACAAACGTATCGAAACGCTGTTCACCAACGATCTGGACCACGGTCCTTATATCTCTGAGACTATCCGCGTCGACCCAACGACCGATCGTCTGAGCGCGCTGGTTGAAATCTACCGCATGATGCGTCCTGGTGAGCCACCAACTCGCGAAGCGGCTGAAAGCCTGTTCGAGAACCTGTTCTTCTCCGAAGACCGCTACGATTTGTCCGCGGTAGGTCGTATGAAGTTCAACCGTTCTCTGCTGCGTGATGAGATCGAAGGTTCCGGTATCCTGAGCAAAGACGACATCATCGAAGTGATGAAGAAGCTCATCGATATCCGTAACGGTAAAGGCGAAGTGGACGATATCGACCACCTCGGCAACCGTCGTATCCGTTCCGTAGGCGAAATGGCGGAAAACCAGTTCCGCGTTGGCCTGGTACGTGTTGAGCGTGCGGTTAAAGAGCGTCTGTCTCTGGGCGATCTGGATACCCTGATGCCTCAGGATATGATCAACGCCAAGCCGATTTCTGCGGCAGTGAAAGAGTTCTTCGGTTCCAGCCAGCTGTCTCAGTTCATGGACCAGAACAACCCGCTGTCTGAGATTACGCACAAACGTCGTATCTCTGCACTCGGCCCAGGCGGTCTGACCCGTGAACGTGCAGGCTTCGAAGTTCGAGACGTACACCCGACGCACTATGGTCGCGTATGTCCAATCGAAACGCCTGAAGGTCCAAACATCGGTCTGATCAACTCCCTGTCCGTGTACGCACAGACAAACGAATACGGTTTCCTCGAAACCCCGTATCGTAAAGTGACCGACGGTGTTGTAACCGACGAAATTCATTACCTGTCTGCTATCGAAGAAGGCAACTACGTTATCGCTCAGGCGAACTCCAACCTGGATGACGAAGGCCACTTTGTAGAAGATCTGGTTACCTGCCGTAGCAAAGGCGAATCCAGCTTGTTCAGCCGCGACCAGGTTGACTACATGGACGTATCCACCCAGCAGGTGGTATCCGTCGGTGCGTCCCTGATCCCGTTCCTGGAACACGATGACGCCAACCGTGCATTGATGGGTGCGAACATGCAACGTCAGGCCGTTCCAACTCTGCGTGCTGATAAGCCGCTGGTTGGTACCGGTATGGAACGTGCTGTTGCCGTTGACTCCGGTGTTACTGCAGTTGCTAAGCGTGGCGGTACCGTTCAGTACGTTGACGCATCCCGTATCGTTATCAAAGTTAACGAAGACGAGATGTATCCGGGCGAAGCGGGTATCGACATCTACAACCTGACCAAATACACCCGTTCTAACCAGAACACCTGTATCAACCAGATGCCTTGTGTATCTCTGGGTGAGCCAGTTGAGCGCGGCGACGTGCTAGCAGACGGTCCGTCCACCGACCTCGGTGAACTGGCGCTCGGTCAGAACATGCGCGTAGCGTTCATGCCGTGGAACGGTTACAACTTCGAAGACTCCATCCTCGTCTCCGAGCGTGTGGTTCAGGAAGATCGTTTCACCACCATCCACATTCAGGAACTGGCATGTGTGTCCCGTGACACCAAGCTGGGGCCAGAAGAGATCACGGCCGATATCCCTAACGTGGGTGAAGCAGCGCTCTCCAAACTGGATGAATCCGGTATTGTTTACATCGGTGCGGAAGTGACCGGCGGTGACATTCTGGTTGGTAAGGTAACGCCGAAAGGTGAAACCCAGCTGACGCCAGAAGAGAAACTGCTGCGTGCCATCTTCGGTGAGAAAGCGTCTGACGTTAAAGACTCTTCTCTGCGCGTACCAAACGGTGTTTCCGGTACGGTTATCGACGTTCAGGTCTTCACCCGTGATGGCGTTGAGAAAGATAAACGTGCGCTGGAAATCGAAGAGATGCAGCTCAAGCAGGCCAAGAAAGACCTGTCTGAAGAACTGCAGATCCTCGAAGCAGGTTTGTTCAGCCGTATTTATGCGGTGCTGGTTGCCGGTGGCGTTGAAGCTGAGAAGCTCGACAAACTGCCACGCGATCGCTGGCTGGAACTGGGCCTGACCGACGAAGAGAAACAGAATCAGCTGGAACAGCTGGCTGAGCAGTATGACGAACTGAAACACGAGTTCGAGAAAAAACTCGAAGCGAAACGCCGCAAAATCACTCAGGGCGACGATCTGGCACCAGGCGTGCTGAAGATTGTTAAGGTGTATCTGGCCGTTAAACGTCAGATTCAGCCTGGTGATAAGATGGCAGGTCGTCACGGTAACAAGGGTGTTATCTCTAAGATCAACCCGATCGAAGATATGCCGCACGATGCTAACGGTACGCCGGTAGATATCGTACTGAACCCACTGGGCGTACCGTCTCGTATGAACATCGGTCAGATTCTGGAAACCCACCTGGGTATGGCTGCGAAAGGTATCGGCGACAAGATCAACGCCATGCTGAAACAGCAGCAGGAAGTCGCGAAACTGCGCGAATTCATCCAGCGTGCCTACGATCTGGGTACCGACGTTCGTCAGAAAGTCGACCTGAACACCTTCAGCGATGAAGAAGTGCTGCGTCTGGCAGAGAACCTGCGCAAAGGTATGCCAATTGCAACGCCGGTCTTCGACGGTGCAAAAGAAGCTGAAATTAAAGAGCTGCTGCAACTGGGTGGTCTGCCAACGTCTGGTCAGATTACGCTGTTTGACGGCCGTACCGGTGAACAGTTTGAGCGTCCGGTAACCGTAGGTTACATGTACATGCTGAAACTGAACCACCTGGTCGACGACAAAATGCACGCTCGTTCTACCGGTTCTTACAGCCTGGTTACTCAGCAGCCGCTGGGTGGTAAGGCACAGTTCGGTGGTCAGCGCTTCGGGGAGATGGAAGTGTGGGCGCTGGAAGCATACGGCGCGGCATACACCCTGCAGGAAATGCTCACCGTTAAGTCTGATGACGTGAACGGTCGTACCAAGATGTATAAAAACATCGTGGACGGCAACCATCAGATGGAACCGGGCATGCCAGAGTCCTTCAACGTACTGTTGAAAGAGATTCGTTCGCTGGGTATCAACATCGAACTGGAAGACGAGTAATTCTCGCTCAAACAGGTCACTGGTGCCGGGTTAACCCCCGGCACCGGATTGTGCTAACTCCGACGGGAGCAAATCCGTGAAAGATTTATTAAAGTTTCTGAAAGCGCAGACTAAAACCGAAGAGTTTGATGCGATCAAAATTGCTCTGGCTTCGCCAGACATGATCCGTTCATGGTCTTTCGGTGAAGTTAAAAAGCCGGAAACCATCAACTACCGTACGTTCAAGCCTGAGCGTGACGGCCTTTTCTGTGCGCGTATTTTCGGGCCAGTAAAAGACTACGAGTGCCTGTGCGGTAAGTACAAGCGCCTGAAACACCGTGGTGTGATCTGTGAGAAGTGTGGCGTTGAAGTGACCCAGACCAAAGTGCGTCGTGAGCGCATGGGCCACATCGAGCTGGCGTCTCCGACTGCGCACATCTGGTTCCTGAAATCTCTGCCGTCCCGTATCGGTCTGCTGCTGGATATGCCGCTGCGTGATATCGAACGCGTACTGTACTTCGAATCTTATGTGGTTATCGAAGGCGGTATGACGAATCTGGAACGTCACCAGATCCTGACTGAAGAGCAGTATCTGGACGCGCTGGAAGAGTTCGGTGACGAATTCGACGCGAAAATGGGTGCGGAAGCTATCCAGGCCCTGCTGAAGAGCATGGATCTGGAGCAAGAGTGCGAGCAGCTGCGTGAAGAGCTGAACGAAACCAACTCCGAAACCAAGCGTAAAAAGCTGACCAAGCGTATCAAACTGCTGGAAGCGTTCGTTCAGTCTGGTAACAAACCAGAGTGGATGATCCTGACCGTTCTGCCGGTTCTGCCGCCAGATCTGCGTCCGCTGGTTCCACTGGATGGTGGTCGTTTCGCGACGTCTGACCTGAACGATCTGTATCGTCGCGTCATTAACCGTAACAACCGTCTGAAACGTCTGCTGGATCTGGCTGCGCCGGACATCATCGTACGCAACGAAAAACGTATGCTGCAGGAAGCGGTAGATGCCCTGCTGGATAACGGTCGTCGCGGTCGTGCGATCACCGGTTCTAACAAGCGTCCTCTGAAATCTTTGGCCGATATGATCAAAGGTAAACAGGGTCGTTTCCGTCAGAACCTGCTCGGTAAGCGTGTTGACTACTCCGGTCGTTCTGTTATCACCGTAGGTCCATACCTGCGTCTGCATCAGTGCGGTCTGCCGAAGAAAATGGCACTGGAGCTGTTCAAACCATTCATCTACGGCAAACTGGAGCTGCGTGGCCTGGCCACCACCATCAAAGCCGCGAAGAAAATGGTTGAGCGTGAAGAAGCTGTCGTTTGGGATATCCTGGACGAAGTGATCCGCGAACACCCGGTACTGCTGAACCGTGCACCAACCCTGCACCGTCTGGGTATCCAGGCATTTGAGCCAGTACTGATCGAAGGTAAAGCTATCCAGCTGCACCCGCTGGTTTGTGCGGCGTATAACGCCGACTTCGATGGTGACCAGATGGCTGTTCACGTACCGCTGACGCTGGAAGCCCAGCTGGAAGCGCGTGCGCTGATGATGTCTACCAACAACATTCTGTCCCCAGCGAACGGTGAGCCAATCATTGTTCCTTCTCAGGACGTTGTACTGGGTCTGTACTACATGACCCGTGACTGTGTTAACGCCAAAGGCGAAGGCATGGTGCTGACTGGCCCTAAAGAAGCTGAGCGTATTTATCGCGCTGGCCTGGCCTCTCTGCATGCGCGCGTTAAAGTGCGTATCACTGAATACGAAAAAGATGCAAACGGCGAATTCGTTGCGCACACCAGCCTGAAAGACACGACCGTTGGCCGTGCCATTCTGTGGATGATCGTACCGAAAGGTCTGCCTTTCTCCATCGTCAACCAGGCGCTGGGTAAGAAAGCGATCTCCAAAATGCTGAACACCTGTTACCGCATTCTGGGTCTGAAGCCGACCGTTATCTTCGCTGACCAGACAATGTACACCGGCTTTGCTTATGCAGCGCGTTCAGGTGCATCTGTTGGTATCGATGACATGGTCATCCCAGAGAAGAAACACGAGATCATCTCTGAAGCGGAAGCTGAAGTTGCTGAGATCCAGGAGCAGTTCCAGTCTGGTCTGGTAACCGCGGGCGAACGCTATAACAAAGTTATCGATATCTGGGCTGCGGCGAACGATCGTGTATCCAAGGCGATGATGGATAACCTGCAGACCGAAACCGTGATTAACCGTGACGGCGTAGAAGAGCAGCAGGTTTCCTTCAACAGCATCTACATGATGGCCGACTCCGGTGCGCGTGGTTCTGCAGCACAGATTCGTCAGCTGGCAGGTATGCGTGGTCTGATGGCGAAGCCAGATGGTTCCATCATCGAAACGCCAATCACCGCGAACTTCCGTGAAGGTCTGAACGTACTCCAGTACTTCATCTCCACGCACGGTGCGCGTAAAGGTCTGGCGGATACCGCACTGAAAACAGCGAACTCCGGTTATCTGACGCGTCGTCTGGTTGACGTTGCACAGGATCTGGTCGTAACTGAAGACGATTGTGGCACCCTCGAAGGTATCACCATGACCCCGGTTATCGAGGGTGGTGATGTTAAAGAGCCACTGCGCGATCGCGTACTGGGTCGTGTAACCGCGGAAGACATTCTGAAGCCGGGTACCGCAGACATTCTGGTTCCACGCAACACGCTGCTGCACGAACAGTGGTGTGACCTGCTGGAAGCGAACTCTGTTGACTCCGTGAAAGTGCGTTCCGTTGTATCCTGTGACACCGACTTTGGTGTTTGTGCGCACTGCTATGGTCGTGACCTGGCGCGTGGCCACATCATCAACAAAGGTGAAGCTATCGGCGTTATCGCGGCACAGTCCATCGGTGAGCCAGGTACACAGCTGACGATGCGCACGTTCCATATCGGTGGTGCGGCATCTCGTGCGGCTGCTGAATCCAGCATTCAGGTGAAAAACAAAGGTAGCATCAAGCTCAGCAATGCGAAGTCGGTTGTTAACTCCGCAGGCAAGCTGGTTGTGACCTCTCGTAACACCGAGCTGAAGCTGATCGACGAATTCGGTCGTACCAAAGAGAGCTATAAAGTACCTTACGGTGCGGTTATGGCGAAAGGTGATGGCGAGCAGGTTGCCGGCGGTGAAACCGTTGCAAACTGGGATCCACACACCATGCCGGTTATCACCGAAGTAAGTGGTTTCATCCGCTTTACTGACATGATCGACGGCCAGACCATTACTCGTCAGACCGACGAGCTGACCGGCCTGTCTTCTCTGGTGGTTCTGGATTCTGCTGAACGTACTACCGGTGGTAAAGATCTGCGTCCTGCACTGAAAATCGTTGATGCTCAGGGTAATGACGTTCTGATCCCGGGTACCGATATGCCTGCGCAGTACTTCCTGCCGGGTAAAGCGATTGTACAGCTGGAAGATGGCGTACAGATCAGCTCTGGTGACACCCTGGCGCGTATTCCTCAGGAATCCGGCGGTACCAAGGACATCACCGGTGGTCTGCCACGCGTTGCGGACCTGTTCGAAGCACGTCGTCCGAAAGAGCCGGCAATCCTGGCTGAAATCAGCGGTATCATTTCCTTCGGTAAAGAGACCAAAGGTAAGCGCCGTCTGGTTATCACTCCAGTAGATGGCAGCGAGCCGTACGAAGAGATGATTCCTAAGTGGCGTCAGCTCAACGTGTTCGAAGGTGAACGTGTAGAACGTGGTGACGTTGTTTCCGACGGTCCAGAAGCGCCGCACGACATCCTGCGTCTGCGTGGTGTACATGCTGTTACCCGTTACATTGTTAACGAAGTACAGGACGTATACCGTCTGCAGGGCGTTAAGATTAACGATAAACACATCGAAGTTATCGTTCGTCAGATGCTGCGTAAAGCAACCATCGAAAACGCAGGCAGCTCTGAGTTCCTCGAAGGCGAGCAGGTTGAATACTCACGCGTCAAGATCGCTAACCGCGACCTGGAAGCGAATGGCAAAATCGGTGCGACTTACGCGCGCGATCTGCTGGGTATCACCAAAGCGTCTCTGGCAACCGAGTCCTTCATCTCTGCAGCATCGTTCCAGGAAACGACTCGTGTCCTGACCGAAGCGGCTGTTGCAGGTAAACGTGATGAACTGCGCGGTCTGAAAGAGAACGTTATCGTGGGTCGTCTGATCCCAGCGGGTACCGGTTATGCATACCATCAGGATCGTATGCGTCGTCGTGCTGCGGGCGAACTGCCAGCTGCACCGCAGGTGACTGCTGAAGATGCATCCGCGAGCCTGGCAGAACTGCTGAACGCAGGTCTGGGCGGTTCCGACAACGAGTAATCGTTGATGCAGTAAATAAAAAACCCGCCTCGGCGGGTTTTTTTACATCTGCATTTTTTCAATTCACTAACGGGATCCGTCGATAAAGCTCAATCATGTCGCCTGCCAGATCCTGAATCACCATGGCGTTCATCAGGTGGTCCTGAGAGTGAACGGTTATCAGGTTGACCGGGAGCTTGCCGGTTCCTTCGTCAAGACCGATAAGCTGTGTCTGGATCGTATGCGCATGCTTCACATATTCGCGAGACTCTTCCATTGCTTTTTCGGCTTCGTCGAACTCACCTTTGCGGGCCATTTGTAATGCCGTAAGCGCGGCACTTCGCGCCGCCCCGGCGTTGACCAGCAGTTCCATGATCGTTGTCTCTAAATCTTCCATGAGGTCACTCCAGCAGTTTGAGGGCTTTTTCCAGTACGGCATCGCCTTTCATCATGCCGTAGTCCATCATGTCGATCACCGCGACTTTTTTGCCCAGTGGGTCAGCCTGTGCCTGCAGTTTTGCCTGCTCGTATTTAACCTGTGGCCCCAGCAATACGATGTCGGCCGTCGCGATGTTGTCTTTAAACTCCGCAACCGGAACGGCTTTAATGGTGACTTCAACCCCTTTTTTCTGCGCGGCGTCTTTCATACGTTGAACCAGCATGCTGGTTGACATTCCCGCTGCACAGCATAAAACGATGTTCTTCATAATCAGCCTCGATCTACATGTGTTTATTGATAATTATCCCGTGCAGACCGCTTCAACAACCGCTTTACCGCGATTGTGTGTCAGGCATCACAAAGAAAACGGCATTTTCCTGAAACCGGTTACAATTCTGACGGGAGGAGAGAAAATTAGGCGACGGTTGTTCGAACAATGCGGTTTTTTCCCTGCTGTTTAGCGCTATAAAGCGCGTTATCGACACTTCCCACCAGTTGTTCCAGCGATTCGAAGTGCCATTCCCCCAGACCCGCACTGAACGTAACGTGCAGGTTTTCTTCCCGCCAGACGCGCCTTTCAACGGCGGTGCGCCAGGCGTCAAGCAATGAGAATGCGGCAGCGATCTGCTCGGCCTGGAAGATCACCGCGAACTCTTCTCCACCGTAGCGATAGACCGAGATGTTGTGTGGCTGCATTATCTGGATCCCTTCGCGCGCCACATTACGCAGGACAATGTCACCACTCAGATGTCCCCATGTGTCGTTGATCGATTTGAAGTTATCGATATCAATCAGCGCCAGTGCGAAAGGCTGGTGGGCGGTCAGCAGTTCATCCACATCATTGTCAAACGCGCGGCGGTTTTTGCAGCCGGTCAACGCATCGTGAGTCGCCTGGCGAACATACGCCATCTCCCGCTCTTTATTGGACTGAATCGTGTGGCTCAGCATCGCTTCCAGACGCGGTGCCTGGCTGACATCGCCCGTTTTGATCGCATTGATAATGGTCATTAATACGGTACGCGAGGCATGACGCAGATAAAGACCGAAGAGAATGATGATGATGGCTGCCAGCGCAAAGCCCCAGCCAACGATAGTGGTTTCGTGGCGGGTGATATCGGTAAGCGTTGCGCCAGATACCCGATAGATAACAAACCAGTCCGGGTTCGTGAAAGAGTAGTAGTAATACCAGGCATTGGTTTTCCGGTCGTAAAGATGGCCTTCGCCGCTGGTCATTTTGTCCATCAGCGCTTCGCTCACGTACTTTTTGAACAGGGCGCCGGTATCTGGGTGCAGCACGACGGTCCCGTCGCGTTCGACGACGAAGAATTCCCCTTGTACGGGGGCCACCATTTGTCGAAGGGTATACCCCATCGACGTCAAATCAAGATGAAAAGCGAGGGTTCCCTTGAGTCTGCCTTCTGTTGAAATCAATGGCTTATAAAGCGTAACTGTCGGATGCCCGGTAAAGTAGTCCGTATAATGATGGGTATAATGGCTGAAAATACTGGCTTCTGCGTGCGCGACAAACCACGGGCGCGTCCGCGGATCGACGTTTTTACTCTTTTCCGTGGGAGGCGCTTCTGGTGCGTGTAAATAATGCCCCTCTGTGTCGGCCAGCGAGATGGATGACACGGTCGGCATCAGGTTTTGCAAATGCATCAACATCTGCAGCCCTTGCGTCGGGTTGACGTTGAGCGTCTCATTCAGTATCTCGCTGCGGGCAAAGTACATCGCAGAGCGACCAAGGATATAGTCGTTTTCACGCAGGATTGATTCGGTATAGTTAACCGCCAGGTTATGCGTGAAGTTACTGTTAATCTTGTGATAATCCTCAAGGAAATCCTTTCTTTGCGAAAGAGAGACCACGACCGCGATCAGCGCAAAACTGCACAGGATCCCCGCGAAGCTGAGCATGATTGGCCGGGTAAAAGAGAGCTTTTTGCTGTGAAGTGCCATGAGTTGTACATCGATCCTGATGGTGAATATTTTTTGTCTGCCGATATCCTCTCAGCATAGTCGCTGTCCTGCGGTTCGCGGTGAATTATACGGAACACGATTTTCGGCAAGATGATTTATCTTAAGAATCACTAAGAAATTCCTTATCCATGTTTTTGCCGCCCCATTTATGCAAGAAATCGGAGGCAGGGCGAAACGAGGAAGAAGCTTTTCGCCCTGGCCAGCATCCCTTGCTGACCGGGTGACAATAAAAAACCGGACAATCGCTGACAATCGTCCGGTTTTAGCTTTCCGTAGCGTCTCGACACTTTTTTACCGTATTGCAGCGTGTTTCAACGTTATTGCGAGGCTCTTCCCAGCCAGCTGTCCCAGTCTTTCCAGACCGGCTGTAGACCCTGTGCCGTCAGGGCGGCGGCGACTGCCTCCGGACGTCGCCCGTCATGCGGTGCAAACTGTTCCAGCTCCGGGTGATCGTCGGCGTAACCGCCCGGCTGTGTTTTGGAAAACGCGCTAACGTTGTTAATTGCCAGCGGGATCACGCGATCGCGAAACGCCGGGGACTCACGCGTTGAAAGCGATAATTCAACCTCCGGGGCGAGCAGGCGAAACGCGCAGATAGTCTGCACCAGCTGACGCTCATCCATCAGCGATGCCGGTTCTATTCCGCCTGCGCAGGGTCGCAGGCGGGGGAAAGAGATAGAATACCGGCTCTGCCAGTAGTGCTGCTGGAGCCACAGCAAATGTTCTGCCACCATGTAGCAATCGACCCGCCAGCTGTCGGAGAGCCCAATCAGCGCCCCGAGACCGATTTTATCGATCCCGGCGCGGCCCAGCCTGTCCGGTGTCTCCAGCCGGAAGAAGAAATCCTGTTTCTTCCCCTTCAGGTGGTGCCGGGCGTACGTTGCCTCGTGGTAGGTTTCCTGGTAAACCATGACCCCATCCAGCCCGAGCGATTTTAACTCCGCGTACTCATCCTGCGACAGGGGCTGTACCTCCATCTGCAACGACGCAAACTCGCGACGTATCGCCGGAAGGTGCTGACGGAAATAGTCCATTCCCACTTTTCCCTGATGCTCACCCGTGACCAGCAGAAGATGTTCGAACCCCATTTCACGAATGGCGGCGCACTCACGTGCGATCTCATCTTCATCAAGGGTTTTCCGCTTGATGCGGTTGCTCATGGAGAAACCGCAATAGGTGCAGTCATTGGCGCACAGGTTCGAGAGATAAAGTGGGACGTAGAAGCTTACCGTGTTGCCAAAACGCTGGCGGGTAAGGCGCTGAGCGCGCTGCGCCATCGGTTCAAGGTACGCGCTGGCCGCCGGAGAGAGCAGGGCCATCAGGTCCTCACGGGTCAGATGACGGGCATTCAGGGCACGCTCCACGTCAGCCGCCGTTTTGCTGTTGATACGCAGGGCGATATCGTCCCAGTTGAGCTGACGCCAGCGTTCGGTAAACGTACTCATGAGAGAGCCTCCAGAAAACCGGTCAGCGGGCTGGTGGCCTGCGCCTGAAAACTGCGCGAGCCAGGGCCGGATCCTCTTGCCAGCAAGCCGGCCTCTACGGCCATGCGGAACGCGCGCGCCATCATGACCGGATCGTCAGCCACCGCAATCGCCGTATTGACCAGTACCGCGTCGGCCCCCATCTCCAGCGCCTGCGCGGCATGGCTTGGTACGCCAATCCCCGCATCTACCACCACCGGCACGGTGGCTTGTTCAATGATGATCTCCAGCATCGCGCGAGTTTCGAGACCCTGATTAGAGCCAATTGGCGCACCCAGCGGCATCACGGCGGCACAGCCGACCTCTTCCAGACGCTTACATAGCACAGGGTCCGCCCCGCAGTAAGGCAGGACGGTAAACCCTTGCTGCACAAGCTTTTCTGCTGCTTTCAGCGTTTCAATCGGGTCCGGCAGCAGCCAGCGGGCATCCGGATGAATTTCCAGCTTCAGCCAGCGGGTACCGAGCGCTTCACGTGCCAGCTGTGCGGCGAAAATTGCTTCTTCCGCCGTTTTTGCACCGGAGGTGTTGGGCAAGAGCGTAACGCCTGCCTCCAGCAAAGGCGCAAGAATGGCATCGTTGTGCTGGCGCAGATCCACGCGTTTCATCGCCAGCGTCACCAGCTGGCTGCCACTTTCACGGATGGCCTCTACCATCAGCTGTGGAGAGGCGAACTTTCCGGTTCCGGTAAACAGATGTGAATCAAAGATTTTATCGGCAATATGTAGCATCTCAGCCCCCTGCGATAACCTGAAACAGCAGGATCTGGTCGCCGTCATTGACCTGCTGATGTTCCCACTGCTCGCGCGGCAGGATCTGTTGATTGAGTGCCAGCGCCGTTCCCGGCTTGAGCTGACGTAACTTATCGAGCAGGGCGGCAATGGTCAGCCCGTCGTCGCAGCTTATCGGCTCATCGTTAAACAGAATGCGCATCGCGGCCTCCGCATACCGGGCAGTGGCTGGCGCGGTTTAAGGCCAGATGGCGCCAGCCGCCTGAACGAGCGTCGAACAGCCGCAGCGTATTACGTTCCGTCTCCATGCCGCTGAGCAGCTTGATGGCCTCAAGCGCCTGAAGGGTGCCCATCACTCCGACTACCGGGCCAAGAATGCCTGCCGTGCGGCAGTTGCGTGCGGGCTCGGCATCGTCCGGCCACAGGCAGCGATAGCAGCCCTGCGCCCAGGGGGGCGTCAGGACCATCATCTGTCCGCCGAACCCCACCGCGCTGGCGGTGATCAGCGGCGTGTTATTGATCACGCAGGCGGCGTTGATCGCCTGACGCGTCGCCATATTGTCAGTGCAGTCCAGCACCACGTCGGCCAGGGCGACCTCACGGTGCAGATTGTCATCGCTCAGCCGCGTCTGGAGTGCAATCAGTTCGATGTCCGGGTTGAGCTGATTCAGCCTCTGGCGGGTAATCTGCGCTTTGGGTTGATTAATGTCCTTTGTCGTGAAGAGGATTTGTCGCTGCAGGTTGCTGAGGTGCACCTCGTCGTCGTCGGCCAGCACCAGCGTACCGATACCTGCGCCTGCCAGATAAAGCGCGGCGGGGGCGCCTAATCCACCCAGACCAACAATCAACACCCTGCTGGCGAGCAGCTTTTGCTGCCCGTCGATGGCGATATCCTCCAGCAGAATTTGACGGCTGTAGCGCATAAAATCGCGGTCATTCATCGCCCGCTCCTGCCAGCTGTAAAAGCCGTGCCGTGGCCGCCTGCCAGTCCGTCGCCTGGGTAATCGCGCTGACGACGGCGATACTGCCGACGCCGGTTTCCAGTACCGCAGGGGCGCGTTCAAGGCTTATCCCGCCAATGGCAACGGTGGGGTAATCGGTCAGGCGCTTAACGTGTAACGCCAGCTGCGTTAAACCCTGTGGTGCGGAGGGCATCTGCTTGGTTTGCGTCGGAAAAACGTGGCCGAGGGCAATGTAGGAGGGGCGCGCCGCCAGTGCCACGTCAATTTCCATATCGTCGTGTGTCGACACCCCCAGCCGCAGCCCGGCTTTGCGAATAGCGTTAAGATCGGTAGTTTCCAGATCTTCCTGACCCAGATGGACGCCGTACGCCTGGTGCTTAATAGCCAGCCGCCAGTAGTCGTTGATAAACAGACGAGCGTGGTAGCGTCGTCCCAGCGCGATGGCGGCGATAACGTCGGCCTCAACTTCTTCATCGCGCTTATCCTTGATGCGCAGCTGGAGGGTGCGAACGCCTGCCTCCAGCAGGCGTTGGATCCACTCCACGCTGTCCACCACCGGATAGAGCCCTAAACGGAAGGGCACGGAGGGGAAATCAGGCTGGTACATTAGGCCTCCTCTTTTTTGAGGTAGATCTCGCCGCCTTTCGCGCGGAAGGTTTCTGACATGTCTGCCATACCCACTTCGATGGTCTGTGCGGCGGCGTAGTCGCGTACCTCCTGGCTGATTTTCATCGAGCAGAATTTTGGACCGCACATGGAGCAGAAGTGTGCCACCTTGCCCGATTCCTGTGGCAGGGTTTCGTCGTGGTAGGCGCGGGCGGTGAAGGGGTCCAGCGCCAGGTTGAACTGATCTTCCCAGCGGAATTCAAAGCGCGCCTTCGACATGGCGTTATCGCGGATTTGCGCCCCCGGGTGGCCTTTCGCCAGATCCGCCGCATGAGCGGCAATTTTGTAGGTAATCAGTCCTTGCTTCACGTCCTCTTTATTTGGCAGGCCCAGGTGCTCTTTCGGCGTGACGTAGCAGAGCATGGCGCAGCCGAACCAGCCGATCATCGCTGCGCCAATCCCGGAGGTGAAGTGGTCGTAGCCCGGTGCAATATCGGTGGTCAGGGGCCCCAGAGTATAGAACGGCGCTTCGTGGCAGTGCTCCAGCTCCTCGGTCATATTGCGGCGGATCATCTGCATCGGCACATGTCCAGGGCCTTCAATCATTACCTGTACGTCATACTCCCATGCAATTTTTGTCAGTTCGCCCAGCGTGTGCAGCTCGGCAAACTGCGCTTCGTCGTTGGCATCGCGAATGGAGCCCGGACGCAGGCCGTCGCCCAGCGACAGGGATACGTCATAGGCAGCGCAGATTTCGCAGATCTCGCGGAAGTGTTCGTAGAGGAAGTTTTCCTGATGATGTGACAGACACCATTTTGCCATGATGGATCCGCCGCGGGAGACGATGCCGGTCAGACGTTTTGCGGTCATCGGCACGTAGCGCAGCAGCACGCCAGCGTGAATCGTGAAGTAGTCCACGCCCTGTTCCGCCTGCTCCAGCAGCGTGTCGCGGAAGGTTTCCCAGGTGAGGTTTTCGGCGATGCCGTTCACTTTCTCCAGCGCCTGATAAATCGGGACGGTACCAATCGGGACCGGGCTGTTACGCAGGATCCACTCGCGGGTTTCGTGAATATAACGGCCAGTTGAGAGGTCCATTACCGTGTCCGCGCCCCAGCGCGTTGACCAGACCAGCTTTTCTACCTCCTCTTCGATGGAGGAAGTGACGGCAGAGTTACCGATATTGGCATTGACCTTCACCAGGAAATTGCGGCCGATAATCATCGGTTCGGATTCCGGGTGGTTGATGTTGGCAGGGATAATCGCGCGGCCAGCGGCCACTTCGTCACGCACAAACTCCGGCGTGATGTTTTCCGGCAGGCGAGCGCCAAACCCTTCACCTGGATGCTGGTGGCGCAGCACTTCGCTACGGATACGCTCGCGGCCCATGTTTTCACGAATGGCGATGAACTCCATCTCCGGCGTGACGATTCCCTGGCGCGCATAGTGCAGCTGGGTCACGCGTTTGCCCGCTCTGGCGCGTTTTGGCGTCAGCAGACCGGTGAAACGCAATTCGTCCAGACCGTCGTCGGCCAGGCGCGCTTTGGTGTACGACGAGCTTTGTTCGTTGAGTTCTTCACAGTCGTTACGTGCGTCAATCCACGGCTGGCGCAGCTTTGCCAGACCCCGCTGAACATTGATGGCAACAGAGGGATCGCCATACGGGCCGGAGGTGTCATACACCGGGACGGCTTCGTTATCTTCATATTGCGGGTTATCTTTGCTGCCGCCGATAAGCGTCGGGCTAAGCTGGATTTCGCGCATCGGCACGCGAATGTCGGCCTGTGAACCGGTGATGTATATGCGCTTCGAGTTCGGGAAAGCGGTACCTTCCAGGGTATCGATGAAGTGTTGGGCGTGTTCGCGCTGTTCGCGACGGGTCAGTTTAGTGGTAGACATAGCTCATTCCAGAAGTGAAGGACATGGCTTGTCAGACGACGGATGAAGCAAGAGAAGATCGCCTCAGGGGCGATACAACAGCAGTGTGACTCTTGTTCCCTTCGCAGGTATTAACCTGATCAGGTTCCGCGGATCCCGAATTAACGGTCTCAGCCCGCGCGTTTAAGCGCTGGGCACTCCGACAAGAAAAATCCCCCTCCGCAGAGGGGCGAATGGTTGTAAATTACTCGTTAACGATTAAGAACTCAAGCAGGGCGCGCGATGTTGTCTTCGTTACTCACATCCAGGCCGTTATCCAGGACGAGGGCGATCAGCCTGTCTTCCAGCGTGAATCGCTCTTCCAGCGCTTCGCCAAGATCGGAAAGCGCCTGCTGGAACTCAAGATAATTGTCGTGATCGATGGCATTTTCGAGCGTGGAATCGTAGTAATCCATGATCTGCTGGGTGTTGGCTTCCAGCAGCGGATAGAGTTTACTGGCCGCTAAATACGGCGTTGTCCCTTCCATTTCGCGGATAATACGTTCATAAATATTGAAATGTCCGTCGGACAGGTAGTCGACCAGGCTCTGACAAAAATCATCCAGCGCTTTTTCATTCAGCCGCATAAACGATTCTTTGCCAGGCTTAATACCGACCAGATTGTAATAAGCCACGAGTAGATGCTTGCGTACATGTAGCCAGCGATCCACCAGTTTGTTACTTCCTCTAACGCGCTCAGTCAGGCTTTCTAGCTGGTTTAACATGGTTGACTCCGCAAGGTTGAGAATTGAATCTGCTTATCCAAAATGTAACCACAATGCTAACAACATGTCAGTGAAGCGAAGGTAGTGCAATAGATATGGATCGTATTATTGAAAAATCAGATCTGGGTTGGTGGATCGTCAGTCACGAACAAAAACTATGGCTTCCTGCCGGGGAGATCCCTTATGGCGCAGCAGAGGCGTTCAATCTTGTTGGCCAGCCAGCACTGAAGATTGGTGAATGGCAGGGGGATGCAGTGTGGTTGATCCAACAGCCTCGCCGTCAGGAGATGGGATCGGTTCGTCAGGTGCTGGATCAGGATGTTGGCTTGTTCCAGCTGGCGGGGCGCGGCGTCCAGCTGGCGGAGTTTTACCGCTCGCATAAATACTGCGGCTACTGCGGCCATACCATGCACCCGAGCAAAACCGAGTGGGCAATGCTCTGCGGCCACTGCCGTGAACGTTACTATCCGCAGATTGCACCCTGCATTATCGTCGCCATTCGCCGTGAGGATACTATCCTGCTGGCGCAGCATACCCGCCATCGCAACGGCATTTATACCGTTCTTGCCGGTTTCGTCGAAGTGGGTGAAACGCTGGAGCAGGCGGTAGCGCGTGAAGTGATGGAAGAGAGCGGGATCAAGGTGAAAAACCTGCGCTACGTAACGTCTCAGCCGTGGCCATTCCCGATGTCCCTGATGACGGCGTTTATGGCGGAATACGACAGCGGTGAGATCGTTATCGATCAGAAAGAGCTGCTGGACGCGAACTGGTATCGTTATGACGATTTGCCTCTGTTACCGCCACCCGGCACCGTGGCGCGTCGGCTGATAGAAGATACCGTGGCGATGTGTCGGGCCGAGTATGAGTAGTGTTACACTGAGGCCATGACGCTTAAGGAACTGCAAAAATGACCGAACTGAAGAACGATCGTTATCTGCGTGCGCTGCTGCGCCAGCCCGTTGATGTCACCCCGGTGTGGATGATGCGCCAGGCAGGACGTTATCTGCCAGAGTACAAAGCCACGCGTGCGCAGGCAGGTGATTTTATGTCGCTGTGCAAAAACGCTGAGCTGGCGTGTGAAGTGACGCTCCAGCCGCTGCGCCGCTTCCCGCTGGATGCCGCCATTCTCTTTTCGGACATTCTGACCATTCCGGATGCAATGGGCCTTGGCCTGTACTTTGAAACCGGCGAAGGCCCGCGTTTTACCTCCCCGATCAAAAGCAAAGCCGACGTGGATAAGCTGCCGATCCCCGATCCGGAAGGCGAACTGGGCTATGTGATGAACGCCGTGCGCACCATTCGCCGTGAGCTGAAAGGCGAAGTGCCGCTGATTGGCTTCTCCGGTAGCCCGTGGACGCTGGCAACTTACATGGTTGAAGGTGGCAGCAGCAAAGCTTTTACCGTGATCAAAAAAATGATGTACGCCGAGCCGATGGCTCTGCATGCGCTGCTGGACAAGCTGGCGAAGAGCGTCACGCTCTATCTCAACGCGCAGATTAAAGCGGGCGCGCAGTCAGTGATGATTTTCGATACTTGGGGTGGCGTACTGACCGGGCGCGATTATCAGCAGTTCTCCCTGTATTACATGCACAAAATCGTTGATGGCCTGCTGCGTGAAAACGAAGGCCGCCGCGTGCCGGTGACGCTGTTCACCAAAGGTGGCGGTCAGTGGCTGGAAGCGATGGCGGCGACCGGCTGCGATGCATTGGGTCTCGACTGGACGACCGATATCGCTGATGCTCGCCGTCGCGTGGGCGACAAAGTGGCGCTGCAGGGCAATATGGACCCGTCCATGCTCTATGCACCGCCAGCCCGCATTGAAGAAGAAGTGTCGACTATACTCTCTGGTTTCGGCCAGGGGGAAGGCCACGTCTTTAACCTCGGCCACGGCATTCATCAGGATGTTCCGCCAGAGCATGCAGGCGTATTTGTGGAGGCGGTGCATCGGCTTTCTGCCCAGTATCACCAGTAAGGAGTGGTTATGGATCTCGCGTCGCTACGCGCTCAGCAAATTGAACTGGCTTCATCGGTGATCCGCGAGGATCGCCTGGATAAGGATCCCCCGCAGTACATTGGCGGAGCGGACGTCGGATTCGAGCAGGGTGGTGAAGTGACGCGAGCGGCGATGGTGGTTCTGAAATACCCTTCGCTGGAGCTGGTTGAGTACAAGGTGGCGCGTATCGCCACCACTATGCCGTACATTCCGGGTTTCCTCTCCTTTCGCGAGTATCCCGCGCTGCTGGCAGCATGGGAGCAGCTCTCGCAAAAACCTGACCTGCTGTTTGTGGATGGACACGGTATCTCACATCCGCGCCGTTTAGGCGTGGCCAGCCATTTTGGGCTGCTGGTGGATGTGCCGACCATTGGCGTTGCCAAAAAACGCCTGTGTGGCGCGTTTGAACCACTTTCCCCCGAGCCGGGTGCGCTGGCGCCGCTTATCCATAAAGGCGAGCAGCTGGCGTGGGTCTGGCGCAGCAAAGCGCGCTGTAATCCGCTGTTTATCGCGACCGGTCACCGGGTGAGTATGGACAGCGCACTGGCGTGGGTTCAGCGCTGCATGAAGGGCTACCGTTTACCGGAGCCAACCCGCTGGGCGGACGCCGTCGCTTCCTCGCGTCCGGCTTTTGTTCGTTGGCAGGAAATTCAGCCGTGATTCAGGTAAACTGCGGCTAATTTTCGATTCGAGACATCATCATGTTACAAAACCCGATCCATCTGCGCCTTGAGAAGCTGGAAAGCTGGCAGCACGTCACCTTTATGGCTTGCCTGTGCGAGCGCATGTATCCCAACTATGCCGCGTTCTGTAAGCAGACGGGCTTTGGTGATGGTCATATCTACCGCCGCATTCTGGATTTGATCTGGGAAACGCTGACGGTCAAAGACGCAAAGGTGAATTTCGACTCCCAACTGGAAAAGCTGGAAGAGGCGATCCCGGCCGCGGATGATTTTGATCTGTACGGTGTCTATCCGGCCATTGATGCCTGCGTGGCATTAAGTGAGCTGATCCACTCC
The DNA here is from genome assembly GCF_001623605.1 of Enterobacter sp. ODB01. NCBI lineage: Bacteria > Pseudomonadati > Pseudomonadota > Gammaproteobacteria > Enterobacterales > Enterobacteriaceae > Enterobacter > Enterobacter sp. ODB01. The sequence continues at coordinate 1,730,195 of NZ_CP015227.1, forward strand.
CGTCTGAGTGGCGAAACCCTGGAGCATGCTATCGAAGTCAGTAAGGCATCCATTACGACCGTTGCGATGCTCGAAATGACCCAGGAAGGCCGTGAAATGACCGACGAAGAGCTGCGAGCTAACCCGGCGGTTGAGCAGGAATGGGATATCCAGTGGGAAATTTTCCGCCTGCTGGCAGAGTGTGAAGAACGTGACATTGAGCTGATCAAAGGGCTGCGTGCGGACTTACGTGAGTCGGGCGAGAGCAATATTGGTATAATTTTTAACCAATGAGACAACAAAACGTGATTTAACGCCTGTTTTGTCGCACCTCGACTCTTCCCTTCTGCCCCCCGTCTGGTCTACATTTGGGGGGCGAAAAAAAGTGGCTATCGGTGCGTGTATGCAGGAGAGTGCTTTTTTGGCATTTTCGTCGCACTCGATGCTTAGCAAGCGATAAACACATTGAAAGGATAACTTATGAACAAGACTCAACTGATTGATGTAATTGCGGACAAGGCTGATCTGTCTAAAGTGCAGGCTAAAGCTGCTCTGGAATCTACCCTGGCTGCTATTACTGAGTCTCTGAAAGAAGGCGATGCTGTACAACTGGTTGGTTTCGGTACCTTCAAAGTGAACCACCGCGCTGAGCGTACTGGCCGCAACCCGCAGACCGGTAAAGAAATCAAAATCGCCGCAGCTAACGTGCCGGCATTTGTTTCTGGTAAAGCACTGAAAGACGCTGTTAAGTAAGACGCGTGGCAGTGAACAGTTTTAGCGAAGGGGCGGCAACGCCCCTTTTGTCATTCCGGCGTGGAACGCTCGCGCTGGCAGGCGTGCTTCTGCTGTCTGCCTGCAGCCACGACACCTCTCTGCCACCGTTTACCGCCAGCGGCTACGCTGACAATCAGGGTGCGGTGAGGATATGGCGCAAAGATTCCGGCGGCGAAGTGCATCTGCTCTCCGCTTTCAGTCCGTGGCATAACGGCAATACGTCGACCGCGGAGTATCGCTGGCAGGGTGATTACCTGTCGCTGATTGAACTGAACGTCTACAGTAAAACCCCCGAACATGTGAAAGTGCGTTTTGACGACCATGGTGAGCTGAGCTTTATGCAGCGTGAAGTGAGTGGTCAAAAACAGCAGCTTTCCAGCGATCAGATTGCCCTCTACCGCTATCGTGCTGAACAAATCCGCCAGACCAGCGATGCGCTTCGTCTTGGACGTGTGGTGCTGCGTCAGGGGCGCTGGCATAACGATGGCACGGTAACCACCTGCGAAGGGCAGACGGTGAAGCCTGAGCTTGAATCCTGGGCGACCGAACATATTCAACGCCGTCAGCGTCATTCATCAATGGAAGTGAGTGTGGCGTGGCTTGAGGCGCCGGAAGGCTCTCAGCTGTTGCTGGTGGCGAACGAAGATTTCTGCACGTGGCAGCCGACAGAGAAGAGTTTTTGACGTAAATCCCCTCTCCCTTGAGGGAGAGGGTTAGGGTGAGGGGGAAAATTACTCGCCCTGCTCGCGCGCAATCGCACGATAACCAATATCCTGACGGCTAAAGCTACCGTTCCAGTGAATATCCGCCATCAGCGCATAGGCACGCTTCTGCGCTTCTGCAACGGTATGACCCAGTGCGGTAGCACACAGGACGCGGCCGCCGTTGGTCAGGACGCGCTCGTCGTCAGACAGTTTCGTACCCGCGTGGAATACCTTCGCACCGTCAATCTCTTCCAGCGGCAGGCCGTGGATTTCATCACCGGTGTTGTAGTTACCCGGATAACCGCCCGCGGCAATCACCACGCCCAGAGACGCACGTTCATCCCACTCTGAGGTTTTCTCGTCCAGCTTGCCTTCGCAAGCCGCCAGACACAGATCGACCAGGTCCGATTTCATGCGCAGCATTATCGGTTGAGTTTCCGGATCGCCAAAGCGGCAGTTGAACTCGATAACCTTAGGGTTGCCCTGCTTGTCGATCATCAGACCTGCATAGAGGAAACCGGTGTAGGTATTCCCTTCCGCCGCCATGCCTTTCACGGTAGGCCAGATAATGCGGTCCATGGTGCGCTGATGTACTTCATCCGTCACCACCGGGGCAGGGGAGTAGGCGCCCATCCCGCCGGTATTAGGACCGGTATCGCCATTACCCACGCGTTTATGATCCTGGCTGGTGGCCATCGGCAGAACGTGCTCGCCGTCGACCATGACAATGAAGCTCGCTTCTTCGCCGTCGAGGAACTCTTCAATCACGATACGGTGGCCTGCATCGCCAAAGGCATTGCCAGCCAGCATATCCTGAACCGCGGCTTCCGCTTCTTCGAGGGTCATCGCAACGATAACCCCTTTACCGGCGGCCAGACCGTCGGCTTTAATAACGATCGGCGCGCCTTTTTCACGCAGGTAAGCCAGAGCTGGCTCCACTTCGGTGAAGTTCTGATATTCCGCCGTCGGGATGTTGTGACGTGCCAGGAAATCTTTGGTGAAGGCCTTAGACCCTTCCAGCTGGGCAGCACCTTCCGTTGGTCCGAAGATTTTCAGGCCAGCAGCGCGGAACGCGTCAACTACGCCAATCACCAGGGGCGCTTCCGGGCCGACAATGGTCAGATCGATTTTCTCATTCTGGGCAAAGTTCAGCAGGGCCGGGATATCGGTCACACCGATGGCGACGTTCTGCAAAGCGGGTTCCAGGGCAGTACCGGCGTTACCCGGTGCCACGAAGACCGTTTTCACCCGCGGAGACTGCGCCGCTTTCCACGCCAGAGCGTGCTCGCGTCCGCCGTTACCAATCACTAATACTTTCATTTTTCTGCTCCGGGAATTAATGGCGGAAGTGGCGCATGTCGGTGAAGATCATCGCGATACCGTGCTCGTCGGCGGCGGCAATCACTTCGTCGTCGCGGATAGAACCACCAGGCTGGATCACGCAGGTAATGCCTACAGCGGCTGCCGCATCGATACCGTCACGGAACGGGAAGAAGGCATCAGAGGCCATGGCGGAACCTTTCACTTCCAGCCCTTCATCACCTGCTTTGATCCCGGCAATTTTCGCAGAGTAGACACGGCTCATCTGGCCTGCGCCTATTCCGATGGTCATGTTCTCTTTGGCGTAGACGATGGCGTTGGACTTGACGAACTTCGCCACTTTCCAGCAGAACAGCGCGTCACGCAGCTCCTGCTCGCTCGGCTGGCGTTTGGTCACTACGCGCAGGTCAGCTTCTGTCACCATACCCAGATCGCGATCCTGAACCAGAAGGCCGCCGTTCACGCGTTTGAAGTCCAGACCCGGCACGCGATTTGCCCACTGACCGCAAATCAGTACGCGCACATTCTGTTTTGCCGCGGTGATTTTGAGCGCTTCTTCGGATGCCGATGGTGCAATGATCACTTCAACAAACTGTCGGGAGATGATGGCCTGCGCGGTTTGGGCATCCAGCTCGCGGTTGAAGGCGATAATGCCGCCAAACGCGGAGGTCGGGTCGGTTTTGTAAGCACGGTCGTAAGCGTCCAGAAGAGAGGTGCTCACCGCCACGCCGCATGGGTTAGCGTGCTTGACGATAACGCAGGCTGGCTCGCTGAACTCTTTCACGCATTCCAGCGCAGCGTCGGTGTCAGCAATATTGTTGTAGGAGAGCGCCTTGCCCTGAACCTGCTGAGCGGTGGCAACCGAGGCTTCTTTGATCTCTTCTTCTATATAGAAGGCAGCCTGCTGGTGGCTGTTCTCGCCGTAACGCATATCCTGCTTCTTGATGAAGTTCAGGTTCAGCGTGCGCGGGAAGCGGCCAGAAGGATCGTTGCTTTCACCGTGGTAAGCCGGCACCAGGCTACCGAAGTAGTTGGCGATCATGCTGTCGTATGCAGCGGTGTGTTCGAAGGCTTTGATAGCGAGGTCGAAACGCGTGTCGAGCGTCAGTGACCCTTCGTTGGCATCCATCTCGCTAATAATGGTGTTGTAATCGCTGCTCTTCACCACGATGGCCACATCTTTATGGTTCTTGGCTGCAGAGCGCACCATGGTCGGGCCGCCGATATCAATATTTTCTACCGCATCTTCCAGAGAGCAGCCTTCGCGGGCAACGGTCTGGGCAAACGGGTAGAGGTTAACGACAACCATGTCGATTGGCGCAATATCATGCTTTTCCATAATGGCATCGTCCTGGTCGCGACGGCCAAGAATACCGCCGTGCACTTTCGGATGCAGAGTTTTGACGCGTCCATCCATCATCTCCGGGAAACCGGTGTAATCGGACACTTCGGTTACCGGCAGACCTTTATCTGCTAACAGGCGTGCGGTGCCGCCTGTAGAAAGCAGCTCCACACCGCGTGCAGAAAGTGCCTGAGCGAATTCGACGATACCGGCTTTATCAGAAACACTGAGCAGAGCGCGGCGGACTGGACGACGTTGTTGCATGGTAAATCCCCTGGATTTCACGATTACAGAGAGCGTTAGATGAATTTTCCTGCGAAAAACTCATCTAACACACCTGACGAGGCATCCTTGTGAAGCGCGAGCATTTTAACGAAAACGTTTGCGCAACGCTCGCACATTTTTACTTTTTCGTATCATTGTGGATAAGTCTGTGTGTAAAAGGGTATAAGACGGGGTTTTGCTGTGGAATGCAGCAGTCAGTCATTTTTCTGTCATTTAGCGGTTGCGGCCTGCGGAGAACTCCCTATAATGCGCCTCCATCGACACGGCAGATGTGAATCACTTCACAGACAACCCGGTCGGTTGAAGAGAAAAAATCCTGAAATAACGGGTTGACTCTGAAAGAGGAAAGCGTAATATACGCCACCTCGCAACGGTGAGCGAAAGCCGCGTTGCACTGCTCTTTAACAATTTATCAGACAATCTGTGTGGGCACTCAAAGTGACATGGATTCTTAACGTCGCAAGACGAAAAATGAATACCAAGTCTCTGAGTGAACATACGTAATTCATTACGAAGTTTAATTCACGAGCATCAAACTTAAATTGAAGAGTTTGATCATGGCTCAGATTGAACGCTGGCGGCAGGCCTAACACATGCAAGTCGAACGGTAGCACAGAGAGCTTGCTCTCGGGTGACGAGTGGCGGACGGGTGAGTAATGTCTGGGAAACTGCCTGATGGAGGGGGATAACTACTGGAAACGGTAGCTAATACCGCATAACGTCGCAAGACCAAAGAGGGGGACCTTCGGGCCTCTTGCCATCAGATGTGCCCAGATGGGATTAGCTAGTAGGTGGGGTAACGGCTCACCTAGGCGACGATCCCTAGCTGGTCTGAGAGGATGACCAGCCACACTGGAACTGAGACACGGTCCAGACTCCTACGGGAGGCAGCAGTGGGGAATATTGCACAATGGGCGCAAGCCTGATGCAGCCATGCCGCGTGTATGAAGAAGGCCTTCGGGTTGTAAAGTACTTTCAGCGGGGAGGAAGGTGTTGTGGTTAATAACCGCAGCAATTGACGTTACCCGCAGAAGAAGCACCGGCTAACTCCGTGCCAGCAGCCGCGGTAATACGGAGGGTGCAAGCGTTAATCGGAATTACTGGGCGTAAAGCGCACGCAGGCGGTCTGTCAAGTCGGATGTGAAATCCCCGGGCTCAACCTGGGAACTGCATTCGAAACTGGCAGGCTAGAGTCTTGTAGAGGGGGGTAGAATTCCAGGTGTAGCGGTGAAATGCGTAGAGATCTGGAGGAATACCGGTGGCGAAGGCGGCCCCCTGGACAAAGACTGACGCTCAGGTGCGAAAGCGTGGGGAGCAAACAGGATTAGATACCCTGGTAGTCCACGCCGTAAACGATGTCGACTTGGAGGTTGTGCCCTTGAGGCGTGGCTTCCGGAGCTAACGCGTTAAGTCGACCGCCTGGGGAGTACGGCCGCAAGGTTAAAACTCAAATGAATTGACGGGGGCCCGCACAAGCGGTGGAGCATGTGGTTTAATTCGATGCAACGCGAAGAACCTTACCTACTCTTGACATCCAGAGAACTTTCCAGAGATGGATTGGTGCCTTCGGGAACTCTGAGACAGGTGCTGCATGGCTGTCGTCAGCTCGTGTTGTGAAATGTTGGGTTAAGTCCCGCAACGAGCGCAACCCTTATCCTTTGTTGCCAGCGGTTAGGCCGGGAACTCAAAGGAGACTGCCAGTGATAAACTGGAGGAAGGTGGGGATGACGTCAAGTCATCATGGCCCTTACGAGTAGGGCTACACACGTGCTACAATGGCGCATACAAAGAGAAGCGACCTCGCGAGAGCAAGCGGACCTCATAAAGTGCGTCGTAGTCCGGATTGGAGTCTGCAACTCGACTCCATGAAGTCGGAATCGCTAGTAATCGTAGATCAGAATGCTACGGTGAATACGTTCCCGGGCCTTGTACACACCGCCCGTCACACCATGGGAGTGGGTTGCAAAAGAAGTAGGTAGCTTAACCTTCGGGAGGGCGCTTACCACTTTGTGATTCATGACTGGGGTGAAGTCGTAACAAGGTAACCGTAGGGGAACCTGCGGTTGGATCACCTCCTTACCTTAAAGAACCTGCCTTTGTAGTGCTCACACAGATTGTCTGATGAAAAGTAAATAGCAAGGCGTCTTGCGATTGAGACTTCAGTGTCCCCTTCGTCTAGAGGCCCAGGACACCGCCCTTTCACGGCGGTAACAGGGGTTCGAATCCCCTAGGGGACGCCACTTGCTGGTTCGTGAGTGAAAGTCACCTGCCGTCATATCTCAAAACTGACTTGCGAGTCATGTTTGAGATATTTGCTCTTTAAAAATCTGGATCAAGCTGAAAATTGAAACGACACACATGTTATGTGTGTTCGAGTCTCTCAAATTTTCGCAAACCGATGATGAATCGAAAGAAACATCTTCGGGTTGTGAGGTTAAGCGACTAAGCGTACACGGTGGATGCCCTGGCAGTCAGAGGCGATGAAGGACGTGCTAATCTGCGAAAAGCGCCGGCGAGGTGATATGAACCTTTGACCCGGCGATGTCCGAATGGGGAAACCCAGTGTGATTCGTCACACTATCGTTAACTGAATACATAGGTTAACGAGGCGAACCGGGGGAACTGAAACATCTAAGTACCCCGAGGAAAAGAAATCAACCGAGATTCCCCCAGTAGCGGCGAGCGAACGGGGAGCAGCCCGGAGTCTGAATCAGCTTGTGTGTTAGTGGAACGGTCTGGAAAGTCCGACGGTACAGGGTGATAGTCCCGTACACGAAAATGCACAGGTTGTGAACTCGAAGAGTAGGGCGGGACACGTGGTATCCTGTCTGAATATGGGGGGACCATCCTCCAAGGCTAAATACTCCTGACTGACCGATAGTGAACCAGTACCGTGAGGGAAAGGCGAAAAGAACCCCGGCGAGGGGAGTGAAAAAGAACCTGAAACCGTGTACGTACAAGCAGTGGGAGCCTACTTGTTAGGTGACTGCGTACCTTTTGTATAATGGGTCAGCGACTTATATTCTGTAGCAAGGTTAACCGTATAGGGGAGCCGAAGGGAAACCGAGTCTTAACTGGGCGTTAAGTTGCAGGGTATAGACCCGAAACCCGGTGATCTAGCCATGGGCAGGTTGAAGGTTGGGTAACACTAACTGGAGGACCGAACCGACTAATGTTGAAAAATTAGCGGATGACCTGTGGCTGGGGGTGAAAGGCCAATCAAACCGGGAGATAGCTGGTTCTCCCCGAAAGCTATTTAGGTAGCGCCTCGTGAATTCATCTTCGGGGGTAGAGCACTGTTTCGGCTAGGGGGCCATCCCGGCTTACCAACCCGATGCAAACTACGAATACCGAAGAATGTTATCACGGGAGACACACGGCGGGTGCTAACGTCCGTCGTGAAGAGGGAAACAACCCAGACCGCCAGCTAAGGTCCCAAAGTCATGGTTAAGTGGGAAACGATGTGGGAAGGCACAGACAGCCAGGATGTTGGCTTAGAAGCAGCCATCATTTAAAGAAAGCGTAATAGCTCACTGGTCGAGTCGGCCTGCGCGGAAGATGTAACGGGGCTAAACCATGCACCGAAGCTGCGGCAGCGACGCTTATGCGTTGTTGGGTAGGGGAGCGTTCTGTAAGCCGTTGAAGGTGGCCTGTGAGGGTTGCTGGAGGTATCAGAAGTGCGAATGCTGACATAAGTAACGATAAAGCGGGTGAAAAGCCCGCTCGCCGGAAGACCAAGGGTTCCTGTCCAACGTTAATCGGGGCAGGGTGAGTCGACCCCTAAGGCGAGGCCGAAAGGCGTAGTCGATGGGAAACAGGTTAATATTCCTGTACTTGGTGTTACTGCGAAGGGGGGACGGAGAAGGCTATGTTAGCCGGGCGACGGTTGTCCCGGTTTAAGCATGTAGGCGGAGGTTCCAGGTAAATCCGGTACCTTTTAACGCTGAGGTGTGATGACGAGGCACTACGGTGCTGAAGTAACAAATGCCCTGCTTCCAGGAAAAGCCTCTAAGCATCAGGTAACACAAATCGTACCCCAAACCGACACAGGTGGTCAGGTAGAGAATACCAAGGCGCTTGAGAGAACTCGGGTGAAGGAACTAGGCAAAATGGTGCCGTAACTTCGGGAGAAGGCACGCTGATATGTAGGTGAAGCCCCTGCGGGTGGAGCTGAAATCAGTCGAAGATACCAGCTGGCTGCAACTGTTTATTAAAAACACAGCACTGTGCAAACACGAAAGTGGACGTATACGGTGTGACGCCTGCCCGGTGCCGGAAGGTTAATTGATGGGGTTAGCGGTAACGCGAAGCTCTTGATCGAAGCCCCGGTAAACGGCGGCCGTAACTATAACGGTCCTAAGGTAGCGAAATTCCTTGTCGGGTAAGTTCCGACCTGCACGAATGGCGTAATGATGGCCAGGCTGTCTCCACCCGAGACTCAGTGAAATTGAACTCGCTGTGAAGATGCAGTGTACCCGCGGCAAGACGGAAAGACCCCGTGAACCTTTACTATAGCTTGACACTGAACACTGGTCCTTGATGTGTAGGATAGGTGGGAGGCTTTGAAGCGTGGACGCCAGTCTGCGTGGAGCCGCCTTGAAATACCACCCTTTAATGGCTGGTGTTCTAACGTAGACCCGTAATCCGGGTTGCGGACAGTGTCTGGTGGGTAGTTTGACTGGGGCGGTCTCCTCCCAAAGAGTAACGGAGGAGCACGAAGGTTAGCTAATCCTGGTCGGACATCAGGAGGTTAGTGCAATGGCATAAGCTAGCTTGACTGCGAGAGTGACGGCTCGAGCAGGTGCGAAAGCAGGTCATAGTGATCCGGTGGTTCTGAATGGAAGGGCCATCGCTCAACGGATAAAAGGTACTCCGGGGATAACAGGCTGATACCGCCCAAGAGTTCATATCGACGGCGGTGTTTGGCACCTCGATGTCGGCTCATCACATCCTGGGGCTGAAGTAGGTCCCAAGGGTATGGCTGTTCGCCATTTAAAGTGGTACGCGAGCTGGGTTTAGAACGTCGTGAGACAGTTCGGTCCCTATCTGCCGTGGGCGCTGGAGAATTGAGGGGGGCTGCTCCTAGTACGAGAGGACCGGAGTGGACGCATCACTGGTGTTCGGGTTGTCATGCCAATGGCACTGCCCGGTAGCTAAATGCGGAAGAGATAAGTGCTGAAAGCATCTAAGCACGAAACTTGCCCCGAGATGAGTTCTCCCTGAGACTTTAAGTCTCCTGAAGGAACGTTGAAGACGACGACGTTGATAGGTCGGGTGTGTAAGCGCAGCGATGCGTTGAGCTAACCGATACTAATGAACCGTGAGGCTTAACCTTACAACGCCGAAGATGTTTTGGCGAAGAGAGACGATTTTCAGTCTGATACAGATAACAGAATTTGCCTGGCGGCTTTAGCGCGGTGGTCCCACCTGACCCCATGCCGAACTCAGAAGTGAAACGCCGTAGCGCCGATGGTAGTGTGGGGTCTCCCCATGTGAGAGTAGGGAACTGCCAGGCATCAAATTTAGTAGTAAGCCGGTGCATAAATACGGTGGTTACAAGCAGTCTTCGGTGGAGCGGTAGTTCAGTCGGTTAGAATACCTGCCTGTCACGCAGGGGGTCGCGGGTTCGAGTCCCGTCCGTTCCGCCACTTATTGAAAGCCCTGAGTTAACGCTCAGGGCTTTTTTCTTATCTGCTGTTTAATTATTGCGAAATGAGCAAAAATCCTCTGCGTTTTACGATCTTTTTCAATATAACGACGCCAGCGATAATCCTCCTCAGTTTACGAACATAATGATTGAGGAATACTATGACTCTCCCTGCATTTGGTCTGGGCACTTTCCGCCTGAAAGACGACGTTGTTATCGCATCTGTTAAAACGGCACTCGAGTTAGGCTATCGCGCAATTGATACGGCACAGATCTATGAAAATGAAGCTGCCGTTGGACAGGCCATTGAAGAGAGTGGCGTACCGCGTAACGAGATATTTATCACCACCAAAATCTGGATTGAAAACCTCAGCAAAGACAAACTGATCCCGAGCCTGAAAGAGAGTCTGAAAAAGCTGCGTACTGACTACGTGGACCTGACGCTGATCCACTGGCCATCACCAAACGATGCCGTTTCTGTAGAAGAGTTCATGCAGGCGCTGATGGAAGCGAAAAAGCAGGGATTAACGCGTGAAATCGGTATTTCAAACTTCACCATTCCGCTGATGGAAAAAGCCATTGCCGCAGTAGGTGCAGAAAATATCGCGACCAACCAGATTGAACTTTCACCTTATCTGCAAAACCATAAAGTCGTGGACTGGGCAAGGCAGCACGGTATCCACATCACGTCATACATGACGCTGGCTTATGGTAAGGCGCTGAAAGATGAGGCGATTATACGTATTGCAGAAAAACATAACGCGACTCCGGCACAGGTCATTCTGGCATGGGCAATGGGCGAAGGTTATGCCGTGATCCCATCGTCAACCAAACGTGTAAACCTGGCCAGCAACCTGTCAGCGGTCGACCTTCATCTGGATGATGACGATAAAAAAGCGATCGCAGCACTGGAGTGCAACGATCGCCTGGTCAGCCCGGAAGGTTTAGCGCCTGACTGGGATTAAGTTTCACTAACCCTCTGTCGCCTTAACCCTCATACAGCTCCTCCGGGAGCTGTCTTTATATGTTCACTCAGGAAGTCAATAAAAGCACGAATCCGCGTACTCACCGCTCTGTCACTGTAATACACTGCGCTAAAAGGCATCTCGACCGGCAAACGTTTATCCGCCATCAGTTCCACCAGTTCACCTCGTTCAATCTCCTTATCTATCATATAGTCAGACAGGCACGCGATGCCGTTCCCTTCAAGACACAGTTGCTTTAGCGTTTCTCCACTGTTTGACGATAACCCACTGGTAATTTCATGAAGCTGACCATCACGACAGGCGACAGGCCAGGTGTTCAGTGATACCGGTTCCGTAAAGCCCAGACAAAGATGCTGCTTCAACTCTTCAACGGTCTCCGGTTTACCGTGCTCAGCAATGTACTGCGGCGACGCGATAATTTTTCGGTAGCTGGCAAAAAGCGGGCGGGCGCGCAAGCTTGAATCGGTCAGTGTACCGGCCCGGATAGCCACATCCACTTTACGCTCGATGAGGTTGATAAATGTCTCTGATGAGACCAAAGAAAGCGTCATCTCCGGATAGCGTTCACGAAAAGGTTTGATCAGCGGCATCAGAAAGTGCAGTACTACCGGCGTGGCCGCATCAATGCGCAGCAATCCCCGCGGCGTGCTGCGGCTTTCCATAATTTCTGTCTCTGCTGCAGCCATCTCCTGCAGCACCGACTGCACGCGGCGGAAATAACGCTCTCCTTCTTCCGTCAGGCTCAGTTGCCGCGTCGTCCGGTTGAGCAGGCTCACCCCAAGCTTCATCTCCAGCTTTTTCACTGAGCGGCTGATGGCCGAGTTAGCCTGTCCCAGCTGTTCGGCTGCCCGGCTAAAGCTACCGCTTTCAACAACGGCGACAAAGATTGTCAGCTCTTCTGACGTTGCTTTCATTGTTGCACCACCCGCAAAATTCTATTGATATTTTGACCATTTTTGTTATTTAAGCACTGGCGCATACTGCCTGTCATCTTAATCCTGATGATACGGAGTATTTTATGCCACTGGCGCTACTTGCCCTGACGATCAGTGCCTTTGCAATTGGCACGACCGAATTTGTTATCGTGGGACTGGTTCCCACCATTGCTAACCAGCTTGCGATCTCGCTGCCTTCCGCCGGATTGCTGGTGTCAATCTACGCCCTGGGCGTCGCCGTCGGTGCGCCTGTGCTGACGGCTCTGACCGGACGTTTTCCACGTAAGCAGCTGTTAGTTGCGTTGATGGTGTTGTTCACCGCCGGTAACATTCTGGCCTGGCAGGCACCGGACTACACCACCCTGGTGATTGCCCGTCTGTTGACCGGCCTTGCACACGGCGTGTTCTTCTCAATTGGTTCCACCATTGCAACCAGCCTGGTCCCCAAAGAGAAAGCAGCCTCAGCTATTGCGATCATGTTTGGTGGACTGACCGTCGCACTCGTTACGGGTGTGCCGCTAGGCACGTTTATCGGACAGCACTTCGGCTGGCGTGAGACGTTTCTGGCCGTCTCCTTATTGGGGGTTATTGCCCTTGTTGCTAGCCTGCTGCTGGTACCGTCGACTATTCCAGGCCGGGCCAGCGCCAGCCTGAGCGATCAGCTAAAGGTGCTTACCCATCCGCGTTTGCTGATCATCTACGCGGTCACGGCTCTGGGCTATGGAGGCGTATTTACCGCCTTCACCTTCCTGGCACCGATGATGCAGGACCTGGCAGGCTTCTCCCCGAGTGCCGTGAGCTGGATTTTGCTGGGATACGGTATTTCCGTGGCGATTGGCAATATCTGGGGCGGCAAGCTTGCAGATAAACATGGTGCGGTTCCGGCGCTGAAATTTATCTTCGCCGCCCTGGTGGTTCTGCTGTTGATATTCCAGTTCACGGCGTCCATGCAATACGCCGCACTGATCACGGTACTGGTAATGGGTGTCTTCGCTTTTGGCAACGTGCCCGGGCTTCAGGTTTATGTTGTTCAGAAAGCGGAGCTCTATACGCCAAACGCCGTGGATGTGGCATCCGGACTGAACATTGCCGCGTTCAATATTGGGATCGCGCTGGGCTCCATTATTGGCGGACAAACCGTCGAACACTTTGGATTAACCCAGACTCCCTGGATTGGTGCGGTGATCGTCCTTGTCGCTTTCCTGCTGATAGGGCTGAGTGGCCGCCTCGATAAACCTACTCGCGTAGCACTGGGATAACATCAGTAAGTGCTTGCTTACAAAACTGGAAAGCGGTTTCTCAGAAATTGCGTTGAAAGTGTGACCTAAAGTCCCTATAACATTAGAACCAGTCCGTTTTCGGGCTGGTTCATGTTACAGAGGCCGTTTCCAAAAGTGCGAAAAAATACCTATGCCATGCGTTATGTTGCCGGAATGCCCGCGGAGAGGATCTTGCCTCCGGGGTCGTTTGCGAGCATAAGCCAGGCATTACCCGCAGGGACACCGTTAAGCAGCGATGACAAAATTCGGGTACTGGTCTGGAATATCTTTAAGCAGCAGCGTGCGGAGTGGTTATCGGTACTCAAGAATTTTGGTAAAGATGCTCATCTGGTTCTGCTTCAGGAGGCGCAAACCACACCTGAACTGGTTCGGTTTGCCACAACGAACTATCTTGCTGCCGACCAGGTGCCGGCGTTTGTCCTGCCGCAACATCCTTCAGGCGTGATGACCCTCTCTTCAGCACACCCGGTTTACTGCTGCCCGCTGCGTGAGCGCGAGCCTATACTGCGTCTGGCGAAATCGGCGCTGGTGACCGTCTATCCGCTGCCGGATACCCGGATGCTGATGGTGGTGAACATCCACGCGGTAAATTTCAGCCTGGGCGTGGATGTGTACAGTAAGCAGTTACTTCCCATTGGCGATCAAATTGCCCACCACAGCGGGCCTATCATTATGGCCGGTGATTTCAATGCCTGGAGTCGTCCGCGCATGAATGCGCTGTATCGCTTTGCGCGTGAAATGTCTCTGCGTGAAGTCCGTTTTAGTGACGATCAGCGTAAAAAAGCCTTTGGTCGACCTCTCGATTTTGTCTTCTATCGTGGTCTGAGCGTGCATGATGCCTCTGTTCTGGTCACGCGCGCCTCCGATCACAACCCTCTACTAGTCGAATTCAGTCCCGGCAAACCTGATAAATAATGGTGTGTCAGGTCTGCCGTGGGGCAGGCCTGCGCGGGTGCTGCCCTTTTATTTTTAACCAACAAAGGACAGTACGATGACAACAACACACTCCCATCATGACAACGTAGAAAAACAGTTTGGCTCCCAGGCAAATGCCTATCTGACCAGCGCCGTGCATGCTTCAGGTCGTGACCTGCTGCGTCTCGGCGAACGTCTGGCAGCATTCCCGCAGGCGCACGTGCTGGATTTAGGCTGTGGGGCAGGGCATGCCAGCTTTACGGCTGCGCAGCAGGTGGCGAAGGTCACCGCGTATGATTTATCCAGTCAGATGCTGGATGTTGTTGCTGAGGCGACGAAGGCGAAAGGGCTGAGCAACGTGGATACGCGCCAGGGGTACGCCGAGTCCTTACCGTTTGATGATGCCTCGTTTGAGGTGGTGATTAGCCGTTATTCCGCGCACCACTGGCATGATGTCGGCCAGGCATTACGTGAAGTCAAACGAGTCCTGAAGCCGGGCGGGATCTTCATTATTATGGATGTGATGTCTCCCGGGCATCCGGTGCGCGATATCTGGCTGCAGACAGTAGAAGCGCTGCGTGATACTTCCCACGTAAAAAACTACTCCAGCGGAGAGTGGTTATCGCTTATCACTGAAGCGGGGTTGATTACCCGAACGTTAACAACAGACCGTTTGCCGCTGGAATACCCTTCGTGGATTGCCCGTATGCGTACCCCGGAAGCATTAAGCCAGGCGATTCGCCTCTATCAGGAGAGTGCCTCTGCTGAGGTAAAAGCGTACTTTGAATTGCGGGAGGATGGATCGTTTACCAGCGATACCATCATGGCTGAAGCGCAAAAAGCGGGATAAACAAAAAAGGCACCGAGGGGAATCGGTGCCTTTTTATCTTTCGATCGTGTAATCAGGAGTCTGGTGTAGCGCTGTTCTTCACAAACAACGTCAACTGGTCGCCTGGTTTCAGATTGTCAGTATCATTGTTCCAGCGCATTACATCTTTGATGTTCACGCCATGTCGTTTTGCGATACTGGACAGTGAATCGCCTTTACGTACGCGATAAGTGATGCTATCGCTGTTGCTGGCGAGACGCTGTGCGCTGCTACCTGCGCCTACCGTCAGAGTTTGACCCACTTTCAGACCTGAGCTGCGCAGATTATTCCACTGCTGCAGATCTTTCGCCGTCACGCCAAGACGTGATGCAATGCCAGAAAGCGTATCACCTGAACGCACCTTATAGCTGCGGCTGTTAACGGATGAAGCATCGGCGATCAGCGTTGACTGAACGGCGGCAATCTCACCCGATGCTAAAGACTCACGCAATTGCTCAGCATGTTTCTGCGGAACCATCACATACTGCGGGCCGCTAGCCCCCAGCGTTGAGCCTTTAACGCCTGCATTAAAGGTTTTAAGTTTACTTACCGACATACCCGTCATATCAGCAACCTGTTGAATATCCACAGGGTTGCTGAGGCGAACGCGCGCCAGTGCACGACTTTCGTCTGGTGTTGGCAGTTGTACACCGTAACGCTTGCTGTTCTTGAGAATATCGCTCAAGGCCAGCATCTTCGGTACGTAAATCTTCGTTTCCTGTGGCAGTGAGAGCGACCAAAAATCGGTGGATTTACCCCGTGCTTTATTCGCTTTCATTGCCTTCAGTACACGACCCTCGCCACTATTATACGCTGCGACCGTTAACAGCCAGTCGCCGTCAAACATCTTATTCAGACGTTGCATCATGTCGAGAGCGGCTGTCGTTGAAGCGACAACATCCCGACGCGCATCATAGTTGCGGGTCTGTTTCAGACCATAGTTTCGCCCGGTGCTCGGAATGATCTGCCAAATGCCTGCGGCATTGGCGCCAGACGTCGCGTGTGGGTCAAAAGCGCTCTCCACTATGGGTAGGAGTACCAGCTCCATAGGCATGTTACGTTTCTTAACTTGCCCGGCTATCCAGTACATATACGGCTCTGCCCGTAACGTTACATCGTGGAGATAGCTCTTATTTCTTAAATACTTCTGCTTCTGTTCGCGAATCCGGCTGTTTTCCGGAATTCCCATCTTTAGCTCGTCGCCAATAGAGGTCCACAAGTCTTGCTCCTGCGCGAAAGATGTCCCATCGTCCATCCAGCGCGCCGAACTTGTAAACTTCCCTGCTTCCCCTTGACCAGCTGCAGAAAGGCTCTGTGCGTGCTGTTGTACGTTGCTGCCGTTCTGCGACTGGCAACCTACAAGCAGGACAGAGGCGAGTAATATC
Source organism: Enterobacter sp. ODB01 (assembly GCF_001623605.1). Classification (NCBI taxonomy): domain Bacteria; kingdom Pseudomonadati; phylum Pseudomonadota; class Gammaproteobacteria; order Enterobacterales; family Enterobacteriaceae; genus Enterobacter; species Enterobacter sp. ODB01. The sequence continues at coordinate 1,746,615 of NZ_CP015227.1, forward strand.
GCTTTTGCCTTCATGTGTGTGTCAATAGTTGCTTAAAAGACGAGCGATGATAACGGCGAAATTTTGAAAAGGCAACCCGCATTTATCTGAAGTTATCTTTCTTTGACCTTAACCATGCAAATCGCTGTTCTGGTTGTTGCAAATTTGTTTCTTGGTTAATTTTATTAATTAAATCAATGTCATCTGTTCGCAGAAATAAATTAATTCGGCGCTCATTTTTCAGAATTGCGGGTAGTGTATTTTGGTTTTTTGCACGTAACTCCTTCACTTTGTGATAATAATCCTGAATCGCCCGATCCTCGGGTAAGAGGCTCACCGCAAACTTCATATTCCCTAATGTATACTCATGGGCACAACAAATAAGTGTGTCATCGGGTAAAGCACTAATCTTTTGTAAAGACTGATACATCTGTTCTGGTGTGCCTTCAAAAAGTCTTCCGCAACCGCCTGAGAAGAGGGTGTCGCCACAAAAAAGATAAGGTTTACTGTAGAAACACAGATGTCCCAAAGTGTGACCTGGCGTAGCAAATACGGAAAACTCCCACTCACGGATGTGGATATTTTCGCCCTCATTGACTACTTGCGTCGTTCCCTTATCTTGTGTCTCAGCCGGTCCGTAAACCACAAGATGCGGAAAATGAGCGCGCAGTTCCGGCACGCCGCCAGTGTGATCGTTATGATGGTGCGTCAACAGTATGGCTTCTGGCTGCCAGCCGTTCTCCTTTATTGCATCAAGCACAGGGGCGGATTCGCCGGGATCGACAATGACGCATCGACGATCGTTATCGACCAAAACCCAGATGTAATTGTCCTGAAAAGCAGGAATACTGATAAGATTCATACATTACCTCTTATAGCGTGGCGGGTGTTTTGATGAAACCGGCAAGGATACCTCAGACTGTCGCAGCACCGGAACGTTGGGCGGAATTGCCCTGGGGTGAATACTATCGCGAGGCGCTTGAGCAACAGCTGAAGCCCTGGCTCGCGAAAATGTATGGCTTTCACCTGCTTAAGATTGGCAATCTCAGCGCAGAAATCAATACCGAAAGCTGCGCCATCTCACATCAGGTCAATGTCTCTCTCGGCGGATCGCCGGTTCAGGTGAAGGCTGACCCATTGCATCTGCCGTTTGCGGAAAAATCCGTAGATGCGTGTCTTCTTGCCCACGCGCTGCCCTGGTGCAGCGATCCTCATCGTATGCTGCGTGAAGCCGATCGCGTGCTGATTGATGACGGCTGGCTGATACTCAGCGGTTTTAATCCGCTGAGTCTGATGGGGTTACGTAAGCTGGTGCCTGTATTGCGCCGAACGCCACCCTATAACAGCCGGATGTTCACCATGATGCGCCAGCTCGACTGGCTGTCACTGCTCAACTTTGAAGTGCTCAACTATGGCGGTTTTCAGGTACTGCCGTGGGCACGTCAGGGGGGAGTTTTATTGAGTACGCATTTGCCCGCATTAGGCTGCATGCAGTTTATCGTCGCGCGTAAGCGAACCATCCCTCTGACGCTTAACCCCATGAAGCAGAGCAAATCGAAAACGCCCATCCGCCAGACCGTTGGCGCAACGCGGCAGTACAGAAAACCCTGATCAGGATTCAGGCTGGTAGCCAGTATCCTCATGGGCCGGATTTGAGGCCGCCGCGCGCGCCAGTTCATCGCAGCGCTCGTTTTCCGGGTGGCCGGCGTGGCCTTTAACCCACTCCCACTTAATCTCGTGCTGACCCAGTGCCGCATCAAGGCGCTTCCAGAGATCGACGTTCTTCACGGGCTTCTTATCTGCAGTTTTCCAGCCGCGTTTTTTCCAGTTGTGGATCCACTGGGTGATACCCTGTCGCACGTACTGGCTATCCGTACTCAACACCACGTCGCAGTGTTCTTTTAAGGCTTCCAGCGCCACAATGGCCGCCATCAACTCCATACGGTTGTTGGTGGTCAGGAAATACCCTTCGCTAAAAGTTTTCTCATGCTGACGATAGCGCATAATCGCGCCGTAGCCGCCGGGGCCTGGGTTCCCGAGACAAGATCCATCGGTGAAAATTTCTACCTGTTTACGCATCTCTGGTAGACTTCCTGTATTGAAACGTTCAGTTAAACGATAAGTCTGACATAAATGACCGCTATGAGCACTGCAATTACTCGCCAGATTGTCCTCGATACCGAAACCACCGGTATGAACCAGATCGGCGCGCACTACGAAGGGCACAAGATCATTGAGATCGGTGCCGTTGAAGTGGTGAACCGTCGTCTCACGGGGAACAACTTCCACGTCTACCTCAAACCCGATCGGCTGGTGGATCCAGAAGCGTTTGGCGTTCACGGTATTGCCGATGAGTTCTTGCTGGATAAACCGACCTTCGCCGAGGTGGCTGACGAGTTTCTCGACTACATCAAAGGCGCTGAGTTAATCATCCATAACGCGTCGTTCGATATCGGCTTTATGGACTATGAGTTTAGTAAGCTCCATCGCGATATTCCGAAAACCAATACCTTCTGCAAAGTGACCGATAGCCTGGCGCTGGCGAGGAAGATGTTTCCCGGCAAGCGTAACAGCCTCGATGCACTCTGTTCACGTTATGAAATAGACAACACCAAGCGAACGCTGCACGGGGCACTTCTCGATGCCCAGATTCTGGCTGATGTCTATCTGGCGATGACCGGCGGTCAGACGTCGATGAAATTCAGCATGGAAAATGAGTCGCAGCAGGCGCAGGGCGAAGCGGGCATCCAGCGCGTGGTTCGTCAGGCAAGTCGTTTACGGGTTGTTTTAGCCAGTGATGAAGAGTTGCTTAACCATGAATCCCGTCTCGATCTGGTACAGAAGAAGGGCGGCAGCTGTATGTGGCGCGCCTGAAAAAACGCCATAATGTCTGTAAAATCATCGGTTGGGCGATTTTTGCAGCAAACGATTCAAAACGTGAGAAAAAGCGTTGACGAGATCGGAGGCACACCGTAATATGCGCCTCGTTCCCCAAGCGGGAACAGTGGAGCGGTAGTTCAGTCGGTTAGAATACCTGCCTGTCACGCAGGGGGTCGCGGGTTCGAGTCCCGTCCGTTCCGCCACTATTCAGAAGGCCTGAATCAGAAATGATTCAGGCTCTTCGTCGTTTCAAGAGCCTTTGTCTTTTATCCCCCTTTCTTTTCATTAACAAAATGTTAATTTATGTGGTGCAATTAATTAACATTTGCACAGCATTAGTGCGTTATTTGCACTGTGTTTGTGCATTCTTTCGCCCAACCACTTTTTGGCCTTCATCAGACTGTGTCGCTTTGTAAAAATAATTTTCATGAAATCATTCGCTTACAGTGGATATCGTGAAAGTTTTTGAACCAATAAATAATTGGTTCGGTTATTGCTTAATCATTAGCACGATAAGGTTCATTCCATATCAATAACTTATCGTTAATAAAAAGAAAATAATGATGATAGCGAGCGAACCAATATGGAAAAACCGTCACGGTTTCTGGCCAATTCCAGTACCGCGCTTGAGCAGTTGCGCGGGCTTATCAACCAGCATGAGTCAACACCAGGCACTCCGCTGCCCACGGAACGTGAGCTGTCGGAAACTCTCGGCGTAGGACGACGCGAAGTGCGTCGCGCGCTGGATGTGCTGGAAGAGGAAGGACGGATCTGGCGTAAACAGGGTAAAGGCACCTTTATTGGTCCCGCTGCCCCTGTTGAACCGCTGGCGCTTCAGGGATTGGTTCAGCAAACCAATCTGCTGGAAGTTATGGAAGCTCGTCTACAGCTCGAACCCGGCTTAGCCCGGCTTGCGGCACTGCGTGCCACCAGGGAAAACCTCGCGCTCATGCAGCGCATGCTGGAACGCATCGACAAGGTCAGCCCGGATGACCGCGATCTCAACGAACTATGGGATAGCGCCTTTCACCGCGCTATTGCCGAGGCTGCGGGCAACCGCCTGATGCTCGGCCTGTTTGACGCGATTGATGCCGTGCGGCGCGAACCGGGCTGGCAGCATCTGCGTGAATTAGCCCGCACGCCCGAACGTGTCGACAGCTATAACGACCACCATCACAAGATCATGTCTGCGATTATCCATCGCCAGCCTAATGAAGCAGCTGCCGCCATGCGCGAACACCTGCTTAGCCTGCAAACCGCCCTGATTCAGGCGATCCACCTTGAGGACGACTTCACGCTATGACGACGATCCCGTTTAAGGACACCACGCCTGTACTTCGGCTGAATAATCTCAACGTTAAATTTTCCGGCTCGCCGGTTAGCGTACTGGACGGTATTTCCCTCACGGTCAAAGCAGGCGAGACGCTGGCGCTGGTGGGAGAGTCCGGCTGCGGGAAAAGTATCACCTCGCTGGCGCTGATGGGATTACTGCCCGCCAGCGCACAGATTGTCAGCGGAGAAATGCAGTTTCGCCGTCACGATCTGCGAAAGCTCTCGCCGCGGGACTATGCCGATTTGCGTGGCAGCGAGCTGGCGATGATTTTCCAGGAGCCGATGACCTCGCTCAATCCCGCTTTCACATTAGGCGATCAGCTCAGTGAAGCGGTCATGCGTCACCAGAGCGTTTCCCGCACAGAGGCGATGAAGGTCGCGCTGCAGATCCTGGAGAAGGTGCAGATCCCCGCGGCGGAGATGCGCCTCAAGGCTTACCCGCATCAGCTTTCCGGCGGTATGCGCCAGCGTGTGATGATTGCCATGGCGCTGATCAACCATCCTAAATTACTGATTGCCGATGAACCGACTACCGCGCTCGACGTCACCATCCAGGCGCAAATCCTCACCTTGCTCAACACCCTCAAAGAAGAAACCGGCACGGCGGTCCTGATGATCACCCACGATTTAGGCGTGGTGGCCGAAGTCGCCCAGCAGGTGGCGGTAATGTATGCCGGGCAGGTGGTGGAGCAGGGGAGCGTCGAGGCCATCTTTGCCGACCCGCAGCACCCGTACACCATCGGCCTGATGGGCTCAATCCCTTCGCTGGGCGCACGTAAAGGCCAGCTCTCCACCATTCCCGGGTCGGTCCCGCTCCCGGAATCCATGCCGAAAGGCTGTCGTTTTGCGACGCGCTGCCCGTTTGCGCAGTCTCGCTGCCATGATGAAAAACCGCCGCTCAACACGCTCGGCGCGGGTCATCAGGTCGCCTGCTTCCGCGTGCCGCTCGAACACCACATTGCCCTGGGAGAGACCGCATGACTACGCCAATTCTTGAAGCCCGCGACCTCAGCAAGCGCTTCCCTGGTCCGAAAAAACTCTTTTCACCGGCCCGGTTTGTTACGGCGGTCGATCGCGTTTCGCTTGCCGTGATGCCGGGTGAAACGCTGGCAATTGTCGGCGAGTCTGGCTCCGGCAAATCCACCCTTGGGCGTCTGCTGCTGCGCCTGCTCGCCGCCAGTGAAGGGCGCGTGTTTTACCAGGGTGAGGAGATTACCGACGCCTCGGGCGCCCGTCTGAACCAGCTCCGGCGTGAGCTGCAAATTATTTTCCAGGATCCGTTTGCCTCGCTGAACCCGCGCATGACGGTGGAGCAGATCGTCGGTGAGCCGCTGTGGCTGCACCAGAATATGAAGAAAGCCGACCGACAGTATCGCGTCGCCGAACTCCTCAAAACCGTTGGCCTGCCTGCCGCCTGGTCCGGGCGCTATCCGCACGAGTTTTCCGGCGGCCAGCGCCAGCGTATCGGCATTGCGCGCGCGCTGGCCTCGGGACCAAAACTGTTGCTTGGCGATGAACCCGTCTCTGCGCTGGATGTTTCCGTCCAGGCGCAGGTCGTCAATTTGCTGGAAAGCCTGAAGCACCAGCTCGGGCTGACGATGGTGATCGTTGCCCACGGCCTGGCGGTGATTCGCCATATGAGCGACCGCGTGGCGGTCATGTATCTCGGGCAAATCGTTGAACTTGCGAGCGTCGACGAGATCTTTGACGCCCCGCTGCACCCTTATACCCAGGCACTGATCGCCTCGGCACCACAGATGCAGCCGGGCATTGAACGCGACGCACCGCTGCTGCAGGGGGATCTGCCGAACCCGGCGAGCCCTCCATCCGGCTGCCGTTTCCATACCCGCTGCCCGTATGTTACCGATGAATGCCGTCAGGTTGAGCCGATTAATCAGGTGCTGGACGGTGGACGTCAGGTTGCCTGTCACCGCTGGCAGGACATCAATCGCGATCGCAGTGTTATTCAGATAGCACCGCCATCCGCAGCTTTTCTGCGCCGCCGCGCGCTGTTTGAACACGCGGCCACTCACTCCTCCCTTCCTTCAAGGAACTCATGATAATGACAATGCGTAATTCTCTTTTGACCGTACTGGGAAGTGTTATGTTGCTTGGCGCGGCGCTGCCCGCCCATTCTGAAAGCGTGCTGCGAATTGGTCTGGGAGCTGACCCGGACATGCTCGACCCGCATCTGGCGCGCACCTACTATGGCCGCTTTGTCTTTGCTTCCCTGTGCGACAGGCTGGTGGATGTCGACGAACATCTGAAAGTGGTGCCAGGTCTGGCGAAGTCGTGGGCCTGGAGCGATGACGGCAAAACGCTGACCATGGATCTCCGTGAGGGGGTGACCTTCCATGACGGCGAGAAATTCGACGCCGCTGCTGCGAAATACAACCTCGACCGTGCGTTGACCCTAAAAGGCTCCCTGCGCAAAAGCGAGATCTCCTCGGTGGAATCGGTAGAGGTCACCGGTCCGATGCAGATTGCGCTGCACCTGAAAACCCCTGACGCCGCGCTGCTGATGCAGCTGACTGACCGCGCGGGCGCGATGATGGCACCCGACGCGGCGAAAAAGCCTGACTTTGCCGCCCATCCGGTCTGTTCCGGTCCTTATAAGTTTGACAGCCGCGTGTCCCAGGACCGCATTGTTCTGACTCGCTTCGACAATTACTGGAATAAAGACGCCTACCACTTCGACAAAATTATCTATCTGCCGATCCCGGACGCCTCCGTGCGCCTCGCGAACCTGCGGGCAGGCGATCTCGACCTGACCGAAGGCATTGCGGCCAGCGACGTTAAAACCGTTGAAGCCGACAGCAAGCTGGCGCTGGCGAAGGTAACTGGTCTGGGTTACCAGGGCATTACCTTCAACATCAATAACGGCAAGGTCCCGGCGAACGATCCGTTCAGAGATGCCCGCGTACGCGAGGCATTTTCTCAGGCCATCGACCGTGATGCGCTAAATCAGGTGGTCTTTGAAGGGCTATACACGCCGGCAAACCAGGCGTTTTCCACGGTGAGCCCGTATCACGTCAATCTGCCGGTTCCGCCCCGTGACGTCGATAAAGCCAAAGCGCTGCTCAAAGCGGCAGGCGTCACCACGCCGCTGACCGTCAACCTGCTGGTGCCGAACAACCCGACCTCGCAGCAGGTGGGTCAGGTTCTGCAGGCAATGGTTGCCGAGGCCGGCTTCACGCTCAACCTGCAGATGACCGAATTCGCGACGCTGCTGGATCGTCAGCAGAGTGGTGATTATCAGCTCAGTTTCTCCGGCTGGTCGGGCCGCCCGGACCCGGACGGCAGCATCTACGGCTTTGTCCATAGCAAAGGCACTCTGAATGACGGACGCTACAGCAACGCGCAGGTCGACGAATGGCTGACTCAGGCGCGCCAGAGCACCGACCAGGCCGCACGCCAGCCGCTGTATGACAAGGTGGTGAAACAGCTGCAAACCGACATGCCGATTGCCTACCTCTACTTCGAGCCGCGCATTTTTGGTCTGAACAAGCGCGTGCAGGGCTTTAAGCCTTACCCGGACGGCATCGTGCGTCTGGCGGGTTTGACGCTGGCGAAATAAACGTCCTGAGGAGAACCCATGCTGGAACTGATTTGCAAACGTCTGCTGCTGGCCATCCCGACCCTGCTGCTGGTGAGCATGATGGTGTTTGGCCTGCAAAAACTGCTGCCCGGCGACCCGCTGATCGCCATGGCCGGGGAGGAGCGCGATCCGGCGGTTATCGCCCAGCTGCGTGCTGAGCTCAATCTGGATGCGCCCATTCCCGTGCAGTATTTCAACTGGCTAACGCGCGCATTGCAGGGCGACCTGGGGGTCTCCTTACGCACGCACGAACCGGTGACGCAGCTGATTGCCAGTAAGCTGCCGGTGACGCTGGAGCTGTCGCTGCTGGCGATGATTATCGCGCTGGTATTTGGCATTAGCATGGGGATCCTCGCGGCAGTGAACAAAAACAGCTGGGTCGATCACGGGGCGAACTTCGTGGCGATCTCGGGGATCTCGATCCCCCATTTCTGGCTGGGGATCCTGCTGATTCTGGTCTTCTCGGTGAACCTGCAGTGGCTTCCCGCGTCCGGCTATGTACCGTTCAGTGAGGATCCGGTGCAAAACCTGCGCACGCTGCTGCTGCCCGCAGCCGTTCTCGGAACAGGGCTGGCGGCGACGCTGATGCGCCATACCCGAGCATCGATGATTGCGGTCCTGAAAGCGGATTACATCCGCACCGCGCGCGCGAAAGGATTACTGCCGAAAGCGGTGATCTTAAAGCACGCGTTTCGCAATGCGCTGGTGCCGGTGATCACCCTTACGACGCTGCTGTTTGGTGAGCTTCTGGGCGGTGCGGTGCTGACCGAGCAGGTCTTCACCATTCCCGGCTTCGGCAAGATGATCGTCGATTCGGTATTTAACCGAGACTACGCGGTGGTGCAGGGCGTGGTGCTGATCGTGGCGATCGGCTTCCTGCTGCTCAACCTGCTGGCTGACGTGCTCTACGTTCTTATCAACCCGAAAATGCGAGGTTAACCATGGCGGAACTGACGACGCAAACCGCTGTGCCCGCGCTGCCGCGCGCGCAAAACCGGGTGTTAAAGAAATTCCTCGCCAATAAAAGTGCGGTGATTGGCGCGGTGGTGGTGGGCTTCTTTGTGCTGGTGGCGCTACTGGCGCCGTGGATTGCCCCGTTCGACCCGGTCAAAGCCAACTTCCTCGCGGTGCGTAAAGCGCCGTCGGCAATGTACTGGTTCGGCACCGACGAGCTGGGGCGTGACATTTTATCCCGCATTATCTGGGGGGCGCGAACTTCGCTGATGGCGGGCTGTATGTCGGTCGTTATCGCGGTAGCGATCGGCGTGCCGCTGGGGCTGGTAGCGGGGTATTTCCAGAAGATGTGGGATGGGGTGATCTCGCGCTTCATTGAAGCGCTGCTGGCCTGCCCGTTTCTGATCATGGCGATCGCGCTGGGGGCATTTTTAGGCCCAAGCCTGACCAACGCGATGATCGCCATTGGCCTTTCCGCGATGCCGATCTTCGCCCGTCTGACGCGTGGGCAGGTGATCGCCATCCGCAACGAAGAGTACATCGACGGCGCGCGGGCGATTGGCCTGCCGGATCGCTGGATCATCATCAAATACGTGCTGCCCAACGTGATGTCACCGATCCTGGTACAGGCCACGCTGGCGATTGCCTCGGCGATTATCGCCGAAGCCAGCCTGTCGTTTTTAGGGTTGGGGCAGCAGCCGCCCAATCCGTCCTGGGGGTCAATGCTCAACACCGCGAAAGGTTTTCTTGAGCAGGCGCCGTGGATGTCCGTTTTCCCCGGCGTGGCAATTTTCCTTGCCGTGCAGGGCTTTAATTTACTTGGCGACGGGCTGCGCGATGCGCTCGATCCGCGCCACGACTAAGGAGTCATGATGACTAAAGCGCTTGATTTTACGTCCGGTTACGAATCACGACGCCCGCCGATGATGGGCCATAACGCCGTTGCCACTTCGCAACCGCTGGCGGCGCAGGCAGGAATGAAAATGCTGCAGCTGGGTGGTAATGCTGTTGATGCGGCGATTGCCACCGCGATGGCGCTGACGGTAGTCGAGCCGACCGGTAACGGGATCGGCAGTGATGCCTTTGCCATCGTCTGGGACGGTGAAAAACTTCACGGTCTGAACGCGTCGGGGCGCTCACCGGCCAGCTGGCATGCAGATCTGTTTGCCGGAAAAACGGCGGTACCCGAAATCGGCTGGGATGCCGTGACCGTGCCCGGTGCGGTATCCGGCTGGGTCGCACTGGCAGAGCGTTTCGGCACGCTGCCGCTGACCACGCTGGCGCAGCCCGCCATTGACTATGCGCGAAACGGTTTCCCGGTTTCGCCGCTGATTGGCCATCTCTGGCAGCGCGGCTACAACAAGCTGAAAGATCAGCCTGGCTTCAGCGCCTGCTTCGCGCCGGAAGGCCGCGCGCCGCGAGTGGGGGAGATCTTCCGTAATCCGGCGCAGGCGAATTCGCTGGAACTGATAGCGAAAACCAACGGCGATGCGTTTTACCGCGGCGAGCTGGCGCAGAAAATTGCCGCCTTCGCCAAAGAACACGGCGCGCATTTGACGGCTGAAGATCTCGCCAGCCACCGCGTGGACTGGGTAGACCTGCTGTCACGCGACTTCGCGGGTGGTTCGGTGCAGGAGCTGCCGCCAAACGGCCAGGGGATCGCCACGCTGATTGCGCTGGGTATTCTGGAGCAGTGCGGCATCGAGCAGCATCATCCGGACTCCGTGCAGTCTCTGCATTTGTCCATTGAAGCGATGAAGCTGGCGCTGGCGGATCTCGACCGCTACGTGGCGGATGAAGATCATATGGTGTTCGCGGCCAAAGAGCTGCTGAGCGATCATTACCTGAAATCGCGTGCGGCGCTTATCAACCACGAAAGCGCCTCTGATTTTGTCTACGGTTCACCCACCCAGAGCGGTACGGTCTACATCAGCACTGCGGATGCCAGCGGGATGATGGTCTCCTTTATTCAGTCCAACTATATGGGGTTTGGTTCAGGGATCGTGGTGCCAGACACCGGGATTAGCCTGCAAAACCGGGGCTGTGGTTTTTCGCTGGATCCTAATCATCCGAACGCGCTGGCGGGCAGCAAGCGTCCGTTCCACACCATCATTCCGGGCTTTGCGATGGACGGCAGCGGCAAGCCGTTGATGTCCTTCGGCGTGATGGGCGGCCCGATGCAGGCGCAAGGACACATGCAGATGGCGCTGCGCATTATGCTGCACGGGCAAAACCCGCAGGCGGCGATTGACGCTCCGCGCTGGCGCGTGGTGCAGGGCAGGGAAGTGATCGTCGAATCAACGTTCGATCGCAATACTATCGCCGCGCTGCGCGAACGCGGACACCAGATCGTGGTGGAAGATCCGCTGCAGGATTATAACTTCGGCGGTGCGCAGGTGATTTATCGCCTTCCGGAAGGGCATTACGTGGCGGCAACGGAGAGCCGTAAAGACGGACAGGCGTTGGTGAGTTAAACGCTCGAGCAACATTTGTAGGCCGGGTAAAGCGTAGCCGCCACCCGGCTTTTTTTACCCGATGCTAAACGGATCCGCATCCTGCCAGGCCGGAAACTTCTCCCGATACTCCTTCAGCGCGGTCAACGATAGCTCCGCATCAATTCGCGTTGCCTGATGCGGCTCGGCAGTCGCAATAATCTCGCCCTGCGGATTTACCACCCGGCTGTCGCCGCGGTAGTGATGCCCGTTGCCATCCGTCCCCACACGGTTACAGCCCACCACATACGCCTGGTTCTCAATGGCGCGCGCCACCAGCAGCGACTGCCAGTGCAGCGAACGCGGTGCTGGCCAGTTGGCGACATACAGCGCCAGGTCATAATCGTTGCGGTTGCGCGACCACACCGGGAAGCGCAGGTCGTAGCAGACCAGCGGCAGAATGCGCCAGCCGCGCCACTCGAATACCACGCGCTCATTACCCGCTTCATAGTGATGATGCTCATCCGCCATGCGGAACAGGTGGCGTTTATCGTAAAAATGCACTTTCCCTTCCGGCTCAACCAGCAGAAAACGGTTCACTGGCCCGCGCTCGGTTTGCAGGGCGGCACTACCCGCGATCAGCGCGTTTGTTTGCTGCGCTTTGGTATGCATCCAGGCGACCACGTCATCCTGAGGCATTGATTGCTTCGCTGCTTCCATGGCGAAGCCGGTGGTGAACATCTCCGGCAGGACAATCACATCTCGTCCGGTAATCTCTTCCAGTTGACGATCAAAGTGGCGCAGGTTGGCAGGGCCATCCATCCACACTAAAGGTTGCTGCAAAATCGAAATCTTCAAACCCGGCACGATACAGACTCCTCAAACGACCCCTTTTTGACACTGTAGCACGTCATTACGAGAAAATGTGGCAATAAAAAACCCCGCGCGCGGCGGGGTTTGTCAGAACGAAACGGGTTATGCCGCTTCAGGTTTGCGGTGCTTCTCTGGCAGCTTTACCGGCTGTGTTGCCAGCTCGTCCGGTTCGAAATCATCGACGTTAATACTGCGCAGACGGCTCTCTTCGGCTTTCACCAGAATTGCTGCTTCAGCATTATCGATAATGCCACCTGACAGCGCCTGTTTCGCCAGTTCATCCAGACGGGTGAACGGCAGGTTTTTGCCCAGTTGTTTGCAGATCTTCTGATGAATTGGGTCGGCGGCCATTACATCAAGCAGCGCCTCTTCCAGCAGACCCACCGGATTATGAGGCGTAGGGGCCAGGTACTGACCACGGCCGATACGGGAGCGTGTCGCGCTCGGTACCTGCAGGATTTTCGCCACTTTGTGGTCCAGCTTGTCGGACGGTGCCAGGTGGTGACGACCGGTCGGGAAGATCACCACGCGCAGGGCGCCCGCAACAAAGCGGTTCGGGAAGTTCGCCAGCAGATCGTCAATCGCCTGTTCTGCCTGATACATCGCATCCTGAACGCCCCAGTGTACCAGCGGCAGATCCGCTTCCTGACGCCCTTCGTCGTCGTAACGCTTCAGGACCGCAGACGCCAGGAAGATCTGGCTCAGCACATCCCCCAGACGGGCAGATATACGCTCGCGACGCTTCAGGCTACCGCCGAGAACGGCCATGGAAACATCCGACAGCAGAGCCAGGTTGGCGCTCAGACGGTTCAGATGCTGATAATAGCGTTTGGTCGCATCACCGGTTGGCGTCGCGCTGGTAAGACCGCGCGTCAGGCCGAGCCAGAAGCTGCGCACCTTGTTGCTACCCACATGACCGATATGTTTGAACAGCAGCTTATCGAAGGCATCCACGTCGTTATTCTGCGCAGCGGCCATCTCTTCCAGCACGTACGGATGGCAGCGAATCGCCCCCTGACCGAAGATCATCATGCTGCGGGTCAGGATGTTGGCACCTTCAACGGTGATGGCAATCGGTGCGCCCTGATAGCCGCGCGCCAGGAAGTTGCCTTCGCCGAGCATAATGCCCTTACCGCCTGCGATATCCATCGCGTCAATGATCGACTGCTGTGCGCGGTGGGTACAGTGGTATTTCACAATCGCGGACAGCACGGCCGGTTTTTCGCCCAGCATAATGCCGTAGGTAATCAAAGATGCGGCGGCATCCATCACGTAGGCATTACCCGCAATACGCGCCAGCGGCTCTTCGATACCTTCCATCTTGCCGATGGATATTTTGAACTGACGGCGGATGTGGGCGTATGCACCAATCCCCATCGCCACAGATTTCAGGCCACCGGTAGAGTTCGACGGCAGGGTAATGCCGCGGCCAACCGACAGACATTCCACCAGCATACGCCAGCCCTGACCGGCCATTTTCGGACCACCGATGATGTAATCAATCGGCACAAAGATGTCCTGACCGCGGGTTGGACCGTTCTGGAACGGCACGTTCAGCGGGAAGTGACGGCGACCAATTTCAACGCCTGGGGTAGAGGTTGGGATCAGCGCACAGGTAATGCCCAGATCTTCTTCGCCGCCCAGTAGTTTTTCCGGGTCAGAGAGCTTAAAGGCCAGACCCAGCACGGTGGCGATTGGCGCCAGGGTGATATAACGCTTGTTCCAGGTCAGGCGCATGCCCAGCACCTGCTCGCCCTGCCACTCGCCCATGCAGACTACGCCGGTATCCGGGATCGCGCCTGCATCGGAACCCGCTTCCGGGCTGGTCAGCGCGAAGCAAGGGATTTCCTGACCACGTGCAAGACGCGGCAGGTAGTGATCTTTCTGCTCTTCGGTACCGTAATGCTGCAGCAGTTCACCCGGGCCTAAGGAGTTAGGCACGCCAACGGTAATCGCCAGGATCCCGGAGACGCCCGCCAGCTTTTGCAGGACGCGAGCCTGAGCGTAAGCGGAGAATTCCAGACCGCCATACTCTTTCTTGATGATCATCGCGAAGAAGCGATGTTCTTTCAGATACGCCCACAGCTCAGGCGGCAGATCGGCCATTTCATGGGTGATGGCAAAGTCGTTTGCCATGCGGCACGCCTCTTCCACCGGGCCGTCAATAAAGGCCTGCTCTTCAGCGGTCAGACGCGGCTGCGGATAGTTATGCAGCTTTTTCCAGTCCGGGTTGCCCTGGAACAGGTCGCCTTCCCACCAGGTGGTACCGGCATCAATCGCTTCTTTCTCAGTCCGCGACATTGGCGGCATCACTTTGCGGAAGCCTTTGAACACCGGCGCGGAGATCATCGACTTACGCATCGGGGTAAAGTTAAACGGCAGAAGAATGATGGCCAGCGGAACTAAAAGCCAGATATTCCACAGACCAGCGACGCCAAGTGCAGCCGTCCAGGCCAGCAGAATCACACTACTCAGGAATAAACTGACGCGGTGATAGAACAACACACCGAGCAGTACAACAGTTGCGAGAATGCTCAAAATCATCATAAAGAAAAGCTCCCTTGCTTGTAGGAGGTCTGACCACTTGTGATGATATGGTTGTAGTTGATGTTATTTCCTTTAGCAATGTGTTTACAAAATAATTACAACCGGGCTCACATTGTTCGTGTTTTCGCCGGCACGAAAAAGCAAAACGCCGGAGGATTCGCATGGCTTTAGCTTCTCGCTTTTCCCGCTATCCGGTACACTCCACTGTGTTATTTCATCAATACTGAAGGATTATCCTCATGTACCAGGATCTTATTCGTAACGAACTGAACGAAGCGGCGGAAACGCTGGCTAACTTTCTGAAAGATGATGCCAACATTCACGCTATTCAGCGCGCGGCGGTCCTGCTGGCCGACAGCTTTAAAGCGGGCGGCAAAGTGCTCTCCTGCGGTAACGGTGGTTCCCACTGTGATGCCATGCACTTTGCAGAAGAGCTGACCGGACGCTATCGCGAAAACCGTCCGGGCTACCCGGCGATTGCGATTTCCGACGTCAGCCACATCTCCTGCGTAGGCAATGACTTCGGTTACGACCACATCTTTTCCCGCTACGTTGAAGCGGTAGGTCGTGAAGGCGACGTGCTGCTGGGCATTTCGACCTCCGGTAACTCCGCTAACGTGATCAAAGCGATCGCTGCCGCGCGTGAAAAAGGGATGAAAGTCATCACCCTGACCGGTAAAGATGGCGGTAAGATGGACGGTACCGCGGATATCGAAATTCGCGTTCCACACTTTGGTTATGCTGACCGCGTTCAGGAAATTCACATCAAAGTGATCCATATCCTGATCCAGCTGATCGAAAAAGAGATGGCTAAGTAAGACTTCGCGGGGGGCATAGCCATTGGGGCGTTGCCCCCGCTGTTGTGGAGGTGATGTATGTGCGAACTGCTCGGGATGAGCGCCAATGTGCCAACCGATATCTGCTTTAGTTTCACCGGGCTGGTGCAGCGCGGTGGAGGAACCGGGCCGCATAAAGACGGCTGGGGCATTACCTTCTACGAAGGCAAAGGGTGTCGCACGTTCAAAGATCCACAGCCCAGCTATAACTCACCGATTGCCAAACTGGTGCAGGACTATCCCATCAAGTCCCGCTCGGTGATTGCGCACATCCGTCAGGCTAACCGCGGCGAAGTGGCGCTGGAAAATACCCATCCGTTTACCCGTGAACTGTGGGGGCGAAACTGGACCTACGCGCACAACGGGCAACTGACGGGCTATAAGTCGCTGGAGACGGGGAATTTCCGCCCGGTCGGCGAAACGGATAGCGAAAAAGCCTTCTGCTGGCTACTGCACAAGCTGACGGAACGTTATCCTCGTACGCCCGGCAACATGACCGCCGTGTTTAAATACATCGCGACGCTGGCATCCGAGCTACGTGAAAAAGGCGTGTTTAACATGCTGCTGTCAGACGGACGCTATGTCATGGCGTTCTGTTCGACGAACCTGTTCTGGATCACGCGCCGTGCGCCGTTTGGCGTTGCAAAGCTGCTCGATCAGGATGTGGAGATAGACTTTCAGAAAGAGACCACACCGAACGATGTGGTCACAGTCATTGCGACGCAGCCGCTGACGGGCAACGAAGCCTGGCAAAAGATCATGCCAGGCGAGTGGGTGCTATTTTGTCTCGGGGACCGTGTAATTTGACGCCAGCTGTGGATGGACGACTTCGTGGCTCAGCGGTTTGCTGACCACGTAACGGCCATCTACGATAGAAACCACAGGCGGCTTGTGGGTCTGCTCAAAGTAGTCGTAACCCGGCTTCAGCTGTTTCCAGAAATCGGCGTAATAGGAGTACTTATGGCGGGCCATGTTGGCATCCGTCATACGGAACGGATAAATGCTGACCTGAACGTTAGGCTGCCCGAACACCAGCGCGCCTGTTACGAACTGGAAAATTTCATCAATGCCGGCATCGGTCATCGCATAACAGCCGATAGACACGCAGGCACCGTGGATCATCAGGTATTTCCCTTCATAACCGTGAGCACGGTCATAGGCATTGGGGAAACCGATGTTAATGGCTTTATAGAAGCGGCTGTCCGGTTTGAGCTGGCTACGCTGAACGTTATAAAACCCTTCCGGACTTTTAAAATCACCCTGGCGCTGTTTTGGCCCCAGCCCGCCGGAGTAATTACAAATTTTGTAGCTATCAAGCAGCTGATATGTCTCGCCCATTTTCACAAATAGATCGAGCGTGCGTTCTTCCTTGAAGATTTGAATATAAACCGGCGATCCCATTAACTGCTGTTTATATTCTTTGCTGATCGGCGTCGTGGAGCTGTTGCTGCTGAGCAGCCCGGCAAACGACATGCACGGAATCAGAAGCATCGCAATGAACAATGCGATTTTACGCATACTACAAGTTCCTTGATAAAACGTAGACCAACTTGCCAGGGCGGCAAAAGAGACCCGAAATCAGATTATTCTGTTAGGAGCGCTCACATTAGCACCGCTATAGATTTTCGCAAGAGTCGGGCGATGAGTTTACAAATTAGTTTTACTTTATAAACCATCAAAATCACGCTGGCTCCAGGAACTTTGCGTATTAGCTCGCAATTTGGCGCACCCGCAGGCGGATCCCCTGCCCGTGAGAAGGGGAAAATGGTACACTTCGCGCCCACTGGATTGTTGTTTATGGAAACCTGCTAACCACATGTTTAAAATAAAAAAAGGACTTAATCTGCCGATTGCAGGCGTGCCCGAGCAGCACGTTTCGCCCGGTGCAAGTGTCCGTCATGTCGCCATCGTAGGCGACGATTATCTGGGAATGCGTCCCTCGATGCTGGTTCAGGAAGGCGATCGCGTTATCAAAGGGCAGGCGCTCTTTGAGGATAAAAAAAATCCCGGCGTGCTGTTCACTGCTCCCGCCAGCGGCACCGTTGTGGCGATCAATCGTGGCGAGCGCCGTGTCCTTCAGTCGGTGGTGATCCGCATTGAAGGCGATGAACAGCGTGAGTTTGCCCATTACGACGCCGCAGAACTCGCGTCGCTTAGCCGGGAAACTGTGCAGGCTCAACTGCTGGCATCCGGTTTGTGGACGGCACTTCGCACGCGTCCTTTCAGCAAATCCCCCGCTCCTGATACGGCCCCGGCTGCCATATTCGTGACGGCCATCGACACCAACCCGCTCAGCGCAGACCCGCAGCCCGTTATTCTGGCGCAGCGTAAAGCCTTCGATGCCGGGCTGACGGTTTTAACGCGCCTGACGCCCGGAAAAGTTCACGTCTGCCAGGCCGGCGGTGGCAAGCTTGGCGGCCATCCGCAGGGGCAGGTCACGTTTAATGAATTTTCGGGTCCACATCCGGCTGGGCTGGTCGGCACCCATATTCACTTCCTTGAGCCGGTGAGTCTGAAAAAACAGGTCTGGCATCTTAATTATCAGGACGTCATTGCCATTGGTAAGCTCTTTACCACTGGCGTTCTCTGCGCTGAACGGGTCATCGCTATCGGCGGTCCGCAGGCTGCAAACCCGCGCCTGGTAAAAACGCTTCTGGGAGCCGATCTTAATGACCTGCTTTCCGGGGAAACGAAAGAGGGTGAAAACCGCCTGATTTCCGGTTCAGTACTCAGTGGGCGCCGTGCAGTTGATGCGCATGCGTATCTGGGCCGTTTCCATCTTCAGGTGAGCGTTGTGCAGGAAGGGCGTGAGAAAGAGCTGTTCGGCTGGGTGCTGCCGGGTGCAGAGAAATACTCCGTGACCCGCACTACGCTGGGTCACTTCCTGCGTCATAAGCTCTTTAATTTCTCCACCAGCACGAACGGCGGGGAGCGCGCAATGGTCCCGATTGGCAACTACGAACGCGTGATGCCGCTGGACATTCTGCCCACCGTGCTGCTGCGCGATCTCCTTGCCGGTGATACCGACGGCGCGCAGGCGCTGGGCTGTCTCGAGCTGGATGAAGAAGATTTGGCGCTGTGTACCTATGTGTGTCCAGGTAAATACGAATATGGACCCGTATTGCGCGAGGTGTTAACCCGCATTGAGCAGGAAGGATAACGATGGGCTTAAAACACCTCTTTGAAAAAATAGAGCCGCATTTTACCGAGGGTAAACTGAAGAAGTACTACCCGCTGTACGAAGCGACGACGACCATTTTCTACACGCCGGGTCTGGTGACGAAAGGGGCGGCGCACGTTCGCGATGCCATCGACCTGAAACGCATGATGATCCTGGTGTGGTTTGCGGTCTTCCCGGCTATGTTCTGGGGCATGTACAACGTGGGGCTGCAAACCATTCCGGCGCTGCATCATCTCTATGATGCGCAGCAGCTGGCGCAGGTCATTCAGTCTGACTGGCACTACCGCCTGGCACAGTCGTTAGGCGTGAGCTTCGCGGCGGACGCGGGCTGGCTCAGCATGATGACGCTGGGGGCGGTATTCTTCCTGCCGATTTATATGACTGTCTTTATCGTGGGCGGTTTCTGGGAAGTGCTGTTCGCCATCATCCGCAAACACGAGATTAACGAGGGCTTCTTTGTTACCTCTATCCTGTTTGCGCTGATTGTGCCACCTACGCTGCCACTCTGGCAGGCGGCGTTGGGGATAAGCTTTGGCGTCGTGATTGCCAAAGAGATCTTCGGCGGGACCGGGCGTAACTTCCTGAACCCGGCGCTGGCGGGGCGTGCGTTCCTGTTCTTTGCCTACCCGGGGCAGATCTCAGGTGACCTGGTGTGGACGGCTGCGGACGGTTTCTCCGGCGCGACACCCCTTTCCCAGTGGGCGGCAGGCGGCGGTGAAACGCTGGTCAATAATGCGACCGGCCAGCCGGTGACCTGGTTTGATGCGTTTATTGGCAAC
Organism: Enterobacter sp. ODB01; assembly: GCF_001623605.1. Taxonomy (NCBI): domain Bacteria; kingdom Pseudomonadati; phylum Pseudomonadota; class Gammaproteobacteria; order Enterobacterales; family Enterobacteriaceae; genus Enterobacter; species Enterobacter sp. ODB01. Next base: position 1,766,006 of record NZ_CP015227.1, read on the forward strand.
ATCCCGGGCTCCATCGGGGAAGTGTCTACCCTGATGATTTTGCTCGGTGGGGCGATCATTCTCTTTGGTCGCGTGGCCTCCTGGCGCATCGTCGCAGGCGTGATGCTCGGGATGGTGCTTACTGCCACCCTGTTCAATCTCATTGGTTCAAACACGAACCCGATGTTCTCTATGCCGTGGTACTGGCACCTTGTGCTGGGCGGTTTTGCGTTTGGCATGATGTTCATGGCCACCGATCCCGTCTCGGCCTCGTTTACCGACAGAGGTAAATGGTGTTACGGCGCGCTCATTGGGGTGATGTGTGTATTGATTCGCGTGGTCAACCCGGCCTATCCGGAAGGGATGATGTTGGCCATTCTGTTTGCCAATCTGTTTGCGCCGCTGTTCGACTATCTGGTCGTGCGCGCCAACATTAAGCGGAGGAAGGCGCGTGGCTGAAGTCAAAAATAACGACAGCATCAGCAAAACATTGCTGGTGGTTCTGGTGCTTTGCCTGGTCTGTTCCATTGTCGTCGCCGGTTCTGCCGTCGGGTTAAAACCGCTGCAGCAAGAGCAACGGGCGCTGGATAAACAGCGTAACATCCTGGCCGTGGCCGGGCTGATGCAGGAAGGCATGACGAAGGACGACGTCTCAGCCGTGTTTGCTGAACGCATTACCGCACGGCTGGTGAATTTAAAAACCGGTGAACTGATGGATAAAGACCCGGCGAAATATAACCAGGCGCTGGCGCTGAAAGATCCGCAGATGAGCACTTCGCTTGATGCCTCTCAGGATCCGGCAGGGATTAAGCGCCGCAGCAATATTGCGGAGATTTATCTCGTTCGTGACGAGCAAAAACGCGTGCAGGAAGTGGTTTTACCCATCTATGGTAACGGCTTGTGGTCAATGATGTACGCCTTTGTGGCGCTGGACACCGATGGCCACACGGTCAAAGGCATTACTTATTATGATCAGGGCGAAACGCCGGGGCTGGGTGGCGAAGTTGAGAACCCTAACTGGCGTGCGCAGTTTGTCGGTAAAAAAGTACTCGACGATAACGGTCAGCCTGCGCTTAAGGTGGTGAAAGGGGGCGCGCGTCCCGGTGATGACTTCGCCGTTGACGGCCTTTCCGGGGCCACGCTCACCTCTAACGGGGTGCAGCACAGTTTTGATTTCTGGATGGGTGAACTGGGCTTTGGTCCCTTCCTGAAAAACGTACGTGAAGGAGCGCTAAACAATGGCTGATACGGGTGAACTGAAAGAAGTTAAAAAGGTGCTGATTGGCCCACTTTTAGCCAATAACCCGATAACGCTGCAGGTGTTGGGCGTCTGCTCTGCCCTGGCGGTGACGACCAAACTGGAAACGGCGGTAGTGATGACGCTGGCAGTTACGCTGGTGACAGCGTTCTCCAGCATGTTTATCTCAATGATCCGCCACCACATACCCAACAGCGTAAGGATCATCGTCCAGATGGCGATCATCGCTTCGCTGGTGATCGTCGTTGATCAGCTGCTGCGCGCGTTTGCTTATGAAACCTCGAAGCAGCTTTCGGTGTTTGTCGGCCTGATTATCACCAACTGTATCGTGATGGGACGCGCTGAAGCCTACGCCATGAAAATGCCGCCGCTGGCAAGCTTTATGGATGGGATCGGCAACGGTCTGGGCTACGGCGTGATCCTGCTGACGGTCGGTTTCCTGCGCGAGCTTATTGGCAGCGGCAAGCTGTTTGGCATCACGGTGCTGGACACGGTTCAGAACGGCGGCTGGTATCTGCCAAACGGACTGTTCCTGCTGGCCCCAAGCGCATTTTTCATTATCGGTTTGCTGATCTGGCTGATTCGTACGTTGAAGCCCGAACAGCAGGAAAAGGAGTAACCGACAATGGCTCATTACCTGAGTTTATTTGTGCGCGCGGTGTTTGTTGAAAACATGGCGCTCGCCTTCTTCCTGGGCATGTGTACGTTCCTTGCCGTTTCCAAAAAGGTCTCGACGGCATTTGGTCTGGGCGTGGCGGTCACCGTGGTGTTGGGGCTTTCCGTTCCGATTAACAACCTGGTGTTCAACTTTGTGCTGCGGGACAGTGCGCTGGTGGAGGGGATTGATCTCAGCTTCCTGAACTTCATCACCTTTATCGGGGTAATTGCGGCGCTGGTGCAAATCCTGGAGATGATCCTCGATAAGTATTTCCCGTCGCTGTACAACGCGCTGGGGATCTTCCTGCCGCTCATCGCCGTAAACTGTGCCATCTTTGGTGGCGTCTCATTCATGGTTCAGCGTGATTACAACTTCAGTGAATCCGTGGTGTATGGCTTTGGATCCGGTATCGGCTGGATGCTGGCGATTGTTACCATGGCGGGGATCCGCGAAAAAATGAAATATGCCAACGTCCCTGCCGGGCTGCGTGGCTTAGGGATCACCTTTATCACCACCGGCCTGATGGCGTTGGGCTTTATGTCCTTCTCCGGTGTGCAGCTATAAGGGCTAAAAGATGGAAATTATTCTTGGCGTGGTGATGTTCACGCTGATAGTACTGGTGCTCTCAGGGCTGATTCTGGCGGCGCGCGCGAAGCTGGTCAATTCCGGTGATGTGGTCATTGATATCAATGACGATCCCCAGAATCAGATCCGTACCCCGGCAGGGGATAAACTGCTTAATACGCTCTCCGGCAACGGGATCTTTGTCTCGTCAGCCTGCGGTGGCGGCGGCTCATGCGGGCAGTGCCGTGTGACGGTGAAAGAGGGTGGCGGTGATATTCTGCCCACAGAACTGTCGCATATTACGAAACGTGAAGCGAAAGAGGGTTGTCGTCTGGCATGCCAGGTCGCGGTGCGTCAGGACATGAAGATTGAGCTGCCGGAAGAGATCTTTGGCGTGAAAAAATGGGAGTGCGAGGTTATCTCTAACGATAACAAAGCCACCTTCATTAAAGAGCTTAAGCTGCGTGTGCCTGAAGGGGAGAGCGTCCCGTTCCGTGCGGGTGGCTATATCCAGATTGATTGTCCGGCACACACCGTGGCGTATGCCGACTTCGACGTGCCTGAAGAGTACCGTGCCGACTGGGATAAATTTAATCTCTTCCGCTTTGTTTCCGAGGTCAAAGAGCCCGCGCTTCGCGCCTATTCCATGGCTAACTACCCGGAAGAGAAGGGCATCATTATGCTCAACGTGCGTATCGCCACCCCGCCGCCAAACGTGCCACATGCCCCGCCGGGCGTGATGTCGTCGTACATCTGGTCCCTCAAGCCTGGCGACAAAGTCACCATCTCCGGTCCGTTCGGGGAGTTCTTTGCCAAAGATACCGACGCAGAAATGGTCTTTATCGGCGGGGGCGCGGGTATGGCGCCGATGCGCTCACACATCTTTGACCAGCTCAAGCGTCTTGGGAGCACGCGTAAGATCAGCTTCTGGTATGGGGCACGTTCCCTGCGCGAAATGTTCTATGACGATGAGTTCGAACAGCTGGCGCGTGAGAACCCTAACTTTACCTTCCACGTGGCGCTTTCCGACCCGCAGCCGGAAGATAACTGGACAGGCTATACGGGCTTCATCCACAACGTGCTCTATGAAAATTACCTCAAACAGCACCCGGCACCAGAAGACTGCGAGTTCTACATGTGTGGTCCGCCAATGATGAACGCCGCTGTGATCAAGATGCTGAAAGATCTCGGCGTGGAAGATGAGAACATCCTCCTTGATGATTTTGGAGGCTGATCATGTTGACCTTTCTGGCGACCTTTGCGGTGTTTGTGCTGGTGGTATTTGGCATGTCATTAGGCTGGATCATCAAGCGTAAAAGCATTCAGGGCAGTTGCGGCGGGATCTCTTCTCTCGGAATGGAAAAGGTCTGCGACTGCCCGGAACCGTGCGATGCGCGGAAAAAAAGAATGGCCCGCGAACAGCAGCGCATTATTTAGTCTTGTTAGTCGGGTAAGGCGAAGCCGCCACCCGACAATTCCCACGTACACTTCTCAACCCTCATTTGTTTACTGTATACTTATCCAGTGATGAGTGAGGGCTTACTATGCGCAAAATAATCCATGTCGATATGGACTGCTTTTTTGCCGCAGTGGAGATGCGTGACAACCCGGCGCTGCGGGATATCCCCATCGCCATTGGCGGCAGCCGCGTACAGCGTGGGGTGATCAGCACCGCCAACTACCCTGCGCGCAAATTTGGCGTGCGCAGCGCCATGCCGACGGCGATGGCGTTAAAACTCTGCCCGCACCTCACCCTTTTGCCTGGGCGCTTTGAAGCCTATAAAGAAGCGTCGAACCATATACGGGAAATCTTCTCACGCTATACCTCACTGATTGAGCCGCTATCCCTGGACGAAGCCTATCTTGATGTCACCGACAGCCTTCACTGTCACGGCTCCGCCACCCTGATGGCGCAGGAGATCCGCCAGACTATTTCCAGCGAGCTGAATCTCACCGCATCGGCAGGGGTCGCGCCGGTAAAATTTCTCGCTAAAATCGCCTCCGATTTAAATAAACCCAACGGTCAGTATGTCATTACCCCCGAAGAGGTGCCTGCGTTTTTGAAAACGCTTCCGCTTGGCAAAATCCCCGGCGTAGGCAAAGTCTCCGCCGCGAAGCTGGAAAGTATGGGATTACGCACCTGCGAAGATGTGCAGCGAAGCGATCTGGCTATGCTACTCAAGCGTTTCGGAAAGTTTGGTCGCGTGCTGTGGGAACGCAGTCAGGGCATTGATGAACGCAGCGTAAGCAGCGAGCGGTTGCGTAAATCGGTTGGTGTTGAACGCACGCTGATGGAAGATATTCACGACTGGTCCGAATGTGAATTCATCATCACTGAACAGCTTTATCCTGAGCTGGAAAGGCGCTTAGCGAAGGTTAAGCCCGATCTGCTCATCGCCCGGCAGGGCGTGAAGCTCAAGTTTAACGACTTCCAGCAGACTACGCAGGAGCACGTCTGGCCGCGTCTGAACAGAGACGATCTTATCGCGACGGCAAAAAAAGCATGGGAAGAACGGCGGGCAGGGCGCGGAGTACGGCTGGTGGGGCTGCACGTCACACTGCTGGATCCGCAGTTAGAGCGTCAGTTGGTTTTGGGATTGTAGATTACGCCAATCGTAGGCCCGGTAAGCGTAGCGCCACCGGGCAACAGACGACGAATTACTTAGCAGGAATCGCCTTCAGCAACTCGGTCAGCAGGGTCCAGTAATGGCCCACGCTTTCGATATGAACTTGCTCATCCGGCGAGTGCGGCCCGGTAATGGTTGGCCCGATAGAGACCATGTCCATGTTCGGATACGGTTTCTTGAACAGACCACACTCCAGACCCGCGTGGATCACCTGAATGTTCGGCGTGCTGTTGAACAGACGCTGATAGGTTTCGCGCACCAGCGCCATCACCGGAGAACTGGCATCCGGCTGCCAGCCCGGGTAGCTGCCTTTAGCGGAGGTTTTGGCACCCGCCAGCGTCCCCAGAGATTCCAGCATGCTCACCACGTACTCTTTACCGCTGTCGATCAGGGAACGGATCAGGCAGATAATTTCTGCACTGTCGTCGCTCATGGTGACCACGCCCACGTTCAGTGAGGTTTCTACCACGCCTTTCGCCACGTCAGAGTTGCGGATCACGCCGTTTGGCGTCGCGTTCAGCAACTGAACAAAGGTGTCACGAGACTGCACGGTCAGCGCGGCTTTGTCGGTAGTAACAGATTCCAGCACCACGGTCAGGTTTTTCTCTTTCGCTGACAGTTCGTTTTTCAGGATATCCAGGTAGACGCTGGAGAGTTTTTTCAGCTCGTCCGCTTTTGCTGCAGGTACTGCAACGGTGGCGAAGGCTTCGCGTGGGATCGCGTTGCGCAGGGTACCGCCGTTGAAGTCTACCAGGCGCAGATCCAGCTCAGCCGCGTGGCCCGCCAGGAAGCGTGCCAGCAGTTTGTTGGCGTTGCCCAGGCCCAGGTGGATATCGCCGCCGGAGTGGCCGCCTTTCAGCCCTTTCAGCGTCAGCTTGAAGGTCTGGTAACCCGCAGGCACCGCTTCGCGTGACAGTGGTAGGGTAGAGATGAAATCAATCCCGCCCGCGCAGCCCATGTAGATCTCACCTTCTTCTTCGGAGTCAGTGTTGATCAGGATATCAGCCTGCAGCCAGTTCGCCTGCAGACCGAATGCGCCGTCCATGCCCGCTTCTTCGGTCATGGTCAGCAGCACTTCCAGCGGACCGTGCTCAACGCTGTCATCCGCCAGCACGGCCAGCGCAGAAGCCATGCCGATGCCGTTATCTGCACCCAGGGTGGTGCCGCGCGCTTTCACCCAGTCGCCGTCGATGTAGGGCTGGATCGGGTCTTTAGTGAAATCGTGAACGGTGTCGTTGTTTTTCTGTGGCACCATGTCCAGGTGCGCCTGCAGGACAACCGGTTTGCGGTTTTCCATGCCTGCGGTGGCCGGTTTACGGATAAGAATGTTACCAACCTGGTCGCGTTCAGCGTGCAGACCTTTTTCCTTCGCCCAACCCATAATATGTTCGGCAAGCTGTTCTTCATGGTAGGAAGGGTGTGGAATGGAACAGATTTTGGCAAAAATATCCCACAGCGGCTGCGGAGATAATTGAGACAGTTCAGACACGATAAGTCTCCTTGTCGATGCTCTGCAAACAAGGTTGCAGGTCACAGGGTTAGCAGGTTAATAGTTACCACAAGACAGGCTTGCGAGATGCAACTGAGAATACCACTTTCTCTGCGGGCTGGTAGCATAAAGCATGTAAAAACTCAGGCAGAGGGCGCTAAACACTGGTTTTTAGTGCGTCAGATCTCTATAATCTCGCGCAACCTATTTCCCCCTCGAACACTTTTTAAGCCGTATAAAAACAGGCTGGGACACTTCACATGAGCGAAAAATACGTCGTCACCTGGGACATGTTGCAGATTCACGCCCGCAAACTGGCTGCGCGTCTGATGCCTTCCGAACAGTGGAAAGGCATTATTGCCGTCAGCCGTGGCGGTCTGGTACCGGGGGCGCTGCTGGCACGTGAGCTGGGTATTCGTCATGTCGATACCGTTTGCATCTCCAGCTATGACCACGACAACCAGCGTGAGCTGAAAGTGCTGAAACGCGCTGAAGGCGACGGTGAAGGCTTTATCGTCATCGACGATCTGGTGGACACCGGTGGTACCGCGGTGGCTATCCGCGAAATGTATCCAAAAGCGCATTTCGTCACTATCTTCGCGAAACCGGCGGGTCGCCCACTGGTTGACGATTACGTGATTGATATCCCTCAGGATACCTGGATTGAACAGCCATGGGATATGGGCGTGGTCTTTGTACCGCCTATTTCAGGCCGTTAATTTCCGCACGTAACTTTACACGCCCGGCTATGTCGGGCGTTGTTCTTTTTATCCTGCCACGCGTTACAATGGACGTTATATGACGTATCCATGGAGGCAACGCAATGACGCAGGCGAATCTCACCGAGACACTCTTCAAACCCCGTTTCAAACACCCTGAAACGTCGACGCTGGTTCGTCGGTTTAATCCGGGTATCCAGCCTGCCGTCCAGTCAGCCTTAGACGGCAAAAACGTCCCCCACTGGTATCGCATGATTAACCGCCTGATGTGGATCTGGCGCGGTATTGATCCGCGTGAAATCCTGGATGTGCAGGCGCGTATCGTCATGAGCGAGTCGGAGCGCACAGACAGCGAACTCTACGACACGGTGGTCGGCTATCGCGGCGGCAACTGGATCTATGAATGGTCTAAACAGGCGATGCTCTGGCAGCAAAAAGCCAGCCAGGAGGAAGATGCTACGCGGAGCGGCAAGCACTGGCTCCATGCGGCCAATCTCTACGCCATTGCCGCCTACCCGCATTTAAAAGGTGATGAGCTGGCTGAGCAGGCTCAGGCGCTGGCGAACCGAGCCTATGAAGAAGCGGCTCAGCGCCTTCCGGGCCAGATGCGCGAACTGGAGTTCACCATTCCCGGCGGTGCGCCCGTCACCGGGTTCCTTCATATGCCTGAAGGAGACGGCCCGTTCCCGACCGTCCTGATGTGCGGCGGGCTGGATTCGCTGCAAATCGACTATTACAGCCTGTATGAGCGTTACTTCGCACCAAAAGGGATCGCGATGTTGACGCTTGATATGCCCTCAATTGGTTTCTCATCCAAATGGAAGCTGACTCAGGATTCCAGTCTGCTGCACCAGCATGCGCTAAAAGCGCTGGAAAACATTCCTTGGGTTGACCACACCCGCGTGGCGGCATTCGGCTTCCGATTTGGGGCGAACGTCGCAGTGCGTCTGGCTTACCTTGAATCATCGCGCCTGAAGGCCGTCGCGTGCCTGGGCCCGGTAGTCCACGCCCTGCTTAGCGATCCTGCCCGTCAGGGGAGCGTGCCGGAAATGTACCTTGACGTGCTGGCCAGCCGCCTTGGCATGCATGATGCATCAGATGAAGCGCTGCGCGTTGAGCTCAATCGTTACTCGTTAAAAACGCAAGGTTTGCTGGGACGCCGTTGCCCGACGCCGATGTTGTCCGGTTTCTGGAAAAACGATCCGTTCAGCCCGGAGGAAGAGTCACGCTTAATCACTTCGTCATCTGCGGATGGCAAATTGCTTGAGGTGCCGTTCAGCCCGGTATATCAGAATTTCGACAAAGCACTGAAAGAGATTACGCGCTGGATCGCTCAGAGATTGTGTTAATAGATTGCTAAATTTTGCTGGTTTGGTAAAACAGTGGCTTCACAAAAGGAGATCGCAATGACGTTACCGAGTGGACACCCGAAAAGTAGGCTGATTAAGAAATTTATGGCTCTCGGCCCGTATATTCGAGAAGAGCAGTGTGAAGAGAATCGCTTTTTTTTCGACTGCCTGGCTGTTTGCGTCAACGTGAAGCCTGCACCCGAAAAACGTGAATTCTGGGGCTGGTGGATGGAAATGGAAGCTGAGGAGAAACGTTTTACCTATAGCTACCAGTTTGGCCTGTTTAATAAAGACGGCAACTGGCAGGCCACCACCATCAACGATCAGGAAGTGATTGATCGCCTGGAATATACCCTCAAAGAGTTCCACGACAAAGCGAGCGCACTGCTGGCCTCCCTGGATCTGAAGTTCGAACCCGCGGATAACTTTTCCAGCGAAGCGGTGAAGCTGACCGCGTAATGCTTTTCTCCCTCTCCCTGTGGGAGAGGGCCGGGGTGAGGGCATCAGACCGCATTCATTTCGGGCAAAAAAAATCCCGGCACATCTGCCGGGATTTTCTTATTCGGATTATCTTAGAACTGGTACGTCATACCCAGCGCAACAATATCATCGCTGCTTACGCCCAGTTTATTATCGTCGTCAATCTGGTTGATTTTATAATCAACAAATGCGGACATATTTTTGTTGAAGTAATAGGTCGCGCCGACATCGATATATTTCACCAGATCTTCGTCACCAATCCCTTCGATATCCTTGCCTTTAGACTGGACATAGCCCAGAGACGGGCGCAGGCCGAAATCGAACTGATATTGTGCAACAACTTCAAAGTTCTGCGCTTTATTAGCAAAGCCGCCGGAAATTGGTGTCATATTGCGGGTTTCGGAATACATGGCTGCCAGATAAATATCGTTCGCGTCGTATTTCAGACCGGTGGCCCAGGCTTCCGCTTTCTGGCCCTGACCACGCGCAAGCAGGTTCTGCGCGTTGGTGCGGTCAGAGTTGGTGTACGCGCCGCTGACGGCGAAATCGCTACCGCCGAAGTCATAGGTCAGAGAGGTACCGAAACCGTCACCGTTCTGTTTTTTGGCGTCACGGTTTTCGTTTTTGCCCTGGTACTGCAGCGTCATGTCCAGGCCATCAATCGCACCGAAGAAATCGGTGTTACGGTAGGTCGCCAGGCCGGTAGCACGCTTGGTCATAAAGTTGTCGGTCTGTGCGGAAGAGTCGCCGCCGAACTCAGGGAACATATCGGTCCACGCTTCGACGTCGTACAGGGCACCCAGGTTACGACCATAATCCAGGGAACCAAAGTCTTTCAGTTTCAGACCCGCAAATGCCAGACGTGTTTTCTGAGAAGAGTCGCTTTCGGCTTTGTTACCGGCAAATTCGGCTTCCCAACGGCCATAGCCTGTCAGCTGATCGTTAATCTGGGTTTCACCTTTAAAACCGAAGCGAACGTACGTCTGGTCACCATCTTTGGTGTCATCATCGCTGATATAGTGCATCGCTTTAACTTTGCCGTACACGTCCAGTTTATTACCGTTTTTATTATAAACTTCAGCTGCGTGAACGGATGCAGAAGCCACCACGCCCATAACCACTAATGCCAGAGTGCTCTTTTTCATTTTCGATCCTGTCTTATAAACGCGCTAAAAATATTCGCTGGACGATAAGCTCATGCTTAAGTCCCGTGAAAAAACAGGAAGGGTTTTATCGTTCTGGAATGAAACTTTTATGACAAACTAAGAATAATTTTAAAAAACTGTGATTTATTATTTCGGTAATAAATCCGTCAAATTTTGCCGCTACGCTTCCTGATCCCGCGCAACAAAGTGCTTTGTGATGTACTAAGGCAGTTGGCAACCGGGCTGACTCCTGTTAAAACGTTCGTTCGACATTACTTTCCCTTATCGTTGAACGGCAGAGAATCATGAGTGACAGCCAGACGCTGGTGGTAAAACTCGGTACCAGTGTGTTAACAGGCGGATCGCGCCGCCTAAATCGCGCCCACATTGTTGAGCTTGTACGTCAGTGCGCTCAACTGCATGCCGCAGGGCATCGTATTGTGATTGTGACTTCCGGGGCGATTGCCGCCGGGCGTGAACATCTGGGTTACCCCGAACTCCCCGCGACGATCGCCTCTAAACAGCTGCTGGCCGCCGTGGGACAAAGCCGACTCATTCAACTCTGGGAACAGCTGTTCTCCATCTACGGTATTCACGTCGGGCAGATGCTGCTGACGCGCGCGGATATGGAAGACAGAGAGCGCTTCCTGAACGCGCGCGATACCCTGCGCGCGCTGCTGGACAACAACATTGTTCCCGTCATCAACGAAAACGATGCCGTTGCCACCGCTGAAATCAAAGTGGGGGATAACGATAATCTCTCTGCTCTGGCCGCCATTCTGGCCGGAGCTGATAAACTCCTGCTTCTGACCGATCAGCAAGGGCTGTTTACCGCAGATCCGCGTTCCAACCCGGAAGCCGAACTGATCACCGACGTTCATGGCATCGACGATGCGCTGCGTGCCATCGCCGGTGACAGCGTTTCAGGGCTGGGAACCGGTGGCATGGGAACCAAGCTGCAGGCTGCTGACGTGGCGTGCCGTGCCGGTATCGACACCATTATTGCGGCGGGCAGCCGCCCGGGCGTGATTGGTGACGTGATGGAAGGCATCTCTGTCGGCACACGCTTCCACGCGCAGGAATCCCCGCTGGAAAACCGCAAGCGCTGGATATTTGGCGCGCCTCCTGCCGGTGAGCTCACCGTTGATGAAGGCGCGACGGCGGCGATTCTGGAACGAGGGAGTTCATTGCTTCCTAAAGGAATTAAAAGCGTGACAGGCAACTTCTCCCGTGGTGAAGTGATCCGCATCCGTAACCTTGAAGGTCGCGATATCGCCCATGGCGTAAGCCGCTATAACAGCGACGCGCTGCGCCGCATTGCGGGCCACCATTCGCAGCAGATCGACGCCATTCTGGGCTATGAATATGGCCCGGTTGCCGTTCACCGCGATGACATGATTATTCGTTAAGGAGCCAGAACATGCTGGAACAAATGGGCGCAGCCGCGAAGGCCGCCTCTTACAAACTGGCGCTCCTTTCCAGCCGTGAGAAAAACCGCGTGCTGGAAAAAATCGCTGATTATCTGGAATCGCAATCCGCTGAGATCCTGCGAGCCAACGAACAAGATTTAGCTGAGGCGCGTGAAAACGGCCTGAGCGAAGCGATGCTCGACCGCCTGGCGCTGACGCCGGCGCGCCTGAAAGGCATCGCTGATGATGTCCGTCAGGTTTGTAATCTGGCTGACCCGGTAGGGCAGGTGATTGACGGTGGGCTGCTTGACAGCGGTTTGCGTCTGGAGCGTCGCCGCGTGCCGCTCGGCGTCATCGGTGTGATTTATGAAGCCCGTCCAAACGTGACGGTTGACGTCGCCTCCCTGTGCCTGAAAACCGGTAACGCTGCCATTCTGCGCGGCGGAAAAGAGACCTGGCGCACCAACGCCGCGACGGTAAACGTCATTCAGCAGGCGCTGGAGGAGTGTGGTTTACCGGCGGGAGCCGTGCAGGCGATCGAGAGCCCAGACCGTGCGCTGGTCAACGAAATGCTGCGCATGGATAAATATATCGACATGTTAATCCCACGCGGTGGCGCAGGTCTGCACAAGCTGTGCCGTGAACAGTCCACTATTCCGGTCATTACAGGCGGTATCGGCGTATGCCATATCGTTGTCGATGACAGCGCAGAGATTGCCCCGGCGCTGAAGATTATCGTTAACGCCAAAACTCAGCGTCCAAGTACCTGTAACACTGTGGAAACGCTGCTGGTGCATCAGGGTATTGCAAATACCTTCCTCCCGGCGCTGAGCAAACAGATGGCGGAGAGCGGCGTAACGCTGCACGCGGATGCCAATGCGCTCACACTGCTCCAGGATGGCCCGGCTAAGGTAGTGCCAGTCAAAGCGGAGCAGTACGATGACGAGTTCCTGTCGCTGGATCTGAACGTGAAGATTGTTAGCGATCTCGATGACGCGATTGCCCACATCCGTGAGCATGGTACCCAGCATTCTGACGCGATCCTGACGCGTACGCTGCGCAATGCCGATCGCTTCGTGAACGAAGTGGACTCCTCTGCGGTGTATGTCAACGCCTCAACGCGCTTCACCGACGGTGGCCAGTTTGGACTTGGCGCAGAAGTGGCGGTCAGCACGCAGAAACTGCACGCGCGCGGTCCGATGGGCCTCGAAGCTCTGACCACGTACAAGTGGATCGGCTTCGGTGACGATACAATTCGTGCGTAAATAATCACGGGTGATGCAAAAATAGCCGTTTGATTCAAAAGGGCATTGACGCATCACCCGGTTAGATCTAACCTTTTGCCCCGTGGTTACACTCGTAACCGGCCTCTCAGGGCCGATATAGCTCAGTTGGTAGAGCAGCGCATTCGTAATGCGAAGGTCGTAGGTTCGACTCCTATTATCGGCACCATCTAATAAAATCATTCAGTTAGCGTCAAAAATATACAGGGTTCTATCTTTCATTGTCATCCTTGATAAACGCCTTTGTGTTGTATTGGCTCAAGTCGAGTACAATGTTTTGACCTGGCAGCTACCAGTCCCAGAAGCTGAAAGAGTTGCTGAACTCTCTAAACACATCACTTGAACCCTTGGGTATACGTTCCGCGCTTCGCGCGGTGCTCAATAATGCTACACGTCGAGATGATGTGGGGGAGGATAAAACAGCGTAATGTTGGGCAGACTAACCGGATCGGAAAAGAAACTGGCTCTGCCATGGTTTAGATAGCCGGAGCATAACGCTCACCTGATAAGAGTTAGTGCAAAGGGGTTATCCTCTCTTCGGAAGCGCTACGCACCGTCTTTTCTTATGTGCCTAACAATAATGATCTACACCATTATGACTTTCATTGTAATTTCTCTCAACTTTACGTTGAGCCCTGGCATATTCAGCGTAGGGGGTAGCATGTAAAAGGCTAACCAAAAAATCAGTTACAAAGCGCAACAACCGCAAAATTCACACCCGTAAATTTCTGACAACGCCGGAGGGAAAACCATGGTTAGGGCTCATGAAAGTCAAAGAAGCTGAAATTAAGCTGGCTACAGAGAAGCGAGGAAATTTACCTAAGGGGTGAAGGGTCTGTTGCTTTTAGCATATGCCCCCCGTCCTCAACTTTTTTGTGCGTCAGCCGCGATTCTTACACCACAGATGAAATCACCAAGACCAGCCCCAACACTGGTCCCATCAGCCACGTAATCACCTTTAAAAGCCAAACTTCCATCCATATAGAAAAATTTTATTTCACCATATCCATTATCACAATCTGTGTTTTTCATACTAATTTTGTAATATTCAACTTTTTTATCTGTTTTTTCATACATGAACAAAGCAGATGAATCACCTTTTATATTTCTGAATGTGCCTTTTTTGATTAAAAAAGCGCCATCTTTATTCGTTGTAACTTCAATCCAATTGCTTGAAGTCTCAGCGAAGGCAACTTGTGTAGCAAAAAGAGCCGACAAGCTCAGTAAAGTGATTTTCTTAACCATATGCGCCATTCCATTTATTTAAGAATTATCTTGATTTTATCCTTGTTTTGGAGAGTGTACAACGATAAGTCAGTATGACATTTAGCTACTGCTGAATTTTTCGTATCCCAAAAAATAAGGGGACATGACCCCCGGAGCTTACTTCTTCAATTCACCAGTACATTGATACCTCATAGTGACTATTGTTTCCATATATCACCTTGAGGATGGCTGAGAACAAAAAGAAGTTAAACCGCCGAAAGGCTCGGCACAAGAAGATCCCCATGCAGCGCAACTCCGTGCTGCCACTTGAGCACCTTGCCAAACGTTAACTTTAGGTGGTTCAGAAAGCCTTACTATATTCATAGAGTATCCGTGGCGATTCAATGGAAGATACTCACCAAACTTAAGACCAGCTACACATGGTCTTTTTAATTCTGTAGCGATCAACTAATCTCAACCCTGTTTTTCCCCACCCGTATAAATATCAGGCCGCGTAATCGTCCAGGCATAGTTTTCCCTGTTAACGGGCTCGTAGCCAAATTTCTCATAAAGCCAGGGCGCGGTGGTAGTAAATAACATGATCCTGCGAAGCGGCTCAAACACGGGGTGACTGTGAATGCATTCCATAACCCATCTTCCAAGCCCCTCACCCTGATAGTCTTCAAGTATATAAACATCGCAAAGGTAGGCGAAGGTTGCATAATCCGTTATCAGACGCGCGAAACCAATCTGGTTTCCATTATGGTAAACGCCAAAGTTAAGACTGTTTTCTATTGAGGAAGAGACTATGTCCAGGTGAATACCTTTTGCCCAGGTTGATCTCGTCAGATATTGATGGATGGCCTGCACATCCAGCTTGTCTCTGTCTGTACTCACCAGGTAGTCATTCTTATACCATTCATAGTTGTCTGAAATACTCACGTTGGCTTCATCCCGGTAGAGAGAGGGAAATCTACCTTATCATTCGACTACCAACTTGTAATGCCTCATTCGTTCAGAACTGGGAACCAGGAGTTGACCAGTCAGGGCGTTTCACAAGGCAAAAAAGCCTTACCGCCCCGGAGGGGGCGGTAAGGGCAGGCGAAAGTGAGGCAATATCCTGGACAACGAAAATTGGTCATCCACTGTTTCTTCAGGCTTCTGCATAAACACGCCATCAGACTATTACCCCACGGGTTTCGACAACGATTTATACTCTGTGTGATCCGGTTTCCCCTTTAGGCGGTACCGCAAACGTCCTCCTGTCGTGCCATTAACGCAAACACGCCCCAGCCGAGGTATTCCCGCGTGTAGGTCACATGGCGTTCAGGCGCGCTTTTCAGCTCCGCTCGCACCTCCTGCGCAAAGTCATCGTCAGGGTGTTGCTCCAGCCAGCGACGCAGTGTCATCCATTTCGCGGCTTCGTATCGGTCCCAGCCTTCCTGGTCGGCCAGCACCATTTCCACCAGGTCATAGCCTTGCCGATCGAAAGAGGCGACGAGGTCGGGCAGGGTGAGAAAGTCTGCGATGGACGAGGCGCCACAGGCCCGAGCCACCTCATCCGTTGCGGGAAGCCGCCGCCAGTAAGGTTCGCCGATGAGCATGATTCCCCCGCGCTTAAGGCTTTGTGCCAGCAGGCTCATCGTTCCGGCGACGCCACCTGCAATCCATGTGGCGCCAATACACGCCGCCACGTCACATTTTTCATCCGCAACGTAACCTGCCGCGTCGTTATGAAAAAATTGAACGTGTTCGGCAACGCCCAGTTCCTCTGCGCGCAGTTTGGCCTGCGTAGTAAAGAGCGGGCTCATGTCGATGCCGGTGCCGGTAATCCCGTGGTCACGTGCCCAGGTGCAAAGCATCTCTCCCGAGCCGCTGCCGAGATCGAGAATGCGCGTGTCTGGCTTCATGCGTAACACGCGGCCCAGCGTGGCGTACTTTTCTGGCGTAAAGGGGTTATGAATGCGGTGTTCGCTTTCGCTGACGGTAAAAATACGTGGGATATCCATATTCCTCTCCTTAACGATTGTCAGGCTGAGCACGAACGTTGTTCAGCCCGGTGGTATTGATGCGGTAGGGCTGACCCTTAACGGATTTGATCAGCTTTTTAGTTTTGAGTTTTTTAAAGACGGCGAGCGTGCAATCAGACAGCAGTAGCCCTTCGCGGCTGTAGCATTCCACGGCGGTGACGCGGCCGGACGTATCGCGGACGTGCACAATACGGCCACCTTTGGCGAGAACGTGTAAGGTACGTTGTTCCTGACGGGATAAATTCATACTGGAAAACCTGTTTAATCATCATGTGCAAAACGTGCAAACACACAGCGGTGCCCGCATTCGATTTCGGCGCATTGATAATCAGTCCGGCCTGAAAGGTCGGGGAGCTGATTATCGGATGATGACATTCTCCAGCATCAAAGCCTCGGGTTGAGTTGAAAGGTATTTACGGGGTGAATGGTAACAGCTGGTGAGGGGATGTGAATACCCACGGCTGAAAAGTGTGATCCCGGTGGGATCACGCTGCACCGCTTTTTATTTTTTTGTCGACTTCAGCCTGCGGTTTCCCGAACAGATAGCCCTGCACGAGGTCGCAGCCAAGCGCCTGAAGACGTTCAAGCTGAGCTTCGGTTTCGACGCCTTCTGCAATGACCCTCATATTAAGACTCTTCGCCATACCGGCGATCAGCTTAACGATATTCAGCGCATCATCTTGCGTGGAGATGGGATTCACAAAGGATTTATCTATTTTGATTTTATCAAAGTTGAGTTCACTGAGCCGTGAGAGCGATGAATACCCGGTACCGAAATCATCGATCGAAATTCTTACCCCCAGCGATCTGAGCTTTTTGAGAATAGTGACTGGCGTGTTGCTGTCACTGAAGAGTGAAGACTCGGTGACTTCTAACTCAAGGCGATTGGCCGGTAGCCCAGTCTCTTTCAGAATAGACTGCACCATCGCCGTAAAGGATTTCGTGCCTAACTGAACAGGCGAGACGTTCACCGAGATCCGTGCCGGAACCGCCCAGGAAACGGCCTCCCGGCAGGCAAGCTCAAGCACATTTTTACCGATCTCATTGATCATCCCTGTTTTTTCAGCAACAGAGATAAAGTAATCCGGCGACAGTATTCCTTTCTGCGGATGTATCCAGCGAATAAGCGCTTCATAGCCGTAAATATCATTGCTGAATGCATCGACAATAGGCTGGTAATACACAACAAATTCATGGTGATCGAGCGCCAGCGCCATATCATGTTCAAGGGTTCTGCTTTCCTGCAGTTTTTGCAGCATCCACTGACGGAAGACTTTTATCTGCTGCGAGCCCTCTTTTTTGGCTTCGTAGAGGGCGAGATCGGCAAACTTGTAAAGATAATCAGAGCGTCGTTCGTTATCCGATAAAACAATACCCACGCAGGTGGCAATTTTTATCAGCTGGTTATTAATCGTATAGGGCTGGCTGATATGATCGCTGATCTCTTTGGCGCGCGAAACCGCAGCGCTTTCCGTCAGGCCGCTGGAGAGAAGGGCAAACTCGTCGCCACCCAAACGGTAAAACGTATCCGTCGCACTGCTCATTGAGGTAAGGCGGCGGGAGACCTGGTTCAGCAGTAAATCTCCGGCATCATGACCATAGGTATCGTTGACCTCTTTAAACCGGTCTAAATCAAATAACATCACCGTGACGGGGATATGGTTTTTATCCGCCTGAAGATTAATTTTGTTGAGATCGTCCCAGAAGAAAAGGCGGTTTTTCATACCGGTCAGGGAATCATGATAAACATCATACTCCAGCTTCGCGTTCTGAATCTGCAGCGTTTCTTTTGATATCTGTAGTTCGTCAGCCAGGCTTTTAACCTGCATATGGGCTTTGAGAATGTTTTTATTCTGGTAGATCATTAAAAAGCCCAGAATAAAGCTTAATATCACCAGAAGTAATGAAAGCGCGGAGTAAATATAATACAGGATTTGGATTTTTCTGTTTGATTCATTAACTGTATTAATATCTTTTGTTAATGCCGTGGCCGAAAGTTGGCTGAGCGGCGCATCAAGCATATGCATATTTTTCAGGTATGCCTGTAACTCCGGATGGCTCATTTTTTCGAGATTGCCATCCAGATACGCCAGTATTTTCTCTAAACGCGAAGCGAGTTCCTGGTGCATTTTATCGCTGTCAATATAGCGACCTAAATCCCCGCCGTTCATTAAATCGCTCTGGCTTAGCATAATTTCAAGACGCATGCGGACCTGGTCTATCGTAACGTCATCGGTATCGGTTGCGTATAGACCAAGCCATGATTCAAATCGGTAATACTCTGATACCAGTTGAGCCACGGACCAGGACTCGGTGTATTGAGTCAGTTTTTGCAACTCCTGCTGTCGATCGTAAACAAGGAATGCAATATATCCTGTCGTGATAAAAAGAGAAAAAATGATACCAACCAGTATCCTGTTCATTATGTTCTCCTGAACTGCTACTCAATCTTCATTTTGCTAACCTGCCATGCTGAACGCGAATAATAAATTTGATTATTCAACTCAGGAAGACTGTCATAAGGGTAAACAATGAACGACGGGCCTTTGTCGCGGATGCGCATATATTCGCCATTGACCTTTAAGGCAAGTATGGCGTTGTATTTTTTGAAGTCGCTAAGAGGGATGACGGTAGAGTAATCATTGAGCGCAATGACGTTAACGTTAGTACCCTTTGCCCCCACATAATCCATGAGTTTTCTCATAGGGACACCCTCAAACTTTGTACGTCCGTTATACCAGGGCGATGTCGTCTCGAAACTCACCATCCCTAGTTTTTCAAGGCTGGCGAGATCAAACACTGCTTTTCCCTCTTCGTTGGTATTTTCTATATTACCGTAAATCGTCAAAATAGGTTTTCCAACAGGTTTTGGCAGTTCACCTGCCCAGGCTAAAGTTGGCACCAGACAGCACAACAGCATTAAGGTTAATCTCATTTTGACCCCCCACTTTTTTAACGAAGTATATGAATTATAATTTAGTTATCACAGTAGTTTACATATTTTGTTGAGTAGCGGTTGTTACTGCACGTTTAGTTTAGTAAAAACCATTAAAAACAATGGGTTGGGTGGTTTTAGGGTAGGGTGTTTGATTTGTGGATGGTGCTACTGAAATTTTGAGACAAACTAACGTTACTTGAATAAGCTCTTTTGCGTTTAAAAAATAATCGTTTTAAATGAGCGTTATTTTCTCACGACACAGATTTTGCCTGTCCGTCACAGCTAAAAAAGCGCCACCCATTGGGTGGCGCAGCCATATTAGCGAGTGTTCATCGGCGGGTTCGTGTCCTGTCGCAAGCGCCACAGATCGTACCGTTCATGGCCTGGTTTGACCATTCCAGCGAAGTGGTCATTAAGGCTACTTGATGTGAAGATCAGGTCACCGTCCGGGCGAATAGCCGGTGTGTCTGGCCACTTTATGGCTTCATTTGCAGCAATAAGTAACATTTTACGGGTCTTCGGATCATATCTGACAATGCCGTTACGGGTGACATCTGTAATATAGAGGTAGCCTTTTGCATCGGTCACCAAACCGTCAGTATTACCTCCCACCGTGCCCAGATTCTGAATTTGAGCGGCAATCTGCGCATCAGTTGAATCATGTTGCTTCAGCACGGCAGTGGGCACCGCGTATGCATGTGTTCCCGTCGTCACCGTCCAGTACAATGTTTCTGCATCGGGAGACAGCGCAATACCGTTGATACCAATCAATAGCGGTTTACCTGGCCATACCTCCGCGCCATGGGAAATGACGTTTACCCCCGGTTCAATCTGCAGGGCAGGGTGACTATTCAGCACGCGTCGGGCTGTGCCGGTGGCGAAATCCACGACGATCAGGCCGACACGGTTTTCAGGCGCACTGCGCGACCCGCTGTCGGAAATGTATGCGATACGATGATTCTCATCGACAACGACATCGTTAAGGAAACTTGCCTTACGGTCGGCCACGCCGTCCAGGGGGATACGTTTAACCGTTCGGCCCGAGTCGAGATCCAGTACGACCAATTTCTGCGAGCCTGAAGGGGATTCCGTTTCTCCCGCGATGAACCCCATATCCAGCGCCCATAACCAGCCGTTTTTACGATCAACATAAAAGCCGAGCACGTTGCGCAGGTTCTGATCGGGAGCGGAATCAACCGCATTACGCTCGCGGGACGGAAATGCTGTCAGGCGCGCGGGTCCGGACTGAGGATCGGTGTCGAGAATATTCAACGTGGCGGGGGCGCTGGCTGAAATCAGTCGGGGCGTGCTGACAAAGGCCCGACCCTTTGCATCAAAGTGAATGCCTGCTAAGGGGGCATTCACCGACCCGGAAAACACGGCTGGCATTTGCACGTTTTCAGGTTTATCCCAGCTTACGCCTGAGTAGCTGCGCCAGTGCTCAAGAGGCATCTGATCCGCCGCGCTGGCACAGCTTGCGAAAGAGAACAATGCCGCCATTGCAATGGCGGGGAAAGTACCGATACGGTAGGACATACATGCTCCGGTGATGTGAGTAAGACGCGGTTTCTTAATGCGGTATCAAAGAATGGAGCGGAACGTTCCGCCTTCGACGCGTACCGCAGCCCCGTTTGATGCCGCGCCGAGTGGGCTTGCCAGTAGCGCGACCATAGCGGCTATCTCGTCAGCCTCGATCATTCGCGCGATCAGCGAACTGGGGCGGTAGGTCTGGAAGAAATGCGCTTCAATCTGCTGGTCTGTCATGCCAGGTTCAGGCGCTGTCTGGCGCAGGTAATCAATGATTCCGTCAGAGCGGGTTGCCGATGGCAGTACGCTGTTGACCGTTACGCCGGTACCCTTCGTCAGCTCTGCCATTCCTCGCGATACGGCGAGTTGAGCTGATTTGCTGACGCCGTAATGCACCATGTCTGGCGGCGTGAAAGCGCCAACTTCGCTGGACATAAAAATCACCCGGCCCCAGTTGCGTGCTAGCATGCGTGGGAAGTAATGCCGTGAAAGACGAACGCCTGACATCACGTTAATGTTGAACATGCGTAGCCATTCCTCGTCGGTGATATCAGCGAAAGGGGTGGCTTCATAAAAACCCAGGTTATTGATAAGAATATCGGTATCCGTACAGGCCTTAATCAGCGCTTCTGCACCTTCAGCGTTCGCCAGATCGGCGACAATGGCTGATACCCGGGCCTGGGGAGCTGCCTGAGCAATTTTCGCTACCGCATTGTGCAGTTTTTCCCGATCGCGTCCGGTAATCGTGACGGCAACACCTTCGCGCGCAAGAGTACTGGCGATAGCCAGCCCAATGCCTGCGGTGGCCCCTGTAACAAGTGCTGTCTTACCGTTGAGTTGAAGATCCATCGTTTTTGCCTTTTGGTAACAAGTGCGGCTACTTTACTCATCGCTCAAACGGAGATAAATTAGCGAAAATGAAAAACATTTGTTCCTGAAAGAGCAAGATGAGCAGAAAATTCGATTATCTCGGCGATGTTGAGGTCTTCATTACTGTTGTTGAACATGGCTCATTTACCGCTGCAGCGGTCGCCCTTTCAACCACGCCCTCAGTGTTGAGTCGTGCGGTCTCCCGCCTTGAAGTGCGTCTTGGACGACAGCTATTGCAACGCACCACACGTCGTGTGGGGCTAACGGAAGCCGGACGGATTTATCTTGAGCAGGCGCGTTCTGCTTTTTCCCTGCTTGATGACGCCGAACGCGATGGCCGGGGGCAGGAGGGGGATCTGACTGGCCGGGTACGGATCAGCGTCCCGACCACCTATGGGCATTATTGTCTGCCGCCCTTGCTGGCCCGCTTTTCCCAACAGTTTCCGCGCGTTCAGGTGGAGCTGAACATTACCAATCGCAATGTCGACCTGATCGCTGAGGGATTCGACCTGGCTATTCGCCTGGGTCAAATGCCTGACAGTGGATTCGTCGCGCGTAAATTGCAGGATGCGGCACTGCTGTTGGTTGCTTCACCCGCTTACCTTCATCGCATGGGAATGCCGCAGACGCTCGATGAACTGCGGCAGCATATGTGCCTGCCTTTTATTATGCCGCGTACCGGCCGTATTGCGCCCTGGGTATTTCGCGTGGATGAGCGGGATGTTGACTGGCAGACAGATTCAACCATCGAGATTTCAGATGATGTCCTTGGCGTGGTTTCGCTGGCTGAACATGGAATAGGGGTCTGTCAGAGCTACGAATTCATTGTCCGCGAGAAGATACAGCGCGGCCAGTTAGTTGAGATACTTCCGCAACTTCGTGGACGATCGCGACCTTTCTCGCTCATCTATGCGCCCCATCGACGCCAGTCAGCAGCCACACGGGCCATGATTGATCTTCTGGCGTCAGAACAATGACATGAACATCATGCGTCATGAATAAGAGTCTAACCTTAACCCGCTTCCAGCATCCCAAAACTCACAATCCGCGCCCGGCCCAGCTCTTTCGCCCGGTATAAGGCGACATCCGCGGCGCGCAGCAGGTTGTCGCTCTGGGCATGCTCTGGATAGCTGGCAATACCAATCGAGACATCCACCGGCCCAATCTCTGAGAGGCCGTAACGAAGCGA
This sequence comes from Enterobacter sp. ODB01, assembly GCF_001623605.1. NCBI lineage: Bacteria > Pseudomonadati > Pseudomonadota > Gammaproteobacteria > Enterobacterales > Enterobacteriaceae > Enterobacter > Enterobacter sp. ODB01. The sequence goes on from NZ_CP015227.1 coordinate 1,788,726, forward strand.
CAGCTCACGCACACCGTCATAAATTTTCTGCGCACAGGCATGCGCTTCTGCTTCTCCGGCGCCGGGAAGCAGTACCAGAAATTCCTCCCCCCCGAAGCGAAAGGCCAGCCCGCTGTCATGCCCGGCCCGCTGAACAATCAGCGCCACGCTTTTAATGACCAGGTCTCCGGCCTCATGGCCGAAACGGTCATTAATGCTCTTGAAGTGATCGATGTCGATCATCAGGCAGCTAACCGGTTCATCGTTACGCATGGCTTGTGCCATCTGGGTGTGCAGGGTGTCTTCCAGATGATGGCGATTACGCAGGCCGGTGAGCGGGTCAAACAGGGCTTTTTCCAGTAACGCGTCGCGCAGACGTTGGTTCGCCAGCGCCAGTCCTAGCGCCTCAGCCATCAGTTCAAGATACGGGCGGGAAGGGGCATTGTCCGCGTTGGTGTTCTGGAAAGAGAGCAAGCCAATGGCCTCCCCCTGGGCGATAAGCGGCACGCACAGCGCGCTGTTCGTCGTCTCTTCCTGCAGGTGATAGCAGGCGATATCCGGCTCACCGTTGACCGGCGGATGGCTCTGACCACGACGCACGGCCCAGCACTCGTCAGGGTGGAACGTCGTCTCGTCACCCACCGGCGCAAGCCATTGCGCGACGCAGCGCATCTGCCACGGATCCCGGTCGAGAACGTAGAGTCGGCCAGGGATCCCCGGTGCAATATTGGGCGCAAACAACTCCGCCACGTTAATCACATCGTTTACGTTCTCACATCCCTGCAGCCTCTGGGTCATGCGCGCCAGCAGCTCGCGGATGGCCCAGTCGGCATCGCGCTCTTTTTCCAGACGCTGGCGCGCAAGGCCGTTTTCACGGAAGATGCGGATGGCCTGCGCCATATCGCCGATCTCATCAATCTGGTTGAAGTTGGGCGTTTCCACCGCGTAGTCCTGTGATGCCAGGCGGTGCACCACGTCGCTCAGGCGCACGACCGGACGCAGCACGCGGCGTTTTAATATAAAGCCAAGCACAAACAGGAACAGCAGGGCGGTGAGGCCAACCATCAACTCAGAGGCCGTTCGCAGCGCTTTCGATTTTTTTGTCGCCTCCCGTACGGACGTGATTACACGTTTGTCGAGTATCTGGCGAAAGTGATCGATCTGGTTCTGGGCGCGCTCAAGCTCTTGCTCATAAGAGGCACCATAGAGCAGGGCGATGGCCTGAGCGTCTTCACCCCGCGCCGTGTTCGCCAGGGCCATTTGCTGTTCGTCCTGCAGCTCATCAACAATCTTTAAGCCTTCATGCAGCAGGGCAAGCTCGTCATCCGATGCGCCAGCGTCCTGCAGTTTTTCCAGCTTCAGCTCGATGTGCTTCAGGCTATTCTCTGACTGGTTATACTCTTTGAGGATTTGAGGATCTTTTTTGACGACGTACAGGCGTGCTAAATCGGACTGTACCCAGGCATCAGTTTCAATATTTTCCGTCAGCTCATCAAAACGTTGACGCTGTTCAATGGCCTGACGTTCCGCGGTGTCGGCGCCGGAAGCCAGCAGCATGATAATGCCGGACGCAATGGTCAGGCAGACCGTGGCACCATAGGCCCAGTTAGTAATTGTCGCGATTCGCACCTGGTGATCCTTTTACAACATGAAGAGGATGGCGTTCTTCAGATTATAGAAAACGGCTGATTTATGGCGAAAAAAAGGCGGCACAGTGCCGCCTGGTGGGGTCTATATCGTCACATCCTTACAAATCTGGAGGGTTTTTTCCCTCTTCAATGAAATCGGCATCCAGCTCTTCAGCATTTCCTTCGTGGTCGCGGCCGGAGAAGAGGTTCCAGCAGGCGATAAACAGCGCGGCAATCAGCGGCCCAATGACAAAGCCATTAATGCCGTACAGCTCCATGCCGCCGAGGGTGGAGATCAGTATCAGATAGTCCGGCATTTTGGTGTCTTTACCCACCAGCAGCGGTCGCAGGATGTTGTCCACCAGTCCGACGACAATCACAAAGAAGCCGACAATGAACAGCCCCTGCCAGATCTGGTGCGTGGCGAACAGGAAGATGGCGGCAGGGACCCAGACAATCGCCGAACCGATGGCGGGTACCAGCGAGAGGAAAGCCATCAGCGCGCCCCAGAGGACGCTCCCGTCGAGGCCCACAATGGCAAACGCAATCCCGCCGAGTATGCCCTGGACCACCGCCACCGCCGCCGTGCCTTTTACCGTGGCACGCGATACGCCGACAAATTTAGCGAACAGGTGTTGTTTGGCGAAATCAGACAGGGGCAGGGAGTCGAGGATCTGGCGCACCAGATACGGTCCGTCTTTCAGCAGGAAGAACAGCAGATAAAGCATGATGCCGAAGCTAATCGCAAAGCCAAACGTACCTTTGCCGATCAGAAACGCGCTACCCGCCAGATACTGCCCGCCCTGCAGCGCAACATCGGAGAGTTTTTTCTGGATCTGCGCCGCGTTGTTCAGGTTGTGATCCGCGAGGAAGCCGCTGGCCCAGTCCGGCAGGTGGTTAAAGATGCTCGCCACCACTTCCGGGAACTGCGTGTTGTTCTCCTGAAGCTTGGTGTACACCACGTTCAGCTCAATGGCGAGTGAGGAGAGGATCACCATCAGCGGAATAAAGACGATCAGGCAGATAATGCCGATGGTCAGCAGCGAGGCCAGCCCGTTGCGATCCCCCAGCGCGGTGCGCAGCTTGTTTTTTACCGGGTTAAAAATCACGGTCAGAATAGCGGCCCACAGTATTGCGGAGAAGTAGGGCGACAGCACGTCGAAGAAGGCCCAGGTCACAAGGGCGAGGATGAAAATAAAGAAACCTTTGGTCAGTCCGTTAAAGCGCATCAGTCATTCCTGGTTACTAAGAAACTGTTCGACTATAGAACTGATTGTGAGAATTACCAACCTTTGCGCCTTACCTGTTCTGTGGACAGTGTTGCGGTATGAATCCACTCTTCACGGATCCCACTTTCGACTGACCGAAGATCGTCTCTTCCCGCACCATGATATACATATCAGCTTGCGGAGGTGCTTATGGCCTGGCGTCCTTTTCTCTATGTCATCCTGACATCCCACCCCAGACTCAGTGCGCGGCGCGCTCGTTTGCGTCTGGTCATCTAGCTTTTTATTAACAATCGCGGTATAACACCTTCTTTGGATGTTTAGATGTCCATACGTATAGAAGGTAATATGCAAACACAACAAGAAAATGGGCAGCTGAAGCGCACCATGAAAACACGCCACCTGATTATGCTCTCGCTGGGCGGCGTGATTGGGACTGGGTTATTTTTTAATACGGGCTATATCATTTCCACGACCGGGGCGGCGGGCACGCTGCTGGCATACCTGATTGGCGCGCTGGTGGTCTGGCTGGTGATGCAGTGTCTTGGTGAGCTTTCCGTGGCGATGCCGGAAACCGGCGCGTTCCACGTCTATGCCGCCCGTTATCTTGGCCCGGCGACGGGCTACACCGTGGCGTGGCTCTACTGGCTCACCTGGACGGTGGCGCTCGGGTCGAGCTTTACCGCCGCCGGGTTCTGCATGCAGTACTGGTTCCCGCAGGTGCCCGTCTGGACGTGGTGCGTGGTCTTCTGCGTGGTGATTTTTGGCCTTAACGTCATCTCCACGCGCTTCTTTGCTGAAGGCGAATTCTGGTTCTCGCTGGTGAAAGTTATCACCATCATCGCCTTTATTATCCTCGGCGGGGCGGCGGTCTTTGGCTTTATCCCGATGCAGGACGGTTCTCCTGCGCCGGGGTTAAGCAACATTACCGCTGAGGGCTGGTTCCCGCACGGCGGCCTGCCGATCCTGATGACCATGGTGGCGGTGAACTTTGCCTTCTCCGGCACCGAACTTATTGGTATCGCGGCGGGCGAAACCCAAAATCCGCACAAGGTCATTCCGGTCGCAATCCGCACCACCATCGCGCGGCTGATTATCTTCTTTATCGGCACCGTGTTTGTACTGGCGGCGCTGATCCCGATGCAGCAGGCGGGCGTGGAAAAGAGTCCGTTCGTGCTGGTGTTTGAGAAGGTCGGTATTCCTTACGCGGCAGATATCTTTAACTTCGTGATCCTGACGGCGATCCTCTCGGCGGCCAACTCCGGGCTGTACGCCTCCGGGCGCATGCTGTGGTCGCTCTCTAACGAAAAAACGTTGCCGCGCTGCTTTGCCCGGGTGAACAAAAATGGTGTGCCGTTGACGGCGCTTTCGGTTTCCATGCTCGGTGGCGTGCTGGCGCTGTTCTCAAGCGTTATCGCCCCGGACACGGTGTTTGTCGCGCTCTCGGCCATTTCCGGCTTTGCGGTGGTGGCGGTCTGGATCAGCATCTGCGCGTCGCACTTCGTTTTCCGTCGCCGACATCTGCAGTCCGGCCAGCCGCTCTCTGCGTTGCAGTATCGTGCGCCGTGGTATCCGCTGGTGCCGGTACTCGGTTTTATTCTCTGCGTGGTTGCCTGTGTCGGCCTGTGGTTTGACCCGAGCCAGCGTATTGCCCTTTATTGCGGGCTTCCGTTTGTCGCCCTGTGTTATGGTGCGTACTACCTGACCCGAAATATGACATCGCAGGAGCCTGAACATGTCGCAGAATAATCCGCTTACCGCCCTTCTCGAAAAACAGCCGTTTGTGGTGCTGGATGGGGCGATGGCAACGGAGCTGGAAGCGCGCGGGTGTAACCTTGCAGACAGCCTCTGGTCTGCCAAAGTGTTGGTAGAAAACCCGGAACTTATCCGCGAAGTGCATCTTGATTATTACCGCGCAGGGGCGCAGGTGGCGATCACTGCCAGCTACCAGGCCACGCCCGCGGGCTTCGCGGCACGCGGGCTGGACGAGGCACAGTCCCGGGCGTTGATTGGCAAAAGCGTGGAACTGGCGCGTAAGGCGCGCGAAGCGTATCTGGCTGAAAACCCGCACGCAGGTACGCTGCTGGTGGCAGGCTCCGTGGGGCCGTACGGCGCGTATCTGGCGGATGGTTCGGAATATCGCGGCGACTACGTGCGCAGCGCCGAGGCGTTTACCGCCTTCCACCGCCCGCGTGTGGAAGCGCTGCTGGATGCGGGGGCTGACCTGCTGGCCTGCGAAACGCTGCCTTCGTTTGGGGAAATTAAGGCGCTGGCGGCGCTTCTGGCCGAGTATCCTCGCGCCCGGGCGTGGTTCTCGTTTACCCTGCGTGATAGCGAGCACCTGAGCGACGGCACGCCGCTGCGTGAGGTGGTCGACGTGCTGGCAAACTCCCCGCACATTGTCGCGCTGGGCATCAACTGCATCGCCCTGGAAAACACCACCGCGGCGTTGAAACATCTGCAAAGCCTGACGGCGCTGCCGCTGGTGGTCTACCCGAACTCGGGCGAGCACTATGATGCGGTGACTAAAACCTGGCACCACCACGGCGAAGCGTGCGAGACGCTGGCGGGCTATTTGCCACAGTGGCTGGCGGCTGGAGCGAAATTAATCGGTGGATGCTGTCGCACCACACCGAAGGATATTGCTGAGCTAAACGCAAAGCGCTGACTTCTCTGCCGGGTGGCGGCTACGCCTTACCCGGCCTATATATGAGGGTTTCCGTGTAAATTTTTTAACCAGAAGCCATTCAATTTTATAATGTGAAATGAATAACTTACAGCGATGCTCTGGTCCGGCTGTAAATCGCCGAAGCGTTTCCGTAAGGCCGGGGCGAGGCGCACGGATGTGCCGAGAGGGCGTGGCCTGCAGGGATGCAGGCTCATGCCCGACCCGATAGCCTGAAGGAATAAGCTGAGGGCACCGCGAAGCGGCGATTTACCGCCGGGAGCCCGGGTCGCCAGGGTGGTGGCGATTGAGCCACCCTGGCACGTTCACCGGTCATGCCGTCACAGAGTGGCAAGGAACATTAAGTGAACGGAATGACCACTACAGCCGTATGTTCCCCTCACCCTAACCCTCTCCCCGAAGGGGCGAGGGAATTGTTCACTGCTCGCATTTAATTGCGGGGATACATCAGCCCACAGGGAGAGGGGAAAAAACGAATCGCACAAAACCAACTATCCTTTCCCACTTTTTATCTAAAAACGAATCGTTATGAGCGATGCGTTTTAATTCCTTTATCAAAATTCCCGCGCCGGAAATACTGCCCTCATAACAACAAGGGGAGCAGATACTATGGCAATTTCATCGCGAATCACACTTCTCGGCGCGCTGGCGCTGTGGGCCTTTCAGGCGCAGGCGGTAGACGTCACCGTCGCGTATCAAACCTCTGCGGAACCGGCGAAAGTTGCGCAGGCGGATAACACCTTTGCCAAAGCGAGCGGCGCGAACGTCGACTGGCGCAAGTTCGACAGTGGGGCGTCCGTCGTGCGTGCGTTAGCCTCCGGCGACGTGCAGATCGGCAATATCGGATCCAGCCCGCTGGCGGTCGCGGCCAGCCAGCAGGTGCCGATTGAGGTGTTCCTGCTCGCCTCGCAGCTCGGTAACTCTGAAGCGCTGGTGGTGAAGAAAAACATCACCAAACCGGAAGACCTGATCGGCAAGCGCATCGCCGTGCCGTTTATCTCTACCACCCACTACAGCCTGCTGGCGGCGCTCAAACACTGGGGCATCAAGCCGGGGCAGGTTCAGATTCTTAATCTCCAGCCACCCGCGATAATCGCGGCCTGGCAGCGTGGGGATATTGACGGAGCCTATGTCTGGGCCCCAGCCGTGAACGAGCTGGAAAAAGATGGCACCGTGCTGACCGACTCCGAAAAGGTGGGCCAGTGGGGCGCGCCGACGCTCGACGTGTGGGTCGTGCGCAAAGACTTTGCTGAGAAACATCCCGAGGTGGTGAAAGCCTTTGCCAAAAGCGCCCTCGACGCCCAACAGCCCTATATCAGTAACCCCGATGAATGGCTGAAGCAGCCCGCCAATCTGGAAAAACTCGCCCGACTGAGCGGCGTGCCGGAAGCGGACGTGCCGGGGCTTGTGAAAGGCAATACCTACCTGACCCCTGCGCAGCAGGTGCAGCAGCTGACCGGGCCGGTGAACAAAGCGATTGTCGATACCGCCACCTTCCTGAAAGCGCAGGGCAAAGTGCCCGCGGTAGCGGCGGATTACAGCCAGTACGTCACCGACCGCTTTGTGAAATAAGGAGTCCGCCATGCTGAGCATAACGAACCTGTATGCCGATTACGGCGGCAAACCCGCGCTGGAGGAGATCAACCTGACGCTGGCCAGCGGTGAACTGCTGGTGGTGCTGGGCCCCTCCGGGTGTGGGAAAACCACGCTACTGAATCTGATTGCCGGTTTTGTCCCTTATCAGCGTGGCACCATCCAACTGGAAGGCAAAAAGGTGGAAGGCCCCGGCGCCGAGCGCGGCGTGGTTTTCCAGAATGAAGGTTTGCTCCCCTGGCGCAACGTGCAGGAAAACGTGGCGTTTGGGCTACAGCTTGCGGGGGTGAACCGCGAACAGCGGCTGGAAACGGCACGGCAGATGCTGAAAAAAGTGGGTCTCGAAGGGGCGGAAAAACGCTTTATCTGGCAGCTTTCCGGCGGTCAGCGCCAGCGTGTCGGCATTGCCCGTGCGCTGGCGGCAAACCCGCAGCTGTTGCTGCTGGACGAGCCGTTCGGCGCGCTGGACGCTTTTACCCGCGAGCAGATGCAAACCCTGCTGTTGCGTCTCTGGCATGAGACGGGCAAGCAGGTCCTGTTGATCACCCACGACATCGAAGAAGCGGTGTTTATGGCGACCGAGCTGGTGCTGTTATCGCCGGGGCCGGGGCGCGTGGTGGAACGCTTGCCGCTCGAGTTCGCGCGCCGTTATGTCGCCGGAGAACCCGTGCGCAGCATCAAATCCGATCCGCAGTTTATCGACCAGCGTGAGTACATCCTAAGCCGCGTGTTTGACCAACGGGAGGCTTTCTCATGAGCATCGTCTTCAGTGAAAAAACGCGCCGCACGCGTCAGGCGCTGCGCTGGCCGTTCTCCCGCCAGCTCACGTTGAGCGTCGGGACGCTGCTGGTGTTACTGGCGGTGTGGTGGCTGGTGGCGGCACTGCAGTGGATCAGCCCGCTGTTTCTGCCGCCGCCGGGACAGGTGCTGGCCAAACTTATTGCCATCGCCGGGCCGCAGGGGTTTATGGATGCCACGCTCTGGCAGCATCTGGGCGCAAGCCTGACGCGCATTCTGGTGGCGCTGCTGGCTGCGGTGATGATCGGCATTCCGGTTGGCATCGCGATGGGCTTAAGCCCGACGGTGCGCGGCATCCTCGATCCGCTGATTGAGCTTTACCGCCCGGTGCCGCCGCTGGCCTATCTGCCGCTGATGGTAATTTGGTTTGGCATCGGTGAAACGTCAAAAATCCTGCTGATCTATCTGGCGATTTTCGCCCCGGTTGCGATGTCGGCGCTGGCGGGCGTCAAAAGTGCCCAGCAGGTGCGGATCCGCGCGGCGCAGTCGCTGGGCGCCAGCCGGACACAGGTGCTGCTGTTCGTGATTTTACCGGGCGCGCTGCCGGAGATCTTAACCGGGCTGCGCATCGGCCTCGGCGTGGGGTGGTCCACGCTGGTGGCGGCAGAGCTGATCGCCGCCACGCGAGGATTAGGGTTTATGGTGCAGTCGGCGGGCGAGTTCCTGGCGACTGACGTGGTGCTGGCAGGGATCGCGGTCATTGCCGCGATCGCCTTCGGATTAGAGCTGGGGCTGCGCGTTCTACAGCGTCGTCTGACGCCCTGGCATGGAGAAATACAATGAGTGAACGTCTGACCATTACCCCGCTGGGGCCGTATATTGGCGCGCAGGTGTCGGGCCTGGATGTAACCCGTCCGCTGAGCGATAACCAGTTCGAGCAGCTGTATCACGCGGTGCTGCGCCATCAGGTGGTGTTCCTGCGCGAGCAGGCGATCACCCCGCAGCAGCAGCGCGCGCTGGCGCTACGCTTTGGCGATCTGCATATCCATCCGGTCTATCCGCATGCGGAAGGGGTGGAGGAGATTATCGTCCTGGATACCCATAACGATAATCCGCCGGATAATGACAACTGGCACACCGATGTGACCTTTATCGAGACGCCGCCCGCAGGGGCGATCCTCGCGGCAAAATTGCTGCCGGAGACCGGAGGCGATACGCTGTGGGCGAGCGGCATTGCGGCTTTCGAGGCGCTGTCCGCACCGTTCCGGACGCTGCTGAGTGGTCTGCGGGCGGAGCACGATTTCAAAAAATCGTTCCAGGAATACAAGTACCGTAAAAGCGAAGAGGAGCATCAGCGCTGGCTGGATGCGGTTGCAAAACATCCTCCGCTGCTGCACCCGGTGGTGCGTACCCATCCGGTCACGGGCAAGCAGGCGTTATTCGTGAACGAAGGGTTTACCACGCGCATTGTGGACGTGACGGAAAAAGAGAGCGAGGCGCTGCTACGCTTCCTGTTTGCGCATATCACCAAACCGGAGTTTCAGGTGCGCTGGCGCTGGCAGGAGAACGATCTGGCGATCTGGGATAACCGCGTGACGCAGCACTATGCCAATGCGGATTATCTGCCGCAGCGTCGGATTATGCAGCGGGCGACGATTTTGGGGGATAAGCCGTTTTACCGCGCTTGATCCTGTAGTACCTGTAGGTCGGGTAAGGCGTAGCCGCCACCCGGCAATTGTGCACCGTTTTTGCCGGGTGGCGCTGCGCTTACCCGGCCTACAAAGAGTGTACCCCTATATACCGCTGATAGCGGTTCGTCTTCAGGTAGCACAAATCCACCAGCACTAGCCCGTCTACACAGTTGTTGAACGCCGGGTCGCTGCCAAAATCAATAAACTGCACGCCGCCCGGTTCGCACAGCTCGGAATACTGCTTGTAGAGTGGCGGAATGCCGCAGCCCAGATTGCCGAGCAGGGATTTCAGCTTCGTCAGATCGTCCACGTAATCCACGCCGCCAAACTGTGCCAGCACGTCCGGTAACGATGCAGGATAAGGCTGGCGCGACGCGGCCAGCGGATGGCTTGCCGGGAACCACAGACGGTAAAATGCCACCAGCAGATCCCGCGCCGCAGGCGGTAAGCCTCCGGAAATCGAGACCGGGCCAAACAGATAACGGTAGTGCGGATAACGTGCCAGATAAGCCCCAATCCCGGACCAGAGATAATCCAGGCCGCGGCGTCCCCAGTAGCGCGGCTGAATAAAGCTGCGACCCAGTTCAATGCCGTGCTCCAGCACGTCCTGCATTTTATCGTCGTAGTGGAACAGGCTGTAGCTGTACAACCCTTCCGGACCCCGATGCGCAACCTGCTTTGCGGTGGGCATAAAGCGATACGCCCCCACGATCTCCAGATCCTCATCATCCCACAGGATCAGGTGCAGATAATCGTCATCGTAACGGTCGGTGTCCCGGCGCTTGCCGCTCCCTTCCTCCACCGCACGAAACGCAATTTCGCGCAGGCGGCCCAGCTCGCGCAGCAGCGGAGCCTCTTCCTGGCCGTTGCGCTGCCACAGATAGATGAGCTTACCGTCGCCGGTTTTGCCCAGACACTCGGCCTGCGCCAGCGCGCGTTTCAGAGTCGCCCGGTCCTCTGGACGAGCAATGGCGCACTGGGTTTTAAAGACGCCAGGCATTCCCTTGCCAAGACGCATCACGTGCTGACGGCACTGCTCGGCCATCTCACGCGACGAAAGGGTGGCGCTGTGCCAGTGATGCCAGGCGATCTGCTGGCCGATTTTAATCGGCAGCTGGCTATGGCGGCGGCGGAACATCTGCTGCATTAACAGCAGCATCGACAATGTCGGCGACACCAGCGTGCTGGCATAAAAGAGGAGACTATTGTGCGCCTGAATATGCACCGGCAGCAGCGGCGCGCGCAGCTTGCTGGCGAGCTTGATAAAGCCCGGGTGCCATTTTTTATCGTGAATGCCTTTGCGCGTCGGACGTGAAACTTCTCCCGCCGGGAAGAAGATCAGTACGCCCGCATTTTGCAGATGTTGTTCCATCTGCACCAGGGAGGATTTCGCCGTCCTGCCCCCCATATTGTCCACCGGGATAAAGAGTGAACTGAGAGGCTCAAGGTGGGTCAGCATCCGGTTGGTCACGACTTTGACGTCACGGCGTACGCGGGAGACGGCGTACAACAGCGCCAGCCCGTCCAGCGTGCCTGTCGGGTGGTTGGCAATAATGACCAGCGGGCCATGTTCGGGGATTTGTTCGAGATCGCGGGCGGAAACGGTGCAGAGAATATCAAGGTGCTCCAGAACTTGCTCCACCATGTCCAGTCCTTTGAGGTGGCGGTGCGCGGCGGCAAACTGCTGGAATTCATCTTCGTAAAACAGTCTTTTTAACAGACTTTTTTGCCAGGGTGCAGGCCTCGCCTGAGGCCAAAGATCGTCGAGAACGCTATCGAGGCTAAACATGGTTACTCCTCCTGCCGTCTTGCGAAGACAGTAGAAGGAGCAGATGTCGGTTGTATTGCAGTTTGGTGAAGATTAGCGGAGGATTTTTTTCTCAGCCAGATCCAGCGCGAAGTAGCTGAAGATCAGGTCCGCGCCCGCACGTTTGATCGCACCCAGGCTTTCGAGGATCACTTTCTCTTCGTCAATCGCTCCCGCCTGCGCGGCGAATTTGATCATCGCGTACTCGCCGCTCACCTGGTAAGCGCCCAGCGGCAGTTCAGTGCGTTCGCGGATGTCGCGCAGAATATCAAGATACGCGCCAGCCGGTTTGACCATCAGGCAGTCTGCGCCCTGAGCTTCATCCAGCAGGGATTCGCGAATCGCTTCCCGGCGGTTCAGCGGGTTCATCTGATAGGTTTTACGGTCGCCCTTCAGCGCCGTGCCAGCCGCTTCACGGAACGGGCCGTAGAAGGAGGAGGCAAATTTGGTGGAGTAGGACATGATGGCGGTGTCGGTGAAGCCTGCCGCATCCAGCGCCTGACGAATCGCCTGAACCTGTCCATCCATCGCGGCAGAGGGGGCGATGAAATCTGCACCCGCAGCGGCCGCGACCACGGCCTGCTTGCCGAGATTCAGCAGGGTGGCATCGTTATCCACGCCATGATCGCACAGCACGCCGCAGTGGCCGTGAGAGGTGTATTCGCAGAAGCAGGTGTCTGACATGACGACCATTTCCGGCACGGTCTCTTTGCAGATGCGGGACATACGGGCGACAAGGCCATCTTCTTTCCACGCATCGCTGCCGGTGGCGTCGGTATGATGGGAGATGCCAAAGGTCATCACCGAGCGGATCCCCGCGTTGGCGATGCGCTCGATCTCGCGCGCCAGATATTTTTCCGGAATGCGCATCACGCCCGGCATGGCTTCGATGGCTTTGTAGTCATCGATCTCTTCTTCAACAAAAATCGGCAACACCAGATCGTTTAAGGTCAGGGTTGTCTCTTCAAACATAGCGCGCAGTGCAGGTGACTTGCGCAGACGGCGGGGACGTGCAATTAAATCGGTCATGGGATGCCTGATGTTTGTGGAACAAAGAGGCCTAGTGTACCTCAAAGTGAAGGCCGTTGTTTTACGAAAGTAGGCTTTTTTCTTTTCTCAAATTGACGGCTGAAGAACCTTTTTTCACTCTACACTCGCGCGGTCTGTTTTTTCAGGAAAAGGGGAATGATTAGTATGATTTCTATATCAGATGGAATATATAAAAAATAATGATCTATTTATTTTAATAATATTAATGTGAGTTATGAAATTAATTTTCAACTTTCTGTTTTTATAATGTTTATAATGATTGCCTGCTGTGTGGTTGACCTTTTTTCTGTTTTTTTGTCTGTATGCGGACTTAATGGAATCATTCATTGAACCTTTTCTAAATGCAACTGCATAATTCTCTCCGCAATTGAATATTGCACAATGATTTGACGGACAAACTTGCTTACGTCCCTGAGGAGGGATGACCCAATGCAAACATGGAAAAAGAAACTGGTTGTATCTCAACTTGCATTAGCCTGTACCCTGGCTATCGCTTCTCAGGCCAATGCGAAAGATATTTCCGGTACGACGTATAATACATTTGGATATGATAACGCCGCCTCAACCCCGTGGTATTATGGTTATGCTGACTGGGATTACACTGATGCCAGCCATGACGGTGATATTTATCCGGTGATCAATAAATCAACGGTGAATGGCGTTATTTCGACGTATTATCTGGATGACGGCATCAATGGTCATTCTAATGCGCTCAGCATTTCTAACAGCACCATCAACGGTATGATTACCTCTGAGTGTATGACCGCAAACTGTGCCGACGGCGTAGACGCCGACGGTACCGCGCATACTCAGTTCGATCGTTTTAGCCTGACCGTCGACAACAGCACGATCAACGACGCTTACGAGCATTATGCTTATGACGTCGTGAAGGGCGAAACATCGGAAACCCATTACCTGGATACCTACGCTCTCGGTAACGCGATTACGCTGGACGTGGAGTCTGATATTGTTATCCAGAATAATTCCCACGTTGCGGGCATTACGCTAACGCAGGGATATCAGGAGCTCGATAATACTCCGTATGACGGCGTTGAAGGCGTGGCGAACAGCGCAAACGTGTTCACCGATACGCTGGTGGTTAAAGACTCCGTGCTGACGTCAGGTGCCTACAGCGATCTGGGTACCAGCGGATTCTACGGTCAAACGGCTAAGCCGAGCGACTACGGTGAAACCCACGCCACGGGTGCGGATGACGCGGCGCTGATCGTTGCGGCCAGCGCATCTGACAACGCCATGCAGACCACCGCCACGTTCGACCATTCTACCGTCACCGGCGACATCCTGTTCGCCAGCACCTTCGATAACAACTTCTACGAAAATGGCGATCCGGCAACCGATACCACCGATGATGGCGTCTATAACCCAACCACTAATGGCTGGGATGGCACCGACAGGCTGGACGTGACGCTGACCAACGGCAGCAAGTGGGTCGGTGCGGCGCAGTCCAGCGTTGAAGCCATTGGCACTTCGCAGATGTATGGCCAGGGTTACAGCAACGTTGACTGGCATGCGCTGGCGCCTAACAGCATCTGGCCTGACTCCACCTTTGACAGCAACGGCCACGTAGCGGGCGAAGCGGTCTACCAGAGCGGCCTGTTCAACGTAACGCTGGACAACGGTTCCGAGTGGGATACCCGTAAGATCTCTAACATCGACGCGCTGGCGGTGAATAACCGCTCTCAGGTCAACGTTGAAAACGCTGGCCTGCTGGCGGACTCCATTACCCTAACCAATGCTTCATCGCTGAATATTGGCGACAGCGGCGGCGTAGCGACCGACAGCCTCTATCTGGACAGCGATAGCCGTGCAGCTCTGACCGAAGAGACGGCCGCGCTGTATGCGAATACGATCACCGTCGATAACGGTGCCGAGCTGGCGCTGGGTCTGGGTCAGGTCGACACGCACAATATGGTGCTGACCGACGGTGGCGTACTGAACGTAGCCAGCCGTGATTATGTGCTGAACAGCGATCTGAATAACGCGCGTTATATCACTAACGATCGTTACAGCGCGGACTACGACTATGGTGTCGTCGCACTGAACTCAGACGGCCATCTGGCGGTGAACGGTGACGTTGCCGGTAACTATAAAGTGCGCATTGATGATGCGACCGGCGCAGGCTCCGTCGCTGATTACAAAAACAAAGAGATCGTCCGTGTTTATGATAACAATCCGGATACCGCAGCCCACTTTACTGCCGCAAACAAAGCGGATTTAGGGGCTTACACCTATCAGGCACAGCAGCAGGGTGATACCGTTGTCCTTGAGCAGAAAGCGCTGAGCGACTACGCCAACATGGCGCTGAGCATTCCTTCTGCCAATACCAATATCTGGAATCTGCAGCAGGATACCGTCGGTTCGCGTCTGACCAACAGCCGTCATGGCCTGGCGGACAATGGCGGAGCCTGGGTGAGCTACTTCGGTGGCAACTACGACGGTGACAATGGCGTTATCAGCTACGATCAGGACGTGAGCGGCATTATGGTCGGTCTGGACACCCAGATTGACGGTAACAATGCGAAGTGGATCGTCGGCGGTGCAGCAGGCTTCGCGAAGGGGGATATCAGCGATCGTACCGGTCAGGTCGATCAGGACAGCCAGACGGCAATGATCTATGCCTCTGCGAAGTTTGCGAACGATATGTTCCTCGACAGCTCCCTGAGCTACACCCGCTTTAACAACGACCTTTCAGCTACCATGAGCAACGGTCAATACGTTGACGGTGACACGACCACCGATGCGGTTGGCTTTGGCATGAAGCTGGGCTATGACTGGAAACCAAACCTGTCTGGCTACGTAACCCCTTACGCGGCGGTATCCGGTCTGTTCCAGTCCGGGGATGATTATCGCCTGAGTAATGACATGCGCGTTGATGGGCAATCTTACGATAGCCTGCGCTATGAACTCGGCCTGGATGCGGGTTATACCTTCAACTACGGTGGCGAGCAGGCGCTGACGCCTTACTTCAAGCTGGCCTATGTCTATGATGATGCTGATAACACTGCGGATATCAACGACGACAGCATCGACAACGGCGTTAAAGGCTCTGCGGTGCGTGTAGGGCTGGGTACGCAGTTCAGCTTCACGAAGAACTTCAGCGCGTACACGGATGCCACGTATCTTGGCGGCGGTGACGTTGACCAGAACTGGGGCGCCAATTTGGGTGTGAAATATACCTGGTAATACCTGAAAGCGGGGGAGAATATCCCCCGCTTTTTTACGATAAAAACAAAAAACAATATTGAACCGACCAATACGGATGTCTTGAGGTCTGCATGAACGTTAATGCGAAACCGCTTTCTGAATTAAGCCGGCTCGAACAGTGTCTGATAGCAGCCAGTAGTACGTTTCAATGTGCTCCACAACAAATCATTACTTCTCACGAGTGCAATGAGTCACGCACGGTCGTATTACAGACCGGTATAATCGAAATCTATCGTTATCCAGATGAATTGCTGTTGGGGATTGCGAAAGCGCCATTTATTTTTGGGCTATCCACCGTGATGATTAAACACTGTCACGAATACAAAGTTATCGCCAAAACACCCTGTACGGGTTTTTATTTATCCACGGAAACCACCCGTCAGCTCATACAACAGAATGCGCTCTGGAAAGAGGCCTTCACCTGGTTATCATGGATAAATTACATTCTTGCGAAACGCGACATGCAGCTGGTGGGAAATAATTCTTATCACCAGATCCGTGCCATGTTGCTGAATATGGCGGAGTGGGATGAAACGTTGCGCTCGAAAATTGGTGTGATGAATCATATTCAACAAAGCACCCGTATTTCGCGCTCGGTTGTTGCTGAGGTTCTCGCTGCGCTGCGGCAGGGAAACTACATTAATATGAGCCGGGGCAAGCTGGTCAGTATCAACCGCTTGCCCACGGAATATTAAGATCAGTTAGACGCGGTCAGCACCTGGGCTTTATTGGCGCTCAGTTCAGCCACCAGGTTATTAATGCCATCACTCATATTAACGAAACGCGTATGCGGGGAGCGGGTGACCACCACAAATGCGCCCACGTTGGACTGCGGGATCATCGCCATATAGGTAATGAACCCGCCACCGCCGCCGGTTTTCTGAATAATACCCGGACGGCCATTTTTGGGTGCCATATAGACCCAGCCCAGGCCGAGCGCATCGGCTTTACCCGGTACGTCCATTCCGACCACACGGTGCAGCTGAGTTCGCTGATAAATCAGGGTCTGCATACGGTCGGCCTGGCTGCTGCGCGAGTAGAAATCCGATGAGAGGAACTGCTGCATCCAGCGCATCATGTCGCCTGGGGTGGAATAGACCCCGCCGCTCCCCACTGCCGCCAGCGTGTTGTTACACGGGCTTGCACCTTTCTCCGCCACCATCAGGCGACGGCACTGGTCCGGAGAAGGGGTAAAGGTGGTGTCTTTCATCCCCAGCGGACGGGTTATCTGCTCTTCAAACAGCTGCGTGTAGGGTTTGCCCGCAGCCGCTGAGAGGGCATCCGCCAGCAGGTCGAACGCCAGATTGGAGTAAGAGGCCTGCGAACCCGGGGCCGCCTTCAGCGTGGCGGTGCTCAGGTAGTTCCAGCGCTGCTCGCGGGTGGGCCAGACAAACACGTCGCGGTGCGCCGCTCCGCCAGGCTGCTCACGCGGTAGCGCGCTGGTGTGCGTCGCGAGGTTCACAAGGCGAATGGGCGTTCCCTGATACGTTGGCACACGTGCTCCCGGTGGGGCGTATTTGCTGAGCGGATCGTCGAGCTTCACCACGCCCTGGTCGAGCAGTTTCACCAGCATTTCGCTGGTCATTAGCTTGGTTAAGGACGCGATGCGAACGACGGAATCCAGCTGCGGGTGAATGTTATTGCCTGGGCGCGTTTCACCGAAGCTGCGGAATACGCGCTGGTTGCCATCAATAACCACCATTGCCATCCCGGTTGCGCCGCTGCCGTAATAGATCAGGTTCGCGTAGCGATCGGCAATGTCTGAAGCCAAAACGGGAGCCGTCAGCGGTTGGGCCGCCTGGGCGGTGGAGAAGCTCACCGCACACAGCGCGGCAAAAGAGAGCAGACAACGTTTCAACGAAAAGCATCCATGAAGTGAATGAAGAAAGTAATGGGTATTTATACTACTAATCTCTACCGTGCAATGCCCGGAATAGCATAACGATAGCCAGAAAAACGTAACCATGGGTAAATATGAATAATTTACTTGCGAGCGCTCTCCCATTTTCTGGCATCGGGCTTATGATAGGCACCAGTATTACTCAATCTTACGGAGAACGGTATGTCTGAAAAGCGTGTGGTCATGGTGGTTGATATGCAAAACGGGGTATTTGAAACCCCTCGTCATCAGCGCGAAAAGTGTGTCTCTCTGATCAACCAGCTTACGCAGGCGGCCGACACCGTCATTTTTATTCAGCATACCGAGGCCGGGGGGCTGGAAGAAGGAAGTGAAGGGTTTGCGCTGCTGCCTGAACTCCATCAACCGGCTGATGCGCTTTACGTTACCAAGACCGCCTGTGATTCTTTTTACAACACATCGCTTGAAGCGCTGTTACGTGAACACGGAATTCGTGAGTTTGTCATCTGCGGCTGCGCCACGGATTACTGCGTGGACGCGACAATTAAAAACGGCGTCAGTCGGGGCTACCACATTACCGTGGCTGAGGATGCCCATACCACCGCGAATCGCCCGGCGGCTGAAGCACAGATTCTGATTAACCACCATAATGACGTCTGGCGTAACTTCATTGCACCGATGAACCCTCCCGCGGTGAAACGCACCGAAACAATTCTCGAAAACTGGAAAGCGAACTAATAATCAACCCTCGGGTCTGACCTTTTTGCCCGAGCCGGTCTTCCGGCCCGGGCAGGGTATTCGTTTGGTCATGTGTTGAGCACAGCAACAACCATAACAACAAGAAGGAAGCATCATGTTTAAGTCTTTTTTCCCAAAGCCGGGGCCATTTTTCCTGTCGGCATTTATTTGGGCACTGATCGCGGTCGTTTTCTGGCAGGCGGGCGGCGGTGCATGGCTGGCACGCATAGTTGGGGCGACAGGCGACGTGCCGATTAGCGCAGCGCGTTTTTGGTCACTTAGCTATCTGCTGTTTTACGCCTACTACATGCTGTGCGTAGGGCTGTTTGCGCTGTTCTGGTTTGTCTATTCTCCGCACCGCTGGCAGTACTGGTCGATTCTCGGTACCTCGCTGATCATCTTTGTGACGTGGTTCCTGGTGGAAGTGGGGGTGGCGGTAAACGCCTGGTATGCACCGTTCTACGATCTTATTCAGACCGCGCTGAGTTCGCCGCACAAGGTCACCATTAACCAGTTCTACCATGAAGTCGGCGTCTTCCTCGGTATCGCGCTTATTGCGGTGATCATTGGTGTTATGAACAATTTCTTCGTCAGCCACTATGTTTTCCGCTGGCGTACCGCGATGAACGAACATTACATGGCGCACTGGCAGCATCTGCGTCATATCGAAGGTGCCGCGCAGCGTGTGCAGGAAGACACCATGCGTTTTGCCTCCACCCTTGAAGATATGGGCGTCAGTTTCATCAACGCCATCATGACGCTGATTGCTTTCCTGCCGGTACTGGTGACGCTCTCTGCGCATGTGCCGGATCTGCCGATTGTCGGCCATCTGCCGTATGGTCTGGTGATTGCTGCGATTGTCTGGTCGCTGATGGGCACGGGCCTGCTGGCGGTGGTGGGGATCAAGCTGCCGGGTCTGGAGTTTAAAAATCAGCGCGTCGAAGCGGCGTATCGTAAAGAGCTGGTTTACGGGGAAGATGATGCCAGCCGCGCGTCGCCACCGACCGTCCGTGAGCTGTTTGGTGCCGTGCGTCGCAACTACTTCCGCCTTTACTTCCACTATATGTATTTCAACATTGCGCGCATTTTGTATCTGCAGGTGGATAACGTTTTCGGCTTGTTCCTGCTGTTTCCGTCGATCGTTGCGGGTACGATTACGCTCGGTCTGATGACGCAGATCACCAATGTTTTCGGTCAGGTGCGCGGGTCGTTCCAGTATCTGATCAGCTCCTGGACCACGCTGGTGGAGTTGATGTCCATCTACAAACGTCTGCGCAGCTTTGAGCGTGAGCTGGACGATCGTGACCTGCAGGAAGTGACCAATACCTTTAGCTAATACAGGGAGTTGCTATGTCTTTTGCCGTACCGCGCGCGTTATCGCTGTCCTTACTGGCCGCTCTGGTGCTGGCGGGCTGTGCCGAAAAAGGGGCAGCCCCGCTCAAAAAGGGTGAAAAGCCCGTGGATGTGGCAAGCGTTGTGCGGCAAAAAATGCCCGCCAGCGTGAAGGATCGCAATGCGTGGGCAGATGCGCTGGCTAAAACCTTTGAAAGCCAGAAGATTGCCCCGACCGAGGAAAATATCTGCTCGGTGCTGGCGGTGGCGCAGCAGGAGTCCATGTACCAGTCAGACCCGGTGGTGCCGGGTCTGAATAAAATTGCCTGGAAAGAGATCGACCGCCGCGCGGAATCGATGCATATCCCGGTGTTCCTCGTGCATACCGCACTGAAAATCACCTCGCCGAACGGTAAAAGCTACAGCGACCGGCTGGACACGGTGAAAACCGAAAAACAGCTCAGCGCCATTTTTGATGATTTCATCAACATGGTGCCAATGGGGCAGAAACTGTTTGGCTCGCTCAACCCGGTTCACACCGGCGGACCAATGCAGGTGAGCATCGCGTTTGCCGAGAAGCATACTGACGGCTATCCATGGAAAATTGACGGTACGGTGCGCCAGGAGGTCTTCTCACTGCGCGGCGGACTGTGGTTCGGTACTTATCATCTGCTGAACTATCCGGCGAATTACAACGCGCCGCTGTACCGCTTCGCAGACTTTAACGCGGGCTGGTATGCCAGCCGTAACGCTGCGTTTCAAAGTGCGCTTAGCCGCGCAAGCGGCGTCAAGCTGGCGCTGGACGGCGATCTCATCGCCTACGGCAGCAGCGAGGCGGGAGGCACCGAGCGCGCGGTACGGACATTATCGACAGCGCTTGATATGAGCAACAGCGATATCCGCCGTCAGCTTGAAAAAGGCGATAGCCTGGCATTCGAGAAAACGGATCTCTACAAGAAGGTGTTTGCCCTTGCGGAGCAGAAGAGTGGGAAAACGTTACCGAGGGCTATCCTGCCGGGTATTCAGCTGGAAAGCCCGAAGATCACACGTAACCTGACCACCGCCTGGTTTGCGAAGCGCGTGGACGATCGCCGGGCTCGCTGTATGGGGCTTTAATGGCGACGACGAAAGCGCAGGACTAACGCGACTACGCCTAAAATCATACACCCCGCGAGGAAAGGAACGAGACCGAACAGCGTGCTCACGCCAAATCCAATCTCCACTCGCGGACGCCCGTTATCCTGCACCTGCATCAGGTGTTCATAAACACCTGGCGCATGGACCAGCATATTAAGCAGCTGGGAGCCCGCCCAGAAACAGAAAAGGACAAACAAGGCATACGCGATATTACCCGCCGTAGAGGTTTTTGGTTTGCCGCCAAAAATCGGTTTCGACAATGTAAAGTCAGCCATGTTGACCTCCCGAGGTATAACTCTGTTTTAATTCGCGTCTTACGGGGTGAGTTTGACAGGTGATTGCATTTGTCAATATCAGAATCGTGGTAATTTACGCTCAGGATTTCTCCTGGATTATTGATTTCTGCAGCGCGTCACAATTTTTAAACTTAAGTGAAATTGCGTCGCGTTTCAGAATTTCCGCATCTGCCACAGACCTCGTGCTTAAACTGTGAGAGGATGTCTTTTTTTCCTGCCGGAGTTGTTATGAAGCTCACGTCCAAACTTCGCCGTGACTGGCACTACTATGCCTTTGCTATTGGGCTGATTTTTATTCTTAACGGCGTCGTGGGGCTGTTAGGATTTGAAGCAAAAGGGTGGCAAACCTATGCCGTCGGGCTGGTGACCTGGGTGATCAGTTTCTGGCTGGCGGGGTTGATTATCCGCCGTCGCCCGGAAGAGACGACGACGGAAGAGACGGCGAAGGGTGCCGATTAACCGTTAACGGAACTTTTCAGCGCGCTGTCGGCGGCGTGACGCTCCAGCGCCAGTTCGATCAGGCGGGTGATCAGCTCAGAGTAGCCAAGCCCGCTGGCCTGCCACAGTTTTGGATACATGCTGATGTTGGTGAAACCCGGCAGCGTGTTGATCTCATTGATTACCACGTCGTTCTCCGGCGTCAGGAAGACATCCACGCGCGCCATGCCGCTGCAGCCGAGAGTCTGGTAGGCGCTGATGGCGATCGCCCGGATCTTGTCGTTGATCGCCGGATCGATATCCGCAGGTACAACGACCTGTGCGCCTTTATCATCAATGTATTTGGTGTCGTAGGAGTAGAAGTCGCTGTTTAAGACCACTTCACCGCAGGTGCTCGCCTGTGGAAAATCGTTGCCCAGCACGGCGCACTCAATTTCGCGACCTTTGATCCCTTGCTCAATAACCACTTTATGGTCAAATTCAAACGCCAGACGGACGGCTTGCGTGAACTCTGCTTCGCTTGCGACTTTGCTAACGCCCACGGATGACCCCTGGTTGGCAGGCTTCACAAACAGCGGCAGCCCCAGTTGACCGCTAACCTGCGCGAAGCTGTACTTGTCGCGGTTGGCGCGGGTGAGCGTGACGAATGGCGCGATATTCAGTCCGGCATCGCGCAGCAGGCGTTTGGTGACGTCTTTGTCCATGCACGCGGCGGATCCCAGTACGTCTGATCCAACAAACGGCAGGTTGGCCATGCGCAACATCCCCTGCAGGGAACCATCTTCCCCGAGCGTGCCGTGTACGATAGGGAAGACCACGTCGATCTGAGTGAGAGCCTGCGCATTGCCGGCGTCGATGAGCTGTCCCTTCATGACGCCAGGAACGGTCGCGACGCTGATGTCCGAAGGATTTAGGGCGATGTGCGCCGGATCGTGGGCATTCAGCAAATACTGGCTGGCGTCGTTAACATGCCACTGGCCCTGTTTATCAATGCCCAGCAGGACCACGTCAAAACGGCTTTTATCGATCGCATCAACGATATTTTTGGCCGATTGCAATGACACCTCGTGTTCCGCTGATTTTCCCCCAAAGACAATACCTACGCGCTGCTTTGCCATCTCACTCTCTTCCAGTCTGACGAAAAGCCAATAACATACCACGATGCCCTGCGGGTTTCGCGGCCTTCTGCCATAATGTTTTGGGGAAGAGTGAGGGGGGAACGTGAAAGGAAAAACTCTGCTGACCGTTTTCATCCTGGGGGCAGTTGCAACGGCGGGTTATCGCTGGTTGCCGTCTTACTACAATCCATTTAAACCGCTGGCCCTGGACGATCCCCCTGGCCGTATTACCCAGTATAAACTGCGACGTTTAACCCCCGAAGCCTGCGCGAGCCTGTTAACGCAGGCCAATCAACGAAACCTTATCCGCACCCAACCGGTCGCTGACGGCGGCGGGACATGTCCGCTGCGCAACGTCGTGCGCGTGCGTGACTTCGGCCCGGTGAGTCTGAACGGCAGTTTTCTTGCCAGCTGTCCGCTGGCGCTCAGCTCTGCACTATTTGTCAGCCAGCAGGCCCGGCCATTGACGCAGCGCTTCACGGGACATGAGCTGACGCGCATTGAGCACCTTGGCAGCTTTGCCTGTCGCAATATCTACCACCGGCCCGATGCGCGGCGCAGCGAGCATGCCACCGCAGACGCGCTTGATATCGCCGCTTTTCGGCTGGCGAACGGGGAGCGCGTCACGGTGCTGAACGGCTGGAAATCGGCAAAAACGCAGCCATGGCTGAAGGCCCTGCTGGCGGCCAGCTGCGGCTACTACGGTAACGGTCTGGGGCCGGAGTATAACGCGGCGCATGCCAACCATTTTCATCTGGGGATGCGCGGTTTCGGACTCTGTCGCTGAAGCATAATCTTCCGCCAGAAAGTGGATGATTTGTGACTTATTTCACAAATATGATGACTGGGAAGATAAAACACCAAAGTCAGCAAGGCCGCATCTCTGGTGCGACGCCGGCGTGCGTAACTTGCTAATCTGACGGCGAATTCGCCTAAAAATGAAGACTATTTCTTTATGGAATCCTGGAAAGTTAATCTCATCTCGGTCTGGTTCGGCTGCTTCTTTACCGGGCTGGCCATTAGCCAGATCCTGCCGTTCCTGCCGCTGTACGTGTCGCAGTTGGGGGTTACCTCCCACGAAGCGCTCTCCATGTGGTCCGGTCTGACGTTCAGCGTCACGTTTCTGGTCTCCGCCATTGTGTCTCCGATGTGGGGCAGCCTGGCGGATCGGAAAGGCCGTAAGCTGATGCTGCTGCGCGCCTCGCTCGGGATGGCGATTGCGATTCTGCTCCAGGCCTTCGCCACGAACGTCTGGCAGCTGTTTTTCCTGCGGGCGGTGATGGGGCTGACGTCCGGGTACATTCCGAATGCCATGGCGCTGGTGGCCTCTCAGGTGCCACGCGAACGAAGCGGCTGGGCGCTGAGCACCCTCTCAACGGCGCAGATAAGCGGCGTCATCGGTGGCCCGCTGCTGGGCGGCTTTCTGGCAGACCACGTTGGGCTGCGCGCGGTATTTATCATCACTGCGATCCTGCTGGTGGTTAGCTTTCTGGTCACGCTCTTTCTGATCAAAGAGGGAGGGCGCCCCGTTGTCAGCAAGTCTGAACGCCTGAGCGGTAAGGCCGTCTTCGCCTCGCTGCCTTACCCAGGGCTAATGATCAGCCTGTTTGTCACCACCATGGTGATCCAGCTCTGTAACGGCTCGGTGGGGCCCATTCTGGCGCTGTTTATTAAATCAATGGAGCCAGACAGCAATAATATTGCTTTTCTCAGCGGGATGATTGCCGCCGTGCCGGGCGTTTCCGCGCTGATCTCTGCGCCACGTCTGGGGAAGCTGGGGGACAGGATCGGCACGGCGCGTATCCTGATGGCGACGCTGATTTTTGCGGTGGTGCTCTTTTTCGCGATGTCGTTTGTTACCTCTCCGCTTCAGCTGGGCGTGCTGCGATTTTTACTCGGTTTCGCCGATGGGGCTATGTTGCCTGCCGTACAGACCTTGCTGGTCAAATATTCCAGCGACCAGGTCACCGGACGTATTTTTGGTTATAACCAGTCGTTTATGTATTTAGGCAACGTTGCCGGTCCGCTTATTGGCGCATCCGTTTCTGCGATGGCAGGTTTTCGTTGGGTATTTGCTGCTACGGCAATTGTCGTTTTAATCAATATTATCCAGCTGGCGATTGCCCTGCGCCGTCGAACACGAATGGCGGAAGCGAAATCAGCGAAATAGTCCTTTCGCGGGTGTATTATATATTCTTATGGTAGCCGTATTTTTATATAACTAAATGCGGCGTTTTTATATAGAAAAACGTTTCGCTCATAAGGGTGGCACCCTAATTTGGCGGTAATGTCACTTTTACATAAGATAATACTTTTCTCCGCTTTGCATATTTCATTCCTGGTGTTAATTTCAGAGGAAACCCCATAAGGAAATAGCACGATGAAGAATCTCATTGCTGAGTTGCTGGTTAAGCTTGCACAAAAGGAAGAAGAGTCTAAAGAACTGGTTGCCCAGGTCGAAGCGCTGGAAATTGTCGTCACCGCGCTATTGCGGCAGATGGATACATCCGATCAGCAGGCGTTAATCAATAGCATCGAAGGGGCGCTGGATAAGGCGCGACCCGACACTCAGGTTCCCCAGAGGATGCCGAATTGCTGCAGCAATACGTAAAGAAGCTGTTGAGGCATCCGCGCAGTTAAGCCGTCACGAACGGTTCTGACGTTTCACAAAATTGTCATGCAGGATGCCTGGCGCTGCTCTGTATTTATTTTTTATCTGTTTGTACCGCGAGAAAATAAAAGTGAAACAGAGCACACGTGTTATCGCGTTACTTCCCCTATCCTTTATGTCGATACCGCCAATACCGGTACGTTGGGTCTGAAATGAGAAATTCCCGGCAAAATCACCGCTGCCGGGTGGTTTTTTTCCTGTTACGAACCAGACTTACAGGGAATATTCACAAAAGGATGGTGCAATGAAAACAACATTACTGGTTACTCTGCTCTCCGGCCTGTTCCTGATCTCATCGGCGAATGCGGAAGAAAAAACGCTAACGCCTCAGCAGCAACGGATGACGACCTGTAATCAACAGGCGACGTCCCAGAGTCTGAAAGGCGATGCCCGTAAGACCTATATGAGCGACTGCCTTAAAAACGGTGCCGCGAAGCCTGGCGAAAAAAGTCTGACGCCGCAGCAGCAAAAAATGCGCGAGTGTAATGCGAAAGCGACCGAACAGTCCCTGAAGGGAGACGATCGCAGCAAGTTCATGAGTGCCTGTCTGAAGAAACAAGTGTAGTTCTAACGGGTGAATGGCGTCGGCTGCTCACCCGAAATTTCATACTTTCCCCGCAGTCCCCCTCTCTATAATTTGGGAAAATGTTTCAGAATATTCCCAAAAATGATGAATGATGAAACGTATTACAACAAAAAGCGCATTCGGGAAGAGTGGAGTTTAACCCTTTCTCAGGATGACCCTTACCGCGCCGGCATCCAGTTTGCCCGGCGGGTTCGGCTGGCGCGCGCTGTTGGTCTGGCAGCCATGTTTTTCCCCGTGGCGGGAATGCTGGTCATCCATTTTTTACCCGGCGGCTGGTGGTTGATCCTGGTAGGGTGGGCGTTCGTCTGGCCCCATTTTGCCTGGCAGTTATCCTGCCGCGCCGCGTCACCTCACCAGCAGGAGATTTTCAACCTTAAGATGGATGCCATTATCGCCGGGCTCTGGATTGGCGTGATGGGGCTGTATGCATTACCCACGGCAGCGCTGGTAATGATGGTGGGAATGAACATGATGGGATCCGGTGGCTGCCGCCTGTTTCTTGTGGGGATAACGTTAACCCTCCTGACCGCGTTGGTGACGCTGCCCCTCGTCGGGAAAGTAACTGTCTTCCACCCCGATCCCGTGGAGTGGGTCTTAACGCTTCCGGTGCTCATGCTTTA
This sequence comes from Enterobacter sp. ODB01, assembly GCF_001623605.1. Taxonomy (NCBI): domain Bacteria; kingdom Pseudomonadati; phylum Pseudomonadota; class Gammaproteobacteria; order Enterobacterales; family Enterobacteriaceae; genus Enterobacter; species Enterobacter sp. ODB01. Next base: position 1,815,143 of record NZ_CP015227.1, read on the forward strand.
TCCCATGCTGTTTGCCTGGCTTAGCCACCGGACGGCCATCAGGCTTGCGGAACATAAGCGGCGGCTGGAAATGATGAGTACCCGCGACGGCATGACCGGGGTCTTTAACCGACGACACTGGGAAATGCTGCTGCGTAATGAGTTTGAGCACTGCCGCCGGAGCCACTGCAACGCCACCATTTTGCTGATTGATATCGACCACTTTAAAAACATCAATGATACCTGGGGACATGACGTGGGCGATAAGGCGATTGTTGCTCTTACCCGTCAGCTTCAGATGTCAGTCAGGTCAGGCGATGCGATAGGCCGTTTTGGCGGAGATGAGTTTGCCGTGATTATGTCGCAGACAGCGGCTGAAAGCGCCATCGCCGTCATGTCTCGGGTGCACGAGCGTCTGGAAACGTTGTCCTTACCGTGCGCACCGAAAGAGCCTCTGCGCATCAGCGTAGGCATTGCCCCCTGGGGGCCACAGTTTGGACATTACCGGGAATGGCTGAAGGCGGCAGATGTGGCGCTGTATAAGGCGAAAAATGCCGGGCGCGGCCGCACCGAAGTGGCCGCCTGACGCCCGGTCAGAAATCAGGATTTACTCAGCTTCTCTGATTTTTCCATGCATTTTGCCATCGCCTCGATGACGGCAGAGCGGAATCCACGTTCTTCCAGCACTCGTACCGCTTCGATGGTCGTGCCGCCAGGCGAGCAGACCATGTCCTTCAGTTCTCCCGGATGTTTACCGGTCTCCAGCACCATTTTGGCGGAACCCATCACCGCCTGCGCGGCGAATTTATACGCCTGCGCACGCGGCATGCCGCCAAGCACGGCGGCGTCGGCCATGGCTTCTAAAAACATGAACACGTATGCAGGTGCAGAGCCGCTGACGCCGACAACAGGATGGATCATGGATTCCGCAATGACTTCCGCCTCACCGAAGCAGCGGAAAATGTTCAGCACATCAGCCACCTCTTCTGAGGTCACCAGCGCGTTAGGGGTGACGGAGGTCATACCGGCATTAACCAGTGAGGGAGTATTGGGCATCGCGCGGACGATTTTACGGTCATGACCGAGCGCGCGGGCCAGTTGATCGAGCGTCACGCCCGCGGCAATCGACACGACCAGCGTCTCTTTATTCAGACTGGAGGTGATGTCGCTCAACACTTTGATCATGATGTTCGGCTTAACGGCGCCAAAGACGATATCGGCGACCTGGGCGACTTCCTGCGCGCTTTCTGCGGCGTTGATCCCGTATTGATCGCGCAATGCGGCGACGTTGTCAGGTGACGGGGTATAGACCCAAATCTGACCGGGCAGAACCTGCCCGCTGGCGATCAGGCCGCCCAGGATGGCTTTGCCCATGTTACCGCAGCCGATAAACCCGATTTTCTTATCCATCACGATTCTCCGTCATTATGCGTTGTTTTCTCTGATTGATAGCTTAACAACGAAATGCAGGCGACAATAGTCGGCAGAGACATTATGGGGAGACAATATGGCGATTTGGGTTGATGCGGACGCGTGTCCGAATGTGATTAAAGAGATTTTATTCCGCGCCGCCGAGCGCGTTCAGATGCCACTGACGCTGGTGGCGAACCAGAATATCCGCGTTCCGCCTTCGCGCTTTATCCGTTCCTTGCGCGTCCCGGCCGGGTTCGACGTGGCGGATAATGAAATTGTTCGTCTGTGCAGCCCGGAGGATCTGGTCATTACCGCTGATATTCCACTGGCGGCGGAAGTGCTGGAGAAAGGCGCAGCGGCGCTCAACCCGCGCGGTGAACGTTATTCGCCTTCAACCATCCGGGAAAAACTCACTATGCGTGATTTTATGGATACCATGCGGGCCAGCGGCGTGCAGACCGGAGGGCCGGACAGCCTGTCCCAGCGCGATCGCCAGCAGTTTGCTGCCGAACTGGATAAATGGCTGCTGGAAGTGAAGCGTCGCACAGCGTAATGATAATTATTGTCACTTTGTGGTACAGTGTGGCTTCCGCAGGGTTGTCATCCCGTACCGCTTTGCAGTAAAGTATTCTACACATCTTCTGCAATGATTTCTTTACACTCTTCAGCCATCCGGCATCAAGGGGAACACCTGGCTATGACCCAACCCATCTTTTTAGTTGGCCCCCGCGGCTGTGGGAAAACCACCGTTGGCCTGGAACTGGCACGCGCATGTCATCGTCAGTTTGTTGATACCGACCACTGGCTGCAAACCGAGGCCGGCAGAACCATCGCGGACATTGTTGAGCAAGAGGGATGGGAGAGCTTTCGCGCACGCGAAACGGCCGCGCTAAAAGCGGTCACCACGCCGTCAGCCGTGATTGCGACAGGAGGGGGGATTGTTCTCGCCGAGTGTAACCGTCATTTTATGCGTGAAAAGGGCATTGTGATCTATCTCTGCGCGCCGGTTTCGGCTCTCGTGGGGCGCCTTGAGGCCTTTCCGGAGGAGGGACAACGTCCGGCGCTGACCTCCAGACCGCTCAGCGAAGAGGTGAGCGAAGTCCTGGCCGAGCGTGATGCCCTGTACCGTGAAGCGGCGCACCACGTCGTGGATGCTTCTGCGGCACCGGAAGAGGTGGTGATTCAGATTATTACCGCCCTGCGTTTGGCTTGTGCCAGCTAACCGCCGTCTATACTGATAGCTCAGACATAAAAAAAGGATGAGCTATGCCAACCAGACCTCCCTATCCGCGCGAAGCACGTATCGTTACCGTTGAAAAAGGCACAGGCGATCAAACCGTGACCTGGTATCAGCTGCGTGCCGATCACCCCAAACCGGACTCGCTGATCAGTGAACATGAGACTGAACAGGAAGCGCTGGACGCCAAACGGCGCTACGAAGATCCCGAAAAGTCATAGATGTTTTCCTAAACGCTCCAATACCGTGCCTGAATCACACTTTTTACTCATCGCCAATGTTAAGCAGGAGTTAATATTTAGTTATTACAGGTGACTCCGTTACCCGCAGGTGATCTTTACATTTCGCGATGCAGATCACCTGCTACGCTTGGTGCTGTTTTGTTGAAAAAACGAACTGTGCAGCGTAGTGAGCCTGTACCTGTGTAATAAGATTTTGTAGTAATGGAAGGCGAAGACGATGAAGGCAACGTTGGCGATCCTCACTATTGGTGTGGTCCCTGTAAGCGAAGTGTTACCGCTTTTAACCGAGCATGTCTCTGAACAGCAGATCACTCATCTCAGCCTGCTGGGTAAGATGAGCCGGGAAGAGGTCATGGAGGACTACGCTGTTGAGGCGGGGGAGGAGCCCCTGGCGACGTTATTAAGCGACGGTAAACTGGCGCATGTTTCACGACAGAAAATTGAGCGTTCGCTGCAGTCAGTGATAGAAGTGCTCGATAATCAAGATTATGACGTTATTTTGCTGATGAGTACCGCCCCCATTAAGGGACTGGTGGCGCGCAATGCGATTTTGCTTGAGCCAATGCGCATCATTCCGCCGCTGGTGGCCTCTATTGTTGACGGGCATCAGGTGGGGGTGATTGTGCCGATGGAAGAGCTCATGAACAACCAGGAAGCAAAATGGCACGTGCTTGAAAAAACGCCTCTGTATGCCCTGGCAAATCCCTTCTGGGACAGCGAGGCCAAACTGATCGCTGCCGGGAAGGCGCTACTGGAGAAAGGGGCGGATGTGTTGATACTGGACTGCCTCGGTTTCCATCAGCATCACCGTGATTTATTGCAAAAGGCGCTGGACGTGCCGGTGCTGTTATCAAATGTTCTGATGGCGCGCCTGGCTTCCGAACTCCTGATGTAATGATTTTGCGTGACAGGCAATGAGCATGGCCCCTATAGTGAATTTTTATCTCTGAATATAAGGGCCAGTTCATGCTTCAAAGTAACGAATACTTTTCCGGTAAAGTGAAATCCATTGGTTTTACCAGCAGCAGCACGGGCCGCGCCAGTGTGGGCGTCATGGCTGAAGGGGAATACACCTTTGGCACGGCCGAAGCGGAAGAGATGACGGTAGTCAGCGGCGCGCTGAACGTCTTACTGCCGGGTGAAACGGAATGGAAAGTTTACGCTGCCGGGGAAGCCTTCAACGTTCCTGGCCACAGCGAATTCCATTTGCAGGTTGCTGAACCGACCTCTTATCTGTGCCGCTATTTGAAATAAAAAAAAGCCGGGTGACGCTAACGCTTACCCGGCCTGTGTTTTGCCTGTTATCTCTGCGCTTCGCCGCCGAGACCTTCCACCAGATTCTGAATTAACGCCGCCAGCTCACCGGTCATCAGGATAAAGTCCGCATCAAAACGCTGGGCGTAATCTTCCCGGTCAATATCTTCATTTTGATCGCGCAGCTCATCGCAGAACTTCAGACGCTTCACGGAGCCGTCATCACACATCACGAACTGAATGCGCTGCTGCCAGTCGAGCGCCAGTTTGGTAACGACTTTCCCGGCTTCGATGTGTACCGCAATTTCGTCACTCACCAGATCCTGCTTTTTGGCGCGGATCACGCCGCCATCTTCCAGCAGGGCTTTCAGCTCGGCTTCATCCAGAATCTGGAAACCTTGCGCCGCAGTACCACTGCGAACCCATTCTGTCAGGGTCAGCTCAATCGGCGTTTCCAGTGCCAGCGGAACGACCGGTAAAGAACCGATACTTTTACGCAGCAGGGCCAGGGTATCTTCTGCTTTTTTGGCGCTGGCGCAGTCGACCATGATCAGCCCGTTAACGGTATCGATCCACATCATCGTCTGGCTAAAGCGGCTAAAAGCGCGCGGCAGCAGAGAGTGCAGGACTTCATCTTTCAGCGAATCTTTTTCGGTTTTTTTCAGCTTGCGGCCCTGCTCGGCTTCCAGCTTGAAGATTTTTGCTTCAAGCGCCTGCTTCACCACCGGCGTGGGCAGAATTTTCTCTTCTTTGCGAGCGCAAACGATGATTTGTCCCGTGCTGCTGGCGTGGGTCAGGGCATCGCTTTGTGAACCCATTGGCGGAACCCAACCGGTTTTTGCCATATCCTGGCTACCGCAAGGGGAAAAGCTATAAGCGGCTAACTGTTTTTCCATCTCTTCTGCACGCAGCGAAACGTCGCGGCTGAGACGGTAAACCATCAAATTTTTGAACCACAGCATGATAATTTCCACGGCCTTGTCGTTAAATCAGCGGGCATGATAACGAATTGTCGCATCGCTTGCATTGCTAATCGGGAAGCGTGCTTCTACTCTGTTGATAATCAAAAGAATGAGGAGAGTCTTGTGCGTATTGGGATTGATTTGGGCGGCACCAAAACAGAAGTCATTGCACTGAGCGAGCAGGGGGAACAGCTGTTCCGCCACCGTCTGCCTACGCCGCGCGATGATTACCACCAGACCATCGAGACGATTGCCCGGCTGGTCGATATGGCCGAGCAGGCGACAGGGCAAAGCGGTACCGTCGGGATGGGTATCCCGGGGTCAATCTCCCCTTATACCGGCGTGGTTAAAAATGCTAACTCCACCTGTCTGAACGGTCAGCCGTTTGATAAAGATTTAAGCGCGCGTCTGAACCGGGAAGTGCGTCTGGCCAATGACGCCAACTGCCTGGCGGTCTCCGAAGCCGTTGATGGCGCCGCCGCAGGGGCGCAGACCGTTTTTGCGGTGATTATCGGGACCGGCTGCGGTGCGGGCGTGGCGTTTGGGGGGCGTTCGCACATCGGTGGCAACGGCACGGCGGGCGAGTGGGGGCACAATCCGCTGCCGTGGATGGATGAAGATGAACTCAAATACCGCGCCGACGTGCCGTGTTACTGCGGCAAGCAGGGCTGTATTGAGACGTTTATCTCCGGCACCGGTTTTGCGACCGATTACCACCGCCTGAGCGGTCGACCGCTCAAGGGTAATGAAATCATGCGTCTGGTTGAAGAACAGGATCCGGTGGCTGAACTGGCCCTGAGCCGTTACGAAATGCGTCTGGCAAAATCGCTGGCGCACGTCGTGAATATTCTCGATCCGGACGTGATTGTGCTGGGGGGCGGGATGAGCAACGTTGACCGATTGTACGCCACGGTGCCAAATCTTGTGAAGCAGTGGGTTTTCGGCGGCGAGTGTGAAACCCCGATCCGTAAAGCTGTCCACGGCGACTCCAGCGGCGTGCGCGGCGCGGCGTGGCTGTGGCCGGAATAAAAGCAAAACAGCAACGCAAGTTGCTGTTTTTGATGTTTGTACCCTCTCCCTGTGGGAGAGGGCCAGGGTGAGGGCACCAGACCGCAGCGACCCTTTATTCACCCCACAGCAAACTCCCTGTCCAGCCTGCTATACCCCAGCCCATTAATCTTCTTCACCTTAATCTGCACCGGTATGCGCTCTTTCATCGCCTCGACGTGGCTAATGACGCCGATGGTTTTCCCGGTAGCGTTCAGCGCGTCGAGCGCATCCAGTGCGGTATCCAGCGTTTCACTGTCGAGGGTGCCGAATCCTTCATCCAGGAACAGCGAATCGATTCGCGTTTTGTGGCTCACCAGATCGGAAAGCGCCAGCGCCAGCGCCAGGCTGACCAGGAAGCTCTCGCCGCCAGAGAGCGTGCGTGTATCGCGTACGGCATCCGCCTGCCAGGTGTCGACTACTTCCAGCTCCAGCGCATCGCTGGCTTTGCGCTGGAGCAGATAACGCCCGTGCAGGCGATTTAGCTGCTGGTTAGCAAGCCAGACGAGATTATCCAGCGTCAGCCCCTGAGCGAACTTACGGAACTTATCGCCGGTACTGGAGCCGATCAGCGCGTTCAGATAGCCCCAGTCGTCGGCCTGACGCGCGGCCTCTTCAATTTGCTGCATCAACGTCAGCTGATGCTGACGGTTGTCGCTGTCCTGCTTGAGCTGCTGGCGGATCTCGCCCTGATGCGTGGTGTTCTCGCGAAGCTGTTGCGCCAGCTGCTGCAGCTGGATTTGCAAAGTGGATGCATCGGCCTCGAGACCTTCCGGGCGCAGCGCAACATGCGCCTGTAGCTGCTGGTTCGCCTGGCCGGATAGCGCCGTGGCCTGCTGTATCTGGTTTTCCAACGACTGCTTCAGCTGTTCGAGGCCACGGAGGGTGTCATCATCCAGCAGGGCGGCAATGAACGCCTCCCTGTCGGCAAAACAGCTGGCAGAAAGTGCCGCGGAGAATTGGGTCTGCGACTGTTGCAGGCGCTCTTGCTCCAGCGCCTCCTGTTGCTGCTGGGCGGTAAGCTGGCTTTGCAGCGATACGCATTCATCGTGAATGGCGCGCCAGCCATCAGGAATGGCCGGTTCGGTCTCTTCGGTGTGGGTTGCCGGAAGTGTGTCGAGCAACGGCTTCAGAGCGTTGCTGCGTTCCACAAGCACGCCGTGCTGCGTTTGTTTTTCCTGCCACTGCGCGAATTCTCCTTCGCGGGCGTGCAGCCAGGCGGCTTCGTTCCCCTCTTCGGGAACGCTAAGCGACAGCGTGAGCAGGGTGTGTTCCAGCGTCTGTCGTGTCGCCGTCAGCTGCTGCTGATACTGGCGAGCCTGCGCTTCCTGTTCGTTCAGCTGGTTTTGCAGGGTAAGACGCTGGCTGAGCTGATAAAGCTGGCGCTCATAGTGTTCCTGCTCGTTTATCCATGGCGCGATATCTTCCTGAATATTCAATGTGATATTCAGGGACGCGCAGATCTCAAGCCACTCTTTAGTGAGTGCTTGCTCTTCCTCAGACAGGGTCTGCACGTCGCCCGTCTCGCGCTGAATCTGCTGAGCCAGAGCATTAACCTGCCCCAGCACCAGCAGGCCTTCTTCTTTTAGCGCGGCCACCTCTTTTTCCAGCGCATCACGGCGGCGCTGGTTATCCGTCAGCTCAAGCGATTGATATTGCTCAACGGCGGGATGCTCGCAGGAACCGCACAGGGGACAAGGTTTGCCTGCCTCAAGCTGTGAACGATAGCTTTCCAGATCTTTAATTGTCGCTTCACGCTCGCACAGGGCCTTCAGATCCAGATAGTGCTGGTGTTTCTCTTTGTACTGCTGGCGGCGCAGCGTCAACGTTTCATTAAGTTTGCTCTGCTCCGCCTGGGCTTTCTGTACGCTTTCATTGCTCTGGCGCAGGCGCTTTTGCAGCGGCTGATAGCGAGCATGTAGCGACGTCAGCCGCTGGCGCTGCGTGCGTGACCGGGACTGCTGCTCCATTGCCACGTTGACCTCATCCGCCGTCAGCGTGAGCGTATTTTCCGGCATGTCAGTCAGCTTGTTACGTAACTCAGTCATCCGCGCAGCGTGCGTGGCCAACTGGTTTTTATCGCGGTTAAGCTGTGAGAAGAGCGCGCGCCATCCGGCAATCTCCTGACCCAGCAGGCGATAACGCTCGTGCTCCGCCAGCCACTGCGCCAGCGCCGTCAGTTCAGTATGAAGCTCGGCGTGGGTACGCAGGGCAGTATTACGGATCCGCGCGCGCAGCGCGGTTTTGGCTTGTAAGCGAGTATTTACTTCAATAATTCGCTGCTGGGTTTGCGTCAGACGCGCGGTTTGCTCCTGCTGGTGCGCCCAGAGCGGACGAAGCTGGGCGGCGGGCTGCGCAAGCTGGAGCTTTGCCAGCTCAGGCGCAGCGTCCGTCAGAGCCTGTTGTGCCTGCTGCTGCAATGCGGTGATGCGTTGTTGCTCGCGCACAAGCTCATCATGACGGGTAAGCCACTGAAAATGTTTCTGCTGGTTTTGCTGCTGTGCCAGCAACGTTTTCTCTTCGTCAGTAAGTGCCTGCAAACTTTGCTGTAATTGCTGCTGCTGTTCTTCACTCAGCAGCACGACGCCCGCTGCCTGCGCCTCGCACTTTTCCAGCAGGCTGCGGGCGGCTTTGTGTTTTTCAAACACCATGGCGGAAATCTGGCCGTAGATTTCGGTGCCGGTCAGCTCTTCCAGCAGCTCTGCGCGATCGCTCGGTTTGGCATTCAGGAAGGCGGCAAATTGCCCCTGTGAGAGCAACATTGAACGGGTAAAGCGGCCATAGTCCAGACCGGTGAGTGCGGCGGTTTGCTCCAGCTTGTCCGTGACTTTATCGGCGAGGATTTTGCCATCTTCGCAGCGGGCCAGCTCCACGCGCGGCGCCTGCAGGTTGCCGTCCGGCTGGTTGCGTGCCCGGTTCTGGCTCCAGAATGCGCGGTAGGCGATGCCTTTTACCTCAAACTCCACTTCCGCCAGACACTCGGCGGTATCTCGCGTCATCAGGTCGTTTTGTGCCTGGGAAACCTTACTCAGGCGCGGCGTTTCGTGATAAAGCGCCAGACAGATGGCGTCGAGCAGGGTGGTTTTACCTGCGCCTGTGGCGCCGGTAATGGCAAACAGCCCGTTGCTGGCAAAGGGTTCAGCGGTAAAGTCAATTTTCCACTCGCCCTTGAGGGAGTTGAGATTTTTCAGACGCAGGCTTAGAATTTTCATGCGTTTTCTTCCTCGTCATTGAGGGCATGCAGGGTATGGGTGAACAGTTCGCTGAGTCTTTCGCGCTTCGCGTCGTCAATATCCTCCTGCAAGAGCCTGCGCTCAAACACCTCTTCTACCCGCAACTCGCTGAGCGTTTCCCGCTGGGCGCTTAACAGAATTTTCTCGCGCTGCTCGCGGCTGCGGCGCACCAGTAAGACCTCTACCGGCAAGTCTTCCGTCAGCGCCTGGATTTTTCGCTGCATATCATGCAGGTAGTCATCCGTAGTGATTTCGATATCCAGCCAGACGGGGGGATTAAGCGCGGTGCCGCGCCACTGTTCAAGCTGAGCGGTGATGGCCTCCAGATCGCCTTTCAGCACCGCCAGCGGCTGGGTGACCGGCACCTCCAGCGTCTCGACGGCACTGAGTTTGCCCTCGCTGAAGCTCACCAGATGCACGGATTTGGCTTTGCCGGTTTCATCGAAACTGAGCGAAATAGGGGATCCGCAGTAGCGAATATGTTCGCAGCCGCCGATAACCTGGGCGCGGTGAATATGCCCGAGCGCAATGTAGTCCGCAGGCGGGAAGTTCTGCGCCGGAAAGGCGTCCAGCGTGCCGATATAGATGTCACGCACGGCGTCACTTTTACTGGCCCCAACGGTGGTGAGATGCCCGGTCGCAATCACCGGTATCGGCTGTTCGCCACGCAGGTTGCAGGCATCCGCGTGCTGCTGGTGATAATAGTCGGTGATGGCCCGTAATAAATGTTGCTGCTTTTCCGTGCCCGACAGTCCCGCCTGACTTTGTACGATATCGCGTGGGCGTAAAAAGGGGATCGGGCACAGCACTGCCCCCGGCGTACCGTCGCGTTTTTTCAGGATCTGCGGGGCATGCCCGGCGCTGGCGACGACGGTAGTATTGAGAAACGCCAGAATGTCACGGGATTCATTGAGTGTTGCCACGGAGTCATGGTTACCGGCGACTATCACCAGATGACAGCCGGTCTGCTGCAAATTCACCACGAAGCGGTTATACAGCTCGCGCGCATAGCTGGGGGGCGACCCCGTATCAAAGATGTCACCCGCGACAATAATCGCATCGACCTCGTGGGCCTGCGCCGTCTCCAGCAGCCAGTTCAGGAACGCTTCATGTTCAGCCGCACGGCTTTTGCTGTAAAAATTTTGACCGAGATGCCAGTCCGAGGTGTGAAGTATGCGCATAGCGGTTCCGTGGCAAAAATGAGAAAGCAGGATTATAAACGTTCAGAGAAGGGAAAATAACCGCTGTAATAAAACAACGGTTTGCCCGCTACCGTGGTAATGTTTTTCATAAATCTGTCATAAATCTGACGCATAATGGCGCCGAATTACAAACGTGTAACTTAATAAGATAAGACAGGGCAAAGTATGGCGAGACGTATTCTGGTCGTAGAAGATGAAGCTCCAATTCGTGAAATGGTGTGCTTCGTGCTCGAGCAAAATGGCTTCCAGCCGGTTGAAGCGGAAGATTATGACAGCGCAGTGAACCAGCTGAATGAACCCTGGCCCGATCTGATTCTGCTGGACTGGATGTTGCCTGGCGGCTCCGGACTGCAGTTTATCAAACACCTGAAGCGTGAAGCGCTGACCCGCGACATCCCGGTTGTCATGCTCACGGCGCGCGGAGAGGAAGAGGATCGCGTGCGCGGACTAGAAACCGGCGCGGACGATTACATCACTAAACCGTTCTCCCCAAAAGAGCTGGTCGCCCGCATTAAAGCCGTGATGCGCCGTATTTCACCGATGGCGGTGGAAGAGGTGATAGAGATGCAGGGACTCAGCCTTGACCCGACCTCGCACCGCGTGATGACCGGCGAAAACCCCCTCGATATGGGCCCTACCGAATTTAAACTCCTGCACTTCTTTATGACTCACCCGGAACGCGTATACAGCCGCGAGCAGTTGCTGAATAACGTCTGGGGAACTAACGTGTATGTCGAAGACCGGACGGTTGACGTACATATTCGCCGCCTGCGAAAAGCGCTGGAACTGAGCGGCCACGATCGCATGGTACAGACGGTCCGCGGCACGGGTTATCGTTTTTCGACCCGTTTCTGAACAATGACAGGAGTGTGACGCGTGCTGGAACGTCTGTCATGGAAAAGGCTCGTCTTTGAACTGATCTTATGCTGTATTCCGGCCTTCCTTCTTGGGGCCTTTCTCGGACATCTGCCGTGGTTTCTGCTGGCGTCGGTCACCGGGCTGCTGATCTGGCATTTCTGGAACCTGCTGCGCCTCTCCTGGTGGCTGTGGGTTGACCGCAGTATGACCCCACCGCCGGGCAGCGGCAGCTGGGAGCCCCTGCTGTACGGCCTGCACCAGATGCAGATGCGTAATAAAAAGCGCCGTCGCGAGCTGGGAAGCCTGATTAAGCGTTTTCGCAGCGGGGCGGAGTCGTTGCCGGATGCGGTCATCCTGACCACTGAAGAAGGCACCATCTTCTGGTGTAACGGCCTGGCGCAACAGCTGCTGGGCCTTCGCTGGCCGGACGATAACGGTCAGAACATCCTTAACCTTTTACGCTATCCCGAATTCACGCTGTATCTGAAAAAGCGTGATTTTACCCGCCCGCACAATCTGAAGCTCAATAATGGTCGCCATCTGGAAATCCGCGTGATGCCTTACAGCGATAAGCAGTGGCTGATGGTGGCGCGCGATGTCACCCAAATGCACCAGCTTGAGGGCGCGCGCCGTAATTTCTTTGCGAACGTCAGCCACGAACTGCGTACTCCGTTGACCGTGCTTCAGGGCTATCTGGAGATGATGCAGGAGCAAACGCTGGAAGGTGCGCCGCGTGAAAAAGCGCTGCATACCATGCGCGAGCAAACGCATCGCATGGAAGGGCTGGTGAAGCAGCTGCTGACGCTCTCGAAGATTGAAGCGGCGCCTACGCTTGCGCTGAATGACACGATAGATGTGCCGATGATGCTGCGGGTCGTGGAGCGTGAAGCGCAGACGTTAAGCCACAAAAAGCATCACCTGACCTTCGAGGTCGACAGCACGCTAAAGGTGCTGGGCAGTGAGGATGAGCTTCGTAGCGCCATATCTAACCTGGTGTACAACGCAGTGAACCATACGCCGGAAGGAACGGATATTATGGTGCGCTGGAACCGTACCCCTACGGGCGCCGAGTTTAGCGTGGAAGATAACGGGCCGGGGATCGCACCGGAGCATATCCCGCGTCTGACCGAACGCTTCTACCGCGTGGATAAAGCGCGGTCGCGGCAAACAGGGGGGAGCGGCCTGGGGCTGGCGATTGTGAAGCACGCGGTAAATCACCACGAAAGCCGACTTGATATTCAGAGTACGCTGGGGAAAGGAACCCGCTTCAGTTTCGTTATTCCGGAACGATTAATTGCCAAAAAGACCGCCTGAGGGCAGGTGTGTCATTTTCCCTTTCCACGGGTCAGCGTCTGCTGGCCCGTTTGCTTTGCAGTCAAGCGAAACGCGGATGAATAATATACGGCTGGGTGTTTTTTGTTCGCATGATTAGCCATGAGTTTTTCCTGTAAATAGCGTATTGTGCTGGCGTGTATTTTCATGCTGGCATATTGTTCTGGTTTTGAGATCCCACCTTGCCTTTAAACGTTATAAGCGTTTAAATTGCCCCCCAGATACTGTCAGACCGACTGTATTTGCGTGGTAAATCGAAAAACTATTCTTCTCCACGCCAGGACGGGAGCATTTCCCGCTGAAATTGAGCAATTTTTCGGCTGTATCGTCCCGTCAGGGAAAACGAAAATCTCAATGTTTTCAACACCACATCCACAGGCAGTAAGGTTTTATGACCCATCACTTAAAATCGCGTGACATCATCGCGCTGGGCTTTATGACATTTGCGCTGTTCGTTGGCGCAGGCAACATTATTTTCCCTCCAATGGTTGGCTTACAGGCGGGTGAACACGTCTGGACCGCTGCGTTTGGTTTCCTGATTACTGCCGTGGGTCTACCGGTACTGACCGTCGTCGCGCTGGCGAAAGTCGGTGGCGGCGTGGACAGCCTCAGCACGCCGATTGGCAAAGTCGCAGGTGTTCTGCTGGCCACCGTCTGCTATCTGGCCGTGGGCCCGCTGTTTGCCACCCCGCGCACGGCGACCGTTTCCTTTGAAGTGGGGATTGCTCCGCTGACCGGCGACGGCCCGATGCCGCTGTTTATCTACAGCCTGGTCTACTTCGCGATTGTCATTCTGGTCTCCCTCTATCCGGGCAAACTGCTGGATACCGTGGGTAACTTCCTGGCGCCGCTGAAAATCATCGCCCTGATCGTTCTCGCCGTGGCCGCTATCATCTGGCCAGCAGGCCCGATCAGCGACGCAATGGACGCCTATAAAAACGCCGCGTTCTCTAACGGTTTTGTGAACGGCTACCTGACGATGGATACGCTGGGCGCAATGGTGTTTGGTATTGTTATCGTTAACGCCGCGCGTTCCCGCGGTGTGACCGAAGCGCGTCTGCTGACCCGCTATACCATCTGGGCTGGCCTGATGGCTGGTGTGGGTCTGACGCTGCTGTATCTGGCGCTGTTCCGCCTGGGCTCTGATAGCGCCATGCTGGTTGATCAGAACGCGAACGGTGCGGCTATTCTGCACGCTTACGTCCAGCACACCTTCGGTGGTGCGGGCAGTATGCTGCTGGCGGCGCTGATTTTCCTGGCGTGTCTGGTGACCGCAGTGGGCCTGACCTGCGCCTGTGCTGAGTTCTTTGCGCAGTATCTGCCGCTCTCTTACCGCACCCTGGTGTTTATCCTCGGTATCTTCTCCATGGCGGTGTCCAACCTCGGTCTGAGCCACCTGATTCAGGTCTCTATTCCGGTGCTGACGGCCATCTATCCGCCGTGCATCGTGCTGGTGGTGCTGAGCTTCACCCGTCCGTGGTGGAATAACTCCTCACGAATTATTGCGCCAGCCATGTTTATCAGCCTGATTTTTGGTATCCTTGACGGGATTAAAGCATCAGCGTTCGCCGCGATTCTGCCCGCCTGGACACAGCGTCTGCCGCTGTCCGAGCAGGGCCTGGCCTGGCTGATGCCTACCGTTGTTGCACTGGTTCTGGCGATTATCTGGGACCGTGCTGCAGGGCGCCAGGTTGCATCTAACGCCCATTAATCAACGGCAACAAACTGTTTAACCACGGGGCTTAAGGCCCCGTGGTTTTTTGTTTTTTCGTGTTGAATGGCAAGATTTTAATGGAAAGCACTAACAAACTTAAACGTGGTCTCAGCACACGCCACATCCGCTTTATGGCGCTGGGCTCTGCGATTGGTACCGGTCTTTTTTATGGCTCGGCAGATGCCATCAAAATGGCCGGTCCAAGCGTTCTGCTGGCCTACATCATCGGCGGCGTGGCGGCGTATATCATCATGCGCGCCCTCGGAGAGATGTCGGTTCACAATCCTTCTGCCAGTTCGTTTTCGCGCTATGCGCAGGAAAACCTCGGACCGCTGGCCGGGTTTATCACTGGCTGGACCTACTGCTTTGAAATTTTGATTGTGGCCATTGCCGATGTGACGGCGTTTGGTATCTATATGGGCGTCTGGTTCCCGACGGTGCCGCACTGGATCTGGGTGCTGAGCGTGGTGCTGCTCATCTGCGCCGTCAACCTGATGAGCGTGAAGGTGTTCGGCGAACTTGAGTTCTGGTTCTCCTTCTTCAAGGTCGCCACCATTATCATCATGATTGTGGCCGGTTTTGGCATCATCCTCTGGGGGATTGGCAACGGCGGTCAGCCGACCGGGATCCATAACCTCTGGAGCAACGGGGGCTTCTTCAGCAACGGCTGGCTCGGGATGGTGATGTCGCTGCAGATGGTGATGTTCGCCTACGGCGGTATTGAAATTATTGGTATCACCGCCGGGGAAGCGAAAGACCCTGAGAAATCCATTCCACGTGCCATCAACTCCGTGCCGATGCGTATTCTGGTGTTCTATGTGGGCACGCTGCTCGTGATTATGTCCATCTACCCGTGGAACCAGGTCGGTACCAACGGTAGCCCGTTTGTGCTGACCTTCCAGCATATGGGCATTGCGTTTGCTGCCAGCATTCTGAACTTCGTGGTGCTGACCGCGTCGCTTTCCGCGATCAACAGTGACGTCTTTGGCGTGGGCCGTATGCTACACGGCATGGCGGAGCAGGGCAGTGCGCCGAAGGTGTTCGCTAAAACCTCCCGCCGCGGCACGCCGTGGGTGACGGTGGTGGTCATGACCGTTGCGCTGCTGTTCTCGGTTTACCTGAACTACATCATGCCGGAGAACGTCTTCCTGGTGATTGCGTCGCTGGCGACCTTCGCGACCGTGTGGGTGTGGATCATGATCCTGCTGTCGCAGATTGCGTTCCGCCGTCGCCTGTCGCCGGAAGAGGCGAAAGCGCTGAAGTTTAAAGTCCCGGGTGGCGTTGCAACAACCGTCGTCGGGCTGATCTTCCTGGTGTTTATCATTGGCCTGATTGGCTACCATCCGGATACCCGAATTTCCCTCTACGTGGGCTGTGCGTGGATCGTCCTGCTGCTGGTTGGCTGGGTGTTTAAATGCCGCCGCGATCGCCAACTGGCAGAAGCGCAGTAATTTTTTTATTCCCTCTCCCTGTGGGAGAGGGTTAGGGTGAGGGCATCAGGCAGCACTGATCCCTCCTCCCCCGTCCTCCTCCCCCAATAAATCACGTCATGGTGAGCTATCCTTAACCACCCTGTGGCAAGGTGACGTCAATTTCATCAAAGGGGATTCGTGATGTTAAATGCCTGGCACCTTCCGGTTGCCCCATTTGTTAAGCAAAACAAAGACAACCTTGTGATTACGCTCTGGCTGGCGGGGGAAAATCAGCCTGAACGCGTGACGCTCCGCGCCGAAATTGATAATGAAGAGACCGGGCTGAAAATGCACAAGCTGCGCAGCCAGCCGCAGCCGGGGATCACCGCCTGGCGGGCGAATATCGATTTGCGTAGCGGACAGCCGCGCCGCCGTTATAGCTTCAAGCTGCTGTGGAACCATCGTCAGCTGTGGTTTACCCCGCAGGGGTTTAGCCGGTTCCCGCCCGCACGGCTGGAACAGTTTGCCGTTGATTATCCGGATAGCGGACCGCAGTGGGTTAACGATCAGGTCTTTTACCAGATTTTCCCGGACCGCTTTGCGCGTAGCGAAAAACGCACTGCCGACCAGGATAAGATCTATCACCACCACGCGGCGGGCCACGACATTATCCTGAAAAAATGGGATGAGCCGGTGACGGCGCAGGCGGGCGGCTCGACGTTTTACGGCGGCGATCTCGACGGCATCAGCGAAAAGCTGCCGTACCTGAAAAAACTGGGCGTGACGGCGCTGTACCTCAACCCGGTGTTTAAAGCCCCGAGCGTACATAAATACGATACACAGGATTATCGCCACGTTGACGCGCAGTTTGGCGGGGACGAGGCACTGCTGCGCCTGCGAGAGAACACCCTTAAGGAAGGCATGCGCCTGATTCTGGACGGCGTGTTTAACCACAGCGGAGATTCGCACGCCTGGTTTGACCGTCATAACCAGTCGATGGGCGGAGCATGTCATAACCCGGACTCGCCGCAGCGTGACTGGTACAGCTTTAATGAGGAGGGGCGTGCCCTGGACTGGCTGGGCTACCCCAGTCTGCCGAAGCTGGATTTCCAGTCATCAACGCTGGTTAATGAGATTTATGGCGGCGAAGACAGCATCGTCCGCCACTGGCTGAACGCCCCGTGGAATATGGACGGCTGGCGTCTGGACGTCGTACATATGCTGGGTGAAGCGGGTGGGGCGCGAAATAACCTGCAGCACGTCGGTGGGATCACGCGCTCGGCAAAAGCGGCCCGGCCTGAAGCGTTCGTGTTTGGCGAACACTTTGGCGACGCGCGCCAGTGGCTGCAAAACGATGCCGAAGATGCGGCGATGAACTATCGCGGTTTTACCTTCCCGCTATGGGGATTCCTGGCGAATACCGATATCTCCTACGATCCGAACCACATTGACGCCGAAACCTGCGCAGCGTGGATGGATAACTACCGCGCCGGGCTGTCTCATCAGCAGCAGCTGAGGATGTTTAACCAGCTTGATAGTCACGATACCGCACGCTTTAAATCCCTGCTCGGCAAGGATGTGGCGCGTCTGCCGCTGGCGGTCACCTGGCTCTTCACCTGGCCGGGCGTACCGTGTATCTACTACGGAGATGAAGTGGGACTGGACGGCAACAACGATCCGTTCTGTCGCAAAACCTTCCCGTGGGCGCCGGAAAAACAGGACAAGGTGCTGTTCAGCCTCTATCAGCGGCTGGCGAAGCTGCGTAAACAGAGCCTCGCCCTGCGCTACGGCGGCTGCCAGGTGGTGTACGCCCACGATAACGTGGTGGTCTTTGTCCGCGTCTATAACCAGCAGCGCGTGCTGGTGGCTATCAACCGGGGCGAGGCTTGTGAAGTGGTGCTGGATGATTCCCCGCTGTTGAAGGTGGCTACGTGGAAGAATAAAGAGGGCAAGGCGACGATTCAGGACGGCGTGCTGGCGCTGCCGGCGATATCCGCGACGATCTGGGTCGGCAGCTAACGCGACGATAAATGTTTCCACCTTTAAGATGGCGCAAATGCAACGATTTGTGTCAATCTTAACGAATAGTTTACGGTGAAGGTGGAAACATGGACGAGCTCTACATCCTTGGCTGTTTGTTACTGGTTTTTGCGCTGGTGGTTGCGCCCGTGCTTGCGGTTATTGGCTTTAATCGGAGCACGGCGGCGCGGCAGGAGATCGCCAGGCTTCGCCAGCGCATTGAAGCGCTTGAGCAGCGTGGTGCCGCTGAGATAGCGCCGGAGACGGCGCAGACCGCCGCGCCGGTGGTTGTGACCGCGCCAGTGGTGGAGCACACTCCCGCACCTGTCGACCCCTGGCGTCCGGACGCCCGCGTGCCCAGGGCTGAACCCGCTCCCGTTTCCGCTCCTGCCCTTGCGGCAAAACAGCCATCCGCCTTTGGCGGCATACTGACGTCGCTGGTGCGCTGGTTTATGCAGGGTAATCCGCTGGCGAAGCTGGGGATCCTGCTGCTTTTCCTCGGTCTCTCTTTCCTGCTGCGCTATACCGTCGAACATTCTCTGTTCCCGCTTGAGCTGCGCCTGGTGGCGACGGCGCTGTTTGCCATCGTTCTGCTGGCGATTGGCTGGCGACTGCGGCATAAGCAGCCGGTTTATGCGCTTATCTTACAGGGTGGGGCGACGGGCATTCTTTACCTGACGGTCTTTGGTGCCTTCCGGCTCTGGCAAATGTTGCCGATGACGCTGGCTTTTGCGCTGCTGGTAGCGATTTGCGCCGCGAGCGTCGGGCTGGCCGTGCTGCAAAAGGCCTTGAGCCTGGCCATGCTGGCGAGCCTCGGCGGGTATCTGGCACCGCTGCTCCTGTCTACCGGAGGCGGCAACTTTGTGGCGCTGTTCTCTTTCTATCTCCTGCTTTCCATCGGTATTCTCGCCATCAGCATCTGGCAGCACTGGCGCGAGCTCAATCTGCTCGGTCTGCTTTTTACGTTTGGCGTGGGCGGCCTCTGGGGGCTGAACGACTATCAACCTGAACACTATTGGGTGTGCCAGCTGTTCCTGATTGCCAATACGCTGATATTCGGCGTGCTGTGCGTGGCGCTGTCGCTGCGGGCGCAGGAAAAAGGGAAACAGATTATTGACGGCGTACTGCTGTTTGCTCCGCCGCTGATTGGCTTCGGGATGCAGTACGGCATGACCCGGCACTGGGAATATGGCCCGGCGCTGAGCGCGCTCGGATATGGGGCATTTTATCTTACCATTGCGTTCCTCGCGCTGCGGCGCTATCCGTCTATCGGACGACCACTGGTCATGGCGGCGCTGGCCATCGGCGGCGGGTTCGCTACGCTCGCCATTCCGCTGGCACTCTCGGCGCGCTGGACGGCGATGGCCTGGGCGCTGGAGGGGCTGGGTATCCTCTGGCTGGGCATGCAGCAGAACCAGCGTCGTATGAGCTATAGCGGGACGGCGCTGCTGGTGCTGGCACTCGGCAGCGCGCTGTGGGCGCAAATGGACGGCGTGACGTCGCTGAGCCTTCTCCTTATCTTCGCCATCCTCAGCCTTTGCTGGCTGGCTGCGGCGTGGCTATGGCGCAAAAGTGTTCTGCCGGTCAGTTGGGCGTTGTCGGCAGGCGGCCTGTTGTTCTGGATCGTGGCGCTATTGGGGGCCTCGCAACGGGTACTGAAACAAGAATTACCTGTTCTGGCAGGCGTGCTGGCGCTCTCGGCCGTCTCGGTCTGGGGCTGGCGCCAGGCTGCCGCTCGTCTGGCGTGGCGGGAGCTGGATGCCAGCAAATGGCTGCTGTGGCCACTGATGCTGGTGATGGTGGTTTACCAGCTTTCGCATCAGCAGATCGTTGCCGCTGGCTGGTCAAATCTGGCCTGGTGCATTGCACTTCCTGCCGCACTGATGCTGCTGCGACGTGACGGTGAACGACTGCTGCCGCGCATCGCGATGGGGCTGCACCTGACGCTTTGCTGGATGATTTTACTGGCGCTGGCGGCTGAACTTTACTGGTTTGCTCGCGCGCTACCGTGGGGCATGGCGGCGTGGGGCAGTGGACTGGCGATGGCGGCTGGGGGCGGCGTGATTCTCGCGCTTTCCGCGGCGGTGCGTCGCCGCGCGTGGCCGTTCGGGGAGTGGCCTGCGCTCTATACCTGCCTGGCGCCGATCCCTGTCGTCGTGGCGCTGCTGGTGCTGCTGGTCGTGACCAATTTCCAGGACGGCGTCGTTTACCGGCAAACCTGGCTGCCGCTGGTGAACCCGCTTGAGGAAGGCGCGGCATTCGCGCTGCTGGGGCTGGTGGTCTTTTATCGGGCAGTGGATCGCTACTATCCCGCGTTGCTTGCTCAGGCTCGCCCGTGGCCTGCCGTTGCTATCATGGCGTTTGGCTTCTGGTGGCTTAACGGGGCGCTGATGCGCGCCCTGGCCTGGTATGGGGATGTGGCCTGGAATATGGCGTCGCTGTGGGATTCGCGGCTTATCCAGACCACGTTTGCCCTGTTCTGGATGCTGATCGCGCTGGTGGTCATGGTCCATGCTACCCGCCGGGCCTCCCGCCAGGAGTGGCTCTGCGGGGCCGCCTTGCTGGGGGTCGTGATGGTTAAACTGATGCTGGTGGACAGCGCAGGCGGAGGCGGCCTGTCCCGTGCCGTGGCGTTTATCGGCGTGGCGATACTGGTCCTGATCGTGGGGTATTTCTCGCCACTACCGCCTAAAACTGGAGATGAAAAATGAAATGGATGAAAGCGGTAGTCTGTACCACGCTGCTGGCGCTATCGGGCATGGCGTTCTGCGACGAGATGCAAACGGAATCGCCGCGGGATTATGCCTTTGGTCGTTCACTGGAAACGTCGGTTCCTTCCCAGTGGTATCGGGTGTTGCTGCCGCTCGCCGTCTATGAACAGAGCACCTCCCCGAATCTGGACGATGTCCGCGTCTTTAATCAGTCGGGTGAGCCGGTTCCCTTCAGCCTGGTCACCGCGACGCGCCCGCAGGTGGTGGCGCAATCCACGGCGCTGCGTCTTTTTCCTCTGGACGCCTCACCGCTTGCCGCGGCGCCAGATGCCGGTGAGAGCAATAAGATCCTGCTCCGTTCCGGAAATGGCGTTGAGATTGTGCTCGAAGGGCAGAAAGCTGCCGTGGCCGGGCAACATTATCTGCTGACCTTGCCAGAGCAGGCGACGGGCGAGATGGCTATATCCCAGCTGCAGCTGCTCTGGAATCCCCCTAAGACGTCGTGGCAGGGAACGGCGTCGGTCTATTACAGCGAGGATTTGAAGCGCTGGTATACCCTACGCGAGGATATGCCCTTGCTGGACGTCGTCAGTGGCCAGGATCGCCTTAAGCTCGATCGGATCGATACCGATACGGTTTTATCTCCTGATGCGAATCGCTATCTCATGGTGGTGCTGAATACGCAGAGCCAGGGTATGACCTTGACCGGCGTAAACGCGATTAGCGCCCCTGCGCAGATGGCTCCGGAAGCGATCGACCTGGAGGGGGAAGGGGAACAGCTATCGACAAGCGAAGCGCAGTGGCACTGGGCGCACCCGCAGCCATTGAGCGCGGTCAGCTTCTTGCTGAATGGCGACGGCGTTCTGCCCGTGGAGATCGCGTGGCGAAGTACGGAAAAAGACACATGGCACCCCCTGAAAAAAGAGGTTCTTTACCGCCTGGAGGGCAAAACGTCTGCGCCGGTTTCGCTTAACGGAGAGCGGGTCCAGGCGGTAAAAATCACGACGCTGAATGCGCGTCTGCCTGAATACCTTCCGAACGTCATAGGGCATCGCGACCGCGTTGATCTGGTGTTTAACGCGCAGGGGAAAGCACCGTACGTGCTCGCCTGGGGAAACGGGGCGGCAAAACCAGCAAACCTGGAACCTGACATGCTGATCCCCGCCGACCTGCGCAAAACCTATGATATGGCGAATCTGCCGCAGGCCGATATTGTGGATGATGTCGCGTTGGGCGGTGAGGCGCGTTTGACCGCCACTTCTGCGGGCGAGCAGGAGAGCCGGATGAACGCGCTGCTGGTGTGGAGCGTGCTGATTGTGGGCGTGTTCCTGCTGGCGCTCATGGCCTGGCGCATCTGGCGAGAGACGCAGCGTAAAGCATAAAAAAAGGCCCGCATGTGCGGGCCTTCTTCGTAAACCGTGCCGATTACAGGCTGGATACGTTCTCAGACAGGTATTTTGCTACGCCGTCTGGGGAAGCAGCCATACCTTCTTTACCTTTTTCCCACTGAGCCGGGCACACTTCGCCGTGCTCTTCGTGGAACTGCAGCGCGTCAACCATGCGCAGCATTTCGTCGATGTTACGACCCAGCGGCAGATCGTTAACAACCTGGTGACGAACGATGCCGTTTGCGTCGATCAGGAAAGAACCGCGCAGTGCAACGCCAGCGTCCGGATGTTCGATACCGTAAGCCTGCTGGATTTCGCGTTTGATGTCCGCAACCATTGCGTATTTCACCGCACCGATGCCGCCTTTGTCGACAGGGGTGTTACGCCATGCGTTGTGTACAAATTCAGAGTCGAAGGAGACGCCAACCACTTCCACGCCACGCTTCTGGAATTCTTCATAACGTTTGTCGAAGGCGATCAGCTCAGACGGGCAAACGAAGGTGAAGTCCATTGGCCAGAAGAACAGAACGGTCGCTTTACCATTGGTGTGCTGTTTGAAGTTGAAGTTTTCAACGATTTCACCGTTGCCCAGAACTGCTGCAGCTGTAAAATCCGGAGCCGGACGAGTTACCAGAACCATATGATTCTCCTGTAGATACTAAGGTTATTTGGAACGCAACGCGAGCCAGTATAGAGAGTGTTCATGGATAAGACAAAGAGGTGGTGACAATCGTTCCGCCAGCTTTTACCTATCAATGTAAATCTGTCACAGCTGTTTGTTTTTCGCTTGCGCCATCATGCGCGGATAGAACTGCCAGAATTGCGTCTCCAGCGCGTCATAGTGTGCATCCAGGTCATACCAGGAGTCACGCAGCGCATCCAGACGCGGCCGGCGGCTGGCCATGCCATTCAGGACGTTCTGGATAAAAGCCATCTCACCATAGCGCTCCAGCCAGCGTTCTGACCACAAATAGTTGTTCAGATTGACAAAGCGCGGCGGTGAGTCGGGCAAAATGACCGACACCTGTGCATGGGCGTAGCGCACAAACTCTGGCAACGGTAGCGACGGGGAGAGCTGTTCCCAGTGGCGAGACAGGAAATGGTCCCACATCACATCCAGCGTGATCGGCGCAACGCGGCGAGTCTCAGGGCGGAACCACGCTTTGGCTTCCGTGACCTCGGGCAGGTTATCGGTGATGACATCAATGCGGCGGTGCATAAAGATGCCGTCGACAACCTCAGGGGAATAGTCTTCTGCAGGGTTGCCGCGCACGAAATCGGCCAGCAAATTGCCGGAAAGGGAGCTGTCAGCGAGGTGAGCGAGATGCAGGTGAGCGAGAAAATTCATGCGTTTTATTTGTCCGGGGGCGGCTAATTGTTGCAGCAAAAGGGTGTGAGCACTAGACTATGCCGCCTGTTTTTAAGTCACGAGTATACGTCATGCGCGTCGCCGATTTCTCCTTTGAACTACCTGAATCCCTGATTGCTCACTATCCCATGCCTGAGCGCAGCAGCTGTCGCTTACTGTCGCTGGATGGGCCAACGGGCGAGCTGACGCACGGTACTTTCACCGATTTGCTCGACAAGCTCAACCCTGGCGATCTGCTGGTCTTTAACAACACCCGCGTGATCCCGGCGCGTCTGTTTGGCCGTAAGGCCAGCGGCGGCAAGATTGAAGTGCTGGTCGAACGTATGCTCGATGATAAACGTATTCTGGCACATATTCGCGCCTCTAAAGCGCCGAAGCCGGGCGCAGAACTGCTGCTGGGCGATGACGAGAGCATTAAAGCGACCATGACCGCGCGTCACGACGCGCTGTTTGAGGTGGAATTCCAGGACGAGCGCACGGTCCTCGATATCCTTAACGCCATCGGCCATATGCCGCTGCCGCCGTATATTGAACGCCCGGACGAAGAGGCCGATCGCGAGCTGTACCAGACCGTCTACAGCCAGAAACCTGGCGCGGTCGCGGCGCCGACGGCGGGCCTGCACTTTGATGAACCGCTGCTGGAAAAACTGCGCGCGAAGGGCGTTGAGATGGCGTTCGTGACGCTGCACGTCGGCGCGGGTACGTTCCAGCCGGTGCGCGTAGACAGCATTGAAGACCACATCATGCACTCTGAGTATGCCGAAGTGCCTCAGGAGGTGGTGGACGCGGTGCTGGCGGCGAAAGCGCGCGGAAACCGCGTGGTTGCGGTAGGCACGACTTCAGTCCGTTCGCTGGAGAGCGCTGCACAGGCCGCGAAAACGGGTCTCATCGAGCCGTTCTTTGGCGATACGCAGATCTTTATCTACCCGGGCTACCAGTACAAAGTCATTGATGCGCTGGTGACCAACTTCCATCTGCCTGAATCGACGCTGATTATGCTGGTTTCCGCGTTTGCGGGTTATCAGCATACGATGAATGCTTACAAGTCTGCGGTAGAACAAAAATATCGCTTTTTTAGCTACGGGGACGCGATGTTTATCACGTACAATCCGCAGGCTTTGAATGAGCGTGTCGGGGAATAAGTCCGCGGCACCGTATGACAACGTTGGACTGTTTTTCTGACGTCGGAGAAAAAATGAAATTTGAACTCGATACCACCGATGGCCGCGCGCGTCGCGGTCGTCTGGTGTTTGATCGCGGCGTGGTGGAAACCCCCGCGTTTATGCCTGTGGGTACGTACGGCACCGTAAAAGGGATGACGCCGGAAGAAGTTGAAGCCACTGGCGCACAAATTATCCTCGGTAACACCTTCCACCTGTGGCTGCGCCCGGGTCAGGAGATCATGAAGCTGCACGGTGACCTGCACGACTTCATGCAGTGGAAAGGCCCAATCCTGACCGATTCCGGCGGTTTCCAGGTTTTCAGCCTGGGGGATATCCGCAAGATCACCGAGCAGGGCGTTCACTTCCGTAACCCGATCAACGGCGATCCGATTTTCCTCGATCCAGAAAAGTCGATGGAGATTCAGTACGATCTCGGTTCTGACATCGTGATGATCTTCGACGAATGTACGCCATACCCGGCTGACTGGGACTACGCGAAACGCTCTATGGAGATGTCTCTGCGTTGGGCGAAGCGTAGCCGCGACCGTTTTGACTCCCTGCAGAACAAAAATGCGCTGTTCGGCATTATCCAGGGCAGCGTTTACGAAGATTTACGCGATATCTCCGTTAAAGGTCTGGTAGAGATAGGTTTTGATGGCTACGCTGTCGGCGGTTTGGCTGTGGGTGAGCCGAAGGAAGATATGCACCGCATTCTGGAGCATGTCTGCCCGCAAATCCCGGCGGATAAACCACGATACCTGATGGGGGTGGGTAAACCAGAAGATCTGGTGGAAGGCGTACGTCGCGGCATCGATATGTTCGACTGCGTCATGCCAACCCGTAACGCACGTAACGGTCATCTGTTCGTGACTGACGGCGTGGTGAAAATCCGTAACGCGAAGCATAAGAGTGACACCAGCCCGCTCGATTCCGAGTGCGATTGCTATACCTGTCGCAATTATTCCCGCGCGTATCTGCATCATCTCGATCGTTGCAACGAGATTTTGGGCGCGCGTCTCAATACCATTCATAATCTTCGTTATTATCAGCGCTTAATGGCTGGTTTACGTAAGGCTATCGAAGAGGGTAAATTAGAGAGCTTCGTGACCGATTTCTACCAACGTCAGGGGCGGGATGTTCCACCGTTGAACGTTGATTAATTTTAATAATGAGGGAATTTGAATGAGCTTTTTTATTTCTGATGCGGTAGCGGCAACAGGTGCTCCGGCGCAGGGCAGCCCGATGTCTCTGATCCTGATGCTGGTTGTGTTCGGTCTGATCTTCTACTTCATGATCCTCCGCCCACAGCAGAAGCGTACCAAAGAGCACAAAAAGCTGATGGACTCCATCGCGAAAGGCGATGAAGTGCTGACCA
Organism: Enterobacter sp. ODB01; assembly: GCF_001623605.1. Lineage (NCBI taxonomy): Bacteria > Pseudomonadati > Pseudomonadota > Gammaproteobacteria > Enterobacterales > Enterobacteriaceae > Enterobacter > Enterobacter sp. ODB01. The sequence continues at coordinate 1,841,053 of NZ_CP015227.1, forward strand.
ACGGTGGTCTGGTCGGTCGCGTAACCAAAGTGGCTGAAAGTGGCTACATTGCAATCGCCCTGAACGACACCACTGAAGTGGTTATCAAACGTGACTTCGTAGCTGCCGTTCTGCCGAAAGGCACCATGAAGGCGCTGTAATCCCAACTTTTCCCAAAGGGAACTGCCGTGTTAAACCGTTATCCTTTGTGGAAGTACATCATGCTGGTCGTCGTGATTCTCGTCGGCCTGCTGTACGCGCTTCCCAACCTGTATGGTGAGGATCCGGCCGTTCAAATCACTGGCGCGCGCGGTGTCGCCGCCAGTGAGCAAACGCTGATCCAGGTCCAGAAAACGTTACAAGAAGAAAAAATTACCGCTAAGTCTGTGGCTCTGGAAGAGGGTGCAATTCTTGCTCGCTTCGACACCACCGACACGCAGCTCCGCGCTCGCGAAGCGCTGATGGGCGTGCTGGGTGACAAATATGTCGTGGCGCTTAACCTTGCTCCTGCAACCCCGCGTTGGCTGGCTGCGCTGAACGCAGAGCCGATGAAACTGGGTCTTGACCTGCGTGGTGGTGTTCACTTCCTGATGGAAGTGGATATGGATACCGCGCTCGGCAAGCTGCAGGAACAGAATATCGACAGCCTGCGCAGCGATCTGCGCGACAAAGGCATCCCTTACACTACCGTGCGTAAAGAAGATAACTACGGTATGAGCATCACGTTCCGCGACAGTGCGGCGCGCGATCAGGCTGTAGATTACCTGACCCAACGTCACCGTGACCTGGTCATCACCTCTCAGGGCAGCAACCAGCTGCGCGCGGTGATGACCGATGCGCGTCTGAAAGAAGCGCGTGAATATGCCGTTCAGCAGAACATCAACATTCTGCGTAACCGTGTAAACCAACTGGGCGTGGCTGAGCCGCTGGTACAGCGTCAGGGTGCTGACCGTATCGTGGTTGAACTGCCGGGTATTCAGGACACTGCGCGTGCGAAAGAGATTCTGGGTGCGACCGCAACGCTGGAATTCCGTCTGGTTAACTCTAACGTCGATCAGTCCGCTGCCGCAGCAGGCCGTATTCCGGGTGACTCCGAAGTGAAACAGACCCGCGAAGGTCAGCCCGTTGTGCTGTACAAACGCGTCATTCTGACTGGTGACCATATTACCGACTCCACTTCCAGCCAGGACGAATACAACCAGCCGCAGGTTAACATCTCGCTGGATAGCGCGGGTGGTAACATCATGTCTAACTTCACCAAGGACAACATCGGTAAACCGATGGCCACCCTGTTCGTGGAGTACAAAGACAGCGGTAAGAAAGATGCGAACGGTCGTGCAGTGCTGGTGAAAGAGGAAGAGGTGATTAACATCGCCAATATCCAGTCTCGTCTGGGTAACAGCTTCCGTATTACCGGTATTAGCAACCCGAACGAAGCGCGTCAGCTCTCTCTGCTGCTGCGTGCCGGTGCGCTGATTGCGCCAATTCAGATTGTTGAAGAACGTACCATTGGTCCAACGCTGGGGATGCAGAACATCCAACAGGGTCTGGAAGCGTGTCTGGCCGGTCTGGTGGTCTCTATCCTCTTCATGATCTTCTTCTATAAGAAGTTTGGTCTGATTGCGACCAGTGCGCTGGTCGCCAACCTGGTGCTGATCATCGGCATTATGTCCCTGCTGCCAGGGGCGACGCTGACCATGCCGGGGATTGCGGGTATCGTTCTGACCCTTGCGGTGGCGGTCGACGCCAACGTACTGATTAACGAACGTATCAAAGAAGAGTTGAGCAACGGTCGCTCTGTTCAGCAGGCGATTGACGAAGGTTATAAAGGCGCGTTCAGCTCTATTTTCGATGCGAACGTAACAACACTGATTAAGGTTCTTATCCTGTATGCAGTGGGTACTGGCGCGATCAAAGGCTTTGCGATTACTACCGGTATCGGTGTCGCAACGTCAATGTTTACCGCTATTGTCGGCACCCGTGCCATCGTGAACCTGCTGTACGGCGGCAAGCGCGTCAAAAAGCTGTCTATCTGAGGAGTGCGTTGTGGCACAGGAATATACTGTTGAACAATTGAACCATGGCCGTAAAGTCTGGGACTTTATGCGCTGGGACTACTGGGCCTTCGGCATTTCAGGTTTACTGCTGATTCTGTCCATCGTCGTTATGGGCGTGAAAGGCTTTAACTGGGGTCTGGATTTCACCGGTGGTACGGTTATCGAGATCTCCCTGGAAAAACCGGTCGATATGGACCAGATGCGTCTGTCTCTGCAGAAAGCCGGCTTTGAAGAGCCGCTGCTGCAGAACTTCGGCAGCAGCCGTGACATCATGGTGCGTATGCCGCCGGTACACGATGCTAACGGCAGCCAGGAGCTAGGCAGCAAGGTTGTTAACGTGATTAACGAAACAACCAGCCAGAACGCGGCGGTCAAGCGTATTGAGTTTGTCGGCCCGAGCGTGGGTGCGGACCTGGCGCAGACCGGTGCAATGGCGCTGCTGGTGGCGCTGATCTCCATCCTGGTGTACGTCGGTTTCCGCTTCGAGTGGCGACTGGCGGCCGGGGTGGTTATCGCCCTGGCGCACGACGTGGTGATCACCATGGGGGTTCTGTCGCTGTTCCACATTGAGGTTGACCTGACCATCGTGGCATCTCTGATGTCCGTTATCGGTTACTCACTGAACGACAGTATCGTGGTATCTGACCGTATCCGTGAAAACTTCCGTAAGATCCGTCGCGGTACGCCGTACGAAATCTTTAACGTGTCGTTGACCCAGACGCTGCACCGTACCCTGATCACCTCCGGTACCACTTTGATGGTGATCCTGATGCTGTTCCTGTTCGGTGGCCCGGTACTGGAAGGCTTCTCGCTGACCATGCTGATTGGTGTCTCCATCGGTACGGCGTCGTCTATCTACGTCGCATCCGCACTGGCATTGAAACTCGGCATGAAGCGCGAGCACCTGCTCCAGCAGAAGGTTGAGAAAGAAGGGGCGGATCAGCCGTCCATTCTGCCGTAAGGCGTCGAATAGCGTGTTATCGAAATCCCGGTCGGTTGACCGGGATTTTTTTTATCTGCTCCTGACAAACACTCCTGACAAACACTCCTGACAGTATGCTGTCAGGAGCCCTGTCGTAGACTCTTTTCGAACCCAAACAACAGTCAGGAGGATGTATGAAAAGTGTGATTAACTGGTTTGAAATTCCCGTGGTAGATATGGATCGCGCCATCAAATTTTATGAGCCAGTCATGCAGGTCCAGCTGAGACGTGAGAAAATGGACATGGCAGAGCTCGCGGTATTCCCGCATGACGATCCGGCCACCGGCGGCGCGCTGGCAAAATTTGAGGGCGTTTCGCCGTCGCAGCAGGGCGCTATTATCTATCTGCATACGGATAACCTGACGGCTACGCTCGATCGCATTGCCTCCGCGGGCGGCGAGTGCGTGTTTGGCCCGCTGGAACTGCCGGATGGTATTGGCACCATTGCTTTGTTTATCGACAGCGAAGGTAACCGCGTCGGCCTCCATCAACCTGCCTGAGAGCGTAATACGATATGACCCGACGCGCTGACCGTTTGTTTCAGATTGTGCAAATCCTGCGGGGCAGGCGTCTGACGACGGCAGCGCATCTGGCGGACAGGCTTGGCGTCTCCGAGCGCACGGTCTACCGCGATATCCGCGATCTGTCGCTCTCCGGCGTGCCGGTGGAAGGCGAAGCGGGAAGCGGATACCGGCTGATGTCGGGTTTTGATCTGCCGCCTCTGATGCTGACAAATAAGGAGTCTGAGGCGCTGATCGTCGCAATTCGCCTGCTCAAGACCTGGGGAGGAGAATCGCTGTCGCGCGAGCTGGAGTCGGCCCAGGAGAAAGTGCTGGCGATCCTGCCTGAGGAGAGTCGTCGAAAGGCGGAGCAGACGCGGATTTATGCCCCGGATTTCTGCATGCAAAGCCACTCCCGCAGCGATTTTGACATGATTCATCAGGCAATTTCCGCCCAGCACGTGCTGGCGTTGCATTACCGTGATGAAGCCGGGCAGCTTTCAAAGCGTGAGGTTCAGCCGCTGGGCTTGTTCTTCTGGGGAGAGCGTTGGCTGCTGGCGGCGTGGTGTGAACGGCGCGATGACTATCGCTGTTTCCGACTCGACAGATGTCTCAATATCGTGCAGACGGAGAGACGGTTTAGCGAAAGTGCGGACAGGTCTCTGGCGGATTTTTTGCGCAAGGTTAAGCAATAAAAAGCCAGCTCTTGAGCTGGCTTTTTTGCCCGGCGGCGAGGTAAAAGCAAAACGGCAACGTATGTTGCCGTTTTTAGTATTTGTTCCCTCTCCCTGTGGGAGAGGGGCAGGGTGAGGGCATCAGCCCGCACAGTCCCGCACGGGTTAGAAGTTGTAACCCACGACCAGGTAGCCACCCCATCCGGTAGAACGAACGCTGAAATCGCCGTTGCCGAAGTTCAGGCTGGCATCGTCGTTCCACTGACCACCGTTGTGCCAGTAACGCGCAACCACGGAATAGTGCCAGTGATCGTAGTTCAGCGCCAGGATGTGGCTGGACGCGATAGAATCATTGGTACGTGCTTTCTTACCGTTCAGATCGCGGAAGTCGTTATCGCCCAGGTCTGAGCCCCAGTCAAAGTTGGTGAAGCCGATATAGCTCAGGTTGCCGCCCCACAGCTGAGTGATTGGCACAAAGTATTTCACTTTGAAACGGTAGCCGTCCCACTCGTTTTCGTTTGCCGCACCGTAGTTCTGCCACTGGTACTTAGCATAAACGTTCAGGGACAGGCTCATTGGCAGGCCAGTATCGATGTCCGTACCCAGACCCATGTACCAGGTGCTCTGACGACCGGACTTGTTGCGGCCCATATCGTAGATGTAGTTGTTTGCGAAGTACCACTCTTTGAACGGACCAAAGCTCAGATCGGTACCGGTCAGCTTGTCGATAGAGAAGCGTGGTTCGATTTCCATAAACAGCGGAGAACCGTGGTTCCAGATACCTTTTGCATCGGTGTTACCGCCGAAGAAGACCGGAGCATCCATGTAGCCGTAGAAATCAAACCAGTCTTTCTTGGCAAATGCTTCGTATTCCAGGTAGGTGTCGTTGCGGATCTGTGGTCCGAAACGGGTGTGATAGCTACCAACCACGTTAACGCTCTGGTGCCACCAGTCGGAGAGATATTGTGGTTTGTCGTTTTCCGCTGCGTTAACAGTGAAAGAGGAGGACAGTGCCAGCACGGCGCCAGCTGCGAGTAATGTTTTTTTCATAATCATGCCACTGATTGAAATTCCCTTCCGGGAGTGAAAAATGCGCGAATTGCGTTTCTAAATATTTCGTGTTTCTGCGGAGCCTATTATAGGAATCCTTGCTCACAAAAATATGTGTTGTTTCACATATCTATCACACGCGTAATCGATTGCGTTCACGTTTGCGTACTTTAAACGGCCGGGATTGTAGCGGCAATCATTTATGTTGCCAATCCATACGAAATGTAAATGTTAGCGGAGTGACATTTCACTCCGCTCAGAAGGAAGGGTTTACTGCGCGGCGGGTTGGATGTCGTGAATGCGGATAAAGCCTAACTGTTCTGGCGTAAGGCCGCTTAACTGCAGCGGAATATCCACATCACTGGGCGCTAAAACGCTGGCCGGGGCGGTGAAGAGCTGGTTCTTCACGTTCACTTCCTGGTAATTCTCCGTCGTGCCCTGGATCTGTCCCCACTCAACGGTGCCGCTAAAAGCGGGCAGCGGATCGTTGGATTCTCCCTGAATGCGCAATGTTGCGCGCGTACCATCTGCATTCGCTGCCACATTGACCAGCGACATTTTCAGCGTGCCAATCTGGCTATTCAGCCGCGCAGGTGTGTTCGCGCCAGGCAGCAGGTATACCCCGCTGCTGGATTTGGCGTTCAGCGCGTTTTGCTGGGTGATCTTCACCGTTTCTTTGTTCAGTTTGTCCATCGCCGTATTAAGTGTATTCACACTCTGTTTCATCTGACGGACTTCGGTTTGCTGTGCACAGGCACTGAGGGTGAAGAGGCTCCCCACCAGTAAAATTCTCAGGTAACGTCTTGTCATAGCGTTTATTTCCTTGAAATAACGGATCTCCCTAATGGTAGCCAGCAACGTGCCGTCAGACATAGATCCTTTGTCTCAAAAAGCTCTTCCTTTGTTGTCAGGCCAGATCAGGGTAAAATGAAACTCAGTTAACCGGATAACAGGGATACCGTATGCATTGCCCATTCTGCTCCGCTGTGGATACCAAAGTCATCGACTCGCGTCTTGTAGGCGAAGGGTCATCCGTACGCCGTCGTCGGCAGTGTCTGGTGTGCAACGAGCGTTTTACGACCTTTGAGGTTGCTGAGCTGGTAATGCCGCGCGTGGTAAAAAGTAACGATGTGCGCGAGCCGTTTAACGAAGAGAAGCTGCGTAGCGGGATGCTGAAGGCCCTGGAAAAACGTCCCGTCAGCGCGGATGACGTCGAAATGGCGTTAAACCACATAAAATCTTATCTTCGTGGTCTGGGCGAGCGCGAGGTGCCAAGCAAGATGATCGGCAACCTGGTGATGGAGCAGCTGAAAAAGCTCGATAAGGTCGCCTATATCCGCTTCGCCTCTGTCTACCGCAGTTTCGAAGATATCAAAGAGTTTGGCGAAGAGATCGCCCGCTTACAGGATTAAGCTCATGCAGGATGAGATTTACATGGCGCGAGCCATGAAGCTGGCGCAGCGCGGGCGTTTTACTACCCATCCCAATCCGAACGTCGGGTGCGTGATCGTTAAAGATGGCGAGATCGTGGGGGAGGGGTTCCACTATCGTGCCGGCGAGCCGCACGCCGAGGTCCATGCGTTGCGGATGGCAGGTGAGAAGGCACGCGGTGCCACCGCCTACGTAACGCTGGAGCCCTGCAGCCACCACGGGCGTACCCCACCGTGCTGCGACGCGCTGATTGCTGCGGGGGTTTCCCGCGTGGTGGCATCGATGCAGGATCCGAATCCGCAGGTTGCCGGACGCGGTCTGTATCGCCTGCAGCAGGAAGGCATTGACGTCAGTCATGGGCTGATGATGCAGGACGCCGAAGCGATCAACAAAGGCTTTCTGAAGCGCATGCGCACCGGGTTCCCGTATATCCAGCTTAAGCTGGGCGCCTCGCTGGACGGTCGTACGGCGATGGCAAACGGTGAAAGCCAGTGGATCACCTCGCCCCAGGCAAGGCGCGATGTGCAACGTCTTCGCGCGCAAAGCCATGCTATCCTCACCAGCAGTGAAACCGTTCTGGCTGACGATCCGGCTATGACCGTGCGCTGGGACGAACTGAATGCCGATACTCAGGCGCTTTACCCGCAGGAGAACCTGCGTCAGCCGCTGCGTATTGTCATTGATAGCCAGAACCGCATAACGCCGGAACATCGCATCGTGCAGCAGCCGGGTGAAACCTGGATTGCCCGTACCAAAGAAGATACGCGCGAATGGCCAGAGGGCGTGCGTAGCATTATGGTACCTGAGCACAACGGTCGCCTCGACTTAGTGGTGCTGATGATGCTGCTCGGCAAGCAGCAGGTGAACAGCATCTGGGTAGAAGCGGGACCCACGCTCGCGGGTGCGCTGTTGCAGGCCGGGCTGGTGGATGAACTGATTGTATACGTTGCGCCTAAACTGTTAGGCCACGACGCGCGCGGCCTGTTTGTGCTGCCTGGCCTTGAAAAACTGGCCGACGCACCGCAACTCACATTCAGCGAGATTCGTCCTGTAGGCCCGGATGTCTGCCTCCATTTAACGACAGCGTAATTGCTCCTGAAATAGGGAAGCAGTGCGCAAAGTATTATGATAAAATCCGCCCCCCTGCGGGGCCAAATGAACCCGTAAAGGAAGAGTATGAACATTATTGAAGCTGCTGTAGCTACCCCGGACGCTCGCGTCGCCATCACCATTGCGCGTTTCAACAACTTCATCAACGACAGCCTGCTGGAAGGTGCGATTGACGCCCTGAAACGTATCGGTCAGGTGAAAGATGAGAACATTACCGTTGTTTGGGTTCCAGGCGCTTACGAGCTGCCACTGGCAGCGGGCGCGCTGGCGAAAACCGGTAAATACGACGCGGTGATCGCGCTGGGTACTGTTATTCGTGGCGGCACTGCGCACTTCGAATACGTTGCGGGCGGTGCAAGCAATGGTCTGGCACACGTTGCGCAGGATGCTGAAATTCCTGTCGCGTTCGGCGTGCTGACCACCGAAAGTATTGAACAAGCCATCGAACGTGCTGGCACCAAAGCCGGTAACAAAGGTGCAGAAGCTGCACTGACCGCGCTTGAAATGATCAATGTATTGAAAGCCATCAAGGCCTGATTTTTTTGTAAGGGGAATTCCGTGAAACCTGCTGCTCGTCGCCGCGCCCGTGAATGTGCCGTTCAGGCACTTTACTCCTGGCAGTTGTCCCACAACGACATCGCCGATGTTGAGTACCAGTTCCTGTCAGAACAGGACGTGAAAGACGTCGATGTTCTGTACTTCCGTGAACTGCTGTCGGGAGTGGCGACTAATAGCGCGTATCTCGATGGTCTGATGAAGCCATACCTGTCCCGTCTGCTCGAAGAGCTGGGTCAGGTGGAAAAAGCAGTGTTGCGTATCGCGCTGTTTGAGCTGTCTAAACGTGATGATGTGCCGTACAAAGTGGCCATCAACGAAGCGATCGAACTGGCAAAAACCTTCGGCGCTGAAGACAGCCACAAATTTGTTAACGGCGTTCTTGATAAAGCTGCACCTGCGATCCGTCCCCACAAAAAGTGATCCGCAAACCGGAGTCCTGCATTGCCTGACAGGCAGTGCGGCTCCGGTTTTTTCTTTTATTTGCTGAGGCATAACGTATGGCATGCGGCGAATTCTCCCTGATTGCCCGTTATTTCGACCGTGTCAGAACCTCTCGTCTTGATGTTGAAACCGGCATTGGCGATGACTGTGCACTTCTCAATATTCCCGAAAAACAGACGCTGGCAATCAGCACCGACACCTTAGTGTGCGGACGTCATTTTTTACCCGATATCGATCCTGCCGATCTGGCGTATAAAGCGCTGGCGGTCAACGTCAGCGATCTGGCCGCGATGGGTGCCGATCCGGCATGGCTAACGCTGGCCCTGACGCTGCCCGAGGTCGATGAAACCTGGCTTGAAGCCTTTAGCGATGCGCTGTTTGAACAGCTGAACTACTACGATATGCAGCTGATTGGCGGTGATACTACTGCAGGGCCGCTGTCGATGACGCTGGCGATCCATGGCTATGTGCCCCTCGGTCGGGCGCTCAAACGCTCGGGCGCAAAACCAGGTGACTGGATCTACGTGACCGGTACACCGGGAGACAGCGCTGCGGGGCTGGCTATTCTTCAGGATCGCTTGACCGTGAAGGATGCTGACGACGCGGCGTATCTGGTGAAACGCCATCTGCGACCCACCCCGCGTATTCTGCATGGGCAGGCGCTACGGGAACGGGCAAGCTCGGCTATCGATCTCTCCGACGGGCTGATCTCCGATCTTGGCCATATTCTGAAGGCCAGCGGCGTGGGCGCGCGCATCGACCTGGATCTGTTCCCGCTATCAGAGCAACTGCTTCGCCACGTGGAGCCTGAGCAGGCCCTGCGCTGGGCGCTTTCCGGTGGTGAGGATTACGAACTGTGCTTCACGGTACCTGAGCTGAACCGTGGCACGCTGGATGTGGCGTTAGCGCATCTCGGCGCGAAATTTACCTGCATCGGGCAGATCATGCCGGAGAGCGAAGGGCTGAAGTTTGTGCAGGACGGTGCCCCGGTCACGCTCGACTGGAAAGGGTACGATCACTTCAGTTAATTTTGTGCGCTCTGTATTGCCGGGTGGCGGCTCCGCCTTACCCGGCCTACGGATTTCGTTCCCTCTCCCATTTTTAAGCAGCAATAAGGTTATTTAAGAACGATGTAAGGCTTTCAGCGATGCTCTGGTCCGGCTGTAAATCGCTGAGGCGTTTCCGTAAGGCCGGGGCGAGGCGCATGGATGCGCCGAGAGGGCGGGCTTTACAGGGACGTTACCTCCGCCCGTACCCGATAAGCCGGAAGGAATAAGCCGAAGGCACCGCGAAGCGGCGATTTACCGCCGGGAGCCCGGGTTGCCAGGGTGGTGGCGATTGAGCCACCCTGGCACGTTCACTGGTCATGTCGTTACAGAGTAGCAAGGAACATAAAGTGAACGGAATGACCACCACAGCCGTATGTTCCCCCTCACCCCAGCCCTTTGGGACAGGGTTAGAATGAGGGCTTATTTAAACCCCACCACCGGATGCTGCTGATACGGCGTTTCGAGCTCGGCAATCTGCTCCGGCGTCAGGGATAAATCCACTGCACTCAGCAGTTCATCCAGCTGTTCTTCCCTGGACGTCCCGATAATCGGTGCCGCGACCCCGCGCTTACTCAGCAGCCACGCCAGCGCCACCTGTGCGCGGGTGGCTCCCGTATCGTCGGCAATCCCGGCTAAGCGTTCGGCAATTAACGCATCGCTGGCTTCTGTACCGTCGTAGAGATTTTTTCCGACTTCATCTGAGACCAGACGAGCCGTGGTTTCTCCCCATGGACGGGTTAAACGTCCGCGCGCCAGCGGGCTCCACGGGATCACCGCCACGCCCTCCTGATAGCACAGTGGCAGCATCTCACGTTCTTCTTCACGATAGATCAGGTTGTAGTGATCCTGCATGGTGACAAAACGCGCCCAGCCGTGCTGCGCCTGGAGATCCAGCGCCTGTGCAAACTGCGACGCATGCATAGACGACGCGCCGATATAGCGAGCTTTACCGGCTTTCACCACCTCGTTGAGCGCTTCAAGCGTCTCCTCGATCGGCGTGTTGTAATCCCAGCGGTGAATTTGCAGCAGGTCGACGTAATCCATGTTCAGGCGTCTAAGGCTGTCATCAATAGAGCGCAGGATCTGCGCGCGAGAAAGGCCCTGAGTCAGGTCACCTGACGGGTAGTACACCTTGGTGGCGACCACAATGTCATCCCGACGCGCAAAGTCACGCAGGGCACGACCGACAATCTCCTCGCTGCTGCCGTCGGAGTAGCTGTTGGCGGTGTCGAAGAAGTTAATGCCGCCCTCGATAGCGCGTTTAATAATCGGACGGCTACTCTCTTCCGGCAACGTCCAGGCGTGGTTCCCTCGTTCGGGCTCGCCAAAAGTCATACAGCCCAGGCAAAGCCGGGAAACCTTAAGGTCGGTTTTTCCTAATGTGGTGTATTGCATGGTTCCGCTCCTGCTGTTTAAACAATACGTTTAAGCATAGCAGGAGCGAAAAAGGGGAGGGATTAGTCCAGCCAGGCGCGGATTTTGGCTTCAATACCGGCGGCGTCCAGGCCAATAGCCGCACGGGCTTCATCCTGGGTACCCTGAGGAATGAAATGATCCGGCAGGCCGAGGTTCAACACCGGCACGACGTTGCGGTTTGCCATCAGCACCTCGTTCACGCCGCTTCCCGCACCGCCCATGATGGCGTTTTCTTCCAGGGTGACCAGCACGTCATGCGTCTCGGCCAAATTCAAAATCAGAGATTCGTCGAGCGGCTTCACGAAGCGCATATCCACCAGGGTAGCGTTTAGCGTTTCAGCGACCTTCGCAGCTTCTGGCATCAGCGTACCGAAGTTCAGGATCGCCACTTTCTCACCGCGACGTTTCACCAGACCTTTACCGATCGTCAGTTTTTCCAGGGGTTTCAGCTCAACGCCCAACGCATTGCCGCGTGGGTAGCGCACCGCACTAGGGCCATCCTGATAGTGATAGCCGGTAAACAGCATCTGACGACATTCGTTTTCGTCGCTTGGCGTCATGATGACCATATCCGGAATACAGCGCAGGAACGACAGATCGAATGCGCCCTGGTGCGTCTGACCGTCAGCGCCGACGATGCCCGCACGGTCGATCGCAAACAGCACCGGCAGCTTCTGGATGGCCACGTCATGAATCACCTGATCGTAGGCGCGCTGCAGGAAGGTAGAATAGATAGCGACCACCGGCTTGTAACCGCCAATGGCCAGGCCCGCTGCGAACGTCACCGCATGCTGCTCGGCAATCGCCACGTCAAAATACTGGTCAGGGTATTTTCTGGAGAACTCCACCATGCCGGAGCCTTCACGCATGGCCGGGGTGATCGCCATCAGCTTGTTGTCTTTCGCGGCGGTTTCACACAGCCAGTCGCCGAAGATTTTGGAATAGCTCGGCATACCGCCGCTGCTTTTTGGCAGACAGCCGCTGGACGGGTCGAATTTTGGTACCGCGTGGAAGGTGATCGGATCTTTTTCCGCCGGTTCGTAGCCACGCCCTTTTTTGGTCATGATATGCAGGAACTGCGGGCCTTTCAGGTCGCGCATGTTCTTGAGGGTGGTGACCAGGCCCAGCACGTCATGGCCGTCAACCGGGCCAATATAGTTAAAGCCCAGCTCTTCAAACAGCGTACCCGGCACGACCATGCCTTTGATGTGTTCTTCGGTGCGCTTGAGCAGCTCTTTAATCGGCGGTACGCCGGAAAAGACTTTTTTACCGCCTTCACGCAGCGAGGAGTAAAGCTTACCGGAAAGCAGCTGCGCCAGATGGTTGTTCAGCGCACCGACGTTCTCGGAAATCGACATTTCGTTATCGTTGAGGATAACCAGCATGTCCGGTTTGATATCACCCGCATGGTTCATGGCCTCAAAGGCCATCCCGGCGGTGATAGCACCGTCACCAATCACGCAGACGGTGCGGCGCTGTTTATTCTCTTTTTCGGCGGCAACGGCAATACCGATGCCCGCAGAAATGGAGGTGGAGGAGTGGCCGACGCTCAGCACGTCATACTCGCTCTCACCGCGCCACGGGAACGGATGCAGGCCACCTTTCTGACGAATGGTGCCAATTTTATCGCGACGTCCGGTCAGAATTTTGTGCGGATAGGCCTGGTGGCCCACGTCCCAGATAAGCTGATCGAACGGCGTGTTATAGACATAGTGCAGCGCCACGGTCAGTTCTACCGTGCCAAGCCCGGAGGCGAAATGGCCGCTTGAGCGGCTTACGCTGTCGAGCAGGTAGCGACGCAGCTCGTCGCACAGCTTCGGCAGGCTCTCTTTCGGCAACAGACGCAACTCCTGGGTGGAGTCAACTAACGCCAGTGTCGGGTATTTGGCAATATCAAAACTCATCAAAGGCTCATCGAGATATATAGTTTATTTATCACGCTGGATTATATAGTCCGCTAGCGCTTCCAGTGCCGAGGTATCCAGCGATTGTGCGGCCAGTACATTTAGCGACTGGCGGGCATCGTCAATCAGATCCCGGGCTTTACGTTGGGCTTGCTCAAGACCCAGCAGGGCGGGGTAGGTACTTTTGCCAAGCTGCTGGTCCGCACCCTGACGTTTACCCAATGTTGCAGTATCGCCCACCACATCCAGAATGTCATCCTGAACCTGGAATGCCAGACCGATACTTTCTGCGTATCTGTCCAGCGTCGGCAAGGCTTTGCGCCCTTGTTCACCCGCGCTCAGCGCGCCCAGGCGAACGGCAGAACGAATCAATGCCCCGGTTTTGTGGCGATGAATACGCTCCAGCTGTTCCAGATTAACCTGACGTCCTTCCGCTTCAAGATCCAGCGCTTGTCCGCCGCACATGCCGGCCACGCCGCTGGCCATCGCCAGTTCGGAAATCATTGCCAGGCGGTCACGGTCAGCCACTTCCGCCATCGGCGCATCGCTCAAAATAGAGAACGCCAGCGTTTGCAGGGCATCGCCCGCCAGAATGGCATTCGCTTCGCCAAACTTGATATGGCAGGTAGGTTGACCGCGACGCAGGTCGTCGTCGTCCATCGCCGGTAAATCATCGTGGATCAGCGAATAGGCATGGATGCACTCAACGGCGGCAGCCGGGGCGTCCAGCGTGTTATCGCTGATACCAAACATATTGCCTGTGGCGTACACCAGGAACGGGCGCAGGCGCTTTCCACCCAAGAGTGCGCCATAGTGCATGGCCTCAACCAGAGGAGTGTTCTGAAAAGGCTGTGGTGCAATAAAACGGCGCAGGGCGTCGTTGGCGCGAACTACACGCGCCTGAAGCTCGTTGGCAAAATCCATTTACTCGGCGTCCGGTGTGAAAGGCGTAGTTTTCGCGTCTTCGCTGTCGGAAAGCAGGATCTGCACGCGCTGCTCGGCCTGCTGCAGTTTGACCTGCCCCTGTCGCGCCAGCTGCACGCCACGTTCGAATTCGTTGAGCGCCTCTTCCAGCGGGAGATCGCCGCTCTCAAGACGGGTAACGATTTGCTCCAGTTCACTCAGCGCAGTTTCGAAACTGGCCGGTGCGTCGTTCTTCTTCGGCATAGTGAATTGACTCTTATATTCTTCGCCCCGACATGGTAACGGACTCGGGCGGATAAGCAAATAACGCGCAATGTGCACAGGAGCGGCGCGATGGTGGTATACTTGCGCGCCTGGATGCAGCCACGGGTGTGGGCTGCTGTACTCTTTTCCATTACAAGCCTTAATACGCTTGCCTAAGAAACATTGCCGCCATGAAGTTTATCATTAAATTGTTCCCTGAAATCACCATCAAAAGCCAATCTGTGCGTTTGCGCTTTATTAAAATTCTCACCGGGAACATTCGTAACGTATTAAAGCACTACGACGAAACGCTCGCCGTGGTGCGCCACTGGGACCACGTTGAAGTCCGTGCGAAAGACGAAAACAAACGTCAGGATATTCGCGACGCGCTGACCCGTATTCCGGGGATCCACCATATTCTGGAAGTGGAAGACGTCCCGTTCAGCGATATGCACGATATCTTCGAGAAAGCGCTGGTTCAGTACCGCGATCAGATCGAAGGCAAAACCTTCTGCGTACGCGTGAAACGTCGCGGCAAGCACGAATTCAGCTCCATTGAAGTGGAACGTTACGTTGGCGGCGGTTTGAACCAGCACGTCGAGTCTGCGCGCGTGCGTCTGACGCACCCGGACGTGACGGTTAACCTGGAGATCGAAAACGATCGCCTGCTGCTGGTGAAAGGTCGTTATGAAGGTATCGGCGGTTTCCCGATCGGCACCCAGGAAGATGTCTTGTCTCTGATCTCCGGCGGCTTCGACTCCGGCGTTTCCAGCTATATGCTGATGCGCCGCGGCTGTCGCGTCCATTACTGCTTCTTTAACCTGGGCGGTGCGGCGCATGAAATCGGCGTTCGCCAGGTCGCGCATTACCTGTGGAACCGCTTCGGCAGCTCCCACCGCGTGCGTTTTGTGGCGATCAACTTCGAGCCGGTAGTGGGCGAAATTCTTGAGAAAGTGGACGACGGCCAGATGGGCGTTATCCTGAAGCGCATGATGGTACGTGCGGCATCCAAAGTGGCTGAGCGCTACGGCGTGCAGGCGCTGGTCACCGGCGAAGCGCTGGGGCAGGTCTCCAGCCAGACGCTGACCAACCTGCGTCTGATCGACAACGTCTCTGATACGCTGATCCTGCGTCCGCTGATCTCCCACGATAAAGAGCACATCATCGATCTGGCACGTGAAATCGGCACCGAAGATTTTGCCCGTACCATGCCGGAATACTGCGGTGTGATCTCAAAAAGCCCGACCGTCAAAGCGGTGAAGGCGAAGATCGAAGCCGAAGAAGAGCACTTCGATTTCAGCATCCTGGATAAAGTGGTGGCGGAAGCGTCCAATATTGATATCCGCGAAATCGCCCAGCAGACCGAGCAGGACGTCGTCGAAGTGGAAACCGTAAGCGGTTTCGGCGCTAACGATGCGATTCTGGATATCCGCTCTATTGATGAGCAGGACGACAAGCCGCTGCAGGTGGAAGGCGTTGAAGTGGTGTCGCTGCCGTTCTACAAGCTGAGCACCAAATTTGGCGATCTCGACCAGAGCAAAACGTATCTGCTGTGGTGTGAGCGTGGGGTGATGAGCCGCCTGCAGGCACTGTATCTGCGCGAGCAGGGCTTTGCGAATGTGAAGGTGTATCGCCCGTAGTTTTTTGCCCGGGAATGCGGCCTGATGCCCTCACCCCGGCCCTCTCCCGCGGGGAGAGGGAGAAAACATAAAAAACGGCAACCTTTGGTTGCCGTTTTGCTTTAACCTGGCGCCACCCGGCTTTTTTACGCACTACTCTTCATAGTAGTTATAAATTCCCGCCGGCATCACCAGCGATGATGCCACCTCGTACGCTTTTTCGCGCCCGACCAGCAGGTCAATAATCTTCAAACCAAAATCAATCGCGGTGCCGGGGCCCTGGCTGGTCAGCAGGTTGACGCGTGGATCCCACACGACGCGTTTGTCCACCCACTGGTCTTCCGGGATGGTCTGCTTCAGACCGGGGTAGCCGGTCATATTGCCGATAGGGAAAATATCGTGCGGAACCAGCACTGTTCCGGCGGCGGCACAGATGGCGGCGACGATACGACCCGATAAGTGGAACTGACGCACGGTCTCGACCAGCAGCGGGCTGTCGCGAAAATATTCCGCACCCTTCAGGCCACCGGGCAGGACGATGATGTCGTAATCCCCGTCGGCCACCTGCACAAGCGGCGCATCCGCAAGCAGTTTCACGCCGCGCGAGCAGGTCACCGCCAGACTGCCATCGCTGGCAACGCTGGCGACCGTCACCTCAATACCGCCGCGCACCATCAAATCAATGGTGGTGACCGCTTCTGTCTCTTCGCTACCAGGGGCGAGGCAGATCAGTGCCGACGCGCTCATATTCACTCTCCTTACGTTTAACCAGGTCATACAAACGGGCGTTTTCCGGCACGGCGATGCCATGTGCTCGGGCACGTTTTAGCAGATAGCCGGTAATGTAGTCGATTTCTGTGTGGCGTAATGCCCGGACATCCTGCAACATTGAGGAGATATTTTCTGCCGTACTCTCAATAACCTGCTCGACATAACCGCGCAAATCCTCTGCCGAGGTATGCAGACCTTCCCGCTCAATGACCGACGCGACTTCAGCACACAGTGATGCAACCTCCTGCGGATGGTTTTTCAGCTCCCCATTCGGGCAGTTCCACAGTGCCGTCAGCGGATTGATCACGCAGTTCACGGCAAGCTTGCGCCAGAGTTGAGGGCGAATAGTGTTATGCCAGGCGACGTCCGGCAACACCTTCTGCAGCACATCGGCAAGATAACTGTAGTCGCCATCCTGTGTTCTGGCCGGTCCCATATGGGTCACGCCGCTGGCGACGTGCACGATGATGTTGCCGTCGCGACGGGCTGCTTGCGTGGTTGTCGCCATCAGCAGGGGCTGCGGGACGCTTTTCAGCTCATCAATGGTCCCCATGCCGTTATGCAGCAGCAGTATAGGGGAAGTGGAGGGGAGTTGCGCAGCCAGCGTCTTCACCGCGTCTGAGACCTGCCACGCTTTAAGCGTCACCAGTAACAGGTCACTTTGCGCCAGGAAATCGGGATCGTTCGCGGTGAGGGATTCGTTAAAGATGCTTCCGTCTTCACCAATCAGGTTTACACTGCAATAGGGCTGGGGCACGCGCAGCCAGCCCTGAACCTCATGTCCGTGCTTGCACAGCGCGGTCAGCCATAGCTGACCAAGCGCTCCGCATCCGAGCACTGTAATTTTCATTGTTCCTCCTCACCTGCAACTGCGCCAGGTGTTACAGCTTAATTATACAGCTAAGCTTCTGTTGAGTTATGCCTCGTAGCGGGTATTATGCAACGCAACAAAAGTGAAGGGAGAAGAAAAGATGCCATCTTTCGATATTGTTTCCGAAGTTGATATCCAGGAAGTTCGCAACGGCGTTGAGAACGCAACCCGCGAAGTTGAGTCACGTTTCGATTTTCGTGGCGTTGAGGCGTCGTTTGAGCTGAACGACGCAAATAAGACCATTAAGGTGCTGAGCGAGTCTGATTTCCAGGTGAATCAGCTGCTCGACATTTTGCGCGCCAAGCTTTTAAAACGCGGCATTGAAGGGGCCTCTCTGGATGTGCCGGAAGAGTTTGTGCACAGCGGTAAAACCTGGTTCGTTGAAGCTAAACTGAAGCAGGGCATTGAAAGCGCGGTGCAGAAGAAGATCGTGAAGCTCATTAAAGACAGCAAGCTGAAGGTGCAGGCGCAGATCCAGGGTGAAGAGATTCGCGTCACCGGCAAGTCCCGCGATGACCTGCAGTCCGTGATGGCGCTGGTGCGTGGCAGCGATCTGGGACAACCGTTCCAGTTTAAAAACTTCCGCGATTAATACCAAAAAGCCCGGTTCAACCGGGCTTTTTTCATGCTTTCAGGGCCTGCTCCACTTCGAAGCGGTTGGTCATTTTGCTGTCTATCTTGACGTAAGCGCTGCGCTCTTCCGGGACAATCAGGACCTCCGTCACACCCTCTTTTGCTTCCAGACGCTGTTTCAGCGCGTCGCTAATCTGAACATCATCCGGGATTTCTACCCGCAGGCTGCTCACGTAGCGCGGCTCTTTCATGGTACTGGCGACCAGCAGCCAGACTGTCGCCAGCAGTGCGCCCGCGAGAAACACGGTTTGAGAGTCAAACAGACCGTCCACCCAGCCGCCAAGCGAGCCGCCAATGGCCACGCCGAGGAACTGGCTGGTGGAGTAGATGCCCATCGCCGTGCCTTTGTAACCGGCAGGGGACTCTTTGCTGATCAGCGACGGCAGCAGGGCTTCCATCAGGTTAAACGCCAGGAAGAACAGCTGCACGCCGGCAATCAGCTCCCAGAAGTGCGGGCCGGCACCCCAGAGCACAATCTCAGCTATCAGCAACAGTGCTACGCAGCCAATAAAGACGCGCTTCATCTTGCGCTTCACTTCAGCATAGATAATGAATGGCACGACGGAGACAAATGAAATCAGCATCGTGACCAGATAGATTTTCCAGTGCTCGGCTGCCGGGAAGCCCGCAGCGGCCAGCTGGCCGGGAAGGGCGACAAAGGTCGACATCAGCAGGATGTGCAGACACATAATGCCGAAGTTAAGCTTCAGCAGGCGTGGCTCAACCAGCACTTTGCTGAAGCAGCCCTTTACCATTCCCGATTCACGGTTGAGGACGTGGTTTTTGCTGTCCGGGACTACCCACAGGGTTAAGGCAATACCGAGGGTTGCCAGCACGGCAATCATCCAGAACAGCGCGTGCAGGCCAAGCGCATGGGTGATTATCGGGCCCAGTACCATCGCAATGGCGAAGGTGACGCCAAAGCTAACGCCGATGAACGCCATCGCTTTAGTCCGGTTCTGTTCGCGGGTGAGATCGGACAACAGCGCCATCACGGCGGCAGCAATCGCGCCGGAGCCCTGAAGGGCGCGGCCAAGAATAATTCCCCAGATGGAGTGGGAGAGGGCGGCAATCACACTGCCCAGAACAAAAATAAGCAGGCCACCGACAATCAGCGGCTTGCGGCCAACCCGGTCAGAGAGCAGGCCAAACGGGATCTGGAAGACCGCCTGGGCCAGACCGTAAATGCCAATGGCCAGGCCAATCAATGCCTCGCTCGCCCCCTGCAGCGCCATGCCGTAGGTGGTCAGAACAGGCAGGACCATAAACATGCCGAGCATCCGTAGCGAGAAGACAGTCCCTAAGCCCCAGGTCGCGCGTAGCTCGCCTGGCGTCATTTTATAATCGTTCATTACCACCTCAGTTCAAAAGCAGGCCATAGTGTAGTGCGGGGAAGGGGCGGGGTAAATAAGGGCTTATTTAACAAATATTACATGCGTTATTAATTGATTTTGTGAATAAAAAAGGGTGCCGAAGCACCCTTTTATTAACCTGTTGTCGCTTACCAGACGTAAGTCAGCAGGTTGTGCGAATCTGGCACCATGAAATCCACGGACATCATCACGGACAGAGAAGTGATGGCGACAATGGAGAACACAAACAGCTTACGTGCCCAGACTTTGTCATCTTCCACTTTGTATCCGCGCAGCGCCATGCCAAGCCACCAGACGCTCACCGCAGCCGCTACCGCCAGATATTTATACCCGGCGTAACCACCCAGAGAGAGCATCAGCGTTGCCACGGCAAAGGCGATGATGTAAAGCGTGATGTGGTTCTTGGCAACAGAAATGCCCTTCACGACCGGCAGAACCGGGATGTTCGCTGCCTGATAATCCTTAAAGCGGAAAATCGCGATGGCATAGGAGTGCGGCATCTGCCACAGGCTAAAGATAGCCAGCAGGATCAGCGCACCGCTGTCGAACTCGTTCGTGACGGCGCAGTAGCCAATCACCGGCGGCGCAGCGCCGGAGAGAGAACCAATCAGCGTGCCGTAGACGGAGTGACGTTTCATATACAGGCTGTAGACGCCCACATAGACCACGAACCCCATCACCCCCAGCCAGCAGGCCAGTGGGTTAGCACCAAACCACAGCAGCATAAAGCCAGCAATACCCAGCAAGGTGGCGTACACCAGCGAGACGGAAGGGGCGATCAGGCCTTTCACCAGCACCCGATTTTTGGTCCTTTCCATCTTCTTGTCGATATCCATGTCGATGTAGTTGTTAAATACACAACCGGACGCAACAACCAGTGACACACCGACCAGCGTGTAAATAAAGAGGGCGTAATCAATGCTGCCTTTAGAGGCCAGCAGGAACCCTCCGATCACGGAGATCAGGTTGCCAAAGATGATGCCTGGTTTCGTTACTTGCAGGTATTGCTTAAACATACTCGCCGCTCTTAGTGAACCATCATGTTGTAGTTGAGGTTCCACATAATCCAGATGGAACCGACTACCAGGATAGCGATGATAATCACGGTAAAGATAAAGGCCGTCATGTTCCAGCCTTCATCGGACTTGGTGTTCATGTGCAGGAAGCAAACCAGATGCACCAGAATCTGAATCACCGCGGTCACCAGGATTGCTCCCAGGATAACCGGTTTAGACGCAGAACCGCTCATCACCATCCAGAACGGGATCACCGTCAGGATGATCGACAGGATGAAACCTGTCATGTAGGTTTTTACGCTGCCATGGGAAGCGCCATGATCGTTAGAATGACTCATTACATCGCCCCCATCAGATAGACAACAGAGAACACACAGATCCACACCACGTCCAGGAAGTGCCAGAACAGGCTCAGGCACAGGATACGGGTACGGTTAGTGCTGGTCAGGCCGCGACGGGAGATCTGGAACATCAGTACTGCCATCCAGATCAGACCCGAGGTCACGTGCAGACCGTGGGTACCGACCAGCGCGAAGAACGCGGACAGGAAGCCACTGCGATCCGGACCAAAGCCTTCCATAATCAGGTGATGGAATTCATAGATTTCCATCCCGATAAATCCAGCACCAAACAGCCAGGTCAACGCCAGCCAGGAGACAACCTGGCTCTTGTTGTTTTTGTACATGGCGATAGCCGCCATGCCGTAGGTGATAGAGCTGAATAACAGCAGTGCGGTTTCAACCAGAACGAACGGCAGTTCAAAGATGTCCTTGCCGGTCGGGCCGCCCGCTGTGCCGTTCACCAGAACGGCATAGGTCGCGAACAGACAGCAGAACAGAATGCAGTCGCTCATCAGGTAGATCCAGAAACCGAAGACTTTGGTCGGTCCTGTATCGTGGTGCGCATGTTCATGCGCGTGGGCAGTTGAGTGCGCCAGAGTATCAGTTGCCATTTTTCAGCCCCGCTTTAGAAATCTCGTCGAAATGCTGATTTTCCAGCTTTTCAACTTCACGGACTGGTACGTAGTAGTCCACGTCCTCGTCAAAGCTCTTCACAATCCAGCTGATTACGATGCCAGCGAAGCCAACAATCGCCATCCACCAGATGTGCCAGATCATTGCGAAACCAAATACCGTAGCGAAGGCGGCAATGACAATGCCCGCACCGCTGTTTTTCGGCATATGGATCTCTTCGTAATGAGCAGGTTGCTTGTACGCTTCACCTTTTTCTTTCATTTCCCAGAATGCGTCGCGTTCATGAACCTGCGGCACGATGGCAAAGTTATAGAAAGGCGGTGGAGAAGAGGTCGCCCACTCCAGCGTACGGCCACCCCATGGGTCACCGGTCAGGTCACGGTTCTGATCGCGGTCGCGAATAGACACGTAGAACTGAATCAGCTGAGACGCGATACCGCAGGCAATCAGCACCGCACCGCCCGCAGCAACCATCAGCATTGGGTGGAACTGCGGATCGATCTGCTGGCTCAGACGACGGGTCATACCCATGAAGCCCAGCACGTACAGCGGCATAAATGCCACGAAGAAGCCGATGATCCAGAACCAGAACGCGCGTTTACCCCATTTCTCGTTCAGCGTGAAGCCGAACGCTTTTGGCCACCAGTAGGTTACGCCAGCGAAGCAGCCGAAGACCACGCCACCGATGATAACGTTATGGAAGTGCGCAATCAGGAACAGACTGTTGTGCAGAACGAAGTCAGCACCCGGTACCGCCAGCAGTACACCGGTCATCCCACCTACGGAGAAGGTCACGATGAAGCCGATGGTCCACAGCATCGCTGAGTGGAACACGATACGGCCCTGGTACATGGTGAACAGCCAGTTGAAGATCTTCACCCCGGTCGGGATGGCGATAATCATAGTAGTGATACCGAAGAAGGCGTTTACGTTCGCGCCCGCACCCATGGTGAAGAAGTGGTGCAGCCAAACGATGAACGACAGAACGGTAATACACACGGTTGCCCACACCAGAGAGGTGTAACCAAACAGACGTTTACGCGAGAAGGTTGCCGCGATTTCGGAGAACACACCGAAGACAGGCAGAACCAGGATGTACACTTCCGGGTGACCCCAGGCCCAAATCAGGTTGATGTACATCATCATGTTGCCACCCATATCATTCGTGAAGAAATGGGTGCCCAGGTAACGGTCCAGGGTCAGCAGCGCGATGGTGACGGTCAGAATTGGGAAAGAGGCAATAATCAGGATGTTGGCGCACAGAGATGCCCAGGTAAATACCGGCATCTTGAACATGGTCATGCCAGGGGCACGCATCTTGATAATGGTCACGAAGAAGTTGATACCGGTCAGGGTGGTACCGACACCGGAGAGCTGAAGCGCCCAGATCCAGTAGTCAACGCCAACGCCCGGACTGTACTCAATTCCTGATAGCGGCGGGTATGCCAGCCAGCCGGTCTGCGCGAATTCGCCCACACCCAGTGACAGGTTAACCAGGATAACGCCGACAACCGTGAACCAGAAGCTCAGGTTGTTCAGGAACGGGAACGCCACGTCGCGCGCGCCGATTTGCAGCGGAACGACCACGTTCATCAGACCGATAACCAGCGGCATCGCTACGAAGAAGATCATGATAACGCCGTGAGCGGTAAAGATCTGATCGTAGTGGTGCGGCGGCAGGAAGCCGGCTTCACCCGCAGAAGCGAGTGCTTGCTGGCTACGCATCATGATCGCATCCGCAAAGCCACGAATTAACATGACGATACCGACGATGCAGTACATGATACCGAGTTTTTTGTGGTCAACCGAAGTCAGCCACTCGTTCCACAGGTAGCTCCACTTACCGAAGTAAGTGATCAGGGCCAGTAAGGCCGCGCCACCAATGATAATTGCAGCCACCGTAACCACGATAATCGGTTCATGGTAGGGCACTGCATCCAGTGTCAATTTTCCGAACATTTTCTTCCTCGGCCCCTTAGTGAGCGGTTTCCGCGTGGCTCATGTCCATGCCTTCCATACCTTCATGCGCGCTGTGCTCGCCTTCAGGCTGGGTCATGTCCATGCTCTTGCCGTGATCCATAAATTTGCCAATGACATCTTTGAACAAATCAGGTTTCACATTAGAGAAGTACTCCACCTTGTTGTATTCGCTAGGTGCAGCCACTTTTTCGAACGCCGCCATGTCAGACATGGTGTTTGGAGACTGCTTCGCTTTTTCAACCCACTGGTCGAAAGCGGCACGGTCTGGCGTTGCAATAGCTTTGAACTTCATACCTGAGAAGCCCGGGCCGCTATAGCTGGCGGAGATACCATCATAGGTGCCTGCTTCATTCGCGATCAGATGCAGGTTAGTCTGCATACCGGCCATCGCGTAGATCTGGCTACCCAGACGTGGGATGAAGAAGGAGTTCATTACGGAGTTGGAGGTCACTTTGAACTGAACCGGAGTGTTCGCCGGGAAGGCGATTTCATTCACGGTAGCAATACCCTGCTCTGGATAGATGAAGAACCATTTCCAGTCCATGGAGACCACTTCAATGGTAATAGGTTTCTCATCGTGAACCAGTGGTTTGCTTGGCTCAAGTGCGTGAGTGGTTTTCCAGGTCAGTACGGCAAGGAACAGGATGATCAGAATAGGTACCGTCCAGACCACAGCTTCCACTTTATTGGAGTGTGACCAGTTAGGGCTATACTTCGCATCTTTATTGCTCGCACGATACTTCCAGGCGAAACCAACAGCCATCAAAATGGCAGGAATAACCACAATCAACATCAGGCCAAAAGCCGTCAGTATCAGTGAACGTTGTTCCAGTCCAATCTGTCCTTTGGGGTCTAGTAGTGCAGAATCGCAGCCACTGAGTAATACAGTGCCCGCGAATAATGACAACCATCCCAAACTTTTATTGTATTTCCCGAGTCTCATTTAACGACCTCAATTCCACGGAGTCTGGTGGCGTTTAAAGTGTGGGGGCATTTTACGGGAAGGTTACATTACTGTAAACATCATTAGGCCTGTGTCAGGAAGGTGTTACCGGGTTCTGCCGCACGTGTCACAAGTGTTGCAAATTATGTCGGTTTTTATGACAGAAGCCGCATGGCGTGGGCTTTATAACGAAAGGACCCCCAAGCATACCCTAAAAGGGACAATTGGTATAACCATTGTTAAAAATAAACAAAAAATTAACAATTAATTATCAATAAAAAGACATCTAAAAAACGAAAAATCAAACTATCGGATGCTGAATCGTTTAATGAAAAATAGCGTTTTGGAACTGGAGCCAATAATTTCCAAATCCTATCCCGCACAAAACAACAAATATTTTTTTGGGGGGGCGCTGGCTATTTCGCCGTTATAATTTCGGTTAGTGATTACAACGGGAAATAACCTTTCGCATTTTTCTTCAGGTCATCTGCGTTTTACGCAACGCCATGAAATCGAGCAGACCCCCGGTCAGGATCCCGGCAATAGCCAGCAGGGCGCCCGCGTCCAGAAGAAGCGCTTCGAACGGGAGTGCCAGTGACGTGCTGGCGTTAATAATCAGCACCACAAGCCAGAGTGCCAGAGCAACGCAGCCCACCATTAACAGACGTAACGCAAAACGGTAGGCGGTATGATATTCGGTGCGCGGCATAAAGTGTTCGGTCCGCTGCGTATATTCCAGCGTCTGACGGCAGACCAGCAGCAATAAAATTCCCGGCACGGCAGCCACGACAGAGAAGAGATAAAACGTTGGCCAGCCGTGGGCTTCCACGAACCAGCCCGCAATCGGTCCAACGTACACGCGACCCACGGCAGAGAGCGCCGAGAGCAACGCAAACTGCGTAGCGGAAAATGATTTATTGCAAAGCGTCATCAACAGGGCAACAAATGCCGCGGTGCCCATGCCGCCGCAGAGGTTCTCGAAGAATACCGCCGCGGCCATGCTGATCATATGTTTATCGGTAATCGACAGCAGCCAGTAGCCCGCGTTAGAGGCTCCCTGAAGGATGCCGAAAATCAGCAGTGCGCGAAACAGGGTCAGGCGCTGCATCAGCACGCCGCCATACAGCGCGCCCACAATCGTCGCAAACAGTCCCAGCGTTTTGTTTACCACACCCACTTCACCGGCATCAAAACCGACACCGCGTATCAGGAAGGTGGTGGTCAGGCTCATGGCGAACGCATCCCCCAGCTTATAAAGGACGATGAGCAGCAGGATCAGCCAGGCATTGTTGCGACCAAAAAAGTCGCGCAGCGGTTCGGCCACGGCCTGCTCCAGCGAGCGGGGGACCGGAATGACATCGCTCGGTTCGGGAGCAAAGATCGTCGCGATAATGCACGGGATAAGCAGGGCGGCCATCAGCCAGTACATACCCTGCCAGCCGAGGTAACGGTCAGCCAGCCACAGTGCCAGTCCCCCGGAGACCAGCATCCCGAGGCGATAGCCCAGCACGCTGATCGCGGCACCGGCGCCGCGCTCTTCCGCAGGCAAAACGTCCGTCTTCCAGGCGTCAAAGACAATATCCTGGGAGGCGGAACAGAAGGCAATCACGACCGCAAGTGCGGCCATCCAGCGAAGCTGTGTGGTCGGCTCAAGAAAACCCATCGCCGCAATGGCCAGCAGCAGCAAGACTTGCGTCATCACTAACCAGCCGCGACGACGTCCCAGGAAAGGTGGCGTGTAGCGATCCATGACCGGAGACCACAGGAACTTAAAGACATAGGCCTGACCGACAAGCGAGAAGAAACCGATGGTTTTGAGATCGATATTTTCGACCGTCATCCACGCCTGAAGCGTGCCGGAGGTGAGCGCGAGAGGTAAACCCGAGGCAAAGCCGAGGATCAGCAGAATCGCTGATTTCGGTTGCTGGAAAATGCGTAAGTAATGGCTGGACATGTTCTTATGAACTGACCCGGTGAAGCACCGGGTCAGTCGGCAGGATTAACGTGCGTTCTGCTTGATGAAGTCGTGGATGCTGGTGTCCTGCGCCATGTCGGAAATGGTATCCGTCAGCACGCTGTTAACCGCATCAGCAATATTTTTATTCGATGCCTGGAACGCGCCTTCGACAGAGTAGCTCGCACGGTAGTTTTTGGTCATCTTATTACCGTTTTTCGCGGTAGCAATGATGGCGATATCCGCTTTGGTCGCGATGTTGTAACGCACGTTGCCCTGAGACACGTCTGCGTACAGGTTGTTAACGATGATCTGCAGATCAACCGCACCGCTTGGGCCAATCATATAGCCGCGAGCGGTCATTTGCTTCTCGAGCACTTCCTGCAGCAGGAAACGCAGGTCGCGGGACGCGGTCAGGGTTACCTGCTGGTTATCGCGGGTCACTTTTGCCAGAGCCTGGTCCTGACGCTGATCGGCACCGTTAATGCTCACGGTGACGCCCATCAGGCTTGGATCCTGCTGAGGCAGCGTAATTTTTGGTGAGACATCAATGGTGGTAGGCGGGGTTGCACAGCCTGCAAGCATAAAAAGGGCTACCAACGGAAAGAAGAGTTTTTTTAACATTTTCGGGTTCTCAACGAATCGTAAGCATATAAAGAGAAAAATTGCCGTCATCATAACATCGCCAACGGCGAGGGGAAGTGGTCAACGCATGTAAATTCATCGCCTTGTCCGAAAACTGACCAGCTTACCCAATTTCCCCTCTCGCGAATGATGAAAGGTATGAGTCTCGCAGTGAACTTCATTCGTTTGAATGAGAAAATCAGACGAAAGCTAAATATTTGTTGTCAAGGTGTAATGGAAACGGTAAAAGCGGCTAACATTTAAAGGGATGGGTGACATCCTGGCGTTGTCGGAGGAGTAATTTCATGATGATACGTGAGCAGATAGAAGATAAATTAAGGGCAGCGTTCAACCCTGTGTTCCTCGAAGTCGTCGACGAGAGCTATCGTCATAACGTGCCGGCAGGTTCTGAAAGCCACTTTAAAGTGGTTCTGGTTAGCGATCGCTTCACGGGAGAACGTTTCCTGAACCGACACCGCTTGATCTACAGCACCTTGACGGAAGAACTCTCCACCACCGTGCATGCGCTGGCACTGCATACCTACACCATTAAGGAATGGGAAGGCTTGCAGGATACGGTTTTCGCATCACCGCCGTGTCGCGGTGCAGGCACCATCGCCTGATAAATCGGATTTGCAACGGCTGGAGCTTTTCCAGTATGTTGCTTACAGATTTCCTCAAAACGGCCTCCGGGCCGTTTTGTTTTGTCTGAGTTTTGAGCGGATGGAGCGATTTTAAGGCTAAAAATAGCCTTAAAGTGTGAAAAAAGCCGCAGCAACATGCCCCAACCGTTCTCGACTCACCTAAGTGATGCCGCTATAATGCCGCGTCTTATTGAATGTCTTCGGGATGATTCTGGCGACAGGGAATGTGAATCTGCACTAAGAGAGCATCCCGGTATAACAGACAGATTCAGAGTTGACCGAGCACTGTGATTTTTTTGAGGTAACAAGATGCAAGTTTCAGTTGAAACCACTCAAGGCCTTGGCCGCCGTGTAACGATTACTATCGCTGCTGACAGCATCGAAACTGCTGTGAAAAGCGAGCTGGTCAACGTAGCAAAAAAAGTACGTATTGACGGCTTCCGTAAGGGCAAAGTTCCAATGAATGTTGTTGCTCAGCGTTATGGCGCCTCTGTGCGTCAGGATGTGCTGGGTGAACTGATGAGCCGCAACTTTATTGATGCGATCATCAAAGAAAAAATCAATCCGGCCGGCGCGCCAAACTACGTTCCAGGCGAATACAAACTGGGCGAAGACTTCACTTACTCCGTAGAGTTCGAAGTGTACCCGGAAGTTGAGCTGAAAGGTCTGGAATCTATCGAAGTTGAAAAACCGATTGTCTCCGTGACTGACGAAGATGTTGACGGCATGCTGGACACCCTGCGCAAGCAGCAGGCGAACTGGAAAGAGAAAGAAGGCGCTGTTGACGCGGAAGACCGTGTGACCATCGACTTCACCGGTTCTGTAGACGGCGAAGAGTTCGAAGGCGGCAAAGCGTCTGACTTCGTACTGGCAATGGGTCAGGGTCGTATGATCCCAGGCTTCGAAGACGGTATCAAAGGCCACAAGGCTGGCGAAGAGTTCACTATCGACGTGACCTTCCCTGAAGAATACCACGCTGAAAACCTGAAAGGTAAAGCAGCGAAGTTCGTGATCAACCTGAAGAAAGTGGAAGAGCGCGAACTGCCAGAACTGACTGAAGAATTCATCAAGCGTTTCGGCGTGGAAGATGGTTCAGTTGCTGGCCTGCGTACCGAAGTGCGTAAAAACATGGAGCGCGAGCTGAACGGTGCTGTGCGTAACCGTGTGAAATCTCAGGCGATTGAAGGTCTGGTGAAAGCGAACGACATCGACGTTCCTGCAGCCCTGATCGACAGCGAAATCGACGTGCTGCGCCGTCAGGCTGCACAGCGTTTCGGTGGCAACCAGCAGCAAGCGATGGAACTGCCACGCGAGCTGTTTGAAGAGCAAGCGAAACGTCGCGTTGTTGTTGGCCTGCTGCTGGGCGAAGTGATTCGTACCCACGAGCTGAAAGCTGACGAAGAGCGCGTGAAAGGCCTGATCGAAGAGATGGCTTCCGCATACGAAGATCCATCAGAAGTGATCGAGTTCTACGGTAAGAACAAAGAGCTGATGGACAACATGCGCAACGTCGCACTGGAAGAGCAGGCTGTTGAAGCGGTTCTGGCGAAAGCGAAAGTGACCGAAAAAGCGACCTCTTTCAACGAACTGATGAACCAGCAGGCGTAATAACGCCCTAACGGTTTAAAGTTTGACCAAAAAACCCGTTGCCCTCCGGCGACGGGTTTTTTTTATCGCAGCTTTAGTCCTGGAAGGGTGCTAAAACGCCCTTTCAGTGTTAGCGTTACAACAAAAGGTTGTTATGCTTGAAATAGGGCGTGGCGAACCCCATAAGTATGTAATCACGATGATTGAGACTGGCTGATAATCCGTCCATAAGGTTACAATCAGTACAGCAGGTGTTTTCAATTTTGAACCAGGAGACGGAAATGTCATACAGTGGCGAACGAGATAACTTTGCACCCCATATGGCGCTGGTGCCAATGGTTATTGAACAGACCTCACGTGGTGAGCGTTCTTTCGATATCTATTCCCGTCTGCTCAAGGAACGCGTTATCTTTCTGACCGGCCAGGTAGAAGACCATATGGCTAACCTGATCGTAGCGCAGATGCTGTTCCTGGAAGCGGAAAACCCGGAAAAAGACATTTACTTGTACATCAACTCGCCAGGCGGTGTGATTACGGCGGGTATGTCCATTTATGACACCATGCAATTCATCAAGCCAGATGTCAGCACGATCTGTATGGGTCAGGCTGCATCCATGGGTGCCTTCCTGTTAACCGCAGGGGCGAAAGGTAAGCGTTTCTGCCTGCCTAACTCCCGTGTGATGATTCACCAGCCGCTGGGTGGTTACCAGGGGCAGGCGACGGATATCGAAATCCACGCCCGCGAAATTCTGAAAGTAAAAGCGCGCATGAATGAACTTATGGCGCAGCATACAGGTCAATCTCTCGAGCAGATCGAGCGCGATACCGAGCGCGATCGCTTCCTCTCTGCTCCAGAGGCAGTTGAGTACGGCTTAGTCGACTCCGTATTGACCCATCGTAATTGATGCCCGCGACGCGAGTGTGCCGCTATACTAAGGTAGGGCGGCACGCTGCTTTAAGCAGTACGCGTCTTAGAATGGCATTTGCGTCGTCATGTGCGGCACAAAGAACTTAAAAAGAGGTTTGGACTCATGACAGATAAACGCAAAGATGGTTCGGGCAAACTGCTGTACTGCTCTTTTTGCGGCAAAAGCCAGCATGAAGTGCGTAAACTGATTGCCGGGCCGTCCGTGTATATCTGCGACGAATGTGTTGATTTATGTAACGACATCATTCGCGAAGAGATTAAAGAAGTTGCGCCGCACCGTGAGCGTAGCGCATTGCCAACGCCGCATGAAATTCGTCATCACCTTGACGACTATGTCATCGGACAAGAGCAGGCGAAGAAAGTGCTGGCGGTAGCGGTATATAACCACTACAAACGTCTGCGTAACGGCGACACCAGTAATGGCGTAGAACTGGGTAAAAGTAACATCCTGCTGATCGGACCGACGGGTTCCGGTAAAACGTTGCTGGCGGAAACCCTGGCGCGCCTGCTGGATGTTCCGTTTACCATGGCCGATGCCACAACCCTGACCGAAGCCGGTTATGTGGGTGAAGACGTTGAGAACATCATTCAGAAACTGCTGCAGAAGTGCGATTACGACGTACAGAAAGCACAGCGCGGCATTGTTTATATTGATGAGATCGATAAGATCTCCCGTAAATCAGACAACCCGTCCATCACCCGCGACGTGTCGGGTGAAGGCGTGCAGCAGGCGCTGCTGAAGCTGATCGAAGGTACGGTTGCCGCCGTTCCACCGCAGGGGGGGCGTAAGCATCCTCAGCAGGAGTTCCTGCAGGTTGATACCTCCAAGATCCTGTTCATCTGTGGCGGTGCGTTTGCCGGTCTGGATAAAGTCATTTCCCACCGTGTTGAAACCGGCTCCGGCATTGGTTTTGGCGCAACGGTAAAAGCCTCGTCCGAAAAACCGAACGAAGGCGAACTGCTTTCGCAGGTTGAACCTGAAGATCTGATCAAATTCGGTCTGATTCCTGAGTTCATTGGCCGTCTGCCCGTTGTGGCAACGCTGAATGAGCTGAGTGAAGAGGCGCTGATTCAGATCCTGAAAGAGCCGAAAAATGCGCTGACCAAGCAGTACCAGGCGCTGTTCAATCTGGAAGGGGTTGACCTTGAATTCCGTGACGAAGCGCTTGATGCGATTGCTAAGAAAGCGATGATCCGTAAAACCGGTGCGCGTGGTCTGCGTTCAATCGTTGAAGCGGCGCTGCTCGATACCATGTACGATCTGCCGTCGATGGAAGATGTTGAGAAAGTGGTTATCGACGAGTCCGTAATCAGCGGCCAAACCAAGCCGCTGCTGATTTACGGTAAACCGGAAGCCCAGCAGGCATCTGGCGAATAATTCACCAAATCATACAAGCAGTTAATTAAAAAGGGGGATTTTATCTCCCCTTTACTTTTTCCGTATTCATAGCGTTGAATGTGTGGGAAACATCCCCATATACTGGATACATGTTAATGGTTATGTGAAGTACAGTGACATGACCAGCTTACCTGGCGGACACTAAACTAAGAGAGAGCTCTATGAATCCTGAGCGTTCTGAACGCATTGAAATCCCCGTATTGCCGTTGCGCGATGTGGTGGTTTATCCGCACATGGTCATACCCTTGTTTGTAGGGCGGGAAAAATCTATCCGTTGCCTCGAAGCCGCCATGGATCATGATAAAAAATCATGCTGGTGGCACAGAAAGAAGCATCGACGGATGAGCCGGGTGTAAACGATCTTTTCACCGTCGGGACCGTGGCCTCTATTTTGCAGATGCTGAAGCTGCCTGACGGCACCGTGAAGGTGCTGGTCGAAGGGCTGCAGCGTGCGCGTATTACCACTCTGTCAGATGACGGCGAACACTTCTCTGCCAAGGCAGAGTACCTTGATTCGCCTGAGCTTGATGAGCGCGAGCAGGAAGTGCTGGTGCGCACCGCAATTAGCCAGTTTGAAGGCTATATCAAGCTGAATAAAAAAATCCCACCAGAAGTGCTGACGTCGCTGAACAGCATCGACGATCCTGCGCGTCTGGCGGACACCATCGCAGCACACATGCCGCTGAAGCTGGCTGACAAACAGTCCGTGCTGGAAATGTCCGACGTTAACGAACGTCTGGAATACCTGATGGCGATGATGGAGTCTGAAATCGATCTGCTGCAGGTTGAGAAACGTATTCGCAACCGCGTCAAAAAGCAGATGGAGAAATCTCAGCGTGAGTACTATCTGAATGAGCAAATGAAAGCGATTCAGAAAGAGCTCGGCGAGATGGACGACGCGCCGGACGAAAACGAAGCGCTGAAGCGTAAAATCGACGCGGCGAAGATGCCGAAAGAGGCGAAAGAGAAAGCCGAAGCAGAATTGCAGAAGCTGAAAATGATGTCTCCAATGTCGGCTGAAGCAACCGTCGTACGCGGCTACATTGAGTGGATGGTGCAGGTTCCGTGGAACGCCCGCAGCAAGGTCAAAAAAGACCTGCGTCAGGCGCAGGAGATCCTGGATACCGACCACTACGGCCTGGAACGCGTGAAAGACCGCATTCTTGAGTACCTCGCGGTACAAAGCCGTGTAAACAAAATCAAAGGCCCAATTCTGTGTCTGGTAGGACCGCCGGGGGTGGGTAAAACCTCTCTGGGACAGTCCATCGCCAAAGCGACCGGACGTAAGTATATCCGTATGGCGCTGGGTGGCGTACGCGATGAAGCGGAAATCCGCGGTCACCGTCGTACCTACATCGGTTCTATGCCGGGTAAACTGATCCAGAAGATGGCGAAAGTGGGCGTTAAAAACCCGCTGTTCCTGCTTGATGAGATCGACAAAATGTCTTCGGACATGCGTGGCGATCCGGCCTCTGCACTGCTGGAAGTGCTTGATCCAGAACAGAACGTGGCGTTCAGCGATCACTACCTGGAAGTGGACTACGACCTGAGCGATGTGATGTTCGTGGCAACCTCCAACTCCATGAACATACCGGCCCCGCTGCTGGACCGTATGGAAGTGATCCGCCTCTCCGGTTACACCGAAGATGAGAAGCTGAATATCGCGAAACAGC
This sequence comes from Enterobacter sp. ODB01, assembly GCF_001623605.1. Classification (NCBI taxonomy): domain Bacteria; kingdom Pseudomonadati; phylum Pseudomonadota; class Gammaproteobacteria; order Enterobacterales; family Enterobacteriaceae; genus Enterobacter; species Enterobacter sp. ODB01. Next base: position 1,874,360 of record NZ_CP015227.1, read on the forward strand.
ACCTGCTGCCGAAACAGATTGAGCGTAACGCACTGAAAGCCAACGAGCTGACCGTCGAGGACAGCGCGATTATCGGCATCATTCGCTATTACACCCGTGAAGCGGGCGTGCGTAGCCTTGAGCGTGAAATCTCTAAACTGTGCCGCAAGGCGGTGAAACAGCTGCTGCTGGATAAGAGCCTGAAACACATTGTGATCAACGGCGACAATCTGCATGCCTACCTGGGCGTTCAGCGCTTCGACTACGGTCGTGCGGATAATGAAAACCGCGTAGGCCAGGTGACCGGTCTGGCATGGACGGAAGTGGGCGGCGATCTGCTGACCATCGAAACCGCCTGTGTACCGGGTAAAGGCAAGCTGACCTACACCGGCTCGCTGGGTGAAGTGATGCAGGAGTCCATTCAGGCGGCGCTGACCGTGGTGCGCGCGCGCGCGGAAAAACTGGGTATTAACCCGGATTTCTACGAAAAACGCGACATCCACGTTCACGTCCCGGAAGGGGCGACGCCGAAAGATGGTCCAAGCGCGGGTATTGCCATGTGTACGGCGCTGGTCTCCTGTCTGACAGGCAACCCGGTACGCGCTGATGTGGCAATGACCGGTGAAATCACCCTGCGTGGTCAGGTTCTGCCTATCGGCGGGTTAAAAGAAAAACTGCTGGCGGCACACCGTGGTGGGATCAAAACCGTATTGATTCCTTACGAGAATAAACGCGATCTGGAAGAGATTCCGGACAACGTAATTGCCGATCTGCAGATTCATCCTGTTAAGCGAATTGAGGAAGTTCTTACTCTCGCATTGCAGAATGAGCCGTCCGGAATGCAGGTTGTAACCGCAAAATAGTGACCTCGCGCAAAGAGCGTCAATAAAAACAAGGCTGGTAAGGCATTTCGCACTTGCCAGCCTTTTTTTGTATAGCTAATTTAGATTGCTGATTAGGTCAGCCATCAACAACGGGTGTTGTAAGGTCATGGCAGGCCTGATATAACTGCTGCGCGGTCGCGTTGTGAAGGACTCAGGCGCGATATAAATTATAAAGAGAGGAAGAGAACAGTGAATAAATCTCAACTGATTGACAAAATTGCTGCTGGTGCTGATATTTCTAAAGCTGCAGCTGGACGTGCGTTAGATGCATTAATTGCTTCTGTTACTGAATCTCTGCAGGCTGGAGACGACGTTGCACTGGTAGGCTTCGGTACTTTTGCTGTTAAAGAGCGTGCTGCCCGTACTGGCCGCAACCCTCAGACCGGTAAAGAGATCACCATTGCTGCTGCTAAAGTGCCGGGTTTCCGTGCAGGTAAAGCGCTGAAAGACGCAGTAAATTGATTGCTTTCCCGTTTCAGGGAAGCCGGAAAGTACAAGGGCGCATCATTTGATGTGCCTTTTTTGTTTGTCCAGACCTGATTTGTGCGAGTTTATGCGAGTTGTGGGCTGACAATCGCCCCGTTTTCTTGTCACAATACGCCTTTACGCGCGACGGGCAGGATTTTCCGTCAGCGTCAGGTAACCAGTCACCTACAGCGGAGTGTTGTTACACCATGATGGACAGCTTACGCACGGCTGCTAACAGTCTCGTGCTCAAGATTATTTTCGGTATCATTATCGTGTCGTTCATATTGACCGGCGTGAGCAGTTACCTTATTGGCGGTGGCGCGAACTATGCCGCAAAAGTGAATGGCCAGGAGATCAGCCGTGGTCAGTTCGAGAATGCTTTTGCCGGTGAACGTAACCGTATGCAGCAACAGCTGGGCGACCAATTCTCTGAACTGGCGGCGAATGAAGGGTATATGAAGACCCTGCGCCAACAGACGCTGAACCGTCTTATCGACGAAGCGTTACTGGATCAGTATGCCAAAAAGCTGGGTCTTGGCATCAGCGATGAGCAGGTGAAAAAAGCGATCTTCGCCACTCAGGCATTCCAGTCAAACGGTAAATTCGACAACGCACGTTACAATAGCATCGTCAACCAGATGGGCATGACGGCTGACCAATACGCTCAGGCGTTGCGTAACCAACTGACCACTCAGCAGCTTATCAATGCCGTTGTGGGCACCGATTTCATGCTCAAAGGTGAGACGGAAGAGCTGGCCGCGCTGGTGGCGCAGCAGCGCGTTGTCCGTGAAGCGACCATAGATGTTAACGACCTGGCGGCCAAACAGCAGGTCAGCGACGCGGAACTGAACGCCTGGTACGAGCAGAACAAAAATACCTTCGTTTCTCCAGAGCAGTTCCGCGTGAGCTACATCAAGCTGGATGCTGCCGGGCTGCAGGAAACGGCGTCTGATACAGAAATTCAGTCTTACTACGATCAGCATCAGGATCAGTTCACTCAGCCGCAGCGTAACCGCTACAGCGTGATTCAGACTAAAACCGAGGCTGACGCCAAAGCGGTACTGGATGAGCTGAATAAAGGGGCTGATTTCGCCACCCTCGCGAAAGCAAAATCCACCGATATTATCTCTGCCAAAAACGGCGGTGATATGGGTTGGCTGGAAGACGCAACCACGCCGGACGAACTGAAAAATGCGGGTCTGAAAGAGAAAGGCCAGCTTTCTGGTGTCATTAAGTCTTCCGTTGGTTTCCTGGTCGCGCGTCTGGACGACATCACCGCGGCGAAAACCAAGCCGCTGGCTGACGTTCGTGATGATATCGCGGCGAAAGTGAAACAGGAAAAAGCGCTGGATGCCTACTACGCACTTCAACAGAAGGTGAGCGATGCCGCCAGCAACGACAACGAATCGCTGGCGGGTGCAGAGCAGGCTGCTGGGGTGAAAGCGGTTGAGACGGGCTGGTTTGGTCGTGATAACCTGCCGGAAGAGCTGAACTTTAAACCGGTTTCAGACGCCATCTTTAACGGTGGTCTGGTGGGCGAGAACGGTACGCCAGGCAGCAACTCTGACATCATTACCGTCGACGGTGACCGTGCGTTCGTGCTGCGCGTCAGCGAGCACAAGCCGGAAGCGGTCAAACCGCTGGCAGAAGTGAAGGATCAGGTTGCCGCTCAGGTTAAGCACAACAAAGCGGAACAGCAGGCGAAACTGGATGCTGAGAAGATTCTGGCTGATCTGAAAGCGGGCAAAGACGATGCGCTGAAAGCGGCAGGCCTGAGCTTCGGTGAAGCGAAAACGCTGAGCCGTACCGGTCAGGACCCCATCAGCCAGGCTGCGTTTGGCCTGACTCTGCCTGCGAAGGACAAACCAAGCTTCGGCACCACCACCGATATGCAGGGTAACGTTGTTCTGCTGGCGCTGGACGAAGTAAAAGCCGGTACCCTGCCAGAAGCGCAGAAGAAGGCGATGGTTCAGGGCATTACCCAGAACAATGCTCAGATTGCTTTCGAAGCCATGATGAGCAACCTGCGTAAAGATGCCAAAATCAAGCTGGGCGATGTGATGACTCAGCAGCAATAATTACGTATCTGCTCGCAGATTTTCGTAACGCTCTGCAAAAACTAAAGGCCGCTTTCGCGGCCTTTTCCATTTCTGCAATCTGCTGTTTGTAGCTGTTTTTCCGGGCGGCTATCGTGACGTGGCTGTCAACAAACAAGGAGAAAACAGCATGAAATGTGGAATCAAAGCACTGTTAATTGCGCTGGCTATTGCCACCACCGGGATGACCACGAGTGCGCTGGCCGCGACGCCCGCAGCCAAAGCACAGACGGTACAGAGCAAATCTGACGCCTCAGCGTCAGTGCAAGGGCAATCCAAAGCGGCTGATGCCGGTAAAACGGCGGATGATGACGGTACGCGGGTCAGTATCAATTCGGCCTCTGCGGAAGATCTCGCCCGCGCAATGAACGGTGTCGGCCTGAAAAAAGCACAGGCCATCGTCAGCTACCGCGAAGAGTATGGTCCTTTCAAAACTGTCGACGACCTCAAACAGGTGCCGGGCATGGGCAGCGCGCTGGTGGAGCGTAACCTCTCACACCTGACGTTGTAATCTCACAATTACTTGCACTGCGGCGATAATTTGCCAGGATAAAGAGGTCATACCAGTTATGACCTCTGATCCTATAACAACAGTAAAGGCTATTGCGCTATGCAGACAAAAATCAAAGTACGCGGTTACCACCTTGATGTTTACCAGCACGTTAACAATGCCCGCTATCTTGAGTTCCTTGAAGAAGCGCGCTGGGACGGGCTGGAAAACAGCGAAAGCTTTCAGTGGTTGAGCGCGCATAACATCGCGTTCGTGGTCGTCAATATCAACATCAACTACCGCCGCCCGGCCGTGCTGGGTGATGTACTCACGGTGACCAGTCAGGTGCAACAGCTCAACGGCAAGAGTGGTGTATTAAGCCAGGTGGTGACGCTCGATCCTGAAGGGCAGGTGGTGGCTGATGCACTGATCACCTTTGTCTGTATCGATCTGAAAACCCAGAAGGCTCTGCCGCTGGAAGGGGCATTGCGGGAGAAGCTGGAGCTGATGATCGTTTAGAAATTTTGTCTTTTATAAAAGACAAAACGTTTTTCCAGGGATAGAATCATGGACAGGGACTACGTTGTTGAACGCTACCGTACCCGTGACGGAAAAGTGCCATTTGAGGAGTGGGTAGCGAAGATGAAGCGAAAGGATCCGGAATTAGTGTTTCGGATTCTTTTGCGAATTGACCGTGCAGAGAAAGGGAACTTCGGCGATTACCGGTATCTCAGAGATGGTATCTGGGAATTGAAAATTGATTGTAGTCCCGGATATCGAATCTATTTTGCAGTACAACATCGGGAGATCCTATTGTTGCTGATTGGGGGTGACAAAAAGAGTCAAAGGACCGATGTGAAACTGGCAATTGATTACTGGAATGACCATCAAAAGGAGAAATCCGATGAGCAAAAGCGAACGAAAATTCTCTAGCTCCGTCAGTCACGATGAAGCCGTCGTAAAAATGCTTCGCGAAAACCCTTCCTACGCTCAGCTATATCTGCAGGTTGCGTTGGATGAGATTTATGAAGACCAGGGAATCCCTGCATACTTAATCGCGCTAAGACGTGTTATCGAATCCCGCGGTGGCATAGGTGAAATTGCTGCCAAATCCGGTCTGTCCCGCCAACAGTTATACCGAACCTTATCTGACAACGGTAACCCAACGCTGACGACGCTAATGAAAGTGACTCGTGCTGCCGGCGTAAAACTGTTCGACAGCACGGTTAAGTAGCGTTATTTAAGCCCGGTCTTTTGCTTCATTGCGGCCATCACGCCAACTTTATCGGCCAGATAGTGGTTCAGCCCGTTAGCGCGAAGATTACAGGCCGCGCACTGGCCGCAACCGTCGCCTTTGATGCCGTTATAGCAGGTGAGGGTTTCACTGCGAACCAGATCCAGCTTGCCCCAGTAGTCCGCCAGGGCCCAGGTTTCGGCTTTATCCAGCCACATCAACGGCGTCTCAAAGCGCGTCTCTTTCGCCATGCCCAGATTGACGGCGTGGTTTAATGCTTTCACGAATTCGTCACGGCAGTCCGGGTAGCCGGAGAAGTCTGTTTCGCATACGCCAGTGATTACCGCTTCGGCTTTCACCTGGTAGGCGTAGATCGCCGTCAGGGTCAGAAACAGAATATTGCGGCCCGGTACGAAGGTATTCGGAATGCCGCTGGCATCGGGTTCATAATCCGGTACAGGAATGCTGTCGCGGGTGAGGCTACTGACAGCCAGTTCATTTAACAGCGTAACGTCCAGCACCTTGTGCGCGCGTGCCCCCAGTTTGAGGGCCAGTTCACGGGCAACGTCGATTTCAGCGCGGTGGCGCTGACCATAATCGAAGGTCACACAGTGAACTTCATCATACTGATGAAGGGCCTGAACCAGGCAAGTAGTAGAGTCTTGTCCTCCGCTGAACACGACGACGGCACGTTTCATAAATCATCTCAACAGTTACGGTAAAAACGTTATGTTACCGCCTGGCTACGGCGGCGACCAGCTTCTTCACGATTTGGGGGCAGGCAGCCAGGCTTCGGTAAAATCAAACCAGCCGCGGGTGTTAAGGCGTATCCCGTTTACGCCTGGCGGCGCGCTGATTTGATACTGATAATTAAAGAGCGGCGTCAACACCGCGTTCTCCATTAAGCGGCTGAAAATGGCTTGCAGCCCCGCGTGCCGGTCCCGGGACTCGGCTTGGGCCTGCACCGCATCCAGCGTGGCTTGCAAATGGGCGTAAGCCGGTGCGCTTAACACATGCGGCCAAAGCGCATCACAGCGGAGCCACTGCTCAAGCGTATACGCTGGCGCTTCGCCAATCAGCTTATCTCCCATCATGATGTCTGCATCGGCAAGCTGCTGGCATCCATCCCACGTCTTCGCGTCGTGAAAGATGACGGTCAATTCACAACCCTGCAGGGCGAGGTACTCCTTCAACTGGCTGGCCATGGTGTGAAGCTCAACGGGCAGATGATAAACCAGCTTCAACGCCTCAGGGAGGGCAATGTCCGTTAAATCAGGCCATTCCGGGATTGTCCAGCCGGGAAGCAGTTCATGAGTTGGCGTGATGAGCCCTTCGTTGAGCGGAAGCGTGTGCAGAAGCCTGGAGAGATGAATGATATTAATCAGCCGCTTTGCCTGGATCTCACTCAGCCGCGCGCTCTGTTTCAGCGTGAGATAACAGAAGCCCAGGCTGGTGCTGCTGCTCACCAGCCGCAGGCTTTCGAGCTCATCGGCCTCGCCAATGGCGATTTGCACCGGGTGGCGACAGCTGGTACCCAGCCTGTAATCAAAAAGTTGGGGAGTGATCCAGTACTCGATGGCCTTAAGCAGCGGATGGCTCAGGTGGTACTGCTCATGGCTTTCCAGGCGTACCAGGTCGGGCTCAAAGAGAGTCAGCCGGAAGGGACCACTGCCGACGACCGGGCGATCGGGATGCGCCAGACGGCTACAGTAGGTTGCCAGCCTGTGCGCCAGCCAGTAGTCCGGTTGATGTAAAACAAACGTCAGACATTGCGGATGTGTGGTTTCGACAGACAAGACGCTCTGAAAAAGCGTGCGCATGATGGGCTGCGCTAACAACGCCGTCAGGCTTCGCTGGAGTTGCGCCGTTTCTATTTTATCGCCGTCATGCCAGTGCAGCGTGGAGCGAATATAGAAATGCCAGCGCAGCCCGTCAGCAGAGACCTCCCAATGATGCGCCAGATCGCCGGTGGGTTCACTGCTGTTACCGTTAAATCGCGTCAAGCCTGAGAACACCTGTCCTGCCAGATGTTGTTCGGCCCGTCCCGGTAAAAATCCCGGCTGAAGCGGCTCCAGCGAGCGATAGTAGGGGATGCGCAGCGTCGGCGTGTCGTTTTGCCATTGCCCACCCAAAAACGGATGCAGTAACGAACGCAGCTCGTCAGGCGCAAGCTGGGCCAGCTCCAGCGCGTTATGCTGCTGTCCGCTCTTCAGCGCTTCTTCCATCATCATATTGCGCAGCGACTCAGGGGTGGCATGGAACGTCAGTTCGCCGCGCTTGCCGCGACCAGACTGCGCGCGCCAGCTCAGCCAGCCCGCCTCCTGAGCCTGACGCAGCAGCGTTCGGACATGCCGCTCGCTACAAAAACAGCGGGCTGCCAGCTCGCTGATAGTGACCTGCTGCGTCGCACCTTCGGACGGCTGCCATAAACGGTGATACTGGTTAAGACGGTTAAGCTGACGCATAGAAACCCGGAACAATAATTATCATCTATTCACTATTACTTCCGTATATCTCACCTGATACTGATGCACAAGCTAATCGCATCACATTTCAGGAGTCATCATGGCCCGCCTCGCTGCATTTGATATGGACGGCACGCTGTTAATGCCGGATCACCGTCTGGGAGAGAAAACGCTGAGTGCCCTGAAGCGCCTGCGCGAGCGAGATGTCACTCTGACATTTGCCACCGGCCGACATGTTCTGGAGATGCGCCATTTACTGGGCGCGTTTTCTCTTGATGCTTTTCTGATCACCGGAAACGGAACGCGCATTCACACCGTCGAAGGGGAGGTACTGCACCGTCAGGATCTTAACCCGGAAGTGGCGGATATCGTCCTGCACAGCACCTGGGACACACAGGCCAGTGTCCACGTTTTTAACGATCAAGGCTGGTTTACCGGAAGCGAAATCCCCGAGTTACTGCATGCGCATGTCTATAGCGGTTTTAAATATCAGCTTATCGATCTGCGCCGGATCCCCGCCCACGCGGTGACCAAGATCTGCTTCTGTGGCGATCACGACGATCTGCGACGCCTGCGCATCCAGTTAAATGAGGCGCTCGGCAACCGGGCGCATCTGACCTTCTCGGCGGTAGATTGTCTGGAAGTATTACCCGTGGGCTGTAACAAAGGTTCCGCCCTGGCGGTACTGAGCGACCATCTGGGCTTAACGCTGCAGGATTGTATGGCATTTGGCGACGCCATGAATGACCGAGAGATGCTGGGCAGCGTGGGGCGCGGCTTGATTATGGGGAATGCGATGCCGCAGCTGATTGCCGAGCTTCCTCATCTGCCCGTTATCGGACACTGCGGTAACGAAGCGGTGTCCCATTTTTTGACTCATTGGCTGGACAACAACAACCTCCCTTATTCCCCCGAATAGCGAGCGCCTTCCAGCAAGCCAGACGTCGGTCTGGCTTTTTTTTATTTCAGCAGCTGTGCAATCTGCACTTTCCACGGCGTGATGTCGCCGATGTTAGCCTGTACCCATTCTGCATTGTAGTAGGTCTCAAGGTAGCGCTCGCCGCTGTCGCACAGCAGCGTGACGATGGAGCCGGTACGCCCTTCCTCACGCATGCGTGCCGCCAGATGCAGTGCGCCCCACATATTGGTGCCTGTCGATGCCCCGACTTTGCGGCCAAGCTGGGTTTCCAGCCAGTGTGCGGTTGCCACGCTGGCGGCATCCGGCACGCGCAGCATTTCATCCACTACATCCGGGATGAATGACGGTTCCACGCGCGGGCGGCCAATTCCTTCAATTTTACTGCCTGACGGGCTGCGAAGATCGGCATCGCGGCTCTGCCAGTAGTCGAGGAACACCGAGTTTTGCGGGTCAACCACCATCAGTTGGGTATCGTAGCCCTGACAGCGAATGTAGCGTCCTATGGTGGCTGAGGTGCCACCGGTACCGGCGCTCATCACAATGTACGACGGCACGGGGTGCGGCTCGTGGGTCATCTGGCGGAAAATACTGTCAGCGATGTTGTTATTGCCGCGCCAGTCCGTTGCGCGTTCGGCGAAGGTAAACTGGTCCATATAGTGGCCGTTGAGCTCACGGGCCAGCATTTCAGAGGCGGCGTAGATTTCGCAGGCACTCTCAACGAAGTGGCAGCGACCGCCGTAAAATTCGATCTGCTCGATTTTGCGTTTTGCAGTGCAGGAGGGCATCACCGCGATAAACGGCAGGCCCAGCAGGCGGGCAAAATAGGCTTCGGACACGGCGGTTGAACCGGACGAGGATTCAATAATGGGAGTGCCTTCTTTGATCCAGCCGTTACATAAACCGTATAAAAACAGTGAGCGCGCCAGGCGATGCTTCAGGCTGCCGGTCGGATGGGTGCTTTCATCCTTCAGATAGAGCTGAATACCGTCAAATCCCGGCAGGGAAAGGCGGATCAGGTGGGTATCCGCCGAACGCTGGTAGTCGGCATTGATTTCGCTGATGGCATGTTTAACCCAAGTGCTATTCATCGTAATTATCCGTTTGTCATTTTGTGCCCAGCATAGCGAAAAGCACAGAAAAAATTGTTGCTATCTGGCCTTTAAAATAGAATGAAGGGAGAAAAATTTTCTCTGTGAGGTGGGTATGCTAGATAAAATTGACCGTAAGCTCCTTTCCTTGCTGCAAAGTGACTGTACCCTCTCTTTGCAGGCGCTGGCAGATGCCGTTAATCTGACCACCACACCGTGCTGGAAGCGCCTTAAGAAGCTCGAAGATGATGGCATTTTGCTGGGGCGCGTCGCGCTGCTCGATCCCGAAAAACTGGGGCTTGGGTTGACGGCATTTGTGCTGATTAAAACCCAGCACCACAGCAGCGAGTGGTATTGCCGCTTTGTTACTCAGGTCTCTGAGATGCCCGAGGTGCTCGGTTTCTGGCGAATGGCCGGCGAGTACGATTACCTGATGCGCGTCCAGGTGGCAGACATGAAGCGCTATGATGACTTCTACAAGCGGCTGGTGAACAGCGTCCCGGGCTTATCAGACGTTACCTCAAGCTTCGCCATGGAACAGATTAAGTACACCACAGCCTTACCCATTGAATAACTTCGTAAAAAACCTTCAGGAACAAACCGCGTGCGATTATTTGCCCAATTAAGCTGGTACTTTCGTCGGGAGTGGCAACGCTACCTCGGTGCAGTGGCCCTGCTTATTATCATTGCCATTCTGCAGCTGATCCCGCCGAAAGTGGTGGGGTACGTCGTGGATGGCGTCACCGAACAGCATTACACCACCGCACGGGTGTTGATGTGGGTCGGCACGCTGGTGCTGACGGCCGTCATTGTTTATCTCCTGCGCTACGTCTGGCGCGTGCTGCTGTTTGGTGCGTCCTATCAGTTGGCCGTTGAGCTGCGTGAAGATTTTTACCGCCAGCTGAGCCGACAGCATCCCGAATTTTATCTGCGCCATCGCACCGGGGACCTCATCGCCCGAGCCACGAACGATGTTGATCGCGTGGTCTTCGCCGCCGGAGAAGGGGTATTAACGCTGGTGGATTCGCTGGTGATGGGCTGTGCGGTATTGATTGTCATGTCCACGCAGATCAGCTGGCAGTTGACCCTTCTGGCGCTGCTGCCGATGCCGCTGATGGCATTGGCGATCAATCGCTACGGCGAACAGCTGCACGAGCGCTTCAAACTGGCGCAGGCGGCATTTTCGTCTCTGAACGATCGCACTCAGGAGAGCATGACCAGCATTCGCATGATCAAAGCCTTTGGTCTGGAGGACCGGCAGTCCGCGCTGTTTGCCGCCGATGCGGCAGACACGGGGGCGAAGAACATGCGCGTCGCGCGCATTGACGCCCGTTTTGACCCGACAATCTATGTTGCGATTGGCATGGCTAACCTGCTGGCTATCGGAGGCGGTAGCTGGATGGTGGTACAGGGGACGTTAACCCTGGGACAATTGACCAGTTTTGCGATGTATCTCGGGCTGATGATCTGGCCGATGCTGGCTTTAGCCTGGATGTTCAACATTGTGGAGCGGGGCAGCGCCGCCTACAGCCGCATTCGCGCCATGCTGGCCGAAGCGCCGGTGGTGACTGACGGCAGCGAAGCGGTCCCGGAAGGGCGTGGCGTAATGAAGGTCGACGTCCGTCAATTTGTCTATCCGCAGACGGCGCATCCGGTACTGGAGAACGTTAGCTTTACGCTTCAGCCCGGCCAGATGTTGGGTATTTGTGGTCCGACGGGGGCCGGAAAAAGTACCGTCCTCTCTCTGCTCCAGCGCCACTTTGACGTCACCGAAGGGGATATTCGTTTCCATGATATCCCCCTGAAGAACCTGCTGCTGGATGAGTGGCGTGGCCGCCTGGCGGTGGTCAGCCAGACGCCGTTTTTATTTTCGGACACCGTGGCGAATAACATCGCCCTCGGATGCCCTGCGGCGACGCAGGAGGAGATCGAGCATGTGGCGCGTTTAGCCAGCGTGCATGATGATATTTTGCGTCTGCCGCAGGGGTACGAAACGGAAGTCGGAGAGCGTGGCGTCATGCTGTCCGGCGGGCAGAAACAGCGTATTTCGATTGCCCGTGCGCTGCTGCTGAATGCCGAAATCCTGATCCTGGATGATGCGCTCTCCGCTGTGGATGGCCGTACCGAGCACCAGATCCTGCATAACCTGCGTCAGTGGGGTGACGGTCGCACGGTGATTATCAGCGCTCACCGTTTGTCGGCGCTGACCGAAGCCAGCGAAATTCTGGTATTGCAGCACGGGCACATTGCCCAGCGCGGGCAGCATGAAAATCTTGTTGAGCAACCGGGCTGGTATCGCGATATGTATCGCTATCAACAGCTTGAAGCGGCGCTGGACGATGCCCCCGAACAGAATGAGGAGGCCGCTAATGCGTAAGCTCGGAACGATGTGGCCGACGCTCAAACGTCTGCTGGCCTACGGCTCGCCGTGGCGTAAACCGCTGTCCGTGGCCGTGCTTTTACTCTGGATAGCGGCGATTGCAGAAGTGAGCGGGCCGCTGCTCATCAGTTACTTTATCGACAATATGGTCGCCAAAAGCTACCTGCCCCTGGGGCTGGTGGCGGGTTTAGGCGTTGCTTACGTTGGGTTACAGCTGACGGCTGCAGGGCTGCACTATGCGCAGTCGCTGCTGTTTAACCGCGCAGCCGTCGGTGTCGTTCAGCAGCTGCGTACGGATGTAATGGACGCCGCGCTTCGCCAGCCGCTCAGCGAGTTTGATATTCAGCCGGTCGGGCAGGTTATCTCCCGGGTAACCAACGATACCGAGGTGATCCGCGATCTGTACGTCACCGTGGTGGCGACGGTGCTCCGCAGCGCGGCGCTGATTGGTGCGATGCTGGTGGCAATGTTCAGTCTCGACTGGCGCATGGCGCTGGTGGCGATCACGATCTTCCCGGCGGTGCTGATCGTCATGGTCATCTACCAGCGCTACAGCACGCCAATCGTGCGTCGGGTACGAGCCTATCTGGCCGACATCAACGATGGCTTCAACGAAGTCATCAACGGCATGAGCGTTATCCAGCAGTTCCGCCAGCAGGCGCGCTTTGGTGAACGGATGGGCGAAGCCAGCCGCTCGCACTATATGGCACGCATGCAGACGCTGCGGCTTGACGGTTTTCTGCTGCGTCCGCTGCTGAGCCTTTTCTCTGCGCTGGTGCTTTGCGGTCTCCTGATGCTGTTTGGGCTGAGCGCTAACGGTACGATTGAAGTGGGGGTGCTGTACGCCTTTATTAGCTATCTGGGGCGCCTTAACGAACCGCTGATCGAACTCACCACCCAGCAGTCTATGCTGCAACAGGCGGTGGTCGCCGGTGAGCGTGTGTTCGAGCTGATGGACCGGCCGCGACAGGCCTACGGCAACGATGAGCGACCTTTGCAAAGCGGTGCCATTGATTTTGATAATGTCTCGTTTGCCTATCGCGAAGACCGGCTGGTGTTGCAGGATATCTCACTTGATGTTCCGTCGCGTGGTTTCGTGGCGCTGGTGGGCCATACGGGAAGCGGTAAGAGCACCCTCGCCAGCCTGTTAATGGGGTACTACCCGGTTACGCACGGTGAAATCCGGATCGACGGACGTCCGCTCGCGTCTCTTAGCCACAACGTGTTGCGTAAAGGCGTCGCGATGGTGCAGCAGGATCCGGTCGTCCTGGCCGATACCTTCTATGCGAACGTGACCCTGGGGCGGGACTACACGCAGGAGCAGGTCTGGGAGGTACTGGAAAAAGTGCAGCTGGCGGATCTGGCGCGCGGGTTTAGTGAGGGGATCAATACGAAGCTGGGCGAGCAGGGGAACAATCTCTCCGTCGGGCAAAAACAGCTCCTCGCCCTGGCGCGGGTGCTGATTGAAACGCCGCAGGTTCTGATTCTGGATGAAGCGACAGCCAGTATTGACTCCGGTACCGAGCAGGCCATCCAGCAGGCGCTGTCGGCCGTGCGTGACCATACGACGCTGGTGGTGATTGCCCACCGTCTTTCCACCATCGTTGATGCTGATACCATTCTGGTGCTACATCGCGGCCAGGCCGTTGAACGGGGTACGCACCGTGAACTGCTGGAAGCCAAAGGACGTTACTGGCAGATGTATCAGCTTCAGCTGGCAGGCGAAGAGCTGGCGGCCAGCGTGCGTGAGGAAGAATCGCTGAGCGCCTGATGCACCAAAATGAGGCGACGCGCTAACAGTCATTCCTGTTGGTGCAAAACGGAAACGCACCCTGCACCGGCATGGTGCGTTTTTTTTCACCGGTTCGTTTATCAAGGCCGTGTAGCGCTCTTTGCACCGCAGTTCCTTCTGGTTTTCATTTCTGGCACACCCCTTGCAATACCTTCTGCGTAAGCTGCGGCCATTACCGAATTCTGACTGGAGGGGATCTATGAAGCTGGTTACGGTTGTAATCAAACCATTCAAACTCGAAGACGTGCGTGAAGCGTTGTCTTCCATGGGTATTCAGGGACTGACTGTCACCGAAGTGAAAGGCTTTGGTCGTCAGAAGGGTCATGCCGAGCTTTACCGCGGGGCGGAATACAGCGTTAACTTTCTGCCAAAAGTAAAAATTGATGTCGCGATTGCTGACGATCAGCTTGATGAAGTCATTGATGTCATTAGCAAAGCGGCCTACACAGGCAAAATTGGCGACGGCAAAATTTTCGTTGCCGAACTGCAGCGCGTCATTCGCATTCGTACCGGCGAATCTGACGAAGCGGCACTGTAAGTAACTCCTGGCACACAGTGATAGGGATCGAGAAAATGAAGATAGCAACACTTAAAACGGGTCTGGGTTCGCTGGCACTGCTGCCGGGCCTCGCGCTGGCTGCCCCTGCGGTGGCAGATAAAGCCGATAACGCCTTTATGATGATCAGCACCGCGCTGGTGCTGTTCATGTCAATTCCGGGGATTGCCCTGTTCTACGGCGGTCTGATCCGTGGCAAAAACGTTCTCTCCATGCTGACCCAGGTAGCCGTGACCTTCGCACTGGTCTGCGTGCTGTGGGTGGTTTACGGTTACTCGCTGGCCTTTGGCACCGGCAACGCCTTCTTCGGTAACTTTGACTGGGTGATGCTGAAAAATATTGAGCTGACCGCGCTGATGGGCAGTTTCTACCAGTATATTCACGTTGCGTTCCAAGGCTCGTTCGCCTGCATCACCGTCGGGCTGATTGTAGGCGCGCTGGCCGAGCGTATTCGTTTCTCTGCCGTTCTGATCTTTGTGGTGGTCTGGCTGACGCTCTCCTATGTGCCGATTGCGCACATGGTCTGGGGCGGCGGTCTGCTGGCAACGCACGGCGCGCTGGACTTCGCGGGCGGTACCGTCGTACATATCAACGCCGCGGTAGCGGGTCTGGTTGGCGCATACCTGATTGGCAAACGCGTGGGCTTCGGTAAAGAAGCGTTCAAACCGCACAACCTGCCGATGGTCTTTACCGGTACCGCGATCCTCTACTTTGGCTGGTTTGGCTTCAACGCCGGGTCTGCAAGCGCAGCAAACGAAATCGCCGCGCTGGCCTTCGTGAACACCGTCGTGGCCACAGCCGGTGCGATCCTCTCCTGGGTCTTCGGTGAGTGGGCGGTGCGCGGTAAACCTTCCCTGTTGGGTGCCTGTTCTGGCGCAATCGCGGGCCTGGTCGGTATCACGCCTGCCTGTGGTTATGTGGGTGTCGGTGGTGCGCTGCTGGTAGGTTTGGTTGCAGGTCTTGCAGGTCTGTGGGGCGTTACGGCACTGAAACGCGTGCTGCGCGTTGATGACCCTTGCGATGTATTTGGTGTGCACGGTGTGTGCGGCATCGTCGGCTGTATCATGACCGGTATCTTCGCCGCGAAATCGCTGGGTGGCGTGGGCTATGCAGAAGGTGTCACTATGGTTCATCAGGTACTGGTGCAGCTGGAAAGTATTGCTATCACTGTGGTGTGGTCTGCCGTTGTCGCTTTTATTGGCTACAAGCTGGCGGACATGACTGTGGGTCTGCGCGTACCGGAAGAGCAGGAGCGCGAAGGTCTGGATGTGAACAGCCACGGCGAGAATGCGTATAACGCATAACCAACAGCAAAACGGCAATCTCGATTGCCGTTTTTAATGTTTATTCCCTCTCCCTGTGGGAGAGGGCCAGGGTGAGGGCATCAGGCCGCACGTTATTAACCGCGATTACGCATTACCCCTTCCTGCACCGTTGAAGCGACCAGCACGCCGTCCTGCGTATAAAACTCTCCACGCACAAACCCGCGAGCGCTCGATGCCGATGTACTCTCCACGCTGTAAAGCAGCCACTCATTCATGTTGAAGGGACGGTGGAACCACATGGAGTGGTCGATGGTCGCGACCTGCATCCCTTTTTCGAGGAACCCGACGCCGTGCGGCTGCAGCGCCACCGGCAGAAAGTTAAAATCTGACGCATACCCGAGCAGATACTGATGCACGCGGAAATCTTCCGGCACGGTACCGTTGGCGCGGATCCAGACCTGACGTTTCGGCTCGGCGGTGTGACCCTTCATCGGGTTATGGAACTCGACGGGGCGGATCTCCAGCGGTTTATCGCACAGAAATTTCTCTTTGACCTGCGGCGGAAGCAGATGCGCCAGCGCACGGGCGATATCGGTCTCTGATTTGAGCGTGTCTGGCGACGGTGCCGGCGGCATCGTTTTCTGATGCTCGTATCCCGGTTCCGGTGCCTGGAACGAGGCGGTCATATAGAAGATGGGCTTACCGTTCTGAATGGCCGCCACGCGGCGGGCACTGAAACTATTACCGTCACGCAGAACTTCAACATCATACACAATGGGTTTTGCGCTATCGCCAGGGCGTAAGAAATAGCTGTGGAACGAATGCACCAGACGGTCTGCCGGGACGGTCTCCTTTGCCGCGTACAGCGCTTGTCCAACGACTTGCCCACCGAAGACCTGGCGCAAGCCTAAATCTTCACTCTGTCCGCGAAAGAGTCCTTCCTCAATTTTTTCCAGATTCAGTAATGTCAGCAGATTGTTCAGTGCCTGACTCATAGTTGTCCTCAATAAACGCCGTAGCGAAAGATAGGCAGAGTATAACGCAGAAATGTAAGTGGTCCGATGGGTAGAATAATCTTAATATCGGCACGTTTTCAGGCATTAATCGGTGATCTGTGCCACACTTGAATATGTTATGTGATTGAAACGACATCGGATGGGATCGATCCCGCTGGTGCATTGATGATAAGGAGACTTCAATGAAACTCGTGCCTATGCTAAGTGGTGTAGCTATTGCGGTGGCGTTGTCCGCCTGTGCCGGTAAGAGCGCCCAGGTGCCGGTACCTGCAGCCGATCCAAACGGGATTAATACCCTTTCACAGCAATCCATTCAGCAGCCTAATGTTTCCGGTACCATCTGGATCAAACAGAGAGTCGCTTTGCCGCCGGATGCGGTATTAACGGTCACGCTGTCTGATGCTTCTCTGGCCGACGCACCGTCGAAAGTCCTGGCTCAGCGTGCGGTTCGTACTGAAGGTAAGCAGGCGCCATTTAGCTTCGTGCTGCCATATAACCCGTCAGACGTACAGCCGAATGCCCGTATCCTGCTGAGTGCCGCGGTAACGATCAACGATAAGCTGGTCTTTATTACCGATACGGTTCAGGAAGCCATTAACCACGGTGGGACTAAAGTCGACCTGAATCTGGTTCCCGTACAGCAAACCGCAGTGCCGGTTGCTCCACAGACCAATCAGCCGTCCCTGCCAACCCCACCGACCCAGATGTAATTGTTGCTATCACCCTCTCCTTCGGGGGAGGGGTTAGTACACCCACCGGTACTTTTGCAAATCAATCTGTCCCGATCCCGATACCTGCACACCCTCTGACAGTAATGCCTGGCGCTGGCGCTGGAGATCCGGTCCGGTCAGCGAGATGGCACCATGACGATTCACCACGCGATGCCAGGGCAGCGTGCTTCCTTCCGGCAGCCGTTTAAGAACGCCGCCTACCTGTCGCGCCGCGCGCGGTGAACCGGCCAGCTGTGCGACATCACCATAGGTTGTGACGTAGCCTTCCGGGATTGAGGCCACAATTTGCCATACGCGTTGGGGAAAGGAGTCGTGTTCGTCCATACCTGCACCTGTGGGGATCATCTGGACAGCCATGGTAAACGAAGATTGCCCTGATTGCTGCGCCTGTTTGCGCAATAAACCAGCATCCGGTTCCGGGTCGCTTGCAATTGGGTCTTCGCACAGGGATAATGCGCCAGCGCGTTGGTTATCAACGCTCTCAATGGGGGCTCTGTTGGTTCTCCCGCAACGCTACTCTGTTCACCAGGTCAGGTCCGGAAGGAAGCAGCCAGGGCAGACGACGTGGGTGCCGGGATGTAGCTGGCAGGGCCCCCACCCATTTACGGCCTCGTACAAACCTTCCTGCGTTACCTCTCTCGGTAGTCATTATTCCACAATACTTTAACGCCTAGACGCTGTAATATATATTTCATCGTGCTGAAATATTATTGTCATAAACCTGTAATAATAGACTGGCATTTTATAATTGGACGTCTATTTAACACCAAAATTCAAAAAAATATAAATCTGGATAACAGTGTTAACTTCGTGTATTACATAAAGTACTTATTCCGAAGGGAAGTGACAAACATGGCTACTGCGGTTTTAAATGTTAAAATTGACGACGCGCTAAAAGAAAGGCTTCGCCACTATGCGGAAGTGAATAACGAGAATTTAAGCGTGACCACAGAGAAACTGCTGCTGCTGGCGTTTGAAGCAGTAGAAGAGGCGGGAGTATCGGAAGAAGATATTGATAATCAGCATACGGAAGAAGAGAGTGTTTCTCCTTTTACTCCTAAAGAAATCAAAGCACTACGTAAACTTCTGAAGAAGAGAAAATGAAACAACAACTGTCAACTGCCAGTGACTACAACGAGGCCTGCGATCTCTTGCGCTCAGGCTATGTGAAGCATGTACGTCTTGGCTGGAATGTTGGAAGCGATGAGTTCTTTCGTATTGCGTCTGACTGGTGTGATACCGGTGCAAAAATAAAGAAAGACGGTGATAACTTCGTTATTTCGCTGAAAGGTTTCCCTATTCCTCCGCAACATTAATTGTTGTCCAGTGAAAACTGCTGACTGCATATATTACAGTCAGCAGTTTTTATTTTATGATCCCCTTCAAACTTTTTATTCTTAAACCAGACTGCGTTTGATGGCCGGCTCATTTGAATGTAATGCACGCCATAAGGGTTTAATCCGCAGTAACGCCGCTTCCATTTCCGCTGGCTCCAGCGAGAAGGGCATGCGCAAAAAGCGGTCAAACGCCCCCGATAAGCCAAACCGTGTGCCCGTTCCCAGGTTAATCCCGATGATTTCTGCCCGCGCGGCAAGCTGTGTCGCCAGCATGCCGGGAAGTTCGATCCAGTAAGACAGTCCGCCTTCCGCCTCATGGAATCGCCACTCGGGAAAATGTTCACGCAGCAGTTCACTGCATCGATCGCGCCGTTCCGCAAGCATCTTGCGGCGAGCGGGCAGAAAACGTTCGCTATTGTTGATAAGCCACAGCGTCGCCAGTTGCTCCAGCAGCGGCGAGCCCAGATCAAGCGTATCCCGCGTCTGGGCGAGGGTGGCGATGGTACGTGAAGAGGCGCGGATCCAGCCGAGACGCAGCCCGCCCCAGAAGCTTTTTCCGGCGGAGCCTAATGTCATGACGGTTGCCTCCCGGTTAAATGATGCCAGCGGTGGCGGTGGGGGCGAGTCAAACCAGAGATCGACCATCGTTTCATCTACAACCAGCGTCGTGCGGGTTTGTGCGGCAATATCGGCGATCGCCTGACGGGTTGCGATATCCATACAACGCCCGGTTGGGTTGTGAAAATCAGGCATCAGGTAAGCCAGGCGCGGTGCGGTCTGGGCAAGCGTGGCGGCAAAACCATCCGTGTCCCAGCCTGTATCCGGCAGCGACACCCCAACGGGCCGGCACTGTGCCCCCTGAATGGCGGCAATCGCCAGCGGATAGGTAGGGTGATCGACCACGACGCGATCTCCCGGCCCGGTTAACATCCGCAATATCAGCGCAAAACCGCTGACGGCACCGTTGACCACCATGACTTCGTCTGCGCGGGTGGGAAGACCCCGTTCGGTATAGCGTGCCGCTATAGCTTCCCGAAGCGCAGGCAGCCCAAGCTGGTCGTAGCCCGTCAGCGAGAGGTGCTGGGTAATAGCCGTCAGCGCGTGGGTATAAGCCTGGTGGATCTCTGGCCCGGCATTGAGGGCGGCAGTGGAGAGATCCAGTGCGGCACTCGCCGCTGAAAGGGTAGGAACGGCGCGCGTATCCGGGAGGATCACGCGCGACCCGCTGCCGTGGCGGCTTTCAAGATATCCCTCCTCGCGCAGATGGGCGAGGGCGCTGCTGACGGTGGTCCGGCTCACGTCCAGCGCCGTAGCCAGCTCACGCTCACCCGGCAGTCGCGTATTTAATGCCAGTCGGCCATCAAGGATTAACAGACGCAACGCGTCAGCCAGCTGGCGCCAGAGCGGGGTGCGGGATGAAGCTTGCTGCCAGTGGCCTAAAAGGCGTACCAGAGACTGACTTCCAAAGCGGCGTGATGACATATGCAGTCCACTATTTGAAAACTGGACATTAATCATAGTGCCATTTTAGGTCAGGATGAAAGCCTGGTTATCGGGAGAAGATAAAAAATGGTACGTCGTCTGCTACAACTTTATGTCGGTTTGGGTCTGTATGGCCTCTCTACCACGATGTTTATTCGCTCGGATCTGGGGGTTGATCCGTGGGATGTATTTCACCTCGGCGTCGGGCTACAGCTGGGGATGAGTATCGGGACGGTGATCATTTTGACCGGCGCTGCGGTGCTGCTGCTGTGGATCCCCCTGCGCCAGATGCCCGGACTCGGCACGATCAGTAACGTGATTTGTATCGGTCTGGCGGCAGACGCCAGCATGGCGCTCATCCCCGAGCTGAGTTCGTTACCTGTGCGAATCGCTTTCCTGGTATCGGGCATTGTGATGAACGCGATTGCCACCAGTATGTACATTGGTGCCGGTTTCGGGCCCGGCCCGCGCGATGGTCTGATGACAGGCATTCACGCCCGGCTGGGCTGGTCCATTCGCAGCGTGCGAACCACAATCGAAGTGTCCGTCCTGCTGATTGGGTGCGTGCTTGGCGGTACGTTTGGCGTAGGAACCGTACTGTATGCCCTGACCATTGGTCCGCTTATTCAGCTCTGTATGCCCTGGTTCCGCCAGAAGTCGCGCAATGAGAACGTTCCTCAGCCGGAACGGGTTGTTTAATTTGCGAAGCGCTCACATGTTTTAACGGCATCGCTGTGGCAGAATAGTCGCTTCGACTATCGCGATGCCAGAAAGCATGAAAGCAATCACTCTCTATGATGTCGCCTCCCTTGCGGGGGTTTCTTATCAGACCGTTTCCCGCGTGATTAACGACGCGGAGCATGTCTCTGCCCGCACGCGGGAAAAGGTGCAGCAGGCAATGGCGGAACTGCACTATGTGCCTAACCTGCGGGCACAACAGCTGGCGGGTAAACGCACCCGTACGCTGGGTCTTATTACGACCGATCTGGCGCTGCACGCGCCTTCACAAATCGTCTCGGCGGTAAAATCCCGGGCAGCGGAACAGGGGGCGAGTGTCCTCATTTCCATGGTAGAGCAACCGCACCAGTGTCAGGCCGCGCTTCAGGCGTTGCTGGCGCAGCGGGTGGAAGCACTGCTGGTCAATGTGCCGCTTGACGATCCTCACGCTGAACAGCTCAGGGCGCTGGCATCGCCCGTTCCGGTGCTGTTTCTGGATGTATCGCTCTCAGCGCAGGTAAACAGCCTCGTGTTTAACGCAGAGGAAGGGGCGCGTCTGGGCGTTGAGCATCTGCTTTCGCTGGGGCATCAGCATATTGCTTTGTTGAGCGGACCGGAAAGCTCGGTCTCTGCGCGTGCGCGTCTGGCCGGATGGCAAGCGACGCTGGCACAGGCCGGCCTTGACGCGGTTGCCGTGGAATACGGTGACTGGAGCGCGGCCAGCGGTTATGAGAAAGGGCATATGCTGCTGTCGGGTACGGTATTACCGGAGGCGATTCTGGTGGCGAACGATCAAATGGCGCTTGGGGTGATGCGCGCCTGCGCGGAAAAAGGGGTAGCGATCCCTGGCCAGCTATCGGTAGTCGGGTTTGACGATACGGCCGACAGTGCCTGGTTTTCGCCGCCGCTGACGACCGTTCGCCAGGCGTTTCGCCAGGCGGGCGAACGCAGCGTGACGTGGCTGCTGGACCCCCTCCAGGGCGATGCGTGCTGGCAGGTTCAGCTGCCGGTTACGCTGGTGATCCGTCACTCCACCGCGCGCCGCCATCTGCAGCAGGCCGAACAAGAGGATCTGGCGGAGCAGCTCAGACGCCTGGCTCTCCTGGCAGAGCAGCTTGCGCGTAAATAAAACTTTGTGATCTGACTCGCTGCTCCGCGATGGAATGCTTTACCCTCGCTCAGTGCCAGGGCATGTTAACCAAAATTGTGAGCGCTTCGCAAAGAGGTTAGTATGCCCAACACTTTATCACCGACGCTCGGTGCCATTCTGGCCCGACGGGACTGGGAAAACCACGGCGTTACCCAGTGGAACCGGCTGTCGGCTCATGCGCCGTTACACAGCTGGCGCCATGAATCCTCGGCCCTGAACGACGAGGAGTCAGTCAGCAGACGTTCTCTTAACGGGGCGTGGCGGTTTAATTATTTTCCTGCACCCGAGCAAGTCCCGGAGGCATGGGTAACGGAAGATTGCGCGGACGCCGTTGCGATGCCCGTGCCGTCTAACTGGCAGATGCAGGGATTTGACACGCCCATCTACACCAACGTCACCTATCCCATTCCCGTCACGCCGCCTTTTGTTCCACAAGAGAACCCAACCGGATGTTACTCGCTCACATTTGAGGTGGATGACGCCTGGCTCCACGGCGGGCAAACCCGCATTATCTTTGACGGCGTGAACTCGGCGTTTCATCTTTGGTGCAACGGACAGTGGATAGGCTATTCCCAGGACAGCCGCTTGCCCGCCGAATTCGATCTCTCGGCGGCGCTGCGCGCCGGGGAGAACCGCCTGGCGGTCATGGTACTGCGCTGGTGCGACGGCAGTTATCTTGAAGACCAGGACATGTGGCGGATGAGCGGCATTTTCCGCGACGTCACTTTGCTGCATAAACCCGAAACGCAGATCGCCGATTACCATGTGTTGACGGACCTGAACGCTGAGCTGGACCGCGCGGTGCTGAAAGTGGCGGTCGCGCTGACAGGCGCTCGCTACGCGGAGTGCGATGTCACGATAACTCTGTGGCGCAACGGTGAACGCTGTGCCAGCGCGACCCAGCGGCCAGGCTCTGCCATTGTGGACGAGCGTGGCGGCTGGGCTGAGCGGTTAACGGTGGCGATCCCCGTCGAGCACCCTGCGCTGTGGAGTGCTGAAACGCCGGAACTGTATCGCCTGACGATTGCGCTTCTCAACCCGCAGGGTGAGGTGGTCGAGGTCGAGGCATGCGACGTTGGCTTCCGCCGCGTTGACGTCAGCAATGGCCTGCTCAAGCTCAACGGTAAACCGCTGCTGATCCGCGGCGTTAACCGACATGAGCACCACCCTGAAAACGGCCAGGTGATGGATGAAGCAACTATGCGTCGCGATATCGAAATCATGAAGCAGCACAACTTCAACGCCGTGCGCTGCTCGCACTATCCTAATCATCCGCTGTGGTACCGGCTTTGCGATCGTTATGGGCTGTACGTCGTTGACGAAGCGAATATCGAAACGCACGGTATGGTGCCGATGAGCCGCCTCGCTGACGATCCGCGCTGGCTACCTGCCATGAGCGAGCGCGTGACCCGCATGGTGCAGCGCGACCGAAATCATCCTTCGATTATTATCTGGTCGCTGGGCAATGAATCCGGCCACGGTGCGAACCACGATGCGCTGTACCGCTGGCTGAAAACCACCGACCCGACTCGCCCGGTGCAGTATGAAGGCGGCGGGGCGAATACGGCAGCGACCGATATTGTCTGCCCGATGTACGCCCGGGTCGATCAGGATCAGCCTTTCCCGGCAGTCCCTAAATGGTCAATCAAGAAATGGATCGGCATGCCGGATGAAACGCGTCCGCTGATCCTCTGCGAATACGCCCACGCGATGGGCAACAGCTTTGGTGGGTTTGCGAAATACTGGCAGGCGTTTCGCAATCATCCTCGCCTGCAGGGCGGGTTTGTCTGGGACTGGGTCGATCAGGCCCTGACGAAGCAAGACGAAAAGGGTAACGCGTTCTGGGCGTATGGCGGAGACTTTGGCGATAAGCCGAACGATCGGCAGTTTTGCCTCAATGGTCTGGTATTCCCCGACCGAACCCCGCATCCGGCGCTGTACGAAGCGCAGCGCGCCCAGCAGTTCTTTACCTTTACGCTGGCGAGCACTGCTCCGCTGGTGATTGAGGTGCAAAGCGGCTACCTGTTCCGCCACACCGATAACGAGGTGCTGAGCTGGACGATTGCACGTGATGGAGAGGTGCTGGCCGCGGGCGAGGTCACGCTCGCGATGGTTCCCGAGGGCACCCAGCGTCTGGAGCTCGATCTGCCGGCGCCGAAGGCCGGGCCGGGAGAGGTTTGGCTGAATGTTGAGGTTCGCCAGCCGCGGGCAACGCCGTGGTCACCGGCTGGCCATCGCTGCGCGTGGGAGCAGTGGCCGCTCCCGGTTCCTCTCTTTATTGCGCCGACAGTGTCTGCGGGCGAACCTCCCGTGTTGACGCAACATGACCTCATGCTGGAGATAACGCATCAGCAGCAGCGCTGGCAGTTCGATTGCACTTCCGGAAACCTGACCCAATGGTGGCGAGATGGCGTGGAACTGTTGATTTCGCCCGTGACGGATAGCTTCAGCCGCGCGCCGTTGGATAATGACATTGGCGTGAGCGAAGCGACGAAAATCGATCCGAACGCGTGGGTTGAACGCTGGAAAGCAGCGGGTATGTACGATCTCACCTCCCGCGTACTGTCCTGTGATGCAGAGCAGCATGCTCGCGAGGTGGTGGTCAATACCCTGCATGTCTGGGAGTACCACGGCAAAGCGCTGTTCCTGAGCCGTAAAACCTGGCGGGTGGACGAGCAGGGCGTTCTGCATGGTGATATTCAGGTCGATATGGCGTCTGATATCCCGGAACCCGCGCGGATTGGCCTGAGCGTTCATCTCGCCGAAGCGCCGGAAAACGTTCACTGGCTGGGGTTGGGGCCGCACGAAAATTACCCGGACAGAAAGCTGGCGGCACAGCAGGGGCGCTGGACATTGCCCCTGGAGGCGATGCACACGCCGTATATCTTCCCGACGGAAAATGGTTTGCGCTGCGATACCCGCGAACTTGTGGCAGGAACGCATCTGCTGAATGGCCGGTTCCACTTCTCAATAAGCCGCTACAGCCAGCAGCAGTTGCGCGAGACAACCCATCATCACCTGTTGCGCGAAGAGCCGGGGTGTTGGCTCAACCTCGACGCGTTCCACATGGGCGTGGGCGGCGATGACTCCTGGAGCCCCAGCGTCTCGCCGGAATTTCTCCTGCAGACGCGCCAGCTTCGTTATCGCTTCAGCTGGCAGCAGAACCTCAGCTGACCCTTGAGATGCGGCCACCTGACGTGGCCGCAGGCTTATGCCAGGATGCCGCTCAGGCCGTGCAGGCTCATGTAAATCCCTACCACGGTAATCAGCGCAGCGGAAATCCACGGTGCTTTGCGGGACAGTTCGCTAAAGCCAGGCCAGCGTTTGGTCGCGTGTTTGAGGCTAAGGGCGGCAATCGCCCCGGACGCGACCAGCGTCAACGCCAAACCGATACTGAAGCTGAATACCAGCGTCGCGCCGAGCGCAAAATGCTTTAACTGAAGGCAGATCAGCAGAACCGTGATGGATGCCGGGCAGGGAATAAGCCCGCCTGTCAGGCCAAACATCACGATCTGTCCCGTGGTCACATGTTGTCCATTAAAACGCCGGTTAATATCCTGCGCATGGGCGCGCTGGTGGGCGTCCTGCCACTCCTCTTTAACAAGCGGGTGGTGGTGATCATGATGATGTTCATGTTCATGTTCATGTTCATGGTCATGATGGTGGTGGTGATGATCGTGCGGCTGGCTCTCTTTCCAGGTTCGCCATGCCATCCACAGGGCGATTAAAACGATCAACACCCCGGAGAACAGCTGGAACCAGGGTTCGGACGTATGAGCATCCCAGCCCCGACCAAACCATAACCCTGCCATGGCAATGATCCAGACCACCGCCGTATGGGATAGCGTTGCCGCCAGACCCAGCAGTACAGCCTGTTTCAGCGTGCCGCGGATGGCCACGATAAAGGCAGCCATCATGGTTTTGGAATGGCCCGGTTCCAGACCATGTAACGCGCCGAGCAGGATAGCGCTGGGAACAAACAGCCAGGCATTACCCTGCTGCAGAAGTGAAGCAAAATCGGTCATTGAATGTTCCAGGGTGGAAAGCGTGTGCAAATACTACTCCCCCCCAGTAGTAATATACTACCCCCCAGTAGAAAAATACTCAGGGGGAGTAGAGCGTGATATGCTTTAAACGCCATAAACTGAGGGAGACAGAGATGTCACATACCGTTCGCGACAAGAAGATGTTATTGACTCGCCTGAAGAAAATTCAGGGGCAGAGCACTGCCCTCGAAAAAATGCTTAACCGCGATCACGAATGCGCCGAGGTGCTACAGCAGCTGGCGGCGATCCGTGGGGCAGTCAATGGCATGATGATGCAGGTGATTGAAGGGCATCTCACCGATCATGTCGTGAAAGAGCCTGAAGAGGCGCAGCGTGAAGCCGATCTTGGCGTAGTGTTGCAGGTGATCAAATCCTACCTCAAGTAACGTGCCTGCCGAGGTTATTTTCAGCCCACAGGATAAATTCCGTCTTTGGCAGCGCCTTACTGTAGAACCACCCCTGCCCATACTGCACCCCATGACGGTGCAGCCACGCGAGCTGCCCTTCGGTCTCGACACCTTCCGCCACCATCGCCAGCTTCAGCGATTTCGCCATTTCAATAATGTGCGGCGTGACGTTTTTGTACTCCAGCGCATCCACGAACGATTTATCAATTTTGAGCGTATCTACGTCGAGATCCTGCAGATAGCTCAGGCTGGAGTAGCCCGTGCCAAAGTCATCAATATAGACAGGGTGACCGGAATGGCGTAGCGCGGCGATAGCCGGGGCGCTGATTTTAGGGTCGGCAAAACCGCGTTCGGTGAGCTCAAGAGCGATTTGTCGCGGATGAATTTGCCATTTATTCATTAACTTACTCAGCAATGGTGGCAGTTTGCCGGAGGTCAAATCGGCAGGGGCGAGATTAATGGAGATATGCTGATCGGGGTGGTGTTGCAACCAGTGGCCCATATCTTCAAACACTTTTTCAATGACTAACTGCGTGAGCTGCGAGATGAGCCCGGTTTGTTCAGCAAGGGGAACAAAAATATCCGGCGAGAGGCTGCTGCCATCTGGCTGAGGCCAGCGCGCCAGCGCCTCTGCCCCCACCACTTTCCCGCTACAGAGCGCCACGATGGGCTGATAGTGAACCACAAAATCCCGGCTGTTAATGGCGTCAAGCAGGCGATTGCGGGGCGACTGGATGCGACGCAGTATCCGCAAGACAAACAGTGCGGCGAGCAAGCTTATCAACATGCCAAACGGTAACCAGAAAAGGAGTTGCCTGTGCCAGGTATCAGCCAAAGGTTTGAGCGGAGCCCAGGTCACGACGGTAAAGCCCAACTCAGGGACAGGCTTCATCACGTACATTGAACCGTTGTACTGGACGCGGTCTCCCTCTCGTTCCTGAATCATCTCGCGGATATGCGGCGCGAGTGGATTAGTGCTGGCAAAAATGCGGTGTGTTGCGGTTCCGACCAGGGCGGCGTCGATGGCTATTTCCCCGAAAGGGATCACATCCACCAGCGAGTCAGGATCGATCATGACAAGGTAGCGGCCTTTGCCCAGCACAACCATGTAGCGGTGAAATCCCAGATCGTTTTGCGCCGTCAGCCATGCGCTGTAACCATCCCGGGTAATGCGCGTTGGTGGGGGGAAGGGGGAGGCATGGCTGGATTGCTCCAGCGAGGAGCAGCGTGGTTTCAGGTTGTCGGTATAGATCGCTTCCTGGACATATCGCCAGGAAAACGCGGCCCGGCGCATCTCTTTCAAATGCGAAGGGCTGCACGGCACGCCGTCATACGTTTGCAGATGATTAAGCGCATCTTTTGCCTGAGCCAGGACCCTGTCGGTTCGTATCAGCACACGAGAAGCATAGTTATCCAGCGCATCGACAAATTTCTCTTCCGCCTGGCGATGCGCCAGCCAGATGCTCAGGCAAATGGGAACCAGCACAGAAAAGATAAGTATGCCAGTCACCAGACTGACCAGATGTCGGGTATTCATGCTGTCGTTTCCTTTCTCATATGTCGAAATCCGGACGCTGAGTTCCCCGCCTGAAGAGAAAGATTTTACCGCGAAATGATACAGTTATAGCACGTGGGCGGCCTGGTTTTTATTTTATCTCAGGTAAACCCGAAAAATATCAGTGGCAAAAGGGGGGTTGTTTTTTCAACAAGGGCTGGATATTATTTTGTTATGTTATAACAAAACATGAGAGATTGATGATGAAACCCGATATCCATCCAGCGTATCGCACTGTGGTATTCCACGACACCAGTGCCAATGAATACTTTAAAGTCGGCTCAACCATTAAAACTGACCGCGAAATTGAACTCGACGGTGAAACGTATCCATACATCACCATCGAGGTTTCTTCGAAATCGCACCCGTTTTATACCGGTAAGCAAAAAACGTTCTCCACGGATGGCAGCGCGGCGCGCTTCCGTAAGCGTTTTGGCGGTTTTCTTAATGCGAAGCGGGGGTAATGATGCAGGTGCTTAACTCATTGCGCAGTGCGAAACAGCGTCACCCGGATTGCCAGATAGTCAAACGCAAGGGACGCTTATACGTGATTTGCAAATCCAATCCGCGCTTTAAGGCGGTTCAGGGGCGTAAGAAAAGACGCTAGGCGCGTATTTCTCGCCAGCTTTCCAGGGATCTTTTCTGTTTGCCATCGGCGGTAAAATTGTCGGCGGCAAGCCAGCTTTCAAAGGCGTTCGCCAGCGCCGGCCACTCTTTGTCGAGAATCGAAAACCAGTCGGTATCCCGGTTACGGCCTTTTATGACCAGCGCCTGGCGAAACCGCCCTTCAAACTGAATACCCAGGCGCAGTGCGGCTTTGCGTGAAGGTGCGTTCAGGCTGTTGCACTTCCATTCGTATCGCCGATAGCCCAGGGTATCAAACACGTACCGCATCAGCAGGTATTGCGCTTCTGTCGACATTGGCGTGCGGCTCAACAGGGGCGAGAAATGAACGTGACCCACCTCCACGACGCCGTTTTTCGGATCGATCCGCATCAGGGCCAGCGTTCCGACCGGAGACTGGGTCTGATTATCAATGACGGCAAAGTGCATCGGGTCAGATAAATCACTCACGCTCGCCACCCATTCGGCATACTCGGCGGCCGTGGCATCAGGTTCGCGCAGCAGCCACGTCCAGCTACGGGTGTCTTCGGCCAGGGAATAGGCGGAGAAGAGCGCCTCGGCATGCGCCACGCGCAGCGGTTCAAGCCGACAAAAACGCCCCTGCAGTACCACCCGGGACGGATGGGGTCGAGGCTGCCAGTCGATAAGGGCGTCGCCCACGGGTTGTCCAAACTCATTGAATGTCTTCATCTTCATTTCCGTGACGTTGAAAAGAGCTTCAGACTAGTGAATTGCTGGTTCCTTAAAAAGCACCACTCGGCTATGTTTTGTTGGTACCACAAGGAGATGATATGAATATACCGGGTGATGAATTTTATACTTTGCTCCATGCTGCACTGAAAAAGCGTGGGGACGAGACACTCCAGCGGGCGCTCTATCTGGCTTTGCGAGAGGCCATCCTCAGCGGGAAACTTCAGTCCGGTAGCCAGCTATCCGGCTCGCGCACGCTGGCGCAGCAGCTCGCGGTTTCCCGGAACACCGTTAACGCGGCGCTGGATCAGCTCACGCTTGAAGGCTATTTGCTGCGTAACCGGCAGGGGACAAAGGTGGCACACTTTGCGCATCGCGCACGCATCCGGACATTGCCGGCGCCTGAGGTTGTGCTGGCAAAACGGGTCACTCATCTGCCTGCGCCGGTGCAGCGTGATACTCCGGTCATGGCATTTACGCCGGGAACGCCCGCCATCAACTATTTCCCGTTGCCGCTGTGGCGGCGATTGTACGATCGCGTCTTGCGCGAGGAGGGGAACGCTCTGCTTGGGTATGGCGATCCGGCCGGAGAGCCGTCGCTTCGTGCGGCGATTGCTCGCCACCTCGCGCTCTCCCGGGGCATTGACTGCGACGCCAGCCAGATAGTGATAACCGAAGGGGCGCTTGAAGGGGTTAATCTGTGCACGATACTGTTGAGCGAACCAGGCGATGTTGCCTGGGTAGAAAACCCCGGCTATGCCGGAGCCAAAAGTGCCTTTGTCAAAACCGGCCTGACAATGACGGGAATGCCGGTGGATGATGAGGGAATGTGCTGGGAAGGGCGGAATGCGCCTTCCCCCACGCTGATTTTCACTTCGCCCTCGCATCAGTTCCCTTACGGAAGCGTGCTCAGCGCTCGGCGGAGGCTGGCGTTGCTGGAGCTGGCCCGACAGCACAACGCATGGATCATTGAAGATGATTACGACAGCGAGTTCCGTTATGCCGGTGAGCCCGTACCGGCCATGCTGGGAATGGTGAATAACGCCCCTGTTGTGTATCTCGGAACCTTCAGCAAAACGTTGTTTCCGTCACTCAGAATGGGGTTTATGGTGCTACCGCCCGCACTGGCGAAGGCGGCACGCCCTGCCATTGGCTCGCTGCTGCGCGGCGGGCATCGTGCGGAGCAGCGCACCCTCGCGCTGTTCATTGAAGAAGGTCACTATGCCCGTCATCTTGCTGCCATGCGTCGGCTTTATCGTAAACGTTACCGCCAGCTGCGCGAGGCGCTGAGCACAGCGCTTCACACCCCACACCGTATTCTTGCCGGAGAGGGCGGGATGCACCTGACGGTGACGATTGACGGTATTGATGACCAGAGGCTTGCGGAGAAGGCGAGGGCATTTCAGCTGGCACCCGCTGCGCTGAGCGGGTACTACCTGGAGGCGAAGCAGGGGCAAACCGGTCTGGTTTTAGGCTATGGCAATACCTCTGCTTCGCAGTTTGTGCCGGGTATCCGACGCCTGCAGGCGTTAATTACGCAGCAGCAGGGCGAGAAAGAGTAAAGACATCATAGAAAGAGAGCTGACCTTTGGTGGAAACCATTTTTTGCAGCTTCTCTTTTTGCACGGTTTCAACGGCCGGAGAGTGCATGATGCTCTCGATAAGCTCCGCAGGCACGAAACGCGTGTTGTACCATTCACCGTTGTAGCAGACCCGGAAATCGAGCACGTCGATATCTTCGTAACGGTAGCGGGGATTCACGTCGAAAAAGAAAAAAGCGTTAAAGACGACAAATAACACAACCAGTAGCCAGACGGAGTCCACCAGCGTTTCGGACTTCAGCATCACAATAAGCGTTGCCAGCCAGGCGGCATACATTGCGACAAACAGTCCGGGATGTTTGCGGATAAAGCTGATGCTAAAGCGCGGGCGATTATCGCGCTTTTCGCGGAGGTTAAGATCGTCGATGGTGGCGGTAAGCAGGCGCTGTATCTCGGTCATTTTTTGCCTTTATGCGTGTAGACAATACAGGGTGTCTGCCAATTTTAGGGGAGCCATCCCGCTGAAAAAAGTAACAGTCAGGCGCTAAAAGACCATAACAGTTGACTCCCCCGGGATCTTACAGCGTTTTGATGATCTTCGCCGGGTTACCCCCAACGACGACATTAGACGGGACGTCTTTCGTCACGACGGCACCGGAAGCGACGACCACGTTGTCACCCAGGGTAACG
Organism: Enterobacter sp. ODB01; assembly: GCF_001623605.1. Classification (NCBI taxonomy): domain Bacteria; kingdom Pseudomonadati; phylum Pseudomonadota; class Gammaproteobacteria; order Enterobacterales; family Enterobacteriaceae; genus Enterobacter; species Enterobacter sp. ODB01. Next base: position 1,905,962 of record NZ_CP015227.1, read on the forward strand.
CCTGGGTTAATGACCGCCCGTCCGCCAATCCAGACATTATTGCCAATAGTGACGGGCTTACCAAACTCGACGCCGCTATTACGTTCCTCCGCATCCAGGGGATGGGTTGCTGTATAAATATGAACACCCGGCGCGAGCATACAGTTATCGCCGATATGAACAGGACACACATCCAGCATCACGCAATCGAAGTTCGCGTAAAAGTTTTTGCCCAGATAAATGTTATATCCATAGTCACAGCGGAAACTCGGCTCAATATAAGCCCCTTCACTTTGCCCCAGCAGTTCCGCCAGAATGGTCTGGCGTTCTGTTTTTTCATCAGGCGCAGTGTGGTTATGGCGATGGATGAGATGGCGTGCCCGCAGTCTGTCGGCGCGTAGTGTCTCATCACCCGGGCGGTAATGTTCACCTGAAATCATCTTCTGTTTTTCAATGCTCATCGTAAACCTCTCTGGATGTGATTCCTGAAGGGTAATCGCAACTGGCCAGGAGGGGAACGTTCCCGAAAAGCCGATGTGAGCAGAGTCACAACATTGTTGCTGATGAGCGCGTTTAACACGGAGACCTGGCTTTCGCACAGGGAGCATAACGGGACAGGTGAATACAGCTTAGAACGTGGCGTAGAACCTCTACAGACACACTTCAAAGATCAACGTACAAATTTCCACACGGATGTGGGAATTTTGTCATATAACTTATTCATCGTTAGCTCAGCGAGGCGATGGTCAGCAGCTGAATAAAATACCGCCAGTTCATTATCAGAAAGCTCGTATTTATTCTTTTCAATGACGCGTTCGAGGGTGTCAATTGACTGACAACGGCGTAAGCGCATCAAATAATCGACCTTTGTGAGTGGTTTTTCAGACATAAATTCACCTTAGTAATTGTAATAATTTTAACAGGAAAGGCTAACGGGGTTAGCTCTGCTCACGTTGACGAAACAGCGGAATAGTCGGTTTCCCGATTTGCGCCATTTTTGCAAATCTTGCGCGTTAATGCCGTAACTACTGAACAACATAAAGGTGTCGTCCAGGTATTCATCAATTTGCTCAATGAGCTTATTATCTTCATTGTACTTAATTTTATAATTAAGTGCGAAGGTAGCGATATGCTCGATAAGCTCGTTCAACTGTAAATTGATGGCAGACGTTGGATCGTTTACCCAGCCATGGTTACTTTCATCAAGATTGGCAAGGCAGTCATGGTACAAGGATTCGCAGAGAAATTTCAACTGCGCGATATCATGCCGTTTTGGCGAGTACTCGTCCATAGCGCATCCCCTTCTGAGTGATTTATTACTCACCGAACATCATTGTCGGGATGGATACAACTGACTTAGCTACATGAGTGCTGTGTTCCTGATAACCTAACTATAAGCCACTCCTGTCTGGATTTCACCGCGCTATTACGAAAAATTACAAATAAAACCGCAGGCTGCGAGACTCTACGCAAATGTTCATCCGGAACGGAACATTTTTATCCAGATTAACGCTTGTTTTGTTAGCTTCCTTACGTTTCATTAGCTTAGGTTTGCGCCTGAAGAAAAAGTTCAAATCCGGAGTTCTGTTTTTCCGAACTTTTAATTAGGAATATTCCTAACCCTCTGACCGAAGAAATGAATTTAAAAAAATCCTGTATTCTCGGATTACGTTATGCGTTATTTATGATATGTCCTGTTACGCTGGCAGAAAATAAATAAAACCACAATAAGCGTATTTTATGATTTTTTCTTAAAATGAAAAAGGCCGCTAATGCGGCCTTTTTATGATGTGAAACCGGTATCAGTGCGGTTCTACCGAATGACTGTGCTCAACATCTTCATTTTTGCGGCTGAAGCGGCGGCGAACCACCACGAAGAACACCGGAACGAAGAAGATAGCCAGCACGGTCGCGGTGATCATACCGCCCATCACGCCAGTACCGACCGCGTTCTGCGCACCGGAGCCCGCGCCAGAGCTGATAACCAGCGGCAGTACGCCGAGGATAAACGCCAGTGACGTCATCAGAATAGGACGCAGACGCATACGTACCGCTTCAAGCGTCGCCTCGATAAGCCCTTTACCTTCTTTCTCCATCAGGTCTTTGGCGAATTCAACGATAAGTATCGCGTTCTTCGCCGACAAGCCAATGGTTGTCAGCAGGCCTACCTGGAAGTACACGTCGTTGGTCAATCCACGGAACGTCGCCGCCAGCAGTGCACCGATAACCCCGAGTGGAACCACCAGCATAACGGAGAACGGAATCGACCAGCTCTCATACAGTGCCGCCAGACACAGGAATACCACAATCAAAGAAATGGCATACAGGGCAGGGGCCTGGTTACCGGACAGACGTTCCTGATAGGACATACCGGTCCAGTCATAGCCGATGCCAGAAGGCAACTTGCTCGCCAGCTCTTCCATCAGGTTCATGGCTTCACCGGTGCTTCGGCCTGGTGCGGCCTGACCCAGGATCTCCATTGATGGCAGACCGTTGTAACGTTCCAGACGTGGTGAACCATATTCCCAGCGTGACGTTGAGAACGCCGCGAACGGAACCATCTGACCATTGCTGCCGCGAACGTACCAGTTGTTAATATCGTTCGGCAACATACGGTACTGCGCCTCTGACATCACGTACACTTTCTTCACACGACCACGGTCGATGAAGTCGTTCACGTAGCTACCGCCCCAGGCCGCGCCCAGTGTGGTATTGATGTCGCTGATGGACACGCCCAGCGCCTGTGCTTTCTCCTGGTCGATATCGATCTTGTACTGCGGCGTATCTTCCAGACCGTTTGGACGCACGCCAACCAACAGGTCAGGGTGTTTCGCCACCTCGCCGAACAGTTGGTTACGTGCCTGCGTCAGTTTTTCGTGACCCAGGCCGCCCTGGTCGATCAGCTGGAAGTCGAAACCGGTCGCGGTACCCAGTTCAACAATCGCTGGCAGGTTAAAGGCGAAGACCATCGCATCCTTAATCTGCGAGAAGGTCCCCATTGCACGGCCAGTGATGGCCTCAACTTTGTTCTCTTCGCCCGGACGATCCGCCCAGTCTTTCAGAGAGACGAAGGCGATACCGGTGTTCTGACCACGACCCGCAAAGCCAAAGCCGTTAACCGCAAACACGGACTCAACGTTCGCTTTCTCTTTAGTAAGGTAGTAGTCCGTCACTTCATCCAGCACTTTCTGGGTACGCTCCTGCGATGCACCCGCCGGAAGCTGCGCCATCGTCAGGAACACGCCCTGGTCTTCATCAGGCAGGAACGAGCTTGGCAGACGAACGAACAGATAGGCCATGCCGACGACAATGATGATATAGAGCAGCAGATAACGACCGGTGCTACGCAGGATGTTGCCCACGCTGTCGGTGTAGTGGTGCGTGCTCTTGTCAAACATGCGGTTAAACCAGCCGAAGAACCCTTTATGCTCGCCATGACCGCCTTTCTGAATGGGCTTCAGCATGGTGGCACACAGCGCAGGCGTCAGGATCAATGCGACCAGCACCGACAGCGCCATCGCGGAAACGATGGTAATCGAGAACTGACGGTAAATCGCACCGGTAGAGCCGCCGAAGAAGGCCATCGGGATAAATACCGCCGACAGTACCATCGCGATACCGACCAGCGCGCCCTGGATCTGGCCCATGGATTTACGGGTTGCTTCCTTCGGCGGTAAACCCTCTTCCGCCATGACACGCTCGACGTTCTCTACCACCACGATGGCGTCATCCACCAACAGGCCGATGGCAAGCACCATCCCGAACATCGTCAGGGTATTTATCGAGAATCCAAAGGCCGCAAGGATGGCAAAGGTCCCCAGCAGAACGACCGGCACGGCGATGGTTGGGATCAGCGTCGCGCGGAAGTTTTGCAGGAACAGATACATCACCAGGAAGACCAGGATAATCGCTTCTACCAGCGTTTTAACCACTTCATGAATCGAAATTTTTACGAACGGCGTCGTGTCGTACGGGTAGACGATTTTCAGACCTGACGGGAAGAACGGTTCCATCTTCTTCAGCTCTGCGCGGATCGCCGTGGCGGTGTCCAGGGCGTTAGCGCCGGTCGCCAGTTTAATACCCAGACCGGAAGCCGGTTTACCGTTAAACTTCGCAATGATGTCGTAGTTTTCGCCACCCAGCTCCACTTTCGCTACGTCGCGCAGGCGAACCTGCGAACCGTCCTGATTCACTTTCAGCAGGATTTTGCTGAACTCATCGGCGGAGGTCAGACGGGTTTGCGCGATAATGGACGCGTTAAGCTGCTGGCCTTTCACAGGTGGTGTACCGCCTAACTGACCGGCTGCCACCTGGGCGTTCTGCGCTTTAATCGCGTTAATCACGTCAACCGGCGTCAGCTGGAAGTTGTTCAGTTTGTTCGGATCCATCCAGATACGCATCGCGTACTGAGAACCGAACAGCTGAACGTCACCCACACCGGAAGTACGGCTGATGGCATCCTTCATGTTGGCGCCCACGTAGTCGGAAATATCCTCCTGCGTCATGGTGCCGTTGGTGTTGATAACGCCAACAACCATCAGGAAGCTACTGGACGATTTCTCGACGCTCACGCCCTGCTGTTGTACTTCCTGCGGCAGCAACGGCATTGCCAGCTGCAGTTTGTTCTGCACCTGAACCTGCGCGATGTCAGCATCGGTACCTGACTCGAAGGTCAGGGTGATCTGTACTGTACCGGTTGAGTCACTGTTTGAGGACATGTACATCAGGTTATCGATACCGTTCATGTTCTGTTCGATAACCTGGGTGACGGTGTCCTGCACCGTTTTCGCATCAGCGCCCGGGTAGGTTGCGGAAATTGTCACCGCCGGTGGCGCAATCGTTGGATATTGCGCGACAGGCAGCTTCAGGATCGCAAGTCCCCCGGCCAACATGATGATAATGGCGATCACCCACGCAAATATGGGGCGATCGATAAAGAAATTAGGCATGTCTTAACGGCTCCTGTTTAAGTTAAGACTTGGTTTGTTCTGACTGGTCAGCGGCCGAAGCAGATTGTTTATCGTCAGATTTCACTTCCTGTGCTTTGACCTGCGCACCAGGACGAACTTTTTGCAAACCAGTAACAATCACGCGATCGCCATCTTTCAGACCTTCCGTCACCAGCCATTTATCGCCAATCGCCTGAGTGGCGGTAATGTTGCGCATTTCGACTTTGTCATCCGCCCCGACAACCAGCGCGCTCGCATCGCCACGTGGCGTACGGGTCACACCCTGCTGTGGAACCAGAAGTGCGGTTGGATTGGTGCCTTCTTCCAGACGCGCGCGAACGAACATACCTGGCAGCAGATTTTTATCAGGGTTCGGGAAAATCGCCCGTAAGGTGATGGAACCGGTAGTCTGGTCGACCGTCACATCGGAGAACTCCAGAGTCCCTTCCTGCGGGAACTTGATACCGTCGTTAGTCACCAGCTCCACTTTGGCTTTGCCGTTTTCCTGTTTCAGGGTGCCGTTAGCCAGCTCCTGTTTCAGGCGCAGGAAATCATTGCTGGACTGGGTCACGTCAACGTAGATCGGATCAAGCTGCTGCACGGTAGCCAGCGCAGTGGTTTGTCCGTTCTGTACCAGCGCCCCTTCCGTGACGGAAGATTTACCAATACGACCGCTGATAGGGGAGGTCACTTTGGTATAGGCCAGATTAATACGTGCGGTTTCGACGGCCGCTTTGGCGGCTACCACGGCGGCGTTAGCCTGCTGGGCATCGGCCAGAGCGGTATCATAATCCTGTTGACTGATGTACTTCGTACCGAGCAGTTTTTGATAACGGTTCAGCGTCAGCTGGGCGATTTTGGCGGCGGCTTGCGCTTTTGCCAGGTCGCCTTTGGCGCTTTCATAAGAGGCCTGATAGGTCGCGGGATCAATCTGATACAGAGACTCACCGGCTTTCACATCACCGCCTTCGGTAAAGTTACGTTTCAGGATAATGCCACTCACCTGAGGGCGAACTTCCGCAATGCGATAGGCATTGGTACGGCCAGGTAATTCGGTGGTGATCTGCAGAGGTTCAGATTTGAGTGTCACTACGCCGACTTCTGGCGCCTGCTGAGCTCCTTGTTGAGCTGGTTTGTCGTCACATCCTGTTAGCGCTAAGCTGCCTGAGAGCATCAGAACGACCGCCAGAGGCGTTAACCCTCTGTTTTTGTTCATATGTAAACCTCGAGTGTCCGATTTCAAATTGATCAATGGTCCTGAGTCCAAAAACCCATTGCTGCGTTTATATTATCGTCATGCTATGGTACATACATTCACAAATGTATGTAAATCTGACTCCTGTAAATTCACTCACCTATGGCACGAAAAACTAAACAACAAGCGCTGGAAACCCGACAACATATCCTTGATGTGGCAATACGTTTGTTCTCTCAGCAGGGTGTTTCATCAACCTCGTTGGCACAAATTGCTCAGGCTGCTGGCGTGACTCGGGGTGCGATTTACTGGCATTTTAAAGATAAGTCAGATCTGTTCAGTGAAATCTGGGAGCTTTCAGAGTCCAGCATTAGCGATCTTGAGAGTGAGTATCGGGCAAAATTCCCTGACGATCCACTCTCAGTATTAAGAGAGATATTAGTATATATCCTTGAAGCTACGGTAGTTGAAGAACGTCGCAGATTAATGATGGAAATAATTTTTCATAAATGCGAGTTCGTGGGCGAGATGGCGGTGGTGCAGCAGGCGCAGCGTAGTTTGTGCCTGGAGAGTTATGACCGCATTGAACAAACGCTCACCCAGTGTATGCAGGCGAAGCTGTTACCGGCTAATTTACTGACTCGTCGGGCGGCTATCCTGATGCGCAGCTATATTTCGGGCCTGATGGAAAACTGGCTTTTTGCGCCGGACTCCTTTGACCTCAAGCAGGAAGCACGCAGCTACGTCGCGATTTTACTGGAAATGTGTCAGTTCTGCCCGACGCTGCGCAGCGATGCCCCTTCGTTACCCGCCTGAGCCATTCCAGGATTTATCTTAGAGGATAACGTTCACGCTATTCTGCTTCAGACGAGCGTGATATTCTTCACGCCGGACTATTATCGGTCATCTGCTGACATCATTCACAACTATGCTGCCCATCAATCGCTCGCAACATCCTGTTTTTGCATTGCTCTTTGCTATGCTGTTTTTCTTCTCCACCGGACCGCTTTCGTGGGCCCGCGCAGATAACAGTACGGATATCCCCTCACGCAGTGATGTTCAGTCGCAACTCGACACCCTGAACAAACAAAAAGAGCTCTCTCCGCAGGAGAAACTCACCCAGCAGGATCTGACAGAGACGCTGGAAAACATTGATAAAATTGAGCGCGTTAAAGCAGAAACCACCCAGCTTCGTCAGAAGGTGGCGCAGGCGCCTGAGAACATGCGCAAGGCCACGGAAGCGCTGAATGCGCTGAGTGACGTCGATAACGACGACGAAACGCGTAAGACGCTCGCCACGCTTTCTTTACGTCAGCTGGAGTCGCGCGTTGCCCAACTGCTCGACGATCTGCAAACCGCGCAGTCCGACCTCGCGACCTACAACAGTCAGCTCGTCTCTCTGCAAACCCAGCCCGAGCGCGTGCAAAATGCGATGTATACCGCGTCTCAGCAGCTGCAGCAGATCCGCAACCGCCTGAACGGTACGACGGTGGGGGAAGGGACGCTTCGCCCAACGCAGCAAACCCTGCTGCTGGTTCAGCAGTCATTACTCAATGCGCAAATTGAACAGCAGCGTAAAAGCCTGGAAGGGAATACGGTGCTGCAGGACACGCTCCAGAAACAGCGTGATTACGTCACGGCGAATATTAATCGTCTGGAACACCAGCTTCAGCTGCTGCAGGAAGCGGTAAACAGTAAGCGTCTGACCCTGACGGAAAAAACGGCCCAGGAGGCGGTGTCGCCGGACGAAACAGCCCGTATTCAGGCCAACCCGCTGGTGAAACAGGAGCTTGAGGCTAACCATCAGCTGAGTCAGCGTCTGATTCTGGCGACGGAAAACGGCAACTTGCTGGTTCAGCAAAACATTAAAGTGAAAAACTGGCTGGATCGGGCGCTGCAGGCGGAACGCAACATCAAAGAACAGATCGCGGTCCTGAAAGGTAGCCTCCTGCTGTCGCGAATTCTCTACCAGCAGCAGCAGACGCTGCCGTCCGCCGACGAGCTGGAAGACATGACTAACCGCATTGCGGATTTGCGTCTGGAACAATTTGACGTGAATCAGCAGCGTGATGCCCTTTTCCAGAGCGATAACTTCGTCGCCAAAATTGAAGAGGGTCATTCCAGCGACGTGAACCCGGAAGTGCATGACGCGCTGCTCCAGGTCGTCGATATGCGCCGTGAGCTATTGGATCAGCTCAACAAACAGCTGGGCAACCAGCTGATGATGGCCATCAACCTGCAGATCAACCAGCAGCAGCTGGTCAGCGTTTCCAAAAGCCTGCAGGAGATTTTGACGCAGCAAATTTTCTGGGTGAACAGCAACAAGCCGATGGACTGGGATTGGGTGAAGTCCTTCCCTGAACAGCTGAAAACGCAGATTAAGAGCATGAAAATCACCGTGAACTGGGAGAAAGCCTGGCCTGCGGTAATGATTGCTTTCCTGGCGGGATTACCCCTGCTGCTGATTGCCGGTCTGATTCGCTGGCGTTTGAAATGGCTTAAACAGTACCAGGCGAAGCTGGCCTCGGAAGTGGGGCAACTGCGCAACGACAGCCAGCTCCATACGCCAAAAGCGATTCTGATCGACCTTATTCGCGCCCTGCCGGTGTGCCTGATTATTCTGGCGGTAGGCCTGATTCTGCTCACCATGCAGCTTAACGTCAGCGATCTGCTGTGGGCATTCAGCAAAAAACTGGCGCTGTTCTGGCTGGTGTTTGGCCTGTGCTGGAAGGTCCTGGAAAAAGACGGCGTTGCGGTCCGTCATTTCAACATGCCTGCCCAACTGACCAGCCACTGGCGTCGACAGATTGTACGTGTCAGCCTGGCGCTTCTGCCGCTTCACTTCTGGTCAGTTGTTTCTGAACTGTCTCCGCTGCATCTGATGGATGATGTGCTGGGTCAGTTGGTCATTATGCTGAACCTGCTGCTGATTGCCATCCTCATGTGGCCGATGTGCCGCGATAGCTGGCGTGATAAAGAGTCCCACAATATTCGTCTGGCCACCGTGACAGTACTGGCGATCATTCCGCTGGCGCTGATGGTGCTCACGGCGACGGGCTACTTCTATACCACGCTGCGTCTGTCCGGGCGCTGGATCGAAACGGTCTATCTGGTGATCGTCTGGAATCTGCTCTATCAAACCGTACTGCGCGGGTTAAGCGTCGCGGCTCGCCGTATTGCTTACCGTCGTGCCATCGCGCGTCGTCAGCATCAGGTGAAAGAGGGCGCCGAAGGGGCGGAGCCACAGGAAGAACCGACCATCGCGCTGGAGCAGGTCAACCAGCAGACGCTGCGTATCACTATGCTGGTGATGATCGCGCTGTTTGCGGTGATGTTCTGGGCTATCTGGTCTGATTTAATTACCGTTTTCGCCTACCTCGACAGCATCACCCTCTGGCAGTACAACGGCACCGAAGCTGGCGCCGCGGTGATGAAAAGCGTCACCATGGGCAGCCTGCTGTTTGCGCTGGTGTCGTCGGTGGTAGCCTGGGCGCTGATTCGCAACCTGCCGGGTCTGCTGGAAGTGCTGGTCCTCTCGCGGCTGAACCTGCGTCAGGGGGCGTCGTACGCTATCACTACGATCCTGAACTACGTCATTATTATTGTCGGGGCGATGACGGTATTTGGCTCGCTGGGCGTCTCGTGGGATAAACTCCAGTGGCTGGCGGCCGCCCTCTCGGTAGGTCTGGGTTTTGGCCTGCAGGAGATCTTCGGTAACTTTGTCTCCGGTCTGATCATCCTGTTCGAACGTCCGGTGCGAATTGGCGATACCGTCACCATCGGGACGTTCTCCGGTACGGTCAGCAAGATCCGCATTCGTGCCACCACGATTACCGATTTCGATCGCAAAGAGGTGATCATCCCGAACAAGGCGTTCGTGACCGAGCGTCTGATCAACTGGTCGCTCTCTGATACGGTGACGCGCGTGGTGATCCGCCTGGGCGTAGCCTATGGATCGGATCTGGAGAAGGTGAAAGAGGTGCTGCTGAAGGCAGCCTCAGAACATCCGAAAGTGATGCACGATCCGGCTCCGGCGGTGTTCTTCACCACCTTCGGGCCAAGCACGCTGGATCATGAACTGCGTTTATACGTGCGTGAACTGCGTGACCGTAGCTACACGGTAGATGAGCTTAACCGGTCTATCGATCGCCTGTGCCGTGAAAACGATATTAATATCGCCTTCAACCAGCTTGAAGTTCACCTGCGTAACGAAAAAGGTGATGAGCATACGGAAGTGAAGCGCGACATGAAAGGTGACGATCCCACTCCGGCTTAATCTATTTTCCCTCTCCCTGTGGGAGAGGGTTAGGGTGAGGGCTACTGGCCTTCACCTTTCCTTCGAAATCCCGCTGCACAATCTCCAGCGCTTTCAGCACCGTTTCGGCGGGAATATCATGATTCTCCAGCAGCATAATTAAATCGACGGCCAGCTTGACCTCATCGGGTGCATTTTCCAGTGACATGGGGGTGGCTCCTGTTAACGGGTCAAACGTTCAATGACGCGTTCAATCTCATCCAGCGCCTGACGGCAGCGCACAATGCGGCCTTCCAGGGCGCTAATCTCGCGCATCAATAATTGTTGTTCTTCCAGCGTTTCGCTGTTATTCAGCCGCACTTCGCGCTCACGTTTCATCTCAAACAGTCGGCGTTCAAACTCCTGATTCTCCAGCCGCTTGCGCTGCCATTTGCCGAGTCCGGGCGAGCCGCTGTCCCAGGCGCGTAGCGGCCAGGCGGCAATTTCGCGATGCAGGGCGGTGATTTGCTCAGTGAGATGCTCTGCAAGCCACGCCACCTGTTCCTGCTGTTCACTTTCAACCGCATGGCAAAGCTCGTCAAGGTGGGTCTGCGCCTCAGCCAGGTAATCCTGAATGACCGTACTGCGGGTACGAAAAAGCTGCCGATCAAAGCGCGGCTTCAGCGTGGCGTGCCCCAGCAGAGGGGTGGCCTCTGCTCGCAGGGTGGTCAACTGTTTTTGCAGCGTCTCCAGAAGCAAGGCTGTTTTCAAAACGCTCTCCAGTGGTAAAGTAGCCGTTCAGTTTGATAACGATTCGCATTATGCAGCGTACTATTTTAATCATCATTGGCTGGCTCGCGGTAGTGCTGGGTACACTGGGTGTGGTTTTACCCTTACTGCCCACCACGCCGTTTATCCTGCTGGCAGCCTGGTGCTTCGCCCGCTCGTCGCCGCGTTTTCACCACTGGCTGCTTTATCGCTCATGGTTTGGTGGCTACCTGCGCCACTGGCAAAAACACCGTGCCATGCCGCCCGGCGCGAAGCCGCGCGCGATCGCGGTGATCCTCATTACCTTTGCTATTTCATTATGGCTGGTGAAAATGATGTGGGTGCGGATCCTGCTGCTGATCATTCTGACCTGCCTGCTTATCTTCATGTGGCGGATCCCCGTGGTTGATGAAAAGCAACAAAAGCACTGAAGCCTCATAATGGCTGTTGCAATTATTGCGTACAGCCAGTAAATTCGACCGTTTTCGAGCACAGGCGCGCCTGGTTAAAGGTTAAACGATTGTTACCTTTACCCACTCCGTTGCGCGTCGTGAGTAACACTGTTTCATTTAGGCACAAACCGATGACCGCAACTGCACAGCAGCTTGAATATCTGAAAAACAGCATCAAAAGCATCCAGGACTATCCAAAACCTGGCATTCTTTTCCGTGATGTCACCAGCTTGCTGGAAGACCCGAAAGCGTACGCGCTCAGCATTGAACTGCTGGTCGAGCGTTATAAAAACGCCGGGATCACCAAAGTAGTAGGTACCGAAGCCCGTGGCTTCCTGTTTGGCGCACCGGTTGCGCTGGCAATGGGCGTGGGTTTTGTGCCGGTGCGTAAACCGCGCAAACTGCCGCGTGAAACCATCGCAGAGAGCTACGAGCTGGAGTACGGCACCGATCAGCTGGAAATCCACGTTGATGCGATCAAGCCTGGCGACAAAGTGCTGGTGGTGGACGATCTGCTGGCGACCGGCGGCACCATCGAAGCGACCGTGAAGCTGATCCGTCGTCTGGGTGGTGAAGTGACCGACGCGGCGTTTATCATTAACCTGTTCGATCTCGGCGGCGAACAGCGCCTGGAAAAACAGGGCATTACCAGCTACAGCCTGGTGCCATTCCCGGGTCATTAATCCCGGTTTTCACAACCTCGCTCAATGGGTGAGGTTGTGATAGCATTCCCCTCCATAAATTCACCTTCCAGCGTTGCAGAGCCTGCCCATGAGTTATCAGGTGTTAGCCCGTAAATGGCGACCACAAACCTTTGCTGACGTTGTCGGTCAGGAGCATGTGCTGACGGCCCTGGCGAACGGCTTGTCGCTAGGTCGCATCCATCACGCCTATCTTTTCTCCGGCACCCGCGGCGTCGGTAAGACCTCAATTGCCCGTTTGCTGGCGAAAGGTCTCAACTGCGAAACCGGGATCACTGCCACGCCGTGCGGCGTGTGTGATAACTGCCGGGAGATCGAGCAGGGGCGTTTTGTCGATCTGATCGAGATCGACGCCGCCTCGCGCACGAAAGTGGAAGATACCCGCGATCTGCTGGACAACGTGCAGTACGCCCCGGCGCGCGGTCGCTTCAAGGTCTACCTGATCGATGAAGTGCACATGCTGTCGCGCCACAGCTTTAACGCCCTGCTGAAAACGCTGGAAGAGCCGCCTGCGCACGTGAAATTCCTGCTGGCGACGACCGATCCGCAAAAGCTGCCGGTCACCATTCTGTCCCGCTGCCTGCAGTTCCACCTGAAGGCCCTCGACGTAGAACAGATCCGCGCCCAGCTCGAACACATTCTCGACGAAGAGAAGATCGTCCACGAGCCGCGCGCCCTGCAACTTCTGGCGCGTGCAGCGGACGGCAGCCTGCGTGATGCGTTAAGCCTGACCGACCAGGCGATTGCCAGCGGTGACGGTAAGCTCTCTACCGAAGCAGTCAGCACCATGCTCGGTACGCTGGATGACGATCAGGCGCTTTCACTCATCGAAGCGATGATTGCCGCCAACGGTGAGCGCGTCATGACGCTGGTCAATGCTGCTGCTGGCCGGGGGATTGAATGGGAAGCGCTGCTGGTTGAGATGCTCAGCCTGCTGCACCGCGTGGCGATGCTGCAGCTTTCTCCGTCGGCAATTGGCGCAGATATGGCCGCCATTGAACAGCGGATGCGTGAACTTGCCCGCACCGTGCCGCCTGCCGATGTACAGCTTTATTACCAAACCCTGCTGATTGGCCGTAAAGAGCTGCCGTACGCGCCGGATCCCCGGATGGGCGTAGAAATGACGCTGCTGCGCGCGCTGGCGTTCCACCCGCGCATGCCGCTGCCGGAGCCGGAAGCGCCGCGGCAGTCTTTTGCCCCGGTCGCCCCAACGGCGGTGATGTCACCTCAGCAGGTGCCACCGCAGCCGACACCGCCGCCGCAAAACGTGCCGCTGTCGGATGCCACCAGTTCGGTGCTTGCCGCTCGCAGTCAGCTGCAGCGTGCGCAGGGAGTAACCAAACCAAAAAAGAGTGAACCGGCAGCGCCAGGAAGAGCGCGGCCGGTGAACAACGCCGCGCTTGAACGACTGGCCTCGGTAACGGAGCGCGTACAGTCGCGTCCGGCACCGTCCGCGCTCGAACAGAAAGCCCCGGCGAAAGAAGAGGCATACCGCTGGAAGGCGACCACCGTTGTCGAAACGGTAAAGGAAGAGGTCGCTACGCCGAAAGCGCTGAAAAAGGCGCTGGAGCATGAGAAAACGCCGGAGCTTTCCGCGAAGCTCGCAGAAGAATCTATTGCCCGCGATGCCTGGGCCGCTGAGGTCAGCAAACTCCAGCTGCCGAAGCTGGTCGAGCAGGTTGCGCTGAACGCCTGGAAAGAGCAGGACGGTAATCAGGTGCGTTTACACCTGCGTCCTGGTCAGCGACACCTGAATTCGCCAGGCGCGCAGAAGGCGCTGGCCGAGGCGCTCGCCACATTACAGGGTGCGCCGGTTGAATTGACTATCATTGAAGATGATAATCCGGCAGTGAAAACGCCGCTTGAGTGGCGCCAGGCCATTTATGAAGAGAAACTCGCGCAGGCGCGCGAGGCGATTATTGCGGATAACAACATTCAGACCCTGCGCCGGTTCTTCGACGCCGATCTGGATGAAGAGAGTATTCGCCCCATTTGATCGTGAGTCTGACTTACGGTTGTAATCCTTAAACGTGAAAGAAGAGAGAAGCCTATGTTTGGTGGAAAAGGCGGTCTGGGTGGCCTGATGAAGCAGGCTCAGCAGATGCAGGAAAAAATGCAGAAGATGCAGGAAGAGATCGCTCAGATGGAAGTCACGGGTGAATCCGGTGCCGGTCTGGTCAAGGTGACCATCAACGGTGCGCATAACTGCCGTCGCGTTGAAATCGACCCAAGCCTGCTCGAAGACGACAAAGAGATGCTGGAAGATCTGGTTGCTGCCGCGTTTAACGATGCTGCGCGCCGTATCGACGAAACCCAGAAAGAGAAAATGGCCTCTGTTTCCAGCGGTATGCAGCTGCCGCCGGGCTTTAAGATGCCATTCTGATGCAAACCAGTCCGCTGCTCACGCAGTTAATGGAAGCTCTGCGCTGCCTGCCGGGCGTTGGCCCGAAGTCGGCGCAGCGCATGGCGTTCACGCTTTTGCAGCGCGATCGCAGCGGCGGGATGCGCCTGGCGCAGGCTCTGACCCGCGCGATGTCAGAAATTGGTCACTGTGCGGATTGCCGCACCTTTACCGAGCAGGATGTGTGTAACATCTGCTCGAATCCGCGTCGTCAGGAGAACGGTCAGATTTGCGTGGTGGAGAGTCCGGCGGACATCTATGCCATCGAACAAACCGGGCAGTTTTCCGGCCGCTATTTCGTGCTGATGGGGCATCTCTCCCCGCTGGACGGTATCGGCCCGGACGATATCGGTCTTGACCGCCTTGAACAGCGTCTTGAGTCCGAAACGATTAAAGAGGTGATCCTCGCCACCAACCCAACGGTGGAAGGGGAAGCAACCGCCAACTACATCGCCGAGCTGTGCTCACAGTACGGCGTTGACGCCAGCCGCATCGCCCACGGCGTGCCGGTGGGTGGTGAGCTGGAGATGGTGGACGGCACCACGCTGTCGCACTCTCTGGCCGGGCGTCACAAGATTATTTTCTGACCAAACGGAGGCTGCGTTCGCGGCCTCCGCTTGAAATTTCTCTCCCTTATCCCCATCTCTCACTCAACGTTTTACAACCCCATTAAATGGCATTGTTGAGGTCGACTTAGATGAAAGGACAAGAAACCCGTGGTTTCCAGTCAGAAGTAAAACAGCTTCTGCACCTGATGATCCATTCCCTGTATTCCAACAAAGAAATCTTCCTGCGTGAGCTGATTTCCAACGCCTCCGATGCGGCGGACAAGCTGCGCTTCCGCGCGCTGTCTAACTCGGATCTGTACGAAGGCGACGGCGAGCTGCGCGTGCGCGTCTCTTTCAATAAAGAGAACCGTACCCTGACCATCGCTGATAACGGCATTGGGATGAACCGCGACGAGGTGATCGACCACCTCGGCACCATCGCCAAATCCGGCACTAAAGCGTTCCTTGAGTCAATGGGCTCTGACCAGGCGAAAGACAGCCAGCTGATCGGTCAGTTCGGCGTGGGCTTCTACTCAGCGTTCATCGTGGCGGACAAAGTCACCGTGCGTACCCGTGCGGCGGGCGACAGCGCGGAGAACGGCGTGCTCTGGGAATCCAAAGGCGAAGGTGAGTACACCGTTGACGACATCACCAAAGCAGACCGCGGGACTGAAATCACCCTGCACCTGCGTGAAGGGGAAGATGATTTCCTGAACGACTGGCGCGTACGCTCCATCATCAGCAAATATTCCGATCACATCGCTCTGCCGGTTGAGATTGAAAAACAGGAAGAGAAAGACGGCGAAACCGTGGTTTCCTGGGAGAAAATCAACAAGGCGCAGGCGCTGTGGACGCGCAACAAGTCTGAAATTAAAGACGACGAATATAACGAGTTCTACAAGCACATCGCCCACGACTTTACCGACCCGCTGACCTGGAGCCACAACCGCGTGGAAGGGAAGCAGGAGTACACCAGCCTGCTGTACATCCCGGCGCAGGCCCCATGGGATATGTGGAACCGCGATCACAAGCACGGCCTGAAGCTGTACGTGCAGCGCGTCTTCATCATGGACGACGCCGAGCAGTTCATGCCGAACTACCTGCGCTTCGTGCGCGGTCTGATCGATTCCAACGATCTGCCGCTCAACGTCTCCCGCGAGATCCTGCAGGACAGCACCGTTACCCGTAACTTGCGCAACGCCCTGACCAAACGTGCGCTACAGATGCTGGAAAAACTGGCGAAAGACGATGCGGAAAAATACCAGACCTTCTGGAAACAGTTTGGCCTGGTGCTGAAGGAAGGCCCGGCAGAAGACACCGCAAACGTTGAAACCATTGCTAAGCTGCTGCGCTTCGCCTCCACGCACACCGACTCCTCCGCGCAGACCGTGTCGCTGGAAGAGTATGTCTCCCGCATGAAAGAAGGGCAGGAGAAGATCTACTACATCACCGCCGACAGCTACGCGGCGGCGAAGAGCAGCCCGCACCTGGAGCTGTTGCGCAAGAAAGGCATCGAAGTGCTGCTGCTGTCTGACCGCATCGACGAGTGGATGATGAACTACCTGACCGAGTTCGACGGTAAAGCGTTCCAGTCGGTTGCAAAAGCCGATGAGTCCATCGACAAGCTGGCGGATGAGGTAGATGAAAGCGCGAAAGAAGCCGAGAAGGCGCTGGAGCCGTTCGTTGAGCGCGTGAAAACCCTGCTGGGTGACCGTGTGAAAGAGGTACGTTTCACTCACCGTCTGACCGATACCCCGGCCATTGTCACGACCGATGCCGACGAAATGAGCACTCAGATGGCGAAGCTGTTCGCTGCGGCGGGCCAGGCGGTGCCGGAAGTGAAATATATCTTTGAGCTTAATCCGGATCATCCGCTGGTGAAACGCGCGGCGGATACCCAGGACGAAGCACGCTTTGCCGAGTGGGTTGAGCTGCTGCTGGATCAGTCCCTGCTGGCCGAGCGCGGCACGCTGGAAGACCCTAACCTGTTCATTAAACGTGTGAATGCGCTGCTTCTGGCGTAACTGACCACGCCTCCCCTGGTCTTCTCCCTCTCCCCGTGGGAGAGGGCCGGGGTGAGGGCCCAGACCGCACTCACCCAAATTATCTCCCCCCGTTAACCGTTTCAGCCTTCCCGCCTTCCTTGAGCGATGTCCGTTCTGGTGGTATTGTTTAGCGCTTTTGAAAAATTGAAACGACATTTGAGGGGATTTTCGCAATGCGTATTATTCTGCTTGGCGCTCCGGGCGCGGGTAAAGGAACTCAGGCTCAGTTCATCATGGAGAAATACGGTATTCCGCAAATCTCCACCGGTGACATGCTGCGCGCCGCTGTAAAATCTGGCTCCGAGCTGGGTAAACAAGCGAAAGACATCATGGACGCAGGCAAGCTGGTAACCGACGAGCTGGTTATTGCGCTGGTCAAAGAGCGCATTGCTCAGGAAGATTGCCGTAACGGTTTCCTGCTGGACGGCTTCCCACGCACCATTCCTCAGGCTGACGCCATGAAAGAAGCGGGCATCAACGTGGACTACGTTCTCGAGTTCGACGTACCGGACGAGCTGATCGTTGACCGTATCGTTGGCCGTCGCGTACACGCTGCTTCTGGCCGCGTTTACCACATCAAATTCAACCCGCCTAAGGTTGAAGGTAAAGACGACGTGACCGGCGAAGAGCTGACCACCCGTAAAGACGATCAGGAAGAGACCGTGCGTAAACGCCTGGTGGAATACCATCAGATGACCGCGCCGCTGATCGGCTACTACACCAAAGAAGCGCAGGCGGGTAACACCAAATACGCCAAAGTCGACGGCACCAAAGCCGTGGCTGACGTACGTGCAGAGCTGGAAAAAATCCTCGGCTAATCGCGCGTCTCTCACCCGGGTCCCCGGGTGAGAAATATTCTCACCTTACCTATTACAGCAATGGGTTTCGTTTAAACGCATTTCCGCTACAATTGACAACCTATCAAATGGTTAAGAGGCGTGAATGAGTCAGGCGAAAACCGGCATCCTGCTTGCCAATCTGGGCACTCCAGAAGCACCTACATCAGACGCGGTAAAACGCTACCTGCGACAATTTTTAAGCGACACGCGCGTTGTGGATTTCCCGAGACTGCTTTGGTGGCCGCTGCTGCGTGGCGTGATTCTGCCGATTCGTTCTCCGCGCGTCGCCAAACTCTATCAGTCCGTCTGGATGGAGGAGGGCTCGCCGCTGATGGTTTACAGCCGTCGTCAGGAAAAAGCGTTGGCCGCCCGCCTGCCGGATATGCCCGTCGCGCTCGGCATGAGCTACGGAAAACCGTCCCTGGAAAGCGCGGTGGAATCACTGCTGGCGCAGGGTGTAGACCATATCGTGGTGCTGGCGCTCTACCCGCAATACTCCTGCTCGACGGTGGCCGCCGTCTGGGACGAGCTGGCGCGCATTCTGGCGACCCGTCGCCGCATTCCTGGCGTGACCTTTATTCGCGATTACGCCGATAACGATCTCTACATCAAGGCGCTTGCCAACAGCGCGCGCGCGTCGTTTGAAAAGCACGGCGAGCCGGATCTGCTGCTGCTCTCCTATCATGGGATCCCACAGCGTTTCGCCAACGAAGGGGATGATTATCCGCAGCGCTGCCGCGATACCACCCGTGAGCTGGTTTCTGCCCTCGGCCTGCCGCCGGAAAAAGTGATGATGACCTTCCAGTCGCGCTTCGGTCGCGAGCCGTGGCTGACACCGTACACCGATGAAACCCTCAAAATGCTTGGCGAGAAGGGGGTTAAGCACATTCAGGTGATGTCGCCAGGCTTCTCGGCGGACTGCCTGGAAACCCTGGAGGAGATCGCGGTGCAAAACCGGGAATTTTTCCTTGAGGCTGGCGGCGAAAAGTACGAGTACATTCCGGCGCTTAACGACTCGCCTGAACATATTGACATGATGGTCTCGCTGGTGACGAACAGCCGCTGATCGCACTCCAGGCCGGGTTTGTGCTACCATTCCCGGCCCATATTCTTCATACAGTTCAGACCATGAAATTTCCCGGTAAACGTAAATCCAAACACTACTTTCCCGTTGATGCGCGCGATCCGCTCCTGCAGCAAATCCAGCCTGAAAATGAAACCAGCGCCGCCTGGGTCGTTGGTATCGACCAGACGCTGGTGGACATTGAAGCGAAAGTGGATGATGAGTTTGTCGCCCGTTATGGTCTGAGCGCCGGTCATTCCCTGGTGATCGAAGACGACGTTGCCGAAGCGCTGTACCAGGAGCTGGTGCGTGAAAATCTCATTACCCATCAGTTTGCCGGGGGGACCATCGGTAACACTATGCACAACTACTCCGTGCTGGCCGATGACCGCTCGGTACTGCTCGGCGTGATGTGCAGTAACATTGAAATCGGTGGTTATGCCTACCGCTATTTGTGCAACACCTCCAGCCGTACCGATCTGAACTATCTTCAGGGCGTTAACGGGCCGATTGGCCGCTGCTTCACGCTGATCGGCGAATCCGGGGAGCGTACGTTTGCCATCAGCCCTGGCCATATGAATAAGCTGCGCGCCGAGAGTATTCCTGAAGAGGTGATTGCGGGTGCCTCTGCGCTGGTATTGACCTCCTATCTGGTACGCTGCAAGCCGGGCGAGCCGATGCCGGAAGCGACCATGAAAGCGATCGAGTACGCGAAAAAGTACGACGTGCCGGTGGTTCTCACGCTGGGCACCAAATTCGTGATTGCCGATAACCCCGAGTGGTGGCAGGCGTTCCTGAAAGAGCACGTCTCAATTCTGGCGATGAACGAAGAAGAGGCCGAAGCGCTCACCGGTGAGAGCGATCCGCTGCTGGCCTCTGACAAAGCGCTGGACTGGGTGGATCTGGTGCTTTGCACTGCCGGCCCCGTCGGGCTCTATATGGCGGGCTTTACGGAGGAAGAGAGCAAACGCAAAACCCAGCACCCGTTGCTCCCTGGCGCGATTGCCGAGTTCAACCAGTACGAGTTCAGCCGCGGTATGCGCCATAAAGATTGCCTCAACCCGCTGCGTATCTACTCCCACATTGCGCCTTATATGGGCGGACCGGAGAAGATCATGAACACCAACGGGGCGGGTGACGGCGCGCTGGCAGCACTGCTGCACGATATTACCGCCAATGCCTACCACAAAACCAACGTACCCAACTCCAGCAAACACAAGTTCAACTGGCTGACCTATTCGTCGCTGGCGCAGGTGTGTAAGTACGCGAACCGCGTGAGCTATCAGGTGCTGAACCAGCATTCACCGCGCTTAACGCGTGGCCTGCCGGAACGGGAAGACAGCCTCGAAGAGGCTTATTGGGAAAGGTAAAAGCAAAACGGCAACGCCCGTTGCCGTTTTTAGTGTTTGTTCCCTCTCCCCGTGGGAGAGGGTCAGGGTGAGGGCATCAGACCGCAAAAATCTTACCCCGTAGCAGCCTCTTCAACCGGCGGTTTCGCCAGCAGCGTCAGCATCGTGTTCGCAATCTCACGTTCGCCCATCACTACCTTATCCGCACCGCGCTCGGTGATGTACTCCACCTCATCGTCATAATGCGCCCGGGCGATAATCTCAATATTGGGGCATTTCTCACGCGCGGTGGCTACAATCTCGCCCGCTTCATAGCCATTCGGAATAGTCAGCAGCAGCCAGCGCGCGCAGTCCAGATGCGCCAGCGCCATAATCTCCTCGTTGGCCGCATTGCCCAGCACCGCACGAATACCACGCTCGCGCAGTTCATCAACGCGGGTGCGTGAGGTTTCAATCACCACCAGCGGAATGCCCTGCGCCATCAGCTTCTCACCGAGCAGGCTGCCCACGCGACCAAAGCCGACCAGCAGCGCATGGTTGCAGATATCCACCGGGATCTGCTTCTCCTCTTCGATGGCTTCTTCCAGCGTCTGCTCTTCCAGCGTTTCGGTTTTATCGAGGTATTTTTCCAGCAGGGCAAACAGGACCGGGTTCAGCATAATCGACAGAATTGCCCCCGCCAGCACCAGATTCTGCCCGGCCTGGGGCAGCAGGTTCAGAGCCATACCCAGACCCGCGAGGATAAAGGCGAACTCACCAATCTGCGCCAGGCTGGCGGCAATCGTCAGCGCCGTACGCGGGGAGTGGCCGAACATCCGCACCAGGAAGAAGGCGGCGAGCGACTTACCGAAGATAATGATCGCCAGCGTGCCCAGCACGGCCAGCGGCTGCTGAACCAGAATCATCGGATCAAACAGCATGCCGACGGAGACAAAGAACAGCACGGCGAAGGCATCACGCAGGGGCAGGGTGTCATGCGCGGCGCGGTGGCTCAGCTCAGACTCGTTCAGCACCATTCCGGCGAAGAACGCGCCCAGGGCAAAGGAGACGTCGAACAGTTCAACAGCGCCAAAAGCGATCCCCAGCGCCAGCGCCAGCACGGAAAGCGTAAACAGCTCGCGGGAGCCGGTCGCCGCGCTGCGGGACAGGATCCACGGCACCAGACGACGGCCCACCAGCATCATGATGGCGATAAACGCCACCACTTTACCGATGGTGATACTCATATCCAGCGCCAGCGAGGCGAAGCCGATGTTGTCTTTTTCCATCATTCCGGCGACGGCAGGCAACAGCACCAGCGTCAGCACCATCACCAGATCTTCCACAATCAGCCAGCCTATCGCGATTTGCCCGCGCTGGCTGTCTATCAGCTGTCTCTCTTCAAGCGCGCGCAGCAGCACCACGGTACTGGCGGTTGAGAGACACAGCCCAAATACGATACCGGTCATCAACGACCAGCCCAGCACGGCCGAAAGCGCCATCCCCAGCAGCGTCGCCACCCCTATCTGGGCGATCGCGCCAGGTATGGCGATCGACTTTACCGCCATCAGGTCCTTCAGGGAAAAGTGCAGGCCAACACCAAACATCAGCAGAATCACGCCTAATTCCGCCAGCTCAGGCGCCAGCTTGGTATCCGCGACAAAACCTGGCGTAAACGGTCCCGCCAGAACCCCCGCTAATAAATAGCCGACAAGAGGAGAAATACGCAGTTTATTGGCAATCATGCCAAGGATAAAAGCGAGCACAAGTCCACCAACAATGGTGGTGATAAGCGGTGTGGCGTGGTGCATTCCGTCTCCTTTCGCGGTGAGTGTTCCATTTTTGGCGTGAATACCAAAAGACCAGGTAATAGTTTATGACAATTTTTGCCCTTATGTTTATGAATAATTGTTGAAGTTTGAATAAAACGGCAATATGCGCGTAAAAAAGCGCATATTGATAAATTCAGGTCAGGGATGGAGAGGAAACCCTTATGGCACAAGGGGGGGCAGGTAGCCAAAGTTTTACTTTGGCTACCTGTAATTCACGCTTTGTGACGGTTATCAGGCAGGAATATGGTCAACATCCCCAGAAGTGGCAGGAAAGCGCAGATTTTGTAAACCAGGAAGATGCTGGTGTGATCCGCGACCATCCCCAACACCGCTGCACCAAGCCCACCCATACCGAAGGCGAAACCGAAAAAGAGTCCGGAAACCATACCGATACGGCCCGGTAACAGCTCCTGGGCATAGACCAGAATGGCGGAAAATGCCGAGGCGAGGATAAAACCAATGATCACGGTTAAAATGCCCGTCCACTCGAGGCTGGCATACGGCAAAATAAGGGTAAACGGCGCGACACCGAGGATAGAGCCCCAAATAACATATTTTCGGCCAATCTTATCACCCACTGGCCCGCCAATAACCGTTCCGGCAGCAACCGCGAACAGGAAGGCGAACAGGTGGATTTGCGCATTTTGTACCGATAATCCGAATTTTTGCATCAGATAAAAGGTGTAATAGCTGCTGATGCTTGCCATGTAGAAGTATTTCGAGAAAATCAGCACCAGCAGTACGGAAACCGCCAGAATGACCTTATTTCGGGGCAGGGGATTGATAACCTTCGCTTTAGGTTTCCCCTTATTTACGCGATGCTGAGCGGCATACCAGCGGCTGATCTGCGCCAGCACGATAATCGCCAGCAGTGCGGCCAGCACAAACCACGCCACGTTCCCTTTGCCATACGGGGCGATAATCACCGCCGCCAGCAAGGGGCCGAGGGAGCTGCCAAAGTTACCGCCGACCTGGAAAAGTGACTGCGCCAGCCCGTGACGGCCGCCGGAGGCCATGCGCGCCACGCGTGAGGACTCAGGGTGGAAGACGGACGACCCGGTACCCACCAGCGCGGCAGCAATCAACACCGCCTCAAAGCTGCCAGCCATCGCCAGCAATACCAGACCGCTCAGGGTAAAGCACATGCCAATCGGCAGCGACCACGGCATCGGGTATTTGTCCGTCCAGTAGCCCACCACCGGTTGCAGCAGCGAGGAAGCCAGCTGGAAGGTGAGGGTGATCATCCCGATCTGCACGAAAGTTAACGAAAACTCGGACTGCAGCAGCGGATAAATTGCCAGAATCAACGACTGGATCATGTCGTTGAGCAGGTGCGAAAGACTGATTGCGCCTAATACCTTAAAAGAGGTGCGCGATTTTGGCGGCGACGCCGGGGTTGATTCGCTGATTGCCATAAATACCACGTTGTTTTGTTATTAGAGATGCAGGGTGTAATTATTATCCGACTAACATACCCGCCCGGGACATTTGAAGAAAGTCGCAATTCTGAAAACTTATTTGTCTATTATTGTGAGTCACTGTAATTTTTGCCTTTGTCTATTGGTCAGGGAGAGAGAAGATGAAGTTAATGAAGCGGGGCGTCGCGCTGGCGCTCATCGCCGCATGGGGTCTGGTAAGCCTGCCCGCGCAGGCGTATGAAAAAGATAAAACCTATAAAATCACCATTCTGCATACCAACGATCATCATGGTCATTTCTGGCGCAGTGAATATGGCGAATATGGTCTGTCGGCGCAAAAAACGCTGGTGGACGGCATTCGCAAAGAGGTGGCAGCCCAGGGCGGCAGCGTGCTGTTGCTCTCAGGCGGTGATATTAATACCGGCGTGCCGGAATCTGATTTACAGGATGCCGAGCCGGATTTCCGTGGCATGAATCTGATTGGCTACGACGCGATGGCCGTCGGTAACCATGAGTTTGATAACCCGCTGACGGTGCTGCGTCAGCAGGAAAAATGGGCCAAATTCCCCTTCCTCTCCGCCAACATTTACCAGAAAAGCACCGGCGAACGGCTGTTCAAACCCTGGGCGCTGTTTAAGCGTCAGGATTTGAAGATCGCAGTCATTGGCTTAACTACCGACGATACGGCAAAAATCGGCAATCCCGAGTTCTTTACGGATATTGAATTCCGCAAACCGGCAGACGAAGCGAAGCTGGTGATTCAGGAACTGCAGCAGAACGAAAATCCGGACGTGATTATCGCCACCACGCACATGGGGCACTACGACAACGGTGAGCACGGCTCCAATGCACCCGGCGACGTGGAGATGGCGCGCAGCCTGCCTGCAGGGTCACTGGCCATGATTGTGGGTGGTCACTCACAGGATCCGGTGTGCATGGCATCGGAGAATAAAAAACAGGTGGATTACGTGCCGGGCACGCCGTGTGCGCCGGACCGTCAGAACGGTATCTGGATTGTGCAGGCCCACGAATGGGGTAAATACGTGGGCCGGGCGGACTTTGAGTTCCGTAACGGCGAGATGAAACTGGTGCACTACCAGCTCATTCCGGTCAACCTGAAGAAGAAAGTGACTTACCCGGACGGGAAAAGTGAGCGCGTACTTTACACGCCAGAGATCGCTGAGAACCCGCAGATGCTCTCCCTGCTGACACCGTTCCAGAATAAAGGCAAAGCGCAGCTGGATGTGAAAATCGGCACGCTGAATGGTCGTCTGGAGGGGGACCGCAGTAAAGTCCGCTTCGTGCAGACCAACATGGGACACCTGGTGCTGGCGGCGCAAATGGCGCGCACCGGTGCTGATTTTGGCGTGATGAGCGGGGGCGGCATTCGTGACTCTATTGAAGGCGGAAATATCACCTACAAGGATGTCCTGAAGGTGCAGCCGTTTGGTAACGTAGTGGTCTATGCCGACATGACCGGCAAAGAGGCGATTGACTACCTGACCGCCGTCGCGCAGATGAAGCCGGATTCCGGGGCCTATCCGCAGTTTGCCAACGTCAGCTTTGTGGCAAAAGACGGCAAGCTGAATGATCTGAAGATCAAAGGCGAACCGGTCGACCCGGCAAAAACCTACCGTCTGGCGACGTTGAGCTTTAACGCCACCGGCGGCGACGGTTATCCGCATATTGATAATAAACCGGGCTATGTGAATACCGGCTTTATTGATGCGGAAGTGCTGAAGCAGTACATCGAGCAGAATTCACCGATTGACGTGAACGCGTATGAGCCGAAGGGTGAGGTGAGCTGGCAGTAGTGTTGTGCGGCCTGATGCCCTCACCCCAACCCTCTCCCACCGGGAGAGGGCGCAAACACAAAAAACGGTAACGCATGTTACCGTTTTGCTTTTACCTCGTAGCCGCCACCCGGCTTTTTCTTTCACTCCCGGCGCGCAATATCCGCAAACTTCGCGTCCAGCATTTTCGCCAGATCGCCCGCCGCCAGCTCGATATCCAGCCCGCGTTTGCCGCCTGAAATATAGATCGTGTCAAATTCCTGCGAAGGGGCATCAATCAGCGTCGGCAGGCGTTTTTTCTGCCCCAGCGGGCTAATCCCGCCCACCAGGTAGCCGGTGGTGCGTTGCGCAACCATCGGATCTGCCATATCCACCTTTTTCGCCCCCAGCGCCTTCGCCACTTTCTTGAGATCGAGCTGTCCGGCGACGGGCGTGACCGCCACGGCGAGATGTTTCATATCGCCGTTCACCGCAACCAGCAGCGTTTTATAGACCTGGTCAGCGTTCAGCCCCAGTTTGCGCACCACTTCGTCGCCAAAGTTGGTTTCATTCGGATCGTGATCGTAAGTGTGGATCCGGAAAGAAATGTTGTTTTTTTCGAGTAATTTAACGGCGGGAGTCATAGCTATCCTTCTTACGACAGACAAATCATGCCAACAGCATACGCCTGACGTTTGTCTAAAAAATAGCACCATCTTGCGCAATAGTATTGGCAGTGATGGTCACTTTGAGCGACAATCGGCTCAACCGAAGGTCTCCTTCGGCATAATAAAAACGATGAAATTCCTCTTTGACGGGCCAATAGAGATATTGGCCATTTTTTTATTTCAGCAGCGACGGCAAATTCCCTTCTCCGTACAAATGTAACGCCCCGACCGCAACCACGTATTCCCCGGCAGGTAATGCATGCAGCGTCTCTCGCCAGGCATTGTTGCGCGCATTCATCAGCACATCATACAGCGATTCGCTGAACGTTGACGGCAGCGCCAGCTTTCCGTCTGCTGGCGGCGCATCCAGCCACCAGCCAATCATGGTTTGCAGCAGACGTGCGTTGGTGTGCCAGTGGGTCAGCGTATCATCCAGCAGCATGCGGCCGTCGTCCGGAAGCTGACGCAGGAGCGCAATCTGGCTGTCCGTTCCTTCCAGTTCAATGATGGGCAGATTGCGCGCTCTTGCCAGATTGAGCAGCTGGTAATCAATACCGTAGTCACCGCGCAGACCCAGTCGCTGCGCCTGCGTGGCCTGTAGCACCATCGCAATTTGCCACAGCGGCAGGGCGTCAATCATAGAGAGCGACACGCCGGTTTCATCGGCGACGCGCGTCAGTTCCGCCAGTTGGGCTTCGTCCAGACGTTCCGCCAGGGTCAGATCGCTTTCAAGCCCGGCAAACGGTGACTCCTGGCCCGAAATATCCGCCTCGACGACCAGCGCGTCGGCGCGCTTCAGCCGTTTTATCAGACCGGGGGGCAGAGGCGACATATCCTGCGTACCCATATGGATGCTGCCGACCAGATGCAGGTGCTGACCGCCGGGCAGGGAGATATCCAGGCCGGGCCACGCATAACGGCGGGGAAAGAGGGCGCGAAACGAGGTTTTTATACGATTAAACAGGCTCATACGCGCTCCATAAACGGAAAGGTTCATGCTAGCGCGTACGAGAACAAGGTTCAATCTTTCGGTTTAAAGCGCAACAGGCGGTTGGCATTACTCACCACGGTGATGGAGGAGAGCGCCATTGCCGCACCTGCAACCACCGGGTTAAGCAGCGTGCCGGTCAGCGGCCACAAAATGCCGGCGGCAATTGGAATACCGAGCGAGTTATAGATAAATGCCCCCAGCAGGTTCTGCTTCATGTTGCGCAACGTGGCTTTCGAAATGGCCAGCGCATCGGCAACGCCCATCAGGCTGTGGCGCATCAACGTGATGGCGGCGGTTTCAATGGCAACATCGCTCCCGCCCCCCATGGCGATACCGACGTCTGCCTGGGCCAGCGCCGGGGCATCGTTGATGCCGTCGCCCACCATCGCCACCTGACGTCCCTGGCGTTGCAGGTTCTTAATCGCATCCGCTTTGCCATCCGGCAGAACGCCTGCAATGACTTCATCAATACCGGCTTCTTTCGCAATAGCGTTTGCCGTCGTCGGGTTGTCCCCGGTCAGCATCACCAGGCGATAGCCCGCGCGGTGCAGACGCGCCAGGGCATCCACGCTGTCCTGACGAAGTGGATCGCGCACGGCCAGCAGGGCAGCGGCTTTGCCATCCACCGCCAGCAGAACCGGGGTTGCCCCCTGAGATGCCTGCGCTTTCAGTTCGCTTTCCAGCGCCGCGGTATCAATACCATTATCATTGAGTAAGGCCTGGTTACCCAGCAGCAGCGTATGCCCCTCGGCTTCACCGCTGACACCGAGCCCGCGCAGCGTGCGGAAGTTACTGACCTGCGGCAGGGCCGCAGCATTCGCTTTCTCGAGAATGGCGCGCGCCAGCGGGTGGCTGGAGCCTTGCTCCAGCGCGGCGGCGAGACGCAGCGCGTCCTCCTGCGCGATGCCTGCGGTGTTCACGGCCACAACCTGCGGTTTCCCCTCGGTCAGCGTGCCGGTTTTATCAAACACCAGCGTATCCAGCGTACTGGCCCGCTGCAGTGCGTCCGCATCCCTGACCAGCACGCCAAATTCGGCGGCACGGCCTACGCCGGAGATAATGGACATCGGCGTGGCCAGGCCAAGCGCGCATGGGCAGGCAATAATCAGCACCGTGGTGGCAATCACCAGGGTGTAGACAATCTGTGGCGCAGGGCCGAAGAAATACCAGATCGCCGCGCTCAGCAGGGCAATACCGACCACCACCGGCACAAAAATGGCCGAGATTCGGTCAGCAAGCTGGCCAATCTCCGGCTTGCTGCTCTGGGCCTGGCGCACCATTCGGATAATACGCGACAGCGTAGTATGGCTACCAACCGCACTGGCGGTGAACAGCACGCTGCCGTCCTGAACGACCGTGCCGGCATGGACGGCATCGCCGTCGGATTTCTGCTGAGGGATGGGTTCCCCGGTCAGCATCGCTTCATCCAGCCAGGCTTCACCCTGGGTTATCGTGCCGTCAACGGGCACGCGATCGCCGGTGGTCAAACGCAGCGTCATGCCGGGCTGCACTTCCGCCAGCGGGACGCTTTTTTCCCCCTCGTCCGTGACCACGCGGGCCGTCGGTGGGGTTAAATCGAGTAATCGTTCCAGCGCTTTGGAGGAGCGCTGACGGGCGCGGGCTTCCAGCATATGGCCTAAGTTAATCAGGCCGATAATCATCGCGCTCGCTTCATAATAGAGATGACGCGCTTCCATCGGGAACCACTGCGGCCAGACGTTAACGCTCATTGAATAGAGCCACGCCGCGCCGGTACCGAGTGCGACCAGCGTATCCATCGTCGCGGTGCGGTTTTTCAGGCTCTTCCAGGCGCTGGTATAGAAATGGCCGCCTGCAAACACCATGACCGCAAGGGTAATCAGACCAATCACCAGCCACAGCGTGCGGTTGTCGGCGGTGACCATCATGTTGTCACCCATCATGCCCCACACCATCACCGGGATCCCCACCAGCAGGGCGACAATCGCCTGCCAGCGGAAGCGCTTCATGGTGGCGATAGCCGTTTCCTGCTGGCGCTCGCGGCGTTCGACATCATCTTCGATGGCCTCTGCGCCGTAGCCCGCTTTCTCCACGGCCTGCACTAACTCTGCGGCGGAGGCACTGCCCATCACCAGCGCAGTACGCTCCGCAAGGTTTACCCGTGCCTGTGCGACGCCCGGTACCGCCTGTAAGGCATTCTGTACCCGGGAGACGCAGCTGGCGCAGCTCATACCGTTGATCAGCAGCTGTTGGCTGTCATCAATATCATCCGCTGCCGGAAGCTCAGGAGTGGCCGCTGTCAGTGCTTCCGACGGGGATGATGACTCTGCCAGCGGTTTAGCCTTTGGGTGGCTCAGCTCCGCCCCATAACCCGCTTGTTTAATGGTATCGATCAGCGCATCCGCGCTGGCGCTGCCGGTCACGGCGGCATGGTCGATAGTCACCTCAGCGCTTTCAACATCAGGACGCTGTTCCAGGCTTTCTTTAACGCGTTTGACACAGTGGCCGCAGGAGAGGCCGTCCAGCGTCAGGTCAATAGTGTGAGACATAACAAAACTCCCGTATAATGAACTGGTCAGTTGTTGACCGGAGTAACGCTTTTCGCTAACTGTTATGAAGGTTAAACCTTCCATCAAGGGGAAGGTCAAGGGGGAAATGTGAATATCAGTGACGTGGCAAAAAAAACCGGCTTAACCAGCAAAGCCATTCGCTTTTATGAAGAGAAAGGGCTGGTAACGCCGCCGTTGCGCAGTGAAAACGGCTACCGCAGCTACACGCAACGACATCTTGATGAACTGACGTTACTGCGCCAGGCAAGGCAGGTGGGGTTTAACCTGGAAGAGTGCGGCGAGCTGGTAAACCTGTTTAACGATCCGAAGCGCCACAGTGCCGACGTGAAAAAACGCACGCTGGAAAAAGTGGCGGAGATCGAACGCCATATCATCGAATTACAGTCGATGCGTGAACAGCTGTTACAGCTGGCGGATTCCTGTCCGGGTGATGACAGCGCCGACTGCCCGATTATCGACAATCTTGCCGGCTGCTGCCACCGCAAAACCCACGCTTAACAGGCTTTTACCCGCAGGGTAATGCCTTCTACCGCAATGACCTCAACCCGTGTTCCGGCGCTGAGGTCGTCGTCGGCCACCACCGGCCACGAGCTGTCACCTACGCGCATATGCCCGCGCCCGTTCACCAGCGGGGTGTCGAGCGTAAAACGCTTGCCGACGATCTGCTGTCCGCGCTGGTTAAGGTGGGCATCCAGCGGTTTCTGTTCGCTTACCTGTCGGTTCAGCCAGCGCCACCACAGCCAGGCGGCCACCAGCGTCAGCACGGCAAACAGCGCCCCCTGCCATGCCCAGTCAAGCGGCAGAAGCCAGACGACCAGGCCGGTAATGACCGCGGCAACACCGCTCCACAGCAGGTAACCGTTGCCGCCCAGCATCTCGGCGGCCAGCAGTAAGCCACCGAGGCTTAGCCAGAACGCATGAGGATGTGCGACGATCAGTTCAATCATTTTTTACGCTCGTTTCCGCTGTCTTTAATCAGTTCGGCAATCCCTGCGATAGAGCCCATCAGGCTGCTGGCATCCAGCGGCATCATCACCACTTTGCTGTTGTTCGCGGAGCCGATCTCTTTCAGTGCATCGGTATATTTTTGCGCGACGAAGTAGTTCACGGCCTGGATATCACCGGCGGCAATCGCCTCGGATACCATCTGGGTCGCGCGGGCTTCCGCCTCTGCAGAACGTTCACGCGCTTCTGCCTGTAAGAATGCGGACTGACGATCGCCTTCCGCTTTCAGGATCTGCGACTGCTTTTCCCCTTCCGCTTTGAGGATTTCGGCCTGACGCACCCCCTCGGCTTCCAGAATATAGGCACGCTTGGTTCGCTCAGCCTTCATCTGGGCGTTCATGGAGGCGATCAGTTCTGCCGGCGGGCGCACGTCGCGGATCTCGATACGGGTGACTTTGATCCCCCACGGGTTCGTGGCCTCATCGACAATGTGCAGCAGGCGGGTATTGATGCTGTCGCGCTGGGAGAGCATCTCGTCCAGCTCCATCGAGCCAAGCACGGTACGGATGTTGGTCATCGTCAGGTTAACGATCGCCAGCTCCAGGTTGCTCACCTCATAGGCCGCTTTCGGCGCATCAATCACCTGAATAAAGCAGACGGCATCAATGGTAACGTTGGCGTTATCCTTGGAGATCACTTCCTGAGAAGGGATATCCAGCACCTGTTCCATCATGTTGATCTTGCGACCGATGCGATCCATGAACGGGACAATCAGGCTCAAGCCAGGCTGTAGCGTGTTGGTATAGCGGCCGAAGCGCTCGACGGTCCACTGATAACCCTGAGGGACAATTTTGACGCCTGCGCCGACGATAACCAGCGCAACGAAGATAAGGACAGGAACAACGATGAGCATAAAAACCTCCTGTTTTGCATGCTATGGCAGAAATGAAATCACTTTTTGTTGATCCTAAGTATACGAGGAAAGTCGCTTTATTATCACTCATCGCCGTAAACTACTGCTCATTATTGGGATAAAGGCAGAAGATCACATGAAGGATAACAGCGCGGTATTAACCATCGAGGACATGGGCTACCGCACAGGCGGTACCACCATTCTGAATAATGTCAGTTTTAGCCTCTTGCCGGGCGAGTTTCGACTGATTACCGGCCCCTCAGGCTGCGGGAAAAGTACGCTGCTTAAAATCATTGCGTCGCTGCTCACGCCAACGTCGGGAAAGATCTTCTTTGAGGGGAAGGATATTTCAACGCTTTCACCCGAGGCTTACCGCCAGCAGGTCTCTTATTCGGTGCAAACCCCGAGCCTGTTCGACAGCACGGTGTACGATAACCTGCTTTTCCCCTGGCAGATCCGACATAAGACGCCCGATCCTGAACGGTTTTCCGCCGACCTGGCACGCTTCAATCTGCCGCCGGACACGCTGACAAAGTCCGTTTCCGAACTGTCGGGCGGCGAAAAGCAGCGCGTCTCGCTGATCCGTAATCTGCAGTTCTTACCGAAGGTGTTACTGCTCGATGAGATCACCAGCGCGCTCGATGATGCCAACAAGCGCAACGTCAATGAAATCATTCATCGTTACGTCCGCGAGCAGAATATTGCCGTGCTGTGGGTGACGCATGACGCTAACGAAATTACCCATGCGGATGACGTACTGACGCTCCAGCCGCATGGCGGAAAAATGCAGGAGGCAAACCGTGGGTGAGCACAATATTACGAACGAATCTCTGGCGTTTTCGATGGTGCTGGTGCTGATCGCGATTGTCGTCAGCTACCGTGAAAAGCTGGGGCTGGAAAAGGACATTGTGTGGAGTATCTGCCGCGCGGTGATTCAGCTCATTATTGTCGGCTATGTGCTGAAGTATATTTTCAACGTCAACCACGCGGTGCTGACGCTGCTGATGGTGTTGTTTATCTGCTTCAATGCGGCGTGGAACGCGCAAAAGCGCAGTAAATACATCGATAAGGCGTTTGTCTCGTCGTTTATCGCCATTACCACCGGAACCGCATTAACGCTGGCGGTACTGGTGCTTTCCGGCTCAATTGAGTTTACGCCGATGCAGGTTATCCCTATCTCAGGGATGATTGCCGGGAACGCCATGGTGGCCGTTGGGCTGTGTTATAACAATCTCGGCCAGCGCTTCAGCAGTGAACAGCAGCAGCTACAGGAGAAATTAAGCCTGGGAGCGACGCCTAAAGTGGCCTCCGCGCGGCTGATTCGTGAGAGCATTCGCTCATCGCTGATCCCCACGGTAGATTCAGCCAAAACGGTCGGGCTGGTGAGCCTGCCGGGCATGATGTCGGGGCTGATTTTTGCCGGTATCGATCCGGTAAAAGCGATTAAGTATCAGATTATGGTGACGTTTATGCTGCTCTCAACGGCAAGCCTGTCCACCATCATTGCCTGTTACCTGACCTATCGGAAGTTTTACAACGCGAGCCATCAGCTGGTGGTGACGCAGTTGAAAAACGTGCGGTGATTATGCCGGGCGGCACTGCGTTTGCCCGGCCTACGATCCGCACTTTTCCAGGCCCGGTAAGCGAAGCGCCACCGGGCATTTTTTTGTTAGTAGAGCAACGCGTACAGCTGACGACGATACTTCGACGCCAGCGCATCGCCGGTGCCCAGCGCGGCCAGGATCTCCTGGAACATTTTGCGCGCCTGACCGTCTGCGGCAGCGAGGTCTTTTTGCAGATGGCTAAACAGCAGCTCAAGCGCTTCTTCGTTACGCCCCACCTGATGCAGCTGCAGCGCCAGCTGGCTTGCCAGAGCCGCATCGGCCGGGTTGTCAGCGACCTGCTGCTGCAGTTGCTGAATTTCCGGCGTATCTGCCGCCTGTTTCAGCAGTTCAATCTGCGCGACCAGCCCCTGATAGCGGGTGTCCTGATCCTGCAGGGGAACCGTTTTGAGCACGGCTTCGGCGTCTTCTGAACGGTGCAGAGCAATCTGCGTTTCCGCCAGCAGCAGGCCAATCTGACTGTTCTGATTCGAGAGCTGCCACGCGTCTTTAAGCAGCGGCAGCGCCTCGTCGTATTTGCCTTCCTGCATCAGCGCCATGGCTTCCTGCGCTTTCAGCTCTTCTTCGCGCGGGAGGACTTTATCCAGCAGGGCGCGAATGGCCTCTTCCGGCTGTGGCCCCTGGAAGCCATCAACAGGCTGACCGTTCTGGAACAGGTAGACGGTAGGGATGGCGCGCAAACCAAACTGAGACGCCACCATCGGCTCTGCGTCACAGTCCAGTTTGGCAAGAATGAACTGACCGTTGTACTGCGCGGCAAGGCTTTCCAGCACCGGCGTCAGCTGTAAACAGTGCTGGCTGCGTTCAGACCAGAAGTAGAACAGCACGGGTTTTGCCATCGACTGTTCGAGGATCTGTTGCAGGTTTGCTTCAGTAATATTGACGATATTCTGTACGGACATGCGGCCTTCTCTTTTATCGGTTTGTTATTTACATGGGGGTGAGCGCTGTCGCTTCAACTCAACCGTGTAAAATTTTGTCCATCATCCGGCCCGGTAGCAGACGTTTTAACCAGCCAACGGCATGGGTGACCAGCGTTACCGGGTAGCGCATTTTGGGATGTTCACTCTCAAAAGCATGGCGCACTTTGGCAACCACCGCTTCGGGCCCGAGCGTAAATCGTGCGGCAATGCCGGGGTTTTCGACCGGTTTATCCGCCTGCGTCTGGTTAACGTTTTCGGTAAAGCGGGTGCGGATCGGGCCGGGTTCAATCAGGCTGACCTTAATGCCGCTGTGACGTAACTCCATGCGCAGGGCGTCGGACCAGGCCTCCAGCGCATATTTGCTGGCGGCGTAGGCGCCGCGGCCGGGCGTTGATATCAGACCCATAACTGACGATGTCATCACGATGCGCCCCTCGCCGTGCGGCAGCATGGCGGGGAGCAGACGCATGGTGAGCTGGTGGACACCAAAGAAGTTGGTTGAAAACTGCTTTTCCAGCGTTTCGCGCGAGAGCGTATCCAGCGGGCCATACACGCCGTAACCGGCATTATTAAAAAGCCCGTACAGACGATTGTCGGTCAGGGCTATCACCTCATCGGCGGCGCGTTCGACGCTTTCCGGGGAGTCCATATCCAGCAGCACGCCGGTAAAGCCCAGCCCGTTCATGCGTTCGACATCGTCGGGTTTGCGGCAGGCCGCCAGCACCCGAAATCCCTGACGCTTTAATTCGAGCGCGCTTTCAAGACCGATTCCGCTGGAACATCCTGTAATTAAGACCGATTTTTGCATAACTTTACCTGTCAGGATCTCCGCTTAATCAGGAGTCATGTTTAACTAAAGGAGCCAGCCGCGTTGCCATCCAGTCGGCAATAAACGGCTGCGCATCGCGATTGGGGTGGATCCCGTCGTCTTGCATCCACTGGGGTTTGAGATAGACCTCTTCCATGAAAAATGGCAGCAGCGGAATATCAAACTCTTTGGCAAGCTTAGGGTAGATCGCGCTAAAGGCTTCATTATACCGACGACCGTAGTTAGCGGGCAGGCGAATTTGCATCAGCAGCGGCTGGGCGTTTGCCGCATTGATGTCCTGCAAAATGGTGCGCAGCGTCTGTTCCGTCTGCTGAGGCTGGAAACCGCGCAATCCATCGTTGCCGCCAAGCTCAACCAGCACCCAGCGCGGCTGATGCTGTTTGAGTAGCGCTGGCAGGCGCGACAGGCCCTGCTGCGAGGTATCGCCGCTGATGCTGCCGTTGATAACCGTCGTCTTGCTCTGCCATTTATCGTTGAGCAGAGCGGGCCAGGCTGCGCTGGCCGCCATGCGATAGCCCGCGCTCAGGCTGTCGCCGAGAATCAGTAACGTGTCCGCTGCCGCCGCGCGGAAGGTCATCAGAATCAAGAACAGGAAGGGCAAATGCCAGCGGAAAACAGTGTTGAAGTTCATCGTCTTAAGAAGTCCGTCGGTCAGGGGGAACACGAGCTTTCCATCCTTACTGGAGTTGAACTCGTTGTCAAACGCGCTGAAACCATCGCGCTGATTGGCGAATCCGGTTCCGGCAAGTCCACGCTGCTGGCGATTCTGGCCGGTCTGGACGACGGGAGCAGCGGCGAGGTCCATCTTGTCGGGCAGCCGCTGCACCAGCTTGATGAAGAGGCGCGTGCTGCGCTGCGTGCGCGCCACATCGGGTTTGTCTTTCAGTCTTTTATGCTGATCCCCACGCTGAACGCGCTGGAGAACGTCGAACTCCCGGCGCTGTTGCGCGGTGAAAAGAGTCGCGAAGGCCGCGCCCATGCGAAGGCGTTGCTGGAACAGCTCGGTCTGGGCAAGCGCCTCAGCCATCTTCCCGCACAGCTTTCCGGCGGGGAGCAACAGCGTGTGGCGCTGGCGCGCGCCTTTAATGGCCGCCCGGAAGTGCTGTTTGCTGATGAACCCACCGGCAACCTTGACCGTAAAACCGGCGACAAAATCGCGGATCTGTTGTTCTCGCTTAACCGTGAACACGGTACCACGCTGATCCTCGTGACCCACGATCCGCAGCTGGCCGCCCGCTGCGACCGACGTCTGCGGCTGGTCAACGGTACGCTTCAGGAGGAAGCATGATTGCCCGCTGGTTCTGGCGCGAGTGGCGCTCGCCCTCGCTGCTGATTGTCTGGCTGGCGTTAAGCCTGGCGGTGGCCTGCGTGCTGGCGCTCGGCAGCGTCAGCGACCGTATGGAAAAAGGGCTCAGCCAGCAGAGCCGGG
Source organism: Enterobacter sp. ODB01 (assembly GCF_001623605.1). Lineage (NCBI taxonomy): Bacteria > Pseudomonadati > Pseudomonadota > Gammaproteobacteria > Enterobacterales > Enterobacteriaceae > Enterobacter > Enterobacter sp. ODB01. The sequence goes on from NZ_CP015227.1 coordinate 1,942,355, forward strand.
AGTTTATGGCCGGGGACCGGGCGCTGCAAAGCTCGCGTCCTGTTCCGCCGGGCTGGATTGAGGAAGCGCACAAAGCAGGGCTGAAGGTGGGGGAGCAAATCACCTTCCAGACCATGACCTTTGCGGGGGACACGCCGCAGCTCGCCAGCGTGAAAGCCGTGGATGATGTCTACCCGATGTACGGTGACTTACAAACCAGTCCGCCGGGGTTAAAACCAACGCCCGGCACGGTGCTGCTGGCATCGCGTTTAATGGCGCTTCTGAACCTGAAAGCCGGTGACAGTATTGACGTGGGCGATGCCACGCTGAAAATTGCCGGGGAGGTGGTGCAGGAGCCCGACTCCGGCTTTAACCCCTTCCAGCTTGCGCCACGCCTGCTGATGAACACGGCGGATGTTCCGGCAACCCATGCTGTCCAGCCGGGCAGCCGCGTCACCTGGCGCTACAAGTTTGGCGGCACGCCAGCCCAGCTTGATGGGTATGAAAAATGGCTGCTCCCGCAGCTTAAACCGGAGCACCGCTGGTACGGGCTAGAGCAGGACGAGGGGGCGCTCGGTAAATCTCTGGAGCGCTCTCAGCAGTTCCTGCTGCTTTCGGCGCTCTTAACCCTGCTGCTGGCGGTAGCGGCAGTGGCGGTGGCGATGGGGCATTACTGCCGCAGCCGCTACGATCGGGTGGCGATCCTTAAAACCCTCGGCGCGGGACGGGCGCAGCTACGCAAGCTGATCGTCGGCCAGTGGCTAATGCTGCTGGTTTTGTCAGTGTTCACTGGCGGAATCATAGGGCTGCTGTTTGAAAAACTGCTGATGGTGATGTTAAAACCGGTGCTTCCGTCCGCATTGCCACCGGCCAGCTTCTGGCCGTGGCTGTGGGCGATTGGCGCGATGGTCGTGATCTCGGTGCTGGTGGGGCTGCGGCCCTACCGGCTGCTGCTCGCGACGCAGCCGCTGCGCGTGCTGCGTAATGATGTGGTGGCGAACGTCTGGCCGCTGAAGTTCTACCTTCCGGTGATTATTGCGGTCGCGGTGGGGCTGCTGGCCTGGCTGATGGGCGGCAGCACGCTGCTGTGGGCGGTGCTGGCCGGTGCGGTTGTGCTGGCGCTGCTGTGCGGCGTACTGGGCTGGATACTGCTCAACGTTCTGAAGAGGCTGACGGTGAAATCGCTACCCGTGCGCCTGGCCGTTAATCGTCTGCTGCATCAGCCCTGGTCTACGCTCAGCCAGCTGTCGGCGTTTTCACTGTCGTTTATGCTGCTGGCCCTGTTGCTGGTGCTGCGGGGCGATCTGCTGGATCGCTGGCAGCAGCAGCTTCCCCCGGAAAGTCCGAACTATTTTCTGATCAATATCGCGCCTGAGCAGGTTACGCCGCTGAAGGGTTTCCTCTCTGAGCATCATATTGTCCCGGAGTCGTTTTATCCGATTGTTCGCGCCCGTCTGACGCAAATCAACGGGCGGTCGACGGAGGGGAACAAGGACGAGTCGCTGAACCGCGAGCTTAACCTGACCTGGCAGGAGAAACGGCCCGACCATAACCCGATCACGGCAGGCACCTGGCCGCCGAAAGTGGGGGAGGTATCAATGGAGGAAGGGCTGGCGGTGCGCCTGAACGTGAAGCTCGGGGACAGCGTGACCTTCACCGGCGATACCCAGGACTTTACCGCCAAAGTCACCAGCCTGCGAAAGGTGGACTGGGAAAGCCTGCGGCCCAACTTCTTCTTTATCTTCCCGCCGGGGGCGCTGGATGGACAGCCGCAAAGCTGGCTGACCAGCTTCCGCTGGGAAAATGGCAACGGCATGCTGACGCAGCTTAACCGGGAATTCCCGACGGTCAGCCTGCTGGATATTGGGGCGATCCTGAAGCAGGTGGGACAGGTACTGGAGCAGGTGAGCCGCGCGCTGGAGGTCATGGTGGTGCTGGTGACCATCTGCGGCGTGCTGTTGCTGCTGGCCCAGGTGCAGGTGGGCATGCGTCAGCGCCATCAGGAGCTGGTGGTCTACCGCACGCTGGGGGCCGGGAAGCGGTTGCTGCGGATGACGCTCTGGAGCGAGTTTGCGCTGCTGGGGCTGGTGGCCGGTCTGGTGGCCGCGATTGGCGCCGAGACGGCGCTGGCGGTGTTGCAGACACGTGTCTTCGACTTCCCGTGGGAGCCTGACTGGCGTCTCTGGCTGATTCTGCCTCTCTGCGGCGCGGTGCTGCTCTCCCTCTGCGGGGGCTGGCTCGGAACGCGCCTGTTAAGGGGCAAAGCACTGTTCCGGCAGTTTATGGGGTAATCCAGCTCCGTGATAATTGCACGCCGGTTTTTATGCCGGTGTGCAATATTTTAAAAGCACAAAGTGATAATACCCACGTATTTAGTAGCACAAAACATTAAAAACCCGTCCACACAGCCCGATTATTTCCAGTTAATATTCACCCGCTAAATATTTAGCAGCGTGTCTATTAAGGAAAAATAATGACTATAAAAAAATCAGCGCTGGCGGTAACGATTGGCGCGGCAGTGGCATTAACGACCTTCGCTTCTCAGGCGGAAATCACCGTTCTTAAACAGGATCCGCAGGCGGGTAACCCGCTGAGCCGTCTGAACTTTACCGTTGGCGGCAGCATTCGTCCTCAGTTCCAGAACATGACCGGCGACGACGGTAAAAACAGCTACAAACGTAACGGCTTTGACGGTGGTACCCGTTTCCGTTTCGCGGCTGATTACTACCTGTTTGATGATATTAGCTGGATAAGCTACTACGAACTGGGTGTGAACATCCCTGCCCAGTTTAACTGGGATCATCACTATGCAGACGGCGCACACGATACCACTCGCCGTATGCTCTACACCGGCCTGAAGAGCGATACCTGGGGTACGCTGACCTTCGGTCAACAGAACAGCGTTTACTATGATGTGGTGGGCGCGAAAACCGATATCTGGGACTACGACATGATTGCTCAGGCACCAGGTAACGGGATCAACGGCGACTACGACGGTTCTTACCGTTCACGCCAGATGCTGAAATACAAGAAAACCGTGGGTGATGCCGACATCTATGCATCTTACCTGTTTGAAGACAGCGAATACCTGCCGGGTAACGGCCTGCGCTATAAGCGTAAAGGCGGCGGTTCACTGGGCCTGGATTACCACCTGACCACCGACCTGACCTGGGGCGCAGCGTGGAACTACACCCGTGCGGACATGCGTAACCCGGACAACGGCGACAGCAAAACCTACGACCAGAACATCCTCGGTACCGCGCTGAGCTGGACGCCGGACAACTGGACCTTCTCCGCAGGCGGTGGCTGGTATCAGAACTTCCTGACCACCAAAAAAGTGTCTGTTAACGACTACTTTGCGGGCGACGCGTGGGGTATTGAATACTTCGCAGGGTATAAATTCCCGATCGGCCAGTATGCGGTGAAATCCATCCAGCCTTACTTCATGGGCGACCGCATTGAATATGTGAATGGCCGTAACTACCAGCGCATCGACAATGGCGTGGGTATCAGCTTCCAGCTGGATTACGGTTTCCGCGTGGATTACGAACACGTGTTCACCTCCAGCACCGACAACCTGGGTGACATGAACCTGGTGCGTCTGCGTTACGACTTCTAAGTCGTCTGTTCCCCGGTGGCGCCGCGCTTACCGGGGCTACAAAAGCACGCGTAGGCCGGGTAAGGCGTAGCCGCCACCCGGCTTTTTTCAGCGATTCAACCAGTCCGCAACCTCTGCGAACGTGCCGCGATAAATAATCTTCTCCGCTTTCTTCTCAAGCTGATAGCTGTACATCGGGTCGTAATAGTCGTTAAGCAGGGGCGCAAGCCAGCTAAAGTGAACCTCGGTGCAGCCCGTCCGTTGCTGTTCAAGCAACGCGGAATCGAGTAGGGCAGTCAGTTCCGCAAAACGCTGTAGCCCCAGGCGGCGGCGAATGGCGAACAGTCCGTGGTGCAGATACGCGCTGTACTCTTTCCAGCCGGCCTCTTCACCATAAGCGGCAGAAAAATCCGCCCACATGTGATCGAAGTACTCTTCGCGCAGACGCTCAAGACGAATATCAAACGGATCCTCGACAACCGCGATGGGCGCTTCATTCATGCGGTCGCGCAGGCACTCCGGCAGGTGGTTGGAGCCAATCATTCGACCTTCATCTTCCAGCACCCAGCGTGCGGCATCTTTTTTTAACAGCTCGACGGCAAGATGATTTTCAAAGCTGGCCTGGGACAGTTGCGGAGTGAGCGTGCGGCCAAAGGACGAACCGCGGTGGTGCGCCAGCCCTTCCAGATCGATACCCTGCGCATGCTGCTTCACCAGCAGGGTTTTCCCGTTTCCGGTACAGCCGCCGATAAGCACCATCGGCTTTTGCGACTGCTCAATCGTCACCTGAATCGCCGTCTGGCGCAGGGCTTTATAGCCGCCGCGGATCAGCGGGTAATCGACACCGGCCTCTTTCAGCCAGGCCTGTGAGATATGTGAACGCTGGCCCCCGCGCGCGCAGCAGAGATAACCTTCAGGGTGAGCAAGGCTGGCTTCACGCCAGGCGTTAATGCGCGCCTCACGCGTCTCGCCGTTGACCAGACTGTGGCCGAGCGCCAGTGCGGCCTCGGGGCCCTGACGTTTATAGCAGGTGCCCACGGCGGCGCGTTCGTCGTCGTTCATCAGCGGCAGGTTAAGGGCGGCGGGCATCGCGCCCTGGGCAAATTCTATCGGCGCGCGAACGTCGATTAAAGGGGTATCAGACGCGAGGATCGCGCGATAGTCCGTTCCATCGTTCATGGGTATTCCAGAAATAAAACCAGCAATGGCGGGGATTTTACGCGCGAGAGGAGAGGCCGGGGAAGGGGAAGATCAACTCCCCGGCACTTATCGCTTATTTAAGCTTTGACTGAGCCCAGACAATGCCGCTCGCGTATTCCGGCGGCAGGAGAGGGATCATGGCTTCCAGGGTGGCGCTCAGACGGCCCGTGTCGCTATCGTTCAGGTTCAGGTGACCCACTTTACGACCCTGGCGGACCTCTTTGTCATACCAGTGCAGATGCACCAGCGGCAGCTTGAGCCAGTCGTAGTTCAGATCGGTCCCGATCAGGTTGATCATTACCGACGGGCTGTTCACGACCGGCTGCGGTAGCGGCAGATCGGTGATGGCACGCAGGTGGAGCTCGAACTGGCTGATGGAGGCGCCGTTTTGCGTCCAGTGGCCGCTGTTATGCACGCGCGGCGCCAGCTCGTTGATCAGCAGGCCGGATGGGGTAACAAAACACTCCATCGCCATCACGCCCACGTAACCCAGCTCGTGCATTATGGCTGAGAGCATGTCTTCCGCCTGCGCCTGCTGGTCGGCATTTGCCTGAGGGAAGGCGACGCTGGTGCGCAGAATGCCGTCCTGATGCAGGTTATGCGTCAGCGGATAAAAGACGGTGTGTCCGTCATGCCCGCGTGCGCCAACCAGGGACACTTCGCCGCTAAAGTTGATGCCCTGCTCAACGATACACTCGCCGTAGCAGTCGTCCGGCAGCTCCGCGGTTTCGTGCGCACGCAGACGCCACTGGCCGCGGCCGTCGTAGCCGCCGACGCGGCGCTTCACGATCGCCAGCTCGCCCAGCATCGCGAACACGTCATTCCACTCGCCTTTATCGGACAACAGCTGCCACGGCGCGGTCGCCAGACCGAGCTTGTCGAACAGCTGCTTTTGCGTCAGACGGTCGGCAATGATCGGAAACACGTCGCGGTTAACGAAGGCGTTATGGCGAGCCAGCTCGCGGGTCAGCGCGGTTTCCGGCCAGCGTTCGATCTCGGCGGTGATCACGCTCTGGTGGAACGGTACCGCTTCCGGTTCGGCATCCAGCCCGACAGGCCAGACGGCAATACCCAGCGGTTCACCGGCCTGGCGCAGCATGCGGCCTAACTGGCCGTTACCGAGGACGCAAACCTGCTTCATGCCGCACCCCGCGGGTCTGGATTATCCAGCACCTCATCGGTCTGGGCTTTACGCCACTCCGCCAGACGCTGGTGTAATGCTTTATCGCGCGTCGCAAGAATTTGCGCCGCCAGCAGGGCTGCATTAGCCGCACCCGCTTTACCAATCGCCAGCGTGCCGACAGGGATTCCGCGCGGCATCTGGACGATGGAGTAGAGGCTATCCACACCGCTTAACGCGGCGCTTTGGACCGGGACACCGAGAACCGGTACCAGGGTTTTAGCGGCAATCATGCCGGGCAGATGTGCTGCGCCGCCCGCACCGGCAATGATCACCTCATAGCCATTCTCTTCGGCGCTTTCGGCGAAGCTGAATAGTTTGTCCGGTGTACGGTGCGCGGAGACCACTTCAACGTGGTGCGGAACATTCAGGATTTCAAAGATTTCGGCGGCGAACTGCATGGTAGCCCAGTCGCTTTTGGACCCCATCACGATGGCGACACGCGCCGGATTATTGCGGGAAGACATGCGTCTTAAAACTCCTGTGGTGCGAAACACACTGCTTTCGAGGGCACAGAGAATAGCATGTTATACGGGCAAGGAAAACGGTTGCGCGGTTAAATCTTGAGCCGTTGTAGGCCGTAAGGCATAACAAAACAGACCGCATCTGGCGGTCTGTTTTCGTCGATGGGCAATCATTATTTAGTCAGTTCTGCCGTCATGTGTACGCGGTTGTTGAACTGGGCGCTCGTGATTTTGTAAGACGCGCCTTGTTCAGCAGCCTGCGCGGCAATTTTCGCTTCTGCACGGTCAAGGGTTGAGGCGGTTGCGCTCACGCTTTGAGCGAAAGAACCGAAAGATACCAGGGAAAGAGCGGCAACTGCAACGAAAGTTTTGATGGATTTCATGGTCGTATTCCTAAAGTATTTTATCTGTGATAGGGCGTGTTGCCCTGATGTGATAAATAATAGGCCGACCACGGGCTGATTAAAATCGAAACAATTTGCTGATATTGTTCAAAAAAATAGAATGATGGTGTGAGGGGTTAAAACGGAAACGCAATCAGCTCAACACCCTCAGGCGTCACTTTGACCATGGAACCTTCGCTGTGCCAGGCACCCAGTACAACGCGATGGGCCGATTCGCCGTTGGCAAGAAGGGAATGAACGTCAGGGCGGTGGGTATGACCGTGGATTAACCACTGAACCCCATGTTTTTCCATTACGCTCACTACGGCCTGCGGATTGACGTCCATGATGGTCATGGATTTACTGCTGTTAGCGGCTTTACTGCCCGCACGCATTCTGGCTGCGATGCGTTTACGGATAAAGAGCGGCAGGGCAAGAAACAGCGTCTGGATCCAGGGGGTGTGAACTTTGGCGCGAAACGCCTGATAGCCGGTATCGTCCGTGCAGAGCGTATCGCCGTGCATAATCAGCAGCCTGCGGCCATAGAGGTCGAGCACCTGTTCTTCCGGCAGCAGCGTCATGCCGCTTTCGCGGGCGTAGCGCTTGCCGAGCAGAAAATCACGGTTGCCGTGAATGAAATAGCAGGGGACACCGGAATCAACCAGCGCCTTAATGGCGGAGGCGATTTCACGATGCAGCGGGTCAGGATCATCGTCGCCAATCCAGGCTTCAAACAGGTCGCCCAGGATGTACAGCGCATCGGCGCTTTTCGCTTCACCGCGTAAAAAACGCAGAAAACCGGCGGTGATCGCCGGTTCTTCTGTTTGCAGATGCAGATCCGCAATAAAGAGTGTCGCCACGAATTACTCGCTGACGGTCACGCTTGTAATCACAACGTCTTCTTTAGGAACGTCCTGGTGCATGCCGCTGCGGCCAGTAGAGACGGCTTTGATCTTATCGACCACGTCCATACCTTCAACCACTTCTGCGAACACGCAGTAGCCCCAACCCTGCAGGCTTTCGCCGGAGAAGTTCAGGAAGTCGTTATCAGCCACGTTGATGAAGAACTGCGCGGTCGCGGAGTGAGGCGCCTGGGTACGGGCCATTGCCAGCGTGCCACGGGTGTTTTTCAGGCCGTTGTTGGCTTCGTTTTTGATCGCTTCTTTCGTCGCTTTCTGCTTCATACCCGGTTCAAAACCGCCACCCTGGATCATAAAGCCGTTGATCACGCGGTGGAAAATGGTGTTGTCGTAGAAACCTTCGCGGCAGTAGTCCAGGAAGTTTTTAACTGTTTCAGGCGCTTTGTCATCAAAGGTTTTGATTACGATATCGCCATGATTAGTGTGGAAAGTAACCATTTTTGCATCCTGTTCCGTTATTGTGGTACGTCGACCCGCGTTCGGGTCACATATAGGGGCTTGTTATAGCATAACCACAGGACGCGATCACCTTGCATTGTGTGCTGATCCTATTCCGAATTATAGGTATTATAGGGAACAAACAACCCACACACGTGTTTACATGGAATCTTCGATGTTAAAAATCTTTAATACAATGACGCGCCAAAAAGAGGAATTTAAACCTATTCATGCCGGGGAAGTCGGCATGTACGTGTGTGGTATTACCGTTTACGATCTCTGTCACATCGGCCATGGCCGTACCTTCGTTGCCTTCGACGTGGTGTCTCGTTACCTGCGTTTTTTAGGCTACAACCTGAAGTACGTCCGCAATATCACCGACATCGACGACAAAATCATCAAACGCGCGAATGAAAACGGCGAGAGTTTTGTTGCGCTGGTGGATCGCATGATTGTCGAGATGCACAAAGATTTCGACGCTTTAAACATTCAGCGTCCGGACAGCGAGCCGCGTGCAACTCACCATATTCACGAAATCATTGAGATCACCGAGAAGCTGATCGCACGCGGTCACGCCTATGTGGCGGATAACGGCGACGTGATGTTCTCCGTGCCAACGGACCCGACCTACGGTGCGCTTTCCCGTCAGGATCTGGATCAGCTGCAGGCTGGGGCCCGCGTGGACGTGGTCGACGTGAAGCGTAATCCGATGGACTTCGTGCTGTGGAAGATGTCCAAAGAGGGTGAGCCAAGCTGGCCATCTCCGTGGGGTGAAGGGCGTCCGGGCTGGCACATTGAATGTTCCGCGATGAACTGCAAACAGCTGGGCAAACACTTCGACATTCACGGCGGCGGTTCGGATCTGATGTTCCCGCACCACGAAAACGAAATTGCGCAGTCCACCTGTGCCCACGGCGGCGAGTACGTGAACTACTGGATGCACTCCGGAATGGTGATGGTTGACCGCGAGAAGATGTCAAAATCGCTGGGCAACTTCTTTACCGTGCGCGACGTGCTCAAGTATTACGATGCGGAAACCGTGCGTTACTTCCTGATGTCCGGCCACTATCGCAGCCAGCTGAACTACAGCGAAGAGAACCTGAAGCAGGCGCGTTCGGCGCTGGAACGTCTGTATACCGCGCTGCGCGGTACCGACAAGTCTGTTCCTGCCGCAGGCGGCGACGCCTTCGAAGCCCGCTTTGTTGAGGTGATGAACGACGACTTCAATACTCCGGAAGCCTACTCCGTGCTGTTCGATATGGCGCGCGAAGTGAACCGTCTGAAGTCAGAAGATATGGCGGCGGCGAATGCGCTGGCCTCTCATCTGCGTAAGCTCTCTTCCGTGCTCGGCCTGCTGGAGCAGGAGCCAGACGCCTTCCTGCAGAGCGGTGCGCAGGCGGACGACGGCGAAGTGGCGGAAATTGAAGCCTTGATCAAGGCACGTCTGGAAGCGCGTCAGGCGAAAGACTGGGCGGCGGCAGATGCGGCACGTAACCGCCTGACAGAGATGGGGATTATTCTGGAAGACGGCCCGCAGGGCACCACCTGGCGTCGTAAGTAATTTTCCCCTCACCCTAACCCTCTCCCACAGGGAGAGGGAATTGTTAGGTTTTCTCCCTCTCCCTGTGGGAGAGGGCCGGGGTGAGGGCATCAGCGCGCACGTTTTCTCCACCACAGCAACCCCATCAGCACCACTCCCGGCAGCCAGACCCACAGCAACTCTGAAATGATCACCTGATGTCCGTACGGCGTGGTATAGCGCGACAGGGCAAACGGCGCGACTTTTATCACCTGCCACGGGGCAAAGAAGCGTTCATCTGACCACGGCCACAGCCAGCCGACCCCTTTTCCGCCGGTCGTCACGGAATCCAGCAGGCTGTGAGACAGCAGTGACACGGTCAAAAAAAGCCAGCAGCGCGTCAGAGGGGTTTTGAACCATCGTCGGCCAATCAGCACGCAAAGTATCGGCACCACAAAGGCAAACAGCAGGGAATGGGTAAAGCCACGATGGCCGAAAACATTGCCGTAAGCAACGCCGAACTTAAACGCCAGCACGTCGGCGTCCGGCAGCATGGCGAGGACAATTCCGGCAAATAACAGGCGGGGAGGGATAACTTTACTTCCCAGGCCTAAGCCCAGGCAAAGGGGAACAGCTGCGTGAGTGATAACGGTAGGCATTGCATTTATCCATGGCAAATCATGGAAATATAGCAGGGTAATGGCGGAAAATACGCTGTGCTATATTCTGATTTTACGCCGACTCGCGTGCGATAAGCTGCCCGGAGAGGGTGATGCGTTGCGTTTGCAGATCTGGCTCTTTCAGCTTACGGATAATCAGCCCTGCCGCCTGACGCCCGGTTTCATCGCTCGCTGAGGAGACATAGGTCAACGACGGTGAGGTAAGGTTAACGTGAAGCATATCTTCAAAACCGACCAGCGCGACCTGCTGCGTCAGAAACACATCTTTACCCACCGTACGCCCCACCTGGTGAATGCCTGAGATGGAGCCGAGCATGGCATCCGGGGAGTGGCAGAGCAGTGCGGTGATGGTGTTGTTCTTCTCAAGCAACTGGCGCGTTGCCATCGCCGCCGCCTGGGTATCATCGGGGCAGGCGGGAGAATATTCGTCACGCCAGACCAGCCCGCTTTGCGTCATGGCACTGCGAAAACCGAGCAGACGTTGCTCGCGGAGAAGACAGCCGTCGCGCCCGCCAATGTAGGCAATATTGCGATGTCCGCGCTCGATAAGATAGCGCGCGGCCAGGTTCGCGGCCTGGCGGTTATCGCGCATGACCAGGTTACATTTTTCATCCAGCAACGACTGGGATACGACCACCAACGGCAGCGGGCAGTGGCGAATGTGTTCCGGCAGCGTTGCGGTGCGGGTGTCGGACGCCAGATAGATGACACCCGCCACGCCCTGCTGCTTAAACGAGAGCAGGGTGCGTTCAAGATGTTCACGGTCATTCAGTGGCTGACCGAGAAACACCATATAGCCTTGCTTCTCCAGCTCCTGAACAATGCTCGCCATCACCTTGATGGAAAAGCTGTCGCTGAAGTCCCGCAGGATCAGGCCAATTAAATTAGAGGTGTTGGCGCGAAGGTTGGCAGCGGCGACGTTATGAACATAGCCCAGCGTCGTGATGGCGGCGTTGACCTTCCCGATCGTTGCCTCTGAGATTTTCCCTTTCTGGCGCAGCACCAGTGAAACGGTCGAGACCGAGACGCCCGCGTGCTTTGCGACATCAATAATGCTGACTTTCTTCAAAACCGCTCCCTGAAATTAACCGATTATCAGCCAGATAAAGTAATGCGTCCCCCAGCGTACAGGAGACGCATCACGCCGGCATCTTATTATTTGCCAATCATGGTGGACATGGTCTGGGCGATAAACTGTGCTCTGGCACCGAAAATCACCTGAATACCGTTGTCGCCAACGAAGACCACGCCGCGGGCGCCGAGTCCGTTCAGGCCGTCTTTATCCACTGCCTCGCTTTTCGCCACTTCCAGACGCAGGCGGGTAATGCAGGAGCCAACGGAATCAATATTCTGCGCGCCGCCCAGCAGGCTGATAATCTCTGTGGCAAGTTCGGAATCGGACTTGTCATTTGCATTGGCAGTGACATCGGTACGACCCGGGGTTTTGACGTCGAAGCGACGGATCACGAAGCGGAACGTAAAGTAGTAAATCAGCCCCATTGGAATGCCGATGATAATGGCATTCAGGAAGTTGGTCTTGTAACCGTTAAAGGACGGCAGGATCCCGAACGACAGGTAGTCGATAAAGCCCGCCGAGAACGATTTGGCGATATGCGCATGCAACAGGTACATGGTCATGTAGGCCAGGCCCGCCATGATGGCATTAAAGACGTAGAGAATCGGCGCCACGAAGATAAAGGTAAACTCTACCGGTTCGGTGATCCCCGTCAGGAAGCAGGTGAGCGCCGCCGAGAACAGAATACCGGCCGCAATCTTTTTGTTTTTCGTGTGGGCTTCGTGATACATCGCCAGGCACGCCGCAGGCAGCGCGAACAGCATCAGCGGGAATTCACCCTGCATGAATTTACCGGCGTTCTGGTAGGTGTCGCTGCTGAAGGATTTCACCCCTTCTTCCAGCATCTTGAACCAGATGGTCTGGTCGCCATGTATCACCTGGCCTGCCTGAGTTGTGTAATCCCCAAACGAATACCAGAACGACGGATACCAGATATGGTGCAGACCGAGGGGGATTAGCGCACGCTCCACCAGGCCGAAGATAAAGGTCGAGGCCGCCTGGTTATCGCCGTTAACAATCACCGAGAGTGCGTCGATACCGGCCTGAATATGCTGCCAGACGTACGGCAGCAACAGCCCCATCAGGAACGAGAGGAACGCGGTGGCAATCGCCACGAAGCGCTTACCGGAGAAGAAGCCAAGGAACTCCGGCAGCTGCATGGTGTGGAAGCGGTTAAAACACCAGGCCGCAAGGATACCGCAGATCAGGCCGCCGAAGACGCCCATCTGCAGCGTGGGTATGCCGACCACCATGGCGTATTTCCCGCCCTGCGAGGCCATTTCCGGCGTGATGCTCAGCACGGTGCTGATGGTGATGTTGGTGACAAACACCGAGACCGCCGCAGAGAGCGCCGCAATACCGGACTCTGACGCCAGGCCCACGGCGGAGCCAATGGCGAACAGCATCGGCAGGTTGTCAAAAATCACCCCGCCCGCGTTCATCATCAGCGGCAGATGGAACTTGTCGCCGAAGGCCAGCAGCAGGCCCGCAGCGGGAAGCAGTGAAATTGGCAGCATTAAGGCGCGACCAATCATCGATAACTTAGACAGCGATTTAACAAACCCTGATATCAGACCCATGCTGATTTCCCCCGAGTAGCGCTTTTTTTGGCGCTGTTATTGTAAGTAGAACGTTTTAGTAGAACGTTCTACTTATCGTGGAGAAAGCCTGAAATACGCGCAACTGAATTCTCACCTTTCAACAGATGAAATAGTGATTATTTGAAGTTGATCGATAATTAACCGTGATGATTGTGGGGGGATGGTGAGAGAAATCGCCGGGTGCGGCTTCGCCTTACCCGGCCTACAAATGGAGACAGTACGTAGGCCCGGTAAGCGCAGCGCCACCGGGCATCAGACGGCTCAGGCCGTAACCGTCACGCTCTGTCCTTCAAAACTCACGGTCTGGCCCGCGACAATTTTGCAGCGCTTACGGGTTTCCACCGCGCCGTCGACTTTTACCAGTCCATCGGCAATGGCGATTTTGGCCTGCGCGCCGCTTTCGCTCCAGCCTTCCAGCTTCAGCAGATCGCACAGCTCTACGTGCGGGTGTTTACCTAATGAAAATGTCGCCATCTTACGCGTCCTCTACGTCGTGATACTCTTCGCATGCCTGCAACGTATTCTGAATCAGTGTTGCTACGGTCATTGGGCCTACGCCGCCCGGTACTGGCGTGATGTAAGAGGCGCGTGCCGCCGCATCTTCATATACCACGTCGCCGACCACTTTGCCGTTTTCCAGACGGTTAATACCGACGTCCACGACAATTGCGCCTTCTTTGATCCACTCTCCAGGAATAAAGCCCGGCTTGCCAACCGCCACGATCAGCAGATCGGCGTTCTCGACGTGGTGACGCAGGTTTTTGGTGAAGCGGTGGGTCACGGTGGTCGTGCAGCCAGCCAGCAGCAGCTCCATGCTCATCGGGCGGCCCACGATGTTGGACGCACCGATGACAACGGCGTTAAGACCGTAAGTGTCGATGTTATAGCGCTCCAGCAGCGTCACGATACCACGCGGGGTACATGGGCGCAGACGCGGCGCGCGCTGGCACAGACGACCCACGTTGTACGGATGGAAACCGTCAACGTCTTTATCCGGGGCGATACGCTCCAGCACCTTCACGTTGTCGATGCCTGCTGGCAGCGGCAATTGAACCAGTATACCGTCGATCTCTTTATCGGCGTTCAGGGTGTCAATCAGTTCCAGCAGCTCCGCTTCGCTGGTGGTTTCAGGCAAATCGTAAGAGCGGGAGACGAACCCCACCTCTTCACACGCTTTGCGCTTGCTACCGACATAAATCTGCGATGCCGGGTTGCTACCAACCAGCACAACGGCGAGCCCGGGAGCGCGTTTTCCGGCAACTTTACGCGCCTTCACTTTTTCCGCGACCTCAGAGCGCACCTGCTGCGCAATCGTTTTACCGTCAATTATCTTTGCTGCCATCAGAGAGATGATTCCGTCTGTAACGTTTGAAAGGGGGGATTGCCTGTATTTTGTCAGAAGCGAGCGCCGCTGTCAGTCACCCTTTACGCGTTTTTATCAGCGAGACGCAAAAACCCTTCTTAGTGGGTGGTCAATTTCTTAGGCAGTATTAGGATGTGACCTGGCGAAATGGCAGCGTTTTGACATATTTAAAAACCTATTCCTGCGCTACTTTGTCTCCTCCGAAATAAGCTTTCAATTAATCAATTGAACGTATTTCTTATTCCCGATTTTCGCGGGAAGGGTTATTTACATTTTAAAGGAATAGACATGAAACTCAGCAACATTGCTTCTACTGTTATTGCTACACTGGCCCTGGTCGCGGGTGCCGCCCATGCTGAAGATCCAGCCACGCCGGTTACCGTAAATGGCGGTACCGTGCATTTTAAAGGTGAACTGGTTAATGCTGCTTGTTCAGTAAATACTGATTCTTCCGAGCAGACCGTTAATCTCGGTCAGTATCGTACCGCGAAATTCACCAAAGTGGGCGACACCACCTCTAATATTCCATTCAACATTGAGCTGAATGACTGCGATCCGCTGGTAGCTAAAACCGCTGCGGTTGCCTTCACCGGTCAGATCGACCCAACCGACAAAACCTTGCTGGCCGTGACGTCCGGTAACAACGACAACACCGCAAAAGGCGTGGGTATCGAGATCCTCGACAGCAAATCCAGCGTGCTGACCCCAGACGGTGCGACCTTCTCTGCCGCTCAGACGCTGATTGAAGGGACTAACACCCTGAAATTCACCGCGCGTTATAAATCAACGGCTGCGACCACTGAGCCTGGCCAGGCGAACGCTGACGCCACCTTCGTAATGAAATACGAATAATTCCCTCGCACAAGGATGTTCAGGCCTCAGGGATGAGGCCGTCATACGCAAATGCCAGGAATGAAGGATGACAAGGACTGGAACACTACTGCTGTTAACCCTTGCGATGGCTGGCCCGGCATCGGCACATACCGTGGTGATCGACGGTGGCAAAGTGCATCTTCGCGGGGAGCTGGTAAACGGCGGCTGCGCCGTGGCGCCCGACAGCCAGAATATGCGCATCGACATGGGGCAGTACCGAACCAATTCATTTTCCGGTGTGGGCAGTTTCTCAACGGTTAACGTGCCCTTCACCGTGCGACTGCTGGATTGCAGCGTGGATGTCTCGCGCACCGTAGGGATCCAGTTTCAGGGTGTTACACCAGAGGAAGATCCGCAGGTTTTTCTGGCGACATCGCGGCCAGGCGAAACACCTGTCAGCAGCGGCGTGGGGTTGGCGCTTTTTGATGAACAGCAGCGTCAGATTATCCCAAATGCAACGGCCGTCAGTTGGTTGCCGGTGAATACCAGCGAGCTCGCATTTCATTTTAGCGCCCGCTATCGCGCTATTTCCGAACACCTCGTGCCAGGCAATATTCAGTCGGATGTCTGGTTTACGTTGATTTATCCATAACACCTGCGAACACATTATTAAAGGTACGGTTTTGATGAATATGCTAATTAAACCAGGACTGATGTTATCGTTTATTTTAATGATGGTTTCTACTTGCGCGAATGCTTCCGGCGGTATTGCGCTGGGGGCCACACGCGTTATTTACCCGGCGGATGCGAAGCAAACGTCGCTGGCGATCACCAACAGCAATAAACAAGAACGCTATTTAATTAACGCGTGGATCGAAAATGCAAACGGGCAGAAGGAGAAAACCTTTGCCGTCACGCCGCCGCTGTTTGTTAGCGAGCCGGACAGTGAAAACACGCTGCGTATTATTTACGCCGGGCCAGCGCTGCCCGCCGATCGCGAGTCGCTCTTTTACATGAACGTGAAGGCGATCCCGTCAGTGAACAAAGCAAAAACAGAAAACAATAACGTGCTGCAGCTGGCGATCCTTTCACGTATCAAACTGTTTGTACGCCCGAATAATCTTGCGATGCAGCCAGAAGAGGCACTCTCTCAACTGCGTTTTGAGCGCGTTGGTAACCATCTCAAGGTCAGCAATGCGTCTCCTTACTACATCACCCTGGTCAACCTGAAGCTGGGCGGTCAGACGCTGGAGAACCTGATGGTGGCACCGAAAAACTCGGCTCAGCAGGTGCTGCCAGCCGGTGCCAGCGGTACGCTCTCATGGCAGAGCGTGAACGACTACGGTGCCATTACACCGGCGCGTAGCGTCAACCTGTGAGCAGAGACAGGGCGATGAAAAACCATCAGGGACGTTACTGCCCGGTTGCGCTGGCGCTGATGGCCGCGCTCTGGCCCCAGGCTGGCTGGAGCGAAAGCTACTTCAACCCGGCCTTCTTGTCTGACGATACTGCCAGCGTGGCGGATTTGTCGCGTTTTGAACAAGGACACCAGCAGGCACCCGGCGTTTATCGCGTGGATATCTGGCGTAACGATGAGTTTATCGGCACTCAGGACGTGCGTTTTGAGCAGGCTGAGAATATGCCACCGGTGGCGGGCGGTCTGACCCCGTGCATTACGCGCGCGATGCTCGATCGCTTTGGCGTCAACGTTGCGGCGTTTCCCGAACTGGCTAACGTGCAGGGCGAAACCTGCGTTCCGTTGACCACGGCCATTCCCGGCAGCGAAACGGTATTTAACTTTGCCTCACAGCGTCTGAACGTCAGCCTGCCGCAGGTGGCGATGCAAAACAGTGCGCGCGGCTACATCCCGCCCGAACAGTGGGATGAAGGTATTCCCGCCGCCCTGGTGAACTACAGCTTCACGGGCAACCGGGGAAGCGAAGACGACAGCTACTATCTCAACCTGCAGAGCGGGCTGAACTATGGTGCCTGGCGTTTACGTAACAACGGCGCATGGCGTTACACCCAGAATAACGGGCAGCGGCACAGTGAGTGGGAGAATATTGGCACCTGGGCGCAGCGCACCGTTATCCCGCTCAAAAGCGAACTGGTGCTGGGCGACAGCAATACCGGGAATGATGTTTTCGACAGCGTCGGTTTTCGCGGCGGACGACTCTATTCGTCCGACAGCATGTACCCGGACAGCCTGCAGGGCTACGCCCCGACCGTGCGCGGTATTGCCAGGACGCCAGCCAAAGTTGTGGTGCGTCAAAACGGCTACGTTATCTATCAAAGCTACGTTCAGCCTGGTGCCTTTGCCATCACCGATCTTAACCCGACCTCCTCAAGCGGTGACCTGGAGGTGACGGTGGAAGAGAAAGACGGCAGCCAGCAGCGCTACACCGTGCCGTATTCCACCGTCCCGCTGCTGCAGCGAGAAGGGCGCTGGAAATACGATCTCGTGGCGGGGGACTATCGCAGCGGTAACAGCGACCAGGATACGCCGTTCTTCACCCAGGGCACCCTGGTGACCGGTCTTGCCAACGGCTTTACCCTGTATGGCGGTACGCAGCTGGCGTCACGCTATACCGCGCTGGCCGTCGGGGCCGGGAAAAACCTCGGTGACTGGGGCGCGGTATCGGTCGATATCACTCATGCCCGCAGCCAGCTCGCGGACGACAGCAAGCACGAAGGGCAGTCGCTGCGTTTTCTTTATGCCAAATCGCTCAACGGCTTCGGCACCAACTTCCAGCTGCTGGGCTACCGCTACTCCACCAAAGGGTTTTACACCCTGGATGATGTCGCCTGGCGCTCAATGGAAGGCTATCAGTATGCCGATAATCAGGACGGTAACGATGTGCCTGACGTACAGAGTTATCACAACCTGACGTGGAACAAAAAAGGCCGCTTTCAGCTCAACGTCTCTCAGTCACTGGGGGATTACGGCTCGGTCTATATTTCCGGGAGTGAGCAAACCTACTGGGGGACGGACGAAACGAACCTCTGGTATCAGCTGGGTTACGCGGGGGCGTGAAGGGGATCAACTATTCCGTCTCGTGGTCGTGGAACAAATCCGTCGGTATCGACGGGACTGACCGGATCGCGTCGTTCAACGTCTCCGTGCCGTTTAGCTTGTTTACCCGTCAGGGCTATCGCCGGGACAGCGCGATTGACCGCGCCTACGCCACGGCATCCGCCAGCCGAAACAGTGAGGGTGATACCAGCTGGCAAACCGGCGTCAGCGGCACGCTGCTGGAGGACCGCAACCTGAACTACAGCGTGACCCAGGGACACGCCAGCACCAACGGCTCAAGCGGAAGCGCCAGCGCCAACTGGCAGGCAACCTACGGCACGCTGGGGGTGGGCTACAACTATTCCCGCGATCAGCACGATTTCAACTGGCAGCTCTCCGGCGGGGTGGTCGGCCATGCTGATGGCGTGACCTTTAGCCAGCCGCTGGGCGACACTAACGTGCTGATCAAAGCCCCGGGGGCATCAGGCGTCAGCGTGGAAAACCAGACCGGCGTGAAGACCGACTGGCGCGGCTATGCGGTGATGCCGTATGCCACCGTCTATCGCTATAACCGCGTGGCGCTGGATACCAATACCATGAGCAACAACACCGATATCGAAAATAACGTGAGCAGCGTGGTGCCGACCAAAGGCGCACTGGTGCGCGCCAGCTTTGACACCCGTATTGGCGTGCGTGCCCTGCTGACCGTCACACGTGGTAACCAGCCCGTGCCGTTCGGCGCCGTGGTGCGTGAAACCCAGAGTGGCGTGACCAGCATGGTGGGGGATGACGGGCAAATTTACCTGAGTGGGCTGCCGCTCGAAGGCGAACTGCTGATCCAGTGGGGGAACGGGGCACAGTCCCAGTGCCATGCGCCTTACAGCTTGCCTGAAAAGAGCCTGCAACAGGCAATCACACTTAAGGGGATCCGCTGTGATTAAAATCCACATTTTTGCTTTATCACTTCTGGCTTTACTGCCCGCGTCAGACGCACTGGCGACCGTGTGCGTCAACGAAAATGGCGTGCCGACAGAGGTGTACTACGACCTGACGGATAAATTCAACAGCTCGAATAACCAGGTGGGTCAGATTGTGACCCTCAGCGAAAAATCGCAATGGGTGGGGGTGAATGCCGTCTGCCCGAAGGGCACGACCGGCAATACCACCAGACGCAGCTACGTCACCGATTACCCGATCACCGGGACCAGCGATCGCTACCAGTATCTGAAGCTTAACGACTATCTGGATGGGGCCATGAAAATCACGGACAGCTATGCTGGCGAGTTTTACCCCCCGCAAAACTATATCCAGATGGGGAGCCATCCGAACGTCTCAAAAAACAAACCGTTTGGCGTTAAGGATTCCAACCTGGTTTTCCGTCTTAAGGTGACCCGGCGTTTTATCAACATGGTGGTGATCCCGCGTGCCACGATGTTCCGTGTTTACGTGACTACGACCGCCTCTGACCCGTTAACCACACCGGTCTATACCATCAGCTACAGCGGAACCATTCAGGTACCGCAAAGCTGCGCAATCAATGCCGGTAATGTGGTTGAGTTTGATTTCGGGGACATTGGCGCCTCCTTGTTCAGCAAAGCGGGCGCGGGTAACAAGCCGGAAGGGGTTTCATCGCAGAGTAAAACCATCGCGATTAAATGCACTAACGTCGAGGCGAATGCCATGCTGACGATGCGCGTTGAGGCTGAAAAGGTCTCCAGTAATGCACTGGTATCGGATAACCCGGATGTGGGGTTCATCATTGCCAACGAGAGTGGTACGCCGTTAACGCCTAACAACCTGACGAGCAAAATTCCGTTCCGTCTGGACGACAGCGCGCAGGCGCAGGTGGGGATCCGGGTCTGGCCAGTGAGCGTGACGGGCAATAAGCCCGCGGAAGGGCGCTTTACCTCGCGCGGGTATTTGCGTGTGGATTACGACTAAGGAGCCGATATGCGAAACGGGATCCGTTTTATCACCGTAGCGCTCTTTGCGCTTTGCACACAGGCTCAGGCGGAAACCGCGTTGGGCGAAATTAACATTCAGCTCTACGGCAATATCGTCGATTTTACCTGCGTGGCCGAGGGGAACGACAGTGACAAAACCGTCACGCTGGGCACCTGGCCCACGAAGCAGCTCAGCACTACCGGGAGCCGCACGCAGCCCATGCCTTTTACGCTGAAACTGACCGGCTGTCCGCCAGGGGCCGCGTCCATTACGTTTTCCGGTAAAGCTGACGGGAGCAACAGCGGGTTGCTGGCACTGAACGACGCCAGCACGGCAAGCCGCGTCGCCGTCGAGATCAGGGATGCGGATAAATCGCGTCTGGATCTCCAGCAGGCCAGCCAGCCGGTCACGGTCGATGCGCAGGGGAATGCGACACTGTCATTTTATGCCAATTATATTGCTACTGCCGATAACCCTCAGCCCGGAAAGGCTGATGCTGATGCGACCTTCATGATTAATTATAATTAGCACTGACCGCACTCCCTGCAGCTCAGATAAACTGCAGGGAGTGAATTCAGGTTATAGCAGTTCGTGTGCTTTAGCGTAATCAATTAATTCCACGATGCTTTGCACCCCCAGCTTGGAATAAATATTGGATTTGTGCGCACTAATGGTCTTGTTGCTTAATAGCAATTGCTCCGCAATTTCCTTATTGGACAGCCCATTCGCCAGATAACGTAATACCGTAACCTCGCGATTCGATAACGGCATATCTGCCAGCTCTCCCTTTCCCGACCCCATATGATTTATAAAATTCAGCGTCTCCGACGGGAAAAAAGAATAGCCCATCAGGATCATCTCTACGGCGTTGTAGATCTCACCCAAATCTTTTCGTTTACTGACAAAGCCGTTGGCCCCGGCGCGAATGGCACGTCCGGCGTAAAACAGTTCTGATTTAGATGATAAGAAAAGAACCTTAATCTCTTTATTTAAGTTTTTGATTCTCTTAAGTAAAGCAAAGGCATCTGTGCCCGTAAGTTCAATGTCAAGGATCACCAAATCGATAGGGTGATTGCGGATGCAGTCAAGAACTTCATGGCTATCGCCAGACTTAAGCTTGACGATGATATTCTTATTTTTCTGTAGCAGGACTTCTATCGACATTCTGACGATAGGATGTTCGTCCATAATGATAACGGATGCCGGTTTCATTTTTAATGCCTCAGATTGTTAAAAGCGTTATGTAGAGTTTTGTAAAACTCTCGAAATGCCGGAAGGATATAATGAGCAGATCCCTATACCGTAGTATTTCCCTGGAAAGAGCGAAAGCATCCCTGTTTACGTAATGAAAAGAACTCTGCCTCAGCGCGGTCGTCTCATTTGGCTGGTGTTGGCAAAAAGGTTTTTCTTATTCAATTTTGATACGCATCTTATTATACAGGGTAAGTTTTTTCCGAAAACCCTGTAAATTACGTTCCGCTTATTGGTTTGTATTATCTTCTGGATCTGAATGGCCTCCTTTTTAAATTTAGCGGAATTATCCTGGTATCCCATTTACCGCATCTTTTCATCTTTATGTAATAACAAAAAATAACAGATGTCTCTTTATGTTGCAAAAATGTTAATGAAATGGCGTCTCGATTTCAGGCAGGATCTTGAGAATAGGAGGCGAAAAAGTGCCCTCTCAGGGCCTCAGACCTTCATCTGAAAGTCCTTAAGCGATATCAACGTCGCTCCAGGATCGTACAGGAGAACGTGCTGCCAGCTTCGCTTCCCGCTCCTGGTGCGTAAAGGGAAGCTGCTTGTTTTTACATCATTATCATCTCGTTAACGCCTTCTGCATTCACTTAACGGATGGAGGAAAGTGCTGCAGTTGATTCAATCTGTGACATTTCACATGGTTCAAGGCCATAAATTAGGAATAGTTATAAAATCGACTTTATTGTTATTATTTAACATTAAATTAACATAATGGCTAAGTAAATTCTTAAAGCGCTTTAGGAAATAAGGGGTTAGGACGTAAGTTAAAACGAGCAGTCTGAGAGGTTATTAAGAAGGTGTAACAATTCCTGGCGATGGCTCAGCCCGAGCTTCATCAGGATGCAGCTGAGGCGATAGATAATGCGGCTATAGGGACGATTCTGCAGAAGGGCAATCTGTCGTAACGTCTTGCCACGGGCAAGTTCCTGCAAAATGGGCCATTCGTTGCGCGAGAACCAGTCTCTATCGGAGCCCTGAAGGGGGCGGGGTTCCATCAGGCTGTGCTGAAACCCTGCTGCGTTCATCTGACGTTCGAGCACATGAAAAGGACCTGCCGCTTTGCAGAAGAGACGCGCGTCATAATTATCAGCCCGGATCAGCAGCCACGGCGTCAGGAAGGGGGGATACAGGCTATGTCTTCTTAACTGATCCAGCTGATCAATCAGCCCCGTGGAACGGCTTTCAATATCCACTACCAGACGGGCCGAGGGCCATTGGCTCTGCGCACCCAGCGCATCGTCCAGCGACGTGAAGTCGCAACAGCTGCTTAGCGGAAACTGCCCATTGAGAAAACCGGAGCGCAAAAAATTGTCCTCCGTTACCAGGATGATAAACGGGGCATCGGTTTTTCGGGGCTGGTTGATGGACTGGCTCAAAAACTCGAGTCGGTCGAAAAAGGGGGGGCAAAAGGTGAGTGCGTAAATCCCAGTGCATCACTTCCTGTACGCCGCCGCCGGTAACGGCGCACTGTCATTCGCATGGCCTCCCTCCTGGAAATGGCGTGTTAATCCTCCGGCCATGTCCAGGACGGCCAGTAATATCCCTGGCCGAGATCGGCACCCGCCTGCAGTGCCCAGATACGATCGCGTTCAGTCTCAATACCTTCGATGAGTACGCTTCCGGCCAGCTGAAAGCAAAGTGAAACCAGTTTCCTCAGTGCAGGTGTGGCGCGTAAACGCCAGAATGCGTTCTTATCGATTTTGATGCCGTTCAACGGTAATCGACAAAATAAAAACGGCTGAATGATAGTTTCGTCGATATCATCCAGCCAGATAGTGTGTCCCCGTTCCTGAAGTTGCCGCAGGTTGTTAACGACGCTCTGCTTCTGTGCGGCGGAGAGCGCCAGAAAGAGAGGGAGGTCGACAATCTCAATATTCAGCGGCGCGGTTTTCATATTGATGAGCCGCACAAAAGGCGCAGGTGCCGTCAACACGGTTATCGGCAGATTAATAAAAAGATTATTGCCGTGCGGGGTATTTTTTAATGCGGCCAGCTGCGCTTCAAGCAGCGTCAAAGAGGCGTCTGCCGACTGATGGCGGAAGAAGTCCTCGCTATGCTCGGTGTCGGACAAGACGCTCAGGACCTCCACGCCGACCCGGCGCCGGGCGTTGAGGGCGACGATAGGCTCCAGTTTGATGCCGACGATGTCCTGAGAAATAGACTGTAATCGGGGGGGCGTATCGAACGGGTTTTGCGCTGTCACTCCATTATCCTGTTGTCTGTCAGCCTCCAGGCGGCCGGGATACCTCGCTCTAGTGTGACGAGCTGACGTTCAGGAAAACAGCAGGCGTTACTTAAATGCAACTAAGCCTTTTCGCAGCGCTAAATTTTAAGGTGAAACAGCGAGAAATGTTGAGAAAATAGCCGTATTTACAATCGGCTAGCGGTAATTGCCTCTGAAAGCGGAAAAGGCATTGACTCACCTGCCATTGACCGTATAATTCTTCGCGTTTCACCGCCACGAAGTTCACTCTTCTCAGTGCGCCCTTAGCTCAGTTGGATAGAGCAACGGCCTTCTAAGCCGTAGGTCGTAGGTTCGAATCCTACAGGGCGTGCCATTTAGCATCAGACACTCGTATCAGTTTCAAGACAACCTTATTCTCTGTTGTGTTGTATTTGTCCAATTTTTACAAATATATAGCATCTCTTTTTCATGCGAGCTTGGTGGAGGGGGTGGGGGCCTGACAAGGATAATGACTGCTATGTTCAAATATCACTACGGTTTTTTTTGATTCTGTAGCCGGCAGACATGATTGGACAACTTATCGCAAATATTTCTGAACATGCTGTTCTGGATAATGGTAATACTCTGTGAGCCTTACGAGTTTTTTTCATAATTCTGTAATCAAGATTCTTTCACTAATCAGTAATTATATCAAATGCGCTGGGTAGGAATAAAAAGCCCACTAAGTGGGCTATGGTTTTTATATTTTTTTTCTGGTTATATTAATTAATAATCTCTTACCTAACAATATAAACGGTTTCTCTATAAAAATATGTGAAAAATAAGAAATTAAAATGCATGTGCCCATCAATAACGCAAAGAATAGGAAACCTTTTGGATATTCAGTGTATCCGATACTCTTTATGTACATTAATGATAAACTTAATACAATGGAGTGTGTTAAATATAATGAATAAGATATGTTGGAAAAGAATCTAGTGATTCTGAAAGACATTTTTGCGCCACTCATTTCTGCAATCATCATTGATATGAATATGAATGCTGCAATTAGACCTTTATCTGTGAATCCATGTAACTTGGTGTTTATATGTATTAGAAGATAAATGCCAGCTACTGAGGTGGATATCATCGTGAACTTAATGGCGTTGTTTTTTATTTCCCCAAACGTTCTAAAGACAAAAAACAAAAACATTCCCAAAATGAATTCTAATAACATCGGGGAGCCAAGCATTGTAAACACTGGTGCAAATGCTCCCATCTCAACTGAATATGCTGAAAAATCACCTGAAACAGAAATACTACTTTTGAAGTGTAGCTGAATTGCTAACATTGAAGTTAATATTATAAGAGACGTAATCAGAGCGCGCCATTTATGACTAAATGCCATTCCGATCAGGAAGATAGAGTAAAATAATATCTCGTATGAAATTGTCCATGCAGGGTAAAGCATGTTATAACCAAAAAAAGGCGCTCTTAGAGAGTAGTTTGAATGTAGCAGAAAGGCTGATTTTATGAATTCACTTGCTGGCTTCCATGAGGAATAAGAAAACCATACAAATAACAAGCAAAATAAAAATAATGGATAAATTCTAAAAAATCTTCGTATAACAAATGATAGCAATGGCCTGGTCTCAACCTTTTGGGTTGCATAGCAAATAATAAAGCCGCTAATCATAAAGAATATATCTACACCAATATTCCCATTCCTGAAAATGTCAAGACCTAACATTGGGAATGACGCATACGCATTAACAAGGGGCCCTGCAGCATGATATCCAACTACTAGAAGTGGTGCGATACCTCTTAGGACCTCTATAAAGTAAATTTTCTGCTGATTTTCAGTCATCCGTAATCACTTAAATAATTGATAAATATGTGCGGAACATTTCGCTAGTAAGACTGGCGATGAGTCTAGCATCATGATGATTACTGGGTCTACTATAACAACAAGAATGGCAAAAAGATGGTGAGTCAATGGCGCAGGTTCGCAGAGCCCTTACTTCTTCGGTAAGTAGGAAATACCCGTAGAGTCAGTGTTCAACACTACTCGTCACACTTCAGGAGGAGTGATAAAAGCAATAGCAGGAGTACGCAACATCCTTGCATCATAAGATTTAATGACATCACGTATGGAGCCAGTGTTCAAAAGCTTAACAGCACTTCAGGTTGTGGTGCTGTTAAGAGTGCTAGCTTAAGCTAAATTGTGTAAATTTTCTCCTTTCGGGAAAATTATACCAGCAGCATTTGATGATCTGTACGCACGGACGTTATGATTATTTGCTTATAAAAGCAAAGATTTGTAGCATCAACGGACAATTTTCAATTCGGTGTACATAAAATGCGCAACTACGCACTTGACGTAGCTAAAATAGTGGCATGTTTCTTCATTGTGTCCGTTCATGTAGGAAATTATTCCGAGTTTTCTGCTCCCTGGGGAGAAACATTAAGGGTAATGACTCGTTGGGCTGTGCCATTCTTTTTCCTTGCATCAGGTTATACAATAGGAAATAGTGATGCAGGGGCATTACTTAAGAGAGTAAACAAGCTAATATCTATTTTGTTTTTTAGTTCAGTAATATATTTACCTGTTGTGTATTTTCAAAGTGGTGAAAATATATTAAAAACACTTAATAAAGTTCTTTCTCAAGATACTGTTCATTACGGCTTGTATGGTCATTTGTGGTTCATTGGATCTCTCATTGCTGGTCTTATAATATTTGGATTTGCCAGGTCAAACTTATCGCATAGGAAATCATTAGTTTTATCCGTCTTTATTATTTTTATGTGCTGGTTTGGAGATGCGATTAAATCATTCGGTGCACAGGTGTGGTTTTTCTATGTTTTCAGATATCTTGCTGGATTTGCTTTGGTTTACATTGGTTGGTGTATTGGTTCTGGCAGAGTGCAAATTCCCAAGAATAATATACAATTGATTTTGTGCTTTGTGGTATGCTTAATGGCAATGGGAGGCGAGTATTACATCGCATTTTCATACTTTGACGGTACACACGGAGAAAGACAATTCCCTTTAGCATGCATACCCGCATCAATTATTTTACTGATGTTATGTGCAAAAATTAAAATGAAGAGCAATTATTTATCATATCTTGGGGAAAAGTATTCTCTTGGTATCTATTTAATACACCCTCTCGTTATATATATATTAGGAAAATCCTCCGGGTATCTCCGAATGCATATATTCTCATCGGAAATGTTGGTTTTAGGTTTTTCAATATCACTGCTTGTTCTTATGTGTATTAGTAAGTATTGCCTTGCGTTTTTCAATAAACTAAACGGAATTGGTATAAAATAAAAACCAGGGAATCTGCTCTGGTGTTTTATGGAGTTATAAAGCCTTGCGTCGTTTTGCAAGGCTTTTTTGAGGATGAGACAGGTGAGCATCGTTGTGATCGTGTAACTGATTCATAAAAGGAATTTAAAACAACATCTAAGCCACAGACCTCGGGTCAAAACACCTGCAAGCCGTGCCATTTCGTCACGCCCCTTTCTGCAATATTTGCACTGAAGCATATCCCAGCTTTACTGAGAGGTATCAATCCTGCCTCGTCTGTCTTTCGGACAATCCTCTTAACGTCTATCACCACATGCGAAACTACCAGCCGGTCGCTTTTTTATCATAGCCTCCTGAGAGGATATGGCGGCAACCTAGACGCGCTTGCAGCGTGGTATAGCGCTGACTACGTCACAATGCTTATCGGCGCCAGTGGTGAACGTTTTTTAATCTTAAATTGTCATATAAATAACGACGTAATAAATAGAAGGCTAATAATATTTTGTAGTGTGTTGTCTTAATGTTTTCTTAATCTTTAATTAATCCGTTTTTTAAATCTGGATTTTTATCACTTCACTCCCCGCAAAAAAGAAATTTTACACTTTTACGCTTAAACTGGATTGATACTAATTATCATTAGCGTTTTTGTATGCTTTAATCCTGTCCCACAACGCTATGCGTCATTATTCCCGTTGCTCTATTAAGGATATGTTCATGAATTCTCGCCTGCTGTCCTGCTTCTCGCTTGCCTTGTTGTCATCATCGCTTTTCCTTTCCACACAATCCGTTGCCGCTGATAACAGCGAAGGCATTGTGGTATACAACGCGCAGCATGAAAACCTGGTGAAGTCGTGGGTTGACGGTTTTACCAAAGAGACCGGCATTAAGGTCACGCTGCGTAACGGCGATGACAGCGAGCTGGGTAACCAGCTGGTTCAGGAAGGCAGCGCATCACCTGCAGACGTATTTCTGACGGAAAACTCACCGTCCATGGTTCTGGTGGATAACGCTAACCTGTTTGCCCCGCTGGATGCAGACACCCTGAAGCAGGTACCGGCAGAGTACCGCCCGGCGCATGGCCGCTGGATCGGCATTGCCGCCCGCAGCACCGTATTCGTTTATAACCCGGCAAAACTGAGCGAACAGCAGCTGCCTAAGTCGCTGATGGATCTGGCCAAACCCGAGTGGAAAGGCCGCTGGGCGGCATCACCGTCAGGCGCGGATTTCCAGGCCATCGTGAGCGCAATGCTGGCGCTTAAAGGCGAAAAAGCCACGCTGGAATGGCTGAAGGCGATGAAAGCGAATTTCGTTGCCTATAAAGGCAACAGCACCGTGATGAAAGCCGTCAACGCCGGCCAGATTGATGGCGGGGTGATTTATCACTACTACCGTTTTGTCGATCAGTCCAAAACGGGTGAGAACAGCAAAAACACCAAACTCTACTACTTCAAACACCAGGATCCGGGCGCGTTCGTCAGCCTTTCCGGTGGTGGCGTGCTGGCGTCCAGCAAACACAAAGCGCAGGCCCAGGCATTCATCAAATACATTACCGGTAAAGAGGGCCAGGAAAGCCTGCGCACCAACAATGCCTTTGAATATGCGGTGGGCGTGAACGCGGCCTCTAACCCGAAACTGGTCCCGCTGAACGATCTGGATGCACCGAAAGTTGAACCTTCAACGCTCAACAGTAAAAAAGTTATCGAGCTGATGACGCAAGCCGGTCTGCTGTGATCCTGAGAGTGAAGTGAAGGTCTTATGTCTGGTCTGAGTCTCGACCTCGGCAAAAACAGCGTGCGGGAGCCTGGCCGCAGGCGTCCCGCACTGCCGATGGTAGCGTTAGCTGTCCTTTTTTCTTTACTGGCACTTCTGCCCCTGGGTTTTATCATTGCCATAGGCGTTGAGACGGGCTGGGAAACGATTAGGGCGCTGGTATTTCGCCCACGTGTTGCTGAACTGCTCAGCAACACGCTGTGGCTGACGGCGCTGGCGGTACCGCTGTGTATCGTGACAGGCATGGCGATCGCCTGGCTCACGGAGCGCACGCAGCTTGCCGGGCGAGGGATCTGGTCCGCGCTGGCGGTCGCCCCACTGGCGATCCCCGCGTTTGTGCAAAGCTATGCCTGGGTGAGCGTGGTTCCCTCGATGCATGGCCTTTCCGCGGGCGTGTTCCTCTCCGTTTTAGCTTACTATCCGTTTATTTATATGCCGGTTGCGGCGGTGCTGCGTCGTCTTGACCCGACGCTGGAAGATGTGGCCGCCTCGCTCGGCACCCCGCCGTGGCGGGTCTTTTTCCGCGTGGTGCTGCCGCAGCTAAAACTGGCTATCTGCGGCGGCGCGCTGCTGGTGGCGCTGCACCTACTGGCGGAATACGGTCTGTACGTGATGATCCGTTTTGATACCTTCACAACGGCCATCTATGACCAGTTTCAGTCCACCTTCAGCGGCCCGGCAGCGAACATGCTGGCGGGCGTATTGGCCTTATGCTGCCTGGCGATCTTAGTGCTGGAAGGCGTGACGCGCGGGAAAGCGCGCTATGCACGCATTGGCGCTGGCGCGGCACGTGAACAGAAACGCTGGCCGCTGAAGCCTGCGGCGGCTGCGCTGGGACAGCTGTTTTTCCTCGCGCTGGTCATGCTGGCGCTGGGCGTGCCGCTTATTGTCCTGTGCCGCTGGATTTGGCTCGGCGGCGTGCAAAACTGGATGAACGCCGATCTCTGGCACTCCCTGCGCCAGACGCTGATACTCGGCGTGGGCGGAGCGCTCCTGACGACGGCGTGCGTCATCCCCATCGCGTGGCTTGGGATCCGCTACCCGCACCGTATTTTCCGGATGCTGGAAGGGTGCATCTACATCACCAGTTCGCTGCCGGGCATTGTCACCGCGCTGGCGCTGGTCACGGTCACTATTCATTACGCTCGCCCCATTTATCAGACGGAAATCACCCTGTTCCTGGCCTATCTGCTGATGTTTATGCCCCGCGCGCTCATTAACCTGCGGGCAGGGATTGCCCAGGCGCCGGTTGAGCTGGAAAACGTGGCGCGCAGCCTGGGCAGCACGCCTGCGAAAGCGCTCTGGAGCGTTACCCTGCGGCTGGCCGCACCGGGCGCTGCGGCAGGCGCCGCGCTGGTATTCCTTGGCGTCAGCAACGAATTGACCGCCACGCTGCTGCTCTCGCCGCTGGGAACCCGCACGCTCTCCACCGGATTCTGGGCGCTGACCAGTGAAATTGATTATGTGGCCGCCGCGCCCTACGCGATGCTGATGATTCTGATCTCACTCCCGCTGACCGCCATTCTCTATATGCAGTCGAAAAAAATTGCAGGGCTATGACATGCTTGAATTAACCGCCATTTCAAAATCGTTTTCGGACGTGCAGGTGCTCGACAGCTTAAACCTGAGCGTTGCGCCGGGGAGCCGCACGGCGATTGTCGGCCCCTCCGGGTCGGGGAAAACCACGCTGCTGCGTATTCTCGCCGGGTTTGAGACGCCGGATACCGGCCGCATTGTCATGCAGGGAAAAACGCTGTTTGATGAAAATCATATTGTTCCTGCTCACCTGCGCGGGATCGGTTTTGTGCCCCAGGAGGGCGCGCTGTTCCCCCATCTCAACGTGGCAGATAACATTGCCTGGGGGCTGAACGGTACCCGCCATGAGAAGCGCCAGCGCGTTGAGGTGCTGATGGAGATGGTCTCTCTCGACAGGCAGCTCGCGACGCACTGGCCCCATGAGATTTCCGGCGGACAGCAGCAGCGCGTGGCGCTTGCCCGTGCGCTGGCCCAGCGTCCTTCGCTGATGCTGCTGGATGAACCGTTCTCGGCGCTGGATACCGGCTTGCGCGCCATGACGCGTAAAGCAACGGCCGATCTGCTGGCGGAAGCGGGCGTGGCCTCAATTCTGGTCACCCACGATCAGAACGAAGCGTTGTCTTTTGCCACGCAGGTTGCCGTGATGCGTTCTGGCCGCTTCACGCAGGTGGGAACGCCTTATGACGTCTATACCCGTCCCGTTGACGAAGAGACGGCGCTGTTTCTTGGCGATGCCGTGATCCTGCCTGCTCAGCTCGCTGGGGGTTACGCCGTGTGTGCACTGGGCGAGGTGCCGACGGACAATCCGCATGCAACAGGAGAGGGCCGGGTAATGATGCGTCCTGAACAATTGCGCGTGACGGCATGTGCGCCTCATGAAAGCCCGGTCTCCATTCTTGATGTCGACTTCACCGGTCAGCTGTCTACGCTGACGCTGGTATTAGCCGGGCATGAACAGCCCATTATCCTCAGGACCGTCAGTCAGCCGGGCTGGCACCCGGGCGCGGCGGTACGCATTGATGTGACGGGCACTGCGCGCGTTTTATAATCATAACCACCCCAAAACGGGGTGGTTGTTCCCCATCGTCCTCATTACCTCCCTTCATGAACGCGTGACGCTTGCCAATGCATAGATAATGCGTATAGTTCTCATTTGCATTGCAGTTAATACATTCTAAGGCCCGACAACGGGTCATTTTTTCGCGCACTTTCAAATGAGTTAACGATGGACAACACCAAAATACACAAAACGCTGCTGGCGCTCGCCATTGGGGCGGTGACACATTCCGTCCAGGCGGCGGATGATAAAAAAGAAGATACGCTTGTTGTGCAGGCTGCACCTGCCAGCGACTTTAAACCCGGCGGCGACCAGCTGGTACCGGCCTTTCTTGACGGGCAGGTGGCGAACGGCGGGCGCATGGGGATGCTGGGCCAGCAGAACGCCATGGACGTGCCGTTCAACATCATCAGCTACACCTCGAAGCTGGTGGAAGATCAGCAGGCGAAAACCATCGCTGACGTGGTCGCCAACGATGCGGGCGTGCAGTACGTTCAGGGATACGGTAACAGCGCGGAGACCTACCGCATTCGTGGCCTGAAGTTTGACGGCGACGACATGACGTTTGGCGGGCTGTCCGGCGTACTGCCGCGTCAGGTGGTGGATGCGCAGATGGTTGACCGCATTGAGATCTTCAAAGGCGCCAACGCGCTGATGAACGGCGCGGCAAGCTCTGGCGTGGGCGGGATGATCAATCTTGAGCCGAAACATGCGGGCGATACCCCGCAGGCAAAAGTGGGCGTGGATTACACCTCAGATTCGCAGTTTGGCACCACGCTGGATGCAGGCCGTCGCTTTGGTGACAGCGACCAGTTCGGCGCGCGCGTGAACCTGGTCCACCGTGAAGGGGAAACCGGCGTACCAAACGACCGTCGCCGCACCACGCTGCTCTCCACCGGTCTTGATTACAACGGCGACAACGTCCGCACCTCCCTGGATCTGGGCTATCAAAAGAAAACCTTCCACGGCAGCCCGACCAGCGTCAACATCTCGGCGGTGGATTTCGTGCCTGAACCGCCGAAAAACGATCGTAACTTCTCCCAGAAGTGGGCCTATAGCAACATCGAAAACGAATTTGGGATGTGGCGCAGCGAATACGACATCACCGATAACTGGACCGCCTATACCGGCCTGGGCGCGCAGCACGCGCACGAAGAAGGGATCTACAGCGCGCCGAAGCTGTTGGACAAAAGCGGCAAAGCCACGGTCAGCCGTCTGGATACTAACCGCATTAGCGATTCCGTTAGCGGCATGGCGGGCATTCGCGGGAATTTCACTACCGGCTTTGTGTCGCACAAGGTGAACGTGGGGTATTCGGCGACGACCAAAAACGAAAAAATCGCGTGGAAAATGTCGGAGACGAAGGATAACCCGACCACCAACATCTACCACAACACCGGCGTTGATATGCCGGACAGCTCCAACTTCAATGGATCAGGTGGCAAATACAGCGATCCGCTAACCAGCGGGCGCACCCGTACTCAGGGCTGGCTGCTGAGCGATACGCTGGGCGTCCTGGACGACAAGCTGCTGTTCACCGCGGGGGCGCGTCATCAGAAAGTGGTCATCCGCGGGTATAACAAAATTACCGGTGCAGAAAACGACGCGGACGGCTTCGACGGTAGCCGCTGGATGCCAACCTACGGCGTGGTTTATAAACCGTGGGAGCAGATTTCCCTTTACGCCAACCACACCGAAGCGCTGCAGCCGGGAAAAACCGCGCCGGACACCGCTACCAACTACGGTCAAAGCACCGGTATTGTTCACTCTAAACAGAATGAAATCGGCTTGAAGGCAGACTTTGGTCGCGTGGGCGGCTCTCTGGCGCTGTTTGAGATCAAAATGCCATCGGCGATCCTCGACGATGACAATCACTACGGCCTGGACGCTGAACAGCGTAACCGTGGCGTAGAGCTCAATGTTTTTGGCGAGCCCATGCTCGGGATGCGCCTGAACGCCAGCGCCACCTGGCTGCAGGCCGAGCTGGCCAAAACCAAAAACGGCGTGAATCAAGGCAACGATGCGATTGGCGTGCCGAACTTCTATGCCGTGCTGGGGGCAGAGTACGACATCAAGCCAGTTGACGGCCTGACCGCCACCGCACGCGTGAACCACTCGGGCACGCAGTATGCCGATCTCGCGAACAGCAAAAAGCTGGACAGCTATACCACGCTGGATCTGGGCATGCGCTACCGCTTCGCGTTAAACCACAATGCAAACCAGATGACCGTGCGCGCAGGCATCGACAACGTGACCAATGAAAACTACTGGGCCAGCGTGGACGATTCCGGTACCTACATCACTCAGGGCGAACCGCGAACCTTTAAGGTCTCGGTGGGCTACGAGTTCTAAGCGTTCCACCTCGTTATCCGGGGCAGGGACGCCCCAATCCCGCCGTTATCCTGTTATAAAATTGTAACAAAAGCTTCTTACACTGTTCGCCAACTCCTTACCTCTTGGCCAATGACAGGAAGCCGCTATGGGCAGACCCCTCAAATCCGTTTTTAAAAAAGAACATCGCGACGACATCACTAACCGCAGCGCTAACCCGGTTTTCTCCGAGGTTGCAGAGGTTTTCCTCTCCCGCCGTCGTTTTCTCCAGATGGGCGCCGTGGCGGGTGCTGCCGTTTCCTTTCCCTTTTTGATCAAACCTGATAGCGCCATTGCCGCGGTATCGAAGCCGTCCGCGCTGGCAAAAGCGGTGTCGCTTGGGTTTACCAGTATTCCCGTTTCCACGGACGATACGGTGAGGGTGCCGGAAGGTTATATTGCCCGCCCGTTTTATCGCTGGGGTGACCCGACGGGCATCAAAGACCACATGCCGGCATTTAAGCCGGATGCCAGCAACACGACCGACGAACAGGCCGTGCAGGCGGGGATGCACCACGACGGTATGGCGTGGTTTAGCCTGCCGCAGGGGGAGCAAAACCCGGAACATGGTCTGCTGGCGCTGAACCATGAATACATCGACAACGGGATGCTGTTTACGGACGGTATGGGGAACTGGAACCTCGACAAAGCCCGTAAGGGACAGAACGCGATGGGCGTGTCGGTGGTGGAAGTGAAAAAAACGGGCAGTGACTGGCAGGTGGTTCGCCCGTCTTCTTATGCCCGCCGTATCACCGTCAATACGCCGATGCAGCTTACCGGCCCGGCGCGGCATCAGGACTTAATGAAAACCGCCGCCGACCCGCAGGGGGAGCGCGTGCTGGGCACCATGCAAAACTGCGCCAACGGCCACACGCCGTGGGGCACCTACCTCACCTGCGAGGAGAACTGGTCGGATATTTTCGTGAAAAAAACCGATCTCAATCCGCTGGAAAAGCGCTATGGCATCAGCGACAGCGACGAATCTTACCGCTGGAACGAGGTGGATGAGCGGTTTAGCGTCGATAAAACGCCTAACGAGCCTAACCGATTCGGCTGGGTGGTAGAGATTGACCCCTACGACCCGACCTCCACACCGCGCAAGCACACCGCACTTGGCCGCTTCAAGCACGAGGGGGCCGCCGTTACGCTCTCCGCCGATAATCGCGTGGTGGTCTATATGGGGGACGATCAGAAGTTTGAGTACATTTATAAATTCGTCTCTGACAAAAAATACGATCCTGCGAACCGTGAGGCCAATATGCAACTGCTGACCTCGGGCACGCTGTATGTTGCCAGGTTCAACGAAGAGGGAAGCGGCGACTGGCTGCCGCTGATCTTCGGGCAGAATGGCCTGGATAAAAGCCACGGTTTTGAAAACCAGGGCGATCTGCTGATTAAAACCCGCCTGGCGGCTGACGTGGTGGGGGCGACGAAAATGGATCGCCCGGAGTGGATAGCCGTGGATCCGCACGCCAGCGGCAGCGTCTACTGTACGCTCACCAACAACAGCGATCGCGGTAAAGAGGGGAAAGCCCCGGTCGATGCCGCCAACCCGCGTGCTAATAACGTGTTTGGTCATATTATGCATTGGCACGAAGAGGGGGCCGATCCTGCCGCCGCACGCTTTAAATGGGATATTCTGGTCATGGGCGGGCGCACAGACAGCGACGATCCGAAGGCCAAAGGCTCTATGCAGGGGGCGGCATTCGGCAGCCCGGATGGTCTGTCGTTCGATCATCAGGGCGTTCTGTGGATCCAGACCGACGTCTCTTCCAGCACGATCAACAAAAAAGCGTATGAGGGGATGGGCAATAACCAGATGGTGGCCACCATTCCGGGCAGCAATGAGTTTCGTCGTTTCCTGACGGGCCCGCGTGGGTGTGAAATCACCGGTATTGCGTTTACGCCGGACAACCGGACGCTGTTTATCAATATTCAGCATCCGGGAGAGGGCGGGGATGACATTACCGACCCGGCCAATCCGCGTGCCGTCTCTAACTGGCCGGACGCCAGCCCGAACGGACGCCCGCGTTCGTCAACGGTGGTGATCGTCAAAGCGGACGGCGGGATCATCGGGTCGTGACGTTAATCCGCCGGGCGCATGCGCTGGCCCGGCGTTAAACTTGCTACCACCAGCATGAAGTGTTAAAACGTGCCCCTTCTAAAAAAGAGACAGGGGTAGGGCGTGAAAGACGCGTCATCCGCTTCAGGCCATGGTAGCGCTGAAGCCTCGTCGGATCAGAATCCGACGCTGCAACGTGGTTTGCAAAATCGACATATTCAGTTAATTGCCCTCGGCGGCGCGATTGGTACCGGGTTGTTTCTCGGCATCGGCCCCGCCATTCAAATGGCTGGCCCTGCAGTACTGCTGGGATACGGCATCGCCGGGATTATCGCCTTCCTGATCATGCGCCAGCTCGGCGAAATGGTCGTTGAAGAGCCGGTGTCAGGCTCCTTCGCACACTTTGCTTACAAATACTGGGGCCCGTTTGCAGGCTTCCTCTCCGGCTGGAACTACTGGGTGATGTTCGTGCTGGTGGGGATGGCCGAACTGACCGCCGCAGGCATCTACATGCAGTACTGGCTCCCGGATGTCCCGACGTGGATCTGGGCGGCGGCCTTTTTCATCATCATTAATGCCGTTAACCTCATCAATGTGCGCCTGTATGGCGAAACCGAGTTCTGGTTTGCGCTGATCAAGGTACTGGCGATTATCGGGATGATCGGCTTTGGCCTGTGGCTGCTGTTCTCCGGTCATGGCGGCGAGCGGGCAACCATTGATAACCTCTGGCAGCACGGCGGCTTTCTGGCAACCGGCTGGAAAGGACTGGTTCTCTCTCTGGCGGTGATCATGTTCTCCTTCGGCGGGCTGGAGCTGATTGGTATTACTGCTGCCGAAGCGCGCGACCCGCATAAAAGTATCCCAAAAGCGGTCAACCAGGTGGTGTACCGTATTCTGCTGTTTTACATCGGCTCGCTGGTGGTTCTGCTGGCGCTCTATCCATGGGTGGAAGTGAAATCTGACAGCAGTCCGTTCGTGATGATTTTCCACGATCTGAACAGCAATGTGGTGGCGTCGGCGCTGAACTTCGTCATTCTGGTGGCGTCGCTTTCGGTCTATAACAGTGGCGTTTACTCCAACAGCCGTATGCTGTTTGGCCTTTCCGTACAGGGGAACGCGCCGAAGTTCCTGACCCGCGTCAG
The DNA here is from genome assembly GCF_001623605.1 of Enterobacter sp. ODB01. Classification (NCBI taxonomy): domain Bacteria; kingdom Pseudomonadati; phylum Pseudomonadota; class Gammaproteobacteria; order Enterobacterales; family Enterobacteriaceae; genus Enterobacter; species Enterobacter sp. ODB01. Next base: position 1,979,199 of record NZ_CP015227.1, read on the forward strand.
CCGTCGCGGTGTGCCGATTAATTCCTTGTTCCTTTCCGGCGCGATTACGTCATTAGTGGTGCTGATCAACTACCTGCTGCCGAAAGCGGCATTTGGCCTGCTGATGGCGCTGGTTGTCGCCACGCTGCTGCTGAACTGGATCATGATCTGCCTGGCGCACCTGCGCTTTCGTGCGGCGATGCGACGCAAGGGACGCGAGACGCAGTTTAAAGCGCTGCTCTACCCGGCAGGGAACTATATCTGTATCGCGTTCCTGGGGCTGATTCTGGTGCTGATGTGCACGATGGATGAGATGCGTCTCTCAGCGATGCTGCTGCCAGTGTGGGTGGTGTTCCTGTTTATTGCGTTTAAATTATCCCGTAAAAAGTAGCACGTTTTTCGCCCGGTGGCGCTGCGCTTACCGGGCCTACATGTTCTGGGCCGTTATTATTTTGTAGGCCGGGTCAGGCGAAGCCGCTACCCGGCTTTGAATGTGCAATATCAAATCTGAAACGCTATTCGTTTCCCATTCGGTAACGTCACATCAATGCTCATTTCACCGCCGAGCGCACTGACATAGCGTTTGAGTGTTGAAAGCCGGGGATCGTTTCCCGGCTGTTCGATTTTTGCCACAGTGGGTTGTTTTACCCCCATTGCCGCGGCCAGTTCTGTCTGCGAAATATTGAGCTCTTCCCGCAGTTGGTTCAGGGCAACAATTCTTCGTATTACATCAACTTTAGCCGCAATACGCTCCTGACTTTCCGCGCTCTGTTGTGCCATGAGTTCTTTTAGCGTTGCCATATGGCCTCCTTATCCGCCAGATGTCTGCTGTACTCAACGTCAGCCAGCGTAATCATTTCGTTATAAAACCGTTTTTGATTGCAACCGGTTTTGTCTCCAGCACAGAGCACAATTGCCTTACGGTCAGGATCAAAAGCAAAAAAAGCTCTGATGGGATTTCCCGCATGTTGAATCCGTAATTCCTTCATGTTCGCATAGGCTGAAGCCTTCACGGTATCTACGTATGGCCGCCCAAGCGTTGGGCCAAACTCAGCAAGAATATGCATCATCGCTAGCACATCTTCTTTTAATGCTGTTGTTTGTTCGAAGTACCATTGATCAAATATGTCCGTTGTCTCGACATTCCACATCGTTTCTCCTTTAGCTTCCTCGCTATATTATTTTATAGCCTTTAGGCTATAGTGACAATCAGAACGCCTCGTTTTGTCATACATCGACCTTTATCGTGACCCCCCTCCCAATTTTGTTTCGATCCACAGGATCTTTATTTTGTAATCGATTACTTTTTATTTGCTGTCATTTGTAATCGATTACTTTTTCCGGGTGAGGCTTATCATGGTGTCAACTGAAAGTAGTGAAAAGGCGATAACACAGCACCGGCTGCTGGTGCCGCGTCTGTCGTTGATGATGTTTCTGCAGTTTTTCATCTGGGGTAGCTGGTCAGTCACGCTTGGCCTGGTGATGACCCGGCACAACATGTCTCTGTTAATTGGCGATGCGTTCTCAGCCGGGCCCATCGCCTCCATTCTCTCGCCGTTTGTGCTCGGCATGCTGGTGGATCGTTTCTTTGCCTCGCAGAAGGTGATGGCGGTGATGCACCTGGCGGGCGCGGCAATCCTCTGGTTTGTGCCGGGGGCGCTGATTGCCGAAAACGGCGCGCTGCTGATTGGCCTGCTGTTTGGTTACACGCTCTGCTATATGCCAACGCTGGCGCTGACCAACAACATCGCATTTCACAGCCTGGCGAACGTGGATAAAACTTTCCCGGTGGTGCGCGTGTTCGGCACCATCGGCTGGATCGTGGCGGGAATTTTCATCGGCGTGACCGGCGTGGCGTCCAGCGTCACCATTTTTCAGGTGGCGGCAGCCAGCTCCCTGCTGCTCGCACTCTACAGCCTGACGCTGCCGCACACGCCAGCGCCAGCGAAAGGGCTACCGGTGCAGGTGCGCGATCTCTTTTGTGCCGATGCCTTTGCGCTACTCAAAACCCGCCATTTCTTTGTCTTCTCCGTCTGCGCGATGCTGATCTCCGTCCCGCTTGGCACCTATTACGCCTATACCGCCTCGTATCTGGCGGATGCCGGTATTGCAGACGTCAGCACCGCCATGTCCTTCGGGCAGATGTCAGAGATCTTCTTCATGCTGGTCATTCCGCTGCTGTTCCGCCGTCTGGGGGTGAAAGTCATGCTGCTGATCGGCATGCTGGCGTGGTTCGTGCGTTATGCCATGTTCGCGCTGGGCGTTAGCGAGGAAGGACGCATCCTGTTGTACCTGGGGATCCTGCTGCACGGCGTCTGCTACGATTTCTTCTTCGTCGTCGGCTTTATCTACACCGACCGCGTGGCGGGTGAAAAGGTGAAAGGACAGGCGCAAAGCATGATTGTCATGTTCACCTACGGCATCGGCATGCTGCTGGGCTCTCAGATTTCCGGCGCGCTTTATAACCGTCTGGTGGCCGGGCAGACCGTGCCGCAGGCATGGGTGACATTCTGGTGGATCCCGGCGGTGGCTGCCGCGGCGATCGCGCTGATTTTCCTTCTCACGTTCAGGTATGACGATGACAAGGCGTAATGTTCAGGAGGGGCTATGAGGACGATGAAAGGACCGGGCATTTTTCTGTCGCAATTTATTGGCGAGAAAGCGCCGTTCAACACGCTCGACGGACTGGCAGGCTGGGCGGCGGCGAAGGGTTACAAAGCGGTGCAGATCCCCTGCAATCATCCGCACATTTTTGATGTCGAAAAAGCGGCAGAGAGCCAGGCCTACTGCGATGACATTACCGGCAAGCTGGGCGCGCACGGGCTGGTCATCAGCGAGCTGTCGACCCATCTGGAGGGGCAGCTTGTGGCGGTAAACGAGGTCTACAGCGACGCGTTTGACCACTTCGCCCCCGCCGCCGTGCGCGGTAATGATACGGCTCGTCGGGCATGGGCAACGGAAAAGCTAAAGCAGGCGGCAGTCGCCTCAGCCAGACTCGGCCTGAAAGCGCACGCCACCTTCTCTGGCTCGCTGGCGTGGCCGTTTTTCTATCCATGGCCGCCGCATAACGAGCAGCGTTTTCAGGCGGCATTCGAGGAGCTGGCAAACCGCTGGCGACCGATTCTGGATACCTTTGACGAACAGGGCGTGGACGTCTGTTTTGAGTTGCATCCGGGCGAAGACTTGCACGACGGCGTGAGCTTTGAGCGTTTTCTGGCGCTTCTGGATAATCACCCGCGCTGCAATATCCTTTACGACCCGAGCCACATGCTGTTACAGCAGATGGATTACCTGACCTTCATCGACATTTACCACGCGCGCATCAAAGCCTTCCACGTCAAAGATGCCGAGTTCCGTCCTAATGGGCGCAGCGGCGTGTACGGTGGTTACCAGCCGTGGATCAACCGCGCCGGGCGCTTCCGTTCGCTCGGCGACGGACAGATCGACTTCAAAGGCATTTTCAGCAAGCTGACCCAGTACGATTATGACGGCTGGGCGGTGCTGGAGTGGGAGTGCTGCCTGAAAGACGGTGATACCGGCGCAAATGAGGGAAGCGAGTTTATCCGCCGCCACATCATCCCCGTATCCAGGCGTGCGTTTGATGACTTCGCGGCAGGGGGCAGCCATGATTAATGTCGGGATTGTCGGCAGCGGGTTTATCGGCCCGGCGCATATCGAGGCGCTGCGGCGTCTCGGGTTTGTGCAGGTGGTGGCGCTCTGCGACGGCACGCTTGCCAACGCGCAGGAAAAAGCACGCCAGCTTAACGTGCCCCACGCCTGCGCCAGCGTGGCGGAACTCCTCGCACTTCCTGACCTGCACGTGGTGCACAACTGCACGCCCAATCATCTGCACGCGGAGATTAACCGTCAGATCCTGCGCGCGGGAAAACATGTCTTTTCTGAAAAACCGCTCTGCATGACGTCGGACGAGGCGCGTGATCTGGTGGCGCGGGCGGAGCAGGCTGGCGTGGTGCACGGCGTGAGCTTTGTCTATCGCCAGTTTGCGATGGTGCGCCAGGCGGCGAGCATGATGCGCGCGGGCAGCCTCGGGCGGCTATTCGCCTCACACGGTAGTTATTTACAGGACTGGATGCTGCTGGAAACCGACTACAACTGGCGGGTGGATGCCACGCTTGGCGGGGCTTCGCGCGCGGTGGCGGATATCGGCTCCCACTGGTGCGATACGGTGCAATTTGTGACCGGCAGGCGCATTACCGAGGTCATGGCCGATCTCTCCATCGTCTGGCCGACGCGTAAGGCCAGCATGGGCGGTCATCAGACTTTCTCCCACGATGAGGCGGCGGCGTATACCAACACACCGGTCAGTACCGAAGACTTTGGCTCAGTGCTGTACCGCTTTGACGATGGCAGCAAAGGTTGCTTTAGCGTCTCGCAGGTGAGCGCCGGGCGTAAAAATCGCCTGACGTTTGAGATTAACGGCAGCGAGCAGTCAGTGGCGTGGGATCAGGAGGTGCCGCAACAGCTGTGGATCGGCCATCGCGCGCTGGCAAATCAGACGCTCACCGATGATCCAGGCCTGATGAACCCTGACGTGGCCAGCAGCGCACACTTCCCCGGCGGGCACATCGAAGGCTGGCCTGACGCCTTTAAAAATATGATGATGCAGTTCTACCGCGCCGTGCGGGCGGGAGCGATGCCGGAGGCGCCGCAGTTTGCGACCTTCCACGATGGCGCAAACGTGATGTATATCATTGATGCCAGAGTGAAAAGTCATCAGCAGCAGCGTTGGGTACGCGTGGCGCAATGACGTGTTGCCCGGTTCGCCGGGCAACAAATTTATGGTAGCCTGCACAAAACGCTAACCGCAGGATGTGTCGTCGCTATGTCAATTCAGAAAATCGCTCAGCTGGCCGGGGTCTCCGTGGCGACGGTCTCCCGCGTGCTCAATAACAGCGACACCGTGAAGGCAAAAAACCGCGAGCGCGTCCTGCAGGCCATCAAAGAGAGCAACTACCAGCCTAATTTACTGGCCCGTCAGTTACGTACTGCCCGGAGCTATATGATCCTGGTGATGGTCTCAAACATTGCCAACCCGTTCTGCGCCGAAGTGGTGAAGGGCATCGAAGAAGAGGCGGAGAAAAACGGCTATCGGATCCTGCTGTGTAACTCCGGGTCGGACATCGAACGTTCCCGTTCGGGCTTAAGCCTGCTGTCGGGCAAAATCGTCGACGGCATTATCACCATGGACGCTTTCTCAAAGCTGCCGGAACTGGCCGCGCTGATTGGCTCCGCACCGTGGGTGCAGTGTGCCGAATATGCCGATGCCGGCGCGGTCTCCTGCGTGGGGATTAACGACGTTGATGCGTCGCAGCATGCCGTCAGCCAGCTTGCCGACGGTGGACGCAAACGCATCGCGATGATCAACCACGACCTGAGCTATAAATATGCCCGTCTGCGCGAGCGCGGCTATAAGAGCGTGATCCACCTGAAAGATCTGGAGTATCAGGCGGTTGAATATGCCAGCGATCTCAGCTTCCGCGCCGGGATGGTGGCGATGCAAAATCTGTTGCAGGATAATCCACCGGATGCGGTGTTTGCCGTCTCCGATACGCTGGCGGCGGGCGCGCTGCGCGCCATTCAGCAGGCCGGGCTGCGGGTGCCGGAGGATATTGCTGTTGTGGGATTTGACGGCACCGAGCTGGCGGACATGATTTCGCTGACCACCATCGAACAGCCGTCGCGGGATATCGGGCGCAAGGCGGTCGACCTGCTCTTAAATAAAATCGACAACCCCGATGCGCCCACGGAAAGAGTGATGATGGACTGGCGCTTTATTTCCCGCGCCAGTACCTGATTATTGCGCTATAACCCCTGCGAGGGAGCGAATATCGTTCCCGGTAGGTGACTGATGAATACGCAGACCAAACTCCTCCACCACCGCAAAAATATGATCGAAGATGTCAGCCTGAATCTCCTCATATTCTGCCCAGATCACCGTGTTGGTGAAAGCGTATATTTCAATCGGCAGGCCGTTGGCATCCGGTGCCAGCTGACGCACCATTAACGTCATATCTTTGCGAATGCGCGGGTGGTTACGCAGATATTCATTCAGGTAGGCGCGGAAGGTACCAATATTGGTCATTTTGCGCAGGTCTAATACCGATTCACCTTCGCCATTTTTCTGATTCCACAGGCTAATTTCCTCATGTCGCGCGGCCAGATACGGCTTGAGCAGTTTCGCCTGAATCAGCTTCTGCTGCTCCTGCTCGTCCAGGAAGTGAATGCTGGTGGTATCGATATTCAGGCTGCGCTTAATGCGTCGGCCGCCGGAGGCCGACATGCCGCTCCAGTTGATAAAGGCGTCAGAGACCAGCGCCCACGTTGGGATCGTGGTGATGGTGTTATCGAAGTTGCGCACTTTAACGGTGGTCAGGCCGATGTCCGTCACCGTGCCGTTGGCACCGTATTTCGGCATCTCCAGCCAGTCGCCAAGCTTGAGCATGTCGTTGGCGGAAAGCTGGATCCCGGCGACCAGTCCCAGTATCGGGTCTTTAAAGACCAGCATCAGAACGGCGGCCATGGCACCCAGTCCGCTAATCAAAATGGCCGGTGACTGACCGATCAGCAGAGAGATAATTAAGATCCCCACCAGAATCGCGCTCACCAGCTTGATGCCCTGGAAGATCCCTTTCAGCGGCAGCTGTGAGGCGGTCGCCATTTTCTGCGACAGATTGAAAATGACGTCCAGCAGCGAGAAGAAGGAGAGCAGGGCATATACCATCACCCACAGCTTCGCGCAGGTGGTGAGCATTTCTGCAGCTTCGCTCCCTTTTTGCAGCCAGAGAACGGCCTGAACGTTGACGATTATCCCCTGAAGGGTAAATGCCAGACGGTGAAATAATTTATTCTGGGTAATGATCTGCAACCATAAATGGCTGCTGGCCCGGGCGCGTTTCTCGAATGCGCGCAGCACGACTTTGTGCAGAATAAAATGAACGATGATGGCAGTAAGAAAAATAATACCAAAGATAATCACTAAAGAGGTGGTGTGATTAATTTCAATGCCTAACTCTTCAACCTGAGCAATTAATTCCTGCATAACGTCTCCTGTATTGATGCAGCCCCATAATGGCGGCTGCGGATCTATTATGCAAATACCTCAGGCTTATTTGCTTGCCTGGCAGACCTTCACGACGGGTAAACACAGCCGATGACGGATGCGCAGCGTTGCCAGCGCCAGGATGACCATCAGGCCGGTTTCCACCGTCAGGAAAAGGTTAATCGCCTGGGCGTAATCCCCGTGATGATGTTGCAGCCCGTGCAGCAAAATCGCTCCGAAAATGGCCGGGCCTAGCCCCAGCGCGGCCTGCTGCAGGGTGCTTAAGATGGCGCTGGCGGCCCCTGCGTCATCAGGCTGAATATCGCGCATCCCGATGCGGTAGAAGCTGTTCACAATCAGCGCCTGACCGTAGCCTACCAGCCCGGTGGCTGGCGCCAGCGTCAGCGCCGTATTTTGCACTCCCCAGTAGCGGAACGTGGCGATCAGCGCCAGCAGGCCGATTATCTGGATTGACAGGCCGGTGAGCAGAATCGTGCTGGTGCTGTAGCGCGCAATCAGCCGCGGCGCGAACCACGCGGAGATAAAATAGGTCACCCCGAGGGCGATAAAACTGTTCCCGGACTGCCACGGCGCCATTCCCAGACCCGTTTGCATGGTCAGCGCCATACAGAACATAAACCCGGACCAGACGCTGAAAAAGAGCAGCGCAATCACGATGCCAAAGCGAACGCTGCGGAGCTGAAGCAGACGCGGTGGGATCAGCGGATGGGCATTTCCAAGCTCTTTTTTGCGCGCATTCTGTGCCATCAGCCAGGCCAGCGGAATAATGGCGAGAAGCATAACCTTTAGCGACCACGGCCAGTGCCACTGTGGGCCGAGCGCCATCGGGAACAGCAGACAGCAGAGCATGATGGCCAGCAAGATGGTCCCTGCCCAGTCGATGCGCGACGGCGTTTCACGGCGGGTTTCCGGCACGTAGCGACGGCTCAGCGCCAGCACCACCAGGCAGATGGGGACGTTAATAAAGAAGGCGTTACGCCAGCCCAGTCCGGCGATATCCGCCGATACCAGCCAGCCGCCGCCCATCTGGCCGACGATAAACGCAATCCCCCCAATGCCGCCGAACAGGCTAATCGCCTTCGCGTGAGCGGTGCCTTTTAACGTGACGTGCAGCGTGGCAAGAATTTGCGGCATGATCAGGGCGGCACCCGCCCCCTGAACAATACGCGCGGCCAGCAGTTGTTCAATGTTCCCCGCCATTCCGCACAGCAGCGAGGCCAGGCCAAAGATTGCCACACCCCACATAAACAGGCGACGGCGGCCAAGATTATCTCCCAGCTTGCTGCCGAGCGCGAGGCAGACGGCAAACGCCACGCCATAAAGCGCGACAATCAGCTCCAGCTCGGTGGCGGTTGCGTGCAGTGAATGGGTAATGGCGTCCAGCGCCACGTTAGTGATTGAGGTATCAATCATGGGTAGCATCTGGCCGGTTAACAGCAATATCAGGCCTGCGCGACCCGGTGAAACAACTGACGTATTCATGGTAACTCCATTGCGTCATTCATCAGATGGTCGTAGCATCAACCATCTGATAAACGGGTACCAGTTCTTGCTTATACTGGTACTGGCACTACCATGCAGGGGGATTTATGGCGTTGATGTCTGAACCCGTCGCCTCACTTCAGGATGACACGCGAAAACAGCTGGGCGCATTTTTACGCGCCCGGCGTGAAAGCCTCGATCCGCAGCGTCTCGGTTTGCCGCGCAGCGGACGCCGCCGCACGCCGGGTCTGCGCCGCGAAGAGGTGGCGATGCTCGCCGACGTGGGTGTGACCTGGTATACCTGGCTTGAGCAGGGCAGGGACGTCAATCCGTCCAGCGCGGTGATGGCAGCCATAGCGAAAGCCCTGCAGTGTACTCCGACCGAAGCCCGGCATCTTTTCGTGCTCGCCGGTTTGCCGCCGGGCGAAGCACCGCAGGCGGTCTGCTGCGAGGGGATCACCGAAGGCACGCGTCGCCTGCTGGATACGCTGATGCCAAAACCTGCCAGCATCCAGAAACCCAATTTCGATATCGTGGCGTGGAACGACAGTTTTGGGCATCTGATGGGCGTTGATTTCAATGAAATCCCGCCGGAGGACCGCAACTGTATTTACCTGTTTCTCACCCATCCCGCGTGGCGCGCGCGGCTCGGCAGACGCGATGATGTGCTGCCGATTTTTGTCTCCTATTTCCGCGCGGCGATGGCCGAGCACCGGGGCGACCCGCTGTGGGAAGCCAAACTGGCGCGCTTCTTTGCGGTGTCTGAGGAGTTCAAAACGCTGTGGCACCAGCGCAACGACGTGCGCGGCGTGGAGAACCAGCTCAAGCTGTTTACCCATCCCGAGCTGGGGGATTTTACGCTGCAGCAGATGTACTGGTACTCCGCACCGCGAAACGGGTCGCGGCTGCTGGTCTATTTACCGGTGGACGAGGCGGGGGAGAGGGCGATGGCATGGCTGGCGGAACAGGCTAAATAATTTTTTTGCGAGACGTTTTCAGGGAATCAGCACGGATCCTGCCGTGTCGGTTCACATTGCGTAAGATAAGGTCTGAATGAGACCAACCTGCTGAATCTACATCATTTAGATGAGTAGTGAAGTGGACTATACTTACGCGATGAGAAACCACCGATGTCGCCACTGATGATTGATTCCGCAGAATTTAGCCAAAAACTTGGGCTTATCACTCAAAACGTTGAACATACTGAAGCGTTTCTGTTGCGGGGCACGGTTGATTTTCATCTGCCAGGTTTTTTGTTGCCTGTGGGGTATCGGCTTCTGAAGTCGCGCTATAGCGATGAATACCGTCTCGTGACCACCGACGACGGTAAGCCTTATACGGCATATGCCGTGAAGCTGACGTTTCATAAAGAAATTACCTTTCCTCACGGTGCCGCCACGCAAGTGATGGTCTGGCGTACGCCCCGCGCGGTCCATCAATCCGTTATCAGCGGGTTGCCACAACTTTTCTTTCAGTGGGTGCTCAGCGAATACGATATCGTGGTCTCAGACAGCGAGCAAACGGGAGACGGGCAGCGGTTTTGGTTGCGGATGATAGACTGGGCGTTCAGCATGAATTACCAAATAAGCGTGGCGGACGGTACGGTAGGCGCAGAGTGGGAATTAACACCAGTGAGTTCATACGCTGAACTGGAAGAACGCTGGATTGCTTTTGCCTGGGGAAAAGATCGTGATGTTCATCCGCATCGCAGACTGATCATCAGTAAAACGTAACGGGCCGCGCGCGGCGGCCCGTCGGGATTAGCACTCGGTCACAATCGTGCTCAGCGGCAGGCGAGACTTCGGCAGCGTGGCGTTGAAATCTTCCACGCTGTGATGGCCAACCGGCACCACCACTACGCTGGTGAAGCCTTTCTCTTTCAGGCCAAACTCTTCGTCGAGGATCGCGGCATCGAAACCTTCGATTGGCACTGCATCAAGACCCATGGCACCCACGCCCAGCAGGAAATTACCGACGTTCAGGTAAACCTGTTTCGCCATCCACTGGTCATCATCTTTCAGATCCACACGGTGCATATCGGCGAAGTAAGTCCGGCCCTTATGGTTCGCGGCTTTGGCTTCTGGCGTGTTAAAACGACCATCGGCTTCTTCCTGATCCACGACGCGCTCAAGCCAGGCATCGTCCATCGCGGTTTTCGCGCAGAACACCACCACGTGAGAGGCGTCCAGCATTTTGCGTTCGTTGAACACATAGGTCCCTGCGGCGGATTTCGCCACGCGCGCTTTACCTTCCTCGGTGCTGGCCACAATAAAGTGCCACGGCTGGGAGTTGGTGCTGGACGGGCTGTACTGCAGCAGGGTTTTGATTTTTTCTGCTTCTTCAGCGGTCAGTTTTTTAGTCGGGTCGAACGCCTTGGTGGAGTGGCGTTTCAGGGCGACAGAAATGATATCCATAACTACTCCTGGTAATGAAATTCGCCCGTACGCGGGCGCGAAAGGAGAGCAGATTACCGCGCAAAGCGGCAAAAGATAAGTGCATTTCGAGCGCTTAATCTGTTCGTCTCAGACGAACAATCAGGCGGGGCGTATCCACTTCTGGTCTTTCTTCGGCAGTTTATCAACGACCAGATTCCAGGAATCTGCAATCAGGTCGGTAACCAGTTCCGGGGTGATGTCCTCGGTGCCGTAAAGGGAAATCCAGTGTTTTTTATTCAGATGGTAACCAGGCTCAACGCCCCGGTAGATCTGCTGATTTAACAGCGACGTATCCGGATCGGATTTCAGGCTTACGTGCGGCCGTCCGTGTGCGGTTGCCATCAGCATGAAAATTTTCCCGCCGACCTTGAAGACGTCGTACTCCGGGCCGAACGGCCAGCAGTGTTCGGTAAAAGGCATCTCCAGCGCGACGCGCTTCGCGTGTGCCTGCAAGGATTTACTGTCCATCGCTCTCCTCCTGAGCCAGTCCACGCCACATGACTTCAAAACCCAGGGCTTTAAAATCGACGGCGCGGGACGGATCGCGGGTGGCAAACTCCATCGTGCTTTCGGCCAGCGATAAAAACAGCGCATCGCCAAACGTTTTGAATTCATCCGACATAAACACCGGGCGCACCGAACGACGGCACAGCTCATGCAGTTCCGGGAACATCTCTTTCACCGCCATTTCCGTTTCGGCGCTCAGCTTTTCACTGACCCCAATCTGGCGAATAGCCGCATGCGCCACGGGGTTACGAATCCCCCAGTCCACATAGCTGTTCCAGATATTGCGGGTATGTTCTTTCGGCAGCGTGATGGTGCGATCGAGGTTCGCCAGCATGGTCTGGCAGAGATCCTGCTTCAGATGCAGATAGAGGGCATTCAGCAGATCGTCTTTGGTAGCAAAGTAGCGGAACAGGGTGCCTTCGGCGACACCCGCCTTACGGGCAATGAGCGCCGTTGAGGCGGCAATACCTGACTGTGCAAATGCCGCCGTTGCGGCGTCCAGTAAGGCCTGTTTTTTATCTTCACTCTTCGGACGTGCCACTAAATTTTTCCCCCTTTCACTGATAAAAACCCCGATTGAAACACGTGCTTTGACACGCTGCAACGCGGAATGTCAAAGATCGAAAACGTCTTGACGACTTTCTCATCATATCTATAATGAGTGCTTACTCACTCATAATCAAGTTTACCCCACGCAAACCATCGGATGGCTCGCGTTTTCGGGTCAGGATATGAAAAAAACTCTCTTCATCTGCGTGGTGTTCGTCATGATTATTGCTTCAGCTGCGAGTTTACCGTTTGTTCTGAATGCCGGTTTTGGCCAGCCACCGCAGGGTGCGCAGCTCACGGAAGTGGAAGCGTCTCCGCACTACTACGAGGGGAAATTCCACAATACGCTCCCGACGCCTGGCTTTACCGGCCAACAAAATATGCTGGTGGCGTGGTGGCAATTTCTGACCCGTAAAACCGAAAACGCCCGCCCGGCTCAGCCGCTGCCGCTGGTGAAAACCGATCTGGCGAGCCTGCCGCTGGAGCAGGACACGCTGGTGTGGCTCGGCCACTCCTCCTGGTATCTGCAGCTGGCGGGAAAACGCATCCTGATCGACCCGGTCCTTGGTAACTATGCCGCGCCGTTTTCGTTTCTCAATAAAGCCTTTGCGGGGGAGTATCCGTGGCGCGCGGCGAGCATGCCGGAGATCGACCTGCTGATTATCTCTCACGATCACTACGACCACCTGGATTACGCCACCATCAGGGCGTTATTGCCGAAGGTGAAACGCGTGGTGACGCCGCTCGGGGTAGGGTCACACCTGCGCTACTGGGGGATGAAGCCAGAGATTATCGACGAACGCGACTGGAACCAGTCGGTGCACATCAGCGATGCGCTGACGGTTCACCTGTTGCCCGCGCGTCACTTCTCCGGGCGAGGCATTAAACGTGACCAGACGCTGTGGGGCAGCTTTATGTTTGTCACCCCAGAGCAGAAGATCTACTACAGCGGAGATTCTGGCTACGGCCCGCACTTTAAGGCAATCGGCGAGCAGTTTGGTGATGTGGATTTAGCCATCATGGAAAACGGCCAGTATGACCAGGACTGGAAGTACATCCACATGCTGCCAGAGGAGACGGCTCAGGCGTCGGTCGACCTGAATGCAAAGGCGGTGGTGCCGGGGCATAACGGTCGTTTTGTGCTGGCGAAACACACCTGGAACGACCCACTGATCCAGCTGGCAAAAGCCAGCAAGGATAAAAACTATCGACTGCTCACGCCGGAACTGGGCGAGCCCGTTCGGGTGAGTGATACCACACAAACTTTTCGTCAGTGGTGGGAATAATGTTTAAGCAAGAAGCAGAAGGGGAGAGCAGTATGACCATTTCCGCTCAAGTCATTGATACGATCGTCGAATGGATCGACGACAACCTGCACCAGCCGTTACGCATTGAAGACATTGCCCGCCATGCGGGTTACTCCAAATGGCATTTGCAGCGGCTGTTTATGCAGTATAAAGGTGAAAGCCTGGGGCGCTATATTCGCGAACGCAAGCTGCTGCTGGCGGCACGGGATCTGCGTGAATCGGACGAGCGCGTTTATGAGATCTGCCTGCGCTACGGGTTTGAATCGCAGCAGACGTTCACGCGCATCTTTACCCGCACCTTCCATCAGCCGCCAGGGGCGTACCGCAAGGAAAACCACAGTCGGACGCACTGAAACTGACAACACACAGGCCGGGTAAGGCGAAGCTGCTACCCGGCTTTTTTATGCATTCATGACGCCAGTGAAAACCAGCGGCGCCAGACGAAACGCAGCACGAAGAATTCGATAGCGCCAAGCAGTAAAAACCACACGCAAAACAAAATGGTGTAAAGCTGGTTCAGATCGACCATGTGAAAGGTCGTCATCAGCTTTTGCGCCAGCACCAGGCCCAGCGACGGCGCGGGCAACAGCAGGCAAGAGATCAGCGCCAGTAATAAAATGCCCCCGGCAGTCAGCAGCGATTCTAACGGGTGTTTCATCGTAATGTTAATCGTCAGTTAAAAATGTCATTGTCCGGCATCCTTTAACGTAAAGCAATATCAACCTGCCTGGGCTTTTTTAATGAAATAATCACCTTCTCCGGCAAATAAAGCGCGTAAGGAGAATGATTTAATCGTGGTGATTATATTAATATTATGCCATGTAAATAAATGTCTGCATCATGAAAATAATTTTACAAAACTATATGTGCTATATCCAATTAACGTCGCAATAACAATGGCTGCGACAATGTATAACGCCAGGCGTCGTCCGCGATAAATACCAAACATGCTTCCCCCTCGTTTAGCGTTGGTTTAGAAATATTTTGTAAAAATCAGCTTGTCGAAATAATCGTAATTAATTTTGAATAACCCAGCGGTAAATATATTGCGGTAGATCAATTTTAGCCGCAAGACTTAAAAATGAATAAATTAAAGCCCGAAAGGAATTCAGGCTTCTGTTCACCGGATATTGAAGGAAAAATACGATGACCGAAAAAAATTATCCCCAAACATGCCGCCTTCCGGCGGGCTGGCATACCAGCAGACCGTAGAGCAGGTGCTGGCTCATACGCAGAGCCAGGTGAGCGGTCTGGACCGCGCAGAGGCGCAGGCGCGTCTGCAAAAACATGGCCCGAATGCATTGCCGGAGAAAAAAGGCAAGCCGGGCTGGCTGCGCTTTCTCGCGCATTTTAACGATGTACTGATTTACGTACTGCTTGCCGCCGCGGTATTAACCGCGGTCATGGGGCATTGGGTTGATACGCTGGTTATTTTAGGCGTGGCGGTTATCAATGCCTTAATTGGTCATATTCAGGAAAGCAACGCGGAAAAATCCCTGAAGAGTATTCGTAACATGCTCTCCAGCGAAGCGCGCGTCATTCGTAATGGCAATCATGAAACGCTCCCCACAACTGAAATAGTCCCGGGCGATATTATTGTATTACGCGCCGGGGATCGTATTCCGGCGGATATGCGTTTAATTGAGGCGCATAATTTACGCGTGGAAGAGGCGATTCTGACCGGTGAATCCACCGTGGTGGATAAACATACTCAGCCGCTGAACGGTGAGCTGCCGCTGGGCGATCGCACCAACCTGGTCTTCTCCGGCACTACCGTGAGCGCGGGCGGTGGCGTGGGCGTGGTTACTGCCACCGGGCAGGAGACCGAGCTTGGCCATATCAATCAGATGATGGCGGGCATTGAAAAACACCGCACGCCGCTGCTGGTGCAGATGGACAAGCTGGGTAAGGCGATCTTCGCCATTATTCTGGCGATGATGGCCGCGCTGTTTGTCTTCAGCCTGGCATTCCGCGAGATCCCAATGGGCGAGCTGCTGCTCTCCCTCATCAGCCTGGCGGTCGCCTCCGTACCGGAAGGTCTGCCTGCAATTATCTCCATTATCCTCTCCCTGGGCGTGCAGGCGATGGCGCGCAAGCGGGCGATCATCCGCAAGCTGCCGACGGTTGAAACCCTGGGCGCGATGACCGTGGTCTGCTCGGATAAAACCGGCACCCTGACCATGAACGAGATGACGGTCAAAGCCATCATCACCGCCGACACCTGCTACCGCGTGGACGGCAACAGCTATGAGCCGGTGGGCAACATTTACCTGGAAGGCAGCGATGAGCCAGTGCAGATCCAGCCGGGCACCGTGCTGGAGCAGTACCTGCGCACTATTGACCTCTGTAACGACAGCCAGCTGATTCAGGACGAGCGCGGCCTGTGGGGCATCACCGGGGGGCCAACCGAGGGCGCGCTGAAGGTGCTGGCGGCGAAAGCCAACCTCGCGCCGGTAACAACGACGCTGGTTAACAAGATCCCGTTTGACTCGCAGTACAAGTACATGAGCACCCACTATCAGATTGGCTGCGAGGAGCAGATCCTGATCACCGGCGCGCCGGACGTCATTTTCGCCCTGTGCGCGCAGCAGCAAACCCGCCACGGTGCAGACGCCTTCAACCGCGCGTACTGGGAAAACGAGATGGAGCGCTATGCGCGTCAGGGACTGCGCATGGTTGCGGCGGCGTTTAAGCCAGCCAATGGCGAAACGGCGCTCACGCACGACGATCTGAGCCACGGGCTGATCTTCCTCGGCATTGCCGGAATGATGGATCCGCCGCGCCCGGAGGCGATTGATGCCATTAACGCCTGTCAGCAGGCGGGGATCCGCGTGAAGATGATCACCGGGGATCACCCGCAGACGGCGATGAGCATCGGCCAGATGCTGGGGATCACCAACAGCGAGCAGGCGGTGACCGGCTATCAGCTTGAGAAGATGAACGATGCCGAGCTGGCGGATGCGGCGGTGACCTATGACATCTTTGCCCGTACCAGCCCGGAGCATAAGCTGCGCCTGGTGAAAGCGCTGCAGGAGAAAGGTGAAATCGTCGGTATGACCGGCGACGGCGTGAACGATGCCCCGGCGCTGCGTCAGGCGGATGTCGGCATCGCAATGGGCATCAAAGGCACGGAAGTGACCAAAGAGGCGGCGGACATGGTCCTGACGGACGATAACTTCGCCACCATCGCCAGCGCGGTGAAAGAGGGGCGTCGCGTTTACGACAACCTGAAGAAGACCATCCTGTTCATCATGCCGACCAACCTGGCGCAGGGGCTATTGATTGTGATTGCGCTGCTGGCGGGGAACATCATTCCGCTGACGCCGGTGCTGATTCTGTGGATGAACATGGCGACCTCCGCCACGCTCTCCTTCGGCCTGGCCTTTGAAGCCGCCGAGCGCAATATCATGCGCCGTCCACCACGTCAGACCGGGCAGCACGTGATGGACGCCTACGCGGTGTGGCGCGTGGCCTTTGTCGGCACCATGATTGCCATTGCCGCCTTTGCGCTGGAGGCCTGGCTGGCCCCGCGCGGCCACAGCGCGGAGTTCATCCGCACCGTGCTGCTGCAGATGCTGGTCTGCGCCCAGTGGGTGTACATGATTAACTGCCGCAACACTGAAGGGTTCTCCCTGAACCGTGGTCTGCTGGCGAATAAAGGCATCTGGCTGGTCACGGGCGTGTTGTTCCTGCTCCAGGCCGCAATCATCTACCTGCCGTTTATGCAGATGCTGTTTGGCACCGAAGCGCTGCCGCTCCGCTACTGGTTTGTGACGCTGGCGGTTGCAATGGGAATGTTCTTCGTCGTCGAAATCGAGAAGCGACTGACCCGCAGGTTCCGTAAGGCTGCATAACCAAAACCTTACCCCTCACCCTATCCCTCTCCCCTAAGGGGAGAGGGGACAGCCCGGTTTTCTCCCTCTGCTCTGAGGTGAAGGGGCGGCTCGATTTTCTCCCTCGCCCCTTTGGGGAGAGGGCCGGGGTGAGGGGTGAAATTACGCTGAGGTACTCTCCATGAAATTCCCACTCCTGTTCGCACTCCTTGCCTGCACCCTGCAACCCGTCTTCGCCGCCATTCCCGTGCGCGTCGCCAACGTGGAGCAGACCGCCCACGCCGCCGAGCGTCAGATCCCGGGGCGCATTGAAGCCATCCACACCGTTGAGCTACGCGCCCGCACGGAAGGTGTTATCACTAAAATCCACTTTCGCGACGGGCAGTATGTGAAAAAAGGGGATGTGCTGTTTGAGCTGGACGATGCCGAGCCGCGTGCCGCCGTGCGTCTGGCGCAGGCCGAAGTCAACAGCGCTGAAGCCACGCTGCGCCAGGCGCAGCAGCAGCTTTCCCGCTTTGAAAGCCTGGGCAGCAGCAAGGCCATCAGCCGTCATGACGTGGACAACGCGCGTATGCAGCGCGACGTCGCCCGCGCCGCGCTGGAGCAGGCCAAAGCCCGGCTCGACGCACGCAACGTCACCCTGAACTACACCCGCATCACCTCGCCGATTGACGGTCGCGTGGGGCACAGCAACTTCCACGCAGGTAGCCTGGTCAACCCCGCAAGCGGCGTGCTGGTGGAGGTAGTCCAGCTTGATCCGATCCGCATCGCTTTTGCGCTGGAAGAGGGCGCCTTTGCCACCAAAGCCGGACAGCATGCAGATATCAGCGCCATGAAACAGGCGTGGCAGGTATTCATTGACAGCAACGGACAGCGTATCCGCGGTGAACTGACCTCGGTGGATAACCGCATCGACCCGCGCACCGCCAGCGTGATACTGCGCGCCGGGTTTGCCAACCCGCGCCATCAGCTGTTGCCCGGCGGCAACGTAAATGTGACGCTGCGCCCGGCCAGCGAGCAGCCGGTACTGACGCTCCCTGCCGCTGCGGTCCAGCAGAATGGCGATGGATTCTTTGCTTGGGTGGTGAGTGCCGACGGAAACGCCGAAAAACGCCCGCTAAAAATTGCCGGGCAGGTTGGGCAGCGGTTCCAGATTGCTTCCGGTGTTAAGCCTGGTGAGCGAGCGATCACTGACGGTGCACAGCGTGTACAGCCCGGTGCTGCCGTCCAGATACTGAATTAAGGAGCCATCATGCTGACGTTTTTCATCAAACGCCCGCGCTTTGCGATGGTGATAGCGCTGGTCATTACCCTGCTGGGGGCCATCGCGCTGAAGATTATCCCGGTGGAGCAGTATCCGCAGATCACGCCGCCGGTGGTGAATGTCTCTGCCAGCTGGCCGGGGGCCAGTTCGGCTGACGTGGCGGAGGCTATCGCCACGCCGCTGGAGACGCAGCTTAACGGCGTGGATCACATGCTGTACATGGAGTCCACGAGTTCGGATGAAGGCACCTACAGCCTTAACATCACCTTTGCCGCGGGGACCGATCCGGATTTAGCCGCCATCGACGTGCAAAACCGCGTGGCGCAGGCCGTGGCGCAACTGCCAGCGGAGGCGCAGCAAAACGGCGTGCAGGTGCGCAAACGCGCCACCAATCTGATGATGGGGGTAAGTCTTTACTCACCTGACAATACCCACACGCCGCTGTTCGTCAGTAACTACGCCAGCACCCAGGTGCGTGAGGCGCTGTCGCGCCTGCCGGGCGTCGGTCAGGTGCAGATGTTTGGCGCGCGCGACTACAGCATGCGCATCTGGCTGCGTCCAGACCGCATGAACGCCCTGAACGTTACCACGGACGACGTGGCGCAGGCGCTGCGCGAGCAGAACGTGCAGGGAGCGGCGGGCCAGGTCGGCACGCCGCCGGTGTTTAACGGCCAGCAGCAGACCCTGACCATCAACGGGCTGGGGCGCCTGAACCAGTCTGATGATTTTGCTGACATCATTATCCGCGCCGGCGAGATGGGCCAGCTGGTGCGCCTGAAGGACGTCGCCACCATCGAGCTTGGCTCGCGTAGCTACAGCTCCGGCGCGCAGCTGAACGGACACGACTCCGCCTACCTCGGCATCTACCCGACACCGTCCGCCAACGCCCTGCGCGTGGCCGACGCGGTGTGCGCCGAGCTGGAGCGCCTCGCGTCGCGCTTCCCGGACGACCTGGTCTACGAGGTGAAATTCGATACCACCACCTTCGTTGCGGCCACCATCAAGGAGATCGGCGTCTCGCTGGCGCTGACGATGCTGGCGGTCGTTGTTGTTGTATCCCTGTTCCTGCAAAGCTGGCGCGCGACGCTGATTGTTGCGCTCGCCATTCCGGTGTCGCTGGTGGGCACGTTTGCGGTGCTGTACACGCTGGGCTACTCCGCCAACACGCTCAGCCTGTTCGCCATCATTCTGGCGCTGACGATGGTGGTGGATGATGCCATCGTTGTGGTGGAGAGCGTCGAAACGCTGATGGCGGAAGGGCAGAGCCGCACGGCGGCGACCGTGCTGGCGCTGCGCCAGATTGCCGGGCCGGTGATAGCCACGACGCTAGTGCTGCTGGCGGTATTTGTGCCGGTGGCGCTGCTGCCGGGGATTGTCGGTGAGCTTTACCGCCAGTTCGCGGTCACGCTTTCCACGGCGGTCACGCTCTCAAGCCTGGTGGCGCTGACCCTGACGCCCGCGCTCTGTGCAATGCTGCTGCGCCCGCGTCCGGCACAGCCCGCTGCGATTTTTCGTGGATTCAACCGCGGGCTGGATGCCACGCGCAATCGCTATACCCGGATCGTAAGCGTCTTCACCCTGCGGCCGTGGCTGGCGCTGCTGGCCACCGCAGGCGCGGCGGCCGTGGTTGCGTTCAGCTTTACGTCGATGCCAAAAGGCTTCCTGCCACAGGAGGACCAGGGCTACTTCTTTGCCAGCGTTCAGCTGCCGGAAGCCGCCTCGCTGGAGCGCACCGAAGCGGTAATGACCACCGCACGCGAATTAATCGCTAAAAATCCGGCGGTGGAAGACGTGATTCAGGTCTCCGGCTTTAACATTCTTAACGGCACCAGCGCTTCCAACGGCGGGTTTATCTCCATCATGCTCAAAGACTGGAGCGAGCGCCCGCCGCTGGACGAGGTGATGGCTACCCTGCAACGTCAGCTGCTGGCCCTGCCGGAAGCAACCATCATGACCTTCGCGCCGCCGACCCTGCCGGGGCTGGGCAACGCCTCCGGCTTCGATCTGCGCATACAGGCGCAGGCGGGGCAAAGCCCGGCGGAGCTGGAGCGCGTGACGCGCGGGGTGCTGATGAAAGCCAATCAGCACCCGCAGCTAAGCCGTGTGTTCACCACCTGGAGCAGCAACGTCCCGCAGCTGACGCTGACCGTCGATCGCGAGCGTGCGGCCCGTCTCGACGTGCCGGTATCGCGCATCTTCAGTAGCCTGCAAACCGCCTTTGGCGGCACGCGCGCCGGGGATTTCAGCATCAACAACCGCGTCTACCACGTTGTCATGCAGAACGAAATGCAGTGGCGCGAGCGCGCTGAGCAAATCAGCGAGCTGTTTGTGCGCAGCAACAGCGGCGAGCGGGTGCGCCTGAGCAACCTCGTCACCATCACGCCGGGCGTTGGCGCGCCGTTCCTGCAGCAGTACAACCAGTTTCCGTCCGTGTCGGTGAGCGGCTCGGCGGCGGAAGGGGTGAGCAGCAGCACCGCGATGGCGGTGATGAGCGAAATTCTGGCAGAGATCCTGCCTGCCGGATACGACTATGCCTGGAGCGGCATGTCGTATCAGGAGCAGCAGACCGGCAATCAGGCGATATGGATTGTGCTGGCGGCGGTGGTGATGGCGTGGCTGTTTCTCGTCGCCCAGTATGAGAGCTGGACGCTCCCGGCGAGCGTGATGCTCTCGGTGCTCTTCGCCCTCGGCGGGGCGCTGGTCTGGCTGTGGATGGCGGGCTACGCCAACGATGTCTACGTGCAAATTGGTCTGGTATTGCTGATCGCGCTGGCGGCCAAAAACGCGATTCTTATCGTGGAGTTCGCCCGCGCCCGGCGTATGGACGGAATGACGATTGTCGATGCGGCGAGGGAAGGGGCTTCGCGCCGCTTCCGCGCGGTGATGATGACCGCCGTGTCGTTTATTATCGGCGTCATGCCAATGATGCTGGCGACCGGGGCGGGTGCCCAGAGCCGTCGCATCATTGGCACCACGGTGTTCAGCGGTATGCTGGTGGCGACCGTCGTGGGGATCGTGTTCATCCCCGCTCTGTTCGTGCTGTTCCAGCGTCTGCGTGAGTGGGGCCACGGCCTTACGGACTCGTCGCCCACAGCTCGCAGTGCTTCTGAACCAGAGAAATAAGCGAGCCGCCGTCGGCAATAAAGTCCCGCATGCGCTGCGCCTCGCTCTTGCCCTGCTTTAACAGCAGGGCAATTTCAGTGATTGCGCTTGTCGCGCCGAGCTTCTCGGCCGATGGCGCAACCTGTTCCAGCAGCCAGGCGATATCTTCCGCCACGGTTTTCTGTTCGCCGGTATGCACGTCCGTCAGAATCCCCTCCAGCCCGTAGCGACAGGCCTGAAAACGGTTAAATCGGTACAGCAGAAAATCCTTCTCCTGATGCTTATAGGGCCGCGTGGTCAGCAGCCAGTGGGAGGTTGCCTGGATCAGCCCGGCAATGTTTATCGCGTGGCTGAGCGTCAGCGGCGTATCCATCACCCGCACTTCCACGGTACCAAAGTGCGGGCTGGGGCGAATGTCCCAGTGCAGGTCTTTAATGCTGTCGATCATGCTGGTGGCGCTCAGGCGGCGGAACAGCCCTTCGAACGCCTGCCAGTTGTTGACCCACGGCATCTGGCCGTTATCCGGAAATCCCGAAAAAATATTCAGACGCGATGAGGCGAACTTCGTGTCCGTGCCCTGCATGTAGGGTGACGCGGCGGCGAGGGCGATAAAGTGCGGCACAAAGCGCGACAGACCGTGCAGCAGGTAAATGGCATCGTCCCCGGTTCGACAGCCGACGTGTACGTGCTGGCCGAACACCGTGGCCTGCAAAATCAGGTAGCCAAAGCGCTCCAGCGTGACGTTATAGCGCTCGTCATCGCACACCTCCTGGCGCTGCCATTTCTGGAACGGATGCGTCCCGCCGCCGCAGATCTGGATATGCTGCTCCGCCGCCGCGCGCAGAATACTCTGCTGCATCACCGAGAACTGCGCCGCTGCCTGGTCGATGGTCTGGCATACGCCGGTGGCGATTTCGAGCATGCTTTCGGTGATGTCGTGCTTCACTTCTCCGCCTTTGATGTCGTCTTTGACGGCGGCGATCAGCGCGGAAGAGTCCTGGCTCAGATCGTACCCGGGCGGATTAACCACCTGCAGTTCGAGTTCGATGCCGAGGGTGAACGGTTCAGAGGACGTGAAATCGGGTAAAGGCATGGCGCACTCCGTTGTCAGTTGTGTGTTGAGTATAGACAACGACGTGGCGCTCACTTTTCAGGGTGGTATAACTGTTAGCAGGCTTAGCGAAAAGGGGAGTTAATCATGTCTGACAATCCAGTGATTGCGCTGATAGGTCCCGGTGCGATTGGGACCACCATTGCCGCGGTGCTGCATGACGTGGGCCGCACGCCGCTGCTGTGCGGACGTACCGCACATCCGGAATTACGCCTGCGTTATGACGAGGGCGAAACGGTGGTACCCGGTCCGGTCTTAACCGATCCTGCCGTCATTACGCGTCCCGCCGATCTGGTTTTTATCGCGGTAAAAACGACGCAAAATGCCGACAGCGCCGGATGGCTGCGCGCGCTGTGCGATGAAAACACCGTGGTCTGCGCCCTGCAAAACGGCGTGGAGCAGAAAGCCCAGCTTGAGCCGTGGGTCAACGGCGCAACGGTGCTGCCGTCGGTGGTCTGGTTCCCGGCACAGCGCGAGCCGGATGCCTCCGTGTGGCTGCGTGCCAAACCGCGCCTGACGCTGCCGGAGGTGCCGCAGGCGCAGCGGGTGGTGGATGCGCTTCTCGGTACGCGCTGTGAAGTGGAACTCTCGGCAGATTTCGCCACGGTCGCCTGGCGCAAGCTGCTGCAAAACGCGGTCGCCGGGCTGATGGTGCTGGCTAACCGCCGCGCCGGGATGTTCAGGCGTGAGGACATCAGCGAACTTGCGCTGGCCTATCTGCGCGAGGGGCTTACCGTTGCCCGCGCCGAGGGGGCGAAGCTTGACGATGCGGTGGCCGGGGAGATCCTGGCGAACTTTCAGCGTGCGCCTGAAGACCTGGGCACGTCGATCCTGGCCGATCGTCAGGCCAACCGTCCAATGGAGTGGGATATCCGCAACGGCGTGATCCCGCGCTATGGCCGCAAACACGGGATTGCGGTGCCCATCAGCGACGTGGTGGTGCCGCTGCTGGCGGCGGGGAGCGAAGGGCCGGGTTAACGGCCGCTGTTTTTCCGTTCGGCAAAATAATGCGCGGGTGTGCTGCCCATCGCTTTTCTGAACATGGTGATAAACGCATTCACGGATTCATACCCAAGCGTTGCCGCCACGTTCTGGACAGGCACGCCGCTGGCCAGCTCCCGCAGGGCAATAATCAGGTGCAACTGCTGCCGCCATCGCCCAAAGCTCAGCCCGGTCTCGCGTTGCATCAGGCGTGCAAACGAGCGCTCGCTGAGGGCGAGCCGTTTCGCCCAGTCTTTCAGGGTGCTTCTGTCCTCAGGGCGGCTGACCAGCGCGTCGGCCATGGCGCGAATTTTCGGGTCGGTCGAGACCGGCAGGCTGAGCTTCTGCTGCGGCATGCTGGCGAGCTCATCCAGCGTGACCCGGGTCAGTCTGGCGGCGTGGCTGTCGGGAGGATAATCCACGCCTTCGCGCGTCAGGCGGTCGACCAGCTCCGTAATCAACGGCGAGATCGCCAGGGTGCAGCACCTCTCCGGCAGCGCCGCCGCGCCGGGCTCAATAAACAAATAGTTCAGATGCGCGTTCCACGTCGCTTTCGCGCTGTGCGGGATCCCGCCGGGGATCCAGACTGCGCAGTCTGGCGGCACGATCCAGATGTCATTCTCCGCGTAACAGCTGACCGCGCCGTAACGGGCAATAATCAGCTGGCCCTTGCGATGGGTATGCACCGGCACTTCCGCAGCGTAGTCCACAAAGTCCAGATGACGCGCCACGGCAGGAGAGGCGGTAGAGTCAGGGTCATACAGCGTATTAGCGGATTGCGGCTTCATGATTCTGGCAACATTTAGGTATTTTTTGACAGAATAGAGTATTTAAGCGGGTCTGCAAGCCGGTAATAATCCCGGCATGAATAAAATCTTCTCTCATCACGTGCGTCTCCCCGCCACATTGCGAAACGATGCGGGCGCGCTGATCTACTCCGCGAAGAGTTTTGCCGCGGCGATGCTGGCTTACTACCTCGCGCTGTCGATAGGTCTCGAACGTCCTTCATGGGCCATTATTACGGTTTACATCGTATCGCAGACGTCGGTCGGGGCGTCGCTGAGCAGAAGCCTCTACCGGCTGGCCGGGACCGTGGCCGGGGCCTGCGCGACCGTTCTGATCGTGCCCATCTTCGCGAATATGCCGATCCTGTGCAGCGTGGTGCTGACGGGCTGGATCACGTTCTGCCTGTGGCTCTCCCTGCTGGAGCGCACGCCCCGGGCCTATGCCTTCGTGCTGGCCGGTTACACCGCGAGCCTGATTGGTTTTCCCGCGGTATCCGATCCGGGT
This sequence comes from Enterobacter sp. ODB01, assembly GCF_001623605.1. NCBI lineage: Bacteria > Pseudomonadati > Pseudomonadota > Gammaproteobacteria > Enterobacterales > Enterobacteriaceae > Enterobacter > Enterobacter sp. ODB01. Next base: position 2,004,120 of record NZ_CP015227.1, read on the forward strand.
GGCATTTTTAACGTTGCCCTCGTCCGCGTGCAGGAGATCGCGATTGGGATTTTCTGTGCGGGGCTGATTCACCGCTACGTGCTGCCCGCACGCGTATCAGGGCTATTCAACGCGAAATTATCCCAGACGCTACAGGCCGCGCGCGGTCGGGTGGCGGACACCCTGGCGGGTAAACCCGGCGCGGCTTCCGGCCCCCTGCATCTGGCCCTGGCGCTGCAGTTCCTGCAGGGGATAAGCCACCATGTTCCGTATGATTTTGCCCTGTCCGCTCCGGTGCGGCAGGCCAGAAAAGCGATTCACGATCGGCTGGCACGGCTCGCGATCGTCAACTGTGAACTACACGATCGCTTGCTGACGCCCGGAATTTGGCCCGCCGACATGCAGGCATTGCGGGAGGATGTTCAGGCCTGGCTTGCCGCTGAAGACGCGGGTGCCAGCAGTGCGGCTGAGGCGTTGCGGCTCCGCTGTACGCTTCTTATCGATCGGTATGCCGCGCATGCGCAGACGATTGACGACGCGTTGCAGGTCAGTTTTATTCGCTACCTCTCAGAGGCTATCGCGCTTCTGGAGCAGTGCGAGCGTCTTTCCGGGGCTATCCACCACGCAAAACCTGCGTTTGGGGAGATGCAAACCCGCGCGGCAAAAGGCTACGTTTTCCACCGCGATCCGCTTACCGCCGCCCGCACGGCGCTGGGGGCTTTCGTCATCATTCTGAGCGGTTGCCTGGTCTGGATTTTCTCTGCGTGGCCGGATGGCGGTACGGCGGTCTCTATCCTTGGCGTCTGCTGCACGCTGTTTGGCAGTTTCGACACGCCGGCGCCCCACATCGTGAAATACATCATTGGCTCGTTCTGGGGCGTGGTGATTAGCCTGCTCTACAGCTTTGCGCTGCTGCCGCAGGTAAGCGATTTCCCGGTGCTGGTGGCGGTGCTTGCTCCGGCGTATCTGCTGGCCGGGTCGCTTCAGGCGCGCCCGCCAACCACGTTTATGGCGATGGGCATCACCCTGACGCTGCCCATTCTGTGCGAGCTGGGCGCGCACTACAGCGGCGACTTCGCCGTCGCGGCTAACACCGCCATTGCGCTCTTTGCAGCGACCGGCTTTGCCGTCATCAGCATGAGCCTGATGCAAACCGTGCAGGCGGACGCCGCCATCACGCGTCTGCTGAACCTCTGCCAGCGCGACATTCGCCGCAGCGTGAAAGGCACGCTGCGGGTCGACGAAACGCACTGGATCAACCTGATGATGGACCGAACTGCCCTGTTGCTGCCGCGTTTGCAGCGCAGCGAGCGTGCGCCAGAGCAGGCGCTTGAAAGGCTTTTGCACGCGCTGCGCCTGGGGCTTTCAGTCATGCATATACGCCGCAGTGACACACCGCCCGGCAGGGAGGTTGACGCGCTATTTCATCGGATAAACGCCGCGGACCGCCACGCCTTAGGCGAACGCATTACCGCCATCATCGAGCAAAACCTGCCTGCCGCAGATGAACCGACGCGCCAGTTTGTCTTCAGGCTGGTGGATTTTCACTGTGCATTACGGGGGCCAGACCATGGTTAACGATATTAATATCGGCGGCGTTTTTATTCCGGGGCTGCTGATGGCCGCCCTCGCGACGCTGGTCTGCACGCTGAGCCTCGTCGCGCTTTTCTCTCTCAGCAGGATCTACCGGCGCTTGCCGTTTCGCCCGCTGATGGATGTTTCAATCTGGATTGTCATCTTTTACCTGCTGATGCAGGGCCTGATCGCGTTGGGGTTATTGTCATGAAATCACTGCTCTCTTTACTGGCTCGCTATGCGCTGACGTTAAGCGCCGTCGCAGCGGCCACGCTGCTGGCGTTTATGATGTGGAAACACTACGCGCAAACGCCGTGGACCCGCGACGGCCGCGTCCGGGCGGACGTGGTGCAGATTGCGCCGGATGTCTCCGGGCCCGTCATCAGCGTGGCCGTGCGGGACAACCAGTGGGTGAACCGGGGCGATGTACTCTACGCCATCGATCCGCGCTGGCTCAGGCTGGCGGTGGCCAGCGCGCAGGCGGATGTGGAATCGAAACGCCATGAGATGCTGATGCGCCAGGACGCGGCCCATCGCCGCACGCTGATTAAAAACGCCATTTCGAGCGAGGATGTGCAGCAAACCGGCAGCGCGGCGAACGTCGCGGCGGCCAATTATCACGGCGCGCTGGCCGCGCTGGATCTGGCAGAGCTGAATCTGGCGCACGCCACCGTGCGTGCGCCGGTCTCGGGGTACGTTACGCACCTGCGGCTTCGGCCCGGAGACTACGCGACGGCGGGGGAGACAAAGGTCGCCATCGTCGATGCCCACAGCTTCTGGGTGGTGGGGTATTTTGAGGAGACTAAACTGCGCCATATTCGCGTCGGGGATGCCGCGCAGATAGTGCTGATGGGATACGATCCGGTCATCACGGGGCACGTGGAGAGCATCGGGCGTGGGATCGGGGACAGCAACGACGAAACTGGCGGGCTGGGGCTGCCCGACGTCGAACCCACCTTTAGCTGGGTGCGGCTGGCGCAGCGCGTGCCGGTGCGTATTCATATCGACAGGTTGCCGGAGGGGGTTGAGCTGGTGGCGGGGCTGTCGGCGAGCGTGGCGGTGGGGCGAAAATCTGGGGATAGTCAGCCTTAAACACATATGCGAAACTTACCGCTTCTGAAAATATGTGGTGGGACCCGCTCAATGTCAGAACCAACTTCGCAGTGCCTTTTCAGTGAAGGTCTGATCGATTTTCCTGAAGGTTATCAGGATCGTACCGTCAACGTCTTCGCGCCGCCCGCAGCGGACGCGCCAGCGTTCAACCTCTCCCGTGATGCCCTCAACGCTGGCGAAGCGCTTGCCGCGTACATCGATCGCCAGCTCGCCCTGATGGAAAAACACATCAAGGGATGGAAGCAGGGGGAGCGTAGCGCCGCTACGCTGGGTGACGGCCTTTCACAGGGTGAAACCGTCCATGCCAGCTACCTGCGCGACGGCAAACGCATCTGGCAGCAGCAGGCCGTGTTTAACGTCGACGGCAATAAAATTCTGGTCTTCACCATGACCTGCACCCGCGCGCCGGGCGATGCTGACCGCGCGATGTTTGGCGATCTTCTCAGGAGCTTTCGCTTCCACCATTAACATCAGGGACCGTTGTTATGTTTGAAGCTGCACGCGTAGGTGATGATATCGGCCACTCCGGTGCGCTTGCCGGGATGATTGCCGGAACGATTGTCGGCGGCCTGATTGCCGCCGCCGGGGGCATTCTGGCGGGGGCGATGTTTATTGCCGGACTTGGCGCATCCTGCCTGGGCGTGGGCGTCCTGCTCGTCGGCGCGAGCCTGGCCGTGGGGTACTACACCGGGGAGCTGGCGACCGCCGCCCGCGACAGCATCGCGGACGCCGGGGCATCCAGTATGACGAAGAAAGGCGTCATCACTTCCGGCTCGCCCAATGTGTTTATCAACGGTAAACCCGCCGCGCTTGCCACCGATAGCACCGTCGACTGTTCTGACGACGGCTCGCAGCAGATGGCCGAAGGCTCTAAGCGAGTCTTCATTAACAGCCAGCCTGCGTCCCGCATCGGGGATCGTACCACCTGCGACGCGAAGGTGATGACCGGTTCGGACAACGTCATCATCGGCGGCGACCCGCAGCAAACCCTGCCCATTCAGTCTGAAGTCCCCGAGTGGCTGTATAAAGTCTCCGATCTTACCCTGCTGTTCGCCGGCCTGCTCGGCGGGTGGGGCGGTGCCGCTGGCAAAGTTGGGGCGCTCTCTAAGCTGCTGGGGAAAATTCCCGGTATCAATAAGCTGGCCCGTATCGCCTGCCGCGCCGGCACGCTGATGACCGGCGTTGCCGCCGCGGGGATCATCGCCCGCCCGGTGGATATCGTCAGCGGGCAGAAGTTTCTCAGCGGGGATGACGAGCTGGACTTCGTCCTGCCTTCCCGTCTGCCGGTGCGCTGGCAGCGCTACTGGCGCAGCGGCAACCCCGGTGACAGCGTGCTGGGCCGCGGCTGGAGCCTGTTCTGGGAAAGCCGCCTGGAGCCGTATCAGGACGGGCTGATGTGGCGTGCGCCGTCCGGTGATTACATCGCCTTCCCGAATGTCCCGAAAGGGATGCGCACCTACTGCGAAAGCGAAAAAAACTGGCTTGAGCACCACTCTGACGACAGCTGGTCGGTGTATGACGTCAGCGGCGAGCGCTGGCACTATGCGCCGCTTAAGGATGATGCCCCGTCGCTGCTCCAGCAGATCTCTGAACCCTGCGGCAACGCTATCCTCTTCGAGTGGAATGCGAATAATACCCTGCATGCCCTGACCGACAGCGCAGGCCAGCGCGTAGTCTGCCGCTACGACAGTGACAGGCTTGCCGGTGCCTGGCTGGATGACGAGATCTGCCTGGTCAGTTACGCTTATGATGAACAGCGCCAGCTGGTCTGTGTGACCGGCCGGGGCGGTAGCGTGCGCCGACGCTTCCGCTGGCAGGACGGGCTAATGAGCGCCCATGAGGACGCCAACGGCCTGCTGAGCGAATACCGCTGGCAGGAGATTGATGGCCTGCCGCGCGTGGTCGGCTTCCGCCACAGCGGCGGCGAACAGCTGACATTCGAATACGATTTTGATAACGGCACCCGCCGTGCGACCCGCGATGACGGCGCGCAGGCGCACTGGCTGGTGGACGACGACGACAACGTTGCGCGCTTCACGGATTACGACGGTCGTCAGACGACGTTTGTTTACCGCGACGGCGAACTCTGCGACGTCATTCTCCCCGGCGGAGCGATGCGCCGCAGCACGTGGGACAAATACGGCCGCATGACCAGCGAGACGGACCCGGCGGGCCGCCGTACGGAGTATCACTGGTATCGTCTGACCGACCGCATCACCCGGACAGTGTATCCGGACGGTACCTCATCGCAGGCCATGTACGACCTTCGCGGTCGCCTGCTGTCGGAAACGGATCCGGCCGGTAACGCCACCGCGTATGACTATCCCGACGATCAAGAAAACCTGCCGGAGAGCATCACCGACGCCATTGGCGGCGTGGTGCGTCTGGTCTGGAACCACCAGGGGCTGCTGACGCAGCGCACCGATTGCTCCGGCAGCGTGACCCGCTTTACCTACGACCGATTCGGGCAGCTGATTGCCAGCGAGGATGCGGAAGGGAATATTACGCGTCGGGAATGGAGCCGTGCCGGGCTGCTGAGCGCCGTGATCCACCCGGACGGCAGCCGTGAGTCGCTGGTGTGGAATGAACGCGGCCAGCTCACGGGCTGGCGCGACCCGCTGGAAAGCGAAGTGAGCTGGGCCTATAACGCGCTCGGCCTCCCGGTCAGCCTTACCGACCGAATTGGCCGCGTGCGCCAGTGGCGCTATGACCCGCGCGGTAACCTGTTGCGACTCGATAACGGCAACGGGGCGGAATACCGCTTCACCTACGACGCCGTGGGCCGCCCGCTCAGCGAAACTCGCCCGGACGATACCGTGCGCCATATGGAATGGGACGCGCGAGGGTTCCTCTGCGCGCTCGAAGAGAACGGCCGGCCTGCCGCCGACGGCGGCATCGCCCGTCGCGTCCAGCAGTTCAGCTATGACGACAGCGGGCTGCTGATCGGGCGCACTCAGCGCCACGCGGAGTACCGCTACTTCCGCGACCTGAGCGGCCAGATTACCCGCATCCGCCGCACGCCAACCGCAGAAGGCGTTGCCCTGGGTATCGAAAGCGATGAGATTGTTTACCGGCACGATGCCAACGGGCGCGTGCTGAGCGAATCCGGTATTAACGGCGCGGTGGGCTACGAATGGGATGCCCTGAGCAACCTGACCGGCCTGACGCTGCCCGGCGAGCAAAATCTGGCCTGGCTGCACTACGGCTCCGGCCACGTAAGCGCCATCCGCTTCGGGCAGCAGCTGGTGACCGAGTTCACCCGCGACCGCCTGCACCGCGAGGTGCGCCGCACCCAGGGCGCGCGCGAGCAGTTCCGCCAGTATGACAGCCTGGGCAGACGCACCCTTCAGCGCAGTGAGCTGAGTACGGACGTGACCCTGCCGGAGAAAGCGCTCCTGGAACGGCTGTATCGCTACACCGCGCGCGGTGAGCTTTCCGGCGTCAGCGACACCCTGCGCGGTGAGGTAGATTACGGCTACGACGCCGAAGGTCGTCTGCTGAAGCACTACGAGGCCCGCCAGGGGCACAGCCGCGCGCAGTTCAGCTATGACGCCGCGGATAACCTCGCCGCCAGTGACGATGCGGCACCGGTCACGGATAACCGCCTGCAGCACTGGCAGGCGCTGTTCATGAAATACGACCACTGGGGCAACCTGGTCAGCCGTCGCAACGGGCTGTATGAACAGCATTATGCGTATGACGCCGAGAACCGTCTGGTATCCGCCCGGGGAACCGGGCCGGAAGGGCGGTTTGAGGCGCGCTATCACTACGACGCGCTGGGCCGCCGCACGCGCAAAATCGTCACTACGACGCACGGCACCACCGAAACGCGCTTCCTGTGGCAGGGCTACCGGCTGCTGCAGGAGCAGCAGGAGAGCGGGCTGTGCAACACCTATATCTACGACCCCAATGAAGCCTGGAGCCCGCTGGCGCGGGTGGATCATCTTCGTGACCAGAACAGCGGTGAGATTTACTGGTTTAACACCGATCTGAACGGCGCGCCGCTGGAAGTGACCGACGAGCGCGGCGCGGTGCGCTGGAGCGGCCAGTACGGCAGCTTTGGCGAGGTGCGTCATCAGAGCGAAGGTTTCTCGAGGCTTGTGAATCGCACGGCGTTGGCGCACCAGCCGCTTCGCTATGCCGGGCAGTATTCTGATGGTGAGACGGGGCTGCATTATAACCTGTTCCGCTACTACGACCCGCAGGTCGGGCGGTTTATTGTGCAGGATCCGATTGGGTTGGCGGGTGGAAACTTAAATTTATATAACTATGCCCCTAACTCTCTGTTATGGATAGACCCTATGGGTCTGGCATTGAGCGGCGTTGACTTTAGTGGAAGCCCATCACTTTATCCTGTTACTGGGACACAACGAAATATCGTTGAAATTACCCTTCAAGGATCAAGGGGGCGGGATTTCACAGAAGCCTACAAACTTGCAGGCATAAGTGAAGCTGATGCAAGCGAATATACATGGCATCACCTTGATGATTTTGATCCAAAAACAGGTAAGTCAACTATGCAGTTAGTCACGACTGAGGCGCACAAAGCATCTTTCCCACATAAGGGGTCTGTATCTCAGTTCGAAAAACATTTTGGAGTGAAGTATGGCTCTCCTGAAGCTATAAAAATATCTCATAGTAAAGGATGGCTGAGAGGTCGTATTCCTAAACATTGTCAATAGGAGAGAAATGATGATTAAACTTATAGATTCTTCACCTGCTGTATCTGCTAATGAGCTAGGCAAGATCGAAGTTTCGCTGGGCGTAACTTTTCCTAATGCCTTAAAATCTTTATGGCTTATAAGTAATGGTGGCATACTGGACGAAGGTCGTCGTGTTTATCAAAGTGAACACTACGAGAATGATATAAAATATTTCTTACCTATATTACATACTAAAAGTTCAGGCATATTAACTGTTGATGATTACTATAAGGATTTAGTAGTTAACAAAAAAATTCTTGCAGAAAATTTTATACCATTCGCAATTGATGGAGGTGGGTTTCCCTATTGTGTTGGGATAAATGATGGTGCAGTATATTTTTGTGATTTGGAAAATCAGGAGGAGATCTATCTTGAGCCAGATTTTGACAGTTTTATCGGAAAAATAATTCCTGAAGATGAAGCATGGTGATATAGGTTCTTACCCTCGTAAGAGGGGGCTTTGTTGATCACTACTTTTTACAGGGGGCTTCATTGATGCATTGATGGAGTGCCCAATTATTTCATTAATAACATATTTCCTTTTCTGCTGACTTGGTATAAGAGATGCTAAATCACGTTCAGACTCCAGGCTTTATTAAATCCATTAGTCGGTAAAGAAAATAAAATTTTCCGGCTTTTATTAATTTGTTTTTCAATTCTACCTAAAGAGACGTACATTGTAGTTGATCATAAATGTGACTTAAAGATGCTAAGAATTTTTACGCTGAAATTGTTATGGGAATTAGGAAAGAGAAAATGTACTTTTTATGGGGGTGAGTTGAAGAAATGATTAAAGATAACCTGATCTCTAAAATAAGTATCTTTTCTGATGGTAATGTCATTGGGCGGATAGGTGGAAATGTCCCTGAATTCTTTTTAGATAAACTAGGTGATATTCAGGGGCATAAGTTTTATTTGACAGTTCAGAATCCTGATGATGGACATGAGTATATTACGATACTTATTCCTGAAGGGCATGAGGATATGATTGATAACAATATCTACCCCAATTGTTCAGTAAAAGTTTTTACGCATCCGTTTTCTGATGAAAGCAATAATTATGTATTTACGATAAAACACATTAATAAGGCAGTTGTTGTTGGGTATGATAAGGTTGAAAGTGAAGAGTTTGACTTTATCACTAAAACCGAAGATGCAAGGTTAATACAATCGGAAGATTATTATTTTGATGCTTTGCAAAAAGATGGTTATGAATTTTTCATGCAGATAGATGAAGATTATTATCCAGATGCATTGCTTGATGGTGATTACATCTTTGGTTACGGTGCTTTGTATTTGTATAAAAATATATCTGGCGGGAATATCGTGGCTGGTTTTTGGCAGTGCTCGTAAAGATAAGTGATTAATAAAAGCTGGATTAATATTAATTATTTTCGGCTGATATTATACAGGTTGTTTTTTATTCAGATTGCATTTACTTTCTTATTTTTTAATTAGTTCTATAAAAAAAATTTTAATTTAATTAGTTATTACTGAGGGCTATATTTATGGATGCGTCTGATACTATTATTAATGAGATTGAAAAAGCATTAAAACAACTTATTTTCATTTGCAATAAATACTCGCTTTCAGGGATTTTCAGCACCGTCAATGATCTGGACAATGCCTTCCCGTCCAACTTACCTCGTTCGACAGAGGTGGAATTTTTATATGAAAATTATAATCCTGAAAAATTAAAGATTGAAACAGGCTTCACGCCAATTAAACTTCACTCAGTCAGTGAGCTCTTAAAGGCTCAAAGTGGTTATGAATACTTACCAGAGAATTACCTTGTTATTGGCGATGATTTAGGTGGAGGTAAACCTATAATTGCGGTTATCGATGAAGGGAATACCTCTGCTTATGCAAGTTATAATGTAGTTGAACCGTTTCAGATAGCTGGTAGTCTCTCTGGTTTCATATTTTCTTTAGCAGAGCTTATTGATGTGGTATATGGTCAATACGATATCTTTGATATAGCAGATGATAATGATGAAGTAAAAGATGATTTTATTGATGAGTTGCGGAAAAGAATTATGCCTCTTATCGGTAATGAAAACTTCGATGCATTCTATGATTATTTTTATCGCTAGGATACATGTTTTTTGATTTAGATAAATGAATGGAATATGCCGGAAACCATTAAGTTCCGGCTTTAATTACTACAATCAATTTTTCCATAACAGAGGTTGCGTATCTAAGATCAAGAAGTCATGACCTTAACAAGGAGAGCTTATGCCTATTTCATGCGGTAAACCTGCAAATAAAGATGAAATTAAACTTATGGAGGGTATATTCAAATTCAGTTTACCTGAAGATTATAAAGAATTCCTCAAGTTGAAAAATGGCTTTGTTGTAAAATCTCCGGATTTTTGTGAGTTAGAGTATGAAGGTGTCGATGAAGGGGTAATCGCCTTTTATGCCCTTTTTGGAATAAATATGAAAAATCCAAACCACGACATTTTTCGTCAAAATGAAAATTTTTTAAGTGAACTTGATTTTATTGATGATAAGTTAATTATTGGTGATGATCCTGGAGGTAATTTTTACCTTATATTAAATGGCAGTGAAAGCCAAGGTGTGTATTATTGGGACAGAACACATCTACATGCTGAGGATGATATCCAAGAGTTTGAGATCGCTGAGCAAAATGAGTGCGGCAATATCTATAAAATTACTAATAGCTTTACGGAATTTTACAAGAAAATTTGTGAAACATCTCTTGATGCAGGAATGAATGTAACTGTTGATTTATGATATTTCAAAATAAAGCCATAATCAGAATATGATCATGGCTTATTTTTTTACATTTAGATGTTAGTAAATAGATAAACAGTAATAAAAAGAATGTCAGGTATGCTTGTATTTTACCATTGGTAATAATGCCATTGCATAGGAAAAAGGCATTACACAGAAAGGGGCTCAGAATTTGTTAAGGGAAAAGATGCACACTCCACAATCATCTGATTGCGAATAACATAATTCTTCTGCCGAGAGATCTTCATGCCAATGTGCCCCTGTTGGCTACGAATCAGATATATGGAGGAAAGAACATTGTTGAATAAATTAGAGCGCTTTGGAGCGAAATCGACACAATTACCATTAGATGAACTGAAAAAGACTTTAAATACATTAGAAGCATCCACAGGGCCAATTCCTGAAACTTATCGTGCCTATTTACTTCATTTTGGCGTTTCTGTTCTTTTTGATGTAAATGTTGTTTTCAAAGCGTTACAACCATCTCCATGGTCTGATGAGCAAGGAACTGATACGCTTGAGTCTTTATACGGTCTTGCAGAATCGGGTAAAGAATATACTGTCTTTGAAATGGCTGATACATACTGGAATGATTTTCGCGATCAATGGTTACCGATAGGAGCCTCGTCTGGTGATAATCAAATTTGTCTTTGTCTCAAGGGAGGTATGTCGGGAGAGATTTGGTTTTGGGATCACGAGTCTGATCCAATATTCAATGATTCAGCCGTGATTTCCGGTCTGACAAAAATAGCAAACTCCTTCGATGAGTTTGTTGATATGCTTACTGTTCAGGATGATAAAATAGAAACATCAGGTGTGATTAACGTCGATCTTGATTTTTAATAAAGGAGTACTTGCGGTGATCCTGACGAAGCCCATCCATTGACGTAAGGTGGGCGTAGCTGGTGTAGTAAATATTACAGCAGCAACAGCCGCTTCGCTATGCTGGAAATATATAATTTGCCTTTTAAAAGAGCAATATTAAAAATATTTGTGCGGATGCAATTTTCGGTTGCAACTATATTAATGAATTTCAGGTTTTCGGTAAAAATCTGCCAGGAGTAAAACGATTCATGATAAGGATAAATGATGAGTATAATTAAAAATCTTGTTGCAACGTGTATTAAGTGCGCTGAAGAAAATGATGTTCTCACCATCGGAATAGGGGATGACAGCCATGATCCAAAAAAATTTATCATTATCGGACGATTCGATGAAGATGAATTATCCGTTAACGAATGCATTGGATTCCAGAGTGAGTCAACGGAATATGAGTTAACAGACTCTATTCGTTCCGTACAACTCACAGATGACAAACTTGTGATCGTGCTTAATGATGATGCTGCAAAAAAAATTGGCATCAGCGAATATCACGTGGTCATTCCTGCTGCAAAAGATTCTAAATCGCTTGGAAAGTGTTTGAAGGAAGTGTTTGAAGGCAGTGATGTGCCGCTACAATTACCGTAAGGTTTTAGCCTCGATATCGCTAGCTTGGCTGCTTCACTTTTTTCTTAATATAGAAAAATATCACCCTCATCAATTCCCATAAACGCATTCACCGGCACGCAAAAACGCTTCGCCAGCTCGCGCATATGCTCCAGCGTTAATGTCGGGGTCGTGCTCGACAGTGGGCATTACCTCGACGGAATTCTTTTTAATAAGCGCCGATTAAATAGCGCGCTTCATCATCACGTAATCGCCAAAGATAACATCTGGCTCCCAGCCATCGTTTTTATAAAACGCAAGGGCAGGCACATTTTTTTTGATAAACACCCAGCTTCAGCGTTTTAATATTTAACGCATTGGCTGCCTGATAAAGTTGCGCCATTATACGTTTAGCCAGGTGTTGTCGGCGATATGACGGAGCAATAGCAATCGTTAACTCAGGACCCGAAATCCCAGGTTTGTCCCCTTCGGGGAAATTCCTGAGCCAGGCAGCCCCTGCTGGAGTTCCGTCTGTGGATTCCGCAATAATACCCACCTCGCCCGCCTCAGGGAAATTTTCTATATATGCATATGAATGGGGAAAATTTCAATATTATCTATGTCAAATGTTTGTTCAGAGGCTATCGTTGCCTCATAAAGCATCTGCACCATAAAAGGGCGATCTTCTGCTGTAATTAATCTAAATCTAAAATCCATTATCAGTATCTTCCATAACGTATTGTACACAATTGGCTTAAGGCGCAAACGATACATGCCATCTGTGATGAGCTCAACGTATAAGAAGGTTATTTACAATCAGCTGGCGGTTTGAGACCAAATGGCATTAGCGTTGCTGATTAACGCTGTAACGTTTTCGTTAGCATCTCACTCCAGCCCTTCAATATTCGACTTAACTGCCTTCAGCGTTCTTTTACGGATCCAGCCGCTGCCTGCCCGAATGACCAGCCAGTAAGCTGTCATTTTTAGCTGAGTGCTTCTGTCGGGACAATAAACAAAGGTTTCCGTGGAGAGCTCATGTTGGCCTGGTGCGCGTTCCGTTACCTGATAGCGCAGCAGCAGCTTTGCTTTACCCGCAGCGACTGGCGTCTGAAAAGCGCTGGCATCTGGCATGTTTTCAAGGTTGAAATCTGTACGCCAGAATTGTCCTCTTAACCCGTAACAGATCTCTGACGCTGATTGGGTCAAAAGGGTAAAACTGTGCAACCCAAAGTTGCTCATCGACCCGGCCTGTTTATTCCGTAATAATTTTTTCGGTATTTGCCGCAAGGACATTAACCGCCGAATCACGGCATCCTGACGGATGTCAAAGTTTGCAATCAACGGCAGAATATTTTCAGGGTGACAAGTGTGGATGACCGTTTGGTGTTTTTCATAAAACTGGAAGTGGGGGAGAAAAGCGGGAACATCCTGCCAGTTAGCAAGCGCTTTGCGGGTAACGAATCCTGGGTTCAGCATCGCTTATCCTTGTCACTCCTTGAGTTCAGGCAGAGTAACAGATGGTGTGCCGCAGGCAATTACCAGGAAAAGGGAGTGGGAAGCGTTACGATGTCATCATTAATTCCCTGTCACCTTAACCTGCTTTCGCTCAATTCCCCACAAACGCGCTCACTGGCAATCCAAAATGCTTCGCCAGCGCGCGCATATGATCCAGCGTTAACGTGCGCTGCCCGTTGAGGATCCGACTCACCAGAGACTTCTTGCCAATCTCATTCTCAAAGTCGCCCTGAGTAAGTTGGTACTGATCCATCAGCGTTCTCAGCTGTGCAACTCCAGATGGAATGCTGGCAAAGCGCGCGTTAAATTCTGCAAACTCCGCAGACTCGTTTTTGTATTTATCGATTTTGGCGGTGAGCAATTCTACCAGCGGGCTATCGGGGTCATGCTCAATTAGATACTCCACAAGTGTCAGCGCATCCTCATAATCTTGTCGCGACGGGCTTGATCCCAGGAAAGGGAGCTCGTTTGTCAGATCATTTGCCGCTTTGATGGCTGCTGCATAATTCATTCTTTCGTTCTGCGGTAGAGGTCCGTGAGCTTGTCACACTCTGCGTGTGTGCTGATGTGTTTGATGACGATCTTTCCCCGCTCAAAATCAGCAAAAACATTATCCGTAAAGGCCAGCCACCTATATCGATGACCTGCCCGTTTTCCCGATACTTCATCCTGTCCAGGTTGGAGAAGCGCTTTCGCATATAGTCTGGTGTCGGTAGTGCTCCATTTTTAGTACCCGATAAAGATCGTTTGCGGCGACTGCTTGATTTGGAAATTGTCTGGTGGCGTGAGTACAAACACAGTATGAGGTGACTGTGAAAGATATGCCCGCTTTGTGCCAGAAGCGGACAAGTCCATATCTGTATGTTAAATCCTCTAATGCATCAGAAAGTGAATGTTAAACGGATGCGTTCACTTCTGAGTGTCTTAACCACTCATTCACTGATATCGAATACAGAAGGCTTGGAGGTGCATCTTTAACATCATGAATCTCTTTGACATATTTTAACCCCGACTTCTGGAGCACTTTCTGTGACGCCATATGATTCTCTCGAACAACAGCTGAAATCTCGGTTAATTTAATACTATCAAATCCAAATTTTATCGCGTATAGGGCAAATTCTGTGGCCAGGCCTTTACCCCAAGCCTCTGTAGATAAGCGATATCCAAGATTATTGATAACAATATCGTCATAATTACGAATCCCCAGCCCGCCAAAACCGATAATTTGATCAGGATTAGTAAGAAGTGAAATTGCCCAGTTTCCAAACCCATGAGCTTGCCAATGGTCGAGCCAGCGATTCATAACCATTTGTGCATGACCAATGTCCGGATATGGTCCCGCAGGATTAAACGTGTTAGTAGCGGGATCACCGTAAATTTTGAATAGATCGTTTACATCTGATGAGATTACAGGCCGAAGGTACAATCGATTTGTTTGAATTATCAACTTTATCTCCTAACGAATCATGCCATCAATATGCTTTATTAGATGGATCCTTTTGATTTAAGCACACTTTACGTGGGAGTAACTGGCGAATACATTGACAGTTATATCCGCTCCTCGCTCTTATCAGACATTCAACAAACAAAATTGCATTTTGCGTAAGGACGACATCCTGTTTTTCATCAAGCAGAACCCGGCCCTTCATCACCTGCCTCAGTGCGCCGTAATATAAGGCTCTTTCACAAACTCCGCCAGCAGCCAGACCATATCATGCAGTAGCCCTGTGAGTTCTTTCGCCACGTTCGCAGGCAACGTCCCACCCATAACCGCCAGCGTTAACGCCACGGCATAGTCCACCTGTAGCGTCGTCTCCTGCCAGCAGTCCGGCACGCAGGAGGTAATCTTTTCTCCTGCAATCAACTGCTCAACCAGATACGAAGGCAATTCGGCATCGCAGCATTCACGCAGCCGTTTCAACGCAGCCAGCAATCGCTTACAGAGTGTGGCAAATGTCACCGCATCGTCAGTGTCCACCAGCACGCTGACATAAGCGGTACAGGCATCGACCAATTCAAAGAGATCCGCAGAATCGGAAATTGAAGTATTGATAAGGTGATGAACTGCGCTTTCTTCACAGAACGCGTAAGAAACTTCAGGGGTAGTAGCCATTTAGCATCCTCATTATCCAAAATAAGTCATGTTATGCTAACGGGTTCCTACGCCCGGTTACGGATGTGCCGCAACGCAGGCACTTTACGACCGTGAAGAAGGGATGAAAAGGGGATGCCCCTGAATTACATAAGGTTGCTTGCAGGTTTGCGAGGCGGCTTCCAGAAGGGCATTGCCGGGTGGCGGCTACGCCTTACCCGGCCTACAAAACCAAAAACCAAACAACCCCCACCCCGACACGAACCGTAGGCCCGTGCAAGCGCAGCGCCGCCGGGCACAGCCGCGCTGCCGCTACCCCTCACTCATCATCGTCAAAAACCGCTTCACCGTCCGCGAACGCTCAAACCGACGCCAGCAGAGCGCGATATCGGTATAAAGTTCCGGTGAGTTCAACGCATGATAGGTGACATTCGGTGGAGAAATGGCCGCCATCGATTTTGGCACCAGCGCGAATCCGCCGCCCGCGGAAACCATGCTCAGCGAAGATGAAAGCTGTGACGCCTGCAGCGCGTGCTGCACGTCGATTCCGGCCCGCTCGCAGTAGCTGTAAACCCTGTCATACAATCCCGGCGCGACCTCCTGCGGGAACAGCACCACCGGTGTATCCCGCAGCTGCTCTAAGGCCAGCGAATCGCTCTCCGCCAGCGGATGGTCGCGATGCAGCGCCACCACCATCGGCTCGCGGTCGAGAATTTTGATTTCAAACATCTTGCTGCTTTCGCACGGCAGGCGCACGAAGGCGATATCCAGTTCACCGTCCGCCAGCATCGTCGTCAGCGACGACATATTCGCTTCTACCTGATGAACCTGCACCGCCATGTTCTGCACCTGAAACTGACGGATTAGCGCGAAAATCTGAGGATGAAAAGCGTCGGAGCTGGTGATGCCTATCGACAGGCTGCCGTTCAGTCCGCGCGCGATGCCGCGCGCTTTCTCCAGCGCGGCGTCGCTCAGCGCCAGGATCTTACAGGCGTCCTCATAGAAGGCTTCTCCCGCCTCGGTCAGCTCTACGCCTCGCGTCAGACGCCTGAACAGCGGGGTGCCCACTTCCTCTTCGAGCCGTTTGATCTGCTGACTCAGAGGTGGCTGTGAAATGCCCAGCGCTTTGGCTGCTTTGGTGAAGTGTCGCTCGCGTGCAACCGCGACAAAATACCGCAGATAACGAAGTTCCATATCTAAAACGTCTCAAACCAGCATGGTTTCTATATTGGAACTCTCTGCTGAATCGGGTCAACATTTATTTAACCTTTCTAAATAAAGTTGAAGAGGACGAGCATGATGATGCATTCATCTGCCTGCGACTGTGAGGCCAGCTTGTGCGAGACCCTGCGTGGGTTCTCCGCCCAGCATCCTGACAGCGTGATCTATCAAACATCGCTAATGAGCGCCCTGCTAAGCGGCGTATACGAAGGTGAGACCACCATCGCCGATCTGCTGGCACACGGTGATTTTGGCCTGGGTACGTTCAACGAACTGGATGGCGAAATGATTGCCTTCAGCAGCCAGGTATACCAGCTGCGTGCCGACGGCAGCGCCCGGGCCGCGAAGCCGGAGCAGAAAACGCCGTTCGCGGTGATGACCTGGTTTCAGCCGCAGTACCGTAAAACCTTTGATACGCCGGTCAGCCGTCAGCAGATCCACGATGTGATCGACCAGCAAATCCCGTCCGATAACCTGTTCTGTGCGTTGCGTATCGACGGTAATTTCCGCCACGCCCACACCCGCACCGTACCGCGCCAGACGCCGCCGTACCGGGCGATGACCGACGTGCTGGATGACCAGCCGGTGTTCCGCTTCAACCAGCGCGAGGGCGTGCTGGTCGGGTTCCGCACCCCGCAGCATATGCAGGGCATTAACGTGGCCGGTTATCACGAGCATTTTATTACTGACGACCGTCAGGGCGGGGGACACCTGCTCGACTATCAGCTTGAGAGCGGTGTGCTCACCTTCGGCGAAATTCACAAGCTCATGATTGACCTGCCCGCCGACAGCGCATTTTTACAGGCCAACCTTCACCCCAGCAATCTGGATGCAGCGATCCGTTCCGTCGAAAACTAACAGGAGAACTACCGTGAACAGTGAGAAACAGTCACGTCAGTGGGCGCATGGCGCCGATATGGTTGTCGGCCAGCTGGAAGCGCAGGGCGTGAAGCAGGTGTTCGGGATCCCGGGGGCGAAAATCGACAAAGTGTTTGACTCCCTGCTGGACTCCTCCATCGAGATCATTCCCGTGCGTCACGAAGCGAATGCGGCGTTTATGGCGGCAGCGGTAGGGCGGTTGACCGGTAAAGCCGGGGTGGCGCTGGTGACTTCCGGTCCCGGCTGTTCCAATCTGATCACCGGCATTGCCACCGCCAACAGCGAGGGCGACCCGGTGGTCGCCCTGGGCGGGGCGGTCAAACGCGCGGATAAAGCGAAGCTGGTGCACCAGAGCATGGACACCGTCGCCATGTTCAGCCCGGTGACCAAATATGCCGTTGAAGTCAGCTCGCCGGACGCGATTGCCGAGGTGGTATCGAACGCGTTTCGCGCTGCCGAGCACGGCAGGCCGGGGGGCGCGTTCGTCAGCCTGCCGCAGGATATCGTCGACCAGCCTGCGACGGGGGCGATTTTACCCACCAGCGGTGCGGCGCTGATGGGTCCGGCACCGGAGTCTGCGATTAACGACGTGGCGAAGCTTATCGAAAACGCTAAAAACCCGGTCATTTTACTTGGCCTGATGGCCAGCCAGCCCGCGAACAGCGATGCCCTGCGTAAGCTGCTGGAGAAAAGCCGTATCCCTGTCACCAGCACCTATCAGGCCGCCGGGGCGGTGAACCAGGAGAACTTTACCCGCTTTGCCGGGCGCGTCGGTCTGTTCAATAACCAGGCGGGCGACCGGCTGCTGCATCTGGCGGATCTGATTATCTGCATCGGCTACAGCCCGGTGGAGTACGAGCCGTCTATGTGGAACAGCGGCGACGCCACGCTGGTGCACATTGACGTGCTGCCTGCCTATGAAGAGCGTAACTACGTGCCGGATCTTGAGCTGGTGGGGGATATCGCCGGAACGCTGAACCTGCTTGCCAGCCGGATCGAGCATAAGCTGGAGCTGAGCCAGCGCGCCTCTGAAATCCTGGTCGATCGTCAGCATCAGCGGGATCTGCTCGATCGTCGCGGCGCCTCGCTCAACCAGTTTGCTCTGCACCCGCTGCGCATCGTGCGAGCCATGCAGGACATCGTCAATAACGACGTGACCCTGACCGTCGATATGGGCAGCTTCCACATCTGGATCGCCCGCTACCTTTACAGCTTCCGCGCGCGTCAGGTGATGATCTCCAACGGCCAGCAAACCATGGGCGTTGCCCTGCCGTGGGCGATTGGTGCCTGGCTGGTGAACCCGGGCCGTAAGGTGGTATCGGTCTCCGGTGACGGTGGCTTCCTGCAGTCGAGCATGGAGCTGGAAACCGCGGTGCGCCTCAACGCCAACGTGCTGCACATCATCTGGGTGGATAACGCCTACAACATGGTGGCGATCCAGGAAGAGAAAAAATACCAGCGCCTTTCCGGCGTCGAGTTCGGCCCGGTCGATTTCAAAGTCTATGCCGATGCCTTCGGCGCGAAAGGCTTTGCCGTGGAGAGTGCTGAAGCGCTCGAACCGACGCTGCGCGCGGCGATGGATGTCGATGGCCCGGCCGTGGTGGCCATTCCCGTCGACTACAGCGATAACCCGCTGCTGATGGGCCAGCTCCATCTCAGCCAGATTTTGTGACTCAATATAAGGACAGAGAAATGCAAAAAGTTGCTCTCGTAACCGGCTCAGGCCAGGGGATTGGTAAAGCGATTGCGCTGCGCCTGGTGAAGGATGGCTTTGCCGTTGCCATTGCCGACTATAACGATGAGACGGCAAGAGCCGTCGCCGATGAAATCATCCGCAACGGCGGCAAGGCTGTCGCCGTGAAGGTGGATGTCTCTGACCGCGAGCAGGTGTTTGCGGCGGTGGAAAAAGCGCGCACCGCGCTGGGCGGATTTAACGTCATCGTTAATAACGCCGGGATTGCGCCGTCCACGCCTATCGAATCCATCACGCCAGAGATTGTCGACAAGGTCTACAACATCAACGTGAAAGGGGTGATCTGGGGTATTCAGGCTGCCATCGACGCGTTCCGCAAAGAGGGGCACGGCGGGAAGATCATCAACGCCTGCTCCCAGGCAGGCCACACCGGCAACCCGGAACTGGCCGTGTACAGCTCCAGCAAGTTCGCGGTTCGCGGCTTAACCCAGACCGCAGCGCGAGACCTTGCTCCGCTGGGCATCACCGTTAACGCCTATTGCCCGGGCATTGTCAAAACGCCGATGTGGGCGGAAATCGACCGTCAGGTCTCCGAGGCGGCGGGCAAACCGCTTGGCTACGGGACGGAAACTTTTGCCAAACGCATCACGCTGGGTCGTTTGTCCGAGCCGGAAGATGTCGCCGCCTGCGTTTCATACCTCGCCGGGCCGGATTCTGATTACATGACCGGCCAATCCTTATTGATTGATGGTGGGATGGTGTTCAACTAAATACTAATAAGCTCTGACATGAGTTTTCCCCTGCCCCCGTGCAGGGGCTTTTTTTTGTCTCCTTAGCCATTGTGCATTACACTGCGCGCTGCAAAACTTTAGTCATTACGATCTGACAGGCGGTAACAGCGATGAACGGAACAATCACAACGTGGTTTAAAGATAAAGGCTTTGGATTTATCAAAGATGAAAACGGCGATAACCGCTATTTTCATGTGATTAAGGTCGCCAACCCTGATCTGATTAAGAAAGATGCGGCGGTGACGTTCGAACCGACGACGAATAACAAAGGCCTTTCCGCTTATGCGGTGAAGGTGATCCCCGAGAGTAAACACCTCTATATTGCGGGCGAGCGCGTGAAGCTCACCTCGATCAAATCCTTCGTGGTGTTCAGCGAAGAAGAGCCGGTTGAAACCAAAATCGACAAAGAAAACGCGGTGCTGTCGGTGGGTCTGCTGATGAACAGCATTAAACCGAAATCCGAGGTAAAATCGGGTGAAATGCGCACCGTGAAGAAGCTGGCGATCACGACCTTCCAGAACACGACGCTGATCTTTACCGAAGATGAAATTGACATTGACGCTACGGTCAAGCTGCTGAAGTGATTTGTTGCCGGGTGGCGGCGATGCCTTACCCGGCCTACGAAAAACCCTCAACGCGGCACGAAACGTAGGCCCGGTAAGCATCGCGCCACCGGGCACAGCCGCACCCGTTTACCCCATCCTGTGCTCGCCCCGTAACATCGCCTCCCGATCAAACACCTTCTGGATCTCCCCGTGTGCCATAAATGCCGCCCGGTCGGACATATGGGCAATCACGTCCGCATCGTGGCTCACAAGAAGATAGGTCATGTCGTGGGCGGCTTTCAGGCGGTTGAGCAGGTTAAGAATTTCCGCCTGCACGGACATATCTAGTGCCGAGGTCGGTTCATCCAGCAGCAGAAGCTGCGGGCGCAACAGCAGGGCACGGGCAATCGCCACGCGCTGACGCTGGCCGCCGGAAAGCTGGTGTGGATAACGTTTCCCCGCATCGGCAGACAGGCCCACCTGTTTAAGCGCATCCGCCACCTTTTCCGCAATCTGCGTTTCGCCATGGATGTTCAACGGCTCCGACAGCGTGCGTGCAATGGTGTGGTTCGGGTGCAAAGACGCCCACGGATCCTGAAACACCATCTGCACGTTGCGACGCAGCGTGCCTTGAAAACGTCGCCCGGGCGTTAACGTCTCTCCCAGTAGCGTAATGTTCCCGCGCCACTCGCGCTGCAGCCCCGCCAGCACGCGCAGAAGGGTCGATTTCCCGCAGCCGGATTCCCCGATCAGGCTGAAGGTTTCGCCTTTCGCGATGATAAAGCTGGCGGCAGAGACCGCCGTCTTTTCCCCGAAGGTGACCTGAACCTGGTTAACCTCAACGAGCGCCATCGTTCGCCTCCTTCCACGGCTGAGAACGGTCGAGCGTCGGCAGCATCTGCCCAAAGGTATTGGCATTTGGCCTGCAGGTCCACAGGGTGCGCGTATACGGATGCGTTGCCTGAGGGAGTTGGCTTGCCGCCATCTCATCTACCTTTTCGCCCTGATACATCACCAGCACGCGGTCGCAGTGTTCCGCCACCAGCGGCAGGTCATGGCTGATTAACAGCATCGCCATCTGGCGCGCTTCACACTGCTGCACCAGCAGTTCGAGGATCTGGTTGCGCAGGCGAGCGTCCAGCGCTGAGGTCGGTTCGTCGGCAATCAGCACCTGCGGGTTGTTGATGAGCGCAATCGCAATCATCACCCGCTGGCCCATGCCGCCGGAAAGTTCGCCGGGATAACGCTGAAGCACATGTTCGCTCAGTCCGACAGCACGAATGATGTCGTGAATGCGCGCCACGCGTTCTGAACGGGGCAGGCGCTGATGCAGCGTGAGCGCCTCGTCAAGCTGAGCGGCAACGCTTTTCACCGGATTGAGCGCGTAGCGCGGGTCCTGCAAAACCATCGCAATCCCGTTGCCGCGCAGCGCTTGCCAGCGGCGGGCGTTCAGGGTCAGCAGATCGTTGCCCAGCACGTTAAGTTGCCGGGCGCTCACCATGCCGGGCTTACGTACCAGCCCCATCAGGGCGCGGGCAGACATCGATTTACCCGAGCCGGATTCACCCACCAGCGCCAGACGCTCGTTGCCAAGCGTAAAGCTCAGGTTGTTGACCACGCGTGCGGCGGGGTAGTCGATATTCAGCGCATCGACGATAACGCGGTGTTCAGTCATGTTGCGGCTCCAGTACGTCACGCAGGCCATCGCCTAGCAGGTTAAAGGCCAGGCTGGCAAACAGAATGGCTCCGCCGGGAATGGCGGCGATCCACCACTGGTCGAAAATCACCTGCATGCCGTCAGCAATCATTGCCCCCCATTCAGCCATTGGCGGACGGGCGCCAAGGCCGAGGAAACCGAGCCCGGCTGCGGCCAGAATAATGCCGGCCAGATCCAGCGCCAGCCGCACAATCGCAGACGGCAGACACAGCGGCAGAATATGGCCGACCAGCAGGCGCGGGCCGCGAATTCCCATCATCCCGGCAGCAGCCAGATAATCACTGTGGCGCAGACGCTGAATTTCACTTCGCGCCTGACGTGCATAAGCAGGCCAGGTGGTTAAGGCCAGCGCCAGCGCGCCGTTGACCAGCCCCGGACCCAGCATCGCCACAAACGCGAATGCAAGGATGAGGCGCGGCATCGACATCACCACGTCGGTAAAGCGCATCAGGAGGCGCTCCATCCAGCCGCCGTAGTAGCCGGACAGGATCCCCACCAGCAGCCCGGTGGGCAGGGTAATGACCGTCACTAAGGCCACCAGCCCGAGCGCCGGACGGGTACCGTAAATCAGGCGCGAGAGCAGGTCGCGCCCGTAGCTGTCGGTGCCGAGCCAGTGCTGGCTATTCGGTGCCTGCAGGCGCGAGGCGGCGTCCTGCCAGTTCGGGTCAACCGGTGCAAGCCAGGGGGCGAACAGGGCGATCACCATCAGCAGCACGATGGCAATCAACCCGCAAAAGGCGGCAGGCGAACGGCGCAGGCGACGTATAAAGAGATAAAACGGCATCAGCGCACCCTGGGATCGGTTGCCTGCACAAGCAGGTCGGTAAGGTTATTGATCAGCACAAAACAGATGCCAATCAGTAGCGTGCCGCCCATGACGGCGGTAGTGTCTCCGGCGAACAGGGCGGTGGTGAGGTAGCGTCCGATGCCTGGCCAGGAGAAGACGGTTTCCGTTAATACCGCACCTTCCAGCATGCTGGTGTAGGCCAGCGCAATCACCGTCAGCAGGGTACTGCGAATGTTCGGCAGCACGTGGCGCAGCAGAATAGTCATCTCCCCGGCCCCCTTGGCGCGAGCGAGCAGGATGTACTCTTTGTTCATTTCGCTCAGACAGGCGGAGCGCGTCAGGCGGGTAATGCTTGCGAGCGAGTAATAGGCCAGCAGCAGCACCGGCAGCACAAGGTGGCTGAGGGCGTTGCGAAACGCCTCGCGATCGCCAGAAAGCCAGGTATCCACCAGCGCAAAGCCGGTGCGTGGTTCGACGGTGAACTGCCAGATGTCATCCAGCCTGCCGGGACCCGCGCTCCACTGCAGCTTCGCGTAGAACAGGGCCAGCATCAACAGGCCAAGCCAGAAAATCGGCACCGAGTTGCCGAGCAGGGTGAGCGTTCTGAGCGTTAAATCAAGCGGCGAACCGGCATAGCGGGCGCACAGCACCCCGGCAATCACGCCGAGCACGGCGCCGATGATTAAGGCCAGCGTAGCCAGTTCGAGCGTGGCGGGAAAAGCGTGCAGCAAGTCCTGCAACACCGGCTGGCCGGTGGCGCTGGCAGTGCCCAGATCACCGTGGGCAAGGTCTTGCAGGTAGTGCCAGAACTGCACGGGCAGGGGGCGATCTAACCCGAGCTGGTGGCGAACCTGATCGTAGGTGGACTGGCTGGCGTGATCGCCGACGATCTGCAGCACGCGATCGACCGGAGAAAATGCCGAGAGCGCAAACGTGACGAGCAGCAGCCCGAAAAGCGTGAGCAGCAGAGTCAGCAGAGCCTGAAGCACGCGGGTGGAAAGATGTGGCATGGGAAATCTCTTCATGCCGGGTGGCGGCTTCGCCTTACCCGGCCTACAAAACCGAGAACACAGGCCGGGTAAGCGCAGCGCCACCCGGCAACAAAGGCTACTTCGTGACGCGATCGTACCAGACCATGTCCGCGTTCAAGCCCTGCTGATATCCCTTCACGTTATCGCGCACCACGATCTGGGTTTTGCCCTGATCGACGAACACATACGGCGAGCTATGTTGCAGCTGTTCCTGCATTTTCTTGTACAGATCCAGACGTTTCGCCGGATCCGGCTCGGCAACCGCCGCCAGCGTGGCTTTGTTAAGCTCGGGAATTTTCCAGCTGTTCAGACCGGCTACGGTACTGGATTTGCCATCGTTCCACGCAAAGGCGCTGGCGTTAGAGTGCGCATCAAAGTAGTCCGGGATCCACAGACGAATCGCCGCCTGATGCTGTTTTGCGCGCACGCGGGCATAGACCTGGCTCCCGGCAGCGGGCAGCAGATCGACCTTCACGCCCCCCTGAGCAAAGCTCGCCTGCATGGACTGGGCGATGGTGATAAACGGCGGCTTGTTCTCCACGTCCAGCGTGAAGTGCGCGTCTTTAATGCCCGCTTTGGCGAGAATTTCTTTCGCCTTAGCTGGGTCAAACGTGAATGGATTCGCTTCCAGCGCGCCCGGCAGACCGACCGGCAGGAAGCTCTGATGCACAAAATACTGGCCTTTCAGCAGGTTTTTGGTAATGCCTTCATAATCAACCAGCCAGCGTGAAGCCTCCCAGAACGCCGGGTTGTTGAGCAGCGGGTTAGCGCTGTTGCCGGTGTTAAACACCAGATAATTTTGCTCGGCGGACGGAATGCTCAGCACCTTCACGCCCGGCTTGCCCTCCAGGGCGCTAATCTGGTCTGCACCCAAATCGCGCGCCACGTCGGCATCACCCTGCTGGATCAGCAGGCGACGGGAAGCCGGATCGGGAACGTTTTTAATGATGATGCTTTTAAGCTTCGGCGCGCCGCCGGGAGCCGATTCGTTGGCTTCCAGCACGATAGCCTGATGCGGCTGATAAACGCGCATTTTGAACGCGCCGCTGCCTGCCGAGTGCATTTTCAGCCAGGCGTTGCCGAAGTCGTTGTCCTTCACGTTCGCCACCACCTGCTTTTCATCGACGATGGAGGCAATCGGCGTGGAGAGAATATTCAGCGCCACCGACGGGCTAACGTCCGCCGTCCAGTGAAGCTGGAGGGTATGGTCATCCACTTTTTTCAGCTGGCTGGCGATGTTGCTCGCGTCCCAGCCCAGCACGTTGAGGATAAACGCCGGGGATTTGTTCAGCGTCACGGCGCGGGTATACGAGAAGATCACGTCTTCCGGGCGCAGTGGGTTTCCGGAAGCGAATTTCGCATCGGGCTTAAGCTTGATGGTCAAGGTTTTTGCTGCCGCGTCGGCTTCCCAGCTTTCCGCCAGAATCGGCGTGATTTTTTCCGGGTTATCGCGGTCCGGTTGCACCAGACGCTGATACAGGCTCGGTACGGTCTGGATGCTGGAGAGCTCGTTGGCTTCGGCCGGGTCGAGGCTTACGATGTCATCAAGCCCCTGGGCAACCACCAGCGTATTCGGCGGAGTAGCGGCGTGGACTGCGTTTGAGAGCGCGGCCAGCACCAGTAACGGCAACAGTTTTTTTGTCATAGCGATCCCTGAAATAACTCTATTGTGATTGTTTTATGCTCCGCTACGTTAGGTCGACTAAGACATTCCGCAAAGTCGAAATTCAGCTTTGCTTATGCCTTCCGGGAATAACGCATACGCTAAGGCTATTAGAATGCGCTGCTTTTCGTCCGCTTTTTAACCTGCTATAACAAACTCCTTACCTTTCAGGGAGTCACCGCCGTGCCCGAAATCAATCAACATGGTCAAACCGTTAACGATATTGTTCCAGACTGGAAATGCGCCCGGATCTTAACCCGCACCCCACTTACCGGTCAGTATTGCCGACTGGAGCCGCTGGATACCGATCGCCATTCGGCTGATTTATACGAAGCCTACGCGCTGGGTGATGACAGTGACTGGACGTGGCTTGCCAGCACTCAGCCGGAAAGCGTTGAGGCCACTGCGCACTGGGTGCTGGGAAAGGTGATGGATGACGATCTGGTGCCCTTTGCCGTAATCGATTTACGCACTGAACAGGCGGTAGGGCTGGTGAGTTACATGGCGATTGAGCGGTTTCTCGGCTCGGTGGAAATCGGGCATGTCACCTGGTCGCGCAAAATGAAGGGCACGCGTTTGGGTACCGAGGCGGTGTGGCTGCTGCTGAAAAATGCCTTTGAGCATAAGTACCGTCGACTGGAATGGAAATGCGATTCAATGAACATTGCCTCGCGCAATGCGGCGGAGCGGCTGGGTTTTGTCTGGGAAGGTCGCCTGCGTCAGAAACTTGTGCGCAAAGGGCGTAACCGCGACAGCGATATGCTCTCCATTATTGATGGCGAATGGCCGCAAAGAAACGCGGAGCTGTGCGCCTGGCTGGCTGCGGAGAATTTTGACGCAGAAGGGCGGCAGATTCAGCGGCTTGAGGCATTTAGGTTATAAGTCTTGTATGTAGGGTACAGCTGGAACGGATAATTACTCTGAGGAAATGGCAATTTCAATCAGGTTGGTTTCTCCGGACTGGACACCCATGGCGTGACCAGGACCGCTGGCGGTATGCAAATTGATAAAGCCCGTTTTGCCGAGGCTTTGGCATAGCCGTCGGCAATGGCAACCACGCTGCTCTTCTGGAGTACCAAATATATTTTCTACGTCTTCTCTTTCCAGAAGTTCAAGGAAAATATCGGCACCCGTCCGCATATTTCAATCTGATATAGACGTTAATGATTTAATCATGATGACACCTCATTTAGCGTTATTTAAGGCATGCTAAAATTCTTCCTGCGTCGGACGAACCACAATTTCATTAATATCAACGTCGCCAGGCTGTTCAATGGCAAATAAAACGCCTCGGGCAATGGCGTCAGCCGGAATAGCCTGCTTATAGAATTCGTGCAAAAACGCCAGGCTGTCTTTATCAGAACTGCCGAACTGCAGTTCGCTTTCGACGGCGCCGGGGGAAATAAGCGTCGTGCGGATAGTTTTCCCCGCCTCCTGACGTAACCCTTCGCTCAGGGCACGAACGGCAAATTTAGTGGCGCTGTAAACGACGCCGCCGGGGGCAAGCACTTTGATACCCGCAACGGAAGCCACGTTAATAAAGTGTCCGCTACCCTGACGCTGGAACACCGGTAACGCCGCGGCAATGCCGTACAGCACGCCCTTCAGGTTAGTATCAATCATCTTGTCCCACTCGTCGGTTTTGCGCTCGCTGAGGGGGGCTATCGCCATGTAACCGGCGTTATTGATCAATACGTCCACGCGCTGGTAGGCCGTCACAGCGGCATCGATGGCGGCCTGAACCTCTTCCTGACGGGTGACATCGGCCTTCACGGCAATCGCCTTGCCGCCCTGCTGGATAATCTGATCCACCAGGGCATTAATCCTGTCGAGGCGGCGCGCCACCAGCACCAGCGAAAAGGCCTTATTCGCTAAATACAGGGCAATGGCCTGGCCGATGCCGCTGCTGGCGCCGGTGATAACGACAACGTTGTTTGCACTGTTATTCATGATTTTATCTCGCTGTTGAGTAATGCAAAAAATAAAAGGCAGGGAGGTGTTAATGAATAATGACAAATTCATTAACGCGGATTTTTGATATATTGTGTATCGGAAATAAAATGATGGCTGTTTAAAACTTAATGGAGTGTGGAAGAGTCTGTCAATATCATATTTTTAATATTTAAACGGATTGCATGCCTAATGTTTATTTCTTATATGTAAGCGAGAATAGTATAAAAAGAAATGGGGTGACGGTGGAGGCCCTGCGAACAAGGCCTAAGGATTAGATTTTGCCACTATAAAGCACCGGGCCTGTTGGCAAGCCTGTGGGTGATCCGCCCTCTGGTTCAAGGCTTATCGCTATCGTGGCGCCAGGAGGAAGCGTTGTGTTCCTGAGGGTCACCTTCGTCGGTATGCTGCTATGCAGCAATCCCAGCGAGACAGGGTTCTGTCCGGTCGGAATCAGCCAAAGCTGCAGGCTGTGCTGCGCCGGGACGGCGGCAGGTCCGAGAGGAGCAATACTCAGCTGCTGACGGCGGCTGTCCGCACTCACGACCCACTGCCCGTGCTGTTGGGCATCGTTGAGCACCATCAGCGGTGCGAGCGTCGGCGCGCGGGTGGAATACCACGTCACGACGCTAAAGGCGGCAAGACCGGCTGCCACCATCCAGCCGAGGTAAGGTCGATGGTTGCGCAACGGCTCTTTAGACGGCAGTTCGAGGGCAATTTTTTTCCACACCGACTCAGGGGGAGGAATGGGGACAAGATGGCTATCGAGCGTGCTGAGCATTTCCTGCCAGTACGCTACGCGGGCGGCCAGAGCGGGCTCATTGGCAAGCTTTTTCTGGAACTGAAGCCGCGCGCCTCCCCGCAGGGTGCCGAGGGCATATTCTGCTGCCAGCATGTCGTCGCGTTTTTCTGCGTTATTCATAGCCCCACACACTCCCGGAGATGATCCATTGCGCGACGTATCCAGCTTTTCACTGAGCCTACAGGCTGCTGGAGCCAGTCGGCAATATCGCTGTGAGACATCCCCTGATAGTAGGCGAGCGTAATGCTCTGGCGCTGTTCGCTACTCAAATGCTCGAGACAATGCCTGAGCCGTTCTGCCTGCACATCGTCGTGCCAGTTGTTCTGCTCGTCATTCTCGCTCGGCAGAAGCGCGTCGGTATACGGCATCTCGCGGTCGGCTGCCCGGGTTTGCCCGCAACGCAGCCAGTCAATACAGCGGTTGCGAACAATATGCGTAAGCCAGGTCATCGGGGAACTGAGGGCGGCGTTATAGGTTTCGGCTTTACTCCAGACCGTGAGAAAACAGTCGTGAAGGATCTCTTCTGCCCATGCCCGGTCACGCAACATGCGCAGCGCGACGGCAAACAGATGCGGCGAGGTGAGTCGGTAGAGTTGTTCAAATGCACGGCGATCGCCTTTCGCGACCGCCTGCATTAATTTCTGCTGCTGTTCAGCCAGCGCGTTATCCATGTTTTTCCCGAAAGGCAACGGCACACTTCCGAAGTATAGACAACTACTTAGGCATCAGAACGGTATCAATGACATCGATAATGCCATTTTTTTGATGAACGTCGTAGGTGCTGATGTTTGCCACATTGCCCTGACCATCCTTAAGCTGAATATTGTGCAGGCCGTTGCTCATGATCCACAGCGGCTGACCGTTAACGGTCTTCAGCTCCGCGCGACCACCACCCTGTTTAATTTTCTGCTCCAGCGCTTTCATATCGTAATTACCGGCAACAACGTGATAGGTCAGGATGCTGGTTAGCAGTGCTTTGTTTTCGGGTTTGACCAGGTTATCGACCGTACCGGCGGGTAATTTCGCAAACGCCGCATTGGTCGGCGCAAATACGGTGAACGGTCCTTTGCTCTGTAGCGTATCCACCAGTCCGGCAGCTTTGACAGCGGCCACCAGAGTCGTGTGATCTTTCGAGTTCACGGCGTTTTCAACAATATTTTTGCTCGGGAACATTGCCGCTCCGCCCACCATCACGGTGTCAGACGTCATGGCTGCTGATGCGCCTGCACAGAAGAGTAAAGCGCTGGTTACGAATGCAACACGGGTTAGCTTTTTCATCATCATTCCTCGGATTGGGGAGCAAAGGGGTTGCTCACATACCCATATACGAAGGCAGGGTGGAAACTGGATGCAGGGAAATGAAAATAAATTTAGCAGACGTTTATTCCCTCTCCCCTGTGGGGAGAGGGTAAGGGTGAGGGGGCACCCTCAGCGGCGAACCGGCGCCCCGTTCGCGACATAATACGCGGCCGTGCTCTTCGCCAGCGGTTCGCGCCCGCGAATGGCGTCTGCAATCTTCTCGCCAATCATGATGGTGGTGGCGTTCAGGTTACCGGTGATGATCTGCGGCATGATCGACGCATCCACCACGCGCAGCCCTTCCAGCCCGTGAACGCGGCCTTCGCCGTCGACAACCGCCATCTCGTCATAGCCCATCTTACAGGTACCGCACGGGTGGAAGGCGGTTTCGGCGTGGTTGCGCACGAACTCGTCCAGCTGTTCGTCGGTCTGGCACTCGACGCCCGGGCTGATCTCGCGACCGCGGTACTTGTCCAGCGCAGGCTGGTGCATGATCTCGCGGGTGATACGGATCGCGTCGCGGAACTCCTGCCAGTCCTGCTCCTGGGACATATAGTTGAACAGGATCGCCGGATGCTGATGCGGATCGCGCGACTTGATGCGCACGTGGCCGCGGCTCGGCGAGCGCATGGAGCCGACGTGGCACTGGAAGCCGTGCTCTTTTACCGCATTCGAACCGTTGTAGTTAATCGCCACCGGCAGGAAGTGGTACTGAATGTTCGGCCACGCGAACTCCTGGCGGCTGCGGATAAACCCGCCCGCTTCGAAGTGGTTGCTCGCCCCCACGCCGGTGCCGCCAAACAGCCACTCGGCGCCAATCTTCGGCTGGTTCCACCACTGCAGGGCTGGGTAGAGGGAGACCGGCTCTTTGCATTCGTACTGGAGGTACATCTCCAGGTGATCCTGCAGGTTTTCGCCCACGCCGGGCAGGTCGTGCACCAGCGGGATATCGAACTGCTTCAGCAGCTCCGCGCTGCCCACGCCGGAACGCTGGAGGATCTGCGGGGAGGCAATGGCGCCTGCGCTCAGCAGCACCTCTTTGTTCGCCGTCGCTTTCGACGGAATCGTGCTTTCGCCTTCCAGCCACTCGACGCCCACCGCGCGCTTGCCTTCAAAGAGGATGCGGTCGGTCATGGCGTGGGTACGGATGGTCAGGTTAGGGCGTTGCTTTGCCTGGTCCAGATAGCCGCGCGCGGTGCTGGCGCGTCGGCCCTTCGGCGTGACCGTGCGGTCCATCGGGCCGAAGCCTTCCTGCTGATAGCCGTTGAGATCGTCCGTGCGCGGGTAGCCCGCCTGCACGCCCGCTTCCACCATCGCCTCAAACAGCGGGTTCACGCCCGGTTTGGAGGTGGTAACGCTCACCGGACCGTCGCCGCCGTGGTAGTCGTTCGGGCCCACATCGCGCGTCTCTGCCTTGCGGTAGTACGGCAGGCAGTTGAGATAGCTCCAGTGCTCCAGACCCGGTTCTTTCGCCCAGTGGTCGAGATCCATCGCGTTACCGCGGATGTAGCACATGCCGTTGATCAGCGACGAACCGCCCAGCCCTTTACCGCGCCCGCACTCCATGCGGCGGTTGTTCATAAACGGCTCTGGCTCGGTTTCATACGCCCAGTTGTAGCGCTTGCCCTGCAGCGGGAACGCCAGCGCGGCAGGCATCTGAGTGCGGAAGTCAAAGCGGTAATCCGGTCCGCCCGCCTCAAGCAGCAGCACGGTGGTATTCGGATCTTCAGTCAGTCGTGTTGCCAGTACGTTGCCGGCAGAGCCGGCGCCGATAATGATGTAGTCAAATTGCAAATAAACCTCCCGGTTAAAATATGGACTGGAATTTACCCATCTCAACCTGGATGGACTTCACCTGGGTGTAGCTCTGCAGCGTCATAACGCCGTTCTCGCGGCCAATGCCGGAGTGTTTGTAACCGCCCACCGGCATCTCTGCGGCGGATTCACCCCAGGTGTTGATCCAGCAGATGCCCGCTTCGAGCTGATGAATCGCGCCGTGGGCGCGGTTCAGATCGGCAGTGACGATACCCGCCGCCAGTCCGTAGTCGGTATCGTTGGCGCGGCGAATCGCTTCTTCATCGGTTTCATAGGTGAGGATGGACATCACCGGGCCGAAGATCTCTTCGCGCACGATAGTCATCTCGTCGGCGCAGTCGGTGAACACGGTAGGGGCCACCCACGCGCCGTTATCAAACCCTTCGCCCTTCAGCACGTCGCCGCCGCACAGCACGCGCGCGCCTTCTTCTTTACCTTTGGCGATGTAGCGCAGCACGCTGTCGCGGTGCGGGAAGCTAACCATCGGGCCAAAGTTGGTTTTCACATCGAACAGATCGCCCGCGCGGATGCGGCCCACGCGCTCAACGATTTTCTGCTCAAACGCGGCCTTAAATTTCGCGGGCACGAACACGCGGGTGCCGTTGGTGCAGACCTGACCGGAGCTGAAGAAGTTGGCCATCATGGCGATGTCTGCCGCCAGATCCAGATCCGCATCGTCGAAAACAATCAGCGGCGATTTGCCGCCCAGCTCCATCGTCACCTCTTTCAGGGACGAGGCCGCCGAGTTGGCCATCACCTTTTTGCCGCTGGCAACGCCGCCGGTAAAGGAGACCTTCGCGATGCCCGGATGCTCGGTCAGGTACTGGCCGGTCTCCGCGCCTACGCCTGGCAGGACGTTAAACACGCCGTCCGGCAGACCCGCTTCGGTATAGATTTCGGCAAGCTTGAGGGCGGTGAGCGGCGTCACTTCGCTCGGCTTGAAGATCATCGCGTTGCCCGCCGCCAGCGCCGGGGCCGATTTCCACAGGGCGATCTGGATCGGGTAGTTCCACGCGCCGATGCCCGCCACCACGCCCAGTGGCTCGCGGCGGGTGTAGACGAATGAGGTTTCGCGCAGCGGGATCTGGCTGCCTTCCAGCGCCGGGATCAGCCCTGCGTAATACTCCAGCACGTCCGCGCCGGTGACGATGTCCACGGTCGAGGTTTCGGAATACGCTTTACCAGTATCGAGGGTTTCCAGCTTCGCCAGCGCGTTGTTACGCTCGCGCAGGATATCCACGGCGCGACGCAGGATTCGTGAGCGCTCCATGGCGGTCATTGCCGCCCAGATTTTTTGCCCGCGTGTTGCGCTTTCCACGGCGCGGTCGACGTCTTCACGCCCGGCGGCCTGAACGCTCGCCAGGACTTCACCGTTGGCCGGGTTGATGGTCTCGAAGGTGCGACCGCTGGTGGCGGGTGTATAACCACCATTGATATAAAGCTGCTGTTCTGCCATTCGGGACATACTTTCTCCTCGGTTATTCGGTCGGTAAATGCTGGCTGATAAAGTGGCTGGTGAGCGACTGGGCCAGCGTTTTATCCAGCGGTTTGCCGCTCAGTGCGGCACGCAGCCAAAGCCCGTCGATCAGTGCCGCCAGCCCGTAGCCCGCTTCCTGCGCCTGCTCGCGCGGCAATTCGCGGCGGAACTCGTACACCAGGTTCGACAGCAGGCGGCGGCTGCTGACCTGCTGCAGACGGTAGAGCATCGGCTGGTGCATGCTGCTCGCCCAGAAGGCCAGCCAGGCTTTCATTGCCGCGCTGCTGATCTGGGTTTCATCAAAATTGCCGCCGACAATCGCCTGTAATCGCTGCTCCGCGCTGCCGTCCGGCAGGGCGTGCAAGCGGCTTAATACCGCATCGCGCAACTGCCCGGTGATGTCGCGCATGGTCGCTTCCAGCAGACCGTTTTTGTCTTTGAAATAGTGACTGATGATCCCCGTGGAAACGCCCGCCCGACGGGCGATCTGTGCGATGGTTGCGTCGTGCATTCCCACTTCATTTATTGCTTCCAGCGTGGCGTTAATAAGCTGCCTGCGCCGGATCGGCTGCATCCCCACTTTGGGCATTGTTGCCACTCCATTCATCAGCGTTGGTAATACATTAAAGCGGTTTTTGATTGGACGTTCAATATAAAATGTGTCTTAATTGTTGCTGATTTGGATTTTAATAGTTACAAAAACAGTGGGGATACTGGATGACAGACCTTTCACAAGACAGAGAAAAAGACAAAATCAACCCGGTCGTTTTTTATACTTCCGCCGGGCTGATTTTGTTGTTTTCCCTGACGACGATCTTCTTTCGTGATTTTTCCGCCGAGTGGATTGGGCGCACCCTGAACTGGGTGTCGAAGACCTTTGGCTGGTACTATCTGCTGGCGGCGACGCTCTATATTGTCTTCGTGGTCTGCATCGCCTGCTCGCGCTTCGGTTCGGTGAAGCTTGGGCCAGAGCAGTCCAAGCCCGAGTTCAGTTTGCTGAGCTGGGCCGCAATGTTGTTTGCTGCGGGTATCGGCATCGACCTGATGTTCTTCTCCGTGGCTGAACCTGTCACGCAGTATATGCAGCCGCCGGAAGGGGCAGGGCAGACGATGGAGGCCGCGCGCCAGGCGATGGTCTGGACGCTGTTCCACTACGGCCTGACGGGCTGGTCGATGTACGCCCTGATGGGGATGGCGCTCGGATACTTTAGCTACCGTTATAATTTGCCCCTCACTATCCGCTCTGCGCTGTACCCGATTTTTGGCAAAAAAATTAACGGGCCGATTGGTCACACCGTTGATATCGCAGCAGTGATTGGCACCATCTTCGGCATCGCGACCACGCTCGGTATCGGCGTGGTGCAGCTCAACTACGGGCTAAGCGTGCTGTTTGATATTCCGGATTCAATGGCGGCGAAAGCGGCGCTGATTGCGCTCTCCGTGATTATCGCCACCATCTCGGTGACCTCCGGCGTGGACAAGGGCATCCGCGTGCTCTCCGAGCTGAACGTCGCGCTGGCGCTGGGCCTGATCCTGTTCGTGCTGTTTATGGGCGACACCTCGTTCCTGCTCAACGCGCTGGTGCTCAACGTGGGCGACTACGTGAACCGCTTTATGGGGATGACGCTGAACAGTTTCGCCTTCGACCGTCCGGTGGAGTGGATGAATAACTGGACGCTGTTCTTCTGGGCGTGGTGGGTTGCGTGGTCGCCGTTTGTCGGCCTGTTCCTGGCGCGAATTTCGCGCGGGCGCACCATCCGCCAGTTTGTGATGGGCACGCTGATTATCCCGTTCACCTTTACCCTGCTGTGGCTGTCGATTTTCGGCAACAGCGCGCTGCACGAGATCATCCACGGCAATGCGGGTTTTGCTCAGGAAGCGATGGCGCACCCGGAGCGCGGCTTCTACAGCCTGCTGGCGCAGTACCCGGCGTTCACCTTTAGCGCCTCCGTGGCGACCATCACCGGGCTGCTGTTCTACGTCACCTCAGCGGACTCCGGCGCGCTGGTGCTGGGCAACTTCACCTCGAAGCTGAAGGACATCAACAGCGACGCGCCGAACTGGCTGCGCATCTTCTGGTCGGTCGCCATCGGTCTTCTGACGCTCGGTATGCTGATGACCAACGGTATTTCGGCGCTGCAGAACACGACGGTGATCATGGGCCTGCCGTTTAGCTTCGTCATCTTCTTCGTGATGGCTGGGCTGTATAAATCGCTCAAAGTGGAAGACTACCGCCGCGTCAGCGCCAGCCGTGATACCGCGCCGCGTCCGATGGGCGCGCAGGACAGGCTGAGCTGGAAAAAGCGCTTGTCGCGCCTGATGAACTACCCGGGCACGCGCTACACCAAACAGATGATGGAGACGGTCTGCTTCCCGGCGATGGAGGAAGTCGCACAGGAGTTGCGCCTGCGGGGTGCCTACGTGGAGCTGAAAAATCTGCCGCCGGATGAAGGCGAAAATCTGGGGCACCTGGATCTGCTGGTGCACATGGGCGACGAGCAAAACTTCGTCTACCAGATCTGGCCGCAGCAGTATTCCGTGCCCGGGTTTACCTACCGGGCGCGCAGCGGGAAGTCGACCTATTACCGGCTGGAGACCTTCCTGCTGGAAGGTAGCCAGGGGAACGACCTGATGGACTACAGCAAGGAGCAGGTGATTACGGACATTCTGGACCAGTACGAACGCCACCTGAACTTTATCCATCTGCACAGGGAAGCGCCGGGGAATAGCGTGATGTTCCCGGATACCTGATTTCCTTCAAACGTCTTCCGATGATCTACGGGCAAGGTTGTTAGCAAACCTTGCCCTTTTTTTTGCCTGCATGAAGCCGCGACCATTATTGTTAATTTGCGACGAGAAAATTGATCTGGGAACGGTTAATAACTCAAGTTATTGATTTTATTTATTTAAATGCGAGTTTTGGAACTGCCTGGACTGTTTTTAATGTAAAGAATGTTCAGTGTTTGTCAGTTTTCACTTGGGAAAATCGTAAAAGATGTCACGAAAAATCCTAATTTAACCCTATTAAGACTAGGTTTAACAGGGGTGGGATATCCTTGTAACTTATTGATTATAAATAAATGTTTATTTTTTGTGGGTTTTATTGCTAATTGTTCGTTAATTTTAGATAAATATATTGATGTGAAATTTTTGTTTCTGTGTGCGGCAATGAAAAACATAAATGAAACATTTGTGTTTTTAAACTTAAAAAATAAAATTAAGTGGTTTTTTATATCGCATTTAATATTTTTTACAGTGTTTTGCTTTGATAAATTAGTCTCATTGTCACATTTTCTTCATTTTAATAACATTTCAGTGCATCAGATGAACACCGAAACCCTTTCGAATGGAGAAGACGCCGACATGGAAATGAGAATGATAAACTTCTAAGGAGTCTTTGTGCCTTTTGTCTCTGACGAGCTTCTGTATGGATACACGATTTTTCATCATCTTGAGTACCGGCTTTCAACCAGAACGCTTATCAATATCAAGAATGGACGTATTAAAAGATTCGGCATGACGAAAGCAAGACTGTTCGAGTATCTCCTGGCGGGGATGGATAACGAAATTGTCTACGATAATGACATCATCATACACGTGTTTGATGATTATGGACTACGGTGCTCGAAATCCTATTTGTTGTCCATGATGAAGAAAATCCAGAACGCATTTAATACCGTGGGCTTTGAACGATATCCTTTTACCAGAATCTATGGGAAAGCGTACAAAATCGACTGCGGTTCGTTAGAACGGATATATGTTGTAAAACCTTCTTCACATTGACGATGATAAATTTCATAAGGAATGAGTTTTGACGGTGCTATTAGTTTTTTCAAGAAACTTTGCCATGAGGCAGGCAATTAAAACATTGAACTCCGCCAATAGAGAAATATTTTATTTTGACAATCGGCTGGAGTTCTTAGTAAGCGCGACCATTCTGGATAAATCTTACATTCTCATCGATACAATAGGAGAAAGTAGCGAGAATATCCGATGGCTCTATTATCGCCTTGCGGCGAGGGGATTAATGCGCCTTACCTATTTTATTGCGCCAGAGAACAATGCGGAGAACGGCTTTTTAAAATTCTTCCGCCTTGTTACTACGCTTAAGGATCTCAAGCAGCTGTGCGAGCGCGCCTCTAAACATCGGGCGAATGAAAACCCCTGCGTATTAAAAGACGTGCTGTATCAGAGGCTGTCGACGCGACTGTCGGACGACCATTTGAACTTTCTCCTGAAAATTTATGATAAATCGACGAGCCAGTGCCGAATTAAAAATAAATACGAAATTAACAAAAATTACTATGTTAGAAGTCGACTGGCGTTAGGCAATGGTCTGGAGATGAAACAACTTATTTTACTTTTATCATCGCAAAGCCTGAGATGCTCATAACGATATAACGTCTATTTATTGGCTTAAACGAACATAAATTTAGCGGTCCAGTTCCGCTCTTCCTGCGCAACAGTGAACGTTGCGCAGATACCTTCAATCCTAAGGATATATAGCTATGCAAATGAAGTTAAACAGTGTCATTCGAAATATGGTTATGGCAGCAGCCGTTTCTGGAATAACCTTTGCCGCCAGTGCAGCCGATGGACAGATCAACTTTACAGGCACCATTCTGGATTCTGCCTGTACGATTGATACCAATACGGCGAACCAGACCGTTAACCTTGGTAAAATTCCAAAGAGCTCGTTCAACGCGGCCGGGGCCGTTGCTGCCGCAACCCGCTTTAGCATTGTGTTGAATAACTGCCCTGCGGCCGTCACCTCTGCCTCCGTTAAGTTTGACGGCACGGCGGACAGCAGCGACACCAATATTCTTGCGCTGAACAGCGGTCAAACGGCTAAAGGCGTCGGTGTGGCGTTCTATGAAGAAGATGGCATCACCGCAATCCCGCTGGCGACCCAGTCTAAGAGCATCACGCTTGACACCAGCACAGGCGAAGATCCTGCTAACAGCAACAAAATGACCTTCGTGGCGAAATATAAGGCAACGCAGGCTGCCGTAGTTGCGGGTACGGCAAACGCAACGTCAGATTTTACCATTACCTATCAGTAATAAGCCGGGCGTACCCAGGGTACGCCCCATTTTTTCCTGCTGGAATATCGGGGAAGTATGATGAGTCAACTTATTCGAACGATTGTATTATTAGGCACTTGCCTACTCTCCCTGCCGGGCCAGGCCAGCATAACCGTTGGCGGAACGCGCTTAATTTATAATGGAGCTGAAAACGAAGCCTCACTCCCTGTGAGTAACAGTAAGGATGCTGTCCCCTATTTAATTCAGTCATGGATTGAATTAAGCGAAAACTCGAAGGAGCAGGTTCCTTTTATCGTCACGCCACCGCTGTTCCGCCT
Source organism: Enterobacter sp. ODB01 (assembly GCF_001623605.1). Classification (NCBI taxonomy): domain Bacteria; kingdom Pseudomonadati; phylum Pseudomonadota; class Gammaproteobacteria; order Enterobacterales; family Enterobacteriaceae; genus Enterobacter; species Enterobacter sp. ODB01. The sequence goes on from NZ_CP015227.1 coordinate 2,042,311, forward strand.
CGACGGTGGTCATGAAAATACGCTGCGGGTCATTTATACCGGCGAGACGTCGCTGCCTGAAAACCGAGAGTCTGTATTTTGGCTTAACGTAAAATCAATTCCCTCAATGACCCGGTCAGATGAGAACAGGCTGCTTATTGCCGTTAAGACGCGCATGAAGCTTTTCTACCGGCCTGCGGCTCTAGCGTCGGAAAATGCGGGTGAGGCATGGACGCGATTGACGTTTGAACCGCGCGGCGAACGCCTGGTGATTAATAATCCGACGCCGTTCTACGTTTCTCTTTATTCATTAACGGTTGGCAATAAAACGATCGCGCCGCCGCCAATGATTTCCCCCTTGAGTTCCGTAACGGTCGCCGGCAGTGGAAAGCAGGTGGCGTGGAAAGCCATAAATGATTTTGGTGGCGTAACGACAGAAAAGCGCCAGATGCTGAAATAAAAAATATTAACAACACGCTATGTCACTCGCGCAGGTAAGCAAAGTGAATATTGTTTCTTATTCCCGATATGGTTTTTTCTCTGGCTCGTGGCCTCACCGCGTAAGTCGACTCTCGACGATAGCGCTTTTTATTTCGGGCGTTTTTCCCGCGGGCGCGGGCGAACTCTATTTTATGGCTGATGCGCTTGAAAAAATACACTCGACTTCCCAGGGCATCGATCTGGGCCGCTTCGAGCGCGGAGAGCAGTTACCCGGCACCTACAGGGTAGAAATTTGGCTTAATGAAAATTATATCCGAACGGAAAATATCTCTTTTGTTCCTGTAAACGGCATCGGGCTGGCGCCGGAACTTAACCGCAGAGAGCTTGAGTCGCTCGGCGTCAGGGTTAAAGCATTTCCTGAATTAGCCATGCTTCCGGTCGAGACGATTATTACCGACCCCGGCGCATTCATACCGGACGCTACCGCCCGGCTGGATTTTGACAGGCAGAGGCTGGACATCTCTATCCCGCAATCGGCGCTCAACGCGCGCGCGCGCGGCACCGTTGATCCGTCGCTCTGGAACCAGGGCATTTCTGCGCTGCTGGTCAATTACAGCATCAACGGGTCGCGCAGCTGGAGCCGGGACGGTGAGACGCAGGATCAGCTTTATACCAACCTGCAAAGCGGTATTAACGCGGGGCCGTGGCGCCTGCGCAACTACAGCACCGTGACCAAGAACAACGGGAAACAGTCGTTTTCGTCGCTGAATACGACCCTGAGCCGCGACGTCCAGTTTTTGAGGGGGCAGTTCCAGGTGGGGGAAACCAGTACCCCGGGCGACGTGTTTGACAGCGTGATGTTTCGCGGTGCGCAGATTTTTTCTGATGACACCATGCTGCCGGAGAGCATGCGCGGCTTCGCTCCTGTCATTCGAGGGATCGCCCGCACCAACGCCACGGTCACCGTGAAGCAAAACGGCTACACGGTTTATCAAACATACGTGGCGCCCGGCAGCTTTGAAATTCGCGATCTCTATCCTACCTCGGCGAGCGGCGATCTGGACATTGTCGTCACCGAAGCCGACGGCAGCGTCCAGCATTTCGTGCAGCCATTCTCTGCGGTTCCCGTCATGCTGCGGGAAGGCCGCGTGAAGTATGCGCTGAGCGCAGGGGAGTATCGAACAACGAAGCATGGCGCGGAAACCCCCTCATTTGGGCTGGGCACGCTGGCCTATGGCCTCTCCAATCATCTCACACTGTACGGTGGCGTTTTGGGGGCGAGCAACTATGCGTCTGGCGTGCTCGGTACGGGTCTCAGCTTTGGCGACATTGGCTCGCTGTCGGCTGACGTTACTGTTGCCGACAGCCAGCTTGATGATGAGAAAAAACGCCGCAGCCGCGGGCAGTCCTATCGCGTGCAGTATTCGAAAACGGTGGCCACGACCGCTACCACCGTGACGCTCGCCAGCTATCGCTACTCTACGGAAGGGTTTTATACCTTCCAGGAAGTGAATGAATTTAGCAGCCAGCGCTACAACAAGCGAAGCCGACTGCAGCTCAACCTCAGCCAGTCGCTGCAGAGCTGGGGAAACTTTTATATTTCGGCCTATCAGCAGGACTACTGGAGCAAGCGAGGCTATGAGCGCAACGTCAGCACCGGCTTTAACACCAGTATCAGCGACATCAACTACTCGCTCGGCTACACCTACAGTGAAACGCCGGGCAAAAACCGTAAGGACCAGATTCTGGCCTTTAGCCTGCAGGTGCCGCTGAGCAAATGGCTACCGCAAAGCTGGGCCAGCTACAGCGTGAATATGCAAAAGAACGGTCCTGAAACGCATCAGGTGGGGCTGAGCGGCACCGCGCTTGCCGATAACAACCTGAGCTACCTGGTCCAGCAGGGCTATACCTCGTCGGGCGGGGAGTCGAGAAGCGCCGTGAGTGGAACCTATAAGGGCGGCTACGGCACCGTGAGCGCGGGTTACAACCATAGCCGACAGAATAGCCAGCTGAACTTCGGCCTGCAGGGGGGGATCGTGGGTCATGAACACGGCGTGACCTTCTCGCAGCCGCTGGGAGATACCGTTGTGCTGCTGGAGGCGCAGGGCGCGCCCGGCGTAAGGGTACGCAACAACCCCGGCGTTAGAACGGACTGGCGCGGCTACGCGGTGGTGCCCTATGCCAGCGCCTACCAGGAAAACCGGATTGCGATAGACACCGGCTCGCTGGGACCGGACGTGGATGTGGCCGAATCCGTGGTCAACGTTGTGCCGACGCGCGGTGCCGTGGTGCGCGCCACATTCAACGCGCGAACGGGGTACAGGGCCTTGATAACGCTCCTGTATCAAAACTCGCCGGTGCCCTTTGGCGCAATGGTAAAGCTTAACGAAAGCGACACGATGAGCATTGTGGGAAGCGATGGCGAGGTTTATATGAGCGGCCTGAATGATGGGGACACTATCACTGTAAGGTGGGGGGCGAAAACCTGCCGCGCCAAAATAACCTTGAACGCCTTACCGGGGAAAATTCAGCGTACCACCGCGGCATGCCGTTAAATTTCTCATGGCCTCGATGCGCATGATGACTTTGGCGAGAGAAGGCCTAAGCCTCACCTAAATGAAGGAACATATGATGTCTACCGTAATGAAAATCGCGACGGCTGCAGTGGGAAGCGCCATATCTCTGAATGCTTTTGCGCTGTGTTCTGCAAACGACGTCGCGGTGAACGTAGATCGGAATATTGTCGTTCAGCGGGATGCGCCCGTTGGAACGGTTTTAGCGACGATAACCACCGTTAACCCCATGACGTGCGATCCTGAGGGCCAGCAAATTGGATATGATGGCTCGTGGTTTATTCAGCTCTCGGGGACGAATGCGGATTATGGCGCCTCGCCGCTGGCCAACGTGCGGGCGACGGAGGTTCCGGGCATCGGCATCCGCTGGAAGAACTTTTCCAGCACCACGCAAAGCAGCGAGTTTGTCACCCGGATGAATCTCAATAATGCGAGCTGGAGGCGAGGGATCCTCCAGAATGGCGTATCAACGTTCACGGATACCTTCGAGCTGATTAAAACCAGCACTACCCCCGCGACGGGCTCAATACCGGCGCTGACGCTAAATATGGAATACAGCACGCCGGTCAGTAATAATATTAAACGCCTGCCGCTTTATAAATATATCTTTTCGCCGATGAACATCAGCACTGCATCCTGTCAGATTCAGGATAAAAATTTGAATATCAATATGGGGATTGCGCTGTTGCCGAAGTTTAAAGGCGTGGGCAGCACCCAGAATCCGGTAACGTTTTCCATCCCGCTTATTTGTGGTGAACAGACCGCGGTGAATGTAACGCTGGATAACGTCAGCCCGCTTGCCGATGCTGCCAACGGCGTCCTGGGGTTAAACAGTAGCTCGACGGCAAAAGGCCTGGGCATTCAGCTGAAATATAATGATGCGCCGGTACAGTTCGGCAAGTTAATTAAATACGGCACGACCACCTCGCCGGGGGAGGTGGTGAATATTCCCTTCAAGGCCGCGTATTACATGACTTCAGCGAATGCGCGGTCAGGCTCGGTGAGCGCCACGGCGTCCTTCACCCTGACCTACCGCTAGCACATTATTCGCGGCGATAAGCGAAAGGGGGCCATCTGGCCCCCTTTACCCCTGTCTGAACGTTGTGCTTATTTCCCCAGCAGCTCCCTGCGCACAATTTCTGCCCCCGCGCTCAGCGTGGTGCCGCGCGTTCCAGTCGCTCACCTCGTCAAAGAAGACGTTAAACGCGGTTCGTCGAACTGGATAATGTCACGCCCGCCGCCTCAAGCTCTTTCGCCTCCTGGTTAAGGATGCGGGCAAACTCCCAGGCCAGCCTTTCGCATCTTCAACGAAGACCGGCTTCAGGCGCGATAGCGCACCTACCATCGCCGGCACGCTCGCGTCATAGCGATTGCGGATTTTCACCACTTCGCGCTTCTCAAAATCCACGCCGTTCAGGTGTTCAATAAAGGGGGTGTCGAAGTGCTGGCGCGTCCTGCTGGTATTCAGCGCCTAACGCAGGTTTTGCTGACGGCTTTCTCCGCGCGCTAAATTCGCAAAGTTGGTGGTAATACGCGTTTTTTGAAGGGGTTATAGTCTCATCGAAACGAATGCTTTTTAAGGTGAAGACAAAAGGTTTTGTCATCGTAAAGGACGGGGCGGCGGCACCAGTTTCGCGCAGCGTCACCCGTCGCGCCAAAATCAATAATGATAACTATTTTCATTTGATTATAGCCTGTGCTATACAATATAGCTAAGGCTAATTTCGGTATGTTTTTAACCACTTCAGGAGAGTTCTGCGATGCACCTACTGCAAGGATTGAAGCGTCTGTTGTTCAGCTCGCTGCTACTGACCGCGGCCACCGCGGGTGTGCAGGCGGCTGAAAAATTCCAGGTCATCACGACCTTTACCGTTATCGCTGATATGGCGAAAAACGTGGCGGGGGACGCCGCAGAAGTCACTTCCATCACCAAACCGGGCGCTGAAATCCATGAGTACCAGCCCACGCCGGGCGATATCAAACGCGCGCAAAAGGCGCAGCTGATTCTGGCGAACGGCATGAATCTGGAACTGTGGTTCCAGCGGTTTTATCAGCATCTGAACGGCGTGCCGGAAGTAATTGTCACCAAAAGCATTACGCCGATGGGGATCGGGGAAGGGCCGTATAACGGCAAACCCAACCCGCACGCGTGGATGTCTCCGGATAACGCCCTGATTTACGTCGATAACATTCGTGACGCGCTGGTGAAGTACGACCCGGCGAATGCGCAGACCTATCAGCGCAACGCGGAAGCCTATAAGCAGAAGATCACCGCCACCCTCGAACCGCTGCGTAAGCAGGTTGCGGAGATCCCGGAAGATAAGCGCTGGATGGTCACCAGTGAAGGGGCGTTCTCCTATCTGGCGCGGGATCTGGGCCTGAAAGAGCTTTACCTGTGGCCGATCAACGCCGATCAGCAGGGCACGCCTCAGCAGGTGCGCAAGGTTATCGATCTGGTGAAAAAACATCGCATCCCGGCGGTGTTCAGCGAAAGTACCGTCTCCGATAAACCCGCGCGCCAGGTGGCACGGGAAACCGATACCCATTACGGCGGTGTGCTGTATGTCGACTCCCTGAGCGCGGAAAACGGTCCGGTGCCGACCTATATCGATCTGTTGAACGTCACGACCCGCACGCTGGTGCAGGGCATCCGTGACGGCATGAAGGAGTAACCATGCAGAAGGGGATTGTCGTAACCGATTTGACCGTGACCTACCGTAACGGTCATACCGCATTGCGTGATGCCTCGTTCAGCGTGCCGGGCGGTTCGATTGCCGCACTGGTAGGTGTGAACGGTTCCGGCAAATCTACGCTGTTTAAGGCGGTGATGGGCTTTGTACGGGCGGCAAGCGGCACGATCGCTATTCTGGGATTACCGCCTCACCGGGCGCTCCGTCAGAACATGGTCGCCTACGTGCCGCAGTCGGAAGAGGTTGACTGGTCGTTCCCGGTGCTGGTGGAAGACGTGGTGATGATGGGCCGCTACGGACATATGGGTTTTTTGCGTCGGCCAAAAGCGCAGGATGGGCAGATCGTCACCGACGCTCTGAAGCGCGTGGATATGCTTGAGCTGCGCCATCGGCAGATTGGCGAGCTCTCCGGCGGGCAAAAGAAACGCGTGTTTCTGGCGCGGGCGATTGCCCAGCAGGGCGAGGTGATCCTGCTCGACGAGCCGTTTACCGGCGTGGATGTTAAAACTGAAGCCAGAATTATCACCCTGCTGCGGGAACTGCGCGATGAGGGCAAAACCATGCTGGTATCGACCCACAATTTAGGCTCCGTCTCCGAGTTTTGCGATTACACGGTCATGGTCAAAGGTACCGTGCTGGCAAGCGGCCCGACGGAAACCACCTTTACCGCCGAAAATCTGGAACGCGCCTTCAGCGGCGTGCTGCGCCACGTAGTGCTCAGCGGCTCTGAAGATCGCATTATTACCGACGATGAACGCCCCTTCGTGACGCACCGTCAGGAGGTAAAATGAGCGTACTTCTGGAACCCTTCGGCTACGAGTACATGCTGAACGCGATGTGGGTTTCGGCGATGGTGGGCGGGCTGTGCGCGTTTCTCTCGTGCTATCTGATGCTCAAAGGCTGGTCGCTGATTGGCGATGCGCTCTCGCACTCCATCGTACCGGGCGTGGCGGGAGCCTACATGCTCGGGCTGCCGTTTTCGCTGGGGGCGTTCCTGTCGGGCGGGCTGGCGGCGGGCAGCATGCTGTTTCTCAACCAGCGCAGCCGCCTGAAAGAGGACGCCATCATCGGGCTGATCTTCTCCTCCTTTTTCGGTCTCGGGCTGTTTATGGTCTCACTCAACCCGACCTCGGTGAATATTCAGACTATCGTCCTCGGGAATATCCTCGCCATTGCCCCGGAAGACATCGTCCAGCTGGCGATTATCGGCGTGGTGTCGATGCTTGTTCTGCTGTTCAAATGGAAAGATTTGATGGTGACCTTTTTTGATGAGAACCACGCCCGCGCCATCGGTCTGCGTCCTGAACGTCTGAAGATCCTTTTCTTTACCCTGCTGGCGGTTTCCACCGTGGCTGCGCTGCAAACCGTCGGCGCATTTCTGGTGATCTGTCTGGTGGTCACGCCCGGCGCGACCGCGTGGCTACTGACCGATCGCTTCCCGCGACTGCTGATGATTGCCGTCGCCATGGGTAGCATTACCAGCTTCCTTGGCGCATGGGCGAGCTATTATCTCGACGGCGCGACCGGCGGTATTATCGTGGTCGCCCAGACGCTGCTGTTCCTGCTGGCGTTCGTCTTTGCGCCGAAGCACGGGCTGCTCGCCAGCCGCCGCCGGGCGCGTCAGGCGCAGGAGGTCCACCCATGATCGCGCTGCTCCTTGAACCCTTCCAGTTTGCGTTTATGAACAACGCGCTGCTGATTTCACTGCTGGTCGCCGTGCCCTGCGCGCTGCTGTCGGTTTTTCTGGTGCTCAAGGGCTGGGCGCTGATGGGCGACGCCATGAGCCATGCGGTGTTTCCCGGCGTCGTGCTGGCCTGGATGATGGGGCTGCCGCTGGCGCTGGGCGCATTCGTTGCCGGTCTGTTCTGCGCGGTCGCCACCGGATACCTGAAAGATAACAGCCGCATCAAGCAGGATACGGTTATGGGGATCGTCTTTTCCGGCATGTTCGGTGCCGGGTTGATCCTCTACATCGCCGTCAAACCCGAGGTGCATCTCGACCATATTCTGTTCGGCGATATGCTGGGTATTAACGGGATGGACATTCTGCAAAGCGGGATTGTGGCGGGACTGATTGCGCTGGTGATTGGCCTGAAGTGGCGGGACTTTTTGCTGTTCTGCTTTGATTATCAGCAGGCGCAGGCGAGCGGGTTGCGCACTCGCTGGCTGCACTATGGATTACTGTGCATGGTTTCGCTGACTATCGTGGCGACGCTGAAAGCGGTGGGGATTATTCTGTCGATTTCGTTGCTCATTGCGCCCGGCGCGGTGGCGGTGCTGATCACCCGGCGCTTCCACATGGCGCTGCTGGTGGCGGTAGCCGTTTCCGCGCTCGTGTCCGTAAGCGGCGTCTATGCGTCGTTTTATCTCGACAGCGCGCCTGCCCCGAACATCGTCGTGCTGTTCGCGGTCGTGTTTATCGTGACGTTTGTGGTCACCAGCGTGAAGGCCCGTCGACAGGAGAGTGTGACAGCAGGGTGATCGCCTGTTCGCCGTGCTGTTGCCAGTGAACGGTAAAGGCGGTGCCTTCGGGATAGCCCGCGCGCTGGCAGGTCAATGCCAGCGTAAGCGTCTTATCGACGAGCTGCGTGACGCGGGCGCTGTCAAAACCCATCCAGGCCTGCACCTGCGGAAAGAGGGCTTTGAACAGGCTCTCTTTGGCGCTAAACACCAGCGTCAGGGCGAGGGTGAACGAGTAACCCGAGCGGGAAAGGACACTCTCTTCCTGCGCATCAATAATGCCGTCTTTGATTTCCCGGGCTTCGTTTTCGGGGAGGATCGTTTCGCAATCAATGCCGATAAGCGCAGGGTGGTCGTGCGTAACGACAGCCATCGCCTGCGTGCTGATGTGGGTAATGCTGCCAGACACTCCCTGTGGCCAGCGCGGTTCCCCGCTGGGGCCGATGCCGGGTACGGTGTTTCCCGGTAAGGCGTGCGCGGCGGCGATGCGCCCGGCAAGATGCTCGGCTTTGCGTTTGCGTCCGGCGTTTGAAAGCTCTGCGTGATGGGGAAGCCAGAGGAGATCGGCGTCGGTAAAAGTGGTGGGGTCGAAGGTGACCCGGTGAACGGTGCGATCGGCGAGAATGAACGTGCTGTGGGTTGTGTTCATGGTTTCCCCTCACCCTGACCCTCTCCCCGGAGGGGAGAGGGAAGGTTTACTTCAGTGCCTTAAAAATGCGTATTCACACTCATATACCACGTGCGACCCGGCTCATTATACGTATACGCTCCCGCACCGTACATATACGCGCCGGTGGTGGCATTCCCCGTGGTTTGGGCATTACCCGCACGCCACTGGCGCTTGTCGAAGACGTTATCCACGCCGCCGGTCAGGCTGACGTTTTTGGTCACGTCCCAGGTCGCGCTCAGGCCAACGATGCTGTACGGGCTAACTTCGTCTTTCTCAGACCCGCTCACCGGTTCACCCTTGTAGTTGTACTTCTTCGGCTGCTGCTTGCCGTACCAGGTTAAGGTCGACTGCAGCGACACATCCTGATGCACCTGCCAGCTCAGGGTCGAGTTTAGCGTGTACTCTGGAATGATCGACAGACGGTCGCCGGTCTCCTTGTTCTTACTCTGCAGCATGTAAGTGATGTTATTGGTCCAGTTGATCGTGTCGCTGACCGGCACGTTCAGGGAGCCTTCCAGCCCTTCAACCACCGCTTTCGGGACGTTTTCCCACTGGTAAATATCCGTCTGCACCTTACCGGAAGAGGTGTGGCCAATTGGCGCATAGCCCGCTTCAATCTTGTCGCGGTAGTCGTTGCGGAACCAGGTCACGCCCGCCAGCCAGCCGTCGCGTTTCCACTCCAGACCGATCTCTTTGTTGATGCTGGTTTCGGCTTTCAGATCGTCGTTGCCCATCATGTAGCAGCCGACGCCGTCGCCGCTTGCGTAGCAACCCTGGCCTTTACTGTAGAGCAGATAGTTCGGGTTGGTCTGATACAGGCTTGGCGCTTTGTAAGCCCGCGCAATACCCATCTTCAGCGTGAAGTCATCCCCCAGACCTTGCGACAGGTTAAGCGACGGGCTCCAGTTATTGCCGACGATGGTGTGGTGATCGAAGCGCAGGGCAGGGGTCAGCATGGTGCTGTCGGTCAGCTCCATGTTGTTCTCCGCAAACAGGGAGAAAATCTCCGCCGAGGTGTACGGACTCCGGTCGTTGCTCATGCCCGGAATGGTGCCGCCCTGCTGGGTTTGCGTGAAGGAGGTCGAATCCTTCATGCGCTGCTGGTTCCACTCGGTGCCCAGGGTCAGATTCTGGTTAACGAGGAAATCAATCGGCAGATTGATTTCGCTGTGCAGCATCACGTCGGCCAGATCGGTGTCGGTGAATTTATCGCTGTTAAACAGACCTTCCGTCCCGCCAGCCAGCCCTTCGCCCAGACGGGAGTTGCGGGTGTGTTCGTACTGCGCCCAGTTGCTGGTGGTAATGCCGTTATCCCAGCCGCCGTTCCAGGTCACCGCGAAGTTCTGGCGATAAATACGGTTGGTCTCTTTGCCGTAGTTTTTCTTCACCAGCGCGTTGTCGTTATTGGTGTTCTGCGTGTCGCCCGCATAAAGGTTGTTCTGGCGGCTATAGCCTGCTTCAAACTCCAGGGACTGCATGGGGGCGAAGTCCCAGCGCACGACGCCGTTGATGTCTTTGTTCTCTACACCTTCACGACCTGCGGGCAGGGTGTTGGCGTAGGCGCCGGTACGGTCAGACTGATGGCCCTGGTTGATGTCCCACGCGTCGGCCTGGGTTTTGTCCAGGTTACCGAACATGCGGAAGCTGAAATCGCCGCCCAGCGGGCCGCTCAGGCTGAAGTTGGTGCGCTTAGTGGAACCTTCATCTTTATGTTCCGGCGCATTCAGGTAGGTGTTCCAGGAGCCATGCCACTGGTCGTCGAATTTTTTGGTGATGATGTTGACCACGCCACCTGCCGCGCCGTTGCCGTAGCGGGCGGCCGCCGGACCACGGATCACTTCGATGCGCTCGATCATCTCCGGCGGTACCCAGCCGGTATCGCCCCGCGTATCACGCTCGCCGCGCCAGCCCAGACGGATGGAGTTACGGCTGGTAACCGGTTTACCGTCGATCAGGATCAGGGTGTTTTCCGGGCCCATGCCGCGGATATCAATCTGACGGTTATTCCCGCGCTGGCCGCTGGTGGAGTTACCGGTGAGATTCACGCCCGGCATGGTGCGGATGATTTCCGACACGTCGCGCGCGGGCGGGTTTTTACGGATCTCATCGGCGGTGATGGTCGATACGCCCGGCGCCTGCAAATTTTGCTCGGCGGCGGTGATCACCATCGTGTCTTCGTGCTGCGCGGAGGCGGCGTTGTCGTCTGCCATGGCGGGCAGCGCGACACCATAAATCCCTAAATTGACCAGCAAGGCCAGAGAGTGAATCTTCTTATTCATTGTACGTCCCGCTTTTATGGTTATTCATGAACGCGCTTCCCACAGCGCGGGCATTACGCTATTGCAAATGCAAATAGTTATCAATAATATTATCAATAAAATTTGTCCTGAAACAAAAAAGACTGTTAAACATGAGGTTATAAGGGTGACGGCGTTAACAACGGGCAGTGAAGCGTGGTGGCAGTCGAAAAGCGGGCCTGACTTGAAACCTGAAAACGGTAAATTTCGCGTCACGTTCTGGTGGCGCGATCCGAACGGAACGCAGACCTCGTCACCGATTAAACACGTCTGGCTCAATATCACCGGCGTGACCGATCACCATCAAAATGCCCGCCCGCAGTCCCTCAAACGCATCCCGGATACCGACGTCTGGCAGTGGGAGGGAGAGTTCAGTCCCGCGTGGCGGGGGAGCTACTGTTTTATCCCTTCCGTGAATGAAAACGATTTTGCCGACGCGGTGTTTGAAGGCGAGAGTCCGGACCGTATGGCGCTGCGCGAAGGCTGGGGTAAATTGCTGCCGCACGCGGTTTCCGACCCGCTTAACCCGCAGAGCTGGCGCGGTGGCCGCGGTCATGCCGTTTCGGCGCTGGAAATGCCGGGCGCACCCGTTCAGCCAGGCTGGGATCGTCCTGATACGCCCCACCACGCGCCGGTCTGCATTGATTGGGAAAGCGCACGCCTGAAAAACCGCCGCCGAGTCTGGATTTTTACCACCGGGGAGGAAAACCCCGAGCGCCCGCTGGCGGTGCTGCTTGATGGCCAGTTCTGGGCCGAAAGCATGCCCGTCTGGCCCGCGCTGGCCGCGCTTACCCGTGAAGGCAAACTGCCCCCGGCGGTCTATGTCTTAATTGATGTGATTGATACCGCACACCGCAGCCGCGAGCTGCCCTGCAACCCCGATTTCTGGCTGGCGGTGCAGGAAGAACTCCTCCCACACATACAATGCATTGCCCCCTTCAGCGACCGCGCCGACCGTACCGTGGCGGCGGGTCAGAGCTTCGGCGGGCTTTCCTCCCTTTATGCGGGCCTCAACTGGCCGCAGCGCTTTGGCTGCGTGCTCAGTCAGTCCGGTTCCTACTGGTGGCCGCACCGCGGCGCACAGCAGGAGGGGCTACTCATCGGGCAGCTTAAAGCGGGTGAAAAAACCGCACGCGGACTGCGCATCGTCCTTGAGGCCGGGCGCAACGAACCGCTTATCTTCCGCGTGAATCAGGCGATTTACGCCGAATTGCACGCGCAGCAGGTTTACTGGCGTCAGGTTGACGGCGGACACGACGCGCTTTGCTGGCGCGGTGGGCTGACGCAGGGGCTGATGACCCTCTGGCAGCCGCTTATTCAATAACGGAGTCTGTATGGAATTCAGCAATCCTTTCGATAGTCCGCAGGGACAGTTTGTCATTTTGCAAAACGACCAGGGGCAGTACAGCCTGTGGCCGCAGCAGTGCGAATTGCCCGCGGGCTGGCGCGTGGTATGCGAAGCGCAGCCTCAGGACGTGTGCCAGCAGTGGCTGGCGGAACACTGGCAGACGCTTGAGCCGTCGTATTTTGCGGGGGAAAACGCATGAGCCGTCTTCCGCTTGTCGCCGCCCAGCCCGGTATCTGGATGGCGGAGCAGTTGTCCGCGCTGCCAAATGCCTGGAGCGTGGCGCACTACACTGAGCTAAAGGGCGATATCGACGCGCCGTTGCTGGCAAAAGCCATTGCTGAAGGCATGATGCAGGCCGATACCCTGCGGATGCGTTTTGCCGAAGATAACGGTGAGGTGTGGCAGTGGGTGGATGAAACCGTCATGCTGCCGGAACCGTCCATCGTTCGCGTGGACTCTCATGATGCCGCCGTGGCGCTGATGGAAGCCGATCTCAACCAGAACCTGCGCGTCGACAGCGGTCAACCGCTGGCGTTTCATCTGCTGATTCAGGTGGGGGAAGAACGCTGGTACTGGTATCAGCGTTATCATCACTTAGTGGTAGATGGCTTCAGTTTCCCGGCGATTACCCGCCAGATTGCCGCCATTTATGCCGCATGGAAAAAGGGCGACCCCACGCCGCCATCTCCTTTTTCACCCTTCGCTGAGGTGGTGGAAGAGTATCAGCGCTATCGTGAAAGCGAGGCGTATGCACGCGACGGTGACTTCTGGGCAGCGCGGCGCAGAAAGCTTCCTCCTCCGGTCTCTCTTTCTTCCGCGCCGCTGCCGGGGCGCGCCGCGACAACTGACATCCTGCGCCTGAAAATCGTCGCCGACAGCAGCGCGTTTAGCCAGCTTGCGCAGGCTGCAGGGCAGGCTCAGCGTACCGATCTGGCGCTTGCGATGGTCGCGCTGTGGCTGGGCCGCCTGACCGGGCGTCTGGACTACGCCGCCGGGTTTATCTTTATGCGCCGCATGGGCTCCGTCGCGCTGACCGCAACTGGACCGGTGCTCAACGTCCTGCCGCTTGCGGTGAATATCGATCCGCAGGAGAGCCTGCCTGGGCTGGCGCTGCGTCTGGCGAGCCAGCTGAAAAAAATGCGCCGCCATCAGCGCTACGACGCGGAGCAAATTCTCCGCGACAGCGGTAAGGCGGCGGGTGATGAAGCCCTGTTTGGCCCGGTGCTGAACGTTAAGGTGTTCGATTATCAACTGGAACTCGACGGCGTAGAGGCCATCACCCACACGCTGGCGACCGGACCGGTGAACGATCTCGAGCTGGCCTTGTTCCCGGACGAACAGGGCGGATTAAGCATTGAAATTCTCGCCAGCAAACAGCGTTACGATGAAACAACGCTGAAGGGTCACGTCGCGCGCCTGAACGCGATGCTGGTGCAGTTTGCCGCTAACCCGGACCTGCGATGTGGGGAAGTGGAAACCGTGTCTGAGCAAGAGTACGCGCAGCTTGCGCGCATCAATGACACCGGGCTGGCGCTACCCTCCACCACGCTCGCGGAGCTGGTGGCGGAACAGGCGAGCAGGACGCCGGACGCCCCCGCGCTGGCGGATGCGCACATCGAGCTGAACTACCGCCAGATGCGCGAGCAGGTGGTCGCGCTGGCAAACCTGCTGCGTGCGCGCGGCGTGAAGCCGGGCGACAGCGTGGCGGTGGTCCTCCCGCGTTCGGTATTCCTGACGCTGGCCCTGCACGGCATTGTGGAAGCCGGCGCCGCGTGGTTACCGCTGGACACCGGTTACCCGGACGACCGCCTGCGGATGATGCTGGAGGACGCAAAGCCGTCCCTGCTGATTACCACCGATGAGCAGCTTCCGCGCTTTAGCGAACTGCCCATAGCTTCGTTTAGTTACAACATGCTTTTGCCTGCTGCGGGTACTGAGCCTCTGCGCGTGGCGAAACCGGAGCAGACGGCGTACATCATCTTTACCTCGGGTTCAACCGGGCGTCCGAAAGGGGTGATGGTTGGGCATACCGCCATCGTTAACCGCCTGAAGTGGATGCAGAACCACTACCCGCTGACAGCGAATGACGTGGTGGCGCAGAAAACGCCGTGCAGCTTTGACGTCTCGGTCTGGGAGTTCTGGTGGCCGTTTATCGCCGGGGCGAAGCTGGTGATGGCCGAGCCGGATGCGCACCGGGACCCGCAGGCGATGCAGAGCTTCTTCGCCCGGTATGGCGTCACGACGACCCACTTTGTGCCGTCGATGCTGGCGGCGTTTGTCGCCTCGCTGACGCCGGAAAACGTCGACTGCTGCAGGACGCTTAAGCAGGTGTTCTGCAGCGGCGAAGCGCTGCCGACCGGGCTGTGCCGCGAGTGGGAACAGCTCACCCGTGCGCCGCTGCACAACCTCTACGGCCCGACCGAAGCGGCGGTGGACGTGAGCTGGTATCCGGCGTTTGGCCCTGAGCTGGCGGCCGTTGAAGGCAATAGCGTGCCGATTGGTTTCCCGGTGTGGAACACGGGGCTGCGCATTCTGGATGCAATGATGCGCCCGGTGCCGTTCGGCGTGGCGGGGGATCTGTATCTCACCGGCATTCAGCTGGCGCAGGGATATCTGGGGCGTCCGGATCTCACCGCCAGCCGCTTTATCGCCGACCCGTTCGCGCCGGGCGAGCGGATGTATCGCACCGGTGACGTCGCCCGCTGGCTGGATAACGGAGCGGTAGAATATCTGGGCCGCAGTGATGATCAGCTAAAAATTCGCGGCCAGCGTATTGAGCTGGGCGAAATCGACCGGGCGATGCTGTCGCTGCCGGACGTGGCGCAGGCCGTGGCGCATGCCTGCGTGTTCAACCAGGCGGCGGTAACGGGGGGCGATGCCCGCCAGCTGGTGGGATACGTTGTCTCCGAATCCGGTTTACCGCTGGATCGCGATGCGCTGCTGGAATCGCTGAAGGCGCAGCTTCCGCCGCATATGGTGCCGGTGGTGCTGCTGCAACTCAGCGCGCTGCCGCTCAGCGCGAACGGCAAACTCGACCGCAAGGCGCTGCCGCTGCCGGAGTTGACCAGCAAAATCACCGGACGCGCGCCGGAAACGGACACCGAAATCGGCGTGGCGCAGGCGTTTGCCGCGCTGCTGGGTTGCGAGGTGAACGATATCGAAGCCGACTTCTTTGCCCTCGGCGGCCACTCGCTGCTGGCGATGCGGCTGGCGGCGCAGCTCAGCCGCACGTTCGCCCGCAAGGTCACGCCGGGGCAGATTATGGTCGCCTCGACGGTGAGCAAGCTCAGTGCGCTGCTGGACTTAAAAATGAACGACGAGCAGGCGCAGCGTCTGGGGTATGAAGCCGTTCTGCCGCTGCGTGAAAGCGATGGCCCGACGCTGTTCTGCTTCCATCCGGCGTCCGGTTTTGCCTGGCAGTTCAGCGTCCTGGCGCGCCACCTCAGCCCACACTGGTCTATCACCGGCATTCAGTCTCCCCGACCGGAAGGGCCGATGCAGCAGTGTGCGGATCTGGATGGGGTGATTGATCATCACCTCAATACGCTGCTTAAGCAGCAGCCGCAGGGGCCGTATTATTTGTTCGGCTATTCCCTCGGAGGCACGCTGGCGCAGGCTATTGCCGCTCGTTTGCGCGCGCAGGGTGAAGAGGTGGCGTTCCTTGGCCTGCTGGATACCTGGCCACCGGAAACCCAGAACTGGGCGGAGAAAGAGGCCAACGGCCTCGACCCGGCAGTGCTGGCGGAAATTGAGCGCGAGCGGCAGGCGTTTATCGCCGCGCAGCAGGGGCAGGGCAGCAGCGAGCTGTTTGGCGCCATCGAGGGCAACTACGCCGATGCGGTGCGCCTGCTCACCACGGCGCACAGCGCGCGGTTTGACGGCAAAGCGACGCTGTTTGTCGCCGAGCGCACGCGCACGATGGATCCGCAGGTCGCCTGGGCACCGTGGGTGGCGGAGCTTGAGGTGCATAGCCAGGATTGCGCCCACGTGGATATCATTTCGCCGCAGGCGTTTGAGAAGATTGGGCCGGTGTTGAGGGAAATGTTGGGATAGTGCAAATGCCCGGTGGCGCTGTGCTTACCGGGCCTACGGGAGCTGAATGTAGGCCGGGTAAGGCGTAGCCGCCACCAGGCTATTACCGCCGACCCAATGGAACCACCAGCGGCGTTCCCGCCACCGGATCGTCAATAATCATGCAGCGCATACCGTAGATCTGCGCGATCAGATCCGGCGTCACAATCTCCTTCGGCGCGCCCTGCGCCACAATCTCACCGTCGCGCAAGGCAATGAGATGCGTCGCGTAGCGGCACGCCTGGTTCAAATCATGGAGCACCGCCGCCAGCGTATATCCTTGGGTGCGGTTCAGCTCGCTCAGCAGCTCCAGCAGGTCAATTTGATGGCTGATATCCAGCCACGTTGTTGGCTCGTCCAGCAGCATGATGGAGGTTTCCTGCGCTAACACCATCGCAATCCACGCGCGCTGGCGCTGGCCCCCGGAAAGGGTATCGACGCTTTGTTGGGCGAGAGCGGTAATCCCCGTCGCCTGCATCGCGCGGTTTACCGCTTCATCGTCCTCTTTACGCCAGCGGGTAAATAGCGGCTGGTGCGGATAGCGCCCGCGCGAGACCAGTTCCTGCACCGTGATGTCCCCCGGCGTGGTGGCGTTTTGCGCCAGCAGCCCGATGCGCCTGGCCACCTCTTTGCTGGCGAAGCGCTGGATCTGCTCTCCGTCCAGAAACACGCTGCCCTCAACCGGGGTCATCAGGCGGCTCAGCGTGCGCAGCAAGGTTGATTTGCCACAGCCGTTCGGGCCGATAATCGCCGTGAAGTGGCCGTCCGGAATAGCGACGGTTAAATCACGGGCAATGATTTTTTTGCCGTAGCCAAGGGTAAGGTTTTCGCCGCGCAAGCGGGTTGTTGTGTCTGTCATTTCTTGCGTGACTCCTGAACGAGCAAGACGATGAGGTAAATCCCGCCGAGGCTGACGGTTACCACGCCCACCGGCAGTTGATAAGGCATAAACAGCCGCTGGGCGCAGAGATCGGCGGCCAGTAGTAACAGCGATCCGCACAGCGCCGCCTGGGTTAATCCCCAGCGCGCGGTGCCGCTAAGACGCCGGGCGATGTGCGGGGCGACAAGCGCAATAAAGGATATCGGCCCGGCGATGGCGGTGGAGGCGGCGGTCAGTAATACGGCCACCAGCATCAGCATCAGGCGCGAGCGCTCAACGCTCACGCCCAGCGCGCAGGCGCTGTCGTCGCCCATCTCCAGCAGCCGCATGCGGCGCACCAGCAGCAGCGCGCCGATAAACATCAGCAAAATCAACGGTGCGGCGGGCCAGGTTTTGCCCCACGTCAGGCCGTTGAGTGAACCGGCATACCACAGCCCGGCGGAGATCGCGGTGTCCAGCGAGGCCTGCAGTAACAGCCAGGTGTTAAAGGCCATCAGCATGGCGCGCACGCCAATACCGATGATGATCAGGCGGAAGGTATCGATGCCGTTGCGCCAGGCAAGCAGCCAGATAACCAGCGACGTCAGAATACCGCCCGCCATCGCCGTAAAGGTGATGGCTGTCAGGTGCTGGCCGAACAGCACCATCGCCACCAGTACGCCACTCCAGGCTCCGGTATTCAGGCCCATTACGTCCGGGCTGCCGAGCGGGTTGCGCATCAGCGACTGGAAAATCGCGCCGCTGACCCCGAGCGCTGCGCCCACCAGAATCGCCATCGCCACCCGCGGCAGTCGCCATTCGGTGACCACCAGGGTGATATTGCGCGGGGCGCTGCCCGTGAGGGCGTGGAAGACCTGCACGAAATCGAGCGTGACCGCACCGCTTTGCAGGCTCCAGACCGCCAGCATAACCGTGGCGATAACCAGCAGAGATACGCTGGTTATTAAACGACGGGACAGAAGCCTCATGCGCCACCTCCGCGTCTGCGTCGTACCAGGACGATCAGCACCGGCGCGCCGATAAAGGCGCTGACCACCGAAACGCGCAGTTCGCCTGGCACCAGTAGACGGCCGAGCACATCGGCAAACAGCAGCAGGGCCGGGGTGGCAAGCAAGGTGACCGGCAATGACCAGCGGTGATCGGCCCCCACCAGCCAGCGCGCCATGTGCGGCATCATCAGGCCGATAAAGGCAATCGGGCCGACCACGGCGGTCGCGCAGCCGCACAGGACGGTGATGGCGAGCAGGCCAACCAGCTGCGTACGCGCCACGCGGTTGCCGAGTGCGGTCGCGGTGTCGCTGCCAAGACTGAGGCTGTTGAGCGCCCGGCTTAACAACAGCGCCACGGCGGCGGCGATAATGACCGGGAGCGCCACCACTTTCAGCGTGTCGAGAGTACGGATATCCAGCGAGCCGGCCTGCCAGAAGCGCAGCTGGTCGTAGACGTCCGGGTTGAGCAGGGCGATGCCGTTGGATAAGCCTTCCAGCACCGCTGCGAGCGCTACGCCAGCCAGCGTCAGGCGTACCGGGCTTAGCTGTCCACCGCCCTGGCTGCCGGTAAACGCGACCACCAGCGAGGCGGCCAGCGCGCCGCAAAAGGCCATCACCAGTTGCTCAGAAGGTGACGTCAATCCGAACAGCGCCGCGCCGAGCACGATGGCAAAGCTGGCGCCAGAGTTCACGCCGAGAATACCAGGGTCCGCCAGCGGGTTACGGGTGAGGGTTTGCATCAGGGCCCCGGCAAGACCGAGGGCACCACCGGCCAGCAGTCCGGCGAGGGTTCGGGGCAGACGAGCGTCGAGCACGATAACGCAGTCGGCGCTCTGGCAGCTTCCGGAGAGCGCATCGACAATAACGGATGCGGGCAGGGACTTCGCGCCAACCAGCAGACTGAGTGCAATCGCAAGGATCAACAGCAGCAATAATACGGGCACGGCAATGGCGCGCACCGCAGAAGAGGAAAACGACATAGCAACATCCATGATTTGATAATGATAGTGATTATCGTTATCTATCTTATTTGGCTATGTTAGCATGTGCGCCCATGGAATGGGTAGAAATAGACTCAAGGCTTTGTCATGAATCAAAAATCCTGGCTGCTCAACCTCAGCCTGCTCAAAACGCACCCGGCGTATCGCGCCGTTTTTATCGCGCGCTTTATCTCCATTTTGTCCCTCGGGCTTCTCGGCGTGGCGGTGCCGGTCCAGATCCAGGCCATGACGCACTCCAGCTGGCTGGTGGGGTTATCGGTTACGTTAACCGGCAGCGCAATGTTTATCGGCCTGATGGTCGGCGGCGTGCTGGCGGACCGCTACGAGCGTAAAAAACTGATCCTGCTGGCGCGCGGCACCTGTGGCGTGGGCTTTATCGGGCTGTGTATTAACGCTTTGCTGCCGGAGCCGTCGCTGATGGCAATTTACGCCCTGGGGCTGTGGGACGGTTTTTTTGCCTCGCTAGGCGTGACGGCGCTGCTGGCGGCGACGCCTGCGCTGGTGGGGCGTGAGAATCTGATGCAGGCGGGGGCGATCACCATGCTCACCGTGCGCCTCGGCTCGGTGATTTCGCCGATGGTGGGTGGCCTGCTGCTGGCCACCGGCAACGTGGCGTGGAACTACGGGCTGGCGGCGGCGGGAACCTTCATTACCACGTTGACGCTGCTGCGCCTGCCGTTGCTGCCACCTCCGCCGCAGCCGCGTGAGCATCCGCTGAAGTCCCTGATGGCGGCCATTCGTTTTCTGTTCAGCAACCCGCTGATTGGCGGCATTGCGCTGCTCGGTGGCCTGCTGACCATGGCGAGCGCGGTGCGCGTGTTGTACCCGGCGCTGGCGGGCGAGTGGCAGATGAGCGCCTCGGAAATCGGTATTCTCTACGCCGCCATTCCGCTCGGCGCGGCGTGCGGCGCGTTGACCAGCGGTCATCTGGCGCAGAGCGGGCGTCCGGGGCTGATTATGCTGCTTGCTACGCTGGCCTCGTTTGTTGCCATTGGCTTCTTCAGCCTGATGCCGGTGTGGGCGCTCGGGGTGATGTGTCTGACGATCTTTGGCTGGCTGAGCGCCATCAGCTCGCTTTTACAGTACACCCTGATCCAGACCCAGACGCCGGAGGGGATGCTCGGGCGCATTAACGGTTTGTGGACCGCGCAGAACGTGACGGGGGATGCGATCGGTGCGGCGATCCTTGGCGGACTGGGAGCCGTCATGAGCCCGGTGGCCTCGGCGAGCAGCAGCGGGTTAGTGTTAGCCGTTGTTGGCGTGATTTTATTGGCGGTTTTGGTGGAGTTGCGTCGGTTCAGGCAGGAGAGTGCTCCGGTGTGATTTGCCGGGTGGCGGCTGCGCCTTACCCGGCCTACATTTTGCACCCGTAGGCCCGGTAAGCGAAGCGCCACCGGGCGCAGTTATTACCTGAAAATTGCCTCTAAACGCTGTAACACCAACATCGCGCTGTAATAATCCAGGCGGAACGTCTCCGTTCCCAGCGCCCAGACGCGCTTGTTCTGCACAGCTGGCAGATGCGCCAGCAGCGGGTTGGCGTAGATCGCATCCACGTCTTTCTGGTCGCCGGCAAAGACAAACAGCCCTTCGCCGTTTAGCCCCGTCGCCAGGTTTTCCCCGCCTAGCTGAATAATGTCGTGGCGTTTCCCCTGGCTTTTCGAGGTATGCAACCCGGCAGGCAGGTCCGCCAGCGTAAAGCCCAGCTGGTGCAGAAGCTTGCCCTGGGCCGATTCCGTGGTCCACAGGTTCGCCGTGTGTGCGGCAGCGGTATAGACGATGGCGTTCACTGGCTGCGGCGGCAGCGTCATCTGCTGCTTCACCTGGGCGAGCTGTTCATCAAATGCGGCAATGCGCTCGGCGGCCTGCTTTTCGTGTCCGGTCATCGTGCCCAGCTGCGTCAGCAGTTCCTGCCAGCTTTTGTCGTCGTAGTTGATGATAAGCGTGGGTGCGATGGCCGAGAGCTGATCGTACAGCGCCAGCGCCGAATCCCCGCCGGTGGCGCTGATCAAAATCAGATCCGGCATTTGGGCGGCCACCGCCTCTGCGCTGGGTTCACCAATATACAGCCGCGCAACCTTACGCTGTTTCGCAATGTCTCCCCACTGGCGCAGGAAACCCTGCGCATCCGCGACGCGGTTATTCGGCGTGGTCGCACCGCTGGCGATAACCGGCGCATCAATTGCCAGCAGGGAGCCGGTCAGGGTCACGCTGGTGGAGACAATGCGCGTCGGTTTGTGCTCAAGGGTATGAACGCCACGGCTGTCGGTGACCTGACGCGGCCAGTCGGCGGCAATCGATGAGGTAACGCCTAAAACAAATACGCCTGTTAAAAAAAGGGCATTACGGAAAAGGGCGGGAAGATTCACAGCTCGGCATCCTGTTTTTGTTGAAGATAATGCTTCTCATTTTCATGGTTGCCGGGAAGGGATGCAAGCGTTTGTCGCATAAGTTATTTGTCCGACGGTTGACAGCGGGGCGCTGTGGGATTAGGTTAGCCGACGAAAATATAAATGATAATCATTATTGCTTCTTTTATCGTTTGTGGAGGATGATATGGACACGTCCCTGGCTGAGGAAGTTCAGCACACCGCGACCACGCTGCTATCAGACAGCTTTTTCTTTATGTCGCCTTACCGCAGTTTTACCACCTCCGGCTGTTTTGCCCGCTTCAGTGAACCCGCCGTCGGCGGCGACGATCCGGCAGGTCACTTCCAGCAAAAATTAGCCCAGGCTTTCCGGAATGCGAAAGCCAGCGGCATTGCCCATCCGGTGATGGTGGGTGCCATTCCCTTTGATACCCGCAAGCCGTCGTCGCTGTTTATTCCGCAACGCTGGCAGACCTTTTCCCGTCCTGCGCGTCAGCAATCCGCATGTTATTTCTCCGGTTCACAGGCGCTGAAGGTGCAACAACGCACCGAGATCCCTGCGCAGTCCGTGTTTGAAGAGATGGTCGCGCGTGCAGCGTCGCTCACCGCCACCCCGCAGGTGAACAAGGTGGTGTTGTCGCGCCTGATTGATATCGCGGCTGACAAAAAGCTGGACAGCGGTGCCCTGATGGAGCGCCTTATCGCCCAGAATCCGGCCAGTTTTAACTTCCACGTACCGCTGGAGGACGGGGGCGTGCTGCTCGGCGCCAGCCCGGAACTGCTGCTGCGTAAAGAGGGCGCGCACTTTAGCTCGCTGCCGCTGGCAGGCTCCGCGCGTCGTCAGCCGGACGACGTATTGGATCGCGAGGCGGGTAATAAGCTGCTGGCGTCCGAAAAAGATCGCCACGAGCACGACCTGGTCACCCAGGCGATGAAAGCGATTCTGGAACCGCGCAGCCATCACCTGAGCATGCCGTCTTCTCCGCAGCTCATTACCACGCCAACGCTGTGGCACCTGGCAACGCCGGTGGAGGGCGAGGCGCGTGAAAACGAGAACGCCCTGACGCTGGCCTGCCTGCTGCACCCGACGCCTGCCCTGAGCGGCTTCCCGCATCAGGCGGCGAAAGCGCTGATTGCCGAGCTGGAACCGTTTGATCGCGAGCTGTTCGGCGGCATCGTCGGCTGGTGCGACAGCGAAGGGAACGGCGAGTGGGTGGTGACCATCCGCTGCGCGCGGCTGCATAACAATACCGTTCGCCTGTTTGCCGGCGCGGGCATTGTGCCTGCCTCCTCTCCGGTGGGCGAATGGCGTGAAACCGGTGTGAAGCTTTCCACCATGCTCAACGTGTTTGGTTTGCACTAAGGAAGACTGATGACCATTCCCTTTACCCGCTGGCCGGAGGATTTTGCCCGTCGCTACCGAGAAAAAGGCTACTGGCAGGATCTGCCGCTGACCCACATCCTGACGGACCATGCGGACAGCGATGCCGCGGCGATTATCGACGGCGATCGGCGTATCACCTATCGTAACTTTAATCAGGCGGTGAACAACCTCGCGTCCGCACTTCAGGCGCAGGGGCTGCACCGTGGCGAGACCGCACTGGTACAGCTCGGCAACGTGGCTGAGTTCTACATGACCTTCTTTGCGCTGCTGCACATTGGCGTCGCGCCGGTCAACGCGCTCTTTAGCCATCAGCGCAGCGAACTGAACGCCTACGCTATGCAGATCAAACCCGCCGTGCTGATTGCCGATCGCGATCACGCGCTGTTCGCGGGCGATGATTTCCTCAACACCTTCGTGGATGCGCATCGGTCGGTACGCGTTGTGCTCCTGCGCGGCGATAAGGGCGAACACGCCCTGGACGCGGCGATTGCCCGCCCGGCGGACCATTTCATCCCGAACCCGACGCCCGCCGATGAAGTGGCCTTCTTCCAGCTCTCCGGCGGCAGCACCGGCACGCCGAAGCTGATCCCGCGCACGCACAACGATTACGACTACAGCATCCGCCGCAGCAACGAGATTTGCGGCATTACCGCGAAGACCCGTTATCTGAACGCGCTGCCCGCGGCGCATAACTACGCCATGAGTTCGCCGGGATCGTTAGGCGTTTTCACGGCGGGTGGCTGTGTGGTGTTAGCGAGCGACCCGAGCGCCACGCTCTGCTTCCCGTTAATTGAGCAACATCAGATCAACGTCACCTCGCTGGTGCCACCGGCGGTCAGCCTGTGGTTGCAGGCGATTGCCGACGGCGCGGGGAACGCACAGCTTAAATCTCTCAAGCTCCTGCAGGTGGGCGGTGCGCGCCTTTCCGCCACGCTTGCCGCGCGCATTCCGGCGGAAATCGGCTGTCAGCTTCAGCAGGTGTTTGGCATGGCGGAAGGGCTGGTGAACTACACCGCGCTCGACGACGCCCCGGAACGCATCATCAATACCCAGGGCCGCCCGATGTGTCCGGACGACGAAGTGTGGGTGGCAGATGAACACGGCAATCCGCTGCCGCGCGGGGAAGTCGGGCGTCTGATGACGCGCGGGCCGTACACCTTCCGCGGCTATTTTAACAGCCCGGAACACAACGCCAGCGCCTTCGATGCAGAAGGTTTTTACTGCTCCGGGGATCTGATCGCCATCGACGAGCAGGGCTATATCACCGTGCAGGGGCGCGAGAAAGATCAGATCAACCGCGGCGGAGAGAAGATCGCCGCGGAAGAGATCGAAAACCTGCTGCTGCGCCATGAGTCGGTGATCCACGCCGCGCTGGTGAGCATGGAGGACAGCCTGCTGGGCGAAAAGAGCTGCGCGTATCTGGTGGTGAAAAAGCCCCTGCGCGCGGTCGAGGTGCGCCGCTTCCTTCGCGAGGAGGGCGTTGCCGAGTTTAAACTGCCGGACCGCGTGGAGAGCGTGGATGCGCTCCCGCTGACGCCGGTCGGCAAAGTTGATAAGAAACAGTTGCGCCTGTGGCTGGCTGAACGGGCACAGGGCTGAGGAACAGAGTATGGCCATTCCAAAATTAACCGCTTACGCGCTGCCGACCGCTGCAGAACTGCCAGCCAATAAAGTGAACTGGGCGTTCGAGCCAGAACGTGCCGCGCTGCTGATCCACGACATGCAGGAGTATTTCCTGAATTTCTGGGGCGAAAACAGCGCCATGATGCAACAGGTGGTGGCGAATATCGCCAGACTTCGCGCGTACTGCAAAGCGCACAATATTCCGGTGTACTACACCGCGCAGCCAAAAGAGCAGAGCGATGAGGACCGCGCCCTGCTGAACGACATGTGGGGGCCGGGCCTGACCCGCTCGCCGGACCAGCAGCGTATTGTGGCCGAACTGACGCCGGACGAAGCGGACACCGTGCTGGTGAAGTGGCGCTATAGCGCGTTCCATCGTTCGCCGCTGGAGCAGATGCTGAAAGAGACCGGCCGCAACCAGTTGCTGATTACCGGCGTGTACGCCCACATCGGCTGTATGACCACCGCGACCGATGCCTTTATGCGCGACATCAAGCCGTTCTTTATCGCCGACGCGCTGGCGGATTTCACCCGCGACGAGCACCTGATGTCCCTCAACTACGTTGCCGGGCGTTCAGGCCGCGTGGTGATGACCGACGAGCTGCTGCCGTCCATTCCGGCATCGAAAACGGCGCTGCGCGCGCTGATCCTGCCGCTGCTGGACGAGTCCGATGAGCCGATGGATGACGAAAACCTGATCGACTATGGTCTGGACTCGGTGCGCATGATGGCGCTGGCCGCCCGCTGGCGCAAAGTGCATGGCGATATCGACTTCGTGATGCTGGCCAAAAATCCTACCCTCGACGCCTGGTGGGCGCTGCTCTCCCGCGAGGTGAAGTGATGTCGGGATTTGATTTCAGCGGCAAAACCGTCTGGGTGACGGGCGCGGGGAAGGGGATTGGCTACGCGACGGCGCTGGCGTTTGTTGACGCGGGCGCGCAGGTGACCGGGTTCGATCTGGCCTTCCCGCAGGACGACTACCCCTTCGCGACTGAAACGCTGGACGTAGCAAATGCCGCGCAGGTGAGTGACGTGTGTGGCCGCGTGCTGGCTTCGCTTGAACGCCTGGACGTGCTGGTCAACGCGGCGGGTATTCTGCGTATGGGGGCGACGGACCAGCTCTCGCAGGAGGACTGGCAGCAGACCTTCGCGGTTAACGTTGGCGGCGCGTTCAACCTGTTCCAGCAGACGATGGGCCAGTTTCGCCGTCAGCAGGGCGGGGCGATCGTCACCGTCGCCTCTGACGCGGCACATACGCCGCGTATCGGGATGAGCGCCTACGGCGCCTCGAAAGCGGCACTGAAAAGCCTCGCCCTGACCGTCGGCCTGGAGCTGGCGGGCAGCGGCGTACGCTGTAACCTGGTGTCGCCGGGGTCAACGGACACCGATATGCAGCGCACCCTGTGGACGAACGACGATGCACAGCAGCAGCGCATTCGCGGTTTTGGCGAGCAGTTCAAGCTTGGTATTCCGCTTGGCAAAATCGCCCGTCCGCAGGAGATTGCCAGTACCGTGCTGTTCCTTGCCTCCGATGCCGCCAGCCATATCACTCTGCAGGATATCGTGGTGGACGGCGGCTCCACGCTGGGGGCGTAAATGATCTGGAAACGTCATTTATCGCTCGACGAGCTGAACGCGACCAGCATGAACACCCTGGTGGCGCATCTGGGCATCGTCTATACCCGCCTCGGCGACGACACGCTCGAGGCCGAGATGCCGGTGGATGGGCGTACCCATCAGCCGTTTGGCCTGCTGCACGGCGGCGCCTCAGCCGCGCTGGCGGAAACGCTGGGGTCGATGGCCGGATTTCTGATGACCCGTGACGGGCAAAGCGTCGTGGGCACCGAACTGAACGCCACACACCACCGTGCCGTGGCGCAGGGGAAGGTGCGTGGGGTGTGCCAGCCGCTGCATCTGGGGAGAACCAACCAGAGCTGGGAAATCGTGGTTTTCGACGAGCAGGGACGACGATGCTGTACCTGCAGGTTGAGTACGATGGTGTTGGGGTAAGTCATTTAGCTGAAAGTGATCGGCTTAACACTGTGGTGTAAATCTCTGGTTTGACCACACATTATTGCGTTTCAGAGTTGTTAAATATTTGCCGTTGTTCTAGAAACAAAATGTAACATCTCACTGTTTCACAACAACGGATAACCACGATGAACAACTCAGGGAAATACCTTACATGGGCAGGGCTCTCCGTTGTGGGAGCTTTTGCCCTGGGCTATATCGCCCTCAACCGGGGGGAACAGATCAATGCGCTCTGGATCGTTGTCGCCTCCGTCTGCATTTATCTGATCGCGTATCGTTTTTATGGCCGCTATATCGCGAAAACCGTCCTGGGCGTTGATGCGACGCGCATGACGCCTGCCGTGCGTCATAATGACGGTCTGGACTACGTCCCGACCGACAAAAAAGTGCTGTTCGGTCACCATTTTGCGGCGATTGCCGGGGCGGGCCCACTGGTGGGGCCGGTGCTGGCTGCGCAGATGGGCTACCTGCCCGGGATGATCTGGATCCTCGCGGGCGTGGTGCTGGCGGGCGCGGTGCAGGACTTCATGGTGCTGTTCGTCTCCACCCGCCGCGACGGCCGTTCACTGGGTGAACTGGTGAAAGAGGAGATGGGGGCAACCGCCGGGGTGATTGCCCTGGTGGCGACCTTTATGATCATGGTGATCATCCTCGCGGTGCTGGCGATGATTGTGGTGAAAGCGCTGACCCACAGTCCGTGGGGGACGTACACCGTCGCGTTCACCATACCGCTGGCGCTGTTTATGGGGATCTACATTCGCTACCTGCGCCCGGGCCGCATTGGTGAAGTGTCGGTGATTGGCCTGGTGTTCCTGGTGTTCGCCATTATTTCCGGCGGCTGGGTGGCGGAAAGCCCGACCTGGGCACCGTTCTTCGACTTTACCGGTATACAGCTGACCTGGATGCTGGTGGGGTATGGCTTTGTGGCTGCGGTACTGCCGGTATGGCTGCTGTTGGCCCCGCGTGACTACCTCTCTACGTTCCTGAAAATCGGTACCATCGTCGGGCTGGCGATCGGCATTCTGATTATGCGTCCGACCCTGACCATGCCTGCGCTGACTAAGTTCATCGACGGTACCGGCCCGGTCTGGACGGGCAACCTGTTCCCGTTTCTGTTTATCACCATCGCCTGCGGTGCGGTGTCTGGTTTCCACGCGCTGATTGCCTCCGGGACCACGCCGAAGATGCTGGCGAATGAAAATCAGGCCTGCCTGATTGGCTACGGCGGTATGCTGATGGAATCCTTCGTCGCCATTATGGCGCTGGTTTCCGCCTGTATTATCGACCCGGGCGTCTACTTCGCGATGAACAGCCCGATGGCGGTACTGGCCCCGGCCGGGACCGCTGACGTCGTGGCGTCTGCTGCGCAGGTGGTCAGCGGCTGGGGCTTTGCGATTACCCCTGAAACGTTGACGCATATCGCTAATGAGGTGGGCGAGCAGTCAATTATCTCCCGTGCGGGTGGTGCGCCAACGCTGGCGGTGGGTATGGCCTACATTCTCCACGGTGCGCTGGGTGGGCTTATGGACGTGTCGTTCTGGTATCACTTCGCCATTCTGTTCGAGGCGCTGTTTATCCTGACGGCGGTGGATGCCGGTACGCGTGCGGCGCGTTTTATGCTGCAGGATCTGCTGGGGGTGATCTCCCCGAACCTGAAGCGTACCGATTCGCTCCCGGCTAACCTGCTGGCGACGGCACTGTGCGTGCTGGCATGGGGCTACTTCCTGCATCAGGGCGTGGTGGATCCGCTCGGCGGCATTAACACGCTCTGGCCGCTGTTCGGTATCGCTAACCAGATGCTGGCAGGCATGGCGCTGATGCTCTGCGCAGTGGTGCTGTTCAAAATGAAGCGCCAGCGCTATGCGTGGGTGGCGCTGGTGCCGACCGCGTGGCTGCTGATCTGCACCCTGACGGCAGGCTGGCAGAAAGCCTTCAGCCCGGATAACAAAGTGGGCTTCCTGGCGATTGCCAACAAGTTCCAGGCGATGATCGACAGCGGCAAGATCCCGGCGCAGTACACCGAGTCTCAGCTGTCGCAGCTGGTGTTTAATAACCGTCTGGATGCCGGGCTGACCATCTTCTTTATGGTGGTGGTCGTGGTGCTGGCGTTGTATTCTCTTAAAACCGCGCTGGCAGCATTGAAAGTGGATAAGCCAACGGCGAAAGAGACACCGTATGAGCCAATGCCTGAAAACCTGGAAGAGATTGTCACCCAGGCGAAAGGGGCGCATTAACCAGTGTGCCGGGTGGCGCTAGCGCTTACCCGGCCTACATTTTCTGTGAGACCAGAACGATGTTCGACACCCTCTCCAAAGCAGGTAAGTACCTGGGCCAGGCCGCCAAAATGATGATTGGTGTGCCGGACTACGACAACTACGTTGAACATATGCGCGTCAACCACCCGGACCAGACGCCCATGACCTACGAAGCCTTTTTCCGCGACCGCCAGGACGCCCGCTACGGCGGCAAGGGCGGGGCGAAGTGCTGTTAACCCTCTTTTGGTAAATAGAGGCTGATCTGCTCCTGCTTGCAGCCGTAAATTGCCGCCAGCTCCTGACGTGAACCGTCGAGAGCGCTCGAAAAGGCCTCTGCCGGACGACAGAGGCTTGCAGAAAATATGCGATCAGGCGTTCAAACCGCCGTCCACGTCCAGACCGGTACCGGAGATCTGCCCGGCGGCCGGGCTGGCGAGGAAAGTGACTGCCGCCGCGATGTCTTCCGGCTGACCGTAATGGCCGACCGCAATCATCTGGCGCTGGGCTTCCGCCTGTTCCCCGTCCTCCGGGTTCATATCGCTGTTGGTCGGACCGGGATGCACCAGGTTGACGGTGATGCCGCGCGGGCCGAGATCGCGCGCCAGGCCGCGGGTAAGAGAGTTGAGAGCCGACTTGGTCATGGAGTAAACGGCAATACCGGGCATGGCCACGCGGTTTGCCAGGCAGCTGCCGATGTTAATGATGCGCCCGCCGTCAGACATGTGCACCAGCGCTTCCTGAATGGCGATCACCACGCCGCGGATGTTGACGTTGATCAGGGCGTCAATGTCAGCCAGCGTCATGGACTCCAGCGGGCCACCGCGCGCGATCCCGGCGTTGTTGACCAGAATGTCCAGCCCGCCGAGCGCGCGCGCCGCATGGGTGACGGCATCCTGAATCGCCTGCGCGCTGGCGCTGTCAGCCTGTACGGCTTCACCGTATCGGCCAAGCGCTTTTATCTCATCGGCGACCGCCTGGGCTTTATCGGCTGATTTTTCATACGTTATAACCACATCGGCACCGGCGCGGGCCAGCGACAGGGCTATCGCACGGCCCAACCCACGGCTGGCACCGGTAACCAGCGCTTTCTTACCTGTTAAATCGATCTGCATGATGACCTCGTTGCGAGAGAGTGGTGAGAATCATCATTAGGTATAGACGGTCGGCGCATTTAACGGGGGAATGTTTCCACCTTCTCAAACGCGGCGCGCAGAACGTAAGGGGTTAACTCAACGGGCAGATAATGAATCGACTCCACCGGACGCAGAGTGTGGGTAATAACCTTATCCAGCGCGTCGCGGTTATTAATATCAACGTCCAGTTCGCGTAGCCGGGTCGGCAGGTTAAAGCGTTGATAGGCCGCCACCAGCTGCGCCAGCACGTCGTCCTGGCCGAGCAGGGCGCTTTGCACCAGAATGCCGTAGGCCACCTTGGTGCCGTGCAGGTATTTTTCCGTCTGCGGCAGCACGGTTAACCCGTTATGTACGGCATGCGCCGCCGCCACGCGGGTGTAGCGCTCGCCCAGACCGCCGACCATTCCACCGCCGGCAACGATCGCATCCACTACGTCCCGGAACGCCTGCGATAACTCGCCACGCTGTTGGTCTGCCAGCGCTTCCTCGCTGCGTTCCAGCAGCACGTCGCGGATCGCCAGCGCGCTGTTGATGCCCAGCCGCACGGTCAGGGGCAGGTTTTCCGGCTCAGGTGCCAACACAACCGCTTCGTACCACTTCGCCAGCGTGTCGCCGATGCCCGCCAGCAGGTATTCCGCCGGGGCATTGAGAACGATCTGCGGCTCCACCAGCACCAGGAAGTTCGCGTCGTCGAAAATCTCAAACTGCAGCGCCTGGCCTTCATCGTTGTACCAGACGGAAAGCGGGGTCCACGCCGCGCAGGTCGCGGCGATGGTGGGGATGCCCACGAACGGTACACCTGAACGGCGCGCCACGGCTTTGACGGTATCCATCACCGCGCCGCCGCCGATGCCTATCACCACGCTGACGTCGCTGCCGGCTTCATTCACCAGGTGGCTGACGTCGCGCTCGCTGCAGTGGCCCTTAAACAGCAGGTGTTTTGCCCCCGGCGCGTCAAAGCTCGCTGGCAGGAAAGGGCGCGCGGCTTCGATGGCGCGCTCGCCGTAAATCCACACCGCGCGGGAAAGCTGCTCCGGCGTGAAGAAATCATTGAGATGCGCAAGGCTGCCTGGGTGGGAGAAGTAGTTCGCCGGGCCGGGCACGACGCGGATATCGGTATTGCTCATGGTGTTGTCCTTTTTTAGCACGCGCTAACCCGATGTTATGTCTGGACATCCGGATGGCTAATAATATTTCGCTTTATCTTATGCCTTTTCCGTCGTTGTCAGTCAACCGGCGCTGTGAAAAATTCGATAAATCAGAAGAGTAATGAAGGATTTACGCGGATGGTTTCCAGTCGCCTTGAGATGCGTGGTATCAGCCTGGCCTTTTCCGGCTTTCAGGCGCTGTCACGGGTGGACTTTACCCTGAGCGGCGGGTCGGTGCATGCGCTGACCGGCGCCAACGGCGCGGGGAAATCGACGCTGATGGCGGTGCTGTGCGGAACGCACGATCGCTATGAAGGCGAGATTTGCATTAACAACCAGTCGGTGACGATCCGCGAGCCGCTGGACGCCAAGCGGCTGGGCATTCACCTTGTGCAGCAGGAAGTGGACGTGGCGCTGATCCCGGGGCTGAGCATTGCCGAGAACATCATGCTCGACCAGCTTGCGCAGCCCGGGCACCGCTTCAGCTGGCGTGCGGTTCGTCACCAGGCGAGACAGGCGCTGGCGCAACTGGACGTGTCCATGGATGTTCGGCGATCGGTCGACAGCTGCACGCTTGCTGAAAAACAGCAGATTTTGCTGGCGCGGGCGCTGTCCCATCATTGCCGTTTTTTAATTCTGGATGAACCCACCGCACCGCTGGATGCACACGAAAGCGAGCGCCTGTTTGCGGTGGTGAGACGCCTGCAGCAGCAGGGCATCGGCGTAGTGTTTATCTCACACCGTATTCACGAGCTGAAAGCCATCTGCGACACCCTGACGGTGCTGCGTGACGGCAAGCTGATTGAGTCCGGCCCGATGGCCGATCTCAGCGGCGAAGCGATCGTTGAGAAGATGCTTGGCCACGTGCTGAGCGATATTTACCCGCCTGCTCGCCCCCCGCACAGCGACGAAACGTTGCTGCGCGTAGAGGGCCTGCACGATGACGCGCTGCTGAAAGATATCTCCCTTCACCTGCGCAAAGGCGAAATTCTGGGCATTGCCGGGCTGGCGGGCGCGGGCAAAACCGAACTTTGCAAGGCGCTGTTTGGCGCCACGAAAAGCCGGGTGGCACAAGGCGAATTGAATCATCAGCCCTGGAAACCGCACGACCCGGCCGACTCGGTGCTGCGCGGGCTGGCGCTGGTGCCGGAGGAGCGGCGCAAGGAGGGTATTTTTATCGACGAGCCCGTGAGCATGAACCTTGCCGTGTGCGCCGATAACAGCTTCTCGCGCTGGAGCCTGTTTGGTCATCGTCAGGCGTGGCGCTGGGCAGAAGAGGTGATTGACCGCGTCGGCGTGCGCGCGCGGGGGCCGGGGCAGGTGCTGCGCCGTTTGTCCGGCGGCAACCAGCAGAAGGTCGCCATCGGTAAATGGCTGCGTAATGATGCCAGCGTGCTGATTTTCGACGAGCCGACTAAGGGCGTGGACGTGAAAGCCAAAACCGATCTGTTCCAGCTGATTGACGGCCTGGCGCGCGAGGGCAAAGGGGTGATTTATGCCTCGGGTGAATTTGCCGAGCTGGTCGGGCTGTGCGACCGCATCTGCGTGCTGTGGGACGGACGTATCGTGGCGGAAATCGCCGGGGCCGAGGCCCGTGAAGAGACACTACTTTATTATTCAACCGGAGGATCGGCGTCGTGAGTAAGGCCCTTTCAGTGACTGCGGCGGCGTCAGGCCGTCAGCATATTTTCGATTTTCTCTACAAGTGGGGCATGTTGCTGACCGTCGTCGCGCTGGTGGCGGTGTTTGGCCTGGCCTCGGACAACTTCCTCGATCCGAACAACATCATCAACATATTGCGCGCGATCGCCATCGTGACGGTGATTGCCATTGGCGTATCGATTTCGCTGACCGTCGGCGGGTTCGATCTCTCCGTGGGATCCACCGCGTCGCTGGCAAACGCGCTGGTGATATCGCTTTTCGTCTGGCACGGCTTCGGCACTACCGAGTCGATTCTGATTACCCTTGCGCTCTGCACGCTGGTGGGGCTGTTCAACGCGTTTCTGATCGTCATCCTGCGTATTCCGGACATGCTCGCAACCCTCGCCAGCCTGTTTGTGATCCAGGGCGTGGCGATGACTTACAGCTATGGCGGGTCGATTACCGAAAACATGGTGCTGCCGAGCGGTGATATGGCGGAAGGGACCATTCCGGCGGCGTTCAGCCTGCTGGGGCAGGTGCCGACCATCGTCATCATCATGCTGGTGGTGACGGTTCTCGCGCAGCTGGGATTGTCCCTCACCACGCATGGCCGACGCATGTACGCCATCGGCGGCAACCCGGAAGCCGCGCGCCTCTCCGGTATTCGCACCACGCGCTACAAGGTGGCAGCTTACGTGATCGCCTCGCTGCTGGCGGGGCTGGGCGGGATTTTGCTGGCCTCGCGCATTGGCTCGTCGCAGGTGAATGCCGGGGGCGGTTATCTGATGGATGCGGTGGCCGCGGCGTGGATCGGCTTCTCGCTGGCGGGTTCCGGCAAGCCGAACGCGCTGGGGACGCTGGTTGGGGCAGTTATTCTCGGCGTGCTGTCGAACGGGCTGGTGATGCTCTCCGTGCCGTATTACGCCATGGACATTATAAAAGGGCTGGTGCTCGCGGTGGCGCTGGCGATGACCTACATACAAAAACGCTGATAACACAACAGGATAAAAAATGAAAAAAATTGCACGCTCATTGGTAGCACTTGGATTATTGACTGCGCTGCCAGGCTTCGCGGCCACGCCCGCACCGGTGCCGGCTGCCATTGCGAACCACGAGGGTCCGATCCGCATCGCGGTGATCCGCAACCTCGGCTCCGACGACAACACCACGCAGTTTGTGGCGGGGGCGATTCAGGAAGGGAAGAAACTCGGCTTTAAGGTCAGCACTTTTTTAAGCAACGGGGACGATGCCAAATTCCAGGACTTCGTGAACCAGGCAATCAGCCAGAAGTACGACGGGATTATCCTGTCTCAGGGGCGCGATCCGTACTCCACCGCGCTGGTGAAGAAGGCGGTGGATGCCGGGATTAAAGTCGCCGTGTTTGATACGGCGGTGAACGGCGAGATCCCGGGCGTGACCGTTACTCAGCAGGATGATGCTTCGCTGACGAACCTCTCCTTCGGCCAGCTGGCGAAAGATTTCAACGGAAAGGCCAATATTGTCAAGCTGTGGGTGGCGGGCTTCCCGCCGATGGAGCGTCGTCAGGCGGCGTACAAGGAACTGCAAAAACAGTATCCGGAGATCAAAGAGCTGGAATCCATTGGTGCGGTCTCCTCTGACGTGCAGGGGGATACCGCCAACAAGGTGGGCGCTATCCTGGCGAAATACCCGAAAGGAAAAATCGACGCTATCTGGGGCACCTGGGATGCCTTCAGCCAGGGCGCGTATAAGGCGCTGAAAGAGAACGGGCGCACCGAGATCAAACTCTACAGCATCGATATATCTAACCAGGATCTGCAGCTGATGCGCGAGCCGGGCAGCCCGTGGAAGGTAAGCGTGGCGGTGGATCCGAAGTTGATTGGCGCAACCAACGTGCGTTTGATCGCCAATAAGATTGCCGGAGAAGCGACCCCGGCAACCTATGACTTTAAAGCCGCTGCCATTCCGCAGGCGCTGCTGACCGCCCAGCCGGGTGGGGTGAACGTGGCGTCGCTTGGGAAAATCATTCCGGGCTGGGGCCAGACGGACGATTTTATCGCGCCGTGGTTTGCGACGCTGGAAGCTAAAAATAAATGAGTGTGCTCCCTACGCCCGAATACAGCCGCAATATGCGGCTGATTGGCCATAGCGACCAGGGCGGTCGCCCGGACGGCGTGCAGCTGATGGTGCATCGCGGTTTCGCGTATATCGGTCATATGGTGTCGCAGGGTTTTTCCATCGTCGATGTGCGCGACCCGGAAAAACCGAAAGCGGCAGGTTATGTTCCCGCGCCGCCCGGCACCTGGAACGTGCATTTGCAGGCGCATGACGATCTGTTGCTGGTGATCAACGCCCGGGATCTGTTTGCCGATGCCCGCTTTGCCGATGAGAAGGTTTACTACACCCGTCAGGTGGGGGAGACCGTCAGCGACGTGCGGGACAAAGGCTGGAGCGCCGGGCTGCGGGTGTTTGATATCTCTACCCCGGACAAGCCGCGTGAAATCGGCTTTCTTTCGCTGAACGGCATCGGGATCCACCGCATCTGGTACGTCGGCGGGCGCTGGGCGTACGTGTCGGCGCTGATTGACGGCTTTACCGATTATATCTTTCTGACCATCGATCTGGCCGACCCGCGCAAGCCTGAAGTGGCGGGGCGCTGGTGGCTGCCGGGGATGAACCAGGCCGAAGGGGAAAAGCCCAGTTGGCCCGAAGGGAAGCGCCACGCGCTGCACCACGCGATTATCGCCGGCGATACCGCCTATGGGAGCTGGCGCGACGGTGGTCTGACGCTGCTGGACGTGAAAGACCGCACTCAACCAAAGCTGATTAGCCATCGCAACTGGAGCCCGCCGTTTGGTGGCGGGACGCATACCGCGCTGCCGCTGCCGGACCGTTCCCTGCTGGTGGTGCTCGACGAAGCGGTGCTGGATAACCAGGAGGATGGGGAGAAGCTGATCTGGCTGTTTGATATCCGCGAGCCGTCGAACCCGGTGAGTATCTCGACTTTCCCGCAGCCGGATGAAACCGACTACGTGGCGAAAGGGGCGCACTTTGGGCCGCACAACCTGCACGAGAACCGGCCGGGGAGTTTTGTCAGCTCGACGCTGATTTTTGCCACTTACCAGAACGCGGGCGTACGCGCGTATGACATTTCCAACCCGTATCGCCCGGTGGAGACCGGTGCGCTGGTGCCAGCTGCGCCGGAAAGAATGATGGATACGCGGCCGAATCGCCCGCAGGTGATCCAGTCCTGCGACGTGTTTGTGGATGCTCAGGGGATTATCTACAGCACGGATTATAACGGTGGGTTGTCGGTGATTGAGTATTTGGGGTGAGTGCGGATTGGTGCCCTCACCCCGCCCTCTCCCACAGGGAGAGGGAGAAAACCAGAAGCACTCAGCTGTACTGCCGCACGCGTGCCACCAGCTCTTCCGCGCTGTCGATGCGCTCGGCAATGACAATCAACGCCTTGCCGAGGGTAATCGCATGGCGCAGGCATTCGTGGCGCATGGCGTCATCCTGAATGGTGTCGATATCCGCGACGTGGGAAAGCCCGACGCTGCGGCGAATCAGTTCGGTGCCGCAGAAACCAATGGCGTCATGCCAGACCTTTTTCAGAAACGCGGAAGCATAGCCCGGCGCGCTGAGCGCGGCGTCTCGCGTTTTTTCGTTTGCTAATGCCTGGAAGCGCTCCGCGAAGGTGTTCCACAGCGCCTGAATGTCGATCAGGCGCTGCTCGCGGGCGGCGGCGGCATCGCGAATACCCAGATGCCCCGGCAGGCCGCAGAAGTTGAGCAGCAGGTTGCCAATGGCAGTGCCGACGTCAAAGCCAATCGGGCCAACGTAGCCGAACTCGGCGTCAATGGCCTTCAGGCTGCCGTCCGCCACAAAAATGGAGCCGCTGTGAATATCCCCGTGCAGCAGCGCTTCAGCGTGTGAGAAAAAGCGATGCTTCAGGGAGGCCACGGCAATTTTCAACTGGGCATCGTCGCGCAGGGCGGCGACGTCATTTTCCAGCTCGACCGGGTAGTTGTTGCGTTCGTGGATCTGGTACGGATCGTTGAAGAACAGATCTTCGGTGATCTCACACATCTCCGGGTTGATGAATTTCGCTACCTGCGCTTTTTTCGCGTGCGGATGCAGGTAGAAATCGCTGGTGTGGAACAGCGTGTATGCGAGGTATTCACCCAGCTGACGCGCGGCCTGTGGATAGTGATTGTTTTTAATCAGCTCGCCGCGCCAGATGCGATGGCTGGAGAGATCCTCCATCACCATCACCGCCAGTTCCGGGTCAAAGTGGTGGATTTTCACGGTGTGCTGCGGGCTGTGCTGGTAATGCTCGACCAGGGTTTGCGCCTCCAGACGGGCGCGGTCCAGCGTCAGCGGCCAGGACTCGCCGACGCAGCGCACGTAGGGCAGCGCCTGTTTGACGATGACGCGGCTTGTGCCCTGGGCATCGAAAATTTTGAAAACCAGATTGAGGTTGCCGTCGCCCACTTCCTGCGCCTCCACCAGCGAGGAAGGATCGTCGAGTCCACCAAACTGCCTGGCATACTCCACGGCGTCCTGAGCGGTAAAGGTACGGTATTGCGACATGGCCTGCTCCTCACGAGTTTGCTAATAAAGACATGTAGACGTCTATACATCTGGATTTCATCCTGACACAATGTGCTACAACAACGCAACAGGGAATTAACGACATGCAGACATTACAGACGACCAGCCTGCGGGTGGCGGATAATCAGCTCTTTATTCTCGACCAGCAGGCGCTTCCGCAGGAGAAACGCTGGCTTGAGGCCTCCACGGTAGAGACGCTGGTCGGGCATATCCATGCTCTGCGCGTGCGCGGTGCGCCGCTGATTGGTCTCTCTGCAAGCCTGCTGCTGGCATTGCTGGCGGAAAGCGGCAAAAGCCGTGATGAACTCGCCGTGGCGCTGGAAACCCTGCGCGCGTCCCGCCCGACGGCGGTGAACCTGATGAACAACCTTGACCGTATGAAGCTGGCGCTCTGGCAGGAAGATTTCGTTTCGGCGCTGGTGTCTGAAGCGCTGCGCCTGATTTCTGAAGACAGGCAGTTGTGCGACGCTATCGCCCGCGCGGGCAGCGCGCTGGTGACGCCCGGTAGCCGCCTGCTGACCCACTGCAACACCGGCGGGCTGGCAACGGCGGGCGTGGGCACGGCGCTGGGCGTGATTGCCCGCGCCTATCAGGAGGGAAATGTCAGCAACGTCTGGGTGGATGAAACCCGTCCGCTGCTGCAGGGCGGCAGGTTGACCGCGTGGGAGCTTGGCGAGCTGGGCGTGCCGTATCGGCTGATTACCGATTCCATGGCGGCAAGCCTGATGGCCAAAGGACAGGTCGACGCCGTGTGGGTAGGGGCCGATCGCATTGCCGCTAACGGCGACGTGGCGAACAAAATCGGTACCTATTCCCTTGCGGTGCTGGCGAAATTCCACGGCATTCCATTCTACGTGGCTGCCCCGCAAACAACCCTCGACCCGGAGTGCCCGAATGGAGATGCGATCCCGATTGAGCAGCGCGCCGCCAGTGAGGTGACGGGCGTTGCGGGAAGTTTTGGGGCGGTGCAGTGGGCGCCGGAAAACGCCCTGGTCTATAACCCGGCGTTTGACGTTACGCCAGCCTCGCTGATTAGCGGCTGGGTGCTGGATACGGGCGTAGTGACGCCGGAAGAGGTGGCAAACGGGAAATTCGCCTGAGTCCGGCTATCCTTTAAGGGGTTCCCTTTAGAGGACGATATCGTGACGCTTGATCCTGATACTGACTTAAAACTGGAGCGCGTGGTGGATGCACCGCGCGACCTGCTGTGGCTCTGCTGGACCACGCCCGAGCACATCAAAAACTTCTTCATTCCTGCTCCCCATAAAGTGACCGAATGCGACCTCGACCTGCGCGTGGGCGGTCGGTTCAATACCGTATTTGAGGTGGACGGACAGCGGATGGATAACCGGGGTGTGTTTCTTGAAATCGACCCGGGAAAAAAACTGGTCTTTACCGACGGTTATACGGAAGGCTGGAAACCGGCCGAGAAGCCGTTTATGACGGCGATTTTGCTGCTGGAGGAGGTGGGCGAGGGCAAAACCCGCTATACGGCAATTGCGCGCCACCCGACGAAGGAAATCCGCGAGCAGCATGAACAGATGGGCTTCCACGAAGGGTGGGGGATTGTGCTGGATCAGCTGGTGGGGTATGTGAAAGGGCTTAACGCGTAGTGCGCGTTAAGCCCTCACCCCAACCCTCTTCCACAGGGAGAGGGAGAAAAGATTATGCCAGACGTGGATACGCATCCGCGATCGCATCACCGGTAAACTGCGCAACCCAGCCTTCCGGGTTATCAAAAATACGGATCGCGGTAAAGTTCGGCTCTGAACCCATATCAAACCAGTGCGGCGTACCCGCGGGTACGGAGATCAGGTCGTTTTTCTCGCACAGCACCTGATAAACCTCATCGCCAATGTGCAGGCAGAACAATCCCGCGCCTTCCACGAAGAAGCGCACTTCATCTTCGCCGTGAGTATGTTCGTTCAGGAACTTTGCGCGCAGCGCGTCTTTTTGTGGGTTATCGGCCCGCAGGCTGATGACGTCCCAGCTCTGATAACCTTTCTCTGCCACCAGTTTGTCGATCGCATGCTGGTAAACCTCAATCACCGCCTCCGGGGCGGGATCCTGACCTAAATCGCGGTCCGCGTCCCAGCGTTCAAAACGTACGCCTTTGGCGTTGAGCTGCCGGGCGATCTCGGCGGCGTCGGTGCTGTGCCACTTTGGTTGACTGGCGTCTTTATCAGAATAGACAGTTAATGCGCTCATGAAGGGATCTGCTCCGGGTTTATCTCGTCAAACTGGTGGACCTGATGGTGATGGCTTGCCCCGTCATCATCGCCGCGAATCAGCTGCAGGGTACGAAAGCCTGCCTGTTCAGCCGCGTCCAGCTCCTGATGAATATCTGACAGGAACAGGATCTGCGACGGCGCGATGCCCGTTTGGGCCGCAATGTTCTGGTAAGACGCCACCTCGCGCTTGGCGCCGATGTGGGTATCAAAATAGCCGCTGAACAGATGAGTAATATCACCTTCGTCGCTGTAGCCAAATAACAGTTTCTGTGCGGCGACCGATCCCGAGGAATAAACATAGAGATCAATCCCTTGCGCTTTCCATTTTTCCAGCGCAGGCAGGACGTCCGGGTAGAGGTGGCCGGTAAAGTCGCCATTCACGTAGCCATCGTGCCAGATGATCCCCTGCAGCGCTTTGAGCGCCGTGGATTTACGGTCTTCATCCATAAAGGCAAAGAGGGCGTCAATAAGCTCGCTGACGCTGGCGTGCGGGTTACCGATTTCATCGCGCAGATTGTCCAGAATGGATTTGACCGGCTCGGCGTACTGCTGCGCGGTGACGAACGCCGCCAGCCGCTCACGCGCGTAGGGGAACAAAACATCGTGGACAAAACGGATATCGCTGGTGGTCCCTTCAATATCCGTCACAATTGCGCGAATCATACTCTCTCCAGTTGTCGTAAACGCATTTCGCATTCAAAAAGAAATTCCAGTCCTTCCAGATGACGGCGGGCCTCGGCCACTTCGCGTCCCCAGCAGGTTAAGCCATGACCGCGCAGAAGAAAACCATAATTAAGCGGGCGTTCCTGCGCGTAATGGGCGATTCGCGAGGCGAGGGCGTCGATATCCTGGTCATTATCAAACACCGGGATGGAGACGGTATCCAGATGGGTGGCCTGTCCGGTAAGCGATTTTTGCATCTCAAAGCCGCTGATGTTCAGCTCGGTTTCCCTGACCAGACGTGACAGCACCGTCGCGTTGACGGTGTGAACGTGCAGGACAGCGTTGGCCTCGGGGAACAGGCGATAAATGAGGGTGTGTAGCCCGGTCTCTGCCGACGGCTTGCGGCCTGACGGCACACGGTTTGTGGCGATCTCGACCTGCAGAAAATCCGCCGTGGTCAGGCTGCCTTTGTCTTTACCGGATTCGCTCAACCAGCAGAGGTGTTCATCCTGTCGGACAGACATGTTGCCACCGGTGGCGGGTGCCCAGCCTTTGGCGCCAATCCAGCGGCAGGCGTCGACAAGTTGTGTGAGTTGCAGGTTGTCTGCCATTGCCTTTTACCTCTCGACCAGGAATATTGATATGGTATAGACGTCTAAGCGTCTTGATTGCCAAATGGTAACATCGTGTTATAGTGGCAGCAACATAAGTATTACATGCAGGCACCGCATAATGAGTAATAACGCATTGATTCCTCAGAGTAAACTTCCTAATCTCGGCACCACCATCTTTACGCAGATGAGCGCTCTGGCACAGCAGCACAACGCCATTAATCTCTCTCAGGGATTCCCGGATTTTGACGGACCGGCCTGGTTGCAGGAACGACTGGCGTACCACGTTGCGCAGGGAGCAAATCAGTATGCGCCGATGACGGGCGTGCAGGCGCTGCGGGAAGCCATTGCGGATAAAACGGCGGAATTGTATGGCCATAAACCGGATGCGAATAGCGACATTACGGTGACGGCAGGGGCGACAGAAGCGCTGTATGCGGCCATCACCGCGCTGGTGCGCGCGGGCGATGAGGTCATCTGTTTTGACCCCAGTTACGACAGCTACGCGCCTGCGGTTGAACTCTCTGGCGGCGTGGTGAAACGCGTGGCGCTGCAGCCGCCGCATTTCCGCCCGGACTGGCGGGCGTTCGCTGCGCTGCTGAGCGATAAAACGCGGCTGGTGATCCTGAATACGCCCCATAACCCGTCTGCGAGCGTGTGGCAGAAAGCCGATTTTGCCGCGCTGTGGCAGGCCATTGCCGAACGTGAAATTTATGTCCTGAGCGACGAGGTGTATGAGCACATCTGTTTTACTAAAGAAGGGCACGCCAGCGTGCTGGCCCATCCGCAGCTTCGTGAACGTGCCGTGGCCGTGTCGTCATTTGGCAAAACGTACCATATGACCGGCTGGAAGGTGGGGTATTGCGTGGCACCTGCCGCCATCAGCGCTGAGTTACGTAAGGTACACCAGTACCTGACGTTTGCGGTGAATACCCCGGCTCAGCTGGCGCTGGCGGACATGCTACGCGATGAACCACAGCATTATCGCGACCTGCCGGATTTTTACCGTGCACGCCGGGATCTGTTTGTGACCGCACTGGCTCAAAGTCGCCTGGAAATTTTGCCTTCCGAGGGGACGTACTTCCTGCTGGCTGACTACAGCGCCATTTCCGATCTGGATGATGTCAGTTTCTGCCAGTGGCTGACAAAAGAAGTCGGCGTGGCCGCTATTCCGTTGTCGGTGTTCTGCGCCGATCCTTTTCCGCATAAACTGATTCGTCTCTGCTTTGCGAAGCAGGAATCGACGCTACTGGCTGCGGCAGAGCGTTTGAACACGCTCTGATTATTTCACCGTCCAGGCTTCTGAGTAACGACGGTCTGTAAACAGTTCCAGCAGGCCGTTGATTTGTTTGAGACGCAGCACCTCGTCACCATCCATACCGAGCTCTTCGCTAATTCTTTCATTGCTCCAGCCAAGCTGCGCAAGTTCTCGAACGATTTCAGACATCGCGTTGATTTGATGCCGCCCGCGTGCGCGGTTGTGTCGGATGGTCGAGGCCATGCGGTCATATTTACCGAGTCGTTCCTGACGCAGGCACGTGACAGGCAGGTAACCCTTCAGCTTGCGCTTTAACGCAGCCCGACTTTTGCCAATCTCATGACGATGAAAACCATCCACAATTTCATAATGTTGTGGTTCGTTTTCTGTTACAACAATAGGCTGGGTGAATCCATCAAGTTCCAGCGACTTAATGAGCAACCGTTTTTCCGGTGGGGCCACATTATTGGGGTTGTAATCGTTAGCCGTGATAGCGTCCTGTTTGATCCACAATACGCAGTCGATGGGTTGATCGTTAAACGGGCTATATTTATGCAGTGCCTGGCGAAAGGCATTAATGGCGTTAATTTGGTCCTCTTCAGGAAGTGACTGAAGGTACGTTTCGATTTCGTTGATTATTCTTTGTCGCATAAAATGCCCCACTCCTTGCGTTTTGCCTTCACTCTGTCGCTGTAGCGCTGATAATGTTTGGGTTTGTTTGGGCTGAAAGACAGCGCTCTGCACCAGTAGTCGTTATTAAGTAAAACCTTACAAACGCGGCGCCATGAAGGGATGTCTTTGGCACCGATATCGCCCTCCTGGGTATCGGGAATATCCTCCATGCCCCTCTTCTGGTACCAGTGCAGATATATGGCGATTTTATTGCGGTAATGCTCGGCCGTATTCTGCGGCATGCTGTCGAGAAGCAGCAGGGCATATTCCCGCCAGCAAAGATGGTCCGGCTTGAGTATTTTGCGGTGACCGTAAAAATGGTTGTCGTGCCCGGCGTAAATTCCGCCGCTGCGCGCGCCGCTGACACGTGCGCACATGGTCGCCCAGCGTTCGGGCTCTACAACATGATAGAGCCATAAGCCCTGACGCTGTTCCGGGCCAAAAGGTTCGCAGATGCGCATATAGCGCGGTGGTACGCCGGCCTGATACATAAGGTCATAAAGTGTGTTATAGCTATTGCCGGTTTTTGCAAACCAGGTCCAGATATCCGCGGTTTTCCAGTCGTAGAGAGGATAGATATACCAGGCATGCCCACCCGGGGCGACGGTCGTCCAGGGTTTATCATCGGCAAAGCGTTGTTTACGCGCTGATGCGATAGCCAGA
The DNA here is from genome assembly GCF_001623605.1 of Enterobacter sp. ODB01. Taxonomy (NCBI): domain Bacteria; kingdom Pseudomonadati; phylum Pseudomonadota; class Gammaproteobacteria; order Enterobacterales; family Enterobacteriaceae; genus Enterobacter; species Enterobacter sp. ODB01. Next base: position 2,085,985 of record NZ_CP015227.1, read on the forward strand.
AAACGGTTGTATGACTCATCGGCGCGTATCCCGACCATGACGGCGGCCGGGCGGTTGAGAGAGAACCAGTCCGAGAAACTGCGCACAAAGGTCTCAAAAGACATTCCCCCCTGGTAAAAGGGGAAAAAGGCGGGATCTGTTATGGCATCGTCAGGCGGTTGCCGTACCCACTCGGTATTGGGTTCCCAGCATTGCCACTCTGGCTGGAATTGCGACAGGGAATTTTGCGTGGTCAGGGGAAGCGCGACCCACCAGAAACGATCGATGACATCGCTGTATAAGGCGCGCATATGTTCGACATGATTAATGGTGTAAGTAAATTGCGCTTCCCAGTCTATAAAGAGAACGTCTATTTTGCGTTTCATTTTACGGGCGCATAATGCCGTCAGATGTAACATGACGGTGGAATCTTTTCCCCCTGAAAAAGAGACACACACCCTGGATAAATTCTCCAGGGTCCATTTTATTCGCTCTTGCGTGGCATCGACTACGTTTTGATTCAATGGAAATTTGTAAAGTGACATATCAATCCATTACTGAGTGATAATGATCAGATGGCGCATGAATAATGGGGATGATACTCTTAGAAAGAAGATAATTATAGGTAAAAATTAATCATATAATTACGCTAAATACATTTCACTTGTGAATGCATTAAAAGTAACTGACTGCTGTAAACAGTCAGTTATAATTATTGGGGTAAGTTTAAGTCATCAATAAAATTGGAGAAGGAAGCATTATTCAGTGCTGAGCGATTGTACATCATATAAACCGGGACTGTCGGGAAGGTAATGTCAGTCTCAATCTTACGGAGATTTAATGCCGGGCCATACTGCTCAAAGGCTGGCGTAGGGGCTAATCCAATCAGTTCGGAATTGCCTATCATCGACAGCAGTGAGATAAAGGAGTCGCTGCGGAACAGGATATTTCGTTCGGGAAGCAGTTGCTCAGTATGCTCCTGAAAATTCTTCACGCTCAACTCATCACTCAGGTAGGCCGTAAATTTTTCCTGAAGAATTTCGTCACGCGTCGCCTGTAAACCCAGACGGGGGTGATCCTGACGGCAAACCAGCGTAAAAGACATCTGCTGGAACAAGCAGCAGGCCGTTGAACGGCTATTCAGCGGGGCGAAAGAGAAGACAAGGTCCGCTTTTCGGTATGCCAGCAGGTCTTCTGCTGAGTCCGGGGCAAGGAAGACATCATGCAGCTCAACCTGATAGTTATACTTCTCGATCAGGATTTTCATCGGATCCAGCATGATTTTAGGCGTCATAAACTGCGGACCGTAAATGACAAAGCTCTTCTTCAACCCGTTGCTGTGCATCATATTGATGGTTTGCTCAAGCTGATTGAGGTTTTGTTCAAGATGATGATGAAGGTTGACGCCAACCGTAGTGGGGGTGATGCCCTTACCTGAACGAATAAACAAGGGATCGTTGAGTTGTCCGCGCAGACGCTGCAATGACTGACTCACTGCTGAGGGAGTAATATAGAGCGTCTCAGCCGCTTTACTGATACTCAAATGTTGATAGATACATTCAAAAATGACTAGCAGGTTGAGATCAAATTTTTTAAGATCGTAGAGATTTGCCATGTGTCGTCCTGATGATGTCGTGTTTGCATGAGTTATCACATCACTGATAACTATAGTTTGAAGTTAACCATTTACAATCCTTTCGGTTAACTCTCTTAATTTTAAATTAAACGCGTCTTAATATATCACGACGTCAGATTATTAAAATAGTACTTCAAAGATGATTAAGATAATTTTATCTCACTAAGAGGCACTTTAATTGACAATTGTCATTTATATATTGAGTTATTTTTATAATAAAAATTAATTTATAACGCCCCGTCATTATGTTCGAAACTGCCTATCACAGCCATAGGCAGGAATGCCTCTCCCGTGGATTGCTCAAGCCTGGCACGGATGGTGTAATTAAACGGCTGTTACCACCTTGATGTTAAGGGCGTAGAGCGCAACGCAACGCCAGCTTAAGCTGGCACTGAATGTACCTGCGGGGAATTCAGGTAAAAGGGCCGCCCGTAGAGGCGGCCTTTTTACTTTTGGCGTTTCCTTTAAAAGGTTCACCTTACTGTCTTGTTGATGTTGTTAGGTATGGCTGATTGATTTGATAAAGCAAACGCATTAGCCCCGATGAGCAAAGTTAGTTACCTTACATCTCAACGAAAACACGGAGGAAGTACAGATGTCTTTGATTAATACCAAAATTAAACCTTTCAAAAACCAGGCGTTCAAAAACGGTGAGTTCATTGAAGTCACTGAGAAAGATACTGAAGGTCGCTGGAGCGTGTTCTTCTTCTATCCGGCTGACTTTACCTTCGTTTGCCCGACCGAACTGGGTGACGTGGCTGACCACTATGAAGAACTGCAGAAGCTGGGCGTAGACGTTTACTCTGTCTCTACCGATACCCACTTCACCCACAAAGCGTGGCACAGCAGCTCTGAAACCATCGCGAAAATTAAATACGCGATGATCGGCGACCCGACTGGCGCCCTGACCCGTAACTTCGACAATATGCGTGAAGATGAAGGTCTGGCCGACCGTGCGACCTTCGTTGTTGACCCGCAGGGCATTATCCAGGCTATCGAAGTTACCGCTGAAGGTATCGGCCGTGATGCGTCTGACCTGCTGCGTAAAGTGAAAGCCGCTCAGTACGTGGCTTCCCACCCAGGCGAAGTGTGCCCGGCGAAATGGAAAGAAGGCGAAGCGACGCTGGCTCCATCTTTAGACCTGGTCGGCAAGATCTAAGTCTGCAAAGCCTGGCGGCGCCGCGTTTGCACAGGCCTACAGTATCGTAGGCCGGGTAAACGAAGTGCCACCCGGCAATCCATGGGCGCGCCCGCGCCCATTTCATTAGCACCATGATGCAAGTTGCATTCAGGCCGCCCCTATAAGGCAGCTTGCATGATGACGTCTTAAGAGAGGGAAGAACAATGCTCGACGCGAATATGAAAACCCAGCTCAAGGCCTACCTTGAGAAACTGACCAAACCTGTTGAGCTGATTGCCACGCTGGATGACAGCGCGAAATCGGCAGAGATCAAGGAACTGCTGGCAGAGATCGCTGAACTGTCACCGAAAGTGACCTTCAAAGAAGACAATACGCTTGCAGTCCGTAAGCCTTCTTTCCTGATCGCCAACCCGGGTTCTGATCAGGGGCCGCGCTTTGCCGGCTCTCCGCTGGGGCATGAATTTACCTCACTGGTGCTGGCGCTGCTGTGGACCGGTGGGCATCCGTCTAAAGAAGCGCAGGCCCTGCTGGAGCAGATCCGCGACATCGACGGTGATTTCGAGTTTGAAACCTATTACTCACTCTCCTGTCACAACTGCCCGGACGTGGTGCAGGCGCTGAACCTGATGTCGGTGCTGAACCCGCGCATTAAACACACGGCGATTGACGGCGGTACGTTCCAGAATGAGATCACCGAGCGTAACGTAATGGGCGTGCCGGCGGTCTATCTGAATGGTCAGGAGTTTGGTCAGGGCCGCATGACGCTGACGGAAATTGTTGCCAAAGTGGATACCGGCGCAGAAAAACGCGCAGCAGAAGCGCTGAACAAACGTGATGCCTACGATGTGCTGATCGTCGGTTCCGGCCCGGCGGGCGCGGCAGCGGCGGTTTACTCCGCGCGTAAAGGGATCCGTACCGGTCTGATGGGTGAACGCTTTGGCGGCCAGGTACTGGATACCGTGGACATCGAAAACTACATTTCCGTGCCGAAAACCGAAGGCCAGAAACTGGCTGGCGCACTTAAAGCGCACGTCAGCGACTATGACGTGGATGTCATCGACAGCCAGAGCGCCAGCAAGCTGGTTCCTGCTGCGGTCGAAGGCGGTTTACACCAGATTGAAACGGCATCCGGCGCGGTGCTGAAAGCGCGTAGCATTATCATTGCCACCGGCGCGAAATGGCGCAACATGAACGTTCCGGGTGAAGATCAGTACCGCACCAAAGGTGTGACCTACTGCCCGCACTGTGACGGTCCGCTGTTTAAAGGTAAACGCGTAGCGGTGATCGGCGGCGGTAACTCCGGCGTGGAAGCGGCTATCGACCTGGCGGGGATTGTGGAACATGTGACCCTGCTGGAGTTCGCGCCAGAGATGAAGGCCGACCAGGTTCTGCAGGATAAAGTTCGCAGCCTGAAAAACGTCGACATCATCCTGAACGCGCAGACCACGGAAGTGAAGGGCGACGGCAGCAAAGTGACCGGCCTGGAATACCGTGACCGCATCAGCGGCGACGTGCACAGCGTTCAGCTTTCGGGGATTTTCGTGCAGATTGGTCTGCTGCCAAACACCACCTGGCTGGAAGGCGCGATTGAGCGCAACCGTATGGGCGAGATCATCATTGATGCGAAATGTGAAACCAGCGTAAAAGGCGTCTTCGCCGCAGGTGACTGTACGACCGTGCCGTACAAACAGATCATCATTGCCACGGGCGAAGGTGCGAAAGCGTCCCTGAGTTCGTTTGACTATCTGATTCGCACCAAAACCGCATAAAAAAAAGTAAGACGATACCTGCAGTAGCCACCTCATCATGGGGTGGCTTTTTTATTGGTTTTTTTTATTCTCAATTATTGTCGTGATTGAACGCTTCATGCGTTAACTACCTGCTTCGATCAAAGAAATTAATAAGCCTGCTGATAATATCTCGTCGTTTTCTGTTGATAAATATTTATATTTAACATGAATGATAAAGATATATTCACACCTTCAATATATGAGGCGTTAACACCCTTTGAAATAAATGGGTTGATGTTTCGTGATTTCTTCAACGCGGCGGATATGACCTCGCGATGCGCCTCGTTACGCTATTTTTTCCCTGAGAGTGAGTCCTGGCCGCAGGATGAGGCGTTAAACGTCGAGTATGACTTCAATGTGCTGTTTGTCGGCCCGGCGACGCTGCTGGCGCCACCTTATGCCTCGGTTTATCTGGACGACGAGCCTCTGCTAATGGGGGCGACAACGCTGAGCGTGCGCGAATTCCTGCAGAGCATTGGGCTGTCCGTTACCGCGGAAAATAGCGTCCCCGACGACCATATCAGCTATGAAATTGAACTGGCCGTAATGCTATTAGTGCATGCCAGACATTCACCGCAATATCATGAAGCACTTACCCGTTTTGTCCGCGCGCATCTCGAATTATGGCTCCCGGCATTTATCGCAAAAATAAAGGATTGTGCGAAAACAGCCGTAATTAAATGCCTCGCCGTGCTACTGACTAATTGGTTTGATGAATTAAAAACGAGAGTAATATTATGACTATTGATAAAGGGCAGCTTAACCGGCGCTCCTTTTTAAAAGGACTGATTGCGCTAGGTACCGTCGCCGCATTACCCGGCGGATTATTATCCTCCCGATGTGCCATGGCACAACCGCCCATTCCGTTTAACCCGAAAACCTACAAAATCTTCCGTAACGCCTGTCCGCGTAACTGCTATGACACCTGCAGCTTAAAAACGTGGGTGAAAGATGACGTGATTACCTTCGTCGAGGGGGCAAGCGAATCCACCTTTACCCACGGTGCGCCGTGCGTGAAAGGGCTGACCTACCCGCGCCGGGTCTACTCGCCGGACCGTATAAAATACCCGATGATTCAGGACGGACGCGGCAGCGGCAAATGGCGACGCATCTCCTGGGATGAGGCCATGCAGCGGATCGCCAGCAAGATGCTGGAGATCAAAAAGAAAGATGGCTCCCTGCTTGGCCTGGCGCTGACCAAATATTCCGGCAACCTGGGGGTGATGAGCTATGCCGTGGAGGGGATGATGTCCTCGCTCGGCTACACCACGCGTTTTGCCGGTACGCCGTGCTGGCCTGCGGGCATTGACGCACAGCACTACGACATGGGCGACATGTGGTGTAACGACCCGGAAGATCTGGTTAAAGCCAAATACATTATCCTCTGGGGGGCGAACCCGGCCTGGTGCTCCATGCACACCATGAAGTACATCTATCAGGCCCGCGAGAAAGGGGCGAAAGTGGTAGTTATCGATCCGCTGTTCTCGCAAACTGCCGCGAAAGCCGACCTCTATCTGCGCGTGCGTTCAGGTTCAGACGGTGCGCTGGCGCTGGGTATGGCGCGCCATCTGGTGGACACCGGCCGCGTGGACCAGGAGTTCGTCAATCATTTCGCGCACGGGTATCCGGAGTTTGAGCAGTACTTGCTCAACAACATCACGGTAGAGTGGGCATCGGAAATTTGTGGTCTGGCGCCGGATGTGATTCGCCAGCTTGCCGAGGAGTTCACGGCGGTTAAGCCTTCCACCGTCTGGATTGGTTACGGTATGCAGCGCCACGTGAACGGCGGCGCGAACGTGCGTGCGATTGATGCCTTTGTCGCCATGACCGGCAATATCGGCGTAGAAGGCGGTGGCGCTCGCTACGGCCATCTGCAGACCTGGGGCTATAACTACCACGCAATGACGCAGACACCCCCGGTGGGTTCTGTAGGGATGGAAGGGGCATCAGGCCCGGTGGGCGAGTTTGTCAGCGATAGCGGCGAAAAGCGCAAGTACTCTGACCGCGCGCTCAACCTGAACCAGACTGCGCAAAGCATTCTGGACGCCAACGATCCCCCTATCCGCATGCTGTGGGTGGCCTGTAAGAACCCGTTTGCCCAGGACTTCGACCGCAACAAGATGAAAAAAGCGTTCGACAAGCTGGAAATGGTGGTGTGCGTGGATCAGTTCTTTAACGAGACGGTTCAGCACGCGGATATCGTTCTGCCTGTCACCACCACCTTCGAGCACTGGAGCGCCTCTTCGTCTTACTGGCACTACTGGCTGACGGTAAACGAACCTGCCATCAAGCCGATGTACGAATGCAAGAGCGACCTGGATATTGCCGTGTTGCTCTCCCGTACCATCAACAAAATGGAACCGGGCTCTTGCACCTTCCCACAGGATGTTGACCAGAAAAAATGGCTGGATCTGGAATTCAACGACGGGCTGGCGAAGCAGTTTGGCATCAGCTCCTGGGACGATCTGCTGAAGGGGCCGGTGAAGGCCAAAATGCCGAGCAGCGCAGCCTGGCACGATCGGAAGTTCAAAACGCCGTCAGGCAAGTATGAGTTTTTATCCGCGCGCTGCGAAGAGAACGGCCATAAAGCACTGCCGGAATATCTGCCAGCCGCAGAAGGTAAACTGCCGTTCCAGCTCTTTACGCCGCACCTGCAGTACGGCCTGCATTCGCAGTTCGTTAACCTTGACTGGATGCAGGTCTTCTGGCCGGAGCCCTTTGTCTATATCCACCCGGTTGCTGCGAAGAAAAAGGGGATCCGAGACCTGGCGACAGTGCGGGTATTCAACGAGATCGGCGAGGTTCAACTGCGTGCCAAAGTCACCACCAATGTACCGGAAGATTTCCTGGTCATGTACGAATCCTGGTTCAACAAGCTCAGCTATAACGTGCAGAACGTGGTGAAAGATACCCCGGCCGATATGGGTAAAATGGCCACCGGTGCACCGGGCGCGGCTATTCACGATCAGTTTGTCGATATTGTCCTCATTGCCAATGAAGGAGCGGACGCATGAGACGCGCATTTTTAGTGAACAGTGATAAATGTATTGGTTGCCGCGGATGCGCCATGGCCTGTAAGAGCTTCAACCAGCTCGAACCCGAACGTTTCTGGCGCTATGTCTACCCGCTGGATAAAGAAATTTACCCGCATGAGGAGCGTGCGTTCTTTTCGCTGGCCTGTAACCACTGTGAAAACCCCGCTTGTCTGGCGGCGTGCCCGGTGGAAGCCTACACCAAACGTGATGATGGCGTGGTGGTGCATAACCCTGAGCGCTGCATCGGCTGTAAAAACTGTATCCGCAATTGTCCGTATGGCGCTCCGCGCTTCAATGAGGAAACGCAGAAGGCCGAGAAGTGCAGCATGTGCTATGAGCGTCTGGATATCGGCTTGAATCCTGCCTGCGTTAACGCCTGTCCGGTTGGGGCGCTGACCCTGATCGATCTGGATGCCGATCCGCTGCCAAATAATGCCGTGCAGTATCCGCCGGGCTTCCCAAAAATGCCGCAGCTTAATCCGGGTACGCGCTTCATTCTGGCACGCCAGCCGAAACAGCCGGGGGACAAATAATGGAAAAGTACGAACTGCCGTTGGTGATTTTTACCGTGCTGAGCCAGATGTCCGTTGGGATGACGCTCCTGTTGAGCTGGCGCACGCTGCGTGGCGAAGTGCAGGGCAACCGTCTTCACTGGCTGATCACGGGGCTGATCCTGGGGGTTGCCTCCATCGCCGCGGTATTGCATCTGGCGCACCCGGAACACGCTTATAATGCGTTAATCAACCTGAAACATGCCTGGCTGAGCCGTGAGATTCTCGGCGCGACGCTGTATGGCGGCACAATTGGCCTGGCTTTTCTTACGAAAGGCAACAAAGGCGCAGCGCTGCTGGCGTCCCTGTTCGGGATACTGCTGGTGGTGGTGCAGGGGATGACCTACGCCGCGCCGGCGATGCAGGCCATTGCCAACGGCATCACCATGATGCTGTTCTTTGCCACCGTCTGGGTGTTGGGCTGTGCAGCTACACCGCTGCTCGGGATGAAAGCGTCAGCTGTCGCACTGCGTCAGGGCATTATCGCCCTGATGGCGCTGCTGATTGCCGCACCGGTACTCTGGCTCAGCGGCGGCACCATCATGAAAATGACCGCTCACGCCTGGTTAAGCTCGCCGCTCTATCTGGGCTGCCTGCTGTGCTGCGTCGTGGGGTTCACGTTGTCGCTAAGGCGCCATCCGATGCAGAAAGCCGTATTTGTTATCCTGCTGGTGGGCGTGGTACTCAGCCGCCTGACCTTCTTCGGTGATACCGTCAGTACCATCGTCAATATTGGTCATCTGTACTGATAAACAAAACCCCGCGCAAGCGGGGTTTTTTATGGGCAGTTAACGAACCACCATCACCGGAATGTGGGTATGGCGGATCACGCTGGAGGCGTTTGACCCTAGCAGGTGAGTGGTGATGGAAGGATTGCGTGAACCGATCACCACTACGTCTGCATTCAGCTCCGCGGCCAGTTCATTGACGGCATCGCGTACGCTACCGAACCGGACGTGGGTTTTGATGCGCGACGGGTCGATGCTGAAATGCCCGACCATGGTTTGCAGGCGCGTCTCGGCTTCGTGCTGTAAGTGCTCTTCGAAGCGACGCACATCGGCGGCAAAGCGGTGCAGACTCAGGCTGGCGGAGCCCGGCAAGACATGTAAAAGGTGAATAATACCGTCCTGCTGTGCGAGAAATTCCGCGTGACGCACTGCTTTGTCACTCAGTTCCATTTCAAAAACATCAACCGGCATAATGATTCTCTGATACATACCCGTTTCTCCTTGTTTATAAACGCTGAAATCATTCAACCACAAAATAGTTATGGATTCTGTAATCACTCCGTCAATTTTGATGACGATCGTGATGCCGCGAAAAAAATCATTGCGCAGCGTGCGGGGCAGAGCGGTGACGTGAGCGTTCACCAGTGGCGTTCAAGGTAAAGCACAGCCGAGACGATGATGGCCACAAAAAGTAAAAAAATGAATGTGATAACCACTATCTCACCCATGACCGTCCCCACGGCACCAAAACAGATTAAGCGTGTATTAAGGGGAATAAGGGTGATATAGGAAAATCAGGTGAATTTGCGGAAAGAGGATGCGGGTGCATCCTCTGTGCAAAGCGAGTGGGCGCTTGTTCAGAAGGGATTAACGCAGGTAATCGCCCGCAGCTTCTGGCTGGTAGAGCAGTTCCAGCACTTCCAGATGAGTGGAGGCCCCGCCCGGTAAATCCCAGTGGATGGTATCTCCTGTGCGCAGTCCCAGCAGTGCGGCGCCGACAGGGGCAAGAACCGAAAGCTGCGCGCTGCTGTCAGTCATCTGAGCCGGGTAAACCAGCGTGCGGGTCAGCTCTTCACCGGTGGTCAGGTTGCGGAATTTTACCCGGCTGTTCATGGTGACCACGTCATGCGGCATTGACTCAGGTGTGCACATCTGCGCGCGGTCGAGTTCCTCATTCAGGGCATCGGCCACCGGAAGTGAGGCGAATTCGGCTTTTTCCAGCAATCGGTCGATACGTTCTGCGTCGAGTTCATTGATGATAATGGTGGGTCTGGACATTTTTTACTCCATGTCGTTAATGCTGCGTCTAACGCAGAAACCAATCCAAAAGAAAACCCTCGCCGTCTGGCAGCGAGGGTTTAACTTACCCGATGATACTGGCTGAACGCTCAAGTTTGAAGTGATGAAGGTCACATTCATGTCCCATATGAATTTTCGCTGAAATTTATTCAGTCTTAATTCCAGGCGGATTGCGTTACGCTGAGTATCCTGAACCCGGGTGTTGCGCGAAGCATTATGCGTGTCTGCCCCATCAACGAGAGAGCACTATGTACTTCTATCAACCGTCTCAGGGGCACGGCCTGCCGCATGACCCGCTGAACGCCATTATTGGTCCCCGTCCGATTGGCTGGATCTCCTCTTGCGATCGGGCCGGTCAGTTGAATCTCGCGCCGTATAGCTTCTTTAACTGTTTTAACTATCGCCCGCCGATCATCGGCTTTTCCAGCAACGGCTGGAAAGACAGCGTGCGAAATATTCACGAGACAAAGGAGTTTGTCTGGAATCTGGCGACGCGCGATCTGGCACATGCCATGAATCAAACCTCGGCTACGCTTCCTCACGATCGGGATGAATTTACCTTTGCAGGATTAACCCCCGCCGCAAGCCAACTGGTGAGTGCTCCTCGTGTGGCGGAAAGCCCGGTCAATTTTGAGTGCCGCCTTTCTCAGTGCATTCAGCTTACCGGAGCCGATGGCACCCCGGTTGATACCTGGCTGGTGCTGGGTGAAGTGGTGGGGATCCATATAGCGGAAACGCTACTGGAAGAGGGGATATACCAGACGGCGAAAGCGCAGCCCATCCTGCGAGCGGGTGGGCCGACGGCGTACTATGGGATCAGTGATGAACACCGGTTCGATATGGTGCGCCCGGTGGTGGGTCAATAACCGGCTTTATCAATGACAAATTGTTTTCCGCAGTTACCAGGATGTGGCTGCGGGGCAAAGGACGTTGCGGAAAGCGGTTGGTTAATGGTGTCTGCTTTCAGCGAAATCTGCATCTCAGTGAGATAGGCCGGGTTGCCATTGCAGGTCAGCTTAAAGGCTTTGATGTTTTCTTTGCCCCAGCTTTTGGCAATGGCGTTGTCAAAATCACGACGACTGACGGCTTTACCGTAGTTAGCCGCGAGGAATTGACCGACGGCACTGTTTTTCATTTCCTGATTCATTCTCACCATGGTGCCGAAATAGGCATCGGGATCAAAACCAAAACAGACGCCATGCTTGGCGTATTCGTACCGTTCCAGGCAGGAGTTTCCGCCCGCGCCCGGCATCACCTCGTTAAGTTTTGCCGCACCGGAAAGCGACAGCCCGGTTTCGGCAGCAGCACATTTGCGGCTGGCCTTTGCTTCCGGCATATTCGGGATGGGACGCGTGGCACAACCAAATCGCATCCATCGACGTTCATCCACGCCTCGTGCCGCTATCGATTTCGGCAGACCAGGCCATAACCCGTGGACGGTCAGAAAATCGGCTTTATTTTCGCTCTCTTTTTGCAGACGACATTCATCCGGTTCATTGCGGTTACGCTCAACCATGCTTTGACAAAACCCGGTTTGCCAGGACAGCGCCAGTACATAGCGATCGAAATCGCCATATTGCGTAGCGTTGAGCGGTTCTGCCTGTGCGGAGAAGACACTGAGTGCAAGCGCAACTGCGCCAGACGAGATAACGATATCCTTCCTGAACATGTGATTTCCTGATTGGTTGTGCTCGATTAATTTTTGGGAGTTATTAAAGCACAAAAAGCGCCAGCAGGCGCTTTTTGGAAATCAGGAATTTTACTTAGGCAGCGCCGGGAACCAGCACTTCGGTAGCAATAATGACGATGATCAGGCCAACCAGCACCGGGACTGACGTGCGTTTGACGACCTCAAACGGAGAGATTTTTGCCATACCGGCAACCGCAACGACCACGCCTGAAACAGGAGAGATGGTGCGACCCAGGTTTGAGGCCTGAAGCATCGGAATAGACAGGTAAGCCGGGTTGATGCCAGAGGAGTGAGCCAGCTTAGGGATCATCTCAACGAAAGCGTAAAACGGCGCGTTACCAGAACCGGTGGTCATCGCCGCCAGCATGGTCAGAACGACCAGCACCAGCATCAGGATAATACTGGCTGAGCCGAACGACGTGGCGATGGAGATCAGGCTCTGGATAAAGCCAATAGTGCTCAGACCCTGGGCAAACACGCCTGCCGCAACCAACAGCATCACCACGCCCGCGAAGGCATCCGCCATTCCACGATACGCCACTTCCAGGCCGGAGAAGACTTTTTGCGTGTTGAAACCGCGCACGAATTCCAGCACGGCAGCCAGCAGCATACAGATGACCAGAATAGTAATAATGTGCAGCTGTGGACCCCATTTGCCGTCAAAAATCAGCACGCCGATAATCGGTGTGAACGGCAGAATGGCGTAGAACGCTGGAGCGGTGGTGGTGATTTCGCTGACATCCATCATCTCATGGCTGATGTTCTCTTTTTTATCGAGATAGCGCTGCCAGAAAAAATGCGCGACCCCCATTCCCACAATGGCGACAATCGAGATCGGCAGCGTGGTCTTAAAGGCGAAGTCGATCAGCGACATCTCGGCTGCTTTGGCGGCCAGCACAACGTCGCCAGAGGTTGGGGAAAGAATAATGGCGGCCGGTGATGCGCAAATGGCTGCCGCTGCACCGCGGCTGATGCCCACGTTCACCATCACCGGGAACAGCGTGGCCATTAACAGTACGCCAAGACCGGTGGCCGATGAAACGGCCAGCGACATCAGACAGGCGAGGAAATAGGCGGCAACCATTAACAAATACGGGGAGTTAATATACTGCAGGGGTTTCGAGGCAAGCTTAACCACCATGTCATTAGCGCCGATATGGGTCATGTAGGCGGCAAAACCGCACAGCATCATGATCATCATACCGAGATCGCCGCCACGGCTCATGAGCAGTATTTTAATATATTCAACAATATCCGTGGCGGTAAAACCCGTGCTGGCTGCGCTGGCAGGTAATACCTGATGCCCCATTAATGCGCTGACAATCAGGAGTGTTAAGCCGCCAACAAATAAAACGCCCGTGGCTGAGTACCCTTTAATGATGTAGCGGGCTACACCGACAATGACGACGACCCCAATAAGGAGTTCGATAAACGTAAGCATGATTTCCCCTGTATCCTATGCCCTGAGGTAGAAAAAATTAATAAAATAAGAAGGATGAAAATGTGCCGAATTAATGGCCTGTCCTTGCTGATTAAAATCAATAAATAGACGACTAAAGAACAGTATCACAGCATTTTTGCCATGGCCCAGGCATTTATGTCATCAGGAAGTTGACCGCCAGAAACAGCGTAGCATGTCTCTTTAATGATAACAAAATGTTAAAATTATGTGTTTTACGGCCTGTTAATCGGGATGGATGAAAATGTTATAGTCATACATATTGTAGGTTTATTTGGGCCAGCCTGAACGCTGCCTTAAGAATATTCCCGAAAAGAGGCCTGATATTTAGGAGTAGTGCTGATGCCGTTAAGACATGGTTCAACTATTGTGTGGTAAACTTTGCTTCGAATATTAAGAATGGTAATTGCATTGTGAGCTTACGTAATACTTTTTTCTCTCTTTTATTGTTTATTTTTGGTCAGTTAACGTTTTCATCTGTTGCACAGGCAGAAGACAACGCGACGAATAAAGGCTGGTTCTCTACTTTTACGGATAATGTTTCGCAGACCTGGTCAGCACCTGAACATTATGATCTCTATGTACCGGCAATAACGTGGCATGCGCGCTTTGCTTATGACAAAGAGAAAACAGATAAATACAACGAGCGCCCGTGGGGGGCTGGTTTTGGTCAGTCACGCTGGGATGAGAAAGGAAACTGGCACGGCATCTATCTGATGGCCTTTAAAGACTCGTTTAATAAATGGGAACCGATTGGGGGTTACGGCTGGGAGAAAACGTGGCGCCCGCTGGCGGACGAGAATTTCCACGTCGGGTTAGGTTATACCGCAGGAGTGACGGCGCGTGATAACTGGAACTACATTCCGATCCCCGTGCTGCTGCCTTTGGCCTCGATTGGCTATGGCCCGGCAACGTTCCAGATGACCTACATCCCCGGGACGTACAACAACGGTAACGTTTACTTCGCCTGGATGCGTTTTCAGTTTTGACTGAAAAAAGGTTACCAGCTGGTGAAAAAACGCGCAGGCATTGATTCCTAAGCGATAAAAATCTGCCAGTGAAAATTAACGCGACTTTAGTCACTTTTTGTCAAAGATCCGCTGGACAAAAGGTCCCACAATTGTTGTACTGGTAACCGACACAGCATTTGTGTCGTTTTTTAATGTAAAGGTAATTTTGATGTCTAAGATTAAAGGTAACGTTAAGTGGTTTAATGAGTCCAAAGGATTCGGTTTCATTACTCCTGAAGATGGCAGCAAAGATGTGTTCGTACACTTCTCTGCAATCCAGTCTAATGGTTTCAAAACTCTGGCTGAAGGTCAGCGCGTAGAGTTCGAAATCACTAACGGTGCCAAAGGCCCTTCTGCTGCTAACGTAATCGCTCTGTAATTCAGACGCGTCAGCAAGAATTTCAAAACCCGCTCATTGAGCGGGTTTTTTTCGTTATGAATCAGCCAAGCAGGTACATTTTCAGGAAGCTGGCAACGATCAGTACGCTCAACAACACCATTCCTGCGCTCATCAGATTCTGTTTCATTCTGTCACCCTCGTTCAGTATGGCCTCCAGAGTGACAGAGAAAAATTAAGCCAACATTAACGCCCCGACGGTTAATGCGTGCTTACTGAGGAAAATAGCCAAAATGCGATCCCCGTCATCGCGAAGGATCCAAGCATGTTGATCGCGATATTCACCAGCGCCCAGCCGATACGGCCTTCCTGAAAGAGAAAAACCGTTTCCGCAGAAAAGGTTGAGAAAGTCGTTAAACCGCCACAGAACCCGGTGGTAATCAGGACCTTCCACATGGGATCGATGTGTGTCATCCGGTTAAACCAGGCCAGCCCCATACCAATGATAAAAGCACCAATCAGGTTGGCAGCCAGTGTCCCCATGGGAATCGCCTGGTGCAGGGGGTTAAACCGCATACTCAGGAACCATCTCGCAACGCTCCCTGTGCCTCCACCAATAAAAACAGCCAAAAGGAGTTGTAACACGCTAAATACCTGCTATTTGATGTGTAAGAGTAGCGAGTTTAACGCTGTTTATGATGAGGGGACAAATATGTATGTGGCGGTAGGGCAGTTTGCAGTCACGCCTGACTGGCAGGTTAATGCACTACAATGCGTGAACCTGATGACACAGGCCCGGCAGAAGGGCGCGTCGCTGTTGGTTCTCCCGGAAGCGCTGCTGGCAAGGGATGATAATGACCCGGATCTGTCCGTGAAGTCCGCGCAGCCGCTTGATGGCGATTTTTTACAGCCGTTGCTCACCGAGAGCGTGGGTAACGCGATGACGACCATCTTAACAGTGCACGTTCCTTCAGCGCCGGGGCGCGCCGTAAATACGCTGGTGGCTATCCGTGATGGCGTGATTATCGCGCGCTATGCCAAGCTTCATCTTTATGATGCGTTCAGCATTCAGGAGTCACGGCGTGTTGACCCTGGTGACCGCGTTGCGCCGTTAATTGATATTGACGGGTTTAAGGTTGGGTTAATGACCTGCTACGACCTGCGTTTTCCTGAGCTGGCATTGCATCTGGCCCTGCAAGGGGCAGACGTGCTGGTATTGCCTGCTGCATGGGTTAAGGGACCGCTGAAAGAGCAGCATTGGGCAACGCTGCTTGCGGCGCGCGCGCTGGACACGACCTGCTATGTCGTTGCTTCCGGGGAGTGTGGCAATAAAAATATCGGGCAGAGCAGGGTAGTTGATCCACTGGGAGTCACGGTTGCCGCAGCAGCGGAAGCGCCGGTGCTGCTGATGACGAAGATATTTTTAGAAAGAATTGCGCTTGCGCGTCAGCAATTACCTGTTCTTCGTAACCGACGCTTTGCGCCACCGCAATTAATGTGATGTTTTTTTCAACAATGCTTGATTCACCTTGTTACAGATTGCTATTGTGTGCACGCGCCAAATGACCGTTAATACAGTCAGGTTTTGGCGCTGAATGCAGCCTGTTTTATGTAAAGAAGGTATCTATGGGTGAGATTAGTATTACCAAACTGCTGGTGGTTGCCGCACTGGTCGTCCTGCTGTTTGGTACCAAGAAGTTACGCACGCTGGGTGGTGACCTGGGGGCTGCCATCAAAGGCTTTAAGAAAGCGATGAACGACGATGATGCAGCCGCGAAGAAAAGCGCTGAGGACATCCCGGCAGAGAAGCTTTCTCACAAAGAGTAATAGCAATGCCTGAGGGCTTGCGAAAAAAAACCGGCTCATCAGGCCGGTTTTTTTGCATTACTGTAAATGGATATTACAGCACTATTTGACTTCTTCGCCTTTTGCCTGCATGTCAGCATGGTAAGAAGAGCGAACAAACGGACCGCATGCTGCGTGGGTAAAGCCCATCGCCAGCGCTTCGGCTTTCATCTCATCAAACTCATCCGGGCTGACGTAGCGCTGTACCGGCAGATGGTGACGGCTTGGCTGCAGATACTGGCCCAGCGTCAGCATGGTCACACCGTGGCGGCGCAGATCGCGCATCACTTCGATGATTTCGTCATTAGTTTCACCCAGACCGACCATCAGACCTGACTTGGTAGGGATATGCGGATGGGCTTCTTTAAAGCGCTCCAGCAGCTTCAGAGACCAGTTGTAATCCGCACCCGGTCGTACCTGACGATAAAGACGCGGCACGTTCTCCAGGTTGTGGTTAAACACATCTGGCGGCGTCGCGGTCAGGATGTCCAGCGCACGGTCCATACGGCCGCGGAAGTCAGGAACCAGCGTCTCGATTTTAATGTTCGGGCTTTTCTCGCGAATAGCAGTAATGCAGTCAGCGAAGTGCTGAGCTCCACCATCGCGCAGATCGTCACGGTCAACGGATGTGATGACCACATAACGCAGCGCCATGTCAGCGATGGTTTGCGCCAGTTTTTGCGGCTCGTTAGCATCGGGCGCGACCGGGCGGCCATGAGCAACGTCACAGAATGGGCAGCGGCGGGTACAGATGGCACCCAGAATCATAAACGTCGCGGTGCCGTGATTGAAACATTCAGCAAGGTTAGGGCAAGACGCTTCTTCACAGACGGAGTGAAGGCCATTCTTGCGCATCGCCGCTTTGATCCCCTGGATACGCGAAGAGTCAGCCGGAAGTTTGATTTTCATCCATTCCGGTTTTCTTAACAGCGCCTCGCGCTCGGTAGCCACGTTTTTAACCGGGATAAGGGCCATTTTATCGGCATCGCGGTATTTAACACCGCGTTCCATCACAATGGGTTTACTCATAGCGTGCGTGTTCCAGTTGCGAATATCGAAGGAAAGCGTTTCAATTCAAGGGAATGTTGTATTTATCAACTATTTTTGAACGAACGACAGGCAGTATATCATTGAAACGGCCATGAAAGCAGCCTGCCACGTCGCCAATTTGTAAAATAGTTGTTGTTTTGTGCCTTTCGCCCTGCTTGTGGCAGGGGCTTGTGCTGACACTCGCTGTCAGAAGGCCTGACGGATAATGCGGATGACGTTTTCCAGTACCGGATCGCGCAAACTGAGTTTGTTGTAATGCAGTGAAATCTCGATAGATTCCGCATTGAGCTGGCTGAGCGGAATACTCTCCAGCGACCAGCATTTCCGCAGCAGGTAATACAGGCGTGAAGGCATGATGCACAGCATATCGCTGCTGCCAATCAGGGAGGCGGTGGTAAACATATTGTAACTGCTGAAACTGATCTGACGTTCCGGGAAAATTTCATCAATGCGCTGGCGCAGACCATGGTTGGACTGCCCTTCGGTCATGAAAGACGAGTGGTCGTAATTGCGCAGGTTCTCAATGGTTAACGGCTCGCTGAGCGCGGGATGCTGCTGGCGGCAAACCAAAACCAGATTATCGGCATAAAGCACGTTTTGCCCCAGCGCTCTGGCGCTGAAGCTGCCGCTCTCAATAACCAGATCCGTCTGGAACTGGGCAAGCTGAACGTCAGGTTCGTTGAGTGGCACATTGCGCAACAGAAGCTGGGGAGCATGCTCTTTCACGGCCTGGTAGATGGCGGGCATGACCAGCACGCCCACTGAAGGAGAGCAGCCGATGGTGATCGTTCTTTGTTTGTCATAGCTCCCGGTTAAATCCAGCGCACCCAGAATCGACTCCAGCCCCTGGCTGATGTATTCGTGGAGGTGGGTCGCATAGGCCGTCGGCGTGACGCCCTGGCCTTTACGGATAAATAACGGGTCAGGAAATATAGCGCGTAGCTTTTGAATCGACTGACTTATTGCCGATGGCGTGAGATTAAGAATTTTCGCAGCGTTAACGATACCCTTATGGACATATACTGCCTCAAAAATAGTCAGTAAATTGAGATCAATATTACGTAAAGTCCGAAAAATTTGTGGCTTGTCTTCGCCACTGGGTTCATTCAGTCGTTTGGCTGGTAAATTAGTAGACTCCACGCTTTCACTCCGTATACATTCACAACATGAATGATAGTTGAATTTATTTATTATGCTTGTAGAGATTCGTAAAGTGTTGGTTTTGTTTCACTTGTTTATCAAAAACAAACAGTTGTGTGATTATCACTCACGTTACTTAGCCTGTGTATGCCGTGCTGTCCGGAGGCTAAATAATATGTAACGGCAATATTCGGGCGCTTCGAAAATATAGAATCTGCGGATTATTGTAAAGCGTAAAAGCGGTAAATAAATAGTTGCCCGTCAAATTAACGGGCTCCCCTGTATGATATATTAAGCAGGGATATATTCATGCGGTGGATTGTTAAGTAGCGCTAACACATTCTTCAGAAGAACTGGGCGTATATTATCTGGCGTGGCGGTATCTACCCACTGGCGCATCTGCGTCATTTCCATACCGGCGTAGCCGCAGGGATTTATGCGCTGGAAAGGCGTCAGATCCATATTAATATTCAACGCCAGACCATGGAAGGAACAGCCTTTTCGAATACGTAGCCCCAGCGAGCAGATCTTCATTTCGCCAACGTAGACGCCTGGTGCATCAGCCCGCGGATGCGCGTCAATACCATATTCCGCCAGCGTGTTGACGACGGTTTGTTCCAGCAACGTCACCAGCTCACGCACGCCAAGCTTTCTGCGCTTCAGATTAAGCAGGACGTACATCACCTGCTGGCCCGGGCCGTGATAAGTCACTTGTCCACCCCGATCGCTCTGGATCACCGGGATATCGCCCGTCATTAATAAATGTTCCGCTTTACCGGCCTGACCCTGGGTAAATACCGGCAGGTGTTCAACCAGCCAAATTTCATCAAGGGTCGTGTCATCCCGTGAATCGGTGAAGTCATGCATAGCCTGGGAGACAGGCTCATAAGGTTGCAGCCCGAGATGACGGACCAGAATTTTATCCTGATACAAAACAGCGTCTCCGAAGACGAGGAACCAATGATGAGGGGGAGTATATCACAGCGGGGGAGAGGGGTTACCCGGTAAGCCGGGTAACCGCAAAGGGACTACAGCACCATACGCACAATTTCGATATTGCCGAGTTCTTCGTAGAGCGTCTCAACCTGTTCGATATGGGTCGCGGTGATAGTAATAGAAACCGAGTGGTAGTTGCCCTTGCTGCTTGGTTTTACTGACGGAGAGTAATCACCGGGCGCATGGCGCTGTACCACTTCAACCACCTGATCAACCAGCTCAGGTTTCGCCAGACCCATTACTTTATAGGTAAATGGGGTAGGGAATTCAAGCAGTTCGTTAAGTTTGGTTTTCATGTCAGCTCCGGCGTAACGTCAAAAAGAATAACTCCCACGTCAGGTGGGAGTTATCAGGATACTTAGTATATGGGGATCAAAATCACACTTTCAAGTGTTCGATTTTTAGCCAAACCAGTGATGGAACATCAATTTAATGTAATCAATGATTTTGCCGAAGAAATTGCCTTCAGGAATTTCCTGCAGAACAACCAGCGGACGCTGATCGATA
Organism: Enterobacter sp. ODB01; assembly: GCF_001623605.1. NCBI lineage: Bacteria > Pseudomonadati > Pseudomonadota > Gammaproteobacteria > Enterobacterales > Enterobacteriaceae > Enterobacter > Enterobacter sp. ODB01. Next base: position 2,106,178 of record NZ_CP015227.1, read on the forward strand.
GTCTTGCCATCCAGCTGGAAGTTGATGGTACCCACGACCTGATTTTTCTGCAGCGGGGCATGCAGTTCGGTGCTGTTCAGGACGTAGCTGGCCTTCAGATCCTTCATACGACCGCGTGGAATGGTCAGGTACAGATCTTTATCCACGCCGAGGGAAGCACGGTCGTTGTCGCCGAACCACACTGGCTCAGACGCGAACTCTTTGCCTGCTTTCAGCGGATTCACGGTTTCGAAGAAACGGAAGCCCCAGGTCAGCAGTTTCTTGCTTTCGGTTTCACGACCTTTAAAGGTTCGACCGCCCATCACGGCAGAGATCAGACGCATCTGGCCTTCAGTGGCAGAGGCCACCAGGTTGTAACCGGCTTTATCGGTATGACCTGTTTTGATACCGTCAACGTTCAGGCTGTTATCCCACAGCAGGCCGTTACGGTTGGTCTGGCGAATACCGTTGAAGGTAAACTCTTTCTCTTTATAGATGGAGTATTCGTTCGGTACGTCGCGGATCAGGGCTTGACCAATCAGTGCCATATCACGTGCGGAGCTGTACTGACCGTCTGCATCCAGGCCGTGTACGGTCTGGAAATGGCTGTTTTTCAGACCCAGCGCGGTGACGTAGCTGTTCATCAGGCCGACGAAGGCATCCTGGCTACCGGCGGCGAAATCAGCCATTGCTACGCAGGCATCGTTACCTGACTGCAGGTTAATACCCCGGATTAACTGGGAAACCGGAACCTGCATACCGGGCTTCAGGAACATCAGAGAAGAACCTTTGAACACAGGGTTCCCGGTTGCCCACGCATCGTTACCAATGGTGACCAGATCCGTTTCTTTGAATTTACCGGCTTTCATGGCCTGGCCGATAACATAGCTGGTCATCATTTTGGTCAGGCTGGCCGGGTCACGGCGGGCATCGGCGTTCTGTTCTGCCAGAACTTTGCCAGAGTTGTAATCGATCAGGATGTAGGATTCCGCGTCGATTTGCGGAACGCCAGGGATCATGGTCTTGATATTCAGGTCATCGGCATGAGCAGCAGAGAGTGCTGCTGCGCAAAGGGCCGTGGTCAGCGCCATGCGCTGCACAAAACGAGCAGAAAAAGTGGTCTTCATGGTCAGAACTACGACATCCGTGATGGAATTAAAAAAAGTGCCTTACTATAGCAAATGCTATTCAGGCAGGCATCCGACTTTAAGCATGAGTTTGTGAATGCGTTTTACACAAACTGACATTTCGGATACCGCCGATTAATTATTTTGCAACAGTGACGAAGGACTGCAGTTGTGCTTCGCTCTGCAAACGCTGTTGCAGAGACGCTGCCTGCGATTTACTGGCAAAAGGCCCCATCTGAATACGCCAGACCGCGCCGTTCTGCTCAACGCGTCCAGGTACGCCAAACTGCTGGCTTAGACGCTGTTGATACTGTTGGGCTCGGGCCTGATCGCTCACTGCCCCCACCTGAACGACAAAGCCGCCGCTGGCTGCTGCTGGCGCAGCGGCTGCCGCGCTTTGCGTGGTCGCTGGCGCTGTTACCGGCGCCGCAACCGGGGCTGGCGTCGGCTCACTGCCTTCCAGCACGCCCGTCGCTAAGGTCGTCGGTGCGCCTAAAAAGCCGCTACTTTTTACCGGTGCACCAGTGGAATCATCGCTTTGCAGCGTATCATTGCTGATTGGACGTATTTCTCCCGCCGGCTGAGAAGGCTCTGCCGGAGAAGAGACGCTACCCATTCCGCCGTCAAGATTTGGGCGGTCTGGCAGGGCATAGGTCTGCTTCGCCACCGTCGTACAGGCGGTACCCGGCCCGGACATCGAACCATCCTGCGCCACGATAATCGGGTCAATGCGAACTTTGGTGTTGTTCGACGTGTTCAGGCGATCGGCAGACGCGCGGGACAGAGAAATCACCCGGTCATTACCATACGGACCACGGTCATTAATACGCACGACGATCATGCGACCATTAGCCAGGTTAGTGATACGCGCGTAGCTTGGAATCGGCAGCGTTGGGTGCGCGGCAGTGAGCTGCATGGGGTCAAATGTTTCACCGGATGCCGTGAGGTTACTGCCCGGTTCTGCATCATAAATGGCAGCAAAGCCCGCCTGGCTGAAGCGGGAAGGGTCCTGCACGATTTTGTAGCTTTTGCCGTCGCGCTCGTAATCCTGATTCGCGCTGGCATTCAGCGGTTCATAAACGGGATCGGCCCCACTGATTTCAACGATCGGACCATTACACACCGCAGGCTGCGGCGGCGCGACGGTTGCCTGTTGCTGACCATCATCACTTGTGCAGGCCGCAAGTAAACTTGCCGCGATGCAGATCCCCAGCCACTGCTTACGCATTCCGATCCCCTTATTTTTAAACGCTTTTTGACAACATTTTTCTGTGGGTATGGATCGACATCACGATCCCAAACCCGGCCATCAACACGATCAGTGCCGAGCCTCCGTAACTGACCAGCGGCAGCGGTACGCCTACTACCGGCAGAATACCACTCACCATACCAATATTTACGAAGACATAAACGAATAAAATCAGCATCAATCCGCCTGCCATGACGCGGCCGAAGGTGGTTTGCGCCCGGGCGGCAATCCACAATCCTCGCATGATCAGCAGCACGTAGAGCGCGAGCAAAATCAGGATACCAACCAGCCCCAGCTCTTCAGCCAGTACCGCAAAGATAAAGTCGGTGTGGCGTTCCGGTAAAAATTCCAGCTGCGACTGGGTACCGTGCAGCCAGCCTTTACCGCGCAGGCCGCCGGAGCCAATCGCAATCTTGGACTGAATAATATGATAGCCCGCACCGAGCGGGTCAGTTTCCGGGTCGAGAAGCATCATAACGCGCTGGCGCTGGTAATCATGCATCAGGAAGAACCAGAGGATAGGGATAAACGCCGCAATCAGCACCACAGCGATACCAATCAGACGCCAGCTTAAGCCCGACAGGAAAAGGACAAACAGACCGGAGAGCGCGATAAGGATCGAGGTGCCGAGGTCAGGCTGCGCAGCAACCAGCAGCGTCGGCAGGAAGATCAGCACCAGCGCGATCGCGGTGTTTTTCAGCGACGGCGGACAGACATCACGGTTGATAAAGCGCGCCACCATCAGGGGGACGGCAATTTTGGCAATCTCCGAGGGCTGGAAACGAACAACGCCCAGATCCAGCCAGCGCTGAGCCCCTTTTGAGATGGCGCCGAACGCGTCTACTGCCACCAGCAAAATAATACAGAAGATATAGAGATAGGGCGCCCAGCCTTCATAGACGCGCGGTGGGATCTGCGCCATCACCACCATGATGACCAGACCCATCGCGATCTGGCCGATTTTGCGTTCCATCATACCGATGTCCTGACCACTGGCGCTCCAGATAACCAGGGCGCTGTAAACCAGCAGAGCCAGCAGGATCAGCAGCATGGCTGGGTCGATGTGGATTTTATCCCACAACGATTTTTTGTTTGGATTATCCGTCATGATTATTGGTCCTCCGCCGCAGCGGCGGCCGGGTTTTCAGCCGGCAGTTCGGTGTTGTTATCACCCAGCATAATGTGGTCGAGGATTTGGCGCATGATGGTCCCTACCGCCGGGCCAGCGCCGCCGTTTTCCAGAATCATCGCCACCGCCACCTGCGGGTTATCGTAAGGGGCAAATGCCGTCATGAGCTTATGGTCACGCAGACGTTCAGCAATGCGGTGTGCGTTGTAGGTTTCGTTGGCTTTCAGGCCAAAGACCTGCGCTGTACCGGATTTTGCAGCCACTTTATACGGCGTTCCGGCGAAATATTTGTGCGCGGTACCGTTCGGACGGTTTGCTACGCCGTACATACCGTCTTTCGCGATTTCCCAGAAGCCGGAATGAATGTCACCCACGGGCGCTTCATGGGGCTGTACCCACGGCACCTTTTTGCCGTCTTCAACGGTGCTTTGCAGCAGATGCGGGACTTTGACCACGCCATCGTTAATGAGGATCATCATCGCTTTGTTCATCTGAATCGGCGTTGCGGTCCAGTAGCCCTGGCCGATACCCACCGGAATGGTATCACCCTGATACCACGGCTTCTTAAAGCGCTTCAGCTTCCACTCGCGCGTCGGCATGTTGCCGGAGCGCTCTTCTGAAAGGTCGACGCCGGTGTAGTGCCCGTAGCCGAACTTGCTCATCCATTCTGACAGGCGGTCAATCCCCATGTCATAGGCGACCTGATAGAAGAAGGTATCCGCTGACTCTTCCAGAGATTTGGTCACGTTCAGATGGCCGTGGCCCCATTTTTTCCAGTCGCGATAGCGTTTTTCAGACCCGGGTAGCTGCCACCAGCCCGGGTCAAACAGGCTGGTATTACGGTTGATGACACCCGCACTCAGCGCCGAGACCGCCACATACGGTTTCACCGTAGATGCCGGCGGGTAAACGCCTTGCGTGGCGCGGTTTACCAGCGGCGTATTGGGATCATTCAGCAGGCCGGAATAGTCTTTACTGGAGATGCCGTCAACAAAGAGGTTCGGGTCATAGCTAGGCATGGACACCATAGCCAGAATTCCCCCGGTACGCGGATCGGTAACCACGACGGCGGCGCGACTGCCCGCCAGCAGGGTTTCAATATACTGCTGCAGTTTGAGGTCGAGCGTCAGATAGACGTCATGCCCCGCCTGAGGCGGAACTTCTTTCAGCTGTCGAATGACGCGGCCACGGTTGTTAACCTCAACCTCTTCATAGCCGGTTTGTCCATGCAGGACATCTTCGTAGTAGCGTTCGATCCCGAGCTTGCCGATATCGTGCGTCGCGGCATAGTTCGCCAGCTTGCCGTCTTTATCAAGGCGGTCAACGTCTTTGTCGTTAATCTTGGAAACGTAGCCAATGACGTGCGTCAGCGCGGAGCCGTAAGGATAGTAGCGACGTTTGTAACCCTTCACTTCCACGCCGGGGAAGCGGTACTGGTTCACCGCAAAACGGGCCACCTGAACTTCCGTCAGATTGGTTTTCACCGGAATGGAGGTAAAGCGGTGGGAACGGGCGCGCTCTTTTTTGAAGGCTGCGATATCGTCATCGTTGAGATCGACAACGCTTCTTAGCGCCTCCAGCGTGTCCTGAACATTATCGACCTTTTCCGGCATCATCTCGATTTGATAGATGGTGCGGTTTAGCGCCAGAGGGGTGCCGTTACGGTCGTAGATAATGCCGCGGCTGGGCGCGATAGGCACCAGCTTAATGCGGTTTTCGTTTGAACGCGTCTGGTAATCGGTAAAGCGGACGATTTGCAGATTATAAAGGTTGGCGATCAGCACGCCGGTAAGCAGCAAAATCCCCGTAAAGGCGACCAGTGCCCTGCGCACAAACAGCGCGGACTCAGCCGTATAGTCGCGAAAAGAATTCTGTAGTTTCATCCGCTGCTTAATCTACCCTGGTCAGTCATTACTCGCGGTGATAGGGGTGGTTGGTAGTAATGCTCCACGCGCGATACAGACTTTCTGCCACCAGGACCCGAACGAGCGGGTGGGGCAGCGTCAGCGCGGAGAGAGACCAACTTTGTTCTGCTGCCGCTTTGCAGGCAGGGGACAACCCTTCAGGTCCGCCAATCAGTAGACTAACGTCACGGCCATCCTGCTTCCAGCGCTCCAGTTCGTGCGCCAGCTGCGGCGTATCCCAGGGTTTACCCGGAATATCGAGGGTGACGATGCGGTTCTTGCCAGCGGCAGCCAGCATCAGTTCGCCCTCTTTATCGAGAATGCGTTTAATATCCGCGTTCTTACCGCGCTTCCCGGCAGGGATCTCCACCAGTTCGAACGGCATGTCTTTTGGAAAACGACGCAGATATTCAGTAAAACCGGTTTGTACCCAGTCCGGCATTTTGGTGCCGACGGCGACCAGCTGCAACTTCACGCATTAACCCCAGAGTTTTTCCAGCTCATACAGGCGACGGCTCTCTTCCTGCATGACATGGACAATCACATCGCCGAGGTCAACCACCACCCAGTCAGCGGTCGCTTCACCTTCAACGCCAAGCGGTAACAGTCCTGCTGCACGCGATTCCTGAACCACATGGTCGGCAATCGAAACAACATGACGCGTAGACGTCCCGGTGCAGATAATCATGCAGTCGGTGATACTGGATTTACCCTTAACGTCGATAGCGATGATGTCCTGACCTTTCAGGTCATCAATTTTGTCGATAACAAAATCCTGGAGTGCTTTACCCTGCAAGTTTTCCCCCTGGGTGAATAAGATGGTGCAACTATGAATTTGTAGCCAGACAGTATACCTGAACTGGCGCCCTTGTCGGGACAAATGTCACCGGCCGGGATTTTGAAGGCGGGTATCATCCCACCCTCTGCCAGAGATTGCATCGCCATTTTTGTAAAACAATTTCTGTAAAGCAATGACTGGCGGGAAAGTCTGGCAGCGGAGGATAACAGTATGGCTTAACCTGTCAAGGCAGGAGAATCAATAAGCCGCTTTTTATGACGCCTGACTAAACATCTGCGCTTTTCTGATACAACCCGTGCGTATGAATATACGCCAGCACCGGGGCAGGCAGCAGATCGTCACACGTTAAACCGTGTTGTAAACGCTCACGAATAAGGGTGGCGGAGATATCGAACCACGGGGTTTCCGCCAGATAAATCTTCCCGGCGGGCTGGTTGTGAAGATCCTCTACGTTATCGGTAAGATGGTCTTCAAGCCACTGCTGATACTGCTCTTCACGCATGGTCAGCGGATAGCCTGGGCGGCGGCAAACGAGCAGGTGGCTGTTCTCCAGAATGGTTTCATACTTGTGCCACCCAGGAAAGTTGAGCAGAGAATCCTGACCAATGATAAACGCCAGCGGCTGGTCAGGCCCTTGCTCAGCTCGCCACTCCTGCAGCGTTTGCGACGTCCACGAGGGGGTGTCGCGACGCAATTCCCGTTCATCAAGCCTGAAAAGCGGTTTATCCGCAATGGCAAGCGTTAGCATCTCTTTTCGCTGCTCGCTGGTTGCCTCAGGCTGAGGGCGGTGCGGCGGAACGTTATTGGGCATAATGGTGACGCGCTGCAGGCCGATCAAATTCGCCAGGATTTCCACCGGCTTAAGATGCCCGTAGTGTACCGGGTCAAAGGTGCCGCCATACAGGGCCTGTAAAGAGTGCATACTATCCATCAATAAATACGTCAGCCAGCGCCTTGTGGCAGAGCAGCAGGGAAAGGCTTTCCAGCTCCGCCCAGACCGACTGGCCGTAATCTTGTTTTAGGGTGAGCTCAGCGCGCATCAGAAGCTGCACGGCCTGACGAAGCTGTTCATGGCTCAGGCGGTTGACGGCCTCGGTGGTCATTGCGCGGCGATTTTGCCATACCCGGTGTTTATCAAACAGCGCGCGCAGCGGCGTATGGGCAGACTGTCGCTTGAGCGTAATCAGCAGCAACAGTTCACGCTGCAGCGTACGCAGCAGAATAACGGGCTCGCTGCCTTCCAGGCGCAGCTGCTGAAGGATATGCAGGGCGCGTTTACTTTTCGCGGCCAGCAATGCATCCACCCAGTGGAACGGCGTGAAGTGCGCGGCGTCATTAACGGCCTGCTCGACGCGGGGGAGTGTCAGTTTGCCATCCGGCCAGAGCAGGGAGAGTCTGTCCAGCGCCTGTGCCAGCGCCAGGAGGTTACCCTCATAGCAGTAGCAGAGCAGTTGATTTGCCGCATCATCCAGCTGAAGGTTGTTCTGCTTTGCTCTTGCGGCCACCCATTTTGGCAGATGCGCCTGCTCAGGTGTCTGACAGGTAACCAGCACCGCGTGGGTCGCCAGTTGAGTGAACCACGCGGCATTTTCCTGCGCTTTGGTGAGCTTATTGCCGCGGACAATTAACAGCAGATCGCTGTGTAACAGGCTCACCAGAGTGGCAAGCTGCTCATTGATGGCCGCGTTAGGGCCGTTTTCTGGCAGCAGGATCTGAATTGTCTGACGCGACGCGAAAAGGCTCATCGCCTGACAGAGTGAGAAGAGGGCGTCCCAGTCGGTATTGTTATCCACCTGGACGGTATGGTGTTCATCAAAGCCCTGAGCACCTGCAGTATGTCGCACGGCATCCAGGCTTTCCTGCAGCAGTAAGGGATCGTTTCCAAGCAGCAGATACGCCGCGCGCAGCCCTTCATTGAGCTGCGCGCGGAGTTGTTCAGGATACAGCCTGATCATCAGTTACCCATAGAGGTAGAAACCGGGGGCGTACTGGCATCCGGTTTTTCAATAATGTCAGAGCCTTCTTTTGTCGACGCGGCAATACCTGGCAGTTTACGGATCAGCTGTTCCGCTGCCTTGTCGTACATTTCGTTGATGATAATCTGCTGTTCGGCATCTTTCGCCAGCGCCGTTTGCGGGTTATCAAAGAACGAACGGTACACTTTTGTGCTGATCGGATAGATGTCTTTACCCGGGATCAGCACGGCTGCGTTAACAGTCATTACCATCTGATACTCTGCGGTACGGCCATCCTGGAAGATAGACGCTGTATCTTTGCTCAGGGTCGTCCCCAGAACGCGGAGAGACGGTACATCCTGGCGCAGCGTGTCTTTCTCAATGAGTTCGACACCGTTCAGGCGCAGCTGGTTACGAACTGCCCGGCTGAATGGGCCATTCGGATCTGATGAGTCGAAAATCATCGTTTTCATCTCAGCAGGCACTGCCGTGGTATTGCGCAGGTGCCAGCCACAGCCAGCGGTGACAAGCACCGCCAGTGATAAGAGTATTGTTGCCAGTTGTCGCACGTTTCCTCCCGCGCTTAGCCAACGACCAGATTGAGCAGTTTACCGGGTACGTAGATCACTTTACGTACGGTAATGCCCTCAAGATATTTCGCGACCAGAGGTTCCTGGCCTGCACGCTCGCGAACCTGTTCTTCGGTTGCGTCGACCGCCACGGTAATTTTACCGCGCACTTTGCCGTTGACCTGGACTACCACCAGCGTGGTGTTTTCCACCATTGCTGCTTCGTCCGCAACCGGCCACGGCGCGTTGTCGATATCGCCTTCGCCTTTCAGTTCCTGCCACAGAGTAAAGCTGACGTGTGGCGTGAACGGGTTCAGCATGCGAACGACGGCCAGCAGCGCTTCACGCATTAAGGCACGATCCTGCTCGCCATCCTGCGGGGCTTTCGCCAGCTTGTTCATCAGTTCCATAATAGCCGCAATTGCGGTATTGAAGGTCTGACGACGACCAATATCATCGGTGACTTTTGCAATTGTTTTATGAACATCACGACGCAGCGCCTGCTGATCTTCCGTCAGGGCAGCAGCGTTCAGCGCCGGAGCATCACCCTGTGCGGTATGTTCGTAAACCAGTTTCCAGACGCGTTTCAGGAAGCGGTTCGCGCCTTCAACACCGGATTCCTGCCACTCCAGCGTCATGTCAGCCGGAGAGGCAAACATCATGAACAGACGCACGGTATCTGCACCGTAACGCTCAACCATCACCTGCGGGTCGATACCGTTGTTTTTCGACTTGGACATCTTGCTCATGCCGGTATAAACCAGCTCATGACCTTCAGCGTCTGTCGCCTTCACGATACGGCCTTTCTCGTCGCGCTCTACGATCGCGTCCACCGGAGACACCCAGTTACGCTCGCCGTTCGCGCCAACGTAGTAGAAGGCATCAGCCAGCACCATGCCCTGACACAGCAGCTGTTTGGCTGGTTCGTCAGAATTCACCATGCCAGCATCGCGCATCAGCTTATGGAAGAAGCGGAAGTAGAGCAGGTGCATGATGGCGTGTTCGATGCCACCGATGTAGATGTCTACCGGCAGCCAGTAGTTGGCCGCGTCAGAATCCAGCATGCCTTCCTGATACTGAGGACAGGTGTAGCGTGCGTAATACCAGGAAGACTCCATAAAGGTGTCAAAGGTGTCGGTTTCACGCAGCGCAGGCTGGCCGTTAACGGTGGTTTTCGCCCACTCAGGATCGGCTTTGATCGGGCTGGTGATGCCGTCCATGACCACATCTTCCGGCAGGATCACCGGCAGTTGATCTTCTGGCGTCGGCATCACGGTGCCGTCTTCAAGGGTCACCATTGGAATTGGCGCGCCCCAGTAACGCTGACGGGAAACGCCCCAGTCGCGCAGACGGAAGTTGACTTTACGCTCACCTACGCCCAGCGAGGCCAGCTTGTCAGCGATGGCATTGAAGCCCTCTTCGAAGCTCAGTCCGCTAAATTCGCCGGAGTTGAACAGGGTGCCTTTTTCGGTCAATGCCTGCTCAGACAGGTCGGGTTCAGAACCGTCTGCGGCCAGGATCACCGGCTTAATGGTCAGGCCATATTTGGTGGCAAACTCGTAGTCGCGCTGATCGTGTCCCGGAACGGCCATCACCGCACCGGTGCCGTATTCCATCAGCACAAAGTTCGCCGCCCAGACAGGAATAGCTTCACCCGTCAGCGGGTGAATCGCTTTAAAGCCGGTATCAACGCCTTTTTTCTCCATCGTCGCCATGTCGGCTTCAGCCACTTTGGTGTTGCGGCATTCGTCGATGAAAGTTGCCAGTTCCGGATTGTTCTCTGCCGCTTTCTGCGCCAGCGGGTGACCTGCGGCCACGGCCAGATAGGTCGCCCCCATAAAGGTGTCCGGACGGGTAGTGTAGACGGTCAGCGTTTGGTCGTAGTTCTCAACGTTGAAGGTAATTTCCACACCTTCAGAACGGCCGATCCAGTTGCGCTGCATGGTCTTAACGGTGTCAGGCCAGTGATCCAGTTTATCCAGATCGTTCAGCAGTTCGTCAGCGTAAGCGGTGATTTTGATAAACCACTGCGGGATCTCTTTACGCTCAACTTTGGTGTCACAGCGCCAGCAGCAGCCGTCGATAACCTGCTCGTTCGCCAGAACGGTCTGGTCATTTGGGCACCAGTTAACCGCAGACGTCTTCTTGTACACCAGGCCTTTTTTGTACAGCTCAGTGAAGAATTTCTGCTCCCAGCGGTAATATTCCGGGGTGCAGGTCGCCAGCTCGCGGCTCCAGTCATAGCCGAAGCCCAGCATTTTGAGCTGGTTTTTCATGTACGCGATGTTGTCGTACGTCCATGGTGCCGGTGCCGTATTGTTTTTTACTGCTGCACCTTCTGCCGGCAGGCCGAACGCATCCCAGCCGATAGGCTGCAGCACGTTTTTGCCCAGCATACGCTGGTAACGGGCGATCACATCACCAATGGTGTAGTTACGCACGTGGCCCATGTGTAGTCGACCAGAAGGATAGGGAAGCATCGACAGGCAGTAATACTTCTCTTTGCTCTCGTCTTCGGTTACTTCAAAGGTGCGCTTCTCGTCCCAGTGTTGCTGGACTTTTGATTCTATCTCTTCCGGGCGGTATTGCTCTTGCATGGCAGCCAGTGGTCCTGTTTTTAATACAGCTACAAATGTAGCCAATGGATGTGGTAATTCAGATCCGCATAGCATAGCCCAAACGTCCGCGTCAAAACAGCCTTTCGCACAAAAGCACTTTGCAGGAATTTACCGGGTCTGTGCTTCACCTGACAAAGCGGCGGTGAAATAAGGTCTATTATTAGAGTTAGTTACTTACCCGGGAGGCAAAATGATGAACAAGGTTGCTCAATTTTACCGCGAGCTGGTGGCGACACTGACGGAGCGGCTGCGTAACGGCGAGCGTGATATTGATGCGCTGGTCGAACAGGCGCGTGCCCGCGTGACGCAAACGGGTGAGTTAACGCGAACCGAAGTGGAAGAGGTGACGCGTGCGGTACGTCGTGACCTGGAAGAGTTTGCGCGCAGCTATCAGGAGAGCCAGGAAGAGGTCTCGGACAGCGTGTTTATGCGGGTGATCAAAGAGAGCCTGTGGCAGGAGCTGGCGGATATCACCGATAAAACGCAGCTTGAGTGGCGCGAGGTGTTTCAGGATTTGAACCATCACGGTGTGTACCACAGCGGCGAAGTGGTAGGGTTGGGAAATCTGGTGTGTGAGAAATGTCATCACCACATCGCGGTGTATACGCCGGAGGTGCTGCCCTTGTGCCCGAAATGCGGTCACGACCAGTTCCAGCGTCGGCCGTTTGAGCCCTAGGTAAAAGCAAAACGGCAACCCTGTTGCCGTTTTTAGTGTTTGCTCCCTCTCCCCGTGGGAGAGGGTTGGGGTGAGGGCATCAGGCCGCACTATAGTAAGCCAGCCTTTCCGCCAGCAAATCTACAAACGCTTCCCGGTCGATATCCACCATCACCGCAGTATTCGGCTTATTCCCCGTCAGCGAGTAGTAATCCACCACCGTCATTCCCAGGGTATATTTCCCCTGCGTTTCCACGCCAACCCAGCGGTCAACCGTGGTAAACATCTCAGGTTTTAACAGCCAGGCAATGGTGCACGGGTCATGCAGCGGTGCGCCATGGAAGCCCCATTTCTCGGCTTTGTGGTACTCCATAAAGAAGTCGAGCAGTTCTGCCACAGTCGTTGCCACCGGATTACCCACAGAGCGGAAGCGTTCAATATCGTCTGCCATAATTTGGGCCCGATGCGTCACATCCAGCCCCGCCATCACAATCGGCAGACCGGACTGGAAAACGATCTCTGCGGCTTCAGGGTCAACATAGATATTGAACTCCGCGGCTGGCGTCCAGTTTCCGAGCCCCATTGCGCCGCCCATGATGACGATCCGGGCGATTTTACCGTGCAGTTCTGGATGGCTGTTAAGCAGCAAGGCCACGTTCGTCTGCGGACCTGTAGCCACCAGCGTCACGGGTTCTGCACTTTCGCGCAGCACCTTCGCCATCAGCTCAACGGCGGTGCAGTCTTGTGGTGCGAAGCCCGGTTCCGGCAGGTCAGGGCCGTCCAGCCCACTTTCGCCATGAACGTTATCCGCAATGATCAGCTCGCGCATCAGCGGTTTCACGGCACCGCCGGCGACAGGAATATCGGTGCGTTTGAGCAGGGTCAGCATGCGCAGCACGTTGCGCAAAGTTTTATCCGGCGTCTGGTTTCCGGCGGATGAGGTAACCGCTTTTACGTCCAGTTCAGGGGAGGCAAGAGCGAGGACGAGAGCAATGGCGTCATCATGACCCGGATCGCAATCGAGAATAATAGGCTGTGCCATAGCGTTCTCCATACGTAGCGTTATTTTGTGACAAGGTTAACGCTGCAATGTGGCGTCGACGAGAACAAGAGCGCGAAAGCGTGAGGCAGTGCGCAATCCGCAGATTGCGCACTGAGAAGATTAATGCAGGATTTTGGCGAGGAAATCTTTTGCACGTTCGGATTTCGGGTTCGCGAAGAACTCTTCTTTCGGCGAGTCTTCCACGATCTTCCCTTCGTCCATAAAGATGACGCGGTTGGCCACTTTACGGGCGAAGCCCATTTCGTGCGTTACCACCATCATGGTCATGCCTTCGTGCGCCAGCTCGACCATAACGTCGAGCACTTCGTTGATCATCTCTGGATCGAGCGCCGACGTCGGTTCATCAAACAGCATTGCCACCGGATCCATACACAGCGCGCGTGCGATTGCTACACGCTGCTGCTGACCACCCGAAAGCTGCGCCGGGAACTTATCGGCATGCGCCGAGAGCCCAACGCGCTCCAGAAGCTTAAGGCCTTTCTCACGCGATGCTTTTTTATCGCGCTTAAGCACTTTCACCTGCGCCAGCGTCAGGTTCTCGATGATGGAGAGGTGAGGGAACAACTCAAAGTGCTGGAACACCATACCAACATGAGAGCGAAGCTGGGCAAGGTTGGTTTTTTTGTCGTTCACTTTGGTGCCGTTAACAACAATTTCGCCCTGCTGCACAGGTTCCAGACCGTTAACGGTTTTGATCAGCGTGGACTTACCGGAACCGGACGGGCCGCACACCACCACCACGTCGCCTTTTTTCACTTCCGTGGAGCAGTCGGTCAGCACCTGAAAGTGCCCATACCATTTAGAAACATTTTTCAGGGAAATCATTATACCGTCCTTTTCTTCAGCCAGCTGACCAACAGCGACGCGCTTAAACTAATCACAAAATAGACCGCGCCCGCGAAGAGCACCATCTCGACCTGCGTACCATCACGTTCACCGATGGTTGACGCGGTACGGAAGAAGTCTGCCAGACTCAGGACATACACCAGCGAGGTATCCTGGAACAGCACAATGCCCTGGGTCAACAGGAGCGGAACCATGGCGCGAAACGCCTGCGGCAGAATAATCAGCTGCATGGACTGCCAGTGCGTCATCCCCAGCGCCAGCGCGGCGCTGGATTGCCCGCGGGAGATGCTCTGAATGCCCGCGCGGATAATCTCTGAGTAGTAAGCGGCCTCAAACATTGAGAACGCCACCATCGCCGAGATCAGGCGGATATCGGTTTTTGGTGACAGCCCCAGGACGTTTTGCAGGAAGCCGGGAACAATCAGGTAAAACCACAGCAGCACCATCACCAGCGGGATGGAGCGGAAAACGTTAACGTAGGCGGTCGCAAACCACGCGAGCGGCTTAAAGCTCGACAGGCGCATCACCGCCAGCAGGGTGCCCCAGACGATACCAATGATGATGGCGATAACGGTGATTTTTAAGGTAATCACCAGGCCATCCAGCAGGTAAGGCATGGAAGGAACGATAGAACTCCAGTCAAATTCGTACATTATTTGCCCCCCAGATTGCCCGGCAGGCGTACTTTGCGTTCAACCAGGTTCATCACCAGCATGATGAAAGCGTTAATCAGAACATACGCGAGCGTGATTGCGGTGAAGGATTCCCATGCGTGAGCGGAGTAATCCAGCAGCTTGCCCGCCTGGGCCGCCATATCGACCAGGCCGATCGTGGAGGCGATGGCCGAGTTTTTCACCAGGTTCATCATCTCCGAGGTCATCGGTGGCACGATAACGCGGTAGGCGTTAGGCAGCAGCACGTAGCGGTAGGTTTGCGGCAGGGTCAGACCCATCGCCAGACCCGCATTTTTTTGTCCGCGGGGTAATGACTGAATGGCGGCACGCACCTGCTCACAAACGCGCGCAGCGGTAAACAGCCCCAGACACATCATGGAGGAGACAAAGAACTGCACATTTGGATCCAGCTCCGACTTGAACCACATGCCAATATTTTCCGGCAGCAGTTCCGGGATAACCAGATACCAGGTAAAGAATTGCACGATGAGCGGAACGTTACGGAACAGTTCCACATAGAGAGTGCCCAGTGTTGAAAGAAAACGGTTAGGGACGGTGCGCAGAATACCGAACAGCGAACCGACAAGAAACGCGATAATCCACGCTGTTATCGATAGTGCCACGGTGACCTGGAAGCCGCTCCACAGCCAGCCAAGATAGGTGGTGTTGCCGAACGGGGCTTGTTGCAGGAATATGCCCCAGTTCCAGTCTATTGACATAATAAACTCCAGAAAAAAAAGGGTAGCAGCGCTACCCTCGAAGATTGGTGAGAAGCTCATTTTTCGCGCTGAGTGGGGAACGACCACTCAACGTATAGTCTGTCCATGCTTCCCGACAATCGAGAGGGCAGGAGATCCCGCCCCTGTTGTTCTAATTAGTTAAGAGCCTTGTCATTTGGAGATTTGAACAGCGCTTTCATGTCTTCAGACAGTTCAAAGTTCATGTTGAGATTTTTTGGTGGAATCGGGTTCTTGAACCATTTGTCGAACCATTTTTCCGCTTCGCCGGAAGTCTGCACCTGGGCGATAGTGTCATCGATCAGCTTCTTGAACTGCGGATCGTCTTTACGCAGCATGCAGCCGTAAGCTTCTTTTGACTGCGCGGTGCCGACGATATCCCAGTTGTCTGGTTTCTTCGCTTTCGCACGCTCGCCCGCCAGCAGGGCGTCATCCATCATAAACGCGACGGCACGGCCACTTTCCAGGGTACGGAAGGAGTCGCCATGATCTTTCGCGCTGATGATGCGCATATCCATTTTCTTCTCGTCGTTCAGCTTGTGCAGCAGCACTTCTGAGGTGGTACCGGACGTTACGACGACCGCTTTGCCTTTCAGGTCAGCAAAATCTTTGATATCACCGCCTTTCTTCGTCAGCAGACGGGTGCCCACGACAAAGATGGTGTCAGAGAAAGCGGCCTGTTTCTGGCGCTCGAGGTTGTTAGTGGTAGAGCCACACTCAAAATCAAAGGTGCCGTTTTGCAGCAGTGGAATACGGTTCTGTGAAGTGATTGGGATCAGCTTCACCTGCAGGTCAGGTTTGTTCAGCTTTTTCTTCACAGCTTCAACGATGGCGTTGGAGTAATCCTGTGAATAGCCCACGACTTTTTGCGTGTTGTCGTAGTAAGAGAACGGGACAGAAGATTCACGGTGGCCGACCACGATCACGCCGTTTTTGGCAATCTTGTCGAGAGTACTGCCTGCTGCCGGAGCATCTTCAGCGTGAACCACGCCGGCAGACATTCCCATAACCAGCATTGCTGTGGCCAGTTTACGTAATTGCATACCCAACTCCTTTCTTATCAGCGCCAGTGACGCATTGATACCCATTGTGATGTTGTTATATCTCGCGCGATGCGAGTGCAGTGTTATGCAAGCTTGTTAACATTTAGTCTGGCTTAATGTAAAGATTTTGCTGCGTTATTGTTTATTTTTGCGAAGCGCGCCGCACCATTCAGAGGCAAATATCTCCCGTTGCACCGTTTCGGTGCTACCGATGATCTACGCTGGTGCGACAAGGTTGCACGTTAAGCCAAACTGCGTTTACCTGAATAAACAAAGCAATAGGCGTGCCAGAATGGGAGTCTGGAGAGAATTGTCGGGTGGCGGCTACGCCTTACCCGACCTACGGGAACGGAAATGTAAAATGTAGGCCGGGTAAGGCGTAGCCGCCACCCGGCAGGAAGAGGGAAGATTAGCGACGACGCTGACGCAGGCTCATCAGCACGGCACCGAAACCGAACAGCGCGGTCAGGATCCACAGCGGCCAGTTGCCGGTGCGGGCATACGGCGTCAGGCCGGTGGTTGGTGTGACTTTTGTGGTCAACACCTCACGGGTGAACTGCGGGATCATGGCCTGGATTTCACCCTGTGGACCAATCACGGCGGTGATGCCGTTGTTGGTGCTGCGCAGCAATGGGCGAGCCAGCTCCAGAGAACGCATACGCGCCATCTGGAAATGCTGCCACGGGCCGATAGATTTACCGAACCACGCATCGTTGGAGATGGTCAGCAGGTAGTCGGTATCCGGGCGGAAGTTATCGCGTACCTGCTCGCCGAGAATGATTTCGTAGCAGATGGCCGCCGTCAGGGCAAGGCCGTGCGCATGCAGCTGGGGCTGTACGTACGGGCCACGGCTGAAGGAGGACATCGGCAGATCAAAGAACGGGGCCAGCGGGCGCAGAATCGACTCCAGCGGAACAAATTCACCAAACGGCACCAGGTGGTTCTTGTTGTACCGATCCGTGGAGTTGTAGCTGTATTCGCTGTCTTTGCCGAGCGTAATGATGGTGTTGTAGGTGTCATAACGGTTCTGCTGATTCAGACGCGCATCGACAATCCCGGTGATCAGCGTGCTGCCGCGCGCCAGCAGCAGGTCGTTCATCATGTTCAGGAACGGCTGCTGATTGATCTCCAGATCGGGAATGGCGGATTCCGGCCAGATGATCAGCTGCGATTTACCCATCACCTCTTCGGTGGCGTTGGCGTAGATCTTCAGCGTGTTCAGCAGCTCTTTTTCATCCCACTTCATAGATTGCGGGATATTTCCCTGCACCATGGAAACCTGCATGGTGCGCTCGGGCTCAGGCGTGAACCACTGGATATACCGTAGCGGGAAGGGCAGGGCGAACAGCACCAGCGCCACAGCGAACGGTTTCCAGCAGCGCTGGACCAGTGCCAGCACCAGCAGGCCGCTGACCACCATTAGCAGGAAGTTGATTGCCTCAACGCCCATGACCGGGGCCAGGCCTTTCAGCGGGCCATCAATCTGGCTGTAGCCGAACTGCAGCCACGGGAAGCCGGTCAGTACCCAACCGCGCAGGAATTCGGTGATTTGCCAGACCACCGGCGCGGCAATGGCGACGCGCAGCCAGGTGGTTTTAGGCCACAGGCGGGAAAGGATCCCTGCGAACAGACCGGTATACAGTGAGAGATATGCCGCGAGCAGGACGACCAGGAAGACGTTAACCGGGCCCGGCATACCGCCAAACTGGGCGATGCTGACATAGACCCAGTTAATGCCGGAGCCAAAGAGCCCCAGTCCCCAGAAGTAACCGATGGCGGCAGCCTGTACCGGACGCCGGTTCAGGGTCAGACCCTGAAGCCCCATCAGGGAGAGAATGGCCGCAGGCCAGATATCGTAAGGAGAAAAAGCCAGCGTACCGCTGGCTCCGAGTAACAGCGCCAGCAGCAAACGGACGCGCTGGCGTTCAAGTAATGGGGCAAATGCCATTTACATTAATCTTCCAGTTTTGGCACCGGTGAGTCGTCCGGCGTTCTGACATGAACCTGTATAATACGGCGGCTGTCGGCCATTGCCACTTTGAACTGGTAACCGTCGATGTCAACGGTTTCACCGCGCGCCGGAAGGTGGCCAAAGGCCTGCATCACCAGCCCGCCAATGGTATCGACCTCTTCATCGCTGAAGTGGGTGCCGAAGGCGTCGTTGAAGTCCTCAATCGAGGCCAGCGCGCGCACGGTCCAGGTGTGGCGGCTGAGTTGACGGAAGTCGATATCTTCCTCTTCGTCATACTCATCTTCGATTTCACCCACGATCAGCTCAAGAATATCCTCGATCGTGACCAGTCCGGAAACGCCGCCAAATTCATCAATAACAATCGCCATGTGGTAACGCTGAGAGCGAAACTCTTTCAGCATCCGGTCCACACGTTTACTTTCCGGCACAACCACGGCCTGGCGTAACACTTTTTCCATGCTGAAGGCTTCGGCATCGCTGCGCATAAACGGCAGCAGATCTTTCGCCATCAAAATCCCTTCGATGTGATCTTTATCTTCGCTGATGACCGGGAAACGCGAGTGGGCGGATTCGATGATCACATCGAGGCACTCGTCCAGGGTCTGGTTACGTTTCAGGGTGATCATCTGCGAGCGGGGGATCATGATATCGCGAACACGCTGGTCAGCAATGTCCATCACCCCTTCGAGCATTTCGCGCGTATCTTCGTCGATAAGGTCGTTTTGCCCGGAATCACGAATCAGCTCCAGCAGTTCATCACGGTTCTTGGGTTCGCCGTGGAAAAGCTGGTTCAGAATGAGGGAGAAAAATCCCTTTTTAGTGTTTGTCGTGTCGCTACTGTGTGAATTGTCGTCGCTCATGGCGTTTGTTAAGGGTTCTCTTGTTAGTTCAACATTTACCGCCACGCGAATTCCCTGCGCGGCGGCATAGTCGTCAGTAAGTTAACTGACTATTCTTTCTCGGCAATGTACGGATCCTCATAGCCCAGAGCAAGCATTATCTCTGTCTCGAGGGACTCCATCTCTTCCGCTTCGTCATCTTCAATATGATCGTAGCCAAGCAGATGCAGGCTGCCATGCACCACCATATGCGCCCAGTGGGCTTCCAGCGGCTTTTGCTGCTCTTTGGCTTCCTGTTCAACCACCTGGCGGCAGATGATCAGATCTCCCAGCAGCGGCATCTCGATACCCGGCGGGGCTTCGAACGGGAAAGAGAGCACGTTGGTTGGCTTATCTTTCCCACGGTAAGTCAGGTTAAGCTCATGGCTTTCTGCCTCATCCACCAGGCGAATCGTCACTTCTGATTCTTCCTGAAACTGGGGGATCACGGCATCCAGCCATTTCTGAAACTGTGCCTCATCTGGCATACCGGAATTGTCTTCACAGGCCAGCTGTAAATCGAGGATCACCTGACTCATTTCTGTTCTTGCTCCTGCGCGTCGCGCTTACGTTCTGCGGCCAGTTCGGCCCTGCGTTTTTGATCCGCCTCTTCCCAGGCTTCATAGGCGTTAACGATGCGCGCAACCACCGGATGGCGTACCACGTCTTCACTGTGGAAGAAGTTAAAGCTGATTTCATCGACTTCGGCCAGCACTTCAATGGCGTGGCGCAGGCCGGATTTGGTGCTGCGCGGCAGGTCGATCTGGGTAACGTCACCGGTAATGACCGCTTTCGAGTTAAAGCCAATACGCGTCAGGAACATCTTCATCTGTTCGATGGTGGTGTTCTGGCTTTCATCAAGAATGATGAACGCGTCGTTTAACGTGCGACCACGCATGTAGGCGAGTGGGGCCACTTCAATCACGTTACGCTCAATCAGCTTTTCGACCTTCTCAAAGCCGAGCATCTCGAACAGCGCATCGTATAAAGGACGCAGATACGGGTCGACCTTCTGACTCAGGTCGCCCGGCAGGAAGCCCAGTTTTTCACCCGCTTCCACCGCCGGACGGGTCAGCAGGATACGGCGGATTTCCTGACGTTCAAGCGCATCCACCGCCGCGGCAACGGCCAGATAGGTTTTACCCGTACCCGCCGGCCCCACGCCGAAGGTGATGTCGTGGTCGAGAATATTGGCGATGTACTGCGCCTGGTTTGGCGTACGCGGCTTAATGACGCCACGCTTGGTCTTGATGTTGATGGCCTTACCGTAGTCCGGCACACTTTCCGCGCTCTGCTCAAGCACGCGCGCCTCTTTAATGGCGAGGTGAATTTGTTCCGGTTCGATATCCTGAATTTCGCCGCGCATCGGGGCGGTATCGACATACAGGCTGCGCAGGATATCTGCAGCCGCATTGACGCAGATAGGGCGTCCGGTAAGTTTGAAGTGATTATCGCGACGATTGATTTCGATACCCAGACGTCGCTCCAGTTGTTTGATGTTGTCATCAAACGGTCCGCACAGGCTCAGCAGGCGAGCGTTGTCTGCGGGCGTTAGGCTGATTTCACGCGTATCTATGTTCAAACTGTTCCTCTTTGATTGGTTAGCTGACCCGCTGCCACCCGGCGTAATAAAACGGTCATTACCGAAATTATTCACGCCATAGAATAAAGGCGCAAGCATTGCAGATGATATTGGGGACGATGAGAGGAAATACAAGGCCTGCCGAAGCGGCAGGCCCGAAGGATTAAGGCTGGTAAATCCCCACGCCAGAATCGTTTTCTTTGCGGGTACGCGAAATGACGGATTCCGGTGACTCGGCAATACGCAGGCCCATTTCGTCTTCAGTGCGGACCACTTTCGCACGCAGTGAGTTGGTGAGCACTTCGACAATCTCAACGTCCACAAATTTACCGATCATGTCCGGGGTGCCTTCAAAGTTCACCACGCGGTTGTTTTCTGTACGACCGGAGAGTTCCATAATGCTCTTGCGCGAGGTGCCTTCTACCAGTATGCGCTGGACGGTGCCGAGCATACGGCGGCTCCAGGCGTTGGCCTGCTGGTTGATGCGCTCCTGCAGAATATACAGACGCTGCTTTTTCTCTTCTTCCGGCACATCGTCAACCATATCGGCCGCAGGGGTTCCAGGACGCGCGGAGAAGATGAAGCTGTAGCTGACGTCAAAATTCACTTCACCAATGAGCTTCATGGTGCGTTCGAAGTCATCCGCGGTTTCGCCAGGGAAGCCGACAATAAAGTCGGAGCTTATCTGGATATCCGGACGCGCTTCACGCAGCTTACGGATGGTGGATTTGTACTCCAGCACCGTATGCGGACGGCCCATCAGGTTCAGCACGCGGTCAGAGCCGCACTGAATCGGCAGATGCAGGAAGCTCACCAGCTCTGGCGTATCGCGATAGACATCAATGATGTCATCGGTGAATTCCATCGGATGGCTGGTGGTAAAGCGAATACGGTCGATACCGTCAATCGCGGCCACCAGGCGCAGCAGTTCAGCAAAGGTGCCGGTGGTGCCGTCGTAGTTCTCCCCACGCCAGGCGTTAACGTTCTGGCCCAGCAGGTTCACTTCGCGAACGCCCTGCGCGGCAAGCTGCGCGATTTCAAACAGAATATCGTCTGCCGGGCGGCTGACTTCTTCGCCACGGGTATAAGGCACCACACAGTAAGTGCAGTATTTGTTGCAGCCTTCCATGATGGAAACGAAAGCGGTCGGGCCATCTGCGCGCGGTTCTGGCAGACGGTCAAATTTCTCGATCTCCGGGAAGCTGACGTCAACGACCGGGCTACGATTACCGCGAACCTGGTTGATCATCTCCGGCAGGCGGTGCAGGGTCTGCGGGCCAAAGACGATATCCACATAGGGGGCTCTCTGGCGGATCAGCTTACCTTCCTGTGATGCGACGCAACCGCCCACGCCGATGATCAGGTCCGGATTTTTTCGTTTGAGAAGTTTCCAGCGGCCTAACACGTGGAAGACTTTTTCCTGCGCTTTTTCACGAATTGAACAGGTGTTCAGCAGCAACACGTCGGCTTCTTTCGGATTTTCAGTCAGCTGGTATCCGTGGGTGGTGTCCAGCAGATCGGCCATCTTGGATGAATCGTATTCGTTCATCTGACAGCCCCAGGTTTTTATATGGAGTTTTTTAGTCATCGACTTGCTCAGCTCAGGATTGCAAGCCGCGTATTGTAATGCTTTGGTGGGGTTGTGACCAGTATGAAGGTTATGTGTCTCAGGACCGCAAAAATCCGGTAAACTTAAGGGATTCTCCAATAAGGAAAAATGACCATGACACTCCAACACACCGAAGTTGCCGTTGTCGGCGGCGGTATGGTCGGCGGCGCACTGGCGCTGGGGCTGGCGCAGCAGGGATTTGAGGTAACGGTAATTGAACAGGCTGCACCGCCGGCATTCGATCCCGCCAGCAAGCCGGATGTGCGCATTTCTGCTATCAGCGCGGCGTCAGTCGATCTGCTGCGCGGTCTGGGCGTCTGGGAAACGGTGCAGGCGATGCGTGCGCAACCTTACAGCCGTCTTGAAACCTGGGAGTGGGAAAATGCCCACGTTGCGTTTGATGCTGCGGAGCTGAAGCTGCCGCGCCTGGGCTACATGGTGGAAAACAATGTGCTCCAGCTGGCGCTCTGGCAGGCCCTGGAGGCGCACCCGAAGGTGACGCTGCGTGTTCCTGCGTCACTTAAGGCACTTCATACTCACGAAAGCGGCTATTTACTGACGCTCGACAGCGGTGATGAGCTGGCTGTGAAGCTGGTCGTCGGGGCGGATGGTGCCAATTCTCAGGTCAGACAGATGGCAGGTATTGGGGTACATGCCTGGCAGTATGAGCAGTCTTGTATGCTGATTACCGTCCAGTGTGAGAATTCGCCGGGTGAGAGCACCTGGCAGCACTTTACGCCGAATGGCCCGCATGCCTTTTTACCGCTATTTGATCATTGGGCGTCACTGGTGTGGTACGACAAACCGGCGCGCATTCGCCAGCTACAAGGGCTTTCAATGGAACAACTGCAGCGCGAGATCCTGCTGCACTTCCCGAGTCGTCTGGGGCATATCACGCCAGTCGCCGCTGGCGCATTCCCGCTCACGCGACGTCACGCTTTGCAGTATGCCCGTGACGGGCTTGCGCTGGTGGGGGATGCGGCACACACCATACACCCGCTGGCCGGGCAGGGGGTAAATCTTGGGTATCGTGACGTTGACGCGTTACTGGACGTTTTAAGTCATGCGCGCGGGCATGCGGAAGCGTGGTCCAGCCATCAGGTACTGAAGCGTTACCAGACGCGACGTATGGCGGATAATTTTATTATGCAGTCGGGAATGGATCTGTTCTATGCCGGGTTCAGCAATGACTTAGCGCCAGTACGTATTCTGCGTAACATTGGCCTCATGGCGGCGGAACGTGCCGGTGGGTTGAAACGTCAGGCCCTGAAATACGCTCTCGGACTTTAATCGCTGCTTCGACTATTCCCTCGCCCCTTTGGGGAGAGGGGGAGGGTGAGGGGGCATCAGGCCGCACAAACAACAAAAACAAAAAAGCCCGCAGAGCGGGCTTATTTGTTTTTAAGTGGCTGGGGTGCAGGGATTCGAACCCCGGAATGCTGGTATCAGAAACCAGAGCCTTACCGCTTGGCGACACCCCAATTGCGTTAAACAAATTGCTTAACGACTTTTTAAATTGGCTGGGGTACGAGGATTCGAACCTCGGAATGCCGGAATCAGAATCCGGTGCCTTACCGCTTGGCGATACCCCAACAATTTGTCTTGATTACCGAAAAATCGACAATCTTAATTTGGTGGCTACGACGGGATTCGAACCTGTGACCCCATCATTATGAGTGATGTGCTCTAACCAACTGAGCTACGTAGCCAGTACTGCAATCTTCGATGGCTGGGGTACCTGGATTCGAACCAGGGAATGCCGGTATCAAAAACCGGTGCCTTACCGCTTGGCGATACCCCAATACCGCGGAGAACCGCAAAATCGAAGAAATATGGCTGGGGTACCTGGATTCGAACCAGGGAATGCCGGTATCAAAAACCGGTGCCTTACCGCTTGGCGATACCCCATCCGTGCAACGCTTACCTGGGAATGGTGCGGGAGGCGAGACTTGAACTCGCACACCTTGCGGCGCCAGAACCTAAATCTGGTGCGTCTACCAATTTCGCCACTCCCGCAAAAAAGATGGTGGCTACGACGGGATTCGAACCTGTGACCCCATCATTATGAGTGATGTGCTCTAACCAACTGAGCTACGTAGCCATCTTTTTTCGCGTTACCTTATCGGCGTTGCGGGGCGCATTATGCGTATAGACCCTTGCAGCGTCAACACCTTTTTCAACGAAAATAGCCGGAATGTGACTGTTTGGTTAGGTTGCGAACAGCGTGACCGAATATTCGGCAATTATTGGTTATTAATCGTTTTTCGAGAGTGAAATGCAAGGCAAAAAAAAGGCCCCAGAGGGGCCTGATTAGAATCGTCGCGATTATTTGTAGGCAGACTGGTGAACGCCTACCGCGCGGCCTGATGGATCGTTCATCGCTTTGAAAGATTCATCCCATTCAATCGCTTTGGCAGACGAGCAGGCGACGGATGGGCCACCCGGAACACACTCTGCCGCACTCGGCACCGGGAACAGCTCTTCAAAGATTTCGCGGTACAGGTACGCTTCCTTCGAGCCCGGCGTGTTGTACGGGAAGCGGAAGCTTGCCGTTTCCAGTTGCTGGTCGGAAATCTGTTTTGCTGCCACCTCTTTCAGGGTGTCGATCCAGCTGTAACCTACACCATCAGAGAACTGCTCTTTCTGACGCCACGCCACGCTCGCGGGCAGGTATGATTCAAAACATTCGCGCAGGATATGTTTTTCCATTTTACCGTTGCCGCACATTTTGTCCTGCGGGTTGATACGCATCGCCACGTCGAGGAATTTCTTATCCAGGAACGGGACACGCGCTTCCACTCCCCATGCCGACATTGCTTTGTTGGCACGTGCACAGTCAAACATATGCAGTGCCTGCAATTTACGCACGGTCTCTTCATGCAGCTCTTTGGCGTTTGGCGCTTTATGGAAGTACAGGTAGCCGCCAAACACTTCGTCAGAACCTTCACCGGACAGGACCATCTTGATGCCCATCGCTTTAATCTTACGCGACATCAGGTACATCGGTGTTGAGGCACGAATGGTAGTAACATCATAAGTTTCAATGTGATAGATCACATCGCGGATTGCATCCAGGCCTTCCTGCACGGTGAAGTGAATTTCATGGTGCACGGTGCCCAGATGGTTTGCCACTTCCTGCGCAGCTTTCAGGTCAGGTGCCCCTTCAAGACCCACGGCAAAGGAGTGCAGCTGCGGCCACCAGGCTTCGGAGCGCTCCTGATCTTCCACGCGGCGAGCGGCGAATTTCTTGGTGATCGCGGAGATCACGGAGGAGTCCAGACCGCCGGAGAGCAGCACGCCGTAAGGTACATCTGACATCAGGTGGCTTTTCACGGAATCTTCCAGCGCCTGACGCAGCTCGGCTTTATCCGTCACGTTGTCTTTAACCGCGTCATAATCGAACCAGTCGCGCTGGTAGTACGGACGGATCTCACCGTCTTTACTCCACAGATAGCTGCCTGCCGGGAACTCTTTAATGGTGCGGCAGACCGGTACCAGAGCTTTCATTTCAGAGGCAACATAGAAGTTGCCGTGTTCATCGTGGCCCATGTACAGCGGGATAATACCGATATGGTCGCGGCCAATCAGATACGCGTCTTTTTCGCTATCGTACAGGGCGAAGGCAAACATACCCTGCAGGTCGTCCAGGAATTCCGGACCTTTCTCCTGATAGAGCGCCAGAATCACTTCACAGTCAGACCCGGTCTGGAAGGCGTAGCGATCGCCGTACTCGGCGCGCAGCGCCTGATGGTTATAGATTTCACCGTTAACAGCCAGCGCGTGCGTTTTTTTCTCGTTATACAGCGGCTGTGCACCGGCGTTGACGTCTACGATAGACAGACGTTCGTGAGCCAGAATCGCTTTATCACTGGCGTAAACGCCTGACCAGTCCGGGCCGCGATGGCGCATCAGGCGGGACAGTTCGAGTGCTTTTTTACGCAGTTCGCCTGCGTCAGTTTTAATATCCAGTACGCCAAAAATTGAACACATAACCTTCTCCGTTAACCCTGTTGCTTTGTAATGTTGCTTGCTTATGAAAATGCCGCAAAGGGAGAAGGGGCGCAAGAGATTTACGGGCGAAAACGGAAATAGTGCAATGGTGATTGCGGAATAGTGAAAAAGAGTACGCCATGAACACTTTTATTGATGATTATGCAATAAAGTGCGCTTTTTGTTAGATATGGTTTTATTTGTAAGGGCTAAAAATGAAAAACCACGCCCTGAGCGTGGTTTAGTATCAGATAATGTCAATTTCATCGACGGAGGGGTAAATCCAGCTTGGTCGGAACGGCATCGAATCAATGTCATCAAGCTGCGAGACGCCGGACAGCACCAGAATGGTTTCCAGACCCGCCTGGAAGCCGGCCAGAATATCCGTACGCAGGTTATCGCCGACAATAACCGTTTCTTCTGAGTGGGCCTGCATTTTATTGAGCGCGGCGCGGATGATCCACGGGCTTGGTTTGCCGACATAGAATGGCTTGCGCCCGGAGATTTTTTCAATACCGGCACACAGCGCGCCACAGGCCGGATAAAAACCTCGACCGTGGGTATCCGGGTTGGTGGCAATGAAGCGCGCGCCGTTGGCAACGAAGAACGAGGCTTTATGCATCATCTCCCAGTTATAGGAGCGCGTTTCACCCACAATCACGAAGTCCGGATTGACATCGGTAATCGTAAAGCCCGCTTTATACAGCTCGTGGATCAGCGCGCCTTCGCCGACCACGTACGCTTTTTTGCCTTCCTGACGTTTCAGAAAATCCGCCGTTGCCATCGCCGAGGTATAAAACACACTGTCCGGGACGTCGACGCCCGCCGTCGCAAAGCGGTTTGCCAGATCCTGACCGGTCTGAGAAGGGTAGTTCGTGAGAAGAACCAGAGGCATTCCTTTGTCGATGATGCGGTGAAGAAACTCCGCAGCACCTGGTACGGCAACGTTGTCGTGCATCAGCACGCCGTCGATATCACAAATTACATTCTTAATGGTCATGGACGTTCCGACATCAAAAAAAGAAGGCGTTACTATAAGGTCCGATCAACTTTCCAGCAAATGCTGCAGCAGAATACCGTTGAGCATGGCGCGTTTCACCAGCGCAAAAGCGCCAATTGCCGAGCGATGGTCAAGTTTTGAACGAACCACAGGGAGATTCTGGCGGAATGCTTTCAGCGCCTGGGTGTTAATACAGCCTTCAATCGCGGGGAGCAGCACCTTTTCCGCTTCAACAATTTCTCCGGCTATCACCACTTTCTGTGGGTTAAACAGGTTAATGGCGATGGCGATAGTTTTCCCCAGATGGCGCCCAACCTGCTCAATCACCTCACAGGCCAGCGCGTCGCCTTTATTGGCGGCTTTGCAGATGGTGCCTATCTTGCAATCAGCCAGCGTGACGCGACTCTGGTAACCTTGTTCAAGCAGATGGCGAACGCGCTGCTCAATGGCCGTGTTGGCGGCAATGGTTTCAAGGCAGCCGAAGTTACCGCAGTGGCAGCGTTCGCCCAGCGGCTCGACCTGAATGTGGCCGATCTCGCCGACGTTACCGTTGCGACCAATAAAAATCCGACCGTTAGAAATAATACCTGCGCCTGTCCCGCGGTGGACACGCACCAGAATAGAGTCTTCGCAGTCCTGACTCGCACCAAAGTAGTGCTCTGCCAGTGCCAGAGAACGAATATCGTGGCCGACAAAACAGGTCACTTTAAAGCGTTTTTCCAGCGCATCGACCAGCGCCCAGTTTTCCACCTGAATGTGCGGCATGTAGCGAATCACGCCGCTTTCCGGGTCGACCAGTCCGGGTAAAATCACTGAAATTGCAATGAGCTCGCGGATCTTACGCTGACAGCTCTCAATAAAGTGCGCGATGGTATTCAGCAGCGCGTGCTCCAGCGTCTCCTGGGTGCGCTCGGGAAGGGGATAGTGCTCTTCCGCAATTGCTTTGCTGCTCAGATCGTAGAGCGTGAGCGTGGTGTCATGACGGCCCAGCCGAACGCCAATCGCCTGAAAATTGCGGGTTTCGGTAATAATTGAGATAGCGCGGCGGCCCCCGGTAGAGGCCTGCTGATCGACTTCTTTGATCAAACCGCGCTCAATAAGCTGGCGGGTAATTTTTGTCACGCTGGCGGGAGCAAGCTGGCTTTGTTCGGCTATCTGAATTCGAGAGATTGGCCCGTGTTGGTCAATCAGGCGATATACCGCCGCACTGTTAAGTTGTTTAACGAGATCGACATTACCGATTTGAGCTTGTCCGCCTGGTGTCATACTTTTACTTACTCAGTGACGACCTCGTTACCATTAACGATGGTCTTAATAATTTTATAATCGTGTGTGAATGCCGTCAGGTTTGCAACCATACCCGGTGCAATTCCGCCAAGCTGTTTATCCACGCCGATTGCGCGAGCCGGATAAAGGGTAGCCATACGCAGGACTTCATCAAGCGCAATCCCACAGTGCTCAACCAGGTTACGCACCCCTTCAATCATGGTTAAAGAGGAACCGCTCAGCGTACCGTTTTCATCCACACACAGTCCATTGCGGTAGTATATTGTTTTACCGGCAAAAATGAACTGCTCAATATTTGCACCTGCTGGTGCAGTGGCATCGGTAACCAGGCAAAGCTTGTCACCTTTCAGGCGCTTGGCATTACGAATGTTGGTGTAATCCACGTGCATACCATCAGCAATAATGCCGCAGTAGACGTCTGGCTCGTCCAGAATCGCCCCGACCAGACCCGGTTCGCGACCGGTGATATAAGGCATGGCGTTGTAAAGGTGCGTGGCGAAGGTAATGCCCGCGCGGAAGCCCGCTTTGGCTTCTTTCAGCGTGGCGTTTGAGTGCCCTGCTGAAACCACAATCCCGGCGGCAGCCAGTTTGCTGATCACGTCAGTGCCGGTCATCTCTGGTGCCAGCGTCACTTTAGCGATCACATCGGCGTTCGCACACATGTAGTCGACCAGTTCAGCGTCAGGCTTGCGCACGTAATCCGGGTTATGGGTGCCTTTCTTCACGATATTCAGCCATGGCCCTTCCAGGTGCAGACCGAGCGCCTGATTAGGATGTTTGGCGAGGTATTCGCGCATCACGCGGATACCCTGTTTCATCAGGTCATCACTGCTGGTGATGAGCGTTGGCAGATAGCTGGTGCAGCCCGATTTCTCGTTGGCTTTCTGCATGATTTCCAGCGTTTCAACCGTCACCGCCTCGGCAGTGTCATTGAATTGCACACCGCCGCAGCCGTTCAGCTGTACGTCGATGAAACCGGGGGAGATTACTGCTCCATTGAGTGAGCGCTGTTCAATCCCTGGTGGCAGCTCTGCCAGCGGACAAACACGTTCAATCAGGCCATTGGCGATAACAATCGCATGGTCATCCAGAATTTCGTGGCCGGTATAAATCCGACCGTGGGTTAAAGCGTACATAACGACCCCCGGTTAAAAAAAGCGGCCGCCTCTTAAAGAAGAGGCGGTTAATCAATTACAGACCTTTGATGTTCTCGGCTTCTAACTCGTTGAAGTATTTCAGCGTTTTCACTTTCAGCTCCATCGTGGACGGTTCGTCGCAGACGATGACTGATTTTGGATGCAGCTGCAGGCAGCTGATGGTCCACATGTGGTTAACGTTGCCTTCAACGGCAGCCTGGAGCGCCTGCGCTTTCACGCCACCCAGCACCAGAATCATCACTTCTTCGGCATCCAGTAGGGTGCCTACGCCAACGGTCAGGGCGTATTTTGGAACCTGGTTCACATCACCGTCAAAGAAGCGGGAGTTTGCCACGCGGGTGTCATGGGTCAGCGTTTTAATACGCGTGCGGGAAGCCAGAGACGATGCCGGCTCGTTAAACGCGATATGACCATCGTTGCCCACGCCGCCCATAAACAGGTGGATTTTACCGTAAGAACGGATTTTTTCTTCGTACTGACGGCATTCTGCGTCAATATCAGGCGCATTTCCATTCAGCAGGTTAATATTTTCCGCTGGGATATCAACGTGATCAAAGAAATTCCGGTGCATAAAGCTATGGTAGCTTTCCGGGTGGTCTTTTGGCAGGCCGACATATTCATCCATATTGAAGGTCACAACATGTTTGAAGCTAACCTGGCCCGCTTTGTGCATTTCAACCAGGGCTTTATACGCCGTCAGCGGAGTACCGCCGGTTGGCAGGCCAAGAACGAAAGGACGATCGGCGGTAGGCTTGAAGGCATTAATGCGGTTAACGATATGGCGAGCGGCCCATTTACCGACTTGCTCAGCAGTTGCCAGGGGAATCAGTCTCATTGTTCACCTCAAGAGTTAAAGTAGAAGAGTGGGCGGATGGCTACCGGAACCTGATACTTAAGCGTAACCTGGAACCTATCAGGCTGGATCAATCCGTCTTGATTTTTTGAATGATAAAATAAGTTTTCGCTGTTAGCCAGTGAAAGGGAGGGCTTAATACGATATTTGGTGACAAAAATCACAAAAAATGGGTGTTTAATTTGCGATACGAATTAATTTTTCACACACTCACACTGCCAGTGAATTATCGACGGTACTTATCGTTAGCAACACAATAAAAACATAGTTAATGCGCGAGCCTGGAAAGGGTCTCGTAGGGGGAATAGGATGAATATTTTAGGTTTTTTCCAGCGCCTCGGTAGGGCTTTGCAGCTCCCTATCGCCGTGCTACCGGTTGCAGCGCTGCTGCTGCGATTCGGGCAACCCGATCTTCTCAACGTGCCGTTTATCGCCCAGGCTGGCGGCGCAATCTTTGACAACCTGGCGCTGATTTTCGCCATCGGCGTTGCTTCCAGCTGGTCTAAAGACAGTGCAGGGGCCGCAGCGCTGGCAGGGGCGGTCGGTTACTTCATCCTGACGAAAGCGATGGTAACGATTAACCCGGAAATCAACATGGGCGTACTGGCGGGTATCATTACCGGTCTGGTCGGCGGTGCGGTATATAACCGCTGGGCAAACATCAAGCTGCCAGACTTCCTCAGCTTCTTTGGTGGCAAACGCTTCGTGCCAATCGCGACCGGCTTCTTCTGTCTGGTTCTGGCCGCGATCTTTGGCTACGTTTGGCCGCCAGTGCAGCATGCTATCCATGCGGGCGGCGAGTGGATCGTCTCTGCGGGTGCGATGGGTGCGGGCATCTTCGGCTTCATTAACCGTCTGTTGATCCCAACCGGTCTGCATCAGGTTCTGAACACCATCGCCTGGTTCCAGATTGGTGAGTTTACCAATGCGGCGGGTACCGTTTTCCACGGCGACATTAACCGCTTCTACGCGGGTGATGGCACCGCGGGCATGTTTATGTCCGGCTTCTTCCCAATCATGATGTTTGGTCTGCCGGGCGCTGCGCTGGCCATGTACCTGGCTGCGCCGAAAGCGCGTCGTCCAATGGTCGGCGGTATGCTGCTGTCAGTCGCCATTACCGCATTCCTGACCGGTGTGACCGAGCCTCTGGAATTCCTGTTCATGTTCCTGGCTCCGCTGCTGTACCTGATGCACGCGGTGTTAACCGGTATCAGCCTGTTCGTGGCGACTCTGCTGGGCATCCATGCGGGCTTCTCCTTCTCTGCAGGCGCGATCGACTACGTGCTGATGTACAACCTGCCAGCGGCAAGCAAGAACGTCTGGATGCTGGTGGTGATGGGGGCGGCCTTCTTCGTTATCTACTTCGTTCTGTTCAGCGCGGTTATTCGTATGTTTAACCTCAAAACGCCGGGCCGCGAAGATACCACTGATGACGTCGTGACCAGTGAAGCCAACAGCAATACCGAAGAAGGTTTAACTCAGCTGGCAACCAGCTACATTGCCGCAGTCGGCGGTACCGACAACCTGAAAGCCATTGATGCCTGTATTACCCGTCTGCGTCTGACCGTGGGTGACTCCGCTCGCGTAAGCGATGCAATGTGTAAACGCCTTGGCGCATCTGGCGTCGTTAAACTAAACAAACAAACTATCCAGGTTATCGTGGGCGCCAAAGCGGAATCCATCGGTGACGAAATGAAGAAAGTGGTTGCGCGTGGCCCGGTCGCAGCGGCAGCAGCTGACAGCGCACCTGCGGCAACGGCGACTCCGGCCGCGAAGCCACAGGCCGTACCTAACGCCGTGACGGTGGCGGCTCTGGTCTCTCCGGTAACGGGTGAGGTCGTTGACCTTGAACAAGTGCCTGACGAAGCGTTCGCCAGTAAAGCGGTAGGCGACGGCGTGGCGGTGAAACCAACGGACAAAACCGTCGTCTCTCCTGCTGCGGGTACTATCGTGAAGATTTTCAACACCAACCACGCGTTCTGCCTCGAAACCGAAAACGGCGCGGAGATTGTTGTCCACATGGGCATCGATACCGTTGCGCTGGAGGGTAAAGGCTTTACTCGTCTGGTGGAAGAGGGCGCTGAAGTGGTGGCCGGGCAGCCGGTTCTGGAGATGGATCTGGACTTCCTGAACGCCAATGCACGCTCCATGATCAGTCCGGTTGTTTGCAGCAACATCGACGACTTCAGTGGCCTGGTTATTCAGGCAAAAGGTCAGGTGGTTGCAGGTCAAACGCCACTGTATGAGATTAAAGGCAAGTAATCGCTCCTGAGTAGAGTCATGCCTTAAGCGGCGGGGGATATCCTCCGCCGCTTTTTTTTGCAGCAAATGCCCCCATTATTTTCATCTGATACGTATTTTCCGTAACTAAGGGTTGTCACTACGTCCGGCTTATAAGATCATATGCCGTTATACGTTGTTTACGCTTTGAGGAATCCACGATGAGTGAGGCTGAAGCCCGCCCGAGTAACTTTATTCGTCAGATCATCGATGAAGATCTGGCCAGTGGTAAGCACACCACGGTGCATACCCGCTTCCCGCCGGAGCCGAACGGCTACCTGCATATTGGTCATGCGAAATCCATCTGCCTGAACTTTGGCATTGCGCAAGACTATCAGGGGCAGTGCAACCTGCGTTTCGATGACACCAACCCAGTAAAAGAAGACATCGAATACGTTGAGTCCATCAAGAACGACGTGCAATGGCTGGGCTTCAACTGGTCTGGCGATATCTGCTACTCCTCTGACTATTTTGATCAGCTGTACGCTTACGCGGTTGAGCTGATCAACAAAGGTCTGGCGTACGTCGATGAACTGTCCGCGGATGAAATCCGTGAATACCGCGGTACGCTGACGCAGCCTGGCAAAAACAGTCCGTTCCGCGATCGCAGCGTGGAAGAGAACCTGGCGCTGTTTGAAAAAATGCGTGCGGGTGGTTTTGAAGAAGGCAAAGCCTGTCTGCGTGCCAAAATCGACATGGCTTCTCCGTTCATCGTGATGCGCGATCCGGTGCTGTACCGCATTAAGTTTGCTGAACACCACCAGACCGGTAACAAGTGGTGCATCTACCCGATGTACGACTTCACCCACTGCATCAGCGATGCGCTGGAAGGCATTACCCACTCGCTGTGTACGCTTGAGTTCCAGGACAACCGTCGCCTGTACGACTGGGTGCTGGATAACATCACCATCCCTGTGCATCCGCGTCAGTACGAGTTCTCTCGTCTGAATCTGGAATACACCGTGATGTCCAAGCGTAAGCTGAACCTGCTGGTGACTGACAAGCACGTTGAGGGCTGGGACGACCCGCGTATGCCGACCATTTCTGGTCTGCGTCGTCGTGGCTACACCGCTGCTTCTATTCGTGAGTTCTGCAAGCGCATCGGCGTGACCAAGCAGGATAACACCATTGAAATGGCGTCGCTGGAGTCCTGCATTCGTGAAGACCTCAACGAAAATGCCCCGCGCGCGATGGCGGTTATCGACCCGGTAAAACTGGTTATCGAAAACTATCCTCAGGGTGCGAGTGAGCTGGTTGCCATGCCTAACCATCCGAACAAACCGGAAATGGGAAGCCGTGACGTACCGTTCAGCGGTGAAATCTGGATCGACCGCGCTGACTTCCGTGAAGAAGCCAACAAGCAGTACAAGCGTCTGGTGCTGGGTAAAGAAGTCCGTCTGCGTAACGCTTACGTGATCAAAGCCGAGCGCGTAGAGAAAGATGCAGAAGGGAATATCACCACCATCTTCTGTTCATACGATGCCGAAACGCTGAGCAAAGATCCTGCCGATGGTCGCAAGGTGAAAGGCGTTATCCACTGGGTAAGCGCTTCTCACGCGCTGCCGGTAGAAATCCGTCTGTACGATCGTCTTTTCAGCGTGCCTAACCCGGGTGCGGCGGAAGACTTCCTGGCGACGATCAACCCGGAATCTCTGGTGATCAAACAGGGTTATGCTGAGCCATCGCTGAAAACAGCTGAAGCAGGTAAAGCGTTCCAGTTCGAGCGTGAAGGTTACTTCTGCCTGGACAGCCGTTACAGCACTGCGGAAAAACCGGTATTTAACCGTACCGTCGGTCTGCGTGACACCTGGACCAAGATCGGCGAATAATAACGCCGCTCTGGTCAATGAGAAACAAACGCCGCTTATTGCGGCGTTTTTTTTATTAATGATCATATCGTTAAAGTGGCGTTGTAAAAATGTCCGCCGTTATTTTTGGTCAATGTGGTGCTACTTATTTTTTTTAAAAAAGTTTGTCTGTTTTTGAAAATGGCAAATTTCGCAAAATACGCGATTTTTAATGTTCTGATACCCTGAAATACGCTGCTATACCCCCGCCAAATCACGCTTTCGGCCAAATGTTACAAAGCACTACCAATTATGTGCACTTCGTCATAATCCTGACTTTTGCCTGATGAAAAGCATTGATAATTCGCGTCGCGAAAAATAACCTAAAGACGGTAGTTAATTCGAGGGTATTTATAACTACCCCTGACCGCCTGGTCTTTTTTATTTTCGCCGTTTTAGGCGCTTTAATTCGTCAAAGAGGAATAATCTATGCGTACGTTCAGTGGCAAACGTAGTGCGCTGGCGCTGGCTATTGCCGGTGTGACAGCAATGTCTGGCCTGGTTGTTACACCTGAGGCGAAAGCTGCGGGTTTCATCGACGATTCTACCCTCACGGGCGGCATCTATTACTGGCAGCGTGAACGTGACCGTAAAGACGTCGCCGAAGACAAATATAAAACCAACCTTTCTCACTCCACCTGGAACGCCAACCTGGACTTCCAGTCAGGCTATGCCGCAGATATGTTCGGCCTGGATATCGCTGCATTCACCGCGATCGAAATGGCGGAAAACGGCGACAGCGGCCACCCTAACGAAATTGCCTTCTCCTCCAGCAACAAAGCTTACGATGAAGACTGGTCCGGTGATAAGAGCGGTATCAGCCTGTACAAGGCCGCAGCGAAATTTAAATACGGCCCGGTCTGGGCGCGTGGAGGGTATATTCAGCCAACCGGCCAGACGCTGTTAGCACCACACTGGAGCTTCATGCCAGGTACCTATCAGGGTGCAGAAGCCGGGGCGAACTTTGACTATGGTGATGCGGGTGCGTTGAGCTTCTCCTATATGTGGACCAACGAGTATAAGGCTCCATGGCACATTGAAATGGACAAGTTCTACCAGAACGATAAGAAAACCAAAGTCGATTATCTCCACTCGCTGGGCGCGAAATACGACTTTAAAAACGATCTGGTACTGGAAGCCGCATTTGGTCAGGCGGAAGGCTATATCGATCAGTATTTTGCTAAAGCC
This sequence comes from Enterobacter sp. ODB01, assembly GCF_001623605.1. NCBI lineage: Bacteria > Pseudomonadati > Pseudomonadota > Gammaproteobacteria > Enterobacterales > Enterobacteriaceae > Enterobacter > Enterobacter sp. ODB01. The sequence continues at coordinate 2,142,168 of NZ_CP015227.1, forward strand.
AGCTACAAATTTGATATCGCAGGAAGTCCGCTGAGCACCAGCTACCAGTTCTATGGTACGCGTGACAAGGTCAGCGATGGCGGCGTCAACGACATTTATGACGGCACCGCGTGGCTGCAGGCGCTGACTTTCGGCTATAAAGTGGGCCAGGTTGATTTACGCCTGGAAGGGACATGGGTGAAGGCGGAAGGGCAGCAGGGCTACTTCCTGCAACGTATGACGCCAACTTACGCGTCATCTAACGGTCGTCTGGATATCTGGTGGGATAACCGCTCAGACTTCAACGCCGATGGTGAAAAAGCGGTCTTCTTCGGCGCAATGTATGATCTGAAAAACTGGAACCTGCCGGGTTGGGCAGTGGGCGCTTCTTACGCTTACGCCTGGGACGCAAAACCTGGCGACATGGCCACGCCGGATGCGTACTACGATCCAAACTATCGCCTGAAAGAGTCCTCCTACAGCCTGGATGCTATCTATACCCTGCAGGATGGGCGCGCGAAGGGCACGATGTTCAAACTACACTTCACTCAGTATGACAACCACTCCGATATCCCGAGCTATGCGGGCGGTTACGGCAACATCTTCCAGGATGAACGTGACGTGAAATTCATGGTTATTGCCCCATTCACCATCTTCTGATGAATCTTCCGGCGGGTTAAGGCCCGCCGGACCGGAGACTGCACATGATGAAAAAAATCGTAATTGTCGCGATGCTTGCATCGGGGCTGGTGGCCTGCGCTCAGCCTCAGGCACCGAAGGAAGATTCCAGGCTGAAGGAGGCTTACAGCGCCTGTATTAATACCGCACAAGGCTCGCCGGAGAAAATTGAAGCCTGTCAGAGCGTACTGAATGTGCTGAAGAAAGAGAAGGCGCATGAGCAATTCGCGACGCAGGAGAATATTCGTGTGATGGATTATCAAGCCTGTATCCAGGCGCGTAAAACGGGTAACGATCAGGAAGTCGCGAAGCGTTGCGATAAGATCTGGAACGAGATACGCAATAACAATAATTAAGTTGCTTTACGCCCGGTGGCGCTGCGCTTACCGGGCCTACAAAGGCGTCATAGTCCGTAGGCCCAGGCGCAGCGCCACCGGGCTTTTTAAGGCAAAAAAAAGCCAGCCTTACGGCTGGCTCAGAGTATGAACGTGACTTATTTTGCGTCGTGCGCGTGTTCATTTTCGCGGCAATCACCTTCAGCGCAGTGACCATACAGGTACAGGCTGTGGTTGGTCAGGCGGATGCCATGACGAGCGGCGATTTCACGCTGACGCGATTCGATGGAATCATCGCTGAATTCAATGACCTTGCCGCAATCGAGGCAGATCAGGTGATCGTGGTGATGCTGCTGGGTCAGTTCGAATACAGATTTACCGCCTTCGAAATTATGACGGGTAACAATGCCCGCGTCATCAAACTGGTTCAGCACGCGATAAACGGTGGCCAGACCAATCTCTTCACCCATGTCGATAAGACGTTTATAGAGGTCTTCCGCACTGACATGGTGGTTGTCTGGACCCTGAAGCACTTCGAGGATTTTTAACCGAGGAAGCGTTACTTTCAGGCCAGCCTTCTTTAATGCGGTATTGTTGTCAGTCATGCGGAATCTGTCCTGTTGCTAAACGATTCACTTCTGAAAGAAGTGACAGAAAATGCACCTTGGATATTGCGTCTCATTATAGAACTGCCACGGCTAAATGAAAACTGCAAGTCTCAGGCAAAGTATGCTTATAAAAATGGGGTATCACCGACAAACTTGTGAAATGAAAACCACATTTTACCAGGGAAACATTGTACAGGTCTGAGCGAAAAAGTTAAAAGTTTGTAGCAATTAATTTAATCGGTTTTACCTGGAAAACGGGCGCAACCGCCGTTGCGCCGCGAAAATCAGGCGTTGAGAATATCGTCCAGGTGCAGTTCTTCACGGATCTGCTTAACCCACTTCTCTACGCGCTCAGCGGTGAGCTCAGGCTGACGGTCTTCGTCGATGGCCAGACCCACGAAGTGATCGTCATCGGCAAGACCTTTGGAGGCTTCAAAGTGGTAACCGGCAGTGGGCCAGTGACCGACAATAACGGCGCCGTTCGGCTCAATGATGTCGCGGATGGTGCCCAGCGCGTCGCAGAAGTACTCGGCATAGTCTTCCTGATCGCCACAGCCAAACAGGGCAACCAGCTTGCCGTTGAAGTCCACCTCTTCCAGCGTTGGGAAGAAATCATCCCAGTCGCACTGTGCTTCACCGTAGTACCAGGTTGGAATACCCAGCAGCAGAATGTCGTAGCCCTCGAGATCTTCTTTGCTGCTCTTGGCGATGTCATGCACATCAGCAACGTCTTTACCGAGCTGTTTCTGAATGTTTTTTGCGATATTTTCGGTATTGCCGGTATCACTGCCGAAGAAAATGCCGATGATTGCCATGAGTAAAATAACCTCTTGAAACTTAATGGTATGGTGGCGCAATTCGGCCACGGATAAGGGCAATAATAGCAGAACAGGCAACCCTGCGGAAACCGCTATCGCGCAGGACTGCACTCTGTGCTACATGAAAAGGGTAAAAAAGGGGTTTTTCAGACTTATGCCTGGCTGCGCAATGTCTCAAGCTGGGCGATCAGCATCTCTTCAATGAGCTCGCTGCGGCTGATATTACGCGCTTCCGCCAGCTCGTTAAGCGCATCGACAGCGTCAGCGTTGAGCTTCAATTCGACACGCTTAAGCCCACGATTTTTATCGCGTTTAAGCTGGTTGCGTTTATTAATACGCAGCTGTTCGTCGCGCGAAAGCGGATTCGTTTTCGGTCGTCCCGGTCGACGCTCATTCGCGAACAGATCTAGTGTCGTACGGTCCGTTTGTTCTTTGGCCATGATTCAGAGACTTCGGGGGAAACAAGCCGCCCTGCTAATGCCCGGGCGATAAGCGCGCCATCATACATCAGCAAAAACGGCACGCCAACGACTGGAAGCCCGTCGTCTTCCAGTCGCTCTCTTTTTAATCAATTTGCCGTATCAGTGAGATAGCGACGAATGGCGCGCAGGACTGCATCAGGTTTTTCCGCATGTACCCAATGCCCGGCACCGGCAATTACATGGGCGCGCGCCTGCGGGAATTGTGCCAGCAGCGTGTCGCGGTAAGCATCAGTAACGTAAGGCGAGTTACCGCCACGAATGAAGAGGGTAGGATGCGGCCAGGCGGGGACGGCCTCCCAGCCCACGATGTTATTATACTGGTCCCACAGCACCGGGACGTTAAAACGCCATTGCCCCTCAACAAACGACTTCAGCAGGAATTGCACCACGCCTTCTTCATCAAGATGCTCACGCATCACGGCTGCTGACTGCTGACGGGTGGAAACGCCGGCCTCCGTCACCGCATTAATTGCCGCGAAGATCTCATCGTGACGGCGAACGTCGTAATCCACTGGGGCGACATCAATCACCACCAGCCCGGAAATTCGCTCAGGGGCCAGTGCCGTGAGCGCCATGACCGCTTTGCCGCCCATCGAATGCCCGATGAGGGTCACTTTCTGCAGGTTGTGGGCGTCGAGCGTATCCAGAAGATCCTGCGCCATTGCCGCGTAGGTCATCTCGTCTGCGCGCCCGGAAAGTCCGTGGTTGCGCATATCGACCTGTAAAATATCGTGATCGGTAACCAGATCGCGCGCCAGCACGCCCAGGTTATCCAGGCTGCCAAAAAGTCCATGAACCAGTACGATGGGAGAATTATTGTTCGGCGATTGTGCAGTTTGCGCTCGGGTATTCAATTTCATGGCAAAGTTCTTTTTTTACGTTTGTCAGGTTAGGGTATCATGTTGACCATTCTGCCGCCCGGCCGCAAGGTTCCAGTTTAATCTGACTTTTGCCGCCAACCTGGTTTGACGCTATCCGCTGTTGGGATTTGACCTTATAATCCCAATGACTTGTATTCAGATAAGATATCGCACTGGATTAAGATGAAAACAATCGAAGTTGATGACGAACTCTATCAGTATATTGCCAGCCAAACGCGGCATATCGGGGAGAGCGCGTCCGACATTTTACGGCGCATGCTTAAAATTTCCGCCGCTTCACAGCCTGCTACCCCAGTCACCAAAGATGTCGTGTCTCAGCCGAGCGTTGTTGCACAAGCAAAGCCTGCCGTGACGCCGGTAAAAGATAAAGTACGCGCGATGCGCGAGCTGCTGCTGTCCGACGAGTATGCGGAGCAGAAAAAGGCGGTTAACCGCTTTATGCTGGTGCTGTCTACACTTTACTCCCTGGATAACAAAGCGTTTGCTGAAGCGACCGAGTCGCTGCACGGTCGTACTCGCGTCTATTTCGCGGGTGACGAGCAAACGCTGCTGCAAAATGGCAACCAAACCAAACCTAAACATGTCCCTGGCACCCCATACTGGGTGATCACCAATACCAATACGGGCCGCAAGTGCAGCATGATTGAACACATCATGCAGTCCATGCAGTTCCCGGCGGAATTGATTGAAAAGGTTTGCGGTACAATTTAACCCTTGCATCAGAAGGACCCGGTAATGGCAAATCACAGCCGTGCAGGCCAACCTGCACAACAAAGCGATTTGATTAACGTCGCTCAGCTGACCGCGCAGTATTACGTGCTGAAACCGGTCGTGGGCAACGCAGAACACGCAGTGAAGTTTGGTACATCTGGTCACCGCGGCAGCGCGGCGCGCCACAGCTTTAACGAACCGCACATTCTGGCCATTGCTCAGGCCATTGCGGAAGAGCGCGCTAAAAACGGCGTTACCGGTCCGTGCTACGTGGGGAAAGATACCCATGCGCTGTCTGAACCGGCGTTCATCTCTGTGCTGGAAGTGCTGGCGGCAAACGGCGTCGACGTGATTGTGCAGGAGAATAACGGCTTCACGCCAACGCCGGCGGTGTCTAACGCTATCCTGGTGCACAACAAAAAAGGTGGTGCGCTGGCTGACGGGATTGTTATCACGCCATCCCACAACCCGCCGGAAGACGGGGGCATTAAATACAACCCGCCTAACGGTGGCCCGGCAGATACTAACGTCACCAAAGTGGTAGAAGACCGCGCAAACGCGCTGTTGGCTGACGGTCTGAAAGGCGTGAAACGCATCTCTCTGGATGCGGCAATGGCGTCCGGTCACGTAAAAGAGCAGGATCTGGTTCAGCCGTTCGTGGAAGGGCTGGCGGATATCGTCGATATGGCGGCGATTCAGAAAGCAGGCCTGAAGCTGGGCGTGGACCCGCTGGGCGGCTCCGGTATCGAGTACTGGAAACGCATTGCCGAGCATTACAAGCTGGATCTGACCATCGTGAACGATCACGTCGATCAGACCTTCCGCTTTATGCACCTGGATAAAGACGGCGCGATCCGTATGGACTGCTCCTCCGAGTGTGCGATGGCGGGCCTGCTGGCGCTGCGCGACAAATTCGATCTGGCGTTTGCGAACGACCCGGATTATGACCGTCACGGTATCGTCACCCCTGCCGGGCTGATGAACCCGAACCACTATCTGGCTGTGGCGATCAACTACCTGTTCCAGCATCGTCCGCAGTGGGGCAAAGAGGTGGCTGTCGGTAAAACGCTGGTCTCTTCCGCGATGATCGACCGCGTGGTCGACGCGCTGGGCCGCAAGCTGGTGGAAGTGCCGGTGGGCTTCAAATGGTTTGTTGACGGTCTGCACGACGGCAGCTTCGGCTTCGGTGGTGAAGAGAGCGCCGGGGCATCCTTCCTGCGTTTCGACGGCACTCCATGGTCAACCGATAAAGACGGTATCATCATGTGCCTGCTGGCGGCGGAGATCACCGCGGTCACCGGTAAGAACCCGCAGGAACATTACAACGACCTGGCGGCACGTTTTGGTGCGCCAAGCTACAACCGTATTCAGGCGAGCGCGACCTCAGCCCAGAAAGCGGCGCTGTCTAAACTCTCTCCGGAGATGGTCAGTGCTAACACCCTGGCAGGTGATCCGATCACCGCGCGTCTGACGGCTGCACCGGGTAACGGCGCGTCTATCGGCGGGCTGAAAGTAATGACCGACAACGGCTGGTTCGCTGCACGTCCATCCGGTACGGAAGACGCGTATAAAATCTATTGCGAAAGCTTCCTCGGCGCTGAGCACCGTCAGCAGATTGAGAAAGAAGCCGTAGAGATTGTCAGCGAAGTGCTGAAGAACGCGTAAGTGCGTTATCGGTGCGGGCTGATGCCCTCACCCCGGCCCTCTCCCACGGGGAGAGGGAGAAAACAATAAAAACGGCAACCCTCGGGCTGCCGTTTTGTTTTTACCTAACTATGCTTATTCTTCAATTCAAACCGTGGTGACACCAGACCGTACAGCGTCCAGCCCATAAAGGTCACCATTGCCCCATAGAGCATCGCTTCCTGACCGGAAGAGTAGAGCGCATAGAAGCTGTAAATCGCCCCAATGAGCGCCACGATATTCGCTGCTCGTGCTTTACGCGGATCCACCTTCGCGACCTTCTGAATAATCACCAGCGCGGCCATCGACAGAATGTACGGAATGATGTTCGTCACCACCGCCAGGTTGACCAGCACGTTGAACTGGCTGTTCAGCGACGGGCTAATGGTCATCAGCGACAATCCACTCTGGAAAATCACGATGGCCAGCATGCCCTGCACCGGTGCGTCCGCTTTGGTGACGCGGGAGAAGATTTTGGGGAAATAACCTTCGTCAGCCGAGGATTTAAACACCTGCGCGATGGTGAACTGCCAGCCGAGAAGCGAACCGCAGCAGGACATCACCATCAGACCCATAATCACCTTCCCGACTTCCGGGGTGAACATCTGGGCGAAAGCCAGCCCGAACGGTGCCGTGGAGTTAGCCAGATCCATATTCGGCACAATCCCGGCAATCACGTTGGTTGAGACGATATAGATCACCGCCGCCCCCAGCGTTCCGCCAAGTACCGCAATCGGCACGTTCTTTTCCGGGTTCTCAACTACTTCCGCGTTCGCGCAGGCCGATTCCAGTCCGAGGAAAGCCCACAGCGTCATGGCGATAGAAGAGCCCACGGCGGTAAAGAACGGCACATGATGCGGGTTCCAGGAGTTGGCGTAGAGCGTAGGACTAAACCAGAACCAGCCGATGATGCATAAACCGACGACCGGGATAATCACGCCCCAGACGGTGATGCTGCTCAGTTGTCCGGTGATACGCGCGCCGCCGAAGTTCGCCACGGTGCAGATCCACAGCACCCCGATGGTCGCCAGCCCAATTTGTACCGGGGTGAGCGTGGCGCCAAACAGTTCCGTCCCGTAACCCACGGCGGAAATGGCAATCGCCACGTTGGCGATCAGCAGCGATACACCATAGGTATAGTTGGCCATAAAGTTGCCGGACTTACCAAAAGCGTATTCCGCATAGCCGCCCATCCCGCCGGACTTGCGGCTGAACATCCCGCATTTGGCGAATGCCCACGCCAGCGCCATTGACCCCACCGCCGTCACCAGCCAGGAGATAATCGAAATGGTGCCCACTTCGGCAAGCTTGGTGGGCAGCATGATGATCCCGGACCCCATCATGTTGACCATGGTGAGGATGGTCAGCTGCACCACGCCCATCTTATTGGATTTGCTCATAATGTCTCTCCTTTCAGCAGCGCGGGCTGAGCGGCGGGTTGTTTGATGACGTTACAGCGAACCTGTTTGCGACCCTCACACTCTTCGACGTATACGCCCTGCAGCTCAGGCGCGAAGCCTGGTAGCAGGTTGATACCGTCTTCCAGCGCGGCAAAGTAGCGCAGCACGGAGCCGCCCCAGACTTCGCCCGGGACAACGCACAGCACCCCAGGCGGATAAGGCAGGGCGCCTTCAGCGGCAATGCGGCCTTCCGCGTCGCGCAGGGAGACCAGTTCGACTTCACCACGCAGATACGCATAGTTTGCCTCCTGCGGGTTCATCATCACGCGCGGGAAGTGAGACTTGCGGAACATCTCTTTTTGCAGTTGCTTCACGTTATAGCGGGCATAGAGATCGTGCATCTCCTGGCAAATCTGGCGCAGCGTGTAATCCGCGTAACGTTCCGGATGTTGTTTGTAGAGAGAAGGCAGGACCTCTTTCAGCGGAACATCGCTCTCGAGCAGTTTTTCGAAGCGCACCAGCTGCGCCACCAGCTGCTGCAGTTTGCCCATATCTTCCGCAGGGGTGAGCAGGAACAGGATCGAGTTGAGATCGCATTTCTCCGGCACGATGCCGTTTTCACGCAGGAAGTTGGCGAGGATGGTGGCGGGCACGCCGAAATCCTCATACTCGCCGGTGCGGGCGTTAATACCTGGCGTGGTCAGCAGGAGCTTGCACGGGTCGATAAAGTACTGGTGCTCGGCATAGCCCTCAAAAGCGTGCCAGTTTTCACCCGGTACGAAGTGGAAGAAGCGCAGATCGGTGGCAATTTCCGCTGTGTCGAAGCTTTCCCACGGACGGCCATCCACCGTCTCCGGCACAAACGGACGAAGGTACTGGCAGTTCTCCAGGATCAGTTTGCGCGCTTCGATACCGTTAACCACGCAGTCCATCCACATATTGCGACCGCTCTGACCTTCATGCATACGGGCGTTAATATCTAGCGCAGCAAACAGAGGGTAGAACGGGCTGGTGGAGGCGTGCATCATAAAAGCATTATTCAGCCGCTTGTGGGGTACATAGCGCTGCTGGCCTTTGATATGGCTGTCCTTTTTGTGGATCTGTGAGGTTTGCGAGAAGCCTGCCTGCTGTTTATGTACCGACTGGGTGACCAGAATTCCCGGGTCGTTTTCGTTCAGCTCCAGCAGCAGCGGCGAGCAATCTGCCATCATCGGGATAAACTGCTCGTAACCTACCCAGGCCGAGTCGAACAGGATGTAATCACACAGATGCCCAATCTTATCCACCACCTGACGGGCGTTATAGATGGTGCCATCGTAGGTACCCAGCTGGATCACCGCCAGACGGAACGGACGTGCATCGCGTGCACGACCTGGCGCCACCTCGGCTACCAACTCGCGCAGGTAGCTTTCCTCAAAGCAGTGCGCGTCAATGCCACCAATAAAGCCGTACGGGTTGCGCGCGGTTTCCAGATAGACCGGTGTCGCGCCAGCCTGAAGAAGGGCGCCGTGATGGTTCGATTTGTGGTTATTACGGTCAAACAGCACCAGGTCGCCAGGGGTGAGCAGGGCGTTAAGGACCACTTTGTTGGATGAGGAGGTCCCATTCAGCACAAAGTAGGTCTTATCGGCATTAAAGACCTTTGCGGCATGTTGCTGCGCAATGCACGGCGCGCCTTCGTGGATCAGCAGATCGCCCATTGCCACGTCGGCGTTACACAGGTCGGAACGGAAAAGCGTTTCACCAAAGAAATCGACAAACTGATTGCCCGCAGGATGACGGCGGAAGAATTGCCCCCCCTGATGCCCCGGGCAGTCAAATGCGCTGTTACCCTGTTTCACGTAGTCTACAAGGGCACGGAAAAACGGCGGCCGCAGTTGGGTTTCGTACTTCTGGGCTGCCGCTTCCAGCTGGCGGCCATAAAAATCGTTGCTGGTGTCTGAATGCTCAAATACGCCGTGAATGCGCGATAAATAATCTGCCGGAATGATCTCTTCTTTATGCGTTGCGACAAAGACGGGAATGCCAAATCCGGTGGCTTCTATTTCTTCCAGTATGCCGCTGGAAATATCGCTAACGGCCAGAACAATGGCTGCGACGTCGATATAATCAGAAGCGCGGACATCCACAAGCTCACGCTGGGTGGTAAAGCAGTCCGGACATGCACGGCTGGCCGCGATTTTTAAACTTTTCATCTTTCTCTCTTTATTTTAGGTAATAAGCGTCCTTCGATTTCTTGTCAGAAAGAAATCGATAATTTTCCGGAAAAAAAGCAATGTGTGGCCGCTGATTAAAATCAGTAAATTGCTTTTTGATGATTGGAATTCAGTCCGCCCGGTTGCGGATGAGTCTGAATTAAATTGAATGAGCGCACGAGTTCACAGGCAATGGCCTGTAAAATAAGGTGTTTCAGGATGACCTGTAAGCGAGTGCGCCAGAAGTCTAAGGACTACCGGGCATTAAAGAGGTGAAAGTCAAAGCAGTTTCGGTGGGCAAACATCATGATATGTGTTGTCCGCCTTATATGGGGCATTAAGCGATTGTTGTTTTCCATGTTTCATTTTCCTTTCAGTAATTGAAAGCATGGTCATTTTATCCAGGAAAAAGGGATTAACTGTGAATCAGATCACCCTTAACCGATCATTTCAGAAATAATTAGTCGTTTTTGATGAATAACGCAGATCAAAATGCTGATTTGTTGTTGAAGTGTTAATGATTGGTTTTGTTAATGTTTTAAACGAGCAAAAATAATCCATGGAATAATGTATTGATTATTTTTTTAATATTGATTGAGAGGTTTTTTGATTATTTAGAAAATAATATGAATAGTTATTCAAAGCATAAACCGATAACCGATACCGGTTTCAGTTAATAAATGGCGAGGGCGAGCGGGGTCGACTTCCAGTTTCTGACGAAGGTGACCCATATATATGCGCAAATAGTGACTATGTTCCACCGCGTTGGGTCCCCACACCTGACTCAACAGCTGGCGCTGGGTGAGAACCTTGCCGTGGTTATTAAGCAGCACGGCGAGCAGGCGGAATTCGATGGGGGTAAGATGGATTTCCTCTTCACCGCGCACAATGCGCCGTGCGGCGAGGTCAACCCGAATATCACCAAACGTGTAGGTTGGGTCGGCAGGCGTGGTGGCGCTATGACGACGCAGCGCCACGCGCAGGCGAGCCTGCAATTCGCCAATGCCAAAGGGTTTAATCAGATAGTCATCGGCGCCGGCATCCAGCGCGGCGATTTTATCCGTCTCTTCAGTACGGGCAGAGAGCACGAGAATCGGCATCTGGCTCCACTGACGAACCTCACGAATAAAATCGATGCCGTCGCCATCCGGCAGCCCAAGATCGAGGATCACCAGGTCCGGCTTGCGGGTGGCGGCTTCAATTAAACCCCGTTGAAGCGTACCCGCATCGTGAACGCGCAGACCGTCTCCTTCCAGCGCAGCGCGCAGAAAACGGCTAATGGCGATCTCATCTTCGACAATCAGAACGTTAATCACAAATCCTCGGGTAATTCATTCAGTTCTGGCGGGGTTTCCAGAGGAAGTGTAACACAAAAACGCGCGCCGCCTTCCGGACGATTCTCTGCGGAAATGGTTCCGCCATGGACGTCAACGATCGCCTGACAAATCGCCAGCCCGAGCCCAACGCCCGGAATGGCCGACTCCTTGTTCCCGCGCGCGAATTTTTCGAAAATAGCCAGCTCCTGCCCGGCAGGAATGCCCGGTCCGGTATCCCAGACGTCAAGATGAAGCGTGCCATCCTCTACCATCGCATCCACGCCAATCCGGGCACTTGAGCCGGCATATTTACCGGCATTTTCCAGCAGATTGATCAGCACCCGTTCAAACAAGGGGCCATCGACGTGAATTAAGGTCAGGGGTTCAGGCATGTTCAGCGCGATATGCCGCCCACCGAGGCCGGGCTCCAGCATTTTCAGCGCGCTGCCTACCACTTCTTCCAGCGTGAGCCACTCTTTTTTGAGGTTAAATCCGCCCGACTGAATGCGCGCCATATCGAGCAGGTTATTCACCAGACGGGTGGTATTCAGCACGTGCTGGCGGATTTCGCTGGCCTGAAGGGCGTGTTTAGACCCTTCCGCGGCCAGGTCCAGCGTCAGGATTTCTGACTGACCAAACAGAACGGTCAGCGGGGTCCGCAGGTCGTGCGACAGCGCCGCCAGCAGCGAGTTACGAATGCTTTCACGCTCGCTGGCCAGTCGGGCCTGTTCTTCACTGGCGGTAAGCGCCAGCCGTTCCAGCGCGCTGGCAACCAGCAGCGTAAAAGTCTCCAGCAGCCGCTGCTGCTCGGGGATCATCAGCTGACGCAAGTTTGAGGGCTCAACAATCACCAACCCCTGATTTTTATCGGCGCTGCGTAGCGGCAGAATTTGATAGGGCACGCCGGGCAGGGTGTCGGTCCCTGCGCCCGCAGGTAACCCTTTATCAAAGCTCCAGCGCGCGATGGCTTCGTCCCAGGGCGTCATGCCGGAGGCCGAGGTTAGCGGGCGCAGCTTACCGTGTTCGTCCGGGAGTAAAATCAGGTTGCTGGCATGAAACGTCGAGCGAATAAACTGCTCGCTGGTCTGCACAATATCCAGCGGGGTCCGACCCACCGCCAGCGATTTCGACATTTCATACAGATGCCGCGTGCGCTGTTCGCGGTAGCGGGCGATGCGCGCCTGGTAGCGCACGCCCGCCGTCAGATTGCCGATCACCAGCCCGACGGTGAGCATCACGGCAAAGGTCAGGATGTACTGTACGTCCGACACGGCGAGCGTCCCGCGAGGGGCAATAAAGAACAGATCAAAGCTGATGACGTTAATCACCGTTGCCAGCACCGACGGCCAGCGTCCGTAAAAGAGCGCCACCACCACCACGCCAAGGAGGTAGATCATCACCAGGTTGGCCGCGTCGAAGGCAATCAGCCATTTGCTGGCAATGATCGTGATCAGGGCGCAGAGCACGACGGCCACCAGGCAGCCGCGAAGCTGAATGCGCCATTTATCACTGAAAGTACGGCTGTCCGGGGCGCGGCTGGGAAGGGGTGTGGGTTTATCATCCAGCGCCACGATCACCAGGTCCAGATCCGGCGCGCGGCGGGCCAGTTTGTCGGCAAAGGATTCACGGCTAAACCAGCGACGATGCTGGCGACGGCCAATGACGATTTTCCCCAGGTTATGCTCCCGGGCGTAGCGCAGAATGGCTTTATCTTCCTGAGGATCGGAAAGGGTGGCGGTTTCGGCACCCAGCTCCTGCGCCAGGCGCAGCGAACTCAGAATCGCGCGGCGCTGGTTTTCGGGCAGGGCATGAAGCTGCGGCGTTTCGACATACACCGCATGCCAGACGCTGCCAAATTTGGCGGCCAGACGCGCGGCGGTGCGGACAAGTTTTTCGTTACCGCTGCCGTGCCCCACGCACAGCAGGATGGCATCCCGCGTATGCCAGACGCGTTCCTGGCCCTGCAAATCGCGCCAGGCACGCATCTGATCGTCAACGCGATCGGCAGTACGGCGCAGAGCCAGTTCGCGCAGGGCAATCAGGTTGCCTTTGCGGAAGAAATGTTCGATGGCACGCTCGGCCTGTCCGGCAATATAGACTTTGCCTTCGTGCAGGCGCTGGCGCAAATCATCCGGCGGCAGGTCGACCAGCACCACTTCGTCAGCGGAATCGAAGAAAGGGTCGGGCACCGTCTCGCGCACCTGAATGCCGGTCACGCCGCTGACCACATCGTTCAGGCTTTCCAGATGCTGCACGTTAACCGTCGTGAAAACATCAATGCCAGCTTCAAGTAATTCTTCCACATCCTGCCAGCGCTTGGGGTGACGCGAGCCTGGCGCATTGCTGTGCGCCAGTTCGTCCATCAGGATAAGCGCCGGACGGCGGGCGAGGGCGGCATCAATATCAAACTCAGTGACTAAACGACCCCGATGGCTGATGCGGCGGGGCGGCTGGGTGGCAAGCCCCTTCAGCAGCGATGCCGTCTCTTTACGTCCGTGGGTTTCAACCACGCCGATGAGTATATCGAGCCCCTGCGCCCGAAGCCGCTGGGCTTCCGTCAGCATGGCGAAGGTTTTCCCGACACCCGCGCAGGCGCCAAAGAAAATTTTCAGTTTGCCGCGATGGGCTTCAGCCGTCTGTTCAAGCAGCCTGTCCGGATCCGGGCGCATGGGCTCGTCGGTCATTTAGTTTTTCCTTAGCGCGTCCAGCGCCAGATTCAGCTCAACAATATTCACTACCGGCATGCCGATATAGCTGACCAGCGGCTTTTGTGTGTGTTCTGCCACCAGCTTGCTCACCTGTTCAATACTCAATTGACGGGCGGCGGCAACGCGCGGGATCTGCCACGCCACCGCTGCCGGCGTCAGGCTATAGTCCAGCCCGCTGGCTGAGGCGGTGACCAGCTCCACGGGAACCTCGCGGCTGGCCTGTGGATTGGCGGCGCGCAGGGCGGCCACGCGCTCGGCGACGGCTTTGTCCAGCGCCGGGTTGCTGCCCGCCAGGTTACTGCCGCCGGATGCCATCGGATTATACGGGCTTTCGGCAGTGGCGGAAGGGCGTCCCTGGAAGTAGCGAGCGTCCGTAAAGCTCTGACCAATCAGGCGCGAACCGCGGTTTTCACCGTTTTGCATAATCAGCGAGCCGTTAGCCTGATCCTTAAACCACCACTGGCCCAGGGCGGTGGTGACCAGCGGGTAGAGGCCGCCGGTAATCAGCGACAGCAGAATAAACAGAAGTATAGCGGGGCGTAACATCGTCATTTGATTCACCTTTTAAACCAGCCCGAACAGGGTCAACAGCAGATCGATAGCCTTGATACCGATGAAAGGCACCACCAGCCCACCCAGGCCGTAAATCCACAGGTTGCGGCGCAGCATGGCGGCCGCCGTGAGCGGCTTGTAGCTCACACCTTTCAGCGCCAGCGGGATCAGGAAGACAATAATCAGGGCGTTAAAGATTACCGCGCTCAGAATGGCCGATGCCGGGGAGTGCAGGTGCATTACGTTCAGGGCGTTTAATTGCGGATAGGTCGCAGCAAACGCGGCCGGAATGATGGCGAAATATTTCGCCACATCGTTAGCGATGCTGAACGTGGTCAGCGAGCCGCGCGTCATCAGCATCTGCTTACCAATGTGCACGACTTCAATCAGCTTGGTCGGGTTAGAGTCGAGATCGACCATGTTGCCCGCCTCTTTTGCCGCCTGGGTACCGGAGTTCATTGCCACCGCCACGTCGGCCTGCGCCAGAGCAGGGGCATCGTTGGTCCCGTCACCGGTCATCGCGACCAGACGCCCTTCCGCCTGATACTGACGAATCAAGGCCAGTTTGGCTTCCGGTGTGGCTTCGGAAAGAAAATCATCCACGCCCGCTTCGGCAGCAATCGCCGCGGCGGTCAGACGGTTATCCCCGGTGATCATCACCGTTTTGATCCCCATTTTACGAAGCTGGGCAAAGCGTTCTTTGATGCCGCCTTTGACGATATCCTTCAGCGCAATCACTCCCAGCACATTTGCGCCTTCAGCCACCACCAGCGGCGTTGCCCCCTGACGGGCCACGCTTTCCACCAGGCTATCCACTTCGGATGGGAAGTGACCGTTATTAGCCTCAATGTGGCGACGAATGGCGTCAACCGAGCCTTTACGGATCATCCGGTCCTGAATATTAATGCCGCTCATCCGGGTCTGTGCCGTGAAGGGCACGAAAGTGGCATGCAGGCTCTGAACGTCGCGCTGGCGCAGGTTAAAGCGCTGTTTGGCAAGAATCACAATGCTGCGACCTTCCGGAGTTTCGTCGGCAAGCGATGAGAGCTGTGCGGCATCTGCCAGCGTTTTTTCATCCACGCCAGGTGCGGGTAAGAAGTCTGATGCCTGACGGTTACCGAGGGTGATGGTCCCGGTTTTATCAAGCAGCAGAACGTCTACATCGCCCGCCGCTTCAACGGCACGTCCGCTGGTGGCAATAACGTTGGCACCGAGCATACGGCTCATACCGGCCACGCCGATGGCCGACAGCAGGCCGCCGATAGTGGTGGGGATCAGGCAGACCAGCAGCGCCACCAGCACCGTGACGGTGACCGCCGTACCGCCATAAGTGGAGAACGGCCACAGGGTCGCGGTTGCCAGCAGGAAGACGAGGGTCAACGCGACCAGCAGGATGGTCAGGGCAATCTCGTTGGGGGTTTTACGACGCTGGGCGCCTTCCACCATGGCGATCATCCGGTCAAGGAAGGTTTCACCTGGGTTAACGCTACACTGGATCACCAGCCAGTCGGAGAGTATGCGCGTCCCCCCCGTTACGGAGGCGAAATCGCCGCCGGATTCACGGATAACCGGGGCGGATTCCCCGGTGATGGCGCTTTCGTCCACCGACGCGCCACCTTCAATCACTTCCCCGTCGCACGGGATAATATCGCCAGCTTCGACCAGCACCACATCGCCTTTGCGCAGTTCATCCGCCGGAACGTGGTCCATCTGCGCACCGTATTTTGGTTCACGTAACTTGCGTGCGAAGGCGGTCTTTTTTACCCCTTTCAGGCTGTTGGCCTGGGCTTTACTCCGGCCTTCCGCCAGCGCTTCCGCAAAGTTGGCAAACAGCACGGTAAACCACAGCCACAGGCTAATGGCGCCGGTAAACATCGCATTTCCCGGCATGTGGCCCGTTCCCATGGCAATCGCCAGTGCGGTGGTCAGGACGCTTCCCGCCCAGACAATAAACATCACCGGGTTGTGCCACTGCACGCGCGGGCTCAGTTTTTTCACCGCATCCATGAGCGCCTGACGAACTAATGACGGTTCGAACAGGGCCAGTTGTTTACGACTCATGACAAATTCTCCGCAAAATCAGCGTAAAGAGAGGTATTCCGCGACCGGGCCTAACGCGAGGGCGGGGATAAAGGTCAGGGCACCAACCAGTAACACGGTGCCTGTGAGCAGGCCGATAAACAGCGCGCCGTGGGTCGGTAATGTTCCGGTGGTGGTCGGTTGAATTTTTTTATTCACCAGCGATCCGGCAATCGCCATGACCGGCACAATGATCCCGAAACGACCCACGAACATGCAGAACGCCAGCAGACAGTTCCAGAACGGTGAGTTGGCACTTAAGCCTGCAAAGGCACTGCCGTTGTTGTTGGCGGCAGAGGAGACGGCATACAGCACTTCGCTAAAGCCGTGAATACCCGGGTTAAAGATGCCGCTGCGTCCGGCCTCGGTCATCAGCGCTAGTGCGGAGCCGAGCAGTACGAGGGCAGGGGTTACCAGAATCGCCAGCGCGGTTAATTTCATCTCGCGAACGTCGATTTTTTTACCGAGGTATTCCGGGGTACGACCAATCATCAGACCGGCAATAAACACCGCCAGCATCACGAACAACAGCATGCCGTAAAGACCTGAACCCACGCCGCCAAATACCACCTCGCCAATCTGCATCAGCCACATTGGGATCATTCCGCCCAGTGCGGTGAAGGAGTCATGCATGGCATTCACCGCCCCGCACGAGGCCGCCGTGGTGACCACCGCATAGAGGCTGCTGGCGAGAATGCCAAAGCGGCTCTCTTTACCTTCCATATTGATATTGCTGTTAGCCCCAAGCTGCATGAAATGGCTATTGCCGTTCCATTCAGCCCACATCACCAGCGCAACGCAGACCACGAAGATTAACGACATGGTCCAGAGCAGGGTGCGCCCCTGCCGGCGATCGTTGACGACATCACCAAAGGCAAAGCAGAGTGCGGTGGGGATCAGGAAAATCGCCAGCATCTGCACAAAATTGGTCAGGGCAGTCGGGTTTTCAAACGGATGCGATGAGTTGGCGTTGAAGAAGCCGCCGCCGTTGGTGCCGAGCATCTTGATGGCTTCCTGCGACGCCACGGGCCCCATCGGCAGGAGCTGTTTTGCCCCTTCCAGTGAGGTATAAGGGGTGTATGGCAGCAGGTTTTGCAGGCTACCTTGCTGAATAAAGAACAGCGCGATCAGCAGCGCAATTGGCAGCAATATCCACAGCGTGATGCGCGTCAGATCCACCCACGCGTTACCCAGGGTACTGATTTTCTGACGAGCAAACGCGCGCGTCAGCGCGAAGATCACAGCGATACCGCTGGCAGCCGAGAGGAAGTTCTGGACGGTTAATCCCGCCATCTGGCTGAAATAGCTCAGCGTGGTTTCACCCGCATAGGACTGCCAGTTGGTGTTGGTGACAAAGCTGACTGCCGTATTCAGCGCAAGATGCCAGGACAGACCCGGTAATTGTTGCGGATTCAGCGGCAGACTCCCCTGCAGCATCAGCAGGGTAAAAAGTGCAATCAGCCCAACAATATTCAGCAGCAGAATGGCAAAAAGATATTCACGCCAGCTCATCTCGCGATCGTCTATTCCCAGTACACGCCAGATCCCTTTTTCAACGCTTCCCGTACCAGGCAGGGGGACGTTGTTGATAAGCCTTGCCAGCCCCATTCCCAGTGGCCTTGCCAGAACGAACAACGCCAGTAAGAAGCTGGCAATAAGCAAAAACGCCTGAGCAGCCATCAGAATGCCTCCGCATTAATCAGGGCATAAACCAGATAACCCAATAACAGGAACACCAGCACGATGCCGGCAATAAGACCTGCACTCACAATCCACCTCCGGGTGACTTTTGTTGTTGGGTTAACGGTAGGATTTATGGCGCAAAGATTTCGCAAAAATGAGGAGAGAGGGTGTAAAAAAAGTATAAAAATGGCAAAGCCCACAATTTAACTATTGGTAAGTAAATTGTTAACTTTTTTGTAACTAAATTACGGCGCGAGTGTAAATATTCACTAAATGAATGAAAATAAGTGGTCGGATGAGTAGTAAAATTACACGCAAAGCGATATTATTTTATCCAGGTCACAGATTTTGAATTTTCCGGATGACGTTTCCGGCCAACTATAGGGGAGAAAATATGGATCTTTATAAAGAGTTTCCGGCTCATATCGTGTTCATGCGTCGCACTTTCGCCGTAGTGGCGGGCGTGCTGGCCCTGCCGGTGATGCTGTTCTGGAAAGATCGCGCTCGTTTTTACAGCTATCTGCACCGCGTCTGGGCGAAAACCAGCGAGAAGCCGGTGTGGATGGATCAGGCCGAGAAAGCGACCTGCGACTTCTACTAAAAAAAGAAAGACTACACATAGCAATAAAAAAACCGCCAATAGCAATGGGTAATGCCAGTCAGTTACTTAACTGACTGGCATTACCACCCCCCCGGGCGGCCTTTTTTATTTCATCCCGTCTACACTTCATGGCAAAGTACAGTAAAAGCTCGCCACTTTTTCCTTTGGTGGCGTGCCCTTACGGACATAATGGATATTTGCCTGGAGTTTTATGCCCACCCATCTGGTTTGGTTTCGCGCAGATCTGCGCGTACATGACAACATCGCTCTCGCGGCAGCCTGTCGTTCTGAGGATGCCAGCGTGCTGGCACTGTTCATCGCCACGCCCGAACAGTGGCAGCAGCATGATATGGCACCGCGCCAGGCAGCTTACCTCAAATCACATCTGAACGTTCTGCAACACTCGCTTGCTGAAAAAGGTATTCCGCTAATCTACAAAGAGGTCAGTGATTTTGCCGCGCAGCTTCAGATGCTGCAGGCGATCTGTCAGCAAAACGGCGTCACACACCTTTTTTATAACTATCAGTACGAGCTGAACGAACAGCGGCGGGATCGCCAGCTGGAAAACATGCTGGACGGGGTAGTTTGTGAAGGATTTGATGACAGCGTCATGCTGGCGCCGGGCAGCGTCATGACCGGCAGTCACGAAATGTACAAAGTGTTTACGCCGTTTAAAAATGCGTTTGTTAAACGCCTGAAAGAGGCGCTGCCTGAGTGCGTGGCCGCGCCCGCTGTTCGGGGCGATGCCATAACCGATCTGCCTGAATTAACGTTTAACTATCCCCAACAGTCGTTCGACGATCTTCTGTTCCCTGCCAGTGAGAAATCGGCGATTGCGAAGCTGCGCCAGTTTTGCAAGCAGGGCGCGGGAGAGTACGACGCGCGCAGGGATTTCCCGGCGGTTGAAGGGACAAGCCGATTATCGGCCTGCCTGGCATTGGGCGTGCTCTCTCCTCGCCAGTGTCTGCATCGTCTCCTGGCCGAGCAGCCGCAGGCGCTGGACGGCGGGACGGGGTCGGTGTGGCTGAACGAACTGATCTGGCGTGAGTTCTATCGCCATCTGATGACTTATCATCCCGATCTCTGCAAGCATCGCCCGTTCATTCCCTGGACCGATAACGTAAAATGGCAGCACGACGAGGCGCGTTTACTGGCCTGGAAAAAGGGGGAAACGGGCTATCCGATTGTTGATGCCGCGATGCGCCAGTTGAATGAAACCGGGTGGATGCACAACCGTCTGCGAATGATTACCGCCAGCTTCCTGGTGAAAGATCTGCTTATCGACTGGCGTGTCGGGGAGCGTTATTTTATTTCTCAGCTGATCGATGGCGATCTGGCAGCGAATAATGGCGGATGGCAGTGGGCGGCCTCTACCGGTACCGATGCGGCTCCCTATTTCCGGATTTTCAATCCGACCACTCAGGGACAAAAATTTGATGCTAACGGCGACTTTATTCGTCGCTGGTTGCCCGCGCTCAGGCATGTTCCTGCGAAAGCGATCCACGACCCGTGGGCATGGGCGGATAAACAGGGCGTAAAGCTCGATTATCCCCGCCCGATTGTTGACCATAAACAGGCGCGCGTCGCCACGCTGGCGGCCTATGAAGCCGCCCGTAAAGCTTAAGAGAGTGATGATGAAAAACAGCGAACTGGAAAGCCTGATTAACGAAAAACTCAATACCGCCGCCTTCAGCGATTACGGCCCGAATGGGCTGCAGGTGGAAGGCCGTGAGACAGTGCAAAAAATCATCACCGGCGTGACGGCAAGCCAGGCATTGCTGGATGAAGCGGTGCGTCAGGAGGCCGATGCGGTCATTGTTCACCACGGTTATTTCTGGAAAAACGAATCACCGATTATTCGCGGTATGAAGCGCAACCGCCTGAAAACGCTGTTGGCTAATGACATCAACCTGTACGGCTACCACCTGCCGCTGGATGCACACCCGGAACTGGGGAATAACGTCCAGCTGGCGCAGCTGTTGGGGATCACTGTGATGGGCGAAATCGAGCCGCTAGTCCCGTGGGGAGAGCTGTCGATGCCGGTTCCAGGTCTGGAGCTGGCCTCGTGGATCGAAGCACGTCTCGGGCGTCGTCCGCTGTGGTGTGGCGACACGGGGCCGGATACCGTTAAGCGCGTTGCCTGGTGTACCGGCGGCGGTCAGGGCTTTATCGACAGCGCCGCGCGTTTTGGTGTTGATGCGTTTATTACCGGTGAAGTCTCTGAGCAGACGGTTCACTCAGCCCGTGAACAGGGGCTGCATTTTTACGCGGCAGGCCACCATGCTACCGAGCGTGGCGGTATCCGCGCCCTCAGCGAATGGCTGACGGAAAATACCGATCTGGATGTGACCTTTATTGATATCCCTAATCCCGCCTGATGAGAGGTGCCCGAGTGCAGAGAGCGCGTTGTTATCTTCTGGGTGAAAGCGCAGTTGTACTGGAACTTGAACCGCCGGTCACGCTTGCCACGCAAAAGCGTATCTGGCGGCTGACACAGCGTCTGGTTGACATCCCGGAAGTGGTAGAAACCATTCCTGGCATGAATAACATTACCGTCGTGCTGCGCAACCCGCAGACAAAGGCGCTGGATGCTATTGAACGTCTTCAGCGCTGGTGGGAAGAGAGCGAAGCGCTGGAGCCGGAATCGAGAATGATTGAAATCCCGGTCGTCTATGGCGGCACGGGTGGGCCGGATCTTGGCGTGGTGGCGGATCACTGCGGATTAACGGAGAAGCAGGTAGTTGAGCTGCACAGTTCGGTGGATTACGTGGTCTGGTTTCTGGGGTTTCAACCCGGCTTCCCGTATCTTGGCGGATTATCCCCCAGCTGCATACGCCGCGCCGGGCCGAGCCACGCCTGAGCGTTCCCGCGGGAACGGTGGCAATTGGCGGCGAACAAACCGGAATTTATCCGCTCACCTCACCGGGCGGCTGGCAGCTTATTGGGCACACCGCCATGCCATTATTTGAACCGGGGCAGGAGGCACCCATTCTCCTTCGTCCTGGTGATACCCTTCGCTTTATCCCGCAGAAGGAGGGGGTATGTTAACGTTACTTCGCGCAGGGCTTTATACCTCGGTACAGGATGCCGGCCGCTTTGGTCTGCGCCAGTCTGGCGTGAGCTACTGCGGTGCGCTTGATCGTCCTTCGCTGGAGATTGCCAACCTGCTGGTGGGTAACGCAGGCAGCACGGCGGCGTTAGAAATTACGCTCGGTCAATGTGTGATTGAGTTCGGTCAGGAAACCTGGTTTGCGTTGACCGGCGCAGGTTGTGACGCCACGCTGGACGGCAAAGCGGTGTGGACCGGCTGGCGGTTGCGGGCGAAAGCCGGGCAACGTCTGACGCTGAAACGGCCTTTGCACGGGGTGCGCAGTTACCTTGCGGTAGCGGGGGGCATTGACGTGCCGGAGGTGCTGGGATCAGCCAGTACCGATCAGAAAGCGGGCATAGGGGGGCATGAGGGACGTTCGCTGCGCGATGGCGATCGTCTGGCGATTAAGCCGTCAACACGCGATTTCTCGACGACGCAGGGCGTAAAACAGTTGCTGTGGGGGAACGTGATCCGCGCCTTACCGGGGCCGGAATATCAGGAGTTCGATGACGCTTCTAAAGAGTCTTTCTGGCGTTCGCCGTGGAAGATTAGCCCGCAGAGTAACCGCATGGGCTACCGCCTG
Source organism: Enterobacter sp. ODB01 (assembly GCF_001623605.1). NCBI lineage: Bacteria > Pseudomonadati > Pseudomonadota > Gammaproteobacteria > Enterobacterales > Enterobacteriaceae > Enterobacter > Enterobacter sp. ODB01. The sequence continues at coordinate 2,164,551 of NZ_CP015227.1, forward strand.
CAGGGGCAGACGCTGACCCGCACAACCGACCGGGAGTTGCTCTCCCACGGCTTATTGCCTGGCGTCATTCAGGTTCCGGGCAATGGTCAACCCATTGTGCTGATGAACGATGCGCAGACGACGGGCGGTTATCCGCGCATTGCCTGCATTATTGACGCAGATCGCTACCATCTGGCGCAAATTCCCCTCGGTCAGCCGATCCATTTCGTGCAATGTTCGCTGGAGGAAGCGCTGAAAGCGCGACAGGATCAGCAGCGTTATCTCGAACAGCTGGCGTGGAGGCTTGATGGTAAAGATTGATTTAAATGCCGATCTGGGGGAGGGGAGCCGCGCCGACGCAGAGCTGATGACGCTGGTCTCTTCGGTCAACATCGCCTGCGGCTTTCACGCGGGTGATGCGCAAACCATGCTGGAGGGCGTGCGCAATGCCATTAAAAACGGCGTGGCGATAGGCGCTCACCCGAGCTTTCCCGATCGGGAGAACTTTGGCCGTACGGCGATGGACCTGCCGCCGGAGACGGTCTACGCTCAAATGCTTTACCAGATTGGCGCGCTGGAGGCGATAGTGCGCGCTGAGAAGGGCGTACTGCGCCACGTGAAGCCGCACGGCATGCTTTACAATCAGGCGGCGAAAGATCCTGCTCTGGCGGACGCCATTGCCCGCGCGGTGCGGGATTGTGACTCTCAGCTGATTCTGGTGGGCCTGGCGGGCAGCGAGCTGATCCGCGCCGGGCAGCGCCTGGGGTTAACCACCCGCCAGGAAGTGTTTGCCGACCGGGGATATCAGCCTGATGGCAGCCTGGTGCCGCGAACGCAGGCCGGGGCGCTCATTACCGACGAAGGTAAAGCGCTGGCGCAGACGCTGGAGATGGTGTGCGCCGGGCGTGTCATCGCTGTGGATGGTACATCTGCAAACGTTCAGGCCGATACGGTATGCTTACATGGCGACGGCGAGCATGCGCTCCAGTTTGCGCGACGCCTGCGGGCAGCGTTCTCTGATGAGGGTATTCTTGTCAGCGCAGAATAATCATTTAAGGACAATAACATGCCAGAAGGTCCGGAGATCCGCCGCGCGGCGGATAGCCTGGAAGCGGCGATAAAGGGCAAACCGCTGACGGATGTCTGGTTTGCCTTTCCGCAACTCAAACCGTTTGAATCACAGCTGCTGGGGCAGACGGTGACCCATATTGAAACGCGCGGGAAAGCCTTACTCACGCACTTTTCCCATAACCTGACGTTATATAGCCATAACCAGCTTTACGGCGTCTGGCGCGTGGTTAACGCGGATGAACAACCGCAAACCACCCGTGTGCTGCGGGTTAGGCTGCAAACGGCGGATAAAGCCATCCTGCTTTACAGCGCGTCGGATATCGAAATGTTAACGCCTGAGCAGTTGCTCGTTCATCCGTTCTTGCTGCGCGTCGGGCCGGATGTGCTGGATATGCGCCTGACGGCGGGCGATGTGAAAGCCCGTTTGCTGTCACCCAAATTTCGCAATCGGCAGTTTTCCGGTCTTTTTCTCGACCAGGCCTTTCTGGCCGGGCTCGGCAACTACCTGCGGGTGGAAATCCTTTGGGAAGCCGGGCTGGCGCCGCAGCATAAAGCCTCGCAGCTCAGCGATGAACAGCTGGAAGCGCTGTCCCATGCGCTGCTGGACATTCCGCGTTTATCTTACACGACGCGCGGCGTGGTAGATGAGAACAGGCATCACGGGGCGCTGTTCCGGTTTAAGGTGTTTCATCGGGCGGGGAAAAAGTGCGAGCGATGTGGCGGGATTATCGACAGGATTATGCTCTCTTCGAGACCTTTTTACTGGTGCCCGCACTGCCAGAAATAAAAGTAAAACGGTAACCCAAGGGTTACCGTTTTTAAGGTTTTCACCCTCTCCCTGTGGGAGAGGGCTGGGGTGAGGGCATCATGCCGCACCCAACGTCTGTTAGCGCTTAATATCAGACTTAAAATCACGCTGCTCGTAGCCGGTATACAGCTGACGAGGACGGGCGATTTTCATGCCTTCGCTGTGCATTTCGTTCCAGTGCGCAATCCAGCCTACGGTACGGGCCATGGCGAAGATTACGGTGAACATGGAAGACGGAATACCCATCGCTTTCAGAATGATACCGGAGTAGAAGTCGACGTTCGGGTAGAGTTTCTTCTCGATGAAGTACGGGTCGTTCAGCGCGATGTGTTCCAGCTCCATCGCCACTTCCAGCAGATCATCTTTGGTACCCAGCTCTTTCAGCACTTCGTGGCAGGTTTCACGCATCACGGTGGCGCGTGGGTCATAGTTTTTGTAAACACGGTGACCGAAGCCCATCAGGCGGAAGGAGTCATTCTTGTCTTTCGCGCGACGCACGAATTCAGGAATGTGCTCAACGGTGCTGATCTCTTCCAGCATCTTCAGTGCCGCTTCGTTCGCACCGCCGTGCGCCGGTCCCCACAGGGAGGCGATGCCCGCAGCGATACAGGCGAACGGGTTCGCGCCTGAAGAGCCCGCGGTACGGACGGTAGAGGTGGAAGCGTTCTGTTCGTGGTCAGCGTGCAGGATCAGGATACGGTCCATTGCGCGTTCCAGCACCGGGTTCACTTCGTACTCTTCGCACGGCGTGGAGAACATCATGCGCAGGAAGTTACCGGCGTAGGAGAGGTCGTTACGTGGATACACAAACGGCTGGCCGATGGAGTATTTGTAACACATCGCCGCCATGGTAGGCATTTTGGACAGCAGACGGAACGCCGCGATATCACGGTGACGCGGGTTATTCACGTCAAGGGAGTCGTGGTAGAACGCCGCCAGCGCACCGGTAATCCCGCACATCACCGCCATCGGGTGAGAGTCACGACGGAACGCATGGAACAGACGGGTAATCTGCTCATGGATCATGGTGTGACGGGTGACGGTGGTTTTGAATTCATCGTACTGCGCCTGCGTTGGCTTTTCGCCGTTCAGCAGGATGTAGCACACTTCCAGATAGTTGGATTCGGTGGCTAACTGATCGATGGGGAAGCCGCGATGGAGCAGGATACCTTCGTCACCGTCAATGTAGGTGATTTTGGATTCGCAAGATGCGGTAGAGGTAAATCCAGGGTCAAAGGTAAATACTCCTTTGGAACCCAGCGTACGGATATCAATAACATCCTGACCGAGCGTGCCTTTTAGCACATCCAGTTCAATAGCATCACCACCGTTGAGGGTGAGTTTTGCCTTTGTATCAGCCATTTACGGTCTCCTTAGCGCCTTATGCTTAAGACTGCGCTTTACCGGATTTGCTTTCAGCTGTTAATCACCGTTACCAGATTGTTATTTGGCTTACCGCTCAGCTCACGAGGACAAACCAGGGTACAGAGCTATGGCGCCTTGCAGGTAAACGAATGAAATATCAGTGAAACAACAGCAAATCAGCGTTTTTGCAGTCCGAATTATTCAAACCTGTATATCACTAATAACTGTCCTGATAACTTCGGTCAATACCATCACACTGTTACATAACTATTTGTCAGGTGAAAGAGAGACCTCATAACTTTTGCGCATTATATGCCTTTTCTGATGACGTTTGTAACAATATTGTTTAACATTTGTCAAATCAGATGATTAAAAATTAAAAAGATGTTGTTATCGTGACCCTGATCACTGTTCCAGAGAAAACCCGACAAACTGTATGTAGGTTAATTGTAATGATTTTGTGAACGGCCTATACTGCCGCCAGGTCTCCGGAACACCCTGCAATCCCGAGCCACCCAGCGTTGTAATGTGTCGTTGAAGCATCTGGAAGCATTGTTTTGCATGACGCGCAGTTATAGAAAAGGAACGCTGCTTGACCCGCATCGCAGTCCGGAGGAAGGAAACAATAAGAACAGCATGTGGGCGTTATTCATGATAAGAAATGTGAAAAAACAAAGACCTGTCAATCTGGATCTGAAAACGATCCGGTTCCCCGTAACAGCAATAGCGTCCATTCTGCACCGTGTTTCAGGTGTAATTACGTTTGTGGCGGTCGGCATTCTGCTGTGGTTACTGGGTACCAGCCTCTCCTCCCCTGAAGGATTCCTCCAGGCCTCTGCCATCATGAACAGCTTCTTCGTGAAATTCATCATGTGGGGCATTCTGACCGCGCTGGCGTACCACGTCGTCGTGGGTGTTCGTCATATGCTGATGGACTTTGGCTACCTGGAAGAGACGTTCGAAGCCGGGAAACGCTCCGCTAACATTTCATTTGTGATTACTGTCGTGCTTTCACTTCTCGCAGGAGTTCTCGTATGGTAAGCAACGCCTCCGCATTAGGACGCAACGGCGTACATGACTTCATTCTTGTCCGTGCTACCGCCATCGTTCTCACCCTTTACATCATCTATATGATTGGTTTCTTCGCGACCAGCGGTACGCTGACGTGGGAAATCTGGAGTGGGTTCTTCGGATCCGCCTTCACCAAAGTGTTCACCCTGCTGGCGCTGTTCTCCATCCTTATTCATGCGTGGATTGGTATGTGGCAGGTGTTGACCGATTACGTTAAACCGCTGGCGATTCGCCTTCCTCTGCAGCTGGCCATTGTCGTTGCACTGGTGGTTTACGTTATTTATGGATTCGTTGTGGTGTGGGGTGTGTAATGAAACTGCCAGTCAGAGAATTTGATGCTGTTGTGATTGGTGCCGGTGGCGCAGGTATGCGTGCCGCACTGCAAATTTCCCAGAGCGGCCAGACCTGTGCGCTGCTCTCTAAAGTGTTCCCGACCCGTTCCCACACAGTATCCGCGCAGGGCGGTATTACCGTTGCGCTGGGTAACTCCCATGAAGATAACTGGGAATGGCACATGTACGACACGGTAAAAGGTTCCGACTACATCGGCGACCAGGATGCCATCGAATATATGTGTAAGACCGGCCCGGAAGCGATTCTGGAGCTGGACCACATGGGGCTGCCGTTCTCCCGTCTGGAAAACGGCACCATCTATCAGCGTCCGTTTGGCGGCCAGTCGAAAAACTTCGGCGGCGAGCAGGCGGCACGTACCGCAGCGGCGGCTGACCGTACAGGCCACGCACTGCTGCACACCCTGTATCAGCAGAACCTGAAAAACCACACCACCATCTTCTCCGAGTGGTATGCGCTGGATCTGGTGAAAAATGCCGATGGCGCAGTGGTCGGTTGTACCGCGCTGTGTATCGAAACCGGTGAAGTCGTTTACTTCAAAGCCCGCGCAACCGTGCTGGCCACCGGCGGTGCAGGCCGTATTTACCAGTCCACCACCAACGCCCACATCAACACCGGTGACGGTGTCGGCATGGCAATCCGCGCAGGCGTGCCGGTTCAGGATATGGAAATGTGGCAGTTCCACCCAACCGGTATCGCCGGTGCCGGCGTTCTGGTAACAGAAGGCTGCCGTGGTGAAGGCGGCTACCTGCTGAACAAACACGGCGAACGCTTCATGGAGCGTTATGCCCCGAATGCGAAAGACCTGGCGGGTCGTGACGTGGTGGCGCGTTCCATCATGATCGAAATCCGTGAAGGCCGCGGCTGTGATGGCCCATGGGGTCCACACGCGAAGCTGAAACTCGACCATCTGGGTAAAGAGGTGCTGGAATCCCGTCTGCCGGGCATTCTGGAGCTGTCTCGTACCTTCGCGCACGTCGACCCGGTGAAAGAGCCAATTCCTGTTATCCCAACCTGCCACTACATGATGGGCGGTATTCCGACCAAAGTGACCGGTCAGGCGTTGACCGTGAACGAGCAGGGCGAAGATGTGGTTATTCCTGGCCTGTTCGCCGTAGGTGAAATTGCCTGCGTATCCGTTCACGGCGCAAACCGTCTCGGCGGCAACTCGCTGCTGGACCTGGTGGTATTCGGCCGTGCAGTCGGTCTGCATCTGCAGGAATCCATTGCCGAGCAGGGCGCGCTGCGTGACGCGACCGACGACGAAATTGATGCCTCTCTTGAGCGGCTCAACCGCTGGAACGGCAACCGTAACGGCGAAGATCCGGTGGAAATCCGTAAAGCACTGCAGGAATGCATGCAGCATAACTTCTCGGTATTCCGCGAAGGTGACGCTATGGCCAAAGGTCTTGAGCAGCTGAAAACGATCCGCGAGCGTCTGAAAAATGCCCGTCTGGATGACACCTCCAGCGAGTTCAACACCCAGCGCGTTGAATGCCTGGAGCTGGATAACCTGATGGAAACCGCATTCGCGACCGCGATGTCGGCAAACTTCCGTACCGAGAGCCGTGGCGCGCATAGCCGCTTCGACTTCCCGGATCGTGATGACGAAAACTGGCTGTGCCATTCCCTGTATCTGCCAGAGTCGGAATCCATGACGCGTCGTAGCGTCAACATGGAACCGAAACTGCGTCCGGCGTTCCCGCCGAAGATTCGTACTTACTAATGCGGAGACAGGATAATGAAACTCGAATTCTCAGTTTATCGTTATAACCCGGATGTTGATGATGCTCCGCGTATGCAGGACTACACCCTGGAAGCGGAAGAAGGTCGCGACATGATGCTGCTGGATGCGTTAATCCAGCTGAAAGAAAAAGATCCGACACTGTCGTTCCGTCGCTCCTGCCGTGAAGGGGTCTGCGGCTCTGATGGCGTGAACATGAACGGCAAAAATGGCCTGGCCTGCATCACGCCCATTTCCGCGTTGCAGCGTCCTGGTCAGAAAATTGTTATCCGTCCTCTGCCAGGCCTGCCGGTCGTGCGTGATTTGGTGGTAGACATGGGGCAATTCTATGCACAATATGAGAAGATTAAGCCTTACTTATTGAATAATGGGCAAAATCCACCCGCTCGCGAGCACTTACAGTCTCCTGAGCAGCGTGAAAAACTCGATGGGTTGTACGAGTGTATTCTCTGCGCATGTTGTTCAACGTCCTGTCCGTCGTTCTGGTGGAACCCGGACAAGTTTATCGGCCCGGCCGGTCTGCTGGCTGCCTATCGCTTCCTGATCGATAGCCGCGACACCGAAACCGAGAGTCGTCTGGAAGGACTGAGTGACGCTTTCAGCGTATTCCGCTGCCATAGCATCATGAACTGCGTCAGTGTATGTCCGAAGGGACTGAACCCGACGCGCGCCATCGGCCATATTAAGTCGATGCTGCTGCAGCGCAGTGCGTAAGTAAAAACGCCGGATGGCGCTGCGCTTATCCGGCCTACGTAACAGTAGGCCCGGTAAGCGTAGCGCCACCGGGAAAATTGCAGAAACCTTTAAAAACTGCCCTGAAGTTTAGACAGTTTCTAAAGGTTCCTTCGCGGGCCAAATGAAAAGAGCTCGCAGGTGAACCCCGGCACGTACACGTGGTGTGCGTGGTAGTTTCTACGGCGAAAGTAAGCATAAAAATGCTTAAGGGATCACGATGCAGAACGGCGCAATGAAAGCCTGGCTGGACTCTTCTTTCCTTTCTGGTGCGAACCAGAGCTGGATTGAACAGCTCTATGAAGACTTCTTAACCGATCCTGACTCAGTGGACGCAAACTGGCGTTCCATGTTCCAGCAGTTGCCTGGCACAGGGGTCAAACCGGATCAATTCCATTCCAAAACACGTGATTATTTCCGTCGTCTGGCGAAGGATGCCTCACGTTACTCTTCTGCGATTTCCGACCCTGACACCAATGCGAAGCAGGTTAAAGTCCTGCAGCTTATCAACGCTTATCGCTTCCGTGGTCACCAGCATGCGAATCTCGATCCGCTGGGACTGTGGCAGCAAGAACGTGTGGCCGATCTCGATCCGGCGTATCACGATCTGACCGAGGCCGATTTCCAGGAAAGCTTTAACGTAGGTTCTTTTGCCATCGGCAAAGACACGATGAAGCTGGGCGAACTCATTGATGCGCTCAAGCAAACCTACTGCGGTTCCATCGGCGCGGAATACATGCACATTACCTCTACCGAAGAGAAACGCTGGATCCAGCAGCGCATCGAATCCGTAGCGGGCCATGCGAATTTCTCAGCAGACGAGAAAAAACGTTTCCTTGGCGAACTGACTGCAGCAGAGGGTCTTGAGCGCTATCTGGGCGCGAAATTCCCGGGCGCAAAGCGCTTCTCGCTGGAAGGCGGCGACGCGCTAGTGCCGATGCTGAAAGAGCTGATTCGTCATGCAGGCAAGAGCGGTACCCGTGAAGTGGTACTGGGCATGGCGCACCGTGGTCGTCTGAACGTCCTGGTCAACGTGCTGGGTAAAAAACCGCAGGACCTGTTCGACGAATTTGCGGGCAAACATAAAGAGCACCTCGGCACCGGCGACGTGAAGTACCACATGGGCTTCTCGTCTGATATCGAAACCGAAGGCGGTCTGGTTCACCTGGCGCTGGCGTTTAACCCGTCACACCTGGAGATCGTCAGCCCGGTGGTTATCGGTTCCGTGCGTGCGCGTCTGGATCGTCTGGACGAGCCAAGCAGCAACAAAGTGCTGCCAATCACCATTCACGGTGATGCGGCGGTAACCGGGCAGGGCGTGGTTCAGGAAACCCTGAACATGTCGAAAGCGCGTGGTTATGAAGTGGGCGGTACCGTTCGCATCGTGATCAACAACCAGGTGGGCTTCACCACCTCTAACCCGCTGGATGCCCGCTCTACACCATATTGCACCGACATCGGTAAAATGGTTCAGGCGCCGATCTTCCACGTGAACGCGGACGATCCGGAAGCTGTCGCTTTCGTTACCCGTCTGGCGCTGGACTTCCGTAATACCTTCAAACGCGATGTGTTCATTGACCTCTTCTGCTACCGCCGTCACGGCCACAACGAAGCGGATGAGCCAAGTGCAACCCAGCCGCTGATGTATCAGAAAATCAAAAAACACCCGACGCCACGCAAAATCTATGCTGACAAGCTGGAAAGCGAAAAAGTGGCGACGCTGGAAGATGCGACCGAACTGGTCAACCTCTACCGCGATGCGCTGGATGCGGGTGAATGCGTAGTGAAAGAGCTGCGTCCGATGAACATGCACTCCTTTACCTGGTCGCCGTACCTCAACCACGAGTGGGATGAGAGCTACCCGAACAAGGTTGAGATGAAGCGTCTGCAGGAGCTGGCTAAACGCATCAGCACCGTACCAGACGCTATCGAGATGCAGTCTCGCGTGGCGAAAATCTATTCTGACCGTCAATCCATGGCTGCAGGTGAGAAGCTGTTTGACTGGGGTGGCGCGGAAACGCTGGCTTATGCAACGCTGGTTGACGAAGGCATTCCCGTGCGTCTGTCCGGCGAAGATGCGGGCCGTGGTACCTTCTTCCACCGTCACGCTGTGGTTCACAATCAGTCTAACGGTTCAACCTATACTCCACTGCAGCACGTCCACAACGGTCAGGGTCAGTTCAAAGTCTGGGACTCCGTACTGTCTGAAGAAGCGGTACTGGCCTTCGAATACGGCTACGCCACCGCTGAACCACGCACCCTGACCATCTGGGAAGCGCAGTTCGGTGACTTCGCCAACGGTGCGCAGGTCGTTATCGACCAGTTCATCTCCTCCGGCGAGCAGAAGTGGGGCCGCATGTGTGGTCTGGTCATGCTGCTGCCGCACGGTTATGAAGGTCAGGGTCCGGAGCACTCCTCCGCGCGTCTGGAACGCTATCTGCAACTTTGCGCTGAGCAGAACATGCAGGTTTGCGTGCCGTCCACTCCGGCTCAGGTCTACCACATGCTGCGTCGTCAGGCACTGCGCGGTATGCGCCGTCCGCTGGTGGTCATGTCTCCGAAATCCCTGCTGCGCCATCCGCTGGCGGTATCCAGCCTGGATGAGCTGGCAAACGGCACCTTCCTGCCAGCCATCGGTGAGATTGACGAGCTGGATCCGCAGGCCGTGAAGCGTGTGGTGATGTGTTCTGGTAAGGTTTATTACGACCTGCTGGAACAGCGCCGTAAGAACGATCAGAAAGATGTCGCCATCGTGCGTATCGAACAGCTTTATCCGTTCCCGCATCAGGCGATGCAGGAAGTGCTGAAACCTTACGCTCACGTTCATGATTTTGTCTGGTGCCAGGAAGAGCCGCTTAACCAGGGCGCATGGTACTGCAGCCAGCATCATTTCCGTGAAGTGATTCCATTTGGGTCCGCTCTGCGTTACGCAGGTCGCCCGGCCTCCGCCTCTCCGGCGGTAGGGTATATGTCCGTTCACCAGAAGCAGCAACAAGATCTGGTCAATGACGCGCTGAACGTCGATTAATTAAAGGATACATAATGAGTAGCGTAGATATTCTTGTTCCCGACCTGCCTGAATCTGTAGCAGATGCGACCGTCGCTACCTGGCACAAAAAACCAGGCGATGCCGTTAAGCGCGATGAAGTGCTGGTAGAAATCGAAACTGACAAAGTGGTACTGGAAGTACCGGCTTCGGCGGATGGCGTACTGGACGCGGTGCTGGAAGATGAAGGTACGACCGTCACCTCTCGTCAGATCCTGGGTCGCCTGCGTGAAGGCAACAGCGCGGGTAAAGAGTCCAGCGCCAAGTCTGAAGAGAAAGCCTCTACGCCGGCTCAGCGCCAGCAGGCTTCTCTGGAAGAACAGTCTAACGACGCCCTCAGCCCGGCGATCCGTCGCCTGCTGGCTGAACATAGCCTTGACCCGGCTGCCATCAAAGGCACCGGTGTGGGTGGCCGTCTGACGCGTGAAGACATCGACAAGCACCTGGCGAAAGCACCTGCTCAGGCAGAAGCGAAAGCCCCTGCGGCAGCGCCAGCAGCAGCTCAGCCTGCTCTGGGTGCCCGTAGCGAAAAACGCGTCCCAATGACGCGCCTGCGTAAGCGCGTGGCCGAGCGTCTGCTGGAAGCGAAAAACTCCACCGCGATGCTGACCACCTTCAACGAAGTGAACATGAAGCCAATCATGGACCTGCGTAAGCAGTACGGTGACGCGTTTGAAAAACGTCACGGTATCCGTCTGGGCTTTATGTCCTTCTACGTGAAGGCTGTCGTTGAAGCGCTGAAACGCTACCCGGAAGTGAACGCGTCCATCGATGGCGATGACGTGGTTTACCACAACTATTTCGACGTCAGCATGGCGGTTTCTACCCCACGTGGTCTGGTCACCCCGGTTCTGCGTGATGTGGATACCCTGGGTATGGCTGACATCGAGAAAAATATCAAAGAGCTGGCTGTTAAAGGCCGCGACGGCAAGCTGACCGTAGACGACCTGACCGGCGGTAACTTCACCATTACCAACGGCGGCGTATTCGGCTCGCTGATGTCTACCCCGATCATTAACCCGCCGCAGAGCGCGATCCTGGGTATGCATGCCATTAAAGATCGTCCGATGGCGGTAGACGGTAAAGTTGAGATCCTGCCAATGATGTACCTGGCGCTCTCTTACGATCACCGCCTGATCGACGGCCGCGAGTCCGTGGGCTTCCTGGTTGCCATTAAAGAGCTGCTGGAAGATCCAACGCGTCTGCTGCTGGACGTCTAGTTTTGCAGTCTTGCCCGGCGGCGTATGGCTGCCGGGCCACTAAAAGCACTACCTAACGATTACCTGAAGGATGGATAGAACACATGAACTTACATGAATATCAGGCCAAACAGCTGTTTGCCCGGTATGGCTTACCGGCTCCGGTGGGTTATGCCTGTACTACCCCGCGTGAAGCAGAAGAAGCCGCATCTAAAATCGGTTCCGGCCCGTGGGTAGTTAAATGTCAGGTTCACGCTGGTGGCCGTGGTAAAGCGGGCGGTGTGAAGGTTGTTAAGAGCAAAGAAGAGATTCGTGCGTTTGCTGAACATTGGCTCGGCAAACGTCTGGTGACCTACCAGACAGATGCGAACGGCCAGCCGGTTAACCAGATCCTGGTTGAAGCTGCGACGGATATCGCTAAAGAGCTGTACCTGGGCGCGGTTGTTGACCGTAGCTCCCGTCGCGTGGTGTTCATGGCGTCTACCGAAGGCGGCGTGGAAATCGAAAAAGTGGCGGAAGAAACCCCACATCTGATCCACAAAGTGGCGATCGATCCGCTGGCAGGCCCAATGCCTTACCAGGGTCGCGAGCTGGCGTTCAAACTGGGTCTGGAAGGCAAGCTGGTTCAGCAGTTCACCAAGATCTTCATGGGTCTGGCGACTATCTTCCTGGAGCGCGACCTGGCGCTGATCGAGATTAACCCGCTGGTGATCACCACCCAGGGCGATCTGATCTGCCTCGACGGCAAACTGGGTGCTGACGGCAACGCGCTGTTCCGCCAGCCGGATCTGCGCGAAATGCGCGACCAGTCTCAGGAAGACCCTCGTGAAGCACAGGCTGCACAGTGGGAGCTGAACTACGTGGCGCTGGACGGCAACATCGGCTGTATGGTCAACGGTGCGGGCCTGGCAATGGGCACCATGGACATCGTTAAGCTGCACGGTGGTGAGCCAGCGAACTTCCTCGACGTGGGCGGTGGCGCAACCAAAGAGCGCGTGACCGAAGCGTTCAAAATCATCCTCTCTGACGACAATGTTAAAGCGGTTCTGGTTAACATCTTCGGCGGCATCGTTCGTTGCGACCTGATCGCCGACGGTATCATTGGTGCGGTAGAAGAAGTGGGTGTTAACGTTCCGGTGGTTGTACGTCTGGAAGGTAACAACGCTGAACTCGGCGCGAAAAAACTGGCTGACAGCGGCCTGAATATTATTGCAGCGAAAAGTCTGACGGATGCAGCTCAGCAGGTTGTTGCCGCAGTGGAGGGGAAATAATGTCAGTTTTAATTAATAAAGATACCAAGGTTATCTGCCAGGGCTTCACCGGTAGCCAGGGGACTTTCCACTCCGAACAGGCGATTGCCTACGGCACGCAGATGGTTGGCGGCGTCACGCCAGGTAAAGGTGGCACCACGCACCTGGGCCTGCCGGTGTTCAACACCGTGCGTGAAGCCGTAGAAGCGACGGGCGCAACCGCGACCGTTATTTACGTTCCGGCACCGTTCTGCAAAGATTCCATTCTGGAAGCGATCGACGCGGGCATCAAACTGATCATCACCATCACTGAAGGTATCCCGACGCTGGATATGCTGACCGTGAAAGTGAAGCTGGATGAAGCCGGCGTGCGCATGATCGGCCCGAACTGCCCGGGTGTTATCACGCCAGGCGAATGCAAAATCGGCATCATGCCGGGTCATATTCACAAGCCGGGCAAAGTAGGCATCGTGTCCCGTTCCGGTACCCTGACCTATGAAGCCGTTAAGCAGACCACCGATTACGGCTTCGGCCAGTCCACCTGTGTGGGCATCGGCGGTGACCCGATCCCGGGCTCTAACTTCATCGACATCCTGAAACTGTTCCAGGAAGATCCACAGACCGAAGCGATCGTGATGATTGGTGAGATCGGTGGTAGCGCGGAAGAAGAAGCGGCTGCTTACATCAAAGAACACGTGACCAAGCCGGTTGTCGGTTACATCGCGGGTGTGACCGCGCCGAAAGGCAAGCGTATGGGTCACGCAGGGGCGATCATCGCCGGTGGTAAAGGTACGGCTGACGAGAAATTCGCAGCGCTCGAAGCCGCAGGCGTGAAAACCGTTCGCAGCCTGGCGGATATCGGCGAAGCACTGAAATCCATCATTAAGTAAGTCCTCTCTGCTCCCCGACAGGGGAGCGTTGAAGTAAAAAAATGTCCGTTTCGACATGGTTGGCCGCTGAAAAGCGGCCTTTTTTATTGCCTGCGTTTGGCAACGAGCGTGAACTTGTAATCGTCGGTATTGAAGACGTTGCGACTGTATTCAAATACCCGTCCGTCCTTCAGGAAACCGCGGGAGGCTTTTTCCAGGATCGGTTTGGCCGGATCGAGCGCCAGCGCGGCGATCGCCTCCTCTGATGGCATGATCGGCACCAGCTCCTGCTCGCTGCGATCGATAACCATCTTTTTGATCTGCTCGATGTAGTGGTATTTCGAATTTTCCATTACGTCCCAGGTGAGGTCGGGAAACATTGCCAGCGGCATCCATGTCTCTTCCAGGTTAACCGGCTTCTGCTTGATGAAGCGTACGCGCTTCACGTGCCAGACTTTATCCTCCGGATTGATGGCCAGCGTTGCCGCAAGCCGCTCATCGGCTTTCACCACTTCAAAAATTTTAACATCACTGTGCGTATCGACGTTTCGGTCAGCCAGCTTTTCGTAAAAACCGGTGAGCTGGTAGATATCGTAATTTACGCGTTCCTCTTTTACATAAGAGCCGCTGCCCTGAATGCTTTCGATAATCTGCTCATCAGCCAGCAGTTTCAGGGCCTGCCGGACGGTGACACGGCTAACGCTGAACGTCTCCTGAAGGCTGGACTCCGTCGGGAGCGCGTCACCGGGTTTTAACTCCCCGGCGTTAATTTTCTCGCGAAACGCATCGGCTATCTGCCGGTACATCGGTTTATTACCCATTTGATTGCGCCTGCTTAATACCTTTTCAGGGAATTATGCATTCAACTGATGATTTGTAAATAATACAAATAAAATACAAATTGGCTTATTAGTGAAAGTGATCACATACATGTATTATAAGGTCTGCCAGAATCCATCCCAGACAATAACGATCTAAATGTGAGGATCACTATGAACCTGACGACCCTGACCGATCCGCGTGCAGTCTGCGTTCAGGCGCGGTTTTCCTGCCGGGATGAGGCAATCCGTCAGCTTGCGACACGTCTGGTGGCGCTGGGCAAAATCGCTGATGCCGATGCTTTTCTTAAAGAAGTTTTCCATCGGGAATCGCTTGGCCCCACCGCCCTGGGCGAAGGGCTGGCGGTGCCCCACGGTAAATCAGCCGTCGTGAAAGAAGCGGCCTTCGCCGTGGCAACGCTGCGCGAACCGCTGGAGTGGGAAGGCGTGGACGGACCGGAAGAGGTTGAGCTGATTTTTCTTCTCGCCATTCCTCCTGCCGAAGCGGGGTCGACACATATTCAGGTACTGACGGAACTGACGTCTCGCCTGGCGGATGACGATCTCCGGGCGCGCGTGATGGCAGCCACCACGGCGGAAGATGTGCTTGCTGCCCTGGAAGCGACCCCTGAAGCGCAAGAGGCCGCCGTTGCGGTGAATGCCCCGACGATCGTTTGCGTTACCGCCTGTCCGGCTGGAATTGCGCATACCTATATGGCTGCGGAATACCTGGAAAAAGCGGGACGCAGGCTGGGCGTCAACGTGGTGGTCGAAAAGCAGGGGGCGAACGGCATTGAGGGGCGCATCACTGCGCAGCAGTTGAAGGAGGCGAAAGCATGCATTTTTGCCGCAGACGTGGCGATCAAAGAGCGTGAGCGTTTTCAGGGGATCCCCGCGATTTCCGTCCCCGTTGCGGAGCCCCTGCGCCATGCTGAAGCGCTAATTGAGCGCGCGCTGGCGCTACGGCCTTCATCCGATGCGGGTCATGAGTATGTCGATACCGAAACGAAAACGGGCGTAAAAAGTGAGCTCAAACAGGCGCTCCTCAGCGGGATCTCCTTTGCGGTGCCGCTGATCGTCGCTGGCGGTACGGTGCTGGCTGTGTCGGTACTGCTGGCGCAAATCCTGGGCTTGCAGCACTTGTTCGACCAGGAAAACTCGTGGCTGTGGATGTACCGCAAGCTTGGCGGCGGCATGCTCGGAATTTTGATGGTTCCCGTTCTGGCCGCGTATACCGCTTACTCGCTGGCGGATAAACCCGCCCTGACACCGGGATTTGCTGCTGGTCTTGCTGCCAATATGATCGGCTCCGGTTTTCTGGGGGCTATCGTGGGCGGCCTGATCGCGGGTTACCTGATGCGCTGGGTGAAAAATCACATCCGCCTGAGTAGCCGCTATAACGGCTTTTTAACCTTTTATCTCTATCCGGTCATTGGCGTGCTGGGGGCGGGTAGCCTGATGCTGTTTGTGATCGGCGAACCGGTGGCCTGGCTTAATAACACGCTCACCGTCTGGCTTAATGGTCTGTCCGGTGCGAATGCGCTGCTCCTGGGGGCGATCCTCGGCTTTATGTGTTCATTTGATTTGGGCGGGCCGGTCAACAAAGCCTCTTACGCGTTTTGCCTGGGCGCGATGGCGAACGGCGTATACGGTCCCTATGCCATCTTTGCCTCCGTCAAAATGGTCTCGGCCTTTACCGTGACGGCGTCAACGATGCTGGCTCCGGGACTGTTTAAACCGTTTGAAATTGAAACCGGTAAATCAACGTGGCTGCTCGGACTCGCGGGCATTACCGAAGGGGCGATTCCGATGGCGATAGAAGATCCCCTTCGCGTCATTGGCTCCTTTGTGCTCGGCTCCATGGTAACCGGCGCGATTGTTGGGGCGATGGGGATCGGGCTGTCTACCCCGGGGGCGGGTATTTTCTCCCTCTTTTTACTTCACGACGCAGGGCTGACCGGTGTGGTTGCCGCAGCGGGCTGGTTTGGCGCGGCGCTGCTGGGGGCCGCTATCTCCACGTTTGTTCTGCTGCTCTGGCGACGCCAGGCGGTAAAAAAGGGCAAATACGTCACTGAAGACGCCATACGGTAAAAACTCACACACAGGAAACGAAGATGAAAGCTGTATCTCGCGTTCATATCACACCGCATATGCACTGGGACCGTGAGTGGTATTTCACCACCGAAGAGTCACGTATTCTTCTGGTCAATAATATGGAAGAGATCCTGACCCGCCTGGAGCAGGATGACGAGTATAAATATTACGTCCTTGATGGGCAGACGGCGGTGCTGGAGGATTATTTTGCCGTCGTGCCTGAAAACCGCGCGCGCGTGAAGGCCCTGGTCGAGCGCGGAAAACTGATTATCGGCCCCTGGTATACCCAGACTGATACCACCCTCGTCAGCGGCGAGTCGATCGTCCGCAACCTTATGTATGGCATTCGCGACTGTATGGCGTTCGGCGAGCCGATGAAAATCGGCTATCTGCCGGATTCATTTGGTATGTCCGGTCAGCTTCCGCATATTTATAACGGGTTTGGCATAACGCGGACCATGTTCTGGCGCGGCTGCTCGGAACGACACGGAACCGATAAAACGGAATTTCTCTGGCAGAGCCAGGACGGCAGCGAAGTGACGGCACAGGTGCTGCCGCTGGGCTACGCGATTGGTAAGTACTTACCGGAGGACGAAGCGGGGCTGCGAAAGCGGCTCGACAGCTATCTCGAGGTGCTGGAAAGCGCCTCCGTCACCAAAGAGATTTTGCTGCCCAACGGTCACGATCAGATGCCGCTGCAGCAGAATATTTTTGCAGTAATGGACAAGCTGCGAGAAATCTATCCCCAGCGTCAGTTTGTGATGAGTCGGTTCGAAGAGGTATTTGACCACATCGATGCGCACCGCGATGAACTGGCGACGGTAAAAGGGGAGTTTATCGACGGGAAATACATGCGCGTTCACCGGACAATCGGCTCTACGCGCATGGACATCAAAATCGCCCATGCGCGTATTGAGAACAAAATTGTCAATATCCTCGAGCCGCTGGCGACCCTTGCCTGGACGCTGGGCTTCGATTACCACCACGGTCTGCTGGAGAAAATGTGGAAAGAGATCCTCAAAAACCACGCTCACGACAGCATCGGTTGCTGCTGCAGCGACAAAGTGCATCGTGAGATTGTCTCCCGCTTCGAACTGGCTGAAGACATGGCAGACAACCTGGTGCGTTTCTATATGCGCAAGATTGTCGACAACATGCAGCAAAGCGATGCCGATAAGCTGGTGATGTTCAACCTGATGCCCTGGCCGCGTGAAGAGGTGATGAACACCACCATCCGACTGCGTGCCAGCCAGTTCCGTCTGCGGGATGATAAAGGCAATGAGATTCCGTATTTCATTCGCAGCGCACGCGAACTCGACCCCGGTCTCATCGACCGACAGATTGTCCATTACGGCAATTACGAACCGTTTATGGAGTTTGATATTCAGCTCAGCCAGATACTGCCGTCGATGGGGTACCGTACGTTGTTTATCGAACCGAACGTGGCCGGGAAGCAGCGCCCAGAGGTGAAAAACACAGAATCCTTACTTGAAAATGCGTTCTGGCAGGTTGATTTCAATGAAGACGGCACGCTGCGCCTGCGTGACAAAGAAACCGGGCTGATTTATGACCGCGTACTGGAAATCGAAGAGAGTTCGGATGATGGCGATGAGTACGACTACTCGCCTGCCCGGGAAGAGTGGAGGCTCACTTCAGCACAGGGCGAGCATCAGGTTGAGGTGACGCATGAAGGCTGGCAGAGCAGGGCGGTGATCCGTCATCGGATCGCTGTTCCGGCTAATCTGGCCGAACGCACGGCACGTCAGAGGAACGGTTCTCTCAGCGCTGAGTTTGAAATAACGCTTAGCCACAACAGCAGACGCATTGATGTGGCGGTTCGTCTGGACAATCAGGCTGACGACCACCGCGTTCGCGTGCTGATCCCAACGCCGTTTACAACCCTGGAGGTGTTAGCGGATACGCAGTTTGGTACGGTCACGCGTGCTGCGCAGGATCCCGCCATGCAAAACTGGCAGGAGGAGGGCTGGAAAGAAGCGCCGGTTCCCGTCTGGAACTTACTCAATTACGCCGTCCTGCAGGAGAAACGAAACGGGCTGGCGCTGTTCACCGAGGGACTGCGCGAATTTGAAGTGGTGGGCGAGGATAAAAAAGCCTTTGCCGTAACCTTGTTGCGTGGCGTGGGGCTACTCGGCAAAGAAGATTTGCTGTTGCGTCCCGGCAGACCATCAGGGATCAAACTGCCCGTTCCTGACTCCCAGGTTCGGGGCGCGCTAAGCTGTCGCTTTAGTCTCTTCAGTTTCAGCGGTACGCCGGAAAATGCGGGTGTCGCGCAGCAGGCTAAATCGTGGTTAACGCCTGTACAGTGCTACAACAAAATTCCCTGGGATGCCATGAAACTGAACCGCGCACCGTTTACCACGCCGGAAAGTTACAGTTTGTTAGCGCTTTCGCCAACGGGATGTGTGCTCAGTGCTCTCAAAAAGGCGGAAGATCGTGATGAGCTTATTCTTCGTCTGTTTAACCCGTCAGCGTCCAGCGCATGTGATGCGACGTTATCTGTGAATCCGACGGTGAAACGGTGCTGCGAAACGGACATGAATGAACAGGTGTTAGCGCAGCATGAAGGCGAGGGCATTGCCGGGGTATTCAGGCCTGGACAGTCACGCACCTTTAGCGTGCTTGTCGGCTGAAAACAGTGATAAAAAGGCTGCAGCGTTAGCGGCCTTTTTTCATTGAATAGTCACACCGTGGTGTTAACTTATGGGGTGATAAAGGTAAATTAAATGTAATTTCTAAGAGTTGAAGAAAAGCAATGGAAAAATAATCTGGCTCGACTACGCTTTATTGTTGGTCGCGCTTGAAAAGGACAATTTCTCTCGCGTTAATAAAAATCACTTCTGTTTATATTTTTTCCTTCTTCGATAACCTATCACATCCTTGCATGTACATATCGTTAACATGGTTTTTACCATTCTCACCGCGTTTAAACATGATTAACATTGCTGCTTGTTTTTGATTTAAATCAATGTTTAATCCTTGGAAAAAGGCGTTGAAAAGCGCTAAATTGTTCCCGATCAAAATGGCCGAAAAGTGGTAATTTTGCTATAAATTGATCGCCGTCGAAAAACGTAAATGTGATTCAATAAAAACCTGTTTATTGTAAGGGTTTTGCAGCGTATTATATTTGCGGGATCAATTTGAGTTTTTTATTAACCTATTTGTAACCTGACGTCATCGTTTTTATCCTTCTTCAGGGTAATAACGACGACCAGGATGCGAATAATTTGTATTGGGGCATGCGTGTGGATCTCTTCTGACGGGGTTCACTCTCGGAGTCTTCATGCGATGAGCAAGGAGTCATAATGTTAGACGTAGTCGAACTGTCGCGCTTACAGTTTGCCTTGACCGCGATGTACCACTTCCTGTTTGTGCCGCTGACGCTCGGTATGGCGTTCCTGCTGGCCATTATGGAAACGGTTTACGTCCTCTCCGGCAAACAGATTTATAAAGATATGACCAAGTTCTGGGGCAAGTTGTTTGGTATCAACTTCGCACTGGGCGTGGCCACCGGTCTGACCATGGAGTTCCAGTTCGGGACTAACTGGTCATACTATTCCCACTATGTAGGGGACATCTTCGGTGCGCCGCTGGCCATTGAAGGTCTGATGGCCTTCTTCCTCGAATCCACCTTTGTAGGTCTGTTCTTCTTCGGCTGGGACCGTCTGGGTAAAGTCCAGCATATGGCCGTCACCTGGCTGGTGGCATTAGGTTCGAACCTGTCCGCGCTGTGGATCCTGGTGGCGAACGGCTGGATGCAGAACCCCATCGCGTCTGATTTCAACTTCGAGACCATGCGTATGGAGATGGTCAGCTTTGCCGAGCTGGTCCTGAACCCGGTTGCACAGGTGAAATTCGTTCACACCGTGGCTTCTGGTTACGTGTGCGGCGCGATGTTCATTCTGGGCATCAGCTCTTACTACATGCTGCGCGGTCGTGACTTCGCCTTTGCTAAGCGCTCCTTTGCTATCGCTGCAAGCTTCGGTATGGCTGCCATCCTCTCTGTTATCGTTCTGGGTGATGAATCCGGTTACGAAATGGGTGACGTGCAGAAAACCAAACTGGCTGCAATCGAAGCTGAATGGGAAACTCAACCCGCGCCTGCTGCCTTTACGCTGTTCGGTATTCCCGATCAGGACGCGCAGGAAAACCGCTTCGCGATTCAGATCCCTTACGCGCTGGGTATCATCGCCACCCGTTCTGTTGATAAGCAGGTCACTGGTCTGAAAGAGCTGATGGTTCAGCACGAAGAGCGTATCCGTAACGGTATGAAAGCCTACTCGCTGCTGGAACAGCTGCGTGCCGGTTCGACCGATCAGGCGGTACGTGACCAGTTCAACGACGTGAAGAAAGATCTGGGTTACGGTCTGCTGCTGAAACGCTATACCCCGAACGTTTCTGATGCGACGGAAGCGCAGATCCAGATGGCGACCAAAGACTCCATTCCGCGTGTTGCGCCACTGTACTTCGCATTCCGTATCATGGTGGGCTGCGGCATCATCATGCTGCTGATCATTGCGGCTTCCTTCTGGTCCGTCATTCGTAACCGCATCGGCGAGAAAAAATGGCTGCTGCGCACGGCGCTGTACGGTATTCCACTGCCGTGGATCGCTATCGAATCCGGCTGGTTTGTTGCGGAGTATGGCCGTCAGCCATGGGCCATTGGTGAGGTACTGCCAACGGCGGTAGCGAACTCTTCCCTGACTGCAGGCGACCTGATCTTCTCCATGCTGCTGATTTGCGGTCTGTACACCCTGTTCCTGGTGGCTGAACTGTTCCTGATGTTCAAGTTCGCGCGCCTTGGCCCAAGCAGCCTGAAAACCGGTCGCTATCACTACGAGCAGTCCACTGCGACTACTCAGCCGGCACGCTAAGACAGGAGTCATCAAATGATCGATTATGAAGTATTGCGTTTTATCTGGTGGCTGCTGATTGGCGTTCTGCTGATCGGTTTCGCTGTCACCGATGGTTTCGACATGGGGGTGGGGATGCTCACTCGTTTCCTCGGTCGTAATGACACCGAGCGTCGAATCATGATCAACTCCATCGCCCCGCACTGGGACGGTAACCAGGTGTGGCTGATCACCGCAGGCGGCGCGCTGTTTGCTGCCTGGCCGATGGTCTACGCGGCTGCGTTCTCCGGCTTCTATGTGGCGATGATTCTGGTGCTGGCCTCTTTATTCTTCCGTCCGGTCGGTTTCGACTACCGTTCCAAGATTGAAGACACCCGCTGGCGCAACATGTGGGACTGGGGCATCTTCATTGGTAGCTTCGTTCCACCGCTGGTGATCGGCGTGGCGTTCGGTAACCTGTTGCAGGGTGTACCGTTCCACCTGGACGAATACATGCGTCTTTACTACACCGGTAACTTCTTCCAGTTGCTGAATCCGTTTGGTCTGCTGGCGGGTGTGGTGAGCGTGGCGATGATCATCACGCAGGGCGCAACATACCTGCAGATGCGTACGGTGGGTGAACTGCACCTGCGTTCCCGTGCGACGGCTCAGGTTGCTGCACTGGTGACGCTGGTCTGCTTCGCACTGGCAGGCGTATGGGTGGTGTACGGTATTGATGGTTATGTCGTGACGTCTGCAATCAACCATACGGCACCGTCTAACCCGCTGACCAAAGAAGTGGCGCGTCAGGCTGGCGCATGGCTGGTGAACTTCAATAACATGCCTGCACTGTGGGCGATCCCGGCTCTGGGTGTACTGCTGCCTCTGCTGACCATGCTGACGTCTCGTCTGGAGAAAGGCGCGCTGGCGTTCCTGTTCTCCTCGCTGACCCTGGCGTGCATCATCCTGACGGCGGGTATTGCCATGTTCCCATTCGTCATGCCATCCAGCACCATGCTGAATGCTAGCCTGACCATGTGGGATGCAACCTCCAGCCATATGACGCTGAACTTAATGACTTACGTTGCTTGCGTGTTCGTTCCGATTGTTCTGGCTTACACCATCTGGTGTTACTGGAAAATGTTCGGTCGTATCACCAAAGAACATATCGAAAGCAACACCCACTCTATGTACTAAGTAAGGAGCTGAATATGTGGTATTTCGCATGGATTTTAGGGACGCTTCTTGCCTGTGCTTTTGGTGTCATCACCGCCCTGGCGCTTGAGCATGTTGAAGCGACGAAAGCGGGTGAAGAAAAACACTGATGAATATTATCGCGACGCTTTACGCGGTAATGGATAAGCGCCCGTTACGGGCGCTTTCTTTAGTGATGGCATTACTGCTGGCAGGCTGCATCTTCTGGGACCCGTCGCGTTTCGCGGCAAAAACCAGCGAACTGGAAATCTGGCATGGCTTCCTCATTATGTGGGCAGTGTGTGCTGGGGTGATCCACGGCGTGGGCTTTCGTCCGAAAGCGGTACACTGGCAGGGCATTTTCTGCCCGCTGATTGCCGATCTGGTTCTCCTCGCCGGTTTGATTTTCTTCTTCTTCTGAATAAGAAATGTCCTATAACGATATGGGCTTACCCGAGCCCATAAAAATTTACTCTCCGTTTACTTTCTCCCATTCCAAACCATCTTTCCCGCGCGTATAGTAGCGAAGTTTGAAAGCTCCAACTTTTCTTGTATTACTGGGATGTAAAGTGAATACAACGCTGTTTCGATGGCCGGTTCGTGTCTATTACGAAGATACCGATGCCGGTGGTGTGGTTTACCACGCCAGCTACGTTGCTTTTTATGAACGGGCACGCACAGAGATGCTGCGCCATCATCACTTTAGTCAACAGGTGCTGTTGGCTGAGCGAGTTGCCTTCGTGGTACGCAAGATGACGCTTGAGTATTTTGCGCCTGCCAGACTCGACGACATGCTCGAAGTCCAAACTGAAATTACATCAATGCGCGGGACCTCACTGGTTTTCACGCAGCGGATAGTCAACGCAGAGAACACCGTACTGAACTCAGCTGAAGTACTGATTGTTTGTGTTGATCCAACCATAATGAAGCCTCGTGCGCTTCCTAAGTCTATTGTCGCGGAGTTTAAGCAGTGACTGACATGAATATCCTTGATTTGTTCCTGAAGGCAAGCCTTCTGGTTAAACTTATCATGTTGATTTTGATTGGTTTTTCAATCGCATCCTGGGCCATCATCATCCAGAGAACGCGTATCCTCAATGCTGCTGGCCGTGAAGCGGAAGCGTTTGAAGATAAGTTCTGGTCGGGTATTGAGCTTTCTCGCCTGTATCAGGAGAGCCAGGGGCGCCGTGAAAACCTGACCGGCTCCGAACAAATTTTCTATAGCGGCTTCAAAGAGTTTGCTCGCCTGCATCGCGCAAATAACCATGCGCCGGAAGCGGTTGTGGAAGGCGCTTCTCGTGCGATGCGTATCTCCATGAACCGTGAGCTGGAAAATCTTGAAACGCACATTCCTTTCCTCGGTACTGTCGGCTCCATCAGCCCGTATATCGGCCTGTTTGGTACAGTATGGGGGATCATGCACGCCTTTATCGCGCTGGGTGCGGTGAAGCAGGCGACGTTGCAGATGGTTGCACCGGGTATCGCTGAAGCACTGATTGCGACCGCTATCGGTCTGTTTGCGGCAATCCCGGCGGTAATGGCTTACAACCGCCTGAACCAGCGCGTGAACAAACTGGAACTGAACTACGACAACTTTATGGAAGAGTTCACTGCGATTCTGCACCGTCAGGCGTTTACCAGCACCGAGAGCAACAAGGGGTAAACCATGGCCAGATCGCGTGGACGAGGTCGTCGCGAGCTCAAGTCCGAAATCAATATCGTTCCACTGCTGGACGTCCTGTTGGTACTGCTGCTGATCTTCATGGCAACAGCGCCAATCATAACCCAGAGCGTGGAGGTGGATCTGCCGGATGCGACAGAATCACAGGCGGTGAGCACCAATGACGATCCTCCGGTCATCATTGAAGTTTCCGGCGTAGGGCAGTACAGCGTGGTGGTAGAAAAAGATCGTATGGATCAGCTTCCACCGGAGCAGGTGATAGCTGAGGCGCAGCGTCGCCTGGAGTCAAATCCGAAAACGGTCTTCTTAATCGGTGGCGCGAAAGACGTACCCTACGATGAAATTATTAAAGCGCTGAACTTGCTACATAGTGCGGGTGTTAAGTCAGTTGGCTTAATGACTCAACCTATTTGATCATCCGCGTAGTTTTTGGGAACCGATAGTGTCAAAGGCAACCGAACAGAACGACAAGCTTAAGCGAGCGATAATCGTCTCCGCAGTACTGCACGTGATTCTTTTTGCAGCGCTGATCTGGAGTTCGTTCGATGAGCATATTGATGCATCAGGCGGCGGTGGAGGGTCTTCCATCGATGCCGTTATGGTGGATCCCGGTGCGGTAGTGCAAAACTATAATCGCCAACAGCAGCAGAAGGCGAGTGCAAAACGGGCTGAAGAACAGCGTGAAAAACAGGCGCAACAGCAAGCGGAAGAGCTGCGTGAAAAGCAGGCCGCGGAGCAGGAACGTCTGAAGCAGCTTGAGAAAGAACGTTTGCAGGCGCAGGAAGCGGCGAAAGAGCAGGCGGAACAGCAAAAGCAAGCTGAAGAGGCCGCGAAAAAAGCGCAGGAGCAGCAAAAGCAGGCGGAAGAAGCGGCCGCTAAAGCCGCAGCGGATGCCAAAGCGAAGGCTGATGCCCAGGCAAAATTAGCGGCTGAAGCAGCGAAGAAAGCGGCTGCCGATGCCCAGAAAAAAGCTGAAGCCGAAGCCGCGAAGAAAGCCGCTGCTGATGCTCAGAAGAAAGCCGAAGCCGAAGCGGCGAAGAAAGCGGCTGCTGACGCTCAGAAGAAAGCTGAAGCCGAAGCGGCGAAGAAAGCCGCTCAGGAAGCAGAGAAGAAAGCAGCGGCTGACGCTGCGAAGAAAGCGGCTGCTGCCGAGAAGGCCGCGGCTGAAAAAGCGGCTGCGGCTGAAAAAGCTGCTGCTGATAAAAAAGCGGCTGCCGAGAAAGCTGCAGCAGATAAAAAAGCGGCTGCCGAAAAGAAAGCTGCGGCTGAAAAAGCCGCTGCCAAAAAGGCCGCTGCAGATAAAGCGGCTGCGGCTGCCGGCGTCGACGATTTGCTGGGCGACCTGAGTTCAGGTAAGAACGCACCAAAAGCGGGTGGCGGGGCGAAAGGGAACGGTCAGCCGTCTAAAGACAGCGGGACCTCCGGCGCCAACGGCGGGGCAACGGGTGCAGATATCAGCGCTTATGCGAAGCAGATTCAGGTGGCGATCCAAAGCCGTCTGTTTGATGCGGGCCTGTATCAGGGCAAACAGTGCGTGCTGCATATCAATCTTGCCCCAGATGGACGGTTGAAAAGCGTCACTTCTGAAGGGGGCGATCCTGCGCTTTGTCAGGCAGCGTTAGCCGCAGCAAGATCGGCGAACATTCCTAAACCGCCGAGTGAGGCTGTTTACGATAAGATAAAAGATGCCAAACTAGACTTTAAGCTGTGATCGTCTTTCCTTTGGGAAGTATAGAAAACCGACTATTGTCATAGCCAGGATCGTGTAGTTTTGTCTATTTGAGTTTGTTAACATTCTGCTAAATTATCGTGGGTAAGGTTACCCGGATAAGGGAGATATGATGAAGCAGGCATTACGTGTAGCATTTAGTTTTTTAATGCTGTGGGCAGCTGTGCTGCACGCAGAAGTACGTATCGAGATCACCCAGGGGGTGGACTCGGCACGCCCAATCGGTGTTGTTCCGTTCCAGTGGGCCGGTCCTGGCGCTGCACCTGAAGATGCCGGTGGCATCGTGGCGGCTGACCTGCGTAACAGCGGTAAATTCAACCCGTTAGATCGTTCTCGTCTGCCTCAGCAGCCGGGCAGCGCACAGGAAGTACAGCCTGCTGCATGGTCTGCGCTGGGTATTGATGCGGTCGTTGTGGGTCAGGTTACCCCTAACCCGGACGGCTCTTACAACGTGGCCTGGCAGCTGGTAGATACCGGCGGTGCACCGGGTACCGTTCTGGCACAGAACTCTTACAAGGTCACTAAACAGTACCTGCGCTACGCGGCTCACGCGGCCAGCGATGCGGTATTCGAAAAACTGACCGGCATTAAAGGTGCGTTCCGTACCCGTATTGCTTATGTGGTGCAGACCAACGGCGGTCAGTTCCCGTATGAGCTGCGCGTCTCTGACTACGACGGCTACAACCAGTTCCTGGTGAAACGTTCTTCCCAGCCGCTGATGTCTCCAGCCTGGTCTCCGGACGGTTCTAAACTGGCATACGTGACTTTCGAGAGCGGTCGTTCTGCGCTGGTTATCCAGACGCTGGCTAACGGTGCTGTGCGTCAGGTAGCGTCGTTCCCACGTCACAACGGTGCGCCTTCCTTCTCTCCGGACGGCTCTAAACTGGCCTTTGCGCTGTCTAAAACCGGTAGCCTGAACCTGTATGTGATGGATATTGGCTCTGGCCAGATCCGCCAGGTGACCGATGGTCGCAGCAACAACACCGAACCTTCATGGTTCCCGGACAGTCAAAACCTGGCGTTTACCTCTGACCAGGCTGGCCGTCCACAAATCTATAAAGTAAACATCAACGGCGGTGCTCCGCAGCGTATTACCTGGGAAGGTTCGCAGAACCAGAACGCAGACGTGAGCAGCGACGGTAAATTCATGGTAATGGTCAGCTCCAACGGTGGGCAGCAGCACATTGCCAAACAAGATCTGGTAGCGGGTGGCGTTCAAGTTCTGTCGTCAACGTTCCTGGATGAAACGCCAAGTCTGGCACCTAACGGCACTATGGTAATCTACAGCTCTTCTCAGGGGATGGGATCTGTGCTGAATCTGGTTTCTACAGATGGGCGTTTCAAAGCGCGTATTCCGGCCACTGATGGACAGGTAAAATCACCTGCCTGGTCGCCGTATCTGTAAATAATAATTAATTGATTACTAAAGGAATCATAGAAATGCAACTGAACAAAGTGCTGAAGGGGCTGATGATCGCTCTGCCTGTAATGGCAATCGCAGCGTGTTCTTCTAACAAGAACGCAAGCAATGACCAGAGCGGCGAAGGCATGATGGGTGCCGGTACCGGTATGGACGCGAACGGCAATGGCAACATGTCTTCTGAAGAGCAGGCGCGTCTTCAGATGCAGCAGCTGCAGCAGAACAACATCGTTTACTTCGATCTGGATAAATACGACATCCGTTCTGACTTCGCTGCGATGCTGGATGCTCACGCTAACTTCCTGCGTAGCAACCCATCTTACAAAGTCACCGTAGAAGGTCACGCGGACGAACGTGGTACCCCAGAGTACAACATCTCCCTGGGTGAACGTCGTGCTAACGCTGTTAAAATGTACCTGCAGGGTAAAGGCGTTTCTGCTGATCAGATCTCCATCGTTTCTTACGGTAAAGAAAAACCTGCAGTACTGGGTCACGACGAAGCGGCTTACTCCAAAAACCGTCGTGCCGTACTGGTTTACTAAGAGAATGGCATGAGCAGTAACTTCAGACATCATCTGTTGAGTCTGTCGTTACTGGTTGGAATAGCGGCCCCCTGGGCCGCTTTTGCTCAGGCACCAATCAGTAGTGTCGGCTCAGGCTCGGTAGAAGACCGGGTCACTCAACTCGAGCGTATTTCTAACGCTCACAGTCAGCTTTTAACCCAACTCCAGCAACAACTTTCCGATAACCAAAACGATATTGACTCACTCCGCGGTCAGATTCAGGAAAGTCAGTATCAGCTTAACCAGGTTGTGGAACGTCAGAAGCAAATCTTGTTGCAGATAGATAGCCTGAGCAGCGGTGGTGGTGCAGCAGCACAACCCGCAGCAGGCGATCAGAGCGGAGCGGCGACATCCGCGCCCGCGCCGTCTGCGGATGCTTCCGCTTCCACAGGCGCGCCTGTACAGAGCGGTGACGCGAATACGGATTACAATGCGGCCATTGCCCTCGTGCAGGATCAATCTCGTCAGGACGACGCGATTGCTGCGTTTCAGAACTTTGTTAAGAAATACCCTGATTCAACCTACCAGCCAAATGCCAATTACTGGCTTGGTCAGTTGAATTACAACAAGGGTAAAAAGGATGATGCGGCGTTTTATTTTGCCTCCGTGGTGAAAAATTACCCAAAATCGCCGAAAGCGCCAGATGCGATGTATAAGGTTGGCGTGATCATGCAGGACAAAGGTGACACTGCGAAAGCCAAAGCGGTTTATCAGCAGGTGGTCGCCAAATTCCCTGGTACCGAAGGTGCCAAACAGGCGCAAAAACGTCTGAATTCGATGGGATGATTATCGCATGACCAGAAATCGCGTTATTTCTGGTCGTGCAGCATGATTCGTAAGCAGTTAAGTGATCTTCATCGAAATTTTTGTTGCGCAGAATTCTTAAATCAGTAATATATGCCGCCGTTGCCACGGGATATCAAACAACGTGAAAACAGCGTAAAAGTGGGTCGTTAGCTCAGTTGGTAGAGCAGTTGACTTTTAATCAATTGGTCGCAGGTTCGAATCCTGCACGACCCACCACTTAAGCAGTTCCGGTAGTACAGAGTGGGTGATTAGCTCAGTTGGTAGAGCATCTCCTTTACACGGAGGGGGTCGGCGGTTCGAGCCCGTCATAACCCACCACTCGGGTCGTTAGCTCAGTTGGTAGAGCAGTTGACTTTTAATCAATTGGTCGCAGGTTCGAATCCTGCACGACCCACCAATTTTAATGTCTTACTCAGATATTAAACGTGAAGGATAACGTTGCTTTAGCAACGGCCCGAAGGGCGAGGCGAAGCCGAGTCATCCTGCACGACCCACCACTTAAACGTGGTACCGAGTAAAAATCTTCGAAGTCAGCACCCGAATGGGTCGTTAGCTCAGTTGGTAGAGCAGTTGACTTTTAATCAATTGGTCGCAGGTTCGAATCCTGCACGACCCACCACTTCGAAGAAAAAATCCCGCAAGGGGTCGTTAGCTCAGTTGGTAGAGCAGTTGACTTTTAATCAATTGGTCGCAGGTTCGAATCCTGCACGACCCACCAATGTAGAAAGGCGCCCTAAAGGCGCCTTTTTGCTATCTGCAATTCTATAAATGCTCCACACCTCTATTCCCGGTGACTTTTCACTCCAGATTCGCTATCTTGTTTAGTATACAAAACACAATTGCCATGCGTTTTGCTATGTCAGGCAAAAGAAAGGCAATATTGTTAAGCCCGTAAAACGAGAAGCCATAATGAGTGTGATGTTTGATCCCGAAGCCGCCATCTATCCGTTTCCGCCAAAACCTGTTCCGCTAAGCCAGGACGAAAAACAGTTCTACCGCGAGAAGATCAAACGTCTTCTGAAAGAGCGAGACGCGGTGATGGTGGCGCATTACTACACCGACCCGGAAATCCAGCAACTGGCGGAAGAGACCGGGGGCTGCATCTCTGACTCTCTGGAGATGGCGCGCTTTGGCGCAAAACATCCTGCTTCCACGCTGCTTGTTGCTGGCGTGCGTTTTATGGGCGAAACGGCGAAAATTCTCAGCCCGGAAAAAACCATTTTGATGCCGACGCTGAATGCCGAGTGTTCGCTCGATCTTGGCTGCCCGATTGACGCGTTCACCGCCTTCTGCGACGCCCATCCTGACCGTACCGTGGTGGTTTATGCCAACACCTCCGCGGCGGTAAAAGCGCGGGCAGACTGGGTCGTGACCTCCAGCATCGCCGTTGAGCTGATTGAGCATCTGGACAGCCTGGGTGAGAAAATTATCTGGGCACCTGACCGACATCTCGGCAATTATGTTCAGAAGCAGACAGGCGCTGACGTCCTCTGCTGGCAGGGGGCCTGTATTGTGCACGACGAATTCAAAACCCAGGCGCTGGCACGCATGAAGGCGCTTTATCCTGACGCCGCCATTCTTGTTCACCCTGAATCCCCCCAGTCCATTGTCGACATGGCGGATGCCGTGGGTTCAACCAGCCAGCTTATCAACGCGGCCAGAACGCTGCCGCACAAGCAGCTCATCGTGGCGACCGATCGCGGTATCTTTTATAAGATGCAGCAGGCCGTGCCGGAGAAAGAGCTCCTTGAGGCCCCAACGGCAGGCGAGGGCGCGACGTGTCGCAGCTGCGCGCATTGCCCGTGGATGGCGATGAACGGTCTGAAAGCGATTGCCGAAGGGCTGGAGACGGGCGGCGCCGCGCATGAAATTCATGTCGATGCTGCGCTGCGCGAAGGTGCGTTAATTCCGCTTAACCGCATGCTGGATTTTGCGGCTACACTACGTACTTAATTCAAAACGTTCCGGGGAAAAGATGGATTTTTTTAGCACGCAGAACATTCTGGTTCATATACCGATTGGTGCAGGTGGCTATGACCTGTCATGGATTGAGGCCGTCGGCACGCTGGCGGGTTTACTCTGCATCTGGCTGGCAAGCCTGGAGAAAATCAGCAATTACGCGTTCGGGCTGATTAACGTTACGCTGTTTGCGATTATCTTCTTCCAGATCCAGCTGTACGCCAGCCTGCTTTTGCAGTTGTTCTTCTTCGCCGCCAATATTTACGGCTGGTACGCATGGTCGCGGCAGAACAGCCAGCAGGAGGCTGAGCTACAGATCCGCTGGCTACCCCTGCCGAAAGCCATTGCCTGGTTTGTCGCTTGCGTGGTTGCTATTGGTTTCATGACCGTTTATATCAACCCGGTGTTTGCCTTCCTGACCCGTGTGGCCGTTTCGGCTATGTCCGGTATCGGCCTGAGCGTAACGATGCCAGAACTTCAGCCGGATGCTTTCCCGTTCTGGGATTCCTGCATGATGGTGCTGTCAATTGCGGCGATGATCCTGATGACCCGTAAATACGTTGAGAACTGGCTGCTGTGGGTCATCATCAACGTTATCAGCGTGGTCATTTTCGCGCTGCAGGGCGTCTATGCGATGTCGCTGGAATATCTGCTGCTGACCTTCATTGCCCTGAATGGCAGCCGTATGTGGATTAAGAGCGCGCGTGAGCGAGGCTCTCACGCGCTTTCCCGCTAATGGTGATGATGATGTGAATGGTCGGGCTGCGCCTCGTTAAGGTGACAGTCCGGCCCGTTACAGGCCTGATACTCCATCTGGACGGTGGCGTGGCCAATCTCGTAATGATGTTCCAGGAAGTGATGAATGCGTTCCAGTAATGCATCATGATCGTGAGGTGGGATCACCTGAACGTGTAGCGTCATCACCGGTTTTTCGCCTACCTGCCAGACATGCACATGATGAACATTGCGCACTTCCGGGACAGAACGGCGCAGGTTACGCTTCAGCTCGTCAATGTCCATGGATGCGGGTGCCCCTTCAAGCAGTTCATTGACGCTCTCCTTCAGCAGACTCCAGGCGCTACGTAAAACCAGACACGATACCAGCACGGAGAGAATTGGGTCGACTGGCGTCCAGCCGGTATAGAGGATCACCAGCGCGGCGACTATCGCCCCGACTGAGCCGAGCAAATCCCCCAGCACATGCAGGGCAGCAGCGCGCACGTTGAGGTTCTTTTCTCCGCTGCCGCGATGCAAAATCCAGAATGCCAGAATATTCGCCAGCAGCCCCGCGACGGCAATCACCATCATTGTCGTTCCGGCTATTGGCTGCGGGTGCCTGAAGCGTTGGATGGCTTCCCAGACGATAAGAATAGTAATGACCACCAGCGCGATGGCGTTAACAAACGCGGCAAGCGTAGTCAGCCTCAACCAGCCGAAGGTATGGCGTGCGTTCGGAGGACGATGAGCAAATTGCACTGCCAGCAGAGCGAAGAGTAGCGCTGCGGCATCGGTCAGCATGTGACCGGCATCAGCCAGCAACGCCAGCGAGCCGGAGACCAGACCGCCAATGACCTCGATAACCATAAACGTGGCCGTAACGCCGAAGGCCAGCATGAGTCGTTTTACGTTGTCATTTCCGGGAGAAGATGCGTGTGAGTGGGTGTGCGCCATGTCTGCTTTCCTGTTTCGTTATTTTTTAGTGTAGCGTTTTTAACAGGTTATTCCAAAAAGAAAGGAGAGCCTGGGCTCTCCTTTCGCATTTAAAGCACTGACGACTTACTGGGTTGTGCCATCGGTTTTGGTATTGGCATCGTTACCCACTTTGTCGTTAGGGTCGGGACATTTGCCGTCCTTACACATTGAGTTCTTATGAACTTCATCTGAACTCATATTGTCGTGATTCATGGTGCCGGAATCACTGCCGTTCGGATGCAGCATGGTGCCCCCGGTATTGGTGTTGCCGGTATTGATCTGGCTGTTATCGACATTATTTGGGGCGATATTCTGTTTCGCATCAGGGGCGACCTGGCCTGCTTCTGCTGCCGCATTGGCATCACCGTTGCTGTCTGAGGTGCCCGTTTCAGCAGCCAGGACGCTGCCGCTTGCCAGGGTGAGAGTGGCGGTCAGGAAGAGGGTTGCCAGTTTTGTCATTTTCATCATGGTGCTCCTGTTCTTGTCGTTACGCTGGATAACTTTCTCCAACAGTGCATCTTTTTAGAGGCGAAAGATTCCGCCTTACGGACTTACGTCAGTAGGGAATCGCGTTTAGGCGTATAAAATTGGTTGTTACAGTTAAAAAGCTTAGGTTAGATCTCATTTTTCGCTATTTTGTGGCGATTTTTAGGCGAATTCCAGGAATTATCTGCGTGAAGTGTAAAACCGTGTTTACACTTCCTGGTCGACAAGATAGATTGAAAGGATTGCTTTCATTACTAAAGATATGGCAGAGCTGGAAAGAAAATGAATTATCAGAACGACGATTTACGCATTAAAGAGATCAATGAGTTATTACCTCCTGTAGCGCTCCTTGAGAAATTCCCCGCCACTGAAAATGCCGCAAACACGGTTTCTCATGCTCGCAAAGCGATCCATAAGATCCTGAAAGGTAATGACGATCGTCTTCTGGTGGTGATTGGTCCATGCTCTATCCACGATCCTGCTGCGGCAAAAGAGTATGCGGCAAGGCTGCTTCAGCTGCGCGAAGAGCTGAAGGATGAGCTGGAAATCGTCATGCGCGTCTATTTTGAAAAACCGCGTACGACCGTTGGCTGGAAAGGGCTCATTAACGATCCGCACATGGATAACAGCTTCCAGATCAACGACGGTCTGCGTATTGCGCGCAAGCTGCTGCTGGAGATCAACGACAGTGGCCTGCCTGCTGCCGGTGAGTTCCTGGATATGATCACGCCACAATACCTGGCTGATTTGATGAGCTGGGGCGCAATTGGTGCCCGTACCACGGAATCTCAGGTTCACCGCGAACTGGCATCCGGTCTCTCTTGTCCGGTTGGTTTTAAAAACGGCACTGACGGCACCATTAAGGTGGCTATCGACGCCATTAACGCAGCGGGTGCACCGCACTGCTTCCTGTCCGTGACCAAATGGGGTCATTCCGCCATCGTGAACACCAGCGGTAACGGGGATTGCCATATTATTCTGCGTGGCGGCAAAGAGCCAAACTACAGTGCAAAACATGTGGCCGACGTGAAGGTCGGGCTGGAAAAAGCCGGGCTGCCACCGCAGGTGATGATCGATTTCAGCCATGCCAACTCCAGCAAGCAGTTTAAAAAGCAGATGGACGTCGGGGCTGATGTCTGTCAGCAGATTGCCGGCGGTGAGAAGGCGGTGATTGGCGTGATGATTGAAAGCCATCTGGTCGAAGGTAACCAGAACCTGGAAGGCAGCGAGCCGCTGGTGTACGGCAAGAGCGTCACGGATGCCTGCATCGGCTGGGACGATACCGACACCCTCCTGCGTCAGCTGGCGAACGCGGTGAAAGCACGTCGCGGTTAAGTCCTGAGGCAGAAATAAAAAAGCGCGGAAGGTTCCGCGCTTTTTTTATGTCTGGCGAAAATTACTTCGCTTTACCCTGGTTCGCGACAGCCGCGGCTTTCGCTGCGATTTCATCCGCGTTACCCAGATAGTAGTGTTTGATTGGTTTGAAGTTTTCGTCGAACTCATACACCAGCGGTACGCCAGTTGGGATGTTCAGTTCAAGAATTTCGTCTTCACCCATGTTGTCCAGGTATTTCACCAGCGCACGCAGGGAGTTACCGTGAGCGGCGATGATCACGCGCTCACCGCTTTTCAGGCGTGGCAGAATGGTTTCGTTCCAGTAAGGCACAACGCGGTCGATGGTCAGCGCCAGGCTTTCGGTGGTTGGCAGCTCAGCGTCAGTCAGTTTCGCGTAACGCGGGTCGTGGCCCGGGTAGCGCTCGTCATCTTTGGTCAGCTCTGGTGGGGTTACCGCGAAGCCGCGACGCCACTGTTTAACCTGCTCGTCACCGTATTTCTCAGCGGTTTCGGCTTTGTTGAGACCCTGCAGCGCACCGTAGTGACGCTCGTTCAGTTTCCAGGATTTCTCAACCGGCAGCCAGGCCTGATCCAGTTCGTCGAGCACGTTCCACAGCGTGTGGATGGCGCGTTTCAGCACAGAGGTGTAAGCAAAATCAAAGCTGAAGCCTTCTTCCTTCAGCAGTTTACCTGCTGCTTTTGCTTCGCTTACGCCTTTCTCAGACAGATCAACGTCGTACCAACCGGTAAAGCGGTTTTCGTTGTTCCACTGGCTTTCGCCGTGACGCAACAGGACCAGCTTAGTAATAGCCATCTCTTACTCCTCAAGCATTTTTAGAATGATAACAATTCTCATTATATTGCTGTGGCCAGGCCAGCAGCAACGCTTAACCCTAACCATAGCGAAAATAGTCTCCGAGTGTAAGATGCTTGTGAATCCAGGGTTATGATTTTGTCTGCGATCGGCGCTATTTTCAGCAAGGGGAGCAGAAAAAAGCCCTCTATGTGAGGGCCTGTCGTTAAGCGCGCGGAATGAAATGATACTCGGTGACGCTCACGTACTCTTCACCCGGGCGCAGAACGCAATCTGGCTGCGGCCATTCCGAATGATTCGGGCTGTCAGGCAGGAACTCGCTCTCCAGTGCCAGACCCTGCCAGTCGCTGTATTCATTGTGTTCGCGTGCCGTTGTGCCGCCAAGATAGTTACCTGAGTAGAACTGCAGGGCAGGGGCGGTGGTATAAACGGTCATCTGCAGCTTCTCATCAGCAGACCAGACCTGCGCGGCGGGCTGGCTGAGATCGCCTTTGGCCTGCAACAGGAAAGCGTGGTCGTAGCCTTTCACCTTGCGCTGATCGTCATCACTCAGGAAATCCTGTGCGATAGCTTTCGCATTGCGGAAGTCGAAGCTGGTGTCGTTCACCTGCTTCAGGCCCTTATACGGTATGCCCATTTCGTCAACCGGCAGGTACGCCTCCGCAAGGATTTGCAGCTTGTGGTTGCGCACGTCGCACTGGTTGCCGTCCAGATTAAAGTAGGCATGGTTAGTCAGGTTAACCGGACACGGCTTGTCGACCGTGGCACGGTATTCGATGGCGATTCGGTTGTCGTCGGTCAGCGTGAAGCGTGCGGAGGCGATAAGGTTGCCCGGGAAGCCCTGATCGCCATCAGGTGAATCCAGCGAGAACAGCACTTCGCTGTCATTTTGACGGACAATTTTCCAGCGGCGTTTATCAAACCCTTCCGGTCCGCCGTGAAGCTGGTTCTCACCCTGACTTGGAAGGAGAGGGTACGCCACGCCGTCGAGTTCGAAACGGCTTTTAGCGATGCGGTTGGCATAGCGGCCGACGGACGCTCCCAGAAAAGCCGATTGGTTAATATACAGCTCAGGCGATGCACAGCCGAGCAGCGTTTCACGCACGCTGCCGTCCGGCATCGGTACGCGGGCGGAGAGCAGGGTTGCACCCCAGTCCATCAGCGTAACCACCATCCCCGCGCGGTTGCGCAGGGTTAACAGGCGATACGGCAGACCATCCGGTGCGAGGGTAGGTGTTTCGTTTAGCACTGTCCGGCTCCTTGTGATGCTTTACATACATAGAAGGTTTCTTTAATACCTGTCTTTGCTTCGTACTGCTTCGTCACGGCATCCTGTACGGCAGGGACCAGCTCTTCCGGTACCAGCGCAACGATGCAGCCCCCGAAGCCGCCGCCGGTCATGCGCACGCCGCCTTTATCGCCGATGGTCGCTTTGACGATCTCAACCAGGGTATCAATTTGCGGGACGGTGATTTCAAAGTCATCGCGCATGGAGGCATGCGATTCAGCCATCAGTTCTCCCATGCGTTTCAGGTCGCCTTTCGCCAGCGCGGACGCGGCTTCAACGGTACGGGCGTTCTCCGTCAGCACGTGACGAACGCGTCTGGCGACAACCGGATCCAGCTCATGCGCAACCTTATTGAATTCATCAAGCGTCACGTCGCGCAGGGCGGGCTGCTGGAAGAAGCGTGCACCGGTTTCACACTGCTCGCGGCGGGTGTTGTACTCGCTGCCCACCAGCGTGCGCTTAAAATTACTGTTGATAATCACAACAGCCGCGCCTTTGGGCAGCGGAACGGCTTTGGTGCCAAGCGAGCGGCAGTCGATCAGCAGCGCGTGCTCTTTTTTGCCCAGCGCGGAGATCAGCTGGTCCATAATGCCGCAGTTACAGCCCACGAACTGGTTTTCTGCTTCCTGACCGTTAAGGGCGATTTGCGCCCCGTCCAGCGGCAGATGATAAAGCTGCTGGAACACGGTCCCCACGGCGACTTCCAGAGAGGCAGAGGAGCTTAAGCCCGCGCCCTGTGGCACGTTGCCGCTGATCACTAAATCCGCACCGCCAAAGTTCTTGTTACGCTTCTGCAGATGCTTCACCACGCCGCGCACATAGTTAGACCACTGCTGGCTGTCGTGCGTCACAATGGGGGCATCAAGGGAAAACTCGTCGGTTTCGTTACCGTAATCCGCCGCTATTACGCGGACGTTACGGTCGTCGCGCTTTGCGCAACTAATAACCGTCTGGTAATCAATGGCACACGGCAGCACAAAACCGTCGTTGTAGTCAGTATGTTCACCGATCAGATTGACGCGGCCAGGCGCCTGAATAACATGGGTGGCAGAGTAGCCAAATTTCTCAGCAAACAGGGATTGTGTTTTATCTTTCAGACTCATTTTTTAGACTCCTGATTCGCGATAGTGGACGTCACTCACGGCACGCAGACGTTCGGCTGCCTGTTCCGCCGTCAGGTCACGCTGGGTTTCCGCCAGCATTTCATAGCCCACCATGAACTTACGTACCGTCGCAGAGCGAAGCAGTGGCGGATAGAAATGGGCATGCAGCTGCCAGTGTTGGTTCTCTTCACCGTTAAACGGTGCGCCGTGCCAGCCCATGGAATACGGGAAAGAGCACTGGAACAGGTTGTCGTAACGGCTGGTCAGTTTCTTCAGCGCCAGCGCAAGGTCGTCGCGCTGTGCGTCGCTGAGATCGGTCATGCGCTGTATGTGCGCTTTCGGCAACAGCAGCGTTTCAAACGGCCAGGCGGCCCAGTAAGGTACGACGGCGAGCCAGTGTTCGGTTTCCACCACGGTACGGCTGCCATCGGCCAGCTCACGCTGGGTGTAATCAACCAGCATGGGTGAGCCGTTTTCCTCGAAATAGGCTTTTTGCAGGCGGTCTTCGCGTTCGGCTTCGTTAGGCAGGAAGCTGTTCGCCCAGATCTGGCCGTGCGGATGCGGGTTGGAGCAGCCCATCGCCGCACCTTTGTTTTCAAATACCTGCACCCATGGGTAAGTCTGCCCCAGCTCAGCGGTTTGCGCCTGCCAGGTGCCGATCACCTCTTTCAGTGCCTCAACGCTCAGCTCCGGCAGCGTTTTGCTGTGATCGGGCGAGAAGCAGATCACGCGGCTGGTACCCCGCGCGCTTTCACAGCGCATCAGCGGGTCATGGCTCGCAGGCGCGTCCGGCGTGTCGGTCATTAGCGCAGCAAAATCGTTGGTGAAGACGAAGGTGCCTTTGTAGTCCGGGTTTTTATCTCCGGTGACGCGCGTGTTGCCCGGACACAGGAAGCAATCCGGGTCATGCTGCGGTAGCGTTTGTTTCGCAGGCGTCTCTTGCGCCCCCTGCCAGGGGCGCTTGGCGCGATGCGGAGACACCAAAATCCATTGTCCGCTTAACGGGTTAAAACGACGATGCGGATGATCGACGGGATTAAACGAAGTCATGAAGGATCCTTAGTCCGGATAGCCTTGCGGGTGGCGTGACTGCCAGTGCCAGGTATCCTGTGCCATTTCATCAAGCGTGCGGGTAACACGCCAGTTAAGCTCTTTGTCGGCTTTAGTGGCATCCGCCCAGTAAGCGGGCAGGTCACCATCACGACGCGGTGCGAAGTGGTAGTTCACTGGCTTACCGCAGGCTTTGCTGAAGGCGTTAACCACGTCCAGCACGCTGCTGCCGACCCCGGCGCCGAGGTTGTAAATATGCACGCCCGGTTTATCTGCCAGCTGTTGCATGGCCGCAACGTGACCGTCGGCCAGATCCATCACGTGGATATAGTCGCGCACGCCGGTGCCGTCCTGGGTTGGGTAGTCGTTACCAAAAATCGCCAGCGACTCACGACGGCCTACCGCCACCTGGGC
Source organism: Enterobacter sp. ODB01 (assembly GCF_001623605.1). NCBI lineage: Bacteria > Pseudomonadati > Pseudomonadota > Gammaproteobacteria > Enterobacterales > Enterobacteriaceae > Enterobacter > Enterobacter sp. ODB01. The sequence goes on from NZ_CP015227.1 coordinate 2,203,333, forward strand.
GATATACGGCATCAGGTTGTTCGGGATGCCCTGCGGATCTTCACCCATATCGCCAGACGGATGGGCGCCGACCGGGTTGAAGTAGCGCAGCAAGGCGATGCTCCATTCCGGCTGCGCTTTTTGCAGATCGGTCAGGATCTGTTCCACCATCAGCTTGCTTTTGCCGTACGGGCTTTGTGGCGTGCCTGTCGGGAAACTTTCAACGTAGGGGATTTTTGGCTGATCGCCATAGACGGTGGCGGAGGAGCTGAAGATAAAGTTTTTAACGTTCGCCGCACGCATGGCGGAGATGAGACGCAGGGTACCGTTGACGTTGTTGTCGTAATACTCAAGCGGCTTCGCAACGGATTCACCGACGGCTTTCAGACCTGCGAAGTGGATCACCGCTTCAATGGCGTGGTCGTGAAGGATTTCGGTCATCAGCGCTTCGTTGCGGATGTCGCCTTCCACGAAAGTGGGTTGTTTCCCGCCAAGACGTTCAATCACCGGCAGCACGCTGCGCTTACTATTGCACAGGTTGTCGAGGATGATCACATCGTGACCATTTTGCAGCAGTTGCACACAGGTATGACTTCCGATGTAACCGCTACCACCTGTTACCAGAACTCGCATGATTCGCTCCATTAGGCTTATGGTATGTAATAACCATAGCATAACAGAGACGCTAAAAGTGTGACATGGGATAAAATAGTGGAATCGTTTACACTCGTTTTCAAACTCGCTTTTTCAATCACTCAGACCATTCTAGATCAAAGAGATAGTGTTGTAATGATGCAAGTTATCTGAAAAGAGGAGGGCGGGGCCCTCCACGGTTAGTCGATGTGGCTGAGAAGGTAGCGATAGCGCTCGCCGTCCGGAATGAACTCAAGACGATGGGTGATACAGGAAGGGGCATCCTCGGCATGGTGTGAAACAAACAGCAGTTGGGTTTCACCCTCGGCAATGAGAATATCCACAAAGCGACGAATCAGCTGGCGATTTAGCGGATCCAGACCCTGCAGGGGCTCATCCAGAATTAACAGTGTCGGGTGTTTTACCAGCGCGCGAACGATCAATGCCAGGCGCTGCTGCCCCCATGACAAACTGTGAAACGGCGCGTCAGCCACCCGGCTATCCATCCCCAGAATATCCAGCCACTGCTGGGCCAGCTTGTGCTGCTTGTCCGACACCGCCTGATAAATTCCGATGGAGTCAAAATACCCGGAGAGGATCACGTTACGTACCGTGGTACTGACCCGGTAATCCAGATGTAGGCTGCTGCTGACGTAGCCGATATGTTTTTTAATATCCCAGATGGTTTCACCGCTGCCGCGACGACGGCCAAACAACGTGAGATCGTTGCTATAGCCCTGCGGATGGTCGCCGGTGATGAGGCTCAGCAGCGTGGATTTTCCCGCGCCATTCGGGCCGACAATCTGCCAGTGCTCGCCCGGATTCACCGTCCAGCTAAGATGGTTAAGGATCGGGCGGTCGTCATAAGAGACGATACCATCACGCAGCACGATGCGTGGCTGGTGAGGATCGAGCGCGTGGCGGGCTGACGGGGCATCGGGTTCCGGAAGGGTGATGCCGTCGAGCTGTTCACTGTGCGCGAGCTGGGCAATCAGCGCCTGCTTAAGCAGCGCCGACTTTTCGCCCGTCTCGGTCAGATGACAGTCGGCCAGCACACCGGCATGCTGGACAAAATCCGGAATCTCATCAAAGCGGTTAAGTACCAGCACAAGGGTATATCCCTGCTGATTAAGCGAGCCCAGCAGATGCGCCAGCTGCGCCCTGGACTGGACGTCAAGGCCGTCGAACGGTTCGTCGAGGATCAGCAGCTCAGGCTCGCTCATCAGCGCCTGGCAAAGCAGGGTTTTCCGCGTTTCGCCGGTAGAAAGATATTTGAAGCGTCGGTTGAGCAGGGCGGTAATGCCGAACTGTTCAGCCAGGCGCTGACAGCGGGCAGGATCTTTCACCTCATCCTGGATAATTTCCGCCGTTGTACGGCCGGTATCTTCTTCTCCAGGACTGAGTAAATCGGTATTGTTGCGCTGCCATTCGTCGCTCACCAGCTTTTGCAGTTGTTCAAAAGAGAGGCGCGTCAGGCGCGTAACGTCGCTCTGGTATTCCCCTTTGAGGAGGGTGAGCTCCCCCGCCAGCGCACGGGCCAGCGCGGATTTACCGCTGCCGTTAGTGCCAACAAACGCCCAGCTTTCACCCGCGCGTATTGTCAAATCAGCAATCGCCAGCGTCCGGGTATCGCTAAGACGAAACGTACCTTGCGAAATATGCAATAATGCCATGATTTATCCCATTTTTTGCAGCAACAGATGTCAGGGATACTCACTGTCAGCGCGGTTGTCAATGCGCTCAGCACAATGTGGCGATAATCACCCGGTCTGCGTTGAAATATGCGGTGACGACAGCACCTTCTTCTAAGCCGTCCGCCTCGCTGCAAGGTACCGTCGCGCAGAGTGATTGTCCGTCCGCCAGCGTCATAAGCACTTCGCATTGCGCCTTGCCGCGTTCAATATGGCTGATTGCGCCCGATAGCTGGTTATCCGCTGCCTGTGCCGTGTCGGGGTTACGCGTGATATTGACCCATGGCGCTTTCAGTAACACCAGCACCTCTTTACCTTCATCCAGGCCAAGGCGCTCTGCACTCTGCGCGGTGATTGCGGCTTTCAGACGCGTTGTTCCATCGGCAAGCAGGATCTCAACATGCTGTTGTATCTGAAGATTATCGCGCGCCGTCACCGTACCAAACCACTGGTTGCGGGCGCTGGTTTGTAACGAGAAGCGGGAAATGGCGGCCAGCAAACTGTCCAGTGGAACGCTATCGTCATCACTCAGAACATCAAACGCTTTTTGCTGGATCTGGCCCAGAAGATCGTAAAGCTGAATCAGGCGCTGGCCGTAGCGCGTCACCCTGGCGCCGCCACCGCCCTTACCGCCCGTGGCTCTGTCGACCAGCGGGTGTTCGCTCAGGGTGTTCATTTCATTGATGGCATCCCAGGCGCTTTTATAGCTGATCCCGGCATTCTTTGCCCCCTGGCTAATCGAGCCCGTTTGTTCTATTTGTTTAAGCAGGGCTATACGTCTGGGGTCGGCAAAAAGCTTTTGCTGTAGTCGGAGAGTAAGAAGAATTTCGGCCTGCATAACAGTGTCCTGGCAAAAAGGATATTGTGACCCAAATGGTGCGGGGCGCAAAGGCTACCGCACAAAAGGGGATGTTTTTCTTACTTTTCAGGGTAGAATAAGCCCTTCACAATATCTGGAGAAAACCATGTTAGAGTTGTTGAAAAGTCTGGTATTCGCCGTGATCATGGTGCCAGTAGTGATGGCCATCATCCTCGGTGCCATCTACGGCCTGGGTGAAGTGTTCAACCTCTTTTCGAACATTGGTCACAAAGACCAGGCTAAAAAGCAGCATTGATTCCCTTCAAAACGCCCGGCTAGCCCGGGCGTTTTGCTCTCAAGCTTTTCTCATTTTCTCCGATAGTATTAAGAATCAGTCCAGCTTACCCCTTGAGCGGTACGATATAGCGCTGGGATCTCTATGAAGATATCGTTATATTATCGTCTATATAACGCTATATACAGGAGCTACAAATGGCACGTTCATGGGGACGTCTTTTCGCTGGGGCAACGCTGACGCTTTCACTTGCCGGGCAGGCGCTGGCGGACGACGGAAAAATTACGGTTTTTGCGGCGGCGTCGCTGACCAACGCGCTGCAGGATATTGCGGCGGCGTATAAAAAAGAGAAAAACGTCGATGTTGTCTCCTCTTTCGCCTCTTCATCTACGCTTGCGCGCCAGATAGAAGCGGGGGCACCGGCGGATCTGTTCATTTCAGCCGATCAGAAATGGATGGATTACGCGGCGGAGAAGAAATCAATTGATCCGGCAACCCGCGAAACGCTGCTGGGGAATAGCCTGGTTGTGGTGGCACCAAAAGCCAGCGCGCAGGCGGATATTACCATTAACAAAGAGACCAACTGGATGAGCCTGCTTAACGGTGGCCGTCTGGCGGTGGGCGATCCGGAGCATGTTCCGGCGGGGATCTACGCCAAAGAAGCGCTGCAAAAACTGGGCGCGTGGGAGACATTGTCGCCGAAACTGGCGCCGGCGGAAGATGTACGCGGTGCGCTGGCGCTGGTGGAACGCAACGAAGCCCCGCTGGGGATTGTATATGGCTCTGATGCCGTTGCCAGCAAGGGTGTGAAAGTGGTTGCAACGTTCCCGGAAGACTCCCACAAGAAAGTGGAATATCCTGTCGCGATTGTTGATGGACATAAAAACGCGACCGTGACGGCCTTTCGCGATTACCTGAAGGGGCCAGAAGCGTCCGCAATCTTTAAACGTTATGGATTTACGACTCACTGATGATATTGACCGATCCTGAATGGCAGGCTGTTCTGCTGAGCCTTAAAGTCTCTTCCCTGGCGGTTGCGCTGAGTTTGCCCTTTGGGATCTTCTTTGCCTGGTTACTGGTGCGCTGCCGGTTTCCCGGCAAAGCGCTGCTCGACAGCGTACTTCATCTCCCGCTCGTTTTACCCCCCGTGGTGGTCGGCTATCTGTTGCTGATTTCGATGGGGCGACGCGGTTTTATCGGCGAGAAGCTCTACGACTGGTTTGGGCTGACGTTCGCCTTTAGCTGGCGCGGTGCGGTACTGGCCGTGGCGGTGATGTCATTTCCGTTGATGGTGAGGGCGATCCGCCTCGCGCTGGAAGGGGTGGACATGAAGCTCGAACAGGCGGCCCGCACGCTGGGTGCCGGGCGCTGGCGCGTCTTTTTCACCATCACGCTCCCGCTTACGCTGCCGGGGATTATAGTTGGCACGGTACTGGCGTTTGCCCGTTCGCTGGGCGAGTTCGGCGCGACCATCACGTTTGTATCGAACATTCCCGGCGAGACGCGAACGATTCCGTCAGCCATGTACACCCTGATTCAAACACCCGGCGGAGAAGGCGCGGCGGCGCGACTGTGCATCATTTCAATCGTCCTGGCCCTGGCTTCGCTGCTGGTGTCTGAATGGCTGGCGCGGCTGAGTCGCGAACGGATGGGGAAATAAGGATGCTGGAACTGAATTTCACCCAGACGCTGGGGAACCACACGCTGACGCTTAACGAGACGCTGCCTGCAAGCGGCATCACCGCCATTTTTGGCGTCTCCGGTGCGGGAAAAACCTCTCTGATTAATGCGATTAGCGGCCTGACACGCCCGCAGTCAGGGCGAATTGTTCTGAATGACCGCGTTCTGAATGACGTGGAGAACAAAATATACCTCTCGCCGGATAAACGTCGCATCGGCTATGTTTTCCAGGACGCGCGCTTGTTCCCGCACTACAGCGTGCGCGGCAACCTGCGCTACGGTATGGCCAAAAGTATGGCCGGGCAGTTTGATAAGCTGGTGACGCTGTTAGGTATTGAGCCTCTGCTCGACAGGCTGCCTTCCTCGCTTTCCGGTGGAGAAAAACAGCGTGTGGCGATTGGCCGTGCCTTGCTGACCGCGCCCGAGCTGCTGTTGCTCGACGAACCGCTGGCTTCGCTGGATATTCCGCGTAAACGTGAACTGCTGCCCTACCTGCAGCGCCTGACCCGCGAGATTAACATTCCCATGCTCTACGTCAGCCACTCGCTGGATGAGATCCTCCATCTGGCCGACAAAGTGCTGGTACTGGAAGAGGGCAGCGTAAAGGCCTTTGGCAACCTGGAAGAGGTGTGGGGAAGCAGCGTGATGCATCCCTGGCTTCCAAAGGAGCAGCAGAGCAGTATCCTGAAAGTGAGCGTGCTGGAACACCACCCGCATTATGCGATGACCGCGCTGGCGCTGGGCGACCAGCATCTGTGGGTGAACAAGGTCGACAAGCCGTTACAGTCCGCGCTGCGTATTCGCATTCAGGCATCGGACGTCTCGCTGGTGCTGCAACCGCCGCTGCAAACCAGCATTCGTAATATTCTGCGCGCCAAAGTGGCGGAGTGCTTTGATGATAACGGTCAGGTGGAAGTGAAGCTTGAGGTGGGAAGCAGGACGCTCTGGGCGCGCATCAGCCCGTGGGCCAGGGACGAGTTAGGTATCAAGCCCGGCCTGTGGCTTTACGCGCAAATCAAGAGCGTCTCGATCACTGCCTGATTACAGCAGGTGGGTATAAATGTACTGCGCGATGCTATCGGTGGTGTTATCGCCAATCACCACGTTAGCGCGCGCTTTCACCGCGTCATCGGCGTTGCCCATCGCCACGCCGGTACCGGCAGCCTCCAGCATACTGATGTCGTTATAGTTATCGCCAAAGGCAATCACGTCACGCATCGACCCTCCCTGAGATTCCACGTACTGCGTCAGGCGCTTGCCCTTGCTGTTGCCTTTGCGGGCAATATCTACCTGATCGTGCCAGGACCATTCACATTCCAGACCCAGGGTCTGTTCAACCTGTTTCGCGAAGGTATTCAGTTTGGTGGTGTCTTCATCCGTCAGGGCGAATTTCCAGATAGCGTCAACTTCCTGAGCGGCCTGGCGCAGGGAGGACACCTGGGTAAAGACCGGACGCTGCGCTTCTGGCAGCGAAAGTGCCCAGTTACTGGTGCGCACCACATGGCCTGTAGGGCGCTCGTACAGCATCGCGTTGTCCACATACATCAGGCCATGAATGGCATGCTCATCCAGCAGATCAATCAGTTGCAGCGCCTGAGGAACCGGTAGCGGGTCGGAAGCTAAAACCTTTTTTGCCTGATAATCATACAAATAAGTGCCATTACAACAAATTGCAGGTGTATCTAACGCCAGTGCCTGATAAAAAGGATGAATGGCAACGTGATGTCGACCCGTTACGATAAGGAGTTGATACCCGGCTTCCTGGGCTCGTTTAAGCGCTTCAAGGGAGGAGGGGAGCAGGGTTTTCTGAGGGGTCAGTAATGTTCCGTCTAAATCCAGGGCAATCACACGCGAGGTCATTTGTTCTTCCGGGTTAATGTTGAATTTTAGGTCTCAGGCGATGTTACACCGAGAGTAAATCGCTGCAAAATTCCTGGCTAAAATTCAGCATTCACCGTTAAAAATAATCACTTTCACGCGCAGTGAGGAAAGGAGTATTCATGAAACAAACCGTTTATACCGCCAGTCCTGAAAGTCAGCAGATCCACGTCTGGCGTTTGAATGCAGAAGGTTCGCTCACGCTGGTTCAGGTTGTTGATGTTCCGGGGCAAGTACAGCCAATGGTCGTCAGCCCGGATAAACGTTTTCTCTATGTTGGCGTACGTCCTGAGTTCCGGGTGCTGGCCTACCGCATCTCGCCGGACGACGGCGCGCTGACCTACACTGCCGAAGCGCCGCTGCCGGGCAGCCCGACCCACATCTCGACCGATCGTAAAGGGCGTTTCATCTTTAGCGGCTCTTACAATGCGGGCTGCGTCAGCGTGACCCGCCTTGACGACGGCATTCCGGTCGACACAGTCGACGTGGTGGAAGGACTGGAAGGGTGTCACTCGGCGAATATCTCTCCGGACAACCGCACGCTGTGGGTGCCTGCACTGAAGCAGGATCGCATCTGCCTGTTTACCCTGAGCGACGATGGTCACCTGGTGGCGCAAAACCCGGCTGAAGTGACTACCGTTGAGGGCGCAGGCCCACGCCATATGGTCTTCCACCCGAACCAGCAGTATGCCTATGTGGTAAACGAACTGAACAGTTCGGTAGACGTGTGGGAGCTGAAAGATCCAAACGGTCAGATCGAATGCGTGCAGACGCTGGATATGATGCCGTCTGACTTCTCTGACACCCGCTGGGCGGCGGATATCCACATTACGCCTGACGGCCGTCATCTGTATGCCTGCGACCGTACCTCCAGCCTGATTACCGTCTTCAGCGTCTCCGAAGATGGCAGCGTGCTGGCCATTGAAGGTTTCCAGCCAACGGAAACTCAGCCGCGTGGCTTTAATATCGATCACAGCGGTAAATACCTGATTGCGGCAGGGCAGAAATCCCACCATATCGCGCTGTATGAAATCAAAGGCGTACAGGGTCTGCTGGAAGAAAAAGGACGCTACGCCGTAGGCCAGGGACCGATGTGGGTCCTGGTCAACGCTCACTAGGTGGCCTGAAACAAAAAACCTCGCGAATGCGAGGTTTTTTTTATCTCTGTAGGCCGGGTAAGGCGAAGCCGCCACCCGGCAAAACAGCTTACTGCTTCGGCTCTGCAACCACCTTGCTACCCAGACCGCGGTTGTTGTATTCCCACATGCGGTTGAAGTTCGCGTCATTCAGATTGCGCTGGACGTTCCCTTTATCATCCACCGCACCGGTATTGCCGGAGAACGGACGTTTGGAGATCGCGGCATCAGCCCACGGCTTCGCCATGTTAAAGCCTTCGTTGATCACGCTGTCGCGGATCACGACCTGACCGTTAGTGGCAGAGTCCACATCCAGGGAGCGACCCAGCTGTGCCACGCCGTCACCGGCAGCGTTAAAGCGGCTGTTAACGGCCAGGAAGCCGTAGAACAGGTTAGACTGTGTTGCTGGCGCAAACACGTAACCTTCCTGCTGAGTGCGCGAGTTCACCACGCGGAAATCGGTGTTTTCAAATACCACCGCGCCGCGACCGGACACCAGATCCACGTCACCTTCAACGTAGCTGTTGGTTACCAGCGTACGGGTCAGGCGGTTGTTCTGCAGCGTGTTCTTAACATCGCTGTTGGTCACGAAGAAGGTATTCTGACGACCCAGAATGTTGACGTTGTTAATCTGCACCTTATCGCCATCACTACGCAGCGCGACGGCCTGGTGGGTACCGGCATCGACGCTGTCGCCGAGGGTATTTTGAATGGTCAGGTTTTGCAGCTGCAGGCCATTATTTTGGGACCAGAATACCGCCGAGCACATCAGGCCAACGGTAGCGGAACGCTTGCTCTGGCAGTTATCAAACATGTACCACGCCGGTTTACCTGGCATATATTTACCGGCCGGGTTCACCAGGCGACGCCAGGTGGTGCTGTCGATTTCGGAATCAATCGCCAGGCCAATTTTCACGTCGATTGCTTTTTCGCCCAGACCGTAAAGGGTGATGCTGCCTGGTGCGGCCGGAACATACACGGTGCCTTCGTATTCACCCGGCAGGATCGCGATGTACTGGCGAGAGGCGCTGTGTTTGGTAATGGCCGCGTCAACCGCTGCCTGAATGGACGTGTGCGTTACGCCCTGGGCGCCAGCCGGGCCAACCACGAAGTCAGGCTGTTTCGGCAGGTTAATAGAAGACGGTGTCCACGGCGCAGCGTTAGGATCCATCGCTGAGAAGTAGTGGGCACGGTCGAAGTTCTTCGCTTCATCAGCGGACAAAATCGGGCGGGACGCGGTGCCCGGTGCTACCTGCTCAGAAGGCAGCTGATCCGGTGGTGTTGAACTGCATGCGGATAAGGTCACGCCAAAGGCGAGCGCTAACGCCAGACGGGAAATCCTGGAAATGTTCAAGGTGGAGCTCCTGGGTATGCAAGTCTTAAACGGGATAGACGAAATAGCCTGCTTTTTTATACTAAGTTGAGCGAAACGGGAAGATAAAAAGGGTAAAAGTTGCATTTTTTACCCCCGGGAGGCGGGAAAGTCATCACAAATAAATAACATTTTCTACCAGAACGGTTGACAGCAGACGGCGGATGAAAATAAATGTCTATACAACCTATGACAAGTGGAATGCCCATGCAGCTTCATCCTGACGATGTAATATGGCGAAATGCGCGACTGGCAACGATGGTTCCCGATGCCTCCGCACCCTATGGTCTGAAAGCGCAACACGCCCTGGTCGTGCGCGGTCAAACCATCCTGGCCGTGATCCCTGAATCTGACATTCCTTCCGGACACCGTCACTGCATCGATCTACAGGGGCGTCTGGTGACGCCGGGGCTGATTGATTGCCATACCCATCTGGTGTTTGGCGGCGACCGCGCGGCAGAGTGGGAGCAGCGCCTGAACGGTGTCTCTTATCAAACCATCAGCGCGCAGGGCGGCGGGATTAACGCCACCGTGACTGCGACACGCAACAGTTCGCCGGAAACCCTGTTGAAGCTGGCGCAGCAGCGGCTAGAGCGTCTGATGAATGAAGGCGTGACGACCATAGAAATTAAATCGGGATACGGACTTAACGCGGATGCCGAAGAGAAAATGTTGCTGGTTGCTCGCCAGCTTAGTCTGAGTAATCTGGTCGAGATTAGCCCGACGCTTCTGGCGGCACATGCCGTCCCTGCGGAATACCGACAGGATCCGGATGCGTATCTCACGCTGGTCTGCGAGCAGATCATGCCCACGCTGTGGCAAAAAGCGTTATTTGAAGCGGTAGATGTGTTTTGTGAAAACGTCGGCTTTACCCCGTCGCAAACCGAGCGCCTTTTCCAGGCCGCCACCGCGCTGGGTATTCCGGTGAAAGGGCATGTTGAGCAGCTGTCTAATCAGGGCGGTGCGGCGCTGGTCAGCCAGTATAAAGGGCTGTCAGCGGATCATATCGAATATCTCGACGACGCAGGCATTCAGGCGATGGCGCAAAGCGGTACGGTGGCGGTATTGCTCCCCGGCGCGTTCTATTTCCTTCAGGAGCGCCAGCGCCCGCCGGTTGAACAGCTCAGAAAACAGGGAGTGCCGATGGCGGTGGCCACCGACTATAACCCCGGCACCAGCCCGTTTGCGAGCCTGCACCTGGCGATGAATATGGCCTGCGTCCAGTTTGGCCTGACCCCTGAAGAGGCCTGGGCTGGCGTCACGCGACACGCCGCGCAGGCGCTGGGTCGCGGCGCAACCCACGGGCAATTGCAGGCGGGGTATGTGGCCGATTTTATCGTCTGGGATGCTGACCATCCGGTTGAGATGGTCTATGAACCGGGTCGCAATCCGTTGTATCAGCGTATTTTCCGTGGGGAGGCAGTATGAGGTTATGGCGGCCCGTAGCCGAAACGGTCTGGCAGGGGCGTGACGACAGCGCCGAGGCCAGCAATGCAAAGCGTATCTTTCAGACGATACAGCAGCAGGCGCAGTTTACGCCGCTTTCCTCTGGCATCGCGCTGATCGGGTTTGAATGCGATGCAGGGGTTAAACGCAATCAGGGCAGGCCTGGCGCCGTGCAGGCCCCTGATATCCTGCGCAACGCGCTGGCGAATATGGCCAGCCATCAGGGACACGAACGGCTTGCGGATATGGGGTCCGTGTATGTCGAAGGTGATGAACTTGAAGCGGCACAGCGGGTTTTAAGCGATGCGGTGACGGCCTGCCAGCAGTCCGGGATGCGCACGCTCATCTTTGGCGGCGGGCACGAGACCGCCTGGGCGCATGGTCGGGGCATTCTCGATGCCTTCCCGAACGAGCGCGTGGCGGTGATTAATCTTGATGCCCATCTCGATCTGCGCAAGGCCGAGCGTGCAACATCCGGTACCCCGTTTCGTCAACTGGCCCATTACTGCGAGGACCACGGTCGGGCGTTTCGCTACGCCTGCTTTGGCGTCAGCCGGGCAGCCAACACGCAGGCACTCTGGGATGAAGCGGAACGCCTGAACGTCACGCTGGTGGAAGACTGGCATTTCAGACGCGATGCGTTATCTGCGCTGGAAAAGGTGCTGGCGCAGGCCGATCGGGTCTACCTGACTATTGACCTCGACGTTCTGCCGGCGAGCGAAATGCCTGCCGTATCCGCCCCTGCGGCGTTAGGGGTACCGGCGCTGGATCTTCTGCCGGTTATCGAACAAATCTGTCGCAGCGGTAAGCTGCAGGCCGCCGATCTGGTAGAGTTTAACCCGCAGTACGACAGGGACGGACAGGGCGCGAAGCTTGCCGCTCGTCTGGCCTGGCAAATTGCTCACTGGTGGGCATAACCCTATTTAAGGAGTCATGATGTTTTCACGCTCGCCCCTGGCGCAGTCGAGCCCTCCTGCGCCTTTCTACGAAAAGGTGAAGCAGGCTATCAGCGAAAAAATTGCTACCGGTGTCTGGCGCCCTCACGATCGTATTCCGTCCGAGGCCGAACTGGTGGCGCAATTTGGATTTAGCCGGATGACCATCAACCGGGCGCTGCGCGAACTGACCGATGAAGGTCTTCTGGTGCGCCTGCAGGGGGTCGGCACTTTCGTGGCGGAGCCCAAAGGTCAGTCGGCGCTGTTTGAAATCCGCAGTATTGCCGATGAGATACACTCGCGAAATCATCAGCACCGCTGCGAGGTGCTGGTGCTCGAAGAGACCGAGGCGAGCGCCGAGCAGGCCGCCGAGCTGAATGTTAAAGAAGGGAGCCGTATCTTCCACTCCGTGATGGTGCATTTTGAGAACGACATTCCGGTACAGATTGAAGATCGCTGCGTTAACGCAGAGCGGATACCGGAGTATCTGAGCCAGGATTACACCCAAACCACGCCGCATGCGTACCTCTCGCTGGTCGCACCGCTGACGGAAGGGGAACACATTGTGGAGGCTGTGCGCGCCACGCCGCAGGAGTGTGAACGGTTGCGCATTAAAGAGCACGATCCGTGCCTGCTGATCCGCCGTCGAACCTGGTCATCATCGCAGATTGTCTCCCATGCCAGGCTGCTTTTCCCGGGTAACCGTTACCGGCTGCAGGGCCACTTTATGTCATAAGTTTTATAAGCGTGATCGCTAACGCAATATAACAAAATTGTATCTTTTTTGTTAAAACTGACCTTGTGTGTGCTTGTCTATACAAGTATATCTAAATGCATCATCTGTCCTTTATGAGGAGCACACAATGTCGTCAGGTAAATACCGCCAGCAGGATGTCCGCGCCGCGCGCGGCACCACGCTTACTGCCAAAAGCTGGCTCACCGAAGCCCCGCTGCGCATGTTGATGAATAACCTCGACCCTGAGGTGGCGGAGAAACCCCACGAGCTGGTGGTCTACGGCGGCATAGGCCGCGCCGCGCGTAACTGGGAATGCTATGACGCAATTGTAAAATCCCTGACTCATCTCGAACACGACGAAACCCTGCTGGTACAGTCCGGCAAGCCGGTCGGCGTATTCAAAACCCATAAAAATGCGCCACGCGTGCTGATCGCCAACTCTAACCTGGTGCCGCACTGGGCGACGTGGGAACACTTCAACGAGCTGGATGCCAAAGGGCTGGCGATGTATGGTCAGATGACCGCCGGGAGCTGGATCTACATTGGCAGCCAGGGGATTGTGCAAGGCACTTACGAAACCTTCGTGGAAGCCGGTCGCCAGCACTATAACGGCTCGCTGAAAGGCCGCTGGGTATTGACTGCCGGTCTCGGCGGTATGGGCGGCGCGCAGCCACTGGCTGCCACGCTTGCTGGCGCCTGCTCGCTTAACATTGAGTGCCAGCAGAGCCGCATTGATTTCCGTCTGCGTACCCGCTACGTCGACGAGCAGGCTGATAATCTCGACGATGCGCTGGCGCGCATCAAAAAATACACCTCGGAAGGCAAAGCGGTGTCGATCGCCCTGTGCGGCAACGCGGCAGAGATTCTGCCTGAACTTGTCGCCCGCGGCGTTCGCCCGGATCTCGTCACCGACCAGACCAGCGCCCATGACCCGCTGCACGGTTACCTGCCAAACGGCTGGACGTGGGAAGAATACCAGCAAAAAGCGGAAACCGACCCGGAAGGCACGGTACTTGCCGCGAAACGTTCGATGGCTGAACACGTCTCCGCGATGCTGGCCTTCAGCAAGATGGGCATTCCGACCTTCGATTACGGCAATAACATCCGCCAGATGGCGAAAGAGATGGGCGTGACGAACGCCTTCGACTTCCCGGGCTTCGTGCCTGCCTATATTCGCCCGCTGTTCTGTCGCGGCATTGGGCCGTTCCGCTGGGTTGCCCTGTCCGGTGACCCGGAGGATATCTACAAAACCGATGCCAAAGTGAAAGAGATCGTCGCGGATGACGAACATCTCCACCACTGGCTGGACATGGCGCGCGAGCGCATTAACTTCCAGGGCCTGCCGGCGCGTATCTGCTGGGTCGGTCTGGAGTGGCGGCAAAAACTGGGTCTGGCCTTCAATGAAATGGTGCGCAGTGGCGAAGTCTCCGCACCGATTGTCATTGGTCGCGACCACCTTGATTCCGGCTCCGTTGCCAGCCCTAACCGTGAAACGGAAGCCATGCGCGACGGCTCGGATGCCGTTTCAGACTGGCCGCTGCTGAATGCCCTGCTCAATACCGCCAGCGGCGCGACCTGGGTCTCGCTGCACCACGGCGGTGGCGTGGGAATGGGCTTCTCCCAGCACTCGGGGATGGTTATCGTTTGTGACGGTACCGATGAAGCCGCCGCGCGTATCGCTCGCGTGCTGCACAACGACCCGGCCACCGGCGTGATGCGTCACGCGGACGCGGGTTACGAGATTGCTATTGACTGTGCCAAAGAGCAGGGGCTAAACCTGCCGATGATCCCTGCCACACAAGGAAATCATGAATGAACGCCTTAACACTTACGCCCGGTTCCCTGACGCTTAAACAGCTGCGAAACGTCTGGCGTCAGCCGGTTACGCTCTCGCTTGATGAAAGTGCCCACGCCGCCATTAACGGCAGCGTTGCCTGCGTGGAGGCCATTGTTGCCGAAGGGCGCACGGCTTACGGGATCAACACCGGCTTTGGTCTGCTGGCACAAACGCGCATTGCAACGCACGATCTGGAAAACTTACAGCGTTCACTGGTGCTGTCTCACGCGGCGGGGGTCGGCCAGCCGCTGGATGACGAGATTGTCCGTCTGATGATGGTGCTTAAAATCAACAGCCTGGCGCGCGGTTTCTCCGGCATTCGCCTGAGCGTGATCCAGGCGCTGATGGCGCTGGTTAATGCCGACGTCTATCCGTGGATCCCGGCGAAAGGTTCCGTCGGCGCCTCCGGCGATCTTGCGCCGCTGGCGCATATGTCGCTGCTTCTGTTGGGGGAAGGGCAGGCACGCTGGCAGGGCGAATGGCTTCCTGCCAAAGAGGCGCTGAAAAAAGCCGGTTTAGCCCCGATCACCCTGGCGGCGAAGGAGGGGCTGGCGCTGCTGAACGGCACGCAGGCGTCGACCGCCTTCGCGCTGCGTGGCCTGTTTGAAGCGGAGGATCTGTTTGCCTCGGCGGTGGTGTGCGGCGCGCTCACCACCGAAGCCGTGCTGGGTTCGCGTCGTCCGTTCGACGCCCGCATCCACGAGGTGCGCGGCCAGCGCGGCCAGATTGACGCCGCCGCCATGTATCGCCACGTGCTCACCGACACAAGCGAAATTGCGGATTCACACCACAACTGTGAAAAAGTGCAGGATCCGTACTCTCTGCGCTGCCAGCCGCAGGTGATGGGCGCGTGCCTGACGCAGCTGCGCCAGGCCGCAGAGGTACTGCTGATAGAGGCCAACGCGGTATCCGATAACCCGCTGGTCTTCGCCCAGGAAAACGAGGTGGTCTCCGGCGGTAACTTCCACGCCGAGCCGGTGGCGATGGCGGCGGATAATATCGCCCTGGCCATTGCCGAAATTGGCGCGTTGTCAGAACGCCGTATCGCGCTGATGATGGATAAACATATGTCGCAGCTGCCACCGTTCCTGGTGCGTAACGGCGGGGTCAACTCGGGCTTTATGATTGCCCAGGTGACGGCTGCCGCGCTGGCGAGTGAAAACAAAGCGCTGTCGCACCCGCACAGCGTCGACAGCCTGCCAACCTCGGCGAACCAGGAGGACCACGTCTCGATGGCCCCGGCTGCCGGACGTCGTCTCTGGGAGATGGCCGCCAACACCCGCGGCGTGCTGGCGGTGGAATGGCTGGCGGCAAGTCAGGGTATTGATTTGCGTGAAGGGCTGAAATCCAGCCCGCTGCTGGAGCAGGCGCGTCAGGCGCTCCGTGAGCACGTATCGCATTACGATGACGACCGTTTCTTTGCGCCGGACATTGATAAAGCGATGCAGCTTCTGGAAGAGGGACGGCTGGTAGGGCTGCTACCTTCCGTGCTGTGATTCGTGCCCGGTGGCGCTGCGCTTACCGGGCCTACGAGTGCAAAATGTAGGCCGGGTAAGGCGTAGCCGCCACCCGGCTTTTTTTACGAATACATCGCCGTAATCGACGCGCTACCAAGCGAATGGAAATGCACGTTAAAGCCTACCATCGCGCCACTCGCGCCTTCATCGACCTCAATCTTGTCCACATCCAGCGCATGCACCGTGAAGATATAGCGGTGGGTTTCCCCTTTTGGTGGCGCTGCGCCGCCGTAGCCCGCTTTACCAAAGTCAGTGCGCGTCTGAATAGCGCCTTCCGGCAGGGCGACCAGGCCGGAGCCGGAACCCTGCGGCAGCACGCGCGTGTCGGCAGGCAGGTTTGCTACGATCCAGTGCCACCAACCGGAGCCGGTTGGCGCATCCGGGTCGTAACAGGTCACGACAAAGCTTTTCGTGCCAGCCGGAACCTCATCCCACGCCAGGTGCGGGGAGATATTATCGCCCTGATACCCCATGCCGTTGAAAACGTGGCGTTCCGGCAGCTTTTCGCCGTCGCGCAGATCTTTGCTGATGATTTTCATACGGTTTACCCTCGTTAATCACTCGTTCTCGAAGTGTAACGCATAGGGCTAAATCGTGAAATGCGCGGGTATGTTGACCGCGTCGACTACCGCGGCGGTGAGCTTACGCAGCTGCTCAGCAGTGATGATATACGGCGGCATCAGGTAGATAAGCTTGCCGAAAGGCCGCACCCAGACGCCCTGCTCAACGAAGAAGCGCTGCAGCGCCGCCATATTCACCGGATGCGTGGTTTCAATTACCCCGATGGCGCCCAGCACGCGCACGTCCGCCACAAAATGGGCTCCCGAGGCGGCGCTCAGCTCGTCTTTCAGCTGCGCTGCAATCGCCGCGACCTGCGTCTGCCACTCGCCGCTCTCCAGTATGGCGAGGCTTTCACTTGCGACGGCGCAGGCCAGAGGGTTGCCCATAAACGTCGGACCGTGCATAAAGCAGCCCGCGTCGCCGTCGCTGATGGTGTCGGCAACATGACGGGTCGTGAGGGTGGCCGAGAGCGTCATGGTGCCGCCAGTCAGCGCTTTGCCCAGGCATAAAATATCCGGGGCGATACCCGCATGCTCACAGGCAAACAGCTTCCCGGTGCGGCCAAAGCCGGTGGCGATTTCATCGGCAATCAGCAGAATGCCCTCGCGGTCGCACATCTTGCGAATACGCTTCAGCCATTCCGGATGATACATCCTCATTCCGCCTGCGCCCTGCACAATCGGCTCCAGGATGACGGCGGCGATATCATGACGATGTGCCGCCATGAGTCGCGCGAAGCCAACCATGTCCATCTCGTTCCACTCGCCGTCGAAGCGGCTTTGCGGGGCAGGCGCGAACAGGTTTTCCGGCAGGTACCCTTTCCACAGGCTGTGCATGGAGTTATCCGGGTCGCAGACCGACATCGCCCCGAAGGTATCACCATGATAGCCGTTGCGGAACGTGAGGAAGCGCTGGCGCGTTTCGCCTCTGGCGTGCCAGTACTGCAGCGCCATTTTCATCGCCACTTCCACCGCCACGGAGCCGGAATCGGCCAGGAAGACACACTCCAGCGATTCAGGGGTCATTGCCACCAGGCGACGGCACAAATCCACCGCAGGTTGATGGGTGATCCCGCCAAACATGACGTGCGACATCTGGTCAATCTGGGCCTTCATCGCCGTATTCAGGCGCGGGTGGTTATACCCGTGAATGGCCGCCCACCAGGAGGACATCCCGTCGACGAGCTGTTCACCGCTGGCAAGGTGCAGCTCGCAGCCGTGGGCCGAGGCCACCGGATAGACGGGAAGAGGGCGGGTGGTGGAGGTGTAAGGGTGCCAGATATGCTGCTTGTCGAAGGCGAGATCGTCCTGGGTCATAATCGACTTGTAAACCATTTTGAAAAGTTTTAGGTTTACGAGTATAAACCGAACCGAAAATTAACAAAACCCTTTGGAGAAGCCCGATGGCTCACCACGCACGCTGGACGATGTCGCAAGTTACTGAATTATTCAATAAACCTTTCCTTGAGCTGATGTTTGAAGCCCAACAGGTGCATCGTCAGCACTTCGATCCGCGCCATGTTCAGGTCAGCACGCTGCTGTCGATCAAGACCGGCGCCTGTCCTGAAGACTGCAAATATTGCCCACAGAGCGCACGCTATAAAACCGGTCTTGAATCCGAACGCCTGATGGAAGTAGAGCAGGTGCTCGATTCCGCGCGTAAGGCGAAAAACGCCGGCTCGACCCGCTTCTGCATGGGGGCGGCGTGGAAGAACCCGCACGATCGCGATATGCCGTATCTGGAGCAGATGGTGAAAGGGGTGAAGGAGATGGGCCTCGAAGCCTGTATGACGCTCGGAACGCTGAACGAAGAACAGGCGCAGCGCCTCTCGGCGGCAGGACTGGATTACTACAACCATAACCTCGATACCTCGCCGGAGTTTTACGGCAACATCATCACCACGCGCACCTATCAGGAGCGTCTGGATACGCTGGACAAAGTGCGTGACGCGGGGATCAAAGTCTGTTCCGGCGGTATTGTGGGCTTAGGTGAAACGGTGAAAGATCGTGCGGGTCTGCTGCTGCAGCTGGCGAACCTGCCAACGCCGCCGGAAAGCGTCCCGATTAACATGCTGGTGAAGGTCAAAGGCACGCCGCTGGCGGATAACGAAGACGTGGACGCGTTTGATTTTATTCGCACTATCGCGGTGGCGCGCATCATGATGCCGACCTCTTATGTACGCCTTTCTGCGGGCCGTGAGCAGATGAACGAGCAGACCCAGGCAATGTGCTTTATGGCCGGGGCCAACTCCATCTTCTACGGCTGCAAGCTGCTGACCACTCCGAACCCGGAGGAAGACAAAGATGTTCAGCTGTTCCGCAAGCTGGGGCTGAACCCGCATCAGACCGAGGTGCTGACGGGCGATAACGAGCAACAGCAGCAGCTGGAGCAGCAGATTTTCAATGCCGACACCGACCAGTTCTACAACGCGGCAGCAGTATGACCTGGCAGGCACGTATCCAGTCGGCGCTCGACGAGCGTCGGGCGACTGATGCGTTTCGCGTACGCAAGGTGGTCGAAAACGGCGCAGGCCGTTTTCTGACCCGCGACAGTCGGCGTTACCGTAACTTCTCCAGTAACGATTATCTCGGTCTTAGCCAGCATCCGGCTATCGTTCGCGCCTGGCAGCAGGGGGCAGAGCGGTTTGGCGTGGGCAGCGGTGGATCGGGGCACGTTAGCGGCTACACCCCGGCACATCAGGCGCTGGAGGAGGCGCTTGCCGACTGGCTGGGCTACCCGCGCGCGCTGTTGTTTATTTCGGGTTTTGCCGCCAATCAGGCGGTGATTACCGCCCTGATGGGGAAGGACGACCGCATTGTCGCCGACCGCTTAAGCCATGCCTCGCTGCTGGAAGCGGCAAGTTTGAGTCCGGCTCAGCTGCGCCGCTTTGCCCATAACGATGCGGGGCAACTCGCTGCGCTGCTGGATAAACCGTGCGAGGGGCAACAGCTGGTGGTCACGGAAGGGGTATTCAGCATGGACGGCGACAGCGCACCGCTTGCCGTACTGCACGAGGCTGCCAGACAGCAACATGCCTGGCTGCTGGTCGACGATGCCCACGGTATCGGCGTGACGGGTGATGAAGGGCGGGGAAGTGTTCACCAGCAAGGCGTCAGGCCGGAGCTGCTGATAGTCACTTTCGGCAAAGGTTTTGGCGTGAGTGGCGCCGCCGTACTGTGCAGCGAGTCCGTTGCAGACTATCTGCTGCAGTTTGCCCGGCACCTGATCTACAGCACCAGCATGCCACCGGCGCAGGCCGTGGCGTTGTCTGCGTCCCTGGCCGTCATTCGTAGCGCAGAAGGGGAGGAACGTCGCCAGCGGCTGGCAGAGCATATCTGCCGCTTCCGTCAGGGACTGGCGGCGCTTCCTTTCCGCAGTACTGATTCGCAAAGTGCCATCCAGCCGGTGATCGTAGGGGAAAACGCGCAGGCGCTCTCCCTGGCACAAACGCTGCGCGATCGGGAGATGTGGGTCACGGCTATTCGTCCACCCACCGTACCGCCGGGCACGGCGCGTCTGCGGCTCACGCTGACGGCGGCGCACGAGACCGAGGATATTGCTGCACTTCTGGAGGCGCTGCATGTTGCCAGTCAATAAGCAGGCCATTGCGGCGGCGTTCGGCCGGGCCGCGCGCAGCTATTCACAGCACGATGAACTGCAGCGCCAGAGCGCACAGGGGCTGATGACGTTGCTCGGCGAGAGGCGCTTTACCCAGGTACTTGACGCCGGGTGCGGCCCCGGCGGGAATAGCCGACTCTGGCGCGAGGAGGGAAGTCACGTGACGGCCATCGACCTGTCTCCCGCTATGCTGGATGAGGCGCGCCAGCAGCAGGCTGCGCATCGTTATCTGGTGGCGGACATCGAGGCGATTCCGCTGGCGGACGCGCAATTCGATCTGGTCTGGAGCCATCTGGCGGTGCAGTGGTGCAGCAGCCTGCCGCAGGCGTTGAGCGAGCTTTATCGCGTCGCCTGCCCGGGCGGCAAGGTGGCGTTTACCACGCTACTGGAAAGCTCGTTACCTGAGCTCAATCAGGCCTGGCAGGCGGTGGATGAACAGCCGCACGCCAACCGCTTTTTGTCATATGAGCAGGTTACGCAGGCCCTGGCAGGCTGGCGCTATCGCAGTACGGTGCAGACCATCACTCTCGATTTTAGCGATGCTTTAAGCGCGATGCGCTCGCTGAAGGGCATTGGCGCCACGCATCTGCATGCCGGGCGCGAGAAAAAACCGCTGACCCGGGGCCAGCTGCAGCGCCTTGAGCTGGCCTGGCCGCAGCAGCGGGGCCAGTTCCCGCTCTCTTATCAACTTTTTCATGGGATTATTGAACGTGACTGAACGTTATTTTGTCACCGGGACGGATACGGAAGTGGGCAAGACGGTTGCCAGCGCTGCCCTTTTGCAGGCGGCGCGAAAGCTTTGGAAAAACACCGCCGGGTATAAGCCTGTGGCTTCCGGCAGCGAGATGACGGCGGAGGGGTTACGTAACACCGACGCGCTGGCGCTTCAGCGTAACAGCACGCTCGAACTCGCCTATTCAGCGGTGAACCCGTATACCTTTGCCGAGCCGACCTCGCCGCACATTATCAGCGCTGATGAAGGCCGTCCGATTGATTTTGCCGTGCTCTCTGCCGGGTTACGAACCCTGGAAAGCCAGGCCGACTGGGTGCTGGTGGAAGGTGCAGGCGGGTGGTTTACGCCGCTCTCTCAGGACCAGACGTTTGCTGACTGGGTGCAGGCCGAGCAACTGCCGGTCATACTCGTTGTCGGCGTCAAGCTCGGGTGTATTAACCACGCCATGTTGACGGCACAGGCCGTTCAGCAGGCAGGGCTGCGTCTCGCGGGCTGGATAGCCAACGACGTGGTCACGCCGGGCAAGCGACACCATGAGTATCTGACGACCCTCAAACGGGTGCTCCCCGCGCCATTCCTGGGGGAGATCCCCTGGCTTGCAGACGATGCCGAACAGGCCGAAACCGGTCAGTATCTTGACCTCAGCGTCTTGCTTCCAGCGACATCCAGTGGGCAATAAGCTCATCGTTGAGTTCGTTAACGTGGCCCTGTGCCACGTTACGTCCGCGGTAGAGCATGCAAAACCGATCCGCAACCCGGCGGATAAACGACAGCTGCTGTTCTGCTAGCAGCACCGTCATCCCAAGCTCCCGGTTTAGCCGTACCAGCAGTTGTGCAAGCTTATGGGCAAAGCCCTGGCCGGCACCGTGCATAGGTTCATCCAGAATCAACATACGCGGGCGATTGACCAGCGCATTTGCCAGAGCAAGCTGATACTGCGCCTCTGGCGAAAGGGCGTTGCCTCGCGTCTGACGCAGCGCGTAAAGTTCGGGAAAGAGCTCGTACACTTCACTTTTCGCTGCCGGGTCGGATTTATCCATCGCCCGCATGGCAATGTGCAAATTTTCCTCAATCGTCAGCTGAGAAAAAATCCGCCTGTCCTGCGGGACATAGCCAATCCCCGGTCCGGAACGTTGTTCGGCCGTCTGGCTGAGTAAATCACGCGGCGGTGCACCCGCTTCATGCCAGATGATGGTGCCGCTATCCACGGGCACTTTCCCGGCGATGCAATTCATTAGGGTGGTTTTTCCCATCCCTGGCAGGCCAACAACGCCGGTACACATCCCTTGCGGAAAATCTAAATCCACGTTCCATAGCGTATGTTGGCTTCCGTAAAACTGATTCACTGCACGCAGACTCAACATCTTTCTCTCCTTAAAAATGTGTCGGTGACGCTCGGTTTTTGATTGTGCAAAACCCCTGCCAGAAACCGTGAAGTGATTAAAAAAGCGGCTTTTTTAAGAATGTTCCACCACTAAGTGGGGTAAGGAAACCCGGAATTGCACATCGACGGTGCTGGCGGTGTTGAGTCGTGGTGCAGGGTAAAATGGCGGAAATGTGAGCAAGATCCCATCAGGTGGTTATGAATGACGCAACTATTTATCGACAAAAAATAGCGATAAAAATTTTTTGTTACCGTCTCGTGGGAAAATCCGGGAATTTGCCGAGCGGCAGTCTGCATGGGCTGGAAGCAGTTATCCACTATTCCTGTGGATAACCATGTGCATTAGAGTTAGAAAACACGCGATAAGCGAGAGAAGACGCGGCTTTCGCCCAAATTGACGCGAAACGCGGCTTTAGAAAATATCGTTTAAAATTTAATTGCTTAGATAAAAGCAATTACCGTAATGAAAGTGTCACGCGCTACCATAAAACTCTCATTACCTGGCTTGACAAATGTTAAAAAAGAAAAAGTTCTGGGGATAACCCACGTTGACTGGTTTTTTATCTCGTCAGAGTCGAAATTTTATCCATTAACGCGCTAATCCTTAAGCCGCTATGCTAAATATCCTGACATGCTACTGGTTTTTCATCCAGTGTTTTTTACTGGCATTCCTGGCAACAACGAGTAAAATTACTCACCTGCCGCTTATAACGTCATCAGGTCGTCGCCCATGAGTAAACCGTTCAAACTGAATTCTGCTTTCCGTCCATCTGGCGATCAGCCTGAGGCGATCCGTCGTCTGGAAGAGGGGCTGGAAGATGGGCTTGCGCACCAGACGCTGCTGGGGGTAACCGGTTCCGGTAAAACGTTCACCATCGCCAACGTGATCGCGGATCTGCAGCGCCCTACGATGGTGCTTGCCCCCAACAAAACCCTCGCGGCACAGCTTTACGGCGAGATGAAAGAGTTCTTCCCGGAGAACGCCGTTGAGTATTTCGTCTCCTACTACGATTACTACCAGCCGGAAGCCTATGTGCCGAGCTCTGACACCTTCATCGAGAAAGATGCCTCAGTGAACGAACACATCGAGCAGATGCGACTGTCGGCGACCAAGGCGCTTCTGGAGCGTCGCGATGTGGTTGTGGTGGCGTCGGTTTCGGCGATTTACGGCCTGGGCGACCCGGACCTCTATCTGAAGATGATGCTCCACCTGACGCAGGGGATGATCATCGATCAGCGTGCGATTTTGCGCCGACTGGCGGAGTTGCAGTACACCCGTAACGACCAGGCATTTCAGCGCGGAACGTTCCGCGTGCGCGGGGAGGTGATCGACATCTTCCCGGCGGAATCGGACGATATGGCGCTGCGCGTTGAGCTGTTTGATGAAGAGGTTGAACGTTTATCGTTGTTTGACCCGCTAACCGGTCACGTTGAGTCGGTGATCCAGCGTTTTACCATCTACCCTAAAACGCACTACGTGACGCCGCGCGAGCGTATCGTGCAGGCGATGGAAGAGATCAAAGTGGAGCTGGCTGAACGCCGTAAGGTGCTTCTGGCGAACAATAAGCTGCTGGAAGAGCAGCGCCTGAGCCAGCGAACCCAGTTCGATCTGGAGATGATGAACGAGCTCGGCTACTGCTCCGGTATTGAAAACTACTCCCGTTTCCTCTCCGGTCGTGGGCCGGGTGAGCCGCCGCCGACGCTGTTTGACTACCTCCCGGCCGACGGCTTGCTGGTGATAGACGAATCCCACGTCACCATTCCGCAGATTGGCGGGATGTACCGCGGTGACCGCGCGCGTAAAGAGACGCTGGTGGAGTACGGGTTCCGTCTGCCGTCGGCACTGGATAATCGTCCGATGAAGTTTGAAGAGTTTGAGGCGCTGGCGCCACAGACTATTTACGTGTCGGCCACGCCGGGCAACTACGAGCTGGAGAAATCGGGCGATGAGGTGATTGATCAGGTGGTTCGTCCGACCGGGCTGCTGGATCCGATTATCGAAGTGCGTCCGGTGGCGACCCAGGTGGACGATCTGCTCTCTGAGATCCGCAAGCGTGCCGCCATCAACGAGCGTGTGCTGGTGACCACGCTCACCAAGCGTATGGCGGAAGACCTGACGGAGTACCTGGAAGAGCACGGCGAGAAGGTGCGTTATCTGCACTCGGATATCGATACCGTGGAGCGTATGGAGATCATCCGCGATCTGCGTCTGGGTGAGTTTGACGTGCTGGTAGGGATCAACCTGTTGCGAGAGGGGCTGGATATGCCGGAAGTCTCGCTGGTGGCGATTCTGGACGCGGATAAAGAGGGCTTCCTGCGTTCCGAGCGCTCGCTGATCCAGACCATTGGCCGCGCCGCGCGTAACGTCAATGGCAAAGCGATTCTCTACGGCGACAAAATTACCCCGTCGATGGCGAAAGCGATTGGCGAAACGGAACGCCGCCGTGAGAAACAGCAGCGCTATAACGAAGAGCACGGCATTACTCCGCAGGGGCTGAACAAGAAAGTGGTGGATATTCTGGCGCTCGGTCAGAACATTGCGAAGACCAAAGCGAAAGGCCGCGGCAAGGCGCGTTCCGTGGTGGAAGAAGATACCGTCGTACTGACGCCGAAAGCGCTGCAGCAGAAGATCCACGAGCTGGAGGCGCAGATGATGCAGCACGCCCAGAACCTGGAGTTCGAAGAGGCGGCACAGATCCGCGATCAGCTTCATCAGCTGCGGGATTTGTTTATTGCGGCATCGTGAGTTGGTGATGTGTTTTCTCCCTCTCCCTGTGGGAGAGGGCCGGGGTGAGGGCAACAGGCCGCATAAAACGAACCTAACCCAGCGCCTGAATCGCCTTCTCCAGCGCTTCGCGCAGCAGATGGCGGTCGTGGCGGTATTTAATATCGCTGGCCTCCAGCGGCACCTGAATCACCACCCGCTCGCCGATACCGGAGACATCCACCTTAGGCCCAACCACCACGCCGTCGATGATTTTCTTGCCGACGTACTGCTCCATCAGGCTCAGTTTGTCTGCCAGCGACAGGCTTGCCGCCGCCGGGCTCAGCTCACGCCCCAGATTACCGATGTAAACCATCGGAGCAGGGGTGCGACGCAGCGCCTGCGCCAGCTCTTTGACCAGCAGGATCGGCATCAGGCTGGTATAAAAACTGCCCGGGCCAATCAGGATTAAATCCGCTTCGCCAATCGCTTCGACGGCTTCACGCGTCGCCGGTACGCTCGGGTAGGTCATCAGCTCTTTGGGCGGCAGCAGAAGCTGGTCGATATTCACTTCGCCGTACACTTCGTGATCGTCAGCATCAATGGCCATTAAATCCACCGGCTGTTCTGACATCGGGATCAGGAACGCATCCACCTTCAGCAGATTTCGTATCAAATTGATGGCTTCAAGCGGGCGCACGCTCAGGTGATCCAGCGCCTTAAGCATTAAATTTCCAAGGTTATGCCCGGAAAGTTCCCCGTTGCCGCCAAAACGGTACTCAAACATCGCTGATGCGACGCTCGGTTCGGTAATCAGCTGGTTGAGACAGTTGCGCATATCCCCCAGGCGATGCCGCCTTCGGCACGTCTGATCCGCCCGGTTGAGCCGCCATTATCGGTGGTTGTCACTATCCCTGTCAGCCTTGAGCCCAGTGACGACAAAGAGGACATCACCCGGCCCAGACCGTGGCCTCCGCCAAGAGCGACCACTCGGTCAAGATCCGCAAAAGTGCGATTGCGCATACCAATTCCTTATCACGTTTGATCTGCGTAACACTACCTGAACTACCCCTAAAAGACGATGCCTCATACGAAGCAAAATGACGTATATCAATGCGAAAAGAGGGTTTTTAGGTATTCTGTAGCGAAAATGCACGATTGAGTCGCTATATACATAATTATATAGCGAAAGGCGATGATGGCGAAGTGAGAATTTCCGCGCTACTATCGCCATAACCACGTTTTCGAATTTGAAAACATACACTCTAGCCTTTGTGCCTGTGTCGAAAGATATGGCGCTCTGGCCGTGGCGGATCTGCCACCAGGGTACAGAAAGAAATGACTGTGCCTCCCGTATCTGGAAAGGTGTACATGGCTTCACAACTGACTGATGCTTTCGCGCGTAAGTTTTATTACTTACGTCTGTCGATTACCGATGTGTGCAACTTCCGTTGCACCTACTGCCTGCCCGACGGTTACAAACCGGGCAGCGTCACCAATAACGGCTTTCTCTCCGTGGATGAGGTGCGCCGCGTTACGCGCGCGTTCTCCGGGCTTGGCACCGAAAAGGTCAGGCTGACCGGAGGCGAACCTTCTCTGCGCCGTGATTTCCCCGACATCATTGCCGCCGTGCGTGAAAACGAACATATCCGCCAGATTGCGGTGACCACCAACGGTTACCGGATGGCGCGTGATGTGGCGACCTGGCGCGACGCGGGCTTAACCGCCATCAACGTCAGCGTGGACAGCCTCGATGCCCGCCAGTTTCACGCCATTACCGGCCAGGACAAGTTCCGCCAGGTGATGGACGGCATCGACGCGGCATTTGCGGCCGGGTTCGAGAAAGTCAAAGTCAATACGGTGCTGATGCGTGATGTGAACCATCATCAGCTCGATACCTTCCTGGCATGGATGAAATCCCGCCCCATCCAGCTGCGTTTTATCGAGCTGATGGAAACCGGTGAGGGCAGTGACCTGTTCCGCCGCCATCACATTTCCGGCATGGTGTTGCGCGACGAGCTGCTCAAACGTGGCTGGATCCGCCAGATCCGCCAGCGCAGCGACGGCCCGGCGCAGGTCTTCTGCCACCCGGATTACGAGGGTGAGATTGGCCTTATCATGCCCTATGAGAAAGACTTCTGCGCCAGCTGTAACCGTCTGCGCGTCTCCTCCGTGGGCAAGCTCCATCTCTGCCTCTTCGGCGACGGCGGCGTAGATCTGCGCGATCTGCTGGAAGACGATGCTCAACAGGAAGCGCTTGAAGCGCGCATTTCTGAAGCTCTGACGCACAAAAAACAGACCCACTTCCTGCATCAGGGCAACACCGGCATTACTCAGAACCTGTCTTATATTGGCGGGTGATCAGGCTTAAGAAGGAATCAGAAGATGAGTCAGGTAAGCGCAGAATTTATCCCGACACGCATTGCTATTCTTACCGTTTCCAACCGCCGTGGCGAAGAGGATGATACGTCCGGCCACTGGCTGCGCGAGGCGGCCCATGATGCGGGGCATCACATCGTCGATAAAGCGATTGTGAAAGAGAACCGCTACGCCATTCGCGCGCAGGTTTCGCAGTGGATTGCCAGCGATGAAGTGCAGGTGGTATTGATCACCGGCGGCACCGGTTTTACCGCAGGCGATCAGGCGCCTGAAGCGCTGATCCCGCTGTTTGACCGCGAAGTGGAAGGCTTCGGCGAAGTATTCCGCATGCTCTCCTTTGAGGAGATTGGTACCTCCACGCTGCAGTCGCGCGCCGTCGCCGGGGTGGCCAACAACACCCTGATTTTCGCCATGCCGGGCTCGACCAAAGCCTGCCGCACCGCATGGGAAAACATCATCGCCCCGCAGCTGGATGCCCGTACCCGTCCGTGTAATTTCCATCCCCATTTAAAGAAATAAGCTATGTCACAACTGACCCACATTAACGCCGCCGGCGAAGCGCATATGGTGGATGTCTCCGCCAAAGCGGAAACGGTGCGCGAGGCGCGCGCGGAAGCGTTCGTTACCATGCAGCCGGAAACGCTGGCGATGATTATCGACGGCAGCCACCACAAGGGTGACGTCTTTGCCACCGCCCGCATCGCCGGTATTCAGGCCGCCAAGCGCACCTGGGACCTCATTCCCCTTTGCCATCCGCTGATGCTTAGCAAGGTGGAAGTGAACCTGCAGGCGCAGCCGGAGCATAATCGGGTGCGCATTGAGTCCCTGTGCCGCTTAACCGGGAAGACCGGCGTTGAGATGGAAGCCCTGACGGCAGCCTCCGTTGCCGCGCTGACCATCTACGACATGTGTAAAGCGGTGCAGAAAGATATGGTGATTGGCCCGGTTCGCCTGCTGGCAAAAAGCGGCGGCAAATCCGGTGATTTTAAGGTGGACAGCCATGATTAAGGTGCTCTTTTTTGCCCAGGTGCGCGAGCTGGTGAATACCGACAGCCTGACGCTGGAGGGCTCTTTTGAAAACGTCGCCGCCCTGCGTGCGCATCTGGCCGCACAGGGCGAACGCTGGGCGCTGGCGCTGGACGAAAGTAAGCTGCTGGCCGCCGTGAACCAGACGCTGGTTGAGTTCAGCCATCCACTAACCGCAGGGGATGAAGTGGCCTTCTTTCCGCCGGTCACAGGAGGTTAAGATGGCTGAGCCCCGAATTCTGGTGAGCCCGGCGCGTTTTAACGTGGGGACAGAATATGACTGGCTGGCCGAGCGTGACGAAGACGGCGCGGTCGTGACGTTCACCGGCAAGGTACGCAATCACAACCTCGGTGACAGCGTGAAGGCGCTGACGCTGGAGCACTACCCGGGCATGACGGAGAAATCGCTGGCGGCCATTGTGGAAGAAGCGCGTGGCCGCTGGCCGCTCGGGCGCGTCACGGTGATCCACCGCATCGGCGAGATGTGGCCAGGCGAAGAGATTGTCTTCGTGGGCGTGACCAGCGCGCACCGCGGCAGCGCGTTTGCGGCAGGGGAGTTCATGATGGATTACCTCAAAACTAAAGCGCCGTTCTGGAAGCGGGAAGCGACGCCGGAAGGGGAGCGCTGGGTGGAATCCCGCGATAGCGATAAACAAGCCGCCAGCCGTTGGTAGTCGGTTGACGTGGATGTGTTAATCTTAACGTGTGTGTCTACTTAATCTTAATCAGGAGTGAATCATGGACCGATTTCCGCGTTCCGATTCAATAGTACAGCAGACCCGTAGCGGCCTGCAGACGTATATGGCTCAGGTGTACGGCTGGATGACAGTTGGCCTGCTGCTTACCGCGTTTATCGCGTGGTATGCGGCGAACACGCCTGAACTGATGATGTTTATCTTCTCCAGCAAAATCACCTTCTTTGGGCTGATTATCGCGCAGCTGGCTCTGGTGTTTGTCCTCTCCGGGCTGGTGCAAAAGCTCAGTGCGGGGATGGCGACCACGCTGTTTATGCTCTATTCGGCGCTAACGGGGCTGACGCTTTCCAGTATTTTCATCGTCTACACCTACTCCTCCATTGCCAGCACGTTTGTGGTAACCGGCGGGATGTTCGGCGCGATGAGCCTTTACGGCTACACCACCAAACGTGACCTGAGCGGTTTCGGCAGCATGCTGTTTATGGGGCTGATCGGGATTGTGCTGGCGTCGCTGGTGAACCTGTGGCTGAAGAGTGAAGCGCTGATGTGGGCCGTGACCTACATTGGTGTGGTGGTCTTCGTTGGGCTGACGGCGTATGACACCCAGAAGCTGAAAAACATCGGCGAGCAGATCGACGTGCGTGACAGTTCAAACCTGCGCAAATACTCGATTCTGGGCGCGCTGACGCTCTATCTGGACTTCATCAACCTGTTCCTGATGTTGCTGCGTATTTTCGGCAACCGTCGTTAAGGTTGTTTTGCCGGGTGGCGGCTTCGCCTTACCCGGCCTACGAAACGCGAACCGTAGGTCGGGTAAGGCGAAGCCGCCACCCGACTTATTCACTTCGCTAACATCCTCTCATTCTTCGCCCGTAATTTCTTCGCCCGACTCTCCAGCACCAGATAACAGACCGTGGCCAGCGCCAGCGGCAGGAAGTAATAGAGCATGCGGTAGGCGAGCAGGGCGGCAATAATCGTTCCCTGAGAAACATGCTCTCCGGCCAGAAGCGCAATGAACACCGCCTCCAGCACCCCGATCCCCGCCGGGATATGCACAATAACCCCGGCGATACTGCTCACCAGCAGCACCCCCAGCACGAAGAAGTAATTCACGTCCTCGCCAATCAACAGCCAGATAATTGCTCCCATCGCCATCCAGTTAGCGCTGGATACTGCCATCTGCAGCATGGCAAACTTCCACGACGGCAATACCAGTTTCTGCCCTCTGAGGGTCATATGACGGCGTTTAGCAAACGCGCAGGCCCACAGATAAAAAGCGATAATCAGCAGCAGCACGATGCCGAGAATGCGCAGCGTGGCTTCATCGATGTACCAGTGCGCGGGCAGCTGGACCACGCCGATGGTGAAAATCACCCCGCCGAGCAGAATATAGCCCAGCCAGTTAGTGGTGATGCTCAGGGAAAAAATGCGGGTTATAGTCCCGCCCGGCAGCCCGAGACGCGAGTAGAGGCGATAGCGCATGCCAATCCCCCCGACCCAGGTACTCAGCGTCAGGTTGAAGGCGTAGCAAATAAACGACACCAGCATCACCTGGCGTTTAGCCAGCTTGTGGCCGCAGTATGCCCGGCCCAGCAGGTCGTAGCAGCCGTACATCAGGTAGCTCACGATCACCAGCCCTGTCGCGCCCAGCAGCACCATCCGGTTGTAGTTGCGGATAACTTTCCACACCTCCTCCCAGTCAACTTTTTGGGCGTAAACCACCAGCAGCACGGCGACCGCAATAAAGAACACCCAGGTGAGAATTTTTTTCGCCAGCCGCCAGCGCGGATGTGATTTCGACATCAGGGTTTGCCTCCATCTTCCGCTTCAACGCGGTCCTGGGTTTCCATTTCGGGTTGTACCGGCGGGTCCACCTGCGCCAGCTTCGGCGTATGCGCTGGCAGCCAGCCGACCATCGCCGGGAAATGGCGAAGGAAGTGGAACACCACGACGCTGATGCCCAGGTTCCACCAGGTGCGTTTCGGCACCATAGACTCATCCACGCGCACGCAGTCGTTAACAATTAGGGCCTGCAAATTATCCCGCAGGGTCTGATTAAACTGGCGATCGTGGATGATCAGGTTAGCTTCGAGATTTAGCGATAAGCTCAGCGGATCCAGGTTGCTGGAGCCGACGGTGGCCCAGTGATCGTCCATCAGCGCGACTTTGCCATGTAGCGGTCGACGGCGATATTCGTAGATCTGAACGCCGCCTTTGACCAGATAGTTATACAGCAGCCGCGCGCCAACTTTGACTATCGGCATATCCGGCTCGCCCTGCACAATCAGCTTCACCCGTACGCCGCGCCGGGCCGCATTACGCATGGCATGCAGCAGGCGATAGCCCGGGAAAAAGTAGGCGTTAGCAATGATCACTTCGCGCTTCGCGTTGGCGAGCATCTTCAGGTAATGGCGTTCAATATCGTCCCGGTGCTCGCCGTTATCGCGCCAGACGAAAAGGGCCTGCGCTTCGCCGGGCTTGCGGTTCTCCTCCGGGCGATGGCGGCGTTTCCACCAGCGGCGAACGGCCTCTTTCCCCGGCAGGTTCTCCAGTTCGAATAATACGATGTCCTGTACTACCGGGCCCTCAATGCGAATGGCGTAATCCTGTTTTGCTTCCGGGCCGTAGTCGGACATATGTTCAGCTGAGTAGTTAATGCCGCCGACAAACGCCACCGCCTCATCCACCACCACAATTTTGCGGTGCATCCGCCGGAAAAGGTTGGTACGCATGCCAAACAGGCGCGGGCCGGGATCGTAGTAGCGGAACACCACGCCCGCAGCGGTCAGTTCATTCACGAACCCGTCGCTGAGGTCCGGTGAGCCATAGCCGTCCAGCAGCGCTTCAATTTTGACGCCGCGCCGGGCGGCACGCAGCAGTACGCTGTGTAACTGTTTGCCCACGTCGTCCTCGAACCAGATAAAGGTTTCGAGGATCACTCTCTGCTTAGCGTTATCAATTGCCTTAAAGACGGCCGGGTAATACTCGTCGCCGTTGACCAGCAGCGAGATCCGGTTGCCTTCCTGCCAGGAACATTTCATAAGTGGATCTCCGCGCTGAGCGGGGCATGGTCGGACAGATGTCGCCAGTTAAGTAAGGCCAGCGCCGTCGGGCTGCTGGCATGGGCATTTTTCACGTAGATACGGTCCAGGCGCAGCAGGGGAAAGCGCACCGGGAACGTCCGTGCCGGGCGACCATGGGCCCGGGTAAAAATCTCCTCCAGCCCTGCATTGACCTTCAAAGGATGGTTCGCGCGCTGCCGCCAGTCGTTAAAATCACCGGCCACGACCACGGGTTCACCGTCGGGAAGCGCATTGGTCCAGTCAGCCAGCATCTGTAGCTGCGCCTGACGGTGGACTTCGCGCAGGCCAAGATGCACGCAACCGACATGAATGGGCACCGTGAGTGCCGGTGGCGTGATGCGGCAGTAAAGCAGCCCGCGCTTTTCGCTCTCACCTACGGAAACGTCCCGGTTCTCATAATGTTCGATAGGAAAACGTGACAGCACCGCGTTCCCGTGATGGCCTTCCGGATAGACCGCGTTGCGCCCGTAGGCGTAATCACTCCACATCGTGTCGGCCAGAAATTCATAGTGCGGCGTATCGGGCCAGTTCTCGAAATGCATGGGATGCACCTCGTGCGCGCCCATCACCTCCTGCAGACAGACAATGTCCGCGCTGACGGTGCGAACCGCGTCGCGCAGCTCCGGTAAAATGAAGCGGCGATTAAATGCTGTGAAGCCTTTATGAATGTTTATCGTCAGCACTTTAAGCGAGAAATGCTGCATTTTTTGAGTCATAAGCCCCTTCCTGAGTGACTATCCCAATGAAAATAAAGTGTAGTCGGCGTCACAAAAAGATGCGGCGTTACGGAATTTTCCGTAAAGTGCGGTAGTCTGATTAAGCAGATAAAAATCCTTCAGGAGATAAGCCATGAAGTGGCAACAACGTGTTCGTGTCGCAACGGGGTTAAGTTGCTGGCAGATAATGTTGCATTTACTGGTCGTGGCCGTACTGGTGATGGGCTGGATGAGCGGCACGCTGGTGCGTGTTGGCCTGGGGCTATGCGTCCTCTATGGCGTCACCGTGCTGTCGATGCTGTTCTTACAGCGCCACCATGAAGCGCGCTGGCGCGAGGTGGGTGATGTGCTCGAAGAGCTCACCACCACCTGGTACTTTGGTGCCGCGATGATTGTGCTTTGGCTGCTGTCACGCGTGCTGCAAAACAACCTGCTGCTGGCCCTGGCGGGTCTCGCAATCCTTGCAGGGCCTGCGGTGGTCTCATTGCTCACCAAAGAGAAAAAGCTACGCAATGTTGCGTCTAAACATCGCGTACGCCACTGACCCCGTCGTGGCCGCTATGACCAGTAGCGGCCACAAACTCCCCCAGACAATATCCAGACTCGCATCCTTCAGATAGATCTGCTTGGTAATGTCCGTAAAGTGGCGTATCGGGTTTATCCATGTGATGTCCTGCAGCCACACCGGCATGTTCTCGACAGGGGAAACGTACCCGGAGAGCAAAATTGCTGGCATCATAAAGACAAACACGCCGATAAACGCCTGCTGCTGCGTCGAGCACAGCGCCGAAATTAACAGCCCAAACCCCACCAGCGACAGCCCGTAAATCACCATCGTGAAGTAAAACAGCGCCAGCGAACCGGCAAACGGGATTTGATAGGCCCAAATTCCCACGCCCAGCACGATAGTGGCCTGAAATGTCGCGACAATCAGCGCCGGCACCGCTTTGCCCACAAAGATTTGCCAGGTCGCGAGTGGGGAAACCAGCAGCTGATCCAGCGTACCTTGCTCCCGCTCGCGGGCGACGGACAGGGAGGTGACGATCATCACCCCGATGGTGGTGATCATGGCGATCAGCGACGGCACCACAAACCATTTGTAGTCCAGATTCGGGTTGTACCAGTTACGCACCACCAGCTCGCTGTTGTTGGGCTTCGGTTTGCCGTCCATCAGCTCCTGCTGATAATTCTTCACCACCTGCTGCAGATAGTTGGCCGCAATCTGGGCGCTGTTAGAGTTGCGCCCGTCGAGGATAAGCTGCATCGGCGCGGTCTGGAAGGTATCCAGGTTACGGGAAAAATCTGCCGGGAAGCGCACCAGCAGCAGGGCTTTTTGCGTATCGATGGTCGGCTGGATTTCCTGCGGGCTTTTCAGCAGCAGGATATGGGTAAACGCTTTTGCACGGGCAAAGCGCTGCGTCAGCTCGACGGAATGTTTACCGTTGTCTTCGTTGTAAATGGCGATGGTGGCGTTGGTCACCTCAAGCGTCGCGGCAAAGGGGAACAGCAACACCTGGATCAGCACCGGCAAAACCAGAATGGCGCGGGTTTGCGGCTCGCGCAGCAGGGATTGCAGCTCTTTTCGTATTAACGTCCATAGTCGGTGAAACATGTTCGCTCCTTAATCCAGACGCCGTTTGGTTTTCAACCACGTCAATCCGATAAACATCACCGCTGACGCCATTAAAAACAGCGTGTTGATAATCAGCACCACCGGAATATTCCCCGCCAGGAACAGGCTTTGCAGCGTGCTCACGAAATAACGCGCCGGAATGATGTAGGTCAAGGCGCGGATCACCGCTGGCATACTGTCTATCTGGAAAATAAACCCGGACAGCATAATCGACGGTAAAAAGGCGGCGTTGAGCGCCACCTGCGCGGCGTTAAACTGGTTGCGGGTGATGGTGGAGATGAGCAGCCCCATCCCCAGCGTGCTGAGTAAAAACAGGCTGGTGATAAAAAACAGCACCACCAGCGAGCCGCGGTACGGCACGCCGAGGATAAAGACGGCGACAAGCATACAGAGCAGCATCGCCAGCATGCCGAGGAAATAGTAGGGGATGAGCTTACACAGCAGCAGCTCGACGCGCGTCACTTCTGTGGAGAGCAGCGCCTCCATGGTGCCACGCTCCCACTCGCGGGCGATCACCAGCGAGGTCAGGATCGCGCCAATCACCGTCATGATAATCGTCACCGCGCCCGGAATGATAAAGTGCTGGCTGATGGCGGCAGGGTTAAACCAGTAGCGTGTTTGCACGTCGATGAGCGGTTCAAACGTCTCCCCCCGGTCTTCGGCGCGCTGCATCTGCCATAGCTGCCAGATCCCCTCCACGTAGCCCTGCACGAAGTTGGCGGTGTTCGGCTCGCTGCCGTCGGTAATCACCTGGATCGGCGCGTCGGCATTCGCCCGCGCCATATTGGCGGCGAAATCCACCGGGATGACCACCAGCCCACGAATTTTCCCGGCCTGCATCTTCTGGATCAGCGCCTGCCGGCTATCGCTGATGGTGGCGTCAATGTACGGCGAGCCGGTCATGGCGTGGGTGAAGTCCAGCGCCTCTTCGCTCTGCTGTTCCAGCAAAATGCCGACCCGCAGCTTGCTGGAGTCGAGGTTGATGCCGTAGCCAAAGATAAACAGCAGCAGCAGGGGGATCACCACCGCAATCAGCCAGCTACTCGGGTCACGCACGATCTGCCGCGTCTCTTTTATGCATAACGCGCGCACACGGCGCCAGGAAAGGGCGTTACTGCGCATGGGCATTCTCCTTATCCCAGTCGTGGATAAGGGTGATAAACGCCTGCTCCATGGTCGGGTCTGGCACGGCATCGTCGGCGGCCTGGTTTTTCAGGTCGTCCGGGGTGCCGTGGGCAATCAGCTTGCCGCGATAGACCAGCCCGATGCGGTCGCAGTATTCCGCCTCATCCATAAAGTGGGTGGTCACCATCACCGTCACCCCTTTTTCCACCATGCTGTTGATATGCAGCCAGAACTCGCGGCGGGTGAGGGGATCCACCCCGGAGGTCGGCTCATCGAGGAAAAGAATATCGGGCTCGTGCATCAGCGAGCAGGCCAGCGCGAGGCGTTGCTTAAAGCCGAGGGGCAGTTCGTCGGTGGCGTGGGAGGCAATATTCGTTAACCCGAAGGCATCGCTCATGCGGCGGATTTTCTCGTTCTGCGCGCGCCCGCGCAGGCCGTACACGCCGGAGAAAAAGCGCAGATTCTGCTCGACGGTCAGGTTGCCATACAACGAGAATTTCTGTGCCATATAGCCCAGATGCTGGCGCGCCTTGCCGGAGCTGACTTTGAGATCCATATCCAGCACCAGCGCCTTGCCGGACGTCGGCACCAGCAGGCCACACATCATTTTAAAGGTGGTGGATTTCCCCGCGCCGTTCGGCCCGAGCAGGCCAAAAATCTCGCCGCGTTTTACCGCAAAGTTGACGTTATCGGTGGCGGCGAAATCGCCGAACTTTTTGGTCAGGGATTTGGCTTCAATCACCGTCTCGCCCGGCGTACCTTCAACCGTGTGGAGGATCGCGCCGAGAGGCGATTCCGATGTCCCCGCGCCGCCCAGCAGGTCGATAAACGCATCTTCAAAGCGCGGCGCCGTCTCTGCCATTTCAATTTCAGGCATGCCAGGCGCGCGGCGAATATCCTCGACGGTGGCCTCCTTTTTGAGGATTACGCGCACGGACCGACCCTGAATCATCCCGTCGCTCACCTGCGGCAGTTTCAGCACTCTCTGCAGCAGCCTGCGGTTGGACTCCTGCGGGCTGTGGAGGAGGAAACTGCGTCCGGCCATGCTCTGCGTCAACGTCGTTGGCTCGCCCTGATAAAGCAGCTCGCCTTCGTTCATCAGCAGCACGTCCCGGCACTGTTCCGCTTCGTCGAGGTAGGAGGTGCTCCAGAGGATCAGCATCCCGTCGCCTGCCAGCTCGTGCACCATCTGCCACAGCTCACGGCGGGAGATGGGGTCCACGCCGACGCCGGGCTCGTCCAGCAGCAGGACCTTTGGTTCGCCGACGAGCGTACAGGCCAGCCCCAGCTTTTGCTTCATCCCGCCGGAGAGCTTGCCCGCCAGCCGGTCGGTGAACGGGCCGAGGGAGGTGAACTCAAGCAGGCGGGCGAAGGTTTTCTGCCGGGTTTCGCCGGTCACGCTGCGCAGGTCGGCATACAGGTTCAGGTTTTCCATCACCGTCAGATCTTCATACAGACCAAACTTCTGCGGCATATAGCCGAGCATGGCGTGGAGCGCGCCGTCGTCTTTGATAGGGTCAAGGCCAAGCACGCTGGCTGCGCCTTCATCCGGCTTTAGCAAACCGGCCAGCATCCGCATCAGCGTGGTTTTGCCTGCGCCGTCCGGGCCGACCAGGCCGGTCACATAGCCTTTCTGAATGGTGCAGTTCAGCGGGGCGACCGCCGGTTTGTCCATCCCTGCGAAGCGTTTGACCAGATTGTTGAGCTGGATAACCGCGTCATTCATGTCGTTCCCCGTTGTTCACTTTTACGGTAACAGGCATGCCCTGACGCAGCGCGTCGTCCGCATCGGTGACGATGATGCGCAGACGGTACACCAGGTCGGTACGCAGGTCCGGCGTTTCAACGGTTTTCGGGGTGAATTCGGCGGTGGGGGAGACAAAGCCGACTTTGCCGTGATACGGCTTATCCGGACGACCATCGGTATAGAGCAGCAGCTCGCGGCCCGGCTGCATCTGGCCGAGATTTGGCTCGTCAATGTAGGCGCGCACCCAGACCGGGCGGGTCAGGGAGAGCGTTAATACGGTGCTGCCCGCGCTGAGCATGCTGCCCGGCTCCACGGCACGGGTCATCAGCGTACCGTCAGACGGGGCGATGAGGGTTGTATCATGCAGATCCAGCTCTGCCTGGGCCAGTTGCGCCTGCGCCTGTTCAAGGCTGGCTTTGGCCTGGGCAATGTCCTGCGGGCGGTTACCGGTGGTGTACTGGCTTAATTTATCCTGCGCGGATTTCAGCGTCGCCTGCGCCTGGTCGCGGGATGAACGCGCATTCTCCAGATCGTTGGCTGAAATGGTGCGGCTTTTCCACAGCCCCTGCTGACGGTTATAGAAATTCTGCGCGTAGTCGTAGGCAGCTTTCGCCTGCTTAACGGCAGCGGCGGCCTGGGCGATCTCTTCGTCACGATAACCCGCCAGCATCAGGTCATATTGCGCCTGGGCAACGGAAACGCCCGCTTTGGCCTGCATCAGGGCGTTCTCGTAGGGGGCTTTATCCAGCATGCCCAGCGTTTGCCCGCGTTTAATGGCATCACCTTCGTCAACGCTCAGCGAGGCGAGACGGCCACCCACGCGGAAGCTCATATTCACGGTACGAATATCCACATTACCATACAGCGTCAGGCCCCGGTCCTGATGGCTCTGATACCACAGCCAGCCACCGACGCCCGCGGCAAGCAAAACAACAACCACCAGAATGATGGCGACAGGTTTTTTCATGACTTCAGGCTCCTTTGCGTTAAGCCTTGCAGGATCAGATCGAGATGACAGGTGATGACCTGGCTAATCTGCGCGGCTTTATCCTCATCGAATTGTGTCCAGCCGGTGCGTAACAGGATGGTTTCCCGCCCCAGACGAAAGGCAAGGATTTCACCCAGCAGGGCATGGGTATGCAAAATGGTCACGGTATCGCTGGCGTCCCGCCCGGTATAGGCGGCGATCAGGTGGGTCAGGTGGGTATGCATCGGAGCAATGACCTGATCGTGTACCAGCTGATAGGCAGTTGTAGGGGAGAGCTGCTCGCGGGAGATAAACTTACTCAGGTTGAGCGTATCGTCGTGCGTCAGCAGGCGGATCATATTATGGCAGGCATTCAGGATAAGCCGCCGGATAGCGTCACGATCCGGCGTCGGCTGGCTCAACAGCTCGCTGGCTTCTTCAACGTGCGGACGAAAATGTGTGCCGATAAAATCGGCAATCCACTGGGCGCAGGCGAGGTACAAATCCTCTTTTGAACCAAAATAGTAGGTAATCGCCGCAATGTTTTGCCCGGCCTGGGCGGCGATATCTCGCGTGGTCGCGTGCAGGCCATACTCGCCAAACTGCGCCAGCGCGGCAGCAATCAGCTGGCTTTTGGCCTGTTCACCTTTGGTTGTCGTTGGGGTCGTATTCATGGCGGCATTAAAAATTAATCAATCGATTGATTAAAAATAGCCCCGAATTGCTGAACCGTCGAGCGTTCGTGCTGGGATATTTTATGCGCCACGTCACAAAAGCTGCTACACTCCGCACCTTCACGACATTGTGGTTTTTGTCCTTCCCCTTTTCGTTATATCTCCCTGAAAACTACACCTGTGATGGTCGGGGCGGTTCGGAGTTTTTATGTCTTTTGATTCCCTTGGCCTGAACCCGGAAATTCTGCGTGCCATCGCAGAGCAGGGCTACGTTGAGCCAACCCCCATCCAGCAGCAGGCGATCCCCGCCGTTCTTCAGGGGCGTGACCTGATGGCCAGCGCCCAGACCGGCACCGGTAAAACCGCGGGCTTTACGCTGCCGCTGTTAGAGCTGCTGGTAAAAAACCAGCCGCACGCCAAAGGCCGTCGTCCGGTTCGTGCGCTGATCCTGACTCCAACCCGTGAGCTGGCGGCGCAGATTGGTGAGAACGTGCGTGACTACAGCCGCTATCTCAACATTCGCTCGCTGGTCGTTTTCGGTGGCGTCAGCATTAACCCACAAATGATGAAGCTGCGCGGCGGCGTGGACGTGCTGGTGGCAACGCCGGGCCGTCTGCTGGATCTCGAACACCAGAACGCGGTGAAGCTCGATCAGATTGAAATTCTGGTGCTGGATGAAGCTGACCGCATGCTGGATATGGGCTTTATCCACGACATCCGTCGCGTGCTGGCCAAGCTGCCTGCGCGTCGTCAGAACCTGCTGTTCTCTGCCACTTTCTCCGACGAGATCAAGGCGCTGGCAGAAAAGCTGCTGCATAATCCGCTGGAAGTGGAAGTGGCGCGTCGCAACACCGCCTCTGAGCAGGTGACGCAGCACGTTCACTTTGTCGATAAAAAGCGTAAGCGGGAGCTGCTCTCCCAGATGATCGGCCAGGGTAACTGGCAGCAGGTGCTGGTCTTTACCCGCACCAAGCACGGTGCGAACCACCTGGCGGAACAGCTCAATAAAGACGGTATCCGCAGTGCCGCCATCCACGGTAACAAGAGCCAGGGTGCGCGTACCCGTGCGCTGGCGGACTTCAAATCTGGCGACATCCGCGTGCTGGTGGCAACCGACATCGCCGCGCGTGGTCTGGACATTGAAGAGCTGCCGCACGTAGTAAACTACGAGCTGCCAAACGTCCCGGAAGATTACGTTCACCGTATCGGTCGTACCGGCCGCGCGGCGGCAACCGGTGAAGCGCTCTCTCTGGTCTGTGTCGATGAACACAAGCTGCTGCGCGACATCGAACGTCTGCTGAAGAAAGAGATCCCACGCATCGAAACCCCGGGCTACGAAGTGGATCCGTCCATCAAGGCGGAGCCGATTCAGAACGGTCGCCAGGGCGGCGGTCGTGGTCAGGGCGGCGGTGGTCGCGGTCAGCAGCCGCGTCGTGCTGAAGGCGGCGCGCCGAAATCATCCGGCAAACCCCCGCGCCGCAACAACGACAGCAAACCGGCCGGCGAAAGTCCGTGGCGCAGCGGTGAAGGGAAACCGGCAGGGGAAGGGCAGCGTCGACGCCGCCCGCGTAAACCTGCTAACCCGCAGTAATCTGGAAGCCCGGTCGTAAAGCCGGGCTTTTCTTTTTGCGGCAGCGAAGAGAAAGTGCCACAATAGTGGCTGTTTATACAGTATTTCAGGTTTTTCGATGGCTTTAACCGCGGCGCTGAAAGCGCAAATTGGCGCATGGTACAAGGCGCTACAACAGCAGATCCCCGACTTTATCCCCCGAGCGCCGCAGCGGCAGATGATTGCTGACGTGGCAAAAACGCTTGCCGGGGACGACGGGCGACATCTGGCGATTGAAGCGCCGACCGGCGTCGGGAAAACCCTGTCATATCTCATTCCCGGTATTGCCATCGCGCGGGAAGAGGACAAAACGCTGGTGGTCAGCACCGCCAACGTGGCCCTGCAGGATCAGATTTTCAGCAAAGATTTGCCGCTGCTGCGCAAAATCATCCCCGACCTGCGCTTTACCGCCGCCTTTGGGCGCGGGCGCTACGTGTGCCCACGTAACCTGGCGGCGCTCGCCAGCAGCGAGCCGAATCAACAGGATCTGCTCGCGTTTCTTGATGACGAGCTGACGCCGAACAATAAGGCCGAGCAGGAGCAGTGTGCAAAACTCAAAGCCGAACTCGACGGCTATAAGTGGGACGGCCTTCGGGATCACACCAGCCAGGCCATCAGCGACGACTTATGGCGCAGGCTCAGCACCGACAAAGCAAGCTGTCTGAACCGCAACTGCCACTACTACCGCGAGTGTCCGTTCTTTGTCGCCCGGCGCGAAATTCAGGAGGCGGAGGTGGTTGTCGCCAACCACGCGCTGGTGATGGCCGCGCTGGAGAGTGAGGCGGTGCTACCGGAGCCCAAAAATCTGCTGCTGGTGCTCGACGAAGGCCACCATCTGCCCGACGTGGCTCGGGACGCGCTGGAGATGAGCGCCGAGATCACCGCGCCCTGGTTCCGCCTGCAGCTGGATCTGTTCTGCAAGCTGGTGGCAACCTGCATGGAGCAGTTCCGCCCGAAAACCACGCCGCCGCTGGCGGTGCCGGAACGGCTAAGCGAGCATTGTGAAGAGGTTTACGGCCTGATCTCCTCGCTCAATAACATCCTCAACCTTTATCTTCCCGCAGCCCAGGAGGCGGAACATCGCTTTGCGATGGGCGAACTGCCGGAAGAGGTGATGGAAATTTGTCAGCAGCTGGCAAAGCACCTTGAAAAGCTGCGCGGGCTGGCGGAGATGTTCTTAAACGATCTGAGCGAGAAAACCGGCACGCATGACGTGGTGCGTCTGCACCGTATTCTGCTACAGATGAACCGCGCGCTGGGCATGTTCGAAGCGCAGAGCAAACTCTGGCGGCTGGCCTCGATGGCGCAGGCATCAGGCGCGCCGGTCACCAAATGGGCCACCCGCGACGTGCGGGACGGGCAGGTGCATCTCTTCTTCCACTGCGTGGGCATCCGCGTGGCCGATCAGCTGGAAAAGCTGATCTGGCGCAGCGTGCCGCACGTGGTGGTGACCTCTGCCACGCTGCGTTCTCTGAACAGTTTTTCTCGTTTGCAGGAGATGAGCGGGCTTAAAGAAAAAGCGGGTGACCGCTTTGTGGCGCTGGACTCGCCGTTTAACCACTGCGAGCAGGGCAAGCTGGTCATTCCGCGCATGACGTTTGAGCCGCTGATCGACAACGAAGAACAGCACATTGCGGAAATGGCGGCCTATTTCCGCGAACAGGTCGAGAGTAAAAAATACCCTGGCATGCTGGTGTTATTTGCCAGTGGACGCGCCATGCAGCGTTTTCTGGAACACGTCACCGATCTGCGTTTACTCCTACTGGTGCAAGGTGACCAGCCGCGTTACAGGCTGGTGGAAACCCACCGTAAACGCATTGATAACGGCGAGCGTAGCGTGCTGGTGGGATTGCAGTCTTTCGCGGAAGGTCTTGACCTGAAAGGCGACTACCTGACGCAGGTCCACATTCATAAAATTGCCTTCCCCCCCATCGACAGCCCGGTGGTGATCACCGAGGGCGAATGGCTGAAAAGCCTTAACCGCTATCCGTTTGAGGTGCAGAGTCTGCCTGCGGCATCGTTTAACCTGATTCAGCAGGTGGGGCGTTTGATTCGAAGCCACGGCTGCTGGGGCGAAGTGGTGATCTACGATAAACGTCTGCTGACCAAAAATTATGGACAGCGGCTGCTCAACGCGCTTCCGGTCTTCCCGATTGAACAGCCGTCGGTACCGGAGATAAAAAAACGCCCGGCAAAACAGGCTGCCGGGCGTCGAAAAAGCATCCGTGCTAAGGGGCGCGGTCCTACTGGTAAGTGAAGGTCACCTGAACGACGCTGCTGAACGTGCCTGCGGTAACAGGCATAGCGGTGGCGTAATAGCGTGCGGCCAGCGGGAAGGTAGCGGTATGGTCGTTCTGGTCAATCAGCGCGTTAAAGCTGGCCTGCGGTGCGATGAGGATATGGTCCTGGCTGTCCGCCAGCTCCAGCGCCAGCCCCTTCGCGCTGCCCGTGTTGGCAAACTTGGTTGGGTGGGTAGCATCCGCCTGACCGTAAAAGAAGGCGGTCGCCAGGGCGAGGGATTTAGGACAATGCGTTACCTTCAGGCTGAAGGTTTTCCACGCGCCGGTATCCCCCACGTCGTGGAATTCACTGGAAGCCGCCTGGCCTAAATCAACGGTTAAATCCTTGCTGGCGCTGTCCACGAGGCAGGTGTTGGCATAAATGTTACCGACCATTTGCAGCTGAATATCGTCAGCCCGGGCCAGACAGGTGAGCGTGCTGGCCAGCGCGGCCAGCACAAAGAGATGTT
Source organism: Enterobacter sp. ODB01 (assembly GCF_001623605.1). Lineage (NCBI taxonomy): Bacteria > Pseudomonadati > Pseudomonadota > Gammaproteobacteria > Enterobacterales > Enterobacteriaceae > Enterobacter > Enterobacter sp. ODB01. The sequence continues at coordinate 2,246,670 of NZ_CP015227.1, forward strand.
TCTTCATTTTCATCACTTATAGGCCAGAGTAATGGTGGCGACGGCGTTCGCCGGGCCAGGGGTGACTTCATCTGCCACCTGCAAATAGTTCAGCTTGACCGGGATATCCATCGTCTGGTTGGCATAGGCCAGGGTTTCAGTTGGGGTGTAGGTATCGAACGTTGCCAGCTCGTTGTCGATCGCCATTTCAATCCCGACCCCCGTTGCCATGCCATCCTCCGGCGTGAGCTTAAGCACCCCCTGATAACCGGGTACGTAGCCGTCGCTGCTGGTGACCTTAAATTCAGGCTGAACGGTGGAGTTACAGTTCACCGTGATGTTGAACTCCTTCGCGGGCATCGCCAGCGTGCCGACCATGTTGAAATCGCTGACCGGGAAATCGCCCATGTTGACGGTCAGGCTTTTTGGCAGTACGGAGCAGGTGACGTTTTCAAGGTTTACGTTACCAGCATAGCTAACATTGTTAGGTGAACCGATGCCTTCGTGACCAAAAACGCCAATGCCAAAAACGGTCTGGCTTTGATTTAGCGTACCGGATTCTACGGCGGTATCCGTTTTTACCAGCTCCAGCGTGACGTTAAAATCGAACGTCTGGTTGCCGTCAGTTGAGACATAGCCAATTGGCGTGCCGCGGGAGTCACAGGTGACCCCGCCCGCACCGCTGATGCGCTGACCTTTGTCATTCATCAGCGCAATACCAACCCCCTTCACGCCGGATTCATAGACCCCGGTAAGGCCGGGGATTTCTGTGCCGTAGCCGTAGTAGCAGGAGACGATCTCCAGACCCTTATCTGCAGCACTATCGCAGTGGCCCGCGACGTGTACCGTCTGTTCGGTGCCGGGGATGGTCGCGCCGACGTGAAGCGTGGTGGAGACGGAAACCGTGGCCAGGTTAATGGTCTTTGGCATATCCGGCGACGTACAGGTGGCTTTTGCATGCGGCATAAACAGCGATGCGGTTGCCAGTATGAGTAAGAAAAAGCATTGTTTTACAAGCTGCATAGGTGAACCTGCTCGGTTGATTACTGACACTGCGCGGCAGCGTTAATAATGTCTGTTTTCTCTTTTTCATCCGTGAGCGTGTATTCCGCAACGCAGTGGTCGCTGGCTTCCTGTCCCCATGAGACGGAAAGCTTGCCGCGATCGGGCATTCCGGAAAGATAGGTTTGGCCATCAGTGCCGACGATAAATTCGCTGTCCTTATCCTCGGTGGTGACCGTTGCGCCGAAGGGCAGCGGCTTCCCGTTGTGCGTCAGCGTCATCAGGACGCGATGACCTACGCGGGTATTGAAGCTTGCCCGCACCACCGCACCGCGGGTTGGCGTGACGATCTGCGAAGCGTGCGTCACGTCAGCCTCGTCAGGCAGCGTTTCGGTATCCAGCGAAATCGTGTTGTGGCGATAGGCGGTGACAAAGGGCACCACGGTATAGCCGCGGAAGTCAGTTTCCACGCCCGTCTGGTTAGCGATGTGCGTGCCGCTGGCTCCGGGCGCTTTCACCAGCGCGATGGTCTCGCCCAGCGGCTGGCTCAGCGTCAGGCCGTTAGCGTGGGCTATCATGCCCCCCTGCAGACCGACGTTGGTGGTCCGCTGGTATTTGTCCTGGCTGAAACCGCCACTCACTTCCCCGTAGGTGGCTTTATAATCGGCGTTCAGACTGGTAGAGGTACCGTTCTCTGATGAGTCATAGCCTTCCTGCACGTTCCAGTTAAGGTTGTTCTCCTCCAGCGCCGTCCCGTTCAGGCCCAGCGTGTGCGTGGTGCCGTCTTTATTGTTATTCATGTTGTAGGAGGCCCAGGTGTTGCTCATCCAGCGATCCAGCGGTACCGACACGCTCAGCGCGAACAGGTTATCGTTACTGACCGAATCGCCTTCGTCATCACGGCTGTTGGTGTTTTTGTTGAGGCTATAGCTCATGCTGTAGGTGATTCCCTTCCAGCTGTTGTTATAGCTGACGCTCATCGAGGTCATATCCTGACCCTGGTTCCAGTAGGTCTCTTTGACCAGGCTCAGCGTAAACGATCCCCAGCCTTCGCCGAGGGTTTGATCGATGGTGGCCTCGGTACGCGCGCGGCGCTGCTGCGGTGCTGACCAGTCATCGGCGCGGGTATAGGACTCCATGGTGTCTTCGAGGGTGTAAAACCCTTTACTGTTGTAGCGATAGCCAGCCAGAGCGAAGTTTGTGCCCGTACCCGCGAAATCTTTGCTGTAGCGCAGACGCCAGGATTGCCCCTTGCTGGCCTGCTGTTTTTTGAGCAGCGCTTTGGCGCGCGTCACGTCGACAGAAAACGCGCCAAGATCGCCAAAGTTTTTACCGGTGCCCAGCGCCTGTGACTGATAATGGCTGCTTTGCTGTACGCCACCGTAGGCGGTGAATCCGTACGGCAGGCCATAAATGGCACTTCCCTGAGCGAAGGGCGTTTTTTCCACGTCTTTGTCATAAGAGCGGTAGCGCCCGGCAGTGACGCTGTATTTCAGGTGCTTTTCGCGCTGGAGGACCGGAACGGAGGCGTAGGGCACCACAAAGTGACGTTCGCTGCCGTCCGTCTCTTTCACGGTGACCTGGAGATCGCCGCTGCTGCCGGTGGGATACAGGTCATTGATTTCAAATGCACCCGGCGCAACGGTATTTTGATAAATCACGTAGCCGTTCTGACGTACCACCACCAGCGCATTACTGTGGGCCGTACCGCGGATGATCGGGGCATAGCCTTTTTCGCTGTCCGGCAGCATATCGTTGTCGGAGTTCAGCTGCGCGCCGGTATACGGAACGCTGTCAAATACGTCTGCCGGGGAGCTGCTTTGGCCTACGGTCAGATCGCTTTTTAACGCCACGATATCGCGCTGGGCATAGGTGTAGACCGAGTTAAAGGATTGCTCTTCTTCGTGACCGCTGGTGCTGCGACTCCAGGTGGAATAGTTGCGCAGGCGCCACGCGCCGACGTTCAGGCCCGGACGCAGGTTAACGTACTGGCTGCTGTTGTCCTGCATGCCCTGCTGACGGGCGTGGCTCTGGCTGGCGCTGGCGCTGTAGTTGAGGATGCCCGCCGTGATCCCCTCATCAAATTCTGTTGGGTCAATATAGCCACGGGGAACCTGACCGAGCGCGGACTGCGGAATGCTCAACAGAAGCTGCTGGTTGCTGACGCGAAATGTCGCCGTCGCCGCCGGTATGGCGTGCAAATCCGCGCATGAGCCTTTCACGGCAAGCTGAGGATAGTCGTCAGTTTTAATACCCAGGCTTTTTAAATCGGACAGAGTAAAGCAGGGCTGAAGGGAATTTTCTCCATTATCCTGCTTTTGCAATATAAAGGTCACGTCGCGGGTATCAATTTTATTATTATTGATAAAGATCGTGACCTGATATTTCCCTGGCGCCTGTCCCGGCCCTTTTTCATAAATGGAGAGATCGGTTTTTCCCTGCTGTGGATTATCCACATCCAACAACGCTGGATTAAAATAATCATCCGCCCGCGTTTGCTGCGAAAAACCCACGGCCGCTAACCCGCATAGCAGGGTCAGCAGCGTAAGCATCCGACAAACGGAAGGCAATTGCCTTCTTTGGGTTGAAGAATAGGTAATCATAAGGTGCGTTATTGGGTACGGTATTAATGCACGGATGCAGAGAGCGTTTTGCTGATGCTGCCGTAATCAGTAATAATTGACCAGGACACGGTTGAACCGCCGGTATGTGCAGGCAACGCAAAATGGGTTTCGGTTTTTGGTACGGCCCAGGTCGCTTTATCGACCTTATGACCGTTAAGGGTGACCGACTGGAAATTCATATAAAACGGCGTCGGGTTGTTAACCACTAAATCATTGCCCTCGCGGTGCCACTCAAGCTGATCCGCGACCGCTTCCGGTTTACCCTTGACGGAGGCCGGGCGGTACATCAGCTTAATGCGCGTGTTAACCGCAATTTGCAGGGTATTGACCCCTGCCACCTTTTTTGAGGAGGGGATGGCTTTTATATTCAGCCAGAACATCGACTCGCGATCTTCAGGCAAATTTCCGCCGGTACGTACGACGCGCAAAACGTTTTCCTGCTTCGCATCAAGACGAAACAGTGGCGGCGTAATCAGAAAGGGGGCTTTGGCCAGGTCTTTACCGCCAGAATCCGCCCAGGATTGCACCAGATAATCCGTTGCATCTGGGTTTGAAATACCGATAGAGGATTCCTTTTTGCCTCCCTGGTAGACCAGGCGCGTGCCGTTAATAATAACGCCTGCATGTGCCGTTGCAGCTACCAGTAAAAGGGTGCTGAGTAAATAACCGTGACGCATAGTTTTTTCTCAAAATAAGGCGGGACTATCTCTTTTTTGCAAAAGGAAATAGTCCCTGGTGAGCAATATCAGTTATAAATAACCGTGAATGTTGAAACAGAGTTTGCCGGGCCAGCGGTAATAGCCGCACCGGTTTGAATATAACGCGCGGCAAACTGCAGATCGTTTACTGCGGTGCCGGAGGCCAGCGGATACTCTTTTGACGGAGTATATAAACTGACGGGCTGCTCAGAAGAGTCGATCAGCTGAATGGCTACGCCGGTTGCGGCATCTGCATCGGGGGTTAACGCCAGGGTGCTGTTGTTATTGGCATCCGGGGTTCCACCGAAGTTGATTGCCGCCGCCGTAACGGTTTCCGGGCAGTTTTTTAACTCAATATCAAACTTCGTGGCGGTGCTGGTGGAGCCGGCACCGGTAAAGACCGTCTTGGAGACTTTGCCTAATGTCACGTTCAACGGGTTACTTAAACCATTCACAACCTGACAGGCGGAATCGATGATTTCGCCCGTAAAGTTGATCTGTCCTTCACCGTCTGTTGCTGCAAAAGCGGATGCCGAGCAGCCAATCACCGACGCGATAAAAAGACCTAACGCAATCTTGTTCATAATAGTTCCTGGTGTGTGGGTAAAAACGTGCCTAAGGTTTTTGCCCGTTGTCCTCAATGATTTCCGTTCGTTATTTAATCAAAGAATGGATGGATAAGAATCTTCTATAGGCATCACAAATAATTGAATCAGTGCTTGCATAATTTTTTTCTTCGGTAAAACAGATGGCTCTGGCGGTGGGGATAAAAAGCTACCGGGCAGGTTTCATCGGGGATATAGTGTTAACAAGGTGACGTTTTCAGGAGAGATACCGTGGATTATCGTAAAATTATCAAAGAGGTAGGGCGTGGAAAAAACCATGCCCGCGACCTGGATCATGAGACAGCGCGTGCGCTTTACACCCGTATGCTCAACGGTGAGGTTCCCGATCTCGAACTCGGCGGCATTCTTATCGCCCTGCGCATTAAGGGAGAAGGTGAAGCGGAGATGCGCGGCTTTTATGAGGCGATGCAGGCGCAAACGCTGCGTCTGACGCCACCGGTGGCAAAACCGATGCCGATCGTCATTCCCAGCTATAACGGCGCGCGCAAGCAGGCCAACCTGACGCCGCTGCTGGCTATTCTGTTACATAAGCTGGGTTTTCCGGTGGTGGTGCATGGGGTGAGTGAAGATCCGACCCGCGTGCTGACAGAAACGATTTTTGAACTGCTGGGGATCGAACCCACTCTCCACGCCGGGCAGGCGCAGGCGAAGCTCGATAGCCATCAGCCGGTCTATATTCCCGTTAAGGCGCTCTGCCCGCCGCTGGAAAAGCAGCTCGCAATGCGCTGGCGAATGGGCGTGCGTAACAGCGCGCATACGCTGGCGAAGCTGGCCACGCCGTTTGCCGAAAATGCCGCGCTGCGCCTTTCCAGCGTTTCGCACCCGGAATACGTGGGGCGCGTGGGGAAATTCTTTGAAGAGATTGGCGGCAACGCGTTGCTGATGCATGGGACGGAAGGCGAGGTGTACGCTAATCCGCAGCGCTGCCCGCAAATAATGCTGATCGACGCGGCTGGGACGCGTATCGCGCTTGAACGTGGGGAAGAGAACAGCGGCGTTATTCTGCCGGAGGCGAAAGATCCCTACATCACCGCGAAGTGGATTGAACAGTGCCTTGCCGGAAATGTGCCGGTGCCGCAGTCCATCAGGTTACAGATGGCCTGCTGCCTGCTGGCGACCGGGGAAGTTGACACGGTCGAGGCTGGCATGAAACGGGTTGAGGCGGCATTTTAGGCAAAAAAAAGCCCGTCCAGTGGCGGACGGGCAAGCAAGGGTAACAAACAACAGGGTCAATGAGGGTTGGAGCAGCTCACCAGAGGGTTTGGTGAGGGTACAGCATTCATTCAGGCGATTATTTGTAGATAACCGCAGTACCGCTCAGCTTGTTGTTGGTGTTAGCGGAGGTGATGGTGTATCCGCTTGCACCGGCAGCAGCCGCTTTCTCAGCCAGTTTGGCTTCCAGACCGTCCAGCGTGGTCGCGCCTTCTGCACTCACCACACCGATTTTATTCATGCTCTGCGCCTGAGTAGATGAAACAGGCTCTACAGCGAATGCGCCAAAAGACAGAGCGGACAGGGCAACAGCAGCAACAGCATATTTGATGGTTTTCATAATTAATCTCTCGCAGGTTATTCTGTTAAGGGGACGATGTTCCGTCGATGTGATAAGTATCACGTTTTTTCTGCAGAGATAAAATCGAAGAGAATTGACGTGGTTAATCAAAAAAATTGAATGACAAATAACTTATTGATTATTAATAAATTCAAATTACGGCTTTACACTTCTTGTTGATACGCTTTACAGAAGAAAGATGAATGGCACATTTTGCTACGCGGTTCGCTAAAAAGCGTGAGCGTAAAGGTAAGCATTCGGGCGGTTAACTTAGGTAAAGGAAAGTCAGCGTAACTGGCTGTCTTTCGATCCTCTGCGATTATATCCCGAATGTGAAGCGTTTTTTGAATCTTTATCCTGCTGACAGGTTATACATAACCTTACCCCGGGAATGGCTTTTTGCCGCGCCTCAGGAATGGGCTCTCCGCACTCTTCGCATTCCGTTAAACTTTCGCCGCGCGGAATTTCGCCGCGAGCGCGCGCAACCGCATCTTCAATCGTACTGTTGATCTGTTCGTTCACGGCATCATCATTTGCCCAACCGGAAGCCATCTTGCCCTCCTGATATCGGTTTAAGCCATAGCGTTAATATGGGGTTAAAAAATGCACAATCAAGGTGAGAGGGGAGACAAACTGCATCTGGCAGGCAGATGCAGTCGGGTGAAAGGAAACACGTTATTTATAGATAGTCGCTGTGCCGTACATATGGTTATCTCCACCTGCGGAGTTCACCACGAAGCCTTTAGCGCCTTCCTGGCGAGCTTTTTCAGCCAGTTTATCCTGAAGATCGTCAAGGTTGCTTGCGCGGCTTACCGAGACGGTACCGGCCGGGCGCAGCTGGCTGGTGTCCGTGCTTTGGGTCAGGGACTGAACGGCCATAGCGGAGAAAGAGGCGCTCGCCAGGGTACCGGCGAGAAGAGCAAGGGTCAGATACTTTTTCATAATCACATCCTCATGAGGAAACAACAGGTGATTCCCTTTAAGTTTAGAAGCCTGACGAGTGTGATTTAGCGCAAATATTTGATGATGATCTGCTTATTTTTTGAACGATAAAAGCTGACAATCCGCTGACAGATCATAGACATAAAGGTGTTTGATTTATGGCGGTTTTTTAAGGGTTGCAGAGAAAGATTTACCGTAGAGCCAGCACAAGGTATCTTACGCCGCTGTTTAAAGGAGAATGCCATGACTTCCCAAAAGCCGGGATTGCACCCACGAAATCGCCATCGCAGCCGCTACGACATGAACGCACTGTGCCAGAGTTGTCCGGCGCTGCAGGACTATATTGTCGAGACCCCCGCGGGTGAACCGTCGGTTAACTTTGCCGATCCGCTGGCGGTGAAAACCCTGAACAAGGCGCTGCTGGCGCATTTTTACGGTGTGGCGCACTGGGATATCCCGGAAGGCTTTCTCTGTCCTCCTGTTCCGGGCCGTGCTGATTACGTTCATCACCTTGCCGATCTTCTCGCCGACGATCGTGACGGCGCGATCCCCCAGCAGGCTTCCGTCCTGGATATTGGTACCGGGGCAAACCTGATTTACCCCCTGATTGGCGTGCATGAGTACCACTGGCGCTTTACCGGGAGCGAAATCGGTGCCGAGGCGTTTGCCAGCGCGCAGGCGATAATCAGCGCTAACGCTGGCCTGAGTCGTTCCATTCGTTTGCGTCGCCAGAAGGAGGCGACGTCAATCTTCAACGGCATCATTCACAAAAACGAAAGCTATGACGCCACGATGTGTAATCCGCCATTCCATGATTCGGCGGCAGCGGCCCGTGCAGGCAGCGAGCGCAAACGCCGCAACCTGGGGCAGGCCGAAGATGCCGTGCTGAACTTTGGTGGACAGCAGCAGGAGCTGTGGTGCGAGGGCGGTGAAGTCGCCTTCATCCTGCGGATGATTGCCGAAAGCAAACAGTTTGGTCGCCAGGTGAAATGGTTCACCACGCTGGTTTCCCGCGGAGATAACCTGCCGCCACTCTACCGGGCCCTCACCGAAGCAGGCGCGGTGAAAGTGGTGAAAAAAGAGATGGCGCAGGGCCAGAAGCAGAGCCGCTTTATTGCCTGGTCGTTTATGGATGACAACAAACGCCGCAAATAAGGTGTCCCGCAGGCCGGGTCAGGCGAAGCCGCCACCCGGCAACACGGCTACAATGTCGGCTCCTGCGGAGGTGGCATCGATGCCGGTGAAGGCAACACCTGATACGTCTGCACCGGCATCCGCACGTTTGCCAGATCAAAGTGTTTTTTCACCATGCTGTCGAGCGCAAAGCGCACCGTCCACTGCTTCAGCGGCTGGGTGGTGAACGACACGCGAAGCGTAAATGCCGTATTCGTCAGCCCGACGATCCCGGCAAATGACGGCTCGCCAATTACCAGGCCGCGAATATCCTCCATCTGCATTAACTCTTCAACGGCATCCCGCAGCGCCTGCTTCGCTTTGTCCGCATCCTCATGACGATCCACATCGTAGTTCGCCACAACGGAGCCAATGCCGCGCACAAAGTTGGCGAAGGTGGTGATCGATGACCACGGAATAATGTGGTATGCCCCGGTATCCTGACGCACGCCCACCGAACGAATCGACATCCGCTCGACCGTGCCGGTCAGCGGCCCGATGGTTACCAGATCGCCGGTGTTCATTCCGTTCTCAAACTGGATAAAAATGCCGGTAATAATATCCTTCACCAGCGTTTGTGACCCGAAGGAGATCGCCAGTCCCAGCGCACCGGCACCTGCCAGCAGCGGAGCGATGTTTACGCCGATTTCCGACAGCACAATCATGATGGTGATGGTACTGATGATCACCGCCAGCGCATTGCGGAACAGGGTCAACAGCGTGCGTGCACGGGCGCTGGGGAGCGGTCTGCCGTGAATATCGGACACCAGACGGTTCTCGATAAGGCTCGCCAGCAGCGTCCACCCAACGGCGGAGAAAAACAGAATCAGTGCGATACGAATTAAAATATCAACGGTCTTCTCGCCTGTGCCGTTATGCAGCCAGTTCCAGAAATCAAACAGGTTCCACGCATTCAGCAGCAGCATAATCGCCACGCAGACGGTCAGAATGCGCGCCACCTTGAGGGAGACTGACATCCAGCCGTTCACGCGTTTTTGCAGTTCCGGATAATTACGCTGTACGTGCGGGGACAGGGTGATGGTTTTCGAAATCCAGCGCGACAACAGCCCCGACACAAATGCCGCGATGCCGATAATCGCCAGGCTTTTGAACGTCGCCCCCATCATAAATTTCAGGCTATTACCCGGGTCGAACAGCGAGAAGAAGCACAGCACGATGAAATAAGCGCTTGCCAGCCAGTACCACACCAGCGCGAAGGCGCGAATGAAGAGGCTGAAGAACGACAAAGAACGATCGGCCAGATGCAGCAGACTCTCCGTGATCGCCTTTTTATTGTGGAAGATGAGGTACAGCGACCAGACGGTAATACAGAGCATGATCAACACGTTCGCCAGCGCGCCAAACTGCACGTTGACCTGGTTGGAGATGATCGGCACCGCGACCAGCAGGCCGTAGCCAATCAGGCCGCTGAGCACGCTGAGCCGCACGGCCCAGTATTTCGCGCTGTCATCACTGATATTAAACGGGCGGAGTTCAGGCACGCGCGGGCAAAAGATGACGCGCAGTACCGCTTTAAAAAATTCGATGAGCGCAAACGCGTTCAGAAAGAGCGCCTGCTGGAAGGCAATGGTTTTGTTGCCCGTATTGAGACGGTCCGCCAGCACCTGACCCACAAACAGCGTCAACGCCAGCAGCAGTAAATCAATAATAAAGGCTCCGGCGATCATGGCGGGGAGGTGCAGCCAGCTGTTTTTATGCTGGTTCTTTTTTCGGCCCCAGTAGCCCATCTTGCGGTAAAGCGGCCAGGCACAGAGGCGTATCAGCCAGTAAAAAAGAAATACCGCGCCCGCCAGCATCAAAAACTGGGTGGCGGCGGCGCTAAAGGTTTGCGGGTTAAATGCCTTATGCGGTGATCCCATCAGGTTGCGAAAGAGCTGGGCAAAGCGTGTGGAGAGCGCTTCACCAAAGCGTCGGCTCACTTCGGTGACGTTTTCCAGCACGGTTTTTTGTTCCTCTACCTGCGGCGGGGTGAGGGTGGGAACGGTCTCCTTTGGCGGCGTGGCGGCGGCTTTACGCAGCTGATCGATTAACTCTTTTCGGGAGGCATCGTTTTCAAGCACGTCGGCAAGTGCGCCGTAAGCCGCTTTTTTTTGTTCAACATCCGGTTCCGGGGGCGGCGTACTTTGCTGGGACGCGGTCGTTCCGGTGGTCACGCCGGGGATCGCCACGGCGAGGGATGGCGCACTAAACAGGCTTATCAACAGCAGCAGGAACCACGGCACGGCGTCCTCCGACAAAATATCGTGCAAAATGATAAGTATAGAGGGCGCGGGGAGGAGGGGAGTTTTTGGGAACAATCTGGCGTAAAAAAGCCGGGCAAGCCCGGCTCAGCGTGAAGCGTAAGATCAGGAGACGTGCTGCAGGAACTCCTGCAAACGCTGGCTCGGCGGATTAGCAATCAGTTCCTGCGGGTTACCGTCTTCCGCGATACGACCTTTATCGATAAAGATCAGGCGGGACGCGACTTTCTCCGCAAAGCCGATTTCGTGGGTCACGATAACCATCGTCATCCCTTCCTCTGCCAGGTCCTGCATGACTTTCAGCACTTCGTGGCGCAGCTCCGGGTCGAGTGCGGACGTTGGCTCATCAAACAGCATCATCTTCGGCTTCACTGCCAGCGCGCGGGCAATCGCGACGCGCTGCTGTTGACCACCGGAGAGCTCGGAAGGGTAGTGGTGCGCACGTTCTGCCAGACCCACTTTTGCCAGCAGATCTTTTGCCAGCGCTTCCGCCGCCGCTTTGCTGGCACCGCGCACGCGCAGCGGGCCGAACATGACGTTTTCCAGCGCCGTCAGGTGCGGGAACAGGTAGAACTGCTGGAACACCATGCCCGCTTCCTGACGAATCAGGCGCTCGTCCACTTTCGGGTCATTGACCTTCAGACCGTCGACAATCAGATCGCCGCTGGTGACCTCTTCCAGTTTGTTAATGCAGCGCAGCAAAGTGGATTTACCGGAACCGGACGGCCCGATAATGACCACCACTTCACCCTGGGTAATGTTCAGATCAATATTGTGCAGCACCTGGGTTGGGCCAAAGTGCTTGGAAACGTTTTTAAATTCAATCACAGGATTTTCATCCTTCTTTCAAGACGACGCAGAACGAAGCTCAGAACCAGAGTAATGATCAGGTAGACAACGGCTACCGCACTCCAGATTTCCAGCGCGCGGAAGTTGCCAGCAATGATCTCCTGCCCCTGACGGGTCAGCTCAGCCACGCCGATAACGATGAACAGCGACGTATCTTTAATACTGATGATCCACTGGTTACCCAGCGGTGGCAGCATGCGACGCAGCGCCAGCGGAAGAATGACGTGGCGGATCGTTTCGCGACGCGAAAGGCCCAGCGCCAGACCCGCTTCACTGAAACCTTTATGAATCGACAGCACCGCACCGCGGGTGATTTCCGCAATGTAGGCGCCCGAGTTGATCATAATGGTCACGACGGCTGCGCTGAACGGATCGATACGCAGGTCGGTGAAGGCCATTGGCAGGGCGAAGTAGATGAACATGACCTGCACGACAATCGGGGTGCCGCGGATCACTTCGATGAAAACCAGTGCGATGTGGTTTGCAATCCAGCCGCCGTAGGTGCGGGCGAAACCGGCGACAAGACCGATAATCAACCCGCCCACCAGACCCAGGACCGAAATCCACAGGGTCATTTTAGCGCCTTCAAGCAAGAGTGGAATGGCAGGCCAGATGGCGCTCCAGTCAAACTGCATGATGTATTCCTGTATACCGTGGTGAAAAACGAAAAATGTAGGCCCGGTAAACGTCAGCGCCACCGGGCGTTACAAACCTGATTTCAGGTGAAATTATTTAGGCTCAGTACCGAACCATTTTTTGTAGATTTCGTTATACGTGCCGTTCTCTTTAAGCGTTTTCAGCGCGCCGTTCACTTTCGTGCGCAGATCGTCGCTGCCTTTCGGGAATGCGATACCGTACTGCTGTGCTTCCAGAGAGTCGCCTACCGCTTTGAACTTGCCGTTACCTGCGGTTTTGATGAAGTACAGGATGTTCGGTGTATCGTGCAGAACAGCGTCAGCACGGTTAGTGCCGAGTTCCATGTACGCGTTGTCGATGTTCGGGAACTGACGCAGGTCTTTGGTTTTAATGTTCGCCTTTGCGTAATCCACGGAACCGGTACCGCCCTTCACGGCGACAACTTTACCGTCGAGGTCTTTCACGCTTTTGACGTCATTGTTATCGGCTTTGACCATGACCAGCAGACCACTTTTGTAGTAACCGTCAGAGAAGTCGATCGCTTTTTTACGCTCTTCGGTGATGGTGATACCCGCCAGGGCCAGATCAACGTTTTTGGTTTGCAGTGCCGGGATGATGCCGCTGAAGTCCATTGGCTTCAGGGTGTAATCCAGTTTGAGTTCTTTTGCGATAGCGGCCCACAAATCAACATCGAAACCAACGTATTTATCACCCTGTTTGAATTCAAACGGAACGAACGCCGTGTCGGTCGCCACAACCAGTTTGTCGGCAGCCTGAGAGGACACCGCAAAAGCCAGGGTAAGTGCAGCCAGTGAAACTTTTAATACAGACTTCATAGCATTTCCTTTTATATCCACGGGGCGATCCCCTGAGAGAACGACAGGCACAATGAAAAATCGTGCCAACTTTACAAGCTGTTGTTTTGCAAAGGGGATGGAGTCATGCATTGCACAAAAAACGGGGCAATGATGTTGTGTTGCACCATGATGGAGCACCATTTTGGTGCGCGTCGTTTGGCTCAACTGACGGGGAGATATTTAGCGTAAATTCTGACGAAAAAACAATCTTCCATTAACGGTTGTGTGAGGTGATTATTACAATTTCTTCACTTTTGCACCGTATCAGGCCAAAAGTGTGCACCATAGATGTGCAAAACCCTCACCGGCAGGCGAGGGTTCGATAGAAAAATCGTATGGATTACTCGATGTTAGATTCGATAAACCACAGGAACTGATCCAGATCGCGGGAGGCGGCGGTGAAGATATCTGCCGTATCCTCATCTTTGGCTTCGCTAATCGCTTTGCGCACGTCATTGGCCACAATCGCGTAACGGTCTGCCAGCTCTTTCAGGTGATCCTGAACGGTATGGATATCCAGCGGGTAGCTTTTCAGTGGCGTTTTACTGTTAATCACCTGCGTGGTACCCAGCGCAACACCACCCAACTGTACGGCACGTTCAGCCATCGTATCGAGGTGTGTCACCAGTGCTGTGCGGAAGCCATCCAGCATTTCATGAACGGCAATAAAGTTTGCACCGCGCATATTCCAGTGGGCCTGTTTGGTGATCAGCGAAAGATCGATGAACTGGATCACCTGGCGATTCAGCAACTCAATGGTCGCTTTTTTGTCGCTATCCGATACATCGTTACGGGTATAAAGCAGATTAGACGCTTTCGTTTTCACCAGTTTAGCGGTACTCATAATCTCATATCCTCTTGATGTTAATGTCCCAGGTAATTACGGAACTAAGTATAGCACCGGATTTTTTCTCTGCGGTCTGGCTGTGCCTATCGGTTTAATAGCAAGAAGGAGGTTGATAATATAATTTATTGATATAAATAGATTATTTTAGAATTGATACAGATCAATCTTAATTGGTGACAGAGAAAACAGGCCTCGCAGGATATTTCGATAATATGACAAAGTATGTAAGAAATTATAACGCCTGACGATCTGGCCTTTATTCTGCATGGCCAGAAAGCCATGCAGAATATATGGCATCAGTTGATGTCGATTTTCTCAACTTTGGGTTCCGGGCGCATGGTGAGCGTTGACCCCATTGAGGCTGCAATAATAGAGCAGAGTGCCAGCGTCTGGGTAAACGTCAGCGTTTCGCCAAGGAATACCATTCCGGAGATTGCCGCCAGGGCAGGCTCCATGCTCATCAGGGTGCCAAAAATGCGTGTCGGCAGACGCGTCAGGGCGATCATCTCCAGAGAATAGGGGAGCGCCGTTGAGAGCACTGCGACCGCCAGTCCAATGGGCATAACTGACCATTGCCAGATAGACGCCGTGGCCTGCGCCATACCGATCGGCACAAAAACGATAGCCGCAATCACGGAACCCAGGGCGACCGTTGCCGGGCCATGTTCTTCGCCTGCGCGCTGCCCGGTGAGGATATAAACGGCCCAGCAGGCACCGGCTCCGAGAGCCAGCGCGGCACCCGTAAGATCAATCTCAGTGACATTCTGGCCGAGCGGCAACAGGAACCATAAGCCCAGCACCGCCAATACGACCCAGATAAAATCCACCGGACGACGGGAAGAGAAAAGTGCCACCGCAAGCGGACCGGTAAACTCCAGCGCGACGGCGATCCCGAGGGGGATGGTCTGGATGGAGAGGTAGAACATATAGTTCATCGCCCCAAGGGACAGACCATAAAACAGCAGGGGGAGACGTTGCTCTTTTTTGAAGCGCAGACGCCAGGGTTTGAAAATGGCAACCAGTATCGCCGTGCCCAGCAAGATACGCAGGGCCGTCACCCCGGGTGCCCCTACCAGTGGAAAGAGCGATTTTGCCAGCGAGGCACCGCTTTGAATGGACAACATGGCAATGAGTATGACTGCTACCGGCAACCAGACCGACGACGTGCGGGATAACCCAGGCATCCTTTCTCCTGTCAGCTTCTGTCAAATGAAGTAAAGGTTGCAGTGTAAAGGAAATATACAGCGACGGTTGAGACTCTGTTGAAAAAAAAGCCCCATGAAATCCGTAAAATGGTTAACTACTGCTGGATTAATCGTCTTAAAGATTAGGAATAATCTGGATGAATGTAACAGCACAGACGCGCAATATGGGCGTTTTGTAGGAAAAATCGCATGTGATTTGAAAGAGTTAGCTGAGGTTGGAAACGTTCTGTTACAGGAAAGACCTCGTTAGACATCACGAATCACAAAGAGTTTCGCAAAATTTTTTGATATATTTAAAACTTACGGACTTACTTGAAGCACATTTGAGGTGGTTATGAAAAAAATTGCATGTCTTTCAGCACTGGCCGCTGTACTGGCTGTTTCCGCAGGTACCGCTGTAGCGGCTACTTCTACTGTAACCGGTGGTTACGCTCAGAGCGATATGCAGGGCGTAATGAACAAAACTAACGGTTTCAACCTGAAGTATCGTTACGAGCAGGATAACAACCCGCTGGGCGTGATCGGTTCTTTCACCTACACCGAGAAAGATCGTACTGAAAACGGCGCGTACAACAAAGGCCAGTACTACGGTATCACTGCTGGTCCAGCTTACCGTCTGAATGACTGGGCAAGCATCTACGGTGTTGTAGGTGTTGGCTACGGTAAATTCCAGCAGACCGAAAACCAGGGTCTGAACCGCACTGCAAGCACCAGCGACTACGGCTTCTCCTATGGCGCAGGCCTGCAGTTCAACCCAATCCAGGACGTTGCTCTGGACTTCTCCTATGAGCAGAGCCGTATCCGCAACGTTGACGTTGGCACCTGGATCGCGGGCGTAGGTTACCGCTTCTAATCACTCCGGTGATCGAATAAAAAATCCGCCCAATGTGGCGGATTTTTTTTGTTTGTTCCCTCTCCACGTGGGAGAGGGTCAGGGCATCAGTCTGCACGAGACGGCAGAAATCACTTACTCTTAATATCAAAAATATCCGTACCCAGATGGTTATAGTCAACTTTCTGTAACTTGAAGTTGGTAACGTACACTGGGGGCGCTTTCTTGTTGGAGATAAACGGATACGCATTTTTTATCTCTTCGGCTTTAATCCCCGTCCACTGAGAGAAGAACTGCAGGAAATCATTCGCCGAACGGCGCGCTTTAATCACGCGATGCGTTTTATCATCACTCGACAGCACCATAAACGGTACCTGGAAGTTCTGCTGGAACTTGTCGTCATGGGCCAGGTATTGCACTTCTTTGCCACGCTCTTTAAACGCCAGCCCGTGATCCGAGAAATAGACCACAGAGAAACTGTCGCCCGTATTGCGCAGCTGATCGTACAGCTTGCTGAGCAGGTCATCGGTTTGCGTCATGGTGTAGAGATAACAAGAGGTCTCTTTGGACTGCACGAAATCCGTGTATTTCCCGTCAGTGCGATCGCAGGCCTGCGGGTGTGAGCCCATCAGGTGAAGGACAATCAGCTGAGGCTGGGTGCGTGGGGTGGCAAACACCTGCGCCGTCATTTTCAGCAACGCTTCGTCTTTCGTATTTTTGTCGGCCTCAAAGTCACCGCTCTTCAGGAACTGCACTTCGTCAGCACGCTTCGCGATACTGGCGATGGCCGTATCGTATTCGCCAATTTGCCCCTGATTGGAGAACCACCATGTCTGGAAGCCTGCGCGGTTTGCCAGGGTAACAAAATTATCCTGGTACTGGGGTTTGCCCTCTACCACACGGTTCAGCGTCAGGCCCAGCGATTTCTGCGTCGAGCCACTGGCCGCGACATAATCAGTAAACAGGGTGCCATTGACCGAGCTGGCAAACGGCGTGTTATTCCAGTGTCCACCGAATGCGCCCATTGCGTCGCGACGGGCACTCTCGCCGATCACCACCACGTAGGTATGGTATTTCGGCTTCACCGCCAGCACGTTCCAGGTGTCTTTCTTATTGGAAAGTTCAGCCATGCGCGCCTGCTCGTCGAGCACTTCTCTGTTATTCACGACAACGTCTTTCACGAAGCGGAAAACCGGATAGCCTACGTTAATGAGCCTTAACTTACCGTCCCAGGGAATATTCTGGATGGGGGCGACGAACGCCACGGCAATACTGAATACCAGACAGAGAATTTCGATCTTGCCCCAGGATTTTTTCTCAACTGACTGACGGCGGAGGGCAATAACCCCCAGCGCGAAGATAAAGAGCCCTACCACGTAGCTGTACCACGGGAAGATGGTCAGGATCTCCGTCGACTCTTCCATATTGGTCGAGTGAAGCGCGAGCAGGGTATTAAAGTTTGGCGAGCCATAAGCCTGGCCAAACGGGAAATAGAGGGCAGCGACCAGCGAACAGATTCCAATCAGCGTTTTTTGCACGCGCGGAGCGGCCCGCCACAGCACATGCAGAATGCAGGTGAACGCCACCGCATACAGCAGGCTGAAGGGATAGCCGAGTGCAAAGTTAATCAGCAATGACTGCAAAAAGTAAAACGCCGTCCACGGGCTTAAGGCCCGGCTACGGGTAACGACAGAATCTATCAGGGTTAAATTCATAGGTCACTATCATGGATAAAAACGCCATGTGCTCACCCTGGCGTCAAGGGTCATAACCTGCCTGACAGTGCGTAGAAAGGGAATGAGGGTCCGCTTCAGCGAGCCGCAAATAGTGCAGGGCTGCAAGAAGATAGTGCTAGCGCAAAATAATAGCAACAGTTGCTCAACAGATGTTTTGCGAAGAGGATTGCAAATCCGTAAAAAAGATCGGGAATAGGGCGGCCGGAAGCCAGTTTACAGCAGGAATGTGACGCAGAGATGAAGCGGCGTACCGCAACGCCGCTTAGTGGGAAGGTTTGTCGTCCTGATGCGGTTTGTTGTTAAACATATCGCACAGCATGTTCAACAGCATCAAGCGCACTTTAAAGGGAGAGTGGGTAAACACGGTCATACACCTCTTGAATTCGTTCATAAGACCTCCTGATTTTTGATCCCTTCGATCCGTGAAGGGTGACTGCATTACATACAGATATAGCACAGGCTATATTGTATAGCTATGGCTATTTCGTTAATTTTTTGTGCTTGCAGAGGGATGGTTTACAATGTGCGCTCTCGATACCGGGCGCTGGAAGCGTCACCCCACTGAGGAAGTACAATGAACCGTCGCGCAGGTAAGCCAACAATCAGAAAAACGACGCAGCTGGTGAATGTTGAAGAACATGTCGAAGGGTTTCGCCAGGTCCGTGAAGCGCACCGTCGTGAACTGATTGATGACTATGTTGAGCTGATTTCCGATCTGATCCGTGAAGTCGGGGAAGCGCGGCAGGTCGATATGGCCGCCAGACTGGGGGTATCACAGCCGACAGTGGCTAAAATGTTAAAACGTCTGGCTTCGGTGGGCTTAATTGAAATGATCCCCTGGCGCGGTGTATTTCTGACGCCGGAAGGGGAGAAGCTTGCGCAGGAGAGCCGCGAGCGTCACCAGTTGGTCGAGAACTTTTTACTGGTACTGGGCGTTAGCCCGGAGATTGCCCGCCGGGATGCGGAAGGAATGGAGCACCACGTAAGTGAAGAGACGCTGGTGAAGTTTCGTGAATTTACCCTTAAATACGGTCCCTCCGCTGAATGAAAATCCCCGGACTGCATGCCCTGGCACGCGATCGTTTCTTCCATCTCTTATTAATCATTGGCGCAGGGTTAAGCCTCTTTGTGCCGTTTGCGCCCCGCGCCTGGGTTGCCGCCATTGACTGGCGCACCATCATTACCCTGAGTGGGTTAATGATGCTGACCAAAGGGGTTGAGCTGAGCGGCTATTTTGACGTGCTGGGCCGTAAAATGGTGCGCCGTTTTGCCACCGAGCGCAGGCTGGCGCTGTTTATGGTCTTCTCCGCTGCGGTGCTGTCGACGTTTCTGACCAACGATGTGGCATTGTTTATCATCGTGCCCCTCACGCTGACGCTACGCAGGCTTTGCGAGATCCCGGTCAGCCGGCTGATCATCTTTGAAGCGCTGGCCGTGAACGCCGGTTCTCTGTTGACCCCTATCGGCAACCCGCAAAATATCCTGCTCTGGGGGCGGTCCGGCCTGTCGTTTGCCGCCTTTACCTGGCAAATGGCCCCGCTGGCACTGGTGATGATGCTGTCGCTACTGGCGGTATGCTGGTTTGCTTTTCCGGATAAAAAACTGCAGTACCATAGCGGAACCGCGGGCCCGCAGTGGCAGCCGCGTCTGGTCTGGAGCTGCCTCGGGTTGTACATCGTCTTTCTCATCGCGCTGGAACTGAAGGTTGAGCTGGCGGGTGTGCTACTGGTCGCCGCAGGCTTTGTCGTGCTGGCACGCCGGGTGCTGGTGAGCGTGGACTGGACGCTGCTGCTGGTCTTTATGGCGATGTTTATTGATGTGCATCTTCTTATCCAGCTTCCGGTGCTGCAAAACGTGTTGCACAGCGTCAGCACGCTGTCTCAGCCGGGTCTGTGGCTGACGGCCATTGGCCTGTCGCAGTTTATCAGCAACGTGCCTTCCACCATTCTGCTGCTCAACTATGTTCCGCCTGACACCCTTCTGGCCTGGGCGGTGAACATTGGCGGGTTTGGGCTGCTGCCCGGCTCGCTGGCAAACCTCATCGCCCTGCGTATGGCCAGCGATCGTCGTATCTGGTGGCGCTTCCATCTCTGGTCCCTCCCCATGCTGGTGTGGGCTGCGGCGATCGGTTTCGGATTATTCCTTCTCATATAGTGCGCAATTTGTCAGTTTTTCCTGGCAAACGTATAGCAACGTCCTAGCTTTAGTGAACGGCATAGTGTGATGCCGCTCACTGACAGGACCGTTGCTGAACTATGGCTGAAGATCAAAAAACGCCTGCTGACGAGCAGGAAAACAACAATAATGAACGTAAGCGACCGGGCAAAAAACCGTTAATTATCCTCGGCATTGTCGTGGTAGTGATGGTTGTCGTGGCGCTGGTCTGGTGGTTTTTAACCCGTAACGAAGAGACAACTGACGACGCCTTTACCGATGGCGATGTGGTGACGATTGCCCCCAAAACTGCGGGCTATGTCACCGGGCTGCACGTGCGCGATAACCAGCGCGTGAAAAAAGGCGATCTGCTGGTGGTTATCGATCCACGCGATACCACCGCCCAGCGCGATCAGGCTCAGGCTCAGCTTGGACTGGCTATCGCGCAGCTCCATCAGGCCCAGGCGCAGCTGGCGCTCTCAAAAGTGCAGTATCCTGCCCAGCGCGACGAAGCGAAAGCGCAGGTACTGAAAGCGCAGGCCGATCTGGCGAACGCGCAGGCGGAGTACCGTCGTCAACGCGGCGTCGACCCGCGGGCGACCACGCAACAAAGTATTGATTCTGCGAACGCACAGCTGCGCAGCGCGCAGGCTGCACTGGCCAGCGCCCAGGCGCAGCTGGAAGTGGCGGAGCAGGTTCAACTGCAAATTCGCCAGCAGGAAACCAACGTTGAAGCACGTGAGCGTCAGGTCGAGCAGGCGAAAGCGCAGCTCGAAACGGCCAATCTGAATCTCTCCTACACCGAAGTCCGCGCCCCGTTCGACGGCTTTGTCACCAAACGCAACGTGCAGCCCGGGACGCTGGTGCAGGCGGGCACCGCGCTGTTCTCACTGGTTTCCCCTAACGTATGGGTGGTGGCGAACTTTAAAGAGTCACAGCTTGAACGCATGAAGCCCGGCGATAAGGTCACCGTCTCCGTGGATGCGTGGCCGGATATGGAACTTGAGGGCCACGTCGACAGTATTCAGCAGGGCAGTGGCTCACGCTTCTCCGCTTTCCCGGCAGAAAATGCCACCGGCAACTTCGTCAAAATTGTGCAGCGCGTGCCGGTGAAAATCGTGATTGATAAGGGACTCGACCCGAATAAACCGCTGCCGCTGGGGCTGTCGGTGGCGCCGAAGGTGACAGTGGAATGACGGATCATAGCCACGACAGCTGGAAACCCGCCAGTAACCCGTGGGCGGTGGCGATTGTTGTCACCCTGGCGGTGTTTATGGAAATTCTGGACACCACCATCGTTAACGTGGCGCTGCCGCACGTCGCGGGTTCGCTCTCCTCCAGCTATGACGAATCGACCTGGGTTTTAACCAGCTATCTGGTGGCGAACGGCATCGTGCTGCCCATCTCGGCGTTTCTGAGCCGGGTGTTTGGCCGCAAGCAGTTCTTCTTAATCTGCATTGTGATGTTCACCGTCTGCTCGTTCCTGTGCGGGATCGCCACCGAGCTGTGGCAGATCATCCTGTTCCGCGTGATGCAGGGTTTCTTTGGCGGCGGGTTGCAGCCTACCCAGCAGTCGGTGCTGCTCGACTACTTCAAGCCGGAGGACCGGGGCAAAGCGTTTGGTCTCTCCTCTATTGCGATTATCGTTGCGCCGGTGCTTGGCCCGACGCTCGGCGGCTGGATCACCGACAACTACTCCTGGCGCTGGGTGTTCTTTATCAACATCCCGGTGGGGATCGTCACGGTACTGGCGATCTATCAGCTGCTGGAAGATCCGCCGTGGGAGAGTAAATCGAAAGAGAAGCTAACCATCGACTGGACGGGGATCGGGCTGATCGCCTTAGGGCTCGGTTGTTTGCAGGTGATGCTGGACCGGGGAGAGGATGAAGACTGGTTCTACTCAAACTTTATCCGCACTTTCGCCGTGCTGACGCTGATCGGCATCATCGGCGCGATCTACTGGCTGGTGTATGCCAGAAAGCCGGTGGTGGATCTGTACTGCCTGAAAGACCGCAACTTCGCGATCTCCAGCCTGTTAATGGCTGGGATGGCGATGATTTTATACGGCAGCTCGGTGGTGATCCCGCAGCTGGCGCAGCAGGATCTGGGCTATACCGCCACCTGGTCCGGGCTGGTGCTGTCGCCCGGCGCGGTGCTGATTGTACTCACCATCCCGCTGGTGCTGAAGCTCATGCCGGTGGTGCAGACGCGCTGGATTATCGCCTTTGGCTTTACCTGCCTGGCGGTGTCGTTCTTCTGGTCGCGCACGCTGACGCCGGATATCGACTTCGAGACCCTGGTGCTGTTCCGCAGCGCTCAGTCGATTGGGCTGGGGTTCCTGTTTGTGCCGCTCACCACGATTGCCTTCATCTCGATACCGAGACGGCTCAACGCCGACGCGGCGGCGCTGTTTACCATGTTCCGCAACGTGGCGGGCTCGATTGGGATTTCGCTCTCGACGGCGGCCATTACCGAGCGCTCGCAGGCCCATAGCGCGCATCTGGCGTATCACGCTTCACCGTTTAACGAGCAGTTTCAGCAGGCGATACGCGAAAGCGCCCAGGCGATCCAGAACTTCACGACTCAGGTGGGTGACCCAACCGGCATTGCCACCGGGCGGATGTACCAGACCATGATCGAGCAGTCGCGCTTCCTGGCCTACATCGACGTCTTCACCCTGCTGAGCGTGGTGGCCTTGTTACTAATTCCGTTTTGTTTGTTGCTCTCGCCGGTTAAGAGCGAGGGGAGTGCAGGAGCACATTGATGATACACAGACGTTTACACCCCCTGATGATAATGCTGCTGGCTGGCTGTGCCGTGGGACCGGATTACCAGCCACCCGCGCCGCCGGCCGTCACGCACTGGAACGATAAGGGCGACAGCGGCGTGAAATCGCTAACCACCTCCGCTGCGACCAACCCGCGCTGGTGGAAAACCTTCGGCTCGCCGCAGCTCGATAGCCTCGTTGAACGGGCTATTGCCGGAAACCTGACCCTGCAGCAAACGGTGCTACGCATTGCCGGGGCACGTGAACAGATTAATCAGGCAGGCGGAGCATTTTTCCCGTCGGTTAATGGCAATCTACAGGCGACGCGCCAACAGCTCGGGCTGGAAGGCGAGCTGAAATCCCACGGCGTGTATGACCAGCTGGATAATGTCGATCCAGCCCTGCGGGGCGCGTTAGGCCCGCTGACGCAGCCTATCAACCTCTACCAGGGCAGTTTCGACGCCCAGTGGGAAATTGACCTGTGGGGCAAGGTGCGCCGTCAGGTGGAAGCCGCGGAAGCCCAGCAGAAGGCGGCTATCGAGCAGCGTAACGACGCGCTGGTGTCGCTGGAAGCGGAAGTGGCGCGGGCGTGGCTACAGCTGCGCGGCGCGCAGAGCATTATCGCCACCCTGAATACCCAGATTGAGAGCGCGCAGCAGACGCTGGATCTCACCGAAAGCCGCCAGCGCGGCGGGCTCTCGCCACAGATGGACGTAGAAAATGCCCGGGCGCAGCTGGGAAATCTGGAAGCGCAACTGCCGCAATATCAGGCGCAGGCGCGGCAGGCGATGAACGGCCTGGCAATCCTCCTCGGCAAGCCGCCGGGCGCTTTGGATGCCGAACTCCAGTCAGCGCAGCCAATGCCTGCGCTGCCGGATATCGTGCAAACGGGCATTCCGTCCACGCTGGCGCGCCGTCGTCCGGACGTGCGTGAGGCGGAGGCGAATCTTCATGCCGACACGGCGCAAATCGGCGTCTCGGTGGCCGAGCTGTTCCCGAGCTTTACCCTCTCCGGGCAGTTTGGCCTGCGTAACAGCGAAACCAACTGGCTGACCGACTGGAGCAGCCATTTCTACAGCTTCGGTCCGCAGGTTTCTATTCCGATCTTCCAGGGCGGACGACTGGTCTCCAGCGTGAAGGTGGCGCGCGCGCAGCAGGGGGCAGCGGTGCTGGACTATCGGCAGACGGTGCTCACCGCGCTCGGCGATGTTGAAAACGCGCTCGTCAGCTACCGCACCGACCAGCAGCGTGAAGCCGGCCTCGCAAAAACGATCGACGCCCTGCAAAACGCCTTTGACTTAGCCAGCGACAGTTACCGACAGGGCATCGCCAGCTTTATCGACGTACTGGATGCCCAGCGTCAGCTCGCCCAGGCTCAGCAGCAGCGCGCTCAGGCGCAGGTACAAAGCGCGCTCGACCTGGTGGCGCTCTACAAGGCGCTTGGCGGCGGCTGGGAGCCGTATCAGCAGGTGCAGCTCCCGGATTACAGCGTCTTTGGCGACGCCCCGCGCGGATAAATTCAGAGGATTGGGCAAGAAACGGACAGGAACGCCACATTCGCGATGACAGAGGGGCGGGTATAACTAACTGGCACCCATTCGACATGTGAGGAATGACTTATGCGTTATCAAAAACTGGGCAACACCGGTCTGTTTGTTTCTGAACTCTGCCTCGGGACCATGACCTTCGGCGGAGAAGGCGGCATGTGGGGCAAGATTGGCCAGCTGCAGCAGAGCGAGGCCGAACAGCTGGTGGGCCGCGCGCTGGATGCCGGGATCAACTTTATCGACACCGCCGACGTTTACTCGGAAGGGCGCTCGGAGGAGATCACCGGCCAGGCGCTGAAGAACCTGAAAGTTCCGCGGGAGAACGTGGTAGTCGCGACCAAAGTGTTCGGTGAAACCGGCACCGCGGGCGTGAACTCGCGCGGCAGCTCGCGGTATCACATCATCGGCAGCGTGAAGGAGAGTCTGCGCCGCCTGCAGCTGGATCATATCGATCTCTACCAGCTGCACGGCTTTGACCCTGCCACCCCCATTGAAGAGACGCTCCGTGCGCTGGATACCCTGGTACAGCACGGCCACGTGCGCTATATCGGCGTCTCGAACTGGGCAGCGTGGCAGATTGCCAAAGCGCTTGGCATCTCCGAGCGTCTGGGGCTGGCACGCTTCGCGTCGTTGCAGGCGTATTACACCATCGCCGGGCGCGATCTTGAGCGCGAGCTGGTGCCGATGATGCAGAGCGAAGGCGTCGGGCTGATGGTCTGGAGCCCGCTGGCGGGCGGTCTGCTGAGCGGGAAATACGATCGCAACGGGCAGAGCGAATCGGGCGGGCGCCGTCTGGAGTTTGACTTCCCGCCGGTCAATAAAGATCGCGCCTTCGACTGCGTGGATGTAATGCGCACGATTGCCGAAAGCAAAGGCGTCTCCGTCGCGCAGATCGCGCTGGCGTGGCTGCTTCATCAGAAAGCG
Organism: Enterobacter sp. ODB01; assembly: GCF_001623605.1. Taxonomy (NCBI): domain Bacteria; kingdom Pseudomonadati; phylum Pseudomonadota; class Gammaproteobacteria; order Enterobacterales; family Enterobacteriaceae; genus Enterobacter; species Enterobacter sp. ODB01. The sequence goes on from NZ_CP015227.1 coordinate 2,271,881, forward strand.
GTAACTAGCGTGATCGTGGGCGCGAAACGCGTCGATCAGTTGAATGACAATATCGCCGCAACCGGGATCCGCTTAAGCGAAGACGAGCTTAAAAAGCTTGATGCCGTCAGCGCGTTGCCGGGGGAATACCCGGGCTGGATGCTTGAGCGCCAGGGGGAATATCGTCGTAACCAGCTTGCACAGCAATAACCGTCCTCTCCCCGGTGGCGCTTCGCTTACCGGGGCTACTTTCCGTAGGCATTATTTCAATCCATCTCACAAAAAACGATCCTCCCCTTTGATCACCTTTTCATCTTCGCCTATATGACTAGTCATGAAATTTAAAATGACTAGTCATATAGGGAGAGAGCATGAATACATCGCTGCCAGCCAATTTTTTATGGGGCAACTCGGTCTCCAGCATGCAGACGGAAGGGGCATGGAACGAGGGCGGAAAGGGCATGTCGGTCTACGACATTCGTGAAGCCGGGGAAAATATCTCCGACTGGAAAGTGGCGACCGACTCCTACCACCGCTACAGGGAAGATTTCGACCTGATGCAGGATCTGGGCATGAACTGCTACCGCTTTCAGATCTCATGGAGCCGTGTCTGCCCGCAGGGTGATGGCGCGTTCAACGACGAGGGGATCGCCTTTTACGACCGATTTATTGACGATCTTATCGCGCGCGGCATCGAGCCGATGATCTGCCTCTATCACTTCGATATGCCGTTGGCGCTGGCGCAGGAGTACAACGGATTTAACGATCGCCGCGTGATGGAGGCCTTTATCCGCTACGGCAAGAAGATGATCGACTGCTTTGGCGACCGGGTGAAGTACTGGCTGACCTTCAACGAGCAGAACATTTTCCATATGCCGGAAGCCTTCCGCATTTCCGGTTACCTGAAAGGGGAGCAAACTCTTCGCGAGCTCTATGAGTTACAGCACCATGCGATGGTGGCGCATATGTCGCTGACCGAGTATCTGCACCAGACCAAACCGGGCCAGCTGATGGGCGGCATGCTGGCGCACCAGCTGATTTACCCGGCGACCTGCAAACCGCGCGATATCTTCTGCGCCCAGCAGTACGATGAATTCCTCAACCAGAACCTGCTGCGCGTTTTTGCGGGTCAGGGTTACAGCCCGGCGGTGATGGCGGTGGTGGAGCAGGAAGGCTTTGGCGATATCTACCGCGACGAAGATTTAGCGCTGCTGGCGCGCACCAAAAACGACTTTATGGCCTTCAGCTATTACGCCAGCAAAACGCTGGACAGCGATGCCATCCCGGAAGGCACGCCGGTCAACTATTACCTGCTACACGGTGAGAAAAATAACCCGTACCTGAAAGCCACCGAGTGGAACTGGCAGATCGACCCTATGGGCTTTCGCACCATCATCACCCGCTACGCCAACGACTGGCGGATGCCGGTCTTCCCGATTGAAAACGGTATTGGCGTGATTGAGTCCTGGGACGGCGTCAACCCGATTGAGGACACCTACCGCATCGACTACCACCGGGCGCATATCGACGCAATGAAAGCGGCGATGTTCGAAGATGGCGCAGAGGTCATCGGCTACCTCGGCTGGGGGTTAATCGACATTCTCAGCTCCCAGGGCGACATGCGTAAGCGCTACGGCGTGGTCTACGTCAACCGAGAAAACCACGACCTGAAAGACCTGAAGCGCGTGCCGAAGAAAAGCTACGCCTGGCTGAAACAGGTCATTCATACCAACGGACGCGAGATGTAAGCCGTACGCTGCCGGGCCGTTTTTGTGACTGATTGATGGGAACTATCCGCTATGTCTGAAACAAAAATCACACCGCATATGCAGTCCTTTGTCGATAAATTTGTTGAGTTCTCGGCGCGCCTGGCAAACCAGGTGCACCTGCGCTCCCTGCGCGATGCCTTCGCCACGGTGATGCCGATTTTCATCCTCGCCGGTCTGGCGGTGCTGGTGAACAACGTGGTGTTCCCGTGGATTTTTGACGGCGACACGCTCACGCAGTTTAAGGTATGGGGGGAGGCGATAATCAACGGCACGCTGAATATCGCCGCGCTGCTGCTGGCCCCGATGATTGCCTGGTCGCTGGCGCGCAATAAAGATTTCGACAATCCGGTCTCGGCAGTGGTTATCGCCGTCAGCAGTTTTATCATCATGATGCCGATGCGCCTGCAGTTGACGCCCGTCGGCAGCGAGACCACGGTGAACGTCACTCAGGTACTGACGTTCGCCAATATCGGCTCTACCGGGATTTTTGCCGGAGTGCTGATCGGGCTACTCTCAACGGAGCTGTTTATTGCCATTTCGCGGCTCAAGGCGCTGCACATTTCGCTGGGGGAAAATGTGCCTCCGGCGGTGAGTAAATCCTTTACCGCGCTGATCCCAACCATTCTGACATTGTCAGTATTTGCCGTGCTGGCAGCACTGCTGGCAAACGTGCTGCACACGGACCTGATCCATCTCATCACGACCTTTATCCAGCAGCCGCTGCGGCTGATCAACACCAGCCTGCCGGGAACGATTTTTATCTACAGCTTCGGTAACTTCCTGTTCACGCTAGGGATTCATCAGTCGGTGGTCAACAGCGTGGTACTGGAACCGTTCCTGCTGATCAACACCAACGAGAACATGCTGGCCTTTGCCAATGGCCAGCCCATCCCGCATATCATCAACAACATCTTCGTGCCGACGTTTGGCATGGTGGGCGGGACGGGCAGCACCATTTCGCTGCTGATCGCCATCTTTATCTTCTCCCGGCAGAAGTCGGCGAAGCAGGTGGCGCGCCTGTCGCTGGCGCCCGGTTTATTCAACATCAACGAGCCGGTGATTTTTGGCCTGCCGATTGTCTTTAACCTGCCGCTGATGATCCCGTTTGTGCTGTTGCCCGCGATTGGCATTTACGTTGCCTGGCTCTGCACCACGCTGGGGTTAATGTCGCGCTGCGTGGTGATGATCCCGTGGACCACGCCGCCGATTCTGAGCGCCTGGCTGGCCACGGCAGGGGACTGGCGGGCGGTGGTGGTGCAGTTGGCAATCATTGTTTTTGGTGTATTCTTCTACCTGCCTTTCCTCAAGATTGCCGAGCGAGTGGCGTTGAAAAACAGCGGGATAGAAAACTAATTGAAAGGAAGGACGATGGCGGCGAAGTACATCACCATAGCGCGGGAAATTAAAAAACGCATTATCAGCCAGCAGTACGCCGCCAATGAACCCCTGCCGGACCAGTTTGCGCTGGCGGCGGAGTTCAGCACCAGCCGGATGACCATCCAGCAGGCGATGCGCCAGCTGATTGTCGAAGGTCTGGTTTATACCCGTCAGGGGCAGGGCACCTTTATCCGCAAAAACTTCCTTCAGCTTTCCCAGTGGGATCTCTCCGGCAGCGACTATTTTGGTGCCACCAAAACCTGGGAACATCTGGGTACGGTCACGAGCCAGGTGGTGCATTTTGAACTGCGCTTCCCGAACGAGAAAGAGCAGGCGTCGCTGATGATTAATGCCGATGCGCCGGTCTATGATTTTATTCGCCTGCGTTTATTAAACGGTGAACCGATGTCGCTGGATTCAACGGTAATGCCGATGACCCTGGTGCCCGGCCTGACGAAAAGCCATCTTGACGGTTCGGTGTTTCAGTATGTTCAGGAGACGCTGGGGCTGAAAATTATGGGGTCATACAGGGTGGTGCGGGCGCTAAAACCCAATGCGCTGGACAGGCAACATCTGGTCTGCGAGGAAACCGATCCGGTGCTGGAGGTGGAGCAGGTCATTTATCTGGAAGATGGCACGCCGCTGGAATATGCCCACTGCCACTATCGGTACGACCACGGGGGGATAGTTATCGTGAATAACGGGTAAAAAAAAGCGGGCATCGAAGCCCGCTTTTTTAATGCTCGTTATTAGTTCAAACGCACCGGCATACCGGAGCGGTTCTGCACGGCCTGGTCAACGATGGTCGTTTCCACGTCAGGCTGAGAGGTCACCGCCTGCACCGCGCTGTTCAGCGTCACAGGGACGACTTCGTTGTTGTTGATCTGGTCTTCGCTGGTAGACAGCGGGTTGTGCACTTCAATGTAACGGCTACCGTCTGGCTCAGTGGTCGCTTTTACCGGTTCGTTAATGAACTGCACGCGCGTACCGACCGGCACGTTTTCGAACAGGAACTTGATGTCGTCGTTACGCAGACGCACGCAGCCGTGGCTTACGCGCAGGCCGATACCGAAGTTGGCGTTGGTGCCGTGAATTGCGTACAGACGGCCAATGTACAGCGCGTACAGACCCATCGGGTTATCCGGGCCGGCTGGCACAACGGCTGGCAGCGGTTCGCCGGCAGCAATGTATTCTGCGTGCATTTTGGCGGTAGGGGTCCAGGTTGGGCCCGCTTTCTTACGCTCAACTTTGGTGGTCCAGTTCATTGGGGTGTCTTTACCCAGCTGGCCGATACCGATTGGCAGCACGATAACGGTGTTGGTGCCTTTCGGGTAGTAATACAGACGCATTTCGGCGCTGTTAATGACGATACCTTCATGAACGGTATCCGGCAGGATCAGCTGCTGAGGAATATTCAGTACGGTACCCGCTTTTGGCAGATACGGGTCAACGCCCGGGTTTGCTTCCAGCATGTTGGACAGGCCCAGCTGGTACTGTGCGGCGAAATACTCCAGCGGCTGAGAGTTACCTTCTGGTACCGTCACCACCTGGTTTTCGCCCACCAGACGGCTTCCGTCTGTCGGCAGGGGATACGTCACCGCAGACGCGGTCTTACAAAAACCTACTACGGCTAACGCCGCCGCAAAAAGCGTTGTTAATTTCATGTTCATGTTGTGCGAGGTATCTAAGCCATTCAGGCGATGAGTTGATAAGTCTGAATCTATGATGGGAGCGCATTATATGTGCATTCCCGCTCGCAGGGAATTCAGATGTGTACGAAATCACATTTTTTTCGATTTTGTTAAAGTTTAGTGGATTGCCGCAACACGGGATCTCAATTCGGAATTGTGGCATAATGCCGTGTTTATCACACTTTTCGCAGGAATCTCCCCGTGTTAGTTACCAGCAACGTCACCATATAGTTTCAAAGGGGGAAATTAAGAGATGCGGAGAGAAGTTTCTTTCATCCTGCTTGCGTACTTTGGTCAGTCTTCGTTGTTTAAAATTTTGGTTTCATTTGGGCCAATATCCTTATACTGGCCTGGTGGTTTTTACCACTCAACCCAAGAATATCATAAGGTCAACCCGCAGATCGGACACACTGTTCAGCACGGATAAATTTTAAATTGCATTTTTTTTTCTTGCTGTTATGATGTAATGTTGAATAAATATATCCGTAAGCTTTGTTCCGTAGTATTTCTCTCCTCCAAAACATCCCCAACGTCAGATACAAGGCGGCTTTGCGCTATCGCAAATGCCATCGTTTTACCGTGGTTTTAGGTAGTAACTATGTAGGAGGTGTGATCTCTTTCTGAATACAAAAAGGTTAATTTAACAATGATGCAACAATCACAAACCCTGTTCGAATCGTCGATTTTATCGACAACAAGTTTTCGTACCGTCTACCATGAATACGGACGTTACAAAACCATCAATGGGAACTCCTTTGTTCATGATGGTCATGAATACCGGATTAACACAAGAATCGGCTCTGGTGTTCGTCATGACATACTTATGTCAACAATCAACGAACTGAACGCAATCCTGAAGCTCTACAGTCGAGTGTTCCTGACCCGTTTTGATCTCCACCTCCCTGAGTTCACTTCTGTTGAAGCAGGTAACAAATACATACGCAACCTGTTCAAACGATTACGTGACCGCCTGGAGTCTGGAAACAACGGGTTATCAGAACCTATCATTGATTTTGCTTACGGTTGGGTTTGCGAACAGGAAAAGGCTTCACAACCCCATTACCATTGCTGGATTGCACTTCCACATCGTTCGGTAAGATGGTTTGGAACGCCAGAAAGAGGGATCGCTGGTATTATTACGGAAATCTGGATGAAACTGACAGGTGGTAAAGCAACGCTGGTAAACTTGTCTAAAGCCACTAAAGACTATCCAGATCACTACGTCATTCATCGTGAAAATCCTTCAACACTCGAAGGTCCGGTCTTCTGGCTTTCTTACCTGGCAAAAGAACGCGGTAAAGCGCAAACAGGGAAGGGAACACGCATGTACTCAACATCGAAATTGAGTCGTAAAGCACTGAATTCGTAAATATCGCACAGGAAGCCCGTAGAGCGTTTTTCTTCCCGAGACATGCAATCGCATTACCCACATCATGAAAATTGCTTACAGCCTCGCTCAGGGCGTTTTAAGGCATGATTTGTTACTGGTTAACTTTATGCTTCGGTCAGTTGCATGAGAGTTCAACGATAATTGCTTTGCTTATAGAATAATACATTCCTTCAAAATTCCGAGCGCAGCGAGGGACACGAACGAAGTGAGTGTCTGTGTACGATGTACTGTTTATAATATTTATATTTTATATATAGAGAAAACAGTACATTTCCGTATGTTTTTTAACCAGCATTAACTATCCGTCTTCGCTTCGCTTGACGGAACTCGCTTCGCTCGTAATTCAGTACCTCACTTTAACGTTTGAAGCAATGTACACTAACGAAGTGAATGTTTTATGTATCCACATCCTTAAGAACTCTCTGTTCAATGAACCTGCCCGGTCAGAATCGAAAAAAATATTGGCTCAGATTTGGCCTGACTCAGCTTTGGTAAAGAGCCGGACTAAATTTAACATTCCTCTCCGTGCCTGCAGCGGACGTTGTTACTGTTACGGCGATTAATTTTAGCCAATGGGGTGCAGGTAAATCGCTATCTGAGTGAATAATCTTTCCTTATTTGGCTCCTGGGTCACAAGATAGTTTCATGGCGATAAAGAACTGCAGAAGCAGACGATCCACTATACGGTACTCACGATTATTCGTAAGCTATGACTTATAGCGACTGAACCACTCGTCAGACCGGATGCTAAGTCTGCTGGCTGCGATGATAGAGTTCCGCAATCCAAGGGGAATGTTCACCTTTTCTATAAACCATGTGCAACTCTTTGCGTGGTCGTGTAACGCCGACATAAAACAACCGCCGTGCCTCGCGTAATGCATTGTCTGAAACAAGGTCGCGTTTACCCGGAAAATCATACTTGTTAACGCCAAACATAATGGCGACATCAAATTCTCGGCCTTTTGCACTATGTAGAGTGCTCAGTGTAATTCGTCTGGTACTTTCTTCCTTTCCGGCAAATACGATCAGAGCCATATCTTGCTTTAATGCAGGATCGGTTCGTTTCAGTAGCTCTTTAACAACATTCCACTCAACCTGGGGATTCTCCGTGATTATCTGCCAGCCGGAAATAAGTTCTTTGTCGAATCGCAAAAGCCATTGATGAGCAGTTTCAGCCTGATCAATTCCGCTTCGTAAAAATGTGATGAGTTGTACGGTGAGCACTTGTTCTTCAGTACGGCTTGCACGGCGGCCATAGACTAAAGAAAGTGCCTGACCCAGCAGCAAATTAAAGGCAGGGGACGCTTCTTTCCATCCCCCTGTTACCCACTGGCTGCAGGCCTCGATGAAGCGGGCAAGGCGTGAATTGCGTTTTATTAATGCATTGGTGTCAGTACGCATGAGTGCGATGCCCTCGGCTTTAAGCGCATCCGCAACTTTATCTCCGAGCCAAGCTGCCCGGTAAAGTACTCCGATGCGCTCAGGTTTAAATCCCCGTGCTGTCAGGGAGGGGATTAAATCCTGAGCGATATAACGTGCCTGTTTTTCATAATCACCTTCTACTCCGTGAAATCCTATTTCTCCTTCTGCCGTTCCATCTGGCCCACGATAATTACGCTCTTCTCCCAGTGCTCCCATTGATGCCCTAATGATTTTAGCGCCGGACCGATAGTTGAAGCGAAGACGGAACGTTTTCACATCTGCACGTGAAACGAGGCTATCCAACAATCGCGGATTTGCACCATTGAATCCATAAATGGATTGGTCAGCATCACCTACCGCAAAAAGCCGTATTCCGGCATCAAAGCACAGCAGCAACACTAGTTCATGAAGGGCATGTCCCAGATCCTGATATTCGTCTACGAATAAGACGGGATAGCGAGACCGAATACCATTACAGATCCAGTCATGCTCTCTGAGCATACGGAAGGCGATTAGCGGCATATCATCAAAGTCAATAAGACCTGAACGCCTAAGATGTGCTTCATATAATTCGATGAAATCTGCAAGCTCCGGGTTGTTACTCCGCCACGATGGTAACAGTCGGTTAACGTCCCGACGCCGCTTTTCTTCTGCAAACTTCCACCGGGTATGAGGGTCCCCGATTGCGCCAAATTTTGCCAGATAAGCAGCCTCAACTGCGGCACGGCACTCGTCTCGTGTCGCCACTCGAAAGTCATTAGGTAGCAAACCAGGTATACAGCGCGAATAGGGTATTAAAACTTGGTTTAATGCAAAGCTGTGCACAGTACCAATAAAGTTTCGTTCGCTGCAGGCAATGCTAAAGCAAGCCAGACGTTCTTCAAGTTCAGCTGCACACTCATTATTGAAAGTAATGCAGGCAACGCCTCGAGGATCAGTAATATCATCCATCAAGGCTCGCGCCATGGCGGTCGTGAGCGTTTTTGTCTTACCACTACCGGGGCCGGCAATGACAACGCAGTGTCCTTGCTCGGTGGCAGCGCCATACTGCTCTTTATTCGATGAGAGCTCACTTAACGCCATTGACAGTGCGTGCCGGTCAGACATTGGACACCACATACTGAATCGCTGCTGCGATGTATTCCGGTGGTGCTAAGCCGGAGGCTTTTTTCTTGAGTTTCGCCGCCAGCCGACCTTTTCCAATATCAGATATCATCGCGAGGAGTTGCGCAGGCTCTGGATCCTGACCGGTTCTCCAGGAGGCAATTCTGGAGGATCTAAGTGATCCAAAACCTTGCGCATCGAGAATATTAAGTAGCGCGTCTTTCAGGATTGGGGTATTTGCTACAGAAACTTCAAATGTTTGCGGACTAAGAAATATACCGGCTTTTTTCCATACGTCGCTACACTCCTCAAAACCTTTATCCACAAACCAAGCCTTCTCTTCAGCACTAAGCTTGTGCATTTCTGGACGGACAGCACAGAAAGCATCCCAGATACTAATGGCTCGTGCTTTTCCCAAAGGTTGTTTGCTTCCGTCAAGTGGATCCCAATCAGTTATAACAGCTATGCGAATACCCAAACTGCCTGCAAGCTTAACGTAAGGTTCAAAATTCACTCCTGCAACACTACATACAGTGATACCAAGCTCGTCAAGGTTGAGTCCCATGGCTTCTGCAAATCCCGGAATTAAAACCTCTTCAGCATCACCTTCCACAAATATAACTCCTTTGGCAAAAAGTAATTCCGCTCTGGTTGCAGTGAGGTACCGCTCAATATCATCGAGTTCATCAGTTGTTACAGGAAGTTTAGCTAGGGAAAAAGCGTGAGTACGCCCACAATCATCTCTACAAAGGCGTACAACTGAACGAAGCGGAGCAATGCTTGCCAGAGTTGGGGAATGGCTCGTTACAATCAGTGACTGCGCCTTATCGGCATTATTAAAGAGCTTATCAAAAACAGCCCGTTGAAGTTGAGGGTGCAGGTGTGCTTCAGGTTCTTCAATACAGAGAAGTGAGAAATTTCGTTCGTTCTTGGCGCGGCGCCAGGCAAACTCAGCCAGTTTAAGAGATATTAATGCCACATTAGCAGAGCCGAGGCTTGCTTCAGTGATTCCTCTTTTTCCGTCATCGATGAACATTGATAGTGAGCGCATCAATCTGAGCGGGTCTGTTGGTGCAAAACGAAGACGCGCATTAAGATCGTGAGCAGTACCGGCAAGATTAAGGATGCCACCACGCAGAGATTCCTCAAGATTCTTAATAGGAGTGAATGCCTCCATTGTACCCGTTGCTGATTCAAGGGCGCTGGCAACCCTGTCCAGATCTACTCGACTTAGCGAACCGAACGCATCTTCAAGTAAAGGACGTAACGGAGAGTTACGCCATGATGCGAGTTGCGCTTCAGCGTCTCGTAAGGCATCTAGCATATCGATGGCTATCCGGCGACGAACGCGACTGGGGATGGTGCGTGATTCCTGACCACCGCCAAACACGATAAATTCACAATCCTCACTTGACTTGGGTTCTCCTGCAATATCTTCCTTCTTTCGAAAGACGTAGCTGAGTCTCGCCAAGGCTGGGTTTTCTGCTATGCGAAAATCGGTTAGCAGCGCTGAGAGTGAAGCGTCGCTGTCGAAATCAGCGAACTCAAGATGTATTTCAATTTGAGGGGAAGTGGATAAATCGCAACCATCCCAGAAATCTGATAATTTTAGCTGTCTGGCTGAATCAGGTAATGTTGGATCAATCACAAGGCGGATAGCGAACAGCAGGTTGCTCTTACCTACTCTGTTTTCACCCAGCAAAACAATGTTACCATCCAGGGGAATATCTACCGTCTCGAAATTTCGGAAGTTGGCTATCCTTAAATTAGACAGATACATTATTATCCTTTTTCAGTAAGTAAGATTCGCGTGCAATTTATGTTCACACTATTCTGGCGGCTAGTTCACGACGCATTGAAGACCTGTCCTGATAAGCTTCCGGCTGTTACTTGGTGAATTATTCGGACTGGTGTTTTAAACCTATATCCGTTTCAGTTACGTCTAACGGCTTACCAAAGAGTAGACCGCTACTATAAAACCACACCAAATGCCGATTTCTATTGCTCAGACTACAGCCCTCGAAGGAAATGATATTTATTATCTTTTTTCTGCGGCACCATCTGTCTTAGTGGAATGGACTTCGCAGCATCGACCTGAGAGCGTGACCTGAATCCAGTCGTCCTTAAGGCCAGCGCGACCAATGACGAATATATATAAATCAGGCATGAGCGTTTTTGCAGCGTAGCTTATCAGATTGAACTGGTTTACAGCGTTTTCCACTTGGTACTTTTATCTAACTTCCTCGAAAACAGGATACTCAATGCCTTATGAATTTTATTGATATTATTCTGAAAGACTTGCGTGTCAACGATAATCTGGACAAGAAGTTAAAAATTAAGTGGTTGGAGCTGTAAACTTCTGCTTCTCGAACAGTGCGGACGGTCAGATTCGAATGCATTCTGTCAGAACACTCTTCCGAGCTAATACAAATATAATTATTTTCCTAACTCATTCTTGATTCGGTAAAACGTGGCACGGCTGATATCTGCCGCTTTCATGATGTGGGCTGGTTTAACGTTCTGCGCCAGCATTTCGCGAACAGTCTCACGGGCTTCCATATCTTTTTCTTTCCCCGTATACAAACCAGCCTGTTTTGCTCTTGCGATACCCTGTGCTTGGCGTTTACGTCGGGTTTCATAATCTTGTCGTGCCATTGTCGCAAGAATATCGATCAGCATTGCATTGACTGCCCGAAGAATGCCACTGGTTAGGTCGTTACCGGACATTTCAACCATCTGCCAACTGGTCGGTAAGTCCATTGATACGATCACCAGCCCTTTACTGTTCAACGTAGCTTTGAGTTCAGCCCATTCTTCATGTTGAAGACGACTGAGACGGTCAATCGCTTCAATTAGAAGCAAATCGCCAGGCTGTGCTTCCGCAAGTAGGCGCATCAGTTCCATACGTTCCAGCTTCGCACCGCTGGCATTCTCAATGTATTCTCCGGCTACTTGCCAGTTTTTGCTTTGCGCAAATTCGCGCAGGCTAACTAATGCACGATCAGCATGTTGGCCTTCGGTAGATGCACGGCAATAGATACGGACATTCATTATACATTCTCTTTTAAATATCAAATTGATACCCATATGATACAGTGCGTGTTTTTATTGTCAATAGAGTCAAATTTAACCCTATTGATACTTTGTATCATGGTCTTTATCAGGTATACCTAAAAGAGATATTGTTCGGATGGTATTCAGATCTTGCTTGGGGTATACGATTTGGTCAGTTTCTGTAGCTGAAGCACTCCGGTTTCATTTCAGCAGGTCTTAATCAAATTCAGTGTGCCATACATGCGGCACGAAAAAGTCTGGCATCAATGTGACCAGTTCTATCACCCACCACAGTCACTACAGTGGCCACACAGTTGGGGACCCAAAGGATGTTGTTTACCATTTTGCAATGGTTGACAGCTACCCGAAAGCAACTCCTCTTCGAGAGCGCTCAATTCCTCAGTTAATCGGGTTTGCAATTTTAGTTTGTTGAACCCATCCACACTGGGCGTAAGTGTATAGTTGTGATAACTGTCAACTTTTCTTCTCTCTTCTGTTCAGAATAAATTAATGTTCAGGCGTTATGATAAATAGATGTTATCGCCACCATGGCGCGGTCTTTACAGGAATAAATCTCACCATTTTTATATTTTCACCACAGTACCTCAAAATTTCATATACCAAAACTGAACTTGGCCGGGTAGTATTGGCTGCTTAGTATTAACTGTAGATGCTGTTATTAGGAGTTTCAGGTGCAGGTAAACAAACTTACGGATGATATTGATATTAGTTCTCATGAGCGTTTCCTCGCGGCCCGTAAAAGCACATGGGTTAGTGTGCTTGTTAATTGTTTTCTGACATCCGGGCAAGTGATTACTGGCGTATTTTCCGGATCTCAGGGGCTTATTGCGGATGGTATCCATTCTCTGTCTGATTTAGTTTCAGACTTTGTGGTGCTTATTGCTAATCATAAAAGTAAAAAAAATCCCGATGATGACCATCACTACGGGCATCATCGTTATGAAAATGGTGCATCATTAATTCTGGGGACAATTTTATTCATTGTTGGCATCGGGATGTTATGGTCAGCAGCAAATAAAATGCAACAACCAGATGATATTCCTCAGGTACATATTGTTGCTCTGTGGGTGGCCTTAGCCGCACTGGTTATCAAAGAGCTTCTTTTTCGCTATATGCTGGCAGTAGCAACCCGAGTAAAATCCACTATGCTGGTTGCCAATGCCTGGCATGCCCGCTCTGATGCCGCCTCATCTTTGGTGGTGGCTATTGGTATTATTGGTAGTTTATCAGGGTTTAAATTGCTTGATCCGGTAGCTGCACTGGTTGTGGGACTGATTGTGACCAGAATGGGATATTCATTTATGTCAGATTCGCTTCATGACTTGATGGACAGGGCCGTGGATATTGAAACTGAAAATAGTATAAAAACAACATTATTGTCCACGCCTGGGGTCGAAGGCATCCATGACCTCAAGACCAGAAAAATGGGGGACCTTGTTGTGGTTGATGTTCATCTGGAAATTGATGGTGATTTATCAGTGAAAGTAGGACATGACATTGCTGTTTTGGCCAGGAAATCAGTTTTAGATAATCATCATGTTTTAAATGTTATGACACATGTTGACCCTTATTTTAAAGGTGATAATAGTCCTGGTTGCGGGGGCAAATAATCCTGAAAAATAATATGAATGCTGCTGTTTTTTGAGAAGATTGGGAAGGGATTATTTTTTTGCGCAATATTACCCCTTCTGACTGTGAAAACGAGAGTAAACAATATGGAGGCTATTATGAGAAAAATTATGCGTACTGTTGTGATAGGAGCCACCCTTCTTTTATCCCCCTGTGTAATGGCTGGTTCTGACGGTGTTGAACATGCCATGAAGATGATGAATAAAAGCTACCGCGCAGCACTTAAGGAGGAGGACGTTACATCCTTCAGGAAAGATATGCGGGAACTGAAAGCAACAGCAGAGTCCATCCTGAACAGCCCTGTAGAAGGGTATGACAGGGAAACGTATGTTGCAGGCATGTCACTTCTAATTGATGAGGTAACTGCCGTTGAAAGTACCGCTGAGAAGGAAGGTCTTGACGCCGGGAAAATTGCAGCACAGAAACTAGGCAGTCTGATGAGAAAATACCACAATAAACTAGGTGTTGACTGAGACCGGGAATTATTCGGTGAAGGTAGATATGCTGGAAAGATATCCCTGAACTGACATGATACACGTGCCTGTAATCAAGCAGATAGCTATGCACTGGTGAGGAAATTTCACAACGTTATCTTATCTGCAAAATACATATAAAAATGTTGGGGTAACAAACATGCATTATCAATGCTACATATTTTAGTTTGTTGCCTCAACATAAGTTAAGTACCTATTGGTGTTGCGCGGGGTGGATTCAGGGGGCCAAATTATATTTGGTGGTCACGCGTCAGTCTGTGTTTTGTTTGTTGGTCATGATGACCTGCTCCCCGTTGATTAACACACTGATGCCCGTAATGTCTTCATCATCGGTATGAGACCCTCATTAAGATGCTTTTTTCCGGCAAATAAATCATCAGTATCCTCTTCGAGGCTGGAACAGGGATTCTAAGCCATGTGCTTTGCCGTAAGAAGATCATTTCCGACGTCACCTAATGTGGCTTGGTGAATGGATTTTGTCATGGCTGCACTCTTCATCGGTCGTCGGATTAAGTGCCGTACGATCCACGTCGCTTTTGGAATTTCAAGCGTTCAGATATAAGCATTCTGTACAGCATTGCGTTGTTTCGTGGCTATCTGGCGACGATAAGAACCACTCAGGAACCTGAATTTACCTGTCGAGTACTGGGCCTTTGAACATGGTTTGGATATTACTGAGTGCATCTTGGTTTTGAGAAGTTAAGGTTATCATTAATAAAAAGGCATAATATTGAGTGGTCAACCAACCTTAAAAAAGTGGCTAAATTATGAACGAAAATTTACGTAATGCTCTTCCTCACAAAAACACACCATTTCTACGTGTGCTGCATATCATCGTAGCTGTATTGATTTTATTGCAGATTATTAATTCAAACCTTACCGAAAGCGATGCGCTTAGTGACTATACTCTCACTGGGTTCGTAACATGGTTCCATGTTATCACTGGGTTATCACTGATTGTCCTTGGGTTTGTCATGCTTGCATGGATGCTGACACAACGAGGATTTCGTTACTATTTTGCCTGGGTGGTCCTTGATTTTCGAGGTGTGGTTGAAGATATCAAAATGCTGATATCATTCCGTCTTCCTGAAGCTCATGCTGGTGGGATTGCTGCTCTGGTTCAGGGGCTTGGTGTACTTGCACTATTGGGCGTTGCATTATGTGGTGGATTCTGGTTTGCTCTCAATACTGCTCTTGGCACGTCACCTGTGCTGACAGAAACCGTCCTGCATGTGCATAAGTTTCTGACTGTATTTATTGAAACCTATTTCTGGGCACATGGTGCGATGGGGTTGCTGCATATCTTCCTCACCGTTCGTAGCCAAAGGAAAAATCCCGTTACCGAATAGTGCTGTAGGTTTATGATGGATAAGATGCCCTGTAATGGTTGGCTAAAACAGACTATAACCGCGCATTTATCCGTCAATGCATTTTCTATTTATCCGTAATTCCGATGAGTATGCGTATTTGAAGGAAAAAATATATGCATCTTGAACGACATAGTATCGAAAAAGTGGGATGGCTGAGGGCAGCTGTACTGGGGGCAAATGACGGAATTGTTTCGACAGCGAGCCTTGTTCTTGGGGTTGCATCTGCAAATAGCAGTCCTTCCGGTGTTTTACTTGCAGGTGTTGCAGGACTGGTTGCCGGAGCTATGTCAATGGCTACAGGGGAATATGTTTCCGTCTCATCTCAGGCGGATACCGAAAACGCAGCACTTGCCCAGGAAAAAAGGGAGCTGGAAACTGATTATCAGGGAGAGGTGCGGGAACTGACTTCACTTTATATGCAACGTGGACTGGAGCCAGAGCTTGCCCGGCAGGTTGCGGAGCAACTTATGGTCAAAGATGCCCTGGATGCTCATGCCCGTGAAGAACTGGGGTTGACGGATATAAATTCTGCACAGCCCCTACAGGCAGCTGTCTTTTCTGCCCTGAGTTTTTCCGCTGGTGCGGTGTTACCCTTAATCGTGGCATGGCTCTCCCCTCTGAAACTGGCTTTTTTGTTGATAATCCTTTCCACCCTTTTTTCACTGGCGGTCCTTGGCTATATATCTTCGGTTTTGAGTAAAGCCTCTCCTGTCAGGGCGATCATAAGAATTACGTTCTGGAGTACCATGGCTATGCTTTTGTCTATGGGGATTGGTCATTTTGCAGGGCAGGCCCTGCTTTAATGTTATGAAGCACAATTCGAGTACCATCTTACTGGCGATGCTTCGCAAAACAATTTGCAATGCAGCTCCCTTCAAACTCGATTCCTGCTTGCGCCAATACCTGTTGAAGGGGTGATGGAGGGGATTCTCCCCCTCCATTTCAAGGGCAAGGACAACGCTACTTCTGGCAAATTTCCCGGTCGTAAACGCCACCATTGACAACCAAAATTTGTCGTTTCTTCTTTGAAATCATATCAGTCATTATCTTCGAGTCATCAAGAAAGATACCACCAAAGGTTCCAGGTCGTGCATTCTTCCCGGCGATTATAATCAGATCCCCAATATTCAATGCAGCAACTTTATCGTTATTGTAATTCGTATCTTCAAATATGAACTTCAGGCCTTCATCTGAACCGGGAATACCCAATGTTACTACAGGATTTTTTCTGAAAGTAACAGTACCGATACCAGTTATTTTTCCTGTTACCATTAACTGACATTTTTTGAAGTCATTTGTTGCCCTGAATTCATGTTGTTCAAACCGCGCATAAACTTCCCCTGTTGTATACATTCGCGGAAGTATATCGATTATCGATGGTTTGGATGGTTGCTCAGGTTGTTGCTGAGTTACGGTATCAGCATTTACCTTGGCCTTCACTTCGGGGGTTTTAGGCTGATATGGGGGGGGCGTCAGCCCGTAAAGGAGATTGATGCCGTAGGCTATTGCGACGGTTATGACTGCTATTTTAATATAACGTTCATAGGGTGATTTCATTTCGTTCTTCCATGAATTCTATTTTGGTAACATGATTGCCATTGCGGTGTATTTTCATATTGTCTGTTGGGGACTTCACCGTATTACGAATTTCGTTCATTGTTTCTTTCGATAACATATCGCAGCCTTCCATATACATAACCCTACGGGTATCGGTATCTGGTATGTTAGTGAAACTGCTACTGACCCATAAATCGGGTATTTCAATTCCATGTATCAGCTTCATATACACAACGATGAACGCATCTGTCAGGTGAAACCGTCCAACTGTGTATTTTCCGGTATAGGTATTACCAGAAGACGATGCTACCCAATCGTTTTTTAAAACCAAAGTCAGTGCATTATTTTCCATTTTCAGACTCCAGTTCACGAATGCGATTGTTCGTCATGTCGGTAAGACATTTCTGTTCATTATTGCAGCCGGATTTGTGCTTTATCCATTCTCTTTGAGAAGGAAGCAATCGTTTTCGGGTTTCAGGGCTAAGGCTTTTCCAGACCGAATTAAGTTTCTCATCGCTTGCTTTATAACTGTGTGTATCGACGTTTGAGGTTACTGCATTGTTTTTGGGAGCTTCGCTACCGCTGCTATAGAAAACGGGTGCACGTACTCCCTGAGCGTAGTCTTTAGCTGCTTTTTCCCACACGCCTTTCCCATTGGCAGTCAACATTTTTCCGAACTCTGTGGTGTCGAAACTGTAATTGCGGATCTCGCCATTGAAATCCAGCTTCACGTTAACGGCTGTTGACTTCGAAATGCCAGTCAAGAAATCACCAGCTTCGGACCCGAAGGAACAAGCGACTTCTTTAGTATCACTGACATTAGGGCGTAACCCGTGCATCGTGAATCTGCCGTTATCAGTTGTAGCAGTGATATCTACCAGCGGAATGATTGATGAGGATTGCTTTGTCATCGCGAAGCATATCCCCTTCAGATTTACATCCCTGTCCATCCCGAGAAACATCAGGGCGTTTTTGTCGCTGCTTGCGACACCTGCTGATTTTGCCTCTGGCAAGAAATAGACGGTACTGGAGGCGGTGGTTATACCTGAAACGAAAACAACACCTGACGCCATGATTTTTAAGGTTTTTATAAGGATAGTCATTCTGGATGCCTTCTATCGTTCTCACTCCATTGTGGACAGAGTATTCATTCCATGAGTCTTGTTTACGAGAAACACCAACCGAAGAATCATAATCTTACATTGATCTATGATATCTATCAATATTGCAAGATTGATCTATAAAAACGATCAATTGACATGAGAGGAAGAGAGGGGATTGTTACTAAGTCGATTGTATTTACAGGGTTTTTGTATGGTTCATATGCTTGATGCTAATGTGGGGCGGGGCTGCGCTTAGTCTTGAATACTGCGATTGAAAGACATAACCATCTACTTTGTGCGGGGTTTCCGGCAACCATAAAGGTGTTTCGATAAGAAGCGGTGCAACTCGCACAGTTCGTAGACATAATGAATACGATGTAATTTGAACCCTTGCTCTAAAACGCTCGGTATCAAGTTTTACGTGGTTTTTATATTGAGCGAAGTCTGAAGTCTGCTTTAATCGCTCTGACAAGATACAGAGCGATGCATGGCGATAGAGCTAAGGATAGACGCTCATTTACCCCCAGGAGTTAACGAGATCTAATATTTCTTTAGTATCGGTAATGAAAGTAATGTTTTCGCCATCCCAAAGGAAACTCTGAACGTGTTTGTTTTTGTACTGAACCTTTATTCTCCACTTTTTTCCTATGTTATAGACAATGATATTTTCGATGATTCGTTTAAGCATCATATTCAGTTCTTGAGGCTCTTTGATATCCTGTAATAGTTTCAAGTCAAACGCCCGCTCAGAGATAATCATACGATCCTGTTGTTTTATTTTTTCTTCAACTTCTTGTAGTTTATCTTCAAGGTTATTTATCGTTTCCATTACACTTTTCGGGATCTTGGCCGCAGTAAGAAGCATATCATTTAGCTCCTGAATCCTCTTTTTTATTGTTTCTTGTTCTAACGGTAATGCCCTGTCAAAATTGGTGTTTTTCTCAAGTTTAAGTTTTTTCATTATCCTGTAAAGTGCTTTTTCTATATTTTTGAAATTCTTGGTTGTGTTACATTTTCCATCTCTTGCATTAGCGCAAACATGGTATTGATATGTTTTTCCGGAAGCGATGTGAAATTTTCTGACAAGTGAGCCGCCGCATTCGTGCTTTAATATCCCGGCGAAGGCATTATGTTCAGATTTATATCCCGGTTTGTTTTGTTTATGATCAGACTGCAAGAGCGTGAATTCTTCTTTACTGATAACAGCAGGATAATAATCCTCTATGATATCAAGCAGAATGACTTTGCGATCTTTAGTTGTCTCTGATGTTTGATATGCACCGTAAAGTGCAACCGAATTTATTGTTTTTCCAACTGTTGTATGATTCCAGCCAGCAGAACGTAATGGTTTGTGGCCTTCGTCATTTAACATTTTAGCGATTTTATTTGTTCCAAACCCTTCACGTCGTAACTCAATGATTCTCCTGACCGTATCAACTTTGTCACTAAAAACAAATTTACCTTCTTTCCGTTTTAACCAGAAAGGCAGGATTTTATTGATAACCTCACCGCTTAGCGCTCGTTGTCGCTGCTGACTTTTCGTTTCACGCAGGCGCTGCGATTTTTTTTCAGATTCTTTATGGGCAAGGTCCGCAGCCAAAGCTATCCTAATGACACTCACGAGGTCATTGACGGATTCACGATTAAGTAATAAACCATCAACCAGTGAAGCGATAAAGACGTTGTGTTGCAGAATCGACTTAATAATCTGTTGAGTTACGTCAATACCTCTGCGGCTCAGACGATCTAACGACTCGATGATGATGGTTGAACCGGGTTCAATCTGTCCTTTCTCGATTGCTTCGAGCATGTCGCCCAGTGAAGGCCTGTTTCCCTCTTTGAATGCTGAGATTCCGAGGTCTTGAAAGTTCTTATCTGATAGAATCAAGCCATGCATGTGTGCGTACTGTTCTGCAAGCTCAGTTTGACGTCTTACGGAGTCACCTTGTTCTTGCTTCTTTGATGAGAACCTTATGTAAGAGTATGCTTTTCCGTTTTGTTTCATAAGTACCTCAGTAACTTACAAGAGAGTATCAATTTTGCTTCTTTGCAACAATATTACTATGCAGTTTGGCAGTAAGCCGCTGTTCGAAAACATTTCCGTCAAATTTGGCGGCGGCAACCGTTACGGCCTGATTGGTGCCAACGGTAGCGGAAAATCCACCTTTATGAAGATCCTCGGCGGCGACCTGGAGCCGACGCTTGGCAACGTGTCGCTCGATCCGAACGAGCGCATCGGTAAGCTGCGTCAGGATCAGTTCGCCTTCGAAGAGTTCACCGTGCTGGACACCGTGATCATGGGGCACGCGGAGCTGTGGGAAGTGAAGCAGGAGCGCGATCGCATTTACGCCCTGGCTGAAATGAGCGAAGAGGACGGCTACAAAGTGGCCGAACTGGAAACGCATTACGGCGAGATGGATGGCTATTCAGCTGAAGCGCGTGCGGGCGAGCTGCTGCTGGGCGTGGGCATTCCTGTTGAACAGCATTACGGCCCGATGAGTGAAGTCGCGCCAGGCTGGAAGCTGCGTGTCCTGCTGGCGCAGGCGCTGTTCTCTAACCCGGACATCCTGCTTCTCGACGAACCAACGAACAACCTGGACATCGACACCATCCGCTGGCTGGAGCAGACGCTGAACGACCGCGACAGCACCATGATCATCATTTCGCACGACCGTCACTTCCTGAACATGGTCTGTACGCACATGGCGGATCTGGACTACGGCGAGCTGCGCGTGTACCCGGGCAACTACGACGAATACATGACGGCTGCGACCCAGGCGCGTGAACGCCTGCTGGCCGACAACGCCAAGAAGAAAGCGCAGATTGCGGACCTGCAATCCTTCGTCAGCCGCTTCAGCGCGAACGCCTCTAAGTCTCGTCAGGCGACGTCCCGCGCCCGTCAGATCGACAAAATCAAGCTGGAAGAAGTCAAAGCTTCCAGCCGTCAGAACCCGTTCATCCGCTTCGAGCAGGACAAGAAACTGTTCCGTAACGCGCTGGAAGTGGAAGCCCTTACCAAAGGCTTCGATGAAGGTCCGCTGTTTAAAAACTTCAACCTGCTGCTGGAAGTGGGCGAGAAAATTGCCATTCTGGGTGCCAACGGCGTGGGTAAATCCACCATGCTGAAAACCCTGGTTGGTGAACTGCAGCCGGACAACGGCACCGTGAAGTGGTCAGAAAACGCGCAGATTGGTTACTACGCGCAGGACCATGAATACGAGTTCGAAAACGACCTGACCGTCTTTGACTGGATGAGCCAGTGGAAGCAGGAAGGCGACGACGAGCAGGCGGTGCGTAGCATTCTGGGTCGTCTGCTGTTCAGTCAGGACGACATCAAAAAGCCGGCGAAAGTGCTGTCCGGTGGTGAAAAGGGTCGCATGCTGTTCGGCAAGCTGATGATGGAAAAACCCAATATCCTGGTAATGGACGAACCGACTAACCACCTGGATATGGAATCTATCGAATCGCTGAACATGGCGCTGGAGATGTATCAGGGCACGCTGATCTTCGTTTCTCACGACCGTGAATTCGTCAGCTCGCTGGCGACCCGCGTGATCGAAATTACGCCAGAGCGCGTGGTGGACTTCACCGGTAACTACGAAGATTACCTGCGCAGCAAAGGTATCGAGAGTTAAAAAAAGCCGGGTGGCGGCTTCGCCTTACCCGGCCTACGTTCCATTCCCTCTCCCTGTGGGAGAGGGCATCAGGCCGCACTACACCACCCAATCACACCTTTCTTCACCATTCACCAGCAGCTTACGTTTTTCCCCCGCCGGTAACGACACCTTCAGCGCGTTCCACGCCGGACGATAATCACCGCGTGCACTGATGTTCAGGTTGACGGTTGCCCCGTCGCACACCATTTCCCACGCCACCCACAGCGCATTGCCGTTCTGGTAGCCCCAGGACTCGCCGTCATCTTCAAACAGCAGGCCGGACGTGGTGCCGACGCCTTTCACCGGGAACAGCTTCAGCTCGCGGGTATCGTCTTTTTCGGCGCTCACGTGACGGATGCGCTCGCTGAGCGGCAGACCGGCACCGGCGCGCACCAGCAGCGGCAGTTTCTCCAGCGGCGCGTCGAGGACGATCGCTTGCCCGCCAGCGAACCATTCGTGAGTGTAGAAATCGTACCAGCCGGTTTCGTTATCCGGCAGCCAGACGTGGCGTTTACGCTGCCCGGCCTCGACGACGCTGGCGACAAGGAGGTCGCGGCCCAGCAGGAAGTCATCGCACTCTTCGAAGGTCTGCGCGTCGTGCTCGTGGTCGAGGAAGGTCGGGCGCAGCATCGGTTCGTCGTCGGCGTGCGCCTGCCAGAGCAGGGTGTAGAGATAGGGCAGCAGACGGTAGCGCAGCTCAATCGCACCGCGAATAGCGGGGGTGACGCCCGGGTACATCCACGGCTCGTTGACCGTGTGGTCATCGTTCCACGAGTGAATGGTAAAGCGCGGATGCATCACGCCGTTTTGCACCCAGCGCACGAACAGCTCGGCGTCTGGCTTGTCGCCGGAGAAACCGCCGACGTCGTGGCCGACGTTGAACAGCCCGGAGAGGCTCATGCCCAGCCCCATGCGGATGTTATAGCGCAGGGTATCCCAGTGAGTGCGGTTATCGCCGCTCCAGGTCTGGACGTAGCGCTGCATCCCGGCGCAGCCGGAGCGGGAAATGAGATACGGACGTTTTTCCGGCGCGAAACGCTGCTGCGCTTCCAGCGAGGCGCGCATCATCAGCAGCGGCATCACCGGGCGAATGTGTTTGATGGCAATCTCTTTGCCGAAGCCAAAACAGCGTGCTTCCCCGTCCCATACTTCGTATTCGTTGTTATCGTTCCAGGTCGAGTCGATCCCCATCTCCAGCAGCTGCGTGGTCACACCGTTCTGCCACCACTGCACCGTCTGCGGGTTGGTGAAATCGAGATGCGACCCTTCGTCATCCCAGAAGCTGGAACGTTCAGGTGCATCAGTTTCTGAGTCGCGAATGAACAGGCCACGTTCCGCCACTTCGTTATAGCGGGGATGATCCTGCAGCAGACACGGCTTGATGTTGGCGGCCAGCTTTAACCCGGCATCGTGGAACGCCCGGCTCATCACCTTCGGCTGCGGCACTTTGTCATGGTTCCAGTTAAAGACGTAGCGCTTGCCGTTAATGGAGGTATAGCCGGAGGAGAGCTGGAACGAGTCGCATGGAATCGCGTGTTCTTCACACAGGCGGATAAAGTTCATCAGCTGGTTTTGCGCGTCCGGCGCGTCGGTATAGTGCATGGTCGAGCCGCTGTAGCCCAGGCTCCATTTCGGTCCGAACAGCGTTTTCCCGGTCAGGCGCACGAAGGCTTTGGTGACGTCCAGTACGCGCTTGCCGGTAAAGATGTAGTAATCGATATCGCCCGCTTCCGCCTGCCAGCGCCGATAGGCGGTGTGGTAGTTGTCGATCTCGTTGCCCAGATCCAGCCAGCAGCTGCTCAGGTTATCGTAGAACAGGCCGTAGCTCACGTCGTCGCGACGGGTAAGGGTGAATGGAATGTGCTTGTACAGCGGGTCGGTGCTGGCGGCGTTGTAGCCCATCGCATCCAGGTTGCGCATCTCGTAGCGTTTACCGTTGCGCTGTAGATCGCCCGCTTTCTCGCCCAGCCCGTAGAAACGTTCGTCCTTGCGACGGCTCAGATAGTGCGCCACGCCGTCACCGTGGGCGTTCAGCAGGTACGCACTGGTCGGACGGTCATTGACCAGCGGCTGCCACTCGCCCGCGTCATTGCGGTAGTGCCACTCCAGCCACAGGGGCTGGTGGACGGTCACCCGAAGCTGCTCCGTCGCCACCGTCACGGTATTTTCCTGCCGCGTCAGCGTCCAGGCCGGGCAGGTAAAGCCACTGACATCGTCACGACGGCGACCTTCCCACGGCACGTCTTGCGCCGGGGCGATGCTCCAGGTGCGGTCCAGCGCCAGTTCACCTTTGCGTTTGATCAGCACGCGGAACAGGTTCTCTTCCAGCACATACAGGCACAGGCGGTGCTGGTTATCCACCCGCAGTTCCAGATGGTTTGCCGACTGAGTATCAACGGTCCAGTTTTTCAGGGTTTTCATATGCAATACATCCACTATCAGGCGCGCTTGGCGCGACGTTCAGCAATAAATGCTACCAGGAAGACAGCGCCAATCAGGTCAAAGAAGCCCATGGCAATAAAGAGCGGGTTAAAGCCGATTTTGTCGGCGGTCACACCGATTAACAGCGAGAACAGGAAGCTGGCGATCCACGCCGCCGAGCCGCGCATGCCGTTGACGGTCGCCATCTGGCCCTTATCAAACGACTCCACGACCAGGGCGCTGAGCATGCAGGAGATAATCTGGTGCCCAAAGCCGCCGATGGAGATCAGCACGATGGTGATATACGGGTCGCGGGTAATGGCGACAATGCCCAGAGAAATCATCAGAAACGCGCCGGAGACGGAGCTGGCGACGACGGAGTTAACGCGGGAGCAGCCGAACAGGCGGGTGTACAATCGCGTCAGGTAGCCACTTGCCACGCTGCCGAGGTCAGCAGCGAGGAATGGCAGCCAGGCGAACATCGCAATCTGCTTCAGGTCCATGCCGTGTTCTTTGGCGAGATACAGCGGCACCCAGAAGCTCAACACCGCCCAGGCCGGTTCCGCCATAAAGGCCGGGATGGCGATACCGTAGAAACGTTTGTTTTTCGAGACGGTTTTCAGCGCGGTCAGGAACGGCAGTTTGACCGCAGGCGGTTCGTTATCCTGCTTGATAAATGCCAGCTCATCCTTGCTCAGGTTCGGGTGCTGCTCCGGGTTGTGGTAGAACGCCCACCAGAGGATCACCCACAGCAGCGCCAGCACGCCGGTAAACATAAACGCACCCTGCCAGCCAAACGACGCGTGAGCAAAGTAGATAATTGGCGGGGCCAGCATCGCACCGATGGAGAAGCCCACGCCCGCCCAACCGGCGGCAACAGGACGTTCCGATTTGGGGAACCATTCACCGATGGTTTTGGCGTTCGCCGGGGTTGCGGCGGCCTCAGAGGCCCCCATAAAGAAGCGCAGGATAGCCAGGTGCAGCCAGCTTCCGGCCCCCGCGTGGAAGATACACATCAGCGCCCAGATCCCGGCGCAGACCATAAAGCCAATCTTCAGGCCGATGACGTCAATCAGCCAGCCGCACAGGGGCTGGAAAATGGTGTAGGCGATCTGGAATGCGCCGACGATCCAGGAGTATTGCTCGGTGGTGATCCCGAGGCTCTCTTTCAGTTCCGGCGCGAGGATCCCCAATGAGTTTCGGGTGATGTAGTTAACGGTGACGCCCAGTAAAAACAGCACCAGCACGTACCAGCGCAGGTTCTTGATGACGCGACGGGTTTTGCTTGTCGCAACGGTGTTATTGATGTCCTGACTCATTTTACTCTCCACAAGACGGACGCTAAGGGGACGGAGGTTCAGGTGTCACACAGATTGTTATGCCTTTGATTTCTATCCGTTTAGAATCCTTAAGCTGCTATACAACTAGTATGGAAGTTGTGTGACAAGTTCACCTTAAGGGAGAAAATGAGTGGGCAATAGTGGATTTTGTGCAAAGTTTCTCATAACGGGCGCAAACCCTCTGGCATGATGGCCGTTATGCCCGTTATTACCTGACGGATACGCTATGAAAATTTTTTCATTTCGCAAATGGAGCCAGATCACAAAATGGACAAAAGGCTAAAAATCACCGAAATCGCGGCCCGTACACAGCTCTCTATCAGTACCGTTTCCCGCGTGCTGGCGGGCAAAGCGAACACCAGCGAAAAAGCGCGTGCAAAGGTGCTGGCGTGCGCACGGGAGCTGGGGGTGATGGATGGCATGGCGGCGGGGCGTCTGCTGCTTAACAGCCTGGTGGTTTTTGCTCCCCAGCGAGCCTTTGACGAGCGGTCCGACATCTTTTACTACCGCGTGATCCAGAGCGTCAGCAAAGGGCTGGCTTCGCACGAGGTTCGGCTACGCTACTGTGCGCTGGAGGAGAACGACAGCGACGCGCAGCTTTTTCTGGCACGCATGAACGAGCCGGACACCCAGGCAGCCATTTTGCTCGGTATTGACGATCCGCATATCCACGATCTGGCGGTGGACGTGGGAAAACCCTGCATGCTGATTAACTGCCGTGACCGCCACATGCGTCTGCCTGCCGTAGCGCCGGACCATCGCGCCATTGGCGAGCGGGCGGCGGAATACCTGTTCGAAATGGGACACCGCGACGTGATGAACGTGCTGTGCCTGCGCCGTTACACCATGGAGCTGCGCCTGGCAGGGATCCGCGACGCGTGGCACGCCCATAACCTGACGTTCAGCGACAAGCGCGATCTGCTGGTGGTGCCGAGCTTTAGCGCGCGCGAAACGGAACAGCTGGTTAGCGAGTGGCTTAACCAGCAGAAGGGAAAAGATCTGCCCACCGCGTTTTTGGTCGGCGGCGACTTTATGGCGGCGGGCACCATCAGCGCTTTGCAGAAACAGGGATTGCGGGTACCGCAGGACGTTTCCGTCATGAGCATCGACGGCTTTAATCTGGCGGCGATTCAGGATGTGCCCCTGACGGCAGTGCATGTCCCGCGTGATGAACTGGGAACGGAAGCGGTGCATATGCTCCAGCAGCGGCTGATGCGCCCGGACGCCCCGGTGGGAACCTTGCTGCTGAACGGCACGCTGACCGTGCGGGAATCGGTACGGCGGATACGCCAGGGGAAACGACGCACCGCCGTTGAGCGGGAAGGGCTGTACGACAGTTAAACCATACCCAGCGCGCGCTTGCCGTGGATGTTGAGATCGTTCACGGTAAAGCGGTCCTGCCAGCTTTTTTCATAATCTTCACGCGGGAAATCTCCCGGTGACGCACCGGTTTCCAGCGCTTCCTTCACCTTTTTCGCGTAGTCGAGGTTCTTCTCGCACATCGGCGCGGCAGGGATGTACATCACGTTGCCCCAGCCCTGCTGATTTTCCACCGGAGCGACGGAGTGGATCACATCGCAGTGCCACCACACGGAATCCCCTGCGTCCAGCGCCGGTATGCTGGTTAATGCTTCGATGAGCAGCGGGTGCCATTTTTCCGAAATCGGCAGCACGCGGCCCGGCGCGACGCCGCAGAGTTCGTCTTCCGGCACGTCTTCCAGCAGCGGACGCAGCAGAATGTACGCCATCGCTTCCGGGATGGGCACCACGTGCAGCAGTCCCTGGCCGGGGATCATGTCCGACAGCGCCGTCCAGCCCTGGAAAGTACGGAACACCGAACACTTGGTGGTGTTATCCACGGTGTACTCTTCCACTTCGGTGCGGTGCGCGGCGTTCCACGGATCGTACTTATCAATATTGCCGTCAAACACGCGGGCAAACACCTGCTGATAGGCAGGCAGCAGCCAGCGCTCCAGCGCGCCAGAATCGGTGTGCGCGCCCAGCCCTTTAGAGGTGGTGCCCGGTGGGCGGCGGCGAATACGATCCGGATAAATCACGCTGACATCCGGGTCGAACCACTGCTTGCCGATGCTCTCGAATGTCCATAAACGGTTCAGGAACGACTGCACCTGCGCCATCTCTTCGCTCTGACGCGCCTGCATTTGCGCCTGCGACCAGTAGATCGGGTAAATCTCCGGACGAGAGGCGGTTAAGGTGCCGAAGAAGTTATCGCCCGGCCCTTTATACACCTCGTCAAACTTATTGAGATCGAGATAGTCGAGCATCGACTGATCCCACGCCAGCGCCTGTTCGCGCGGAAAATGACCTTTGATCACCGCGCAGCCCCGACGCTTAACCGCCTCGCGCTGTTCAGCGGTGATTGTGCCGTTTTTCACATCCGCGAACGGGATCGTCGGCCAGACGGGTTGGCCTTTATTCTTGAGGGCGTTGATCTCTGCCACGCGGGTGGCAATGTTGTCGCTGAGCTTGTCGAACACCGCCTGAACATCACCGATCTGGGCGCGTAGCTCGCGCTTCATCTGACGAATTGCCGCTTTGTGGTCCGCTGGCAAAGTTTCACTGGTAAAGGTCATAACTGCCTCGCATCTTTCATTCGAAAGTAAGAATATCTACAAGTGATACTTTAAGTTAAAAATAAGTTAATGCAAGTTTAAAAACTTGACGCAAGCCACAGGTCGGAAAAAGAGTGAGAGGCCGGAGCGGGGCTCCGGCGGGAGAGAGATTAGGCGTCGAACGGGGAATGGTTATCGAGCACGGCCTGAATGACGTTCAGCGCGCCCTGATGGTTGTTGTCGTCGGTGCTGTAGCGGGCGATCTGTTTGATGCTTTCTGCCGCGTTGTTCATCGCAAATGAGTATTTCACCAGCTTCAGCATCTCCGCGTCATTGCCGCTGTCGCCAATGGCCACGCACTGCTGCGGGGAGAGCTCCCAGCGCTTCAGCAGGCGGCTGATGCCGTTGGCTTTATGCAGGCCAGGAATGATCAAGTCCACAAACCCAAAGCCGCTGGTGACTGGTTTCATAATGCCGTCGAGAGAAACATGCAGCGCGTCGATCAGGTTCGGGATATCGCTGTCGGGCAGGTTCAGTGAGAACTTGAACAGCACATCGTCAATCTCGTGATAATCGCTGACGCGCGTTAAGCGATGGTAGTGCTTAGACATCAGCGCCACAAATTCGTCCGGGGCTTTATCGCTGACGTAAGCGCTCTCCAGTCCGCAGGCCACGAAGTTCAGCGCGTTATCTTTCAGCAGTTCGCCAATGACGATCTGCGACTCATGGCGAGTCAGTTCACCGTGGAAAACGTGTTCCCCGTGATCGAACACCAGCGCGCCGTTTTCCGCCACGAAGGAGATTCGATCTTTTAGCTCAGGGAAGAAGGAGATGAGCTGATAATACTGATTGCCGCTGGCGACAACGAATTCAATGCCGCGGGCGTTAAGCTGCTCAAACTGTGCCTGGAAGCGGTCACGATCGTACTGCTTGGCATCATCAAGGAAAGTTCCGTCCATATCGGTGACGATAACTTTTACGGTCATACTGTGCTCCTGGGTCACTGCGTTTTGAAACATTCTAATAACAAGGTGACGGGGAGCACAAATTTAATTTCGAATGAAAGTCAGAAAGCCGGGTGGCGGCTTCGCCTTACCCGGCCTACGGGGGGGACAATGTAGGCCCGGTAAGCGCAGCGCCACCGGGCGTTTTTTTAAAGCGTATGCTCGGTACGCGCAATAATATCGTCCTGCGCATCCGGCGACAGGGCGGTGAAGAACGCCGAGTAGCCCGCCACGCGTACTACTAAATCGCGGTACTGGTCAGGGTGTTTCTTCGCTTCCAGCAGCGTTTCGCGCGAGACGATGTTGTACTGAATATGCCAGCCTTTATGCACCTCGAAGAAAGTGCGCAGCAGCACCATCAGCTTCTGGCGATCGCTGTCGTTTTCCAGCGTCGACGGGTTCAGTTTCTGGTTCAGCAGCACGCCGCCCAGAATCGCCTCGGTAGGGAGTTTACCCACGGAGCCGATGACCGCCGTCGGGCCGAGGTGGTCGGTACCGGACGCCGGGCTGGCCCCTTCCGCCAGTGGGGTATGCGCCTTACGTCCGTCCGGAGTCGCCATCGTTGCCGCACCAAACGGCACGTTTGCGGAGATGGAGGAGGTGCCCGCGTAGTAGTTACCGCCAATCGGACCACGGCCGTAGCGCGGGTTGTGGTAGTGCTTCAGCTCTTCAATGTAGGTCTGGTAAGCACGCGTCAGCAGCATATCCACGCTGTCGTCGTCGTTACCGTACTTCGGCGCGCCGTTGATCAGACGCTGACGCAGCTGCTCGTGGGTCAACCCGTCGAAATCATCCGCCAGCGCGGCCGCCAGCTGCTGTTGACCGATGACGCCCTGTTCAAACACCAGCTTCTTCACCGCCGCCAGACTGTTGCCGAGGTTGGCGATACCCACCTGCAGGCCGGAAACCCAGTCATACTTCGCGCCGCCCTGCTTGATGCTTTTCGCGCGTTCGATGCAGTCGTCCACCAGCGCCGAGCAGAGAATATCGTGCACGTTCTCTTCCAGCATGGTGTCCACCACGTACTCAATTTCGATGGATTTGCGGGTGTAGTAGCGAATCTGCGTATCCCACGCCGCCATCACCTCCTCGAAGTTATCGAAGTTACCGGCAGAGAGCGCTTTCTCCTGCGGCAGGAATACCTTACCGCTGGTGGCGTCGCGGCCGCCTTCCAGCGCGGCGAGCATCACGCGGGCAAAGTTGATAAAGCTCATGCCGGTGCAGCGATAGCCCCACTTGCCGCCCACGGCGGTTTCGATGCAGCCGATGGCCGCGTAGTCATAGGCGTCATCACGTTCAACGCCGAGCTTGATAAATTCCGGGATAACGATTTCATCGTTGTTGAACGCCGGCATCCCGAAGCCGCAGCGGATCACCTGTACGCAGGCGTCAAGGAAGTCGTTGCTCATGCCTGCGTGGTAACGCACGCTCAGGTTCGGCTGAGTGGAGCGCAGGCGACCGCAGGATTCCAGAATCGCGTAGGAGAGCGGGTTGACCGCGTCCATTGGCTCACCGTTGACCAGCTTCTGGCCGCCGATGGTGACGTTCTGGTACAGCGGGCTACCGGCAGAGGCCTTAGAGTGCGAGCCGGAGCGGATCTTGTTCACTTCCAGCAGCTTCAGCCAGCAGCTGTGCAGCAGCTCAATGGCGTGTTCGCGGTCCAGGCTCTGATCCAGCTCCACGTCGCGGCGGTAGAACGGATAGAGATACTGGTCCATACGGGCGAACGACACGGAGTGACCGTTAGACTCAATCTGCAGGATCAGCTGAATGAAATAGCACAGCTGCAGCGCCTGCCAGAAGGTTTTTGGCGGCTCGTGGGCAATCACGTCGCAGTTTTCCGCCATCGCCAGCAGCTCGTCGCGGCGACTTTCGCGGGTTTCCGTGGCCGCCATTTCGCGTGCCAGAGCGGCAAAACGTTTGATGTGCAGGCTCACCGCGTCCAGCACGATATCGATCGCTTTCAGGAACTGGTCGCCGTGCAGATCGTCCAGCACCGTCAGGTTGATACGCGAGCGGCGCTCGGCGACTTTAGCGCGCAGGCCGTCGAGACCTTTCTCCAGCACCAGCGGGAAGTTCACCGCCAGGTGCGCGTCGCCGGAGGTCATGTTGCCTTCGGCTTTGATAATACCGGTTTCCAGCAGGCCTTTTTGCTCGTCGGTGAACATGCCGTAGCAGCGATCCTGCACCGTCTGGCCGCGCCACCACGGGCAGATCGCATGCAGGACGCGCTTGTTCTCTTCGCTCACCGCAAAGCCCGCGCCCGGACGGTCCGCCAGATCGTCGATCTCTTTTTCAATCCAGGAGACGGTGTATTCCGGGAAGATAGGTGCGGCGCGAACTTCGCTTGCCTGGTTACCGATAATCAGCTCGTCGTGTTTGATCCAGATGGTACGCTCAGCCAGATGATGCGCCAGCGCCAGGGCGCGACGCACCGGGATCGGCTTGTCCATGTGCTGTTGGTACATTTCGGTGTAATGCTGCGCGCGCTCGGTACAGACCGGCGGCTTAACGATATGGACCAGCGCGGTTTTGTGCGCCTTGATGCGCTCGCTGAGGGTGTTGAGATTTAACGTCGTCATAGGTTTATCCTCGTAAGGTCGCGGTTAACCCTTTCTGGCAGGCGTACTGCTGCGCGAAGTCCAGCAGGGCAGGGTTATCCAGCGGTTTGTCAGGGGCAGAGTAGGGTTGGCCAAGCAGGGTGTATTTGTTCATGCCCAGCGTGTGATACGGCAGAAAATGAATATCATCGACGCCAAGTTCATCGGCGGCGAAGTTGGTAATGGCGGTCACGGACGCTTCATCGGCATTGAAGCCCTGAATCAGCGGTACGCGAATGGTGATTTTTTTCCCGGCAGCGGCAAGGCGCTTCAGGTTATCGAGGATCCGTTTGGCCGAGCCGTCCGTCCACTGTTTGAACACCTCAGGATCGACGTGTTTCAGGTCGGCGAGAAACAGATCGACGTACGGTAATGAAGGCTCGATATAGTGCCACGGCACGTGAAGACAGGTTTCAACGGCGGTGTGGATCCCCTGATCGTGGCTGGCTTTAAACAGCGCGTGCGCCAGCTCCGGGTTCATAAACGGCTCGCCGCCGGAAAGCGTAATACCGCCGCCGCTGCGGTCGTAAAAGGGCTTATCGCGCAGCACGGTCGCCATGATCTCGCCCACCTGCTGTTCTTTACCGCAGACGGTCAGCGCCTGCGTCGGGCAGCAGTCGGTGAGGGCGTTGAGCGTCTCTTCACGCAATTTTTCACGGTGGATGACGAGACCATTCAGCGCGCGTTCGATACAGCCCGGCGCCGCCTGCTGACACAGGTCGCAGCCGTCAAGGCACAGGCGCGCATCAAACAGCACGTCCCGGCTACGGGAACGGCTTTCCGGGTTCTGGCACCAGCGACAGCCCAGCGAGCAGCCTTTCAGGAACACCACGGTACGAATACCGGGGCCATCGTGGGTGGAGTAACGCTGAATATTGAAGATCATGTTTTTGCCCTCAGGTTGCATATGAAGATTAAATGACTTTCGAATGAAAGTTATCTTGATGCAGGTCAACTCCTGAGCAGGTTTTCCTGTGATAGGTTAAGTGCAGACTAATTTTGAGGGTGACATCATGGAACTTTATCTCGACACATCTGACGTTGCGGCAGTCAAAAAGCTGGCGCGTATCTTTCCGCTGGCGGGCGTGACCACCAACCCAAGCATTGTGGCGGCAGGTAAAACGCCGCTGGATGAGCTTCTGCCCGCGCTGCACGACGCGATGGGCGGTAAAGGCCGTCTGTTCGCGCAGGTGATGGCGACGACCGCTGAAGGTATGGTGGAAGACGCGCGTAAGCTGCGCGCGATGATTAACGACCTGGTGGTGAAAGTGCCAGTAACTGCCGAAGGGCTGGCAGCCATCAAGATGCTGAAAGCGGAAGGCATTCCGACGCTGGGTACGGCGGTGTACGGCGCGGCCCAGGGTATGCTCTGCGCGCTGGCAGGAGCCGAGTATGTCGCGCCATACGTGAACCGCGTGGACGCGCAGGGCGGGGACGGTATCCAGACCGTGGTTGAGCTGCAACAGCTGCTGACGCTGCACGCCCCGCAATCAAAAGTGCTGGCCGCGAGCTTTAAAACCCCACGTCAGGCGCTGGACTGCCTGTTGGCAGGATGCGAGTCCATCACGCTGCCGCTGGACGTGGCGCAGCAGTTTATTACCTCTCCTGCGGTAGACGCAGCGATTGTGAAGTTTGAGCAGGACTGGCAGGGGGCGTTTGGTCGGACGTCGATTTGACGGGTGCGGCCTGATGCCCTCACCCCAACCCTCTCCCACAGGGAGAGGGAGCAAACACTAAAACGGCAACCTGAAGGTTGCCGTTTGCTTTAACCTCCACAAACCTCACACCCCGGATTACGCATCAGCTTCATCTCGCGGAACTGGCAGGTCATCGCGTCAAACATCACGATTTTTCCTGCGGCAGGCGTACCGTAATGTGCCAGCACTTTAATCGCTTCCATCGCCTGCAGCGACCCAATCACGCCGACGAGCGGCGCCATCACGCCCGCCTCAACGCAGGTTAGCGCATTCTCACCAAACAGACGGCTCAGACAGCGGTAGCAGGGGGCCCCCTCCGCATAGGTGAAGACGCTGATCTGCCCCTCCATGCGGATCGCCGCACCGGAGACCAGCGGGGTTTTGTGGGCAAAACAGCCTGCATTAAGCTGGTTACGAACGGCGACGTTATCGGTGCAGTCGAGCACCAGATCGTGCTGCGCAATCTGCGCAAATAACGCCTCGTCATCCAGCATCGCGTCAAGCAGGGTGAACTGAACGTTGGGGTTGATGCGCGCCAGGGCAGCCCGGGCGGATTCCACTTTTGGCTCGCCAATGGTCGCGTCGCTGTGCAGCGTCTGGCGCTGCAGGTTAGACACCGATACGGTATCAAAATCCAGCAGCGTCATCCTGCCCACGCCCGCCGCGGCCAGGTATTGCGCGGCGGCGCAGCCGAGCCCGCCGAGGCCAACAACCAGCACGCTGGCCGCCTTGAGTGCTTCCTGTCCCTCGAAATCAAATCCGCGCAGGACAATCTGGCGGTTGTAGCGCATCATCTCCTGGTCGCTCAGTTCCACCGTCATGTCATCCTCCGAACAGGTGGTTGAAGCGCTCTACCTCAACCCATTCACCCGCTTCCACGTTGCCGCGCTCGCGCTCCAGCACGATAAAGCAGTTGCCCAGGCTGTAGGAGCTGAAAATGTGCGAACCCTGGTGCCCGGTCGTGCTGACTTCCAGCTCACCCTGCGCGTTATGCGCCAGAATGCCGCGCTGGAAATCAAGCCGACCCGGCGATTTTTTCAGGCGCGTCGCGGCGCGCACGCGCAGGCGTTCCGGCAGCGGGCTGGCGGTGTTGCCGGAAAGCTTCGCCAGCAGCGGGATCACCAGCTGGTAAAAGGTGAGTGCCGCTGAGACCGGATTACCCGGCAGACCGCAGAACCAGCTGTGCGGAAGCTTGCCAAACGCGAACGGTTTGCCCGGTTTGATTGCCAGCTTCCAGAAGGCGATTTCGCCCAGCTCTTCAAGAAGGGTTTTGGTGTAATCCGCTTCCCCCACGGAGACGCCGCCGGAGCTGATGACCACATCGGCGGATTTATCCGCCTCAATAAATGCCGCGCGCAGTTTTTCCGGATCGTCAGGAATGATGCCGAGATTAATCACTTCGCAGCCCAGCTGCTCCAGCATCAGGTGGACTGCCAGCCGGTTGGTGTCGTAAATCTGACCGTCCTGCAGCGGCTGGCCCGGAAGCTGCAGCTCGTCACCGGTGGAGAACACCGCGACGCGCACTTTCCGGATAACGTCAATGTCCGCGATGCCGAGCGAGGCCAGCACCGGCAGCTCCGCCACCGTCAGCTTCTGCCCGGCGGCAAAGACCGTTGCGCCAAGGGTAATGTCCTCGCCGGTACGGCGGATGTTCTGGCCCGCTTTGACGCTGGCGGTAAAACGCACGCCGTCGTCCGTCTGTTCGGTTTCTTCCTGCATCACCACGGCATCGCAGCCTGGCGGAACCGGCGCGCCGGTCATGATGCGCACGCAGGTGCCCACAGGCCATTCACCGCTAAACGGCTGACCGGCAAAGGCTTTACCCGCCACCGGCAGGGCGTTGCCCGTCTGGAGGTCCGCCAGGCGTACCGCATAACCGTCCATCGCGGAATTATCGAACCCCGGCACGTTAAGCGGAGAGACGATATCGCGCGCGGCGATTCGGCCAAAACAGCGCACGAGGGGCAGCGTTTCGACGTCTTGCAGCGGCGAAAGTCGGTCAAGCATCTGCGTGAGTGCCGTCTCAAGCGGCATCAGTCCGGCGGTAAAATCCATGGTGGGCTCCTGAGGAGTAACAACGAAAGCGTCCATTATGGCAGAAAAGTGCGGCTAACTGTATGACCCGATGGGTGTACGCTTTACATCACAGTTGCGTCTTTCTATATTCAAAAATCATCTGAAGTTTCATCGACGATAATGATATTTATAGAAAAAGCCGCGAATCAGGCTAACGGGTGATGTGAATGGTTAATGCGGTAATCGCAATTCATGGTGGCGCAGGGGCAATCACCCGTGCACAGCTCAGTCCTGAGCAGGAAAAGCGTTATATTGACGCGCTGTACGCCATTGTTGAAACAGGTCAAAAAATGCTGGAAGCGGGCGAGAGCGCGCTGGATGTGGTCACCGAGGCGGTGCGTCTGCTGGAGGAGTGTCCGCTCTTTAATGCAGGCATCGGTTCAGTCTTTACCCGGGATGAAACCCACGAGCTGGATGCCTGCGTGATGGACGGCGTCACCCTTAAGGCAGGCGCCGTGGCGGGAGTGAGTCGTCTGCGTAATCCGGTGCTGGCAGCGCGTCTGGTAATGGAAGAGAGCCCGCACGTGCTGCTGACGGGCGCCGGGGCGGAGGCGTTTGCCTTCGGTCACGGAATGGAACCGGTCTCGCCCGATCTGTTTTCCACGGACGCGCGTTTTCAACAGCTGCTGGAAGCCCGTTCGGCGGGCATGACGCAGCTTGACCATACTGCGCCGCTGGATGAAACCACCAAAATGGGCACGGTTGGCGCGGTGGCGCTTGATAAAGCCGGTAACCTCGCGGCGGCGACCTCCACGGGCGGCATGACCAACAAGCTGCCCGGACGCGTCGGCGACAGCCCGTTGCCGGGCGCCGGCTGCTATGCCAATAACGCCACGGCGGCGGTGTCGTGTACCGGCACCGGGGAAGTGTTTATTCGCGCCCTCGCGGCCTACGACATCACCGCGCTGATGGATTACGGCGGTTTAAGCCTGAGCGAGGCCTGCGAGCGCGTGGTGATGGAAAAATTGCCTGCTCTGGGCGGCGTTGGCGGCCTAATTGCCGTGGACCGTGAGGGCAACGTGGCCCTGCCGTTTAACAGCGAAGGGATGTATCGCGCCTGGGGTTACGCCGGTGATGAACCGAGCACGGGCATCTATCGTGAATAAGGGGGCCGCGCGTGCCGCACAGTGAAGAGCTGGACAACGGCGAAGTACTGGCTGTCCATCAGCTGAATATTGCGTTTCAGGAAGAGCGGCAGTTCATCCCCGCAGTAGAAAATTTATCGTTCTCGCTCAGACGCGGCGAGACGCTGGCAATTGTTGGCGAATCCGGTTCCGGTAAATCGGTTACCGCGCTGGCGCTGATGCGTCTGCTGGAACAGACGGGCGGGCAAATCAGCAGCGAGAAGATGCTCCTGCGCCGCCGTAATCGTCAGGTCATTGATTTAAACGAGCTGAGCGGCGCGCAGATGCAGGGCGTGCGCGGGGCAGATATTGCGATGATCTTTCAGGAGCCGATGACTTCGCTTAACCCGGTTTTCCCGGTAGGGGAACAGATTGCCGAGTCCATCCGGCTGCATCAGGGGCTAAGCGGCGATGAGGCGCTCAACGAAGCCAGAAGGATGCTGGAGCTGGTGCGCATTCCCGAGGCGCAGGCCATTCTGGGACGTTACCCGCATCAGCTTTCCGGCGGTATGCGCCAGCGGGTGATGATTGCCATGGCGCTCTCCTGCCGTCCGGCGGTACTGATTGCGGATGAACCGACAACGGCGCTGGACGTGACGATTCAGGCGCAGATCCTGCAGCTTATCAAAGTGCTGCAACAAGAGATGGAGATGGGGGTGATATTTATCACCCACGATATGGGCGTGGTGGCTGATATCGCCGACCGGGTGCTTGTGATGCACAAGGGCAATGCGGTGGAAACCGGCACGGTCGAACAGATTTTTCATGCCCCTGTGCATCCTTATACTAAAGCGCTGCTGGCGGCGGTGCCGCGTCTTGGCGCGATGAACGGCAGCGACCTGCCGCGTCGTTTTCCGCTGATTTCCCTTGAAGCGACAGGGCAGCAGGAGGATGAACGCGAGCAGGATACCGTGGTGCCGGGCAAACCCATTCTTGAAGTGCGCGACCTGGTGACCCGTTTTCCGCTGCGCAGCGGGATTTTCAATCGCCTGAAGCGCGAAGTCCACGCGGTCGAAAACGTCAGTTTCGATTTATGGCCGGGCGAAACGCTGGCGCTGGTGGGAGAGTCCGGCTGCGGGAAATCCACCACCGGACGCGCACTGCTCCGGCTGGTGGAGACGCAGGAAGGGACAATCACCTTTAACGGCGAACGAATCGACACCCTGCCAGACAACAAATTACAGGCGGTACGCCGGGATATTCAGTTTATTTTCCAGGATCCGTATGCCTCCCTCGACCCGCGCCATACGGTGGGATACTCCATTATGGAGCCGCTGCGGGTGCATAATCTGCTCGACGGCGAAGCAGCGCAGCGTCGCGTGGCCTGGCTGCTGGAGCGCGTCGGCCTCAAGCCGGAACATGCCTGGCGTTATCCGCACGAGTTTTCCGGCGGGCAGCGGCAGCGTATCTGCATTGCCCGTGCGCTGGCGCTGAACCCGAAAGTGGTGATTGCGGATGAATCCGTTTCGGCGCTGGATGTCTCAATCCGGGCGCAAATCATCAACTTATTGCTCGATTTACAGCGGGATATGGGCATCGCTTTCCTGTTTATCTCGCACGATATGGCGGTGGTCGAGCGCATCAGCCATCGCGTGGCGGTGATGTTCATGGGGCAAATCGTGGAGATAGGTCCGCGAAGGGCAGTGTTTGAGAACCCGCAACATCCTTACACTCGCAAGCTTATCGCGGCGGTACCGGTTGCTGACCCCGCGCATCGTCACGGCCAGCGCGTGCTGCTGCAGGATGAAATGCCGAGCAATATTCGCAAACGCGGCGAGGCCGTGGAGCGCGTCACGCTGCGTGAGGTTGGTCCGGGCCACTTCGTGGCTCCGCCGCGCCAGGACAATGCCTTCTCACGGTTATAACTTACAACAGGCAGGAGAACACAATGGTTACTTTTGTAGCGCGTAGATGGTTGTTAGCCGCGAGCGTGACGGCAGCCCTGGCCGCTGCCCCCGCGTTCGCTGCCAAAGATGTGGTGGTTGCTGTCGGCTCCAACTTCACCACGCTGGATCCGTATGACGCCAACGATACGCTTTCCCAGGCGGTGGCGAAATCGTTCTATCAGGGGCTGTTCGGCCTGGATAACGAGATGAAGCTCAAAAATGTTCTGGCGCAGGGGTATACCGTCTCCGACGACGGTCTGGTCTATACCATCAAGCTTCGTTCCGGCGTGAAGTTCCAGGACGGTACCGATTTCAATGCGGAGGCGGTAAAGGTCAACCTTGACCGTGCCAGCAACCCGGAAAACAGCCTGAAGCGCTATAACCTTTATAAAAACATCGCCAGCACCGAGGCGGTGGATCCGACGACGGTCAAAATCACGCTGAAAGCGCCATTCTCGGCGTTTATCAATATACTGGCGCACCCGGCAACGGCGATGATCTCGCCTGCCGCGTTGAAAAAGTACGGCAAGGAGATTGGCTTCCACCCGGTCGGTACCGGCCCGTACGAGCTGCTCACCTGGAACCAGACCGATTTTGTGAAGGTGAAGAAATTCCCAGGGTACTGGCAGAAAGGGCTGCCGAAGCTGGACACCATCACCTGGCGTCCGGTGGTGGATAACAATACCCGCGCAGCAATGCTGCAAACGGGTGAGGCGCAGTTTGCTTTCCCCATCCCGTATGAGCAGGCCGCCATTCTGCAGAAAAACAGCAAGCTGGAGCTGGTGGCCAGTCCGTCGATCATGCAGCGCTATATCAGCATGAACGTCACGCAGAAGCCGTTTGATAACCCAAAGGTACGTGAAGCCATCAACTATGCGATTAACCGTCAGGCGCTGGTGAAGGTCGCTTTTGCGGGCTATGCCACCCCGGCGACCGGCGTGCTGCCTCCGGCCATTGCCTATGCGCAAAGCTATCAGCCGTGGCCGTACGATCCGGCTAAAGCGCGCGAGCTGCTCAAAGAGGCGGGCTTCCCGAACGGTTTCAGCACCACGCTGTGGTCGTCGCATAATCACAGTACCGCCCAGAAGGTGCTGCAGTTCACCCAGCAGCAGCTGGCGCAGGTGGGCATCAAGGTGCAGGTCACCGCGATGGATGCCGGTCAGCGGGCCGCCGAGGTCGAGGGGAAAGGGCAGAAAGAGAGCGGCGTGCGGATGTTCTATACCGGCTGGTCGGCGTCGACCGGTGAAGCCGACTGGGCGCTTGCACCGCTGTTTGCTTCGCAAAACTGGCCGCCAACCCTGTTTAACACCGCGTTTTACAGCAATCCGCAGGTGGACAACGATCTGGCCGATGCCCTGAAAACCACTAAACCGGAAGAGAAAGCGCGCCTCTACAAAGACGCCCAGGACCTTATCTGGAAAGAGTCGCCGTGGGTACCGCTGGTGGTGGAGAAACTGGTTTCAGCCCATAACAGAGCGCTGACCGGGTTCTACATCATGCCGGATACGGGCTTTAGCTTTGACGATGCGGATTTAAAATAACACTCATGCTGAATTATGTTTGTAAACGCTTGCTTGGGCTTATCCCGACGCTGCTGATTGTGGCGATACTGGTATTTTTGTTTGTGCATATGCTGCCGGGCGATCCGGCGCGGCTGGTTGCCGGGCCGGAAGCAGATGCCGCCGTCATTGAGCTGGTGCGCAAGCAGCTGGGCCTCGATCAGCCCCTGTATATGCAGTTTCTTCATTACATTTGCAACGTTCTGCAGGGCGATTTTGGCATCTCGATGGTGTCGCGTCGTCCGGTAGCGGAGGAAATCGCCAGCCGCTTTATGCCCACGTTCTGGCTAACGATTGCCAGTATGAGCTGGGCAGTGGTGTTTGGGCTGGGCGCCGGGATTGTTGCGGCGGTCTGGCGCAACCGCTGGCCGGATAAGCTCGGTATGGCGCTGGCGGTCACCGGTATCTCTTTTCCGGCGTTCGCGCTGGGGATGCTGCTGATGCAAATCTTCTCCGTTGAGCTGGGCTGGCTGCCGACCGTTGGGGCCGATACCTGTAAGCATTACATTCTGCCCTCTATGACGCTGGGGGCTGCCGTCTCGGCGGTAATGGCCCGCTTTACCCGCGCCTCCTTCGTTGACGTGCTGAGTGAAGATTATATTCGCACCGCGCTGGCGAAAGGGGTCAGCGAGAAGTGGGTCATTCTTAAGCACGGATTTCGTAATGCGATGATCCCGGTGGTGACGATGATGGGGCTGCAGTTTGGCTTTCTGCTGGGCGGCTCTATCGTCGTGGAAAAGGTTTTCAACTGGCCGGGGCTGGGGCGTCTGCTGGTCGATTCGGTCGAGATGCGCGACTACCCGGTAATTCAGGCGGAAGTCCTGCTTTTCTCCCTGGAGTTTATTCTTATCAACTTAGTGGTGGATGTGCTCTACGCCGCCATTAACCCGGCCATCAGGTATAAGTAAAATGCGATTGTTGAACTGGCGACGTCAGGCCGTTTTAAACGCTATGCCGGGGCTGAAACCGGAGCATATCCGCACGCCGTGGTCGGAATTCTGGCGGCGTTTTCGCCGTCAGCCGGTCGCCATGACGGCGGGGCTGTTTGTGCTGCTGCTGATTGCGGTGGCGATCGTTGCACCCTGGGTGGCGCCGTTTGATGCGGAAAACTATTTTGACTACGACCGCCTGAACGATGGGCCGTCCATGCTCCACTGGTTCGGCGTGGATTCCCTTGGACGCGATATCTTCAGCCGCGTGCTGGTGGGGGCGCAAATCTCGCTTGCCGCCGGGGTGTTTGCGGTACTGATCGGCGCGGCAATCGGTACCGTGCTGGGTCTCGTCGCCGGATATTACGAAGGCTGGTGGGACCGCATCATCATGCGAATCTGCGACGTGCTGTTTGCCTTCCCGGGTATTCTGCTGGCCATTGCCGTGGTGGCCATTATGGGCAGCGGCATGGCGAACGTGATTATTGCCGTTGCGGTATTTTCGATTCCCGCCTTTGCCCGCCTTGTGCGCGGCAACACGCTGGTGCTGAAACAGCAGACGTTTATCGAGTCCGCCCGCAGCATGGGGGCCAGCGATGCCACCATTCTGTTCAGCCATATTCTGCCGGGAACGGTGTCGTCTATTGTGGTCTATTTCACCATGCGCATCGGCGTGTCGATTATTTCTGCGGCCAGCCTGTCGTTTCTGGGGTTAGGCGCACAGCCACCGACGCCGGAGTGGGGCGCGATGCTGAACGAGGCGAGGGCAGATATGGTGATTGCCCCGCACGTGGCGATCTTCCCGAGTCTGGCGATTTTCCTGACCGTGCTGGCGTTTAACCTGCTGGGGGACGGGCTGCGCGACGCGCTGGATCCGAGGATTAAGGGGTAGGGCAGTGGAATGTGCCGGGTGGCGGCTACGCCTTACCCGGCCTGGAAATGAGGTGCAGTACGATTAAACCCGACTACCCCACAGGTCATATTCGTCCGCGTTTTCAACCTTCACGCGAATAATATCACCCGGCTTAACGCGAGTTTCGCCGTTCAGGTACACCGCGCCGTCGATTTCAGGGGCATCCGCCATGCTGCGGCCAATTGCGCCTTCTTCGTCCACTTCGTCAATGATAACCATGATCTCTCGGCCCACTTTCTCCTGCAGACGTTCAGCAGAGATCTGCTGTTGCAGCTGCATAAAGCGGTTCCAGCGCTCTTCTTTC
Organism: Enterobacter sp. ODB01; assembly: GCF_001623605.1. NCBI lineage: Bacteria > Pseudomonadati > Pseudomonadota > Gammaproteobacteria > Enterobacterales > Enterobacteriaceae > Enterobacter > Enterobacter sp. ODB01. The sequence goes on from NZ_CP015227.1 coordinate 2,313,923, forward strand.
ACCTCTTCCGGCACCTGATCCGCCAGTTCGTTGGCGGTTGCGCCTTCAACCGGGCTGTACTTGAAGCAGCCTACGCGGTCCAGACGCGCTTCTTTCAGGAAATCGAGCAGCATCTGGAAATCTTCTTCGGTTTCACCTGGGAAGCCGACGATGAAGGTTGAGCGCAGGGTCAGATCCGGGCAGATTTCGCGCCACTGTTTAATGCGTGCCAGCTGACGGTCAACGGAGCCAGGACGCTTCATCAGCTTCAGGATACGCGGACTGGCGTGCTGCAGCGGGATGTCGAGATACGGCAGGATTTTGCCTTCCGCCATCAGCGGAATGACGTCGTCAACGTGCGGATATGGGTAGACGTAATGCAGACGCGTCCAGATCCCCAGCTTCGCGAGCTGCTCGCACAGGCCCACCATGCTGGTTTTCACCGGCTCGCCGTTGTGGAAACCGGAACGGTGCTTCACGTCTACGCCGTAAGCAGAGGTATCCTGGGAAATCACCAGCAGTTCTTTCACGCCAGCATCGGCCAGACGTTTAGCTTCCGCCAGCACGTCGCCAATCGGACGGCTCACCAGATCGCCACGCATGGACGGGATGATGCAGAAGGTGCAGCGATGGTTGCAGCCTTCGGAAATTTTCAGGTAAGCGTAGTGACGCGGCGTCAGCTTCACGCCCTGTTCCGGCACCAGGCTCAGGAACGGATTGTGCTTTGGTTTTGGCACGTAGTGATGAACATGTTCCAGCACCTGCTCGTAACTGTGCGGGCCGGTGATCTCCAGTACCTTCGGATGCACTTCACGGATCTGGTCCTCTTTCGCGCCCAGACAGCCGGTCACAATGACTTTGCCGTTTTCCGTCAGGGCTTCACCGATGGCTTCTAGGGACTCCTGAACCGCGCTGTCGATAAACCCGCAGGTGTTCACAATCACCATATCGGCGTTGTCGTAGCTTGGCACCACGTCATAGCCTTCGGTACGAAGTTCGGTAAGGATGCGTTCGGAATCCACCAGGTTTTTCGGGCAGCCGAGGGAGACGAAGCCGATTTTCGGCGGGTGCGTAACATTGCTCATAGGTTAAAAATTGTTCGATTTTTGGAATGGTCAGGCAGGGATTCTACAGAGGTTGGGGGGAAATTTGTACTGAAGAATTGCGGTTAGCGCGGCTTTTTGGTCCTAACCGATTTTTCTGGTTATTACTGTTACAAATCAACCGAGTGGATTCAGGTCAGAATGTACGTGTAGTTGAGCCGGATTACTATTGGCTACTGGAGCGAGGCAGCATGTTCCTACTTGTGTATAGGGTACTTGAACGTTCTTAATAACTGTCTGTATTTGCAATAAGGCCGCGAAAGCGACCTTTTTTTGCTGGTTGCCCGGAATGCGTTCCCTTGCAAGGCGTGGAGATCTTGCATCCTGATTGATTTAAGTTAAGTCACTTTTTGGATATTATGCTTTCTATATCAGTATGATTCATGAGGGATTATGACCAGAGCACTGGTAAGGCTTGGAGACAAGACTACGAGCGGCGGGGAGGTGATTTCAGCTTCATCGACGATTATCGAAGAAAGAAATATTGCCCTGAATGGCGATATGGCATGGTGCCCACTAGAAACCTGCAACGGGCCATTTCAGATCAATGGGACCGCGTACCACTTTGCGGAAGACAAAGCCTGTGTAGCCACTGGCGATCGGGTACTTTGTAACTGTAAAAACAATCAGGTGCTGGGTAGCACAACACTTTGGGTGGAAGACAGCCCCGGCGACCATTTCGAAGAGCACCGTAAACGGGCTGCGGAATGGCCCATTACCAAAATGGCAGCTGCGGCAGCAGCAATTACCGCTATCCCTGTATTTGCTAAATCAGTACTTCGCGGTACTGGCAATACTGATGCAAGAATAGCGGAAGAACCACAAGCCAACATTGGCGAAATGAGTTTCTATCAGTCCAGACCATCGCAGCCAGCCCCCGAGCCAGAACAGCACGCACAGGCCGCAAAGAAGAAAACTCCACCGCCGCCAGAGCCACCGAAGAAAAAATCACTGTTTGATAAAGTGACAGGTTTCTTTTTTGGTGAAGCGGAAGCAATGCCACTTCCCCCGCCTCCGGTTGTTATGGGCGGTTCAGCACAAGCAGGAATGGCAGCAGCAGCGGGAGGGGCTACAGCAAAAGCGAATCAGGACGCAGCGAAAGCCCTTACGCATACGATGAAACACCTTTCCGGCCCTGAAGTCTGGAGCGGTTCGCTTGCGATGAATTTGCCGTTTGTTGTTATGGGGGCGATCGTCCAGTCAAAACTCAAGGGTGAAAAGAGCGATCTGCTAACGCCTGAAAAGTTATTGGAAGTCGCACACAGAAAGGTAACCGTACTAACACGTGTACGCTACAACTGGATCACTGACGATGAAACCGGGCGATTAAAAGCCGTTGGCTATCATACCAGTACTGAAAGTGGGCGTGATCAGGTTCGTGTCCGGATGCTCGAAAAGCTGATGGATGGTAGCTATGAATTTTGGGGTGACGAGCGAATCGATAAGCCTCTGATCACATGGACACCAGCGAGTACGCCGGGATCGCAAGATAGCTGGAATACTGGGAACAACAGCCCGCAAGCGGGTACTGTAACGATTCCGGGGCTTGAACATCCCGAAATTCAGGGCGTAACTATCACCACAACACCAGTACCGGAAGAGAAGGATTTTCGGGATTACATTCTGGTGTTTCCGGGGAACATACACCCGCCGATCTACATCTACCTCAGCAAGCCCCCAGTTGAACTACTGGAAGTTGAATTGTACAAGGATTTCACAGGGCGTTCTCGACAAGGCAAGTATGAGGCTGATCATATGCCGTCAAGAGCCGCAGTTGAACAATTCTTAATGGATGAGTATCCTGGACTTGATCAAAAACTGATCAGGAAAATGGCAGATCGGGTAGCTGCAATTGTTGTGCCAAAAGAAGTTCACCAGAAAATCAGTCAAACTTACGGTGGACGTAACAAACCAGAGCAAATTGCAAGGGATGCGAAGAATTTGAGGAGTGCCTTGGATCGGAATTTTGATGCAATAAAACCGGTCCTTAAAGATTATGGGGCTACTGAAGAACAAGTTGAATCCGCCAGAGCTAAAATGCACAAGCTGAATACAGAGCAAGGATTGTACTAATGACAGTAAATGTTACAGCATTGATCCGTAGTTTAGGTAAATCTTATAAAGATTTGGTTGATTCTGGATTGATAACCTATAAAAGCGATCCCAAAGGAGCATCAGGTTCACCAACAATTAGCCTTGATATGGCGAAAGAGGGCGTGTTTTTAGCGTTCAAACGTGATGGTCGTTTACTTAAAGAAATTACATTAAGCATACAACATGATACTTTGAGTGATTGGACATTCCCTAACGAGTTACCAACGCCTCTTAAGAAAAGCATGTCTCGCAATTGGATTCATGAAAACTTTGGTGAACCAGAAAACAGCATTCCGCCGAGAGTAATCATGAAGCAGGAAATCGGCAGGATTGAGCGATTCACTGTTGAAGATTTCCACATCCCAATCACAATGCAAATCCGCTATGACATGGCAGATATGGTTGTTGCTGTTACTTTCTTGCCAACCTCGGAACTTCGTTGGTGATCTACCGTACGCGGCCTTATGTAGGCCGCTTTTTCGTCCTCGCTAAAAGTACTCACCTTAAGATCACAAAATAATCAAATCCTAGGCATCCCGATTTTTGACAAAAAATTAAAGGGATCGTTTACTGAGATAAAAGTACAGTCAGTTTTTTTCTGCACGATTTGAAATCTCGTTCGTATAATCAGATTCAACCCTGCCCCCGCAGGGATGGCAACAGCAAGGGCCGCGACTACAGCAGGGATCGCCAATGATGCAGCAATTGAGGCCGGATACGCAGCAGTGCAGAAAATTGGAGGAAATCTTTCGACGGCTGGTCGCTGGATAGCCCCGAGTCCTCCAACCGTTTTTCTGTTTGGCATGTTCTACTCGCCAAAGCTCAACAGTGGCGAACAGGACAACATTAATAAAATGCGCCTTGAGCAGGCCGCACGGAATAAAGAAGATGTTCCGACCCGTGTTCGCTTTCGCTGGGAGGCTGACCAGTTCGGCATTATGAGGCCGAAAGGCTTCCATGTCAGCGCCGGAGGCGGACAGGACCGAGTGCCAGTGCGCATGCTTCAGAAGAACACCACCACCGGGAACTATGAGTTCTGGGAGGATGGCGCAGATAAGCCGATAGTCGTTTGGACTCCTGACTATCCGGGATATTCTTCCCCGACCAATACCGGCAGCCAGGACAACGTCTATATTCCTCCGAATGTACTGGTTTACCCGGAAAGTGAAATCAACAGCCTGTGGTCAACAGTTACCCCAGCACCGGGAGAACGTTCATTCCGGGATTATATTCTGGTGCATCCAGCAGGGACCTTCGATCCGATTTATGTCTATCTGAATGCGGATCACAAATACCACACTGCACCAAAAGGGACCCCTCCATTACCAGCATTCCCTGATGCGAAAAGAGCACCACGTAAGACAGCTATTCAAGGTGGCGGACAACTTCGGGCAAGATGGAAAGATGCCAAAGGTAAAATTTATGAATGGGATTCTCAACATGGCACAGTCGAAGTTTATGACCGTTCGGGCCGCAACCATTTAGGAGAGTTCAATCACATAACAGGTGAGCAAACCAAGCCAGCAGATCCAACCAGAAAGGTAGAAAAGTGATGGTAATCTATTCTGTGGAAGTCTTTGATAAACAAAGCGAAGAATTGGTTTTAGAGGTTGAGATCCCTAAGAGCAAACTGAAAGGAGTTGCTGCTATTATGGGGTGGGGGTCGGATGACGAAGAGGCATTTGTCAAAGGCATCGCAGGGTTCAATGTTAGCCAAACACAGGCATTGGATTTAGAAAATTTACTCGGCGAAAAATTCTATTCTAAAGACGTTATCGTGCAAATCGCTGGCGGAGAAATATCTTGAAGCGGTCATTTCGTGGCTACACAGAAAGTGAATTCTTGGAGTTTGTTCGTTCAGTCTAAAATGTTGCGGATACTTCAAAATGTGAAGATATCAAAAACATACTGGAGTTTAAGCGCCTGACCCAACATCCTGACGGCTCTGCATCATTTTTTATCCCCGAGATGACCGCGAAGATAGTCCTAAAGGAGTTGTTCAAGAGGTCTAAGGATGACGCAAAGCCAATGTTAAACCGGGCTTTCTTGAGAAATGAGCCTTTGACACTAAGCATTAAATGTTGATTAAAAGCGCCGGGTTTTTATCACGGCGTTTTTGCGTCAGGGTCAGAACTACCGGGGTTTAGAGCCAAGGCAGCAACGTATTATTTTCGCCCTTTAGGCAGCCGAGGGAGACGAAGCCGATTTCGGCGGATGCGTAACATTGCTCATAGGTTAAAAATTCATCAATTATGGAGTTATCAGGGCGGGATTTTACAGCGTATCGCGTGGGATTTATACACTCTTTGCAAGCGGGATGTACCGGGCAGAGGTTGTAACATTGTAAATAATGTTAATCAGTTAAGAATAATTGATCTCAGGCATTAAACTGTACAAAAAATGAACTTATTCTGACTGTGCAACATGGCTTACAGAGGAGGAAATAGCATGTCCGTTGACAGACTGAAACGCGATCTGCTTAACAAGCTGATCAACGCCCGAATCGACCTGGCCGCTTATCTGCAGCTCAGGAAGGCCAAAGGCTATATGTCAGTCAGCGAAAGCGAACATCTGCGTGATAATCTGTTTGAACTTTGCAATTTCATGCGTGAAAAAGCACCGATCCTGAGGGCGGAATACGATGAATGCGAGTTAATGGCGCTGCGTCGTGCCGCTGAGGTGCTCTCCATTGCTGGGGTATGTTTGATGAACGGACGCCGCGACTGCCCGAATTTTATCGCTGTAAACGCGGAGAAGCTTGAAAACTGCCTGACAACGCTCTCTCTATGCATCATGTGTCTGTCCGAGCATGAGAAGCTTGAACAACACTGAGCCCGGGGGAGGCAACTCCCCCTTCTGATTAAGCTTTTGTAAAAGTGGTAACGCGCCCGGAGGTACTGGCTAATCTTTATGCCATATGCCGAAAAAGGAGCGCGTCATGCCACGGTCCTCGTTGATTTTCCTTCCTGCGTTGTGCTTTTCCTTTTCACTTCTTGCGGCGCCAGAAGCGGTGAAGGTCGAGGTGCTGCAAAACCGACTCGATCACCCCTGGTCGATGGCTTTCCTGCCGGACAATAAAGGGCTTCTGGTCACCCTCAGGGGCGGGCAGCTCAAACACTGGCAGGCCGGAAAAGGGCTTTCCGATCCCATTGTCGGCGTTCCGAAGGTCTGGGCGAACGGTCAGGGAGGATTGCTGGACGTGGTGCTGGCGCCGGATTTTGCAACGTCGCGCCGCGTCTGGCTGAGTTACGCCGAAGCAGGGCATGACGGCAAAGCCGGAACGACGGTGGGTTATGGCCGCTTAAGCGACGATCTTTCCCGCATCGAGGCATTCCAGGTCGTGTTCCGCCAGATGCCGAAACTCTCGACCGGTAACCATTTTGGCGGACGGCTGGTGTTTGACGGCAAAGGCTACCTCTTTATCGGACTCGGCGAGAACAACCAGCGTCCGACGGCGCAGGACCTGGACAAGCTGCAGGGGAAAGTGGTGCGCCTGACCGAGGACGGTAAAGTCCCTGCGGATAACCCCTTTGTGAACACCGCCGGCGCACGGCCGGAAATCTGGTCTTATGGCATTCGCAACCCGCAGGGAATGGCGATGAATCCGTGGAGCGACACGCTCTGGCTGAACGAACATGGCCCGCGCGGCGGGGATGAAATCAACATCCCGGAGAAAGGCAAAAATTACGGCTGGCCGCTGGCGACACACGGCATTAATTACAGTGGCCTGAAAATCCCCGAAGCCAAAGGTGAACACGTCGAGGGAACCGAGAAGCCGCTGTTTGTCTGGAAAGTCTCGCCCGCGGTCAGCGGCATGGCGTTCTACAACAGCGACGTTTTTCCGCAGTGGAAAAACAAATTGTTTATTGGGGCGCTAAAGGAGAAAGACGTTATCGTCCTGAGCGTAGAGGGCAACAAGGTCACGGAGGACGGGCGCATCCTGGGCGATCGGGATCAACGTATTCGCGATGTGCGGGTGGGGCCGGACGGGTATCTGTATGTGCTCACCGATGAAACGGACGGGCAACTGCTAAAAGTTAGCCCGTCCGGTGCGTAATCAGGTGACCGGGGTCATCACGACGTTACGGTACGCCGGACGCTCGCTCAGTTGCTTGAGCCAGCGTTCAAGGTGAGGGCGCGGCGTCCAGTTCAGCCCCATATTGGTCAGGTTCCAGACAAACGGCGCCACGGCAATATCCCCCACGCCGAACGTCTCGCCGGAGAACCAGGCGTGCTTCGCCAGTTCGTCATCCATCATGGCAAACAGGTTTTCACAGGCATCCTGAGCGGCATGAATAGCAGGATAGTCGCGCTCGGCCTCGGGGGTTCTCACTAGCCCCATCAGGATCACCCGGTGAACAGGAGAGAACGTCTGGTTTGCCCAGTCCATCCACTTTTCACCCTGGGCGCGCTGCGCCGGGTTTTCAACCCACAGACGGCCAAGACCGTACTGGGCGGCGAGGTAGCGCACAATGGTGTTAGATTCCCAAAGCGTTGCGTCTGTTTCGTCATCGCGCAGCAGCGGCACCAGGCCGTTCGGGTTCATCGCCAGATAGTCGGCCTCTCTGTTTACCCCGAATGCCATGCCAGCCATGATTTGATTAAACGGTAAATCCAGCTCTTCCAGCGTCCAGAGCACTTTCTTCACGTTGGTCGAATTGTTCCTGCCCCACAGCGTAATCATATTTACTCCTGATGAGTTGTGAATCCGGGTCACCTTTTTCGCCATGGTGAGATAAACCTAACAATTACGCAACAGAAGACAAAAAAATCGCCTGAATCAAAGCGTAAATGAATGTTATTGCATAAACTTTAATAACTTTACCCTCGCTGGGTTTCTTTCACCGTTTTAGTGCGCTATTACTCATCGCTTCTTGCGACACGGTGATGTGACGTAATTTTTGAATGGACACTCGGGTGGCATTTATGACGCGAAAAATGACTTCTCTGCGCAGCCTGGCGGCAGGCTCTGCGCTCCTTTTCCTGTTTGCACCAACTCTCTACGCAGCAGAACAGGCTGCGCCCGAAGCGCCACCGGTGGATGCGCGCGCCTGGATCCTGATGGACTATGCCAGCGGGAAAGTGCTGGCGGAAGGCAATGCCGATGAGAAACTCGATCCGGCCAGCCTGACCAAAATCATGACCAGCTATGTGGTCGGCCAGGCCTTGAAAGCCGGAAAGATCAAGCTGGACGATATGGTCACCATCGGAAAGGACGCCTGGGCGACCGGTAACCCCGCGCTGCGCGGGTCATCGGTGATGTTCCTGAAGCCAGGGGATCAGGTGTCCGTTTCCGATCTGAATAAAGGGGTAATTATTCAGTCGGGAAATGACGCGTGTATCGCGCTGGCCGATTATGTGGCCGGCAGTCAGGATTCTTTCATTGGTTTGATGAATGGCTATGCGCAGAAACTCGGCTTAACCAACACGACATTCAAAACGGTTCACGGCCTGGATGCGCCTGGACAGTTCAGTACCGCGCGCGACATGGCGCTGTTGGGGAAAGCGCTGATCCACGACGTACCGGATGAATACGCGATCCACAAAGAGAAAGAGTTTACCTTCAACAAAATTCGCCAGCCGAACCGTAACCGTCTCCTGTGGAGCAGCAACGTTAACGTGGACGGCATGAAGACCGGCACCACGGCGGGCGCGGGCTATAACCTGGTGGCCTCTGCGACGCAGGGCGACATGCGTTTGATCTCGGTTGTGCTGGGCACCAAAACCGACCGCATCCGGTTTAACGAATCAGAAAAACTGCTGACCTGGGGCTTCCGTTTCTATGAAACCGTGACGCCGATTAAACCGGATGCCACGTTCGTCAGCCAGCGCGTCTGGTTTGGGGATAAGAGTGAAGTGAATCTCGGGGCGGGAGAAGCCGGTTCCGTGACCATTCCACGCGGTCAGCTGAAAAACCTGAAGGCCAGCTTTACCCTGACCGACCCGCAGCTCACCGCGCCGTTGAAAAAAGGCCAGGTGGTCGGGACGATTGATTTCCAGTTAAACGGGAAGTCAATTGAACAGCGTCCGCTGATCGTGATGGAAGCGGTAGAAGAGGGTGGCTTCTTCAGCCGGATGTGGGATTTCGTATTGATGAAATTCCACAGCTGGTTTGGCAGCTGGTTCAGCTAATCCATCATACTTTTCTCCCTCTCCCTGTGGGAGAGGGGCGGGGTGCGGGCATCAGGCCGCACCCCTCTCAATACATCAACTTCACCTGCTGCGCCTTCGCATGGACCACAATTTCCTCATCCGGGCGGCAATCGCTGACGATGGCGTCAAACTGCGCCAGCTCGCCCATTCTTGCCGACCGCACCTTACCAAACTTACTGTGATCGACCACCAGCACATGGTATTGCGCGGCGCTTAATGCCCAGTGCTTTACCGGCAGCTCCTCCAGGTTAAAGCAGGTCGCCCCCTGACGCACATTCACGCCCGCGGCGGAATAGAACGCGATGTCCGGACATAAGTTGCTGAGCGTGTCCTGCAGGTTGAGCGGCTTAAAGATAGCGTTGCTGGCGTGAAACTCACCGCCGCAGAGGATCACCCGGCACTCGGGTTTCTCCTGCAGCGCCAGAAAGGTGTTCAGGGAGTAACACACGGCGGTAAAGGGAATACTGCTGTCGATGGCTTCGATAATCCACGGCGTGGTGGTGCCGCAGTCAAAAAACAGCGTCTGGTGCGGCTGTACCAGCGTGGCGGCCAGGCGCGCGGCTTTGCGTTTCTCTTCCACCAGACGCGTTTTCTGATCGCTTATCAGATAATGGCTGGCGCTACGCGGCTCAAGCACAATGTACCCGCCCAGCAGCACCACGGGAGCGCTGTCGCTGTTCAGATCACGACGAATGGTCATCTCTGAGACGCCGAGGAGGTTGGCGGCTTCCTTAAGATGCAGCTTATCACTACGCTTCAGCGCCTGAAGCAGCTGAGCTATGCGGTCATCGCGTCGTGTTTCCATAGTTCCTCAGGATAAAAAAAATGAGCCCCCGCAGGGCGGGGGCTCAGTGTAACCTGTCCGGTTGGGGTTAGTCACGTATCCAGCCTTTGCGGATCGGGAGGGCAAAAATGGCGCGATAAAGGGAAGAGAGCCCCCGGTAGAGCGCTTCACCGAAGAGATTCCACAGGATTGCCGCGCTCACGCAGCCAATCAGTCCTACCAGGAAACCGCCGACCATATCCAGCGGCCAGTGGACGCCAAGATACACGCGGGACCAGGCAATCGCCGCGGCTGCGACCATCAGCACCGCACCAGACCACAGGCGATGCCAGAACAGGAAAGCCAGCGCGAAGGTGAAGATAACCGTACCGTGATCGCTCGGGAAGGAGTCATCCGGCGCGTGGTGCAGGAAGGTATAACCGACATGGTCGACAAAAGGACGATCGTGCGGGAACGCATGGCCGAGAATATAACTAACCAGTACGCTGACCCCGAGCGCCATCGCGACTTTGATCACCAGCTGGCGCTGTGCCTTCACCTGGCTGCGAGGGCCCCAGAGCCAGAGGATAGCGGCCAACACAGGCACGATACTAATCAGATCTTTTGCCAGGAAGGTGGCAAAATCAATCATCCACTCTGGCGAGGCCGGTGTGGCGTTGATCTGATAAAACAGCTGATAATTCAGATTCTCTAGCATAGCGTTATCACTCTTTTGCAAACCGGGTGGAAACCAGCCCGTAGACGGCCACCTGGGAAAACCAAACCCACCACCCGGCCCACAGGTTGTGAGAGAAAAAATGTGCCCCGCGCATCACCTGACCGAAGCCCATCGCCAGACCCAGCAGCACGCCGAGGGCAACAAAGCTCCAGGCGAGACGTGGACGCTCGCGCCAGAAGGCAAAAAACAGCCCCATCACCATAAAACCGCTGGAGGCATGGCCGCCGGGGAAACAGCGCCCCGGCCCGCTGTCTGTCGGGACGGCGCTAAACAGGGGGTAAGACATCGCCTTCCCGCCATACTCCACCAGATCCCACGGGCAGCTGTGGTGGCTAATGCTTTTCAGTACGCCCACTACCAGCGCGCCAAGCCCCATCAGCAGCGCCGCCGTAACCAGCCTGGCGTTACGTTTGTAAGCGCCGTAAAGCAGCGCCACGGCACCTAAGGCGATGGCGATATACTTCGCCAGACGATGGTTGAGCAAATCCAGCAGGTGGTCTTTCTGCAGCGGGAAGCTCTGCGTCGCCGCGTCATACCAAAAACCAGTGATCCATCTGTCGAGCGCTTCATCGCGCGAAAGCCACGTAAACACCACGGCAAGGACTAACAGCACGAAAAGCTGATAACCATAAAAGCGGGAGGGTAAGCGGTAAAGTCGTTTTGTCTTATTTGTCTGTAAGTTAGACAATTCTGAACGGCTGGAAGTGAGTGCCATAATTTGGGATCGTTGACGAGTAATCGGGCTATCATAAATCTGTCAACTTAAGGAAACCTTAAACGAAGACGATATGTGCTTTATTTCTGTTTATCCTCGATAAATCACTATCTCGGGCTGCGGCATTTCATTACACTCGTCGCGATTTTGTCATTTTAAAGAGATTGCATGTTAAACCGTTCTTCTTCTGGTTCACGTCTGGGTCGTCAGGCGTTGCTTTTCCCCCTGTGTCTGGTGCTCTACGAATTCTCCACCTATATCGGCAACGATATGATCCAGCCCGGCATGCTGGCCGTTGTGGAGCAGTACAACGCGGGAATTGAATGGGTGCCGACCTCCATGACCGCCTATCTGGCTGGCGGCATGTTTTTACAGTGGCTGTTAGGGCCGCTGTCGGATCGTATTGGCCGCCGTCCGGTGATGCTGACCGGCGTGGTGTGGTTTATCGTCACCTGCCTCGCTACGCTGCTGGCGCAAAACATTGAGCAATTTACCCTGCTGCGTTTCCTGCAGGGGGTGAGCCTGTGCTTTATCGGTGCCGTGGGGTATGCCGCCATTCAGGAGTCGTTTGAAGAGGCGGTGTGTATCAAAATTACCGCGCTCATGGCAAACGTGGCGCTGATTGCCCCTTTACTCGGGCCGCTGGTGGGCGCCGCGTGGGTACATGTTGCGCCCTGGGAAGGGATGTTTATCCTCTTTGCGGTTCTCGCCGCTATCGCGTTCTTTGGCCTGCACCGCGCAATGCCGGAAACGGCGACCCGTCTGGGTGAAAAACTCTCGCTCAAGGAGCTGGGCCGGGATTACAAAGAAGTGCTGAAGAATGGCCGCTTTCTGGCGGGGGCGCTGGCGACCGGGTTTGTGAGCCTGCCGCTGCTGGCGTGGATTGCGCAGTCTCCGGTCATTATCATCAGCGGTGAAAAGCTCAGCAGCTACGAGTATGGTCTGCTGCAGGTGCCGATTTTTGGCGCGCTGATTATCGGTAACCTGGTGCTGGCACGTCTGACGTCACGCCGCACCGTGCGTTCACTGATTATTATGGGTGGCTGGCCGATTGCAGCAGGGCTGATTCTGGCCGCGGTGGCGACCGTTGCGTCATCCCACGCTTATCTGTGGATGACGGCGGGGCTCAGCCTTTATGCTTTCGGGATTGGCGTGGCGAACGCCGGGCTGGTGCGCCTGACGCTGTTTGCCAGCGAGATGAGTAAAGGCACGGTGTCCGCGGCGATGGGTATGCTGCAGATGCTGATCTTTACCGTCGGTATCGAGGTGAGCAAGCACGCTTACGCGATGGGTGGCAACGGTCTGTTCAGTCTGTTTAACCTCGCCAATGGCGTGCTGTGGGTTGGCCTGATGATGGTGTTCCTGAAGGACAAACGCGTCGGCAACGCCCTGCAACCGTAATCTGTTTATTCCCTCTCCCACAGGGAGAGGGTTAGGGTGAAGGCACCAGACCGCACGATATCAATTAAACGGTGCCTCCCCGTTCAACACCTTCTCAATCACATCCAGCACACCTTCCTCGTTATTATGCGGCGCTTCAAACCGCGCCACTGCTTTAATATGCGGTCTGGCATTCGCCATCGCGAAGCTGAACCCGGACTGACGCAACATCTCCACGTCGTTGCCGCTGTCACCGAAGGCAACCACTTCACTGTCCTCTATGCCCCAGCGCTGTTGCAGGATCCGCAGGCCGTTGGCTTTGTGCACGCCGGGGATAATCAGGTCGATACTGCCGTGGCCGGTTGTCACGGGCACCATAATGTCGTTAAGCTTTTCATGCAGCATCGCCTGGATGCGCGGAATTTCATGGTCTGACACGTTCAGCCCAAACTTGAAGAAAATGTCGTTCAGGTTGTCGAAATCACTCACCATTTCGAGCCGGTGATAGTACTTCGCGGCGATATCCTTAAAGCTATCGTCATAGCATTTCAGCGTATAGGCGCTGTTTTTTCCGCAGGCGATAATCTCAATGCCCGGAACGTCGTTTAATACATTCGCGACGGTCTCGAAATGGGCTTTCGACAATTCACCGTTAAAGACATCCTCTCCGGCGCTCACGACCCAGCCGCCGTTCTCAGCGACGAACGCAATTTCATGGGCAATCTCCGGGAAAAAGGAGATCAGCTGGTAGTACTGGTTGCCGCTGGCGACCACGAAGCGAATGCCTTGCGCCTTCATGCGGGCGTACTGCGCCAGAAAGCGCGGGCGGTTATAGGTCTTGGCATCGCTCAGGAATGTGCCATCCATGTCGACGGCGATCAGTTTAACGCTCATATCCCTTCTCCAGTGTCGTTTGTTTCGTTTCCGGCTTTGCCACCGCGCGCGCCACCAGCGCAGCGATGATCACCAACCCTAACACCACCAGCATGGCGCTGCGCAGCCCGTAGTGTTCACCCAGGAAGCCGAGCAGCGGCGGCCCCACCAGGAAGGCGAGGTAGCCCGTTGTCGCCACCACGCTGACGCGCGTCGGGGCATCCGGCCCGGTGTCGCTGGCGGCGGAAATGGTCAGCGGGAAGCCGAGTGACGCCCCCAGTCCCCAGAGGATCACCGAGACGCCGGCAATCCAGTCCACGTCCACAAAGATAATCATCGCAATCCCCAGGCCGCCCAGCAGGGCGCTGGCGCGCACCACCGCCACGCGGCTGTAGCGGTCGATAAACCAGCCGCCGGTGAAGCGCCCGACGGTCATCCCCAGCGTAAACCCGGCGTAAATCAGCGAGCCGGAGGTCGGGCTAAAGCCGTGACCGTCCACCATCAGCAGCGGGAGCCAGTCGTTGGCGGAGCCTTCTGCAAACGCCATCGCCAGTACCACCACGCCGATCAGCATCAGCTGGAAATCGCGGTAGAAGGGGAGTCCTTTTTCGGCTGACGAGCGTTCGTCAGCAGAGTTTTTACCGGTGCCGTCCGGGATGGCCCGGATGCCGGTGAGGATCGGAATGATGCACACCAGCGCCGCCAGCAGGATATGCAGATTGGCGGTCACACCCGTGGCCGTCAGCGCCATTCCCACGCCCGCACCGGCCAGCGTACCGAGGCTATAGAAGCCATGCATCATGGGCAGCACGGTTTTGTTCATCTCACGCTCGACCGCCGCCCCTTCAACGTTGATGGCTACCTCCGCAGAACCGAAGCTGCCGCCAAATACCGTCAGCCCCAGCGCGAACAACACCGGCGAGGCAAACCACAGCGCGATGCTCAATACCACCATCCCGAACACCGCGCAGCACATGGTGGTGCGGATCACTGCTCGCGTACCAAAGCGCTTCACCAGCCATGCGGAACAGAGAATGCCGCTCATGGAACCGATCGACAGGCCGAACAGCACGATGCCCATCTCAGCCGTAGAGACAGACAAAATATCGCGAATGGCGGGCGTGCGCGTGGCCCAGGAGGCCATCAGCAGACCGGGAATAAAGAAGAACATAAATAGCGCCCACATGCGGAGCTGCAGGGTTTTACGGGGAGAGGTCAGCGTCATTGGGGTAGCACCAGAAGTACAACAATAGCGACAACACTAGCAAGTTTGTGTACATTTGTACACAAACCACGTGAGGAATTTATGAGCAGACCACCGAACGATCCGCATCGCCGGGAGAAGATCCTGCAGGCAACACTCGATACCATTGCCGAGCACGGTATTCACGCCGTCACGCACCGTAAAATCGCCGCCTGCGCGGGCGTGCCGCTGGGGTCGATGACCTACTATTTCGACGGTATGGAGCCACTGCTGGAGGAAGCGTTCACATGGTTTACGCAGCAGATGTCGCAGCAGTATCGGAATTTCTTTGCGGGCGTCACCGGGCCTGAAATGGCGTGCGAGTCCATCACCACCCTGATCCACAGTTCGCAGGTGACGACGCCGCACAACATGGCGCTGATGTACCAGCTTTACGCCTTTATGCACCGCAGCGCGGCGCTCAAAACGGTGATGCAGGACTGGATGAAGATGAGCCAGACTACGCTGGAGCAGTGGTTCGATCCGGTTACCACCCGCGCGCTGGATGCGTTTATCGAAGGGATGACGTTGCACTATGTGACCGACCGGGCGCCGTTAACCCGGGACGAGATTCGGGCGATGGTTGGGAGGATTGCGGGGGAGGGAAACACTTAGACATCGCTCGTTAAGCCTGACATTACGTATGCTCACGTTTAGAAAAGCTGGATAACGGGCTTTGGTTATTCTTTGTTGGGGTTTATTTAAGGCAACAAAAAACCCATCAACCTTGAACCAAAACGGCGGGGTTGATGGGCTCCACAAATTGGGGACATCAAAGAAAAGCAGTGGCACTAGTTATGACTGCCCCCTGATAAAAAAGTTCTGCGCGTAACAAAAATTTTTTCATTACGCGCAAACTTCAGAGTTATCCGAGTCCTGGCCAGATGATGATGATCAGCGTACCTGCCAGCGTCAGCAGTACGTTGGCGATAGCGTAGGTGCCTGCATAGCCCAGCGCCGGGATGTTGCTGCGCGCGGTGTCGCTGATAATTTCCATGGCCGGCGCACAGGTACGCGCCCCCATCATTGCTCCGAAGAGCAGGGCGCGGTTCATGCGCAGCACGTAGGCACCAAACAGGAAGCAGATCACCACCGGCACCAGGCTGACGATAAGGCCGGAAACCAGCATCTGCCAGCCGACAGCACCCAGGCTGTGTCCAATGCCGCTGCCGGCGCTTAAGCCGACACCCGCCATAAACACCATCAGACCGAACTCTTTCACCATGTTCAATGCGCCCTGCGGAATGTAACCGAACGTCGGATGGTTCGCTCGCAGGAAGCCCAGCATGATCCCGGCAAACAGCAGACCGGCGGCGTTACCGATTCCGAAACTGAAGTTGCTGAACTGGAAGGTGATCATCCCGATCATCAGGCCCACAATAAAGAAGGCGCAGAAAGCCAGCAGGTCAGTGACCTGGCTGTGAATGGAGATAAAGCCGATGCGGTCGGCAACGGTTTTTACGCGTCGCGCGTCGCCGCTGACCTGCAAAACGTCGCCTTTGTTGAGCACGACGTTGTCGTCGATGGGCATCTCAATCTGGCTGCGGATGACGCGGTTAAGGAAGCAGCCGTGGTCGGTCAGCTTGAGCTGCGCCAGACGACGGCCAACGGCGTTATGGTTTTTCACCACGATCTCTTCGGTGACGATGCGCATGTCGAGCAGATCGCGGTCGAACACTTCTTTGCCGTTTCGGAAGCTTGGGTCGAGACGGGCATGCGCGTCCGGGTAACCCACCAGCGCGATGTCGTCGCCCATCTGCAGCACCGCGTCACCGTCCGGGTTCGCCAGAATGCCGTTACGGCGGATACGTTCGATGTAGCACCCGGTCTGGCGGTAAATCCCCAGCTCGCGAAGATTTTTCCCGTCTGCCCATGCCACCAGCTCAGGTCCGACGCGGTAGGCGCGGATCACCGGGAGGTAGACTTTACGTTTGCTGTCGGTATCCAGCCCGCGCTCACGGGCGATTTGCTGGGCACTGGTCTGCAGATCCTGATGCTGCAGTTTTGGCAGATAGCGCGCGCCGACAATCAGGCTCACCAGACCAATCAGATAGGTCAGGGCATAGCCCAGGCTCAGGTGGTCGAGCGCGGTCGAAAGCTGTGCGCCAGCCATGCCCGAATGGCGCAGGGTATCGCCTGCACCCACCAGCACTGGCGTAGAGGTCATGGAGCCTGCCAGCATACCGGCCGTTAACCCGATATCCCAGCCAAACAACTTACCCAGTCCTAAGGCGATCAGCAGTGCGCTGCCGACCATCACCAGCGCCAGCATCAGATAATTTTTGCCGTCGCGGAAGAAAATCGAAAAAAAGTTCGGTCCTGCTTCCACGCCAACACAAAAAATAAACAACATAAAACCTAAGTTGAGCGCATCCGTGTTAATGCTGAAGTGCTGCTGGCCTAATAATAAGGAGACGACTAAAACGCCAATGGAATTACCAAGTTGAACCGATCCCAGGCGCAATTTACCCAGGCAAAGACCCAGCGCCAGTACCACAAATAATAACAGGATGTAATTCCCATTTAACAAGTCTGCGACGTTTATATTCACGGAGGCTAACTTCTTGTTTACCAGTAAGTTGTTGAATGAAAGGACTTTTTGGGCTACTGTTTTCTGGGTCAGGGAAAGGCGTTAACGCTCCCTGTTTCCTGCTTTATTCCCTAAAACATTAGCTGGCGTGTAGTTTAATCGCATTAGCTACTGACAGCTACTGATTATCGCATCACCCTGTGCGTACTTTGGCAAGGATTGCCGCATTGCTTTATCTGACTGGGCGTCTACCCGACGAAAGTGTATTTGATAGAGATAAGTCAGGAGGATTGTTTGAATATGAAACGAAACTGGGCGGGGGTGATCAGCTGCTTTTTGCTGTTCACGGTCGTATGCATGTCGCTCGCATTTAATGTGAAGGGCGCATTCAGGGCGTCCGGGCATCCGGAGCTGGGGTTGCTCTTCTTCACGCTACCGGGAGCCGCCGCCAGTTTTCTCTCCCGAAAAGGGGAAGTGGTGAAACCGTTACTGGGGGCGATACTTGCAGCGCCATTATGTCTGCTGCTAATGCGCCTGCTGTATGTTTCAACGCGGAGTTTCTGGCAGGAGCTGGCGTGGTTGCTAAGTGCCATATTCTGGTGCGCCCTTGGCGCGCTCTGCTACTTATTTGTGCGCAGCCTGATTCAGCACCGACGGCACCACAAATAAAAACGCCCTCAGGGTGAGGGCGTCCTTTCATTACTGCTCGGCAAACAGGCCAAGATGTTCTTTGGCGTAGGCTTCAAAGTCGGTGCAACCGCCGATGTGTTTCTGATCGAGGAAGATCTGTGGGACGGTTTCAACCGGCTTACCGACTGTTTTTTCCAGATCGGCTTTGGTGATGCCTTCCGCGTGGATGTCCACATAGCGGAAATTGAAGTCATCGCGTTCTGCGGTCAGTTTCTCAGCCAGCTCTTTTGCGCGCACACAGTAAGGGCACCCTGGACGACCAAAAATTACTGCAAACATTTCTCTCTCCTCAAAAAACAAGCCTGACGGCGAATGACACGTATAGTGCCCCATAACCTGTCGTCATTAAAGAAGGTTTCGCCTGTCGTTATAATACCTATGAGCTATGTTTCGCCAATTACACCGTGCAGATCATTGCCTATACTGGCTGCCATACGTTTTAAGCAAGCAAAGAGAGAGAAGATGACACCCACGATTGACCTGCTCCTTTCCCACCGTTCCATTCGCCACTTCACCGATGAGCCGATCACCGAGGCGCAGCGTACCGCCATTATTAACAGCGCAAGGGCGACCTCCAGCTCCAGTTTCCTGCAGTGCAGCTCCATTATTCGCATTACCGACCCGGCGATGCGTGAACAGCTGGTGACGCTGACCGGCGGGCAGAAGCATGTGGCCCAGGCCGCCGAGTTCTGGGTATTTTGTGCCGACTTTAACCGCCATCTGCAGATTTGCCCTGAAGCGCAACTGGGGCTCGCCGAACAGCTGCTGCTGGGCGTCGTGGATACCGCGCTGATGGCGCAAAACGCCTTTACGGCGGCGGAATCGTTGGGACTAGGCGGGGTCTATATCGGCGGGTTGCGTAACAACATTGAAAGCGTCACCGAACTGCTGAAGCTGCCAAAACATGTACTGCCGCTGTTTGGCCTCTGCCTCGGCTGGCCGGCGGATAATCCGGACCTGAAACCGCGTATTCCTGCGGCAATGCTGGTGCACGAGAACCACTACCAGCCGGTCGATCGTGACGTCCTGAATCACTATGATGAAGAGCTGGCGAATTACTATCTGACGCGTGACAGCAATAACCGCCGCGATACCTGGAGCGACCACATTCGCCGCACCATCATTAAAGAAAATCGCCCGTTTATTCTCGATTATCTGCATAAACAGGGCTGGGCGACGCGATAGTCCATTCTGTATGATATGAAGGCTTTTTCCATGTCTTCAGAGAGGTGCAGGGTGAAAATTGCCATATTGTCCCGGGATGGAACGCTCTATTCATGTAAACGCCTGCGAGAAGCGGCGGCAAAACGCGGACATCAGGTTGAGATCCTTGACCCGATGTCCTGCTATATGAACATCGACCCCGCCGCTTCATCTATACACTACAAAGGCCGCAAGCTGCCGCATTTTGATGCGGTGATCCCGCGTATCGGCTCCCAGATCACCTATTACGGCACCGCCGCGCTGCGCCAGTTTGAGATGCTGGGCAGCTATCCGCTCAATGAATCCGTGGCCATTTCCCGCGCCCGCGACAAGTTGCGCTCGTTGCAGCTGCTCGCCCGTCAGGGGATCGATCTCCCCGTTACCGGAATAGCCCATTCGCCGGACGACACCAGCGATCTGATCGACATGGTGGGCGGCGCGCCTTTAGTGATCAAGCTGGTAGAAGGCACGCAGGGTATCGGCGTGGTGCTGGCGGAGACGCGGCAGGCTGCAGAAAGTGTGATCGACGCCTTTCGGGGACTGAATGCGCACATTCTGGTGCAGGAGTATATCGAAGAGGCGAAAGGGCGTGATATTCGCTGTTTCGTGGTCGGAAATGAAGTGGTGGCGGCCATTGAGCGTCAGGCCAAAGAGGGCGATTTCCGCTCTAACCTTCACCGCGGCGGCATAGCGAGAGTGGCTGATATTAGCGATCGCGAGCGGGACATTGCCGTAAAAGCCGCTCAAACGTTGGGGCTGGACGTGGCGGGCGTTGACCTCCTGCGGGCGACGCGCGGGCCGCTGGTCATGGAGGTGAATGCCTCACCGGGGCTGGAAGGCGTGGAAAAAACCACGGGGGTCGATATTGCAGGTAAAATGATCACATGGATTGAGCGTCATGCCACGCCGGGCTACTGTCTGAAAACGGGCGGTTAAATGGCATTGAACGCACTTTTTGCGTAATCTATGCGAAGTTTTTATTAGAGAGGCTGCACCGCGATGGATTTACAGGTCGTACCAACACTGGATACGTTACGTCAATGGCTCGATGATGCCGGTATTACGTTCTTTGAATGTGATTCCTGCCAGGCGCTGCATCTGCCTCATATGCAAAATTTCGACGGTATTTTTGATGCCAAAATCGATCTGATTAACGACGTGATCCTTTTCTCCGCGCTGGCCGAAGTGAAGCCGTCTGCGCTACTGGCGCTGGCCTCCGACCTGTCGGCCATCAATGCCAGTTCTTTGACGGTGAAAGCATTTCTCGATATACAGGATGATAATCTGCCAAAACTGGTCGTTTGCCAGTCTTTATTCTCCGGGGCAGGGCTCTCCTTCAAGCAGTTCGCCTGGTTTATGCGCTTGAGTGAAGAGCAAATTTCCATGGTCATGATGGAAGCCAATGCACACCATCTGCTGTATAGCACGGAAGATGATGCAGAGAATAATGATGCATCTCCCAATTTTCTTCACTAAAGCTGTCTGACTTTTGCGCAGTCGCTGCCATGGCGGCTGCATAAGGCCATTTTTTCTGCTGCTTTTAACCTTTCTTTAAAGAATTTTTCACCTCCACAAAGGCCGTTTCGGCTTATCACGTAGACTAAACCTGCATAAAAAATTGATAAAAGGCGTTTTTTCGTCTGGGCTATAGCCGGAGACACGGGCTACAGTTATTCTTGCGATGCTTCAAAAAGCGAGCGGATCCTGCCGGGTAAAGAGGTTTCTTTTTATTTTGAGCAGAGCGACAAACTATGCATGATTTTTGCATATATCCAGATTGCACAGTTTTAGTTCGTTTGTTAACGAGCTTTCAGAAGGAATAACACTATGATCGCCTTGAATAAAAAATGGTTATCGGGTCTGGTTGCGGGTGCTCTGATGGCCGTCTCTGCCGGCACGCTCGCTGCGGAACAAAAAACGCTGCACGTTTATAACTGGTCTGACTATATTGCGCCGGACACCGTGGCCAATTTTGAGAAAGAGACCGGCATTAAAGTGGTCTACGACGTTTTCGATTCCAACGAAGTGCTGGAAGGAAAACTGATGGCAGGCAGCACCGGGTTTGACCTGGTCGTGCCTTCCGCGAGCTTCCTGGAGCGTCAGCTGACGGCGGGTGTCTTCCAGCCACTGGACAAGAGTAAATTACCGAACTGGAAAAACCTCGATCCAGAAGTGCTGAAGCTGGTGGCTAAGCATGACCCGGATAACAAATACGCCATGCCTTACCTGTGGGCGACCACCGGTATCGGCTACAACGTGGATAAAGTCAAAGCGGCGCTGGGCCCGGACGTCAAGCTGGACAGCTGGGACGTGGTGCTGAAGCCGGAAAACCTTGAGAAGCTGAAAAGCTGTGGCGTCTCTTTCCTGGACGCGCCAGAAGAGATTTTTGCCACCGTGCTGAACTACCTGGGCAAAGATCCGAACAGCAACAAGGCGGATGACTACACCGGTCCGGCGACCGATCTGCTGCTGAAGCTGCGTCCAAACATTCGCTATTTCCACTCTTCCCAGTACATCAACGACCTGGCGAACGGTGACATCTGCGTTGCGATTGGCTGGGCAGGGGACGTGTGGCAGGCGGCGAACCGAGCGAAAGAGGCGAAAAACGGCGTGAATGTGTCCTACTTCATCCCGAAAGAGGGGGCGCTGGCCTTCTTCGACGTCTTCGCGATGCCAGCTGATGCGAAAAACAAAGACGAAGCGTATCAGTTCCTTAACTACCTGATGCGTCCGGACGTGATCGCCCACATCAGTGACCACGTTTATTATGCCAACGGTAACAAGGCTTCCGTGCCGCTGGTGAGTGAAGCGATCCGCAGTAATCCGGCAATTTATCCGCCAGCGGACGTGTTCGCCAAGCTCTTCACCCTGAAAGTACAGGATCCAAAAATTGATCGCGTACGTACCCGTGCGTGGACCAAGGTGAAAAGCGGTAAGTAACCCTTTGTCACAGGCCGGGCAAGCGAAGCGCACCCGGCAACAGGCGCACCGTTCTGGTGCGCCTGCACCATGATTTGATTTCTGCCGGAGAGCACCCCGTGAATGACGCGATCCCCCGCCCGCAGGCGAAAGTCCGTAAAGCGCTGACCCCGCTTCTTGAAATTCGTAACCTCACCAAATCTTTCGATGGCCAGCATGCCGTGGACGACGTCAGCCTGACTATCTATAAAGGTGAAATATTCGCGCTACTGGGCGCATCGGGCTGTGGCAAATCAACCCTGCTGCGTATGTTAGCCGGTTTTGAACAACCCACGGCCGGGCAAATCATGCTTGATGGCGTGGATCTCTCCAGCGTGCCGCCGTACCAGCGCCCGATTAACATGATGTTCCAGTCCTACGCGCTGTTCCCGCACATGACGGTGGAGCAGAACATCGCCTTTGGCCTGAAGCAGGATAAATTGCCGAAAGCCGAAATCACCGCGCGCGTGGCCGAGATGCTGAGTCTGGTCCACATGCAGGAGTTCGCGAAGCGTAAACCGCACCAGCTTTCAGGCGGCCAGCGCCAGCGCGTGGCGCTCGCCAGAAGCCTGGCAAAACGCCCGAAACTGCTGCTGCTCGACGAGCCGATGGGGGCCCTGGATAAAAAACTGCGTGACCGTATGCAGCTGGAAGTGGTGGATATTCTTGAGCGCGTCGGCGTGACCTGCGTGATGGTTACCCACGATCAGGAAGAAGCCATGACCATGGCCGGACGTATTGCGATCATGAACCGCGGGAAGTTTGTGCAAATTGGCGAGCCGGAGGAGATTTATGAGCATCCAACCACCCGCTACAGCGCCGAGTTCATCGGTTCGGTCAACGTCTTCGAAGGGCTACTGAAAGAGCGTCAGGAGGATGGCCTGGTCATTGAATCGCCGGGTCTGCAGCATCCGCTCAAGGTCGATCCTGACAGCGCCGTGGTGGACAACGTGCCGGTCTACGTCGCGCTGCGTCCGGAGAAGATCATGCTCTGTGACGATCCGCCAGCTGATGGCTATAACTTCGCCGTGGGTGAAGTGGTGCACATTGCTTATCTGGGCGATTTGTCTATCTATCACGTGCGTCTGAAAAGCGGTCAGATGCTGAGCGCCCAGCTGCAAAACGAACATCGCTACCGCAAAGGTCAGCCGACCTGGGGCGACGAAGTGCGCCTGTGCTGGGATGCTGACAGTTGTGTCGTGCTGACGGTATAAGGAGCGGCCAATGAGTACACTTGAACCTCCAGCCCGCGCAGCCAGCTGGCTGACGCGCCTTAAGATGAAGCACGGCCGCAAGCTGGTGATTGCCATGCCTTACGTGTGGCTGATCCTGCTGTTCCTGCTGCCATTCCTGATCGTTTTCAAGATCAGCCTGGCGGAGATGGCGCGGGCGATCCCGCCGTATACCGACCTGTGGGAGTGGGCAGACGGGCAGCTGACGCTGACCTTAAACCTCGGTAACTACCTGCAGCTCACCGAGGACCCGCTCTATATTGAAGCCTATCTGCAGTCGCTGCAGGTGGCGGCGATCTCGACGCTCTGCTGTCTGGTGATGGGCTATCCGCTGGCGTGGGCCGTGGCGCACAGTAAACCCTCGACGCGTAATATCCTGCTGCTGCTGGTGATTTTGCCGTCGTGGACCTCATTCCTGATCCGCGTTTACGCCTGGATGGGGATCCTGAAAAACAACGGCGTGTTGAATAACGTCCTGATGTGGCTTGGGGTTATCGATCAGCCGCTGACGATCCTGCACACCAACCTCGCGGTCTATATTGGCATTGTGTATGCCTATCTGCCGTTTATGGTTCTGCCGATCTATACGGCGCTGACACGGATAGATTACTCGCTGGTGGAAGCCTCGCTTGACCTCGGTGCGCGTCCGCTGAAAACCTTCTTCAGCGTCATTGTCCCGTTGACCAAAGGCGGGATTATCGCCGGGTCGATGCTGGTCTTTATTCCGGCGGTAGGGGAGTTTGTGATCCCGGAGCTGCTCGGCGGGCCGGACAGCATCATGATTGGCCGCGTGCTGTGGCAGGAGTTCTTCAATAACCGCGACTGGCCGGTGGCGTCTGCGGTGGCGATTATCATGCTGCTGCTGTTGATCGTGCCGATCATGTGGTTCCACAAACATCAGCAGAAACAGATGGGAGACCACGGATGAATAACTTACCGGTAGTGCGCTCCCCGTGGCGAATTGCGATCCTGGCGATCGGCTTTACCTTCCTGTATGCGCCGATGCTGATGCTGGTGATCTACTCGTTCAACAGTTCCAAACTGGTGACGGTCTGGGCGGGCTGGTCGACGCGCTGGTACAGTGAGCTGTTCCACGACGATGCAATGATGAGCGCGGTAGGGCTGAGCCTGACCATCGCCGCACTGGCGGCAACGATGGCCTCTGTTCTGGGCACCATCGCCGCGCTGGTAATGGTGCGTTTCGGCCGTTTTCGCGGTTCGAACGGCTTCGCCTTTATGATCACCGCGCCGTTGGTCATGCCGGACGTGATTACCGGCCTTGCGCTGCTGCTGCTGTTCGTGGCGCTGGCGCATGCCATTGGCTGGCCGGCGGATCGCGGCATGCTCACCATCTGGCTGGCGCACGTCACGTTCTGTACCGCCTATGTCGCCGTGGTGATCTCCTCGCGTCTACGCGAGCTGGATCGCTCGATAGAAGAGGCGGCGATGGATCTCGGCGCGACCCCGCTGAAGGTCTTTTTCATCATTACCCTGCCGATGATCATGCCGGCGGTGATTTCCGGCTGGCTACTGGCATTTACCCTGTCACTCGACGATCTGGTGATCGCCAGCTTTGTCTCCGGTCCGGGGGCGACAACGTTGCCGATGCTGGTCTTCTCCAGCGTGCGCATGGGGGTTAACCCGGAGATCAACGCCCTGGCCTCTATCATCCTTGGCGTGGTCGGAATTGTCGGATTTATCGCCTGGTATTTGATGGCGCGCGCGGAAAAACAGCGCGTGCGTGATATCCAGCGTGCAAGACGCGGCTGAAGCATTTAAAATTTCCAGTGATGTGCCGCGTATCACGCGGCACTGTTTTTCAGGGAAGTAAAACATTGGGATTATTAAAAAAATCACGGCTTACGCACGCTCGTCCTAACGTTCCTGCGCTGGTACAGGTGGCGGCGCTCGCCATTATTATGATCCGCTGCCTGGACGTGCTGATGATTCTGAATACCCTGGGCGTGCGCGGTATCGGTGAATTCATTCACCGCAGCGTGCAGACGTGGAATCTGACGCTGGTTTTTCTGAGCAGCCTGGTGCTGGTGTTCATTGAGATCTACTGTGCGTTTTCGCTGGTCAAAGGTCGCAACTGGGCGCGCTGGGTCTATCTGCTGACGCAGGTGACCGCCGCCAGCTACCTGTGGGCCGCCTCGCTGGGGTATGGCTATCCCGAACTGTTCAGCATTGCGGGCGGATCAAAACGCGAGATTTTGCACGCGCTGTTTTTGCAAAAACTGCCGGATATGCTGGTGCTGTTCTTCCTGTTCGTGCCTGCGTCCAGTCGACGGTTCTTCCAGTTGCAATAATGTGTATAATCGCAGCCCCCGTTATTCTTAAGGTTTTCATATGCAGTGCGCACTCTATGACGCCGGACGCTGCCGCTCCTGTCAGTGGATAGAACAGCCGGTCTCTCAACAACTCACCGCCAAAATGGCCGACCTGCAACAGCTGCTGGCTGAACACGCGGTGGGGGAGTGGTGCGCACCCGTCAGCGGACCGGAGCAGGGCTTTCGCAACAAAGCCAAAATGGTGGTCAGCGGCAGCGTCGAAAAACCGCTGCTGGGGATGCTGCACCGCGACGGCACGCCGGAAGATTTAACCGACTGCCCGCTGTATCCCGCGTCGTTTGAACCCGTCTTTGCCGTACTCAAACCGTTTATTGCGCGGGCAGGGTTAACGCCCTACCACGTCGCCCGCAAGCGCGGCGAACTGAAATATCTCCTGCTGACGGAAAGCCAGCTAGACGGCGGCATGATGCTGCGTTTCGTGCTGCGCTCGGAAGCGAAGCTGGCGCAGCTTCGTGCGGCGCTGCCGTGGCTGCAGGCGCAACTGCCGCAGCTTAAGGTCATTACGGCAAACATACAGCCGGTGCACATGGCGATTATGGAAGGGGAGAAAGAGATCTTCTTCACCGAACAGCCTGCGCTGGCCGAAAATTTCAACGGCGTACCGCTGTGGATCCGCCCGCAAAGCTTCTTCCAGACCAACCCGACCGTGGCGAGTGCGTTGTATGCCACCGCCCGTGACTGGGTTCGGGCGTTAAACATTCATCACATGTGGGATCTGTTCTGCGGCGTGGGAGGTTTCGGCCTGCACTGCGCCACGCCTGAAATGCAGCTGACCGGGATTGAGATCTCGGCCGAAGCGATTGCCTGCGCGAAACAGTCCGCCGCCGGGCTGGGGTTAACGAATCTCCACTTCCAGGCGCTTGACTCTACCCAGTTCGCCACCGGCCAGGGCAATGTGCCGGAACTGGTGCTGGTCAACCCGCCGCGACGGGGCATCGGAAACGCACTCTGCGATTACCTGAGCCAGATGGCACCGGATTACATCGTCTACTCCAGCTGCAATGCGCAGACCATGGCGAAAGATATCGCCAGCCTGCCGGGCTACCGCATTGAACGCGTTCAGCTTTTCGATATGTTCCCGCATACCGCGCATTACGAAGTGTTGACGTTGTTGGTGAAAACGCGCTAATCCTAAACATCGCCCGGTGGCGCTGCGCTTACCGGGCCTACAATCTGGAGTAGGCCGGGTAAGGCGTAGCCGCCACCCGGCATGAACCCCGCACAATGTTCAACAAAATGTGAACTCTTCCCCCGCTCGAAATCAGGTAAGCTTACGTCATAAGAAATGATTGAAGGCTGACCCATGAAGCACATCCTGCTTGTGGAAGACGACCACGATATCGCGGCGCTTCTGCGACTCAATTTAGAAGACGAAGGCTACGCCATCACCCACGAGCCCGACGGGGGCAGCGCCCTGCAGCGCCTGGAAAAACAGCCGTGGGATGCGGTGATCCTCGACCTGATGCTCCCGAACGTAGACGGGCTTGAGATTTGCCGACGCATCCGTCAGATGACGCGCTACCTGCCGGTCATCATCATCAGCGCCCGCAGCAGCGAAACCGACCGCATTACCGGGCTGGAAACTGGTGCCGATGACTATCTGGCTAAGCCGTTTTCGGTGCAGGAGCTGATTGCCCGCATCAAAGCGCTGTTCCGCCGTCAGCAGGCGATGGGGCAGGCACAAACGGACGGGCAAATTCAGGCGCACGGTTTGACGATCGATCCGCTGGCGCGCAGCGTCCTGCTCCACGGACAGGTGGTGGATCTCACCCCGCGCGAATTCGAACTGCTTTACTTCTTTGCCCGCCACCCTGGCGAGGTGTTTTCCCGTCTGGCGCTGCTGGAGCAGGTCTGGGGTTATCAGCACGAAGGCTATGAGCATACCGTCAACACCCATATCAACCGCCTGCGCAT
This sequence comes from Enterobacter sp. ODB01, assembly GCF_001623605.1. Lineage (NCBI taxonomy): Bacteria > Pseudomonadati > Pseudomonadota > Gammaproteobacteria > Enterobacterales > Enterobacteriaceae > Enterobacter > Enterobacter sp. ODB01. The sequence goes on from NZ_CP015227.1 coordinate 2,341,843, forward strand.
CAAGATTGAGAAGGACGCTGCCGAGCCGGAAATCGTTCGCACCGTCTGGGGTAAGGGATACAAATTTGCGGAGCCAACGCCTGATGCGTCGCTTTAGCCTCAGCCAGCGCCTGACGCTGCTGTTCATTCTGCTGATGATGCTCTGCGCCACCGTCGCCTGCGCGGTACAGCTCTACACCAGTACGCAATACGGCAACGCGATGGTGCAGCGGTTGTCGGGCGGACTGGCGCAGCAGATCGTCCAGCGGGAACCGATTCTCGACGCGCAGGGCAGGGTTGACCGCAGTTCGCTGAAACCGCTCTTTGACCGTCTGATGACCTTTAATCCGAGCGTGGAGCTCTATGTTGTCTCACCCGACGGCGATATCCTGGCCGATGCCGCCCCGCCGGGGCATATTCAGCGGCAAAAAATCGATCTGGCACCGGTTCAGACCTTCCTGAGCGGCACCGCCATCCCGGTACTGGGCGACGATCCGCGCAGCCAGAACAAAAAAGTCTTCAGCGCCACGCCGCTGCGTCAGGACGGCGAGCTTAAGGGCTACCTGTACATTATTTTGCAGGGCGAGGAGTCGAATGCGCTGGCGGACATGGCCTGGCATAAGGCGCTGTGGAGCACGGTGCTCTGGTCATTGCTGTGGGTTGCACTGTTCGGCCTGCTGGCGGGATTACTGGTCTGGTACTGGGTGACGCGTCCGGTTAAACGCCTGACGGAAGAGGTCACCGGGCTTGAGCAGGACAGCATTAGCGCAATCAGGCTGCTGGCAGCAGAGCCGCCGGACGTCGCGGCCAATGACGAAGTGGCACGCCTGCGCAACAGTTTTATCGAGCTGGCGCGCAAAATCACCCGCCAGTGGGATCAACTGGCCGACAGCGATCGCCAGCGCCGGGAGTTTATCGCCAATATTTCGCACGATCTCCGCACGCCGCTGACCTCTCTGCTGGGTTATCTGGAAACGCTGTCGCTGAAATCCACCACGCTGACGCCTCAGGAGCACCAGCAATATCTCGCCACCGCCCTGCGTCAGGGGCAAAAGGTACGCCATCTTTCCCAGCAGTTGTTTGAGCTGGCGCGTCTTGAGCACGGCGGTATTAAACCGCAGCGCGAGCGTTTCGCGATGGCGGAGCTGATTTCCGACGTGGCGCAGAAGTTTGAGCTCACTGCCCGCACGCGAGAGGTCAATCTGCATATTGACGTGCCTGGGCCGTTGCCGCTGGTCAATGCCGATGTATCAATGATCGAGCGCGTGGTGACCAATTTGCTGGATAACGCAATGCGTCATACGCCGACCGGCGGGGAAATTCGTCTGGCGGTCTGGCAGGAGAATGAACAGCTTCAGGTCGAAGTGGCTGACAGCGGTACGGGCGTGGATGCGTCGCTGCGCGACGATCTGTTCCAGCGGCCTTCAGCGTTGAACACTCAGGCCTCGCGGGAGAACCGCGGCGGGTTAGGGCTGTTAATCGTCAAACGGATGCTGGAGCTGCACGGCGGTGGAATACGGCTCATGGAGTCGGTGAGTGGGGCACGATTCAGGTTCTTTGTGCCGTTGTGAGAATTGCCGGGTGGCGCTGCGCTTATCCGGCCTACAAAACCCCCCTCGTAGGCCGGGTAAGGCGAAGCCGTCACCCGGCAAAACACCTTACTGCGGGAACCACTGCTCGCTGATTTTCTGGTACGTACCGTCAGCTTTAATCGCTTTCAGTGCGCCGTTCAGTTTTGCAAGCAAAGCTTTGTTATCCGGACGTACCGCGATGCCGAGGCCGGTACCGAAGTACTGTGGATCGGTCACTTTCTCGGTCGCCGTGCCTAGCTGCGGGTTGGTTTTCAGCCACTCGTTGACCACGGCGGTATCGCCGAAGACGCCATCAATACGGCCATTTTTCAGGTCGATAATCGCATTCTGATAGCTGTCATAGGCCACGGTTTTCACTTCAGGATGTTTGTCCTGCAGGTATTTCTGGTGCGTGGTGCCGTTTTCCATCCCGATGCGTTTGCCTTTCAGCTCGTCGAAGGATTTATACGCCCCTTTCTTCGCAATCACTACCGCCGAGTTGGCGTAGTACGGGTCGGTGAACGCTACCTGCTTGCTGCGCTCTGGGGTGATGTCCATTCCGGAGATTACCGCATCGTATTTTTTGAACTTCAGCGACGGGATCAGGCTGTCAAAGGCGTGGTTGGTAAAGGTGCAGTCGGCCTGAATCTGTTTGCACAGCGCTTTCGCCAGGTCGATATCGAAACCGACGATCTGGTTGCTGGCATCCAGCGATTCAAACGGCGGATAGGTGGCGGACACGCCAAAATTGATTTTATCCGCTGCGGATGCGCCTGCGGCGAACGTTGCCAGTAATGCGGCCAGAACTAACTTTTTCATGGTAATGCTCCCGTCTGTCTTATTGATGCGCCGTGTCTGCGGCCTGGATTTACAATGCCAGTTAATGAATTTATATTCAATAAAAATGATTAAATATTATTTTTATGGCAAAAAAAAGCGGATAACCAGAAAGTTACCCGCATTGATTAATCACATTTATGCACTTCTTGCCGGGTGGCGCTGCGCTTACCTGGCCTACGATCTGCGCTCAAACGCTAAAGCTTTACGCTCAATCAGGCGCATCATCAGCGTCAACAGGCCGTTCACGACCAGATACACCACGCCGGCCGCGCCGAATACCATCACGTCATAGGTGCGTCCATACAGCAGCTGTCCGTGGCCCATCACTTCCATCAGGGTGATGGTATAGGCCAGAGAGGTACTCTTGAACACCAGCACCACTTCGTTGGAGTAAGAGGAGAGCGCACGCTTAAAGGCATACGGCAGCAGGATCGCCAGCGTGTCTTTCTTGCTCATGCCGAGCGCCCCACAGGACTGCCATTGCCCTTCCGGGATGGCACGAATCGCGCCGTAGAACAGCTGGGTGGTATAGGCCGCGCTGTTCAGGGAAAGGGCTATCAGGGCGCACAGCCACGGCTCAGAGAGCAGATGCCAGATAACCGGATATTCCTGCAGCGACGGGAACTGTCCCGGGCCGTAGTAAATCAGGAAGATCTGCACCAGCAGCGGCGTACCGGTAAACAGGGTGATGTAGCCGCGCACAATCCATACCAGTACCGGCGTTTTCAGCGTCAGGACGATGGTGAAGATGAGCGCCAGGATCAGCGCCACGATAATGGACGCCACGGTCAGCGTCAGGCTGGTGTGCAGCCCTTTCATGAGCTCCGGGAAATATTCAAGCATCAGCCTGGTCTCCGTTCAAAGCGCGTCGCCCGCAGGTCAATACGCTTGAGGATGTACTGACTGAGCAACGTGATCACCAGGTAGATCGCCGCCGCCACAATGTACCAGGTAAAAGGCTCCTGGGTACGGGTGGCGATGCTTTTGGTTTGCAGCATCAAATCGTTAACGCTGATCAGGCTCACCAGCGCGGTATCTTTCAGCAGCACCAGCCACTGGTTACCAAGGCCCGGCAGGGCATGGCGCCACATCTGCGGCATGACCAGACGGAAGAAGATCGCTGATTTCGACATACCCAACGCCTGACCCGACTCCCACTGCCCCTGCGGCACGGCTTTCAGCGCACCGCGCAGGGTTTGCGACGCGTACGCCGAGTAGAGCAGGGAGAGGGCAATCACGCCGCACAGGAACGGGCTGACGTCGAAGTTTTCAATCTGCATTTGCACCGGGATCTGCGCAAAGCCAAGATTGACAGTGAAGCCATCCGACAGCGTAAGCAGCAGCTGCGAGGAGCCGAAATAGATAAACAGGACCACCAGAATTTCCGGTAGTCCACGCAGCACAGTGACCAGCGCGGAGCCTGTCCAGGCGACGGGGAACCATTTCGCGGACTCCCACACCGCAAAGAACATCGCCAGCACCAGGCCGATAATCAGTGCGCAAACGGCAAGGCCGACGGTCATCCCGGCGGCGCTTGCTAAAGGAAAAATTTCATTCATCAGGAATTACTTCTGGAACCATTTTTTGTAGATGGTTTCGTAGGTGCCGTCTTTCTTCACTTTTTCCAGCGCAGCGTTGAACTTCTGCTGCAGCTCAGTGTTGCCCTGACGAACGGCAATCCCCAGACCGGTACCGAAGTAGTCCTTATCGGTCACTTTGTCGCCTACTGGCGCCAGTTTATCGTTCGCTTTCAGCCACTCGGTCACGACCGCGGTGTCGCCAAAGACGCCGTCAATACGACCATTTTGCAGATCCAGCTTCGCGTTCTGGTAGCTGTCATACGGAACGGTGGTGATTTCCGGATGCTTATCCATGATGAATTTCTGGTGCGTGGTGCCGTTCTGCACGCCCACTTTTTTGCCTTTCAGCTGATCAACAGAGGTGAATTTCCCTTTCTGACCAATGAACAGCGCCGAGTTGTCGTAGTAAGGGGTCGTAAACAGCACCTGCTTTTCACGCTCAGGGGTGATGTCCATACCGGCCATGACGGCATCGATACGGCGGAACTTCAGGCTTGGGATCAGGCTGTCAAACGCCTGGTTGCTGAAAGTGCAGGTCGCATCGATCTCTTTACACAGGGCGTTTGCCAGGTCTACGTCAAAGCCAACAATTTTATTGTTTGCATCAATGGACTCAAACGGAGGGTAAGACGCTTCCGTGGCAAAACGAATGGTCTGGGCTGCGGTAGCGGAAAGGGTAACGCCAGCAAGCAGCACGGCAAGTAATACTTTTTTCATTATATTTCCCCTGACACAATCAATGAGATAAATAGTTTTTGAAGGCATCGGTTTGCGGGTTAGCGAAGCAGCTCGCATCACCTTGCTCAACGATATACCCGTTTTCCATGTAGACCACACGGCTGGCGGTTTTACGCGCCACTTCCACTTCGTGGGTAACGATGACTTGCGTGATATTGGTTTCCGCCAGCTCACGAATAATGCTGACGATCTGAGCGGTGATTTCCGGGTCCAGCGCCGCGGTCGGTTCATCAAACAGCAAAACCGCCGGTTCCATCATCAACGCACGGGCAATCGCCACACGCTGCTGCTGACCACCCGAAAGATGCAGCGGATAACGGTCACTGTAAGGCTTAAGGCGCAGACGCTCCAGCAGCTTTTCGGCACGGGCGATGGCCTGATCCTTACTTAACCCCAGCACGCGGCACGGGGCTTCAATCAGGTTTTGCAGCACCGTCAGATGTGGCCACAGATTGTATTGCTGGAAGACCATGCCGACGTTTTGACGCAGCTCGCGAATCGCTTTATCAGACGGCGTTTTCGCGAAATCAAAATGGTTACCAGCAATCGCCAGCGTACCTGAACGGGGCATTTCAAGCAGATTAAGGACACGCAGAAGGGAGCTTTTACCTGCACCGCTTGGGCCAAGCAAAACCAGCGTTTCGCCTTCCGGGCAGTTCAGCGTGATGTCAAACAGCGCCTGGTGTGCGCCGTAGAAGCAGTTAATGCCGTTTAGTTTAATACTCATCGGGGCAGTCTTTACTCATCCAGGCAATCTATAGCAATTGAGGCCGCAGATAGTACCGTTGACAGAATAGTTATGCAATATTTCTGCGTTAAAAGTTAAATATAACCCGTATTTCCTCTTAAACATAGCACAAAATAGCGAAGGGCAAAGGCGGCGAGTATAAATGTCGGCATTCCGCGAGAAATGCCGGACATTTTACGGGGGTAACATTTTTATAACTGATGGTTTAGCGGTTCTCAATCGACTGGCGCAGCGTGCCTGCCGGGGCATGAACGCTGCCACCAATGTAGCGTACGTCGTCGACAGCCCAGCACTGACCTTCACGGATCATCAGTACCTCATCCTGCCAGGACTGGGTCCCCTGGGTCAGCTTGACGCGCAGCGGAATGTTTCGCGCATCGGTGTTGGGAATGGTAGAAGCGCTGGCCACTTCCGCACTGTCCGGCAGCGTGGTACGGCTGGAGAACGGATCGGATTTAAGCAGGGTATTATGCTGCGGATCGCGGGTGGCGTCGTTGAGCAGTTTTGCCAGACCGTCGCTCAGGTAAGGGCGCAGGCCGGTGAGATCGTTGCTGCGGTGCTGAATGCGGTAATCATAGAACTGCTGCGCCACGGTGTCCGGGCCGCCGTCAATGCAGGGGCCGCTGCGGGTACCAATATCCTTAAAGGCTGGCGTGACCGTGGTGGTACAGGCGCTGAGCACCAGCGCGCAGGGCACCAAAAGTGTTAAAGCAGAGTAGCGCATGTTGATTTCCTTATTTATTAACTATCCTTTCAATCATAGCGTAACGAACCGATAATGCTGTGCCTAAGGCATTGAACGCTAAAGAAGGAGAGAAACTATGCAGTTTTCAACAACGCCAACCCTGGAAGGGCAAACAATAACCGAGTATTGCGGCGTGGTGACCGGGGAAGCAATTCTCGGTGCCAATATCTTCCGCGACTTTTTTGCTGGCATCCGTGACATCGTGGGTGGACGATCCGGTGCCTACGAAAAAGAGCTGCGTAAAGCGCGAGAAATTGCCTTTAAGGAGCTGGGCGAGCAGGCCAAGGCGCTGGGTGCGGATGCGGTAGTCGGCATTGATATCGACTACGAAACGGTCGGGAAAGATGCCAGCATGCTGATGGTGAGCGTCAGTGGAACGGCGGTGAAAACCCGTCGATGAAGCGTTCGCTCTCCACTCTCCTGCTGGCGCTGTTGCTGGCAGGATGTACCTCGGAAAAGGGCATTGTTGATAAAGGCGCGTACGAGCTGGATACCCGCCATCAGGCGCAGGCGGCCTACCCGCGAATAAAGGTGCTGGTGATCCACTACACCGCCGATGATTTTGACACGTCGCTGGCGACCCTAACCGATAAAAACGTCAGCTCTCATTATTTGATCCCCGCAAACCCGCCAGCACCGGACGGCAAGCCGCGTATCTGGCAACTGGTACCTGAGAGCGAACTGGCCTGGCATGCTGGTATCAGCTTCTGGCGCGGTACCAACCGAATTAATGATACGTCTGTGGGCATTGAACTTGAAAATCGTGGCTGGCAAACGTCTGCTGGCGTAAAGCGTTTTACGCCTTTCGAACCCGCGCAGATTGCGGCGCTGGTGCCACTCGCCAAAGACATCATTGCCCGCTACAACATCAGACCTGAGAACGTGGTGGCCCATTCGGACATTGCGCCGCAGCGCAAAGACGATCCCGGGCCGTTGTTCCCGTGGCGACAGCTGGCTCAGCAGGGGATAGGCGCATGGCCCGATCCCGCGCGCGTGGCATTTTATATCAACGGACGACCACGCTTTCAGGCGGTGGATACCGCAGCGTTACTCGATTTGCTTGCGCGCTACGGCTATGACGTGCCGGCCAACAGCACCCCAGCGCAGCAAAAACGTATCATCATGGTATTCCAGATGCACTTCAGGCCTGACCTGTGGAACGGCGTCGCAGATGTCGAAACGATGGCCATTGCTGAAGCGCTTTTAGAGAAATACGGGCAGGGGTAATCCTTCGGATACCCCCGAAAGCGCCAATTACTCCTGATTTACTTGAGATTAATCTTAGGTACAAACTCAATTCATTTTTAGTTAATTGACTTAAAATTATCCGCATTTAAGATAGACACATAGCTTGCTAATTAATGCAGCAAATAAATATATCTCATTCATCTTTTATTTTTCTCCTTGAGCGTATCATCAGGAAAAATATTCTAAGGCCAAGGTTTTTTTTGCTTTGGTCTGCATACTAAAAATTAACATCTTAAATCGGGTATAACAATGTTAAGTATTTACGGTAAAAAGTTACGTCCACAGGACGAAATGAATAGTATTATTTCTGCAACCTCAGGTTTTGAAGAGAAAACCTTAAAGAAATGGCAGAAAATATCCACCTCTGATTCACAATATATTCATATTATCGTCAGCGGCGAAGTTGAATTCCGACGTGAATCCGACGAACTGTGTATGTTCACGGTTACCGGCCAGTGCATTTTTGGTCTCTCTTCGATGTACTACGACGCGACCCATATGTACGGCCTCGTTCGGGCCAATACCGTGGTGCGCTCAATTAAAAAAGAGACCTTCGCACAGCTTATGACGGATAACAATTTGTGGCCTCAACTGACCAAAGTTCTCTCCTGGTATATTTGTATGTTGAGCAAACGTGACGATGTTCTGGTTGCCCGCAGTGCGTATTCAGTCGTACGTGAGTTTTTATACGAGATCAATGACCTGATTGTTCATCAGCAACGCGATATTAACGTTTATGATTATATTCAGGAGTACACCAACCTGGCTCGTAGCACCATCATTAAAATTCTTTCCGATCTGAAAAAAGGTCAATATATTGTTGTGGAAAAGGGAAGACTCCTTAACCTGACAGCCTTGCCTGAAAAATATTAACTACTCCAGCCGGTCTCCTTTCTCACTCAAAGGGGACCGGGCATCCACTTTATGATTCACATCCCTCTGCGAATTATCCTGCGTTTCGTCAACCGGCGGCGCGGGAATTTTGCCTTGCGAATAATCTTGCTCTTGTTCTTTTAACGCCTGCTTAAGTAACTCGCTTATAGAAGCGTCATCACTGCCTGTGCTGGCGGAGGCGGCTTCGTGTGCTTCGGTTCCGGGTAACGTATCCCGGGAAGTATCATGGGGCACGTCACCATCAGGTGCCTGCTGCCAGTCGGCATCACCGCTGTTGATGGGCAGATCCTGCATGGCAGGAACATCCGCCTGCACCGGAGCCGGTTTTGGCTGCGGATGCGGATGGGGATGCGGGAACGGCTTGCTCACATACACATAGTGCATATCTGAAAGCTGCGTTTCCGGTTTCGCGGCGCTTGCTTTGACCGGTTCCGGCGCCGGATGGCGCAGGTTCCAGTAAACATGCGCGTACAGCCCTGCCATGATCATGGCGCACAGAGCCACCATTCCTAAAAAGGCATGGCTAACGATGTTTCTCAGACGGGGGAGGCGGTATGAAAACCAGACCGCCTCGCCGGTGGTGTAACTGCGCTGAGCCGCAAGACAGATGGTAGACATTAGGAATGCTTCTCCTGCGTGTTGGCGTCGGGGGTGGCATGCGTGGTCTGGAGCAGTACGCTCGGCGCGGTATGGGTTTCACGCATCAACTGCATCAACGTATCTTCGCCAGGAATGCCATCCACATGCAGATGCATTTTTTGCTGGAATTCGCGGGTGCGTTTCATCATCTCCGCCGTCCAGGTCTGCGAATGGGTTTCTGGCTGGCCAAGCGCCAGGCTCAACTGCTGGTCAAGCCAGCCCATGTCTTTCGTGTCGCTGGCGGCACTGATAGCGTCTTTACCTTCCGGCGTCAGGCGGTGCAACTGGGTAAAGTTGCCGGTCGCATGCTGGTTAAACCAGCGGCGGCTTACCTGCCAGGTACGGTTATTCATCAGCAGGTCGAGTGACGTATCTCCGACGCGGGCGACCACGGCATAGTTAAGATGATCGCCGGTTTTCAGCTCGCTCACCCACGGATACCCCTCCTGGGCCAGCGCATCGGGTGAAGCATTCCCTTGTTTACACATCAGGTTCACCTTCGCGGCGTTCTGGCACAGGGCATCATCCGCCGAGGCGTCATACCCCCACATCAGGTAGAGCTGGTGCATGGCATCCGGCTGATTAACCATTTCGTTGTCGATGACCGGCACCACCGGTGCCTCAACTTTTGGCGCCTGCTGTTTCCAGCTGACGGGTACCGGGAGTTGAACCGGAAGTTTTCCGGCGATCGACGACGTTAAATACCAGCCGCAGGCGGCGAACAGCACTGAGGCAAAAAGCCCCACGGTTGCCAGGCGCTTACCGTGTTTTTTCGCCGGGAGGATCTCACCTGCCGCCAGCCGTAAATGACGCGGGCTGACCTGGGCTGCACGTTCGGTCCAGGCAGCCAGCATCGACAGATGCGACAGTTCATTCAGTTTGCTGATATTCCCTTTGGTCAGCGCATGCATTTTACGCACGCGTGCCGGGGATAACGGTGCGTTCTCGCACCCGTGTTCTTCACACTGCGCCTGTACATAGCTGAGATATTCCCGGCAGGTAAGGGGACGCAAAGTGTGGCGAGTATGCGCATATTCACGCAGCTCAGATTGCTGCATCAGAACAACGTCCCGATCCGCCGCGCCCGTCAGCACCACCGACAGGCGAAACGCCAGCTCCTGGGCACGGGTGAGTAGCATCGCCAGCACCTCGTGACAGCTCTCTTTCATCGCCTCGCAATGGCTAACGATCAGTATCTTCGCCCGGTTTTTTTCCGCCTGCCACTGGTGCAGTATGGCATCCACCGCCTGAATCCGGTTCTTGTTCTCTTTGGTTCCCGGGCTGAGCTTGTACAGCAGGCTACTGGCACTCAGTTTTGGAAACGCATTAATAGCAAGCACGTCGGGGTGGGCAGATTTGAGGGCGTCACTGAACTGCCCCAGCAGAGGGGCATCGTCGGAAAAGAGCCCGATAATTCCCGCCTGTTGGGTTTTCTCCTTCAGCAGGTTGAAAACATCCTGATGATAAGGCACCAGAAAATCGCCGTTTGAGCGGACGATCTTCCGAAAGGGCGGATTTTTAAAATTAAAGTGCTTCTGATACATAACGACTTACCGTCTCTGATTGGGAATAGCAACAGGACGAGAAAGTAAAGCAACGCCAGGGGGTGGTCAATTTACACACAGGGTAAAAATATCCACTGGACGACGCCTAACATCTGGATTTTATACGGTCAATAGTTTTCTGTATGAAAGTTAGTGGCAAAGTCAGTGGTCGAATTTACAGCAGCTCATTACTATTTCCTCACATGTTAGCGCAGCACGACGCTGCTTATTTTCGCTTTGCTATAGGCCAGATGAAAAATGAGGTTCTCATTTCTGTCACGGTGGATAACCCCCTGTATTATGTTTGCGCTGTTGCTATTTTGCGGCCAACAAGGGTATCTGACGTTTAAAGATTATAAAAAAGTTACAAATAAGTTGGCTAATTCTGATGTGCAGCCGCTGAAAAAACGTCGCGAAGAAAAATTCTTCACGCTTTTCACGGCTGCTGTTCGCCAGGATAACGTCGAGATAGCGGCAAAAGCGCCGCTGGCAGCGGAGATCGAAGGTATCGTGCGCAGTGATGATGCCTGGCTCTCCTTCGCCGTCATTAAAACCCCCGGAGGGGCGAGAAGCTACCGGGAGGGCGAGCCGTTGACCGGTTTTACCGACGCGTTTGTTCAGGAAATTAATAAAGATAATGTGGTGGTTAATTATGAAGGTGCTACGCAGGTACTCGCATTAAATAAGCCGGATTATTTTAAGGGCGGCGTTGACAGCGGCCCGGTGACGAAATCGACGAAGGATGCAGGCGCGGAAAGCGTGCATCTGGATGATTATCTGGTGTTAAAACCTCTGATCGAAAAAGGCCAGCTGGAAGGCTACAACATTAATCCAAGGAACGCCTCCGCCTTCTTCAGCCATTCAGGACTGGAAAAGGGGGATGTGGCGGTAAAAGTAAACTCTGTCGATATGACCGATGAAGCAAAGGCAAAAAATATTATTGCCAACTGGTCGAAAATGAAAGAAGCGGAGGTCGTCGTCAGACGTCACGCTCACCTTGAAAATATTCGGATTAATGTTCTAAACAATTAACAAGTGTACAGCCATGAAGAAATTTCCTTGGGCGTGCGTGGCGCTGACCGCATTGTCGTTATATTCAGGTTCGCTGTTCGCGGCGAACTTTAGCGCGAGCTTTAAAAATACCGATATTCGGGAGTTTATCGATACGGTAGGCCGCAATCTTAATAAAACCATTCTTGTCGATCCGTCCGTTCAGGGCACGGTATCCGTAAGAACCTATAACGTGCTGACGGAAGATGAGTATTACCAGTTCTTCCTGAGCGTGCTGGACCTGTACGGCCTGTCGGTGATCCCGATGGACAACGGCATGGTCAAAGTGGTGCGTTCAAGCGTCGCCCGCACCGCCGGGGCGCCGCTGGCGGACAGCAGCAACCCGGGCAAAGGGGATGAAATCATCACCCGCGTCGTGCGCATGGAAAATGTGCCAGTACGCGAGCTTGCTCCGCTGTTGCGCCAGCTCAACGACGCAACCGGCATCGGTAACGTGGTTCACTTTGAGCCGTCCAACGTACTGCTGTTAACCGGTAAAGCCTCGGTGGTGAACCGCCTGGTGGATCTGGTGCAGCGCGTGGATAAAGACGGTGTTCAGCGCCGTGAAATTGTGCCGCTGCGCTTTGCCTCTGCCAAAGAGCTCTCAGACATGTTGAACAACCTCAACAACGAAGAGCAGAAAGGGCAGAACGCACCGCAGCTGGCCACGAAAGTGGTTGCGGATGACGAGACCAACAGCCTGGTGATCAGCGGCTCGGAAGCGGCGCGCACCCGCACCCGCTCTCTGATTCATGAGCTGGATCGCGAGCAGAACAACGAAGGGAATACCCGCGTGTTCTATCTCAAATACGCCAGCGCCACCAAGGTGGTGCCGGTGCTGACCGGGATTGGCGAACAGCTGAAAGACAAAGCGGGCGCGCCAAAGGCGAAAACCGCCGCCGCGTCCAGCGATCTGAATATTACCGCCGACGAGTCAACCAACTCTCTGGTGATCACCGCGCAGCCTAACGTGATGAACTCCCTGGAGAAGGTGATCGATAAGCTCGATATCCGCCGTCCGCAGGTGCTGGTGGAAGCCATCATTGCGGAAGTACAGGACGGTAACGGCATGGATCTGGGCGTGCAGTGGACCAGCAAGCACGGCGGCGTCCAGTTCGGATCCACCGGCCTGCCAATCGGGCAGGTCAAAAATGGCACGATGAAAGGGTTGTCGTATACCGGTCTGGCAACCGGCTTCTTTAACGGTGATTTTGGTGCGCTGATGACCGCGCTCTCCACCGGGTCCAAGAACGACATTCTTTCTACGCCAAGCGTGGTCACGCTGGATAACAAAGAAGCGTCGTTCAACGTCGGTCAGGATGTGCCGGTACTGTCCGGCTCGCAAACGACCAGTGGCGACAACGTCTTTAACTCCGTTGAGCGTAAGACGGTGGGGACCAAGCTGAAAATCGTGCCGCAGATTAACGACGGCGACATGATTCATCTGAAGATTGAACAGGAAGTCTCCAGCGTTGACGCTAACGCGACTGAAGACGCCAGCCTCGGCCCAACCTTCAACACTCGTACCATCAACAACGAAGTGATGGTACACAGCGGCCAGACCGTGGTGTTGGGCGGTCTGATGGAAAACGTCACCAAAGAGACCGTCTCCAAGGTGCCGCTGCTGGGCGATATTCCGCTGGTGGGCCAGCTGTTCCGCTACACCTCTGAGGATACCTCTAAACGTAACCTGATGGTGTTCATCCACACCACGGTGCTGCGCGACGACGACAACTACAGTGCGGCGTCGAAAGAGAAATATGACCAGATCCGTGCTCGCCAGCAGCAGCGCATGGAGGAGAAAAAGCTGGGCATCGTAACGAACAGCAATAACCCGGTGATGCCAGCATATCCGTCCGCGCCTTCTGCAGACGCGGTGCCGGTGAAAACCAGCGCAGCCGCAACGCGCAACCCGTTTAAACAGTAAGGCGGAGGGGCAACGTGGACGAACTGAGTAAAACCCTGTGTAGCAGCAGCTATGCAAAAGATAACGGCGTTTTATTTTACAACAATGACGTCTTTATCCGTGAAGACACCCCGGCATTTGCGCTGCTGGAAGTGCGCCGGGTGCTGGGACGCACGTTCGTCCCGGTGACTCTGACGCCAGAGGCCTTTGACGAGCTGCTGGCGAAAATCTGGCAGCAGAGCAGCGGCGTCTCTCAGCAGCTGGTGGACGATATGGACGCGGATATCGATCTGATGGCGTTAACTGAGGAGATCCCGGACAACGAGGATTTGCTCGACAACGACGAAAACTCGCCGGTGATCCGCCTGATCAACGCCATTCTTGGCGAGGCGGTCAAAGATGGCGCGTCGGATATTCATATCGAAACCTTTGAGCGCACGCTGAGCATTCGTTTTCGCGTCGACGGCGTGCTGCGCCCGGTGCTCCAGCCAGCGCGCAAGCTCGCGCCGCTGCTGGTGTCGCGCATCAAGGTGATGTCAAAACTCGACATCGCCGAGAAGCGTTTGCCGCAGGATGGACGTATCTCCCTGCGCATCGGCCGTAAGGCAATCGACGTGCGTGTATCGACCATTCCTTCGCAGTACGGCGAGCGTGTGGTGATGCGTCTGCTCGATAAAAGCAATCTGAAGCCCGACATCAACAAGCTTGGCCTGATTGATGAAGAGCTGGAAAAGTTGAAAGGGCTGATTGACCGCCCGCACGGCATCATCCTGGTCACCGGGCCGACTGGCTCCGGTAAAAGTACCACCCTGTACGCCATTCTTTCGGCGCTGAACGGTCACGAACGCAACATTCTGACCGTAGAAGACCCGATTGAATACGAACTGGAAGGGGTGGGGCAGACGCAGGTTAACCCGCGCGTGGACATGACCTTTGCCCGCGGACTGCGCGCCATTCTGCGTCAGGATCCGGACGTGGTGATGATCGGGGAAATTCGTGACGGTGAAACCGCGCAAATTGCGGTGCAGGCGTCGCTCACCGGTCACCTGGTCATGTCTACGCTGCACACCAACAGCGCCGCGGGGGCGATCACCCGTCTGCGGGATATGGGGCTGGAATCCTTTTTAATTGGTTCATCGTTGCTCGGTGTCATTGCCCAGCGTCTGGTGCGTCGGCTGTGTACGCACTGCCGGACCACCAGTCCGCTGGACGCCAATGAGAAAGCGCTGTTCAGCTTTATGGACACACCGCCAAAAGCCATCTACCGCGCGGTGGGCTGTGAACACTGCCGCCAGAGCGGCTACCAGGGGCGCGCCGGTATTCATGAGTTTCTGGTGGTGGACAGCACCATGCGCCGCGCCATTCATGAAGATAAAGACGAAATGTCCATTGAAACGCAGCTCTTTAAGCAGGCCTACAGCCTGCGTGAGAACGGCCTGCTGAAGGTCATTAGCGGCGTGACATCTCTCGAAGAGGTGATGCGCGTTACCGCCGAGCGTGGAGGAGATGCGTAATGGCCTTCTACGCCTGGACGGCAACGGATGCAGCGGGGAAAACCCAGCGCGGCACGCTGCAGGCTGAGGGGCAAAAGCAGGTTCGCCAGATGTTGCGCGAGCAAAAGCTGATGCCCGTCAGCATCAACGAAACCCGTGAGGCTGCGTCTGCCGGAAAAGCGAAAACCGGCGCAAAGCTCTCTACGCCGGTGCTGTCGATGTTTACCCGCCAGCTTTCCACGCTGGTCAACGCGGCGCTGCCGCTGGAGAGCGCGCTCAAAGCGATTTCCAAACAGACGGAAGACAAAAAGCTGGCGGCGATGGTGGTTGAAATTCGCGAGAAGGTGGTGGAAGGGCACACGCTGTTTGACGCCTTCAGCCAGTTTCCGCGCACCTTCGACAAACTCTACTGCACGCTGGTGATGGCCGGTGAAAAGACCGGTCACCTGGGCGACGTGCTGGAAAAGCTGGCCGAATACAACGAGCAGCGTCAGAAGATGAAAAGCAAGCTGACGCAGGCGATGGTCTACCCGATTACCCTGACGGTAGTGGCCATTGCGGTCATCAGCATTCTGCTGGTCGCGGTGGTGCCGCAGGTGATCGAACAGTTCACCCACATGAAGCAGCAACTGCCGATCACCACCCGCACGCTGATTGCAGTGAGTGATTTCCTGCAGGCTTACGGGATTTATATCGCGGGCGGCATCGGCGGGGGGATTGTCGGTTTCAAAGCCTGGGTCAGAAACGTCAAAAACCGCTTTCGCTGGCACAGCTGGCTGGTGAACGGTTCGCCGATCAAAAAACTGGTGTGCGCCATCAACAGCGCCCGCTATATCCGAACTCTGAGTATTCTGCAGGCCAGTAGCGTGCCGCTGCTGGAGGGGATGTATATCGCGATGGACGGTATCGAAAACCTCTACGCCCGGCAGGTGCTGGAGCAGGCGGCGGATACCGTCCGCCAGGGGGCATCGCTGTATGCCGCACTGGAGCAGGCGAGACTCTTCCCGCCGACCATGCTGTATATGATTGCCTCCGGGGAAGAGAGCGGCGAATTAGGTAATTTAATGGACCGCGCGGCGGAAAACCAGGAATCGGGATTACAGCATCGCATTACGTTAACGCTGTCGGTATTTGAACCGGCGCTGGTGGTATCCATGGCAACGATTGTTTTATTCATCGTGCTGTCAATATTACAACCGCTTCTGCAACTTAATAATATGGTAGGTTAAATCATGGCTTTAAAACGTAAAAACCTGGCTCGCCAGGCGGGCTTCACATTGCTCGAATTAATGGTGGTCATTGTTATTCTCGGCGTACTGGCGAGTATGGTGGTGCCCAATTTAATGGGTAATAAAGAAAAAGCGGATGCCCAAAAGGCGACCAGCGATATTGTCGCGCTCGAAGGTTCGCTGGATATGTATAAGCTGGATAACCACCGTTATCCGACAACCGAACAGGGCCTGCAGGCGCTGGTGACCAAGCCGGAAATCGCGCCAATCCCGAACGGCTACCGCGCGGATGGCTATATTCGCCGTCTGCCGCAGGACCCATGGGGTAATGATTATCTCCTCGTAAGCCCGGGTGAGCACGGTGCGGTTGACGTCTTCTCGTCTGGCCCGGACGGTGAAGCCAATACCGCCGATGATATTACGAACTGGTCTCTGGATAAGAAAGAGAAATAATGAAAAATCAACGCGGCTTTACGTTGCTGGAAATTATTCTGGCGCTGGTGATATTTGCCAGCTGCGCCATGATGGTGGTTTCAACAATACCTTCGCGCAGCGGTGCGGATATATTTGGCCAGCAATTAAAAGCCCTCGTTGATTATGGTTCAGACCGTGCGGTGATGGACGGAAATATCGTCGGGCTGGTGATCACCACGGATAACTATCAGCTGGTGACGCTCGAAGATAAAGAGGGCGAGCGTCGCTGGGTACCGTTATCCGCGGGCCGTATCACCACCAAAGGTGATTTCCCGGAGGAGATGCACGTATCGCTCTCGCCGCAGCGCCTGGCCGCGACGCTGACGTCCGATCCGCAGGTGCTTTTTTTGCCGGACGGCGAAATCAGCCGCTTCACGCTGACGCTGCAAAGCTATGACAAAGAGCACCATTTCCGCGTGGTGTCGCAAGGCGCGGCGCCCGTATCGGTAGAAAACGATGGCTAACGGTAAGAAAAAGCAAACGGGGATGACGCTGCTGGAGGTCATGGTGGCGCTGGTCATCTTCTCCACCGCCGCGCTGGCGCTGATGAACTCGGTGTCTCTGAACGTGCGTTTCACCCACGGCCTTGCCGATACGCTGCAGGCCAGCTGGGTGGCGGAAAACCAGCTGGCGGAAGTGCAACTGACTAAAAGCGACTTTCCCGATGCCGAAGAACGGGGAAGCGAAACCATGGGCGGGCGCGGCTGGACGTGGCGTAAACAGCGCATCAAAACGGCGGACAACCGCTGGGCAAACGCCATCAGCGTTTATGCGGAAGGTGACGACAGCCAGCCCGTGATATCGCTGCAGATTGTGCCGCCGGGAGAGATCAAGTGAACAAAGCCCGACGCCAGCGCGGATTTACCCTGCTGGAGATCATGATTGCGCTGACCATTTTTGCGGTGATCAGCACCCTGGCCTGGCAGATTCTGGACGGCGCGATGCGCACCAGTTCGGCAACCGACGCCAGCGCGGCGAAGCTCAATCAGCTTCAGCGCGCCTGGAGCCTGATGGAGCGCGATTTTTACCAGCTTCAGGCGCGCGCGCCGCGCAACGAGCCGGACCTGTTCCGTCAGGTCTATGATGCGCTGGAACTGACCACGCTCAACGGCGTGAGCGGTACGGTGCAACTCGAACGCGTGCGCTGGCGGCTGGAAGAGGGGCGTCTTTACCGCGATGTCTGGCCGGTCATTGACAGCCCGGCGGACGTTAAACCGGACGAAGTGCCGATCGTCAGCGAGGTGAAATCCCTGGCGTGGCGTTTTTACCGTCAGGGCTGGCAGAAAAGCTGGAGCGACCCGGCGCATCTGCCGGACGGGGTTGAGCTGACGCTGACGATGGAAAACGGTGATACCTGGCGCTGGGTCTTCACGACCCCGGGCGATCTGCCTGCGGTGGCTGCACCGGCACCTGCCACCGGGTCAGAAGCCGCGTCTGCCGCCGCGCCAGAGGCAGGGACTGCGCCGCAACCCGCGCCACAACCTGCTCCGGAGGCGAAACCATGAGTGCCTTACGCAAACAGAAAGGGGGGGCGCTGCTGGTGGTGTTGATCCTGCTGGTGATGATGTCGGCCCTGGCCGCCAAAATCAGCCAGCAGTTCTGTCGCAACCTGCAGAAAACGCATTACCAGGTCAGCCAGCAGCAGCTGCGCTGGGCGATGCAGGCCCAGGAAAAAGTGGTCAAAGACCGTCTGCAGAGTGACGCCAGCGGCGAGAGCAACGCGCTGTCACCGGAAGGGGACTGGCAGCAGCCGCTGGAAACGCAGGGGGAAGATTACACGGTGGTAAGCCAGGTCGAAGATGCCCAGGACTGCTTCAACGTTAATAACCTGCTGGCAGCAGAAAAGCCTGCCCAGGGGCAAGCGCAGACTGCCGTGCCGGAAAAGCCGCGCAACGAGCGAATTGTTGAGCAGATCCTGACGCAGAGCGGGCTAAGCCAGTCCACGGCGGAAGAAGTTTACCTCCAGCTGGTGGACTACCTCGATGGCGACACGACGACGGCCAAAGAAGGCGCCGAGAGTGATGCCTGGGCAGGCGTCGTGCCTGCCCGTCAGCCGGCTAACCAGATGATGCGCACCATTGCGGAGATCAAACTGCTGCCTGCGTTCCCGGCGGCGGCATATCCGAAGGTAAGCAAACTGCTGTGCGCGTTACCGGACACCGCCAGCAAGGTGGATGTGAATACCCTGAAACCGGAGCAGGCCGCCTTACTGGCCGCCCTGTTCCCGGAGAAATTAACTGAAGATGACGCCCTTCGCCTGATTGAATCGCGTCCTGAAAGCGGCTGGGAAAATATGGAGACCTTCAGCAAAGCGCTGGAGCAAACCTTCCCGCAGCTGAAAGATGACCTTCCGCAGGTGGCAGAGCTTCTCTCAATAAATAGCCGGTATTTCCGCGTTAACTACACCGGCAATACCGATGAATTAACGCTTCGTGTGGTAAGCCAGCTTCAGGTTAATAACGAAGCCGGTGAGATCGTGACGTGGCAGCGTCGTTACCGAATGATTGAATAAGAAAAGTAGATCGCTATGAAACAGGTACTTTTTGTTCGTCCCGACAGCTTCGAGGGCGGGAAAATAATGTGGTGTGTCTCCGGCACTCAGCAGGTGGAAACCGTGGCTAGCCTGGAGGCACTGGCGGATCATCCGCTGGCGACGCGCGTATGTCTGCTGTTGCCGGCCAGCAGCAAGATCTTCCGCCATTTTACGTTGCCGAAAAAGGTCGCTTCTCTGGCGACGGCGTTCTCGTGGATGGCCGAAGAGACGCTGATTGGTGACGTGGACACGCTTCACTGGACCGTGCTTAGCAAAAAGGGCGCAGAGGTCGACGCGGTGGCGATCGATGCCGACAGTCTTCAGGCGTGGTTAACCCGCTGTCAGGAGGCGGGTCTGACGGTGGTGCAGGCGCTACCGGATGCCTGGCTGCTGCCCGTGACGGCGGGCGGCAGCACGCTGGTTGCCGAAGGTGAAACCTGGTGGCTGCGGTTATCTCCGCACGTCGCGGGTGAAATGGAGGCCAACCTGCTGCCGCTGCTGATGCAGAAAGCCGGAGAGGGTGAGGTCTGCTGCTACGGTGATGCACCTGCCGGTGTGGATGTCGATGTTGTGCTGCCCTGGCAGCATCCGCTGGTGCTGATTCAGCCCCAGTGGCAGGCCTGCCGCGTCACGCTTCTGCACGGGGCGTTCAGCGCCAAAGCCAGCAATGGCAAAGCCGCCAGACGGTTAAACGTGGCGATGGCCGCCGTAGGGTTGCTCTCCCTTAGCCTGCTGCTGGGGCCGCGCATTGCGATGGCCTGGATGCTGGTACAGCAGGAAAATCAGATCCAGCAGGAGATCCAGCAGGTCTACGAACACCATTTCCCGAGCATGCGTCACAAGACCAATATTAAGTACCACTTTGGTCAAAACATGAAGAAGCAGGGCAAGGGGATCTTTCTTCAGTTTGACGATCTGGAGAAAGCCCGACAGGCCGTTCCGGCAATGGAAATCGACCTGCTGGAATACGATGCGCGGCAGAATACGTTGACGCTGAGCGTCAGCGCACAAAACCAGACCGCATTACAGACGTTTGTGAACCAGGCCAGTGAGAAATTTGATTTCACCCTGCAGCCCGTGTCCACGTCAGCACCTTATACCGCCATGATCGCAGGGAAATATAAATGAAACAGCGAATTGCGCAGCTTAAGTCTCGTTACCAGAATTACAGCGCCAGGGAAAAAGTCATTTTAAAAATATGTGCCGCCGCCCTGCTGGGGGCCGCGGTCTATTACGCCGGGGTTATGCCGCTGGATAATATGATTCAAAATAGTGCTTCGACCCTGGCCAGACAAAAAGAAACCCTGAACTGGATGCGCAGTGAAATAGATAAAAACCATTTGCAGGTTCAGGTAACCAAAACAAATAACCCGCGTGCGCTGGTGGAAAATAGCGCCCAGGAGATCCATCTTCCCCTGACGGATGTGCATCAGGATGGACAAACGTTATCGTTCGTGGTCAGCCGCGTGAACGTTTATGAATTAAAGAACTGGCTGCGGGAAATTAACCAGACCTCCGGCGTCAGGCTGCAGAAAATGAACCTTACGCCGGTGGATCATCTCAGCGACGTGAAGGCTGAAGTGCAACTCACGTGGGGTGAAACCGCATGAACAGCGTTGCGCTGATGCGGGACGTCTACCTGGTGGGGTTCGCGATCGCGAGCGCGGTGTTAGGCGGCATGGTGGGCAGTTTTCTCGGCGTTGTCGCCGAACGCGTGCCGGCCATGGTAAGGGAAGAGGAGGGATGCGGAAACCTGCTCTTTCCGTCCTCGCACTGCCCGGTGTGCCAGCACGCGCTGGCGGCCTGGGAGAATATTCCGCTGGTGAGCTGGCTGCTTCTGCGCGGGCGATGCAGCCAGTGCAAAACCGCTATCCCGCTGCGAATCTTTCTGGTTGAGCTGGTTTCCGCCCTGTTTTTTGGCCTGACGGCGTGGTGTATGCCCGACGTTCAGGCGCTGTTTTCTCTGTGGCTGCTGGCCGGCTTTTTACTCCCGCTGACGATGATTGACTGGCGGCATCAATTGCTCCCGGATTGCCTGACCCAGCCGCTGCTCTGGGCGGGACTGTTGCTTCATGCGTTCGATCACCAACTGCCGCTACGCGACGCGCTGCTCGGCGCGGTGGCGGGCTATATGTCTCTTTGGTTGCTGTACTGGGCGTTTCGTCTGGCTACCGGGCGGGAAGGACTGGGATACGGTGATTTCAAGCTGCTGGCGGCATTAGGTGCCTGGTGCGGCTGGCAGGCTCTGCCCTCAATTGAACTCGCGGCCGCGTTGAGCGGTATCGTTGGGTATTTTGCCTTAAATAATTTAAATAAAAATAACCTCACTATTTCTTTCGGACCTTATCTTTCTTTTGCTGGAATAGTTGTGTTTATTGGGCAGCAGTTTGCTTTCATATTTTAAATATACAGGTCAAGCTTTTTTATAAATTTTTTCGGCGGTGGAAGAGAAGGACGTCTCTTTGCGCTCAGTGTATCGTAAAGGATATAAGCTACACGGAATTTGGGCTTGTATCTTTTTATGGAGGAATACAAAGCAGCAAAACGTTTTTTTGTCTCGGTTGTCAGGTTAGTTAAATACGCATTACGCGAAACACGCCATGTTCTCAAGGAAGGCATGGGTATTAACGTTACGAATAAATTTATCAGGAAATAAAAATGAATTTTATGAAGCCTAAATATCTGGCGCTCTTTATTGCGGCGGCAACCAGCTCCGCATTCGCAGCGGCACCAGGCGCACCGTCCATTGGTTCCGGCAATGACAAATTTGCGCTGGTTGAAGTGGATCAGGCCGCTCAGGATTATAACAGTCTGGTTAAAGTCCATAATGACGGCGTAGATGTCAAAGTCGAGTGGAACGTCTGGAGCGGCGATGCGCCAACTTCAGCCAAAGTGCTGTTGGACGGTAAAACCGTGTGGACCGGTGCCGGCGGCGCGGCAGGTTCCGCAACGTTCAAAGTGAAAAAAGGCGGACGTTATCAGGAGCAGGTTGAAGTCTGTAACAACAGCGGCTGTACGAAAAGCGCCAGCAAGCTGATCATCGTTGCGGATACCGACGGTAGCCATCTGCTGCCGCTGAACACGACAATGCACGAGAACAACAAATCCTTCGCGCAGCATACCGATAAAGTGGTTGCGGCCTACTTCCCTGAGTGGGGCGTTTACGACCGTAACTTCCCGGTTGACAAAATTCCTGCTGCGAACCTCAACCACATTCTGTATGGCTTTATTCCAATCTGTGGCGGTGACGGCATCAACGACGGCCTGAAAACCGTAGAAGGCGGCAACAGCTACGGCGTGCTGCAGCGCGACTGCCAGGGACGTCCTGACTTTACCGTGGCGATCCACGATCCATGGGCTGCCCTGCAAAAACCGCAGGCTGGCGTGTCCAACTGGGACGACCCGTACAAAGGTAACTTTGGTCAGCTGATGGCGCTGAAAAAAGCGCATCCGGACCTGAAAGTACTGCCATCTATCGGTGGCTGGACCCTGTCCGATCCGTTCTTCCACATGGGCGATCCGGCTATCCGCGCACGCTTTGTCTCCTCTGTTAAAGATTTCCTGCAGACCTGGAAATTCTTCGACGGTGTGGATATCGACTGGGAATTCCCGGGCGGCGGCGGTGTGACCGAGACGAAAGGCAACCCGCAGCAGGATAAAGCGACCTATACGGCGCTGATGCACGATCTGCGCGCGATGCTGAACGAGCTGTCTGCCCAGACTGGCCGTACCTATGAGCTGACCAGCGCAATCGGTGCGGGTAAAGATAAGATTGAAGACGTGGACTACACCACTGCTCAGCAGTACCTCGACCACATCTTCCTGATGAGCTACGACTTCTACGGCGGCTGGAGCAACACCGAGCTGGGCCACCAGGCTGCGCTGCATGCGCCAGCATGGCGACCAGACACCAACTACACCACGGAAAACGGGGTTGATGCCCTGCTTCAGCAAGGCGTACAGCCTGGCAAGATCGTGGTCGGTGCGGGCATGTATGGCCGCGGCTGGACGGGTGTACACGGCTACACCGGTAACAATCCATTCACCGGTACCGCGACCGGTATGGTGAGAGGTACCTGGGAACCGGGCGTGGTTGACTATCGTCAGATCGTTAACGAGTACAAAGGCAAACCAGGCTGGGAATACGGCTACGACGCGGATGCAGAAGCGCCATACGTGTTCAACAAAACGACGGGTGACCTGATCACCTATGAAGACGCGCGTTCTACTGCTGCAAAAGGCAAATACGTGCTTCAGAAAAACCTGGGCGGTCTGTTCGCATGGTCCATTGACTCCGATACCGGCGACATCCTGAACGCCATGAACGAAAGCCTGCTGGGTGGCGGCTCTACGCCGGTTGATCCTGTTGTGACCAACCATGCGCCAATCGCCTCTTCTGCAGACCAGAACGTTTCTGGCCCGGCAACCGTTACGCTCGATGGTTCCGCGTCCAGCGATCCAGACGGCGATGCAATTACCTACAAATGGACTCAGGTTTCTGGCCCATCGGTCACCCTGACCAACAGCACCAAAGCGAAAGCGACCTTCAACGTCGCGGCTGCGACCAGCGATCAGACCATGGTGTTCCGCCTGACGGTTACCGACGCCAAAGGCCTGAGCAACGCGATTGACGTGCAGGTTGTTAACAAGGCGCCGAAGGCTAACCAGGCACCGGTTGTGAACCCAATGGAAGCGGTGACGCTGCAGGCGGGTGAAACCTATGTTGTGCATGCACAGGCTGCGGATCCAGACGGTGATAACCTGACCTATACCTGGAGCGTTCCGGCAGATATGCACGCGACCGGTACTGACACCGCGAACGTGACCATCACTGCGCCAGAAGTGGCTTCTACCTCTTCCTACACCCTGAGTGTGGTGGTAGGCGATGGTAAAACCAGCGTGCAGTCTAACGTCCAGGTAACGGTTAATCCGAAACCAGCCGACGTGACGCCGCCAGCTGATGACGTGACTCCGCCGTCTGACGAAGTTACACCACCTGCTGATGACGTGACTCCGCCATCTGACGAAGGCACTGCAACCGGCAGCTGCGACGCACCGGTTGACGCTAACGCCGGCAACTACGCCGCGTGGGATTCCAGCAAAATCTACAACACTGGCGATACCGTAAGCTTCGACCATCTGGTGTGGAAAGCGAAGTACTGGACTCAGGGCAACCAGCCTGGCTTCGGCGTGGACGCATGGGAACTTGCGAGCAACGTGAAGATGAACTGGCGTTCTGATCTGGTGTACAACGGCGGCGAAACCACTAC
This sequence comes from Enterobacter sp. ODB01, assembly GCF_001623605.1. Classification (NCBI taxonomy): domain Bacteria; kingdom Pseudomonadati; phylum Pseudomonadota; class Gammaproteobacteria; order Enterobacterales; family Enterobacteriaceae; genus Enterobacter; species Enterobacter sp. ODB01. Next base: position 2,366,324 of record NZ_CP015227.1, read on the forward strand.
TTACCAGGGCAACGTTTACCGTGCCAAATGGTGGACCCGTGGTGACAACCCAGCGAACAGCGATGTATGGGTCAAAGAAGGCCCAGCGACAGATTGCCAATAATCTGAGCTGATAAAGACTCCCCCCGTATAAGGGGGGAGTAAATCAAAAATGATTTTACAGGATGTTGTTAAGGAGAAATAAACGAAACGGTCAGCAGGTAAAAATGAAAAAGTTAATTTTTTTATTATTGATTATCAGCCAAAGCGCGCTGGCAAACTGTTGGGATAAAGCGGCACATTATTATCACGTCGATCCTTATTTACTGTACGCCATTGCCAATGTGGAGTCGGGAATGAACCCGTATGCGGTCGGCAGAAACCATGACGGTACGCGTGACGTGGGGTTGATGCAAATTAACAGCTCACATTTTTCGGCACTGGAGAGCAGGGGGATAGATGAATATCGGCTAATAACCGAACCCTGTACCTCGATTATGGTTGGCGCATCGATTTTATCCAGCATGATTAAAGTGTATGGCTATAACTGGGAGGCGGTCGGCGCCTATAACGCCGGATTAAAGAAAGAAAATTATCCGCAACGCATGATATACGCCCACAAAGTGTGGAAAAAATATCAGGAACTGAAAGCGACAGCAAACGAATGAGTTTTTTATTTTTGAAGAATTCCTGAGGGTGTTCTTCGAAAAGAGAAAACAGCTGTCTGCGGTTTATTTATTAACGGATTAATACATAAGCCTGGATTATTATTATTTAACTTAAATAAACAGGAATAGTGAAATGAACAAAAGGACGTTACTGAGTGTTCTCGTTGCCGGCGCATGCGTAGCACCGTTTATGGCGCAGGCTGCCTCGCTGCAAGCGACCACCAGTGAACCATACACCATGAACGCCAGCGATCTGGCGAAGAAAGAGAAAGAGCTGACCAGCTTCCCGCTGATGGATGCCGTAAAGGAAACCATTAAGACGCTGGACAACGCCCAAGTTGAACTGATTGAACCTGGTCGTGCGGCGAACCCGGAGAACGTGAAACGCGTGGAAGGGATCGTGAAAGCCAGCGACTGGGAATATCTCTTCCCGCTGCGCGCGCAGGCGTACACCTACAGCAACTTCCTGAAAGCGGTTGGTAAATTCCCGGCGCTGTGTAAGACCTACAATGACGGTCGCGACAGTGACGCTATCTGCCGTAAAGAGCTGGCAACCATGTTTGCCCACTTTGCTCAGGAAACGGGCGGTCACGAAAGCTGGCGTCCGGAAGCCGAATGGCGTCAGGCCCTGGTTCACGTGCGTGAGATGGGCTGGAGCGAAGGCCAGAAGGGCGGCTATAACGGCGAATGTAACCCGGACGTCTGGCAGGGTCAGACCTGGCCGTGCGGTAAAGATAAAGACGGCGACTTCCTGAGCTACTTCGGTCGCGGTGCGAAGCAGTTGTCCTACAACTACAACTACGGCCCGTTCTCTGAAGCGATGTACGGCGACGTGCGTACGCTGCTCGACAAACCTGAACTGGTGGCGGATACCTGGCTGAACCTGGCGAGTGCGATCTTCTTCTTCGCCTATCCACAGCCGCCTAAACCAAGCATGCTGCAGGTTATCGACGGTACATGGCAGCCGAACGATCACGATAAAGCCAACGGTCTGGTCCCTGGCTTCGGCGTGACCACCCAGATCATCAACGGTGGCGTTGAGTGCGGTGGTCCAACTGAAATTGCACAGTCTGAAAACCGTATCAAGTACTACAAAGAGTTCGCGAACTACCTGAAGGTCCCTGTTCCGGCGAACGAAGTGCTGGGCTGCGCGAACATGAAGCAGTTCGACGAAGGCGGTGCTGGCGCGCTGAAGATTTACTGGGAGCAGGACTGGGGATGGAGCGCGGATACGCCAAGCGGCGAAACCTACTCTTGCCAGCTCGTTGGTTACCAGACGCCGTTCAGCGCGTTCAAAGAGGGTGATTACAGCAAGTGCGTGCAGAAGTTCTTTAACGTGAACATCGTTAACGACGACGGTTCCGTTACGCCGGATGAAACCCCGGTAACGCCAACGCCTACGCCGTCAGAAGACGAAACGCCGGCGCCAGCGCCAGTTCCGGATGAAACCCCGGCTGAACCTGCTGTGGTGAATCACGCGCCGGTGGCGCATATCGCGGGTCCAATCGGCGCCGTTGAGGCGGGTGCACATGTCTCTCTGAGCGCGGAAGGTTCTACCGATGCAGACGGCAACGCGCTGACCTACACCTGGCGTTCCCAGGACGGTCAGACCGTAACCGGTCAGGATAAAGCGGTTGTCACCTTTACTGCTCCAGAGTCTGCAACGGCTCAGCAGATTGAAATCAGCCTGACCGTGAGCGACGGTGAGTTGAGCAGCACGACCTCTTATCTGCTGAACGTGAAAGCCAAAGCAGCACCGTCTCAGGACGAAGGCACGTCTGGCGATTACGCGGCGTGGAGCGCGAACAGCAAGTACAAGGCAGGCGATATCGTGAACAACCACGGTAAACTGTTCCAGTGCAAACCGTTCCCGTACAGCGGCTGGTGTAACAACGCCCCGGCATACTATGAACCAGGCGCTGGCCTGGCATGGTCTGATGCCTGGACCGCTCTGTAATAGCAAACGGCAACCGAAAGGTTGCCGTTTTAGTTTTTGCACCCTCTCCAGCGGTACGGTGCAGTTGTAGGCCCGGTAAGGCGAAGCCGCCACCGGGCAACAGGCTAGCGGTGCAGTTTCCCATGATCCCGTAACCACGCCGCCGTGCGCACAATCCCTTCATCTAGCGTCACCACCGGCCGATACCCCAGTTCGTTCTCTGCGCGTGAAATATCCAGCGTGAAATCAAAGTTGAGTTTTGAGACGCCGTAATGCGTCAGCGCAGGTTCTTTGGCCGCTTTACTGCCAAATCGCTCCATGCTGCGGGCAATCATGTCAAGCATGGGGTAGGGGACAGAACGGATGCGGCAGTCGATCTGCAGTTCATCAATCAGCCGCTGCACAATGCTGCGTAGCGTACAGGGTTCGCCGTTGGTGATGTTATAGGCGCGGCCAGAGATCAGCTTATCGCAGTCCGGCTGGCTGGCCAGCCACATGGCGTGGACGGCGTTTTCGTAATAGGTCATATCCACCAGCGCATCGCCACCGCGCGGCAGCAGCACGCTGCCGTAGTGATGCATCATCTGCGCCAGGCGCGGAATAAACACTTTGTCGTGCGGTCCGAACAGGCTCTGCGGACGCAGTACCGTAAAGCGGGTGTGCGGGTTCGACTGCGCCAGCAGGTCGATCACCTCTTCACTGGCCGCCTTGCTGCGCGCAAATTCACAGGCAAAGCGTGCCGGACGGAAATCTTCCTGCACATCGCGATGGTGGTGATAGTCGAAATAGAGCGACGGGGAGGAGATATGAATAAAGTTACGTACCCCCCAGGCAACGGCCCATTCGCCCAGACGGCGGGTGGCCCGCACGTTGGCGAGATCGAAGGCTTCCTGGGTCCCCCACGGAGAGGTAAAACTGGAGCAGTGCCACAGCGTATCGATTCCGGCGAGCATCACCTTCGCCTGCGAGGAGACCAGCTCCGTCAGGTTGGCATGGACGAACTCTGCGCCCATTTTTTGCAGCAGTTTTCCCATCGCCTCGTTGCGACCGGTAGCCCTGACGCTAATGCCCTTGTTGCGCAGAAATTCGACCGCATTTCGGCCTAAGCCGCTGGTCGCCCCGGTAACCAGTACCTTCATATCAATCCACTGTGTTGAAAAAGAATTTCGTGCGCATTCTTTCGTGAATTACGGCGCTATGCAATGGGAAAGGTGAAAGAAAAAGCGTTTTAATGAGTTATTTTCGTTTTTTGTTCTGCCAGTTGCGCAATTCGTTTCGCCATTCCCCGGAAGATAAAAAGATGGGCGGGGATCATGAACAGCCAGTAAAAAAGGCCCGGCATCCCGTGCGGGTGCCACCAGGCGCGGACGTCCAGTTCCCGGCGATCGCCTTTATCCTTGAGGGTGAAGCAGAGTCGCCCCAGCCCCGGCGCTTTCATACCGAACAACAACGCCAGCTGCTTTTCCGGCTCGACGATGATCACTTTCCAGCTGTCCACCGCGTCGCCCACCTCAAGATACGGGCGCGCCGGTCGACCTTTCGCCAGCCTGTGCCCCACCAGCAGATCCATTGTCCCCCGCGTTTGCCAGAGGAGATTGCCGAAGAAATAACGTTCTTTGCCGCCAATTTGGTTCACCACTTCCCACAGCGCCTCAAGGCTGGCAGAGGTTTTTACCGTGCAGCCCGCCTGTTTAGGGTAATAACCGTACTCCGGCCGCCAGCGGGCAAAGGCCTGCGCGTCATAACCCCAGTCGCTGGAGTTCACCAGCTGCTCTTCTTCTTTCAGCGTATTGCGTACCGCGTCGTCAAAACGGATCAGATCCTGAGGGATTAAGGCGCGCAGCTCGCGATCGTCCGCCAGCAGATCGTGTTTCAGCCCCTGAATCAGCGCTTTGGCGGTGGTCGGCGGCACGGAGGTGATCACATTTAAAAACCAGACTGAGATCCAGCGGGTCGGGAAAGGGATGGGGATCAGCCAGCGGCGGCGTCCGCTGACGCGCATGAAATGTTCGAACTGCTGCTGATAGCTCAGCACTTCAGGGCCTGCTGCTTCAAGCACCCGGTGTTGCTCCGCCGGGTGATCGAGCAATGCCACCAGATAGTGGAGCAAGTTCGCCAGCGCAATCGGCGTGGTGCGCGAGCGGACCCAGCGCGGCGGCGTCAGTACCGGCAGGTTGTAGACCATATCGCGCATCACTTCAAAAGCGGCTGAGCCCGCGCCGACGATGATCCCTGCGCGCAGTTCGGTGACGGGGATATTCGCCCCGCGGAGGGTGTCCGCCGTCAGCTGGCGGGCGCGCAGGTGATCTGACTGCTCGCTCTCAGGCGCCTGGAGCGAACTTAAAAAAATCACCTGCTTCACCGGCGTTTGCAGCAGGGCATCGCGGACGTTCAACGCCACCTGTCGCTCGTGGGCGATAAAATCGCCGCCTTCGCCCATGCTGTGGACCAGGTAGTAAAGCGTGTCGACCTCTTCCAGCAGCGCGGGAAGCGCCTTCGGCCAGTTGAGGTCAACGTTGTGGCAGGTGACGCCCGGCAACGCCAGCTTTTGCAGGCGGTCGGTGTTGCGTGCCGCTGCCAGCACCTGATGTCCCCGCTGGCTCAATGCCGTGGTGAGATGCTGACCGATATACCCGCTGGCGCCCAGCACCAGAATGCGTTGCGGCACGTGAGGCTCCTTAGCGCTGTAAAAACGCCTGCCAGTGTTTCACCACCTCTGCCAGCTGTTCGCGGTTCACGTCGAGGTGCATGACCAGACGCACCACTGGAGAGGCGTTGATCAGCACGCCGCGCGCTTTCATAAATTCGCCCAGCGCAGCGGCATGTTCGTCGCCCACGCGAATGAACAGCATGTTGGTGTCGTGGCGCATCACGTCCGCACCGATCTCGCGCAGCTGTGTGGCCATCCATGCGGCGTTATCGTGATCGTCTTTCAGGCGCGCCACGTTATTTTTGAGAGCATACAGACCCGCTGCCGCCAGAATACCGGCCTGGCGCATGCCGCCGCCGGTCATCTTACGCCAGCGGTTGGCGCGCTTGATGTAATCCGCATTGCCGACCAGCAGGGAACCCACCGGCGTACCCAGCCCTTTGGAGAGGCAAATGGTGAACGAGTCGCAATATTGCGTAATCTCTTTCAGCTCGCAGCCGTACGCCACTACGGCGTTAAAAATGCGCGCACCGTCAACGTGCAGGCCGAGCTTGCGCTCGCGGGTGAAGTCCCATGCCGCTTTCAGGTACTCGCGCGGCAGCACTTTACCGTTGTGGGTATTTTCCAGACTGAGCAGTTTCGTGCGGGCGAAATGAATATCGTCGGCTTTGATTTTTGCCGCGACCTTATCGAGCGGGAGTGTACCGTCCGGCGCGGCGTCAATCGGCTGCGGCTGGATGCTGCCAAGCACCGCCGCACCGCCGGCTTCGTAGAGATAGTTATGCGCTCCCTGGCCGACAATATACTCTTCGCCGCGCTCGCAGTGGCTGAGCAGCGCCACGAGGTTCGCCTGCGTGCCGGTCGGCAGGAACAGCGCGGCCTCCTTGCCACTCAGCTCTGCCGCATAGCGCTGTAACGCGTTGACCGTCGGGTCATCGCCGTAGACGTCGTCCCCGACCGGGGCGGCCATCATCTCTTCGAGCATGGCACGGCTCGGGCGGGTAACGGTATCACTACGCAAATCAATCATTTCACATCCCTTTATTTTAAGAGGTCACGTGAAATGTTTTACCTGAGCCAGTTGGTTTTTGCCAGTTCGATCACTTCATCACCTCGGCCGCTGATGATGGCGCGCAGCATATAGAGGCTAAAACCTTTCGCCTGTTCCAGCTTGATTTGCGGTGGAATAGCCAGCTCTTCTTTGGCGACTACCACATCCACCAGCACCGGACCGTCGATAGAAAAGGCGCGCTGCAGGGCTTCATCCACGTCAGACGCTTTTTCCACGCGAATACCGGTGATGCCGCACGCCTCGGCAATGCGCGCGAAGTTGGTGTCATGCAGTTCGGTACCGTCCGTCAGATAACCACCGGCCTTCATCTCCATCGCCACAAAGCCCAGTACGCTGTTGTTGAAGACCACGATTTTGAGCGGCAGCTTCATCTGTACCACGGAGAGGAAATCCCCCATGAGCATGCTAAACCCGCCGTCGCCGCACATGGCCACCACCTGACGTTCCGGTGCCGTCGCTTTTGCGCCCAGCGCCTGCGGCATGGCGTTGGCCATCGAGCCGTGGTTGAACGAACCCAGCAGGCGGCGTTTGCCGTTCATCTTCAGGTAGCGTGCTGCCCAGACGGTTGGCGTGCCGACGTCGCAGGTAAAAATGGCGTCGTCGTCAGCGAAATGGCTGATCTGCTGTGCCAGGTACTGCGGGTGGATGGCTTTGTCGCTCGGTTTGGCGAGATCGTCCAGCCCCTTACGGGCATCGCGGTAGTCACTGAGGGCTTTATCAAGAAACGCGCGATCCGTTTTCTCCTCGAGCAGCGGCAGCAGGGCGGCCAGGGTGGATTTGATATCGCCTACCAGCGCCATATCCACCTTGCTGTGCGCGCCGATGCTGGCCGGATTGATATCGATCTGAATGATTTTGGCATCCGTCGGGTAAAACGCGCGGTAAGGGAACTGGGTACCGAGTAAAATCAGCGTGTCGGCGTTCATCATGGTGTGGAACCCGCTGGAGAAACCGATCAGCCCGGTCATTCCCACATCGTAGGGGTTGTCGTACTCGACGTGCTCTTTGCCGCGCAGGGCGTGAACAATGGGGGCTTTTAGCTTACCCGCGAATTCAAGTAGCTCCTTGTGCGCGCCCGCGCAGCCGCTACCGCACATCAGGGCAATATTGCTGGAGTAACGCAGCAGCTGCGCCAGCTTTTTCAGCTCTTCTTCCGCAGGCGTCACCACAGGCTGCGGGGCGTGATACCAGTGGGTGCTGGCCCCTTCTGGTGCGGACTTGAGGGCCACATCACCCGGGATAACGACCACCGACACGCCGCGGTTCAGCACCGCCTTGCGCATGGCGATAGCCAGAACCTGCGGGATCTGCTCCGGGGATGAAACCAGTTCGCAATAGTGGCTGCATTCACGGAACAGCTCCTGCGGATGCGTCTCCTGAAAATAGCCGCTACCGATTTCGGAAGAGGGGATATGGGCGGCAATCGCCAGCACCGGCACGTGGTTACGGTGGCAGTCAAACAGACCGTTGATCAGATGCAGGTTACCTGGCCCGCACGAGCCTGCACACACGGCCAGTTCACCGGTGAGCTGCGCTTCGGCTCCCGCGGCAAATGCGGCGACCTCTTCATGGCGGGTCGGCATCCATTCAATGGTTTTCATTTTGTTAAGGCTGTCGCTCAGTCCGTTCAGGGAATCGCCGGTTACGCCCCAGATACGTTTCACGCCAGCCTGTTCCAGGGTTTTCGCTATATATGCAGCCACGGTTTGTTTCATGGGTGTCCTTCTCCTTTTTGTGATATCGCTTACAAGCTTAGAAGAAAGTCGCTGTATTGCCTGCTCAATACCCCTCAATTAACAGGGTTTCCTTGCGCGATAATTCGGCATAATCTGGTGCTGACTCAGGTGAAAACAGGAATCATTTCAAATGGTTAAATCATTGTTAATTGCTGTTAATGAAAAGCTATCGTGCGACGATCTTGGCAAACTCTTGTTACGACTTGCCGTCGGTGGGTTGATGCTCTTTCACGGTTTGCACAAGTTATTCGGCGGCGTGGGCTTTATCAGCGGCATGCTGGTGGAAAAAGGGTTGCCGGGGTTTATCGCTTATGGCGTGTTGATTGGCGAAGTGGTGGCACCGATGTTGATTATTGTCGGGCTCTTTACGCGCCCGGCCGCGCTGATGCTGGCGTTTACGATGATTGTGGCATGGCTTATGGTAGGAATGGGTGAAACGCTCGCCCTCGATAAGGTTGGGGCATGGGCGATTGAAAGCCTGGTGTACTTCTTTATTGGCTCGCTGGCGGTGGCATTTTTAGGGGCAGGGCGGTTTGCGCTGGGGAAAGCACCGGCGTGGCGTTGAGGTTTGTGCTCTGGTATGAAGGAAGGGGTCTATAGACCCTTTTTTATTGGCTGTTTTTAACTTATTGATTTTATTGTGCTGAAATGTATGTGAAGAAAAAAGGGATCGAGACGATTTTTTAGGTTATTTCTTTATCTGACAACGTGATAGGTGTAGATTGTTCCAGTTCACTGCCGTACAGGCAGCTTAGAAATGTTCCGACACTGCGTTACCCGTCAGCTGCGCCGTTCACTGCCGTACAGGCAGCTTAGAAATGCAAAAATCCGCCACGTAATCAAGACTCGACGTTCACTGCCGTACAGGCAGCTTAGAAAGTTGGCAGTGGGTTCACTCTCACAACGCCTGAGTTCACTGCCGTACAGGCAGCTTAGAAATCTTCAGGCATGTTGCAAATATGAACGCGATCGTGCACTGCCGTACAGGCAGCTTAGAAAAATCACGATAGTCCGGAGTATCGAAACTCTCAGTTCACTGCCGTACAGGCAGCTTAGAAATCTTTAATCCGAGCCTCAAGGACATCGTTTGTGTTCACTGCCGTACAGGCAGCTTAGAAAGAAAACCTCCTGCACGGAGGCGCGAAAACAGATTTCATTGCCGTACAGGCAGCTTAGAAAAGTCCGACACTGTGTTTCCGTCTGTTCAGTACGTTCACTGCCGTACAGGCAGCTTAGAAAACAATCTGAACTCCTTACCTTGTCACAGATGCGCTTAGTGCAATACAGGCAGCTTATAAAGTCGCGGAATACAACGACGCCATCTATCAATAGTTCACTGCCGTACACGCAGCAACCATATGTAGTTCGGCACAAACACTGTGCCGCCTGATTATAAGCCCGGTGGCGCTAGCGCTTACCGGGCCTACGACGATCCAGCCCCTACAAGGTAGGCCGGGTAAACGCAGTGCCACCCGGCAAAAACGGGGGCACCGCATCAGATTATGCGAGGACCAGATCCCCCTGCGGATGGCATGAGCACGCCAGCACGTAACCTTCGGCAATTTCCGCGTCGGAGAGCGTCATGGTACTGGTGACAGTGTACTCACCTGAAACCACTTTCGTCTTACAGCAACCGCATACGCCCGCACGGCAGGCGGCCACTACCGGTACCTTATTGCTTTCGAGTGCCTCCAGCAAAGTCGTTCCCACGCGGCCAAAGAAGGTCTGCGCAGGCTGTAGCTTAGTAAACTGAATCCCGCTGGTTGCCGCCTCCGCTACCGGCGTGAAGAATTGCTCCTTGAAGAAGCGGGTCACGCCAAGCGCCTTCACTTCTTTCTCGACGATATCCATGTAAGGCGCCGGGCCGCAGGTCATCACGGTACGGTGCGCAATATCCGGCACGCTTTGCAGCAGCTCGCGGCTCAGACGGCCGGGCACAAAACCGTGGACCGCATTGTGTTCTGCCACCAGTGTTACCGGATAATTACGCCACTCCTCGGCAAAAATGACATCTTCCGGAGAGCGAACGCTAAAGATCACCTGCACGTCGGCCTGCGGACGGTTTTTCGCCAGCCAGCGGCGCATGGACATAATCGGCGTGACGCCACAGCCCGCCGCCAGCAGCAGGAATTTATCTTCCGCCTTGTCGTCACAGGTGAAATCGCCCTGGGCGTCTGACAGCCAGATATAGTCTCCGCGCTTCACGTCACGGGTCAGCCACTGCGAGCCGGCACCGTCATCAATACGGCGAATGGTAAGCGTGATGTATTCGCTCACGCCCGGCGTTGAGGAGATCGTGTAGGCACGCAGGGTGTCCGCCGAATGGCGGACACTGACCAGCGCATACTGACCGGCACGGTACGGATAGTAATCGTGGCAAATCAGTGAGAGCGTCCACACATCCGGCGTCTCCTGGTGGATGTGATGAACCTGCATCCTCCACGGACATTGTGAGGTTGGCATGGTCATGAATAACTCCTTACGCGCTCAGCAGCTGCTTCATATCATCTTCAACGTTGGTGACGGAGCGCAGGCCGAATTTTTCGTTCAGTACGGCCAGCAGGTCCGGCGTCAGGAAGCCTGGCGCGGTCGGGCCGGTCACGATGTTGGTCACGCCCAGAGAGAGCAGGGTCAGCAGGATGACGATCGCTTTCTGCTCAAACCACGAAAGCACCAGCGACAGCGGCAGGTCGTTCACGCCACAGCCCAGTTTCTCCGCCAGGGTAACCGCCAGAATAATGGCCGAGTAAGCATCGTTACACTGGCCCGCATCGATCAGGCGCGGCAGACCTTCGATATTGCCGAAGTCCAGCTTGTTGAAACGGTATTTACCGCACGCCAGGGTCAGGATCAGGCAATCGTCCGGTACGCTGGTGGCGAAATCGGTGAAGTAGTTACGCTCACCGCGCGCGCCGTCGCAGCCGCCGACGAGGAAGATGTGGCGCAGCTTTTCACGGCTGACGAGATCGATCAGCGAATCTGCGGCGCCGAGCAGGGTTTCACGGCCAAAGCCGACGGTGATCAGATGCGGAATTTCGCTGTACGGGAAGCCCGCCATCTGCTGCGCCTGGGCAATAACCGGACCGAAATCGTCGCCTTCGAGGTGGCTCACGCCCGGCCAGCCGACGATGCTGCGGGTCCAGATGCGGTCGTCATACGCGCCCACGGTAGGGTCGATGATGCAGTTAGAGGTCATCACGATAGGGCCAGGGAAGCGGGCGAACTCCACCTGCTGGTTCTGCCAGCCGCTGCCGTAGTTACCGATCAGATGTTTGAATTTACGCAGCTCCGGGTAGCCGTGCGCAGGCAGCATTTCGCCGTGGGTATAAACGTTGACGCCAGTGCCTTCAGTCTGCTTCAGCAGGTTGTAGAGATCTTTCAGGTCATGACCGGAGATCAGGATACATTTACCCTCGGTCGCCTTCACGTTGACCTGCGTTGGCGTCGGGTGGCCGTAGGTACTGGTTTCACCGGCATCCAGAATGCTCATCACGCGGAAGTTCATCTGGCCGATTTCCATTGAGCACTCAAGCAGGGCGTTCATATCGGCAGGCCAGGTACCCAGCCACGCCATGATTTTGTGGTACTGCGCGTAGATATCGTTGTCGTACTGACCGAGAACGTGCGCGTGCTCCATATACGCCGCTGCGCCTTTCAGACCGTACAGGCACAGCAGGCGCAGGCCGAGAATGTTCTCGCCAATCGCCGCTTTGTCTTTATTCGGGGTAAAGTCTGCCGCCTGACGCTGGAGGTCGCCCAGGTCATCACTCGCCAGCTGGAGTTCTGACATCGGGTTGTCCACGCGAGCGTTAGCATCAGCGTTCAGGCACTGCGCTTTCAGCGCTTCACGCAGGGCGATAGCTTCACGGGCATAGCCGACGATACGAGGGGAATCAAAGTTAACGTTGGTCAGCGTAGAAAAGAATGCGCGCGGCGCGAAGCTGTCGACGTAGTGGTCGACGATGCCGTATTCGCGGGCTTTGAATGCCCATGCGGAAAGGCCTTGCAGGGCAGCAATCAGCAGGTCCTGCAGGTCTGATGTTTCTGCGGTTTTGCCGCACATACCCTGCGCGTAAGAGCAGCCATTGCCTGCCGGGGTACGGATGGTTTGTTCACATTGCACACAAAACATAATCACACCTGTTAAAGTTATATTTGATATACATGTTTAAGGTTATGCCTGTGCCAGAACGGTGAAAAGCGCTTTCTGCTACAAAATAGAGGGAGATTGATTTAGCGCAATTTTGGCGGCAGGCACCCTACCGCCAAAGAAGTATCAGGCAGAGAAGAACGCCATCAGAATGGGAACCAGTAAACTCAAAATAAAGCCGTGCACGATGGCCGCGGGCACCATTTCCAGCCCGCCTGAGCGCTGAAGTACCGGCAGGGTAAAGTCCATCGAGGTCGCGCCGCACAGACCCAGTGCGGTAGAGCGACTGCGGCGAACCAGCCCCGGGATCAGCATAATGGCAATCAGCTCACGCGCCAGATCGTTAAAGAAGGCGGCGCTGCCGATCACCGGACCGAATGATTCAGTCAGCAGAATACCGGAAAGGGAGTACCAGCCAAATCCGGAGGCCATTGCCAGGCCGGTTTTCAGCGGCAGATCGAGAATAAAAGCATTAATCACACCCGCCACCATTGAGCTGGCGACAACCATTACGGCAATAATCATTCCCCGACGGTTGAGGACAATCTGTTTCAGGGTCATGCCGTTATTTCGCAGCTGGATACCAATCAGGAACAGCAGGAAGATCAGGGTATATTCACTGGCTTCTGTCGCGTGCCGTAAAAATGCCCATCCGGTGAGACCCAGAAGAAAACCGAGCACCACGACGCCGCAGAGTTTTAATGACTCAAGTGCCATCGCAATACGGGAGGGCAGCTTTTCCTGGAGGTGATGGTTTTTCCAGGGAATGGTGCGTTCCAGCCACAGCAGTGCGGCAATATTGCACAGCAAAATAACCGTAACCGTGACGGCTGAATAATGCAAAATGGAGAGTAAATTCGCGGACAGGTTATCCAGGAAGGCCAGGCTGATCCCCATAAAGAAAAGAATGAGGTAAACAATCCCGCTGAGAAAACGGTTGATAAGCCGTAATGCGGATTCCTGACGCAGCGGAATAAGGTAGCCCGCAATCAGGGGCAGCAGAATAATGAGGAGTCCTGAAAACATGAACAGCCGGTCCTTTTGAGTGTCTGTTGAGCGCCAGAGACACTACCCAATAAAGGCTATTCAGTAAAGCGGCAAAAGAAAGCCGGGTGGCGGCTACGCCTTACCCGGCTTGTATGTGCGGCCTGTTGCCCTCACCCCGGCCCTCTCCCACGGGGAGAGGGAGGGAAAGATTAATCGCGTTTTTCCAGCAGGGTACGATACAGCACGCCGCCCAGAATACCGCCGATAATTGGCATCACCCAGAACAGCCACAGCTGCTCAAGCGCCCAGCCGCCCTGGAAGATGGCGACGGCGGTACTGCGTGCCGGGTTAACGGAGGTGTTGGTGACCGGAATTGAAATCAGGTGGATAAGCGTCAGCGCCAGACCAATAGCAATCGGGGCAAAGCCAGCAGGCGCGTGTTTGTCGGTGGCGCCGTGGATCACCAGCAGGAAGCCCGCGGTCAGCACAATTTCAATCACGATGGCAGACAGCATGGAGTAACCGCCCGGCGAGTGCTCGCCAAAGCCGTTTGAGGCGAAGCCGCTGGCGGCCGCGTCAAAGCCGGCCTTACCGCTGGCAATAACGTACAGAACGCCAGCCGCAATAATACCGCCCACCACCTGCGCCACGATGTAGCCAATGACGTCTTTAGCAGGAAAACGACCGCCCGCCCATAAACCTAACGTCACAGCCGGGTTAAAATGACCACCGGAAATATGCCCCACGGCGAAGGCCATGGTTAATACGGTTAAGCCAAACGCCAGCGCGACGCCGACAAAACCAATGCCTAATTCCGGGAACGCTGCTGCCAGAACGGCGCTACCGCAGCCACCAAATACCAGCCAGAATGTACCAAAACATTCTGCAGCCAATTTTCTAAACATAACCACCTCAAATAATTTCCGCGCGCTTTCCCGCGGGCGGGATATATCGCCATAAAGGGATGACGACTCAAAGAGCCCGTATTTTAGAAACCAACAACATCCCTTCGCCACTTAAATAAATTCGATAAATTTGATTTAAGGCAATGTGATGTCATTCCTTGTTCAAATGAGCGGTAAATAGAGCATAGACCAATTCTTGTCAGGGTGAATGTTATGCTGTCGTGACAAGATTCCTCCCGCTATACTGCTGATAACTTAAAGGAAAAAGTGTTCATTTCGCGGGGGATTTATGCTTCTCGAACGTGTGGAAATTGTCGGGTTTCGCGGTATTAACCGCCTGTCGCTGCAGCTTGAGCAGAACAACGTCCTGATCGGCGAGAACGCGTGGGGTAAGTCCAGCCTGCTCGATGCGCTGACGTTACTGCTATCCCCCGAAGACGATCTGTATCACTTTGTCCACGACGATTTCTGGTTCCCGCCCGGGGACGTGACGGGACGCGAGAAGCACCTGCATATTATCCTGACGTTCCGTGAATCCGAGCCAGGCCGTCACCGCGTGCGTCGCTTCCGCCCGCTGTCACCCTGTTGGGTGCCCTGTGACGATGATTTCCACCGGATTTTCTATCGCCTGGAAGGCGAGATGGCGGAAAACGAAGGGGTCCTGACCCTGCGCGAGTTTCTTGATGAAAAAGCCAACCCGATCCCACTGGACAACATCGACGATTTGGCTCGCCACCTGACCCGCCTGACGCCGGTATTGCGGTTGCGTGATGCGCGCTTTATGCGGCGTATCCGTAACGGCACGGTACCGAATATGCCGGAGGTGGAAGTCACCGCCCGCGAGCTGGATTTTCTGGCGCGTGAGCTGGTGTCGCGTCCGCAAAACCTGACCGATGGTCAGATTCGCCAGGGGTTGTCCGCGATGGTACAACTGCTGGAGCACTATTTTTCCGAGCAGGGGACATCGGAGTCGCGCCACAGGCTGATGCGCCGTCGCTCTCATGATGAACAACGCAGCTGGCGCTATCTCGACATCATCAACCGGATGATCGACCGGCCCGGCGGTCGTACCCATCGGGTGATTCTTCTGGGGCTGTTTTCAACACTTTTGCAGGCTAAAGGCACCGTGCGTCTTGACCGGGATGCCCGCCCGTTGCTGCTGGTGGAAGATCCTGAAACGCGGCTTCACCCCATCATGCTCTCGGTGGCGTGGCATCTGCTGAATTTGCTGCCGCTCCAGCGTATTACGACCACCAATTCTGGTGAGCTATTATCCATGACGCCGGTTGAGCATATCTGCCGTCTGGTGCGCGAGTCTTCGCGGGTCTCCGCGTACCGTCTCGGGCCTGGCGGTTTAAATGCCGAAGACGGGCGGCGCATCGCGTTTCATATTCGTTTTAATCGCGCGTCGTCACTTTTTGCCCGCTGTTGGCTGCTGGTGGAAGGGGAAACGGAGACCTGGGTCATCAACGAACTGGCGCGTCAGTGTGGGCACCATTTTGATGCGGAAGGCATTAAGGTGATCGAATTTGCCCAGTCGGGATTAAAACCGCTGATAAAATTTGCCCGCCGGATGGGTATTGAATGGCATGTGCTGGTGGACGGTGACGAGGCGGGTAAAAAGTATGCCTCGACCGTGCGTAGCCTGCTGAATAATGAACGGGAAGAAGAGCGCGACCATTTAACCATGCTCCCCGCGATGGACATGGAGCACTTTATGTATCGTCAGGGGTTTGACGATGTGTTCCACCGCATTGCGATGGTGCCGGTCGATGTTCCGATGAACATGCGCCGCGTGATCGCCAAAGCGATACACCGTTCGTCAAAACCGGATCTCGCCATTGAAGTGGCGACGGAAGCGGGAAGGCGGGGCGTGGAGGCGGTGCCCACTCTGCTGAGGAAGATGTTCTCCCGCGTGCTGTGGCTGGCACGCGGGAGGGCGGATTAACCTCGGGTCGCCTGATTCACCTGCTGAATCAGGCTGTCCAGCAGTTCGTAGCGACGGCGATATTCGGAACGTTTTTTGCTCGCGATCTCTTCCATCGGTTTACGCGGCATGACAAGCGGCAGCATAAAGTTACCGCTATCCTGCTTTTCACCGCCGAGGGAGAGCCAGAAGCTGTCATAATCAGCCAGCAGTTTTCCCTCTTTTTTCTTGCGGTAGCGCCAGCTGCGATAAATATGGGTGTCGTTACTGACGGCAACAATCTGTTCGACCGGGAAAGCGGCGCCGAGCGTCATGGCGGTTTCAACCAGCAGACGTTTCGGGAACAGCCCATGGCAGGCCTTCGTCGCTTTCTGGATCCGCTCATGGGGAACATGCGCTTTTGCGCCCTGCAAACCGCCAATGAACAGCGTCGATTTTCCGGCAAAAGGGCAGAGCGTGAAGGTTATCTCCGCCAGGACTGTATTTTGATCGTCGCAGAAGACGAGGGTGGCTTCTCCCTCTTTATCCATAAACGCATCAGCACACAGGCGAACGGTAAAGTGCTGTTCATCTTTACCGGTTAAGGTCAGCAGCGTGGCACCCTGCTTCGAAAGATAGCCCTGCAGCAGCGTCGCCGGAAGCTGGCGGCTCATGATCTGATAGTGCCAGTTAAGAGACTCCAGCGCGTGCTGACGTTCCATGTTCACCGTCAGCCACGGGCGGTGCATCCGGCAGGGCAGCCCCGGCTGAGCTTGTAATATCTGCATCAGACGCGGCTGTTTTGCCAGGCGCGTCAACAGGCGAGAGGTGGTGACGGGAGCCGCAAGCGACCGTAACACGAACTTGCGCCGATAAGCCGGATTCTGCCATGCCAGTCCTGGGGTAAGCTTACCCAAAGCCAGGTTTTTGAAAAGCTGCCAGCCGGAGGCAGGCTGCGTCAGGGGGGAATAAGGCGTATCGACGATGGAAGACATGATAAATCCTGAATCTTTTGGAATATCACTATTTCAACAAGAGGAATATCAACATCTCGTCAACAAATTAGGACGATTTCGGAGAACAGGGGTTTCGTTAAGGAGTCGTTTAGATAGAATCAACATTTATTATTGCCAGAACATTTATTTGGAATATTTATGAACCTCAAGGGAAAACGCAGAACGCTATTTCTGCTGCTGGCGGTCGTGATTTTAGTCGGTGGATTCTGGTTATGGCAGGTGCTTAACGCACCGGTGCCGCAGTACCGGACACTGATCGTTCGCCCCGGCGAACTGCAGCAAAACGTCCTGGCGACGGGTAAGCTTGATGCATTGCGCAAGGTTGACGTTGGCGCTCAGGTCAGCGGCCAGCTGAAAACGCTGTCGGTAGAGATCGGTGATAAGGTAAAAAAAGGCCAGTTGCTGGGTGTTATCGATCCTGAACAGGCCGAGAACCAGATCCGCGAGGTGGAAGCCACGCTGATGGAGCTGCGCGCCCAGCGTGCTCAGGCGCTGGCTGAACGTAATCTGGCCCAGGTCACGCTGACCCGTCAGCAGGCGCTGGCAAAAACCCAGGCCATTTCGAAGCAGGATTTAGATACTGCCACGACGGAGCTGGCGGTCAAGCAGGCGCAGATTGGCACCATCGACGCACAAATCAAACGTAATCAGGCCTCGCTGGACACGGCGAAAACCAACCTCGACTACACGCAAATCGTTGCGCCGATGGCCGGTGAAGTCACCCAGATCACCACGCTGCAGGGGCAGACGGTAATTGCCGCCCAGCAGGCGCCTAACATTCTGACGCTGGCGGATATGAGCACTATGCTGGTCAAAGCGCAGGTTTCCGAGGCGGATGTTATCCATCTGAAACCTGGGCAGAATGCCTGGTTTACCGTGCTTGGCGACCCGCAGACGCGCTATGAAGGCGTGCTGAAAGACATTCTGCCGACGCCGGAAAAGGTTAACGACGCTATCTTTTACTACGCCCGTTTTGAAGTGCCAAACCCACAGGGCGTGCTGCGTCTGGATATGACTGCCCAGGTGCATATCCAGCTGACCGGCGTGAAGAACGTGCTCACCATTCCGCTCTCCGCGCTGGGCGAATCCGCCGGGGACAATCGCTATAAAGTGAAAGTGCTGCGCAACGGCGAGACGCGCGATCGCGAAGTGGTGATTGGCGCGCGTAATGATACCGATGTGGTGGTGGTGAAAGGGCTGGAAGAGGGTGAGGAGGTGGTTGTCAGTGAAAGCCTGCCCGGAGCCGCGAAATGACCGCGCTGCTTGAGCTGAAGGATATCCGTCGCAGCTATCCGTCGGGCGACGGTCCGGTGGAGGTGCTGAAAGGTATCTCCCTGCGCGTGGAAGCGGGCGAGATGGTGGCGATTGTCGGCGCGTCAGGCTCCGGTAAATCGACGCTGATGAACATTCTCGGCTGCCTGGATAAACCCACCAGCGGGACCTATCGCGTGGCCGGGACGGATGTCTCCACGCTCGACGGCGACGCGCTGGCGAAGCTGCGCCGGGAACATTTTGGTTTTATCTTCCAGCGTTACCACCTGCTCTCACACCTGAACGCGGCGCAAAACGTCGAGGTGCCAGCCGTCTATGCAGGCGTGGAGCGGAAGAAACGTCTTGAGCGTGCGAAGACGCTGTTAACGCGTCTCGGGCTGGCTGAACGCGTGGAGTACCAGCCGTCGCAGCTGTCCGGTGGCCAGCAGCAGCGCGTGAGTATTGCCCGCGCGCTGATGAATGGCGGGCAGGTGATCCTCGCGGATGAACCCACCGGGGCGCTCGACAGCCATTCCGGTGAAGAGGTGATGGCGATCCTCCACCAGCTTCGCGATCAGGGGCACACGGTGATCATCGTTACCCACGATCCGCAGGTGGCGGCGCAGGCGGAACGCATTATTGAGATCCACGACGGCGAGCTGGTCAGCAACCCGCCGCCGCGTGCGTCCAGAGCGGCAGCCCCGAAAGAAGCTCTGCCGGCCTCAACCGGCTGGGGACAATTTTCCAGCGGCTTTCGTGAAGCGCTGAACATGGCCTGGCTGGCGATGGCGGCCAACAAAATGCGCACCCTGCTGACCATGCTCGGGATTATCATCGGTATTGCTTCGGTGGTCTCGATTGTGGTGGTGGGCGACGCCGCCAAGCAGCTGGTGCTGGCCGATATTCGCGCCATCGGTACCAATACCATTGATGTCTATCCCGGCAAGGACTTTGGCGACGACGAACCGCAGTATCAGCAGGCGCTAAAGTATGACGATCTGGCAGCGATTCAGAAGCAGCCGTGGGTAAACTCCGCCACGCCAGCCGTTTCGCAAAACCTGCGTCTGCGGGTAGGGAATGTTGACGTTGCCGCCAGCGCCAACGGCGTCAGCGGGGACTACTTCAACGTCTACGGCATGACCTTCAGCGAAGGGGCGACCTTTAATGCCGAACAGCTGGCGGGCAGGGCGCAGGTGGTGGTGCTGGATGCGAACTCGCGCAGGCAACTCTTCCCTAATAAAGCCAGTGTGGTCGGTGAAGTGATCCTGGTCGGCAACATGCCTGCCACGGTCATTGGTGTGGCGGAAGAGAAACAGTCGATGTTTGGCAGCAGCAAGATCCTGCGCGTCTGGTTGCCCTACACCACGATTTCCGGGCGGATCATGGGGCAGTCATGGCTCAACTCCATCACCGTGCGTGTGAAGGAGGGCTACGACAGCGCGCTGGCCGAACAGCAGCTTGAGCGGTTGCTTACGTTGCGCCACGGGAAGAAGGATTTCTTCACCTGGAACATGGACGGCCTCTTGAAAACGGCGGAAAAGACCACACGTACTCTTCAGCTGTTCCTCACGCTGGTGGCGGTGATCTCGCTGGTCGTCGGCGGCATCGGGGTGATGAATATCATGCTGGTGTCGGTCACGGAACGTACCCGGGAGATTGGCATCCGCATGGCGGTCGGGGCCAGAGCCAGTGATGTACTGCAACAGTTTCTGATTGAGGCTGTGCTGGTGTGCCTGGTCGGCGGGGCGATGGGGATTGCGCTCTCGATGATGATTGCGTTCGCGCTCCAGCTCTTTTTACCCGGGTGGGAGATTGGTTTCTCGCCGGTCGCCATTATTACCGCATTTTTATGTTCGACCTTTACCGGCATTTTGTTTGGCTGGCTCCCCGCCCGCAACGCGGCGCGGCTGGATCCGGTGGATGCGCTGGCTCGGGAATAACCCGAAAATAAAAATGCCAGCCGATCGGGCTGGCATTTTGACTGCGGGATGTACACAATAAAACAGAGCGCTATGCAACCGTCTCTGCTTCAATGGGTACGATAAGGCTTGCATGATTGCCTTTTGGTCCCTGGTGTACATCGAACCGGACGGACTGCCCGGCTTTGAGCGTTCTGTAACCATCCATCTGAATGGTGGAATAGTGAGCGAAGATATCCTCGCCGCCGCCTTCGGGGCAGATGAAGCCAAACCCTTTGGCGTTGTTGAACCACTTAACAGTACCCATTTCCATGCTTCGACATCCTTCGTAAATCTTATAAGTTAAGATGGAATGAACCGGTGGTGGAGTGGGGGCTGTTCAAAACCTCGCCATCTCACGCTTGTACAATTTAGAGAAACGAAAGACGTCGTCAAGCGTTTGGCGCTGGAGATGGGACAATAATCAACCAAAGTTTGAAGCAGTTAACGCTATTGCAACGGTTTGTGACAGACATCGCGGATGACAGTAATAGATGATTGTTATCTAACATCTGAGGTAGATTCAAAGTGGTTATGCAAAATGGGTAAGACCAACGACTGGCTGGATTTTGACCAGCTGGCGGAAGATAAAGTGCGTGACGCGCTAAAACCGCCATCTATGTATAAAGTTATGTTAATGAACGATGATTACACGCCGATGG
This sequence comes from Enterobacter sp. ODB01, assembly GCF_001623605.1. NCBI lineage: Bacteria > Pseudomonadati > Pseudomonadota > Gammaproteobacteria > Enterobacterales > Enterobacteriaceae > Enterobacter > Enterobacter sp. ODB01. The sequence continues at coordinate 2,387,200 of NZ_CP015227.1, forward strand.
AATTTGTTATTGACGTGCTACAAAAGTTCTTTTCTTATGATGTAGAACGTGCAACGCAACTGATGCTTACCGTTCATTATCGAGGCAAAGCCATCTGCGGCATCTTTACGGCAGAAGTGGCGGAAACCAAAGTGGCGATGGTGAACGACTATGCGAGGGAGAACGAGCATCCGTTGCTGTGTACGCTGGAAAAGGCCTGATAAGGCATAAAATTGGGGGAGGTGCCTATGCTCAATCAAGAACTGGAACTCAGTTTAAACATGGCTTTCGCCAGAGCGCGTGAGCACCGACATGAGTTTATGACCGTCGAGCATTTACTGCTCGCACTGCTTAGCAACCCATCTGCCCGCGAAGCGCTGGAAGCCTGCTCCGTGGATCTGGTGGCGCTACGTCAGGAACTCGAAGCCTTCATCGAACAAACCACACCGGTGCTGCCAGCCAGTGAAGAGGAGCGCGACACGCAGCCGACGCTCAGCTTCCAGCGCGTGCTGCAGCGCGCGGTATTCCACGTCCAGTCTTCCGGACGTAGCGAAGTGACTGGCGCAAACGTCCTGGTCGCCATCTTCAGCGAGCAGGAGTCACAGGCGGCCTACCTGCTGCGCAAACACGAAGTCAGCCGACTCGACGTGGTGAACTTTATTTCTCACGGAACGCGCAAAGACGAGCCTAACCAGGCATCGGATTCCAGCAATCAGGTCAATAACAATGAAGAGCAAGCAGGCGGGGAGGATCGTATGGAAAACTTCACCACCAATCTTAACCAGCTTGCTCGCGTTGGCGGTATCGACCCGCTGATTGGTCGCGATAAAGAGCTGGAGCGCGCGATCCAGGTGCTGTGCCGTCGCCGCAAAAACAACCCGCTGCTGGTGGGTGAGTCAGGCGTGGGGAAAACCGCGATTGCGGAAGGTCTGGCCTGGCGCATTGTGCAGGGCGACGTGCCGGAAGTGATTGCCGATTGCACCATCTACTCGCTGGATATTGGCTCGCTGCTGGCGGGCACCAAATACCGCGGCGATTTTGAAAAACGCTTCAAGGCGCTGTTAAAACAGCTGGAGCAGGACACCAACAGCATTCTGTTTATCGATGAGATCCACACCATCATCGGCGCAGGTGCGGCGTCCGGTGGCCAGGTGGATGCCGCTAACCTGATCAAACCGCTGCTCTCCAGCGGCAAGATCCGCGTGATTGGCTCCACTACCTACCAGGAGTTCAGCAACATCTTCGAAAAAGACCGTGCGCTGGCGCGCCGCTTCCAGAAAATTGACGTGACCGAACCGTCCGTTGAGGAAACGGTGCAGATCATCAACGGTCTGAAGCCGAAGTATGAAGCGCACCACGACGTGCGTTACACCGCGAAAGCGGTCCGTGCGGCGGTGGAGCTGGCGGTGAAATACATCAACGATCGTCATCTGCCGGATAAGGCGATTGACGTGATTGATGAGGCAGGGGCGCGAGCGCGCCTGATGCCGGCCAGCAAGCGTAAGAAAACGGTTAACGTGGCGGACATTGAGTCCGTGGTGGCCCGTATCGCACGTATTCCTGAGAAGAGCGTCTCTCAGAGTGACCGCGACACGCTGCGCACCCTCGGCAATCGCCTGAAAATGCTGGTCTTTGGTCAGGATAAAGCCATTGAGGCCTTAACCGAAGCGATCAAGATGGCCCGCGCCGGGCTGGGGCATGAGCACAAGCCTGTCGGGTCCTTCCTGTTCGCTGGCCCAACCGGCGTCGGGAAAACCGAGGTGACGGTCCAGCTTTCCAAAGCGCTGGGCATTGAGCTGCTGCGCTTTGATATGTCCGAGTACATGGAGCGCCACACCGTCAGCCGCCTGATTGGTGCGCCTCCGGGCTACGTGGGCTTCGACCAGGGCGGCCTGCTCACCGACGCGGTGATCAAGCATCCGCACGCGGTACTGCTGCTCGATGAAATCGAGAAAGCGCACCCGGATGTGTTCAACATCCTGCTGCAGGTGATGGACAACGGGACGCTGACCGACAACAACGGGCGCAAGGCGGACTTCCGCAACGTGGTGCTGGTGATGACCACCAACGCCGGTGTGCGTGAAACCGAGCGTAAATCCATCGGCCTGATCCATCAGGACAACAGTACCGATGCGATGGAAGAGATCAAAAAGATCTTCACGCCGGAGTTCCGTAACCGTCTGGACAACATTATCTGGTTCGATCACCTGTCTACCGAGGTGATCCATCAGGTGGTGGATAAGTTCATCGTCGAGTTGCAGGTACAGCTGGACCAGAAAGGCGTATCGCTGGAAGTGAGTCAGGAGGCCCGCAACTGGCTGGCTGAGAAAGGCTACGACCGTGCGATGGGTGCCCGTCCGATGGCGCGTGTGATTCAGGACAACCTGAAGAAACCGCTGGCGAACGAGCTACTGTTTGGCTCGCTGGTAGACGGCGGTCAGGTGACCGTGGCGCTGGATCAGGCGAAGAACGAGCTGACGTACGACTTCCAGAGTGCGGCGAAGCACAAGCCGGAAGCGGCTCACTGAGTAGTAAGGTAAAAGCAAAACGGCAACTTCGGTTGCCGTTTTTTATTGTTTGCTCCCTCTCCCTGTGGGAGAGGGCCGGGGTGAGGGCAACAGGCAGCAGAGGAATTTTGCGAGGCGCTTTCCAATTTCTTTCGATGTCTGTTGCTGGATGAATCCACAGTAATAAAATGGCGGCGCACCTGCAAAATCAGGTGTCGGGATTGGCGTCCTGAAAGCGTGTGCACAGACAATCTTGCGTGCATAAAGGATCACATATGACTGATATTAATGGCTTCACCCAACTCTACACCGAACTCTCCCTCAATCCCGATCTTCCAACCCTTGCTGAGCGCTGCAAACTACTCACCGAAATCCTCCTCGACTGCAAATCACTCCCGCAGACGCAGCCCGTGTGCCGTTGCCTTGGTGCATACCTGGAAGAAATGAAAACCGGCCTCACAGAATCAATGCGTGACTTTCAGGTGGTGGAATTTGAGCACGAAGCGGAAGAACCGCGACAAAAAGAGTGGCTGCTGGAAGATACAGAAACGAAATGCGACTACTGCCGGGCATTAAACCATGTGCTGCTGGTATCGCATTTTGACCGCGATATGTTGCCGCACCTGACGGGATTACTGCATGATATGGTTCATTCTATGGCGGTGGATTTAATCACTACTGTACAGCCGTGGATGACAATACATCTTCCGGTACAGCAACACTAGAGCCATAAATAAAAAAGGCCGGGATGATCCCGACCTTTTAAATATTCATCTGCCATTACAGGCGAAAACAATTAGCGACTACGGAAGACAATGCGGCCTTTGCTCAGGTCGTACGGGGTCAGTTCAACAGTCACTTTGTCGCCCGTTAAAATGCGGATATAGTTTTTGCGCATTTTACCGGAGATGTGCGCAGTTACCACGTGACCGTTTTCCAGCTCTACGCGAAACATGGTGTTAGGCAACGTATCAAGTACGGTACCCTGCATTTCAATATTGTCTTCTTTGGCCATCTAATCCTCTGGGGTATCACTACCAAGTTTTGAACCGGCAAGATAATGCCGAAATTCATCAATTAAGTAAAGAATTGCGCGTTTAAAACGCAGCAAAACAGTTTCGGCGCATTGCCCAAGCGTCACGGTACAACCGAACGGAAAGCGCATTCGTAAAGGGGATACAACAGGATAAACGTCAGGACGTTATCTGAAGCGAAGGTCCCAAACGGCGGCGGGGCAACAGGCAGAAGCTACTCTGCGGCATAATTATAACACCCTCACAAAAAATATGCGGAAAACATTTAGGCATTGGGCATAAAGAGCGTTCTCGGTATCCAGAAGTCGCGCGGGAGCTTCTGCTGGCGGCTGGCATCCAGATGTTCGATGTACTGGCGTCGCGGGATCTCAACGGCGCCGAGGGAGGCCGTATGCTCATTGAGGACCTGACAATCGATCAGGTTTCCGCCGCGTTGCGCGAATTCCTGGCAGAAAATGAGCAGCGCAGTTTTCGAGGCATTCACCGCGCGAGAGAACATCGACTCGCCGCAAAACAGCGTCCCTTGCGCCACGCCGTACATGCCGCCGACGAGTATGCCGTCTTCCCATACTTCGATGGAGTGAGCGTAGCCAAGCTCATGAAGCTGGTGGTAGGCGGTAATAATATCGCGGGTTATCCACGTCCCTTCATGGCGGTCTTGCGCACAGCCTTCAATGACCTGACCAAACGCGTGGTTGAGCGTGACGCGGTATGGAGATTTGGCATGGAAACGCTTCATGCTGCGGCTGAGGTGAAACTGCGCTGGCCACAGCACGGCGCGCGGATCGGGTGACCACCATAAAATCGGGTCGCCGGGCGAAAACCACGGGAAGATGCCGCGCTGGTAAGCCATCAAGAGCCGTGCAGGGCTGAGGTCCCCACCCAGGGCCAGCAGCCCATTGGGCTCACGTAGCGCTCCCTCCGGCGACGGGAACGCAATGTTATGACGAGAAAGCTGGACCAGGCGCATGACAGCAAAACTCCAGTACGCGAGTGAGGACGCTACAAATATAGTCTACAGACGCTGTTTAAACTGGTAGTAGCGACCCTGTTTCGTCAACAGCTCTGCGTGACTACCTTGCTCAATAATGTGTCCGTTGTCCATTACAATTATCCGATCAAAACTTGCCAGTCCACGCAGGCGGTGTGTGACCATCAGCACGGTTTTCCCTGCCATCACATTCGCCAGTAAATCAAGGATTTGACTCTCAGTCGTCGCATCCAGTCCTTCAGTCGGTTCGTCGAGCAGCATCAGCGGTGCATCATGCAGCAGCGCACGCGCAATCGCCAGACGACGCAGTTCTCCACCGGAGAGCTGACGACCACCTTCACCCAGCCAGCTGTTCAGCCCGTCGTCCTCAAGCAGTTTTTGCAGCCCGACCTGTTCCAGCGTGGCGCGAAGCGCGTCGTCCGAAGCCTCCGGCGCGGCCAGTAACAGGTTATCGCGCAGGGTGGCGCTAAACAGATGCACACGCTGTGGAACGACGCTGACGGTCTTACGTAGCGCCTGCTCGCTGAAATCTGTCAGCAACGTATTATTGAAGCGAATCTGGCCGTGCTGCGGATCCCAGGCGCGGGTCAACAACTGTAGCAGCGTCGATTTACCGCAGCCGGTGCGGCCAAGGATCGCAATCCGCTGCCCCGCATCAACTGACAGAGTGATACCTTCCAGCGCATTCTGCGCCTGTTTGTCATAGGCGAAGGTCACGTCATCAAGCGTCAGCGTCACCTGCTCAGGCACCGCGGTCTGCGCTGCGCTGAACGTTACCTCAGGCTCCTGCTCGGCAATCTGGGTGATGCGCAGGGCAGAGGCGATCACCTGACCAAGATGCTGGAAAGCGCCCGTTACCGGTGCCAGCGCTTCAAAAGCGGCCAGTGCGCAGAAAACGAAGAGGGCAATAAGCGGACCTGGCTGAGGATTACCGCCAACTCCGCCGGAAGCCAGCCACAGCATGGCAATCACCGCCACGCCGCCGATCAACATCATCAGCGCCTGAGAGAAGGCCGTCAGTTCAGACTGACGGCGCTGGGCTTCGTGCCAGTTCAGCTCCGTACTTTCCATCCGGGCGCGATAGCGCTTGCTGGCGCCAAAAATGGTCAGCTCTGCCTGCCCCTGAAGCCAGGAGGTCAGCTGCTGGCGGTAATCGCCGCGCAGACGCGTCAGGTTTTCCCCCGTGGATTTTCCGGCGCGGTAAAACAGCGGCGGCAGAATAATGAGCGTTAACAGCATGATCCCGCCGAGCGTTAGCGCAACGGGAACATCCAGAACAGCCAGCCCCAGCGTGACCACCACAATCACCACAAACGCGCCCACGATCGGGGAGATCACGCGCAGGTAAAGGTGATCCAGCGTATCGACATCCGCAACGACACGGTTCAGTAATTCACCCTGACGAAAACGCGCCAGCCCGGCAGGGGAGAGGGGCAGCAGTTTGCTGAAGGTGTAGATACGCAGATGCTGCAGGACGCGGAACGTGGCGTCGTGGCTGACTAAACGCTCGAAATAGCGTCCGGCCGTGCGGGTAATGGCTGTACCGCGAACACCTGCCGCCGGAAGCATATAGTTGAAGCTGTATAATCCGGCGAACCCCGCCACGGCCGAGGCCGACAGAAACCAGCCGGAAAGCGTGAGCAGGCCGATACTGGCGAGCAGCGTCACAATGGCCAGCACAATCCCCAGCGTCAGCATCCATTTATGGCGTTTATAGAGTGCAAGATAAGGCAGCAGAGCACGCATCAGATGTCCTCCTGACGGTTTGCCAGCAGGGCGGCAAACGGCCCCTGCGCGGCAACGAGTGAGGCGTAATCGCCTTGTTCAACAATACGTCCGTTTTCCATCACCCAGATCTCGTCCCAGTCAGCAATCCCTTCCAGCTGATGGGTAACCATCAGCGTGGTTTGTTGCAAGGAGGCGGCGTTCAGCGCCGCCATGACGCGCTGCTCACTGTGTGCGTCCAGACTGGCTGCGGGTTCATCCAGCAGCATCAGCTGGCACGGGTTAAGCAGAGCGCGGGCAACGGCCACGCGCTGCGCCTGTCCAACCGACAGCCCGGCAGACTGGTCGCCGACCACGGTATCTATACCTTGCGGGAGCATCGGCAGAAACTCGCTGACCCAGGCGCGGTCGAGAACCGATTGCAGTTCATCTTCACGCGCATCCGGGCGCGCCAGCAGAACGTTTTCACGCAGCGTAGAGGCAGGCAGTTGCGGGTTTTGCCCCACCCAACTGAGCTGTTGACGCCAGGCGTCAGGATCGAGATGACGCAGTTCGGTTTTGTTGATCCGCAGTGAACCGGTGTAGGCCATAAAACCGGATAACGCATTCAGCAGAGAACTTTTCCCGGAACCGCTGGTGCCAACCAGCACCACGCGCTTTCCGGCCGGCAGGGTGAAGTTCAGCGGGCCTGCCAGCACTTTCCCTTCCGGCGAGAGGATGCAGAAATCGCTCGCGTCGAGGGTTACCGGCTCTTTGCTGTTCAGCGTCACGTCACCCCGATCCGGATGCGCCAGCGGCGTCTCCAGGAATGTTTTCAGGCTGTCAGCTGCGCCAACTGCCTGCGCTTTGGCGTGATAGAACGTCCCCAGGTCGCGAAGCGGCTGGAAAAATTCCGGGGCCAGGATCAGCGCCAGGAAACCGGCGGAAAGGGTCACTGCCGTGCCGTAATGACCGAAATCCAGCGCGCCCAGATAGGAGAAGCCAAAGTAGACCGCCACGAGGGCAATAGACAGCGAGGTAAAGAACTCCAGTACGCCGGACGACAGGAATGCCAGGCGTAACACCTCCATGGTGCGCTGACGGAAGTCCTGCGATGCCCGACGAATGTTTTCGGTTTCCGCTTCACCACGACCAAAAATGCGCAATGTTTCCATGCCGCGAAGACGGTCCAGGAAATGGCCGCTTAAGCGCCCCAGTGCCAGGAAGTTACGGCGGTTGGCATCCGCAGCACCCATTCCGACCAGCGCCATAAAGAGGGGAATCAGCGGCGCGGTGCCCATCAGGATCAGCGCAGCCATCCAGTTCACCGGGAAGATGGCGATCACAATCAGCAGCGGAACGAAGACGGCAAGCGCCATCTGTGGCAGATAGCGTGCGTAGTAGTCGTGCATATCGTCAATCTGTTCAAGGATCAACGTCGCCCAGCTTCCGGCCGGTTTACCCTGGATCCACGCGGGCCCGGCTTCCTGCAGACGATCGAGCACCTGACGGCGGATCTCGTAGCGGATATGCTGTCCGGCATGGAAACCGACGCGCTCGCGCAGCCACACCACCCATGCGCGCAGGATAAAAATCAGGACCAGGACGATAAAAGGCATCAGGAGCGCTTCGCGCGGAATGTTCTCCATGATCATGTGGTTAAGAATGCGGGCCAGCAGCCATGCCTGGGCAACAATCAACAGACCACTGACAAACCCCAGAACACGGGAGATCGTAAGCCAGCGGCGGGAAATAACGCTTTGCTGTTTCAGCCAGCGTGTTAACTCTTGTTGACGGGTTTTTTCCATTGCGTATTTTGCAGGTGACGTTATAAGAAATTAGACATCTGCATGTTACACGCGAGCAAAAATAAAGGCGACCTGTGGCCGCCTTTATTTACGTTTGTTACTGACTTGTAAAGATTATTTACCTTGTTCAGCCAGTCCATCAAGATAGCGTTCTGCGTCCAGCGCGGCCATACAGCCGGTGCCCGCAGAGGTGATCGCCTGACGGTAAATATGGTCCATCACGTCACCAGCAGCGAACACGCCAGGGACGCTGGTTTGAGTTGCATTACCGTGAATACCAGACTGCACCTTGATGTAGCCGTTTTCCAGTTCCAGCTGACCTTCGAAGATAGCGGTATTCGGGCTGTGACCGATTGCCACAAACAGGCCAGCCACGTCCAGCGTTTCGACGTTATCGGTGTTCTGGGTGTCACGAATGCGCAGTCCGGCAACGCCCATCTGATCGCCCGTTACTTCTTCCAGGGTGCGATTGGTGTGCAGCACGATGTTGCCGCTCGCCACTTTATCCATCAGACGTTTGATCAGGATCTTCTCGGCGCGGAAAGTGTCACGACGGTGGATCAGGTGCACTTCAGAGGCGATGTTTGCCAGGTAGAGCGCTTCTTCCACGGCGGTGTTGCCGCCGCCGATAACCGCGACTTTCTGATTGCGATAGAAGAAACCGTCGCAGGTTGCGCAGGCAGAGACGCCGCGGCCTTTAAACGCTTCTTCAGACGGCAGGCCGAGGTAGCGGGCAGAGGCGCCGGTGGCAATAATCAGCGCGTCACAGGTGTACTCGCCGCTGTCACCCGTCAGGCGGAACGGACGGTTCTGAAGATCGACCTTGTTGATATGGTCGAACAGGATTTCAGTTTCGAATTTCGCGGCATGCTCGTGCATGCGCTCCATCAGCAGCGGCCCGGTCAGGTCGTTCGGGTCGCCTGGCCAGTTTTCCACTTCTGTGGTGGTGGTCAGCTGACCGCCTTTTTCCATACCGGTGATCAGTACCGGTTGCAGGTTAGCGCGTGCAGCATAGACCGCCGCGGTATATCCCGCAGGTCCGGAACCAAGGATTAGCAACTTACTGTGTTTGGTCGTGCCCATGAGATCCCCATTGTTGTTGGCAGGCAATGGGCTGGATTGTAGGGAATTTGTTGCCGTAAAAAAAGAGCACTGGAGTTTTGCTTTCGATATATGCAATAGCCACGCCCGATGGATCTGGCGCAGTGTTATCACGTCTGCTGCTGAAAATCGCGCGTTTATAAGTCAGTAAAATGAGGATTAATACCCCTCCGTAATGAATATCCGGCATCTTGTACTAAAAATCGATGTTTTGCTTTGACAATCCCCTGCGCTTTTGCGAAAACATTCAAGGAAGAAAAAAAACCGCGTTAACCGTATGCCGCATAGGCATGCACGTAAATGCCATTTTTACCGTGTCAGTGAAATCTACGCATGGCGTGGACAGACGCCATACGTGATGTCGGTGACGGCCTTCGGGCAACGGTCTTCTTACCAATAGAACCCGAATCCGCATCGCGTCAAATACATAACCAGGCGATGTGATGACTAACGGGTACAGGCTCTGAACAGTGATGTGCACAGGGTCCAGGCAGGAGTAGGGAAGGAATACAGAGAGACAATAATAATGGTAGATAGCAAGAAGCGCCCTGGCAAAGATCTCGACCGTATCGATCGTAACATTCTTAATGAATTGCAAAAGGATGGGCGTATTTCCAACGTCGAGCTTTCAAAACGTGTGGGTCTTTCCCCGACGCCGTGCCTTGAGCGTGTGCGCCGACTGGAAAGACAGGGTTTTATTCAGGGCTATACGGCTCTGCTGAACCCGCATTATCTGGATGCCTCACTTCTGGTATTTGTTGAGATTACTCTGAATCGTGGTGCACCGGATGTGTTTGAGCAATTTAACGCCGCTGTACAAAAACTTGAAGAAATTCAAGAGTGTCACCTGGTGTCCGGTGATTTCGACTACCTGTTGAAAACCCGTGTGCCTGATATGTCCGCCTACCGTAAGCTGCTGGGGGAAACCCTGCTGCGTCTGCCAGGCGTGAACGACACCCGTACTTATGTGGTGATGGAAGAGGTCAAACAGAGCAATCGTCTGGTTATTAAGACGCGCTAACACGGAACAGGTGCAAAATCAGCGTAGTTTGATTACACTCCTGTTAATCCATACAGCAACAGTGCCGGGGAGTCCCGGCGCTGTTGTCCGTTTTAGCAAACAGGCAGGATATGCCTGATACCTGGAGAGCCTTTCTTGAGCCAGGAATACACTGAAGACAAAGAAGTCACACTATCGAAGCTAAGCAGCGGACGTCGTCTCCTCGAGGCTTTGCTGATTGTTATTGCCCTTTTTGCCGTCTGGCTGATGGCAGCCTTACTCAGTTTCAACCCTTCCGATCCCAGCTGGTCACAAACCGCATGGCATGAACCTATCCATAATTTAGGTGGTGTACCCGGTGCCTGGCTTGCGGACACGCTCTTTTTCATATTCGGTGTGATGGCCTACACCATTCCCGTCATTATCATCGGCGGATGCTGGTTTGCATGGCGTCATCGTCAGAACGATGATTACATCGACTATTTTGCGGTTTCCCTGCGCCTGATTGGCGCGCTGGCACTGATCCTCACCTCCTGCGGGCTGGCGGCGATTAACGCCGATGACATCTGGTACTTCGCCTCCGGCGGGGTCATTGGTAGCCTGCTCAGTTCTGCGTTACAGCCCATGCTGCACAGCAGCGGTGGCACGCTGGCGCTGCTGTGCATCTGGGCGGCAGGATTGACGCTGTTTACCGGCTGGTCATGGGTGAGCATTGCCGAAAAAATCGGCAGCTTTATTCTCACGATCCTGACGTTCGCCAGCAACCGGACCCGCCGCGACGATACGTGGGTCGATGATGACGACTATGAAGAAGAGTACGAAGAGGAAGACGAGGCCCCGGTACCGCGTCGTGAATCTCGTCGTGCCCGTATTCTGCGCGGTGCCCTGGCGCGTCGCCAGCGCGTCGCGGAAAAATTTGCCAACCCGCTTGGACGCAAAACGGATGCCGCGCTCTTCTCCGGTAAACGTATGGATGAAGACGAGCAGGTTGAGTACCGTGCCGCGGGTGCCGCTGTCGATCCTGATGATGTGCTGTTCTCCGGCAGCCGTGCTACCCCGGGTGAATTTGACGAATACGATCCGCTGCTGAACGGCCATTCGGTCAGCGCACCGGTTGCGGCAGCCGCAGCCGCCACGACGGCCGCGCAGGCGTATGCCGCGCCTGTCGAAGCCGTGATGCCATCCGCGCCGGTTCCACCACCAGAATCCGTTATTCAGCAGCCAAACGTTGTGTGGCAGACCGCGCCCGGTGTTCATACGCCGGAGCCCGTCATCGCGCCTGAACCTGAAAGCTATATTCCTGTGCAGCAGGAACCGTGGCAGCAGCCTTACCAGCCGCCGCAACCTGAGTATGAACCGCAGCACTATGAGCAGCCTGTGGCCCAGCCGTATCAGGAGTATGTGCCTGAACCGGTTGAACCTGCGCAGCCATATGCAGAGCCTCAGCCTGAACCTGAGGTGATGGAAGAGGTGAAACCGTCTCGTCCGCCAATGTACTATTTTGAAGAAGTTGAAGAACGCCGCGCCCGTGAACGCGAGCAGCTGGCGGCCTGGTATCAGCCTGTGCCTGAACCCGCGCAGGAGCCCGTTACGAAGGCACCTTCAGTTTCGGTTCCGCCGGTCGACGCGACGCCTGCGGTTGCACCTGTCGCCGAAAGCGTGAAGCAGGCCACCGTGGCCGCTGCTGCTGCCGCACCTGTCTTCAGCCTGGCTACGGGTGGCGCACCGCGTCCTCAGGTGAAAGAGGGGATTGGTCCACAGTTGCCACGCCCTAACCGCGTTCGCGTTCCTACCCGTCGTGAACTTGCCTCTTACGGCATCAAACTGCCATCCCAGCGTATGGCCGAAGAAAAAGCACGTGAGTCGGACTACGAAGATGACGCAGATGACATGCAGCAGGACGAACTGGCTCGCCAGTTCGCGGCACAGCAGAATCAACGCTACGGTGAAGAATACCAGCACGATGAGCCCGCTCTGGACGATGAAGATGAAGATGAAGCTGCAGAGGCAGAGTTAGCGCGTCAGTTCGCGGCAACGCAACAGCAGCGCTACTCCGGGGAACAGCCAACGGGTGCCAACCCGTTCTCATTGTCTGATTTCGAGTTCTCACCAATGAAAGACCTGGTGGATGATGGTCCGAGTGAGCCTTTATTTACCCCGAGCGTGATGCCTGAAGCTGAACCTGTGCGTCAGCAGCCTGCCCCGCAGGCCTACGCGCAGCCGCAACAACCGGTTCAGCAGCCGTATGCTCAACCGCAGCAGCCACAACACCAGCCGCCGCAGTTCCAGCAGCCAGCGCCACAGCCGCAGGAGAGCCTGATTCACCCGCTGCTGATGCGTAACGGTGACAGCCGTCCGCTGCAGCGTCCAAGCACGCCGCTGCCGTCACTGGATCTGCTGACGCCACCTCCTGCTGAAGTCGAGCCGGTTGATACTTTTGCTCTGGAGCAGATGGCCCGTCTGGTGGAAGCCCGTCTGGCTGACTTCCGCATTAAGGCGGATGTGGTGAACTACTCCCCGGGTCCGGTCATCACCCGTTTCGAACTGAACCTGGCGCCGGGCGTAAAAGCCGCGCGTATTTCTAACCTGTCTCGTGACCTGGCGCGTTCTCTGTCGACCGTGGCGGTGCGTGTGGTGGAAGTGATTCCGGGTAAACCGTACGTGGGTCTTGAACTGCCGAACAAAAAACGTCAGACCGTCTACCTGCGTGAAGTGCTGGACAACACCAAGTTCCGTGATAACCCATCCCCACTGACCGTCGTGCTGGGTAAAGATATCGCCGGCGATCCGGTGGTGGCAGATCTTGCGAAAATGCCTCACCTGCTGGTGGCCGGTACGACCGGTTCCGGTAAGTCCGTCGGGGTGAACGCCATGATCCTCAGCATGCTCTACAAAGCGCAGCCGGAAGATGTGCGTTTCATCATGATCGACCCGAAAATGCTCGAACTGTCCGTCTACGAAGGTATCCCGCATCTGCTGACGGAAGTGGTCACCGACATGAAAGACGCTGCCAACGCCCTGCGCTGGAGCGTCAACGAGATGGAACGCCGCTACAAGTTGTTGTCTGCATTGGGCGTGCGTAACTTGGCCGGTTATAACGAGAAAATCGCCCAGGCGATGCGCATGGGACGTCCGATTCCGGATCCTTACTGGAAGCCGGGCGATAGCATGGATGCCCAGCATCCGGTGCTGGAAAAACTGCCTTACATCGTCGTGCTGGTGGATGAGTTTGCTGACCTGATGATGACCGTCGGTAAGAAGGTGGAAGAGTTGATTGCTCGTCTGGCGCAGAAAGCGCGTGCGGCCGGTATTCACCTTGTGCTGGCCACCCAGCGTCCTTCGGTGGACGTTATTACGGGTCTTATCAAAGCGAACATTCCGACGCGTATCGCCTTTACCGTATCAAGTAAAATTGACTCCCGTACCATTCTTGACCAGGGCGGCGCAGAGTCGCTGCTGGGTATGGGTGACATGCTCTATTCCGGCCCGAACTCCACCTCTCCGGTGCGTGTCCACGGTGCGTTCGTCCGCGATGAAGAAGTTCACGCCGTCGTGCAGGACTGGAAAGCACGCGGTCGCCCACAATATGTGGACGGTATTACCAGCGATACGGAAAGCGAAGGCGGCGGCGGTGGCTTTGACGGCGGCGAAGAGCTGGATCCGTTATTCGATCAGGCGGTTAATTTCGTCACCGAAAAACGTAAAGCCTCGATCTCTGGCGTCCAGCGTCAGTTCCGCATTGGCTATAACCGCGCGGCGCGTATCATCGAACAGATGGAAGCCCAGGGCATCGTGAGCGAGCAGGGGCATAACGGTAACCGCGAGGTGCTGGCGCCGCCGCCGTTTGATTAACCTTCAGCGATTGCAAAGAAGGGTAAATCAGCCAAAATTAAGCATTTTCTTCTGTCGCCTGCCTTCGGGCAGGTCCAGAATAGATGACGGAAACCCCATTTCGGGAAGACGTATTTTAAGGAATAACAATGAAAAAAATCGCCATCGCCTGTGCATTACTCACCAGTTTTGTTGCCAGCAGCGTCTGGGCTGATGCGGCCAGCGACCTTAAAAGCCGACTGGATAAAGTGAGCAGCTTCCACGCCAGCTTCACGCAGAAAGTGACTGACGGCAGCGGCAACGCGGTGCAGGAAGGTCAGGGAGATTTGTGGGTAAAACGCCCGAATCTGTTTAACTGGCACATGACTCAGCCGGATGAGAGCATCCTGGTCTCTGACGGTAAAACACTGTGGTTCTTCAACCCGTTCGTTGAGCAGGCCACGGCAACCTGGTTGAAAGATGCCACCAGCAATACGCCCTTTATGCTGATTGCCCGCAACCAGGCCAGCGACTGGCAGCAGTACAATATTAAGCAGAACGGTGATGAGTTTGTCCTGACGCCGAAAGGCAGCAACGGCAACCTGAAGCAGTTCACCATCAACGTCAGCACCAACGGGACCATCAATCAGTTCGGCGCGGTTGAGCAGGACGATCAGCGCAGCAGCTACCAGCTCAAGTCTCAGCAGAACGGCGCCGTGGATGCATCGAAATTCACCTTCACCCCGCCGCAGGGCGTAACGGTGGACGACCAACGCAATAAGTAAGAGGCATGAGTGAGCAATCTGTCGCTCGATTTTTCAGATAATGCGTTTCAACCTCTGGCCGCTCGTATGCGGCCAGAAAATTTAGCGCAGTACATCGGCCAGCAGCACCTGCTGGCTGCGGGGAAACCTTTGCCGCGGGCCATTGAGGCCGGGCATTTGCACTCCATGATCCTCTGGGGACCACCCGGGACCGGCAAAACGACCCTCGCTGAAGTGATTGCCCGCTATGCCAACGCTGACGTCGAACGTATCTCGGCGGTCACGTCCGGCGTAAAGGAGATCCGCGAGGCAATCGAGCGCGCGCGCCAGAACCGTAATGCCGGGCGCCGCACCATCCTCTTTGTCGACGAAGTTCACCGCTTCAACAAGAGCCAGCAGGATGCTTTTCTGCCGCATATTGAAGACGGCACAATTTTCTTCATCGGCGCGACCACCGAAAACCCCTCGTTTGAACTGAATTCGGCGCTGCTCTCTCGCGCCCGCGTTTACCTGCTCAAATCCCTGACCGCCGAGGATATCGAAAAGGTTCTGACCCAGGCGATGGACGATAAAGCACGCGGCTACGGCGGGCAGGATATCGTTCTGCCTGACGAAACGCGCAGGGCGATTGCGGAGCTGGTTAATGGCGATGCGCGCCGCGCGCTGAACACCCTGGAAATGATGGCCGATATGGCCGAAGTGGATGATGCCGGAAAGCGGGTGCTGAAGCCGGAACTCCTGACCGAAATTGCCGGTGAGCGCAGCGCGCGTTTTGATAATAAAGGCGATCGTTTCTACGACCTGATCTCGGCATTGCATAAGTCCGTCCGCGGCAGCGCCCCGGATGCGGCGCTTTACTGGTACGCGCGCATAATCACCGCGGGTGGCGATCCGCTGTACGTGGCGCGCCGCTGTCTGGCGATTGCCTCAGAAGATGTCGGCAATGCTGACCCGCGCGCCATGCAGGTTGCCCTTTCTGCCTGGGACTGCTTTACCCGCGTGGGCCCGGCAGAAGGCGAGCGTGCGATTGCGCAGGCGATTGTCTATCTGGCCTGCGCGCCGAAAAGCAATGCTGTCTATACCGCCTTTAAGGCCGCGATGTCGGACGCACGTGAACGCCCGGATTACGATGTGCCGGTTCATCTGCGCAACGCGCCAACCAAACTGATGAAGGAGATGGGCTACGGGCAGGAGTATCGCTATGCGCATGACGAGCCCAACGCCTATGCCGCCGGGGAGGAGTATTTCCCGCAGGAAATGGCACAAACCCGCTATTATCACCCTACAAACAGAGGTCTTGAGGGCAAGATTGGTGAAAAGCTCACCTGGCTCGCCGGACAGGATCAAAATAGCCCTATAAAACGCTACCGTTAGTTCGATCGTTGCGGTAATGTTGGCATAGTATCCTTGTGACCGCAGGCTGTGGTCACATTTTCCTATTTTAATTCGATAAGCACAGGATAAGCATGCTCGATCCCAATCTGCTGCGTAATGAGCCAGACGCAGTCGCTGAAAAACTGGCACGCCGGGGCTTTAAGCTGGATGTAGATAAGCTGCGCGCTCTTGAAGAGCGTCGTAAAGTTCTGCAGGTACAAACTGAAAATCTGCAGGCAGAGCGTAATTCTCGATCGAAATCCATTGGCCAGGCGAAAGCGCGCGGGGAAGATATTGAGCCATTACGCCTGGAAGTGAACAAACTGGGTGAAGAGCTGGATCAGGCGAAAGCCGAGCTGGACGTTCTTCAGGCCGAAATTCGCGATATTGCGCTGGCGATCCCGAACATTCCTGACGACAGCGTGCCTGTCGGCAAAGACGAGAACGACAACGTTGAAGTGAAACGCTGGGGTACGCCTCGCGAGTTCGACTTCGAGGTGCGCGATCACGTCACGCTGGGCGAAATGCACGCGGGTCTGGACTTTGCGGCCGCGGTTAAGCTGACCGGTTCTCGCTTCGTGGTGATGAAAGGCCAGATTGCCCATCTGCACCGTGCGCTGGCCCAGTTCATGCTGGATCTGCACACCGAGCAGCACGGTTACAGCGAAACCTACGTCCCGTATCTGGTCAACCACGATACGCTGTACGGTACGGGTCAGCTGCCGAAATTTGCCGGCGACCTGTTCCATACCCGTCCGCTGGATGAAGAAGCAGACAGCAGCAACTATGCGCTGATCCCTACCGCAGAAGTGCCGCTGACTAACCTCGTCCGTGATGAGATCATCGACGAAGACGAACTGCCGATCAAACTGACCGCACACTCTCCGTGCTTCCGTTCTGAAGCGGGATCTTATGGCCGCGACACGCGTGGTCTGATCCGTATGCACCAGTTCGATAAAGTCGAGATGGTGCAGATTGTTCGTCCGGAAGACTCCATGGACGCGCTGGAAGAGATGACGGGTCACGCCGAGAAAGTCCTCGAGCTGCTGGGCCTGCCGTATCGTCGTATGGCGCTGTGTACCGGTGATATGGGCTTTGGTGCCTGCAAAACCTTCGACCTGGAAGTGTGGGTACCTGCGCAGAACACCTACCGTGAAATCTCCTCCTGCTCTAACGTCTGGGATTTCCAGGCGCGCCGCATGCAGGCACGCTGCCGCAGTAAATCTGACAAGAAAACCCGTCTGGTGCATACCCTGAACGGCTCTGGTCTGGCTGTGGGTCGTACGCTGGTTGCCGTGCTGGAAAACTATCAGCAGGCAGATGGCCGTATTGAGATCCCTGAAGTGCTGCGCCCATACATGAAAGGTCAGCAGTACATTGGCTAAATATGTGCCTCAAAACAAAAAAAGCGCCTTCGGGCGCTTTTTTTATGCCTGTGAATTGATACGACGCAATACCCCCTGCCTCTAAAGTAGTAATACTCCTCCGAATGAAAGTCAGCAGAAAAAGCTGATAACGAATAATTTCGTTATATATAAAACTACATAGCGGTTTGTGCCGCCTCTCTTTTCTTTGTGAGCAACCAAAGTGAGTCTCTATGAAAATCAACGCGCCTGAAGAATTGCTGGCTGCCGAGGTCACTCGCCGTGGTTTGATGAAAACCACGGCAATAGGCGGCCTGGCTGTAGCCAGCAGCGCTTTCACGCTCCCTTTTACCCGACTGGCGTCAGCGGCGGATGCACTATCCCCGGCCTCAGTCCCGGAAAAAGTGGTGTGGAGTGCCTGTACGGTAAACTGCGGTAGCCGTTGCCCGCTGCGTATGCACGTAGTGGATGGCGAAATAAAATATGTCGAAACCGACAATACCGGGGACGATAACTACGAAGGGTTACACCAGGTTCGCGCCTGTCTGCGTGGCCGCTCCATGCGTCGTCGCGTCTATAATCCGGATCGTCTTAAGTACCCAATGAAGCGCGTGGGTAAACGTGGGGAAGGGAAGTTCGAGCGCATTAGCTGGGATGAAGCCTACGATATTATCGCCACCAATATGCAGCGGCTGATCAAAGAGTATGGCAACGAATCCATCTACCTGAACTACGGTACCGGAACGCTGGGCGGCACGCTAACCCGCTCCTGGCCACCGGGAAAAACGCTGGTGGCGCGTCTGATGAACTGCTGCGGCGGTTATCTTAACCACTATGGTGACTACTCCTCTGCACAAATCGCCGCAGGACTGAATTACACCTACGGTGGCTGGGCAGACGGCAACAGCCCGTCTGATATCGAAAACAGCAAGCTGGTCGTTCTGTTCGGGAACAATCCGGGTGAAACGCGTATGAGCGGCGGCGGGGTGACCTACTACCTCGAACAGGCGCGTGCTAAATCCAATGCCCGCATGATCATTATCGATCCGCGCTATACCGACACCGGTGCAGGACGCGAAGATGAGTGGATCCCAATCCGCCCAGGTACCGATGCCGCGCTGGTCTCCGCGCTGGCGTGGGTGATGATCACTGAAAATCTCGTCGATCAGCCGTTCCTGGATAAATACTGCGTCGGTTATGACGAGAAAACCCTGCCAGCCAGTGCCCCAGCTAATGGCCACTACAAGGCGTATATTCTCGGTCAGGGCAGCGACGGCGTGGCGAAAACGCCGGAGTGGGCGTCCACCATCACCGGTATTCCGGTCGAGCGTATTGTTCAACTGGCGCGTGAGATTGGCTCAGCCAAACCGGCCTATATCAGCCAGGGGTGGGGACCGCAGCGTCATGCGAACGGTGAAATTGCCACCCGCGCAATCTCCATGCTCTCCATTCTGACCGGCAACGTGGGGATTCATGGTGGTAACACTGGTGCGCGTGAAGGCTCATATGAAGTCCCGTTTGAACGTATGCCAACGCTGGACAACCCGGTACAAACCAGCATTTCCATGTTTATGTGGACCGATGCGATTGAACGTGGCCCGGAAATGACCGCCTTGCGCGACGGCGTGCGCGGTAAGGACAAGCTGGACGTGCCGATCAAGATGATCTGGAACTACGCCGGTAACTGTCTTATCAACCAGCATTCGGAAATCAACCGCACTCATGAAATCCTGCAGGACGACAAGAAGTGCGAGATGATTGTGGTGATCGACTGCCACATGACCTCCTCGGCAAAATACGCCGACATTCTGCTGCCGGACTGCACCGCGTCTGAGCAGATGGACTTCGCGCTGGATGCCTCCTGCGGCAACATGTCTTACGTGATCTTCACCGATCAGGCGATCAAACCGCGCTTCGAGTGCAAAACCATCTATGAGATGACCTCCGAGCTGGCGAAGCGTCTGGGCGTTGAGCAGCAGTTTACCGAGGGACGTACTCAGGAAGGCTGGATGCGCCATCTGCATGAACTCTCCCGCAAAGCCATCCCAGACCTGCCGGATTTCGATACCTTCCGCAAGCAGGGCATGTACAAACAGCGCGATCCTGAAGGGCATCACGTTGCCTACAAAGCGTTCCGCGAAGATCCGCAGGCGAACCCGCTGACTACGCCATCGGGCAAAATTGAAATCTACTCCGAAGAACTGGCAAAAATTGCGTCTACCTGGGAGCTGCCGGAGGGGGACGTTATCGATCCGCTGCCGATCTACACGCCAGGATTCGAAAACTATAACGACCCGCTCACGGCGAAATTCCCGCTGCAGTTGACCGGTTTCCACTATAAAGCACGCGTTCACTCCACCTACGGTAACGTCGACGTACTGAAAGCCGCCTGCCGCCAGGAGATGTGGATCAACCCGATGGATGCGAAAGCGCGTGGTATTAACAATGGCGATCGCGTGCGCATCTTCAACGGCCGCGGTGAGGTACACATTGAAGCCAAAGTCACGCCACGCATGATGCCAGGCGTCGTGGCGCTGGGAGAAGGGGCATGGTACAGCCCTGATGCCAACCGCATCGATCAGGCAGGCAGCATTAACGTACTGACCACGCAGCGTCCGTCGCCGCTGGCGAAAGGCAACCCGTCTCACACAAACCTTGTTCAGGTTGAAAAGGTTTAAGGAGTAACCGATGACAACCCAGTATGGATTTTTCATTGATTCCAGCCGTTGCACCGGGTGCAAAACCTGCGAGCTGGCCTGTAAAGATTACAAAGATCTCACCCCAGACGTGAGTTTCCGTCGCATCTACGAATACGCCGGAGGTGACTGGCAGGAAGATAACGGTGTCTGGCATCAGAACGTGTTTGCCTATTACCTGTCGATTGCCTGTAACCACTGCGAAGACCCGGCCTGTACGAAGGTCTGTCCGAGCGGGGCGATGCACAAGCGTGAAGACGGTTTCGTGGTCGTGGATGAAGATGTTTGTATCGGCTGCCGCTACTGCCATATGGCCTGCCCGTACGGCGCGCCTCAGTACAATGCCGCCAAAGGGCATATGACCAAGTGCGACGGCTGCCACTCTCGCGTCGCGGATGGCAAAAAACCGATCTGCGTCGAGTCCTGTCCGCTGCGCGCGCTGGACTTTGGCCCTATTGAAGAACTGCGTCAAAAACATGGTCAGCTTGCTGCGGTAGCACCGCTGCCGTCCGCGCACTTCACGAAGCCAAGTATTGTGATTAAACCTAACGCCAACAGCCGTCCAACAGGTGATACCACCGGCTACCTGGCAAACCCGAAGGAGGTGTGAGATGGGAAGTGGATGGCATGAATGGCCGCTGATGATCTTCACGGTCTTTGGTCAGTGCGTGGCGGGTGGCTTCATCGTGCTCGCGCTGGCACTGCTGAAAGGTCAACTCACTGCTGAACAGCAGCAGCGTTTAGTGTTGAGCATGTTTGGCCTGTGGGTGCTGATGGGGATTGGTTTTATCGCCTCTACGCTGCACCTGGGCTCACCGATGCGCGCGTTTAACTCGCTTAACCGCGTGGGGGCATCGTCCCTCAGTAACGAGATTGCCAGCGGGGCGATTTTCTTCGCCATCGGCGGGCTGGGCTGGTTGCTGGCAGCGCTTAAAAAATTGCCTGCAGGTCTGCGTAGCCTCTGGCTGATCGTGACCATGGTGCTGGGCGTGGTGTTTGTATGGATGATGGTGCGTGTCTATAACACCATTGATACCGTCCCTACCTGGTACAGCGTCTGGACGCCAATGAGCTTCTTCCTGACGATGTTTATCGGCGGGCCGCTGCTCGGCTATCTGCTGTTGCGCGTGGCGGGGGTAGACGGCTGGGCAATGCGTTTGCTGCCAGCCGTATCGCTGCTGGCGCTGGTAGTGAGTGCAATCGTTGCTCTTATGCAGGGTGCTGAGCTGGCCACCATTCATAGCTCGATTCAGCAGGCCTCTGCGCTGGTGCCGGATTACGGTTCTCTGATGGCCTGGCGTATCGTGCTGCTGGTAGCGGCGTTGGTATTCTGGATCGCGCCTCAGCTAAAAGGCTACCAGCCTGCTCTGCCGTTGTTATCACTGGCCTTTGTGCTGGTGCTGGCAGGGGAGTTGATTGGTCGTGGCGTCTTTTATGGTCTGCATATGACGGTCGGTATGGCCATCGCCAGCTAATCTTATTTTTTGTTATAAAAGCCGGGACATAGCGCCCGGCTTTTCTTTTTTCATTCATGAAATTTTTCGACTGTCGTTTTGTTTTAATTTCTACCATTAATAAATAAAAACAGAGACATAATTAATATCTATAGCAGGCACTGCATTAGCAGGATAAGTTTTTTAAATCGACAGGGAACATATCGTGCGAGCCGGCTAAATCAGTGGATTGACTTTGTTTTTGCCAGTGGCATGATGCGCACGAAATCTGAACTTCCTCACGGTTTTTAATCCATGACCACCTATACCCGGCCAGTGCTACTGTTGCTCTGTGGCCTGCTTCTGCTGACCCTGGCGATCGCAGTGTTGAATACGCTCGTCCCGCTGTGGCTCGCCCATGAAAACTTACCGACCTGGCAGGTGGGTATGGTTAGCTCGTCCTTTTTCACCGGGAACCTGTTGGGCACATTATTAACCGGTAGCCTGATTAAACGCTTTGGCTTTAATCGCAGCTATTATCTGGCTTCGCTGATTTTCGCCGCCGGGTGTGCCGGGTTGGGCCTGATGGTCGGCTTCTGGAGCTGGATGGCGTGGCGCTTTATCGCCGGTGTCGGTTGCGCGATGATTTGGGTGGTTGTTGAAAGTGCGCTGATGTGCAGCGGCACGTCACGTAACCGCGGGCGCCTGCTGGCAGCCTATATGATGGTTTACTATGTGGGCACCGTGCTGGGACAACTGATGGTCAGCAAACTGCCAACGGACCTGATGAGCGTGCTGCCATGGGTAACCGGTATGGTGCTGGCGGCGATCCTGCCGCTGCTCTTTACGCGTATCGTTAACCAGAAAAGTGAGCATCAGGAAGCGACCCACATCTGGCCGATGCTGAGGCTGCGCCAGGCGCGTCTGGGAGTGAATGGCTGTATTATCTCGGGGATTGTTCTGGGCTCGCTCTATGGTCTTATGCCGCTCTACCTGAACCATCAGGGTGTCAGCGATGCCGGGATTGGTTTCTGGATGGCGGTCATGGTGAGCGCGGGGATTGTCGGACAGTGGCCGATTGGCCGCCTGGCCGATCGCTTCGGTCGCCTGCTGGTGCTGCGCGTTCAGGTCTTTGTGGTGATCATGGGCTGTTTTGCTATGCTCAGCAACGCCGCGATGGCCCCAGCGCTGTTTATCCTTGGGGCAGCGGGGTTCACGCTTTATCCGGTCGCGATGGCGTGGGCCTGTGAGAAAGTTGAACATCACCAGCTGGTGGCGATGAACCAGGCGCTGTTATTAAGCTATACCATCGGCAGCCTGCTGGGACCAACATTTACCGCGATGCTGATGCAGAGTTATTCTGACAATTTGCTGTTTATCATGATCGCCAGCGTGTCGTTTATTTATCTCTTAATGCTGCTGCGCAAAGCAGGCGAGCATCCAACGCCTGTGGCGCACGCCTGATTAAATAAAAGCCTGTCAATGACAGGCTTTTTTGTCCCTGTCATATATAAGACTTTTACGTATTGTTTGTTTTCCCCGCCCGGCGATAATTCAAATGAGTTCTACCACTAAAAGGCAACAATCATGTCTAAACGTCGTTTTTCCACTACCGCACTTGCCGTAGTGTTGTCTTTAACGTTTGCAACGGCTCCGGTCATGGCTAATCCAGGAAACGGGAATGGCGGTGGTCACGGCAACGGTGGCGGACAAGGTAATGGCGGCAATCATGGTAACGGGAACTCTGGTAACCATGGTAATAAGCAAAATAGCGGTCAGGATAACCCAGGGAAATCAGATAAGAGCTTTAAAAGCAGCAAAGATGTCGGCAATGATGTTGACGCTCGCGTAAGCTTCGATCATGCCCGTCACCTGGCACTGAATTACGGCTTAACGGGCTATGAGTCTCTGCCTCCGGGTATTGCGAAAAACCTGGCCCGCGGTAAACCACTTCCTCCGGGTATTGCGAAGAAAACCGTGCCAGCCTCTATGCTTGGCCAGCTTCCATCCTACCCAGGTTATGAATGGCGCGTGGTGGGTGACGATCTGGTCTTAATCGCGCTGAGTACGGCGATTGTGACTTCCGTTATTAACGGCGTCTTTAAATAGAATTTAAAAAGGCCCGGTTCTCACCGGGCCTTTTCTTTAATACATGACCTTGTGGCCATACTGCTCAAGAATACCTTTCACGCGCTCCATCGTCTCTTTTTTCGGTGGCTTCACGCCATCAAGTTTGTACTCTTCACCCATCGCCACCCATTTATGTTTGCCGAGTTCGTGATAGGGCAGAAGCTCAATTTTCTCGACGTTGCCCATGTCGCGGGTAAATTCCCCCAGGCGGTGCGCAGAGTCGTCATCATCTGACCAGCCGGGAACAACAACATAGCGGATCCAGGTTTTGATGCCTTTGTCGGCAATATACTTCGCAAATTCCAGCGTACGGTGGTTGGAAACGCCAACCAGATTCTGGTGGATCTCATCATTCATCTGTTTGAGATCGAGCATCACCAGATCGGTCACTTCGAGCAGTTCATCAATGACCGGATCGTAGCGGCGCACGAAGCCGTTGGTATCGAGACAGGTATGAATGCCTTCCTTGCGGCAGGCGCGGAACCAGTCGCGGACAAATTCAGCCTGAAGAATGGCTTCGCCGCCGGATGCGGTCACGCCGCCGCCGGACGCGTTCATAAAGTGGCGATAGGTCACCACCTCTTTCATCAGATCTTCCACGGTGACTTCTTTCCCACCATGAGTGTCCCACGTGTCGCGGTTGTGGCAGTACAGGCAGCGCATCAGGCAGCCCTGGAAGAAGGTAATAAAGCGGATACCTGGGCCATCGACGGTGCCACAGGATTCAAAGGAGTGAATGCGACCAATAGTTGACATTGCGGTGAGATCTCCGAATTTGGCCCATCCGGGGGCCTATGTAGTTGCACAGCTCAAAGGCTATGTCGAGTCTGTTTTGGCTGTTATCCATTCAGTATAGATAGCGGACAAAAGAGACTGATGAAGCGAGGGTGTTAAAAAGGCCCCACTTGCGTGGAGCCTTTATTGTACGCCTTTTAACGCGTGATTTCAGTCAATTCCACTTACATGGACTGAGTGAAAGTACGGGTGATAACGTCCTGCTGCTGTTCTTTAGTCAGGGAGTTAAAACGTACTGCGTAGCCAGATACACGGATGGTCAGCTGAGGATATTTCTCAGGGTGTTCCATCGCATCGAGCAGCATTTCACGGTTCATTACGTTCACGTTCAGGTGCTGACCACCTTCGATGGACGCTTCGTGGTGGAAGTAACCATCCATCAGACCCGCGAGGTTAGTTTTACGTACTTCGTCATCTTTACCCAGCGCGTTTGGCACGATAGAGAAGGTGTAAGAAATACCATCTTTCGCGTAGGCAAACGGCAGTTTAGCAACGGAGGTCAGAGAGGCAACCGCACCTTTCTGGTCACGACCGTGCATTGGGTTAGCACCTGGGCCGAATGGCGCGCCAGCACGACGACCGTCTGGGGTGTTACCGGTTTTCTTACCATACACAACGTTAGAGGTGATGGTCAGAACAGACTGAGTCGGGATAGCGTTACGGTAGGTAGTGAGTTTCTGAATTTTCTTCATGAAACGTTCTACCAGGTCAACCGCCATGTCATCAACGCGAGCGTCGTTGTTACCAAACTGCGGGTATTCGCCTTCGATTTCGAAGTCGATAGCCAGACCGTCTTCGTCACGAATTGGTTTAACTTTCGCATATTTGATTGCAGACAGGGAGTCAGCCGCAACGGACAGGCCTGCGATACCACACGCCATGGTGCGAACCACGTCACGGTCGTGCAGCGCCATCAGAGAGGCTTCGTAGCTGTACTTGTCGTGCATGTAGTGGATAACGTTCAGTGCAGTCACGTACTGCTTCGCCAGCCAGTCCATGAAGTGGTCCATGCGCTCCATGACTTCGTCATAGTTCAGCACGTCGCCTTTGATAGGTTCAGACTTAGGACCCACCTGCATTTTCAGTTTTTCATCAACGCCGCCGTTGATGGCGTACAGCATGGTTTTCGCCAGGTTTGCACGCGCACCGAAGAACTGCATTTGCTTACCAACAACCATTGGGCTTACGCAGCACGCGATAGCGTAGTCGTCGTTGTTGAAGTCCGGACGCATCAGGTCATCGTTCTCATACTGCAGAGAAGAGGTGTCGATGGACACTTTAGCGGCGAATTTCTTGAAGTTCAGAGGCAGTTTTTCAGACCACAGAACGGTGATGTTCGGCTCCGGAGAAGGACCCATGGTGTACAGGGTGTTCAGGAAGCGGAAGCTGTTTTTGGTTACCAGAGTACGGCCATCTACGCCCATACCGCCGATAGATTCGGTTGCCCAGATTGGGTCACCAGAGAACAGCTCATCATATTCTGGAGTACGCAGGAAGCGAACCATACGCAGCTTCATGACCAGGTGGTCAATCATTTCCTGAGCGTCTTGCTCGGTGATTTTACCTGCTTTCAGGTCACGTTCGATGTACGCATCCAGGAAGGTGGATACGCGGCCGAAGGACATTGCTGCACCATTCTGAGACTTAACAGCGGCCAGGTAGCCGAAGTAGGTCCACTGGATAGCTTCCTGGGCGTTGGTTGCAGGACCAGAGATATCGCAGCCATATTTCGCTGCCATCTCTTTGATCTGACCCAGCGCACGGTGCTGTTCAGCAATTTCTTCACGCAGACGGATAGTCGCTTCCAGGTTTACGCCGTTTTCCAGGTCAGACTGCAGGGAAACAAACTGCGCGTATTTGTCTTTCATCAGGAAGTCGATACCGTACAGCGCAACGCGACGGTAGTCACCAATGATACGGCCACGGCCATACGCATCTGGCAGACCAGTCAGAACGCCAGATTTACGGCAGTTCAGAATGTCTTTGGTGTAAACATCGAATACACCCTGGTTGTGGGTTTTACGGTATTCGGTGAAGATTTTTTTCAGCATTGGGTCCAGCTCGCGGTTATACGCTTTGCAGGAACCTTCAACCATTTTGATACCACCGAACGGGATGATTGCGCGTTTCAGTGGTGCTTCAGTCTGCAGACCAACGATTTTCTCAAGGGCTTTGTTGATATAGCCAGCATCGTGAGAAGTGATGGTGGAAGCAACGGAGGTGTCAAAATCAACTGGCGCGTGAGTGCGGTTTTCCAGTTTAACGCCTTCCATTACGCTGTCCCACAGCTTGGTGGTCGCGTCAGTTGCGCCAGCCAGGAAGGATTCGTCACCTTCATACGGGGTATAGTTTTTCTGAATGAAGTCACGGACGTTGACTTCATTCTGCCAGTCACCTTTCGCAAAACCTTCCCAGGCTGTGGCTAACTTTTCATTAAGCTCGGACATGTAACACCTACCTTCTTAAGTGGATTTTTTATTTACTGCCTGAGATAACCATCAATGATGGTCGTCGCCACGCAGGTAAATGACCCAGTATGTCAACCCAACTAACAGACCCCCACCGATAATGTTCCCGATAGTGACGGGGATCAGGTTATCAGTAATGAAATTCATAATAGTCAGGTGAGAGAAACTTTCCGGGGATGAACCAATTGCGGTCCAGAACTCCGGGCTTGCAAAGTTGCGGATAACAATCCCCATCGGGATCATGAACATATTCGCAATACTGTGCTCAAAGCCGCTGGCAACAAACATCGCAACCGGCAGAACCATAATCATGGCTTTATCCATCAGGCTACGACCAGAATAGCTCATCCAGACCGCCAGGCAGACCATCAGGTTTGCAAGGATGCCGAGAGCAACGGCTTCGATAAATGTGTGGTGCATTTTGTGGTCGGCGGTTTGCAGGACGTTAAGCCCCCAGCCGCCGTTGGCGGTCATGTACTCGCCAGAAAGCCACATCAACAGAACAAAGAGCAGACAGCCAATCAGGTTGCCAACGTAGACGTTAAGCCAGTTGCGCGCCAGTTGACCCCAGGTAATTCTTCCGCTGGCTTTTGCCACGACAATCAGCACCGTTGAGGTGAAGAGGTCGGCACCGCAGATGACGCAAAGAATCAGACCCAGTGAGAAGCAAATGCCGCCAATCAGTTTGGCCATGCCGAAAGGCATTCCGGCAGTACCGGTGGTGGCGGTGATGTAGAAGACGAAAGCGATTGAGATGAACACACCAGCAGTAATCGCCAGATAGAACGTCTTCATCGGGTGTTTCGTTGCTTTATAGACACCCGCTTCTTCGGCAACTTTTGCCATCGCGGCGGGGAGTAAAAGATCAAAAGGGTTGTCAGCTTTCACACTAACTCTCTCTTTATTAAGTCGGCGACGAGATACTAACAAAGCATTATAGAAGAGAAATTGATATAGATCATATCTCGCCTGGCTTATAGGCCCGCAGTGTGTATGGTTTTACAGCAAATGCGGAGTAAGTAATTGATTATCCGTATAAAAATAAATTTTAAAAGTTATGAAAAGAGTTGAATTATTTCGTTCGTCCCCCTCCGAAACAGTTAATTAATATGGAGTATTTACCATAAAAAGTAACAATAAAGCCCGGGTAAAGATTATTATATTTACCCATGTTTAACTTTATTATTACAATCAGCAATCATTACCGAAAAAAATAAAAAACGGGGCAATGAAATTGCCCCGTAATATAGCCCAGACGATTGAATACGCCTACTGCTGCTAATGTTATATGCGCTTATTTTGACCAGTAAGCGGCTTTTGCTTTCTGCAGCTTTTCATAGGCCTTGAGCAGCGACTGATGCGCCGGGAAGGCTTTCAGATCGCTGTCCACGGCCTGCAGACCGTAGAATGGCTCTTCACCGCTGAGCGCCGCGCTGGCGGCTTCAACCGCTTCAGCACCGTACATACGCACGAAAGCGTTCAGGTACTGCAGTGGCTCGCGATCCTCTTCCTGCGAAAGCAGCAGCAGGGTTTGCAGGCAACGGTAATAGTTGGTGCGCTCGGCAGAGAAGACCGACTGGTTGAATTCCATCGTCCATTCCGTCCAGGCCAGGGCCTGATCCAGATCGCCGCCAGCCAGCGCCAGCATCGCTTTCAGTTCCCCGATACGCAGGGTATACCAGCCGTTGTCTTTACCCGTCGCCAGGCCCAGCAGTTCACGCACGCGAGTGAAATCATCGTGACCTTCTTCGTCCAGTTGGGCGATCAGGTTCAGATAATCCTCTTTTTCCCACTCGCTGCCTGGCAGAGCAAGCAGGGTTTCGCGCAGGTGCGCACCCATGCTGTTGTTCGCCAGCCACAGATCTTCAGCAGGGTAGATGTCGGACATGCCCGGCACAATGATGCGGCATGCGTAAACGCCCAGGTGTTCATAGTCGGCAATGTAGACTTCCTGATCTTCGGCGTTAAAGATGGCCATTAGCGTGGCGAACTCTTCTTCCGTGGTGCCGGCAAAGCTCCAGTCTACGAACGGATAGTCTGCGTCCTGCTTAAACATATCCCAGGAGATCAGGCCGCTGGAATCGATGAAGTGGGTTTCGAGGTTGGTATGCTCCGCCACTTCTTCATCGTCAAAGGTTGGCGGGGTGAAGACGTCGAGATCTTTCAGGCTACGGCCTTGCAGCAGTTCGGTGACGGTACGCTCCAGCGCCACGCCGAAGTCAGGGTGCGCGCCGAAGGAGGCGAAGCAGGTGCCGTTTTCTGGGTTAAACAGCACCACGCAGATCACCGGATATTTACCGCCCAGTGAGCCATCGTAGGCGAAGATTGGGAAACCTTCCGCTTCGAGTTTGGCGATGGATTCCACCACGCCCGGGTAGCGCGCCAGCACGTCGGCCGGAATTTCAGGCAGGCTGATAGATTCGGCGATAATGCGGTTTTTAATGTGACGCTCGAACACTTCTGACAAGCCCTGAACGCGCGCTTCGTTGCGGGTGTTACCGGCGGACATGCCGTTAGACACATACAGGTTGCCGACGATGTTCATCGGAATATACACGGTCTGCTCGTCAGACTGGCGGGTGAACGGCAGGGCGCAGATACCACGATCTTCGTTACCAGACTGCAGATCGATCAGCATGCTGGCGGTCAGTTCGTTTTCTGGATCGTAGAACGCACGCAGGCGGGCGTCGAGAATACCTTCCGGCAGTTCATCGTCTTCGGTCAGCGGGAACCATTTTTCGTTCGGATAGTGAACGAATGGGCCGTTAGCGATGGTTTCGCCCAACCAGAAGTCAGCGAAGAAATAGTTGGTGGACAGACGCTCAAAATACTCACCCAGCGCGGAGGCCAGTGCCGCTTTTTTAGTCGCGCCTTTCCCGTTGGTAAAGCACAGGGCACACTCTTTGTCGCGAATATGGACGGACCAGACATGGGGCACCGGATTGAGCCAGGAGGCTTCTTCGATGTTAAAACCCAGGTCGGTCAGTTTCTGCTGGAAGCGAGCGATGGAATCTTCCAGAGCGGCGTCTTTGCCGGGGATAAACGTTTGAGTCATGGCGTTCACTTTTATCGTACGTAAAGCGCGCAATGATACGGGTTTTGCGTGACGGGTGCTATCTTCGGCGAAAATAAAAGGCTGGGCTATGCTTAGTGGCAGTAACTGACTGTTAAGGCATAGAAAAATGAAAGCATTTGATCTCCAGCGGATGGCGTTTGATAAAGTTCCCCCCGAGTTTTTAGGCGAAGTGGCTTTGCGGAGCCTGTATACCTTCGTTCTTGTCTTTCTGTTTCTTAAGATTACTGGCCGTCGCGGTGTGCGGCAGATGTCGCTTTTTGAAGTGTTAATCATCCTCACGCTGGGGTCAGCGGCGGGGGATGTCGCCTTTTATGACGATGTGCCGATGGTGCCGGTCTTTATCGTCTTTGTCTCGCTGGCGCTGCTGTACCGCCTTGTGATGTGGCTGATGTCGAAGAGCGAAAAGCTGGAAGATCTGCTGGAAGGGAAGCCTGTGGTGATTGTCGAAGACGGACAGTTGGCCTGGGAAAATGTGCAAAGTGCCAATATGACCGAGTTCGAATTTTTTATGGAATTGCGTCTGAACAGCGTCGAACAACTCGGACAGGTGCGTCTGGCCATTATGGAAACGAACGGTCAAATCAGCGTGTATTACTATCATGATGACGAGGTGAAGCCGGGGTTATGCATCCTGCCGGATATGCTCATTGAGCGATACAAAACCGTCCCCGATGCGGGCGAATATGCCTGTATAAAATGTAGTCATGTGGTGGTGATGAAGGCAGGCGATCATCAATTATGCCCTCGCTGTACGAATCCAGAATGGACGAAGGTTAGCCGGGCTAAACGGATCACCTGACAGCCATTTTGTCGGTTTTGTCCTGGCGAGGCGGCAGATTGTTTTGTGTGATGTGAGCCACATTTCACGGGTCATAAGTTTTAGACATTGCGGCGCGTGTCACTGAATGATAAAACCGATATCCACAGTTATAACTTATGGCTTTTAGCGTGGTGAGGGGAAATGGCTCAAGTCTTTAATTTCAGTTCAGGTCCGGCGATGTTACCGGCAGACGTGCTTAAACAGGCTCAACAGGAACTTTGTGACTGGAACGGTCTCGGTACGTCGGTGATGGAAATCAGCCACCGTGGTAAAGAGTTTATTCAGGTGGCGGAAGAGGCAGAAAAGGATTTTCGCGATCTGCTGAATATTCCCTCGAACTACAAAGTATTGTTCTGTCACGGCGGCGGACGCGGCCAGTTTGCTGGCGTACCGCTGAATATCCTTGGCGATAAAACGACGGCTGACTACGTTGATGCGGGCTACTGGGCGGCAAGCGCCGTTAAAGAAGCGCACAAATACTGCACGCCGAACGTTATCGACGCCAAAGTGACCGTTGACGGTCTGCGCGCCGTGAAGCCCATGAGCGAATGGCAGCTTTCTGATAACGCAGCCTATCTCCACTACTGCCCGAACGAAACTATCGACGGGATTGCCATCGACGAGACGCCAAACTTCGCCAGCGATGTTGTGGTTGCCGCCGACTTCTCCTCCACCATTCTTTCTGCCCCGATTGATGTCAGCCGCTACGGCGTTATCTATGCAGGCGCACAGAAAAATATCGGTCCTGCGGGCCTGACAATCGTCATTGTACGTGAAGATCTCCTGGGGAAAGCCCATAAGTCTTGCCCGTCAATTCTCGACTACACCGTGCTGAACGATAACGACTCCATGTTCAACACGCCACCGACGTTTGCCTGGTACCTCTCGGGCCTGGTCTTCAAATGGCTGAAGCAAAACGGCGGTGTGGCGCAGATGGACAAGGTCAATCAGCAGAAAGCTGAACTGCTGTACGGCGTGATCGACAAAAGCGATTTCTACCGTAACGATGTGGCGAAAGCTAACCGCTCCCGCATGAACGTGCCGTTCCAGCTGGCAGACAGCAACCTGGACAACGTGTTCCTGAAAGAGTCCTTCGCGGCAGGTCTGCACGCGCTGAAAGGCCACCGTGTGGTGGGGGGGATGCGCGCCTCTATTTATAACGCGATGCCGCTGGAAGGGGTTAAAGCTCTGACCGATTTCATGATCGACTTCGAACGTCGCCACGGTTAATCGCGCTGTTTCCACCCCCGTAGCCCTGCTGCGGGGTTTTTATTATGTTGAGTTGAGAGTTAAGTTTCATGGAATCCCTGACGTTACAACCTATCGCGCGGGTAGATGGCACCATCAATCTGCCTGGTTCAAAAAGTGTCTCGAACCGCGCTCTGCTGCTGGCAGCTCTGGCAAACGGTACCACCGTCCTTACAAACCTGCTGGACAGCGATGACGTACGCCACATGCTCAATGCGCTGAAAGCGTTGGGTGTTCATTACACTCTCTCTGACGATCGTACCCGCTGTGAAGTGACCGGCAACGGCGGCGCGCTGCGTTCGGGTGAAGAGCTCGAGCTGTTTCTGGGCAACGCGGGTACCGCGATGCGTCCATTGGCGGCGGCGCTGTGTCTGGGAAGCAATAACATCGTGCTGACCGGCGAGCCGCGCATGAAAGAGCGTCCGATCGGCCATCTGGTCGATGCCCTGCGTCAGGGTGGCGCGCAGATTGAGTATCTTGAGCAGGAAAATTATCCGCCACTGCGTCTGCGCGGGGGCTTTAGCGGCGGTGACGTCGAGGTGGACGGTAGCGTTTCCAGTCAGTTCCTGACGGCCCTGCTGATGACCGCGCCGCTGGCACCGCAGGATACGGTTATCACGATTAAAGGTGAGCTGGTCTCCAGACCGTACATTGATATCACGTTGCACCTGATGAAAACCTTCGGCGTCGAGGTCGAAAACCAGTCTTATCAGCGTTTTGTGGTGCGTGGGGCACAGCAGTATCAGTCTCCGGGTAATTACCTGGTTGAAGGCGATGCGTCATCGGCCTCTTACTTCCTGGCTGCGGGCGCGATCAAAGGCGGCACCGTGAAGGTGACCGGTATTGGCCGCAACAGCATGCAGGGCGACATCCGTTTTGCCGACGTGCTGGAGAAAATGGGCGCCACTGTCACCTGGGGCGATGACTTCATCTCCTGTACCCACGGCGAGCTGAATGCCATTGATATGGACATGAACCACATTCCGGATGCGGCGATGACCATTGCCACGGCTGCGCTGTTTGCCAAAGGCACCACCACGCTGCGTAACATCTACAACTGGCGCGTGAAAGAGACTGACCGTCTGTACGCGATGGCGACCGAGCTGCGTAAAGTGGGGGCTGAGGTGGAAGAGGGCGAAGACTACATTCGCGTCACCCCTCCGGCAAAACTGCAGTTCGCAGAAATTGGCACCTACAACGATCACCGTATGGCGATGTGCTTCTCGCTGGTGGCGCTGTCCGACACGCCTGTGACCATTCTTGACCCGAAATGTACGGCGAAAACTTTCCCGGACTACTTCGAGCAGCTGGCGCGCATCAGTACGCTGGCCTGATAGCGTTATGCCGCATCCTTCGATGCGGCATTTCCTTACGCTTCCTGACGAACACTTCCGCTCATTTCTTCTACACTCTGCTTCAATCATTCCGTAATTTGCACGCAAAGGTAACAGTTGCGCACGTTGGCGCGTATAATGCGCGGCGTTCATGTTAACGGTATGCCTTATTTAAGGAGAAAAAGATGACGGCAGTTGCCCCGGTAATCACCATTGATGGGCCGAGTGGCGCAGGGAAAGGTACCCTGTGCAAAGCGATGGCGGAAGCATTGCAATGGCATCTTTTAGATTCGGGCGCAATCTATCGCGTGCTGGCGCTGGCTGCGCTGCATCATCATGTCGATGTCGCCTCTGAAGAAGCGCTGGTACCGCTGGCTGCGCACCTGGATGTCCGTTTTGTGTCTACCGATGGCAACCTGGAAGTGATCCTTGAAGGGGAAGACGTGAGCGGTGAAATCCGTACGCAGGAAGTGGCGAATGCGGCCTCCCAGGTTGCGGCCTTCCCGCGTGTGCGCGAGGCGCTGTTACGTCGCCAGCGTGCGTTCCGCGAAGCCCCAGGGTTGATCGCCGACGGACGCGATATGGGCACCGTGGTATTCCCTGATGCGCCTGTAAAAATTTTCCTTGACGCCTCTTCAGAAGAACGTGCTCAACGCCGCATGCTTCAGTTGCAGGAGAAGGGGTTTAGTGTTAACTTTGATCGCCTTTTATCCGAGATAAAAGAGCGCGATGATCGCGATCGTAACCGCGCTGTCGCGCCACTTGTTCCTGCAGAAGATGCATTAGTTCTGGATTCAACCAGTTTAACTATTGAGCAAGTGATTGAAAAAGCGCTACAATATGCGCGCCAAAAACTGGCACTCGCGTAAACGCGACCGATTTAGCAGTACCCCCGCTGCAATGGATTGACGGCGGGTATGTGAAACAACCCCATCCGGCACGGAGCCAGGTGGACGTTAATATTAACCTGAAGATTAAACATGACTGAATCTTTTGCTCAACTGTTTGAAGAATCCTTAAAAGAAATCGAAACCCGTCCGGGTTCCATCGTTCGTGGTGTTGTTGTTGCTATCGACAAAGACGTAGTACTGGTTGACGCCGGTCTGAAATCTGAGTCCGCCATCCCGGCAGAGCAGTTCAAAAACGCCCAGGGCGAGCTGGAAATCCAGGTTGGTGACGAAGTTGACGTTGCGCTGGACGCAGTAGAAGACGGCTTCGGTGAAACCCTGCTTTCTCGTGAGAAAGCTAAACGTCACGAAGCATGGATCACCCTGGAAAAAGCTTACGAAGAAGCTGAAACTGTGGTCGGTGTTATCAACGGCAAAGTTAAAGGTGGCTTCACTGTTGAGCTGAATGGTATTCGTGCGTTCCTGCCAGGTTCTCTGGTAGACGTTCGTCCAGTCCGTGACACCCTGCACCTGGAAGGCAAAGAGCTTGAGTTCAAAGTCATCAAGCTGGACCAGAAGCGTAACAACGTTGTTGTATCCCGTCGTGCCGTTATCGAATCCGAAAACAGCGCAGAACGCGATCAGCTGCTGGAAAACCTGCAGGAAGGCATGGAAGTCAAAGGTATCGTTAAGAACCTCACTGACTACGGCGCATTCGTTGACCTGGGCGGCGTTGATGGCCTGCTGCACATCACCGACATGGCGTGGAAACGCGTTAAGCACCCAAGCGAAATCGTGAACGTGGGCGACGAAATCACTGTTAAAGTGCTGAAGTTCGACCGCGAGCGTACTCGTGTATCCCTCGGCCTGAAACAGCTGGGCGAAGATCCATGGGTAGCTATCGCTAAGCGTTACCCAGAAGGTACTAAACTGACTGGTCGCGTAACCAACCTGACCGACTACGGCTGCTTCGTTGAAATCGAAGAGGGCGTTGAAGGCCTGGTGCACGTTTCCGAAATGGACTGGACCAACAAAAACATCCACCCATCCAAAGTTGTTAACGTTGGTGATGTAGTGGAAGTGATGGTTCTGGATATCGACGAAGAACGTCGTCGTATCTCCCTGGGCCTGAAACAGTGCAAAAACAACCCATGGCAGCAGTTCGCGGAAACCCACAACAAGGGTGACCGTGTTGAAGGTAAAATCAAGTCTATCACTGACTTCGGTATCTTCATCGGCCTGGACGGCGGCATCGATGGCCTGGTTCACCTGTCTGACATCTCCTGGAACGTTGCAGGCGAAGAAGCAGTTCGTGAATACAAAAAAGGCGACGAAATCGCTGCAGTTGTTCTGCAGGTTGACGCAGAGCGTGAGCGTATCTCTCTAGGCGTTAAACAGCTCGCAGAAGATCCGTTCAACAACTGGGTTGCACTGAACAAGAAAGGCGCAATCGTAAACGGTAAAGTAACTGCAGTTGACGCTAAAGGCGCAACCGTAGAGCTGGCTGACGGCGTTGAAGGTTACCTGCGCGCTTCTGAAGCTTCCCGTGACCGCGTTGAAGATGCCACTCTGGTTCTGAACGTAGGCGACGACGTTGAAGCTAAGTTCACCGGTGTTGACCGTAAGAACCGTGCAATCAGCCTGTCTGTTCGTGCTAAAGACGAAGCTGATGAGAAAGATGCAATCGCAACTGTTAACAAACAGGAAGATGCAAACTTCTCTAACAACGCAATGGCTGAAGCTTTCAAAGCAGCTAAAGGCGAGTAATATCAGGTTCTCAGCATCATTTGAGCTGTAACGCATTTACAGCGCGAAGGATGAAGAGCAAACTTGACAGATTACAGGATCCGTCCTGTAATCAATAACAAAGGGCGGCTACGGCCGCCCTTGTTTAATGAGCTGTTCAGCTAATTGGTTTGAAAGGAACCGGAGGAATCATGACCAAGTCAGAATTGATTGAAAGACTTGCCAGTCAGCAACCGCATATCCCTGCCAAGGCAGTGGAAGATGCCGTAAAAGAGATGCTGGAGCATATGGCCTCCACTCTTGCCCAGGGCGAGCGCATTGAAATCCGCGGTTTCGGTAGTTTTTCTCTGCACTATCGTGCTCCACGCACCGGGCGTAACCCGAAAACGGGTGATAAAGTCGAGTTGGAAGGTAAGTACGTTCCACACTTTAAACCGGGTAAAGAACTGCGCGATCGCGCCAATATTTACGGCAACTGAGTTTAGCCAGCCGGTTAAACTGGGTTCGAAAGAAAGCACCTGCGGGTGCTTTTTTTGTTCCTGTCGTTTTCTTCTGGAAGGCACCCCGCATTTCCCGCTGCGTTTTCTGCAACCTGTTAAAAACCTTGCTGCGCTTGCTGTAAATCCTTTTCTTCACAACTGACGAGCCGCATCACCCACGAGCATACTGCCCCCTGAAACAGGGAGGTAGCAATGGGAATTCCCGCTTTATGTATCTGCGCCATTCTGGCGATAGCCCCGTTACTCTGGTTACCTGAACTGCCATCACGCTATACCGTCTGGATAATGCTGGCGGGCGGGGTGGTGCTGGGCACATGCCAAAACGTGCGCCTGAAGTATGTGGGGACCGTGCTGTTATTTTGCGCGTGGGGCCTTCTGGCCGCGCAGGAGAGCGTCTGGCCGATGCAGCATTTAACCACGAGAGCCGTGCAGGCCGAGGTAGAGATCACCGCCACTGATGGTGCAACTCAGCATCAGGGAAAGATTCGTACCGTAAACGGCCGGCGCTGGTGGGCGTCCACCGGCGTAACGCTGTATGGAAATTATTTGCCACAGAGAGCATGTGCTGGCCAGCGCTGGGCGATGATGCTCAGGCTAAAACCTGCACACGGCGAGCTGAACGACGGAGGCTATGATCCCCAACGCAGCGCCATTGCCCGACACCAAACGCTGAGCGGGCGCTTCACCCATGCGGAACTTGTTGATGGACACTGCAGCCTGCGAGCGCAATACCTGATGTCGCTGCAAAACCGACTTTCTGATTATCGCTGGGGAGCGGTTATCCTCGGGCTGGGGATGGGAGAGCGTCTGGATGTCCCCCGAGAAATAAAAGACCTGATGCGTGAAACCGGCACACTGCATCTGATGGCGATTTCGGGCCTGCATATCACGCTGGCGGCATCCCTCGTCTGGTTACTCGCGCGTGCGATCCAGTTTATATTCCCCAGCCACCGGGTCCACTGGCAAATGCCACTCCTGGCCGGGGTGTTCTTCGCCGCTTTCTACGCCTGGCTTACCGGTCTGCAGCCTCCTGCACTACGAACGGTCATCGCACTTGCCGTGCTGGCGGCGCTGCGAATCGGTTCCCGCCAATGGTCGCCGTGGCAGGTATGGTGTTGCTGTGTCGCGGCGATCCTGATAAGCGATCCCTTAGCCATACTTTCTGAGAGTCTGCTCCTGTCCGCATTTGCCGTCGCGGCGCTGATTTTCTGGTTTCAGTGGCTGCCTCTTCCTCGCTGGCAGTGGGCCCGACGCATACGGCCACTACTTAATCTGATCTATCTGCAGGTCGGCATGCTGGTGTTGCTCATGCCGTTACAGGTGCTGATTTTCCATGGCTTCAGTATCTCCTCTCTGGTCGCCAATCTCTTTGCCGTTCCGATAGTGACGTTTGTCAGCGTACCGCTGATTTTACTCGGTATGTTGCTCCATCTGTTACCGCTGGGGGGAATGGAAAGTGCCATCTGGTTTGCAGCCGATAAGTCCCTTGCCGGGTTGTTCTGGCTACTGATGCGCTTGCCAGACGGCTGGCAGAGTGTGGATCAACGCTGGCAGTACATGACGCTACTGCCCTGGCTTATCATCATCGGCTGGCGTTTGCGAGCCTGGAAAACCGTTCCAGCCGTGTGTCTGGCTGGGAGTCTATTGCTGGCATTTCCCCTCTGGCGAACGGCTAAAAGTGATGCCTGGACGCTACATATGCTGGATGTGGGGCAGGGGCTGGCCATGGTCATCGAACGGCAGGGAAAAGCGATTCTCTATGATACCGGGCTCGCCTGGCCAGGGGGAGATAGCGCACAGCGGTTAATTATCCCCTGGCTGCGCTGGCACCATCTGCGGCCAGATGGCGTGATTCTCAGCCATGAACATCTTGACCATGCAGGAGGTCTCGCATCGCTGCAAAAAGCATGGCCGGAGATGTGGGTAAGAAGTCCATTACGTCTGGCGGGGCATCGGCCCTGCTTTCGTGGGCAGAGCTGGAGATGGCAGGGATTAACCTTCACCGTCCACTGGCCCCTGGAAAATGACCCGGCTCGGGGAAACAACCGCTCCTGCGTGGTGAAAGTGGACGATGGTGAGCAGAGTATACTGCTGACGGGAGACATTGAAGCGCCAGCAGAACAGGCTATGCTTAGCCATTACTGGCAACATCTGACGTCGACGTTAATCCAGGTTCCCCATCATGGCAGCAATACCTCATCGTCATTGGCGCTGGTACAACGGGTGGAGGGAAACATTGCGCTGGATTCAGCAGCCCGCTATAACGCCTGGCGGTTTCCGTCGGCGAATGTGGTCCGACGTTATCGAAAAGAGGGGTATATCTGGCAAGATACCCCCCATTCCGGGCAAATATCGGTGACATTCTCGCAACATCGCTGGCAAATCCGGCGCTTGCGGGATCAATTTTTACCACGTTGGTATCATCAGTGGTTTGGCGCGCCCGTAGATAACGGGTAGAATATGCGGCTATTTCAACAAATGCTGGTTTTTTGAATGCATAACGACAAAGATCTCTCCACGTGGCAAACCTTCCGCCGACTCTGGCCGATGATTGCACCTTTTAAAGCAGGCTTGATCGTGGCGGGTGTAGCGTTAATCCTCAACGCAGCCAGCGATACTTTTATGTTATCGCTCCTTAAACCGTTACTGGACGACGGTTTTGGTAAAACGGATCGCTCAGTGTTGCTATGGATGCCGCTGGTGGTTATCGGGCTGATGATCTTACGTGGTATCACCAGCTATATCTCCAGCTACTGCATCTCCTGGGTATCCGGGAAAGTGGTTATGACCATGCGCCGTCGTCTGTTCAGCCACATGATGGGCATGCCGGTCTCATTCTTTGACAAGCAGTCTACGGGGACACTGCTGTCCCGTATTACCTACGATTCAGAGCAGGTTGCGTCCTCCTCCTCAAGCGCGTTGATTACCGTCGTGCGTGAAGGGGCGTCGATCATCGGCCTGTTTATCATGATGTTCTATTACAGCTGGCAGCTGTCGCTCATCCTGATCGTTTTGGCTCCGGTTGTCTCCATTGCCATCCGCGTTGTGTCCAAGCGTTTCCGCAATATCAGTAAAAATATGCAGAATACGATGGGGCAGGTAACAACCAGCGCCGAACAGATGCTGAAAGGACACAAAGAGGTGTTAATTTTCGGTGGCCAGGACGTCGAAACCAAACGCTTTGACAAAGTCAGCAACAAAATGCGTCTTCAGGGGATGAAAATGGTCTCGGCCTCTTCCATCTCTGACCCGATCATTCAGCTGATTGCCTCACTGGCGCTGGCGTTTGTCCTTTATGCGGCAAGCTTCCCAAGCGTGATGGAGACGCTGACGGCGGGTACCATCACCGTGGTCTTCTCCTCGATGATCGCCCTGATGCGTCCCCTGAAATCTCTGACTAACGTGAATGCCCAGTTCCAGCGCGGGATGGCGGCTTGTCAGACATTGTTCAGCATTCTGGATTCCGAGCAGGAAAAAGACGAAGGTACACGCGAGATTGAGCGCGCCCGTGGCGATGTTGAATTCCACAACGTGACCTTCACCTATCCGGGCCGCGATACGCCCGCTCTGCGCAATATCAACCTGACGATTCCGGCGGGTAAAACGGTGGCGCTGGTAGGCCGTTCTGGCTCCGGTAAATCCACCATTGCCAGCCTCATCACCCGTTTCTACGACATCAACGAAGGTGAAATTCTCCTGGACGGTCACGACCTGCGGGAGTACACCCTGCAGTCGCTGCGTAACCAGGTTGCGCTGGTTTCTCAGAACGTGCATCTGTTTAACGATACGGTCGCCAACAACATCGCTTATGCGCGCACTGACGAGTACAGCCGCGAGCAGATCGAGAATGCCGCACGCATGGCCTATGCGATGGACTTTATCAACAAGATGGATAACGGTCTGGATACCATCATTGGTGAAAATGGCGTGCTCCTGTCCGGTGGTCAGCGTCAGCGTATTGCGATTGCGCGCGCGCTGCTGCGTGACAGCCCAATCCTGATTCTGGATGAAGCGACGTCCGCACTGGATACCGAATCTGAACGCGCTATTCAGTCGGCGCTGGACGAACTGCAAAAGAACCGTACCTCACTGGTGATTGCACACCGTCTGTCGACTATCGAGCAGGCGGATGAGATCGTGGTGGTTGAGGATGGCGTCATTGTTGAACGCGGAAGCCACGCAGCTTTGCTGGAACACCGCGGCGTATACGCCCAGCTTCATAAGATGCAGTTCGGCGAATGATTGCACGCATCTGGTCCGGTGAATCCCCGCTGTGGCTGCTGCTTTTGCCGCTCTCCTGGCTTTACGGCCTGGTGAGCGGCATCATTCGTCTGCTTTACCGTCTGGGGATCAAGCGGGCCTGGCGTGCGCCAGTGCCGGTTGTGGTTGTGGGCAATCTTACGGCGGGCGGCAACGGTAAAACACCGGTGGTGATCTGGCTCGTGGAACAGCTGCAAAAACGCGGTATCCGCCCGGGTGTGGTCTCGCGTGGGTATGGCGGTAAAGCGGCGCAGTACCCACTGCTGCTGGCAGAGAAAACCACCACTGCCGAAGCGGGTGATGAACCGGTATTGATTTTCCAGCGTACTGGCGCGCCGGTGGCAGTCTCCCCGGTTCGCAGCGACGCCGTGCAGGCGCTGCTTGCCGAACACGCGGTACAAATTATCATCACTGACGATGGTCTGCAGCATTACGCGCTGGCGCGTGATAAAGAGATTGTGGTCATCGACGGGGTTCGCCGTTTCGGTAACGGATGGTGGCTGCCAGCCGGCCCTATGCGTGAACGCGCTTCACGTCTGAAGTCCGTTGATGCGGTGATTGTAAACGGTGGTGAGGCAAAAGCGGGTGAAATTCCTATGCACCTGTTGCCGGGACTGGCGATAAACCTGGTGACGGGTGAACGCCGGGCGGTTGCTGAGCTGCCTTCGCTGGTGGCAATGGCAGGGATTGGTCATCCTCCGCGCTTCTTCGCAACGCTTGAGCAGTGTGGTGCCAGGCTTGAAAAACGCATTCCACTGGCTGACCATCAGGCGCTGGTGGCAGAGCAGGTTGATGCGCTCACGGCGTCGGGACAAACGCTCATTATGACCGAAAAAGATGCGGTGAAATGCCGTGCCTTTGCGAAAGAAAACTGGTGGTATCTGCCGGTTGACGCTGAACTCAGCGGCGAGCAGCCGGAACACTTGCTCAAGGAACTGATTGCGTTAGTGCAGTGAGGGCTTACGCGGTTCTGGTGGCGCTTTGACTGACAGGAAAACGCATGTCTTTACCGCAACTCTCGCTTACAGCTGCACGTCATTTACACCTCGCCGCGCAGGGGCTGCTCAAAAAGCCCCGTCGCCGCGCACAGCCTGCCGATATCCTCTCTGCCATCCAGCGCATGTCGCTGCTGCAAATCGACACCATTAATATTGTTGCCCGTAGCCCTTACCTGGTGCTGTTCAGCCGCCTGGGCCACTATCCCTCTCACTGGCTTGATGAGGCGCTCAGCAAAGGGGAGCTCATGGAGTACTGGGCGCACGAAGCCTGTTTCCTGCCCCGCAGCGATTTTGCCCTGGTGCGTCACCGCATGCTTGCCCCAGAAAAGATGGGCTGGAAATACCGACAGGCGTGGATGCAGGAGCACGCGGCCGAAATAGAGCAACTCATCAGCCATATTCAGGAAAAGGGGCCAGTGCGTTCCGCTGATTTTGAACATCCGCGAAAAGGCACAAGCGGCTGGTGGGAGTGGAAACCGCACAAACGTCATCTTGAAGGGTTATTCACCTCCGGCCAGGTCATGGTGATTGAACGGCGTAATTTTCAGCGCGTCTATGACCTGACCCAGCGCGTGATGCCACACTGGGACGACGAACGTGACCTGCTTACCCAGGAGGCTGCCGAGGCCATCATGCTGGAAAACAGCGCCCGCAGTCTGGGCATTTTCCGGCCGCAATGGCTGGCAGATTATTACCGCCTGCGCCAGCCCGCGCTGAAGCCGCTGCTGGAGATGTGGCAACGCGAACAGCGCGTCATTCCCGTCACGGTAGAAACGCTGGGAGAGATGTGGCTGCATGCGGATCTCCTTCCTTTGCTGCCCAAGGCGCTGGACGGAAATCTCCAGGCAACCCACAGCGCAGTGTTGTCGCCTTTCGACCCGGTGGTCTGGGACCGAAAACGCGCCGAACAGTTGTTCGATTTCAGCTACCGGCTGGAGTGTTATACCCCGGCACCAAAGCGTCAGTACGGCTATTTTGTTTTACCCCTGCTGCATAAGGGGCGGCTGGTCGGGCGCATGGATGCCAAAATGCACCGCAAAACCGGCACGCTTGAAGTCATTGCGCTCTATCTGGAAGAGGGGGTCAGGGTGAAGGCGAGTCTGGAGAAGGGCTTAACGTCCGCCATTAGCGAGTTCGCCCTCTGGCAGGGGGCTCGCGACGTCACGCTGGGATGCGTTCCCGAAGGGCTATTTATATCCTGTCGAAGTGGCTGGGAAACAGACACGCCCTGAAAAAGGAATGTGTTAAGCTTTAGCGATTACCCATACGGAGGAACTATGGATCACCGTTTACTTGAAATTATTGCCTGCCCGGTGTGCAACGGCAAACTCTACTACAGCCAG
Organism: Enterobacter sp. ODB01; assembly: GCF_001623605.1. Classification (NCBI taxonomy): domain Bacteria; kingdom Pseudomonadati; phylum Pseudomonadota; class Gammaproteobacteria; order Enterobacterales; family Enterobacteriaceae; genus Enterobacter; species Enterobacter sp. ODB01. The sequence goes on from NZ_CP015227.1 coordinate 2,430,370, forward strand.
GACAAACAGGAGCTGATTTGCAAGCTGGACAGTCTGGCTTTCCCGCTGCGTGACGGCATTCCGGTGTTGCTGGAAAACGAAGCCCGTTCCCTGGTGGCAGAAGAGAGCAAACCATGAGTTTTGTTGTCATTATTCCTGCTCGTTATGCCTCAACGCGTCTGCCGGGTAAACCGCTGGTGGATATCAACGGCAAGCCAATGATTGTGCACGTCCTTGAACGCGCCCGTGAATCCGGTGCCGATCGCGTGATTGTTGCCACCGATCATCCGGACGTCGCCCGTGCGGTTGAAGCCGCAGGCGGTGAAGTGTGCATGACCCGCGTCGATCACCAGTCCGGCACCGAGCGTCTCGCCGAAGTCGTTGAGAAATGTGGTTTCAGCGATGATACCGTCATTGTGAACGTGCAGGGCGACGAGCCGATGATCCCGGCCGTTATTATCCGTCAGGTGGCAGAAAACCTGGCGCAGCGTCAGGTGGGTATGGCGACACTTGCGGTGCCTGTTCACCACGCTGAAGAGGCATTTAACCCGAATGCGGTGAAAGTGGTGATGGATGCCGAAGGCTATGCGCTCTATTTCTCCCGCGCCACCATTCCATGGGATCGCGACCGCTTTGCGCTCTCGAAAGAGACCATCGGGGATTCCTTCCTGCGCCATCTGGGGATTTACGGCTATCGCGCCGGTTTCATTCGCCGCTATGTCACCTGGGCACCCAGCCCGCTGGAGCATATCGAAATGCTGGAGCAGCTTCGTGTGCTCTGGTATGGCGAGAAAATTCACGTTGCTGTTGCCAAAGAAGTACCAGGAACGGGCGTTGATACGCCGGAAGATCTTGAGCGCGTTCGCGCCGAATTACGTTAATACCGTCTGCATCCCTCCTTTCGGAGGGATGTCCTCTCGCCACAATTTTCGCTTTTCTTTTCCCTGATTGATCTCTACCGGGTGACATCTTCATTCTGCGCGCTCATTATAAAAGCAGTAGCATTAATGGGGGTAATCTCATATGGAACAGCTGCGTGCCGAACTTAGCCATCTGCTGGGTGAGAAATTAAGCCGGGTCGAGTGTGTGAGTGAAAAGGCCGATACCGCGCTCTGGTCGTTGTATGACAGTCAGGGAAACCCAATGCCGCTGATGGCGCGAAGTTTCACGTCGCCGGGCGTTGCCAGGCAGCTCGCCTGGAAAATGTCGATGCTGGCGCGGGAGGGGACCGTCCGAATGCCGACCGTGTACGGCGTCATGACGCACGATGAACACCCCGGCCCCGATGTCCTGTTAATAGAGCGTTTACGCGGCGTGCCTGTTGAAGCACCCGCGCGCACGCCGGAACGCTGGGAGCAGTTGAAAGACCAGATTGTCGAGGCGCTGCTGGCCTGGCATCGCCAGGATAGCCGTGGGCTCGTGGGGCCGGTCGACAGCACCCAGGAGAACCTGTGGCCGCTGTGGTATCGCCAGCGGGTGGAAGTGCTGTGGGGAACGCTCAACCAGTTCAATAACACCGGTTTGACCATGCAGGACAAACGTATTCTGTTTCGCACTCGTGAATGCTTGCCAGCGCTGTTCGATGGTTTTAATGATAACTGCGTGCTGATCCACGGCAATTTTACCCTGCGGAGTATGCTGAAAGACTCCCGCAGCGATCAGCTGCTGGCGATGTTAGGGCCTGGGATAATGCTGTGGGCCCCACGTGAATATGAGTTGTTCAGGCTCAGCGACAGCGGGGCGGCAGAAGGGTTACTGTGGCACTACCTTCAGCGTGCGCCCGTTGCCGAAGCGTTTCTCTGGCGGCGCTGGTTGTACCTGCTCTGGGATGAAGTCGCGCAACTGGTCAATACCGGGCGTTTCAATCGCGCAAACTTCGATCTCGCGGCTAAGTCACTCTTGCCCTGGCTCGCCTGAGGAACCTTTCAGCCACTGCCAGAGACGGCCGAGTGTCTCGTAGCCGACGCGATCGCTATGCATCAGCCACATCGGGGAGGGGATCACGCGTTCCCATGGGTTAAGTGGCGCATTGATGGCCATCTGGTTTGCCGGTGCGGGAAGCGGGTGCAGGCCCTGCTTTTCAAAGAAAATCATCGCCCGTGGCAGGTGTGAGGCGGAGGTGACCAGCAAGAATGGAACATCGCCAATCGCCTGCTTCACCGCAGCGGCTTCTTCTTCGGTATCTTTTGGACTGTCCAGGGTAATGATAGCGGAACGCGGTACGCCGAGGGATTCCGCAACTCTGGCACCCGCTTCAGCTGTACTCACCGGGTTCGTTTTTGCTGCGGCGCCGGTGAAGATCATTTTTGATCCCGGGTTCGCCAGCCACAGGCGAATCCCTTCGTTTAGCCGTGGCAGGCTGTTGTTGATCAGATTCGAGCTGGGGGCCCAGTCAGGATCCCAGGTATATCCACCGCCCAGCACCACGATGTATTCCACTTTCTGATTTCCATGCCATGTCGGGTACTTATCTTCAATGGGGCGTAACAGGCCATCCGCGACCGGCTGCAGGCTCAGCAGCAGTAAGACAAGCCAGCCGAACGTGATGAGCGTTTTGCCACTTTTCTGAAAGCGGCTGAACCACACCAGCGCCAGCCCCAGCGCGATGATGATGAGCAGCAGCGGAAGGGGAAGAATCATCCCTCCAATGTATTTCTTAAGGGTAAAAAGCATCCTTTTTGGTTCCTTTTTTGACCATATAGCAGGTGATTACCGGTGATATTACACCAGAGAGGTTCATTCTCCGCGCGGGTGTGACAAAATAGCGGTTTTGCAGTTAGCGAGTGGAACTCTCCCAATGCGGGATCGCAATTTTGATGACATCGCGGAAAAGTTTTCGCGCAACATTTATGGCACCACAAAGGGGCAGCTCCGTCAGACGATCCTCTGGCAGGATCTGGACACCATTCTGGCCACTTTTGGCGACCAGACGTTGCGCGTGCTGGACGCAGGTGGCGGCGAAGGACAGACGGCGATAAAAATGGCCGAGCGCGGTCATCACGTCACGCTTTGCGATCTTTCGGCTGAAATGGTCGCCCGCGCGACGCGTGCTGCAGATGAGAAAGGTGTGAGCGACAACATGCATTTTATACAATGCGCCGCTCAGGACATCGCACAGCATTTGGAAACCCAGGTTGATCTGATATTGTTTCATGCGGTGCTGGAGTGGGTGGCCGATCCGCAAAGCGTGTTACAAACCCTGTGGTCGATGTTGCGCCCGGGCGGCACGCTGTCGCTGATGTTCTACAATGCTAACGGCTTCCTGATGCACAACATGGTTGCAGGTAACTTTGACTATGTGCAGGTCGGGATGCCTAAAAAGAAAAAGCGCACGCTTTCCCCGGACTATCCGCGCGATCCGCAGCAGGTTTACGGCTGGCTGGAAGAGATTGGCTGGCAGATTGTCGGGAAAACGGGCGTCAGGGTGTTTCATGATTATCTGCGTGAAAAACACAAACAGCGTGACTGTTTTGACACCTTAACAGAATTAGAAACGCGGTATTGCCGTCAGGAGCCATTTGTCAGCCTTGGCCGCTATATTCACGTCACCGCGCACAAGCCGCAGATGCAAGGATAACCTATGAGTGAATTTTCCCAGACAGTCCCCGAACTGGTTGCCTGGGCCAGGAAAAACGATTTCTCCATCTCGCTGCCGGTAGACAGACTCTCTTTCCTGCTGGCGGTTGCCACGCTGAACGGTGAACGGCTGGATGGCGAAATGAGCGAGGGTGAACTGGTGGATGCGTTCCGCCATGTCAGTGATGCGTTTGAGCAAACCAGCGAAACCATTAGCGTGCGTGCCAACAACGCAATCAACGATATGGTGCGTCAACGTCTGCTGAACCGCTTTACCAGCGAGCAGGCGGAAGGAAACGCCATCTATCGCCTGACGCCGTTGGGTATTGGCATCACCGATTACTACATTCGCCAGCGCGAATTTTCCACGCTGCGTCTTTCCATGCAGCTCTCGATCGTGGCGGGTGAGCTTAAGCGTGCCGCCGATGCTGCAGATGAAAACGGTGATGAATTCCACTGGCACCGCAACGTTTACGCGCCGCTGAAATATTCGGTGGCCGAGATTTTCGACAGCATCGATCTTACCCAGCGTTTGATGGACGAACAGCAGCAGCAGGTCAAAGACGACATCGCGCAGCTGCTGAATAAAGACTGGCGTGCGGCCATCTCCAGCTGCGAACTTTTACTGTCAGAAACCTCCGGTACGCTGCGAGAATTGCAGGATACGCTGGAGGCGGCAGGGGATAAGCTGCAGGCTAACCTGCTGCGCATCCAGGACGCGACGCTGGCGCATGACGATCTGCATTTTATCGACCGTCTGGTGTTCGATCTGCAGAGCAAGCTCGACCGCATCATTAGCTGGGGACAGCAGTCGATCGACCTGTGGATCGGCTACGACCGACACGTGCATAAGTTTATCCGCACCGCGATTGATATGGATAAAAACCGCGTCTTTGCTCAGCGTCTGCGCCAGTCGGTTCAGACCTACTTCGATGCGCCATGGGCGCTGACTTACGCCAATGCCGATCGTCTGCTGGATATGCGCGACGAAGAGATGGCCCTGCGCGATGAAGAGGTGACCGGTGAACTGCCGCCGGATCTGGAGTTCGAAGAATTCAACGAAATTCGTGAGCAACTTGCGGCGATGATCGAAGAACAGCTCGCTGTCTACAAAACCAGACAAGCTCCGCTGGATCTTGGACTCGTGGTGCGCGACTATCTGGCGCAATATCCGCGAGCGCGCCACTTCGACGTTGCCCGCATTGTGGTAGACCAGGCGGTGCGCCTGGGTATCGCGCAAGCAGATTTCACCGGACTGCCGCCGAAGTGGCAGCCAATTAACGATTACGGAGCCAAGGTACAGGCGCATGTCATTGACAAATATTGAACAAGTGATGCCGGTTAAGCTGGCACAGGCGCTGGCGAATCCGTTATTTCCGGCGCTGGACAGCCAGCTGCGTGCCGGTCGTCACATTGGCTTAGACGAGCTGGATAATCACGCCTTTTTGATGGACTTCCAGGAGTTCCTGGAAGAGTTTTACGCCCGCTACAACGTGGAGCTGATTCGCGCGCCGGAAGGTTTTTTCTACCTGCGCCCGCGCTCCACGACGCTGATCCCGCGCTCCGTGCTCTCCGAGCTGGATATGATGGTCGGCAAAATTCTTTGCTATCTCTATCTCAGCCCGGAACGTCTGGCGAATGAAGGCATCTTCACCCAGCAGGAACTCTACGATGAGCTACTGACGCTGGCGGATGAGAGCAAGCTGCTCAAGCTGGTGAACAACCGTTCGACCGGATCGGATCTTGACCGTCAGAAATTACAGGAAAAGGTGCGCTCTTCCCTGAACCGTTTGCGTCGTCTGGGGATGGTCTGGTTTATGGGCCACGACAGCAGCAAATTCCGCATTACGGAATCAGTCTTCCGCTTCGGCGCCGATGTGCGTGCGGGGGATGACGCGCGTGAAGCGCAGCTTCGCATGATCCGTGACGGTGAAGCGATGCCGGTGGAAAACCATTTGCAGCTCAATGACGAGCATGAAGAGAATCTGCCGGATAGCGGGGAGGAAGAGTAATGATTGAACGCGGTAAATTTCGCTCACTAACGCTGATTAACTGGAACGGCTTCTTTGCCCGAACCTTCGATCTGGACGAGCTGGTCACGACGCTCTCCGGCGGTAACGGGGCGGGGAAATCCACCACCATGGCGGCGTTTGTGACGGCGCTGATCCCCGACCTGATGTTGCTTCACTTCCGTAACACCACTGAAGCAGGCGCGACAAGCGGCTCCCGCGATAAAGGTCTGCACGGTAAGCTGAAAGCGGGCGTCTGTTATTCCGTTCTGGACGTCATTAACTCTCGTCACCAGCGCGTGGTGGTGGGGGTTCGTTTGCAGCAGGTTGCCGGTCGCGACCGTAAAGTGGATATCAAACCGTTTGCTATCCAGGGGCTGCCAACCTCCGTGCAGCCGACCGCGCTGCTGACGGAAACCCTGAATGAACGCCAGGCGCGCGTGCTGACGTTACAGGAACTGAAAGACAAGCTCGAAGCCATTGAGGGCGTGCAGTTCAAGCAGTTCAACTCCATCACCGATTACCACTCCCTGATGTTCGATCTGGGCGTGGTGGCGCGTCGTCTGCGTACCGCTTCAGACCGTAGCAAATACTACCGTCTGATCGAAGCGTCCCTGTACGGCGGTATCTCCAGCGCCATTACCCGCTCCCTGCGCGACTACCTGTTGCCGGAGAACAGCGGCGTGCGTAAGGCGTTCCAGGATATGGAAGCGGCGCTGCGTGAAAACCGCATGACGCTGGAAGCGATTCGCGTGACCCAGTCAGACCGTGACCTGTTTAAACACCTGATCAGCGAAGCCACCAACTACGTGGCGGCGGACTACATGCGTCACGCCAATGAGCGCCGCGTCCATCTCGATCAGGCATTAGAATACCGCCGCGAACTGTTTACCTCCCGTAAACAGCTGGTGGCAGAGCAGTATAAGCACGTCGAAATGGCGCGCGAGCTGGGCGAGCACAACGGTGCTGAAGGTGATCTGGAAGCCGACTACCAGGCCGCCAGCGATCACCTGAACCTGGTGCAGACCGCGCTGCGCCAGCAGGAGAAAATCGAGCGCTACGAAGCGGATCTCGATGAGCTGCAAATTCGTCTCGAAGAGCAAAATGAAGTGGTGGCCGAAGCCGCCGAGATGCAGGAAGAGAACGAAGCCCGCGCCGAAGCCGCCGAGCTGGAAGTGGATGAGCTGAAAAGCCAGCTTGCTGATTACCAGCAGGCATTGGACGTGCAGCAGACGCGTGCGATTCAGTACACCCAGGCACTGCAGGCGTTACAGCGCGCGAAAGAGCTGTGCCATCTGCCTGACCTGACGCCGGAAAGCGCCGACGAGTGGCTGGATACCTTCCAGGCTAAAGAGCAGGAAGCCACCGAGAAACTGCTCTCTCTTGAACAGAAAATGAGCGTCGCGCAAACGGCGCACAGCCAGTTTGAACAAGCGTATCAGCTGGTGGTCGCCATTAATGGCCCGCTGGCGCGTAACGAAGCCTGGAACGTTGCCCGTGAACTGCTGCGCGACGGCGTCAACCAGCGCCATCTGGCCGAGCAGGTGCAGCCGCTGCGTATGCGCCTGAACGAACTGGAACAGCGCCTGCGTGAGCAGCAGGAAGCCGAGCGTTTGCTGGCTGAGTTCTGTAAGCGTCAGGGTAAACATTACGATTTCGACGAGCTTGAGGCGCTGCATCAGGAGCTGGAAGCGCGTATCGCTGCGCTTTCCGATACGGTCTCCAGCGCCAGTGAGCAGCGCATGACCCTGCGCCAGGAGCTGGAACAGCTTCAGTCCCGTTCTAAAAGGCTCCTGGAGCGCGCGCCGGTCTGGCTGGCGGCGCAAAGCAGCCTTAACCAGCTCAGCGAACAGTGCGGCGAACAGTTCGAATCCAGCCAGCAGGTGACCGAATACCTGCAACAGCTGCTGGAGCGTGAGCGCGAAGCCATTGTTGAGCGTGATGAAGTCGGCGCACGTAAGCGTGACGTCGATGAAGAAATTGAGCGCTTAAGCCAGCCGGGCGGGTCAGAAGATCCGCGCCTCAATGCCTTAGCCGAGCGTTTTGGTGGCGTACTGCTGTCTGAGATTTACGACGATGTCGGCCTGGACGATGCGCCATACTTCTCCGCATTGTACGGCCCATCCCGTAACGCGATTGTGGTGCCGGATCTGTCGCTGATTTCTGACCAGCTCGCCGGGCTGGAAGATTGCCCGGAAGATCTCTATCTGATCGAAGGGGATCCGCAGTCGTTCGATGACAGCGTGTTTAGCGTTGACGAGCTGGAAAAAGCGGTGGTGGTGAAAATCGCTGACCGCCAGTGGCGTTACTCCCGCTTCCCGGAACTGCCGCTGTTTGGCCGTGCCGCGCGTGAAAGCCGTATTGAGAGCCTCCATGCCGAGCGTGAAACACTGTCGGAACGTTTTGCGACCCTGTCGTTTGATGTACAGAAAACCCAGCGTCTGCATCAGGCGTTCAGCCGTTTTATCGGTAGCCATCTGGGCGTGGCGTTTGAAGCCGACCCGGAAGCGGAAATCCGCAAACTCAATACCCGCCGCGGCGAGCTGGAACGCGCCATTGCCAGTCATGAAAGTGACAACCAGCAGAGTCGCGTCCAGTTTGAACAGGCGAAAGAGGGCGTCGCGGCCCTTAACCGCATCCTGCCGCGCCTCAACCTGCTGGCAGATGACACGCTGGCCGATCGCGTGGATGAGATCCAGGAACGTCTGGATGAAGCCCAGGAAGCCGCGCGTTTCGTGCAGCAGCACGGCAATCAGCTGGCGAAGCTGGAGCCCGTGGTGTCTGTCCTGCAGAGCGACCCGGAACAGTTCGAGCAGTTAAAAGAAGATTATGCCTGGTCGCAGCAGGTGCAGCGCGAAGCGCGTCAGCAGGCGTTTGCCCTGACGGAAGTCGTGCAGCGTCGCGCGCACTTCGGCTATTCCGATTCGGCTGAAATGCTGAGCGGTAACAGCGACCTGAATGAAAAGCTGCGTCAACGTCTTGAGCAGGCAGAAGCGGAACGTACCCGAGCACGCGAAGCGATGCGCAGCCACTCCGCTCAGCTTAATCAGTACAACCAGGTGCTGGCCTCGCTGAAAAGCTCCTTCGACACCAAGAAAGAGCTGTTAAACGACCTGCAGAAAGAGTTGCAGGACATTGGCGTGCGTGCCGACAGCGGGGCGGAAGAGCGCGCCCGTCTTCGTCGTGATGAACTGCATAGCCAGCTCAGCAACAACCGTGCGCGTCGTAATCAGCTGGAAAAAGCGCTGACCTTCTGCGAAGCCGAAATGGATAACCTGACCCGTCGCCTGCGCAAGCTGGAACGCGACTATCACGAGATGCGCGAGCAGGTGGTGACGGCGAAAGCGGGCTGGTGTGCGGTCATGCGGATGGTGAAAGACAACAACGTGGAACGTCGCCTGCACCGTCGCGAACTGGCGTACCTCTCAGCCGATGAGCTGCGTTCAATGTCGGATAAGGCGTTGGGTGCGCTGCGCCTGGCGGTGGCGGATAATGAGCACCTGCGCGATGTGCTGCGCATGTCAGAAGATCCGAAACGTCCGGAGCGTAAAATTCAGTTCTTCGTGGCGGTTTATCAGCATCTGCGCGAGCGTATTCGTCAGGATATTATCCGTACCGACGATCCGGTCGAAGCCATCGAACAGATGGAAATTGAGCTGGGGCGCCTGACGGAAGAGCTGACTTCCCGCGAGCAGAAGCTGGCTATCAGCTCCCGCAGCGTGGCGAATATTATTCGCAAAACCATTCAGCGTGAGCAGAACCGTATCCGCCAGTTGAACCAGGGTCTGCAGAGCGTGTCGTTTGGTCAGGTGAACAGCGTGCGTCTCAACGTCAACGTGCGTGAAGCCCACGCGACGCTGCTGGACGTGCTCTCTGAGCAGCACGAGCAGCATCAGGATCTGTTCAACAGCAACCGTCTGACCTTCTCTGAAGCGCTGGCGAAGCTGTACCAGCGTCTGAACCCGCAGATTGATATGGGTCAGCGCACGCCGCAAACCATCGGTGAAGAACTGCTGGATTACCGTAACTACCTGGAAATGGAAGTTGAGGTTAACCGTGGTTCAGACGGCTGGCTGCGTGCGGAATCCGGGGCGCTCTCTACCGGTGAAGCGATCGGTACCGGGATGTCCATTCTGGTGATGGTTGTACAGAGCTGGGAAGATGAAGCGCGCCGTCTGCGCGGTAAAGACATCTCTCCATGCCGCCTGCTGTTCCTGGATGAAGCGGCGCGTCTTGATGCCCGCTCTATTGCCACGCTGTTTGAGCTTTGCGAGCGTCTTGATATGCAGCTCATCATTGCGGCACCGGAAAACATCAGCCCTGAAAAAGGGACCACCTATAAACTGGTGCGTAAAGTGTTCCAGAACAGCGAACACGTTCATGTTGTCGGGTTGCGTGGTTTTGCGCCGCAGCCTCCGGAGTCATTGCCGGAAACCACGGCAGACGCTTCCTGAGGCGTTTTGTTACAAAGAGCGGCGCAAAAGCGCCGCTTTTTTTATTCACTTAACTTGTGCTTAGGGCTGCGTTATCTTTAAACTTCTTTACATAAGGTAAGGCAACAGGTTTGCCGTCTACCTATAATAAAAGAAAGCCCCACCGTGATGGGCATGTCGTGAAAACAGGGGGCAAGGGATGTTGCTAAAGAAAGAATGTGGTCGTCAGCTGTCTGCGCTGAGTTTATGCCTGGCAGTGATGTTTGCTCCACTGTTAACCGCCCAGGCCGACGAGCCTGAAATTGTGCCGACGGACAGCTCCGCAGCGACAGGCGCGCAGCCGACGTCATTGTCTCAGCCGCTGGAACAGTCTCCGGCGACCGCCGTCATGGCCGGCATTAAGCCGTTGCCGGAAGGCATCGATATCGAATCGCTTAGCCAGCAGCTCCTCTCAGGGTTGCCGTCAGGCTACACGCCCGCCTATATCAATCAGCTCACGCTGCTTTATGCTGCCCGGGACATGAAACCCATGTGGGAAGACCGTGATGCCGTGCGCGCGTTCCAGCAGCAGCTGGCAGAAGTGGCGATTGCGGGTTTTCAGCCGCAGTTTACGAAGTGGGTTGAGCTGTTAACCGATCCAGCCGTCACTGGCCAGGCGCGGGACGTGGTGCTTTCCGATGCCATGATGGGCTATCTGCAGTTTGTGGCGGGTATTCCGGTCAACGGCAACCGCTGGTTATATAGCGATAAGCCCTACAAGCTGGCGACGCCAGCGCTGTCGGTGATCAACCAGTGGCAGCTGGCGCTGGATAATGGCGATCTGCCGCGCTTTATTGCCAGTCTCGCCCCGGCGCACCCGCAGTATGCCACCCTGCATGAGTCGCTCCTCGCGCTGGTGGGCGACTCGCGTCCCTGGCCGCAAATGCGGGGTACCGCGACGCTGCGTCCAGGCCAGTGGAGCAGCGATGTTCCTGCTCTGCGCGAAATCCTGAAACGCTCCGGTATTCTTGAGGGCGGGCCGAAGATTGCCCTGCCGGGCGACGATCCGCAAAGCGCGGTTGTGAGCCCGTCAGCGCCGGTGAAAGAGAAGAAGGCCGCTCTCCTGAGCGATAAACCTGCGGCATACGATCGCGAACTGGTTGCTGCGGTTAAGCAATTCCAGGCTGCGCAGGGGCTGGGTGCCGACGGGGTAATAGGTCCGTCAACGCGCGACTGGCTTAACGTCTCTCCTGCGCAGCGGGCAGGGGTGCTGGCACTGAATATTCAGCGTTTGCGCCTGCTGCCGGGCACCTTGTCCACAGGCATTATGGTGAATATTCCGGCCTATTCCCTGGTCTATTATCAGGATGGCAGCGAAAAACTGGCCTCGCGCGTCATTGTCGGGCGTCCGGATCGTAAAACACCGATGATGAGCAGCGCGTTAAATAACGTGGTGGTTAACCCACCGTGGAACGTGCCGCCGACGCTGGCACGTAAAGACATTCTGCCAAAGGTCTGGAACGATCCGGGTTATCTGGAACGTCATGGCTATACGGTGATGCGCGGCTGGAACAGTAAAGAGGCGATTGATCCTTACATGGTCGACTGGTCGACGATTACGGCTTCCAACCTGCCGTTCCGCTTCCAGCAGGCTCCCGGGGCGCATAACTCCCTGGGGCGTTACAAATTCAATATGCCGAGTTCAGATGCTATCTATCTGCACGATACGCCGAACCACAACTTGTTCCAGAAAGATACCCGGGCCCTCAGTTCAGGCTGCGTGCGCGTAAACAAAGCCTCGGAGCTGGCCAATATGCTGTTGCAGGATGCGGGCTGGAACGATACGCGTATTTCTGACGCCCTGAAACAGGGGGATACGCGCTACGTGAATATTCGACACAACATTCCGGTCAATCTTTACTATCTGACGGCGTTTGTGGGTGAAGACGGGCGCACTCAGTATCGTACAGATATTTACAATTATGATCTCACTGCGCGATCCGGCGCACAAATTTTGCCAAAAGCGGAACAATTAATCAGGTAAATGAAGTAGTTCGGGAAAAATGATTGTCGTAAGTTATGGTGAATAGGGGGCGATATCGCTGTAAGCCGCGTATTCACTGGGGTTGGGCGCCTTGACGTACCCCGTTTTGCCAGTTAAGGTGCCCTTCGTGCGCTAAGCATACTTACGATTTCATTGACCTGTAGACCTGATTATCATGGACAAATTTGACGCTAATCGCCGCAAACTGCTGGCGTTAGGTGGTGTTGCGCTTGGCGCAGCGGCCATCTTGCCGACGCCAGCATTTGCCACCCTCTCGACACCTCGTCCGCGAGTTTTAACGCTCAACAATCTTCATACCGGTGAGTCGCTAAAAGCGGAGTTTTTCGATGGCAGAGGCTATATTCAGGATGAATTAGCAAGACTCAACCATTTTTTCCGTGATTTCCGCGCGAATAAAGTAAAAGCCATCGACCCAGGATTGTTTGATCAGTTGTTCCGCCTTCAGGGCCTGCTGGGCACCAGGAAGCCCGTGCAGCTCATTTCTGGTTATCGCTCACTGGATACCAATAATGAACTACGCGCCCATAGCCGTGGGGTAGCGAAAAAAAGCTATCACACGAAGGGACAGGCAATGGATTTCCATATTGAAGGCGTTTCGTTAGCCAATATTCGCAAAGCTGCGTTATCTATGCGCGCAGGTGGTGTAGGATATTACCCCAGCAGCAACTTTGTGCATATTGATACCGGTCCGGTCCGGCACTGGTAATAACGAAACACAGGAGCAGTATGAACTATCGTATTATTCCGGTTACCGCGTTCTCCCAGAACTGTTCATTGATCTGGTGCGAGCAAACCAAACTGGCCGCGCTTGTTGATCCCGGCGGCGACGCCGAGAAAATCAAGCAGGAAGTCGCCGACAGCGGTGTGACGCTGATGCAGATTTTACTGACGCATGGTCATCTCGATCATGTTGGCGCAGCGGCAGAGCTGGCACAGCATTTTAGTGTGCCGATCATCGGTCCGGAAAAAGAAGATGAGTTCTGGCTGCAGGGGTTACCTGCCCAAAGCCGCATGTTTGGCCTTGATGAGTGTCAGCCTCTGACGCCCGATCGCTGGCTGAACGAAGGAGAGCGCGTTAACGTAGGGAATGTGACTTTACAGGTGTTGCATTGTCCTGGGCATACGCCAGGCCATATCGTCTTCTTTGATGACCAGTCTCGTCTGCTGATTTCGGGCGACGTGATTTTCAAAGGCGGCGTAGGACGCAGCGATTTTCCGCGCGGCGATCACGGGCAGCTGATTCAGTCGATCAAACAGAAGTTATTGCCGCTGGGTGATGACGTGACGTTTATTCCTGGACACGGTCCGATGTCGACGCTGGGCTATGAACGGCTCCATAATCCGTTCCTTCAGGATGAGATGCCTGTCTGGTAAACCTGGATAAATAAAAAAGCCTGCTGAACGCAGGCTTTTTTATGGGCGTAAATTACAGTACGGCGACAATCGCTTCGCACAGAGGCGCCATGTTGTCAGGCGTCATCCCTGCCACGTTCACGCGACCGGAAGCCACGGCGTATACGCCAAACTCTTCACGCAGACGCAGAACCTGCTCTTTGGTCAGGCCGCTGAAAGAGAACATGCCGTTCTGTTTGATGATGAAGCTGAAGTCACGGTCTGCGCCTTTCTCGGCCAGAGTATTAACAAACAGCAGACGCATACGCTGGATACGCTGGCGCATATCGTTCAGCTCTTGTTCCCAGATCGCGCGCAGCGCATCGTTGCTGAGAATGGTCGCAACAACGGACGCGCCGTGTGCCGGTGGGTTAGAGTAGTTCGCGCGGATAACCGATTTCATCTGGCTGAAGGCACGATCGACGGTTTCGTCGTTAGCTGCAACCAGCGTACAGGCACCTACGCGCTCATTGTACAGACCGAAGTTCTTGGAGTAGGAGCTGGCAACGATTAATTCCTGGTGTACGGCTGCAAAAGCGCGCAGGCCTTCTGCATCTTCTTCCAGTCCACGGGCGAAGCCCTGATAGGCGAAGTCAAACAGCGGCAGCCAGCCTTTCTCTACGGAGAGTTTAGCCAGCTGTTCCCACTGCTCAAGCGTCGGGTCGATACCGGTTGGGTTATGGCAGCAGCCGTGGAACAGCACCACATCACCCGCCTGCGCTTCGTTCAGGCTTGCCAGCAGGCCATCAAAGTCGAGAGCATGGTTTGCCGCGTCGTAGTAAGCGTATTCGCGCACTTCCAGACCTGCAGAGTTAAAGACGCTCTTGTGGTTCGGCCAGCTTGGGTTGCTCACCCAGACACGCTTAACAGAGGTGTTTTTCGCAAGGAAATCCGCCGCCACACGCAGTGCGCCGGTACCGCCTGGTGTCTGTGCTGTACGCGCACGTTTGTCACTCACAATTGCGCTACCTTTACCGAACAGCAGCTCCTGCGTGCAGCGACCAAATTCAGGAATACCATCAATACCGAGGTAGTTTTTGGTGGTTTCATTTTCCAGCAGATACTGCTCAGCTTTCTTAACGCTGGTCAGTACCGGAGTTTTGCCGGTTTCATCTTTATATACACCAATACCCAGGTTGATTTTGCCAGGGCGGTCGTCGGCACGAAACAGATCGGCCAGGCCCAGAATTGGGTCGGCAGGAGCGGCGGTAATGTTCTCAAACATGACGAAGTTCCATTGTGATTACAGAAGTGAAATCCGCTATCAGGTTAACGGTAGATTTACAAAATGCCAACCGTTTGCGACGAAAAGCGTGCGGCTTTTCAAAAGTCGCCATTATTTTCTGTCAGGCATAAAAAAACAGGGCCGAAGCCCTGTTCATTAAGCATATAACAAAGTGGTGTTCTGATTAGAACTGGTAGGTTACACCCACAGCAGCCATATCGTCGTTGCCGTTCAGACCGCCAACCGCTTTCGCGTAGTCGGTGTCTTTGTCCAGCAGGTTGATGTAGTAGTCAGCCCACACGTTGAAGTTTTTGTTGAAGTAGTAAGTGGTACCCACCTGGATGAATTTAGCCAGGTCTGCATCGCCACCGCTGAAGCCGCCGACGGCAGCCAGGTCTTTACCTTTGGTCTGCACGTAGGAGATGGCTGGACGCAGGCCGAAGTCGAACTGGTACTGAGCAACCACTTCGAAGTTCTGCGTTTTGTTAGCAAAACCAGCATCACCGCTAGAACCGGTACGGGTGGTGTTACGGGTTTCTGCATAGGTGGTTGCCAGGTACAGGTTGTTAGCGTCATATTTCAGACCAACACCCCATGCTTCAGCTTTGTCACCCTGACCATCAGCTTTCTGGTTCAGAGTACGGTTAGCGTTGCTGTAAGATGCGATTGCACCGAAGCCTTCGCCGAAGTCGTAACCCAGGGAGTAACCTACGCCGTCACCGTTAGAGGTTTTAACGTCAGCACGGTCGTTTTTACCCTGGTACTGTACGCCCAGGCTCAGACCGTCAACCAGACCGAAGAAATCGCTGTTACGGTAGGTCAGCAGGCCGGTGCTACGGCTGGTCATAAAGTTATCAACGTAGTTACCGCCCCAGGTCATACCTGAGAAGGACGGTGCCATATCGGTGTATGACTCAACGTCGTAAACGATACCGTAGTTACGACCGTAGTCGATGCTGCCAGCGTCGCCCGCTTTCAGACCGGCAAAGGCCAGACGGTTTTTGTTTTTCTGTGCAGTGTTTTCCGCATCATTGGCCATGAAGCGGTATTCCCACTGGCCGTAACCGGTCAGCTGGTCGTTGATCTGAGTTTCGCCTTTGAAACCGATCTGCGCGTAAGTTGCGTCGTTGTTGTTAGTGTTATCACCAGAGGTCACGAAATCGTGCTCGGCGTTAACTTTCCCGTAGAAGTCCAGTTTGTTGCCGTTCTTGTTATAGATTTCTGCAGCGTTAGCTGCACCGGCTACCAGCAGGGCAGGGATTACCACTGCCAGAATATTGCGCTTCATCATTATTTATTACCCTCATTGGTTTTTTTATGACACTCGCCACTGCCGTCAATAAATTCTGTCAATAAATATTTCCGGAACTATTGATGAGAGTTAGGTGTCTTTATGTATCTGACAGGCATCTTTCCATTCACCGAAGCGTTTCGCTAGCCTGAAAGTGCTACAATTCTCAAGATTGAGTTACAAAAAGAAAATATGTGTAACTAAATGTGAATTTTTCGGAACTTTGTGAACCATCTCAAATTTCAGAACGCCCTGGCGAATTAAACAGCAGATTGTTTCCTATATATATGAATTCCTTATGATTAATTTGGATAAAGGCAATTCCTATAAACAGATGTTAAACGACTCGTTTTTTCTTATGACCGAAAAAAGACTTCTGGATGGCTGAAAAAGTGGTTGAAAATTGTGCTATTGCTTGAGGGTGTAATAATCGCAATAAGAATAGGGTTTATTTTTTGTGGCTAGATGTTTCTCGGAAACAAAACGTAACAGGTAGTGGTTGTGACGGGGTGGTGCTTTAAAAACACTGACTTTGCGCTGACGAAAACTGACAGTGCAGAATAAAATAATGGCCAGCAAATGCTGGCCATGGTCTGTTTTTTTGCTCTTAGAAGCTGGCGTTACGTGGCGTACGCGGGAACGGAATCACATCACGCACGTTCTGAACACCGGTAACGTAGGCGATCAGACGCTCGAAGCCCAGGCCGAAACCTGAATGCGGAACGGTGCCGTAACGACGAAGATCGCGATACCAGCTGTAGTCCGCAGGATTGAGACCCATCTCTTCCATGCGCGCGTCCAGCACATCCAGACGTTCTTCACGCTGAGAACCACCGATGATTTCACCGATGCCAGGCGCCAGGACGTCCATCGCTGCGACGGTTTTACCGTCTTCGTTAAGGCGCATATAGAAGGCCTTGATGTCTTTCGGGTAGTTTTTAACGACAACCGGCGCTTTGAAATGTTTCTCGGCCAGATAGCGTTCGTGCTCAGACGCCAGGTCAACGCCCCAGTAAACCGGGTTCTCGAACTTCTCACCGCATTTCTCGAGGATCGCAACCGCGTCGGTATAGTCCACCTGCGCAAAGTCGGCAGAGACAAAACGTTCCAGACGGGCGACCGCATCGCTGTCTACGCGCTCAGCGAAGAACTTCATATCGTCCGGACGCTCTTCCAGCACCGCTTTGAAGACGTACTTCAGCATCGCTTCTGCCAGACCGGCGACATCGTCGAGGTTAGCAAACGCCACTTCCGGCTCCAGCATCCAGAATTCCGCCAGGTGGCGGCTGGTGTTGGAGTTTTCAGCACGGAAGGTTGGGCCGAAGGTATAAATCTTAGACAGTGCACAGGCGTAGGTTTCGCCGTTGAGCTGACCGGATACCGTCAGGAAGGCCTCTTTACCAAAGAAGTCTTTGTCATAGTCCACTTTACCTTCTGGCGTGCGCGGCAGGTTTTCCATGTCCAGCGTCGAGACGCGGAACATTTCACCCGCACCTTCCGTATCGGAGGCGGTGATCAGTGGGGTAGACACCCAGAAGTAACCCTGCTCATCGAAGAAGCGATGCAGCGCCTGAGCCAGCGTATGGCGCACGCGTGCCACCGCGCCGATCAGGTTGGTACGTGGACGCAGGTGCGCCACTTCACGCAGGTACTCGATGCTGTGACGTTTTGCCGCCATCGGGTAGGTGTCCGGATCTTCAACCCAGCCGGTCACTTCAATTGCAGAGGCCTGAATTTCGAAACTCTGGCCCTGACCCGGAGACGCCACAACCACGCCGGTCACAATGACGGAACAGCCGGTTGTCAGGTGCAGAACGTCATCATTGTAATTGGGCAGAGAATTATTAATGACGGCCTGTACAGGATCAAAGCAGGAACCGTCATAGACGGCGAGGAAGGAGATGCCAGCTTTAGAATCTCGGCGGGTACGCACCCATCCGCGCACGGTGACTTCCTGGTCAACGGCGACACGGCCCTGGAGTACGTCGGCTACAGGCACAACGCTCATAATATTCTCTCTGTTAATAGTCGGAAAAAATAAACACTTGTCCACCCTTATGGGGGATATCTATGTTACCTGCCATCCGCTATCAGACAAGTAAATTTCGCAGTCAAAAGAGAAGAATTGAGAAATAAATAAGGGAAGGGAGCCCTTCAGGCTCCCGTAAGCGCTTAACTGGCTTTTTTGATCTGCGGGAGATCGAAGGCTTTGCGCAATGCGCGGACAAACGCTTTGTCATGGCAGATGGTTTTACCCGGGCTGTCGGAGAGTTTCGCCACCGGCTTGCCGTTACATTCCACCAGCTTTATCACAATATTCAGAGGTTTTACCTGAGGAATGTCGCAGGTCAAACGGGTACCAATCCCGAAGCTCAGGTTCACTCGGGTGTTGAAATGGCGATAAAGTTCAACCGCTTTTGCCAGGTCAAGATTATCGGAGAAAACCAGCACCTTGCTCATCGGGTCAATGCCGAGTTTTTGGTAATGGGCTATCGCCTTCTCGCCCCATTCAACCGGGTCCCCGGAATCGTGGCGTAACCCCTGATAACGCTCAGCAAACTCGGGACCGAAGTCACGCAGGAAGGCATCCATCGTAATGCAGTCGGTGAGGGCGATCCGGAGTTGATTCGGGTACTCCTCAAGCCATGCGGCGAGGGCCGCGCGCTGGCTGTTAGCCAGATCCGGGCTGATTTGCTGATGCGCCTGGAACCACTCGTGCGCCTGGGTGCCCATCGGCGTCAGGTTGAGGCGACGCGCCAGGTCGTAGTTACTGGTGCCCACGAACCACGGCTCCTGCTGCAGACGTTTAACGATGGCCTGCTGAACCTCGCGAGAGAAACGGCGACGGGTGCCGAAATCCATCAGGCGGAAGCGGGACATATCCAGCCCTTCGGTCAGCGTGGTGAAGGCTGCAAGTTTATTTTCCAGCGAGGCGACCGCCTGGGCGACGCCCATTTCCGGCGAACGGTAGCGGTGAGCCAACTCGCTGATCACTGCCAGCAGCGGCACTTCCCACATGATCACTTCCCGCCACGGACCTTCAAGGCGAATATCCAGCTTGCCGTTCTCGTTGGTCACGGTGACCTGCTCCGGCTTATAGCGGAAATCACGCAGCCAGTTCAGGTAATCGGTTTTAAAGAAAGGCAGGCCAGAAAGCCACTGGTATTCATCGTCCTGCAGCGTCAGATGCTGCATCGCATCGACCTGTTCACGAATGGAGTCTGCGTAGATACCGAGCAAATCGTCACCACGGCAGCGGAATTCCGCCGCGACGTGAACGTCATAGTAATGGTGGAAAACGGCTTGCTGCATATGCAGTTTATACGCGTCGGTATCCAGCAACGTATGCAGAACCGGAGAAGCGAATTGAGTCATAGGTGCGCTGTAGCATCCTCTCACGGGAGCGTTTAGTACAATAAACAACTCCGGAGTATACCTTGTTTAGTGATTTATTGAACCCCGATCACAACATAAGCACACTTTATGGTCGAGGGCATTTTGTGCCCCGTGTTATACAAATGTAGCAGTAACGATGCTAACCACTTGAATTTAAGGTTTTCTACTGCGCTACTACCATGCTTTGGGGCAGTGATGGGGCAGTGTGTGAAAGCGCCTGGTTGAGCAGAGCAACCTGCTCTCCACTCTTCTCTGACATCCACTTTCCATACACCTTGTAAACCATCTGTGCATCGGTATGCCCCATCTGAGTTGCTATAAAGTTCGGGTTAGCACCAGCTGATAATGACCAGCACGCATAGGTATGCCGTGACTGATAAGCGTTGCGGTAACGAATACCGGCGCGCTTGATTATCGGAGCCCAAATTTTATTAATCGAATTAACCGCGTAGTGATATCCTGTGCGAGACCCACGTTTGACGCATTGAGGGCTGAAAACGAAAGTGCATGGATGTATGACTGACTGGCCATATTCACGCAAATTCACTTCAACCTCATGCTGCCGGCCAAGGCGCGTCAGTTGGGCCTGATCCCTAAGGGCATCAATAGCTGGTTGTATGAGATAAATCACCCTGTCAGTGCCTGCCTCGGTTTTTGGCAGGGTGAACTCATACGTTTGGGTGAGGTTACGCTTAACCGTAATGGTTCCCGCGGTGAGATCGATGTCTTCCCATGCAAGACCACATAATTCCCCATGCCTCATTCCGGTATAAACGGCGACGGTCCACAGATTTCGCATCTGCTGGTGGCCGCATGCCTGAATGAACCTGATGAACTCGTCGGTCGTGAGTGGATCTGGTTCGTCTTTTGCCTTCCTGAGACGGTTAATTCCGCTAAACGGGTTTTCCTTTGCGTAGCCGTTATCAGCTGCAAACTGGAAGATCTCGGCCATCAGCATCATGTAATTATTCACGGTGGAAGACTTCCGGCCTTTTACCTGTGTCCGGTGATCCTTCTTCATTACATGGAAGCCCGTCAGCAACTCCTTCCTGACATACAGCAAATCTTCAGTGGTAACCGCAGAAACCATTTTATTTTCGCCGATGCGCGGAAGCATGTTTTTTATGATGGATTCATACCTACTCATGGTATTAGAGCTGATCTCCATTCTCTTCAGCTCTGACCATCTTTCGGTAAGCTCCAGCACAGTAATTTCCTTTCTATCCTGACCTAACCGGGCAAGGTTCGGTGAGTTTGGGAATTTTTCTGCATAGTTAAAATTCCCCATCCTTATCGCAAAACAAACCGAAGAACGCAGCTCACCAGCTATCTTGCGATTTTTTGCAGTGTCAGGGACACCGAGGTTTTCCCTGACACGTTTACCTTTATACAGAAACCAGATGCGGAGCGAACCGCCGTGGTTTTCGACGCCTGTCGGGTATGATGCATTAGCCATTGATCCCTCCTGACGTCCAGGAGCGTGGACGAGTGTACTTCTTTTCATGCTGTCTTCGCACCTGGTTGATTTTTTTTCTGCGCCTCGATCCACTGATCAACGGCTTTCCTGTTGTACATGCATTCGCTCGAAGGCTTGGGATTACCATCTGGTGAAATGTGCAGGTACTCGCGGCCCAGCATCCAGGATTCTTTTCTGGCGCGGGTGATGGTTCCGGGCTTGAGCCCGGTAACCGCAATCAGAACCTTTTCGCTAACCCAGTCATTCGGCACCAGAAGAACGATTTCAGCACTGGTTTGCATGGATCTCCTCCATTTTCTCTTTAGCCAGACGCACGCAACGCGCAAAAGAGGAGGGCGTTACGATTTCGCGCAGAGCCTGAACCAGGAAGTCGTTGTGCTGCTGGTGCAGCTCCAGGTTGCGCTCTTTTTCCTCATGACGCAGAACTGCCAAACGAGCTGTGATGATTCGACGCTTCCCCTTGATCAGCCGCAGCGCGTTCTCTGCCTTTTTGCGCCATGTGCTCCAGTCAATACTGCTGTTCGATCTCGCCAGTTGCTCTTCAATACTGAGCTGCGCTTCTTCTGCGTTAACAAGCTGCTGCAGGCAATCGCTGATAGTGTTCAGGTTGTTTGTCTCCACGAAGAATTTGTGCATTCTTAACCCTCCCACCCAATCGCCTGGAACAGGCCCATTTTAGGGTGATACCAGCGGGTGCCGCGCGGTTCAGCTTCTGACATCATCTGGCGAAACGCGGCCATAAACGGCTCCAGTTCGACGATAGCCCTTCGTGACAAAAGCCCGTCTGGAGTCATAAATTCGTGCGTGTCTGTCGGGATGCGGTAGGCATTGACCAAATTCCGGCACTTGGCGTCACTCATTCCGCTTTTGGCTACCACCTGGCGGTAACCGACATATCCGGCGCGCATGGTCCCGCGTTTGATGTTCTCCACAGCTTCTGTGACCGTTTCGATCTGCTCTTCAACATGATTCAGGCGCTTCTGCTGGCGAACGGCATCGGCGGCCATTGCGGCGATCATCTCGATTTCTGTCAGCGGCGCGCGAGTGCGGAAATAGTTGTTAACCAGTTCGCGCTGAACCTGCCAGGCAAGATCATCGTTAAATGGCTTCGTCAACATCAGGTAGCCTGATTCGAAAAACACAATCCCTGACGGTGCAAATTTAGAGAATGTCCCTTCCGGGAGGTCCGTACGTATTACGTCCGCACCTAATTCGGCATAATCAACACCGTTGATGAAATGCTCACGGTTTCGGTTGAATGCTGCACGAGCGGTTCCTTCCGGTCGCTGGTGGACTTCATCAATCATCGCCAGCGTCACAACGCGCTGACTGCGATATTCGACTGCCGGCAGTTGTTTGTTATTGATCGTTACTGTGTTCATGCTCGATATCCTTCTGAGTGCCCGGCTTTACGCCGGGCTGGTGAATCACTTAACCTGGATAAATGGAGTATTGGCGCCGCTGGTCATGTACTGGGGCAGAGTGCCGTTCCATTTGTTGATGGCCTCCAGTTGAAGCACCTCAGGGTTTTCGCGCATGGCCTGCCCACGAATCTGGATAGACTTCGCTTCCGCTTCCGCCAACTTCAACTTTGCGTCTGCCTGGCCATCTGCTTCAGCGCGCAGCATGTTTGCTTCAGCTTCACGCTGTTTTACCTCCTGCTCGCGCTGCAGGGTCTTCTGGTTGGCGGTGACTTTGGCGTTGATGCTGTCGATAACTGTCGGCGGGTACTCCGGACGGCCGACGTAAGAAAGGCTGATAACCTGGATTCCTACCGGCCCCATGTCGGACTGGATCTCTTTCAGAGCGTTTTCAAGCAACTCAGCTTTCCCGCCGTCAATGAACTTATCGGTACTCATGCGGCTTGCGAGACGATTAAGGGCATCGGCAATCTTCTGGCGCAGATCGGTATCTGTGATGTCGTCCACGCCTTTGCGATAGGTCTGGAAGACCGTCGTCACTTTGGTTGGATCAACTTTATAGGCGACACCAATGTGATAGCCGATCGTAGTGCCGTCACTCATCTGGAAATTGAATGCGTCGTCGTAGGTTTTCATCTGTTTGAAGGTTGGGAAAATGTAGACCTCTGTGTTCCAGCCTGTCCAATAGCGGCCTACGCCAACCACTTCACCGACGCCTTTGTCGTCTCCCAGCTTATTCACCTTGATACCCACGTTACCGGGCTCGACACGATCGCAACCTACAAGACCGATGGCAGAGAGCGCGATAATTGAAGCCATAATTGCTTTTTTCATTTCTTTTCCTTATTTACGGTTACAACAAGACCCTTACAAATGGCGTAGATGCACGGCGGGGTCAGGATCGCCAGGGCAAAACCGGATAACACTGCTGTGGTGTCCTTCATCGAAATGAGGATCGGAACGAAAAGGCCATAAACGCTGGCGACAATTACCAGCGAGAGAACAACGCGTAAGTAAGCAATCATCAGCGCAGCCCCTCTGGTTTACTGGCCTGCAGTTCTGCCTGCTCTTTCACGAATCGGTCATGCATGGCGTCCCACTTTCCGAGCCACTTACGTGCTTCGCGCTTACGCTCCAGAATTCGGCGAATGCGCCGCATGCAACGGTTATGTGCAAAGAGATATTGCTGTGTGTGCTGGCCCATGCGGTTGACGAGCACACCATTGCTGAAAACAGGTTCGTCTGGTTCGTTGGTGTTCAAACCGGCACGATGAAAAGTTTTGGTTACCATGTAGTGAGCAAGGTTACTGATCGCTGCGTTCCTGCTGAGGAAACGGCGCGAATAGCCGTGTCGTGATACGACGTAAACGGGCTGCAGCTCTTTGGCAAAGGCGCTGTCAATTGAGGTGGTGCTGATGCGTTTATCGTTCATTTCCGGTCCTTAACTTTGCTGTATCGTTCGTGACTCATTACTTCCCAGTTCTTTCCGCCATCGCGGGAGAGTAGCCGCCAGCGATGGTTAACTTTGAGGCTCAAATTCCCGGAGCCGTGCATTCGGCAGGGGTGAATGCGCCTTGCCCTGAACTGGCTTAAAACGTGTACCGCTTTGAGGTGAACCCACTCAGGAATTCGTATCGCTGTAAGTGCCATCAGATCCCCCCATTTCATGACCCTCCGTTTTCGGAGCCTCCACTTTTTGTTTTTTGACGAACTCAACCAGCTCAGAAATGAGTTCGTCGATTAATTCCTTTCCGCTATCTGTGAGGAATTCACCGCTGCCATTAACATCCACAGCGCTGCTGTAAATTCCCTTGATAGCTATTACGCCTTCGACATTCCCGTACTCACTGATCGCGAGCCTTTCGAATTTTCGTAATAATCCATCAAGTAAAATCTCTGTTAATTCGACCGTGTTAATGCCGCCTTTATTGAGTTTAATAACAAGGCAGTTACTGCCCGTTTTTCGCTGGTGGCGTAATAACGCTGCCTTTAAAATTCTGCGTCGGTAGGTGTTAATTAAGTTATTCATGCTTCACGCCTTTTCTTTCAGCTTCATCATTCGCCAGAACAATTTGTTCTTCTTTATCCGTCCAGTCATAAACAGAACCAGCGATATCGTAAGCTAGTCCTAATAGGGCGTTTAATTGATGGCAGTCAAAATCATTGTGGTGGGCATGAATTGTCTGCATGAGAAAATTAAGTTGCTCGGCCTGAACTTTTACGTTCAGAATATTTTGACGTTCCTGAATCATTTTTATCTCCCATATGCCTTTTTAAGGTAAAGCCGAGCGATCACCTCGTAACCGCAAGCCGCATAAAGGCATGCTGTTCTATATGCCGATTTATCAATGATGAAAGTCATACGAAGCGCCTCATTGTCATTGAGGCAATAACCCGGCCATGCACCTGCATATCGCTCTGCTCGTCGGCATCAAGCGTAAAAGTCTCGTAATGATGATTGTCAGAAATTATCACCAGAGAACCGTCCGGCATTGGCTCAACACGCTTAACGAATACGCACGGCCGTCCGAAAACATCGCGGGTAAAAACATAAATACCAGGTCCAGAGACCTTTCCGCCACAGTCAGCAAAAGCGATCAGTTCTAATGGCTGGATGGTTGGTTGCATGGAGTCCCCACCCATCTGGCAAGTCATAATCTTCCCAGGTGTATACTTACCCTTCTCATCAACAAATAATTCACGAGGATAGGCAACTGGCTTATTGATTGGATTAAGTAAATTATTCATTTTCATTTCCTCAGGGTGAGTCTGTCCTCACCCGTAAAGGTGTTAATTAAATAAAATTAATTAGTTTTAGATTCTGTCTGCTTCTCTTGAAAGAATTTCCTGCATTTCATCTAGTTTCTCATAGACGATGGTAAGCGTGCCTATTGCAGATAGTTCTTGAGGCATGCAGTCCATAGCGTTAGAAATGGCCATTCTGCAATTACCGATATCCGCAGCCCATGAGTAAAGATGATTGGATGTTAAATTTTTGGCATTTTCAGTAAACAAACCACACTGTTCATTTCCTGAAATGAGCCACAGAACATCAGAATGAAGAATGTTAGCTAATTGGATTAATTGGTCTGCGAAAGGAATGGATTTTTCTTTTTCCCAGTCATTAATCGTTTCAACTGTTAGCCCGAGGTGATCAGCCAGAAAGTCCTGAGAAAGGCCAAGGGTTGTTCTGCGGTTGAAAATTCTTTGCCCGATAGATTTAGCTATTAGTATGCTCTTGCTCATTTTCAATGGCTCCGTTGTTTGCCGATGAATAAAGCGTACACACTTCGTTGTTTTCTGTAAACAACGTTTGTTGTTTTATTTTTGGTTTTTAACTTAATTATTTGTTTTTTATAGATATAAAATATCCCGAATGTTGTGTGTGTGCTTGGTATAGACAAAAAAAATCCCGCCGAAGCGGGATCTTTGATGAGTGCATTTTTTTATCTTTTACGTCTGTAAATTCGATGCTCAACCATCGTGCCAATTATGGTTAAAGGTATGTCTTGCGATCGAAGGACTGGGTAGTCAGGGTTTAATGGAGTGAGTTCGAAGTTATTGACTCCATGTAACCCTATTCCTGTAGGCCTATACTTTTTAAAAGTTGCCTCGTGCTCGCCATTTTTTGCAACCACAAACTCCCCTGGGGCTGGTTCTATTTCAGGATCTACTATGATGACGTCACCCTGCTTGAAATCCGGCTCCATAGAATCACCTTCAATTCTCAAAGCAAAGGTAAATTGTGACCAGTCCATGTCTGTCATGACATACTCGAAACTTCCATCAAACGCTTCAATAGGGTTCTTATGAGCTAGTGCACCTGCTTGTACGTAGCTTATCAATGGAACACGTTTGGTGCTTACTTCCTCTAATGTCTGGAACGATCCACCGTTCATGAGCCAGTTTGCGTCTGTTTGAAGAGCTTTCGATAACTCAAGGAGGTTCCGTGGTCGCTTTGTTCTTCCGCTTTCGATAGAAACTATCCCCTGCTGAGTAGCGCCAATTTTTTCAGCAAGTTCGGTCTGTGTCATCCCTAACTGTAAACGCCGTTGTTTAACTCTGTCTGAAAGATTCATTTTGCAGCACCTCTTTTTAATGCCCACAGCATACAACAAGCATTGTATTTGACAAACAACGAAATGAGTAATTTAATACTACAATTGTTGTATTGAGTTTGAGGTGATGAATGTCCATATCTTCACGATTAAAGCAGCGCCGTTTAGAGCGCGGATTAACCCAGCAGCAGCTGGGGTTTCTTGCAGGTGTTAAGCAGCAGACTATTCAGCGAATTGAGTCTGGTTCATCGCATAACCCGCGAAATATCATTGAAATTGCCGAGGTACTCGAATGCTCAGCTAAGTGGCTATTACGGGGAACTGAACCGAGAGATACACAGTCATGAGTAGCAAAATTCTCGGTAACGTCTGGGACGCATGCGCCGCGCATGACATTAAGGGTGCAAAGCTGGTGATTATGGCTCGTCTGGCTGACTACTCGAATGATGATGGTGTCTGCTATCCGAGCGTTGAGACCATTTGCCGCCAGCTGGGTTTGGGTGAAAGTACGGTCAGAACCGCCATTGCAGAACTGGAATCTGCCGGTTGGTTGCGTCGTGAATCACGCCGTAAAGGTAATCGCAACACGTCCAATCTTTATCATTTGAATGCTGATCGTCTTGAGGCTCTGGCACGCATTGAGAAGGATAAAGTGGCAGCGCTGAAACAGCAGCGTAGGACTAACGGTTTTCACCCGTCAGATTCTGACCCTTCAAAATCTGAACCGTCAGATTCTGGATGTTCAAACGGTTTTCACCCGTCAGATTCTGACAAAAATGGCGTTTTCACCCGTCAGAATCTGACCCCAGATCCACAAGTAAATTCAAAACATGATCCACAAGTAAATTCAAAACAAGAATCACAAGATATTGGCGTGGGTGGCAAAGCCTCTTCTGAAAATCGCTCTTCCAAAGAGAACTATTCCAACGAGTTCGAGCAGGCCTGGCAGGCGTACCCCAAACGTGCTGGTGGTAATTCCAAAGCCGCTGCCTGGAAAGCCTGGAAAGCTCGAACCAAAGACGGTGTTAACACTATGGCAATGCTGGCTGGCGTAAATCGCTACGCGGCATATGTCCGCGCAACCGGTAGTGCCGGAACGCAGTACGTGAAACAGGCGGCGACATTCTTTGGCCCCGATCGGCACTTTGAAGAATCGTGGCAGGCGCCAGCTGTTGCGGTGAGTGGTCGTCCTGGTGGACTGCCGGTTTCGGGGTTTAGTGAACAAGACTATGGCCAATCAGACTGCAACTGGTAAGCAGGAGAAATCAAAATGCTGAGTATCAAACAACGCGAAGAAAGGGAAGCTCTGGTGGCAAAGCGCGAAGGGCTTCGTGAAGAGATGGCGTTTGCTGTGGAACACAAAAAACCGTGGCAGTGGGGAAGCTGGGAGTCAGGGAACGTCCACGCCGCCGCCTGTGAAAAACATGGTGATTATCAGCGTATTTCCCTCACTGGAAAAGCATATCGTGGCGTTGAAAACGTTAAACACTCCCAGTGCCCGGAGTGTGTGAAAGCGGAACTTGCTGACATTGAATCCAGTCTGCGTACATTACGCGTAGCCGACCTGATGGACAATTCCGGCATCGCAAGACGATTCGAAGCATGTGAATTCGATAACTACCAGGCTATCAACCCGGATGCTGCCAAGAATCTCGCAGCCTGCCAGCGTTATGCCAGCAGCTGGCCTGAGCGACTGAATGCCGGTACCGGGCTTGTTATGACCGGCAATTGCGGCACCGGAAAAAACCACCTGGCAGTGGCCATGGCAAAGAGCATCATCCGCGGACATCTCGCTAAAGTGGAAATCACAGACGTTATGCGTCTCACCCGAGCCGTGAAAAGCACGTGGCGCCACAATGCTGAAATGACCGAGGAAGATGTCATTGAACGTTTCGCCTCACTGGATCTGCTAATTATCGACGAGGTGGGCGTTCAGTTCGGCAGTCCGACTGAAATGACCATCCTTCAGGAAATTATCAATGCCAGGTACGAAAGCATTCTCCCGACAATCCTGATCAGCAATCTCACCTTCGACCAGCTGAAAGAGATGATTGGTGAACGTATCGTGGACAGGGTTACAGATGGTGGCCGCAACCGTCTGGCATTTGGCTGGGGAAGTTTCCGTGCCATCGCGTCAGGAGTTGTAGCATGACTCCTGTCTGGAAAAATGAAGATCTGGAAGGTGCGGTGATCGGCGCAATTTTTCTGCGTGGAGCCGACCCTGAGGTACTGGATATTCTTTCCAGGGTGCCGGCCACCGCTTTCTCGGTACCGCAGTATCGGGAAATCTACACAGGGATCTGCCGTCAGGCGCGTGGAGCCGGCGTTATTGACCCTGTACTGCTCTGCGAAAACATGCCAAAGCACAGCGCAATTATTCTGGACTCGAGCCGTATCGCTTGGGCTAAGTCGGCGCTTGTATCCTACGTTTCCACGCTGGAGCGTAACGCGGCAGTTCGCGACGCTGAAGCTGTGATTGAACGGGCGCTGGCAGATCTGCGTAGTGCTCACAATGGTGATGCGGCTTTATCGGCATTCAGGGCTGCACAGAACAGCATTGCCGCAATTTCTCTGGAAGAAAAGACCGTTCAGCCAGTTCATATCGACGACATTCTTCCTGCTGTGGTGGATCGGGTAGATGCGCGCAACCGTGGGCTTGAAGAAGCCAGAAGCCTCATGACAGGTATCGAAGAGCTGGACGCAAAGACTGGCGGCATTGAACCAACAGACCTGGTGTTTATCGCTGCGCGGCCGTCGATGGGTAAAACTGAATTGGCGCTGGATATCATCGACAAGGTTTCTGAGCAGGGCCGTGGTGTGCTGTTCTTCAGCATGGAAATGCCAAACATCCAGATCGGTGAGCGAATGGTATCTGCTGCCGGCGGTATGTCGGTTTCACGCCTGAAAAAGGCTGCTGATTTTGATGATGAGGACTGGGCCAGGCTGACAAACGGTGTAGAACGGCTGACTGGTCGTAGCATCTGGATGGTTGATTCCACCGATCTGACAGTAGATCAGATTCAACAGATAGCTACCCGCCTGCAACTGGCGCATCCGGAAATAGCGCTGGTGGTGGTGGATTATCTGGCACTCATCAAAATCGAAAGCACTGCACGATATGACCTTGCCGTCGGCGAGGTGTCAAAAGGACTAAAACGTCTGGCTAAATCTAATAAAACGCCGGTGCTTGCCCTGAGCCAGCTTTCTCGTGGCGTTGAGTCGCGGCCCAATAAGCGACCGATGAACTCAGACCTCAAAAACTCGGGTGAGATCGAGGCAGATGCTGATCTGATCATGATGCTTTACCGCGACGAAGTTTATAACCCTGAGTCTCCAGCGAAAGGGATCGCGGAAATTAACGTGACCAAACAGCGAAACGGTGAACTAGGCACGATTTACCGTCGATTCTATAACGGGCACTTCCTGCCAATTGACCAGGAGTTAGCAAAGCAGCGTTCGGCGCCACAGCAGAAAACTCAAACCAGACGATACGCAAAAGATAGGCAATCCAGCAATGCAGACTATTAAAACCATTAAAACAGCGGGGGCAAGCGCATGAAACTGGAAGCATCACTCAAACATTTTAGTCCTCAGGGAATGCACATCAGCGATGACGTGAAAGGAACTTCTCCGGATCGCCTTACAGGAACAGATGTAATGGCGGCGATTGGCACCACCAGCAGCCGTGCGCGCTTCGGCCTGGCGGCGTTCTTCGGTAAAGCGGGAATCAGCAAAACGGATGAACAGCTCGCAGTTCAGGCACTGGCGCGATATGCGATGGATGTCGCACCGAAGAATGTTCGCAAAGCAGCTGGTGGCCAGTTCGGATGGTGTATGCAGATGTTGGCACAATTTGCCTTTGCTGATTACTCACGTTCAGCGGCTACCAGCGTGACGTGTCACAGTTGCAGTGGTACCGGACGAACAACTCGCGAGCAGATTACCCGCAAGGTTTCGTACCCATGGGGTAAAGCTCCATGCTGGGCCTGCCGCTCTCGTGCTGTTCGACCGTCTGACTGGGAGCAGTGGACAGAGGTAACAGAGGTTGTACCGGCGGTCTGTGATGCTTGCGAAGGCAAGGGAACGATCAGCGCCCGTTGTCGTTGCGGCGGTAAAGGCGAGGTTCTAGACCGCAAGGCCACAAGCGAGCGCGGCGCTCCGGTGTTTAAAACCTGCGAGCGCTGCAGCGGAAATGGATTTTCTGCAATCTCCTCGGCGACGGTACACCGTGCCATTCTGAAGCGTCTCCCGGACCTCCATCAATCATCATGGTCACGCAACTGGAAACCCTTCTATGAAATGCTGGTGGACACTCTGCGTCAGGGGGAGCGTCACGCAGCAGTGGAATTTGAGAAGGCGACAACTTATTAATATGATCGGAGAAAATGGCGACACTTTTTTGCACGTTAGTGTTGACTTTGCATAAAACTGTCCTGTATGCTTCTGATTATGGAGTATAACGCCTGTAGATAATTCACTCCGAAAAGCCCGCCATGTTGCGGGTTTTTTTTTCAGGGTCAGAAGCACAGAGGTTGTGCGTTCGGCTGTTAACCGAATGGTCGAAGGTTCGAATCCTTCCTGTCCCGCCAAATTCGCCGGTCTAGTTCAGTGGCAGAACGGCAGCCTTGTAAGCTGCGCGTCAGAGGTTCGATTCCTTTGCCCGGCACCAGAACCCACTACCTGGGACCCTTCGGCCAGAGAGCCTACATTGCCTTACCCTCATCTTCCCGGCCTGTCGCCGGGTTTTTTTCGCGCTTCGCATGCGCTCCCCATTAACGTCGAACCGTTCACTTTGAAATGAGCCTTTGAGGAAGTCAGTTAGTGCTGGCGAGCCTCGACGGGCTGATTTCCTATGCGGCAAAGGTTCATCTCAAAGAAGGCAAACGCCATGTTAAAAGATCCTTCCAAGGAAGAGATTGAAAAATACTTCTTTTGCGACCCAGATGTCGGGAGCATTGTCAGGATAGCCAACTCAAGTACAGCAAAGGCCGGGGAAAACCCAATTTATGTTAACAAGTGTGGTTACCACATGGTCAGCGCTCTGGGTCAGGTGATTGGCCTACACCGAATAGTTTGGATCGTGGCGAAGGGATCTATCCCTGAAGGTATGGAAATTGACCATATCAACGGCGACAAGAGCGACAACAGAATTACAAATCTGCGCCTTTGTACGCCAACACAGAACAGGCAAAACAAGACCAAATATAAAAACAACAAATCTGGCTTTAAGGGTGTTCATTTCGAATCCTCTCCACGGATTAAAAGACCATGGCGAGCAAGGATTGTTGTTAATAAAAAGGCTATCAGCTTGGGAAACTTTATGACCAAGCATGAGGCTCATGAGGCCTATCAAGAAGCAGCCAAAAAATACTTTGGCGAATTCAACAGGTCATAACTTCAGGCAGCAGACAATCAATTCCAGATGCCCCGTAGCTATCGTGTCTGACGGCCTTTCCCACTACACGAACAGCACCCGCTAACTACGCGAGGTGAGAGCATGTATCGCATGGAAAAAATAACCACTGGTGCTGCCTATGGCGCTTCAGCCGGGAGCATCCTAAACGGCATGCTTAATGCCTACAGCCCCGAGCAGTGGAACGCTATCGGCGTGCTGGTGGGTATCATCATTGCCGTACTGACGTATCTGACAAATCTCTATTTCAAGATCCGCGAAGACAACCGACGCAGCAGGAGCCGAGATGAACCCAACGTTGAGGAATAAGCTGGTGGGTGCCATCGTTGGCGGATCCGGAGCAATCACCCTTGCTGCAGTAATGCTGGGCAATGCGGATGGGCTGGAAGGGCGGCGTTATTACGCCTATCAGGATGTGGTCGGCGTCTGGACTGTTTGCGATGGGCACACCGGTGCCGACATTCGCCGCGGTCACCGCTACACCGACAAAGAGTGCGACAACCTCCTGAAGGCGGATCTGCGAAAAGTGGCAAATGCTATCGACCCGCTGATCAAGGTTCGTATCCCTGAGCCTACCCGTGCAGCGCTTTACTCCTTTACCTACAACGTTGGCTCTGGTGCTTTTGCCAGCTCGACGCTGCTGAAGAAGCTGAACTCCGGAGACGTGCCGGGGGCATGCAAAGAACTGCGACGCTGGACGTATGCCGGTGGCAAGCAGTGGAAGGGGCTGATCACCCGGCGCGAGATTGAGCGTGAAGTCTGCGAGTGGGGCCAGAAATGAGCCGATTAACCGCAATCATCTGCGCTGTCGTTATCTGCCTGCTGGTTTCCATGGCCTGGGCGATTAACCACTACCGCGACAACGCCATCACCTACAAAGACCAGCGCGATAAGGCGACGGTCAGGGCCGACACATCAGAGGCGATCACCAATAACGTGATCACCACGATGAACCTCATTCGCGATATCTCACAGGCTACCCAGAATGCAAAGAACGAACTGGCCAAAAAAGGCGAAACGCGCATTGTCTACATCAGGCAGGCGCTTGAAGGCGATCCGTGCGCTAACCAGCTTGTTCCTTCTGCCGCTGCTGACAGCCTGCGGGAATACGCAGACAGTTTACGTCCCGGCTCCAGTGGTTCCGATAAGCGCTGACCTGACAGCAGACACGCCGATCCCCGGAATGGCTATTCCGTTCACGTGGCAGGCAAGTCTTGAGTTAAACGCTCAGCTCTATACGGCGCTGGGGCAGTGCAATCTGGATAAAGCGGCAATCCGCAAAATCGAAGAGGAAAGGCAGCATGCAAAATAGTCAATGTACTCAGGGTTTCGATAACCCATCCAAGTTCCGCGAGGAATGGGATAAGCAGACCCAAGGGAAATAGAGCCTCATCCATGAGGCTCTGACACAGTCTCTCCTCTGGACTTTAAACGTAGAAAACTCGTTTAGTCTCGCAACGACAGGTGTTTACTGAGCGTCTGTGGTATAAAATATCCTCCTAATTTAAAGGGGGTTTTCATGTTTCAAGTAATCTGCTCTTGGCCTTGGTCAACTATATGGGCGGCGGTATCTGCAATATTTACAGCTGCAACTGCGGGCGTAGCATGGTGGGCAATGCGTGTTTGGCGCCAACAGGAGGCTTTAAAAGCTAAAATGGCTCTTAAAATGGCAGTGGCTGAATATTCAAATGCATTATCACAGCTACCTGTAAACCTTGCCTCTCCGCAAATCCGTATCGAGAAAAGGCCTGAAGTAAGAGATCTAAGAATTAAATTAAATGCCGTTATGAATTCATTTCTTGTATGTGAACACATGCTGGAGAGATATCCACGTGTAGTCAGTTGCTGCCGTTCTTTGCCTGAGACCCACAAAGAATACGTTATGGGAAGGGATAACAATATCCAGGTGAAATACATTTGCCACCTTCTTCTTTCGCAACCATTTGTTTTTAAATAAAAGCGTGATTATCAGGCACTACAAGATAAATAGATTGGCTTATCAATAGCTAAAACCATCTTAAACGTTAATTTTCCATTACGCTGACAGCCCCAATATATCCTCTTATCCTCTACGGGTGATAAATATTAACCATCCCCTATAGGGGATAAAATGATCTTTGCAGTAGCGTAACTCCTCTTTGCGCATCGCACGCGCACATCAAAGAAAGTCTTTCAGCTGTGAGCCTGGGCAAACCGTTAACTTTCGGCGGCTTTGCCGTGCGACAGGCTCACGTCTAAAAGGGTAGTAAACATGAAAAAAACTTTAAGCCTAAAAGATGCAATGCGTAGCCTTCACGTTATCGAAACCGATGAAGGAATCGAACTACAAAGCGCGGCTGGCACGGCAAAATATGATGCGTGGGGCGCACGCCGTGAGGTGAATGGTATCCCAGAGTACTTTCCCTCCTCTGTCACGGTAAATAAGCGTCCGCAAGCGCTAGTGGATGATAAAGGACCATCTGTACCTGATGACTCATGCGCACCATTGGTACGCACAATGAAGCTTCGTGTTGAGCTGGACACATCAGGCGCACAACAGGCTGTTGACGAACTGGATGACAAAATCCGTAACAGCGATGCATTCAAAGTCCTGAAAGATGGCTGGACTTTCGAAAAGAACGGGGTGCTGATTATTAATAACGGCGAGGTGTTCGTTACCGATGCGAAGATCGACGATGCCGTATTGTCTAAGAGCTACAGCGTTAAATTAAACGTCGCCGGCAAAGGCAAGCCGCACGAAGCTGGCATGACCCTCGGTGTTGAAGGTGAGAATAGCAAGGTTGAGTTTCTGGCCGATCGCTATAAGGTGCATGAAGCCGCTCAATCAGCAAGCAATAATGAAAAGACGACATTCAATGTTGGTTTGTCTTTTGGTGGCTTCCCTAGAGCAATTAGTCATGATAAGGCTAATCCCGCTGATGGTAATAATGCCACCAAAACCAGCCTCAATGATGAGATGTGCGAAGCCATTATCTCCGCCGTACGCGAAAGCGATTTGTTCGCAGCCCTCCAGGCAAAGATTGATGCGCAAACAGCTTCAGTAGTTGGCTTGCAACAGGCGATGCACGAAGCGGTGAACGACGCTCTTCGCAATGCGCTCAAGCCAGGCGGCATCCTCTGGAATACACGGTCGAGTGGACTCTGAGGGAGGATGTATGCGTATCACTGTATTGGATGACGATCCGGGGCGGAAAATTAATCTCGCTCGGGAACGATATAAAGTCTATATCAATGGCGTTGAAGTTAAGCACGTATTCACTGCTGATGATGAAAAAGGCGAGGTAATTGCCGCCGTGACCGATGAGCGCGGATACATTAAGGCGGAGTACGGCGAAGTGAAGCGACAGACGCTTTACGGGAAGGTAACCATTAAGCGTCAATAAGCCCCGATGGAGAAATTATGCAGGTCACTATTGATGGTGTCCCGTTTGTTCCTGCCTGCGCTTCAGTATCACGGATTGGCATTGCCATCACTACCCACAACCGGCCAGACGTTTTAACGCGCGCCATTGAGCAGCACATGAAGCATCTGCCAGCCGGTGCGCTGGTGGTTGTTATCGATGATGGTTCGAAACCTGCCGCTGTAGTTCCAGACGGCGTACAGAAGCTTCGCCATGAAATATCACTCGGCATTGTTGCTTCGAAGAACGCCAGCCTGTCAGCCCTGATGGATGCCGGGTGTGAGCATCTGTTTTTATGGGATGACGACGCCTGGCCGATCGCCGATAACTGGCATCTTCCCTACATCGAATCACCAGAGCCGCACCTGGCTTATCAGTTTCTGGATCTGGCCGGGCGCAATAAGCTGAACGACATGGCGGAGCTGTACCGTGATGATAAGCATGTTGCTTACACCGGTCAGCGCGGGGTGATGCTTTATTACCACCGCAGCGCCATCGAGAAGGTGGGCGGATTCGATCCGGTTTATGGTCGCGGCATGTACGAACACAGCGACCTCGCCCTGCGCATCCATAATGCTGGCCTGACGACATGGGCTTACGGTGATGTGGTCGGTTCAGAAAAGCTGATTCATTCTCTCGATGAGCATGAGGCAGTGGAGCGTTCGGTACCGAAACCAGACAGGCAGGCGCTGGTGGAACGTAACGTTAAAATTCACAACGAACGGCGTGATGCCGAGTTTACCGGTTACGTTGAATACCGCCAGCAGCGAGACGTGGTTATCACTACGCTACTGACTAGTCAGCCCGACCCGCAGCGCGGTACGAAAATGACCGCCTCTCCTGACATGCTGACCAGGTGGGCGGCATCGCTTCGGAATTGTGGACGTATTGCGCTGGTGGATGAGCTGCATACGGCACCGGCAGACGTTGAGCTGTACCGCGTCCCTGACGTGAAGATGAATGTCTACTTTCGTCGCTGGCTGCACATCTGGCAGCACCTGCACGATCACCCTGAATACCGGTTCGTCTGGTGTACTGATGGTACCGATGTCGAAATGCTTCGCGCGCCGTGGGAAGAAATGGAAGCCGGAAAGGTGTATGTCGGTTCAGAACCAAAGACCTACGCCGACACCTGGGCAAAGCAGAATCATCCAGAGCGTATCTATCAGGAGTTCATTGAAGCGCACCGAAACGATGTAATGCTTAACGCTGGCCTGCTGGGTGGCAACCGCGCTGATGTAATGTCGTTCGCTCACGGCATCATCCGTCTTTACTACCGGATCGAGAGTTATCGTTTCTGGAAGAAAGAACAGGCTGGCGCCGCGGTAGGTGACATGCTGGCGTTCGGTATCGTTGCGCAGTCATTTGCTGACAGGCTGGTCACCGGCCCTCTGGTTCACACCGTTTTCAAAACTGAGGGCATCGGCACAGAGTGCGCCTGGTGGAAACATAAATAAGTGAGGATAGTTATGAAGCAAAACAAAGATATTGATGTATCTAAAAAAAATGAACATCCGCAAAAAGCGGTCCAGGATCGGACCGCTTGCATGCAAATCTCTAAAGATGAGATTTTAATCAAAATTAACAGTGTTAATTTTGTCCGTCTGTTAAGGTTTTAATCATAAGTCCAATTTGAGCTAATACATTTTGTGTTGCTGCCTGACCTTCATTCTGAACGTATACACGGTCAATATTGGTTAAAAGTTTCTCAGCAAACCCTGGCATCTCGTCATTTAATGTTCTTGCCAAGACTGCGTAAGCAGCTTGCATAGAATATATGGCGGTTTCGTTATCGGGCAGAGGCATTGTGGTGGAAATTAATTCTTCAAACCTGTAAGTCATTTCATTCCCTTAAAAAGAGGTAATCAGCCATCCCTCTTCATTGAGTGCGCCAGTGTCCCACCACTGACGGGCTGAATGCTTACCTTAACCAGGGTTAATGCAAAGTAACACCCTGATATTCAAACAGTAGCCGCCATCGTGCGGCTTTTTTTATGGAGATTTGCTGGTGGCTGAAGAGATTAAGTTTGTGGTGGTAGGTCATCACGCCAGACGGCAGCAGGCTGAGGCGTTGGCCTCGGCTTTAGGCGCACATTTGCTGATTGATGACGGTAACCACGGTGCGAACTGGAATCATCGGCGTGCGCTTGAGTGGACAGCAGAACAAACCTGCCGGGTAGTTGTTGTTGAAGATGATGCGATGCCAGTGGACTTGTTCTTCACTTCAGTCACGAGCTGGCTTAACCGCTTCCCGGAATCGCTGGTGAGTTTTTACCTGGGCACTGGCCGACCACCACAGTATCAGATGCAGGTAGCCGAACGTCTGATTGTTGCTGACAAGACACGGTCTGACTTCATCACGCTGCCGCGCCTTATACACGGCGTGTGCTACAGCGTACCGCCTCAGCATATTGAACGAGTCCTTTCTCGATGGGACAGCAGTAAGCCAGCCGACTATGCAGTCGGGGATGCCTATGGCGGCGCGGTGGTTTATCCGTGTTACTCGCTCGTGGATCATGCTGATGGTGAGCCTGTTGAGCGTCACCCTGACTCAGCGCCACGTACAGAACGCCGCCGGGCGTGGAGGTTAGCTTGATGCCTGCGTTAATACCGAGAGCATGCCGCAAGCGTGGCTGCCCTGGCACAACCACTGATCGCTCAGGCTATTGTCCCCAGCACCTTAACGAAGGCTGGCAGCAGCATCAGCGAGGACAGAGCAGACATCAGCGAGGCTATGGCAGCAAATGGGACAGGCTGCGCCCAATCGTTCTCGACAGAGACAAATACCTTTGTCAGGAATGCCTGCGAAATGGAAGGTATACACCCGCTGAGACGGTGGACCACATCAAGCCGAAAGCTCACGGCGGTACTGACGATCTCTCTAATCTGGAATCAATTTGCCGCGGCTGCCATAAAGCCAAGACAGCACGCGAGCGCCTGAACAGAAATTAAGTAACGAGGTGAAGATGACTGAATCGAAACATGGTTCAGGGCTTCCGCACGCCCATGCTGCCTGCATAGTGGATGGATGCGAATTATCGGTACGATCCCGTAACAGCCACTACTGTGAAAAGCACTACATGCGCGTCCGGCGTCATGGAACGACAGAGAAGCTCAGCACAAGAAAGGATGGCAAGCTGGAGCACACTGGCGGATATCTGCTGGTGTATGCGCCCGATCATCCTTTGGCATGTGGGAGTCCTCGTGTTTACGAGCACCGGAAAGTCTATTACGACAAACATGGGGCTGGACCGTTCCGTTGTCACTGGTGTGCAAAAACCGTTGGCTGGGACACCCTTCACATCGACCACCTCGATGACTGTAAGACCAATAACGAGCCTGACAATCTTGTGCCAAGTTGCCCTGTGTGCAATCAGAAGCGAGGCGTAGACAAGATGAGAAGGACAATGCGAGAGAAATCCGATCGCAGATATACCGCTCATGGTAAGACGATGTGCCTTAACGAATGGGCTGATTACCTGGGGATTTCGAGAAACTCGATTGAATATCGACTGAAGGCGGGCTGGGACATCAGTAAGGTGTTCAGCCCACGGATTGGTAACAGTGGTCCCCCGAGCCGGAAACTGGCGAAAATCGTGCCTGAGTCGGTTAAATGATATCAGCTCTCATTTGCGCAGTCTGGGGGAGGGCGGGTAAAAACCTCAGGGAAATCAGCCTAAAGGACCGCCGCCTAACCTCTTTTCACATCGCCGCAGGTTAGAAAACTTTTTTATGGGGTCCCCCATTCGATGATTAATAGGAGTTTTCGATTATGTCTGGACCAC
Source organism: Enterobacter sp. ODB01 (assembly GCF_001623605.1). Taxonomy (NCBI): domain Bacteria; kingdom Pseudomonadati; phylum Pseudomonadota; class Gammaproteobacteria; order Enterobacterales; family Enterobacteriaceae; genus Enterobacter; species Enterobacter sp. ODB01. The sequence goes on from NZ_CP015227.1 coordinate 2,469,270, forward strand.
CGAAAACCCCGACCCATCTACGTTTGGTGAGGGGTAACCCATCTAAACGCCCGATCAATGAGAACGAACCAAAACCCCCTTCAGGGGTACCCCCAACGCCGAAGCATTTCGACAAGCAGGGCAAATACTGGTTTAAACGGATGGCCGACGAGCTTGATGCTATCGGTGTGATGTCTCAGCTTGATGCCAGAGCCCTTGAGCTGCTGGTTGAGGCCTATACCGAATACCGGCATCACTGCGACACGCTTGAAGTTGAGGGCTACACCTACCGGACCGAAACGCAGAACGGTGATGTGCTGATCAAGGCTCATCCCGCCGCCATCATGAAAGCTGATGCCTGGAAACGTCTGCGCGCCATGCTTGGTGAGTTCGGTATGACGCCCGCCAGTCGCTCGAAAGTGAATGCAAAAGGCCCTGATGCGGTTGATCCGCTGGCCGAGTTTATGAAAGCGAGGGATTAATGGCTAAGGTTGCAGAAGGCATCCGCTACGCCGAGAGGGTAGTGGCGGGGGAAATTATTGCCTGTGAGTATGTGCGCCTTGCCTGTCAGCGTTTTCTTGACGATCTGGCACACGGCGAAGAGCGCGGTATTTTCTTCAGTGAACCGCGCGCGCAGCACATTCTGAATTTCTATAATTTTGTACCTCACGTAAAAGGCGCACTGGCAGGGCAGCCTATTGAGCTGATGGACTGGCACGTTTTCATCCTGATTAATATTTTTGGTTTCGTGATCCCGCTGGTTAACGAGGAAACGGGAGAAACCGTTTTACGTAACGACGGCAGCGGTCGTCCAGTAATGGTTCGGCGCTTCCGTACAGCAGATGTTGAGGTGGCCCGTAAAAATGCCAAATCAACGCTTTGCTCCGGCGTGGGGCTTTATATGGCTGGTGCCGACGGCGAGGGCGGTGCGGAGGTTTATTCCGCTGCAACCACCCGTGACCAGGCACGAATTGTTTTTGAAGACGCGAAGAATATGGTCAAGAAGGCGAAAGCCACGCTTGGGCGGATCTTCGAATTCAACAAGCTCGCTATTTACCAGGAGCAAACGGCCTCTAAGTTCGAGCCATTGTCATCAGATGCGAACAACCTCGATGGTCTGAACATCCACTGCGCTATCGTCGACGAGCTGCATGCTCACAAAACCCGTGACGTCTGGGACGTTCTGGAGACGGCAACCGGCGCACGTCTGCAATCGCTGCTTTTCGGTATCACCACCGCCGGTTTCAACAAAGAGGGCATCTGCTACGAATTGCGTGATTACGCCATCAAGGTGCTGCGTGGGCTGGTAAAAGACGATACGTTTTTTGCCATTATCTACACCTTAGATGAAGGTGACGATCCCTTTGATGAAAAAGTCTGGCAGAAGGCGAATCCGGGGCTGGGTATCTGTAAGCGCTGGGATGACCTGCGCCGCCTGGCTAAAAAAGCGAAAGAGCAGGTTTCGGCCAGAATTAACTTTTTCACCAAGCACATGAATATCTGGGTTACCGCTGAGTCAGCCTGGATGGACATGATGAAATGGGAGAAATGCGAGTTTATCGCCCCGCAGCACGAACTTAAAACCTATCCTTCCTGGGTGGGCGTTGACCTGTCAAACAAAATTGATATCTGTGCGGCCGCGAAAGTCTGGCGGGCGCCAGATGGCCACGTTCATGCGGATTTCAAATTCTGGCTACCGGAAGGACGCCTTGAGAAATGTTCACGCCAGATGGCAGAGCTCTATCGTAAGTGGGCCGGGATGGACAAGCTGATCCTTACCGACGGTGATGTAATCGACCATGCTCAGATTAAGGAAGAGCTACAGCTGTGGGTTGCTGGCGAGAGCCTGAAAGAAATTGGCTTCGACCCGTGGAGTGCGACGCAGTTCAGCCTTGCGCTGGCAGAAGAAGGGTTGCCGCTGGTGGAAGTGCCGCAGACGGTTCGCAATTTCTCTGAGGCGATGAAAGAGGTCGAAGCGCTGGTATACGGTGGCCGCTTCCATCACAGCGATCACCCGGTGATGAACTGGATGATGTCCAACGTAACCGTCAAACCTGACCGGAACGAGAACATTTTCCCGAATAAGTCCACACCAGAGGCCAAAATTGATGGCCCTGCGGCTTTGTTCACAGCAATGAGCCGCGTTCTGGTTAACGGTGGCAACGACCAGCAGGATCTCTCCGGATTCTTCAATAATCCCATCATGGTAGGTTTCTGATGAAAAAAAACAAACGGCCAGGCAGGGTTAAAAGTGCTCTGCTTAACTGGCTTGGTGTGCCTATCAGCCTGACTACCGGCACATTCTGGGAGGAATGGTTTGGTACCAGCAGCAGCGGAAAGGTGGTAACGGCCGATAAAGCCATCCAGCTATCGGCTGTGTGGGCATGTGTAAGACTGTTAAGCGAGTCTATTTCAACCCTTCCGCTGAAAATATACGTTCGACAGCCTGACGGTTCGCGTAAAGCGGCAACCGATCATCCGGCCTATTCGATACTGTGCCGCCGACCCAATTCAGAAATGACACCATCACGCTTTATGTTGATGGTGGTCGCCAGTATTTGCCTGCGCGGGAACGCCTTCATTGAGAAGAAATTCATCGCAAACCGCCTGGTTTCGCTGGTGCCTTTGCTGCCGCAGAACATGGTGGTTAAACGTCTCACGACCGGGGCGCTGGAATACAAATACACTGAAAACGGTAACGAGCGCGTCATTCCCGTCAAAAACATCATGCATATTCGCGGGTTCGGTCTGGATGGCGTTTGCGGCATGATGCCGATGAAGACTGGACGGGATGTGATCGGTTCTGCGATGGCGGTAGAAGAGTCTGCGGCAAAAATATTCGAGCAAGGGTTACAGAGTTCTGGCTTCCTGACAGCGGAGCAAGCATTAAACGATGAGCAGAGGGAAAGGCTCCGGAAATACATGGCAAAGTTCACCGGTTCAAAGAATGCCGGAAAAATAATGGTGCTGGAGGGAGGGCTCAAGTACCAGGGCGTTACCATGAATCCTGAAGACGCCCAGATGCTGGAAAGCCGCTCATTCAGTATTGAGGAAATCTGCCGCTGGTTTCGGGTGCCTCCTTTCATGGTTGGCCACACCACGAAACAAAGCAGTTGGGCATCTAGCCTTGAGGGCATGAACCTGCAGTTCCTGACTCATACTCTTCGACCGCTGCTGGTGAATATTGAGCAGGAAATTGGCCGGTGTTTACTCGACAGCGATGATGAAGTGTTTGCAGAGTTCTCTGTTGAAGGTCTACTGCGAGCCGATAGTGCAGGTCGCGCGGCATACTATACCAGCGCGCTTCAGAATGGCTGGATGTCCCGTAATGACGTTCGTCGTCTTGAGAACATGCCACCGATTGAAGGGGGCGACATTTACACGGTTCAGCTCAACCTGACGCAACTGAAAAACCTTGAAAGCAACAACCCTGCTGTTCAGGCCCTCGCCCTGCGAGAGCTGCATAACCACGTATTCCCTGACATTTCCTTTGAACAATCTCCGCTGAAACAGGCCGCTTAGGAGCACTTTCCTGATGAGCAAAAAACAACTTCCGGTAGCACCGGCGGGTCGCCCCTGCGCGCGCGTTACCTGTGAAACATTACCGTCCGCACTGGACCGCTGGGACGGCGGAATCAAAGCGGCGGCCACCGACGATAACAGCATTTCTGTTTTTGATGTTATCGGGCAGGACTACTGGGGCGAAGGGGTAACAGCTAAACGTATTGCCGGTGCGCTTCGGGCAATGAACGGTGCCGACGTCACGGTGAATATCAACTCGCCGGGCGGCGACATGTTCGAGGGGCTGGCTATTTATAACCTGCTCCGCGAATACGAAGGCCGTGTAACGGTGAAGGTGCTGGGCATTGCCGCCAGCGCCGCCTCAGTCATTGCGATGGCCGGGGATGATATTCAGATCGGTCGTGGTGCCTTCCTGATGATCCACAACTGCTGGGTCTACGCGATGGGTAACCGCCATGACTTTGCGGAACTGGCACAGTCTCTGGAGCCATTCGATAACGCTATGGCAGACATCTACGCGGCGCGTTCCGGCCTTGATATGGCAGCTGTTCAGAAACTGATGGATGCCGAGAGTTATATCGGTGGCAGTGACGCTGTGGCGAAGGGACTGGCAGACAGCCTTCTTTCTGCTGATGCGGTCAGCGATGGCGATGAATCACCCGCGGCCGCGCTTCGAAAACTTGATGCGCTGCTGGCTAAAACCAACACCCCGCGCTCTGAGCGCAGAAAACTCATTAAAGCCTTATCCGGTGGCATGCCTGGCGCTGTCACCACCAACGACGGTACGCCGGGCGCTGCCGAAGATATCAAACCTGAAACCCTCAATTCACTTGAAAGCGCTCTTGCGGCGTTAGTCAAATAAGGACCCTTTATGTCTGAAGTAAACGAAATTCTGAAAAAAGTCACTGCCAGCATTGAAGATGCAACCAGCAAATTCAACGCGAAAGCAGAAGAGGCACTGACCGAAGCGAAAAAGAATGGTCAGCTCTCAGCTCAGACCAAAGATGTTGTAGATAAAATGGCGACAGAGCTCAATGCTCTTAAGGAAGCTGAAAAAACCCTTAAGGCCAGCCTTGGTGAGCTGGAACAGCATGTTGCCCAAATGCCATTGAACAACGCTGCTAAAGTTACCGAAACTGTTGGACAGGTGGTGATTAATAGCGAGGCGTTGAAGGCCTTTGCCGCGAGCGTTGAAGGCAATAAGCGCGTAAGCGTCCCAGTTCACGCGGCCTTGCTTTCTACAGATGTTGCAGATGGCGTGGTTGAACCACAGCGACTGCCTGGCATCGACACTGCACCAAAACAGCGTCTCTTCATTCGTGATCTGATTGCGCCTGGACGCACATCTTCACCGGCTATTTTCTGGGTGCAGCAAACGGGCTTTACCAATGCAGCGAAAGTCGTTGCAGAGGGGACTGCCAAACCTTACAGCAATATTGAATTCGCGACTAAAATCACGCCGGTGACAACCATCGCGCACATGTTTAAGGCATCCAAGCAGATCCTTGACGATTTCGCTCAACTCCAGTCTACGGTTGACGCTGAGATGCGTTACGGCCTGAAATATGTTGAGGAACAGGAAATCTTGTTCGGCGACGGAACTGGTGTGCACCTGCACGGCATCGTTCCTCAGGCCTCAGCATTCGACCCGGCATTTTATGTTGAGAGCCAGAACGGGATTGATGATCTGCGCCTGGCAATGCTTCAGGCTCAACTGGCTCGTTTCCCTGCATCTGGCCACGTTCTGCACTTCATCGACTGGGCGAAAATTGAGCTCACGAAAGACAGTCTGGGCCGCTATATCCTGGCTAACCCGGCATCTCTGACTGGCCCTACGCTTTGGGGGCTTCCGGTGGTAGCAACTGAGGCAGCAGCTTTCCAGGGCAAATTCCTGACAGGCGCATTCAATGCCGCAGCTCAACTGTTCGATCGTGAAGATGCCAACGTGGTTATCTCCACCGAAAACGCCGACGACTTCGAGAAAAACATGATCTCCATTCGCTGCGAAGAACGTCTGGCGCTGGCTGTGAAACGCCCTGAGGCGTTCGTGTACGGTTCATTCAGCACCGGTTCCGGTAGCTAATAAACACTGCGGCCTTCGGGCCGCTTTTACAGGTGGGAAAATGAAACTGATTGCACTCAAACCGATTTATTTCGGCGGTACCGTCGTTACTGAAGGGCTTCCGCTGGAAACTCTGGAACAGCACGGGCGTGAACTCATTAAAAAAGGTTATGCGATGCTCGATGAATCAGATAATCCTGCAGAGCAGGAACAGCAGCAGGAACAGCAGCAGGAACAGCAGCAGGAACAGCAGCAGGAACAGCAGCAGGAACAGCAGCAGGAACAGCAGCAGGAACAGCAGCAGGAACAGCAGCAGGAACAGCCGGAAGTAAAAGTGGAAAAGAAGGCGAAAAAATAATGGTCGATCTTGATGTGGTGAAACAGCACTGCCGCATTGATACCGATTTTTCCGGAGACGATGCCCTGCTGACTTTATACACCGGTGCGGCTGCGCGTTACGTCCAGACATGGACAAGGCGAACGCTCTATGAAAATCAAAGTTCCCCTGGCTACGCAGACGACCCGGACCCGATTCTACTGAATGATGATGTTAAAGCGGCCATGTTACTGCTGATAGGTCACTGGTACGCGAATCGTGAATCTGTGGTTATCGGTGAGACAGTGGCTCAGGTTCCCTTCGCCGTAGAAGCTCTTCTTCAGCCTTACAGGATTTATGGCCTATGAGTTCTTTACGTGCTGGCGAGCTTAACAAACGCATCAGATTAGAGAAACTGGAAATTCAGCGAGGGCCGCTTGGCGAACCTCTCCCGTCAATCGCGGTGGTGGTTGCGACTGTATGGGCAAAGGCTGAAAACGTATCCAATCGAAAAATCCGCACAATCGACCAGCAGCAAGTAGTTGAAACCTGGCTATTCACGATCCGGGTTCGTCCAGACATTCAGGCTGACTGGAAAATAACGTGGAATGAAGAGGTCTTCACCGTACGCGCTGTTGACCGTAGCAATCCTGATCGATGTGTAATTACGGCTGAAAGGGATATACGACATGATAGAACAGGCAATTAAAACTTCGCTTGAACGTCTGTCCGGAATGGCTGTTTATCCTCTCCTGCTGCCAGACAACGAGCAAAACGGCATTACTTTTCAGCTGATTTCAGATCCGGATATCGAAAACGGCATGGTGCGCACAGGACTGATAGCTGGCCGCTTTCAAATCTCTATGTACAAAGTGGGTGATTACACCGGGCTGGTAAAACTGGATAAAGCTATCTGGACTCACTGGAAAGGCATTATCCACGGAGAGCTTGAAGGTTATCCGGTTCAATATGTTCAGCGTGGAAATATTCTGCAGGACAAGGTGACCCTTACCAGCAACCAAGTTCAGTACAGGCTCATCCGCGATTACGTACTTTATTTTTATGAGGAGTAATCATGATCCGCATGGAGGTGAAAGGGCTTCATGAACTCGAACGTCAACTCCTTGCCCTTGGTGAAAAGGTTGGTACGCAGGTTTTGCGGGATGCCGGGAAAGCGGCTCTTGAGCCTGTTCTTGAGGATATGAAAGCGCATGCTGGTTATGACGAATCAGCAAAAGATGAGCACATGCGCGATTCAATAAAAATCCGCTCATCTTCTTCGAAAGCTAAAGGCAATGCGGTTGTTTATCTTCGTGTTGGCCCGAGCAAAAAACACTTCATCAAAGCGCTGGCGCAGGAGATGGGGACCGTTAAGCAGGTCGCCAACCCCTTCATTCGTCCAGCGCTGGATTATCAGAAAGCGAAAGTTCTACGCATCCTTGCGATAGAAATACGCGACCGCATTGAAAACCATCGGTAGCGCTCGCTGCCACCTTCAAAGAGAGAGAAATTATGGCTGACAAAACTTCGCCAGAGTACGCGATGCTGCCTGCTGGCACCGTCGTTATGTGGGGCGCCGCGGGCAGCGACGTAGCAACAATGAAACCCCTCATCAACTGTAAAGCACTGGGTGCTACAGGTCAGACGGGCAGCTTTGTAGACTGCACTACGCTGATTGATACCAGCAAACAGTTTATTTCTGACCTGCCTGAAGGCCCGGAAAAATCGCTGGGCTTTATCGACGATCCAGCCAATCAGGACTTTGCCGATTTCCTCAACGCAGCAGAAAACCGAGAAACCGTACAGTTTTACGTTGAACTGCCAAACGGACGAACAGCGAATATGATCCTGGCGCTGTCCGGCTGGCAGATGAATGAAATCACCGCCCCGGCAAGTGAAGTCATTCAGATTACCGTTCAGGGAAAACAGAACAACATCACCTGGGGTACTGCAGCGGGCAGCTGATTACCAAAATTTTTATTGGCCGCCTTCTGGCGGCTTTTTATTATCTAACTCTCAGGAAAAACTATGTCTACTATCGATGTTTCTGCACTGAAATCAGCTCTTCTGAAGCCTAAAAGCGCCGTTGTTACCACAGAAATTTTTGGGACCACCGTTCATCTTCGCCGAATGACTGCTGGCGAACTTATCGATCATGAAGAAGCGCTGCGTGACAGTCAGATCGCTGAAGATGCCCGCAAAGCTTCAGAGCTCAGCGTACAGCTGATTGTCGACTGCCTCGTTCAGCCTGACGGCAGCCTTATCGCAACTGAAGACAAACCAACTGCAGCAGAGCTGCTGCAAGCGCACGACAACGTGGCGCTGCTGGACGCAATTGCCACCGTTAAAAAGCATGCTCTGGGCAAGCTTGAGGATGCGGAAAAAAACTAACCAACTCGCCCTGGCTTGAGCTGATTTTCTGGCTGGCTGACCGCTGGGGCGAGCCCGATCCGTCAAAGATAGCTTCACTCCCGGTAGAAACTCTCTACCACTGGCGCGCGTATTTCCTGCGTACCGGTGCTATTAGCCGTCCAGGCGAGGAGAGTGGGCCACCCCCTGAAACCCCGCCTCCCGCTGCAGTCAGTAATGTTGACGATCAGTGTGCGGCCGTTATGAGAGCATTAATGTAATGGCTGACGTTGCCTCCCTTGCCGTCGGGCTGCATCTCAACGCAGCCAATTTTAAATCTCAGCTGATGGGCGCATACGGCGATGCTGAGAACTCCTCAAAGCGTTTCAACCGTAACGCGCAAGAAGATGCTAAAAAGACAGACGAAGCCTATGCCAGGATGGGTAAAACCATTACCGGTGTTGCTGGTCGTCTGGCAGGTTTTGCTGGTGCCGGTTTGTCTCTTGGCGCAATCATCACGACAACCCGGGAATACGGGCAGGCTCTGTCCGATCTGTCAGCCATCACTGGTGCGACGGGAACTCAGTTAAAGACGCTCGATGAAGCGGCTCAGGAAATGGGGCGCAGCACTGAATACAGTGCGAGCCAGGCTGTGGAAGCTCTGAAGTTGATGGCGTCCGCTAAGCCTGAACTTCTTCAGACCGCAGGCGGGCTTACTGCGGCGACAAAGAGCGCGCTTACGCTTGCTCAGGCCGCAGGCTCAACTTTGCCTGACGCAACCCGTACTCTCGCCCTTTCACTTAATCAGTTCGGAGCAGGGGCTCAGGAAGCTGACCGTTATATCAACGTGCTGGCAGCTGGCGCCAAGTTCGGGGCATCCGAAATCGCAGATACAGCCGCAGCCATCAAAAATGGCGGTGTGGCCGCTGCACAGGCAGGAGTCGGCTTTGAAACGCTGAACGCAGCGATTCAGGTTCTTGCAGAGCGTGAAATCAAAGGCGGTGAAGCTGGTACCGCGTTAAGAAACGTGATCCTGTCCCTTGAGAAAGGCACTGACAAAACACTGAAACCTTCAGTCGTAGGTCTCAGTGGCGCGCTTGAAAACCTGTCGAAGAAAAATCTTTCTACCGCACAGGCTGTAAAGCTTTTCGGGGTTGAGAATATCAATGCGGCCTCCGTGCTGGTGGACAACCGCAGCAAACTTGATGCATTAACCCAGGCCCTCACCGGCACCCAGACTGCGCATGAGCAGGCCGCTATTCGCGTAAATAACCTGAATGGCGACATCATGGGACTGACCAGTGCGTTTGAAGGCATGATCATTAAGATTGGTCAAAGCAGTACTGGCCCCCTGCGCTCAGGCATTCAGTCAGTAACCGATGGAATAAACCTGCTCACAGATAATTTCAATGCTGTTGCAAGCGTAGCTTTGTACACATTGATCCCCGTTCTCTCGACAAAACTAACTGCAGGTCTTCGTGAAAACGTAAGCGCCTGGCAACAAAATCAGGCAGCTGTAAGAGCTGCGGCTGCGGCCCAGGCTGACGGTGCACGCAAAACGCTTGAAGCAACTGCCGCCACACTTAAGCGCAATGATGCCGAGTTTGGGTACTACCGCCAGATGGAGAAGACCGCCAGGCAACAAGGCCTGAACGTTAATTACCAGGGGGAGTTTAACCGGTTAATTCGAGAAGAAACCGAGCAAACGAATCTGGCAACCCGAGCGAAAATGCAGCTGGCTGCAGCAAATCGCCAGGTCTCAGTATCTGCTCGGGCTGCCTCGGTTGCCGTTGGACTTGCTCGCGGGGCTTTAGCACTGGTTGGTGGACCGTTCGGCGCAGCAATGCTGGCGGGTTCGGCGCTACTGTATTTTCATCAGCAGGCGAAGGATGCCCGGCAGTCAGCAATTAACCTCAAGGATGCTGTTATTGAGACTACTGCTGCGCTGATGCAGATGTCTGATAAACAACTGGCCGTTAAGCAGATTGACCTGCAAGACCAGTATGAAAATCAGGTCACCCAGCGCAACCAGCTGATCAAGGAGATTCAGGACGCAGACAGCAGGCTTGATAGTCTCGGTGGTTTTGACCCATTCCGACAGAAAAAAGGCGTAGAAGACAGTAAAAAACGAGCTGAAGCTGATCTCGAATCTGTGAATAAGGGGTTAGAAACTACGCAGTCTAATCTCGAGAACGTCAGCAAGGCGCGATTTTTGGTCCAGACAGGGATTGCAGATCAAGCCAAATCGCTTGCAAGTGATATCAAAACTATTTCTGCGGAGACGGCAAAGGCCGGTGAGGGTGTCACTACTCCGTGGACCGGTGAGGATACTCAAAAGGCCAAGAAGGGAACGGTTAATCAGTACCTTCAGTTGCGCAGGGAGATAGAAGAAGCTCATGCAACCAGCCTTGGGAAAATTGATCTTCAGGAAAAAGCCAGCCAGGAAAAACTGATCGCAGCTGCCCGTAAAAATGGAGCCACTGAGCAGGACCTGCAGCGCACGCTGCTGATGAATGCTGAGAATTACCAGAAGCAACGCGCAGAACTTGCTGAGCAGTACTCACCCGCGCGCTCGGCAATCAATCAGGAAAAGGAAGCAAGTCAGGAGCTGAAGTCTCTCTTTGATGCACGCTTGCTTACTGAAAAAGAGTACATGGCTGCGCGTGTCACACTTTCACAGGAAACATCCCGACAAATCCTACAGGCCCAGGCTAATGCTCTATCAGCGCCACGGCTTGAGCTTGCCGGGGACGTTGACCCGCTAGCCCAGCAAAGAAATCAACTCGTACAGCAGCAAAGCTTGATCGAGACCTATTATCGCAATGGAGCAGTAAGTAAGCAGCAGTACGAAATGCTGATGCAGAAGAGTAGTAAAGATTCTGCTGATGCTCAGTATCAGACCGCGCTGGAATTATATCGCTCACAGAGTGACTTCAATAATCTGGCGATCGGTCTGGTGGATGCTACCCGGGAGCGTACCACTAATGTTCTGACGGGGCTGTTGACTAAAACGCAGACCTTTAAAGAGGGCATGATCAACCTCTTCTCCACGCTTACTCAGTCGATAATTCAAAACCTCGTCGACATGGCAGCCCAGGCGTTGCTAACTAATACGATTCTGAGCTCAATCATGAGCGTAGGTTCGAGTGTGTTTGGAGCTGTTGGAGGCGGTGCGGCGGCCAGTTCAGGAACAGCCATTGCCGACTATGGCAGTAACTTCCAGTTCAACGCTAAAGGAGGCGTTTATTCCTCCTCAGATTTGAGCGCTTACAGCGGTCAGGTCGTAGATAACCCTACGTTTTTCGCATTCGCGAAAGGGGCTGGGGTAATGGGGGAGGCGGGACCAGAAGCGATTATGCCTTTGACCCGCGCAGCTGATGGTTCACTTGGCGTGCGTGCTGTAAATAGTGGTGCAGCGGGAGGTGACACGGCACCGAAGGTTTATATAAGCATCGATTCAAACGGTAACACATCGACACAGGCACCTGCAGGTCTGGAACAATTCGGTACCGATGTAGGCCGTTACGTCGATCAGCGATACAAGCAGAATGTCATGCGTGATATCCGACCTGGTGGTGATATCTGGAACGCAATGAAAGGAACCCGATAAACATGGCTATCGAAACTTTTACCTGGAGCCCCAGAGTCAGTCCGACACAAACCGTCTCATTCAGGACGAGAAGCGCCAAGTTTGGGGATGGCTACGAGCAGATCTCCGGCGATGGCCTCAATCCTCGCAGCCAGCAGTGGGAACTGAATTTTGTTGGGACTGAAGAATACGTTCAGGCGATCAAAACCTTTCTTGACAGGCATGGAGGAACAAAATCATTCCAGTGGAAACCTCCGCTTGAGCCGCTTGGGTTATATCGTTGTGCCGAGTATAAGCCCACTCCGATGGGAGGTGAGAACTACTCCCTTTCCGCAACTTTCCAACAGGCATTCAAACCATGAGTCTAAATGAAGATTATCAGAAGCTTGAGCCTGGCGATGAGGTCAGGCTTTACGAGGTCGATGGAACGGCCTTTGGAACAGGCGAGGTTCTGCGGTTTCACAGCTACAGTCTGGCACATACTGAAGCTGAAATTGTCGCGGCCGGGGGTGATGAAGATAAGCTTCCAGCTAAATCAATTTGGTGGCAGGGGGAGGAATACAATGCATGGCCATGTCAGATTGAGGGGATCGAAGCTTCTACTAGCGGGAGCAGCGCGCAACCAAAATTATCGGTAGCAAACCTTGATAGCTCCATCACAGCTCTTTGTCTTGCCTATGACGATATGCTGCAGGCGAAGGTGACTATCCATGACACGTTAGGCAAATATCTTGATGCAAAAAACTTCGCGGATGGCAATGCGACAGCCGATCCCACGCAGGAAAAATTGAAGATTTTCTACATCGATTCAAAGAGTAGTGAAAGTAATGAAGTTGTTGAGTTCACACTCTCAAGCCCGATGGACCTGCAGGGGAAAATGATCCCGACGCGACAGCTTCATTCCCTGTGTACCTGGTGCATCCGGAATAAATATCGCACCGGCGACGGCTGCGACTATGCCGGCACCCGCTATTTCGATAAAAACAACAACCCGGTGAGCGACCCGTCTCTGGACGAATGCAACGGCACGCTGACGGCCTGCAAACTTCGGTTCGGTGAAAATAACGAGCTTTCGCATGGTGGTTTCCCGGGCACGTCTTTGATCAGGAGTTAATATGCGTCAGAAAACCATTGATGCAATTATGGCGCATGCTGCAGCAGAATATCCTCGCGAGTGCTGTGGCGTGGTGGTGCAGAAAAGCCGTGTTGAACGATATTTCCCTTGTCGTAACCTCGCTGCAGAGCCGACGGAACATTTCCACCTCTCGCCAGAGGATTACGCAGCTGCTGAGGACTGGGGAACAGTGATCGCCATAGCTCACAGTCACCCTGATGCCACGACTCAACCGAGCGAACTGGATAAAGCGCAATGCGATGCAACGCTTTTGCCGTGGCACATCGTGAGCTGGCCGGAGGGGGATTTACGCACCATCCAGCCACGCGGAGAACTGCCGCTGCTGGAGCGTCCGTTTGTGCTTGGACACTTCGACTGCTGGGGGCTGGTAATGAGTTATTTCCGGCAAACGCATGGTATTGAGCTCCACGATTACCGGGTGGATTATCATTGGTGGGAAAACGACTATCCGGACAACTTCTACCAAGATTGCTGGTATGAGTGCGGATTCCGTGAATTCGACGGGCCGCCGAAACCCGGCGATATGGTGATCATGCAGGTCCAGGCTGATAAGTGGAATCATGCGGGAATTCTGCTGGAGGGAAATATGCTGCTGCACCACCTTTACGGACACTTGAGCCAACGCGTACCGTATGGAGGCTACTGGCAAGAGAGAACGATGAAGGTACTTCGCCATAAGGACCTGTGCTAACCTTTGCTCAAAACAAAGGAGCGAAACCATGAAACTTGCCTTGAGCATAATATTATTATCAACATCTCTGAATTTATTTGCAGGAACTGTAAACGATTACCTTGATCGCCACTCAGAAATTAAATCTAATTCAGTTGCAGCCACTTACGTTAACCATTACGCATTTATGATTGCGATGATGGAAGCGCAACAGAAGCATAATAGATCTGACAATGAGTTTATCACCGGATTAGTTTCAGACAACGGTGATGTATATGCAAAGCTAGCGGTTAAAAAGCTTGCTAATGACTGTTTAATACAGCGAAGTATCGGTCAATCTGGAGAGTTAAATAATAAAGAATGTAATATTATGATTCGAGCGAATAAAGCGGATTAATAAGCATTTAAAGAATAGAGGGTACGATGCAAGAGGTAATGACGCGAATTGAGCTAAGTGGCGAGCCGGGTAAAATTTTTGGAAAGATCCACCACCGCCTTATCAATAAAGTATCTGAAGCTGGAACGGCCCTCGCTAAAACCATTCCGGGCTTTGAAAGTTATATGATTAGTAGTAAAAGTCGTGGTCTAACCTTTGCCGTTTTCAAAGGGAAGAAAAACATAGGAGTAGATGACCTTGGCTTCCCCGTTACAGGTGAAGTGATCAGAATTGTACCTGTAATCATTGGGGGGAAAAAAGCTGGTGTGCTGCAAACAGTTTTAGGTGCTGTGTTGGTGGCCGCTGGTGCTGTGCTTAGCTTCACTCCATGGGCTGCAGCCTCACCATTTTTATATAAATTTGGTGCTGCAATGATGCTAGGCGGAGTTGTACAGATGCTTTCTCCTCAGCCATCAGGCATAGCCAGCAAACAAAGTGCAGATAACCGCGCATCCTATGCATTCGGTGGTGTTACAAACACTGCGGCACAGGGGTACCCGGTCCCTCTGCTATATGGTAAGCGTCTTATCGGCGGAGCGATTATTTCTGCCGGAATTTATGTCGAAGATCAGCAGTAGATAACTAACCTTTTTTCTGGCCACCTTCGGGTGGCTTTTTTTTATGGGCGCAATATGGCTACAGATAAAGTGTTAAAGGGCCGCAAGGGCGGCAGCTCCAGTTCACGAACCCCTACCGAACAGCCTGATGATCTGCAATCTGTAGCGAAGGCAAAAATCCTCATTGCGCTTGGCGAAGGGGAGTTTGCAGGGCAGCTAACCGGCAAAGATATCTACCTGGACGGAACGGCCCTGGAGAATGCTGACGGCTCCCAAAACTTTAGCGGCGTGACGTGGGAGTTTCGCGCGGGAACGCAGGCGCAAAAATATATTCAGGGTATTCCCGGTACCGAAAACGAAATCAGCGTAGGAACTGAGGTATCAAGCGCTACAGCCTGGACGCGCACCTTTACCAATACGCAGCTTTCAGCAGTTCGCCTGCGTCTGAAATGGCCCTCGCTTTTCAAACAGGAGGACGACGGCGATCTGGTGGGTTATTCGATCAATTATGCGATTGACCTGCAGACGGACGGCGGCACATGGCAGACGGTACTCAATACCAGCGTGACCGGCAAAACGACGTCTGGTTATGAGCGCAGCCACCGTATCGATTTACCGCAAGCTGGCAACACCTGGACAATCCGCCTGCGTAAGATTACCTCTGACGCCAACAGCGCGAAGATCGGCGACACGATGACGCTGCAGAGCTTCACCGAGGTGATTGACGCCAAACTACGTTACCCGAACACCGCGCTGCTCTACATCGAATTCGACTCAAGCCAGTTCAACGGCTCTATTCCCCAAATTTCATGCGAACCGCGCGGCCGCGTTATCCGCGTTCCAGATACCTACGACCCTGAAACCCGCACTTATAGCGGAACATGGACCGGTGCGTTTAAGTGGGCATGGACGGATAACCCTGCGTGGATTTTTTACGATCTGGTTGTTTCTGACCGGTTCGGCCTTGGGCACCGTTTGACCGCTGCGAATATTGATAAATGGACGCTTTATCAGGTTGCCCAGTATTGTGATCAGATGGTACCAGACGGCAAAGGAGGCAACGGTACCGAGCCACGTTACACCTGCAACGTGTACATTCAGGACCGGAACGACGCCTACACAGTCCTGCGCGATTTTGCTGCTATCTTCCGTGGCATGACCTACTGGGGCGGGGATCAGATTGTGGCCCTGGCTGACATGCCGCGCGATGTTGATTACAGCTACACGCGCGCTAACGTTGTTGGCGGTCGATTCACATATTCGAGCAGCACCACGAAAAGCCGCTACACCACAGCGCTAGTTTCATGGTCAGACCCGGGTAACGCTTATGCCGACGCGATGGAGCCGGTATTTGAGCAGGCGCTGGTGGCGCGATACGGCTTCAATCAGCTGGAAATGACAGCTATCGGCTGCACCAGGCAGTCAGAAGCGAACCGAAAGGGGCGCTGGGGTATTCTAACCAACAACAAGGATCGCGTTGTTTCGTTTGATGTTGGGCTGGACGGAAACATTCCGCAGCCAGGCTACATCATCGCCGTGGCAGACGAGCTGCTTTCCGGAAAGGTTATGGGTGGCCGCATCAGCGCCGTTAACGGTCGCGTTATCAAACTTGACCGCGTGGCAGATGCAGCAGCAGGTGATCGCCTTATTCTCAACCTGCCTTCCGGAGCGTCGCAGAGCAGGACCATTCAGGCCGTGAACGGGGAATCAGTCACAGTCACCACGGCATACAGTGAGACGCCACAGGCAGAAGCTGTTTGGGTGGTTGAATCTGACGAGCTCTACGCGCAGCAGTATCGAGTTGTCAGCGTTTCCGATAACAATGATGGCACTTTCTCCATTACCGGTGCGTGGCATGACCCGGATAAATATGCCCGTATCGATACCGGCGCCATCATTGACCAACGGCCGGTGAGCGTGATCCCGCCGGGCAACCAGTCGCCGCCTGCGAATATCGTGATCAGCTCGTTTTCCGTGGTTCAGCAAAATATCAGCGTCGAAACAATGCGCGTGAGCTGGGACCAGGCGCAGAACGCTATCGCCTATGAAGCGCAATGGCGCCGCAACGACGGGAACTGGGTTAACGTGCCGCGCAGCTCCACCACGTCATTCGACGTCCCGGGGATTTATGCAGGGCGCTACCTGGTGCGCGTGCGCGCAATCAATGCCGCAGAAATCTCCTCCGGGTGGGGCTATTCAGAAGAGAAAACTCTGACGGGTAAAGTGGGCAATCCGCCGAAACCGGTCGGCTTCATCGCTTCCGATAATGTGGTATTCGGTATCGAGCTGAACTGGGGATTCCCGGCGAATACCGACGACACGCTGAAGACGGAAATTCAGTACAGCCTGACCGGTACCGAAGACGATGCGATGCTGCTGGCCGATGTGCCTTACCCGCAGCGCAAATATCAGCAGATGGGCCTTAAGGCTGGGCAGATTTTCTGGTACCGCGCTCAGCTGGTGGACCGCAGCGGCAACGAATCAGGTTACACAGAATGGGTGCGCGGGCAGGCCAGCATCGATGTATCCGATATCACCGATGTGATCCTGGAGGAGATTAAAGATTCTGAGGTATTCAAGGATCTGATTGAGAGTGCCGTAGAAAGTAGCGAGAAACTGGCCGAACTTTCTGATGCGATTAAGGAGAACGCCGATGGTCTGGCTGCAGCAGTAGGTTCGAATAAGCAGACAGCAGAAGCAATCATTGGCAACGCCCTGGCTATTGCTGATGTTGTTGTGCGCCAGACTGCGCAGCAGGGGGCTAACTCTGCGAAATTCGAACAGCTCCGGGAGGTGATCGCTACTGAGACGGAAGCGCGCGTCACGGATGTTACTCGTCTAGAGGCGAAAACTGCACAGAATGAAGCGGGTATTACTGATGTTCGCCAGGCGTTAGCAACGGAAACTGAAGCTCGCGCTTCTGCGGTAAGTCAATTGACGGCTGCCACTCAGGCCGCATCTGACAAAGCTGATTCAGCAGCTGCTGTAGGTGCTCAGAATACAGCATCAATCACTGACCTTAGCCAGGTTGTCACGGACCTCGATTCCTCAATGGCATCACGCCTGGAAGAGCTGGGTGCACAAACTGATAAGGCCAGCGGCGGTATTCAGAACAATGCTATCGCGCTGATCACCAGTACGCTCGCGCAGGTTAACCAGCGTAACCTTCTGAGCGTGCAATATGGTGATAACAAAGCCAGTATTGAGCGAGTCGACAATGTCATGGCAGATGCAAGTAAAGCTGTCGCTGAGTCGCTGCGCACACTGGATTCCAGCACCGGTGGAAACACCGCGAATGTCACTGACTTGTCAAAGACGCTCGCTGACTTCACTCAGGTGTCTGCTACGCAAATCAACTCGCTGAAGGTCACGGTTAACGGTCAGTCTGCGGCTATTATCCAGAACAGCCAGGTATCAGCGGACATCAATAACAACCTGAATGCGATGTACAGCATCAAGGTCGCTGTTGATTCTAATGGTAATCAGTATGCAGCAGGGATGGGGATTGGTGTTCAGAATACGCCGTCCGGCATGCAATCACAGGTACTGTTTGTGGCTGACCGATTCGCTGTAATGGCGCAGGCTGGCGGTACAGTTACGCTGCCATTTGTGATCCAGAACGGGCAGACCTTCATCCGGGATACGTTCATCCAGGACGGTACCATCAGCAATGCCAAAATCGGCAGCTATATTCAGTCTTCAACCTGGGACGGAACCGGGAACGTTGGCTGGCACATCAACAAATCTGGCTACGCGACGTTTAACAACGTGACCGTTCGCGGCTCGATTTACGCCACAAACGGTAATTTTTCTTTCAATGGCTCCGGCAACACAACGGTGATTAATGGTAATGGCGTAACCATTAATATTCCGGGTGGAAGTCGCATCGTACTGGGGACATGGACATAAAATGCCGACAGGATTATTGATAGAACTTAATGACGGTGGAAAACGAATGGAGATAACGGCGGGCCTGCGGTGCCCGTCATTTGGAGCAAGTTTTGACAGTGGCTATCAGAAAGCGAAGTACGCTGATATTGCCGGTTATGTTTCAGGGGCACAGGTACTCTTTATACCACACGCGACGGCTTATCTTGATTCAGGGCTGCTGCATAAAATGAATTCGGTCACCATATCGGGTGGCCGAGTCACGCAGAACTCGACGATGAAAGATAACAGTATCAGCGAACGGGATAGCACTTACACATTTCCCGGAAGTCTCTGGCAGATATTTCCAACAGGTCAGCGTAGTGGTGTGGGCTTGCTCATAAGCGACAGCTCAGATTTCACATCTATAACTAACGCTACTCAGTCAGGCCAGTGTATCTGGAAAGGTACTGTGAATGTTCCAACCGGGGGCTGGGCGGTTCCGACGATAGCAGGTTATGACAAGTCGAAATATATCGTTTTCGGACGCTGTAATAGCGGTAATACGATTGACTTCGACGGCAACACAGTAAGATTCTTCAGTCCTCCGTCAACTAATGATGACGCTCCCACAACCGGCACGATAGACATCGTTATCTTCGCCAGTGGCGTAGCGCCGCAGCCTGGTACTGGCCTCAATATTTTTAACGCTGAAGGGGCCTGTACGTTTTCAACTACAAAGCGACCTTTCGTATACCTCAATCAACTCTGGTCACCTTCCACAAGTGCCGTGAGCATCGGCAGCGGCTATGTACCGCTGGGCAGATTTGGTCTGATGATTCATATGGTAAATGGCATGTACGTGTATCGGATGTTCGGAATAAAGATACAGAACGGTAGCGCTTCAGTTCAGGGCGGGAAATACCTTGGACGCGAGCAGTATGCCATATTCGGTAATAACACGATTACTCCGCTCAGCCTTCCCGTCTTGCCTGATATGTACGTCTGAATTAACTTTCTATTCAAATCAACCTCGCTCCGGCGGGGTTTTTTATTGTCTGGAGATAATATGATTTATACCACTGGCACTATTGCCATTAGCGGAAATACCCTTACAGGTACGGGAACAAACTTCACTGCAGCTGGCTCGCTGATTCGTAACGGCTGTACCGTCATCGCGCTGACCAGCCCGGCGCAGGTTTTCCAGATCACCGTTATCGGCGGGGCAACAAGTCTCACAGTGACTCCTGCGGCAAGTCCTGCAATACCGGCGGGAACGAAGTATTCCATTTTGCTGAGCGACAGCCTGAGCGTTGACGGTCTGGCGCAGGACATCGCTGAAACCTTCACTATGTACCAGCGTTACATGAGCGGTTTCGCTGATGTGATGAACGGTACTACAGACGTCACTATCACGATTAACGGTGTGGCCGTTACCGTACCGGGCCAGAAATCACTGGCGAAGAAAGGGGCTAACAGCGATATAACCAGCCTAAGCGGCCTGACTACCGCGCTCAGTATCAGCCAGGGCGGTACAGGTGCAAAGAATGCTGCTGACGCTCGCACAAACCTCGGTTTGGGAAATGCCGCCACTAAGGATGTTGGCCCTAATACTGGTAATGTCTTAGGAGTTGGATATTTTGGTTTCGGAACTCCAACTGTTAACGTTTTAGGAAGTACCGAATCAGGGTTTTATGGCATTGATGGCTCTGGTACTGCCTGGGCGCCGCAAGCTGGATCAGGTATTGTATGCGGGTATGACCCAACGCGCCGGCAGCAAATATTTACAGGAGCATCCGGGAATCTTTTTGTCCGGAACCTTAGCGCATCTGCTATGAATACATCTTCGTCCACCATTCCATGGACACAGATGCAGTCTGTTGGAACATCAGATATTAATTTTAAACACGTCAACGGCGATCTCGATGTTGCTGATTCTCTTGAAAATATCTGTCAAATGGAGTTTAAGCGATTCTACTATCTTGATGATGATGAGCAGACAGAGCGCCGTGGCGTAATTGCTCAGCAGATCGAACAAATCGACAAGCAATATGTTCACTCTGCTGAGGGCGTAGGGAAAATGACGCTTGACCTTAACCCACTGATGATGGATGCCCTGGCAGCCATAAAGGCACTTAATGCAATGGTAGTTGAACTTCGTGAACAGGTTGATGAGCTGAAACGGGGGGGAGCTTGATATACCTGAAGACAGCATATTGAAACGGCTTCGCTAAGAAAACCGCCGCCCATCTTAAGAAAGAACGGGCGGCGGCTGGTTGCTCAGTGTTCATGCCCGAGCAAACGTGGGGAATATTACACGATAGATAGTTAAAGCCCAACCTGGCGAACAGTAGGAGACTCAGAGGTCAGCCACATGTCAGAATCTTCAAACATCTCCTCCAGCATGCGGTTCAGTTTTTCCCGATCGCTTTTGCTGGCGTCGCTATTCAGGCCGTTTGCCTGCATCGGCTTCACCTTCACTTCGGCATCAGGGAAAATCTGATGCACCCGCTTCGTCAGCTCTGCCAGTATGATTTCTCTGGCCCCTTCTAGCCCCTCAACATTACGCTTGTCATAAACCAGTTCTACGAACATAAATGCTCCGCTAATCACTGTTTGAATATACAGTATTTTTGCTTTGGCGGTTTTATCTGTCAAGGCATGAACAACTTGTTTTTAAATTTTGGGGAACATACTGCTGGCGTGTTTGTTATCGATTAGCCCTACAGGGCTGATGTGGTCTGGCGCTGACTAAAATTATGCGTGGGGCATGGATGGGGCAAAAGTGGTCTGTGAAGTTCGTTAAAGTTCGTTAATCATGCATTTCCTCGATCTCGCCCATCCCTTGTTTAATGCGCTCCTGGACGATCTTTATCGATTTTAAAAATTATGAGTTCATATTATACAAATGTAGCGAAAAAGGTGTTTCTGCCTGAAAAGATGAACATTCTGCATAGCGCGTTTTGCGCAACAGGAATATATTGAAACGTTACTCGACAAACGATGCATAAGGTTTTCTATGACACAACAGCCACAAGCCAAATACCGCCACGACTACCGTGCGCCGGAATACCTGATTAGCGATATCGACCTGACGTTTGACCTGGATGCCACAAAAACCGTCGTGACGGCGGTGAGTCAGGTGACGCGCCACAGTGCGACTGCCGTGCCGCTGCGTCTCGATGGCGAAGACCTGACGCTGGTCTCCCTGCATATTAATGATGAACCCTGGTCAGAGTATAAAGAAGAAGGCAACCAGCTGGTCATCGACAACCTGCCGGAACGCTTTACGCTGCGCATCGTGAATGAAATCAGCCCTTCAGCCAACACGGCGCTGGAAGGGCTTTACCAGTCAGGCGTGGCTCTGTGTACCCAGTGTGAAGCCGAAGGTTTCCGCCATATCACCTGGTACCTGGACCGCCCGGACGTCCTGGCGCGCTTCACGACGAAAATCATCGCCGATAAAACGCTTTATCCGTTCCTGCTCTCCAACGGTAACCGCGTCGGTGAGGGCGAACTGGAAAATGGTCGTCACTGGGTGCAGTGGCAGGATCCGTTCCCGAAACCGTGCTACCTCTTTGCGCTGGTGGCGGGTGATTTTGATGTGCTGCGCGATACGTTCAAAACTCGCTCCGGGCGTGAAGTGGCGCTGGAGCTGTTTGTTGACCGTGGCAACCTTGACCGCGCACCGTGGGCGATGACCTCGCTCATCAACTCCATGAAGTGGGACGAAGAACGTTTCGGCCTCGAATACGACCTCGACATCTATATGATCGTCGCCGTCGATTTCTTTAACATGGGCGCGATGGAGAATAAAGGTCTCAACATCTTTAACTCCAAATACGTACTGGCACGTACCGACACCGCTACCGATAAAGACTACCTTGATATCGAACGCGTCATCGGCCACGAGTATTTCCATAACTGGACCGGTAACCGCGTCACCTGCCGTGACTGGTTCCAGCTGAGCCTGAAAGAGGGACTGACCGTCTTCCGCGATCAGGAGTTCAGCTCCGATCTGGGCTCTCGTGCGGTAAACCGTATCAACAACGTCCGCACTATGCGCGGCCTGCAGTTTGCGGAAGATGCCAGCCCAATGGCGCACCCAATCCGTCCGGATAAAGTCATTGAGATGAACAACTTCTACACCCTGACGGTGTATGAGAAGGGCGCTGAAATTATCCGTATGATCCACACCCTGCTGGGCGAAGAGAACTTCCAGAAAGGGATGCAACTCTATTTTGAGCGTCATGACGGCAGCGCGGCGACCTGTGACGATTTTGTGCAGGCGATGGAAGATGCTTCTAACGTGGATCTCTCTCACTTCCGCCGCTGGTACAGCCAGGCCGGGACGCCGATTGTCACCGTTAAAGACGACTACAACCCGGAAACCGAGCAATACACCCTGACCATCAGCCAGCGCACGCCGCCAACCGCCGAGCAGGAAGAAAAACATCCGCTGCACATTCCGTTCAGCATTGAGCTGTATGACAACGAAGGCAAAGTGATCCCGCTGCAGAAGGGCGGTCACCCGGTACACCACGTACTGAACGTAACCCAGGCAGAGCAGACCTTTATCTTCGATAACGTCTATTTCCAGCCGGTGCCTGCGCTGCTGTGCGAATTCTCCGCCCCGGTGAAGCTGGAGTACAAGTGGAGCGATCAGCAGCTGACGTTCCTGATGCGTCACGCCCGCAACGATTTCTCCCGCTGGGATGCCGCGCAGAGTCTGCTGGCGACCTACATCAAGCTGAACGTGAACCGTTACCAGCAGGGCCAGCCGCTGACGCTGCCGGTGCATGTAGCAGACGCGTTCCGTGCGATCCTGCTGGATGAATCTATTGATCCGGCGCTGGCGGCTGAAATTCTGACCCTGCCGTCGGCAACTGAAATTGCCGAGCTGTTTGACATCATTGACCCGATTGCCATCGTGGCCGTGCGTGAAGCGCTGACCCGCACGCTGGCTGCTGAACTGGCGGACGAATTCCTCGCCATCTATAACACCAATAAGCTTGATGCTTATCGCGTTGAGCACGCGGACATTGGTAAACGTTCTCTGCGTAACACCTGCCTGCGTTATCTGGCGTTTGGTGAAACCGAGCTGGCGAACACGCTGGTGAGCACGCAGTATCATAAAGCGGACAATATGACCGACGCGCTGGCCGCGCTGGCGGCGAGCGTTGCCGCTGAACTGCCGTGCCGCGATGCGCTGATGCAGGAGTACGACGACAAGTGGCACCAGGATGGTCTGGTGATGGACAAATGGTTCATTCTGCAGGCGACCAGCCCGGCGGCCGATGCGCTCAGCAAAGTCCGCAGCCTGCTGAAGCACCGTTCGTTCACCATGAGTAACCCGAACCGCGTGCGTTCCCTGATTGGTGCGTTTGCCAGCAGCAACCCGGCCGCGTTCCACGCGGAGGACGGCAGCGGTTATCAGTTCATGGTGGAAATGCTGACCGAACTGAACAGCCGTAACCCGCAGGTGGCGTCGCGTCTGATTGAGCCGCTGATCCGTCTGAAACGCTACGATGCGAAGCGTCAGGCGAAAATGCGTGCCGCGCTTGAACAGCTGAAAGGGCTGGAAAACCTGTCCGGCGATTTGTACGAGAAGATCGCGAAAGCCTTAGCGTGATGTAAAAAAGCCCGGTGGGCAGGTAAAAGCAAAACGGCAACCCAGGTTGCCGTTTTTTGTGTTTTCTCCCTCTCCCTGTGGGAGAGGGCCGGGGTGAGGGCATCAGGCATTAGCCTTAACTCGCTGTAACTCCGTTCCCCCGCGCTTCATCACCCGATCCAGCACTTCTGCCTCCAGTTCCGCCAGTCTTGCCGAACCGACACGACGAGGACGTGGAAGATCCACCGTCAGATCCAGACCAATTTTTCCGTCTTCTATTAACAGCACCCGGTCGGCCATCGCCACGGCTTCGCTGACGTCATGCGTGACCAGCAGAACCGTGAATCCATGCGTCTGCCACAGGGATTCAATCAGATCCTGCATTTCGATCCGCGTTAAGGCGTCGAGCGCGCCGAGCGGCTCATCAAGCAACAGCAGGCCCGGACGATGAATCAACGCCCGTGCCAGCGCCACGCGCTGCTTCTGCCCACCCGACAGCGCAGCAGGCCATTCACCGGCGCGGTTTTCCAGTCCGACGGCGGCCAGCGCCTGACGGGCTTCATCCCGCCAGTGTCCTTTGAGCCCCAGCCCGACGTTATCAATCACCGTCTTCCAGGGCAGCAGTCGCGCATCCTGAAACATCATGCGGGTATCGTCCTGAATAGTGGCCAGCGGCGTTGTCCCTGCCAGAATGTCGCCGCCGTTGGGGGATTCCAGTCCGGCCAGAAGGCGCAGCAGCGTACTCTTGCCGCCGCCGCTGCGCCCGACAATGGCCACAAACTGCCCGGCGGGAATATGCAGATCCAGCGCGTTAAGAATGGTGTTTTCGCCGTAGCGTTTGGTCACGCCGTTTAGCAGTAACGGTGTCCCCTGATTCAGTCGTGCCGTATTCATGCTTTCGCCTCCTGAAGGGTATACGCCGGGTTCCAGCGTAGCCAGCTGCGTTCCAGCCACTGGGCGCTGACGTCGGCCAGTTTGCCGAGCAGGGCATAAAGGATAATGGCAACCACCACGACGTCCGTTTGCAGGAACTCGCGGGCGTTCATCGCCAGGTAGCCGATGCCAGAGTTAGCCGAAATGGTTTCCGCGACAATCAGCGTCAGCCACATCAGGCCGAGGGCAAAACGCACCCCGACCATGATGGAGGGCAGGGCGCCCGGCAGGATCACGTGTAGAAAGAGCGAAAAACCCGACAAGCCATAGCTTCGCGCCATCTCCACCAGGCCGCGATCGATATTGCGGATGCCGTGCCAGGTATTAATGTAAATCGGGAACAGCGTGCCCAGCGCCACGAGGAAGATCTTCGCGCTCTCATCAATCCCAAACCACAGAATGACCAGCGGGATCAGCGCCAGATGCGGCACGTTACGCAACATCTGAATGGAGGTATCCAGCAGCCGCTCACCCCAGCGGGAAAGACCGCTGATCAACCCCAGCACCAGCCCGATGCTGCCGCCAATAGAGAACCCAATCACCGCGCGCCAGGAACTGATCGCCAGATGCTGCCACAGCTCACCGCTGACGCTCAGCGACCAGAACGCTTCTACAACGCCCTCAGGAGAGGGCAGAATACGGCTCGACAGCCAGCCGGTGGATGATGCGAGCTGCCAGAGAGCCACAATGCCGACGGGTAAAAACCACGGCGCGGCGCGCAGCAGCCATTTTTGTGAGGTGGCAGACATGGTCACTCCTTAGCTTTGCGCGGCTTTTCGAGGGATAAATTCGTTTGCCACCGCTTCTCCCTGCAGCTGAAGCTGCTGTGGCTGCGGTATTTCCGGGATGGCCACATCCAGATGCGGGAATAACAGCTCGCCCACTTTGTAGGCCTCCTCCAGGTGCGGATAACCGGAGAGAATAAAGCTGTCGATACCGAGGTCCGCGTATTCATTAATCCGCGCTGCCACGGTCGGGCCGTCCCCGACCAGCGCCGTGCCCGCACCGCCGCGCACCAGGCCAACGCCTGCCCACAGGTTCGGGCTGATCTCCAGCTTCTCGCGCTTGCCGTTGTGCAGGGATGCCATTCGGTGCTGTCCGACGGAGTCGGTTTTGGCAAACGCGGCCTGCGCCTTTGCGATGGTCTCATCGTCCAGATGGGATATCAGACGGTCTGCCGCCCGCCAGGCCTCTTCAGTGGTTTCGCGAACAATCACGTGCAGACGAATACCGAAGCGCACCTTGCGGCCATGGGCGGCCGCTTTAGCGCGCACCTGGGCAATTTTCTCTTTCACCAGCTCAGGCGGTTCGCCCCAGGTCAGATACAGATCGACCTGCTCGGCAGCCAGATCCTGGGCTACATCCGACGACCCGCCGAAATAGAGCGGCGGGCGTGGCTGTTGTACCGGCGGAAAATAGAGTTTCGCGTCGCGAACGTGGATATGCTTGCCTTCGAAGGTGACGGTTTCACCTTCAAGCAGGCGCCGCCAGACGCGGGTGAACTCGGCAGAAGCCTCATAGCGCTCGGTGTGGTCGAGGAACACGCCATCGCCTGCCAGTTCCTGCGGATCGCTGCCCGTCACCAGGTTAAACAGGGCACGGCCGTTGGAGAGTCTGTCCAGCGTTGCCGCCTGACGCGCTGCCACGGTGGGGGAGACCACGCCTGGACGTAACGCAACCAGGAACTTCAGACGCTGGGTGACCGGTATCATCGACGCGGCGACCAGCCAGGCATCTTCACATGAACGCCCGGTTGGGATCAGCACGCCGGTGAAACCGATGCGGTCCGCCGCCTGTGCAATCTGCTGCAGGTAGCCATGGTCAACCGGGCGGGAACCCTCTTCAGTGCCAAGATAGTGGCCATCTCCGTGGGTAGGTAAAAACCAGAAAAGATTCAGACTCATGATTTAGCTCCTTCTTTGCCTGCGGGTTGCCAGATGCGTTCGCGAATATCGACCTGTTTTGGCACCAGGCGGTTTTGATAGAAGAGGTCAGCGGTTTGTTGCTGTAGCGCGGCGACGTGCGCATCCACGGGTGAAATGGTGGTCGGCGGACGGTGGCTGAGGTAACTCGCAATCACCGGTTCAGGTAAGCCCATGGTTTTCGCCAGCAGCGCAATACTTTCCTGACGCTGGCTTTGGGTCAGCGTGTCGGCCTGCGTAAAGGTATCCAGTACGCTCTGAATAAATGCGCCATTCTTTTCCGCGTAAGGACGCGCGGCAAGGTAGAACGAGCCGGTCTGTTTCAGCGTCGTGCCATCCTTCAGCACACGCACGCCTCCTTGCAGTAATGCTGCGGAGTAGTACGGATCCCAGATAGCCCAGGCATCAACATTCTTCTGCTGGAACGCGGCACGTGCATCGGCTGGGGTCAGGTAAACAGGCTGAATGTCCGTGAATTTCAGCCCGGCCTCCTGTAAAGCGCGCAGCAGCAGGTTGTGTGAACTGGAGCCTTTCTGAAAAGCGACCTTATGACCTTTTAGATCGGCAACGCTTTTAATCTCGCTATTTTCAGGCACCAGAATGACTTCGGCCTTCGGTTTCGGCGGTTCAACGCCGACATAAACGAGGTCCGCCCCCGCAGCCTGGGCGAATATCGGCGGAATATCGCCTGTGCTGCCAAGATCGATACTGCCTACGTTTAAGGCTTCCAGCATCTGAGGGCCGGCAGGAAACTCGATCCAGGCAAATTTGGTGTCCGGGAAGCGTTTTTCCAGAAGCTGGTGACTTTTTGCCAGCACCATACTAACGCTGCCTTTCTGATAGCCAATGCGTAAACTGTCCGGCGCTGTTTCTGCGGCCTGAGCCAGCCCGGTCAAGGCCATCAGGCCAGCCAGCCCGAGGCGGGTTAAGGTTTTAAACATGTGCGACTCCTTGAGGCTGGCCAAACGCAGGTGCCTGGATATCCCGGCGATGCAGCGCGTGCCAGAAGGTTTCCAGCGCAGCATCGAGGCGCGTTTGCGGATTCGGCGTAAAGTGCGGCTTGTGTTGATAATCAATGACCTGCGAATCGTCCGCGAAAACCCCATGGAGAATCTCTTGTGCTTTCAGGGCATTCAGGACCGGTTTCAGGGCATAATCCACCGCCAGTAAATGGGCAACCGTTCCGCCCGTTGCCAGCGGCAGCACCACTTTGCCGTCCAGCGCGCGCTCCGGCAGTAGATCGAGCAGGGTTTTCAGTGCGCCAGAAAAAGAAGCTTTATAGATCGGTGTCGCCACGATTAAACCGTCTGCCTCTTTCAGTTGCTCTGTGAGGGTTTTCAGCGCAGGGCTGTCGAAACGGGCGTACAGCAAATCTTCGGGTTCGAAGTTATGCAGATTCCAGTGGCACACTTCCACATCCAGCGCATTGAGCTTTTCACGGGCATATTCCAGCAGGGCGCTGGAACGCGAAGGGAATCGTGGACTTCCGGCCAGGGTAATGACGCGCATACTTCCTCCTTATAACCAATTGTTTGCTTTTATCTAACATTCATAACAATTTTCAGGAGTGTGACACCGCGCGGTTATTCCACTAAATGATTTATCTGCAATTAAAATGCGAAAAAGTGCATAAGAAAGAGACCGGGAGGTAAACGTTTGCGTTTTACGCTGTTTTTTTTGCCGCAGGTCAATTCCTTTTCGCAGCGGGATCGCCCATAATCCCCTCCCGGTTTGCACACCGGGAATCCAGGAGAGTTCATGTACTACCCCTTCGTTCGTAAAGCCCTTTTCCAGCTCGACCCTGAGCGCGCTCATGAATTGACATTCCAGCAATTACGTCGCATTACCGGAACGCCTCTGGCGGCTCTGGTGCGCCAGAATGTGCCGGAAAAACCTGTGCAGTGCATGGGTCTGACTTTTAAAAACCCGCTGGGTCTGGCGGCCGGTCTGGACAAAAACGGTGAGTGCATTGATGCCCTGGGCGCAATGGGCTTTGGCTCCATTGAAATCGGTACCGTTACCCCGCGTCCACAGCCGGGAAATGATAAGCCGCGTTTGTTCCGCCTGGTGGAAGCCGAAGGGCTGATCAACCGCATGGGCTTTAATAATCTCGGCGTTGATCACCTGGTCGAGAACGTGAAAAAAGCCCATTTCGATGGGGTGCTGGGCATTAATATCGGTAAAAATAAAGACACGCCGGTTGAGCAAGGTAAAGATGACTATCTGATTTGTATGGAAAAAGTCTACGCCTATGCCGGTTACATCGCGGTGAATATTTCATCGCCGAATACCCCGGGCCTGCGTTCTTTACAATATGGCGAAGCGCTGGACGATCTTCTCAGCGCCATTAAAAATAAACAAAATGAACTGCAGGCGATCCACCATAAATATGTTCCGGTCGCGGTGAAGATCGCGCCGGATCTTTCGCCTGAAGAATTGATCCAGGTTGCCGACAGTTTAGTTCGCCATAATATTGATGGTGTTATTGCGACCAATACGACGCTCGATCGCTCCCTCGTTCAGGGAATGAAAAACTGTGACGAAGCGGGTGGGTTAAGTGGCCGTCCGGTACAATTAAAAAGCACCGAAATTATTCGTGCTCTGTCTGCAGAATTAAAAGGGCGTTTGCCGATTATTGGTGTCGGCGGTATCGATTCGGTCATTGCTGCGCGCGAGAAGATGGCGGCAGGGGCATCGCTGGTGCAAATCTATTCCGGCTTTATTTTTAAAGGACCGCCGCTGATTAAAGAAATCGTTACGCATATCTAATCTTTTCTCTTAATCAGACAACCAGGGCTTTATTTCCAGCCCTGGTTGTTTTATATTCCGTCACTGTTGCTTATTTAGACATTCTGGTCTTTTATTAATGATGTTATAAACGAAGCGACAATCAGGACATTTTTAGTACAGGACGTTTGGGGACGGGAGAGAAACATGCGAATTAAACCTGACGATAACTGGCGCTGGTATTTTTGCGACGAGCACGATCGTATGATGCTCGATTTAGCCAATGGCATGTTGTTTCGTTCTCGTTTTGCCCGCCGAATGTTAACCCCGGACGCGTTTTCACCCTCGGGCTTTTGCGTTGACGATGCTGCACTTTATTTCTCCTTTGAAGAAAAATGTCGCGATCTGGTGCTCTCTAAAGAGCAGCGTGCCGAGCTGGTATTAAATGCGCTGGTGGCGATTCGTTTCCTGAAACCGCAAATGCCGAAAAGCTGGCATTTCCTGCCGCACGACATGAACTGGACGCCAGCAACGGGTGATGCGGCCAGCGTCAATCTGAGCGATACCGCCGAAGAGGTGAGTTTGTTAGTGGTGGAGCCGGGCGAAAATGCTGCGCTTTGTCTGCTGGCACAACCCGGCGTGACGATTGCCGGGCGTGTAATGCAGTTAGGGGATGCGATCAAAGTCATGAATGACAGGCTGAAGCCACAGGTGCGTGTCGATTCCTTCAGCCTCGAACAGGCGGTTTAAGCTTCCAGCTGTACGGATGTTTTCGGTACGCAGCTACAGCACAGAATTGTGCCGTCGTTTCCCACTGCCGATTTCTTCAGCGCTGTCACTTCTCCCTCTACCAGCTTGATGCGACAGCATCCGCAGATTCCCGCACGACAAGAATACGGTACGCGAATACCGGCCTGTTCCAGTTGCTCCAGCAGCACCTGCTGATTGTTGCCACGAATAATTTTGCCCTGCCAGTGAATATCCACGGCAGAGGCGACGTTCGTCTCAACTTCAACGCTTTCTCCTTCCTGACCGGCACCGTACACTCTCGCAGGCCCGCGGGCGAGGATTTCGACCTCATCGCCCACGCGGATCACACCGCTGGAGCGGGGGATCAGGTTCTGGCCGAAATCGACATCGCCGTTATCCTGGGCGGTGCGGAACGATTGCAGCGTTTTCAGCGGTTCGCCAGAGGGGTGCTTTTGCCCTTTTTCCGGACTCACGGTAGTAAAGATACAGCGGCTGCACGGCTTGACGACATCAAAGATGACGCTACCAATGCGGATCGTTTTCCAGGTGTCTTCTTCCCACGCATCGGCACCGGTTACCACCAGGTTCGGACGGAACTGCTCCATCTGCACGCTGGCTTTACAGCGGTTTTGTAAATCACGCAGCGACGCCTCGTTGGTCAGCAGGAACGGGAAGCCGTCGGCGAAGGAGAGCGGAACGGCATCGTGGCGCTTCACGCGGCGCGTCAGTTCAGGCCCCACCCAGCGCAGCTGCACGTCGCGGGAAAAGAAGCCGCTTAGCCAGCGGTTAATCTCTTCCGGGGCGATGCGCGCGGTAAAATGGTTACCCCAGACTTCCGTTGGCGCGTCGACGGGCGCAAAATCAGCAAAGCGAATCACCGTGCTGGAACCGTCCGGCGCGGTCAAATGCAATCCGTCATGAAGCGGGGAAGGGGTAAAGCGAACCATCTGCGGGAACTGGCGCGCGGTGATGAACGTACCGTCAGGCTCGGTGACCATAAAAATACGATCGAAGGCAAATCCGCTCATGTCTGCCAGTGCGTGAGAAACGCCAATGCCGCGCATGGATTTCACCGGATGAATAAAAAGCCTGGATAACGTCGCCACTGCATACTCCCGCAAATGAAAATAAGCCTTCAACTTTATGACATACACGCCATATTAGCTATAATGCGCGACAATTTTCTAAGAGTAAAAGTGACGATATGAATTCTCTGTTTGCCAGTACGGCCCGTGGGCTGGAAGAGCTGTTAAAAACTGAACTGGAAGCCCTGGGTGCGCAAGAGTGCCAGGTAGTTCAGGGTGGTGTCCATTTTGAGGGCGACACGCGGCTTATTTACCAGAGCCTGATGTGGAGCCGTCTGGCGTCGCGCATCATGCTGCCGATGAAGGAGTGCAAGGTCTATAGCGACCTTGACCTCTATACCGGCGTACAGATGATCGACTGGACAGAGATCTTCACCCCAAATGCCACCTTTGCGGTGCATTTCAACGGCGTGAACGATGAGATCCGCAACAGTCAGTACGGTGCGCTGCGCGTGAAAGACGCCATTGTGGACTGCTTCACCCGCAAGAATAAGGAACGCCCTAATGTCGATCGCGAAAATCCGGACCTGCGTATCAACGTCTGGCTGAACGGCGACACGGCGAGCATTTCTCTCGATCTGAGCGGCGCGGGTCTGCATTTACGTGGCTATCGCGATCGCACCGGGATGGCGCCGATCAAAGAAACCCTTGCCGCAGCCATTGTGATGCGCTCCGGCTGGCAGCCGGGCACACCGCTGCTCGATCCGATGTGTGGTTCCGGTACGCTGCTGATTGAAGCCGCAATGCTGGCTACCGACCGTGCGCCAGGGCTGCACCGCGGTCACTGGGGCTTTAAAGGCTGGGCGCAGCATGATGAAGCCCTCTGGAAAGAGGTCAAAGATGACGCGCAGAGCCGTGCGCGTAAAGGCCTGGCAGAGTACACCTCGCATTTCTATGGTTCGGACAGCGACCCGCGCGTGATTGAACGTGCGCGAAGCAACGCCCGTCGAGCGGGTATCGGTGAGCTGGTCACCTTCGACGTGAAAGATGTCGCGAACCTGACCAACCCGCTGCCGAAAGGCCCGTACGGTACCGTCATCAGTAACCCGCCATACGGTGAGCGTCTGGACAGCGAACCGGCGCTGATCGCCCTGCACAGCCTGCTGGGCCGCAATATGAAAGACTATTTTGGCGGCTGGAATCTGTCTCTGTTCAGCGCGTCGCCGGAGCTGTTGAGCTGTCTGCAACTGCGCGCCGATCGTCAGTTTAAAGCAAAAAACGGTCCGCTGGACTGTGTGCAGAAAAACTACCATCTGGCAGAAAAAGCGGCGGACAGTAAGCCAACCGGCGTGGCGGAAGATTACGCCAACCGTCTGCGCAAGAACCTGAAGAAATTCGAGAAGTGGGCGAAGCAGGAAGGGATTGAATGTTACCGCCTGTACGATGCCGACCTGCCGGAGTACAACGTGGCGGTTGATCGCTACGCCGACTGGGTTGTCATTCAGGAATATGCTCCGCCAAAAACCATTGATGCACAAAAAGCGCGCCAGCGTATGCTGGACGTGATTGCGGCCACCATCGCCGTGCTGGGCATTGCGCCGAACAAGCTGGTGCTGAAAACCCGCGAGCGTCAGAAGGGCAAAAACCAGTACCAGAAGATGGGCGAGAAGGGTGACTACATTGAAGTGGGCGAATATAACGCCCGCCTGTGGGTTAACCTGACCGACTATCTCGATACCGGTCTGTTCCTTGACCACCGTATCGCCCGCCGTATGCTCGGCCAGATGAGCAAGGGGAAAGATTTCCTCAACCTGTTCTCCTATACCGGTAGCGCGAGTGTGCATGCCGGCCTCGGCGGCGCGCGCAGCACCACTACCGTGGATATGTCGCGTACCTACCTGGAGTGGGCCGAGCGTAACCTGCGTCTGAACGGTTTAACCGGGCGCCAGCATCGCCTGATGCAGGCCGACGTGCTGGGCTGGCTGCGTGATACTGATGAACAGTTCGACCTGATCTTTATCGATCCGCCGACCTTCTCCAACTCTAAGCGCATGGAGGATAGCTTTGACGTTCAACGCGACCACCTGCGCCTGATGACCGACCTGAAGCGCCTGTTGCGTAAAGGCGGCACCATTATGTTCTCGAACAACAAACGCGGCTTCCGTATGGATCACAACGGTTTAGCAGCCCTGGGACTGAAAGCACAAGAAATTAGCCAAAAAACGCTGTCTCAGGACTTCGCCCGTAACCGTCAAATCCATAACTGCTGGTTGATTACCGCGGTCTGAAAGGAATAATAAATGTCTTTAATTAGTATGCACGGCGCGTGGCTCTCTTTCAGTGACTCACCGCTTCTCGATAATGCAGAGCTGCATATCGAAGATAACGAACGCGTCTGTCTGGTTGGCCGTAACGGCGCGGGTAAATCCACGCTGATGAAAATCCTCAACCGCGAGCAGGGGCTGGATGACGGCCGCATCGTGTACGAGCAGGATCTGATTGTCTCCCGCCTCCAGCAGGACCCGCCGCGCCATGTCACCGGCAGCGTGTACGACTTCGTGGCGGAGGGGATCTCTGAGCAGGCCGAATACCTGAAGCGCTATCACGAGATTTCGCATCTGGTCATGACCGACCCGAGCGACAAGAATCTCAATGAGCTCGCAAAAGTGCAGGAGATGCTCGATCACCACGGCCTGTGGCAGCTTGAAAACCGCATTAATGAAGTGCTGGCACAGCTTGGTCTGGAAGCGGATATGGAGCTGTCTGCGCTCTCCGGCGGCTGGCTGCGTAAAGCGGCTCTGGGCCGCGCGCTGGTCAGCGGGCCGAAAGTGCTGCTGCTGGACGAACCGACGAACCACCTGGATATCGAAGCCATTGACTGGCTGGAAGGGTTCCTGAAAACCTTCAGCGGCACCATCATCTTTATCTCGCACGACCGTTCGTTTATTCGCAATATGGCGACCCGTATTGTCGATCTCGACCGCGGTAAGCTGGTCACTTATCCTGGCGATTACGATACCTATCTGCTGGAGAAAGAAGAAAACCTGCGCGTGGAAGAGCTGCAGAATGCTGAGTTTGACCGCAAACTGGCGCAGGAAGAGGTCTGGATCCGCCAGGGCATCAAAGCCCGCCGCACCCGTAACGAAGGCCGTGTGCGTGCCCTGAAAGCGATGCGCCGCGAGCGCAGCGAACGCCGCGAAGTGATGGGCAGCGCCAAAATGCAGGTTGAAGAGGCATCCCGCTCCGGCAAGATTGTCTTCGAAATGGAAAACGTTAACTATCAGGTTGACGGCAAAGTGCTGGTAAAAGATTTCTCTGCTCAGGTCCAGCGCGGCGACAAAATTGCGCTGATTGGCCCCAACGGCTGCGGCAAAACCACATTACTGAAGCTGATGCTGAGCCAGTTGCAGGCTGACAGCGGCCGTATTCACTGCGGCACCAAACTTGAAGTGGCCTACTTCGACCAGCACCGCGCGGAGCTGGATCCGGACCGCACGGTAATGGATAACCTCGCTGAAGGTAAGCAGGAGGTCATGGTAAACGGTAAGCCGCGCCATGTGCTGGGCTACCTGCAGGACTTCCTGTTCCATCCGAAACGTGCGATGACGCCGGTTCGCGCCCTGTCCGGCGGGGAACGTAACCGCCTGTTGCTGGCACGTCTGTTCCTGAAGCCAAGCAACCTGCTGATCCTCGATGAACCGACGAACGATCTGGATGTCGAAACGCTGGAATTGCTGGAAGAGCTGATCGACGGGTACCAGGGAACCGTGATGCTGGTCAGCCACGATCGTCAGTTCGTTGATAATACCGTTACCGAGTGCTGGATCTTCGAAGGGGAAGGGCGAATTGGACAGTATGTGGGCGGGTACCACGATGCAAAAGGGCAACAGTCACAGTCTCTGGCGCAAAAACAGTCAAAGTCCAAAACAAGTGCTGAACCTGCTGTAACAAAAGCAGAAACAGTCAAGAAAAGCTCGGCTAAACTAAGCTATAACCTGCAGCGCGAACTGGAGGGGCTTCCTCAGCGTCTGGAAGAGCTGGAGGCGGCGCTTGAAGATCTTCAGGCACAGGTTGCTGATGCCTCATTCTTTACCCAGTCGCATGACTATACTCAGAAAGTATTGGCTGAACTGTCCGCGGCTGAAAAAGCCCTGGAAGAAGCATTTGAGCGCTGGGAGTACCTTGAGTCTCTGAAGAACGGCGCATAAACAGGGATAACATATGTGTGACCAGCACCATGCCGACAGGCATATATTATGCTCGCAATGCGATATGCTCGTGGCGTTGCCAGAGCTGGGTCACGGACATAAAGCCCTGTGTCCACGTTGCGGCGCAACGCTGACGACCGAGTGGGACGCGCCAAGGCAGCGTCCCACTGCTTACGCACTGGCGGCATTATTTATGCTGCTGCTCTCCAATCTCTTCCCCTTCATCTATATGAAGGTGGGGGGGATGACAAGCCAGGTGGATCTGCTTGAAATCCCGGGCGTGATGTTCTCGGAAGATTACGCCAGCCTCGGCACCTTTTTTCTGCTGTTTGTCCAGATAGTCCCGGCGTTTTGCCTGGTGGTCATTCTTCTGCTGGTCAACCGCGTCAGGATGCCGACATCACTGAAAATCCGGCTCGCGCGTGTCCTTTTCCAGCTCAAAAGCTGGGGGATGGCTGAGATCTTTCTGGCCGGGATACTGGTCAGTTTCGTGAAGCTGATGGCGTATGGCGATGTCGGGATTGGCAGTAGCTTTGTGCCCTGGTGCCTGTATTGCGTCCTGCAGCTGCGCGCCTTCCAGTGCGTGGACAGGCGCTGGGCGTGGGACGATATCGCTCCTGCACCGACGCTTGCACAGACGGTGAAGGTCGGTGTGCCGGGTATCCGCCAGGGGCTGCGTTCCTGCCCGTGCTGTACCGCCGTGCTGCCCGCCGATCTCGACGTGTGTCCGCGCTGCGAAACGAAAGGCCACGTCCGTCGCAAGAACAGCCTGCAGTGGACAATGGCGCTGCTGGTGACATCCGTCATGCTGTATCTGCCCGCCAATATTCTGCCGATTATGATCACCGACCTGCTTGGCGACAAAATGCCCTCGACGATCCTCGCGGGGGTGATCCTGCTCTGGGGCGAAGGATCCTACCCGGTCGCCGGCGTGATTTTCATCGCCAGTATTATGGTACCCACCTTAAAAATGATCGCCATTGCCTGGCTCTGTTGGGATGC
The DNA here is from genome assembly GCF_001623605.1 of Enterobacter sp. ODB01. NCBI lineage: Bacteria > Pseudomonadati > Pseudomonadota > Gammaproteobacteria > Enterobacterales > Enterobacteriaceae > Enterobacter > Enterobacter sp. ODB01. The sequence continues at coordinate 2,505,930 of NZ_CP015227.1, forward strand.
AAAAGGTCACGGAAAGCGCGACAGCGAACGCATGCATCTGATTTATGAGGTGGTCGAGTTTGTTGGTCGCTGGTCAATGATCGACGTGTTTGTGATTGCCGTTCTCTCTGCGCTGGTGCGGATGGGCGGTTTGATGAGTATTTATCCCGCGATGGGGGCTTTAATGTTTGCGCTGGTCGTGATTATGACCATGTTTGCGGCCATGACCTTCGACCCTCGTTTATCGTGGGATCGTGAGCCTGAATCAAGCCATGAGGAAGAGTAAGAGCATGGAAAATAAGAGTGGAGAGGCGAAAGTGCAGAAGGTCAAAAACTGGTCACCGGTGTGGATTTTCCCCATCGTGACGGCGCTGATCGGTGCCTGGATCCTGTTTTATCATTACAGCCATCAGGGACCGGAAGTGACGCTGATTACCACCAATGCCGAGGGGATTGAGGGCGGTAAAACGACCATCAAAAGCCGCAGCGTGGATGTGGGCGTGGTGGAAAGCGCAACCCTGACCGACGATTTAACCCATGTGGAGATCAAGGCGCGCCTGAATGCCGGCATGGAAAAACTACTGCATGGCGATTCTGTTTTCTGGGTGGTTAAACCGCAGGTGGGGCGTGAAGGGATCAGCGGCTTAGGAACGCTGCTTTCAGGTGCCTATATTGAACTCCAGCCGGGAACAAAAGGTAACCAGCCGGGGCAATATCAGCTTCTGGATTCACCGCCGCTAGCTCCGCCGGATGCAAAAGGTATCCGCGTGATTTTAGACAGTAAAAAAGCGGGTCAGCTCACGGCGGGCGATCCGGTGTTGTTCCGCGGTTATCGTGTGGGTTCGGTTGAGAAAAGCACGTTTGACCCACAGAAAAGGTCCATCAGCTATCAGCTGTTCATCAATGCACCTAACGATCGTCTGGTCACCAGCAATGTCCGTTTCTGGAAAGACAGCGGCATCGCGGTCGATCTGACCTCGGCAGGCATGCGAGTTGAAATGGGCTCCCTGACAACGCTGTTTGGCGGTGGCGTAAGTTTTGACGTGCCGGAAGGTCTGGATCTGGGGCAGCCGGTTGCGGAGAACACTGCTTTCCGCCTGTTTGACGATCAAAAAAGCATTCAGGATGCGCTCTACACCGATCACGTTGACTTCCTGATGTTCTTTAAAGACTCCGTTCGTGGCCTGCAGCCGGGGGCGCCGGTTGAGTTCCGCGGCATTCGTCTCGGTACGGTTGGGCAAGTACCGTTCTTTGTGCCTGGTCTGCAGCAGGTCCTGGATGATGATTACCGCATTCCGGTGCTGATTCGTATCGAACCAGAACGTCTGATCAACCAGATTGGCGAGAACCAGGATATTGCCACGCATATCTCTCAACTGATGGAACGTGGTCTGCGCGGGTCGTTGAAGACCGGCAACCTGGTGACCGGCGCGCTGTATGTGGATATGGATTTCTATCAGAAAGCACCGCCGATTACCGGCATTCGTGAATTCGGTGGTTATAAAATCATCCCAACCGTGAGCAGCGGACTGGCTCAGATCCAGCAGCGTCTGATGGAAACGCTGGATAAGATTAACAATCTGCCGCTGAACCCAATGATTGAAGCCGCGACAGGTTCGTTACATCAGAGCCAGGCGACGATGCAACGCCTGCAAACCACGCTGGATAACATCAATAAGCTCACTGCAAGCCAGAGCATGCAGCAGTTGCCGCAGGATATGCAGAAAACGCTGCGCGAGCTGAACCGCAGTATGCAGGGCTTCCAGCCAGGCTCGGCGGCGTACAACAAGATGGTGGCAGATATGCAGCGTCTTGATCAGGTCTTGCGCGAACTGCAGCCGGTTCTGAAAACGCTCAACGAGAAGAGCAACGCGCTGGTGTTTGAAGCGAAAGATAAAAAGGATCCTGAGCCGAAGAGGGCGAAACAATGAAAAAATGGCTAGCGATTGTAGGAGCGATGGTACTCACGGCCTGTAGCTCAGGAAGTGAAACGAAAAGCTACTATCAGCTACCGCTGATGGCGCAGGCAGGTACCCAGAGTACCGCTTCGCAAGGCAACCGTCTGCTGTGGGTTGAGCAAGTTGCCGTGCCGGACTACCTGGCCGGCAACGGGGTGGTCTACCAGACCAGCGATGTACAGTACACCATCGCCAACAATAATCTGTGGGCCAGCCCGCTGGATCAGCAGTTGCGCAATACGCTGGTGGCAAATCTGAGCAGCCAGCTTCCGGGCTGGGTTGTCGCTTCCCAGCCACTGGGTAGCGATCAGGATACGCTGAACGTCACGGTAACGGGCTTCCATGGTCGGTATGACGGTGCCGTTATCATCAGCGGAGAGTGGCTGCTGAATCATCAGGGACAGCTGATTAAACGTCCTTTCCATCTGGAACTGAAGCAGCAGAAAGATGGCTATGATGAAATGGTGAAAGTCCTTGCTCAGGGTTGGGCGCAGGAGTCAGCCAGTATCGCCAGGGAGATTTCCCGGCTGCCATAAGTAAAATTCATCATCAAAAACCGCAGTTAGCCTGTCGCTGATTGCGGTTTTTTTTTCGTTTTGGCTTCAGGTTGTTACTTGTGCCGGGTCACACTTTTTGTACAAATGATCTTCTGGCTAGCTCACAAATATGACACCCGTATGAATTTTGAACATTGACGCTGCAATGAATTCGGGGTATTCGTTATCTGTGCCTGTACATTTAGTGCAGACACTGTTTTCTTTCCACCAGACAAAAGAATGAGGGAAACGAGGCATGAAGAGACAGAAACGAGATCGCCTGGAACGGGCTCATCAACGTGGTTATCAGGCCGGCATCGCTGGACGTTCTAAAGAAATGTGTCCTTATCAGACGATAAATCAAAGGTCACAATGGCTTGGAGGCTGGCGAGAAGCCATCGGCGACAGGGCACTCATTGCCTGATAACGTCTCTTTAAAGAAAGAAACCTCCGCACTGCGGAGGTTTCGCCTTTCAGGGAGGGCTTAACGCAAAATCAGAATGCGGAAGTGTCCTGGAACAGGCCAACTTTCAGGTCGTTCGCGGTATAGATCAGACGACCATCTACCAGCACTTCGCCATCCGCCAGGCCCATAATCAGGCGACGGTTAACAATGCGCTTGAAGTGAATACGATAGGTCACTTTCTTCGCTGTAGGCAGAACCTGGCCGGTGAATTTCACTTCGCCCACGCCCAGTGCGCGGCCTTTGCCTTCACCACCCAGCCAGCCCAGATAGAAGCCAACCAGCTGCCACATGGCATCCAGGCCCAGGCAGCCAGGCATTACCGGATCGCCAATGAAGTGGCAACCGAAGAACCACAGGTCCGGGTTGATATCGAGTTCTGCTTCTACGTAACCCTTATCGAAGTTGCCGCCGGTTTCGGTCATTTTCACGACACGGTCCATCATCAGCATGTTCGGGGCCGGTAACTGTGGGCCTTTCGCGCCAAACAGTTCACCGCGACCAGAGGCAAGAAGATCTTCTTTTGTATAGGATTCGCGTTTATCTACCATGTTCTCAGTAAGCCTTATTTTAGTGAAGGACGCAGGATAGCTAACACGTGTACGCTGAACAAGTCCGATCAGTTTGAATTAAACCAGCCCAGCCAGCGTAACGGCCATGGATAACGGTGGCGAGCATCTTGCTGTGTCGCCTGAGCAATTCGCTCCTGAATGGTCTGCATCAGGGTCGTCTGCCCCTCGCCATCCCATACCAGGTTTGTCAGTAAGGGTAGTGCATCCTCAATCCCTTCGATGGCCCAGATGGCGAATTGTTCCTGCTCAACCGCGTCCAGAATAGCCTGGCTAAGGCTTAAATGGCGTACATTGGGTGCTGGAATAATCACACCCTGTTTGCCGTTTAAACCACGCTGCTGACAGATAGAGAAGAAGCCTTCAATTTTTTCGTTCAGACCGCCAACAGGCTGAGCACGACCGAACTGATCGACCGAACCGGTGATCGCGAGGTTCTGGTTGATCGGCACGTCTGCCAGGGCGCTGATCAAGGCGCAGAGCTCCGCCATAGAGGCGCTATCGCCATCCACTTCGCTATAGGATTGTTCAAACGTCAGCGAGGCGGAGAAGGGGATTTGCTGCTCAAGCTGCAGCTCAGACATCAAAAACGCCTGCATGATCATCATGCCTTTGGCGTGAATGTTGCCACCCAGCTCGGCTTTGCGTTCAATATCGGTGAACTCGCCATCGCCAACATGCACAACACAACTGATGCGTGAGGGTTCCCCGAACGCGCGCGGGTGGCCAGGGAATTCAATCACGGACAGGGCGTTAATCTGGCCGACGCGTTCACCTTCGGTCTCGACCAGAATTTGTTCCAGCAGAATTTCATCCTGCATACGGTCAGCAAGATAGCCTTCGCGCCACTCACGCTGCGCCAGCATCTGCGTGAGCTGTTCGCCAGTAAACGCACCTTTACCGCTGATCACACCCACTTCACGCAGCTGCTTGCCTATCCAGAGTGGACTGAGCGGCAGGGTTTCCTGGTCACCGGTATAACGAACCGCTTCGCGGATCAAACCCGGCCACGCGTCAGCGGCAGGCATTGGCAATGCAAAGCGTTCCGCAACGGCCAGCACCCACTGACACCACTGCGCCATGTCATCAGCATCGGCTACCTGGATGTTGTCTTCGTATTCGCTGTAAACCGCCAGCTCAGCCAGTTCCGGCTCCATTTCCTGGAAGTCAGCCAGCGATTCACGATCGCCCGTCAGCACGACGGTCAGCGACAGCGGCATTGAAGGCACGGAGACCGGCAGAGGACGAGACTCATCGTAACCGACCCAGTCAAAGCGTTGCTGGGTCACAATCGTTTTCAGGCGCATCCACAGCAGCGGCTGCGAGAGCAGAGTGCGCAGAGAGATGATCAGCACGCCGCCGTTTGCGCGATGTACCAGACCCGGTTGCAGTGAAAGCTCACCGTTGAACTGACGCAGACAGCCAAAGAGTTGTTCAGCCTCGACCCAGTTAGCGGTAATGACTTCACCTGTCGCTGCAAAACGGTCATCGGCCTGGTCCGCCGGTTCGAAGGCGATCTTATCTCCCGCGATACGATACTGGCCGCCAAAGACCGCGTTCGCTTCCGGGCGCAACTGGCGCATAGCGTCCCCGAGAAGCGTCAGATATTCCGCCTCTTCGGGGGCTTTCAGCAGCATGAAGGGCGATGTCGCCCATGGGCTTAACGCCTGCTCCAGCGCATAATGCAAACGGGGTTGCGTATCGCTAAGGATGAATGGATGTTCTGTTGCGAGTTCGGGCTGTGAAAACAGGTCCTGATAGCTCTCGGTATCCGGAACAAGGTCACGCCATGCAAGTTTCGTAATCGTCAAAGTTGATGTTTTTTAGTCAGATGTAAAAGCGTGGAGTATACCGTAAGCGGGGGGATCTACCCAAGCAGGATTGGGTATTTCGACAGCGGGAATGGCTGCATTGACTCACAGGATATGATTTCTTTTCAGCAGATTGCCAAAAAACTGATATTCTGAACAGAGTTACGTGGTAACACTGAGATCGCAATGAAATATCAACAACTGGAAAATCTCGAAAGCGGCTGGAAATGGAAGTACCTGGTCAAAAAGCACCGTGAAGGGGAGCTGATCACCTGCTACATCGAAGCCAGCGCTGCACAAGAAGCCGTGGATATTTTGCTGACCCTCGAGAATGAACCGGTACAGGTTAACGGCTGGATTGAGAAACACATCAATCCCGCGTTGTTAAACCGGATGAAGCAAACGATCCGCGCGCGACGCAAACGGCATTTTAATGCTGAGCATCAGCACACGCGTAAAAAATCAATCGATCTGGAGTTCGTGGTCTGGCAGCGTCTGGCTGGGCTGGCGCAACGGCGTGGTAAAACGCTGTCGGAAACCATCGTGCAGTTGATTGAGGATGCCGAACATAAAGAGAAGTATGCTAACCAAATGTCGTCGCTAAAAAACGACCTTCAGGCGTTGCTGGGCAAAAAGTAGATTTGTGTTTTTCTTCAGACAATAAAAAACCCCGCATTGCGGGGTTTTTTTATAAGACGATAACTTATGCCGCTGGCTGAGTTACAACGTCTTTAACGCCTTTAACTTCGATCTCTACGCGACGATCTGGAGCCAGGCAGTCGATCAGTGCAGCGCGAGCTTTCACGTTGTCACAGGTGTTGCCAGTAACTGGGTTAGATTCGCCCATACCACGTGGGGAGATCTTGTTAGCTGGGATACCTTTAGAGATCAGGTAATCAACAACAGACTGAGCACGTTTCTCAGACAGTTTCTGGTTGTAAGCGTCAGAACCGATACGGTCGGTGAAGCCCAGAACCACTACGGAACCGTCTTTAGGATCCAGGTTGCTCAACTGGGTGTACAGCTGATCCAGTGCCTGCTGGCCTTCTGGTTTCAGAGTCGCTTTGTTGAAGTTGAACAGAACGTCAGACTTCAGAGTGAAGTGCTTGGTCTGTACTTCTGGAGCTGGAGCCGGCGCTGGAGCAACAACTGGTGCTGCATCTTCCTGCTGGCCGAAACGGTAGGAAACACCTACGCTCAGCATGCCGTTGTCTGGACGAACGCCAACGGTAGCACCGTCGCCGATGTTGTTAACCCACTGGTATTCCAGACGGGTAGCGATGTCACGGGTCATAGCCCACTCAACGCCACCAGCGAATACTGGGGAAACACCGGTGTCATGGTCGTCGCCAGCGATGCTGTTGCTGGAGTCAGCGCGCCATACCATACCACCCAGACGGGTGTACACGTCCAGATCGTCAGTTACTGGGTAACCCAGTTTAGCGGTCAGCTGTACGCCTTGAGCTTTAAAAGCGCCATTAACGTTGTCGCCTTTGTATGGCATACGACCTAACCAGTCGTAACCCATTTCAAAACCAACATACGGGTTAACCTGATAGCCACCGAACGCACCTGCACCAAGCTGGCTCTCGTGAGTAGGGCCATCATTGTTCAGGCTGCTGTTGTACCAGCCGGTGTCGTGGAACTGAGACCAGCCCAGTTTACCACCTGCATACCAGGTATTATCTTTCGGAGCGGCCTGCGCTACGGTAGCGAAGCCAGCCAGTGCCACTGCAATCGCGATAGCTGTCTTTTTCATTTTTTGCGCCTCGTTATCATCCAAAATTCGCCATGAATGTCTCAAGTAGAGAATCACGGTTAAATCCTTCACCGGGGGGCGTGGTCAAATATAAATCTACCGATATCTTCGGCTTAGGCCGAGCACCCCTGGCGATGTAAAGTCTACAACGTAGCTGAAAACTTACAAGTGTGAAGTCTGTCAGGCATATGAAAAAAAAAGTTCCGTATACCTATTATTTAACATTTTTAGAACGAATTTTGTGCAGTAAAATTAAGGAGAACCGCTCCAGACGCGCCTTGCCGCAATTTTGACGCCGGGAACTAAATCCGTATCTTGCGGTCAAAAAAAATTCCAGGAAAAATCTTAATTTCGCTCAATGATACAAATTTGAGTGAATTTTTAGCCCAGAAAGTTGTCCTCTGCGATAAGAATCTGGACGAACCGGGCGCATGATGAACCCGATCGCATTCCCTTCTTCAGCCGCTTCAGTCAGACGAAAATGTTCCTCTTCCGTCAGTTCTTCGGGTAACCAGCCGATCACCACGCTGTAATTTCCGGTGCGCAACGCGCGAACCATAGACTCAACGGTATCGCAGGGAGAGAGTTGGTTAATCTGCATCACCTTAGCCAGCGGCAGGCCTGCGGACTGAACCCATTCACGGCTCAATTTTTGCTGTGGCGTCAGCCAGAGCTGCCAGCGCGATTGCTGACCAAGCTGCTGTAATAAAGGCAGTAGCAGGAGTTGGGTCAACAGAGGCTGGTCTTCACGATAAACCACTTCACTAATAAGCCCCGTCGAAACACCCCCAACGGTGTTGTGCGCGACAGTGCCCGCGGTAGAGGAGAGAGAAGTTGAGCGATTTGCATAGCCTGAAGTGTACATATTCATTCCAGCTCTGTAGTTACTGTATGGATATACAGTAACCCCTGTATGCATAAAGATCAACCTCATTTTCGGAAAGCGACTCGCAAAATTCGTTCAATGTTGATGCCCCTCGAAAAATCATCTTGCTCAACGGCGCTAAGTTGCCTATTTTCCTGCTAACGGATCCGCTAGTAAGAAATTTCGCTGTTACCTTATGATTTAGAAGGGAAATATCATGAAAAAGATATCTTATGAACGGATTTATCAATCCCAGGAATACCTCTCACCGCTAGGAGAAATTCATCATCGCGCACTGTTCGGTGGCTATACCCTGGCGATAGATGACGCGGTTTTTGCCATGGTGTCAGATGGCGAGCTGTACCTTCGCGCCTGTGAAGAAAGCGCGAAATACTGTGTAAAAAATGCCGCCTCCTTTTTGACGCTGATGAAACGAGGCCGCCCGGTACTTCTCAACTATTACCGTGTCGATGATGGACTGTGGCAAGACAGGGAACGGCTGCTTCAGCTCTCCTCTTTCGCGCTCAATGCGGCGAGGAAAGAGCGCTGTCAGCGCCATCAACGAAACCGGCTTAAAGATCTGCCAAACCTGACCTTTCAGCTTGAGGTATTACTTTTTGAAGCTGGCATTACTAACGAAGAGACGCTGCGGGCACTGGGTGCCAGGGAGTGCTGGTTAAAGATGCGGGCTAAAAATAGGGCACTCGGTATTAAAGTGCTCTTCGCCCTTGAGGGGGCTATTGAGGGTTTGCATGAGGCGGCACTCCCGGCAGGCACTCGCCGGGAGTTGACGGAGTGGTTTAATGCGCTGCCTGAGCCACAGAAGAATCACTCCTCCAGGTAGCGATTTGCTGTTGTAACCGGCAAATTTCTGGCAGCAGAGCGATAAGCAGGCCAATCTGCTGTAGCACCAGCGGCGCTTTGCTGTCGTTTCCTGGCTCAAGACGCGCGATACGTTGAGTCAGTTCATCCAGCGACTGTCTCACTTTCGGTTCATCGGCTGGCCGGTGATGCAGTGCATCATCGACGTAGCAGACCGCGTCATCCAGCAGGTTGAGTATGCCCGGGTTGACCAGTTTCTCGCGGTGTGCACCCAGGGTGGAAATATAGCTGGTGAAGGTATGGTTGAGGCAGAGCAACCGGAAAGCCGTCTCACGCATCTCGGCCGTGGCACGAGGCTCCGTTGACATGTTAGAGACAACCGAAGCCAGTTCAGCATCACTGTTGTGCGCGTCGCGGCGGGCTATCCGATAAGCCAGACGGTTATCGCGTCCCTGGTGGTACTGCTCAAGGATGGCATCCAGGTATCGACAGTTGGCGTTCAATGCCCTGTCTAACACCCGCGGTAAATTACGGAAACGCCAGTCCGGCCAGATAAAGCTCACCGCTGCCCAGGCAATCGCACAGCCGATCAGGGTATCGAGCACGCGAGGCAGGGCGACCTCGAACCCTTCACCCAGCAGGTTAAAGCAGAGCAGCACCAGCAGCGTGATAAACATGGTGGCATGAGCGTACTGCACGTTGCGAAACGCGAAAAACAACACGCCGGTAATCACAATCAGCACCAGCTGCCCTTCAACAGAAGGCACGAAGTACAGCACGGGAAGTCCAATCGCGACACCGACCAGCGTACCGATAATACGCAGCGCAAGGCGGTGCCGGGTGGCGTTATAGTTTGGCTGGCAGACAAACAGGCTGGTCAGCAGGATCCAGTAGCCATGCTGCAAACCGGTTATCTGGATAAAGGCATAACCGACGCATAGCACCAGAGACATTCTCACCGCGTGGCGAAAGAGCGCCGACTCTGGCGTAAAGTTGCGGCTCAGCCGTAGCCACATATCGCTAAAGCTATGCACGCTGTCATCAGCCAGCTGATTTTCCACATCATTACCCGGTTGCGCCATCGCCTGTTCGGATTCGATGGTCGCCAGCTGAGCATCTATAGCCCGCAGGTTGTTGAGCAGAAAACCCAGCGCTTTGATATGTTCCGGTGATGTTCCGCTGGCCTGAACGCGATCGAGCGCCGCATCAAGATGGCTAAACACGCGTTCGAAACGGGGGTCATGCTGATAGGGCGTGCGCAGCAGAATGGATCGCGAGAGCTGCTGGCAGGCCAGGGACTGCATGGACAGCAGGCGCTGGAAGCGGAACATCACGTCGCTGTAGCGAAACTTTTCACGCAGGGCGGCATACTGAACATGCGAGGAACTGGCGCGTTCATGAATGTCCTGGGCGGCAAAATAGTAGTGTAAGGTTCTTCGCGTTCCACGCTGACCGCGATCGCCGCGCAGACGGGTAAGCAGCGAGGCTTTCGTCTGGTTAAGGGTAGTGACCAGCTGACCGTTTGCCAGCGCCAGATCGTAAAGCGGCGCCTGGCTTTCTTCTTCAATATCCGGGTCAAACAGCCGGGATTTCAGTTCCAGATAATGGGCCAACTGCTCAAAGCTACGGGCAAGGTTATCCTGCAGCGGGCGAACCGGGAAGATAAGATGGCCGGTTAACGTCAGCAGGTTATACCAGATGGCGCCCAGCAACAGCAGTAGAGGTTGCTGGTACCACTGGTCGTAAAGTGATACGCCCAGCATGGTATAGATGGCGATCAGTAAGGCGCCGAAGGCGATGGTGGCGTAGCGCTGCCCCAGTCCACCCAGCAAAATAAACCCGCTGGTCGAAAGCGTCAGGCCCAGCGCAAACAGCCACGGCCAGGGGAAGAGCAACTCAACGGATGCTGACGCAATAAAAAAGCAGACGAGCGTAATCACCAGATTACGCAAACGACCGGCCAGGCGATCGTCCAGATCCGCAAGCGCCCCGGCCACCACCCCCAGCGTGAGCGGGATGGTGAGTTTGACGTCATTCAACCACCACGGCAGGGCTACCGTGCCGCAAAGCGCGATAAAAATCCTGACGTTGTAAAGCCAGGAACTGTTCCAGGTATAACGGCGAAGCAGTGGGCTTAGCATAAACGCGGCCAGTCCTTATTTACTGAAAACGACGGCGTGCGTTCGCTTCACGCGCCGCCTGGGCCACTTCAACCGGAACAACTCTGCGCCCGACGGGCCAAAGGGCGATGGCGGCGATCTTAAAGTTTGCGAGCCCTACCGGAATCCCAATAATTGAGATGCACTGTGCAATACCGGCAAAAATATGCATGATGCATAGCCACCAGCCAAAGAAAATCAGCCACAGAATGTTCAGCAGGGTTCCCCCCGTGTTCATCAGGGCGTTCTTACTTTCCGGATTCAGTTCGTCAACGTGGATGGCTTCGTTACCGTAGGGGATTAACGAGAGTTTGGTGATTTCCCAGCAGGAGCGGGTCAGGGGGAGTGTGAAAATCAGGACGATGCTCACCAGTGTGGCAAAAAGCCAGGAAAGGGTGGTGGCAAAACCGCCCAGCACAAAATTCAACACATTCAGAACGGTACGCATAAACCCTCACTTCCTTTCGATAAAATTAACGCCCAATGATTGTAACGTTTTTTTAGGCTGGAGCACCTTAAAACTGGCAGTTAAACTGTCAGGTAAATTATCTCTTCGTGGATTTGGCGGGACATGGAACTGAAAGCAACTTCATTAGGCAAACGCCTGGCGCAACACCCCTATGACAGCGTTGTTTTGCTCAACGCCGGGGTGAAAGTCTCCGGAGAACGCCACGAATACCTTATTCCGTTTAATCAGCTTCTGGCCATCCACTGTAAGCGTGGGCTGGTATGGGGTGAGCTGGAGTTTGTTCTGCCAGACGATAAAGTCGTGCGTCTTCACGGCACCGAGTGGGCGGAAACCCAGCGTTTTCATCACCACCTGAACGCCCGCTGGCAGCAGTGGAGTCACGACATGAGCGTGATTGCCGCCCAGGTTCTGCACCAGGTGCTGGACGAGATTGCCCAGAGCAACGCGCAACAAACGTGGTTGACCCGCCAGCAGACTGCCGGGCTGCAGCAAAAGATTCGCCAGGCACTCTCGGCCCTGCCGATTGCCGTAACGCGTCTTGATGAGTTCGACAACTGTCGCGACGCCTGGCGTCAGTGTCAGGCCTGGCTGAACGATAGGGATAAGAGTCGGCTGGCGCATAACCAGGCCTGGACAGATGCCATGCTGGCCCAGTACGCCGACTTTTTCAGTACGGTGGAATCTTCGCCGCTCAACCCTGCGCAGGCTCGCGCGGTGGTCAATGGCGAGCAGTCGCTGCTGGTGCTCGCGGGGGCAGGAAGTGGCAAAACGTCGGTACTGGTGGCGCGTGCAGGCTGGCTTCTGACGACCGGTGAAGCGGTTGCCGATCAGATTCTGCTGCTGGCTTTTGGCCGTAAGGCTGCTGAGGAGATGGACGAACGCATTCAGCAGCGTCTGCATACCCGGGACATTACTGCCAGAACCTTCCATGCCCTTGCGCTGCATATCATTCAGCAGGGCAGTAAAAAAGTGCCTTCCGTCAGTAAACTGGAAAATGACACGCAGGCGCGCCAGGCGCTGTTTATCAAAACGTGGCGTCAGCAGTGCAGTGAGAAAAAAGCGCAGGCGAAAGGGTGGCGTCAGTGGCTGGAAGAGGAGCTCAACTGGGCAGTGCCGGAAGGCAGTTTCTGGCAGGATGATAAACTGGCGCGTCGGCTGGGATCGCGTCTTGACCGTTGGGTCAGCCTGATGCGGATGCACGGTGGCTCACAGGCAGAAATGATTGAAGGTGCGCCAGAGGGGATCCGCGATCTATTTTCGAAGCGGGTCAAACTGATGGCACCGCTCTTAAAAGCCTGGAAAGCCGCGTTGAAGGCGGAAAATGCCGTCGATTTTTCCGGTTTGATCCATCAGGCGATCGTCATTCTTGAGAAAGGACGTTTTGTCAGTCCGTGGAAACATATTCTGGTGGATGAGTTTCAGGATATCTCACCCCAGCGCGCAGCACTGCTCTGTGCGCTACGGGCGCAAAATAAACATACCTCGCTGTTTGCGGTGGGGGATGACTGGCAGGCCATCTATCGCTTCAGCGGCGCACAGCTTTCACTCACGACCGCGTTCCACCACTATTTTGGTGAAGGGGATCGCAGCGATCTGGACACCACGTATCGCTTCAACTCCCGGATTGGTGAAATCGCCAACCGTTTTATCCAGCAAAACCCGCATCAGCTGACCAAGCCGCTTAACAGCCTGCGGCCTGGGGATAAAAAAGCCGTCACCCTGCTGGCGGATGACCAGCTGGAACCGCTGCTGGACAAGCTCAGCGGCTATGCGAAGCCCGATGAGCGTATCCTGGTGCTGGCGCGTTATCATCACCTTAAACCCGCAGCGCTGGAAAAAGCCGCAACCCGCTGGCCGAAACTGCAGCTTGAATTTATGACCATTCACGCCAGCAAAGGGCAGCAGGCCGATTATGTGATTGTGATGGGGCTGAAAGAGGGCAGCGACGGTTTCCCGGCTCCGGCCCGTGAATCGGTGATGGAACAGGTCCTACTGCCGGTGCCGGAAGATTTCCCGGATGCCGAAGAGCGACGTTTGCTTTATGTGGCAATGACGCGCGCACGTCACCGCGTCTGGCTGCTGTTCAATAAAGCGGAGCCATCCGTGTTTGTCGATATTCTGAAGAGTATTGATGTGCCGGTAGCGAGAAAGCCGTAACGACGACGAGCAAGGATGGGTAGGCCGGGTAAGGCGAAGCCGCCACCCGGCAAAAAAGCTACTTCAGTCTCTCAGAAAGATAACGCTGATAGTCCGGAATCAGGATATCAACTGGCGAATTGAACTGCGGTGATTCGATGATGAAATCCGCCGTCGAGAGGTTTGTCGCCACCGGAATATTCCACACCGTCGCCAGACGCAGCAGGGCTTTAACATCGGGATCGTGCGGAACCGCGTTCAGCGGATCCCAGAAGAAGATCAGCACGTCAATCTTCCCTTCGGAAATCTGCGCGCCGACCTGCTGATCGCCGCCCATCGGGCCGCTCAGCATCGCATTGACCTCCAGACCCGTTTCGCGCTGGATCAGGTTTCCGGTGGTGCCGGTCGCTGAAAGGGCATGCTTTTCCAGCAAAGACTGATGGCGGCGCACCCAGTTAAGCAGCATTTGTTTACAGTGATCGTGCGCCACCAGTGCAATGTGTTTGCGTTCAGGCAGCGTGCGTGTTGTCAGTTCCATAATCATATCCATCAGGTTAACTGACTACACGATGACGGGAAGCGCCTGACGCTGCAAGCGTCAGGCGAAAAAAATGTGGCTTAGGATGAAGGTTGTTGCTTTGCCCACTGTAAAAATCGGGCCCGCGTGTCGGGATCGGCCTGCTGGAACCAGAATTTCAGGCGCTGTTCCGTCAGCGTCTGGGACTGAGGCGGGATAACATCCAGTTCTGATACGCCGGAAAGCAGCGTACTGTCGTCGGCCATCAGGGTGGCAAACTGCGGAAGGGAGGCGCGTTTACCGGCTTTGTTATAAACCTGCGTAGCCGCCTCGTAATCCGGGCCTTTCGGGGACGTGGTTAATGCCAGAATATCCAGCTTCACCGGGATCGGCATCGCATCGCCGTCCAGCAGTTCAATGCGCGGCGAGGCGTCAAAGGCCGCCGATTCCTTTTCTGTTTCAAGGCGAGGCAGGGTAATGTTCACCTGACTGATTTGCCGGGTATTAAAGCTGATAATCAGCGGCGGAGAGATGTACAGTCGTTGCTCATGGTTAGCCAGGCCGATCGATTTTTCTACCCGAAAGACCAGTTGATGGGGGCCGTTATCTAATTCGATGCTGTCAGCACCGCGTAATAATGAGCTGGACACTTTTTTTCCGTCCAGTACCAGAAGATCAATGTCGCCAGAGAGCCGAAGCGTGGTAGCAAATACGCAAACCGGCATCACTAACGCAATCAGAGCCGTGGCAATACCGGTTTTCATAGGAGGCTCCCGTCAGACATACTGTCGCCGCATTAATGTATCTAAATTTTTCGATAATCACGTTTACTAACATATAGACATATTTTGCCGTTTTGCCCTCATGCATCTGTATGGGATGGATGGTTGAGATGTGCGCTTTGGCGTACACTTTTAAAAAAGCCAGGAGAAAAACCATGAAAGAGAATGATGTTGCTGAGATTTTGACATCCACGCGGACCATTGCGCTGGTGGGCGCGAGCGATAAACCCGATCGTCCCAGCTATCGGGTGATGAAGTACCTTCTCGATCAGGGTTATCACGTCATCCCGGTCTCGCCAAAAGTGGCGGGGAAAACGTTGCTGGGCCAGCAAGGGTATGCGACGCTCGCTGACGTACCCGAAAAAATTGATATGGTCGATGTCTTCCGTAATTCCGAGGCCGCATGGGGCGTAGCGCAGGATGCTATTGCCGTCGGGGCGAAAACCCTGTGGATGCAGTTGGGTGTGATTAACGAGCAGGCGGCCGTGCTGGCGCGTGAAGCGGGTCTGAAGGTGGTCATGGACCGATGCCCGGCGATTGAGATCCCCCGTCTGGGGCTGGCGAAATAATAAAAAAAAGCCCGTTATCGGGCTTTTTTTACACACTTAGTTCCGCAGGCGCGGAGCCTGTAGCTGTTTACGGATGGTCTGAGCAAGTTCATCCATCGTAGGTTGCTCCGGATGCTCTTCCTGCAACTCACTACTCAGCTGCGCTTCGGCAAGGTAGGTATGAACGGGTTGTCCGTCGTCACCTTCCATCACCACATGGTACCAGGGCGCAGCGCGAAGCTCGGCGTTAACCGCCAGCTCGTCTGCTGACGGTTCATCAAGGGAATACTCCGGGTCGATATCGACGACCACACCCAAATACCCTAGCAAAGTGTGGCGGACCTGCTGGCCGATACCGAATTTGCTGGCAATCATAGTCACCTCCCGGGAAATACGACTTACACGTTATGTGTGGTCAATATTTCTCTTTTCAAGTTACATGACGCGACAGGCAAACCCTTTCAGATACAGCCCTTCCGGGTAGGTAGCAATCACGGGATGATCGGCTGCCTGACGGAACTGCTCTATAAATTGTACATCACGACCAGCATCTATTGCGGCATCGGCGATGATTTTCTGAAATAAATCTGTGGTCATCAGACCGGAGCAGGAGAACGTCAGCAGAACGCCACCCGGGTTCAGCAGCTGGATGGCCAGCATGTTGATATCTTTGTACCCGCGGCAGGCGCCCATCAGCTGGCTTTTATTCTCCACAAACTTAGGGGGATCCATCACGATAACGTCGAACTTCTCGCCCTGATCGCGATATTTACGCAGCAGCTTGAAAACGTCGTCGCGTACAAACTCCGCTTTGCTCAAATCCAGCTTGTTTAGCTCGACGTTTTGTTTTGCCACGTCAAGCGCTTCCTGTGACGTATCAACGCTGACGACCTGCGCACAGCCACCCATCAGCGCCGAAACGGCAAAACCGCCGGTATAGGAGAAGCAGTTAAGTACGCGCTTGTCGGCGACGTACTGGCGTGTCGCCAGACGGCTGTCGCGCTGGTCAAGGTAATAGCCCGTTTTGTGACCGCCCTGAATATCCACCAGCAGCTTCATGCCATGTTCTTCAATGGGCAGCAGGGCTGGCGGCAGTTCGCCCGTTACTGGCCCCTGAGTCAGCTCCATGCCCTCTTTTTTGCGCACTGCCACATCGCTGCGGTCGTAAATGGCACACTGCGGGAACAGCGTTTGCAGCGCGCTAATCAGCGCGGCACGCTGGTATTCCGCTCCGGCGCTCAGGAGTTGCAGCACCAGGAAGTTGCCGAAGCGATCGATGGTCACACCCGGCAGGCCGTCGGACTCACCGGCGATCAGACGATAGCTGTCCAGACCGTCACGCTTTGCCAGCCACTCACGCCACTGCTGCGCCTGCTGCAGGCGGCGAATGAAGAAGTCGATATCAATGGTTTCATCTTTGTCGAAGGTCCAGACGCGAGCGCGGATCTGGGACGCAGGCGAGTATGCGCCTCGCGCTAACCATTTCCCCTGATGGTCAACGATATCAATGGTTTCACCGAGGCTGGCTTTGCCTTCCATGCGGGCAACTGCGCCAGAAAAAACCCAGGGATGACGGCGCAGTAAGGATTTCTCGCGCCCTTTGGCTAACACTAAACGTACACTCATAATTTGCTGTTCTGTCGATTTCAGGGAAATGGCGCGTAGATTATCACATTCAGCAAGTCGCAATCATCTGTGGATGCCTTTGAGCGTTTCGGCACAAAATCAAATCGCTTAAGCACATTACGGTATGGCCGCGTGCCTTACATTGGGGCTTCCCGTTCAGCAAAGGACTCCCCCATGAAAAAGCGCAATGTAATAGTAACAACCGCTCTGGCGGCGATAAGTTTTCAGGTTTTAGCGGCAACGCCTTTCAGTATCACCAGTCAGGATATCTCCAGGGAGCACCGTTTAGCGCAACAGCAGGTGTTCAACGGTTTTGGCTGCCACGGTGATAACCAGTCTCCGCAGCTTGCATGGAAACATCCGCCAGCCGGTACGAAAAGTTTTGCCATCACGGTATATGACCCCGATGCCCCCACCGGCAGTGGCTGGTGGCACTGGACAGTCGCCAATATTCCTGCGAAAACAATGGCACTGCCCGCGGGCGCGGGTAACCCAAAGAGTGAGAAATTACCCGCTGGCGCGGTGCAGGGGCGTAATGACTTCGGTTATTCTGGATTTGGCGGCGCATGTCCACCTGAGGGAGACAAACCGCACCGTTACCAGATTACCGTCTGGGCGCTGAACGTGGACACACTGCCCCTTGATAACAATGCCAGCGGCGCGCTGGTCGGTTATATGATAAACAGTCACGTTCTCGGAAAAACGCAGTTAACCGCAACGTACAGCAGATAAGGATGACCCGGTGCAGGAGTTTTACCTTCAACATAAACAGCTGACGGCGGGCGAAGTCAGTGCCAGCAAAATGCATCGCCTGCACCAGGTTAAACTTTTTTTTCCAGCCATTTGTCACATTACTCACGGCAGTAAGGTCATTGTTCAGGATGACAAGCGCCTGGTGGCAACGAGGGATGCGCTGATTATTATCCCGGCCAATACGTCAATGGAGATTATTAATCAGCCTGCGAACGGCATGTTTCGATCGGACTTGCTGATGTTGTCGCCAGAAATCCTGGCCGAGTTTAAAGCGCATTACCTGAAATCCTGGCCGGGCACGACGTTACATTCCCTTTGTGTCCCGTTGAGCGAGGGGCTGGCGTTTATGTGGGATAACCTGCTGCACGCCGTGCGTCAGGATTTACCGGAGGCGTTACAAAAACATCAGGCCTTCGGTCTTTTGCTGGCATTGCTGCATGAAGGCGTGGCAGGTCCGCTGCTTATTGAGCGAAGCAGTAACCTGACTGAGCAGGTGCGGCAGTTCATCATGCTATCGCCGGCCAGATCCTGGACTGCGCAGGATATCGCAAGCCGTCTGGCCTTAAGCGTGCCGACGCTGCGCAGAAAGTTGCGTGAAGAGTCGCAGAGTTTTCGCCAGATCGTGGAAGAGGTGAGAATGGCCGTTGCGCTGTCACAGCTGCAATCGACCCGATTACCCATTGGCGAAATCGCATTACAATGTGGGTATCTTTCCAGTTCTCGTTTCACCGCCCGCTTTCGGCAGCACTACGGCTGTTTGCCGAAAACGCTACGTTAAGGAGAAGAAAAATGTCAAAAGTTTGCACTATTGCCTGGGTTCACGGCATCGTTCAGGGCGTCGGGTTCCGCTACAGCACCCAGCGTGAGGCTCTTCAGCTCGGGATCACGGGCTATGCGCGAAACATGGATGACGGCAGCGTTGAGGTGGTTGCCTGTGGCGACGCGGAGCAGGTAGAAAAACTGATGGTGTGGCTGAAAGCGGGTGGCCCGCGCAGCGCGCGGGTTGACAGGGTGCTAACAGAACCGCATCAACCCGGCCGGGAATACGAGAGCTTCAGTATTCGTTATTAAATGCACTTCACCGGCTTTGGCAGGCCAGCAATTTTGGTGGCCTGTTTTGCCGGGCCTTTCGGAAACAGACGATACAGATAGCGGCTGTTGCCTTTCTCTTCGCCAAACTTATTGGCCATCGCTTTCACCAGCATGCGGATCGCCGGAGAGGTATTAAATTCGAGATAAAATTCGCGCACAAAACGCACGACTTCCCAGTGTTCGGGGGAGAGGGTGATACCTTCGTTTTCGGCGATTTTTTCCGCCAGTGGCTCGCTCCATAGCGTGGTATCTTTCAGATAGCCTTCGCTATCGGTCTCAATTTCCTGGCCTGCAAAAATGAACATAGTGCTCTGTCGATAAAGTAAAAACCGCCCCTAGTCTAGCAAAGAAGGGGCGGCATGAGAAACTTCGGTCTACAGAAGAAGCTGTAGCAGATTGTTGGCATTCAGCTTTTTTAACGCGTTGCATTTGTACGTCGAGACCTGTTTTTCGCTCATCTGCGTCATTGTCGCAACATGTCTTACCGATTGCCCGTTAACCAGCCTGTCGAGAACATTGAACTCCATGCCCGTCAGGCAACAATTCAGGCTGCGGACCCGACGGGGCTCTTTTGCAAGCAGATACGCTGCATCCGCGACGGCAATTCTGTCATCAATAATATATGAGGTCAGCGTGGCAAAACGCTTTCGCAGATGCGTGGCCAGCGCCCAGCCTTTTTCATTGCACACCAGATAAAGCGTTCCTTCCCAGCGGCTGGCCTCTAGCTGAAGCAGAATCTCAACCAGCGCCTGATGCGTCCCGGCGACGGAAAAGCGGCAGCGCACAACGAGGGTGTCGCAGGCCAATAACGAATGGCGCCACGTTACCGCGCCGCTTTCAACCAGCATTTGAGCGTTACGGCGCAGAAGGGCGTAGCGTAAACCTTCGGCATAAAAGCGATTATTATCAAGAATAACGTAATTCACGGCGGCCTCCTTATAACGTACTGGGTGTGTAGATAATGCGTAGCGTGCCGGTGTAATCCCCGGCATTTTTGCTGCTGGCAGTAAATGAAGGGGTTTTCAGGATAATAGGGGCTGGCACGCACAGTACGCTCTCGCGTCCGCCGGGCAGGACGACCTGACGCAGATACTGCGGATCGTTAGTCCCTTGCCAGACCACGGTTTTACCGTTAGCGACGATGTCTGTTGCGCCTGTGATGGGATGGGTGACAAAGACCTGATAGTCGAGACGGTCTCGCGCATCGGTCTGGCTTCCTCCGCGTCGCCTGATTGAAAACGCACCTTCAGTACGGCCCGCTGAGGCGAGTCCGTCGTCCTCAAACCGAAGGTAGGTGCGGGTGCTGGTGCTGTTTTTACCATCGTACAGGCACATATCCAGCGTATTTTCTCCCTGGATCTCACTGCCAGCCGGCCGCCCCGGGAAGTTAGTCAGGTTGAGGTTAACGATGGGCGTGGAGTGCGGAAATGCCGGCAGATAAATCTGCTGATTACCCGGATCGACCACCTCAATGCGAATGTTTGCCTGCCACCTGGCGATAGTGAGATAGCCAGGGCATCCGACGTTTACGTCATTGAAGTTCCCGCCACAGTCGGCGCTCCCCCATTGACGCAGGTTCTGCTTCAGCGTTGCGGTCCAGATCCCCGGCAGGGCGAGCTTATCCAGTTCGCTTTTCACAATATAGAAATCGAAGTAGGGCTCTCTGTTCCAGTCAGCAATTGTGGCTGTTCCGCCTGTCACAAAGCTGGCGAAGGTAAACACTTTATTGTTGATAAACATGTAGTGATCGCCATACACCTTGATATCCACCGTCTTGCTGGTGAGGGTATGCGTGAAACGTAAATTGATGGCATAGGGCGCGGCCGGGTTACCCGAGAACCAGACCGGAGAGTTCATGCAGGCCCCGTACGTGGCGTCGGTCCGGGACTGACAGGTCAGGGTATTACGTCCCCACTTTTGCGGGTCGGCGGTGTCAAAGCCGCCCGATTCATGCAACCAGATATCGAAACGCGCAGGCGGTGCCGTGCGATCGAAGCTGATCCCAACGCTGGTGTTTCGTCCCGCAGGGGCGCCCGCCAGCGTCTGGCCTGTCCACAGGCTTAACAACAGTAAAATAAAGAGGTACTTCATCACATCATTTCCCTTTAGTGAGGTTGTCGGCGTTCATGGCAGTTGGCCCGGCAGGTACCGATCGTCCGGCGAGCATCAGCTGTGCCTGCTGCTGGACGGCATCTGGCAGGGCCGAGAAGGTTAATTCCCGACAAGGAATTGAGCCGACATAGCGCACCACGTCGCGCATACTTTTCACGTTGAGTTCGCACAGATAAAACTGCTGCTGACGCACCAGGTAGAGGTTATGCAGCAGGGCATCGCTCTGGGCGCTGAATCCGCCGTTGCCGAGATCGCTCCAGCCGTTAACGTTCAGCGGCACACCACCGATAAACGGCGAATGACGCTCGTCGGTTAACTGGCCGAGCCAGGTGTAGCTTGCGGTGGTTTGCACATCCCGACGCAGCAGTTTGCCTGGCACCATAAACAGCGTTCTGCTGCCTGAACCTTGCGTGATCTCACTGCTGGCTCCCCGGGATACATCCAGCGATTCGTTAATCGTCAACGTGGTCTGCTGGTAGCCCGGTACGGCGAAGAGGGCGCGGCTATTACCCGGAATGTCTGCGCTCCCGCTGTTATCCAGCGACACGGCAACGCTCGGAGCCTGGGTATCAGTCGGTGTGGCAACGTTAACCGCGACGGCGGAAGCAGGGCGTCCGTCGCTCCAGCGGCCCAGCCACAGGCCAGAACGCGACAGCGCAAGTGTCGAGCTGTAGTTGCCGCTGGTGCTCAGCGTATGGCGTCTGTCCTGACGATCCCAGGCGTCGCTGACGGTCAGACTGCCGTTGCCATATCGCCCGCCCTGGCGCGTATAGGCTGAGGTATTCAGCGAGTCGCTGTTAATGCCTGATGCGCTAAGGCCGTACTCGTTTTCACCGCGTGCATCGCTGTACCAGTTATGCGCCACGTTGTAGTTCAGCTGATTTTTTTCACGCTGCTGGTGCTGCCAGGTCGCCCCCAGAGAGGTATAGCTAGACGCATCACCCTGACGGTTATGCGCCATGGACAGGCTCACGCTCAGGTAGCCGCCTTTGTCCCTGCCGTCGCGGGCATCATCGTTGCGCATGAAGAGGTTAACGCTGCTGTTAATGTTCAGACCATGGGTGCTAAAGGCATTGCTCAGGCCTCCCTGCCAGGCCCGCGAGCGCGAGCGGGTCATATAGACCGATTCCCATGGCAAACCCGCATCGTGGCGATCGTCGCTATCCGGCAGCTCCCGGCGTGAAACGTACCGTCCTTCGTTGCGGTTATCCGAATAGCCGAGGCTCGCATACCAGGCGCCGACAGGGACGGAAAACATCACCGAGAGGGTGCGATAACAGCCGTTCACGGCGTCAAACCCGGCGCTTCGGGTGTTGCAGTTTTCCGCTGATAGCGCGTTGCGATAGAGGCTCAGTGAAAAACCGTCGTTGTAGCTGATTTGCTGAATATTGCCGCGCTGGCCTTCGCTGCCGTAAAGGTAGCTAAACCGGGTACTCAGCACGCCGTCGATCGGGCCCGCGTTGAAGCCCCGGCTCCAGTCGAGCGCATTTTCCAGGAAGCGCTGGTTTTGCTTTATCGTTGCTCCGCTGGTAAGCGCTAAGGTCTCGGTGACGGGCAGGCGTACGCCCGCCTGCGCAACCGCGCTGGGTTCTTCGTTTTGATCGCTATTGTCGGTTTCACCCGCCTGCAGGAACCACTCGACGCGGTCGAATGGCGTAATGCCGGTTCGGGTAAACGGCACCTGCTCGGTGCGCGTTAGCCGGTTATTTTCATAGACCGACAGCGTGACGGTGTAGCTCCCGTCCGGAAACGATCGCGTGTCGAGAGTTTGTGCGCCGGCATTCAGGTAAAAGCTGGCCAGCAGCTGACTGCCACGGCGGGCATCAATACGTGCGTCATGGGAAAGCAGCACGGTGATAGGGGTTCCCTTTGACTGCTGAACCGGATTTATCCACGCCCGTGTTGAGCCTGCGCGCACGCCGCGAATTTTCCCCAGCGGAAGCTGGCTGAGGTTGATATTTCCACCGGCATTACTGAACAGATCGCGGGTATCCATTTCGCCCAGCTGGACATAGTACTGACGCAAGATATCCTGGCGGAACCAGGCATTGTTAACGGTGATTTCCTGTTGCTGCTGGTGCCTTGAACGCTGTCCCAGCCAGGTCCAGTCGAGGTTAACATAGCCGTCCTGCGTGAGCGCCAGCGCGCCATTGCCCTGCACGGTGGCTGACTGATAATCCCTGTCGGCAACAAAATTAACATTCTGCTGATGGATAAGCGCATTTTCGGTGTCCTGCGTGGGCTGATACCACTGATTTTCCGCGGTGGCTTTAGGCAGGAATTTCTTGTCTAAAAACAGGCTAATACGGGCGTTATTCTCGTCATAGATAATGGCCGCGCGGTCGGTATCAATGTAATCGCAGCCCGCTGCGGAGCTGTTGCTGCTGCAGGCCAGGTTGCCGTTACGGGCAAGCGGAACGGCCAGCGTGGCAGACACGGTGGCAACGAGAGCAGGGTCGTCGTTAAACCGTCGTTTGATGGCCGCTACAATGGTTTCAGGTGCGACAAAACTGACCGTTTCAAGCGTGATATCCGTTTCAAACAGGCCAAGCGACTCGCCATAGAGGTTTACCTCTGTCCACAGGCGCTGGGTTTTCGCCAGATCTTCAAAACCTGCCGGGACGGTCATCCCGGCACAGGCGAGTTGGATGGAAGCGGGTAACAAAGCAACAAAGAGGAGAGTATTTCTGTGAAACGCCATGAACGAGCCTCGACATCATCCTGACGTCAGAGGGTGGGCACCCTCTGACGTTATTCCTTAGGTGCTGTGGTGTTACGCACCGCCTTCCGTGGTCGTCGCTTGCGTCAGCATCAGGCTGACAACGCCGCTGTACTGACCGGTTTTCAGAATGCCTTTGGTGGTCTGAGAAATGGTCAGCGGCAGTACCGCTGAACCGTTTTCAATGCTCCCCGGGAACAGTTCGGTACCGGTATATTCAACATCGGCGGTAGAGAGGGTTTTATCGCCCAGCTTCACCGTCATTGGGATGGACTCAGCACCGTCGGCATTTGCCAGCTTCGCGGCACTCACCAGACGGACTTTCACGTTGCTGGTGGCGGAGTTAGACCATACCTTGGTATTCAGGCGGTAGCTTTCCAGACCGCGGCCTGGCAGGTACTGCATATCGATGCTTGCCGGCAGCGGCGTATTATCCGCCTGGGTCATATCCAGCTGTGAATCAACGCTGGCGTTGACGGTAATATCTTTTTGGATCGCCAGCGCGCTAACGGACGTGGTCATCGCGGCAACAATCATCAGGGGTTTAAAATACTTACGCATTGATATCTCCATATTTACAAATGAGCACCCTGGCTCTTTAAACAAACCCTTTGGGGTCTTTACGGTAACGTCGTGTTATTGCACGACGGGTAAATCAGCTTCTTCAGAGGTTTTATTCACCCAGTTGAAGTAGCGGAATTTATATTTATGGCCTTGTGTCTTTGTGAGCGTTTTTAATTTCCGTTCGGTGTCCGGATAAATCGTCGCGTCTTCTTTAATCCATTTACACGACGAATTTGCGTCACAAATACCGATCTCTCTCAGCGGCACGCGCAGCGTACCGTTGTTTTTTAACGTCCCCCTGCGAGGGTCTATCGAGAGTGAAACCACACTTTTTTCCGGGGCGAGGTGGATCAGGGCGCCCCAGATGACATTGACGCCCAATGTCGCCTTCGCCGCAGCGCTTTCTGCCTGACCTGGAATAATGCTGTCAGGTTGCTTTACCCCTTCAAAATAGACGCGCCAGGTGGTCTCTTTTTCCGGTGGCGTGAGCGATACCAGACGAACGACGCGCATTGCGCCAGCCGCCAGGGCAAATTTTTCTGGCGTCACAACAACGCCACCTTCTTTCCACGAGGCCACATCAATCTCTTTTTCCTCGGCAGTGCCGGGATTAAGAATTTTCTTTTGCCTCACCCGAATGAACTGAATATCATCCGTTTTTGAAGCCACTTTTATTTGCGCCGCCCCGGACTTATCCACGTTAAGTTCCATCGGGTACACGCTCATATTGGCCATTGCCATTTCTGAGAAAAATGGTAATGACAGCGCGGCGACATAAAAGGCGGTTGTCATGTTCACTCTTTTTTTCTGTTTCACATTCTGTCTGCCTGCTCTGAGTTCATCGGTGGCGCGTTAACACCAGGACACCGTCTGCTTTCGTATCGCTTCAGGGCAGGGAAACTTTAACCAGAACAGCGGTTTGTGAAAATTTGTATTAATTAACTCGTTAAATACAGTTTTTTATCCTGCTTTTCTGTCTTTAAGGTTGTATAGTTAAGCGAAAATACCGCGACCAGGGATGGGAAGAAAATTCCTTCTGATTACAAAATAAGCAGATCAGGAGGTGATTTTCATGTCGATGTACCAGGGATTAAAAAGCATGCGGTAACAGCCGAGAATAAAAGATGTTTTTTATATGCAATAATTCGTTGTTATTCGATCCTGAATCACATGCAATAAGTCTTGTTGGACAACCCGAGTCTGTATTAACGCTTTCGGCACCGGCCGTTCGTCTTTTACAGGAGTTTATTAAGCACAGAGGTCGTGACCTTAGCCGGGATGAATTGATCGCTCGCGTGTGGGAAGCGTTCGGCTTTACGCCATCAGGAAATAATCTCAATAAAGCGGTAAGCGAATTACGTAAAAGCTTTCAGTCGCTGGGAGAGGGGCATGAATTTATCGTGACCGTACCCCGCTATGGATTTCGTTTTGAGGCCGATGTGATTTTTCAGCCTCGGGAGAATATTCAACCCGTTGATTCTCAGTCTCCGGTTGAACAGCAAGACGTAAAGCCGCGGCGCACATTCCTGAAAAGGGGGGCGATTACGGCGGTCGCGATCGTCGCTGCACTAGGGGGATGCCTGTACTTTAGCCGCCCGCAGGGGATAACCGTTCCGGCGAAACTCACGCCAGTTAAGGAAAAAATTGCGCGTTGCAGTATCTGGATAATTAACGATCATGGACGGCCGTTAGTGTTATCGAAACTAGCGAAACAGCTGGAGGCGAATAACGTGGCATGCGAGCGAGAAGAGTATAATATTTATTATTTCAGCGCCCGTTTTGCTATTTCCGCCGCGGATGAGGTTTTCATTGGTGCCTGCCCGGGAAGTAAAACCAGACTGTGCAAAACCATTCGTTATAAAAGCGGGGCTGAAAAATGAAAATAAAACTTATTTTTGGGCTGAGCGGTGTACTGGTTGGTGGTGCAATAGCGCTTTTTTACTATTCTGGCGGCCTGGGTAAAAAGGATGTGCTTGCCTGCAGTACAGAATTTAATTTCACGCGCAATGAGGGAAAAGCAAGTGAGGTGAAGGTCAATACCTTTGCTCAGTTCTATTTTCATCAGGATGGAACCGGGTTGACGACTTACAAAGGCGCGGCAAGGGCTGGCGGGCAATGTTTGATCGTTGACAGGGATGTCGACTTTACCTGGGAGCAACGGAAAGATGATAACGTCATTGTATTGAGCTATACCAAAACCTGGCGTCGACACAATGACAATACCCCGGATGCTCAATGGGGAAGCTTCGCCTATCCGACCGCACGTTACTACCTGACGATCTCTGAACTGTCGCCCGCCGTGTGGCTGATTCAGGACCGGCGTTATCCTACCTATATCTGCCGGGGAGAATAAGACAAAAAAAGAGAATGCCATGGGCATTCTCTTTTTTCGTATCAGTGATGCAAATTAATCCCGGCTGGCGAAGCCCAGAATGCTCAGCAGGCTGACGAAGATGTTATACAGCGATACATACAGGCTCACGGTGGCGCGAATGTAGTTCGTCTCACCGCCGTGAATGATGTTGCTGGTTTCATACAGGATCGCGCCAGATGACAGCAGGATAAACACCGCGCTAATCGCCAGATGCAGGGCAGGCAGCTGCAGGAAGATGTTAGCCACCATACCAATCAGCACCACCACGATACCCGCCATCAGCATACCGCCGAGGAAGGACATGTCCTTACGGGTGGTCAGCACGTAGGCCGAGCAGCAGAAGAACACCAGCGCGGTACCGCCCAGCGCCATGCCAATCACGTCGCCCATACCGGCAGACAGATACGCGTTCAGAATCGGCCCCAGGATATAGCCCAGGAAGCCGGTGAAGGCGAACGCGGACAGAATACCGACCGGTTTATCCGCGGTTTTGTAGGTCAGGAACATCAGCCCATACATCCCCACCAGCGTCAGGATCAGCCCCGGAGACGGCAGCATCAGCACGGTGCTGGCGGTGGCAGTGATCGCCGAAAACGCCAGCGTCAGGCTGAGCATGAAATAGGTATTGCGCAGCACCTTGTGGGTACTGAGTAGCGATGTGCGGTCGCGTGAAGAAGTAATAATACGATCCATGAGTCACTCTCTTATGACAGATGTAATTAGCGGAAAGAATAGGAAACGGCGAGCCAGTCTCAAAGTGGTTTTACCCATCTTTACTCAGCACGTTAGCGAAGGAGGTGGTTATTTCTTCTGCAGAAATGCATTTCACCAGAATGAACAGCGGTTTGAGAAAATTTACCAGATCAACCTCTTATAGGTTACTGAAAAATATTGCGTTATTACCCTTAGGGCGCTAAGAGTTATCTCCGGATCGTCATAAAACAGACAATAAGGCGAAGGACATGAAACCACAAACACGCACGCGCTTTACACTCTCTTTACTTACCGCCGGGATCCTGTGCGCCAGTACGGCATCCTGGGCGGCCAACGTCCCGGCAGGAACCGCGCTGGCAGAGAAACAGGAACTGGTCAGAAATAATGGCAGTGAACCGGCTTCGCTCGATCCGCATAAAGTCGAAAGCGATGTCGAATTCAATATTATCAGCGATTTATTCGAAGGTCTGGTGAGCGTCTCCCCGACGGGTGAAATTCAGCCCCGGCTGGCGGAAAAGTGGGAGAACAAAGACAATACCGTCTGGACGTTCCATTTACGGCCGGGCATCACCTGGAGCGACGGGACAGCGATTACCGCAGAAGATGTGGTCTGGAGCTGGCAGCGCCTGATCGATCCTAAAACGGCGTCACCGTATGCCAGCTATCCGGGCAACATGCATATTGCCAACGCGGCCGATATTGCCCAGGGGAAAAAAGCCCCCGATACGCTGGGGGTAAAAGCGATTAACGACACCACCCTGGAAGTGACGCTCACGCAGCCAAACGCGGCTTTCCTTGCGATGCTGGCGCACCCGTCGCTGGTACCGGTGGACAAAGTGCTGATTGGGCGTTTTGGCGATAAGTGGACCAAGCCGGAGCATTTCGTCAGCAGCGGGGCGTATAAACTTTCTCAGTGGGTGGTCAACGAACGCATTGTGGCGGAGCGTAACGCGCGCTACTGGGATAATGCGCATACCGTTATCAACAAAGTGACGTATTTGCCCATCACCTCTGAGGCCTCAGATGTGAACCGCTATAAAGCGGGTGAAATTGATATTGTCTACACGGTCCCCATTAACCAGTTTGCCCAGCTGAAGAAAACCCTTGGCAGCGAGCTGGACGTTTCACCGCAGCTCGCGACCTATTACTACGAGTTCAACACCACGCGCCCGCCGTTCAACGACGCGCGCGTGCGTAAGGCGCTGAATATGGCGCTGGATAAAGACATCATTGCCGGGAAAGTGTTAGGGCAGGGGCAGCGTCCGGCGTGGCTGATTAGCCAGCCGGACATCGGTGGGGTCAAGCTGCAGAACCCGGATTACGCCAGCTGGCCGCTGGACAAGCGCATCGCGGAGGCGAAAAAACTGCTCAGTGAAGCGGGGTATAACGAAAGCCATCCTCTGCGCTTCAACCTGCTCTATAACACCTCTGAATCGCACCAGCGCATCGCGATTGCCGCCAGCTCCATGTGGAAGAAAAACCTCGGCGTGGACGCGAAGCTGCAAAATCAGGAGTGGAAAACCATGCTGGATACCATGCACACCCACAACTTTGACGCGGTGCGTTACGCATGGATTGCGGACTACGACGATGCAGCAACCTTCCTGAACAACTTCCGTACCGGCGACAGCGAAAATACCAGCCAGTACAGCAATCCGGAGTACGACCAGGCCCTGATCAACGCCGCGAAAGCGAAAACAGCCGGGGAACGGGGTAAGTTCTACCAGCAGGCGGAGGATCTGCTTGGCCGTGATGTGCCAGCCATTCCGGTTTATCACTACGTTCGTACCCACCTGGTCAAACCGTGGGTAGGGGGATTTACACCGGATAAGCTCGGGTACTATTTCACAAAAGACATGTACATCAAAAAGCACTAAGAGGGCGGGCTGAATGTTATGCTGTTAAAATCGCCGATATGTCGTCAGTTCAACCGATTAAACGCGTTTTGGCTATTTTTACAGCGAACGATTGCAGCCACTCTTTACAGCACGCGGTGAGGTGTTTATAGTTCGCCTCACTTAGGAAGTGTGGCCGAGCGGTTGAAGGCACCGGTCTTGAAAACCGGCGACCCGAAAGGGTTCCAGAGTTCGAATCTCTGCGCTTCCGCCAGATATAAACCCCAGCTTACTCGTTAAGCTGGGGTTTTTCTTTTGGCGTGAATTTAAAACCTGACGTTTATGAACGGATAAACGCCAGAATGTCCGCGTTGATGGTCTCCGCATGCGTGGTGTGCATCCCGTGCGGGAAGCCTGGATAAATTTTCAGCACGCTGTTCGCCAGCAGCTTGTCCTGCAGAAGGGCGGCATTCTTATACGGTACGACCTGATCGTCATCGCCCTGCATTACCAGAACGGGAACCGTGATGGCTTTTAAGTCCTCCGTCTGGTCAGTCTCTGAAAACGCCTTAATCCCCTCATAGTGCGCTTTGGCACTGCCAATCATTCCCTGACGCCACCAGTTCTGAATCGTACCCTGTGAAACCTCCGCGCCATCCCGGTTAAAACCGTAAAAAGGGCCGCTGGCTACGTCGAGGTAAAACTGCGCGCGATTGGCTGCCAGCGCACTACGGAAGCCGTCAAACACCTCGATGGGTGTCCCGCCGGGGTTATTCTCTGTTTTGACCATCAGCGGGGGAACGGCGCTGACGAGCACCGCTTTGGCGACGCGCCCCTGCGGCTGGCCGTATTTCGCTACATAGCGGGCGACCTGGCCGCCGCCGGTAGAGTGACCGACGTGCACGGCATTGTGCAGATCCAGGCTTTCAACCACGGCCGACGCATCGGCCGCATAATGATCCATATCGTGACCTTCACTGACCTGATCCGAACGTCCATGACCACGACGATCGATAGCGATAACGCGATAGCCCTCGGCAAGGAAGAAGAGCATCTGGTTATCCCAGTCATCGGCACTCAATGGCCAGCCGTGATGGAAAACAATGGGTTGAGCTTCTTTCGGACCCCAGTCTTTGTAGTAAATGTTGACGCCGTCTTTCGTTGTTACGAATGCCATACCGCAGACTCCTCTGTTAAAAAACAACACGACCCCTAAAGTGTAGGAGAAATCATATCAGCGGTGGGTTTCATTCCCGTGAAAGGTATTCATTTTGGATTCAGGGCTCTGGTGCGGCGCGCCAGAGCCCCCAGGGCGGGGTCATACCGCGGGGCTTAGCGGTTCTCTTCAATATATCGGGCGAGATCTGCCGGGGTCTTCAACACCGTCGCTACGTCAGTTGGCGGGATCATACAGCCGTAAACGTCCTGCACTTCCAGCACCATATCGACTGCCAGAATAGAGTCGAGAATATCAGATTCAATCAGCTCATCGTGAAAGCCCACTTTACGGGATAATACTTTTTCGAACAGGGCGAGAATTTCGTTTTCCATTATGTTTCCTGGGATAATTAATGAGTGCGGGCGTAAGCGTCCAGCAATTTGCGGTCAATTTTGCCGTTAGGGTTCAGCGGCAACGCGTCTTTTACGATAATTTGTGAAGGCACCATATAGTGGGGAACCACTTTCGACAGCGAGGTTTTGATCGTGTCCGGTGCCATTTCCGTCACGCAGAACGCGGCAATACGCAGCACGCTGCCGCAGGGTTTCATCAGCGGCATCACTACCGCTTCATTAATGCCGGACATGGCCAGCAGACGGTTTTCGATCTCGTTGATTTCAATACGGTAGCCATTCAGTTTGACCTGACTATCGTTGCGACCCTGGCAATAGATCATCCCCGCTTCATAACCCAGATCGCCGGTCCGGTAGCCGCGACACGCGTCATCTTCCCGATGCAGTAATTTTGCCGCGTTCTCCTGCGGCAGGCCGAGGTAGCCGCGCATGACGTTTTTACCCCAGATAATCAGCTCGCCCTCGGCGGAAATGTCCATTCTGCTCTCCGGCATCATGACCCCCACCGGCAGCACGGCGCTGTCCTGGTTAAGGATCTCATCCGTAATTTCAACCACCGTCGTCGCGATGGTCGCTTCCGTTGGGCCATAGGAGTTGATGATTTTGGCCTGCGGGAAACGGCGGCGCAGCTGTTTAACCAGCGCTTTATTGAGCACTTCACCAATGAAGATAAAGACGCCGAGTTCAGGCAAATACTCGCTGTTAAACTGCGGGGACAGCAGCTGCTGGTAGGCAAAAGAGGGCGTGGACACCCAGGCGGAGACCGCGTTGCTTTTGAGTCGCGCCAGCCAGTTCTCTTTCTGAATATCCTCTTTGGCGTTGAGCACGATGTGTCCGCCCATCGCCAGGTTCGCCAGCAAAGGGATCAGGGAGAGGTCAAAGCTGAACACCGCGTGGTTCATCAGCACCGGTTTTGCCGGCAGGGAAAAGTCCTGGCTGACCCATTTCATGAAGTGCCAGACGCTCTCACGTCCAATCTGCACGCCTTTCGGTTTGCCGGTGCTGCCTGAGGTAAACATGATATAGGCCAGATCCTGCTCTTCCAGGACCTTGCCCGCTTCACCGGTGGCAATAAACTGCCGGGTTGCCACGTCGTAATAGTAAGGGACACTGGCCAGGCTACAAATCTCCCGGAGCCGCTCCTGCGGGTAGATGCAATCCACCGGGATGTACGGAATGTTGTGCAACAGGCAGCTATAAATCGCCACGGCGAACTCGGCCTGCTGATGACCATATAATACGACCGGTGTGCCTTCGATAGGCTTGCAGCGTTGATAGCGTTCCGCCCAGTCCATCACGGCGGCGGAAAGCTGTAGCCAGCTGAGGGTTTCGTCGCTACCCGTGATGGCCAGCTGCTGCGGGGAGGCGGGATCGCGCAATGCCGCACGTAAGAAATCCTGCAGTTCCTGCAGATCGGTGTGATTTTTCATAGAGGAGACATTCCACTAAAGATGTAAAGGGATCCTGCGGCGCTGCCCAGCGTCAGAATTCGCCCCAAAAACGCCACTGCCGGATACTGCAAACCGCGGTGTAATGCCGGGCTGCGTTTGGCTGACCACAGCAGCATGTTGTGTGCGACAGAAATGGCGCCAAACAGCGCGCCGCTGATGACATAATGGCGTTCCAGGCCATTCCATGCCCCCATGCAGAACAGGGTGCAAAAAATACCGATATTTTGCGCCAGCGTTTTGTTCTGACGGAAAAAGTTGAACTTCATCAGGTTCATATAGACGGGCATAAACACCACATCGCGCAGCCATTCAGACAGGCTGATGTGGAAGCGCCGCCAGAAGTCCTGAGGGTTCTTTGCAAGCAGCGGCATATTGAAGTTTGCCGGAATATTCAGCCCGAATAAGCGCCCGGCACCGATGGCCATATTGCTGTAACCTGCAAAATCAAAGTACAGATAGGCGCTGTAAGCACTCGACATCACCACGCCGACGGTCAGCGAAAACGGCTTATGGCTCCAGGGCTGCACCACAAGCGAATCGATCAGCATGGCAAACAGGAACTTCTGGATGATACCGGTGACGATCTGCTCTAACGCTGTTAAACATTGTTCACGGTTAAGGGTGAATGCGGGTTTATTCACATCGCTCATCCATGTCCGCCAGCGGTACATCGGCCCGGCCAGAATAATAAAGGGCATAAAGAGGTAGCAGAAATAGTGCAGAATATTCTGGCCCTCTTTTTTACTGCGATACAACAGCACATCCACCGCGCGAAAGGTCATAAAAGAGAGACCGATCATGCCGAGATGGTGATTAAAATGTAATTTCACCAAAAACAGTGGCAGCAGCGTTAACACGATCGCCTGCCAGGTTTTTAACCATCCTTTTTCTTTTAACGTGGCGAAAAGATAAAAACAGCCAAAAACGATCGCCGGAATACGATAATCGCCCTGAAAAATATAGCCCCAGCCCAATGCTGTCAGGACGGACAAGGACGATAACCAGGTCAGGCGATGGCGCAGCAGGCGATTGATCAGCGCAAATACCCCTGCCGATGAAAATAAACAGACAAAAAACAGCCCTGAGCTGTACATCATTCGGCCTCAGAATTTCTGATATTCAAAATGCAGTTGCATACTCATGCTGTCATCGACAGCGGTCCACGCGACGATGGTGATCCCAAGCAGGAGATAAAGGAAAAACAGACGGATCGCGATTTTCATTATTTAAAACTCTGTGCAATAAAGCGAAGCATAGGCACCCAGGCCAGTTCAGTCGGGTGCAGTCGGTCCCAGTTCCAGCCATTCTGATAAGGCATAGCGTACATATCTAAATAAGGGATCTGGTTCTCTTTCAGAATGGATTGAATTTGCTTATCGTACGGGCGGAAAGTGTCGGTATGGTAAAGCGCCCACGGGTTAACCGGGTCGACGATAGCAATGACCTGCACGTGATGTGCCTTCAGCAGCTGGACGGTTTTCCTGAACGCGGCGAATTGGCCGGGCACCACCGGCGTGTCATCCCACTGCTGCGGCTTACCGTCCTCTTCGTAAATCGTTTTGTCCATCCACAGGGTCGCCGCGCTTTGCTGGCGAACTTTATTTAATTCACGGGCATTCGCCAGCTCTTTATTCCAGTCCGGAGTCATGTGGGTGGTTGGCTGTTGCGGCCAGGGTTGCGCCGTCTCAGGCCTGATATTGAGCAGCGACAGCCAGTCGTTTTTTATCAGGGTACAAAAATTAGCGAACTGGAAACCGATCTCATCCCAAATCAGATCGGGGTGCCAGCCGAAGACACGCATTTGCCCAAAGGTTAAATGGCTTATCTCTTTAGCATCAATATGTTTTAAATAATTCACGAGGATCGGACGTGCCTGCGGATCCTTCATCAGGGAATCAAAAACAGAGCCCGGAAAATTATCCGCATAGATAGCGGGTGGCAGACCTTTTGAGTAAAAGCTGTCAGGTGCCAACAATAAAACCACTTTACTGTTTGCGTTAAGGCTATTTTTAAAACGTGAAAACAGTAAAAATTGTGTTTCATCATCGACAAACGCATCGCCATACGCCACGACGGGTTGGTGTAATTGCTGATTAAAATAATGATAGACCGCGTAATGTTCATCTTCGGAGGTGGCAACTTCAGAGGCACCAATGAAGAAAATGGCATTCCCCTCCAGGGCATGGGAAATGGTGGCAATTTTTTCCGCTTGTTCTTTCGGTGTGCCCGCCATGGATTTGATCAGCGGCTGGAATTTAAGCGGCGGATCAAAGCTGGTCACCAGCGGGTGAATGCTGAGGAATAAAATGGCCAGGGCTGCCATCAGGATATGTAAGCAAAACGTATTTTTGATTTTCATCATTAACCAGTAAGACTACATGGCGGCAATTTTCTAAAATCCGTTGATAACCGGCTTTATAACAATTACACAACAAATGGCCGTCTATTTTGGGGCATTCTATACCAGAGCGATTTAGAAGGATGAGCGTTGCCGTGTAACGGTATGTACAAGTGGGAGAGAGCGACGCGGGGATCGGGGAATGAGCGATTTTTTGCGCAGTTAAACGCCAGGGCGTAGAAATAGAAAAATTCCTGCTTTACAAGGCGCTAATAGATGTTTATAGTGCGCCTCACTTTGGAAGCGTGGCCGAGCGGTTGAAGGCACCGGTCTTGAAAACCGGCGACCCGAAAGGGTTCTAGAGTTCGAATCTCTACGCTTCCGCCAAATATTAAACCCAAGCCCTTATACGGCTTGGGTTTTTTCTTTTCTTTCGTTTTCCAGTATGCCATCCAGTATACTATTGCCGTCTGGCTTGTGCTGGCTCACCTGCGAAGGTATCGGACAACTCCTCACTCTTTCATCTCGCTGCAAGAACTCCCGGATAATGCCGGGCAATGATGTCATTGAGTTTATCGACTAGGTCAAGTCGTCTGAAGGTGATATGCGCCGTTCCCTTCTGAAAGTATTTAATCGCAAACATCTCATCCTCGTAACGGTTACTGTGTCGATTAGCATGGATGTGGTCTCCCAAGCGACGGGTAACGTCTGCACGGTTGTCTGGGACAGGTTTTCCATCCAAAAGCATCAGCATGCGTTCAAGGTCTGCTAACCGGTCACGCTGCCAGCCCCAGTTCAGCCCGAATCCCCACTGGTCACATTTGACCAGCCCTGTGACGATGATTTTCGATCCAAACTTGCAGGGACTATTCGTTTTGTAATTCCAACTTAAACCTTTGAACACATTTATCACACCGCGCTCAAACACTTCTCCTTTATTCAGGTGTAACTGTTCAAATGTGCTAAGGATATTCTCTTCACTGACAGCAGGAATATCATCCTTTTCCAGGCTGTTGTACCATTGGTCACGCGCCTGAGCGTCCATGAGCGAAAGCATCCCCGAATTCTTCATCAAATCTCGCCAGATAGCGCGATCGAGATTACGGGTGATGGCTTTCATCGCAGCTTCTCTTTTTTCCATTAACCAGCAGCCGCAACGGAAATCCTGCTTCATAGCCCAGTCCATCGCGGTTTTTCCGCCGATATTTCGGGTCAGCGTCGAAATATCGTCAAGCTGCTGTATCAGCGTTTCAATCTTCGACAGTGCCGCGTTACGTCCGATGACAATGCGCTCAATGCTGGTGGAACAAATAACTTCAGTATGGCCATTTAATACTTCTGCTTCGGTGATAGTAAGGTTTGGCATCATTTATTTCCTTTATGTAAAGCAAAGCGCCAGCCGGTGAGGGCTGGCGCGTGTACGTATGTGATGAGCACGAACAGATGGCTAATTTGTACGGGCTTGTTGCAGACGATGAAGATGGCGAAGGTTACAAACATCCCTGCGCACGTGTTCTATCCATGGCAACAACGCTGCCAAATCTGTACTACATTCATCGTTGTCGAAGTCAATCGCACTGTCACAATTTGTATTGTCCTGCAGCCCGCCAATCAGAACGTTGAGTGCCGCTTCGGTGGTCAATTCCGGCATGTGCTTTCCTCATGGTGATTGAGGTTGGGTCATCAGTCGAACGTAGCGAAGCCCGGCAGTACTTCTCCAAATGCATCCAGATAAACAATTCCAGCGGCGTAGCGACACATTAGTGTCACAACTAACCGGCGGCAGGCTTTCGACACCCCAAGGCGTTTGAGGCGGAGGACTGGAAACGTCCACGCACCCAGACGGAGTATGTAGCCCGAGCCGGTGTAAAGTATCCATTCTGATTCGCCAAATTCTTCATGCTGGTGAGACAGTTTGTACAGCAGGGTGTTGTCGGCTTCGGTGATATGTGCGGTACTGCACTGGATACCGTGCACGCGGGCGACGGGCGGCAGCGGATCTTCAATAACCAGTTTTCCAGGTTCGTCAGCAACGCGATGTGTATACCCATTATCACAGACCACATTGGTCTGGTCGGCCAGTTCAATACCATCGATATCCATAGCGATCCGGCCCATGTTGTGGACCAGAACGTTGAAGGTATCGGGCTCCACAGTCTGGGACGGCTTCATGACTTCACCTCACGGTATTTACCTGTGGTGATATCGTTCATCACTTTGGAATTGTTGCGGGTCATCAACCCGTTGGTTTTACGGGCGCGAAAAATGTCGATACTAGTGAGAGGCGGCGACTGAATTTCTGCGTTAAAACCGCGACGGTCTGTACGAACCTGGTCGTATTTCTCCACGATAAAATTCACGGTGTCGCACAGCGAGATGCTGGCGTCTATATGCTCCTGAATCACGCTGTCGTTGCAGAATGGCGTATCGTTTAGCGACAGCTCGTAGTGACGGTACAGCCGGTGGATCAGAAGCCGCTGACAGATCTCCACGGATGATGGGCGTGGTGAAGCCTCCTGCGTGGAGGATAATGAATAGGTTTGCATAGCGGGATCTCTTTGTTGATAGATTAAAACGAGGGAAATCAGTATGAAGGTTTATGTGGTTACTAATGGTGTGGGTAAATCGCATTATAGACATACCCATGCTAACCGAGGGAACCGGTGTCGTAAGTCAACCCTTTTGCATCAAGCGTGACACCGTGCCGATAGCGGGGATTAAGCTCACCGGATACCAGCATCAGTTCCAGGTGTTTCAACAGCAGTGAAAACGCATGATCGAGATGGTGCAAATCCGCGTCGATGAACTGACCGGTTATGCTGGCTCTGTCAGCGATACCGTGATTTACTGCCGGTATTTTATTCGACAATTTTAGCTCTCCTTACGCGTGTGTTAATTCAGCGTGACGCTGTGCAATACAACATACGGGCCGTTGCGGTCCTGACGGCGCTCCGCAAAGACTGCGAGCACACCGCTGATATCCTGTACTTCCCGGCCGGCATAATGGCAGATGCTGCCGGACCACTGATACCGTCCGGTACAGAACCGAAATAACCGGGAGTGCGGATGCTGACGGTAAATAGCCATAGCCTGCCGTTTACTGATAATTTTCATCACCGGTCTCCTTACAGCCAGGCCCTCTCTGCAAATGAGACGATATCCATGCCGCCTACCACCAGATGGTCAAGGAGGCGGATATCAACCAGCTCCAGCGCCTGCTGAATACGCGTGGTGATAAGCCGGTCAGCATTGCTGGGTTCGGCGAGCCCGGACGGGTGGCAATGCGCCACGATGACAGCGGCGCAGTTATGCTTCAGACCGGATTTCACCACTTCCCGGGGATGAACCTGCGTATGGTTTATGGTGCCGGTGAAAAGCGTTTCGTGAGCAATAAGACGATGCTGGTTATCAAGGAACAGTACGGTAAATTCTTCGCGCTCCAGCGTGGCGAGCTGCAGACGCAGCCAGTCCCGGACGGCATTGCTGGAGGTGAGTGGCGAGCCTGGCTGGCGCAGCTGGCATTCCAGCAGGTTTAAGGCTTCCCGGATGGTCTGTTGTGCTGACGGCGCGAGGCCGGTAGCAAACAGCGGTAACTGTTGTTCCATAGCGGCTGACCTCAGTCGATGATGCGCATGATGGCGCTGCATTCAGGATGACTGAGCGCATAGTCCCGCAGGCGGTAGTAGTGCTCCGTCATGGCGTCGCACCCGGTGCGGCAGGCGTGGTGGCTGTACGCCATCAGACAGACGGCAATCCCTGCGGCTTCGGCGCTGAGTTCGCCGCCATTGCCGTTCAGGGTGTTAAACAGTGACCACGGCTCATCGTTATCCGCTTCCGGGGCCATAAACGCACTCCCGTTGCTCAGCGTGTAAAAATTCCAGATACCTCCGCTGTAGTCTGCGCAGAAGCGGTCCATCCACGCGAAGACAGCCGGTTCAAGGATTATCCACTGCGGTATGCTGCCGAAGTGCAGCGGCCAGAAGCGGATGCGCTGTTCGTCCGGGACGCGTGTGGCAGCAATCTGCGGCTGAGCTGCAGCAGGAACGGTTTCTTCCGGGGTGAACAGTGGCAGGGTGTGGCTGGACATGTTGATTTTTCCTTATGGTTGATTTAACGGCATAAACAAAAAAGCCATGCTCCTGTGGGGAGCATGGCCTGTTGGTGGTGTGGCGGCTATTCGGCTAAGGAACGTGGTGAGTCAGTCCGGGGGATACCGTGGCTGACAGGAATTCCACGCCCGCCGGGTCAACTGATTAGCACTGTCGCGAATGACCAGCCGAAAATGCGTCCCCTGGTCGTCTTCAGGGGTGACGTTGTGGTAAAGCGCCGCCACGGATTCAGCCTGTCTGCGGGTGAACGGGCCTGGTGGTAATGGCATATCGCCAGTGACTTGCATATTCAGTTCCTGTTGAGAGGCACAGAAAAACGCCCTGCTCAAATGAGCAGGGCGTGGAGTGGTGCTGGCTCAGGAGCTGCTAAGTATTGCGGGGTAGCGTTGTTGTTATGTGGCAGAAGAGATTACTGGATATCAAATTTTGCCACGCAGCCGTTATCGCCAAACGGCGGTATGACTCCGGAAGCACCGTTCAGCGTGAAGACAGCCGGTTTTGTACCCGAACCGGATACGACCACGTGCTTACCGGTACGCAGCCTGTTCCACGCCCACATCAGGCTGCTTTCCCCGGCATGGGATGCACTTTCGCTGAGGCTGGCCTCTTCTTCGTTATCAATTTTCATCGTCAGGGTCTGACCGCTGTCCATGCTGACCTGATGGCCGTCTGCGTCGGTGAAGATGATGGTGGCAGCCTGTGAGCCGGAGCTGTCGCAGGCGAGATACAGCTGTGACTGCCCCTTGCCGGTGATGGTGTATTCCGCCGTACCCTGCGCGAAGCCGCGGGTCCAGGTATCGTGGCGGCCGGACGCCAGCGCCTGACCAGAGAAACAGAGTGCGAGGGTTAGCGGCACAATTGTTCTGAATGACACAGTACTTTTCCTTTAATAAACAATGTGAAAGCCGGGAAGATGAGAAGGCGATGCCGGAAGCGGTTTATTCGGTGACCGTGAAGGTGCCCTGGTCGGTGAATACCCTTGCTTCCAGGAAGCTGCAGACCACGCCCGCCGGTGGCTGAAGGTATGTGTGGCCGAAATGCCAGGTCAGACCATCAGCAAAGTGCATCGTGGTGGGCGTGAAGGTTGCACCCTGCGCCACCCATCCCTCAAGCCGTCTGCCCTGATATGTGATGGTCCCCTTTGTCAGCAGCGGGCATTTGCCCCGGTTGACGTCAATATTCTTAATCACGACGGTGTCAGTTTTAGCCGTCACGGTGACATTGATACCCTGTATGTTCTTCTGAATATCGACCTTCATGATGTCGTTTTCAGTCGCACCGGCAGTTGAGGAAAGGGCTGCCAGCAGCATCATGGCTGCAGTGGCGGTATAATGTTTATTCATGTTCACTCCTTAAGACGTGACAAAGCCTGCGATTTATCGCATTGATTTTTAATGAAGAAATTACGTAATGACACGGTTCCCCGTGGATTATGTCGCTGCGGGACTTATCAGGTACAGCGATGAATATCGATCGGGTCGATCGACGAAATCGATCGTGATAAAACAAAAATACTTATCGAAAACGGCGGGGAGGAACATCGAAAGTGAAGAGCCTAGCCGAAGAAAAAACCCCACAGGGAGCGTGCCGCACGGGCGACGGTGTGGGTCACGCCACGCAGCGCCGAGCGGGCCACCTGCGGCAGCGGGGCCAGGTCAATGACCTTATCAATCACCTCCACCACGGCATCGCCAAAGCTGCTGCGGGCGAGGCTAATGACGGCGTCGGTGCGGTATCCGTTCTGCAGATGAGGGACCAGCGGACTGCGGGCCTGCTTTGGGAGGCGGGTAATCATGGCCTCCACCAGGCGTGACACACGGTAACGTCCCCTGACGGAGACCGGCAGAATATCCTGCTCAGCAATCTGCAGCTGACGCGCCACCGTCCGCTGCTTGTGCGCAATGTGTTCAGCCTGTAACGGCGAGGGCCGGGCGGACGGCCAGTTCCACAACTCAGCGGGTTCGGTCTTGTCCACCTGGTTGAGCACCCACAATACCGCCGGGTGCGGCCCGCTGAACTGTGCGAACACGTCCTGATAAAACTGCTCTTCCACCGCATATGCGCGGTCATCAGCCTTGAGTACCCACAGCACCATGTCGAGCTGTGGCAGAAGAGTCCGGTACAGCTCACGGTATTCGCCGTCACGGGTAACGCTCTCGCCCACGCCGGGTAAATCCACCAGCGTCAGAAAATGGCTCCCGAAGCGCAAGCGGACACGCTGTGGCTGGCGGGTACAGGCTTCCACCGCATTGACGGCGCAGACCGGACTTCGGAACAGCGCGTTGCACAGCGAGGACTTCCCGACGCCGGTTTTGCCCATGATGCCAATCACGGGTTCGTAAGTGACCAGCCGGTTAAGCTCCTGCACCAGATGCTGACGCAGTGCGTGCGGATACCGCCGCAGATGGCGGCGTATAAGGGCATGACCTGAGAGATGTTTCATAAGCGCCTCTGAAATAAAAAAGGCCATCCGGTGGAGATGACCTGTTGAAAATAAGCGGGAGGGAATTCAGTCAGGTGATATATAGCTGAGAATCATTTAAAAACATACAAACGCATATTAACTGGCCGGGGGGGTATCAGGGCTGTATTATTTGCCTGTTTTTTATTTCGTTAATAAAGAAATCACAGGCGAATGAAAACGCCGAAAGCTGCCCCCTGACTAATTTAGTCCGGTGCTGTCGGAACGGACTGTCTCTCGTCTTTTTATATTGACTTCTGCTACATGGTTTGCGATTTGTAATTAACACAAACGTTAAACAATCCACAGGTGATTTATGAGTGAGTTCCCGTTAAGCGCTATTCCGCCATTCTTACGTGAGGCTGTTAAAGATGTTCATAAGCTTACACAGGCCCCCATTCCACTTATTGTATCATCCGCAATAAGCGCGATGTCACTGGCCTGTCAGGGGCTGATTGAAGTCAGGGTCAATGAGAGCGTGACTTCACCTGTGTCACTGTTTCTGCTGGTCATCGCAAACTCAGGCGAGCGGAAAACATCGGTAGACAGAAAAATGCTGAAACCCTTTTATCAGCGTGATGCGGACAACCTGCGTCAGTTCAGATTAAAAGAAAAAGAACACGACGTCAGCCAGGTCATCTGGCGTGAAAAACAAAAGGGCCTTTTAAGCCAGATAAGAAAGGCTGCCGTAAAAGGGCAATGTACCAGGGTACTGGAACAACGGCTGCAGGCATTAAATGATGATATACCCGTGCCACCTAAAAACAGCCGAATGATTTACAATAACGTTACCCCTGAGGCTTTACAGTCAGCGATGTATAACCACTCATCAGATGTGGGGTTGATTGCAGATGAGGGCGCTAATGTCCTGGACAGACAGGTTATGAAAGATTTGAGTTTTATTAACTCCCTGTGGGACGGTGTCAGCTTCCATGTTGAACGTAAAACGACGAAGAGTTTCACCATAGAGGAAGGAAATATCACGCTGTCCGTGATGGTGCAAAAAAAGGTGTTTGATTCCTACAAAAACAGGCAGGGTGAAAAAGCCCGCGGCAGCGGTTTTTTTGCCCGTTGCCTGGTGGTTCATATCGATGAAAGTCTTTCCACGCAGGGAGAGCGTTTTATTCGCCCTCATTATCATGATTCATATTCTCTGGACGTTTTTCATCAGCGTATTGTCGATTTGTCAGAAGAGTACCGGGCAAATGAAGGTTCAGGGATAAAAAAGCAGGCTTTTTTTGAACCGGCGGCACAGTACGAGTGGGACTGCATTTATAACCATATTGAAAGCCTGATACGCCCCGATAAAGCCTATGGAAGCATGAATGACTTTGCTTCCAAACTGTCCAACAATGTTGCGCGATTATCTGCTCTGTTTGCCTGTTTTATAGACGGCTCCACTGCGATTAAAAAAGAATATGTTGAAAGCGCCTGGATATTATGCGAGTGGTATATGCAACAGGCCATGAATCTGTTTGGGTATGAGGAAGGGTATTATGAGGCATTACTATTGTCATGGCTGCATCATAAAATGGAAACCACAGGAAAACGTTCTCTGAGGTTTAACAGCATCAGGCGTTTCGGCCCTAATGTCCTGCGAAAAGGAACGTTACTGGAAACCGTCATGAGGAACCTAGAAAAAGCAAAGGTGATAGAAATTGATTATGGTCTCTACGGGGCCAGGATGGTGTTTCGTGGCCGCGACTTTGATGATAATACCTATACCAGAAACCCCGTTTTTTCATTCTACGGAGCTGCTACAGTTGCGACTGTAGCAGGTTTTTAGAGAGTAAAACGGGTGGGAAATGGAAACTAATATCAGAGTGAAATTACTTTCATGCTCATTATTTTCTTGGTGTTTGCTCAGCGGGAAGTGCTTATTGTTATATTTTCACTGATGAATTCACTGTCGGTATAGTAATATATGTTTGTCAGTAATACATATACTCTTTGTTCAGGTTAATTATTATTAACATACTAATACACTATACCTTACAGCCAGTTAATTATAACGCAATACACATTGATTATGTAACGCCATACGGTTAATGATTATTATCCGATAATGTTCATGGGTATATCTGCATGTAACATTACCAAGATTGCCAATCGTATGGTGGCTTACTCTCACTTATCGTAATGTTAATTATTTATTCAGGTTTATATATGCCAGACAATTCCCTGAATGCTGATTACCAGCAGGCATTTTACGATGTGGCTGGTAATGCTGCAGAAGAATTTCCACGTACGTTAGCGTTACGTGTGGATTTACGATTTCCGGGAGATTACCGGTATGGTGATTCGAACAGAGAGATGACCCGTTTTATTGAATCACTGAAGGCTAAGCTGCTGGTCGATTGTCAACGTAAAAACAAGCGCTGGGGGCGTAACAGGCATAACCGGTTACGGTATGTATGGGTACGTGAAGTGGGTGAGCGTAACCGCCGGAAGCATTACCATATATTACTTCTGCTGAATAAAGACCTCTACCGCGGTGCCGGGCGATATAATGCCGATGACAGTTTATATGCATTAATCCGGCAGGCGTGGTGTAGTGCTTTAGGTCTGGCACCGGAGCAGTACTCAGCCTTAGTGAATATGCCCCGAAACGGATGTTATTACTTAAACAGAAAATCTCCTGATTATATGCAACAGGTTACCGACTTGCTGAAGCGTATGGAGTATCTGGCAAAAGACCATACCAAATGTTATGACGACGGCTACAGGTCAATCGGGATGAGTCGGGGGTAGTATTACCGTGAGTGATTGCTACGGGTGGTTAATGGTGGGGGTTATTCCCTGAGTGAAGTATCGTGGTGGGGGAGTAATGGTGTTAGCGTTGACGTACGGGGGATGGTTGCGGGTATCCGGGCGATTCCCCCGGCCCCCAAATATCACCTGCGTATTGCAGCTATGGTGATGTATTGCTTACCCTCTACTGCCTGATGCATTATTCGTATCCAGATGGAGCATCACAATTGTATCAGCCATCTGGAATGGCTGATTATCTGTGCAGGTGAAAGTCCATTATTATGAATTATTGATCATCCCGACATATTCCAGCACTTCCCGTTGGTACATCATCTTTCTTAACGCCGGAACCCAACACTGAAGGCCGTGATACTCCACATCATGATTCTGGTATAGCAGCGGAAAACATTCATAACCCCCGGTCTGGACAGGTTCCGCTGCGGCATTAATTAACCACCAGTCACGTGCAGGCAAGTTGGGAGGCAGACTGACCGTGACTGAATTGACGAAAAGCAGTAAATCGTAACAATCCCAGTCATTCATCACCTTCTGGATACTGGAGACATAGTTTGACTGAGTTCGTGTCTGGTGCGACAAATCAACCAGTATTCTCCGGTTAGCTCCTGTAGGGTCATTCCTGTTTACAATCAGATAGAAGGTGGTGTTTCCAGCAGTGGTCGTTGACAGGGTGGTGCAATGAGCCAAAATTCTTAGTATTTCCATTTTATTGTTTCCTTATGAGATGAAGGCACACAAAGCCAGTCAGCGAGGGGAACGCGCATTTTATCTTTGCAGATACGTTGTGCTGTATTGTTTATTTTTACAGACTGATGTGATGTCCAGCTGGCGTGACCAGACTTTTCCTGGTGAAGATACCATATCTGCGATGAGAAACTAGCCAGCAATGCCGATGTTGGTAGCGCCTCTGCAACAGGCAGATGACTATTTCTCACGACTTGCGGCGTTCAGCTTTACGCTGGCATTGCCGCACCGCGCAATCCCCACCGACTATCTATCTTCAACTCTATGTTTCATACCGAAGTCTGGCAGCGCACTGGCGAAAACTCGCGGTAACGTCAGCAGGCTCGTTAGAGTTCACCGACGACGCTGTTACG
The DNA here is from genome assembly GCF_001623605.1 of Enterobacter sp. ODB01. Taxonomy (NCBI): domain Bacteria; kingdom Pseudomonadati; phylum Pseudomonadota; class Gammaproteobacteria; order Enterobacterales; family Enterobacteriaceae; genus Enterobacter; species Enterobacter sp. ODB01. Next base: position 2,550,889 of record NZ_CP015227.1, read on the forward strand.
CTGGATGCCCTGCGCCGTTTATACCTTCGCTTACTTCACCATCGTGGTGATCTAGGGTGATCAACCTGGGACAGGAATGAAAAGCTTCGCGGGTAAAACACTACTTGTTACCGGGGCCGTGAGAGGCCCTGGCAGAGAGATGGTGTTAATGATGACTTCTGAAGAAGCGTTAGTCGTTATTGCTGACCTCAGTCTGGCCTCATGCGAAGAGGTGGATCGGGAAATACAACTGACTGGCGGAAGAGTATAGCTGTTCATCTTGAAGGGGCATTTCTGACCACTCGTGCGGCACTGAAACATATGTACAGAAGCCAAAAAGGGTCGAGGGGGTTAACGGGGAGCATCAAAGATCTGGATTCCCTGCTATTTACGAACAGCACTTGCATGCAGAAAGATACCGTCGCCTCTGTACCCTGCGGGCACGGAAAATGTGCTCCATCTCTGATTATCGGCCATTCCGTTTGACGTCTGGAGTGTCCCATTGGGTTCCTTTACAGGCAAATAACGTCCTGCGCGATCGGCCAGAATATGCACTATTCCTGTACGGGGTGGTGGCCAGGCAGCAGTTACAGCCGCCTGCTATAGCGGTTTGAGGTTGTAGCACAATGATTCATTACACAGGGAATAGATTTTCCGTCAAAAATGTAAAGGAAAGTTCAATGCTTAAAAAATTCAACAGGGATATAAATTCCCCAAGGGAATATACGGCAGACACAATCAATATGTGACAAATTTTTCTCACCCTATCAAGATACGCTAACAGGATTAAAACAGTTAATGAAAATAACGCGACATTTATTGATGCTAATATTACTGTTGCCTCTGAGTTGCATGGCATCAGAATGGCATACCATACACATTAAAAATAATAGCCAGCACACCGTAGTTATCAGTGATTATCTTCAGGGCGCAGGCACCTATCAATGTGTCACTGAGGTAAAACTTGTTCCTGATACACCCAGTCTGCCCGCCGGAAGCTCTGCAGAGCTCCAGTGGAACGATAAGGATTCTGGAAATTGTTGGCAAAATTTTAAATGGCAGGCCTTTGCGTTTGAAATTCAGGGCCGTCCCGATGCGTATTCGGGCTCTCTTGGGATGGTACATCGACCGATAAATTGTGGAATTACCGACTGTACCTGGTACAACGGCCTTTTTTATGCAGAAACTATTATCAATTCATCCAAAAACCAGGCAGAAGATGGACCCGTGCCCCCACCGTACATTGTTGCCAGCTGTAATGAGGCTTCTTCCGGATGCATGGGCGCATTTAATAACATGACTTATTATTCCACCCATCTTATCACTTCTCCCCCGATTTCTCAGAAAACAGAAGATGGCTGGACATTTACCATTAACGAACCTCCATCTGACAGGAAAGCCCAGATAACATCACCAGCCAATAACGGCTGGATTGATAATACTCGGTCCGCTTTCACCATGTCTGGCACTGTTACCCCCAAAGACGCTGCCGGTAATATGGAGTGCTATATGGATGGAAAATACGCAGGGCGGGTGACAGCGAATGTCGATTATGGAACCTGGAACTGTCAATATTTCATGCCTGCTGCCGGAAAACATACGTTTTCAACAAAATTTGATCCTCCCATCAATGGGGATGCCAATCCAGAATATACCTATATGATTGCCGCCCCCCTGACCATCACCTCACCGCCAGATAATGCCCTGGTCAATTCCCCGGTCACTCTGTCCGGACAGCAGCAGTCCGGCGCAACCGTCACCTATACCTCAGATAACTGCGGGTCAGGTACCGCGGGCAGTAACGGCAGCGCCTGGACGACATCCCCCATCACCGGAGCAGGGCGCTGTGCCTTCAGTTTCATTCAGACCTGGCAGGGGTTAAGCAGCCCTGTCGTTTCACGCACCCTGACCCTGGCGGCGGCACCTGACGTAAAGGTCCCCGCTCAGAACGTGCCGGAAGGCACCCGGTACGCCATCAGCGGCACGGGTGAGCCGGGAGCCACCATCGATATCTCCCTCGACAACGGCTGGTATGCCATTGACAGCGTCACCGTCAGAAGTGATGGCCAGTGGCAGGCTGTGAACCCCGGTCCCTCCAGCGGCAGCGGGGAATACCGGCTGACCATCAGGCAGAAGAAAAATGGAGTGGATTTAGGGATGCAGGAGAAAATCATTAACGTCACGGGTACCGGCACACCATCACAGGCCAGCAGGAAGCAAAAATGATTATAATGAAGAAAAAACAAATCCGTCTGGCCGGGTTACTGCTTGCTGCAGCCCTGCCGCTCAGCGGCGCGTGCAGCGCCCCGACCGGACCGGCGGTATCGTCCTCCGGCGAGCCGCATCTGACCACAGGGAAGGCCATCACGGGCGGCCAGGACTACCCGTCAGACCCCCCCTCATGGATTGCTTATATCAAAGATGCTGGAGGCAACTGCACAGGTCAGTTTATTACCCCGTCACTGGTGATGACCGCGAGGCACTGCGTTTTCGATAATGAAGGTAATAAGCTTGCAGCTTCCTTCAGCGTATACTGGGCCGGCTCTGACGCAAAGACGCTGCCGGACGAAAATGGTGTCCCGGTACAGGACATTATTCCCTGGAAGGGAACGAAGGGTGAGCCACAGAAAGATGTGGTGCTGTTAAAGCTGTCAAAACCGTATCCGGCAGGGGTGAAGGTGGTGACCTCAGCCCCCCTGTTCCACGGGTATGCGTTCCGCCCCAACGACTTTATCCTGCCCATGGGATACGGTAAACAGGAACCCCCCGGCAAAAAGCTCAAATGGGCAACCATTATAACCAGGACTTTAGCCACGGATGGTGTCGGGGGAGACGCTGTTCATTCACAGGTTGCACCGACTGAAAAAATCTTACCGGATTACCCACCTTCAGGAAGCAACGACCGGGGAGACTCCGGAGGTCCGGTGCTGTCGATGCCTTTTACAGGAGAGGCGCCCCATCCCGCCACGGGACGGCCCGGTAAAATAGTTGCCGTGTCATCGTTTGGTGATGAAGTTGACTCGATGGATTCCCTGATAAATAAAGATACTCTGATCTGGATTGCCGGCCAGGACGTGCCGGTGATTAAAACGCCGGTCGACGGGCAGACCTTCGCCCGTGACGCCCGCACCCTGACGGTGACCTGGTACGGGGATAAATCCTTCAGCAGCGTGACGCTCAAACGCCGCGCAGCAGACGGCACATTAAGTGATTTAAATCCGCCCGGCGCGTTCTCCTGTCAGGGCAGCGCGTGTACCTTATCCACAGATAAGCTCTTTGAGGCCGGCAGCAGTGCACCCTCAGATTACACTATCCTGGCAACACGGGCTGACGGCTCGCAGGACAGCGTTGATATCCGGCTTATCCCGGACGGCAAACCGCTGAACATCACTTTTCCCGAAAAAAGTCCGGAAGAAACCTTTAAAACCACCACGACCTATACCCTCACCGGCACCGGTAACCCCGGCGACACGCTCCGGGCCCGGTTATCTGCATCCGGTAACGGTAATGACACCCCCTGCCAGGATACTGACGGCGTCGTTCTGCAGGCCGTCACGGTGTCACCGCAGGGAGACTGGAGCTGCACCCTTCCGGCAGACCCGGCGACCCGGAACGCGGCTCTGCACTATCGGTTTGAAATCAGCGTTCTGCATGATACTGAAAAAAACCGGTACCCGCAGGCTGCCTCTCAGACACCACAACCGGTCACGACAGTCACGGTCAGCTATTCTGTTGACGGGCGCAATGTCACTCCACTGATCATTGACAAGCCGCCAGCAGAATATAGCTATGTGGACACCTTTGTTGACCTTCCCCTTTTAGGGGAGGCACCCCGGGGAGATTTCTGGTTCTCAACACAAACCAGCCAAGAAGCGAGGCTCACGGAGCTAAGGTTGATGAAAACGGTAAATGGTTAATACGCTATACCCGGGGGGACTGGGATAAAACCACGCTTACCGTCAGTAGTTATCTGACAGAAGAGGCGGCCACTTTACAGAAAAATCCGCTGGAAACTGAAACCACCGACGTGAGTTTTGTACATGCAGAATTCACTAACCCGGAAGGTGAGTTGACAACGATTTCACCGTTGCTGCCACTGCCTCTAGAAGGCGAAGTGAAATGGAATGGTGCCACGGCTCTGAATTTAAGAATTGATGCTTTTGATGAAAAAGATAAAACCACCACCACATTGTGTAAAATACCAGCAGGAAATAGTGCCAACTGGAGTTGTACATATCAGGGACGCCTCACTCCGGGAAGATTATATACATTAAATATGTACGGTCTGTTTAGCGGCGGCCCTGGAAAAAGTTTATTAGCCCATACTCAGGTCATTGTTTCCACCCAGGCAACGTTCCTGACTCCCACACAGGTCAGTCGTTCGGGGGAAGGTGATGTCTACCCGCTCACTTATGCTGAGGGAAAAGGTATTGAAATTACCGGGCGTATGCCTGTCTCCGAATATCGTGACGAGGATTATCGTCCGGCAACGGCTGACATTTATCGACTGGAAAACGGAACCAGTAAGTACGTTAAAGAATGCTCTCTGGGAAATGGTGGTGCCGGGACTGAAGAGGGTGTCGCCTGGTACTGTAGAGGGAATGAGCGCCTGACGCTTGTTGAAGCCGGGCAATATGGGGTTGTGGCATTTTTTAAACAGGAGGGCTCCCCAAATGAAACCAGCATTACCACCTACTTTTCGGTGGGAGATGGTGATATCACCTTTACGTCGCCTGAGCAGGTTTTTCACAACGATAAGGGGCAGGAATTTGACGTTCAGCAGGCCACCGACCCGGGCATCACGATAACGGGTTTTTACAACCGAAATATCGAGGTTCAGGAAGGATACATGCCTGCTTCTGCCAGAATTTACCCGGCAGACAAGCCTGACGAACCGACGGCATCCTGCGGGCTGGAAAAAGATAATTCGCCAAAAGCAGGTCCAACAATTAACTGGCGATGCGTCGATAACAAACCGGTGGAAATACCAAAGGATGAAGCCAGCGCCGGCCGGTATCAGATTATTGTTACATTTACCCGCAAAGGTTATCCGGACAAAACGGCCAGCACGTATTTCACGCTCTTGGACGGCAGTGCGCCTTCCATCCGCCATCCGGATAATGGCTCAACTACCAGTGCACAGACGGTCAGCGTCTCCGGTAAAGCCGCACCCGGTGCAGACCTGAACGTGGCCCTGAGCGGCTCGTCCGGCACGTCCGGGAAAATGCTGGCGGGGCAGCCGGACTGCCAGACCCGGGCGTCATCGAATGGCTACTGGAGCTGCGCGAAGCCATTTGCCACCCCAACGGACGGGGTTTACACCGTGAACGCCACCGATACGGATGATAATAAGCAGGCCGTCCCCGTGCATTTTACCGTGAAGCATGACAAGAAGCCGGATGCGAATGACCCGCCGGCCTCGCCGCCGGGGTTACCGGCATTGCCTCCTCCGCCGCTTCCGCCGTTCCCGCCACCGCCGCCGGGAGGTAAACCGCCATTCCCGCCGCCGCCGCCGCACCACAATGACAAGTGCCCGGTGGGAGAGGTTCTGAGCAACGGTAAATGCGCGTTCCGGCCGGGCAGCGGCAGCGACCCGGGTAATTCCGGCCTGCCGGCCGGGCGGATTTGCCCCCCGGACTACACCTACGATGCCGCCACGCACAACTGCACGTCACCCCCGCCCGCGGGTCCCGTCAGTGCCGACGGCTGCCCGGGTGGCTATCAGCTCAGCGAAAGCGGTCAGTGCTATGGCCCGCCCGCCGGCGGCCCGGCGTTCAGCATCGCCTCGCCGTATAACGGGCAAATCTGGGACTGCGGTAATGACTGTCATATTTACGGTCAGGTCCCGGAAGGAGATACGGTGATGACCGGTATTTACGATGCGGATACGGCAAAATGGCTGTCGGGCGCGGTGCCTGCCGTCACGTACAATAACGACCCGACCCTGTGGCAGGTCCCCATAACCGCAGCGATGCCTGCCGGCCATAAGCTGGAGGTGTTCGCCTGGCGCATTCATAATGACAGCATGCTGTCGAGCCCGGATGCCACGCAGGGGCTGGAGGTGCTTTATCCGCGGTGGCTTGCAATCACCACGCCGGCAACCGGCACCACCCTTGCGGAGTCGTACCAGATAACGGGTACCGGCCAGCCGGGCGCCCGGGTGACAGTCTCGGGCCTCGACGATACCTGCCAGAATGTGGCTGTTGGCAGCGACGGCAGCTGGAACTGCGGCGTCACGTATCCCGCCGTGGAGGGAAGCTATCGCATCACGGCCGTTCAGACGTACAGTGACCAGACGCTGGGCGTGCCGGCCATCAGCGATTACAGCATCAAGCCGGTGGTGTACCACCTGTTTATCTTAACGCCGGAAGAGCATGCGTCCATCACAACATTCGACAGCAATGACCAGTACAGCCTGACGGGAACGGCCAGACCCGACACCGATATAGTGCTGTATGCGCAAAAAGATGGCAGGACGTTTGATGCAAGCCTGTGCCGGACCAGAAGCAGTGACCGGGGGGAGTGGAGCTGTAAGGCCCGTGATGGCAGCAACGGTAGCTATACAATTTATGGACAATATGCCGATAAAAGCGTGACCAGTGAGGAAAGACACTATCGCATAGCGCTTAACCGACAGGTCACTATTAACTATCCTCAGGAAGGCGCCCGTGACTGGCGACGTATTAATCAGCCGTATATGGTCAGCGGAACAGGCAGGTCGGGCGATACGGTTACGGTCAGTGGTATAAACAATGATACAGGGGAAGCAGCCACATCCCCTGTCAGCCAGGCGCAGGTCGCGAATGACGGGACCTGGAGTTTCCCTCTGGATATTCCCGCCGCCGGAGACAGAAAACCGCCCTCATCCGTCACGGTTCAGGTCCGGGCATGCCCCCAGGGAGGCCAGTCCTGCGCGCAGGCTTCGGTTGACAGCTTAATGAATGTCTCTGCCTATTAAACACGGCGTCCTTTAACCTCATCCCCCATCGTTCGATGGGGGAATGTCTTGTAGGCTCTGAGACTCTCATGTCCCTTTGTTTTGTAAGCAATACCAGCGAAAGCACTGAAACCGTACCGACTGTTTTTTCAAAGACTAGCCAATTAACCAGGTCAGAGAACTGCTGCCGAGACGAGTAAATCTGACGGTGAAATTATCTACCTCTGGTCAATACGCTTCCGGCGTACGCGTACTGTTTTTGTTGCACGTAAAACAAATCATTAACACTGAGGGGGCTCTTCGTACCTGTTGCCTTCACTGTTACGTGACTTACCCCCCGATTCCGACATGATTTTATGGTGACGACTTCCGTTACGTTGTTAGAAGCATGTTTTTGACTTGTAAATAAGGTGATATGGATGGGATTTCCAGAACTGGCTAATTATCCGGATGGTGTAAGGGAGTATTGTGGGCAGCATGCTTCGCTGACCCTGCCAGATATTTTTGAGCGCGTTTTTATTCAGCATGCCTCCCGACCGGCTTTCGAATGCCAGGGGACTGTGATGACCTTTGGTCGTTTAGACCAACTCAGTCGCGCTTTTGCTGCCTGGTTGCAGAATGATCTCCAGCTCAGAGAGGGGGAACGCGTTGCCATTATGCTGCCGAATATCCTGCAGTTTCCGGTTGTACTGGCGGGATTGCTGCGGGCCGGTCTGGTTGGGGTATGCGTTAACCCTCTTTATACACCAGCAGAACTTCTTTATCAGCTCAGGGATTGCGGGGCCAGGGTTCTGGTTGTTGTTTCGACCCGGGAACATATAGCCAGGGAAATACTCAATGATAGTCCCGTGGAACAGCTTGTTGTTACCGGGCATGATGATATGTCTTTCATGACGGGAGATGACTCATTCGCCGGGATAATGAATCACACTCCCGGAGCGATTCAGGGGCTGAGGCTTACTGACATCCTCCTGCGTGGAGCCGAATTAAATTATCATCGCCCTCATTTAACCGGGGACAGTCTTGCTTTACTCCAGTATACCGGTGGTACAACTGGAGTCCCCAAAGGCGCGATGCTCCTGCACCGTAACCTGGTCGCTAATCTGGAACAGACATTATGTTATTTTTCTCCTCTGTTGCGTGAAGGTATGGAGCGGGTGATAACGGCGTTGCCGCTGTGCCATATCTATGCGCTTACCGTAAATTTCATGCTGTTTTTTAAACTGGGCGGCTGCAATGTTCTGATTCCGGACTCCAGAAATCCCGGTGAACTAATCACTGAGCTTCAGCGGGAACCGTTTACGGCGATCACGGGTGTTAATACCCTGTTTAATACATTGCTCAACCATCCCGGATCTGAATCGGTTAATTTTGGTGCATTGCGTATGGCGGTTGGGGCCGGTGCGGCAGTTCAGCAGGGGGTTGCACAGCGATGGGAAAACCTGACGGGATGTCCTTTACTGGAAGGATACGGACTTTCTGAATGTTCTCCGGTTGTTGCTGTCAGTCCCTGGGATTTGCAGCAGCACAACGGTAGCGTCGGGCTCCCCCTTCCTGGTACAGACATCCGCCTGGTGGATCCCGAGGGGCTGGATGTGCGCAATGGCCTCCAGGGAGAGTTACTGATAAAAGGACCACAGGTGATGGCTGGTTACTGGAATCAGCCTGAAGAAACACAGAATGTGTTCAGGGACGGCTGGCTCGCGACCGGCGATATTGTCAGAGTGGACGAAAACGGATACCTGAAGATAGTGGATCGCAAGAAAGATGTGATCCTTGTTTCTGGCTTCAATGTCTATCCGAATGAGATTGAAGACGCCATTTGCCTTCACCCGGGTGTTCTTGAGTGCGCTGTTGTGGGAGTGCCATGCACAGAAAGTGGTGAACGGGTACAGGCCTGGGTAGTTAGAAAAGACCTCTCCCTTACAGAACAACTGGTGGCCATCCATTGCCGTCAGTTTCTGACCAGGTATAAACAGCCCCGGGAAATTGTTTTTTGCGACAGCCTGCCCAAGTCGATCGTGGGCAAAATTCTTCGCAGGCAGCTAAAAAAGTAAAATAAGCCCTGCAAATGCGGGGCCTTCTTCAGGGAGGCTGCATCATCCGTTCAGGCAGGTGAGGGCGACTCTTTGAACGTCTGGTCTCTCCGTAATGTGATATTTCTCTCAGTTCAGTATCTGTTTGGCTGAGTGGAATTGTATTGCGTTGGCAGAGCGAATCGCCACAGATTTCTGAAGTGGCCGATGCGGGTCATATTCCCGGTAAATGCTATGGCATGGAATGTTCACTCCTGGGGATGCTTATTGCGCAAGGGCGCTTTATGTTTCCGGTTCGGCGCTGAGATGTCGCCAGAGCGCTGGACTTCACTACGCGAGCCATAGCAAATAAAGCACGTTTTTCATTCAGCAGCCGGGGCATAATGAGAGTGTTGATAAAGTGTGCAAATTCTGAAAGGAAATTACAATTCCAGATGTGTTTTCATTAATTTTTTTTAAATAATGGTTACATTTTTTATATTCTTCTACATGATTCCTCGTTGCTAAGTTGGGAGGGCATGGTGATTCATCTTGCAGAGTTAATAGCGATTGTTAGACAATTAAAGGATTAACGAATGAAAGTCACTGATACATATTACCTAAATAATGGTGAGTCTGTTACTATCCCTACAGGAGCGTTTCACAGTTCTATCTCAGTATCGTTATTACTTTCTGTAACTCAAAACCATAAGCAGACTTAAAAGTTAGAACTTTATTTATGCGGATCTTTAGTATAAAAACTCAAGGCTGATACCAGTTCTATTGATTGTAAAAGCTGGGTTGGATTAATTCAGTCTGGAGTATCAACGACAATTAATGTAAAGACCAGCTCTTCAAGTGGCGGACAATTCTCTCATGGGGGCATAGTCATTACTGCAATAACATCCGCAAATGAAAATTCAATTTCTTTGGATTGAAGTGCTTAGTGTGGATAACTCAAGGGTAAGCAGAAGCGAAAACTAGCTCAACTGATGAAATAAAGTAAAAAAGATGGCAATATCACGCTAACAAAACGTGTCCTAAATCACCGTAATACACCGTTCAATCAACTGGAGCCATATATGCCTTATGCTGATATGTATCGTTTTCGTAAACTGATTCGTCAAAATAAACGAGCTAATGACGGAGAGCTAAATTTCGAACAAAATTTAATCAATGAAGTTACGGGTGATATATTAGAGAGAATAACCAATCAGTCCGGGGATTTGGTCAGTAGCCCGACTGGAGTCAACGTCAACGGAAAAACAAATGACCTGATATTCCATAACAAAATACTGGAAGCTTTTATTTCTATTAATATAATTAACGAACCATGTGAAATTGGTATGTATTTGGACAAGTATACAGAAAAGCTAAGTAAGGTTATTTGTAAAGTTACATCTTCAGATAAATTTGGGGGCCAAGAAGTAGTTTTTAACGGTATGGTGAAAACTCTAAGAGAGGTCTTCAAAACCACAACCCTAAATCCTCTTTCTTTCAGTTCAGATCAGATAGGTCGGATGTCCATAGATAACAATGATCATGTAATACACTGGCTGTACAATGAGTTGAATGCTATAACAGAGTCATACAATTTCAAACGAGTGCTCACCAAAGTCAAAGCCATTAGTTCATTTGGCACTACCATTTGGCAACTGCTTTCCTCTGGGCACGCGGTTAACTTTGACGCTTTGCAACGCTTATTTGATAAGTCTGGACTTGATAATTCAGAAAAAATAAGAAGAAGTTTCTATCAATTTCAAAGCAAAACTCGCTCAGCATTGTTTGATGATCCCATTACACGTGCTCGAAGTGAAAGGATGCCACTGCTGAATGGTTCACCTGTCAATGGGGTGTATTCTAATGCTGCTACTCATGGTCTTGGTTTTGGTCAGGTGGTCCAGGAATCATCCGATACGATTGAAACTGAAGAATTGAAAAGATTATTAGCTGGTGGTGGTCAAGCTAATAGTCAGATTAACGCCATAGCCCGTCAGAATGCCCCCATTAGTGATAGCTACCGACCTTATATGTTGTCTGAGAAAGAATTCAAAAGATTACCGACAGCATACAAAGATTTCGATATTAAGAACAAGATAAATCATCAGAGATTTCATCATGGGGCAGGAATAAACCGCTGGCAAGCGTATGGCACTTATGGCACTCAGGCAAATCTTGCAGGATTCCCTTCTGCCGGTGCACAATCAGGAGGGATGACGGATGTGATACTAGCTTTACATATGTTAAGTGGGGGGAACATATATATTCACAAGAATAGCAGAGCAGTAGAAGCAATCACCCTGGTTGTTGCGGCATTTATGAACTTCGGTGGTTATCATACTTTCTCAGAGGTCTACCCAGTTGGCATGTCCGTAGCACGCAATGAAGTGATGAATCCCGCTATCACGGCCTCGGGCTTTAGACATTCTCCGTTATATCAGGAGGTGCTGGCGAGTTATTTTAAATTTAACAGAAAAGCTAATGCCGATAAGATTGCCAATGATGTATTGAAATTCTTCAGAAAATACAGAGCACAGACTATCTCTCATCGTAATCCTACAATTATCGAATAAAAAGGGAGGCCGCTGTTAAGTGATTTCCACCCTGATGGAATTGACCTATTTTCCGTCAGTTCCTGTCGTTGGAGAAAATTTATGGTATAAACTCCATATTTTTACGTGACAAACAGTATCGGAATAAGACAATGTACGACAAGCTCAATTTTAAGGTTTGTCGTACATGTTGATTGGCTGTATGCGAGTACCAAATAATGATGAACGTTAGTCTGTTGCTTTGCAGTGTGACCTATTGATCGCTGTCGGAGTAGATCCCCGCCATCTGCATCAGGAGCATGCATCAGGCGCGCGATGATCCCCTGCGTTTAAGAACTGTCTTTCAGAGGTACGCGAAGGTGATGTGTTGTTAGTCTGGAAGTTGAATTGGCTTGGTTGCTCACTCTCACATTTGATCCGAATTATAGAAGATCTGAGAAATTGGGGTTTTGCCTTAAAGTCACTGACTAAAGCCATCGATATAACAACGCCATACGGCTCGTTCCTCTTTAATCTTTTCGGCACTCTCGCTGAATATGAAAGAACGCTATCACCGAACGTGTTAATGTAGGCTTGGCTGCAGCTCAGGGTGTGGGCGATAAGGTGGAAGACCACAGGCGATAGATGCCTAAAAGGTTGTGCAGGTCCTCACTGCTCTGTAAACAGGTGCCAGTAAAGCGTCAATGCAGGGTATCGCAATCGACACTCATTGATACTCAGCGGCGAATCGGTTGGACCGGGCCTGGGTCCTGCAATCTGAAGCCGGACCAGGTCGATGTCTTTATTCGAGGACATAGCCATGGAGAATAGTTGATGTAATCATTACCAGCAAACTTTATTCTGATTCCGGTCGGGTAATATAGATTAAACTCAGCAGAATAAAACTGATGAATGTGTAAGCCTTGGTTTGCCCGTTCCACTGATTCGCCCACATGGCAAGATACTCACCTCCGGCCACGGCAAAACCTGTATACCAGATCAGTACCGCTGGAATACAACCGGCGATAAACAATTTTTTTCCTGTGATAATGGTTTCCTGAGCACTTTTGAATGCGCCATACAGCAGAGCCAGTCCCCCAGAGAACACAGCAACCCCGTTATAAATTCACCTGTGATAATCGTGATGTAGCCAGCCTGTTGCCAGAATGGCGAGGTAATAGCGCGGGTACGAATTGTGCTTCCGTTAAACCAGGGCTCCATACTGTCCATCGACAGGACATGTTGCACGAACTGCCAGTTAGTGTTGTAATCCAGAACGTTATCGACGGCGACAAGAAGCCCGAAAGCCCCCACCGAAATAGCCAGTATGCCTTTCAGTAAACGTTGTAAAAAAATCATCTCAACTCTCCTCTGAAAATGACTTTTTGTTTATGTCAACGGGAGTCGGAAAACTCAATCAGTTATAAATTCTTTCAGTTCTTATATGGTGCAAGTCGTCACTGATGAACAGCATTCAATGAGCTCGCGAAAACAGGAGACAGCCCAGGGGTATGAGCTTTCGCCTGCTTTTCCATGAACTGTAACCCCGTTATACTTCACACATGAAAAAGAATCACACCGCATTACCTCCCGAAGAATCCCTCGCCGCTCTCGCCCATTTTTCATGGTGTGCGCTGGTGGGCTTACGTCTGGCTCAGCAGGATGGTCAGGCGCTGACACCTTTGACCATTCACGCCTTTTTAGTACGCTGGCTTGCTGAGGCGCAAAAGCAACGGCGGTTCCCGCGCTCTGTAGCACCTGAAATAGACAGTCTGCTTCGACTTGGACGCCAGAAAGGTCCCGCGGCCGGATTGTTAAAGCGGCTGGAATACCTCCACCAGTCCTGTACGGAGCCGGTAACGCAGCAGTCGGAATTATTCCGCCTGACCCAGGCCATTGAACGTCTCAGGGCGCAGGGCTGGGTAAATGCGGTAGTTACCGATGAGGAGTGGGTTCCCGAGTCGTTATACGCAGAATATGCAGACGTATCCGCGCTGCTGGTGAGAAAATCTGAATTAGAGCGTCATTTTACAGCACAGGGTCAGTTGTCTTCACCGATTGATTTCATCGTGGCTGGCGACTGTCGCGTTGTGAACGGTGTCCTGGATGCGAGGGGGCTGTGTTACTCGACAGGGGAGCAACACTCTGGCTGGTGTTTGCTGTCGCTTTTGCCGGCAGCAGATATGAATGTTACTGAAATGACGATGGCTACAGTTCAATCGAAATGATTCGGGGTTAGTATTACCGTGAGTGATTGCTACGGTTGGTTAATGGTGGGGGGGCCCTGAGTGAAGTATCCATTAGTCACTCGACTAGCTGTACCATTTATTTTCACAATATTGGGATATTCTGTAAAGCATTCCTTACCTGCGAACATCGCTTATGCCGCGAATATTCGCGCGTTTCCGCAACAGGCAGATGACTATTCCTCACGACTTGCGGCGTTCAGCTTTACGCTGTCATTGCCGCACCGCGCAATCCCCACCGACTATCTATATTCAACTCTATGTTCATACCGAAGTTTGGCAGCGCACTGGCGAAAACTCGCGGTTACGTCAGTGGGCTCGTCAGGGTTTACCGACGACGCTGTTACGCTGGAACTTGATATCAGCCAGCCTTGCCCGCAGTCATTTGTTCTTGAAGAGGTAACACGGGCGGGGAAACTGAAGCTGCGTTGATTCTTACATATCGGTTGATGGCAGCAGGAAAGGCTCAGGAGCTTTTTTTTGCCTGCCAACGATGGCAACGGCTAATGATATCTTTGAGCGTCTGCTTCAAGCATGGTTGGTATTATATAAACCCAGATCACGCCCTAGCCTGATGCTGGCACACAGCGCACGCAGGTTGGTTGAAGGCTTTAATAAGACAATATGGTACGGTAATTTTTCTGGTTCGGAAGAGGCTTATGACGAACAACGGCTGCGCCGCGTGGTTGCCTACAGCAATATAGAAACGCTGCTGGTGAAGGTTGGTGTTGGTACACTCGACCAGGCAGTGATGGCAGCTATTCCTCTTTCATCGTCTTGAGTGCTTCTGATGGTGAGTGGCGTACAGTGCGCAGGTTATGGTTGGGCTTGTTTTCACCCTCTGAAGGCAAATAAACGACTGTTTTGCACTAAATTTCATGTTTAATGTTGACGAAGCTGTCTCCCGTGTTGAAAGTAAAAAGAATCTGGTTTTTAAGAACCAAATACGTGTGCAGTAATTCCGGGGCGGATTTCCCCCTTAGTTACCTTCTTTTAGGCAAGATTAACATCATGACAAACTCAGACCTTGTACATATTTTTAACCAGCTGACGCAGCTGGGCCTAATTCGGGAATACAAGACCGCCGAAGGATTGGTGTCTTAAATGTATCGAAATAGCGTTCATTCACACAGTATAAATTCATCAATACCCTTTGCGCTTGAGATAATGGGGTTTATTCCGTATGACCGCCGGAAACTAGGTCAAATTCATCTCATATTAGGATTGCCATCAGGTGTAAGTATGGGGTTAAATACTTATCGTTCATGTGTTTTATCTTTTCTGCCCGGCCCCTCCTTCCCTAAGAGGATTGCCTCAAGACATCCCCGGGTTCGGTTCAACGAACAGGTAAAGGTAAGAAAATATGACCCCTTTTCAGATGAGTGGAATGAAAAATCAGCGCAATTGCAAGATATTAAAAGCCCCCGGAGTTGGTAAGTGAAATAATGTGTGCAATAGCGAACTTTATGTATCAGGAATTTGATGTTCACTCCTCTAGTGTTGTTAATTCCTGTGTTAAATCTTTGCCTGGTTATCAGGTGATGGGCCTTCCGAGTTATTTGTTGGATGTCTTTTGTGTGACAAATTTGATTACCTCCGGCCCGCATCACGTGGTGATGACGGATTATGCTGCGGGCACGCCATGAAAATGAGGTGAAGGTAAATAGCAAATCTTGGAATACCGCTAACCTTTTGGACGGACATTGAGGTTAAAAATTCATGGGTTCGTCCGAGCCAAAACAATTAAGGAAAAGAGTTATGCCCCAGAGACATGAAGCTCCTACGCTCGCACGCATTGACATGATGGAACGCGGTCTTCCCGCTCCGGGGAACGCCGGGATTATCATCCCGGATAATAATTCGACGTGGCTGCGTCGGCAGATTGGAAATGCCAGCGCCATTGCTAGCCGTAATATCATCTCCGTCGTGATACCTACCGCGTTGCGGGAATTTATTCGGCGGGTGGTATTTAGCCGCATTGCCGAAGGTGGAACTTCACTGGCCTTTGGGGCTACGGCAGGATACCTTCCTTGTGTTTTGCAGGTCGGAGGGCTTTATAACGATATTCAATCACATACTTATACACGATGGACGATAGCGGGTAGGATGGCCTGTATCATTCTTCCGGGGGCTGGCGTGACAGCACTGATTGCGGTGGGCGGGATGGGGTCTTCCGCGGCTGCAGCGCTGGGAGCCGCCAACTTCATTTATACCCCCCTGCGTGATATTGCTCAGAATTATTTCCGTCGTGACAGTAATCTGACCCCGGATGAGCATGAGAGACGGATCTGTGCGGCTATCGGTGCGGTTGCTTATGTTCCTAACCAGATGGCTGTCAACGAGGGGATGCAGTATGGGGCCGATTTTCTGACACCTTACCTGGGTAGCGTGGGGGCAAACGTTGTTGCGCGTGCTGGTGTGAATTTTTTTGGTGAATGTCTTGATGATACCGTATCACTGGCCAGTACATCTTGTCTTACTGGTCAGCAGGTTAGAACCCATACTCGTTTTAGCCCTCCTTCAGAACATACGTGGGGGCAGGTAGCCGATCGGATACTGAATATTCATGCCAGCCGTAGTGCGTTGTTTTCATCCACGTTCAGTGCTGCATTTTTGGCTGACTTACCTGCAAGAGGCAAGAGCTCACCCGGCATGACTAGCACCATCATGCCCGGAACAACCACGGGCTGCGAAAGTCCAACGCTCCCTAAATCATCCTATGATCATGAGGGATTGTTAAAGGAAAGTGCAGTGGTAGGTTTGACTGCCGGCGTGGGGTATTTTCCCTTTATCGTGTCGGGTGAACAAACTGCACCCCGACGTCAGATGGATCTGGAAGCGGGGAGAGGAACGGTGCCCGGAAATGATATTAGAATGACGCGGTTTAGCGTGGTAAATGAATAAATCATGTGAATGGAAGTAAATGAGGATGAGGGATGTCGTCCTATGGTGTAAATCGCTGAGAAGGTATTTTTTTCAGCGTGGAGTTAATCCGGAAGCTGGCGTTCCAGGGATTGTCATTGCTACTGATGTTCTGCCCCTATGTTGATAGGCTTTCAGTTAATTCATCTTCACAATATTTTCCAGGCAGTTAGCTTGACCGGCATTCGTACCATTCTCATCAAGACTGAGCAATGCCAAAAATTCGATGGAGACTTAACCGGAAATATCATCACGTCACTGCATATCGGCCCAGCGACCTTAATAATGAGCAATATTGCAACCTTTACGATATGCTCTTAAAACCTCTTCGACAGCGGTCGCATGATGTAGCACAGGCGAAACGGCGTGCAAAAGCGCCATAAGCTATTCCGATCAGTGTTTCGGCTGCACCGGCGAGTGATAGACATTTATCCCTGAACTGAAGATACACCAACAGACGTCCTCAATGAGGTGCTTACACTTCAACGACACAGACTGTGTCTTTTATAGCTCGCTACGACCTACCTGATAGCTTGGGGACTCATCCAGCTTCTATTACCTGCAGAACTTGAAATACCACAGGCCGGACGTACTTGGACAGAACATTGTATGATAATCAGCGGCATATACAGACCGCTATGTTCAGGGGCGCCATGGCGCGATTTGCCTGAGCGGTAGGGGTCATGGAAAATGGTATATAACAGCTTAAATCAATGATCTAAGTAGTGAGTGATTAACATTTTTTTTCAGTAATTTACTTTCATCTCTTTACACTCATGGCTTCGTCGAATAGACAACAACGATGCTGGATGGCAGTAATATCCGGTCGTTCAGAAGTGCAGCCAAAGCGAAAAAAATCCTAATGTCTCCGGAAGTAACAGCCTGAAGTGCTTTGGCGGTGGTTGACCACCAAAATCCATCTGTTAACAGACGGAAGCAGCCTGCCATTAAAAATCGTGCTAAACACCGGATAAATCTTTGAAAGCCAGTTTGCATAACATCTACTAGACGGTATTGGTGTCCAGCGACAGAACGGCAGCGTGAATCTGACTGGTCATGCGGTACTGACCGATTAAGTCAATTCAGGCATGCTTTACGTAACGAACTGAAAAGCATAGTTATAAAAATAATCATTCCCCGCAAATACAACGAGAAAATGGCTTCGGATGATCGGGTCCGATCGAGATACATACCGCAATCGCTATGTTGTTGAGGGTTGCTTTGGTAACCGGAAGAATATCATCGCAATGCCAAACGTTATGAAATAACGACAAGAAATTTTCTGGCACTGGTAAAACTGGTCCACATCCGGTTTTTATCGACGGTTATGCCATTAAGGGACGCAGAAAATATTTGGTCTACCTTACGTGAGTTTAAAATTTCATGCCAGAGGTTTCATTACCTACTGTCTCAGCGTCTAGAATCTTCCGCGACAATATATCTGATTAACTACGGGGGGGGGATTAAATACCACCGGAAAAATCATACTGACAATAAACGGGAGACTCATCATGGCAAGATGAAATTGCATGGTGTGGTTAGTTAATGCTCCGATTTAACTGAAAGGCTTAGTAATGCGCACGTGTAGATAAGACAGGGGAATGCCCTGACGATTTTATTTTTTACCTTCCTTCATTAAGTGCAAATTCGCATGGTGCTCGAACGCCAATTCTAAACTCCCTCGTCAAACATTGATTTATTTAGAGGCCATTTTTAACTATGTTCAGCACGATAAGCTTAAAATAAATAGGTAACCGATTGTACATGATACAGAAAAAAATCATTTGAAATGGGTTGGTATTTAATGATTGCACAAGTCAACTTAAAAAGTTCTTTAGTTCTTATGAAATTTAGGGCTTGCATTGTTTTTTATGTATCTAATTGCATTGGTTTGTATGTTTATAATAATTTTTTTTGAAGTTGTATCTATAATTATGTAACTGGAAATTTTATTGATTTTGTAAGGCGTAACTATTATTCTTTTATCAAGAATAAAATAGAACTGAGTTTTGGAAAAAGAGATGGGTGCTATCCTCCTTATGCGAATTGGTGTGTGTCGATGGGCGGTAGCGTGCAACCAAGGATGAAATGGATGAAATTAAGTATCTGAGCATAGATATCCCCCTATCGTTCCAGAATTATCTACTCTTTTATTTAGGTCTGCCGATGTCTCAGATATTCCTGCAGTGAACGGTAGCTTGGCAGTACTATGCATAGCCATTCATTGGAATACTAGAACTCCATCGTCAGGTTCTGTACTACTGTATAGGTTTCCGCTTGTGGCTTAATAATATTGTAGTCGGCTTTATCGTCTTTTTCTGATTTTCACAAGTCAGACAAAGTTGAGTATAAGTTATTTGATATTTTGCATTTGATTCTTTTTCCTGTTGCCACCAGCGCTGAGGTTGGGAGGATATCGAGGATTATGGCAATGTTCATCAGGTTTTTTATGAAGCTAAATATGGGGATGGAATGTCAGTGAATGGGCTTTACTGAATAAAAGGAAAATTTGCTAAGTATAGTGATTAGATCACGTATCTCCTCACAATACCATGTAGCTAAATGGTAAATTATAGTCTCGTAAATGAGGTTGCAGGATGGTTATGATGAATTGTAATCAGCTGTTTTTATTTGAATGTTTCTCTTGATAATAATCTCAATTAGCATATAAGTGGCTAAATATGATTGGGGTTAGACAATTTGGTAGAATAATCTAAGGGGACCATTAATTATAGGATTACTAATATGGTTTATTTTACTGCTATATCCATTTAAGGATAGAACAGTTTTACTTCCTTCACAGAAGAAATTATTCAAAGAGAGAGAAGCGAAAACATGGGAATACAATAATATAACAAGAGCTTGAAGGTTACTGGAGCTCACTATCAATGCTGGGGTGACGGTTCTGTTGCGTTAACATAGTTGAGGCTTTTAGTTGTTTCCATTATCAAATGATAAGATCTTGTGCAGAAATTTTTATGTTCTCACAAATCTATATGATCAGAAATATGTGAATATAGACCTTATTCACCTTAATAGATGGTGATAGGCAGCAATGTATGAATATTTTAATAACAATTTGAGAAAAAATGAATGAGCACACAACATAAGTTGGCTAAAAATCGTTCTCCTCGAGTGAATATTACCTACGATATGGAACTAGGGGAGTCAAGTGAGAAGACTGAATTACCTTTTGTTCTTGGCGTCATTGGTGAGTTTTCTAAAACAGATGTTCCATTGAAAGAGAGAGAGTTTATTTCTATCACAAAAGAGAACTTTAGCTCAGTTATGCAAGGGCTTAATCTTTCATTGGCTATGATTGTCGATAATAAGCTGATCGATAACGAAGAAGAACTTCTTAACGTTAATCTTGAATTTAAATCGATGGATGACTTTTCGCCGGAAAGAATTGCTCAACAGATTGAACCATTGCGTAATCTGGTAGAGGCTCGTGGGAAACTAAGCGATTTAAAAAGTCGCGTGTTGTCAAACGAGCGTTTACGTGAGCATCTGGAGTCAATAAAAGAAGGTAATAAAGATGCAGGAAATTTTGCTGATGATTTGAGTAAGAAATCCATAGAAGAGGAAATTGATAAGCCATGAATGCCGCATCTCAACAAAAAACCAGTACGTCTTCAACAGGGCTAAAGAATGATGTAAGTTTACTGGATAGTGTGATTGATAATACCAAAGCTATTCGTCATGAAGTTGATCGTGACCGTGCACGTGAACAGTTGGACCAATTTTTGCAAGAAATTTCAGATGGTACACTGGTCATTTCTGATGATATCATCAATGGAATTGATGAGAGAATCAGCATTATAGATAATTTACTTTCGGAACAGATCAGTGTTATTTTACACCATCCTGATTTTCAGAAAATAGAGTCAACTTGGACTGGGTTAAGTACATTACTTTCTTATAAAGAATCAGATAGTACAAGTATCAAAATATTCACTGCAACAAAAGCAGAACTTAGCCGGGATTTTAAAGTCTCCGCTGATTTCGATCAGTCAGCTTTATTTAGAAAAGTCTATGAGAATGAGTTTGGAACTCTAGGTGGAACACCTTATTCTGCGTTAGTGGGAAATTATTTGTTTGATAACACACCGGGTGATCTGTATCTTCTGGAACAGATTTCACATGTTGCAGCCGCCGCTCATGCCCCTTTTCTGAGTTCGGCATCTGCGGGGATTTTGGGCTTGGATGATTATACGGATTTACATAAGCCACGAGATCTGCAAGCACTATTTAATAGTACTGACTATTTGCGCTGGAAGCGGTTCCGGGATTCTGAAGATTCTTGCTATGTCGGGCTCACATTGCCGAGTGTCATTGGGCGACTTCCTTATGGTAGTAAAACGGTCTCAGTAGAGAGCTTTAACTTCGAAGAGAAAATGATAGAGGGAAAACGCAACCAGTATCTGTGGGTAAATGCAGCTTTCTCGCTGGCGGGCGTCATGGTGCGGGCATTTGAAGAATATGGCTGGTGTACTGCTATAAGAGGTGTTGAGGGAGGTGGTGTAGTTGATGCATTGCCAACCTATAAATATACATCTATTTCTGGCGAACGAGTTGTGCAGTGCCCTACGGAAATTGCTATAACTGAGCGACGGGAAAAAGAACTGGCTGAATTAGGATTTATCCCACTGGTCTATTATAAAGGTACAGAGAAAGGAGTGTTTTTTTCGGTTAATACACCGAATAAACCACGCCAGTATGACAGTGAGCAGGCAAATGCTAATGCGCGTTTAGCCGTACAATTGCAGTATATTATGGCAATATCACGTTTTGCTCATTACATAAAAATTATCATGCGAAATAAATTGGGAGGGTTTACTACTCAGCTTAAATGCCAGAATCATCTGCAGAAATGGATTAACAAATATATCCTCAGTGAGGATGATGCACCATTAAAATACAAAGCAAAGTTTCCACTTAGAGATGCTAAGGTTACTGTGGTCGAACAGCCCGACGCACCAGGTAATTATCGGGCAATACTCTATTTGCGACCACATTTTCAACTGGAAAGTTTAAGCATGTCTTTGAGGTTGGTTGCGGAACTTCCTGATAGTGCAAGTGGTGGCTAAAAAGGTTAATAAGAACCAAACTTAAATATTAATAACAACTTTGATAAAAGTAAATAAGGAGATAGAAATATGGCTAGTCAAAACGGTCAGCAACATTTTATGTTTGTTAAGATTGAAGGGGATAATATTCCTGAGAGAATTGCAAAAGGAAATAACAAAATTAAAGGGTATGAGGATCAAATTCAAATTGATAATTGTGTTTTTGAAGAAGCAAACTGTACATTTGAAAATGGTCAGCAATATTTATCTTCATCAGATAATTGTCATACTATTCGCTTTGTTGGAACTAGTTCAAAATTAGGTGGAAGTATAGATGCCTCTTTTTCGAATGCATTTAAACAGCTAAGTAGCCCGAGTTTGAAAAAAACCACAATTACTTTAAATTATGCCCAGTCTATTAATGATCAGGTAGAAACAATAAAGTCAATTGAACTAACAGACGTTGATATTACAAGCATCGATTCAGGGATGGGAGGAGAGGCTTTATCTAGTTTCAATGTTGTTGCTAAAGGACTCGGAGGGCATATTACAGTTACACCTTATGATGAAGAAGGAAAAGCCGGGTCTGCTGAAACTTATCACTTGACTGATTTAAGCACTCAGGTAAAAGGTAAGTAACGTAGCCTAATTCATGATACAGAGTTACCCTGGACAGTGCGAAAATGACAGAGCGAACATGAAATGCTCGAGGTTTGGATTCATATATTTTACACCTACATGGTGTTCAAATGCATGCCCATTTATTTAAGACTGTCCAGGGTAAGAATAATAAGAGAAGTCGCCTTATAGATCAGCTTCTAACACGCTCTCACTATGACTATTTCATTATTACACCGACTAAAAAATAAAGGCGATTCCCCTAGGAATACTCATACAGAATACAAAGAATCAGTATGTGCATTGTTTGTAGATTTGTGTCTACTATTTTCATCTCGACCATTATTACCAGAGGATAATAAATTTCCTTCTCTTGAGAAATCAGTCCTTAACTATGGGATCAGAATAATTCAGGATTCAATGATAAAAGAAAGTAAAGAGCTTATGACAGAAAAATTGGCTAAAAATATTGTCCAGGCTCTGTATTTATATGAAAGAAGATTAAGCAATATTACTATTTCCCGATACAATGTAACGGCAGAAAAAATCAGTTATAGAGTTGATGGTTTATTTAATGGTAATCCCCTTGTGTTTATTGTTTCATGGGAAACAAGTGTCTCTTCTTATTCTCTGGATGCGATTCTATAAACAATTGCAAATGTAATAATTTTTTTCTATATTATTTAATAAAGTAAGAATAAATGCAGAGCACTTGATGTAAAGAGCTAATTATACCTGTTATTAAAAATGGATCCTGTTTGTGACGTTTTCTTTAGTTTTGGCTGACGTAAGTGATTGCTGCATCTCGGTGCATCAGTATCAACTCGGGAATATAATAGGGTAATGCCTAATAAAATCATTGCAACGGCAATGTAATGTATTGTTTATGGCCACATTGTTCTGTTTTAGAGACTAAAATAATGTCATTTCCTGTTAAGTTACTTGAATATTACAGCAAAGAATTAAATACATTAAAACATTACGGAATAATGTTTAGCAAAAAATTTCCAGACATTGCGAAAAGGCTGGGTTTTATTGATGGTAAATCTGAAGATCCTCATGTTGAGAGGCTGGTTGAATCTTTTGCCTTGTTAACTGCGCAGTTACAGCAGCGAATAGATGAAGACTTACCTGAATTAAGCCTTGGTGTTCTGGAAACCTTGATGCCACAGGCTGTGCGTCCGATCCCGTCGGTCACGGTTGTTCAGTGCCACGATAATCCTGGTGCTTCTGTTCGCCAAAAAGTATTGATGGTTCCCAGACATACTCTGCTTCACTGCCGGGAAAGCAATGGAGACGGTTGCCGTTTTAGAACATGTTACCCATTACTGATTCTTCCTATTCAGTTAACATCTGTAGCGCTTGTTGCTAAGAATTATGAAAATGACTGGCAGCTATCATTAACACTACTATCCAATGCATCATCACTGCCTGTTGATGCCTCCCTCAGAATCTATCTGGCAGGAGAGAGTGATTTCAACCAGTTATTTTACGAGGCATTATTATCTCAGGTCCATACCTTGGAATATTGTCAACATGACAAAAAGTTGATTTTTTCTTCAGAAAAGATCAAACCTGTGGGTTTCGAAAGTGAAAACTATCTCTGTGCAGATGACCTAACTATTGATCCAGTCCATCATCTTATCCGTGATTATGCAGTTTTTCGGGAGCGTTTTCTGTTCATTGATCTACCGCTGCCTCCCGAATTGTTCGTAAGTAAAATACCGTCCCCAATATCAGTTACAGTTAAGTTTAATAATTCTTTTGTTATTAGTAAGTTAGGTGGAATATATCAGCAGTGTAACATAAGTAATATCAAGTTAAACTGCGTACCCGCGGCAAATCTATTTACGTTACGTTCAGAACCAATCACGCCAGATGCGAATATACATGAGTATCTTCTCAATCCTGATGTTCGTAATAAGGAAAATTATGAAATATATTCTGTCAATAATGTTGAGTTGAAAAGGAAGCAAGACGGAATTACTGAAACGTATAGTATAGCGCCCCTTTTTTCTTCTAAATTATTAGGTTGTTCTGAGTTAGATGACCTTCTCTGGCAATCTACACGAAAAAAAATTTTGCAGGTAGGAGATGAAGTCAGTAATACTTTTCTTTCTTTTGCTGAAACAGACACTTTCTCTCTGAATAAACAGACTGATATTATTTCTGCCTCACTGGTCTGTATTAATAAACAGGGGATATCTGAACTGACAACAGATAACCCTGAGGGTGATTTTTTATCCCAGATAGACTTACCCGGCATCCGTATCTGTGGATTAATGCGTCCGCGCTTACCCATTCAACCCCAGCTGACTAATCAGCAGCAGTGGCACCTTGTTTCGCAACTGTCACTGAATAAAACTCTGTATAGTGGTGGGGACGGAGTAAAAATATTGAAAAAAGCACTGGAAGTTTATAATATTGAACGTAATCAACAGTTTTCATACATGACAAGTCTAATAATAGATATGCAGGTAATAGCGATCAGCGGAAGATTATATCCGGATGATCCACTCTCTATTGCCAGAGGATTATCACTAACACTGACTTTTCATAAAACGACCCGAGAACATGCAGGATTTTATCTTTTTTGTAGTATTCTGGAAAAGTTTGTCGGCCAGTATGCGCCAGTAAACAGTTTTATTCAGACTACTATACATATTGAGAGTGAAGATGAACCTCACTCTGTCTGGCCGAAACGGGCAGGTAATCTGGTATGGTTGTAAAAAAATTTGTCCTTCCCACGACTAGGCGCTTCTACCAATCCGTCAGGATGATCCTGAAATTCTGGCGCAAAAAGAATCCCCAGCGATTGTATGACTGGCGGGTCAATGCAGTACAGTTTAATTCGTCACTAAAACTCACTGCAACAGAAACTGAAGTTGAAGAGCTTACCGCTATACGGCATACGGAAGGTGCTGATTTTGAATTAATAGTCAATGATTTTGGCCTTCTGGGGACTTATGGTGCATTGCCTCATGGTTATACAGAATGGATTGCGGAACAAATCTCCTGTCATAATGATATAGCGATAAAGCACTTTCTGGATATCTTTAACCACCGGATTAACACAATGCGCTTTGATATCTGGAAAAAAAGCCATCTTTTTGTTGCCAGAGAGCTGGATGATAATTTCCATTACCCAGCAATATTTAACGCGGTAGCCGGTGTTAGCCAGCATGACAGTTTTATAACTGGATTCGTTAGAGCGAATAATGCTTCATTATGGAACCGGCGTACACTGGTAAATCTGGTCAGGCTGTTACAGCGTGAATTTAATTGCTTGGTAGAGATTTTTCCGTTTCAGGGGGCGTGGATAGAGATTGAACCTGCTGCAAGGGGGCGATTAGGCCATAGCTCACTTGCTTTAGAATCTTGCGCGGTGTTAGGAAAAAAATACTGGGATATGCATGCATCTTTTCATATTAAAATTGGGCCTATCGAACATCCTGACACAGTAAAAGAAAATGAAAAGCTATTAAAGAAAATAATACAACAATATATGTATCCTTCAGTTTCTTTTACCTATGAATATGTTTTTCCGACCGTGCATTGTAAAAATAAAATTAATGGGCAATATCAAATTGGCGTGAATAGTTGCCTTGGATACTACTCGGTTGACCGCTGTTTTTTCTCGGGGAGTGAGAAGGGATAAAATGACTGATAATCATAGGAAGAAACGTTATATAGGATTTACTGGTGAATTTTCAAGTGTGGCAGATATTATATCCACTGAAGGGAGTGAAGGCTTTTGTCAGTCTTTTAGTTTCAATCTTCATATCAATACTCATCGTTCATTTAAGGATATGTCTGATTATATTGGCCGTTCAGTAGGATTGAAAATAGATTTTGATGATGATCAACGCTACATACATGGTATTATTACTGAAATTAAACAAATTTCAACCGATGCTGATTTCTCTGCGAGAAAATCAGAAGAGGAAGACATTGCTTTTATCGGTACACAGTATACTCTAAAAATAGAGTCAAGTTTGGCATTGTTAAAGAAAAATATTACCTGTCAGGTGCATAGCGCAAAAAAAGCTATGGATGTGGTTTTTGATGTACTGAAAAAATATCATATTCACTATGATTCATCCAGGTTAAGTACTGATGCATCTGCTGCTCAGACTCGGGTGCAGTATAATCAGTCAGATTACCATTTCATAAGTGAAATATTGCAAAGTATCGGTGTCTATTATTTTTTTATACATTCTGAAGATTCACATTGTTTAATGTTTTATGACAGTCTTTCTCAATTGGATAATTTGGGGGGTGAGAATTATACACTTTCTGAAATTTATGGTCTTTATGGCATTAGTGGATTAACACAGCAGCAGACATTGGTTCCATCATCTGTTAAAATGAATGGTTATAATATTGCAAATAATGTCGCTTTTAGCCAGGAAGGTTCCGTAAAATTAAAGATTCAAAACAACATTGATATTTGTCACTACACGGATAGCTTCTTAGATGATCAGGAACGATTGCACGATCAAATAAAATTTAGAACTGGTCAGTTATTTTATGCTTCAGCTATGGGGAAAATAGCTAACACATCTCCCTCAATAGTAATGGGTAAACGTTTTAAACTTAATTCAAACGAATATGCACCAGAACTGGAAATTGATTATTTCATCAGCGAAATCTCTCTGAAGGCTAGTAATAGTTATTTCCGCATTATAGACGGTGAAGAAAAAATTAACGAGGGTAAGTTTTTAGCTGAGCTAACTGTTCATCCCTATATTGAAGGTACATGTTACTATTCACCATTTAACATATGTCGCCAGTTGATTTCTGGTACATTATCGGCTTTTATTACCGGTCCGGAGAAGGAGGATATTCATACTGATGAATATGGTCGGGTACAAATCCGGTTTTTATGGCAGCCAGAAAAATATGGTACCGAATTTAACCAGAAAGACTATTGTTGGGCCAGGATTAGCCAGGTCTGGAGTGGTCGGGATATGGGGGGGCAGTTTATACCAAGGGTCGGCAGCGAAGTTTTAGTCAGCTTTTTAAACGGCGATCCTAATTATCCACTAGTGACAGGTTGTGTATTCAATGGTAATAACAAGCCACCTTTTGATCTGGAAAATGCTCAGTCTAAAACATGTAGTGGTTTTATATCACATAATACTGTAAAAGATTCACGCATGGCTGGTCATCAACTTTGTTTTCAGGACAAGAAAGAAGAAGAGTTTATTCTTCTGCAATCTCAGAAAGATTTGCATTTTAAAGCGGAGAATGATGCCACTCTAACTGTCAGCAACGGAAGCTATACGGTAAAGATAGAAAAAGGAAAAATAAAAATTAGTTGTGCTGATGACATTGAAGTGAGTTCTAAAAATGGTATCAGGTTAAGTGTTGAGGATAGTCAGATAAATATCACACCTGAGCAGGTAAAAATATCTTCGCCAGAGGTGACAGTCAATGCAAAAGGTGAAACTACATTATCAGCGAAAGGAAAAGTCAGTATCATATCTGATGGGGAAGCAGAAGTGTCAGCACATGGTCTTGTTAATATAAATGGTCTGAAAGTCAAACTAAACTAATTGTATGGAATTAAATAGATAATGAATTTCTTACTATAAAGCGATGTTTAATGAGGTGGTGAAAGTTATTGTGCAGTGTTTTCACTTTCATTTTTCATTATGTGGAGTATATTTTGTGAATTTGATTGATTTTGATAAAATTTTGCAACCGATCTCTGCTGAGTTACCTTGTGGTATTCCCGCAGAGAATTTTCCTCTGTATGAAGCAATTAACCAGCATCGAAAATCTGATACAGACGGAACTGATGATAAACAGGGGTGGTCATACCAGCCAAGGCAGTCCGACTGGCCAAAAGTTAAAGAATTGTGTGAGGAAATGCTGGTCACCAAGAGTAAAGATTTACAAATTCTATACTGGCTGGTCCA
The DNA here is from genome assembly GCF_001623605.1 of Enterobacter sp. ODB01. Classification (NCBI taxonomy): domain Bacteria; kingdom Pseudomonadati; phylum Pseudomonadota; class Gammaproteobacteria; order Enterobacterales; family Enterobacteriaceae; genus Enterobacter; species Enterobacter sp. ODB01. The sequence continues at coordinate 2,579,130 of NZ_CP015227.1, forward strand.
GGCGTTGATCGAACTTGAAGGTATCGCTGGTGCGACGGAAGGAATTCTGCTGATCAGTCAGTTTTTTAGTCAGTACTGGGAAACATTGCATCCCGCTGAAGACAGTGATTTTGCGTTCAGGGAAAGCTATTTGAATGGTCTTGATCGCTATTTTTCCCGTTATTTGCTGCTGCTGACATTGGATGATGACAATACCATCAGTTTGTTTAACTGGAAGCGTGTACAGATTTTTGAGCAACGCGTGGCTGGAGTAGCGAATTCTCGGGAGCGTTTAATCAAAGAAGGTTATATTTCGTTACAGGACTGGCAAAAAAAGGTTACCGTTACCGCAAGAAGTCATATTTTGATTGTCAGGGACGCATGTGCCAGCGCAGGGCAGGCAATTACTGTGCTGGAGTCGTGTTTATGTCAGCAGATCGGTGAATCCTGGCAAGGTTTTTTGGAAACCAAGAAAAAGCTACGTGAGTTACTGGAGTTTATTTCACGGTTTTATCCGGAGCATCATTATGCTGCAGAACAGAATGATGTGCATGAGCAGGGTGCAGATACCATTTTAACCCTGACTGAACAGATGTTACCAGCGACGGATCTTCCTGGAATGCAACCACCATGCTTTGCTGAAGAGGTAGAGAAAGCAGTCCCTTATAGTGAGCAACGTGCTCAAGCACTCAGACAGCTGAATATGATCATTGCATTATTTCGGGAGAATGAACCAGGAAGTCCGATTCCTTATCTACTTGAAAGGGCGATTAGCTGGTCATCAATGAATGCGATTGAGTGGATGGCAGACATTTTTGGTGAGGAAACTTCACACTATATGGATGGTGTTAACACGCTGTTTGGTCCGAAGTATATACGAAATATTCAAATTTCTTCAGGGACTGAAAACCAGCAGCATGAAAATTATCAGATGCAGCATAATCAGACTTACCATAATCAGATGATATCTGGCGAGTTTACTGGCCTTTGATAATTGTCAAGAAAATAACATCTTAAGAATAAGATGTGAATGATAGCATGATTTTTATTTCATATAGATAATCTGATAAGAAAAACCTACTACATCATCATCATCACTACTATTTAATTCAAAACAAATGTTCTAAAGGATAAATAATGATTCCATTGGTGCGCTTAACCTATCAGACTACTTGGTGAGTATAAAAAATTGCTTAGATGTGGAAAACTATTTAGGTTTGAACGAGATAACAAACAGCCTATTGAGAGAATCGCTGATGGTACTACATGTCAGGAGGATGCGTTTAATAAAATGCAATATTTTCGCGATTTCAAATTCCCTTTCTATTTGTCGGTGCTTACTACTTTACTGAGCATGTTGACAGGAGGATGTACACAATCGCCCTCAACGGTTGAGCTTAAATCCGCTTTTGAAAATGCTATTCCTTATTATTCTGATGATGCTATAAATTTATTTGTCACCACGTCAGTAGATTTAAATTCGTATCATAACCAACCTAATAGTTGCTCACTTTTAATTATTCAATCTGATAATAGAGGCGTGTTGGATACATTGATCTCGGATGCCGATTTATTACAGGGGGTATTCAATGGGGAACAAAAATCCCCAGGTGTATTACAAATTAATCGGTATTTTTTAATGCCAGGTGAAATTATACGTATTACTCTGCCAAGGGTAGAACGTGCACAGTATGTTGCAGTAATTGCTGGCTATTACCCTTCGCCGGGGCCTGAATACTCTTTCGTCTCACCTATACCTCTAAAGTTGAACACAAAAGGATGGTTCTTTCCTGATTATTATGCAGAGTATCAGCCACTACATATTAACCTGAAACTGGGGCGGTTAAATGTTACGCAGATTAAATTTACACCACGTGGAGATCAGTATCTGCTTATGTCAACTAAAACGAATCAAGTATCAAGTAATGGTACGGAAAAATCAAACTCAGGTTCTTTGTTTACAGAGAAAATTAATAAAATAGTCTCTGATGATATTGAGAATATGGGGAATATGAAACCTAATGGTGAAGGTAAATAAAATGAATAATCACTTCCAGCCTGTTTACTGGCATTCAGGTTTGTATCTACAGCCACAACATTTTCAGCTAACAGATATACAGCAACAATACTGGAATCATCGTTATCATCAAATTAGCCACCCTTTCTACTGGGGGATGATTCGTTTTGAACTTGATTTACAGGCGCTGCGTAACCAGGAACTATCTATAAATCATGCTGTGCTACTATTCCCTGATGGTGCGCTGGTTGACTGTGATGTCAATGGTGTTTTGCCTTCCCGCTCATTGCATCAGTTCACAGAAAGTTATACTCAACCAATACCTTTCTATATTGGTTTACGTCGTTTTCAGCCAGGTAACTCAAATGTTATTGAGAGGGATACACTCCCGGTTAATATTCAGGAAGTTTGCCGGTGGACGTTGCACAATAATTCCTGTCTTCAGCCTGATCTGTTTGGGAAAGGACCCGATGCGGATATCCAGACGCTACGCTATCAGTTGAGTTTTTTCCTTGAAAATGAAATTGAAGAATTGACCGGATACAGTTTATTACCTGCTGGAGTGCTCAATAATCAGGATGGCAATATTATACTGGATGAACAGATGATCGTTCCCAGTTTGTCAATGAATGCTACCGTAGCAGGAAAAAAGTGGCTGAATGGTTTTTGTCAGACGTTATTGTCGAAAATCAGAAGATTGGAACTATTGAAAACTGAAGGTAAAGCGTTGACGAAATGTACGCCTGATGAGTTTCGTACGTTGATGCTAATATTACAGACATTATGCCGTTATGCCGCTGTACTGGAACAGTATCGCCTGACTGAATCTATCCATCCATGGCAGATTTACATTGTGTTACAACAGCTTAATGCTGAGTTGCTGTCATTCAATACCACTAATAGTTCAGTGGACAGTGAAGCACTGATCAATGCGTTACGCACGCCATGGGATCATCAGAAACCGGATCAGGCTCTACACTCCGTGGTTTCTAGGTTCGATTACGTCATCGATCAGTTACTTAGTCTCTCTGGTTCACGTGCTGTACTACGCCCTGCTGGAGAAGGTCGTTATCTTTCTTCTATTGAACACGTTGCTGTGAGCGCGGAAGCTGAAGTCTATTTATGCCTGAATTCAGCACAATTTTCTGCTTATGAGGTGCGTCCAGTGGATGAGGAAAATAGTAAATTGTGTGCCCCTGGACAACTGGAAAATTTAATTAATTACTCCTTACCTGGTGTGCCGCTCATTGTTCTCCAGCGTTTACCTCATAATCTTTCTGTCCGCGATGATGCGTTTTGTTATCGTTTGGACACGCGCTCTCCTTTATGGTCTACAGCATGGCAGGAAAAACAGGTGATCTTTTACTGGATGGATGCTCCAGCAGATTTACAGGTGGAATTGCTCTGGCAGGAGGTGAAGTAAATGGCGCTGGTTGATTACTATTTAACGCTGTTTTCTCATATGCTGATTACGCTCAAAAACCCTGAAGCCACTGCGGAGTCTTTACGGCAGGAACTAGTGCAGGAGCTTCAAACACTTCAACAGCCCAGTCTTCGTCATTATAGTCGTCAGGATATTTATGCAGCCTCTTCTGCCGTCTGTATTTGTCTGGATGAACTGATCCTCTGTTCTGGTCATCCGATGGTAGGATACTGGCGAAACCATCTGTTACAGAGAGAAATTCATAATAACAGTCTGGGAGGAATGCATTTCTTTCAGCAACTCTCAGAAATTAGCGATAATAATCATGAACTCCGTATTGTCTATCTTTTCTGCTTACTGATGGGGTATAAGGGGCGTTATGTCATTGATGAAAAAAAGAGCTGGAAAGAATAATTGACCAAAATATTAAAAAGCTACCACAAGAGTATATTCGCTGTCTGATATACAATGAAACTGACGTGTGGAATACTAGACCTGAAATGCCTAGGCTGAAAAAAAATAAACCAATACTGACTATTTTTATTATTTTGCTAGCCAGTATTGTCTACCTATCCATGAACTTAATGTTGGTTTTTTAATTACTTTTATGTTGATATTAAAATTTTTTGGGAAGTTATTAATGGTGTTGTTGGTTTTGAGTGGCGTTTTTCTAGCCTCCTCACTGTTAACAATTTATTTTGACTGGCCCGCTTGGAAGGGGGTATTGTATTTTTTTGCTAGGGATTTTTCTGGTCATTACTTTTTATCTGCTTATCAATATAAGAGTTTTGAGCAAGTGGTTATGGCATCGAATACGTAAATTATTTAGATTTAATAGCCGATTCAAATATATTAACTGGCAATCTTTTATAAAAGGTCTTGATATTCAAGGGAGACGATGGTTTATGCCGCTGAAATGGTTTCGCGCAACACCGTCTCCCTGGTATCTGATGGTGAATTTATTTAACAGTGATTGTGATCAATTACTGCAGGATCGCAATATGGCTGCGATGCGCTTTATGCCTGGCCACAGACGTAAAAGCAGTAAAGCATGCCGGTGGTGGTTTTTTCACAACGTGATGTATTTATCTATTCCTGGGCATTTTATTTATAAAAATGAGAACATCGCACCGACATGGCGCTATCTGGTGCGATGGATCTGGTTATGGTGTCGTCCACCTGCTGGTGTGATTGTCACTTTGCCCGCTAACATCCTGCACCAGAATATGGCATCGGAACATCATGCTCATGCACGTTTATTACGTGATGCACTGGGTTTACTGTTTAAACGGCTGGCGAAACGCTTACCAATTTATCTGATGATGACCAATCTGCAGCGGCTGGCGGGTGCAGAGCAGTGGCTGGCTTGTCACGATGAAACTCAGCCTACAGGGATGACGGGCGTCCTGCTGAACAGCCGCTATGATGAACGTGTGAATTATCAAGTGAGCAGGGCGATGGAGTCTATTTTTCAGTCACTTTGTCTCCAGCGACTAAATTTGCTCAATAATAGTCGTGCATTGCCAGATGAAAATTTCCTGCTTTTTCCTGAAACGATTAAAAAGCTTCAGGGACCGCTTGCTAATTTCTTATCACCGTTATGTGAGAAGGACATCTATATGGAATATGGCGTCTTGTCTGGTATATTTCTAACGGCATTTCGTCGAGACCAGCAAGGTGAAGTACATGGAATCTTCAGCCAGTATTTACTGGAAAATGCTATTCCAGCACATCAGGTTTCTATTCGTTATCAGTGTGTGCCCGGTGCCTGGTGGCTAATCCGTCAGATGATGCTGATTATGCTGGGGGATCACTGTGTTTTACTGCGGTGAAATCATTCCGGCAGATTAAAAATGATGAAGATATGCTCAGTACACAGCAGGCTGCTAGTCCGATAGAGAAAAATTACCTGCGTTTTGCAGAAATGTCTGATTTGAAAGAACAGCGGTTATACCGCTGGTTCTTTAATCCGGCATTAAATTGGATGATAACTCAACGGGCCAGAGAATATCAGCATAATACTGCCAGTCAAGAGTTTTTACCTGGTGAGATTAATAATCAGATACTAGCACGATTACATAAGGTCAATATATCGCAGCAGGCTAAACTAATTATTAACTGGGCAGCCTTTATTAACACTGAACAGCAGATGGATTCAGGGGCATCGCTACAGACACTCAATGAAATGCCGGAATATTCTGCTAGCCTGCTGAGTGCACATCCGGTGTCACTCACCTTTGAACAGTTGCTTGCAAAGCGCATGGCGGCCCGAATTTTAGGAGAAAAACAGTACCTTCCGGCGTGGAGAAAGACCCTGCGAGTGATGATAGCCAGCAAACCCAATCTGTCATGGCTGCTGGCTGTACCACTACCTGAGGGTAGTCATGATGTTCGTCTTAGTGATTACTGGCCAGCATTTTCAGCCGAACTGCCTGAGGTCGGTTTATCCGCTGATAAAGCGCGGCAGGTGTCGTGGATTTTCACACAGCAGGGTGAGCGTTATTTGTCTCATGAACTGGATATTCTTCAGCAGGCATGCGGAGATACTGTGGTTTTTCATCAGCTACGCGAAGTATTCTGGCAGGAATACTTACTAAAGCGGCAAAATGCCTGGATTAATTTTGCGAATCAGTTGTTACTGACAGAGCCCAATGTCACAGGCAAAGAGAACTGGCATGAACTACTGCTGAGTGTGATGCATACAGAGAGCCCATATGATCGATTTATGGCGGATTTATCCGTTGATTTATCAACCATTGGTAATGAACAGGCACTTCCATGGTTGCTCTTGTTCCGGGATTTCCAGCGTCAAAAGGCCATGCTGGGTCAATCAGGGTTATTTTCTGCACTAGAACGTAACCGGATGTTAATTCGTGGAAGGGTCAGGCGGTATCAGCGACTGGCCGTAAGAAATAGCAGTTTCTTCAGTGACAGCACGCTGGTCCTTTATAAAAAATATCTGGATAGCGTGCAAAATTTAGCTCATCAAGTAGAAAAGGCCCCTAAAAATACAGCCAGACTGCTCAACTTAAATGAAAATGAGGAGAGCAGGAAAACTGAGACAGAAACAGTGAATAGTATGTTTACTAATTTTTCCCAGTGGCATAGAGCCAGTACAGAAAAAAAAGATTCCGATCTGTCAACACAGGTATTATGGGATCTCTTTCAGGGAAATGCCCGCTTATTACGTGATTATATTGTGCTGAGTGCGGCTGACCAATTGCAGTATTACTGGAATACGAGTGTTTCATGGCCTCTCAATGCTAAAATAGCTGAGCAGGGGGCTGATGCTGAGGGGATTGAGAAAGATCTTTATCAACATATTGTGACTTTTATTCAGAAAAATGCCGAGGGTTTACTGGTTTTTGATGAAGAGGGTATCAGGTCTAATCACTGGCAGGAGCAGTCGCTACCTTTGACTGTCGATTTTATTAGTTATATTAATGAGTATATTAAACCGGACTCAATATCAGGTCAGTCAACCGAGACTCGGAAACGTCTACTGGATGAAAAAGCACAACTTGATCAGCGAGATGATAGTAATAAAGTACAGAGTCAGGATGCGACTCAAAATAAGTCCGAAAACAAACCAGCAGTCCTTAATATTGCGGGTCGTCCGGCAACAGCTAACTGGGATGCAACTCTACTTCCTGTAGGTACGTCACTCAGATTGATATGCAGTGATGGTGATCAGTTTTTGAATAATATGAATTTCAATACTCAGGCTAAGTTTAACTGGAAACCACAATATTGTAGTGATGTGATTTTGACGATTACTTTCCCGAAATTCAATGTGCAAAAAATTTATCCCGGACGTGAGGGACTTGTTGACTTTTTACAGGATTATTCTAGCGGAGAACATCGTTATGTTGCTGAGGATTTTCCTGTTAACAGCGAGCAGCTCAAACATAGTCGGGTAAATCTTATTACGGTCAGATATCAACTCTCCGGGCAGAATGATATTCTTTCTTCATTAGAAGCCTGGAATACAGAACAACAGCAACAGTTATCTGCTTTTCTGAAGCGTGAAGATATTAATACTCAACTTAATACTATTGATACACCGTCAGATTCTTCCGGGATTTTATCGGCACTACCGAAAAATATTACAACAACATGGCAGCTAGCAGGGTATAATTAATGGAACTTAGAGAGCTTATTAATCAGTTAAGTGAAGAAGCACAGGCGTGCCTGAATCTGGCCGTTAATATTGCAGTGGAATATCATTATCCACAGGTTTGTGCTGAACATTTGTTGCTGGCTATTAAAGAGTGCGAACCGCATATTTTTGAGCAGATACATCATTATGATGTCTGGCTACAGGAGAGAGTGTTAAGCCATGTTATGGCTGAATTTACCCGGCATATGCCTGAAAGTGATACGACACCTATTTTATCACCATCATTAGTCAACTGGCTGGAAGTCAGCGAACGTTATTCTCGCGAAAACTGGCGTGATGTGTCTGTCAGCCCACACGTGCTGATATTTACCTTAATCAGTTTGCCTCAGCTCTCATTACAGAGCTGTCCTGCCGATCGCCCGGCATTATCAAAAAATGTGCTGGGTGCTCTGGAGGAACAGCTAAAAAAGAAAAGTACCGATAGTCGTGTTGTAGCGTCGCACGCATTAGCAGGGTTTGCTGCCATTGAGCAGTTTACACATAATATGACGCATGCAGCGGCAGCAAATGCTTTCGACCCGGTTCTTGAGAGAGAAACTGAGATCCGGCAGATGATTGATGTTCTGTTACGACGTCGGCAAAACAATCCACTGCTGGCTGGTGAGCCTGGCGTCGGTAAGACCGCGTTAATTGAAGGACTGGCGCAGCGTATTGTCGCGGGGCTGGTACCTGAAACTCTGAAGAATACAGAAATTTTAACCCTTGATCTGGGATTATTGCAGGCGGGGGCAAGTGTAAAAGGGATATATGAGCAACGTTTGCAGGCTGTGATTAAAGAAGTTAAAGCCTATCCGAAACAGGTCATTTTGTTTATTGATGAAGCACATATGTTGATAGGTGCAGGAGGTGTGGCAGGGCAGTCGGATGCGGCTAACTTGCTAAAACCCGCCCTTGCCAGAGGGGAGCTACGTACAATCGCTGCCACCACTTGGGCTGAATATAAAAATATTTCGAAAAAGATGCAGCATTATCGCGGCGCTTCCAATTGATCGGGGTAGGGGAACCAGCGCCGGATGCTGCGTTATCAATCCTGCGTTCGGTAGTGGAAAATATGGAAAACCATCATCGTGTGAGGATACTCAATGAAGCGGTGATTGAGACGATACAACTTGCTGAACGATATATTACAGACCGCCAGTTTCCAGATAAAGCGTTGTGCTTATTGGATACCGCCTGCGCCAGGGTTCTGACTTCACAGAGTGCTGAACCGGTAGAAATTGAAGTGTTACGTAAACAGATCCTCGGGCTTCAGAGTGAGCTTGAGATATTGCGTAGGGAAGATATCCAGCAAGAACGTCAAAATACTCTGACAGAACAACAGGCGGAATGGCAGCAGCAGCTAGCGGAAAAACTGATGCATTTCCAGCAGCAGCAGGCTCTGGTACAGTCTATCCGACATAGCGATGACCCGCAGCAGATCCACCAGTGGCGGGCTGAATTAAAAGTACATCATCAGCAGTTTCCTTATGTTTTTGATTGCGTAGATGCAACCTGCGTTGCGGATGTTGTTGCGGGTTGGACAGGCATTCCTCTGGGTTACATTCTGGAGGATGAAAAAAAGAAGCTAATGAGTCTTGAACAGCGCCTTGCACAGCGTATTTTTGGCCAAGATCATGCGCTGAGTCAGATAGCTCGCCAGATACGCATTACCTGCTCACAGCTGGCTGATCCGCTCAAACCACAAGGGGTTTTTCTACTGGTGGGTCCGTCAGGTGTTGGTAAAACAGAAACGGCACTGGCGCTTGCTGCTGAACTGTTCGGGGGAGAGGATCGGTTAATAACGGTCAATATGTCGGAGTACCAAGAAGCGCACTCATTGGCAGGTCTGAAGGGTTCCCCCCCTGGCTACGTCGGTTACGGTGAAGGCGGAACACTCACAGAAAAAGTTCGTCGTCAGCCTTATAGTATTATTTTGCTTGATGAAATTGAAAAAGCGCATCCAGATGTGCTCGAAATTTTCTATCAGGTTTTTGATAAAGGTGAAATGGAGGATGCCGAAGGCATAAAAATTAACTTCCGTCACTCACTTATTCTACTGACCAGCAATGTAGCAGCAGATTTCATTAGTAAGAAAACACTCATCTCTCCTCCCTCTGATGCTGTTGCAATGAATACAGAAATTATGCCGATTTTAGAGCAGCACTTTATGCCAGCTTTTATTGGTAGAACGCAGGTTATTCCTTATTATGCTATAGGTTGTGGCATGCTACATAAAATCATTAAGCACAAGATAAATAAAATCCTTGAACGCTATCAAACGGTAACTGGGGAAAGAATATCTTGTCATTCATCGATGGTGGATTTTATTGCGGAACGCTGTGAATATTCGACAGCTGGGGCTCGGGATATTGATAATGTGCTCACCCGTGAGATGTTACCCATTCTGGCTGAATATGTATTAATGAATACCAGTCAGGATGCGCTACACCGTCATTTGTTTGTCGGTGATGACGGGATGGTCAAGTTGATAACCGAATTAAATGCAACGGGAGAATAAACGATGTCTTGTACGGCATTATGTGCAGGTGCAATTCTTGAGTGCGAGGGGGGATATCTCCATCCGAGCTGATGGTGCTACCAGAGCAGAGAGTCTTCATCGGAGAAAGACCAGTTGCCAGTATTATGGCCCATATTCCTGAGGTAAATATTCCGTCTTTTGGGTTGTGTCACTCCCCCAGAAATCCAGAATTTATCGCGGCGACGACTGCTGCCTTTGGTGTTCCTACACCGGTTCCCTGCATTCCAGTAACCCCTATGCCTTGGATCACTGATAAAATGAATGTCACCGTTGGTATGATGCCGATTCTTACCCATGAGGCAAAGCTGGAATGCCTGTGGGGGACTATTTCTATCGTTGAATCGGGACAGTTAAGCGTCTGCGTGGGGGATATATAATGTATTACGGGGGCGTTATTTTTTCCTGAGTAAACCTGCTTTATGTTAGATTGCGGGATTGTAGTATGAAACATGAGAGTTATCACGAGTTTTTATAAGGCTTGCAACCATATTAAAGACGGTTACTCTCAATCTTACAAGCTCCCATGTCGGCTCAGGTCGTTACCAATATAAAGTTCAATAGCTAAATTATTTAAAATGGTTGTTAATTAAGAATGAATGCCAAAAAACTCATTATGTTGAAAAAACGGAATAATGAATTTGGCTTTTTTTGCCCTGTATGCCAAGCTCATTACGCACAACATTCAGCATTACTAACCCATATGACCCAGAAACATGCAAATGATAGTTATTTAACCAATTTATCTACCTCAGTGGAACCTACTTTTTTTTTACCACCCACTCCACCTTACCCAGGGCGGAGAAGATTACCAAATAGTCTTCACGCAGAAACAGAGATAGTTTACCTTCCACCACCACCGCCTTATGTTGACAGGCGCAGCAAAAATCTTGCACGTTCTAAGAAGGTTAGTCGAAGGCATTCCTGTGAAAATATAAATGAATTAAGACATGATGAAAATTTTAATAATATACTTGCGACAATTAAGGAATCGTTGTGCGCTGCTATTATAATAAGAAATCCACATTTATTTGGAGAGGTGGTGTACGAATTATCATCGATTATGTTACCACTTGTTATACAGGTTGAAGAATGGATGAATTACATAAGCATTAAAAGTAAAAGAAATGGACAGTTTGCTAGCGTTCAGCCAGCGGAAATTATTTCTATTTTAAAAAGCTCAATTTGTTCACCACTTATTTATGCGAAAAAAATGTTGTTGCTGATTAATTTTGGTGCTTTGTTTATCGATGTTGTTAGCAGGGACTCAAGATTTTTAGAATTAATGGTAGAGTAGTTGACTTAAAAGCGATACGAAGAAGGAACTTGAACGAAAATTTTTTTGCTGTCCGCGGTAGATTGAAAACAGACAAAAAACACAATCATAAGCATATTGGCATTATGACGGAGCAAACGCTTAATAATTATCTCGATTCCCTATCGCAAAAATATTTCTTTATTAATGAGTTAACAAGTTACCCACCAGTTATGCGGGTACAGATTAAAACTGCAAATGGTATTTCCTCATTTGTTAATCAGGCAGTTGATCTTGATTTGCCTTTAATTGGGTCCATTTCGGGTTCTGCTGCTTGCCTTCAAACAGCTCTTGATATACTACTTCCTTATTATACATTAAAGCAACGGCTCGATTTAGCATTGAGTTGTTCAGCAATGTTGGTCGGGGGAGGTTACCATTCCGATGTAGAAGTTATGTCTGTGATGGCTCCGGGTATGAGCATGCAAAAAGGAATACAAGGAGTCATGTCTCTGATAACAGATAAACCAACATCGGCACTATTAAACCTAATTAGGTAGCACACGGAGCATGAAGGTGTACAAGTCCGCACAAATTTTGGATTGAGAGGGATATCGACTGTAATATTGAAGCATCTCATGAGCAAAACATACAAATTGAAAACGGTTTTGTAATTACATTTTAGTACTTATATGCCACAGCTAAGCTGTGCTCCTTAACTTTCTAATTTAACGTTAAACTCCGGAGTTTGAACAATCAAATAAATCATTATGGGCATTGCGGCTATACTTTGAACTCGATCGCGAACAGCACCTGTGGTCGTGCAATCATCTTTTTTTTAGGCTAGTGCTTGTTCATACTGCAAAGCGGTATGCCAGCACTTCAAGATGATAATTCATAATTGAGCACGATTTCTTCATTATTTTAAAAGACTAAAGTGAGATAAAATGAACAACATGCCAAATTTTGACATCCAAAATAATCTTAATACTCTCCAGGGGGGGGGCGTTTTAATCCAACGAACATGCCACATAGTTTATATTTTCGGATGGGTGTTTCAGATGTGTCTGCTGCGGCCATGACAGCAGCACAAGAAGGAAGGTTAATATTTAATCGACTTCACGGATACAGCTATTGCTGGTTTGTTACACCAGAGGATAAACGAACACGACCTTATTTTCTTGATGATTTAGCACGACTCAACTGGGAAGGTATTCATTTTGCCGCACATATTCCACAATCGGGTGAATTCAACAGCATGAGGGCTGAAGCTGTCCAGCTTTTTAATCACCATTTAAACCGAAACTATCGAAACATGAACATCTCTGTATTTGTGCACCGCTAAGTGGTCGAGTAGCCCAAGTGAGTCCCCCTCTTTTGACGGTAAAGAAGCAAATTCTGGTGAGTAGCAGTTAACCAGCTGGCGATATTATTTTTGCCGCCTCCGGAAGAGGCGTAAGTCTTCCTCGCTGTTCTCCGGAGGGTATTGAACTTTTCCCACAGTATAGGAATTGCAGTAGCTTCTACCAGTATTCTATCATTACGTTGAAGTTGTTTTTCAAGCCCTCATAATCTTTACATAACTCTTTATCGGAAAGTCGGTTTTCCGTAAGATTAATTTCATGAGCCAGAATAAGGATAGCAAGCCATTCTTTGACTTGTTCAATAAATAAGCCCATAAGATGGCAGTAATTGGCCAATTTCATTTCAGATAAAGTCGAAGTTTTCAGAACCACTTAAAGTCGATGTTCAGGTAGCTATTCATTACAATCGACGGAAAATACATTTTCAAGTAATAGGCCATTCTCTTTTCAACTCACTTCTTCACTTTGATACAACGGAAGCACTTACGTTGAGGTTATTGGCGATTTGTCCGCGTGACCAACAGTAAGGATATAAGAGCCATATCAATCCTTTTTCTTTAACATCAATTGTTGTTTCATATCCTTGTATAGTTTTTTACAAAAAAATTGAAGGCCAAGGGGCCCGAGGGAACTGCCTCCTCAGGCTCTCACATATCCGTACCTGAGAGTGGTAGCGAGTTACAGTTTGATCAGCATTTTTCCTGACATCGCCTCTCCAAACCTAGCATGAGCCTTTCAATCTCACTCGGCTTTCAATTATCATATTTCCTGATGTCTTGTCAATATGGTTATGTAAATATTTTGGTGTCATCCTAGACTTACATCTAATGGTTTACGATGTCGTCAAGCCATTATCCTCAGCCACCTTGGTTTATCTTTCCTGTCTAGTTGACTCAGATCGATCAGTTTGTTTGCTGATATGATGACATCAAAGTCCCATCGTTTGCCCCGCAGCATTCACAGACCTGGGCCAGTAGCTTGGATATCATTTCGCCGCGAATCCCGTTAATTACTTGCTTCGGGCAATCGGAGATCACTGTATCTTTATGCCTAGCCAGAGACGATCCCGACCGCCGCCGGGCTTTACTTAAGCGCTGAGCCACTGCTGCCGAATACTCGCTATCCAAACTGTTCCGCCTAACCTCATGGGATATCGTGGATGTGCTGACACCAGCAAGTTTGCTGATCTCTGTGAGCCTAATCTTCTTATCAAACAACAATGCCATTTGGGATCTTGTGCCTTCGGTTAACATATTCGTTGCCGTTGCTGACGTACCGCCTGAGACTACCGATAAACTGATGAACGGCACCCGATGTAATCTCAATGGCAGGATTCAGCAATATCAGCCGACACCTGATTAGCTGCAGGATATTACGCAGCAGCTGAAACTACAGGCAGAGGCTGATTGAGTTATTGCGCCGCTCGAGCGGGCTGTAAAATACGGCATTGCGACCGAAGAAGAAAAGCTCCGGCTTGACGCCTAGGAGAAGTACAGCATGCCACTGTATAGCGTGAAACAGGAAAAAACGGAGTGACCGAAAAAGCCTGAATAAAAAAGAGGCGCAACAGCAAGGAGACTGTCAGATGCGCCGAAAGTAAAACAAAGTTTCGTTGGGGATGTGGCGCAGAACCCATTGCCCGCGGATACTGCGCCGAGTCTGGGAAACCGACATGGAAAACGGCATAGAAACCCAGACGAAGGCGATATTCATAACGGGAGTCAATAAAGTCAAGAGATGGCGGCAGCGCTAACCTGATAGATGATGACAATGAAGATACAGTATTCGGGATAGCGCAGCCATTGAAGGTGGCGGTGCAGCTTTCAGGTAACCAGATTATCTGCGAGATTATGGTATGAGCTGCACCGCCGTGCCGGGGGACTATCAATACCCTAGCAATGTGACTTTGCAAACGGAATGAGCGTAAGTCAATCTTTGATTAGAAATAGGGGGAGTGTAAGACATGGTCCTGATGGGCAGTACAGGCTTGGAAGATTTTGCATGGTATGAAAAGCCTGAAAAAAAAGGCGCATCAGTACTGGGATGTCCTGGTGCGCCGTAAATGGTTCAAAAACTTCCTAAGGTGATGTACGGAAGCATTACGTACCCGATAGTGCTTCCGAAACCTGGACACCTGCAGGATACCAGGAACTAAGAATGTCAGAACGGGGGCTTAACTCGTCAAGAGAATATGGCGGCGGTGCTTTCCGGGGGTAACCACTTTCTATGCTGTGTAATGAAAGAGGACGAAAGCACCGCCATTGAGGTTGGAGCAATATCCATCATGCCAGGGGGCTGCGCCGTGTCCGGGAAACAGGCATGCAAACCCAGACACAGGTTATAGTCATAACGGGAGTAAATGAAGTCAAGAGATGGCGGCTGAGCTAACCCGGTAGATGACGACGATGCAGATACAGGGTTCAGGAAAGCGCAGCCTTTGATTATGAGTCGCACAGCACCGCATCCATGCGGAATCCTACAAGCTGTGCTTTAGCCTATGTTGAAGCAAGCGAAGTGATAATCTGAGTGGGAGAATATTGCAGTCAAGCGGGAGTGGTGGCGGTGCTTACCAGTAATGACTGAAGCTGGCATGAACGGAGAAACTGAAACGGGTGAACCTGGAAAAAGTGGAGTGGCCGGAAAAGTATGAATAAAAAAACGGCGCATCGGTACACGGATGTACTTGTGCGCCACAAGCGATTCAAATGCCTTTTACGGAATCTACGATGTAGACCGACTACCTATTGCGCCCTGGATACCTACCGGGAACCAGAAGACTGTAAATTTCTTAACGGGGGGATTAACTAGTCAAGAGAAGATTGTGGTGGTGTTAAGCTGACAGTAGATAACGACTTACTAACATTAGTTAGAAAAGGGTAGACATTGAAGTGCTTGAAAATTCATCATTTCCAGTTCTGCATCCAACCCAGATGGTTATTTCTTATCGATATATTGAGTAAAACCCATCTTAACTAGAGACAAGTCAATTGCCTCACAACGAAGAGTAAGGGGGAGCGTCATGCGTGAACCTGTTTTGCTCTGCTCAATATGCAGGTAACCCGGCTTGACGCCAGGTTGGTGGATTACTTAAGCGGATGTGTAAGTGGAGCTGGTTCGTGGAGATTGGGATTTGCGAAATTACTACATGCCCCCCTTGATGTGGCAACTTTATCTTTCCTGTCGGCGCAGGCGTTACAGTGATACGCTGCGTTGGTCATCACCATATCGGCATTGGTTACTCACTGGGCGGTAAACAGGGTGCGCGTGAAGAGCTGCTGCGACGCTGGCAGGAGCTGACAGACCAGGTCAAACAGAAGCAAAACAATGGCTAAAAACTCTATCGACGCCTATGGCGCCAGCGGGAAGAGCAACGTTCTCTGTTTCGAACCGGAAAAACTGCACCTGGTGATAGATATGTCACACCCGCTTTACGACGAGCGTATTCACCTGCCGGTTAGCGAAGGGGGGATTGAACATCAGGGACCAGGGTGTCCTTGAGCAGATTATCGTCTGGAAAGACCCGTAAACAGGGCTGTCCTGTGTTGTCGATGGCCGACAGCGTGTCCGGCACACGCTGGAAGCGAATATCCGTCTGCAGGTCGCGGGCAGGGAAACGCTGAAGGTACCTGCTGTGACGAAGCGTGGCTATGCTGTTCGTATGGCGCAGGCGATGATTAGCGCTAACGAAATTCGCCAGGCAGACACCCCTGTGGGGCGCGCGAAGAAGATGGCTGATGCACTGGAGCGCGGACACGACGAAGACGAGCTCGGCCTGATGTTCGGCGTCAGTACTCAGATCGTTCTCGCCACTGGCCCTGCTGGACACCATATAGGCGGTACGTGACGCCGTGGAATCCTGAACGGTGACTGTCCCCCGGGCCTGTCAGCTGGCATCATTTACGCCGGACGAGCAGCGGAAGAAGGTCAGAGATCTGGAAGTTGCAACCGCTGGTACCACGGGCCATGAAAAATCACGCCTCCAGCGCCAGGTTCTTGGCGAGACAAAACCACGGATGAAATCCCGTAAAATCATACTAGCGCCCTCGAGGCCGCCAGCGGTGAATATGCTGCCGCGTTGCGCTGGGTGACGGGTGAGGAAGAAACAGCATGAGCAATCATTTACTTCTCAAATGCACCAACGATACAGAAGGCTGGTGGACCGAATATGAGAAGTACCCGGCCCGTGTCGTTGCCGGTGGTTTCGTGCTCATTGATGATGATGAGTTGGATAGAGAACAATGGAGTGAAGCGCCGGTGCAATACCGTTAGGTATGGTTCGATCGTTTATCAGGTCTGCAGCCTTGATGGTGAGGTTTTTTTGAGGAAGCCGCCCAATGACGCTTATCACAGTCAAAATACTGTTTTGAGTTGACTCCCGTTGTAATGATTCAACTTTCTGTACGGGAGATGGCTATGGATTTATACGAAACAATGAAAGGATTACTGTTTCTTGTGGCGTTTGTTTGGTTGATATGGTTAATCGGTGAACGCTAAATGCAGTTCGTTTAATTGCCGTAAAGTTCCCGTTGCCATTATCTGGTTTTCAACTACTGGAGGCCGATGTATTGATCTCGAAGTTGCTCATTGCAATAGACATTGCTGCTGTCATCTACTTCATCGTGATTTTAATTATGGACAGATATGGATTCTGAACTGGTGGTATTGATTTACTTGTACTCGCTGAAGGGAGGCGTAAATGCTCTGGCTGGAATTAATTGTAATTATGATCTGGCTAATCGCTCTGGTGAGACTGATTGTGGGTGATAGAGATTGCAAATTTTTCGTCAGAGTAGTGGGTTAAGTAATATTGCTGCGGATGCTTGAGGCTATCTGTCTCGGGCATGAACACTGAATGGCTGGTATAAAAAAGTCCCGGAAACATTCAACGCCCTGCAAGGCGTTTAATATTTAGTGAGGCCATATTTATATGTGGCACATAAAGATTAGCCTCATACCGATCTTCTGGCCAAGGAGTCAAGAGCGATGAAACCGCAAAACTGACGCTTATGGCGCTAATCTTTACCGCTAAACTTTTTTGAAATTGTCTAGGCTGTTTGTAAATGTATCTAATTATTCAAAAGTAAATTTTTACAAGTCTACCCTTATGACTCAAAAGGGTACCTAAGAGCGAATATTACAATAACATTAACGCGTACGCAAAAAGTATCGAAACCAGTTAAGAGCGGTTACGACGTCGCATCGCTTAAGCTCAAAACGGCCGCTAAGGTGGTACAGAGAGATATGCAAATGCAACTCCTGCGTCTTTAGATAATTTTTTCAGTGATGTAGGCGAGTGCACAATCCTTCCAGAAGTGACGGTGTTTTGGCTATATCAGAGATGGTGTTAATATTCGCTTAATCAAGTAACAAAAAGTTAACGGCAGGTTGCCTCAGTTATTTCCCCGTTCCTATTATATCTGCTCGCCTCGGCTTAGCTCAGTAAGTAGAGCTACTGACTTTTTGCCATCAGGTCACCAGTTCGATTCCGGCAGCCGGCACTATAATCAAGCAACAGAAAAGCACACTGGCAATTGTGTCTTTGGCGCTTGTAATCACTCTGGCGGGTGTTATCAGTGTGCTTCTCTGTTGTAATGAATCCCCCTGACGGAGGGGCGTTCTCGCGGTCATCATATTATGGCTATTATCATCAGCCTTCCAAGCTGATGATGCGGGTTGGATTGCCGCTGGACCGCTCCAGTTAACGCTTTTGAGTCTGCGATGATAGGTCTGCGGAGTGTCTGTAAAGAGACCCGGTTTTGGATGAGCGCTGCTTTTTGCTAAATTGCTGTGTAAAATACTGGCCTCTGGGTTCAGCGCTCATCCAAAAGCACCTCGTTAAATTCCAGTTAACCTCGGGTGGTTTGTTGGAAGAGGTGCCTCAAATTTCTATGCCTCGCACTGGCGGGTTTTTAATCGTTACCCCACCCTGAAGTACTTGCTACGAATCACCTCCCGTTGCAGCTAATAGCATGTTGAATGTGTTTTGCTCAGGGAGTCAACGTGAAACGAAAATGGTCATTTCTGATTCTGCTTATCTGCTTCAGTAGCGGGCTGGTGATTTATTGCCATGTGATCCTGCTCTTCGTATCAGGTTTCCAGTTCACTACGGTTGATGAAAGGATTTTTGAGGCACTCAATCTGTAAATTTAGCATCAAATGCAACGAATAGTTAACATGCACTTGGCAGCTGGTATTTCCCTTTCTCAGTATCCTGCTCATCCGTCAGCTTAAGCTCATCATGTGGAATTATGAACGGGGTTATTTGCTATTGATTGCAGTCCAAAGCCGGCTTAACTCATTAGGTAGAGCAACTGACTTGTGGCCATCAGATCACCAGTTCGATTCCGGTAGTCGGCACCATTTTTCACTCAAGAAGCAAGTGTACTGCTATTGATGAATCCCACTCACTGGGCGTGTCGGGACAGTGCGCTTCCTTGTTGTGATGAATCCCCCTGTGCGGCGGGGCGTAAACAGCGAAAACAGCGAAAACAGCGAAAACAGACCATTATCTGCCTGGTTTGGGATATCCGTTAGCGAGTCATGGTAGCTGACCAAAGGCTCACCGGGAGGCACCCGGCATCACAACATTTTTTAGGCCCTTTAGCTCAGTTGGTCAGAGCGAGCGACTCATAATCGCCTGGTCGCTGGTTCAAGTCCAGCAGGGGCCACCAAAGCGCTGTTAGCTCAGATGGATAGAGTATTGCTTTCCGAAGGCAGTGGTCACTGGTTCGACTCCAGTACAGCGCATCAGTTTCAATGTGCGGTGAATCCCCCTGGCGGAGGGGCGTTCTGAGTTCCTGATCAGTCGATGAACGCGGGTGAATAACCCACCGGGAAGCACCCGGCACCGCGCTACCAATTATTGCGGTCATCATATAATGGCTATTATCTCAGCCTTCCAAGCTGATGATGCGGGTTCGATTCCCGCTGATCGCTCCATTTTTGCCTTCCGGTCTGCGATGAAGGGACTGCCCGGAGTGACCGGAGGGCGCATTTGCATGGGTGTCACCTGAGTATGTTCTTATCTGGCCTGAGCATACTGAAGAGCCAGGCTGGCACCCAGTCGAATGCGAAAAGATTAGCTTCAAGAGTAAAGCTATCTTGAGAGATAGTTTTACTGTTGCGGTGAATCCCACTATGCGTAGGGGCGAAACAGCAGACCCTGATTGAATGAGAAAGTCGCGAGCCACGGTGGCTGACCAAAGGCTCATGGAGAGGCACTCCACATCGCAACATCTGCTTTTTACCTTGCAATATCTCTATACCCGTTTGGATTGTCTTTTAGTGCTTCCAACCAATAAGGTGAATAAGATGACTAAAGTATATACAACGTGGCATTCGTATGAGACGCAGGTTTATGACCAGCAGTGTGGTGATAACACTGAGGGAGATTTTGGTACCGCCACTAATTTTAATAAAAAAGTTGGTGCGGGATTCATCATGGATGCGCCAGGAAAAAATCTGGTATTGAATGACGGTCAGGGCATCATCTGGCCCAGTAGCCCGCAGGACCCGGAAGAACTTCCCGATACGGTAACTGAGTTTGGTATTTTTTCGGGGAAGTTCGGCTGTAACACTCATGAAAGTATTTTCATGGGAAAAAAACGTTCTTTCAGTCTTGTACTTCAACGCGATGGTTCTATGGAGCTAAGGGCTGATAGTATAATATCTACTGAATCAGATGCAGGTTCGAATGGTTTTGTAGGCGTTGAAATGTACGATTGTTCGTCCCTGAACCTATCCAGTAATGGTTTTATATGGGATGGAACTTATTCTATCAATGATAGTGCCACGCTGAATATTTCTGCCCAACATGTTATCCCTCACGATCATCTGACTCAGTTGTATGGAACGTCTGAGGTAAATGTAGTAACGAATTTAATTAAAGAAACTGCAGATCCGTGGCGGATTTCTCTTTTCCAGGGTACACCGCAGTTAAACATCATGGCTCTCTCGAAAGGGGGGGACCCATTGAACAGTTCGGTCGCAGAAGTGAGCTATCCTCAAGGCATTATCGATTTCACCTCTGTATCAAGGGGCACGGTTGTTTTGGACGTTCCAGTCGCTAATACATTCATTCTAAATATTTTGAACTCCAGAGGAACCTTTGCAGTTGATGGAAAAGTTACCAATATTGCTGAAGGTAACGGTTTTAAATTCTCATACGGTTCAGATGTTCAACGAAATGGATTTACTACAGGAACTATTACCATAACTAAAGTGCGGTAATCCTTGTTCCAGTCAGTTGTACATCTACGAGTAACAGGCCCACGTTAAGACGTGGGCTTTTTGCTATCAGGTGAAAAGGTCATGGAGCGTTTAGAGGGGCCGCCAGCTATTCTGGCTGTAATTCGCTCGATGATATTTAGGTCTGGTTCATGTTCGTCGGGGGCCACTCCCAGGTGAGTTCGGGTTCTGAGTATTGCCGGGTTATGCAATACTGCCCATGGCTCAAAATCATTATCTTCAATTTCGAGCATTTTGTTAAATAGCTCGTCATCGCTCAGCTTGAATGCCATTGTAAAAAGAACCTGGTATTGTTTAGCTTGCTTTCGTGAGTGCTCAGACGACTTGCCAAACTGGAAAGTCATCTGAAGTGCGGAAATCATAGCGATGGAAATACCGCTCCAGACTGGGCTTCCAATGTCGGCAACAATCGAAGAGCCGAGAAATAATGACAAAAAGGATAGTAACCTATCGATTCGACCGGTTAATGTGCTGAACATTTTCTCAAAATAGTGAGAGAACAGTACTCTGTCTAAAACTTCTTCTCGGCTCATAGATTAATCACTTTTTGCTGCTTCCTCCTGAGTTAGCAGGGGGAACTGGGGGAGTATTATTAACAGGGGTTCGAACAGGTTGAGAAGGCATGTGCCCTCCCTTTGATGGTGGCTCTGAATGAGAACGAATCAGCCCTGCAGGCATATGGTCGAACACTGGAATCTTTTTATCTGACATACTTAAAATTCTCACTGTAGGTTTCGATATATCAATTTTGGCGATTTGACTATATCACCGGCAGGGTAATCGCCGCCAGACGTAGTCTGGCACAATCATCAAGCTGCGCAACCACGCGGCTTTTTTATTATTGATAGGGAGCCCATCAAGAAGAAACGTGGTTGGATAATAATATTCCAGTAGCTGAGGCAATCCATGGAAATTGTCACTTCGCTGACGAAAAGACGCTGTATGGGCCTGAAAGGGAGAAAATAATCTCTATCGACTATGCTTCGTCACCAGTTACTGTTTTTCTGCTGGTGGTATAAGACCATGAGGTAATCTGCGAGGGGGATTTGGCTTAAACTGAGTGGTAGTGTCGGAGGCTGCCTTCTGATCTTTTTTCATCTCGGCTTTTTTATCTTCCATATATTGTGAGTTCTCCGGTTCAATTACCGGGCCTGGCCCGAATACAAGTGATGGATGTGCAGGAAGGCTTGTCTTCTCATGATTCGATGGGGAGGATTGCTCCTCTGCCGCAACAGCGGTGAATCCGGACAGTAATGCTATGAACACGATAACCATTATTTGATACATAGTGTTATCTCCGTTATGTTAATGGCAAATAGCGTAGCGCCGGGAGCTGTCTGGTATCAATAGTTTCTAGAGTAGCTGGCATCCTTGTGACGAACGATCAAAGTATCTGCCGCTGTTTGCGGGGGGGGCACTGCTGGGGCTGGTGTCAGCGATTTTCAGTTGTATCAGGCGGAACACGGGACATATCGTTCTGCGGGCTCTCCTGCGACAATTCCGCTTTAGCGGAGTCATCCCGCCGGCGGTGTACGCCACGCTGAAGAGCTTTAAAACTGCTTTCTAGCCAGTTCGCGCCCGCCAAGATCCCGAGGATCACCAGCGTCATCACAGCGGACTGTGCCAGCAGATCGAGCCCAATCATGGCACCAAGTGCTGCCAGAACCCAGACGGTGGCTGCAGAGGTGACACCCATGACCTGGCCATTGCGGGTCATCATCACACCAGCTCCGAGAAAACCGATACCACTGACCAGTTGGCCGAGTACACGGCTGCGGTCTGACTCCTGTCCGGTAAGATGCAGACCCATCGCCAGAAAAAGATAGCTTCCCAGAATTATTAGCGTTGAAGTACGGATACCAACGGGTTTGCCACGAAGCTGGCGCTCCAGGCCGATGACGGTGCCGCATATCAGACAGGCCAGAATATGAGACAGGGACATGGGGGATATATCGATTATATTCACAACATTTATCCTGCTGGTTATAAGGCCCGATATGATCAGAACGGTTGTCCGTTGATGTCCAGAGCGGGGAGCGCTTTACCCACAATCCATCGGATGTGACCTTTGCACTTCATTGAAGGGGATTGGAAAGATGGTTGTCGCTCGCTAAGAGGAGAGCCGCCTGCGCGGCGGACATTAAAAGCAGTTAAAGTGTGGTCAGCGTCAGGGAGAAGATATATCGCACCGGCAAAACTCACGTGATCGTGTCTATCGGCTCGGACAGTAGGCAGATAAAAAAAGCGCAACACAAAATGAACGATGTGTTGCGCGCTATATAAAATAAAGTGAAACAGTGGCAAATAACATCTCAATTAGCAGAACGGGTAGACTGTTAAGTCAACCCGGTCAATTGTACTTAGCCTCCCGACTTCGGACACCGTTGATCATCCGGGCTCGAAAACGCCGCTCATGGTCGTCGCGGCAGTATGAGTCACAGAACCCCCCTTCCTTCAAGGGCTCACTGCAGTTATGGCACGACCCGGTAAACGCCAGAACCGGACGCAGCCGTCCTTTCAGCAGCCGGGTCATACGCGCCAGCTCCGCTCTCTGAGCCAGATCCACAGTATCCATCACACCAGTCTCCGTTGTTAAAAACTTTTTTTTCAGAACGGGTGCTCCTGTATGGCTGTGATTCCACACACAAAATTCTGAAAATCACATAGAGAAAGGATAATGGTTTCAATACTGGTGATGACACTGGCAAAAAAAAACGGCCATCCAGGCCGGTTTTCAGCACAGTCAAGCGGGTCAGAACTGGTAAACCAGTCCGGTCGCCACTACGTTATCCGTCGCCACGCCTGAGGCGCGGGTGAACTTACTGTCGTCGATTAGGTTGATTTTATAGTCTACGTAAGTGGACATGTTTTTGTTGAAGTAATAGGTCGCTCCGAGGTCGATGTAGTTCAGCAGATCCTGATCGCCGTAGCCTTCGATGTTCTTGCCACGGGAGTGCAGGTAGGCAATGGACGGACGCAGGCCAAAGTCGGTTTGATACTGCGCCACGACCTCGAAGTTCTGCGCTTTGTTGGCAAAGCCCCAGGTATGGTCGCCGTCATTGTTGCCGAATCGGGTGGCGTTGTAGCTTTGGGTGTACTGCGTCGCGAGGTAAACGTTGTTGGCGTCATACTTCAGGCCACCGGTGTAGGTGGTTGCTTTGTCCCCTTTGCCGAAAGACAGTTTGTTCTGCTCATCTGTACGCTTTGAACTGGCGATAGCGGTACCAGCGCTGAAACCTTCACCGATA
Source organism: Enterobacter sp. ODB01 (assembly GCF_001623605.1). Lineage (NCBI taxonomy): Bacteria > Pseudomonadati > Pseudomonadota > Gammaproteobacteria > Enterobacterales > Enterobacteriaceae > Enterobacter > Enterobacter sp. ODB01. Next base: position 2,603,358 of record NZ_CP015227.1, read on the forward strand.
TCGTAGGTCAGGGAGCCGCCGAAGCCGTCGCCGTTCTGGTACAGAGCATTACGACCATTGTTGGTAGGGCCGGTGCCTTCCCCCTTCACGCTGCCGTTTTTCCCCTGATACTGCAGAGCCAGATTCAGGCCGTCAACCAGACCGAAGAAATCGTTGTTACGGTACGTCGCCACGCCGTTAGCACGCTGCTGCAGGAAGTTGTCAGCGCCGTAGGTGTCACCGCCGAACTCGGGCAGCACGTCGGTCCAGGAAGTCACGTCGTAGACCACACCGTAATTACGGCCGTAGTCCAGGGAACCCAGGTCGCTGAACTTCAGGCCGGCGAAGCCAAGACGGGTCCAGGACTGGTCTCCGTCGCTCTCGGCACCGCTGGCCTGCATGTTATATTCCCACTGACCGTAGCCGGTCAGTTGGTCACTCACCTGCGTTTCACCTTTAAAGCCGAGGCGTGCATAGCTCTGGTCACCGTCCGCACTTTTGTCAGAGGAAAAGTAGTGCAGGCCGTCCACCTTGCCGTATAAATCCAGCTTGTTGCCGTCCTTGTTATAGATTTCAGCTGCGTGTGAGGTACCCGCTGCCAGAAGTGCCGGAACCACCAGGGAAAGTACTTTGAATTTCATTCAGATAGCCTCTGCTTGTGTATTATTAATCACTAAACGGAGCAGGAAACGGCGGTTTTAGCACCATTCTGTTCCGGAGATGTTATGAACACATCAGGGCAAAAATCATAACGGGTGAGCCGGTAAATCAACGCCTGACATCACATATTTATGCTAATCAGGGTAATCCGGGCTGTGGCAGAGGGGCTTATGCTCCGCGTCACGAAAGCCGCAGCATCGGTTATGGCGACATTATACAAGCTGACACCCCTAACACTGAAAGCTATTGCAAATAGTGACAATGACAACTGCCATCTTACCTGGCTGAATTTCTGTGCCGGGTGCAGTCTTATTCGGAAGTCATCAAAAAATTTATTCTGTTTGGACGTATTACGCCTCTTCATGGGGATGTCCTCATGAGGCTTATGAAGACAATACTAACATCTCGGTGTATTAATCTGCGGAGGATGGTCAGACTAGGTAGTAACAAGCATTTCGTGTCCCAGACATTTGTACGGATCTTTTATTTCCCAGTAAGGAAGCCCATTAAGAAGAAAAACAGGCGTGTGTTAATCAGCGGGCTTCTTGTGGTCGCAATTGTCGCTAAGTCGGCCTGTTCCGCAGTTTCGTTTACTCGTGCCATCAGTGAAAAAAAGTCAGAGCATCACCATTGCAGATGTTCAGCCAGATAACAATGTTATGCTGACTTATCCGGAAGGTTCTGCCTGGATCGATACTAAGCCCGGCTAAAGCCATACCCTTAAAGGAAAGCGATATGCGAACGCTGACGTTATGCCTGGCGTTGTTGCGTTTGCTTAACAGCTGCGTGCCACAGCGGTACGTCGGCGTGCAGATCGCTTCGTCGGCTCCGATGGAATTTACCTGCTTGGTAGCAGATGGCAGGGCGGTGGTGGTGTGCAAGGTGGATCCATAAAAAAGACCCGCCTGGGCGGCGGGTAAAAGAAAGTACTGAACCAAAAGAAGTTTATCTGTACTGCAGATGTTACTGTCAGCACGGGGGATGAAAATGTCAATGCAGGGGAAAAAAAAGCCCGCTACACGCGGGCAAAGAAACAAGTAGGAGCATTTATCATCAGGATGCGTCTTTTTATCGAGTCGCATATTAAGCGTCAAAACGGGTTGGTGAATTGTCAATCGGGCAGTCAAAAAAAAAGCCCGCACGGGCGGGCAAATGGTCGTAAGGCTTTTTAATAATTACCTTCTTATATAGAGCGTGATTAGTGTCGAAACGGAATGCATCCAATGAAAGTGTCTGGCAAGTAAATCGTGCGCCAGGTCACGTTAATAAATCGGTGAAACTATTCAGAAAAAATAAATATGAATGTGTAATGTTCGCCGTATCTTGTTTTGAAAATGATTATTTATGCGTTCAAGAAGCTCTTTTTAGGCGTGGGGTATAATGTAAAGCCGAGCACGTTCCCCATCACGTCCAGGGTGTAGAACGGAAGGGGCTGGTCAAACGCACAGTAATCACTCCTGACAGCAAAGGTAAACCGTTACTGAGCGCTTTTGTTGTCCCGGTGGTCGTAGCTCAAGGCACGAAGCGGCAGTTTCTGAAAGAGGTCGAGACAGCATTCTCTAGGGAGAGCGTGCGGTTCAGTACGGCATCGTGTTCGAAAAAGATAAAGTCCTGTTTAAAACCTGAGAAAAATACAGGTTACTTCTTAGCTGGGGGAACTCTGAGAGGCCGGAGCGGTGTGAAAAACCCGGATAAAAAAATGGCGCATCAGTACAGGGATAGACAGATGCGCCGCAAGTAAAACAAAGTTTCGTTAGGGATGTGGCAAAGCATCCGGTACCCGCGGGTGCTCCGCCATGTCCGGCAAACCAACTGAGGAACCGGACAGGGTAATGCTCATAACGGGAGTGGCTGAAGTCAACGACTGGCGGCCGAGTTCACCCGGAAAGAAGCTCGGTGATGGTAAGGTGTCGACGTTGCCCTCAGGATGTGACATTACGCTGTTAAAACTCATTTTTTCGTTGTCAGTCCGGGCATCGAACAAGCAAAGTGAGGTCAGAATTGACGATAAACAGGCACCGCAAATCGGCAGCGAGGCTGGTTTTAACGGCGAGCGCCGGGACCCGGTACTGGGCGGTTATCACCCGGGTAATGGCTCCCGCGTATACAATCCAGCGTTATACCGCTTTCCTTCCCTGGACAGTACGTGTCCGTTTGGGGAGGAAGGAATTAACCCGTAAGCCTTCTGCTCGGTGGGGCGATTAATCATTCAGACCAAGCTTGACAAATCAAGCCGGATATGACCGGAGGATTGTATCGGCCTAATCTTCTTGTGAACCTGGGGTGAACACTGGATATGACAGGCAAACCTGAAATGGCACAGAAAGAAAGATCAAGGGAAGAGAGAGCTGAAACGTCATATTCAGTACCCGGAAGTAGTGCTGTAGCGGGGAATTCAGTCAGTGATGAGTCTGTATGTTGAAAGCCCCGCGTTGGTCACGCTTTTGCTTTTCGGCGATACGACTAGGGCATGAGATGTATAGCATCAGTGTCCCTGCCACAGCATCGGATTAAAGCACCTATCAGGCCCGCCCATGATGGTTTTTTGCTTTACCTGGCTGGTTGGTATAGCATTATAAGGTTTAAAAGGACTTGAAAAATGGTCTTTATGCCGCTTTGGTAGCTAAAAGGGATTAAACCTCTATCTTTGTTGTCTGCGATGTTCTGTTTCTCCAAAGCGACTAAATTTTCCAGTTTTGAATGAGTGCTGCGTTTTACAAAATTGCTGTATGAAGACATTCATCTCTGAGGTCAGCGCTCATCCAAAAGCACCTCGTTAAATTCCAGTTAACCTCGGGTGGTTTGTTGGAAGAGGTGCCTCAAAATCCTATGCCTCGCTCCGGCGAGGTTTTTTTATTATCTGAATATCCTGGCTGACAAATCCGTCGCGAGAATAATATTAAGTGTGTACTTCCAGACTAGATGTTAATTTTTGATTGATCTGGTAACTAAGGGTTAGCGAGGGGTTGCTAATGCCGCTCTCCCGTTTCCATCATTACATACGTGCCAACTTAGCTCTGCAGGCAGACTACTGACTTATAATCAGTCATTCAACTTTTCTATTGCGGTGGTCGGGCACCATAAATCAGTAACAGGAAAGCACACTGGCAGAGAGGGTTTAGGGGCCTCACATTCTGAGCGAGAATGTTGTCAGTGTGCTTCCCTGTTGTGATGAATCCCCCTGTGCGGTGGGGCGTAAACAGCAAGTGGTTATTGTATTACGAACTCAAAGCTAAGCGCAGCAGTCAAACGCGAGCCATGGCTGCTGGCCAAAGGCTCACCGGGAGGCACCCGGCATCACAACATTTTTTAGACCCTTTAACTCAGTTGGTCAGAGCGAGTGACTCATAATCGCCTGGTCGCTGGTTCAAGTCCCGCAAAAGGTACCAAGCCGCGATTAGCTCAACGGGAAGAGCGTGTTATATGCAGGTACGGGGTTCGAGTCCTCGATGGCGGTCCATTCTTTTCAGGAAAGTAGCGTAGGATAAAAAAAACTACGTATCATTTGATGTTCTTAAGGTACTGGTTTTAATTGGTTGTGGGGTAGGGGGTATGAACACGGGAGTCATAAACATCGGTTGATTATTCAGTGTCTAAACCTCCTGTTTGCGATAAAGGGAAAGTCCTGACGGATTAGACAACAAACAGTAAAGCACATTATAAGCCCGTTTTCTCAGGAATGATAATATTTGGGTAGTGTGCTTTACTGTTGCGGTGAATCCCACTATGCGTAGGGGCATAAACAGTTAGAAGTGTCCATGACGGTTGATATGCGAGTCACGGTGGCTGACCAAAGGCTCATGGAGAGGCACTCCACACTGCAACATCTTATATCATATACATACTGCTAAGTTTTTGCGCTCGTGGGCCTTGATACCCAACCTGAGCCTCTATCCCGGCACGCTTGCCGGATCCGGTTTATCTCAGATTGTAGGTCGCTATCTCGTACGTCGGGATGGATCTTGCGATAGCCATAAATGCAACCTGATACCAGCCAGAACTGTTTAGTTTTTCCTGTCAGACTAAGATCCGACTGATGGCGTTGTGAATGCGGCTGCAGAAACCCGGTGTAGAACCAACTCGGATGAAAATTCAGCATCCGACAGAGCTGATGAACAGGTCAACAACAGTAGTTGTCACGGATAAAGACCGTAAGCGTAAACCCAGCGCCGTATGTAGCCATTAAGCCCGTACTGGTAACTTAGACGTCCACCTGTACAGACGGACATCTAAGTATGAAATCTCAGTCCTGGCGAAAAGAACCCCGTAAAAATTATCCTAATGACTTCAAACTACGTATGGTCGAACTTGCTTCCCGTCCCGGAGCCTGCGTTGCTCAGATTGCCCGTGAAAACGGCGTCAATGATAACGTTATCTTCAAATGGCTGCGGCTCTGGCAGGATGAAGGCCGCATATCACGTCGACTTCCGGCAGTTGTTGAATCTTCACCATCACCAATAATGTTACCTGTCAAGGTGATATCTGATCCAGCGCCAACCGGTGAGACCAATACAGACCCGGGTCAGTTCTCAGCGCTGAATGCCACCTCCTGTTGTGTTGAGTTACGCCACGGCAAAATGACGCTTGAGAACCCGTCGCCGGAGTTGCTGGCTGCGCTGCTCCGCGAACTGACCGGGAGAAGCCAATGATATCCCTCCCGTCAGGCACCCGTATCTGGCTGGTTGCTGGCGTCACGGATATGCGTAAATCATTCAATGGTCTTGGCGAGCTGGTACAACATGCACTTGATGAAAATCCGTTCTCCGGCCACCTGTTTATCTTCCGTGGTCGCAAAGGTGACACCGTGAAGATCCTCTGGGCTGATGCTGACGGTCTGTGCCTGTTTACCAAACGACTGGAAGAAGGCCAGTTTATCTGGCCTGCTGTACGCGATGGTAAAATCGCTATCACCCGCTCACAACTCGCCATGCTCCTCGATAAGCTGGACTGGCGTCAGCCAAAAACAGCTCGCCTTAACTCTCTGACAATGTTGTAAAAAGCGCATGGCCGCATTATAAATGGGGTCATGAGTCAGGACTATCCCGCCCGTATCGCCGCGCTGGAAGACGCGCTTCGCCAGAAAGACAGTCAGCTTAGCCTCGTTGCAGAGACTGAGTCGTTCCTGCGTTCGGCGCTGGCCCGTGCAGAAGAGAAAATAGAGAACGAAGAGCGCGAAATAGAGCATCTGCGGGCACAGATAAAAAACTGCGGCGGATGCTGTTCGGCACCCGTTCAGAAAAACTTCGCCGACAGGTTGAAGACGCAGAAGCCCTGTTGAAACAGCAGGAGCAGCAAAGCGATCGTTACAATGGCCGGGATAACGATCAGCAGGTTCCGCGTCAGCTTCGCCAGTCGCGCCACCGCCGTCCTCTACCTGAACATCTTCCCCGCGAAATAAACAGGCTGGAGCCAGCCGAAACCTGCTGTCCTGGTTGCGGTAGTGATATGGCATATCTAAGTGAAGTCAGCGCGGAGCAACTGGAGCTGGTCTCCAGCGCCCTGAAAGTGATCCGCACGGTCAGGGTGAAAAAGGCCTGCACCCGATGCGACTGTATCGTTGAAGCGCCTGCGCCATCACGTCCCATCGATCGGGGTATCGCCGGGCCGGGTCTGCTGGCCCGCGTGTTAACGGCCAAATACTGCGAACACCTGCCGCTATATCGCCAGTGCGAAATCTTTGCCCGCCAGGACGTGGATCTGAGCCGGGCTCTGCTCTCCAACTGGGTGAATGCCTGTTGCCGGTTAATGGCCCCGCTGGATGAGGCCCTTTACCACTACGTGATGGACTCCCGCAAACTGCATACGGATGATACTCCGGTGCCGGTGCTGGCACCGGGCAGAAAGAAGACGAAAACAGGGCGTATCTGGACATATGTTCGCGATGACAGAAATGCCGCTTCATCAGATCCGCCAGCGGCATGGTTCGCCTTCTCACCAGACCGGCAGGGGAAACATCCTCAGCAACATCTTCGGCACTATAATGGTGTGCTGCAGGCGGATGCCTTCGCAGGCTACGATCGGTTGTTCAGCGGAGAACGTGAAGGAGGTCCGTTAACCGAAGCGGCCTGCTGGGCTCACGCGCGCAGAAAAATCCACGATGTCTATATAAGTACTCAAACGGCCACAGCAGAGGAAGCCCTGAAACGTATAGGTGAGCTGTACGCAATCGAAGAAGCCATACGTGGCCTCCCTGCAACTGAGCGCCTGGCAGCCAGACAGTCCCGGAGTAAGCCGCTGCTGATATCCCTGCATGACTGGTTGGTGGAGAAAAGCGCCACTCTGTCGAAAAAATCCCGGTTGGGCGAGGCGTTCGCTTATGCCCTGAACCAGTGGGATGCCCTGTGTTACTACTGCGATGACGGTCTTGCAGAGCGGATAACAATGCCGCAGAACGCGCGCTACGAGCCGTCTGTCTTGGCAAGAAAAATTATATCTTCTTCGGGAGCGATCACGGTGGTGAGCGTGGAGCACTGCTGTACGGTCTGCTCGGTACGTGCAGGCTGAATGGCATCGATCCGGAGGCTTACCTTCGCCATATCCTGAGCGTACTGCCGGAGTGGCCTTCGAATAAAGTGGCTGAACTTCTGCCCTGGAACGTTGATCTCACCAATAAATAGTCGTCAATACGGCACTCACTTAACGCTTACTAAAGACCTACCCCTGTCGCACAGCTTAGCGAAATACACCGCGGTTTTTTTTATATGTTCCGTTCGTCAGTAACCCGCTTAAGCCCCTTCTGTAGTAGGCGGAGTTAAGCCTGAGCATCTGACTGCTCTTTGTTGGTGGAAGCGTCTGGCCAGTAATTCCTTATCCAGGCATAAAGTTTGTAGGCTGTGATATCGAGACGTGTTGCAACACAGGAAAGAGAATGGCCACGATCAATAATACGTTTAACAGCCTCAATTTTATCCTCTTCATGATAACATTTACTGCTTAAATACATCTCTCTAAGCCGATTTAAATGACTCTAAGATGTCTGTTAAACCCGCGGTGTTCACAATGGCAAAAACAAGCAGCTTAAGTATTTGCAGGCTTAGTGTTCGAAGCAAACATCTTGTTCAGAATTGATGTTACTCAGAATAATAAGCCAGGCAGCCAACATAATTACCTTCATTGTTTTAGATTGCTCGCTATTTGATGTTGTCTTTTCTCGTATGCCCGAAGATTACTCGGCAATAAGGCTGTGTTTGTTGTTCCGCAACTCACAATGCTTTTTGTGGCAGGAGAAGTAATTCTTTGCTGGACAAGCATAACCTCCCGTCTCCAAAACTATTAAGGAGAAAACAATATAAGGCGGACTGTTATGAAATCAATTCAGCAAGTGTATCTAGTTTTATCCGGCATTGTAACGGCTTTTATTCCAACAGCAAACGCAGCAATAGCTACGGGAAATTTTCAGGTGTTGATGACAATACAGAAATCCTGCACCGTGATGGCAGGGAACACTTCCAATATAAATCTCGGTACAGTCGATGCATCAGCGACTAACACAAGTGGAAATAATACTATTTCGGTTAATTGTTCAAAAACAACGCCCTATTTTATTGGGCTGGAACCCTCTAACAACAATACTCTAGGTGCGGGTGTTATGTCTTCAGTTGCTAACGGCGCGAACAATACCGATAAAGTACCCTATCAGTTAAACCAGACTTCTGCCACCGGTCCGGTTTGGGGGAACACTGCGACCACAACTACAGTAGGCAACGGGGTGGAGGGGACTGGAGACGGAACCCCGCAAACATTTACCGTTTATGCTACAGCGGCCAGCGCTAACTTCACTCCAGACAACTATGCCGATACTGTGACCGTCAACGTTAACTATTGACGGCAGAAATGGTATGAAATCGAAATTGCGAGTTCTTCGACCATATGCTCGACTTTACCTGTCAGCCCTATTCTGTTCCGTCAGCCCCGTGCTGGCGGGGGGCTTGCAGATAGCACCTGTCAGCTTGACATTACAGGCGATGCAAAACGCCGATGGGATCTGGCTTAGTAATGAAGGCGGCACCCCACTCCACGCCCAGGTGCGCGTCTGGAGATGGACGCAAAGCGGGTTCAGCGACAAGCTCTCCAGCGCCCAGGGGCTTGTTATCAGTCCGCCGATGCTGGTGCTAGCACCTGGTGAAAAACAACTGGTACGTGTTATTCGTACCGTTCCCACAACTCCAAATGCGGAGGCTTCCTGGCGTCTCTCTATCGATGAACTCCCCCCTGGAATACGCGAGAATAATCGGCTCCAGTTCGTTATGCGCTACTCCGTTCCCGTTTTTACGCAGCCAGCGGGTCTGGTCGATGCCGCACCAAAGTTGCAATGGAGGGTGGTAGAAGCGGACGGAAAGGCATTCTTTGAAGTGAAAAATCAGGGAAACATTCACGCGCAGCTTGCCCAGGCCACGTTAGTAAAAGACGATGGTAGGCGTAAGATCATTACGCCAGGACTGATGGGGTATGTTCTCCCTGGTTCGACGATGCGCTGGGTAATACCAGTGAATGCCGGTGATGTCCAGCGTGGTGGGAAAGTCGAAGTAATGATTAATGGTCAAAAAACAGTACAACACCTCTGAACGGCATCATCGTACGGTGAAAATTGTCCTGCTCAGTGGAGTCTTTATATCGGCTTTGGCTACGGCGCATGATATCAGCAATAATACGCCACAAAGTGCAATTGTCAGTGATTCTCAGCCGTTGATTGGTAGCGATTTGTACCTTGATGTTACTTTAAATGGAAATCCAGTTGGGTTGATTCACTTTAGTTATGCTGATGGCAAGCTCTATGGCAGCGCGAATACCCTTCGCCAGTTGGGATTGCGCTTACCGAAAGGGATGACATCGCCGGTATCCCTCGACTCATTTATGCAGTTAAAAGTGTCTTACAATGCCCGGCAGCAGACGCTGGAGCTACATACCCCGCTTGAAATGCTGGATATCACAACCACTCAAATCAACGAGTTCAATGAGACCGGACCGAAGAGCGATATCTCTAGTGGGGCTTTGCTCAATTATGAACTCTACACTCAGCAGGGCAATGATAGCAGTGTGAATACATTTAGCGAACTGCGCGCCTTTAATACTGAGGGGGTGCTCAGTACTAATCAGCTTAGCCAGTTCTCGAAAGTGAAGGAACACGGTAATCAATTTGCTCGCCTTGATACCAGCTGGCGCTCGTCGTTTCCCGATAAAATGTTGGCTGTTACCCTTGGTGATACCCTGACAAGCTCGCTTTCGTGGTCTCGCCCGACACGCATCGCTGGGATCCAGGTCGGTACTGATTTCAGCCTGAAACCATACATGCCCACGACTCCGCTCCCGTCCTTTCTTGGTTCCGCAACTTTACCCTCAAGTGTTGAGCTTTACGTTAATGGTATGAAGACTTACAACGGACAAGTTCCGGCGGGCAACTTCCAGATCAACACTATGCCGAGTATCAGCGGTGCGGGAAATGCGCGGATGGTAATGACTGATGCGCTTGGTAGAACAACGGTGCAGAATTTTTCGTTTTACAATGATCAACAACTCTTAGGGAAAGGACTCACTTCATGGTCTGCAGAGCTCGGTGTTGTGCGGGAAAATTACGGCTTCTCATCATTTGATTACACTGGCACTCCGGCCTTAAGCGCAACTTGGCGACGCGGTATTAGTAATGCACTCACCACTGGTGCCCATGCCGAAGCCAGAAGTAATCTGGTGAATAGCGGTGTCGACAGCAATTGGATACCAAGCGCCCGTAGTGGCACTCTCTCCACTTCCTTTGCCATGAGTACTGATGCGGGAGAGAATGGTTTTCAATACGGTATGGGCTATCGCTGGAGCGGAGAAAAGTTCAACTTCGGCACCAGCACCGTTGGCACTTCCGGCAAATACCATGACGTAGCGACATACTATGGTTTGCCGCCACCTGAACTCAACAGCAGTACCGTCGCAGGTTATAATTTTGGTACCGCTGGCAACCTTAGCCTCAGCTACCTCCAGCTCCGCTATCCGAAAAAATCAGCCGTGCGCTATGCTAGTGCCAGCTGGTTCAAAACCCTGACCGACTACGTTTTTATCAATGCTGGCTTCAATCAAAACGTAAATGACAGCAGAGATAGTAGCATATATTTGATGCTGACAGTGAGCGCTAGCGACAACATTAGCGTCAGCAGCACCGTTCAGCGTACCAATAATGAAACGGGTTATCAGCTCAATGCCAGCCGTACACCGCCATCGGATGGAGGAATAGGCTGGAACGTCGCCGCCAGCCAGCAGGGCTCAGAACAGAACGGTCAGGGAGAAGTGGGTTACCTGGGGCGCTATGGTAAGGTCTACACTGGCTTTAACAGCGTACCGCATAACCAATATAGCTATTCAGGGATAACTGGAGCGGTAGTGATGATGGGGGGCGGGCTGTTTGCCGCAAGGCAAATCAACAGTGGATTTGCTGTGGTTTCAACCGACGGAATTCCTGACGTGCCAATCAAGCTGCAAAACAACTTAGTGGGTGTAAGTGACGCTCAGGGACTGCTGCTGGTATCTCAGCTCAATAGCTATCAAAAGAATGAGATTAGCATCGATCCGATGAAATTACCTGCCAATATGCGCATAACAAGAGTCATTGCCAACGCTACGCCGGCGGATCGTTCCGGCACGCTGGTAAATTTCGGAATCATTCCTGTACACGCCGCGCTGGTTATTCTGGTGGATGATAACGGGCGGGTAATTCCGCAGGGAAGTACTGCAACCTTAAGCGGCGGAACACGGCAATCCTCAGAAGTGGGTTTCGAAGGGATGGCATATTTTGATACCCTGGAGCCCCACAACCGGCTTCATGTTTCTACTGTAAACGGTGACTGCTACGTGCGGTTTAGCTACCCGAAAAACACAAAAGATATAGCTCGCATTGGCCCGCTGATTTGCCGGTAATCGTGTAACGTTTTATATCAGGAGCACATATATGGGATTAAAACTCTGGGTATTACTGGTAGTCCTACTAGTATCTCCCGGTATCAGCCTCGCGGTAACCTGTAATGTAAGTAACGTTTCTCCCGTTAACTTCGCTTCGGTGAATCCTCTAGGTACCACAGGACCAAGTACTTCAATGACATTTAACTACTCTTGTGCAAAAGAGTTAGGAGATGTACTTGCAGGCATTAACCTATGCTTTAACATTGGTAACTCTGCTGTGAGTGGTCAGATTGGCACCAGAACAATGTCCTCCACCGGGCCGCCTGCCAGCACGCTTGCCTATCAGCTGTTTCAAAACGCAGGTAATACCATTGTCTGGGGAAGTCAGTATCAGACCGGTACTTCATTTCCAATGGTGCAGCTTACGCTACTTAATTTGATACCGATAATGGGAAGTATGACTATTTATGGACAAGTATTGACGCCGCAAAGAACGGCAGTCCCTGGTACATACCGGGACAGTTACACCCCGGCGACCGCCTTTATCACCATGAACACTGGACTGCTCGCTCCTCCCACAACCTGCGGCAACTCCGTTGTCGCCACTTTTCCGTTTAACGTGACGGCAACAGTCGTTAAACAGTGCAATGTTAGTTTTGCCAACAATCTGAGTTTTGGTAATATTTACGCCAGACAGAACAACATCACATCATTCAATACCTTTGGTGTAGCCTGCTCCAGTAACACCCCCTACAGCATAGGGCTCCTCCCTTCCAATAACAATACTGCTGGCAATGGGATGATGAAGGGGACGGGTAGTAATACCGATACCGTTCCTTATCAGCTTAGTTCAACTGCAGGGCCGTCCGGTATGGTATGGGGTAATACGGCACAAAATACAGTGGCTGGGCTTGGTACGGGGTCACCGGCTTCATATACTGTTTATGGTACCGTCCCTAGCGCCAACTACAAACCAGACAGTTATTCCGACACAGTAACTATAAATGTCAATTATTAGCTGAGTAAGAATGTCTGTTTGCATTGATTATTGCTCTGTCTCCTAGATTCGTATTACAACCATCAGTTAATGATATCTGGTTTGGGTGACTAATCCTTCTTGGCACTTTCGGCTACCACAGTGGGCGAAAGTGGCAGTGTCTGCGTCATATATTCACCGGTTGTTGGGGGGGGCGGCTTCCGTGTTGCAGGTATGGTCTGCAAAAAAAGTGGTAGCATGAGTACTGTCTAGGAGTGAACGGCAAAAATATGAAATCCACGGCGGAGGGGGACGGTAGTTGGTGCGAGAGCCAGTGCTGTGTTTAGACGAAGGCGAAAAAGGTAAAATCTTACGAAGAGAGGCTGCTTTCGGGGCTGCAGCTATCGGAGCTAGTACTACTGTGGTAACAGACCAAAATATGTAAAAAGGTACAGCTCCTGGTGCGAAGACAAGTGGTGTTGGGGGAGAAGTAATAAGCACTGAATAGCTTGGTTACCTGAAGGCAATGCTGTGAAAGATTCGTCTTCCTATTTTTTCCACGTGAAGTGAACCCGTAATAGTTTGTCGCATGAATAAGTGGCACACTTCATTACATACTTAAGAGCTCCAAGACGACCAGTCCTTTTTATCTTGGTGTGCACTGGTAGGCTTAAGTATGACGCAAGAGAACGATTTGGCGCGGTCACCACTGACCATTCATGCCTTTTATTACGTTGGCTTGCTTGCGCGCAAAAAGAGCGGCGTATTACCCGCTCTGTTGTCGCCGATATTGACAACCTACTTAGATTTTTAAATCGGACAGGTCCGGTAGCCATTTTTTTAGTTGCTGGAATACTAATCCTGTACGTTAATGGTGATGCAGCAGTAAGATTTTTAACGGCCGACAAAAACAATCAAAATCATCGCTCCCAGTCTGAATCAATGCAATGTTCACAGGTGTGGAAATTAGTTCTCGAGTCGCTATATGCCGAATAAGGGGATAACTACACTTTTGGTTCGTAATTTAGAAATGAAAAAAATCACAGACAAAAGGCATCATTAAGAATCGGTAAGGTTCACTGTGGTAGGGGATGCAGACATGGCTTTTGATATGCCGGGAATGCATAAGTTGCGTTAAGCAATCAGCGAACATAACTTGGGGAGAATTCTTTTAGCCATTTCGATTAAATGGAAAATAAAGCTCACTCAGGTATGTGAAGAAAACGCTGGTATACGAATCATTCAGGGCATCTACTTATGTATGTGGAAACCGTATTATCTAGCATATACCATATGAGTTAGTCGATTAAATTACAGGTGAATGTAATCCTACAGTATTGAATTCAGTAAGATATATAATCTTATTGGTTATTTAATATGGGAGTTATCTCTTAATAAAAGTATGCCTATTTTTACAGAGCCGAGAGTAATTCTTCTGAAAGGGATGCCTGAAATGAAGTTAAACTCTTGGGATATAGAGTGAGTATTATTTTCCTGTCAGTCCGACCTGCATTATCTTAACTGGGATAACCGCTCTCATTTAAAGAGCGGTTTATGTAATTTAAATATATTTACCAAGAGGAAAATTCCATTTTAATTCTTTCTTTTTCTTTTTTTGTTGAGTCTAGATGCCAAGCGTGAAAAAACCTTGCAGCATTACTTGCTGTATAATGTACGGTATGGCGTATATTCTTGTGGCCAAGATAATCCTGAATAAGACGTGTATCAAGCCCCTGTTCTGCAAGTTCAAAACCGCAAGCGTGTCTAAGCATATGTGGATGAGCTTGTATTGTTAACCCTGCAAGTCTTCCTGATAGTACAAGTATTTTGTAAAACTGCTGACGGGTCACACGATGACCTTTAGATGAAATAAATAACCAGTCATTGTTTTGTTCATTATATTTATTGCGCTGTAATAACCACTTATTCAGTAGAGATATTTCTCTTGCAAGTAATGGATGAGTAGTGCTAAGTCCATTTTTTAATCTTCTAATATAAATAATATGACTTACTAAGTCGATATCTGTAATCTTCAGTCCTGTAAGTTCGCTAACTCTTAATCCATGGATGAAACACATCAAAATCATACAGCGGTCACGAATACAATGTCGTGTACCTGCAAGTGCCTGGAAGATTTTCTGGATTTCATTATGGGTAAGGTAAAGTCTTTTATTCATTATGATCATCCCGAGGTAAGTATTATTATGAATGGATTTGATTTATGACTATTACAAACGTACGACTTATTAAAATCCCTCCAATCTACTAATATCTAAATTTAGGCTCCACAGATTTATATTATACTTCGTTAAGCATGGTTTTTTTCCTCAATATCCTGTTTTTCAGGTGAGAAAAAAACAACCTGATTAACGCAAACATGGTGATTATGTATCAGTAAGAAAACAAAACGTCAACATTAATATAATCACTGGATGTTATTGACTTTTGAAAACAGGTGTGAAGTATATTAATTCAGGACAGGAAAGTTGCAAAAAAAGACATTCTACATTTAATGAGCAGAAACTTTTTCTTTGATGTCATTTAATTAAACTACCCTGTATAGCAAATGAAAAGCATTGTGATAATGCTTTTCATTTGCTATTGGTTTTACAAGGTTAAAAGATCTTTTAAATAAGTTAATTATCACATTGGATAATGCTTATAAAAGATCCCATTAATAATATTGATTAGTGCTTGTTTTTTTTGTTTTTTTATTTGTCTGTATT
Organism: Enterobacter sp. ODB01; assembly: GCF_001623605.1. NCBI lineage: Bacteria > Pseudomonadati > Pseudomonadota > Gammaproteobacteria > Enterobacterales > Enterobacteriaceae > Enterobacter > Enterobacter sp. ODB01. Next base: position 2,618,580 of record NZ_CP015227.1, read on the forward strand.
TACATGGTGAGATATTGCGACTGTTTATGAATCCTCTTCTGAATGCGTTAGTGGATACAAATCCAGATCTGCTTGCTATTTTTTGGATGCTCCAGTCAGTTTTTATCAATAAAGTTTCTGCATGATCAAGTCTTAAGTTAAGTATGAATTTTGAAGGTGCTATACCTACCTCATTAACAAACATGCGATTGAAGTGACGTATGCTTACTCCCATTTTTTTTGCGAGAAAGTTGGGGTTGCAGTCCTCTAAAAAATTAAATTGTAGCCATGATATTATCTCTCTGACAGGAAGGGGCATCTGAGTTTGATTTTTTATTAGAGCGCTTTGCTGTGGCGATTCCGCAGTTCGGATTCCTGAGATGACAAGTAAATTTGCAATGCTGACTGATAGTTTTCTTCCTATGTCTTCTTCAACCAATGCCAGTGACATATCAATACCTGCCATTATTCCTGCAGAAGACCAGATGTTTTGATCCTGTATGAAAAGTCTATCACGGTGAATATGGGCATCAGGAAACAAACGCTCCAGAATATCACATGCGCTCCAGTGTGTTGTAATGTTGCGCTTATGTAATAATCCAGCATAGCCCAGTGCAAAAGCACCTGTACAAACACTCACGATTCTCCGAAAAGAGTTTTTAAATGTGCCGAGCCATGCTGGAAGAGTTGAAGTCTGGAAATAAGTTATAAACGCGCGCTCATCACCCCCAGGAATAATAATTGTGTCAATTTCATCCGGGGATATGTTACCCCATGCAGCGTCTGCCATGATAGTTAAACCTGCATTGGTCGTAATCATCCCTTCCTCTTCTGCGAGGATAACTGTTTTATAAGAACCAGGTTGGTAAATATTGGCTTTAGAGAATACGCTCAACGGGCCTGTGACATCTAATATCTCCACACCTTCATAAACAGTTATTGCTATTGTTTTTGTGTGTGGTTTTGTTTTGGTCTTGTACATTGTCATTTTAGATATTATTCATCCATGTGCAGTACGCCAGTATATCGTTAAAGCATTATTGTGTTGATAGGAATTTTCTTGATTCTCTTCTTTGTGTTTGTTGTGAAAGGCTTTGTTGATGCGGTTTAATTCTTTTTGGATGCCAAAGGGTTGGGGAGGATGGTTTGTTAAATTTAAGGTGTGGTGATTTTAAATAATAATTATATTAAGGGTGGTTTTTGGTATGTGCAGGTTTTAACATATATAAAGTATATAGGTGTTTGTTTTGTTCTAAAGTAGTGCTTAAGGACCTTGTGAAATGTGGTTGACTCACGGTATGTTATAATGATTCTTGATTGTTAGCATAGGTTTTTAGTGTAGAGTGGGGATCTTTACTTATTGTTATATTAAGATAGCTTTCGTAGATAAATCATTTCGTTATTGTATTTAATATTGTGTGTTACATTCGCTTTAATTCGTTTAAAGTTTATGTGTCAGATGTAATATAATAAATGCAAGTGCCTATGGACGAATGGATATCAACGTGACATGTCTGTTACATCAGTAGCTATACTGTCTGGTTGATAAGCAGAAGAATCTGATATCGGATGGCCAAGTATGGTAACATTATTTTTCGTCTGCCTGAACACTCAGGTAAGAATGGCGACATATTTAAATAATACCAATACTGAAAAAACTGGGAATCATACAAAATGACATCTACAAGGAAATACCTGACACAGAGCGAGGTGGAATGCTTGCTGGAATCGGCGAAATTATCGAGGAATCCGGAACGTGATTATTGTCTCATTTACATGAGTTTCATTCATGGTCTCAGGGTAAGTGAAGCGCGACTCCTGCGTTTGTCAGACCTCGATCTGAAAGAGGGGAGTTTGTACATTCATCGCCTTAAGCAGGGGTTCAGTACAAGCCATCCACTGCTCAGGAAAGAAGTTATGGCGATCAGGGCCTGGCTAAAGGTGCGCAGCAGGATGCCGGGAGCTGAAAGCGACCATATGTTTTTGTCTTCGCGTGGAGGAGTGCTGAGTCGTCAGCGTATATATAACCTGATTAAGGAACTGGGTATGAATGCAGGACTTTCGTTATGTTCGCATCCGCACATGCTAAGACATGCCTGTGGATTCGCATTAGCAGATCGCGGAATCGATACTCGACTTATTCAGGACTATCTGGGGCACCGTAATATCAGGCATACAGTGCGCTATACGGCAAGTAATGCTGAACGATTTTACGGGGTGTGGAGTACAAAAAATAGGCAAAAAAAGATCCATTTAGGACCAAACTGTAACTATCTTAGCTCATCGCTTCGTTTTTGTTCCAGTACAAAAGCAACAAAGTTCTTGTGAGTGTGTATCCCAATGTAAAAAAAGTAAAAATTACGTCAAGCTCGCATGTTAACCACATGAAATAAATGATATTAAGTATGAACATCCATGTTCATATTCTTTCCTCAAACTTACCTTATAGTTCCCTTTCTTATTATCCTCTCGTTTTCGAAAGTTTTATCCTCCGCGTTTTCACTAAATGTTGGATATCTAATGATTCAAGTGCAATCCCATCAGCATAACATGCTGGAGGCGGGGTATTGTTGTCAAAATGGTCCTAAATGACAACAAAACTAGTTTGATTTTAGGTTTATTGTTTACATGACTTAGAGGTTCCTATGAAGAAGAAAATTGTGGCGGTGATGTTTAGCGCAGCGTGCTTCACATCTTTAAACGTTTATGCTGGAAATGATGGAGCTAGTGGGACAATCACTTTTACCGGGGATGTAAGCGGCGGTACTTGTACTGCCCCGGTTGATTTTGCGGCGGCGAGTGTTCATTTGGGAGATGTAGGGCAAAATGAAATGCCACAGAATGGTAGTACCTCCGGTCGTCTTTGGGATAAAGTTTTTAATTTTACAGACTGCAGTCCGGATATTGCGAATGTTACAACTACGGTAACATTTGCACAGCAGGGTAATGATACTCGCCTCATAAAGAACCAGGGGACTTCAACTAATATTGTAGCGTATGTGACTAATGATAAGACAAAGCAAAGTTCTTATAAAAATGGCTTAAGTACTGGTACTTCGTTTGATTCAGTCGTCAATAATGGTGAGGGTACAGTCCATTTATATGGTGCGCTTGTTCGTAATACATCTAACACTGCAATAAGTAACGGAACACTATCGTACCCAATTAATCTTGTTTCTGTTTACCACTAACTCTGTGATTAACTGTTTTTGATAGAAGGTTTTTTATATGCGAAATAAAATTTATGCGATTGGGTTACTCGGTGGTGCCATCTTCATGTCTGTTAATGCTTATGCCGTTGGAAACAATGCAACAGGTTTGCTTACAGTCGATGGTAACATGGTTGCACAAACTTGTTTAGTTCCACAGAATGATTTAACGAAGACTGTCAATTTTGATACAGTTGACGTCGGAGATATCCGAGCGTTAGCCGCTAATGCGAAAATTGCAGGAACAACAAAATCACTCGACTTCAACATTACTGGTTGCCCTGGTAATGATGGAGATACCGTGTCAATCCGTTTTGATTATAATGTTGAAACTGGTAAAACTAATTACCTTCTAAATACTTCTGATAGCCGTGGTGTTCTTGTCGGTATCAATAAAAAAGGTGATGATGCGTTAATTGTTCCAGCAGGTACAATTGATGCAACTACTACAGGTGGTAATGCCACGGTAGAAGCTGAAGCCAGTCTATACAGAGATGCGGGGAGTGTTTTCACTGGTGGTATCAACTCAACAATGAATGTTACCTTAGTTAACCCATAGTTTATTACTCTAGCCCTGCGCTTAGCGGGGCTAAACAACGAGTGCGAATATATATGAAAAATAAATTAATTAAGGTGTTGTTTTGCTGTTGTTTTATGTTGACTTCACATTTTTGTTTTTCTGGTGGCTTTTCTCTCGCAAAAAATAGAATTGTTATAAATGAAGGGGAAGGAAGCGGAATTAAGGTTTTAAATACTTCGAATGTACCTGTGCTTATACAGTCATGGGTTTCATTTTATAAAGAAAGTGATGCTAAGAAATATGGGGGTAAAGTACCTTTTTCGGTTAGCCCTCCTCTTTATCGGCAAGATCCAGGGAGTAATTATGTAAAGATATTTATCTTAGGTAATGACTTCCCAAAAAATCGTGAGTCGGTTTTTTATTTCAACGCCAAGGCAATTCCAGCAGCTATTAGTGATAATGGTGATATTGATAAAAATAAAATCTCATTTTCATTTACTAATACCATCAAGGTTTTTTATAGGCCTTCAGGGTTAACCGGAGGGTCTACTGAGGCTTATAAAAAATTAACCTTCTCTAAAGTCGGGGATAGATTGATGGTTAAAAATGTTACGCCTTATTATATTACATTTAATAAGATTGTTATCGCAGGGCGTAGCGTCAAGGATGTCGCGGAGATGGTTCCTCCATTTGGGCTCCAATCCTATACGATTCCTGAAGGCGCTACTGGTCCTCTGAAGTATCAAACTATAAATGAATTTGGAGGTGTGACCCCTGCCGTTTTGGTTGACAACATTTAGTTTTATTAAGTGCTCTCACCCAACGTGTATTTAAAGCGTCAGCTATTTACGGCAGTCCCTTTCCTTTGGGGGGGTATTAATAACTATGTAAATCAATGCCGGCTTATGACTGGCCGGCTGCTCTACTTTTGTTTGACCTGAAATTAACTTGTCGCTTTAAACGGGATAGCTTCTCTTTTTATTATTTAAAAGGTTTTACCATGAATAAAAATAAACTGCCTGTGTATGGCAGGGAGTGCTTTCCTTTGTCCGTTCTGGCGGCGGGGATAAAAATCATACTGTTGTCCGCGCTTTCCAGTAGCGCTGTTCCGGCGGCTGAGTATTTCAATCCTGCGTTACTTTCTCTGGGCGCGCCTGAAGGCAGTGACATGAAGCAGGTTGACCTGTCCCGCTTTGAAGACGGCGGTCAGCTGCCGGGCATCTACCGTGTAGATATTTACCTGAACGGTCAGTACATGACCACCCGGGATGTTAACTTCGTGGCCGGCAAGGGGACCGAGCTTGATCCGTCCCTGGTACTGAAGGAATACCGCAATCTGGGGCTCAACGATAAGGCCATTCCGGCCCTCCGGGACACGCCCGCGGAGACCGCGCTGGCCCCCCTGGGGCAGTTTGTTCCGGCGGCAACGACGCAGTTTGATTTCGCCACCCAGCGCCTGAATATCACCATTCCGCAGGCGCTGATGCAGGCGCGCGCGCAGGGATACGTAGATCCGGATAGCTGGGATGAAGGGGTGCCGGCTGCCATCCTGGATTACAACATCACCGGCAACCACACCAGCTACCGGGGTGACAGCGCCTCGATGGCAAGCTCGGACGGCCAGTACGCCAACCTGCGCAGCGGCCTGAACCTGATGGGCTGGCGCCTGAGAAACTATTCCACCTGGAACCGTAACAGCAGCGGGCAGAGCACGCAGTCTCACTTTAACAGCATCAATACCTACCTTGCGCACGATGTGAAGTCGCTGCAGGGGGAGTTTCTGGCGGGGGAGTATTCCACGCCGGGTGATGTCTTCGACAGCGTGCCGTTCCGCGGGGTGCAGCTTGCCTCCGACCAGGGCATGCTGCCGGACAGTCTGCGCGGATTTGCCCCCATTATCCGGGGCGTGGCGAACTCGGATGCACAGGTGACCGTACGCCAGAGCGGCAGCATCATTTATCAGGCCTACGTGCCGCCCGGGCCTTTTGAAATTAAGGATTTGTATCCGTCGACCGACAGCGGTGACCTTCAGGTCACCGTGAAAGAAAAAGACGGCAGCGAGCGGCGCTTCACGCAGGCCTATTCGTCCGTTGCCATCATGCAGCGTGAAGGGCAGGTGAAATATGGCATGACGATGGGGGAGCTGCGCGACAGCGGCGGCGGCAACAGCCTGCGGGAAGCGAAGTTTGCCCAGGCAACCCTGATTTACGGTATGCCGCACAGCGTCACGCCGTATGTCGGCCTGCTGGCGGCCCAGAAATATCTGGCTGCAACCGGTGGTGTGGGAGTGAGTCTGGGTGAGTGGGGGGCGATGTCGCTCGATGCCACGCAGGCAAACGCGACGCTGACCGACGGGGATAAGTCCCAGGGGCAGTCTTACCGTATCCGTTACTCAAAAAGTATGCTGGATACCGGGACGACGGTGACGCTTGCCGCCTACCGTTATTCAACCGAGGGTTACTACAGCTTCCAGGATGCGAACACCTATCGCGACCGCAATGCGGAGAACGGCTGGACGTCCTATTACCGCCCCCGCAGCGAGTTCCAGGTGGCCCTGAACCAGTCCCTGGATAACTTTGGCTCTGTTTATCTCTCCGGCACGCAGCGTGATTACTGGGGGCGTAATGGAACGGAGCGCACCTACAACGCGGGGTATAACACCACGATTTACGGCATCAGCTACGGGCTTAACCTCAGCCAGAGTAAAAACAGCGACAGCGGGAGCAAAACCGATAAGCGGCTGTTTTTCAACATGTCAGTACCGCTCAGCCGCTTCCTGTCCGGACCGGATGCGTATGCCGGCAGCAGCATGAATATGAACTACTCCATCGCGACTGACCAGGACCACAATACCAGTCAGCAGGTCGGGGTGAGCGGCTCGGCGCTGTCGGACAACCAGCTTAACTACAACCTGAACCAGAGCACCGGCAATCACGGACAGGGCTACGGCGGCAGCATGAACGCGACCTACAACGGCAGCGTGGCGTCGCTGACGGGCGGGTATAACTACGGCAAAACGCAGCAGCAGCTGACCTACGGCATGAGTGGCGGCATCGTCGCCCACCCGCACGGCATCACGCTTGGCCAGGAGCCGGGTGAAACCATTGCGATTGTCCGCGCGCCGGGTGCCTCCGGCGTGAAGGTCAACAGCCAGAGCGGGGTGAAAACGGACTGGCGGGGCTATGCCATCGTGCCGTACCTGACGCCGTACCGGAGCACGGAGGTCACGATTGATCCGTCCAATATCGGCAACGATGTGGCCATGGATATGACCTCAGCCCGCGTCGTGCCGACCCGTGGTGCGGTGGTGATGGCGAATTACCGTACCCAGGTCGGCCGTCAGGCGATGCTGAACCTGACGTTTAACGGTAAACCTGTTCCGTTCGGGGCCATGGCGGTCCTGGACGCAGCCGGTCAGGAAGATGGGCAGCAGGCAGCCAGCGGCATTGTAGGTGATGCCGGACAGCTCTTCATGACCGGTCTGCCTGACGAGGGGCGTCTTAACGTACAGTGGGGAAGTGATGCGGGGGCGCACTGTAGTGTTCCGTATCGCCTGCCTGCAGAGCGTCAGGACGGCGTACCGGTCAGCGTGACCGCGGTCTGTCAGTAAGGGGCCGGCATGATGACGCAACAGTGGCGAAGCATCACCGTCTTTGTGATGCTGATGGCGGCCGGGATCAGCAGCGTTCTGGCCATTCCGTCAAACACCGATACGTCCCTCAGCGGCGTTGGCACGGACCGGACCCGGTATGTCTTTAAGGAAGGGACCCGGCAGATTGGCCTGACGCTGAAAAACAAGACCCGGGAAAGCTATCTGGTGCAGGCCTGGGTCAGGGGTATCGATCCGAAAACCGGGGATGTTGTTAATGAACAGACGCCGTTTTTCCTGAAGCAGCCTCTGGTGAAAACGGTGGCGGGCGGGCGTTACGGGTTCCAGCTGATTAAGACAAAGCCGGTTCAGGTGCAGGACAGGGAAAGTCTTTACCTCCTGTCTTTCAAGTTCATTCCGTCAAAAGAGAAAGAGACAAAGAAGCGTCCGGATTACGGTCAGACAGATGTTGTGCTGACCTATAACGTCAAGCTGTTTTACCGGCCGGCAACGCTGAAAGACAGCCGGGTCGCTCAGGCTGCCGCCTTGCTTAAATTTCATCGCCAGGGCAGCGTGCTGAAAGTGAATAATCCGGGACCGCTCTGGATAACGTTTTATTCTCTGAAGGCCGGAGGATATAACGTGCCGGAAGAGAGCTTCCGTCAGATGGTGCCGCCTTTTGGTGAGGCTGACTATACCATTCCTGAAAACACAGGCGGAAATCATCTGACATGGCGGGTTATTGATGAAAACGGCGACCCAACCCGAGAGAATAGTGCTGTTTTCTAATTTCAAGTGAAAACACTTATACTGAGAAGCAGTACTTGCGAATTTTAATTTTTATTTTTTTAGTGATGAGTTTTATGCTGAAAAAATAAAGTAGAAAGAAGGGAGTGAAAAAGAATGAATTTATTATGCCGTGGGCTCCTAGCCGTTTTACGCGTCCCGGGTAAAATGCCGGTTTTAATGTTGATGTTAATATTAAAACCGGGAGGGGCTTTTGCGACGGATATTACTATTCCTGATTCAGGTACGACAACTGCATGGCTAAGCGGCAGTGTTACTAGTTGGTATGATTCTGGTATTTATAATTCGAATGGTGTAATTAGTGGGGGGATTCAAGGGCTTACTACATCCAGCCCTCCTGGTACGATGTATTACGATCATCGCGGATATTTAGATTTACGATTGAGTAACTATTCTCAAATAGTTTCAGCTACAGCCCCGCAGTTGTCATGCGCATTGATAAGACCTGGCCATTATGAGGCAGATACAATAATGAACTGGATAGGGAATATAGGTCAGGGAGGGCACGTATCTTCCATAACTGGAAGTGCAGTTGAGGGATATTCTGCTAATGCAGGCTCTATGTCCGTCATAGATTATCCTATAAACCCCCTGGGTTTTGTGGGTTTTAATGTTAAATGGCAAAAGGGACAGGACACTGTTTACCTGCATATAACCGGAGACACAAAGCTTCAGGTTATTGTGGGGGCTAATGCAATTCCTGGCGCATATTCAGCAACATACCATATGTCATGCTCTGGAAATACAGACCCGACAAACCAGGCAGCGGCTACAGATGTAACTTTTAATTTCAACCTTGTCGCAAGGCCAACATCCTGTTCGATTACGCCACCACAGACGGTAAATTTCGGCGACAATATTTTAACAAACGAAACTGACACCCAGATTGCGACTGCACAGACCGCATTACAGACCAGCTGCGATGTTGGCAACGGCTCTGCAGATATTAACCGCGGAATGTATCTGACGTTTGAGCCAGGATCTCACGGGCTTTATGAGAGTAATACCAAAAAGCTGGCCACGGATAATTCGTCGCTTTATATCACGGGCGGAACTGACTCATCCACGTCATCCTGCAATACGTCCACAATGACGTTTAATGGCGAAGTGAGCACTGATTATAAATTAAAGGATTTGACTTTAGGGGTAAATAATGCGCAGAAAGAACTTTATTTCTCCTTGTGCCATGATACCAACAAGGTACTGCTTACTGGTCGTGTTAAATCTGATGCAAAAGTGAATGTAGTTATTCAGTAATACCGCTCCATGGCGCACTCAGGGAGACGGGGCGTGTGTTGTAAATAAACGATCCCTGACGGGAATATAAACTCCTGTTTTTCAGGAGCGGATGGCTACGTCTGTTTTATCTGATTTTGATTATTATGTGGAGAGGTAAGATGAATAAGAATCTGCTCAGTAATATTCAACGAGATGGCGGAAATAATAAACCCGCAGGGGAGGTTGCGGGTCGCCAGTCAAATCATGGCTCCTTTTCGCTTCCTGCCTGTATTTCTCATCTTCAGTCGCCTGCTTTTTATATGGCAGTGGCCTGGTGGGGGCTTCAGAGACAGCAGCCCTTCACCCGGGATGATATTGCCCAGGCGTTTCACGTCACGCCCCGCCGGGCCGCGGATGTCATGACCTATTTAGCCACCGCCGTGCCTGCTGACGTCATTCGCTCGGAGAAAACAGTTGTGAGAGTGGGAAGCGGCAGAAATGTGCTCTTTATGATGATTCATGACGTTTGTGAGGATAACGTCCCGGCGCCTAAACCCGCGCCGGTTGCCGCGCCCCGCAAGAGCCGTCATGCGAGTCCGAACAAGGCTTTCCTTGATGCACGGGACCTGTTCCTGGGCCGCCGTCCCCGGACGGTCGGGTAAAAACCTGCCGTGGGCAGCGAGAGTATGGCCCTGCATCTGGTGCTCTGGCTGCACCAGACCGCCGGGATCTGGCAGCCGGTGCTGAGCGTTCTGGCGCTGACGTCCGTCAGCGGCCTCTTTGCCTGGCAGATGTACCGCTGGGTGGTGCACTGGCGTACCCGTATGCACTGCCGCCCGGGGCTGCGGGAATGGCTGCGGGAATGGGGCGCGCCGGGAGGGCTTATTCTGGCCGGGTTGCTGTTGCTGCTGAGTCCGGGCTGGCAGTGGCTGGACAGCCGGCTCGGGGGAACCGAGCTGCACACGTCCGTGGCATCGGGGCCGGGCAGTCGCGCCGTACCTTATCGCGGCCCGGCAGGTGCCGGAATGGGGATCCCGGCCACGCTGTGCTGGCGGGAAGACGGAGGAAAGGCATGTCGCTGATACATGTGGATGCGCTGATGCGTCCGGCCTGGCTGGCGCTCTGCTGGTGTGCGCTGGGGCTTGTCCTCACGGCCGGCGTGTACTGTTTTATTGTGCTTCAGCCGGTGCCCCGCCGGCGCTGGATGTTTCACCGCCCGGGGCTGCTGGAGCGCGTGACGGGCGGGGATGTTGACCTGTTCCCCGCGCTGTTGCTGTTGCTGGTCTGGGTGACCTGCGGCCTGGCCGCGACGGAGTGGCTGCGCCATGCCTCGCCTGCCTGGCCCGGGGCCGTGCTGCAGAGCGGGGTGCTGCTTACGGCGGCGGTGGTCCTGGTCAATCTGGTGCGCCACGTGCGTATGTGCTGCGTCGTGGTCGCGCTGCCCGCGGCGGCGGTAAGCCTGATGGTGATGCGAACGATTTGGATCTGGATACCAGCCTGACCGGTGTCCGGTTACTGAGAGACCGGCGCGTGCCGGTACTGACTGAGAAAAGGAAACAACATGCTGAAAAAACTGATAGCAGAAATGACAGGGACCTTCTGGCTGGTACTGGGAGGGTGTGGCAGTGCGGTACTGGCGGCAGGGTTTCCGGACCTGGGCATTGGCTTTGCCGGCGTGGCGCTTGCGTTCGGGCTGACTGTCCTGACCGGGGCGTATGCCCTGGGGCATATTTCAGGCGCCCATTTCAACCCGGCGGTTTCGCTGGGGCTGTGGGCAGGCGGGCGTTTTCCGGCGCGGGAGCTTGTGCCCTACGTTCTGGCACAGGTCCTGGGCGGACTCGCGGGAGCCGGTGCGATTTACCTTATCGCCCGCGGGGCGCCCGGCTTTAACGTGCACGCCGGGTTTGCATCCAACGGGTTTGGCGCGCAGTCGCCGGCAGGATTTACCCTGACCTCCGCCCTGCTGACCGAGGTCATCCTGACCGCGGTGTTCGTGGTGGTCATTATGGGGGCCACGCATCCGAAGGCGCCTGCCATGATGGCGCCGCTGGCTATCGGGTTCTGTCTGACGCTCATCCACCTGATTTCCATTCCCGTGGACAACACGTCGGTTAACCCGGCGCGCAGCACCGCGATGGCGCTCTTTGCGGGCGGGGAGTGGCTTGGGCAGCTGTGGCTCTTCTGGGTGGCACCGCTTGCCGGCGGCCTGCTGGGCGGCCTTTTCAGCCGCTTTTTCCTGAGCGCGGAGCATGACCGGTAATGGACGCCCTGTCGCGCAAACGCCCGGGTACCTGGGTGATATCGGCCTGTACGCTGACCCGGTCAGGCACTGCCGCCCTGTTAGCGGAGTCCGGCTGTGCGCCCGGGGAGACGGTCCTGCTGAGCGGGCGTGAGTACCGCAGCGACGTGCTGGAGGTCCTGCGTCAGGTTCCCCCGGCGCGGATCCTGTTTTTCCTCTCCCCGTCCCTGCGGGAGCTGCTGGCGCAGATAAAGCTGTTCGGATGGCTGATGAATGCGGGCTCAGCGGCGTCCGTGCTGCTGGTCTGCGGGGCGGAGCAGGTCTGGATCTTTGACACGCTGAGAAAAATCGTGGGGGACAGGGTCCGCACGGATCCGATCCGGATCCTGCCGGCGCGCGCGCCGGTCAGCACGTTACGGACCGTGCTGAAGCGCTGGGGGAAGGGGAGCGGGTACACCGGTCCGCACGTCCGGCCGCTGCCCGCGGCCGGCGTGACCGGTCTCAGCCCGCGCGAGCTGCAGAGCCTGCAGATGACGCTGGAAGGCATCAGCGTTCCGGTTCAGGCCTGCCTGACGGGACTGTCATCCAAAACGCTCTACACGCACCGCTCGCGGGCCGTCCGAAAACTGTCGCCGGAGGGCAGCCGCCGGGGGGCTTACCGGCTCTGGCAGCTGTTCACGGTGTCGGACATAAACGGGGTAAATGATGGGGACATGTGAAAATGCGCAGGTCTGTCTCAGGACGGCGCTTCAGTATCTGTCAGGCGATCCGGTGCTGCCCGTTCTGGCGGGCACGGGTCTTCTGGTGTGGCTGATTTTCCGGCTCCGCTAATAACTAAAGAGGTGAAGAATGCGAGCACAAAAGAGTAAGGCGTCCTGGCTCCCGGGACTGCTTGTCCTGCTGGCAGGCTGGATGACGACGGTCCGGGCGGCGGAAAACGATCGGGTCTGGAGCCCGGAGGCCGGGGTGGTCTGTGACGGCCGGGGCGGCTTCTGCGCTGACCATGAAGGGCTGTCCATGGGCCTGACCCGGCAGTGGCTCGGCGAACAGGCGCAGTCGCGTCTGATGCAGATGGTCAGCGGTACGCTCAGCATGAACACGCGGGATTTTACGCTGACCACCGGGGAGCACTGTGAAAGCGCCAGCCGGACCTGCTGGACCGACCGCTACAGGGAGGCGCGGGATGAGAAGCTGACGCGACAGCTTTACGGGGAAAGCAGGCCATGATAATAAACGGGCGCAGGGCGACCGCGGCGACGGTGAGACTGGCAGGGACGCCATGCTGAGAGAGGGAGCCAGGGGCGGACGTTTTCCCGTGAGGCTGGCCGGTCTGGGGGGACTTCTGATGATTTTTGTGACGGCGCTGGTGTGCAGCCGGCATGTCAGGGCACACCGGGACGTCACGTCCGGGCCGGAACAGGCGGTGACGCGCTACGCGTTTGCGGATCCCCTGGTGGTGGATGACTCCCTGCCGGTGGGGACGGTGATTGCGTCCCTGCAGGTTCCGGAGTACGGGCCCGGGCGCATGTTCAGCACGCCGTCTTCAGGCGGCATGTGGAGCATGCGGGGGCTGCGGCACCGCTATCTGCTGGCACGAACCGACGTGAACGGGGTGTGGGTCAGGGTCAGCCCGGAAAAAACAACGCCGCGGGAGGCGACGCTGCTGTCGTCCTCCGGCTGGCGTACGGGCGGGTTCCGGGTTGAACTGGTCAAGACCGGCGTTATCCGCAACGGCGTCCTGCGTCACGTGATGGATCCGCTGGAGTACCGTGTCTACGGAACCCGTCTCGGATACAGGCGGCTGCTGCTTCGCGAGCAGTTAAGGTATGACGGGCCGCTGCGGATCCGGGTGCGCTACGATCGCGATGGGGCGCTGGTGAGGACGGGATGAGAGGGAATGATGCGGGAGTCAGATATCTTTCTGCTGGTCTGGGCGGGGCTGGTGTGCCTGCTTTTTTTGCTTTTTGTCGTGTGGTGAGGTTTCTCCCGCTCCGGAGAATGATTTTATGCCGCACGGGTGATAATCTGCCCGGGAAAAGGCTGGCCCGTGGCCAGGGTAGCGTTAACTCCATGAAAAAAGGTTAAAAATGAAAACAGCAGGAATGGCAGTGATGATGATGGCAGTGATGGTTCTGGGCGGATGTGCAAACCTGAAAACCGGTAAGAAATCGACGGTCACGCCGCAGAGCTCGCGGCCCGTCACGGGGCAGGCGACGGTCACGCCGCCGGCGGGAAAGGACGTCAGCGCACAGCTGAGTACCTGCCTGTTTGAGGCCGGTCAGCTGATCAAACTCAGTCCTGAAAAATACCGGGAGCAGGTCAACGCCCTTTACGAAGATATCCGGGGGGCAAAATATTACGCGTCGGTTGCCGGCAACCTGAGCGCCGCGACGACGGATACCATCACGCCGCTTTATCAGTTCCGGGTGAATGATGCGTGTAACACTGTTTCGCAGCTTCTGCTTCAGGAACTTAAGCAGGGCAGCCGGGTTAAGGAGGCGCAGCCTTAATGCAATCTGAACGTTCTGGTTTTCACCGTTCGTACCTGAGCCTGCTTGTGGCAGGGATCCTGTTGTGCGGTCCGGTGCAGGCCCGGGCCGCGGACCCGGCGGACTTTTTGTCCGCCGTGGGCGATGTTCCTGTACCGCCGCCGGTAAGTGCACCGGCGCTTCAGAAGCAGGCCCCGCCGGCAGCCTCCTCCGGGGCCCGGCCGCAGTCCGGGGCGCCGCCCCGTTCCGTGCCTCATCCGGCCCGCCGGGCGGGGGAGGCGCACAGCGCCGACGCGGCGTTGCTGAAGCGGCGCCTGGCGCAGGCGCAGAAAGAAAACGCGACACTGCAGCGCCAGACGGCGGCGCCCACCGCCGGGCAGCGGGACCGGGACACGACCCTGGCGGCCCTGCGCGCGCAGACGGAGCGCCTCAGCGGGGAGCTTGCGACGGCGCGGCAGGCGCTGAGCAGGGCTGAGGACGCTAAAGAGAACGCCGGCAGGGAGACAGAGCGGGTGCGCGAGGAGCTCCGGCACCTGACCCTGCTGAATCATGCCCTGTCCGTCAAAGCCGACGTGGCGGCGATTGCCGGGACGCCGGTGGCTTCGGGGGCAAAGGCGGCCGCGTCAGATGAGCTGGCCCGGATAAAGGCGCAGCTGGCAGAGCAGCAGGCCGCCTCCGGCGCGCTCAGCGAAGAGACGGCACGGTTAAGAGAAACCCTTGCGAAGCGCGAAGCGGCGTACGCGGCGCTGACGCAGCGTACTGCCGGGCTGCAGGCGCAGCTGGCCGGCCTGACCCGGGCGCGCGACCAGCTGCAGAAACAAATAGCGGATACCCGGGCGCAGACCGCGGGTATGCAGACCGCCACCTCACAGCAGGAGGCCCGGCTTTCGGCCATGCGGGCTGAGCGGGACAGGCTTGTGCAGGATGCGGAAAAAAACGGGGCCGCGCTGGCCTCGGTGCGGGAACAGATGGCCACCGTCAGCCATGAGCGTGACGCGCTCCGGGCGCAGCTCGCTGCCGGCGGGGGACAGGGTCATGTGCAGACGCAGCTCGCAGCCCTGACCCGTGACCGGGACAGCCTGAAGGCATCCGTGACGGCACTGACGGCTGAGCGCGACGCGCTGCAGGGGAAAGCCGCGGCGCTGACCGCACAGGTGAAGGGCGCGGAAGATGGCCTGAACAGGGAAAAAACCGGGGCTGAGGATGTGCGGAAACAGCTGACGGCCATGACGGCTGAGCGCGACGCGCTGCAGGAGAAAGCCGCGGCGCTGACCGCACAGGTGAAGAGCGCGGAAGATGGCCTGAACAGGGAAAAAACCGGGGCTGAGGATGTTCGAAAACAGCTGACGGCCATGACGGCTGAGCGCGACGCGCTGCAGGAGAAAGCCGCGGCGCTGACCGCGCAGGTGAAGGGCGCGGAAGATGGCCTGAACAGGGAGAAAACCGGGGCTGAGGATGTGCGGAAACAGCTGACGGCCATGACGGCTGAGCGCGACAGGCTGCAGAAACAGACGATGATGCCGACGGCACAGCCTGCTGCCCTGCAGGCCGGGCGCGGGGACGCCGTCGCGGCTGAGAGCAAAAACGTGCCCGATGAGCAGGATAAACAGCAGATCAGGGCGCTGAATGACCAGGTGGCCGCGCTGACTAAACAGCTGGCAGAGAAAAACGACAGCGAACCCGCGCTCAGCACGGAGGACCGGGAGCAGCTGTATGCCGGGGGCGTGATGCTCTCCAGAACCCTGCTCAGGTCCCTGAATCTGCAAAAAAACCTCGGCCTTGAGCCCGATCCTTCACTGCTGATTGCCGGCGTTTCCGACGGGATCAGGGGACAGGTACGGCTGGCTGACGATGTCCTGGACAAACGCTATCAGGCGCTTATCAGCAGGCTTTCATCGCGTGAGGAGGGAAAGTACCGGGAAGGTGAAGCGGTGCTGGAGAAAGAGACGGCGGGGCGAAAAATCCTCAAGCGTAACCGCAGCGTATTTTTTGTTCAGGCTGCAGCCGGGAAGGCAAAGCTGAAGCCGGGCGATCCGGTGGTGTTCGACCTGAAGGAGAGCGTGCTGAAGGGGCGCGTGCTGCGGGACAACAAAGGGGTAAAAGCCGCGTTTGATGACAAACTGCCCTACCTTATCCATGAGGCGCTGACCCTGGCCGGTCGCGGAGGCGTCACGGATGTGTACTGTATGGCCTCGGATGTTTATCCGCCGGAGCAGCTCCCTGAGGGCCTGTTCGGTTACTCCCTGCTGAAATTTACGCTGAGCGTCAGCAAGGGATAATAATTGCGCGGGAGGCGTAATATTAAACCGGCGAAGTCTGCTTATTTTTATCATGACAAATTGTTTCGGTATTTTTTACAAGGGTGTCGACGAATACCCGGCATTTTTATTTTTATATGCCCCGTTTAAATTGCCATGACACTATTGACAGCGACGGCGAGTCGTTGGGTTAATTAAAATACCTTAATTTTAAATATAAGGAATTGACGTGAAAATAACTGACGGGATCTTACCCGGGATATTCTGCATTCTTTTTATGAGCGGCAGTGCCGTGGCCGCTCAGGATAATAGCGCACTGAATAAGCTGTACGGCAGCGATATGGGGACCTGTCTGAATAACCTGAATATGCTGAAAACGTACAGCCAGACGGAATATTCGCGTCAGACCGGCGCGCTTAACGCTGATATTGGCCGGGCAACGCACTACCTGATGGTCCGGGACCAGCTCAGCAGCGACATGCGCTCTGTCATGGACAATATCTATCAGTCACGCCTGACCAGCCGCTGCCAGTCCATTCACAATGCCCTGTTTGACAGCCTGCTGAATCAGGCAGGGGGGGCTGCCGGCGGGTACGGCAGCGCCAGGGAGGGCTCATGACGTTACGCCATGTGTTCATCCTTGCCTGCGGCATCGTGCTGCTGAGCGGCTGCGCCGCTTCCCGTCTGCAGACGAAGGCCCCGGCCAGCGCGCCGGTAACCCTGCTGGATGCGCTCTCGCAGCAGGTTTCCACCCTCCGGCTTCAGGCCTCGCAGGGCAACCGTCAGGCAGAGGACGCCCTGATGGCCATGGTGTCCGGGCAGGGGGTACAGGTCCTGATGTCGCGGCGCGCGGACTCAGGCGGCTCCTGAGCCGGGCATGCAGTAGCGGGAGACGCGTTGTTTTCCCGCTCCTCTACGGCCGCGGCAGGGTCAGTATCATCCACAGCAGGACGGCCGCATAAATTAAAAATATTAATACCGGATTTTCATTTGTGACGGCAGCCAGAAGGGCATAAACCGTTCCGGGCAAATCTGAAAGCAACTGCATTGCGATCACCGCTGACAGGATTTTTTTATTTTTTCTTTTTCCGAACGGGAAAAGGAAAAAGTAAAGATGTTCCGGCGGGGGAATATGTCGCGCTGAACCCGCCAGTTGAAAATGACAATGCTGCCGGAGGCTTTTCCGGCATGAATGCAGCCTGAAAACCGGAGTGTGAAATAATGAAAACCTTCAGCAGAATGAAATATATGTTGTTCACCTGTGGCGTGCTGGCAGCAGGCTTAACCTGTTCCCGGGCCGGGGCTGCAGAGCTGGCCGGTGCGGATAATGCCGGGGCAGATGAGTGGCACTTTACCGTCTCCCCGGTCATCGGTGCGGCCGGTTTTCGGGGCAATGGTGCCGTGGGGCCGCTGGCAGGACAGCTGCGGATGCCGTTTCACCGGGTGGCGAAGGACACCCGCTTTGCCGCAGCCGGGAGCCTGGAAGCCGACCGCGGCCCGTGGAGCGTCTGGCTGTCCGGGCAGTACCTTGACCTGTCTCAGGATATCGGCCTCGGGGAGTTCGGGGAGGGCCATGCGAAGGCTCATGCCACACAGATTGACCTGGGCGGGGCCTGGCGCGCCTGGTCAGAGGCCACGGGGGGCACCACGGTGCACGGGGGGCAGCAGCAAATGACCCTGGCGCCGCTTGCCGGTGTGCGGTGGATGCGTCTTAAGGCCACGCTGAGCGCGGACGGCATGTCTGCATCGCAGCGTGAAAGCTGGGCGGTGCCGTTCGCGGGCGCCCGGTTCAGTGCTGATCTCTCCCCGCGATGGCTGCTGTCATCGGAAGCCGATACCGGCGCCTGGGGGCGTGATTTTACCCTGCAGGCCCAGGCCTGGCTGGGGTACCGGCTGAGTATGATGGGCTACCCGGCGGTGGTCCGGGCCGGTTACCAGGTGGTGCACCAGGACCACAAAACTGATGACTTCCACTGGAATGTCACCCAGTTTGGCCCGGCAGTCGGCCTGAGCTTCACCTTCTGATGCTGACCGCGCTCCCGGATGAGGCCTATCAGGCGGTGACCGTTGCGGCAGGACTGTCCGGCCTGCTGCTGTCCGTCTTTCTCGTGCGGCTGTGGTGCTCCCCGCTGGCCCGCCTGCGCCGGGCCACCCGCAGCGGGCATATTCAGCCCTGGTATCAGCCTGTTGTCAGTTCCGCCACCGGGGAGATATCGGGGTGTGAAGTGCTGGCTCGCTGGACGCGTACCGGGAAAGCGGTGCTGCCCGCTTCCGCCTTCATTCCCCTGGCGGAGCGTTCGGGCTGGATTGTTCCGCTTACCCGCTGTCTCATGCGTCAGGTTGAACGTGACCTTGTCCCGGTGATGCACCTGCTGCCGGAGGGGTTTCATATTGCCATCAACATCTGTACGGCCCACGCGCAGGCTCCAGGGTTTATTCAGGACTGCCTGCGGTTACAGAACGCCTTTGCCGGATGCCGCGCGCGCGTGGTGGTGGAGATAACCGAGCGGGCACGCCCCGAGGCCACTCCGGCCATGCTGAGTATGCTGGAAAAACTGCGCATCGCCGGCATACGGGTGGCGCTGGATGATTTTGGTACCGAGTACGCAAGCCTGGTTTCCCTGGACGCATTGCCGGTGAATTACATCAAGCTTGACCGCTACTTTACCGCCCGTATCCGTGAGGACAGGGCGCCGGAAAAAGGCTGTCTGATGGCGGAGGTCATCACTGACCTGGCCCGCCAGCTGGGGCTGGAAGTGGTGGCTGAGGGCGTGGAGACGACATGGCAGAAGGACTGGCTGACCCGGCACGGCGTGCACTGGCTGCAGGGCTATTACTTTTCCCCTCCGCTTGAGGCCGCCGCGTTTATCCGCTGGCTTTTCGCGGGCAGGGGAGGCAGGAAAGGAAAGCAGAATGGCGGATGAGGCAGACAGGGCGCTGATACTGACGGAAATGCTGATTCAGGCCGGACTGCACAGAGTGCGCGTTTCACAGTCTGCGCGCGGCACCGTGCAGTGCGCAGACTGCGGTGAGGACATTCCGGCCAGTCGCCGGGACTGTTACCCGGCGGCAACAACCTGCGTCGACTGTCAGCTCAGACGCGAGGAGCACGAACGACGCAGGGTGCGCTGAACCCTGAGCGCCACCGGCGCACAGAGCCGGGGCGGGTGATAAACGAGACGGAGAAGAGGACGATGACATATCTGCTGAAAAATAAGCGTGTTTCTGCCCTGACGGCCATGCTGTTCGCCGTGGTGCTTCCCGGGGTGGCCATGACGGCCCCGGACAGGGCCGATGCCTGCACCAGCTTTGTGCTGCCGACCACCGGCGGGGCCGGGATTTACGCCCGCACTATGGAGTTCGAATTTGACATGAAGTCCGCACTGGTGGCTATTCCGCGGCATTATGCCCTCAAAGGTACCGGCCCGGAAGGTAAAACGGCCATGACCTGGGAGAGCCGGTATGCGGTTATCGGGATGAATGCCTTTGGCCTGCCTTCGCTGCTCGACGGCATGAACGAAAAAGGGCTCTCGGGGGGCATCCTCTATTTTCCGGGATTCGCGCAGTTCGCGCCCTGGGATGAGGCCCGTGCTGCCGAATCACTGGCCCCGTGGGACTTACTGACCTGGGCGCTGACGAACTTCTCCACGGTGGCGGAAGTGAAGGCGGCCCTGGAGAACGTGACGGTGGCGGCGGTATCCCAGAAAAACATGGGGATGATACCGCCGGTCCACTACACCCTGCACGACAGCACCGGCGCATCGGTGGTGATTGAGCCGGTGGAGGGACGTCTTAAGATCCACGACAACCCGCTCGGGGTGATGACCAACTCGCCGTCTTTTGACTGGCACATGACCAACCTGCGTAATTACGTCAACCTGCGCCCGGAGAACGTTGCGCCGCTTCATATCGGCAGGGCGACGGTCCTGCCGCTGGGGACGGGATCCGGCCTGCACGGCATTCCGGGAGACTCGTCCCCGCCTTCACGCTTTGTCAGGGCCGCGGCCTATGTCCTGTCCGTTGAGAAGGTCCCGGACGGGGAGGAAGGGGTCAGGATGGCGGAGCATGTGGCCAGCAACTTCGATATGCCGAAAGGGCTGGTACAGGACGAAAAAATGCCGCCTGAGTACACGCAGTGGACGGCGATTGCCGATCCGGGAACCGCGCATTATTACATCAAAACCTGGGACGTGCCTGTGCTGCACGGGGCCGGATTCGGGGATTTCGACGTGGACGGGAAAAATATGGTGACGTTTGACCTGCCGTCGGAGCAGGGGATCCCGTCCCTTAAGGTGCTGCCCGGCGCTCAGGGCTGACAGTAGGCCGGGGGCCGGGACGGCCCCTGCTTTGACACGATAACCGACTGCCTGCCGGAAACGGGATGGCATACCGCAGGAGCCGAATACGGAGATAACCATGATGACAGACAGAACATCCATACCGGCGACGACGCAGTCCGGAACCCGAAAGCGAAGCACCTGGACTGCAGGGGCGGTTGCCTTTGTGGTGATGCTGACACTGGCGGGGGTGCAGTGCGCCTGTGCACTGCTGGAC
Source organism: Enterobacter sp. ODB01 (assembly GCF_001623605.1). Classification (NCBI taxonomy): domain Bacteria; kingdom Pseudomonadati; phylum Pseudomonadota; class Gammaproteobacteria; order Enterobacterales; family Enterobacteriaceae; genus Enterobacter; species Enterobacter sp. ODB01. The sequence continues at coordinate 2,639,442 of NZ_CP015227.1, forward strand.
GAGCTGCTGCGATGAGAGCCTGTTTCGTTCACTTCGCCCGGGGCAGCACTCCCCGGGCGTCTTTGCCCGCGGCGTCCCGCTTCCCGGCACCGTCGCTGAATACGGCCGCTAAAACGGGGGCCCTCGCCCTTGCCCTGCTGCTGTTCACCGGCTGTACGGTTATCCCGGGACAGACCCTGAGTACGGCAGGCAAAACGGTATCGGGTGCTCCCCTCAGCCAGGCGGCGCTGGACAGGCTGGTGAACGTCCGCCCGCTGACGCCGGAGCTGCTTCGCCGCATGACCCCGGAACCGGTATCAGCCCGGCCCAATCCCGCGCTGGACGCTGAGGTGGCCCGGTATCACTACCGCATCGGGCCCGGGGACGTGCTGATGGTGACGGTATGGGATCATCCTGAGCTCACTATCCCGGCCGGCCAGTACCGCAGCGCAAGCGACACCGGTAACCAGGTGGCGCCGGACGGAACCATCTTCTATCCCTGGGTGGGGAAGATGGCCGTGGCGGGAAAAACGCCCGCTCAGGTTCGTGAAGAGCTGACCCTCAGGCTGGGCCGCGTGATTGAAAGCCCGCAGGTGGACGTGAATGTCGCCGCGTTTCGTTCCCAGAAGGTGTATGTCACCGGGGAGGTAGTGCATTCCGGCCAGCAGGCCGTCACCAGCATTCCGCTGACGGTGATGGATGCGGTTAACGCCGCCGGCGGGCTCACTGCCGATGCCGACTGGCGTAACGTCATTCTGACCCAGGGGGGAAAGGATACCCGGCTGTCGCTGTATGCGCTGCTCCAGCGCGGAGATCTGACGCAGAACCGGATGCTCGGGGCGGGGGACATCCTGTTTGTGCCGCGTAACGACGACCTGAAGGTGTTTGTGATGGGGGAGGTCGGCCGGCAGAGCACCCTGAAAATGGACCGCAGCGGCATGACGCTGACCGAAGCGCTCAGCAGCGCGGAGGGGATCCGGCAGGATATGGCGGATGCCACCGGGATATTTGTGATCCGACCGTTAATAAACGATCCGCAAAAGAAGATTGCCGACATTTTCCAGCTGGACGCGCGCGACGCCACGGCGATGGTGCTGGGCACCCGCTTCCCGCTCGAGCCCTACGATATTGTCATGGTCACCACCGCGCCGCTTGTCCGCTGGAACCGGGTGATTTCGCAGCTGGTCCCCACCATCAGCGGCGTGCACGACCTGACCGAAACCGGGCGCTATATCAGGACATGGACGCCATGATGTTCCGCAATATCATGGTTATCTGTACCGGCAATATCTGCCGCTCTCCCGCAGGGGAGCGGCTGCTGCAGCGGCTGCTTCCAGGCAGGAGGATAGACTCAGCCGGCATACCGGGGCTGTCTGACCACCCCGCGGACAGCATGATGCGGGCGGTATGTGAGGCCCGCGGTCTCTCTCTGGAAGGGCATCTGTCCCGGCCTGTCACCCCTGCAATGCTGCGCCGGTATGAGCTGCTACTGGTCATGGAGCAGTCCCATCTGCGCCGGCTAACCGCGCTGGCCCCGGAGTGCCGGGGTAAAACGCTGCTCTTCAGCCACTGGTCTGAACATGCGGGTCAGCGGAACATCCGCGATCCTTTCGGTCAGCACCGCCAGGTTTATGAGCAGGTATTCCACCAGCTCGAACGGGCTGCGCTGGCATGGGTACAACATCTCACGGAACGACCGTAAAGACAGGGACAAATATGATACTGAAAAATAACGCCACCGGCACGACAGAAAGCCGGGAGCAGGACATTGACCTTATGCAGCTGGCGAGGCTCCTTGCCGGGCGCTTTCCGCTGATACTGGGGGTTACGGCCGCCGTGGTTCTGGTGGCTACCGCGCTGGTTATCTCACGGCCACCGGTGTGGCAGGCCGATGCCCTTGTGCAGGTGGAGCAGCATCAGGGAAGCGATTTGCTGGGTAATCTCAGCCAGTTTTTGCCGGATGCCCGTCCTGATGCCTCGCCGGAGATAGAGCTGCTGCGCTCCCGCATGGTGCTGGGAAAAACCATTGACGACCTGAATCTGCAGACCGTCGTCAGCCAGCGGTATTTTCCGGTCCTCGGACGGCTGCGGGCCCGGCTGACCGGTGAGCCGCCAGCCACGCTCTCCGTGGCTACCCTGACGCTGCCCGCGGTAAACGGTCGCGCTGACCCGGTGATGCTCATTGCGGGGCGGGCCGGACATTTTACCCTGGAGGGGGAGCAGGGACGCGTGCAGGGGCAGGTGGGGCAGCGGCTTGAGCAGGGGGGCATAAGCCTGCTTGTCACCGGCCTTGAGGCGCCGCCGGGCACGCGGTTTACGCTGATGCACCTGACAAAACCGGAGGCGCTGAAGGCGCTTGAGGACGCTTTCACTGTCACGGAAAAAGGGAAAAGCAGCGGCATGCTCTCGCTGATGCTCAGGGGAGACGACCCGGCGCAGACGGCCCGCATCCTGGATCGTATTGCCGGTAACTATCTGGAGCAGAATATTGACCGGCAGGCCGCGCGGGATGGCAGGCAGCTGGCGTATCTGCAGGAGCAGCTCCCGCGGGTCCGCGAGTCGCTTGACGGGGCAGAAAGCCGGCTGAACGCGTATCGCCGGGAGCAGGACTCCGTTGACCTGAGCCTTGAGGCAAAATCGGTGCTTGAGCAGACGGTTAACGTGGACAATCAGCTTAACGCGCTGACGTTCCGTGAAGCTGAAATCGCGCAGCTGTATAAAAAGAACCATCCCGTTTTCCGGGCGCTGCTTGAAAAGCGCCAGACGCTGCTGCAGGAAAAAAAGCGTCTGGCGAAGCAGGTATCAGGCATGCCGGCAACCCAGCAGGAAATTCTGCGCCTGAGCCGGGAGGTGGAATCCGGTCGCGCCATTTACCTTCAGCTACTTCACCGGCAGCAGGAGTTAAGCATATCGCGCTCCAGCGTGACCGGAAACGTCCGTATCATTGACCCGGCGCTTACGGCGTCCGAACCGCTCGGCCCGCAGACGGCGCTGGTTGTGTTGCTGGCGGCCCTGGGCGGGGCGACAGCCGGCTGCGCCCTCGTGGTTGTACTGAATGTGCTTCGCCGTAACGTGGAAAGCCCGGAAGAGCTGGAGGCGCTGGGGATTGAGGTGTGCGCCACGGTTCCGGTCTCCGCGTGGATGATGAACAACGGCGCGCGCAGGTGGCAGAACCGGCTTGCGGGAGGGGGCTCGCGGGCGAAACAGGGGCCTCCCTTCCTGGCTGCCGAACACCCTGAGGATGTGGCCCTTGAGGCCGTCCGGGCACTGAGAACCCGGCTGCATTTTGCCCTGCAGGCGGCCCCGGAAAATAAGGTGGTGATGCTGACAAGCCCCACGCCTGGGTGCGGCAAGACCTTTGTGAGCACCCTGCTTGCCGCCGTGATGGCGCAGACATCTCGGCGTATATTACTGCTAGATGCGGACATGCGCCTGAGCTATCTGGCACAGATGCTGGGGCTGGAAAACCGCAGCGGGCTGTCATCGCTCCTGAAGGGGGAGGGGGGGCCGGCCGCTGTCGTGCAGCATGCCGGGGCGGGAGGATTTGACGTGATAACAAGCGGCCCGTTTACGGACAGCCCCTCAGAGCTGCTGATGAGTGCCGGGTTTGGTGAACTGCTGGGCTGGGCCCGCGAACACTACGATATGGTGATAATCGACACCCCGCCGGTGCTGGCGGTGACGGACCCGGTCATCATCGGACACGCCGCCGGGATAAGCCTGCTGGTTGCCCGGGCAGGGCACAGCAATGCCCGGGAAATCCTGCTGGCCCGGCAGATACTGGTGAACAGCGGCAGGCCGCCGGATGCAGTCATTCTGAACGGGGTTGCGAAGCAGCACGGCACATACTACGGGTATTATCAGGGGTACGGGAAAAGCTGAGGTCTGGCCTGCCTTCGGCAGGGGCAGGTTTGCGAAGAGGAATGCCGGAGGTGGCTGCATCCGGCATGACGAACATCCCGCACGTAGAACCCCTGACGTGCGGATCTTACCCCGCTGCCCGACTCAGCTGCCGGCACCGATACTCGTTACGCAGTGCATCAGCACGCCGGCGCCGCAGATCGTACCGCGGGTACCAGCCGTTCGCTCTCCGCGCCGGAACAGCGTCCCGGAGCATTCGGTCGGTGAACAGGCGCAGAGCAACACGGTCTGACCACAGACCCTGTATCATGTCGCCGCGATGTCCGCGGAAGATTAACAGATGCCCGCTGAACGGGTCATCCCGTAACGTGTTTTGCCCCCCTCCCCGGAAGGCGACCCGGTATTTTTGCTTAATTACAACCTGAGCGGGAATACCTATCAGAGTAAAAACGATGGCAATAAAAACAACTCGCAGGGGTTATTCGGCTCTTTCCAGAGCGGCCTGAACCTGGGCGCATGGCGTTTGCGTAACAGCTCAACCTATACGTACAGCCAGCAGCGTTACGACAGCCACGATACCCTGACCAATGCCCGCAACCGCACGTCGCAGTCCCAGCAGCAATGGACCTCGCAGCAGACCTATTTGCAGCGGGATATTATTGCGCTGCGCAGCCAGCTTACGATGGGGGAGACCAGCACCGGCAGCGTGGCCAGTCAGGTACTGGACGGCTTCTCGTATCGCGGTGTGGGGCTGATGAGCAGTGATGCGATGATCCCGGGCAGCATGAACGGATTTGCGCCGGTCATTACCGGGATAGCCCGCAGCAATGCGCAGGTGACGGTGACCCAGAACGGGTACGTCATCTATCAGGCTAACGTGGCGCCGGGGCCTTTCCGCTTTACGGATATCTCCGGTGGCGGGACCAGCGGTGACCTCGACGTGTCTATCCGGGAATCAGACGGCACCACGCACGGTTTCCGCCAGCCGTACTCCAGCCTGCCGGTGATGCAGCGCCAGGGGCAACTGCGTTATGAGGTGGCGGCCGGGCAGTACTACCTCGGCCACGGAGGCTATACGGCAACCGGCACCCCGGGCTTTGCCATGCTGTCCGCGATTTACGGTTTGCCGGGGGATGTCACCTTGTATGGCGGGGGCATCGGGGCAAGCGGTTATCAGTCGCTGGCACTGGGTACCGGTGTGTCTCTGGGGGAGTTGGGGGCCATCTCGGTGGATGCTACGCATTCCCGTGCCACTCTCTCCGGTGACAACCAGACCCTGACCGGGGAGTCATACCGGGCCCGTTACTCCAAGAGCATGATGACCACAGGCACCACGGTAGATTTGACGGCGTACCGTTATTCCACCCGCAATTATTTGAGCTTTAACGACGCCAATAACCGCGGCTATGACACCGACAGCGGGTTACCCGACTGGCTGAACGGGCGTCGTCGCAGCACGTACGAGTTACGTCTGAACCAGACGCTGTGGACCAGCTATCAGCTGTGGCTGAGCGGACATCGTGACAACTACTGGGGGTCGGACAAAACCAATACCACCATGAGTGCCGGCCTGAGCGGTTCGTTGCACCAGGTTGGCTGGTCGCTGGCGTACAGTGTGGACCGCATGCGGGGGGACGGCGACTGGCCTCAAAACCGCCAGTGGACATTGACACTGAACGTGCCGATGAGTCTGTTCAGTTCAACCGCGGCCCTGCAAAACAGCTATGCCAACTACAGCCTGATGCATGACAACACGGGGCGAACGACTAACCAGCTGTCACTGGGCGGCAGCCTGCTGGATGACAACAGCATGAACTGGAGCGTGTCACAGAGTCAGGGTAATCAGGGACAAGGCAACAGCGGCTCGGCCTCTGTGGGCTACAACGACTCCTGGGGTAATGCCAACCTGGGCTACAACTACGATAACAATGGCGGCCGCGGCGTGACGTACAGCGCCAGCGGCGGCCTGGTTGCTCATCCTCATGGTGTGACCCTTGCACAGAACATCAGTGATGCGGCTATCGTAGTGCACACCGGCGTGCCGGGCGTGAAGGTCATGAACGGCAATGTGACGACAGACTACTGGGGGAACGCGGTGGTGACCGGGGTGCGCACTTACGGCCGCAACAACATCAACATCGACCCGTCTTCCTTGCCCGAGGGGGCCAATCCCCCTGCCGGCAGTCACGCGCTGTACCCGACGGCCGGCGCCATCGTGATGGATGACAACCCGATACGCCTTGGCCAGCAGGTGCTGATGAACCTGCGTTACAACGGCAAGCCGGTGCCGTTCGGGGCCATAGCGGCCCTGAAGGGGGACGCAGACCTGGGGAGTATCGTGGGTGAAGGCGGGCAGGTGTATCTGGGCGGGATGCCGCAGAAGGGCACGCTGCAGGTGAAGTGGGGCACAGCGGCCGATGCGCAGTGTCAGGTACCGTTTGCGCTGCCTAAACCTGTTGTGCGAGACAAGAAGGATGCGAGCTGGCACCCCATCAAGACCCTGGACATGACGTGTCGCTAGGCAACACAACCAACGACCAGACCATGAAAAAATCAAGAGGTGCGGACCATGAGCACTCTGACAGGACAGTTACAGGCCAGATTGAGAGGAGTTGACCGGATGGCTATTCAAATGAGCGCTGCCGGCGTGCCGGCCCGTCGCGTCCATCCGCGTCGGCGGCTTGCCGTGCCGCCCCGCAAAAAGAGGGCAATACGGTCGATGGCGTTTTATGGGGGAATTGGGCTACCCACCGCCGGCGTGCACGCCAGCATGGGGTCCGAAACGAACCAGGGCGCGGGCGTGCGCTCCTGCATCCAGAACGGCAGTCTGAAAGGTCAGCCCGGTGGGATGTGGGGGGGAATATGCGTTATCACTCTGCCTAGCGGGCAATTAAATATGAATGACTCTCACGACGGTATATACAATATAAACATGCCAGGGACCTTACCCCTGGGCATTGCTGCCGTAAACACCCTGTGGCCCGGTTCGGCTACCGTGAAACTGACCAGCGCGTTTACCGTTTCTCTGAACGGTGTTATTCAGGGGAAATTCCCGGCGGGGTACGTACTGTCAACCCAAACCCCTAATGGTTATATTGGCTCCACCGTGCCAACGCATAATCCGCTGTCCACAGCACCGTCGGTTGCCCCTCTGGGCAATGGCATCGGGCCTATGGATGGTCACATACAAAATTCAAAACAGAAGTGGACTCTTGCCGGGCTGACCTCCGGTGAGCTGGTGTGGACATTGAGTGTGCCGTCAGGGAGGACACTCCTGTATCCCAATATTATTCTGTACATCGGTGACCGGTCCTTAAAGCCTTCTTACAGCTTTATGCAAATCGGGGTGGGAGGGGATAATGGTCAGTCACCTACCCCCACCACCCGTCCCCTGGTCGCGAGGATCCAGCCACATTGCTCTGCCATCACCGGCATGCCCGTGACGTCGGATTTTGGCACCGCCACACCATTATCCATGGCCGGTGATTTAAATACCTCCAGTACAGTGCCGGCGCATACGATTTCGTTGACATGCTCGGCTGACGCCAGCGGGAACGCCTCGGAAAACATCACGTTGTACGCGACATCCAGTAATCTAAAGTCCGGGGACGGGACAACCTTGCTCTCCCGTCCCGGTGACTGGATGGGGCAGTATTTTCGTTTGCCGGCCAGCGTGTCTTCGGATGCCACCCTCGCTGCTGGGCAGGCACTCAGCCAGCGGCTGAAATGGTCCGGCAATTCCCCCACGCCACTGTGGACCTAGTCCCTGCCGGCAGGGGCCACGGCAGGCGATATCGCTGTACCTCCGGTGTCCCTTCAGCCGAAGCTGTACCAGACCGACGCCCAAGGGATACAGGCTGGCCTTCGGAGTTACACCGTACAGTACTCGGTCATCATTCAATAAGGAAAAGTCTATGTGTCTGAATGACATGGCGCGGTTGGGTCTGCGCTTACTGGAAGGGATCGTCGGTGTATCTGTGGATGACATTGTCATCCTGACACACACGCGCCGGACGAGGCGCAAGCAGTTGCGGGCGCTGAGTCGCTATTTTAATGGTTTTGGTTTTTGTCAGCACGCTGACAAAACGTTTAACAGCAGAGTTGAGAGAGGATTGGGTGGTATGGGTGTAGAGATGAATGATGTCGGCGTGGAGGACCTCACGCATTGCGCACGAGTTAATCACATAATGCGGTGGCGGCAGCTTTATAAGCAGATCAGGATGTCGCAATACCGCAGGAAGTGGACTATATGGGCGATGGGGCTTTGTGGAGGAATGGCTATCCATACCCCCATGGCCACAGCATATATGGGGCCAGACGGTGCAATCAGCGCTGCGATTGCAGCACAAGGGAAGCCACAACCTAGTGGTCGCTGGGGTGGGCCTATCACCGTACAACTAACCTACGTCCCCTCCAGCTATGACAAAAGCTTCGGAAATCCGACAGGGCACGTTAATCCTCAAGGCAAAATTTCTGACTGGAGGTTTACTACCCTTTCTGTTACGGGCACTACGACAGGAACGGTGTCAGCGACATGCACGGTGCTATATGGCAAAAAAGGTGATTACAACACCGGGGTGACTGCGTCTTATAACAGCTCCATCGCCATGCCTTCGAATGACGCAATTGTGTACAAGGGGAGTGCCTATACCTCCGTAGCTGGATCTGACAACTCGGCTACTATCGGATACGCGAACGCTGCACCAGGCGTATCCACTCACACGGATTCTACCTTCCAGCCCGATGCTACTGAGGAACCCGTGATAGCGAACTGCAGCAGATTCAATATATCCTTTAATATCGATGTCGCAATAGGAACGACCATCGCGGTTCAACCTGGTAGGCTTTACTTGGGGATATCTAACTATGGCAACGTCGTGGCACTCGGCTTAGGCTCCGGGGATACAACGAAACCATCGCCTCCGGTCCCGGCAGCAGGCCCTGTGAACTGCACAGCGATAAATGGAGTCCCCCTGCAGAACGATTTTGGTATTGCAGCCCCCCTGTCGGTGCCAAATGGTTTTTTGCAGCCTACTAAAAGCATACCTGCACACAACATCTCTCTTTCCTGCAATGCGCCAACCTCCGCAGGTTCTGCTAGCGCATCGGCTACCCTATATGTGACTTCCGGCAATACCAAATCGGCAGACAGTACCACCTTGCTATCTTCTGCGGGGGACTGGTTAGGGTTAGTTCTCACCATGCCGGCAAGCTTGCCAACCATGGCTACCATCGCAACCGGGCAGGCGGTCAGTCAGAACGTAAAATGGAACGGGAGTAACAATACCCCCCTGTGGACCTGGAATATTCCGGCACGTTCGGGGCTGGGGGGGTAACAGTGTCCCCCGTCCCCCTCCAGCCGAGGTTGTACCAGAACAGGGCTCCGACAGGGGCACAGTTCGGACCGCGCACTTACACCGTTCAGTATTCCGTCGTTATACAGTGAGGAGCGTACGATGCCACTACGTTATTCTGTGGATGCGGTGCAACCGGTCTAGATCTACCGAGTCAACCCGGTGACCCTATGTTAAAAGCAAAAGCCGCGCTCGGCGCACAGCATTTACGGCCCATTCCGTTGGTCGACCCGGTTTCGCCGTGCTCCCAGGGCAAAACTCTTCGTCAGCCTTCTTGCGGGGCTGATAGCGGTATGGGGGGGCGCGGCCGCCGAGGAAGCGGCGCCGTCCCTGTCATCTGCCGGTGTCACTGCGCGTGCAGCATCAGGGGCTGCAGTTGGTGCAGGCCAGGGCGCCCTGAGTCCTGAGGAGCTGCCCTCGCTTCGTCAGCAGATAGCGCAGCAGCAAGTGCTGTTACAGAAGTTGTCCGACCGGGTCCACACCGTTGTGTCTGTGAGCGCGGCTGCAGAGGCGAACGATAAGACGCCGGGCACAGCATCCTCAGCCGAGACTAAACCGGCTGACCACTTACTGGCGCCTGCGGCTGCTTCATCCGATAAGCCGGCCGTGCGTGCTGCCAGCGGGCCCGCCATCGACACGGCAGAAGACTGCCGCACCTATGCCAACGGCGTGGTCCTGGGGCGGGAGCTGCTCCAGTTTCTGGCCCTGCAGCGCAAGGTCGGCATGACCCTCAGTCCCGCCCGGGTGCTGGCCGGTCTCGAAGACAGCTACAGCGGCCATACCCTGCGTCTGTCCGATGACGATGTCCGCCAGGCGCTGCAGGACTTTAATGCCGATTTCCGCGCCCGCATGCAGACGGCGCGTGCCGATGAGCTTGCGCGGGGGACGGCGTTTCGGGCTGGCTTTCGTCAGCAAAAGGGCATAGTGGCCGATGCCGGGGCCCTGTACCTCATCGACAATAAAGGCAGGGCGCCGCGTCTGCGCACGTCGGACATGGCGACGCTGCAGGTCAATGGCCATTTACCGGACGGGACGGTATTCTACGGTAACGGCGTTCGCCAGGTCTCCGGTGTACTGCGTCAGGTGTTTGGGTCAGGGCTGCGGGCATCTACTTTTGTTGTAAGCCGCGCGCCGTCAGGCGTGCAGACTGTTTACTGTGTCAGGGACGAGAGTGCGGAGGAAGGGATTGTCGCTCATGGTATCAGGATACTGCGCAGGGGGCAGTACTCTGGACTGACGAAGCTGTAGGCCGGGCACGGTAGTAACTCATGTAACCGTTCTTCCGTCCAGGGGGCAGTAGCGTTGTACATCGGTTAGCCACGCATGCGGCTCCATGTAGTTTATTTCCACTGTTTCCTGCAGGCTCATGATCTGCGTCGCACGAGCTCCTGCACCCAATGAACCCGCGAAACAACCAGTTAGAGTGTCCCATCACCACCAGTCTGATGGCGTGCTCACAGTGTCAAGCCTGCGAGCAATCATCAAGGAAGCGTCTAAGCGTTTCACTTCGTTTTAGAATATAGTTTATGCCTTACCCAGCGCTGGGCTTTCCGGCCACGTCTCTTTTTTTCTTTAAAAGTGTAGAGCTTTCGTTCCTGCATGATATTCCTCAATATCCAGATAACTGGAGGGAAAACCGATGCTAACGAACCAAAAGACAATTGGAATATGAGTTAACCGCATGCTTACCCAGCCGCGCGGCCAGTTGATACTCTCTATTTTGTCCGTCATCATGCTCAGAGCCGAGCCAACTCACTGGCACCTTTATTGCCCCCCCTCCTTCAAGGCGATTTCCCCGCAACGTCATGAAATAACTCGAAGGTTATTGTTTCCAATGGTCCTCTTACCGCTGATATTGCTGAGGTAAGAATAAAAGCACCCCAGGAAAGAAGTGCTTTTCTGAGGATTCAGAAGGGAATATTTTGCATGACCTTGAAATTCGGGGCGGGACCGTTTTTTTCATAAGGATCCCAGGACATGACAGGGGAGCCTTTTTCAATGCTGAAATTTTTCAACGCGACACTGGCAATTTCAGGTCTGGCTGTCAGCTCAAAAAAGTATTGTTTATTCGTCAAATCAATAATCGTTCTGTATTCGGTAGCATATGTTCCACTACCATGATAAGGCGCATCATATGGCACGGAAACATTTCTCATGACGGATAACAATTTGGCAATTGCTAGATCTGAAGTCTCCGGTGTCTTAAGCAATTGGCTGAAATAGGCCGCCCGGGTAAACCGATCTATAGAAGTCACATTGCCTGGAAGAGGAAGATCACTGCCAGCATGCGTAAGGTCATGCTGACCGAGCAGACGGAGTTGTGTGGAATAATCCGGGTCGTTGGTGACAACCGTCCACTTACTGTTGTGATGCACCGTCATCCGACCATTCAGGTATTCTACAACGGCAGAATCTCCATTGGCGTCTTCGAGTACCAGGTGCAGTGCAGCCTTAAAACCACGTACGGTAATCATAACCGGGTGTACCTGGCCCAGGAGATGTAATGCTTCATTGACTGTCGCTGCCTGGTCCAGTACATATTGTGCCCAGAGGCCTGGCTGGATCTCTTTTCCGGGGGACTTCTGATCCGGATATTCTGTAGCATTCAGATAGAGAAGGTGTGCTCCCAGACCTTTTTCATTAAAACCGTCAACTGAACCTACACCATAAATCCCGGTGACAAGACTGGCATAATTCGATGTCCATTGTACCGGATGCACAACACTGTGGGGCGCACCGGGAACGTCGCCAGTATGATTCAGGCCTCTTGGAAGCACCATCAGTACCGGATGGGTGCTTTCTGGCCAGTCCATCGTTCTGCCGACCAGAACGCCTGTCTTGCCACTGTTCCAGAGAATTCGGGTGCATGCATGTCCTTGATAAGAGGTTATCTGAAAGAATAATACTGCCAATACAATACGCGGAACAATACTGCGTGATCTGAATATTCTGAACATATTTCAATCCTTTCCTTGTGTTTGTTGCAGACTAATCATTAACACAGGGAGCGGTTCTTCGTAGCTGGTCTTTTCACTGTAACGTGACATAACCCCCGATTTTTGATTTGATTTTATATAAGAGGTTACTTCACATTTTTTGCTGAGTAACTCCCATCATCAATACGGTTTTCGTTGCGCGTTTATGAAAAAAAACAGGGGAGTTAAAAAACGGAGTTATCTGCATGTTTTCGTACTCGAGACAGTCACCTTATTGCAAAAAGTCAACACAGTCCATGATATTTGAAGAACAATTACAACCGTTTTCGCAGCATTTTTCATGCATATTCAGAATGTCCGTCCTGGATGTCGAGTAACTGCAGTCTTGCCGGCAGGCATGTACCTGCGAGGGTGTTTTATCAGAGGGCTACATATTCGTCATCTATATTCAATGTCTGCATCTTCGTAGACAGGCCGCGAAATAGTTAAGTATATCGATGTAGGCAACACTGCCTGGTAACTTGAAACCGTGGACTGGAATATAGTGCCTTGTCTGCATGTCCTATAATTAATAAAAGCATCACGTGAATGGATAAGGGCGGTATTGAAAACAGGCTAAGGTTGCTGTATTCGGTCAACTTCGACTGTTCAGAATCTTAGGTCATTTCGCCATAGTACAGTGTCTTCGCAAAGCACCTATATCGATAGAATTCCAGAACTAGATGTGACCGATAACCTCATTCGGCCACCAGCCGACTCGTGGTTTAACTACTTTCTTTCAGAGAGTGACTTACCAGCGCTTGCTCAATCAATTCTCCCTGCGGGAGCATGAGGATGTTGCGGTGAATCCCACTAGCGTAGGGGTGAAAAAGCGGTAAATTCAACTGAGGATTTGCTTAAAAGACCACGAGCCACGGTGGCTGACCAAAGGCTTACCTGGAGGCACCAGGCACCGCAACACTTAGAAGCGTGATGCTCAACAGCAGAGGGCCTGTTTTGCCGCCTAACTGATATGATGCCAATTTCTCTATCCTAAAATACTTGATATGGAAATGTTTCGACGTTGTTAACCTGCTAGTTTTAAGTTACATGGTTTGTTTATTGGAAACAGGATTTTTTTGTTCAGAAGAATGAATTAATATTAACTAAAGGCACTGTCTTGCCTGCAGGTCCAGGCTCTTCACGGATTCGGCAGCCTTGATGATTAATTTACTTGTGCTCAGTGGGAGTCAGCTCAACGCATTCTTTATGCATCTTCCGAAGCCGTTGCTGGGCAGCGCTTAATAGATGAGAAAGCTCCTCCTCCTCACTACTGATGGGAGCCTGAAACAACTGGTGAACAAAGTTAATAGCATTTATTGCGTTATTCAGGTCATCACTGCTCATTTTGTCCTCCGGCAGAAGGAAGGGGAGGAGGTAACATTTAGGCTCCTGATTTCGACTCGATGAACATTGCTATTTACCTAGGCTCATTAGCAAAAAGAAGACAAAAACAACCATCAATAAAATAAACAAGCCAATAACACCGGCAATAAATAGATCATGTAACATGGTCAGTATCCTGTTGTGCGAGACGAGCAGTACTATTTATAATCGGAAAGATGTTTTTAATTTCACGTATTTTCAGACCCGAAGCCGGCACTATCGGAAAGCCAGCTTCGGGCATAATGCATCACGACATTATCAGAAACGATAACCCATGCCGAGATTCCAGCCATTAGTGTCCAGACTACCGCTGGCATGGTTGCTGTTAAAGTCAGAACCTTCATAACCTACGATGATGTTAATGTCCTGACGGGAGGTGATCTGAAACCCCGCGCCATACCCGTAACCCCATTTGGTCTCCATAACATCCTGATGGAAGAAAGCGGGTCCCACCTGCGCGTATAAACCTAGCATATCATTCACCTGATACGAAGGCCCGGTCAGCAAGGATATATGGTCGGCATTACCATGGTTACTACCATTGTTCATTTGTCCATGAGCTGGAAGTATTTAGGCCCCAGTTATCAACAATTGTATGGTTATCACCCAGACGAAAACCGTGAAGCGTACCAGCGTGGTCACTGTGCTGCTGTGAATAGCCCAGAGACATAATATCATTACCATGCATCGCGGCCATCGCAGGATGGACGCAGCTGAGGCCTGCCAGCAGCGGCAGTGTGAGCATCAGTTTATTCATTATCTAAATCCTCATTCAACAGTGCGTGCTTTTCATTTATAGTTAAGGGATATGCACGGGAGCTCCAACTTGTCCATATGATGACGAATTCTCAGTCTGTAGAATTAGAATTGGGGAGTCCGGCAGACACGCTCTCACTACAAAGGCGTCGTTTAAAGTTGCCTTGACTTTCGGTGGTATATTGCAATCGTGCTCTCAGCGCGCGAAGTGTCGAGCCGGATAAAAAGCTATGAGTTTTCGGTTGAAATAAATCAGGCCGCTCGGTTCGAGATTTCTTCATAATTTCTATTTAACGATTGATCATTGTTACTATGTGTTGATATTGCCCGTTTAGCACATCAATACGCTCATCGTACAAATGGGACAGGCAAACTGTGTTGTCACCACACGCCTGGCGTTTTTGAAGCCAGACATTCTGTTCATCCTGTAGTGCACCGCGCCCCCCCATAAGCACTATCTCTCGCAGCATGGAGTACGTCGTTGCCATCCTGACATCTTTCTCACTCAATTCCTGGTCGGCGCAGATGGCTTTTTCATCGGGCGCCTTGATGTTGCTGCAACTGAAGCTGGCGGCAGAAGCGGTACTTGATAACAACAGCAGAACGACCAAGAGGCGGGTGACACCAGCGAACGTTGTGGTTATTGCCATAACATTACTCCTTCCAGTGCTGATCATGGGATATCTCTCCCGACGGGAGACCTCGGATGTCAACTCGCACTTTTATAATCGGGTGAGAAATATGGACAAAGAGCTCTCCCCGTTGTTAAGCATGTGCTTCACAGTGAAGTAGGGCTGCAATATTTCTGAACGTGGCAGGGGGAGAGAAATGAGAGTGGTAAAAGGTGGGATGAATGCAGCAAAAGAAAGGCGACAGAGGATAAGCAGAGAGCAACAACTTCAACAGATCCGGCAGGATATCACCTTATTTCGTGATCGTATGTTGAGACTGGCAGACAACCTGGCGGAAATGGTTCAAGGTCGCGGTATCGATATTACGCTTCGTGAAATGGCACCCATCGAATCAGCCGGCGCATACACCATTCCATGTATTGCCCTTTGCTGTGGCCGTAACTGGGCCGGCTTCACTCCACAGGCTCTTTATAGCGTAAAAGACGGGATTCAGCTTAAGGGCGAAGTTTGCCTAGTTGTCGATAAACCTGGCCGCCGGCCACGCACTGTAAAATATATGCTTTGTATGCCTGAGCATTTGATGTCTGCAGCCGACTGGGCAATACATCTCGACGAGCGAGCGTCTGGAAAATGGAAAGTGCTTACGCGTGATTTATTACTGGCAGCCATCGCGCCGCTGTTCGAGGACATAGCAGAGCCTGCCCTACGGCCCCGCCTGTTCCAATGAACGACATCAAAGACAGGGAGAGAACTGCTATGCAGCCGTCTGAGTTTAGAGGCCTCAATATTTTATATTTTATTCCATTAATCGCGGCGATTATTTTGTTCACAGGCTGCGCAGTTCACTCCGTTGACAGGAGCACTGCTCTCCTGGAAAGTCCTGTGCAGACGGACTCCGAAATGGCTCTGCAACGTACGGAGAAAAGTCATGGCAGCAGCAGAACCAGCTGGCAGTTACTCACTATTCGCGCCTTCCTCAGGGAAGGTAAAAACCAGCAGGCAAGCGAGCTGTTCAGCCGGTTGCCTCAAAATATGGATAGCGCACAGCATCAGGAACAGTTATTGCTTGCTGTAGAGCTAAAACTTGCGCAGGGTGATGTGACCGGAGCCCGGGCGCTGATGATGAAAATAAGCCCGGCAGACCTTCACGGCGACCAGTCTTTGCGCTACTGGCAATGCATGGTTACCGCGAGACAGGGTAAAACCTCTCCGGAACTGATACGGGCGCTGATAGCTCAGGCACCTTTACTGACCATCCTCAAGGAAAAACAAAACAATATTAATGCGACCTGGCAGGCACTTACTAATATGTTACAGACTCAGGTTGATTCCATACATCCAGCGGCTGATGAAAACGTACTTCAGGGCTGGCTGGCGTTACGCCATACCTGGTCTGATAGTCATGACACACCAGACAGACTGAAGGCGGACATCACAGCATGGCAGAGACGCTGGCCGCAGCATCCGGCTGCGGTGATGTTGCCTGTAACACTTATCAACAACATGAACTTTCGCCCCGCATCGGTGCGAAAAGTGGCCCTGATGCTCCCACTGAGCGGTCCGGGAGGGCGATATGGCCGCGCCATTATGCAGGGATTTGAGGCTGGGAAAAAAGTGGCCCATCCTATATCCGATGAAGCTTCAGAACTTATGCTCTACGATACCGCGACAAAGCCGGTGGCGCAGTTGCTTACGCAGGCCCAAAAGGACGGTGCGACGCTGGTTGTAGGACCGTTGCTAAAAAAACATGTAGAGGAACTGCTCAGCATCACCACCACGATGAATGTTCTGACGCTAAACCTGCCTGAAAAACCAAAGCGCTGGGATAACGTCTGTTACTTTGCACTCTCCCCGGAGGATGAGGCACGCAACGCAGCGCGTCATATCCGTAAGCAAGGTAAACATTTCCCACTACTTCTGCTCCCTGATAATGAAATCAGTGCGCGCGTGGCACGCGCTTTTGCAGAAGAGTGGCGACAACTTGGGGGCGGCGTAGTGCCGGAGCAGCGTTTTGGTTCACTGGCGAAACTCAAGGCTGGAGTCAAAAACGGTATCGTCTTAACCAGCATCCCCGTAACAGTTTCGAGCAGTATTACCGAAAGCCACGGCAGAGGAAAGACAGATGCAGTTTATATTATCGCCACCCCTGGTGAGATGGGTTACATCAAACCGATGATAGCAGCACGAAATGGGAGTCAATCTGGCTCGATGCTGTATGCCAGTTCCCGTAGTATCAGTGGTAACGTCGGGCTGGATAATCGCCTGGATCTGGAGGGCCTACAGTTCAGCGATATTCCACTACTGGCGAACAGCAACCCTGGTCTGAAGCAATCAGCACTCAGTGCTGTGGGAAACGATTATTTTTTGGCTCGTCTGTTCGCCATGGGTGCGGATGCCTGGATGCTGGCAAACCATTACGCAAAAATGCATCAAATGCCTGATTTGACGCTGAAGGGTAATGCCGGGGAGCTGAGCATTTCGTCTGATTGTGTAATCCATCGGGAATTGCCCTGGTTCAGATATCAGCAGGGACAAGTTGTACCTGTAAAGTAAGTATATGAATTAATGTGTTAGCGCCTGCGTCCAAAAACGACGGCCGATAAATGAGCGATAATATCCCATTTGATTTTAGCAAAAAACTAATATGGAGGCCGTGACATGCGGCGCTGATAATGATTGTCATCAAAGGCTAAATAATTGTCCGGCGGGTGTGAAAAGTGAATGGGGCAACCAGAACCATCTAAATTGCAATGTCAGGATAAAACCGGAGACGTTGAACTGCTGAATATCAGGGGGCAAAGTCAGTCGGTAAGGGATGCGGAAAAGGGAACAATTAATAAGAATAAACTGGCAGTGATTTCTCTGTTGACTCTGCGGGGCTCCCGGTCACATTTTCAATGTGTAATGTTATCTCACACTGGAGAGGTTGTTATGTCAAAGTTATCGGTTGTCCTGCTGGGAGCTACTTTGTCCCTTTTCGCTACAACTTCATTCGCAGCTACGTCATTATCTAATCAGCACTTGCCTGTTCAGCACATCCAGGCTGGTAAACTGAAAAAGGATGTGGCAAAAGTGACCGGCAAGCATGCCAAAAAGAAAGCGATACGTAATGCGAAGCGAAAAGTAGCTCGCTCACTGGCGAAATAATGTATCACGACGGCCTCTCTTAGAGGGCCGTCTTTTTTATAAAATCAAACTCAGGGTGTATTTTTCCAGAAGTCTGCTTATCAACTCAATAAGAAATAATGCCATTAAAAAATCCAATTACATTCTAATATAAAAAGTGCCAAAAAAAATACTCACCCCCACTCCAGGCGTCTCAGAGCAGGCATGTCAATAATTTGTTGGGCTAGGTTCATTGCAGATGTTGCCAGAGAACCAATTTTGATAACGTTACGCGGGTCAGCTTTCGCGATTTAATCTATTTTTTCACACAAAAAATTTTCTACTTTGATTTTTTCATCGAATGGGCTCCTGAACTCTTTTGGTGTGTAGAATAATGCTTCACACTGCTCCAGTGTTAATTTTTTTGATGAATATCGCGTCCAGGTGGTTTCGGGATTTCCTGGTTTAATAATCGTAGCTGTTATCTTGTACAAGATTCCTCTCCTTCATTATGCCTGGGTCAGGTGAATGATGCTATGTTCTGTGCTGACTTTTTTGGGGCAGAGGCGAGCAATGCAGTACACGCCTTCCGCTGTTTTCTTTGAACGGGTATCAAAAAAATCTGAGCGTTTGTAATAATCCAGCTCGTTACACAAAGCCAGTTTTAGGAAATATCTCTCATCGGTAGAGTTCTCATGATGATGGTTTAAGTATGGCAATTGAGGAATGCCAGCGATGCCACCCTACATCCGGGAAAAAATAAACCAGAGGTGGTCAGCGGGATGCTTTTATCTTCCCCATTATCTTGTTGTAGGGACGGGAGGTCGTAGCTGTAAAGTATTCGGGAGAAATTTTCGTGGTAGTCAAAGACTGTGATCGCTTTGCTTCAGGTGGCTCGAAAGATAGGGGGGAGTTGTCGTGTAAATTTTTTTAGTTAAAGTAATGATGCATACAAAATTATTGGCGAGGGAAGTTGTATTCTGGTCGGAATGAGTGCTGACAACTAAATTTTCTTTTCCCGAGTATGGTAATGAGTTTGATAAGAAATCGGTTTGCCATTGATGATTAAGGGATTTGTAAAGATTTCAAGACCAAAGAAACCTGGTTCAGGCATGTAATCTTGGAATAATTAGAGATAATATCACAAAGCTCAGCTCATCAACTTTTTGACTACACGCATCTCCCGTTGCTATGGATTATCCGTCAATTACATTCAATGGAGAATTGAAGCTATGCGTAAATTACTAGTTACCATTTTCGCCTGCAGTTTTATTCTGAGTGCAGAGACGATGGCTGCTTCCCCGGCAAAGAAAGATGCGCAATCCCCGGTAGATGTTCAACAGACTACAGATATACCTGCGGCAAAGAAGTCCCCTCGTTCTCGTAAACCAAAGGCAGATGATGTCGTAACTCAGCCAGCTGATACCGCTCCAGTGGCTGTACGGGATAAAAATGGCCGATTTGTGAAAAAAGAGGCCACTCCTCCAGTGCCTGAACAGAAGTCAGCCCCTGTTCCTGCTTCTGCGAAAGAAACTAGGTCAGGAGCAGCGTCTGCGATCGCGCCAAAAACAACTGAGCAAGGTGCGACAGCACGTTGCCAGGATGGTACTTTCAGTCACAGCAAACAGCACAGCGGCTCCTGTTCGCGTCACGGCGGTGTGGCACAATGGTTAGGGGAATAAAATGGGGATACTGAATAACATACTGGGTCGGCTCTTTCAGGGCACGGATGTACATCCCAATCTGATGGCTTTTTTATCATGGGTGCAGGATGAGGGCGGTTTACCCGTGCTGCTGACTCGCTTTAAGTCTCTGGAAGAGGAGGGGATTACAGCTGACAAACTTACCCCTGAACATATCAGTCGTTTGTTCACTGCTGACGAGCTGTCTTCACTTGCACAGCGAATGAACATCTCTCAGCAAGATGTTACTGAGTGGATTAGTGGCCATCTTCCGGCGGTATTTCAGCATTTGTCTCCTGAGGTGAATCAACTTGGCGGTAACAATATGCTTGATGTGGCGCTATCTATATTACGTAAGCGGCTGAAGTAAATTTGCTCTCCTCTTGCCTGCCAGTATAGTGCAGGAGGAGAGTCCTGTTTATGGTAATGTAGAGAAGTGTTAGAACAATAGATTTTAGTCAGCTTTTATGTTATCAACTGTGTTTTCTGATACATTAGAGGATGCAACATGTCTGTGGATTTTTTTAGCTCTGACCCTCAGAGTCTTTTAAATAAATTTAACGAAGCAATTGAACAGGATGCTGCCAAAGGGAAGATAACTACCTGGATCAGGAGCGAGGACAAAAAATACTACACACACAAATCAGAAGAATGGAATGCTAAAGCCTGGTTTAAACCTGAAGTAAGGAATGAAGTTTTAACCTTTAATATAATTAAACCGAAAAGCACTGCAATAAGCACGGTTACTTATGCTTATTACCATGGGCACCTGACGGAAACATTTTTGAGTCATTTTGATAATGATTTCACAAAAGCAACTTCATCCGCCATGCCTGTATCTGGTGATAAAGTGAAATAGATATAAAATAATACTTATGGATTCCATTGTTTCTCAGATGATTTTTTTCTAAAAATATTTATAAATATATTTTGTGGGGAAGGGAGTCAATAAAAAAACTGGGCGCCAACTCATCAATAATAAGCGTCCTGTTCTTACCTTCATACTTTGTACATTATAGTATTGAGAGCTCTATGAGCTCCCTTGGTTTATCACTTAAATTTTTGCCACCTCACGTACAGAGTCGATGGTCGGGAATCCAAATTACAGAGTTTCTAGTATGGGAATACCCGACAAGTCATTTATTGTGGTGTCGTTTTTTAGAGTAATGCATTTTATTTTGTGATTTCTTTTAATTTTTTTTCGCGGGTTTTTCTCTTTCGGTGTACTGAGAATTTTCAGGATTTATTACTGGGCCTGGTTCTCTTGCCACTACAGGACTGGTTATCTGAGATGGGGCGTCAGTAGCATTTACTGTTGTGATACCGAATCCACTTAAAATTGTAAGCAGGATATAAACAGTATGTTTATTCATGTCTAGACCTTATTGATGAGCAAAGGATTTTTATTTACTTAGCATTGATTATTTGTTTTTCGAAGTGGTTAACGATTTTCTTTCTGTTTCATGTATAGCTTTCTTTTCAGTTTTTTTTCTTTGTGAGAAATTTGGTCTTTGGTTCTGATGTATTGTTATCTGGGTGTGTGAGATTTGTCTTGATATTATTGCTGTGTATCAACTCAGATGGTAACGGTGCTGGTGGCAGTCGGGTTGTCGGTACAGCCTCAGCCGGGTTTATCATATTTACGAATAAAGCGCCTGTGAAAGCGAAGATTATTAACTGACGCATGTTTTTCTCTCTGTTTGATAAGTGTGCGGTCATATTTTTTGACCATATTGCAATGTACTATTAAAATCTTGTTTCATGGCTCAGTTTGTATGAATTAAATGACTGGCTTCACTGCATTAAAACCCGCTCTGAATAACTGTTATGAGAGGAAATCTTCCCCAGAAAGGTGGTTGTTATAGAATGTTGGTTTTTTGTTCGGATCATTCCTTGTCTACTTACATTTGTATAGTGCTGTGTAATTGTGAGACCGGGAGCTTTAAAACGTCAAGATGCTGCCAAGTGTACTTGGCTGAATGGGTATCTGATTATGTATCAATCATTATTTTACTAAATGAAGTGTTTGAGGTTATCGTTACCATTTGCGTTATTTGGTTTCTATCTCGTTGTAATTAGTAATGGAACTTTATAATGCATAGTTCACCAGTCGTACTATCATTCGATAAAGTTTGTGATTGTTCATTATGTTACGGGGGCAATCAATGAACTTGTCAGCGTAATACAAGACGCGTTCCAAATCTTTACCTTTAGCTTTTCTATATCTCGCCTTGCTGTTTAGCAATCTCTTTTCCGTTGAAGATGTTGTGTGGGAAATGTACAGTCGTCGTTTGCGATTTTACATTTTTGTATACAGACATAGTGGGTTATCTTTTTGTAATCTGTATCTCACTGTATGTGATTGTAAGATATAAAAACACTTGCAATATATCTCACCTTTTAATGTGATGTATCTTGTTATGTTTTGTCTTCGTATCTCACTATTAGGGATGACCAAAACAACGAAGCCCAGTAAGTGGTTACAATACCTGCCGGGCTTCTAACCACAACTACCTAAACCGCCGGAGAAAATTTCTGAGTGGAATGCAGCACACCCAAAATCGGCTCACATTTAAATTGTTGTTTCTCGGCACGCCTATCTTGTGCCGATTTTGGCGAACGTGAAGGCTCGGGCATGCTGAAGTTCGGCGTCGTAAAGGTCACGACCAGGAGCTGCTTTCGCACCATCCTGCCGGACTGGCCCTCTGCAGTGCGGGCCGTTAAAAGAATGGTAGATATGCCACACGTCTAGCCAAAGCTTATATCATACCGGATGGTGAAGTTATCGGTGAATCTTAAATTCTGCTCTTGATTAAAGGTTGCAGCGCGGCTGCTGGTGGGTGTTAGACAACCGGCGTGACGGAAAACTAGCGTGATTCTGGTGCGCGTCTTACGGGTTACAACGCATCTGTGATGTTGGACATGGTGGTAGCACTGACGGCCCCGCTGAGTGGTCTGGTGGGCTTGATGGGTTCGGTGTTCACATGTTTGAGCGGTTCCTCGCATGAAGCCTGAAAGCGTAGCCATCAGCAGACCGAATGATAATTGACGCAAAGAAAAATTCCCCTTATTTAAAACGGTAGAAAGTCTGACTGGAAGTGAAGAGGCGTCAAATACACCGTCGACAGCAGCATGTCGTAAATACCGCTACATGTTGACGCTGTTAAGCAAAGTCAGATTAATGGATTCTAAAGGCTGAGGATGCGCTGCTGGTCATGATGTTAGGTCAGCGCGTAATCGTACTATTGGCGTAGAAAATATATGCAGCCCATCGGATATGCCAGTAACAATGGAAAGACCCGCGCGCTCATTTTTGAGGACCCAAATCATATTATACGAGATTTTATATGGCTTGCACCCATAGTATTGGCGAGCTATTTCATAGTACTTGATTCTATCTAGAAAATTTTTTTGTTGACTTCCAATGCCATCCGTTATGAGTCTGCATAATATCATGTCGGAGCTCTATATGTTATCGAGAGCCTTGAACATGAAAATGCATTATTAAGAAAACAAAATGTTATTATGAGTAATAATACGGAGAAATAATGAAGCTAACAAATGAACAACTCAAAAGTCTTTTTAAAAATGGTAAAGTACAGCTTGATGGCGGTAGTGAAGGGTATCTGATCAAAAGAGTTGCTACTATGGATATGGGATTTGGAATGGCTGCCATAGAAGGTTATTTGGCATTAACTTTTGAGGTTTATGATGATATGAACTTCCCGTACCCTAAAACCTCATATCTGCAAACCAAGTATCATGCCGCTCGTGATACATTAACACAAGCAATTAATGGGCAGCTGATCACAATGCTTGTGGGCGCCAATACATGGATGGAGCAAAGCCATGAACATAATGTTCTGGTTGTAGTGAATAATTCAACTCTGGATAGCGTTGCATATTACTCTCAAATCTATATTTGAGTAGGTACTATGCATTCTGCAACCTATAGTTAATATTAACCACCCATCCCTGGAGCATAAATTCAGTGGGTGGGTTTACTGGATTAATAGGTGGATTGTTAGCCAAAGCACAATGCAATAGTTAAAACACTAAAATTGAAATATGAAGATATTATGTTTTTTTTACTACGGAAGTGATATACACCGGGAAAAAAATCATGATTCCATGAGGTATTTAATTTTTGTAACTCAGTTGATAGTTTTCGATTTTTAAATGCGAATGCATAGTGAGGTGAATACGGTCAGGCCAGCATTAATAATCGTCCTGCCAACTGACTGGATAAGGCGCTGATACAGCCCTGTTCTTTCCGCGTAACGTCCTTATCTCGAGCCAGAGCGCTACCGGTACCGTCCTGGTCGACCATTTATCACCCTTACCTCATCGGATGACTGATAACATCCGGTTATACTAGGCAGAGATGCACAAGCTCAGTCTGTTTCTGATCGTGGCGTGTCGGATATGCAGGTAGCCCACAGAGAGAGACGGGAAAGTTTGCTCTGAGGACTACTGACAGCCAGCTGCTGGATGATTGTCCTGTAACAGGGGCCGGAATTCAGGGGGAGAGGTTGTGCCAGGCGTACTCGTTCTTACGCAGAACCCTGATACTTGGTGCAAGCATTTGGCGGTGGGCGGGGGATTCCAAGTACAATCACGGTTGAAGTAACGCAGCGCATTGCGAAACTCCCACCATTCCTTCTGAGGTGTAATTACTGACCGGAATCATCGGAATAGGCATTTTATCACTAAAGGCAGCTACAAGACCTTAACGATTACCCTTATAGTCCGTTAATGTTTGCGATTGTTCGCTGGAGTGCAGAGTAATGGGTAGTCACTTTCATAATAAGGCGCTTACCTGCGTTGGTTCGCGCCGTTTTAAACATTCAGTTAGCTAACTGAAATTCGTTCATGCCGTGCTCACTCAGTAAGTGTCTTGCGTTGAAGTAACCATTCATCCAGCTCTGCTTCTATCCATCCTACAGACTGTTGCCCTAACTGACGCTGTTTTGGGAAGGTTGCATCGTGACGTGGGGACTCTGGGTTGAGCCAATCGTAAATTGTTGATCGGGCGATGCCGAGTTTTTGCACTACTGAACGCATACGCAGGATTTTTACGTTAGATGATGGCATAGTGTTTTTCCTCATAATCTGGTTTGTTTTGGATGAGAGGAAGGTTAACCATTGATGCAGTTCTAAACCATACGGCTGCATTACCTCATTTTTTACACAGCGTAGGTGATTGAATTGTGTGTAATTATAATTTTATTTTTTTGATTGATGAACTGAAAGCATCGTTTAAGAAGAAAAGAGAACTATTGTTATTCAATTTACATATTGTTGGCTGGCAAATCGATGTTTCCAGCTTGTGTGGGGACGATCCCGATATTGACGCAATAGTGGTCGAACTTGTACAGAGTTCAGTGAAAAGTCGGGAGTTTGAGCAGATGCAGCATCAGATGTTAAGCGAAGATGCCGATACATTCCAGGAGATGGTCAGTGAGCAGATCTTTATGGCAGCGATTTTCTGGTATTCCGGGCTTCATTTCGTTGCATCTGATTGGTGTGTGGGTGTCAAGTGGCTAATGAAATCTCTCGAACTAATCGATTTCTGTAGAGGGATGGTCGAACACGCAATCTGGCAGCAGACAGACGCAATCAAAAAAGAAAAGGCGACTCATGGAGGCAAAGCCAAAGCTGCTATGTTTTCCCCTCTCAAGGCCGAAGTTATTCGCTTGTTGCAGGTCAGACAACGGGAAGGAGGCTGGAAAAGCAAAGAACAGGCTATAAATGCAATTCATGACGATTTATATACCTTTATAAGACAGTCTTATTTTCCCGGTTATTCAGAGGGGCAGAAATTAAAAAATAACCAGACTGAGACATATGACCGCATTCCTCGCCTTATTAGCGACTGGTCAAGATATGATGTCGATGTGAAAGCTGCTTTTGATGTAATCGTTGAACGAAAAAGAAAAGCGGCCCGAAAGGCGCACAGTAAATCTATTTAACTAATGAAAAGACGTAATCAGCCCAGGCTTGGATGATCGGGCGACGCAGTTCAAGCAGATCAGTACGGTGATACGCTGCTTCAACTTTGTTTTTCACGGTATCGGCTAATGCACGTTCCGCTAAATCGCGTGGGTAGCAATGCTCGCTATACCAGTCGCGAAAGCTCGAGCGGAAACCATGAGCTGTTGCTACCTGACCAGGAACATCACTTTCTGCATTTGTTCTTCTTAAAAAAGGTGTGAGCACCATATCGGATAAAAGGCTCTTCTTACGCGGGGAAGGGAATACGAGAACTTGATGCAATCCACGCATTTTTTTCGAGAACGACAAGGGCCTAGTTTGGCAGAGATACCCGATGTTGGATCCCTGCCTTCATTCTTTCTGCAGCAATAGTCCAGACTCTGTTCTTAAAATCAATATCAGACCAGCACATAAACCTCGCCTCACCGGCACGACAGGTAGTCAAAATAATATATGTCATTAATGCTTGGCTTACGGTGAATATTTCTTCATGCTCTGGCTGTATGGCCATATACAGTGGGATATTATTCCAGGGCATTGCAGTTTGGTGAACTCTGCAGATAGTGGAACTGGTCTGTTGGGAAAGTAAATGACCTACCATATCTACTGGGGTAGCTGAACAATACCCATGGGCCCACCACCATGCCATTACAGTGTGAACACGTTGTCGTGTTCTTCTGGAAGTTTCTGAAAGAGGCAATCAGAGGGGACGCAATACAGCTGCAATGTTAGGTGTTACGAGGCTATTCAGTTTCATCGAGCCGATAAACGGGAACACATACCTTTCAAGCGTGGAGATCCCCTGTTATCCATGTTTATCGTTTTTCCAGCCAGGCAGCAATTCAGTATGAACTTTTCGTGCAGCTTCTTCGAAAGTTGAGACTACCACTTTTTCTTTGTTTTGTAATTCGAGTGGATCGGTGCCTGCTGCTAATTGCTCGCGCATAGCCCTGGCCAGCTTTGCTGCTTCAGCGATACTGACTTCAGGGTAGATACTAATGCCCGCAGTAGGTGCGGGCGAATCAACAAATTTTTTTTCATGTTGCAGATTTTTATCCCTGCCTTCCCTGTAATACTAAAAATCCGTGAAAAGATTATTGAGAAAATCTGTTGCCTCCTGTGGACTCCGAAAGGCTTCATTATTCAGATAACGGTTCATCTCCTCCTCACGACGTTGAGCATTGATAACCGGAGCGCTGGTCATTGCCCGGGAAAACCTTTGGTTGTCGGGGATGAAGGAGTGTTTTAGATTTGGCAGAATAAAATGCCGGTAGAAATTCCTGCTAATCGGGAAAGTATGGGCTCTCAGAATGTAGCGGCGTGGGCCGCCATTAATATTGGCCCTCCCACTTGCCGATATAAATCCCAGTCTTGTTAATCTATTCGCTATAGCCGAAGGTAGCGCGTCTGTCCGCCCCTCGTGACGTCTGATCAAATCTCGAGCTTCTTCCGGCAGCATAATCTCTTGCCAGATAGGTGGGATATTCAACTCAAGCGAAAGAACACGCTCCACTCGCTACCCTCCATCTCTGAGACGTGCACGCACCGTACTCTGGTACTCACGAATGAACCCGCGCCCATCCAGATAGTTAAAATATGTTTCCAGAGATACCGCCATTATCCATCCTCTTGCTTTACGCTAATATATCAATCCCTTTATGTCTGAACGGGTGTGCAGGTAACGCAATGTTTAAATCTGAAGCCCGCTCCTGACCTGGTCGCGGTCTGTATCACCGCGGTTTATGGGTTAAATACCGCCGTGATCCGCCCAATGATCCGATGTCCTGCATCAGGTTCAATAATTCCACCAGCCTGACGGCCCGCCAGTGCGGTATTCTGCTGCTGGTTCTGTAATCACTTTGCAGCGGCTATCTGCTCCGGCGGACTGCTCATGCTGCTTTCCGTTTTCCCGCCAGTAGTGCCGGTGACCTCACGTGCCGCCATGACCTTACCGCTCACCTGCCCGTACAGCAGCACCAGCATACCGCCATACTTCTTGCGCCAGGTGTAAAAGGTGGCGTCGGAAATGGCGTGCTTACGGCAGAGCTCATGGGCAGAAACCCCGGCTTCAGCCTCGCGGAGGATACTGATGATCTGTTTGTCGGAAAAACGCTTCTTCATGGGGATGTCCTCATGTGGCTTATGAAGACATTACTAACATCGGTGTGTATTAATCAACGTGGAGCAGGTCAGATAGCTACTTGAATTCGGAAAATAAGATACTATATCTTGTAAAGGTCGAGTCAATTTTTGGTATATACAGTGGAAGTTAAACCATTTCGTGTCCTTTGTTTAGATGGCGGTGGTATGCGTGGCGTTTATCAAGCGACGTATCTCAATACATTCGCGCAGCGTCTGCATAAATCTGGCGAAGGAGCCATAGATCCAGGCAAAGCGTTCGATTTAATTGTAGGAACCAGTACGGGCGGGATAGTTGCCTGCGCGCTTGCTGCGGGGGTCTCACTTGATAAGGTTGTTGATCTTTATCAAGTGCATGGTGGAAAAATTTTCCCGCGGCAACGATTACGTGCTTTACCTGTACTGGGGAAGTTTGTTCGTGCCCTTTTTTCTGGCCTTGCATCTGGGGATCAAGCCTTGCGAGCAATCCTTTCAGACTCCTTTGGTACCGAAACTATGGGGCAAGTCTATATTCGTCGTGGAATTGGGTTAGCCATCACAGCAGTAGATCTTAATCGCCATGCTGCCACAGTTTTCAAAACCCCTCATATGAATCGTCTTAATGGACGCGACAACGACCGACTATTGGTCGATGCCTGTATGGCAACTAGTGCTGCTCCTATCCTGAGATCAATAGCTCGTTTATCTGAACCAGGTGGCGGAGCAACAGTTGATTATGTTGATGGGGGGCTCTGGGCAAATAATCCGGGAGCTGTGGGAATGATAGAAGCTCATGAAATCCTTCAACAGAGAGGAGAGAGTGAGCGTCCGATTCAGTTATTTATGCTCGGTACGCTTCCAGTGCAGGGAGGCGAAGAACTTATGAGTGCTGATAAATTGCACCGAGGTGTCTGGGGATGGGGGGCAGGAATTAAGGCTATCACTGTAAGTATGAATTCACAGGCAATTGCGTACGACTACCTGGCTTGTAAAATCGCGGAGCTGCGAGGAGATGGGAGTTTTGCATATCGACTTCCGGCACAATGCCCATCAGGAGAACTCCAGAAGTATTTAGAAAATATGGACGATGCACGTCCTAGGGTGCTAAATGCGCTTGCCCGGCAAGCCATCTCAGATGTTGATTACGCTTGGGCTACGGCAGAATCAGTAAGTAAAATGGGCGCGTTTCGAACTGCATTGGCTAGCTCGTCCAATTATAGTTGTCATTAAATCCGAGGATCCTCATGACCATTATTGATTGTAATAAAGAGATGAAAGGGTATCACTCAGAAGAAGTGAACCTTTCTAACGCAGAGCAGGCAGAAATGCGTAGCCGCCGTGACAATGGCCGAACAAGGCTCCAAAATGGATTGACAAAGGCTGGGCATCCTTTGCCAAAGAAATTTAGCTCTCAGGGCTCATATGCGATGCGGACAATGGTTCAGGATGATGCATGTGACTATGATATTGATGATGGTGCGTATTTCGATAAGGAAGATCTTAAGAACGCTGAAGGCGATTATCTTAGTGCGCTTGATGTTCGTAAGCGGGTTAAGAAGGCATTGAAGGATGACCGGTTGGCGTACGATGCGGTTGTCAAAACTAATTGTGTGCGTCAAGAGTATCCCGATGGCTATCACATCGATATTCCAATTTATCGTACGACCTGCTCTAAAGATATTTGGGGGAATGACGTCATAGAGTATGAATTAGCAAGTGGCGACGAATGGACTAAGTCAGATGCACGTAAGGTCACGAGCTGGTACAACGATGCCGTTGGTAATGAACTGAAAACAGGGGAATCAGATACCAGTCAGATGCGCCGTATCACCAAACTTACTAAGAAAATGGCTAGAAGCCGTAATGCCTGGAAAAAAAAGACAACCAGTGGCATTTGTATTTCTAAGTTAGTTGTAGACAATTTTATTGCCTGTCCAAATCGGGATGATGATGCTTTACGTGATACATGGAAGGCAATCAAATTGCAGTTAGACGTAAGTCAACGTATATCCCACCCGGTATTTACTGATAAAAATCTTGCAGAAGAAGACGACGAATGCGTTATTTTTTTCCGGGGGTGTCTGGGAGATGCGCTGGAGGTATTGAAAGTTTTAGACGAGCAAGATTGCACAAGTAAAAAGGCTGGCGACGCCTGGGATGAGGTGTTTAATACAACCTATTTCAGTGCTCAGTTTACCACTACATCTAAATCGCTGTTACGGCCTGCGGTTGCTGCCTCGACTACTTTATCTTTTCCTAGTCATCCCGTACAACCTAACAAATCATCGGGGTTTGCCTCATGAAGTGGGCTATGGACGATCCCGTGCGTTTCCTGAGGGAGAAGGATGAACTCACGCATCTTGAAACCGAGACGGGTTGGCTAAGCACAGCTTGGCGTATATCTGAAGAGGGCTCGATCACCGTTGATATCGACATGTATATCCATGGACGATTGTTTGCAGGGGAGATGAAATATCCGGACTCGTTCCCGGATTCTCCGCCCTCCATATGTCCGCGAGATAAATCAGAGCGATGGACTAGTCATCAATATGGCGTGGGTGGCTCTCTGTGCTTGCAGTGGCGGGCAGATAACTGGCATAGCAATGTGACTGGTGCAGATATGGTACGCAGTGCATACGAGTTGCTAAGTACAGAACAGCATCCTGAGTTACCTCATTCTGTTCCCTCTGCGCATCGCTTGACAGAGGGGCAGAACCTTAATTTTATATTTCGACGTTATGTCCCTACCTCCGAAGTTGAAAATATTTTTACTGCGCTCCCACTTCCGTCCAGAACCCGAATATCATCTTCAACGGTGTACAACGAAGGGTCGGCGGTAATGTTCATAGCAAGAGTCGCTGACGCACAGAATGAACTGCGAAATATTTCCGATATCCCTCAAGGGCTCATCGATTTTATTAGTATTTTGTCATTATCTTATGAGGGTTGGGTCTATAGAAGCGACTACTTTAGCCAGAGGCAATCCTTAGATTCCGTAGAAGCTTTAATCCAGATGTTGATGATGGCCGGTTTTAACACCGATGACGTTCTGATTAAGGAAGGGGATAAGTACAAGGCTCGGACGATCATATTACTAGGCAAAGAGTGGACATCACTGCGAGTATTCCTGATAGATTCTGGGGAGCAACCAGTGCTACGGGAACATCGAGTTGTCAGCTCTCCGAGCTCAGCCTTAAGGCTTTCGGAAGAATCACTGAAGTTGAGTAAGGTCCGCATAGGAATTGTTGGGCTGGGATCCGTAGGCAGCAAACTTGCGATTTCCCTTTCTCGTTCAGGTGTTAGACAGTTCTTATTAATCGATGACGATTATCTCACTCCGGGCAACTTGGTGCGTCATGAGTTGGGGTGGGCCCATGTGGGAGCGCATAAGGCATGGGCCGTAAGCAATACTTTAGCGCTTATAGCGGCTGGAGTGAAAGTAGATGTAAAGATTATTCGTCTTGCGGGACAAGAGTCGGCGGTGACAGCAGCAGCTGCATTAAAAGATCTGTCTAATTGCGACTTGTTGATCGACGCCACAGCTAATCCAGAAGTCTTTTTGTTGTTAGCAGCGACTGCCCAGCGAAATAGAATACCTATGTGCTGGGGGGAGATATTCGCAGGTGGTTACGGAGGCATGATCGCGCGAGCACGCCCTAAACACGACCCAAATCCATTAGCTGTGCGTGACGCTTACCATTCTTATCTCTCAACCCTCCCCGAAGCACCTTTCAAGAATATGGCTAGCTACGATGGGAGTGATGAACAACCACTTATTGCATACGACAGCGACGTGGGCTTTATTACCACTGCACTGACACGGCTGGCTGTGGATACTGCTTTATGCAGAGAGCCAAGCGAATTCCCGTATTCTTTGTACTTGCTTGGTATGCGTCGTGAATGGATTTTCGAGGAGCCGTTTGACACACGGCCAGTTGAAATAAGTGGAGAAGGCTGGGAACGCGACGAAAATGCTGTGAGAGATGAAGATAGGGTCGAAGTTGCAAAGGCATTGATAAATATGTATGAAGGAAAACAAAGTGCTAACTCTGATTCTACCGACTAAGCAACATAATTTAATGAGGGCAGCGCTCCAAAAAGCTGGTCAACGTGAAGTTGGCGGTATTCTTATGGGTGAAAATGTCGGGAATAATGTTTTCATCGTTCGTGAGATAACCATACATCGTCAGGGTACGCTTGCATCCTTTATCAGACGAATTGAAGATGCTATTGGTGGGCTCCGTGCTTTTTTTCAAGAAACTGGCTACGATTATGCACGCTTCAATTATATCGGTGAATGGCACTCACACCCTTCATTTGAGCCATATCCAAGCAGAAAAGACGATCTTTCTATGTTACAGATCGTAAAGGATGAAACTGTCGGAGCGAATTTTGTAGCTTTGTTGATTACCAAGCTTGGACCTGGCGGAGAGATGATTTCAACAGTCTATACATATCTTCCTGATGGTTCGAAGATTCCATCAACTTTTAAGATTGAGACGTGATTTAGGTAGGGGGAAGAAATGTTAACTTGTCTAATTACAACGGTTAACATTGATTCTTCTTAGCTATTGTTTATATTTTACCCTTTTTCGGTGGCGGCATATTATTATTCTAACCATACCGAAGCTTTCTGTCATAAAACATTTCGATGTAATAAAAAATGCCAGTATAGGCTACTTCCCGTGCCCCACAAATCTTTTTTCTTTGTCCGTTCTGGCTTAAGCAACTGGAAACAACTTTCTCCATCTACGTAGTCGTGACAGTACCCCCGGCGCTATCTGTACCACTCCTGCTAGGCTTATATGTCAGCACATGGTCTGGGCAAGCCAGTATTCCCCGCATGAGTGAAGATTGGTCCAGAGAAAATGCAATAGTTAAGGCTGCGTTTGATGCAACAGTTAAATAAAAAAGCGCCTTGAAAGGCGCTGAGAAAATTTATTTCACCACTGAAAAAACATAATCAGCCCATGCCTGCATCATCGGGCGACGCAGCTCAAGCAGATCAGTGCGGTGATAAGCCGCTTCAACTTTATTCTTCACCGTATGGGCTAATGCACGTTCCGCTAAATCGCGTGGGTATCCATGTTCGCTACACCAGTCGCGAAAACTAGAGCGGAAGCCATGAGCAGTCGCTACCCTACCAGGAACATCACTTTCAGCGTTTGCTCTTCGTAAAAACGAGGTGAGTACCATATCGGATAAAACAACCTGCTTACGAGGAGAGGGGAAAACAAGCTCTTTGTGCAAACCACGCATTTTTTCGAGAACGGTAAGAGCTTGCTCTGATAAAGGCACGCGATGCAGTATTCCTGCCTTCATTTTTTCAGCCGGAATTACCCAGACTCTATTTTTAAAGTCAATCTCAGACCAGTGCATAGACCTTGCCTCACCAGAACGACATGCTGTCAAAATTACATACAACATTAATGATTGGCTTACGTTGAATACCTCTTCAGGATTGAAATATGTCTGTAGAAATACAGGGATTTTTTCCCATGGCATTGCAGGCTGGTGGACCCGACGAATAGTGGCACTTGCCTGCTGAGGAAGCAAAAGACCTACCACATCTACTGGATTAGCTGAACAATACCCATGAGCCCATCCCCAAGCCATTACAGTGTGGATACGTTGTCTAGTTCTTCTGGCTGTTTCTGAATGTGATAACCAGATAGGGCGCAATACTGCTGCAATCTTGGCAGCGGTGAGAGTATCTAGTTTCATCGAACCGATAAGAGGGAGTACGTGTTTCTCCAGCGTGGAAATCCACTGCTTGCCATGTTTGTCGTTTTTCCAGCCAGGCAGCAATTCAGTATGAACTTTTCGTGCAGCTTCTTCGAAAGTTGGGACTACCACTTTTTCCTTGTTTTGTAATTCGAGTGGATCGGTACCTGCTGCTAACTGCTCGCGCATAGCCCTGGCTAGCTTTGCGGCTTCTGCGATACTGACTTCAGGGTAGATGCCAAGGCCCGCGTTACGGCGTTTTTGTGTTTGAGGACTAATAAAGCGCAGGACCCACTTTCCTCGCCCACGTTTTGAGGATGGGTGAAGTGCCAGGCCCGTGACACTTCCATGAGGGATTGGTTTATCGTCCGGTTTGATATTTTTTGCTTTGGTGTCGGTGATTACAGCCATGGGTTTTCCTCGAAATCCAGTATGCCATTCGGTATGCCATTTGTTGTGGCTATTAGTGGATTTGATTGAACAGGTTTAAATGAGGTTTGTAAATAACTAAATGATATTAAAGGAATAATTGGATTTGTTTGGATTGAGTTAGATCTTAGTTAAGAGGTCTACGCTTCCGCCAAATTCGAAACCCAGGTCGTTATGCGACCTGGGTTTTTTGTTTGTTAAAACCGCCTTAACCGGGAATTCTGGTGCCGGAGTTACTCCGTCGATACTGCAGCGGCGTCTGACGCATCATCTTTTTAAAGCAGGTAATGAAATAGGTCACCTCGCTAAACCCCACTGCCAGTGCAATGGCGTCAACAGGCTCATCGCTGTACCGTAACAGATCGCAGCTGCTTTTAATCCGCCGGGTCAGCAAATATTCGTGGATGCTACCGCCGGTCTGCTGGCGGAAAATGCGTGAGGTATAGCTTCGCGAGAGCCCCAGGTCGTGCGCTAACCGATCGAGCGAAAACTTGCTGGCATAGTGGGCTTCGACCCAGCTCATTATCCGCGAGGCGACGGTCTGCTGGCGCGGCGGGTAGGGCTGCGGCTGCTCGGGCAGACATGTCATGAGCTGCATCACCAGAAATGCCACCTCGCAGGCCTCGGTCTGCGCGTTGTCCTCCAGGCGCTGAAACTGTTCAAGTATTCTTTCAATAAACGGCGCGTGCGTGCTGAGATCGTAAATTTGTGCCGGGAGATTGCTGGCGGCCAGCGAGGCGAAGCGGGCCTGATGGCGCGGAAAGGTGCTGAGCGCACTTTCGACGACCGATTGCGCAATGTGCATGGTGGTGCGGTGATAGGGGTTCTTATCGCTATGATCGACCTGCACTTTGTGCAAACGGAAGGGCGGGAAAACAAATAAACGCCCCGGACGGGCGGTGTAGTGCTGATTGTCCACCACCACGATGCCATAACCGCTGGAAATATAGAGCAATTCAACGCACTGATGCCAGTGGTAGTAAACCGCGCTGGTGGTGTACATGCGGTTAAATGAAATGGCCTGCCGATCGAGCGTAATGCGTTCCAGCAGTTGCGTTTCACCCATTTTCCCTCCAGGACAACAGATTTAAATTTTTAGACCATCATTTGTAATTTATCCCTCTCTCGATCGACAAAATCCAGCAAAAATGAAATGCCGGTTTAATTTTGTGAGTCTGCTCACTCAGCACCGGGAATAAAAGCGGTTACTCTTCATTCAGACGTCGCACTCGTGGCTTTAAAAAGCCAAATAACAATAACTTATCTCTACCCTCGTGTTATGCGGGAGGACCCTGTGCAACCTGAAAATATTCATGTGGATAACCCACTGACGAGCCGTGATGAGGTACTGCGGCTGGTTAACGATATGCTGAACGCGGTGACGCCTTATTTTAAAAAAGACGCCAGCCGCATTGATTTAGCGAACTTTACCGCTCACTACGGCCAGCAGGTCGCGAGCATGGAAACCTTTTCCCGCCTGCTGTGGGGCATCACGCCATTGTTGGCTGGCGGCAGCGAGCCGCAACACTTCTCTTTCTATTTACAGGCGATAAAAAACGGCACCAATCCGCAGCATGCTGATTACTGGGGCGATGTCGGCCCTTTCGATCAGCGAATCGTCGAAATGGCGGCTTACGGGTTAATGCTGGCGCTGGCGGGCGAAACCGTACTGGCACATTTCACTGAGACGGAGAAAGAGAATCTATGGCGCTGGCTAAAGCAGTGCGAGACCCAGGATATCCCCGATAACAACTGGCACTTCTTTCCGATTCTGGTGCAGGTTGGCTTCCATTATTGTGGCATGCCGACCCATCCGCAGGCGCTGGAAAATCATTTCGCTGCCATGGAGCACTACTATCTTGGCGATGGCTGGTACTCCGATGGACCGGGCCGGCCGCGCGACTATTACATCTCGATGGGCTTCCATTTCTATGGACTGATTTACGCGAAGCTAATGGCCGATGTCGATCCAACGCGGTGCCCAACCCTGCGCGATCGCGCCGCGCGTTTCTCCTCTGACTTCATTCATTTCTTTGCCGAAGACGGCGCGGCGATCCCGTTTGGCCGTAGCCTGACCTACCGCTTTGCCGAGGCGGCGTTCTGGAGTGCGGCGGCTTTCGCCGGGCTGGAGGTCTTTTCGCCGGGCGTAATTAAGGGCATCGTGCTGCGCCATCTGCGCTGGTGGCTGAAGCAGCCGATATTCGACCGTGACGGCATACTGAGCGTCGGCTACAGCTACCCGAATCTGGTGATGGCGGAAGACTACAACGCGCCGGGTTCACCGTACTGGGGCCTGAAGACCCTGCTGGTACTGGCATTAGATGAGGGCGACGCCTTCTGGCAGGCGGCCGAGCTGCCGCTGCCGCCATTGCCCGCGCAGCACACGATAGCCCACGCGGATCAGGTGGTGGTGCATCAGGCCGATCACCTGTGGATGCTGACGTCCGGCCAGCTGGAGCTGAACAACTTCGTGAATACCGAAGCGAAATACTGCAAATTTGCCTATTCCACCCGCTTTGGCTTCACCCTCGAACGCGGGCGCTACGGCCTGAACCATGCCGCACCCGATTCGATGCTGCTGCTGGCCGAAAAAGATAACTACTGGCGTGGCCGCCGTGAATGCCAGCACGTGGTCACCGCCGACGGTACCATATACAGCCGCTGGCTGCCGTGGCGCGACGTGGTGATTGAGAGCTGGCTGCTGGCGCTGGGCGACTGGCAACTGCGCGTCCATCGTATCAATACTCAACGCGAGCTGGATTGCGCGGAAGGGGGCTTTAGCCTCGCGAACCGCCCACAGCCGCAGGCGCAGGAGATGGAAAGCGCCTGCTGGTTACGCAATGCCCAGGATGCCTCAGCCATTTTCTGTTTACATCCGCACGCCCGCCGCGGCGAAACGGTGGTGACGCCACCAAACAGTAATCTGTTGTTTGCCGAGCGCGCGGCAGTGCCGCTGCTGCGCGGCGAACTCGATCCCGGCACGCATTTGCTGATAAGCGCGGTGTGGGCGGGAAATGCCGCAGGCTTCGATCCGCAACACTGCCCGCAGGCCTTCATTAGCGATGACGCGGTACGCTTCGTGATGGCACGACAAAAAACGACGCTCGTTCTGGCCCCGGAGACATCGCTATGAGCACATCATCGTCCGTACGCGCCGCACAGTACAAAATGAGTACCTTTATTTTTCTCTACTTCTTCACCTGGTCATCCAGCTTTGGCCTGTACGCCTTGTGGCTGAGCCAGAAAGTGGGCCTCGATAGCATCACTATCGGCAGCGTGTTCGCCATCAATGGCGTCTTCGCGGTTGTCCTGAAGCCGGTGTATGGCTACATCATGGACAAAATCGGCATGAGCAAGTGGCTGCTCTATTTTGTCTGCGCCATTTCTGCGCTGATGGCACCGTTTTTTGCGCTGGTGTACCAGCCGCTGCTGGAAAGCCATGCGATGGCCGGGATTATCATCGGCGCGCTGTATCTGAGCCTGGGCTGGTACGCTGGCGTGGCGGCGTCTGAATCTTACGCAGACCGCTTTAGCCGCCTGTACGGGCTGGAGTTTGGCCGTATCAGAATGTGGGGTTCGCTGGGCTGGGCGATGGCGGCTTCGGTCTCCGGGCTGTTGTTTAACGTCACGCCGCTGGCCAACTTTCTGCTCAGCAGCGGTACCTCGGTACTGATGCTGCTGGTGCTGATTAGCCTCAAAATCGGCGATGAGCAGCTGCGTAATAACAGCGTTATTTCCGCGAATAAGATTGTCTTCGCCGATGTGCTGATGCTCCTGAAAAACCGCAAATTCTGGATGTTCAGCCTCTACGTCGCCGGGGTGGCGTGGATGATGTTTATCGCCGAACAGCAATTCCCGCGCTACTTCGTATCATTCTTCGCCACCAAAGAGCAGGGAAATGCCTGGTACGGCTACCTGAGCACCGTCCAGTCGGGTATGGAATTCCTGATGATGATGTGTATCCCGTGGCTGGTGAATCACTACGGCGCCAAGCGCGGCCTGGTGTTCTGCGGCTGCGTGGTCGGGGCTCGGCTGATCGCCTCCGGACTCACCAGTGACCCGATAGTGATCTCTATCATCAAACCGTTTTATGGCGTCGAGATCGCGCTGCTGCTGATCTCGGTCTTCAAATACATCGCCGAACATTTCCATCGTCGGGTTAACGCCACGATGTACCTGCTGGGCTACCAGGCGATGATTTACGTGGGGTCGATTGTGGTCGCCCCACCTGCTGGCTATTTGTACGACAGGATAGGCTTTGAGCATACCTATCTGCTGATGGGCTGCTGCGCCCTGATATTTACGCTGATTTCCGCCTTTACGCTGTCGCGCTGCCAGTCTAAGTGCGATGTCTCACGCCCCTTTGCTCCAACATTAGATTCCGCCCCGGTTGAACCGGCCAAACATTAATTCAGGAGTTGTTATGATCAAATCTGTTATCACCGAAGCGCTGCGGCCGATCGAACTGCATCAGGTCGATCGCCTGGCCCTGAGCCAGAAGCTGGAAGCGGCGTTAACCCGCGTAACGCGCAAGCTCGACAAAAATATTGTTGCCTTCGGCGATAAATTCCCCGGCGAAGCCTGTGAGAACGGCGTCTGGCCGCGCACCGATAACGTGGAATGGACCACCAGTTTTTGGCCAGGCCAGCTGTGGCTGGCGTGGGAGATGACGGGCAAAGCGCATTATCGTGACGCCGCCGAGCGCTATTTACCGTCGTTCGCCCGGCGTATTGAGCAGCGTATCGACACGGCAACGCACGATCTTGGTTTTCTCTATTCGCTCTCCTGCATCAGCGCCTGGCGCCTCACCGGCAACGAAGCCGCTCGCCGGTCGGCGCTGCTGGCAGCCGAGCGCCTGATGGAGCGTTTTAACCCAACGGCCAGGATTATCCAGGCATGGGGTGATTTAAACGACCCGGAGCAGCAGGGGCGAATGATCATCGACTGCAACATGAACCTGCCGCTGCTGTACTGGGCCAGCGAACAGACCGGAGATCCGCGCTATGCGCAAGCGGCGACGGCTCACGCCGGACAGGCCGCGAACTATATCGTGCGGGAAGATGCCTCGACGTATCACACTTACTATATGGATGTGCAGACGG
The DNA here is from genome assembly GCF_001623605.1 of Enterobacter sp. ODB01. Classification (NCBI taxonomy): domain Bacteria; kingdom Pseudomonadati; phylum Pseudomonadota; class Gammaproteobacteria; order Enterobacterales; family Enterobacteriaceae; genus Enterobacter; species Enterobacter sp. ODB01. The sequence goes on from NZ_CP015227.1 coordinate 2,678,539, forward strand.
GTGAGCCGCGCTTTGGCAACACCCATCAGGGCTACAGCGATACCTCGTGCTGGTCGCGCGGGCAGGCATGGGGCATTTACGGCTTCCTGCTCAGCTATCAGCACACCGGCGATAAGCAGATGGTTGAGCTGTCACGCAGCCTGGCACATTACTTCCTCAACCGTTTGCCGGAAGATGATGTGTGCCACTGGGATCTGGCGCTGCTCGGCACCGACGCCGTGCGCGACAGTTCAGCGGCGGCGATTGCCGCTTGCGGTCTGCTGGAGCTGGTCAAGGCGCTGCCGACGCTCGACGCAAACCGTGCGTATTACGAAGAGATGGCGCTGCGTATTGCGCTGTCGCTGACCGATAACTACCTTGCCCACGACGACGATCCGACCGAAGGGCTGCTGCAACACTCGGTTTATCATATGGGCAGCGGCAAGGGGGTCGATCAGTGCTGTAGCTGGGGAGACTATTTCTATCTTGAGCTGCTGGCGCGGCTGCGACAGATTTGGCACCCGTACTGGTAACCCTGAAGCCATGGAGAGCAAAATGAAAAGCGTAGCCGTGCTATTAGCCCCCGGTTTTGAAGAGGGGGAAGCGATCGTCACCATTGATATCCTGCGTCGCCTGAATATTACGGTGCAGACGATTGCCTGCGGCGAGAGCCGCGAAGTGGTGAGCTATCACGCCATCTCAATGGTGGCGGACAGCACCCTGAAGGCCAGTTTCGATTGCACCTTTGACGCCGTGGTGTTACCGGGCGGCCCGGAGGGCAGCGTTAACCTGGCGAAAAGCGCGGAGGTCATCGCCTTCGTCCGCCGCCACGATGAAATGGGCAAATATATCTGCCCGATTTGTTCCGCCGCCGCCCGTGTGCTGGGCGGTAACGGGCTGCTGAAGGGGCGCCGCTACGTCTGTTCCGGCGATCTGTGGAAAACAGTCAGCGAGGGCAGGTACGTCGATGCCGAGGTGGTGGAAGACGGCAATCTGCTGAGCGGTCGCGGCCTGGGTAACGTATTTGATTTCGCCTTTACCCTGGCGGCGCGATTACAGGGCGATGATGCCCTGGCGCGCGAGCAGGCCAGCCATATTGAGTACGCGTGGCAGGATAGCGATCCCGTTTACGGGCTGGCAAAAAGCGATGTGTGAGTTTCGCCCGGCGGCGCTACGCTTGCACGGGCCTACAATGAATAGTGCAATATATTGATATTGTTACGGATTGTAGGCCGGGTAAGCACAGCGCCACCCGGCAAGAAGGGCCGCTAAAATGTTGATGTCGTTTTACAGCCCAATCACCAGCTCCCCCGAATGGCTCCGCGAGCAGCACAGCGCCACCTGCTGGTTTGTTGCGCCTTTTTCCGCCTCCGACTGCACGCTGTCCCGGTGATCCACCACGCCGTCAATCACCGGCGTCAGGCAGGCGCCGCAGATCCCCATTTCACAGGACAGCGGTACGTCTACGCCGTTTGCCTGTAAGACTTGGGCAATGGTTTTATCCGCAGGCACCGGCCAGCGCTCCCCGGTGGAGGCCAGTTTAACGGTAAAGATCTCGCCGGTTTCATGACCAGCGGCAGGCGCAGCAGGCTGAAACGCCTCGCTGTGAATGTGGGCGTTATCCCATCCCTTCGTCGTTGCCACATTGCGGACTTTCTCCATAAAACCCGCAGGTCCGCACACCCAGGCATGCAGTCCCGCTTCCGGTATGGGGAGATGTTCTGCCAGCGCTGAGCGGGGGCTGAGGGTATGAATGATGCACTCACCGTACTTTGAGAGTTCCCGAACAAACGCCGCGCTTTCGCGATTTTTAACGTAATAATGCAGCGTAAACGGCGTTCCGGCCGCCTTCAGCTGCAGGGCCATCGCAAACAGCGGCGTAATGCCAATGCCCGCAGCCAGGAGTAAAACCCGCTCTGACTGAACGAGCGGGAACAGATTGCGTGGGGCGGAGATCGTGAGTTTCTGTCCAGGCCGCAGCGTCTCGTGAACGTAGCGCGACCCGCCGCGCGAGGCGGTTTCGCGCCCCACGCAGATAAGATACCCCTCGTCCTCACAGGCTCCGGTCAGGGAATACTGGCGCACCAGGCCGCAGGGCAGGTGCACATCAATATGCGCGCCGGGCTGCCACGCCGGTAGCGCGGCGCCGTTTTCCGCCACCAGCCTGACGGCGAGGCTTTTATCCCCCTCACGCCACAGCCCATCAACGATAACGCTCAACATATTGGCCTCCGTCATACCAGGAAAAATTCGCCGAATCCCATCTTTTTCAGTCCCCGACGGTAGGCAATCGAGCTTTTATCCGCCGGGATATGGGCTTCGAGCGTCAGATCCAGCGGCAGGCTTTCCGGGCGCTGGGTTTCGACCATCAGACGGTCTTCTTCAAAAATGCGCAGATTGAAGGCATGCACATCTTCCACCGGAATATGCAGATCGAAGTTGCGCGCGATAGGGGCGAACATCCGGGTCACCCGCGATGATACTGGCGACGCGGCGTTCATAATCACCAGTCGGGATTCCCCCGGGAAATGGATCGTCAGCGTGGCGGTAAACGGCAGATGCATTTCAAAATGACGCAGCCACTGGAAGCCCTCCGGAGCCTGGACATCTGAACTGGCGGGATAGTTGCTCACGGAACTCCAGTAATCGGCCACGAAACCGAACGGCGTCTCCTGCGGCTGATAGGTGGGAACCAGTTGATTATTGGGATCGGCAAAGGTATCGGTGTGGATCCAGGCAAAGTGCGCCACGTCCAGAAATCCTTCCACCTGGCGGCCGGCGAAGCCATTCACCTCGAACGCCGGGCAGTTAATCTGCTGGAATCCGTCGTCATCCCAGTGCGGCATGGCGGGCAGCGGTACCGGATTGTCCGGGTCAAAGGCCAGACAGGTCCAGATCAGGCCAAAGCGCTCCTCCACGGCGTAGTTAATCAGGTTCAGCTTCGCCGGAACGGGCTGGTCGGGGCTGGACGGGATACGGTTGCAGCGCCCGTCCTCTCCGAAGCGTAAGCCGTGGTACGGACAAATAATGCCGTGCTCATCGTGAAAGCCCAGCGTCAGCGGCACGCCGCGGTGCGGACAGACATCCCGGGCGACCACGACCTGGTCGTTAATCCGATAAATGACCAGCTGTTCATCCAGCAGGGTTGCTTTAACCGGTGCCGGGCCGATGTCGCAGGCGCGTGCAACCGGATGCCAGCATTTCGCCAGGCGCAGCCAGTCCTCTGGCTCAAAGGTACAGTGGGCGGGTGGAGTCGGTTCTCTTTTCATCGTTGTCCCTCTTGTTCAGCCTAACGGGCCGCCCTGAATGGTTTCGCACAGACCGTTGATGATGCGCTCCCCGGTCTCCTCTTTCAGCTCCTGATACCAGGCCTGCGTCAACGTCATGTCTTTGCCGTGGGTGACGTCGCAGCGTTTGCGCGCCTTCAGCACCAGGTCACGCACCCGGTCGCAGCGCAGCGCTTCGTACTGTCGCAGCGCCAGCGTAATGTTGTGGTTCTCTCGCAGGCATTCGCCCAGCACCACGGCATCTTCCATCGCCGCACAGCCGCCCTGGCCGATATCCGGCGTGGTGCTGTGCCCGGCATCGCCAAGCAGCGCGACGTTGCCGCGCACCAGGGTATCGAACGGTTCGATGTCGTGGATTTCAATCCGGTTAGTGGTGTCAGGATCGAGCGCGGCGATAAGCTTTTGCACCGGCGGCGCCCAGCCGCGGAAGTAGCCCGTGAGATCGGCACGCAGGGTGGTGCGATCTTCTGCCAGACCCGCAGGGAGCGGCACGTCAAAGAAGAAGTAGAAGCGTCCGCCGGAGACGGGCATCAGCGATACGCGTTTGCCCTCACCAACGAAGGTGGTCCACTGGTGCGCCGGGGCAATCTCTTCATCAATCTTCACCAGCCCGTTCCAGTTCACGTAACCGGCGTAGCGGCGCTCCGGCGTATACCCCAGCACATACGGACGAACCGCCGAGTGGCTGCCGTCGGCGGCAATCAGAAAATCCCCGGTTGCCGCGGTGCCATCGGTGAAGGTGACGCTCACGCCCGCGTCATCTTCCCGGACACGTTCGACGCGCTTGCCAAACTGCACGTTATCGCGCCCCCAGAAGTCCAGCATTTCGCGCTGAAGTTCCGCACGCGAGACGGGGCAGGGACGCCCGCCGGTGCGCTCGACCAGCGGCGCGAGGCTAAAGCGGGTCAGGGTATCGCCGCGCCGGTAATCTTTGTAGGCCATAAAACGCATCGGCCCGCCGTACGTCTCGATGATGTCGCCCATGCCGAGGTGCTGCATGCATTTCACGCCGTTAGGCCAGATGGAGATGGCCGCCCCGACGGGCTTGATCGCTTTGACGGCTTCAAACACGGTACAGTCGATGCCCGCTTTCTTCAGCGCAACAGCGGCGCTCAGGCCGCCAATTCCCGCACCAATAACGATTGCTTTCATGCTTCTCTCCTTTTGCAGGGTGTAAAGCCATTCAGCAATTTGCGTACCAGGCTGCAACGGGGTGAAAACGGCGTTGTGAAGGGCAGGTTTGCACTGCTAAGGTGCGCAGACGCGGTGAGCTTGCCTTTTTTTGAATCAAAAATTTCCAGTTGAGCTATACGGAATCAACTGTTTCACGCTCAGGCAAAGGAGTGGCGTGGTTTGTGCAATGACCTGAAAGAGGATAATCAAGGAGATACTATGATCGCACTGCACGACTTTAATCGGCTTCCTGAGAAAGAATCTCTCGCGCTACTCCACCCCTGCGTGGCGATCCCCGGCTGGGCTGAAGCCCTGGTGCGCGGGCGGCCCTATTCCCGCCGGGAAGACGTGTTCAGTACGGCACTGGCGCTGACGCAACGCTGGGATGAGACGGCGTTAACGCAAGCCCTGAGCGCCCATCCGCGTATCGGGGAAAAGCCAGCGGGTTCCCAGGCGGAGGCAGCACTGTCGCGCCAGGAACAGGGCGCGGTGAATGACCGCGATGCTGCCCTGACGCAGGCGTTACGGGAAGGAAACGCCCGCTATGAAGCCCGTTTCGGACGGGTCTTTCTTATCCGCGCGAAGGGCCGCAGCGGAGAAGAGATCTTACAGGCGCTGAACGCGCGGCTGGAAAACAACGATACGCAGGAAGTATTGACCGCGCTGGAACAGCTGCGGGAAATTACGCTGCTGCGGCTGGAAGGAGTCATTAGCGAATGAGCACACTCAGCACCCATATTCTCGATATTTCAACGGGGAAACCCGCCGAGGGCGTGACGGTTCATCTTGAGCGGGACGGGGAGATCATGGCGACTGGCGTCACGAACGCCAGTGGGCGCATCACAGAATTCGTCCCGAACCTGGCAAAAGGCCGCTACCGGCTGGTGGCCGAAATCGGTAAGTGGTTTAGCGACGCAGGCCGCGAGACGATCTATCCCTGCGCGCAGATTGAGTTTGTGACGGGAGAATCGGCAGACGAGCATTTCCATCTGCCGTTTGTGATTGCGCCCGGCGGCTGGTCAACCTACCGGGGCAGCTGACCACACCTGCACGCCGTTGACCCAGGTTTCGCTGATGTTGCGCTCATCGCCCAGGGTCATCAGCACAAAGAGCTGCTCGTAAATGTCCTGGCAGCGGCGATTGCGCAGGCGCTGCAGCGGCGTTACGTCCGGGTCGATGACGACGAAATCCGCCTCTTTGCCGGGCGTGAAGTTGCCAATCTTCTCGTCAAGCCGGAGGGCGTGCGCGCCGCCCAGCGTGGCGTGGTAAAACGCCTCGCTGGCGCGGAGACGGTAGCTCTGGAGCTGACCCACCTTGTACGCTTCCCCCAGGGTACGCAGCATGCTGAAGGTGGTGCCCGCACCCACGTCAGTGCCGATGCCCATCCTCACTCTGTGCTGCCAGCAGGCGGGCAGGCGAAACAGCCCGCTACCGAGAAACAGGTTCGAGGTGGGGCAAAACGCCACCGCCGAACCGGTGTCATGCAGGCATTGCCACTCGCTGTGGTGCAGGTGGATGGCGTGGGCAAACACGCTGCGCTCGCCGGTCAGGCCGTAGTGGTGATACACGTCCAGATAGCGTTCATGCTCCGGCCAGAGGTCGTTCACCCAGGCCACTTCGTTTGGGTTTTCGCTCAGATGGGTTTGCAGCCAGGTATCCGGAAACTCCTCTCTCAGCAGGCTGACCGCGGCGAGCAACTCGGGGGATGACGTCGGGGCAAAGCGTGGCGTAATGGCATAGCCCAGCCGCCCCCGGTGATGCCAGCGCTGGATCAGCTCACGCGTCTGCCGGTAGCTCTGTTTCGCGTCCTCGCTCAGGTAGTCAGGCGCGTGTCTGTCCATCATCACCTTCCCGGCGATAAGGCGCATGTTGAGGCGCAGCGCCTCAGTAAACAGCGCCTCGACCGATTCCGGATGCAGCGTGCAGAACACCAGCGCGGTGGTGGTGCCATTACTCACCAGCTGGTTAATGAAAAATTCGGCGATCTCTTTCGCGTAGGCTTCATCGGCAAACTGGCTCTCCACCGGGAAGGTATAGGTGGTCAGCCACTCCAGCAGCTGCTCGCCAAAGGCGCCGATCATCTCCGTTTGCGGATAATGCACATGGGTATCGATAAAACCGGGCAGCAGCAGCTTGCCGCGCAGGTCAGTGTAGCCTTTGTGCGGGTCAAGATACTGCTCGCCCTCCTGCCACGCCATGTGCGCCAGAATGTGGCCATTCTGAATAAACAGCAGCCCGTCCTCAAGGTAGCGCGCGTGTTCGGCAATGGTGTCTGCGCTGTCGCAGACCTGGGCAATGTCAAAAAATGTACCGCGTATCGCAGTCTGGTATTCCATCATGGTTCCTGCCTTCGTGTTTGCGTAGCGGGGTGAGAAAGCGCAGCAAGAACAGTGCCAGAATGAACGGGCCGCAGTTACGCTGCGGCCAGAGGAGGAGGGAAGGGTTACTCTTTTTGCGTTGCCACGCGGGAGCTGAACGTCGTCGCTCCTGCTGTCTCGCGATCTTCTCGCGCCAGCCAGCGGTAGGTCACGCCGCCGAGGAAGACGCCGATGAACCAGCTGAAGTTCGCCACCTCATGCAGGGCCGGGATAAAGCTAATCACCAGGCCCACGGCAACGGACGGGATCAGCGCGCCGATGGCTTTCGGGTTAAAGCCGTTGCGATACCAGTATTTGCCCTTTGGCGTGTCATCGAACAGGTCGTCAACCGACACCTTGCCGCGTTTAATCAGGTAGAAATCGGCAATCAGTATGCCGAACAGCGGGCCGATAAACGCCCCGAGCACGTCCAGGGTGTAGTGGATTAACTCCGGTGAGTTGAACAGGTTCCACGGGGTGAGCAGGATCGAGCCGACGGCAGCAATCATTCCCCCGGTGCGGAAGCTGATTTTCTGCGGCGAGCAGTTAGAGAAATCAAAGGCTGGCGAGACAAAGTTCGCCACAATGTTAATCCCGATGGTGGCGGTGATCATCGTCAGCAGGCCAATCGCCACGGCCAGATCGTTACCCACACGGCTGACGGTTTCAATCGGGTCGGTGATCATGCGGCCAAACAGCGACTGGGTACCGGAGACAATCACCACGGTGACGATGGAGAACAGCAGGAAGTTAAACGGCAGACCCCAGCGGTTACCGCGGCGGATCTCCCCCATGCTTTTCCCGTAGCGGGAGAAGTCACCAAAGTTGAGCAGCGGGCCGGAGAAGTAGGAGACCACCAGCGCGGTCGCGGTGATCATCTGCCAGGTTTGCTCGCCCGCGGTCAGGGATTTGCTGGCGAGGGTAAAGGAGATCCCGTCAAAACCGGTCTTGTATACAATCCAGCCCGCAAGGGCCAGCATCACTACGTATACCGCCGGACCGGCGATATCAATGAAGCGCTTGATGGCGCTCATCCCGTGCCAGAAAACCATCGCCTGCAATACCCACATGATGGCGAAGCAGATCCAGCCCAGATGTGACAGGCCGAGGAACGCGCCGGTGGTGAGTGAAGAGAGCGACGGCCAGAACTTCAGTGCCACCAGCATCAGGGCGTTGGCGGCCAGGTAGGTTTGGATGCCATACCACGCAAAGGCGATAAGCCCGCGGATCACCGCCGGAATGTTCGCCCCAAAGACGCCGAACGCCTGACGGCTGATCACGGCATAGGGCACGCCCGCCATCTGGCTCGGTTTTGCGACCAGGTTGGCGCACAGTTGCACAATACAAATCCCCACCAGCAGGCAGAGTAACACCTGCCAGCTTGCCAGCCCGAGCGTAAAGAAGCTCGCGGCGACCACATATCCCCCATGCTGTGAACGTCCGACATCCAGAATGAAAAGATGTTGTACCAGCTCCAGTTCTGGTCACGCGTGGGTGCCAGATCCTCATTGCAAAGACGTGGGCTGTAAACCGCACCGGAATCAGCGGCCGTACCCTGCTGCGCGTTTTGACTGTTTGGCATGAAACCTGCTCCTGTGAATGAAAACCCGTTGAGTTGGAGTGCAAACGGTGTTGCAGGATCCAGGCCAAAATAATAAATCTTGTATGCAATATTTTATTTTTATGTATACGATTCGATAACGAAAGGTAAAGCACGGAGTGGTGAATGAACAACGTAAATGGCCTGCAGACCGCGCCAGACCTGCATGACAAAGACGAATCCATCTTTCAGGCGCTGATGACCGCAATTGTCGAACATCAGTTGCTGCCGGGGAGCAAATTGCCGGAAGAGGCGCTGGCCGAGGTGTTTGGCGTGAGCCGTACCGGCATCCGAAAGGTGCTGCAACGACTCGCCGCTGTGCAAATGGTCACCTTAACGCCCAAACGTGGTGCACACGTCGCCAGCCCGACGGTAGAAGAGGCGCGGCACATCTTCCGCACCCGCGCGCTGCTGGAGGTCGCTAATCTGCCGGACGTGCTGGCCCACTGCCAGCCGCCGCATCTGGCAGCACTGGAGGCCATTATTCGTCAGGAGCAGCAGGCGCACGAGGCCTATGACGGCCCGGCGGCGATCCGCCACTCCGCCAATTTTCACATTCAGCTACAGGCCATCTCCGGCAACCAGGTGCTGACGGAGATGGTGACCGGCCTGAGCCAGCGTTCATCGCTGGTGATTGCCACCTGGGGCGCGCCGTGGCGGCAGGGCTGTCGCTGCAACGATCACGAACAGCTGGTGGATCTGCTGCGCCAGAAGGCGCTCCAGCCGCTCAGCGAGGCCTTAATGCACCATTTTGAACATATCGTCGCCAGCCTCTGCTTCGAGCGGGCGGGCGAGTGTCTGCCTGATTTTGCCCGGCTGTTTGCCGGCCACAAGGAGTCGTAATGTCGTCTGTCTGTATACAAGTGATCAACCCCAACACCAGCCTCGCCATGACGGAAACCATCGGTGCGGCAGCCCGTGCGGTGGCTGCACCGGGAACGGAAATCCTCGCGGTCTGCCCGACCGCAGGCGTGCCGTCCATCGAAGGCCACTTTGACGAGGCCATTGCTGCCGTGGGCGTTCTCGAACAGGTCAAACTCGGCAGACAGCAGGGCGTGGATGGTCACGTTATTGCCTGCTTTGGCGACCCGGGTCTGCTGGCGGCGCGCGAGCTGGCCCAGGGGCCGGTGGTAGGGATTGCTGAAGCCGCCATGCATATGGCGACGCTGGTGGCGACGCGCTTTTCGGTGGTCACCACGCTGCCGCGCACGTTGATTATCGCCCGCCATCTGCTGCATCAGTATGGCTTTCAGGACCACTGCGCGGCGCTGCATGCCATCGATCTCCCGGTGCTGGCGCTGGAAGACGGCAGCGGTGTGGCGCAGGAAAAGGTGCGCGCGCGCTGTATACAGGCGCTGAAAGAGGATGGCTGCGGGGCCATCGTGCTGGGCTGCGGCGGCATGGCGACGCTGGCGCAGGAGCTGACGCGCGAACTGCGCGTGCCGGTTATCGACGGCGTCAGCGCGGCGGTGAAGATGGTGGAGTCGCTGGTGGCACTGGGGCTGTCGACCAGCAAGCACGGGGATCTGGCCTTCCCGGAAAATAAAGCGTTAAGCGGACAATTTCAGGCACTGAATCCATTTTAATTTTTGGGGGTGGCAATGGGGACTTTTGAACAGGATTACCCGCGTGATCTGCGCGGTTACGCAGGCAACCCACCGCACGCGCGGTGGCCGAATCAGGCGCGCATCGCCGTGCAGTTTGTACTCAATTACGAGGAAGGAGCGGAAAACCACGTTCTGCACGGCGATGCCGGATCCGAGCAGTTCCTGTCGGACATCATCGGTGCCGCAAGCTACCCGGACAGGCACATGTCGATGGACTCGCTCTACGAATACGGCAGCCGCGCCGGGTTCTGGCGCATCCACACTGAATTTCAAAAACGCGGTCTGCCGCTGACGGTCTTTGGCGTAGCGATGGCGCTGGCGCGTCATCCGGAAATCGTCGAAGCGATTAAGGCGGCGGATTATGACGTGGTCAGCCACGGCTGGCGCTGGATCCACTATCAGCATATGGACATCGCCCAGGAGCGCGAGCATCTGCATAAAGCGGTGCACGTGCTGACCGATCTGTTTGGCAAACCGCCCACAGGCTGGTACACCGGGCGCGATAGCCCCAACACGCGCCAGCTGGTCGTGGAGCATGGCGGCTTCGACTACGACAGCGACTACTATGGCGATGACTTACCCTTCTGGACGGAAGTGGCCTGTAGCGACGGGACCCGTAAACCGCACCTGATTGTGCCCTATACGCTGGATGCTAACGATATGCGCTTTGCCACCGCGCAGGGGTTTAACACCGCCGAGCAGTTTTATACGTATCTGAAGGACAGTTTTGACGTGCTGTACAAGGAGGGGGAGCGCGCGCCGAAAATGATGTCTATCGGCATGCACTGCCGCCTGCTGGGGCGGCCGGGGCGTTTTCGCGCGCTACAGCGGTTCCTGGATTACGTGCAGCAGCATGAGCAGGTGTGGGTCTGTACCCGCCAGCAGATTGCCGACCACTGGCGGGAGGTGCATCCGTTTCTGAAATAATTGTGCGATGTTTTGCCGGGTGGCGGCTGCGCCTTACCCGGCCTACGACTACGACATCAAACTCACCTGCGCCGCCACGATCCGCCACCCACAGGCAAACCGCACCCATGTTTGCTGCTGGCGGCCGATGCGTTCGCTGCCTTCACGGGTAAACTCGGTGCTGCACACGGCATAATTCTCCCCGAAGGTGGTGATGACGGTGTGACGCAACGTTCGCGCCAGCCCGGCTGACGGGCGCGCCGCACGAAAGGCGCGGATTTCATCAATGCCGTACAGGTTTTCACCTGCCCCCAGACGCACCGTATTTTTGTCGTGCCAGAACAGTTCATCCAGCACGGCAATGTTGTTGCTCACCAGCGCATCTTCATAGCGGTAAAACACCGCCGTCACTTCGGCTACCACCCACGGCAGGTTAATATCATCGTGATTGATCATGCCGCCACCTCCGCCGGGCGGGCATCGGTGATGCCACTCTCTTCCAGCACGCGCGCGACGCGCAGGCAGGCCTGCTCGTTAAACGGCGCGGCAATCAGCTGCAGGCCAATCGGCATACCCCGGGCGGTGCGTAGCGGAACGGTGGTCACCGGCAAACCCAGGAACGAAATCGGTTGAGTGAGCATGCCCATGCTGGCGCGAATGGGCAGCGGCTGACCGTTAATCTCCATGGTTTGCTCACCGATCCGCGTGGCGCTACGCGGCGTTGCGGGGGCGATCAGGACATCGGCTTGTTCAAACAAGGCGTTGAACGCCTGACGCGCCTGAGCGCGAAACCGCTGGGCCTGAATATACCAGGCGGAAGGGATCATCGCGCCTGCCAGAAGCCGTTCGCGGGAATGGGGTTCAAAACGCTCAGGCTCGCGGCGAAGCGCGGGCAGGTACTGGTTACCCCCTTCCGAGGCGCTGGTGATAAACGCCGCGGAGCGCGCCAGCCCGGCGTCGGGGAACTGCAGCTCGTCCTGCACGTCGAGGGCCTTCGCCACCCGCGCCACGGCGTCCCGGGCCTCCGCGTCGCACCAGGTGGTGAAGTAGCCGCCAAGCACCGCACAGCGCAGGCCGTCCAGACCGCGTTCGAGCAGGGGACGCGTCTCCTTGCGCGAGCGTTCTGCCTGAAAACCGTCGCGGGTATCGCGCCCCTGAAGCGCGTCGTACACCGACGCCAGATCGCACACGCGGCGCGCAAAGGGTCCGATATGATCCAGACTCGCGACAAACGGATGGCTACCGGATCGCGACAGGCGGCCAAAGGTGGGTTTCAGGCCATAAATCCCGCACAGGGATGCCGGAACGCGAATGGAGCCGTTGGTGTCGGTGCCGAGCGAAAAATGCACCAGCCCGGCGGCCACGGCGGCGGCTGAACCGCCGGACGAACCGCCCGCGATGCGCGTCAGGTCGTGCGGGTTATGCGTCGCGCCGTAGTGGCTGTTTTCGGTGGTAAAGCCGTAGGCGTAGGCATCCATATTCACCATCCCGGTCAGTAACCCGCCCGCGCTACGCAGCTGACGTACGGCAAAACTGTCAGTGGCCGCGGGAGGGCGCTGGCTGAACAGCTCGGCCCCGGCGAGGGTAGTATGCCCGGCAACGTCAAACAGGTTTTTCACCGCATAGGGCACGCCCGCCAGCGGTGGCAGGGGGCGCTTTTCGCGGCGCAGGGTGTCGATATTCGCGGCCTCGGCGAGCATGCGCGCTTCCGTCACGGCGGTCCAGGCGTTGATCTGCGGGTTCACGCGCGCTATCGCCTCCAGCGTCTGACGGGCAATCTCATGGGCGCTCAGCTCGCCCGCACTCAGCGCCTGCTGGATTGCGCTGATACTCATCTCGTGTAGCGTCATGCTTTATACACTCCTGCGATCTCCAGACGGTCATCGAGCGGCAGCGCCATCAATGGAGCGGCCATGCTGGCAATGCGGCTGAACTGTACCTGCAGCTCGGCGCGGCGGGCATCATCCAGCGTCACGCCAAGAACGGTCTCCATTTGCGCGAGATAGGCATGCCAGTCGGGTTGTTGTGTCGTCATTATTCTCTCCTCAAAATCCGGCGGCCGCGCCGTTGCTGCGCGGATCAAACGCCCCTTCAAACAGCCCGTTGGGGTGGCGAACAATCGCCCCCGCGTGGCCCATGGCTTCACTGAAGTCCGGGCAGATCTCCACGTCGTGTCCACGCGCCCTGAGCTGTGACACGGTCTCATCCGAAAAGCGTCCTTCCAGTTTTAACGTGTCCGACGTTTGTCCCCAGGTACGCCCCAGCAGCCAGCGCGGGCGAGCGATGCTCTCCTGCAGGGGCGCACCCTGGACCACATAGCGGGTAAACAGCGTGGCCTGCGTTTGCGGCTGTCCATCGCCGCCCATCGAGCCATAGACCATCACGCGCCCGTCCTTGAGGCGCGCCGCCGCCGGGTTCAGGGTGTGGAAAGGCTGTTTGCCCGGCGCGAGGGCCAGAAGATGACTGGGGTCGAGACTGAACGATGCGCCCCGGTTCTGCCAGACGATGCCGGTATCGGGCAGTACCACGCCGCTGCCAAATTCGTGATAAATACTCTGGATAAACGACACGGCAAGCCCGCTGTTATCCATCACGCCCATCCACACCGTATCGCCGGGACCTTTGCCGGTGCCCCACGGCGCGGCACGGCTGTCGTCAACCCTGTCGGCAAGCGCCTGAAGGGCGGTGGGTGCCAGCAGTGCCTGAATATCCGTTTTCAGCTCGCGCGGATCGGTAATGTGCGCATCGCGCAGGCCAAAGGCCAGCTTGGTGGCTTCAACAATGCGGTGAATCGTCCCCGCATCGTCAGCCTCCGCCATATTCAGGCGGTCTGTGATGCCGAGTATCGCCAGCGACACCAGCCCCTGGGTCGGCGGGGCGTGGTTATAAATTTCTCCCTGCTGATGCTGCAACTTCAGCGGCGAGGTACGCCGGGCGACGTGGGCGTGTAGATCGGCCAGCGTGACCGGCAGGCCCAGCGTCTCCATACCCTGCGCCAGCACCTCCGCCAGCGGGCCGCGATAAAAACTGTCCAGACCGTCTTCCACCAGGCGCGAAAGGGTCGTGGCCATGGCGGGCTGGTAAAAACGGCTCCCGACCGGCGGTGGCTTGCCGTCCACCAGCCAGGTTTCGGCAAAGCCGGGAACGTCCTTTAGCTCGTCAAATTTACTGGCGGTGGCATGCGCCTGTGACGCCGTGACCGGGGTACCGTTTTGCGCGTACTCAATGGCGTCGGCCAGCAGGCGGGACAGCGGCAGCGCCTTGCCCGTCATCTCGCGCGAGACCTTCAGCGCCTCGTCCCAGCCGCTCACCGTGCCGGCAACGGTCAGCGCCGCCTGAGGGCCGCGATGGGGGATATGCGGGAGCCCGTCGTAGGCCGCGAGCGTCGCGCGCGATCCCGCCGCACCGCTGGCATCAATGGCGATCGGATCCCCTTCCGGCGGCACGATAAGCCAGAAGCCATCGCCACCCAGCCCGTTCATGTGCGGGTAAACTACGGCAATGGTGGCCGCCGCCGCGACCATGGCTTCTATCGCGCTGCCGCCTTCGCGCAGGACGGCCAGCGCACTCTGGCTGGCAAGGTGGTGGGGGGCAACAGCCATCCCGTGTGTGGAGACATTACTTTGCATGAAGCGTCCTCATAACCCTTAAAGTCACAAGGTGCTGCAAAAGCTGTTCCAGTTCTGAATAAAAAGTTTCATGCCAGTTGCCGCAGAAGCTGGCATGCTTAATGAATAGTGAGTATGAGATGAAACAAACGTTACAGAGGCGTTATGGAACAGCTTGATGAACGACTGAAAGCGCAATACCCGTCACTGTCGCCGCAGGAGCAGCGGGTGGCGGATTTCATTTTCGATCATTTTGACGACCTTATTAGCTATAACAGTGCCGAGCTGGCGCAGCTGAGCGGGGTATCGAAAGCCACGGTGAGCCGTCTGTTCAAGCGTCTGGGCTATGAGAAGTATAAAGAGATGCGTGACGAGCTGCGCACCCTGCGTCAGAGCGGGATGCCGCTTACCGATAACCGCGACGCGGTGCAGGGCAATACGCTACTGGCGCGCCATTATAAGCAGGAGATGGCGAACCTGACCCAGTGTGTCAATGCTCTCGATGCTCAGCAGTTTGCCGACGCCATGGCCTGTATGGTGAAGGCGCGGCGCATTGTCATTATTGGCATGCGTAACGCCTATCCCGCGGCGCTCCACCTGCGCCAGCAGCTGCTGCAGGCGCGGGGTCAGGTGCTGGTGCTCCCTCAGCCAGGCCAGAGCCTGAGCGAAGAACTGGTGGATTTAACCCCTGACGATCTGGTGGTGATGATGGCCTTTCGCCGCCGTCCGCGCATTATCCGCCCGCTGATGCAGCAGCTTCAGAGTAGCGGTATTCCGGTGCTGCTGATGTGCGAGCCGCAGGCGCACAGCCTGTTTCCGCTGGCGAGCTGGCAGCTCTGCGCCCCGCTGGACAGCGTTTCGGCCTATGACAGCTATTCCTCGGTCAACAGCCTCATCAACCTGCTGGCGAATGCCTTCCTGCATGACAGTCTCGATAAAGGCCGTCCGCGCATTCACGAGATTGCTTCCCTTTATCAGCAGCTGGACGAACTCGAACAACGATAATGGGGCGTCAGACTGGTGCTTTGCATTGAAATGGTGCAACGTGGCGGGGCGTGAACATCCTCAATTTTTCGCTCCGTCCGCATTTTATCAGGCTTTATAAGAATATCCCCCGTTTCGCCTCACCTGGCACATTAGTTGCAAAATCACATTCAAAGAATCTTTTGTTTCATGTTAACGTTACGGGGAAGCACCATGAAAAAACTGTTGATTGCACTCGCCGGGGCCGCATGCCTCTTCACACAACTGCCTGCAAAGGCTGACCAGCTTCAGGATATCGAGAAGCGCGGCACCCTCCGCATTGCCGTGCCGCAGGACTTCCCGCCGTTTGGCTCGGTGGGGACCGACCTGCAGCCGCAGGGCTACGACATTGACATGGCACGCTATCTGGCGAAACAGATGAAGCTCAAGCTGCAGCTCGTGCCGGTGACCAGCGCCAACCGTGTGCCGTATCTGCAAACCGATAAGGTGGATCTGGTCATCTCCAGCCTCGGGAAAAACCCGGAGCGCGAGAAGGTGATTGATTTTAGCCGCGCCTACGCGCCGTTCTTCCTTGGCGTGTTTGGCCCGAAAGGGGCCGAGCTGAAAGATGCCGCCGGGCTGAGCGGAAAAACTATCGGCGTGACGCGCGGGGCGGTGGAGGACATGGTACTCACCAGCCTGGCGCCGAAAGATGCCAACGTGAAACGTTACGAAGACAATAACACCACGCTCTCTGCATACCTTTCCGGACAGGTGCAGTACGTGGCGACTGGCAACCTCGTGGTGGCGGCGATTTCCCGCCAGAACGCCGATAAGGCCCCGGTGCCGAGCTTTATGCTGAAAGATTCACCGTGCTTTATCGGCCTGAAGAAAAACGAACCGGCTCTGAAGGCAAAAGTGGATGCGCTGATTGAGCAGGGCATTAAGGACGGCACGCTGAACGGTCTGTCTGAGCAATGGCTGAAGGCCCCACTGCCGGCAAACCTTGGCGCCTGAGCCGATGACTGAGCAACTTCATTTCTCTGAACTGTGGCCGCACTGGCCGGCGCTGCTGGCGGGATTGTGGGTCACCATCCAACTGACGGTGATGGCGACCGTCGGCGGGCTGGCGATAGGGATTTTCGGGGCGGCGATCCGCAGCGGACGCCCAACGTGGTACAGCCGGATCTGGGGCGGTTACGTGGAGATTATCCGCAACACGCCGTTTGTGGTGCAGCTATTTTTCATCGTCTTCGGCCTGCCGAATCTGGGCCTGAAGATGACGGCGGGGGAAGCGGCGCTGCTGGCGATGGTGGTGAACCTTGGCGCCTATAGCACTGAGATTATCCGCGCGGGCATTCAGGTAACGCCGAGAGGGCAGTGGGAGGCCGGACGCGTGCTGGGGCTGACCCGCCTGCAGACCTTTATTCGCGTGGTGCTGCCGCCCGCGCTGCAACGTATTTATCCGGCACTGGTGAGCCAGTGCATCATCGTGATGCTCGGCTCGTCGGTGGTGTCGCAGGTCTCGTATGAAGAGCTGACCTTTGCCGCCAACCTGATCCAGTCCAGAACGTTTTTGAGCTTTGAGGTCTATCTGGTGACAACCGGTATTTACTTAGCGCTGTCGATTACCCTGCGCCAGCTGATGATGGCGGCAGGACGCAAATGGCTGGGGGTGCAGGCATGATGACCACCTTTACCGACTGGGACATTATTCGCAACCTGCTGCTGGCCGGACGCTGGACGGTGCTGCTGTCGCTGGTGGCGTTTGTCGGCGGGGCGGTGGTAACGCTGCCGCTCCTGCTGCTGCGCCTGACGGGCGGGCGCACGGTGAAGCGCATTATCCGCGGCTATATCGAGCTGTTTCAGGGCACCCCGCTGCTGATGCAGCTGTTCCTGGCCTTCTTCGGCGTGGCGCTGTTCGGCATCGACGTTTCGCCGTGGACCGCCGCCTCGCTGGCGTTAACCTTTTACACCAGCGCATTTCTGCTCGATATCTGGTACGGCAGCATTCGCGCCCTGCCGAAGGGGCAGTGGGAAGCCTCGCGCTGCCTGGGCCTGACCTTCGGCCAGACCCTGTTTCGCGTGGTCGCTCCGCAGGCATTGCGCATCGGCATCGCCCCGACGGTCGGCTTTGCCGTACAGGTGATCAAAGGTACCGCACTGGCGTCGATTATCGGCTTTATCGAGCTGACCAAGGCTGGGACCATGCTGACCAACGTGACCTATCAGCCGTTCAAAGTCTTTGCGCTGGTGGCGCTGGGCTACTTCATTCTGTGTTATCCGCTGTCGCGCTACAGCCGCTATCTGGAGACGAAATTCAATGCCTCTCATCACCATTAATCAGGTGCAGAAGTACTACGGTAATAACCACGTGCTCAAGGGCGTCGATCTGGATATCGACATGGGCCAGGTGATCTCCATTATCGGGCGCAGCGGATCGGGAAAAAGCACGCTGCTGCGCTGTATCAACGGCCTGGAAGGCTATCAGGACGGCAGCATTAAGCTCGGTGGCATGACGATTACCGACCGGGATTCCCAGGCGCGTGAAATCAGCCGCTCGGTGGGGATGGTGTTCCAGAGCTTCAACCTGTTCCCGCACATGACGGCGCTGGAAAACGTCATGCTCGCCCCGCGTCGGGTGCTGAAGAAAAGTGCTGCCGAATGCCGGGAGCTGGCGCAGCGCATGCTGGAGAAAGTGGGCTTAGGCGATCGTCTGGATTACTACCCGTCGAGCCTCTCCGGCGGCCAGCAGCAGCGCGTGGCGATTGCCCGCGCGCTGGCGATGTCGCCTAAAGTTTTACTCTGTGACGAGATCACCTCCGCGCTTGACCCGGAGCTGGTGAGCGAAGTGCTCAAGGTACTGGAGCAGCTGGCCGCCGAGGGGATGACCCTGATTCTCGTGACGCACGAAATGAATTTTGCCCGCGAAGTGGGCGACCGCGTGGTGTTTATGCACCAGGGGAAAGTCTGGGAGCAGGGCGACAGCAAAACGCTGTTCGCCAACCCGCAGACCACGGAACTGAAGCAGTTCATCTCCTCCGTGCGCGGCCTCAACTGATAAGGACTGACTCATGGATATTGCACATTTTCCGCAAATTAACCCGCCGCAACGTCTGCTGATGGGGCCGGGGCCGATCAACGCCGACCCGCGCGTGCTGCGCGCTATGTCGAGCCAGCTGATTGGCCAGTACGATCCGGCCATGACCCACTACATGAACGAGGTGATGGCGCTCTATCGCGGCGTATTCCGCACTGAAAATCGCTGGACGATGCTGGTCGACGGTACCTCCCGGGCGGGGATTGAAGCGATACTGGTTTCCGCCATTCGCCCGGGGGATAAAGTGCTGGTTCCGGTCTTTGGCCGCTTTGGTCACCTGCTGTGCGAAATTGCCCGCCGCTGTCGGGCGGAGGTACATACCATCGAGGTGCCGTGGGGCGAGGTGTTCACCCCGGACCAGGTGGAGGATGCAATTAAGCGTATTCGTCCTCGCCTGCTGCTCACCGTACAGGGCGACACCTCCACCACCATGCTGCAGCCGCTCGCGGAGCTTGGCGCTATCTGCCGCCGCTACGACGTGCTGTTTTACACCGACGCCACCGCGTCGCTCGGCGGCAACGCGCTGGAGACCGACGCCTGGGGGCTGGATGCCGTTTCGGCCGGGATGCAGAAGTGTCTCGGTGGGCCATCGGGTACTTCGCCAGTCACCCTGAGTACGCGGATGGAGGAGGCGATCCGCCGCCGCAAGTGCGTTGAGGCGGGCATTCGCACCGACGCCCACCGCGACGGCGACGAGGAGATGATCTACTCCAACTACTTCGATCTTGGCATGGTGATGGACTACTGGGGGCCGGAACGGCTGAATCACCATACCGAAGCCACCACCGCGCTGTTTGGTGCCCGCGAATGCGCGCGGCTGATCCTGCAGGAAGGGCTGGATAACGGCATTGCCCGCCACAAGCTGCACGGCGATGCGCTCCTGAAGGGCATTCAGGCGATGGGGCTGGAGACCTTCGGCGACCTGAAGCACAAGATGAATAACGTGCTGGGCGTGGTGATTCCACAGGGCGTCAACGGCGACGAGGTGCGTAAGCTGATGCTGGAGGATTTCGGGATTGAAATCGGCACCTCGTTTGGCCCGCTGCACGGTAAAGTGTGGCGCATTGGCACCATGGGTTATAACGCGCGTAAGGATTGCGTGATGACAACCCTGAGCGCGCTGGAGTCGGTGCTGAACTACCTGAAATTCACCACCACGCAGGGGGCCGCCATGCAGGCCGCGTGGGACCACTATCGCCGCGAGACGCCGCAATGAGCCCGGCGGCAGAACGGGTGATGGCGCGCGCCGATGCGCTGGCCGCCATCAGCGAAACGCCGGATGCGCTGACCCGGGTCTACCTCTCGGCGCAGCATCTGCAGGCCAACCAGCTGGTCGGGCAGTGGATGAGCCAGGCGGGGATGACCGTCTGGCAGGACAGCGTGGGCAATATCTGTGGACGCTATGAAGGTGCTCAGGAAGGGGCGCAGGCGGTGCTGCTCGGTTCGCATCTGGATACCGTGCGCAATGCGGGGCGCTACGACGGTATGCTCGGGGTGCTCACCGCGATTGAAGTGGTGGACAGCCTGCACCAGCAGGGTCTGCACCTGGCGAAGGCCATTGAGATTGTCGGTTTTTGCGATGAAGAGGGCACCCGTTTCGGCATTACGCTGTTAGGCAGCCGGGGTCTGACGGGCACCTGGCCGCAGGACTGGCTGGAAAAAACCGACGCCAGCGGCATCAGCGTAGCGCAGGCAATGGTGCAGGTGGGGCTCGATCCCGGCCGCGTGTCGCATGCTGCACGCCGTCCCGAGGATTTCAGCGCCTACCTGGAGCTGCACATTGAACAGGGGCCGTGCCTTGAGCAGGACGGTCTCGCGCTCGGCGTGGTGGAAGCCATCAACGGCGCGCGTCGCCTGAATTGCCGTTTCACCGGCGAAGCCGGGCACGCGGGAACCGTGCCGATGAACCATCGTAAGGACGCGCTGGCCGCCGCTGCCGAATGGATGGTTCTCATCGAAAATACCACCCGGCAGCAGGGCGGCAATCGGGTGGCGACGGTCGGGGAGCTGCGCTGCCTGCCCGGTGCGGTAAACGTGATCCCCGGCGAGGTTCAGCTCTCGCTGGATATCCGCGGTCCGCAGGATGCGCCGCTGGATCGGTTGCTGGCCGAATTGCTGGAAAATGCGCAGGCAATCGCGTCGCGACGCGGACTGCAGTTCAGCGCCGAGGAGTTTTACCGCATCGCCGCCACGCCGTGCGATATCCACCTGCAAAACGTGTTAGGGGAGGCCGTCGAATCGGTGCAGGGGCGTTCACTGTCGCTGCCCAGCGGCGCGGGCCATGATGCGATAGCCATCGCGGAACGCTGGCCGGTAGGGATGCTGTTTGTGCGCTGCAAGGGGGGCGTCAGCCACCACCCGGCAGAGTCGGTGATGGCTGAGGATGTCGCGCTGGCGATTGAGGCGTTTTCGCGAGCGGTGATCCAGCTGGCGGACCGCGTTACTCCAGCCCCAGCGTATATTGCGCGATCTTGAAGTAGATAATCAGCCCGGTGCCGTCGATAAGCGTCGCGATAAACGGCGCGGAGACGACCGCCGGGTCAATGCCGCAGCGTTTGAGCACCATCGGAATCACGGACGACACAATCGCGCTCCACAGCGTTATGCACACCAGCGTCAGGCTGACGATAAGCGTGATTTCCAGCCCAATCCCCATCATCCACGCGCGGATACACCCGGCGATACCGAGCGTCACGGCAATCATCAGCGAGGTGGTCATCTCTTTTCGCAGCACGCGCCCGACGTCGCGAAGATGCACCTCTCCCAGCGCCATGGCGCGCACCAGCGTGGAGGTGATCTGCGTTCCGCTGTTGCCGCCCGTGCCGATCAGCAGCGGAATAAAGAACGCCAGCGCAATGGCAGACTCCAGCGCCTCTTCGAAGTGCTGGATCACCGAACTGGTGTAGGCTTCCGCGACAAACAGCAGCAGGAGCCAGACGGAGCGTTTCTTCCACAGGCTGAAGGCGCTGGTTTCCAGATAGGGCTTCTCCAGCGGCAGCGTCGCCCCCTGAAGCTGAGCGTCTTCGGTGACGTCATCTTCCAGCAGATGGGCGATTTCGCGCTCGGTCAGGCAGCCGACGAGCTTGCCGTGGGTGACCACCGGCACCACGTCCGCGCCGCCGTGAGCCAGCTGGCCGGCAACATCGGCACGTTCATCCTCCGGTTTGACCTGTAAAAACTGCGAGATCATCAGCGATTTCACCGGCTGTAGCGTATCGGCGGTTTGCAGCAATTTACGCACCGCAATCATGCCCGCCAGGCGGCCATTGTCTTCAATAAAAATATGCGATGGAATATCGTCGTCTTTTAATTTTGCGAAGAATTGCTCGCGCGCCAGCGCCACGCATAATGCAATATCAAGGACGATAAAATCGGTATTCATATATTGCGCGATGGCGCTGTCATTGAATGCCGGGTTTTGATTGTGAATAGCGTAAGACATAGTGAATTCCCTTTGAATAATAACATCTCTCAGGGGCGAGCAAGACAGGGCATGTCGAAGAGGAGATCCCCACGTCCTGGGTTCAGCACTGTACACCGTATCCCGCAAGGGAAGTTATACTGACAAAGCCTTGATTCGACAGTGCCTGTTTTACCCTGTGTTGGTTCTCTCGAACCCACCAGAGCGATAACGTGTATTTGTACAGGAGCCTCGCCATAACGAGATCGTTGTAAAACGTGAGGGATAATACGCATATTTAATTTTACCGCTCAGGATTTTAAATAATGTTTAAGAACGGTTTAGAAGAATTTTATTAATACGATGTTGAGGGTTTATTTAAGGTTATTCATTTTAAATAAAAGATTAAATCATCACGAGGATGGGGTAAATGGCGTGGTTTGATCATCTGCTTACTCATTTTGCGCTCTATCCGGCACATCTGTTTGCGTTGTTATTCGTGATGGCGCTGGGTAAATCGACGGTACTGATCTCCTCCGTGCTGCCACCCGCCTCGGTGATGCTGCTGGCGGGCATCGGCGTCAGCCAGGGGAGCATGCATCCTGGGCTCGCATGGCTTGCCGTGGTAATGGGGGCAACGGTGGGGTCGGTGCTAAATTACCATGTTGGCCAGCTGATGGGACACACCCGGCTGGTCACGCGTTTCACGTCTAAGCATGCCGACAGGTTTTTGCGAGTGCAGCATCAGCTGCAAAAGAACGGTGAAATTGCGCTGTTTACGTCGCGCTTTCTGGCGGTATTGCGTTATATCGTGCCGCTGGCAGCGGGGATGCTCAGGCTAAGCGCCGTGAAGGTCTATGCCGTCAGCCTGCTTTCTGCCTGCGCGTGGGCGGCGCTGTATGTTGGCATCGTCGCTGGCATCAGCGTCTGAATCGGCGAGTAAGGTATTCATCAGATTGAGAAATGCTTCCCGGAAAATTGTCACGAATCTGTCACACTGAATGCGACATTTTAAAACGAGTGAGGAATTAGGGATGAGAAAAGCACTACTCGCGCTGGCAGTCGCCGGTTCCATTTCAGCAACGTTTGGCGTGCAGGCACAAGAGACGCCGGAAGGGTATCAGCTGGAGCAAGTTTTAATCATGAGTCGCCATAACCTGCGCGCACCGCTCGCCAACAACGGCAGCGTGCTGGAGCAGTCCACGCCGAAACAGTGGCCAGAGTGGGAGGTACCGGGTGGTCAGCTCACCACCAAAGGCGGCGTGCTGGAAGTCTATATGGGTCATTACATGCGCGAGTGGCTGGCGCAGCAGGGGATGATAAAGACTGGAGAGTGCCCGCCAGCGGACACCGTTTATGCATATGCCAATAGCCTGCAGCGTACCGTTGCGACCGCACAATTCTTCATTACCGGCGCGTTCCCGGGGTGCGATGTGCCTGTGCATCATCAGGAAAAAATGGGCACGATGGATCCCACCTTTAATCCGGTCATTACCGATAACTCGCCTGAGTTCCGCGAAAAAGCGCTGAAGGCGATGGAGACCGAGCGGCAGAAAATGCAGCTTTCAGAAAGCTATAAGCTGCTGGAGCAGATGACGAACTACGCCGATTCGCCGTCCTGCAAAGAGAAAAAAGTCTGCTCGCTGGCGGACGCGAAAGATACGTTCAGTGCCGACTATGAAAAAGAGCCAGGCGTGTCCGGTCCGCTGAAAGTGGGTAACTCGCTGGTGGATGCGTTCACGCTGCAATATTACGAAGGTTTCCCGGCTGATCAGGTGGCCTGGGGTGAGATCAAGACTGACCAGCAGTGGCGTGTGCTGTCGAAGCTGAAAAACGGCTATCAGGACTCGCTGTTTACCTCCACCGAGGTGGCGCAAAACGTCGCCAAACCGCTGGTGAAATATATTGATAAAGCGCTGGTCACCGATCAGGCGAAAGCGCCTAAAATCACCCTGCTGGTGGGGCATGATTCGAACATTGCTTCGCTGCTGACCGCGCTGGATTTCAAACCGTATCAACTCCACGATCAGCACGAGCGCACGCCAATTGGCGGCAAAATAGTCTTCCAGCGCTGGCATGACAAAAACGCTAACCAGGAACTGATGAAAATTGAGTATGTCTACCAGAGCTCAGAGCAGCTGCGAAACGCCAGCGTGCTGTCGCTGGAATCCCCCGCGCAGCGTGTGACGCTGGAGCTGAAAGGCTGCCCGGTGGATGCTAACGGCTTCTGCCCGGTTGATAAGTTTAATGCGGTGATGAACAGCGCGGCAAAATAGAGGATAACCCCCCGCAAAGGCGGGGGGAAACGTTCAGACGTTTTTACGTTCGATGGTCTGTTCGCCCCAGAAGAGCGAGTCTTTGTCCGTCTTTTCGAAGGCGCGAACCAGTACTTCGTCGCTACCTTCTTCCCAAATCTGCTCTGCCAGTTTCTCGTCATATTTCGCGACTTCAAAAATGGCTTCGGCAATCTCCGGAGAGGTATTGCGTAAACTTGCCCATTCACCCACGCGGTGGGCTTTTGATTCCTGAGTTGGCATGCTTGTCCTCCTGTTGAGTTAGCCGTTCAGTTTTTTGGCGAGGCCCGCGACATGCTCACCCTGATAACGGGCGATGGCGAGCTCTTCGTCGCTCGGCTGTCGGGAACCATCGCCGCCGGCAATGGTGGTTGCACCGTAGGGAGTACCGCCACGTACCTGAGAAACATCAAAGAGTTCCTGCGCGCCGTAGCCAATCGGCACAATCACCATCCCATGATGAGCAAGGGTAGTCCAGGTTGAGGTAATCGTCTGCTCCTGACCGCCACCGGTGCCGGTAGAGCTGAAGACGCTGGCGAGTTTGCCGTATAAAGCGCCTGAGGCCCATAGCCCGCCCGTCTGATCGAGGAAGGTTCGCATCTGGCCGGACATATTGCCGAAACGGGTTGGCGTCCCGAAAATAATCGCATCGTAATCTGCCAGCTCCTGAGGCGTGGCGACCGGGGCATTCTGTGTTTTTCCCCCGGCTTTGGCGAAGGCTTCCGCCTGCATGGTTTCCGGTACGCGCTTCACCACAACCTCAACGCCGTCCACCCTGTTTGCACCTTCTGCGACTGCGTGAGCCATGGTTTCAATGTGTCCATACATGGAATAATAGAGCACCAGAACTTTTGCCATTTTGCATCACTCCTCGTTTGTGTTTTCTGACAGCGGATCGCTGCGTTCATTTAAAGATATGCCATCACGGCCAGACTGCAAAAATGAACACCATTTCTTTGATTTATAACAATATGATTGGGGAAGCGTGCTGTAGCAAAATGAAACAACTTTCTCGCCTCCGTTTTTTGAAATGATAAGAAAGAGTTATGAATCTCCGCCGCGTTATCTCACCCGAAAGACTGAGATCCTGTTGCAGGATATTACCAGCGGCTTGCCGGACAGCCTTAGTCCACTAAGCTTAGTTTCACGCGGCACAGATAAAGGCACTGTCCTCATGCCGCGAGGTGAAAGAATCCTCTTTTACTGAATGCAATATGATGTCTAATGTTTCACACTCTGGAGGTTAGAGATGGCAAACCATCGTGGTGGTTCAGGTAATTTCGCTGAAGACCGTGAAAGAGCATCAGAAGCAGGTCGTAAAGGTGGCCAGCATAGCGGGGGCAACTTCAAAAATGACCCTCAGCGCGCATCAGAGGCTGGCAAGAAAGGGGGTAAAAACAGCCACGGCAGCAATAAGTAACGCGCCAGGCTGAACCCTGCCGCCGGGCGTTCCCGGCGGTTTTTTTATTTCTGCAACATTGAACTGTAACCAAAGGCGACGCACACTACAGAATTGTTCTCATTTGCTGGTGTCGCATGTCTGTCTCACGCTTTAAATTCTCCGTAAAACCGCAGGAAGCCATCCTTATTCTCATCACCATGTTCTGGGGCGGGACGTTTCTGGCCGTCCAGTACGCGGTAACGCTGAGCGATCCGTTCTTTTTTGTTGGTTTGCGCTTTGCGACGGCGGCGATAGCCGTGGCGCTCGTATCGCTAAAATCCCTGCGCGGATTAACCCTTAAAGAGCTGAAGGCCGGGGTGGCGATCGGGGTGGCGATTGCAATGGGTTACAGCCTGCAGACATGGGGATTACAGACTATCTCCAGCAGCAAATCGGCATTTATCACCGCCATGTATGTACCGCTGGTACCGCTCCTGCAGTGGCTTTGCCTGGGACGGCTGCCGGGGATGATGTCCTGCATCGGTATCGTGCTGGCGTTTATCGGCCTGATTTTGCTGGCCGGGCCGGAAAATAACCTGCTGGCACTGGGACCGGGCGAGATCATTACCCTCGTCGGGGCGATTGCCATTGCGGCGGAAATTATTCTGATTAGCGCCTGGGCGGGCAAGGTGGACGTCAAGCGTGTGACGGTGGTCCAGCTTGCCACGGCCTCGCTGGTAGCGTTTGCGACGATGGTACCGGCCGGAGAGTCCGTGCCGCCGATGTCTACCGGTCTGATCGTGGTCGCGTTGGGGCTGGGCATCTTCAGCGCCATTATTCAGGTCACCATGAACTGGGCGCAGCGCAGCGTCTCCCCGACGCGGGCGACGGTGATCTACACCGGTGAACCGGTATGGGCGGGGATTTTTGGTCGCCTCGCCGGAGAGCGTTTGCCGCTGCTGGCCCTGGTCGGTGCGGCATTTATTGTCGCCGGGGTGCTGGTGAGCGAGCTGAAGCTCAGAAAACGCCGGATTGAGGTGAGCGATCTGACGACTGAAAAAGGTTGTGATTGAAAAACGGAGCGGATTAGTCCAGGATATGTACGGATAAATACCGTACACGGTGATGTAAACCATGCCAGCACTTAAAAAACAGCGTATCGATCTTCGCTTAACGGACGAAGACAAAACAATGATTGAAGAAGCGGCGGCGATGACGAACCAGACAATCACCCAGTTTATGGTGAACAGTGCGTCAGAACGCGCTGCTGAAGTCATCGAACAACATCGGCGTCTCGTATTAAACGAGTCATCATGGAATGCGGTGATGGACGCCATCGACAATCCGCCAGAGCCAAATGAACGCCTGAAGCGAGCGGCAAAACGTCTTCGAAACATGGAGTGAAGCATCGTGGCAAATCTCACGATCGAAATGTTTTCAGAGGGAAGTGATTACGATTTCAGGGGCTTCGATTGTGGTGAACCCTCGCTCAATGCCTTCCTGACGGAACATCTGGTGCGTCAGCACAAGGGACGGATATTGCGAGGTTACCTGCTTAAAGATCGTGACCATCCGCGTGTGCTGGGCTATTACACGTTGTCCGGAAGCTGCTTTGAAAAAGCGATGCTTCCTTCTAAGACCCAGCAGCGTCGGATCCCCTATGTCAACGTACCCAGTGTGACGCTGGGGCGTCTGGCTGTGCATAAAGATCTACAGGGAAAGGAGTGGGGAACAACGCTCGTCGCACATGCTATGCGCGTTGTGTATCTGGCATCGCAGGCGGTAGGGGTACACGGAATCTTTGTTGATGCTCTCAATGAACAGGCAAAACGATTCTATCTGAAGCAGGGTTTTATTCCGCTGACAGGTGAAAACAGCCATTCTCTTTTCTTCCCCACAAAATCTATCGAACAACTCTTTGAGCAGGCGTGATCGTTGTACTGCCTTTTGATAGTACGCAAGATTATGGTCGGGTAAGGTGTGACTATTACCCGACGTCAAGATTTTACGAATCCTGATGCACCACCTCACCCTGCGGTGCTGCGCCCATCCGGCGGCTCAGCAGGGCGTTAAGCAGAATTGCCCCGAACGTTGCCGTGCCGATCCCACCAATTGTAAATCCGCCCAGCGTCAGGGCGAAATCGCCCGCGCCCAGCACCAGCGTGACCGCCACCATAATCAGGTTGCTGTTCTGGCTCAGATTGACCCGATGCTGCACCCAGATTCGCGCGCCAGCCACGGCGATCAGCCCAAATACCACAATCGATGCCCCGCCGATGACCGGCGACGGAATGGTGTGGATCAGCGCGCCGAACTTTGGAGAGAAACCAAGCAGTATCGCCATCGCTGCTGCCGCGACGAAGACCAGCGTCGAGTAGACTTTGGTCACCGCCATCACGCCGATATTTTCGGCATAGGTGGTGACGCCGCTGCCGCCCACGGAGCCTGAGATCATGGTAGCCAGACCGTCACCGACAAATGCCCGGCCCATGTACGGGTCCATACTGCGGCCGGTCATTCCCGCGACCGCCTTCAGGTGACCTAAGTTCTCCGCCACCAGTATCACCGCCACCGGTGCGATAAGCATCATTGCCTGGGTGTTAAAGGTGGGGGAAGTGACCTGCGGCAGGCCAAACCAGGCAGCCTGATGGAGCAGGGTAAAATCGACCGGCTTGCCGAGACCGAAAACGTTCGCCAGCAGAGCGTAAACCAGACAGGCGACAATCAGCCCGACCAGAATCAGCAGACGCTGGATCATCCCGCGCGTAAACACCGCCACCAGGCCGATACACAGCACGGTGATCACCGCCATCCAGCTTTCAAACGGCGAGCCGGAGACGCTTTTCACCGCGATCGGTGCCAGGTTCAGGCCAATCGCCATCACGACGGCTCCGGTCACCACGGGAGGCATCATGCGTTCGATCCAGCGCGTGCCGATCTTCATCACCACCAGACCAATCAGGGTATAGACCAGGCCGCAGGCGATGATGCCGCCGAGCGCCACGCTCAGGTTAGGGTTGATCCCCTGGCCGTTAAATCCGGTTGTGGCGATAACCACCCCGACAAACGCGGCGCTGGAGCCCAGATAGCTGGGCACGCGCCCACCGGTGACAAAAAAGAACAGCAGGGTGCCGATACCCGACATCAGAATCGACAGGTTGGGATCAAGCCCCATCAGCATCGGCATGAGTACGGTCGCACCAAACATCGCGACTGCATGCTGGACGCCCATCACCATCGTTTGTCCGAGCGGGAGTCGTTCATCCGGCGCGACCACGCCTGCTTCTGTGGAGGTCGATTTCAACTGCCAGTGGGGAAATCCGAACATGGTCTGTCTCCTTAAAGCGCCTTAGCAGGCGGGTCGCATAAGCGCGTGGTAGCCGCGGTCAAACCACACCAGCCCTTGCGGCGCGGGGTGGCGAACAATCGAAACAATGTCGCAAAACAGAATGTCGTGGGTACCGACGCTCACCACCTGGCTGATGCGGCAGTCAAACGAGGCCAGCGCATCCTCCAGACGCGGACACCCCGTATCGCCCGTTTGCCAGCGGGCGGCGGCAAAGCGCGTCTCCATTGGCGTTTTGCCGCCAAACAGGTTGGATAGCGGCTCTTGTCCGGCGCTCAGGGTGTTCACGCACAGCGTGCGGTTTTCGCTAAACGTCGGCCAGACGGACGCGCCGCGGTTCAGGCATACCAGCAGGGTGGGAGGCGAATCCGTGACGCTGCACACCGCGCTGGCAGTGAATCCCGCCATTCCCGCCGGGCCGTCGGTGGTGATGATGTTGACTGCCGCGCCGACGCAGGCCATGGTGTCGCGAAAGGTTTGTTTATCCGGTGTCGTCATGATTGCTCCTTACGCCAGCCCGCAGGCATCTTCGAACGCCAGACGCGGCAGGCGTCCGTAAAGTTTGTTCGTATCACCATAGCCAATGTTGATCAGCAGATTGCTTTTAAGCAGCGTGCCGGTGAAAAAGGCCTCGTCGACCTTTTGTCGGTCAAAGCCTGACATCGGGCCGGTGTCCAGCCCGAGGGCGCGACAGGCGAAAATCAGGTAAGCAGCCTGCATTGAGCTGTTGCGAAATGCCGTCTCTTCGGCGAGCGCCGGGCTGGTGGTAAACCAGCTTCTGGCATCGCCGTGCGGGAACAGTTCCGGCAGGCGCTCATAAAACTCGCTGTCCCAGGCAACAATCGCCGTGACCGGCGCGGTGAGCGTTTTTTCCAGATTGCCGCTGGAGAGCGCCGGGCGCAGCGTCTCTTTTCCCTCTGCGCTGCGCACAAACACGATTCGCGCCGGGGAGCAGTTGGCGGAGGTTGGGCCCCATTTCATCAGGTCGTAGATTTCGCGCAGCGTCTCGTCACTGACGGGCAGATTCTGCCAGCCGTTGTGGGTACGGGCGCCGGTGAATAGCGTTTCGCGCGCCGCAGGATTAATGGCTTCGCTCATTAAAGCTCCTTATAAAGCGGGTTCAGGACTGTGCAGCAGGCTGGCAAGCCCGTTCAGCAGCAGGGTGTTAAAGGTGTTCGGTTCGGTGACGTTGCAGGCATGCCCGCCCTGGCGCATGACCACGCTGTGGCTGCGTGGGAGAGCCGCCTGTAGCTCAGTCGAGCAGACAGAGGGCACCAGCATGTCGTCGGCTGAACAGATGAGGTGTACCGGACAATGAATACGCGCGGCGTGGCGGCTGAAATCCGCTTTCTTCAGGGCGCTGAGCCTGTGCAGCAGGTTGCTTTTGCCCTGGAAATGGGCCAGCGCCAGCGCTTCTTCGGCCTCCAGGCGGGGCGCACGAGCAGCCATCCAGTCTGCCGGGTAGAGAAACAGCGGCTGCGCCTCTACCCACGCCTGCGCGCCGCCGGAATGCAGCAAACGCTCGCGGATCTGAAAACAGCGTCGGGTATGGGCGTTGAGGGTTAGCCAGCCGTTGACGCACACCAGCGCGGTGAGCGCATCAGGTCTGTCGAGGGCCAGCTGTAGCCCGATCAGCGCGCCCAGCGCATGACCGACCACGCAGTAGCAGGCAATTCCGGCTTCAGCCAGCGCTATGGCCAGTTCGTCCGCCATTTGCGCCAGGCTATAGCCTTCCGGCAGGGTATCGCGGTTATTACCCGTCCCCCGCTGGTCATAGCACACCACCTGATACTCCGGCTCCAGCGCGGCCAGCTGGGGCAGCCAGTAGCTGCCGCTGCCGCCGAGACCGGCAATGAGGACTACCACGGGTGCCCCCTCATACGGGGGCGGTGAGACGGAGAGTTTCATGGCCGCCTCACTTCGCAATGTGCGCAACGGTGGCAATTTCAACCAGCGCGTCCGGCTTTACCAGCCCGCACTGAATACAGAACCGGGCCGGCTTATCGCCGGGGAAGAACTCGGCGTAGACCTCGTTAATCGCGGCGTAGTTTTTCCAGTCGGTGATAAAGATGCTGTTGAAGGTCACATCCTCCATCGTGCCACCCGCCGTTTCGATCACGCTTTTGATCGTCTCCAGCACGTGGCGGGTTTGTGCCTTTGGGTCGTTGATAAACACCACGTTGTTGTCTTTATCAAACGGCAGCGTACCGGAGACATACACCACGCCGTCGGCGAGCGTTCCGGGGACAAACGGGGCAATCGGTGTGCTGGTGCCCGGCGGAATAATCACGGATTTCGGCATCGTCGTTCTCCTCAGGCGATACGGGCGAGCGGCGGATTCAGGGCATCGCAGAACGCTGCGACGTTACTCACCCAGCCAAAAAAGGTTTCGATATTGAACAGGGCCGCTTTCTGCGCGAATTCCGGCCCGGCCTGATGGGTCGCGTCTTCCAGTACCACGCCAAAATACTCAAGGAAAAAGCCGTCGCGCAGGGTCGACTCCACACAAACGTTGGTGGCGATGCCGGTAAAGACCAGGTGACGAATGCCCCGGCTGCGCAGCAGGCTGTCGAGCGGGGTGTTGAAAAAGCCGCTGTAGCGCGGTTTGGGCAAGACAATATCACCTGCCTGCGGGACCAGCTCGTCCACCAGCTGATAATCCCAGCCGCCTTTTGCCAGCAGCTTGCCCTGCAGTTCTGGGTTTTTGCGCATCGTTTTCAGGGCGTTGGACTTGTGGAAGTTGGGCGAGCCGGGGCCACCGGCCTCCACGTACTGGTCGTCCCAGCCGTTCTGGAACCAGACGATGAGCATGCCGGCTTCCCGTGCGGCGCTGACGGCGGTGTTGATGTTCGCAATGACCGGCTGCGTGGCGGAGACGTCGAACCCCGCCAGATCCAGATAACCCCCTTTACTGGCGTAGGCGTTTTGCATGTCCACCACGATCAGCGCGCTCTGCTGCGGCGCAAAGGTAATGGCTTCCGGGCGAGCGTTTAAGGTCGTCATTACGCAACCTCCTTCGTGACGGCAGGAATGTGGGCGCGGCATTGCATCAGCGGCTGGATGCGCTCGCCGAAGGTTTCCACACCGGTGAGGAAATCATCGAAGGTCAGCAGAACGCCCTCTGCGCCGGGTACGGCGGCGACTTCGTCGAGCATTCTGGCAACGCTGGCATAGGATCCAACCAGCGTGCCCATATTGATATTGACGGCGGAGGTGGGGTCAGCCATCTGGCGGACGTTGGTGTCTGCACCGGAACGGGTATCTTTCTGGCTCTGCTCGGTAAGCCAGCTCAGGGCCTCCTCGTCGGCACCGTCTTTGTAACACTCCCATTTCGCGCGTGCGGCCTCGTCGGTTTCGTCGGCAATCACCATAAACAGCACGTAGGAGCCCACGTCGCGCCCGGTTTTGTCGGCAGCCTCTTTCATGCGCGCCGCGGTGGGGGCGAAAGCGGCAGGGGTGTTAACGCCTTTCCCGAAGCAGAAGTTAAAGTCGGCGTATTTGGCGGAGAATTCCATCCCCGCGTCGCTCTGCCCGGCGCAGATCACCTTCATCGGCACCGACGGTTGCGGGCTGACGCGGCAGTCGTTCATGGTGAAGAAGTCACCTTTGAAATCGCTTTTGCCGGTGCCCCAGAGATCGCGCAGGACCTGCACGTATTCGGTCAGGTAGTCGTAGCGACGCGAGAAGTAATCGTCACCCGGCCAGAGCCCCATCTGCTCGTACTCCGGCTTTTGCCAGCCGGTCACCAGGTTCACGCCAAAGCGTCCTCCGGAGATCGAGTCGATGGTGGAGGCCATGCGCGCGACGATCGCCGGTGGCAGAGTGAGCGTGGCGGCGGTAGCGTAGATCTGAATCCGCGAGGTGACCGCGGCCAGTCCTGCCATCAGGGTGAAGGACTCCAGGTTGTGATCCCAGAATTCGGTTTTGCCGCCAAAGCCGCGCAGCTTGATCATCGAAAGCGCAAAGTCGAAATGGTAGTGCTCCGCTTTTTGCACGATGGCTTTATTCAGCTCAAAGGTCGGCATGTATTGCGGGGCAGTGGTCGAGATAAGCCAGCCGTTGTTGCCGATAGGTACAAATACGCCAATTTTCATCACGAACCTCTCTTCACTACGTTGCAGGTACTGGCGTTTTTGCAAAGGGAGTGCCAGTTTTGAAAATGACTTTGTTATTAATGTGTTAATCGAAGGTTGGCGTATTGATGCGGTTAAAAGTGGACTAACTGGTCAAAAACATTGCACAGAAAACAGGCATTCATGCGCGATGGGAGTGCAGAATGTCGTGGCGAGACGGGGGTTTTGCTATGCTGAGGGCAACGCAGAATAAGGAGAGCGGGAATGACACAAGGCGCAGTGAAAACACCAGGTAAACGGTCACAGGCAGTCAGCGCCAAGAAGCAGGCTATTCTCAGCGCGGCGCTGGAGACGTTTTCACAGTTTGGCATTCACGGCACGCGGCTGGAGCAGGTAGCGGAGCAGTCCGGGGTTTCCAAAACTAATCTGCTTTACTACTACCCGTCGAAAGAGGCGCTCTATGTGGCGGTGATGCAGCAGATCCTCGATATCTGGCTGGCGCCCCTGAAAGCGTTCCGCGCAGAGCTGGCCCCGCTGGTGGCGATCAAAGAGTACATCCGCCTTAAGCTGGAGGTTTCACGCGATTACCCGCAGGCGTCGCGCCTGTTTTGTCTTGAGATGCTGCAGGGCGCGCCGCTGTTGCAGGCTGAGCTGACGGGGGATTTAAAGCAGCTGGTGGACGATAAGTCGGCGATTATTGCCGGCTGGGTCGCCAGCGGCAAGCTGGCGCCGGTCGATCCGCAACATTTGATCTTTATGATTTGGGCCGCCACCCAGCATTACGCTGACTTTGCGGCCCAGGTCGAGGCGGTGACCGGGAAAACGCTCCAGGATGAAGCGTTTTTCCACAGCACCCTGGAAAACGTACAGCGGATGATTATCGAAGGGATCCGCGTGCGTTAGTTTCCCGGCGGGAGAGGGCAGCTTAAATCGCCCTCTTCACATTGCATCAGCGAGGCCAGAAACGCTTCTCGCTCCGCGGTTTTCTCTGCCAGACACTGATTGACAATCATTGGCTGAATGCTTCCACCTTCCGTACCCGAACCGATAAACGTGCAGTCTGCATCCCGCAGGGTAATCCACGCCTGCTGCGCTTTTTTTAGCAGGTCACGCTGGGGGGCTGCCGCACGTTTGATAGCGGCCTGATACGTCGCGTTGAGCTTCTTATCCGCCGCCTGGTACTGCTGCGCGCTACAGGTGTTCAGTTCAAGCTGGGTGGTGGCGTTGTCGCACTCGTTGGCCAGCGCGCTGGTGCTCAACAGCAGTGCGGCACCTGCGAGAAATACTCTTTTCATCATCCCCTCCGTGTAAAAAAAAGCCGGATGCGCTATGCATATCCGGCCTACGATTCTTAGTAGCCCCGGTAAGCGTAGCGCCACCGGGGAGAGTTTACACGATTAACCGATGGTCATCAGGCTGGCGTTACCGCCCGCCGCCGCGGTGTTGACGCTGAGTGAACGCTCCACGTACAGACGCTCCAGCAGCAGGTTGGTTTCCCCACGCGCAAAGCCCTGTACCGAAACAATCGCCCCGCTGCGGGCCGCCACCTGTTCGCACAGTTCGCGCAGCTGGTCGGAATCACCGTGATAAATCACGGCGTCAAACGGCTGCGTCAGCAGCGCATCGGCCTTCGCGAAGCGAATGCGGGCTGAAACGGCTTTTGGCAGCTGTTTTGCCAGGTCGCGATGCAGCGCATCTTCCGGCCACAGCACTTCACATCCGGTTGCCATCGCGGCAGCCAGCTGTACCAGCGCATCCTGCTCGTTATCCGCTACGCAGAGTACGTGCTCGCGCGGCATCAGCGTCCAGGTGTTGCGCTCGCCGGTTGGCCCCGGAAGCAGACGCTGCGTGCCAGCCTGCGCCAGCTCGCCGTACTGCTGCGCAATGGCACGCAGTTCAGGACGTTTTTCCGCCCAGGCGATCAGCGCTTCAAGCGGCTGCGTCAGCACGGTTTTCAGCTGCGCGTCGACCGGATAGTCTGCGTCCTGACGTGCCAGCGTCACGCCCAGCGCGTTCTCTGGACGGTTCGCCAGCAGACGGTACAGGTAAAGCGGACCGCCCGCTTTCGGACCGGTGCCGGACAAACCTTCACCGCCGAACGGCTGCACGCCCACGACCGCGCCGACCATGTTGCGGTTAACGTACAGGTTGCCCACTTTGGCGCTGCCGGTCACCTGCGCGATGGTTTCGTCGATACGGGTGTGTACGCCAAGCGTCAGGCCATAGCCGGAGGCGTTGATCTGATCGATCAGTTCATTAAGGTTGTTACGGTTGTAACGCACCACGTGCAGCACCGGACCGAAGACCTCTTTTTTCAGCTCGTCGAAGCTTGCCAGCTCAATCAGCGTTGGCGGCACGAAGGTGCCGGTCTGCCACTCGCGGGCATCTTCGCTGTTCTCACGCACCGCCTGGAACACCGGACGGCCTTTGGCGCGCATGGTCTGGATGTGGTTTTCGATATTGGCTTTAGCTTCCGCGTCAATCACCGGGCCGATGTCGGTGGTGAGACGCCCCGGGTTGCCCATACGGCATTCGGCCATCGCGCCGCGCAGCATCTTCAGCGTGTGGTCGGCCACGTCATCCTGCAGGCACAGTACGCGCAGGGCGGAGCAGCGTTGACCGGCGCTGTCGAACGCCGAGGCCAGCACGTCAACCACCACCTGTTCGGTGAGGGCAGAGGAGTCAACGATCATGGCGTTCATGCCGCCGGTTTCCGCGATGAGCGGGGTAGGACGACCCTGCGCATCCAGACGGGTAGCAATATTGCGCTGCAGCAGAGAGGCAACTTCGGTCGAGCCGGTAAACATCACGCCGCGTACGCGGTTATCGGAGGTCAGTTTAGCGCCGACCGTTTCGCCGCGGCCTGGCAGCAGCTGGACCACGCCCGCAGGTACGCCGGCTTCCAGAAGAATGTTGATGCCCTGCGCGGCAATCAGCGGGGTCTGCTCTGCCGGTTTGGCCAGCACGCTGTTACCTGCGGCAAGGGCGGCGGCAATCTGGCCGGTAAAAATAGCCAGCGGGAAGTTCCACGGGCTGATACACACGACCGGTCCGAGCGGACGGTGGGTTTCGTTATCGAAATCATCGCGCACCTGACCCGCGTAGTAGTGCAGGAAGTCCACGGCCTCACGCACTTCGGCGATAGCGTTGCTAAAGGTTTTACCCGCTTCACGCACCAGAATGCCGATAAGCGACTGCATCTGATCTTCCATCAGCACGGCAGCACGCTCCAGAATGGCGGCACGCTCCTGCGGCGGGGTGGCAAACCAGATTGGCGCGTTGTTGACCGCACTGTCCAGCGCCTGATCCACTTCCGCTTCGGTGGCTTCGCGTACATAGCCGACGATATCTTTTGGCTCTGCCGGGTTGATAACCGGCTGCATTTCACCGTCCTCGACGGACTGCTCAAGGATCGGTTTCGCCTGCCATTTCTGCAGCGCGCTGTTGAGCAGGGCAGAGGAGAGGGACGCCAGACGATGTTCGTTCGCCAGGTCCAGACCCGCAGAGTTGACGCGGCCTGCGCCATACAGCTCGCGCGGCAGGGCAATCTTCGGATGTGGCAGACCAATCTGACCTTCCTGGGCCGCCATCTTCTCAACGGCCTGTACCGGATCGGCCACCAGCTCGTCGAGCGGCAGCGTGGTGTCGGCGATGCGGTTTACGAAGGAGGTATTCGCGCCGTTTTCCAGCAGACGACGCACCAGGTACGCCAGCAGCGTTTCGTGCGTACCTACCGGCGCATAAATGCGGCATGGGCGGTTAAGCTTGCCATCCGCTACCTTACCGGTCACCTGCTCGTACAGCGGTTCACCCATGCCGTGCAGGCACTGGAACTCGTACTGGCCAGGATAATAGTTTTGACCCGCCAGGCTGTAGATTGCCGCCAGGGTGTGGGCGTTATGGGTAGCGAACTGCGGGTAGATCAGGTTCGGCACGCCGAGCAGTTTTTTCGCACAGGCGAGGTAAGAGACGTCGGTGTAGACCTTACGGGTATAGACCGGATAGCCTTCCAGACCTTCCATCTGGGCGCGTTTGATTTCGCTGTCCCAGTAGGCGCCTTTCACGAGGCGGATCATCAGGCGGCGACGGCTGCGGCTTGCCAGGTCAATCAGATAATCAATGACGAACGGGCAGCGCTTCTGGTACGCCTGGATAACGAAGCCAATGCCGTTCCAGCCCGCCAGCTCTGGCTCGAAGCACAGTTTTTCCAGCAGATCGAGGGAGATCTCCAGACGATCGGCCTCTTCGGCGTCGATATTGATGCCGATGTCATACTGGCGCGCCAGCAGGGTCAGGGACTTCAGGCGCGGGTAAAGTTCCTCCATCACGCGGTCGTACTGCGCGCGGCTGTAGCGCGGGTGCAGGGCGGACAGTTTGATAGAGATACCCGGACCTTCATAAATACCGCGGCCGTTAGAGGCTTTACCGATGGCGTGGATCGCCTGCTGATAAGAGACCATGTAGGCCTGCGCGTCGGCGGCAGTCAGGGCCGCTTCACCGAGCATGTCATACGAGTAGCGGAAACCTTTGTCTTCCAGCTTGCGGGCGTTCGCCAGCGCTTCGGCAATGGTTTCGCCGGTCACGAACTGCTCGCCCATCAGGCGCATCGCCATGTCCACGCCTTTGCGGATCAGCGGCTCGCCGCTCTTACCGATGATGCGGTTCAGAGAGCGTGACAGGTTGGCTTCGTTATGGGTTGAGACCAGTTTGCCGGTAAACAGCAGGCCCCAGGTGGCGGCGTTAACGAACAGGGACGGGCTGCGGCCAATGTGCGAATGCCAGTTGCCGTTGCTGATCTTGTCGCGGATCAACGCGTCGCGGGTGGCTTTATCCGGAATACGCAGCAGCGCTTCCGCCAGACACATCAGCGCCACGCCTTCCTGTGAAGAGAGGGAAAACTCCTGCAGCAGACCCTGCACCATCCCGGCGCGGCCGGTGGCGGTTTTTTGGTTGCGCAGCTTGTCGGCCAGCTGATACGCCAGGCTGTGCGCCTGGGCGGCAATGGCTTCCGGCAGGCGGGCCTGCTCCAGCAGCATCGGCACGGCGTCGGTTTCGGCACGACGGTAAGCGCCGGTAATGGCGGCACGGCTGACGGATTGCGGCAGGATCTGCTCGGCGAATTCGAGGAACGGCTGGTGGCTTTCGTCACCAGCGGCGGGTGCATCCTCGCTTTCATTGGCGGCACCCGCCAGCAGGGCAGGCAGTTCTGGCAGGCCTTCGTCGCTCTCCAGTCTTTCCAGATAGTTAAAAATCGCCTGCTTGATTAACCAGTGCGGTGTGCGGTCAATGCGGGTCGCTGCGGTTTTAATCCGTTCGCGGGTAGCGTCATCCAGCTTAACCCCCATGGTGGTCATCCCCATGCCAAAACTCCTGTTGTTCTGTAATCGCGTTTTGTAGATGGCATGAAATATCCACCATGTTGCAACTTTGTGCAACCGTGTTAAATGTGACCTGGTTTGCAACCCAGAAAATGAATGGATTGTTAATGATTGGTTAGCTGGAAAAAAGCGCTGGCTTCTGCATGAGAAGCCTGTTTTTATGCGGTACTTAACACTTTTAAAAGGTGCAACCCGTATAAGTGTGAGCGAGTGCAACCTATAGGAAACTCGTATCAAACCGGGGATGAATTTGATGTAAATGCAGTGTTAAATCGTTTGTCAGCGGGATGCGCATACGGCAGGATAGCGCGCCCAATGGAAACACATACACACATCACTACGTTCCGGTGATGACATAACAAGGCAACCCGGACGGTTGTCGCTCGACATTTTGGAGAATTTGAATGGCTATTAGCACACCGATGCTGGTGACATTTCTCGTTTATATTTTTGGCATGATCCTGATAGGGTTTTTGGCATGGCGTTCAACAAAGAACTTTGACGACTACATTCTCGGCGGCCGCAGTTTAGGCCCGATGGTGACCGCGCTGTCTGCGGGCGCATCCGATATGAGCGGCTGGCTGCTGATGGGGTTACCGGGCGCGATTTTCATCTCCGGTATCTCTGAAAGCTGGATTGCCATCGGCCTGACCCTTGGGGCGTGGATCAACTGGAAGCTGGTAGCAGGCCGTCTGCGCGTGTATACCGAAGCGAACAACAATGCCCTGACGCTGCCGGATTACTTCACCGGACGTTTTGAAGATAACAGCCGCATTCTGCGCATTATCTCCGCGGTGGTGATTCTGCTGTTCTTCACCATCTACTGTGCTTCCGGCATCGTGGCGGGCGCGCGTCTGTTTGAGAGCACCTTCGGCATGAGCTATGAAACCGCGCTGTGGGCAGGTGCCGCGGCGACCATTCTCTATACCTTCGTGGGCGGATTCCTGGCGGTAAGCTGGACCGACACCGTGCAGGCGAGCCTGATGATCTTCGCCCTGATCCTGACCCCGGTGATTGTGATTTTCACCGTTGGCGGCTTCGGTGAATCGCTGGAAGTGATCAAGCAGAAGAGCATTGAAAACGTCGACATGCTGAAAGGGCTGAACTTCGTGGCCATCGTCTCTCTGATGGGCTGGGGTCTGGGCTACTTTGGTCAGCCGCACATTCTGGCGCGCTTTATGGCCGCTGACTCTCACCACACGATTGTTCATGCCCGTCGTATCAGTATGACGTGGATGATCCTCTGTCTGGCGGGTGCCTGTGCGGTTGGCTTCTTCGGCATCGCTTACTTCAACAATAACCCGGCGCAGGCAGGTGCAGTAAACCAGAATGCCGAGCGTGTGTTCATCGAACTGGCGGGCATTCTGTTCAACCCGTGGATTGCCGGTATTCTGCTCTCCGCAATTCTGGCGGCGGTGATGTCGACTCTGAGCTGCCAGCTGCTGGTCTGCTCCAGTGCGATTACCGAAGATCTCTACAAAGCTTTCCTGCGTAAAGGTGCGAGCCAGAAAGAGCTGGTATGGGTCGGGCGCTTTATGGTGCTGTTAGTGGCGCTGATTGCCATCGCGCTGGCGGCCAATCCTGATAACCGCGTTCTGGGTCTTGTGAGCTATGCGTGGGCGGGCTTTGGTGCGGCGTTTGGTCCGGTGGTTCTGTTCTCCGTTCTGTGGTCACGCATGACCCGCAACGGCGCGCTGGCGGGGATGATCATCGGAGCGGTGACCGTTATCGTCTGGAAGCAGTTCGCGTGGCTGGGTCTGTACGAAATCATCCCGGGCTTCATCTTCGCCAGCATCGGTATTGTGGTGTTCAGCCTGCTGGGTAAAGCACCGTCTGCCTCCATGCAGAAACGCTTTGCGGAAGCGGACGCGCACTACCACACTGCACCACCGACGAAGCTTCAGGCTGAGTAAAAAAAACTATTCCCTCCTGTAAGCCGGGTAAGCGCTAGCGCGACCCGGCTTTTTTCTTGCCAAAATGCGTAAATTACGTTGATATCGCTGCACTTATAACAATGAGGATAGCGAACAATGACCATCAAAACAGGGCTTATGG
Organism: Enterobacter sp. ODB01; assembly: GCF_001623605.1. Classification (NCBI taxonomy): domain Bacteria; kingdom Pseudomonadati; phylum Pseudomonadota; class Gammaproteobacteria; order Enterobacterales; family Enterobacteriaceae; genus Enterobacter; species Enterobacter sp. ODB01. The sequence goes on from NZ_CP015227.1 coordinate 2,719,046, forward strand.
CGGCGGCATTATTGATGCTCGCAGGCTGCAACGCACCCGCGCAACACGCGGCAATGGAGACCTGCAAAGCAGATAACCAGATGCAGCAAACCACGCTTTATTTCGGACTGAATCGTCCGGCCGGAGCGCAGATCACCGGCAACGAGTGGCAGCAGTTTGTTGACCAGGACGTGACGCCGCGCTTTCGGGACGGCTTAACGGTGTTTGATGCACGTGGCCAGTGGCTGGGGAATGACGGGAAAGTGGCGCGCGAGCCGAGCAAAGCGTTGATGCTGATCCACGGTAAAGACGCGCAGAGCGAGAAGAATATCGAAGCGTTGCGCGGGATTTATAAATCTCGCTTCGCGCAGGAGTCGGTGATGCGGGTCGATCAGCCGGTGTGCGTGCAGTTTTAAGCAAAATGGCGGGATAGTTTTGTAGGCCCGGTAAGGCGTAGCCGCCACCGGGCACAAACCGCACAAAACTTACAACACTAATCCCGCAAAGCTCGCCGACAGCAGGCTCACCAGCGTTGCGCCGTACACCAGGCGCAGACCAAACCGCGAAACCACGTTCCCCTGCCGCTCGTTCAGGCCCTTGATGGCGCCTGCGACGATACCAATAGACGCGAAGTTAGCGAACGACACCAGGAAGACGGATAAAATGCCCAGCCCGCGCGGTGACATCTGATGGGCAATTTTTTGCAGCTCAATCATCGCCACAAATTCATTTGCCACCAGCTTGGTTGCCATAATACTGCCGGCGTTGAGCGCATCACTCAGCGGAATACCGATGAGCCACGCCAGCGGATAAAACACATAACCTAAAATCTGCTGGAAGCTCATGCCGAATACGCTGGAGAAGAGGGCGTTAACGGCGCTAATAAGCGCGATAAAGCCAATCAGCATCGCCAGAATAATCATCGCTACCTTAAAACCGGCCAGAATATACTCCCCGAGCATTTCGAAGAAGCTCTGGGATTCATGCAGTTTTTCCAGCTTGATATCCGGCTCCGCTTCCGGACGCACCGGATTAATGACGGAGAGAATAATGAAGGTGCTGAACATGTTCAGGATCAGCGCCGCAACGACAAATTTGGCGTCAAGCATGGTCATATATGCGCCGACAATCGACAGGGAAACGGTCGACATGGCGGTCGCAGCCATGGTGAACAGACGGCGCGAGGAGAGATCCCCCAGCACGCCTTTGTAGGCAATGAAGTTTTCCGACTGGCCGAGGATCAGCGAGCTCACCGCGTTAAACGATTCCAGCTTGCCCATACCGTTCAGTTTTGACAGCAGCGTCCCGATAACCCGAATAAAAATCGGCAGGATCCGCCAGTGCTGGAGAATACCAATCAATGCGGAAATAAAAATAATCGGGCAAAGCACGCCAAGGAAAATGAACGCCAGCCCTTTTTCACCCATTCCGCCAAAGACAAAATTGGTGCCTTCGCCAGCAAATTTCAGCAGGGATTCAAAGAAGCCGGAAACGTATTTAATCAGGAATAACCCACTTTCGGCATGCAGGAAAAAGAACGCCAGGGCAATCTCAATAACAATCAGCTGTAAAACATAACGAATGCGAATTTTTCGGCGGTCGAAACTCACCAGCCAGGCGAGCGCAAGAATAATCACCAGCGCCAGCAGGAAATGGATAATCTTAAACATGGTTTATTTTCACTTGGTTTTCGAAGCAGATATTTAGCCACAGCGCTGATTAACCGTAAACGGGCATTTTCGTTATAACTTATAAACGTAATGATTACGTTGACAACTATTATCAGACTTCGCGTTTACAACTCGTCATCAAAACATCCCACATTTCGCTTGTTTTTCTTCTCGGCGTAATGATAATCACTATCACAAGAATTTACCTTTCTTTGCATCAGTTGACCGCGATAAACATTTAAGGTGTCGGCATGTTTGTTCCATTTCTCATTATGTTACGTGAAGGGCTCGAAGCGGCTCTGATTGTCAGCCTTATCGCCAGTTATCTGAAGCGAACCCAGCGCGGACGCTGGATTGGCGTCATGTGGATTGGCGTGTTCCTCGCCGCGGCGCTCTGTCTGGGCCTGGGTATCCTCATCAACGAAACCACCGGCGAGTTCCCGCAGAAAGAGCAAGAGCTGTTTGAGGGGATCGTCGCCGTCATTGCGGTGGTGATTCTGACCTGGATGGTGTTCTGGATGCGCAAGGTCTCCCGCAATGTGAAAGTCCAGCTGGAGCAGGCGGTGGATAACGCCCTGCAAAAAGGCAACCATCACGGCTGGGCGCTGATCATGATGGTCTTTTTTGCGGTGGCGCGTGAAGGGCTGGAATCGGTCTTCTTCCTGCTGGCCGCCTTCCAGCAGGACGTAGGCATCTGGCCGCCGCTGGGGGCAGTGCTGGGGCTGGCAACGGCCGTTGTGCTGGGTTTCCTGCTCTACTGGGGCGGTATTCGCCTTAACCTGGGGGCGTTCTTCAAATGGACCAGCCTGTTTATTCTGCTGGTCGCCGCGGGGCTGGCGGCTGGGGCGATCCGCGCCTTTCATGAAGCGGGCCTGTGGAACCACTTCCAGGACGTGGCGTTTGATCTCAGCAATGTCCTCTCCACACACTCTCTGACCGGCACTCTGCTCGAAGGTATCTTTGGTTACCAGGAGACACCGAGCGTGAGCGAAGTGGCGATGTACTTTATTTATCTGGTGCCGGCGCTGGTGTTGTTTGCGATGCCGCCGCGTACCGGCACACAGGCGACGCGCGTCGCGCCGTAATAGTTGATTTAGTTACAACATACTTTTAAAGGGAAGAGTCATGGCAATTCAGTTCCGTCGTAGTGCGTTATGCGCAGGCATTGCCGCGCTGTTCGCTTCCGCATTTTCCGCCTGGGGGGCCGATGTTCCTCAGGTCAAAGTGACCGTCAATGACAAGCAGTGCGAGCCGATGACCCTCACGGTGAACAGCGGTAAAACCCAGTTCATTATTCAGAACCACAGCCAGAAGGCGCTGGAGTGGGAGATCCTGAAAGGGGTGCTGGTCGTCGAAGAGCGTGAAAATATCGCCCCTGGCTTCAGCCAGAAGATGACCGCCAACCTGCAGCCGGGCGAGTATGAAATGACCTGCGGTCTGCTGACCAATCCTAAGGGTAAGCTGATCGTTAAAGGTGAAGCGACGGCGGATGCGGCGAAAGGCGCTGCGGTGCTGAGCCTGGGTGACGCGATTACCGCTTATAAAGCATACGTTACCAAAGAGACGGCAGATCTGGTGGCGGGCACGAAAGCCTTTACCGATGCGGTGAAAGCCGGTGATATCGAAAAAGCCAAATCCCTTTATGCACCAGCTCGTCAGCACTACGAGCGCATAGAGCCGATTGCCGAGCTGTTCTCAGATCTGGATGGCAGCATTGATGCCCGCGAAGACGACTACGAGCAAAAGGCCGCCGATCCGAAATTCACCGGTTTCCACCGTCTTGAAAAAGCCCTGTTTGGCGATAACACCACCAAAGGGATGGAAAAATACGCCGCACAGCTGAACGGTGACGTGCTGGAACTGCAAAAGCGCATCAGCGAGCTGGCTTTCCCGCCTTCAAAAGTGGTGGGCGGCGCGGCGGGTCTGATTGAAGAAGTGGCCGCAAGCAAAATCAGCGGTGAAGAAGATCGCTACAGCCACACCGACCTCTGGGACTTCCAGGCCAACGTCGACGGTGCGCAGAAAATTGTCGATCTGCTGCGTCCTCAGCTGCAGAAAGAGAACAGCGAACTGCTGGCAAAAGTGGATGCCAACTTCAAAAAAGTCGACACCATTCTGGCGAAATACCGCACCAAAGACAGATTTGAAACGTACGATAAGCTGACCGACGCCGACCGTAATGCGCTGAAAGGCCCGATTACCGCCCTGGCGGAAGATCTCTCTCTGCTGCGCGGCGTACTGGGTCTGGACTAAGCACGATGAACAAGAATGGTAAGTTCGACGAGGTAGAACCTTCCCGTCGTCGGTTGTTAAAAGGGGTAGGGGCGCTGGGTGGCGCGCTTGCCCTTGCAGGCGGCTGCCCGGTGGCGCATGCGGCGAAACCGCAAAGCGCACCCGGCACGCTGTCCCCCAATGCCCGCATGGAGACGCAGCCTTTTTACGGCGATCATCAGTCGGGCATTCTGACGCCGCAGCAGGCCTCCATGATGCTGGTGGCCTTTGATTCGCTGGCCAGCGATAAAGCCGATCTGGAACGTCTGTTCCGCCTGCTGACGGCACGCATTGCGTTTCTGACCGCAGGTGGACCGGCGCCGGACACGCCTAATCCGCGCCTGCCGCCAATGGACTCCGGTATTCTCGGGGCGTTTATCGCGCCCGATAACCTGACCATTACCGTGTCGGTCGGAGAGTCGCTGTTTGATGGCCGCTACGGCCTGACAAAGCAGAAGCCGAAAGCGCTGCAAAAAATGACGCGTTTTCCAAACGATTCCCTCGACGCGGGGTTGTGTCATGGCGACCTGCTCCTGCAGATTTGCGCCAATACCCAGGACACGGTGATCCACGCCCTGCGCGATATCATCAAGCACACCCCGGATCTGCTCAGCGTGCGCTGGAAGCGGGAAGGGTTTATCTCTGACCACGCTGCGCGCAGTAAAGGGAAAGAGACGCCGGTTAACCTGCTGGGCTTTAAGGACGGCACGGCCAACCCGGACAGCAGCAATGCTGCGCTCATGAAAGAGGTGGTGTGGGTGACGGCGGATCAGGGCGAACCGGCGTGGGCCGTCGGCGGCAGCTACCAGGCGGTGCGCATTATCCAGTTCCATGTGGAGTTCTGGGACCGCACGCCGCTGAAAGAGCAGCAGACCATTTTCGGCCGCGACAAGCAGAGCGGGGCGCCGCTCGGTATGACGCATGAGCATGATGTGCCCGACTATGCCCGCGATCCCAATGGCGATGTGATTGCGCTAGACAGCCATATTCGCCTCGCCAATCCGCGCACCAAAGAGACGCAGTCCAGCCTGATGATGCGTCGTGGCTACAGCTACTCCCTCGGCGTGACCAACGCAGGCCAGCTCGATATGGGGCTGCTGTTCGTCTGCTATCAGCATGACCTTGAAAAGGGCTTCCTGACCGTGCAGAAGCGCTTAAACGGCGAAGCGCTGGAAGAGTATGTAAAACCCATCGGCGGCGGCTACTTCTTTGCCCTGCCTGGCGTGCGCGACCGGAACGCGTATCTCGCGCAAGATCTGATTGAAGCCTGATAATTGTCCCTGCGAGAGTTCGCGGGGACATTATTTTTTCCTATGACAAACATATTGTTATATTTCTGTAATATTTCTATATAAGACTGAATCCACTGCAGGAGCAGTCTGAAAAGTTGCAATCAGGTAAAATAAATGTTGCATTTATGATAACTCCTGATGTACTTAAGATAAGACAGCGGTAGTTCCCGGCAGTGATGCTGAATCACTATGGAGATCGCGAATGGTTGCGTCCTGTACTGGACAAGGTAAACATAACAACCGCAGCACCCGGCGCGGAGGCTCAGACTCCGGCAGCGATTTCCTCACCACTAAATTCTCCCCCTCTCCTCAAGAATCTGATTCGACCGACGTGCAGACTGGTGCGCGTAGCCGTTCTGTATCGTCATCTGATAAAGCAAGCAATGGCTTACAAGGAAGCCAACCCTCTGATGTTCGTGCGCATAATCGTGCCGACGCTGGCACGTGTGATGAATACCAACAACTCAAGGTGCTATCCATGGGAAGACAAAAAGCAGTGATCAAAGCTCGTCGCGAGGCAAAACGTGTGCTGAGACGGGACTCACGTAGCCATAAACAGCGTGAAGAAGAATCGGTCACCTCGCTTGTGCAGATGAGTGGCGTAGAAGCAATTGGCATGGCCCGAGACAGCCGTGATCATTCTCCAATTGTGGCGCGCAATGAGGCTCAGGCGCACTACCTGAATGCTATCGAGAGTAAACAGCTCATCTTTGCAACCGGTGAAGCCGGATGCGGGAAAACCTGGATCAGTGCAGCCAAAGCGGCGGAAGCGCTGATCCATAAGGACGTGGAGCGTATTATTGTTACCCGTCCGGTACTGCAAGCGGATGAAGATCTCGGCTTCCTACCCGGCGATATTTCGGAGAAGTTTGCCCCGTACTTCAGACCCGTCTATGACGTGCTGGTGAAGCGTTTGGGTGCATCCTTTATGCAGTACTGCCTGCGACCAGAGATTGGCAAGGTGGAAATCGCGCCGTTCGCCTATATGCGCGGACGTACATTTGAAAATGCGGTCGTCATTCTTGACGAGGCTCAGAACGTGACCGCTGCGCAAATGAAGATGTTCTTAACGCGCCTCGGGGAGAACGTGACGGTCATCGTTAACGGCGACATTACCCAGTGTGACCTGCCATCCGGCGTGAAATCCGGGCTGAGCGACGCGATGTCACGTTTTGAGGAAGATGAGATGATTGGGGTGGTACGCTTCACGAAAGAGGATTGCGTGCGTTCGGCACTGTGTCAGCGGACGTTGCAAGTCTATTCCGACTGAAGGTAAAACATTACCGTTTTATCCTTCTTCAGTAATCCCTTCCCGGCATCATGCCGGGAAGCTTCTTTTATTCCTGTGCTCTACTCGCGCCTGGTTATCTTTTAATAGATCGCCTGTCGTGCGGAATTCATCATTTCGGTATTCATTTCAGCGGTGGGTTTTTATCACGCCTGGCGAAATGTGATGCGTATTTATAATATCCACAAAATACCCATGAATATCATGATCGCGCTAATTGTTCATTCAAATTTAAACGTGAATGTTGTCACATAATGTTACTAAGTTGTAAAAATTAAGTTGGTGTATTGAGGGTAATTATCTATGTTTCGTACTGATTCAAACAACATTCTAACAAGAAAATCCCATGGGGAACCGTTTCCCTGGAACATCACGTTGAGGGTCATACATGAACGAACTGGTTGGTGCAATTAACGGTGTTATCTGGAGCCCGGCGTTAATATTCTTATGTCTGGGTGTCGGTCTCTATTTCTCATTACGTAGTCGTTTTTTGCAGTTACGTCATATAAAACATATGATTACCTTGATGTTCCAGGGGCGTCCTACCGATGCAGGGGTATCGTCTTTCCAGGCACTGACGATGACGCTGGCAGGGCGAGTAGGGACCGGAAACATTGCTGGTGTCGCCACCGCAATCACCTTCGGTGGACCGGGCGCACTTTTCTGGATGTGGATGGTGGCGTTTTTGGGTGCCAGCTCAGCGTTTGTGGAATCTACGTTGGGCCAGGTTTATAAAGAAAAAATCAACGGTGAATATCGTGGCGGTCCTGCCTTTTATATCGAAAAAGGATTAGGGGTCAAATGGTATGCATGGTTATTTGCAGTCGTCACCATTTTCTCCTGCGGTTTATTAATGCCAGGGGTTCAAGCAAACTCGATTGGCGCCAGCCTGGAGATAGCTTTTGGGCTTGATCCCAATGTCACGGCGGCATTACTTGCCGTACTGTTAAGCTTTATTATTTTCGGTGGTGTGAAAAGGATCGCCAGTTTTAGCAGTATGGTGGTTCCGTTTATGGCACTTGGCTATATTATTGTGGCTTGCGTTATTATCGCGATTAATATTACCGAGCTTCCTGGTGTTATTCTGCTGATCTGGAAAAGTGCTTTTGGCTTTGAAGCGGGCTTTGGCGCGATTCTGGGTCAGGCGATTATGTGGGGCGTTAAGCGCGGCGTCTATTCCAACGAAGCGGCACAGGGGACCGGACCGCATGCTTCATCTGCGGCAGCGGTGAGCCATCCGGTGAAACAGGGGCTGGTGCAGGCATTCTCAGTTTATATCGATACGCTGTTTGTCTGCTCCGCGACCGGGTTTATGCTGCTGATCACCGGGCTGTATAATGTTCAGGGCGTCGACGGCGCTGCACTCTATACGGGGATTGCAGGCGTGGCCGCAGGTCCTGGCTATGTTCAGACGGCGATGGAAAGTATGATGCCGGGCTTTGGTAATTACTTTGTTGCCATTGCGCTGTTCTTCTTCGCCTTTACCACCATTATTGCGTACTACTATATCGCCGAAACCAATATCGCCTACATCAACCGTAAAATTCACCGTCCCTGGCTGACATTCCTGCTCAAATTATGTTTGATGGCTTCCACCGTGTACGGGACCGTCCGCACCGCGGATCTGGCATGGGGACTGGGGGATATTGGGGTTGGGATGATGGCATGGCTTAACATTATTGCCATTGTACTTTTACATAAAAAAGCCTTTGTCAGCCTTAAGGATTATGAAACCCAGAATGCACAGGGACTGGATCCACAGTTTGATCCGGTTCGACTGGGAATTAAAAATGCCGATTACTGGCTGGGAGAGCGTAAGGATGAACCGGCTGCGAATCCGGGGCAGACGACTTCTGTCGTGAGAGAGCAAAGCGCAGGGAAACTGAACAATTAATCGTGACAGCCCGTATCGCAATACGGGCTCAGACTGCTGACAACGTTTCGCCCGGCGGCGCTACGCTTGCACGGGCCTACGGGTTTTGTCGAACCCCGGTCGGGGATTCTCATTCCCCGCTGGAGAATATAAAAGAAAAAAGCCCGTACTTTCGTACGAGCTCTCATCTTGAATATGGCGGTGAGGGGGGGATTGACTCGCTTCGCTCGCCCTGCGGGCAGCCTGTTCGCTGCGCTCTCAGTCTGTCCAACTGGCTACGCCAGTTGTCGAACCCCGGTCGGGGATTCTCATCCCCCCCGCTGGAGAATATAAAAGAAAAAAGCCCGTACTTTCGTACGAGCTCTCATCTTGAATATGGCGGTGAGGGGGGGATTCGAACCCCCGATACGTTGCCGTATACACACTTTCCAGGCGTGCTCCTTCAGCCACTCGGACACCTCACCATATTGTTTTGCTGCCTGACCGCGTGGGGGGCAACGGGGCGCTACTATAGGGAGTTGCGCTTACACGGTCAAGCAGATTTTCTGTATTCGTGCTTGTTCGGTTAAGCCTTAATCAGCACATGCCGCTGAGGGCTGAATTAACGCTGTGAATCGAGCACTTCGCTGTTTTTAACCACTTCCTGAGCTTTGCTATAGCTTTCGATCAGCAACTGGTACGCCGGGAAGATATGGGTGTACACCTCAGCCCACTCCGCAGCATCTTCGCGGTTCCAGGTTCGCTGGATCTCGGACGCCACCGCCGCGGTGTCCATCGGTACCACACCGGCCTGCGAGGGTGATCTCCTGCGCCATTTTGCTGTAGGTCCCGGAGGCGTCAATTACCGCAAAGACTTTATACCCATCCGCAACCGCGCTGATCGACGGGAAGGCCATGCAGACGCTGGTGATCGTGCCCGCAATGATCAACGTGTTGCGCCCGGTGGCTTTTACTGCCGCCACAAACTCCGGATTATCCCAGGCGTTGATTTCACCTTTGCGGGCCACGTACTGAGCATGCGGCGCATTGGCGTGGATCTCCGGGATAAGCGGGCCGTTCGGTCCTTGTGGGACGGAAGCGGTGGTGATCACCGGGATTTTCGCCAGGGTGGCGATTTTTGCCAGCGCCGCCGCACGGGCGCGCAGTTCTGGCATCGGCATATCGCCGACGGTCTGGAACAGCCCGCTCTGGTGGTCGATAAGCAGCATGACTGCATCGTTTACGTCAATGACGGGACGTGTACCGTTGAAGTTTGCAGGGGTAGACATTTTGCGCTCCTTATTACGTTTAGATCTGGCCGAAGCGGCCGGAGTTGAAATCACGAATGGCTTCCGCGATTTCGGTTTTACTGTTCATCACAAACGGGCCATAGCCCACAATCGGTTCATTCAGCGGCTCGCCGGCCATCAGCAGTACTTTTGCGTCGCCGTTTGCTTCCAGATGAAGCTTGTCGCCTTGCTGACTGAATACGATCAGCTGTGCCTCACCCGCTGGCGTGGTGCCGTTCACCGTTACGCTGCCCTCAAGTACCACCAGCGCCGTGCTCCAGCCTTCAGGCTGATTGAGCGTCAGGTGGCTGCCCTGGCGTAGTGTCAGATCCCACACATTCAGCGGTGAGAAGGTATGAGCCGGGCCAGTCACCTCGTCAAAGCGGCCGGCGATGACGCGCAACGTTCCGCTGCTATCCGGCAGCGTGACGACAGGGATATCCGCCTTCGTGATGCTCTGGTAACCGGGCGCTGCCATCTTGTCTTTGGCGGGCAGGTTGACCCACAGCTGCATCATTTTCAGTTCGCCGCCTTTCTGCGAGAACGCGCTGGAGTGGAACTCCTCGTGCAAAATGCCTGCGCCCGCCGTCATCCACTGCACGTCGCCCGGTCCGATGACTCCGCCTTTGCCGCTGGAGTCACGATGTTCCACTTCGCCGGAGTAGACGATGGTGACCGTTTCAAAGCCACGGTGAGGGTGCTCGCCCACGCCACGCTTCGCGCCATCCGCCGGGAAGGTGTAGGGACCGGCATAGTCCAGCAGCAGGAACGGACTGAGTGATTCACCGTGCGTCTGATAGGAAAACATCGAACGAACCGGGAAACCGTCTCCGACCCAATGGGGACGAGGTGCGGTATAGACGCCTGTTACGTTTTTCATGATTAACTCCTGATGTGCTGTCGATGTAATTAGCTTATATTCAGAGCTAATATCCCGGTAGAGAGTGAAAATGACATTCACTGTTCTTAAAATGGAACAATGAGGGCGTATGCAGGATCTCAATGATTTCGTGTGGTTTGTGAAAGTGGTGGACCACGGTGGGTTTGCAGCGGCAGGTCGGGCGCTCGATCAGCCTAAATCGAAACTGAGCCGCCGGATTGCGCAACTGGAAGAGCGGCTGGGTGTGCGGTTGATACAGCGTACCACGCGGCAGTTTACGGTGACGGAGGTGGGGCAAACGTTCTATCAGCACTGTAAAGCCATGCTGGTCGAGGCTGAAGCGGCGGAGGAGGCGGTGGCTGCCTTACAGGCTGAACCGCGCGGTGTTGTCAGGATAACGTGTCCTGTCACGTTGCTGCACGTTCATGTGGGGCCCATGCTGGCGCGGTTTATGGCGCGCTACCCGGGGATCAATCTTCAGCTGGAGGCCACCAACCGGCGGGTTGACCTGGTAGGTGAAGGCATTGACGTGGCGATCCGCGTTCGTCCGCGTCCGTTTGATGACAGCGATCTGGTGTTAAGGGTGCTGGCTGACAGAGGACACTGCCTGGTGGCGAGCCCGGCGTTGATTGAGCGGATGGGCAACCCGGTGATGCCTGCTGAACTCAGCGACTGGCCGGGTTTAAGTATGGGGGCGGGCAAGCAACTGCATAAATGGGATCTGAGCGGTCCGGAGGGGGCGAAAGCCGAAATCCACTACACGCCGCGCTTTATAACTACCGATATGCTGGCGCTGCGGGAAGCGGCGATGGCGGGCGTAGGCGTGGTGCAGTTGCCGATTTTAATGGTTAAAGATCAGTTGGCGAAAGGGGAATTGGTGCGGGTTCTGGATGCCTGGGAGCCCAGACGGGAAGTGATCCACGCGGTGTATCCTTCGCGGCGCGGTCTACTGCCATCGGTCAGGGCGCTGGTCGATTTTCTAACCGAAGAGTATGCGCGGATGGTTGAGGAGTAAATTCTTTGTAGGTCGGGTAAGCGAAGCGCCACCCGACATATTCACCGCAGAGGAAGCAAAGTTCGAATCCCCTGCAGACGTGCAACATGCGAAAAAAAAGCCCGCATTTTCATGCGAGCTCTTCTTTAAATATGGCGGTGAGGGGGGGATTCGAACCCCCGATACGTTGCCGTATACACACTTTCCAGGCGTGCTCCTTCAGCCACTCGGACACCTCACCATATTGTCATCCCGTTGTTGCCGGGACGGGCGCTAATGTAAGGAAAAGCCGAACTGCCGTCAACTCACTTTTTCAGTAATTTAGCGTGTTTAGACAAACTTCAGGCAACCTGATTCCGAAATGTGCGAAAAGCGTCTTTTTTATCAGCAATAACATAGCGCCATAAATTTGTTATGCTGACAATCCATTTGAAAATGAAAACAAAACAGCGCGAAAAAAGGCAGGAATGGCTATGGATATACTCTTCTATCACCCCACTTTTGATACGGCTTATTGGATTAAAGCACTGTCGGCAGCACTGCCGGGCGCGCGCGTTCGTGAGTGGAAGCGGGGCGATAACGAACATGCTGACTATGCGCTGGTCTGGCATCCACCCGTTGAGATGCTTCAGGGCCGTAAACTGAAGGCCGTGTTTGCGCTTGGCGCTGGCGTGGATTCCATTCTGAGCAAACTGAAGGCACACCCGGAGATGCTGCCGGAAGATATCCCCCTGTTCCGCCTGGAAGATACCGGTATGGGCCAGCAAATGCAGGAATATGCCGTAAGTCAGGTCCTGCACTGGTTCCGCCGCTTTGATGATTATCAGGCCTTTAAGCAGCAATCCCACTGGGAGCCGCTGCCGGAATATCAACGTGAAGACTTTACCATCGGTATCCTCGGGGCGGGCGTGCTGGGCTCAAAGGTGGCTGAAGCCCTTGCCCCGTGGGGCTTCCCGTTACGCTGCTGGAGCCGTAGCCGTAAAGCGTATCCGGGCGTTGAGAGTTTTGCCGGAACGGATGAACTCCCGGCGTTTCTGAAAGGCACACGCGTGTTGATCAACCTGCTGCCGAATACGGCGGAAACGGTGGGGATTATCAACGAAGCCTTGCTCAATCAGCTGGCCGATCAGAGCTACCTGATGAACCTGGCGCGCGGGGTGCATCTGGTGGAGCCGGATCTGCTGAAGGCGCTGGATAGCGGAAAGCTTAAAGGTGCCATGCTGGATGTTTACAGCCGTGAGCCGCTGCCTGAAGAAAGCCCTCTATGGCGACACCCTCGCGTGGCAATGACCCCGCATGTCGCCGCCGTGACGCGACCGACTGAGGCGGTGGCTTATATCTCGCATACCATCGGTGAAATAGAGAAAGGGAACGCGGTTACCGGTCAGGTCGACCGACAGCGCGGCTACTGAGAGAAACCCGGCGTTGGCCGGGTTTTTGCTAATATTCGCCGCTGATAACTGCTATCCTTTGGAAAAACCGCAGAGGAGAGAAAGATGTATCCCGTTGACCTGCATATGCACACCGTCGCCAGCACCCACGCGTATAGCAACCTCCATGATTATATCGCCCAGGCAAAGCTAAAAGGTATTAAGCTCTTTGCGATAACCGATCACGGCCCGGATATGGCGGATGCGCCGCACTACTGGCATTTTGTGAATATGCGGATCTGGCCACGTCTGGTGGATGGCATTGGGATACTGCGCGGCATTGAGGCGAACATCAAAAACACCGACGGTGAAATCGACTGCACCGGCCCGATGCTGACCTCCTTAGATCTGATCCTTGCCGGTTTCCATGAGCCGGTTTTCCCGCCGCAGGATAAAGAGACCAATACCGCGGCGATGATTGCCACCATTGCCAGCGGCAATGTGCATATCATCAGCCATCCGGGTAATCCTAAATACCCTATTGATATTCAGGCAGTGGCGCAGGCCGCCGCGAAACACCGTGTGGCGCTGGAGATTAACAACTCCTCGTTCGTGCACTCGCGTAAAGGCAGTGAAGCCAACTGTCGCGAAGTGGCAGCCGCCGTGCGTGATGCCGGAGGGATGGTGGCGCTGGGCTCTGATTCGCACACGGCCTTCACGCTGGGGGATTTTGGCGAGTGCATGAAAGTGCTGCAGGACGTCAATTTCCCGGAAGCACAGATCCTGAACGTCACGCCACGCCGTATGCTCGACTTCCTGGAGTCGCGCGGCATGACGCCCGTTGATGAATTTGCCGACCTTTAATTGAATAACGGAATAACACAATGAATGAATTCTCCATCCTTTGCCGCGTGCTGGGCTCCCTGTATTATCGCCAGCCGCAGGACCCGCTGTTGGTTCCGCTGTTTACGCTCATTCGCGAGGGTAAGCTGGCGCAGAACTGGCCGCTGGAACAGGATGAGTTACTGGAACGTCTGCAGAAAAGCTGTGATATGCAGCAGATCTCAACGGACTACAACGCATTGTTCGTGGGGGAAGAGTGCCGCGTTTCGCCTTACCGTTCTGCCTGGCAGGAAGGGGCGACCGAAGCGGAAGTGCGGGCATTCCTCTCTGAGCGCGGTATGCCGCTGAGCGATACGCCAGCCGATCATATTGGTACTCTGCTGCTGGCGGCCTCCTGGATCGAAGACAACGCGGGTGATGATGAAAATGAAGCCATCGAAATCCTCTTCGAGACGTATCTGCTGCCGTGGGTTGGAACCTTCCTGGGGAAAGTTGAAGCCCACGCCACCTCTCCGTTCTGGAGAACGCTGGCTCCGCTGACGCGCGACGCCATCGCAGCAATGTGGGATGAGCTGGAAGAAGAGAGTGAAGAGTGATTTAAATCACAAAAATTCTGCAACGATACATTTCAACTTGCACGTAATGTGCTTCTGATCTCATTTCCATGGTGCGCATCTGCTAAGATGCGCACCATGAACATATTACTTTGTATTGCAATCACGACGGGCATTCTCTCCGGTATCTGGGGATGGGTGGCGGTGTCTCTCGGTTTATTAAGCTGGGCTGGCTTCCTTGGCTGCACGGCCTATTTCGCCTGCCCGCAGGGAGGGCTGAAAGGGCTCTTTATCTCTGGTTGCACGCTGATGAGCGGCGTTATATGGGCGCTGGTTATCATGAAAGGCAGCGCGCTTGCGCCGCATCTGGAGATCCTGGGCTACGTCATGACGGGGGTCGTTGCCTTCCTGATGTGTATTCAGGCGAAGCATCTGCTGCTGTCGTTTGTACCGGGCACCTTTATGGGGGCGTGCGCGACCTTTGCCGGACAGGGGGAGTGGAAGCTGGTCGTCCCTTCACTGGCGCTGGGGTTGCTGTTTGGCTATGCCATGAAGAACAGCGGTCTCTGGCTGGCGGCGCGACGGGAAAAAACGCAAAACATCACCGCGGTGAGTGAATAAAAAAAGGCGAGATAATCATCTCGCCTTTTTTATGCGCTTCCTGTCAGGATTCCGGAGGCACGGACATATCACGGTATTTCACCAGGATCGGGTTCTGCACGTCTGATTTGTTTTGCAGATCCCACAGCCCGCGATCGATACCATCGTTAATCAGGAAGATCACGCCGGTTTCAATGGCTGACATCAGACACATCATGACCGGTTCATTCGAGGTATAACCAATTTCACCTTCCAGTAAACGCTGGTAGTCGATGAAGCGGAATACCCCCGCCTGGACTTCATAAGACAATATCGTTTTGCTGGTGTTTACCGAGGAGAGCACTTCACCGGTACTGACGTTGACGACACGCAGGTTAACGGCAATTTGGTCGAGCTGATACTGGGTATCCGCGCCAATCCCAAAGTAACGTGCTCCCACACCACCCGATTTAACGTTGCTCTCATATCCGATAATCGAGCCTTCGATCATGACGTTTGCCGCAGCCAGAGACTGCAGAGGCATTCGGTTATTGTCCGCGACGGTGCCATTCTCCTGTGCCGCACGAATAATTTTTCGTTCATTTAACAGGTTCTGTAGCCCCTGGCGTTCCAGCGGTATAAACCAGTGCGAATCCTTGAGTGCGGTAACCAGCATGGCGGTGGCGCTTTGCGGCACTGCCGTGGAGAAGTTACTGGCCGGGTAGGGCTTAAATTGCCCTGTTTCATCCTGAATGTTGTATACCGAGACAAATATTTTGCCCGTTGGAGAAGGCAAATGGGTTAAATCACGATAACTCTGAGCCCGAGGCATTAATGTTGGTTTTGCAGCTTCTTTAGGCGGAGCAGTTAAACAACCGCTCAATAAGCACACTGCAACAAATATCAGGAAGCGCTGCATGATCGTTGTCCTTATTTAGCTATTGTTTAAAAGTCAGTTGAATTGCTTTGTAGGCCAGAAACCTCAATGGTGGAGGTTTTTCCGGTTTTACGATCGGTTACGTTCAACTGAAGTTGTCCGTCTCTGTTGGCGATATCGACAATAAAATCGTTGGTCACCATTCGGCCGGGCTTGCCGGTGTTAATGTTTGTCAGCAATCCCCCTAAAATTTGCGACTGGATAGCCTGGGTGAAGTTATCCAGTGCGGAAGGGGTATCAACGGTAAAGTCCTTATAACTGGGATCTTTATAGGAGTTTTGCGCCTGAGCTTCATTCAGCAGGAACGCACCGTTGTTAGGGTTACCGCCAAAGTTGGGGTTACGGAACTGGAACGTCATATTTCCGCCCCAGCAAAGAGGGGTAATAAGCATTATCGAAACAACTGCATATGCAATACGCATGACAGCCTCCGCATATCGGTTCGCTAGAACTCATCTTTTGCTAAATCGCTGGTGCTTAATAGCGCTTTGTCTATTTGCAGGCGATTAATAGCATCTTCAGTTTGAGCCAGTGCTAAGGCCACGTTTTTATCGAAGTCTGTTTTCGAGGGGAATAAAAACGTTTGATAAATAACGTCCTGATTAGCCGTGATGGTTATCCAGCTTCCCCAACGTGCACTGGGCCGCTCGTTGATTGTTAAATTACCCGTGTAAGTACTGTCCCATTTATCACTGAAGGCCCGGTAAAAACTGTGCCCGATCGATGAGACTGTGTGGTCAGTTAACAATCCGGGAACTTCGACCTCGACGGCCTGCAGGTTCCCTGCAGCGAGCAAGAAACTCGCTGCGGCGATCCAACTCAACGTGCGCTTCATGTGATTAACGCCTGAGGTTATCGTTTGCCCATGAAACAGCCTGAGTTCGATTTTTAACAGCTATCTTCTTGAAAAGATTATAAAGGTGCGTCTTTACCGTATTTTCGCTGATAAATAACGAACGGGCGATTTCAATATTTGAAGCACCAATGCGTAATTTGTTCAGGATCTCTTTTTCACGGTGCGTGAGCAGCGCGGATTCCGAACTGTTATAGCGGTAGTTACCGGAGTGCGTGATGAGGTAGCTGGCCAGCTTTTGCGAGAAATAACACTCTCCGCGCAATATGCCCTGCAGACCCTCTACCACCCGGCCTTCTTCTTCAGTGACGTAGAACACGCCATTGATATGCGGCCAGCTTTCAATATCTCTGAAAGGGTATTCATCAGGAGTGTTCAATAATAACACGCGGATATTATTGTTTTTCCTGCTTAAGTTATCTTGCCAGTAATGGATAAGCTTCTTATCAGCTTCCATCATATCAAACAGAATGATGCTGCCAGGCGCAATATCATCAAAAGAACGTTGAATATTATGCAATTTCCCGATCAATGATAAAGATTGCTTTAAATGTTGTAATAAAGCTGTCGCTTGCAGAGAAGGTTTTGTGATCAACAGTAATGTATGACCATGTAAACTATGGACTTCATTATACATGATGAAACCCCACTTATTTTTGGCACCTGACAGCTGCCCTCCTGAAAAGAGGAAGGCACCAGAAGTACTGACAGATGTTGCACTGCTGTGTGTAGAATCAGAACATAACCTCCACAGGGAGGTAAATATAAAACCAATTTCGTACAGCTAATTTCAATCTAGCTTTTACGAAGTTTAAAGCAAGTGTTAATCATGTAACAAGATGTAAAAATCAATATTAATTTGTGAATATTGGCTGTTTTGAATGTTGTTATTTGATATGAAAGTTGTACATATAAATAGGCGTGCACAGATTTTAAAAATCATACAAATTTTATTAACTGGTTGATTTTATGTCTTAATTTTTATTTTGGAGACGTTAAGCTTTGGTATGAGTAACTGATACTTTCTAAGCCATTATGTTCTCCTCTCTCTGGCTTAAGAAAACACGTCCTGTGTCACGTGATGAACAAAATGCCATCCTGCCGTTACGCTTAAACAACGCGGAGGGAAGCGTGGGCAGGCTTGTCGTCGTTGTACGACACAACGCGTATAAATATTCTATAAAAAATTAAACCAGCCTGTGTAATGTGTATTTTTTCTGCAAATTACGACTTTGTGGTGACCTGATAAATAAAAATAAGCCACGCGGGTGAGATATTTAAAATGTTTCAGCGGACATACTCTTCACCGTAACGACGCGTTAACAAAAAAACGAGTCGTTTAACACGAAATACGAACAGGGTGTTTTCAGGTAGCCGGGTCCAGGGTGACAACATGAAAAACACATCGTTATTTTTGATGTTTACATTACTGGGTGTGCCTGGATTTGTAACCGCGGCTAATACTGATTTGGCGAATGCTGAATATAATTTTGCGGTTAATGAATTAAGTCGTTCATCATTAAATCAGGCAGCCATTATTGGTCAACAGGGCGTATTTAATGACGCTCAGATTCGCCAGGAAGGGTCGAAACTCTTGTCAGTCGTTTCCCAGGATGGTGCAGGCAACAGAGCGAGAGTTGATCAATCAGGGACTTACAATATTGCCTGGATCGATCAGAGCGGTAACGGGAACGATGCAGGTATTACGCAAGATGGATATGGTAATAGTGCAAAAATTATCCAGAAAGGGTCGGGTAATAGAGCAAATATTACGCAGTACGGTACGCAGAAAACCGCAGTTGTAGTGCAGAAACAGTCGCAGATGGCAATTCGCGTTATTCAACGCTAGTTATTTCGCGACGACTTTAATCAATCCGATGGGGGTTTACCATGAAATTTATCAAAGTGGCAGCACTTGCAGCAATCGTAGTTTCTGGTAGTGCTATGGCTGGTATGATTAACCAGGGCGGATGGGGTCATGGACATGGTCATGGCGGATACGGTGGCCCAAATTCAACCCTGAATATTTACCAGAATGGTGGCGGTAACTCCGCGCTGGCCCTGCAGACTGATGCCAGAAATTCAGTTCTGAATATTAGCCAGACCGGTGGTGGTAACGGCGCTGACGTTGGCCAGGGGTCTGACGACAGTAGCATTAACCTGACCCAGAACGGATTTGGCAACAGTGCGACACTTGATCAGTGGAACAGTAAAGATTCCGTGATGAATGTCAGCCAGTACGGTGGCCTTAACGGCGCACTGGTAGACCAGACGGCGTCTAACTCCACCGTCAACGTTACCCAGATTGGCTTTGGTAACCACGCGACAGCTCATCAGTACTGATACTGACATCTGTGCTACAAAAAACAGGGCTGATGCCCTGTTTTTTTTCGGGAGTTAATTATGAATACCTTAATTCTCCTCGCCGCGCTGTCGAGCCAGATAACCTTTCAAACCTCACAGCAGGGCAATATGATCACCATTATTCCGCAGGTCACGTTGACGGAATCGTGTGATTGTCAGGTCCAGATTGTTTCTTTGCGCGAAGGGCAGAGTGGACAAAGTTCATCCCGCCAGCAAAACACACTTTTTATCCCCGCTAATCAGGCGATTGATTTAATGCGCTTGAGTTTAAATATCTCTGCGGGAGACACGGTAACGATCGTGGTAACCGTCACTGATGGAAAAGCACTTCATTTATCACAACAGTGGTCGCCTGGAGGGCGCGCGCTCTAATAATTCATAATATCAATATGTTGCGAAGGTGGCGGGTCTGTGCCGTTGAGCTATGCTGTTATCAGGAACTGTGTCGTAATGTTCCGTAACGTGACACTTCGTTAACATAATGAAGCGCGTTTGCCCCTCATGGACGATTTTCATTGAGGAGTACCTATCGTGACCCACAATTTTGCACATCTTATTTCAGGTTTGGGCCTGCTCGTTTCTGCCTTTATCGTTCCTGCACATTCGGCCACTTTTGCGGAAGGGGGCGTCATTCACTTTCGCGGTGCAATCGTTGCTGACCCGTGTGAAGTTACGCAGCAACATCGGCAGCTGGCGGTATCGTGCCCGGATAAAAACCGTATGCAAACCCGTATGGTCAGTTACGACGATGCGCTGAACGGCATGACGACACCTTCCAGCCTGGCGACAGTGGATATGAAATACCTTAATCCTGAAAAAACGCTCGCAGTGGTTCAGATCCAGTACCGCTAATTCGTGTTTTACCGCCGATCGTTTTTCTCAATAACCCCTCTGCGATACACTTAAGAAAAAGGCGGGTAGCAGAGGGCTTTTATGAAACCGCAAATTGAAGTGATTCATGGCGATATTACGACCCAGCATGTCGATGTCATCGTCAATGCGGCCAATCCTTCCCTGATGGGGGGAGGCGGGGTTGACGGTGCTATTCACCGCGCTGCCGGACCGCAGCTGCTGGAAGCCTGTAAAATCGTGCGTCAGCAACAGGGCGAATGCCCGCCGGGCCATGCGGTGATTACGCTTGCGGGCAACCTTCCGGCCAAAGCGGTGATTCACGCCGTTGGCCCAGTATGGCAGGGCGGCGACCACCATGAAGCGAGTCTGCTGGAAGAGGCATACCGAAACTGCCTACGGCTTGCCGCCGAC
Source organism: Enterobacter sp. ODB01 (assembly GCF_001623605.1). Taxonomy (NCBI): domain Bacteria; kingdom Pseudomonadati; phylum Pseudomonadota; class Gammaproteobacteria; order Enterobacterales; family Enterobacteriaceae; genus Enterobacter; species Enterobacter sp. ODB01. Next base: position 2,739,324 of record NZ_CP015227.1, read on the forward strand.
AACGGATACAAAACGATGGCGTTTCCGGCAATTAGTACCGGCGTGTATGGTTATCCTAAGGCGGCAGCGGCGACCATCGCGGTAGAAACCGTTTACCGTTACCTGTCGCTGAAACCGCTGCCAGAGAAGGTGACCTTTGTCTGTTTTGATGAAGACACCCTGCATCTGTATCAGCGGTTGTTGGCGCAGCGCAGACAAGCGTTGGAGAGTTGAAACAAACGTGGCGCACCGTCAGTGCGCCACGCTGCTCAGGCAGTTTTCGTCTGGGGCTTGCCTGAAAACAGGAAACGCAGGAGAGGGATCCGCAGATGGATCTCGTAGAGCACGATCGCCACGCCCACTACAAACACCAGTCCGGTAAAGAAGCCCAGCGTGTTAGAGGCGATATGCGGCGTGATGTAAGCCCCGAAGAACAGCGTCAACGGGTGATGCACCAGATAGATAAACAGTGAAGCATTGACGAAGTAGGTCACGCGGCTGGACTTAAAGTTCAGCAAGCGGTGGCCGAGTGCGAACACCACATTCACCATCCACAAGCCCAGCAGCATAGTGATCACGCTTTCCGTTTCATACATCCAGGCGTCGCCGCTACCGTAGCGCTGGTTCAGCAGATAGGCCGCAAACGCGAAGGCGGCACCCACTGCGCACCACGGTGACGGTGTGGTAAACAAGGCTTTAAGCTTCGGATAAATAAACGCCAGTGCGCCAATTAAAAAGAACGGAATGTAGAACAGCGACTGCATCACCACAAAATTAAACAACCCGTCGCTCAGTATCGGTGGGTAGACGATAAACAGAGTGCGTCTCACGGCGGCATAAGCAACGCCAAGCAGCAAAAAGAGCACCGACAGTTTGCCCAGCGTGACGTTGGCGAAGAAGGCGTCAGCGGTCGTGCTTAAATGACGGCGCAGACGGCTAAAGATCACCAGGCTGACCGTGGTCAGTACCACCAGTACCAGCAGGAACCAGAGGTGAGACACCAGTTCCCAGACCAGCGTATTGTACTTTTCATACAGCGTAAGATTCGGCCAGTTCTCTGCTTTGCCTTTAACATACTGCAGCATAATGAACTGCGGCAGCGTCAGCAGCGGGATGGCGGTCAACATAGGAATACCCACGCGCTCTACGCGGACTTTCCACCAGCGCTTCAGCGGATAGCGTAAAAAAAGCATGTAGGAGAAATAGCCTGAAATGACAAAAAACACCTGCATACGGAAGGCGTGAATAAAGTCATTAAACAGCGTGAGCCACCAGGAGGGCATCTGGCTATTAACATGCCACGTGTGGCTGGAGTAAATCAGTGAAATGTGAAAGGGGATCCCCAATAGCATCAGCCATGCCCGGATCGAGTCGAGGAAATATTCACGTTCTGTTGGTGATGTGCTCATATAACTTTGTGCATTCTCAGACTTTTCGTCTTATCCCTAAGACTCATAATGGTTACATTCGACGCCAACCCTACACCAAGACCGACACACTGTCTCCAGGATAAGCACGCAAAGTGAATCGCGGGTTCTTTCATTTGCTTAATCCATGAGCCAGTAGCTGAACAAAGCAGTGATTATGTTGTCGGATTGCCTGAGTTTCCATTAAAATGGATCGGATCGATATAAGCACACAAAGGGGGAAGTGCTTACTTATTATGAAACATAAACCACAGATGATGAAAATGCGTTGGGTGGGTGCTGCAGTCGTGTTATCACTGTATACCTCATCGGCACTGGCCTTTAACATCGACGATGTCGCAAAACAGGCAAAATCGATGGCAGGCAAGAGCTACGAAGCGCCGAAAAGTAACTTGCCCTCCGTTTTCCGCGACATGAAGTATGCGGACTATCAGCAGATCCAGTTCAATCACGATAAAGCGTACTGGAACAACATTAAAACCCCGTTCAAGCTTGAATTTTATCATCAGGGTATGTACTTCGACACGCCTGTTGCCATCAATGAAGTGACGGCGACCGCGGTACGTAAGATCAAGTACAGCCCGGATTACTTCAATTTTGGCAATGTGCAACACGACAAAGATACGGTGAAAGACCTGGGCTTCGCAGGCTTCAAGGTGCTTTACCCGATTAACAGCAAAGATAAAAACGACGAAATCGTCAGCATGCTTGGCGCCAGCTACTTCCGCGTGATTGGCGCGGGGCAGGTGTACGGGCTTTCTGCGCGTGGTCTGGCCATTGATACCGCGCTGCCATCAGGTGAAGAGTTTCCGCGTTTCCGCGAGTTCTGGATTGAACGTCCAAAACCAACGGACAAACGTCTGACTATTTATGCGCTGCTGGACTCCCCGCGCGCAACCGGTGCCTATCGCTTTGTGATTATGCCGGGTCGTGACACGGTCGTTGACGTGCAGTCTAAAGTCTATCTGCGTGACAAAGTGGGCAAACTGGGCGTTGCGCCGCTTACCAGTATGTTCCTGTTTGGGCCAAACCAGCCGTCGCCGGCAACCAACTTCCGCCCGGAACTGCATGACTCCAATGGTCTGTCTATTCATGCCGGTAACGGTGAGTGGATCTGGCGTCCGCTGAATAATCCGAAACATCTGGCAGTAAGCAGCTTTGCGATGGAAAACCCGCAGGGCTTTGGCCTGCTGCAGCGTGGCCGTCAGTTCTCTCGCTTTGAAGATTTGGACGATCGTTATGACCTGCGCCCAAGCGCCTGGGTTACGCCGAAAGGCGACTGGGGTAAAGGCAAGGTAGAGCTGGTTGAAATTCCAACCAACGACGAAACCAACGATAACATCGTCGCTTACTGGACGCCGGATCAACTGCCGGAAGCCGGCAAAGAGATGAACTTCAAGTACACCATTACCTTCAGCCGCGACGAAGATAAGCTGCATGCGCCGGATAACGCGTATGTGATGCAGACTCGCCGCTCAACGGGTGATGTGAAGCAGTCTAACCTTATCCGTCAGCCTGACGGTACCGTGGCGTTTGTCGTGGACTTCACAGGCCAGGATATGAAGAAACTGTCTCCGGATACGGCGGTGTCGGCTCAGGCCAGCATTGGTGATAACGGTGAAATCGTTGAAAACACGGTGCGTTACAATCCGGTAACCAAAGGCTGGCGTCTGACCCTGCGCGTGAAAGTGAAAGATCCGAAACAGACCACTGAAATGCGTGCTGCGCTGGTCAGTGACGATCAGCCGCTGAGTGAAACCTGGAGCTATCAGCTACCTGCCAATGAATAATACATCTGAATATATTGATGCCATGCCACTGACGGATATCGAAAAAGCGGCGCTGCCTAAGAGCGACATCCGCGCGGTTCACACCGCGCTGGATGGTGAACATCGTCAGTTTTCCCGTGATGATGATACGCCGCTGGGGTCAGTAAAAGCGCGTCTGGAGCAGGCATGGCCAGACTCGCTGGCAGAAGGGCAGTTGATTAAAGACGACGAAGGACGCGATCAGCTTCAGGCGATGCCGAAGGCGACGCGTTCCTCTATGTTCCCCGATCCATGGCGCACCAACCCGGTTGGCCGCTTCTGGGATCGCCTGCGTGGGCGTGATGTGACGCCGCGCTATCTGTCACGCCTGACGAAAGAAGAGCAGGCCTCTGAGCAGAAATGGCGTACCGTGGGGACTATTCGCCGTTACATCCTGCTGCTTCTGACGCTGGCACAAACGGTTGTCGCGACCTGGTACATGAAAACCATTCTGCCTTACCAGGGCTGGGCGTTTATTAACCCAACGGACATGATGGGCCAGGATCTCTGGGTCTCCTTCATGCAGCTACTGCCTTATATCCTGCAAAGCGGCATCCTCCTGCTGTTTGCAGTTCTGTTCTGCTGGGTTTCGGCCGGTTTCTGGACCGCGCTAATGGGCTTCCTGCAATTGCTGATGGGGCGGGACAAATACAGCATTTCAGCGTCAACGGTCGGGGATGAACCCCTCAATCCTGAGCACCGTACCGCGCTGATCATGCCTATTTGTAACGAAGACGTTGACCGCGTATTTGCGGGCCTGCGTGCGACCTGGGAGTCCGTCAAGGCGACCGGCAACGCGGCGCATTTCGACGTCTATATCCTGAGCGACAGTTACAACCCGGATATCTGCGTTGCAGAACAAAAAGCGTGGATGGAGCTGATTGCAGAAGTACAGGGCGAAGGCCAGATCTTCTACCGTCGTCGTCGCCGTCGTGTGAAGCGTAAAAGCGGTAACATCGATGACTTCTGCCGTCGCTGGGGTAACCAGTACAGCTACATGGTGGTGCTGGATGCGGACTCCGTCATGAGCGGTGACTGCCTGAGCGGTCTGGTGCGTCTGATGGAAGCCAACCCGAACGCGGGGATCATTCAGTCTTCGCCAAAAGCGTCCGGTATGGACACGCTTTATGCGCGCTGCCAGCAGTTTGCCACCCGTGTTTACGGGCCGCTGTTTACTGCCGGTCTGCACTTCTGGCAGTTGGGTGAATCGCACTACTGGGGTCACAACGCCATTATTCGCGTGAAGCCGTTCATTGAACACTGTGCGCTGGCGCCGCTGCCAGGTGAGGGTTCGTTTGCCGGTTCTATTCTGTCGCATGACTTCGTGGAAGCTGCGCTGATGCGTCGTGCGGGCTGGGGCGTCTGGATTGCCTACGACCTCCCGGGATCGTACGAAGAGCTGCCGCCGAACCTGCTGGATGAGCTCAAGCGTGACCGCCGCTGGTGTCACGGCAACCTGATGAACTTCCGCCTGTTCCTTGTCAAAGGGATGCACCCGGTTCACCGCGCGGTGTTCCTGACGGGCGTGATGTCTTATCTCTCTGCACCGCTGTGGTTCATGTTCCTTGCGCTCTCTACTGCATTGCAGGTCGTCCATGCTTTGACGGAGCCGCAATACTTCCTGCAACCGCGCCAGCTGTTCCCGGTGTGGCCGCAGTGGCGTCCGGAGCTGGCAATTGCACTGTTTGCGTCTACCATGGTGCTGCTGTTCCTGCCTAAGCTGCTCAGTATCATCCTGATCTGGTGCAAAGGTTCGAAAGAGTACGGCGGTTTCTTCCGCGTGACCCTTTCACTGCTGCTGGAAGTGCTGTTCTCCGTGCTGCTGGCACCGGTGCGTATGCTGTTCCACACCGTGTTTGTGGTCAGTGCGTTCCTGGGCTGGGAAGTGGTCTGGAACTCACCGCAGCGTGATGACGACTCCACGCCGTGGGGCGAAGCCTTCATGCGTCACGGTTCTCAGCTGCTGCTGGGGCTGGTGTGGGCGGCGGGCATGGCCTGGCTGGATCTGCGCTTCCTGTTCTGGCTGGCGCCGATTGTCTTCTCGCTGATCCTGTCGCCGTTCGTCTCTGTGATCTCCAGCCGTTCAACGGTGGGACTGCGGACTAAACGCTGGAAACTGTTCCTGATCCCGGAAGAGTACTCCCCGCCGAAGGTGCTGGTGGATACCGATACCTATCTGGAGCAGAACCGCAATCGCACGCTGGATGATGGCTTTATGCACGCCGTGTTTAACCCGTCATTTAACGCCCTGGCAACAGCCATGGCGACGGCGCGTCACCGTGCAAGTCATGTGCTGGAGATTGCCCGCGATCGTCACGTTGAGCAGGCGCTTAACGAGACGCCGGAAAAACTCAACCGCGACCGTCGTCTGGTGCTGCTGAGCGATCCGGTCACGATGGCAAGGCTTCACTATCGCGTATGGTCCGCTCCGGAAAAGTATTCTTCGTGGGTGAACTACTACAAAGACGTGAAGCTGAATCCGCTTGCACTGAAGGCGAAGTAAGTTGTTAACCAGGGCGGGTAAGCGTAGCGCCACCCGCCAGATAAAAATACCGGCTTAATCGCCGGTATTTTTTTAGAGGTAACTTATGAGAATAATCATTGTCGTCCTGATGGCATGCCTGCTTAGCGGCTGCGGCAGCATCATCAGCCGCACTATTCCAGGGCAGGGCCATGGGAATCAGTATTACCCGGGTGTGAAATGGGATGTCCGTGATTCCGCGTGGCGCTACCTGACCGTGCTCGATCTGCCGTTTTCGCTGATTTTCGACACGCTGTTGCTGCCCATCGATGCCAGCCACGGCCCGTACGAGTAGCGTAAATCAACGCTCGTCCCACTCATCGGCTGCGGTTTGACCTTCTTCCGTATCCAGCGGGGGTTCGAGCTGAAATTCGCCCTCATCCCACTCGTGCAGGGTGTTCTCTTCCAGCCACTCCTGCCGTAACTCGATTTCGTCATAATCACCATCAAAGACGGCCTGCGCGCCTTCACCGCTCAGGACCGGCAAACATTCCCCTTCTTCACCTTCATCAGCAAAGAATTCGGCCTGCCACATAATATCCCCGTCCTGCAGAACGTATTTTTGGATATTAAGTTGTTGCACGTCAGCATCTTCTTCCTCAACACCGGGATTGTCGGCGAGGAACTCTTCGCGAGCGGCATCAATAGCTTCTTCCAGCGTGGCGTACATGGTCATTGGTGTCTCCCTGTTTTCCAGAAGGTTTCAGGGAAAGAATAGCTGAAGATCGGATTCTGCAAGTATGAATGCGAAAATAAGCCGTCAGGCTTTCGCCTTATTCTGTCGTGGGGCGTAACGCGCGGGATAAACTCAACCACGAATACATCGCGTTGAACAACACCACGCCCGCCGTCACGATAAAGACGGCGCGGAAACCAAAGCTGGCGGATATACCTGCACCGAGAAGCGGTCCGGTCACGTTACCGATATCGCGAAATGACTGGTTATAGCTAAAGATTCGTCCGGCGATCTGGTTCGTGGAGTTGTAAACCAGCAGGGTCTGTACGGCGGGCAGTAACGCCCCGTCGGCGGCGCCCAGTAAAAAGCGCAGAACCCCCAGTTGCCACGGAGAGTGCACCATCGACATGGGGACAAGCAGCAGGACGGAGATCACCAGTGCGCAGATCAGAATTTTTTCCGGGCCCACCCGATCCCCCAGCTTGCCCAGCCTCGGGGCGCTAAGCAGCGCCGCCACGCCGGGCACGGAGGCAATCAGCCCGCTGATAAAGGCGATGTTACTGACATCACCCGCCAGGTCACGCACGTAGAGCGTCAGAATTGGCGCAATCGAGCCGGTAGCGACCTGAATAATCATTGTCGTGACGAACAGGCTCAGCACCAGTCTGGGATTCTTAAGCGAGGTCAGCACGTCTCTGGCATGGAGCATCTCTTTTTTGGCGACAGGCGTGAAGTTCTCACGGATACAGAGCAGAGTGACGATAAAGCACAGGAACAGCACGCTGGCGGTGATGAAAAAGACCGGGCGCAGGCCGTAATTATCCGCCAGCAGTCCTCCGGCCAGTGGCCCCAGCAAGGCGCCACTTACGCCACCGGTGGAGAGCGTCCCAAGCGCCCAGCCGCTCTTATGGCGCGGAATTTGCGTGGCAATCAGGGCATTCGCATTGGGAATAAATCCGCCCAGTAAACCCAGCAATGCCCGCAATACCAGGAACTGCCAGACGTTTTGCGCGACCCCCATCAGCGCCATGATGATGGCCATCCCCAGCGCAGAACGTAGGAGCATAATTTTTCGGCCCTTGCGATCGGCAAGGCCACCCCAGAAGGGTGAGGCAATCGCGGAGAAGAGAAACGTAATGCTGAAGACCAGTCCAGACCACATATTGAGCGCGCTGTGGCCCGTCACGCCCAGTTGTTCGACGTAGAGCGGCAGGAAAGGCATAACCAGGCTGAACGCCGCACCGGTAAGAAAACAGCCAAGCCACGCAACCGTGAGGTTACGTTTCCAGTTTATGGGGGCATCTGAGGGTGACATAACATTCCGCATAATGAGGTGCTGAGCACCTGAGGCATAAAGTAATAAGCCTGCTAATTATGCGCCTGGGTTATGATTGCCGCAATGCGGAAGCGCTTTTAAAGCTAAAACAGGAGGCGGCCCGAATGGGGCCGCATGAGGATCAATAGCGGGACGGTGTGCCCTGTGGTCGCGTTTTAAAGCGGCGATGCAGCCACATATACTGCTCAGGGGCCAGCATGATGCACTTCTCTACAACGCTGTTCATCCAGCGCGCGGTGGTTTCTGCATCGTCTAACGGCGGCGCGAGCTCCGGTTCGAGCATCATCAGCTCGTAGCCTGAGCCATCCGGCATACGGCGGGGCACAAAGGGGACGATGGCGGCTTTGGACATCCGTGCCAGCATCCAGGTGCCGGTGGTGGTGGCCGCCTCTTCAACGGCGAAGAACGGCACAAATACGCTCGACTGCGGACCGTAGTCGTGGTCGGGAGCATACCAGACCACTTCACCGGATTTAAGGGCGCGGATCATGCCCTTCAGATCCTTACGGTCGATCATGCTTTTATTGGAGCGCATGCGGCCGTTGGTCTGAATGAGATCGATAACCGGGTTGTCGTTTGGACGATAAACACCGATGCCGGGCGCCTGCATGCCAAACATCCGCGCCCCGATCTCCAGCGTCAGAAAATGAACCCCGATCAGCAGAACGCCGGTCTGGTTAGCCTGAAGCGTATGCACGGGCTCCATGCCGGTTCCCGTCACTTTGCTCCAGCGCGCCATGCGCTTATCTGACCAGAACCACGCCATACCGGTTTCCATGAGCCCCATACCGACGGATTCGAAATTCTTCGTGACCATATCGTGGCGCTCTGCCTCGCTCATCTGCGGGAAGCACAGCTCAAGATTTCGGTACGCGATGCGCGCCCGACGCTTCATGAACGTTAGCGCGATTCGGCCTAACGATTTACCTAACCGGAAGATAACAGGGTAGGGAAGCTGTACCAGTAGCCATAAAAAGCCAATGCCAAGCCAGGTCATCCAATAGCGAGGGTGCAAAAGGGCGACGGTAAATTTGGGTAACTGGGTCATGTCTTTCCTGTGTTCAAACGTCCTGTTTCGCTATTGTCGCATTTTTTGAGACGTTGCCAAAATATCTGCCAACGAAACCTGTACGACGAGAGCAATTGTTAAACCTGATTAATCAGGGTGTGTGAAATGTAGCGTAAATTGTGTGGATGTAAATTGGTTTTGTTTGCTATATGATGCCGACCGATTTTTCATTCTCTCTAACGATTCCAGGACTGTACACCATGCCAGTGTTACACAACCGCGTGTCGAATGAGATGTTAAGAGCGCGTATGTTGGCTGAAACCGAACCGCGCACAACCATCTCTTTCTATAAATACTTCACGATCGACGATCCGCAGGCGACCCGCGATGCGCTTTACCAGGCCTTCACGGCGCTGAACGTTTTCGGGCGCGTCTACCTTGCCCGCGAAGGCATCAACGCGCAGATTAGCGTACCGGAAAGCAAAGTCAGCGCTTTCCGCGAGTGTCTTTATCGCTTCGACCCCGCCCTCGACGGCTTACGTCTGAACATTGCCCTGGACGATGACGGGAAATCCTTCTGGGTGCTGCGCATGAAGGTGCGTGAACGCATTGTGGCGGACGGTATTGACGATCCTGAATTTAACCCGGCGAACGTCGGTGAATATCTGAAGGCCGCGGAAGTGAATGCGATGCTGGACGATCCGGATGCCGTGTTCATTGATATGCGTAACCACTATGAATACGAAGTGGGGCATTTCGAGAACGCGATGGAAATCCCGGCCGATACCTTCCGCGAGCAACTGCCTAAAGCGGTTGAGATGATGCAGGAGCATAAAGATAAAAAAATCGTTATGTACTGCACCGGCGGTATCCGCTGTGAGAAAGCCAGCGCGTGGATGAAGCACAACGGCTTTAATAAGGTCTGGCACATTGAAGGCGGCATTATCGAGTACGCCCGCCGCGCGCGCGAGCAGGGTTTACCGGTGCGTTTTATCGGGAAAAACTTTGTCTTTGACGAGCGTATGGGTGAGCGTATTTCGGAAGACGTTATTGCCCAGTGCCACCAGTGCGGTGCGCCGTGCGATACCCATACCAACTGTAAAAACGACGGTTGCCATCTACTGTTCATCCAGTGCCCTGCCTGTGCCGAGAAGTTTAACGGTTGCTGCAGTGAACTGTGCAGTGAAGAGAGTATTCTGCCGGAAGAAGAGCAGCGTCGGCGTCGTGCGGGACGAGAAAACGGCAATAAGATTTTTAATAAATCACGCGGCCGTCTGAATACCAAACTGGGTATTCCCGACCCGGAATGATAATAACGCCCGGCAGGCGAGATCCTGCCGGGCGAATCTATTATGACTTCTGCTGCACACCTTCAACAGAAATAACCAGCTCAACATACTGAGACGCCGGACCCAAATCCGTTGTGATATTAAAATCTTTCAGGTGAATTTTTCCTGCCGCTTCAAAACCTGCGCGTTTACCCCCCCACGGATCGTCACCCTGGCCGATCAATTTTGCATCCAGAGTCACGGGTTTCGTAACGCCATTCAGGGTAAGATTACCGGTAATATTCAACTTATCACCGTCTTTTTTCACGTCCGTAGAGGTGAAAGTCGCTTTCGGGAATTTAGTGACGTTCAGGAACTCTGCGCTGCGCAGGTGTTTATCGCGCTCAGCATGATTGGTGTCAACGCTGTTCGTATTAATGGTCACATTGACTTTATCCGCCGCAGGATTTTTCTCGTCAAAGGTGAATGTGCCGTCAAAATCTTTAAAGGTACCGTACAGCCAGCTGTATCCCAGATGCTGAATACGGAAATTGACGAACGCGTGCTGGCCCTCTTTATCAATTTTATAATCCGCCGCCACGGCGGAACCGGTGGTGAATAACAGAGAGCCCAGTGCGATACCCAGCAGGTGTTTTTTCATTTTATACTCCAGAGTCAATTGACGAGCGGCCAAGCATGCGCTTGAGCGTATCGTCTTTATCAAAAAAGTGGTGTTTAAGGGCGGCAAGCCCGTGCAGCACGGACAGGATCACCACGCTCCAGGCAAGCCAGAGGTGGACCACCCCCGCCGTGTCGGCCTGAACCCCAGCATCACTGAGCGTTGCTGGCACCTCGAACAGACCAAAAACGCTGATCGGCTTGCCGTCTGCCGTCGAAATGAGATAGCCGCTGATCAGAATGGCGAAGAGCAGCGCATAAAGCGCAATATGCGCGGCGACAGCACTGAAACGGGTCAATTTACTGTGGGTCTTCGGTGCTGCAGGTGGCGGGGAGATATGTCGCCATATCACGCGGAAAATCAGCCCCAGCATCAGCAAAACGCCGATGCTTTTATGCAACTCCGGCGCCTGGTGATACCAGCCGTCGTAATAGCTGAGCGTGACCATCCAGAGTCCAAGTCCGAACATGCCATAGACGGCAATGGCAAATATCCAGTGCAAACTTATGGATATTATTCCGTAGCGCCGGGAGGAGTTACGCAATTGCATCAGAATGTCCATTTTCAAATTAACCGAAACGTAAAAATGAACGGGAAGGCAAGATATTGCAACTGAAATAAGAGTATATGGATTTTTATTTTATTTATTTCAGCAATTTTGAAAAGGAACCGCAAAGGTAATTCAAAGGCTTCGTGCAAGGCGGAATAAGCAGGGGAAAAGAGATTAAATAAACATAAAGTAACGTCAATAAATGTCAGTCAACGCTTTCAATAAAATACAATGTAAATAAAATCAACGATCGCAAGTAGTGCCCACAGTAAGATATAGAGCATAAAATGTTCGCGAATATTATTGACGAGAAAACTCACGATCCTGCGCATAATGCCCCATGATTCACCGTAAAGAAAACGGGCCCCGAACTGTCCGGAGCCCATAGCGATTATCCGTTAAAACGCGCGAGTGAGAAGGGCGTCAGATCAAACTGAGGCGTGATACCCTGAGCAAATTGCGCGGCGATTTCACCCAGCACGGAAGCGAACTTAAATCCGTGTCCGCTCAGCCCGGTAATGAGCAGGGTGTTGTCATGTCCTGGCAGCGTATCAATGATAAAGTCTTCATCCGGCGTGTTGTCGTAGGTGCAGGCCGCGCCGTAGAGCAGGCCACCCACGCCCGGGAGAATATTGCGCAGGAACGAGAAGGCTTCTGAACCATCCTGCGGACAAGCACCAAACGGTTTACGCTCGTCAGGTGAGGAGATAACTTGCCCCCCGTTGTGTTTTCCAATCTTGAGCGCGTCTTTTTCGGAAGGGAAACCGTAGAACTGATCGCCATTGGGCAACTCGCCGGTGAACGCCGGGAATTTATTCTGGGCACTGTAGCGACCATCCGACTGGAACCACGAAAAGACCTTACGCACGGGCTGGATCGGCAGGTCTGGCAGCAGGCGGGTGACCCAGGTTCCAGCGCTGATAAGCAAACGAGACGCCGAATATTCACCGTCCAGAGTCGTTACCGTCACGCCATCTGCGTTATGCGTGATGGCCTCCACCGGACAGTTAAACAATTGCGCACAGCCCGCTTTGGCGGCAAGGTCGATCCAGGTTTTGATGGCGGTTTCACAGTGCAACACCCCGGAGTTGGCTTCAAAGAGGCCAATATAATCGTCCGGGACGGTAATTTCTGGCCAGCGCGCGGTGATAGCCGGCGCGTCCAGCTTCTCAACCTCCAGATTAAAGGCCTTTGCGCTGCGTTCCACATTAGCCAGAAATTCCGAACGGGCCGGGCCAAGATTGATGACGCCCGTACGTTCGAAAATGCGCTCTTCAGTCTCTTTAGCCAGCTCGTCCCACAGCGTCTGGGCACGAAGCACCAGCGGAACATAGCGTTCCCCCTCGCCATAGGCATGGCGAATGAGACGCGTGTCGCCGTGGTGGCTACCTTCGCTATGGGGCGGCAGGTGAGAGTCAATCATCAGGACATTGAGTCCTGCCTGTGTCGCGTAATACCCGGCGGCCGATCCTACGGAGCCACTGCCAATAATGATTAGGTCATATCTCATATGCATCTCGTCACGTACGTTTTTTTTAGCAGAGTAATTAACAAAGCGGGTGCAAACAAGCGGGAAATAAATAAGGCACCGCGTGGGTGCCTGTTGAAAGAAAAGTGAGCATTCGGTTAGTGCCGTTTATACTCATTTTCCTGATAGTCGCCAGATTCTATTTTTGCAATTCCTGCCTCTAAAATAGAAATAAACTGACGGGCGACGTCTGTCGTAAGCCACAGCGTCTGTCCAACTTCCGCTTCTTCACGGTTCAGCTGATTTGGGGTCTGGTAGTGCAAACGCAGCATCAGTGCATCGTAGCTGTCTACGGTACTGATATCCCAGCCAACGAGTGGGTGGGTCTGGATGACTTCGCTATTCTTTTCCATTATAACCCCCATAATGCGTGTTAGAAGACAACGACTTCGAGGTTCAATGCATGTTTTTCTGAAAGCAACTTCAGTATACAAGTAATAAGGGTTCCTAAGGGAAAAATAAACAGCTAGCAACACATTTTTCTGCTTTTTAGGATTGTTCGAGCAATAAAACACCATCTTGTTCACGATTTTTAAAGAAGTTGCCGAATTATTTTGAACTTTCTGGAATTTCAGGCAAAAAAAAGCCGGGGCGACCCGGCAAAAAACACAATGAGGGAGCAGTGTTAATCTGTGATGAACCAGTCGTCCGCGCTCTCCCACGTTTCCTGCAGGATTTCGCTGATGCGATCTTTATCTTCTTTTGCACCGCCAATGACGGAAAGGTTGTTCGCCGCGGCGTAACGAACAGTGACGGCGCCTGCATTGTCGGGGAAGGTGTTATGAATACGACGGGATAATTCGCCTGCCAGTGCGTCAAGCGCGCCAGCAGGCAGAACGGTAGTTTTGGCTATGGTGACTTCAATACGCATAAATGCCCCCTGTGTAATATACTGTTTATTTATACAGGTATATTGTTCGTTTGACAACAAGGGGCGTTGATTATTTAGCGTTTTACCGTCCAGTTGACGGTTTCGCCTGCCAGGAAGGGGATCAGCGTATCATCCGTCAGGGCAATGGATGCCTCCACCTGGCTCGCTTTGCGCTCCAGTTCAATGAACGTGTCATTGACCGGCAGGCCGTAAAAGCGCGGGCCGTTGAGGGAGCAGAACGCTTCGAAATGTTCCAGCGCGTCCATCTCTTCAAATACCGTTGCATAGCTGGCAAGGGCCGTAGGGGCGTTGAAACAGCCTGCGCAGCCGCAGCTCGCCTCTTTACGATGGCGGGCGTGAGGCGCGGAGTCTGTGCCGAGGAAAGCGCGTGAGAAACCGCTGGCAACCAGTTCGCGCAGCGCCTGCTGGTGAACGTTGCGCTTAAGGATCGGCAGGCAGTACAGGTGAGGGCGTACCCCGCCTACCAGCATGTGGTTACGGTTAAACATCAGATGCTGTGGGGTGATGGTGGCGGCAATCAACTCGTTGCCGTCACGCACATATTCTGCGGCGTCTTTGGTGGTGATATGTTCAAAGACCACTTTAAGCGCAGGCAGGCGCTGACGCAGCGGTTCCATCACGGTCTCGATAAAGCGGGCTTCACGGTCGAAGATATCAATCTCGGCATGCGTGACTTCGCCGTGTACCAGCAACGGCATGCCCAGTTTCTGCATACGTTCCAGCACCGGCATGATGGCATCAATGCTGGTGACGCCGTGGCTGGAGTTGGTGGTGGCGTTTGCAGGATAGAGTTTCGCCGCCGTAAAAACGCCTTCGTTAAACCCGCGCTCAACTTCGTCCGGATCGAGAGAATCGGTCAGATAGCAGGTCATCAGCGGGGTGAAATTATGTCCAGCCGGGACGGCATCCAGAATGCGCTGGCGGTAGGCAATCGCGGCATCGACGGAGGTGACTGGCGGAACCAGGTTTGGCATGACAATCGCGCGGCCATAAATTTCACTGGTATAAGGCACGACGGTTTTCAGCATATCGCCATCGCGCAGATGGATATGCCAGTCGTCAGGGCGGCGGATTTTAAGAACCTGGGGTTGTGCAGTCATGGAAGCTCCGGCTTGTCAGGAATCAGTCATAAGGATGGCTGTTTTTGCCGGACACAAATCATAAGCGGAAACGTTTTCGTTTGCACACTTTTCCGTAAAAAAAAGGGCGCCGCAGCGCCCTTCAGGTTAATCGGTGAAAGAAATGATGATTTCTCCCGGTTTCACCTCTATCCCTTTTGCGTATTTTTTCGCAAGGGCTTCACCCTTACTTTTGTCTTCGCTTAAGACATACGCCGGTTGCTGATTGAAATAGTTACGCAGCGACTGGTTCAGATAGGGCATCAGGGTTTGCAGAACCGGTGCCATCTTGTCCGGTGAAACCTGCGCATCGACCACTTCCATCTCCTGCAGGAAAATCGCGCCCTTCTCTTTGTTGAAAACCGGAAGTGCCTTCAGCTTGAGCTTGATGTTGGCTTTCTGGTTGCCAAAAAGGGAGGTCATATCAAGGCTGGCATCCCCGGCGAGGGTGACTTTGTTGGGCTCTTCACGACCAATCTGGCTGGTGAGATTGGTGAGAATGATATGCGCATCGGCAAGGCCTGGCACACCAATGTCTTTGGAGAAATTGTTATGTTTTTCCAGCGCCTGATTAATTTCCTGTTCACTGACGGTGTATTGCGTAAGCTGATTGCAGCCCACCAGCAGGCCGCTAACGATAAATGCGGCGGCAATGACAATTTTCTTCATGGTGTTCCTCAACGAAAAATCGGCGCTTCTGTCCTGTAGCGTCAGTATGTCAGTGTGAAATGGCAGAAACCAGCAGAAAATACTGAGAAGTGAGGCGGGAGAGTTCTCCCGCCAACGAGAAGGATTATGCGCCCGGCTCGAGCATACCGCTCGCGCTGCGCTTCTGGCTGAACTGCCACCAGAGGGCCAGTAACGTCATAAAGCCCACTGCGCCGAGCATCATCCACGGCAGTTCCGGTTGATTCAGCGCTTTACCGGCATCGAACAGCCAGCCGCCGCCGGTGTAGCCTAACGCGCCACCAAAGGCCAGACCGAGTCGGCTGAATCCCATATAGCTGCCGCGGGCACGCGCGTCCGCAAGCGAGGCGCTCAGCGTTTCCCGGGCGGGCTCGGCGATGATGGAGCCGATATAGAAGGTGCAAATCAGCGTAAACAGCTGCTGGAGCGAGCTCACCAGACCGATCGGCATCATGCTCAGCGTCATCAGAAACAGCCCGGCCATCAGGCGATGTTCCAGGCGAAAACGCCGTTCGCTCCAGCGGGCGATGGGGTAGAGCAGCGTCAGTGACAGGCAGGCTTCAATGGCGTACATCCATTTAACGGCAGCAGGCGTGCCCGCAATATCGTTTACCATGATCGGCAGCATCAGCATCACCTGCACGGCCAGCATGTAATACCCGGTCAGGGTCAATACGTAGGTGACAAAACGCTTGTCGCGAAGCACGCGACCTAGCCCTTCGCGCACCGGCGCTTTTACCGTCGACAGTTTCCAGGCGGGAAGATAGAGACCGTTAAACAGCGCGCACAGAATAAAGAGTACCGCCCCGGCCGCACAGACCAGACGGAAATCGTACTGCAGCAGCCAGCTTCCCAGCAATGCGCCAACCACCGCGCCGGCACTGTCCTGCATCATCAGAATGGAGAAGAAACGCCCCCGGTGCTGCGGGCGAATCAGCTTCACCACCAGCGCGGTACGGGGCGGGTCAAACAGCGTGCCGCCGATACCTGAGAGGAAGCAGGAGAACCAGAGCAGCCAGGGCTCGTGGGCAACGGCCATCGTGGCAAAGCCTGCCGCGCGGAGCAGCATACCGGTCACGATCATTGGTTTAGCGCCAAAGCGGTCAGCGATCGCGCCGCCAAAGACGCCCAGACCCTGCTGGACAAACTGACGCAGTCCCAGGGCAATACCGACCATTACCGCCGCCCAGCCCATTTGATCGACAAAGCGGATCGAGATGAGAGGGAACACGACAAAAAAGCCGAGCACGACCAGCATGTTATCGACTAACAGGAAATATTTACCCAGGCTCCTCGCCTGTGATACGCGGGACATTTTCCCTCCAGGGAAAATAAGAAGGTGAGCACGCTAACATTCTGCGGTGTCGCCACGTTTTT
Source organism: Enterobacter sp. ODB01 (assembly GCF_001623605.1). Taxonomy (NCBI): domain Bacteria; kingdom Pseudomonadati; phylum Pseudomonadota; class Gammaproteobacteria; order Enterobacterales; family Enterobacteriaceae; genus Enterobacter; species Enterobacter sp. ODB01. The sequence goes on from NZ_CP015227.1 coordinate 2,756,179, forward strand.
TCCCACCCCTGGACGCGACAATATTTTTTTATCAAAAGGGTGCTTTGATAGAGAGTTTTCATTGAAAAAGGTGAAAAGAGGTGAAAATGGTATGTCACTGTTTTCACAGACGGCACGGGCGCAGGTATAGTAAAGCTAATGGGCAAGCTGAAGTGACGGGAAGGAGTGGTATTGATGTTTGGCTATCGCAGTAATGTGCCAAAAGTGCGTCTGACAACGGACCGGCTGGTCGTTCGTCTGGTGCATGAGCGTGATGCCTGGCGTCTGGCGGATTATTACGCCGAGAATCGCCAGTTTTTGAAACCCTGGGAACCCGTTCGGGATGAGAGCCATTGTTACCCCTCCGGCTGGCAGGCGCGCCTCAGCATGATTGCGGAATTTCATAAGCAGGGTAGCGCGTTTTATTTTGCGTTGCTGGATCCAGAAGAGAAAGAAATTATCGGGATCGCCAATTTCTCGAATGTGGTGCGCGGGTCGTTTCACGCCTGTTACCTTGGCTACTCCATCGGTCAGAAATGGCAGGGGCAGGGGCTGATGTACGAGGCGTTAACGGCGGCAATCCGCTATATGCAACGTACGCAACACATTCATCGCATTATGGCGAACTATATGCCGCATAATCAGCGCAGCGGAAATTTACTGGCGCGCTTAGGGTTCGAGAAAGAAGGTTACGCCAAAGACTATTTGTTGATAGACGGCGAGTGGCGTGACCACGTGCTGACGGCGTTAACCACCCGTGACTGGACTGCAGGTCGTTAAGGAGAAAAGATGAAGTATCAGCTAAACGGTACAGAAGCGCGCGTGATTGGGTGCTTACTCGAAAAACAGGTCACCACGCCGGAACAGTATCCGCTTTCTGTTAACGCCGTGACCATGGCCTGTAACCAAAAAACGAACCGTGAGCCGGTGATGAACCTCAGCGAGCATGACGTTCAGGAGGTGCTGGATGCGCTGGTAAAACGCCACTATCTGCGCACCGTCAGCGGCTTCGGTAACCGCGTGACCAAATACGAACAGCGTTTCTGTAACTCCGAATTTGGCGACCTGAAGCTGAGCAGCGCCGAAGTGGCGGTCGTTACTACGCTGCTGTTGCGCGGGGCGCAGACGCCAGGGGAGCTGCGCACGCGTGCTTCCCGTATGCATGAGTTTAGCGACATGCAGGAAGTTGAGCAGACGCTGGAGGGGCTGGCCGCACGTGAAGATGGCCCGTACGTTGTCCGTCTGGCCCGCGAGCCGGGTAAACGTGAAAGCCGCTATATGCATCTCTTCTGCGGTGACGTTGATATTTCAGTTAAGTCTCCTGTAACCGATATAACAACTGGCGATGACGATTTGGTTGCCCGTGTGGAGGCTCTGGAAGGTGAGGTTGCCGGGTTGAAACAACGTCTGGATGCATTACTGGCACATTTGGGAGACTGACGGTGAAAAAATTACGCATTGGCGTCGTGGGGCTGGGCGGAATAGCGCAAAAAGCCTGGCTACCGGTTTTAGGGGCTGCGACCGACTGGACGCTGCAAGGCGCATGGTCTCCTGGCCGTGAAAAAGCAGAGCGTATCTGCGCAACCTGGCGTATTCCGTATGCCGCCTCGCTGCAGGATCTGGCCCGCGAGTGTGACGCCGTCTTTGTGCATACCTCTACGGCCACCCACTATCAGGTGGTAAGCGAGCTGCTCAATGCGGGCGTCCACGTCTGCGTGGATAAACCGCTGGCGGAAAACGTGCAGGACGCCGAACGCCTGATTGATCTGGCGGCGCGTAAAAACCTGACCCTGATGGTGGGGTTTAACCGCCGCTTTGCGCCGCTTTACCAGCAGCTGAAAGCGCAGTCCGGCAATATGGCTTCGCTGCGTATGGATAAGCATCGTACCGACAGCGTAGGGCCGAACGATCTGCGTTTTACCCTTCTTGATGATTATCTTCACGTGGTGGATACCGCGCTGTGGCTGAGCAACGGTAATGCACAGCTGAAAAGCGGCACCCTGGTCACTAACGAACGAGGGGAGATGGTGTACGCGGAACACCATTTTGCCGTTGAGCATCTTCAGATTACCACCAGTATGCACCGTCGTGCGGGCAGCCAGCGTGAGTTCGTTCAGGCCGTCACCGACGGTGCGCTGTATGACATTACCGATATGCGCGAGTGGCGCGAAGAGAAGGGCAATGGCGTTGCTACGCCTCCTGCACCCGGCTGGCAAAGTACGCTTGAGCAGCGTGGTTTCGCAGGATGTGCCCGTCACTTCATCACCTGTGTGCAAAATCAGACGGTTCCTGAAACGTCCGGCGAGCAGGCCATTCTGGCGCAGCGCATTGTGGAAAGGCTCTGGCGCGATGCCATGAGTGAATAATTCGCTGTAACATCTGCCGATAGTAATTCGATGAAATCCGGTTAGACTAAGCGCCGCTTGTTGGCTTTGCCGGGTAGCGCTTACGCTAACCCGGCCTACACATCCGTATGGTTCTGGAAATTCACGTTAATGAACTTATTAAAATCGCTGGCGGCAGTCAGCTCGATGACCATGTTTTCTCGCGTGCTGGGCTTTGCACGTGACGCGATTGTGGCAAGGGTTTTTGGTGCAGGAATGGCGACGGACGCCTTTTTCGTCGCGTTCAAATTGCCAAATCTGTTGCGTCGTATTTTTGCGGAAGGGGCATTTTCGCAGGCATTTGTGCCTATTCTCGCGGAATATAAAAGCAAGCAGGGCGAGGATGCGACCCGCGTCTTTGTCTCTTACGTCTCTGGGCTACTGACCCTGGCGCTAGCCGTGGTGACCGTTATCGGGATGCTGGCCGCGCCGTGGGTGATTCTGGTGACCGCCCCCGGTTTTGCCGATACGGCTGATAAATTTGCACTGACCTCGCAGCTGCTGCGCATTACCTTCCCCTATATTCTGCTGATCTCGCTGGCCTCGCTGGTGGGGGCGATACTGAACACCTGGAACCGTTTCTCCGTTCCGGCGTTTGCGCCGACGTTCCTTAACGTCAGCATGATCGGTTTTGCCCTGTTCGCCGCGCCGCATTTCAACCCACCGGTACTGGCGCTGGCCTGGGCGGTAACCGTGGGCGGCGTGCTGCAGCTGGCGTATCAGCTGCCGCACCTGAAGAAAATCGGTATGCTGGTGCTGCCGCGCATTAATCTCAAAGATGCCGGCGCGATGCGCGTGATTAAGCAGATGGGGCCCGCCATTCTTGGCGTCTCCGTCAGCCAGATCTCGCTTATCATCAACACCATCTTTGCCTCTTTCCTGGTGTCGGGCTCTGTGTCGTGGATGTACTACGCGGACCGTCTGATGGAGTTTCCATCCGGTGTGCTGGGCGTGGCGCTGGGGACCATCCTGCTGCCGTCGCTGTCAAAAAGCTTTGCCAGCGGCAACCATGATGAATACTGCCGCCTGATGGACTGGGGGTTACGTCTCTGCTTCCTGCTGGCATTGCCAAGTGCGGTGGCGCTGGGGATTCTGGCCAAGCCGCTGACTGTGTCCCTGTTCCAGTACGGTAAATTCACTGCCTTTGACGCCGCGATGACCCAGCGGGCGCTGATTGCCTACTCCGTCGGCTTGATGGGGCTGATTGTCGTCAAGGTGCTGGCTCCGGGGTTCTACTCGCGTCAGGACATTAAAACGCCGGTGAAAATTGCCATTGTGACGCTGATTATGACGCAGCTGATGAACCTGGCGTTTATCGGCCCGCTGAAGCATGCCGGTCTGTCGCTGTCTATTGGTCTGGCGGCCTGTCTGAATGCCGGGCTGTTGTACTGGCAACTGCGCAAGCAGGATATCTTTACGCCGCAGCCGGGCTGGGCGAGCTTCCTTGTGCGGTTGATTATTGCAGTACTGGTGATGTCTGCGGCATTACTCGGGATGATGCATGTTATGCCAGAGTGGTCCCAGGGCACGATGCCTTATCGTCTGATGCGGCTGATGGCCGTGGTGGGCGTCGGGGTGGTAGCTTACTTTGCCACGCTCGCCGTACTGGGCTTCAAAGTGAAAGAGTTTGCCCGCCGTACGGCATAAACGCCAAAAGGGGAGTTCACCTTAGGGTGCTCCCCACTGCATGATTTGTCGCAGATGCGTCAAATCGAAATCTTTTTCACACCCGCAATGCGCGCCGTCGCTGTCTGACCATCCGCACCGTACAGTCCGGTTTCTTTATGCGGCTTCAACACCTCAAGCGCCTGCTGATTACGCTCTATCTGGCCTTCAAGCAGCCAGCCGTTATGCTGGTTGAGGTCGCGCAGGTGCTGGGTTTTTTCCGTTATGGTCTGCCAGCGCTCAACAATATCGTCATTGGCGCTGCGCTTAGGATCCTGCTCAGCGCGTCGTTGCTGCTCCAGATAATCCAGCGTCGCCAGAAGCGAACTCTTATCCTCAGTAATCCGCTGCAGCGCACTGCCGTTGATGTTACCGGAAGAGAGGTGCTGCTGTTCAGCGTCCATTACCGTTTTCAGGTCGTTCAGGACAACCGTCATGTGATCCAGTATTTCTGACAGTCGACTCATACGGTTAGTTACTCTGTAAGAAACTCTGTGCTTCCTGAATCAGGGCGTCAGCGATTTTGCTGGTGTCCATTTTCAGCTCGCCGTTACGAATTGCGGTTTTCAGCGCTTCCACACGTTCCATATTGATATCGTTGCTGCCGGGCTGCATCAGTTTTGCCTGGGCATCGCTCAGCGTCACGCTGGTGCTGTTAGACGTTGACGGTTTTTCCAGACGCGTTTTCTGAGGGGCAGCGTCATTCGTTTCGCGAGGCTGTACAGCGCTTACCGGCTTCAGGGCTGATGTACGATCAATGCTCATAGTGTTGTCCTCATCGAGGGTTCGCGGCGTTTGCGCCTGACATCATCATTAGTTGAATATTTATCGGCACGCGCCGCGAAATCTTTAAAAAGATTATAGGTTAATCAGAATATTCCCATCAGAATCGACGGTTCCGCTCACCACCTGGCCTGAGGACATTCTGACGCGGGCGTTTTGCGCGACCGCGGCATTGTTTAACGCTTTCCCTTCACTGTTGATGCTAAAGCCGTCTCCGTTGGCCACAACCATCACCTGCTGTCCCGCTTTGACACGCCATGCCTGGCGCAGCATTGAAAGCTGAATCGGCTGGCCTGGCGCAACATCGCGCAGGCTGACGGCATCCTGTGCCTGGTTCATTTCCAGCATTGTCCGTGGCGGGAGCTGATCCAGGCGCCCGCGCTTCAACGTCACGCTGTTTGCCTGCAGCAGGCTGCCACGCGCAATAGGCACGGCGGCAACAACATAATTGCCCGTCGCCTGAACGGCAACCTGTAAATAGCGTTTTTCGTTGGCGCAGCGAGCCAGCACGTTCACATTGCCCCACAGCTTCGTGGTTCCCGTGACGCTGAATGACGGTTGCTCACAGGTGGGGTACAGATTCGGGGGCGTACGTACGGTAACGGTAACGTCATCGCTAAAGCCTGCCAGCTTTTCCGCAAAGAAAGCCGTTAACTGATCCTGTAAACCTTCAGCCTGCACCAGAGGGCTAAACAGCAAGAAAGCCGCCACCAGACCACGTTTTAACGTTTGCATCGCAAGTTCCACCGTTTCCAGAGTTGACTGAATTCTACCTGCAGTGGTTTTGCATCAACGGAATAAATAGCGACGCATTTTGCGCTTATTCCGTCGATAGGGGAGACCGGGTGAGATTTAAGCTGTGAACTGAAATTTTGCCATCAGCGGAGGAGACATGCTCGATAAACTCGACGCCGCGTTACGTTTTCAGCAGGAAGCGCTCAATTTACGCGCCCAGCGGCAGGAGATTTTAGCCGCCAACATCGCTAACGCCGATACGCCCGGGTATCAGGCGCGCGATATTGATTTTTCCAGTGAACTCAAAAAGGTGATGGAGCGTGGACGTGCCGAAGGAACGGGTGTTGCACTTGCCATGACATCCTCTCGCCATATTCCTGCTCAGGCGATGACCGCGCCAGCGACCGATTTACTTTATCGCATCCCCGACCAGCCATCACTCGACGGTAACACCGTGGATATGGACCGGGAGCGTACGCAGTTCGCCGATAACAGCCTGAAATACCAGACGGGCCTGACCCTACTCGGCGGACAAATCAAAGGCATGATGAACGTCCTGCAGGGGGGCAACTGATAAATGGCCTTGCTGAACATTTTTGATATCGCCGGTTCGGCGTTAACCGCTCAGTCCAAACGTCTGAACGTGGCGGCCAGTAACCTGGCGAACGCCGACAGCGTGACCGGACCTGACGGACAGCCTTACCGTGCCAAACAGGTCGTCTTTCAGGTCGATGCGGCGCCCGGTGCGGCCACGGGCGGCGTGAAGGTGTCTGACGTGGTAGAGAGCCAGGCGCCGGACAAGCTGGTGTATGAGCCCGGTAACCCGCTTGCGGACGCTAACGGATACGTGAAGATGCCAAACGTGGATGTGGTAGGTGAGATGGTGAACTCCATGTCGGCCTCTCGTAGCTACCAGGCGAACGTCGAAGTGCTTAATACCGTGAAGAGCATGATGCTCAAAACACTCACTCTCGGCCAGTAAAGGAGACACGCATGTCCATCGCCGTCAATGTGAATGATCCCACGAACACGGGTGTTAATAACACCCAAAGTTCGACAAGCTCCAGCTCCCTGACGGGAAGTAACGCCTCCGATTTGCAGAGCAGCTTTCTGACGCTGCTGGTTGCTCAGCTGAAGAACCAGGATCCCACGAATCCAATGCAGAACAACGAACTGACGACGCAGCTTGCGCAGATCAGTACCGTGAGCGGCATTGAGAAACTTAACACGACCCTGGGTTCCGTCTCCGGCCAGATTAACAGCAGCCAGTCTCTGCAGGCGGCCAGCCTGATTGGTCACGGGGTAATGATCCCGGGCACCACTATTCTTGCCGGCACCAGCACCACAGACGGTACCTCGACCACCACGACGACCCCGTTTGGCGTTGAATTGCAGCAGGCCGCTGACAAAGTGACTGCGACGATCACCGACTCGACCGGCGCGGTGGTTCGCACCATCGACATTGGTGAGCTGAAGGCGGGCGTTCATACCTTTACCTGGGATGGCAGCCTGGCGGACGGCACCAAAGCACCAAATGGCTCCTACAAAGTCGCGATTAGCGCCAGCAACGGGACAACCCAGCTGGTGGCGCAGCCGCTGCAGTTCGCGCTGGTTCAGGGCGTGATTAGAGGGGGCGACGGCAACAAACTGGATTTGGGTACCTCGGGTACCACCACACTCGACGAAGTTCGGCAGATTATCTAAGCCTTAACACTTATCAGGAGTAAGTCATGGCCTTTTCTCAAGCGGTCAGCGGCCTGAATGCTGCGGCCACCAACCTGGATGTCATTGGCAACAACATCGCCAACTCCGCGACCTATGGTTTTAAATCCGGTTCTGCTTCCTTTGCAGACATGTTTGCCGGTTCCAAAGTGGGTCTGGGCGTCAAAGTTGCGGGTATCACTCAGGACTTTACCGACGGCACCACCACCAATACCGGGCGCGGCCTGGACGTTGCCATCAGCCAGAACGGTTTCTTCCGTATGGTCGATGCAAACGGCTCGGTGTTCTACAGCCGTAACGGCCAGTTTAAGCTGGACGAGAACCGTAACCTGGTGAACATGCAGGGGATGCAATTAACCGGTTATCCGGTTGCCGGCACGCCATCAACGGTTCAGACCGGTGCGAATCCACAGGCGATTAATATCCCGACCACGCTGATGGCCGCGAAGTCCACCTCCACGGCTTCCCAGCAGATTAACCTCAATTCCACCGACACCGCACCGACCACCGCCTTTGATCCGGCTAACCCGGATACCTACAACAAAAAAGGCACGGTAACCGTCTTTGATAGCCAGGGTAATGCGCACAACATGAACCTGTTTTACGTCAAAGATGCGACTCCGGCCAACTCCTGGAAAGTGTATGCCCAGGACGGTAGCGTGGCAGGCAGCACGGCGGCACTGGCCACCACGCTGACCTTCGATAATAACGGGACGTTGACCGGTGGTGGAAACATCAACCTGACGACCGGGACCATCCCGGGTGCGACCCCTGCGACCTTCGCCATGAGTTTTGCTAACTCTATGCAGCAGAACACCGGCGCAAACAATATCGTGGCGACCAGCCAGAATGGCTTCAAGCCGGGCGATCTGGTGAGCTATCAGATCAACGATGACGGTACCGTGGTGGGGAACTATTCCAACGAACAGACTCAGGTGCTGGGTCAGATCGTGCTGGCAAACTTCGCCAACAACGAAGGCCTGAAGTCTGAAGGCGATAACGTCTGGTCGGCTACCCAGTCCTCCGGCGTGGCGCTGCTGGGTACAGCGGGAAGCGGTAACTTCGGTACGCTGACCAACGGTGCGCTGGAAGCCTCAAACGTCGATCTGAGTAAAGAGCTGGTGAACATGATTGTCGCGCAACGTAACTATCAGTCGAACGCGCAGACCATCAAGACCCAGGATCAGATCCTCAACACGCTGGTTAACCTGCGTTAAGCGGCTAACAGGAAAGCGCAATGGATCACGCAATATATACCGCGATGGGCGCGGCAAGTCAGACGCTCAATCAGCAGGCCGTTACTGCCAGCAACCTGGCAAACGCCTCGACGCCGGGCTTTCGCGCGCAGCTGAATGCGTTGCGCGCGGTGCCGGTAGAAGGTCTTTCCCTGCCGACCCGTACGCTGGTCGCCGCCTCTACCCCTGGCGCAGATATGACGCCAGGGCAGATGGATTACACCTCACGCCCGCTGGATGTTGCGCTGCAGCAGGACGGCTGGCTGGCGGTGCAGACCGCTGATGGCGGCGAAGGCTATACCCGTAACGGGAATATCCAGGTTAGTGCAACCGGCCAGTTGACGATTCAGGGTCATCCGGTGATGGGGGAAGCGGGTCCGCTGACGGTGCCTGAAGGCTCTGAGTTGACCATCGCTGCTGACGGTACCATCTCCGCGTTGAACCCGGGCGATCCGGCCAATACCGTTGCCCCTGTCGGACGACTGAAACTGGTGAAAGCGGAAGGCAAAGAGGTGCAGCGTGGTGACGACGGGATGTTCCGTCTGACCCAGGCTGCTCAGGCTACCCGTGGTGCTACGTTACAGGCCGATCCGAGCATCCGCGTGATGTCCGGCGTTCTGGAAGGCAGTAACGTCAAGCCAGTAGCCGCCATGAGCGACATGATCGCCAGCGCCCGTCGTTTCGAAATGCAGATGAAAATTATCAGCAGCGTGGATGAAAACGCGGGCAAGGCTAACCAACTTCTGTCTATGAGTTAACAGGACTCTTTATGATCAGTTCTTTATGGATCGCGAAAACTGGCCTGGACGCGCAGCAAACCAACATGGATGTGATTGCCAACAACCTGGCAAACGTCAGCACCAATGGTTTCAAGCGTCAGCGCGCCGTTTTCGAAGATTTGCTTTATCAAACCATCCGTCAGCCGGGCGCGCAGTCTTCTGAACAGACGACGCTGCCGTCAGGTCTGCAGATCGGTACCGGTGTTCGCCCGGTGGCCACCGAGCGTCTGCACAGCCAGGGCAACCTGTCTCAGACCAACAACAGTAAAGACGTGGCAATCAAAGGTCAGGGTTTCTTCCAGGTGCAGTTGCCTGACGGTACTTCTGCCTATACCCGTGACGGCTCGTTCCAGGTCGATCAGAACGGCCAGCTGGTGACGGCGGGCGGTTTCCAGGTTCAACCTGCGATCACCATTCCGGCGAACGCCCTGAGCATTACTATCGGCCGCGACGGTGTGGTCAGCGTGACCCAGCAGGGCCAGGCTGCGCCGGTCCAGGTCGGACAGCTTAACCTGACCACCTTCATGAACGATACCGGTCTGGAAAGCATTGGTGAGAACCTCTACACCGAAACGCAATCCTCCGGTACGCCAAATGAAAGCACGCCTGGCCTGAACGGTGCGGGTTTGCTGTATCAGGGGTATGTAGAAACCTCCAACGTGAACGTGGCGGAAGAGCTGGTGAATATGATCCAGGTTCAGCGCGCGTATGAAATTAACAGTAAAGCAGTCTCGACGACCGATCAGATGCTGCAAAAACTGACGCAACTCTAAGGTGTAGCCCGGTGCGGTAAACGCCGCACCGGCTCCCTGTTTTCGAAGATGAAGGCAATGCAAAAAAACGCGGCGTTTCGTTATCCGATACTGACTGTCCTGGCCGTCACCCTCAGCGGGTGTGCCTGGATCCCGTCTAAACCATTGGTCCAGGGTGCGACGACTGCCCAACCCGTTCCTGGCCCTGCGCCAGTGGTAAACGGCTCTATTTTCCAGACCGCGCAGCCGATTAATTACGGTTATCAGCCGCTGTTTGAAGATCGCCGCCCGCGTAACGTCGGCGATACATTGACCATTGTTCTGCAGGAAAACGTCAGCGCGAGCAAGAGCTCGTCGGCGAATGCCAGCCGCGATGGCAAAACCAATTTTGGCTTTGACACCGTACCGCGTTATCTGCAAGGGCTCTTCGGCAATGCGCGAGCGGACGTTGAGGCTTCCGGCGGCAATACCTTTAACGGTAAAGGTGGCGCGAACGCCAGCAATACCTTTAGCGGTACGCTGACGGTCACGGTTGACCAGGTGCTGGTCAACGGCAACTTACACGTTGTGGGTGAAAAACAGATCGCCATTAACCAGGGCACTGAATTCATTCGCTTCTCGGGCGTGGTGAATCCACGCACCATCAGCGGCACCAACACCGTTCCGTCCACTCAGGTGGCGGATGCGCGCATTGAGTACGTCGGTAACGGCTACATTAATGAAGCGCAAAATATGGGTTGGCTGCAGCGCTTCTTCCTTAATTTATCGCCGATGTAAGCGAGGTGACCCATGTTTAAATCGATCTTCGCCGTGGCGCTGGTTCTGGTGGCTACCTTTGCCCAGGCTGACCGTATTCGCGATCTCACCAGCGTTCAGGGCGTACGCGAGAACTCGCTGATTGGCTATGGCCTGGTGGTGGGGCTGGACGGTACGGGTGACCAGACAACCCAGACGCCATTCACGACGCAGAGCCTGAACAACATGCTTTCCCAGCTCGGTATTACCGTTCCGGCGGGAACCAACATGCAGCTGAAAAACGTGGCTGCGGTCATGGTCACGGCCTCTTACCCGGCGTTTGCACGCCAGGGGCAGACCATTGATGTGGTGGTCTCCTCTATGGGGAACGCCAAAAGCCTGCGCGGCGGTACGCTGCTGATGACGCCCCTGAAAGGCGTCGACAGCCAGGTCTATGCCCTGGCGCAGGGTAACATTCTGGTCGGCGGTGCGGGGGCCTCAGCTGGCGGTAGCAGCGTGCAGGTGAACCAGCTGAACGGCGGACGCATTACCAACGGCGCGATCATTGAGCGAGAACTGCCGACCCAGTTCGGCGCCGGGAATACCATCAACCTGCAGCTGAACAACGAAGATTTCACCATGGCGCAGCAGATCGCCGACACCATCAACCGCAGCCGCGGCTATGGCAGTGCGACGGCGCTGGATGCCCGTACCGTGCAGATCCGTACCTCCACGGGCAGCAGCAACCAGGTGCGCATGCTGGCCGATATCCAGAATATGGAAGTGAACGTCCCTGTTCAGGATGCCAAAGTGATCATCAACTCCCGTACGGGCTCCGTGGTGATGAACCGGGAAGTCTCGCTGGATAGCTGCGCCGTGGCGCAGGGTAACCTCTCCGTGACGGTTAACCGTTCTGCCAACGTCAGCCAGCCGGATACCCCATTTGGTGGCGGCCAGACGGTGGTGACGCCACAAACGCAGATTGATTTACGTCAGAGCGGTGGTTCTCTGCAGAGCGTACGCTCCAGCGCCAACCTGAACAGCGTCGTGCGTGCTCTGAATGCGCTGGGTGCCACGCCGATGGATCTGATGTCCATTCTGCAGTCCATGCAAAGTGCAGGCTGTCTGCGCGCCAAACTGGAAATCATCTGATGCTGACCGATAGCAAACTGTTGACCAGTGCCGCCTGGGATGCCCAGTCGCTCAACGAACTGAAAACCAAAGCAGGTAAAGACCCGGCGGCGAATATCCGCCCGGTCGCCCGCCAGGTGGAAGGGATGTTTGTACAGATGATGCTGAAAAGCATGCGTGAAACCCTGCCGAAAGACGGGATGTTCAGCAGCGATTCAACGCGTCTTTACACCAGCATGTATGACCAGCAGATTGCGCAGCAGATGACCGCCGGTAAAGGCCTCGGTCTGGCTGACATGATAGTCAAACAGACCGAAGCCGCGCAGGGGATCCAGCCGAAAGATGAGCCGCAGCAGGTACCGATGAAGTTTGACCTGCAAACGGTGACCAGCTATCAGAACCAGGCCCTGACGCAAATGGTGCGTAAAGCGATACCGAAGGCGACGGTGAGCAGCGACGAGCCGCTCTCCGGTGACAGCAAAGACTTTCTGGCGCAGCTTTCGCTGCCGGCCCGCCTTGCCAGTGAGCAGAGCGGTGTGCCACACCATCTGATTCTGGCCCAGGCCGCGCTGGAATCCGGGTGGGGCCAGCGCCAGATCCGTAAGGAAAACGGCGACCCGAGCTTTAACATCTTCGGCGTGAAGGCCACCTCCAGCTGGAAGGGACCGACAACGGAGATCACCACCACCGAATACGAGAACGGTGCGGCGGTGAAGGTGAAAGCGAAATTCCGTGTTTACAGCTCCTATCTGGAAGCATTGTCCGACTATGTCGGTCTGCTGAGCCGAAATCCACGTTATACCGCCGTTACGCAGGCTGCGACGGCGGAGCAGGGCGCTCAGGCTTTGCAAAACGCAGGCTACGCGACCGACCCGAACTACGCACGTAAGCTTACCAGCATGATCCAGCAGCTGAAATCTATGGGCGAGAAGGTCAGTAAAGCCTATAGCACAGATATTGAAAATCTGTTCTGAAAGTTCTCAAGTCCCGGTGGAGGTTGCCGATAACCTTCATCAGGACTCGTGTCTGAACGTATAAAAGGAACCCCCATGTCCAGTTTGATTAACAGCGCCATGAGTGGCCTCAGTGCCGCGCAGTCGGCACTCAATACCGTCAGTAATAATATTTCAAGCTATAACGTGGCAGGTTACACCCGCCAGACCACGGTACTGGGTGCCTCTAACAGCACGCTGACCGGCGGTGGCTGGGTGGGTAACGGGGTGTATGTCTCCGGTGTCCAGCGTGAGTATGACGCTTTCATCACCAACCAGCTGCGCGCCGCGCAGACCCAGAGCAGCGGCCTGACGACGCGCTATCAGCAGATGTCAAAAATTGACGATGTGCTCTCCGATACCACGAACTCGCTTTCGACCACCCTGCAGGATTTCTTCAAGAGTCTGCAAACGCTGGTGAGCAACGCCGAAGACCCGGCTGCACGTCAAACGGTGCTGGGTAAAGCGGACGGTCTGGTGAATCAGTTCAAAACGAACGATCAGTATCTCCGTGACCAGGATTCACAGGTTAATACGGCGATTTCTACCAGCGTCGATCAGATCAATAACTATGCGAAGCAGATTGCCAATCTGAACGATCAGATTTCCCGTCTCACCGGTGTTGGCGCGGGTGCATCGCCTAACGAACTGCTCGACCAGCGCGATCAGCTGGTGAGTGAACTGAATAAGATTGTCGGTGTTGACGTCACCATACAGGACAGTGGCACCTACAACATCTCTATCGCCAACGGCTACAGCCTGGTACAGGGCAGCAACGCAAGCCAGCTGGCGGCGGTGAAATCCAGCGCGGATCCTGCGCGTACAACCATTGCTTATGTGGATGCCGTAGCGGGTAGCGTGGAGATCAAGGAAAAACAGATCACCACGGGGTCGCTTGGGGGGCTGTTAACGTTTCGTTCTCAGGATCTGGATCAGGCGCGAAATACGCTTAACCAGATGGCGCTGGCGTTTGCTGATGCCATGAATACCCAGCATCAGGCTGGCTTTGATGCAAACGGGGACCCAGGCGGTAAACTGTTCGACTTTGGATCTCCGGCGGTGTTGAGTAATGGCAAAAATACCGGAAGTGCGTCTGTTACGGCCACGATGACGGACAGTACTAAGGTCCAGGCGACAAACTATAAAGTTGAGTACAACGGTACTGACTGGACAATCACGCGTCTTTCAGACAACACCAGCTTCACGGCCCAGCCTGATACCAGTGGTAATCTGTCGTTTGATGGTCTCAACGTCAATATTAGTGGCTCAGCCAATACTAAAGACAGTTTCATCGTCAAACCGGTGAATGACGTTATCATCAATATGGACGTTACGATCAGCGACGAGTCCAAACTGGCGATGGCTTCAGCGAATGGAAGCGGAGCAAGCGACAATACCAATGGCCAAAAGCTCCTGGATTTGCAGAGCGCCAGGCTGGTGGGTGGGAATAAAACCTTTAACGATGCTTATGCCTCACTGGTCAGTACGGTGGGTAGCACCACGGCGTCGCTGAAAACCAGCAGTGAAACCAAAGTTAACGTGGTGACGCAGCTTACCAAACAACAGCAGTCAATCTCCGGGGTTAACCTGGATGAAGAGTATGGCAACCTCCAGCGCTATCAGCAGTACTATCTGGCGAATGCGCAGGTGCTTCAAACGGCGAGTACGCTGTTTGATGCATTGATCAATATCCGCTAAGGCTGAGGCATAAAAAATGCGTATTAGTACTCAAATGATGTATGAGCAAAGCATGCGCGGCGTGACGAACTCCCAAAGCCTCTGGCTAAGCTACGGCGAGCAGATGTCTACGGGTAAGCGTGTCAACCGTCCTTCTGACGACCCGATTGCCGCCTCGCAGGCCGTTGTGCTCTCTCAGGCTCAAACACAAAACAGCCAGTATGCGCTGGCGCGCTCCTTCGCTACGACAAAAGTTTCGCTGGAAGAGAACGTGTTATCGCAAGTGACAACCGCTATCCAGGCTGCTCAGGAAAAGATTGTCAATGCGGGCAACGGCACGTTAAGTGATGATGACCGCGCTTCGCTGGCAACGAACCTGCAAGGTATTCGCGATCAGCTAATGAACCTGGCTAACAGCACGGACGGTAACGGTCGCTATATCTTTTCAGGATACAAAACCGAAGCGGCGGCTTTTGACCAGACTACGGGTGATTATAAGGGCGGTGGGACGCCAATCAGCCAGCAGGTTGACTCCGCGCGCACGATGCAAATAAGCCATACGGGCGCAGAAGTTTTCGACAGCTTCACCAGCAATGCGAAACCAGAGCCGGCGGGGAGTACGCAGGAAACGAATTTGTTCAAGATCCTCGACACCGCTATCGGGGCGCTGAATACGCCGATTGGTGATGACGAAACGAAAGCCGAGGCGTTTACTGCGGCTATTGATAAAGCCAACCGTGGCCTGAGCAACTCTCTCAACAACGTTCTGACCGTGCGCGCCGATCTCGGCATTAAGCTGGATGAGCTAGGGAAGCTGGATTCTCTGGGTGAAGACCGTGCTCTGGGCCAGACCCAACAGATGAGTGACCTGGTTGACGTGGACTGGAACTCGGTAATTTCATCCTACACCATGCAGCAGGCGGCTTTGCAGGCCTCGTATAAAGCGTTTAGCGATATGCAGGGCATGTCTCTGTTCCAGCTGAACAAATAACATCTTGACCTCTTAGAACATGTCTTGAAACTGGGCATGTTTTGCTGCCCAATCCGTCTGGATTGGGCATTTTTTTTATGCCATTTCCGCCGGCGCTGAGGCGAGGCGGGCGCTTTCAACCAGACGGATTGCCAGCGCAATGATGCCGCATACCGTTGCCAGAGCGACCACGCCCGTCCAGCCCGCCAGCGTATAAATATTGCTGCCTAATGCGGAGCCCAATGCCATGCCGATAAAGATCACGGTAAAGAGCAGGGCGTTAAGACGACCGCGCGCCTGCGGTTCAAGGCTATAGACCAGATTCTGGTGTGCAACCAGGCTGGACTGCAGACCCAGATCGAACCCGACGGCAGAGAGGGCAATCAGAACCAGCTGTCCGTGCACCCCCAGCGCGGGCATCAGGAACATCAGGGCAAACGAGATGGTCACGAGGATAGCACCGAGCTGCGTGACTTTCCCGGCACCCAATTTGTCTGCCAGACCACCCGCCAGCGGCGCGGCTAACGCACCGGCCGCACCGGCGATACCAAAACCACCCGCGACTGCACTCCCGAGGTGATAGCGTTCCAGCAGCATGACCGCCAGCGTAGACCAGAAGGCACTAAAGGCAATCGACAGAAAACCCTGAGCCAGCGCCGCACGGCGCAGAGCGGGGTAACGACGCCACAAATGCGCCATTGAGCGCATAAGCGCGGGATAGCTCAGCGTGGAGTGAATGGCAAAACGAGGAAGTACCGCCCACATCACCACGCCGATAAATGCAATGCTTACCGCAGCCAGCTGATACATCACGCGCCAGCCGAACGCTTCGCCCACGACACCGCTGACGGTTCGGGAGAGCAAAATCCCCAGCAGCAGACCGGTCATCACCGTACCCACGGTTTTCCCCTGTTTACCTTCCGGCGCAAGAATAGCCGCTGCCGGGACAATATCCTGCGCCATGGTGGCGGCCATGCCGATGAGCAGACTCGTCAGCAGCAGGGAGTGGATCTGTCCGGTCAGACTACAGCCAAGAAGAAACAGCGCCAGCGCAGCACTTTTTATCAGTATTAACGTCCTGCGGTCGTGGCGGTCACCGAGCGGTAACAGAAACAGGATCCCTAAGGCATAACCGGCCTGGGTGAGCGTCGGGACCATGCCCATTCCTTCGATACTCAGGTGAAGGTCTGCGCCCATCAGGGGCAGCAGAGGCTGGGCATAATAGATAGATGCCACGCTAAAGCCAGCCCCGAGTGCCAGCATTAAAATGACCCAGCGGCTTACGGCATGGGCGGCAGTGGTTGTGTTCATAAGACATTCCTCATTCATGGTGTACGGCTATTTTTTACCAGGACGCCTTGCGACGGTAGCGGGCCCGGTGGTAAAACGCTTATACGTTGAACGTATAAGTGGAAAGATAATGAAAAGAGTTGAGCGTATAGACAGGGTGGAGTTAATGCGAACGTTTGTCCGTATTGTTGAGGCTGGTTCACTCTCTGCTGCGGCACGCCAGCTGGCAACAACCCAGGCCACGGTGAGTCGACGGCTGCAATCGCTTGAGACGATGCTGGGCGTACGCCTGATGTTGCGCACCACCCATACGACACGGCTGACGGATGACGGTGAACGCTGCTATCAGCACGCTCGTCGGGTGATTGACAGCTGGCTGGCACTGGAAGATGAGGTGGGGCAGACGGAAGATGAACCGGTAGGTGTGCTGAGGGTGCGGGCACCGCATGCGTTTGGTCAGGATCAACTCCTGCAACCGTTAACCGAGTTTTTGCAGCGTTATCCGCAGCTTTCCATTGAATGGTTGCTCAACGATCGGTCGGCTGATTTTCTCGGTGACAACCTTGATTGTGCTATTCGGGTGGGGGCAGAAGTCGATCCGGCGACCGTATCCGTGCTGCTGGCGGAAGTGCCGCGCTCGGTGGTGGCATCTCCGGCATTACTGGCCCGTTTCCCGGCGGTTAACACGCCTGAGGATTTGCAACCGTTTCCGTGGATTGCCATTAACTCTTTCTACCAGCGTCATGTAGAGCTTTTTCATGATGCTTCGTCAGCCACCGCGCGAATTGACATTACTCCGCGCCTCAGCACTGACAGCCTGTATGTTGCACGTAAAACGGCACTCACCGGGCTGGGTGTGGCGGTAGTGTCAAGCTGGACGGTACATGACGATATTCGGGAAGGGCGGCTGGTGCATGTGCTGCCGGAGTGGCAAACGGCGGCATTACCGGTGCATCTGGTTTATCCCTGGTCTCGTTATTATCCTGCGCGTTTGCGGCGTTTTCTGGAGTTGATGCGGCAGGTCATGCCGGAGGTCACGGGAATGAGAAAGCCCGTGCAGCAGCCATAAAAAAGCCGACCCGAAGGTCGGCTTTCAGCGCCAGCGTCCGTTATTCAACAGACTGCGGACGGGTGGCTGGTGCAGTAGCCTTGTGCGTAGCACTGTGACCACCGGCTGCACCTTTACCTTCGAAGTTGAATTCCGGGCGAACCCAGTCGCTGTGACGCGGTGCTTCAGGCACATAATCCGGTGCCGGAGCACGTGTCATCGGCGCTGTTGCAACGTGAACTGGCGCAGGCGCGGCGACAATCTTAACCGGCTCTGGCTCCACTTCAGGCGCTTTCACGTCTTCGACAACCGGTTCAACCTGAATCTCAACGTCCTGAACAACGTCTTCAGTGGTGGTTTCGACGATGGCTTCAGCGGTCTCTTCCACTGCGGCTACAGGTTCAGCCTCTTCAGCGACGTCCTTAGCGACCACGACATCTTCTTCAGCAATCAGCTGTGGAGCGGCTTCAACCGGCGCGGCAATCACTTCAGGGTGCGTGGTTTCGACTTCTACAGCCTGAGGTTCTGCTGTTTCAACAGCCTGAGGCTCAACCACGGTTGCGGCTTCAGTCACGACCTCTTCAACGGCGGCGACAGGTGCAATCACCTCTTCGGTCACAGCCTGTTCTTCAACAGCCTGCTCCGGGCGAGCAACCGGGTAACGGATCCAGACTTTGCCGGATGCCATTTCAGGTGACGCGCACGCGACGGTCAACGGCATTGGAGACTGAGTCGGGTAACGCTCGTCACGGTAACGACGACGACGCTGGCCGCTGACGCGCAGATGACGCGGAGAACGACGTGAACGGCGCGGCATGCCTGCGTTGTCACGGTTTTCCCCATTCTCATCCTGCTCAACGTGATTTTCCACAACGGCTGGCAGATCAACTTTTGCAATCTGCGTACCCGTTGCGGCTTCCGGTACTTCAGCCGCTACAGCTGCGGTTTCTTCTGCCTGAGGAGCACCAATGCGCACTTTCTGCGTCAGCTGGCGCTGCTTACGACGTGGCATAACCTGAGTACGTTCTTCCTGCTCGCTGTCCTGCTGCTCTACAGGCTCTTCGCGGTTCAGGTTTTTGACTTCCTGCTGGGCCTGACGTTTCTCGTCGTTACGACGACGGCTACGTTCGCGACGTGGCTGCTGGTCGTCACGCTGTTTGCCCTTCTCAGACTCATCGCCCGCCTGCTGGCGAATTTCACGATCTTCAACGTTCTGCTGTTGTTTCTCGCGACGGTTGCGACGGTTGTCTTCGCGTTGCTCACGGCCTTCGCTGTTGTCTGAACGGTTGTCACGACGGTCGTTACGATCGTTACGGTCGTTGCGGTCATTACGATCGCGGCGGTTGTTCTGACGTTTACGACGATCCTGCTGACGCTCAGGTTTAGCCGCTTTTGGTTCTTCTTTCGGCTGCTCTGGCTGGACTTCTTCACCCGCAAACATCTTTTTCAGCGCGCCGAAGAAGCGGCTCAGCAGACCCGGTTGCGCCGGCTGGGCTTTCGGTGCCGCGGCTTCTGGTTTCTGCACGACAGGTTTAGTGACCGGTTTTTCCAGGGCCGCTTCTGGCGGTGCTTCTGGCATGATGAAGGTGGCTAACGCAGGCTGCTCTGGCAGTTTGCGCTCGGCGGGTTCCTCATCGGAAGGCAGCGCCATCTCTTCTTCGTGCAGCTTCGGCAGCAGGTAGCTGAGAGTGGTCGTCTCTTCGCCCTTACGCACGCGCAGCACGTGATAGTGTGGGGTCTGCATCTGGTCGTTTGGCACGATGATGCAGCGAACGCCGCCCTGACGTGCTTCGATAGCACTTACCGCTGCACGTTTTTCGTTCAGCAGGTAAGAGGCAACGGGCACCGGCACAATGGCGTGAACCTCTTTGGTGTTCTCTTTCAGCGCTTCTTCTTCAATCAGACGCAGAATGGAGAGGGACAGAGATTCGTTATCACGCACGGTACCGGTGCCGGAGCAGCGCGGACAAACGTGATGGCTGGACTCGCCGAGAGACGGGCTCAGACGCTGACGAGACATCTCCAGCAGGCCAAAGCGTGAGATATGGCTAATCTGGATACGCGCCCTGTCCTGACGCACCGCTTCGCGCAGACGGTTTTCAACCGCACGCTGGTGGCGTACAGGGGTCATGTCGATGAAGTCGATAACAATCAGACCACCCAGATCGCGCAGGCGGAGCTGGCGGGCGATTTCATCAGCGGCTTCGAGGTTAGTGTTGTAGGCGGTCTCTTCGATATCGCCACCACGTGTAGCACGCGCGGAGTTGATGTCGATAGCGGTCAGCGCTTCAGTGGTATCGATAACGATAGAACCGCCGGAAGGCAGACGCACTTCACGCTGGAAGGCGGACTCAATCTGGGATTCAATCTGATAGTGGCTGAACAGCGGGATTTCGCCGGTGTACAGTTTGATTTTGCTGGTGAAATCCGGACGACCCAGTGCGGCGATGTGCTGGCGAGCCAGTTCAAGCACTTTTGGGTTGTCGATCAGGATTTCACCGATGTCCTGACGCAGGTAGTCACGGAAGGCACGCACGATAACGTTGCTTTCCTGGTGGATCAGGAACGGAGCAGGGCGGCTTTCTGCAGCTTTCTGGATAGCTTCCCAGTGCTTCAGACGGAAGCTTAAGTCCCACTGCAGCGCTTCGGCAGATTTGCCCACGCCTGCGGTACGCACGATAAGTCCCATGCCATCCGGCAGCTCAAGGCTTGCCAGCGCTTCTTTCAGCTCGGTACGGTCATCACCTTCGATACGGCGAGAAATGCCACCCGCACGCGGGTTGTTTGGCATCAGCACCAGATAGCTCCCTGCCAGGCTAATAAAGGTAGTCAGTGCGGCACCTTTGTTGCCACGCTCTTCTTTATCAATCTGGACGATAACTTCCTGACCTTCACGCAGAACATCTTTGATGTTTGGGCGGCCATGGGCGTTGTAGTTGGCAGGGAAATATTCGCGGGCGATTTCTTTCAGAGGGAGGAAACCATGACGCTCAGCACCGTAATCAACAAATGCAGCTTCAAGGCTGGGTTCAATGCGGGTGATTTTACCTTTGTAAATGTTCGCTTTTTTCTGTTCGTGTCCAGGACTTTCGATATCCAGATCGTACAGGCGCTGCCCATCCACAAGGGCGACACGCAACTCTTCTTGCTGAGTTGCGTTGATTAACATTCTTTTCATCGTAACTTACTCGTTATTCTTACATTGACGACAAAGCTGCGGGCAAGGTGACGCTTTCCGGGGTATGAACCGATGGCCTCGTGTCTGTTCACGTCGCCAACCTCACGGTTGTCGCTCGCTTAAGAGGCGCAGAGTGTCGGTTGCCTGTATTTCATACGGAAACACAGCGCAATTATCAGGGGAATTGCCTGGGTAGAACTCTCCAGAGAACAATCCTTATACCGGGAAGTACTGCAACCCGCAGCCCGCTAACTGCCTGAAAGATCAATACGTCTTACGCCATTGCTGCGTGGATGATCGGTCAGGCAAAATTGGTCATTCCGTCAACATCCTTACGTAACCAGGATTTAACACGGAAAACGGCTTCATTATTCCACTGCTCGCCGGGTTATAGCAAGATGACTTTTACCAATTATCACCCGGTTACTCACAGTTTCTTCACTTCAAAACGGTGATTGGTTTAATAACCACCAAATCGATTGCGTGAAACGGGGTGCAGGCCGGACAAAAGTAAATATAAGCATAGAAAAATGAGTGGCGCTAATGGCTGACGATATTTAGAATCGCCAACCATGAAAACAGAGACTCCAGCCGTAAAAATGGTTGCTATCGCGGATGATGACGCGGGGCAACGTATCGACAACTTTTTGCGTACCCAACTGAAAGGGGTGCCAAAGAGCATGATTTACCGCATCCTGCGTAAGGGCGAGGTGCGGGTTAACAAAAAACGTGTGAAGCCCGAGTACAAACTCGAGGCGGGTGATGAAGTGCGCATTCCGCCGGTGCGCGTTGCCGAGCGTGAAGAAGAGACCGTTTCACCTAAACTACAGAAAGTGGCGGCTCTGAGTGATGTGATCCTGTATGAAGACGACCACATTCTGGTGCTGAACAAGCCGTCAGGGACCGCAGTCCACGGCGGTAGCGGCCTGAGCTTCGGCGTGATTGAAGGGTTACGCGCGCTGCGTCCGGAAGCCCGTTTCCTCGAGCTGGTTCACCGTCTTGACCGCGATACTTCCGGCGTGCTGCTGGTGGCGAAAAAGCGTTCCGCGCTGCGTTCCCTGCATGAGCAACTGCGTGAGAAAGGCATGCAGAAAGATTATCTCGCGCTGGTGCGCGGTCAGTGGCAGTCCCATGTGAAAGTGGTTCAGGCGCCGTTGCTGAAGAACATTCTGCAAAGCGGTGAGCGCATCGTCCGCGTAAACCAGGAAGGGAAACCGTCTGAGACGCGCTTTAAAGTTGAAGAGCGCTATGAGTTTGCCACGCTGGTACGCTGCAGCCCGGTGACGGGGCGTACCCATCAGATTCGCGTGCATACGCAGTTTGCGGGCCATCCGATTGCGTTTGATGACCGCTATGGCGATCGCGAATTTGATAAGCAGCTGGCGGGAACCGGCTTGTCTCGTCTGTTCCTGCATGCGGCTGCGCTGAAGTTTACCCATCCGAATACCGGGGAAGTCATTCGTATTGAAGCGCCGCTGGATGAGCAGTTGAAACGCTGCCTGAAGGTTTTGCGCGGCTGATTATGTGCCGGGTGGCGCTGCTGTATGACCGGATACATAGGTGACAGATCAGACCGGGAACATAGGTAACACTTTTAGTCTATCCGGAGCACACTCTGGGTTTTTCGGTCGTAGTACGCAAGCGTTATCCCATTAAAGATGATGGCCTCAAGGCCATCATCTTGTTCTTCCAGCATGATGTACTCCCCAGTCAGTGCTTCACTCAGGAACACCGTACCCTTTTTTCCCATATAGAGGGTCCCCCTCGATTTCACCCTGTAGACTGTACCTCCTTCCGGATAAGCATATTCAGGAACACGGCCATCCCAGTGTCGGTTTGAGGGTTGCCATACCGTTCCGGGCGTTGCTCCCGCCAGTGCTTCATGCGGCCTTTCGTAGTTAAATTCTTTCCGGTAGTCACTGAACCACCGCTGTTGTTCTTCCATCGTCATGAAGGTGTTGCCCTGTTTCACCGCACTTTTCAGGGAGCGGTGCATTCGCTCATGGCGGCCATTTTCTTCCGGATGCCCCTTTCTGATACGCTCCGGCCTGATGCCCAGCTTGATTAGCCAGACGGCAAGACGACTTAATCCGGCTATTCCTGTTCCCGCGAAGGGCTGGCCGTTATCGGTTCTAAGCACTTCCGGCAGACCATATTCCAGGAACGCATCCGTCAGGCACTCTCTGACAAAGGGTTCACTCTCACGGTGTGTTCCCCGGCAGCTGAGCAGATACCGGCTGTGATTATCGGTCAGGGTGAAAGGATGGCAGTACTCTCTGCTGAGCAGCCTGAACTTGCCTTTAAAATCAGCGCTCCAGACCTGATTGTTCTCACTGATGATGGTCAGGGGCTGGCGATTGCCTGGTGTTCTGCGTTTTCGTTTTTTATCCGGAACCAGGCCTTCGCGCTTGAGGATATCGCCGATAGTGCTGGCGGCAGGTACGGTAAAATCGACGTGATGATTGAGCAACCACATCCGCAGTTTTTTTGGCCCCCAGTCAGGGTGTTTTTGACGCAGGGCAGTCAGGTGTCCGGCGATATCATCAGGAACCGTCCGGGAGTGGGAGCGTGGCGCACGCGACCGGTCCGAGAGAGATGACAGGTCAGAAGGGTCAAAACGCTGAAGCCATTTATAGCCGGTTTTACGGCTGATGCCAAAAAGACGGCAAAGCGCGGAGAAGGAATCCGTACCTGCATGGCAGGCACGGATAAAATCAAGGCGTTGCATAGGTCGGGTCTCAGTCCAGGGCATAGCGAGTCTCCTCTTCTATGCCAGTTATAACTGTTACCCATGTATCCGGTCTAAAGTGTTACCCATGTTTCCGGTTCATACCCTGCGCTTACCCGGCCTACGAAACCTGTAGGCCCATGCAAGCGAAGCGCCGCTGGGCAAACGTCACAGGGTCAGCGGATTACACGCTTCTCTGCGTAACATCTGGCACAGCGCTATCAACGGTAACCCCACCAGCGTATTCGGATCGCGTCCGTCCAGCTTGTCGAATAGCGCAATCCCCAATCCTTCACTTTTAAAACTTCCCGCACAGTTCAGCGGACGCTCCCGGCGTACATAATCCATGATCTCCTGCTCGCTGAGATGGCGGAAGTGCACGTCAAAAGGCTCACACTCCGTTTGCAGATGACCAGAGGCGGAGTTATAGAGCGCCAGACCCGTATAAAAGGTCACAATGTTGCCACGCGCCTGCATAAGCTGTTTGAACGCGTTCTCTTCAGTGTGCGGTTTACCTGTTATTTCTCCGTCCAGCACACAAACCTGATCGGAGCCTATAATCAAGTGTGAAGGATAGCGCGCTGCGAGCGACTGCGCCTTCTCCTTAGCGAGACGGCTCACCAGATGTCGTGGTGATTCACCAGGCTGTGGCGTTTCATCAACATCCGGTGCGGCACATTCAAACGGGATCCCAAGCTTTTCCAGCAACATTCGGCGGTAAGGAGAAGTGGAAGCAAGGACGAGATTTGGCATATTTTTATCACCAGATATAGCGTATCGATGCCAGCCATTTTAAACTACAGGCCGCAATGTGTGCGAATAATTGGCAAAAGGCAGCTCTGGTTGCCTTTTTCTTTGACTCTATGACGTTACAAAGTTAATATGCGCGCCCTATGCAAAAGGTAAAATTACCCCTGACTCTTGATCCGGTTCGTACGGCTCAAAAACGCCTCGATTACGAAGGTATTTATACTTCCGATCAGGCTGAGCGTATTGCCGAATCCGTAGTCAGTGTGGACAGTGATGTAGAATGCTCCATGTCGTTCGCTATCGACAACCAGCGTCTCGCCGTTTTAACCGGTGATGCAAAGGTGACGGTAACCCTCGAGTGTCAGCGTTGCGGGAAACCGTTTGTACAGCATGTTCACACAACGTATTGTTTTAGTCCGGTTCGTTCTGACGAACAGGCTGAAGCACTCCCGGAAGCGTATGAGCCGATTGAGGTAAACGAATTCGGTGAAATCGATCTTCTGGCTCTGGTTGAAGATGAAATCATCCTCACCTTGCCAGTGGTTCCGGTGCATGATTCTGAACACTGTGAAGTGTCCGAGGCGGACATGGTCTTTGGGGAATTGCCTGATGAAGCGCAAAAACCAAACCCATTTGCCGTATTAGCCAGCTTAAAGCGTAAGTAATTGAGGAGTAAGGTCCATGGCCGTACAACAGAATAAACCAACCCGTTCCAAACGTGGCATGCGTCGTTCCCATGACGCGCTGACTGCAGTTACCAGCCTGTCTGTAGACAAGACTTCTGGTGAGAAACACCTGCGTCACCACATCACCGCTGACGGTTTCTACCGCGGCCGCAAGGTTATCACTAAGTAATCACGCGTCAGCGTGATTAGGCTTAGTGAGGATTTCCCCGTGCAAACGGGGAAGTTACCGAACCAGGCTGCGACGATACCTTGACACGTCTAACCCTGGCGTTAGATGTCATGGGGGGAGATTTTGGCCCTTCCGTGACAGTGCCTGCAGCATTGCAGGCACTGAATTCTAATTCGCAACTCACACTTCTTTTAGTCGGCAATCCCGACACAATCACGCCATTACTTGCAAAAGCTGACTTTGAACAACGTTCACGTCTGCAGATTATTCCTGCGCAGTCAGTTATTGCCAGTGATGCCCGGCCTTCGCAGGCGATTCGCAACAGCCGTGGGAGCTCAATGCGGATCGCGCTGGAGCTGGTGAAAGAAGGGCGAGCGCAGGCTTGCGTCAGTGCGGGAAATACCGGCGCGCTGATGGGGCTGTCGAAATTATTGCTCAAGCCGATTGAGGGTATTGAGCGCCCGGCGCTGGTGACGGTATTACCGCATCAACAAAAGGGCAAAACGGTGGTGCTGGATCTCGGTGCTAACGTGGATTGTGATAGTACCATGCTGGCTCAGTTCGCCGTGATGGGATCGGTGCTGGCAGAAGACGTGGTCGGGATTAAGAATCCCCGCGTGGCGTTATTAAATATTGGTGAAGAAGAGACCAAAGGCCTGGACAGCATTCGCGAAGCTGCTGAAATGCTCAAACAGGTTCCCTCCATCAACTATATTGGTTATCTCGAAGCCAATGAGTTGCTGACGGGGAAAACGGACGTTCTGGTGTGCGATGGCTTCACCGGGAACGTCACGTTGAAGACCATGGAAGGGGTCGTGCGCATGTTCCTTTCTCTGCTGAAATCTCAGGGAGAGGGCAAAAAAAGTGCCTGGTGGCTGATTTTATTGAAGCGTTGGTTACAAAAAAGCCTGACGCGGCGATTCAGTCACCTCAACCCCGACCAGTATAATGGCGCCTGTCTGTTAGGATTGCGCGGCATTGTGATTAAGAGTCACGGAGCCGCCAATCAGCGAGCATTTTCTGTCGCCATTGAACAGGCAGTGCAGGCGGTGCAGCGACAAGTCCCTCAGCGGATTGCCGCTCGCCTGGAATCTGTATTAGCTAAAAGTGACTGAGCGTACATGTATACGAAGATTTTAGGTACCGGCAGCTACCTGCCAAAACAAGTGCGTACCAACGCCGATCTGGAAAAAATGGTAGATACGTCTGACGAGTGGATTGTCACGCGCACAGGTATCCGTGAACGTCGTATCGCCGCGCCAGACGAAACCGTGTCCACCATGGGTTACGAAGCCGCACAGCGTGCTATCGAAATGGCGGGCATTGATAAAGAACAGATTGGCTTGATCGTGGTCGCTACGACGTCTGCCACGCATGCTTTCCCTAGCGCAGCGTGCCAGGTGCAAAACATGCTCGGTATTAAAGGCTGTCCGGCGTTTGACGTTGCCGCCGCGTGTGCAGGCTTTACCTATGCGCTGAGCATTGCCGATCAGTATGTTAAATCGGGTTCCGTCAAATATGCGCTGGTGATCGGTGCTGACGTACTGGCGCGTACCTGCGATCCAACCGATCGCGGGACGATCATTATTTTTGGTGATGGTGCAGGCGCGGTGCTGCTGGGGCAGTCCGAAGAGCCGGGTATCATCTCTACGCATTTGCATGCCGATGGTCGCTACGGTGAACTGTTAACGCTGCCTAACGCCGATCGCGTTAATCCGGATAACGCTATTTACCTGACCATGGCGGGTAATGAGGTGTTCAAGGTGGCGGTGACTGAGCTTGCGCACATTGTCGATGAGACGCTGGAAGCGAACAACCTTGAACGTACCGCACTCGACTGGCTGGTACCGCATCAGGCGAACCTGCGTATCATCAGCGCGACCGCTAAAAAGCTGGGCATGTCGATGGATAACGTTGTGGTGACGCTGGACCGTCACGGCAACACCTCTGCGGCGTCAGTACCGTGCGCATTTGATGAAGCGGTACGCGACGGACGAATCAAACGGGGCCAGTTGGTCTTGCTTGAAGCCTTCGGTGGCGGGTTCACCTGGGGTTCCGCGCTGGTTCGTTTCTAGGATAAGGAATAAAAAAATGACGCAATTTGCTTTTGTGTTCCCGGGCCAGGGTTCTCAAACCGTTGGGATGTTGTCTGAAATGGCAGCAAACTACCCGGTCATTGAAGAGACTTTTCGTGAAGCTTCTGACGCGCTGGGTTATGATCTGTGGGCGCTGACTCAACAGGGTCCGGCCGAAGAGCTGAACAAAACCTGGCAGACCCAGCCAGCATTGCTGACCGCCTCCGTTGCACTGTGGCGCGTCTGGCAGCAGCAGGGTGGTAAAGCCCCCGCGCTGCTCGCGGGTCATAGCCTGGGAGAATATTCTGCGCTGGTCTGCGCCGGTGTGATCGCGTTTGCTGACGCGGTGCGTCTGGTGGAACTGCGCGGTAAATTCATGCAGGAAGCGGTGCCGGAAGGCACGGGTGGCATGTCTGCCATTATCGGCCTGGATGATGCCGCGATTGCAAAAGCGTGTGAAGAGTCTGCTGAAGGTCAGGTGGTTTCTCCGGTTAACTTCAACTCGCCAGGCCAGGTTGTTATCGCCGGTCATAAAGAAGCGGTTGAGCGTGCCGGTGCTGCCTGTAAAGCTGCAGGCGCGAAACGTGCACTGCCGCTGCCGGTGAGCGTGCCGTCTCACTGTGCATTGATGAAGCCCGCTGCCGAGAAACTGGCGGTTGAGCTGGAAAAAATCACCTTTAACGCACCGACGATTTCCGTCGTGAACAACGTCGATGTGAAATGCGAAACCGCGCCGGAAGCCATCCGCGACGCGCTGGTTCGCCAGCTCTACAGCCCGGTACAGTGGACCAAAACCGTTGAGTTTATGGCCGCTCAGGGCGTTGAGCAACTGTATGAAGTCGGCCCAGGTAAGGTCCTCACCGGTCTGACAAAACGTATTGTTGACACCCTGACAGCGTCCGCGATTAACGAGCCGGAAGCGATGTCAGCGGCACTCTCGCAATAAAAGAGGAATACCATGAGTTTTGAAGGAAAAATTGCCCTGGTCACTGGCGCAAGCCGTGGTATCGGGCGCGCAATTGCTGAAACACTGGTTGCGCGCGGCGCGAAAGTGATTGGTACAGCAACCAGCGAGAATGGCGCTCAGGCCATCAGCGAATATCTGGGTGCAAACGGTAAAGGTCTGGTACTGAATGTGACCGAACCTGCATCTATCGAATCTGTTCTGGAAAATATTCGTGCAGAGTTTGGCGAAGTGGATATTCTGGTAAACAATGCCGGGATCACTCGCGACAACCTTCTGATGCGAATGAAAGATGATGAGTGGAACGATATTATCGAAACCAACCTGTCATCTGTATTCCGTCTGTCAAAAGCGGTAATGCGCGCTATGATGAAAAAGCGTCATGGTCGTATTATCACTGTTGGTTCTGTGGTTGGTACCATGGGAAATGCTGGTCAGGCTAACTACGCTGCGGCGAAAGCGGGTCTGATTGGTTTCAGTAAGTCGCTGGCGCGTGAAGTCGCGTCCCGTGGGATTACTGTAAACGTTGTTGCTCCGGGCTTTATTGAAACGGACATGACGCGTGCGCTGACCGATGAGCAGCGTGCGGGTACACTGGCAGCAGTTCCGGCGGGTCGTCTTGGCGACCCTAAAGAAATCGCCAGTGCGGTTGCATTTTTAGCCTCTGACGAAGCGGGTTACATCACTGGTGAAACCCTCCACGTCAACGGCGGGATGTACATGGTTTAATCACGATCGAAAATATTTGCGTTATTAGGGCAAATGGCCTCAAAATAACGTAAAATCGTGGTAAGACCTGCCGGGATTTAGTTGCAAATTTTTCAACATTTTATACACTACGAAAACCATCGCGAAAGCGAGTTTTGATAGGAAATTTAAGAGTATGAGCACTATCGAAGAACGCGTTAAGAAAATTATCGGCGAACAGCTGGGCGTTAAGCAGGAAGAAGTTGTGAACTCCGCTTCCTTCGTTGAAGACCTGGGCGCAGATTCTCTTGACACCGTTGAGCTGGTAATGGCTCTGGAAGAAGAGTTTGATACTGAGATTCCGGACGAAGAAGCTGAGAAAATCACCACCGTTCAGGCTGCCATTGATTACATCAACGGCCACCAGGCGTAAGTGAACATCTCCAGGCGGTCATTCGACCGCCTGAGTTTTATCTTTTTTAGTCCCACGAATCTCTTTTTTTATCCCTCCCTGGAGGACAAACGTGTCTAAGCGTCGTGTAGTTGTGACCGGACTTGGCATGTTGTCTCCTGTCGGCAATACCGTAGAGTCCACCTGGAAAGCTCTCCTTGCCGGTCAGAGCGGCATCAGCCTAATCGACCATTTCGATACTAGCGCCTATGCAACGAAATTTGCTGGCTTAGTAAAGGATTTTAACTGTGAAGAGATCATCTCGCGCAAAGAACAGCGCAAGATGGATGCCTTCATTCAATATGGAATTGTCGCTGGCGTTCAGGCCATGCAGGATTCTGGCCTTGAAATTACGGAAGAGAACGCAACCCGTATCGGTGCCGCTATCGGCTCCGGGATTGGCGGTCTTGGCCTGATCGAGGAAAACCATACATCCCTGATGAATGGCGGCCCGCGTAAAATCAGCCCGTTCTTCGTTCCGTCCACGATTGTTAATATGGTGGCGGGTCACCTGACCATCATGTTTGGCCTGCGTGGTCCAAGCATTTCAATCGCGACTGCTTGTACGTCTGGCGTACATAACATCGGCCAGGCCGCGCGCATGATTGCGTACGGCGATGCAGATGCTATGGTTGCGGGTGGTGCAGAAAAAGCCAGTACCCCTCTGGGTGTCGGTGGTTTTGGTGCAGCGCGTGCGCTCTCTACCCGTAACGATAATCCTCAGGCGGCAAGCCGTCCGTGGGATAAAGACCGTGACGGTTTCGTACTGGGTGACGGTGCGGGCATGCTCGTGCTGGAAGAGTATGAACACGCGAAAAAACGCGGCGCGAAAATTTATGCTGAAGTCGTTGGCTTTGGTATGAGTAGCGATGCTTATCACATGACGTCTCCTCCGGAGAATGGCGCAGGTGCTGCGCTGGCAATGGAAAACGCGATCCGTGATGCGGGCATTACGCCAGCTCAGATTGGCTACGTTAACGCGCACGGTACCTCTACACCTGCAGGCGACAAAGCGGAAGCTCAGGCTGTTAAGTCCATCTTCGGCGAGTCTGCCAGCCGCGTACTGGTCAGCTCCACAAAATCCATGACCGGTCACCTGTTGGGTGCGGCGGGTGCAGTAGAGTCAATCTACTCTATCCTTGCGCTGCGCGATCAGGCGGTTCCACCAACCATCAACCTGGATAACCCGGATGAAGGTTGCGATCTGGACTTCGTGCCTCACGAAGCGCGTCAGGTTAGCGGTATGGAGTACACCCTGTGTAACTCCTTCGGCTTCGGCGGTACCAATGGCTCGCTGATTTTCAAACGCGTGTAATGGTTTCTTGCCCATAAAAAACGGAGCGCATAGCGCTCCGTTTTTTTTAGTTCACATTTTCGTTACTGATAGGTGAAAGTGAACTGGACGGTGGTGTTAAATTCGCCTGCCGTGACGGTTCCCGTAGGGGTATAGAGGCGGGCCGCGAGAGGGAACTGCGCATAGTGCGTTGTTCTGTCTACATCGACGGTAATCGAGCCCGCGGGTGAGATCTCGGTGAGATGATCGCGGGTCATGATCTGCATCGCCATGCCTGTTGCATCCCCGCTGCTATTAGCAAATTTTGTCTGATCGTCACTGTCTGAATCGCCGGTCAAGGTAGCCTTAACACGTGTCGTTGAGCTGGGGCAGGATGAAAGCGTGAGTGAAAAATCCTGCCATTCTCCGGTTGCCCCAACGCGACTAAAGTTTACCGCTCGTGCTTGATCGAACCTTACTGTCTGATTTTTGGATCCCGTATCCACGGTACAGGCAGACGCCACGACCGTGCCGCTCAGATCGATAGTGGTTGCCTGCGCGGAGCTACAAAGTGCAAACACCAGGCATGCGAGAGTAGATTTTACCCGTTCTATCATCATCCCCATCCTGCATTACTGATAGGTAAAGGTGGCCTGTGCCTGGCCGATAATGGTGCCTGGCATCACGTTGCCGTTGGAAACGGCGCGGGCACGCATTTTCAAATCATAGGCGTGCGTACTGCTGCTGATGGCGACATTTTGCAATGTGGCGCCACTCTTGTAAGCCGTGTTAGTCGTTTCGTCGGTCAACTCCAGCTTCAGGTTAGTGGCCGTTCCGGTATTTTTATAATAGTTAGTATCGGTATCCGTTGTACCGCCAAAAGTAACGCTAAAGCTGGACGTTGAAGCAGGGCAGTTTGTTAATGCAAGCGTAAAGTTAGTCCAGTTTGTTGCACTTCCGGCAGTGGCCAGACTATCAGCCTGTATATTGTCACCTAATTTTACCGCCAGCGAGGGGCTATCTCCATTGACCACACAGGGTGAGGCAACAACCGTGCCTGTAATGTCAATATTGACCGAGTTGGCTGAACACGCGCCAGAAAACAGACCTCCGCAGAGCGTTGCCAGAATCGCTATTTTTTTTCCATTCGCGATATTCATTTTCATTCCTTATGTATTAGTTGTAGGTTACTTTAAGTTCAATGGCCGATTTCACATTGCCAGCAGTAACGGTTGCAGCGTCATCAATATAATAAGCGACCTTAAAATCGGGCAGGGTGTAGTCGCCTGACCCGTCATAAAGGCCCAGATTGATCTCACTGTTGATCTTATGTGCAGAACCATCGGCGTTCTGTACCTGAATATAGACATTGCTGGCGTAACCATCGCCAGTGACCGTATTTAATACCCCATTATTGGCATTGTGTGCGCCGTATACCGCGAATAAGTTATAGGTGATCCCATTAATCGCGCCAGGGCAGTTTTTCAACTCAACTTTGGGTACGTCGGTAATGTTTGATGCGCCACTTGCCAGGCTTGCACCATACAGTGGGGATAATTTTATTTCCTTTGGTGCGTTAATAGTACAGGCAGTTACAATTGGCTGACTGACTACGCCGGACAGAATCAGGCCCGAATCTAACGCAACACCATCACCATCAGGGTTATGTACGTTCATGGTTACGTCGGGGACAGAAATAATAGTACCTGCTGGTATTTTTTCACTTAATCTGACCAGGCGATACCATACATGGTAGTAACCGTCACGCGCGCTACCATCGACAATTGGCAGATTGATGCGGTAATTGGGAGCTGTGGGATTATCTTGCGGTGAATATCCCGGTACAGATGAAACATGGACCTGATATTGAATACCAATACCTGGATTGCTTGTTGCCCAGGTCACATTGTCGGCAAGTAATTGTCCGTTAACAGACAAATCAATATAGGAGTTTTTTCCTTCGCCGGGGATAGTCTCGGTATAAATGGAATCATTATCATACCAGTCTGTCGTGCCGCCCACGACATTCGGTATAGATAATGTAGAAAATCCATGGTGCATGACATGGAAAGATTGAACTTCAATATAATTTGCGTAG
This sequence comes from Enterobacter sp. ODB01, assembly GCF_001623605.1. Lineage (NCBI taxonomy): Bacteria > Pseudomonadati > Pseudomonadota > Gammaproteobacteria > Enterobacterales > Enterobacteriaceae > Enterobacter > Enterobacter sp. ODB01. The sequence continues at coordinate 2,789,115 of NZ_CP015227.1, forward strand.
GCGCAATTTATGCCTGACAGACCACATGGAATAAAAATAACAGGGGTTAGCCATTTTTTAAGCATTTTATTTAACGACATGATGCGTTGACCTCTACAATTGCGCTTGATGATGTGCTCTCTGGTAATTGCCAGCGGGTATGACACTGCTTATTTGCACCCCATTTAACGGTTGCACTTCCCTGAAGTGACATACCAGCCAGATAAACCTGTCCACCATCACCGACAATCGAGGTGGTTTTTGCGTTCTTGTCGTCAGTCACGATTGCACCAAACGGAACAGGGCGCCCGTCACGACGGGTTAACGTCATCAAAACGCGTTTACCCACACGTGTGTCAAAATGTGCCCGGACAATAGCCCTCGGGTTGGCGTGACCGTTTTCGCAGAAAGCTCAACGTCGGCATCATCCGGCAGTTGTTCGGTATTCAGCGACAGCGTGTTTTCACGGTATGGGCTGATAAACGGCACAACGGTATAGCCGCGGAAATCGGTGCTGACGCCCGTCTGGTTAGTGATATCAACACCGCTTGCTCCCGGCGCTTCAACCAGAGCGACGGTCTCACCTAATTCCTGACTCAGCGTAATGCCATTTGCATGCGCAACCACACCGCCGCTGATACCATAATTTACCCGGCGCTGATCGTGGTCGTAACTGTAGGCGCTGTTCATTCTGGCATAGGTACCCTGGTAGTCTAGGCTGGCGCTACCGCCGTTACCCCCATCGTGGTTCGTCTCGCTTTCCTGCACGCTCCAGTTGAGGTTCTGATCTTGCAGCGCGGTGCCATTCAGCCCGACCGTATGGCTGGTGCTGCCATGTTTACTGGTATTGAGGTTGTAGGTGGCGCGACTGCTGCTGAGCCAGCGATCCAGCGGCACGCTGATACTCATTGAGAACACCTGGTCCTCGCTGTAAACGGTGTCGCTGTCGCGGGCATCAGTGGTGTTACGGTTAAAGCTGTAGTTCAGGCTCCAGGTGATGCCGTTCCAGCTGTTGCTGTAACCCGCGCCGATTGAGCGCATTGTTCGGTCGCTGTTCCAGTAATCCTCGCTGATGGCGTTTAACGAGATGGACCCCGCGCCTTCCCAGAGATTCTGGTTAAGCAATATCTCGGCACGATTACGCCGGCGTTCGGTATTGTCCTGCCAGTCACTGTCCCGCCAGGTGTCGAGCACTTCCTGCAGGGTGTAATAGCCTGAAGTTGAGTAGCGATAACCCGAAATGGCGATATTGGTCCCCGTTTCGAGAATGTTTTTACTGTAACGAACCCGCATTGACTGGCCGATCGCTTTTTCCTGATCCTGTTGGGTTGACCAGGCCTGCGTGCCATCGACGGATACGGCTCCCAGCCCACCAAAGTTTTTACCGATCCCCACAAGTAGCGACTGATAATGTTGCGATAGCTGTCCGCCGCCGTAGGCGGTAAATCCTGCTGGCAGGCCGTAGATGGCCGAGCCCTGAGTAAAGAATGTTTTATCGACGGCGCTGTCGTAAGGACGGTACTGACCGCTGGTCAGGCTGTACTTTAAACGACCTTCACGCTGTAGAACCGGCAGTGAGGCGAAGGGGACCAACTGGTGCTGTTCGCTGCCGTCAGCTTCTTTAATCGTCACGTCCAGATCGCCGCTACTGCCCGTGGGATACATGTCAGTGATCTCAAATGCCCCCGGCGACACATAGCTTTGGTAAATGGTGTAGCCGTTTTGTTTAATGATGACCTGGGCGTTGGTCCGGGCAATTCCGCGAACCACCGGTGCGTAGCCGCGCAGGCTGTCAGGCAGCATGTCGTCATCGGAGGCCAGTTGCGCACCCCGGAAAGGCACGCTGTCAAACAGATCGGAAGGGGAGTTGCTTTCGCCAAGCGTCAGCTGACTTTTGAGCGCGATGATATTTCGCTGAGCGTAGGTATATGCTGAATCCCAGTTATTCTGGGTACTGTTGCCGCTGGTATTGCGTGACCAGGTGCTGTAGTTACGTACGCGCCATGGGCCGATATTTAGCCCTGGGCGCAGGTTCAGGTAGTAGCTGTCTGAATCGGTCATATCAGAGTGACGAGCCTGGGTGTTGCCGCCTGTAAAGCTGTAATTAAGCAGCAGCGCATTGATGCCTTCATCCAGGCGTTCTGGAGCAACATATCCACGTGCCTGGTTATTCATCGCCGCCTGAGGGATGCTCAACAAAAGTTGCTGTTTATTGAAGACGAACTGACTAGCAGCGCTGGGAATAGCGGCCAGGTTTGCGCAGTTGGTCTCTCCGGTCAGCTGCGGAAATTGCTCGGTTCGGACGCCAAAATCACGCAGCATCTCCACGCTCAGGCACGGTTGCAATGATGTCTGGCCGTGACTGTCCTTTTGCATGCTAAATTCAATGTCATGTGTGCCAGTCAACGTCTGATTGACCAGCACGTCAACGCGATAAGTACCCGGCATTTGGCCAACACCTTCTTCAAAGGCACTCAGGTCAGAAATGTCTTTACCTGGACCGTCAATACCCAGTAGCGCGGGGTTAAAATACTCCCGGGCACAGGCAGGGTGCGACAACGAGAACGTACACTGTAATGCGATGAAGCAGGCCAGTCGGGTTGGCGAGATCTTATTTTTTTTAGCTCTGATCATTCCGTGATCCTTTCGGAGTCCGAGTATCTAATGAGTGATTACTGCGTCTGGTGTTCCGCGCCAGCTGCGCCGAAGTCACTGATAATTTTCCAGCGAATATTGCCTTTGGCATTTGCCGGAAGACTGAAGGTCGCGCTGGACATGGGCGCAACGTATGTCGCATCCGTAACCGTACTGGCACCGACTTTGACTTCGCTGAAGTTCATGTAATAGGGGGTTGGGTTACTGACCGTAAGCTGTTGATCGCTGCGTTTCCAGCTAAGCTTGCTGGCAAACTTTTCCGGCATCTCAGTAAGCGATGCGGGGCGATAAATGAGTTTGATACGTGTCTTAATCGCAATCTGTAGGGTATTTACGTTGTCTAACTTTTCTGTTGCCGGAATGGTTTTAATGTTCATCCAGAACAGTGACTCACGATCCTGTGGCAGATTCCCGCCCGTATTAATAATACGCAGTTTGTTTTCTTCATTGCCAGCTAAGCGGAACAGGGGCGGCGTGACGATAAACGGTGTTTTACTGCTGTCGTTTTCATCTTTATCAACCCATGACTGTATTAAATAGGAGTACGGGTCTGGGTTTTTGACGTCCAGGGAGGATTCTTTTTTGTCTGCATGGTATATGATGCGAGTGCCTCCAATAATAACACCCGCTTGCGCTGTTGCCATTGAAAAAACAAATGCAGCGGCGATTAATGAATTCACTAATTTCATCTGGTTAACCTCAAAATAGCAATGCCGGGAAGCCCCGGCATTGCTTATAGCCAAAGGCGGAAATTTATCGCGCGATGATTAATTGTATGCCAGCGTAAAGTTAGCGGTACCGTTAGCGGAACCCGCCTCAACGGTAGCGGCAGTTGCGATATACTGTGCGCTGAAATTCATGGTAGCGGTGCCAGCAGTCGCATCGATGGTCGCTGCTTTAGATGCGGTTGCCAGCGGTAACGCGGTGCCGTCGCCGTTCAGCAACTGAATAGCAACGCCTTTGGCAACGCCAGTGGTGCCTGCGCCGGTGACTTCCAGATAGTCATTATTAGTGGCGTCTGGTTTGCCGGTGTATTTCACAACAACAGCTTTGCCTTTCAGGTCTGCCGGGCACTCAGACAGTTTCAGAGTAAAGCGAGTATTCGCGGCAACAGAACCAGCCTCTGGCAGAGCAGTTTTAGCGATATCACCTAACTTGACGGTCTGCGGCGCGGTCATGGTGGTGTCAATTTTACAACCTTGCTCGATGATATTACCGGTGAAATTTACCTGTCCATCATCGGCCTGCGCGGCAGAAACCATTCCGAGTGTAGTGATTAAGGCAACAGCCGCTACTTTTCCTTTCATTGATAATGTCCTTGAAGAGTGTGATTGATATAAAACACAGGTGAGTACTCATGGCACACGATGTGATGATGCTCGATAGTTTTCAGCAAGAAACATTGTCTTGTGTTTTTAAAACCATCTTGCGCACTTGGGTATTCACATGGGGGATTATATCTATGTGCTAAAATATGAACTATAAACTATATCTAATGAGTGTTTTTAATTTAACTTTAATAATCCTCTCCGTGAATAATATTTCATTTGTTCATTAATAGGCGAATAGCATTTCTTTCATGTATACAGGCGTAGGCGCGCCCAACCTTCCTGTGCTTTTTTACATTTATTCGAAGATAACAGACTTGCGATATCCTCTTTCACCTGCCACCCTAGTCAGGTATTTATATGGAGGGTGAATGTATCTAATTAATGGTGAGTTACAAAAAAAGTTAGATGTGAACGATCGTAGCGTTCAGTTTGGGGATGGTTGTTTTACCACTGCTCGAATTAGCGGCGGCGTTGTTTCACTTTTCAGCCACCATCTGACACGTTTGCAGACGGCCTGCACAAGGTTGGCTATCCCGTTTGATGCATGGGAAACCCTTGCTGCGGAAATGCGGGATATGGCGCAAAAACAGGGTGACGGGGTGTTAAAGGTTGTTATCACGCGTGGAGCTGGCGGTCGCGGCTATAGCCCCGCAGGCTGTCAGCAACCGGTGCGCATCCTGAGCGTTTCTGAATACCCAACGCATTACGCACGCTGGAAAGAAACCGGCGTAACGCTTGCTCTCAGCCCGATCCCCTTGGGTCGCAACCCTTATCTTGCAGGAATGAAGCACCTCAACCGCCTTGAGCAGGTGTTGATTCGTTCTCATCTTGAGCAGACGGATGCCGATGAAGCCCTTGTCCTTGACAGCGATGGGTGGCTTACGGAATGCTGTGCCGCAAATCTGTTCTGGCGCTGTGGGCAGGATGTCTTTACCCCACGCCTCGATCAGGCGGGCGTAAACGGCATTATGCGGCAGTTTATTATCGCCCAACTGGCACTGACCGCGTATCGCGTTGTCGAAGTGAATGCGCCGCTAACGGCGCTCGCGCAGGCTGATGAAGTGCTTATCTGCAACGCGCTAATGCCGGTTGTCCCCGTACAGCGCTACGCAGAGCGAGAGTGGCCCGCGCGCGAACTTTACCACTATTTAGCCCCAATTTGTGAGTCGTCCGATTAGCATGATGAAACTGTTACGCCTTGTTCTGTTACTGTTGGTTGTCCTCGGCGCTGCCGCCGGCGTCGGTGTATGGAAAGTTTTCCAGCTGGCGGACAGTAAGATCCTCATTAAAGACGAGACGATTTTTACCCTTAAAGCCGGTACCGGGCGGATGGCGCTGGGCGAACAGCTTTACAGCGATAAAATCATCAACCGCCCGCGCGTGTTCCAGTGGTTACTGCGTATCGAGCCGGAACTGTCTCACTTCAAGGCCGGTACCTATCGTTTTACGCCCGGCATGACCGTCAGGGAGATGCTGCAGCTGCTGGAAAGTGGCAAAGAAGCGCAGTTCCCGCTGCGTTTTGTCGAAGGAATGCGACTGAGCGATTACCTGAAACAGCTGCGTGATGCACCCTATATCAAGCACACTCTGAAAGATGATCGTTACGAGACGGTCGCCGGGGTGCTGAAATTTGAGCATCCTGAGTGGGTGGAAGGCTGGTTCTGGCCGGACACCTGGATGTACACCGCGGGCACGACGGATGTCGCAATTCTTAAACGGGCGCACAAAAAGATGGTCGCGGCAGTCGATTCCGCCTGGGAAAGGCGTATGGAAGGGCTGCCCTATAAAGATCAAAACCAGTTCGTGACCATGGCTTCGATCATCGAGAAAGAGACTGCCGTTGCTGCCGAGCGCGATCGGGTCGCGTCGGTATTTATCAACCGTCTTCGCATTGGCATGCGTCTGCAAACCGATCCTACCGTTATTTACGGCATGGGCGAGCGCTACAACGGAAAGATTTCGAGGAAAGATCTCGAGACGCCAACGGCGTATAATACCTACGTCATTAACGGCCTGCCGCCGGGCCCGATTGCAACGCCGAGCGAGGCGTCGCTTAAAGCCGCCGCGCATCCGGCCAAAACACCGTATCTCTATTTTGTGGCTGACGGAAAAGGGGGGCATACCTTTAACACCAACCTTGTCAGTCATAATCGCTCTGTTCAGGACTATCTGAAGGCACTTAAGGAAAAAAATGCGCAGTAAATACATCGTCATTGAGGGACTCGAAGGCGCGGGGAAAACCACCGCTCGCGACGTAGTGGTGGAAACGCTGAACGCGCTTGGCGTCACTGACATGGTCTTCACCCGAGAGCCAGGCGGCACTCAGCTGGCTGAGAAACTGCGCAGCCTGGTGCTGGATATCAAATCTGTTGGCGACGAAGTTATCACTGACAAAGCCGAAGTGCTGATGTTCTATGCGGCCCGCGTCCAGTTGGTTGAGACGGTGATTAAACCCGCCCTGGCCGATGGCAAGTGGGTGATCGGCGACCGTCACGATCTGTCCACTCAGGCGTATCAGGGCGGGGGACGCGGTATTGACCAGACAATGCTGGCAACGCTGCGTAATGCCGTATTGGGTGATTTTCGCCCGGACCTGACGCTCTATCTGGATGTCACTCCGGAAGTGGGCCTCAAACGCGCCCGCGCGCGCGGCGAGCTGGATCGCATTGAACAAGAGTCCTTTGATTTCTTTAACCGCACCCGCGCACGCTATCTTGAGCTGGCCGCGCAGGACAGCTCAATTCGTACCATCGATGCGACGCAATCGCTGGAAGACGTCACGCAAGACATCCAGCAGACCGTTACGCAGTGGCTACAGGAGCAGCAGGCATGAAATGGTATCCATGGTTGCGCCCGCACTTTGAACAGCTGATCAACAGCTATCAGGCCGGTCGGGGGCATCATGCGTTACTGATTCAGGCATTGCCGGGGATGGGGGATGATGCGCTAATTTACGCCATTACCCGTTTCCTGATGTGCCAGCAGCCTGAAGGGCACAAAAGCTGCGGGAAATGCCGTGGCTGCCAGCTGATGCAGGCGGGCACGCATCCTGACTATTACACGCTGGCGCCTGAGAAGGGCAAAAGCGCGCTCGGTATTGATGCCGTGCGTGAAGTCAGTGAAAAACTGTACGAACATGCGCGACTGGGCGGGGCGAAAGTCGTCTGGCTCAACGACGCTGCATTACTGACCGAGGCGGCGGCTAACGCGCTGCTCAAAACGCTGGAAGAGCCGCCGGAGAAAACATGGTTCTTCCTCTCATGCCGCGATCCGGGCCGATTGGTGGCAACGTTGCGCAGCCGCTGTCGTCTTCATCACCTTGCGGTGCCCCAGGAATCATGGTCATTGAGCTGGCTAGAACGCGAGGTGACAACGTCACAGGAAGGTGCGCTCTCTGCGCTTCGCCTGAGCAGCGGCGCGCCCGCAGCGGCGCTGGCATTACTGCAACCCGATGTCTGGTCGCAGCGAGAAACGCTCTGTAAGGCCGTCGAGGCTTCGCTCAACAGCCAGGACTGGTTGAGCTTGCTGCCTGCACTGAATAGCGATCGGGCCGTTGAGCGTTTGCACTGGCTGGCGTCCTTACTTTTGGATGCGCTAAAGCTCCAGCAGCGGGCAACGCTACTGACAAACCCGGACGCGTGGCCACTGGTGAACCTGCTGGCGAGCCGCCTTTCAGGAACGTCCTTGCACGCTATCCTTCATGATATCTGCGAAAGCCGGGAACAGCTTTTAACCGTAACGGGTCTTAATCGCGAGCTGTTACTGACCGACCAGTTACTGCGTATTGAACATTACCTGCAACCAGGCGTTACGCCGCCTGTTTCCCATCTCTGAGAGAGACATTATGTTTTTAGTCGACTCACACTGCCATCTTGATGGCCTGGATTATCAATCCCTTCACAATGACGTGGATGACGTGCTGGCAAAAGCCGCTGCCCGCGATGTGAAATTTTGTCTTGCCGTGGCGACGACGTTGCCGGGGTACCGCGCCATGCGTGAGCTGGTGGGCGTTCGCGATAACGTGGTGTTCTCCTGCGGCGTGCATCCGCTGAACCAGGATGAAGCGTACGATGTTGATGAGTTACGCCGACTGGCTGCGGAAGAGGGCGTCGTGGCGATGGGTGAAACCGGGCTGGACTATTTTTACACGCCAGAAACGAAACCGCGCCAGCAGGAATCTTTCCGCAACCATATCCGCATTGGCCGCGAGCTGAACAAACCGGTCATCGTGCATACCCGTGATGCACGCGCCGATACGCTGGCGATCCTCCAGGAAGAAAAGGTGACGGATTGCGGTGGCGTACTACACTGTTTCACAGAAGACAGAGAAACGGCGGGTAAACTGCTTGATCTAGGGTTTTATATTTCGTTTTCCGGGATCGTGACGTTCCGTAATGCAGAGCAGCTGCGTGATGCTGCGCGTTATGTTCCGCTCGACCGCATTCTGGTAGAAACAGACTCTCCGTATCTGGCACCGGTACCGCATCGCGGGAAAGAGAACCAGCCAGCCATGACGCGAGACGTTGCGGAATACATGGCCGTGCTTAAAGGCGTCAGCATCGAAGAGCTGGCCCGCGTCACGACGGAAAACTTCTCTGCGCTGTTCAATATCGACCCCGCCCGCCTGCAATCTGTCTGATACACCTGTTTTTTTTAGGCTCGTAATTAATAAACAAAACGAGTAAAGTTCACCGCCTCATTTGGGGCGGTGAGGATGTATTTAGACACATCCAGACATGCTTTTTGTAAATAACTGCAAGTTTTTCGTCCGTCTTAAGCTGAAACGTGATAGCCGTCAAACAATCCCAGAGGGAATTATTTTACTCTGTGTAATAAATAAAGGGCGCTTAGATGTCCTGTCCACGGCACGGTACTCCCCCCGGGCCAATGCGTGAAAGCGTAAAAAAAGCACAAATACTCAGGAGCACTCTCAATTATGTTTAAGAATGCATTTGCTAACCTGCAAAAGGTCGGTAAATCGCTGATGCTGCCAGTATCCGTACTGCCTATCGCAGGTATCCTGCTGGGTGTCGGTTCTGCAAACTTCAGCTGGCTGCCAGCCGTAGTTTCCCATGTGATGGCCGAAGCAGGCGGTTCCGTCTTTGCTAACATGCCTCTGATCTTCGCGATCGGTGTGGCGCTGGGCTTCACCAATAACGACGGCGTTTCTGCGCTGGCTGCAGTGGTTGCCTACGGCATCATGGTGAAAACCATGGCTGTGGTTGCGCCTCTGGTTCTGCATTTACCGGCAGAAGAGATTGCCGCGAAACACCTGGCAGACACCGGTGTTCTGGGCGGTATCATCTCCGGTGCGATTGCAGCGTATATGTTTAACCGCTTCTATCGCATCAAGCTGCCTGAGTATCTGGGCTTCTTCGCGGGCAAGCGTTTCGTTCCGATCATCTCTGGTCTGGCAGCGATTTTCACTGGCGTGATCCTGTCCTTCATCTGGCCACCAATCGGTTCCGCGATCCAGACCTTCTCTCAGTGGGCTGCTTACCAGAACCCGGTTGTTGCGTTTGGTATCTACGGCTTCATCGAGCGTTGCCTGGTGCCATTCGGTCTGCACCACATCTGGAACGTTCCATTCCAGATGCAGATTGGTGAATTCACCAACGCAGCAGGCCAGGTATTCCACGGTGATATCCCACGTTACATGGCAGGTGATCCAACTGCAGGCAAACTGTCTGGTGGCTTCCTGTTCAAAATGTACGGCCTGCCGGCAGCTGCGATTGCAATCTGGCACTCTGCTAAACCAGAGAACCGTGCAAAAGTGGGCGGTATCATGATCTCCGCAGCGCTGACCTCTTTCCTGACCGGTATCACCGAGCCGATCGAGTTCTCCTTCATGTTCGTTGCGCCGATTCTGTACGTTATCCACGCGATTCTGGCGGGTCTGGCGTTCCCAATCTGTATCCTGCTGGGTATGCGTGACGGTACGTCCTTCTCTCACGGTCTGATCGACTTTATCGTTCTGTCCGGTAACAGCAGCAAACTGTGGCTGTTCCCAATCGTGGGTGCGTGCTATGCCGTTGTCTACTACACCATCTTCCGCGTGCTGATCAAAGCACTGGACCTGAAAACCCCAGGCCGTGAAGATGCAACTGAAGACAGCAAAGCAGGTGTGACCAGCGAAATGGCTCCGGCCCTGGTTGCAGCGTTCGGTGGCAAAGAGAACATCACTAACCTGGACGCGTGTATCACTCGTCTGCGTGTGAGCGTTGCCGATGTTGCGAAAGTAGACCAGCCGGGTCTGAAAAAACTGGGCGCAGCGGGCGTGGTTGTTGCAGGTTCTGGTGTTCAGGCAATCTTCGGTACTAAATCCGATAACCTGAAAACCGAAATGGATGAGTACATCCGCAACAGCTAAGCTGTGAGCAGGGGAGACTAAGGCAGCCGAATGGCTGCCTTTTTTATTGCTGCTGTTTGTTGTGCCGGGTAAGGCGCAGCCGCCACCCGGCTAAACACTCAGAAGTCGTAGCTCGCGCTCACCGAGACGTTCAGCGGTGCGCCATAAACCACATAAGAGCCGACGTAATCGTAATACTCTTTGTCAAACAGGTTGTTGACGTTAGCCTGGACGGCAAACTCTTTGGTGACCTGATAACGGCTGAACAGGTTAACCAGCCCGTAACTGCCTTGCTCTGCGCGGGATTGTCCCGCCGGGCCGCCGTCCACATCCGTCCACACCTTATTCTGCCAGTTTACGCCACCGCCCACGGTCAGTTCTGGCAGCATTGGCAGTTGATAACGGGTAAACAGCTTCATGGTTGTGCGCGGCTGATCGGAGCTGACTGCGTTGCCGTTTTTATCTTCAGCAATGTAGCGGGTTGCGCCGAACGTTAGCTGCCAGTTATCCGTCAGCGCGCCGTTAAGCTCGAACTCAATCCCTTTACTCACCACACCGTCCAGCGATTCATAAATGGATTCACCGCTCGGCATGTAGGTATAAGTGTTGCTCGCCACGTTATCCTGTTCAATGCGGAAAATTGCCAGCGAGGTGGTCAGGCGGGTATTGAACCAGTCCGCTTTCACACCGGCTTCATAGCTTTTACCCGTGGTTGGGTCGAGGTAACGACCACTGGCATTACGCTTGTCCTGAGGCTGGAAGATTGAGGTATAGCTGACGTAAGTCGACCAGTCTTCATTAATGTCGTAGACCAGGCCCGCGTAAGGCGTGACGTCATCTTTGGTACTTTCCAGACGGGTGTCCGGAGAGCCCGCCGGGTTATAGCGAATGTTATAGTTGGTATAGCGCGCCCCGAGGATCAGGTGCAGCGGATCGGCCAGCGAGAAGCGGGCGGAAGTATAGGCCGATGACTGACGGATGTCGTCCTGGCTGTAGAGCTTCCATGGCGTCCACTGAGGATCGGCAATATCCCCGTTCCAGTTTTTGAAATTACCCACGTCGACCATGCCGTATAACGCATCCGGCATCCTATTGTCATAATGGTTGCGCTGGCGGCTGAAGCTGCCGCCAAACATCATTTCGTGCTGACGGCCAAAGAGATCGAATCCACCACGCAGGAAGGCATCAACCGCATCCTGTTTGCGCTCGCCTTTGTTCCAGCCACCATAGCCCACCATGCCTGCACCGGTCGCTTGATCGGGATAGCCGGACATATACATCAGTTTGCTGTCGAAATTCGTATCAGCATGCATGCCGTTGATGTGGGCTTCCCAGCCGTTGTCAAAGCGCTGAGTCAGGTTGGCGAAAATGCGGGTGTTGTCTTTATCCGAATATGCCCACTTTGGCGCTACGGTCTGGCTACGATCGTAATGGGTTTTACTCCCGTCGCTGTTCCAGGTTGGCAATCCGCCCCAGGTCGGATCCTCGGTGTTGCTTTCCTGGTATTCATAGCCGACAGAAAGGGTCGTGCTGTCGGTCACATCCGCATCCACCACGCCGTAGAGGAATTTTTTACGGTAGTGGTAGTTATCAACAAAGCTGTCGTTATCCTGATAGCCCGTAATCAGGCGGCCGCGTATCTTGCCGGACTCCACCAGCGGCGCCTGCAGATCCAGCACGTAGCGCTGTTTATCCCAGCTACCGTAGCTGGCACTGACATTACCTTTGAATTCATTGCTGTCTGCATGTTTGCGCACCATATTGACATAGGCCGCCGGGTTTCCCGTCCCGGACATCAGGCCGGTTGCGCCGCGTACCACTTCGATACGGTCATAAATCGCGGTATCGGCGGCAGTATCGCCGAAGTTCCACACTTCGCTGATGGAGGTCGGCAGGTCATCGTACGCATAGTTACTCACGAAGAATCCGCGTGAGTAAAATACGGTACGGTCGCTGTCCTGAACCTGCGCCGTCACGCCAGTGGTATTAGTTAACACCTGGCCGATAGACTGCAGGTTTTGATCCGCCATGCGCTGCTGGCTGATGACGCTGACGGACTGCGGAATATCGCGAGGCACGAGGAGCAGTTTGGTCCCGGTGGTGGTGGTCTTGACGCTGTAGTCCCGATCCTGCCCGTCGGACAAGGCAGGCGCGTTATCGAAACTGCCATCAACCACAACGGTATCTTCGTCTGTGGAGGCAGCAAAACTCACGGCTGGCATCAATGCCATAGCAATACAGGCTGCCAGCAACGAAGGCGTTGCGACAGGCTGACGTTGCCCATCCCTGGTATGATGATTGAAAGACATGATCAAACCCTTAAGAACGGTGAAGGTTGGTAGCATCAGTCCCGCGATCGCGGTCTGACGTCGTTTTCTATGTTAAAAATGCGCATGAAAATGCAAATGCGAAATATACGCATTGCCATTAATGCTGTAAACAGATGTGTCGAGCGGAACTGAAATAATGTTTCAGCCAGTGAATACGCCTGAGCGGTCACTCTTCATTCAGCTGATGAAGATTCAGGAAAGAATTCGGGGGAGAAGGTTGAAAGGACAGGAGAAACTCGCTCATACTCTTGGATTGTGTCACACAGTCTTCCCGAGAGTGTGTTATCAGCGGACGCACCACGCCAGATTTTACAAAAAAGGAAAAGGTCATGGCTGAAGAAACGATTTTCAGTAAAATTATCCGTCGCGAAATCCCCTCGGATATCGTCTATCAGGATGAACTGGTGACGGCTTTCCGGGACATTTCCCCCCAGGCACCCACGCACGTCCTTATCATTCCCAATATTCTGATTCCGACCGTAAATGACGTAAAAACCGAGCACGAAGTGGCGTTAGGTCGTATGCTGACGGTGGCGGCGAAAATTGCCGAGCAGGAAGGCATAGCGGAAGACGGTTACCGTCTGATCATGAACTGTAATCGTCATGGCGGCCAGGAAGTTTATCATATTCACATGCATCTGCTGGGTGGACGTCCTCTGGGGCCGATGCTGGCACACAAAGGTCTTTGACATGTTTAAAGGGCGTATTGCAGCGCTGGTAATGACGATGATGATTGTGGGATGCAGCACGCGCCCGGCGATCCCCGTGAGCGATGAACAGACGCTGGTGATGGAGTCCTCCGTGCTGGCGGCGGGTATTACGGCGCAACAGCCCGCGTTAACCGTCAGTGAAATTAAGTCTTCAGCCTCCTCTGCGCTCTTTAACGAACGAAATGAACCCGTGACGGTCCACTACCGTTTTTTCTGGTATGACGTAAGAGGTCTTGAAATGCATCCGCTGGAGGCGCCGCGCAGCGTCACCCTTCCGGCGAGGTCGTCGGTAACGATCTATGACAGCGCCAGCTATTTGGGTGCACATAAGGTAAGACTTTATCTTTATCTGTAAGGGGTGAACTTTGATTAAAAATTTGAGCCGTTATGCTCTCGTGACAGCTTTCGCTCTGTTTCTGGCAGGGTGTGTGACCCGTACTGAACAGCCTGCACCTGTAGAAGAGGCTAAACCGGGTACTGAGCAGCCGACAACGCCAACGGAGCCACAGCCAACCGTGCCGTCTGTACCGTCCATTCCGTCACAGCCTGGTCCAATTGAGCACCCGGACCAGACGTCACAGCCTACGCCGCGCGTGCGCCATTATGACTGGAACGGTGCAATGCAACCGATGGTCGGTAAAATGCTGCAGGCACAGGGCGTGACGGCAGGCGGCGTGCTGCTGGTCGACAGCGTTAACAACCGTACTAACGGTTCGCTGAACGCGGGCGAAGCGACGGAAACCCTGCGCAATGCCCTGGCGAACAACGGCAAGTTTACGCTGGTCTCTGCTCAGCAGCTTGCGGTGGCCAAACAGCAACTCGGCCTGTCGCCGCAGGATAGCCTCGGCACCCGCAGCAAGGCGATTGGGATTGCCCGCAACGTTGGCGCCCAGTATGTGCTGTACTCTAATGCGACCGGCAACGTGAATACCCCAGCCCTGCAGATGCAGCTGATGCTGGTTCAGACAGGCGAAATTATCTGGTCAGGTAAAGGTGCGGTTACGCAACAATGACAGCACGCGTGATGCGATCCTGACGCGCTATTTTCCGCAGTACCGCCTTATCGCGCCGCAGGCCCACTCCGGGCTTGGCGGCGCGAGTTGTATTCTGGAGCAGGGTGCGCACCGTCTGGTCTTACGGCATAATCACGATCCCTTCGCGCCCGCTTTCCATTTTCGTCGTCAGTTTCGTGCCCTCAGACGTCTTCCGTCGGATCTCGTGCCGGAACCCCGTTTTTTCCGACAGGGCTGGATGGCCGTCGACTATCTTGAGGGCGAGGTGAAAAGCGCGCTGCCGGACACCCCGGAGCTCGCGGCGATGCTGTATCATCTGCACCAGCAACAGCGTCTGGGGTGGCGAATCGCGTTACTTCCGCTGCTTGAGCACTACTGGCAGCAAGCCTCCCCGAAAAGACGTACCCCAGTCTGGCTTGCGCATCTCAAACGGCTGCGTAAAGCGGGCGAGCCGCAACCGATTCGGCTCTCACCGTTACATATGGATGTGCACGCCGGGAACATTGTGCATACGTCAGGAGGAGCCAGACTTATTGACTGGGAATATGCCGGAGACGGCGATGTGGCGCTGGAGTTGGCCGCGGTCTGGACGGAAAGTGACGCCGCGCGGCTGACGCTCATCAGAGAGTATGCCAGAGTAGCGCATATTGACGCCGACGCGCTGGCTCGTCAGGTGAGACGCTGGCGACCCTGGGTCATTATGCTGATGGCGGGCTGGTTTGAAATGCGCCTTCAGCAGTCCAGAGAAAAACAATTTATTGCGCTGGCAAACGATGCCTGGCGTCAGTTACAAACGAAAGGATAAGAGAGGTGAGTGTGGGTCCAGTCATGTTGAATGTTGAAGGGTTTGAGCTGGATGCGGAGGAGCGTGACATTCTGGCGCATCCGCTGGTTGGCGGCCTGATCCTGTTTACCCGCAACTATCACGATCCGGCGCAGTTGCGTGAACTGGTGCGTCAGATCCGCGCGGCATCGCGCAATCATCTGGTGGTGGCCGTCGATCAGGAAGGTGGACGCGTGCAGCGTTTTCGCGACGGTTTTACCCGTTTGCCGGCTGCCCAGTCTTTTGCCGCGCTGCTCGGTACGGAAGAGGGGGGCAAACTGGCGCAGGAAGCGGGCTGGCTGATGGCCTGCGAGATGATAGCCATGGATATCGATATCAGTTTTGCCCCGGTACTTGATGTGGGCCATATCAGCGCCGCTATTGGCGAGCGCTCATACCATGAAGATCCGCGTATTGCGCTGGCAATGGCGACCCGATTTATCGACGGGATGCACGATGCAGGTATGAAAACCACCGGCAAACACTTCCCGGGCCACGGGGCCGTGACGGCGGATTCCCACAAAGAGACCCCGCGCGATCCGCGCCCGGAAGCGGAAATTCGTGCCAAAGATATGTCGGTGTTCCGTTCACTTATCACCGATAACAAACTTGACGCTATCATGCCTGCCCACGTGATTTACAGCGACGTCGACCCGCGGCCGGCCAGTGGCTCTCCGCACTGGCTGAAAACCGTATTGCGCCAGGAGCTGGGTTTCAATGGCGTGATTTTCTCCGACGATTTGTCGATGGAAGGGGCGGCAATTATGGGCAGCTATGCAGAACGCGGTCAGGCGTCGCTGGACGCAGGTTGCGATATGATCCTGGTCTGCAATAATCGTAAAGGGGCTGTTAGCGTGCTGGATAACCTGTCGCCGATCAATGCAGAGCGTGTTACACAATTGTATCATAAAGGTTCATTTAGCCGTCAGGATCTGATGGATTCGGCGCGCTGGAAGACGGTCAACGCCCGGCTTGAAGACCTGAATGAGCGCTGGCAGGCGCACAAAGCCAGCCTGTAATCCCTCCCGGAAGGCGTAGCATGGTGAGAAGACAATGATCATCTATTTACACGGTTTTGACTCAAACAGTCCAGGTAATCATGAGAAGGTGTTGCAGCTGCAGTTTATCGATCCCGATGTCCGGTTGATCAGCTACAGCACGCGCCATCCGAAGCATGATATGCAGCATCTGCTCAAAGAAGTGGACAAGATGCTGCAGCTTAATATCGACGATCGCCCGCTGATTTGCGGCGTGGGCCTGGGTGGCTACTGGGCAGAGCGGATTGGTTTTCTGTGCGACATTCGCCAGGTTGTATTTAATCCTAACCTTTTCCCGAATGAGAACATGGAAGGCAAAATTGACCGCCCGGAAGAGTACGTCGATATTGCCACCAAGTGCGTCAGTAATTTTCGCGATAAAAACCGCGACCGGTGTCTGGTGATCCTTTCGCGTAATGATGAGGCGCTCAACAGCCAACGGGCTGCGGAGCTTCTGCATCATTACTATGAGATTGTCTGGGATGAAGAACAGACCCATAAGTTCAAGAACATCTCCCCACATCTGCAGCGCATAAAAGCCTTTAAAACGCTGGGCTAAGTCACAGTCAGTCACCTCCGGAACCCGGTCGCTAATGTGTACCGGGTTTCTTTTTGTCCAGAATTGTCTACTTTTAAGCCATCAAAACTTGATGCATATCAATTTTGGTATGACCAATGCGCCTGACGTGGTATTCTCAATTCACCTGAATGGTTTCAGTGCTGTAACCTGTTGTTAATTAAGGGTTATTTTTATAACTTTTAATTAACAATTGGTTAATAATTTGAGGGGGTCACGTTGACTACGCCATTGAAAAAGATAGTGATTGTAGGCGGTGGTGCTGGCGGGCTGGAGCTGGCCACACAATTGGGTAAAAAGCTGGGTCGCGGTAAAAAAGCCAAAATCACGCTGGTGGATCGTAACCACAGTCACCTGTGGAAACCGTTGCTGCACGAAGTGGCGACCGGATCGCTGGATGAGGGCGTGGACGCGCTGAGCTATCTGGCGCACGCACGCAATCACCATTTCCAGTTCCAGCTGGGTTCCGTGGTGGATATCAACCGTGAAAGCAAAACCATCACCCTGGCAGAGCTGCGTGATGAAAAAGGCGAGCTGCTGGTTCCTGAACGCAAACTGGCGTATGACACGCTGGTAATGGCGCTGGGCAGTACCTCTAACGATTTCAACACGCCGGGCGTGAAAGAGCACTGTATCTTCCTTGATAACCCGCACCAGGCACGTCGTTTCCATCAGGAGATGCTGAACCTGTTCCTGAAGTACACCAATAACATGGGTGCGAATGGCAAGGTTAACATTGCCATTGTCGGCGGCGGGGCAACGGGGGTAGAGCTCTCTGCTGAGCTGCACAATGCGGTGAAACAGCTGCACAGCTACGGCTATAAAGGGTTAACAAACGACGCGCTGAACGTCACGCTGGTCGAAGCCGGTGAACGCATCCTCCCGGCGCTGCCTCCGCGTATCTCCGGTGCGGCGCACAATGAACTCACCAAACTGGGTGTGCGGGTGCTGACACAGACGATGGTGACCAGCGCCGACGAAGGCGGTCTGCACACCAAAGACGGCGAGTACATCAAAGCGGATCTGATGGTCTGGGCGGCAGGTATCAAAGCGCCTGATTTTATGAAAGATATCGGTGGTCTGGAAACGAACCGCATTAACCAGCTGGTGACGGAGCCAACGCTGCAAACCACGCGCGACCCGGAAATCTTTGCGATTGGCGACTGTGCTTCCTGCGCGCGCCCTGAAGGTGGCTTCGTGCCGCCGCGTGCTCAGGCTGCACACCAGATGGCAAGCCTGGTGCTGCATAATATTCTGGCGCAGTACAAAGGCAAACCGATGAAGACGTATGTCTATAAAGACCACGGCTCTCTGGTATCGCTGTCCAACTTCTCTACCGTCGGTAGCCTGATGGGTAACCTGATGCGTGGCTCGATGATGGTAGAAGGGCGCATAGCACGCTTTGTCTATATTTCACTGTACCGTATGCACCAGATCGCACTGCACGGCTACTTCAAAACGGGTCTGATGATGCTGGTGGGCAGAATCAACCGCGTCATCCGTCCGCGTCTTAAACTCCACTAATCTTTCACTCCCTCCGGGCCCTCCGGAGGGAGTTTTTAGCATATCATGCTGCCGGTCATGGATTAGGTGCTTAAGAGTTCTCCTAAACATGATATATCCCTCTCCAGTGTCCACTTTTTGATCCTTTGTCTTATTGGCGAAGCCGTGGCTTCATTGCAAAATTGTTACCAATAGCAACAAAGGAGGAAGTCCCGTGAATAAATCTATGTTGGCGGGTATAGGGATTGGTGTCGCAGCGGCGTTAGGTGTGGCTGCTGTTGCCAGTCTCAACGTATTAGATCGCGGCCCGCAGTATGCGCAGGTGGTTTCTGCTACTCCCATTAAAGAAACCGTAAAAACCCCTCGTCAGGAGTGCCGTAACGTCTCCGTGACCCACCGTCGTCCGGTACAGGATGAAAACCGTATTGCCGGCTCTGTTCTGGGTGCAGTAGCGGGTGGGGTAATTGGTCACCAGTTTGGCGGTGGCCGGGGTAAAGATGTCGCGACCGTCGTTGGTGCGCTGGGTGGCGGCTATGCCGGCAACCAGGTGCAGGGTGCGATGCAGGATAACGATACTTACACCACGACTCAGCAGCGTTGTAAAACCGTCTATGACAAGTCGGAGAAAATGCTGGGTTATGACGTGACCTACAAAATTGGCGATCAGCAGGGCAAAATCCGTATGGATAAAGACCCAGGAACGCAAATCCCACTGGATGGAAATGGCCAGCTGGTACTGAATAACAAAGTGTAAAAAAGATGTTCTCTGAACTTAGCTCCTCAAGCGCTCAGGCTGAGGAGCTTTTTTTTACCTCAAATTTTGAGGAGTTCAGGCCACAAGCGTAGTGTGGTTTCGGTTATATTCTGCAGTTTTTCCAGCGTCGCGCCTTCACGCGCGCTGATCGACATACCCTGCAAAATACAGCTCAGGTACTGCGCCAGCATCTGCGGCTGACAATGCGCGGGAATTTCACCGCGCTGCTGGCGTTGAGCCAGAAATGCGCTGAGGGTCTCTTCCTGCATGGCATGACGCGATTTCACCGTATTGGCGATCTCTTTCGACGCTGCCGCCAGGGTGGCGGAGGTGTTAATCATAAAGCAGCCCGCGGGTGTATCTTTACTGGTGAAGCAGGTGGCAACGGCGGTGAAGTAATCCCGTAGCGCCTGTTCAACGCTTTTCTCTTCACAAAACAGCTGGGCTTCGTGTTTCGCTGCAAAGCGCGAAATGTATCTGTCCAGCACTGCCCTGAACAGCCCCTCTTTGTTGGTAAATTCAGCATAGAGCGTCGGTGCTTTGGCGCCGGTGGCTTCTACCAGATCGGAAAGCGAGGTCGCTTCATACCCATGTTGCCAGAAGAGAGTCATGGCCTTATCAAGCGCTGCATCCCTGTCAAACACTTTTGGTCGGCCACGGCTTTTCTTCGCACAACTCGTGACGTCGGTTGTCATTTGCCGTTGGTCCTCTGTTGATTTGTTGAATAACCATTATAAAAATAAACGCAACCCACCACCAGTGCAGAATGCTTAAAAATAAATTAATCATATATGTATGAAAATTAACGACTTTAAAAATTAATTAATGCTCGTTATAAAATTGTGTTGACGCGTGAGCTGGATCACATTTATGATTTACCTATCGATCGTTAACTAAATCGCTAACGACCTCCAAATTCATCTGCCAAAGGTAAACATCATGAAAAACGTAAAAACCCTCATCGCTGCAGCCGTACTGAGTTCACTTTCTTTCGCAAGCTTTGCTGCTGTACAAGTTCAGTCAACGCCAGCCGATCAGCATAAAGTCGGGACGATCTCTGCGTCTGCCGGGACTAACCTGGGTTCACTGGAAGATCAGCTGGCACAAAAAGCGGAAGCAATGGGTGCAAAATCCTACCGCATCACCTCTGTGACCGGTCCTAACACGCTGCACGGCACGGCTGTCATCTACAAATAAGCCGGGCATAAACCCTCATTTATGCCACTGCAATAAAAAACGCCCTGCTAAGCAGGGCGTTTTGCGTTCTGTTTTACATCGACTGCTGAACGATATCGTGATGCCGGGTGACATCGGTCGGCATGCCTGACCGGGCCTCCATCGCACGTTCCATCACCTGGCTCTCGGTATTCGCATTCGTTTTAAAGCTCACCATCGCAGCATCTAGGTTAATGGGTAACGTCTGCGGATCGTCGCCGATATTTTTTGAGAGCGGCTGGTGAATCTCGACCAGTCGTACGCCGCCCGGCTCCTCAGAGACTTTAATCGGCGTATTGATAATATTCACTTTAGTCCCTGGCGTAACGACGTTGAACAGCGTTTTGATATCGTCATCGCGCAGACGAATACAGCCGGAGCTGACGCGCATGCCGATGCCAAAGTCGGCATTCGTTCCGTGCAGCAGGTAAACCCCACCGTATGCCGCCAGGCGGATCGCGTGGTGCCCCATTGGGTTATCCGGGCCAGCCGGAACAACCGCGGGAAGATCGATGCCCTGGGCTTTATAACGGGCGCGAATGTTGGCCGTTGGCGTCCAGGTTGGATTCGCCCGTTTATCCGAGACGGTCGTCACCATCGTCGGTGTCAGGGTGTCGCCGCCCAGTTGACCGATACCGATAGGGTAGACGGTCACTTCATTTTTACCCGGCGGATAATAATAGAGACGTAACTCAGCCAGGTTTATGACGATCCCCTCGCGCGGGGCATCCGGCAGGAGAGTTTGTAACGGGATCGTCAGTACGCTGCCCGCGCGCGGGACATACGGATCGACGCCGGGGTTCGCCTGCAGCAGAGCCAGAAAACCGACGTTATATTTTTTGGCAATGGCTTCCAGTGAACCGCCATTATTTTCAACCACATGAAAGCGGTTTTCCCCGACCAGCTTGCTGCCAGGCGGTGGAAGAGGCCAGGTGTTTGCGCGAGCGGGAAGTGCAACCGCGACGGCGGCAGCCAGCGTAAACAGGGTTATCCAGCGGGTAAAACGCGAAGAGGTCATCATCACCATAATCCATATAAATGATAAGGTTATTGTTTTATAAGGTGTTAATGATAATTATGGCGAAAGGGTGTGTCGGGAAGATCGGGTGAAGTGCAAAGAGTTTGTAAATTGTCCCCCCGGCAGCACTGGCTAACGGGGGGAGGTCAGATTACGCGACCGCGTTCTCTTCGAGCTGCCGCATAAAGTTACGCACCCAGTCCATACGGGTTTTGCGATCCGCCAGCTCCTGGGTAAATTTCAGACGGGTTGGCCCATCCAGGCGGAAATACTGCGGCTGTTTTTGCAGCAGGCCAATCAGCCACATCGGGTTGACGTGGTTCTTCTCGGCGAATTCAATGACGCCGCCTTTTTCATTACCTTCAAGTTTGCGGATCCCCAGCTTCTGCGCCTGCTGGCGCAGCCGCGCGATATCCAGCAGATTTCTCGCCGCATCGGGCAGCAGGCCAAAGCGGTCAATCAGTTCCACTTTGATCTCTTCCAGCTCATTTTCATTCTTCGCGCTGGCAATGCGTTTGTAGAATGACAGGCGGGTATTCACATCAGGAATGAAATCATCCGGCAGCAGGGACGGCATACGCAACTCGACCTCGGTCTGCTGGCTGGTGAGATCTTCCAGCGACGGCTCGCGTCCGGCCTTCAGGGCATCAACCGCGTTTTCCAGCAGCTCCATATAGAGCGAGAAGCCGATGGTTTCCATGGAGCCGCTCTGATCCTCGCCCAGCAGTTCGCCGGCACCACGGATCTCAAGATCGTGCGTGGCCAGCGCAAAGCCTGCACCGAGGTCTTCCAGCGAGGCGATGGCTTCCAGACGCTTTTGCGCGTCGGTGGTCATCGCTTTCGGATGCGGGGTCAATAGCCAGGCGTAAGCCTGATGATGCGAACGGCCGACGCGACCGCGCAGCTGATGAAGCTGCGCCAGACCAAAGTGATCCGCACGCTCAATAATGATGGTATTCGCCGTCGGGATATCAATGCCGGTTTCAATGATGGTGGTACACACCAGTACGTTAAAGCGCTGGTGGTGGAAGTCGTTCATCACCCGCTCCAGCTCGCGCTCGCGCATCTGCCCGTGGCCGATGGCAATACGCGCTTCCGGTACCAGCTCGGCCAGCCTGTCCGCGGCTTTCTGGATATTTTCAACGTCGTTATAAAGATAATAAACCTGGCCCCCGCGCAGTACCTCACGCAGGATCGCCTCGCGTACCACCAGATTATCGTACTCGCGGACAAAGGTTTTCACCGCCAGACGACGCGCCGGTGGTGTGGCGATAATCGACAGATCGCGCATGCCGCTCATCGCCATGTTCAGCGTACGCGGAATTGGCGTTGCGGTCAGGGTCAGAATATCGACGTCGGCGCGCATCGCTTTGATGCGTTCTTTATGGCGCACCCCGAAGCGGTGCTCTTCATCGACGATCAGCAGCCCCAGATCTTTCCACTTCACGTCGCTTTGCAGCAGCTTGTGCGTACCTATCAGAATATCGATTTTGCCTTCGCTTGCCTGTTCGAGGATCTGCGTCTGCTCTTTGGCGCTGCGAAAACGTGACAGCATCTCAATGCGCACCGGCCAGTTGGCGAAACGGTCGCGGAAGTTGTCGAAGTGCTGCTGGGCGAGCAGGGTGGTCGGCACCAGCACCGCCACCTGCTTGTTGTTTTCAACCGCCAGGAAGGCGGCGCGCATCGCCACTTCGGTCTTGCCGAAGCCGACGTCGCCGCAGACTAAGCGGTCCATCGCCAGCGGCTGGCACATGTCGCTCAATACGGCGTTGATGGCCTGGGCCTGATCCGGCGTGGTTTCAAACGGGAAACTGTCGCAGAACAGCTGGTACTGCTCTTTATCATGCTTAAAGGCGAAGCCCTCTTTGGCCGCGCGCTGGGCGTAGATATCCAGCAGCTCGGCCGCCACGTCGCGTACTTTCTCCGCCGCTTTCTGGCGCGCGCGAGCCCAGGCATCGCCGCCCAGCTTGTGCAGCGGGGCGTTATCCTCCGCGCCACCCGCGTATCGGCTGATCAGATGCAGGGATGACACCGGAACATACAGTTTGGCGTCGTTGGCGTAGGTCAGCATCAGGTATTCACCTTTGATGCCGCCGGCTTCCAGCGTGGTCATTCCCTGATAGCGCCCAACGCCATGTTCCAGGTGAACAATGGGCTGGCCCGGATGCAGTTCGGCCAGGTTACGGATCAGCGTGTCCGGGTTAATGGTTCGACGGCTGTCCTGACGGCGCCGCGCGACGCGCTCACCCAGCAGATCGCTTTCGCAAATCAGCGCCAGGTTGTTGAGCGTATCAATAAACCCGTGTTCGGCGGCACCAATCATCAGATAACGGCCGTTTCCGGCCGCGTCGCTGAGGCGCTGAATGCGTTTCGGCGCAACTTTTATTCGCCCCAGCAGCTCGCCGAGTGCTTCGCGGCGGCCTTCACTCTCAACGGAGAACACCACCGGGCCGGTAAAGGACTCCAGGAACTTGCGCAGATTATCCAGCGGCGATTTCTGCTGCGCCTGTACGGCCAGGTCCGGCAGCGTCCGGAAGGCGAGGTTGGTGTTGGCGGCCTTATCGGCAAGCGAATCGGTTTTGAGCTGGATCCGCGGCCAACGCTTCAGCTCCGCATTGAGTTCGTCGGTACGCAGCCACAGCGCTTCCGGCGGCAGCAGCGGACGCATCGGGTCAACGCCCCGGTTTTCGAAGCGGGCGCGGGTTTCGCTTTCGAAACGGCTGGCGCTGGCGTCGATATCGCCGGTGTTCACAATCAGCGTATTTGCCGGGAAGTAGCTGAACAGGGCAGGTAGCGGCTCGTTAAAGAACAACGGCTGCCAGTATTCGATCCCGGCCGGGAGCGTGCCTTTGCTGACCTGCTGATAGATGTGCTCGGCATCACGCTTCACGTCGAACTTATCGCGCCACTGGCTGCGGAACAGTTCGATGGCAGTTTTGTCCGTCGGGAATTCATGTGCGGGCAGTAAGTTAATGGACTCTACTTCCTCCAGCGTGCGCTGGGTGTCGGCGTCGAACACGCGCAGGCTGTCGATTTCATCATCGAAGAAATCGAGACGATACGGCTGGTCGCTGCCCATAGGATACAGATCAAGCAGTGCGCCACGGGTTGCGTATTCCCCGTGCTCCATCACCTGATCGACATGGCGATAGCCGGCACCGTCAAGCTGCTCGCGCAGGGCATCACGGGACAGGCGCTGGCCTTTTTTCATCACCAGCGCATGACCATGCAGATAGCTGTGCGGACAGACGCGCTGCATCAGGGTATTCACCGGCACAATCAGCACACCGCGCTGCATGGTCGGCAACTGGTAGAGCGTCGACAGGCGCGAGGAGATGATCTCCTGATGCGGAGAGAAGCTGTCATACGGCAGCGTTTCCCAGTCGGCCAGGCTGAACACCAGGCTATCGGTGAACTGGCGGATTTCGTCGTGCAGGCGCAGGGCATTTTGCATATCCGGGGCAACAAGCACCACCGGGCCGGGGTGTCGTTCAGCAATTTCTGCCACCAGCGTGGCGCACGCCGCGCCCGTAAGTTCACCCAACTGGCGCTGGTCGCCCGCTTTGACAGGCAAGGAATAACGATAGTGTTCAGGCATGGCTATGTCAGAGTCTCTTATGGATATACCAACAGTATTGGGGCATATCACTGATACGCAATGTCTTTATTATCCTCGATCGTTTTACATAAGCAAATTGTAACCGCACGGGGTGACTTTCCGCCCCCAAAACGGGGGGCGGAGAAGGCATTAGCGGGGGGACGGTGACAGGGAGAGCGTTGACGGAGGAGAGAAGAAAAGATCGCCAAACAGCGCGGTGGAGAGTTTGCGCACCCCGAGCCCGGCAAGGGTGCAGATAAGCAGGCTGGCAAACGGATAGACCAGAATTAAGCCCAGCTCTGCCCAGACCGGCCAGTATGCGGCATTCATCTCGCCAATCAGGAACAGGCTGAAGGCCTCAATGAGGATGCGGTGGGTGGTATAGATCGCAATGGTGTTGGAGCCAATCACGTTCAGCAGATTGTTGGGATGCACGGCGTAACGCTGCTCAATACTGTAGAAAAGCTTCATGATCAACACAATCGACAGC
This sequence comes from Enterobacter sp. ODB01, assembly GCF_001623605.1. Classification (NCBI taxonomy): domain Bacteria; kingdom Pseudomonadati; phylum Pseudomonadota; class Gammaproteobacteria; order Enterobacterales; family Enterobacteriaceae; genus Enterobacter; species Enterobacter sp. ODB01. The sequence continues at coordinate 2,814,497 of NZ_CP015227.1, forward strand.
AGGGAAAGCAGGAGAGAAACGTTAGCAAACCACAGCACCACGGAGACGGCGGCGAACGCCCCTGTCGCCAGCCACGTGCGGCGCAGGTTGAAACTTTTCATCCACGCCATCAGCTCTGCGCCATACCACGCTCCGAGGCTGTAGTAGATCATGTTGCGAACTACGCTGTTCATTCCCCACCACGGCAACGGCAGGAAGTTGATCGCGACGCTCGCCAGTGCCAGCAGCCCGAGAACCGGTAGCTTCCAGCGGCTCAGCAGTTTACACAGCGTGAAGTAGACGACCAGAGCATACAGATACCACAGGCTGGTGCTGGCGGTGAGCATACCGCGTACAAATCCTGAGAGGGAATCGGCGTAGGCCGCGTTCGAGGAGGTGGCAAGCTCACGATCGGGCGCCAGCCAGGCATTCAGGTGGGTCAATGCCTGCCATTGCAGAATCCCCCACAGGACCAGAACCCAGACAATGCTCCAGATCCGTTTGTCGAGACTGGTTCGCCAGTTCACCTCATCGATATAACGACGGATCAGATAGCCGGAGATAAAGAAGAATACCGGCATGCGGAATGGGGCGAGGTAGAGATTAAAATAGACCCAACATTTCGCGAGAAGGCCGGATAGCGGGTGTTGCAGCCCGCTCAGGTGCGGATAAAAGGTGATGACCGAATGATAGATAACCACCAGGCAGATACACAGCCCTTTTATCTGGTTAATCCATAATGCTTTTTGCTTCATTGTTCGCGACTACCTTAAATTGCCATAAACGAACGAGCAATTGTTGTGAAATGAAACCGGGATGTAACGGGTAACAGTCTGTATCAGGAGGTTTTTCGGAAAAGGTGGAGGTTGCGAGGCGACAATTCAGACAATAGCACGCTGATTTATCTGAATTTTTCAGAAAAATGATTACCAAAGCTTACGGTTTCAGTCATTTACGCTTAACGGATTCGCTTATATACTCGTGGGTCTGCTATCAGCAAACAGACGGATTTCATGTATCAACCTGTCGCACTCTTCATAGGCTTACGTTACATGCGTGGGCGCGCCGCGGACCGCTTCGGTCGCTTTGTCTCCTGGCTTTCGACTATTGGCATTACGCTCGGCGTGATGGCACTGGTGACGGTCCTTTCCGTCATGAATGGCTTCGAGCGCGAGCTGCAAAACAACATCCTGGGGCTGATGCCGCAGGCCGTTCTCTCCTCCACCAACGGTTCGCTGAACCCGCAACAGCTGCCGGAAAGTGCGGCGAAGTTACAGGGTGTCACGCGCGTTGCGCCGTTAACAACCGGCGACGTGGTGCTGCAAAGCGCCCGCAGCGTGGCGGTCGGCGTCATGCTGGGTATTGACCCTGCACAAAACGATCCGCTGACGCCGTACCTGGTTAACGTGAAGCAGACCGATCTGGCCGCCGGAAAATACAACGTTATTCTGGGTGAGCAGCTTGCCGGCCAGCTTGGCGTCAACCGTGGCGACCAACTGCGTGTGATGGTGCCCTCTGCCAGTCAGTTTACGCCGATGGGGCGCCTGCCAAGCCAGCGCCTGTTTAACGTAATTGGTACCTTTGCCGCCAACAGCGAAGTCGATGGTTATCAGATGCTGGTTAACATTCAGGATGCTTCGCGCCTGATGCGTTACCCGGCAGGGAACATCACGGGCTGGCGCCTGTGGCTCGACGCGCCGCTGAAGGTTGATACCCTCAGCCAGCAAAAACTGCCGGACGGCACCAAATGGCAGGACTGGCGCGAACGTAAAGGCGAACTGTTCCAGGCCGTGCGTATGGAAAAAAACATGATGGGGCTGCTGTTGAGCCTGATCGTGGCCGTGGCCGCTTTTAACATCATCACTTCGCTGGGTCTGATGGTGATGGAAAAGCAGGGCGAGGTCGCCATCCTGCAAACCCAGGGGCTCACGCCGCGCCAGATCATGGCGGTCTTTATGGTGCAGGGTGCCAGCGCCGGGATTATCGGCGCGCTGCTGGGGGCGGGGCTCGGCGCATTGCTTGCCAGCCAGCTTAATAATTTAATGCCGATCATCGGCGCGCTGCTTGATGGCGCGGCGCTGCCGGTGGCTATCGAGCCGCTGCAGGTTATCGGTATTGCGCTGGCCGCGATGGCCATTGCGCTGCTTTCGACGCTTTATCCTTCCTGGCGCGCTGCCGCCACTCAACCCGCTGAGGCTTTACGTTATGAATAAGATCCTGTTGCAATGCGACAACCTGTCCAAACGCTATCAGGAAGGCGCTGTGCAGACCGACGTGCTGCACAATGTGAGCTTCAGCGTGGGCGAAGGCGAGATGATGGCGATTGTCGGCAGCTCCGGCTCGGGCAAAAGTACGCTGCTGCACCTGCTCGGCGGGCTGGATACCCCAACCAGCGGCGACGTGATTTTTTCCGGCCAGCCGATGAGCAAAATGTCCTCAGCGGCGAAGGCCGAGCTGCGTAATCGCGAGCTGGGCTTTATCTACCAGTTCCACCACCTGCTGCCGGATTTCACGGCGCTGGAAAACGTGGCGATGCCGTTGCTGATTGGCAAAAAGAAACCGGCAGAAATTAACGCCCGCGCCAGCGACATGCTGAACGCAGTAGGGCTGGGTCATCGTGGCAATCACCGTCCGTCGGAGCTTTCCGGCGGCGAACGTCAGCGCGTGGCCATTGCCCGTGCGTTGGTCAACAACCCGCGTCTGGTGCTGGCGGATGAACCGACCGGTAACCTGGATGCGCGTAATGCGGACAGTATTTTCCAGCTTTTAGGTGAACTTAACGCCTCGCAGGGCACCGCGTTTCTGGTGGTCACCCACGATCTGCAGCTGGCAAAACGCATGGGGCGCCAGCTTGAAATGCGCGACGGTCATCTGAATGCAGAACTGACCCTGATGGGAGCGGAGTAATGGCTTCACCGTTATCGTTACTCATCGGGTTACGCTTTAGCCGCGGTCGCCGTCGCGGCGGCATGGTGTCGCTCATCTCCGTCATCTCGACCATCGGTATTGCGCTGGGCGTGGCGGTGTTGATTGTCGGCCTGAGCGCCATGAACGGCTTCGAGCGCGAACTGAATAACCGCATTCTGGCGGTGGTACCGCACGGGGAAATCGAGCCGGTTAACCAGCCCTGGACCCACTGGAGCGATGCGCTCAACAAAGTAGAGAAAGTCCCGGGCATCGCTGCTGCCGCGCCCTATATCAACTTTACCGGGCTGGTGGAGAGCGGGGTAAACCTGCGTGCCATCCAGGTGAAAGGGGTGAACCCTGCCCAGGAAGAGCGTCTGAGCGCGCTGCCGAAATATGTGCAGAACGGCGCGTGGGCAAACTTTAAGGCCGGCGAGCAGCAGATCATCATGGGCAAAGGCGTTGCAGATGCCCTGAAGGTGAAGCAGGGCGACTGGGTGTCGATCATGATCCCGAACGCCAGCGCCGATCACAAATTGCAGCAGCCGAAACGCGTGCGCCTGCACGTCACCGGTATTCTTCAGCTGAGCGGTCAGCTTGACCATAGCTTTGCGATGGTGCCGATGGAAGATGCGCGGCAGTATCTCGACATGGGCGACAGTGTGACGGGCATTGCCATTAAGGTGAACGACGTCTTTAATGCCAACAAACTGGTACGCGACGCGGGCAGCGTGACCAATAACTATGTTTACATCAAAAGCTGGATCGGCACTTACGGGTATATGTACCGTGATATCCAGATGATCCGCGCGATTATGTATCTGGCGATGGTGCTGGTGATTGGCGTCGCGTGCTTTAATATCGTCTCGACGCTGGTGATGGCAGTCAAGGACAAGAGCGGTGACATTGCCGTGCTGAGAACGCTCGGGGCGAAAGACGGTCTTATTCGCGCCATCTTCGTCTGGTACGGTTTGCTGGCAGGATTGTTCGGCAGCCTTTGTGGCGTGGTGATTGGCGTGGTGGTTTCCCTGCAGCTGACGCCAATTATCAACGGCATTGAAAAGCTTATTGGTCACCAGTTCCTGTCGGGTGATATCTATTTTATTGACTTCCTGCCGTCTGAATTGCACTGGCTGGACGTTTTTTATGTGCTGGTTACAGCACTTTTACTGAGTCTGCTGGCAAGCTGGTATCCGGCGCGTCGCGCAAGCCGAATTGATCCGGCGAGGGTATTAAGTGGCCAGTAATTACGTCATGATCTAGCGGCTTTTGGGCCGCCAGGTCAAAAGAGGAATGCACTATGTATTATGGATTTGATATTGGCGGCACCAAGATTGCGCTCGGCGTATTTGATAAAGACCTCAGGCTGCAGTGGGAAACGCGCGTTCCCACGCCGCGCGAGAGTTACGACGAATTTTTAACCGCCATTGCCACGCTGGTGGCGCAAGCAGATGAACGCTTTGGCGTCAAAGGCAGCGTCGGCATTGGTATTCCGGGCATGCCCGAAACCGACGACGGCACGCTGTATGCCGCCAACGTACCTGCTGCAAGCGGCAAACCGCTGCGCGCCGATCTCGCTGCCCGCCTTGAACGCGACGTGCGTTTAGATAACGATGCCAACTGTTTTGCGCTCTCTGAAGCCTGGGATGATGAATTCCGTCAGTATCCATTGGTCATGGGACTGATCCTCGGCACGGGCGTCGGCGGAGGGATCGTGATCAACGGTAAGCCCATCACCGGGCGTAGCTATATCACCGGTGAGTTCGGCCATATCCGCTTGCCGGTGGATGCCCTGGACGTTGTCGGGCGTGAGTTTCCGCTGACCCGCTGCGGCTGCGGCCAGCACGGCTGTATTGAGAACTACCTCTCCGGCCGCGGGTTTGCATGGCTTTACGAACACTTCTATCATCAGAAACTTGAGGCCCCTCAAATCATTACCTTGTGGGAGCAAGGGGATGCGCAGGCGCGTGAGCACGTTGAGCGCTATCTGGATCTGCTGGCGGTATGTCTGGGAAATATTCTCACTATCGTCGACCCGGATCTGCTGGTGATTGGGGGAGGGTTGTCAAACTTCACTGCGATTACGGAACAGTTGTCCGGGCGTTTGCCCCGACATTTATTGCCGGTTGCACGCGTGCCGCGTATTGAACGTGCGCGACACGGGGACGCAGGAGGCATGCGCGGAGCCGCATTCCTTCATCTCACCGATTAGTTTACGAGGTTTCTATGCTGTCGCGTCGCCAGGGTCGACTCAGCCGTTTTCGCAAAAACAAACGCCGCTTACGTGAGCGCTTGCGTCAGCGGATCTTTTTCAGAGACAGAATGATGCCAGAAGCGATGGATAAACCCAGAGTGGTGGTGCTGACCGGGGCGGGGATCTCCGCTGAGTCAGGAATTCGAACCTTCCGCGCGGCGGACGGACTGTGGGAAGAACACCGCGTGGAGGATGTCGCCACGCCGGAAGGTTTTGCCCGCGATCCGGATCTCGTGCAGGCGTTTTACAACGCCCGCCGTCGCCAGCTGCAGCAGCCTGAGATTGCGCCCAATCCGGCGCATCTGGCGCTGGCGAAGCTGGAAGAGGCGCTGGGGGATCGTTTCCTGCTGGTGACGCAGAATATCGACAACCTGCATGAGCGAGCCGGTAACAAAAACATCATCCACATGCACGGTGAGTTGCTCAAAGTTCGCTGTGCCTGGAGCGGCCAGGTGCTGGACTGGAAAGAGGACGTGCTGCCAGAAGACAAATGTCACTGCTGTCAGTTCCCCGCACGCCTGCGCCCGCACGTGGTGTGGTTCGGCGAGATGCCCCTGGGGATGGATGATATTTACAGCGCGCTGGCGATGGCAGACGTGTTTATCGCCATTGGTACATCCGGCCATGTTTACCCGGCGGCGGGGTTTGTTCACGAAGCGCGACTGCACGGCGCCCATACGGTTGAGCTCAATCTGGAGCCAAGCCAGGTGGGCAGCGAGTTTGAAGAGAAACACTACGGTCTGGCAAGCGCGGTCGTCCCGGAATTTGTCGACAAGCTGCTGAAAGGGCTTTAGCGGCAATGGTGTAAAAAGGCACCCGTCCTGCGGGTGCCTGACGATTTACGAATGAAAGAACGCCAGCGTCTTCTCCAGCGATTTAGCCTGCTCGTCCAGTGAGAGCGCCGCGGCTGAGATCTGCTGCACCAGAGAGGCGTTCTGCTGGGTTGTGCTGTCCATCTGATTCACGGCGGTGCTGACCTGGCTAATCCCCCGATTTTGCTCGTCCAGCGCCTGAACGATATCGTTGATCACCAGATGCACATGCGACACCGCCTCGATAACCTGTTTCATCATCACGCCGGTTTCATTGACCAGCTCAACGCCTTTGTTGACGCGGCCAGACGATTCGGCAATGAGCTGAGAAATCTCTTTTGCTGCGTTAGCGCTCCGCTGGGCCAGGTTACGGACTTCACCGGCCACCACCGCAAAACCGCGTCCCTGCTCACCCGCCCGTGCGGCTTCTACGGCAGCGTTTAGCGCCAGGATATTGGTCTGGAAGGCAATGCCATCGACAATGCTGTTGATCTCACCGATCTTACGCGCGCTGTCATCAATCTCGCCGATCACCGTGACAACGTCGTTCACCAGCGTTTCGCCATGTCCGGCGAGGCTGGCGGCGCGGTCGGTCAGCGTGGTCGCTTTGTGCGCATTGTCGGCATTATTCTTCACCGTGGCCGAAATCTCTTCCATGCTGGCCGCGGTTTCCACAATCGCTGCTGCCTGCTCCTCGGTTCGCGAGGCAAGGTCAAGGTTACCTGCCGAAATCTCGCTGGTGCCACCCCGCACGGAATGGCTGGCATCGCTGATGTTGTCGACGATGCGTTTGAGCTGCATCTGCATGGTGTGCAGGGCGTAAAAAATACTGCGAGTATCTCCCGCGCGCACCGGAATTGTATTGTTCAGCTCCCCGCGGGCGACGGCCAGGGCAATTCCGGCGGCGTCAGAAGGTTCGCCACCCACCGGTCGGTCAACTTTACGCGTAAAGATTTGCGCCATGACCAGGCTCACCACTACGATACTGAGCACCATAAGGACAATGGCTTTCAGCAAAAATGCACGCGCCTCGGCCATCACCTCACTGACCGGAGTGACGATGGCCAGCTTCCACGGCGTCTGGCTGTTACCAATTGCAATATCCTGCCAGGTAATAAATGCCTCCTCATTCAGCAGTGGATCGTTTTCCCGGATGACATCATGGCCCGTTATCTTCCCCGCGTAAGGCTTTCCGGTGGCCTGTTTGTCCGGGCTGAATACCACTTTATTTTCCGCTGAGAGGAGCAGGGCATAGCCAGTCCCGTTCCACGGTTTTATTGCCCCAGTCATGGCTTGCAGCGTGGCGAGTGAAAAGTCAGAGGTGACCGATCCCAGAAACTTACCGTCAGCCATAATGGGGGCGGCAATGGAGGTAAGCATGACGTCTACGCCATTGTAGGGGTAGATATAGGGTTCGATGATCACCTCTTTTTGCCGTTGCTTCGGCAGCAGGTAATAATCGCCGCTGCCGGGTGTTTCCAGGTCCGTCAGCAGGTGCAGTGCGGGTTTGCCAGAGGCATCGCGGTCGACATAGCGGGCATAGCGTCCGGCAGGATCCTCTCCGCTCTGTCCGGCAAAGGCGGCATCCTGATGGTCAAACGCGTTGGGCTCAAAAGCCATCGACATGGAGAGAAACTGCGGGTGGGCCGCAAGATAATGGATCAGCAGTTGGTTGAGACTTTGGCGATCGGAGATGCCCGCATCCCGCAGCGCCAGGGCACTGTTGCCCATATCCCTGGCGGCAGCCAGCGCGGAATCCATCTCCTTACTGACCTGCAAAGACTGCACCTCAGCAATCTGGCGGATATGTTTTTTGGCCAGACTGTCCTGCTGCGCCATCCACTGCCACATCATAAAACCAATCGTGGCGGTAAAGCCCACCGTCACGGTGAGAAAAATGGACAATAGCATTAACGTTTTGACGCTCATTTTTGATCTTCGGACCTTGGCGTTTTGCATTCTTATCTCCCGTAATCGTGTGCGTGTCGGTCAGGCACATATTACTTATCGGATATATCACTCTCTTTCTGTAGAGTACCGGGAGTATTTAATTTAAATTCTGAGAATATAAACCCTGTTAATTAGTGTGGATGCTTTTATTTTGTGCATTCAATCAAAATAGTGCTCGATAATGCTCGTTATCGTCGTGTAGAAAGAGGATGCTAATAAATATTAAGTGGTAGAGGAGGATGGGATATGTACGGATTTATCGCCAGACAACCCATTTTTAACCCGGAGATGAAGACGGTCGCCTATGAACTGCTCTTCAGAGAGGGAATGACAAACCGTTTTCCGGATGTCTCGGCGGAATATGCGACATCCAGAATGATATCAGATCAGTTTTTATGTGTACCCGCGCAACGGATCGCCGGGGAGCACACGTCGTTTATTAATTTTCCCTCCCGGATGGTCATCGACCGGAGCGGAGAAGCGCTCGATAAAGAGAGCGTGGTCATTGAGATACTGGAAGATGCGGTTCCGGGGGCTGAGCTGTTGCAGGCCGTCAGAGAGATGAATGCGCACGGCTACCACTTCGCGCTCGATGATTTCACCCTCGCTCCGGAATGGGATGCGTTTTTACCTTATATTTCGGTTCTGAAATTCGATATCAGAAATTATACCTTAGCGCAAATTAAACAGTATCTGGCATCGCGTAAGAACGAGACCGCACATATAAAATATCTCGCTGAAAAAATTGAGACTAAAGAGGAATTTATTCGATTCAGAGATGAAGGATTTTCTCTGTTTCAGGGTTATTTTTTCTGCCGTCCGGAGATGATTAAATATAAACGTTTATCGCAAAATCAGCTTGCGATTTTCCGCCTGCAAATGGAAATCGGACGTAATAAACCTGATTATCGCATTATCGAATCGCTGATAAAAAGTGATCTCACCCTCTCCTGGAAAATTATGCGCTACATGAAGCACACGGCATTTAAACATGTTGGTGCCTGTAATTTCAGCAAGTTAACCCTAAGTGAGGTACTCCGCTATCTTGGGGAGAATCAGCTGAGACGGTTCGTTGCCGTCGTGGTCCTGGCGAGTGCGGACAATGACACCGTCAGCGAGCTTTATCCGTTGAGCATGATGCGTGGGAAATTCTGCGAATTGATCGCAGAGGCGATAAACGAACCGACGCTGGCTGAAAATGCTTTTCTGTGCGGCCTGTTCTCGCTGCTGGATACTCTCCTTGAACTGCCGATGACCGAGTTGATGAAGCAGATTGCGGTGCCGCAGAGCGTGAGCAACGCACTGTGCCATCAGGAGGGGCAGCTAGCTGATATGATCGCACTCTGTCGTTACTACGAGCAGCAGCAGTGGGAGGAGGCGACAAGACTGAGTCGCGCACTGGGGCTGTCGGATGATGATGTGGTCGAGGCGATGAGAAGGGCGACGATTTGGGCTGGCGAGAATGCGGCCAGTTAATGCTTCCTCACGCCGTTAGCACGGCGTGAGGAATAGCGCGATGCCGTTTATCGGCCCGCTTTTAGTTTCTGGTAATACTCTTCGTAGAGGCGGCTGGCGTCACCAACGTCGTTCTGCCATTCCCCTTTGCTGATGGTGTCGGCATCCGGATAGAGTGACTTATCGTTAGCCACTTCAGGCTTCAGCAGCTTGCGTGCCGCGAGGTTCGGTGTCGGGTAGCCAATCGTTTCGGCAACCTGCTTCGCCACGTCCGGGCGCAGCAGGAAGTTAATCAGCTTCAGCGCACCCTCCACGTTTTTGGCATTGGCAGGGATCGCGAGGCTATCCATCCAGAAGATCCCGCCTTCTTTCGGCCACACTACCTCCAGCGGCGTACCGGCCTGACGGGCAACATACGCGGAGCCGTTCCACACCATGCCCAGATTCACTTCGCCTTCCATATACGGGTTTGCCGGGTTATCAGAGTTAAATGCCGCCACGTTAGGCATCAGCTTTTTCAGCTCGTTATAGGCCGCTTCAATCTCTTTTGGGTCCGTCGTATTGCCGGAGTAGCCGAGCTTACGCAGCGCTACCTGGAACACTTCGCGCGCGTCGTCGGTTAACAGCAGGCTGCCTTTGTATTCCGGTTTCCACAGATCGGCCCAGCTTGTAACGGTTTTCGGATCGATAGCCTCGCTGTTGACACCAATTGCGGTTGCGCCCCAGATGTAAGGAATGGAGTAGTCGTTATTCGGGTCAAACGGCTTGTTGAGCATCTCCGGATCGAGATTGTTGAAGTGAGTGAGCTTCGTTTTATCGATCTTCTGAATCATGCCCTCTTTGCGCATTTTGTCGACAAAGTAGGTAGACGGCACCACCAGATCATATGCGCCGTCTTTGTAGGTTTTGAGCTTGGCATACATGGTTTCATTCGACTCGTAGGTCGAGTAGATGACCTTGATGCCCGTCTCTTTCGTAAACTGTTCCAGCAGGCCCGGTGGCACATACTCGGTCCAGTTATAGAAGTAGAGCGTTTTACCGTCATCAGCGTGCGCGGCACCCATGCCAAGTACCAGTGCCGCAGCGGCGAGCATTTTTTTCATTTCATTGTCCCCTGAGATTTTGTTTTATCACGAGCAATAATCTGGCTGGCAATCACCAGAACCAGCGAAAACACCAACAGAATGGTCGCCAGCGCGTTCACTTCAGGTGAGACGCCGACTTTGACCATCGAATAGATCTTCAGTGGCAGGATTTCGTAACTCGGCCCGGTCACGAACGAAGAAACAACCACGTCATCCATCGACAGCGTAAAGCTGAGTAGCCATCCTGCGGCTACCGCGGGCATCGCCAGCGGCAGAATGATTTTGCGCAGGATGGTCATCTCGCTGGCCCCCAGATCTTTCGCCGCCTCAAGCATACGCACGTCAAACCCTTTCAGACGTGCAAAGACGGTAACCACCACAAACGGAAGGCAGAAGGTGATGTGGGAAAACAGCAGCGACCAGAAGCCAAGCTGAATGCCCAGCAGCATAAACAGCACCAGCAGCGAAATCGCCATCACGATATCCGGCGACATCATTACCACAAACAGCATGCCGCTGACGAACGGCTTACCGCGAAAGCGATAGCGATACAATGCCACCGCGGTGAGGGAACCGATCAGCGTGGCGAAGGTGGCGGAGAAAATCGCCATCGTCAGCGAGTGCTGAGCGGCCTGCAGCAGACTGTCATTATTCATCAGCAGGCTGTACCAGTTGGTGGTAAAGCCCTGCCAGTTGATGCCGAAGCGTGAACTGTTAAACGAATTCACGATCAAAATGATAATCGGAATATAAAGGTAAGCGTAAATGGCGGTCATAAAACCGCCGCGAAGCAGTCGACCGATCATTCGAGTTCCACCTTTTTATTCAGCAATCGTGAGGCCCGCCAGTAGACCAGCAGCATCAGCCCCATTACCACCGTCAGCGTAATGCTGGTCGCGGATCCGAACGGCCAGTCGCGGATGTTCAGGAACTGGCTCTTGATCACGTTACCAATCAGCAGGTTTTTTGCTCCGCCCATGAGATCTGACACGTAGAACAGCCCCATTGCCGGGAGCATCACCAGCAGACAACCGGCGATAATGCCGGGCATGGTCAGTGGAATGATAATGCGGATAAAGGTTTGCAGCTTGTTAGCACCCAGATCTTTTGCCGCTTCCAGCAGCGGTTTATCGAGCTTCTCGATGCTGGAGTAGAGCGGCATCACCATAAACGGCAGCAGAATATAGACAAGGCCAATAATCACCGCACCCGGAGTAAACATGATGCGTACAGGGGTATCAATCACCCCCAGCCACAGCAGAAACGCGTTGAGGTAGCCTTTGGTGCTCAGGAAGATTTTTAACCCGTAGATGCGAATCAGCGAATTGGTCCAGAACGGCACAATCAACAGAAACAGCAAAAGCGGGCGCACCTTTTGTGGCAGCCCGGCCAGGAACCATGCGAAAGGATACCCCAGTAGCAGGCAGGTGACGGTAGCAATCAGCGCCATATTCAGCGAGTGCAGAAGCACGTCAAAATAGAGCGGGTCGAGCAGGCGCGCGTAGTTATCCAGCGTAAAGACCAGCTTAACGAAGTGGGCATCGTCGCGTGTCAGAAAGCTGGTGGCGATGATCATCAGGTTGGGTAAAAAGACAAATAACACAAGCCAACCGACGATAGTGGTAATCACCACCTTCTGGAATTTACTTGTGTTCTTCATCAGCCAGTACAACCTCCCAGCTTTCTACCCAGTTGATAACCATTTTCTGGTCGAGAGAGTGGTCGAAGTCAGGATCGTCCTCGTTAAAGAATTCGCTGACCATCACCATTTTGCCATTTTCCAGTTCGACGACGGACTCCAGCGTCATCCCTTTGTAATTGCGCTCGCGGATATAGCCGATAAGCCCTTCGGCTTCGGTATTACCGTGAATTTCATCGACACGCAGATCTTCAGGACGCAGCAGGACGTTGAGTTTTTGTCCCTTCTCGACGGCGAAGTTCACGGTGATATTGCATTCACGTCCTTCCACGTTCGCGCGCACGCGCCGATCGTCCAGACGTTCAATCACCGTGGCATTAAAGATATTGATTTCGCCAATGAAGCTGGCGACAAACAGGTTTTTCGGCTCTTCGTAAATTTCACGCGGCGTGCCGTCCTGCTCTATTTTGCCATCGCGCATTACCACAATACGGTCTGACATGGTCAGCGCCTCTTCCTGGTCGTGGGTGACGAAGACAAAGGTGATGCCAAGCTTGCGCTGTAGCGCCTTCAGCTCGTTCTGCATCTGCTTGCGCAGTTTGTAGTCCAGCGCGGAAAGCGACTCATCTAACAGAAGCAGGCGCGGTTTATTGACCACGGCACGGGCAATGGCCACGCGCTGCTGCTGACCGCCGGAGAGCTGGTGGGGTTTTCGCTGAGCAAACTCGTCCAGCTGCACCATCCGCAGGGCTTCCGTGACGCGCGGGGGGATCTCGCTGGCCGGCGTTTTTTGCATCCGCAGGCCAAACGCCACGTTCTCAAACACGGTCATGTGCGGGAACAGGGCATAGCTCTGAAAGACGGTATTGACGTGGCGATCTTCGGCAGGAACCTGGGTTATGTCCTGGTTCTCAAGATGGATGTGGCCATTATCGACGCTTTCCAGCCCGGCGATAAGGCGCAGTACGGTTGTCTTGCCGCAGCCGGAGGGGCCAAGCAGCGTAAGAAACTCGCCGTCATTGATGGTCAGATTGAGGTCGGAAATGACCTCTTTGCCATCAAAACTTTTACGAATTCGTTCAAGTTGCACCAGCGGTGAACGAGAACGGGGTTGTGTATTCAATTTTTGCACTGTCCCATATAGACGCCTCAGGCAGCAGGCCGAAGCGGGGTTTGTGTGTAACCACCTTGGTGACTCGTAATGAGGGCGGACATTCTACGGCAAACCTCGGGAATCGCCAATCCTTGTCACTGATTCATAAGCTACATTTACTAACGCAGAACGATATAAACGGAAAATATTCTCGTTTGCGGGATAAAAGTGACCTGACGCAATATTTGCGTTTTGATGCTTATTGATAATGTTGTCACAAAAAGTGAGGGTGACTGCATGGATAAATTACTTGAGCGTTTTTTACAGTACGTTTCGCTGGATACCCAATCTAAACCGGGTGTCCGCCAGGTGCCAAGCACCGAAGGCCAGTGGAAGTTATTAAACCTGCTTAAAGAGCAGCTCGACGCCATGGGGCTGGTTAACGTCACGTTAAGCGAAAAGGGCACTGTGATGGGGACGCTGCCGGCGAATGTCCCGGGTGATATCCCGGCGATTGGCTTTATCTCCCATGTCGACACCTCTCCGGATTTTAGCGGTAAACATGTGAACCCGCAGATTGTTGAAAACTACCGCGGCGGTGATATTGCGCTGGGCATTGGCGACGAAGTGCTCTCTCCCGTGATGTTCCCGGTCCTGCACCAGCTGCTCGGTCAGACGCTCATCACCACCGACGGGAAAACGCTGTTGGGCGCAGATGATAAGGCGGGGATCGCGGAGATCATGACGGCGCTGGCGGTGCTGAAAGGCAAAAACATTCCGCACGGGGATATCCGGGTTGCTTTCACGCCGGACGAAGAGGTGGGGAAAGGCGCGAAACATTTCGATGTGGAGGCTTTTAACGCGCAGTGGGCCTACACCGTCGATGGCGGTGGCGTGGGCGAGCTGGAGTATGAAAACTTTAACGCCGCTTCGGTGACCATTAAAATTGTCGGGAACAACGTTCACCCCGGTTCAGCCAAAGGGGTGATGGTGAATGCGCTGTCGCTGGCGTCGCGTATTCATGCTGAAGTCCCCGCGCAAGAGAGCCCGGAGATGACAGACGGATATGAAGGTTTCTATCACCTGACCAGCATTAAGGGCACCGTGGATAGCGCCCAGATGCACTACATCGTGCGCGATTTTGACCGTAAAGCCTTTGAAGCGCGCAAGCGTAAGATGATGGAAATCGCCAAAAAGGTAGGCAAAGGGCTGCATCCTGACTGCTACATTGAACTCATCATCGAAGACAGCTATTACAATATGCGTGAGAAGGTGATGGCGCATCCGCACATAATTGATATCGCCCGGCAGGCAATGCGCGACTGCGATATTGAACCGATCTTAAAACCGATTCGTGGCGGTACCGACGGTTCGCAGCTGTCATTTATGGGATTGCCGTGCCCGAACCTGTTTACCGGTGGCTACAACTACCACGGCAAGCATGAGTTTGTGACGCTGGAAGGAATGGAAAAAGCGGTGAAGGTGATTGTGCGGATTGCGGAGTTGACCGCGAAGCGGTGAGACATTGCCCGGTGGCGCTGCGCTTACCGGGCCTACGATCGGAATGTAGGCCGGCTAAGGCGAAGCCGCCACCCGGCACATCTCAAGACTCAATCCTCAAAAAACCAATACCCGCTGTTAACCAGCGCGGCCAGCATGGCGAGGAATGAGGGATCTTCCAGCGCATCGCCAAAGGTTTCAGCAGTCAGAACCATATGGCTGGCAATCGCTTCCAGTGCAGGACGGTGCGGGGAATCCAGCTTCTCGCCATTGACGAAGACCTCTTCACCGATGCGTAGCACGCGCAACCCGCCCAGACGAACCAGCTTGTCGCCCTGCTGAAGGGCATCATAAATCTCGTCAGCCTGATAAGGCGGCTCCGGAGGCGCCACGTCCAGCTCGTGGCGGGACTGGCTAATAAACTCGCCAAACCACTGTCTGAAATGTTCCGGCTCGTTGATCAGATCCAGCATCATACCGCGCAGCTTGTCCAGCTCTGCTGGCAGAATATCTGCCGGATGCTCGCGCGCAGGCACATCCGGATCGCTGTAGCGATAGCTGCCCAGCTCGCGTTGCAGAACATAGTCGGCAAAGCCGCTGATCATCTCGCGACCGCTTGGTGCGCGGAACCCAACCGAGTAGTTGAGCGAGTTTTCCAGGGAGTAACCCTCATGCGGGAACCCAGGCGGAATGTAGAGAATATCGCCTGGCTCCAGCTCTTCATCAATAATCCCTTCAAACGGATCCACCTGAAGCAGGTCCGGATGCGGACAGTGCTGTTTCATCGGCACTTTCTCGCCCACGCGCCAGCGGCGGCGACCCGTACCCTGAATAATAAACACGTCGTACTGGTCCAGGTGCGGACCCACGCCGCCACCCGGAACGGAGAAGGAGATCATCAGATCGTCCATCCGCCAGTCGGGCAGGGCGCGGAACGGGCGCATTAGCGCGGCAGTGGGTTCGTGCCAGTGGTTGACGGCCTGCACCAGCAGCGACCAGTTGTTTTCACCGAGATGATCATAGCTTTCGAAAGGACCGTGACTGACCTGCCATTTCCCGTCCTGGTGACTGACCAGGCGGCTGTCGACTTCGTTTTCCATGGCCAGACCGGCCAGTTCGTCAGGCGAGATAGGGTCGACAAAGTTGCTGAACCCACGTTTCAGAACCACCGGGCGTTTTTGCCAGTAACGTTCAATAAACTCGGGCCAGTTAAGCGTTAAGTGATAATCCATATTTTTTTATTCCGCAGGTTCTTACTGACACGGATTATAACGGAAGCTCAGCCCCCCGGCTGCGAGATCCTCGCATTTTTCACATAACGGGTTAACTATCGTTCGATGTGGGCTGCTGGCGACCAAAAATCACTTCCATTCTGGCGCCGCCCAGCAAACTTTCGCTGGTTTCAATTTTTCCATCGTACTGGTCGACAATTTCACGTGCGACGGCTAACCCCACCCCCTGGCCGGGGCGCAGCGTATCGGCGCGCTGGCCGCGATCGAACACCACATCACGTTTATTGCGCGGGATCCCCGGGCCATCATCTTCAACGATAATATGTAACTCGTTATCCGTCTGACGCGCAGACACTTCCACAAACTCCAGGCAGTATTTACAGGCGTTATCCAGCAGGTTGCCCATGACTTCCATGAAGTCATTCTTTTCGCCGACAAAGCTTATCTCAGGCGAGATATCGAGGCTGATGTTCACCCCTTTACGCTGGTACACCTTGTTGAGGGCGGACGTAAGATTATCCAGCAGCGGTGCCACCGGGTGCAGCTCGCGGCTCAGAAGCGCGCTGCCGGAACGCATACTGGCGCGGTGCAGGTAATAGCCAATTTGCTGTGAGATTCGACTGATCTGCTCCAGCATCACCGGCTCGGCATCATCAACGCTCAGCTTTGAACTGCGCATTGAACGCAGGGTACTTTGCATCACGGCCAGCGGTGTTTTCAGGCTGTGAGTGAGGTCAGTCAGAGTTGTACGGTACTTATCATAGCGTTCACGTTCACTTTTCAGCAGGCGATTGAGATTACGTACCAGACTTGTCAGCTCACGGGTGGTTTCCGGATTGAGTTTTTCGCGATGGTGTTCCTCAAGCTCGCGCACCTCTCGCGCCAGGGATTCAATGGGGCGCAAGCTCCACCACGCCGCCACCCAAAGCAGCGGGATTACCAGCAGCAGGTTAGCGGCCAGAACATAAACGAACCAGCTCCAGACCCTGTAGGAGCGCTTGAGCTCGACAGGAATGGTGTCGATCACCACAATGGTCAACTGCGGCATGTTCATCGTCGCCGGGTAGATATTAATCGCCACGGAGTGCGTCATCTCCGTTTCGGCATCATCCTCGCGGATTTCATTGAGTTTCTGCTGCATAGAGCGATCTTCGCGAATCAGCGAGCTGGTGGTGTTAAGATCGGCTTCTATCTCATGAAAACCATTGGTTTTAAGCCACTCCGGACGAATGCTTTTAACCAGCCACGGGATATCTCTTTGCGCCCACAGCAACTTCCCTTTTTCGTTGTAAATCAGAGCTAAAGTAGGGCTCTGTTGATTCAGGTTCTCGGGCATTTCAACGCTGATACGGTTGTTTTCCCATTTCGCCAGAGTGTAAAACAGATTACTTTCGCCACGTAACAGTCGAAAAGTCGTTTTATCGAAGCTGACGCTGTAACCCACCAGGGCGACCATACCGTAGGAGAGCGACAGCACCAGCACCACTGCGGCCGTTGCCAGCAAAAAACGAACCCGCAGTGAGAGGGGCAGAATATGGCGCAAAATCTGTCTCATTTAGCGTAATTCAAACAGGTAGCCCTGGCCGCGGACGGTTGTGATCACATCCTGCGGGTACTGCGCCTGAATTTTCTTACGCAAACGCCCCATCAGCACATCAATAGTATGGCTCTCGCGCAGCTCCGCGTCCGGGTAGAGCTGGAGCATTAAGGAGTCTTTGCTCACAACCTTGCCACTGTTACGGATCAGCGTTTCCATGATGGTGTATTCGAATGCAGTCAGCTTGATCACTTCATTGTTAATCGAGAGCTCGCGTCGGGAGAGATCCACCTGGAAAGGCGGAATGGAGATAACCTGTGAAGCCAGCCCGCTGTTGCGGCGTAATAGCGCCTGCATTCGCGCAGCCACTTCTTCAATATGGAACGGCTTGGTGACGTAATCATCCGCACCGGCGCTGAGCACTTCAACTTTGTCCTGCCAGCCTTCGCGGGCGGTCAGAACCAGCACCGGGAGAGAAACATCATGGCTGCGCCAGCGACGAATTAACGACAGACCGTCTTCATCAGGCAAGCCTAAATCGACAATGGCGATATCCGGCAGATGTTCATTGAGATAATAATCGGCTTCTTTTGCATCTTCAGCATCGTCCACCTGATGTCCCATCTCCTGAAGCTGAACCTTCAGGTGGTGGCGTAGCAATGCGTTATCCTCAACAACCAGTACGCGCATCATCTTTTCTCCCAGAATATGTAGTACGAATAGTTTAACGCTGATTATGTTGCCGTGGGGATAAACATTCAGTAAACCGGGGAAAAGCAACCCCCTTTCCGGGCGGAAAGGGGGGAAGGGGTGTTACTTCAGCTCGTCGACCATGGTAATGGCGCGGCCAATGTAGTTCGCCGGCGTCATGGCTTTCAGGCGCGTTTTCTCTTCTTCTGGCAGTGCCAGACCGTCAATAAACTGTTTCATGCCTTCAGCATCTACACGCTTGCCGCGAGTCAGCTCTTTCAGTTTTTCATACGGCTTTTCGATGCCGTAGCGACGCATCACGGTCTGAATCGGCTCCGCCAGCACTTCCCAGTTGTGATCCAGTTCGTCCAGCAGACGATCGCGATTCACTTCCAGTTTGCTCACGCCTTTCAGGGTGGACTGGTACGCGATCAGCGCGTAGCCAATGCCCACGCCCAGGTTACGCAGCACGGTGGAATCGGTCAGGTCACGCTGCCAGCGGGATACCGGCAGTTTGCTCGCCATATGCTGCAGCACCGCATTCGCCAGGCCCAGGTTGCCTTCGGAGTTTTCGAAGTCGATTGGGTTCACTTTATGCGGCATGGTGGAAGAACCAATTTCACCGGCGATGGTTTTCTGCTTGAAGTGGTTCAGCGCAATGTAGCCCCACACGTCACGATCGAAGTCGATCAGAATGGTGTTGAAGCGCGCGATGCAGTCAAACAGCTCAGCGATATAGTCGTGCGGTTCAATCTGCGTGGTATACGGGTTCCACTGAATACCCAGGGAGGTGACAAACTCTTCGCTGAACTGGTGCCAGTCCACTTCCGGGTAAGCGGCGATGTGGGCATTGTAGTTACCGACTGCACCGTTGATTTTGCCAAGAATTTCAACCTGTTCCAGTTGGCGGTACTGGCGCTCCATGCGGTACGCCACGTTCGCCATCTCTTTACCCATGGTGGAAGGGGTGGCTGGCTGGCCGTGAGTACGGGAAAGCAGCGGAATGTCGCGGTATTCCACGGAGAGCGCTTTCACCGCGTCGATGATCTTACGCCAGTAAGGCAGCACAACCTCTTTACGCGCGGTAGAGAGCATCAGCGCGTGAGACAGGTTGTTGATATCTTCAGAGGTACAGGCGAAGTGAATGAACTCTGACACCGCGTGCAGGGCAGGGACGCTTTCCACTTTCTCTTTCAGGAAGTACTCAACCGCTTTCACGTCGTGGTTGGTGGTGCGTTCAATGGTCTTAATGCGCGCGGCATCTTCTTCGCTAAACTCAGCAACGATTTTATCAAGGTAATCGTTTGCCTTTTCGTCAAAAGCAGGAACTTCCTTGATTGCTGCCTGGGCGGCCAGCTTCTGCAGCCAGCGTACTTCAACCTGAACACGGAACTTCAGCAAACCATATTCGCTGAAGATCCCGCGCAGCGCGCTGACTTTATCGCCGTAGCGTCCATCGACAGGGGATACGGCGGTCAGTGAGGATAATTCCATAATTCGCAACTCCGGGAGGTTAACAATGAGCAAGAATTTGTTTTGCCTGAGTGGTCAGGCGATTACGAGAAAACATTAACTGCAGACGGCCACCGCCAACCTGATGCCACAGCACGGCGGCGCGGATCCCTGCCAGCAGGGACGCACGTACTTTTGCCTGCACCTGTGGGCTTTGCAGCACGGCAGGGGATCCGGTGACCTGAATACGTGGGCCCAGCGGGCTGATGACATCAACGTAAATACCGGCCATCGCGCTCAGCAGCGTTTCGGATTGCAGATCAAAATGGTCGAGTTGACGCTGGAGCCCGCCGATACGATCGCCCAGGGTATTGAGCGCGCCTTTCGCCGCGCTCAACTTACGCTCAAGTACCATCAGGCTTAAGGTGTAGCGGGTCAGTTCTGCGTTTAACCCTTGACGACTACTGGCGTTAAGCACGCCAAGCAGGGTTTCAAGACCGAGACGAAGATTGGTTTCACTCCCACCAAATACACCCAGAGTTGAACCGGGGTTAAGGTCGATAACGCTGTTGAGTGAAACGTGCAGGGCATCGGCATCGCAATGACCCTGATGCGCCAGCTGTTGCACCAGACGGGCAGACTGGCAAATTCCTGCCAGCGCCAGGGTGATGTCGTAGTAGTTCTTCGCCACATGGTCTCCTTTATGTGTGCGCTCTGTTAAACAGCGGGCAGCGGCAGGCGCTGTTCAATGATCCCGCCGCCCAGGCAGATTTCGCCGCTGTAGAAGACAGCAGACTGACCCGGGGTGACGGCGGCAACCGGCTCGTCAAAACGCACGTCAATGCGATCGTCATCGAGCGCGGTAACGGTGCAAGGAATATCGGTCTGACGGTAGCGCGTTTTCACCGTGCAGCGCAGCGTGCCTTTCAGCGGCTCGCGATCGACCCAGTGCAGCTGTTGCGCGATAAGGCCAACGGACATCAGACGCGGATGGTCGTGCCCCTGGGCGACAACCAGAATATTGTTTTCGACATCTTTGTCGACCACATACCACGGATCTTCGCTGCCATCTTTGGTTCCACCGATACCCAGACCTTTGCGCTGGCCTAAAGTATGGTACATCAGCCCCTGGTGCTGGCCGATCTCATCGCCATCAACGGTGACAATTTTACCCGGCTGTGCAGGCAGGTAGCGGCCAAGGAAATCACGGAATTTGCGCTCACCGATGAAGCAGATGCCGGTAGAGTCCTTTTTCTTCGCGGTGATCAGGTCCAGCTCTTCCGCGATTTTACGTACCTGCGGCTTTTCCAGCTCGCCAACCGGGAACAGGCTCTGGGCGATCTGTTCGTGGCTCAGGGTATAAAGGAAGTAGCTCTGATCTTTGTTGCCGTCCAGACCGCGCAGCAGCTGGCTTTTGCCATTCACATCTGCACGACGCACGTAGTGGCCGGTCGCAATGTAGTCTGCGCCCAGATCTTCCGCAGCGAATTCCAGGAAGGCTTTAAATTTGATCTCTTTGTTGCACAGAATATCCGGGTTCGGGGTGCGCCCCGCTTTGTACTCTTCCAGGAACAGTTCAAAGACGTTATCCCAGTATTCTGCAGCAAAGTTAACGGTGTGCAGTTCAATGCCGAGCTTATCGCACACGGCCTGCGCATCGGCGAGATCCGCAGCGGCAGTGCAGTATTCCTCGCCATCATCTTCCTCCCAGTTCTTCATGAACAGGCCCTCCACCTTATAGCCCTGTTGCTGTAACAGGTAGGCGGAAACGGAGGAATCGACACCGCCGGACATGCCGACGATCACTTTTTTCTGGCTGTTATCTGACATGGAATACTCACGACATTGAACTTCAAGGCGGCGTATTCTATCACGCCCCCCCACCATTGGCACCCTCTGTAAACGGCCAGTTAAATGCGCCGATGACTTCCAGCGGTAAGCGGCCAGCAGACTGCCAGCAGCGAATGCTTTCCGCAACCAGCGGCGAGCGCAGGTTTGGCGCGTTAAGGATCTCCTCGGCAGTCACCCACAGGCAGCGGTCGATATCGTTATCCTGCGGCTCTGTGGCGCACATTTCGCTAAGCTCGACGGCAAACAAGAAGCGCAGGAACGGGGTGCTATCGGGCGCAATCCACTGATGCAGTCGGATAAAGTGCTGGGGTTCGGCGTGTATGCCGGTCTCTTCCCACAGCTCGCGTTTTGCTGCCTGCAGTAAGGTCTCATTGGCTTCAAGGTGCCCGGCTGGCTGGTTCCACAGCGCTTTACCGTTAATGCTCTCTTCGACCACAAGGAATTTACCCTGGGCGTGGACCACGCAGGCGACCGTAACATGAGGTTTAAACATAGTGACTCCTTAAGCGGTAACGTCTCGCCATTCACCGTTTGCCAGCGTTTCCAGGGTGTAGCTGCCCATGGCGTAGCGAATCAGACGCAGAGTAGGGAAGCCGACGTGAGCGGTCATGCGCCGAACCTGACGGTTGCGGCCTTCATAAAGGGTGATTTTGAGCCAGCTTGTCGGAATGGATTTGCGTTCGCGGATGGGCGGATTGCGCGGCCATAGCCACTCCGGTTCATTCACGCGTTCAATACCTGCAGGCAGGGTTGGACCATCGTTCAGCGTTACGCCGCGGCGTAATTTCTCCAGCGTTTCTTCGTCCGGTTCGCCTTCGACCTGCACGAAGTAAATTTTGCCCGTGCGTTTTCCCGGCTGTGTGAGCTTTGCCTGCAGAGCGCCGTCGTTGGTTAAAACTAAAAGTCCTTCGCTGTCCCGGTCCAGACGCCCGGCGGCGTAAACGCCCTGAACGGGAATGTAATCCTTCAGCGTGCTGCGTCCGGCCTCATCGGTGAACTGCGGCAAAACATCGTAGGGTTTATTGAACAAAATAACCCGCTTCGGCTGGGTTTCTTGCGGTCTTCTGGCGGCTTGTCGTGAGCTGAATCGCTCAACCCGGTGTTTTGTAAAAGAAGTTTTCTTCATGGTATTTTCAGGCGTTATCAATTGCCGCATTATAGCCTAATAACGAAGACCTTTCATGGCGCAGGACATTCAGGTACTATCGAAGGGCTCATTACAATTTATTAACATAAGATCAGTAACAACCAGAAGCGCTCGAAGGAGAGGTTAATGGAAAGCAAAGTAGTTGTTCCGGCGGAAGGTAAAAAGATCACCCTGCAAAACGGCAAGATTAACGTTCCTCACAATCCGATTATCCCGTTCATTGAAGGTGACGGTATCGGTGTAGACGTTACCCCGGCAATGCTGAAAGTGGTTGATGCCGCTGTTGAGAAAGCCTACAAAGGCGAGCGTAAAATTTCCTGGATGGAAATTTACACCGGTGAGAAATCGACTCAAGTTTATGGCCAGGACGTCTGGCTGCCAGCAGAAACGCTGGACCTGATCCGCGACTACCGCGTTGCTATCAAAGGCCCATTGACCACCCCAGTCGGCGGCGGTATCCGCTCCCTGAACGTGGCACTGCGTCAGGAGCTGGACCTGTACGTCTGTCTGCGTCCGGTGCGTTACTATCAGGGCACCCCAAGCCCGGTTAAGCACCCTGAACTGACCGATATGGTTATCTTCCGCGAAAACTCAGAAGACATCTACGCGGGCATCGAGTGGAAAGCAGACTCTGCAGACGCAGAAAAAGTGATTAAATTCCTGCGCGAAGAGATGGGCGTGAAGAAAATTCGCTTCCCTGAACATTGCGGTATCGGCATCAAGCCATGCTCCGAAGAAGGGACTAAACGTCTGGTGCGCGCGGCTATCGAATACGCGATCACCAACGACCGTGACTCTGTGACTCTGGTTCACAAAGGCAACATCATGAAGTTCACCGAAGGTGCCTTCAAAGACTGGGGTTACCAGTTGGCGAAAGAAGAGTTCGGCGGTGAGCTGATCGACGGTGGCCCGTGGCAGAAGATCAAGAACCCGAACACCGGCAAAGAGATCATCGTTAAAGATGTGATCGCCGATGCGTTCCTGCAGCAGATCCTGCTGCGTCCTGCTGAATACGACGTGATTGCCTGTATGAACCTGAACGGTGACTACATCTCTGACGCCCTGGCAGCACAGGTTGGCGGTATCGGTATCGCCCCTGGTGCAAACATCGGTGACGAGTGCGCTCTGTTCGAGGCGACCCACGGTACTGCTCCTAAATATGCAGGTCAGGACAAAGTGAACCCAGGCTCTATCATCCTGTCCGCAGAGATGATGCTGCGTCATATGGAATGGTTCGAAGCCGCAGACCTGATCGTTAAAGGTATGGAAGGCGCGATCAACGCGAAAACCGTAACTTACGATTTCGAACGTCTGATGGAAGGCGCTAAACTGCTGAAATGCTCAGAGTTTGGCGACGCGATCATCGCGAACATGTAATCCAGACTCTGGGTTAAACAAGAGCGGGGGCCTGAGGGTTCCCGTTTTTTTTGCCTCTGCCTGCAGGAAATAACACGATGCTAGCCACTGTTCTTATCGCTGTCGTTGCATTTATCCATCTTTACATCCTTGTGCTGGAAATGTTCCTGTGGGACACCAGAACCGGGCATAAGGCGTTTAATCTCAACCCGGAATTTGCGCGTGAAACCCGCGTGCTGGCCGCGAATCAGGGGCTATACAACGGTTTTCTTGCGGCGGGTTTGCTCTGGAGCCTCTGGCTCGGTGAAGAGGGTGTTCATGTGGCCATCTTCTTCCTGGCCTGCGTGCTGATTGCCGGTCTCTTTGGCGCAGTGACCGCCAGCCGGAAGATTCTGTATGTTCAGGCTTTACCTGCGCTTGCCGCCCTGCTTGCGCTGCTTATCTGAAGCAACGCGTTGGTCAACCGTGCGTCGTCCGATATACTTGTGGCTTCATCC
Source organism: Enterobacter sp. ODB01 (assembly GCF_001623605.1). Taxonomy (NCBI): domain Bacteria; kingdom Pseudomonadati; phylum Pseudomonadota; class Gammaproteobacteria; order Enterobacterales; family Enterobacteriaceae; genus Enterobacter; species Enterobacter sp. ODB01. The sequence continues at coordinate 2,838,930 of NZ_CP015227.1, forward strand.
TGAGAGGTTTAGACAGTTATGAATAACGACATCCCATTGAAGTATTATGACATCGTCGAAGAATACGCGACGGAAGCCGCAAAGCCTGTCAGTGAGTCAGAGCAGGACCCACTGGCGCATTATTTCCAGCTGCTGCTCACGCGGTTATCAAATAATGAGGAGATTGATGAGGAAGCTCAGCAAGAGATGGCGCGTGAAGCCGGGGTTCATGCTGAACGTATTGATGATATTGCGAACTTCCTTAATCAGTGGGGAAATGAATAGCCTACCGCGCCAGACCCAGGAGCCGCTTCGCAAGCTCACGGCGGGAAACAGATTTTGAAAAATACCATCCCTGAACCAGAGCCTCAGGATATCGTTCAGCAATAAAGCGGAATTGTATTTCGTTCTCAACGCCTTCGAAAACCAGCGTTTTATTCAGTTTTGCGAGGGCGTCGCTAAAGATCACAAAAATGTTCTGCTTATAATGCTCACTGATGCCATCGACCAGCGACTTGTCGATTTTGATCTCATCATATTCAAGAAGCGAAAGCCTGGCCAGGTTGGAGTTTTGCACACCGAAGTCATCAATGGATATTCTGACACCAAGGGATTTTAACTTCTGACAGAAGCCCTCCAGAATATTCGCGGTGGAAACGGCTTTTTCAGAGAGCTCGACTTTTACCAGAGACAGCGGAATGTTGTTGGCTAAACATCCACGGCGCAAAATGCTGATAAATTGTCCATCTTCAATTTCCGTTCGACCAACATTGAGCGAAACGACCAGCTGATGCTTAAGCACCAGCGGTGCGATGTCCTTAAGGGATTTCTCAAGAATATGGGTATAATATTTTTTATACAAACCAATTTTCTGGATTAATGGAATAAACAATTCCGGCGAGACGTCACCGTGTTTTGCGTCGCGCCATCTCGATAAAACCTCCACGCCCACTATTTTGCTATCCTGAATGCGAATTATGGGCTGGTAGTGAACGCCAATAGTGTTGGTTAAGACGGCTTTAACCAACGTCCGTTCCAGTGAAAAGCGGTCTTCATTGAGTCGAAAGAAAAATAACGTTATCGCAATCCAGATAAAACATAAAATAGCCACGAGAAAGGCAAACACCGCGGGAGATAACGAGGCCAGTCCTGCATGGTGATGCTTCACAATGACGCACAAATCCCAGGAAGTGCTGCACTGTGTGAGGGTGAGGGTAAATAACGTGGAATGTACCCCATCCTGTTCTTTTACCTCATGGGTTGCTGAAAAAAATATTCTGGCAAAGTCTTTGGTGGTTGCGCTGAGTGAGTAATTGTTGGTAACCGGGGTGAATTTATCGTAAGCGTAGCGGGAGGAGAAGATAATAAGATTATTGTAGATGGCCGCATTGCCCGTGAAAAAATCTTTTCTGGAAAATTGCGCGAGCAGGAATCCCCTGGGTGTTTTATGGAGTTCTTCTGGCAGGGGGACAGGGTTAGCGAGTTTTCCCCAAAAAGCGGTACAGATTATTTTTCCCTGCTCTATAAAACCGATGTCTGCAAAATAAAGGCTGTCGAGCTTAATCTGTCTGTAGCGATCAAGGCTGGCTTTGTCGCATCCCTGAGTGGTCAGGCCTTTAAGTGTCTGCGCCACGCTCTGAGACAGGCCTTCTGAATACTGTAAAAGGGTCTGGGAAATCTCACGCAGTTTGCTTTTCTGCTGGCCCATGATAACCGCATTGACCGTATAGAGAGACAGAAAGACCAGAAACGCTGAAACGATAGTAACGGCAACGATCTTTTTCATTTTCCAGATACCTTGTCCGCTCCCTGATTTTTCAAATCTTATCACAGGCTGGGCTTGCTACAACCCCGATAATATGGGTAGTCAGCCTAATCCAGGCGGATGAACTATGCTTAAGTGCAATTCATTTTCCTCTTAACCTGAGCTTTGTTACAGTGACAAGAGTTGTCAGCCAGGGATGTCAGGCGTGATAAGGTGGAAAAGCTCGTGCATGTCAAAAATACTTTTTACACAACAACCATAACCGTCATCATTGTCTCGTTGATCATTTCATTGTCGCTTGCCGTGCAGATTGCAACGTCCCGACAGCAGTCAATCCAGCAGATCAATACCAGCGTTGCCAACCTGAGCCATACCCTGAATGTCTATACAGAAGGCATCATACGCCAAAGTGAAATGTTGATTACCACCGTTTCCGACACCCTTGAAATTTATGGCATGACCCCGCAACAGGCGATCAATATTCAGCGAATGATAAGCAATCAGGATAACCTTCTTACCCAGATTAATAATGTGGTTGTCTATGATGCGCAGGGGGATATCTTCACCGCCTTGCACGAAACTTTAGCAGGTCCCCGTAAAGGCGCGGACCGGTCATTCTTTGTCTATCACAAGGAAAATAAAAGCCAGCAGATATTTATTGGCGAGCCAGTGATAAGCAGAACCAATGGTAAATGGGTTATTACCATAAGCCGACGCCTTGAGACTCACACGGGGGCATTTAACGGCGTCGTGGTGGTGACGCTGGGTATCGAAAACTTTCTGACCCTTTATGGACAGATCAATATCGGACACGCGGGCGTTATTGGCTTAACGACACAAACAGGCGTTTTACTGATTCGCTACCCCTTTAAGAATACCTATATCGGTACGATTTTTTCAGATTCTCCTCTCTTCAGGAAATACCTAAAAGTACAAAATACAGGGATAGCCAGCTCCGTTTCCCGGTTTGATAAAATCGAACGCATTTATGCCTATGAGAAAAACAGCCGCTACGGACTGGTCACGACGGTGGCGGTCAGCGCGGATGAAGCCCTTTCCCCCTGGCGCAAGCAGGCGATTCAGCTTGCCTTACTTATTTTCGTTTTTACCGCGATACTCATCGTGGCGTCTTATTTCCTGTATTCCGACTTATCCAGAAAAACACGGGATAACAAAGCGCTACAGATTATTGCCTCGGAGGATGCCCTGACCGGGCTTTATAACCGACGTATTTTCGATGAAAAAATTCTCTCCGACATCGCGATGTGCGCGGCAGAGGACGCGCCGATTTCGCTCCTCCTCGTGGATGTGGACTACTTCAAAAAGTACAACGATAACTATGGTCACCCGGAAGGGGACAGGTGTCTGGCATTACTGGGAAACTGCCTCAGGGAAAGCCTCACTCGCGACAACCAGCTTGTTGCGCGATATGGCGGGGAGGAGTTTGCATTGATATTGCCTGAATCGGATATCCAGGAGGCGCTCCGCCTTGCACAGACGATTATTCGCAATGTCTTCTCTCTCCACATTGAACACGCGTTCAGTCCTTTCGGGCGGGTCACGGTGAGCGTAGGCATCTCCACTGCGCGTGCTGTCGACATCGCGGGCAGTCAGCAGAATATTATTATTGCCGCGGACCAGGCGCTCTATCAGGCAAAACGCGGAGGCCGTAACCGGCACGCTTTTGTTGGGGTATAACCCAAAAAAAAGCCCACGAAAGCGTGGGCAAGAAATACTGGAAGCAATGTGAGCAATGTCGTACTGAATACCTGAGTATTTCTCTCAACTATTCAGCGTTGAGAAAGATAATCTTTCTCAATAAAAGATGCAACCCCACATTTCCTGGGGAAGGGCATTTTGATGGCAAAATGCGCATCCGCTCAGTGTGAGGCTTATCACAAATTTCCTTTCTCAAATCCTGTGCTATCCTTTTTTGTGTCGTTGATTTAATGACAAAAACCATACAGAGAGGAAAGTTATGGGAATTTTATCCTGGATTATCTTTGGGCTTATTGCGGGTATTCTGGCGAAGTGGATCATGCCGGGCAAAGATGGCGGTGGGTTTATCGTCACCGTAATACTGGGTATTGTCGGCGCGGTAGTCGGCGGCTGGATCAGTACGCTGTTCGGCTTCGGGAAAGTAGATGGCTTTAACTTCGGCAGCTTTGCGGTTGCGGTGATCGGCGCGCTGGTTGTGCTGTTTATCTACAGAAAGATCAAAAGCTAAAACTGAAGCGTTAAAAAAGGCTGCCGGATGGCGGCCTTTTTACATCACGGGTTCACCACCAGCCAAGCTCCGTGCCTGCAAAGGCCACAATGGCGATGATTAACATAATGAGCGTGGTTTTTCTCATTTATGCCCCCGGTGCAGCGTAACCACCGACAAAAAACCACGCCAGAAACACGACCGCCGTAATAAAAATAACGACAGGGAAGAGGATCCCTATTCTCATATCATCACCTTTTTCTTTTTATAACGCCGTAGAGTGTACGGGGTTAATCCATCGCGAGAAAGCGTGTTTTGCTTTTTCCTTTCTTATCCTGATACATCGCCACATCAGCAGCACGTAATGCGCTGTCCGGATCGGTTACGTCTGGGTCCACTTCGATGACGCCGAGGCTGGCTCCCGGATAAATAAGGTTAATGTTACCCAGCCAGTATTCCCCTGCAATGCGGGCGCTGAAGCGCGCTTTGAGCTGATTCATGTGCTCCTCATTGTCGACATGACTCAGAGAGGCCACCAGAAACTCATCGCCGCCCAGCCGACCAATGATATCGTCCTGCTGTTTTTCTGCGGTCAAACGCTTGCCCACTTCTATCAGGAACTGGTCGCCTGCTTCATGCCCATACCGATCGTTAATCAGTTTAAAATCGTCCAGGTCGATAAACGCAATGATGGCGTTACGTTTCAGGTGTCGAGCCAGGGAAAACAGAGTAGTCAGATCCTCAAAGATGGCACGACGGTTGGGCAGGCCGGTAAGGGCATCGGTATAAGAGTGTGCGATGAGCGCCGCGTTGGCTTCCCGAAGCTGGTTCACCAGAGATTCTTTCTGAATGTACTGACCAATCAACCCGGCGAATAATTTTAATATCTGTTCACCGCGCTCGCTGAGCGGCTTTTTAGCCGTGCTGGTGGCGCAAAGCGTACCGTAAAGCGAGCCATCGGCGAGATGAACCGGAATGCTCATGTAAGTGGTAATACCGAGAGCTTTCGCCGCTTCGCACTCCGGCCAGCGCTCGGGGACATCGTTACTGAAGATGGTGTCGCTATCCAGCGCGCGCTTACACAGCGTCTCATCCCAGGGCACGCTCAGCCCCTCCGGGATCGTCATCTGCTTACTGTTTCGGGCATAAAGGATATGCTGCAGCCGCGCCTGGATATCCACCTTCGTCAGGTAAGTCGACTCCATATCGGTGACGATTTCCAGCATCTCCAGCAGCTGACGAACGAGACTTTCAAGGGATTGCTCAGTAACGAGGGTTTCTGAAACACGGGCAAGGATAATATCCGACATGACGTAGAAAGACTCCCAGGCAGAAGACGTCTGCATCTGCATGTTATGCTGAATTCTTAGGCTTCAGGCATAGTAAAACATGAATGCGGAAAATTTTATATATGGAGAAAGCGGCGCTGAGCCGTTACCCTTAGGCAAAGATGATGTCAAAAGGATCGATGCGATGAGATTTCTGCTTCTGGCGCTGACGCTTCCCCTGGCCGCCTGTACCGCAAAAACAACCCCACCCGATGCGCCCAAACCGCCTCAGGCCGTAGGTATGGCGAACCCGGCTTCCGTTTACTGTCTGGAAAAGGGCGGGGAACAGATCCCGATTCAAAGCCCGCAGGGTGTTCGTACCGAGTGCAAGCTGCCGGGTGGTGAAGTGATCGACGAATGGACGCTCTATCGTCGCGATCATCCGCAACCCACCAGGTGACAGAGGGGCAGGTGCTGCGATACACTTCTCTTTAGGATTATTCTTAGCCAGTATCTGGCTACTGTTACCGCGAGAGAAGTATGTTTCAGCTTAAACCGGGCAGCATGGCGATGATCATCGGTGCCCGCACGGCGTCTGGCCGTCGCAATATTGGTAAATCTGTTGAGTTGTTTGGTCTTTGCCAGCCTGGCCTGCGTTTTGTAAACCCGGTTAACGGCGTGATGACGCAATTACCCGCAAGTGCGGATCGCGCGCTTTGGCTGGTCACCGGAGACGTCTACGCCTTTGACAATCAGCACGGCTTTGCGTTTGTTCGCGCCGAACATCTGATGCCGCTCACCCCTGATCAAGCCCCGCAAATGCGGGATGAGCTGACAATCAGCTGATCACAAATGGCGTAGCCAGTCGGCTAAAACCAGGGCGTGATTCTGTTCCGTGTTTTTCGCGCCATAGAGGAGGGTGAGAGTCTGCTTGTGTGCCAGCGCCGCAAGACGCCTTCCCTCGTCCTTATGCTGCGCCAGTTCTTCCTGATAGGCTTTACTGAAAGTCGCAAAATCAATAGCTTCGCTATGATACTCCTGACGTAATGCGTTCGATGGCGTGAGTGTTTTACACCATTCGTCATGGGCGAGGTCCGTTTTTTTAACCCCTCGCGGCCAGAGTCTGTCCACCAGCACCCGATAGCCATCGTCCGGGCTTGCCTGCTCATAGACGCGTTTGCACTGAATCATAATTCCACCCTCCCAATTTAAGGTATTGTGATAATTGCAGAAGATCGGTAGTCTGAGGTTCCTTATGTTATCTGATAATACTCTGGCATAAGGAACCTTTCATGGAACACCTCCCGGTTAAAACGACGCTCCGCATTGCGCTGGTTGGCGATTACAATCCTGATGTTATTGCACACAAGGCGATCCCGTTGGCCATTGACGATGCTGCGGCCGTTCTTGACCTCACCGCCGATTACGACTGGCTTGCTACCCCGGAATTAACCAGTTCTGAGGATCTGGTGGGCTACGATGCCATCTGGCTGGTTCCTGCGAGCCCCTATAAAAACACAGAGGCCGCCTTTATTGCCGCACGCTACGCCCGTGAAAACAGTATTCCATTCCTGGGGACCTGCGGTGGGTTCCAGCATGCGCTGATTGAGTATGCCCGTAACGTGCTGGGCTGGCACGATGCGGCACATGCTGAGACGGATACCGAAGGCACTATGGTGATCGCGCCGCTGACCTGCTCGCTGGTGGAAATATCCGATGCCATTGAACTGCGCAGCAATACGCTGATCGCCAAAGCCTACGGCAAACCCGAAATTGAAGAGGGATATCACTGCAACTATGGTGTGTCGCCGGAATTTGCTCAGGCGCTGGAGAGCGGTGATATGCGCGTGACGGGCTGGGACGAACAGGGGGAAATCCGTGCGGCGGAGCTGATAACCCACCCGTTCTTTGTGATCACTTTGTTCCAGCACGAGCGTGCTGCGCTGGAAGGACGTCCGGTGGTTCTTGTACAGGCATTGCTTCGCGCGGCGCGGGGCTAAAACAGGGCAGACCCGATGGTCTGCCTTCGTGTTTAGCGGGGCGCGATTTCCCGGTCGCGCCCGGCAAGTATCCCGCAGACGGCCATGACGATCGCGGCCAGCGCACAGGCGAGAAGGGGGATGCGCCAGTCTCCTACCGAATCGTGGATTTTACCCATCAGCGGCGGTCCGCAGGCAGCGAGCAGGTAGCCGATAGACTGTGCCATACCGGACAATGCTGCCGCCTGATGCGCAGAGCTCGCGCGCAGACCGATGAACGTCAGGCCGAGGATCATCGTTGCCCCGGAGCCAAAGCCAAACACCAGCGTCCACATCACCGCCATATCCGGCATAAACCACAATCCCGCTGCGCTTACCGCGCACATCAACGCCACTGCACCGGCGATCGTCCGCTGATCTTTCAGCCGATGGAGGATCAGCGGAACGGCAAGTCCCGGCACGGCTGTCGCCAGCTGTAAAAGACCATGCACCGAACCTGCCTGCGCCTCGCTGTACCCGTGGCTAAGCAGTATCGCCGGCAGCCAGCCGATGATGACGTAATAGATAAGAGAGTTAATCCCCAGAAAGAGCGTCACCTGCCAGGCGAGAGCAGAACGCCAGATTGCGCGGTTATGTAACGCGCCTGCGCCTGTTACCGTCGCAACATGTTTCTGACGCCACTGCGGCAGCCAGAGCAGCAAGGCGAGCAGCGGAAACACCATCAGCATCAGCAGCGCGCCCTGCCAGCCCGCATGACCCTGGGCCAGCGGCACGATTAGCGCCGAGCCTAATGCGGCGGCTGCCCCCATCGTCAGGGAATAGGCACCGGTGAGTTTCGCCACCTGGCCTGGGAAGTCACGTTTAATTAAACCCGGTAACAGCACGTTCCCAAGCGCGATCCCGCAGCCAATCACTGCCGTGCCGATGAAAAGCAGGGCAGCGGAAGGCAGGGAGCGAACGGCTATCCCGGCGCAAATCAGCAACAGGGCGATAAACAGGCTACGCTCCATGCCAATACGTCGGGCCAGACCTGCGGCGAGCGGGGATATCAGGGCAAAAGCCAACAGGGGCAGGGTGGTCAGCAGACCGGTTTGCGCCGTGCTTAAGCCATAATCAAGGCGAAGGGTATCCAGCAGCGGGGCTGCGCCGGTAAAGGTGACGCGAAGCGTGGTGGCGATCATCAGGATGCCTGCAATCAACAGCGCGCCGTGTTTTCCTGAGGTGCGAATAGCAGTAGTCATTATGTTCTCATACGTTCAAGCGAGCGCACACAATACCGATTTTCCCGGCGGTTGAAATCAGGCTAAAATGACAGTTTATCGCTAAAATCGGACAACATGATGATTGGACTGGGACTGGACGGCTACGATCCTGATAGCCAGCATGATGCGGCCGTCGCCTTTCGCATCCGTGTGGTGGCGGAGGAGCAATATATTCCCCTGCATCATCACCGCAAGGGACAGCTGATTCTGGCGCTTGGCGGCGCGATTACCTGTGAAGTGGAAAATGCCATGTTGATGGTACCGCCCCAGTACGCGGTCTGGATCCCCGGGCAGATGCCGCACAGTAACAGGGCCACGCCGGGGGCGCAGCTCTGCTTTTTGTTCATTGAGCCCGGCGCCGCCAGTCTGCCCGACCGCTGTTGTACGCTGAAAATGTCCCCTCTGGTGCGGGAGCTCATTTTATCTCTGGCAGAAAAATCGCAGGCACAGCTTCAGCTTGCGGCCACATCCCGACTGGTCGATGTCCTGTTTGATGAACTGCCGCTCCAGCGTCAGGAGCATTTACAGTTACCCGTCTCGCCCCATCCAAAAATCCGGCTGATGAGCGAGAAGATGGCTGAAGAGCCCGCGGCCTGGCAGACGCTGGCACAATGGGCAAGCCACTTCGCCATGAGCGAACGCAACCTGGCGCGACTGGTGGTAAAAGAGACCGGTTTAAGCTTTCGTCGCTGGCGTCACCAGCTGCAGCTTATTGTGGCGTTACAGCATTTGATCGGCGGGAAATCGGTACAGCAGGTGGCGCAGTCACTGGGTTATGACTCGACCACCGCGTTTATTACCATGTTTAAGAAGGGGCTGGGTCAGACGCCAGCGCGTTACATGGCCAGCCTGACTACGACTTCCCGATAAACAGGGAGACCAGCCCGGCTGCAATCAGCGGGCCCACCGGCACGCCGCGAAAGAGCGCTACGCCCAGCACAGTGCCCACCAGCAGACCCGCAACCAGCGAAGGCTGGCTGCTCATCAGCGTAACGCCGCGCCCCCCGAGCCATGAGACAAAAACACCTACCGCGATAGCCACCAGCGATTTCCAGTTGACAAACGAGTGCAGCAGCGTTGAGGCGGGAAGCGTACCGCTGGCGATGGGCGCCATCACCCCGATGGTTAAAATGATTATCCCGATGGTGAGGCCTTGCTTTTCTATCCACGGGAAAAAGGTATTTAACGGCGTGACGCGCACGATAATCAGCACCAGAATCGAGATGGCGACGGTGGTGTTATGACTGATAAAACCCAGCGCGGCGAGTGCCAGGAGAATGAGCAGAGTAGGGTCAAACATAGGGAATCCTTGCCAAAATAATCGTCCTGCTTACTGTACGCGGAAAAAGGGCGGAGAACAGTTTTAAAAAGATTTTACCGCTGTCATAACCTTGTCATTTACGCGGTTTAAAACGAAGGCAGATATCGCAAAGGGGTCGCTATCATGAACGATCACATGTTTGTTGAAACGCTGATTATCTCCTCATCGTTTTTCGCCATTGCCGCGATTCTCGTCGCTTCCGTATTGTTGCTGGAGAGAAAAGGCTGACAGTCAGCCTTCACGGTTAGACTTTATGGAAAGTCACAAGCTCAGGACGGGCGATGCGCAGGTAATCCTGGGTATCCATGATCACGGATTTTTCCAGCAGGCCGGCGTTAAACGCGATTTCGTCGAAACGCTCGAACAGCAGCGGGTCGGCGACCAGCGTCAGATCGGGGTGGAAACTAAAAGGCGGAATAGCGCCGAATACGCAGGCGGTAAGGGTACTTACCTCGGCCGGGCTGGCGAGGGAGGCTTTAAGCCCGCCGAAATGGCTGGCAAGCCGGCTCAGGTCTGCCTGCAGATCGGCGGCCAGGATCGCCAGAACATGCTTTTTAACACCGTTTCCCTTCACTTTGCAGACCAGGGCTTTTGCGCCCTGACGCAGATCGGTCCCGCGTATTTCACTTACCGCTTCACATTTCCCGACCGCCTCGTGCTCCATAACCCGAAAACGTGCGCCTTGCCCGGTGAGTAAGGTTATCAGTTGCTGGTGGGTTCCTGTCCCCATAACGTCGTCAGTCATCGCGATTTTCCCGGTGATAATCCAGTATGCAGATGGCTACATTAGCACGAGAAGAACGGCGTCGAAAGAAAACAGCCAGCGCGTTCGCTGGCTGTGAGATTATGCGTTGCTGTTAGCAGACTGCTTGTGGAAGAGCTCCCTGAACACCGGATAAATATCATCCTGGTCACGGATATGTTGCATGGCAAAATTATCAAACATCGATTGCAGATGTTCATATTCCCGCCACAGGGTCTGATGCGCGCGACGGGTAATTTCGATATAGCTGTAGTAACGCACCACCGGCAGAATTTTCTTCGCCAGGATGTCGTGACACAGCGGTGAGTCGTCGGCCCAGTTATCACCATCGGACGCCTGCGCGGCATAGATATTCCATTGCGCCGGGTCGTAACGCTCTTTCACGACTTCATCCATCAGCTTCAGCGCGCTGGAGACGATGGTGCCGCCGGTCTCCTGCGAGTAGAAGAACTCATGCTCGTCGACCTCTTTAGCCTGCGTATGGTGGCGAATATAGACCACTTCCACATTCTTATAGGTTCTGCTCAGGAACAGGTAGAGCAGGATATAAAAACGCTTCGCCATATCCTTGGTGGCCTGGTCCATGGAGCCGGAGACGTCCATCAGACAGAACATCACTGCCTGGCTTGAGGGCTCTGGGCGTTTTTCATAATTCTTGTAACGCAGGTCGAAGGTGTCGATAAACGGAACGCGATCGATCTTCGCTCTTAGCTCGGCAATCTCTTTGCGCAGGCGCTCCTCTTCCAGCAGTTGCGCCGGCTCCGTGTTTTCCACGACCTTCAGGCTACTTTCAAGTTCGCGCAGTTCACGACGTTTGCCTGCCGTCATGGCCGTGCGCCGCGCCAGCGAATTCTGCAACGAACGCACGACGCTGATGTTGGCGGGGACGCCGTTGGCGGTATAGCCCGCGCGATGGGTTTTGTACTCGTTAAGCTGACGATGCTGATTCTTTTTCAGATTCGGCAGCGCCAGGTCCTCAAACAGCAGGTCGAGGTATTCATCTTTTGAAATCTGGAAAACGAACTCATCCTGACCTTCACCGTCCTGGCTGGCCTGTCCCTGACCGCTTCCTGAACCACCGCCGCCGCCCTGAGGACGCTCAATTCTGTCGTTCTGAACGAAGTGGTCATTACCTGGGTGTACGCGATGGCGCAGACCGCCTCGCCCCTGATGAAACATCGGTTCGCTGATGTCATCGGTGGGGATGGAAACAGACTCGCCGCTGTCGACGTCGGTCACCGAGCGTTTGTTGATGGCCTCGGAGATCGACTGTTTAATTTGCGCTTTGTAACGGCGCAAGAAGCGCTGGCGGTTCACCGTGCTCTTGTTTTTGCCGTTAAGACGCCGGTCAATAAACCAGGTCATATACCCCCCGTACTGCATTTGCCAACTTGCGTTTTTGTTGGCCCGGCAGGCGCTAGCGCTGCCGGGCACTTGTTTTAGGACGATTTACGCACGCGCAGATACCATTCGCAGAGCAGGCGAACCTGTTTGCGGGTGTAGCCTTTTTCCATCATACGGTCGACAAAATCGTCGTGTTTCTTCTGCTCATCGGTTGAGGTTTTGGTGTTGAACGAGATAACCGGCAGCAGCTCTTCGGTATTGGAGAACATTTTCTTCTCAATCACGGTGCGCAGTTTCTCGTAGCTGGTCCAGTTCGGATTGCGTCCGTTGTTATGCGCTCTGGCGCGCAGGACGAAGTTCACAATCTCATTACGGAAGTCTTTCGGGTTGCTGATCCCGGCAGGCTTCTCGATTTTTTCCAGTTCCGCGTTCAGGGATTCACGGTCAAACAGCTGGCCGGTATCCGGGTCGCGGTACTCCTGATCCTGGATCCAGAAGTCAGCGTAGGTGACATAACGGTCGAAAATATTCTGTCCGTACTCTGAATAGGATTCCAGGTAGGCTGTCTGGATCTCTTTGCCAATGAACTCGGCGTATTTCGGAATCAGGTAGCCTTTCAGGAACTCAAGATAGCGTTCAGCCTGCTCCTGCGGGAACTGCTCGCGTTCAATCTGCTGCTCCAGCACGTAGAACAAGTGAACCGGGTTGGCCGCCACTTCCGCATGGTCGAAGTTAAAGACGCGGGAGAGGATCTTAAACGCGAAACGGGTGGACAGGCCGTTCATCCCTTCATCGACCCCGGCGTAATCACGATACTCCTGATAGGATTTCGCTTTCGGGTCGGTGTCTTTCAGGCTTTCGCCATCATAGACGCGCATTTTTGAGTAGATGCTGGAGTTTTCCGGCTCTTTCAAACGCGAAAGGATAGAGAAGCGCGACAACGTTTCCAGCGTGCCTGGCGCGCAGGGAGCATGCACCAGCTCACTGTGGTTGAGCAGTTTCTCGTAAATCTTGATCTCTTCGGAGATCCGCAGGCAATAAGGCACCTTGACGATGTACACGCGGTCAAGGAAAGCCTCATTGTTTTTATTATTACGGAAGGTCACCCATTCGGATTCGTTCGAGTGGGCGAGGATTATCCCGTTAAACGGCAGGGCGGAGATACCTTCCGTCCCGTTATAGTTCCCTTCCTGGGTCGCCGTCAGCAGAGGATGCAGCACTTTGATTGGTGCTTTAAACATCTCCACGAATTCCATAATCCCCTGGTTGGCGCGGCACAGCGCACCGGAATAGCCGTAGGCATCCGGGTCATTTTGTGCGAAGTTTTCCAGCTTACGGATATCAACTTTACCCACCAGCGCCGAGATATCCTGGTTGTTCTCATCACCCGGTTCCGTTTTGGCGATGGCGATCTGCTCAAGGATAGACGGCCACACTTTCACCACGCGGAATTTGGTGATATCGCCCCCAAACTCATGCAGGCGTTTTGCCGCCCACGGCGACATGATGGTGCCGAGGTAGCGGCGCGGAATGCCAAACTCTTTATCCAGAATTTGCGCATCTTCCTGTGGATTAAACAGGCACAGCGGATGGTCGTTCACCGGGCTGCGTTCGCCATTAGCGCTCAACACATAAATCGGCACGCGCTGCATCAGCGACTTCAGGCGTTCAGCCAGCGAGGATTTACCGCCACCGACTGGGCCGAGTAAATAGAGGATCTGTTTCTTTTCTTCCAGACCCTGAGCGGCATGCTTCAGATAGGAGACAATCTGTTCAATGGCATCTTCCATGCCGTAGAACTCTTCGAACGCCGGATATCGGGCGACCACCCGATTCGAAAATAGACGGGAAAGCCGTGGCTCCAGGGCAGTATCAACCATGTTTGGCTCACCAATAGCCATCAATAGCCGTTCTGCCGCATTGGCATAGGCACTGCGATCTTGCCGACAAATGGTAAGAAACTCCTGCAGTGTGAACTCTTCGTCCTTGGCAGCTTCATAGCGCTGGCGATAGTGATCGAATATATTCATGGCATGCCGTCCTTTCGTTTTTTAGCACAGGATAAGAGCCGTTCGTATGAGTAGTGGAGGCTCCCGGAAGAGAATCTCTCGCACCTCACTGCCAGAGCAGCAACCTGTGTGCCAGGTCAGAGGCTAAGAACCGCAGGGCGTTCAGGAAAACTCTTCTTAAAATTAAGCGTAGATGGCATTTGCCAAACTTGCATGCTGAGAAAATCTAATTTCAATGACATATCAATAACTCATCCAAAAATTTCCACCTGGGTTATAAGGCTTAAGCACGTTTTTCATTCAGTGGTCATATAAATGAAAGCGTGCTGTCATCTGAAAAGTGAAAAATAACGGGTTAATCAGACTGATTAGCAGGCAAAAAATTTTGGGTTGTACGGGAATGGCGGTTACACTTCTCCCGCTGATTATTTGACTACAGGAAAGAATGGATTGTGACCAAACTCAAACTTCTGGCATTGGGCATCCTTGCCGCGACCGCAGTTAGCACCGCTCAGGCGGAAAGTCAGTGGACGGTTGGCGCGGGTGTTGGCGTCATTAACAGCCCATACAAACAGTATGATCGTGACGTATATCCTGTTCCCGTTATCACCTATGAAGGCGAGAACGTCTGGTTCCGCGGTCTCGGCGGCGGCTACTATCTCTGGAACGACACGGCCGACAAGCTCTCGATCATGGCCTACTACGATCCAACGCACTTCAAGCCGGGAGACAGCGACAGCCACGCGCTTCGCCAGCTCGATAAGCGCAAAAGTAGCATGATGGCCGGGCTTTCATACGTGCATAACACCGAGTATGGCTTCCTGCGTACTGCTCTGGCAGGTGATACGCTGGACAACAGCAACGGCTTTATCTGGGACCTGGCGTGGCTGTACCGTTATACCAACGGCGGGCTCACCCTGACGCCGGGCATCGGTGTGCAGTACAACAGTGAAAACTACAACGACTACTATTACGGCGTCTCTAAAAACGAGTCTCGCCGCAGTGGTCTGAAAAGCTACAGCGCAGATGATGGCTGGGATCCCTACCTGGAGCTGACCGCGAGCTATAACTTCCTTGGCGACTGGAGCGTCTACGGTACTGGCCGTTATGAGCGTCTGAGCGATGAAGTGAAAGATAGCCCGATGGTCGATAAGTCCTGGGCGGGTATCTTCTCTGTGGGTGTGACCTACAAGTTCTGATTGTGCATTAATTCAGTGCAATCATTGCATCAAAACGGGGCGCTTGCGCCCCGTTTGCTTTTTTGTGGTGCAGGGCGATTATCGCTTAACAATACGGATCGTCTGCCCTAAACGAGACGGTTTTTCTTCGCTCGCTTTCTGCGGCGTGGTCACGCAGGCTGTTTCTACACAAACGAATGTTTTGTAACCGTCATCAGGAATATCGGCCATGCTGACAGACAATGCCGGACCTGGGTTCCAGCCCACCACATTGCTGTGATGATGATGAACGACCTCAATGCCGCGATTCAGGGCACCATCGTGGATCACGCTGCAGGCTTCCGGGTGGAGATAGACGCGGTCGGTACGATCGGGGAAAGCCTGAACGCCGTCGCTCAGCTTGCCCTCTTTCGCATTATCAACTTTGTCGATAAAGGTATCGCCGAGGCCGCTCACCTTCACTGCGTTGATGTCACCCACGTTGAAGTAGGTGTGCAGGGCAGACGTGGTTTCGAACTCGCCGTGAGCTTCCAGCTCAATTTCGCAGGTTTTACACAGCTTGAAACGGGCGTACAGGGTGAAATCATGCGGCCACAGGGCGCGGGTTTCATCATTCGCCTGCAGCTCAAAGGTCAGCACGGCACCGTTGTCATCTTCATTGTGCGCTTTCAGCGTCCACTGCTGGTTACGGGCAAAACCGTGAGACGGCAAACCCTGCTGTGTGGACGGGCCGAACCATGGCCAGCAGATGGGGACGCCGCCACGGATAGCAGCCCCTTTTTTGAACGAGGTGGCGTCGCTCAGCCACAGTCCTTCCTCTTCGCCCTCAGGCTTCCAGGAGAGCAGGTGGGCGCCATTCAGCGCCACGGAGGCTTTCACGCGCGGGTGGTCAACGACGATAACATCAGCGCCGTCAATCTGGCGGCGGGAGAGCACAGGGGTAAGTTGTTCGACTACCGGAAGTGCAAATATTTTATTAATCATTAAGCAATCCTCTGTCTAAAAAACAATAAAAAAGGCGACCGAAGTCGCCTTTTTGGATCAAACACTCATCTCAACTTATTTGGAGATGTGAGCGATCAGGTCCAGTACTTTGTTAGAGTAGCCAGTTTCGTTGTCGTACCAGGAAACCAGTTTCACGAAGTTGTCGTTCAGTGCGATACCAGCTTTAGCATCGAACACGGAAGTGCACACTTCGCCGTTGAAATCAGTAGATACAACGTCGTCTTCGGTGTAACCCAGAACGCCTTTCATTGCGCCTTCGGAAGCAGCTTTGATTGCTTTCTTAATTTCTTCATAAGAAGCAGCTTTTTCCAGACGAACGGTCAGGTCAACAACGGATACGTTAGGCGTTGGAACGCGGAACGCCATACCAGTCAGTTTGCCATTCAGTTCTGGCAGTACTTTACCTACAGCTTTAGCAGCACCGGTAGAGGATGGGATGATGTTCTGAGCCGCGCCACGGCCGCCGCGCCAGTCTTTGTGAGACGGGCCGTCAACGGTTTTCTGAGTAGCGGTGGTAGCGTGAACGGTAGTCATCAGACCTTCGATGATGCCGAAGTTGTCGTTGATGACTTTAGCCAGCGGTGCCAGGCAGTTGGTGGTGCAGGATGCGTTGGAAACGATGTCCTGGCCAGCGTAAGTTTCGAAGTTTGCACCACGAACGAACATTGGGGTGTTGTCTTTAGAAGGACCAGTCAGAACAACTTTCTTCGCGCCTGCAGTGATGTGTTTACGTGCAGTTTCGTCGGTCAGGAAGATACCGGTAGCTTCAGCTACAACATCAACACCGATTTCGTTCCATTTCAGGTTAGCTGGGTCTTTCTCAGCAGTAACGCGGATGGTTTTGCCGTTAACAACCAGGTGGCCGTCTTTCACTTCAACGGTGCCGTCGAAACGACCGTGAGTTGAGTCGTACTTCAGCATGTACGCCATGTATTCAGCGTCCAGGAGATCGTTGATACCAACGATTTCGATGTCAGAACGTTTCTGAGCAGCACGGAAAACAATACGGCCGATACGGCCAAAACCGTTGATACCTACTTTGATAGTCATATATTCCACCAGCTATTTGTTAGTGAATAAAAGGTTGCCTGTAAAATTACAAAAACCTTACGCAGCGTCAAGCGGAATCGTGTCAATCATTGCGACAAATCAATCCTGTGACTAACGTTTGTGCGACTGACTCGCCTCACTTTCCCTTTGAGCTTGCAACCACATGGGGGCTGCGCCCGGAATTTTAAAGTCCTCGCAGGATAAAAATGTGAACATGATCACAATTGCCTGACCGCCTTTTCGCGACACATAAGTTTAGAACAAAAGTGCACGCAAGGGTGTTAATGTTTTGTTAGAATCCGGGTTAAAAGATGTCTGTTTCTACAGCGAGATGTAAGCATATGTCGAACCAACGTAACCCTGACGATTTGAAAAAAAACCTCACAGAAATGCAGTTTTACGTGACGCAGAACCACGGCACGGAACCGCCATTCACCGGGCGTTTACTGCACAATAAGCGAGACGGCGTCTATCACTGTCTGGTCTGTGATGCCCCGCTGTTTAACTCACAAACGAAATTCGATTCCGGCTGCGGCTGGCCGAGCTTTTACGAGCCGGTGAGCGATGAGGCCATCCGCTATCTGACTGACACCTCGCACGGCATGGTGCGCACGGAAATCCGTTGCGGGACCTGCGACGCACACCTGGGGCACGTCTTCCCGGATGGTCCACAGCCAACGGGGGAGCGTTTCTGCGTCAATTCGGCCTCCATGAGCTTCACGGATGATGAAAACGGCGACCAGATCAAGGGTTGAAAAAACGATTCAGCAAATTATTCCTTTGAAAGGGAGAGATCGTGAATATTGATGACATGATTAACGGGATGACCCCGGACGTTTATCAGCGTCTGGTCACCGCCGTTGAACTGGGAAAATGGCCGGATGGCGTGGCGCTTACCCCTGAGCAAAAAGAGAACAGTTTGCAGCTGGTGATGCTGTGGCAGGCGCGCAACAATACTGACGCGCAGCACATGACGATCGATACCAACGGCCAGATGGTGATGAAAAGCAAGCGAGAGCTGAAAGAAGATTTTGGCATCACGCCGAAGCCAATTGCGACGCTGAAAATGCAATAACCGTGCGGGCTGATGCCTTCATCCAACCCTCTCCCACGGGGAGAGGGTTTGAATGCGTCGCTACTTTTGCGGGATCCCTAATGACTCTGCCAGCTGCTTCGCTAACTGGTTGTTATCGTCCGCGCCATACTCCCAGAACATCGCCCCGGCGAGACCTTTCTGTCTAATGTAGTCCGCTTTGATCGCCACGGAACGTGGGTTCTCATACGAAATCGCAAAGAGCGCCTTGCCGTCGGCTGCTTCCACGGAGAGCCACGGCACTTTCGCCTGGTCGTCCCAGTGCTCGGTAAAACGCTTCTGCGGATCGTTCAGCAGCTTTTTCACGATATCGTTGTACTTCACGTAGGTATCTTTGGACAGGTCATAGCCGAGCGACCTGAACAAGCCGAGCTCCTGCGGTCCAAAGTAGGGCTGGGTGACCGGATTTTTTTGTGCGTCCGGCTTGCTCCAGTCGATACCCGGCTCAACGGCGCGTTTCGGTACGCGACCGTAAAACCCGATCCCGAGGTTCATCTGCTGTGGTTTCAGTCCCGCGGCCAGATAGTTATTTACCACAAAGTCCACGCTGTATTTATCGGCAGCAGCCACCGTCGGCCAGGCGCTGGAATCATAGAGGTTGGCGTTAAAATACTGGGTACCATACGCCATGTCGTAGGTCATCAGGTTGATGTAGTCGAGCAGGGGAGCGATGGCTTTGACATCCACCCAGCTTTTCGGACTTTCCGCATTGGCGCCTACCGCAATGGTCACCAGCTTTTTCTGCCCGAATGCGTCGCGCATCTCTTTCAGCAGCGCGGTGAAGTTGTCCCTGTCGGCTGGCGTGCTGGCAACCAGTCCCCACGCGCCGTTGACCGGGTACTCCCAGTCGAGATCAATCCCGTCCAGACCGTATTTGTCGACAACCTCCTGGGCGGATCGGATAAACACCGCACGACTCTCTTTGGTGGCCGCTGCGCCAGAGAAACCACGCGCACCCCAGCCGCCAACAGAGAGCAGCACTTTAAGGTGCGGGTTTTGTTTACGCAGAGTGGGGATTAAGGCCAGATCGGATGCCACTTTTGGCGAAAGCCAGATCTGATGCAGTTTCGTCGGATCTTTCAGCGCGGCGTTGGTTTCGTCTTTCTCGTTGTTGTAGACCAGACCAAACGAATAGTTCAGGTGGGTGATCTGGCGGACATCCAGTTTATTAATGTCGCCACCCGGTCCGGCGGTGACATCGCCACCCCCGTTGAAATAGCCGACGGACATCAGGGGTGCAGCGGAAGCCAGTGACGCGCAAAGCAAGGGTAATGCTGCCAGCAAGGGCAAACGTTTCATATAATTTCCTCTTTGACTTAATAAAAATAACCACGCCACAGAAAAGGCGTGGCGAAAAAACAACCTGACGAGAATAGCATTGCCGCTTCGCTGAGGATGCGAGGGAGTTCACTTTATGGGGATTGGAGAAGAAATGCCGGGTGGCGCTGCGCTCCAGAGAAAGTAGGCCGGGTAAGGCGAAGCCGCCACCCGGCTTAAAAAACTACGCCTGCGTTTCCAGCCAGTCTGCCAGGGTATACAGCGTCGCGCCTTCGGCAGCCATCTCCATAAACGCCTGAGCACTGTCCTGAGGGTGAATGTTCACGCCGCGGCAGCCGTCGGTGATCACGCTGACGGTGTAGCCTGACTGGAGCGCGTCCAGTACGGTAAACTTCACGCAGTAATCTGTCGCCAGCCCCAGCACAATCAGCTCCGTGATTTCATGGTGGCGTAACCACGCGTCCAGCGCTGTCTTCTGACGATGACCGTTATCAAAAAACGCGCTGTAGCTATCTATTGTCGGGTTTTCACCCTTATGGAACACCGCGTCGATGGCTTTCTGATTCAGGAGCGGATGCAGCGCCGCGCCTTCCGTTTGCTGCACGCAATGATCCGGCCAGAAGGTTTGCGCCAGCCCGTCGAGTTCACCCTGAGTGAACGGTTCGACGTTGTGCTGGCTGGCAAAACTGCCGTGGTTAGCCGGGTGCCAGTCCTGGCTGGCGACCACCGCTTCACCGCGGGCTTTACACCAGTCAATCAGCGTATTCGCCACGTCAACGGTGCTGTCACCTTCGGCGACGGCCAGCGCGCCGCCGGCGCAGAAATCATTTTGCAAATCGACCAGTAGCAGGGCGCGTTGCGTCATGAGGCCTCCTTATTCGTCAGGGGTCAGTTCACCGCGCAGATTTTGCATCATGGCGTTGCGAATGGACTGAATGTCCAGATCCTGACTCAGTAAATAGTGAAGTTTAGTCAGCGTCGCCTCAACGGTCATATCGAAACCGCTGATGACACCCGCATGTGCCAGCGCGTTGCCGGTGGCATAGCCACCCATATTCACTTTGCCGGACATACACTGGGTCAGGTTCACCACCACAATTCCGCGTTCGCTGGCTTCCTGAAGCTCTTTCAGAAACTCACCGTTCTGCGGGGCGTTGCCCACGCCGTAGGAGCGCAGGATCAGCGCTTTCACTGGCTGGCGCAGGAAGTTGCGGACCACGTCGGCGGAAATACCCGGGTAAATGGTAACCACGCCGATGGGCTGCGGGGTAATCGGATGCACAATCAGCTCGCCAGCGGTATTCGGTGCAGGCGGCGTGCCCAGACGCCGGATATGAATCCCGGCTTCCAGCAGCGGCTGCAGGTTCGGTGAGGCGAAGGCGTCAAAACCATCGGCATGGGCTTTCGTCGTGCGGTTGCCGCGATACAGACGGTTGTTGAAGAACAGCGAGACTTCGTTAATCGGGTAATTTGCCGCCACGTACAGGGAGTTCAGCAGGTTGATCTGCCCGTCGGAGCGTAACTCCGCCAGCGGAATTTGCGACCCGGTGACGATAACCGGCTTGCTCAGGTTCTCCAGCATGAAGGAGAGCGCCGAGGCCGTGAACGCCATGGTGTCGGTACCATGCAGGATCACGAAGCCGTCGTACTGGTCGTAATGCGCTTTAATGTCATCCGCGATGTGCTGCCAGTCTTCTGGCGTCATGTCGGAGGAGTCCATCAGCGGCTCGTATTCATGGATGGTAAAGTCAGGCATTTCCGGACGGTGGAACTCAGGCATCAACGCAAGCTGACGCTGAAGGTGGCCGGAGACAGGAATATAGCCATTTTCAGAGCGCTGCATACCGATGGTACCGCCAGTGTAGGCTACATAAATCGATTTCTTCTGCATGGTAGTGAGTTCTTGTTCTTCAAAAGAAAAAAATCCCCTCTTCGCGAGAAGAGGGGACGGTTTTTAACGGACGTTCGCGCAGGTCAGGCAAAACGCGTAACGACTTTGTGGATCGTTAAAGGCCGCGAGCTTATCGCTTTCCGTCTTCATCGCTTTCGCTGCCGTGGCAACCGGCGCAGGCAGGTAAGCCTGCAGCGCCTCCGGCAGCATGGCGCGAACGGAGACAGACATGCTGTCCATCACCATATCAAAGAATGACGGCTCATCCTGATAATACTCAATGTGCCATTGCTTGAGCTTCGCCAGGTCGGCCGCTTTCTTCACGGCGTCGTCAAAGTCACCCAGACTGTCCACCAGTCCGTTGTTCTTCGCGTCCTGACCTGTCCAGACGTGGCCCTGAGCAATCTGGTCAATCTGTTCAGGCGTCTTTTTACGCGAGTCAGCCACCAGCGTAATAAAGCGCTTATACCCGTTCTCAATGCTCAGCTGCATCATATCCGACACTTCCGGCGGCAGGGATTTCGTTATCGACACATCTGCCAGCGGCGACGTAGAAACACCGTCGGTGTGCACGCCCAGATAATCCAGACTGTTTTCCACGGTGTTAATCACCCCGAAGATGCCGATAGAACCCGTCAGCGTACTTGGGTTAGCCACAATGTAGTTGGCTGGCGTGGAGATCCAGTACCCACCTGATGCCGCCATTCCGCCCATGGAGACGACGACCGGTTTGCCCGCAGCGCGGGCTGCGGCCAGCTCAGCGCGGATCACTTCGGAGGCGCTCACGCTGCCGCCTGGGCTGTTTACGCGCAGAACAATGGCTTTCACTTTCGGGTCAAGGCGCGCGTCACGGATTTGCGACGCGGTAGTGTCACCGCCGACGTTACCCGGGGTTTCCTGACCGTCCATGATGGCGCCGTTAGCAAACACCACGGCTACGCTGTCACCGCTCTCGTCCGGTTTTTTCGCAGCGTAGTCATACATACTGATGGCGCTGTAGTTTTTGTCCTCTTTGCTCCAGCCAAACTGTTTGGTCAGGGCTTTTTCGATATCCGCACTGGTACCCAGCGCATCAACGAGTTTATTGTCGAGGGCATATTTCGCGGTATCGCCGTCAACCTTACGCAGACCCTCCAGCACGCCACGTGCGCCCGGGAAGACCTGCTCAGCGGTAATTTGGCGGTTAGCGGCCACGGTGCCCAGATAGTTTTGCCACAGCTCGCCAATCCAGCGGCTGTCCGCTTCACGGGCAGCAGGGGACATATCGTCGCGAATAAACGGCTCCACGGCTGATTTATAGGTGCCGACGCGGAAGACGTGGGTCGTCACTTTCAGCTTGTCGAGCAGCGATTTGTAGTACAGGCCGTTGGTGGCAAAGCCGTGCAGGTCGACCGTCCCCTGCGGAGAGAGCCAGATCTTGTTGGCGAAGCTTGCCAGATAATATTGCCCCTGGCTGTAGCTGTCGCCCACGGCGATCACTGGCTTACCGCTGTCGCGGAATTCACGCAGCGCTTTACCGATGTACTGCATTGAAGGCTGGTCGCCTCCGGCAAAATCTTTCAGATCCAGTACGATCCCGGTGATATTTCGGTCGTCTTTGGCCTGACGGATAGTATCGACAATATCGAACAGGGAGTTTTCCTGCAGGCGGTCGGACGTCGCGCCAAACAGCTGACGTCCAATGACCCCCAGACGGTTGCTGGTGGACGGTTTATCCACGATGACGCCGGTGATATCGAGTAACAGCGCCCCGCGAGTTGAATGCTGCGCCTGATTCGCATTGCTGATATGCATCCAGATGCCTGCGCAAACCAGAACCAGCAGGATGAAGAAGATGTTCATCACCAGGTTGCGGACGAAGTTGAGCAGTCGCCACGTCCATTTAAAGAAACCGGCAAAGATTCGCCAAAGGGTTCGCATGTATTCTCCCTAACCAGAAAATGACTGTTTCCGTCGCCACTGGACGGTAATGTTGGGTTATCGTAATGACCCAACCGCCACTTGTCAGCAGGAATCGCCTGCCAGGCTGTAACAAAATCTGCGGCCGTGTTAATTTTGTGAGTAAATTTCAATAAAGGAGTTAACCAATGGACGCACTTGAACTGCTTGTTAACCGCCGCAGCGCGTCACGTCTGGCCGAACCTGCCCCGGCGGGCGAGCAGCTGGAAAACATTCTGCGTGCCGGGATGCGTGCCCCCGATCACGGCACGCTGCAGCCGTGGCACTTCTTTGTGATTGAAGGTGAAGGCCGCGATCGTTTCAGCCAGCTGCTGGAGCAGGGCGCGGTTGCCGTCGGGCAGGATGAGAAAGGTATCGATAAAGCGCGCAATGCGCCGTTCCGTGCGCCGATGATCATCGCCGTCGTGGCGAAATGTCAGGCTGGCCACAAAGTCCCGGTCTGGGAGCAGGAAATGTCTGCTGGCTGCGCGGTAATGGCGATGCAAATGGCCGCTGTCGCACAGGGGTTTAACGGTATCTGGCGTACCGGTCCGCTGACCGAGAGCCCGGTAGTCCGTGACGGTTTTGGCTGCGGTGAGCACGATAAAATTGTCGGTTTCCTCTACCTCGGTACGCCGCAGCTTAAAGCCTCCAGCACCATCAGCGTGCCGGACACTTCGCCTTTCGTCAGCCGTTTCTGATAACCCACGCTAAACTGTCTGGATTCTGAGCATCTGCCGCAGAATTCAGACAGTCATACTTACCTCTTTATGGAATGAGCGCTACCATAGCGCGATTGAGATGACAGGAGACGTCCATGAGCGAGCAAACCATTCGTTTAACGCAGTACAGCCACGGAGCCGGTTGCGGTTGTAAAATTTCCCCGAAAGTGCTGGAGACCATTCTGCACAGTGAACAGGCGAAGTTTGTCGACCCGAACCTGCTTGTCGGCAATGAAACGCGTGACGATGCTGCAGTTTATGACTTAGGTAACGGCACCAGCATTATCAGCACCACTGACTTCTTTATGCCGATTGTCGATAACCCCTTCGATTTCGGGCGCATTGCGGCCACCAACGCCATCAGTGATATCTTCGCGATGGGCGGTAAGCCGATTATGGCCATCGCCATTCTGGGCTGGCCAATTAATACCCTCGCGCCGGAAATTGCCCGCGACGTCATTGATGGCGGCCGTTTCGCCTGTCAGCAGGCGGGAATTGCGCTGGCCGGTGGTCACTCGATTGACGCGCCTGAACCTATTTTTGGCCTGGCCGTCACGGGCGTGGTGCCGACCGAGCGCGTGAAGCGCAACAGCACCGCGCAGGCGGGCTGCAAGCTGTTCCTCACCAAGCCGCTCGGCATTGGCGTACTCACGACCGCCGAGAAAAAATCCCTGCTGAAGCCGGAACACAAAGGTCTGGCAACGGAAGTGATGTGCCAGATGAACCTTGCGGGCGCGGCATTCGCCAATATCGACGGCGTGAAGGCGATGACCGATGTGACCGGTTTTGGTCTGCTGGGACACCTCTCCGAAGTGTGTCAGGGCGCGGGCGTGCAGGCACAGGTCTGGTATCAGGACGTGCCGAAACTGCCGGGCGTGGAAGAGTACATTGCGCAGGGCGCGGTGCCGGGCGGTACTCAGCGCAACTTTGCCAGCTACGGTCACCTGATGGGCGAGATGCCTGAAGAGTGGCGCAACCTGCTGTGCGATCCACAAACTTCCGGCGGCCTGCTGCTGGCGGTCACACCGGAAGCCGAAGCGGACGTTCAGGCAACGGCCGCCGAGTTTGGCATTACCCTGACCGCGATCGGCGAGCTGGTGACCGCACGCGGTGGCCGACCGATGATTGAGATCCGTTAATTCGATGCGGTTGTTTATTGCCGAAAAGCCGAGCCTGGCGCGCGCCATCGCCGACGTGTTGCCGAAGCCGCACCGCAAGGGCGACGGCTTTATCGAATGCGGTAACGGGCAGGTGGTGACCTGGTGTATTGGTCACCTGCTTGAGCAGGCGCAGCCGGACGTCTACGACAGCCGCTACGCCCGCTGGAACCTCAACGATCTGCCCATCGTGCCGGAAAAATGGCGCCTGCAGCCCCGGCCTTCGGTGACCAAACAGCTGAACGTGATCAAGCGTTTCCTGCACGAAGCCTCTGAAGTGGTTCACGCAGGTGACCCGGACAGGGAAGGGCAACTGCTGGTAGATGAAGTGCTGGACTATCTCGAGCTGGCGCCGGAAAAACGCCAGCAGGTACAGCGCTGCCTGATAAACGACCTCAACCCGCAGGCGGTAGAGCGTGCGATCTCGCGTCTGCGTGCCAACAGCGAGTTTATCCCGCTGTGCGTCTCGGCGCTTGCGCGCGCGCGCGCTGACTGGCTGTACGGGATCAACATGACCCGCGCCTACACCATCCTCGGGCGTAATGCGGGCTATCAGGGGGTACTCTCCGTGGGCCGCGTGCAGACGCCGGTGCTGGGGCTGGTGGTGCGTCGTGATGAAGAGATTGAGAACTTCGTCGCCAAAGATTTCTTTGAAGTGAAAGCGCATATCGTTACGCCTAAGGACGAACGCTTTACCGCCGTCTGGCAGCCGAGCGATGCCTGTGAATCGTACCAGGATGAAGAGGGACGCTTGCTGCA
This sequence comes from Enterobacter sp. ODB01, assembly GCF_001623605.1. NCBI lineage: Bacteria > Pseudomonadati > Pseudomonadota > Gammaproteobacteria > Enterobacterales > Enterobacteriaceae > Enterobacter > Enterobacter sp. ODB01. The sequence continues at coordinate 2,864,897 of NZ_CP015227.1, forward strand.
CCGTCCGCTGGCGGAGCATGTGGTTAACCGTATTACCGGTCAGCCTGCCATCGTCACCAGCTATAACGATAAACGGGAATCAGAACCCGCACCGCTGCCATTTTCGCTCTCGGCCTTGCAGATTGAGGCGGCGAAGCGCTTTGGCCTCAGCGCGCAAAACGTGCTGGATATCTGCCAGAAGCTCTATGAAACCCACAAGCTGATCACCTATCCGCGTTCGGATAGCCGTTATCTGCCGGAAGAACATTTTGCCGGTCGCCACGCGGTACTGAACGCGATAAGCGTACACGCCGCCGATCTCCTGCCGCAGCCGGTGGTGAACCCGGACACCCATAACCGCTGCTGGGATGATAAAAAGGTGGATGCCCACCATGCAATTATCCCGACGGCACGCGCCAGCCACGTTAACCTGACGGATAACGAAGCGAAGGTCTATAACCTCATCGCCCGTCAGTATCTGATGCAGTTCTGCCCGGACGCGGTGTTCCGCAAATGCGTCATTGAGCTTGAGATTGCCAAAGGTAAGTTTATCGCCAAAGCGCGTTTCCTCGCGGAAGCGGGCTGGCGCACGCTGCTCGGCAACAAAGAGCGTGACGAGGAGAACGACGGTACGCCGCTGCCGGTAGTCGCGAAAGATGACGAGTTATTGTGCGAGAAAGGTGAAGTGGTTGAACGTCAGACCCAGCCGCCACGCCATTTCACCGATGCGACGCTGCTGTCGGCCATGACCGGGATTGCCCGATTCGTGCAGGATAAAGATCTGAAGAAAATCCTGCGCGCCACCGACGGTCTGGGTACGGAAGCGACGCGAGCGGGGATCATCGAACTGTTGTTCAAGCGCGGCTTCCTGGAGAAAAAAGGACGCTATATCCACTCCACGGAGCCGGGCCGGGCGCTCATCCACTCCCTTCCGGAGCTGGCCGCGAGGCCGGACATGACCGCACACTGGGAATCTGTGCTGACGCAAATCAGTGAAAAGCAGTGCCGCTACCAGGACTTTATGCAGCCGCTGGTGGGGACGCTGTATCAGTTGATCGATCAGGCACGCAGTACACCGGTGAAGCGGTTCAGAGGGATGGTTGCGCCGGGTAGCGGCGCGAAGAAGCCCTTTAAAAAGAAAAAGAGCGCGGCAGCTTCTTAAACCGTAGGCCGGGTAAGGCGAAGCCGCCACCCGGCGAAAAGCAGCTCTGCGGCCTGAAAAAAAGCCCGGTGGCGTCTACGCCTTACCGGGCCTACAGGGCGAGAACACAGTGAAAGCTTAAATCACACCCTGCCCAATCATCGCATCCGCCACCTTCACGAATCCGGCGATATTCGCTCCGCGCACGTAGTTAGTTTGCGACGCTTCACCGCCGTACTCCACGCAGGCGTGGTGAATATCCAGCATGATATGGTGCAAACGGGCATCCACTTTCTCCGCCTTCCAGCCAAGACGCGCGGCGTTTTGCGCCATCTCAAGGCCGGAGGTTGCCACGCCGCCCGCATTGGCGGCCTTGCCTGGGGCAAACAGCACGCTCGCTTCGAGGAACAGATTCGTCGCATCGATGGTGGTCGGCATATTCGCCCCTTCGGCCACCGCCTTCACGCCGTTGCCGATCAGCGTGCGCGCGGCGTCCACGTCCAGTTCGTTTTGCGTGGCGCACGGCAGGGCAATATCCACCGGAACACCCCACGGCTGCTTGCCTTCCAGATACGTCAACCCAAATTCCTGGGCATAGTCTGCGAGCCGCCCGTCGCGGCTGGCTTTAATTTCGCACAAGCGCGCCAGTTTTTCTGCCGTAAAGCCCGCTTCATCCACCACCGTGCCACGGGAGTCCGAGGCCGTCACCACGCGGGCGCCAAACTGCATCGCTTTTTCGATAGCGTATTGCGCCACGTTACCGGAGCCGGACACCGCCACGCGCATCCCTTCAAACCCTAACCCGTGACGTTTGAGCATCGCCTCGGTGAAATAGACCAGACCATATCCGGTCGCCTCCGGGCGAATCAAACTCCCGCCAAACGACAATCCTTTGCCGGTAAAGACGCAGGCGCTGTTGTTGGAAAGCTTTTTCATCATCCCGGCCATAAAGCCCACTTCGCGGGCCCCCACGCCGATATCCCCCGCCGGTACGTCGGTGTCCGGACCAAGGTGGCGCCAGAGCTCGGTCATCAGCGCCTGACAGAAACGCATCACTTCACCTTCGCTTTTCCCCTTAGGATCGAAGTCACTCCCGCCTTTCCCGCCGCCCATCGGCAGGGTGGTGAGCGCGTTTTTAAACGTCTGCTCAAAGCCGAGGAATTTCAGGATCGACAGGTTCACGGAAGGGTGGAAACGCATGCCGCCCTTAAACGGGCCGATGGCGGAGTTAAACTGCACGCGCCAGGCGCGGTTGACCTGGACCTGATTGCGGTCATCCACCCAGGTCACGCGGAACTGGATCACCCGTTCTGGCTCAACCAGACGTTCCAGCAGCGACAGTTGACGATAACGCGGGTTTTCTTCAAGGAAAGGCCACAGGGTGGTCATCACTTCACGAACGGCCTGAGCGAACTCGCTCTGATGCGGGTCGCGCTGCTGAACATGGGCAAGAAAGCTTTCCAGAGAGCGTGTCTGATCCATAGATATAAGAACCCCTTATAGTCATTTATGTATATTGCTTATGCGATTTGTGTTGTTTTTTTGACTATACCACCCGTACTGCTTTGTGAAGCAAGCAGAAATGTAGGGTGAAAGGGAAATTAATGACCCGCGCTGCGTCATAACAAAAAGCGATGATGTGTGAAATTAAAGATTCTGCCCGATTAACCGTTATAGTCATTATCAGGACATAACAGGAAGACAAGTCTATGAATCGTTACGTGATGGCTGCATTTTCGTTGATGTTGACCGCTGGCGCGCAGGCTGACCGCATTCGCCCGGACGTGGAGGTGAATGTCCCGCCGGAGGTCTTTAGCTCCGGCGGCCAGCGTGCGCAACCCTGTAACCAGTGCTGTATCTATCAGGATCAAAATTATTCTGAAGGAGCAGTGGTAAAAGCGGACGGGATTTTGCTGCAATGCCAGCGTGATGAACGCGCGATCAGCACGAACCCGCTGGTCTGGCGGCGCGTAAAAGAATAAACGCCTCCAGCAGCGGAATATCCGCCGGGGCCAGGTCGTAGCTCAACGCCTCTTCCGGCGTGCACCACGCCAGCGCGCTGTGGTAGTGTGCGGTTAACGCTCCGCTAAAGGCAGGAACATACCAGGCGTGCAGGTTGATTAACCGCTGCGACACTTCGCGCTGGTGGCTTGCCACATACTGCACGGGCTGCGCCTCAATACCCAACTCTTCACGCAGCTCGCGGATTAGCGCCTGAGGCTGGGTTTCACCGGCCTCGACTTTTCCGCCAGCGAATTCCCACATTCCCGGTTGATCGGCGTGAGCAGGGCGCTGCGCCAGTAAAATTTTGTCGTCTTTTTCGATGATGGCCGCAACGACATCGACTGTTTTTAGCATGGTCGTCAATACTTGATAGCGAAAAACGACATATTATCGTGCCCTTTCAAAGAGTCCAGTCATCAGGAGAAACAGGTGAAAGAGTCGTCCACCTGGGTAGAACCCATCCCAACCCTTCCGGCGAGCGTAAAACCGATTGCCGCCATGCAGCGAAAACACTTTGGTGCGGTCCTGAATCCCACGCGCTGGTGGGGGCGCATGCCGCGTCTGTTCTGGCTGGTCGTATTGTTTGTCGGTTTTCTGGAGCGAAGAAACGCGCGCCTGACGCCGCAACTCCGCTCGCTGCTGATGACGCGGGTATCGCAGCTGTGCCACTGTGCTTTTTGCATTGATGCTAACAGCCTGCGTCTGGCCGAGCGCAGCGGGGCGCTGGATAAAGTCCAGGCCGTGAGCGACTGGTCAGACTCTGACCTGTTCAGTGAACAAGAGCGCGCGGCGCTGGCCTATGCTGAGGCGGTCACCGCCACGCCGCCCAGGGTGGATGAAGCAATCAAAACGGCGCTGAAACGCCACTTTACCGATGAGGTTATTACTGAAATGACGGCGCTCATCGCCTTTCAGAATCTCTCCGCCCGCTTTAACGCCGCGCTGGATATTCCGGCGCAGGGGCTGTGCGCCACGTTTAAAGGGAAGCCTGATGCTTGACCGTCACCTGCACCCACGGATAAAACCCGGGCTGAATCGTCTGGTCTCTGCGCTGGATAAGCCGGGCATTACGCCCGACGGACTTACCCTGGCGGGGTTTGCCATCGGCCTGCTGACGTTGCCATTTCTGGCCCTCGGCTGGTACCCGGCAGCACTGGTCGCCATCGTCCTGAACCGCCTGCTGGATGGTCTTGACGGTGCGCTGGCGCGCCGGAGAGGGCTCACGGATGCGGGAGGGTTTCTGGATATCGCGCTCGATTTCCTGTTCTATGCGCTGGTGCCGTTTGGCTTTGCGCTGGCGGCACCTGAGCAGAATACGCTGGCTGCCGCCTGGCTGCTGTTCGCATTTATTGGCACCGGGAGCAGCTTTCTGGCCTTTGCGGCACTTGCGGCGAAGCACAATATCGACAACCCCGGCTATGCGCACAAGTCGTTTTACTACATCGGCGGGTTAACGGAGGGGACGGAGACCATCGTGCTGTTCGTGCTCTGCTGCCTGTTTCCGGCCCATTTTGCCGTGTTCGCGTGGATATTTGGCGCGTTGTGCTGGCTGACCACCACAACGCGCATCTGGAGCGGTTATGTGACGCTAAAGTCACTCAAACCTTAACGCGTACTCTCGGGCCCGCGCTCACCGCGGGAGACCGGGTTCTGCGGGTGACTGCTCCACTCATACCAGCCGCCGTCATAGACGGCGACGTTCTTCCAGCCCATCGCCCGGGCGTACATAAAGGTTTCAGCCGCTCGCCAGCCGGTGCCGCAGTAAAAGGCGACGTGCTGCTCCGGCAGGATATCCCACGTTTTCCACATGGCGGTGATGTCGTCGGCGCTGCGCATGGTGCCGTCCGGGTTGTGGAAATCTTCCATGTGGGTGGCATCGCTTCCCGCGTGGCCCCAGCGGGCGCCGGCAATGTCACCTTTTGGCTTGATGTAGCTGTAGCCGCTGGTTTCGCCGATAAATTCCGGCCACGAACGAATACTGACGAGAGAGGCATCCTGGCGGTGCAGCATACCGCGCGCCTGTTCCATATCCACCATCAGTTGCGGCTGACCAGGGATCGGTGCGCCAAAATCAGGGGCGGGTTTCACTTTCCCTGGCGTACCGCGTTCAACCGGCAGACCCGCATCTGACCACGCCTTCCAGCCGCCATCGAGTATGCGCACATCCTTCACGCCTGCATACAGCATAATCTGCGCCACGCGCGCGGCGGCGTAAACGTCACGACCATACAAAATGACGGTGGTATCGTGACGGATCCCGTGCTTCGCCAGCATCGCTTTCAGCTTGTCGTCGGAGACTTTATTCCACAGCGGCTCGCTTTCCACTTCGTTGGTGTCGATGTATCCCGCGCCGGGAATATGGTTCAGCAGATAAAACTTCGGCGCGCCCCAGGCCGCTTCTATGACTTTCCATTCACCCGCGGGCGCGGCTGTCACCGGTTTACCCTGCTGGAGCTGGTGGATCCACTGTGGATAGACCAGCTGTTCAAAGTGCGGCAGACGCTGCAGGCGGTCCGGGGTTTGCAGGGCATCGCTGAGCAGCGAGATAGCGTGATATCCGGCTTTCTCCAGGCGCGCTTTCACCGCAAGGTTGGCGCTATCGTCGCCGTACAGCGCGACAGGCGTCGCAGGCGAAAGCTGATGCTGTTTAGCCCAGCGCGCCAGCTGTTCGTCGCTCATTGCGTCAAGCCAGCTGGCCGCAAGGTTGAGCGCTGCGGGTTCATGCCCGGAAGGACCGCTGAGGGTCTGCGGCCAGCCGTTGTAGAACGCGCTGGCGCGGGTGTCGACAGGCGTACCGTGCTGCGCCTGAAGCTGGGACAGCGTGAGTGAATTGGCCATTTCAGCCGCCTGAGAGGAAAACGAAGCGAGGCCGCAGAGCAGGGCCAGCGCGGTCAGTTGAGAAACACGTTTCATCGAATAACCTGACGTCAGTAAAAGAGGGGGGCATTGTCGTCTCTCCCGAAACGGAAAACATTGCGTTAGCACATTATTGCCAGCGAGAAATCTCAATCACCTCGCCGGCGGGCGGAATATCGTCCTCATCATGGGTGACCAGCACCACCGGAATATTGCGCGCCCGGACGGTGTCAAACACCCAGGCCCGAAACGTCGTGCGTAACGCTTTATCGAGGCGACTGAAGGGCTCATCCAGCAGCAGTGCCTGCGGTTCAGCGAGCAGGGCGCGCAGCAGACTCACCCGGGCGCGCTCACCGCCGGAAAGGGTTGCCGGGTCGCTGGCGTAACGGTCGCCAAGCCCGGCGGAATTCAGCGCCAGCTCGACGGCTTCCCGACGTGCGCGTCCGGCGATCCGCTCAGGCAACGCCAGCAGCAAATTTTGTCCGACGCTGAACGCGTCAAACAGCAGCGCGTCCTGAAAGAGAATGCCCAGCCCGCGAGATTCGACGGGAAGGCCGTCGCAGCGACGCTCATCGAGCCACAGCTCGCCCCGTGCCTGAAAATCATCTGACAGCGCGCCGACCATCCAGGAAAAAAGGGTCGATTTTCCGCTGCCGGAGGGGCCCATCAGGGTGACGATCTCCCCGCGGGGAACGCAAAAATTGACCTCGCGGAAAAGCGGTTCGATGGTGAGATCCTTTACCTTCAACATTAACGTAATCCCTGACGATAGCGGCCCGCAAGGCGGGAGAAGAGTGAGGCCAGACCGAACACCGTGCCCGTGACCAGCAGTAAACCCAGCGCCCGGTTAGCGAGAACCGGGATGCTGCCCCCGCTGCTGAGCGCGACGGTCTCGGTGGTCAGCGTGGCGAAACGACCTGCGCCCAGCCACAGCGTCGGCATATATTGCGCCATGCTGACTGAAAAACCGGTGGCAAAGGCCAGCAGCGCAGGGCGCACCAGCAGAGGGCATTTCAGCAGGCAGAAGATTTTTGCCCGCCGCCAGCCGAGCGTCCTGGCGGTAAGAATAAGCCGGGGATCGAGCCTTTGCCAGGCCGGTTGCAGCACCAGCAGCATCCAGGGGAGTACCCAGAGCAGATGGCTCCAGAGCACGGCGGCATAGTGCCCGTCGAGGCCCAGATGTAACGCAATGGCATATTGCCCCGTGACCAGCGGTAGCGCCGTGAGCGCGAGCGGTAACCACACCCACGGAGCGCCTCGCTGCGGCCCCCATTCCAGCCAGAGAAAAATGACGATCAGGGCGACAAGGCTCGACAGCAGACCGAAAGAAAGGCTGGTACTCACCGGGCCAACATCGTCCCGTTGGGCCAGCATCAACAGCACCGCGGCGCAAAGTATCCCGCACGCGGGCAGAAATCCGCTGAATACACGCTCTGGCAGGGCGAGATGTGACCTGTGGCGTGCGCCCGTCGGATGTGCAAACGTGCGACGCCACACCTTCCGCAGCCCGTAGCCCAGCGCAGCAAGCGCGGCCAGCAGCAGAAGGAGAAGCAGGCACAGCAGCGTCCCTTTTGCCTGCTGCTGTACGTCTCCCTGGCTCAGCCACTGCCAGGCCAGCACGGCCAGCGTCGGCGGGTTACCGGGCCCGAGAACGATCGCCACGTCCACGACGGACAGCGACCACGCCAGCACCGCCAGCATCACCGCGCCGAGTACCGGCGCGATCGCCGGAAGGAGCAGCCAGTTAAGCGTCTGAAAACGCCCGTAGCCGAAGGTCTGCAGGACAATCTTCTGCGGTGCGAGCCGTTTTTCCGGCAGCACGGCGTAAATCGCCCACAGTACAAACGCGCTCTCTTTGACCGCGAGCGTCAGACCCAGCCCGATGCCGTAGCGGTCATACGGAGGTGAACAGACGGTGCAGACCTGATAAAACAGACCGCCTTCGGCAAACAGCAGCAACGCGCTGGAGGCGAAAGCCACATGGGGCACGGCCAGCAGCCACGGCAGGCGCGTACTGAGACGCCGCCAGCGTTTGCCGGGCCAGAAAAGGGCCACGAGAGAAAGGGCGATAAACAACGCCCCCAGCGTGGCGATAAGCGTTGAAACCAGGGTGGCGATGGCTGCCTGAGGCAATTGTGGGTCGTTCAGCAGCCGCTGCCAGTTAACGACAGAAAATGCCGGAGCAAGCAGCATGGCACCGGCGGGCAGGAGCGGCAGATAAATAATCGCCATCGCCAGCCAGACAAGCCAGCTTAACGGGTGCCGTAACGACGCAGCCATTCCTGCTCCAGCGCGTTAACCCAGGCGGACTGCGGCTCTGCCAGAACCTTCGGCAGCCCCTGCGGCGTATGAGCCAGCAGCTGTTTTGCTTCATCTTCGGGCAACGTTTTCACATCCAGCACGCTCGGGTCACCCCAGATGGCCGGGTCGGCCTTGCGGATTTGCGCCCGCGGTGACAGCAGGAAGTTGGCGACGACTTTTGCGCCAGCGCTTGCGCTGGCATTGGCCGGAATCGCCACAAAATGGACGTTGCCGAGCATCCCGTTGCGAAAACCAAAGCTGTAGCTGTCGGCAGGCAGTTCGCCGCTCGCCACTTTCTGCTGCCCATGCGCCGGGTTAAAGGTCAGCGACAGATTCAGGCTCCCGCTGGCAAGCAGGGTATCCATCCGGGCGGGCGAGGGAGGGAAGTCTTTCCCTTCACGCCACAGCAGCGGGTGCAATTTATCGAGATACGCCCAGAGCGGGGCGGTCACCTGAGCAAAGGTGTCATCGGGTGCTTTTTGCAACGCATCCGGATGAGCCGTGAGCGTCATCAGCAGCTGCTCAAGGAACGCGGTACCGGTAAAATCGGGCGGGCGGGGATAGCTGAGCTTGCCGGGGTTCTGCCTTGCGTAATCCAGCAACGCCTGCGGATCTTCTGGCGGCGTCGGCATGCTGGTTTTGCGGGCGATAAAGGTTAGCTGCGCGCCGCCCCACGGCGATTCCGCGCCGTCTGTGGGAATGGCGAAATCTTCGGTGACAGGTTTGCGGGTATCGACATAGCGCCAGTTGGGCAACCTCTGCGCCCACCCGGTTTGCAGGAGATTAGCCTCTTTTAGCGTGCGGAAGTTTTCGCCGTTGACCCACAGCAGGTCGACCGAGCCATTCGTTTTGCGCCCCGCGGCGGCTTCGGTCTGGATCCGTTTTACCGCATCGGCAGCGTCGGCCAGCGGGACGATTTTAAGGGTAATGGCGTAGTGCGTTTGCATCTCGCCGCTCACCCACTCAAGGTAGCGGTTGACCGCCGGATCGCCTCCCCAGGCGTTAAACCAGACAGTCTGCCCGTTGGCTTGTTGCTGGATACTTTGCCAGCTGTCGGCGGCATACAGGGGGGCGGCCAGCAGCAGGCCTGTCAGAAACGTGCAAAAACGCACACGGCGCATAATGCCTCACTTTTTGAACGAAGAGGTGTAACGGGAATACAGCCAGCGGGTAGCCAGCGGCAATAACCCCAATAGTGTAAAGGCGAAGACCATACCCGGCGACACAATATCGTGCAGCGATGTCACTTTTCCCAGCTCGCGCCCGGCGTTGAGGAAGACAACCGTGGCGGGCAGCATGGCGACCTGGCTAACCCACCAGTAGCGCCTCACCGTGATGCGGGTCACCCCCATCAGCAAATTCACCACAAAAAACGGGAACAGCGGCATCAGGCGCAGGGCAAAAAGATAGGCCGTACCCTCGCGCGCCATACCGGTATTCACCGTATTCATCTGTCGGGCAAAGCGCTGCTGAACCCAGTCGCGAAGGAGATAACGGCTGGCAAGCATGGCCAGCGTAGCCCCGAGCGTAGAGGCAAACGAGACCAGCACGGTGCCTTCCCACAGGGAAAACAGTGTCCCGCCCAGCAGGGTCAGGATCGCCGCGCCGGGAAGCGACAGGGCGGAGAGCGCTACGTAGAGTGCAAAAAAGATCATTGCGCTCTGCAGCGGCGCGCGGTCGACATAGGAGAGTAACGTCTGCTGGTGAGTTTTAACCCCTTCCAGAGAGAGCGTGCCCGGTGGCAGCATGACAAACGTCAGAATAAATGCGCCCAGAAGGGCGCACAGGAAGAGTAATTTTCGACTGTTCACGCGCGATCAGAGCTTGAATTTAGCCCACACCGGCGCATGGTCCGATGGCTTTTCCATGCTGCGGATATCGTAGTCGATCCCGGTTTCGATGCAGCGCTCAGCCAGCGGCAAGCTGGCCAGCAGCAGGTCGATACGCAGGCCACGGTTGTCGTCAAAGCCTTTTGAGCGGTAGTCAAACCACGAGAAGCGATCCTGGGTTTCAGGGTTCGCATGGCGGAAGGTATCCACCAGGCCCCAGCCCAGCAGGCGTTCCATCCACTCGCGCTCTTCCGGCAGGAAGGAACATTTGCCGGTACGTAGCCAGCGCTTGCGGTTCTCTTCGCCTATGCCGATATCCCGATCCGTCGGGCTGATATTCATGTCGCCCATGATCAGCACCGGATTCTCTTTTTTCAGTTCGGTTGTCAGGTAGTTCTGCAGATCCTGATAAAACTTCGCTTTGGCGGGGAATTTTGTCTCGTGGTCACGGCTCTCACCCTGTGGGAAATAGCCGTTAATGACCGTGATATTGCCAAGTGCAGAGGGCACTTCCGCCATGATGATACGGCGCTGCGCTTCTTCATTGTCCCCGGGGAAGCCGCGACGCACGGAAACCGGGGTTTCTTTAGTGAGCAGCGCGACGCCATAGTGACCTTTCTGACCGTGGTAGAAGACGTTGTAACCCAGTTTCGCGACTTCTTCGAGGGGGAACATGTCGTCGTGAACCTTGGTCTCCTGCAGGCCGATAACATCGGGCTGATGTTGCTCAACAATGGCTTCCAGTTGATGAGGACGGGCGCGCAGGCCGTTGATATTAAAAGAGACAAATTTCATAGTCGCTGCCAGTGCAAGGTGAATAGTGCATGGATGGTAGCAGAATTTGCATCAACTGTTACCGGGTTCGACCAATAACTGCGACAGATAATGCCGGTGGTGCAATATTTGCACCATCCTGACGCGTTTTGCCCCCGGACAGGGCGTAAACGGCCGGGAAATTTCGCGAGCGATCACAATTCCAGAATTATATTTGGCCTTTGCATACTCTTTCTTATTTTCATGCGGCAAAGCGCCGCTTATCGTAAAAATATTCACTTTTTATGCAGTAACAGTGAATAACTCCATGTCATAACTCATTGATATTCTGTTGCCTCAACCCGTTTATGCATTTTTATCGCTGGCTGGCACGAAGGCTGCAATCTACATTCACAGTGCAAACACTCAATTATTTAACATTCAAATAACCTTTTATTTACCGGATGAGGTCGCTATGTCTCTGTCAATTACGCGTGAAAATTTCGATGAATGGATGATGCCGGTATACGCGCCGGCGGCGTTTATTCCGGTTCGCGGGGAAGGCTCACGCCTGTGGGATCAGCAGGGGAAAGAGTACATCGACTTTGCCGGGGGGATTGCGGTGAATGCGCTGGGCCATGCGCATCCGGCGCTGCGTCAGGCGCTGAACGATCAGGCCGCGAAGTTCTGGCATACCGGTAACGGTTTTACCAACGAGCCTGCGCTTCGTCTGGCGAAAAAGCTCATTGACGCGACGTTTGCCGAAAAAGTCTTTTTCTGTAACTCCGGGGCGGAAGCCAACGAAGCGGCGCTGAAGCTGGCACGTAAATATGCCCACGACAAGTTCGGTACCCACAAGAGCGGGATTGTGGCATTTAAAAATGCCTTCCACGGACGCACGCTGTTTACCGTGAGCGCGGGCGGTCAGCCCTCTTATTCGCAGGATTTCGCACCGCTGCCGCCGGATATTCGCCACGGCATCTATAACGATCTGCAGTCTGCCAGCGAGCTGATTAACGACACCACCTGCGCGGTGATCGTCGAACCGATGCAGGGCGAGGGCGGCGTGCTTCCGGCGCAAAAAGCATTCCTTCAGGGGCTGCGCGAATTGTGCGATCGCCATAATGCGCTGCTGATTTTCGACGAAGTACAGACCGGCGTCGGCCGCACCGGCGAGCTGTATGCGTATATGCACTACGGCGTGACGCCGGATATTCTCTCAACCGCCAAAGCGCTGGGCGGCGGCTTCCCGATTGGGGCCACGTTGACGACCGATAAATTCGCCAGCGTGATGACCGTGGGCACCCATGGCACCACCTACGGCGGCAACCCGCTGGCGACCGCTGTGGCCGGACAGGTTCTCGACATCATTAACACCCCTGAGGTGCTGAAGGGCGTTAAGCAGCGTCACGACTGGTTTGTTGAACGCCTGAACGCCATCAATGGCAAGACCGGACTGTTCAAGGAAATTCGCGGCCTGGGGCTGTTAATTGGCTGCGAGCTCACCCCTGAGTTTGCCGGAAAAGCTAAACTTATTTCACAGGAAGCGGCAAAAATGGGCGTGATGGTGCTGATTGCCGGTGCCAACGTGGTGCGTTTTGCTCCCGCGCTGATTGTCAGCGAGGAAGAGGTGCAAACCGGTCTGGATCGATTTGCACTGGCGTGTGAAAAAGTGAAGTCCGGGGTGTCATCATGATGGTCATCCGTCCCGTTGAGCGCGGCGATATCGCCGGGCTCATGCAGCTTGCCGGTAAGACGGGAGGCGGGCTGACCTCGCTTCCTGCCGATGAAAAAACGCTGTCGGCGCGCATTGAGCGCGCCCTGCAAACCTGGCAGGGGACGTTGCCAAAAAGCGAACAGGGCTACGTGTTCGTGCTGGAAGATACCGAGACGGGGACGGTGGCCGGGATCTGCGCCATTGAAGTGGCCGTCGGTCTTAACGACCCGTGGTATAACTACCGCGTTGGCACCATGGTTCACGCGTCGAAAGAGCTGAACGTCTATAACGCGCTGCCGACGCTGTTTCTCTGTAATGACCACACGGGTGCCAGCGAACTCTGCACGCTGTTCCTCGACCCGGCGTGGCGCAAAGAGGGCAACGGTTATCTGCTCTCCAAATCGCGCTTTATGTTTATGGCTGCCTTCCGCGATCGCTTTAACGAAAAAGTGGTCGCCGAGATGCGCGGCGTGATTGATGACACCGGCTACTCGCCGTTCTGGGAGAGCCTGGGCGAGCGCTTCTTCTCTATGGAGTTCAGCCGTGCAGACTATCTCTGCGGCACAGGCCAGAAAGCCTTTATTGCCGAGCTGATGCCGAAGCATCCTATCTATACCCATTTCCTTAGCCCGGAAGCGCAGGCGGTGATCGGCGAAGTGCATCCGCAAACCGCGCCAGCTCGTGCAGTGCTGGAGAAAGAGGGCTTCCGCTACCGTAACTATGTCGACATCTTTGACGGCGGACCGACGCTTGAGTGCGATATCGACCGCGTTCGCGCGATCCGTAAAAGCCGCCTGGTAGAGGTCTCTGAAGGTCAGCCCGCGCCAGGCGACTGGCCGGCATGTCTGGTGGCGAACGAAAATTACACCCACTTCCGCGCCATGCTGGTGCGGACTAACCCGAAATGTGAACGTCTGGTGCTGACGGCTGCAGAACTGGATGCCCTGAAATGTAACGCCGGCGATACGGTTCGTCTGGTGCGTCTCTGCCCTGAGGAGAAAACAGCATGACATTATGGATTAACGGTGACTGGGTAACGGGCGAAGGCGAGCTGCGCGTAAAGACCAATCCGGTAGGTAATGAGGTGCTCTGGAAGGGAAATGACGCCAGCCCCAGCCAGGTGGAACAAGCCTGTCATGCCGCGCGTCGTGCGTTTCCGGCGTGGGCAAAACAGCCTTTCGCCACGCGCCAGGCCATTATTGAAACGTTTGCCGGGCTGCTGGAGGCGAATAAAGCTGAGCTCATGCGCATTATTGCTTTCGAAACCAGTAAGCCACGCTGGGAAGCAGCAACGGAAGTGACGGCGATGATCAACAAAATCGCCATTTCGGTAAAGGCATACCATACCCGCACCGGCGAGCAACACACCGAGATGCCGGACGGCGCGGCGACGCTGCGCCATCGTCCGCACGGCGTGCTGGCGGTATTTGGCCCGTACAACTTCCCGGGACATCTGCCGAACGGCCACATTGTTCCCGCACTGCTGGCGGGCAATACCGTTATTTTCAAGCCGAGCGAGTTAACCCCCTTAACCGGCGAGGCGGTGGTGAAGCTGTGGGAACAGGCCGGGTTGCCGCCGGGCGTGCTGAACCTGGTGCAGGGCGGTCGCGAAACCGGTCAGGCGCTCAGTGCGCTGAGCGATATTGACGGCCTGCTGTTCACCGGCAGCGCCGGAACGGGCTATCAGCTGCATCGCCAGCTGGCGGGACAGCCGGAAAAAATTCTGGCGCTGGAGATGGGGGGCAACAACCCGCTGATTGTTGAAGACCCCGATGATATTGACGCCGCGGTGCACCTGACGATCCAGTCCGCCTTTATCACCGCCGGACAGCGTTGCACCTGTGCCCGCCGCCTGCTGGTGAAACGAGGAGCACAAGGGGATGCCTTCCTGAAACGCCTGGTCGACGTCAGCGCACGTCTGGTCCCCGCCGCGTGGGATGCCGATCCGCAGCCGTTTATGGGGGGACTGATTTCCGAACAGGCCGCGCTGAATGTGCTTAATGCCTGGCAAAACCACGTTGCGCGCGGCGCGAAAACCCTGCTGGAACCCAGGCAGGTACAGCCGGGAACCTCGCTGCTTACGCCGGGTATTGTTGAGATGAGCGGCGCGAGCAACGTGCCGGATGAAGAGGTCTTTGGCCCGCTGCTGTGCGTCTGGCGTTACGACGATTTTGATGCGGCGATTGCGATGGCAAACAACACCCGCTATGGCCTGTCGAGCGGACTCATTTCGCCGCATCGCGAGAAGTTTGATCAACTGCTGCTGGAAGCGCGCGCCGGGATTGTAAACTGGAATAAACCGCTGACCGGTGCGGCGAGCACCGCGCCATTCGGCGGCGTGGGTGCGTCGGGTAACCATCGCGCCAGCGCGTGGTATGCCGCGGATTACTGTGCATGGCCGATGGCGAGCCTGGAAACCCCGGCGCTGAGGCTGCCGGAGACGCTCAGTCCGGGGCTGGATTTTAGCGAAGGGGATCGTCATGAAAGCGCGTGAAGTCAACTTTGACGGGCTGGTGGGGCTGACCCACCACTATGCCGGTCTCTCCTTTGGTAATGAAGCCTCGACGAAGCATCAGTTTCAGGTCTCCAACCCGAAACTGGCGGCGAAGCAGGGCCTGCAGAAAATGAAAGCGCTGGCAGATGCCGGGTTTCCACAGGCGGTGATCCCGCCGCAGGAACGGCCGAACGTGGCGGTGCTGCGCCAGCTCGGCTTTACCGGGAGTGATGAGCAGGTGGTCGAAAAAGCGGGCACGCAAACGCCACATCTGCTCTCGGCGGCGAGCTCCGCCTCCTCTATGTGGGTGGCGAACGCGGCGACCGTCGCACCGTCAGCCGATACGCTGGATGGCAAAGTCCATCTGACGGTGGCTAACCTGAACAACAAATTCCACCGCGCCACCGAAGCGGAAACCACCGAGCGCGTGCTGCGCGCTATTTTCAACCATGACGCCCATTTTGAGGTGCATCAGGCTCTGCCGCAGGTGGCGATGTTCGGCGACGAAGGCGCGGCCAACCATAACCGTCTCGGAGGCGACTATGGCGAGCCTGGCGTACAGGTGTTTATCTACGGGCGCGAGGAGGGCGGTCATTCTGCCCCCGTTCGCTATCCTGCCCGCCAGACGCTGGCCGCCAGCCAGGCGGTCGCTCGCCTGAACCAGGTCAATCCTTCACAGGTGATTTTTGCCCAGCAGAACCCACAGGTGATTGACCAGGGCGTGTTCCATAACGACGTGATTGCCGTTTCCAACCGTCAGGTGCTGTTCTGCCATGAGCAGGCGTTTGCGCATCAGGAGAAACTGCTCGCGACACTGCGCGAACGCGTACCCGGCTTTATGCCCATTCAGGTGCCCACGCAGGCCGTCAGCGTGCAGGACGCGGTTGAAACGTATCTGTTCAACAGCCAGCTGCTGAGCCGCGATGACGGCAGCATGATGCTGGTGCTACCGCAGGAGTCACAGGATCATAAAGGCGTCTGGCAATACCTGACGCAACTGGTTAAGGCCGATAACCCTATTGACGAACTGCGCGTGTTTGATCTGCGTGAAAGCATGGCTAACGGCGGCGGTCCTGCCTGCCTGCGTCTGCGCGTGGTATTAACGCCGAATGAAATGCAGGCCGTTAACCCGGCAGTCATGATGAACGAAGCGCTGTTTACCACCCTTAATGACTGGGTGGATCGCTACTATCGCGACCGGTTAACGCAGGCGGATCTGATTGACCCGCAGCTTCTGCGTGAAGGGCGCGAGGCGCTGGACGCGTTGACATCAATCCTGCAACTGGGATCGGTTTATCCGTTCCAGCGCTAAAGGAGTGGGTATGGAAAATTTACTGGCGCTGACCCTGGCCGATAAAATGCCGGAACAGAAAGAGGGGGATGGCCCCTCATTCCGCTGGCGATGGCTGGGGCGCGGGGGGCTTGAGCTGACGCCGACTACCGACAGCGAGCTATCGCTGCTGCTCTCAACGGGCATTCACGGCAATGAAACGGCGCCCGTTGAGATTGTCGATTTGCTACTGCGTGCGTTATATCGCGGAGATATCACCCTTACGTGTCGCGTACTGGTGGTGCTGGGCAATCCGCCTGCGCTGGCGCAAAACAAACGTTACCTGGTGAGTGACATTAACCGCATGTTTGGCGGTCGCTGGTCGCAGTTTCCGCAAAGTGAAGAAACGGCAAGGGCCGCGTGGCTTGAGAATGTCGTGACCGCGTTTTTCTCCACGGCGGGGCCAGTGCGCTGGCATCTTGATCTCCATACCGCGATCCGCGCGTCTTACCATGTGCGCTTTGGCGTGTTACCGCAGCGGAATCAGCCCTGGGATGAAGCTTTTCTGCGCTGGCTGGGGGACGCCGGGCTGGAGGCGCTGGTCTTTCATCAGTCGCCGGGCGGAACGTTTACCCATTTTACCTGCGAACATTTTGCTGCCCTGGCCTGTACGCTGGAACTGGGAAAAGCGCTTCCTTTCGGTGAGAACGATCTGACGCGTTTTGCTCCCACGCATCTCGCGCTGCGGGCTCTGCTCGGGGGAGAGGCTCCCGACCATGAGCATCCGCCCGTTGAGCGGTATCGCGTCGTACAGCAGATCACCCGCCGCAGCGATGCTTTCCAGCTTCATATGGCCGCGCACACCCTGAACTTCACGCCGTTTCGCAAAGGAGCGCTGCTGGCGGAAGATGGGGAAGAACGTTACGAAGTGCAGAAAACAACGGAATATGTGTTGTTCCCTAACCCTACCGTCGCGTTTGGCCTGCGAGCGGGTCTGATGCTGGAAAAAATATCATGAACCTTTCCCCTCTCATCATCCGGGAGGGGAAAATAAAAACGTTTCTTAACGTTTAAAGTGCTGGTCCTTGTTTTGCGGAATATTCCTGGTGAATTGCTTTATTATTCATCTTCACTTCGCTATACTTTTTCGAAATCGCTTTAAATTCATCGTTTTGAATATTTTTTGTTGCAACTCTCCACGCTTTATCCTTATTTCCTCCACATTTGGCGAAAAATTGTTTTGTACACTTTCATTGTTTTACTGTTGCTCTGACTAATTGACGATAAACCCCGTAAAGTTAATCT
The DNA here is from genome assembly GCF_001623605.1 of Enterobacter sp. ODB01. Lineage (NCBI taxonomy): Bacteria > Pseudomonadati > Pseudomonadota > Gammaproteobacteria > Enterobacterales > Enterobacteriaceae > Enterobacter > Enterobacter sp. ODB01. The sequence goes on from NZ_CP015227.1 coordinate 2,882,546, forward strand.
CGTCAACACGGCATAGCGCCGAAGAATAACTGAAAGAAAGGAAATAAATTATGCGTAAGTTTACTGCACTGTTTGTTGCTTCTACCCTGGCTCTGGGCGCTACCAGCATGGCGTTCGCCGCAGATACCGCAACCACGACTGCCGCACCGGCCGAAGGCAAAATGATGATGCATCATAAAGGCCCGGGTATGCACAACGAGATGATGATGTTTAAGGGGCTCAACCTGACGGATGCGCAGAAGCAGCAGATCCGCGACATCATGAAAAGCCAGCGCGACCAGATGAAGCGTCCTCCGCTGGAAGAGCGCCGCGCAATGCATGACATCATTGCCAGCGACACCTTCGATAAGGCGAAAGCCGAAGCGCAGATCGACAAAATGGCCGAGCAGCATAAAGCCCGCATGCTGGCCCACATGGAAACGCAGAACAAGATCTACAACATTCTGACCCCGGAACAGAAAAAACAGTTTAATGCCAATTTTGAGAAGCGTCTGACAGAACGTCCGGCGATGGAAGGTAAAATGCCAGCACCGACCGAATAATCGGTTCAACATCTTAAGACCGCCGGGATCCTGTCCACAAAAGCGCAACCGCTGTGGACAGGACCGGCGGTTTTTCTTTCCTGCCCTCTTGTCTGCCGCTGCCAGCGCGGTATTCTCCTGTAGTCGCTTCAGAGAATGTTTGTAGAGTCATGGCGTTAGCAATTTTTTTGACGTTCCGCTAAGGCCTGCCCGCTTTGCTGCCGATACTGTGTCTGTGAATACCTAATGATAACAAACAAGACTGCAAGGGTAGCGATATCCTTGCCCTGGCACGGGTTGTGCCATTCAGGAGTGGTGATGGAGTTCTTTGATATCCGTAAAATGCCGGTCAGCCTCTGGCGTAATGGTGCTGGCGAAACGCGAGAAATTTGTTGTATCCCTCCCGCAACGCGCGATTTTTGCTGGCGAGCCAGTATTGCGACGATCGCCAGCAACGGCGAATTCTCCGCTTTTCCCGGAGTTGACCGGGTCATTACCTTGCTGGAGGGCGGGGAGGTGACGCTGGATGCCGGACAGGCGTTCCGCCATACTCTTAAACCGCATCAACCTTACCATTTTGCCGGCGATTTGCCGGTAAAGGCATTGCTTTCCGATGGCAGGATGGCGATGGACTTCAACATCATGACCCGGCGTGACTGCTGCAAGGCGAAAGTGCGCGTTGCCGACCGTACCTTTACGACGTTTGGCTCGCGTGGCGGCGTGGTGTTTGTGCTAAGCGGGGCGTGGCAGCTGGGTGATAAACTGCTGACGGCCGATCAGGGCGCCAGCTGGGAGGAGGGGACCCATACTCTGCGTTTGCTGGAGTCTCAGGGTACCCTGCTGTTCAGTGAAATTAACTGGCTGCCGGGTCACTGAGCATAATGACCTCAAACTTGCCGGTTAAAACGGGCTTGCAGAGGATTTTATAGCCATCCTGATCGAACCCGGCGGGGGTGCGTAACAGGGTTGCCGCGTCGCTTAAATCATCGACAGCCCCCAGCCAGAGCCAGTTATTGACGATGTGATACTGCGTCATCGTTTCACCCACTTCTTTTAGCGCCACGGCGCCCTCCCACGGCCAGCAGTTGATGCTGATGGCCGCAAGACCGCTCAGGAGGCGGGCGTGATGCGCCTCAACGCTCTCTTTGCCGCAGCAGGCGCCTGCGCAGCGCTTCAGCGCGGAGCGAAAACAGGCGCGGCCACGCGTGGTGCCTTCTAAACCTAAAAGGCTGTAGCAAAGCTGTAGCTCGTCGGCCAGTGTTTGCAGAGCCTGAAGGGCCGCGCGTTTGTTGGCAAATAATCCAAAAAGGTTTGGCGCATGAGAAAAATCGACGTCGCGGGCGTAAACCACCTGCGGCTTACCGTCGCTGATCTGCAGGGAACAAAGCTGACGGTTACGGCGCAGGCGCTTATTAAAGAGCGGTTGTTGCTCTTTTATCAGCCGGGCCTCCAGCAACAGCGCACCCATTTCTCCCGCCGTCTGAAACCAGGTGATGCGCCGCGACTGGCGCAGCATGGCGGCCTCATCCGGGGTACGCAGGTGGGATAACACCCGGCTGCGAATATTGACGCTTTTGCCGATATAAAGCGGCAAGGTGTCGCTTTCACCGTGAAAAATGTACACGCCAGGCTGTTTTGGCAGCGCCTCAAGCCAGGGGCGAAGGTGCTCGGGATATTCGTAGATAGCCGCCGCTTCAAACTCAAGACGCGGGGCGGATTGACGCCTGCTCACATATTACTCCGTATACTGTTCAGGTATACAGTGTAGCAGGTGCGCTGTGGTTAAAAAAGAGCCGGGTGGCGGCTACGCCTTACCCGGCCACATTGTGCGGTCTGTTGCCCTCACCCCAACCCTCTCCCACGGGAGAGGGGGCAAACACTAAAAACGGCAACGGGGTTGCCGTTTTGCTTTTATTTCCAGAAGTCGTCAAACACCGTAATCGGCGTGTGGCGCTTGTGTTCGGTTTTCAGATACCAGCTTTCAATGATCTTCGCGGTACCTTCATCCAGCTGTTTGCCTTCCAGATAATCATCAATATTGTCATAGGTGACGCCAAGGGCCGCTTCATCCGGCAGGGAAGGGCGATCGTCTTCCAGATCCGCCGTCGGTGCCTTTTTATACAAGTGCTCAGGACAGCCCAGCGCGGCAAGCAGCTGTTTACCCTGACGCTTGTTCAGACGGAAAATCGGGTTAATGTCGGTGCCGCCATCGCCATATTTGGTGAAGAAACCGGTGATGGCTTCTGCCGCATGGTCGGTGCCGACAACCACGCCTTTGGTCATTCCGGCGATGCTGTACTGGGCTTTCATACGCTCGCGAGCTTTCTCGTTGCCGCGAACAAAATCGCTCAGCTCAATGCCCGCTTCGCGCAGTGCCTGCTCGCTTGCCAGCACCGCCCCTTTAATATTGACGGTGAGTACGCGATCGGGCTGGATGAACGCGATGGCATCCTGGCAATCCTGTTCATCGGCCTGCACGCCATAGGGAAGACGCACGGCGATAAACTGCAATTTCTCATCGCCCGTTTCTTCGCGAAGCTCTGAAATCGCCATCTGACAGAGTTTACCGGTCAGGGTGGAGTCCTGCCCGCCGCTGATGCCCAGCACCAGGGATTTCAGGAAAGCGTTCTTTCTTAAGTACGATTTTAAAAAATCCACGCTACGGCGGATCTCTTCATGTGCATCTACCGCGGGCTTCGCGCCCAGTGCCTGAATAATCTCGTGTTGCAGAGCCATCACGCCCTCCATATGCAGAACATAAACAGAATGTGTTAACTGTTAAAACTAACCCTTTGGACGAGAAACGACAAGGATCGCAGTTTCGAGTGCGCTAATTTGCGCCGATTTAGCAGGTTATCGTTGTTTTATTAGAATTTTCCGAAATTCGTCTGGCGTAATTCACAAAGTTGAACAATAGTACTTTTTATTCCATGCTTAGATAACACGCTGATAAACAAGAGGACGGAATATGAACAAGAACGTAGCAGGAATTCTTAGCGCAGCGGCAGTACTGACGATGCTGGCAGGGTGTACGGCTTACGATCGCACCAAGGATCAGTTTACACAGCCCGTGGTTAAAGACGTTAAAAAAGGGATGACCCGTTCGCAGGTCGCTGCGATCGCCGGTAAACCTTCTTCTGAAGTGACAATGATTCATGCGAAAGGGACCTGCCAGACCTATATCCTGGGTCAACGTGATGGTAAGGCAGAGACCTACTTTGTCGCCCTGGATGACACTGGTCATGTTATTAACTCCGGTTATCAGACCTGTGCTGAATACGACACCGATCCCCAGGCTCCAAAGGCTCAGTAACCCAGCTTGTCTGAAGATGTTAACGAACCGGCCCATGGGCCGGTTTTTTTGTGTATACGTAAATCTTATTTCTTTGCGCGAATTATTTGCCCGAAATGTGAAGGTAGTCAACAAGCCAGGTCAATGAGAGACAATTTCAACCTGTTCAGAATTATCCCCTGTCTGTACCATTGCGTATACTCACTCCAACAACAAACAACAGTATGCAAACTACCTGTCTGCCGGGACAGCAAGTCGAGTGATAGCGCGATGGCAGGTAGACCTACAAGAGGGAAATTACGATGGAAAAGAAACATATCTACCTGTTCTGCTCAGCGGGCATGTCAACCTCACTGCTGGTGTCAAAGATGCGTGCGCAGGCTGAAAAGTATGAAGTCCCTGTGGTGATTGAAGCGTTTCCAGAAACGCTGGCGGGCGAGAAAGGCCAGAAAGCCGATGTTGTTTTACTGGGGCCACAAATCGCCTATATGTTGCCCGAAATACAACGACTGCTACCCAACAAACCGGTCGAAGTGATCGACTCGGGGCTGTATGGCAAGATTGATGGTTTAGGTGTTCTGAAAGCTGCTGTGGCAGCCATTAAAAAAGCTGCTAATTAATTTTTATTTTTCCCGTCAAAGAGTTATTTCACACACAATACGCCGTAACACGAGTTACGGCATTTAAGGGTATTTACCTATGAGTAAAGTCATCGCTTCACTTGAAAAGGTACTCCTTCCTTTTGCTGTTAAAATAGGAAAGCAGCCTCACGTTAATGCCATTAAAAACGGCTTTATTAAATTAATGCCGTTGACGCTGGCCGGGGCCATGTTCGTTTTAATTAACAACGTTTTTCTGAGCTTTGGTGAAGGTTCCTTCTTTTATTCATTAGGCATTCGGTTAGACGCTTCCACAATTGAAACCCTTAATGGTTTTAAAGCCATCGGCGGCAACGTATATAACGGTACGTTAGGTATTATGTCGCTGATGGCGCCTTTCTTTATTGGCATGGCACTGGCAGAAGAGCGAAAAGTGGATCCGCTGGCTGCCGGGTTATTATCCGTTGCTGCATTTATGACCGTCACGCCTTACAGCGTAGGGGAGGCGTATGCCGTCGGCGCCAACTGGTTGGGTGGGGCGAACATCATCTCCGGTATTGTTATCGGTCTGGTGGTGGCGGAAATGTTCACCTTTATTATTCGTCGCAACTGGGTTATCCGCTTGCCGGATAGCGTACCGACGTCCGTTTCTCGTTCATTTTCCGCGTTGATTCCGGGCTTTATTATTCTCTCCATTATGGGGATTATTGCCTGGGCGCTCTCTCACTGGGGCACGAACTTCCACCAGATCATCATGGATTCTATCTCCACGCCGCTGGCGTCGATGGGTGGTGTGGTCGGTTGGGCGTATGTGATTTTCACCTCTCTGCTGTGGTTCTTCGGCGTACATGGTTCACTGGCACTGGCTGCGCTGGATAGCGGAATTATGACCCCGTGGGCACTGGAAAACGTGGCACTTTACCAGCAGTACGGCTCCGTTGACGCGGCGCTGGCAGCAGGTAAAACCTTCCATGTGTGGGCGAAGCCGATGCTTGACTCCTATATCTTCCTGGGTGGTACCGGGGCGACCTTGGGTCTGATCATCGCGGTCTTTATTGTCTCTCGTCGTGCTGACTATCGTCAGGTAGCTAAACTGGCGCTGCCATCAGGTATCTTCCAGATTAACGAACCGATTCTGTTTGGCCTGCCAATCATCATGAACCCGGTCATGTTCATTCCGTTCATCCTGGTTCAACCACTGCTGGCAGCCATCACCCTGACGGCTTACTACATGGGCATTATTCCGCCGGTGACCAACATTGCACCGTGGACCATGCCAGCGGGGCTGGGCGCGTTCTTCAATACCAACGGTAGCGTCGCGGCCTTCCTGCTGGCGATATTCAACCTCGGGATTGCGACCCTGCTCTACATGCCATTCGTGGCAATTGCGAACAAAGCTGCCACCATCATTGATGAAGAAGAGAGCGAAGAGGACATTGCCCTCTCACTGAAATTCTAAGATTGACCGACGCGGGGAAACCCGCGTCAGCCACAAGGAGCTTAAACATGTTAGATTTGGATAGTATCGTCGCAGACGACGCCGCAGAGAACGATCTTGAAGAAGTGGTGATGGGGCTTATCATCAACTCCGGGCAGGCCCGCAGCCTGGCGTATGCCGCACTGAAGCAGGCCAAGCAGGGTGATTTTGCCGCCGCGAAAACCATGATGGAACAGTCCCGTACCGCGCTGAACGAAGCGCACCTGGTGCAGACAAAGCTTATTGAAAGCGATCAGGGTGAAGGGAAGATGAAGGTCAGCCTGGTGCTGGTACACGCGCAGGATCACCTGATGACCTCCATGCTGGCGCGCGAGCTGGTGGCGGAGTTGATTGAGCTTCACGAGAAAATGCACTAAGTCGGATGTTGCAGCAGGAGGTCAGCACGATGGAAATTAAAACCGCACTTGAACAGCAGCTGTTTAATGGCAAAAATTTTCACGTGGTTATCTACAACAAGACGGAGAGCGCCAGTGGTCTGCACCAGCATGACTACTACGAGTTCACGATTGTTCTGACCGGCCGCTACTACCAGGAGATCAACGGTAAGCGCGTCCTGCTTGAGCGAGGGGATTTTGTCTTCCTGCCGATGGGGTCCTATCACCAGAGCTTTTACGAATTCGGTGCAACCCGCATTCTGAATGTCGGCGTCAGCAGGCGCTTCTTTGAAAAGCACTATCTGCCGCTGGTACCGTTCTGCTTTGTGGCGTCTCAGGTTTATCGCGTGAAAAACGAGTTCATGACCTGGATTGAAACGGTTATTGCCTCGCTTAACTTCCGTGAAAATGAATTTGACGAGTTTATTGAAACGGTGACTTTCTATGTGATGAACCGGCTGCGTCATCATCGTGAAGAGCAGCAGGTGACGGATGATATTCCACAGTGGCTGCGCAGCACTGTTGAACTGATGCACGATAAAGCCCAGTTCAGTGACAATGCGCTGGAGAATATGGTTTCCCTGTCGGGAAAATCCCAGGAATATCTGACCCGCGCGACGCAGCGGTATTATCGTAAAACACCTGTGCAAATTATTAATGACATTCGCATTAACTTTGCCAAAAAACAGCTGGAAATTACTAACTACTCGGTCACCGATATTGCTTACGAATCGGGATACAGTAGCCCCAGCCTGTTTATTAAAACGTTTAAGAAATTAACGTCATTCACCCCGAACAGTTACCGCAAAAGTTTGACGGTAATGAATTAACTTTCGGCGGTTTTATCCGCCACGAATATTGCTTTAATGGCTTGCCCAAATAGCGGGAAGAGTACGCTATACCTTGCAGGCGATTAACCTGATACGCAAAGGGAGATATTATGCAAAAGAAATTAAAAGTCGTAACCATTGGTGGCGGCAGCAGCTATACCCCGGAATTACTTGAAGGTTTTCTGAAACGTTATCATGAATTACCGGTCAGCGAATTATGGCTGGTGGACGTGGAGGAAGGTCAGGAGAAGCTGAATATTATTTTCGACCTGTGCCAACGCATGGTTGAGAAAGCGGGCGTACCTCTGACCGTGCATAAAACGCTGGATCGTCGACTGGCGCTGAAAGATGCAGATTTCGTAACCACCCAGCTGCGCGTTGGGCAGTTGAAAGCGCGTGAACTGGACGAGCGTATTCCGTTGAGCCACGGTTATCTCGGTCAGGAAACTAACGGTGCCGGTGGCCTGTTCAAAGGCCTGCGTACCATTCCGGTTATTTTCGACATCGTTAAAGACGTGGAGGAAATCTGTCCAGACGCGTGGGTGATTAACTTCACTAACCCGGCAGGGATGGTGACCGAAGCGGTCTATCGTCATACCGGTTTCAAGCGCTTTATTGGCGTCTGTAATATTCCAGTCGGCATGAAAATGTTTATCCGTGACGTGCTGGAACTGACCGATAATGACGATCTCTCTATCGATCTGTTCGGTTTGAACCATATGGTGTTCATTAAAGATGTCATCGTGAACGGAACATCGCGTTTTGCTGAACTGCTGGACGGGGTCGCCTCGGGTCGTCTGACCGCTGCGTCTGTGAAAAACATCTTTGACCTGCCGTTCAGCGAAGGGCTGATCCGCTCGTTGAATCTGCTGCCGTGCTCCTACCTGCTTTATTACTTCAAGCAGAAAGAGATGCTGGCCATCGAAATGGGCGAGTATTACAAGGGGGGCGCGCGGGCGCAAATCGTTCAGAAAGTTGAGAAGCAGCTGTTCGACTTGTATAAAGATCCGAACCTGAACGTCAAGCCGAAAGAGCTTGAGCAGCGCGGCGGGGCCTATTATTCCGATGCGGCGTGTGAAGTGATCAACGCCATCTACAACGACAAGCAGGCGGAGCACTATGTTAACGTGCCGCACCACGGCCACATCGACAATATCCCGGCTGACTGGGCCGTTGAGATGACCTGCATTCTGGGACGCGATGGCGCTAAACCGCATCCGCGCATTACTCATTTTGATGACAAAGTTATGGGTCTGATCCACACCATTAAAGGCTTTGAAGTGGCGGCAAGTCAGGCGGCGCTGAGCGGCGAGCTGAATGACGTGCTTCTGGCACTGAACCTCAGCCCGCTGGTGCATTCCGACCGCGATGCGGAGCAGCTTGCAGCAGAGATGATCCTGGCGCATGAAAAATGGTTGCCGAACTTCGCCGCCACGATCGAGAAGCTGAAGTTCAAACACCACTGAGAGGACGCACAATGGAAAACCTGCTGATCGTTAATGCTGATGATTTTGGCCTCTCGAAAGGTCAGAACTACGGCATTATTGAAGCCTGTCGCCGGGGGGTTGTGACATCCACTACGGCACTGGTTAATGGTGAAGCGGTTGAACATGCGGCGCAGCTAAGCCGCGACGTGCCTGAGCTGGGCGTCGGGATGCATTTTGTGCTGACGCTCGGTATGCCGCTTACGCCAATGCCGGGCCTGACCCGTGACGGACAGTTAGGTAAATGGATTTGGGAACAGGCGGAGCAGGACGCTCTGCCGCTGGAAGAGATTGCCCGCGAGCTGGACTGTCAGTTCAACCGCTTTGCTGATCTGTTTGGTGATCTGCCAACACACATCGACAGCCATCACCACGTGCATATGATCCCGGCAATTTTCCCGATCGTTGCGGCGTTTGCTCAACGCAAAGGCGTAGCGATGCGCGTGGATCGTGAGGTGCAAGGGTTGCCGGACAGTGCGGTGACAACCACCGCAGGGTTCAGCAGCGCGTTTTACGGCGAGGCGATCGACGAAGCGCTGTTCCTGAAGGTGCTGGATGATTCTGCAGCCCGGGGAGAAAAGTCACTGGAGGTCATGGCGCACCCCGCATTTGTCGATAATATCGTGCGCAAGAGCGCGTACTGCTGGCCGCGCCTGGCGGAGCTGGATGTGCTGACGTCGCCGTCGCTGAAATACGCGATTGCCGAACGTGGGTATCGGTTGGGGACATTCCGGGATCTGTGAGAAGTGCCGGGGGGCGGCTTCGCCTTACCCGGCCTACGAACGACCTGCAAACTGTTGTAGGCCGGGTAAGCGCAAGCGCCACCCGGCTTTTTTTACGCCGGGATCTGGTCAATCTTGCTGCTGCGTGACCAGACACGGTGCGCGGCGAGCAGGTCAAACAGCTTCGTGATAAAGGCGTCGTCCACGTTATCGCCCTCGACAATGCCGTCCTCACCTTGCTCGGCAACCTTCAGCTGGGATTTAAACTGACGCGCATCGCCGGACAACGCGATCGGTTTCAGGTGCTTATAAGCTTCCAGCAGGTAATAGACGGCGTCACCGTTGTTCAACAAGCTGGCAATATCCCCGCACGGAACAATCACCGCATCGACGGTCAGCGAGGGTGCCCCGGCAAAGGTCGCAGCCACCGGCAGCACGGAACCGTCATCAGCCGTCACTTCACCCATTCGGGAATAAAGCAGTTTGGCGTGTACGCCCTGGGTTTTCAGCGCCTGCATAATGCCCAGTACGTCACTGGCCCGGGTTTTATCGTTCAGCAGGATGGCGACCACGCGGCCTTTAATTGAGCCACCTGGCACCGCATACAGACTCAGCGACGGATCTTTCTTCACGCCGTTGACCTCTTTTGGCGGAGCAAGGTTGCGCTGCTCGTCGGTGAGGGTAATACCCAGGTTATCCGCCACGCTCTGGGCGAGCTGAATATCAATGTGCGCAAGCTGATCGACCACGCGCTCGCGGATGTAGGTGCGCACCACCTTACTTAACTCGAAGCTAAAGCCGCCGATGATGTGCTGCTGCTCAATCGGCGTCTGGCTGTTCCAGAACAGGCGAGGATGGGCGTAATACTCGCCGAAGGAAGGGCTGCGCTCGCGAATTTTGTTGCCATCGATACGCTCCTGGTACGACTCAAAACCTCCGCGTTTCGGGCCTGGCGGTGTTTCGCGCGGCCAGTTATCGTTGATCGAGTTAGGCTCGTAGTTAGCCGGATTGGTATCAATGTCCTGACGATGCATCCCGTCGCGCTGGAAATTGTGGTACGGGCAGGTCGGACGGTTAATTGGAATTTCGTGGAAGTTCGGCCCGCCAAGGCGGCTGATCTGCGTATCGGTGTACGAGAACAAACGTCCCTGTAAGAGCGGATCGTTGGTGAAATCCAGTCCCGGCACGATATGCCCCGGGTGGAACGCGGCCTGCTCGTTCTCGGCAAAGAAATTATCCGGGTTGCGGTTGAGCACCATTTTCCCCACCAGTTGAACCGGCACCAGCTCCTCGGGGATCAGTTTGGTCGGGTCAAGAAGGTCGAAATCAAACTTAAATTCATCCTCTTCCGGAATGAGCTGCAGGCCCAGTTCATATTCAGGGAAATCGCCGGCTTCAATGGACTCCCACAGCTCACGACGATGGAAGTCAGGATCGCGCCCGGTCAGCTTCTGCGCCTCATCCCACACCAGCGAGGCTTTGCCCGCCACCGGCTTCCAGTGGAACCGGACGAACGTGGCTTTTCCTTCCGCGTTAATCATACGGAAGGTGTGAATACCAAACCCCTCCATCGTGCGATAGCTGCGCGGAATACCCCGGTCAGACATCGCCCACATCACGTTGTGTAACGTTTCAGGTTGCAGAGAGATATAGTCCCAGAAGGTGTCGTGCGCACTTTGTCCCTGCGGTATGGCCCAGTGGGGCTCCGGTTTTACCGCATGGACAAAGTCAGGAAATTTATGCGCATCCTGAATGAAAAACACCGGGGTGTTATTGCCCACCAGATCAAAAATACCCTCTTCGGTATAAAACTTGGTGGCGAAACCGCGAATATCACGCACCGTGTCTGCCGAACCCGCGCCACCCTGTACGGTGGAGAATCGGACAAACACCGGGGTAATTTTATCCGGGTCGGAGAGGAAATCTGCTTTGGTGATCGCTTTCAGGCTCTTGTACGGCTGGAAGTAGCCATGCGCAGCCGAGCCGCGCGCGTGAACGATACGTTCCGGAATTCGCTCGTGGTCGAAATGGGTAATTTTTTCCCGCAGGATAAAGTCTTCCAGCAGTGTGGGGCCGCGCGAGCCGGCGCGAAGAGAGTTTTGATCGTCAGCAATGCGCACGCCCTGATTGGTCGTGAGTGCAAAACCTTCACCACCTTTACGGTGTGGCTCAAGCGATTTCAGCTTCTCGTTCCCGGTGTCCGGCGATTTCATGCTTCCCGGTGCGGTAGGCTGTTCGCCGGGGGCGGAAGGGCCTGGCGAGGGGCGGTGAGAGCCGTCAGCAGGGGCGAGAGAGTCCATACCCGGTTGAGATTCTTCAGTGCCATGAATCGGTGATTGATGTGTATTATCTTTGTTCGACATTGCACGCTTCTCCTTTATCCATTGCTAAAAACCCTATTAAGGATAGAACAATGTCGTGAGATAGCTCGCGAACTAAGAGTTTTCACATGCCGCCATTAACGAAAGGAGCCCTCTCAGCCATTAGGAGCGCGACGGAAGGGAGCAGAATCGGCTATCATAGAATTTTCCTGCTTCAAGAATTTGCTTTAGTGAACCCGTCGCTTATGAAACCTCTTCGTCAACAAAACCGCCAGGTTATTAGCTATGTGCCCCGCGTGGAACCCGCGCCGCCTGACCATGCCCTGAAAGTGGAGGGTTTTCGTGATGTCTGGCAGCTTCGTGGTAAATATGTGGCGTTTGTCCTGATGGGGGAGCATTTCCGTCGATCGCCGACGTTTTCCGTGCCGGAGTCTGCCCAGCGATGGGCGGTGCAAATCCGCCAGGATGAAGAGGTTGAAGAATAACAGCCATAAAAAAACCGCCATCAGGCGGTTTTTTTATTTCCCGGCGATTACCGGTGCGCCAGTTCGGCGTCGTCTTCACTTTCCAGAATGGCTTTGTCGGTCTGCTTCAGCCACTGGCTGGTCAGCGTACCGGCGGTCATGGAGCCGCTCACGTTCAGCGCGGTACGACCCATGTCGATCAGCGGTTCAACGGAGATCAGCAGCGCGACCAGCGTCACTGGCAGACCCAGTGCAGGCAGCACAATCAGCGCAGCGAAGGTTGCGCCGCCACCAACACCGGCAACACCGGCGGAACTGATGGTCACAATGCCGACCAGCGTGGCGATCCAGACCGGATCCAGCGGGTTGATACCCACGGTCGGGGCAACCATCACCGCCAGCATCGCCGGGTAGAGACCCGCACAGCCGTTCTGACCGATGGTGGCACCAAAGGACGCAGAGAAGCTGGCGATAGATTCTGGCACGCCCAGGCGACGGGTCTGCGCTTCAACGTTCAGAGGAATAGACGCGGCGCTGGAGCGGCTGGTGAAGGCAAAGGTCAGTACCGGCCAGACTTTGCGGAAGTATTTCAGCGGGCTGACGCCGTTCACGCCCAGCAGGATACCGTGGACCACGAACATGATGCCCAGGCCCAGATAAGAGGCGACGACAAAACTGCCCAGCTTAATGATGTCCTGCAGGTTAGAGCCCGCAACCACTTTGGTCATAAGCGCCAGCACGCCGTATGGCGTCAGCTGCATGACCAGACGCACCAGCTTCATCACCCAGCTTTGCAGGGTATCAATCGCCGTCAGCACACGCTCGCCTTTCGGCGCATCGTCTTTCAGCAGCTTCAGTGCGGCCACACCGAGGAATGCCGCGAAGATCACCACGCTGATGATGGACGTTGGGCTGGCGCCGGTCAGGTCAGCAAACGGGTTCTTCGGAATGAAGGAGAGCACCATCTGCGGAACCGTCAGATCGGCCACTTTACCCACGTAGTTGGTTTGAATCGCGGTCAGGCGTGCTGTTTCAGCCGTGCCCTGCACCAGACCTTCGGCCGTCAGGCCAAACAGGTTGGTTACCAGCACACCCACCAGCGCGGCGATCAGCGTGGTAAACAGCAGGGTACCAATGGTCAGAAAACTGATTTTACCCAGTTGAGTGGCGTTATGCAGGCGGGCAACGGCACTCAGAATAGAGGCGAACACCAGCGGCATCACGATCATCTGCAGCAGCTGGACATAGCCGTTGCCGACAATGTTGAACCACTGAATAGAGTCTTTCAGAACTGGATTATCGGAGCCATAAATCGCCTGCAACGCCAGACCAAATACGACACCCATGGCCAGACCAACCAGCACTTTTTTCGCCAGGCTCCACTGTTTGTGGCGCGTCTGCGCGAGAAGCAATAGCAATACAACGAACACAACAACGTTCGCGATGAGTGGAAAATTCATCCCCGTTCTCCTGATTTATTATGGGATCGGTTTTTCCCGATCCTGTTGGCGGAAGGTTAGCAGAAGTGTGATGTCGCGCTTATATCCAAATGGAATGGTTTATGACAAACGGAATGATTTTGTTGGTTTACTGTTCAATCTGGTGATGAATAAAGCGATTGAACTGAAATTGCAGCGAATTGATCATCTGCGAAGACCAGCGCACTGCACTGTTTTCGGGCAATGTCTGTGGCATCCAGACGGCGTAAGCGAAGAGCGCCATGCACAATACGCGCTCAAGCTGGTTCCCTTTCTGTGGCGCAAGGATGGGAAAACGAAAGCGCCAGCGACACGGCCAGAGAAGTGGAACGCCAGCGGGCGTCAGCATATCTGCAAGAATATGGCTTAAGTAGCCGAGCACCATCCCCTGAATGGCATCAGCAGGGACGATCCAGCTTTCGGGCACTTTTAAATAAAAAAGGGTAAGCAGCCCAAAAACGGCCAGCAGGCTGTGCGTAAACCCCCGGTGGCCGAACGCGCGGGCGATGGGTTTCGATACCCACTTCAGGCGTTGTCCAAGAAATGATTTGGGATGATCAATATCGGGCAGCAGACAGGTCAATACGGCGGAAGGGACAATATGCCACCAGTCCCCCTGTGCGAGCACGGGAGTGAGTTCAGCGTTTTTGGCAAATACTGCGCACGCTATGGAAAAAAGGAGGTGGCCTTCCGCCGTCATGATAAAACCCACGAAACTGTCAATTCATACAGTATAGGGTTTTTATACAGTAGGCGGAAGAGGTGACGGTGTAACTGTTTGTCACAAATGGAGCATGTTGTTAGCCGCCCTTAAGGTGATGCGCCGTGAGTTCTGTCAGCGAATTAAGCTTCACATCGGCAAGGGCAAAACGGGGATCGTGGCGGCCTTCCTCTGCCGGAACCACAATGGAGCGCATACGTGCGGCTTTGGACGCGATCATGCCGTTAACGGAATCTTCCAGCGCGACACAGGTAAGCGGATCAAGACCCAGCTTAGCGGCACAGTCCATATAGACCTGCGGGTGCGGTTTGCTGTAGGGCAATTTTTCAGCTGACGCCAGGGCGTCAAAACTGTCGCGCAGCTCAAACATAATGAGCACTTTTTCCAGCATATGCAGCGGTGAAGCGGAGGCCAGGCCCACCTTCAGCCCCTGAGCCTTACACAACGCGACCGCTTCACGCACGCCAGGCAATAGCGGCTTGTTCTCCTCCACCAGCGCGATGGCGCGGCTGATAATGCGCGCGGTGACTTCGTCGCGATCTGGGCCACTCCACGGCTGGTGGGCGTACCAGAGGTCTACGACCATATCAATGCGCAGGCCCAGCGTGTCGGGAAGTTCATTACGGCGGCTGATATCAACGCCCAGGCTGGCCATCACGTCCAGCTCGGCGCGATCCCACAACGGCTCGGAATCAATCAGTAATCCATCCATGTCAAAAATAGCGGCAAGTATCTGGCGCGGTGTCGACATCACAACGTCTCCTTATCCAGGGTGTTCGACAGACGATAAGTGCTAAGCACACTTAGCAATTTAGCATATTGCTTTCAAAGATCGGGCGAAAATGCTGTCCAGCAGGTAGACTTAGCCACAAATAACGCGTCTTTATGAAGAGGAACTGATGACGTATCAACAAGCTGGACGCATTGCTGTCTTAAAACGTATTGCTGGCTGGGTGATTTTTATTCCCGCCGTCATCTCTACGCTGATTTCTGTGCTCAAATTTATGTACGATCACAGCGAAAAACAGCCAGGCATTAATGCCGTCATGCTTGATTTTGCGCATGTCATGATTGAGATGATGCGGTTCAACACCCCGTTCCTGAATGTCTTCTGGTTCAACTCGCCAACGCCGGATTTTCACCAGCAGCTTAATATTGGGTTCTGGGTCATCTATGCGTTGATTTTTATTGCCATGGCGTTACAGGCATCCGGTGCGCGAATGAGTCGCCAGACCCGTTTTCTGCGCGAAGGCGTTGAGGATCAGTTAATTCTGGAACAGGCGAAAGGCCCGGAAGGAATGAGCCGGGAGCAGATTGAATCCCGCATTGTGGTACCGCGTCACACCATTTTCCTGCAAATTTTCCCGCTCTATATTTTCCCCATTATCATCATTGTGGCGGGATACTTCTTCTTCTCTCTGCTGGGTTTTCTCTGACAGATGAGGGTGGCGGCACGGCCACCCGATTTGTCCCTATGCCGCAAGTACGCGTTCAAGCGCACGCTGGGCGTTGACCAGATGCTGCCCGCCAAAAAGGATAGCGCGGTTCATCAGCGTATAAAGCTGATACACCGGTTGGCGCTCGAGAAAATCGGACGGCAGAGGGGAGACTGACTGATAGCCATCATATATTTGCGGGGGCTGCTCTGGATGCAGGGGCAGCATGGCCAGATCGCACTCTCTGTCACCCCAGTAGCAGGCCGGGTCGAAGATATAGGGGCCGTTGGGACCCAGCGCGCAGTTGTCGGACCATAAATCGCCGTGCAGTAGAGATGCCTGCGGCTGATGGGAGGCCAGGCGCTGTTGTACATGCTCAACGATGGCATCAATATTGCCAAATTCCAGCCCTTTTTCGGCGGCCAGTTCAAGCTGCCATCCGATGCGCTGTTCGGCAAAAAACGTCGACCACCGACGCTGCCAGGCGTTGGGCTGTGGGGTAGTGGAAAGGTCGTTGTCAAAATCGAGCCCAAACTGGGGCTGGTCGCTCCACTGGTGCAGGCGCGCGAGCTGTTGTCCAAGAATGAAGGCGTTATGGGCATCCAGCGGGCGGGGAGGGAGATAGTCCATGACCAGGAAACTGTAGTCCCGGTCGCTGCCCAGAGCCAGCACCTGCGGTACTGTCACCGTTTTACTGCGAGACAACAGTTCCAGCTGGTCGGCTTCAGCGGTGAATATCGGGAGCAGTTCTCGCTCATCACACTTCACGAAAAGATCGCGTCCTGCGTAGCGTAAATGCCACGCGGCGTGGATCTCTCCGCCTGGCAGTTCGTTACGCAGTTCAATTTCACCTTCACCCAGTTGCTCACTTAAAAGATGACTGATAGCCTGCCACATGTTGACTCTCCCATGTTGTCTGCCAGATCATAAAGTTAGCGCATAATTGCGGTAAAAAAATACGAACTAACGCACACCTGAGCGGTTTAAATTCATGCAGCGCACTTATTGTTCTTTTTTGTGCCAGCTTTCCCACGTTTCCACGGTGATGTCGGCGGGCTTGTCGGTCACACTTTCCACCAGGCTGGCGGCCAGGGCGTGAACGTCTTCTTCACTCAGGGCCGCGATCAAACCAAATGTCAGCGTGCCTAAATCATGAATATGGCCGTCATCGTCCGTCAGCGTGAGCAGAAAATTCGCGCGAGTAAAGGCGTTATTGAGCTCGTTCAGCTCGGTCAGTGACGCTTCACGAAGATTGATGGTTGCGACATAGCGGGTGATATCACCACTGCTCATAATTCACCTCGTTGTTATTCTGAAAGTTTTTTTAGCATAGTCGATATGCCATATTTGGCGACTTTAAGGTAAATTCCCCTTCGATTGGGAAGGGGAATAGAGGTCAGTCTTTTGAAAGGTAATCGACGATTTTCTGCGTATCGGCAAGCGAACACAGCCGCGTCCCCTGATTAATGGTGGCGGCACTCCCCGCCGCGACGCCATAACGCGTCATTTCCAGAAGAGAAGCACCCTGCGCCAGTTTTAGCGCCATCGCGCCGACCATGCTGTCGCCCGCACCCACGGTACTCTGGCTTTTCATGGGCGGCGGCACAACCTGCACAAAGCCCGTCTTGTCGACAGCCAGTGCCCCCTGAGGACCGAGAGAGACGACCACGCGGTGCGCTTTGCCGCTGCGAACCAGTTCTTCTGCGGCGGTACGCACGTCATCAGGCTGGTTAAGTTCGCGATTCACAAGCGCGCTAAGCTCTTTCTGGTTAGGTTTAACGAGTTCAAGATGCCCGGGGACTAACGCTGCCTGCAGGGCTTCACCTGAGCTGTCGACGATGCAGCGGATACCACGCTGAAGCACTGCCTTAACCAGCGCCGTCAGCTTTTCCGTTTTGACGCCTGGCGGTAGACTACCGCTGATAACCAGCAGTGAGCCGCTTTCAATGGTCAGTACCTTCTCTTCAAGTTGACGAAACTCATCATCGCTCAGTCTGGCGCCCGGCATCACGAAACGATACTGCTCCCCGCTGGATTCGACGTGGACATGCAGATTCTGCCGGGTCCAGTCCTGAGCCGCTACGGTGTCTACGGCAACCTGTTCATCCGCCAGCAAAGAGACCAGATGTTCCCCCGTGGCACCCCCGGCAGGGAATATGGCGGTGGCTTTACCGCCAAGATGGGTAATTGCGCGCGCCACGTTAATGCCGCCGCCGCCCGGCTCAAACACAGGGGCGCTACAGCGTAGTTTACCTTCAGGGTAAATGTGCGGGGTGATAGTCGCGGAGTCGAGGGAAGGGGAGAGTGTCAGCGTATAAATAGAAGCCATCATAACCTCCTTTTAGTATGGGTTCTTTTAAGCCTGGCACCGATCGACAGGAAGGCAATGTAAATAACAGTATGATTTTAAAAATGAATGCTTAAACAAGCGTGATAAAAGATATATAAAATAAAACGCGCTTTGGGATCGTTCTTATTCAAAAAATGAAATAAGAAAATATTGCTATGTTATTTGCGCCTTTTTATAATTTGTTACCTTTCTCTGGACGCCTTGTCATTGATCCTCAAGAAAGTTTCCGAGACCGTGGTGGTCTCTTTTTTTGTTGTACGGACTCCTTAAATAAAATGAAGCTTTTGAAGACAGTACCCGCAGCACTGATGCTGGCGGGTGGCGTATTTGCATCACTGAATGCAACCGCCGATGACACCGTTTTTACTGTCATGGACGATCCCTCCACTGCCAAAAAACCCTTCGAAGGTAATCTGAATGCCGGGTATCTCGCGCAATCAGGTAACACAAAAAGCTCTTCTCTGACGGCGGACAGCACCCTGACCTGGTACGGTAATACCACAGCATGGTCGCTGTGGGGGAATGCCAGCAACACGTCCGCTAACGATGAACGCTCTTCCGAGAAATATGCGGTAGGTGGACGTAGCCGTTACAACATGACCGACTATGACTACATATTCGGTCAGGCAAGCTGGTTAACCGACCGTTATAATGGCTATCGCCAGCGTGATGTATTCACGACGGGTTATGGTCGTCAGTTCCTGAATGGGCCTGTACACAGCTTCCGTTTTGAATTCGGTCCTGGTGTTCGCTACGACGAGTACACCAACGGCGAAGATGAAACCCAGCCGCTGGGTTATGCGTCAGGTACCTACGCATGGCAGATGACCGATAACACCAAATTCACTCAGGGTGTGTCTGTGTTTGGTGCCGAGGATACGACGCTGAACTCTGAAAGTGCCCTAAACGTGGCTATCAATGAACACTTCGGTTTGAAAGTGGCCTACAACGTGACCTGGAACTCTTCACCACCAGCAAGCGCGCCTGAACATACCGATCGCAGAACCACCGTTTCACTGGGTTATAGAATGTAATCATGGCGGGCCGAAAATATCGGCCCGTTTCTCATCTCTGCCAGACGTCCCTTCTGATTCTCTAACCCCAAATCATTGCCGCCCAACGAAGTAGCAGCATCGCGCCGCAGATGGCAATCAGCACCAGCACCATTTTCCAGTGTTTTACGGCAAATCGTTTTGTTGGCATAACCTAATCCTTGTCCGTTGATACGCATAGTCTATCAAACGGGGCCGAAATATGCCCCTTCCCGGAAGCAATCGGGTTATGCCGGTATGGGGTTCAGCTCAGAACCAGTGGAATCGATCGGCGAGAATCAACAATAAACCGGTTGCTGACAGGATATTTAATATCACTACCGTTCTACTGGATACGTTCATGGTAAGCACCTGTGGATTTTAAAGGCCTGTTCAAAGTTAGCTCAGCATCGGCGAAATGCGAGGGCCAGAGAGACGCAATCTGCAAATATCTGCAACATGCCAGTCCTTCATTGTGGCAGCAGAGGGTGCAATCCCCTTGCTGTTAGTGTTAACATTAAGTCCCTTGCCGTAAACCCGCATTTATCTGAATTCGGCAGGTGCAGGATAACGAACCAATTTGACGATTGTTGGTCAGATGTTTCGTAATCTACTGTTTAATCACGATTATTTTCTTTGTATATGCTCTTATGTGTGGGGCATCACTGCAAATAAGGATATAAAATGCCTGTAATTACTCTTCCTGATGGCAGCCAACGCCATTTCGACCGCGCTGTTAGCCCAATGGATGTTGCCCTGGATATCGGTCCTGGCCTCGCGAAAGCGACCATCGCCGGCCGTGTGAACGGTGAGCTGGTTGATGCGTCCGATCTGATTGAAAACGATGCGACGCTTGCAATCATCACCGCGAAAGACGAAGAAGGTCTGGAGACCATTCGTCACTCCTGTGCGCACCTGTTAGGTCATGCTATCAAGCAGCTGTGGCCAAACACCAAAATGGCGATTGGTCCGGTTATCGACAACGGTTTCTACTATGACGTTGACCTTGACCACACCCTGACCCAGGAAGATATCGACGCGCTCGAAAAACGTATGCACGAGCTCGCCGAAACGAACTATGACGTCATCAAGAAGAAAGTCAGCTGGCACGAAGCGCGTGAAACCTTCGTCAAGCGTGGCGAGAGCTATAAAGTCTCTATTCTTGACGAGAACATCTCTCATGATGACAAGCCAGGCTTGTACCATCACGAAGAATACATCGACATGTGCCGTGGACCGCACGTGCCGAATATGCGTTTCTGTCATCACTTTAAACTGATGAAGATCGCAGGCGCCTACTGGCGTGGCGACAGCAACAACAAAATGTTGCAGCGTATTTATGGTACCGCATGGGCCGATAAAAAAGCCCTGAACGCCTATCTGCAGCGCCTGGAAGAAGCGGCGAAGCGTGACCACCGTAAAATCGGTAAACAGCTTGACCTGTATCACATGCAGGAAGAAGCGCCGGGTATGGTATTCTGGCATAACGACGGCTGGACCATCTTCCGTGAACTGGAAACGTTCGTACGCTCCAAGCTGAAAGAGTACCAGTACCAGGAAGTAAAAGGCCCGTTCATGATGGACCGTGTGCTGTGGGAAAAAACCGGCCACTGGGACAACTACAAAGATGCGATGTTCACCACCTCGTCCGAGAACCGTGAATACTGCATTAAGCCAATGAACTGCCCGGGCCACGTTCAGATCTTCAACCAGGGTCTGAAATCCTACCGTGACCTGCCGCTGCGTATGGCGGAGTTCGGTAGCTGCCACCGTAACGAGCCATCAGGTGCGCTTCACGGTCTGATGCGTGTTCGTGGCTTTACTCAGGATGATGCGCATATCTTCTGTACTGAAGATCAGGTTCGTGATGAAGTTAACGCCTGTATTCGTATGGTCTACGATATGTACAGCACCTTTGGCTTTGAGAAGATCGTGGTCAAACTCTCAACGCGTCCGGAAAAACGTATCGGTAGCGATGAGACATGGGATCGCGCAGAAGCGGATCTCGCCGTGGCGCTGGAAGAGAACGGTATTCCGTTCGAATACCAGCTGGGCGAGGGCGCATTCTACGGTCCGAAAATTGAATTTACCCTGTATGACTGTCTCGACAGAGCTTGGCAGTGCGGTACTGTACAGCTGGACTTCTCCCTGCCGCAGCGTTTAAGCGCCTCTTATGTTGGCGAAGACAACGAACGTCAGGTACCGGTTATGATTCACCGTGCAATCCTCGGTTCACTGGAGCGCTTCATCGGCATCCTGACCGAAGAGTTCGCGGGCTTCTTCCCAACCTGGCTTGCGCCAGTGCAGGTAGTGGTGATGAACATTACCGATTCTCAGGCAGATTACGTTAAAGAATTGACGCAGAAACTACAAAATGCGGGCATTCGCGTAAAAGCAGACTTGAGAAATGAGAAGATTGGCTTTAAAATCCGCGAGCACACTTTACGTCGTGTCCCGTATATGTTGGTCTGTGGTGATAAAGAGGTGGAAGCAGGCAAAGTTGCCGTTCGCACCCGCCGTGGTAAAGACCTGGGCAGCCTGGACGTAAGTGAAGTGATTGAGAAGCTGCAACAAGAGATTCGCAGCCGCAGTCTTCAACAACTGGAGGAATAAGGTATTAAAGGCGGAAAACGAGTTCAAACGGCACGTCCGAATCGTATCAATGGCGAGATTCGCGCCCAGGAAGTTCGCTTAACAGGTCTGGAAGGCGAGCAGCTGGGGATTGTGAGTCTGAGAGAAGCAATCGAAAAGGCTGAAGAAGCTGGAGTAGATTTAGTTGAAATCAGCCCTAACGCCGAACCGCCAGTTTGTCGTATCATGGACTACGGCAAGTTCCTTTATGAAAAGAGTAAGTCTTCTAAGGAACAGAAGAAGAAGCAAAAAGTTATCCAGGTTAAGGAAATCAAATTCCGTCCTGGTACCGACGATGGCGATTATCAGGTAAAACTCCGCAGCCTGATTCGCTTTCTGGAAGATGGCGATAAGGCCAAGATCACACTGCGTTTCCGCGGTCGTGAAATGGCCCACCAACAGATCGGTATGGAAGTGCTTAACCGCGTCCGTGAAGATCTGAGTGAACTGGCAGTAGTCGAATCCTTCCCTACGAAGATCGAAGGCCGCCAGATGATCATGGTGCTCGCTCCTAAGAAGAAACAGTAAGGCCTTCAAGCAGCAAAATCTGTGGAGCCTTCGGGTTTCATAGGTTTTGTTCGCCTATGTTTCGTTTATTTAACAATGCGAAGTGGAAGTTATTAAAATGCCAAAAATTAAGACCGTACGCGGTGCTGCTAAGCGCTTCAAAAAAACCGGTAAAGGTGGTTTTAAGCACAAGCACGCTAACCTGCGTCACATTCTGACTAAGAAAGCTACCAAGCGTAAACGTCACCTGCGTCCAAAAGCCATGGTTTCTAAAGGCGATCTGGGCCTGGTAATCGCGTGCCTGCCGTACGCATAAGTCGTTAACGTTTAACTTTTTTAACTTAGAATAGATACAGGAGAGCACACATGGCTCGCGTAAAACGTGGTGTAATTGCACGTGCACGTCACAAGAAAATTTTGAAACAAGCTAAAGGCTACTACGGTGCGCGTTCACGCGTATACCGCGTTGCCTTCCAGGCTGTTATCAAAGCAGGTCAGTACGCTTACCGTGACCGTCGTCAGCGTAAGCGTCAGTTCCGTCAACTGTGGATTGCGCGTATCAACGCAGCAGCACGTCAGAACGGTATTTCTTACAGCAAATTCATCAACGGCCTGAAAAAAGCCTCTGTTGAAATCGACCGTAAGATCCTGGCTGACATCGCAGTATTCGACAAAGTAGCGTTCACCGCTCTGGTCGAAAAAGCGAAAGCAGCACTGGCATAAGCCAGTTGAGAGAGGGGGCTTTGCCTCCTCTTTTCATTTAACACCATCAGAAGATTGACATTTATCCGTGCAGGCTTTTCAATAAGTTCTCAACGGTTTTTACCCAACAAGGTAACGCAAGCATGAATGCTGCTATTTTCCGCTTCTTCTTTTACTTTAGCACCTGACTCCAGGAGGCTAGCGCGTGAAAGATGAAACGAAAAACAGCGCCAGATAAGCCTCCCGATGGAGGCTTTTTTTGTATCTGAATTTGAGAGAATAACTCCACCAAATCGGTGTCTGCACCGACATAATGAGGAAAATCATGTCACATCTCGCAGAGCTGGTTGCCAGTGCAACAGCCGCCATTAATCAGGCCTCAGATGTTGCCGCGTTAGACAATGTCCGCGTCGAATATCTTGGGAAGAAAGGGCACCTGACCCTTCAAATGACAACCCTGCGTGAACTGCCGCCAGAAGAACGCCCGGCAGCGGGTGCGGTGATTAACGAAGCTAAAGAGCAGGTGCAGCAGGCACTGAACGCGCGTAAAGCCGAACTGGAAAGCGCGGTGCTGAATGCGTGCCTGGCCGCAGAGACGATCGACGTTTCTCTGCCGGGTCGCCGTATCGAAAACGGGGGGCTGCATCCGGTTACCCGTACCATCGATCGCATTGAAAGTTTCTTCGGTGAGCTCGGCTTTACCGTGGCGACTGGCCCGGAAATTGAAGATGATTATCACAACTTCGATGCCCTGAATATTCCTGGCCATCATCCGGCACGCGCTGACCACGACACTTTCTGGTTTGACGCCACGCGTCTGCTGCGTACCCAGACCTCTGGCGTACAGATCCGTACCATGAAGGATCAGGAACCGCCAATCCGCATCATCGCGCCGGGTCGCGTCTATCGTAACGATTACGATCAGACCCATACCCCAATGTTCCACCAGATGGAAGGTCTGATTGTTGATAAAAACATCAGCTTCACCAACCTGAAGGGCACTTTGCACGATTTCCTGAACAACTTCTTCGAGGAAGACCTGCAGGTTCGTTTCCGTCCATCCTACTTCCCGTTCACTGAACCGTCTGCGGAAGTTGACGTGATGGGCAAAAACGGCAAATGGCTGGAAGTGCTGGGTTGCGGCATGGTGCATCCAAATGTACTGCGCAACGTCGGTATCGATCCGGAAGTGTACTCCGGCTTTGCCTTCGGTATGGGCATGGAGCGTCTGACCATGCTGCGTTACGGTGTGACCGATTTACGTGCATTCTTCGAAAACGATCTGCGTTTCCTCAAACAGTTTAAATAAGGGCAGGACAGAACAATGAAATTCAGTGAACTGTGGTTACGCGAATGGGTCAATACCACGCTGGACAGCGACGCGCTGTCTGACCAGATCACCATGGCGGGCCTGGAAGTTGACGGCGTTGAGCCGGTTTCCGGTGCCTTCACCGGCGTCGTGGTCGGTGAAGTGGTCGAGTGCGGCCAGCATCCGAACGCCGACAAACTGCGCGTGACAAAAGTGAATGTCGGCGGCGACCGCCTGCTGGACATCGTTTGCGGTGCGCCAAACTGCCGTCAGGGCCTGAAAGTCGCCGTGGCAACCGTGGGTGCGGTACTGCCGGGTGATTTCAAAATTAAAGCGGCTAAACTGCGCGGTGAGCCTTCTGAAGGTATGCTGTGCTCCTTCTCCGAGCTGGGTATTTCCGACGATCACAACGGCATCATTGAGCTGCCGCTGGATGCGCCAATTGGCACCGATATCCGCGAATACCTGAAGCTTGATGACAACACCATCGAGATCAGCGTTACGCCAAACCGCGCTGATTGCTTAGGTATCATCGGCGTGGCGCGCGACGTGGCCGTGCTGAACCAGACCGAACTGAACGCGCCGGAGATCGTACCGGTAGAAGCGACCATCAGTGACGTACTGCCTATTCAGGTTGACGCCGCGGATGCTTGCCCACGCTACCTCGGCCGCGTGGTAAAAGGCATCAACGTGAAAGCGCCAACACCACTGTGGATGAAAGAGAAACTGCGCCGCTGCGGCATTCGCTCTATCGACGCGGTGGTTGATGTCACCAACTACGTTCTGCTGGAACTGGGTCAGCCAATGCATGCGTTCGATAAAGATCGTATCGAAGGCGGTATTGTTGTCCGTATGGCAAAAGAGGGCGAAACCCTGGTTCTGCTTGACGGCACCGAAGCGAAGCTGAACGCGGATACGCTGGTGATTGCTGACCACAGCAAAGCGCTGGCGATGGGCGGTATCTTCGGTGGCGAACACTCTGGGGTAAATGACGAAACGCAAAACGTCCTGCTGGAATGCGCCTTCTTCAGCCCGCTCTCTATCACCGGTCGCGCACGCCGTCATGGCCTGCACACCGATGCGTCTCACCGCTACGAGCGTGGCGTTGACCCTGCGCTGCAGTACAAAGCGATGGAGCGAGCGACTCGCCTGCTGATCGACATCTGCGGCGGTGAAGCCGGTCCGGTTATCGATGTCACTCACGAAGCGACGCTGCCGAAACGCGCAACCATTACCCTGCGCCGCAGCAAGCTCGATCGCCTGATTGGTCATCATGTTGCCGATGCCCAGGTGACCGACATTCTGACGCGTCTGGGCTGTGAAGTGACCGAAGGTCAGGACGAGTGGAAAGCCGTTGCGCCATCCTGGCGTTTTGACATGGAAATCGAAGAAGATCTGGTGGAAGAAGTGGCCCGCGTATACGGCTACAACAACATCCCGGACGAGCCCGTTCAGGCCGGTCTGGTGATGGGTACCCATCGTGAAGCCGACCTGTCCCTGAAGCGTGTGAAAACCATGCTTAACGACAAAGGCTACCAGGAAGTGATCACCTACAGCTTTGTTGATCCTAAGCTGCAGCAACTGATCCACCCGGGCGAGGAGGCGTTGATCCTGCCAAGCCCAATCTCCAGCGAAATGTCCGCAATGCGTCTGTCCCTGTGGACCGGGCTGCTGGGCACTATCGTTTACAACCAGAATCGCCAGCAAAACCGCGTGCGAATTTTCGAAAGCGGTTTGCGCTTTGTACCGGATAATCAGGCAAATTTAGGCATCCGTCAGGATCTCATGCTGGCTGGTGCTATCAGTGGCAACCGTTATGAAGAGCACTGGGACCTGGCAAAAGGTACGGTTGATTTCTACGATATGAAAGGCGATCTGGAAGCCATTCTGGATCTGACCGGTAAATTATCTGAAATTGAATTCCGTGCAGAAGCGATTCCAGCCCTGCATCCGGGCCAGAGTGCGGCGATCTATTTAGACGGCAAACGCATTGGTTTCATTGGTGTTGTTCATCCTGAGCTGGAGCGTAAGCTGGACCTGAACGGCCGTACCATCGTGTTTGAGCTGGAGTGGAGCCCGGTTGCAGACCGCGTCATTCCTCAGGCGCAGGACGTCTCCCGCTTCCCGGCGAACCGCCGTGATATCGCGGTTGTGGTCGCGGAAAACGTTCCCGCAGCAGATATTTTGGCCGAATGTAAGAAAGTTGGCGTAAATCAGGTAGTTGGCGTAAACTTATTTGACGTGTACCGCGGCAAGGGCGTAGCAGAAGGTTTCAAGAGCCTCGCTATCAGCCTTATCCTTCAGGATACCAGCCGTACACTCGAAGAAGAGGAGATTGCCGCTACCGTCGCCAAATGTGTAGAGGCATTAAAAGAGCGATTCCAGGCATCATTGAGGGATTGAACCTATGGCGCTTACAAAAGCTGAAATGTCAGAATATCTGTTTGATAAGCTTGGGCTTAGCAAACGGGATGCCAAAGAGCTGGTAGAGCTGTTTTTCGAAGAGATCCGTCGTGCTCTGGAAAATGGTGAGCAGGTAAAACTCTCCGGTTTTGGCAATTTTGATTTGCGAGACAAAAACCAACGTCCGGGCCGTAACCCGAAGACGGGGGAAGATATTCCCATTACAGCCCGCCGCGTGGTGACCTTCAGACCCGGCCAGAAGTTAAAAAGCCGTGTCGAAAACGCAACGCCCAAAGCAGAGTAATATGAACTAACCAAAAAGGCCGCCCACGCGGCCTTTTTTCTTTGCGCTCTCTGGCAAACCGACCGTAAAATCAAAGACATCACACGCTAATAAAACCACGCTCATGCTTGATTATGCTCATCGCCAACACCGTTCCGACCGACGTCGCCTGCTATTGCTGGCGCTGTTGCTGATTGTCGCCGCGGGTATCAGCCTCTGCGCGGGCGACAGCTGGATTGGGCCCGAACGCTGGCTGGGGCCTGACGGGCAACTCTTCGTCTGGCAAATTCGTCTGCCGCGCACCGTGGCGGTGATGCTGGTCGGTGCTGCACTGGCGCTGTCAGGTACCGTTATGCAGGCGCTGTTTGAAAACCCGCTGGCGGAACCCGGGCTGCTCGGGGTGTCGAACGGTGCAGGCGTCGGGCTGATTGCGGCGGTAATGCTGGGCGGAGGAGAACTCTCCGGATGGAGTATTAGCCTCAGCGCCATTTTCGGCGCATTACTGATCACCATCATCCTGCTTCGCTTTGCCAGACGCCACTTGTCGACCAGCCGCCTGCTGCTTGCCGGGGTTGCGCTGGGGATCATCTGCAGCGCGCTAATGACCTGGGCGGTATACTTCTCGACCTCCTTTGACTTGCGTCAGCTGATGTACTGGATGATGGGCGGCTTTGGTGGCGTTGACTGGCATCAGGGCTGGCTGATGGCACTTCTGGTGCCTGGAATTGTATGGGCAGCCCTGCAGGCGCAGCCGCTGAACATGCTCGCGCTGGGGGAGATCTCAGCACGTCAGCTCGGCATGCCGATGGCGTTCTGGCGTAACGTGCTGGTCATTGCCATCGGTTGGCTGGTGGGCGTGAGCGTGGCGCTGGCGGGAGCGATTGGTTTTATCGGGTTGGTTATCCCGCATATGCTGCGTCTGTGTGGCTTCACGGACCATCGAACCTTGCTTCCGGCTTCGGCCGTGGCCGGAGCCGTCACGCTGCTGGTGGCTGATATCATCGCTCGTCTTGCCCTGACAGCCGCGGAGTTACCGATTGGTGTGGTAACCGCCACGCTGGGCGCGCCAGTCTTTATCTGGCTACTATTAAAATCCGGACGTTAAAAAACGACCCATAAGACAACCTGAGGGAATGCTATGCAGACTGATATCCTGAATACCGAAGTGACGACCATTGATGGCGAGAAAACCACGCTGGAAAGCTACAAAGGCAACGTGTTGCTTATCGTCAACGTGGCGTCCAAATGCGGCCTGACGCCACAGTACGAACAGCTGGAGAACATTCAGAAAGCCTGGGAGAAAGACGGTTTCACCGTGCTGGGCTTCCCGTGCAACCAGTTCCTGGGCCAGGAGCCGGGCAGCGAAGAAGAGATCAAAACCTTCTGCAGCACCACCTATGGCGTAACGTTCCCGATGTTCAGCAAAATTGATGTTAACGGCGAAGATCGCCATCCGCTGTACGCGAAGCTGATTGCTGCCGCGCCGAAGGCCGTTGCGCCTGAGGGCAGTGGTTTTTACGAGCGTATGGCCAGCAAAGGCCGCGCGCCGCTCTATCCGGACGATATTCTGTGGAACTTCGAAAAATTCCTGATCGGTCGCGACGGCCAGGTCGTTCAGCGCTTCTCGCCGGATATGACGCCTGAGGATCCGATTGTCATGGAATCGATCAAGCTGGCGCTGGCAAAATAATGTCACTGCTGATGCAGCTCACGGACGTCGCCGAGAAGGGGCGTCTGGAGCCGATGACCGGCGCTATCAATGCGGGGGAAATCCTGCATCTGGTTGGGCCAAACGGCGCGGGAAAAAGCACGCTGCTGGCGCGGATGGCAGGGCTGACCACCGGGCCCGGGCAGATCACACTGCTGGAACATCCTCTTGCTGACTGGTCTCCCGGCTCGCTGGCCCACCGGCGCAGCTATCTGGTGCAGCAGCAGGTGCCGCCGTTTGCGATGCCGGTCTGGCATTATCTGATGCTGCATTTGCACGACAAACAGAATACGGCACTGCTTACGGAGGTGGCGGCGGCGTTAGGACTGGAAGATAAACTGCCCCGCCATGCCAGCCAGCTTTCCGGCGGTGAATGGCAGCGAGTGCGTCTGGCGGCGGTCATTCTGCAGATCCACCCCGCAGGCAACCCTCACGGGCGGATGTTGCTCCTGGACGAACCCATGAGTGGTCTGGATGTCGCCCAGCAGGCGGCGCTGGATTCGCTGTTAAGCGCGTTGAGCCGGAAAGGTATTGCCGTGGTGATGAGCAGCCACGACCTTAACCATACGTTGCGCCATGCCCATCGGGTGTGGCTACTGTCGCGCGGCAGGATGATTGCCAGCGGCGCGCGGGACCAGGTTCTTACGCCGCCACATCTGGCACGTGCCTATAACATGTCGTTCCGCAGGCTGGATATCGAGGGACATAAGATGCTGATTTCTACGGGGCAGGAGTAACCGTTTCTTGCCTGTTAACGCACTTGCGCGCTAAATTACCGAAAGAACAATAAAAGCAGAGGATTCGTCTGAAAATGCGATTCTGGTTTATCCTGGTGGCGGCACTCTTTCTTGCGGGATGCAGCAGCCATCGTGCACCGCCGCCTAATCCGCGGCTTTCAGATTCTATCACCGTCATTGCCAGTCTGAACGACCAGCTGAGCAACTGGCGCGGGACGCCTTATCGCTACGGCGGTATGAGTCGCGGCGGGGTGGACTGCTCTGGTTTTGTGCTGATGACGTTTCGTGACAAGTTTGATTTACAGCTTCCGCGCGAAACGCGCAAGCAGGCTGAAATTGGGACTGAAATTGATAAAGACGATCTGCTGCCGGGAGACCTGGTCTTTTTCAAAACCGGTTCGGGAGAAAGTGGCCTGCATGTCGGCATTTATGACACGGACAACCAGTTTATTCATGCCTCAACAAGCCGTGGTGTGATGCGCTCTTCTCTGGATAATGTTTACTGGCGTAAAAATTTCTGGCAGGCACGACGTATTTAATCTGCCCGAACACGTCTCACTGCCGGCAGGGTAACTATTAAATCATGCCGGTTTTTCTTGAATAAGCTGATTAAAGTTAAATTTACCTAAAATTAGCGTCATCCTTATGTGTCTGTTTTATCTAAAACTGGCTATTACTCTGTAACCAGGATAAGATTATTTTAGATTCAGGGATAAATCTGAAAATTAATACGGAACTAATGAAATTAAACTTATTAAAATCAAGACAGTGGAATTGTGTCGGCAATTGCTCCAGGATGTCCTCTCTCATCTTTAATGCGGGGCGAGTGCAATGATGATTACGCTAGATAATGCATACCAGTCTGAACTGATGCTTTTGCCTGCACGTAATAGTGCTGGCGAGCTTAAAGGTTTAGAGGTTCTGGTTAACTTTACTGGCGTCGGCACCGATGTGAGGATCCCCACTGAGCTCGTTATCCCCCGGCTTTCAGCGGCAGAAGAGTTAACGCTGTTTAACGAAAAACTGCAATTGCTTGATACCTGTAAACTGTTTTTTATTCAGCATCAGTTAATTGCATGGATCAATATTACACCGGCTATTGTTGAATTTTTATTAAGTAATGGGAATGCTGTTTCAATTCTTGAGCGGTATCCTTTTCTTGAGTTTACTGTTAATGAGAATTATCCAGGTTTAAATAACGGAAAGGATGATCTGCAACTGGCGAGAATGGCGATCCATTTCCCCCTGGTCCTCGCAAACTTTGGTGCAGGCGCGGCATCGCTCAAAGCTGTCTATGATGGATTATTTAAACGGGTGATTCTCGATAAAGGTTTCATCCAGCAGCGGGCTTCGGAGCTCTCTTTCGAACCTTTTATGCGCGCTATCCTCTGGCAAATAACGCCGCACTGCCAGTCGGTGATCGTCTCCGGTATTGACGACCACGGTCTGCTGCAACGCGTCTTGTCCTTCAATTTTGGCGCCATGCAGGGCACGCTGTGGCCCGCTGTCCCGGCGGAGCACGTCACGACGCTGGTTCAGTAGCGATAACCCTGTCTTTCGCCCGTGTTTAAGTTCGGGCAAACCCTCTACACTAAAAGCAGGAGGACTTATGACCCTGTCTTTTACTGCTCACTGGCATGACGAGTTGCCTGGCTTTTACACCGCACTCAAACCCACACCGTTACACAATTCACGTCTTATCTGGCACAACGACCGGCTGGCCGATGAACTGGCCGTTCCGCCTGAGATGTTTAAGCCTTCCGGGGGCGCGGGCGTCTGGGGAGGCGAAACGCTTCTGCCCGGTATGCAACCCCTTGCCCAGGTCTATAGCGGACACCAGTTTGGCGTCTGGGCGGGACAGCTGGGCGACGGCAGGGGGATCCTGCTGGGTGAACAACAGCTTTCCAACGGAGAGACGGTTGACTGGCATCTGAAAGGTGCAGGTCTTACCCCTTATTCTCGGATGGGCGATGGCCGCGCAGTATTACGTTCAACAATACGTGAATGCCTGTCCTCTGAAGCCATGCATGCTCTGGGGATCCCCACCACGCGCGCGCTGTCGATTGTCACCAGCGACACGCCGGTTATGCGCGAAACGGTAGAAAAAGGGGCGATGCTGATGCGTATCGCACAAAGCCATCTGCGCTTTGGCCATTTTGAGCACTTTTACTATCGTCGTGAGACGGACAAGGTTCGTCAGCTCGCGGACTACGCTATTCGTCGCCATTGGGCGCATTTGCAGGATGAGGCTGATAAATACGTTCTCTGGTTCCGGGACGTGGTCGCCCGTACCGCCAGGATGATTGCTCGCTGGCAAACGGTGGGCTTTGCTCATGGGGTAATGAACACTGACAATATGTCGCTCCTCGGGCTGACCTTTGATTATGGGCCGTTTGGTTTTCTGGATGATTATCAGCCGGGTTATATCTGCAACCACTCTGACTATCAGGGACGTTACAGTTTTGACAACCAGCCAGCGGTTGGGCTATGGAACCTGCAGCGGTTTGCGCAAACATTGTCGCCGTTTATGGATGTCGATGCCCTGAATGATGCACTCGACAGCTATCAGGACGTTTTGCTGCGAGAATATGGCACGCTGATGCGCAACAAGCTGGGGCTGATGACCCAGGAGAAAGGGGATAACGAGATCCTGAACGATCTGTTTGCACTGATGGCGCGTGAGGGGAGTGATTATACCCGCACTTTCCGGATGCTGGGCCAGACGGAGCAGCACAGTGCTGCATCGCCGCTGCGCGACGAGTTTATTGACAGGCAGGCCTTTGACGACTGGTTTGCACGTTACCGCTCCCGCTTGCAGCAGGAACAGGTCGATGACGCCGCCCGTCAGACGCAGATGAACGCGACGAATCCCGCGATGGTGTTGCGCAACTGGCTGGCGCAGCGGGCGATTGAACAGGCAGAGCAGGGAGAGTATGACGAGTTGCACCGTCTGCACCTGGCGTTGCGCACGCCGTTTGCCGACCGGGATGATGACTATATCAGCCGCCCGCCAGACTGGGGCAAACGGCTGGAAGTGAGTTGCTCAAGTTAAACATTTCTGGCCGGGTAGCGGCTTCGCCTTACCCGGCCAGAAACTCACTGTGCCACCCAGCCGCCATCCATATTCCACGCGGCGCCGCGAACGTTAACGGCGCTGTCGCTGCATAAAAACAGCGCCAGTTCGCCCAACTGCTCCGGGGTGACAAATTCACCTGAAGGCTGCTTTTCCCCGAGAAGCTGGTCTTGCGCCAGTTCCGGCGGGACGCCATCCGCGATGCGCTTATCGATTTGCTGTTGTACCAGCGGGGTCAGCACCCACCCCGGGCAGAGGGCATTGGCGGTCACGCCGGTGCGTGCGGTTTCCAGCGCCAGGGATTTGGTAAAGCCCACCACGCCATGCTTGGCGGCAACGTAGGCGGACTTCTCTTTCGACGCAACCAGCCCGTGAACGGAGGCGATATTAATGATGCGTCCCCAGTTTTGTTCACGCATGGCGGGCAACGCCAGCCGGCTGGTGTGAAACACCGCAGAAAGGTTAATGGCGATAATGTCGTTCCATTTCTCCACCGGGAAGGTCTCCACCGGAGCCACATGCTGTATCCCGGCATTGTTAACAAGAATATCCACGCCGCCAAACTGCGATTCGGCGTAGCGCATCATGGCTTCAATCTGCAACACGTCACGCAGGTCGGCATCGTGGTAGCCCGGCTTTTTGCCCAGTTGTGCAATTTCTTCTCGCGCTGATCCGCTGTCACCGAAACCGTTGAGAATCAACTGCGCCCCTGATTTCGCCAGCACGCGAGCGATCCCCAGGCCAATGCCGCTTGTCGAGCCGGTCACCAGGGCGATTTTACCGTTCAGATTCATTTTTCTCTCCTTACACAATGCCGGTCAGATAGAACACGGCAATGACAAAAAGCACTGCCAGGCTTTTAATGATAGTGATAGCGAAAATGCCGCCGTAGGCCTGACGATGGCTCAGGCCGGTGATGGCCAGCAAGGTAATCACCGCCCCGTTATGGGGAAGCGTATCCATCCCGCCGCTTGCCATTGACGCCACGCGGTGCAACACCTCAAGCGGGATTTTGGCCGCGTGGGCGGCAGCAACAAAGGTGTCCGCCATGGCCGCAAGGGCAATACTCATTCCGCCGGACGCTGAGCCGGTGATCCCGGCGAGAACGGTCACGCTGATGGCTTCGTTCAGCAACGGGTTCGGGATGGCAGACAGCGCTTTAGATAACACCAGAAAACCGGGCAGGGCGGCGATAACCGCGCCGAAACCGTATTCCGAGGCGGTATTCATCGCCGCGAGGATGGCGCCGCTCACCGCCGTTCGGCTGCCTTCTGCCAGACGTCCCCGGATATTGCGAAAACCAAAAATCAACACCAGCACAATACCGGAGATCAGCGCCGCCTCCACGGCCCAGATGGCGGTGATCTTGCTCACCTCGGTCACAATCGGTTTCACCAGTCCTGGCAGGGTAAGCTCATGACTCGTACCGTACCAGCCGGGGATCCAGCGGGTAAACAGCAGGTTCAGTATGCCCACGACCAGCAGCGGGGAGAGAGCAATCAGCGGATGCGGGAGATGAATATTGTCCGGCGTTTCAGGTTCGTTTTTCAGGTCCGCGCCATAACCTTCATTGTTATTGATCGCCTTACGCCGCTGCCGCTCCAGCCAGAGCAGGCCAAAGAAGATAATAAACAGAGAGCCGATAAGACCCAGCCACGGGGCCGCCCAGGCGTTAGTGCCAAAGAAGCTGGTGGGAATAATGTTCTGGATTTGCGGTGTGCCGGGCAGGGCGTCCATGGTAAACGAGAACGCCCCCAGCGCCACGGTAGCGGGGATTAACCGTTTAGGAATGCCGCTCTGGCGGAACAGTTCGGCGGCAAACGGGTACACCGCAAATGCCACCACGAACAGCGACACGCCGCCGTAGGTTAACAGCGCACACACCAGGACTATCACGGGGATAGCGTGCCGACGACCGAGGATCTGGATCGCGGCGGCAACGATGGATCGTGAAAAACCGGAAAGCTCAATCAGCTTGCCAAACACCGCCCCCAGCAGGAACACCGGGAAATAGAGTTTAACGAAGCCGACCATCTTTTCCATAAACAGGCCAGTAAACGTCGGGCCGACGGCACCCGGATCGGTCAGCAGCACGGCACCAAGCGCCGCAATCGGCGCAAACAAAATCACGCTGTATCCGCGGTAGGCCGCCAGCATCAGTAATCCCAGCGCCGCCAGGGCTATTAACACACTCATTACGACTCCTTACTTTAATTATTATTCGGGTACCAACGAGAGGTTTAACGCTCAACGGTCAGGGCAATGCCTTGTCCGCCGCCAACGCACAGGGTGGCAAGTCCCTTTGTTACCCCCCGGCGCTGCATTTCATGGAGCAGGGTCACCAGGATGCGACAGCCGGATGCGCCAATCGGATGGCCCAGGGCGATGGCGCCACCGTTAACGTTGACGTTCTGTTCATCCCAGCCAAGCTCTTTGCCCACCGCCAGTGCCTGTGCGGCAAAGGCTTCGTTGGCTTCAATGAGATCGACGTCGTCGAGCGTCCAGCCCGCCCGCGCCAGCGCCGTCCGACAGGCGCTGACCGGGCCGATGCCCATCATCGACGGATCAACGCCCGTCACGGCGTAACTCACAATGTGGCCAAGGACAGGTAACCCGCTTTCCCGCGCCTTTTCCTCGCTCATCAGCAGTACCGCGGCGGCCCCATCGTTAAGGGTGGAGGCGTTCCCCGCCGTGATCGTGCCCTCGTCATGCAAAAATGCGGGGCGGAGCTGTGCAAGCTGCCCGGCGGTGGTTTCCGGGCGTGGCTGTTCATCATGGCGGACAATCTGTGGCGCACGTTTGCCCTGTTTCACCGTCACTGGCGCTATCTCGGCGTCAAACCGACCAGTCTCAATGGCGGACGCCGCCTTTTGCTGTGACCGGAAGGCGAAGGCATCCTGTTGCTCGCGGGAAATGCCGTACTCACGGGCGACGTTTTCCGCGGTGATGCCCATGTGGTAATCGTTGAATGCGTCCCACAGGCCGTCGGTAATCATGCTGTCCTGCAGGCCCGTATGCCCAAAACGCAGCCCTGAACGTGCGCCATCCAGCAGATACGGGGCGTTACTCATGCTCTCCTGACCGCCAGCGATAACCACGTCTGCGTCACCGCAGCGGATTGCCTGGGCGGCGAGCTGTACCGCTTTCAACCCCGCGCCGCACACCAGATTGACCGTTGTCGCCGGGGTGCTGACGGGTAATCCGGCAGTGATGGCCGTCTGGCGGGCGGGGTTTTGCCCGCACCCGGCCGTCAGCACCTGACCGAAAACCAGTTCGTCTATTTGCTCTGGGTGAAGGCCGCTGCTCTCCAGCAGACGCTGTACCGTGACGGCACCCAGCTCAACGGCTGAAAGGGGCGAGAGCGATCCGCGAAAACTGCCAATGGGGGTTCGCGTTGCCCCGACAATCATGACCTTTTTCATGTTGAGTCCTCAGTTGAAGCGCATCTCGCGAACGTCGTCCGCCACAATGATTTTTCCGGCCGTTTTACGGACAATCTCGTCGATACCGACACCCGGGGCGTACTCCCGCAGGATGAACGCGCCGTCCGCTATCTCCAGCAACGCGAGATCGGTCAGGACCCGACGGATGCAGCCCACACCGGTGAGCGGCAGCGTGCAGCGCGGCAGCAGTTTGGAGTCACCGTTTTTTGCAGCGTGGGTCATCACCACAATGATGTTCTGCGCCCCGGCAACGAGATCCATCGCGCCACCCATCCCTTTCACCATCTTTCCGGGGATCATCCACGAGGCAATGTTGCCCTCGACATCGACTTCAAATGCGCCCAGCACGGTCAGATCCACATGGCCGCCGCGGATCATGGCAAACGACTGGGCCGAGTCGAAAATGGCCGCGCCGGTCCGCGCAGTGACCGTCTGTTTACCGGCGTTGATCATGTCGGCATCAAGGCTCTGCTCATCGGGAAAAGCCCCCATTCCGAGCAGACCGTTTTCCGACTGCAGCATCACGTCCATTTCCGGGGGAATATAATTCGCCACCAGCGTAGGGATGCCGATCCCCAGGTTGACGTAATACCCGTCGCGCAGTTCGCGGGCAACGCGCATCGCCATCTGTTCTCGGGTTAACATCGTCAGACTCCTTGCGCGCGCAGCGTGCGCTGTTCAATGCGTTTTTCAAACTGGCCGACAATCAGCCTGTCGACGTAAATTCCCGGCGTATGAATAGCCGACGGAGGCAGTTCACCCGGCGGAACAATCTCTTCCACCTCCACAACCGTGATTCGGCCCGCCGTTGCCATCAGTGGATTAAAATTTTGCGCGGTATGGCGATAGATAACGTTGCCGTACCAGTCCGCTTTCCAGCCCTTAACCAGCGCGAAATCACCGGTAATGGCCTCTTCAAGAATGTAATTTTTACCGCCAAACTGGCGCACATCTTTGCCCGCTGCCACGGGGGTGCCATAACCGGTAGCCGTATAAAACGCCGGAATACCGGCCCCGCCCGCGCGGACCTTTTCTGCCAGCGTCCCCTGCGGAGTAAGTTCGATTGCCAGTTCCCCGCTCAGTACCTGCTGCTCAAACAGCGCGTTCTCGCCGACGTAAGACGCCACCACTTTGCGAACCTGGCGCGTTTCGAGCAGTATCCCCAGACCGAAACCATCCACGCCGCAGTTGTTCGACACGACCGTCAGATCTTTCACCTGACGGCGTCGAACCTCTGCAATCAGGTTCTCAGGAATACCGCACAGCCCGAAGCCGCCCGCCAGCAAGGTCATGCCGTCCGTCAGCCCATCCAGCGCCTGCGCATAGCTGCTGACGCGCTTATCCAGTCCTGCCATAGTCATCCCTCCCGTTAACCGTGCCGGTATCATTAGGGGTGGCGACTCATTTGTTAATTTTGAATTTGTGACCCACTCATTTGGATTTCTTATTAATTTCCTGTTAACTAAATTTTTTCAATTAGTTAACAGGATGAAAAATGAGAATGAGTGTCAAACAGTTACGCGCGTTTTTAGCGGTAGCTCACACTCTCAATTTCGCGCACGCCAGCGAACGCTTAAATCTTTCCCAGCCAGCGCTGAGCCTGACGATTAAAAGCCTGGAAGATGCGCTCGGTGGGCCGCTGTTGCAGCGGAGCACGCGCAAGGTTGCCCTCACGCAGGAGGGAGAAACATTTCTGCCGATGGCGCGGCAGCTGCTGGCCGACTGGGATAACGTGGAAGAGGCAATGCACCAGTGTTTTACGCTCCAGCGCGGCAAAATCTCGGTCGCGGCGATGCCGTCGTTTGCCGCCAACGTTTTACCGGAAGTGCTGAAAGCGTTTCGCGATCGCCATGCCGGGGTCAACGTCACCGTGCATGATGTCATCAACGAGCAGGTGATTGAGATGGTGCGGGAAGGGCGGGTTGAGATGGGGATTGCCTTTGAGCCGGCACCCACGCATAACCTGCTGTTTACGCCGCTGGGGCTGGACAGGTTTGTCGCCATTGTGCCGAAAGATTCCGCGCTTGCGGGAAAAAAGCGCCTGGCATGGGAGGAGTTGCTGACGCTGGATTTCATCACCCTGCAGCGCCCTTCGGCGGTACGTCTGATGATGGAGGAGGAGCTGGCGCGGAGCGGCAGAAAGCTGGACGTGGCGCTGGAGAGTCATCAACTGGTGACGGTAGGGCGCATGGTCGCCAGCGGGCTGGGTGGCAGCGCCGTGCCGGCGCTCTGCGAGGCGCAGATGGCTTCCCTGGGCGCGGTCTGTATTCCGCTGGATAACCCGCCCATTGAAAAGTGCATCGGGGTGATCCATCCCGGGCACACGCAGCTCTCTAAAGCGGCGCATGCCCTGCTGGAAACGCTGAAGGATTTTTATCACCCCACTCAGGGAGCGAGGAACACCTGCGGCACGGCATGAGCCGGATGGCTGCCGACCAGCACCTGCGCGCCATACCAGCGCGCCAGCGTCCCGGCCTGCAAAACGTCCTCCGGTGCCCCCCGGGAGACCAGCCTCCCGTTATGCAGCAGCAGGATACGATCCGCCCACAGTGCCGCCAGATTAAGATCGTGCAGAACCACGCAGACGTGGAGATGCCCCCGACGGGTCAGGGTTTTCATCAGGCGCAGCAGATGTTGCTGGTGGAAGAGATCCAGTGCGGAGGTCGGTTCATCAAGAAACAGCCAGCCGCGTGGGGCGCCGTCGCACCAGAGTTGGGCCAGTGCCCGAGTGAGCTGGATCCGTTGCTGCTCGCCTCCGGAGAGTGCCGAATAGCGTCTGCCCGCCAGGGGTAAACAGCCTGTGATCGCCATGACCTCCTCAACCACTGACGCCTCAGGGGAGCGCGTCCAGGGGGCGCGCCCCATACCGACCACGGCTTCCACCGGCCAGTCGAATCCGGGCTGCGTATTTTGACGCATCACTGCCCGGTAGCAGGCGAGGGTCTCCGTTGGCCAGTCCGCAAGCGGCGTGCCTGCCAGACTGCACCGCCCGCTTGCGGGTGTGAGATAGCCGGTCAGCAGCCGTAATAATGTCGATTTCCCGGCACCGTTAGGGCCAATCAACGCGACCAGCTCACCCTGAGATAAGGTCAGTGAAACATCGTCGATCAGCGTCCGTTGCCCGGCGTGAAAGACCAGGTTTTCCGCACAATAGCGTTCAGCCATGCGCACCTCCACGACGAAAGATAAGCCACAGGAACCACGGCGCACCGAGAAGGCTGGTCAACAACCCAACGGGCATTTCCGCCGGGGTGACCAGAGTGCGCGCCAGCGTATCGGCAGCCAGCAGCAGTAACGCTCCGGCCAGCACCGAGCCGGGGATCGCGGCCCGGTGGTCGGCCCCTAGCCACATACGCATCAGGTGTGGGACCACAAGGCCAACAAAGCCAATCACGCCGCTGATGGCCACCGCCGCAGCGACCAGCAGGGCGCTGCACAGCAGCAGGATCCGCTGTACCCGGGCAACATCCACCCCGAGATAGTGCGCCTCTTCATCACCCAGCTGCAGCAAATTGAGTGGGCCAGCCAGCCGCCAGATAATCAGAACCGCAGGCACCATCAGCGAGGTCACCGCAAGCAGGGTGGACCACTGCGCCTGCCCGAGGCTGCCCATTCCCCAGAGCGAAAGCTGGCGAAGCTGCGCATCGTTGCTAAGCCAGGAAAGGAGACCGACGGCCGCGCCGCACAGGGCGTTGATGGCGATCCCCACCAGCAGTAAACGGGACAGGGAACCGTGACGCTGCTGGCTGAGCAGGAAGATCACAACGGTTGCAGCCAGCGCGCCGAGGAATGCCGCAACCATCGGGGCGTAAAGCATCATCAGGGCCGGCAACGTGACAGGAATAACCACCCACAGCGCGACCGCCAGCGCCGCGCCGCTGCTGATCCCAAGCAAACCCGGGTCTGCCAGCGGGTTGCGGAACAGTCCCTGCATCACGCACCCGGCCAGCGCCAGCGCGCCGCCAATCACCAGCGCCAGCAGCACGCGGGGCAGGCGAATGGTCAGCCAGATCTGACGCATCGCCTCATCGCTGCCGTTCCACAGCAGGCTGACCGGCAGAGGCAATGCTCCAAAGCCTGTTGCCGTAAGGGTCATGATGCTCAGAATTGCGGCCAGCATCCACAGCGACAGTGCGATCCGCCGGGACATCAGGGCAGTTGCTCCGCTTTAACACGCAACTGCCGGATGGCTTCCGGCGTGCGCACGCTGAAACCCAGCAGCGCCATGTCATCAATCGCCAGCAGCTGTTTGTGCCGTCCCGCCGGGGTTTGCGCCAGTCCGGGCAGCTTCCACAGATTCGCCTCGCCACCCAGCGCGTTCACGCCGTCCTGCGAAATCACCACCAGGTCGGGCTGGCTGGCAATAATCCCTTCCTGCGACAGTGGCTGATACCGCGTGAAACCCTGCATCGCGTTCTGCAACCCGGCGGCACGAATGGCGGCATCGGCGCCGGTTTGCTGTCCGGCGGCCATGGCGGTCATTCCCCCGTGGTTGAGGATAAACAGCACCCGCTTGTTGAGCGGTTCTGCGGGCAGAGCCGCCACCGCCTGACGTAGCGAGCGGCGCAGGCTCTCTCCCTGCGCTTCACGGTGGGTGGCCTCGGCAATAATGCGGATCTTTTCGTCAATGACGCTCAGATCGTTGCGGCCAGGAACGGTAATCACCCTGACGTGACTGCGTTCAACCTGCTTTAACGCCAGAGACGGCTGCGCCTGGTCGCTGGCCAGCACCAGCGTGGGACGCATGGACAAAATCCCTTCGGCGTTAAGCTGGCGCAAATAGCCCACGTCCGGGAGCGCGTTCGCTGCCTGCGGCCACTGGCTGGTACTGTCGCGTGCGACCAGCGAAGAGTCCGCGCCAAGCGCATAAACAATCTCCGTGACGTCGCCGCCAAGGGTGACAATTTTCTCCTGCGCGGCGGCAAACGCCACCAGCGGCAGGGCGGTCAGCAGGGCAAACCACGTTTTCATGCGGCCAGCCCTTTTGGCGTCAGGGCATCAATCTGGCTACGCCACTGGCTCTGCTCCGGCTCGCCTTCCGTACGCTGACCATAGAGTTGGGCAATTTGCGTGCCGTCTGCGGCAAACAGTTCCAGGCTGGTGACGTGACCGTCTGCAGTCGGTTTGCGCGTGACCCAGCTCTCCGCAATCGTTTCCTCCAGCAGATGCAGGGTAAAGGTGGGGTTAAAGATGTTCAGCCAGCCTTTCAACGGCACGACTTTCTCCACCGCGCCGGTGAAGATCTGCACGCAGCCGCGGTTACCCACGAAGATCATGATTTCGTTGCCGTGCTGGCGCGCGGTTTCCAGCAGCAGTGCCAGCGCATTGTTTTCAACCTGGCAGGCGAGGTCGTCGCCCACCAGGCGAAATGCCTGCTGGCGGCTGAGGTTGTGGCGTTTCAGCAGGCCGAAGAACTGGTGCACGTCAGTCATCGCACGCCACGCTTTGTCCACGAGGGCGGCATCTGCATTTTCGGCATACAGCGGGGTCTCGGCAACCTTCAGCTCAAGCGGCGGGTTATCGGCAAAGATAAAGCGGGTCAACACGTCAGCCCAGGCGGCGAGGTCGGTGTTGTCCGTGGTGTAAACTTTCAGTACGGCATCACCCTGATGATCAAAAAACTGAATGCTCTGCCGCTCGCCGCGTGCGGTGGTTTCGCTGAGATGAAACGCGCTTGCCCACTGGTTGAGGAACAGGCGCAGATCCAGTCCGCGCGGGTTCAACACCAGCCCGGCGTGGCCGTTCAGGTGCTGATGGGTGAAGCTGCCTGACTGTTCGTGAACGGCGTAGTCGTTGCGGCAGATGCATTTTGTTTCCCCTACGGCTTCAAGCGCGCCTAAGATCTCGCGAATTTCACCGCGCAGTCGCCAGGCATCATGACCCACGCGCGCAAAGGTCAGTTCTGCTTCACTGAGGTTCATTAACCCTGCAATATCGCGCGCATACTTACCCGGGTTTTCTTCTTTTAGCGCCAGCCAGCGCGTGTAGTGATCCATTGTCTTTTCCTTCTGAATAGTTTCCCCGCGGGGAATTACCACTGATAACTCACAAAAATCTTGCCGTTACGACCGTCCTGCGGAATACCCTGAGGAGACCAGTACTCCTTGTCGAAGGCGTTACCCAGCACCAGCGTGGTGGTGATGCCCTTTAGCTGCTCCTGGCCCTTATAGCTGATGTAGATGTCGTTGACCGCATAGCCCGGCTGTTTGCTGTAACTGCTGCTGACATGGGTTGAACGATCGACAAAGGTGCCGATCCAGCCCACGGAGAAGCCGCTTTGCGCCACCGGAATATCCAGCCTGCTGGTGACGGTGTCCGGGTTGATGCTGGAGATGTACTCGCCGGTATCGGTATCTTTTCCGCGCGTGCGGTTATAGGCCAGATCGAGGTTAAACAGGTCGGCCGAGTATTTTGCCATCACGTCCCAGCCCCAGATTTTGGCGTTCGGAACGTTGTACGACATGGTGGTCGCCGCGGCAAAATTGACGGTGGTGGAGATGTAATCTTTGGCTTTGGTATCGAAATAGCTGGCCTTGAACTCCAGCCCGTCGTTGGCGAGCATCAGGTCGTCAAAGCGCAGGCCAAAACCAAACTCCTGCGTTTCGTTGGTTTCCGGGCGCAGGTTCGGGTTAGGCACCCAGTAGTTAGTGTAGAAACTGCCGATGGAGAAGTGTTTGGCGTCGTTATACATCTCGCCCATGGTCGGGGCGCGGAAGGCCTGAGCGTAAGAGCCAAACAGCATCAGCCAGTCGGTAGGGCTGACGGTTAACCCGGCGCGGGAGGACCACTTGTCGGCATCCACGTCGTCGTAGCCCTCGCTGCTACCCCGATAGTTGTCATAGCGCGTGCCGCCCAGCAGGGTAACAGGCAGATCGCGCAGGGTGATTTCATCCTGCAGCCAGCCGGAGCTAAAGTCGATTTTCGCCTCCGGGAAGCCGGTGGTGGTGCCACCCGGACGTTGTTCCTGACGATAATATTCCCCGCCGTAGGTCAAAAGGTGAGAGGCAAAGGTGTCGCCGAACAGGCGGGTACGGTTTTCTACTTTGCCGCCTTTGGTGGTCTGCTTGCGGAACTCACCGGTGCTGTCGATGTTCTGGGCATTTATGCGCACCTCTGACCAGTAAACTTTTGCATCGGCGTTCAGCCAGTCGTTCCCTTCCGGCGCCAGACGGTAACCCAGCAGTGCATCACGCTGGATGGTGGAGCGGTCGGTGATGGGGTTGCTGCTGGTGGCATCGGGGGTTTGCGGGTTTTTCGGCTCCTGCGCGGCGTTGTTGTAGTAGCGCAGGGAGCCGCTTAACGTCTGAGCCGGGTCGATTTTCCAGCTGCCTTTCGCCAGCATGTTATTAATGGATTCGTCGTTTGGGGCACGCTTGCCGTCGCTCTGGCGGATATCGCCGCGGTCACGGCTGGACCATGACACCAGACCGTCAAGCGTATCGGTGCGGCCATAGGCGCTGGCCCCCATCCCGAGGCTATGATCGCCTGTCGCACCGGTACCAAATACGCGGTAACCGCTGTTTTTGCCCGGTTCCAGGAGATCTCTGGCGTCAACGGTGTCATAGGAAATCACGCCACCCAGCGCACCGCTGCCGTAGAGCAGCGCCGACGGACCGCGCACAACTTCGATACGTTTGATCAGCGCCGGGTCGAGGAACGTGCTGTTGAGGTGTCCGGTGTCGGTACCCTGACGCACGCCGTCAAATAGCACCAGCACGCCGCGTCGGTCATAACCGCGCAGATTAACGTCCTGACCGTTGGTGCGGCCGGTGCCGTCCAGCGTCAGGCCTGGCACGTTACGCAGCAGGTCGGCGGCAGAGCTGGCGGTCTGTTTTTCCGGGGCAGCGGCGTCAATCACGCTCACCATCATTGGGGCTTCGAAGGCGCTACGGGCGTTGCCGGTAGCGGTGACGGTTATTTCATCTGCGGCAGCAAACGCGACGCCCGGCAGGGTACTGACAATCGCCAGCGCCAGAAGTGACGGGCGTAAACATGCGGTATGCAGGTGTGGCATAGCAACTCTCCATAAAGAATCGAAAGCGCTGGCTGCCTGGGGATCACCTGGGTGGCTGGCGAATGTTTTGGTTTATTTTGTGAGGATCAATTTTCCGGCATTCGTCTGGCGCAGCAGGTAGTGCTGGCCGGCATGCTCGATAATCACCCGCCCCTCATCACCCAGCAGGCTTTTGCTGTCGATGCGACGATCGGTGGAGGCAGGGGCGGGCGCTGTGTGTGTTTTTGCTGGCGTTGCCGCGCGGTTATCCGTAGGTGACATAATGTTTATAAATAACAATCAATGTAACAATGATAATCATTATCAATAAACTGCAATTTCACGGCAAGCGTTTTTGTGAAAATAATGTGACGGGATCAAATTTTGGGGGAAGGTGCGGTCTGATGCCCTCACCCCGACCCTCTCCCACAGGGAGAGGGAGAAGGGCACGAACCGTAGGCCGGGTA
This sequence comes from Enterobacter sp. ODB01, assembly GCF_001623605.1. NCBI lineage: Bacteria > Pseudomonadati > Pseudomonadota > Gammaproteobacteria > Enterobacterales > Enterobacteriaceae > Enterobacter > Enterobacter sp. ODB01. The sequence continues at coordinate 2,926,923 of NZ_CP015227.1, forward strand.
AGCGCAGCGCCACCCGGCGGGGGTCAGAAGCGCGTATCTATCGCAGACGCCAGCTTTTCCAGCAGCAGTTCGCTGTCTTCCCAGCTCAGGCACGGATCGGTGATTGACTGGCCGTACACCATCTGCTGTCCGGCAACGATTTTCTGCGTGCCTTCCTTGATAAAGCTTTCGGCCATAATACCCGCGATGGCGGTTGAACCGCTGCGGATCTGCTGGCAAATTTCATCGCAAACGTCCAGCTGGCGGCGGTGCTGCTTCTGGCAGTTACCGTGGCTAAAGTCCACCACCAGATGTTCCGGCAGATCGAATTCGGCCAGTGTTTCGCACGCGGCGGCGATATCGTCGGCATGGTAATTGGGTTTCTTCCCGCCACGCATAATGATGTGCCCGTAAGGGTTACCGCTGGTCTGGTAGATAGTCATATGACCACTTTTATCCGGCGACAGGAACATGTGGCTGGCACGCGAGGCGCGGATCGCGTCAACAGCGATACGGGTGTTGCCATCGGTCCCGTTTTTAAAGCCGACCGGACAGGAGAGGGCGGAGGCCATCTCGCGGTGGATCTGGCTTTCAGTGGTGCGTGCGCCGATCGCGCCCCAGCTGATCAAATCGGCAATAAATTGCCCGGTCACCATATCGAGAAATTCAGTCGCCGTTGGGACGCCCAGCTCGTTGACCTGGAGCAGCAGCTTGCGTGCCAGTTCGATACCGTGATTCACACGATAGCTGCCGTTGAGATCGGGATCGGAAATCAGCCCTTTCCAGCCCACCACGGTACGCGGTTTTTCAAAGTAGGTGCGCATCACAATTTCAAGGCGATGCTGATACTTATCCCGCAGTCCCTGAAGGCGTTTGGCATAATCCAGTGCTGCATCCAAATCGTGGATAGAGCAAGGGCCAATCACGACCAGAAGACGCTTGTCTTCACCGTTCAGGATTTTTTCAATACGTCGGCGGGAGGCCGTAACATATTCCGCAACCGCGGCGGAAACGGGGTGCCGCTGAGCCAGTTCAGCCGGAGTGACCAGGCTGTCAATGCGCGCCGTGCGGAGTTCGTCGGTTTTATTCATGATTTGTCTCAGAAAATTTTTGCTTCATCGGCAGACTACCGGGAAGTGATGGGCATCACATTAAACCAATCCCTGCTGATTTCAAGTTCGGGGCGATACCGCCCCGTTGTTGCAGAGGATGATACCCGAATCTGAGTTAATGTACTAGCATATTAGTACATTCGACGATTAAGTCCCATGATGTCGAGAATTTTGGTGGCGATCTCTTCTACCGAATAGTTAGTGCTGTTCAGCCACGGGATCTGGTTTTTGCGGTACAGCGCTTCCACTTCGGAGACCTCCATGCGGCACTGGCGCATGGAGGCGTAGCGGCTGTTCTCGCGGCGCTCTTCGCGGATCGCGGCCAGACGCTCCGGGTTAATCGTTAGTCCGAACAGTTTGTGCTGCAGCGGCTTGAGCGCAGCAGGCAGCACCAGGTTATCCATGTCGTCGGCAATAAAGGGGTAGTTGGCGGCGCGAATGCCGAACTGCATCGCCAGATAGAGGCTGGTCGGCGTTTTACCGCAACGCGACACGCCAAGTAAAATCACCTGTGCCTGGTCGAGATTGCGCAGAGAAATACCATCATCATGCGCCAGGGTGTAGTCGATGGCGGCAATACGCGCATCGTATTTGGTCAGGTTGCCAGGGTTCAGCCCATGGGTACGGTGGGCGATAGGCGTCGGGTCAAGCTTCAGCTCGCTCTGGAGCGGGGCCACCAGCGCCTGGACGATATCCTGGCAGAAGCCCTCGCTTTGCAAAATGATGTGGCGAATTTCGGGGATAACGATGGAGTAGAACACCAGCGGACGGACGCCGGTCTGCTGGTAGATGGCGTCGATCTGGTCCTTCACCGCTTTGGCGCGGCTCTCATTTTCCACGAACGGCAGCGTGATGCTGTTAATCGATACGGGGAACTGCGACATGACCGCGTGGCCCAGCACCTCGGCGGTGATCGCCGTACCATCAGAAATATAAAAAACGTGACGATCGACAGCATTATCCATTTTACCCACCCTGAATATCATACGTAATTGTCTGAAAGCATAAATTAAAAAAGTAATTTACACAGCAAAGAACTTATCCTAATTATGAATGAAACACTGTTTTTGATTTTCCTGAAAAGTGGATTTCATTTTTCAAATAGCGACTTTATTTTTGTGGTTAACGGCTGAATATAGAGGAATCATCGGGTTAATCGCTGGTGGGAAACTATCCGAAAAGTTGAAAATTTAAATTGCTTACACGATTCACCGTTTTTTTAGCGCAAATAAATATGCCAGTATAAATACGTAGTCAGGTGTTACTTACTCCGATCAAATATCACAAAAGGATTGTTTCGATGTCCAACAATGGCTCGTCACCGCTGGTGCTTTGGTATAACCAACTCGGCATGAATGATGTAGACAGAGTTGGGGGCAAAAATGCCTCCCTGGGTGAAATGATTACAAATCTGTCCGGTATGGGTGTTTCCGTACCAAACGGGTTTGCCACAACCGCCGATGCGTTTAACCTGTTTTTAGACCAGAGCGGTGTAAACCAGCGCATTTACGACCTGCTGGATAAAACGGATATTGATGATGTGACCGAGCTTGCTAAAGCCGGGGCGCAGATCCGCCAGTGGATCATCGACACACCTTTCCAGCCGGAACTGGAAAAAGCCATTCACGATGCTTACAACCAGCTCTCCGCTGACGATGCGCAGGCCTCCTTTGCCGTGCGTTCTTCCGCAACCGCAGAAGATATGCCGGACGCGTCGTTCGCCGGGCAGCAGGAAACCTTCCTGAACGTTCAGGGCTATGATGCGGTGCTGGTGGCCGTGAAGCACGTATTTGCTTCCCTGTTCAACGACCGCGCCATCTCCTATCGCGTGCACCAGGGCTACGACCATCGCGGCGTCGCGCTCTCCGCTGGCGTCCAGCGCATGGTGCGTTCAGACGTAGGCTCATCCGGCGTGATGTTCTCCATCGATACCGAATCGGGGTTCGACCAGGTGGTGTTCATCACCTCTGCATGGGGCCTGGGTGAGATGGTGGTGCAGGGCGCGGTGAACCCTGACGAATTTTATGTACACAAGCCTACGCTGGCCGCGGGTCGCCCGGCGGTGGTGCGCCGCACCATGGGCTCGAAAAAAATCCGCATGATCTATGCCCCAACTCAGGAGCATGGCAAGCAGGTTAAGATTGAAGATGTGCCGCAGGAGCAGCGCGACCGCTTCTCCCTGACCGACGCCGAAGTGCAGGAACTGGCGAAGCAGGCGGTGCAGATTGAAAAACACTACGGCCGTCCGATGGATATCGAATGGGCGAAAGACGGGAACACCGGCAAGCTGTTTATCGTCCAGGCGCGTCCGGAGACCGTCCGTTCTCGCGGTCAGGTGATGGAGCGTTATACGCTGCACGCCCAGGGCAAAATTGTGGCGGAAGGTCGCGCGATTGGTCACCGCATCGGTGCCGGTCCGGTGAAAGTGATCCACGACATCAGCGAGATGAACCGTATTGAGCCAGGCGACGTACTGGTGACCGACATGACCGACCCGGACTGGGAACCGATCATGAAGAAAGCGGCGGCCATCGTCACCAACCGCGGCGGTCGTACCTGCCATGCGGCGATCATTGCCCGCGAACTGGGTATTCCTGCGGTTGTCGGCTGCGGTGACGCAACCGAACGCATGAAGGACGGACAGAACGTAACCGTCTCCTGTGCCGAAGGCGATACGGGCTACGTGTATGCCGATATCCTCGACTTCAGCGTGAAGAGCTCCAGCGTGGATACCATGCCGGATCTGCCGCTGAAAATTATGATGAACGTCGGTAACCCGGACCGTGCGTTTGACTTCGCCTGCCTGCCGAACGAAGGCGTTGGCCTGGCGCGTCTGGAATTTATCATCAACCGCATGATCGGCGTGCACCCGCGTGCGCTGCTGGAGTTTGACGACCAGGACGCGAAACTGCAGAACGAAATCCGCGAGATGATGAAAGGCTACGACTCGCCGAAAGAGTTCTACGTTGGCCGTCTGACCGAAGGGATCGCCACGCTGGGCGCGGCGTTCTACCCGAAACGCGTGATCGTGCGTCTGTCTGACTTTAAGTCAAACGAATACGCCAACCTGGTCGGCGGTGAGCGCTACGAGCCGGAAGAAGAGAACCCAATGCTGGGCTTCCGCGGCGCCGGACGCTACGTGTCCGACAGCTTCCGCGACTGCTTCGCGCTGGAGTGTGAAGCGGTGAAACGCGTGCGCAACGACATGGGGCTGACCAACGTCGAAATCATGATCCCGTTCGTGCGTACGGTGGATCAGGCGAAAGCGGTAGTGGACGAGCTGGCGCGTCAGGGGCTCAAGCGCGGTGAAAACGGACTGAAGATCATCATGATGTGTGAGATCCCGTCCAACGCCCTGCTGGCCGAGCAGTTCCTCGAGCACTTTGACGGCTTCTCTATCGGCTCGAACGACATGACGCAGCTGACGCTGGGTCTGGACCGTGACTCCGGCGTGGTCTCTGAGCTGTTCGATGAGCGTAACGAGGCGGTGAAAGCGCTGCTCTCCATGTCCATCCGTGCGGCGAAGAAACAGGGTAAATACGTCGGGATTTGTGGTCAGGGTCCTTCTGACCATGAAGACTTTGCCGCCTGGCTGATGGAGGAGGGGATTGATAGCCTGTCCCTGAACCCGGACACCGTGGTGCAAACCTGGCTGAGCCTGGCGGAACTGAACAAGTAACGCCAGCATGACCCGAAAAGGCGAGGATATTATTCCTCGCCTTTTTTATTTCATTTCATATTTGCTCCCCATCACAAATAAAGTAAAAAACCAAATATCATAATTTGTCTGTTAATTTAGACAATTGTTAGCGCGCAAAGCGTTGCTAATACTTGAGCCTTACTGCGCATTTCTCTTCAGAAGATGCGCAACTGGTTGAAATACGTTTTAACCTGATAAAAAGGCAAATAACAATGACACTTTCCTCTGTATTGCGTACCAAAGATAAAATAGGTTATGGCTTAGGTGATATGGCCAGCGCGCTGGTCTGGCAAACGGCCACGTTATTTCTTGCTTACTTCTATACGGATGTTTTTGGTTTACCCGCGGCCATTATGGGGACCATGTTTTTAGTGGTGCGCGTGGTTGATGCGTTTGTCGACCCGTGCATTGGCGCACTGGTTGACCGCACCCAGACGCGTCATGGTCGTTTCCGTCCCTGGCTGCTGTGGTTTGCCATTCCTTTTGGCGTGAGCTGCCTTATCACCTTCTATGTACCGGACGTCGGGCCGACGGCTAAAATCGTTTATGCCTGCCTGACCTACGCTATCCTGAGCCTGATTTACTCCGCGATTAACGTGCCTTACTGCGCCATGCCGGGCGCACTGACGCTGGACCCGCGCGAGCGTCACTCCCTGCAGTCATGGCGCTTTGGTCTGTCATTTATTGGCGGGTTGATTGTGACGGTTATCGCATTGCCGCTGGTCTCACTGCTGGGCCAGGGCAACGTGCAGAAAGGCTATTTCTATGCCATGAGCCTGATGGGGCTGCTGGGCATTGTGCTGTTCTTCTGTTGCTTCCTGATGACCCGCGAGCGGTATTCTCCGCGCAATGATACCTCCGGCTCCATGCTCACCGATTTAAAACTGCTGGGCCGCAACAGCCAGTGGCGTATTGTGTTCCTGTTTAATATTTTGCTGCTGACCGCGGTGGTAACGCGCGGCTCCGCCACGATGTATTACGTGAACTACGTGCTGTTGCGCCCGGATCTGGTATTTGCCTTTATTGTTTCCGGAATGGTGGCCTCCTTAAGCGGCGCATTATTATCTGAACGGCTGCTGGGGAAATTTGACCGCGTTCGTGCTTACCAGTGGACGATTATTTCCTTCGTCATTTTCGGCGCGCTGATTTTCTTCCTGCCGCCTTCGCAGGTCTGGCTGATCTTCGGCCTTAACATTGTCTTTAGCTTTATTCAAAACCTCACCACACCGCTCCAGTGGACCATGTTCTCCGATGTGGTCGACTACGAAGAGCATCGCAGCGGCCGTCGCCTGGACGGGCTGGTCTTCTCCACCGCGCTGTTTGCCATCAAATTTGGCCTGGCGCTCGGCGGGGCGGTGGTGGGCTGGGTACTGGGCATGGTGGATTATACGCCGGGCCAGGCAGCCCAGACGCCGCACGTGCTGTCGACCATTAACGCGCTTTTCACCCTTATCCCATGCGCGCTGTTCCTCTGCATGGTGGCGCTACTTTCCATCTACAAGCTTAACAGCCGGCTGGTGGATTCCATCGCCCGTGAGCTGGCCAGCAAGCGTGAGGTCAGACCCGAAGCGGGGCAGCTCAGCCCGGCAACCCCTTCCGCACTACAGGAGTAAAACATGACAGCTATCTATAAGGACGCGGGACGTCCCGTGCACGAGCGCGTCGCCGATTTACTGGCGCGTATGACCCCGGAAGAGAAGTTCGCCCAGATGCATGCCTACTGGCTGATCCTCGACGAAAACGGTAACCACCGCGAGAGAAGCGATCTGAGCGACGAATTCGCCGGTGTGAGCGAGCAGGCGTCGCTCGGGGAACGGCTAAAACTGGGCGTCGGGCAGATCACCCGCCCGCTGGGCACCCATATTGTTGACGCAAAAACCGGCGTGCGCGCGGCGAACCGCCTGCAACGTATGATGATGGAAGAGACCCGTCTCGGCATTCCTGCGCTGTTCCACGAGGAGTGTCTGGTAGGACTGCTGTGCAAAGACGCAACGCTGTTCCCGTCCTCGCTGAATTACGGTTCCACCTGGAACCCTGAACTTGTGCAGCGTGCAGCAGAGCAGATTGGCAAAGAGGCGCGCTCTGTGGGCTGCCAGCAGGGGCTGGCCCCGGTACTGGACGTTTCCCGCGACGTGCGCTGGGGCCGCACCGAAGAGACCTTCGGGGAAGATCCGTGGCTGGTGGGGGTGATGGCGACGGCATACGTCAAAGGGTTGCAGAGCGACAAGCGCGATCTGCTGGCGACGCTTAAGCATTACGTGGGTCACTCGTTCAGCGAAGGGGCGCGCAACCATGCTCCGGTCCACCTGGGCTTTAGCGAGCTGAACGACACCTTCCTGCTGCCGTTTGAAATGGCGGTCAAGCTGGCCAATGCCGGTTCGGTGATGCCCGCCTATCATGATATTGATAATCAGCCGGGACACAGTGACAGCTTCCTGTTGACCACCGTGTTGCGTGAGCACTGGGGTTTCGATGGCATCATTGTCGCGGATTATGGCGGCGTCAGCCTGCTGCATCAGCACCATGGCATTTCCCACGATGCGGCGGAATCGGCCGCACTGGCATTTAACGCCGGGCTTGATGTTGAACTGCCGAAAGATGACTGCGCACGACACCTCGCAGAGGCCGTTGAGCGTGGGCTGATTTCCATGGACAAAGTCGATGAAATCGTGGGGCGCGTGCTGACCGAAAAATTCCGGCTGGGGCTGTTTGAACACCCGTATGCCGACGAAAACGGGATCGATCTGCAAAACGAGGCAACCCGCCAGGTCGCGCGGGACGTGGCGACGCAATCTGTCACGCTTCTGGAAAACAACAGCATTTTGCCCCTCGGTGGAAAACCGCGCGTGGCGCTGGTGGGCCCGACCGCAGACGATCCGCTGGCCCTGCTCAGCGGCTACAGTTTCCCGGTTCACCTGATTATCAGCGATATGGTGGAGGAGACTTCGCAGGTGACGACTCCGCGCGCGGCGCTGGAACATTACCTGGGCACAGCGAACGTGCGCTACGCCAAAGGGTGTCACATTATCGAAAAACGCATGGCGGGTGCACCTGTCTTCCCTGGCGACAGCGGCGGTAAACCGATGCAGCAGTCACCGGTTTCGCAGAGTACCGCCTTGATCCCCGAGGCGGTAAACGCTGCGCAGCAGAGTGATGTGGTGGTGGCCTGCGTCGGCGACCTCGCAGGGCTGTTCCAGAGCGGCACGGTAGGGGAAGGCTCCGATACCGACTCGCTAAACCTGCCCGGCGTGCAGCAACAGCTACTGGACGCGCTGGTGGCAACCGGAAAACCGGTCATCGTTGTCATGACCGGCGGGCGTCCCTACAACCTGCAGGGGATGGAGGATAAGGTCGCGGCGTTGATGATGGCATGGGCGCCAGGGCAGGAAGGTGGCTGGGCGATTGCGGACGTGCTAACCGGTCGCGCCGAGCCGCAGGGGCGCCTGGTGGTGAGCATGCCGAAAAGCGCCGGCGCGATGCCGTATTACTACAATCACAAGCTGAAAAGCGGCGGGACGCCGTTCGCGTTCCACTTCGGTGCACGTTATCCGTTTGGTTTCGGTCTCGGCTGGACGCAATTTAGCTGGGGAGCCGCGAAGGTAGCGGCAGCGAGCGTGCCAGTCGACGGCGAGGTGGTCATCAGTCTGGATGTCACCAATAACGGCGAACGCAGCGGCAGCGAAGTGGTGCAGGTTTACGTCAGGGATAAGGTCGCCACGCAGGTACGACCGCTCCAGGAGCTGAAGGCCTTCCAGCGCGTCACGCTCTCGCCGGGGGAGACCGCCACGCTGAACTTTACGCTGCCGGTGGAGATGTTTAACTTCACCCGTCGTGATGGCAAGCGCATTGTTGAGCCGGGTGAGTTTGAACTGCAGATTGGCGCATCGTCGGCGGACATCCGTGAGATCGTGTCGGTCAACGTCACCGGGGAGACGCGGGTTGTACCTGCTGAATGGCGGATGATCAGTACCTGTGAAGTGACACGCGCGTAGTCAGGATAAAAAAAAGCCCATCGTGGGAGATGGGCAAAGACTACACACAGCAATTCGTTGTTTCACTCAGGGGATTTCCATGCTTATAAATCAAGGTGTTGATCTATAACCGTGAGCTAATAGTAGGCATGTGCGCTTTTAGCGTCGATCAGATTCGTCTCAATAGTTAAAGAGAAGTAAAGATTTCTTGAGGTTTATAGCAGACTTACTGTTGAAAGGGCGGGTCTGACCAGTGTACAACGAATAAATACTTTAGCAGCGTTTAAGTATTATGGGGAAGAATGTAGGCCGGGTAAGCGTTAGCGCCACCCGGCAACAAAACTTAATGCGTGTTCTTCTCTTCCAGCTCTTCCAGTTCGCCCAGAATCACGTCCGGGTCAGTTTCCGGCGGTGGAATTTCATGCACCCAGGCGGAGAACAGACGCCAGGTCACGGCGAGCAGTACCGGGCCAATAAACAGGCCAATCATTCCGAAGGCAATCAACCCACCGATCACCCCGGAGAGGATCAGAATCAGCGGCAGGTCTGCGCCCATGCGGATGAGGATGGGGCGAATCACGTTATCCATGGTGCCGACCACGCAGCTCCACACCAGCAGAACCGTTCCCCACGTGGTGTCACCTGTCCAGTAAAGCCAGATAATGCTGGGAACCAGCACCAGTAAGGGGCCCAGTTGCGCAAGACAGGTCATCAGCATGACAACGGTAAAGACGGTCGCGTACGGGACACCGGAAATCGCCAGGCCGATACCGCCCAGCACCGCCTGTACCAGGGCCGTTACCACCACGCCAAGCGCCACGGCGCGCACGGCCTGTGCCGCCAGCAGCACGGCGGCATCGCCGCGTTTGCCCGCCAGTCGGGTGGCAAAGTGACGAACGCCTAACGCCACCTGCTCGCCGCGCCAGTAGAGCAGGGCGCTGAACAGCAGCATCAGGGTACAGTGCATCATAAAGCGACCAATATGGGCCGCCTGACCCACAAACCAGGTGGTGGTGGTGCCAATATACGGACGCACTTTCGCCATCAGCGCGCTGCCGCCCATCTCCAGCAGGCTGTGCCAGCCGCTATAGAGTTTGGCACCCACAACAGGGATGCTGTTCAGCCAGGCGAGATCCGGCAGCGTCAAATCGCCACTGGTAACGGCACGAATCACCGGACCACTGGAGTCCACAAGGCTATTAACCAGCAAGGCAATCGGAATAATAAACAGCAGGAACAACAGCAGCGTCATCACCAGTACGGCGAGACCGCGACGGCCGAACAGCAGTTTCTGCAAACGCAGCAGCAAAGGCCAGGTAGCCACCACAACGGTTCCGGCCCAGGCGAAGCCGAGAATAAAGGGTTGAACGATCCACAAGCATGCAATAATCATGAGGGCCAGGAACAGCACCGACAGCAAAATTTGCGCAACATCCCTGGGCTGGCGAACATTGACCATAAATAAAACTTTCCTTAAAAGAACGCCAGTATGGCTGGCGGGAACGGAAAACCGCGTCTCTCTAATCATTAATGATCTCAGCGGTTTTTGACAGGCGGATTTTGCCCGTAATTCTACGAAGCACATAAGAAAAAAATGTGATAAAACTTTCCAGACACAACGCAAACGATTTCACATTACTCTAATTAGGGTCGACAGTAATGATCCCACAGATTTCTCAGGCACCTGGCGTCGTTCAACTGGTGCTTAATTTTTTGCAGGCACTGGAGCAACAGGGTTTTACAGGTGATACCGCCACGAACTATGCCGACAGGCTGACGATGGCCACCGATAACAGTATCTACCAGCTTCTTCCCGATGCCGTCGTTTTCCCTCGTTCAACCGCCGACGTGGCGCTGATTGCCCGGCTGGCCACGCAAGAGCGGTTCGCCTCTCTGGTCTTTACGCCGCGTGGCGGCGGCACCGGGACCAATGGTCAGGCGCTGAACCAGGGCATTATTATTGACATGTCGCGCTATATGAACCGCATCATTGAGATCAATCCTGAAGAGGGATGGGTGCGGGTTGAAGCGGGCGTCATCAAAGATCAGCTAAATCAGTATCTCAAGCCTTACGGTTACTTCTTCGCGCCGGAACTCTCCACCAGTAACCGTGCGACCCTTGGGGGCATGATCAATACCGATGCGTCCGGTCAGGGGTCGCTGGTCTACGGAAAAACCTCCGATCACGTGCTGGGCGTGCGTGCGGTTCTGCTGGGTGGCGATATTCTTGATACCCAGCCGATGCCGGTCGAACTGGCGGAAACGCTGGGTAAAGATAACACCACCATCGGGCGTGTTTATCGCACGGTGCTGGAGCGCTGTCGTGACAACCGCCAGCTGATCCTCGATAAATTCCCCAAACTGAACCGCTTCTTAACGGGCTACGACTTGCGTCACGTCTTTAACGACGATCTGACGCAGTTCGATTTAACCCGGGTGTTGACCGGCTCTGAAGGCACGCTGGCGTTTATCACCGAGGCGCGGCTGGATATCACCCGTTTACCGAAGGTGCGTCGCCTGGTGAACGTCAAATATGACTCCTTCGACTCCGCGCTGCGTAATGCACCGTTTATGGTTGAGGCGCAGGCGCTGTCGGTAGAAACCGTCGACTCTAAAGTGCTGAATCTGGCGCGGGAGGACATTGTCTGGCACTCCGTGCGGGAGCTGATTACCGACGTGCCGGATAAAGAGATGCTGGGTCTCAATATCGTGGAGTTTGCTGGCGATGACGCGGAACTGATTGAAAGCCAGGTGACGACGCTCTGCCAGCGTCTGGATGATCTAATTGCGCAGGGTGAAGGCGGCGTGATTGGCTGGCAGCTCTGTAACGATCTGGCCGGTATTGAGCGTATCTATGCGATGCGCAAAAAAGCCGTGGGCCTGCTCGGCAATGCAAAAGGCGCAGCGAAGCCGATTCCGTTTGCCGAAGACACCTGCGTGCCGCCTGAGCATCTGGCGGATTATATCGTTGAGTTTCGCGCGTTGCTGGACAGCCACGGCCTGAGCTACGGCATGTTCGGCCACGTCGATGCCGGGGTGCTGCACGTGCGCCCGGCGCTGGACATGTGCGACCCGCAGCAGGAGATCCTGATGAAGCAGATCTCTGACGATGTGGTGGCCTTGACCGCCAAATATGGCGGTCTGCTGTGGGGGGAGCACGGGAAAGGGTTCCGCGCGGAATACAGCCCGGCCTTCTTCGGCGAACAGCTCTATGCGGAATTACGCAAGGTCAAAGCGGCCTTCGACCCGCATAACCGCCTCAATCCCGGAAAGATCTGCCCGCCTGAAGGCGTGGATGCGCCAATGCGCCAGGTGGATGCCGTAAAACGCGGGACTTACGACAGGCAGATCCCAATTGCGGTACGTGCCTCCTGGCGCGGCGCGTTGGAGTGTAACGGCAATGGTCTGTGCTTTAACTTCGATGTGAAAAGCCCGATGTGTCCGTCGATGAAAATCACCAGCAACCGTATCCATTCTCCGAAAGGGCGGGCGACCCTGGTGCGCGAATGGCTGCGCCTGCTGGCCGATCGCGGCGTTGATCCGCTCAGGCTGGAGCAGCAGATACCGGAAAAACGGGCCAGCCTGCGCTCGCTGATTGAGCGCACCCGCAATAGCTGGCATGCCAGTAAGGGCGAGTATGATTTCTCCCATGAGGTGAAAGAGGCGATGTCCGGCTGTCTGGCCTGTAAAGCCTGCTCGACGCAATGCCCGATTAAGATCGATGTGCCGGAATTCCGCTCGCGCTTCCTGCAGCTCTACCACACGCGCTATCTGCGCCCGGTGCGAGACCATCTGGTGGCAACCGTGGAAAGTTACGCACCGCTGATGGCGCGCGCGCCTAAGACCTTTAACTTCTTTATCAACCAGCCGCTGGTGCGCAAGCTCTCCGAAAAGCATATCGGTATGGTCGATCTGCCGCTGCTGTCGGTGCCGTCTCTGCAGCGCCAGCTTGTCGGGCATCGCTCGGCAAACATGACCCTGGAACAGCTTGAGGCGCTCACCCCCGAGCAAAAAGCGAATGTCGTGCTGGTGGTGCAGGATCCGTTCACCAGCTACTACGACGCCCAGGTGGTCGCGGACTTCATCCGCCTGACCGAAAAACTGGGGTATCAGCCCGTGGTTCTGCCGTTCTCGCCCAACGGCAAGGCGCAGCACATTAAAGGCTTCCTGACGCGTTTTGCGAAGACCGCGCGGAAAACCGCTGACTTCTTAAACCGTGTGGCGCAACTGGGTATACCCATGGTCGGCGTCGATCCGGCGCTGGTGCTTTGCTATCGCGATGAATATAAACAGACGCTGGGTGATAAGCGCGGCGAATTCCACGTCATGCTGGTGCATGAGTGGCTGCCGGCAGCCCTGGAAGCGCGCGCGATTCAGGATGTCAGCGGTGAACCGTGGTATCTGTTCGGCCACTGCACGGAAGTGACGGCGCTGCCCGGCGCCCCGGCGCAATGGGCATCCATTTTTGCCCGGTTCGGGGCGAAGCTGGAGAGCGTTAACGTGGGCTGCTGTGGGATGGCCGGTACGTACGGTCATGAAGTGAAAAACCACGCCAGTTCGCTCGGCATCTATGAGCTGTCCTGGCACCAGGCCATGCAGCGTTTGCCGCGAAACCGCTGTCTGGCGACGGGCTACTCCTGTCGCAGCCAGGTGAAACGGGTAGAAGGTAACGGCGTACGCCACCCATTACAGGCTTTACTGGAGATAATTGGATGATCTGGAAACGTGCCGTCACGCTGCAGGCGCTGAATGCCATGGGAGAGGGGAATATGGTGGGGCTGCTGGATATCCAGTTTACCCGCATTGGCGACGATGATATTGAGGCCACAATGCCTGTCGATCATCGGACTCATCAGCCGTTTGGTTTATTGCACGGCGGTGCGTCCGTGGTGCTGGCCGAAACGCTGGGCTCGGTTGCAGGGTATCTCTGCACCGAAGGGGAACAGAAGGTGGTCGGGCTTGAGGTGAATGCCAACCACATTCGCTCAGTGCGCAGCGGACGCGTACGCGGTATTTGCCGCGCGCTCCATGCCGGCAGCCGTCACCAGGTGTGGCAGATTGATATCCTCGATGAGCAGGATCGCCTATGCTGCTCGTCGCGTCTGACGACGGCGGTCGTGTAAAGTTTTCAGATGAATTGCCTTTGGTCAAAAACTAGCCAGCAGGTTGTGATATACTGGTCAGGATTTGTACATAAGCGAGGACATCATGGATACTGAAATAACCCCAACACAGCTGGCAATTGAATATTTACGTCGCGATAAGAGCAACCTGTCTCCGGCGCAGTACCTGAAAAAGCTGAAACAGCTTGAGCTGGAATTTACAGATTTGCTGGCGCTCTCTTCGAATGAACTGAAAGAAGAGATCTATTTTGCCTGGCGGTTGGGCGTTCACGTCCATTGAGTGAGTGTTGTTGAAAAGGCCGCAATTGCGGCCTTTTTTGTGCCTGACATTCAGTATCTGGCAGGAAGTTTGTTGATTTTAAGGAGACGGCCTTCTTCCATTTCGATAAACCCGCCGGTTTTTAAATCGGCCAGAATACGCATGACCCCGCTTCGGGAGAGCTGGGTTTTCTCCCTGATATACCTTTCCGCCGTCACGCTGCCGCGATAGCTCTCATCTTCCTCCATCAGCTTTATGAGCTGCTGGCGAATCATCTCATACGCCGTCGGTGCCCCCTGAGGCATCACGTTGTTATAAAGACGGCTATAAACAAACATGAGCTGTTTTGAAAGCAGCCCCCACAAGGCCTTTTCTTTGATGATGTCATTAACCCGCTTGGCGGTGAGCGTGCCTATCAGGCAAGGGCTTACGGTCTTGAGGTAGTCATTAAAATAAATGTCGGTCAGATTAGCGAGGCCGAAGAGGGCGGGGCTGCGGGCCGTGGAGAGCATCATATCGTCGCTTCTTCTGTAGATAGCGACCGTCCCCTCAAGAATTAAATAGCACATTCCCTGACCATCGATCTGAAGGTCAAGTCGCTCGCCGCGAGCGGTTTGTCGTGTCGTACAGTCAGGCAATAAGTGAGAAATAAGCTCTTGCGCGTAGGGTGAGCCACGTTGAGGCTTTTCTGGAAGGGACATGGTCGCTGCTAACCTTTAAATAAACCTGGCTAAGTATAGCGTCTATCGTCTCTGGCGGCACGGCGGCGGTCAATATTTTCGTGGCAGATGATGAATGTCGAGCAACACGCCACGCTCCATGGTGATGTACTTCCCGGTGCGCAGTTCCGAGAGGATACGCATAATTCCGCTGCGTGAAAGATAGGTCCGGCTTTTGATGTAGGCTGCCGCCGTCGTATTTAACCGGATTGCGTCGGGTTCCTGCATCAGTTCTACAAGCTGGAAGCGGATAATATCGTAGGCCGACATTTGCGATATTTGTGCGCAATGTTCGTAGACCCGCGAGGCGGTATAAATAAGCAGCTTAGAAAAGTGCTCCCATAAATTATGTTGCGACACAATTTGATTGAAGCTCTCCAGCGGCACGCGGGCGATCTCTGCGGTCTCCAGCGCCCGGACATACAGGTGCTCAGAGGAAAACTGACTGCTGACACCGAGAATAAAAGGGGCCGATTCAGAGTTTAAAACAATGCCGTCGCCGCGCCGATGAAGCGCCACGCTCCCCTGGAGAAGCAAAAAGCATTGCCGAATATCATCTTTATAATAATGTACCGTTTCGCCACGGCCGATGATCATTCTGTTGGCCACGGGCAAAACATGTTTAATCAGCGTGTCTATATGGGCGAACGGTTTTAAATCCAGAACTGAGGACTGGTGATTATTCAGTTGGGTGGTTAAACGCGTATTCATAAGATACCTCACAGCGACGCTTTGTATGATCAATTTTTGATCTGCGAATGGAATTATCTTAAAAATGAAGAACTCAGGGAATATTCCCCGCAGGTCTAAAAGTAGACCGGGGGATCTCAGGCGTCTAACGTTCTGAATCACAGGAGAAAGTGTGTCGGGTCTACAATTAGACTCGCTCACTATTCGATAATTTTCTGCTGTGATAAATGTTGTTTTTTCGTTAAATCACAGTCTACAGCTAGACCATAAAAAAGTTGTTTTCAGGAAAATGATTATATAAATTTTATCCAGTCAGTCAGAAAGACCTTATGCTATCGATTGGGAAATAAAAGAATGTTAACTGGTTCTTTTATCGGCTTTCTGCTACGTGAATTTCAATAATAAATAAAGTTATCCAGTAAACAGGAACATGATGATTATGAAAAAGAATATTATTTTAGCAATGGTAGCGGCAGGTTCCGCCTTAATGATGGGCAATGCCTTTGCGGCTGC
Source organism: Enterobacter sp. ODB01 (assembly GCF_001623605.1). Taxonomy (NCBI): domain Bacteria; kingdom Pseudomonadati; phylum Pseudomonadota; class Gammaproteobacteria; order Enterobacterales; family Enterobacteriaceae; genus Enterobacter; species Enterobacter sp. ODB01. The sequence continues at coordinate 2,942,989 of NZ_CP015227.1, forward strand.
GGGCACCGTAAACTTTAATGGCAACATCCTGGATTCAGCCTGCGATGTTGCGGTGGCCTCTCAAAACCAGGTGGTGGTATTAGGTGATTATTATAAAACAGAATTTCCAACCACCGGTTCAAGAACGGCGGCAACGAAATTCAATATTATTCTGAAGAATTGTCCGGTAACCGTGACCAGTGCCAAAGTCCGTTTTGACGGCACGCCCGATATGACCAATACGGATCTGCTGGCGATTGATACGTCCGTCGCCGGTGCCGCAACCGGGGTTGCCATCAATTTGATGACTGCTGATAAAGCTGACCTGCCGCTGCATAGCAGCAATAGCTACAACTATTCGTTAAGCAGCAGTGCTGACAATACGTTGGATTTCTATGCGCAGTATATTTCAACGGCGGCAGCGGTAACATCCGGTCCTGCAAACTCCGTCGCTAACTTCTCTGTTGTTTATAACTAATTACTCAGCAGCAAAAAGTCCGCTCCGCAAGGTGTTGTGTGGGGGCAGTCATTGCCCCCTTGTATCAAGAGGTTCAAAATGAATGTTATTAGCAAAGCCCTGCTGAGCGCGGCTGTTATTATGGCGTCGCTGTCACAGGCTTCTGCCGGGGTTATTATTGGCGGTACCCGCGTTATTTTTGATGGTGGAAAAAAAGAAGCCTCCATCAGCATCAATAATGCGGATGAAGCCCCTTACTTAATCCAGTCCTGGATTGAGATGCCAGAAGGTAATGCTAATAAAGCGCCTTTTATCATCACCCCACCGCTCTACAGGCTTAACGGTGGTCAGCAGAATATTGAACGTATTTTGATCACCGGCTCGTTGCCGCAAGATAAGGAAAGTCTGTTCTGGCTGAACATTAAAGCGATACCGTCAGCCACGAAACAGGTTAATTCATTGCAGATTGCCGTGAAGACACGCATCAAGCTTATTTATCGTCCGGAAAAGCTGAAGGCGTCAACGCCGGAGGATCAGGTAAATAAATTAACCTGGTCCCGCAGCGGAAATAAAATCCAGGTCTCTAATCCTACACCCTATGTCATTAACTTTAATGACATAAACGTCGGGGGTAAAAAACTGGAGGAGGCCTCCTGGGTGGCACCGGGCGCAGTGGCTGCATTTAGCTTACCGCCCGGCATTTCTGGCAATCAGATCCAGTTCAGCGTGATTAACGATTATGGCAGCCCGGGAATAAGACACCAGGCCAGTTTTTAATAGTTGAAAAACGGGCGCTCTCATTAGTGGGTCAGGTTTATGATGATGGCAACGAAAAATATAAAAATGCAACCCGCGCGTCTGGCTGTTTATATCACCTTCGCGCTGACGCATGCTGTATCTGTGGCGCATGCCCGGGAAACCTTTAACGCCGAGCTGGTGGAGCTGGATAATCCCGGGATGGCAAAAGCCGATTTATCTGCGTTTGAATCCGGTTCGCAGGCACCAGGGAAATACCATGTTGATATCATTCTTGACGACCAGCTTATTGAGACGGGCGATATTGATTTTATTGCAGTAAACGATGAGAAGGGAAATGACAGCCTGCTGCCTTGTCTGAGTATTGCACAGCTAAAAAGCTGGGGCGTCAAAACCGCACTGTTCCCCGGCCTGACGAGCGAAACGACATCCTGTGTCAACCTGCAGGCAATCCCGCATGCCAGTACCGATTTTCAGTTCGGCGCGCAGCGGCTGGTCATCAGTATTCCTCAGGCCGCGATCGATCTGCCTGCACGAGGGTATGTTTCGCCGGAACAATGGGATGAAGGGATCACCGCCGCGATGCTCAACTACAGCCTGAGCGGGGCGAACAGCCGGGCAAAACAGGCCGGCATTAAGAACAGTAACAGTCAATACGCCAACTTACGCCCGGGCATTAACGTTGGGCCGTGGCGGCTGCGCAACTACACCACCTGGTCGCGGGATGAGACGGGCCAGGACACGTGGGATACCGTCTACACCTACGCACAGCTGGCCATTATCCCGCTCAACGCACAGCTCACCCTGGGCGATAGCGCCGCGCCCGCAGACGTGTTCGACAGTATGCCGTTTCGCGGCGGACAACTGGCTTCCGACGACGACATGCTGCCGGATTCGCTGAAAGGCTATGCACCCGTGGTTCGCGGTATCGCGCGGACCAATGCCCAGGTGGTGGTGCGGCAAAATGGCTATCAGATTTATCAGACCTATGTTGCGCCTGGTGCATTTGAAATTACGGATATGTACCCCACGGGCGGCGCGGGCGATCTGGATGTCACCATTAAGGAAGCTGACGGCAGTGAGCAACATTTCACTCTACCGTATGCCTCGTTGCCGGTATTACAACGCGAGGGGCGCCTGAAATATGCGGTGACCGGGGGCCAGTACCGCTCTTATAACCATAACGTTGATAAGACGCCGTTTGGGCAAATCACCGGGATCTATGGTCTTTCGCGGGGCGTCACGCTCTACGGTGGGTTGCAGGCGTCGAGCAAATACCAGTCTGTCGCAGCCGGGCTCGGGAAAAACATGGGCGATTTGGGTGCGATTTCTGCGGACGTGACCCAGGCCTGGTCCACCCCGCAGGACGGCAAAAAATCCAACGGGCAATCCTGGCGCGCGCGTTACAGCAAGAACTTTGTGGGAACCGGAACCCAGTTTTCGATTGCAGGCTACCGCTACTCGACCCGCGGTTACTACGGCATGCAGGAGATCCTCGATTCCTGGGGTGACAGCACTGCGCTTCAGGACCGGCGTCGCAACCGGGCCGAACTGACGATGAGCCAGACGTTGGGCAGCAATCTGGGTTCGCTGACCCTGAGTGCGGCCCGTGAAGACTACTGGAATTCGGGTAAAACGATGGCGTCATACAGCCTGGGTTACAACAACTACTGGCACAACATCAGTTACGGACTGACCTGGACTTACAGTAAAAACGGCAGTGCGGGTTCTTATGATGGTAATAAACGATACGACAGCGATCGGCTCCTGGCTTTCAACGTCAGTATTCCCCTTGAGAAATTTTTGCCGCAAACCTGGGCTAACTATGGCGTGAGCGCCAGTCAGCATAACGGCACCACACACAACATCGGTCTGAACGGGGTGGCGCTGGAAAACCATGCGCTGAACTGGAACGTGCAGCAGGGGTACGGGTCGGATGGCGTGGGCTACACGGGCAACCTGAATGGTGATTATAAAGGAACCTACGCTGAACTGACGGCGGGCTACAGCTATGACAAAAACAGCGAGCGCCTTAACTATGGCCTGCAGGGAGGCGTTCTCGCTCACCGGGAAGGGATCACCTTCTCACAGCCTCTCGGTGAGACCAATGTGCTGGTTAGCGCCCCGGGTGCGCACGATGTTGATATCCGTAATCAGGCGGGGGTCAAAACGGATTACCGGGGCTATACGGTGGTCAGTAATCTCTCCGTTTACCGTAAAAATGAGATCGCCCTTGCTCCGGAAAGTATGCCGGATGATGTTGAGCTGGAGATTAATACCCGCACAGTGACCCCGACGCGTGGCGCGATCGTGGTGGCTGATTATCAGGCGAAGGTGGGGCGCCGTGTGTTGTTTAATTTAACGCATAACGGCCAATTTGTTCCCTTCGGGGCAATGGCGAGCCTGAACGGTGTGGATAACAGCAGCGTTATTGTTGGCGATAAAGGACAGGTCTATCTCACCGGTCTGGATGCACGGGGAACGGTCGTTGTGACCTGGGGGACGGAAAGCGACCGGCAATGCCGCGCACCGTTCGTCCTCCCTCCGCCATCATCGGCAGGCGGAATTACCGAACTCAACGTCAATTGTCTTTAGGGTTTTTTAAAATGCGCTTAATTACGATGATATGTCTGCTGTGTATCGCAGCAGGCTGGAGCAGTGCCCATGCAGGCACCTGCACGACGATTACGCCCCAGGAATCTACGTTGTCCATCGACACCATTACGGTGCAGCGCGATGTGGCCGTTGGTACCGTTTTATTTTCGCGTAATGCGTCAATCACCAGCGCCTATTTAACGGGATGCACGAGTCCGGTAATGCTGGGATTTAGCATGCGATATCTGAATGCAACCCAGAGCGCTTTCGGAAATCACGTCTATGACACAAACGTAAGTGGAATTGGTATTCGTTTTTCATCTGGGGGATATTTTGAAAATCCGACCAATACCTTTTCTTATACCGCGCAGGCCAGCTATGTCGAATGGTGGGGCGGTAAAATAGAACTTATCGTGACCGGACCGGTCGCGTCAGGTTCACTCACGCCGGGAGTACTGGGCGTGGTGATGCTGCAGGGGAGCGATGGCATTTACCGTGATGCTCTGACGACCACGCTGCTGGGGGGAACGGTTAACGTGCTGGCCTGCAGCATCACCACCCCGCAGCTGACGTTCCCTATCGGCGATATTTCTGCGGCGACGTTTGGCTCGACGGTGGGCACCACACCGGCGGGCGCCCGGAATACGCAAAATCTTGGACTTAACTGCGATCCTGGCGCCAACGTGAATGTTTCGATCAGCGGTATTCAGAACCCGGACGTTGCGACGACGAGCGTGCTGGCACTTACGGGGCAAGGGAATACCGGCACGGCGAAAGGGGTTGGCGTTCAGTTGCTCTATAACGGCACGCCGCTGGCGTTAAATACGCGCCTGCCGTTAACCGTTGCCGCGGGCGGTCAGCAGACATTTCCGTTAACGGCGCGTTATTACCAGACAAAAACGACGGTTGAGCCCGGCACGGCCAATGCCTCTGCGACCTTAAATTTGACGTATCAGTGATGGATAAAGCGATGAATATTTTGCGCACGGCCGCGCTCGCCGCCACAGTAATAAGCAGCAATATCTTTGCGGCGGACAGCGTTAATGTCAGCGTTACCGGCAATATTATTGCCGCTCCGTGTATATTCAATGGAGGGAATGCCAGTCTGAATATTAATCTTGGCAATATACAGGCATCAAATATGGCTACGCCGGGATCTTCATCCGATCCTGTGCCCTTTAACCTGTTATTTACCCAGTGCCCGACGGGGACGCGCAGCGTGACGGTCTCCTTTACCGGCACTCCCGATCCGGATGCGGGAGCGGATTATTACATGAACAGCGGTTCGGCCACGCACGTTGCGATTGCGATGAGTGAGGCCGCGACAGGCGTGCTGAAAGGAACGGGTGCAAGCCTCACTCAACCTGTTTCAGCAGACAGAACGGCAACGATAGCCATGCTGGCATCGGTCAGATCCTTCACCGGCGGTGCGACGCCGGGGAGCATCAGTGCCGTCGTGGTCATGACGATGCAGTACAACTGATATGCTGAATATTGTGATTAAAGAGACCGACGCATTTTTCAGAGCGGGGTTGCAGTGTTTTCTTGTGGACTTCTTCTTTCATAATTTCAAACATCTGCTTCACTTTGACGGCGAACTTTCTCATGAAAATGTCAGTGCCGCCGATATTATTTTTCTCTCTTTATGTCAGGGGGAAACCCTGACCTGTTATCCTGAATTACAGGCGCGGAAAAAAGGAATTGTGGTTGGGCTGGTGGATGATGAACACCGTTTCTCGACATATCCGTCCTGTTTTCAGGATATGATTTTTATCTCGCGCCGCGCGTCGCTGGACAGGATCACCGAGGCGCTGTTTATCGCATGGTACCGCACACAGCTCTCAAGCTTTCACTGGAGGAAGAGAAGCTGCAGCGAATGCCAGCATAAAATATTATCGCCACAGCAAATTCGCGTTATGGTGAATTTTTACAGAGGATTATCGGTAGGGCAGATCGCGAATAAGCTTAAAACAAGTGATAAAACTATTTTTACCCATAAATATTTGCTGATGCAAAAATTCAACCTGCGCAGTGATTTTGAGCTGGTGGCTTTGATTCACAGGATGGTGGAGAAGAATACCCCTGGAAACCGGTTGCGAGACTATCTGACTCACCATCATGGTTAACCAGTATTCCCAATAACATACCAGGGGCGCAATAGTGTCATTCATTATCGCGCCCCTGATTCTGCGAATTACAAAACCGTTAAGCCTCTTTTCCTTACACGTTCACGGCATTGATCAACCGCGTTTTCATCGTCTGGTAAGACGATGCCGCAAAATCCTCCGCCCAGCGCTGGTCCTCAATGGCTTCCAGCGTTACCGCGCAGTACTTGGTTTCCGGCGTTTTAGAGACAGGGTCAAGGTTGTCCTGCGTTAACTCGTTGCAGGCGCCAATCCACCACTGGTAGGTCATATAGACCGCACCGGCGTTGATACGCTCACTGATGCTGGCGCGGGTGATGACCTTGCCCCTGCGTGAACTAACCCACACCAGCTGGCCGTCACGGATGCCCAGCTTATCCGCATCGGCTGGATGCATCTGTACCCGGCCAGGTTCGTCGGCCAGGCTTTGCAGCGCGGCGCAGTTCCCGGTCATTGATCGGCAGGAATAATGTCCCACTTCACGCACCGTGCAGAGCACAAGAGGGTAGTCATCATCAGGGGTTTCTGCCGGTGCGCGCCACGGTGCAGCAAAGAGCTGCCCCTTGCCGGTTGGGGTGTCGAACTGATTGTCTTTGTACAGGTATGGCGTTCCCGGATGATCCAGCGTCGGGCACGGCCACTGCACGTGGCCCATTTCGCCCATTTTTTCATAGGTCACCCCATAGAAAAGAGGGCACAACGCGCGCATCTCGTCCCAGATCTGCTGGTTATCGTCGTAGTGCATCGGATAGCCCATTTCGGTGGCGAGCAGGCTGATGATCTCCCAGTCACGCTTAACGTTGCCGCTGGCCTGAATGGCCTGGCCAAAACGCTGGAACCCCCTGTCGGCACAGGTAAAGACGCCGCCGTGTTCCCCCCAGGAGGTGGCAGGGAGCAGCACGTCAGCCACTTCCGCCGTTTTGGTCATAAAGATGTCCTGAACCACGACAAAATCGAGAGCGTCAAAACCGCTGCGGACCAGGCCGAGATCGGCTTCCGTCTGGAGCGGATCTTCCCCCATGATGTAATAGGCTTTGACCTTGCCTTCCAGCGCCAGGTGAGGCACTTCGGTAATGCGCGTCCCGACGCGATCGTCCATCTTGTTGACGTCAATTCCCCAGGCATCGGCGAACTTCTGTCTGACGGCGGGATCGGTCACATCCTGATAGCCGGGGAACATATTCGGCAGCACGCCCATGTCACAGGCACCCTGAACATTGTTTTGTCCACGCACGGGACCGACGCCGACGGCAGGACGGCCGAGATTGCCGGTCAGCAACGCCAGGCTGGAAAGTCCTTTAACCACATCCACAGCCTGACCAAACTGGGTCACGCCCATTCCCCACATCACGGTGGCGGAAGGGGCCGCCGCGAACGTACGCATTGCCTGACGAACGTCACTGGCGGGAATGCCGGTGAGGTGTTCAACCCGCTCTGGCGCATACTCTTTGACCGTCTGCCGATAGGCTTCAAGCCCTTCAGTAAAGCGTGCGACGTAGTTTTTGTCGTACAGCTCCTCTTCCAGCAGCACATAGCCAAAAGCGTTGACCAGCGCCATGTTACTGCCGTTTTTCAACTGTAGATGCTGGTCGGCAATGCGCGCCGTTTCGATGCGGCGCGGATCGCAGACGATGATTTTTGCACCGTTTTCCCGGGCTTTCAGCACGCGACGGGCGACGATAGGGTGGGAGTCTGCGCAGTTGTAGCCAAATACCAGCAGACATTTTGAGTTTTCAATATCGTTGATTGAATTACTCATTGCGCCGTTGCCAAGCGTCTCCTGTAAACCGGCCACGGAAGGGCCGTGACAAACGCGCGCGCAGCAGTCTACGTTGTTCGTGTTCAACACCGCACGGGCAAATTTTTGCATCACGTAGTTGGTTTCATTACCGGTGCCGCGTGATGAACCGGTGGTCATGATCGCGCGCGGACCGAATTGCGCTTTGATACTGCTGAGCTTGTGGGCGGTGTAGCGGATAGCCTCTTCCCAGGTCACGGGGGTGAATGCCTCTCCCTTACGATAACGGATCATCGGTTGGGTCAGGCGGGGAGTGAGCAGACGGGTGTCGTTGAGGAAGTCCCAGCCGTAAAATCCTTTCAGGCACAAGGTCCCCTGGTTTGTGACCCCCTCTGCCGCTTCGGCACGGAGGATACGGTTATTTTCAACAACAAGGTTTAATTTGCAGCCTGCACCACAGTAAGGGCAGACGCTGGCGATTTTTTTCATCAATAACAGACCTGTTAAGAAATGAAGCAAAATGACTGGTAAGCCCAGTCCCCTAAAAGGGATTAAGCAGAAACCATGCCATATTTAAAGTGCTTGTTTTACAGGGTGTTATGAGGGCGGGGGCGTGTCATCGTCAAATGTTCGTCAGTTTTGACGATGACACGAGAGCAGCGGCTGGGAATTAAAGGTCGTCCATGGTGTAACCCACGATGATTTCAAGCGTCTTACGAATAACATCCGCCTGAACAACATCATGGGTGGCTTCCAGCGTCTGGATGAGCCACAGAATGATGGCTTTATTTGACAGATGGCCTTCGGAAGCCAGAACACAGCGTACTGCAGTAGAAAAAACAGCGGACTCTTCAGCAAAACGATCGCCTGCGTGACGGAAATACTCCGACAGCGCGCTTTCTAAAAAAGCAGAATGGTATTCGGGTTGAAGCTGAATATTTTGTCTCATTTGTTCTCACCGTAGCTGTTAAATTGCAGTCAATGTATTTTTTTGGGATCGGACGGTTTTCCATTTCCAAATAACGGCACTACATTGTCTCGGTTATCATTGAGAGGTCCCTCTCTTGTTATTCGTCCTTGCGCGGTTCTGCGACGTTTTAATGGCAAGCTGTTTGAGCCGATTTCGGCAATCACCTTCGCCAGTGTCTCCCGCCGCCGGGGATCCTTTTCATGTACTTTCATATCCCGCAGACGCTGTACAAGAGCCTCAGTGGTGATCGGGCCGTGCTCTTTCAACAGAGAAAGAACGGCTTCCCCAATCAACTGGTCAGTCAGCTTATCTGCGTCACTGCTATTCATAACCTTACCGTTCGAAGAGCAGACCAAGCAGCATGTGATAGTGCTCTTCCTCTTCAGGGCCATCGGCTTTTTCGAGGCGGCTTAACAGCTTGGTACAGAGCGATTTGCGATTAAGGTTTCGCCCATCGCTCAGGATTTCAACCACAACTTGTCCCAGCGTTTCCTGTTGAGTGGGAAGCGCGGCTTTTTCGAAGTACTGTGCGATCGCTGCTGCGGAATCTGCGACGTAACCTTTCTGCTGCATGTTTCGCTCCTGTAAAATTTTGTAATCAGTAACGTTACATTTAAGGTATACACAATTTCCAAATCTGTACATAAAAAATGTACAGATTTTTAATGAAATTAGGATATATTTTATAAATTCTTTATTTTTCAATTTGTTGTGTGTTGTTCATGAAACGGTAATGTTACAGAATATATTGTACAAATTGACGAGCCACTGTTAAGTTGTACAGCGCCCCATAAATGCACCATTAACGGTCGTAAATGATTGAGATGTAAATTATTTGTCAGGCAATTAATGTGCTATAAAAAGAAGTCTCCCCACATGTTTTTGTGGTCAAACCTTAACCCCCCAGGACTCGCATGCTTACAACCATCATTTACCGCAGTCACATCTGCGAGGACGTGCCAGTGAAAGCGCTGGAAAATATGGTCGCTGCTGCAAATAGTAAAAACCGGCAATCCAGCGTCACGGGGATCTTGCTGTTCAACGGCACACATTTTTTTCAATTGCTTGAAGGGCCTGCGGAAAACGTAACGTCCATCTACGAACAGATCTGCTCTGACACGCGCCACCATAATGTGGTCGAGCTGATGCGCGATCACGGGCCTTCACGGCGTTTCGGTAAAGCGGGTATGGAACTCTTTGATTTGCGCCAGTACGACAGGGAAGAGGTGCTCCAGCAGGTGCTTGATAAAGGCACAACCCGCTACCAGTTGACCTACAACGACCGAGCGCTGCAGTTTTTCCGCACCTTTGTCGAGGCCACAGAGAAAGCCAACTATTTTGAGCTGCCGCCTGCGGATTCCTGGGATTTCGTCCCGGAAGAAACGCGCTTATCTGCGCAGCCTGAAGTCGTGGCAAAAGGGGCGGACTGTAGCTTTGCGTTTCAGCCTATCGTCGATCCTTTCATGCAGCAGGTTGTCTCCTGGGAAGCGCTTCTGCGCACTCCATCCGGTGACTCACCGGGAGCGTATTTCGCCAATCGCACGCGTGAAGAAGTGCATGCTTCTGATTTGCAAAGCAAACAGGTAGCTCTCTCCATGGCCAGCGCGCTGGGGTTACAGGATCAGACTTTATCCATCAATCTGCTGCCTATGACGCTGGTCAACGTGCCCAATGCCGTGGACTTTCTGCTCACCGCTATTGATGCAAATGGCTTTGTGCCGGAGCAAATTGTGGTGGAGTTTACCGAAAGTGAAGCCATTTCCCGTTTCGATGAGTTTACGCATTCGGTCAGACAGCTAAAAAGTGCGGGTATCAGCGTAACCATCGATCACTTCGGTGCCGGTTTTGCCGGGTTGCAGCTCCTGGCGCAATTCCAGCCGGACAGAATTAAGATTAATCGCGATCTGGTCGCGAACGTGCATAAAAGTGGCCCACGGCAGGCCATTATTCAGGCGATAATCAAATGCTGTGCCTCACTGGAAATACAGTTTTGCGCGGTGGGCGTGGAGAAGGCGGAAGAGTGGATGTGGCTGGAGTCTGCGGGCATTTCTCAGTTCCAGGGGCATCTTTTTGCCAGCCCCCGACACGGCGGTATCCCGGCTATCGCATGGCCAGAGAAAAAATACGATTTCTGACGAAGCTGTACAAAAACCTGCAGACTTGACTGTACGGCAGGCAAAATTTGTACAACAATGTATTAACAGCTGGATGGCCTTGCAGGCCATTCACCCGTGCAAAATGAGGTCTGAATTCTACAAATGGTTTGTACAATCTGATAAGGTTGGTGTAATTAGGTATGGAAGTTCTGAGCGTGAGGGAGTTAATGGCCTATTACAGTATCGGCGAAGTGGCCGAACGATGCGGTATCAACCCCGTTACGCTGCGTGCCTGGCAGCGCCGTTATGGATTGTTGAAGCCGCAGCGCAGCGAAGGGGGTCATCGTCAGTTTGACGACGAAGATATCCTGCGTATCGAAGAGATCAAGCGCCTGATGAAAAGCGGCGTTTCGGTCGGAAAAGTAAAATCCTTGCTGGAAAATAAGGAAGTGATGACTCAGGGTAACTGGGCTTCTTTCCAGGAAGAGATGATGACCGTTCTGCGTTACGCCAGCCCGGCAAAGCTGCGCGCCAAAATCGGTGAATTCCGCCGCGATCACGCGATGGATGCGCTGATCGATAACATCATTTCACCCGTCCGTCAGCGAATGAATCAGGATCAAAACACCGTACGCCATATGGCGAGTCTGTTTGACGGTGTCCTGATTGAATTTGCGATTGCAAGCCTCGCGGAATCGCGCAAGAAAGCGGGTAAAGACGCACTGCTGATTGGCTGGGAATGCGATGACCGTACACATCTTTGGCTTGAAGCCGCGCGTTTAGCCCAGAAAGGCTGGCATATTGACGTGCTGGCGGAACCCATTGATTCGCCGCGTCCTGAACTGTTCCCCGGGCAAAAAATCTTCGTCTGGACGGGAACATCGCCAACGCCCCGTCAACAGGAACAGCTCGATCACTGGCGTGAGCAGGGATTTAGCGTTTCATTTCACCACTGATTATCTGAGGCCTTGCGGCCTTTTTTTTTGTTTTTTCTCCTTTCCAGAGCAAAAGCTATCTTAAAAATAGGCATTTCCGATGCATATTTTACGTCCCCGTTTTGCGCTTTCTCGCTGATTAAATAAGCCATTATTTTTCAAAGTATTGAACAATTACATCCATCCCGCCCGCATCTTCAGACAGGGTCTATGCTTAATAAAAGTAGACAAAAAGGGCGGTTTAGCCGAATGCCCCTGCTGACAGAGGGTTGAAGTGATAATCGTTATCACTAACATGGTGTTATGCCCTGATGGCTAATCAGATGAGGTGGGCCTATGGAACTGCATTCAGAAACCTTCAATCCTGCCGATTTTGCCTGGCGTGGTTTGACGCTCACGCCTGCGGCGGCAGCGCATATCCACGAGCTGGTGGCGAAAAAGCCCGAGATCCTCGGCGTACGTTTAGGCGTTAAGCAGACCGGTTGCGCGGGCTTTGGCTACGTGCTGGATACTGTGACCGAACCCGAAAAAGATGATCTGGTCTTTGAAACCGACGGTGCGAAGCTGTACGTCGCGCTGCAGGCCATGCCGTTTATTGACGGCACGGAAGTGGATTATGTACGGGAAGGTTTAAACCAGTTATTCAAATTTCATAACCCGAAAGCTCAGAACGAATGCGGCTGCGGCGAAAGCTTTGGGGTATAGGCGGTACTATGTCTCGTAATACTGAAGCAACGAGTGATGTAAATACCTGGAGCGGCGGGCACTTTAATTATAAAGAAGGGTTCTTCACGCAGCTGCAGACCGATGAGCTGGCGAAAGGCATCAACGAAGATGTCGTGCGCGCCATCTCGGCCAAACGCAACGAACCCGAGTGGATGCTGGAATTCCGCCTGAGCGCTTACCGTGCCTGGCTGGAGATGGAAGAACCGCACTGGCTGAAAGCCCATTATGACAAGCTGAATTATCAGGATTACAGCTACTACTCTGCGCCATCCTGCGGCAGCTGCGATGATACGTGTGCTTCGCAGCCCGGTGCAGTACAGCAGACCGGTGCGGAGAACAGCTTCCTCAGTAAAGAGGTGGAAGAGGCGTTCAATCAGCTCGGCGTCCCCGTGCGCGAGGGGAAAGAGGTCGCCGTAGACGCTATTTTTGACTCCGTTTCGGTGGCGACCACCTATCGTGAGAAGCTGGCGGAGCAGGGGATTATTTTCTGCTCCTTTGGCGAAGCGATTCATGACCATCCTGAGCTGGTGAAAAAGTACATCGGCACCGTGGTACCGAGTAACGATAATTTCTTCGCCGCGCTCAACGCGGCGGTGGCGTCGGACGGGACCTTTATCTACGTGCCGAAAGGCGTGCGCTGTCCGATGGAGCTCTCCACCTATTTCCGCATTAACGCCGAAAAAACCGGACAGTTCGAACGCACTATTCTGGTGGCGGATGAAGGTAGCTACGTCAGCTATATCGAAGGGTGCTCCGCCCCGGTGCGCGACAGCTATCAGCTGCACGCGGCGGTCGTTGAAGTCATTATTCACAAAGACGCTGAGGTCAAATACTCAACGGTGCAGAACTGGTTCCCCGGCGACGGCAATACCGGTGGGATCCTGAACTTCGTCACCAAGCGTGCGCTGTGTGAAGGTGAAAACAGCAAAATGTCCTGGACGCAGTCGGAAACCGGCTCAGCCATTACCTGGAAGTACCCGAGCTGTATTCTGCGCGGGGATAACTCCATCGGTGAGTTTTATTCTGTGGCGCTGACCAGCGGACATCAGCAGGCCGATACCGGCACCAAGATGATCCACATCGGTAAAAACACCAAATCAACCATCATATCGAAAGGGATCTCCGCCGGGCACAGCCAGAACAGCTATCGCGGGCTGGTGAAAATCATGCCAACGGCGACCAACGCCCGTAACTTCACCCAATGTGACTCGATGCTTATCGGGGCCGACTGCGGAGCGCATACCTTCCCGTACGTCGAGTGCCGTAATAATTCAGCGCAGCTGGAGCATGAGGCGACGACGTCGCGTATTGGGGAAGATCAGCTCTTCTACTGCCTGCAGCGCGGGATCAGTGAAGAAGATGCCATTTCGATGATTGTGAACGGCTTCTGTAAGGACGTGTTCTCTGAACTGCCGCTGGAATTCGCCGTTGAAGCACAAAAACTCCTCGCCATCAGTCTTGAACACAGCGTCGGTTAAGGGAAAGCACATGTTACGTATTAAAGATTTACAGGTTAGCGTGGAAGATAAAGCGATCCTGCGTGGCCTCAATTTTGACGTCAAACCGGGTGAAGTTCATGCCATCATGGGGCCTAACGGCTCCGGGAAAAGTACGCTTTCAGCAACGCTGGCGGGACGTAAAGATTACGAAGTGACGCACGGCTCGGTCGAATTTAACGGCAAAGATCTGCTGGAGATGTCGCCGGAAGATCGCGCAGGTGAAGGTATCTTCATGGCCTTCCAGTATCCGGTCGAAATTCCGGGCGTCAGCAACCAGTTCTTCCTTCAGACGGCGCTGAATGCGGTGCGCAAGTATCGCGGACTGGAGGCCCTGGATCGCTTCGATTTCCAGGATCTGATGGAAGAGAAGATCAAACTGCTGAAAATGCCGGAAGACCTGCTGACCCGTTCGGTCAACGTTGGTTTTTCCGGTGGCGAGAAAAAGCGTAACGATATTCTGCAGATGGCGGTGCTGGAGCCACAGCTGTGCATTCTGGATGAGACCGACTCCGGTCTGGATATCGACGCCCTGAAGATTGTCGCTGACGGGGTGAACTCCCTGCGTGACGGCAAGCGTTCGTTCATTATCGTCACTCACTACCAGCGTATTCTCGACTACATCAAGCCGGATTACGTCCACGTGCTTTACCAGGGACGCATTGTGAAATCCGGTGATTTCACGCTGGTTAAACAACTGGAGGAGCAGGGTTATGGCTGGCTTACCGAACAGCAGTAATGCACTCCAGCAGTGGCACCGGCTGTTCGAGGCGCAGGGGAATCGCTCTGAGCTGGCGCAGCAGCACCTGCAGCAGATGCTGCGCCTCGGCCTGCCGACGCGTAAACATGAAAACTGGAAATATACCCCGCTAGATGGCCTGCTGAGCGGCGAGTTTGTGGCGCGTCCGGCGGCGATCGGTCCGGAGCGACGAGATGCCCTGGCGTTGACCGTGGATGCGGTACGGCTGGTCTTTGTCGACGGCGTTTATCACCCTGAACTGAGCGATGACACCCGGGAGAGCGGTTACGGGATTGTGATTAACGACGAACGCCAGAGTCTGGGCGCCCCGGTTCAGCCGGAGGTTTTCCTGCATTTGACCGAGAGCCTCGCCCGCAGCGTGACGCATATCCAGGTTAAGCGTAACCAGCGTCCGGCCAGGCCGTTGCTTCTGATGCATATCACCCAGGGCGTAGAGGGCGATGAAATCAACACCGCCCACTATCGCCACCATCTTGAACTGGCCGAAGGGGCCGACGCGACGGTGATTGAGCATTACGTGAGTCTCAATGACACCCGCCACTTTACCGGGTCGCGTCTGACGATGAACGTTGCCGCCAATGCGCAGCTCCACCACATTAAGCTGGCGTTTGAGAACCCCCAGAGCCACCACTTCGCGCATAACGATATCCTGCTGGGACCGGATGCCGCGGCGTACAGCCATAGCTTCCTGCTCGGCGGTGCGGTGCTGCGCCATAACACCAGTACCCAGCTTAACGGTGAAAATACCACGCTGCGTATCAACAGCCTGGCGATGCCGGTCAAATCAGAAGTGTGCGATACGCGCACGTGGCTTGAGCACAACAAAGGTTACTGCAACAGCCGCCAGCTGCACAAAACCATCGTCAGCGATAAAGGACGCGCGGTATTTAATGGTCTGATTAACGTCGCGCAACACGCCATCAAGACTGACGGGCAGATGACCAACAACAATCTCCTGCTGGGACGCCTGGCGGAGGTCGACACGAAGCCGCAGCTGGAGATTTACGCCGACGACGTAAAATGCAGCCACGGCGCCACGGTCGGGCGGATCGACGACGAACAGATGTTCTACCTGCGTTCCCGCGGTATCGACCAGCAGGCGGCGCAGAAAATGATTATCTATGCCTTTGCGGCGGAGCTTACGGAAGCGCTGCATGATGGCGTACTGAAGCAGCAGGTGTTGGCCCGTATTGGTCAGCGTCTGCCCGGAGGCGAAGCATGAGTTTTCCCGTAGAGAAAGTACGGGCAGATTTCCCGGTTCTGACCCGTGAAGTGAACGGTCTGCCGCTGGCTTATCTCGACAGCGCGGCCAGCGCGCAGAAACCGAATCAGGTGGTGGATGCGGAAGCCGAGTTCTACCGCCACGGTTATGCAGCAGTACATCGGGGGATCCATACCCTGAGCGCGGAAGCCACCCAGCGCATGGAGAACGTGCGCACGCAGGTGGCTGCCTTCCTCAATGCGCGATCGCCGGAAGAGCTGGTGTTTGTGCGCGGCACCACCGAGGGGATTAACCTCGTCGCTAACAGTTGGGGTAACGCTCAGGTCCATGCCGGGGATAACATCATCATTACCCAGATGGAGCACCACGCTAATATCGTACCGTGGCAAATGCTGTGTGAGCGCGTTGGCGCGCAATTACGCGTCATCCCGTTGAACCTCGACGGAACGTTACAGCTTGAGCAGCTTGACGCCTTGCTGGACGATAAAACGCGGCTCGTGGCGGTCACCCAGGTCTCTAACGTTCTGGGTACTGAAAACCCGGTTGCGGAGATTGTCGATAAGGCCCATCAGGCCGGGGCGAAAGTGCTGATTGACGGTGCACAGGCGGTAATGCACCACGCGGTGGATGTCCAGGCGCTGGACTGCGACTTCTACGTGTTCTCTGGACACAAGCTTTATGGCCCAACCGGTATCGGCGTGCTGTATGTGAAAGAGGACATCCTGCAGGCGATGCCGCCGTGGGAGGGGGGCGGGTCAATGATCGCTACCGTTAGCCTCTCGGAAGGGACCACCTACGCCCGTGCGCCGTGGCGTTTTGAGGCGGGCACGCCCAACACCGGTGGGATCATCGGGCTGGGGGCGGCGGTGTCTTACGTTTCCGGAATTGGTCTTGATGCCATTCACGAGTACGAACAGCTGCTGATGCATTACGCGCTGCAGGAGCTGGCCAGCGTGCCGGACCTGACCTTGTACGGGCCGGCTGACCGACAGGGTGTGATTGCCTTTAATCTGGGACAACACCACGCCTATGACGTGGGCAGCTTCCTCGACAATTACGGCGTGGCCGTGCGCACCGGGCACCACTGCGCCATGCCGCTCATGGCCTTTTACCAGGTTCCGGCAATGTGCCGCGCATCGCTGGTGATGTATAACACAATGGAAGAGGTCGACAGGCTGGTGGCGGGACTAAAACGCATTCACCAGTTGCTGGGCTGACAAAGAGGCGAACGATGGCAGAACTGCCGGATAAAGAGAAATTGCTGCGCAACTTTGGGCGTTGCGCAAACTGGGAAGAGAAATACCTCTACATCATTGAGCTGGGGCAGCGTCTGCCGCCGCTTAGTGAAGAGGCGCATACCCCGGAGAACAGTATTCAGGGCTGTCAAAGCCAGGTGTGGATTGTGATGGCGCAGTCTGACGATGGCACGATAACCCTGCAGGGTGACAGCGATGCGGCAATAGTAAAAGGGCTGATTGCGGTGGTCTTTATTCTTTATCACCAGATGTCAGCGCAGGATATTGTCGCCTTCGATGTCCGCCCGTGGTTTGAAAAAATGGCCCTCACCCAACACCTCACCCCGTCTCGTTCCCAGGGACTGGAAGCGATGATTCGCGCCATTCGCGCCAAAGCGGCAATCCTTAGCTAGACTTACAGAACAGCATTCATTCTGTTTCGCGAGGTGGTTCCCGCCTCGCTGGTTTTTCAGCTTTCTGGCATTCTGCCAGTGAATAAGGAATCTCAGCATGAAGCGCGCGTCTCTCATAACTCTATTACTCCTCAGTTCGCTCGGTGCACTTAATTCGGCCCGCGCGATGGACTATCCGTTGCCGCCCGCAGGCAGTCGCCTGATTGGGCAAAATCAAACCTACACCATACAGGAAGGGGATAATAAGCTGCAGACCATCGCCCGCCGGTTTAATACCGCGGCACAGGTGATCCTCGAAACGAACAATACGATTGCGCCGGTAAACCCTGCACCGGGAACCGTTATCACGATCCCGTCGCAGATGCTGCTACCCGACACGCCGCGCGAGGGTATTGTTGTGAACCTCGCTGAGCTGCGGCTTTACTATTTCCCGCCGGGAGAGAACATTGTCCAGGTTTTCCCCCTTGGCATCGGGCAACTGGGGCTGGAAACACCGGTGAGCACGACCCGCGTCAGTCAAAAAATCCCGAACCCAACCTGGACGCCGACGGCCGGTATCAGAGCCCGTTCGCTGGCGCAGGGAATTAAACTGCCTCCTGTGGTTCCCGCAGGGCCAAATAACCCGCTGGGACGCTATGCCCTGCGTTTGGGTATTGGCAATGGGGAATATCTTATCCACGGAACCAGTGCGCCAGACAGCGTTGGCTTGCGCGTCAGTTCCGGCTGTATGCGAATGAACGCCCCGGATATTAAAGCCCTGTTCGAACAGGTACGGGTTGGTACTCGGGTACAAATCATCAATGAGCCAGTGAAATTCGCGGTTGAGCCGGATGGTAAACGCTATATTGAGGTCCATCGTCCGCTGGCGCAGGTGGAAGGTGAAAACCCACAGATTTCGCCCATTACGCACTCCGCCGACTTTGCGACCTTTGTTTCACAGTCCGGAAGCGATAAGGCGCTGATCGATAAAGCCCTGGCGCGCCGTGCGGGGATCCCGGTTATGGTTTCTGCGGGAAGCGGCCCGTCGGCCAGTAACAGCGTATTGTCAGTGCAGAACAGTCGTGTGTCCGCGGCGGTAGCGGAAGAGGCAGGGGAGAAGATGACGCAGTAGAGCCGTATGACGCAGGCAAAAAAAATGGCGCACAATGTGCGCCATTTTATTAACAGGTACTATTACTTACGGTATTTAGTAGCCTGGTTGTCCAGACGCTGGTTAGCGCGAGCTGCGTCGTCTTTAGCAGCCTGAACGTCGGAACGCATTGCGTTCACGTCGTTGCTCAGCTGGTCAACTTTAGCGTTCAGAGTCTGAACGTCAGAAGACAGCTGATCGATTTTAGCGTTGCTGGAGCAACCAGCCAGCAGAGTAGAACCCAGGATTACCGCGCCCAGTACCAGTTTAGTACGATTCATTATTAATACCCTCTAGATTGAGTTAATCTCCATGTAGCGTTACAAGTATTACACAAAGTTTTTTGGGTTGAGAATATTTTTTTGATGGGAATACGCCTATTTTTGATCGTTCGCTCAAAGAAGCATCGAATCGGCCCTTTTTGAGTAAAAAGCTATGTAAAAAAAGGCATTTTTCATCGGATTCATCTTAGATAATTCGCAATTAAATAGAAAAACCCGATTTGCTTTTTGAATGAGTTTGGCTAATGACTGGAATAAAAAAAGCGCCCATTGGGCGCTTTTTATCAAAATTAATTCGTTCGTGAATTATTACAGCACGTGAACGGATGCAGTATTGGTCGTTCCGCTTGGTACCAGCGCACCAGAAACCATAACCACAACGTCGCCTTTCTGTGCCAGACCGCTTTCCAGAGCCATGGCTTTACCCTGAATGTAGAAATCGTCAGTAGAGGCAATCTCTTTAACCAGGTGTGCAACGACGCCTTTGCTCAGCACCAGCTGACGCGCGGTGGTTTCGTTGGTGGTCAGGGCCAGGATAGTGGCATCCGGGAAGTATTTACGCACTGCACGCGCAGATTTACCGCCCTGGGTCGCAACCACAATCAGTGGCGCTTCCAGTTTCTCAGCAGTTTCTACCGCACCGCGGCAAACGGCTTCGGTGATGCGCAGCTTGCGGCTGTCGTTATTGAAGTCCAGACGGCTGGTCATCACGCGGTCAGTACGTTCACAGATGGTCGCCATAATGCCAACCGCTTCCAGAGGATATTTCCCTTTTGCGGATTCGCCGGACAGCATAACAGCATCGGTACCGTCGAGGATGGCGTTAGCCACGTCGCCTGCTTCAGCGCGGGTTGGGCGTGGGTTTTTGATCATAGAGTCCAGCATCTGCGTCGCGGTAATAACCACTTTACGCGCGCGAACACATTTTTCGATCATCATCTTCTGCGCGAAGATCACTTCTTCAACCGGGATTTCAACGCCCAGGTCGCCACGTGCAACCATGATGCCGTCAGACGCTTCGAGGATTTCGTCGAAGTTGTTCAGGCCTTCCTGGTTTTCGATTTTGGAGATGATCTGGATCTTCTCGCCGCCGTGCGCTTTCAGGTGCTCGCGAATTTCGACCACGTCAGAACGCTTACGGATGAAGGACGCTGCAACGAAGTCAACGCCTTGTTCGCAGCCGAATATCAGGTCTTGCTTGTCTTTTTCAGCCAGTGCTGGCAGTGCGATAGAAACGCCCGGCAGGTTAACGCCTTTGTTTTCGCCCAGGTCGCCGTTGTTCAGCACTTTACAGATAACCTTGTTACCTTCAATCGCGGTCACTTCCATACCGATCAGACCATCGTCGACCAGGACGGTGTTACCGACGGACAGATCGCTGGTGAAGCCTTCATAGGTGACCGCAACGATTTCGCTGTTACCGACTACGGATTTGTCGGTGGTGAAGGTAAAGGTCTGGCCCGCTTTCAGAGAGACGTCGTTGCCGCCTTCCAGTTTGATGGTACGGATTTCCGGACCTTTAGTGTCGAGCAGGATAGCCGCTTTTTTACCGGTTTTGCTCATCACGTTGCGCAAGTTCTGGATACGCTGACCGTGTTCTGCATAGTCACCGTGAGAGAAGTTCAGACGCATCACGTTCATGCCGGCGTCCAGCATTTTGCTCAGCATCTCTTCGGATTCGGTTTTCGGGCCGATAGTACAAACAATTTTCGTCTTTTTCATGACAGTCTTAGTCTTTAAGTTGGGAAGGATATGGAAATCTCGCTCCGGGGGCGCACCGCCGCAGAGTCAAACCTGTGTTGCAAAAGAGTATATGACACGCACTAAGGATAGGAGACATCAAATGAGCGTGCAGAAGAAAGTGTGCCTGAGTGACAGCCCAACGAAGGAGAGGAGAAGTTGTACGTTGTTTTTTGTATTCCAAGCGCTGAAACCATTCACCAGGGATTTGGCGCGCATTATACGCTGATTTTAAGATAAAAGGAAAATGGAAACGGTGTTTCAGAAATAATCAATGCCGTTTTACATAATATTGTTATCAACGCGTTAAGCCATGATGACAACTTATCGCGGCAGGTGATTGACCTGCCGCATTTTGCTTATTTTTGCAGCGCCTGACTGAGGTCGGCGATGAGGTCTTTAGGATCTTCAATCCCCACCGACAGGCGAATCAGCTGTGGCACAATACCGTTTGCCAGCCGTTGCGCCAGCGGAATCGAGGCGTGCGTCATGCTGTAAGGCTGGCTCACCAGACTCTCCACGCCGCCCAGGCTTTCCGCAAGGGTGAACAACGTCAGGTTGCGAATCACCTCTGTGGCGCGTTGCGCATCACCTTTCACCACGACAGAAATCATCCCGCCGGGCAGCGCCATCTGCGTGCGGGCAAGCTGATATTGCGGGTGCGACTCCAGTCCGGGATAAAAGACCCGTTCAACCAGCGGATGCTGTTCCAGCCATTGCGCAATCGCCAGCGCGTTGCTGCTGTGTCTCTCTATGCGGAGCGAAAGGGTACGAATACCGCGCAGGGTCAGGAAGCTGCTAAACGGGTCCAGTACGCCGCCGACCGCGTTCTGCAGGTAGCCAAGCCTGTCCGCCAGCGCCGGATTATCACCCACCACCGCCAGCCCGGCCACCACGTCAGAGTGGCCGTTAAGGTATTTGGTTGCTGAGTGCACCACGATGTCGAAACCCGACGCCAGCGGACGGTGAATGACCGGCGATGCGAAGGTGTTATCCGCCACGCTGATAACGTTATGACGACGGGCGATGTCAGCGATAGCCGCTAAATCCGCCAGCTTCAGCAGAGGGTTGGTAGGTGTTTCAACCCAGATCATGCGGGTGTCCGGGCGAATAGCCGCCTCAAGCCCGGCTAAATCGTCCGGCTTAACCCAGCTGACCTGCAGACCGGTGCTGCGTTTGCGGACATTTTCAATCAGGCGATATGTGCCGCCGTAGACGTCATCAATGGCGACAATATGGCTGTCTTTATCCAGCAGTTCAAGCACGGTGGAGATGGCGGCAAGACCGGATGCAAAGGCGTAGCCGCGCGTTCCGCCTTCCAGTTCGGCGATGGCGGTTTCGAGCGCATGGCGCGTCGGATTGCCGCTGCGGGAATACTCATAGCCGGTATGCTCCCCGGGAGAGGGTTGCGCAAACGTCGAGGTGGCGTAAATCGGCGGCATAACGGCGCCATGCTGATCATTGAACGCGCCGCTGTGGACGCTCAGGGTTGCCAGGTTTTTCATCATCTGTTCCTTATGGCTGAAGACGGTTGCGCCACGCGGTCAGCACGTCGCTGCGCGTAATCAAACCGAGAAAACGGTCGTTGTCATTAATGACGGCCACCAGACCGCGGTCGAAGATGGCGTGCAGGGCGCTTTCCGGGGCGCGTTTATCGAGAAATTCCACCTGACGCGTCATGGCCTCTGTCACGGGAAGGGCGAAGCGGTCAGCTTCACCGCCGATATGCCGCAACAGATCCCACTCGTCGATAATGCCGACGACCTGACCGTTTTCCAGTACCGGCAGTTGGGAGATGTCGTACAGGCGCATGCGCGCCAGAACGGTGGAGAGCGTGTCATCCGGGGCGGCGGTGACGGTAGCGCCTTCATCGTGGCGCAGGGCAATGTAGTCAGAGAGATCGCCTGCCTGAGGGCGCGTGATGAGCCCCTGCTGGCGCATCCAGTCGTCGTTGAACATCTTCGAGAGATATTTATTGCCGCTGTCGCAGGCGAAGGTCACCACGCGTTTCGGCGTGGTTTGCGCATGGCAATATTTCAGCGCCGCCGCCAGCAGGGTGCCGCTGGAGGAGCCCGCCAGAATGCCTTCCGTTTTCAGCAGTTCACGCGCGGTGGCAAACGCTTCGCGGTCGGTAATGCGCCACGCGCGGTTCACGCCTTCAATGCGGGCCAGCGGTGGAATAAAGTCTTCGCCAATGCCCTCAACCAGCCAGGCGCCCGCATCGTGGTAGCGACCGGTCTCGACCTGATCGGCGAGCACAGAACCTGCCGGGTCGGCCAGCACAAACTCCGTATGTGGCGAATGCTCTGAAAACCACGCCTGCAGGCCGCCCAGCGTGCCGCCTGAGCCGACGCCGACCACGATGGCGTCAATCCGGCCGTCAAGCTGCTCATACAGTTCCGGTGCCGTGGTGGTGCGGTGTGCCAGCGGGTTGGCCTCGTTATTGAACTGGTCGATATAAAACGCGCCGGGCAGTTCATCGGCCAGGCGCTGGGCGTAATCCTGGTAATAGGCCGGATGCCCCTTGTTGACGTCGGAACGGGTCAGTACCACCTGGGCACCCAGCGCGCGCAGGTGGAAAATCTTCTCGCGGCTCATTTTGTCCGGCACCACCAGGATAAGCGTATAGCCTTTCTGGGCGGCGATCAGCGCCAGCCCGAGGCCGGTATTCCCCGCCGTTGCTTCAATAATCGTGCCACCCGGCCGTAGCTGGCCGGTACGCTCCGCGTCGTTAATCATCGATAACGCCACGCGATCTTTAATGGAGCCGCCGGGGTTTTGGTTCTCCAGCTTCAGAAACAGCGAGCAGGGACCGGTATCAAGCTTATGCAGCTGGATCAGCGGTGTCCGGCCAATCAGTTCGGTGACGGAGTGGTAAATCGTCATGATGTTTTCCTTTCTGGGTGTCATGACGGGATGATAGGGCGGTGAAATTTTCGCAATAAAGAACACTTCACTGCTTTTTATAACAGACGGGAATATCAGTGCTGTTTTTGGATGTCAGGACAGCAAGACGTAAAGTTGTCTGGAAGTGAGGATGGCTATCTCGGCATAAAATGCTGCAATAATGACCGTTTTTTTAGCATATCAGTTAAGCGTTATGCGTCTGGCAGATAATCATTGCTGAAATCAATCTAAATACTTCCCGCCGTGTAGCGTCGTTGTTTATTACTGAAAGTTATAACACATGCTTTTTTGTTCATTTAAAAACTGATAACGCCTGTTTACTATCGTTTGGACATCCATACTTCTAAACCGCCATTGGCGGATCGGATAATGAATTAGAATGATTGTACTCAGAAATATTTCGAAGGTTTTTGACAACGGTAAGGCGGCGCTCACAGCCGTTGATAACGTCAATTTGACGATTGAGCAGGGACAGGTTTACGGCATTATCGGCTACAGCGGCGCCGGGAAAAGCACGCTGATTCGTCTGCTAAACGGTCTGGAGAAACCCAGCGCTGGCAGCGTCACGATTAACGGGCAGGACATCTCCGCCGCAAAAGGTGAAGCCCTGCGTCAGGCTCGCCTGAAAATCAGTATGGTGTTCCAGCACTTCAACCTGCTGTGGTCGCGCACGGTGAGTGAGAATATCGCGTTCTCCATGCAGATCGCCGGTGTGCCAAAAGCCAGAATCAAGGCTCGCGTGGCGGAACTGGTGGCGCTGGTGGGTCTGAAAGGGCGTGAGAATGCCTACCCGTCACAGCTGAGCGGCGGACAAAAACAGCGCGTGGGGATTGCGCGCGCGCTGGCCAATAACCCGGACGTTTTGCTGTGTGATGAAGCCACGTCCGCACTCGACCCGCAGACCACCGATCAGATCCTCGATCTGCTGCTGGATATCAACCGTCGTTTCAAGCTGACCATCGTGCTGATCACCCACGAAATGCATGTGGTGCGCAAGATCTGCGACCGCGTGGCGGTGATGGAGAACGGTAAGGTGGTGGAAGAGGGGGATGTGCTGAGTGTATTCACCCATCCGCAGCAGCCGATTACGCAGCAGTTTGTCCGCCAGGTAAGTCAGTACGCCGAGGAAGAAACCTTCAATACCGAACTGGCAAACGATCTGGAAGGCACGGTCATCCGTCTGACCTTTACCGGCCACAGCACGCACAAGCCGGTCGTGGGTGAGCTGACCCTGCGCTACGGTCTGCCGTTTAACATCCTGCACGGGAAAATGACGCAAACCGCCCACGGCGTTTTCGGCCAGCTCTGGGTCCACGTCGTGGCATCTGATGAACAACTGAACAATATCCTCGCCGACCTGAAGCACAGCGATATTGAAGGCGAGGTCATTAAACATGGCTGAGAATCTCTTCCCGCACCTCAAATGGGATCAGCTCTGGTCGGCGACGCAGGAGACGCTGTACATGACCGCGCTTTCCGGGGTGGCGACCTTTGTGCTGGGGATCGTGCTGGGCCTGGCGCTGTTCTTAACCGCGCGCGGCGGGCTGTTTCAAAACCGCACGGTCTACAGCGTGATTTCGATTGTGGTGAACGTGTTTCGCTCAATACCGTTCATCATTCTGATCGTCCTGTTGATCCCGTTCACCAAGACCATCGTCGGTACCATTCTTGGTGCCAACGCGGCGCTGCCGGCCCTGATTGTGGGGGCCGCGCCGTTCTACGCACGCCTGGTGGAGATTGCCCTGCGCGAAGTGGACAAAGGGGTAATCGAAGCAACGCGCTCAATGGGCGCACGACTAAGCACGCTCGTGTTTCGGGTTTTACTGCCGGAATCATCACCTGCACTGGTATCAGGGATAACGGTAACGCTGATTGCGCTGGTGAGTTACAGCGCCATGGCGGGGGTGATTGGCGCCGGCGGTTTGGGAAATCTGGCTTATCTGGAAGGATTCCAGCGCAACCATGGTGACGTCACGCTGGTGGCAACGGTGACCATTCTGATCATCGTTTTCATTATCCAGTTCTGCGGCGACGCTATGACTTCTCTGTTAGATAAACGCTAATAAATACACACAGGAACCACATCATGAAAAAAACACTGACACTGATCGCCGCAGCCACCCTGAGCGCCCTGAGCTTCGCCTCCTGGGCGGATACGCTGACTGTGGGCGCATCCAACACCCCGCACGCCGAAATTCTGGAGCAGGCAAAGCCGATTCTGGCGAAGCAGGGGATTGACCTGGAGATTAAACCGTTCCAGGACTACATTCTGCCCAACACCGCGCTGGCGGGTCATGACATTGACGCCAACTATTTCCAGCATATTCCTTACCTGAACAGCGTGCTGAAAGATCACGCGGGCGATAAGGATTACGATTTTGTCAGTGCGGGTGCTATCCACATTGAGCCAATCGGTATCTACTCCAAAAAGTACAAGTCGCTGAAGGACCTGCCGGAAGGCGGTAAGATCATTATGCGTGATGCCGTTTCCGAAGAAGGCCGTATTCTCTCCATCTTTGAAAAAGAGGGCGTGATCAAGCTGAAGCCTGGCATCGACAAAGTGACGGCGCGT
The DNA here is from genome assembly GCF_001623605.1 of Enterobacter sp. ODB01. Classification (NCBI taxonomy): domain Bacteria; kingdom Pseudomonadati; phylum Pseudomonadota; class Gammaproteobacteria; order Enterobacterales; family Enterobacteriaceae; genus Enterobacter; species Enterobacter sp. ODB01. The sequence continues at coordinate 2,969,140 of NZ_CP015227.1, forward strand.
ATCAGCGACATCGTTGAGAACCCGAAGAAGCTGCAGTTCACGCCTAACGTCGAAGCCTCTCTGCTGCCGCAGATGTACAACAACGATGAAGGCGCTGCGGTAGTGATTAACGCCAACTATGCGATTGACGCCGGTCTGGACCCGGTGCACGACCCGATTGCGGTAGAGAGCGGTGAAAATAACCCGTACGCCAACATCATTACCGTGCATCGCGGTGACGAGAAGAAGAAGGACATCGTCGCACTGGTGAACGTGCTGCACTCCAAAGAGATTCAGGACTGGATCCGCACCAAATACAAAGGTGCTGTGATTCCGGTTAATAACTAATTAGCTGATTTTACAGATGAAGCCCGGCGAGATCCTCGCCGGGCTTCTTTTTTGTATCCGGCAGGAGAATCATTTAAGCTCAACGTTTAAAAGGCAACGGAGTGATGACGATGGGTAACGTGACCAAAGATGAAGCGCTGTACCAGGAGATGTGCCGGGTGGTCGGTAAGGTGGTGCTTGAGATGCGTGATTTAGGGCAGGAGCCGAAGCATATTGTCATTGCGGGTGTGCTGCGCACGGCGCTGGCGAACCAGCGCATCAAGCGCAGCGAATTGACAACCGAAGCGATGGAGACGGTGGTTAAAGCGCTGGCCGGGTGATGCGCCCGCGTTTCGCGCGTTTCTCAGATCCCGCATATCAACAGTCGTTATTGTTATTTCCCCTCCATTGTTAATGGGTGTTTTACTGAACGCAGGTGAAGCAAGAGGGGCAAGACGATGAAAAAATGGATCAGCACGTTACGGCGGTTTTTTGCCACCCGACCTGTGAATGCGGAGAACAGCGCGCAACGTGTTCTTGAGTCAATACTGCCTGCTGCCAGCCTGTACGGTGTGGACGTTGCTAACATAGACCCGGAGTGGTTCCATGATAAAACGTCACGCTGAACTGCGCCGCACGCGCGAAATGTACTGGAATGAGCTGTGCGTTACGTCTGTAAAGCCACAATGAGGAGAAAAGTACGCGGTGAATCATTCGGTTAATTAACCCGTTGTTTGTTACCTATAGGTCCTTTCATTAATGGAGATAATGATGAAACGGACCACGTTAACCGCGGCTCTTTCAGCCCCTGCGTTACTTCTCGCCATGCATGCGGCGCACGCTGCGCCACAGGCTCATGTCGTCTGCGGCTACTCCCATACCCTTGGCGATGATGCAATTATGATGTTTGGCAGGCCCAACGAGGCCATGCTGCATGACTTCTTCGGCAACACGCACACCGATGCCAGCTCGAGCCGGGAAACCCTGCGCACGCTGGAAGAAACAACCTGCGATAACAAAGCGGATAGCTCGGCATACTGGGCACCTTCGCTGCGGCTGCCTGATGGCACTATCGTAAAACCCGCGTATCAAAAAACCTATTATCAGGCTTCGAATGTGGAAACCTGGCCGCTGCAGCCTTTCCCGGCGGGGCTATCACTGCTGGCGGGGGATCACCATGGATCTGCGCCTAACCCGCATATCACGTTCTTATGTGCTAACGGCAAAGGTTACACGACAAAAACAGGCGAAGTGTGCGGGCTACGCAAGGCGGGAGACGCCGTGCAGTTTAATATCGGTATTCAGTTTCCCAACTGCTGGGATGGCGTGAATCTCAAGCCCGCTCACGGCGTTGCCAATGCGACGTACGATACGAAAGGGCAATGCCCGACCGCGTTTCCGGTGAAAATTCCGACCGTGAACATGAACATCGCTTATGTGCTTCCGACAATTTCATCCCTTGATACCAGCAAAGTACAGCTTTCCCTCGATCCCATTATGCATGGTGACGAACGCGAAGAACGCTGGGGAAGTCTCTACACTGCGCATGCTGATTTCATGAATGGCTGGACGGAAGAGGGGGCGCGCTTTATGACCGAGCTGTGTATGAATCGCGGGCTGGACTGTGGCACGACCGTGCCATATGCCTATTCAAAAGCGCAGGCAAACGTCTGGCTAAGCAGCCTTGAGCCGGGGCTCTCCCAGCCTCAGCCGCAGGCTTTGCTGGTGCAGGATAACTGGCAGAACGGAGGCCGAACGCAAAACAGTGAAACCCTCTCACTGGTAAAGTTTACGATCCCGCCGCTGCCAGCGGGACAGGATCCTTCTCTGTTTAAATATCGCGTTCGCATATACGGCGGTAAGGTAGAAACTGACGGCGCCGATCAGATCTTCTTCTATCCGGCCAGCAACGACTGGGATCCTGCAACGGTGAGATGGGCTGACCGCCCGGCCTGCAACTATCGATCCGATGCTGTGCTGTATCTCAACCACTCGCGCGAGTACAGAATGGTGGATGTCGACAAAGCCGTGCGCAAGGCGCTGGCGGAAGGGAAAACCGAAATCTCGTGGTATATCGGCGGCGACCGCCAGGGAAACCATTACCAGTTTGAACCGGCTTCTTCGGCGCAAAGCCTTGTACTGATGCTGACGGGATTTAAAAAGACGCCTGAACTGTAGCTCTCCGTTGAGTGCCAAAAAAAGCACCGGCTGACCGGTGCTTTTTATCAGATCTTGCAGGCATCACCGCAGTCGTCGTCGGCGACAATCGCCTGGGCTTTTTTGTCCGCGTCATCCAGTCCGTTAAAAACCAGGTTATCGAGATCAATTTCCATGTTGCACCTGCTATGTTCAGTTATTGATACGGGCACAGTATAGGGCAAAAAAAGCCAGCAATGTACCACGCAGCACATAAGGATAATCCCTGCCATACTCAGTGCTTTATCACTGAGGAGCGCTCATGATTACACTCTGTAAAACCTGCGGTACCTCCTACGATGCACAGCCGGAAAGATGCCCGATTTGCGAGGATGAACGGCAGTATGTCCCGGCCAGCGGCCAGGCGTGGATCGAGTATGAGACGGTAACGGCCACGCACGCGAATAAATGGCAGCAGCTGGAGCCGCAGTTGTACAGCATCAAAACGGTACCGTCTTTTGCGATTAACCAGCGCGCGTTGCTGCTGCGTACCCCACACGGCAATATTTTGTGGGACTGCATCGCCAACCTTGACCCGGCCACCCACGCTATCATCACCGCGCTCGGCGGCCTCCGCGCCATTGCGATTTCCCATCCGCACTATTACACCACCATGCAGGAGTGGGCCGCGGCGTTTGATGCGCCGGTCTATCTGCACGCCAGCGATCGCGAGTGGGTGATGCGCGCCAGTCCGGCGATTAATTACTGGGAGGGCGATGCGCTGGAGATCGTGCCATCGGTTACTTTGCTGCGTCTCGGCGGCCATTTCGCAGGCGGCACGGTGCTGCACTGGCAGGAAGGCGAGGGCGTTTTGCTGGCGGGGGATATTCTGCAGGTCACCCCCGGGAAGGATGCGGTGTCGTTTATGTGGAGCTACCCGAATATGCTTCCGTTGCCTGCCCGCAAGGTTGAGGAGGTCACCCGGCGCCTGGTGGGCAAATCTTTCACCCGTCTTTACGGCGCGTTCGAAGGGCAGAACATTCCGGCGAATGCCGACGCTATCGTACAGCGGTCGGGCCAGAAATATATTGCTTGTCTGAAGTGAAGCGCGATGGGTAAAATTTACGAGTGTGATCGCGATCATACCTAAACTAAAACAGATAAAAGAGAAATTGCTATGCAACATATCATTGAAGGTTTTCTCAGCTTTCAAAAAGAGATTTTCCCGCAACGTAAAGAGCTCTTTCGCAGTTTAGCGTCCAGCCAGAATCCCAAAGCGCTGTTCATCTCATGCTCCGACAGCCGTCTGGTCCCGGAACTGGTTACTCAGCAAGAGCCGGGACAACTCTTTGTCATTCGTAATGCTGGTAATATTGTACCGCCGTTCGGGCCTGAGCCTGGCGGTGTCTCTGCCACTATCGAATACGCGGTTGTGGCGCTGGGCGTGACGGATATCGTCATCTGCGGCCACTCCAACTGTGGCGCGATGAAGGCGATTGCCGATAACGCGAACCTGGAGCCGATGCCTGCTGTTTCACACTGGCTGCGCTATTCCGATGCGGCCAAAGCCGTGGTTGAGAAGAAAACCTGGGATAAGCCGCTCGATAAAGTGAATGCGATGGTGCAGGAGAACGTGTTTGCGCAACTGAGCAACATTAAGACTCACCCGTCCGTCGCGGTGGGGCTGCGTAACAACTCCCTTCGCCTGCACGGCTGGGTCTATGACATTGAAAGCGGCGAAATTCGTGCCCTGGATAAAGCGACGAAAACCTTTGTCTCGCTGTCTGAAAACCCGGACGTCTTCTTCGAGTAATATCGCGTTGCAGGGCATGGAAGCCCTGTCAGTTCTCTACGTACGGTAATCGACGCCGTAAACCTGTGGCCGGTTTTTCAGCCGCCCTGGCCATCGCCTCTGCAATCTCTGCACACTCCGCCAGCCCCTGAACAAAGGGATGATCGTGCATCAGCCACGGTATCGCGCCAAACGCGATGCGCCCGCGAACCGTTTCAGGCGCATTTAGCGTGTAATCTTCACCGACATCGGGTATCTCGTCGCCGGTCGTTTCCAGCGCTCTGCGCAGTGAGGGGAAAGGCAGATCTTTGGTTTTGAGCGGCTTTTGCCCGCGTGCATCGATGAAAACGTCAAAGCGGTAAACGGTCTCTTTTGTGGACACCACCGTGCGGTCGCTGCCAACATCCAGCGTATAGTCGTCGCCCAGGGCCGCCACGCTGATGATGCCAGCCTCGCGAAGCGCAAGCAGTCTGCGGATAGACTGCGGAGGGATCGCCGCATAGTTGTCGATAAACACGCGGGCCAGCCCGTTTTTGAAGCGCTCTCTGTCCTGATCGCTAAGATGGGGAACAATCTCCTGAACGACCTCATGCAGCCGAAGGACGGTATAGCGCCAGGCGACGGTGCGCCGTTCGCGTTTGTTCCGTTCAACTTCATTGAGGTTCTCTTCCGCCCAGCTAAACGGACCGTGCTGTTGACGATCCTCAAACCAGGCGTCACGCAGGCTGTCGGCGTTGTGGCGTTGCAGAGAAATTTTCTCGCACCATGCCGGGTCGGCACGTTGAAGCTCTTTCACCATCAGGGCAAAAATGCGGTCAAGCAGGCCATCCGATCCTTTGGCTATCTCGCCTTCAACCACGGATGCGGTTAAAACGGACAGCGGTTCGTAAGGGATAGGGCAGTAAAAATCGGCTTCCGGCAGAATGCCTGTCCGCGACATCAGCGTAATGTTTAACGCTTCACTGCCTTTGTCCAGGATGAATTTACCGTCACGGAACTCACCGTGCTGCATCACCACCGCCATCGCCGCATCCAGACCGCTTAACGATGTTCCCATAATGCCAACGCGGCAAGGGGGAATGCGGGCGTCCATCAGACCGGACCACGGGCTTGGGAAGAATGTGCGCGTGGCTTCGTCCTCGTCTGGCCAGACGTGACCGGTGGCGATAACCGCAAGCTCAAAGCGTTCAGGAAAGATGTTGCCATTGACGGAAAGCGTGACGCCGGTTGAGGAGGGAATGACGTCGGTAACGGCGGCGGATTCATGGATGTTAACCTCGAACCCCTGCTTTTTAGCTTCTTTGACGATGGTTCGAAAGCTGTCGCGAAAATATTCACCCAGCAGGATCCGGGGCAGGAACTGCCGATCGTGGAGCGTGGTTTTATCTACCTTAAAACGCGCCAGGTGCGCTTCACTCTGTCCCTTCAGCCAGTCGAGGTAGGTCATAAAAATGGGCGGGATTTCAATGCTCGCAATGTTCGCCAGCATCAGGCGAGAATTATCGTCGTCGTTATAAGGCATGCCCACGCCAGCGTCATCGGCCTGTTCAAAGACGGAAACTGAGAGCGGGGTGCTGTTTTTAAGCAGATGATAAAAGGTGTAAATCCCTGTGGGGCCGGAGCCGATAATGGCGATACTCTTCATCAACGCGCTTCCTGTATTTTTTCCATAAGAAAAGCGTAGCAGGAGAATAATGATGAAAATAAGGGATTAAGAAAAATCAGGGTATCTGAAGAGGATTTGCACAATTTCAGGACTGAAATGGTGCGTCCGAGTGGACTCGAACCACCGACCCCCACCATGTCAAGGTGGTGCTCTAACCAACTGAGCTACGGACGCAGAATGGTGCGTTCAATTGGACTCGAACCAACGACCCCCACCATGTCAAGGTGGTGCTCTAACCAACTGAGCTATGAACGCAACGTGTTGTCGGTGACAACGGGGACGAATATTAGCGGCACAGCATCAAGGTGGCAAGAGGGAAAATGCATTTTTCTCTCTGATTTCACGCGATTGCTTCATTACCGCGCAAAGTGAAGAGAAAGTAGCCGCCAGCAGACGGCTACTGCGTATTTAACGCGCAGCGCGTTGCAAAATCACGGTTGATGGCTGGCGCTGCAGGAAGCGCATGCGCATCATCATCATGATCGCGGCTGACGTCAGACCAATGATAAAGCCCATCCAGAACCCGGCGGGTCCCATGCGGTCAACCACCAGATCGGTCAGGGCCAGGATGTAGCCGCACGGCAGTCCCAGTACCCAGTAGGCGATGAAGGTGATAAAGAAGATGGAGCGCGTATCTTTGTATCCGCGAAGCACGCCGCTGCCAATCACCTGGATAGAGTCTGAAATCTGGTACACCGCGGCGAGCAGCATCAGGTGCGAGGCCAGTGCCACCACTTCCGGGTTGTCGTTATAGAGCAGGGCAATTTGCTCACGTAATGCAACGGTAAAGAGCGCCGTACAGACCGCCATGCAGACACCGACGCCCAGCCCGGTCCGTGCGGCCGTTTGCGCATCCAGCGTCGAGCCCTGGCCCAGACGGAAGCCGACGCGAATCGTCACCGCCGCCGCCAGCGACATCGGCAGAACGAACATCAGGGAGCTGAAGTTGAGCGCAATCTGGTGCCCGGCCACGTTAACGATCCCCAGTGGGGAGACCAGCAGGGCGACGACGGCAAAGAGCGTCACTTCAAAAAACAGGGCCAGCGCAATCGGCAAGCCTAACTGCATCAGGCGCGTCATGATGCTCCAGTCCGGCGTACTGAATCTTTTCTCATTACGAATATCGCGCATAGAGCGGGCGTGTTTCACAAAGGTAAGCATACAGAAGAACATCACCCAGTAGACCGCCGCGGTTGCCACGCCGCAGCCGACGCCGCCCAGCTCTGGCATCCCGAAATGACCGTAAATAAAGATATAGTTCACCGGAATATTCACCAGCAGGCCGATAAAGCCCATCACCATCCCGGGCTTGGTTTTCGCCAGGCCTTCGCACTGGTTACGCGCCACCTGGAAGAAGAGGTAGCCCGGTGCCCCCCAGAGCAGGGCACGCAGATAGCCCACGGCTTTGTCAGCCAGTGCCGGGTCAATGTTATCCATCGCGCGAATGATATGACCGGCGTTCCAGAGCACGACCATAATCAGCACGGAGACAAATCCGGCCAGCCAGAACCCCTGGCGGACCTGATGGGCAATGCGTTCGCGACGTCCCGAACCATTAAGTTGAGCAATAACCGGCGTCAGCGCGAGCAGCAGACCATGGCCGAACAGGATGGCCGGAAGCCAGATTGATGTACCGATGGCGACGGCCGCCATATCAGTGGCGCTATAGCCACCTGCCATGACGGTATCCACAAATCCCATTGCGGTCTGGGCCACTTGCGCGATGATCACTGGTATCGCCAGTGCCAATAACTGCCGCGCTTCATTCATGTACTTCTGCACGTGAACACCTTTATTTTGTAGTTATAAGAGAGACTAAAAAAAGCCGCCGTAACGGGCAGCAAGAAGAAAATGCGGGGGGTGCCAGCTATTGTAGCGGGCTTTAGCTATTTATCTAGTGAAAAAATCGCCAGAAAATGCGCTCCGCTGGCAACCTCTTTTTCCAACTGTTATTGTGGTGGGATTAAACGGTGTAACCACCGTCCGGAGAAAACAGGAGTTGTAAGCATGTTTACTGGTATTGTGCAGGGCACTGCCAAAGTGGTGTCCATTGATGAAAAACCTAATTTTCGTACGCATGTTGTAGAGCTGCCGGAATATATGCTTGATGGCATCGAAACCGGCGCCTCGATTGCCCATAACGGCTGCTGTCTGACCGTCACCGAAATTAATGGCAACAAGATCAGCTTTGATTTAATGAAAGAGACCCTGCGTATTACTAATCTGGGCGAGCTGGCTGTAGGTGATACCGTCAACGTTGAGCGTGCGGCGAAGTTCAGTGATGAGATTGGCGGCCATCTGATGTCGGGGCACATCATGACCACGGCTGAAGTGGCGAAAATCGTGACCTCGGAAAATAACCGTCAAATCTGGTTCAAAATGCAGGATCCGTCATTAATGAAATACATCCTCTATAAAGGATTTATTGGCATTGATGGGATTAGCCTGACGGTTGGAGAAGTGACGGCAACGCGTTTTTGCGTGCATTTAATTCCTGAAACGCTGCAACGCACCACGCTGGGTTCGAAAAAACTCGGGCATCGCGTGAATATCGAAATCGATCCGCAAACCCAGGCGGTAGTGGATACGGTTGAGCGCGTGCTGGCGGCAAAAGAAGCGGCAATAATAACGAGCACAGAAGACGAATAAAAAATAACCCCGGGTAACCGGGGTTATTTTTTTTAGCGGGCGACCCGCAAGCCGTGCTCAATCCCTCGGCTGAAAACAACCTGCCAGAGCTGAATATCCCGCGCGCGAAACGCCCCCGCGCAGGCATTCAGATAATAGCTAAACATCCGCTTGAATCGTTCAGAGTAGTTGTCCGCAATCTCCGGCCAGGCTTCCTGAAAACGTGCATGCCATGCCATCAATGTGGTGTCGTAATCCGCGCCAAAGTTATGCCAGTCTTCCATCACGAAATGGGACTCGCTGGCGTTGGCAATCTGGCGCACGGACGGTAAACAGCCATTCGGGAAGATGTATTTGTTGATCCACGGGTCGACGTTGTTGTCGGTGCGCTTAGACCCGATGGTGTGCAGCAGGAAAATGCCGTCTGGTTTCAAATTGCGATCCACGACGTCAAAATAGGTGTCGTAGTTTTTCGGGCCAACATGTTCGAACATACCCACGGAGACAATACGATCAAACTGTTCGTTCAGGTCACGGTAATCCTGCAGCCGGATGTCAACATCAAGACCCTGGCAGCGTTCTCGCGCCAGCTTTTGCTGTTCTGCTGAAATCGTGACGCCGACGACGCTGACGCCATAGTGCTTCGCCATAAAATACGCCAGCCCACCCCAGCCGCAGCCGATATCCAGCACACGCATTCCGGGCTCAAGCTGCAGTTTCTCGCTAATCAGACGCAGCTTGGCCTGTTGCGCCTCTTCAAGCGTCGATGCCTCTTTCCAGTAGGCGCAGGAATATTGCATGAAGGGGTCCAGCATACGGCTGAACAGGTCGTTGCCAAGGTCGTAGTGCTCTTTGCCGACGATCCAGGCGCGTTTTTTACTTTGCAGGTTAAACAGGCGGGCTGAGGCGACGCGCAGGGTGTCTTTCAGATGGCGAGGGAGTTGATTTTCCAGACCAGCACGCAAAACGCGGGTGAAAAATATATCCAGCCGTTCGCATTCCCACCAGCCATCCATATAACTTTCTCCCAGGCCTAACGATCCCTCTCGTAACACGCGTTTAAAAAAGTCGGGATGTTTAACCTGAGGATCGGATGGCGATGATCCATTAATCGTGATGCCTGCTCGACCTAACAGTTCACTGACGATCCGGGACCAGTTATCGTCCGGAACGCTGACTTCTTCTATACACGATGAACTCATAGCTTCTCCATCACCCTACTGTGATCAGAACCTTCAAACAGCGTAGACGCTTTTTTTGGTTTGTGAGAAATCTCACGGTATATACCGCGAGGCTAGTATCCGACGTAGAACAGAGGAAGGGAGATAACCCTTGCCGAAATGCCTTCCATGGTAAAACGGGAGCACTCCGGCTCCCGTTAACACTTAATATTTATCGTATTTAATCGAACCAAATTTAGTATAGGCCGCAAAATTTGGTGATTCAATAGAAAATTGTTAGCAACCTAATCACCGAAAAGTTACATAATTTTTGCAGTAATTACGCATGTGACGTTTCTGCCTGCGCGCGGTTATCCTGCGCACGCTGCGCGGCTGCCTGCATACGATAGCCCATTCCGGCCAGCGCAACGGTAACCAGCATCACGCTGGTGGTGGTCAGGAGCGGCGTGGCAATCAGCGCCGAGACCACCAGACTGGCCAGGAAGCACAGCCCCAGTTGCAGCGTATTCTGAAGTGCGGCCGCACGGCCTGTCGCCTGCGGGAAGGGACGAAGCGCCTGCGCCACAACGATAGGGTATATCGCGCCGTTCGCGATGGCCATTACGCAGAATGGAATCAAAATTTCAGCCAGACCGATGCCGGGAATAAAGCCGACGGCCCAGGTCCCGATAACGCTCAACGCATACAGCACCAGCAACCACGGCAGCATCTGCTGGCCTTCCCATTTTTGCAGCACCGCGCGACAGCCGTACCCGCCAACCAGGAACGCGATGGTCTGCGGAACATAGCTCAGACCGATGGCCGCCGGGCTGTAGCCCATATCGTGCAGAATAAAGGGTGAACCGGTCAGCCATGCGAAGAAGCTCGCCGAGCAGGCAGCATAAATCAGCACATTACCGCGATACGCTTTGGCGCTCAGCAGGGAGGCAAAGGTAATTGGGCTGGCGTCGGCATGCGCCTCTTTTTTATGCGCGGGCTTGAGGGCGAACGCCGGCAGCATCAGGATCAGCGTGATGGCAAACAGCGTGGCAAAGATGGCCTGCCAGTCGAAATGCGCGAGGATCCAGCTACCCAGCAGCGGGGCGAGGGCAGGGGAAAGCCCCACCAGCGGCATAATGGTCGCGAAAATTCGGTTTGTACGGTTCGCCGGATAGTAGTCGGTGACCAGCGCCTGCCAGGTGACGGCTGCGGCGCAGACGCCGACTGCCTGAATAAACCGCAATACCAGCAGCCAGGTGGCGTCGCGAACCCATAGCATCCCCAGACAGCCCACGGCAAAAATGGCCAGACCGAGCAACAATACCGGCTTGCGGCCAAAGCGATCCGAGAGCGGTCCCCACAGCAGCTGCGCGAAGGCAAAACCGGCGAGGAACAAACTCAGGCTGGCGCTGATCGCGGCGGCAGGGGTTTGCAGATCTTCCTGCATGGCGGCGAAAGCCGGCAGGTACATATCGGTGGCTAAAAAGCCCAGCACGCTTAAGCCGCCGAGCCAGACTAAAAAACCTTTCCTGGGTTGCATTGTTTTCTTCTCCTGAGGAGGCAGGTGTACATTGGCGCAGAGTGTAGGGAGTGCAAAGCGGCTTGTGAAACGCTAATATTTGGCGGGTGCATTCAAATTTTTTGCAGGCAGAAAATGTGGTCAGATTATTCTCTTGAAGTGGTCGATGCTGTCGCGCGTAACGGCAGCTTTAGCGGCGCAGCGCAGGAGCTGCACCGCGTCCCGTCGGCAATCAGCTATACGGTGCGTCAGCTAGAAGGGTGGCTGGCCGTTCCGCTGTTTGAACGGCGACATCGTGATGTGGAATTAACGCCTGCCGGGGCGTGGTTTTTGAAAGAAGGGCGTTCTGTTATCAAAAAAATGCAGATCACCCGCGAACAGTGTCAGCAGATCGCTAACGGCTGGCGGGGGCATCTTTCCATCGCGGTCGATAATATCGTGAAGCCGGAGCGCACCCGGCAAATGATCGTCGATTTCTATCGTCATTTTTCTGACGTTGAGTTGCGTGTTTCGCAGGAAGTGTTCAACGGCGTGTGGGACGCGCTGTCGGACGGCAGGGTAGAAATGGCGATTGGGGCGACGCAGGCGATTCCGGTTGGGGGACGCTACGCCTTTCGCGATATGGGGATGCTGAGCTGGAAATGCGTTGTGGCACGCGATCATCCCCTGGCGGCCATGGAGGGGCCGTTAAGCGACGATACCCTGCGTAACTGGCCGTCGCTGGTGCTGGAGGACACCTCCCGCTCACTGCCCAAGCGTATCACCTGGCTGCTGGATAACCAGCGTCGCGTGGTCGCCCCGGACTGGGAATCGTCGGCGACCTGCCTCAGTGCAGGGCTGTGCGTCGCGATGGTGCCCGTTCATTTTGCGCGCCCGCGAATCGACACCGGCGAGTGGGTTGAACTGACGCTGGAGAATCCGTTCCCGGATGCGGCTTGCTGCCTGACCTGGCAACAAAATGATGTTTCACCTGCTATGGCCTGGCTGCTGGATTATCTGGGGGACAGCGAAACGCTTAACCGGGAATGGTTACGGGAGCCAGTGTGACTGGCTCCGTAAAGCGATTAACGACGGTAGTCGCGGAACGGACCATCCGCAACGGAACGGCGTTCGATGAGGCGCGGGTGGACTTCAATGGACTGCGACTCTTCACGTTTGTTGACGATCCTGTCGAGCAGCATGTTGAAGGCCGTTTCACCCAGCGAATCTTTCGGCTGGTGAATGGTGGTCAGCGCAGGGGTAAAGAAGCGCGCGTTGCGCACGTTGTCATAGCCGATCACGGAAATGTCCTGCGGGACGCGCAGACCCAGCTCATCGGCCGCACAGAGCGCGCCCATCGCCATGATGTCGCCCCCGCAGAAAACGGCGGTAGGACGATGTTGCTGGGAGACAATCTGCTGCATCGCGCGGTAGCCTGATTCCGGCTCAAAGTCACCCTGTACGATCCAGTTTTCTGGCACGGTGATCAGTGCTTCTTCCATCGCTTTCATAAAGCCAGCCAGACGACCTGCGCCGGTGTTACGCTCAAGCGGACCCGGGATCACGCCAATCTCACGATGACCGCGTTCGATCAAATAACGGCCCGCCATATAGCCGCCTTCAAAGGCGTTGTCGATAACGGAATCCGTGAAATCCGCACGGGCTTCACCCCAGTCCATCACCACCATCGGGATATGCCGATACTCTTCAAGCATCGACAGTACGGATTCCGGATACTCGGAACACATCACCAGCAGGCCATCCACGCGCTTCTGCGCCATCATGGAGAGATAGGCTCGCTGTTTTTCAATGCTGTTCCACGCGTTGCCCAAAATCAGGGTATAGCCTTTCTGGAAGCAGTTTTTCTCTACCGCTTCAATGATCTCAGCAAAATAGGCCGCTTCGCTGCTGGTCGCCAGCAGACCAATCGATTTGGTGTGATTCACCTTGAGGCTGCGCGCAACCGCACTTGGCGAGTAGTGCAGCTCTTTGATTGCTGCCCAGACGGCGTTGCGCGTCTCTTCCGCCACAAAGCGGGTTTTGTTAATTACATGTGATACGGTTGTAGTGGAAACGTTTGCGCGTTTTGCTACGTCTTTAATTGTTGCCATTAAATGTCACTCCAGACCATATCCTAAACTCCTGAAATACTTGAAGGTAAACGTTTGCCTTCTCTCACCCTTATCACGCAATTTTAGATTGCGGTACGCCAGGAAAACGACACGGGACGTCAGGAGGGGGTCAATGGCCGGTACGCTAATAAATTTAGCGTGGAATTTTGTCCTATCTTGATGAAAAGGGGAAGAGGTAAAGTGGTTATCAGCTTAAATCCGGGAAGATTTTTGACGTAAACTGTGCAAAAATGAGCAAGCTCACTTTTCGTGGGGGGATTAAAAGGAGAAAAATTGATGAGTTCCGATCTGAAGTTTTCGCTGTTCACTACCATCGTTGTGCTGGCGCTGATTGTGGCGGCTGGCCTGACGGCTGCGCTGCACTGATTTACGCGGAGGGAGAATCTTCTCCCTCCCGGTTTACCGGATTGTTACTTCTCAGGCAAAAATCTTTTGCCATTTTGTTAACTTCTCATTTTTTGTGATTGATGTCATGCTTTCCGCTTCTTTTTTCTGTGTCACGACATGACACGGCATTCGGAGTTGACGCATGAAAATCAATTTTCCCCTGCTGGCCCTGGCGATTGGCGCTTTTGGGATTGGCACCACCGAATTCTCCCCGATGGGGTTACTGCCTGTTATCGCCCGGGGCGTGGATGTCTCGATCCCTGCGGCCGGGATGTTAATCAGCGCTTATGCCATCGGCGTGATGGTGGGGGCGCCGCTGATGACGCTAATGCTTTCACACCGCGCGCGCCGTAATGCGCTGATTTTCCTGATGGCGATTTTCACCCTGGGCAACGTGCTCTCTGCCATTTCACCTGACTACACCACCCTGATGCTGTCGCGCATTTTGACCAGCCTGAACCATGGCGCGTTCTTTGGGCTGGGCTCGGTCGTGGCCGCAAGCGTAGTGCCGAAACATAAGCAGGCAAGCGCCGTGGCGACCATGTTTATGGGGCTGACGATTGCCAACATTGGCGGCGTACCGGCTGCGACCTGGCTGGGTGAAGCGATCGGCTGGCGTATGTCATTCCTGGCAACAGCCGGGCTGGGCGTGGTGGCGATGGTGGCCTTGTTCTTCTCCCTGCCGAAAGGCAGCGCGGGTGAACGTCCGGACGTGCGCAAAGAGCTGTCGGTACTGGTGCGCCCGCAGGTGCTTTCTGCACTGCTGACCACCGTGCTGGGGGCCGGGGCAATGTTTACGCTCTATACCTACATTTCACCGGTGCTGCACGATATCACCCATGCAACACCAATCTTTATTACCGCGATGCTGGTATTGATTGGCGTAGGGTTCTCAATGGGTAACTACCTTGGCGGGAAATTTGCCGACCGTTCAGTGACAGGAACGTTGAAAGGCTTTTTAACCTTGCTGATTGCCATCATGATCGCGATTCCGTGGCTGGCGCGTAACGAGTTTGGCGCGGCCATCGCGATGGTTGTCTGGGGCGCAGCCACCTTCGCCGTGGTGCCGCCGCTGCAGATGCGCGTGATGCGTGTCGCCCACGAGGCGCCGGGACTCTCATCTTCGGTGAATATCGGTGCGTTTAACCTTGGGAATGCCCTGGGTGCTGCGGCGGGTGGCGCCGTCATTTCTGGCGGTCTGGGATACAGCTTTGTGCCGGTGATGGGGGCGATTATTGCCGCGCTCGGTCTGCTGCTGGTGATGATGTCCGGCCGGAAACAGCCAGAAGCCGTTTGCACGGCGGAATAATAAAAATAACGCAGAAGGGGGACCCCTTCTGCGTCTCTCTTACGCGGCGAAGTTCTTCGCGACGAAGTCCCAGTTGACCAGTGCCCAGAAGTGCTCCAGGTAGTTCGGGCGCGCGTTACGGTAATCAATGTAGTAAGCGTGCTCCCACACGTCCACGGTCATCAGCGGCGTAGCGCTGGTGGTCAGCGGGGTGCCTGCATTAGAGGTGGACACGATTGCCAGTTTGCCATCCGCTTCTTTTACCAGCCACGTCCAGCCAGAGCCGAAGTTCTTGATGGCGGCATCCGTAAACTTCGCTTTGAAATCGGCGAAGCTGCCAAAGGCGGCGTTAATCGCGGAAGCCAGTTCACCGGCAGGTTCACCACCGGCATTGGGTGCCAGGCAGTGCCAGTAGAAGGTGTGGTTCCACACCTGAGCCGCGTTGTTAAATACGCCACCCTCTGAGCTACGGACGATCTCTTCCAGCGTTTTGCCTTCGAAATCGGTGCCTTTGATCAGATTGTTCAGGTTGGTGACATACGTCTGGTGATGTTTGCCGTAATGGTATTCCAGGGTTTCCGCAGAAATGTGCGGTGCCAGGGCGTCTTTTGCATACGGTAGTGCAGGTAATTCGAACGACATTGCTTCTCTCCTTATTGTATTTAGCGTTGCCAATAACCACACAGACAACAAGGACAGGATAGCAAATTGAAAGGGTATGCAAAAGAGGAACTTACCCTGCCACGGATGCGGCAGGGCAGGGGTTAGCGAATAGTTTTCGGCGTCATCACGCGACGTGCGCCGACGTAGTGACGCACCCAGTAATCTTCACTCAGGGAGGTGATCTGAATATCCTGGCCGCTGCGCGGTGACTGGATAAATTTCCCGTTGCCGACATAGACACCCACATGGTCAGCCGTGCCGCGGCCTTGCGTGCGGAAGAAGACCAGATCGCCGTTTTCCAGCTCACCACGGCTCACCGGAGAGGCGTCGCGCAGGTGGTACATCTCATTAGCGGTACGCGGAATGCGGAACTTAACCAGATCTTTATAGGCGTAATAGACCAGGCCGCTACAGTCGAAGCCGGTTCGTGGCGAACTGCCACCCCAGCGATAAGGTTTGCCAATTTGCCCCATCAGTTTATTCATCGCGGTTTTTTGCGCTTTCTGTACACGGACTTTATGTACTTCCGCGATTTTCGTGACTTTGGTGCATTTCGCTTTGTGGCCTTTACGCGTAATGCATTTTTCAGTGACGAGGTTAGCCGCGGTCAGCGAAGTTTTACTTTTGGTGGTGTGGGCAGTGCGGGAAGATTTTGTTTTGGTCTTGCTGGAAGCGGTTTGTGTCGTCTTGGTGGTCGTCTTTTTCTTTTCGTTCTTTGTGGTGGTTTTTTTCTTACGTTCTGTGGCTTTCACCAGATGGCTTTTTTGTACAGCAGAATGCCGCGCCTGCTGAGAGGCGTTTGCCGCTGGCGTGAGAGTGAGTGATGTAAACAGTAAAGCACAGAGCGTGATCGAGATTTTTGTTATCCGCGCCACTGGGCAGTCCCCTGATAAATGCAGGTCATCAATAATACCCGCGAGTGATTTACAAAGCCCGTCGATTCTAATCCATAAAAACCCGAGAAGTTAATAGCATTTTTCAATCTAAAAACCTGTTTCGTTAGCAAGTGCAAAAAAATTCATCGTTCTGTCGCACAATTGTTCACTCCCTAAGCAAAACCCTGACTGCCGCAGGGTTAAACACCATTTGCAATGCAACTTTTGTAGAGTCGCGGTAAAATGTATAAACGTGACGAAAATGTTATTTTCCGATGCCAGCCTGACCCGCTACAATGTCAGACTATTGCCGTAACAGAAGTTAAAGGAAGCAAGACATGAGCACCACTATTGAAAAAATCCAGCGCCAGATCGCTGAAAACCCGATTCTGCTGTATATGAAAGGTTCTCCGAAGCTGCCAAGCTGCGGCTTCTCCGCGCAAGCGGTTCAGGCGCTCTCAGCCTGTGGTGAGCGTTTTGCTTACGTTGATATCCTGCAGAACCCGGACATCCGTGCTGAGCTGCCAAAATACGCTAACTGGCCAACCTTCCCGCAGCTGTGGGTAGACGGTGAGCTGGTAGGCGGCTGCGATATCCTGATTGAAATGTATCAGCGCGGTGAACTGCAGCAGCTGATCAAAGAGACCGCGGCGAAGTACAAAACCGAAGAGCCGGACGCAGAGTAAGTTTGCTGCGCAAATAAAAAAGCGACCTGTTAAGGTCGCTTTTTTTATTCTTCGCTGTCACCTGTCGGCAGCGGCCAGCCGCCTAGACGCTTCCAGCGGTTGACGATCTCACAGAACAGCTCTGCGGTGCGCTCCGTGTCATACAGAGCCGAGTGCGCCTGTGTGCCGTCAAATTCAATACCCGCCGTAATACAGGCTTTTGATAATACCGTTTGCCCCAGCGCCAGACCGCTCAGTGCTGCCGTGTCGAAGGTCACAAACGGGTGGAAAGGGTTGCGTTTGAGCGAGGCGCGCTCCGCTGCGGCCATGGTAAAGGTGTGATCGAAGGTGGCGTTATGCGCCACCATGATGGCGCGGCTGCAGTTACTCTCTTTCATGCCTTTACGCACCATTTTAAAAATGGCGTGCAGCGCATCATATTCGCTTACCGCACCGCGCAGTGGGTTATGCGGATCGATACCGTTGAAGGCCAGTGCTTCCGGCTGTAAGTTTGCCCCTTCGAAAGGTTCAACGTGGAAATGCAGCGTGGTGTCTGGTGTAAGCCAGCCCTGTTCATCCATCTTCAGCGTGATGGCGGCAATTTCGAGCAGCGCATCGGTTTTAGCGTTAAATCCGGCTGTTTCTACATCAATGACAACGGGATAAAAACCACGAAAACGGTCGCACAGACCGCTAAATTGAGCGTTATCGGACATCAGGGTCTCTTACAAGGGGAAAAAGCAGAGCGCATTATGGCAAATTTTGCGGGGTGATGCAGTAAAACTACGGGCGCATATTGCGCCCTGAGGGATCAGTTGCCCAGACCACGACCGGCATCTTTGGCTTCAATCAGCTCGATTTTGTAACCGTCCGGATCTTCCACAAATGCAATCACAGTGGTGCCGCCTTTAACCGGACCCGCTTCACGGGTGACGTTACCGCCGTTGCTGCGGATGCGTTCGCACGCTTCGGCTGCGTTGTCCACTTCCAGCGCGATATGGCCGTAGGCGTTGCCGAGGTCATAGCTGTCCACGCCCCAGTTATAGGTCAGCTCAATCACCGCTTCATCCGTTTCCGGGCCGTAACCCACGAACGCCAGCGAGTATTTGTATTCCGGGTTTTCGCTGGTGCGCAGCAGTTTCATGCCCAGTACGTTAGTGTAGAAATCAATAGAACGTTGCAGATCGCCAACGCGCAGCATGGTGTGAAGTAGGCGCATAATTTCCTCATTAACCAATGGATTTGAATATTTTTTTGAACAGAAACGATGTTTTAGTATAGCGGCGAAGTGTCGCCGCTATCAATGAACAATGGTGAGATTAGAGAGAAGGGTAGTCGGTGTAACCTTCAGCGCCGCCGCCGTAGAAGCTTTCAGGACGCTGCGGGTTCAGAGCGGCTTTCTGTTGCAGACGGGCAACCAGGTCCGGGTTGGCGATATAGTCGCGGCCAAACGCAACGGCATCGATCAGCCCTTTGCCGATCAGGTCTTCCGCTTTCTCAGGCGTATAGGCACCCGCACCGATGATCACCCCGTGGAAGCGCTCACGCACTTTCTGACGGAAGGCTTCCGTATAAGGTTTACCGCCGGCCCAGTCTGGCTCAGACATGTGCAGATAGGCGATACCGCGTTTTGCCAGCTCTTCAATCAGATAGAGCGCATCCGCTTCTTCGTTCGGGCCGTTGTCGACGTTCTGGAAAGAACCGATCGGGGAGACGCGAATGCCGATACGATCCGGGCTCCACTCCTGGCATACGGCATCAACCACTTCCAGCACCAGACGGGCGCGGTTCTCGACGCTGCCGCCATACTGGTCGGTACGCTGGTTAGATGACGGTGACAGGAACTGGTGCAGCAGGTAACCGTGCGCGGAGTGCAGCTCAATCAAATCAAAACCTGCTTCACGGGCGTTGGCCACGGCCTGACGGAAATCGTTCACGATACCCGGGATCTCATCCAGCTCCAGGGCGCGCGGCGTTGAGGTATCGACGCGGATCGCGTTACCGTTTTCATCACGCAGCGAGGTGCGGGTGTTAGCATTCAGGGCTGAGGCTGAAACCGGTGCCTGGCCGCCAGGCTGAATGCTGCTGTGGGAGATACGCCCGGTGTGCCACAGCTGGACGGCAATGCGTCCCTCTTCAGCATGCACGCCCGCGGTAATTTTCTGCCATGCGGCGATCTGTTCCGGGCTGTGCAGCCCCGGCGCACCCGCATAACCTTTAGCCTGAGCAGAAATCTGCGTAGCTTCGGTGATGATCAGGCCGGAACTGGCGCGCTGACGATAGTATTCACCCATCAGTGGGGTGGGGATGTCACCCGGCTCAATGCTGCGCAGACGGGTAAGCGGAGCCATGAACACGCGGTTTGGCGCGGTAACGGCACCCACTTTTAAGGGGGTAAATAATTTTTCAGCTGACATAAAGACTCCTGAGTAGACCAGTCGACTAGTAATAAGATAAATAAAAACGCCTGTTAAATGCCAGGCGCAGTAATTGTGTTTTTCACATGTGCCAGCGCGCTTTCCAGCGGCACGGCACTGCGCGAAATC
Source organism: Enterobacter sp. ODB01 (assembly GCF_001623605.1). Lineage (NCBI taxonomy): Bacteria > Pseudomonadati > Pseudomonadota > Gammaproteobacteria > Enterobacterales > Enterobacteriaceae > Enterobacter > Enterobacter sp. ODB01. The sequence continues at coordinate 2,988,882 of NZ_CP015227.1, forward strand.
TTGGCCTGCAGGTTAGCGCCTAACCATAGCGCGTATAACACCTGCGCCTGAGTCAGAGGCTCACCCGAAAAGGCCAGCGTTTTTTCATTGCGGCCTTTTTCCAGCGCCTGGGCCAGCAGGGCGATAACACCGCTGGCACCTTTATCCATCGCCGTGCGCATATCTTCGGAGAGATCGCACACTTCGGCAGACAGTTTTACCGTCAGGCATCCGCTGATAATGCCCTGCTGACAGAACTGATTCAGCGTTTCCTGATAGTAGTTAAGAACACGATCCCGATAGTTACCTTCACCCGTGGCGAAGTGGGTCGCGAGACGCTGATGGTAGCCCGCATAGTGCCGCTCCAGCATCGCCACACCAAACGCCTCTTTGGACCGGAAGTAGTGATAAAACGACCCCTTCGGTACCTCAGCGGTTTTTAATAGCTCACTTAACCCCATGCCGGTGAAACCGCGATGCATGCAGAGCCGCTCGCCAGTCGCCAGTAGATGTTCGCGGGTATCGTGTTCAGTATTTCTGCTCATGGCCTCACTCTAATAGACCGTTCGGTCTAATGCAAGCCTGTTTACTGCCGACACCCATTCAGAATATCCAGCTGCTGTTGATAAACCTTTGATTTAATGTCCATCATACCCAGCACCGTTGAGAATAAATTGTCCTGCGAAACCGCATTTTTTGCCGCATAGTCGCGTAAGCACTGCGCGTTGATGCCAAAGTTTTTTGCATAATCCGGCGATAGCCAGAACATAAACGGGATGTGCGTTTGTTGCTCGGGTGCCAGCATGTATGGCGTACCGTGCAGGTAAATACCGCTTTCACCCAGCGATTCACCGTGGTCTGACAAATAAATCAGGGCGGTGTTCATGTTCGCCTGACGGGCTTTCAGTGCGTCAATGGTTTTGCTGACCATGCTGTCGGTATACAGGATGGTGTTGTCATAGGTGTTCATCAGCGCCTGATGATCGCAATCCTGAATTTCGTTCGTGTCGCAGGTTGGGGTGAATTTACGGAAATTGTCCGGGTAACGGCGATAGTACGCCGGACCGTGGCTGCCCATCAGGTGGATAACCAGCACCGTATCTTGCTTCACGCCATCCAGCACGTTGTCCAGACGGTAGAAGTTCACATCGTCAATACAGGATTTGTCTTTACAGAACTGATCCAGATTCCACTGCGTCATGTCGGTATGAGGCACGCGATCGCAGGCGCCTTTACAGCCGCCGTCGTTATCGCGCCACAGCAGGTTGACGCCCGCGTGCCTGAGCACGTCAAGCAGCCCTTCCTGATGCCGAGCCAGGTCGGCATCGTATTTGCTGCGCGTCATGCCGGAGAACATGCAGGGAACGGAAACCGCGGTTTCGGTGCCACATGAAGAGGCCTGCGGGAAGTTAATCACGTCCTGCTTTTTCAGCTCGGGGTTGGTTTCGCGCCCGTAACCGTTCAGGGAGTAGTTTGCCGCGCGAGAGGCTTCGCCGACGACAAGCACCAGAACGGTTTTCTTTTGCTGACCCGCAATCAGCGAGCCTTTATGCGCATCTTCGCCAATGCGCACCAGCGTTTGATCGCCGGCAAACCAGCGCATTTTGCTGTACTTCACCACGGCGCTGACATAGTTCGCCGGGGTAACCATTTTGACGATGCTTTTGTTATTGCGGAACAGCGACGCGTAATCTTTATAAAACAGTGCGGCAATCAGGATGATCACCAGCAGAGCGCCCAGCATCGCGGCTACGCGCGTCAGCAGCGCGTACCACCATTTTCCGGTACGAATTCGGGTGAGAGCCAGCACCACGGAGGGCACGAGGCCAGCAACAACAATCCACAGAATCATCTGCGGGGTCACCAGGGCGGTGGCTTCCTGAGAGTTGGTTTCGAACACGTTGACGATCATGTTCTGATCGATGACCGCGCCGTAGGTATACATAAAATAGGTTGCCGCAGCGCAACCGACAGTTAAAACGATCAGCAGCGGCTTACGGATGTACGGGATATTGAGCAGGCTAAAAACAATTACCCAGCCACAAAACAGCACCACCGGCACGGACGCGGCAAAGAGAATGTCGTGCAGATGAGAAGGGGCAATAATTGCCCAGCTGCGCTGGATAAACAGCCCGTTCAGCAGGGTAAAAAAGAGTGCACAGCCCAGAGTAAATTTAATATCGTTACATTGTAACTTTTTGATTAACTGCATCGCTCGAAAAACCTGTTCTTTTGATGATGGGCTGAGTATAGAGAGGGAAGATTAGTGAAACCTTAATGCCACAAAACTGTGGTAAAGCCCTTGCACCTGACGCGTTTAGCGTCTTCACTGTAGATGAGAGTGGTCATGCGGAGGTCAGTGTGGCAGAGCAACTGGAGTTTTTCCCCATCCAGAGCCCGTGCCGGGGTATTTGTCAGGTAGATGAACGCGGATATTGCCGCGGGTGCATGCGCACCCGTGACGAGCGCTTTAACTGGCAAAACTTCAGCGACACGCAAAAACAGGAGGTGCTCCGGCTGTGCCGGCAGCGACTTCTGCGCAAAATCCGCGCAAACAAAGCCGCTGAGACCGAAGAACCTCAGCAACCTTCACTGTTTTAACACGGTAATTGCGTATAATCATGACATCACGTCCTTGAGGAAAATGTTATGGTTCAGCGAATTACCCTTGCCCCCCAGGGGCCAGAATTCTCCCGTTTTGTGATGGGCTACTGGCGCCTGATGGACTGGAATATGTCCCCCCTCCAGCTGGCGAGCTTTATTGAAGAGCATATCGATTTAGGGGTCACGACCGTCGATCATGCGGATATTTACGGTGGCTACCTGTGTGAAGCTGCATTCGGCGAGGCGCTCAAGCTTGTTCCGGCACTCCGCGACCGCATGGAGATCGTCACGAAGTGTGGGATTGCCACCACCGCAAAACCTGAGCACGCCCTCGGCCATTACATCACCGACAGCGCGCATATCATCAAGAGCGCTGAGCAGTCGCTGGTCAATCTGGCGACGGATCGCATCGACCTGCTGCTGATTCACCGCCCAGACCCGCTGATGGACGCCGATGAGGTGGCGGAAGCCTTCCTGCATCTGCATCAGAGTGGGAAAGTGCGTCACTTCGGCGTCTCAAACTTTACCCCGGCACAGTTTGCACTGCTTCAGTCTCGGCTGCCGTTTACCCTGGCCACTAACCAGGTGGAAATTTCCCCTGTCCATCAGCCGCTGCTGCTGGACGGTACGCTCGACCAGCTGCAACAGCTGCGTATTCGCCCGATGGCCTGGTCCTGCCTGGGAGGCGGACGCCTGTTTAATGATGAGGCGTTCCAGCCGCTGCGCAATGAACTGGAAACCATCGCCCGTGAGCTGAACGCGGAGAGCATTGAACAGGTGGTGTATGCGTGGATCCTGCGTCTGCCGTCAAAACCGCTGCCGATTATTGGCTCCGGAAAAATCGAACGCGTTCGTTCCGCGCTGGCCGCGGAAGAGCTGGAGATGACACGTCAGCAGTGGTTCCGCATCCGCAAAGCCGCGCTGGGTTACGACGTGCCTTAAACCGCCATAATCTGACTTTCCGGTGAAATCTTTGCCTCTGGTATACACTTAAGGGGCAAAAAATAACCCGCGGAGGTCATATGAAGCGTTTTGCTCTGGCATTGGTCACGCTGGTTGTTTGCGCAGGAGCGCAGGCAGCCAGCGACGAAGTGGAAATGAATCTCGTCACCTCTCAGGGTGTGGGTCAGTCTATCGGGACGGTGAAAATCACTGAGACCGACAAGGGGCTGGAATTCGCGCCCAATCTCAAAGCACTCCCGCCCGGCGAACACGGCTTTCATGTTCATGCCAAAGGAAGCTGCCAGCCTGCCATGAAAGAGGGTAAACCGTCCGCGGCGGAAGCCGCCGGGGGGCATCTCGATCCGCAACATTCAGGCAAACATGAAGGGCCAGACGGTATGGGGCACCTTGGCGATCTGCCGGTGCTGGTGGTGAACAATGACGGTAAAGCCACCGATCCGGTCATGGCCCCGCGCCTGAAAAAACTGGATGAAGTAAAAGGCAAAGCGCTGATGATCCACGTGGGCGGCGATAACATGTCCGATCAGCCTAAACCGCTTGGCGGCGGCGGGGCACGTTATGCCTGCGGCGTGATCTGATCTCCAATGGTGCCCGGTGGGGGAGCCTGTTCCAGCTGCGACAGCGAGCAGTGCAGGCGCCAGATGATTGAGGCTAAATCACGGGCTGCGGGAAGATGGTGATGCGCGAGGGTATCGCAGATCCGTTGCAGTTCAGCCAGCGTGACCTCCAGAGGCCGCTGCTGGACACCGCGTTCACTCATCACGTCGCGTAGCAGGGAAATGCAAACATCGCGCACCTGCGACAGCGGGTCGGACCGCGTTTCCCATGCGCGAAGCTGCCAGACCACATGCGAACAGTTCAACAGCACCACGCCCCAGCGCAGCAGCCAGCGGCGGGAAAGCGCGTCATGGCTGTTATTGAGCTGGCTGACATGGTGATACACCAGCGATTCATACTCGCTTTCACGCAGATGCGGTTTGCGGCTGAGCTGGTCGACAAACCCTCTGCGTAATTCCCTGATATGTCGTCGGCTCTTACGTGCATCAGAGCCGGGACGCAATACCGCAAATGCGAGCCATGCCAGCCCCACGCCCAGGATCTTTGCCAGGTTATCATTGAGAAAATCGGCGTAATCATACACCGGCGGATTCGTCACGGAGATAAACGAGCCCATAAAGACAATTAACTGGCCCCACAGGCCCGCCAGTTTCGGCATTTGCAGCTTGAGGAGTTGCATCGTCGTTAACAGCGGAAACAGGAACAGCAGGAACTGCCAGAGATCGCTTATCTGCACCATCAGGCCAAACTTCACGGCGAAACTGAACAATGACAGGAGTACCAGCGTGCGCAGCAGTAGCGTAAGAGAGTTAAACGGCGAGGCCGCGACGGAGTAAAGCACGCAGCTGATGGCGGCAAGCGTCAGGGCCGCGGCACCGGATTCCCACTGCGTGGTGATGCTCCACGCCCCAACCAGCGTCAGCGCACAAAAGGTGCGAAAACCACTCCACAGTGCTTCCAGATAATCGGTATGTCGGGCGAGAGCCGGGCTGCCGGGGACATTAAATTCCGTTACCGGCGTGGCATTCTCGACGGCATTAATCCAGCGGCTACTGCGCAGATATAACCGGCAAAAGTAATTCAGGCGCTGCCAGAAGGCGCGATGGCGATAATCATACTCATCCGTCGGGGCGAGCGGGGCGATGATCTTCGCGACGGTGTAAATATCCGCGTCCGGACGCGCAAGCGTTGCGAGCAGCGTCTCAATGACGGCGCGGGTATTTTCAGGGGGCGTCGGCCAGTTGAGCAGCATCCGGCGCAGGCTGGAGATGGCGCTGGTCATACGCAGCTGCTGGTGCAGCAAATAGTTGAGCAGCGTATTCTGACGACGAAAACGGTAATGACTCCAGAAAGCCTGTATGCGCAACAGGTTCATGGTCAGGATCTGCCCGATAACCTTTTCATGCGCGAGACGGATGTCATCATTGGTATCCGGTTGCCACAGCAGGCTTGCATGTTCCAGCAACCGGGTATGCATGGTCTTCAGCGCGGTAATCAGCGTCGTACCGTCGGAGGTGCTGGGCAGGATCATCATCATAAACCCGCCGCTGAGGATCCCGACAATCACCTCACAGACGCGCGCCTGTGCAATATCCCACAGTTCGGTGGTATCGAGCACATTGACGACCGGGAAGGCAATGATGGCCGCGGTATAGCCCGCTAACTGGAAAGCGTAGGCCACGTTATTGGTAAAATGGGCGCAGGCCCAGGTACAACATCCCAGCCACGCCGCCATGCTCAGCAGGAATAGCCACGGATCGTTCAGCGTATGCCCCGCGATAATTAACGCCGCGGTGGCGCCTAACAGACTCCCCGCGATGCGCCCAAGGCTTTTGCTGATCACTCCGCCAACGGTAGGGAAACTCACCACCGCGGCTGAGGTCATCGCCCAGTAGGGTTGGTCAAGATTCAGGTAATAGGCGACCGTCAGCGCCAGACACATGGCGATGCCATTACGCAGCGCGTAGCGCCACTGAGGACGCGTCGCTTTCATCCACGGCGTGTTTTGCCAGGAGAGCGCCTGCAGCTTCATTAACGGCTTCCGATGGAGACAGTGCAGGTGGTGCCGGATACCAGCGTAATGCCCTCGGGTAAACGGTCAAACTCCACACGCACAGGCACACGTTGAGCCAGGCGCACCCAGGGGACGTTCGGCTTTATGTCCGGTACGAGGCCGGAATCCGTTTCAACGCTTTGATCGTAAATGGCGCGACCGATGCTGGAGACGTGACCCTGTAACGTTTGCGAACCGCTGTAAAGGGTAATGGCCGCAGGTGAACCCTCGCGAATGTGGCGAAGCTTGGTCTCTTCAAAATAGCCCACCACGTAGAAGGAGTGGCTGTCGACAAGGGCAAAAACAGGCTGGCCGGTGGTGGCGTAGTTACCCACCCGGGCAGAGAGGTTAGTCACCCATCCATCTACAGGTGCGGTAATCACGGTTTGGGTCAGTTCCCACTGTGCCTGCTTAAGCGTCGCCTGGGCTACGTTGACGCTTGCCTGCATGGCCTTGACGTTAAGGTTGGCGGTATCCAAATCTTCCGCTGAGATGTAGTTTTGCGATAAGTGACGGCGGCGATTGGCTTCGTTATTGGCCTTCGCCAGGTCTGACTGGGCTTTCGCCAGCTGCGCCTGGGCATTCAGAACGGCAATATGGTAGGGGGTATCGTCGATACGGAACAGTTCCTCTCCCTTTTTAACATACTGGTTATCCTTCACCAGGAGCGTGGTAATACTTCCCGACACCTGCGGGGTGATGCTGACCTGCTCGGCGCGAACTTTGCCGTCACGCGTCCAGGGGGACTGCATATAAAAATTCCAGAGCCACCAGCCGGCGATCAGCGCGAGGACCAGGACAAACAGGGTGGAAAAGTACTTCAGCGTTTTCAGAGGCATATTCACCACACGGTCAAAACAGCAAGGCCCAGACTGACACAGAGGGCGAACAGGGAGAGATCCATCAACATGGGATGCCAGATTTCGCCGGAATACATCCAGTCGCGAAGCAGGCGGTGCGCAACGAGCCAGAGGATAAAGCCCACCAGCACGGCTTTAAACAGGGGAGGAAAGTAAACTGACGCACCGAAGATCAGGTCCTGGAGGGGTAAACCCTCTGAGCGATGAAAAAAGGTCACAAGCAGAGATCCTTTGCAGTGAACAGAATGCCGCGTTGGCTTGTCTGAGTATAAAGAAGCATCAGAATTCAGTGTAAGCCATACTTTTGAGTTAGATGAATGCAGTATTGCATTTGTTTTGCCAATACAAATGCTGCACACTATTCTAAAATCAGTATAATAACTTAGCAAGCTAATTATAAGGAGATGAAATTGGAATCGCCATTAGGTTCTGATCTGGCAAGGTTGGTACGCGTCTGGCGTGCTCTGATTGACCATCGCCTGAAACCTCTGGAATTGACACAGACGCATTGGGTCACGCTGCACAACATTCATCAGTTGCCGCCTGACCAGTCGCAAATTCAACTGGCAAAAGCGATAGGTATTGAGCAACCGTCGCTGGTGCGTACGCTTGATCAACTGGAAGAGAAGGGGCTGATCTCCCGGCAAACCTGCGCCAGCGATCGTCGCGCCAAGCGGATTAAACTCACTGAGAAAGCAGCGCCCATTATTACCGAAATGGAAGCTGTGATTACCAAAACGCGCGGTGAAATCCTTTCAGGCGTTTCACCGGCGGAGCTGGAAATGCTCATAAGCCTTATTGCTCGCCTTGAGCAGAACATCCACGAGCTGCAGTCTCGCGACTGACCAGACAACAAGGCCTTGCATCTGCAAGGCCTTTTTCCTACCTAAAGACAACGACGCGGTTTCGGCCAGTCTCTTTCGCTTCATACATCGCTTTATCGGCGCTTTCCACGCACTCCTCTGCGGTCACGGACGATGATGTTGCCGTAAACACACCCATGCTGATGGTAATGGGCTCCGGTAGCTGACCTTCGCTGGTGGTTTTATCAAAGCTGCTCAGCTTCAGCCGTATGCGTTCCGCCACCTGGCATGCTGCGTCTGAAGGGGTGCTTGCCAGCATCAGGACAAACTCTTCACCACCGATACGCGCCGCGATGTCCTGCGGGCGCACGGAATCCACCAGCAGATTGGCGACAAACTGTAAGACTTTATCCCCCTGCAGGTGACCGTAGTTGTCGTTGATGCGCTTGAAGCGATCGAGATCGCTGACAATAACCGAAACAGGGCGGCTGGATTTTGCGACAGCCAGCGCCTGATTTAACGATTCATAAAAATAGCTGCGGTTATACAGGCGCGTAAGCGGATCGCGAATCGAATTCTGATACGACTGTTGATACTTTGAATGCGATTCACGGTACAAGCTGAAGACATCGCAGAGCAGAACAAAAATAATCAGCAGCGTGGCGACGGTTTCAAATAACCGTGCGCGATACCACGATATGTCTTCGGCATGCCCACCCAATAACAGCATCAAGAGCGTGACGATATAGCAGACACAAAGAAAATTACCGGTCACCCAGAACAGATTACGTACGCGCGTCATATACATCAGCGTAGCTAATGTCACCACCCAGAGGACAATTAATGAAATATTAATGCTGTGGCTCCAGAGAACCATAAACTGCCGCGTTTCATTATCAACCAGGTCGAGGGATAAAAAATCAAAATGGCTGGAATACATCCACGCCAACATCACGCCACCGGCAGTAAAAAGAAATGTCGTGCTGACGATAGCGATATGCGTCAGCCGCGAAAGGGGCTGATTACGCAGGGGAAACAGCAGGGCCGAAGCGATGAACAGGACCGCCATGATGAGATGGCGGAACATATAGTAGATCATCGCATCGTTATAGTTCACGACGTTGAACTGGTAGAGATCCAGCCAGGCGGGAAAACTGGACAGCGTTCCAACCATCAGCAATGCCGAACCGGCAAAGGCAAAAGCGATGGCAACCAGATACAGACGCCTCTTATCACACCAGTATTTCATTGCCATAAAACAGGCAATAAACAGGTGAAATACCAGTAGAAAAATGGTGAGCGTAGGGAACAACAGCGGCGAAAAGGAAGGAACCCATTCAACCAGTGTTGAAAATAAACCCTGTAATATTCCGATGACAACAACACAACCGAAACAGAACGAGAGATAACGACCTTTTACAGTAAGACTATTCGCAAGCATATAAATTTTTTTAAATAATTAAAAATGAATGAACAGGAGGTAATAGCGAAGAGTCTAATCAATTGAAACAATAATTACTTTGCGCAGAAACAATATACGGTGGGGTAAATAATGGGCGGGTGAATATATTTTGTAAATATATTCATGAAAATGATATATATTGTAAAGGGATGTGGCCTGATAGCCACATCCCGTTTTAATTAACGTGGGGAAACGGTCACCTGGCTTCCGTTGCTTGCCAGCACGACACGCTGACCAGCAGAGAAACGGGTATTCCCCTGTTTCTGAACAACCATAATGGTGCTGCCGTCGTCTTTACGAATTTCCAGCTCAACACCCTGCGTTTTGTTCATTGCACCCTGAACGCCCTGGCCTGCAACACCACCCGCCACAGCGCCCGCAGCGGTCGCCAGAGAACGGCCTGTACCGCCGCCAACGGTATTCCCGAGGAAACCACCCAGAACAGCACCGCCGATTGCGCCCATAACGTTGTTGTCATCGCCACCCTGAATTTGTACAGGACGGGCGTTAACAACGGTACCGTAAGTCACGCTCTGAACCTGTTTTGCTTCAGAAGCGCTGTAAACGTCGCCAGACAGTGAGCTGTCATTCACACAGCCAGCCAGGGTTAAACCAATCAGCGAAACGCCCAGTACACGTACAATCATTTGAATCTCCTGTTCACCAAAAACGCCCAATTGGAGGCATCCGTTATGGCTAAATTATATGGCATAAGGAGCCATAGTTCATATCTTTGCACTAACAATAAGAAAATTGTACTTGAATTTGACTTAACGAGACATAAACAGGTTCTGCTCATGTCACCCGCATGACATTGTTAAAAAATATTATCGCTGGATGGCAAAGCCGTGCTGTTTATGGTTGAGTGGATAACCTTAGCCCACGCAACGTAAGGAAAGCGCATGAAATCGGGTCGCTACATTGGTGTGATGTCGGGCACCAGTCTGGATGGGGTAGATGTCGTTCTGGCCGCCATTGATGAACGTATGGTCGCTCAGCAGGCGAGCCTGACCTGGCCCATTCCCATTTCACTGAAAGAGGATATTCTGAGTATCTGTCAGGGGCAGCAATTGACGCTCTCTCAGCTAGGGCAACTTGACGTCCGCCTGGGAGCACTGTTTGCTGATGCGGTACAGGCGTTAATGCAAAAAGAAAATCTTCGTGCCCAGGATGTGGTTGCCATCGGATGCCATGGACAGACCGTCTGGCATGAGCCGGTTGGTGATGCGCCGCATACGATGCAAATCGGTGATAACAACCAGATTGTGGCGAAGACGGGCGTCACGGTCGTCGGCGATTTCCGTCGTCGCGATATTGCGCTTGGCGGCCAGGGGGCACCGCTGGTGCCGGCGTTCCATCAGGCGCTACTGGCACACCCTTCAGAACGCCGGATGGTGCTGAATATCGGCGGAATTGCCAACCTGTCAATGCTCATTCCCGGACAGCCTGTCCGCGGCTACGATACCGGTCCAGGTAATATGTTAATGGATGCTTGGATCTGGCGGCAGTGCGGGCAACCCTATGATAAAAACGCCGAGTGGGCGAGCGAGGGTAAAGTGATTCTCCCGCTGTTGCAGTCGATGCTCAGCGATCCCTACTTTGCTTTACCGGCGCCGAAAAGCACGGGGCGTGAATACTTCAACGTTGGCTGGCTTGAACGTCAGCTGGCGCCATTCCCGGCACTGGCTCCGCAGGATGTCCAGACGACGCTTGCCGAATTAACGGCGGTGTCGATCTCTGAGCAGGTACTTCTCAGCGGCGGATGCGAACGCCTGCTGGTGTGCGGCGGTGGAAGCCGAAATCCGCTGGTGATGGCGCGTCTGGCCGCGTTACTGCCGGGGACGGAAGTGACGACGACAGACGAGGCGGGCATCAGTGGGGATGATATGGAAGCGCTGGCTTTCGCCTGGCTTGCCTGGCGCACCATCGCCGGGCTTCCGGGTAATTTACCTTCGGTGACCGGCGCGCGCGAGGCCAGCGTCCTCGGGGCGATTTACCCGGCAAATCCTCGTCATAATCAGAGTTAACTGAAATTCAGCGCGGCGTCTCGTCGTTAGAATGGAATGAAACAGGAGGGCAGCTATGCCCTCCAGGACCAGGAAAGTCTTCGGAATACGCCCATGAAAAAAATTCTTCTTATTGTCGCGCCTTTATTGCTGTCAGGATGCAGCGTCTATAACCAGCTCCTTGAGCGTATGCAGACCGATACGCTGGAGTATCGCTGCGATGAAAAACCGCTGACCGTGAAGCTGAATAATCCACGTCAGGAAGCCAGTTTTGTTTATGACAATAAACTGCTGACCCTCAAGCAGGGCATGTCGGCCTCCGGGGCACGTTATTCCGACGGTATCTACGTCTTCTGGTCGAAAGGGGATAGCGCCACGGTCTACAAACGCGACCGCATCGTGCTGAACAATTGCCAGCTTGAAAATCCGAAGCGTTGAGATTTTTACAGGGGCGGCGCACAATAGCGCCACCCAATCTCAACGTCAGCTAACGCCATGTCAGATAACGACGAACTGCAGCAAATTGCGCATATGCGCCGTGAATACACCAAAGGCGGCCTGCGTCGCCAGGATCTTCCCGCTGAACCCCTCGTGCTTTTTGAACGCTGGCTGAAACAGGCCTGTGAAGCGAAACTGGCCGACCCAACGGCCATGGTTGTCGCAACGGTAGATGAAAACGGTCAACCGTATCAGCGCATCGTCCTGCTCAAGCATTATGATGAGAAAGGGCTTGTGTTTTATACCAACCTCGGCAGCCGCAAAGCGCACCATTTAGAAAACAATCCGCGCATCAGCCTGCTGTTCCCCTGGCACATGCTGGAACGTCAGGTCATGGTCACCGGCAAAGCGGAACGTCTCTCGACCCTTGAAGTGGTGAAATATTTCCACAGCCGTCCGCGTGACAGCCAGATTGGTGCCTGGGTTTCAAAACAGTCCAGCCGAATCTCTGCCCGCGGTGTCCTGGAGAGCAAGTTCCTGGAACTGAAACAGAAGTTCCAGCAGGGGGAAATCCCACTGCCAAGCTTCTGGGGCGGCTTCCGTATCCCGATTGAGCAGATTGAGTTCTGGCAGGGCGGTGAACATCGCCTGCACGACCGCTTTTTATACCAGCGCGAGAATGGCGGCTGGAAAATCGACAGACTGGCACCGTAATCCCCGAAATTTGTTGATTTAAGCGCTAGCGCACACCGCGCTTGCGCTTTATTCTATGGTCCTTTCGCATCAGGCGAAAAGTCGTGTACCGGCAAAGGTGCAGTCGTTTATACATGGAGAATTTGATGGCAAGCAGTAACTTGATTAAACAATTGCAAGAGCGGGGCCTCGTGGCCCAGGTGACGGACGAGGAAGCGTTAGCAGAGCGACTGGCGCAAGGCCCGATCGCGCTCTATTGCGGCTTCGATCCCACCGCTGACAGCTTGCATTTGGGGCATCTTGTTCCATTGTTATGCCTGAAACGCTTCCAGATGGCGGGCCATAAGCCTGTTGCTCTGGTGGGTGGTGCAACCGGTCTGATTGGTGATCCAAGCTTTAAAGCCGCTGAGCGTAAACTGAATACCGAAGATACCGTGCAGGAGTGGGTGGATAAGATCCGCAAACAGGTTGCACCGTTCCTTGACTTCAACTGCGGCGATAACGCTGCCATTGCTGCCAACAACTATGACTGGTTTGGCAGCATGAACGTGCTGACCTTCCTGCGTGATATTGGCAAGCACTTCTCTGTTAACCAGATGATTAACAAAGAAGCGGTGAAGCAGCGCCTGAACCGTGACGATCAGGGTATCTCCTTTACCGAGTTCTCCTATAACCTGCTGCAGGGCTATGACTTTGCTTGCCTGAACAAACTGCATGGCGTTTCCCTGCAGATTGGTGGTTCTGACCAGTGGGGTAACATCACGTCCGGTATCGACCTGACCCGTCGCCTGCACCAGAACCAGGTCTTCGGCCTGACGGTTCCACTGATCACCAAAGCAGATGGCACCAAATTCGGTAAAACGGAAGGCGGCGCGGTGTGGCTGGATCCGAAGAAAACCAGTCCGTACAAATTCTACCAGTTCTGGATCAACACGGCGGACGCCGATGTTTACCGCTTCCTGAAGTTCTTCACCTTCATGGATATTGCAGACATCAATGCGCTGGAAGAAGAAGACAAAAACAGCGGTAAAGCACCGCGTGCACAGTATGTGCTGGCCGATGAAGTGACCAAACTGGTTCACGGTGAAGAAGGTCTGGCGGCGGCGAAACGCATTACTGCAAGCCTGTTCAACGGTACGCTGAGCGATCTGAGCGAAGCGGACTTCGAACAGCTGGCGCAGGACGGCGTGCCGATGGTTGAGATGGAAAAAGGGGCTGACCTGATGCAGGCGCTGGTGGACTCTGACCTGCAGCCGTCTCGCGGACAGGCGCGTAAAACCATCGCGTCTAACGCGATCACCATCAACGGTGAGAAACAGGCTGACCCGGAATACACCTTCGTTGACAGCGACCGTCTGTATGGACGCTACACGCTGCTGCGCCGCGGTAAGAAAAATTACTGCCTTGTTTGCTGGAAATAATTAACAGTCTCCAGGGGCGTGGGAAACCACGCCCTTTTTGTTTTTTCAGGGTTTGGTAAGAAAAAGATGAAGAACATCCTCGCCATTCAGTCCCACGTTGTTTTTGGCCATGCGGGCAACAGTGCAGCGGAATTCCCGATGCGCCGCCTCGGTGCTAACGTCTGGCCCCTCAACACCGTGCAGTTTTCCAACCACACGCAGTATGGTAAATGGGCCGGCTGCGTGATGCCGCCCTCGCACCTCACCGAGGTGGTTCAGGGCATTGCGGATATTGACCAGCTCAAACGCTGTGACGCCGTTCTGAGCGGTTATCTGGGCTCAGCCGAGCAGGGGGAGCACATCCTTGGCATTGTGCGTCAGGTGAAAGCAGCGAACCCGGCGGCAAAATACTTCTGCGACCCCGTCATGGGACACCCGGAGAAAGGCTGTATCGTAGCGCCCGGTGTTGCAGAGTTTCACGTTCGCCATGCGCTGCCTGCCAGCGATATCATTGCGCCAAACCTTATTGAGCTGGAGATCCTCTGCGAGCACCCGGTTAACAGCGTAGAAGAGGCGGTAAGCGCGTCTCGCGAGCTGATAGCCCAGGGGCCAGAGATTGTACTGGTAAAACATCTCGCCCGCGCCGGGCTGAGCCAGTCGCGTTTTGAGATGCTGCTGGTGACGAAAGATGACGCCTGGCATATTAGCCGTCCGCTGGTGGATTTTGGCCTGCGTCAGCCAGTGGGAGTGGGGGATGTGACCAGCGGTCTGCTGCTGGTGAAACTGCTGCAGGGTGCAACGGTCAGAGACGCGCTTGAGCATGTGACTGCGGCGGTGTACGAAATCATGATTGCGACGAAAGAGATGCAGGAATATGAACTTCAGGTCGTCGCGGCACAGGATCGTATCGCGAAGCCGGAGCACTATTTCAGCGCCACCCGGCTTTAAACGATGCCGGGTGGCGCTGCGCTTACCCGGCCTACAAAACCCGTAGGCCCGTGCAAGCGAAGCGCCGCCGGGCGATATTAGCTAAGACCTTCCGCTTTCAGCGCCGCAGCCACAGCAGGGCGCTCCGCCATACGGGTCATATACGATGTAATATGGTCTAACCCTTCCATATTGAGCTTAACCGCCCGCGCCCAGCGCAGCACGGTAAACAGATAGGCATCGGCAATCGTGAAACGGGAACCACAAATCCACTGATCGTCTTTCAGCGACGCGTTTACATACTGCAGCTTTTTCTCAAGAAGCGCGCGCAGGGTCGGTTTGTACTCTTCCGGCGTATCCGGGCGGAACAGGGGAGTAAAGCCTTTATGTAACTCGGTAGCGATATAGTTTAACCACTCCAGGGTCTTATAACGTGCAATGCTGCCGGTGGGGGCAAGAAGCTGGCGATCCGGTACGTTGTCCGCCAGGAATTGCATGATGGCAACGCCTTCTGTCAGCAGAGTTCCGTCATCCAGCAACAGCGCTGGAACTTGTCCCTTCGGGTTAATAGCAAGGAAATCATCGCCATTCTCCAGACGCTTTTTCATCAGATCAACGCCATCGAGCGTGAAATCTTTGCCGCTCTCGCGCAGGGTGATATGGGAAGCAAGAGAGCACGCGCCCGGTTTGTAGAACAGTTTCATCGGTAACTCCTTTTTGCTGAGGTTTCAGCTATGTTAGTGCGCGAACAGGCAAAAAAAAAGCCGCTAATGCATTAGCGGCTTCTCAACAGTCGTTTCTCAATAATCTTACGCAGTCGCGGTTTCGCTTGCCTTGGCCGTCTTATCGTCGTCCTGAGTCATACGATTCAGTTTCGGCGCGGTCAGCAGCATCAGAACTGCAATCACCGCTGTCGCAATACCAATCTGCATGAACACGGTGCCGTAGACATTCAGGGAGACCAGTGGGTCAGTGACGTTTTCCGGCACGGCCATCAGGTTCGCAATCTTACCTGCGATAATTGCTGCACCGGCAGTGGTCAGGAACCAGCTACCCATAATGAAGCCCATCAGACGCTGTGGAACCAGCTGTGCCACCATCGCCAGGCCCAGACCGGAGATCATCAGTTCGCCGATAGACTGCAGCGCATAGCTCAGAATCAGCCAGTTTACGGAGACGATACCGGCGTCGGTCGCAAATTTCGTACCCAGCGGCAGCACCAGGAACGCACCGGAGCACAGCACCATACCAATCGCAAACTTGTGCGGCATTGGCAGACGGTCGCCCATCTTGTTATAGATAGCTGCCAGAATCGGGCTGCCAATCATAATCCAGAACGGGTTCAGCGCCTGATACTGCTCCGGCTCGAACGCGATACCCAGGATAGAGTGCTCAACGTTACGAATGGCGAAGAAGTTCAGAGAGGTTGGCATCTGGCTGTACAGTACGAAGAAGATAATCGCTTCCAGCATCAGAATGAAGGCCACAATCATCTTACGGCGCGCAGCACCCTGCATCGCGAACGCTTCTTTCGCGAAGATGACCACGATACCCAGCGCAACCACGCCCAGCACCGCACGTGCGATACCCTGGTTGTGCAGCAGCCAGGTGGCGATTGCCGCCAGAATCACAACGCCCACGATGGTCGCCAGCAGTTTACCCATATGGACGGGTTCGAAATCGGGTTTTGAACCGTAGTCTTTGACCCAGTTGCGGCAGAACAAGAAGTTCACTACGGTGATCAGCATACCCACGAAGCTCAGCGCAAACGCCACGCTCCAGCCGAATTTAGCGGCCAGCCATGGTGTTGCCAGCATGGAGAAGAATGAACCGATGTTGATGGACATGTAGTACATGGTGAATGCACCGTCCAGACGTGGGTCATCTTTGCTGTAACAGGTAGAGAGCAGGGAAGACGGGTTCGCTTTAAACAATCCGTTACCGACAGCAATGGTCGCCATACCCATATACACCACTGCGGCGTCATGGCCAGACCATGCGACCAGCCCATAGCCAATCGCCAGAACAATGGCGCCCAGCATGATGACACGTTTGGTGCCGAGAACTTTATCACCCAGCCAGCCGCCGATAGCAACCAGGCCGTATACGAGGGCACTGAAGGAGGAGAACAGCGTGATGGAATCGGCTTCGGACATACCCAGCTGTTTTACCAGGTAAACCGCCATGATCCCTTGCAGGCCGTAGTAACCAAAACGCTCCCATAACTCGATAGAGAAGATGAGATAAAACGCTTTCGGTTGTTTAAAAGCGTTAAGACTCACGCTTTCATCTGTTGGTTTATTGTTTGCAGTCGACACATATACCTCTTTTTTTACATCCCATATTAACGGGGGTGTTCATAGCGTGATGGCCGTAGTCCATCCGCCTTATAGTTATATTGGGAGGAGAAACGGCGGGTAATGTTCACTATCCTGACCCGTCTGGCAATACGTTTGTAATAATCTGTTACATTTATCTGGGGTGGTATAATCGTCGGTTCATGCAAATGTTATTCAGCGTTAAATTTCATACGGTGAGTAAAGGTAGTTTTTTCAACTGGTATTCCCCCTCCCCGATCGGCTTTTGGCGATATGTTCTGCTATTTGCCGTTTGTGGCAGTGATATAGCCCATATTCTGAAAAATAGCTGGTCTTATCTTCCGGTTCTGATCGGTTATATCTTGTCTGGCAAAGGCTTTGGGATGATTTTGACAACAAAAAATCAACATGAAGTTATCAGAGTGATCGCGATCACAGATGTATAGAAATTTTTGGCTATGAAAAAAGTATTAACCTGTTTGAGCGTTAACGCACCGAACAAGTGACAAGTCAGCAGGGGAAAGAGGCGAATGATTTATGGTCAGGAGAGGGACGTTTGGAAGGCCTTCTCCTGATGTGGGATTGCGATTGTTCAGACCAGAAATTCAGGGATAAACTTTTTCTTTGTATTCGCAGAGGTCTTCAATAATGCAGGAGCCGCAACGAGGTTTACGGGCGATGCAGGTATAACGGCCGTGCAAAATCAGCCAGTGATGGCAGTCAACCTTGAATTCGGCGGGCACCACTTTTAACAGCTTCTCTTCGACCTGCTCAACATTTTTACCGGGGGCGAAGTTGGTGCGGTTAGAAACACGGAAGATATGCGTATCCACGGCGATCGTCGGCCAGCCGAACGCCGTATTAAGCACCACGTTCGCGGTTTTGCGTCCTACACCCGGCAACGCTTCCAGCGCTGCGCGGTCTTCCGGCACCTCACCGCCGTGCTGTTCCAGCAAGATCCGGCAGGTTTTAATCACGTTCTCTGCTTTGCTGTTAAACAATCCGATGGTTTTGATATAAGACTTCACGCCTTCCACGCCGAGCTCCAGCATCGCTTTTGGCGTATTAGCGACCGGATAGAGCAGGGCGGTCGCTTTATTGACGCTCACATCTGTAGCCTGTGCAGAGAGCAACACGGCGATCAGCAGCTCAAACGGGGAGGTAAAATTCAGCTCCGTCGTCGGATGCGGGTTCTCGTCCCGCAGACGGGTCAGGATCGCAATGCGCTTTTCTTTATTCATGAGGCCTTCTCGGGGATCCCTTCCTGGACGCTACGCTCTGCTGCGCGGCGCTTACGTTTTTCATCAATCAGGTATTTTACTGCCAGCATCATGCCAAGACCAATAAACGCGCCAGGTGGCAGCATCGCCAGCAGGAATGGCGTATCGGTATGGAACACCTCGATACGTAGCGATTTGGCCCAGCCGCCCAGCAGCGCGTCGGCACCGTCAAACAGCGTCCCGTTGCCGAGGATCTCGCGCAGTGAGCCCAGCACGAACATCGCACCGGTCGCACCCATACCAATCGAAAAACCATCCAGCGCCGACATGGCCGGACTGTTTTTCACGGCGAAGGCTTCCGCACGGCCGACCACAATACAGTTGGTCACGATCAGAGGGATAAAAATTCCGAGCGACTGATACAGACCGAAGGCGTAGGCGTTAATAAGCATCTGGACGATACTGACCACCGACGCAATGATCATAACGTAAATCGGAATACGGATTTCCGACGGGGTCCAGCGGCGCAGGGAGGAGATGGAAAGGTTGGTCAGAGTCAGCACCAGCGTCGTTGCCAGACCGAGACCGAGCGCATTGGTGGCCGTTGACGTCACGGCCAGCAGTGGGCACATCCCCAGCAGCTGAACCAGCGCGGAGTTGTTCTTCCACAGTCCCTGGACAATAACCTCTTTAACCTGGCTCATGATCACTCTCCACAGGCCGGAAGATTGTTGATTTGCGCGGGTAGCGTTTCAGCATACAGCCCGGCCCGTTTTACGGCGTTCACCACCGCGCGCGGCGTGATGGTCGCGCCCGTGAACTGGTCAAACTCGCCGCCGTCTTTTTTCACCGCAAACGCGGTGTCACCTTCGCCATGAATCACTTTACCAGCGAAAGCTAAAATCCAGTTGCTCAGACGGGTTTCAATTTTATCGCCCAGGCCCGGCGTTTCATGATGTTGCGTCACGCGGGTGCCCAGTATGGTGCCGGAGAAATCGCTGCCGACGAGCAGCTGAATGGCGCCGGAATAGCCGTCGGGCGCCGTCGCCTCCATTACCGCGCCGACCGGTTTATCCCCTTTGCGGGCGATAAACAGGCGGTGTGGGCCTTTTCCAAGCTGCGGCGCGTCTACCACGAAGCAGCTCTTTTGCAGGTCATTATCGTAAAAATCCGACGGGATCACCTGATCGAACAGCGCTTTTTGCTGCTTCACCGCCTGTTCATCAATGGTCGATTTGGTCAGCTCATTCACCAGCGCCGTCATTCCGGTGAGTACGGCGGCGAAAACGGCCAGCGTGACGCCATGTTTTTGCATTGTTTTCAGCATCGCGACACCCTTAACGATGGCCGTACACGCGCGGGCGCGTGTAATAGTCGATGAGTGGAACGGTGATGTTGGCGAGCAGGACGGCAAACGCCACCCCGTCCGGATAACCGCCAAAGCTACGGATGAGCCAGACCAGCAGTCCTGCCAGCGCACCGAAGATCAAGCGACCACGGTTAGTCGTAGACGCCGTCACCGGATCGGTCAGGATAAAGAACGCGCCAAGCATCGTTGCACCGGAGAGCAAATGCATCTGCGGGCTGGCCAGCGACTCAGGGGAGAAGACCCAGCCAAGGGTGGCACAAACCGCCAGCGTCACGAGGAAGCTGACCGGAATATGCCAGCGGATGGCCTTCTGCTGCAGCAGGAACAGGCCACCCAGCAGATACGCCAGGTTAACCCACTGCCAGCCTGCACCCGCAAGCATACCGCTGTAGATGGCGGATTTCATGATTTGCTCGACGCTGTGCCCGGCATGCAGGGACGTTTTGAACGTATCGAGCGGCGTCGCCTGGCTGATGCCGTCCACGCCCATACGCAGCGCGTTCATATCCGCGCCGAGCGCCGTATGGCCGGTAAAGATCACGTGCAGGGCATCCATAAAGCCTGGCACCGTGGCGGCAATGTCATGCGGTGGAAGCCAACTGGTCATTTGTACCGGGAAGGAGATCAGCAGCACCACATAGCCGATCATCGCCGGGTTAAACGGGTTATGGCCGAGCCCGCCATACAGCTGTTTGGCAATAATCACGGCAAAAACGGTACCGAGGACGACCAACCACCACGGGGCAAACGGCGGAATACTGATGGCCAGCAGCAGGCCGGTCAGCAGCGCGGAGTTGTCGGCAAGAATGCGGGAGACCGTCATCTTGCGAAGCTTCAGCACCAGCGCCTCTGCCGCTACGGCGCTGATACAGCCCAGGGCTATCTGGAACAGGGTTCCCCAGCCGAAAAACCAGCACTGAACGGCAATACCCGGCAGCGCGGCCAGGCAAACCAGCATCATAATACGCGATGTCTGACGCTGATTATGGGTGTAAGGGGAACTTGCGATTCTGAAAACCATTTAATCCTCGTTAACGGCTTGCTGTGCGGCTTTCTTCGCCTGAACGCGCGCAATCGCGGCAGCGACGGCGGCCTTGCGCGGGTCATCGTTAGCGGCCTGCGGCTGCTCTTCCTGCTGCGCTGCTTTACGCGCTTTGGCACGGGCTATCGCCGCTTCAACGGCAGCTTTACGCGGGTCAACCGGTGCTTCTGTTTCTGCTGCAGGTGCCTGCTGCGCTGCTTTACGCGCTTTGGCGCGGGCAATCGCGGCTTCAACAGCGGCTTTACGCGGATCGACCGCGTCCTGTTCAACCATCACCTGCTGCTCCCCGGCCTTACGGGCTTTGGCACGGGCAATCGCCGCCTCGACAGCGGCTTTGCGTGGATCGACCTCCCCATCCGGTTGCGCTGTTTGCGCTTTTTCTGCCTGACGTGCGCGAGCCGCAGCCTTGCGTGCTTCACGCGCGGCGATGGCTTCACTGTTGTCAGGCTTCTCACCTGCAGGGATCACCACCGTCTGGGCAGCATTGGCTTTTTTCTCGCGAACGCGCGCCAGGGCGGCGTTAATGGCATCCTGATCTTTTTCGCCAGGCTGGACGGCGGCCTGCTTATGACGCTCCTGACGGGCCGCTTTTTCACGTTCCAGCCGCGCCTGACGTGCTTCAAAGCGCGCTTTGGCTTCTGCTGCACGTTTTTCTTCCATGGAGATGGCATAAATTTCGGCCTTCTCCTGGCGGAAGTATTGCACCAGCGGAATATTGCTTGGGCAGACCCAGGCGCAGGCGCCGCATTCGATGCAGTCGGCCAGGTTATGCGCTTTGGCTTTATCGTGTAGCTGGCCTTTGCTGTACCAGTAAAGCTGCTGCGGGAGCAGATCCGCCGGACAGGCATCGGCACAGGCGCCACAGCGGATGCAGCCTTTCTCTTCCTGCACTTCGCCCATCTCGGTGGAAGAGGGAGCAAGCAGGCAGTTCGTGATTTTGACTACCGGGACATCCAGCCATGGCAGGGTAAAGCCCATCAGAGGGCCACCCATGATCACCATCTGATCGGTACCCGGGCAGAATTCAGCCTGCTCCAGCAAATGACGCACCGGCGTACCGAGGCGCGCCCAGACGTTACCCGGACGGGAGACCGATTCGCCAGTCAGCGTCACGACTCGTTCGGTTAACGGCTCGCCGTCAATTACCGCACGTTTCACGGCATAAGCTGTGCCGACGTTTTGCATCAGCACGCCGATATCCGAAGAACGTCCGCCGTGCGGCACTTGCTTCCCGGTGAGGATTTGCGTCAGCTGTTTTGCGCCGCCAGACGGGTACTTGGTTGGAATAACGCGCAGGGTGATATCATGGCTACCCGCCAGCACGGCGCGCAGCATGGAGATAGCCTGCGGTTTATTGTCTTCGATACCAATCAGCACTTCTCGCGGCTGCAAAATATGCGCGAGGATACGGATGCCTTCCACTACCTGAGCGGCGCAATCCTGCATCAGACGATCGTCGGCGGTGATATACGGCTCGCACTCTGCGGCATTGATAATCAGCGTCTGGATTTTATCGCTACCGCCGCGCAGCTTGACGCCGGTAGGGAAGCCCGCGCCGCCCAGCCCGGCAACGCCGAACTGGTGAATGCGCTCGATAAGCGCTTCGCGGCTCTGGCTGCGGTAGTCGCTCCAGCCGTCACGTTCGATCCAGCGATCTTCGCCGTCGGCTTCAATGATCACGCTCAGCTCTGAAAGTGCCGACGGATGCGCCACCGTATGAGGGGCAATCGCGATCACTTTACCGGACGTTGGGGCGTGTACAGGCAGCATACGTCCGCGACCAAAGGTCAGCGGCTGACCGCGAAGGACGGTATCACCTTCTTTTACGCACAGCTCACCTTCCGCGCCGATATGCTGCTTGAGCGGCATGACGTAACGCGTCGCCAGCGGAATCTGGCGCAGCGGCGTGCCGTTAGACTGGGTTTTCATCTCCGGCGGATGAATACCGCCGTCAAAGTCCCAGATCTTCTCTTTTCTGAAAGCAGAAAATAACTTAAGCATGTTGTTCCACAGGAATGTTGCGAACCGGAATGGTTTGAAGATCCCACTTCCAGCTTTCGGTAGTCGCTTCAACCGGGCGCAGCGTAATACATTGCGTCGGGCAGGGGGCTACGCAGAGGTTACAGCCGGTGCACAGATCCGCCACGACGGTATGCATGGCGCGGGTGGCACCAACAATGGCATCAACCGGGCAGGCCTGAATACATTTAGTGCAGCCGATGCAATTTGCCTCGTCGATCACGGCGAGGGCGCGGACCGGCTCCTGCACATCCGCATCGCCATCAACGGGCTGTGGGTCAACGTTAAGCAGGGCCGCAATTTTCAGCATCACCGCTTCGCCGCCGGGCGCACAGCGGTTAATTTTCTCACCCTGAATGCCCACCGCTTCAGCGTAAGGGCGACAGCCAGGGTAGCCGCACTGCCCACACTGGCTTTGCGGCAGAAGCTCATCAATTTTTTCTACAACGGGATCGTCCTCTACCGCGAAACGGCGGGAGGCGTAACCGAGGATAAGGCCAAACGCTAACCCCAGGACGCTAATAGAGGCGATGGCAATCCAGATAGCATTCATTACAACTTCACCAGACCACTGAAGCCCATAAAGGCCAGAGACATTAAACCCGCGGTGACCAGCGCAATCGCGTTACCGCGGAAAGGCGCAGGGATATCCGCAGCGGCCAGACGTTCGCGAATCGAGGCGAACAGTACCATTACGAACGAGAAACCGACGGCGGCGGAAAAACCGTACAGCGCCGACTGCATAAAGTTATGGCCAAGGTTGATGTTCAACAGCGCCACGCCGAGTACCGCGCAGTTTGTGGTGATCAGCGGCAGGAAGATACCGAGCAGGCGATAGAGCGCCGGACTGGTTTTACGCACCACCATTTCGGTAAATTGCACAACAACGGCAATGACCAGAATAAATGCCAGCGTACGGAGGTAGATTAACCCCAGCGGAATGAGGATCCAGGTATCAATCAACCACGCGCAAATCGATGCCATCGTCATGACGAAGGTGGTTGCCAGCCCCATGCCCATCGCCGTTTCCAGTTTTTTGGAAACGCCCATAAACGGGCACAGGCCAAGGAACTTCACCAGAACGAAGTTGTTAACCAGCACAGTGCCGACAAAGAGCAGTAAGTAATCGGTCATTATTTAGCCTGAAATAAAAAAGCCGCCTATTATCGGACAAACCGGGTCAGGCGACAACAGGTTATCTGTAAGGTTATTACGGGTTCACAAAGGTGTTTTTTACCCGCGTCGACCGCTTGAAATAGGGCACCAGCAGCGCCGCGGCCAGTAACGGGAAAAGTAGCTGGCGGACCGCAAGCGCGTCAGACACCGGCGAGAACGCAAACGCCTTGACTGCCAGCAGGACTGAGATTAACAGCCAGATAATATAGTGCTTAGGCACCCCTTTGCGGCGTTTGAAGAAGGCGATGGTCAGCCACAGGGTGTAGTACCACATGCCGATCGCGAAAACGAAGGACACAAACCACATCGCAATATTAAGCACACTTTGCGACATCAGGGTCTGAATAGCGTGAGGGGTGATCAGTGCGGTGGTATAAAGCAGCAGCGCAAGCGATGCGCTTAACAAGGCAACCAGCAGCCATGCCAGTGGGGCGATTAACCAGCCTCCAATGCGTTCTCCAGGCGTTGCGGTCATGAACTCTCCCATAATCTGCGCGAAATGTTGTACAGCCAGTTTGCAGGGCGGAGAGTATATAACATTTCGCGCGGATGGCTACTTTCTTATAAAACGTAACGCCAGACAGACTTAGGCACTTCACCGACGTTGAACAAACGACCGCCGGAGACCAGCTCCGCACGGCGATGATCGGCGGCGCGATACATATTGATGATGTCCTGATTATCCGACAGGGTGTAGTTCAGGTGGTCAAACAGTTTTTCCAGGCTCTCAAGCGAATTGATCTTGCGAAATTTTAATAAATAGTCCTGAACTGTCATATTAATAAGTTTCCATATAAAAGTGAGTAATACCCGTTAAGGTAATTCGTTCGAATAATAAACGGATTAATAAAGACGTAAACAGCCCACTCAGGTAACGCGACGAAATTAGGAGTTTTCTTTGCTGAAATTCAGGCATCAGACGATGCCTGGAAGAGAAGGTTAACCGTGTTCACCTGGGCTGGCAATACGTAACTGACATAATATGTCACTCGTTATTGCAGTAACCGGTTACTTAGGTTGGGCGACTGTGACAGGCTCCGGCGGCTGGTAGTTATCGATGTGGCTGGCAACGCCGAGCAAAATGACCGATACCCCAAGAACAATCCATCCCGCTAATTCAATGATTCGATTAATAATTGATGTCATGACTCGTAATTGTACTTTATCCATAAATACAGGGCGCAAATGTTACAGCGAGGCCTCACCAACGGCAAGCGCTTTGGGAACGGTTCCCTTAAACAAAATCAGAAGGTTAATACTATGTAACGAAAACAACCGCCACAACCTGCTATTTTAAGTCATACGGCATATTATTAATCTGCGCTTATGCCAGGCTTGCCAGTGTGAAATAAGAACGTCATAAAAGAGGACGGCACTATGAGTGATAATATCCGCGTCGGTCTGATAGGTTATGGGTACGCGAGCAAAACGTTTCATGCACCTCTGATAGCCGGAACGCCCGGAATGATGCTGGCAGCAGTATCCAGTAGCGATGCTACCAAAGTCCATGCCGACTGGCCTTCCGTGCCGGTTGTCTCTGAGCCAAAACATCTCTTCAACGATCCGAATATTGATTTAATTGTCATCCCTACACCTAACGACACGCATTTCCCCCTGGCAAAAGCCGCGCTGGAAGCAGGAAAGCACGTCATTGTTGATAAACCTTTCACGGTGACGTTGTCACAGGCGCGTGAACTGGACGCGCTGGCAAAAGGCCTGGGCAGACTGCTTTCCGTTTTTCATAACCGCCGTTGGGACAGCGACTTCCTGACGGTAAAAACGCTACTCAGCGAAGGTACGTTAGGCGAGATCCTCTTTTTTGAATCGCACTTTGACCGTTTTCGCCCGCAGGTAAGAAACCGCTGGCGGGAGCAGGCCGGTCCGGGGAGCGGCATCTGGTACGATTTAGCCCCTCATCTTTTGGACCAGGCTGTCAACCTGTTTGGTCTGCCGGTGAGCATGACGGTCGATCTGGCCCAGCTCAGACCCGGGGCGCAGACGACCGATTACTTCCACGCGGTGTTAAGTTATCCGCAGCGCCGCATCGTGCTGCATGGAACGATGGTCGCGGCCGCGGAATCTGCCCGTTATATCATTCACGGCACGCGGGGAAGCTATGTGAAGTTTGGCCTCGATCCACAGGAAGACCGTCTTAAAAACGGTGAGCGTTTGCCGCAGGAAGACTGGGGCTATGATATGCGCGACGGCGTGGTCACGCGGGTTGAAGGTGAGGAACTGGTTGAGGAAACGTTGCTGACGATGCCGGGCAACTATCCGGCCTATTATGCGGCTATTCGCGATGCGTTGAACGGAACAGGAGAAAATCCGGTTCCGGCCAGCCAGGCGATTCAGATTATGGAGCTGATTGAGCTGGGTATCGAATCTGCCAAACATCGCGCCACGCTCTGTCTGGCATAGGGTTCAGATACTGTAGGCCGGGTAAGGCGCAGCCGCCACCCGGCAAAAAGGCTTACGCGGTTGCCACTTTATTCCGCAGAGCCTGCTTCTCTTCCGGCGTCAGGAACGCAATTTCCAGACCGTTGATCTGCGCCTGACGGATCTGCTCGCGGCTCAGACCCGCCTGCGGTGCGGCGTTGTTGTACTCGTGGATGATATCCACGCCCTGTACCGCCGGATCGTCAGTGTTCAGCGAGGCCAGCACGCCGTGTTCCAGGAAGGTTTTCAGCGGGTGCTGCGCGAGCGTTGCCACGGTGCTGGTCTGAATATTGGACGTCAGGCACGATTCAATCCCGATACGCTGTTCTGCGAGGAAATCCATCAGGGCGCGGTCTTCTACCGCCTTCACGCCGTGACCGATACGCTCGGCGCCGAGCTCACGAATGGCCTGCCAGATACTTTCCGGGCCTGCCGCTTCGCCCGCATGAACGGTAATGTGCCAGCCGGCATCGCGTGCGCGGTTGAAGTGAGAGAGGAACAGGCTGCCCGGGAAGCCCAGTTCATCACCGGCGAGATCGACGGCAGTGATGGCATCGCGATGGGCCAGCAGCGCCTCCAGCTCCTGCAGGCAGGCCGCTTCGCCAAACGTACGGCTCATAATACCAATCAGACGGGCCTGGACATCGTAGGTTTCGCAGCCCTGGCGGACGCCTTCAATCACGGCTTCCACCACGCCTGCAACGGGCAGGTTGTGGGTCATCGCCATATAGCCCGGCGAGAAGCGCAGCTCAACGTAGTGTAGGCCGTTACGAGCCGCATCTTCAATGTTCTCAAACGCCACGCGGCGGCAGGCATCCAGCGAGGCCAGCATCTTCACGCCCCAGTCGAGTTTGCTCAGGAAGCTGACGAGGTCAGGTTCATTAGAGGTGACCTGTACGTGCGGGATCAATGACTCCAGCGTTTGAGCGGGAAGCGTTAAATTGTACTGGCGGCCAAGATCGAGGATGGTTTGGGCACGAATGTTACCGTCAAGGTGACGATGAATATCAGTTAAAGGCAGGCGTGTATCAATCATGGTCGCACTCTTTTCTGGTTAAAGTGCGCCATATTATAAAAACAAAACGGGGTAAAAAGCTATTTGCGCAAGGGAATATTCCGTTGCGCAAACTGATTACAGGAGCGTGTTAATCCCGGCGATGAGGCGTTTCACCCCTTGTTCCAGCTTGCTGCGCGGGCAGCCTGCGTTCAGGCGCACGAAACCGTTACCTTCGTTTCCGTAGGTATATCCCGGCATGATGGCCACTTTTTGGTGCTCAATCAGTACTTTTTGTAGCGCGCGGTCATCAATATTTAGCGGGCGCAGATCAACCCAGGCCAGATAGGTGGCCTCCGGCGGCTGCCAGTTCAGTTTCGGAAAAGCACTGTTTAATTCCTGCGCGATATACAGCAGATTTTCTTCGAGATAGTGCCTTAGGGCATCCAGCCACGGCGCTCCCTGCTGGTAGGCGGCGATATGCGCCGTCAGTGCCAGTACGGAGGGGGAAGAAAGTCCGTCCCGGCCTTTTAAGGCACTGAGATAGCCGTTACGGCTCTCTTCTTCACCTATCAGGCCGTAAGCGCCCGTCAGCGCCGGAATATTAAAGCTTTTCGAGCCGGAGGTTAGCAGCGCCCATTTGCCGCGCGCCACCTCATTCCACGGCGTGTGACGATGCGCACCCCACACCATGTCCATATGAATTTCATCGCTGATGACCGCAACGTTATGGCGCGCGCACAACTCTGCCATGTGGGTCAATTCTTCGCGGGTCCAGACCTTACCGGTTGGGTTTTGCGGGCTGCACAGGAGCAGGATTCTATTTTCCGGTTTCGCCAGTGCCCCTTCCAGAGCGGCCATATTGCCCAGCCAGCCAGAAGCATGCTTTTCCATCTTAACCGGCACCACATGACGCCCATTGCCTTCAATGGCTTTGTAAAACGCATCGTATGCCGGGGTGTGCACCACCACGCCGTCGCCAGGAGCGGACCAGAGACGAATCAGCTCGGACACCATGTAGATGACGGAAGGGCCATACACGATGGTTTCGGTATCAATGTGGCTGTTAAAGCGCTGGCGGAACCAGTGCGCGACGGCGGCGAGAAATTCATCGTTTTTCCAGCGGCTGTAGCCAAACACGCCGTGGTTGATGCGCTGGTGCATCGCGTCAGTAATGCAGGGTGCGGTGGCGAAATCCATATCCGAGATGGTGAAGGGCAGCAGGTCGGGCGCGCCAAAACGGTCGGCGACGTAGTCCCACTGTGTACACCAGGTGCCGTGACGATCCACGACGGTAGAGAAATCAAACATCACGTGAGTCCTTAAAGTAAAACCCCCTCAGAGCGAGGGGGGGGCATCAGGCTTCTACTGTTCGCATCAGGGTTGCCAGCTCATCTTTCACCGACTGTACCTGCGGGCCGATAACCACCTGCAAATTGTGCTGATTTAACTGTACCACGCCGATCGCCCGGTTGGCTTTCAGGGCGTTGGTATCCACTTTTGACATATCCGCCACCGACAAACGCAGGCGGGTAATGCAGTTATCCAGCGAGGTAATGTTATCCGCACCGCCCAGCGCCGCCAGAATGGCAGGGGTGTTATAGCCGGATTTGCCCACGGTTCCTGCAACCGCCTGTTCGACGCTGGTGGCTGTTTCAACATCACGGCCTGGCGTTTTCAGGTTGAAGCGGGTAATGGCGAAGCGGAAGATGCCGTAGTACACCGCAAACCAGATGGCCGCCACGACCGGTACCAGATACCACTTGGTGGAAAGACCATGCAGGATACCGAACACGACGAAGTCAATCACGTTGCCGTCGGTATTACCGATAGTGACGCCCAGCACCGCCATGACGGTAAAGCCCAGACCGGTCAGCACGGCGTGGATGAGATACAGCACCGGCGCAACAAACAGGAACAGGAATTCGATAGGCTCAGTGGTCCCGCCGACGACGCAGGCGATCACGCCGGAGATCAGCAGCCCTTTAATTTTATGGCGGTTTTCCGGACGCGCGCAGTGGTACATCGCCAGTGCCGCACCCGGCAGGCCGCCAAGGAAGGCTGGCATTTTACCCTGAGACAGGAAGCGGGTGGCGCTTTCAGAGAAGCCATGAGTGGTCGGGCAGCTCAGCTGCGCCTGGAAGATGGTCAGCGCGCCGCTCACATCGTGACCGCACACCTCCATGGTTCCGCCCGCTTCGGTGAAGCGAATCAGGGCGACCAGGATATGCTGCAGGCCAAACGGCAGCAGCAGACGCTCACCGGTACCGAAGATCATCGGACCAAAATCGCCCGCGCCGTTAATGATGCGGCCAATACCGTTGATGCCCATCGCAAAGACTGGCCAGATCAGCGGAATGATTAAACCAAACAGACCCATCACCACCAGGGTAATAATTGGTACAAAGCGGGTACCGCCGAAGAAGGCCAGGGCATCCGGCAGGCGAATATTGTGGAAGCGCTCGTGCAGCATCCAGATAATCACCCCGGCGATCACCGCGCCGAGGATCCCGGTATCAATCGACTGGATACCAATCACGCTCTGAATGTTATTGGCTTTCAGCACGGCAGCGTCGGTGGTCGGCAGAATGCCTTTCGCGGTCAGCCAGAAGTTAACCGCCAGGTTCATCACTGCGTAACCCACAAAACCGGCAAACGCCGCCACACCTTTGTTCTCGCGCGCCAGACCCAGCGGGATAGCGATACAGAACATCACAGGCAGGAAGCTAAATGCGAAGGAGCCGACTTTACTCATCCAGATGAAGATCGCCTGCAGTACGGGGGTACCGAGGAACGGGATCAGGGTAATGACGTCTTTACTGCTCAGTGAGCTACCGATCCCGAGCATGATCCCACAGAACGAGAGGAGTGCCACGGGCAGCATAAAGGTTTTACCCAGTTGCTGGAAAAACTCCCACAGCGATATTTTTTGTGCTGCTTTCGCCGTCATAAAACGACTCCTTTATTGTTAAAATCAGTTTATCTGCTTCAATGCTGCGAGAAGATAAAACGTTTTATCAAAGTTTAGTGCGCGCTAAATCACATTCTCAGGCTTTGACTGGTAGTATAAAGATAACGTATTGATAAAACGTTTTACCGATCTCATTTCAGGGAGTCACGCCGACACATGGCTGTAGCGAAAAAAATCACCATCAACGATGTCGCGCTGGCGGCGGGGGTCTCCGTCAGTACCGTTTCTCTGGTGCTTAGCGGAAAAGGGCGCATCTCGCCTGCCACCGGGCAGCGAGTTAACGAGGCGGTTGAACAATTAGGCTTTGTGCGTAACCGCCAGGCGTCGGCGCTGCGCGGTGGACAAAGCGGGGTGATTGGCCTGATTGTCCGGGATCTGACGTCTCCGTTTTATGCAGAATTGACCGCCGGGTTAACCGAAGCGCTTGAAGCGCAGGGGCGGATGGTCTTTCTGCTGCACGGCGGACGCGAAGCCGATCAGCTCCTTTCCCGGCTGGATATGCTGCTCAACCAGGGCGTGGACGGGGTGATCGTCGCCGGGGCGTCGGGCGTGGGTAGCGAACTGTGCGAGCGTGCCGCCGAAAAAGGCGTGCCGCTGGTCTTTGCTTCGCGCGCCAGCTACCTGGACGAAGCGGATACGCTGCGCCCGGATAACATGCAGGCCGCGCAAATGTTGACCGAGCATCTTATTCGTCGCGGTCATCAGCGCATTGCCTGGCTGGGGGGTAAAAGTTCGTCCCTGACCCGCGCCGAACGGGTCGGCGGCTACTGCGCGACGTTGATCAAATACGGTTTGCCGTTCCACAGTGAATGGGTTGTTGAATGTGAGTCCAGCCAGAAGAAAGCGGCTGAAGCGATAAATGCGCTGTTGCGAAGCAACCCGACGATCAGCGCCGTGATTTGCTACAACGATGTGATTGCTATGGGGGCCTGGTTTGGCCTGATCCGCGCCGGGCGGCAGAGCGGTGAGGGCGGGGTGGAAACTTTCTTTGGCCATCAGGTCTCGCTGGGGGCGTTCGCCGACGTCGGTGAAAACGCGCTGGATGACCTGCCGATCGTCTGGGCCACCACTCCCGCGCGGGAGATGGGTTATACGCTGGCGGACAGAATCATGCATCGCATCGAGAATACGGATGTCCAGGCCGGGCACCAGATTGTGGCGGCGCGCCTGGTCACCGTGAAATAAACGCCTCTGCACATCGCCCGGCGGCAACGACCCCCGATCGTAGGCCGGGTAAGCGTCAGCGCCACCCGGGAATAAAAAACCCCTCATGAGAGGGGTTTTGACGTTTACTGCTGCGGTGCCGCCGGTTCGTCTGGCGCTGCGGGTTCAGCCGGTTCCGGCATCCCCAGCGTCGGCATACCAAACATGCCGACGAAGTCTTCCAGCGGCATTTTGTCGCCGTTGAGCGTAACCTGACCATTGGTGTACTGCAGGCTGGTGGAGATGGTATTGTTTTCCACCTTCGTGATGCGGAACATCTGGCCCATCGCCGCCAGGCCTTTCACCTGCTGGTTCGCCAGTTTACCGGCGTCTTCGTCGCCGTAGCCTTCCAGCTTCGCAATCTGGGTCATAAACTCGGTTGCCATATCCATCGGGATAGTCAGCTTGCTGTCGAGGGACTTCACGCTGCGATCCACTTCCTGCGCCAGCGTCTGCGGTTCACCCGTTGCGGTTGCCGGATCTTTCAGGAACAGAGACAGGTTGAAGTTGGTTTCGCCTTTGCTGTTTTTCCAGCTCAGAGGTGCAACGGTGATCACCGGCTCGCCTTTCAGCAGGATCGGCAGGTTGTTGAACAGCACCGCCATCGCCTGCTGCTGATACGCTTCCGGGTTCTGTTGCAGGGCGGTATTGGTCAGCAACGCCTGGCTCTCTTTGCTGTATTTCTGGCTAAATTCATGCCACGCCTGGCCGTCGATATTGCCGATCTTCAGCGAGAGTTTGCCGGTGCCCAGATCCTGGTTCTGTACCTTCAGGCTTTTCAGCGTGTAGTCCAGCTGGGTGTTGATGCTTTTCCCGTCTTTGGAAACGTCGGATTTGCCGTTGACGTCCATGCCTTCCAGCACGGCCATCTCTTTACCTTCAATCGCGATAGCAATCTTATCAACGGAGAGCGTCTGATCGCCGATACGCTCTTTAAAATCGGTCATACGGCTGTTGCCGTCGGCCTTCAGCTTATTGAAGGTGAGCTGAACTTTTTGGTTGTATTCGTTTACGGCGTTGACCAGGCCGCTTTCCGCTTCACCCGTCAGGGAGAAGACATTGCCATCCCGATCCGCGTCGACTTTGAAATTGCCGCCGCTGAAGGCGACTTTCTCATTCTCTTTCTCATAGTTCAGCGCTTTCAGAGCAATATCAGAACTCGTATCACCGGAGTAGCTGATGCGGGTGTTAATGTCTAAAGGGGATTCATTCTTTGCCAGGTCAAACAACGGTTTAGTGACGTCGTTATTCACCAGCACGGTGTGAACTGATGCCATGGACGGTATCAGATTAAACGATTTCAACTGCGCCAGCGGGAGCGGACCGTGGCTGACCACTTCATCCAGCACCACGCTCTGGCCTGGCTTCAGCCAGCCGTTTTCATTACCGGCCACTGGCTTCACCACCAGTTGCATATGGCTGGTGAACACACCGCGCTGATAGTTCTGATAGCTCAGTTCCAGACCTGCTTCCGGCGCGCTGCGCTTAATCTCTCCATTAGCCTGTGCCACCATCTCAGCCAGACGGCCTTCCAGCTGTTTCCCGGTAAACCAGGAGGCACCCGTCCAGACCACGCCTAACGCTACAATCACTCCAACCGCTACGACCGATTTTTTCATTGCGACTATCCCTAAAATGAAACCAGGCGGTAAAAACCGCCCGGAGATATTAAGCCTGCAACTAGCTTAGCAAGAGTTGTTAAAAAATTCAGTAAGTGCTTAAAGCTTATTGAAAACGCGCGCCAGACGACCGGTACCGCTTACGCTAACCGGAGACTCATTCGCTGCAACGAACGCTGACTCACCGGGCTTAAGTACCAGACGCTGTTCACCTTTGTGCAGCGTGGCTTCGCCTTCGACACAGAACAGGATTGCTGCACTTTCCTGCGCAATGGTGGTTTCGGTCGGGCTCAGGTCGTGCAGGGAGAAGGCAAAATCGTCCACCGGGATCGGGAAGTCCAGCTCTGCACCTGTTTTGACAGGCTGGGTGAGCAGCTCACCTGCCGGTTTTGCCACAAACTTCACGTTGGCAACCAGCTCAGGAATATAGATATATTTCGGCGTCAGGCCCGCGCGCAGCACGTTATCGGAGTTGGCCATCACCTCCAGCGCCACGCCCTGCAGGTAGGCGTGCGGGGTTTCCGCGAACAGGAACATCGCTTCGCCCGGGTTCAGTTTCACCACGTTCAGCAGCAGGGGAGAGAACAGGCCGCTGTCGTCCGGGTAGAACGCGGAAATCAGACGGATGGTTTCCCACGGTTCACCGTGCTGGCTGTCCAGCGTCGCTTTCAGCACCGCCAGCGCGTGAGATTTCTCTTCACCCTGCATATTCAGCAGGCTGGCAAACAGCTGGCTCAGCGCGTCGGCATTCGGGTTTTCAAGGAAGTGGGCGATAGCCTTGTTAGCACCCGCGACCGGTTGCAGCAGGGAAACGATCTCGGAAAATTCGCGGAATGCGTTCATCGCCAGGAACGGGGTCAGCGCAAAGACCAGTTCCGGCTTGTGATTCGGATCTTTGTAGTTACGCTCGGCAGCGTCTAACGGGATACCCGCCGCGTTCTCTTTCGCAAAGCCGATTTCAGAGGCTTTTTTGTTCGGGTGAACCTGGATGGAGAGCGGCTGGTCGGCACACAGGACTTTAAACAGGAACGGCAGTTCACCGAAGCGCTGAGCAACGTTGTCGCCCAACAGCGCGGATTTATCGGCATCGATCACGTCACGCAGGCTGCGTACCTGGCCGCTGGCGTCTGCAATTTTTGAGCTGCTCTTCGGGTGTGCCCCCATCCACAGCTCTGCCATCGGCAGGTTGTTGGGGTTAGCGATACCGTAGAGATCCGTTAACGCAGTTTTACTTCCCCAGGCGTAGTTTTGCACTGAGTTAATGAGTTTTTGCATTATCAAGCCCTGATTCAATTGTGGAATTAACTTCGGGTATTAAAGCAATAAACCACATGGAAGTAACCTGTGGATGTAAAAAGTCGTACTAGTCTCAGTTTTTGTTAAAAAATTGTGTAGGATAAGCTGACTCGCTTTTAAGCCGGGCAGCGGAACATCTGCCCTGAATAAACAGACCGAAGCAGTAAGTGAGAGAACAATGTCGAATAAACCCTTCCATTATCAGGATCCTTTCCCCCTCAGTAAGGATCAGACCGAGTATTACCTGTTAACCCGCGATCACGTCTCCGTTTCTGAGTTTGAAGGTCAAGAGATCCTTAAGGTGGATCCGCAGGCGCTGACGCTGCTGGCGCAGCACGCTTTCCACGACGCCTCGTTTATGCTCCGTCCTGCGCATCAGCAGCAGGTAGCCGATATTCTGAGCGACCCGGAAGCCAGCGAGAACGATAAATACGTTGCCCTGCAGTTCCTGCGTAACTCCGATATCGCGGCGAAAGGCATTCTGCCAACCTGTCAGGACACCGGCACGGCGATTATCGTTGGTAAAAAAGGCCAGCGCGTCTGGACCGGCGGCGGTGATGAAGCGGCGCTGGCCCACGGTGTTTACAACACCTATACCGAAGATAACCTGCGCTACTCGCAAAACGCGGCGCTGGATATGTACAAAGAGGTCAACACCGGCACCAACCTGCCCGCACAGATAGATCTCTACAGCGTCGACGGTGATGAGTACAAATTCCTCTGCATCGCCAAAGGCGGCGGTTCGGCCAACAAAACCTATCTCTACCAGGAAACCAAAGCGCTGCTCACCCCGGGCAAGCTGAAGAACTACCTGGTCGAGAAAATGCGTACTCTCGGTACGGCTGCATGCCCGCCGTACCACATCGCGTTTGTGATTGGCGGTACCTCGGCTGAGAGCACGCTGAAAACCGTCAAACTGGCCTCAACCAAATACTATGACGGTCTGCCAACGGAAGGTAATGAACACGGCCAGGCATTCCGCGACGTGCAGCTTGAGCAGGAGCTACTGGAAGAAGCGCGTAACCTGGGGCTCGGCGCACAGTTTGGCGGTAAATACTTTGCTCACGACGTGCGCGTGATCCGTCTGCCGCGTCACGGTGCATCCTGCCCGGTCGGCATGGGCGTTTCCTGCTCTGCGGATCGCAACATCAAGGCGAAGATCAACCGCGAAGGCATCTGGATCGAAAAACTGGAAAACAACCCAGGCAAATACATCCCGGAAGAACTGCGTAAAGCGGGTGAGGGGGAAGCGGTTCGCGTTGACCTTAACCGTCCGATGAAAGAGATCCTGGCCCAGCTTTCTCAGTACCCGGTGTCGACTCGCCTCTCTCTGAACGGCACGATTATCGTCGGCCGTGACATTGCGCACGCGAAGCTGAAAGAGCGTCTGGATAACGGTGAAGGGCTGCCGCAGTACATTAAAGATCACCCGATCTACTACGCAGGACCGGCCAAAACGCCTGAAGGCTATGCTTCCGGCTCGTTAGGTCCTACCACGGCGGGCCGTATGGACTCCTACGTTGACCAGCTGCAGGCCAACGGCGGCAGCATGATCATGCTGGCAAAAGGCAACCGTAGCCAGCAGGTAACGGACGCATGCCATAAGCATGGCGGTTTCTACCTGGGCAGCATCGGCGGCCCGGCGGCGGTCCTTGCGCAGGGTAGTATAAAGAGCCTGGAATGCGTGGAATACCCGGAACTGGGTATGGAAGCCATCTGGAAAATTGAAGTGGAAGATTTCCCGGCGTTTATCCTGGTGGATGACAAAGGTAACGACTTCTTCAGGCAAATCCAGTCGTCCCAGTGTTCAGCGTGTGTGAAGTAGTCTGAAGAAAATGCCGGGTGGCGCTGACGCTTACCCGGCCTACATTCTCGTAGGTCGGGTAAGCGTCAGCGCCACCCGACTCCAAAAAGAGCGCACAAAGCGCCATATCGTTTCTCAGAAGTCATCAATACTTATCTCTTAAGCATGTGAGCAATCCCGACAGTGTTATCAAGGAGAAAGTAATGACAACGGTACGCCATGAGAAAGACTCTATGGGCGCAATCGAGGTTCCGGCTGACAAGCTATGGGGCGCGCAAACCCAGCGTTCGCTGGAACACTTCCGTATTTCGACCGAAAAAATGCCCGTCTCGCTGATTCAGGCGCTGGCACTCACCAAACGTGCAGCGGCAAAAGTAAACCAGGATTTAGGCCTGCTGGGCGCAGATAAAGCCACCGCGATCATTAATGCCGCCGACGAAGTGCTGGCCGGTAAACATCCCGACGAATTTCCCCTCGCCATCTGGCAAACCGGTTCCGGTACCCAAAGCAACATGAACATGAACGAAGTGCTGGCGAACCGGGCAAGTGAACTGCTGGGCGGCGTGCGCGGCATGGAGCGTAAGATCCACCCGAACGATGACGTTAACAAAAGCCAGAGTTCCAACGACGTCTTCCCGACGGCGATGCACGTAGCGGCGGTGATCGCGATCCGCGAGCAGCTTATTCCGCAGCTCAACGTGCTCAAAACCACGCTCAACGAGAAAGCGCAGGCCTTCCGCGACATCGTTAAAATTGGCCGTACTCACCTTCAGGACGCTACGCCACTGACGCTCGGTCAGGAGATTTCCGGCTGGGTGGCGATGCTGGAACATAACCTGAAGCATATCGAGAACAGTTTGCCCCATCTGGCGGAGCTGGCGCTCGGTGGCACGGCGGTCGGTACCGGGTTAAATACGCATCCTGAGTACGCGGTGCGCGTGGCGAAGGAGCTTGCGGCCATTACCGGACAGCCATTCGTCACGGCGCCCAATAAATTCGAAGCGCTGGCGACCTGCGATGCGCTGGTTCACACCCACGGCGCGCTGAAAGGTCTGGCGGCTTCGCTGATGAAAATTGCCAACGACGTCCGCTGGCTGGCCTCAGGGCCGCGCTGCGGTATCGGTGAAATCAGCATTCCGGAAAACGAGCCGGGCAGCTCTATCATGCCGGGTAAAGTCAACCCGACCCAGTGCGAAGCCATGACCATGCTCTGCTGTCAGGTGATGGGCAACGACGTGGCCGTTAACCTGGGCGGCGCGTCCGGCAACTTCGAGCTAAACGTCTATCGTCCGATGGTGATTCATAACGTGCTGCAATCTGTTCGTCTGCTGGCCGACGGGATGGAGAGCTTTAACGAGCATTGTGCGGTGGGCATAGAGCCAAACCGCGAGCGCATCAGCCAGCTGCTGAATGAGTCTCTGATGCTGGTCACCGCACTCAATACCCATATCGGCTACGACAAGGCCGCCGAGATCGCCAAAAAGGCGCACAAAGAGGGGCTAACGCTGAAAGCTGCCGCTCTGGCGCTGGGTTATCTAACGGAGGCGGAATTTGACGCCTGGGTTCGCCCGGAAGCGATGGTCGGCAGTCTGAAATAATCATCCCGCCACATACAGGTGCAGCCGCGGAATAATCAGCTGTAGCGGCTGCGCCTGAGGCCGATAACGGTGCTGAACATTTTCAGCATCGTAATTCAGCAGCTCACCAATATCCGGCACGATGGCGCCCTGATCGGCATCATAAAGCGCAATCAGCGGCGTCGGGCAGGCATATTGTACCTGTTTTTGCTGACCGGAATACCAGACGCGAGCGATAGGCTGCACCTTTACCGGACGCTTAATTTTGAGGCGCGTATCCGCCGGTAACGAGGCGATGCTGTGATACTCCTGCTCCAGACGCTCAATCCACTGTTCACGCGACCACGGTGCAACGGTACGCGGTGCCTTAAGACTTTTTTCCAGCTGCGCCAGCACCTCATCCCGGGTGAAGTTTTTAATGATGTGCTTATTCGCCCAGCCGAAGCGTAGCGTGGCAGGGTGACGCAGTACAGTCAGCGTGCGGTAGGCATTAAGGGTAATTAATCCCGGAAGCTGGCGGTGCACCCACTCAAACCGGGCGGCCGGAGCGAGGCCGGACTCTTCGGTCACTATCTTCTCAAACGTTGCTTTCAGGGCGTTGATATGCGCAATCTGGTTTTCCAGCGCCTCGCGCGTGGTGGCATCGGTTTGCAGGCAGATCACGCCCGGCAGGCGCACGGCCGCCTTGCTGCTGCGCTGTTCCGACTGCTGCTGAATAAAAAGGTGGCGGTAGTGCTTCAGGGCCAGCTCAAGCGCGGCGCCGCCGATATGCTGCTTCACCTCAATGGCGTCGAGCGGATCGTGCTCCGCGCCTTTGGCGATATCGGGCAGGGTAAAGACGCGCGCGGCCAGCAGGCGGCAGGTCTGTAAACGCGCGGTCAGCGTCAGCAATTCGTGTTCTATTTCGCGGAACGTGCTGTTCAGCCGTTCGATGAGATCGTAGGTTGCCATAAACACTCTCATTAGTTACAACATACTTATCATATAGCACAGCACGCCGGGTCAGGCCAGCGTGCGGTTAAGGTCAGACAGGGACGGGAAGGGCGATGTTATGGTACACCGGCCAGTTAAAGCAGAAGCGTGCGCCGCCGAGTTCGCTCTCCTCACAATGCACCGTGCCGCCCATGGCCTGCGCAATAGAGTAAACAATGGCCAGCCCCAGTCCGCACCCGCCGGTGGCGCGATCGCGGCTGGGATCGAGGCGGACAAACGGTTCAAATACGGTTTCTCGTGCTTCCGGGGCAATTCCCGGTCCATCGTCTTCAACTGTCAGGCTTGCCTGGTTACCCTGCAAATCCAGTCCAATCTGAAGCGTACTTTCGCTGTAGCGCATGGCGTTGTTCAGCAGGTTATCAAGCACGCGCTCCATCAGCCGCATATCGAGCGCGCCGTAATCGCCGGGCGTGACGCGCGTCAACAGCGTGCGTTGCGGGTTCACGCTCTGGACATCATCAATATGGGTTTGCAGCCAGGCGGGCAGATCTGGCGCACTGAGGTTCAGCTCGTTTTGTGGGCGGTCGAGGCGCGCGTAGGTGAGCAGCTCTTCAATCAGCGCTTCAAGCTGACCAATATCGCGGTTTAGCGCGAGTGACTCCGCTTCTGTCAGATTCTCGCTCATCTCCAGACGATAACGCAGGCGAACCAGTGGCGTGCGCAGCTCGTGGGCAATACCGTCGATTAGCTGTTTTTTACTGGCGATCAGGGCATTAATATTATCGGCCATCTGGTTAAAGGCCACGCCCAGCCGTTCAAAGCTGGAACCGCTGTCGAAGTGAATGCGCTCGGTGAAATGCCCCTCGCCAAAACGCTGTGCGGCGGATTCCAGCTTCAGCATGTCCTGCCAGTGGGGACGCATCCAGATAAAGACCGGAAACGCGAGCGAAATGGCGATAAAGGCCATCAACGCCATGTCCAGCAGGCGCATCTGGTGAAGATAATAGAGATAAGGAACCGGCCCGACAGCCAGCACATAATGGCTGCGCGGAATACGCTGGATAAAGGTGTATTTCTCATCCAGCGCCACGATATCGCCATCGCGCAGGCGCTGCATTGCGGGCGGATCTAACTCGAAATCTTTTAATGGCTCGATGCGTAAATCAAATGACAGGTTCAGATCGAGTTCTTTGAGGGTGTTCGCCCAGTCGTGCGGCGGGATCTCTCTGAGTTCGCTCCGCATCAGATACAGCGAGCTTTTCATCAAATCGTCCAGCGACTGCCTGCCCGCACGTTCGGCGGTAAATTTATAGACCAGCCCGACCAGCATGGTCATGACCAGGAAGCAGACAAACAGTAAAAGATAAAACTGCACAAACAGCTTTTTCATTCCATCTCACCGGAAAAACGCGATAGGCAGAATATACATGAAAAACCTCACCTGTTTTCATGTCTGTGACGCCTCTTACATTGCGTGCGCACTTCTTTTAACCTTGGCGATGAGTTTTTCCGTGACGGCCAGGCCTTCCGCAATGTGCGTATCAATCACGTCCGTTCCGAAGTCCCTGATTAAGTCCAGGAGCATTTCGTAAGACTGAATCAGTTCCAGCAGGTCAAAGAGCGCTTTTAGGTCGGTACCTGAGGGGGAGGATTGCTTAAAGGTTAGCTGATTAACAATCCATTCAAGATTGGTTTTGATGGCTTCTACTTCATGGTAGCTATACATATTTCATAGGCTTAAATCCTCACTTCAAGATTTCATGGGAGGGAATGTGCGGAACAGGTGTAAGCAGGTAGCGGGGCCGGTGCGGCCTGAAGAAGAGACAATTGAACTTTAATTATGGATTAGATAGCGTGCTTAGCAAGTATTTGTTGCGCAAACGGGTAATTAAACGCGAGAAAGAGAAGGCATCGCGGTGTAATGCCTTCATTTCGAGCATGTTTGGTTAGCTGGTGAGCGTAATCAGGTTTCCCAGGCGTGCGGGGCAAACAGATAACCTTTGTTACGCACGGTTTTAATGCGGTAGGGCTCGGTGGCATTATCCTGCAACTTTTTGCGCAGGCGCGAAATCGCAACGTCGACGCTGCGGTCCATGCCGTCATAGCTCACGCCACGCAGGTTTTTCAGCAGCGCGTCACGGTCCATGATTTGCCCGGCATGCGTTGCCAGTTCCCACAGCAGGTCAAAGTCGGCGGTGGAGAGGGCGATAAGCTCGCCGGAAAGCAGCACCTGGCGGTTGATCGGATCGATAGACAGCGTACCAAAACGCATCGCTTTGTGCGGCGTCAGAGAGGGGGCGGGCGATTCGCGTTCGACACTCGCGTGCTGGCGCAAATGCAGGCGCAGACGGGCAAGCAGAACGGCAGGCGGTGTGGTTTTCAGAATGTAATCGTTGGCACCCATCTCCAGCGACAGGATATGGTTCATATCGCTGTCCAGAGAGGTGAGCAACACGATAGGACCTTCCCAGCGGGCGCGCAGGTCGCGGCAGAGGGTCATGCCGTCTTTGCCAGGCAACATGATATCCAGCAGCACCAGGTCCGGGTTTTCACGGACGACCACCTCTTCGGCCCGATCGCCGCGAGGCTCAACAATGACGTCCATATCATGTTTGCCCAGATAGGCGGCGATCAACTGCCCGACTTCGGGTTCGTCTTCAACATAAACAATCTTATTCATACAACGTC
This sequence comes from Enterobacter sp. ODB01, assembly GCF_001623605.1. Lineage (NCBI taxonomy): Bacteria > Pseudomonadati > Pseudomonadota > Gammaproteobacteria > Enterobacterales > Enterobacteriaceae > Enterobacter > Enterobacter sp. ODB01. The sequence goes on from NZ_CP015227.1 coordinate 3,030,293, forward strand.
TGTTTTCGTGAAAAAAGCCAACATACACCGCGGAACCTTAACCTTCCATTAATCTTTCAAAATTAACGCCGCTTCCGTTATTCTGGCTCATATTGTTATTTGATTGTTATAGGAAAAAGTATGGGGCTGGTGATCAAAGCGGCGCTGGGAGCGCTGGTGGTGTTACTGATAGGCATTCTGGCAAAAACCAAAAACTACTATATTGCCGGGCTGATCCCGCTTTTCCCGACCTTTGCGCTTATTGCCCATTATATTGTGGCGTCTGAACGGGGAACCGAGGCGCTACGCACCACCATTGTGTTTGGTATGTGGTCTATCATCCCCTATTTTCTCTACCTGCTTTCGTTATGGTATTTCACCGGTTTTCTACGGCTTCCCCTGGCGCTGGGCGGGGCAGTGGTTTGCTGGGGGCTCAGCGCCTGGGTGTTAATTTTCTTCTGGAGCCGCTTTCACTAGCGTAACGGGCGGCCGCCGTCCACGGCAAAGGTTCTGCCGGTGACATAGCAACTGGTGAGCAGGTAATCCACAAGGTCGATCACCTCTTTCTCGCCTGGGGCTATTTTCATGAGCGACTTATTGAGCGCCTGCTGGCGATACTCCGCATCATCGTTTTCATTAAATAAAATCATCGCCGGAGCGATGGCATTCACCTTCACCTCAGGCGCGAGCTTGCGGGCGAACGAACGCGTCATGTTATCCAGCGCGGCTTTACTGGCCGCATAGGCGATGTGCTTGTCGCTGCCGCGTTCCACTACATAGTCGGTGAAGTGAATAATGTCCCCCGCAGCATGACCATGGCCACGCAGCAGATCCTGCAGGGCGTGGTTAAGCAGATAAGGGGCATTGACGTGGATCTGCAGCATCGCGGAGAGCGTTTCGCTGAGTGACGTGCCGGGTTTCTCGGCCCGCCAGGCGCTGGCGTTATGGATCACGGCGCGCAACCCCGTGGTGGTGGCTTTCACCTTCTCAGCAAAGGCCAGAATGCCCTCATCAGTGGAAAAATCGGCCTGAATACAGACGGCTCCGGCTTTGCGCAAACCCTCAATTGACGGGTATTCCGTACGGTAACTGACAATGACCGGATGGCGAAGGTTGAGAAAATGATGGGCGAGGGCGAGGCCGATACGGCGGCCTCCACCCGTGATCAGTATTGGGCGAAGCGGTGTATTTCCCATCGTATTCTCCTTTACAGTTCAACAATGGGAAAGACGAGGGCTATCCCATTAACATCCAGGTTGCCGGAACGGCAGCAACCAGTAACAGCCCGATTAAGGCCATCTCACGCCGTCTCAGCGCGTTCTCCAGCTGATGCGTGCGGCGGGCGTAGATAAACACCAGCAGACCCGGCGCATACAGCACTACCGACAGCAGCAGATGCATAGGCCCGGAAGCATACAACAACCACAGACCGTAAATACAGGCCCCGATACCCACGATATAATGCGCCGGACGCGTGGCGATTTTTAACAAATACGCGCCCACTAAGAAATAGGGTACCAGAATCATCTCTGAGGCGATGGTCAGCAGGGTGTTATAGTCTGAACCTGTGAGCCAGATCAGCACCAGACAGACCTGAACGCTAATATTGGTCAGCCAGAGAGACGCTGAAGGGGCATTATTTTGGTTTTGACGGGCAAACAGGCGTGGAAACGCTTTGTGCGTCGCGGCCAGGAACGGCACTTCAGCCGCCATGATGGTCCAGCTCAGGTACGCGCCGCAGACGGAGACGATCAATCCCGCGGCAATCACAACGTCACCCCACGGGCCAAGCATTTTCACCATCAGCCCGGCCATTGACGGGTTACGCATTTCGGCCAGTTCAGGACGCGCCACCACGCCCAGCGACAGCAGCGTGACCAGCAGATACACGCCCAGCGCCGCCAGGACGGCCAGCAGCGTGGCACGGCCCACATCACGTTTGTTACGCGCGCGGGCAGAGACCACGACTGCCCCCTCAACGCCGATGAATACCCACAGGGTGATCAGCATCGTGTTTTTCACCTGCTCCCAGACCGGAACGCCCAGCGCAATGCCGCTGAAATCAAGCGTAAACACATCAAGACGAAACGCAATAAAGGCCAGTACGATAAACAGGCCGAGCGGCACCAGTTTCGCCAGCGTTGCCACCAGGTTGATGCTGGCGGCGGTCTGGACGCCGCGCAAAATCAGCCAGTGAACTACCCAGAGCAGCACCGAGGCACCGACAATTGACTGCCAGGTATTGCCGTCACCAAACAGACGCAGTTCAGGCGTATCGGTAAAGAAGCTGAGCGCTGAGAAAACGATCACCAGATAGGAGACGTTGGCGATCACCGCGCACAGCCAGTAGCCCCAGGCGGAGCAGAAGCCGATCAGCTCGCCAAATCCTTCACGCGCATAGGTGAAAATACCGCCGTCCAGATCGGGGCGAATGCGGGTGAGCAGCAGCATGGCGAACGCCAGCAGCAATATCCCGACGCCGGTAATCCCCCAGCCGATGAGTAACGCGGCGGGGCTTGCGACGGCAGCCATGTTCTGCGGTAAACTGAATACGCCCGCACCCAGCATTGAGCTTAAAACGAGTGCAGTCAGAGCACTCAGGCCAAGTTTCTTTTCCATTGGCTTCCTGTTATGAAAAGTCCCAATCCAGAATAATTATTTCGCTGCGGCGCATAAAAATGGTGGATTACACTAAGGCGCGGGATTTTACGGAGTGTCACGAAAGCATGCAATGATGTGTGGCAGAAATTCGAAAAAAGTAACAAAAAAAGGCGGCATTGCGCCGCCTTTGGTCAATGATTTTATTACTTGTACAGATCGGCGCTGATGGTCACGTTGTTACCACGTTCCTGCCACTGGCGGGTGATATGGTAATACTTCGCCCCTTTCTTCGCCGCACGCTTCGCGACCTGGTAAGAGACTTCCGTCATGTTGCCGTAGTTGCCGGTAAACTTGATGCTGTCGAACGGCACCATCTGTGCAGCAGTGGCTTTGTTCAGCTCTTCAATTTTGGTGCCGTCTGGCAGCGTCACGGAATAGCGGCCACCTTTCGTGGATTGCGTTTCAAAGAAACGGCCCACTTCAGCGCTTGGTGCCGCAGTCGTCGCTACGCCTGGAATTTCAACTTTCTTCGCTTCTTCGCCGCCTTTCGCTATCGCCGCGCGACCCGCTTCGGAGTCAGCAGGGATGGCATCCGGGCTCTGCAGAACGCGTTTCTTCGCATCTTCTTTATAGATGAATGCGGTAATACGCTGGTTGCCGCCCTGGTTAGCATCCACCTGGCGCACGATATAGAACGAGTAGGCCCCTTTCTCTTTCGCGGCTTTGGTGATGGCATCGTTCACTTCAGGCTGGCTGCGATAGAAGCCCTGAACGGTAACGGTGTCGTACGGTTCCAGCTCAATTGCCTGATCTTTTGGCAGCTCAACGATACCGTTAATCACACGGTTTTTCGGTGCGTCTGCTTTTGGCGCATTGTCTTTATACAGCGCAATGGTTACGCGCTGGTTGCCGCTGTTGCCATAATCAGACTGGTCAACAACGTAAAACGAGGCCGCCCCGTTTTTATCAGCGGCTTTTGATGCGGCGGCGACGGCATCGCCAATAGAATTATAACGACCCACAATGACCGTATGGTCAAAAGGTTTTAACGCTGCCGCTTGCTCTGGCGTTAACTCTGTTGCGGCATTCGCAGACAGGGCGGTCGCACAGAGAAGTGCGGACGCCAGGAGTGTGTTCTTAAGCTTCATAAAAATAATCCTTCGCCTTGCGCAAACCATGTACTGGTATTGTTGTTAATTTGAGACGGCCCCGATTATGGCATTTAAAACCCGTCGCTGTCTGCGCCATTTTTCACTGCCTGTGCTCACTGAATTAACGAATTCGATAACATTTAGTGATATGTTGAAAAAACAGGCGTTTGACAAGTAAAACTGATAAAGCATATGACTTTTACAAGTTAATTTAATGTTAATAACTTGTTCTCTTATGGCGCTATATCATGTTTTTACCGCTTCGCTTGCGCTATTTATCGGTTCTGGCGATGAATTTAAGGTAAATATCACTGTCAGTGACGCCGATCGCTTATTTTTCACAGATAAAGTAAGAAATAGTGTTTTCTGGCGGTAGATCACGGGCGCTATTTTCAGTAGGTTATAGACAGTTTGTTACTGTTTTATTTTCCGGGGTTAATCATCTCTCATCGCTATGAGAATGGCGAAAATTGATACAAACCGCGGGCATTTATCGACAAACCATCATCAAAAACCGATGGAAGGGAAAACTATGCGTATTGGGGTACCAAAAGAACGGTTAGCCAATGAAACCCGCGTAGCGGCAACACCGAAAACGGTGGAGCAACTGCTTAAGCTGGGTTTTACCGTCGCGGTTGAAAGCGGCGCAGGCAAACTGGCGAGTTTCGATGACGAGGCCTTTATCCAGGCGGGTGCGGAAGTGGTGGACGGTGCTGAAGTCTGGCAGTCGCCGGTTATTCTGAAGGTTAACGCACCGGAAGAGAGTGAGATTGCGCTCCTGAATCCGGGCACCACGCTGGTGAGCTTCATCTGGCCTGCGCAAAATCCAGCGCTTATGGAGAAGCTGGCTGCACGTGGCGTGACCGTGATGGCGATGGACTCCGTGCCGCGCATTTCGCGCGCGCAGTCGCTGGATGCCTTAAGCTCCATGGCTAACATTGCGGGTTATCGCGCGATTGTGGAAGCGGCTCACGAATTTGGACGCTTCTTTACCGGTCAGATCACCGCGGCGGGGAAAGTCCCTCCGGCAAAAGTCATGGTGATTGGTGCGGGTGTGGCAGGGCTTGCCGCAATCGGTGCGGCAAACAGCCTCGGCGCTATCGTGCGCGCATTTGATACCCGTCCGGAGGTGAAGGAACAGGTCCAGAGTATGGGTGCCGAATTCCTTGAGCTGGACTTCAAGGAAGAAGCGGGCAGCGGTGACGGTTACGCGAAAGTCATGTCCGAAGCCTTTATCAAAGCCGAAATGGAACTCTTCGCCGCTCAGGCGAAAGATGTCGACATTATTGTGACCACCGCGCTGATTCCGGGTAAACCTGCGCCGAAGCTTATCACCCGTGAGATGGTGGATTCCATGAAGCCGGGCAGCGTGATTGTCGACCTGGCGGCGCAAAACGGCGGTAACTGTGAGTACACCGTTGCTAATCAGGTGACGACCACCGCCAACGGCGTGAAGGTGATCGGCTATACCGATCTGCCAGGCCGCCTGCCAACGCAGTCGTCTCAGCTGTACGGCACCAACCTGGTTAACCTGCTGAAGCTGCTGTGCAAAGAGAAAGACGGAAACGTCACCGTTGATTTCGACGATGTCGTGGTGCGCGGTGTTACCGTTGTCCGTGATGGTGAAATCACCTGGCCGGCACCGCCGATTCAGGTTTCTGCTCAGCCTCAGGCCGCGCCGAAAGCGGCGCCAGAGCCAAAAGAACCCGCTAAACCGGCGTCTCCATGGCGTAAATACGCCATCATGGCGCTGGTCATTATCCTGTTCGGCTGGCTGGCTGACGTCGCGCCGAAAGAGTTCCTCGGCCACTTTACCGTCTTCGCGCTCTCCTGCGTGGTCGGTTACTACGTGGTGTGGAACGTCTCCCACGCGTTGCACACGCCGCTGATGTCGGTAACCAACGCCATCTCCGGGATTATCGTGGTCGGGGCGTTACTGCAGATTGGTCACGGCGGCTGGATCAGCTTCCTGAGCTTTATTGCGGTGCTGATCGCCAGTATCAATATTTTCGGTGGTTTCACCGTGACTCAGCGCATGCTGAAAATGTTTCGTAAAGGCTAAGGGGTAGCATATGTCTGGAGGATTAGTCACAGCCGCATACATTGTTGCTGCAATCCTGTTTATTTTCAGTCTGGCGGGGCTTTCCAAACACGAAACGTCTCAGCAGGGGAATAACTTTGGTATCGCCGGGATGGCGATTGCGCTGATCGCCACCATCTTCGGGCCGGACACCGGTAACGTGGCGTGGATCCTGGTGGCGATGATCATCGGCGGCGCGATCGGTATTCGCCTGGCGAAACGCGTTGAAATGACCGAGATGCCGGAGCTGGTTGCTATTCTGCACAGCTTTGTGGGTCTGGCGGCCGTGCTGGTGGGCTTCAACAGCTACCTGTATCACGAACCGGGTCTGGAACCGATTCTGGTCAACATTCACCTGACCGAAGTGTTCCTCGGCATCTTTATTGGTGCGGTGACCTTCACCGGCTCAATTGTGGCGTTCGGCAAACTGCGCGGTAAGATTTCGTCTAAACCGCTGATGCTGCCAAACCGTCACAAGCTGAACCTGGCGGCGCTGGTGGTATCGTTTGTACTGATGGTCATCTTCGTGCGTACCGAAAGCGTGGGCCTGCAGGTGCTGGCATTACTGGTGATGACCCTCATCGCGCTGGCATTTGGCTGGCACCTGGTGGCGTCTATCGGTGGTGCGGATATGCCGGTGGTGGTCTCCATGCTGAACTCCTACTCCGGTTGGGCGGCGGCGGCGGCAGGCTTTATGCTGAGCAACGACCTGCTGATCGTCACCGGTGCGCTGGTGGGTTCATCTGGTGCGATCCTGTCTTACATCATGTGTAAGGCGATGAATCGTTCGTTTATCAGCGTTATCGCCGGGGGATTTGGTTCTGATGGCTCCTCTACCGGTTCTGATGAAGAAGTGGGTGAGCACCGTGAGATCAGCGCGGAAGATACCGCAGAGATGCTGAAAAACTCGCACTCGGTCATTATCACCCCGGGCTATGGCATGGCGGTGGCGCAGGCGCAGTATCCGGTCGCAGAAATTACTGAGAAGCTGCGCGCGCGTGGGATCAAGGTTCGCTTTGGTATTCACCCGGTGGCGGGACGTCTGCCAGGCCACATGAACGTGCTGCTGGCGGAAGCGAAAGTGCCTTACGACATCGTGCTGGAGATGGACGAGATCAACGATGATTTCGCCGATACCGACACCGTGCTGGTCATTGGTGCTAACGACACCGTTAACCCGGCGGCGCAGGACGATCCGCGCAGCCCAATCGCGGGTATGCCGGTTCTGGAAGTATGGAAGGCGCAGAACGTGATTGTCTTCAAACGCTCCATGAACACCGGCTATGCTGGCGTGCAGAACCCGCTGTTCTTCAAAGAGAACACCCACATGCTGTTTGGCGACGCCAAAGCCAGCGTGGATGCGATTCTGAAAGCACTGTAATTTCGCTTCACCCTGACAAACCGCTCTTCGGGGCGGTTTTCTTATTTCTGCGGTCAGCTTTTCTCCTCTGTCTATACTTTACCCTTTGTGTAAGACGAGGAGGTGTAATGCAATTTCTGTCCCGCTTCGACATCATCGCGTTGATGATGACGCCGACATTTTGGGTAGGCGTCGCCACGGTTGTCTTTGTCACGCTGCTGGTGTACTGGCTGCTGACGCGCCTGATCGCGTTCGTTAAGAAAGGGATCACCACCTGGGGCGACAAACACCCGACCACCAACCGGATGCGTTTTATCCTGAGCGATATGCTTAACAGGACGAGTCGGATCCTGCTTTTTGTCGTAGCACTTCTGTTCAGCCTGCGTTTTGTTGACTTACCCGATCATCTTTTTGGCACGGTCAGCCATGCCTGGTTCCTGGTTTTCGCGATTCAGGTGGCACTGTGGATGGATCAGGGCGTTGTGTCGTGGCTACGTCACGTCATGCTGGCACCGGGAAGTCATAAAAATCCGGTTACGCTGGTGATCACGGGGCTTATTCTCCGTGCCATTGTCTGGTCAGTGATGCTGCTGTCTATTCTTGCTAACGCGGGCGTCAACATCACTGCTCTGGTTGCCAGCCTTGGGGTGGGGGGGATTGCCATCGCTCTCGCCGTACAAACGATCCTGAGCGACGTGTTTGCCTCCCTGTCCATTGGTTTTGATAAGCCGTTTGAAATTGGTGATTTTGTGGTGTTCAACGACGTGGCGGGGACGGTAGAGCACATTGGCCTTAAAACGACCCGCATACGCAGCCTGAGCGGGGAGCAGATCGTCTGCGGCAACGCCATTTTGCTCCAGCAAACACTCCACAACTACAAACGTATGCAGACACGTCGTATCGTCTTTACCTTTGGCGTGGCCAGCGACACGCCGCCCGATAAGCTGCGCTACGTGGGGGATATGGTCAGGCAAATCATCACCGATGTGGGTGAGACAAAATTCGATCGTGCCCATTTTCTCGGATTTGACCGCGACCGTCTGACGTTTGAAGTCGTTCATATCGTCAATACCGCGGATTACAACAAATACATGGATATCCAGCAGGAGATCAATATCCGTATTCTTGAAGGGCTGAATGCTCAGGAGATTAAGCTGGCACTGCCGAGCATGGTATTGCACGCGCCGTGGATGCAGGATGAGCCGGGTGAACAGCCGAAGCCGGTGATGGAGAGCTGAAAAAAAAAGCCCGCCGGAGCGGCGGGCTGACAGGGTTATATTAATCGTCTTCCGGATCGTCCAGCTCAATCGGCGTCTGGAACTCATCTGGCTTAATGACCAGCAGGTCACAGCGCAGATGGTCGATCACCTGTTCGGCGGTATTGCCGAGGAACGCGGCAGAAATACCGGTCCGGCCAATGGTCCCCAGGACCACAATCCCGGCCTGCAAATGTTCTGCTAAATCCGGGATCACCTCTTCAGGCAGCCCTTTCTCTACGTGCGTCATGTTCTCGTCAATGCTGAACTTCTGGCGCAGCGCTTTCATGGCCAGCAAATGCTGGCCGCGAATGGCGTCGTTATAGACGCTGGGGTCAAATTCAGGCAACTCAATGGCGATATTGATTGGGGTGACTGGATAGGCGCCCACCAGATGCACTTCAGTGTGATTGACCTGGTCAGCGAGCTGGATGGTTTCCTTCACCAGCTTCTCGTTGAGTGAATTATGATAATCCTCTTCGCTGGCGAGGTTTACCGCCACTACGGCTTTCCCGCCCTCCGGCCACGGCTGGTCTTTCACCATCCAGACCGGGCAAGGGCATTTACGCAGCAAGTGCCAGTCGGTTGGGGTGAAGATCACGGATTCCAGCTTGTCGTGCTGGTGCGCCATCTTCAGCAGCAGGTCGTGTCCACCGGCAACGACTTCCTGGATAATGGCTTCAAAAGGTCGGTTATGCCAGACCACTTTGATATCAATAGGAACCCCCGCTTCAAGGTAATACTTCGCCTGTTCACGGATCCACGCGGTACGCTGACTGATGACGCCCTGACGCATAGCGGTGCGCTCGTCAGGCGACAGAAGGGTGGTCATCTCATACGAGAAGTCATAGATCGGCAAAAACGCTTTGATTTTGCCGCCAATCCGTTGATGTAGATACACAGCACGTCGTAATGCCGGCTGATCGTCCTGATTAGGATCGATAGCTACCAGCATGTTTTGATACTTGGCCATACAGGTCTCCTTACTACTGTCACCACAGTCTGTAAGTAAAAGAGTAACCTATATATCCTGAATGAAACAGAGGAGAGCTTTTGTCAGATCAATAATTCATGAAAATTTATCAGAGGAAAAGCACCGTGGTTGTCACCGCGATAAAAGCAATAAACAGCAGCACCATCACCGCTATTGCAAACGTCGTGGAGTCCTGCACGTAGGTTTTTTCCTCCCCCTTCATTGGGCCGACAAGCATGATCCAGATGAAGATAAAGGTCACTGAGGCAATCACGACTGAAACGAAAAACAAACTTTCTCTCAATTCATAACCTCAACGACAACCTTTCAGGCGCTGTGTGGGGATGTGCTACGGTGAAGACGGCTTAAAGCGGAAGTGATTATACCAGACTAATAAATCATGTGAATTTATCAGTCTGGTGATCAACATGCGGAGAGTTATGCCACGTTGCGGGCATGACCGGCAAGCACGGCCAGTGCTTCACCGTTTTCGATAGTGATGTATTTACCCTTAACGGCCAGCATCCCGCTTTTCTGGAAACGACCCAGCAGACGGCTGATGGTTTCCACGGTCAGGCCCAGGTAGTTACCGATATCACCACGGGTCATGGTCAGACGGAATTCGCGCGGCGAGAAACCCCGTTCGGCGAAGCGGCGGGAGAGGTTGTAGATAAACGCGGCCAGGCGCTCTTCTGCATTCTTTTTAGAAAGCAGCAGAATCATGTCCTGATCGCCTTTGATCTCACCGCTCATCAGACGCATCATCTGCTGACGCAGGTTAGGCATCTTACCGGACAGGTCGTCCAGCGTTTCAAACGGGATTTCGCAAACCATAGAGGTTTCAAGCGCCTGAGCAAAGCTCGGGTGATGGCCTGTGCCGATGGCATCAAAGCCCACCAGGTCACCCGCCAGATGGAAGCCGGTGATCTGCTCATCACCCTGTTCGGTGATGGTATAGCTCTTGATGGTGCCAGAGCGGATAGCATAGAGCGATTTCAGTTCGTCTCCGGCTTTAAACAGCGTCTGCCCTTTCTGAATAGGCTTTTTGCGCTCGATGATATTATCAAGCTGATCGAGTTCATGCTCATTCAGGGTAAACGGGATACAGAGCTGGCTGATGCTGCAATCCTGGCAATGGATAGCACAACCGCCAGACTGAATGCGTCGTATAATTCGCTTTTCCGGGATCATAGGTTTGCTCAAGCCTTAATTGATATTGGTCAATTTTAACATCTTTTTGGTAAGTACGTAAGCCTGACAAACCATCAATAAGGACAAGAGACGACAATGTGTCGCCATCTTCTTGAAATTCCACAGCTTGATTATGGATTTTTAGCCTAACCGGTAGAAAATTAAGCACAAAAAGCCTGGGATCTACAGCAGAAGATATCCTTCGTGACGCAGCAACCACTCCTTGCGCTGCACGCCACCGGCATAGCCGGTCAGGGTACCGTTGCGTCCGATGACGCGATGGCAGGGAACGACAATGCTAACAGGATTAGAGCCATTGGCGGCCCCCACCGCCCGCGCGGCGCCTGCGCGGCCCAGCTGCTCCGCGAGCTGACCGTAATGCATGACCTGCCCGCAGGGAATGGCCCGCAGCGCCTGCCACACTTCACGCTGGAAAGGGGTGCCAGCCGTGGCGGTGGGGAGTGTATCGATGATGCTGAGATCGCCCTCGAAGTACGCCGCAAGCTTATCGCTCAGCCCACCCGGATTGGTGGCGCGGATACGTTCAAAACCTTGCGCCCGATAATGAATGTTCAGCAGCTCTTCCATGCGGTCGCTGTGCTCTTCCCATTCAACGGCGCGCAGACAAGACTGCTCGTCCGCGATCACCCACAGCGGCCCAAGCGGCGTCGCAATTTTATCTTCGAGTAATCTCAGCATCCTCATTCCTTTAGTTCAGCCTCGGGTAGATCCCCGGCCCAATCGGCAGGTCGACAAGATACCATGCCACCAGCATCACCAGCCATACCCCTAAAAAGATAAGCGGGTAGGGCAAAACCAGCGAATAGTAGGTACCCAGTTTTGCCTCGGGTTTATAGCGCTGCAGAAAGCCTAAAAACAGCGGGACAAACGGCGAAACCGGTGCAAGCGGGATCACTGACGAATCGGCGATGCGGAACAGGATCTGCGCAAACGCCGGATGGAAGCCCAGCATCATAAACATCGGCACGAAGATCGGGGCCAGAATCGACCAGATGGCGGAGCCGCTGGCGATGAACATGCACAGCAGGGACGACAATAGCGCCAGGCCGACAAACGCCGGTACGCCGCTTAATCCGGCAGCTTCCAGCGCGTCGGTCAGGCCCACGGCCATAAACTTGCCCATGTTGCTCCAGTTAAACATCGCCACAAACTGCGCCAGCGGGAACACCATGACGATAAAACCCGCCATCTCTTTCATCGGTTCGATCATCAGCTGCGGCAGATCGCCCTGACGGCGAATTTTGCCGGTGGCGATACCATAAGCGAGCGAAACGACAAAGAAGAAGAGAATGATCAGCGGCACAATACCCTGTATAAACGGCGAGGGCAGGACGGTATGTTTAACTGGATCGCGCAGAATACCGTTTTCCGGCACCACCATCAGCGCGACCATGGCGATGAATACCAGCGAGACAATACCGGCCACGCGCAGGCCGAATTTCTGCTCTTTGCTCAGCGTCTCCAGCGTTTCATCGCTACGGCCTTCCCATTTGCCCAGACGCGGCTCGATGATCTTGTCGGTAATCAGCCCGCCGACAATCGTCAGAACAATCACTGAGCTGGCCATAAAGTACCAGTTGTCGATTACGCTGACGTGCATTGCTGCGTCAATGGTTTTCGCCGCCTCCGTGCTGATGCCCGAGAGCAATACGTCAGTGGTGACAATCAGCAGGTTGGCGGTAAATCCGCAGCCGACACCCGCAATTGCCGACAGCAGGCCCGCCACCGGGTGCCGCCCGACGGCGAGGAAGATCAACGCCCCCATTGGCGGCATGATCACCAGCGCGGCGTCGGAGGAGATATGGCTGAAGAAGGCGATAAACAGCACCATATAGCTGGCGTAACGTGCGCTGACGTGGGATGCCATTTTTACCATCAATGCAGGCAGCAAACCCACGCGCTCTGCCAGCCCGGCCCCTAATACCAGTGCCAGAATGGCGCCCAGCGGGGCGAAGCCGCTGAAGTTTTTGATGACGTTAGGTAAAAACCAGTGCAGCCCGTCAACGCTGAGCAGGTTTTTCACCGCCACCAGGCTGCCATCGGCCGGACTTCGCACGCTCACGTCAAAGGCGGAGAGCACGGCGGTGGCAACCATCAAAATGACAATCAGATAGATAAACAGCAGGAAAGGGTGTGGCACTTTATTGCCGATCCTTTCAACCCAGCCATAGAGCTTACCGGATGGGGAATGCGAAGGTATGGATGACATACTCATGGGCGTTCCTCGGGAGTGTTGTGTTGTTGTGTTGTGTTTTTTTATTTTAAAGGTGACGGTGTCACGCCCTGTGGGATCGGACACACGTACGGTTTTTCTTGTATTTGTTGTTCGAACTCTTCACGACATTTTTTTAGCAGGGCTGCATCCTGCAGCAGATTCAGTGCCGTGGCGCCCATGACTTTCCCGGCCAGCAGCATGCCTTTGTGAGCAATGGAGGTTCGCCCCTGTGCCACCAGTTGCCAGGTATGCAGCGGCGTTCCCACGGTAAAGCAGGGGCTGAAGCACTGGGCGACCGGCATTTTCCAGCTGACGTCACCCACATCCGTTGAACCCGCCAGCACGTTATCGGTAATGGCATAGGGCGCAATCTCATCCACCAGGAGTGTCTCCTGATGACGGCGGGCAAAGGCTTTACCGGCGTCTCCGCCCGTGGCGGCTATATTTTTGAGGCTGTTCTGCAGGTCGTTGGACGTGAGCGTAGCGCGGATCTCACGGGCAAAGTCGCGCTCTTCAGCAGTCCACGCCGGCGTGCCGTAGTGTTGTAACGCCCGATACATTGCCGCCTCAAGCGTGCGGTTCGGCAGGTAGCTGGAGCAAGCTTTATCAAAGCGACACTCCACGGTGGTTTCGGTCATCATTGCCGCGCCCTGGGCGATTTTCTCAATGCGTTCGTAGATCTGCTGCGCATCGGCCATCTCCGGGGCGCGGATCAGGTACAGCACTTCGGCCTGGGCCTGCACCACGTTGGGCGAAATCCCGCCGGTATCGGTGATGGCGTAATGGACACGCGCTTTCTCAATGATGTGTTCATTAAGGAAGTTGGTGCCGGTCGTCATCAGCGTCACGGCATCCAGCGCGCTGCGCCCCAGATGAGGGGAGTTGGCCGCATGCGCCGCCACGCCGTGAAAACGCCAGGCGGCCTGAATATTGGCCAGGGTGCTGACGTTAAACATGCCGGCAAAGGCTTCCGGGTGCCAGGTGACGGCGGCATCGACGTCATCAAACAGTCCTTCCCGCACCATAAAGGTTTTGCCGGAGCCGCCTTCTTCCCCGGGGCAGCCGTAAAAACGCACCGTTCCGCTACCGCCATGCTGTTCAAGCCAGCTTTTTACCGCCACCGCACCGGCCAGCGCCGCGGTGCCCAGGAGGTTATGCCCGCAGCCGTGACCATTCGCTCCCGGCGTGGCGGATTGCGCGGTTGCACAATGCGCCTGCTGGCTTAGCCCGGCCAGCGCATCGTATTCACCGAGCAGGGCGATAACCGGTTTCCCACTGCCGTAGCTCGCAATAAAAGCGTTTGGAATACCGCCCGCCTCGCGAGTCAACGTAAAGCCTTCGGCCTCCAGCGCGCCGGCGAGTCGTTCGGCGGACCAAAATTCTTCAAAGCGGGTTTCAGGGTGATCCCAGATGGCATCGGCTATATCGGTTAGCGTCTGACATCGCGTATCGATGGCATCGGCAATAAAAGCGTAGTTCTCCTGCATTACACACCTCGCGTCCACGGAAAATTGAGCGCAGTCCGCGCCAGCGTTTCGATGGCGATAGCCATAACCTGTTCATCGAAGTCGAATTTTTCGTTGTGATGGCCGGCGCTCAAATCCGTGCCGAATACCATATACGACGCCATGCCGCCGTTTTGCTGCACGCGGGCCATCATCAGCGTGGCGTCTTCGGAGCCGGCGGGGGCTTTGACCTTATCGATAGCGCGATCAATGCCGGAAACCTGGCTCGCCTGTTCGCGCAGATAATCAACCCAGGCCGGTGTGGGCGCGCTGGAGGTGGCGGCCCCCATCAGACGCATCTCCGCCTTCACGCCGTAGAGTGCGGCCGCCCCGGTAATGACGGCCTGCGCGCGTTCAAAGACATACTGATTTATGGCTTCGCTTTCCCCGCGGGTTTCCACTTTGATGAGCGCATTCGCGGGCACCACGTTGCGGCCGCTTCCGGCCTGCATGACCCCGACGTTGACGCGGGAAGCCCCTTCACTGTGCGGTGCGATGCTGTGTAAGGCGAGAGCGGCCTGCGCGGCGGCGAGCAGGGCGTTTCGCCCATCCTCCGGTTTTCCGCCTGCGTGTGCGGCAACGCCCGTAAAATTCACGTCGAACTTGGTGGTCGCCATAAAGTTATCGCTGCCGCAGATCGCCGTTCCGGCAGGCACGCCGGTACCGATATGGATGGCAGTAAAATAGTCCACGCCATCCAGCGCCCCGGCGGCAACCATAGCGCGTGCGCCGCGCGTCCCTTCTTCGGCAGGCTGAAAGATGAGCCTGATGGTGCCGTTGAGCTGCGCTTCATTCTGCTTAAGCACCTGCGCCAGTCCCAGACCAATGGTGGTATGGCCGTCATGCGCGCAGGCGTGCATCATTCCCGGGTTGCAGGAGGCAAAACCGTCGCGGAACGGGCGATGGCTGTTGTCCTGCGCTTCGCTTAAATCAAGGGCATCCATGTCTACGCGAAACGCCAGGGTTGGCCCCGGGCGGCCAGTCTTAAGGGTCGCCACAATGCCGGTAAATCCGCCTTCAAACGGTGCCAGCCATTTTTCGGGGGCGCCTTGCGCACGCGCTCGGGCAAATTCTCGCGCCAGCGTTGCGTCATCGGGCAATCCCATTCGGCTTTCGGCATCCACCACATCACGGCCCATCGCCAGTTCGTACCCCAGCGAATCAAGAATTTCAGCGACTTTCGCTGCAGTTCTAAACTCTACCCAGCCGGATTCCGCAAAATGGTGAAAATCGCGACGCCACGCGCTCAGCTGCGGCGTTAATGTCTGGATGTACTGCGCCAGTGTGTCCATATCTCTTCCCGTCATCATTAAAAAATGTGAACTGCTTCACGCTGTGATAGTTTTTAATTATCACTAACCGATTTTTCACAGTTTTAACCGTTCAGGAATTACCCTCGCATATCCCTTTCCATTAAAGTAGATGACAGTTTCTTTACTCTGATAAACAACGGTTATCGGTCGGGCTATGACATTTCAGATTAAATTTCATCAAATCCGGGCGTTTGTTGAAGTCGCGCGTCAGGGCAGTATTCGCGGTGCCAGCAGGACGCTGAATCTTTCGCAGCCAGCGCTGACCAAATCGATCAAAGAGCTGGAAGAGGGTATGGCGGCACAGCTTTTTGTGCGCCGGAGTAAAGGTGTTGCCTTGACCGAGTGTGGCGAGGGCTTCTACCAGCGCGCCAGACTGATTCTGGAAGAGTTGCGTGCGGCGCAGGATGATATTCGCCAGCGGCAGGGGGAACTGGCCGGGCAGATCAATATCGGGATGGGCGCCAGCGTTTCACGCAGCCTGATGCCCGCCGTTATTACGCGCTTTCATGCACAACACCCCCAGGTCAAGGTGCGGATTATGGAAGGGCAGCTGGTGTCGATGATCAATGAATTACGCCAGGGTGAGCTGGATTTCACCATTAACACCTATTATCAGGGGCCTTACGACCATGAATTTACGTTCGAAAAGTTGTTTGAAAAACCGTTTGCGGTATTTTGCCGGGAAGGGCATCCGGCGACAGGGGCAACATCCATTAATGAACTTTTGCATTATAACTGGACAATGCCGACGCCGCGGGGAAGCTATTATAAGCAATTAGAAGATCTATTTCGCCACCGCTCGCAAATACCGCGAATTGGGGTGGTGTGTGAAACATTTTCGTCCTGTATAAGCTTGGTTGCGCAAAGTGATTTTTTAAGTATCCTGCCGCAGGAGTTGGGCTCTGACCCGCTTCTGGCGCACCGTCTCGTCATTCTGCCGGTTGTCGAATCGCTTCCAAAAGCCGCGTATTATTTAATTCAGCGACGTGATTCACGTCAGACACCTCTTGCCGAATCCTTAATTACGCAATTCAGAAGGGAAGCGAGAAAAATAGACGCAG
Organism: Enterobacter sp. ODB01; assembly: GCF_001623605.1. Classification (NCBI taxonomy): domain Bacteria; kingdom Pseudomonadati; phylum Pseudomonadota; class Gammaproteobacteria; order Enterobacterales; family Enterobacteriaceae; genus Enterobacter; species Enterobacter sp. ODB01. Next base: position 3,046,999 of record NZ_CP015227.1, read on the forward strand.
CGGAAAATTCAAAATAAAAAAACAGAGTCTGCCCGACATCAGACAGACCCTACAGTACACACAGCAGTACGTCCTTTTGCCAGTCCTGAGTATTATTTCCATGGGGCAGGTTTATTTAGTTATAACACCTTTTCCGAAAAAAGACAGGTTGACGAGTGATTGATTTCACGAATTTTTAACGTAAATCACTTATTTTACCTTCACTGAAGTTTTAGTTAAGTCTGGTTTAAGTGCGTATCACCCTTATTATATATTCGCCGGGTAAATATATATGCCGTGAGTGGGCCGCTGACGGTTATTGAGACACATGTCTGGCACAGGTATAGTACCTCCCTCAGAAGTAGCCGGAGGATCCCCATGAACCCTGACGACAAATCACTTTTTCTTGACGCCATGGAGGATGTCCAGCCCATGAAGCGCTGCTCGGATATCCACTGGCAGCCGATGAGAAACGCACGGGCGCGGCAGGAGATGGATACTGAACAGCTGGACAACTTTCTGACGCTGGGGTTTCTGGAACTCCTGCCCCTTGAAGAACCGCTGACGTTCCAGCGCGAAGGGGTACAGCAGGGCGTTATAGAGAAGCTGCGTTCGGGGAAATACGACCGACAGGCCAGCTTAAACCTGTTGCGTCAGCCCGCCGAACGCTGCCGACAGATGCTGTATTCTTTTATCAGTCAGGCCCGTCGTGACGGATTACGTAACCTGATCATCATTCACGGGAAAGGGCGCGAACAGAATTCGCATCCCAATGTGGTGCGCAGCTATCTGGCACGCTGGTTAACTGAGTTCGAGGAAGTGCAGGCTTTCTGCGTGGCGCTGCCGCATCACGGCGGCAGCGGGGCATGTTACGTTTCACTGCGGAAATCCGATGAAGCGAAACAGGAGAACTGGGAACGGCACGCCAAGCGCAGCCGTTAAGGCGGTTTTCGCGGGCGAGGCGATCGCCCGCCTGTGACTCAGAAGGTTTCCCAGTGACTGTCAGGCGTGGCGTTAGCCGTTGCCGGACGCAGTAGCTGCGGCGTTTTCACATTTGCCGGACGTGAGGCGACTGCGTGTTCTTTTCCGTTCAGACGAAACGCGGCCACAGCCTGACGCAGCTGTTCGGACTGATCTTCCAGTGCCGCCGCCGCCGTCGCGGACTGCTGCACCAGCGCGGCGTTTTGCTGCGTCACGCTGTCCATTTGCGAAACGGCCAGGCTCACCTGTTCAATACCGCGGCTCTGCTCATCGGAGGCCGACGAAATCTCACCCATGATATCGGTTACGCGGGTCACGGCGGCGACAATCTCCTTCATGGTCGCGCCCGCTTCGCTAACCTGCTCAGAACCGGTATTCACCCGGCTGACGGAGTTCTCGATAAGCCCTTTGATCTCTTTCGCCGCCTGTGCACTGCGGCTCGCCAGCGTACGGACTTCGCCTGCGACGACCGCAAAACCACGCCCCTGTTCCCCGGCGCGTGCGGCTTCTACCGCGGCGTTAAGCGCCAGAATATTGGTCTGGAACGCGATGCTGTCAATCACGCCAGTAATGTGGGCAATCTGCTGGGAACTGTCGGCAATTTCGGTCATGGTGCGAACCACGTTATCCACGACGTGGCCACCACGTGCTGCGGTTTCAGAGGCATTCTTCGCCAGTAACGTAGCCTGACGGGCGTTATCGGAGTTCTGTTTAACCGTCGCGGTCAGCTCTTCCATGCTGGCGGCCGTCTCTTCGAGCGAGGCGGCCTGCTCTTCGGTGCGAGCGGAAAGATCGTTGCTGCCTGCGGCAATTTCACCTGCGCCGGTGTAGATGGAGTCGGTACTGCCGCGCACGGCGCTGACGGTAGTCACCAGAGATTGTTGCATCTCATGCAGGCCTGCGGCCAGTTGACCCATTTCATTGCGGCCAGAGAGCGCGATATTCTGCGTCAGGTCGCCCCCCGCAATGGCGCGAATATGGTTCATAATGGTGTTGAGTGGTTTTAACAGCAGGTGTTGTAACCCCTGCCAGATGACCACCAGCACGGCGATAACGGCCAGGAAAATGACTGCCAGCGTCCACTGCATTTGCGTAAAGCTGCTTTGGTTCTCTTCGGTTGCCGCTTTCAGCAGCGTGTTGTTTTCGGCGCGCCAGCGGTTGTAGACCGCTTCCATATCATCCTGTGCCTGCTGAGCATCCAGATCGCCATAGGCCTGGTAGTTGTCGGCGCGAAGATACTGAATCGACAAACGCATGACCTCATGCATCTGATTCCAGGATTTTTGCATCTCGTCAGTTAACGCCGCATTCTGGCCGTTAACCTGCGGCAGTTTCTGCCACGCTTTGTTATAGGTTTCTGCTTTAGCCAGCGAGTTACTTGCGGTATCAAGCAGTTTGTTGATCGCGGCAAGGGAAGCCGGATCGCGCTGGTTTTTCAGGTAGCGGATCGCCACGCGGGTCACGGTGACGCGCGTTTTTACCAGCGTGTTTACGCTGTCGCTCAGATTTTCCTGCTGGGCATTGAGCACGCCGGAGTTCTGGAAGTTATGGCGATCGTTGCTGACGGCGGAGTAGAACAACCCTCCCGTGACAACTTGCAGCAGACAGAATATGGTGAGGGCAAAGATAATACCGGTAATCACGTGCAGATTTTTCAGCATAGCGGTCGTCCGTTAGAGAAGAGGCAGAGGTACACCAATACTATCGTCGTATAGAATTTAAACTTTAATTTAACTCGCGCTTAACGAAGGGCTCCGGTCAGGAACCTGTTGTAAATCCGGATCATTTTTATGAGGAAGGTCAACATGAGCAGCATTGATAAAAGCGGGACGTACGCGCTCGGTACGCGGACGGTTAAACGACTGGGGTACGGCGCGATGCAGCTTGCCGGACCGGGCGTATTTGGCCCTCCGAAAGATAAAAATGCCGCGCTGGAGGTGTTACGCGAAGCCGTGGCGGCGGGGGTGAATCATATTGATACCAGCGATTTTTATGGTCCCCATGTGACCAATCAGCTGATCCGCGAGGCGCTTCATCCGTACCGGGACGATCTCACTATCGTCACCAAGATCGGGGCCCGCCGCAACGATAAAGGTGCCTGGCTGCCGGCCTTTTCCGCGCAGGAGCTGACTCAGGCGGTGCATGATAACCTGCGTAATCTGCAGGTGGATGTACTGGATGTGGTGAATCTGCGGATCATGTTTAGCGCTCACGGCCCGGCAGAAGGATCGATTGCTGAACCGCTTTCCACCCTCGCAGAGTTACAGCAGCAAGGGCTGGTACGCCACATTGGTCTGAGCAATGTCACGGTCACTCAGATTGCGGAAGCGCAGAAGATGGTGCCTGTTGTCTGCGTGCAGAACATGTACAACATAGTGAACCGCGGCGACGATGCGCTGGTGGATTTACTGGCGCAGCAGGGGATTGCCTATGTGCCGTTTTTCCCATTGGGCGGCTTTACGCCACTGCAATCCAGCGATCTGCAGGCCGTCGCGGATTCCCTTGGCGCAACCGCGATGCAGGTTGCGCTGGCATGGCTGCTGCAACGTTCCCCGAATATTCTGCTGATCCCCGGCACCTCTTCCGTGGCGCATCTGCGGCAAAATCTCGCAGCAGGAGAACTGCAACTGCCGCCTGACGCTCTGGAAACGCTGAATACGCTGGTAGGCCGATCGTTGAACTAAATCCGTTCAAACTTCAATACGTTCGGCTTCACCGCCGGAAAGCATCTTGATCCTGGCCCATAATCCGTAATACTGTATTTATATACAGCATTACGGCAGGAAAGCATTTATGGGCACTCTCTTTTCTTATCACTCTAATCAAGTCATTGAATTACCTCTCTTTCTGGAGCGCGTCGCCTGCGGCTTCCCCAGCCCGGCGCAGGATTATGTGGAGGATCGTCTCGATCTTAACCGGCTGGCGGTCAGGCACCCTAGTGCGACCTACTTTATAAAAGTGAGTGGTGACTCGATGATTGGGGCTGGGATCGGCGACGGCGATCTGCTGGTGGTCGATCGTTCGTTAAATGCCGAACATGGGGATATCGTCGTGGCGTCGGTTGCCGGTGAGTTTACGGTGAAAGAGCTACAGACCCGTCCGGTTTTGAGGTTGCTGCCGCATAATGCCCGCTATCAGCCGATTACCTTCCAGTCAGAAGAGGAGCTACAAATCTTCGGCGTTGTCACTCACACCCTCAAAACGTATAAACATGTTCGCACTGGTTGATGTGAATAGCTTTTATGCCTCCTGCGAGAGGGTGTTTCGCCCCGATCTGGAGGGCAAACCCATCGTGGTGGTCTCGAACAACGACGGCTGCATTATTTCGCTGTCGCGGGAGGCCAAACAGTTCGGCATAAAAATGGGTGAGCCCTACTTTAAATTCAAGGAGAAGGGTTATCCGGCGCGGGTGTATGTTTTTAGCTCGAACTATGCGCTGTATGCCGATCTCAGCAGCCGGGTGATGCAAACGCTGACCGATCTTGCTCCGGCAATTGAGATCTACTCGATTGATGAAGCCTTCGTGAACGTGTCGGGCGTCAGCCGCTGCATGTCGCTGGAGGCTTTTGGCCATCAGATGCGCAACCAGGTCGCTAAAAATACGGGGTTGACCGTTGGGGTCGGTATTGCCCCGACCAAAACGCTGGCGAAGCTGGCCAACTATGCGGCGAAGCGGTGGTCTGCCACCGGCGGCGTGGTCGATCTATCGGATCGCGAACGGCAGCGTAAGCTGCTGGCGAAGGTGCCGGTAGAGGAAGTGTGGGGTGTCGGGCGACGCATCACGAAAAAACTCAACGCCATGGGGATTACCACGGCGCTGGAGCTGGCGGAAGCGTCCTCCTGGGTCATTCGCAAACATTTTAACGTGGTAATGGAACGCACGGCGCGCGAGCTTCGCGGTGAGCCTTGTCTTGATCTGGAAGAGTTTACCCCGACGAAGCAGCAAATTATCTGTAGTCGTTCGTTTGGACACCGTATTACGCAATACGAAGAGATGCACCAGGCCATTTGTGCCTACGCGGAGCGTGCCGCCGAAAAACTGCGCGGCGAGCATCAGTATTGCCGCTTTATCAGCGTGTTTGTGCGCACCAGCCCGCATGCCGACAACGAAATTTATTACGGCAACCAGGCCTCAGTCACCCTGATGACACCCACTAATGACACGCGCGATATCATCCGTGCTGCCACGGAGGCGCTGGGGCGTATATGGCTTGACGGGTATCGCTATATGAAAGCGGGGGTGATGCTGGCGGATTTTTTCAGCAGCGGCGTCGCCCAGCTGAATTTGTTTGATGATAACCGCCTGTGTGCCAATAGCGCAGCGCTGATGGAGATAATCGACAGCGTAAACCATTCCGGCAAAGGGAAGATATGGTTTGCCGGGCAGGGGATTGAGAAATCCTGGGCGATGAAGCGTGAGATGCTGTCACCGGCGTATACGACGCGGTACGCAGATTTGCCGGTGGCAAGGTAGGATATTGTCATAAACGATCGCCGCGTTATACTCACGGCGTTAATAAGAATGTATGACGGGGCAGGGATATGTACGAGAGCCTAAAAATGATATCAGTCGCGCTGCCCCTCATTGCGCTTTTCATCCTGTTAAGATTTGTTGTCAGACGTATTCGTCAGGCAAAGCGCCTTATTTCAGATCATAACGGGATGAAAAAGATATCTGCTAACCCCTTAATTTTTGGCGGGAATGCAGGTAAAACATGGTTTTATGATGACCAGTTTTTATATGAAGTTAAAAACAACGCCACCCGTAAGATTGCGCTGGCTACTATCATTAAAATCGGGCCGGGGAATATCGAGATAAATAGCCGACGGGTCTGGATTGTTATTTACCGTGACGGTGCTAATGAAAAGCAGGTGCAGTTTTATAACAATCTCACCCTCTGGAATCATAACTTCACGGCTTTTCTGGCCGCGATAAAAAGAGCCAATCCTGACGCTGTCGTTAAAGAGCGCGCAATCCTCAATTTGTGAAAAAGGACCGCAGACCGTCACGGCCGCGCATCCGCCAGTTCATAACACAGCGCCCCAATCCGCTCCACGGCATTCAGCAGGCGGGGCGTCGGTTCGTTTGCGCAGTTTAGCCGCAAAAAGTGAGACAGCTCTGCGGCAGGGGAAAACAGCGGGCCGGGGCTGACGCCAATACCCAGCGCCAGCGCGCGACGATGTACCTCCAGCGCGTTGACCTGCAAAGGAAGTTCTACCCACAGCAAGTAACCCGCGGCGGGCGCGTTAACACGCGTGCCGGGAGGAAAACTTGCCTCGACCCGCGCCACGACGGCGTCTATTCCCTCCGCAACGCGACGCTTGAGCCGCCGCAGATGGCGATCATAATCGCCGCTCGCCAGGACTTCGCTGGTTGCGGCTTCCAGCAGCGGAGCGCCTGCCCAGTCTCCGGCCATGCGGGCCTGTAAAACCTGCGGAAAGTAGCGTCCGGCGGCAACCCAGCCGATTCGCCAGCCGGGCGCAAGCGTTTTAGACAGGGAGCTGCAATAAATGACATTTCCACTCTGGTCGAACGCTTTACAGGCTGGGGGACGTTGTCCCTCGCCGACAAGATCGCCGTAAACATCATCTTCAATGAGAGGAATATCTGCCGCGTCAAGCAGGGCAACGAGTTCCTGCTTACGCGTGACGGGCATACTGGCGCCCAAAGGGTTTTGCACTGTAGGGGAGGCCAGAACGGCGGCCGGGCGGTGGCACCGAATGGCGTCCGCCAGCGGTTCCAGCAGCAGGCCCTCAACAGGATCGGTGGGGATCGATAAGGCCTTCAGACCCAAATCCTCCAGCAGCAGGAGCGTACCAAAGTAGGCTGGCTGCTCAATCGCCACCACATCACCGGGCTGGCACACGGCTCGTAGCGCAAGGCGCAACGCCTGCGTCGCACCTGCGGTGATAATAAGGTCATCCGCGCTGAAACGGGCTCCCCACTGTGCAGAACGCGCGGCAATCTTGCTTCGCAAATCACGTCTTCCCGGCGGCAGGCTATAGCTCTGACCGTGCGCGTCCAGACGTCGGCCCGCGGAGTGCAACGCCCGCTGTAGCGTCTCGCCCGGCAGCCAAGCAGGATCGGGCAGGGCTGCACCCAGAGGCACCAGACGGGCTTCTGAACTGCTGAACAGCGACCGGGCCATAGCCGACAGGGTGACGGGAACCGGGCCTGGCGGAGAACGAGAAGGCTCCACAGGCTGCGGAAGGCTTGTCTGGTGGATGTAATAACCTGAACGCGGACGTGCAACAATCAGCCCCTCGGCCTCAAGGCAGCGCAGCGCTTCAAGCGCCGTCGGAAGACTGACATGCTCGCGTTCGGCCAGTTTACGCGCGGAGATGATCTTGTCACCGGCTCGCAACGCGCCAGACGTAATTGTAAGACGCAGCATATCCGCAATACGGCGATAGTGAGGAGAGGACGGGGATGGGGCAGACATGGTATCTGTTCAGGCTAATTTTCGATAAAACTGACTATACAGCCAATAATGCACGCCATCTATAGTGTCCGACATGTTCAGGACAAGGAGGCATTATGCACAGCGATAATTTTGATATTTCCACGTATTTCAAACGCATAAACTACACTGGCCCCGCGGCTGCCGATACGGGTACCCTGCATGCGCTTATGCGTCATCAGCTTTTTGCAATCCCGTTTGAAAATCTGGATGTACAGGCGGGGAAAATTGTCTCGCTGGCACCTGACGATATTGCCGATAAGCTGTTAACACAGGGGCGCGGCGGCTACTGCTATGAGGTGAACGGGCTGTTTGCCATGGCGCTGGAGGCGTTAGGTATTCCTTACCGTTTTGTGGCGGCACGCCCGATGTTCTATCCCGTACGGCGGCCAAAAACCCATATGGCGTTAATTGCTGAGTTGGAGAGCCGACAGTGGCTTTGCGACCTCGGGTTTGGCAGCTATGGCATTCGTGCGCCAATGGCTCTGGACACGCTTGATGTTGATATTGCACAGGATTTTGACACGTTCCGGCTTAGCCGCAGCGCTGAGGGCGAATATCTACTTCAGGCGAAGGTGGCGGGAGAATGGGCCCGTCAGTACGGCTTTGATCTCACGCCACAGGAGTGGATTGATTTCGTTCCGGCCAACTACCTTAACTCCACGCACCCGGATGCCATTTTTGTGCAGAAGCGTGTGGTGGTGCAGCATCGACCGGAGGGACGCGAGATTTTACTGGGGAATATGCTGAAAATCATTACGGCGAAGGGCACGGAAACCCGGCAGCTGGCGGAGGACGACATCCCCCGAATTCTGAAAGAGCGTTTTGCGTTGATCGCGGCGTAAAGCAGAAGGGGGCCTGTGCCCCCTGAGCCTCCCGCGCCGCGGTTGAAGCATTACTTCTTCTTGTTCATCATCGCTTTTAAATCGGCAAACGGGTTAAACGTGGCGACGCCCACGTCTTTTTGCGCGTCTTCCCCGGCGACCACGGTGGTACCGTACTGATCCGCTTCGGTGTATTTCGAATGTTCGTGATCGTGGCAAAACAGGCACAACAGCTCCCAGTTACTGCCATCTTCCGGGTTGTTGGTATGGTCGTGATCGATATGGTGAACCGTCAGTTCGCGCAGATTGGAATAGACAAACTCGCGCGAGCAGCGTCCGCATACCCAGGGATAGATTTTTAACGCTTTTTCGCGATAGCCACTTTCAAGTCTCGCGTAGTTTTTGGGGATCAGAGCCATTGCTGGTTTTACCTGTGATAAAAATAGTGTGCCAATATATCCCATCAGGCACGGTAAATGTACAGGACCTTCCTCCGCTAGAGCGAGAATGTGCCTTCAAGCGTCATCACGCAATTTCCGCCAACGCGAACCACCGCCTCTCCCGACGAGGCATCGTATCCCGCGAACAGCACGCTTGCTCGTCCCATATCAACGCCCTGACTGACGTTAAGGTTAAGCGTCGTTTTATTGCGGTGCAACGCCAGCAGCGCTGTCGCAGCGGCAGTCGCGCTGCCTGTGGCAGGATCTTCTGTCATGCGGGGAGTAAACATGCGGGCCTGCACATCATGAGGTTCATCAGCATTCGTATCCAGGGTGTAGGCGTAGAGGGAAACGGCGCCATCCAGCGGTAAAGTCGCGCGAAAACCCTGTAAATTCGGCACGCATCGACGAAGCGCCTCACGAGAAGCCAGCTCGGCTATCAGAAAGGGCAGACCTACCGACGCGACCACAGGCCTATGTACCTCGGTACGGATATCTTCCGTGTTCAGGGATAAGCAGGCAGCCACGCTTTCCGGGCTGACTTCAGAGCGGCACGAGAGTGCCTCAGGCACCAGGAGTTCTGCGCCAGTGACCGTATCGTTGTCGCGCAAGAGGCGAACGGGCACCACACCGGCTATTTCCTCGAAGTGTAGCGTATCAGGCAGGCGCTGATGATTCATCGCGGCGTAATGGGCAAGCACGTAAGCCGTTCCAACATTCGGGTGCCCGGCGAAGGGGATCTCGCGCGAGGGCGTAAAGATTCGCACGCGTGCTGTATGGGAAGGATTGTCTGGCGGCAAAACGAACGTGGTTTCGCTGTAGCCAAATTCAACGGCGACCTGCTGCATTTGTGCTTTGTTCATGCCTTGAGCATCGAGTACGACGGCAACAGGGTTACCCAGAAACGGAGTATCAGTAAAAACATCCGCAACAACATAGCGTCTTTTCATTCTCTGTCCGATATAAAAGTCCTGATATAGAGATGTAACGTTAAATCAAACCGATAACCAGCCGTTTTTCACCCGACGGACCTGAAAAAATTTCAATCAATTTATTTGAATCATTCCGTTAAAGAAACGCCATTTATTCTCCACAGGTAATGCGTACAGTAGGGAGAACGCAACGCATTATCAGGACACAGGATTATGAAAAAGATCGGCTTTTTATCGTTTGGTCACTGGACGCCTTCTCCGCAGTCCGGCACGCGCTCGGCAGCAGACACCCTGCTGCAGTCCATCGACCTGGCCGTAGCGGCCGAAGAGCTGGGGGCGGACGGCGCCTATTTTCGCGTGCACCACTTTGCTCGTCAGCTGAGCTCTCCGTTCCCTCTGCTGGCCGCAATTGGGGCCAAAACGAAAACCATCGAGATCGGTACCGGCGTGATTGATATGCGCTATGAAAACCCGATGTACATGGCCGAGGATGCCGGTGCGGCGGATCTGATTTCCGGCGGTCGTTTGCAGCTTGGCATCAGCCGGGGCTCCCCGGAGCAGGTCATTGATGGCTGGCGTCATTTCGGCTATGTCCCGCAGGAAGGGGAAAACGAATCAGATATGGCACGCCGTCATACCGAGGTGCTGCTTGAGGTTCTGCGCGGCGAAGGATTTGCAAAGCCGAATCCACAGCCGATGTTTCCGAATCCACCGGGGCTGCTGCGACTGGAACCCTATTCCGAAGGGCTGCGCGAGCGTATCTGGTGGGGCGCCGGTTCGAATGCGACCGCGGTATGGGCCGCTAAGCTCGGCATGAATCTGCAAAGTTCTACGCTGAAAGACGATGAAACCGGTGAGCCGTTCCATATTCAGCAGGCAAAACAGATCCGCGCGTACCGCCAGGCGTGGAAAGAGGCAGGGCATACGCGTGAGCCGCGCGTGTCGGTCAGCCGCAGTATTTTTGCCCTGATGGACGACCGTGACCGGATGTACTTCGGTGCCAGCCGCAACGATAGCGATAGCGTGGGGTATCTTGACGAGAAAACGCGCGCGATCTTCGGCCGCAGCTATGCCGCGGAGCCGGACAAGCTTATCGAACAGCTGAAAAAAGACGAGGCGATTGCTGAAGCGGATACGTTATTGTTGACCGTACCGAACCAGCTCGGTGTGGATTACAATGCGCATGTGATTGGGTCCATTCTCAAACATGTCGCACCGGCAATGGGCTGGCGCGAGTAGTCGACGCGCTGGGATAAGCCCGTCGCCGCGCGTGGCGTGAATCTTCATTTGTAACTATTCGGGCGCTTATCGCGAAGACAGGAGGATCTATACATTCCTCCTGTCAGCGCTATTTCTGGCTCATATCGCTCAGCAGCACGGCGATGCTTTGTCCGCCCTCGGTCTGTTCCAGACCAATCTTCACAATGATGGTCAGCGGAACGGAGAGCAGCATACCGACGGGACCGAGCAGCCAACCCCAGAAAATCAAAGACAAAAAGACGACCAATGTGGATAGCCCCAGCCCGCGTCCCATCATCCGTGGCTCAAGAATATTGCCGAACAGCAGGTTAATGGCCAGATATCCGGCCAGCAGAACCAGCGCATCATACAGCCCGCTGAAAACCAGCACCTGAAGGATAGGGGGGATCGCTGCCAGCACGGAACCGATGTTGGGAATGTAGTTGAGCGCGAAGGCCAGTAATCCCCAGACGAACGCGAAGCGGACGTCCAGCGCCAGCAGCATCACCCAGACGACACCACCCGTAACCAAGCTAATGGCGGTTTTCAGCACCAGATAGCGTGAGACGCTGTCCAGCGCGCGTTGAATCGCCCCCATGCCCTCAACCGGACGGACCATTATCTGCTGCAGCTTTGCCGGCAGTTGAGGCACCTCCAGCAGCATAAACACCACCGTTAAAAACAGCAGGAAAATGGAGGTCATGGCATTCGAAAGCTGCGCCAGCAGGCTGGTGACGATCGTCATGGCCGCATTGGGGTCGATATATTTAAGGAGTTCCTCAACCGAGACTTCAATACCTGCGCGTTGCAGCCAGGGTTCAAGCTGCAGCAGCGGTATCGCCAGCGACGATCGGTACTTCGGTAACGTGCGCGCCAGTTCATTCAGCGAGGTGCCGAGATAGGCAACCAGTAATACCATGGCAACAATAATCACGCTGATGAGCAGGGTAATCGCCAGCACGCGCGGGATGCGTAGCCGCGTCATGCGCCGTACCAGCGGGTTAAGGATCACCGCAATAAACAGCGCCAGAATAAAGGGCACGATGATGTCGGCTGCAAATCGCACGCCCGTCAGTATGATCACCAGCATGCCCAGCATGATGACAATTTTTAACCCGTTCAGGGTAATAATGGGTTTAGCCATGGTGACTCCGAAATACGCTTTTTATTTATAATAAAGGTGAAACGCGTTGCAATAAACTAACCAAAATCAAACGGTGTGGGTAAAGAATTGAAAAGACTTTGAGTAAAATCCTGGCTTATGGTACAAATTTAGCGTGTTTAACTACCGAGGACAATTTTCATCCGCAAAGACGAGAAGCAACAACGCGGATAATTGTAATTTTATGGACAATGTGTTCAGGACGTATTCTTCAAACAACACCGCTGTATTTTTCACCTCCTTCTGCCTGGTTGCTGGTGAGCAACACTGGCGCACCGCCCTATAGTTATCTCTTCTGCCTGAGCTGGCGCTACGCGCTTAGCTGTCTGATTTAATTTCATATTTTTTTGGTTTGCCGCATGCGGCGGGCCACGATGGATTATATTCTCAAGCAGGAGAAAAACATGTTTTACTGGATTTTACTCGCTCTGGCTATTATCGCTGAGATTACCGGCACGCTGTCGATGAAGTGGGCGAGCGTCAGCGATGGCAATACCGGTTTTATTTTAATGTTGGTGATGATTTCACTTTCCTATATTTTCCTCTCATTTGCGGTGAAAAAAATTGCGCTGGGTGTGGCGTATGCGCTGTGGGAAGGGATCGGTATTTTATTGATTACACTCTTCAGCGTCCTGATATTTGACGAAACATTAACAACAATGAAAGTCGCCGGGTTAACGACGCTGGTCGCGGGTATTGTGCTGATTAAATCAGGTACCCGTAAACCGACCAAACAGCAGAAGGAGCAGAACCATGCAACAGTTTGAATGGGTTCATGCGGCCTGGCTGGGTTTCGCCATCGTGCTGGAAATTTTCGCCAACGTTCTGCTGAAATTCTCCGACGGTTTTCGTCGTAAAGTCTATGGCCTGATGTCGATAGCCGCGGTTCTGGGGGCGTTCAGCGCCCTGTCGCAGGCGGTCAAAGGTATCGATCTTTCGGTGGCCTATGCGCTGTGGGGCGGTTTTGGTATCGCCGCCACCCTTGCCGCCGGTTGGGTACTGTTCGGCCAGCGGTTAAATAACAAAGGCTGGATAGGACTGATATTGCTGCTGGCGGGTATGGTCATGATAAAACTCGCCTGATAACCCGTTACCCCTTTTTCACCCGCAGCCGCGCTGGCTTACTCTTGAGCCAGCGCTTCCAGCTTATCGCGAAAACCGGTGACGGATAGGGCCCGGTTATCGGCTCGCCATCGGTCTTTCGCCGCCGGAGCGGAGCTTTGAACACCAATCAATTGCCAGCCGTTATCGGTTTTCAGCATCAAGGGCGAACCACTGTCACCCGGTAACGTATCGCACTGGTGCGACAGCACGCTGGTTTGTGCCCAGCCCGTTACAACACAGTCGGTATGGGTGTAAAGCGCATCCAGATGATCGACCGGGTAGCCTGACTGCGTGACCTTACGGTCGGCGGCTTTCAGCGCGGCGGTGAGCGCCGCTTTATCTCCGTCGAATAACGGCAGTGGCGTAATGCCTGAAGGCGGGTAGCGCAGAATGATCAGGCCAAAATCCCATGACGCTGCCGCGGGCGGCACTATCCAGCCATCACCATCCGGTTTCAGTCGTTTACCCAGAGAAGGATCAACCCGGCCTTCGATGCCGTGGATTTCGTAGCGCCAGACACCTTTTTGCGACACAAACCGTAAGGCTACCGCTTTGTCTGGCTTTCCGTTAGGGGGCGTCAACAGGCAGTGGCCTGCCGTCAGGGCTAATTGCGGGGTGACCAACGTCGCGGTGCACAGGTTGCCGCTGGCGGTTTCCAGTTGTCCAATAGCATCCCAGGGGGCCTGTGTTGGGTCGGTGACGCGAGTACGATCGTCATGACCGAAAAAAAGCGTCTTAAGCTCTTTCGCGCTAATGGCGTCATCGCCGCCATCATCCGCCTGTGAAAATCCAGAAAAAAGACCAAACGTTCCCAGCAACAACACAACAGATTTACGCATATCACACTCTGGTGGGGGTAATTATGATTATTAAAAGTGAACCCTATGAAAATACTATAGACGGGACAGCACGAAAGTGGGAGTAAAATCAGCGTGCTACAATCAGGAAAGATAAAAATGGCTTGCGATGAGCGCGCATAAAATAAGCAGGAACAGAATGAGCTCAAACCGATAGCGTCGCAGCATACGCCCTCCGGATAAAAAAACGGCGCAGAACCTTTTCCGGTTCAGCGCCGGTTTACCAACGTGCCCCGAAGGGCACGGTTAAGCTTGTACCTTACGCAGCTGGCTGAGCAGCTGGTTTAGCAGCTTCGTGTTTTACTGCTTTTTTGTGATGCTTTTTAGCGGCCTGGGCTTTCTGCTCTACAGCAGGTTTAGCGGCTTTTTTATGGTGCTTTTTAGCGGCCTGGGCTTTCTGCTCTACAGCAGGTTTAGCGGCTTTTTTGTGGTGCTTTTTAGCGGCCTGCGCTTTCTGCTCTGCAGCAGGTTTAGCGGCTTTGTGGTGTTTTTTATGATGTACAGTTTTTGCTGGCGCAGCAGTGGTCGTTGCAGTTGGCGCAGCGGCCGCTGGTGCAGCAGTGGTTTCAGCAGCAAACGCAGCAGAAGACAGACCCATAGCAGCGGCAACAACCAGAGCTAATACTTTTTTCATGTTCATACCCTCGAATTTGGTTTTTCATTTAACCCCACTGCGGGGCCGTTGAAATAACTATATCCCTGTAAATTCGAGGTTTCCGTGAGTGATTGGTATCGGCGTGTAACCATATGTACATTTTCCGCCAAAAGTAAATTACCAATTATAATCAATAGCATAGATAAGGACTTCATGCCCTTGCCAGAGTTAATCACCACTATTATTGTATATTTATTGACGTATACTAGGGGTAGATCCATCTTAGTACTCCAAAAAAGAACGCTGAATGGCCTTTTATACGATTTAAAAGAGAGTGACCGCTAAGGGCGAGATAGGGCACAGAGTGGCAGTAGGAGTAAGAGAAGGGGGGAGCGCACGCACCGGGAAAACAAAACATTCCAAAAAAGACGCCGGAGTACAGAGAGATAAACTAAGTGATGTAACTGAGCATGTTGAGGCTGTCAAGTAAAAGTCGAAGTGCGCGTAACAGCAAAACTGGTGCGTACTACTGATTGATAATTTGGCGAGAAATCGGGCAGAAAAATAGCAGGATAACTCAAAGGGCTTATTAGCTGCATAATACGAGATAAAACAGATAAGTAGTTAACATTAAAAATGTGACGATTGTCACAAAAGTTATAATTATGAGATTTTAAGCAAGTTTTTCAATTGATATCATCTTTGTGAGTAATTCGGGTAAAACGTGACTATGTATATATAAACATCTTAGGAGGGTGCATGGAATTGTATTTTTCCCAAAAAATGGGGGTTGAGGATTTTGATGGTATTCATTTATTACAGGATCATATAGGCACAAACTTTAAAACGCCATGGAATGATTTTGGATTTGTAATCTTATTCAAGGTTTATTACGTAAAAGATAATAAAAAAGAAAAGTTAGGAAATTTAAGGGTTTTAGTTAAAGACGTTGAGGATACATCAAGCTATTTTTTAAAAAATGCAATTAAAACAAATGACGAAAAGATATATAAAATAAATGATGTAATGAACGAAAATGTTATGGTTTCATTACCTACGGATATAGATTACTATAAAATAATAAGCAATATTTTCCCAAGGGATCAAGCTGACGAATTACTGAGGCTATTATGTGATGCATCTTATTTTATTGGCAATAATGATATCTACAAGTCTTGGAATGGGTTTAGTGGTGCTTTATTTAGAGATAATTCAAGTGGCGATGCTCTCCTCAAAACTGGCTATTCGATAGCGACAGGCAGTTATAATATAAACAGACGTATAACGTTCACTGCTGATAATTTCATTGATACAATTGAGCCGATAACCTTTTCATTCGATAATGAAGTCTCTTTTTTAAGAGAAGATGTAAATCTTTTAATAGGTAAAAATGGAGTTGGGAAAACCTCATTACTTGGTTATATTGCGGATTCTATATTAGGGTTGAATTCGAATGACACGTTCCCATACTTTAATAAATTACTAGTTGTAGCATATTCTCCATTCGAATCATTTAAGACAGAGTTAGACATTGTTAAAAGCCGTGAATCTAAATACAAATCAAATAACAATAGATTTAGTCTTGGTCGAAAATTGCAAGGTGTAAATGATTATACTTATATTGGTTTTAAAAACAAGAGTGGTGTTTTTGATCTCACATGGCCTAAGGAATATGCAGCTAATTCCATAGTGAATATCATAAAGTATGATAACGAAAATTTCTGGTGGCAAGATGAGGAAAAAAACTCTCGATTTAAACTTCTCATAGAAACTCTATCATTAGCTATAAATTTTGATAGTTTTAGGTTATGGACTGATTCTGGCGAGGAGGTTATTTTAAATAAAGACTCTAAAGAAAAGCGTAAGATATTAAAGAAGATAGATTCCAAAAAAGGTTTTGAAATTATAAGGCAGGGTAAACCTATTCATTTAAGCTCTGGGCAATTAATGTACGCTTATATGATACCTGCTATCGTTTCTGAAATGAAGGATGAAAGTTTATTAATTCTCGATGAGCCGGAGCTTTATCTTCACCCAACATTGGAGATGGGATTAATTAAGATGCTGAAGAGTCTTTTAAAAGATTCGTCATCTTACGCAATTATAGCTACACATTCTGCAGTTATGGCTCGAGAAGTAGTTAGGAGTGGAGTCAAAATATTGCGAGAGAAAGCCGGAGTAACGAAAAATGATATGCCACGAATAGAAACTTATGGTGAGTCATTGGATGCAATTGTTGGCGAAGTTTTTGACGATTATTTTCAGGATAGGCCATATGAAATAGAGTTAGAGGAACTATTAAAAAAAGAAGATCTGAATGAGGTGCTGGATAAATATTCGGAGAACCTTGGTGATGAAGCATTGGCATATTTGACATCAAAACTTCCATATAAAAATGATGAAAATGAAGATGACGAGTATATCAAAATGGAGCCAATTTGATGAAATTTTTGTTTCACGATAAATTAACTAATGATACAACATGGGTTGAGTCGGTAAATGGCTGCAAGAAAAAAAATATTAATGAGTTTAATTTATTAAAACCAAGGATTATTACAGCATGTCAGATATATGATACATTGATATCCAATTTTGAAACTTCTTTACCTCCTGGTATTTTTTCTTCCAGTTGGGGGGTTGTAAGTCCTGGAAAAATGCTGATGATAGATTATTATGAAACACCCCCAAAAGACTTGGCCGCACTAATGTCCACCAGGCGTAGAGATCATGGTTTAAATGAATGTCCGTATTGCGGAAATCCTAAATCACCTGATACCTTAGATCATTTCATCCCTAAAGATCTCTGGTCTGAATTTAGTATTTACCCAGACAACCTTGTACCGCAATGTAGAGAATGTGCCCCGATAAAAGGGGAGAAATATTACAGCACAGAAAAACGAAGTGCAATGTATATACATCCTATTTTTTTTGATTTGATTTCAAGGGTAGGTTTTAAAATCATTGTCAATTTTGAAGATGGTCGTTTTAGCTATGATGTAAGATGTCTTATTATTTCTAATGTTACGCCGGAAGAGAAAAGTAGAATTCAACTACATTTAAAAAGTTTAGATGTGAAAGATAGAGTTTTGAGATATTGCTCAAAAACGACATCTCACTGGCTTAAGATTCAAAAGAAAAATGTGAATGATATTAAGGAATCGTTTAAAATGCGCATTAGAGAAAATGGAGATAGGACTCATGATAATTGGAAGGTTGCATTATATAAAGGATATCTTGATAATGAAAATGCCTTAACGTACTTCAATTCTTTATGTCCAGAGCATCACGAGGCACGCGAGAGTATTGTTATTGATGAGATAGAAATATAAATCTTAATAATAAACTATTCAAGATTTTTTGAAGATGGTGTTGGTAAGTATATTTAATTAACATTAATTTTTTAACTATACTCTCCATTAATCATAAAATCTAAATGAGAATGTGATTTGAATTACGCCGGGTTCCCCCGGCCAAATAGATTACAAATAGCGCGAGGTGAGATGTTCGCGGAAGTAGCGGATATTCAGATCTTCGCCCGTCGCCTGGGTGATTAATTGCGACGTGCTGAAGCGGCTGCCGTGCTGCCAGATGTTCTGACGCAGCCACTCAAACAGGGCCGAAAAATCGCCCTCGGCGATAGAGGCCTGTAGCCCCGGCAGGGCGGTTTTTGCGGCATGGAACAACTGTGCAGCATACATAGCGCCCAGCGTGTATGACGGGAAATAACCAAACCCACCGTCGGTCCAGTGGATATCCTGCATACAGCCGTTGCGATAGTTGTCTTTGGTTGATAACCCGAGCCAGGCCTGCATTTTTTCATCCCACAGGGCGGGAATATCGTCCACCTCGATCTCGCCGTTAATCAGCGCACGCTCAATTTCATAGCGCAGCACCACGTGGGCCGGGTAGCTCACTTCGTCTGCATCAACGCGGATGTAACCTGGCTTCACGCGCTGGTTCCAGGCGATAAAGTTCTCTTCGCTGAAGGCGGCCTGGCTACCAAAGCGGGCGTGAACGGCAGGGAGCAGATGCTTCAGGAAAGCCTCGCTGCGTCCCAGCTGCATTTCAAAAAACAGGCTCTGAGATTCGTGGATGGCGGTTGAACGCGCCAGCGCCACGGGTTGTCCTGCCCAGGCTCGCGGCAGGTTTTGCTCGTAGCGCGCGTGTCCGGTTTCGTGGATCACGCCAAACAGCGCGCTGAGCAGCTCGTCCTCGTCATAGCGCGTGGTGATACGCACATCTTCCGGCACGCCGCCGCAGAACGGGTGGGCACTGACGTCCAGACGACCGCCGTTAAAATCGAAGCCGAGCATCTTCATGGCTTCCAGTCCGAGTTCACGCTGGGTAGCCGTCGGGAAAGGGCCTTGTGGCGGGACGAACGACCGCTGAGCCTGTTTTTCCACCACGTTCGTCAGCAGGTCCGGCAGCCAGGTTTTCATATCACCAAACAGCACGTCCAGGCGCGCGCTGGTCATGTCCGGTTCGAAAATATCCAGCAGGGCATCGTACGGGGTACAGCCTTTGGCCTCGGCGCGAAGACGGGCTTCTTCACGGCTGAGTTTGACGACGTCTTTTAGATTGGCGGAAAAACCCTGCCAGTCGTTAGCGGGACGCTGAGTACGCCAGGCGTGCTCACACTTGCTGCCCGCCAGCGATTTGGCTTCAACCAGCGATTCCGGCAGCAGGGTCGCCTGCTGGTAGTGGCGCGTCATTTCACGCAGGTTAGCCTGTTCGACGTCATTCAGATCTTCCTCTGCCGCTGCGGTCAGCCATTCGCCCACTCTTTTATCGGTAAGGAGCTGGTGCTGCAGGACGCTCATTTCCGCCAGCGCTTCACCGCGCGCGGCACTACCGCCGGGCGGCATCATGGTAAACATGTCCCAGCTGGCGATGGAGGAGAGATGCGAGAAGCGGGAGAGGCGCTGGAAGGTTTTCACAAGTGACTGATAGGCGGATGGATTTTGCAATTCTAATTTCCTCTTGCCAGGGATGTGTTTCAGGGAGCATACAATGAAACAGGCCAAATTCCCCAACATTTCCTCCGTGGAAACCGTCTTCCGGAAGTCCGGGAGACGGTTCTCAGTGGGCACTTATGCCTTATCACGCATAACCTGTTGCAGGATCGCCAGCGCCTGGGTGAACTGGGCATCCGGTATGGTCAACGGATAAAGGAAGCGGATCACGTTTCCGTACTGGCCGCAGATCAGTAACAGCAGGCCCCGGGAAAGTGCCTTTTGCTGAATTGCCTGCGCGATGGCGGCCGACGGTTCACGGCTCTCGGGATCAAAAAACTCTGCCGCAATCATCGATCCTCTTCCTCTTATCGCCACGAGCGCAGGGAAGGTGCCCTGAATCTCCTCCAGCGTGGCGCTCAGTCGATCGCCCAGGTGACAGGCGCGCGCGCACAGTGACTCGTTGTCGATAATATTCAGCACCGCGTGCGCGGCGGCCACCGCAAGCGGATTGCCTGCATAGGTTCCCCCGAGTCCACCGGGGGCTGGTGCATCCATGATCTCAGCGCGGCCCACCACGCCGGACAGCGGCATTCCGCCAGCCAGGCTTTTGGCCATCGTCATCAGGTCAGGCTTGTCAGCGTAGTGGTCCATGGCAAACAGCTTACCGGTACGGGCGAAACCGCTCTGCACTTCATCGGCAATCATCACGATCCCGTGCTCATCACAGATGCGGCGGATGGCGGCCACCAGCTCTGGCGGCGCGACGTTGAATCCGCCTTCACCCTGAATAGGTTCAAAAATAATCGCCGCTACCTGTTTCGCCTCAATATCTGCTTTGAACAGGCGCTCTATCGCCGTGATGGCATCCTGCGTCGTGATGCCGTGCAGCTCGGAGGGATACGGTACGTGATAAACGGACCCGGGGAAGGGGCCAAATCCCAGCTTATAAGGCGCGACCTTGCCGGTTAACGCCATGGTCATATAGGTTCGGCCGTGAAAACCTCCCCCAAAGGCAATCACGCCAGGCCTGCCGGTGTGGGCCCGGGCGATTTTAATGGCATTTTCCACCGCTTCCGCGCCCGTCGTGAAGAACGCGGTTTTAGCCGGGCCCTGTACCGGGGCCAGCTCGTTAAGTTTTTCGGCCAGGGAAACGTAGCTTTCATATGGCACAATCTGGTAGGCCGTGTGGGTGAACTGGTGCAGCTGTTTTTCCACTGCGGCCACCATTTCAGGATGACGATGGCCGGTATTCAGTACCGCGATCCCGGCGGCGAAATCAATATAGTCATTGCCTTCCACGTCGGTAAGCGTGGCATTCTCCGCCGTGCGGGCAAAGAAATTACACATTACGCCTACGCCGCGCGGGGTGGCCGAAAGTCTGCGCTGATGAAATTCCTGGTTACTCATGTCAGATACCCTTTTGTCGAAATGATCAAACGCCAAGACGATCGCGCAGGCTGTAATACGCCGCGCCCATCGCCGTAAATGGAATCCGCAGGCTGCGACCGCCCGGGAAGGGGTAGTGCGGGAGGTTTGCAAACGCATCAAAGCGCTCTGCGTCACCGCGCAGCAGTTCCGAAATCAGCCGTCCGGCCAGGTGGGTGCAGGTCACGCCGTGGCCGCTGTAGCCCTGCATGTAGTAGATGTTTTTATCCAGACGACCAAACTGCGGCATGCGCGACAGGGTCAGCAGGAAGTTGCCCGTCCAGCGGTAGTCGATTTTGACCCCTGCCAGCTGAGGGAAGGTTTTCAACAGCTTTGGCATCACCAGACGCTCGACATCGTCCGGATCGCGCGCGCCATAGACTACGCCACCGCCGTACAGTAGTCGGTTGTCGGCGGTGAGACGGTAGTAGTCCAGCAGGTAGTTGCAATCTTCAACACAGTAGTTATTGGGGATTAGCGTGCGGACGACCTCTTCCGGCAGTGGGGCGGTGGTCACCACCTGGGTGCCGCAGGGCATGCTGCGTTTTGCCAGTTCTGGTTCGACCTTATCGCCCAGATAGGCATTTCCGGCGACGATCACATAGCGGGCCGTCACCTGACCATGCTGCGTGCTTACCACGGCCGGGCTGGTGTGCTGAATGGCGGTCACCGGGGATTGTTCATACACACGCCCGCCGTTAAGGCGAATGGCGTCCGCTTCGCCGATCGCCAGGTTGAGCGGATGAATATGTCCCCCGCTGCGGTCCAGCAGCGCGCCGGTATAGCGTTCGCTGTCGACTTCCCGGCGGATCGCGCTGGCATCCAGCAACTCCAGCTGCGTGTTGCCGTAGCGTTCCCAGTTGGCTTTTTGCTCTTCCAGCGTCTCCAGCTGCTTATGGTTCAGGGCAACAAACAGCCCGCCGGGACGATAGTCGCACTGGATCTGATAGCGCTGAATACGCTCCCGGATGATTTCCCCGCCTTCAAACATCATGCTCCCAAGGACTTTGGCAGCATCGGGGCCATAGTTTTTCTCAATCACGTCGATATCGCGGCTGTAGGAGTTAACCAGCTGGCCGCCGTTGCGTCCGCTGGCACCGAAGCCGATGCGCGCCCCTTCAAGGAGCACCACGTCGTAGCCCATTTCAGCGAGATGCAGTGCGGAGGAGAGGCCGGTATAACCGCCGCCTACCACGCACACGTCACAGCTGATTGATTCGCTAAGCGTCGGGAATGGTTCGTACGCGTTCGCGCTGGCCGCATAATAGCTGGTGGTATGTTCGGTCATGATTGAGGCTCCAGGGCAATCCAGATGGTTTTCAGTTCGGTAAATTTTTCCAGCGCGTGCAGAGACTTATCGCGACCGTTGCCGCTCTGCTTATAGCCACCAAACGGTACGGTCATATCCCCGTCGTTATAGTTATTGACGAAGACCGAGCCTGCCTTCAGGCGGCGGCTCATGCGGTGTGCGCGGGAGAGGTCGCGTGTCCATACCGCCGCGCCAAGCCCATATTCACTGTCGTTGGCCAGCGTTAAGGCTTCCTCTTCGGTTTTAAAACGGGTGACGACCAGAACAGGCCCGAAAATCTCTTCCCGGCACAGCGGGGAGGCAGGGTCGATGTCGACAAAAATGGTTGGACCTACCGCAGAAGGCCAGGATTGTGCCCGCCCGTCCAGCAGCAGCGTACCTTTCCGGGCGCCCTCGCGAATAAACGTGTGAACGGTATCGGCGTGCGCGGCGTCGATGAGCATTCCCATCGTGCTGTCGGGATCGAGCGGATCGCCCGGCTGCCAGTGGCGGGCCTGCGCTTTCAGCTTTGCCAGAAAGTCATCGGCGATGCTCTCCTCAAGCAGCAGGCGGGTCCCGGCGATACACACTTGCCCTTGGTTATAAAAAATCCCGGCGGCGGTCGCGCTCACGGCCTTGTCCAGGTCCGGACAGTCGGCAAAGACAATGTTGGCGCTCTTGCCGCCAGCCTCCAGCCAGACGCGCTTCATGTTGCTTTCGCCTGCGTCCTTCAACAGCTGCTTGCCGGTACGGGTAGAGCCGGTAAACGTCAGCACCTCAACGTCCGGATGCAGGGCCAGTGCCTGGCCCGCCTCGTGGCCGTAACCGCTTATCACATTCAGCACGCCGTCCGGCAGGCCCGCCTCTTTCGCCAGCCCGGCCAGACGCAGGGCGGTGAGGGGCGATTTTTCGGACGGTTTCAATACCACGCTATTGCCCGCGATCAGTGCCGGGCCCAGCTTCCAGCAGGCCAGCAGCAGCGGGAAGTTCCAGGGGACGATGGCGGCGACAACCCCGATCGGCTCGCGCACAATCATTGCCAGCTCGTCCGGCCCCGTAGGCGCCACTTCGCCGTAGACTTTATCCGCCGCTTCGGCGTACCAGCGAATGGCGCGCGCCGCGCCGGGAATATCGTCGCGCAGGCTGTGGCGGATGGGTTTACCGGTGTCCAGGGTTTCCAGTAAGGCCAGCTCTTCGCCGTGGCGTTCCATCAAATCGGCGAACTTATTGAGAACGTATTTGCGCTGCGCCGGTGACGCCTGCGACCAGTCGCCACGGTCAAATACCTCACGCGCAGCCTGAACCGCGAGGTCTACGTCCGCCTGCTTGCCCCGGGCCACATTCGCCAGCGTCTGACGGGTAGCGGGGTTGACGGTGTCAAACGTGGCCTTATCGGCGGCGTCACAATAGGCACCGTTAATAAATAACCGGGTCTCAATGGCACTGTTTTTTGCTTTATCCTGCCAGTAAGTCAGGTGCTGAAAATGCATATTCACTCCTTTCTTTCGCAATCAGATAAATAAAGGCATGGCCGTTTCAGGCAATACGAAGCCGTGAGGCATCCCGGGGATTAACCCGTAAAATGCCGACATTGATCGTTTTTATTTGCCCCGGCGTAAGTCTTTACGCCGGGGCTGAGTGGTTATCAGAACGTGGTGGGGGTGTGGGCACTGATAATGCGGCAGATGCCTGCCGAGGTATTGCTGAAGCTGTGCGGTATGCCGGTATTAATGGCATAGCTTTGCCCCGCAACCAGGTGATAAGGCTGGCCATTAATGGTCAGCACAATTTCACCTTCCAGTATCGTACCAATCTCCTCACCCTGATGTTTGATCCTCTCTCCGGTCGTGGTTCCAGGCTGGTAAGTTTCAAAAATCATCGCCAGCGTACGGTTCGGATTTCCGTTGTGAACCAGCTTCATCGAAACCCCCTGACTGCCTATTTCGATAAGGTCTTCCTGATTAATAACCACCTGCGGTTCATCAGGTTTTTCCGGTTCCGAAAAGAATTCCGAGAGCGACAGCCCATAGACTTTCAGCAGCTTCTGAAGCGTACTGATGGCAGGACTGACTTTATCCTGCTCGATGGTGCTGATGGCACTGTGTGTTAACCCAGACAGTTCGGCGGCACGCCGCTGCGAGAGACCCAGTTGCTGGCGGATCTCAGACAGACGTTTCCCTGGCGCCAGTCCGTCATCGCTCATAGTTGCATTTCCTTTACGGTAGTGGTCAAAGTCGTTGCTTCTCGGCAATGTGGCTTTGACAGGCGGTGATAAAACCTTCAAACAACATACGTGACAGGGCGTACTCGCTGCTGTTCCATTCGGGGTGCCATTGCACGCCGAGGGCAAAAGGATGGTCATGCACGCTGACCGCTTCAACCAGCCCGTCCGTCGAGCGGGCCTCCACGCGAAGCCGTGGTCCTAACGTTCGTGCACCTTGCCCGTGTAACGAGTTTACCCAAAATGTGTTACAGCCTGGTATTAATTGAGACAGCAGTCCTCCCTCCTGAACCTGAACTTCATGAGACGGGGCGTATTGTAGCTCAACCGGCAGTTCAGGATCTTCCCGGTGCTCAAGCAGGTCATTCTGCTCGAACAGGCGACGATACAGCGTCCCTCCCGTCGCAACAACCAGTTCCTGCAGCCCCCGGCAGATGGCGAAAATGGGGATGCGCCTTTCGAGCGCGGCGGCAATCAGCGCCATACTCAGAAGATCACGCCCGGGATCGGCGTCAGGCTCATCGCCGTTTTCACCATAAAGGTGCGGCTGCACGTTACTTGGGCTGCCCGGCAGGTAAATCCCGTCCAGGGTTGGCAGCAGAGTGGTAAGCAACTCTGGCTCTGCCAGCGCATGCGGTAAGGCAATGGGTAAGCCCCCCGCATTGATAATGGCATTCAGGTACTTTTCTTGCAGGGTCTGGGTCTCATGACCCTTAAGCCTGTTTCTGCACATCACCACGCCAATGACTGGCTTGTTCATTATATTTTCCATGATCGCCCTCACAAAGTGGACTAAATTTAGGCCAGTTTCACCTGTAAAACGGCCTTTTCGTTCAATATTTTCTCAATCTAGCAACGAGATCTGCCTTTTGCAAACTTAATTTAACATTTGACAAACAATTTATTTGCATACAGATTCGATAGGGTGGACATTATATTTGACAGTCCTGAGCAGCGAACGCAAATCCCAAAAACGGTGGTAAATCATGGAAACCAATATCGTAGAAGTTGAGAACTTTGTTCACTACACGGATGAGAGGCGGGGCAGTGCCTTTACGCAGGAGGTGAAGCGCTATTTAGAACAGTATCCGAACACCCAGTTTATTGATGTCCTCCTGACCGATTTGAACGGCTGTTTTCGCGGTAAACGTATTCCGGTTGCCGGACTGAACAAACTCGAAAAAGGCTGCTATTTCCCAGCGTCGGTGTTCGCCATGGATATTCTGGGTAACGTGGTGGAAGAGGCGGGCCTGGGGCAGGAGCTCGGCGAGCCTGACTGTGTTTGTGTGCCGGTGCCGGGCACCCTGACACCGTCCGCCGCGGACCCGGAATACATTGGTCAGGTGCAGCTCACCATGGTCGATGAAGATGGCGCTCCCTTTGACGTTGAGCCGCGGAACGTACTCAACCGGCTCTGGCAGCAGTTGCGCCAGCGCGGTCTGTTCCCCGTGGTAGCGGTAGAGCTGGAGTTCTATTTACTTGATCGGAATCGCGATGCCGAGGGCTATCTGCAGCCACCCTGCGCGCCGGGCACCGACGTGCGTAACACGCAAAGCCAGGTCTACTCGGTTGATAATCTCAACCACTTTGCTGACGTGCTGAACGATATTGATGAGCTGGCGCAGCTGCAGTTGATCCCCGCCGATGGCGCAGTGGCTGAGGCCTCGCCGGGTCAGTTTGAAATTAATCTGCACCATACGGAAAACGTGCTGGATGCCTGTGATGATGCGCTGGCGCTAAAACGTCTCGTCAGGCAGATGGCAGAAAAACATAAGATGCACGCCACGTTTATGGCGAAGCCGTATGAAGAGCATGCGGGCAGCGGGATGCATATCCACATCAGTATGCAAAACAACAGAGGCGAAAACGTGTTCGCGGACGCCAGCGGCGAGGATTCCGCGCTGCTGAAACGCGCGCTGGCCGGGATGATCGATCTGATGCCAGCGTCCATGGCGCTGCTGGCACCGAACGTCAACTCGTACCGCCGTTTCCAGCCGGGAATGTATGTGCCGACGCAGGCGTCATGGGGACACAACAACCGCACGGTTGCCCTGCGTATTCCCTGCGGCGATCGCCATAACCATCGAGTCGAATACCGGGTGGCAGGGGCAGACGCGAATCCGTATCTGGTGATGGCGGCGATTTTTGCCGGCATTCTGCACGGGCTGGATAACGATTTACCGCTGCAGGAAGAGGTTGAAGGCAATGGTCTGGAGCAGGACGGACTGCCGTTCCCGATTCGTCAGAGTGATGCGCTGTGGGAGTTTATGCAAAACGATCGCCTTCGCGAGCGGCTGGGCGAGCGTTTCTGCCACGTGTATCACGCCTGCAAAAATGATGAATTACTGCAGTTTGAACGCCTGATTACTGAAACAGAAATCGAGTGGATGCTGAAAAACGCCTGATAACGCGCCCCGGTAAGGGGCCGCTTTGTTTCATCTCATACGTATCACCATACGGCCTGCGCGGAGCCTGGCCGAACTGTTCGCTGGCACGCCAGCTATCTCCCGGGAGTCGCGTTATGGAGCGCAGGCGGCACAGGGACTTTCTTAACGACACTGTGTGACGAGGTAGGAAATGATGCAGATGTTCAACTATCCGCAGGGCGAAGGGGGCCAGTCAGGCTTCCATGGTGAATGCGAGCCAGAGACGGTGCGCTGGTACGGTCGCGTTTGTTCTTCACAACTTCCCCCTTTGCTAAGCAGGTTTGCGTTAAGGTCAACGCGATTGCAAACCACGGTAAGCATGGGGGGACGGTGTATGGCGACTAACACGTCTCTTGACGCGCCGGGCATGGCCGGCAGAACCCGACTGCGCAGTTCTCTTAAGCTCTGGCAGGTGGTGATGATGGGGCTGGCTTACCTCACCCCCATGACCGTGTTTGATACCTTCGGTATTGTGTCCGGTATCAGCAACGGCCACGTGCCCGCCTCGTATCTCCTGGCGCTGGCTGGCGTCATGTTTACCGCCATCAGCTACGGTAAACTGGTACGGCAGTTCCCGGAAGCGGGCTCCGCGTATACCTACACGCAGAAATCGATTGGACCCCACGTGGGCTTTATGGTCGGCTGGTCATCGTTGCTGGACTATCTCTTCCTGCCGATGATCAACGTGCTGCTGGCGAAGATCTACCTTTCCGCGATGTTCCCTGAGGTCCCGCCGTGGGTCTGGGTAGTGGGGTTTGTGACGATCCTGACGCTGGCGAATCTGAAGAGTGTTAACCTGGTCGCCAACTTTAATACCCTGTTTGTGCTGGTGCAGGTCGCGATTATGGTGGTGTTTGTCATCCTCGTGGTGCATGGCTTGCACAAGGGAGAAGGGGTCGGCACCGTCTGGTCGCTGCAGCCGTTTATCAGCGAGAACGCACATCTGATCCCTATTATTACCGGCGCGACCATCGTCTGCTTCTCTTTCCTCGGTTTTGATGCGGTTACCACGCTTTCGGAAGAGACGCCAAACGCGGCACGGGTCATTCCCAAAGCCATTTTCCTGACCGCGCTGTACGGCGGGCTGATATTCATTATTGCCTCGTTCTTCATGCAGCTCTTTTTCCCGACCATCGCGCGCTTTAAGAACCCGGATGCCGCGCTGCCGGAAATCGCACTGTACGTGGGCGGTAAGCTCTTCCAGTCGGTGTTTTTATGTACCACCTTTGTCAATACACTGGCTTCGGGTCTGGCCTCGCACGCCAGCGTCTCGCGGTTATTGTATGTGATGGGGCGTGACAACGTCTTTCCGGAGCGGGTGTTTGGTTATGTGCATCCGAAATGGCGTACCCCGGCCCTGAACGTCATTATGGTGGGGATAGTGGCCCTGTCGGCGCTGTACTTTGACCTGGTGACCGCAACGGCGCTGATCAACTTTGGCGCACTGGTGGCGTTTACGTTTGTTAACCTCTCGGTGTACAACCATTTCTGGCGGCGTAAGGGGCTGAACAAAACGTGGAAAGATCGTTTCCACTATCTCCTGCTGCCGCTTATTGGGGCGGTAACGGTCGGCGTGCTGTGGATAAACCTCGAAGCGACGTCCCTGACGCTTGGCCTCATCTGGGCGGCACTGGGGATCCTTTACCTGACATGGCTAACGCGCCGTTTCCGAAAACCGCCTCCGCAGTTTGAAGCCGGTAAGATAGAGCAGGCCTGGGATTCCTGAACGATAAACGGCACCAGTACGCTGGTGCCGTTTAGGTCGCTCGTGCGTCTTACCGGACATCAGCCCGCACGTTTATTATCTCAAACGTTGATGAAGACTTGCCCCCACCAGCAGTGCGGCACAAAGCATCAGGGCGATAAACCCGCCCACGCCGTTCCAGCCGTAGTGATGCCAGAACACGCCGCCCAGCGTCCCGGCGATGCTGGATCCCAGGTAATAGCTAAACAGGTACAGCGACGATGCCTGTCCTTTGGCTCGACGCGCGCGCGGGCCAATCCAGCTGCTGGCGACCGAGTGCGCGGCGAAGAACCCGGCGGAGAAGAGCAGCATCCCGGCAAAAATCAGCCACAGTGAGGAGAAGAGCGTCAACAGCAGGCCGAGCAGCATTACCGCTGTGAAGACCAGCATGACCGGCCCGCGGCCGAAGCGTGCGGTCATCGCCCCGGCTTTTGGCGAACTCCACGTGCCGGTGAGATAAGCCACAGAAAGCAAACCGACCATGGCCTGATTCAGATGCCACGGCGAAAGCATCAGGCGATAGCCAATATAGTTAAACAACGTGACGAATGACCCCATCAGCAGGAAGCCCATCAGGAACAGGCGCGGCAACCCTTTATCACGCCAGTGCAAACGGAAGTTAATAAACAGCGTTTTCGGGCGCAGAGAAATCGGGCGGAAATGGCGTGATTCCGGCAGGATTTTCCAGAACATCAGTGCAGATGCCAGCGCGAAACACCCGATAACCGCCAGCGCAATACGCCAGCTAAAGAAGTCCGTAAAGACCCCGCTCAGCAGACGCCCACTCATGCCGCCAATTGAATTCCCGCTGATGTACAACCCCATCGAAAAGGCAACGAAGCTCGGATGGATCTCTTCGCTGAGATAGGTCATCCCGACCGCGGCCACGCCGCTGAGCGACAGCCCGATCAGCGCGCGCATCACCAGAATGCCGTGCCAGCTGGTCATCATGGTCGAGAGCAACGTACAGACCGAGGCCAGCATCAGGGCAGTGACCATCACCGATTTACGGCCAATGGCGTCGGACAAAGGGCCGGTAAAGAGCAGGCCAATTGCCAGCATCGCGGTTGAAATCGAGAGCGAAACGCTGCTGCTGGCGGGCGATACGCCAAACTCATGGGAGAGAACGGGGAGGATCGGCTGAACGCAGTAGAGCAGGGCAAACGTGGCCAGACCGGCCGAAAAGAGCGCCAGGGTAACGCGCATAAATTGGGGAGTACCACGTTTAATGAACTGAACCGGCTGCGATGCTACGGGTAAATCATTGATATCGCTGGCCGGAGAGATATCAATGGAGGTTGTACGACTCACACAGTTTCCTTGCTTAAACATCCCCGTGATTTCGGGTGACGGGTATGACCACACGATCAGGGTAGGAAAATGTAAATATTCTGTCTAATATATTAATTATCTCAAATGATACTTTAAAAATATGAATATCGAACTGCGTCATCTTCGCTATTTTGTCGCCGTTGCTGAGGAGCTGCATTTTGGCCGCGCGGCGGCACGGCTGAATATCTCTCAGCCCCCGTTAAGCCAGCAGATTCAAATCCTCGAACAGCAGGTGGGCGCGCGCCTTCTGGCCCGCACCAACCGCAGCGTGAGCCTGACGGCGGCGGGTAAGCAGTTTCTGACCGACAGCCGACAAATCCTGAGCATGGTTGATGACGCCGCCGCCCGTGCAGAGCGGCTTTACCTCGGAGAAGCCGGTGAGCTGCGAATCGGGTTTACGTCGTCCGCGCCCTTTATCAGCGCCGTCTCCCAGACGCTTTCCTCATTCCGCCGCCATTTCCCGGATGTGCATATTCAGACGCGCGAAATTAATACCCGCGAGCAAATTGCACCGCTGAATGAAGGCGCACTGGATTTGGGGTTGATGCGGAATACGCAGCTGCCGGACACGCTGGCGTGGCAGGTGATTCTGCATGAACCCCTGATGGCTATGATCCCCCTTGACCACCCGCTGGCCTCGCGTCCGGCGGTATCGCTCGCAGAGCTGGCAAAAGAACCCTTTGTCTTTTTTGATCCTCAGGTCGGAACGGGCCTGTATGACGACATTCTGGGACTGATGCGTCGCTACGATCTTGCTCCGGTTATCACCCAGGAGGTGGGCGAGGCGATGACCATTATAGGGCTGGTCGCCGCCGGACTGGGGGTCTCTATTCTTCCTGCCTCCTTTAAACGGGTACAACTGCGCGAAATGCGCTGGGTTCCCATCGCCGAAGAGGATGCCGTTTCCGAGATGTGGCTGGTCTGGTCAAAACATCGTGAACAGAGCCACGCCGCGCAGCGCTTCAAACAGCAGTTAATCAGCGCTTCAGGTGGGCAAAACCGGTAGGGAAAAGGGATAAAAATGTGCGGTAAATCACAGAGCTAAGTAAATATTTGACGACAGCTATGGAAGTGCTTCACCATAGCCCAAAGTTTATTTCGAAGCTCGAAAATAAGGGAGTACGAGGTGGTTGCTGATAGTCAGCCAGGGCACATTGATCAGATTAAGCAGACCAACGCTGGCGCGGTATACCGCCTGATTGATCAGCTTGGTCCGGTTTCGCGTATCGATCTTTCGCGCCTGGCACAGCTGGCACCTGCCAGTATCACCAAGATTGTCCGTGAAATGCTGGAAGCGCACCTGGTCCAGGAGACGGAAATTCAGGAGCCGGGCAGCCGTGGCCGTCCGGCGGTCGGGCTGGTGGTTGAGACGGAAGCATGGCATTACCTGTCACTGCGCATCAGTCGCGGGGAGATCTTCCTCGCGCTGCGCGATCTGAGCAGCAAACTGGTGGTGGAGGATCGGCTTGAGCTGCCGCTCAACGCGGAACAATCGCTCCTCGATGCCATTGTCTCCCATATCGATAACTTCTTTATCCGCCATCAGCAGCGGCTGGAACGCTTAACGGCAATCGCCATCACCATGCCGGGCATTATTGATACCGAAAACGGCATCGTGCACCGCATGCCGTTTTACGACGATGTTAAAGAGATGCCGCTGGGAGAGGTGCTGAAAAACCATACCGGCGTGCCGGTCTATATTCAGCATGACATCAGTGCTTGGACCATGGCGGAGGCCCTGTTTGGCGCGTCGCGCGGTGCGCGTGATGTGATTCAGGTGGTGATCGACCATAACGTTGGGGCGGGTGTCATCACCGACGGGCGTCTTCTTCACGCCGGGAGCAGCAGCCTGGTGGAAATCGGGCACACTCAGGTCGACCCATACGGGAAGCGCTGTTACTGCGGGAACCATGGCTGCCTGGAGACTATTGCCAGTGTAGAAAGCGTGCTGGAGCTGGCGCAGGTCAGGCTCAGCCAGTCCATGAGCTCCTCGCTGCACGGCCAACCCTTAACGGTCGATTCCCTCTGCGCCGCCGCGCGTCAGGGAGATTTGCTGGCGAAGGATATTATTACCGGGGTGGGGAACAACGTTGGCCGCATCCTGGCGATTATGGTGAACCTCTTTAACCCGCAAAAAATCCTGATTGGCTCCCCGCTCAGCCAGGCGGCGGAGATCCTCTTTCCGGCGATCTCGGCCTGTATCCATCAGCAGTCGCTTCCCGCCTACAGCAAGAATATTGCGGTGGAAAGCACCCAATTCTCTAACCAGGGCACCATGGCAGGTGCGGCGCTGGTCAAAGATGCCATGTATAACGGCTCGCTGCTTATCCGCCTGTTACAGGGTTAACTCTTTTCCGCAGATGTACGAAAAATTGCGCTATCTCAAGCCGGGTAGCGCACGCATCCCGTAGACTTCCTCCACTTAATTATTTACCTGGTTTATATTTTCGAAGCATACCCAAGAGGTGGAGTGAGTCATGCTTAAGCGTTTCTTTGTTACTGGTACAGATACCTCTGTCGGCAAGACCGTCGTATCCCGCGCATTGCTGCAGGCGCTTGCAGCAAGCGGTAAACGCGTGGCAGGGTACAAACCGGTCGCAAAAGGGAGTAAAGAGACGCCAGAGGGATTGCGTAATAAAGACGCCCTGGTGCTGCAAAGCGTCTCGTCGCTGGAACTGCCTTATCAGGCGGTCAATCCCATTGCCTTAAGCGAAGAGGAGAGCAGCGTGGCGCACAGCGGTCTGATTAATTATCCCCTGCTGTCCGACGGGCTGGCGAACCTGAGCGAGAAGGTTGATCACGTGGTGGTCGAAGGGACGGGCGGCTGGCGCAGCCTGATGAATGATTTGCGTCCGCTCTCTGAGTGGGTCGTCCAGGAACAGCTTCCGGTGGTGATGGTGGTGGGTATCCAGGAAGGGTGTATCAACCATGCGCTACTGACAGCGCAGGCGATTGCCAATGACGGCCTGCCGCTGGTGGGCTGGGTGGCAAACCGTATCAACCCGGGCCTGGCGCACTACGCGGAGATCATCGACGTGCTGAGCGCCAAACTGCCTGGGCCGCTGGTGGGGGAGCTGCCTTATCTGCCTCGTGCCGAGCAGCGCGAGTTAGCGCAGTACATCGATCTCTCTGCCCTCGGCGGCGTGTTGGCCGTAGATCGAGTCGTGGCGTAACGTTCGCGACAGCACGGACGCCACCACACAGGCGACCAGTAAACCGGGCAGTAAAACATACTGTCCGGTCATTTCACAGACCATTAGCGCCGACATAATGGGCGCATGCGTGGTCGCAGCAAGTAGCGTTGCCATTCCCGCCAGTCCCAGCAATATTGCCGTCTCAGAACCCGGTAACCACAGCGCGAAAAGCTGCGCAAACAGCATCCCCGTCGCCATGCCGACAAACAGCGTGGGCGTAAACACGCCGCCCGGTGCACCCGAACCGCTGCTGGCCAGTACCGCCAGCAATTTACAGATAAACACTCCGGCAATCACCGACAGCAGCGGCGGGGCGAGCAGAAAAGCCTGAACCACGCTGTAGCCATTCCCCCATACCTTCGGCGTGAGGAGGGACAGCAGCCCGACGATCAACCCCCCCAGCGCCAGCTGCCACGGCGGCGAAAGTTTGAGACGCAGAAACAGTCCGTGGCTAAACGTCATCAGCCACATCAACAGGGGTCCGCAAAGACCTGCCAGCAGACCCATGGCGACCAGCAGGGCATAATCTGTCGCGGTCAGTATGCCGCTCAGATGGACTTCATAGAGCGTGCTGGCGCCGGGTGCCAGCACGCGCGTGGTCAGAAGCGCCACCACCGCCGCAATAACCACGGGGCCGAGTGAGGCCAGCATGAGCGTGCCAAACAGAATCTCTGCAATAAACAGGCTTCCGGCTAAGGGGGCATGATAAGCGCTGGACATCCCGGCCGCGGCGCCACAGGCGATCCAGAGCTTCCATTCAGATTTGGGCGTAAAACGGCGAGCGAAAAAGGAGGCGGCGAGAGCGGCAAGCAGGATCATGGCCCCTTCGCGCCCGATGGCGCTTCCGCTGGCGACGACCAGCAGCGACGCCAGGGATTTTACAAGGCTGGCACCGTAATCAAACTGGCCGTCCCCGGTCTCCAGCGCCTCCATGTAATCGGTTGGCGCGTGAGGCCGCTGGGCGGTCAGTCGTTGCCATCCCCAGAGCAGTACCCCGGCGGCCAGCCCACCCAGCGCAGGCGTCAGCGCGCGCCGCCAGGACGAGAGCGATGCGGCGGCATTCACCAGGCTACCGCTGTCGTTGCTGAGAAGCAGCCACTCCAGCAGGTACATGCTGTGACGAAACACCGCAACGGCCAGCGCCGCCAGCACGCCGGTGACGGTGGCAATCAACAGTCGGCGAAACATCGCCCGGATGTCGGGGTAAGCATGAAGACGTTGCATGGGTCGCGATTACAGGGGAACGATACAATATTGTGGCGGGAAATCGCGGGGTTAGCAAAAGGTATGCGTGCGAAAGCGCCGGGCGAGGCCCGGCCAGAAGGGTTAACTGTCGCTATGAATATTCAGTGCCCGACGCGTACGCCCGGAAC
Source organism: Enterobacter sp. ODB01 (assembly GCF_001623605.1). Lineage (NCBI taxonomy): Bacteria > Pseudomonadati > Pseudomonadota > Gammaproteobacteria > Enterobacterales > Enterobacteriaceae > Enterobacter > Enterobacter sp. ODB01. Next base: position 3,081,531 of record NZ_CP015227.1, read on the forward strand.
TCAGGTACTCGGCAATATAGTCCTGCGAAATCTCACCGTTGTAACGCCCGTCCTCATCCACGATCGGCATCCAGCTGGTATTGCTTTCATACAGACGTGACAACACGACGCGCAGGTTGTCTTCCGCCTTGCCGGTCATGCGGAACGGATGCAGGATGTCGGCACAGGTACCGCTGGCGTTGCGCGCTTCGCGACGTTTCACAAAGCCGAGCGGTTTTCCGTGCTCGTCGACCACGGTAATTGCGCGAATATCATTGTCGTCCATCGTGGCAAAGGCTTCAGGAAGCGGCGTAGAGCTCCGCGCCGTAATGGTCGGCTGCTGGTCGGTGACGTCTCCTGCGGAGACCAGCAGCAGCCGCTTCAGCGTCCTGTCCTGACCAACAAACGAGCCGACAAATTCATTGGCCGGTTTTGCCAGCAGTTCATCCGGGCTGGCACACTGCACGATTTTCCCCTGACGGAAGACTGCGATTCGGTCGCCGAGCTTCAGGGCTTCATCAATATCGTGGCTGACCAGCATCACCGTTTTCTTCAGCTTGCGCTGCATCTCCAGGAACTGGTTCTGGATCACCTCGCGGTTGATGGGGTCCACCGCGCCGAACGGTTCATCCATCAGCAGTACCGGAGGATCCGCCGCCAGGGCGCGGATGACGCCGATACGCTGCTGCTGGCCGCCGGACATCTCGCGCGGATAGCGGCTAAGAAACTTACGCGGATCCATTGCCACCATATCCATCAGCTCTTCGGCGCGGGTTTTGCAGCGCGCTTTATCCCAGCCCAGCATGCGCGGTACAACGGTGATGTTCTCTTCGATAGTCATGTTCGGGAACAGGCCAATCTGCTGGATCACGTAGCCAATATTGCGGCGCAGGGTCACCGTGTCCATCCCGCTGGTGTCTTCACCGTTAATGAGGATTGTTCCGCTGCTGGGTGTGATAAGGCGGTTAATCATCTTCAGTGTCGTGGTTTTCCCGCAGCCGGACGGGCCGAGCAGGACACACATTTCCCCTTCGGGGACGTTCAGGTTGACGTTATCGACGGCCTTAAAGGTCTGGCCGTGCTTCTGTGAAAAGTGTTTGGTGAGGTTTTCCAGTTTTATCATTATCGAATCCCCTTTGGAGTCAGAACCACCTGCAAACGGTGCAGCAGCCAGTCAAGCACAATAGCTAAAAGACAAATCATCAGCGCGCCCGCAATCAACATGCGAATATCACTTCCGCCAATACCATTGAGCAGCAGCAGGCCCAGGCCACCCGCGCCGATTACCGCGGCAATCGCCATCACGCCAATATTCATGACGACGGCGGTACGGATCCCACCGAAAATTACCGGCAGCGCCATCGGGATTTCCACCCAGCGCAGACGCTGCCAGAAGGTCATGCCGATGCCCCGTCCGGCTTCACGCAGCCCCGGCGGCAGGCTGTCGAGCGCCGTATGGGTGTTACGTACAATCGGCAGCAGCGAGTAGAGAAACACCGCCGTAATCGCGGGCAGGGCGCCGATACCCTGACCGATCAGCGAAAAGAGCGGGATCATCAGACCAAACAGGGCGATGGACGGAATGGTCAGCACGATGGTAGCGATGCCCAGTACTGGCGTTGCCAGCCATTTATGACGGACAATCAGAACGCCCAGCGGGACGCCGATGAGGATGGCTAAACCCACGGCCAGCGCCACCAGCCACAGGTGCTGCAGCGTCAGGGTTAACAGATAGTCCCAGTTATCCAGGATGTAGTGAACGGTATCCATAGCGCCTCCTACAGCAACTGTTTGCTACGCAGGAAATCACGGGCGACCTGCTGCGGTGACTGATGGTCGATATCCACCTTCTTGTTCAGCTCGGTGATAACGTCGTTGTTGAGCTGGGCGGAGAGGGTATTGAGCGCCTCTTCCAGACCCGGATTAGCCTCCAGCGTGTCTTTACGCACCACCGGAGTGACCGCATAGCTCGGGAAGAAGCCTTTATCATCTTCCAGCACCTTCAGGTCAAAGCCCTTCACGCGCCCGTCGGTGGTGTAAATCAGACCGGCGTCGACAAAGCCGTCGCGCACCGCGTTATAGACCAGTCCCGGGTCCATCTGACGAATCTGCGGGCGGTCCAGCGTCATGTTATAGGCGGCCTGCAGCGGCTTCATGCCGTCGCTGCGCCCGGCAAATTCCAGGTCCAGGCCCAGCAGCCAGTTTTTGTCCGGGTTGGTTTTACGGATCTGCTCAATCTTCGCCACCATCTCTGACATGGTGTTGATATGTTCCGCCTCGGCGCGCTTGCGCTGCATGGCGAAAGCATAGGTATTGTTCATGTCAGCGGGTTTAAGCCATACCAGACCGTGCTTTGCGTCCAGGCGTTTCACCGTCTCGTAAGACTCCTGCGGCGACATGCGTTTGTTGATGTGGTTAAAGATGATTAATGACGTGCCGGTGTACTCCCAGGTCATATCGATCTGTTTGTTGATCATCGCGTTACGGGAAATCACCGTGGCGATATTGGTTTGCGGCTGTACATGGAATCCTTTCTTCTGTAAATACTGCACGGTCATTGCCGAGAGAATATGCTGCTCGGTAAAGCTTTTGGTTGCCAGGATCAGCGGGGCTGCCATTGCCTGGCTGGTGAAGAGCGCCGCGGCGCACAGCGCCGTCAGGCCGGAAAACAGTCTCATAAAAGCTCCTTGTTATTGTTATTGAGCGAGATGGGGGCTCATCACGCGACCCAGCGCCGCCAGCAGGGTGTCGAGGATCAGGGCGAACAGGGCGGTGGCCGCCGCGCCGAGGATCAGGGTCGGAAAATCGTTCAGGTAGATGCCGGGGAAAATCAGCTCACCGTAGCTGCTGGCACCAATCAGGAATGCCAGCGGCGCGGTACCGACGTTGATGGCGGTGGCGATGCGGATCCCGGAGAGCATGACGGGCCAGGCGTTGGGCAATTCAACCTGACGCAGACGCTGCCATTTGGTCATCCCGATCCCGTTTGCCGCTTCCAGTAACGAGGCCGGAACGGAACACAGTCCCGCGTAGGTATTGCGCACAATGGGCAGCAGCGAAGCAAGAAACAGCGCGATGATGGCGGGCGTATCGCCGATGCCAATCACCACCATCGCCAGGGCCAGCACGGCCAGCGGTGGCAGCGTGTTACCCACGTTGAAAATTTGCATCACATATTCGGCGATACCCCGCGCGGCCGGGCGGCTCAGCAGGATACCGGCCGGAATACCGACCAGCAGGGCAAAAAACATCGACGAGAAAACCAGTATCATGTGCTGTTGCCCGAGATAAATCAGGTCAACCTGACGCGCCTTGATTGTCTCAAGTCCGATCCCCCAGGTGAGAAGGGCAAGAACCACGATAATCGCGCCAACAAACAGCAGCGAACGTTTGAGTAATGGGTGCATTGCGGTGTGTCTCCCTGTGCGCATGCGTTATAGCAACCACCGGTTGCCTGTTGTTATGCCATGTTTCGGCAGGGGTAATTGACCTATAGCAAGCGTTTGGGAAGGGTTCCAGCGAAGGGGGAAAATCAGTAACCCTATGAAAAGCGTGACAACCTTAAGTCAGGCCTTATGGCGTAAGGGCTGAATATGGCGCAGGCAGAATAGTCCTAAAGCGCAGCCCATAAAGTGACAGGGTCACGTATCACGATGTTCCTGTCACCCTGCCTGAGAGCTTTATCTGCTGAGTAGGGGGCGTACACGGCGAACACGCACTGAGATACTGATAATCGATACGGTCGCGACAACGGAGAGCATCAACCCGAGCGCCAGCATGGCGTTGAAGCCAACCCATCTGAAGAGCAGTAACCCGGCGATACCCCCGGTAATGAACGAGAAAAGGGTGGTTAAGTGGGTTTTCAACTGACTTTTTTGTGCCGCGGTATCTTTGGAGTAATCCCTGCGAAGCATGGCAACCGTGACGGAGGCCAGGGAAATTCCCGCGTCCGTCAGCGTGCCGGTAATGTGCGTCGATCTCACCCGTCCGCCGGAAAGCTGTGTGGAGGTTGAATTATGAATGCCCATCAGACAGCACAGGAAAATAATAATCTCGCGGTTGCTGGTGAGCGCATGGAAATACATCTCGTAGAGAGATACGCCGGTTAATAATATCCCTTCGACAAAAAGGATTTGGCAAAAAACCAGCCTGACGTTATGGATAATGCCCCATATCACGATAAGACGCGCAAGGATTGCACCCGCCACAAAGGAGAGAATAATCGAGCCAAAGAAAATGATATCGCTCAGATCGGTGGAGGAGACTTCGCTGGATAATTGTGAGGTGTTGCCGGTCATATGAGAGGGGAAAAAGCCAAAGGCCCCAAGGGCGATGGCGTTGAGTAAACCTGCTGAGGTCGCCAGCCAGAGAGCAAGCCGGCGATCCTCCTGGTGCGTTCGTTCTTTCTTGAGTTTAATCAGCAAGAATACCTCCGGGGTGAGCTTTGCCTGAATAATCAGGCTAGCAAAGCGTGTCGACGGGCTGTCCAGGATATTGCTTAATTATTATTCCCTCTGGCGACGTTGAGGGTTTAGTAATTAAATAAAATATCCTTACGAAAAGTATTCCAAACTGAAACCTCACGCTACGCCGTTATTTTCATGAGGCGCTTTCGCGGAGGCGTGAAAGCATAAACGTCAACGCAGCCGCACAAAGCAGCACTATGCCGCTCAGGGCAAACGTGCTCTGCCAGCCGAGGCGATCAAACACCATACCGCCCGCCGTTGAACCCAGTGCAATGGCGAGTTGGATCACCGCGACCATTAACCCTCCGCCCGCTTCGGCATCCTCCGGAAGCGTTCGGGCGACCCACGTCCACCAGCCCGTCGGTGCTGCCGTCGCCAGCATTCCCCACAAGCCTGACAGCAGGGCAACAATCCACACGTTATGCCCGGTCAAAATCAACGCGCCAGCGATGGTGGCCATCAGCAGTGGAATCGCTATTAACGTCAGGTAAAACGCCGCGTTCAATACCAGAGAAACGAGAAGGGTGCCAATAAATCCGGCAATGCCGATGGCGAGCAAAATCAGCGATAGCCCGGAGGCGCTGACGTGCGTGACGGTCTCGAGAAATGGGCGCACATAGGTAAACAGCGCAAACTGTCCCATAAAGAACAGGCTGCAGGCTATCAGACCGACGGATACGACAGGCTGGCGAAATAGCCGAAAGACGCCTTCACCTGACGCACCGTTTTTACGCCCGCTCATATTTGGCAGGCTAACGTACTGCCACAGGAATGCCGCGATTGTCACGGGCACCAGACAAAGGAAGGCACCGCGCCAGCCAATGGTTGCACCCAGGTAGCTGCCTAGCGGGGCGGCCACGACCGTTGCCAGCGCGTTACCACCGTTGAAAATAGCCAGCGCGCGCGTGACCTGATGATGGGGAACCAGGCGAATAGCCGTTGCCGCCGACATGGACCAGAACCCGCCGATGGCGATACCGATCAGCGCGCGACCGGTCATATACGTCTGATAGTTCTGGGCGAAGGCAATAATGAGCCCCGAGAGCGCCATCAGTATCGTCATGCCCAGCAGAAGGTGTTTACGATTCATATTCCCGGCAAGCCGGGAGAGGAAGAGGCTGGTCAGTACCGCCAGCGCGCCGGAGATAGCAATGCCCTGGCCTGCAAGCCCCTCCGTCACGCCTAAATCTGCGGCAAGCGGGGTGAGCAGGCTCACGGGCATAAATTCCGAGGCAATCAGGACGAATACGCAAAGGGTCATGGCAAAAATGCCTCCCCAGTACGCATGTTCCTCATGCTGTGAAGTGGTGTGGTTTAATGTGGACATCGTCTGATTTCGCGAAGAGAGCCGCCCGTCGAAACGGGCAGCAGGGAGGTTTATTTCAGGCTGTTTTTAAAGAATTGTTCAAACTGAGCGAATGGGATCTTCCCGGCAGCATTGTCGTAGAGATCGACATGGTTGGCGCCCGGGACAATCACCAGTTCTTTCTGCTTGCTGCCGACCGCGTTAAACGCATCTTCGGCGAAATAACGGGAGTGCGCCTTTTCGCCGGTCACGATAAGCGTCGGGATAGCGATCTCTCCGGCATAGCTCAGCAGCGGCATGTTCATGAACGAGAGCGGCATAGTTGCCGTCCATGCGCCGGTTGAGTTGACGGAACGCGCGTGGAAGCCACGCGGCATGCGGTAGTAGTCATAAAACTCTTTCAGCACCGGATTCGGGTTGGCGGGCAAGGCTTCTGGCAGAATACGTTCTGACGCGGTCACTTTGCCGTTCTCGTCAACATAAATGTCATGGCCGCCCTGTGCAAAGGTGCCGTTCCCGGCATCCTTCCAGCGCTGTTCATTCAGGTACTGCAGCACAGCATGGCGATCTGCCGAAGAATAACGATCTTTGCCGTCGCCTACGCCGTGACCCATCGCCCGGCTCATGTCATACATTACGCTGGTGGCGACAGCTTTGATGCGCGTATCCATGGATGCCGCATTCAGCGCCATACCGCCCCAGCCGCAGATCCCAAGGATGCCAATGCGCTTACGGTCGACCTCTTTCTGCACGCCCAGGAAATCAACCGCGGCGCTAAAGTCTTCGGTGTTGACGTCCGGTGACGCGACGTTGCGCGGCTGACCGCCACTTTCGCCCGTCCAGGAAGGGTCGAACGCCAGGGTTACAAACCCTTTTTCCGCCAGGGTCTGCGCGTAGAGGCCGCTGGACTGTTCTTTGACCGCGCCAAATGGCCCGCTGACGGCAATCGCTGCCAGCTTACGGTCGCCACGGTTTTTAGGAAGATAGAGATCGCCTACCAGGGTAATACCGTAACGGTTCTGGAAGGAGACCTTACGGTGGTCAACCCGGTCACTTTTGGCAAAGGTTTTGTCCCAGGTTGTGACCATCGAGACGGGGGCGTTAGGATTGGTGGCTTCTGCATAACTCATGGTTGTCACTCCACTTAATGATGCGCATAGTAGCATCGCAACAGACAGTTTTTGGGTGAATGTTTTCATGTATCGATACCCTGCGGTGTTGTGTTGCGGCCATTATAGTTAGCAGGAATAGTGCTGATTAGAGGCCATAATCTGCTAGAATTAATATCAAATTGTTATGAATTGCGGGGCGTAATGGCGAAGCGAGAAAACTACAATGAGCTGTACCTGTTTATGCAGGTGGTGCGGGAGGGAAGTTTCACCGCGGCTGCGCAGCGGCTTGGGCTGGCGCAATCCGGGGTGAGCCGCTCGGTGCGCGAGCTGGAGGAGCGGTTGGGCGTCCAGCTTCTCGTGCGCACCACGCGTAAGCTGTCGTTAACCCACGCCGGAGAGCAGCTCTATCAGACAGCCGAATCCGCGTTCGATGCACTTGATTCGGGTCTGGCGACCCTCGCACATTATCGTCAGACACCGTCCGGCACGGTGCGCATTAACGCCAGTCAGCACGCCATCGACAAATGCCTGCTGCCAAAGCTCGCCATTTTTAAACAGCGTTACCCGGATATCAGGCTGGAACTCATAAATGAAAGCCGCTTCGTCGACATCATCACCGAGCGGTTTGATGCGGGTGTCAGGCTGGGAGCTGAGGTCAGTCAGGGAATGATTGCGGTGCGCATCACGCCCGATATGGAAATGGCCGTAGTGGCTGCACCGGGGCACTTCAGGCGTTATGGCTTTCCCCAGACGCCAGCTGATTTAGTGGCGCATCCCTGTATTGCCTATCAGTTTGCTGATGGAAGTGATTATCAGTGGGAACTGGTCGAGGACGGGAAAAAAATCACCCATCGGCCAGAGGGGCAGTGGGCATTGTCAGACAGCTATATGGAAGCCCAAGCCGCCCGTCTTGGGCTTGGGCTGGCTTATGTTCCGCTTGAGCTGGTGGCTGATGATCTTGAAAAAGGAACGCTTATCCGGGTATTGCAGCGCTATAGCCTGCGCATGGACGGGCTCTATCTTTATTATCCGCACCGCAACGTATCGCCGGCTTTGAGGGCCGTTATTGATACGCTGAAAATGTAATTTCTGTGAACGTGTTTTTCTTCGACATGTGAACTGCAGGCCCCTGCTTGCTTAAGTCAGGAAAAAAACTTAGGCTAACGTCAAGATCTGCTTGCTCAACAAAGGCTTAAAAATGGAAAAAATAATCCCGGAATATACGGCTGTTGATTTATCCCGTTGGGCAAGAAAGGAGCATTTTGAGGTATTTCAGGGGTTTGCTCAATCGACGTTTAACCAGACTGTGTTGGTCGATATTACCGTGCTGCTAAGCCATATTAAAAACGTTGGCTGGAAGTTTTATCCGACGATTATTTTTCTCGTTGCTAAAATCGTTAACCGTCACCCAGAATTCCGTATGGCCATGAAGGACAATGAGCTTGTCATATGGAATGAAATTCATCCAAATTATACGATTTTCCATAATGAAACAGAGACCTTTTCATCATTATGGAGTCATTACGATGGCGATATACAGCACTTTCAGAAAACCTATTCTGAAGACATGGCTCGCTATGGCGATAAACTTGCGTATTGGCCAAAAGAAGAATCCAGGGAAAATATCTTTTTTATATCCGGCATTCCGTGGGTAAGTTTTACGAGCTTCAGCGTTAGCGTGGCTAATATGAAAAACTTTTTTGCCCCTATGTTTACGCTTGGAAAATATTACGAGCAAGAGGGCAGGGTATTATTACCTCTCGCCGTTCAGGTACATCATTCTGTCTGCGATGGTTTCCATGTGGCAAGGTTTTTTAATGAGTTACAAGAGGTCTGCGATGCGTTACCACAGCAGACCGGGCAACAGGAATGATGATGTGGCCATCAGGCCGCTTTAACCGCCCTGATTTTTTTACTGTCAGCTGCACCTGACTCGGTTTTATCGTCAGCAGGGGTATCAAGAGCCGGGAGCTTACTGGTTCGCAAAATATGCTGCACGGCATCTTTCTGCTCGGCGAGATACAGGCCAAGATCTTCAGCCTGCGTTTCATCCATCTGCATTCCGCTTTGCAAAAGCCAGTCGGTAAACGCCTCTGCCAAATCAAGCAGTTTGTCGTGAGCGTCAGCCTCTTTCTTACTGGCAAATGTCATTTTCTCTTCACCTTTTCTTACGACAACATATTTTGTTTCAACAGCCATCACGCACCTCTCATACTGTATTTATGTACAGTATAACAGAGGCCGGAAAAAGTTGCAGCAAAATGTGCGTTACGTGTGCGCCTGCTGGGTTTCACGGCAGGCCACACTGCGCCGCCATGCGCCTGGAGCCTGGCCATATTGCCGTTTAAAACTGCGGTTGAAGGATTGCTGAGAGTCAAAACCCAACGCGATCGCCACGTTCAGAATCGGTTCGTCGCTGTGGGTTAAGCGCTCAACGGATTTTTGCAGCTTTTGCGCGCGAATGTATCCGGCGAGAGGGTAGCCTGTATGTTCTTTAAACAGTCGCTGAAGGTGCCATTTCGAATAGCCGGAGCGCCTGGCGACGGACTCAATATCCAGACGGCTATCAAGGTTGTTGTCGATCCAGTCGAGTAAATCATGCATAAATGCGCCCGTGTTCATCGGGTTACCTCCACGCAGCCTGTTAAATGGTAACTTTATCTGTTGCATTTAAAGGTGGCGCGTTTTTGCAGTAATTGCAAGTTTTATTGTTGCATTTAAATCCTTACCTGAAACGGGCCTTTTTAACATCCGATCGAATAGCACATAAAGTGCAACAATTATTCTTGCACTTAGTTAAGCGCCTTCCTACAATCGCCGCGAATAGTGTATTCGCAACTGTTACAGTTTTGTGGCGATGAACGACACAAATGGCCTTAAGCCAGCCCGGACAAAGGAAGTGGTGCGGTGCCTCCTGCCGCGTCTTGCCCGGCGGCTACAATTACCGGAATAAAAATAATGAGCCTGCAAAAAACCTGGGGAAACGAACCTCTGCATGCGCTGGGAGCGATATTGCTCTCCCTGTTGCTTGTCGGATGTGATAACAGCGTCGCGCAAAATGCTGCACCCCCTGCGCCCGCCGTCAATGCTGCTGATGTGGTTGTGAAATCCATTAGTCAGTGGGATAGCTTTAACGGCCGGATCGAAGCCGTGGAGAGCGTTCAGCTTCGCCCCCGCGTCTCTGGCTATATCGACAAAGTGAATTTCACCGACGGCCAGGAGGTGAAAAAGGGTGAGGTGCTGTTCACGATTGATGACAGAACCTATCGTGCCGCGCTGGAGCAGGCGCAGGCGACGCTGGAGAGAGCCAAAACGCAGGCCAGCCTGGCACGAAGCGAGGCTAACCGTACCGATAAACTCATCAATACCAACCTGGTATCCCGTGAAGAGTGGGAGCAGCGCCGTGCGGCCGCCATTCAGGCGCAGGCCGATATTCGCGCCGCGCAGGCTGCGGTAGACGCCGCTCAGCTTAACCTCGATTTCACGAAAGTAACGGCACCGATTGATGGCCGCGCCAGCCGCGCGTTGATCACCAGCGGTAATCTGGTCACGGCGGGCGACAGCGCCAGCGTGCTGACAACGCTGGTCTCGCAGAAGACGGTGTACGTCTACTTTGACGTGGATGAGTCAACCTACCTCCACTATCAAAACCTCGCCCGCAGAGGGCAGGGGGTGTCCAGCAATCACACTGCACTACCGGTTGAAATTGGCCTGGCGGGTGAGGAAGGGTATCCCCATCAGGGCAAAGTGGATTTCCTGGATAATCAGCTGGCGCCGAGTACCGGTACGATCCGTATGCGCGCGCTGCTGGATAACGCGCAGCGTCAGTTCACGCCGGGCCTTTTCGCTCGCGTTCGCCTGCCGGGCAGCGCTGAATTCCAGGCCACGCTTATTGACGACAAAGCGGTGCTGACCGATCAGGATCGCAAATATGTTTATATCGTGGATAAAGAGGGCAAAGCACAGCGACGCGATATTACGCCAGGGCGCCTGGCGGACGGCTTACGCATCGTGCAGCAGGGGCTGAAACCCGGCGATAAAGTCATCGTCGATGGTTTACAAAAAGTGTTTATGCCGGGTATGCCGGTTAACGCGAAAACCGTCGCCATGACCGCCAGCACCGCCCTCAACTGATCATCTGACCTGAGAATCCTACCCATGGACTTTTCCCGCTTTTTTATCGACAGGCCGATTTTCGCTGCCGTCCTGTCGATTCTGATTTTTATCACAGGATTAATCGCCATCCCGCTGTTGCCGGTGAGCGAATACCCTGATGTCGTACCGCCAAGCGTGCAGGTGCGCGCGGAGTACCCGGGCGCCAACCCGAAAGTGATTGCTGAGACCGTGGCGACGCCGCTGGAAGAGGCGATTAACGGCGTTGAGAACATGATGTACATGAAATCCGTCGCGGGTTCTGATGGCGTGCTGGTGACGACCGTCACTTTCCGTCCGGGAACCGACCCGGATCAGGCGCAGGTTCAGGTACAAAACCGCGTGGCGCAGGCCGAGGCGCGTCTGCCGGAGGATGTGCGCCGTCTGGGCATCACGACGCAGAAACAGTCTCCTACGCTGACCCTGGTGGTGCATCTGTTTTCGCCTGGCGGTAAATACGACTCTCTGTATATGCGCAACTACGCCACGCTGAAAGTGAAGGACGAACTGGCGCGTCTGCCCGGTGTCGGCCAGATCCAGATTTTTGGCTCAGGCGAATACGCGATGCGCGTCTGGCTGGATCCCAATAAAGTAGCGGCGCGCGGGCTGACCGCCTCGGATGTCGTCACGGCGATGCAGGAGCAAAACGTGCAGGTATCGGCCGGGCAGCTGGGCGCCGAGCCGCTGCCGAAGGAGAGCGATTTCCTGATCTCCATTAACGCCCAGGGGCGTCTGCATACCGAAGAAGAGTTTGGCAATATCATTCTCAAAACGTCTCAGGACGGGTCGCTGGTACGCCTGCGCGACGTGGCGCGTATTGAAATGGGATCGGGCAGCTATGCGTTGCGTTCGCAGCTTAACAATAAAGACGCGGTCGGGATCGGTATCTTCCAGTCTCCTGGCGCAAACGCCATCGATCTGTCTAACGCGGTGCGCGCTAAAATGGCGGAACTGTCCACCCGTTTCCCGGAAGATATGAAGTGGGCGGCACCTTACGATCCGACGGTATTCGTGCGCGATTCCATCCGTGCGGTGGTGCAAACGCTGCTGGAAGCGGTAGTGCTGGTCGTACTGGTAGTGATCCTCTTCCTCCAAACCTGGCGTGCGTCGATCATTCCGCTGATCGCGGTGCCGGTTTCGGTCGTGGGGACGTTCAGCGTTCTCTACCTGCTGGGCTTTTCGCTTAATACCCTGAGTTTGTTCGGGCTGGTATTGGCTATCGGTATCGTGGTGGATGATGCCATCGTGGTGGTGGAAAACGTCGAGCGAAATATCGAAGAGGGGCTTGCTCCGCTTGCGGCGGCGCATCAGGCGATGCGTGAAGTGTCCGGGCCGATTATCGCGATTGCGCTGGTATTGTGCGCGGTGTTTGTGCCGATGGCGTTCCTTTCTGGCGTCACCGGCCAGTTCTACAAACAGTTTGCGGTAACGATTGCCATTTCGACGGTGATCTCCGCTATCAACTCGCTGACGCTCTCACCAGCGCTGGCTGCTCTGCTGTTAAAACCGCACGGCGCACCGAAAGATTTCCCGACCCGGCTTATCGATCGTCTGTTCGGCTGGATTTTCCGACCGTTTAACCGCTTTTTCCATCGTAGCTCGACTGGCTATCAGGGGCTGGTGGGTAAAACGCTCGGCCGACGTGGCGCGGTGTTTGTGGTGTATCTGCTGCTGCTGTGTGCCGCAGGCGTCATGTTTAAAGCGGTTCCCGGTGGCTTTATTCCGACACAGGATAAGCTGTACCTGATTGGTGGCGTGAAAATGCCCGAAGGCTCGTCGCTGGCGCGTACTGATGCGGTGATCCGCAAAATGAGCGAAATCGGGATGAATACCGAAGGCGTGGACTATGCGGTTGCTTTCCCGGGTCTGAATGCGCTGCAGTTCACCAATACGCCGAACACCGGAACGGTCTTCTTTGGCCTGAAGCCGTTCGACCAGCGTAAACACAGTGCTGCGGAAATTAACGCTGAAATCAACGCGAAAATTGCGCAAATCCAGCAGGGCTTTGGCTTCTCCATTCTGCCGCCGCCGATTTTGGGGCTGGGGCAGGGGTCGGGTTATTCCCTGTACATTCAGGATCGTGCCGGTCTTGGCTATGGCGCATTGCAGAACGCGGTGAATACCATGTCCGGTGCGATTATGCAGACGCCGGGGATGCATTTCCCGATCTCGACCTACCAGGCCAACGTTCCACAGCTGGACGTGCAGGTTGACCGTGACAAGGCGAAAGCGCAGGGCGTGTCGCTGACCGATCTGTTCGGTACGCTGCAAACCTATCTGGGCTCGTCTTATGTGAATGACTTCAACCAGTTCGGGCGTACCTGGCGTGTAATGGCGCAGGCCGACGGACCGTACCGCGAGAGCGTGGAGGATATTGCGAACTTACGTACCCGTAATAACCAGGGTGAAATGGTGCCGATTGGCAGTATGGTTAAGATCAGCACTACCTACGGGCCGGATCCGGTGATCCGCTACAATGGCTACCCGGCGGCTGACCTGATTGGCGATGCCGACCCGCGCGTACTCTCCTCCGCCCAGGCGATGACGCAGCTGGAAGGTATGTCTAAGCAGATATTGCCGAACGGAATGAATATTGAATGGACGGATCTGAGCTTCCAGCAGGCGACACAAGGTAATACGGCGCTGATCGTCTTCCCGGTCGCGGTGCTGCTGGCCTTCCTGGTGCTGGCGGCACTGTATGAAAGCTGGACGCTGCCGCTGGCGGTGATCCTTATCGTGCCGATGACAATGTTGTCCGCGCTGTTTGGCGTCTGGCTGACCGGTGGTGATAACAATGTGTTCGTGCAGGTAGGGCTGGTGGTACTGATGGGGCTGGCGTGTAAAAACGCGATTCTTATCGTGGAGTTTGCCCGCGAGCTGGAAATTCAGGGCAAAGGTATCATGGAAGCCGCGCTGGAGGCCTGCCGCCTGCGTTTACGCCCGATTGTGATGACCTCCATTGCCTTCATCGCCGGAACCATTCCGCTGATCCTTGGCCACGGCGCGGGCGCAGAAGTGCGCGGTGTCACCGGGATTACGGTCTTCTCCGGGATGCTGGGCGTCACGTTGTTTGGTCTGTTCCTGACGCCGGTGTTTTACGTGACGCTGCGTAAATTCGTTACGCGCGGTAAAGAGGAAAGGGACGTTCTGCCTGCATAGGGATGTTGCAGAAAACAAAAAAGCGCCTTCACAGTAAGGCGCTTTTTTTTCACATCAGATCAATCGTTAAAACGTTTCTTTATACTGGGCCATAAGCTCAGGTACCGGATCGCAGCCGCTGCTATCGGCTTTTTTGACCTCTTCCAGCGCGCTTGCCACGGTGTGTCGGGCTAATACCGCCAGCGAAGCCTGCTCAGCTTCTTCGGATACCGATTTAAAGTACCAGCAGGCGTTAGCGCTGACCACACAGCGAGCCGGTACGTCAGGACGCGACGCCCACAGCTTTTTATCTTCAGTGACCGAAAGGTAGATGTCACGCAGGGTGATCTCTTCCGGTGGGCGCCCAAGATGAATGGAGCCGTTACGGCCAAGCGTGGAGACGATAATCCCGTCACGCGTAAGGGGAACCATCAATTTGCGGATAAAGCTCGGGTTGGCTTCCAGGCCGTAGGCCAGAACGCCACTCGTCGAACGTTTACCTAATTGCTCCGCCATCGCTACGCTGAGGACCATCTGCAAAGCTGTCGGGAAGCGGTAATCTAACATTTCTCTGTCCTGGGTCGCGGTGAATCTTGTTCTTTTTGGCACCGCAGAGGTGAATAAGCAATAAACAACAATATAACAAATAGGGTAATTTTTTTGAAGCAATCTGCGGCATTTGCGATCAAACACCCTGTTCTGGTTTAGCTAAACGTGCGGTTCGGGAAGGCAACCGTCACCTGGAGGCCACCTTCTGCGGACGCACTCAGGGCTGTACTTCACGGCATTTTCAATGAGATTGTCTATCAGCGATATCAAACTTTGCCTGACGCCGCTAATCCGGATGTTCTTCTCGGCGAAGAATTCCAGTTCAATTCTGCGCGCTGAGGCTAACGGTTCCAGCTCGGCCATTCGCTCCGGTATGAGCGACGTTAGCGGCACGGACTCCGTCGCGGCGTCAATGCGCGCCTCACTATGCTGCGGTACGGCTTTTAAGGGGGAGAGATCGTCAGGTGTGCGTAAAATGCGGAGCGCTGGCGCTGACCGGCAGTTGGGGCTCCAGCAAGTATATGCAAACGTATTACGGCGTGAGCGATGCCCAGTCGGCGGCATCGGGGTTTGCCCGACATGACGCCGGCGCAGGGATTTACGCCTGGTCGATGGATCTTGACTGGAACCACAAGCTCACCGCCCGCTGGAGCGTGCTTGCCGCAGCGGGCGTAACGCAGTTGACGGGAGAGGCAGGCGATAACCCGATTGTGTAACGAAAAACGTCGCCCACGGGGAGTTTGAAAGTGACGTATCTTATCTCATTAATACCTGAAACAGCTGAACAAAGATATATATTGTCGCTGCCACTTGTATCGTCCGGAACCCCCATCTGAAATAGCGCCATTCATGGCGTTCTCTGGCATCAGCTGCTTCAATAGCGGGGTCAGAACATTTTCTTTTCCTGGCCCTGAATGCACTGATTATCCACAAGATGAGAAGAAAGATGACGATGGTTTTCTCAAGGATTGGATTACCCACAAAATGTGACTCCGTCCTGCCCGCGGTTACAAGCAGGATGGATGAACTACCTTCACATAGCAACCACTAAATGTAGGGGTAATATTCGTTTTCGCTCTGGTGGATTTGCAGTGATTCCGTCACGAGATGTTTTACTCGTAAAATTCGACTTATATTTTGCCAAGCAAAATATTCAACATCCGGCGCAACGGTTCTGCCGCCCCCCCTAATAGCTGATCGCCCACCGTCAGAACCGAGTAAATAGGGTCATTATTCAGGGACATTTTTTTGTAACGGCCAACGCCAACCTGCAGCGAACCGCTGATGTAAGCTGGGGTCAATCGACTGACACTTTCATCCTTGTTATTGGGTACGTAGTTAACCCAGGGGTGGGAATGCGTTACTAAGCTTGCGAATTCTTTTTCGCTGACTTCACGCTTGAGCTTCAGGGTGATGGCAGCACTATGGCACCGGATCACGCCGACACGAATACACAAACCGTTTACCGGGATTGTACCTGGAGAAAGCCCAAGAATCTTGTTCGTTTCTGCCTCACCTTTCCACTCTTCGCGGCTATTCCCATCGCCTAAATCGCTATCAATCCATGGAATGATGCTGCCCATAAGAGGTATGCCGAAATTCTGGATGGGCATGTCAGCACTGTTAATAAGCTCACTGACTTTATTGACTAAAGGAAGCACCGATCCTGATGACATGAGTTCATCTGAGGATAAATGCTGGCTGATATATGCGCTTTGAGCGATTAATTCTCTAACATATTTAGCCCCTGCACCTGATGCAGACTGATACGTCATTACGCTCATCCATTCGATTAAGTCAGCCTTTATCAGTCCAGCAAGCCCCATAAGACTCAGGGTGATGGAGCAGTTGCCACCAACAAAAAGTTTAATTCCTTCTTTGATTGCACGATCAATATTAGAACGATTGACGGGGTCGAGAATAATACAGGCTTTCTCATCCATCCGTAACGCTGAGGCCGCATCAATCCAGTAGCCTTTCCAGCCATGATCAATCAAATCAGGATATATTGCTTTAGTATAATCACCGCCCTGACAGGTTATAATGATATCCATTTCGGACAGGGCATTGATTGAATTAGCATCTTTTAGCATATAGCCGACGCCACCAATGACAGGACCGGCGGCACCTGCACTTGAAGTACTGTAAAAATGCACAGAAATACCGTCGAAGTCGTTCTCTTCGACCATTCGCTGTAACAAAACAGAACCTACCATTCCTCGCCAACCGACGATGCCAACCTGCTTCATTTGCTTAACCTTTGTAATGTTATGATATTGTTAACTTGTGTTCGGGGGACGTTATATCGCATCTAAAGTTGAAGGTCATTACGTATGGCATCAGATTTAATCATTATTAAAATGTTTCATATGGCATCAGTGATTTTTATAGCTAAACCAGACAAAAAATTCACATTCATCGGGTATTAAATAAATAATCATGGGCTGGCGCGTCATAAATAAGTAATGATCGTTAAGCATTTAGAGCAATTGCGGACATACGAGCCACACATATTACGTCGCTTTCATTAAGGGCTAAGAAGGGCTCTGAATGGTTAAGGTTGAGGAAATAAAAATGAGGAATTCGCCTGCCTGGATGAAGAGGTTTATCTGTTATCTTTTTTTAAAAATCCGCTTCCGGCACAAGCAAGACCGCAAGCGGACAATCTCAACACCTCATCACATCCCTTAGCGATACAGCGTCTTTTCCGCAACAGGGATAACCAGCGCGGATCGCCAGTCCGCCAGCGTCAGCTGCGCAAGCCTGCCCAGCGCGGTGTAAAACGGATGACCCGCATTGTCGACAAATACCGACAGGAAGCGGGTACTCCACGGCAGCAGGTGCCACGCCAGGAGCTGGTCGCACTCCGAATCGCGGCCATTCTCAATCAGCCACGCCGCCAGCAGCAGCAGGGTACCGAAATGATCTTCCGGTTCGTTCTGCTGCATCTCAAAAGCGATGCCGTTTTCACGCATCCACTGGCGCAGCGCAAGGGTTGAGTCACCAAACAGCACGGATTCGCGATCCAGCCAGACGGAACCCCACGGCGGAGCGGGCAGGGCATAAGGGCCAATAAACAACCGTTGCCAGGCGTCCGTCAGCGGCTCATCGGAAGACGTGGCAAAG
Source organism: Enterobacter sp. ODB01 (assembly GCF_001623605.1). NCBI lineage: Bacteria > Pseudomonadati > Pseudomonadota > Gammaproteobacteria > Enterobacterales > Enterobacteriaceae > Enterobacter > Enterobacter sp. ODB01. The sequence goes on from NZ_CP015227.1 coordinate 3,099,359, forward strand.
GTATCGGCAACGGGCTGCAGCGTTTCCGGAGACAGGGGCCAGTCCTGAACCCATTTGCCAGCGATAAGGGCCTGTACCAGGGGCTCAGTCTGCTCGCTGTCAGGAGCGAAATAAAACAGCGCGCCCAGCACCCGGGCGCTGAACGCGAACGATTCACGCTGTAAGACGTCTTTCATTAAACCTTCCTTGCTTGCGCGGGGCACGCCCGCGCGACTGTGTTAATCAGTAATACACACCATAGAATAAACCACGGCCATCCGTTTCACCCCTTATACCTTCTCAATCTGTACCAGGTTGGTGTGCTGCGGGTTGCCCTTGGCCAGCGGAGACGGGCGATGGGTCGTCAGGGTGTTGATGCAGGAGCCGTGGTCGATACGATCGCCATTCATATTGGCGTCATGCCAGGCGCCCTGGCCCATGGCACTCACGCCGGGCATGATGCGAGGCGTGACTTTCGCTTCAATTCTCACCTCACCGCGATCGTTAAACACGCGCACCGTATCGCCGTTCTTAATGCCGCGTTTTTCGGCATCGAGAGGATTAAGCCAGACCTCCTGGCGGCAGGCCGCTTTCAGCACGTCAACGTTACCGTAGCTAGAGTGGGTACGGGCTTTGAAATGGAAGCCAAACAGCTGCAGAGGATACTGCGCGCGCGGGGGCATCCCAACCGTCAAATGTTGAGGCATAGACGGGAAGAGGGCTGATGGTTTCGTCTTTTGCCAGTTTCCAGGTCGCTGCAATTTCAGCCAGCTTACTCGAGTAAATTTCAATCTTACCCGATGGCGTTTTCAGCGGATTGGCTTCCGGGTTTTCGCGGAATTTTTTATACGCCACAAAGTGTCCATTCGGATCTTTGCGCTTATAAATGCCCATTTTCTTCAGCTCATCATAGGACGGCAGTTGAGGGTCTTTTTCGAGCATTTTGGCATACAGATACTGCAGCCATTGCGCTTGCGTCCGTCCTTCGGTGAATTTCTGATGGATATCCGGCCCAAGACGTTTCGCCACTTCACTCATGATCCAGTAGATGGGCTTGCGTTCAAACTTCGGTGCGGTGACGGGCTGGAGGAAAATCAGGTAGCCCATGTTCCCGGCGTAATCGTTAGGAATAATATCTTCCTGCTCGACGGTCATTAAATCCGGCAACACGATATCGGCATACTTCGCTGACGACGTCATGAAATTATCGATGACGACAATCATTTCGCACTTGCTTTCATCCTGCAGGATATCGTGGGTTTTATTGATATCGGAGTGCTGGTTGATGATGGTATTACCCGCGTAGTTCCAGATGAACTTAATCGGCACATCCAGCTTATCTTTACCGCGCACCCCGTCGCGCAGGGCAGTCATTTCCGGTCCGCGGGCGATGGCGTCCGTCCAGCTAAAACAGGAGATCTGCGTTTTGACCGGGTTTTCCGGCAGCGGCATCCGTTCGATGGTGATGGTATACGTCGACTCACGCGCGCCGCTGTTACCGCCGTTGATCCCTACGTTGCCGGTCAGGATCGGCAGCATCGCGATGGCGCGGGACGTCAATTCGCCGTTCGCCTGACGCTGTGGACCCCAGCCCTGGCAGATATAGGCTGGCTTCGCAGAACCGATTTCCCGGGCAAGCTTAACGATACGATCGGCCGGTATGCCCGTAATGCGCGAGGCCCACTCCGGGGTTTTCGCCGTTCCGTCATCGCCCTGGCCGAGAATATACGCTTTGTAGTGCGCGTTAGCCGGCGCGCCTTCCGGCAGCGTTTTTTCGTCGTAGCCGACGCAGTACTTGTCGAGGAAAGGCTGGTCGACAAGATTTTCGTTAATCATTACCCATGCCAGACCGGCCACCAGCGCGGCATCGGTCCCTGGACGAATCGGGATCCATTCATCTTCACGTCCGGCTGCCGTGTCGGTATAGCGCGGATCGATGACAATCATACGCGCGTTGGACCGCTCGCGAGCCTGCTCAAGATAATAGGTAATCCCGCCCCCGCTCATGCGCGTTTCCGCCGGGTTGTTGCCGAACATCACCACCAGTTTGGTGTTTTCGATATCCGAGGTGCTGTTACCGTCATTGCTGCCGTAGGTGTAAGGCATTGCGCAGGCGATTTGCGCCGTGCTGTAGGTGCCGTAGTGGCTCAGGAAACCGCCGTAGCAGTTCATCAGGCGCGCCACCAGCGACGCGTAAGGGGAGGAGCGGGTGATATTGCCGCCGACAATCCCGGAGGAGTAGTTGATGTACACCGCTTCATTGCCATATCTGGCGACCACGTCTTTCAGGCTGGCGGTGATGGTGTTGAGCGCTTCATCCCAGCTGATACGCTCGAACTTGCCTTCACCGCGTTTGCCCACGCGCTTCATCGGGTAGTTCAGACGGTCAGGGTGGTTGATGCGACGGCGAATAGAACGTCCGCGCAGGCAGGCGCGAACCTGGTGATTGCCGTAGATATCCTCGCCGGTGTTATCCGTTTCGACCCAGTACACCTCATCGTCGCGGACGTGCAGACGCAATGCGCAGCGGCTGCCACAGTTAACCGAGCAGGCGCCCCAGACGACTTTATCGTCAGCAGGTTTCGTGGCGCTTTGCACTGCGGCGGCAACGCGTTTCACGCCAAAAGGCAATGAGACGCTACCGGCGGCGAACGCCAGCGATCCTATCGCCGTAGATTTCACGAGTGTTCGACGGCTAATCCCGCCGTGATGTTCGATATCGGACATGGCTCACCCCACCAATGTAATTGCGTATTATTTTTCCCGAAATGATAACCGGGCTAATGGTGGGGTGAGTGTTACTGATTTAGGGGTAGTAAATATTAATCCTTATCAAATCAAAGGGGATTGAGGGGAAATTACTGCGGTTCAGTTGGCGCATTATCCTGACTGGCGGACGCCGCTCCGCTCCCGGTGCGGGTGTACAGAATTTTAAAGGTGTCGTTGGCACAATGGCCTACCACCTGTGCGTCCGGCTGATCGGCCTGATCGTTCGGCACAATGTTCAGCGTGAACCCTGACTCGGGCACGCCGTTGTTGATGATCTTCTGCTGAATATCGCTTTTCACGCGTTCGCAGGAATCGGGTGCCGCCAGGGCGGCCGTTGAAGCACTCATTAACAGCAGGGCGGTAATCCAGGGTAACCGTTTCATCTGTCGCTCCTTTTCTCTGTGTGTAGACATTAATTTTAGCAGGCTTCGTGTAAACAACTGTATTTGCTAATATGATTGGGAATAATCTCTCTGTACGGTAATCAATGTGAAGAAATATGCAGCGATAACGCTCCTGGCAGCCACTCTCGTGGGGTGTGACAACAACTCCGCACCACTGTCGTTTACGCCGGAGATGGCGAGTTTCTCGAACGAATTTGATTTTGACCCCCTGCGCGGCCCGGTTAAAGACTTTACCCAGACGCTGTTCAACGAGAAGGGCGAAGTGTCTAAACGGGTGACGGGCACCGTGTCGACAGAAGGGTGTTTCGATACGCTGGAACTGCACGACCTGGAGGCCAACACCGGCGTGGCGCTGGTGCTGGATGCGAATTACTACGTTGATGCCGAAACCCAGCAGCGCAAAGTGAAGCTGCAGGGGAAATGCCAGCTGGCCGAACTGCCGTCAGCCGGGGTGACGTGGGATACCGACGATAACGGTTTCGTGGTGGCGGCGCACGGCAAAGAGATGGAAGTGAAGTACCGCTACGATGCCGATGGTTACCCGTTGGGCAAAACTACCGTCTCCGGGGATCAGCATCTGTCTGTCCAGTCGACACCGTCTAAAGATGTACGCAAAAGGATGGATTACTCGGCAGTGAGTTTGTTAAACGACAAGCCGCTGGGTAACGTGAAGCAGAGCTGCGACTACGATCGACACAACAATCCGGTGAGCTGCGATCTGATCATCACCGATGACAGCGTCAAGCCCGCCGTTGAGCGCAAGTACACCATCAAAAACACGATTGAATACTACTGAGCAATGTATTGATATTATTGCACAATGTAGGCCGGGTAAGCGCAGCGCCACCCGGCAAGAAAGACGGCGCAATTGTTGATGACAGGGGGTATCATCAAACTCACTGCGCGGTTGGTTTCAGCAGGCTGGCGCCTGAGGGTTTATGCCCGGCCAGGTGCTGATGCTGGAAGATGCACATGCGGATGGTATTGCGGTATTCACCGTTGATAAAGAACTCGTGAATCAGCTCGCCTTCCACCATAAAGCCCAGCTTGCGGTAGATATGGATCGCTTTCTCGTTCTCTTTGTCCACAATCAGGTACAGCTTGTAGAGATTCAGAACGTTGAATCCGTAATCCATCGCCAGCTTCGCCGCGCGTGAGGCCAGGCCTTTCCCCTGGTGCTCAGGCGAAATGATGATCTGGAACTCTGCCCGACGGTGAACGTGGTTGATTTCAACCAGCTCCACCAGCCCGGCTTTTTCGCCGCCACACTCCACCACAAAACGACGTTCGCTCTGATCGTGAATGTGTTTGTCGTACAGATCCGACAGCTCGACAAAGGCCTCGTAAGGCTCTTCGAACCAGTAGCGCATCACGCTGGCGTTGTTGTCGAGCTGATGGACAAAGCGCAGGTCTTCACGCTCCAGCGGACGGAGCTTAACGTCACACGAAGCCGACATTATGGGGCTACCGTACGGCCAGTGCGGCGGTCCAGGCAGCGCAGGGTGTTAGGCTCCCAGTAGGCATTGACGTTTGCACTTTGCTGACACTTATCGCGTGCGTCAAAAGCGACATCTTCTTTATCCCACTCTTTTTCAGCACGTTTGTTGACCTTCTGACGAAGGCTACGGGTGTCATTCCATTGTTCTTTGTCCATGGCGGCGTTCTGGCGGCTTTGCGCGCTGTCACCAGACTCAATAATGAGTTTGCTGGTTTCGGCTGTCGCAGAGGCGGCAAAAGCGAACGATGACAGCGCCAGCAGGGCTGTCAGACAAAGGCGTTTGCTTAATGTTGTCATAGCGTTTCCTTTTAAATGGGTGCAGATAATCAAGTAACCCCTTACAGATTCTACACCAAAGAGAAAAGACGGCATACCCGCAGCGCAGGTATGGAAAAGTTAACGCCATCATCGGGTATGATGTTTAAATAAATCCTCACCTGAAGTGAAATATGCTCAAAACCACGCTGCTTTTTTTTGCCACCGCGCTCTGCGAAATCATCGGTTGCTTCCTGCCCTGGCTCTGGCTGAAGAAGGGAGGTAGCGCATTATTGCTAATCCCGGCGGGCGTCGCGCTGGCCCTGTTTGTCTGGCTCTTAACGCTGCATCCGGCGGCAAGTGGGCGCGTCTACGCGGCCTACGGCGGTGTATATGTCTGTAGCGCGCTACTGTGGTTACGCGTGGTGGACGGCGTCAGGCTTAGCGCATATGACTGGGCCGGCGCGCTAATTGCCCTGTGCGGGATGCTGATTATCGTGGCGGGATGGGGGCGGGCCTGAGCCCCCGGTTTTGTGATCGCCAGCTGATTTTATGATCATTATACTTGTATGGTAGTATTGCAATTGAGTAAATTTCCGACATCACAACGAACGATGTAAGGAAAGGAATTATGAAGATTGTCGCGGCTGACGTGTTTGTTACCTGCCCGGGGCGGAACTTTGTCACCCTTAAAATCACCACCGATGACGGGATTGTCGGCCTCGGTGACGCTACGCTGAACGGACGCGAGCTCTCCGTCGCTTCGTACCTGAAGGATCACCTCTGCCCGCAGTTAATTGGCCGCGACGCGCACCGTATCGAAGATATCTGGCAATTCTTCTATAAAGGCGCCTACTGGCGTCGCGGACCGGTCACCATGTCGGCCATCTCAGCCGTGGATATGGCGCTGTGGGACATCAAAGCCAAAGCGGCCAATATGCCGCTCTACCAGCTGCTGGGCGGCGCCTCCCGTGAAGGCGTCATGGTCTACTGCCACACGACCGGTCACACCATTGACGACGTGCTGGAAGATTACGCGCGTCATAAAGAGATGGGCTTTAAGGCGATTCGCGTGCAGTGCGGTGTGCCGGGTATGAAAACCACCTACGGCATGTCGAAAGGAAAAGGGCTGGCCTACGAGCCTGCCACCAAAGGCGACTGGCCGGAAGAGCAGCTCTGGTCGACCGAGAAATACCTCGATTTCACACCCAAACTGTTCGACGCGGTGCGCAGTAAATTTGGCTTCAATGAACACCTCCTGCACGATATGCACCACCGTCTGACGCCCATTGAGGCGGCGCGCTTCGGTAAGAGCATCGAAGACTTCCGCATGTTCTGGATGGAAGATCCCACGCCTGCCGAAAACCAGGCCTGCTTCCGTCTTATTCGCCAGCACACCGTCACGCCCATTGCGGTGGGCGAGGTGTTTAACAGCATCTGGGACTGCAAGCAGCTTATCGAAGAGCAGCTTATCGACTATATCCGCACCACAATCACGCATGCGGGCGGCATCACCGGCATGCGTCGCATCGCTGACTTTGCGTCGCTCTACCAGGTGCGTACCGGTTCGCACGGCCCGTCGGATCTGTCGCCGGTGTGTCATGCCGCCGCGCTGCATTTTGACCTGTGGGTACCGAACTTTGGCGTGCAGGAATATATGGGCTATTCCGAACAAATGCTCGACGTCTTCCCGCACAGCTGGCGCTTTGATAACGGCTATATGCACCCGGGTGACAAGCCAGGGCTGGGCATTGAGTTTGACGAGAAGCTGGCGGCGAAATATCCGTACGATCCGGCGTACCTGCCGGTGGCACGTCTTGAAGACGGTACGCTGTGGAACTGGTAAACGAGGAGCGAACGATGAAAAGCATAGTCATTCAACAGCCGAACCAGCTGGTCATTGAAGCGCGTCCACGCCCGCAGCCAGGCGCAGGCGAAGTGCGCGTCAAAATCACACTCGCCGGGATCTGCGGTTCGGACAGCCACATCTACCGCGGCCATAACCCGTTTGCGAAGTATCCGCGCGTGATTGGCCACGAGTTTTTTGGCGTGATCGATGCCGTTGGCGAGGGCGTGGATCCTTCCCGGTCAGGAGAACGCGTGTCGGTTGACCCCGTGATCAGCTGCGGACACTGCTACCCGTGCTCCGTCGGAAAACCAAACGTCTGCACCTCGCTGGTGGTGCTGGGCGTTCACCGCGACGGCGGTTTCAGCGAATATGCAACGGTACCCGCAAAAAATGCCTGGCGCATCCCGGATGCGATCCCGGATAAACACGCCGTCATGGTTGAGCCATTTACCATTGCCGCCAACGTGACGGGGCAGGCCAACCCTGGTGAACAGGACGTGGCGCTGATCTACGGCGCAGGCCCGATGGGGCTGGTCACCGTGCAGGCGCTGAAGGGCGTCTATAAGGTGAAACAGGTGATTGTGGTTGACCGCATAGACGAACGCCTGGCAATGGCCCAGCGCAGCGGCGCGGACTGGGTCTTTAATAACGGCGAGCAGTCGTTGCAGGCCGCGCTGGACGAGAAAGGCATCAAACCGACGTTAATCATTGATGCCGCCTGTCATCCGTCCATTTTACAGGAAGCGATAACCCTGGCCTCGCCGGCGGCGCGCATCGTGCTGATGGGCTTCTCCAGCGAACCGAGCCAGATTGTTCAGCAGGGCATCACCGGCAAAGAGCTGGCGATTTTCTCCTCGCGCCTGAACGCCAATAAATTCCCGATCGTCATCGACTGGTTGACAAAAGGACTGATCGACCCGGAAAAACTGATCACCCATACCTTTGACTATCACCATATAACAGACGCCATTGAACTGTTTGAGAAAGACCAGAGGCAGTGCTGCAAGGTCCTGCTCACGTTCAACCCAGAATAATTCACGCGGTGAAGAGCCCGCGAAGACGGGCTCTATGTGGTACGCATCTTACCTTCCAGAGATAGCCATTATGACGCAAGCACAACCTCAAAGAACCACCTCCGATCTGGTGAAAGCCGCCGTTTCAGGCTGGCTGGGCACCGCGCTGGAGTTCATGGATTTCCAGCTCTACTCGCTGGGGGCCGCCCTGGTATTTCATGAAATCTTCTTCCCGGAACAGTCCGCTGCGATGGCACTGATCCTGGCGATGGGAACCTACGGCGCAGGCTATATCGCGCGTATCGTCGGCGCCTTTATTTTTGGTCGCATGGGCGACAGCATTGGCCGTAAAAAGGTACTGTTTATCACCATCACCATGATGGGGATCTGCACCACGCTGATTGGCGTGCTGCCCACCTATGCACAGATCGGGATTTTCGCGCCCGTACTGCTGGTGACGCTGCGCATCATTCAGGGACTCGGGGCAGGGGCAGAGATCTCCGGGGCCGGGACCATGCTGGCGGAGTACGCACCGCAAGGTAAACGCGGCATCATCTCCTCGCTGGTGGCGATGGGGACTAACTGCGGGACGCTGAGCGCGACCGCTATCTGGGCCGTTATGTTCTTTGCCCTCGACCGCGAACAGCTGCTCGCCTGGGGCTGGCGCGTGCCGTTCCTCGCCAGCGTCGTGGTGATGATCTTTGCCATCTGGCTGCGTATGAACCTCAAGGAGAGCCCGGTCTTTGAGAAAGTGAACGATGCGCAAACCGCGCAGCCGGACACATCGTTAGGGGCCATGGTGAAAAGTAAATCTTTCTGGCTGGCGACCGGTCTGCGTTTCGGTCAGGCGGGCAATTCGGGTCTGATTCAGACGTTTCTGGCCGGTTATCTGGTCCAGACGTTGCTGTTCGATAAAGCCATTCCCACCGACGCGCTGATGATAAGCTCCATTCTTGGGTTTATCTCTATCCCGCTGCTGGGCTGGCTGTCCGATAAAGTGGGACGCCGTCTGCCGTACATTATCCTTAATATTTCCGCCATTATTCTGGCGTACCCGATGCTGTCGATCATCGTCGATAAAAGCTATGCGCCGGGAACCATTATGCTCTCCATCATCGTTATCCATAATTTCGCGGTACTGGGGCTGTTTGCGCTGGAAAATATCACCATGGCGGAGATGTTTGGCTCGCGAAATCGCTTTACCCGGATGGCTATCTCCAAAGAGGCGGGCGGTCTGGTGGCAGTGGGGTTTGGTCCGGTGCTGGCGGGGATCTTCTGTAACATGACCGGTTCCTGGTGGCCGATTGTGGCCATGCTGGTGGCTTACTCTGTGATTGGTCTGGTCTCGGCCTGCCTGATGCCCGAAGTGCGGGATCGTGATTTGAGCGCAGCGGAAGATGCTGCGGAGGCCACGCCAAAAGAGCCTGTGGCCTACGGCACGGTATCGTCACGGCGGTAATGGTACACAGCCTGCGTGACTTGTCACACAACTTTGTCTTTGTGTCACACCACCTGAACAAAAGTTAATATAAATCAAAATCTCAAATGGCAGTATCAGTATGGTGGATGGCAGAGATTTTTTACCCCAACTGCCATTCTAGTTGGTGTAGTCAGCAGACGCTGCCGCTTTATAACAAGCGGCAGCGATCCACAGCTTTCTAATTAACGAGTCTTAATCATGGAAAACACGTTATTACAGGCCAAAGCGACGCTGCCTCAGTACAATCGCGACAGCCTTAAAGCACGCATTGTTCATTTAGGATTTGGCGCCTTTCACCGCGCGCATCAGGCGGTGTATGCCGACCTCCTCGCGTCTGATTATGGCAGCGACTGGGGCTACTGTGAGGTCAACCTGATTGGCGGCGAGCAGCAAATTGCCGACCTGAAGGCGCAGGATAACCTCTATACCGTAGCGGAGATGTCCGCCGAAGCGTGGACATCCCGCGTGGTGGGCGTGGTCAAAAAGGCCCTGCATGCGCAGGTTGACGGGCTGGAGACCGTACTGGCAGCGATGTGCGAACCGCAGGTGGCGATTGTTTCACTGACCATTACCGAGAAGGGCTACTGTCACTCTCCCGCAACCGGGCAACTGATGCTCGATCATCCATTCATCGCCGCCGACCTGCAAAACCCGCATCAGCCGACGTCCGCACCGGGTGTGGTGGTGGAAGCGCTGGCGCGTCGCAAAGCGGCGGGGTTACCGGCCTTTAGCGTGATGTCCTGCGACAACATGCCGGAAAACGGTCATGTGATGCGCAACGTAACCTGCTCCTATGCCCGGGCGGTAGACGGCGAGCTGGCGGACTGGATCGAGGCTAACGTCACGTTCCCGTCAACCATGGTGGATCGCATCGTACCTGCGGTCACGCCTGATACGCTGGATAAAATCGAACAGCTCACTGGCGTGCGTGATCCGGCGGGCGTGGCCTGTGAACCCTTCCGTCAGTGGGTGATCGAAGATAACTTTGTGGCGGGGCGTCCTGCGTGGGAAAAAGCCGGGGCCGAGCTGGTATCAGACGTCATTCCGTTTGAAGAGATGAAGCTGCGCATGCTTAACGGCAGCCACTCCTTCCTGGCTTACCTGGGGTATCTGGCCGGTTATCAGCATATCAACGACTGCATGGAAGATAAGAATTACCGCGTTGCGGCTCACGCGCTGATGCTCCACGAGCAGGCGCCGACCCTGAAGGTGAAAGGCGTCGATTTAGGACATTACGCCGATCTGCTGATTGCCCGCTACAGCAATCCGGCTCTGCGTCATCGCACCTGGCAAATCGCGATGGACGGCAGCCAGAAGCTCCCGCAACGCATGTTAGATTCCGTGCGCTGGCATCTGGTGCATCAGAAACCTTTCCCCCTGCTGGCGCTGGGCGTGGCGGGCTGGATGCGCTATGTCGGCGGAGTGGATGAGCAGGGTAATGCCATCGAGGTGAGCGATCCGCAGCTGGCGGTGATTCAGGCGGCAGTGAAGGGAAGTGCTGAAGGGGAAAGCCGCGTGCGTGCGCTGCTCGGCATTGAGTCTATCTTTGGCAAAGAATTACCGCGTGAGACGGTCTTTGTTGATGCGGTGATGACCGCGTACCGGTCTTTGGTGCAAAAGGGCGCGAAAGCTACCGTGGCGCAGTACGCGTCTCAACGGTAATTCAGTACATGCCGCCGTGCGCGGCGGCATGTCAGCGCACAACTTAGTGCATACCCAGACGAATCAGCTCAATCGGCTCGAACTTACCTTCGCATCCTTCCACTTCCACCGTTTTGCTGCGGCGCACCTGCGCGGCATCCAGCCCGTCGCTGTGGATCGCTTTAATCACGCCAGTTTTGCCTGTGCCGCTAATCATCACGCGGCTGCCAGTGGTAATTGCATTGCGGTTACGGTCGTATGTCATCATGGTATTTTCTCCTCTCTAACTTATCCGTTACGGCGGTATTTCAGGTTTCACCGTTCACGGGGCATATAAATACGCCTGTCTGCAAGTGATGTTTTTGTTTTTGATCAAAGTCACACTTTTTTCTTAATGACATGGGGTGCTGACGGTTCGCGACAGCAATTTACAAAGCAGACCGTTATTTTCATTTATTGATAGTTTCAACATGCAAGCGTTTAGGGTTGGTTTATATTCCTGCTGCCATTCTGGGTGCAGGAAATAACCCTTTCATCGGAATAAGGAGTCAGGCTTATGTATAAGAACATTTTGATGCCTGTAGATGTGTTTGAAATGGATTTGAGCGACAAAGCGGTTCGCCACGCGGCAAGCCTTGCAAAGGCAGAGGGGGCGTCAATTACCCTGGTCAACATTCTGCCTGCCAGCAGTCGGTCTCTGCTGCGCGGATTCAATGCCGATATCAAAAAGTTTGAAGAGTATATGACCGCGGAATCCGCGAAGAAAATGAACGAATTAAAAAGACTGTTTGATATTGCCCCAGAGAATATTCACAGCATGGTTCGTTTTGGCAACGTTCGCGATGAAATTATCAAGCTGAGCAAAGAGGGGAAATATGATGCGATTGTCATCGGGTCGAAAAACCCGAGCATCACCACCCATCTGCTGGGATCGAATGCGGAATCCATTCTGCGCTACGCCACGATTCCGGTGTTAGTCGTTCGCTAAACCCAACGCCGCGCCCAACAGGGTGCGGCGAATATTACTCCTCGCTAAACCACTCGCTGTTTTCCTGACGAATAAGCTGCACGGATTCGCTGATTTCCTGCAAATGCAGCGTCATCGCTTTTTCCACGCCGTCCGGGTCGCGTTTTTCCAGCGCGCTGAAAATATCGTGATGCTGTCTGAGCAGCATTTCCGGCGGGGAGACGTGATCGAGGCTCATATAACGCACGCGGTCGATGGTGGCCTTGATGTTCTCAATGGTATCCCAGGCCAACTGACAATCCGCTATTTGTGCCAGTTTCTGGTGGAATTCATCATCGAGCTGGAAGAAATCGTTGAGCTGCTTCCGGTCGATCGCTATACGCTGCTGATGCAGGTTCTGCTCCAGCAGGTAACACTGGTTATCATTGATAAGCGTTGCCGCCCGGCGGGCGACCGCGCATTCAATGGCCTGGCGAACGAAACAGCCGTTACGCACCTGAGAAAGTGAAATTTTGTTTACGTAGCTGCCGCGCTGCGGGCGGATCTGAATAAGGCCGTTTTCAGCAAGCTTAATGAACGCTTCACGCACCGGCTGACGGGAGACGTCAAAACGCACCGAGACCTCTTTTTCAGAAAGCGGCGTTCCCGGCGGAATCAGGCAATGGACAATATCACGTCGCAAAATGCGATAGATTTGCTGGTTTACGGGCTGGGTGGGATTGAGTTGCGATTCAGCGGCCATGAGTTGTCATTTCTCAGAGAGTTAGCCTGAACATACTACCATTCTTTTCGAACCCGAAACAGACCCGGCCCGCAGGCCGGGTGGGGCTTATTTAGCCACGATGGACGCTAAGTCCGGCAAAACTCTGGGTGACTGGCATCATTTCCACGGTATTGATGTTGACGTGCTTAGGCAGCGTCGCCACCCACCAGACCGCTTCAGTGACATCTTCCGGCGTCAGCGCGTTAGCATTTTCGTAGGTTTTATCCGCTTTCGCGTCGTCACCCTTGAAGCGCACGTTGGAGAATTCGGTGCCGCCCACCAGACCCGGCTCGATATCGGTAACGCGAATGGCGGTGCCGTGCAGATCGGTGCGCAGGTTCAGGCTGAACTGACGGACAAACGCTTTGGTCGCACCATAGACATTGCCGCCCGCGTAAGGCCAGCTCCCGGCGGTAGAACCAATATTGATAATGTGACCGCGATTACGCTCAACCATGCCCGGCAACACCGCGCGAGTCATATAGACCAGCCCTTTGTTGTTGGTGTCGATCATGTTTTCCCAGTCTTCAACGCTGGCTTTGTGCGCGGGCTCCATGCCCAGCGCCAGTCCGGCGTTGTTGACCAGCAGATCAATGGCGCGCCACTCGGCAGGCAGGTTAGCAATCATCTCTTCAATGGCTGCGCGGTTGCGCACGTCCAGCTGTGCGGTCAGGATGCTGTCACCTAATTCGTCTTTCAGCTCCTGCAGGCGCTCCTGACGACGGCCCGTTGCAATCACCTTGTGCCCGTTGGCGACGAAGCGACGCGTGATGCATTCACCAAAACCCGCCGTTGCCCCGGTAACTAAAATAATCATCTCACTGTTCCTCAACGCTTTTTGTGTTGTACTAACATAGCACGGCCGCAGAGGGTGCGTTAAGGCAACATTTGTATGACAGCATTGCAGGTGATGGCGGCCTGGCCTACTCTGGGAAGATATCCGTTCTGAGGAGTGAAAGATGACGGCCACGAATCCTTTTTTTGAAATCAGTCTGTTGCCTTACCAGGCGCCCCATTTTGATCAGATTAACGACAGTCACTATCGTCCGGCGTTTGATGAAGCGCTGCGTCAGAAGCGGGCGGACATTGATGCGATTGCCTCGCAAACCGCCGCGCCAGACTTCAATAATACCGTGCTGGCGCTGGAGAAAAGCGGCGTTATGCTCTCGCGCGTCAGCAGCATCTTTTTCGCCATGACCTCTGCGCATACCAATCCGTACCTGCAAGAGTTAGAGGAGCAGTTTTCCACTGAACTTGCCGCGCTGGCGAATGACATCTGGCTGAATGACACACTTTTCGCCCGCGTTGAGAGCGTCTGGCAAGATCGCGGCGCGCTGGATGCCGAGTCCCGTCGGCTGGTCGAGGAGACGTACCAGCGGTTTATTCTGGCCGGTGCGCGTCTGAATGAGACAGAAAAAGCCGAGCTGAAGGCGCTGAACACCGAGGCAGCCTCCCTGACCAGCCAGTTTAACCAGCGTCTGCTTTCCGCAGATAAAGCGGGTGGGCTGGTGGTGGATTATGCGCATCAGCTTGAGGGGCTCAGTGCAGAAGAGATCGCCGCCGCCGCGCAGGCGGCCGCGGAAAAAGGGCTTAACGACCGCTGGCTGATCTCGCTGCTGAATACGACTCAACAACCTGCGCTCTCTGCGCTGCGCAATCGGCAGACGCGTGAAAACCTGTTCAACGCAGGCTGGACGCGTACCCAGAAAGGGGATGAAAACGATACCCGCACGCTGATCCTGCGTCTGACGGCGCTCCGTGCGCGTCAGGCTCGCCTGCTGGGCTTTGAGGATTACGCCAGCTGGAGTATTGCCGACCAGATGGCGAAAACCCCCGACGCCGCGCTGGCTTTTATGCGCGGCATTGTGCCTGCCGCCCGTGCCCGTGCGGAGCGCGAACAGGCCGATATTCAGAAAGTGATTGATGACGAGCAGGGCGGTTTCACCGTGCAGGCCTGGGACTGGGCCTTTTATGCCGAGCGCGTGCGCCAGGCGAAATATGCGCTTGATGAGTCGCAGATCCGGCCCTACTTTGCGCTCAATACCGTGTTGCATGACGGCGTCTTCTGGGCGGCCAGCCAGCTGTTCGGTATCCGCTTCGTGGAACGCTTCGATATTCCGGTTTATCATCCGGACGTTCGCGTATGGGAAATTTTCGACCATACCGGTGAAGGGATGGCGCTGTTTTACGGCGACTTCTTTGCCCGCGATTCCAAGCAGGGCGGAGCCTGGATGGGCAATTTCGTCGAACAATCTTTTGAGTTTTCTGCCCGCCCGGTTATCTACAATGTCTGTAACTACCCAAAACCGGGTAACGGGGGCACCGCGTTACTCTCCTGGGACGACGTAATTACCCTGTTCCACGAGTTTGGGCATACCCTGCACGGTCTGTTTGCCCGCCAGCGCTTCGCCACGCTGTCCGGTACCAATACGCCGCGTGATTTCGTTGAATTCCCGTCGCAGATCAATGAACACTGGGCCAGCCATCCTCAGGTATTTACCCGCTACGCCCGTCACTATGAAACCGGTGAACCGATGCCGGACGCGCTGCGGGAAAGCATGCTCAACGCGACCCATTTCAACAAGGGTTATGACATGACGGAGCTGCTGGGTGCGGCATTGCTGGACATGAACTGGCACGCCATCAGTGAAGCCGTATCTGACGTCGAAGCCTTTGAAACGGCTGCGTTGAAAAAAGAGGGGCTGGACCTGCCCGCGGTACCCCCGCGTTATCGCAGCAGCTATTTTGCCCATATCTTCGGCGGTGGCTATGCGGCGGGGTATTACGCCTACCTGTGGACGCAAATGCTGGCAGACGATGGCTATCAGTGGTTTGTCGAGCAGGGCGGGTTGACGCGTGAAAACGGACAGAAATTCCGCGAGGCGATTTTGTCGCGCGGGAATAGCACTGATTTAGGTGAACTTTACCGGAGCTGGCGCGGGCACGATCCGAGGATTGAACCGATGCTGGAGAATCGTGGGTTAAGTGAATAGTGTCCATTTGGGCTGAAAAAAAGAACCGGGCGTGAAGCCCGGTTTTTTATACCCTTTAATCAGCGATATTTTAGCATGCTTTTGAAAGATAACGGGTGAAATTGAACGCGCCGATAAAAGGATTTTTTATTAATAGGGACAAAGCGCTACATTCGAGAACTGTTAATAATTTGATCTGGGTTGTAAGAAATAAAATCTTCTTTCAAATGTCTTTTTTAATTCTAAATTTTTGCCCTTTTATGCCGATAAATGAGGATAACAAAAAAATCGACGTTATAGCAGTTAAGAAGGCGAAAGATGACCCTACCTCTGACCACTCCTGGCTTTACGGATGCTGAGCATTCTAAGAGGCTGATAAATAAAACCTTTACCTATGTTGTAACGTTGCTGATCGCTATTTTTGCGGCGGCAATAATTTCTTTGTTGATAATAAAAAATAATGTTAATGAAATCAGCGATTCGCATGATGATTTCTTACTAAGAAAAGCGTTAGATACCCGACAGGAGAGCATCCGTAGCCATTTGAAAGACTATGCCGAGTGGGGGGATGCCTACAAACATCTTCATCAGAATGTTGACATGCACTGGGCATGGGATAAGCAGAATCTTGGCAAGTCTCTGTATGATAACTTTGGCTATGAGGGGGTGTTTGTTCTCTCTCCGGAAGGCGCCACGCGCTACAGCGTGATTTCAGGGAAACGGATACCTGAAGATCTGGAGCGTTGGTTGGGTCAATCCACAAAAGACCGTTTACTCAGTGAACTGAGCAAAAAAAAGGGGGTGCCGGTGTCCATGCTAACGCTTATCGACGGCATACCGGCCATTGTTTCTGCTGAATGGATAACAACGGGTGATGATTCGAGTGTGCAACCGTTACCGGGCAGGCCTTCAGTCATGGTGTTTGTCGACAAATTAACGGCTAAAAAACTCCTTGCGATTGGGCATGATGCCGCCATCAAAAATGTTCGCATTTCACCCAATGAAGTGAATAATCAGACGTCATTGACCATAAGCACGCCAAATGGTGATGTGCATATTTTATGGGACAGTGAAAATCCTGGCCAGGCGCTGATCGTTTATTTCCTGCCATTACTCATTCTTTCCGTACTGCTGACAATATCGATGACGGTGATCCTTATGCGTCATATTATGCACAAGGCGAGAATTCATGACGAAAATGCCTTTCTCCTTGAGCAGGCACGATTGAATCTTATCACCAGTGAAAAACGATTCAGGGATGTCAGTGAAACAACCAGCGATTGGTTCTGGGAAACTGACTTATCGTTAAAGATTACATGGCTATCAGGTCGTTTCTCCACGGTAACGGGATATGAACATAGTCAATGGATCGGCCGCAGGCTGGATGAGCTCTTTCCGTCGACAAGTCACTTACTTCATGATCGTGTCCGCCACCGGGAATTAACTGGACGCTTCGAATTTAAGAATTGCCCTTATATTAACTATCAGCAATCCACGTCCTACTGCACGCTTCTGGCTAAATTTTCTTCTCAGCCTGATGGTTCGGTGGTTTTACGGGGCGCGGCAACAGATGTCTCTCTGGAAGTGGAAGCAACTAAACGTGTGGAATTTCTGTCACGGCATGATGAATTAACGGGGCTTCCAAACCGGTATCATATTAAGGAGTTTCTGGCGGGTCGGTTAGCGAATGAAGGCGTCAATAATTATCCCTTTGCAATGATTTGCCTGGATCTGGACAAGTTCAAACCCGTCAATGACATTTTTGGGCATTCCACCGGCGACGCTCTGCTTGGCGAGGTCGCCTTACGTCTTAAAAGCTGTATTCGGAGCGGTGATTTTGTTGCACGGCAGGGCGGGGATGAATTTATGCTGCTCCTCGGTAACACCAGCCAGACAGACCAGATTGAAGAGGTGTGCCAGCGCATCGTGTCAGAACTCAACCGTCCTTTCACCATTGATGGCAATGATGTGACAATAGGGGTAAGCATGGGGATTGCACTGGCGCCACAAGACGGCAACAGCGCAAACGATCTTCTGCGCTATGCTGACATTGCGCTTTACCAGGCAAAACAATCCGGGAGAAACCGATGGGTCTATTATCGCCAGGATATGTCGGAAAAGCTGACCGAACGCAGAAAACTCGAACTGGAGCTGAAGACCGCCATTCGCGAAGACCAACTCTATCTGGTTTATCAACCGCGTTATAACCTCCGATATTCGAAAACAGATGCCGTCGAAGCGCTGGTCCGGTGGCAACACCCGGATCGAGGAACCATGATGCCCGATCAGTTTATCCCGTTGGCTGAAGAAACAGGGCTGATTATTAGCCTCAGCAACTGGGTCATTCGTAAAGCGTGTACGGAGGCCAAAGATCAATTGCCGGGGTTATCGGTATCAGTCAACATTTCGGCTATTGAATTCCAGGCGAGCGATCTGGCTGAAAGAGTAAAAGAAATTCTTCACGAAACGGGACTTGAACCCACCAGGCTGGAAATAGAAGTGACTGAAAATGTCACGCTTTCCGATCCAGAAAAAACGTTGCACACCATGAAAGCCCTCAAAAAAATGGGCGTACGGATTCTGATCGATGATTTCGGTACCGGCTATGCCTCTCTGAGCTATCTTCGAAAGTTTCAGTTTGATGGGCTAAAGCTCGATAAAAGCTTTATTTTTACCTTAGCGGATTCGCCACAGAACCAATCGGTAGTCGAGAAGATAATCGATTTGGGTAAAGCCTATTCCATGGAAGTGACCGCTGAAGGAGTGGAGACCAGCGAACAGCTGGCTTTTCTTAAAAAAAATAAGTGTGATGAAGTTCAGGGGTATTTACTTGGAAAACCCGCTGCCATTGCCGATCTCAATTTAAACGCCAACCTGGTGAATACATAAACGCGTTTTTGCATCTTCCGCGCCCCCTGGGACAGGGAAGCGTCAGCGAAAAAAACCGGGCTTTTCGCCCGGTTTTTTATCTTACGACCAGCACAGGGCATTTTGCGTGGCGCACCACTGCCGCCGCATTTGAACCTAACAGATACGTTGATATGTCAGGCTTATGGGAGGCGATGATGATCAGGTCGGCGCCGATCGTGTCCGCGAGTTTAAGGATCTGATCTTTTGGCGATCCCGTAACGGCGTGCGTCTGCACCTTTTCTGGCGGAATTTTAAATTGCTTAACGATTTCATCCAGTTTTTCTAAAGCCGCATGCTGGAACTCTTTTATCTTCGGCATCTCCACGGAGTAGGCCAGTCCTAAAGAAGAATAATAAGGTAGCGAAGGAATGACCGTAAGAAAATGGACTTTAGCTGTGTTAAGTGCGGTATGAGCCTGAACGAAAGGAATCACCATATGCGTCAGGCTATCTTCGGAAATATCAATGGGAACCAAAATTGAATTGTACATGTGTCCCTCCTGAGTGTTTTTTACACAATTCAGGTTAGACCGTTAATTCCAGGAAAACAGAGAGCAGGTTGTCATAACGGAGACAAATTTCGGTTCTGTGATAGCTATACAGGCGAACGTTCCCGGCATGGGGTCAATGACGCGTTCAGCCTGTCGTGACGATGAACATCCTGGCCTGCTGGGCTAGCTGGCGTTCAGCCTTAATCGGCGCATACTTTTCTGAATGATAGAAAGCAAGCGCCTGATCTAAAGTCGGGAATTCAAAAATGCCAGCATAGGGTAACGGAGCTTCATCGCCTTCGAGTACTTCTGCAACCGAACCAAAATGCACAATTTTCCCTCCCGCTTCCTCTAACGCTAATGTGAAGCGGGGGGCAAGGCTGGCCTGTCGCGCAGGGTCAATAATACGTAAGTTGATGTGGACGAATGCGGGCATCACTGTTCCTCAAATCTGATTAATAGTGTATATACAGTATTTGAGATTGTATTGATTGTCGAGATGAAAAGATGAACAACATCGATGTGGCGCTGCTGAAGACCATTCCGGAAGTTTGTCCTGTGTTTCAGGCGCGAGCCACTGCCCGGGCTATTACACGCTATTACAACGCCTGCTTAAGACCGTTTGGTCTGACCGCAGAGCAGTTCAGTCTTTTGGTTGGGATCGGAGGTGCACCCAATGAAACCGTTGCAGAACTGGCCGCAAGGGCGGGGGTAGATGCCACCACGCTGAGTCGAAATATAGGTAGTATGGTGTCCCGCGGCATTATCGACGCGGTGGGAGGCCGGGGGCGTGCCGGTAAACGACTCACCCTCACAGCAGAGGGCTGGAGCCTGCTCGAACAGGTCATTCCGGTATGGAAGGCAGCGATGGAAGAACTGTCCCATCAGATGGGGAGCGAACAACTTAGCCTGACGACGAATATGATGAGAAGCCTGGGCAAAGCCACTGCTTCTTTATGACGCGATCCGCGACAATCCGTACCTGCGACGCGACGTACCAAACCGCGCAATGCCGGGTATACTACGTTTTAATTTTTTCAGGCGACCCTTTGTAAAGGCAGGCAGTATGTCTCTTCGTTCGCTGCGGGCGTTATGCCTGACCAGTTTTTTCATTGCGGATGTCCGCGATGGCCTCGGCCCTTTTCTCGGTATTTTTCTCACCGAACGTCACTGGACGCCTGATGATATTGGTATTCTGATGACGGCGGGTGGGCTGGCGGGTTTACTGGCCACGCTCCCGGCGGGATTCATCACCGACACCTCCCGAAACAAACGCGCTGTACTCGCGCTGCTTTGCCTGTTGATCACCCTGAGCACGCTTCTGCTCTGGTTTAGCCAGCAGAGCGGCGTTGTCGCCGTTTCACAAATTATCACCGGCATCTGTGCGGCGTTTGTGGGGCCATTGATCACCGGAATTACCTTAGGGCTGACCGGCCAGAGTGGGTTCAGCGCCCAGATGGGCAAAAATGAGGCGTTTAATCATGCGGGCAATTTTATGACCGCACTGATGGCTGGCGGCATTGCCTGGTACTGGGGCGTCGGCGGAATTTTCCTGCTGATGACCTGTACGACGTTGCTAACGTTGTGTGCGCTGCTTGCCATTCGCAATAAGGATATCGACAACAATGCCGCGCGCGGGTTGTCCTCTTCAGCGAACCTGCCTGTTCCGGGCTTTGCGGTGCTGATTAAAAATCGGGCGCTGTTTGTTACAGGACTGACGCTGCTCCTGTTCCATCTGGCGAACGCTGCGCTATTACCGATGCTCAGCATGAGGGTTGCGGCGGCACCCGCCTCAATCAACCCCGGCTTGTATGCAGCGGGCACTGTCATTATTTCTCAGGCCGTGATGATCCCCGTCGCCATTTGGGTCGCACGGAGAATAGAACACTACGGCTACTGGCGATTAATTATGCTGGCGCTGCTGGTGATGCCGGTGCGTGCGGCGCTTGCGGCGTCCACGGACGCGCCGTTGATGATGATCCCGGTGCAAATTCTCGACGGGCTGGCCGCTGGCATCCTCGGCGTCGTGGTACCGTCGTTTATTGTTGTGCTGTTGCGAGGGAGCGGGCACGTCAATGCCGGGCAGAGCGTGGTGATGTTGATGCAGGGCGTTGGGGCATCGATGAGCCCGGCGCTAACCGGCACGATAGCAGGGCATTACTCCTTTGCGACGGCATTCAGCGTGCTGAGCGCGATTGCGCTGGTGGCCGTCCTGCTCTGGTGGCGCGTTGCTCACCGAACCTGGGAAACAGACAGTACGCCGGGTGGGGCATAGCCGCCACCCGGCGTCATACTTATGCCAGCTCGTTAGGGCAGGTTTCGCCTTTTTCCAGCTGCTGCAGGTTACCCAGCGTGGTTTCTGAAATGCTGATCAGCGCTTCAGCCGTCAGAAACGCCTGGTGACCGGTAAACAGGACGTTATGACAGGCAGACAGGCGGCGGAACACGTCGTCCTGAATCACATCGTTGGACTTGTCTTCAAAGAACAGATCGCGTTCGTTCTCATACACGTCCATCCCGAGCGCGCCAATTTTCTGGGTTTTCAGCGCTTCGATAGCGGCCTGAGAGTCAACCAGGCCACCACGGCTGGTGTTGATGATCATCACGCCGTCCTTCATCTGGTCAAACGCCGCCTGGTTCAGCAGGTGATAGTTTTCCGGCGTCAGCGGGCAGTGCAGGGAGATCACATCAGACTGGGAGAACAGGGTCGGCAGGTCAACATATTCCACGCCCAGCTCCAGCGCCGCGGCGCTTGGATACGGATCAAACGCAAGCAGACGCATGCCAAAGCCTTTGAGGATCCGCAGGGCAGCGACGCCAATTTTCCCGGTCCCGATCACCCCTGCGGTTTTACCGTACATGGTAAAGCCGGTCAGCCCCTCCAGCGAGAAGTTGGCATCACGGGTGCGCTGATAAGCGCGGTGAATACGACGGTTGAGCGACATCATCATGCCAATCGCATGTTCCGCGACGGCTTCCGGGGAGTAGGCCGGAACGCGCACCACCTTCAGCCCCAGCTCTTTCGCCGCATCGAGATCCACGTTGTTAAAGCCTGCACAGCGCAGGGCGATATACTTCACTCCCTGTTTTTTCAACTCTTCCAGCACCGGACGACTGCCGTCATCGTTAACAAAAATGCAGACGCCTTCACAGCCGTGCGCCGTTTTGGCGGTTTTTTCGGAAAGCAGAAAGTCGAAAAATTCAAGCTCAAACCCGTAAGCTTCGTTAACATGTTGCAGATACTTTTTGTCGTACTGCTTTGTGCTATATACCGCGAGTTTCATAAGACTTTCTCCAGTGATTTTGCATTCACGTTAGCATGATTAAAATTATCTTACAATTTCTAAAATATTATTGAATTCAATAAGTTCTATGAATTATTCTAGAGCATCTTGTTACCCTAACTCCATGATATTCTTAATGCCAGAAACATCAGGAATCGGGTGGATTTTCAGGCAGAGATGGAGAGTAATGTATGCCGTTACAACTGGAGTTGTCTTTATCCCCGCCAATGTTGCCTGCCTTGTACTATTTCATTATATCTATTGCGTTTTTATTGTTGCTGTACAGAGGTAAACTCAAAGTTGAAAGAGCTAGAAAATATCCTCTTTTCATTGCTTACACCTTGTTTGTGTTAGCCAGTGCTGCCATACAACTCAACGTGTTCGCCAATGGCCAGGACTTTGTGAGCGGTTTTCTGCATATCAACTTTGACCCATGGCGGTATGACTCCGTGTATTGGGGGTCATTAATATTTGCCATGCTTTACCTCCTGGCGATACCTCGTAACAGGTACTAGCTTCGCAACTTAACGCTACAGCTTCTATCCTTAAACTTGCCTTTGGCTTCAATTGACCCGCTAAACATGCGACAATGTTCAGCATCGTCGGCTTAATTCTTTCGCTAAATCAGGATATTAACTGCCCATGAAGGGTAAATACAAAGCCGCACTTGCGCTTTTACTGCTGTTCATTTTATTGCCGCTGACGCTGCTGATGACGCTCGCTCAGTGGGTACCGACGCTTGCCGGAATCTGGCTTCCCGTCGGGACGCGTATCGCTTTCGAAGAGAGTCCTAAACTGACTCGTCATGCGCTGGTGATCCCCGATCTCCGCTATCTGGTTGAAGAGTGCGAAATTGCTCGCATTGAAAACGTGACGCTGTCACATCCGAGCCGCTGGCAGCTGGATATCGGCGCGCTGGATCTTAACGCCGTCTGCCTCAGCAAAATTCCCCAATCCGCGCCGTCGACCGTTGCCCCCAAAACGCTGGCGCAGTGGCAGGCGGTATTACCGAATACCTGGCTGACCATTCACCGTCTCACCCTCTCGCCCTGGCAGCAGTGGCAGGGTGAGCTGAAGGCCTCGCTGACCCCGTCCAGCCAGGAGATAGCCTATAAAGGCGAGCGGGTGAGCATTCAAGGAACGCTTCGCGGCCAGACGCTTTCGGTCAGCCAGTTCGATGTTCAGCTACCCGATCAGCCGCAGCCCATCAAACTGGTGGGGGAGTTCACTCTGCCGCTGGTGCCGGATGGCGTGCCGGTAAAAGGCCACGCGGTGGCGACCTTTAACGTGCCACAACTGACGTCTCTCGTCGATGCCGATCTGGACTGGGAAGACAACCGTGGACAACTGGTGGTGATGGCGCGAGACAACCCTGATCCACTGCTCGATCTGCCGTGGCAAGTTACGGCGGAACAGCTGAACATCAGCGACGGGCGCTGGAACTGGGATCTGTCCGGTATGCCGCTGAGCGGACGCGTTTCGCTTCGCGCCGATAACTGGCAGCAGGGGCTTGAGAAAGCCACCCTGACCGGGCGTTTGAACGTGCTTACCCATGGTGATGCGGGGAAAGGCAACGCGGTACTCAATATTGGGCCCGGCAGGCTCAGTATGGAAAACAGCGACATGCCGCTGCATCTGAGCGGTGAGGCGAAGCAAAACGACCTCATTCTTTATGCCAAATTGCCGGCAACACTGACCGGCAGCGTATATGAACCGCAACTCGCTTTTGAACCGGGCGCACTGCTTCGCTCGCGCGGGCGCATCATTGACTCGCTTGATATCGATGAAATCCGCTGGCCGCTGGCAGGTGTGAAGCTGACGCAGAAGGGCGTGGACGGGCGTTTACAGGCTATCCTGCGTGCCCATGAAAACGAGATGGGCGATTTTGAACTGCATCTGGACGGGCAGGCGAACGACTTTTTACCCGACAGCGGTCTCTGGCAGTGGCGCTACTGGGGAAAAGGGAGTTTTACGCCGATGCATGCCCGCTGGGATGTCGCCGGGAAAGGCGAGTGGCGTGACAAACTCATTGAGCTCACGGCGCTCTCCACCGGTTTTGACAAGCTCCAGTATGGAACCATGGAGGTCAGCACGCCGCGTCTGGTGCTGGATCAACCCGTGCGCTGGTTCCGTGACGCCGAAAAGCCGACGTTCAGCGGCGCGCTGGCGCTCAATGCCGGGCAAACCCGTTTCTCCGGTGGCAGCACGCTGCCACCGTCGGTGCTGACCTTTAGCGTCGACGGCACCGATCCGACGGTGTTCCAGTTTAAGGGCGACCTCCATGCAGAGAAAATCGGCCCGGTACAGGTGAATGGTCGCTGGGATGGTGAACGCCTTCGCGGGCAGGCCTGGTGGCCGAAACAGTCGCTCACCGTGTTCCAGCCTCTGATCCCTCCGGACTGGAAAATGACGCTGCGTGACGGGGTACTCTATGTGCAGGTGGCTTTCTCGGCGGCAGCCGATCAGGGCTTTGAGGCGGGGGGGCACGGCGTGCTGAAAGCCGGTAGCGCCTGGATGCCGGATAACCAGATCAACGGTGTCGATTTTGTGCTGCCGTTCCGCTTCAGCAAGGGGACCTGGTCCCTGGGCACGCGCTGCCCGGTTACGTTGCGTATTGGCGAAGTGGAAAACCTGGTGACCGCGCGCAATATTACCGCCGATCTACAGGGCGATTATCCCTGGACGGAGGACAATCCGCTGCTGCTTACCAACGTGAAAGTGGAAACCCTCGGCGGGAAGATTACGATGCAGCAGTTGCGGATGCCGCAGCACGATCCGGCGCTGCTTCGCGTGGACAATATCTCGTCAAGTGAACTGATCGGCGCCGTCAATCCGAAACAGTTTGCCATGTCAGGCCCGGTAAGCGGGGCGCTGCCACTCTGGCTGGACAATGAAAAATGGATCATTAAAGATGGCTGGCTGACCAACCCTGGCCCAATGACGCTGCGTATCGATAAAGATACGGCGGATGCCATCGTGAAAGATAATATGGTTGCGGGTGCCGCGATCAACTGGCTCCGCTATATGGAAATTTCTCGTTCGTGGACAAGAATCAATTTAGATAACCTGGGTGAATTAACCATGCAGGCGACCATCAAGGGAACCAGCCGTGTGGATGGTAAAAGCAGCTCCGTCAACCTGAACTATACCCATGACGAGAATGTCTTTACCCTCTGGCGCAGCCTGCGTTTTGGCGACAACCTGCAAACCTGGTTTGAGCAACACGCGGCGATACCCGGTCTCCGCAGTTCGACTGGCAAGGAAAGTGAGGAACAACAATGAAAAAGATGGCTGGTGTACTCACCGTTGCCGTTGCTGCGCTACTGACCGGCTGTACGCCGCGTATTGAAGTCGCTGCGCCGAAAGAGCCGATTACCATCAATATGAATGTCAAAATCGAACACGAGATCCACATTAAGGTCGATAAAGACGTTGAAACCCTGCTGAAAACGCGCAGCGATCTGTTCTGAGGATGCCATGAAACGTTTAGCTCTGATTCTACTGGCTCTGGGGATGAATGCGCAGGCGGCTGCGCTGACCTTAAATGATGCCCGGGCGCAGGGGCGCGTGGGGGAAACACTCAGCGGGTATATTGCCCCGATCCAACAGGATGCAGAAACGCTGGCGCTGGTAAACCGTATTAACGCGGCGCGCACCGAGAGCTATCAGAAGCTGGCCGACAGCAATAATTTACCGGTCGATGAAGTGGCGAAAATGGCGGGGCAAAAACTGGTTGCTCGCGCGCAGCCGGGCGAATACGTGAAGGGAATTAACGGTAAATGGCTGAAAAAATAGCTAGCGGTGGCGCTTGCGGTATTCGCCGGGCGAGACGCCAAAACGCTGCTTAAAGGCCGTTGAAAAATGGCTATGGTCGGTGAACCCCCAGCTGTAGCCAATTCCCGCCAGCTTTTCATCATCCCCGGCAGAGCGCAGCACCTGCGCACAGAGATCCAGCCGACGGTTTTTAATGTACTGCGCGACCACCAGCCCCTTCTCGGCAAACATGCGGTAGAGGCTGCGCACGGACATCCCGCTCTCGGCGGCAATCCACTTCGGGCGCAGAGAGTCAGACTGAATATGATCGTCAATCAGCGCCACGACATGCTGGAACTGGCGTTCCTTGCGCGGCTGAATCACGTCGCGTTGCTGAAACGCGGGGCGCAGCAGGCAGATCATGGCTTCGAGCGCGGCTTCGCTCTCCCGGTCACTCAGGTCGGCGTTGTTCATGCTTTCCATCAGCAGGCGATGGCTCAGCTGTACCGTTGGCAGCGAGCGAGAGAGGGCGAGCGCGCAGCTAATCTCATGGAAACGACACTGTTGCTCAATAATCTGGCGGGGTACCAGCAGCGAAATCTGGCGGGATTTTTCCTGCCAGTTGATTGAGCAGGGCCGGGAGGCGTCAAGCAGCGTGATATCGCCTGTTCGGAGCACAGCGCGACGGTCATCCTGTTCAATTTCCGCACTGCCCTCAAGCTGGAAGACGGTATAGAACCAGGCATCATTACTCTGTTTGATCTCCTGACGGGAGCGGAACAGATTTACGCCGCCGGCGGTGACGGTGCTGAGCTTCAGGCTGCGCGCATAGCTGGTCTCCAGTTCGCCGACGAATTTTCCCCCGGTGGGCTGTGCATTAAAACGCCCGCACACCTGGTTAATCTGCGCCAGCCACTGCTGATACTGTTCCTGCTCGCTTGCACACGCCATCGTTTCTCTCACTGCACCGTCAATGTTTTCGCATTGTTGCATTTATGTTGCGTTTTGTCAGGGCTCTAGGCTGACTATAGGAAAGAACACTCATCGGGAACAGCGATATAAGGTGGAATTATCACGATTTGCGGCACCTGTCACAGGTGGCAAAGCGAATGTCACAGAGACAAAAGCGAGAATGCGAAACCCCTCTTAGACTGGATGAACACCCTGCGAATAATAACGAAGGAGTATCCTATGTCCGAATCCCAGGTGGCTATTCAGCCTGCCGTGCAGCAATTTTTAGACCGACATCATGGCCTGTGGATTGAAGGGCGTCAGGCCGCGTCGGACAGCGAAAAGCGGCTCAACGTCTATAACCCGGCCACGGGCGAGGTGATTGCCTCGACGGCCGATGCCAGCGTCGATGACGTTGACCGTGCCGTCATGTCCGGCTGGCGTGCTTTTGTTGCCCGCAGCTGGGCCGGAAAATTACCGGCGGAGCGCGAGCGGATCCTGCTCCGTTTCGCCGATCTGGTTGAACAGCACAGCGAGGAGTTGGCCCAGCTTGAAACGCTGGAGCAGGGGAAATCGATTAACATTTCCCGTCTCTTTGAAGTGGGTTGTACCCTGAACTGGATGCGCTATACCGCCGGGCTGACCACCAAAATCGCAGGCAAAACCCTCGACCTTTCTATTCCCCTGCCACAGGGGGCGCGTTATCAGGCATGGACACGTAAAGAGCCGGTTGGCGTGGTGGCCGGGATTGTGCCCTGGAACTTCCCGCTGATGATTGGGATGTGGAAAGTGATGCCTGCGCTGGCGGCGGGGTGCTCGATTGTCATCAAGCCATCAGAAACCACGCCGCTGACCATGCTGCGCGTGGCGGAACTGGCCAGTGAAGCGGGCATTCCGGACGGGGTATTCAACGTGGTGACCGGGAGCGGCGCGGTGTGCGGCGCAGCGCTGACCTCGCATCCGCATATTGCAAAGGTGAGCTTTACCGGCTCAACGGCGACGGGCAAGCAAATTGCCCGCGCGGCGGCAGATACCCTGACAGGCGTGACCCTGGAACTGGGGGGCAAAAACCCGGCTATCGTACTCAAAGATGCGGACCCGGCGTGGGTGATCGAAGGCCTGATGACCGGGAGCTTCCTGAACCAGGGGCAGGTGTGTGCGGCGAGTTCCCGTATCTACATTGAAGCGCCGCTGTTTGACACGCTGGTCAGCGGCTTCGAACAGGCGGTGAAATCCCTGAGCGTCGGGCCGGGTATGTCCCCGGAAGCATTTATCAACCCGCTGGTGTCGCGTGCGCATTGTGACAAGGTGCAGACTTTCCTCGATGAAGCGCAATCTCGCCACGCAGAGCTGATTGTCGGTAACCGTGGCCCGGAAGGGAAAGGCTATTACGTTTCGCCGACGCTGGTGGTCAACCCGGATGCCGCGCTGCGCTTAACCCGCGAAGAGGTGTTTGGCCCGGTGGTCAATCTGGTGCGCGTTGCCGATGGTGAAGAGGCGCTTCAGCTGGCAAACGACACCGAATATGGCCTGACCGCCAGCGTCTGGACGCAGAATATCAGCAAGGCGCTGGAGTACACCGACAGGCTGCAGGCGGGCACCGTCTGGGTAAACAGCCATACGCTGATCGACGCCAACCTGCCGTTCGGCGGCATGAAGCAGTCCGGCACCGGTCGCGACTTTGGCCCGGACTGGCTGGACGGATGGTGTGAGACGAAGTCGGTTTGCGTGCGGTATTAAGAAACAAGCCGGGTGGCGGCTACGCCTTACCCGGCCTACTTTCTCTGGTTTTGTAGGCCGGGTAAGCGCAGCGCCACCCGGCATTATTCAAAGCGACCACCGATCCCGCCCGGCCTCTTTCGCCCGATAAAGCGCCGCATCGGCGCGGGCGATTATTTCGGTGCCGGCTAACCCCTCCGTCATGCCGGCAATCCCCATGCTCACGGTCACATGGTCGCTAACCGTCGAGGCGCCATGCGGTATGGCCTCGGTGCGCAGCCCGTCCTGAATACGCATGGCAACCTTTTCTGCGATGTTTAGCGGGCAATTGAAAAGGATCACCACAAACTCCTCGCCGCCGTAACGTGATACGACGTCGTCCGGCGTTCGTACCGACTGCTTCAGCACCCGCGCCACGCGCGTCAGGCAGTCATCACCCGCCTGATGGCCGTAGGTGTCGTTGTAGCGTTTGAAATAGTCGATATCCAGCATAATCAGCGAGAAAGGTTTCTTCTGCTCAACCGCGTTTTCCAGCACCACCTCCATTCTCCGGCGGTTGGCGGTTTTGGTTAGAGGATCCTGATGCGCCAGCGCATCCAGCCGTGAGATCAGCAGTTGATTTTGCTGATTACGACGCCAGGCTTCATCAAACCAGCTCAACAGGATAAAACGCCCGCAGATCAGGATCAGGGTAAACACGCTCCAGATGATGACAAAGTGAAGGTTGAGGCCATCGTTGAGTATCCAGCTTGCGACCGGCAGGGTGATCCAGAGCGGAAGCACAAAGGCGAGTAATCCCTCAGGGTAAAAGTAGAGCGCCGTTAACCCTGCGAGTAACAAAATCACGCACAGCGGCCAGACGTGGGGCAGCAGCAAATAGGTAATAAACAAAAAACAGGATATCGACCAGATGGCGCTACAGATAAAGAGCACCACGCTGATACCCGCAATACGCCGCCAGGCCATCAGGATCAACGCGGCAGAGAGGATAATAATGCCGAGCATCGAGGCATCGACCAGGGTCGTCAGTTGCGGTATATGAGGATAAAGCGGATCGCTGGCCTTAAGCAGGACGTGTCGCAGCAGGATCATCACGGCGAAGCTGACGTTGACGAACGCCAGCCAGGGCAGGTTCATCGCCAGCCCATGCATGACCATCGCGTGGCGCGTCGGCCAGGTAGCGCGTTCCAGTGTCGGTTTTTTTCTTTTTTCCATAAAGCCCTTTCCCGTCCGGGGGATAAATCATGCAGGTGAGATATCTGTAACTATAAGCAAGCATGGACGATCCTCAAACGGCAGGGCAAAAAAAACCGGGCGATTGCCCGGCGGTGGGTTATTTTTCGTCTTTTTTCTTTCCGAGCGTTGGCGTCTCGTCGAAGAAGTTCCACGGTTTAAGCAGGGCATGCACCCATTCCGTTGGCATGATCGGCCACTCTTCCGCGCGGGCGACGTGGGTCGTGCCGGTGGTCATCCAGACCACGTCATCCTGATCGTTAAGCGACTCGTTATCTTTGCTGTACTGTCCCAGTCCCGTGTCGTGGATGGAGCGGTTAGGGAATTTACCCTCCGGATAGCGTTCATCCGGGTGGTAACGGGTCACCCACAGCTGTTTATCCATAAAGCTCAGGCGATGGTAGATCCACTCATCCGGGGCAAATTTCGCGCCGGTTGCCACCGGGTGGGTGCCGCCCGCGTAGGGGATAATCTGATACGAGACCGGGTTGCCCATGCGGTTCTCTTTACGGGTGTTGCTCAGCAGGCGAATGGTGCCCGGGTCAAATTTCTGTGCCGCCTGCTGTTCGGTATCAATGTCGTACTGATTGACCTGCATGGTACTGGTGCGCGGGCCACCGGCGGTATTGGGTTTCACTTCCGGATCCATCGCCACCAGCTTGTTGTTAATACCATCGACATCCATATCAAGACGGAAGTTATAGATGTGCTGGTGCGTGGTGCCCACAATGTTGTGGTCAATCAACGTGCCGTAACGGGTATCGTCTTTGGCGGTGGCGTCATGCATGGTTTTGGCCTGAACGCCTTTCACGGCTTCGATACCCGTCGCGCCAGCATCAATGCCGAGGGTGCCGTTCTCATGGAATACCCAGTCGAAGATGTAATCGTAGTTACCGACGGTACTCACCCAGCGCACCACCAGTTCACGACGCTCGGCGCTGACGTTTGGCTGACCCATCTCCTGATGCTTGTATTCCGGCCCCGCATAGCGTTCGAAAATGGCGATTGCGCGCGGGATCTCCATCGGCGCGCCGGTATAGTCCGGGATGGTTTCATTGAGCATCACGGCGTTGGACGGCACGTCTTTACCCCGCACCAGCGGCGAGGTCAGGGTGCCCATGCCGTAGTCGCCGGAGTCGAGATAGGCTTTAAAGTACCAGCCCACGTCCGGATCGCCGTAAGGGACAATCATGCCGCCGAGCGACCCTTGATACATCACCTGACGTTTCTTGCCGTTGTCGTTATACGTGACGGTTGAGATCATCGGGCCCACGCGCGAGTCCAGGCTCAGGTGGAAATCCCAGTTCTGCCAGTGCACTCTGTCGCCGGTTATGGTGTAGTTCTTGCCTTCCGGTTCAATAATGTCGAGCGGTTTTTTCGGTGTCTCTATGCGGTCGCGGCCATCATAGGGACGTGGGGTCAGAGGAACCGGGATAACGGCGCCTTCTTCAATCTTCTGGATCTTCTTCTGCTCAAGGTCGACCACCGCCACCAGGTTTTCAATCGGATGTGCCCAGTAGTTGCCGTCTCCGACATCCAGATAGCTCACCACTTTCAGCAAACGGTCTTCCTGCTTAAGGCCATCTTTACCGTCGAAATAGCCGACGGTCAGCGGCGTGGTAATCACTTTTTTCGGGTCGCTTATGCCGTGCTTTTTAAGCACCTCAGCAAATTCAGTACTGTCGTTAATGATCTGCTGAACCGCGGTGAAATCATCCAACAGCACCATGCCGTGCGCGTCTTTGACCGGTTCCCAGCGCAGAATTTTTTTATCCTTCAGATCCACCAGGCTCTCGATGACATGCTTTCCGTCAAGCATGACGATCTTCGCCTGGCGAGGGGTATCCACTGCCGTGCCGTTGAGCACATAGTCCCACACTTTGGCTTTCTCTGGCTCCGCAAGGGCGATCTGGGTAAAGCGGGTATTCGGTTTAAAATCCGCAGAGGCTTTAACAATCTCTACGGCTTGCTTAATTTCGTCTGCCGTGAGCGCATTTAACGGGTGAGGACTTTTTTCAACCTGGAAGGTCTGATCGAGACCGGACTGGAAAATATCGTTGATGAACGTCTCTGAGATAAAGGCCTTGTTGCCTTTCATCACCACCGGTACCTCAAGCGTGAGGGTTTTACCGTTGACGATAGCGGTTTTTGCGCCCGGTTTGACCTTCACAAAGGCGCCGTCTTTCGCAATGGTGAACATCTGTGCGTAATCGTCCCACTGCACGTCTGCGCCGAAGTCCTGCAGCGTTTTGTCCATCGGGACCATATGCGCCTCGCTGCCGTGGGCGAAAACAGGGGATTGCCAGGCGCAACACAGCGCAACGGCCATGGCCAGTGCCGTTCTACGGGCAGAAAAAGAAGAATTGCTTCCCATCGTAGACCTCATCTTGTTGTGTTTATTGTGTTGTGTCAGCCTTATCCTGACAGACGCCTGAGAAAAGCGTTTGCCTGCATCTGCCAGGTTATTTGTTGCACTTGCCAGGTTAAAAAAAGAGCGGGACGGTGTCACACCCGGCAGGTCGTCGTAGGCCGGGTAAGCATCGCGCCACCCGGCAGGGAAGGCGGTGAAGGTAAGGTGTTAGAATTCACCCCGCTGGCGCGCCACCAGCGTCAGGATGGAGTAGAGCGCTACGGCCTGCTGGTGCTGGTTGAAAATCTCAACCGCCCACTCCACCACGCCCGTCGGTTTTTCTTCCGCGGTGCGCTGCTTCTTCAGCGTTTTGCGTTTGCAGGTGAGGCGCACCTGAATGGTGTCGCCCGGTTTGACCGGCTCGATAAAGCGCAGGTTTTCCATACCGTAATTGGCAATCACCGGTCCGACCCCCGCATCGACGAACAGTCCCGCTGCGGCGGAGATCAGGAAGTAACCGTGAACCACCCGTTCGCCAAAGATCGACTCTGCCGCACCAATCTTGTCCATATGGGCGTAGAAGTGATCCCCGCTCAGACAGGCAAAGTTCACAATATCCGCTTCCGTCAGGGTGCGACGCGGCGTCAGCAGGCTGTCGCCCGGCTGCAGTTCCTCAAAGTATTTGCGGAACGGATGCACGCGATCTTCCTGCACGGTTGCGCCGCGCACCCACTGCTTGCCAATGGCCGCCAGCATGGTCGGACTGCCCTGAATCGCGGTGCGCTGCAGGTAGTGCTTCACCGCGCGCAGACCGCCCAGCTCCTCACCGCCGCCCGCGCGACCGGGCCCGCCGTGCACCAGCTGCGGCAGCGGGGAGCCGTGGCCGGTGGACTCTTTGGATGATTCCTCGTTGAGGATCTGAATACGCCCGTGGGCACGTGCCGCACCGGCAATGAACTGGCGGGCAAGGGCTAAATCAGCGGTAACCAGCGTTCCTGCGAGGCTGCCGCCGCCCGCGCGGGCAAGCGCCATCGCGTGCTCTGTATGGCGATACGGCATCAGCGTCGCGACCGGGCCGAAAGCTTCAGTTGAGTGCACCGCAGGGGTTTCGTCCGGCTGCGGACAGAACAACAGGGTCGGTGGGAAGAACGCGCCCGCGGCCTGTAAATCCGCTTTGCCACCCAGACGGATCTGGCATCCCGCCGTAACCAACAGGTCCACTTTCTCCTGCACGTCGGCGCGCTGTTCGGCATTCACCAGCGCGCCCATCTTCACCCCGTCCTGCGCCGGATCACCCACCACCACTTTTTCCAGCCGGGCAATCAGCGCCTGGCTGACGGCATCAATCTGATTCTGGGGGACGATGATACGGCGGATAGCGGTACATTTTTGTCCGGCTTTGGCGGTCATCTCGCGAACGACTTCCCGGATAAACAGGGCAAACTCCGGCTGCTCCGCCGTGACGTCTTCACCCAGCACGCAGCAGTTCAGGGAGTCGGCCTCCATGGTGAACGGTATCGCGTTCGCCACAATATTCGGGTGAACGCGCAGGCTTTGCCCGGTACTGGCGGAGCCAGTAAAAGTCACCACGTCCTGGCTGTCGAGATGGTCAAGCAGGTCTCCCGCGCTGCCGCAAATCAGGCTAATGGCGCCGTCCGGCACCAGTCCGCTGTCCACGATAGATTTCACCATCGCCTGTGTCACCTGCGCGGTGGCGGTGGCCGGTTTAATGATGGCGGGCATCCCGGCAAGCCAGGTCGGCGCCAGCTTTTCCAGCATCCCCCAGCAGGGGAAGTTAAAGGCGTTGATATGTACCGCCACGCCGGATTTCGAGGTCAGAACGTGGCGAGCGGCAAAACCGCCTTCTTTTGACAGCGGGATCAACTCATCTTCCGGCCACAGCGTGTCATCCGGCAGCTCCCGGCTGCCCAGGCTTGCGTAAGTAAAGAGGGTGCCGATCCCGCCTTCAATATCCACCCAGCTGTCCGCTTTCGTCGCCCCGGTCTGGGCGGAGAGGGCATAGAACGTCTCTTTTTCGCTAAGCAGGTGTTTCGCTACCGCTTTCAGCATGGCTGCACGTTCAATAAAGGTCATCTTATGAAGCGCTTCGCCACCGCGCTCAATCGCATAGCGACGAGCGGCCGCCATATCCAGCCCTTCGCTGGTGACTTCCCACAATGCTTCGCCGCTGATGGCGTGATGAATGGCGCGTTCACGGCCCCGGCCAGACTGCCAGGTACCGGACAAGAAGCTGGCTAACTGCTGCATCGCTTATCTCCAAGTGTTACGTAATTTCACCATTAATAGTTTAATTATGAATCATAAAAAGCAAGCTGAGATTTTAATGAATTGTTAATGCTGTGATCTGGCTTGATGAATTGCAGCCCGTCAGAGCGCTTTCTGCAAGGGCGAAAGCAAAAGCCTTGCGAGCACCATCACAAAACAAGGAAACAATTCTTGGGGTTATATTTAACCTTTGTGTAACTTTTAAAAAACAAAGTGATTCATCATTTCGCTTTAATTTGCAAACTAACGAATCATAAAGGTGATGACGTGACGCAAGAACAACGGTTTGAGCAGCGCATAGCGCAGGAGACGGCGATTGAGCCTCAGGACTGGATGCCTGACGCCTACCGTAAAACGTTGATCCGCCAGATTGGTCAGCATGCGCATTCCGAAATCGTCGGCATGCTGCCGGAAGGTAACTGGATCACCCGCGCACCCACGCTGCGCCGAAAAGCGATTCTGCTGGCGAAAGTACAGGATGAAGCCGGACACGGACTTTACCTCTACAGCGCGGCAGAAACGCTGGGCTGCGCACGGGAAGACATCTACCAGAAGATGCTCGACGGCAAGATGAAGTACTCCTCCATTTTTAACTATCCCACCCTGAGCTGGGCCGACATCGGTGTCATCGGCTGGCTGGTGGACGGGGCTGCCATCGTCAATCAGGTGGCGCTGTGCCGCACCTCTTACGGTCCGTATGCCCGGGCGATGGTGAAAATCTGCAAAGAAGAGAGCTTCCACCAGCGTCAGGGCTTTGAAGCCTGCATGGCGCTGGCCCAGGGAAGTGAGGCGCAGCGCCAGATGCTGCAGGACGCCATCAATCGCTTCTGGTGGCCTGCGCTGATGATGTTCGGGCCGAACGACGATAACTCGCCAAACAGCGCCCGCAGCCTGGCCTGGAAAATCAAACGCTTCGGAAACGACGAGCTGCGTCAGCGTTTTGTCGACAACACGGTGCCGCAGGTGGCGATGCTGGGCATGACGGTGCCGGATCCTGACCTGCGTTTTGATGAAGAGAGCGGTCACTACCGCTTCGGCGAAATCGACTGGCAGGAATTTGAAGAGGTGATTAACGGGCGCGGCATCTGCAACCACGAACGGCTGGCCGCGAAACGTAAAGCCTGGGAAGACGGGGCGTGGGTACGTGAAGCCGCCCTGGCCCACGCAGAAAAACAACGCGCCCGTCAGGCCGCATAAGAGGAAATAATCATGAGCAATGTCTACTGGCCGCTGTACGAAGTGTTCGTACGCAGCAAACAAGGGTTGTCCCACCGTCACGTGGGCAGCCTGCATGCCGCCGACGATCGCATGGCGCTGGAAAATGCGCGCGATGCTTACACCCGTCGCAGTGAAGGATGTTCTATCTGGGTGGTGAAGGCGAGCGAAATTATTGCCTCCCAGCCGGATGAGAGCGGCGAATTTTTCGATCCGGCGGAAAGCAAGGTTTACCGCCATCCGACGTTCTACACCATCCCCGATGGCATCGAGCACATGTGAGGCGAAGGATGAAAACAGTCACAGCCTATGCCCTGCGTCTGGGCGACAACGGTCTGGTGCTCTCCCAGCGTCTGGGTGCCTGGTGCGGTCACGCGCCGGAGCTGGAGATCGATCTCGCGCTGGCCAATATCGGTCTTGATCTGCTGGGCCAGGCACGCAATTTCCTGGCCTACGCCGCTGAATGTGAAGGTGAGGGCGACGAAGATACCCTGGCGTTTGGGCGCGACGAGCGCCAGTTCCGCAATGTCCTGCTGGTGGAGCAACCCAACGGCAATTTCGCCGACACGATTGCCCGTCAGTACCTGATGGATGCCTGGAACGTGGCGCTGTATGAGCGCCTGACCCGCAGCACTGACGGCCAGCTTGCCGCCATCGCCGCCAAAGCGATCAAAGAGGCGCGCTACCACCTGCGTTTTAGCCGCGGCTGGCTGGTACGCCTGGGCGACGGGACCGAAACGTCCGCACAAAAAATGCAGCAGGCCATCGATAACCTGTGGCGCTTTACGGCAGAGCTGTTTGACGCCGATGACGTTGAGCTGGCGCTGATACATTCCGGCGTGGCGGTGGACCCACGCACCCTGCGCCAGCCGTGGGAAAGCGAAGTGTATGCCGGTCTTAAAGAAGCCAGCCTGAGCGTACCCGACGAGGTGGCGTACCGCAGCGGGGGTAAGAAGGGGCTGCATACCGAACATCTGGGGCCGATGCTGGCAGAAATGCAGTATCTCCAGCGCGCGTATCCCGGTCAGCAGTGGTAAAGGAGAAGGCTATGCAACGTCTCGTCGACATCGCACCGGCGCAAATCCCGCAGATCTGGTCGCTGTTAAGCCAGATCCCGGACCCGGAAGTGCCGGTATTAACCATCACCGATTTAGGCATGGTGCGCAGCGTGAAGGCACAGGGGGAAGGCTGGGTGATTGGCTTCACGCCAACCTATTCGGGCTGCCCGGCAACGGAACACCTGCTGGGGGCGATCCGCGACGTGATGACCGCGCATGGCTTTACCCCGGTGCACATTGTGCTCCAGCTTGACCCTGCCTGGACCACCGACTGGATGACCGCCGACGCGCGCGAACGCCTGCGGGCTTACGGCATCAGCCCGCCCGTGGGGCATAGCTGCCACGCGCACGCCCCGGCGGAGGTGAGCTGCCCGCGCTGCGCCAGCACCGACACCGCGCTAATCAGTGAATTTGGTTCGACGGCCTGCAAAGCGCTTTACCGCTGCAACACCTGCCGCGAACCCTTCGACTATTTCAAATGCATTTGAGGCTGCCATGACAACGTTTCATTCATTAACAGTGGCAAAAGTGGAACCCGAAACCCGCGACGCGGTGACCATCACGTTTGCGGTGCCGCAGGCGCTGCAGGAAGCCTACCGCTTTCGCCCCGGACAGCACCTGACGCTGAA
This sequence comes from Enterobacter sp. ODB01, assembly GCF_001623605.1. Classification (NCBI taxonomy): domain Bacteria; kingdom Pseudomonadati; phylum Pseudomonadota; class Gammaproteobacteria; order Enterobacterales; family Enterobacteriaceae; genus Enterobacter; species Enterobacter sp. ODB01. The sequence goes on from NZ_CP015227.1 coordinate 3,136,827, forward strand.
AACGAAGCTGGGCGGGGACGAGCTGCGCCGCTGTTACTCCATCTGCCGGAGTACCGCGCCGGGTGAGATCAGCGTGGCGGTCAAAGCCATCGAAGGCGGGCGTTTTTCCCGCTATGCCCGGGATGAGATCAAAGCAGGCATGGCGCTGGAGGTGATGGTTCCTCAGGGGCAATTTGGCTATCAGCCGCAGGCCGAACGTGAAGGCCACTACCTGGCGATAGCCGCAGGCTCCGGCATCACCCCGATGCTGGCGATCCTCTCCGCCACGCTGGCCACCGAACCGAACAGCCATTTCACTCTGATTTACGGCAACCGCAGCAGCCAGAGCATGATGTTCCGCCAGGCGCTGGCGGACCTGAAAGATAAATATCCGCAGCGGCTGCAGCTGGTCTCCATCTTTAGCCAGGAGCGGCTGGACAGCGATCTGCTGTATGGCCGCATCGACGGGGAAAAGCTGCAGGCGCTGGCGAAAACCCTGATCAACTTCCGTCAGTACGACGAGGCGTTTATCTGCGGCCCGTCATCGATGATGGACGAGGCCGAAGCCGCGCTGAAGGCGCTGGGGATGTCGGAAAAATCCATTCACCTTGAGCGCTTTAATACGCCGGGGACCGCCGTGAAACGCACGGTAAATGTGCAGGCGGAAGGACAGAAAGTGACCGTGCGACAGGACGGGCGCGACCGCGAAATTACCCTGACGGCAGACGACGAAAGCATCCTCGATGCTGCCCTGCGTCAGGGGGCGGACCTGCCTTATGCCTGCAAAGGCGGCGTGTGCGCGACCTGTAAATGCAAAGTGCTGCGCGGGAAGGTGGACATGGCGACCAACTACAGTCTGGAGCCGGACGAGCTGGCCGCCGGGTATGTGCTGAGCTGTCAGTCACTGCCGCTCACCGCCGACGTGATCGTCGACTTTGACGCAAAGGGGATGGCATGAGCGAACTGACAGTTACCCGTCATGGCCGCGTGCTGCAGCTGACGCTGAACCGTCCGGCGGCGCGTAATGCCCTGAATAACGCCCTGCTGACGCAATTAGCCGACGCGCTGGAAAGCGCTGCGGTTGATGCCGACATCTCGGCCTGTGTGATCTACGGCAACGAACGCTGCTTTGCCGCCGGGGCCGATCTCAACGAAATGGCAGAGAAAGACCTGCCCGCCACCCTGAACGATATCCGCCCGCAACTGTGGGCGCGCATTAATGCGTTTAACAAACCGCTGATCGCCGCCGTCAACGGTTTCGCGCTGGGCGCCGGATGTGAACTTGCGCTGCTGTGCGACGTGGTGATTGCCGGGGATAACGCACGATTTGGTCTGCCGGAAATCACCCTCGGCATTATGCCGGGGGCGGGCGGTACCCAGCGACTGATCCGCAGCGTCGGTAAATCCCTTGCCAGCAAAATGGTGCTGACCGGAGAGAGCATTACTGCGCAGCAGGCGTTGAGCGCCGGGCTGGTCAGCGATGTATTCCCGGCATCCCTGACGCTGGAGTATGCCCTGAAGCAGGCGGCAGTGATGGCGCGCCATTCCCCGCTGGCGCTGCAGGCGGCGAAACAGGCGCTTCGTCAGTCTCAGGAGGTGCCACTGCAGGCTGGCCTGATGCAGGAGCGTCAGCTTTTTACGCTGCTCTCTGCCACCGAAGACCGCCGGGAAGGTATCGACGCTTTCTTGCAAAAACGCACCCCCGACTTTAAAGGACGCTAATTGTGGAATGTATTCTCAGTCAAGTAGAACAGGGCGTAATGACCATTACGCTGAACCGTCCGGAGCGTCTGAACAGCTTTAATGACGTGATGCATCAGCAGCTTGCAGAATGCCTGAAACAGGCCGAGCGCGATGACACCATCCGCTGCCTGCTGATCACCGGCGCAGGGCGCGGTTTTTGCGCCGGGCAGGATTTGAACGACCGCAACGTCGACCCCAACGGCCCGGCACCGGACCTGGGGATGTCGGTTGAAACCTTCTATAACCCCCTGGTACGCCGCCTGGCAAAACTGCCGAAGCCGGTCATTTGTGCAGTCAACGGCGTAGCGGCCGGCGCGGGCGCCACGCTGGCGCTCGGCTGCGACATGGTGATTGCCGCCCGTTCCGCCAACTTTGTGATGGCCTTCAGCAAGCTCGGCTTAGTGCCGGACTGCGGCGGCACCTGGCTGCTGCCACGCATGGCCGGACGTGCCCGCGCCATGGGACTGGCGCTGCTCGGCGATAAACTCAGCGCCGAACAGGCGCAGGCGTGGGGAATGATCTGGCAGGTGGTGGATGACGACCAGCTCTCCACTACCGCGCAGCAGATGGCGCTGCACTTTGCGTCTCAGCCAACCTTTGGGCTGGGGCTGATCAAGCAGGCCATTAACGCCGCGGAAACCAACACCCTGGATGCCCAGCTTGACCTGGAGCGCGACTATCAACGTCTGGCCGGTCGCAGCGACGACTACCGCGAAGGCGTCAGCGCTTTCCTGGCGAAGCGCACGCCGAACTTTACGGGGAAATAAGATGCTGAACATACGCACGGTCGCCGTGATTGGCAGCGGCACGATGGGCGCGGGCATTGCCGAAGTTGCCGCCAGCCACGGCCATCAGGTTCTGCTTTATGACATCGCCGGCGATGCGATTTCACGCGCCATCGACGGGATTCGCCAGCGGCTGGCCTCCCGGGTAACGCGCGGAAAGCTCTCCGCCGATGCCAGCGCCCAGATCCTGGCCCGACTGCTTCCGGTGACGGATATCACCGCGCTTTCCGCGGCCGAACTGGTGATTGAAGCGGCCTCCGAACGGCTGGAGGTGAAAAAGGCGTTGTTTGCGCAGCTGGCGGAGATCTGTCCGCCCCAGACGCTGCTGACCAGCAACACATCGTCCATTTCCGTCACGGCGATTGCGGCAGACGTGAATCATCCGGAGCGCGTGGCGGGGCTGCACTTCTTTAACCCCGCGCCGGTGATGAAGCTGGTGGAGGTGGTCAGCGGGCTGGCGACCTCTGCGGAAGTGGCAGACGCGCTGTGTGAACTGGCGCTGAACTGGGGTAAACAACCCGTTCGCTGCCAGTCAACGCCTGGGTTCATCGTCAACCGCGTCGCGCGCCCGTTTTATTCCGAAGCCTGGCGTGCGCTTGAAGAGCAGGTCGCCCCACCGGAGGTGATTGACGCTGCGCTGCGCGAGGGCGGCGGTTTTCCGATGGGGCCGCTGGAGCTGACCGACCTGATTGGTCAGGACGTCAACTTTGCGGTGACCTGCTCGGTGTTTAACGCCTTCTGGCAGGAGCGTCGTTTCCTGCCTTCGCTGGTGCAGCAGGAGCTGGTGCTGGCCGGAAGGCTGGGTAAAAAGAGCGGAAAAGGGGTTTACGACTGGCAGGGGGAGAAACCCGTCGTGCAGTGGGTTGAGACCGTAAATGACAGCTACAGCCCGATGCGCGTGGAAAAAAGACGTGACGGTGTCACAGAAATTGATGATGTGTATCTGGTTGAAACGCAGGGGGAAACCGCTCAGGCACTGGCGCTGCGCCTCAACGGCCCGGTAGTGGTGATGGACCGTATTGAGCGTGACGTGGCGGTGATTGCGGCGGCCGCCAGCAACCCGCACACCGCGACGCAAAAAGCCATCCGCTACCTGCAACAGCAGGGGCACCGGGTGGTGCAAATTGCCGATTATCCCGGTCTGCTGGTCTGGCGCACGCTGGCAATGATTGCTAACGAAGCGCTGGATGCCCTGCAAAAGGGGGTCGCCAGCGAGAAGGATATCGACACCGCCATGCGTCTGGGCGTGAACTACCCGAGCGGCCCGATCGCGTGGGGCGAGCGTCTGGGCTGGCAGCGCCTGCTGACCCTGCTGGAGAACCTGCAACGACATTACGGCGAAGAACGTTATCGCCCCTGTTCACTGCTGCGCCAGCGGGCGCTTCTGGAGAGTAGCTATGAGTCATAACGCCTGGCATAACGCCCGCACGATGTACGAAAAGGACGCCTGCGCGCAGGCGATGGGGATGGACATTGTCGATATGGACGAGGGCTACGCGGTGGTGACCATGACCATCACCCCGCAGATGCTCAACGGCCACAAAACCTGTCACGGCGGCCAACTTTTTTCGCTGGCAGACACCGCCTTTGCCTACGCCTGTAACAGCCAGGGGCTGGCGGCGGTGGCCTCCGGCTGCTCGATCGATTTTCTGCGTCCGGGCTTTGCCGGAGATAAGCTCACCGCCACCGCGCGGGTGATGCATCAGGGCAAACTGACCGGCGTGTACGACATTGAAATTCAGAACCAGCAACAGAAAACCGTCGCCCTGTTCCGCGGAAAATCACACCGCATCGGCGGCACTGTCACAGGAGAGGCCTGATGCGTGACGCATTTATTTGTGATGGCGTTCGAACGCCAGTGGGGCGCTACGCCGGCGCGCTTTCTGCCGTGCGAACGGACGATCTCGGTGCCGTACCGCTGCGTGCGCTGCTGGACCGCTACCCGCAGCTCGACCTGGAACGGATTGATGATGTGATTTTCGGGTGCGCCAACCAGGCGGGGGAAGATAACCGCAACGTGGCGCGAATGTCGGCGCTGCTGGCCGGATTGCCGCAGACGGTATCCGGAACCACCATTAACCGCCTGTGCGGCTCGGGTCTGGACGCAATAGGCTTCGCTGCTCGCGCTATTAAAGCAGGTGATGGCGACCTGCTGATGGCGGGCGGCGTCGAGTCCATGTCCCGCGCACCGTTTGTGATGGGGAAAGCCACCGCCGCGTTTCAGCGCCAGGCGGAGATCTTTGATACCACCATCGGCTGGCGATTTGTGAATCCGCTCATGCATCAGCAATTCGGAACTGACAGTATGCCGGAAACGGCAGAGAATGTAGCTGAATTGTTAAATGTCAGCCGTGCCGATCAGGACGCGTTCGCGCTGCGCAGCCAGCAACGAACCGCTCTGGCGCAACAGAACGGCATTCTGGCGCAGGAAATCGTGCCGGTACGGGTACCGGGTAAAAAAGGGACGGTCACCGAATTCAGCGTGGATGAACATCCGCGCGCAGAGACCACGCTCGAACAGCTTTCCGGGCTGAAAACGCCGTTCCGTAAGAACGGGGTGGTGACGGCGGGGAATGCGTCCGGCGTCAACGACGGTGCGGCGGCGTTAATCATCGCCAGCGAGAAAATGGCGCTGGCGCAGGGATTAATCCCCCGCACGCGGATCGTGGCGATGGCAACGGCAGGCGTGGAGCCACGTTTAATGGGGCTCGGACCGGTGCCTGCCACCCGCCGGGTGCTGGAGCGTGCCGGTCTCAGCATCAACGATATGGACGTCATCGAACTCAACGAAGCCTTCGCCGCGCAGGCGCTGGGCGTCCTGCGTCAGCTGGGTTTGCCGGATGATGCCGCGCACGTTAACCCGAACGGCGGCGCGATTGCGCTGGGCCATCCGCTGGGAATGAGCGGGGCCAGACTGGCGCTGGCCGCGAGTAATGAATTGCATCGACGCAACGGGCGCTACGCGCTCTGTACGATGTGCATCGGTGTGGGTCAGGGCATTGCCATGATCCTTGAGCGTGTTTGATCAAATTTCACTGTGAGCACCCTACAATGACAAATACAACAAAGCTTGATCCGATTGAAACAGCCTCCCTTGACGAGTTACAGGCGCTGCAGACTGAGCGTCTGAAATGGACGCTGCATCACGCCTACAACAACGTGCCGATGTACAAACGCAAGTTTGACGCCGCGGGCGTTCACCCTGACGATTTCAACGAGCTGGCGGATATCCGCAAATTCCCGTGCACCACCAAGCAGGACCTGCGGGATAACTATCCGTTTGATACGTTTGCCGTGCCGATGGAGCAGGTGGTGCGCATTCACGCATCGTCCGGTACCACCGGCAAACCGACCGTTGTCGGCTACACGCAGGGCGACATTGACAACTGGGCCAACCTGGTGGCCCGTTCCCTGCGCGCCGCGGGCGGTAGTGCGAAGGACAAAATTCACGTGGCGTATGGCTATGGTCTGTTTACCGGCGGGCTGGGCGCACATTACGGTGCCGAGCGCTTAGGGGCGACGGTGATCCCGATGTCCGGCGGCCAGACGGAGAAACAGGCGCAGCTGATCCGTGATTTCCAGCCGGACATGATCATGGTGACGCCATCCTATTGCCTCAACCTGATTGAGGAGCTGGAACGTCAGATGGGCGGCGATGCCAGCACCTGTTCCCTGCGCGTGGGGGTATTCGGCGCCGAGCCGTGGACACAGGCCATGCGCCGTGAAATCGAAAAACGCCTGGGGATTACGGCGCTGGACATTTACGGCCTCTCCGAAGTGATGGGGCCGGGTGTGGCGATGGAGTGTATTGAAACCGCCGACGGTCCGACCATCTGGGAAGATCATTTCTATCCGGAGATCGTCAACCCGAACGACGGCACGCCGCTGAACGACGGCGAGCAGGGCGAACTGCTGTTCACCACGCTCACTAAAGAGGCGCTGCCGGTGATCCGCTACCGCACCCGCGACCTGACGCGTCTGCTGCCCGGCACCGCCCGTACCATGCGCCGCATGGACCGGATCAGCGGTCGCAGCGACGATATGCTGATCATCCGCGGCGTCAACGTCTTCCCGTCACAGCTGGAAGAGGAGATTGTGAAGTTTGAACATCTCTCACCCCACTACCAGCTGGAGGTGAACCGTCGCGGACATCTTGATTCACTTTCCGTGAAGGTGGAGCTGAAAGAGAGCAGCTTAACGCTGACCCACGAGCAGCGTTGCCAGGTGTGCCACCAGCTGCGTCATCGCATTAAATCGATGGTGGGGATTTCCACCGATGTGATGATAGTCAACTGCGGCAGCATCCCGCGTTCAGAGGGCAAGGCCTGTCGGGTGTTTGATTTGCGTAAAGTCGCGGCCAACGGTTGAGTTTCCCACAAGTCAGCCCTCTCCCCTTGGGAGAGGGTTAGGGTGAGGGGAATATGCTATGATTCATCCAGACCAAAAATAACAACAGAATGAATCACATGAATAAACTCGATGCCTTTATCCAGCACGCGGTTAGCTCGGTTCCCGTTAGCGGAACGTCGCTTATCTCCTCATTATACGGTGACGCGCTTTCACATCGCGGCGGCGAGATTTGGCTTGGCAGCCTCGCCGCCTTACTGGAAGGCATGGGGTTTGGCGAGCGCTTCGTGCGCACCGCGCTGTTTCGCCTCAACAAAGAGGGCTGGCTGGACGTCTCGCGCATCGGGCGTCGCAGCTTTTACCGCCTGAGCGATAAAGGGCTGCGCCTGACCCGTCGCGCGGAGAATAAGATTTACCGCGCCGAACTGCCCGCCTGGGACGGAAAATGGCTGTTACTGCTCTCCGAAGGGCTGGACAAAACCACCCTTGCCGACGTCAAAAAGCAGCTGATTTGGCAGGGGTTTGGCACGCTGGCGCCGAGCCTGATGGCCTCGCCGTCGCAGCATCTGGCGGATGTACAATCTCTGCTTCACGATGCTGGCGTGGCGGAGAACGTCATTTTCTTTGAAGCCCACTCGCCGCTGGCGCTCTCCCGCGCGGCGCTGCGTTCACGGGTAGAAGAGTGCTGGCAGCTAACCGAGCAAAACGCGATGTATGAGTCGTTTATTACTTCGTTCCGGCCGCTTCTGCCGCTGTTAAAAGAGGCCGCGCCGGAGGAGCTTACGCCGGAACGGTGCTTCCAGATCCAGCTGCTGCTGATTCACTTTTATCGTCGTGTGGTGCTAAAAGACCCGCTGTTGCCGGAGGAGTTACTGCCTGCGCACTGGGCGGGACAAAGCGCCCGACAGCTCTGCATCAATATCTATCAGCGTGTTGCACCGGGGGCGCTGGCGTTTGTCAGCGAGAAGGGGGAAACCTCCGTCGGCGAACTGCCCGTGCCCGGCACGCTCTACTATCAACGCTTTGGTGGTCTTTCAAGCGCATAAGGAGTGAAGATGCCTGTTTATCAAATTGACGGTCTGACGCCGGTGGTGCCTGACGAGAGCTACGTCCACCCAACGGCGGTGCTGATTGGGGACGTGATTCTGGGTAAAGGCGTTTATGTCGGCCCTAACGCCAGCCTGCGCGGTGATTTTGGCCGCATTGTGGTGAAAGATGGCGCCAACATTCAGGATAACTGCGTCATGCACGGCTTCCCGGAGCAGGACACGGTGGTGGAGGAGGACGGGCATATCGGCCACAGTGCCATTCTCCACGGGTGCGTGATCCGCCGTAACGCGCTGGTGGGCATGAACGCGGTGGTAATGGATGGGGCGGTCATCGGTGAAAACAGCATCGTCGGAGCGGCGGCGTTCGTGAAGGCGAAAGCGGAGATGCCCGCTAACCATTTGATTATCGGCAGTCCGGCCAAAGCGATCCGCGAGCTGAGTGAGCAGGAACTGGCCTGGAAGCAGCAGGGCACGCGGGAGTATCAGGTGCTGGTAGAGCGCTGCAAGCTGACGATGCACCAGGTCGAGCCGCTGCGCGAGGTTGAGCCTGACCGGAAGCGACTGACGTTTGATGAGAATTTAAGGCCGAAGTCGGCGGTGTAGGGGGGAGGTCCGCTTTGTGCCAGAAGCGGGCATTGCTAACATCAATATAAATTGTTCTATGGGGCGCATGTCATTTGCAGTATATAAAGAAGAAATTAAAAGACTGTCAAATAAAAAGCCCCTCTACAGGGGCTGAGTTTTTACTGTTTACCACGTTTAGTCATCTCATCTGCTAACTGTGAAGACCAATAATGTTGATTCTTCGCATCTAATATGAAGTGTAGCGCTCTCGCGCACTGTATCTGAGCAGACTCATAAGCATGGATATTACCAACTGAAGTAGGAACTAAGTGGGTTTCAGGTGTGTAGTATTGGTAGATGCTCGTTTGTGAAGGATGAACATATTCGCTAAGTATGTCATACGTCAGTTCAAAATCGCTTTCTCTCCCCTTAGTCTGTTTCATCTCATCTTCATAGAGATCGCGTAAAGCATTCATCACATGCTGACTGACAGCAAGTAGGTTTTCAAAACGATGCTTAGTCTCTTCAGTAAACATGTAGTCGTTAGGGTCAAATACTCCTTTCTGAATCTTTTCTTGCTCTGACTTTTTAAATCGGGAACTGTTCGTAAAGCCCAGGATGACATCGAGAGCTTTATCTACACTTTCGCGGCCGCTTTGGTTCGTCAGGATCTTCTCCACTTTCTTGTTTAAGAGTCGTGAGAAAGCATGTGTTTCAATCATCCCCCGGCTAACGACACAAGCGGTTTGGTATCGTTCGTTTTCGAGGAGGAGAAGCGCATCATCAAAGATATCTATCTGCCTGTTCATTAGCAAATTTGCATAGTTAGCGAGATACAACCCCTGATCAGGATTATGCATCTTTCCGACAACTACACCGTTAACCTTGTTCAGCGCAGCTCTGGCGGCTTTTGCCTCGTTTAGGCTCTGCTCTATAAGTTCTTTAAACATGCTGTGTTTCCTTACAGGATAATGTGTCTCAACAAGTAATCATTCCAGCTTTTGCCAGCTTCTTGATCTGTTCTTTTTATAGCAAGGTATTATGCTGAAGAGAGGGGCACCAATCACTAGGATCTTCTCCCAACGATAAGTATAAACCCACCGATGCTGTAATTATCCCGCTTAATTAAACAAACCACTTTTGGTATTCACTGTAGCCCAATGTGACCTGCCCCTTGTTATTGATACGCAACCACGTTAGCAAAACCCCCACCTGCTTGCTAGACCACTCGAACGTCCGCTTCTCGCTCATAGCGGACATCGGCCTGCAAACGTCCGTTTCGTGCCAAAAGCGCGTATTGCAAAGTCTGCATTGCATTCACCGGAAAGGTACAATGCAGACGATTAGATTACCTCTGCCAGTCACGGAAAAGCTCCAAATGAGGCCTGGCTGAGGAGCTGTTGACCTTCTATTTCAGCTTCTGCCTCAGATCGATATAGACATCAGTCAGCTTTGCGACATTGGCTTCATCCATGGAGAGTTCTGAGAAGTCAACAAACCAGTTTCCAGTACTGTGCTTATTGATAACAAATAGCTTTTTACCGTTCAAAAATCGATACTCAACATCGTAGTCTTTATGGGTCCACGAGAGATTATCCGGAATAGTGAATTTTGCCGGCTGCGCAGGATTTTGCGGATCCCATTTTAAAAAGCCAGTGTACATGGTTATCCAGCTTTCGAGGCTGTCCTTCGTAACATATCCGAAGTGACTCGACATATCCCCACCGTAGTATATAGCCATTACTGCATATTCGCCTTTATCGTCAAGGCGAAGAATTCCATCAAAACCATCTTTGTACTGCGGTTCATTGACCAGCATCACTTCAACACCGGTTTTGTACTGTGTCCAGGTATAATAAAAAGCCGGCTTCCCGGGCGTTGAACAGCCCGCCGTAAGTAACACAAATATAAGCCCTAAAATTCTAATCATCATTATTCCCTATTTAATAAAAACCATGTCTTTATCACAGTAAAAAAATATATTTAATTTCCTTCGCTGAGGTAAAACGAGGGAGAAATGCCGCATGGGTACTTAATAGCGAACAGACCATTAAGCCTGAGTGCATAAAACCGCCGTTTCAGGTCTTCCTGACTTACGTCACAGCTTTGGAATACTGGAAGGACATTTTTCCAGCTCTGACGGCAGTTCCAGTGCAGCCAGTCCCACGCAATTTGTACAACTGCCACTTAATCACTCCTTATCAGGATTGTTTTGATCCCGCTGCATCGACAGCTTCGATTTATCTTGTGATAGTCCGCAAAGCTGTAAATGGGTAGCCAGGTGAAAGCAAAGGCCCTGTTTTCACCCTGCATACATACACATCTATGTTATATCGGCAAAAAAACGACTTGCATGAGCGGTTGTTTGAGCTAAATGTGACGCTTCACTAATCAGAAGAAAGCCGTCAGGTTCTCGCTCACAGCGGCTTATATCAAATGGATGTATGACAGGCTGGCTTAGCCAGATTTAGGGCAACAAGAAGGTGAACACGTCAATGTCGAGTCCCTGTACGAAAGATTTTGGCACAGTGGTAGAGGGGAGTTCAGGGGCGTTATCGTTTGGACTGGTACCGTGCCTGGTCATGGCTGGGGTCTTCACCAGTCTGTCACGAAAACAGGCATACCGTACTAGCTTATGTTAGCGGCAGCCCTGGTTGCTACGGTGGGATTCTTCTTGTGCATTTTTAGCATGGCGAGAGTCATTAACGACGTCGTGTCAACCAATATGGTGAGACGTTTGCCGCTTTCCATGGGGCGCTATTGTAGTGACGATGCGGGCCTGTGGGTATCTGTACCGCAGGGGGTAGAACTCTGGGTAAGTGTCTATGACTCAGGCTGGACGGTCTTACACAAAAATGCAGTCAAGTTCCTTGAGACTACACCTGACCCTTCCGTGGCCCTTGAATCCTTTGCTGACTTAACGAGCCCCACAAGCTGGAGTGGCAGCCTTGCAAACATATGGCAGGCACGAGCTGACGCTTTCGGTGAACTCATCCACCACCCGCGGGCTGACATTTCAGACGCTGCAAGAGACATCCATGAGCGCTTAATGCTTATGATTGAGCGTCAACGGGATCGGGAACAGCAGGAAGATCGTAAAGGCGAACAGCGATTTGAGTGAAGACATTTAATCGGTCTCGGCTGAGCGACACGGCGTATCACGCTTCAGAATCATATGTTTAAAAGAATGTGGTGTTTTCCATCAGCCCTGGTTCGGGTAAACGGCGAGGTAGCCGCAGTTCGCCAGCAGTGCCTCGCCAGATATCCTGATGCAAAGACCCTTTATGACGCTGTCGGTAGCCCGGGAGCTAGTTTTTTGTCGCTTCCCGACTCGGCTGAAACAGCTTCGCTCGTCTCTGCGGCAGCGTTGATTTGTGCCCGAAATGCTTCCAGCCTCTCCGTCGGACATTTCATATCAAATCGTAAACGGTGTGAAGGATCGCTGAACTTAGATGCTGAAACTTGGGCGTCCCGTTAGGCTCAATATATCAGGGTTGGGCGATGCGCATGTCTACCGACAAAATCTGCGGTACAAGCTGTTTGATTGTTGGCAAGGGAAGGGCAAAGCTTGTGCAGGGGATATGTCATTGATGTTTGCGCTTGAGAACTGTCGTCCGCTTGGTACCAGAAACCGACGTTTATTTAGCACTTTGCTGAATTTTTCCATCCTCTCTGTATCTCGTACCATACAGAATCGTTATGGCGTTATATAGTCAGTTTATCAACATCTGAAGCTCTGGTATTTCGAATGGGTTGAAGGTCCATTATCAGTTAGGCGTTGGGCTTTTAAGTAGAAAGGTTGGTGATGATGAGCGTAAGCGAGTTCTGCCAAATGTCGATTGAAGGGATCATCAGTACGATGGCGTTTATTGCCGAACAGATGCAACAGCGCATGTAGCAAAAGGGCATGATAATAGCGCAGAATGTAGTGATGCTGAAAAAATAGTACTTCTCACGTTTCCCCTGTGGAGTATGACACCCCCCAAAATCTCACTGCAAAACGCATAGCATAAAAAATCCGCCCTGCAATGAGAACGTAATAAGCACCTACTAATTTCAGTAGTCACAAAAGTTGAAATAATATGTGGATTAGAATAAGAATAAGTTTACTCTGTAGTCATTGTTTCGAGCAGCGTGGTGAAGTTTATCTGCTTGGGATTTTTAATTAACTCTGGTTTGAGATTTCTCTTCTCACAAGGATATGATTGTGGCAAAGCCTAAAACTCCTTCTAAACTGATTAAAGGTAATATATTTGAATATTACGTACCTAAAATACGCGGGGCAAAACCAAGGCCTAAGCAGATTATTAACAAAAAAGATCCAACTAAAAAGATTTATGATAAAAGCAAACCAGCTAGTTTTTTAAAAAATTCTTTTACGAAGACGACAAGAATCCCATTCGGAAGTGGCGCAAAAAAAAATCTTTCAGCGCATTACCCGGCACTACCCCTACCACAAATTGTACATGCCGCGCTTGAGTGTGGGTATGGTCGTACAGGAATGTGGTCATCTCATCTTCTTCTAAATCATAACGAGTCACTTGAACTGGCGTCTTACTTACTTAAAAGATTACTAATGGTGGCTTCATGTATCAAAGTAGGTAAAAACGATGCTTATTTCACGCAGGAGTTTTATTCAAAAATAGAACCTTCAGAAAAAGTTGCAATCTCATTTATAGCAGGTGGTATAGGTAGTTTCATTGCTGCATACCATTGGCTTGCTGCTGCGGGTGAAAAAATCAATGTTATGTTGCATACCAGTATTTATACTAAAGGGTTGCATCCCTCTATATTAGCAAACCCTTTCACTACTAAAAAATCACCCGACTATCTTATTGAGTCTGATACCGGAGAATGGCATATATTTGAAAGTAAAGGTGGCACGGATGCTGGGCGTAATAAAAGGATTCAGGAAGGTTTACTGCAGCTTGGTGCTATAACACATCTGGCATGGGCTTCACCTACTTTGACTTTAAAACAGGTGCAAACCAATGTATGTACGCACACGTCCATTGATGCTGGCCGTCCTTTGAAGGTGCTTGCCTATGATCCCCCGGGTGAGTATACCGAAGAAGGGAAAAACATCATTCTTGATGAAGCCGTTTGCAAGCTGCTGAAAATCGTTGAAAGTTTAGATCAATTCCATGTGCTCGGGACAGAGATGAGAACAGAAGATGACTGGGAATGGAAGACTGTGCCGCAGATAAAAAACTTAATAGTGGCTCTGCCATCTCAATATTTCGATCTTGAAGAGGAGCTTAGAACACGGCTTGGATTATATTTTATCGCTACTGAAATTATTGATAAATATAAGAGGGGAGCACAGTGGTCGGTAGAGTTCATCATAAAAAATATCGGTAAGAAAATTTCATCCTACGAATTTAAATATAAAGGTAACGCTATAGTGGAGAAATTTTTGAACTTTATTTCAGAACTTAATGAAGTTGATGAATCCACCTCCTTTATTTTACGTTGTCGTCAGCATCTGAAACTTGATGAAATACTTAATGAATTCAATTCTTTATTTGAGAAAGTTATCATTAAATCGGCTTTACCGAAATCGCACCGAAATGGAATTAAAGGATCTGATGCTTTGACCTCAAGCGGAATGTTAATCAGAGAAGTTAATAAAGTAGATTAATATATTCAGATATAAACGAGGATGGGTATCAATTCCTATGACTAAGCTTCTTTCCTGCTAAAAGAGCATCAGTATGCTCCACGAAGCCGAAGCCGAAGCCGAAGCCGAAGCCGAAGCCGAAGCCGAAGCCGAAGCCGAAGCCGAAGCCGTGAACGCTTCCGCAAGCATACATTTTTATACTTCCCGCTCTATATCGGCTGCAAGAAATCTGGGGCACGGAGGCCATTGAGATGAAGTGACTTAAGTCGACAGAAGCGGAAACGCCCGACTCATAAAGATGCTTGCCAAAGCCATGCTGGATAAGTGAGCGCTTCAGTTAGTACTTGGGCGAAACTACGTTGACAGGCCAGAAGCAAGAAGCCGAGATGATGAAGTGTGATGCGGCCGATCTTTCGCGACGTCGCTGCAGTAGGGTTACGAGTTTGTCCCTACCGGACTGACTCTACGCATTCAAGAGCTGGTAATTGAACACAGACGCCTCGGTTATCGGCGCATTTGGGAGCGACCGCGTCGGCGACCTTCGTGCAATCACATGAGGTATATCTCATTCTTGATTCTGGCGGGCCAAATGAGCCTTGCCGCAAAAAACTGAGAACGGCTGACACAGTTTGACAGCGGGTTGTGATTAACTCATTAGCTGACCGTCATACGTATAAAATATTACTCAATTCTCAGCGAAAACTGCCGTTAATAATCATATGGATTGAAAGGAACAGAAACAATGAAGCAACTATGGGAAAAACTGGAAGTCATTCTGCAAGACCGCGACCCTGAGGTATTAATAGATCTTGCACCTCCGGCCACAGATGAAGAAATCGTCGCGTTAGAGCAGGCCCTGAGTGTAATCTTGCCAGCCGATTTTGTAGCCTTCATGAAAATTCACAATGGTCAGCGTGGTATGAGCCATGGATTATTTGATGATTGCGAATTCTTATCCACTTCACGCATTTTGCAGGAGTGGCGTGTCTGGAAAGATTTACTTGATGGTGGCGATTTTGATGGAGCTGAGTCGTGTCCGCAAAGTGGTATTCGTTCGGAATGGTGGAATCCCTCCTGGATCCCGTTTACTTACAATGGAGCGGGCGATCATCTTTGTCTTGACCTTGCCCCGACTGACGCTGGGATTCGCGGGCAGATTATCACGCTCTGGCATGATGATGGGGAGCGTAGAAAACAAGCGGACAGTTTCAGTGATTGGCTCAGACAGTATGTAGAGCAAATGTAGGCTTTTTTGCAATTGATTCGATTAGCCAGGAGGGTAAATGGATTTAACATATGAAGACTTAAAACAACAGCGCCTGCAAAAACTCTTCCACGATTGCCAGCAGCAAGTGTTGTCACAAATTATTGGGCCTTTTGGGCTTTCAACGGCCATGTTTGAGGATCGCAATGGCGGCAATGTAACGACGATGCATAATTTCGAGCGTGAAGAGTCGGATTTCATCGCTGATAAAGACATGTCCAGTCATGCGAAATCGCGTGAGGATTACCAGCGCAAAGAATATGAAAGTAAAGATTTTACAAAAAAAAGCGTGAAACTCCGGGCCGGTGGTATTGATGGTTATACGGGAAAAACGACCAACGCGGCGGATATGGATCTCGACCATGTCACTTCACTAAATACATTGTCCAAAAATAAGAAAGTGCATCTTGCTCTTGAAACCGGGAAAGGCGTTGAAAAAGTCGTCAAAATGGCCAATTCCGACGAAAACCTGGTAACCACACATAAGTCGATTAACCGTTCAAAAGGCGCTGCTGAACTCGATACTTTTGCAGAAAAAAATGGTGAAAGATTTGAGCTGGACCCAGAACGAGTAGCAGCAGCGAAGAAACAATCTAAGGACCATATTTCGACAACGCTTAACTCGGCGCTAATGAAAAAACAAAGCGCAGAGTTGTTGCAGAGAGGCGGCCAACAAGCGTTGCAGATGGGGCTCAGACAAGCTCTTGGGCTATTGCTCACTGAACTGGTAAATGGCTTGTTTAACGAGTTCAAAGTGCTTATTCAACATGGTGTTGAAGTGGGAAAAACATTGTTTGAGGAGGTCCGACAGCGCTTAATGCGCGTAGTTGCTTCCGTGACCAAAAAAATTCCCGATGCGCTGGGACAAATGTTCCAGGGTGGAGTGAGTGGATTCATGAGTAATTTACTCACCTTCTTGCTTAATAATTTTCTCTCTACCGCAAAGCGTTTCGTGACCATGATTCGGGAAGGGCTGTTGGGACTTTTCCGGGCATTTAAAATGATTTTCTTCCCACCGGCACATATGACGGCACAGCAAGCGTTACAGGAAGGACTGAAAATGCTCACTGCTGTCATCGTGACTTCGGTCGGTATGTTGTTGAACGAAAGCATCGCGACGTTTATGGCGACTGTACCGTTTCTGAAACCTTTTGCAGATATGTTAACCCCAGTTCTCATAGGCATTGCCACCGGATTGCTTTCTGTCTTTCTCTCGTATCAGATTGATACGTTTTTTGATCGCTCCCGTTTTACGTTAAGCGAAAAATTCATGGATGAGATGCTCGCAGACGGTATACGTCGTGAAGCGTTTGCCAGTGAGCTGGTGACACTTTCAGAACGTTCGCTGGGTAATATTGAAAATTACGCGACTGCTATAACCCAGTATCAAGCTATTGGGGAAAACCTGGCTACTGCAACGATTTCGACTAAAGCAACACTGGCATGTCTTGAGAGAACTACTGCCGAGACAGCTGTGCAAGTGGCGCGGAGTACTGCTGCAATTGTGTTTATTAATGAAAGCCAGGCCGAAATTGATGACTTTCTAAAAAATATTTGAGAACAGTAAGATGAGTTTGTTAAACAAGCAGGAACTTCAGGTTATCCAGGCGTTTTCGTCCGCAGATTTACCGGAACGTGTCTTTCGCGACAGCAACATTAAAGAATTGATTAGCAGTATGACGGAGGAGCAGCAAACGGTTCAGAAGAGCGCGAAGGATCTTGACCGCCTGCGCAGGGAACAGAGGGACGGAAACTTTATAACTAACTGGTGGAATGATCGCGACGATTTGTTACAGGATGCGCAGATTGATCTCAATAAAGCCATTGGTCGCCTGACGCAAAAATCTTCTCAGTTATTGATTGTCAATACGGCGCTATCCAAGCTACTGAACGAGCAACAACAGATTTTATTGAATCAGCAAAACATTCTGGAAGGCCAAACACGCTCCCTTGCTGAACAAAATGAACAAATCCTGAAACAACAGGTGCTACTGGAAGAACAGCAAAAAGAGATTAATAAGGCCAACCAGGGATTAATGGATGCAAAAGGGGTAACGCAAGATCAGGCTAAGCAGCTAATTGGCTGCGTAAAAAGGGTGACAGAGGCGGAAAACAAAATTGGCGAGGCAAACGCCACCTTGCTGGCAGAACTTGAACAGCGTATTGCTAACTTTTCTTCTGATCTTGCGCAAAAATTGCAAAGTGGCCTTGATGACCAGGTAGGACGGCATAGCATGCTCGAACAGACAATGGTGGACAATCAGGCTGTTCAAAAGAGTTTCGTTGAGAAGATGCAGCAATCCTTGTTGCAGGAACAGCAGTTGTCTCATCAGCAACTGCTCGGCGAGCTTGAGCGAAACCGGATGGATTTAGTTAATTCGGTTAAATCAACCGTAAACCAGTGTGATGCGCTCCAGCATGAAATATCCGTTGTTGTGGCGCAACAAGCTGATAGGCAAACAGGCATTGATCATGCTATTGCTGAGTTACAGGTGAATTTTCTCAAATCCCGATTTCGTCATCGCTTTGTACTGACGGTGATGGGTTGCATTGTTGGGCTTTCTGTCGGTTGGCAAATTGCGCAGCACTTTATGATCTTCTGATTGTGTTAAACCGCATCTGCATAATGGATGCGGTTTGGACTGACCGCACACAGAAAACAATTCCTGTCCTCACGACGAAGCATTTTCGATGTCCTCCGGACTGATTTCCCAGAGACGCTCGGTGCATATAACTTGTACAAGGTTCTGTCAGCTGCGATGCAGCCGTGATTTCGCTGGCTTAAAGCCACGTTCCGAAACGCCTTTGACTATGCCATACGCCACAATCGGCCGCCGGGAGCAACACATTTATGGCGAACGGATGCTTATTGGATCATTATCTGCTTCGTTAGCTCCTTCTGAAGTTGGCGGAACCCAGCCTGAGCTTCTGATTGCCTATGTTAGTTAAGGAGTCTGGCCCGTATTTCTTTATTCGGCGTAAGGGGGATATGGGATCGTGTTGCAATGCTGGATACGGAATGACAGCGTTCAACAACCGGTATGACTACTTCGATTTTAAACGCATAGGGTTAATACTGAGCACTCATAGGCATCTTTCTTAAAGCCAACTTAACGACTCCGGAGTCGTCTCTCATACCTGTGACGATTCAAATATTCTGTTGCAGTTCACTTTCTGATAGGATTAATCTGAATATTTTCCACTGGGACAGGAATATGAAAAAAACATTGATTGCAACATTAGTAAGCATAACGATGTTAACCGGGTGTGGGCCTAAAGAGTTAACTCCAGAGCAAAAGCAGGAAGTGGCGGCACTTAAGGCTGAGCTGTCCCAAACGGAGGGAGAAATCTCTGCAGCGAAACATATTGATCAACAATTTTCAGGTGGACTGATCAAGAATTTAATCACCGCAAGATTGGAAGTTTTAGGAACGAATAAGGCTCTTTTAGAACAGCGTATAAATGCAATTGAGTCAGGAGCCAAAATTGACGTCGTTGTTTCAGGTGTCAAGCCAGACCCTGAACTTGCTGCTTCTATTAAAGCTGAAATGGAGGACCTGGCAGTAAAAATAAACGAAGCAAAAACAGATGCCAGCCAGTACAGTGGTGGTTTAATACAGGTCTTAAAACTGTCAACGGTTGCTACTGAAGAGCAAAGCATGGCGATGTTGCAGCAAAAATATCTCACGGCTAAATATGGGCTTGCTGAAGTTAAGCTTGCACCGGTTCAGGATAATGTTGCAACCGCCAGCAGTAAGAAGGACACAACCGCTGAAACAAGACATGAACAGCCCCCTCTGCTGCCACCAGCTGATGGTCCGTTCGGACTCGAGGCTGGCCTGACTCAAAAGAATATCGAAGATATGATCGGGGCAAAGCTAAAACCACTTCCTGACAGCGTAAATCTCTATACTTCCGATAAGTTACCGAAGTCCAACGCTGATTTTGAAATGTATGGTTTGTTGATCTCGCCTAAAGCAGGCTTATGCCAAATCAGAGCTGTCGGTAAAAACATTGATACTGATAGTTATGGGCTTGCCTTGAAATCTCGCTTTGAAGAGTTGAGTAGCTCGTTAAGCTCGCTTTATGGAAAGGCTGAAACCACAGACCTTTTACTGTCAGGTTCTATCTGGAAAGAACCTCAGGACTGGATGATGGGGCTTAACAAAAAGGAACGATTCCTTTCAGCTACCTGGAAGGGAACGCAGGAAACGCCGCTGAAAAATAACATTGGTGCTATTTCTATTGAAGCAAGAGCGAACAGTTCTGCGCAGGGGTATGTTTACCTTCAGTATACATTTACAAATGATGATGTTTGCCAGGCTGAGATCGATGGGGCTAAAAAAAGCTCTCTATAATTTTTCTTAATCAGGCCCCTTCGCAAGGGGCTTTTACTATTTCACTATAAGGGCTCAACATATGTTATATGATGCTGACCTGCTCACTGTTAATTAATACGTTGTGATCTTTAGTATTTCTTCTTCAGAAACGTGAGGGCATCCCTATAAAGACGCGTTGTTCTGAAATCACCCTCTATAAATGACGAAGGAAATCTCGGAGCAAGGCTAAGTCAGGCCGATAGCGGCGAATTAGTATAGAGCCAGATAATAACGCATCACTTTTTTCGAGATGTTATTTCGATCTTACTGGCGATAGGTGTCTCTGTACCGGCCTCAGCAATTCATCGTTGGTCTGCGGAACATCTCGTTATAGTGATGTCGCGTCAAACGACGAACAACGGTGATGTTTCTTCTTGATATAGCATACTGAAAATGACGTTACTGAACGCCCCACAGACATATTTGATGACAAAGACAGTTAGCTACGCATCCTGCTCTAAGACCACTATAAATTCCAGTCTACGCGGTCTGATAAAACCTTGCACTCCAAATGCTGTAAGCTGCCACAATGGTTTGCCATCCACCTCATCAACCGTTTCCAGCGTGCAACCCATTTCATCAAGCAAGAGGGTTAATTCTTTTGAGTCGGGCTCCAGTAAACGATCCACCTTACTGTGCCCCATATAAGACCACTCGCCATTCTTTTCTTTAAAATAGAGGAATGGGCTACATTCCTTTTGCACTTTCTCAAGACGGGTGAAGTAGTTTCGGTACTCATTATCGCCAGAAACGAACAATAGATTATCCAGAGGTCCATTGACCTCTCTGCGCGCAAAGATGGCGCGAATTAATGTGGAGGAATTGCCACGCGAGGGATTTAAAAAACCGCCCTGCGACAGTCCCTTTTCGCCCGGTTTCAGGAATTTATAACGCTTCTGTATGTCCCTGAACGCATAGTTTTCACCGACGGTAAATGCCATTGCTCTTCTCCTGAAAAAATCTATCTAAAAAATAATTAACGACCAAAAAGTTGAAAACTTTATCCAATAGTAGAAAAAATCGCGACTTCATGCTGTTTATAGTTTGTCGGGAATTGCAAGCATGCCTGTAATCCATACCATTCGCTTATTAGATAATTTCCGGAGAATAGTTCAGATATCCTCCAAGGCCAATGTACGCTCTTCGCTCATAGCGGCCATATGAAATGGAGGCATGACAGGATTGTTTAGCAGCAGGAAGAGGACGTTTGGGCATCTGTGACCTGCTCCCGGTTAATTATCTCATGCCGTTGTTAGTACAACTCTCCTGCAGTTGAGACACATGCTAACTTCCGCTATTCGCTCAAAGCAGACCTGAAGACCAGCTAGCCTGGCCTCTGCGAGCCAACAGCAGACGTTAAGCGTTAGTTGACGGATCATACTCCCACTGCGATTCGTCACTGTAAATCGTACCATCATCATCCATTACTTGGGCATTAAGGTGTCTTGCAATCCGCAACATCTTTCTATACAGGTAGATACGTTAGCGAATGCTGATAAGCATCATCTGATGCTCAGGCTTATGAACCATGTTTATGTCGTTGATATGATTTTCAGAGCCAAGATTACTGGACAAAAGCACCAATACACCGCGTTAAATACGGCAGATACCCCGACTGCAGACGAGCTTCTGACAAAGATGTTTGAATGCACTAAATGGTATATTCAACACGTCGGTATAATAATGAACACGTCTGATCTTTCTGAAGTCGTTAAATTTCGTTTCGTCGATGGTGGGTATGGTGAAATGAAGGCAGGAGATATGCTCAATCATGTCCTTTTTCACGGTTCATATCATCGCGGCGCGGTGGGCTGGATGCTTTCAGAAACGGGAATAGCCCCTCCTAAGGATGTATTAACCGTTTTCCTGAGGGATCATCATCACGAGTGATTCAACCTGAAGGTTAACCAGATTTCACGCCGAACCGTTTCTCTTTTAAGGATGCCAGTATGACCAATTTTCATCAATTTACCGCCACCAGCCTGGATGGCCGTCTTATCTCAATGGACGACTATGCGGGTGAGGTGGTTTTGGTCGTGAATACTGCCAGCCAGTGTGGCTTCACGCCGCAATACGCGGGCCTTGAAGCGCTCTACACGAAATACGCCAGTCAAGGGCTAGTGGTGCTTGGCTTTCCCTGTAACCAGTTTGGTAAGCAGGAGCCCGGCGGCGCCGATGAAATCTCGAAGACTTGTTACATTAACTACGGCGTAAGTTTCCCCATGTTCGAGAAAGTTGAGGTAAACGGTGGCGCAGCGCACCCGGTGTTTCGTTTTCTGAAAAACGAATTGCCTGGCGTGCTCGGAGGACGGATCAAATGGAATTTCACGAAGTTCCTGATCGGACGCGATGGGATACCCCTCAAGCGTTTTGCACCGATGACGACGCCCGAGAAAATGGAGGATGCAATTCTTGAGGCACTGGGGAGGTGAGCGCTTTGGTAGTGATTTAGCGTGCATGATGAACGACGACATCGCAGGTTATTATCCTTGCGCCATAAAAAGGTTCATTGGAAGCATCGGGTTGTGTGAAAAATTGGTAGTTGAAACATGTCCAGTCAATACAGAAAAATAGATCACTATTTCTGAGGCTTAAATGGACTGAGAGGCAAGAAGTGATCGTGTCTGAAACAATAAAGAAAATTGTTATAGTGGCATTTGTGGTGAACATGGCCGCAGGATGTGCGCCGTTGCATCCTTCTGGATGCCATAAGACCACGGCAACGGGCAGTTGCAGTTCAGGGCGCTGGGACGATCAGGATGAGTGGGGCGCGCAAGCGCGGGCAATCAGGGCGGCAATAAATGCCAAACTGGATGAGCCGCAAAACTGGAAAGGGAAAAAATGCAGGCTGCATATTGAATTTGCTCAGGATGGCACGCCTTTAAACATATCCACCAGCAACGGCAATAAAGCCTATTGTGAAGCGATAAAATCAGCAGCCCAAAAAGCCAAATTCCCGGCATTCAACACCCCGGAAGTCTACAGAGATTTTCAAAAATCCGGTTTCGATATGCGCGGGTAACATGCTAACCGCCCTTTGTAAGGTAGCGTCACTCTGAGCTAACACTCACTATGTCCGCCCCGGTTCCACTTTTACACACAGATACCGGTTCTTCTGATACCTGTGTGCAACGTGTTCATTCCTGATGTTCAGGGATCCGGGCGATAACCTTTATCTCAAAATCAAATCCCGCCAGCCAGGTAACGCCCACGGCTGTCCAGTTCGGATACGGTGGCTTAGGGAAAAGCGTTTGTTTCACCTGCATAATGGCTGGAAATTGATTCTCCGGATCGGTATGAAAGGTTGTCACATCAACAAGATCGGCAAACGTACATCCTGCAGCGTCAAGCGTGGCCTTGAGATTATCGAAGGCACGCTCTACCTGCGTTGCAAAGTCGGGTTCGGGTGTACCGTCTTCCCGGCTACCCACCTGTCCGGAAACAAACAGTAAATCACCAGAGCGGATCGCTGCAGAATAACCGTGCTGCTCATACAGCGCGTGGCGATTTGCAGGAAAAACGGGTTTCGGTTGGTTCATAACGGATCCTTTCTTTGGACAGGGACAATGGATGCGCGGCATAAATAAATGAATTAAGATACGCGGCGTATGTCAACTTAATCACACATACGCCGCGTATGTCAAACGACTTGCGTGGTGTAGATTGCAAGGAGTTCTTATGGCAGCCAAACGCCGCGCCGAAACGATGGAAGAAACCCGCACTAAATTGATTGCGGCTGCACGTAAAGCCTTTGCCGAAAAAGGGTTTGCCGCAGCCTCGATGGATGATTTTACTGCCAGCGTGGGCCTGACGCGCGGGGCCCTGTATCATAATTTTGGCGATAAAAAGGGGTTACTTGCCGCTGTCGTTACCCAGATTGATTCTGAAATGGCGCAAAGCGCCAAAAGTGCAGCGGCACATGTGAAGGATGACCAGCAAAAGCTTCTGGCAGAAGGGATAGCCTATATCGAAATGGCGCTGGATGAAGAAGTCCGTCGCATCGTTCTGCTTGATGGTCCGGCTTTTCTTGGGGACCCGGGAAAATGGCCGAGCCAGAATAACTGCCTCGGCGCTACGCGTAAGAGCCTTTCCGACCTGATTGAACGCGGCTTAATCGAACCGGTAGATGTTGATGCCACCGCCTGGCTGTTAAACGGTGCCGCACTGAATGCCGCCCAGTGGGTGGCCGCCAGCGAAGATCCGCAGCAGGCATTACCAAAAGCGATTCAGGTTTTTACCCTGCTGGTAAATGGCCTGGTGAAGGGCGTCATACCTCCCGAAGCCACGGCGTAATCGTTAATCCCGTAAGCAAGCCCTCCGGGCTGAGCAGGCGGGTGACGGTTTGCCCCCATGGTTCTGTGCGGTTTGCCACCAGCAACCGATAGCCTTTTTCAGTCAAAATACGGGTAGCCGAGTCCAGGTCCTGAACCTCGTACTCAACCCATCCTTGCGGTATCGGGTGCTCAGCGGGCCATTGTTCTTCTCCAAAGCAGGACATTGCCGCCTGTGTAAGCGGCCAGACGGCGAAATGCTTCACGCCTTTCAACTGGCCCACTTCTGCGAGCAGATAATCACTGTTCCCCTCCATCGGCTTAAGCGGAAGGCCGAGTGTATGGATATAAAACGCGGCGCTGGACGCTGTGTCCCGTGAAATAGGCCCGAACCCAGCGACAAATAAAACATCAATTCCCGGTAAAGCTTGCGGCATATCCCCTCCTGTATGACGTAACACTTACGCTGAATTTATCTTACGACCAGTTGAAATACGACTCTCAATTCTGGCATCGCTTTCACCGAGTCTACACGTTCCCGACGGGTTTAAATTTCAGTGCGATGACGTGCGTTTCAACGTGAGTTTTACTCAACCTCAGTTTTGGACTCATCACACTATACTTACGACCTGAAACCGAAGGGGGCGCACGAGGATGGTATGCCTGGCTAGAACTTATCCAGATCCCGCATGGATTTATCACACCCACGGATGGTCTGAGTCAGCGTTTGAAAAATCCCTGTCTCTCTTAAAATTACCTGTCCGCGCGGAGCGGCAGATGCGATGTTTTCAACACGCTAGCAGCGTTTTGTTTCATAAATACCGTGGCTTATCGGCTTTTCAGAATGGTATAACGTCCTGCGGCAATCGGGTTGCCGCCAGCTGACCACATTCACAAAGGTGTATATGAAACAAATTACGTTCAGTGACCTGCAGCAACAAAGCGAGCAGGCTGCCAATTCTCCTCGCTTACGCGCGCACCGCAATTTACATCCCGAACTGAGCGACCCGGTACAACGCCTGGCTATCGCGATGGAGCCAGGTACCTATGTTCGCCCTCATCGCCACCCGCACACGTTTGAACTGCTGACGGCTCTGAGCGGTCGCTTTCTGGTGTTGAATTTTGATGACAGCGGTAACGTGACCCAGCGCGTGGTGTTAGGTGAAGACTGCAAAGTGCTGGAGATGGATGCCGGTACCTGGCATGCCGTGCTGTCGCTGGATAAAGGCGGCGTCATTTTTGAGGTGAAACACGGCGGCTATCAGCCTGTTCCGGAGCACGATACCGCTCCATGGTCACCGGCTGAGAACGCGCCCGGTAGTGCGGAGCTGATGAAATGGTACGCTCAGGCACAGGTGGGTGATGGAGGTTTTACCCTGTAATTTTCTCTACTTTTCCCGACGCGCGGAAAGGCACGCCGGGATAGAGAGAGACGCTCCCGCCAACTCAACTGACCGTATTAAAATGCCAGTCGCCGGCAGTCGACAGCATCACGAACGGGCCGGCCAGCGTGCTGTTGTGATGCGCAATGATGTCAGTGGCGGATAAATGTGCGTTATCCATTGTGGTATGCGCATCTGAAATCAATATCGTCCTGAAGCCCAGCTCCGGCGCGGCCCGGCAGGTGGTGTCGACACAAAATTCGGTTTTCATCCCGGCAATGACCAGCTGTTTGATGCCTCTCTGATTAAGTTCACGCAGCAATTCGGTATCCCGAAAACAGCTGGGATGGCGCTTGGTGAAAACAACATCCTGCTCCTTCACGTCCAGCTCGGGTATCAGCTGCGTCAACGGCCCCTGCGCTGAAAAGGGCGAGTCGTCTGGTCCAACATGGCGGGCAAAAAAGACGGGTACCTGAGCGTGGCGCGCGTTGGCTATTAACAAACGGATATTTGCCAGAACGGCATCGGCGGAACAGGGTGAGACCGGGCCCCGGAAGAGGCCCTGCTGCATGTCGATAATTAAGAGAGCATTGTCAGAAATCATTTTCTTTCTCCATTCAGAGGGCGGTGAACGGAGAGGTATTTCCCCGTCCAGTTAGGCGGGGATTGAGGTTCTGTTTGTCAGTCGTTTGCTACAGATACGCTCATGCCGCCGAAGGTGCCGGTGGTGGTGAGGGTGGTTGTTGGCTGAACTGACTGATACATGGAATGACCTTTGTTTATTCATTCCGCTATATGCGGAATGAGCACGTTAGTTATAGCGTTGCTTAACGCATTGCTTCAAGACACCAACTTGAGTAGGGGTACGATGCAGCGGCAGGAAGCTGTCAGCAAAGGCTCGTAACCTGCTGTGCACGCCTTTGCTGACTGAATAGCCGGGATTATTTAAGGCCCTCTAGTCCCTTCAGGAACTCCTCCACCAGCTCAGGCGTCGCCGTGTCTGCCTGGTAAAGAATATCGAGTTTGACGTTCTTCAAACCGCAGAAGCCGAAAATGCCCTCGACTATTTGAGTCTGAATCGCCGTCGAATAACCATGTTTATCGAAACCGTTAAGATCGCTGCCAGCAGTCGCAATAAGGCGAACGGGAACGTCGCGCAAATTGCCCACAATCCGGCCGTCTTCTGCCACTTTATACGCCCAGTTCAGCGTCAGAACGCGATCAAACCAGCCTTTCAACAGACCGGGAACGGACCACCAGTACACCGGGAAAACGAATACCAGCATATCCGCCCGCTCGACCCGCTGCTGCTCGCGCAGAATATCTTCAGGAAGGGCGCTCGGATCGCCGTGGTACAAATCAAGATCGGCGCGGGACATGGCCGGGTTAAACCCTTCGGCATGCAGATCGGCCATCTCCACCTGCGTACCCTGTTCACGCAGTTTCCCGGCAATGCGGGCGGCCAGCGAATGGGATAACGAATTGTCGACAGGGTGAGCCGTCACGATCAGTGCATTATTAATGGCATGTGTAGCAGACATAGCGACCTCGAATGGGTGAGAAGTGACGTTTATATTACTATTGGTAACTTAGCTGTCAATCCGCACCCAACGATCATTTTGTGCTATTCACGTAGGTCTCCAGCACCCCGGTGATGGCGCCGCTGAGGGTATCTTCCGCAACATTTCGGGCGAGCACGCCGTTACACGCGGCGGTGCTGAGCGCGTCCGCCGCACCAATGATGGCCGTCAGTACCGCTTCTCCCTGAACGCCTTTCAGGACGACAAAAGGGGAAAGCGCGGTACGCAGGCAGTCGGCGCATTCGGCAACGCACGCCTCACGAAACGACTGCAACGCGCGAGAGCCGGACAGCGCCGCGGCGATGGGCCCGGTTTCGGGCCCGGCGGTCATGGCGCAATCAATATAGGCGGCGCTGAAAAAGCGGATCGTCTTGTCCAGCGTTTTGCTGTCTACAGCCAGCGTCTCACGGAATTTTGCTAACTGCCGATCGCTATAATCCTGATACAAGGCCATCAGCAACCCTTCACGATCGCCAAAATGGTCGTAGGGGATAGGCTTGGTCACGTTGGCCCGCTCCGCCAGGTAACCCAACGTCAGTGCCTCCGTGCCTTGCTGGCGGACAATTCCGCGCGCCACTTCCAGCAGCTGTACGCGGCGATCCTCTTTTCTTAAGCGCTTAACAACCATGCTTTCCTCGGAACAGTTATCTACTTAGGGTAGTTTACACGTTTTCTGCCGGGGACTGCACGCGCTGTTCCGCAGGGCGGATCCGGAACCAGATCGCATACATCGCAGGCAGGAACACCAGCGTAATGGCCGTACCGCCTAAGGTTCCGCCAATCAACGTGTAAGCCAGGGTTCCCCAGAATACCGAATGCGTCAGAGGAATAAACGCCAGCACGGCGGCAAGTGCCGTCAGCAGTACGGGCCGGGCTCGCTGAACCGTCGCCTCGACCACCGCGTGGAACGGATCGAGACCGTCCTTCTGGTTATGATCGATTTGCCCAATCAGGATCAGCGTATTGCGCATAAGAATGCCTGAAAGGGCGATCAACCCCACCAGCGCGTTGATGCCAAACGGCTGATTGAAAATCAACAGGGTCGGCACCACGCCAATCAGCCCCAGCGGCGCGGTAAGGAACACCATCACCATCGCCGAGAGCGAACGCACCTGCAGAATGATGATCAGCAGCGTCAGCGCAATCATGATCGGGAACAGCGGAATCATTGCCTGCGTGGCTTTGCCCGATTCCTCAATCGAACCGGCCATCTCAATGCGGTATCCGGCCGGTAGCGTATCTATAATCGGCTGGAGCTGTTTCATGATGGCGACCGATACATCCGGTGGCTGAAGATTGTCGGCGATATCACCCCGCACGGTAATGGTCGGAGTGCGGTCGCGGCGGCGCAAAATCGGGTCTTCCATACCGATCTCAATCTTGCCAATTTGAGACAGCGGAACGCGCTGCCCCGCATTGCCGACGAGGGTAAAACCCTCAATTTTTGCCGGGTCGAGACGGATATCCCCCGCGGCGCGCCCCATGACCTCTACCGAGCGAATATCTTCCCGCACGGCAGTAATTGGCACGCCTGAGAGCAAGAACTGAAGCTGCTCAGCCACGGCACTGGACGTTAATCCGGTGGCCTGCAGACGGTTTTGATCGAGGGTGAAATGCAATACCGGAACGCGTGATCCCCAGTCGGTATTGACGGTACGCATCATCGGGCTTGCCTGTAGCACGCCTTTCACCTTGTCTGCGATATCGCGTAAGGTACCGACATCCGGCCCGGAAACGCGCCAGGCAACCGGGAAGGGCGAGTACGGGCCAAAGACCAGCTGCGTCACCCGCACGCGGGCGCCAGGCGCCAGGCCGCTGGCGACAGCCTCCCTGAGCCTGAACTTGAGCGCTTCGCGTGACGTCTCGCTGTCCGTCAGGATCACGATTTTTGCAAAAGACGGGTCAGGTAATTCGGGGGCCATCGCCAGGTAAAAGCGGGGCGATCCCTGGCCAATATAGGCCGTCACGATGTTGGCCTCAGGCTGCTGGCTCAACCATGCTTCTATTTTTGCGGTTGCGGCACGGGTCTGTTCGATTGAGGTGCCATAGGGCATCTGCACTTCAACCAGCACTTCTGGGCGATCGGATGTCGGGAAAAATTGTTTTTTTACCAGTCCCATGCCGAATATGGCGAGGATGAAAATAGCGACCACGGCACCGGCCACCCGCCATTTTCCGGCGATAACGCGGCTCAGCATCCGGCGAAAATGGTTATAACGCGGCGTGTCATAGATGGCGGCATGGCCTCCTTCCACTTTGGGAATGGCCGGGAGGATCTTCACCCCAAGATAGGGGGTAAACACCACGCCGACAAACCACGATGCAATCAGGGCGAGGCCGACAATCCAGAACATATTGCTGGTGTATTCCCCGGCGGTTGACTGGGCAAAACCGTTTGGCATAAAGCCAATTGCCGTCACCAGCGTACCCGCCAGCATTGGCGCGGCGGTATGGCTCCAGGCGTAGGCGGAGGCTTTGACCCGGTCGTAACCTTCCTCCATTTTGACCACCATCATTTCGATGGCGATAATGGCATCATCAACCAGTAAGCCGAGGGCAAGGATCAGGGAGCCCAGCGTGACGCGGTCAAAGTTTATCCCCGCGGCTTCCATCACCACGAAGACCACCGCCAGCGTCAACGGTACCGCCGCTGCAACCACCACCCCCACGCGCCAGCCCATGCTGACAAAACAGACCACCATGACCACCAGCAGGGCGACGAAGAATTTGATCATAAACTCATCCACCGCCGAGCTGATGTTCACTGACTGGTCGGTGACTTTGCTCAGGGTCATGCCCAGCGGCAGACTCGCGTTTATTTTTGCCGTTTCGGCATCCAGCGCTTTACCCAGCGCCAGACCATTCCAGCCCTCACGCATGACGATACCCAGCAGAAGGGCGGGTTCATGCTGGTTACGTATCAGCATCGTAGGGGGATCTTCATAGCCCCGTTCAACCGTCGCTACATCGGACAGCCTGAGCGTTTTGCCCTGAGCCACAACGGGTGTATCGCGGATCTTCTGCAACTCATCAAACGCGCCGTCGAGGCGGATAAACATCTGGGCGCCCCGGGTCTCAATAGAGCCCGCTGCTTTTAACGCGTTCTGATTGTTAAGGGCGTTGAAAATATCCTGCGGCAAAAGACCCAACGTAGCCAGTCGGTCATGAGAGAAAGCGATGTATATCCGCTCCGCCTGTTCGCCGATAATGTTCACTTTCTTCACGCCGGGTACGTGCAAAAGTTGCTGGCGCATGGCTTCGGCATCACGTACCAGCTGCCGCTGGGGTTCACCTTTCGCTTTCAGGGCAAAAAGGGCAAAGGTGACATCGGCAAATTCGTCATTGATCATCGGGCCGATCGTCCCGGCAGGGAGGTTCAGGGATTCGTCTCCCAGCTTTTTCCGCGCCTGATAGAACGCCTCCTGCACCTCTGCGGGGGGTGTTTTGTCTTGCAACGATAAGGTGATAAACGCCATGCCGGGGCGGGTATAGGTTTCCGTCCGGTCATACCATTTGAGCTCCTGCAGGCGTTTTTCCAGCGGTTCGGCGACCTGATCCTGCATCTCCTGCGCGGTTGCGCCGGGCCAGACGGATATCACCGTCATTTGCTTCACCGTAAAAGGGGGATCTTCCGCGCGGCCAAGCCCAAAAAAGGCGTAGATACCGGCAATCGTCACAAGGACGATCAGAAACAGGGTGATGGAGCGCTCGCGCACGGCAAGCGCTGACAGGTTGAAGCGACTTCCGCTCATGGCGTGTTCTCCGCCAGCGCGGCATTGCGTTGTTCTGCAAGCCTGACGATTTCACCCTCGTGCAAAAGGTGTGCGCCCAGCGCCACAATCTTCTCGCCTGGCTTCACGCTGCCCGTGACCTGCGCGGCATCTTCACCCACGCTCAGCACCTTCACCGGCGTCCAGGTAACCTTTGCCGGCCTGGCGGAAATGCGCCAGACACCGGGGCCTTTGCCAGCATCGTAGAGTGAGGCGAGCGGAACCTGCATGACCTGACGTTCCGCTTTTGGGTCCTGAACGTTCAGCGTGACGGTTGCCCCCAGCGGCGCGTTTGCCAGGTCACCATTCAGCACGTAGCGGGCTTCATAGGTGCGGGTTGTGGCATCGGCTGAATCAGACAGCAGGCGCAGCGTTGCGCTGACCGGGTGTTTTTCATTGCCATAAAGTGTGGCCAGTGCAGGGCTGCCAACGGCAGGGCGCAAGGTCTCCGGGAACTGCACGAGCGCTTCACGTTGTCCCGCCCTGGCGAGTCGGATCACCACTTGCCCGGCACTCACCACCTGACCCGGCTCGGCGAGGGTTTCCATCACTACCCCGTCTGAATCCGCCAGCAGTACGGCATAGCCCGTTGCGTTTTGCGCCACGTTGGCCTGCGCCCGGGCTGCGCTGAGTTCCGCTCTGGCGGAATCGGCGGCGGCTTTGATCTGATCATACTCCGAGGCGGACACGGCGCCGGACGCCACAAGACCGCGATAACGCGCCTCATCGCTGGACGCTTTTCTCGCACGCGCCTGGGCAGCATCCACCGTGCGCTGCTGTGCCTGGGCCTGTAATTTCAGGTCAACCGGATCGAGGCGCAGTAACGGCTGACCCTGTCTGACGGTTTGCCCGGTATCGACGAGTCGCTCAAGGATTTTCCCCTGAACCCTGAAACCCAAATCACTTTGCGTTCTCGCCACCACCACGCCGGTAAAGGCGTGCGCAGTATTGTTCGCAAGCTCGATGGCGGCGGATCTGACAAGCGGTGGCTTTGTGCGCGGATCGTCACTCGCGGAATTATCGCCGCACGCCATGAGGACAAACGGCAGAAGGCTAACGGCAAGGCGGGCTGTATTGAGCCTGAGCATGGGAAACCCTTATAGAAGTAACAGGACAGTTTCCGCATTCTCAGACTAGTGACCAATAAAGTCAATGGTCACTAATCAGGGGGCCAGGCTTCTTAATACCAGCGAAGAGAGAAGCACCGCCGCAGTGGGGGCCGTTTCGAGGTTATATTGCAGCTGTATGGGATTGATATAAGGGCACATCACCATGTGGATAGCCTGCGTGACCTCATCCAGCGGCGTTTTTCTTTCGAATTCACCCGCCTGCCTGCCTTCAATAATGATGCTCTCAATCAGCTTCATCAGGCCGTCTGTATACCTTTCAGTAGACGGCCATTTGTCCCGTGCGGCGACGGCGGCAATGTCGTAAAGCTTCCGATCGTGGAAAAACAGCTCGCTTCCGGCCTCGGTAAGCGCTTTAAACAGACGGCGTAATTTTTCGCTGGCTGACGGCGCATCCTCGATGGCAGAAAGCACCGCCGCCATGATCAGCTCCAGGCGGTTAGCGCAGATCACTTCGCCAATAGCCTGTTTGGAATCGAAAAACTTATAAATGTAGGACTTAGAGAAACCGATGGATTTCGCGAGTTCGGCGACGGTGGTTTTTTCATAGCCGTAATGCCCGAAGTGCTCAAAAGCCGCTTCGACGATTTGCTCTCTGACAGAATGGTCAAGTGGACCACGTATTGATGGGGCGTTCATATTTTTAGTCATTATTTAAGCTTAGCGTGACAGGCCAGGATTGACAACGAGTGACCATTTCGTCATTGGGTTACTGTTGTTTCCTCATGCGTTCAAACGGGAAGACCCACCCGGTGGGGTAAGTGTATCACTGTTTTTCGCGCATTAAGGCATCTATCTGTCAGCGTTTCAGGGCAATCCTTTGCACTGAAACGACACGGTTTTGCTTAAGTCGATCGTGGACGCAGTACTTTTTCAGCGATGAGTAACAGACGCTTACGCGTGACAAACCGGTATAACTGCCCCAGAAGCCAGTTACTGCATCCGGTGATCAGGTAGTTACGGTTGGTATCGACCGCCTTCAACGCCAGCGTAACCACCTTATCCGCTGGCATCCTTTTACCCACCGAGGCTTCTTCCGCATTCACCACATCAAAAAAAGCCGTATCCGTTGCCCCCGGGCAAAGCGCCAACACGCGAATGCCCTTTGCACGGTACTCTCCCCAAAGCGCATTTGAAAAGGAGAGCAGGAAGGCTTTGGTCGCGCCATAAATGGCCATATAGGGATCCGGTTGCATCGCGGCCGTTGAGGCCACATTAATTACCACTCCTGCGCCTTTGCGGAGCATTTCCGGTAGCAAAGCGTGAGTCAGTGCCACGGGGGCCACGCAGTTCACATATATCTCATCACGTTGCCTGTCGATCGACAGCGCTTCGAAGGGGCCATAGGTGGCGAACCCGGCGCAATTAATCAGAATGTCGGGGAAGCGCCTCAGGAGGCCCAGCCGTTCCGCGATGCGGGGAACGGCATCTGATTCCACTAAGTCCTGCACGATAATAGTGATTGATACGCCATGCTTTTTGGCCAGCTCTGCGGCAAGCGCCTGTAGCTTTGGCTCCGAGCGGGCAACCAGGATCAACGACACGCCGCGGGCAGCGAGTTGCCTGGCGAAATCACGACCTATTCCCGACGATGCCCCGGTAATCAACGCTATTTTTCCTGAATAATCAAAAATATTCATACCTCAAATCCCGTTTCCCTGATATGTGTATCACAGGATAAACCGTGCACTTAAGTACACGGTCAAGCGTGATTTTGAAAAGGGGAGGACGACGCGATGCGCATTGGCGAACTGTGTGTGAAAACGGGCTTATCGAAGGAGACGGTCCGTTACTACGAAAGGCAAGGGTTGCTGGAGAAAATCCCGCAACCGAATCGCAGCAACAACTACAAAGTCTACTCCGCCGTCGATTTACAGCGTTTGAAAATGATCAAGCATGCCAAAATGCTGGGCTTTACCCTGGCCGAAATTTCGGATGTTTTAGCTGTCTGGGTCGACGATAAATTTACCGCTGAGCAAAAACAAAGCGCGCTGCGCCGCAAGTTGCAACAGCTGGAAGAGAAGGAAGCCGCATTAACTGAACTCAGATCCAGGCTGGTCAACGCCCTGGATAAGGTGGGTCAGCCTTGTGTCGATGAATTTTAAGCGGGTCTAATCAACATTCACGCTACCGTTTTTTTAGCCAGTCGAGAAAAAACTGGCTAAAGGCCGTGACCTGAAGCGGCTGCAGTTTACGCTGCGGGTAAACAAACTGTAGCCCGACATCTTTGCGGTCGTATCGGCTAAAACCGGTAAAACTGTCAGCAAACAGGACGGTGAGTCTTCCGGCCTCAACATCGTCCTTCACATCCCACCAGGATTTCCCCGCAATGCCAGCGCCGCTGAGCGCCCACTGACGAAGCAATGCCCCGTCGTCGCACACCATGGCTGGCTCTACGCGAACGACACTTTCCTCGCCATCTTTTTCAAAGCGCCATTCGTTCATCACCACGCCCTGAGACTCAAGTGCCAGGCACCGGTGATGGGCTAACTCCGCAAATGTGGCGGGGACGCCGCGGTTGCTAAGATACGCCGCAGAGGCCACCAGCACCCGATGATTTGGGCGGATGTTTCTGACGACCAGGCTGCTGTCCGGCAGGTTACCGAAACGCACGCTCATATCCAGCCGGTTAGCGACCAGATCTTCAACATGTTCTCTTAACGCGATGAAAAATTTCACGTCAGGATGGCGTCGGGAAAATTCCACCACGGCGGGGCTAAGATACTGTCTGCCAAAATCCGAGGGGGCAGAAAGGCGAATATTGCCACTGAGGACGCCCTCTTTTTGCGTCAGGAGCGACTCGGCATGGCGCATCTCTTCCAGCACGCGCAGCGCGGCATGATAAAACTCTTCTCCGGCACGGGTCAGCGTGATGGATCGCGTTGAACGGTGAAACAGGCGAGTCTGGTAACGTTCTTCAATCGCCTTCAGTCTGGCCGTCATGGTCGCAGGAGAGAGCGACAGCCGTCGTCCGGCGGCGGAAAGCCCCCCGGCCTCGGCCACTTCAACCAGCAATGCCATATCTTCAAGCTTGCCCATTATTCATATTTTCCGAAAAGTGCATCAGTTTTCAGTGTAATTATCAAAATGCAATACCGCCTGTAAAGTGATTTCATCCAAACCATAAGGGATGAAAACATGAACCGTTCCTCACTTTTTGACCGTTACCGGTTGGGTCAGCAGGACCTGAAAAATCGTATCGTTATGGCGCCAATGACCCGCGCGCGTTCCCTTCAGCCAGGCAATATTCCCTCGTCGCTGATGGCGGAATACTACCGGCAGCGGGCCAGCGCGGGTTTAATCATCACCGAAGCCACCCAGATCTCCCCGCAGGGCCAGGGATACTCCTGGACTCCCGGCATCCATTCGCCGGAGCAGGTTTCAGGATGGCAACTCACGACGGGGGCCGTGCATCAGGCGGGCGGGGTGATTTTTTCTCAGCTCTGGCACGTCGGGCGAATGTCGCACGCCAGTTTTCATCAGGATGGTCTGCCCGTGGCCCCGTCAGCGCTGGCACCGGACGCGAAAGTGTGGGTGGTGAACGAAAAGGGCGAAGGCCAAATGGTTGACTGCCCGCAGCCAAGAACGCTGACGCGCAAAGACATTCACGGCATCATCGCGGACTATCGCCAGGCGGCACTGAATGCCGTCCAGGCCGGCTTTGATGGCGTGGAAGTTCACGGCGGAAACGGCTATTTGATTGACCAGTTCCTGCGTCAAACCTCCAATAAACGCACGGACGAGTATGGCGGCACGCTTGCTAACCGGATCCGCTTTGCCCAGGAGGTCTTGTACGCGATTGTGGAGGCCATTGGGCCCGAGCGTACGGGCATCCGCCTTTCGCCGTTTATTACCCAGCGGGGGATGAATGACCCGCAGGTGATCGACGCCATCCTCGCTCTGGCGGCCTGGTGCGAACAACACGGGATAGCATTCATCCACCTGGCGGAAGCCGACTGGGACGACGCGCCGCAGGTACCCGACACTTTCCGTCAATCCCTGCGCGAGACGTTTAGCGGAACCCTTATCGTCGCGGGCAACTATGACCTTAACAAAGCCGAACAAATACTTACGGCTGGCTATGCCGATTTGATTGCCTTCGGACGGCCATTTATTGCCAACCCGGATTTACCCCACCGGCTGGCGCACAAGTTGCCGCTGGCCCAGGTGCGCGATCCCGCCACGCTGTTTGGTGGCAGTGCGACGGGATATACCGATTATCCCACCTTGCCGTTATCCTGATAAATGATTGAGAGAAAATGATGAACTATTCAACCTGTTTTCGTTCTGTTTTATTGCCGCTTATTTTTATCGGTCTGTCGGGCGCCGCTTATTCGGCGCAGGAGGAGTGGGTGAAACCACAGCAGCTGATTGTCGATAAAAGCCTGCCGCAGGCGCAATTAGCCGCGAATGAGGCTGCAGCCAGAAAATATGCAACGTTCTGGAATACGGGGACGCCGTCTCTGGCGCGTGAAGCGCTTGCGGTTAACTTTATTGATAAAACGCCGCCGGAAGGGCGTAAACAGGGACCCGAGGGCGCTATTTTAGCCTCCCGGGCATTTCGTACTGCCGTACCTGATTTGCGCTGTGACGTTGAGCAGATGATTATTTCCGGTAATCGTGTGGTCTCCCATTTACATTTTCACGGCACGTTTACCGGAACATTTGGCGAGCTGAAAGGAAAGGGGCAGAAAATAGATTTTATCGCCACGGATATCTATGAAATTAATGACGGTAAAATTGTGGCTAACTGGCATATTGAGGACAATCTGACGCTGATGAAACAGCTGGGCGCACTGTAAATTCATCACTCCGGGGGCGCCCCGGAGTGATGCGAAAATCCTATAACCCCAGATCGCTCAGCGAGGGGTGATCGTCCGGGCGTCTGCCCTGCGGCCAGTGGAACAGTCGCTCAGATTCTTTTATTGGCATATCGTTCACGCAGGCAAAACGACGCTTCATCAACCCGTCCGCTTCAAACTCCCAGTTTTCATTGCCGTAGGAGCGGTACCAGTTGCCGGAATCATCATGCCATTCATAAGCATAGCGCACCGCGATCCGGTTATCCGTAAATGCCCAGAGCTCCTTAATCAGGCGGTAACCTAGCTCTTTTTTCCACTTCCGTTCCAGAAACGCCTGCGCTTCTTCACGGTTGGTGGCGAATTCTGCGCGGTTGCGCCATTGGGTATCCAGCGAATAGGCCAGCGCGACTTTTGCCGGGTCGCGACTGTTCCAGCCGTCTTCGGCGAGTCTGACTTTTTCGATGGCGCTTTCACGGGTGAAGGGCGGTAAAGGAGGGCGTGTATTCATGGCGATTACCTCAGTGTGATATTATGTAGACAGATCTGTCTACTTGCGTTAATCTATGCCTGAAAAATAACGTTGTCAACATCCCTTTTTGAGGCTGCCGAAAAATGAAAACAGAACCCGCAAGCAACGAGACAAAAATCAGCGTCAGGGATAAAATATTACGTACCGCTCACGACCTCTTTTATTCCACGGGCTTTAAGGCAACGGGCGTGGATACGTTGATTAAAGAGGCGAAAGTGACCAAGGTAACTTTCTATCGCCACTTTCCGAGTAAAAGTTTATTGATTCTCGCCTATTTGCACTATCGACATGAAATATGGATGAACTGGTTTGAAGCCTCATTGCGGCGTAATCTCAACGCCGGTCAGACATCGTCAGAGGCATTATCTGCCACGCTTTACGAATGGTTTGTTTCACCCGAGTTTCACGGTTGCGCGTTTATTAACGCCAGTGCAGAGGCGAAGTCTGAAGATATTGAAAGTGAAATAAAGGCGATATGCCGTGACCATAAACTCGAAACAAAGAAAATGATTACGTCGCTGACGAAGATCGCTGATGAGCGCGTGATCAACGAAATCATGTTGCTTATTGACGGCGCCATTATTCATGCGCAAATGGGCGTGGAGACGGATGCTGTCCTCCACTCGTTATCACGCGGTCTGGAACAGTTAATGGAAAAATAAGCTTTTCCGGGGGGTTAACGGCTGTAAACACCCGCACCCCAGTAACCGGTACGGGGGCGGGTCTGTTCTTTCCAGCCAGTTGCGAGCAGTTCTTTCGCAATAAATCGGTTGATAATTCCGTGTCCCATCAGCAGGACGGGTGCGTCGGCATCCTTCGCTGCCTTCATCAGGATCCCCGCCGCCTTAGCGGCACGGATTTTTGCGACGCTAACCGATCTATAAAATATTTTTATGCGCGCGTATTCTGTGGGAATGCGCTGGGCATAACCATTCAGGGTAAAGGAAACGGAAAATGAGAACACAGAAGCGATGTCTGGGGTGCGTGGCTATTGTGGTTGATGACTACGATCGTGCAATTGAATACTACACCGACAAGCTGGGTTTTACCCTTGTCGAGGACACGCCGCAGCAGGATAAACGCTGGATCGTCGTCACGCCAAATCCGGAAAGCGACTGCAATATTCTGCTGGCACGAGCTTCTAATGAGAGGCAGGAAGCCTTTATCGGCAATCAATGCGGTGGCCGTGTTTTCCTGTTCCTTCAGACGGATGATTTTTGGCGCGATTACCATGCCATGAAAGAAAAAGGCGTTCATTTCTGTGAAGCACCTCGTGAGGAAGAGTACGGTACGGTGGTGGTGTTTGAAGATCTCTACGGCAACCGCTGGGACCTCTTTCAAAAGGCCCAGGGCTGAATCGCACCAGAATATTGGTCACTCCCGCTGCGCCAGAGAAAGCGCGCTGGCGCTGGCGGGATCGAACAGTGACAGGCTCTCTATCTGATTGAGTAAAATCACCTTTCGGAATGACATAGCGCTGCGGGGTTCGGAGTCGAGCGTAATGTCATGCTCCGCATACCACTTGCTGTAATTATTCTCGATGCGCAAATTCATTGTCTTCTCGTCTCTGTACCCGCTTAACATCGGTATTAGCACAATATTGGCCGTGTTTTCGTATTCCAGCGTCGCGGTGTGGATCATGCCGATATATATCCGCCGCGACCGAAGCGTCACCTGCGCCAGCTCGCCTTGCTCCATACACTGATAGAGCAGTTGTTCAATACCGCTCGACTGGGCAAGCCGTTTGTAGAGCTTTTTCCGGCTTTCACCGTCCAGCCTGGCGCTGCCTGCCCAGTTGGAGCGATAGAGGCAAAACAGGATGGCAAACGCCAGCATCACGACCACAGGCGCCTGAATGCCTAAAAAACTCCAGTTCATAAAGTCGATTTGCCAGTCGGTATATTTCGGTGAGGCAAAGTGAAAGGCGTTATTGGCGGCAGAAAGGGCGAGAAGCAGGAGCCAAAGCAGTCCCGTGGCAACCACGCCCTGGAGCACGAAAATACAGCCATAAAGCGCAACAAGGAAATAGACGTCCCAGCCGAAAGAGCGCTTGATTTTAAAGCGCGTCGACAGATCGCGACTGGTGTACCAGTACCCGCACACCATCAGCACCATAAATATCGCCGTTCCCATATCAGGCCCTCTTCAGCGCGTTGACGTGCCGCAGAAAATCCTGCCGTACCTCATTGCTTTTGTAGTTCACCGATGCATTCCCGTCCTGGTCGATGATGATGCGGTCACCATCCTCCACGGCTTCGATGATCTCCTGCTGACTCATCACCTGCAGCAAGGATTCAGGGCTTGAGAAAAATGAGAAAAAGAAACGTCTCACGTCAGGCATCCTTATGAATTTAAGAGAATAAGCCTGGAAGAAGATTGGGAGATTTGCCTTAAGTTTAAACTGAAAAAACAAAGCCGGGTGGCGGCTACGCCTTACCCGGCCTACAAAAGACAGTTTTTGGTCTGACATTAACTTATTGATATATTTGAAATATTAAAAATAGATATGCACAAACTTGGACAAATAACGTTAATTGTGTAAGTTTTAATTATGCGATTACGCCACGTTGTTTACAGCCAGGATGTGACCCATGAGCACTTTGCCCTCTGTCGTGAGTCGGTTTGTTGAGTACTACAGCGCACTGGATAGCCAGCCGCCCTCCGCACTGGTCGGGCTTTATCATTCGGATGCCACGCTAATCGATCCGTTCGGCGAGCACGACGGTATCTTTGCGCTTCAGCGCTATTTCACCCATCTGCTGGCGAATGTCGAAAACTGCCGTTTTACCATTGATCCACCGCTGTGCAGTGAAAACCGCTTTGTTGTGACCTGGGTGATGCACTGGTCGCACCCGCGCATCGCCGGAGGGGACCCGCTCGAACTGCCGGGCTGTTCGGTGGTGGACACGGAAAAGGGTCTTATCACGCGTCAGCGCGACTACTACGATGCGGGAGAGATGATCTACGAACATCTTCCGCTGCTGGGCTGGGCGGTACGCGGCGTGAAGCGGAGGGTGAAATCATGAAAACGGTACTGATCACCGGCGCAAGCTCGGGTATTGGCGCCGGGCTGGCGACCTCCTTCGCTGCGGAGGGGTACCACGTGATTGCCTGTGGGCGGGATCCTGCGCGCCTTGAAGCCTTGCATCAGACCTGCCCCAATCTCACGGTTCGCCTGTTCGATATGACAGACAGGGACGCCTGTCGCCAGGCGCTGAGCGGCGTTTACGCCGATCTGGTTATTCTCTGCGCCGGTACCTGCGAGTACCTCGATCGGGGCGTAGTGGACGCGGCGCTGGTGGAGCGGGTTATGAACACCAATTTCCTCGGCCCGGTGAACTGTCTTGCCGCGTTGCAGCCGCAGCTGGTTGCCGGCAACCGCGTGGTGCTGGTGAGTTCGATGGCCCACTGGCTTCCGTTCCCGCGGGCAGAAGCCTACGGCGCGTCTAAAGCCGCGCTGAGCTGGTTTGCGGACAGTCTGCGCCTGGACTGGGAGCCCAAAGGGATTGCCGTCACGGTGATCTCCCCAGGCTTTGTCGATACCCCCCTGACGCGCAAAAACGATTTCGCCATGCCGGGCAGGGTGAGCGTTGACGAGGCGGTCAAGGCGATCCGTTCCGGACTGGCGAAAGGGAAAATGCACATCGCGTTTCCCACCCGGTTCGGCTTCATTTTGCGGCTGCTCTCCAGGCTACCCGCGTTTTTGCAGCGCACACTGCTGCGCAGGATGGTACGTTCATGAAGATTGCGATTATCGGCAGCGGAATTGCCGGGCTGACCTGCGCCTGGCGGCTGGCCGGTCACCATCAGGTGACCCTGTTTGAAGCGGGAGCCACGCCTGGCGGCCATACCGCAACGGTAGATGTCTCTACGCCACAGGGCAACTGGGCGATTGATACCGGCTTTATCGTCTACAACGACCGGACCTATCCGCGCTTTATGGGCCTGCTCAGCGAGCTCGGCATCAATGGGCAAAAAACGCAGATGAGCTTTTCGGTGCACAACCCCCAGACGGGGCTGGAGTACAACGGACACACCCTGACATCGCTGTTTGCCCAGCGCCGAAATCTGGTGAATCCGGCATTCTGGCGTCTGCTCGGAGAGATCGTCCGCTTTAATCGGCTGGCAAAACAGGCGCTGGAAGGGGACGTGGATCCGCACGCCACGCTGGAGACGTTTCTTCAACAGCATGGCTTCACGCCGTTTTTTGCGCGCCACTACATTCTGCCGATGGGCGCCGCCATCTGGTCGTCGTCGTTGCAGGAGATGAAGCGTTTCCCGCTGCCGCTCTTCCTGCGCTTTTTTAATCATCATGGTCTGCTGGATATTACCCATCGTCCGCAGTGGTACGTGGTACCGGGCGGCTCGCGGGAGTACATCCGCGCCATGCTGGAAAAGCTGGGCGACCGCCTGACGTTACGCCTGAACGCGCCGGTGCAGCGTGTCAGCCGCCACAATGACGGGGTCACGCTTCAGCTCGAAAACGCCAGCCATACCTTCGATCAGGTGATTTTTGCCTGCCACTCCGCCGAGGCGCTGGCCATGCTTGAGGCGCCGACGCCAGCAGAGCGCGAGGTGCTGGGGGATATCGGCTGGCAGCGCAACGAGGTAATTTTGCACAGCGATCCGCGCTGGCTGCCGGTACGCAAGCGCGCGTGGGCCAGCTGGAACTACCGCCTGAGCGAGCATGAGCAGGCCAGCGCCTGCGTCACCTACAACATGAACATTCTGCAAGGGCTGCCAGAGGGGAGCCCACTGTTCTGCGTCACCCTGAACCCGGAAACGCCGGTGGATGAACGCTTCGTGTTACAGCGCTTTGTTTATGAACATCCGCTGTTTAACCCGCAAAGCTGGCGGGCGCAGGCGCGTCGCGGTGAGATCAACGGTCACCAGCGAAGCTGGTTCTGCGGGGCTTACTGGTACAACGGTTTTCACGAGGATGGCGTGCGCAGCGCGCTGGACGTGGTCAACGCGATCGCGGCCGGAGAGGGGAACTAAGATGAACAGCTGCCTCTATCACGGCGTATTACGCCACCGCCGCCTCCAGCCGAAAACCCACGAATTTCGCTACAGCGTCTTTATGGCCTGGCTGGATCTGGATGAACTGCCGCTGCTGGCTGACGTCGGCGTACGGCGCAATCGCTTCGCCGCCGCCGCGTTTTATGACAGGGACTATCCGCTGGGTACGCCGCTCAAAGAGAACGTCCTGAACACGCTGGAGGGGCTCACCGGAGAACGTCCCGGCGGACGAGTCATGCTCCTGACGCAGCTGCGCTATTTCGGGTTTCATTTCAATCCGGTCAACTTCTACTACTGCTATGACGAGAAGGGGGAGCTGGGCTGGGTGCTGGCGGAGGTCCGCAACACGCCGTGGAACGAGCGGCATTACTATGCCGTCAACGGTCAGGACGCGCAGCCGACGGAAAAAGCGTTTCACGTTTCCCCCTTCAACCCAATGGACATGATCTACCACTGGCGCTTCAACAACCCGGATAACACGTTGCATATGCACATTGAAAACCATCAGGACGCGAAGGTGTTTGACGCCACGCTGGCGCTACGCCGGGAGCCTCTGACGCGTCCGGCACTGCGTGCGTTACTGCTGCGCATTCCACTGATGACCCTGAAAACCGTTTTCGCTATTTACTGGCAGGCGCTGAGGCTGTGGCTCAAGCGCGTGCCGCTGCATAACCATCCCGTCAGCAGGAGTGAACGCTCATGACCGATCCCGTCTTTGCGCTAGAACCCGATATCCCGCGCAACGTCCGCATTGCGCGTTGGCTACTTTTCCGTCTGTTAAGCGGTCTTCGTGGCGGCTCGCTCACGCTGCGTGAAGGGGCACAGACATTCCATTTTGGCGAGACATCCTCCGCGCTGCACGCCGACATTCAGATCCTCGCGCCCGGCGTCTACTGGCGCGTCTTAACGGGCGGGAGCCTTGCCGCCGCAGAAGCCTGGATGGATGGCGAATGGGAAACCACGCAACTCACGCCGCTTCTGGAAATCCTGGCCCTTAATGGCGAGGTGCTTGGCCGTCTGGAGAAAGGGTTCCGGCTGCTCGGTAGACCGCTGGAGCGGCTGCGCCACTGGACGCGGCGAAATTCCCGGGCCCAGGCGCGTGAAAATATTGCCGCGCATTACGACCTGGGCAACACCTTTTATTCACATTTTCTGGATAAGGAGCTGCTTTACTCCAGCGCGCTGTTTACTGCGGATGAGCAGGATCTCACGGCGGCGCAGCAGGCCAAAATGGCGCGTCTGTGCGAACAGCTGGCGCTGTGTGAGTCCGATCACCTGCTGGAGATCGGTACCGGCTGGGGGGCGATGGCGGAATACGCGGCACGTCACTACGGCTGTCGGGTGACCACCACCACGCTGTCGCAGGAGCAGTATATCTGGGCAACCGAGCGGATCGACCGCGCCGGGTTGCAGGATCGCGTTGAGGTTCTGCTTTGTGATTATCGCGACCTCACCGGGCAGTACGACAAGCTGGTCTCGATAGAGATGATTGAAGCCGTCGGGCAACGCTATCTGCCCGTGTTCTTCCGAACCTGTCAGGCGCGGCTGCGCCCGGGTGGCCGGATGGCGATTCAGGCCATTACCATTCAGGACCAGCGCTACCGCGACTACAGCAAAAGCGTCGATTTTATCCAGCGCTACATTTTCCCCGGCGGCTTCCTGCCGAGCATCACAGCGATGAATGAGCTGATGACGCGCCATACCGATTTTGTGGTCCGTAACCTCTTTGACATGGGGCCAGACTATGCCCGCACGCTGGCCCACTGGCGGCAGCGCTTTGTTCATGCCTGGCAGGAGATTGAAAAGCTCGGCTTCGACGAACGGTTCCGCCGTATGTGGCTGTACTACTTTGGCTACTGCGAAGCCGGGTTTAACGCCCGCACCATCAGCGTGGTGCAACTGACCGCCGAACGCGTATGAGACGTTATCTTCAGGTCTTTCTGCTGGCCGTCGGGTTCGATCTTTACTGGGCGCTGGTGGTGATCTTTCGTGAGCAGGGCCTGATTATCTGGCTTGCGCTGGCGGTGCTCGCCTGCCTGTTTTTGCCGCCGGTATACCGCCTTTACGCCATCGGTCTGGCTGCAGCGGGCAGCGTACTGGATGCGCTCTGGGCGTTGACGGGGCTGATTGCCTTCACCGGCGAGTCCCTGATGCCGCTATGGATGGTGGCATTGTGGCTGATGTTCGCCACCGTCTGGACACAGCTAGCGCGCACGACCACGTTACCCGGCTGGCTGCTGACGCTGCTGGCCGCCGTGGGAGGGCCGGTGGCGTACCTGATTGGCGAGCGGCTG
This sequence comes from Enterobacter sp. ODB01, assembly GCF_001623605.1. Classification (NCBI taxonomy): domain Bacteria; kingdom Pseudomonadati; phylum Pseudomonadota; class Gammaproteobacteria; order Enterobacterales; family Enterobacteriaceae; genus Enterobacter; species Enterobacter sp. ODB01. Next base: position 3,181,331 of record NZ_CP015227.1, read on the forward strand.
GGTGCTATCACTTTTCAGGAGCCGACCTTTATCGTCGTCAGCTGGATGGTGCCGGGCTGGCTGGTATTAATGTTGTTTTTCCACCTGCTGATGGGGAGACAAAAATGAGAGCAGCGGTTTTCCTCCTTTGGCTGACGATGGTGATCCCTGCGGCCCACGCCGCCGACTGGCTGGCCTGGCGTAAGGTGGGTGACGCCACGCTCACCTGGGGCCCGTTTACGGTTTATACCTCCCAGCTGCGCACGCCGGACGGTCGCTACCGCGCGGCGGATCAGGATCAGGCGTTGATTATCACCTACGCGCGCGACATTGAACGTGATGAACTGGTGGAGGCCACGCGCGATCAGTGGCAGGCGCAGGGGATTTTGCAGCGGGAGCCGCAAAGCGAAGGCTGGTTACAGATGCTTCGTTCGCTGTGGCCGGATGTCCGGCCGGGCTCACAGCTGGCGTTTGTCCTCGATGATAAGCAGGGACAGTTCTGGTACCGCGCGTCAGCAACGCAGAAAAGCTTTATTCCACTTGGCCCGCGCCAGTCAGAAGCATTCAGCACGCGCTTTCTGGCCATCTGGCTCGATCCCCGCACGCAATATCCTGAACTGCGTCAGCAGTTACTTGGAGGACAAAAATGAAACGTTTCCTGATGATGGTGCTGGCATTGACCATGCTGCTGGCAGGCTGTAGCACAGAGGTGGCCGAGTATCGCCAGCAGCAGCCACGGCTTGATATCTTCGACTACTTCCAGGGGAAAACCGAAGCGTGGGGCATGGTGCAGGATCGCAGCGGTAAACAGATCCGCCGCTTTCACGTGGAGATTGCCGGGGATGTTATCGGCGATACGCTGACGCTCAATGAGCACTTCGTGTATGACGATGGCGAGAAGCAACAGCGGGTATGGCACATCCGCAGGCTGGGGAACGATCGCTACGAGGGAACGGCGGGGGATATCGAAGGGGTCGCTACGGGGCAGGCGGCAGGTAACGCCTTTAACTGGCATTACAGCATGAAAGTCAAAGCCAACGGCAGTAGCTGGCTATTGAAGTTTGACGACTGGATGTACCTGCAGGATGAGACCCATCTGTTTAATAAAACCGAGATGAAGAAATTTGGCGTCACCGTCGCCACGGTGACGCTGTTCTTTACCCGGAAGACGTGAGTCTAGTCGCGGGCGCTGTAGATTTTGCTGCTCGAGTAGATGAAATACAGCGCAATCCCCAGGCAGATAACCGCGCCCAGACGGCTCGGCGAAAAGGGAATAGCGGGATTACCCAACCAGCCAAAGTTATCTATCAACATGCTCATGGTGAGCTGGCCGAATATCACCGCCACCGTGGCGACGGCGGTGCCGATGCGCTGTACGGCAAGCACCATAATCACGATATAGGGCACGCCAAACATCGCGCCGAGGAGCTGCCATTTGGGTACGTCCAGCAGCGTGACCGCATGCTTAGGCTCAAAGAAAAATATGAGCAGGGCGGTCACCAGTGCGCCGACGGAAAAGGTCAGAAACGCGCTTTTGAATACCCCCACGCTGCTGCCGAGCTGTCCGTTAATCGCGGCCTGAATGCTCAGCGTAGCGCCGCCGCAAACGGCGAGAAGAATCATAATCAGTGTCATACGTTACCCCTGTGCGACCAGAACCAGTGCTGCAATGATGAACCCCAGTGCAATAATGCGCTTTGCATTTATCTTTCTGTGCGGCGAGCCCAGCAGACCGTAGTGGTCAATGATCAGGCTTTTAAAGACCTGACCGGCCAAAATCCCAATCATGGTCATTGCGATGCCGATGGCGGGTGTCGCAACGGTCAGGATGACCACGTACACCGGGCCGAGCACGCCGCCGAGCAACTGCCAGCCGGGCTGGGCAAAAAACGAGGGGCTGTTACGCGGGCTAAAAAACAGCATCAGTAAAAACGTCAGCGCGGCACCGACCCCAAAAATGCTGAACGTGGCCCATAAGTCGCCCACTTCGCCCCCCAGTGGCCCCAGTAACCCCGCCTCGATGGAGAGACCCATCCCTCCGGCTATCACCAGTAAAATCAACACAAACTGCATAACGCTTCCTCCGTTTTAAGGCGAAGAAGATTACGTCGGTCGTCCAGTGAGAAAAATGCCATAATGCAGGAAACACCTTTGCAGGAAATGCATTAATGTTCGATGCCAGTAATATCAACGTCCGCGCGCTGCTGATCTTTATTGAGGTCTATGAAGCGCAGAATTTCTCCGTCGTCGCGCGGCGGCAGGGGATATCAGCCTCACAGATATCGCGCGTTATTCACCAGCTTGAGGATGCCCTCGGTCAGCAGCTGTTCTACCGCAATACGCGCGCGGTGATCCCCACCGAAAGTGGTCATCTGTTTATCCGCTATGCCCGGGCGATGGTCGAAAACGTCGAAGAGGCGCGGCGTGAGCTGGATGAACGTTCGTCGGAACCATCCGGCACAATTCGCATTAATGGGCCGGTATTTTTTGGGCAGAGGCATGTTGCGCCAGGCCTGGCGGAGCTGACCGAGCGTTATCCGCGGTTAAACATTGAGCTCACGCTGACCGATGACTTTATCGACCCGCACCGGGATGCGGCCGATCTTATCTTTCGCATTGGCATGTTGACGGACTCGACGTTTCACGCCCGCATTTTTGGTCAGCAGCGTTACCACCTTGCCGCGTCGCCCGCGTATCTGCGCAAACACGGTGTGCCGGACGATCCGGCCACGCTGAGCGATCATCAATGTCTGGTCTATCGCGGTTCGTCCGGGCCTAACCGCTGGCTGGTGCGTCGCGAGGGGGAGAACTGGATACACTATCCGGTGGTGGCGCGGATGACATCCAATAATGCGGAGTCGTTGCTCACTGCCGCGCTGGGCGGGATGGGGATCGTCCTGTTTCCGGACTGGCTGATTGGCGACAGGCTCCAGCGGGGAGAGCTTGTCGCACTTCTGCCGGAAATGGCGTGTGCGATCAACACGGAGCCGCTGAACATTGCGGCGATCTATCCACATGCACGTCATCCGCCCCTGAACGTCAGGGCGGTGATTGATTATTACGTCGAACGCTTTGGTACGCCGCCGTACTGGCAAACGTAAAGGATTACGCGCCGAGCTCTTTGCGGATAATCTCTGCGCCTGCGCTGAGGGCTCTCAGCTTACCGTTTGCGACGTGACGGGAAAGGGGGGCCATACCGCAGTTGGTCGAAGGGTAAAGCTTGTCGGCATCGACAAACTGCAGCGCTTTACGCAGGGTATCGGCGACTTCCTCCGGCGTTTCAACGGTGTTCGTTGCCACATCAATCGCGCCAACCATCACTTTTTTACCACGGATCAGCGCCAGCAGATCCATCGGCACGCGGGAGTTGTGGCACTCCAGAGAGATAATGTCGATGTTCGAGGTCTGCAGCTTAGGGAAAGCCTCTTCGTACTGGCGCCACTCAGAGCCGAGCGTTTTTTTCCAGTCGGTATTGGCTTTGATGCCGTAGCCATAGCAGATATGGACCGCAGTTTCGCACTTCAGCCCTTCAATGGCGCGTTCCAGCGCGGCGATGCCCCAGTCATTGACCTCGTCAAAAAAGACGTTAAATGCCGGTTCGTCGAACTGGATAATATCCACGCCTGCAGCCTCTAGCTCCCGCGCTTCCTGATTGAGGATTTTGGCGAATTCCCAGGCCAGCTTTTCGCGGCTTTTATAGTGCGCGTCGTAAAGGGTGTCGATCATGGTCATCGGTCCGGGGAGGGCCCATTTGATCGGCTTATCCGTGAGCTGGCGCAGGTACTTTGCATCGTCGACGAATACCGGTTTCTGACGTGCCACAGCAGAAACCACGGTCGGCACGCTGGCGTCATAACGGTTACGAATGCGTACCGTCTGGCGGTTTTCAAAATCCACGCCGCTCAGGTGTTCGATAAAGGTGGTGACGAAGTGCTGGCGGGTCTGTTCGCCGTCGCTGACAATGTCGATTCCCGCACGGATCTGCTCATCCAGTGACAAACGCAGCGCATCCTGTTTTCCTGCCAGTAATTCCTGATCCTCTAATTTCCACGGAGACCACAGCGTTTCAGGTTGTGCAAGCCAGGTCGGCTTAGGCAGGCTGCCAGCCGTAGACGTCGGGAGCAATGTTTTCATAATAAAAGACCTATTTTGATGAATTAAAGCGTGTAGTTATCAGACCACTGCTCAAGAATGTGTTTATAAGGCTTAATAAAGTATTCTTCGGTGAATCGACCCTGTTCAATCGCCAGACGGCTTCGTTCTTCACGGTCATAAACAATTTTGGTGAATGAGTGATCCTGCTGGTTCAGATCCGGTCGGAAGCACAGTCCCGCCGACGAGTTGGCGTTATAAATTTCCGGGCGATAGATTTTCTGAAACGTTTCCATCGTGCTGATGGTGGCGATCAGTTCAAGATTGCTGTAATCGTTCAGCAAATCACCGGTATAAAAGAACGCAAAGGGCGCCACGCTGTTTTCTGGCATGAAATAGCGCACCTTTAGGCCCATTTTGGCAAAGTACAGTTCCGTTAATGACTCGCCATCCGGCTGATACTCAATGCCAAGTACAGGATGCTGGTTGCCGGTGCGGCGGTAGGTGTCTTTGCTGGAAACGCTGAGGCAGATCACCGGTCCTTTTCTGAAGTTCTCTTTATATTCCGGCGAACTCACAAAATGGCGGAATATGTTGCCGTGCAATTCACCAAACTTTTCCGGAACGCTGAAGTGCTGTTGGTTCTTGTTATGTTCCAGCAGCAGAACGCTGAAATCATAATCCCGCACGTAAGACGAAAAGTTATTGCCGACAATCCCCGGGATACGCAGGTTGTTTTTCTTGTCGACGATGGTGGTTTGCAATATCTCAATGGCCGGGAACGGCTTATCCGCACCAATGTTCAGATCGACGGAGATAATTTCAAGCTCAACCGCGTAGCGATCGGCGTTGGGGTTATCCCAGCGCGCCAGTGCGTTGAAGCGGTTATTGATCATCACCAGGGTATTGCGCAGGTTTTCCTGACGCTTTTCTCCGCGCGCCAGGTTGGCAAAGTTGGTGGTGGTACGCGTATTTTCTGACGGGTTGTAATTCTCATCGAAGCAACTGCGCTTAAGGGTATAGGTGAAAGCTTTGCTCATTGTCGTTATGCATCCTAAGTTCATGTTGCTAAGAAGTTACCGATGCATAATTTATGCCTGACCCCGCGGCGCAGGGGAAGTGACTTAATTTCACTGCAACATGAGCGAAGTTCATGAAGCGTGATACTCGCGTGTCGCTGCCTTCTTGCCGGGTGGCGCTGCGCTTACCCGGCCTACGGTTCAGCGTCGTTTGTAGGCCCGTGCAAGCGCAGCGCCGCCGGGCGAAGCTCGCACTATGTCTGCAATATGTGCTTTGCCGTCACCGTTAACCCGCTGCAGAGGATTGGCATTTTTTTATTTCTCTTCAATTCCCGCTATAATCCCCAAAATTTCCAACCGGTTTAGAAACGATCATGACAAAACTCACCTTACAAGAGCAGATGCTGAAAGCGGGCCTCGTTAGCAGCAAGAAAGCGGCGAAAGTGCAGCGTACGGCAAAGAAATCACGCGTTCAGGCTCGTGAGGCGCGCGAAGCAGTGGAAGAGAATAAAAAAGCGCAGATCGAGCGTGACAAGCAGCTCAGCGAACAGCAGAAGCAGGCCGTGCTGGCAAAAGAGTTTAAAGCACAGGTGAAGCAGCTGATTGAGATGAACCGCATCACCGTGGCGAAAGGCAATATCACCTTTAACTTCACTGACGGTAATCTGATCAAAAAACTCGACGTCGACAAGCAAACCCAGACTCAGCTGATCAACGGCCGTCTGGCGATTGCCCGTCTGGTGATTAACGCCAGCGGCGACTGTGAATACGCGATTATCCCGGCAGTCGTGGCCGATAAAATTGCCCAGCGTGATGCCGACTGCATTGTGTTAAACAGCGCGCTCAGTCAGGAAGAGCAGGATGAAGACGATCCCTACGCGGACTTCAAAATCCCTGACGATTTGATGTGGTAAACCGCCGTCAGAACGGGGCGGTGTGACGGGCAGTAACCGGCTCGCCGCTCACCGGATGAATAAAATTCAGCTCGCAGGCATGCAGCATCAGCCGGGGCGTGATTTCCGCCCCCGGCGCGTCAAGACCGCCATAAAGATCGCAGCCCAGAATCGGGTGCCCCAGCTGCTGGCAGTGAATACGCAGCTGATGGGTTCGCCCGGTTTCCGGGGTAAGCGTCACCCGCGTTAACGGCACTCCCGTTCCCTGATAAAAACGTTCCACCACCCGATAGCGGGAGCGGGCGGGTTTACCGTTAATGGCGCAGATTGACATCAGCGGGAACAGCGCCGGATCTTTGGCAATCGGGGCATCTATCACGCCCTCATCGTTTTCCAGATGTCCACAAAGCAGGGCGCTGTAAACTTTCTCCACGCTGCGCTGGCTGAACTGCTGGCAGAGCGCCGCATTGATCGCTTTATTACGCGCAATCACCATCAGCCCGGACGTGCCGAAATCGAGACGATGCACCAGCGTGCAGCCCGGGAACGTCTGAACCAGACGATAATGGACAGAATCAAGGTTTTGCGGATTTTTTCCCGAGAGGCTGAGCAGACCGGAAGGCTTATTGATCAGCAGCAGATGTTCATCCTGCCAGAGGATCTCAATGTCGTCATGACACGGTGGGGCAATAAAAGAATCAATAATCGCAGACATCAGGCCGCCCGGCTGGAGAGTGGGAGCGGATGATAACGAAATGTGGAGAAAAGAAAAACCCTCCCACCGGGCGGTGAGAGGGGGAAATCTTAGGCGGCAACCAGGCTGTCGATCGCGGCTTTCGCGTCGGTCTGCGCTTTCGTCGCCACTTCAGGACCGTAAGCGATGCCTTCCGCGAACACGAAGTTCACGTCAGTGATGCCGATGAAGCCCAGGAACAGGCTCAGGTACGGCGCAACCAGGTCGGTTGGGGTGTCTTTATGGATACCGCCGCGGCTGGTCAGTACGATCGCACGCTTGCCTTTCACCAGACCTTCAGGGCCGTTTTCAGTGTAACGGAAGGTTACGCCAGCACGCGCCACCAGGTCGAAGTAGTTCTTCAGCTGAGTAGGGATGTTGAAGTTGTACATTGGGGCGTTAATCACGATAACGTCGTGCGCCTGCAGCTCAGCAATCAGTTCGTCGGACAGGGCCAGGGCTTCCTGCTGACGCGGGCTCAGCGGAGCATCGCTCGGACGCAGCGCGCCAACCAGTTCACCGTCCAGCACAGGAATAGGGTTTGCCGCCAGGTCGCGCACGGTGATTTCGTCAGCGGAATGCTGTTCACGCCACTGTTCAACGAAATAATCAGACAGCTGACCAGACTGAGAGTACCCTGCCAGAATACTGGATTTCAACACTAATACTTTGCTCATGGGTGATTCCTGTTTTTGCATTTGATTGAAGGGGGTTGCCCCGTTGCTTGTTGACACTCTATTCACAATCCTGCCACAGAGATAGCGCAATATATCGAAGTCTATGTTCGAATTTTTTGAATAAGGCGCAGAAAGCGTCAATGTGGTACTCTATAGCAATCATTAAAAAGAGATTTTACCCGGCAGAGCACTGCCCATTAACGCTATGACAGAACACCAAAAAATCACCTTCCCGATGCTCCTGCAAAGGCTTGATGCCCTGATGCTGCGCGATAAACAGCGGTTTGCGCGTCGTCTGCATGGCGTGAAGAAGGTTAAAAATCCTGATGCACAACAGGCCATTTATCAGGAAATGGCGAAAGAGATTGAACAGGCAGCAGGGAAAGTTGTGCTGCGCGAAGCTGCACGCCCGGCAATTACCTACCCGGAAAACCTGCCTGTCAGTCAGAAAAAACAGGACATCCTGGAAGCCGTGCGCGACCACCAGGTGGTAATTGTCGCAGGGGAAACCGGTTCGGGGAAAACCACCCAGCTGCCGAAAATCTGCATGGAGCTGGGACGCGGGGTGAAAGGTCTGATTGGCCACACCCAGCCGCGTCGTCTGGCGGCGCGTACCGTGGCGAACCGTATTGCCGAAGAGCTGCAAACCGAGCCGGGCGGCTGCATCGGTTACAAGGTGCGATTCAGCGACCACGTCAGCGATAACACCATGGTCAAGCTGATGACTGACGGTATCCTGCTGGCGGAAATCCAGCAGGATCGCCTGCTGATGCAGTACGACACCATCATCATCGACGAAGCACACGAGCGCAGCCTGAACATTGACTTCCTGCTCGGTTACCTGAAAGAACTGCTGCCGCGTCGTCCGGATCTGAAAATCATCATCACCTCCGCGACCATCGACCCGGAGCGCTTCTCGAAGCATTTCAACAATGCGCCGATAATTGAAGTGTCAGGACGCACGTACCCGGTGGAAGTGCGCTATCGCCCGATTGTCGAAGAGGCGGATGATACCGAGCGCGACCAGCTCCAGGCCATCTTTGACGCTGTCGACGAACTGGGCAACGAAAGTGCGGGCGACATTCTGATCTTTATGAGCGGCGAGCGCGAAATTCGCGATACCGCCGATGCGCTCAGCAAGCGCGATCTGCGTCATACGGAGATCCTGCCCCTGTACGCGCGCCTGTCGAACAGCGAGCAGAACCGCGTGTTCCAGCCGCACGGCGGACGCCGCATTGTGCTGGCGACCAACGTGGCGGAAACCTCGCTGACCGTACCGGGGATCAAATACGTGATCGACCCGGGCACGGCGCGTATCAGCCGCTACAGCTACCGCACCAAGGTGCAACGCCTGCCAATAGAGCCGGTTTCTCAGGCGTCGGCCAACCAGCGTAAAGGCCGCTGCGGTCGTGTGTCGGAAGGGATCTGTATTCGTCTCTATTCCGAAGACGATTTCCTGTCGCGCCCGGAGTTTACCGACCCGGAAATTCTGCGTACCAACCTGGCGTCCGTTATCCTGCAGATGACCGCCCTGGGGCTGGGCGACATCGCGGCGTTCCCGTTCGTGGAAGCGCCGGACAAACGCAACATTCAGGACGGTGTCCGCCTGCTGGAAGAGTTGGGGGCCATTACCACCGACGAGCAGGCTACGGTCTATAAACTGACGCCGTTGGGTCGTCAGCTCAGCCAGTTGCCGGTCGACCCGCGTCTGGCGCGCATGGTGCTGGAAGCCCAGAAGCACGGCTGCGTGCGCGAGGCGATGATTATCACCTCTGCGCTCTCCATTCAGGATCCGCGCGAGCGTCCGATGGATAAACAGCAGGCGTCAGATGAAAAACACCGTCGCTTCCACGACAAAGAGTCCGATTTCCTCGCCTTCGTGAACCTGTGGAACTATCTCGGCGAGCAGCAGAAAGCGCTCTCCTCGAACCAGTTCCGCCGCCAGTGCCGCGTGGATTTCCTCAACTACCTGCGCGTGCGCGAGTGGCAGGATATCTACACCCAGCTGCGCCAGGTGGTGAAAGAGCTGGGCATTCCGGTGAACAGTGAGCCGGCGGAGTACCGTGAAATTCATATCGCGCTGCTGACCGGCCTGCTGTCCCACATTGGGATGAAGGACGCAGAGAAGCAGGAGTATACCGGCGCGCGCAATGCCCGTTTCTCCATCTTCCCCGGTTCCGGCTTATTCAAGAAGCCGCCGAAGTGGACCATGGTGGCCGAGCTGGTGGAAACCAGCCGCCTGTGGGGACGCATTGCCGCGCGGATCGACCCGGAATGGGTTGAGCCAGTCGCGCAGCATCTGCTGAAACGCTCATACAGTGAACCACACTGGGAGCGTGCGCAGGGGGCAGTGATGGCGACCGAGAAGGTGACCGTTTATGGCCTGCCGGTGGTGGCCGCGCGTAAGGTCAACTACAGCCAGATTGACCCGGCGCTCAGCCGCGAGCTGTTTATCCGCCACGCGCTGGTGGAGGGCGACTGGCAGACGCGCCATGCGTTCTTCCGCGAAAACCTGAAGCTGCGCGCCGAGGTGGAAGAGCTTGAGCATAAATCCCGCCGTCGCGACATCCTGGTAGACGACGAGGCGCTGTTCGAATTTTACGATCAGCGCATTAGTCACGATGTGATTTCCGCCCGCCACTTCGACAGCTGGTGGAAAAAGGCCAGTAAAGAGACGCCGGACCTGCTCAATTTTGAAAAGAGCATGTTGATTAAAGAGGGGGCGGAGTCGGTCAGCAAGCTCGACTACCCGAACTTCTGGCATCAGGGCAATCTCAAGCTGCGTCTGACCTATCAGTTTGAACCGGGGGCCGATGCGGACGGCGTGACCGTCCACATTCCGCTGCCGCTGTTAAACCAGGTCGACGAGAGCGGGTTTGAATGGCAGATCCCCGGCCTGCGCCGCGAGCTGGTCATTGCGCTAATTAAATCGCTGCCGAAACCGGTGCGGCGTAATTTTGTGCCTGCGCCGAACTACGCGGAAGCGTTTTTGGGCCGCGTCACGCCGCTGGAGCTGCCGCTGCTGGACGCGCTGGAGCGTGAATTCCGCCGCATGACCGGGACGACCATTGACCGCGAAGACTGGAACTGGGATCAGGTACCCGATCACCTGAAAATCAGCTTCCGCGTGGTGGATGATAAAAACAAAAAGCTGCTGGAAGGGCGTTCCCTGAGCGAGCTGAAAGAAGCCCTGAAAGGCAAAGTCCAGGAGACGCTCTCTGCGGTGGCGGACGACGGTATCGAGCAGAGCGGGCTGCATATCTGGAGTTTTGGTCAGCTTCCGGAAAGCTACGAGCAAAAACGCGCTAACTATAAGGTGAAAGCCTGGCCAGCGCTGGTGGACGAGCGCGACAGCGTGGCGATCAAGCTGTTTGATAATCCGCAGGAACAGCAGCAGATGATGTGGCGCGGGCTGCGTCGCCTGCTGCTGCTGAACATTCCGTCACCGATTAAATATCTGCACGAGAAGTTGCCGAACAAGGCCAAGCTGGGTCTGTACTTTAACCCGTACGGCAAAGTGCTGGATCTGATTGACGACTGCATCTCCTGCGGCGTGGACAAACTGATCCACGAGGCGGGCGGTCCGGTCTGGACGGAAGAGGGCTTTGCTCAGCTTCATGAAAAGGTCCGCGCGGAGCTTAACGACACCGTGGTGGAGATTGCCAAACAGGTCGAGCAGATCCTCACCGCCGTGTTCAACATCAACAAGCGCCTGAAGGGGCGCGTGGATATGACCATGGCGCTGGGGCTGTCGGACGTGAAGGCGCAGATGGCGGGGCTGGTGTATCGTGGCTTTGTCACCGGCAACGGCTTCAACCGTCTCGGCGATACGCTGCGCTATCTGCAGGCAATTGAAAAACGTCTGGAGAAAATGGCCATCGACCCGCACCGCGATCGCGCGCAGATGTTGAAAGTGGAAAGCGTGCAGCAGGCGTGGCAGCAGTGGCTAAACAAGCTGCCGCCGGCGCGCCGCGACGATGAAGACGTGCAGGCGATCCGCTGGATGATCGAGGAGCTACGCGTCAGCTTCTTTGCCCAGCAGCTCGGTACGCCGTATCCGATTTCGGATAAGCGTATCCTGCAGGCGATGGAGCAGATCTCTGGCTAAAAGCCTTGCCCGATTTTCTCCCTCTCCCTGTGGGAGAGGGTCGGGGTGAGGGCATCAGCCCGCACAATTTTCACCCGTTCACAATCGCCAGCGTAAACCCATCCCATCCCTTAACCCCCACCGTTTGCAGCGCGGTGGCGGTTAAGCGCGGGTTATCTCCAGTCATCTCGATAAAACGCCGCACGCCCTGCACGCGCGCGTCGTCGCTTTGCCCGTTAACGACTTCACCCTCGCGCACCACGTTATCGCCGATAATTACCGTACCGGGACGGGAATAGTACAACGCCCACTCCAGATAGCCGGGATTGTTCGGCTTATCGGCATCAATAAAGATCAGGTCGAACGGCGTAACGTCACCAAAATTTTCGAGCGAGCTCAGCGCCGGGCCTTCAATCAGTTCAATGCGATCGTTCAGCCCCGCGAGGTGAATATTCTGACGCGCAACGTCGGCATGACTCGGGTCGGCCTCGAGCGTAATCAGCTTTCCGTCCGGCGGCAGGGCGCGCGCCATCCAGATTGAGCTATAGGCACCCAGCGTCCCGATCTCGAGAATGCGTCTTGCCTGCGTCATGCGCACGAACAGCGCCAGCAGCTGCCCCTGATTGGCCGCCACGTCGTGTTCGGGCAGCCCGGCGCGCTTGTTGTTTTCCAGGATCTGACTCAGTACGTCATCGTCAGGGATCAGCGAAGAAATCATGAAATTATCTACTGCAGACCACTGTTGTTGCATAGATTGACTCCTTGGGAAGGATTGCCGGGTGGCGGCTACGCCTTACCCGGCCTACGGGTGCGAAATCCAGGACCGGTAAGCGACGCGCCACCGGGCAGGATTTCAGGCACTGCCCCAGCCGCCGCCCAGCGCCCTGTATAAATCAATCTGCGCCAGCAGCAGGTTATTTTTCACCTGCACGACGCTGGTCTGGACCGAGAACAGCGTGCGCTGCGCGTCCAGCACGTCCAGATAGGAAGAATAGCCGTTGCGATAGCGATTCTGCGCAATGCGCAGCGTCTCCTGCGCCACAGCCTGCTGGGCGAGTAGCTCCGTCAGCTGTTCCTGATAGCGCGTAATGGCATCAAGGCTGTTGTTCACTTCGGCAAACGCGTTACGCACGGTTTTTTCATAGGCGTACAGCGCCTGGTTACGCTGGGACTGGGAAATATCCACCTGCGCATTCAGCGCCTGGCGGTTCAGCAGCGGGGCAAGAATACTGCCCCCGGCGCTCCAGAGCTGAAGCGGATTGTCCAGCAGGCCAGAAAGGGTGCGATCCTGAATCGATCCGGTGGCGGTCAGGTTGATCGATGGCAGCAGGCTGGCGCGCGACGCGGCAAGGGAGGCATCCGCCGCCACCAGCTGGCGTTCAGCCTGAACGATATCCGGGCGACGGTTCAGAAGCGTGGAAGGCAGCTGCGACGGCAGCTTCAGCGGCGTCAGCGCCGCAAAGCTTTCGCTGCGCGCTACCGCGCCGGGATTGTTTCCCAGCAGCAGGCTAAGCGCATTTTCCTGCTGCGCAATCTGATGCTGTAACACGGGCACCTGCGCCCGCGTTGAACGTAATTCGGAGTCAGACTGCATCAGCTCCAGGCGCGAACTGTAGCCGGTTTCAAACTGACGTTTCGCGAGGTTAAACGCCTCTTCGCGGGACTTCAGCGTGGCTTCAGTCACGCGCAGCTGTTCGTCAAGTGAGAGCAGGGTGACGTACCCGGAAGCCACGGACGAGGCGACAGTCAAATCCGCGGCGGCAGCGGCGGCTTTTTGCGCCTCCAGCGACGCCTGAGCGGCATTCGCCGTGCTGCGGTTGACGCCCCAGATATCAACGTCGTAGCTCGCCGTCAGGCTGCCTCTGTACACCGTACCGTAGACGGGCAACCCGGTCGCAGCGGATTGCGAACGGGCGCGCGTCCCCGTGACGCCCGCGTCAAGCGAGGGAAACAGGCTGCCGTCGGCCGCAAAGACCCGCGCCTGATACTCGTTTATCCGTTCGCGGGCGATCAACACGTCACTGTTATTCTTAAGCGCCTGGTCCACATAGCGGTTCAGGTGGTTGTCATGAAAGTTACGCCACCAGAGCTGTTCCGTCGGGCTGGCTGGCCCCGAGGTGGCCCGCCATTGCGCAGGAATGTGCAGCGTGGGCTGCGCCGGTTTGACGTCGACGGACTGGCATCCGGCCAGCATCACCGCCACGACCAGTCCGGCTATCGGACGCAGGATCATGGTTTCGCCTCCCGCGTATCAATTGTTACCTGCACCGACATGCCCGGACGCAGCAGGGCGGATTCCTCTGGCTTACCGAGTACCTCAATGCGCACCGGAATTCGCTGGGCAATTTTGACAAAGTTCCCGGTGGCGTTATCCGGCGTGATCGCGCTGAATTCCACGCCGGTTGCGGGAGAGATGCTCTCCACGCGGCCCTGATACGCTTTGTCGTTCAGGGCATCGACGGTGAATTTCACCGGCTGACCGACGCGCAGCTCCGCGAGCTGGGTCTCTTTGATATTGGCAATAACCCAGTGCTGGGGGGCACAAGGGTGGTGAGATGGGTCCCGGCGGTCACATACGCCCCGAGACGCACGGCAATCTGCCCCAGCTGGCCATCACGCGGGGCCACAATGCGGGTGTTTTGCAGATCGATCTGCGCCAGCTCCAGCGCCGCTTTGGCGTTCTCAACGTCCGCCTCCAGTGCCCCGCGATTGACAATCACCGTCTGCAGATCCTGACGCGACATCTCAAGCGTTGCTTTCGCCTGGTCGATATCGGCGCTGCCCTGAGCCGCGCTTGCCAGGGCGGCATCGCGTTCGCGAACGGAAAGTGACCCATCCGCCGTCAGATCCTTCACGCGCTTCAAATCCGCCTGGGTTTTCAGGCTCTGGGCGCGGGCATTTTTCAGCGCGGCTTCATTTTTGGCAATCGTCGCTTCGGCGCTTTTACGCTGCTGCAGGTTATTATTCAGGGCGGCAATTTTCATCGCCAGCTGCGCCTCGGCCTGATGCACCCGCTGACGGTAGATGCGGTCATCAATCTGCAGCAGCAGATCGCCTTTTTTGACCTGCACAAAGTCCTGAACCTTCACCTCTGTGATATAGCCATTCACCTGCGGGCTGATAAACGTCGTTTGTCCCCGCACGTAGGCATTGTCGGTAAACTGCACGTGCCGGGTAAAGGGCGGTAACTGCCAGGCGTAAAGGATCACCAGCACGCCGACAAGACCGATGGCAGCGGCGGTGAAAACGGAAACAATGCGCACATTTTTGCGGGTGTTGGCCTGCTCTTTGGCGGCATCCTGCTGACTCATAAATTCTCCAGAACTCTTTCAATTACTTGTTGCCGGTGGCGTTCTTCAGCGCCATACGGGCAGTGATGCGCAGACGCAGCAAGCGCCATAAAATCCAGACCAGCGTGGCGGCAGCGATGCTTGCCGTCAGAAGATAAGTATCGTTGTAAGCCAGAATATTTGCCTCAAGGGCGGTGACGCTTTGTAGTTGGGTAATTGCCTGAGTCCCCAACAGCGAACTGTCACCGATCAGGCTTTTATACATCTGGGTATAAAGCTGAATGCGCTCGTTGACCAGCGGGTTGAGCGTGGTGAGCTGGTCTGCCAGCAGGCTGGAGTGGTACTTCTCACGCCAGGTCTGGAAAGTACCGAGGATCGCCGACCCGAGCAGACCGCCGAGGTTCTGGCTCATGCCAAACATGACCGAGAAGCTGACCAGATTACGCGGGTCGGCGATCACTCCGCCAATGGCGGCCAGCATGGCCGGGGCGAGGAAGAAGGCGCTGCCGAAGCCCAGCAGGAACTGGCTGACCATCAGCTGGTCCGGGCGGGTCAGGTTATTGGACTGGCTGTCCAGCAGCGAGGCAATGATCATCAGCGCCAGGGAGGTGATAATCGGCCACGCCAGTTTTGTGGGCTTGATGGTGAGACAGCTGGTGACGATCCCGCAGACGATCCCGGCGAAAATGGACCACGCCAGATGGGTCATCTGCTCATTCTGTAATCCCACATACTGTAACCAGCCAATCACCCCGGTATTTTGCTCCGCCAGCACGATGCGGATCAGCAGCATAATCAGTCCCAGACGGACGATGCTGCCGCTCGACAGCCAGCGGGTATTCAGCAGTGGGTTAGTGCGGTTATGTTCAAAGACGATGGCGGACACAATCAGCACCAGCGATAACGCCAGCGACCAGCCGATCCACGGCGCTTCAAACCACCAGTCCAGACGTCCCAGCGACAGCACCGCGCACAGCAAGGCCATGCCCGGCGCCAGCAGAAAGAAGGTGACAAAGTCTTTCTTCTCAAAGACCTTGCGTCGGTCGCCCGGCGGCAGCTTCAGCGCGATCACGCAGGCCAGGGAGATCAGCGCCAGCCCCAGTTCAAAGAAATACAATCCGCGCCACTCGTCCAACTGGAGCAGTTCAGTCGAAAACAGCCGCGCCAGCGGAATGGCGAGTGACGAGCCGGTAATGCCGATGGTCAGCGCCTTCAGGCGATGTTTCGCCGGCCAGGCCTGGATCTGGTAGTAAATCCCCAGCGAGCTGAGCGCGGCGGCCACCATCCCGTGCGCGGCGCGCACCATCAGCGCTGAGCTGAGATCGTTAACAAACAGATGGAAAAAGGTGACCAGCACATACAGCACCAGAAACCCTTCGGTGAAGGCGCGCAGACCGTACTGCTGGCGGAATTTGACCAGCAGCAGGTTGATGGAGATGTTGGTCATCACATAGACCGCGGGCAGCCAGGCGATTTCCGTTGACCAGGCGCCGAAGGTGCCCTGCAGGTTTTGCAGATTGGCGGTCACCACCGCATTACCCAGCGCCCCCGTCAGGCACACCAGCAGGCCCACGACGCCGTAGGCAATCCGTTTGGGCGTGCTGTGTTCAGGTGTGGAAGGCGACCCCAGCAGAGCGGGTTTCTCATGTGGCTGCCACTCGCGAGGAGCATAAGGATCGCGTTCGGGCAGGCGCATAACGTTGTTTACCTTAGAAATAATGGAAAAATGTGTCGACTGGCGATTCTACGTCTGCCGCAAATGATAATTCAAGTGAATATGATTTACGCATGTTAATCAAATGTTGAGGGGGCTTTTAAGGAAAAAGAGCGACACAGCACCCCCGTTGTGTTGATAAGTCGAAGTCGCTACCCTGAGGTAACACAGAGGAGGAGTTCACCATGGTTCAGCCCCATTTCCCCGTCCTGCCGGACGCTACGCTTACGGCCATCAATACTGTCGGTGAATGGCTGGCGCAGGACGATCTCCGCGGCACGTCTCAAACCCCGGATGTTGATGGGGTGATTCTGGCAGGAAACGCGGTGATCCCGACCATTGAAGCCGCCTGCCGAATTGCCGCAGAAAAGCAGGTTCCGCTGCTGATTAGCGGCGGTATCGGCCACTCGACAACGTTTTTGTATGATGCGATCCGTCACCACCCCCGTTATCACCCACTGCCGGTGTCCGGGCGGGCGGAAGCAAGCATTCTTGCCGACATTGCGCGGGAGTTCTGGCAGATCCCCGAGTCGCGCCTGTGGGTTGAAGATCGCTCCACTAACTGCGGAGAAAACGCCCGATTTAGCTGGAACATGCTGAAACAGCACCAGCGAACAAGCGGACGAATGCTGGTGGTGCAGGATCCGACGATGCAGCGCCGTACGATGGCGACATTCGTCCGCGTTTGCCGCGATGAGCCCGTTTCTCCGCAGTGGATTAGCCACCCGGGAATGACGCCAATACTGCAAAACGGCAAAAACGGCGTGGTATTTAGCGAGGGTAACGCAGGGCTGTGGGACGTTGAGCGTTACCTTTCTCTGGTGATGGGGGAACTGCCGCGTCTGTATGACGATGAGAACGGCTATGGCCCGGCCGGGCGGGATTTTATCGCGCACGTCGAATTCCCTGAGGCTGTCACCGAAGCCTGGAAACAGCTTCAGCAGGATCCGGTCCTGAAGGTGGCGCGTAAAATCATCTGAGCACGGGGCAATCCCCTCGCCCCTTTGGGGAGAGGGTCAGGGTGAGGGGGAATTTTACAGCGCGGCGAACTTATCCAGCGTACGCACCAGCTGCGTCACGAAACCATACTCGTTGTCATACCACGCGACGGCCTTCACCAGTTGCAGGTCTCCCGCTTCCGACACCTCCGTCTGTGTGGCGTCGAATACCGAACCGTAGTGCGAACCAATCACGTCTGACGACACAATTTCATCATCGGTATACCCGAACGATTTATTCCCCTGTGTCGCCTTTTTCAGCGCAGCGTTGATCTCCTCAACGGTAACTTTCTTGCCAAGAATGGCGACCAGCTCGGTGACGGAGCCGGTTTTTACCGGCACGCGCTGCGCGTGGCCTTTCAGCTTGCCGCTGAGCGCAGGGATCACCAGGCCGATGGCTTTTGCCGCACCGGTCGTGTGCGGAATAATGTTCTCAGCTGCTGCCCGCGAGGCGCGTAGATCTTTCCCGCGCGGTCCATCGACCAGCGCCTGGGTGCCGGTGTAGGCATGGATGGTGGTCATGGTGCCCACTTTTATTTCAAACGCATCGTGCAGGGCTTTTGCCAGCGGGGCCAGGCAGTTGGTGGTGCAGGACGCGACGGAAATAATGGTGTCACTGGCGTTAATCGTGTCGTCATTCACGCTATAGACGATGGTTTTCATGTCACCTGCAGGTGCCGAAATCAGCACTTTTTTCGCACCTGCGTCCAGATGTGCCCGGGATTTCTCTTCAGAGGTGTAGAAGCCGGTGCACTCCACGACAATATCCACCCCCGCCGTTTTCCATGGAATATGCTTTGCCTCTTTCTCCGCGTATACCGCAATGGTCTTACCGTCGACGATCAGCGCATCTTCAGTGAAATCTACACTCCACGGGAAGCCCCCGTAGTTGGAATCATGTCTTAGCAGGTAAGCCAGTACTTTCGGGGAGGTGAGGTCGTTGATGGCGACGACAGTATTACTGTCCTGAGTTTCAAGAAGGCGGCGCAGAACAAGGCGTCCAATGCGTCCGAATCCGTTAATGCCAATTTTACTCATTGTGTTCTCCTGTGAACATGTCGATACGACAGTTTGAACTCATCCAGGCTTAGACCATCACGGACAGGGCGGCAATTGAAGATACTTCATCCGCAGGGAAGTGACTGAAAAGTCATACAGAAAAGTTAATGAATTTTTAAGGAAAGGAGATTATGTTGGCGCGGTGACTGTTTTTTTTTCAGGAAATCCCATGCGTACTAAATATTCAAGCCTGCAGATTGCGATTCACTGGCTGGTGTTTTTGTTAGTTGTCGTCGCCTACTGCGCGATGGAGTTTAGAGGCTTTTTCCCGCGTACCGATCGCCCGGTAATAAACATGATCCACGTCTCCTGCGGGATCTCGGTGCTGGTGCTGATGGTAGCGAGATTGCTCATCCGCCTTAAATATCCCGCACCGCCTATTCAGCCGAAACCCAAAGCGATGATCACCGGTATGTCGCACCTTGGGCATCTCATCGTTTATCTGCTGTTTATTGCGCTGCCGCTGATTGGCATTGTGATGATGTATAACCGCGGAAACGACTGGTTTGCCTTTGGCCTGCTGATGCCGCATGCGGCGGAAGGGAATTTTGATCTGGTGGATATGCTGAAGGAGTGGCACGAGACGCTCGCCAATCTCGGCTATTTCTTGATTGGTCTGCACGCGGCGGCGGCGCTAATGCATCACTATTTCTGGAAAGACAATACGCTGCTGCGCATGATGCCGAAAAAGCGTCAGTAGTCTTTTCGCCCGGCGGCGCTTCGCTTGCACGGGCCTACAAACGGCTCAAACTCGTAGGCCGGGTAAGCGCAGCGCCACCCGGCTTGTTTTTTAACCCAGCAGCGCACGCTCTTCAGCCGTTAACGCCAGCGTCTGCGTTGTCCCGGTCTCTGATGATTTCACCGCCGCTTCCAGCACAGCCATGACCGCTAACGCCTCGACAGGGTGAACGGGATGGGGGATTTCCCCGCGCAGCGCATCACGCACATGGATGTAATACTGGCGCTGGTCGCCTTTCGGTGTGGCAACGGTCTGCGTTGCACCGTCTGCCCCGAAGAACACCATGCTGTCGCTGTCTTCTCCCCAGGTTTCGCTGCCGGGGATCACTCCCGCAAGCAGTTGTGCTTCCTGCTGATCGATTCTGGCCTTTACCACGCTGCCTTTATCCCCGTGAACGGTAAAGCGCGCCGTCCCGCCAGCGACCAGCATGCTGGCGTGCAGAATAACCTTGTGCGCCGGGTAATTTAAAACCACGTGCGCCCAGTCGTCGATCTCCGCACCCTCGCGCAGCGTCGCGATATTCCCCTGAACCGACTCAGGCAGGCCAAACAGCTGTAGCGTCTGGTCGATCAGGTGCGGCCCCAGGTCAAACCACAGACCGCTCCCTGGAACGTTCTGCTCGCGCCAGCGCACGCGGACTTCCGGACGGAAGCGGTCAATATGCGACTCCAGGTGCTTGACCTTGCCGAGCGTGCCTTGCGCAATAATCTGTTTAATGCCGAGGAAATCGCTGTCCCAGCGGCGGTTATGAAAAACAGAGAGCAGGAGCTGTTTTTCATCCGCCAGCGCGATCAGGTCGCGGGCTTCCTTCATGTCGAGGGTAAAAGGCTTATCCACGACGACATGTTTCCCGGCGTTCAGGGCCAGCGTAGCCAGCGGGGCGTGAGTGGCGTTAGGCGAGGCAATCACCACCACGTCGATATCAGGATGCTGAATAGCCTCTTCCGGTGTCGCGACCACAAGCACCTCCGGAAGATCGCGTTTTACCTTCTCTTCATCACGGGAAGAGACCACCGCCAGCCTAAGCCCGTCCACGGACTGGATCAGCGGAGCATGGAAGGTTTTACCCACAAATCCATACCCGATCAGCGCAATGTTGATTGTTTGAACTTTACTCATGACCTTCTCCACGTTATTGCGCGCATATGGTGACCTGTAATGCGCCAGGGTCCCCAAGCTCAGGCCAGGGACGATCTAAAAAGAGTTGATGAATGTCGGATAACCCTGAAACCAGATACGGTTCACAGCGGTTAACTTTCAGATGGTCGGCCACGATCCAGTGTTCATGGCTTGCGGCGAGCATCGCACGTTTCACCTCAGCATCGGCCTCTTTACCGGCACTCAGACCGAGTTCGGCATGAATGGCGCACGCCCCAAGAATGGCGATATCTGCCCGATAGCGGGAGAGCAACGACAACGTGGCGCTTCCGGCAAACAGGCGCTGTTTCGGGTCCCATTTCCCGCCGAGCAGGATCAGATCAATGTCTTCCCGGTCGCTAAAATGCTGGGCGATGTCCAGCGAAGTGGTGATCACGGTGTGAGGCCCCTGAAGAAAGGTCGCGACGGCCATCACCGTGCTGCCGGCATCCAGAAAGAGGGTGGAACCGGCTGGAACCGCCTGCGCGACCTGTTTCCCCAGGCGTTGCTTGGTTTCAGGCAGCAGCGTGTTGCGGCCCTGACGATTCATGGCGGAAAGATTAAGGGCGATAGCGCCACCGTGGTTCTTCTGGGCCAGCCCCTGATTTTCCAGGTCGGTGAGATCCCGACGGATGGTATCTGCTGAAACCTGCAGCTTTTCTGCCAGCTCAGTAATGCTGGCCTGACCTTGATCGCTCAAAATATCAAGGACATAACGTTGACGTGCGGTCTTGTGCATGGCTGCACTCCTGCAAAATGTCGCAATAATTCGCATAATACAGCATTTTTGCGCAGAGGGAAGCAGGGGAATGGGTAAGCTGTCGGGAGGTGCAGTCATTCCGGTAGGTGATTATTACATTTGTATTAAGCAGATATCATTAAGCCGTTTTGAATGTTAACCACAGTGTTATTGTTTTGTTTTATTTAATGATTTGGGTTATGTAACCATTATACTACCATTGAATGGAATAAAATTCTGTATATAAGATTTATAGTGGCGCTTAATCTCTTACTTTAGTTTTTTAATGGATTTTTATTTTGGTGCGAGGTCGGTAATAACTTAAATTGACACTTCTTTGAAAATCTTTGTGTCTGACGCTCCTGGAAATTAACGCAAAAATGTACAGAGAGTAGATTAGGAATTTTCCTTAAATAACAGAGGGTTTATATGTTTCATTTGAAATGCCCTTTTTATGGTTTTGTCCAGAAACCCCATCTTTTTTCTTATTTGTAACACCACATTAACATTGTGGGTGTAGTGGCTTATACCACATTTTGTTATGCTGCAAATCAGTTTAAGAAATAAGTAAATTCTTAATTGAAATAAGACGACGGACTTTCTCACTTCCAATGGAAATGGGTGTGGGGGAGTTTTACCTGAAATTCAGTGAGGACGCTAAAGAAGATATTTGTCTAATTATCTATACCTCTTTTTGGGTAATTGCCTGAGTTTGGCTCAGAGTCAGGGAGATAAAAATGACGATATTGCGAAAGCCTATGTTACGCCGATTTACAACAGCACTGGCATTAATTTCATTCGCCATAAATACGGCTTATGCCAATAGTCACCAGGCAGGGATTGCCGCAGTGGCAAAGACGACCTTAAAAGAAAGTATTCTTTTTGCTATCGATCGCGATCCCTCAATTAGTCAGCAGGCCGCACAATTAGGTATTGGTCAGGCGCAAATAGATGAAGCGCGTAGCGGCTGGATGCCACAAATCGCGTTGAACGGGAGCACGGGTCATAGCCAGACCACCGATTCCAGCGGATCGCTGAAGAATTCTGCGGCCTGGGGGATTAGCCTGACCCAGCTGCTGTACGATTTCGGGAAAACCAATAACAGCATCAGCCAGTCTTCCGCCCAGCGCGATAGTTACCGCTACCAGCTGATGAGTACGCTCTCTGATGTGGCGGAGAAAACGGCACTCAGCTACGTGGAAGTTAAACGCTATTCCGATCTGCTCCAGGCGGCAAAGGACAACGTTCAGGCGCTTAAAAATGTTGAGCAACTGGCAAAACTGCGTGCGGATGCAGGGGTGAGCTCCACTTCCGATGAACTGCAGACCCGCACGCGTATTGCTGGCATGCAGGCAACGGTCGCGCAGTATAACGCCGCCTTAAACAGCGCCCGCGCAAGGCTTGCGGTCTTAACCGGGATGCAGGCTGACGCTTATTCGCCCGTGCCTGCGAACCTCGCCGTTGAGCCTGATTCGCTTAACCGCATTGATTATTCCTTGATACCCACGGTGTTAGCGGCGCAGAACCGGGAGCGTTCGGCCCAGTACGGCGTGGAAACGGCGAAGTCCCAGCACTGGCCGACCTTAAGCCTGAAGGGGGGGCGTACCCGTTATGAGTCGGACAACCGTTCTTACTGGGACGACCAGATCCAGCTCAATATTGATGCACCGCTTTATCAGGGCGGCGCGGTCTCCGCACGTGTGCGTCAGGCAGAAGGCGCACGGGCTATGGCCTCTTCTATGGTTGATCAGGCGCGCTTCGATGTTCTGCAAAAAGCCTCCGTTGCGCAGGCTGACTGGACCGGTGCACGGGGAAGAATGGAAGCCGGTAAGCTGCAGCTGGAAAATGCACTGCGTGCCCGTGATGTTTATAAAAATGAATACACCCTGAGCAAGCGGAGCATTAATGATTTGCTCAGCGTTGAGCAGGATGTCTGGCAGGCCACGTCGGCAAAAATAATCGCTGAGTATGATGGGTGGAGTTCGGCAATTAATTATGCTTCCGCGGTTGATAATTTAATGTCGCTTATTGGAATAGAGAAAAACGCTGCCGCAAAATTACCCGATTTGAGTTAAAAAAAGACGCGCATAGCTGCGCAAAATAAGACTGAAAATAATGGGTGTTTTTTCCCAGGGATAGCTACATCCATCTGGTGGACATATCCACAGGAATCCGCACACCTGCAAGGAGAAGAATATGAGTAACGTAAAGGTTGTTGATGTCATCATTCGCAAAACGGCAGAAAAAACGAAATTAACCGGAGACGGAAATCTCTCGGTATCCATTTCATCGCCGAGTGTGATTGAAATCCAGGGCTCAGCTCAGGATGTGGTGCGTTATGTCCGCCAGGGTAAAGACCTTCTCATTTATATGAAAGATGGCAGCGTTATTCGCTGTAATAACTATTTTGTCGAAGATCCTGAAACCCATCATCAGTCAGAGCTGGTATTCAACGATCATCAGGAACTGACGCATATTTCTTTTGCCGATGCCGGGGAAGCGTCTGGCGCTGCTGTCACTGAGTTAACCGCCCAGGCCACACCCATTAGCAGCATTGAACCTTTCCTTGAGCAGGAAAGTGTCCTGAGCGATGCGCCGTGGGGCTGGATTGCGGGTGCTGCCCTGGGCGGTGGCGCCATCGGGGCGCTGCTGGCCAACGGCGGTGACGGCGAAACGAAAACGAAAGTCATTGATAACACCAAAGAAGTGGAAAGTGCCACGCCGACCTTTTTGCTGTCGGACAAGGTGGGTGACAAGCAGGGTGTGCTGAGCGCGAACGCGATCACGGACGATAACACCCCGACCTTTAGCGGTAGCGGCCAACCGGGCGCGACCATTCAGATCAAAGACAGCAGCGGAAGCACCATTGCCAGCGCGATGGTGGGTAAAGACGGCACCTGGACGGTAAAACTCCCGACCCAGTCTGACGGAGAGCATACGTGGTCGGTCGTGCAGATCGACGGCAGCAAAACCACCTCTGCAGGCAGCATCACGGTAACCGTCTCCACGGCCGAGGCCTCGATTACGCTGGCGACAACGGCGGGTGACAACGTGATAAACGCCAGCGAGCAGTCTGCCGGTTTTACGCTGTCCGGCAGCAGCCAGCATCTGGCGAAGGGAACCGACGTTTCCGTGACGCTGAACGGTAAAACCTACACGGCGGAAGTGGGGGCCAACGGCGCGTGGAGCGTAAAAGTGCCAGCGGCAGACGCGCAGGCGCTGGGCGATGGCACCTGGACGGTCAACGTGAGCGGCAAAGACGCGGCGGGGAATACCGTGAGCGGAAGCCAGACGATTGGCGTGGATACCGCTGCGCCAACGCTCTCTGTCGATACGCTCGCGCAGGACAATATCATCAATGCCGCCGAGCACAACCAGCCGCTGACGCTGACCGGTAAAACCAACGCGGAAGCCGGACAAATTGTGACGGTAACGCTGAACGGCAAAAACTATAACGCCACGGTGGGCAGCGATGGCACCTGGTCCGTCACGCTTGCCGCCAGCGAGGTGCAGGCTCTCAGTGAGGGCAACCACACCCTGACGGTGAACGTCAGTGACAAAGCGGGTAACGGTACATCAGCGACGGCAGATTTCTCGGTTCATACTGCGGCGCCGGTCATTACCATTCACACCGTGGCGGGCGATGATATTCTCAATACCAGCGAGCAGGGCCAGGCACAGATTATCTCCGGCCAGGCGAGCGGTGCCGCCGCAGGCGATGTGGTGACCGTGACCGTGGGCGGTAAGACCTTCACCGGCGTGGTGCTGGCAGACGGCAGCTGGAGCGTAGGCGTCCCGGCGTCCGTTGTGGGTGCGCTGGGAGAAGGCCACCACACCCTTTCGGTGTCCGTGACCAATGCGGCAGGCAACACCAGCAGCGCCACGCACGGCATCACGCTGAGCGGCAACCCGCCGGAATTCACGATTGACGCCATCAGCCAGGATAACGTGCTGAATGCCCAGGAGGCGATGCAGCCGCTGAGCCTGTCCGGCACCAGCAATCTGCCTGACGGCAGCGCCATCACCGTCACGCTGAATAACGTGAATTATCCGGCCACCGTCGAAAACGGTATCTGGTCCATCCAGGTGCCGGTTTCCGACGTGTTGAATCTGGCGAACACGCTTTACACCGTTACCGTTAGCGGCACCGACAGCGTGGGCAACAGCGGTTCTGCCGAAGCGAATCTGCTGGTGGATACCGTGCTGCCGCAGGTCATTATCAACACCTTTGCAGGCGACAACCTGGTCAATAACGCCGAAGCGGGCGTGGATCAAACCCTCAGCGGTCGCGTTACCGGCGCGGCGGCGGGCGATACGGTGTCTGTTACCGTGGGCGGTAAGAGCTACAGCGCCACGGTAGGCAGCGATCTCACCTGGAGCGTCACCATTCCGTCGGCGGATCTTCAGGCGTTCGGCGATGGTGATTTAACCTTCACCGCATCGGTAACCAACGGGCACGGTAATACCGGCACCGGCGAGCGTGATATCAACATCAACGCTCAGCTGCCGGGTCTGCGCGTGAACACCATTTCCGGCGATGACGTGATCAACGCCATCGAACAGCAGCACGATCTGACCGTCACCGGTGCCAGCACCCATCTGGCTGCGGGCACACAGATTGTCGTTACCATCAATAACGTCGAGTACGTCACCGCGGTTAACGCCAGCGGCAACTGGCAGATTGGCGTTCCGGCGGCGGATCTCCAGGCCTGGACGGCGGGCGAGGTGACGGTCAACGTCAGCGCGAAAGATGCCTGGAACAACACCGTTTCGGCAGAACACCCCATTGAACTCGACCTCAACGCCGTGGCGGTCACCATTGATACCGTCTCCAGCGATGACATGCTCAACGCGACAGAAAAAGGCAGCGATTTAACCCTGTCCGGCCAGACGCAGGGCGTGGAAGCGGGGCAGACCGTGGTGGTGAAATTCGCCGACCAGACCTTCACCGCCCAGGTGCAGCAGGATGGCTCCTGGAGCCTGACCGTACCGGCCAGCGCGATGGACACGCTGATCGACGGTCGCGCACAGGTGAGCGTCAGCGTCACCAACATCAACGGTAACACTGCCGACGCGTCGCGCGTGGTCACGGTGGATACCCTGCCGCCAGCGATTACCCTCGATAACCTGACCGCGGATAACATCATTAATGCGGCCGAAGCGCAGCAGGATTTAGTCTTAAGCGGCAGCAGCACGGCAGAATCGGGCCAGACGGTCACCGTAACGCTGAACGGCAAAACGTACCAGACCACGGTCCAGACGGACGGTACCTGGCAGTTGAGCGTTCCGGCGGCTGACGTTGGCGCTCTGGCCGACGGTATCGTGACCGTGACGGCCAGCGTGAGCGACGTGGCGGGTAACACCAGCAGCGCCGATCGCGTCGGTCTGGTAGACGCAACCGTGCCCCAGGTGACCATCAACGACTTTGTCACCGCCACCAACACCATTAACCAGCTTGCCCATTCTCAGGCGCAGATCCTGAGCGGCTCCGTGACCGGCGCAGCAGCGGGCGACCGGGTGACCATCACCATCAACAATGTGGATTACACCACCGTGGTGGATGCGGCGGGCAACTGGAGCCTCGGTCTGCCAGCGTCCGTGGTGCAGGGGCTGGCCGACGGTACCTGGACCATCGACGTCTCCGTGACCGACAGGTCCGGTAATACCGGAAGCAGTTCGCTGGATGTGGTGGTGAATACCGTGACGCCGGTCATCGGTATTAATACCCTGGCAGCAGATGACGTGATCAATGCGACCGAGAAAGGTCAGGATCTGCAACTCTCTGGTACCAGCAACCAGCCGGAAGGAACCCGTATCACCGTCACCCTGAACGGCATCGACTACACGGCTATTGCCGATGCCAGCGGTAACTGGAGCGTCACCGTACCGGCGACGGCGGTAGGTGCGCTGGGCGAAGCGCATTACACCGTGACGGCGAACGTGACCGACAGCGTGGGCAACAGCGCCTCTGCAAGTCACGATGTGCAGGTGGACAGTTCGCTGCCGGTTGTGACGATCAATACCCTGGCGGGCGATAATATCGTTAACGCCGCGGAGGTTGCGGCAGGGCAAACCCTGACCGGTAAAGTGACTCACGCGGCGCCAGGTGACACTGTCACTATTATCCTTGGCGGCCAGACATACACGGCCACCGTGCAGGACGATCTCACCTGGAGCCTGCCGTTAAGCGAGAGCCAGTTAACCGCGCTCGGCAATGGCGATTTGACGCTGTCAGCCAGCGTCACCAACGCCCACGGTAATACCGGCTCATCCTCTCTGGACTTCACCATCGACGCCCAGCTTCCTGGGCTGCGTATTGACACCGTGGCGGGCGATGACGTGATTAACATCATCGAACACGGTCAAAACCTGATTGTGTCCGGCTCCAGCACCGATCTGGCGGCGGGCAGCACCGTCACGGTAACCATTAACGGCAGCAACTATTTCGCCACCGTGCTGGCGGACGGCACCTGGAAGGCGGCGATCCCGGCCGCGGATGTGTCGCAGTGGGCGGACGGTTCGCTCGATATCAAGGCAAGCGCACAGGATACCTCCGGCAACCCGGTGAATATTGGCACCGTTGTGGATGTCGATCTCGCGCCTGTCGCCATCACTATCAGCAGCGTGACCGACGATAATGTGCTCAACGCGGCGGAAAAAGGTCAGGATCTGCTGCTTTCCGGCACCACCTCCAATGTGGAAGCGGGTCAGACCGTGACCATTACCTTTGCGGGTAAAACCTGGACCACGACCGTGGACGCCAACGGCGACTGGACGTATACCGTACCGGCAGCCGATCTGAGCGGCCTGAAAGACGGCGACGCCAGCGTGCAGGTTAACGTCACCAACGCGAACGGCAACGCGGCATCGTCCGCGCAGGAATTCAGCGTCGATACCACTGCGCCAACGGTGACCATCAACACCATCAGCAATGACAATATGCTCAACGCGGCTGAGGCGGGGCAGGATTTGACCCTGAGCGGCTCCACCACGGCCGAAGCCGGCCAGACGGTGACGGTCTCGTTCAACGGCAAGCAGTACACCGCGCAGGTGCAGGCGGACGGCAGCTGGACACTCAACGTGCCGGCGGCGGATCTGGCAGGCATCAGCGACGGTAACGCCACGGTCACGGCATCGGTTTCCGATAAAGCCGGTAACCCGACAAGCGCGGATGCCTCCGTTCTGGTGGATACCACCGTGCCACAGATTAGCTTCAACATCGTCGCGGGCGATGACATCGTGAACATTGCTGAGCACGGTCAGGCGCTGATCGTCTCCGGTAAGGTGACGGGCGCGCAGGCGGGCGATGTCATCACGGTGACCCTGAACGGGAAAGACTACACCGCAATGCTGGATGCGTCCGGGAGCTGGAGCGTGGGCGTTCCGGCAACGGACGTGGGCGCGCTGGTGAACGGCAACCAGACGATCGCGGCGACACTCACCGATAAAGCGGGTAACAGCACCACCGCAACGCATGACGTTGAGGTCTCCCTGACCGCGCCGGTGATTGCCATCAATACCCTGGCGGTTGACGACGTGATCAACGCGGCCGAAAAAGGCCAGGACCTGCTGGTTTCCGGCAGCAGT
This sequence comes from Enterobacter sp. ODB01, assembly GCF_001623605.1. Lineage (NCBI taxonomy): Bacteria > Pseudomonadati > Pseudomonadota > Gammaproteobacteria > Enterobacterales > Enterobacteriaceae > Enterobacter > Enterobacter sp. ODB01. Next base: position 3,210,074 of record NZ_CP015227.1, read on the forward strand.
AACCAGCCGGACGGCACCAGCATTACGGTGACCCTGAACGGCATCAGTTACACCGCCATCACGGACGCCAGCGGCAACTGGAGCGTCACCGTACCGGCGGCAAACGTCTCGGCGCTGGGCGAAGCGAGCTACGCCGTGACGGCAAACGTGACCGACGCGGCAGGTAACAGCGCGAGTACCAGCCACAGCGTTGTGGTCGACAGCGCGCTCCCGGTGGTGACCATTAATCCTGTCGCCATGGATGATGTGATTAATGCGGCAGAGGTCGCCGCAGGCCAGACCCTGAGCGGGAAAGTGAGCGGGGCAGCGATCGGTGACACTGTCACTATTTCCATCGGTGGCAATATCTACACCGCCACGGTACAGGACGACCTGAGCTGGTCGGTCAACGTGCCGTCCACGGTCTTAACCGCCATCGGTAACGGCGATCTGACGGTGTCCGCCAGCGTCACCAACGGCCATGGCAATACCGGCACCGGCGAGCGCGACATCACCATCGATGCCAGCCTGCCCGGTCTGCGCGTCGATACCGTCGCGGGCGACGATGTGATTAACAGCATCGAACATGCGCAAAACCTGATTATCACCGGGTCAAGCGATGGCCTGGCAGCCGGTTCGGCACTCACGGTAACCGTCAACGGAAAAACCTACGCGGCAACCGTGCTGGCAGACGGCACCTGGGCGGCGGCGATCCCGGCGGCAGACGTTAGCGCGCTGGGCGCAGGCACGGTCACCGTAACGGTTGACGGCCAGAGCACGGCGGGCACGCCGGTCACCATCAGCCACGACGTGAAGGTAGATTTGGCCGCAGTTGCCATCAGCATTAACCCGATTGCCACCGACGACGTGATTAACGCGACGGAAAAAGGCGCGGACCTGGTCCTGTCCGGCTCCACCACCAATGTGGAAGCTAACCAGACCGTCACCATTACCTTCGGCGGCAAGTCGTACACCGCGACGGTCGATGCCAGCGGCAACTGGACGACCACCGTACCGTCTGCCGATTTGGGCAGCCTGAAAGACGGCGACGCCAGCGTACAGGTGAGCGTGACCAACGTGAACGGCAACAGCGCGTCAGCTGGCCGTGAGTACAGCGTGGACGCGACGGCGCCGGCGGTCTCGATTGACATCATCAGCGACAACAACATCATCAATGCGGCCGAAGCGCAGCAGGATCTGGTCATTAATGGCGTGACCAACGCCGAAGCGGGCCAGACGGTGACGGTCACGCTGAACGGTAAAGACTACACCACCACCGTAGCGGCAAACGGCAGCTGGAGCGTAACCATGCCGTCTGCGGATCTGGGCGCGATTGCTGACGGTAACTACACCGTCAGCGCCGCCGTCGCGGATAAAGCGGGCAACCCGGCCTCTGCCGATCGCGACGTGCTGGTTGATACCACCGTTCCACAGCTGACCATCCACACCGTATCCGACGACGATGTGATCAACAGCGCCGAACATGCGCAGGCGCTGATTGTCACCGGTTCTGTGTCCGGCGCGGCGGCGGGTGATGTGGTCACCGTGACGATCAACAACAAATCATACACAGCCACTCTGGATGCCTCCGGGAACTGGAGCGTGGGCGTACCGGCGGCGGATGTGACCGCGTTGACCGCGGGAGATTACACCATCACCGCGGCGCTGACCGATAAAGCGGGCAACAGTAACAGCACCACACACAGCGTGGAGGTAAACCTGAGCGCGCCGGTGCTGACCATTGACACCGTTTCCGGTGACGATGTGATCAACAGTTCAGAGAAAACCCAGGATCTGACGATCTCCGGTACGGCTTCCGGCCTGGCGGCAGGCGCGGCGGTGACCGTGATGCTCAACGGCAAAGCGTACGGCGCAACGGTGGACGCTAACGGTAAATGGACGACCACGGTTCCGGCGGATCAGGTTGGTCAACTGGGTGAAGCGCTTTACACCGTTACCGCGTCAGCAACGGACGGCGTTGGCAACAGCACCAGTACCTCTCATACCGTGAATGTCGAGTCCGTTCTGCCGGGTGTCATTATCAACACCGTGGCGGGCGATGACGTCATTAACGCGGCTGAACTGGCGGCAGGCCAGAGCATCAGCGGCTCGGTAGTCAATGCCGAAGCAGGCAACACGGTTACCGTGACACTCGGAGGCAAAACGTATACCGCGACGGTCCAGAGCGATCTCACCTGGTCCGTTAACGTGACGCAAGCCGAACTGACAGCGCTGGGCAACGGCGAGTTGACCGTATCTGCCAGCGTAACCAACGGCGTGGGTAACAGCGGCTCCGCTGAGCGCGATATCACTATCGACGCTAACCTGCCTGGGCTGCGCGTCGATACCGTCGCGGGCGACGATGTGATCAACAGCATCGAACATAATCAAAACCTGATTATTACGGGTACAAGCGACGGGCTGACGGCGGGCACGGCGCTGACCGTCACCGTGAACAATAAAACCTACCCGGCGACCGTCCTGGCTGACGGCACCTGGAGTGCGGCGATCCCGGCGGCGGACGTGGGTGCCCTGGCGGCAGGCACGGTGACCGTTACCGTGGCAGGCCAGAACGGTGCGGGTAATCCGGTTTCCATTAATCACGATGTGACGGTGGACCTGGCGACCGTTGCCATCAGCATTGACGCCATCGCTTCAGACGATGTGATTAACGCGGCCGAGAAGGGCGCGGATCTGGTGCTCTCCGGCACCACCTCGAACGTGGAAGCAAACCAGACCGTCACCATTACCTTTGGCGGCAAGAATTATACCGCCACGGTGGATGCTGAGGGTAAATGGACCGCCACGGTGCCAGCGGGCGATCTGGCAGGTCTGAAAGACGGCGACGCCAGCGTACAGGTGAGCGTCACTAACGTGAACGGCAACAGCGCCTCGGCGGGCCGAGAGTACAGCGTGGACGCCACCGCACCGTCCGTGACCATCAACACGATCGCGGGTGACGACATTCTGAATGCGGCCGAAGCGAAGAGTGACCTGACCGTGTCCGGCACCAGCACCGCCGAGGCGGGCCAGACGGTCACCGTGTCGCTGAACGGTAAAGACTACACCGCAACCGTCAGCGCGGACGGCAGCTGGACGCTGAACGTTCCGGCGGCGGATGTTGCGGCGCTCGGCGACGGCAGCGTGACCGTGACCGCGTCCGTGAGCGACAAAGCGGGTAACCCTGCTTCCGTTGATCATAACCTGACGGTAGATATCACCGTGCCAGCGGTCACCATCAACACCGTGGCGGGCGACGACGTGATTAACATCGCGGAGCACGCTCAGGCGCAGATTATCAGCGGTTCCGCCACCGGGGCGGCAGCGGGCGATAAGGTCACCGTCACCCTCGGCGGCCAGACGTACACCACCGTGCTGGACGCGGCGGGCAACTGGAGCGTGGGCGTACCGGCGAGCGTGATTTCCGGCCTCAGCGACGGCACCGTAACCGTCACGGCGTCAGTCACCGATGCCGCAGGCAATACTGGCACCGGCAGCCATAACGTGACCGTCGATACCGGCCTGCCGTCGGTCGGCTTCAACACCCTCAGCGGCGACAACGTGCTGAACGCGGTGGAGAAAGGCCAGGACCTGAGCGTCAGCGGCACCAGCGCCAACCTGGCAGAAGGCACCGTGGTCACCGTGACCCTGAACGGCAAGCAGTACACCGCCACCACGGCGGCGGACGGCAGCTGGAGCCTGACCGTTCCGGCGGCAGATCTGGCGGGTCTCGGTCAGGCCAACTACACCCTGAACGCGACGGCGACCAACGGCGTGGGCAACAGCGTCAGCAACACCGCGAACCTGCTGGTGGATACTGCGCTGCCGACCGTCACCATCAACACCGTGGCGGGCGATAACGTCATTAACGCGGCGGAAGTGGCGGCCGGGCAAACCCTGAGCGGTACCGTGGCGAATGCCGAAGCGGGTAACACCGTGACCATCACCCTTGGCGGCAATACCTACACCGCGACGGTACAGAACGATCTGAGCTGGTCCGTAAACGTACCGTCTGACGTGCTGACCGGGCTGGGCAACGGCAGCCTGAGCGTGACGGCGACTGTGACCAACGGCCACGGCAACACCGGTTCCGGCGAACGCGAAATCGTTATAGACGCTAACCTGCCGGGCCTGCGCGTCGATACCGTCGCGGGCGACGACGTTGTCAACAGCATCGAACATGCGCAAAACCTGATCGTCACTGGATCCAGCGACGGACTGGCGGCGGGCACGGCGCTGACCGTCACCGTTAACGGCAAAGATTATGCGGCTACGGTGCTGGCGGACGGCACCTGGAGCGCGGCGATCCCGGCGGCAGACGTGAGCGCGTGGCCGGAAGGCAGCGTGAAAATCAGCGTCACCGGCGACAGCGCGGCGGGTAACACGATTAGCATCAGCCACGACGTGACGGTGGATCTGGCGACCGTTGCCATCAGCATCAACGCCATCGCCACCGACGACGTGATCAATGCGGCGGAGAAAGGGGCAGATCTGGTGCTGTCCGGTGCGACCACCAACGTGGAAGCCGGGCAGACCGTGACCCTGAGCCTGAACGGCAAGATCTACACCACTACCGTTGATGACAGCGGCAACTGGACGTATACCGTACCGTCCGCGGATCTGGCACACCTTAAGGACGGCGACGCCAGCGTGCAGGTGAGCGTCACAAACGTTAACGGCAACAGCGCCTCGGCGGGCCGCGAGTACAGCGTGGACGCCACCGCGCCGTCCGTGACCATCAACACGATCGCGGGTGACGACATTCTCAATGCGGCCGAAGCGAAGAGCGATCTGACCGTGTCCGGCACCAGCACCGCCGAGGCGGGCCAGACGGTGACCGTAAGCCTGAACGGTAAAGACTACACCGCAACCGTCAGCGCGGACGGCAGCTGGACGCTGAACGTTCCGGCGGCGGATGTTGCGGCGCTTGGCGACGGCAGCGTGACCGTGACCGCGAGCGTGAGCGACAAAGCGGGTAACCCTGCTTCCGTTGACCATAACCTGACGGTAGATATCACCGTGCCAGCGGTCACCATCAACACCGTGGCGGGCGACGACGTGATTAACATCGCGGAGCACGCTCAGGCGCAGATTATCAGCGGTTCCGCCACCGGGGCGGCAGCGGGCGATAAGGTCACCGTCACCCTCGGCGGCCAGACGTACACCACGGTGCTGGACGCGGCGGGCAACTGGAGCGTGGGCGTACCGGCGAGCGTGATTTCCGCGCTGCAGGACGGCACCGTGACCGTCACGGCGTCAGTCACCGATGCCGCAGGCAATACCGGCACCGGCAGCCATAACGTGACCGTCGATACCGGCCTGCCGTCGGTCGGCTTCAACACCCTCAGCGGCGACAACGTGCTGAACGCGGTGGAGAAAGGCCAGGACCTGAGCGTCAGCGGCACCAGCGCCAACCTGGCAGAAGGCACCGTGGTCACCGTGACCCTGAACGGCAAGCAGTACACCGCCACCACGGCGGCGGACGGCAGCTGGAGCCTGACCGTTCCGGCGGCAGATCTGGCGGGTCTCGGTCAGGCCAACTACACCCTGAGCGCGACGGCGACCAACGGCGTGGGCAACAGCGTCAGCAACACCGCGAACCTGCTGGTGGATACCGCGCTGCCAACGGTCACTATCAACACCGTGGCGGGCGATAACGTCATTAACGCGGCGGAAGTGGCTTCAGGCCAGACCATCAGCGGCAGCGTAACGAACGCGGAGGCGGGTAATATCGTCACCGTGACCCTTGGCGGTAACAGCTACACCGCGACGGTGCAGAACGATCTGACCTGGTCCGTGAGCGTGCCGGAGTCTGTTCTGACGGCGCTGGGCAACGGCGATTTGACGGTGTCAGCGACCGTGACCAACGGCCACGGCAATACCGGGGCGGGCGAGCGCGAAATCGCTATAGACGCCAGTCTGCCGGGCCTGCGCGTTGATACCGTCGCGGGTGACGACGTGATCAACAGCATCGAACACGGTCAGAACCTGATCGTTACCGGCTCCAGCGACGGGCTGGCGGTGGGAACCACGCTCACCGTGACCGTCAACGGCAAAACGTATGCCGCCTCCGTGCTGGCAGACGGTACCTGGAGCGCGGCAATCCCGGCGGCAGACGTGGGTGCGCTGGCAGCAGGCACGGTCACCGTTAACGTGGCAGGCCAAAGCACCGCGGGTAACCCGGTCTCCATCAGCCACGATGTGAACGTGGATCTGGCCGCGGTCGCCATCAGCATTGATGCGATTGCTACCGATGACGTGATTAACGCGGCGGAGAAAGGCGCGGATCTGGTGCTTTCAGGCAGCACGTCGAACGTTGAGGAAAACCAGACCGTTACCATCACGTTCGCCGGGAAGACGTACACCACAAAAGTGGATGCCGACGGCAACTGGACGGCTACCGTGCCTTCCGCAGATCTGGCGGGCCTCAAAGACGGCGATGCCAGCGTGCAGGTGAGCGTGACTAACGTGAACGGCAACAGCGCCTCTGCGGGCCGCGAGTACAGCGTGGATGCCACCGCGCCAGCCGTCACCATTGATACGGTCGCGGGCGATAACGTGATCAACGCCAGCGAAGCGTCCGCAGGCGTGGCCATCTCCGGTACCACCACCGCGGAAGCCGGGCAGACGGTTACCGTGACGTTGGGCGGTAAGAGCTACACCGCGCAGGTGCAGCAGGGCGGTATCTGGAGCGTCAACGTGCCGGGCACCGATCTCTCCGCACTGGCGGATAACGGCTATACCGTGCAGGTCAGCGTGAGCGACGCGGCGGGTAACCCGGGCAGCGCGGGTAAAGCGATTACGCTTGATACCACGCCACCGACCGTCAGCGTTAACGTTGTGGCGGGCGATGACGTGATCAACAGCGTGGAACACGGACAGGCGCAGATCGTCAGCGGCACGGCAACCGGCGCGAACGTCGGGGATAAAGTGGTCATTACGCTGGGTTCGAACCAGTACACCACCACCGTTGACGCCAGCGGCAACTGGAGCGTGGGCGTGCCGGCCAGCGTGATTTCCGCGCTGAGCGACGGCACAGTGACGCTGAGCGCAACCATTACCGACAGCGCGGGCAACAGCAGCACCCAGACGCACGACGTGGTGGTCAACACCGCCTCCGTGGCGTTGACGGTAAATACCCTCAGCGGCGATGACGTTATCAACGCGGCAGAAGCGGGTAACGCGCTGGTGATTAATGGCTCCAGCGCCCAGTTTGCCAGCGGTACGCAGGTGACCGTGACCCTGAACGGCAAGACCTACACCGCCACGATTCAGAGTGACGGCACCTGGACGACTACCGTCCCGGCCGCCGACGTAGGCGCACTGGCCGATGGCGCGCGCTATCAGGTGTCTGTTTCGGCGCAGGACAGCGCGGGTAACAGCGCCTCGGCAACGCACGACATCAGCGTAGATACCACCGCGCCGGTGGTAAGCATTGCGACGCTGTCGGGTGACGATGTGCTGAACGCGGCAGAAGCGCAGCAGCCGCTGACGGTTCACGGTGCCTCCAGCGCCGAGGCCGGCCAGACCGTTACCGTGACGCTGGGCGGCAAAACCTATACCGCTACCGTGGCCAACGATGGCACCTGGACGCTGGACGTACCCGCGGCGGATCTGGCCGCGCTGAGCCAGGGGGCGCTGACGGTGACCGCCTCGGTCAACGACAAAGCCGGGAACAGCGGTCAGACGACGCACACCTTAACGGTGGATACCGTCGCGCCGACCGTGACCATCAGCACCGTGGCCGATGACGACATCGTTAACAATGCCGAGCAGCTGGCGGGCCAGACCATCAGCGGTACCAGCACGGCGGAACAGGGCCAGACGGTGACCGTCTCCTTCAACGGGCACAGCTACCAGGCCACCGTCGGGGCAGACGGATCGTGGTCGGTCTTCGTGCCGGGCCGTGACTTCCTCGGCCTGAGCGACGGGCAGTACGCGATTACCGCCACGGTGAGTGATAAAGCGGGTAACCCGGGCAGCGCAACGCACGACGTAACGCTGAACGGTGACGTCCCAACTATCACCATCAACACCTTTGCGGAAGATGACATTGTCAGCGCCGCCGAACACGGCACGCCGCTGGTCATCAGCGGCACCACTGACGCGCCTGCGGGCCAGACGGTGACCATCACGCTGAACGGTAAAACCTACACGGCGACCGTTCAGAATGACGGTACCTGGCGCTATACGGTCGGAAGCGCAGACGTGACCGCGCTGGCGGACGGCGGTTCGTACGTCATTAACGCGCAGGTCAGCAACACCATCGGCAACAGCGGCAGCGATAACCACAGCGTCACCGTGGATCTCACCGCGCCGTCGATGGGCATCAGCATTGATTCTCTGCAAAACGACACCGGCCTGAGCGCGAGTGATTTCATCACCAACGACGCTCAGGTCGTGGTCAACGGCTCGCTGACCGCGCAGCTCGGCAATAACGAGAAGGCGCAGATCAGCCTCGACGGTGGCACCACCTGGATTGACCTGACCGTGACCGGCACCACATGGCGTTATACGGACGGCCGCACCCTGACCGACGGGACCTATCAGTATCAGGTGCGGGTGATTGATAATGCGGGCAACGTGGGGTCAACGGACAGCCAGGACGTGGTCATTGATCTGACGAAACCGGCGGCAACGACCATTACCGTGGATTCCGTTTCCCAGGATACCGGCCTGTCCGACAGTGACTTCATCACCAGCGACAACCAGATCAGCCTGAAAGGGACGCTCGGCGCGGCGCTGGGCAGCGGTGACCACGCGCAGATCAGCCTCGACGGCGGTCTGACCTGGACCGACGTCAGCGTCAGCGGGCTGAGCTGGACGTATGTCGATGGCCGTACGCTGGCCGACGGAGATTACAACTACCAGCTGCGCGTGATTGACGACGCGGGGAATATCAGCGCCACCACCAGCCAGGTAGTGACCATTGATACCGTCGCGCCGGACGCCAGCAAAACCATCGCCATCGACCGCATCAGCGACGATACCGGCCTGAGCAGCAGCGACTTTATCACCAACGATACGTCCCTGACGCTGCACGGCTCGCTCGGCGCGACGCTGGCTGACGGCGAGTACGCCCAGATCAGCATCGACGGCGGCGTCACCTGGCAAAACGTGATTGTGACCGGCAACAGCTGGTACTACGTCGACAGCCGCACGCTCGGGAACCAGACCTATGACTACTACGTTCGCGTGGTGGATGCGGCGGGCAACGTGGGGGCCAGCGCTCATCAGCAGGTGACCGTTGATACGGTCGCCCCGGATGCGGCGATTACGGTGACCGTGGATAACATTACCGTCGACACCGGGTTTGACAACAATGACTTCCTGACCAGTTCGACCTCGTACACGCTGCACGGCACGCTTGGCGCAGAGCTGGGGGCGGGTGAGTTCGTTCAGGTGAGCATGGATGGCGGCACCACCTGGGTGTATGCCACCGTGAGCGGGACCCAGTGGAGCTACAGCGATACGCGTACCCTGACCGACGGTAGCCATAACTACCAGGTGCGGGTGATTGACCAGGCGGGTAACGTCGGGGCAACCACCTCGCAGGCGGTGACGGTGGATACTCAGGCGCCGCAGTATGGCATCACCATCGACAGCATCAGCGAAGATACCGGTCAGTCCGGGAGTGATTTCATCACTATGGACACCACGCTGACCATTAACGGCTCGCTGGGCAACGCGCTGGCAAACGACGAGCGCGTGCAGATAAGCCTCGACGGCGGGAATACCTGGTCTGACGCCACGGTCACCAACCAGCGCTGGAGCTACACCGATACCCGCGATCTGGCGGACGGCGATTACACCTACCAGGTGCGGATTATCGACCAGGCGGGCAACGTGGGCTCTACCGCGTCGCAGGTGGTGACGGTGGATACCACGCCGCCAGACACGGTGGGAACGGTCGTGAGCTATACCGACGTTGAAGGGGAACGTACGGGCACCTTTGGCAGCTCGGTCGCCACTGACGATAACTCACCGGTGATCAACGGGACGCTCAACCGCGCCCCGGACGACGGCGAGATCGTCCAGCTTTACCGCGATGGTGTCTTGCTCGGCCAGGTGACCATGAACGGCAGCGCGAGCTGGTCCTTCCAGGATAACGGCCTGAGCGATGGCAATCACACCTACATTGTGCGTGTCACCGACAAGGCCGGTAACTATACGGAATCGGACGGCTTTGTGCTGAGCGTGGATACCAGCATACCGACCACCACGGCGGCGATTACCGCGCAGACCACGTCGGATACCACGCCGATCGTCAGCGGGACCGTCTCCGCCGATCTGGTGAACGGTGAGTATCTGGTGGTGACGGTGAACGGGAAAATCTACACATCCCAGACGGGCGGTGCGGTGGTGGTCGATCCGGATCACAACACCTGGTATCTGCAGATCCCGGACAGCGATGCACTGAACGTCGCGAGCTACAGCGTGACGGCGCAGGTGAAGAGCAGCGCGGGTAACGGCAATACCACCGGGACGACCACCGGCAGCCTGGTGATTGACACCACCACGGTGAATACCGACTGGGCAACCACGGCGGGGAACAGCAACAACTCCACCATGACCCTTGGCATGAACAGCAGCGGTCTGTGGAATATCATTGCGAACGGCCAGTCTTACTCCAGCAGCGATAGCTCGACCTATGCCGGAAATACGCTGACCAACACCCGTAATTACTACGTGGTGAGCCAGACCGCCGCTGACTTTGACCGTAACGGCACGCAGGACATTTTCGCCACGGAGAACACCTACGCGGGATCCACGCAGGTGATGTGGACCTACGATGGTAGCACCTATAACGCCAGCCAGCTGGGAATGGGCACTACCATCTGGTACGGCGGCGTGATTGCGTACGACAAAACCGGTGATGGTTATCTGGATTTGGCCTACGGCGATGCGGGTGCAGACTCCATTACGTACCTGATCAACAACAACGGGGTACTGTCGCCCGACGGCACCAACGGCGGCGCAGGTTTCTGGGGACAATTCACCACCATGCGTGAAATCTCCGGCGTTGACCTGAACAACGACGGCACGGTGGATATTGTTCAGCACACCAACCGCAGCGGCGCGTACTCGTTAACCGTAATCAACAACAACGGCAACGGCACGCTGTCTATCGGCCAGAACCTGACCAACGTGTTTGTGGTCAACGCCGCGAACACCACCACGGCGGCGTCCATGACGTGGGCAGACTTCAACGGCGATGGCTACATGGATCTGTACCTGGGCAGCAGCTACAACAACAACGGCGGGGTGATCTACTACAACGACGGTACCGGGAAGCTCTCAACCACCAAGAGCGCGGTGGAAGCCTCTAACGCGTCGGCGGGGTATCTGTCGGTGGCGGTGGACTGGAACGGCGACGGGCAGATGGACATCATCAAGCTCAGCACCTACGGCGCGTCACAAACGGCGACCCTGTTCACCAACAACGGGTACGGTTCCACCTGGACCTCCAGCCAGCTGGCGTCCGGTATCGCCTACGCTACCGGCGTGGCCGCGGTGGACTACAACTGGGACGGCGCGAAGGATCTGCTGGTGTCTCAGCAGAACGGCAAGGTGGTGCTGGTTCAGAACAGCAAAACCATTGCGGACGGCACCGCGATGCATCTGCACATTGTCGATAGCGAGGGTATCAACGCTTACTACGGCAACACGGTCAACCTGTATAACGCCGCAGGCGTGCTGGTGGCCTCGCAGATCATCAACGCCCAGTCCGGTATCGGGTCGAACGATACCTCTGCGCTGGTGAGCTTCTACGGTCTGGATCCGAATGAAACCTACTCGGCAGAGATTGTGAAGATCACCAATGGTGTGTCGGATAACGTCACCTGGAGCGGTCTGGACGCGGGCAACGGCAAAGAGGGCTACGTCCTGACGGCCGAAGCGGCGACCGGCGGCCACAGCGGGACAATCACCGGGACCGGGTATAACGACACCTTCATTGCAGAAGATGGCACCTATACCTACAACGGCTCCGGCGGCTGGAATACCCATTCCGACTACGACACCTGGAGCAACACCGGTGGGATGGACGTGGTGGATTACCGCAATGCGACCTCCGGCGTGACCGTTGACCTGCGCCTTTCAACCGCACAGGACACTGGCTTTGGTACCACACGGCTGTTGAATATTGAAGGCATTAACGGTTCGGACTTCGACGATGTTATCACCGGCAACAGCGCTGATAACCGGTTCGAAGGCCGCGGCGGGAATGACACCTTCAACATCGGCAGCGGCGGTCACGATACGTTGCTCTACAAGCTGATCAACGCGTCGGATGCCACGGGCGGTAACGGTCACGATGTGGTGAACGGCTTTACCGTCGGCACCTGGGAAGGGACGGCGGACACGGACCGTATTGACCTGCGCGATCTGCTCTCAGACAGTGGCTATACCGGCACGGGCTCAGCGAGCTATGTGAACGGCGTGGCGACGCTGGACAGTAGCGCGGGCAATATCACCGATTACATCCGCGTGGTGCAAAACGGCAGCAATACCGAGATCCAGGTGGACCTGGACGGTACCGGCGGCCAGTTCTCGCCAACCACTCTGGTGACGCTGAACGGCGTGCAGACGGATCTGGCGACGCTGCTGGCAAATCATCAACTGTTAATTGCGTAAAACCCTGCCGCGGGGAGCGATCCCCGCGGCCTTTTGGCATTTCTATACACGAATAGCGTTAACCCGGAGATTATGAAGACACATCCACAGTACGAACCCTGGCTGCAGGGCATGCTGATCATCGCGAAGCACTATCGGCTGGACTTTTCCGCGGAACATGTTCGGGTCACGATTAACCATGAAAGTCAGTCTCCGCGCCAGCTGGTGCTGGAGGAGATGGCGCGCCAGCTAGGGCTGGGGATGCGTGTAGTGGCGGCGGAAGCGGTCTCTCTCGATCCGTGGCGTTTACCGCTGCTGGCGGAATTCACCGGCGGACAAATCGCAGTGATTACCCGCATGGACAACGAAGGCAACGTCAGCCTGCAGTTTAGCGGAGACGGTGGCCTGGAGACGACGCTGACGCTGGAAGCGCTCGGGACACGGTTAAAAACCCTGCTGGTGCTGCGCCCGCTGGAGTCCACACCGGATGCCCGCGTGGACGATTACATTAAACCGTATGAGAAAAACTGGTTCTGGCAGCTGGCGCTGAAAGACTGGCGACGCTACAGCGACATTATGCTGGTGGCGCTGGTGGCTAACGTACTGGCTCTCTCTGGCATGGTCTTTTCCATGCAGGTGTACGACAGGGTCGTATCGTCGCAATCAGAAGCCACGCTGTGGGTGCTGTTTGGCGGCGTCATGATTGCCATTGTCTTCGAATTCGTCATGCGCATGCTGCGCGTGCATATATCTGACGTGGTGGGGAAACGCGCCGACCTGCGCATTTCAGAGCGTGTGTTTGCCCACGCGCTGCGGATTAAAAATGGCGCACGCTCCAAATCAACCGGTTCGTTTATTGCGCAGATCCGCGAGCTGGAGTCGGTGCGTGAACTCATCACCTCCACCACCATTGCGGCGATCTCCGATCTGCCGTTCTTCCTGCTGTTCGTCTTTATTCTGTGGATGATCGGCGGCCCGCTGGTGCTGGTGGTGCTGCTCGCCGTGCCGCTGTTGCTGATTCCGGGCCTGCTGGTGCAGCGTCCGCTGGGCAAACTCTCCAGCGAGGGGATGCGCGAATCCGCGATCCGTAACGCCACGCTGGTGGAGGCGGTGCAGGGCATTGAGGACATCAAGCTGATGCGCGCCGAACAGCGTTTCCAGAACCAGTGGAATAACACCAACGATGTCGCCGCCAGCGTCGGCATGAAGCAGCGCTGGCTGACGGGCCTGCTGCTGACCTGGACCCAGGAAGTGCAGTCTATCGTCTATGCGGTAGTCCTGCTGGTGGGCTGTTATCTGGTGATCAGCGGGGATATGACCACCGGTGCGCTGGTAGGAACCTCGATTCTGGCGTCGCGCACCATCGCGCCGCTGTCGCAGATCTCAGGCGTGCTCTCCCGCTGGCAGTCGGCAAAAGTGGCTCGTAAGGGGCTGGACGACCTGATGCAGCGACCGATTGATGATCCGCAGCACGGGAAGAAGGTGCATAAAGCCCATCTGCGCGGCGACTACGTGCTGGAGGACGTCGGGTTTTACTACGATGAAGAAGAGAAACTCAGCGTGCTTAACATCAGCAAGCTACAGATCCGTGCCGGGGAGCGCGTGGCGGTGCTTGGCCGAAATGGCTCCGGCAAAAGCACGCTGCTGCAACTTCTGGCGGGCATGCAGGAGCCGCAGCAGGGCAGCATCCTGCTGGACGATATCGCGCTTAACCATCTGGACCCGGCCGATCTGCGTCGCGACATGCAGTTGCTCAGCCAGCAGGCGCGGCTGTTCTTTGGCTCCGTGCGGGACAATATCCTGATGGGTAACCCACTGGCGACTGACGAAGAAATTCATCAGGCGCTGGTGAACAGCGGCGCGCTTGAGTTTGTGCGCAAGCAGAAAATGGGGCTGAACACCCTTATCAATGAAGGCGGCACGGGGCTGTCCGGCGGGCAGCGTCAGGCGCTGCTGCTGGCGCGCGCGCTGATCACTTCTCCGACGATTCTGCTGCTGGATGAGCCTACCGCCTGGCTGGATGAAGTGAGCGAGAAGCAGTTTATTCAGCATCTTCACCAGTGGCTGGGCAAGCGCCGGACGCTGGTGGTGGCCACCCACCGCCTGCCAATTCTGGACCTGGTTGACCGCATCATTGTGCTGGAAAACGGCAAGGTGGTGATGGACGGCCCGCGCGACGCGATCCTGCATCAGCACGGTATGGCGACGCCAAAAGCCGCGCAGCGCACCGTGACCATGAAAGCGGCGGCGGTTGCTGAGGAGGGTGTGGCATGAATGATTTAACCCGTTTTAATAGCCGTCTGAAAGAGCCACGCCTGCCGAGGTCGTCGCTGGTGGCATGGGCGCTGTTCGCCCTGCTGGCGGTATTTATCGCCTGGGCGAGCCTGTTCGAGCTTGATGAAGTCACCACCGGCAGCGGCAAGGTGATTCCGTCTTCGCATGAGCAGGTGATTCAGTCCCTGGAAGGGGGCATTATTCACAGCCTGATGGTGCGCGAAGGCGACATTGTCGAACGCGGTCAGCAGCTTGCGCAGTTAGACCGGACAAAAACCGAGTCCAGCGTGCTGGAGAGTGAGTCCCGTCTGAATGCCGCGCTGGCAACGGCGGCGCGCCTGAAGGCCGAGGTCAACGACACGGCGCTGATTTTTCCCGAAGAACTGGATGACGACGTTGAACTGGTCAAACAAGAGACGGCGCTCTATCAGTCCCGTCGCGAAAGCCTGGAAAAAGGGCTGGCCGGCCTGCGTCAGGGGGCTGAACTGGTGCAGCGTGAACTGTCGTTAACCCGTCCGCTGGTGACCCAGGGGGCGGCCAGCAAGGTGGAGGTGTTACGTCTTGAGCGTCAAAAAAATGAGCTTGAGAATAAAATCACCGAGATGAAAAACCAGTATTACGTTCGCGCCCGTGAAGAACTGGCAAAAGCCAACGCGGAAATTGAAGCTCAGCGTTCGGTGATGAAAGGACGTGAGGATTCCCTGACCCGGCTGACCTTCAATGCGCCGGTGCGTGGCATCGTGAAGGATATTGACGTGACGACCGTGGGAGGCGTTATTCCGCCGAATGGCAAACTGATGAGCCTGGTGCCGCTGGACGATCAGATGGTGGTTGAGGCAAAAATCTCCCCGCGCGACGTGGCATTTATCCATCCCGGCCAGAAAGCGCTGGTAAAAGTGACGGCCTATGACTATTCCATTTACGGTGGGCTGGAAGGGGAAGTGACCATGATTTCACCGGATACTTTGCAGGATGAGGTGAAAAGGGATGTCTACTACTACCGTGTTTATATCCGCACCGACAGTAACCATTTGACTAATAAGCAAGGTAAGGAATTTCCGGTCTTTCCGGGGATGATTGCGACGGTGGATATCAAAACCGGCAGTAAAACCATTCTTGATTATCTGTTGAAGCCGCTCAACAAAGCGAAAGAAGCGCTGCGGGAGAGATAAGGGCAGGGCGTTCGGGGAACCGAACGCCATTTTTATTATACCGTTAATGTGACGTTGTTGGGGTGGCGTCGTTCTTTCGGTACCACGTTAATGTAATGGGTGACATACGCGAAATAGAGTCCGGCATAGTTTTCGACCAGTTCGAGAAAAGCCGGATACACCGACAGGCGACCGTCACCGCGATCTTTCAGATATCCTGCCTCTTGCGCTGTTTTGATAATCCGGTTGACGTGGATCCGCGAAACAAAGAATTCTTTCGCGAGCGTGCTGGCAGAATAATCAATCACTGCACCATGAGCAGATTTGTTTTTTATGGCCTGCAGATAAAGATAAAGCATAATCATGCGTCCGCCATCTTTATCGATAAATAATCCTACCTCGGGTAACACTTTCCTGAAGGTTAATCCCCGGAAGAGATATTCCGCTGCGCGGCGGAAAAAATTATTTCTCAATGTGTCATTATCCAGCAGGTTTACATCAATATTAAACGTCGGATAAAGAATGCTGACGGGCAAAAATGCACCGGACATATAGCGTTTAAGTTCACTCAATCCTTTTTCGGTCGGGGCTATTCGTGTTTTTCGACGGTCATCCGTACAGCGCCAGGTCCTGATGCGCCCCGTGGTTCTGAGAAGAGTAATGATCGCAATCACACTATTAGGGCTGGCTATTTTATAGCGGGAGCATAGCTCTTTAATCTCAGATACTGACTCGGCCTGATTGCCAAATATAAAACAACACATGGCGAGAATAATGTTGAACCGCGCTTCCTGAAGCATTGTCTTGTAGAACAAAGGTTGTTTTTTATAGATGGTGTCATTAATTGTGTAGTGCTCTAATATTGCCTCACCAAATCGTGGGTTGCTCTTTATAACATCCCGTCGATGTAGCAAGGCCCTGGATGAGATGTGATTATCCATAGCATTTTTCTCGTGTTTGATGAACCGATAGATGAAGTATCCAGTCTTCTTTTTCGGAATTTTCATTATACCTGAGAAACAGTGTTTTGCCGTCGTTATTTGAAAAGAAAGATATATTTACATTTGTCGACAGAAGAGAGGGTGATTAACGCAAAGATGTTCCGGTGCGGAACGTTGATAACAGTATCTTAACCTGATGGCGTACTGTAAAATTATTCTATACACCAGCTGTATTACATATTCCGTATTCATAATAAGAATGGCGATTTTGTGCCCAGGAGCAGGTTATGACCCACAAAATTTCTCACAGAAATGTTGCTCGCGACGATCGGCGGTTTGTCATCTCAACCTGCGGTTTTACCTTCCAGGGGTATGCTTTGCTCCTGAAAAAGTACGGCATAGACGCTTCGCATATCCACTTTGAGGGAGATGATGTCTGCCAACGGGATAGGGAAAATATCCTTAATAATCAACATGCTCATATTGTTGTGTTTCCGGGTAAAGGGATTGTCACTCTGCTGGAAAGTCTGACGCGGCTGGCATCCGTACTGAATGCATTGCCTGTTATCCGATGCGTGACCCTTTATAGTGATATACCTGACAGCTGGTTATATCGCACTCTGGGTAGCCTTTTACATAACAGCCATCAATTATCACTGAT
The DNA here is from genome assembly GCF_001623605.1 of Enterobacter sp. ODB01. Taxonomy (NCBI): domain Bacteria; kingdom Pseudomonadati; phylum Pseudomonadota; class Gammaproteobacteria; order Enterobacterales; family Enterobacteriaceae; genus Enterobacter; species Enterobacter sp. ODB01. Next base: position 3,227,695 of record NZ_CP015227.1, read on the forward strand.
TCGGATCGCCAGCGTTTCTGATGTCATCAACTGCTTCCACACCCATAATAAGGGGTTTAAAGACCACTCGCGATTATTACGCGATCACTGTCTGGGGTATTCTCCGCAGGAAAATCTGAAATGGCTAACAAGAAGAGAGATTGACGTTTTATTAAATTTCTACCGCGGTATGTCCGTAAAAGATCTGTGCGAAAAGCTAGGGCTTTCTAATAAAACGGTTTATACCCATCGTAAGGAAGGTGTGCAGAAGTTACATTATATTAAACGATGGTTAAACGATCCGCATAACTTCAAAGCGGAAAGAAGTCACAAAAACCAACGTCTTAAAGCAGAATTCACGGATAAAGAAGCAGATATTTTTAATGCTCTGGTGAAAAGGGAGATCTTCCCGGCCTACCAGATCATTACCGATCGCGACAAAAAAGGGGTGGGCTTTGAGATACTGATCCGCTGGAATAAAAACGGCAAAATAGTCAAGCCAGCCTGTTTTCTTAATGACATTTCAAATCACGAGATATGGTTAAAAATAACGGCCCTGGTGATCCACGCTGCCGTGTCCGGGATTAATAAATATAATGGGAAATTCTATTTTTCAGTCAATATTCCGCCTCGTCTCGCTTCCGGGAAAGCGTTGCCGGAGATGGCCCGGAAAGCCATCGGCATGTTGCTCAAACCCCAGTGGGCGGAAAAGCTTGTCTTTGAATTTGCAGAAGATATCGATGTGACCAAAGACAAGAAGATCCCTGAAACCATGCGGCATCTGCGTAATACCGGGTGCAGACTGTTTCTGGATGACTGCTTCTCTAACCATCACACCATGTTTCCTGTCAGGCAGGTGCATTTTGACGGGTTGAAACTGGACCGCGACATCGTCGAGCATTTTGTGGCGAACGATAACGATTATAATCTGATTAAAGCGATTCAGATATACAGCGACATGACCGGAACGGACTGCATTGCTGAGGGGGTGGACAGTGAAGAGAAATTTGAAAAATTAGTCGAACTGGGCGTGAAAAACTTTCAGGGATATTATCTCTCACGGGCTGTGAAGGAGGAGGAATTAGATCGCATGGTAAGACAGTTTAGCTAAAAATAAAGCCCCGAAGGGCCTTGATTATTTACGACCCAGTAGCAGGCCGAGAACAATACCGACGGCACCGGCGGCGATAAGGCCGGTTAGCGGGTTATTTCTGACCGCTTCTGTTACATCAGAAACCGCATCGCTGGCCTGCGCGGCATATTTTTTAGCCGCGCCTTTTACCTGGTGCTTTGGTGAATCGACGAATTCACCAAACTGCTGCTGTGCAGAACCTGCAATTTCATCGAGCTTATTTTTTGCTTTATCTTCAGCAAACTGGGTGTTTTTATCAGTACCGAAATCAGACATCTTTGCCTCCTTGTGTTGATAATTAAAGGATAGCCGCTCTTTGCAGATATGAGAGACGAAAGGTTAATTTCGGCACCTGGCAGGGCTGTTTTCGGATATATCTCTGTGCGAAAGGACTCGCTCAGAGAGACGCTGTTATTCGGCAAAACTCAGCAGCGCGTCGCCATCAAGGCGATAGCGCACCCATTCAGACTGCGGCAGCGCGCCAATGCTCAGGTAAAAATCAATGGCGGGCTGGTTCCAGTCCAGAACGCTCCATTCCAGGCGACCACACTGCCGCTTTACCGCGAGTTGCGCGATATGTTTCAGTAACGCTCTTCCCGCGCCTTTACCGCGATACTCCGGGGAAACGTACAGGTCTTCCATATAGATCCCGTTGCGTCCGAGCCAGGTTGAATAGCTGGTGAAGAACACGGCATAGCCGATGATGTCGCCTTCATACTCAGCGATCAACGCTTCGGTGTTACTTCCCGCGCCAAAGAGCGTTTCACGGATCTCCTCTGGCGTGGTAACCACTTCTTCCGGCGCTTTTTCATAGACTGCCAGCTCGTAGATCATGGCGTAAATGGCCGCGGCATCTTCGGGACGGGCCTGACGAAGGATAATGCTCATTGTTATTCCTGCTTTTTGTCTGTTTCGCGATTGATGGCGTTAAGCATACGGAGTATTGTCCGAAGAATTAAGTGCAATGAAATCAACAAATGATGAATATTATGCATCCGGCTTTACGACGTCTTGATTTAAACCTGTTGCCCGTTTTCGACGCGATTTACCGCCATCGTTCTGTTCGTCTGGCAGCCGATGAGCTGGCGATGAGCACATCGGCACTGAGCCATGCGCTTTCGCGTCTGCGCGCGACGCTGAACGATCCGCTCTTTTTTCGGGAAGGGCATCGTATGTCCCCCAGCGTGTATGCTTCTCAGCTCGCACCTTCCATCGCTTCCGCACTGTCATTCCTGAATCATGAGCTGACCCCGCAGCCGGAGTTTGACGCCCCCAGCAGTACCGAGAGCTTACACATTGCGATTACGGATTTTACCGCGCTTTGCGTTTTTCCGACCCTGATGCACACCTTGCAGCATGCTGCCCCTGGTTTGCGTTTTGAATTGCGTTATTTGCCCCACAGCCCGGCGCTGACGGAGCTATTAGCCGGGGAAGTGGATCTGGCGCTCGGGTTCAGTACCTCGGAGGATATTCGTCATCCGGAACTGGAGGAGATAGGCTGGTTCGAAGATGAGTATGTGGTCATCAGTAACGCCAGCCGGACACGGCTAACGCTGGAGGATTATCTCGCGGCCCGACATCTGGTGGTCACGCCCTGGAATGAGAAACAAGGGGTTCTGGATTTGCGGCTTGAGCAGTTGGGCTATACCCGGCACATAGCGATCAAAACGCCGTCTATGCTCAGCGCCCCGTTTATCGTTGCACAAAGCGATCTGCTGATGGCGATCCCGCGGTTTGCGGCTGAGAAGCTGGTCGCGGCTGCGGATCTCAGGATATTTGCTTTACCGTTTTCAATCCGCGCGTTTGAAGTGAAAATTTACTCGCATAAACGCAGCGGCCAGCGGGGGGCGACCCGCTGGCTTAAGGAGGAGCTGCATAAACTGGCGCAGGCGGTAAGACGTTCAGCTGATGGCGGGGGAAGTCATCCGTCTTAATTTAACGGCAGATAGATATCCGTTTGCAGCGCGTGTTCCGGCACCTCGTGGACAAAATTGATGTTGGAGATCGTATCCAGCGAGCCAGTGTGACGCTCGACAGCGTATCGTCCTTGCCTGCGCGGTCGGGCAGGATCCTGACCGATCTTGCGATTTTTATTTGTAACAGGGTTTCGCAGGATTTGATTAGGAATGAGAGAGGCGTTCTTGATATTGACATGACCCTGTTTCGGAAAGAATGTTAGTCGCTGGTATGCCGTTCTGACGTCAATTATCGAACGGCATCCAGTAATTTTCTGCGAAAGTGTTTTATGGAATGCTTTGCAAATCCCTTTCAATATCACGACGGCGTCCGTTGTCAGCGATTTCGCGCCCTGGGCGAGCCGGTGCTTTCAGTGCTTTGGTTAGAAAACGCCTGGCTTCATCCGTTCTTTTCTCTTTTAGAAGGTAATCGCCGTAGAAATAGTTAGGGTCTATACCGTCAGGGTTGATGGCCAGCGCTTTTTTCAACATTTCATCAGCTTTGTCTTTATCACCAAAACCGATTGGCCAGCCGGGAACCTGATAATAAAGAGCCCCCAGGCTTGTCCAGGCTGATCCCTGAAGCGCGTTAGGTTCAATTTCAATCGCTTTCTCCAGGTTAGTGCGGGCTTGTTTAACAAGGCTCAATGCTCCCAGACCACCTTTTGCGCCAGCCCAGCTGCTATCAATGATTGCAGACCAAATTAACAGTGGTGCGCTTGAGTTGTTTTTCATCTGACTTGCCTGATGCGCTTTCTGACTAAGTGAACTAAAGCAGTTCTCTTTTTTGGCTTCCAGAGTTTGATACTGGCACACAGACCAATCGTGTTGTAATTCCTCGAGGGGGGTGTCCGCCAGTGCTACAGTCGGAACTGCTGCAACAAGAAATAGAGCATACAGTTTTCTCATTTGTGTTCTCCTTTTAACGATTTTCTGGCGAATTCCTGAATGACAGGTAATTTTTTTGCTAATGCTCCGTCGACGACGTGAGGAAACCAGGCATTAATTTTGACGAACAGACGCTCCATAATTCCAAAGCGATACCGTTTCTGCTCCGTTTCAAGAAGCCGTGCAAGCTGGGATGCGACATAAATCGGCGAATCGTTGTTATTACCGAGTTTCTGGTTAAGGGCGTAAACCTGTTCGCTGTTGAGCGTGGTTTTTGTTGCGCGTGGAGCGGCATACAAAACGGTAATACCGCTTCCCTGCAATTCCCGACCAAGTGCTTCGGAAAAACGGTGTGTCGCAGCCTTGGTTGCGCTGTATACACTCCACGCCGGATGCCCTATTTCCCCAAAAATTGAACCAATATTAAGCACGATGCCAGGTCTGTTCATTTTATCCAGCAAGGCCCGGGTCAGAAGGGCAGGAATCTCGATATTGGTTCGGATCTGTTCACGAATATCGTCGAATGATTGCTGTTCAAGCAATGCAAAGCGACTGCTTCCTGCGTTATTGATGAGAATGTCCAACCCACCATTCTGAGACAGACTGTTCGCCAGCCCTAATATCTCTTCGTCGGAATAGCTGCGCATTAGGGCGATATTGTGTCGCTCCGGGTGAGGAATGGCATTCTTTAAAAGCGACATTGCCTTTTCATTACGCCCTACGAGATAGAGTCTCGCGCCTTTATGCGCCAGCTCTCGCGCCAGCGCCTGACCGATTCCTCCGCTGGCACCGGTTAGCAGAACGGTTTTATTAAGCAGATTCATGGACGTTATCTCCCAGTTGGTCAAGCATCTGTCCGTAGAGATGATAAATACGACGAGCCGTGTGGATAATGGCCTCCTGATCGCACTTGTCAGTGATTGAATCCATGAGGGACGCAAAGAATTGCAGATGGCCCTGATCGAGTTCTCCGTGAGAACGCAGGTAGGTGGTTGCCTGCTCAGGCAGCGCCAGAGTATTTTCCAGCTGAGCCGCAACAGCTGTTGCAATTGACACACTAGTGCCTTCCAGCACGAGCACCATGCCAAATATGCTCATCGGGTTTACCCGCTCAATTCGGTAGTAGAGGTAAGCGATCATCATTTCGATGGGCAGGCCCGGCATACCATTTCTTACTGCCTCAGGATTCCCCCCACATGCACGAATATCATTGAGGATCCACTCCTGATGCCCATATTCCTCATCAATATATTCAGCGATTGCGCCACGTACGGCTTCGTGAGAGGCAGGAAGGCAGCTGCCAGCACACATTAGTAGCGGAACGGTATGACTGACGTGATAATAAGCCTGTGTCAAAAACGCGATATACATCTCCGCCGAGATATCGCCTGTCTGGCAACGCGCAATAACAGGTGAATTAAGTAAACGTTGACGTTCTACAGCGGTCTGATTCTGTAATTCCTGATAAAAGCTCATGCGTCTTCCTCCTGGCTGCAGGTGAGAATAATATGTTTCAGGGACTGCCAGATGGCGCTTCGTTTAGGGCGACCATTTGCGGTAATCATTTCGGGAGAAGATATTTCGGACGTAAACAGCAATCGGTGAAATTGCGCGTAGTCTGGAAGATGCGCGGAGATACGCATTAACTGTTGACGCGCCAGCTCCTTTTGTCCTTCAAAAGCATCAACAAGCGCAACGTTACGTGTTAAACCGTCACCAAAAATGACTACACGGCGCACAGCAGGGCATGCCATCGCTTCTGCTTCAGGCCATTCTGGAGAAAAATTGCGACCGTATGCGTTTATCTGAACGTTTTTTAAACGGCCAATAATATGAATAAATCCATCATCATCAACGCTTGCAAGGTCGCCAGTAGGAACCGTTGTATTTTGTGATTCCTCCCCGAGATACCCCAGGGCATTGGCTGGACTCGTTACGTGTAGTTGCTGTAAGGGATCAACGGTAACGTTTATACCTGGCAGAGGTTTGCCAACGCTGCTCTTTTTGGAAGAACCAGGCAAATTAAGAGCGACAACAGAACCGCACTCTGATAACCCATAGCCTTCAAAAACGGGTAAGCCTGCATTTGCTGCCAGTTCCATTAACGGCGTCGGAATTTTCCCGCCACCCACGGCAACAAACCGCAGAGAACGTGTACTTTCAGGTGCCACCTGATGCAGATGGACTAACACCCGTAATATTTCAGGTACAAGAACCAGGCTTTCAGGTTGCCATGTCACTAAGGCCTGTAAAAAACGTTTGGGGTTAAATTGACTTGAACCCTCAAAGCCTGTCTGGGCCGTGGGTAATATCACTGTTTCTGCACCCATTAATAATGGGATATAGATTCCGCACAAATTCTCGAGCAGAATGCTGAGCGGCAGGCTGACAAGATGTTTCTCCGGTGCGATCGGACGCAGAGCGGTAGCGAGTGTTTGCGCGGTCCATAACATTCCCTTCTGACTCAGGCACACGCCTTTAGGTTCACCGGTGGTTCCCGAGGTAAAGGTAATCTTGGATGTCCCCACAGGCAACGACGTTGGGGCAGTTAACTGTCTAACCTGCAGCTTACCGAATGGGAAATCATGTCTGTGCCATCCAGACATACTCTCACCACCAATTTGCGCATCAATCGACGCTGAAGCACGCACCCATTCTTTTTGCGTTTCCGAGAAAAAGGGAGGAATGGGTACAATGACGATCCCGACAGATATACAGGCAAGATCGATAATGGCCCACTCCGGACTATTATCAAGCTCAAGCGCCAGCCTTCTAATCCCCAGAGCGTGGAGCAACGATGCGGCGTTTACGACTGCCTCTAAATATTGCTTCCAGCTCCATAACGTTGTTTCACCCCTAAGAGCAGTTTGATCAGGGTATTGAAGAGCTTGCTGTTTCAGTGCGTTAAGAAACATGATGTTCTCCCGACATATTAGTCCATGGAGCCTCGGGTAAAGTGTTTATTAACTTCATCAATAGACTGCCCTGAGTTAGCGCAGAATGACCGCCAGCCAGTTCACCGGCCATAATTTGTGGGTCATATTGATAGTATTTTCCCCATTCATGTGCATCATTCCCAAGGCGAGCGGGATTGGCCGGCATGATGAGGATGGGATTCAAATTAAGTCGATGAAAGGTATTGCGAATTTTTTTCGTACCGGTAAACACGATCCATGAAAATTGATACTCAGTAAGGACCTGGCAGAGCGCTGCAAACATGATTCGTGCACTTGCACCATCCCTCGCTGCAAAATTTCCAATTTCGACAATTGCGGCGCGAGAAACAGATTGCGACAGCCGTGACGAAAGCGTTACCTCAATGGGGCTATCGAGATATTTTTCCAGATAAAGAGATCCCTGAGAGGCGATATGTACGCCACTGGCAGCCTTAAGTTCACCATTTGCATCGTAAAGGCCAATAAGCCATGGCATGCAACGGGAAATCGAAGCCTGATAAACCTGCTGATAGTTTTCACGGATTAACGCTGAAATATCATTCTGTTCGTGTTCACCGTGAAGCCATTTAAGAGTGTAGGGGGGCATTATTCGCATCATGAGACCTCTCATATGAGTATCTTCAATATGAGCGATTAATATTATGACAACCTTAAGAAAATTTTTTTCTTATGTTGTAAGTCGTGAATGAAATTAAGGTATTCTTAAGAATAAACAACACATACTGGCGTATACTCGAAAAAAAGGATTGAGCAATGAACAGAAATTACGCCAGCAGTCAGATCGCATTGCACTGGCTTGTATTTGTAGCCATTATTATCGCCTATGCAGCTATGGAGTTAAAAGGGCTGGCGGTTAAGGGTAGCCCGATCCGTGTAACTATGGCGATAGTGCACTATACTGCGGGCTTTAGCGTTATGTTGCTAATGATTATCCGGGTTGTCCTGAAAATGACACATCGCGACCCTGAAATTATACCACCACCACCACGCTGGCAAATTGTGGCGTCAAAAATAATACACGGATTGTTGTATTTAATGTTTCTCCTGTTACCGTTGCTGGGGATTGCATCGCTTTACTTTGGACAGATTGAATGGTCATTTTTTGGAATAAAAATGCCTGTAGCCACCTATCTTAATACAGATGCACAGCATACCCTCAAAGAAGTGCATGAGTTTATTGCAAATGCCGGGTATTTTCTTGTCGGTTTCCATGCTCTGGCCGCATTATTTCATCATTACTTCGTTCGTGATAACACGCTGGTGAGAATGTTGCCGATAATACATCGGCATAAATAAGTTTTAAGAACGCCTTGTTGTGGTGGTTATTTCGCATACCGAGGAGCACTCATCCTGATTCGTCATTTGTCATACTATTGTCTTTTACCCATATCGCATAAACCCATGCAATAACCCTATTAAACTTCATGTTTACAGAAAGTTGATTTCATTGATACCATACCCCCTATAGTATCAGGAGGGCGTATGCCGCATTCACCCGAAGATAAAAAACGTATTCTTACTCGCGTCCGTCGCATTCGGGGCCAGGTCGATGCCCTTGAACGCGCACTGGAGTCGGGCGATCCCTGTCTGGCTATCCTGCAGCAAATTGCCGCCGTGCGCGGTGCTGCCAATGGCCTGATGGGCGAAATGGTAGAAATTCATCTCAAAGATGAGCTGGTGACGGGAGAGACAACGCCGGATCAGCGAGCCGTGCGCATGGCAGAAGTCGGCCATTTGCTGCGCTCTTATCTAAAATAAACCCACACACCTGACAAAAAGGGAAGACCTATGAAATCTCGCGCTGCTGTTGCATTTGGCCCCGGCCAGCCGCTGAAAATCGTTGAAATCGACGTCGCACCACCGAAAAAAGGCGAAGTGCTGATCAAAATTACCCATACCGGCGTTTGCCATACCGATGCGTTCACGCTGTCCGGCGACGATCCGGAAGGTGTTTTCCCGGCGGTACTGGGACACGAAGGCGGCGGGATCGTTGTGGAGGTGGGCGAGGGCGTGACCAGCCTGAAGCCTGGCGATCACGTTATCCCGCTGTACACGGCGGAATGCGGCGAGTGTAAGTTCTGTAAATCCGGCAAGACCAACCTCTGCCAGGCTGTTCGCGCCACGCAGGGCAAAGGGCTGATGCCGGACGGGACGACCCGTTTCTCTTATAACGGCGAGCCGATTTACCACTACATGGGCACCAGCACCTTCAGCGAGTATACCGTTTGCGCGGAGATCTCTCTGGCGAAGGTGAACCCGCAGGCGCCGCTGGATAAAGTCTGCCTGCTGGGCTGCGGCGTGACGACCGGCATTGGCGCGGTCCATAACACGGCAAAAGTCAAAGAGGGCGATACCGTGGCGGTGTTCGGTCTCGGCGGCATTGGTCTGGCGGTGATTCAGGGCGCGGTGCAGGCGAAGGCCGGGCGTATTATTGCGGTCGACACTAACCCGGAGAAATTCAAACTGGCGGGTGAAATGGGCGCGACCGATTTCGTTAACCCGAAAGATCACGAAAAACCGATTCAGGATGTCATTGTTGAGATGACCGACGGCGGAGTGGACTTCAGCTTTGAGTGTATCGGCAACGTTAACGTCATGCGTTCCGCGCTGGAATGCTGCCACAAAGGCTGGGGCGAGAGCATCATTATTGGTGTGGCCGGCGCGGGTCAGGAGATTAAAACCCGTCCATTCCAGCTGGTCACCGGACGCGTGTGGCGCGGCTCCGCGTTTGGCGGCGTGAAGGGCCGTACCCAGCTTCCGGGGATGGTTGAAGATGCTATGGTCGGTAAGATTCAGCTCGATCCGTTCATTACTCACCGTTTGCCGCTGGAGCAGATCAACGAAGCGTTTGATCTGATGCACGACGGAAAATCTATCCGTACCGTTATTCATTTCGGCGACAAGTAACTCTTCTGCCAGCGGTTTTTAGCCGCTGGCATTTCTTTAATAATCTTCTCTAAAGTGTGACCAGTGCGGCGTTTTTAGCCGTAATCTAAATCTCTGCCGTGCCGATGACTATCTAACAGGCGTGTTTTTACGCATCTTACCTATAAGAGAGTCGACGGTCATGGACAACACTACTTCGATGCAGGCGCAGCGTAAGCTGGGCTTCTTGCATCACATCAGGCTGGTTCCGCTGTTTTCCTCCATTCTCGGTGGCATTATTTTGCTGTTTGCCTTGAGCTCGGGTCTGGCGGGATATTTCCTGCTGCAGGCCGATAAGGATCTGCAGGATGTCACATCTGAGATTCAGGTGCGTATGGGGCTGTCGAACAGCTCAAACCATCTGCGCACCGCGCGTATTAATCTGATCCACGCCGGCGCGGCAAGCCGTATCGCAGAGATGGATGCGATGAAGCAGAACATCAGCGAGGCGGAAACGCGTATCAAGCAGTCTCAGGATAGCTTTAACGCGTATATGAATCGCTCCGTGCGTACCGCTGAAGACGAAGCGCTGGATGCTGACCTGAAAGCGCGCTACGACGCCTATATCGCGGGCATGCAGCCGATGGTCAAATTTGCCAAAAACGGCATGTTCGAAGCGATCATCAACCACGAAAATGAAACCGCGCGCCCGCTGGATGACGCTTACAATGCCGTGCTGCTGAAGGCGATTAAGATCCGCACCGACCGTGCCAATGCGCTAACGGCGCAGGCGCACAGCCGCACGCAGCTGGGGCTGATGTTTATGGTGGGCGCGTTTGTGCTGGCGCTGGTATTGACCGCGATGACCTTCGTTGTGCTGCGCCGCACGGTCATTCATCCGCTACAGCGTGCTGCGAAACGTATCGAGAATATTGCAAAAGGTGACCTGACGATGCCGGACGATGTGGCCGGACGCAGCGAAATTGGCCGTCTGACGCGCGATCTGCAAACCATGCAGCACTCCCTCGAAACAACGGTTGGCACCGTGCGTCAGGGCGCGGAGGAGATCTATCGCGGAACCAGCGAGATTTCTGCCGGTAATACTGACCTCTCTTCGCGCACCGAGCAGCAGGCCGCGGCCATTGAGCAGACCGCCGCGAGCATGGAACAGTTAACCGCCACGGTGAAACAGAACGCTGATAACGCGCATCATGCCAGCAAGCTGGCGGAAGATGCCTCCGGAAAAGCCAGCCGTGGCGGCCAGATGGTCTCCGGCGTGGTCAAAACGATGGGCAACATCTCCAGCAGTTCGAAGAAGATCTCTGAGATTACCGCCGTGATTAACAGCATTGCTTTCCAGACCAATATTCTGGCACTGAACGCGGCGGTAGAAGCGGCGCGCGCGGGTGAACAGGGGCGTGGATTTGCGGTGGTAGCCAGTGAAGTGCGTACGCTGGCAAGCCGTAGCGCCAACGCGGCAAAAGAGATCGAAAGCCTGATCAATGAGTCGGTTTCCCTTATCGATCAGGGGTCGGGTGAGGTGGTGGCTGCGGGTAACACCATGAATGAAATCGTCGACGCGGTTAAGCGCGTGACCGACATCATGCTGGAAATTGCCGCCGCATCGGATGAGCAGAGCCGCGGTATTGTGCAGGTCAGCCAGGCGATTTCGGAGATGGATAAAGTGACCCAGCAGAACGCCTCGCTGGTGGAAGAAGCATCCGCAGCCGCGGCATCCCTGGAAGAACAGGGCGCACGTCTGACCGAGGCTGTGGGGGCGTTTCGTTTAAGCGGCGCGAAGCCTGGCCGCGCGGTGACGTCTGTGCCAGTGGCGAAGAACGCGCCGTTGCGCCCGGCGGCGACGGTTTCCGGAGATAACTGGGAGACGTTCTGAGCCGTGGGGTGTGTCGGGTGGCGGCTACGCCTTACCCGACCTACAAAAACCAGGTCAGTAGGCCCGCGTAAGCGAAGCGCCACCGGGCAGAAAAAAGGGACCCTTCGGTCCCTTTTTCACAGCTTATTTCTTATCAGGTAACGCGTATGCGATAACGTAATCACCGCGATCCGGTGACTGGCGAGCGCCCCCAGCGTTAATGATGATGTACTGTTTACCGGTTTTCGGTGAGACGTAAGTCATCGGCCCGGACTGGCTGCCAACCGGCAGTCGGTCTTTCCAGATCTCTTTTCCGGTGGCGGTATCAAACGCACGCAGGTAGAAATCCTGAGTACCGGCGAAGAACAGCAGGCCGGACTGGGTTGAGAGCGACGCGCCCAGCGTTGGCATCCCGATTGGGATAGGCATGTGCATGCGAATGCCCAGAGGGCCGGTGTCTTCCACCGTACCGACAGGCACCTGCCACACCAGTTTGCCGGATTTCAGATCGACCGCGGACATGGTGCCGAACGGCGGTTTCTGGCACGGAATGCCGAGCGGTGACAGGAAACGTTCACGCATTGCGCCGAACGGCGTGCCGTCCATCGGGACGATGCCCATCTCAATGCCGCTGGCGTCTTTCGCCACGTTAGCGCGCGGCACCATGTAGTTTGCCAGTCCGAGGCGCATATCGTTGACGAACATCAGGCTGTTGTTCGGGTCAACCGAGACGCTGCCCCAGTTCATTCCGCCCAGCGAGCCAGGGAACTGCAGGGAACGGTCAAGACCCGGCGGGGTGAAGACACCCTGATGACGCATCTCTTTAAACTGAATACGGCACAGCAGCAGGTCGACAGGCGTCGCGCCCCACATGTCGGATTCAGTCAGCGTCTGGTTGCCAATCATCGGCATGCCGACGGAATACGGCTGGGTGGGTGAGTAGCGTTCACCTTCAACGTTACCAGCCGGTACCGGACGCTCTTCTACCTTCGCGACCGGCTTACCGGTTTCGCGGTTGAGCATAAAGATCATGCCCTGCTTGCTGGTCTGCACCAGTACAGGCGTGGTGCCGCCTTTGCCGTCAGGCAGGTCATACAGCAGCGGCTGGGAAGGCAGGTCGAAGTCCCACAGATCGTGGTGGGTGGTCTGGAAATGCCAGCGCACCTGGCCGGTGGTGGCATCAACGGCGACGATAGAAGAGCTGTATTTATCGTCCAGCGCGGTACGCTCACCCGCCCAGAAATCCGGGGTGGCGTTGCCGGTTGGCAGATAAATCAGGTTCAGTTTGGCGTCGTAAGACATGGCCGACCAGACATTTGGCGTACCGCGGGTGTAGGTCTGTCCTTCCGGCGGCAGGCCGGTCAGGTTCGGATTACCCGGATCCCACGCCCAGGCCAGCTTACCGGTGTGAACGTCATACGCACGTACCACGCCCGGGGGTTCGCCGGTGGAGAAGTTATCCGCGACGCGACCGCCGACGACGACCACGTTCCCGGCGACCAGCGGCGTGGAGGTCTGCTGATAATATCCCGGCTTGATCTCACCCATACCGATGCTCAGATCCACGGTGCCGTGTTCGCCAAAATCTTCGCAGACCTTGCCGTTATCCGCATTGATGGCAATCAGGCGGGCATCGGTGGTCGGCAGGAACAGACGGCGAGGGCATGCGGCAGGCTGCGCGGTTTCCTGTGACGTTGTCACGTTATGGTGGTCTTCAAAATAGCCCAGACCGCGGCAGCGCTGCCAGTTAGGCGCGGTGGCTTTAGAATCGTAGCGCCATTTTTCTTTCCCGGAGTCCACGTCCAGCGCCAGCACTTTACTGTACGGGGTACAAACGTACAGCGTATCGCCAATCTGTAAAGGCGTGTTCTGGTCTTCCGCGCCAGAGCCGTTGCTCTGTGGAATATCGCCGGTATGGGCAATCCAGGCGACTTTCAGTTCGCTGACGTTTTGCTTGTTAATTTGATCCAGTGCGGCGAAGCGGTCACCGTGTGTGGTGTTGCCCCAGTGCGCCCAGTTCTTTTGCTGCTCACCGGGTGTGACGGGTTTAACCGGAACGGGTTCATTCGCCGCCACGAGAGTCTGGGGCTTAAACATCCAGCCAAGGCTAACCAGCATCGCCACGGCCAGGACCGCCGCAACGCTAAAAGCAGGCGCCTTGTTGGGGTAATTGTGGTTTGCTCCACGCAGGTAAGGCCAGACGATGGCACAAAGGAAAGCCAGTACGGCGAAGGTAAACAGGCGGGAGAAGAGCGGCCAGAAATCCCAGCCCGCATCGCTTACCGCCCAGACCAGCGAGGCAATAAACGCGATGCTGTAAAGGACAATCCCGCTGGTGCGATTGAGGAAAATCAGGATCGCGGCAATCACCATTACCACGCCCATTATCAGGAAGTAACAACTTCCGCCCACGGTGGCGAGCTTAAACCCCAGCCCGCCGACGGCCAGACCGATGAGCAACATCAGTCCGGCAAGAAGCCACTGCAGGATACGCGGTATCCCACGTGGCGCGCTGCCAAATGCCATTTCTGTCTCCTTAGATCCCACCGCTATGCCGGGTGTACCAGTTGGGTAATAAAATCGGCGGGAATAATGATTAACACGGGTGAATTCATCTTTATCAAAAGATTTACGAACCATTTGGTGAATTCGTGGCTATGATAAAACTGTTAAATTGTTTTACGCAATTGTTAATGAATCATTCCGCATTATTTGATTAGCGCACAGGACAGATCCCTCGCCCCGTTGGGGAGAGGGTTAGGGTGAAGGGAAGAATTCAAACCGGCATGGATTTACGGATGGCGCTCAGCAGCGTCTGCGCACCCGTTGAGAGCGGCGTGTCTACGCGGGTTAAAATGCCGATAGGTTCACCGGCACCCGGGGCGGTCACCGGCAGAGCGGTCAGGGTTCCCTGACGCAAATCATCTTTTACCGCACCGGAGGGAACGAACCAGACGTAGTCATAATCGAGGGTGAGCTGGCGTGACAGCGAGGCCGACAGCGTTTCGATACACCCTGAGGGTAGTGTACATCCCTGCATTTGCAGCAAGTTTTCGGCGGCCTGGCGCGGGACGGTGCCTTTCGGGCAGACCACCACGGGCCATTCCATGACGCGGCTTAACGTCACGGTATCCTGCAGTAAAGGATGGTCGGGACGCACCACCAGCTTCAGGGATTCCAGAAACAGCAGTTCGTAATTGAGACCGCCCATCAGTTCAGGGTCAGACATACGACCGATACCCAGATCCAGTTCCCCCGATTTGAGCCCCGCGAGCAGCATGGTGTTATTCATGGTGGCAACCTGAATCGTGGTATGCCGTTGCTGCTTGTGGAATTGACCAATCACGGGCGGCAAAATGCCCAGCGCTGCGGTAGGCAAGGCACCCACACGTACCACGTCACTGGTGTGCTCTTCTTTTCTGTGCAGGGACTGGCCTGCGGTGTTGAGCGCATCCAGCACCTTAACGGCGTGCGTCAGGAACTGTTCGCCCACGAGGGTAAGCTGTGCGCCCAACCGACCGCGATCGAAAAGACGGGCGCCGGTGAGCTGTTCCAGCTCGTTAAGGGTTTTTGAGAGCGCAGGCTGGCTCAGATTAAGGGTTTCAGCCGCTCGCCCCAGCGTTCCCTGTTGAGCGACGGCCACAAATGTATGCAAATGGCGCAAGCGTATGCGCTGACTGAACAGACCATTTTTTTCCATAGGCGATGTTAAAAACAGAGCGATGCGGGTGACAAGTTAAGTTGTTTAATTTTGATAACCTGATAGCAAAATATTTTTAACATTTGATCTGTTTGAGTTACAACATGTTTTTCGGGAGGGGCTGCAGGCGAACGTCCTTGTTCATTTATTGCTCATTGCCGAGGGGTTACATCAGTACCCCATTAGATCACGCCATCCCCGCCGTCAGAACACCACACCTGACCGGACGTATAGGAACACGCATCCGAGGCCAGCGTGACATACAGCGGAGCAATTTCTACCGGCTGACCCGGACGCCCCAGTGGCGTATCGCCGCCAAACTCCTTCACTTTTTCCATTGGCTGACCGCCGCTTGACTGCAGCACCGTCCAGTACGGTCCAGGCGCCACCGCGTTGACGCGAATGCCTTTTGGACCCAGCTGTTTGGCTAAGGATTTCGTAAATACGGCCAGACAGGCTTTCGTCTGGGCGTAGTCCAGCAGCACGGGGCTGGGCTTCACTGCCTGAACCGAGGAGGTGTTAATGATAACGGACGACGCCTTCAGATGGCGCAGCGCCGCCTTGGTGATCCAGAAGGGGGCATAAACGTTGGTTTTAAACGTCGCGTCAAAGTCTTCTGTGGTGAGCTCTTCCAGGGATTCCCGGTACTGCTGACGACCCGCGTTATTGATCAGAATATCCAGGCCACCCAGCTTCGAGACGGCTTCCTCGACCAGATTCTGACAGAAGGTTTCATCCCGGATATCCCCCGGCAGCGCGATGGCTTTGCGTCCTTCCGCTTTGATCAGCGCGATCACCTCTGCGGCGTCTTTTTCCTCTTCAGGTAAATAGTTGATGGCAACGTCAGCCCCTTCACGGGCATAGGCGATAGCCACCGCGCGACCTATCCCGGAGTCACCCCCGGTGATCAGCGCTTTTTTGCCGGTAAGGCGGCCATGCCCTTTGTAGCTTTTTTCCCCATGATCGGGTACAGGTTGCATCTCTGATGCCAGTCCCGGCGGCGTTTGCGGCTGTTCCGGGAACGGGGGTTGCGGGTAAGCGTTCGTACGTTGTGTAGTATCACTCATAGCTGACTCCTTAAGCCAAGGGGTGAGATTTGATGGATAGTTGCAGCGTTAACGCTTCGCTGAATTATTTCTGCAAACGATCAACACGGACGACGGCAGGAGATGATTTTTTATCAAGCGAACCGTTGATACTGATCATCTGGTCGGGTTTTACCGTTCTGCCGTCGAAGACTGCCTGGGGAATAATAACGTCGATTTTTCCGGTTTTATCCTGGAATACAAACTTATCGCCGCTACCATCAATAAGATTACCGCGTAATGAAATTGTCGCACCGTCATGCATTTGTTTTGCCTGATCGATGGTCATAATACGCGCATCATCCGTTCCACGATATCCGCTATCCAGCGCGTGAGGCGGGGGCGGCGCGTCACCTTTTTGTAACCCGCCGTTATTATCTGCCCATGCTGATGGAACCAAAAATATCAAAAAAGCGGAAATAAGTGATAATTTCATCTGATATCCTTCATTTTTGGGTGTCTTGACTTATTAAGTATTGTTGCTATTCCTTTATGTGGCAAATGTGATAAGTCTTAAAAACAATCTCTTTTGAAATCAAAACACTCATAAAATAAGCGAAACGGTGACGACAACCATGAAGCGTGAAAATGAAAAGTTACCCGGGATAGATGAGAGTTATCGCTTGCTCAGGTTTGAATATGCATTTCGCCAGGTGGGTTTTGTGCTGCTTTTAGGTATTATCATCGCAGCGATGGCCGGTCTGTTTTCCAGCGGCATGGTGAGCGACACGTCCAGGACCAATTCTGCTAAATCTCTGACCATTCACTATGAACGTTTTGGCCGTCGGGAGACCGAGTCAAGGATGCAATTTACGTTTCCGGTGAAAACGGCGGGTCACTTCACGCTCAGCATCACCAGCGAGCGCAGCGACGTTTACGAACCCGGCAGCGTCTGGCCGCAGCCGGACAGAATGTATAGCCGTGGGAAAACCCTTTATTTCGTCTATGACACGCTCCAGAAGTCAGACAGGTTCTCCGTGTTGTACTTCACGACCCCGACCCGGGCCGGTAAGTGGAATACTGTCATCCGCGCAAACAACGAGCCGGAGATCACCGTCTGGCAATTTATTTACCCGTAGGAGGCTGATATGGATATGGTCTTTCGTGCGCTGGCGATTTATCTGTTTCTCGTGGTGGTATTTAAAGTGGCGGGGCGACGCGCGCTGCTACAGATGACCAGCTTTGACCTTATTCTACTGTTAATTATTAGTGAAGCCACGCAGCAGGCGCTTCTGGGGCAGGACTTTTCTGTCACCGGGGCGATGATAACGATTACCACGCTGGTGGTAGTGGATATTCTCTTTGGGTTGATGAAGAAATATTTTTCCCCGGTGGAAAATATTCTGGATGGTAATCCCGTCATTCTGGTAGAGAATGGCGTGCCGTTAGCGGATAAACTCAAAAAAGTCGACGTATCCTGTGATGATATTCTGGTGTCAGCGCGTCAGAATAATGGCATTACAAAAATGAGTGAAATCAAATATGCCATATTCGAACGTAATGGGCATATTTCAATCATTCCTTTTGAGAAATAAGAGGCGGCAAAATGAGCAATCTTTTTCACGACGATCATTATACCGTAAGTGAATTAACGAAAAAGCTGGCGAGTAAATTAACCGATGCCGGGCTGCGCTTAACCACGGCGGAATCCTGTACGGGGGGAAAGCTCTCGGTCGCGTTGTGCGCAGAAGAGAACACCGCCGATTTTTATGATGTCGGGCTGGTGGTGTTCAGCGATGAAGCAAAAGCGCGGATCCTCGGCGTGCGTTCTGAAACGCTGGCGCGCTATACCGCCGTCAGCGAACCGACGGTGGGCGAGATGGCCGCCAGTATCCGCGATATGGCCCAGGCGGATATCAGCATTGCCATCAGCGGATACGCAGGCCCTGAAGGGGGCGACGATGGGACGGCGGCAGGGACGGTCTGCTTTGGCTGGAATATTTGCGGCGAGACGAAAACCCGCACCGTTCTTTTCTCCGGTGACTGTCAGGACGTGGTGGAAAAAGCGGTGCATTTTGCGCTGGCTGAACTGGTAACAACCTTGTCGGACGACAATATCGGGTAAATTCACGTGGAGGTTGTATGGCTGTCATAGTGATTACTGGCGGGACGGCGGGCGTGGGAAAAGCCACGGCACTGCACTTTGCAAAGGCGGGCTACGATGTGGGACTTATCGCCCGCGATGAAGCCAGCCTGCACTCCACTCAGGAGGAATTAAAGCGCTTTGGGGTCAATGCCCACGCGGTGCAGGCGGACGTCGCCGACAGTCAGGCGGTGGTGGATGCGGCTAACGAGATTGAGTATCGCCTTGGGGCGATTGACGTGTGGGTTAACAATGCCATGGGCGCCGTGCTGGCACCGTTTCGCACCCTTACGCCGGATGAGTTTCGTCGTGTGACTGACGTGACCTACCTCGGCTTTGTCAACGGCACTCGCGCCGCGCTGGAGCTGATGGTGCCCCGCGACAGAGGCGTGATTATCCAGGTGGGATCCGCGCTGGCCTACCGTTCCATTCCTTTGCAGTCCGCTTACTGTGGCGCCAAAGCGGCGATCCGCGGCTTCACCGATGCGGTGCGTACCGAACTGATGCATGAAAACAGCCGGGTTCAGCTTTCGATGGTTCAGATGCCGGGGCTTAACACGCCGCAGTTCGAATGGGCGAGGAATAAGTTCGCCTGGGCGATGCGCCCGGTGCCACCGGTTTTTGAGCCCGAAGTCGCCGCCCGCGCCATCTTTAAGGTTGCACAAAAACCGGTACGGGAACTGTGGGTGGGAGGCAGCACGATTCAGTCGATCGTCGGGCAATTTCTTTTCCCGGGTTTACTTGACCGGCTGATGGTTAAAAAAGCCTGGGAAGGTCAGATGACCGACGATCTGAACGCACCGGATCGCCGGGACTATCTTGACCAGCCGGTTAATGATCTGCACAAAATCCATGGCCGTTTTACAGACGAGGCGAAGAACCGAGCCCCGTCCGTCACCTCCGGTATGCCTGGCAAGGTGGCACTGGGCGCCCTCGCGGTGGCGGGGATTATGCTGACCCGCCTGATAATTCGAGGGAGAAGATAATCAGCGCAGCGCGCTACGGTGGGTCCAGAACCAGCGGTAACCGTAGCCGCCAAGAGTGAGCTCGACGGTTTTGCTGCACACCAGCGCGTCGTCGTAGCGTTTGTCCGCGAGACAGGCGGTCCAGGTGGCATTGCGGATCCCTTTTGCGGCGAACTTCACCGGCTGGTCGCTGAAGTTGACGAAGGTCAGGATGCTGCGTTCATCGGTCTCGTAATACAGCCCCAGCACCGCGTCGTGATCGAGGGTAATGAGACGAAAGGGCGCAACGGCAATTTCGGGGAACTCTGAGCGGGTATTGGCAATATCCATGATGCGGTGCAGAAGCGAGTTGCGGTGAAGCAGCGAATCAGCGACGTTGATTTTCTGATAGCGATACGGGCCGCGATCGATGATGGGGGCAATAAATTTTTCCGGGTTGGCCGCGGAAAAACCGCCCCCCGCCGATCCGGCCCACTGCATCGGCGTACGAACGGCGTAACGCTCTTCCAGTTCCAGGTCGTCGCCCATGCCGATCTCATCCCCGTAGCGCATCACCGGGACACCCGGCAGGGAAAAGAGCACGGCGTGACAGAACGCCAGCCGCTTGTGATCGCCATTCAGCATCGGCGCCAGGCGGCGGCGGATCCCGCGCTGATAGACGTTCATCTCTTCGTCAGGGGCGAAGGTATCAAGGACAAACTGCTTATCTTTCTGACTAATGCCCTCCAGATCCAGCTCGTCATGATTGCGCAGCCAGTTGGCAAAACAGCATGAGTTGGGCGGGACGATCATCTTTTTCACCGCATTACGCAGCGGACGGGCGCTTTTCCTCGCCAGGCTGACGTAAAAATACTTATTGAGCCAGAAATTGAGCACCAGATTCAGGCGTTCGTTATTGCCGAAGTAGTCTTTATACGTCTTGACGTCGACGTCGACTTCACCCAGCAGGATCGCGTCTGGATTACGTTGCTCAATAAGACGGCGCATATGCTCCAGGATCCACAGCCCCTTTTTTTCGTCACCGTTTCCTGCCTGTCTGGTGAGGTGGGTGGCGGCGTCCAGGCGAAAGCCCGACACACCCAGCTTAAGCCAGAACAGAATGATGTTCTCAATCTCTTTAAGTACCGCAGGCGAGGTCAGGTTCAGATCCGGCTCATGGCGGTAAAACATATGCCGGTAGTACTGTCCCGCCTCGTCGTCCCAGCTCCAGACGCTCTTTTCCACGCCGGGAAACATTGGGGGCGTGTCGTCATCGTCGTTGTCCGACCAGAGGTAGTAATCACGATAGGGGGATGCCGGGTTTCGGCGGGCCTGCTGGAACCACGGATGCGCGTCTGAGGTATGCTGGATCAGCAGCTCAATTATGACCTGCATGCCCAGCTCCCGGGCCTGTTCGATAAAGGCGATGATATCGGCCAGTTTACCGAAGCGCGGATCCACCTGCAGATGGTCGCTAACGTCGTAGCCTTCGTCCAGAAAGGGGGTGAGGTAAAATGGGGTGATCCAGATAACCGTCGCGCCCATGCGGCGGATATAACGCAGCTTGGCCGCAATTCCGGCGATGTCTCCACAACCATCGCCGTTCATATCATAAAACAGTGCGGTATCAATTTGATAAATAATGGCCCGTGTATGCCAGTCTGTCATAGCGTTCCTCAGTGATAGCCTTCAGTATCCGACACTTTGCCCCGGAAGACGTAGTAGCTCCAGGCGGTGTACACCAGAATCACCGGAATGATCAGCAGGGTGCCGACCAGCATAAATAGCTGGCTGGCGGGCGGTGCCGCGGCTTCCCACAGGGTGATATGGGGCGGAATAATGTTTGGCCACAGGCTGATACCCAGGCCGCTAAAACCGAGGAAGATCAGCCCCAGCGTGAGCAGGAACGGACGCGAGTGGCTGGCCGGGTTGCGGGTCAGCCGCCAGATCAGCACCGTAAACAGCCCTACCAGCAGGGGAACCGGCAGGAACCAGAAGAAGTTGGGCAAGGTAAACCAGCGGTCGGCCACGTACTGCCAGCCAAGCGGCGTCCAGACGCTGACCACCGCAATAACCACCACCAGTGCCAGCAGCACGTGGCGCGTCAGCTCGCGCATGCGGTTTTGCAGTGCGCCTTCACTTTTCATTATGAGCCAGGTGGTCCCCAGCAGCGTATAGGCAACGACCAGCCCGATGCCACAGAAAAGATTGAAGGGCGTCAGCCAGTCAAGCGCAGAGCCGACAAAGCGCCGGCCTTCCACGTCAAAGCCATTGATCACTGCCCCTACGACGATCCCCTGGCTGAAGGTGGCGAGCAAGGACCCGCCTGCGAAGGAGTAGTCCCAGAATTTGCGGTGTGAGGGCGTCGCTTTAAAACGGAACTCAAAGGCGACGCCGCGAAAGATGAGGCCGATGAGCATGGCGGTGAGGGGGATGGTCAACGCATCAATAATCACCGCGTAGGCCAGCGGAAACGCGCCGAACAATCCCGCGCCGCCGAGTACCAGCCAGGTTTCGTTACCGTCCCACACCGGGGCCACGCTATTAACCATCACATCGCGTTCCCTGGCATCGCCCACGAAGTTGAACAGCAGACCGATGCCCAAATCAAAGCCATCCATAATGATGTACATCAGCGTGGCAAAGACGATGATGGCAAACCAGATAACAGCGATATCAACGCCCATCAGATTCTCTCCTGTTCTGAAACGGACTCCGCGGCAGACAGCGGACGGGCGGGAGTGCCCGACGTGTTTGACGTCAGCGTATCGACGGGCTGCGGACCTTTCTTAATCAACCTGATGAGGTAAACATACCCCACGCCGAACACCGACGAGTAAACAACGAAGAAGGCCAGCAAGCTGATGCTCATTTGCAGAGTACTGTGCAGGGAGACCGCATCAATCGTGCGCAGATAACCATAGACCACCCACGGTTGACGGCCCACTTCGGTGGTTACCCAGCCGGCGAGCAGCGCCAGCAGCCCCGCTGGCCCCATGCAGAGCGCAAACCAGTGGAACGGGCGCGAGTGGAAAAGCCGGTGACGGTAGCGTAGCCAGAGGCTGAGCAGACCGAGGGTAATCATCAGCAGCCCCATCCCGACCATGATGCGGAACGACCAGAAAACGATGGTCGAGTTTGGGCGATCTTCTTTCGGGAAATCTTTCAGGGCCGGAACCTGTTTATCCAGGCTATGCGTCAGGATCAGGCTGCCGAGCGCGGGGATCTCGAGGCCGTATTTGGTGCGTTCCTCCTCCATATCCGGCAGGCCAAACAGCAGCAGTGGGGTGGCCTCGCCGGGCGGATTTTCCCAGTGTCCCTCAATGGCGGCGATTTTGGCGGGCTGATGCTCAAGCGTGTTCAGGCCGTGCATATCGCCCACCACCGCCTGGATGGGGGCGACCAGCAGTGCCATCCACATGGCCATCGAGAACATGGTCCGGATGGCGGGCGTATCGTTACCGCGCAGCAGGTGCCAGGCACCCGACGCGCCGACAAACAGCGCGCTGCTCAGAAACGCGGCAATAGCCATATGAATCAGGCGATAAGGGAAGGAGGGGTTAAAGACGATTGCCAGCCAGTCTTGCGGAATGACCTGTCCGTTTTCGATGGTGAACCCCTGCGGCGTATGCATCCAGCTGTTGGAGGCGAGGATCCAGAAGGTCGACATTAAGGTGCCGAGCGCGACCATGCAGGTGGAAAAGAAGTGCAGGCCCGGGCCAACCTTATTCCAGCCGAACATCATTACACCCAGGAAACCGGCTTCCAGGAAGAAAGCGGTTAAGACTTCATAGGTGAGGAGTGGACCGGTGATACTGCCCGCGAACTGTGAGAATCCGCTCCAGTTGGTGCCAAACTGGTACGCCATGACCAATCCGGAAACGACCCCATACCGAAGTTAACGGCAAATATCTTGAGCCAGAAATGGTACAACGATCGCCAGACGTCGTTTTTGGTGCGCAGCCACATGCCCTCCAGCACAACCAGATAGCTGGCGAGGCCGATGGTGATCGCAGGAAAAAGGATATGAAACGAGACGGTAAAAGCGAACTGAATTCTGGCCAGATGGAACGCGTCGAGTTCGAACATGGTCCGTACCTCTGAAACGATGGGGCACGAGAATTGCCGGGCAGTTTATGGCTGCCCGGCAAAACCGATTACGGTTTAGTCTTACCGGCACCCAGCTCGGCACCGGTCAGCGGGTCGGAATGTGGATCGGACTTCGTACGGGCAGACATCGCCTTGACCAGGGTTGCCTGTTCGGTTGTGAGCGTGACGCTTGCGCTGCCATCGCCGCCGTCAACCGCAGGCTGGGGGACTCAACGTAATCGAAATGTTTATCGCTGTTCCAGCTTCCGCGAACCTCTCCACCTTCAGACATATTGTAGTACTTGTTGGTGAATTCCTCGATTGGCGGCAATTTTCCCGGCGGGAAATTATTACGGATAGACTGCAGCGCCTTCTCAAAGGAGAGCTGATGCGCCGCCTCGCGCGTCATCAGAAACGCCAGGGCATCCTTTACGCCGGGATCGTCGGTCACGTTGATCAGACGTTCATAGATGATTTTCGCTCTTGCCTCTGCTGCCACGTTTGAGCGCAGGTCCGCCGTTGGCTCGCCGATGGTGTCCACGTAGGCCGCCGTCCAGGGCACGCCCGCAGAGTTAGTGAGCGGGGTGCCACCACCGTAGAGCAGGGAGGTAATATGGCTGTCATTGCCGTTTTCGGTCATGGACCGATACAGCTCGGCCTCGTTTTCCACCCCTTCCGCCAGCGCGCCTTTCGCGCCTTTATTCAGCATGCCCACCAGGGTACCGATGATTTCGAGGTGGCTTAACTCCTCGGTCGCGATATCCATCAGCATATCTTTACGGCCCGGATCGTCATCGCTCAATCCTTGCGTAAAGTACCGGCAGGCGGCAGCCAGTTCGCCCTGCGGCCCACCGAACTGTTCCAGTAAAAGATTGGCGAGGCCTGGGTTCGGTTCAGCAACGCGAACCGTGTATTGCAGCTGTTTAACGTGTCGGAACATGGCGATTCTCCCTGATTATTTTTTTGCTTCGACGCCCGATGCGTCTGAACGCAGCAGGAACTGTTCCGTGGTCTGCGGAATATGACGAATCAACCAGTCGGCCATTTCGCGCTCTTCGGCGAGGATCGTTTCAATAGCGGGTATCGAGGCGGTATCGCCCGCTTTTTTCGCCGCCGCGAGCAGGGAGGTATAGCAGGCGATTTCAAACTGTTCGAAAACATAGCCGCTGATCGACCCCTTAACGATCTCATCAGACGGGAACATGCCGCCGATGGACTGCCCCAGCGCCGCCATTTTGCTCATCGAGTCTTTTAAAACTGAACGAGAAATATCATTCCGGTCGAGG
Source organism: Enterobacter sp. ODB01 (assembly GCF_001623605.1). Classification (NCBI taxonomy): domain Bacteria; kingdom Pseudomonadati; phylum Pseudomonadota; class Gammaproteobacteria; order Enterobacterales; family Enterobacteriaceae; genus Enterobacter; species Enterobacter sp. ODB01. The sequence continues at coordinate 3,252,531 of NZ_CP015227.1, forward strand.
ATTTCTTCCAGCAAGGTAATTTGCCGTTTTGTCTCATTAATATGCTGCTCAATTCTGGCGCGAACATCAGGATAATTATCAATACGGCTGGCCATGGATTCCAGCATAGATTCGGCTTGCTTTTCCATCGCATGGGCATCGCGTAGCCAGTCATGGTAGTGTTCTACGTGATTCATCATTGTATCCTCATTAGGGTTCGCTTATTTGGTCTCACTTTCAGCAGCCTGATCGGCACGCGCGGCACTGTAACCAGACAAATGGCCGACAATATTAGCGTAGATGCTGATGATAATGACCCATAGTACGCTGCTCTTCCACCATATTACGGAAGGGATAGCGAGAATGAACCATATTATAGCTGCCGTTAAATGGCACCGTTTAATTGTCCTGGGACTGATGCTCATTTTATTTAACCTGTGTTATAGCGTCATTTTTGCGCTTTTTGGTTAATATTTCCTACGGCCAGATCGGTGAGTTTAAGGTCGGTCTCTTTTTCTTCTTCCAGTGTTTCTGCAAGAAGCTTAACGGCTTTTTTATAGCCAAGCTGCTCTGCCAGGGTGGCAAGGGTACCGTAGCTGGCTATTTCGTAATGCTCCACTTTTTGCGCAGCGGCAATTAATGCGGCATCACGGACTTCATTTTTTTCCGTGCTTTCGATGACTTCATTAGCTTCTTCAATTAAGCCTTCCATTGCGACGCATTTCATGCGCTTGAGCTTGATGCCGTCTTCCTGTTCCACGATCTGGTCGATACGTTCGATCTGACCTTGCGTCTCTTCAAGGTGTGCGGTAAAGGCGGCGCTCAGCTTCTCGCTGGAGGCGGCGCGGGCAAGTTTGCTTAACGCTCGGGTAAGCTGCTTTTCTGCGCTGTAGGTATCCGACAGAAGATGAATAAATACATCCTCTACACTTTTCATATTCATAATTATTACGCTCCGGTAAAATAAAGAAAGGGTACTGCGAGCTTTTCAGCCCGCAGCATGCTCTCTGGTTTTATTAAAAGAGTACTAAATAAGATCAGGAGTTATCAGATTTACGGCCTCCGCCGTGACTGTTCTGTCCCCCTTTCTTACCCGCTTCAGATGCGCGTTGCGGATCGTTTTTAAAATTACCACCGCTGTGCTGGCCACCTTTACGACCAGCTTCTGATGCTTTTTCACGGTCTTGCGCGAAATTACCGGAACCACCACGATGCTCTGCCATATTAAACCTCATATTCATATATTGGTTATGTCAGTACGATACGAATATATTCCGTATCACTCGTCGTTCGAGTAATAACTCTAGTCGCTGTGCGCTATTCGTCAAATGCGCTTTGCTATTTGCGGTATCGTTATTTTGAAATAATGACGGCTTTACGCTTCGCTTACCTGAAAAAATATGAAGGAGTGGGAAGGACTTGTAAACGAAGGGTGGGATTAGTCCTAAGTTTCCACTAAAAATTTGAAAGCTGAGGGTAAATAATAATGGCGCACCGAATGCGATTAATTTGTCGTCAGGAAGGGCTGTGCAGGCGACGGTAGCACACGGTTTGACCACTGTCGTCTTAAGATCACAAATCAGAAATTCTTCCCCCCGGAAGGAACGGGTTTCTCTACACTCCAGGTAATATTCACTGGAGGCATGACATCATGGCGAACACCATCACGGCTGATGATATTCGGGAACATTTTTCGCAGGCTATGTCGGCGATGTACCAGCAGGAAGTTCCGCAGTACGGCACGTTGCTCGAACTGGTCGCGGACGTAAACCTGGCGGTTCTGGAAAATAACCCACTATTACATGAACAACTGGCGAACGCCGATGAGCTTGCCCGTCTGAACGTGGAGCGCCACGGCGCGATCCGCGTCGGCACGGCGCAAGAGCTTTCCACCCTGCGTCGTATGTTTGCCATCATGGGCATGTATCCGGTCAGCTATTACGATCTCTCTCAGGCGGGGGTGCCGGTTCACTCAACGGCGTTTCGCCCGGTAGATGATGCGGCGCTGTGCCGGAATCCGTTTCGTATCTTTACCTCACTGCTGCGCCTTGAGCTGATTGAAAACGTCCCGCTACGCGAGCGCGCGGCGGAGATCCTTGCTCAGCGGAACATTTTTACCCCGCGCTGTCTGGCACTTCTCGATCTCTGGGAATCAGAAGGGCAGTTTACTGACGCCCAGGCGCGTGAGTTTGTTCAGGAAGCGCTGGAAACCTTCCGCTGGCACCGTCATGCGACGGTCGATCAGGAAACTTATCTGGCACTGCATAACGAACATCGCCTGATTGCGGATGTGGTCTGCTTCCCGGGGTGCCATATTAACCACCTCACGCCGCGCACGCTGGATATTGACCGGGTGCAGGAGCTGATGCCGAAGTATGGTATTGAGCCCAAAATTCTGATCGAAGGGCCGCCGCGTCGTGACGTGCCCGTTTTATTGCGTCAAACCAGCTTCAAGGCGCTTGAAGAGCCGGTGCTGTTTGCCGGTGAACATAAGGGCACCCACACCGCCCGCTTCGGTGAAATAGAACAGCGCGGCGTGGCGCTGACGCCGAAAGGCCGTGAACTGTACGATAGCCTGCTGGCTAAGGCCGGTACCGGCAAAGATAACCTGACGCATCAGCTTCATTTGCGTGAGATTTTCAGTGCCTTCCCGGACAGCGAGCTGTTAATGCGCCGCCAGGAACTGGCTTATTTCCGCTACCGTCTGACGCCCGCCGGGGAAGCCCATCGTCATGCGTTCCGTCCCGGCGACGATCCGCAGCCGCTGATTGAGCGCGGGTGGGTCGTTGCCCAGCCGATTACCTACGAAGATTTTCTTCCGGTCAGCGCCGCCGGGATTTTCCAGTCCAATCTCGGGAATGAAACTCAGGCGCGCAGTCACGGTAATGCCAGCCGCGACGCGTTTGAAGCCGCGCTCGGCTGCCCGGTGTATGACGAATTCTCCCTCTATGAGGAGGCTGAAACGCGCAGCAAACAGCGTTGCGGTTTGCTCTGAAACCGTTACTCTGCAGGGGTGTGATGGAAAAAATAAGGTCGTTATGCAAAATCCTTCCGCCCCTGTGGTTGAAACGCGCCAGGGCGCACTGACTGGTTTAACCGATGAAAATGTCCACCGCTGGTGCGGTATTCCCTATGCTGCACCGCCAGTGGGTGACTGGCGCTGGCGCTCACCGCGTCCACCAGAACGCTGGGATGGCGTTCGCGATGCCACTGCATTTTCGGCCTCAAGCTGGCAAAGCAGCGAATATTGTCAGGAGCTGGGCGGGGGCGATCCCGGCCAGTTCTCTGAAGACTGTCTCTATCTGAATGTCTGGTCCCCCGTCGACCGCCCGGGATCGCTTCCGGTGATGGTCTGGCTGCACGGGGGCGGGTTTACGATTGGTGCCGGTGGCTTGCCACCGTATCACGGCAAATCGCTGGCCGCGCGCGGCGTGGTTGTGGTCACGATTAACTACCGTCTCGGCCATCTCGGCTTTTTCGCCCATCCCGCGCTGGAGGGGGAAGAAGAGCGGGTAGTGCATAATTTTGCTCTGCTTGATCAGATTGCCGCGCTTGAATGGGTGCGGGAGAATATCACCGCGTTTGGGGGCGATCCGCATAACGTGACCCTGTTTGGTGAGTCCGCTGGCGCCCGCAGCGTGCTGTCGTTGCTGGCCTCGCCGCTGGCGGAAGGGCTGTTCCATAAGGCGATAGTCCAGAGTGGATATACCTTGCCCGACACGCCGCGCCAGCTGGCACTGCAAAAAGGGGAAGCACTGGCCGCCCATTTTGGACTGGAAAACGCGACGGCAGAGCAGCTGCGCGCGATCCCGCCTGAGTCATTCTGGCCGCTGACCGCGCCACTCAACATCGCCCCGGCGCCGATCGTCGGGGATTGCGTCCTGCCGGAGGCCATGCTGGATGTTTTTTTCGCTGCCCGCCAGCACCCTGTGCCGGTGATGATAGGTTCTAACAGCGATGAAGCCAGCGTCATGGCGGTGTTTGGCATCGATCTCGCCGGGCAAATCCAGAAACTTCGCCGGGAGCGCCGTTTTGGGCTGGGGCTCATCAAGCTGCTTTATCCGGGTGTGAAAGGCGACGAAGAGCTGGGCAGACAGGTGTGTCGCGATATGGCGTTTACCACCATGGGCTATGTCGTGATGCAGGCGCAGCAGCGTGTCGGCGGGCTTTGCTGGCGTTACTGGTTTGACTATGTCGCTGAAGCGGAGCATGCCACCTATATCAACGGCGCGTGGCATGGCAATGAAGTGCCCTACGTGTTCGATACCCTCGGCCAGGTGGAGCCTTCACGTCAGTATGTCAACGAACGGGATTTACAGTTTGCTGCCAGGGTAGCCGATTACTGGGTAAGCTTTGCGCGCGATGCCGGAACGCATGATAGCCTGTCGGGGCCGACGCACTGGCCCGCGTGCCGCAAAGGACGGGACGTGCTGCTACGTATCGGTGTGAATAAACATGCAGGTTTCAGGCTTGAAAACCGCTTTATGCGCGCGCGCATGAGCCTCTTTAAACGGGTGATGAAGCACCACGTCAGCCTCGATTAAGTAAACAGGCGCGAAACGCCGCCAGACCATTTTCTTCGTCAGGCGTTTCGCGCAGCACCAGCCGGTAGCTCGCGCCGGTTTTTACGCTTGTCTCATAGGGCCGCATCAGCCTTCCGGCACCCACATCTTCTGCCACCAGCGTTTCGTCGGCAATGGCGACGCCCAGCCCCTGAATGGCGGCGGTAATGGCGAGATCCATCGTATCGAAGTGTTGATTTTTGTGCATAACAAACCCGGGGCCTTCCTGCTTCGCCAGCCACAGTGACCAGTCGGTCTTATCCCGCGTTGGGTGAAGGAACGTCAGTGAACCCAGCGTTGTACCTGCCCGCACCGGGCTGATGACCGGCGTGAGCGCCTCTTCGAACAGCAGATCGCCTGCGCTCATATGCGTGCCAAACACAATGGCCGCGTCGTAAGATTCGGTTTTGAAATTGACGTTATGATCGGTGGTGGTCGTCAGCGCGATCTGCAGATCCGGATGCGCGTGCTCCACCTCCAGCAGGCGCGGTACCAGCCAGCGCATGGCGCAGGTGGGGGCCTTAAGCCGGATCACGGTATGCTGGCTACGGGCCTGGTCGGCCACGGTCAGCAGCTGTTCGAAAGTGGATTGCAGCTCCGGAAGCAGGGCGCTGCCCTGCGGTGAGAGGCGCAGCCCGCGGGCGTGGCGCTCAAACAGCGGAAAGCCAAACCACGCCTCAAGGGAGGCGATCTTACGGCTCACGGCCCCCTGGGTCAGACACAGCTCTGCGGCGGCATGGGTAAGATTCAGATGACGCGCGGTGACTAAAAATGCGTCGATGGCGTTAAGGGGGAGCGAACGGCGAGACATTGAAACACCTCAGCTATGCATTTTTCTCATGGCTATTATGACAACAATTCGATTGTCCCGGCAACGCACTTGTTGTTTGAATAGTTATGCAATGTCCATGAGAAGGTAAAGAGGATGACTTTACGAACGCCGGTACAAACGCGCTCCAAACTGCCAGATGTGGGGACCACCATTTTTACCGTTATCGGCCAGCTTTCGGCACAGCATAACGCCATTAACCTTTCTCAGGGCGCACCGAATTTTTCCTGTGACCCGAAACTGATTGCAGGCGTCACCCGAGCGATGGCGTCAGGGCATAACCAGTACGCGGCGATGACCGGCCTGCAGCCGCTGAAAGAACGCATTGCCGATAAAATTGCCACGCTCTACGGCACGCAGTATGACCCTGCCAGCGAGGTGCTGGTGACCGCCAGCGCCAGCGAAGGGCTCTATTCAGCGATAAGCGGTCTCGTGCACCCCGGTGATGAGGTGATCTACTTTGAACCGTCCTTTGACAGCTACGCGCCGATTGTCCGTCTGCAGGGGGCTACCCCGATTGCTATCAAACTCACGGTGCCGGATTTTGCCGTCAACTGGGATGAGGTGCGTGCCGCGATCACCCCGCGCACGCGCATGATCATCATTAACACGCCGCACAACCCGAGCGGTCAGGTCTTCTGTGCCAATGACCTGCAACAGCTGGCGGCGCTGACGCGCCAGACCGACATCATTATTTTGTCTGACGAAGTGTACGAACACGTGGTTTTTGACGGTGAACCGCATCATGGAATGGCCACGCACCCGCAGCTGGCGGAGCGCAGCGTGATTATTTCATCTTTCGGAAAAACCTATCACGTCACCGGCTGGCGCGTAGGGTATTGTGTCGCCCCGGCGGTACTGATGGATGAGATTTGTAAAGTCCATCAATTTTTAATGTTCTCTGCCGATACGCCAATGCAGTACGCCTTTGCGGAGCATATGGTCGATCCGCAAACCTGGCTCTCGCTGTCGGCGTTTTACCAGCGTAAGCGCGATCTGCTGCACGGTCTGCTGGCCGATTCGCCGTTTACCCTGCTACCGAGCGCCGGGTCGTTCTTCATGCTGGCGGATTACAGCGCGTTCAGCGATGAGCGCGACAGCGAGCTGGTGAAACGGCTGATCGTGGAGTACGGCGTTGCCACCATTCCGCTGTCGGCGTTTTATGCGGACGGTACGGATAATAAATTGATTCGTCTCTCTTTTGCGAAAGATGAGGCGACGTTACGGGCAGGTGCCCAGGCCCTGTGTCGGGTTAAATCACGCTGAGGAGTATAAGATGAAATTACGCGCGTTAGTCGTCGGCATGGGATTGCTGTGTACCTTTTCGTCCTTCGCGGCGACCGAGCTGCGTTATGGTCTGGAAGCGGAATATCCGCCGTTTGAAAGCCGTAATGCCTCAGGCGAACTGGAAGGGTTTGACGTTGAGCTGGGGAATGCCATTTGCAAAGCGGCAGCGCTGAAGTGCAGCTGGGTGGAAACCTCGTTTGACGCGCTGATCCCGGGCCTGGTGGCGAAGAAATTCGACGCCATTAATTCGGCGATGAATATCACCGAGCAGCGCCGCAAGAGCATTGATTTTACCCAGCCGATTTACCGCATTCCGTCGCAGCTGGTCGGCAAGGCCGGTACGGCGGTAGAAGCGACCCCAGAAGGGCTCAAGGGGAAAACCATTGGCGTGCTGCAGGGCTCAATTCAGGAAACCTATGCGAAAGAGCACTGGGAAAAGCAGGGTGTCACCGTGGTGTCTTATAAAGATCAGAATATGGCCTGGGGCGACCTGCTTAATGGCCGTATCGACGCCTCGCTGGTGATGTCCGCGGCCGGGCAGGCAGGTTTCCTCAGCAAGCCGCAGGGGAAAGGGTTTGGCTTCATCGGCAAACCGGTGTCTGACGACACTATCCTCGGGAGTGGGATCGGTTTTGGGTTGCGTAAAGGTGACGAGGCCACCAAAAAGCAGCTTGATGCCGCGATTGATAAAGTGCGTGCCGACGGCACGATCGCTAAACTCGCTGATAAGTACTTTCCGGGTATCGATGTCAGCGTAAAATAACCGCCTCATTAGCCCCGGTGACTGATGTCGCACCGGGGCATTTTTCTACACATTTTCCAGGCTTTCTTTACACCACTTTCGGGCCGTTCTGGTCGACAGAAAATATTTCTCACTTTGTTCATATAATCACCGGGCAACAATTGGATTCTTAACCATTTTTGTTTAGGCTGTGCGTTCTTTCTTGCCGTCATTTCGCCGAGCGCGAAACACATTCACACGACCATAAGGACGTTTTTCCAGGCATGAATCGCAGACGTTTTCTAAAAGGCTCGCTGGCAGTGGCAGCCCTGAGCGGCACCTCTGGCCTTGCTTCCCTGTTTTCCAAAGCGGCATACGCTGCTGACTCTGACATCGCTGACGGTCAGAGCCGTCGTTTTGACTTCTCCGTACTGCAATCCATGGCGCATGACCTGGCGAAAACCCCGTGGGGTGGTGCGCCACGTCCGCTGCCGGACACGCTGGCGACCATGACGCCGCAGGCGTACAACGCCATCCGTTACGATGAGAAGCAGTCTCTGTGGAACAACATTGAAGGGCGTCAGCTGGACGTGCAGTTCTTCCATATGGGAATGGGGTTCCGCCGCCGCGTGCGGATGTTCTCGCTGGACCAGTCGACCTCTATGGCGCGTGAGATCCACTTCCGACCAGAGTTGTTCAGCTACGGTGAAACCGGTGTGGATACCAAACAGCTGGAAGGGCAAAGCGATCTTGGCTTTGCAGGCTTCCGCGCCTTTAAGGCGCCGGAACTGGCGCGTCGCGATATCGTCTCTTTCCTCGGCGCAAGCTATTTCCGTGCGGTTGACGATACCTACCAGTACGGCCTTTCCGCGCGCGGTCTGGCGGTAGACACCTTTACTGACACGCCGGAAGAGTTCCCGGACTTCACCTCCTTCTGGTTTGAAACCGTTAAGCCAGGTGACACCACGTTTACCGTCTATACGCTGCTGGACAGCCCGAGCATTACCGGTGCCTATAAGTTCGTGATCCACTGCGAGAAGAGCCAGGTGATCATGGAGGTGGAAAACCACCTCTATGCGCGTAAAGACATTAAACAGCTCGGCATCGCGCCGATGACCAGTATGTTCAGCTGCGGCAATAACGAACGACGCATGTGCGACACCATCCACCCGCAAATCCATGACTCAGACCGTCTGGCGATGTGGCGCGGCAACGGAGAGTGGATCTGCCGTCCGCTGAACAACCCGCAGAAGCTGCAGTTCAACGCCTATATGGACAAAAACCCGAAAGGGTTCGGCCTGCTGCAGCTGGATCGTGATTTCTCGCACTATCAGGACGTGATGGGCTGGTATAACAAGCGTCCAAGCCTGTGGGTTGAACCGCGCAACGACTGGGGTAAAGGCTCGGTTGGCCTGATGGAGATCCCGACCACCGGTGAAACGCTGGATAACGTGGTCTGCTTCTGGCAGCCGGAGAAAACGGTTAAAGCGGGCGACGAGCTGGACTTTAAATATCGCCTGTACTGGAGCGCAATGCCGCCGGTGCGTTCCCCGCTGGCTAATGTTTTCGCCACCCGCACCGGCATGGGCGGTTTCCCGGAAGGCTGGGCGCCAGGTGAAAATTACCCGAAAGTGTGGGCGCGCCGCTTTGCTATCGACTTTGTCGGTGGCGACCTGAAGGCCGCTGCGCCAAAAGGCATCGAGCCGGTGATTACTCTCTCCAGCGGTGAGGCGAAGCAGGTTGAGATCCTGTACGTAGAACCGTTTGACGGTTATCGCATTCTGTTTGACTGGTACCCAACCTCGGATTCGACCGAGCCGGTAGATATGCGCCTGTTCCTGCGCTGTCAGGGGGATGCCATCAGTGAAACCTGGCTGTATCAGTATTTCCCGCCAGCGCCGGATAAACGTCACTACGTTGATGACCGGATAATGCGTTAATCCTTGTGGGATTGTGCCGGGTGGCGCTAACGCTTACCCGGCCTACAAATGCGTCCAGAGTAGGCCGGGTAAGGCGCAGCCGCCACCCGGCAATTGAGGGGCACCATGTCTGCAGAAATTATCCCAGTTACCCAGAATATCGAGCTTCGCGCCGTCGAAGAGCGCTATACCGCCGATCTCCATCACCTCGTCGTCAAAAACAAAACCTGGCTGCAAACCGCCTTTGACTGGGCGCAGCACGTGGGCGCGGAAGAGGATACCCGCCGTAATGTGCTAAGTAACCAGATGCTGCACCAGCGCGGCTACGCCAAAATGTTTTTGATCTTCCGGGATGATGCGCTGGTCGGCGTGCTGTCGTTTAATTCGATAGAGCCTGCCAACAAAGCGGGTTATATCGGTTACTGGCTGGACGAGGCGCATCAGGGGAAGGGGATCCTCTCTCAGTCATTGCAGGCGTTTATGCGCTATTACGCTGAGCGCGGCGAGATCCGCCGTTTTGTGATTAAGTGCCGGGTGGCGAATCAGAGCAGCAACAACGTTGCCCGGCGCAACGGTTTTACGCTGGAAGGGTGCCTGCGGGAAGCGGAATACCTGAATGGCCGCTTTGAAGATGTGAACATCTACGGGAAGATTTTTACCCTATAGCGCCCCCAGCAGCGGTGTGCGGGTGATGCGCTGGTCGCCGTTAATCACCTTTTCGCCACGCAGGTGAATGCTCTCACCCGAAAAGGCTTCAATGACTGCATCGTCGGTGATTTCAACCCGATGCTCGATCAACACATCGCCGCTGATCCGGGCGCGTCCCTGAATCACCACTTTATCGTCAAGCATGATCGGCCCCCGCGCAGCCATGCCTGACCGCCGATCAGAACGTGGTGCTTAATGACGCAGTTGCCTTCCACGACGGCATTTTCCGCCACCTGCGAACTGTAGCGCACGGTGGGGATGGCGTCGTCGTCGAAACCGGCTATCAGACGGGCGTTACCGTATACCTTTGCGCAGTCGCACACCCAGACGTTATTGAGATCGTTCCCTTCGAGGATCGCACTGTCGAATACCTCAGCGCGGTGTTCAATAAACGCATTGTTCACCATCGCTTCGCCGTAGATCTGTGCCTGATGCACAACGCGCGACCGGCTTACCGTCGCTTTGTCATAGATTTGCAGGATCTGGTCGTGGTCCGGCGTCAGTCCTTTGGCGGCGATGATGACGCTGTTATGCAGGATGCGCGCGTCGCCGAAGATGTGGCACTCGCCCCGCACGCAGGAGTGCTGAATGGTGACGTTGTCACTTATCCGCGCGCCGTGACTGACTTCGGCGCTGTCCAGCCAGCAGTGACCGCTGATGCGGGCGTCATGGCTGACGGTACAGGGCAGGGTCAGGCGCGCGTGATCCGACACGGTAGCACCGGCGAACACCACGCTGTTCTCGTCATAGATCCAGCAATCCCCATTCTGTGACAGGGCGCGCGCGTCATCAATCCAGCCACCTTTCGTACCGGCCGTGACATCGTTAAAATCTGCCGTGGCGATGATCTGCCGTAAGGTTGTCGTGTGGGTTGTTTCGCCGTTTTTCCATTGCCAGAGGCGGGTTTCATCGCTGAGCCGATACTTTTTCATCGTGTGATCCCTGATAAGCGTCTTCACTAAACGTAGCAAACTTTTGGTTTTTCGTTGTGCTGGCATCCGTTGCGGAAACCCCTTAAAATGGCATTTAAAATACATTTTAAAAATTAAAATTAATGGATAAACTCAATCCCCCACAGAAAGTGCTTAACTTGCCCGCTGGGTATTTTGGCATGGTGCTTGGCATCATTGGCATGGGTTTCGCCTGGCGATACGCCAGCACGCTCTGGCCGGTGACACGGTGGCCGGGTGATGCGCTGGTGGCCCTTGCCGTTACGTGCTGGTTTTTGCTGACGGTGGCCTTTATCATCCGCGCGATCCGTTTCCCGCGCAGCGTGCTGGCAGAGATGAGGCATCCGGTGATGAGTAGCTTTGTCAGTCTTTTTCCGGCGACGACGATGCTGGTCGCCATCGGTTTTGTGCCCTGGTGCCGCCCGATTTCAGTCGTGCTTTTTGGCGTGGGGGTGGTGACACAGCTGTCTTATTCCGCCTGGCAAAGCGCGGGACTCTGGCGCGGCAACCATCCGCAAGAAGCCACGACGCCGGGTTTATATCTGCCAACCGTGGCGAATAATTTTATTAGCGCCATGGCGTGCGGCGCCCTGGGGTTTAACGACGCTGGTTTAGTGTTCCTGGGGGCGGGTGTCTTCTCCTGGCTCAGCCTGGAGCCGGTTATTCTTCAGCGCCTTCGCAGTGCCGGAGAACTTCCGACCGCGCAGCGCACCTCTTTGGGGATTCAGCTTGCGCCCGCGCTGGTGGCCTGTAGCGCCTGGTTTAGCGTTAACGGCGGTGAAGCCGACACCTTTGCCAAAATGTTGTTCGGTTATGGCCTGTTGCAACTGCTGTTTATGCTGCGTCTGTTGCCCTGGTACGTATCCCAGCCGTTTAATGCTTCTTTCTGGAGTTTCTCCTTTGGTATATCCGCACTGGCAACCACCGGGCTACATCTGGGGCACAGCAGCCCGTCGGGCTTTTTCCACGTGATTGCCGTACCGCTTTTTATCTTCACCAACGTCATCATTGGGATCCTGTTGGTCCGTACTTTTATTCTGCTGCTTCAGGGCAAACTTCTGCTGCGCACTGAAAAAGCACTGCTTATGCAATCTGAGGAAAAATAATGTCCGTCGATGAAAATTACTTCACAGAGAAATATGGTTTAACCCGTACACACTCAGAGGTGGTGTACAGCGCGGGGATCGTGAAACCGGGTAAAACCCTGGATCTGGGCTGTGGCAATGGCCGTAACAGCCTTTATCTGGCGGCCAACGGGTACGAGGTCACTGCCTGGGATAAAAATCCGATGAGCATCGATAATATCGAGCGCATCAAAGCGGCAGAAGGCATTGAGAATCTTCACTCGGCCATCAAGGATCTCAACAACCTGAGCATTGACGGCGAGTATGACTTTATTCTGTCTACCGTGGTGCTGATGTTCCTGGAGGCAAAAACCATTCCGGGTCTTATCGCCAATATGCAGCGTTGCACCAAACCTGGCGGTTATAACCTGATCGTTGCTGCGATGGACACGGCGGATTATCCGTGCACCGTCGGCTTCCCGTTTGCGTTTAAAAGCGGTGAACTGAGCAACTACTATGAAGGCTGGGAGTTGCTCAAATACAACGAAGAGGTTGGCGAACTGCACCGCACCGATGAACACGGCAACCGCATCAAGCTGCGCTTTGCTACGATGCTGGCGCGCAAGCCTGCTTAACGCGCGGCCAGCAGGCAGAGTTGCAGGGCAGTGTGGTAAGACGCCTCGAACGACGACAGCGGCAAGAATTCAAACTTCGAATGGAAGTTATGCGCGCCGGTGAAGAAGTTCGGGGTGAGCAACCCTTTTGCCGAGAGCGCTGCGCCGTCTGTACCGCCGCGCATCGGCGTCGGTTTTGGGGTGATACCCAGTGATTCCATCGCCGCAAACATCAGATCGATGGCACGCCTGTCTTCGCCAATCGCATTGCTGATATTGCTGTAAGTATCTTCAATGCGATAGTCCACTTTTGCCGTCGGATACCGGGCGGCGATCCGTGCGGCGACATCAGCAATCTGCTGCTTGCGGGAAGCAAAGTTGTCCTTGTCAAAGTCCCGGATATTGGCCTTCAGAACGGCCTCGTTCTGCCCGGCCTGAATGCCGTTAAACCAGATGTAGCCTTCACGGCCCTCCGTGCACTCTGGCGTTTGCTGGCGGTCAAACTGGTTGATAAAGTCGGTCGCCATTAATAACGGGTTTACCAGCACCCCTTTAGCAGACATCGGGTGCGCCGTTACGCCGGTAAAGCGGATCTCAGCGGCTGCCGCATTAAAATTCTCATAGACAATCTCCCCCAGCTCGCAGCAGTCAATGGTCCAGGCAAAGTCGACGTCGAAGCGTTTCAGATCCAGCGCTTTTGCCCCCTTAAGGCCAGTCTCTTCGTCGGGTACAAACGCGACCACAATGTCGCCATGTTTATGCTCAGAGGTCAGGTTTTCCAGCACGGTCATGACCACGGTCACCGCTGCTTTATTATCTGCGCCTAATACGCTGGTACCGTCGCTGAAAATAATCTCTTCATTCGGGTAAGACAGAATTTCCGGATGCTCACTTACCCGTAGCCAGATCCTTTTCTCTTTATTCAGACAGAGATCTTCACCGGTAAACGTTAATATTTGTGGATGAATATCCGGTGATAATCCCACGTCCACGGTATCAATGTGAGTAATAAATCCAATGCGCGGTGCGCCGGGTACATTACCTTTTTTAACCGCCGTTACCGTGGCGAATTCGTCGATCACAATGTCATCTAAACCCAGCTGTGCCAGCTCCTGCGCCAGCTCTCGTGCCATCTCGTGCTGCCCCGGTGTTGAGGGTAAGGTTTTGACGCTGGGATCGCTCTGACTGGTGATGGCGAGATAACGGAAAAAGCGATGTGTTAATTGTCTGGAAAGCGGCGTGCCCATAGTGTTTTCTCCCTTATTTATTTTTTCGGGTGTTTGCCACATCACTTTAATGTTATTTATGAAATGGCAAAAGAATTAATTAGCCGTCGAATTAAAAAGACAGGAATAAATGATGACAAGCAAACGCACAACATTAACGCTGGCACTTGCTGCGCTTACGGTCAGTTCCTCCGTTGCCGCGAAAACGCTGGTGTATTGCTCCGAAGGGTCACCGGAAAACTTTAATCCTCAGTTATATACATCAGGCACCAGCGTGGATGCCAGCGCCGTACCGGTCTATAACCGGCTGGTCGATTTCAAACCCGGCACCACTGAACTGGTGCCGAGCCTGGCAGAGCGCTGGGAGGTGAGCGATGACGGTAAGGTTTACACCTTCCATCTGCGCCAGGGCGTGAAATTTCAGAGCAACAAATCCTTCACGCCGACCCGGGATTTTAACGCCGATGACGTGATCTTCTCGTTTATGCGCCAGAAAGACGTCAATCATCCTTATCACAACGTCTCTAACGGCAGCTACTCCAACTTTGAAAGCCTGGAGTTTGGCAGCCTGATAACCGCCATTGATAAAGTCGATGACCACACCGTGCGCTTTACCCTGGCACACCCGGAAGCGCCGTTTGTCGCCGATCTGGCCTGGTATTTTGCCTCGATTCTCTCTGCCGAGTATGCCGATGCGATGCTGAAAGCAGGCACGCCGGAGAAGGTGGATATGGAGCCGATCGGCACCGGGCCGTTTAAGCTGGCGCAGTATCAAAAAGATTCCCGCATCCTGTTCACGGCGTTTGCCGACTACTGGCAGGGCAAATCAAAGCTGGACCGGCTGGTGTTTACCATCACGCCGGATGCCTCCGTACGTTCTGCCAAAATTGAAAAGAACGAGTGTCAGGTAATGCCGTTCCCGAACCCGGCGGACCTGCCGCGCATGAAAGCCAATAAAAATATTAACCTGATGAGCAAAGCCGGGTTGAATACCGGTTTCCTGGCGTTTAATACGCAAAAACCGCCGCTGGATAATGTGAACGTCCGCCGGGCGCTGGCGATGGCCATCAATAAGCCCGCCATTATCGACGCGGTGTTCCACGGCACCGGAACCGTCGCGAAAAATCTGTTGCCGCCCGGCGTCTGGAGCGCCAACAGCGAGCTAAAGGATTACGCGTACGATCCTGAAAAAGCAAAAGCGTTGCTGAAAGAGGCGGGTCTTGCTAACGGCGTGAGCATTGACCTGTGGGCGATGCCGGTGCAGCGGCCCTATAACCCGAATGCGAAACGTATGGCCGAGATGATTCAGGCTGACTGGGCGAAAATCGGCGTACAAACCCACATTGTCACTTACGAATGGGGAGAATACCTCAAGCGGGTGAAGGGCGGGGAGCATCAGGCTGCGCTGATGGGCTGGACGACCGCAACGGGCGATCCTGACAACTTCTTTGGTCCGCTGTTTACCTGTACGTCGGCAAATGGCGGCTCCAATTCGGCGAAATGGTGCTATAAACCGTTTGATAACCTCATCGCCGAAGCAAAATCGATAACCGATCACGATAAACGTGTGGCGCTGTATCAAGAGGCCCAGCAGATGATGCATGACCAGATGCCGGCGGTCATGATTGCCCACTCAACGATTTTCGAGCCGGTGCGCAAGGAGGTGAAAGGCTACGAAATCGATCCGTTTGGCAAACATATCTTCTGGCAGGTGGATATCAATCCGTAATTTTTCGCTGCCCGGTATGAAGCCGGGCCTTCTTTTTGCAATTTGTGCTACTTACATCATTTTTTGTCACAACAAACCCGCCTGACTTTTGCTATAACTTCAAATGCATACTTGCAGATAACATGGAAAACTATCATGCGTACTCAAACTTTTTTTAAAGTTGCAGTGCTTACTGGTTTATTGGCCCTGGCAGGCTGTTCTTCAAAAGTCGCCGCCCCCGAACAATATTCAGGCTTTTTAAAAGATTACTCCGGCTTGCAACAGACGACATCTGCGACGGGCAAACCGACGCTGCGCTGGGTCGATCCTAATTATAACGAAGCGAATTACGACAGTATTATCTGGACGCCGATTACCTATTACCCTACGCCTAAACCGACCACTCAGATTGGGCAGAAAACCCTTGATGAGCTGTTGAACTACACCAATACCAAAATGAAAACGGCTATTGGTACTCGTAAGCCTATAGTGGCGACACCAGGTAAACATAGCCTGATTTTCCGGGGTGCCATTACAGGGGTGAGTTCGCAGAAAGAAGGCCTGCAGTTCTACGAAGTGGTGCCTGTCGCGCTGGTGGTGGCGGGGACGCAGATGGCAACCGGCCATCGCACCATGGATACCCATCTCTACTTTGAAGGTGAGCTGATCGACGCAGCCACCAACAAACCGGTGATGAAGGTGGTTCGTAAGGGCGAAGGTAAAGAGCTGAGCAACGAAAGTACGCCAATGACCTTTGCGACGCTGAAGCAGGTTGTGGATGATATGGCGACAGATGCCACCATGTTTGATGTGCATAAAACAGCAAAATAAATCATGCACGGCCTGCAGATTGCAGGCCGTTTTTTTACGCCGTCCGTAAACGCCTGAACCAGTTTTCGGGTTTAGTGAACATCACCATATTCCCGCCCAGAATCAGCAGTAAACCGACGATACCGTTGAGATGCCAGACGTAGCCCTCATACACCGTTGAGATGGAGAGCGCTACCAGCGGGAAGAGTAGCGTGCTGTACGCCGCTTTCCCGGGGCCAATACGCCCGACCAGCGTGAAGTAAGCGCCGAAAGCAATCACCGAACCAAACAGAGCCAGATAGAGCAGTGCGCCGATGTAGCTCACCGTCCATTCCGGGGTAAAGCTGTCCCCTCTGAAGAGGGCAATGCAGCCCATCACCAGCGTACCGTAAAGCATCGCCCAGGCGTTGGTGGTCATGGTTTCCAGGCCTCTGCGCTGATGGCGCATGCTGATCATGTTGCCCAGCGAGAAACCATAGGTTCCGAGCGCAGAAAGCCCAATGCCCGTCAGAAGCGATACGCTCCAGCCGCTGGCAAGCAGATCGTCCCAGAAAAGGGTAATAATCCCGACCAGACCCAATGCCGCCGCCGTCCAGAAACGCGCGGGCGGGCGCTGCCCAAAGAAAATAAAGCTATTAATGGCGTTATAGAGCACCGCCATGGAGAAGATGACGGATTCCAGCCCGGTATTGATATGCGCGGCCGCTGTATAAAAGCACCAGAAGTTAAAGCAGAAAACGCAGCATCCCTGAAGCATGCAAAAAAGGTGATCCCGTAGCGCCAGCTTACGCAGTCGACGCAGGGCAAGTAACACCACCATCATCGTGGCGCTGGCCACGGCGAAACGCCAGAAAATCGACACCGGGGCCGCCACGGGACCTTGCTGCAGGAAAATGGCAATCCAGGTGGTTCCCCAGATGACCACGACCAGTCCGTATAATAATGCGTTCATATCATTTCTCTTCTCAAACCACGAAAGCCCGCAGTATGGCGCTGAAATGCGCCGTGGGCTTTCACCGGCTTGCGGCAGACTTGCAAAATCTTGCGCTTTTTTCTCTCCGGGGGACTGGCAACGGGGAACAACAATTCTTAGACTGACAGTTCGATCACTCACGCGCTAACGGTTATGTCTCACGCTTACGATACCTTTGAAACGCTTAGTCAGCAGAATGCCGTCCTGCGGGAGACGGTCTCGCTGAACTCGGGTATTCAACTGGCGGCGTGGTACAACAAGCACGATACGATAACGGTTAAAAGCAATCATCACACCCTGAGCCTGTACGTGGCCGACGGTTATGAGAGCTATCAAAAAACGCCGGGCGGCTGGAAGAACGGCGGGGGACCGGACCGTTTCTGCCTGATGCCGAAAGAGAGTGAATCGACGTGGGATATCCGTGATGACCTGTCGTTTGTCCATCTCTACTGCACCGATGAACACCTGCGCGACGTGGGGGAAAAAATCTGGGACAAGCGGCCGCTGTCGCTGACGCTGGACGAACGCATTTTTGGCAGTGACCCGAAGATCACCGCGCTGTATCGCCAGTTTTTACTTGGCTGCGACTGGCAGCAGCAGGCCAATCAGCTCACCCTGAGTACAGCTTCCACGTTGCTGATGACCCATCTGCTGCAAAACTACTCCAACGTTCAGTGGAAGCTGCCGGTCGTCACCGGCGGGTTATCGCCTTTCGTTCTTCGCAACGTGCTGGCCTTCATAGAAGAGCATCTTGGCCAGCCGTTAACCCTGGCCGAGCTGGCGGCGCAGGCAGCCCTCAGCGAATACCATTTTGCCCGCATGTTCCGCCAGTCGACGGGGCTGGCACCGCATCAGTACGTGATGCAGCGACGCATGGAAAAAGCAAAAAACCTGGTGCAGCATAGCGCAATGCCACTAACGGACATCGCGCTGGCCTGCGGATTTAACTCCGCCAGCCACTTCAGTAACCGTTTCCGCAGCGTGATGGGTATGACGCCGTCCCAGCTGCGCGCGGCGAGCGCGTGAAAACAGGGCATAGCATATCCCGCCCAGCACCAGCCCCCAGAATGCCGAACCGATGCCCAGAAGGGTGACGCCGCTCGCGGTCATCAGAAACGTGACGATGGCTGCGTCACGTTCGGCTTCATGATTCAGGGCCTGAAATAAACTCCCGCTGAGGGTTCCAAGCAACGCCAGCCCCGCCAGGGTCTGGATCCAGCTCAGCGGCAGTGCAGCTATGATCCCGGTAATAGACCCGCCGAAAACTCCAGCCAGCAGATAAAACCCACCGGCTGCAATGGCCGCCAGCCAGCGTTTAGTCGTATCCGGGTGGGCATCAGCGCTTTGACAGATGGCGGCGGTAATGGCCGCGATGCATATGGAGAAGACGCCAAAGGGGGAAAGCAGCAGCGCCAGGCCACCGGTAACGATGATGAGCGGTGAGACCGCCAGCGAGTAGCCGGAAGCTTTCATCGTGGCGAAGCCCGGCGCATTCTGCGAGGCCATGGTCACCAGGAAGAAGGGCAAACCGATACTCACCAGGCTGGTAAAAGTAAAGTCGGGGGCAATAAACTCAGGCATCACAACGGAGAGGCTGACTTTATCGGTGGCAACGTCACCACTTATCCATGCCACGAGACCACCTGCCAGCAGCGTAACCACGATGGCATAGCGCGGCGCCAGCGCTTTTGCCAGCAGCCACGCGGCAATCATGCTGCCGCACAGCAGAAAGTGGCCGTCAAGATGTGCAAACGCGTGCAAGCCAAACTGCAGAAGCACGCCTGCCAGCATGGCGGCCGCGAGCGAATGGGGGATCAGCGTCATCAGACGAGCGAAAAGCCCCGTAATACCGCAGAGTAAAATAAGCGCGTTAGCGAAGATAAACACACCGATAGTTTCAGACAGCGTCACCCCTTGCAGGCTGGTGGCGAGCAAGGCGGCCCCGGGGGTTGACCAGGCCGTCAGTACCGGCGCTTTAAACCACCAGGAGAGCGCCAGCGTGCTGACCCCCATCCCAATCCCCAGCGCGGTCATCCAGCCCGCGATTTGCTGCGCGCTGGCACCTGCCGCGGCGGCGGCTTGCCAGATAATGGCGGCCGAACTGGCATAACCCACCAGGACGGCGACAAATCCAGCCAGTGTGACTGGAATAAGATGAGAGGAAGGGCGCATGGCAACTCCGTTGTGCGTTATAACGTCCGTATTACGGTAGCACTGTGCGTTATAGCGTACAAGTGGTATGATCATCGGCACCAGGAGGGAACATGGACATCACACAACATCTTGCAGCAACACTGAAAACACTGCGTCAGGCACGTGGCTGGAGCCTGTCAAAGCTGGCGGACGAGGCCGGCGTGTCGAAAGCGATGCTCGGCCAAATTGAGCGCAATGAATCCAGCCCGACGGTATCGACCCTGTGGAAAATCGCCACCGGGCTGAACGTTCCGTTTTCCGCGTTCATCACGCCAGAGGCAGACAGGCAGGCTGTGTTTGATCCCCAGCAGCAGGCGATGGTCGTCAAACCGCTCTTTCCGTGGGATGAGACCCTGAGGTTCGATCATTTCTCTATTACGCTGGCGGCGGGTGCCCTGAGCGAATCCACGCCCCATGAGGCGGGCGTGATTGAACATGTGGTGGTCATTAGCGGAGAGCTGGAGATGAAAATCGACGGCGAATGGCAGACGGTTTATGCCGACTCGGGCGTCCGTTTTGCCGGTGATAAACCGCATGCCTACCGCAACAGCAGCGACCGGCCGGTGCATTTTCACTCTCTGATCCATTATCCCCGCTGAGGCTACGCAAAACTGTTTCGCTGTCGTAGACTTCTGACTACAATAGCCGCCATTTTGACCATAACGGATAACGACGAAGTATGCGCCTGCAATCCCATCATCTTGAACTTTTAAGCCCGGCCCGTGACGCCGCCATTGCCCGCGAAGCGATACTTCACGGCGCGGACGCCGTCTACATTGGCGGCCCTGGCTTTGGTGCCCGCCATAACGCCAGCAACAGCCTGCGCGATATTGCCGACCTGGTGCCGTTCGCCCACCGTTTCGGGGCGAAAGTGTTCGTGACCCTGAACACCATTCTTCATGATGATGAGCTGGAGCCTGCGCAACGACTGATCGCCGATCTCTATCAGACCGGCGTCGATGCCCTGATTGTTCAGGACATGGGGGTTCTGGAGCTGGATATTCCGCCGATTGAACTGCACGCCAGTACCCAGTGTGATATCCGCACGGTGGAGAAGGCGAAGTTCCTCTCCGACGTCGGCTTTTCGCAGATCGTTCTGGCCCGTGAGCTGAACCTGAATCAGATCCGTGATATCCACCAGGCGACAGACGCGACGATCGAGTTCTTTATCCACGGCGCGCTGTGCGTGGCCTATTCCGGTCAGTGCAACATTTCCCACGCCCAGACGGGCCGTAGCGCCAACCGTGGCGACTGTTCGCAGGCCTGCCGTCTGCCGTATACCCTGAAAGACGATCAGGGCCGCGTAGTGGCGTTCGAAAAACACCTCCTCTCCATGAAGGATAACGATCAGACCGCCAACCTGGGCGCGTTGATTGATGCGGGCGTCCGTTCCTTCAAGATTGAAGGGCGTTATAAAGACATGAGCTACGTGAAGAACATCACCGCGCACTACCGTCAGATGCTGGACGCCATCATCGCAGACCGCGGCGATCTGGCGCGCGCGTCGGCAGGTCGTACCGAGCATTTCTTTATTCCGTCGACGGACAAAACCTTCCACCGCGGCAGCACGGACTATTTCGTGAACGCCCGTAAAGGCGATATCGGCGCGTTCGACTCACCGAAGTTCATCGGTTTACCGGTCGGTGAAGTGCTGAAGGTGGCGAAAGATCATCTTGATGTTGAAGTGACGGAGCCGCTGGCGAATGGCGATGGCCTGAACGTGATGATTAAGCGTGAAGTGGTGGGCTTCAGGGCTAATACGGTCGAAAAAACCGGTGAAAATCGCTATCGCGTATGGCCGAATGAAATTCCTGCCGATCTCTACAAGGCGCGTCCGAACGCGCCACTTAACCGTAACCTCGATCATAACTGGCAGCAGGCGCTGCTGAAAACCTCCAGCGAGCGTCGTATCGCGGTGGATATCGAGCTTGGCGGCTGGGAAGAACAGCTGATTCTGACCATGACCTGTGACGACGGTATCAGCGTGACGCATACGCTGGATGGCCTGTTCGAGGTGGCAAACAACGCGGAAAAAGCGCTTAACAGCCTGAAGGATGGCGTGGCGAAGCTGGGGCAGACGATTTACTACGCGCGCGCTATCGAGGTTAACCTGCCGGACGCGCTGTTTGTGCCGAACAGCCTGCTTAACCAGTTCCGCCGTGAAACGGCAGAGCTGCTGGATGAAGCGCGTCTGGCCCAGTATCCACGCGGTAGCCGTAAAGCGGAAGTTGTTCCGGCCCCGGTATACCCGGATACGCATTTATCTTTCCTGGCGAACGTCTACAACCATAAGGCGCGTGAATTCTATCATCGCCACGGTGTGCAGCTGATCGACGCGGCCTATGAAGCGCATGAAGAGAAGGGCGACGTGCCGGTGATGATCACCAAGCACTGTCTCCGCTTCGCCTTCAATCTGTGCCCGAAACAGGCAAAAGGCAATATTAAGAGCTGGAAAGCGACGCCCATGCAGCTGGTCAACGGTGATGAAGTCCTTACCCTGAAGTTTGACTGCCGTCCCTGCGAAATGCATGTTATTGGCAAGATGAAAAACCATATTTTCAAAATGCCGCAGCCGGGCAGCATTGTCGCTTCCGTCAGTCCTGACGATCTGATGAAAACCCTGCCAAAACGTAAGGGGAGCTAACTACCTTACGTGCGTCTCCGGTTTGCGCGATTTCTGCCACAGGTGGTGTTCGCGCAAACCCTCCGCTGACTCTTCCGCTGCGCTGCGTAATTCATCGCTGTCGGCCTCGTGCCGCAGCTGATGCCCCACATTCTTTACCCATACATATTCATGCCCTTTGTGCCCGGCCATAAGCTGCCCTGAAAACAGCGCACAAATAAGCATGACGAGAGATAACCCTTTTTTAATCATGGTTTCACCGCTGAGTGACGTTGCGGGGATAATCATGGCGATTATTTCTTAGTGTTATTATTCAATAATTCAAAGTACGGCAAAGAAAATGTCAAATAGTGTTGGCTCAGAATTGTTTTTAAGAAATATCCTAAATGCGCCTAAAGCACTGTCAACTACCACTTCTGGACCATAAACAGGCGTTTGAATTAGGGATAATCCTATATAATAGGGATTCTCTGGCTAAGGAATGAGTCTTAATAAATGAAAAAAATAATCGCGTTTGCGCTCCTCGTGGCTGCCGTGGGTGCTACGGCAGGGGTTCGCTATATCGGGAATGACGAACCAGAATATATTCAGTCCGCAGAAACTCGTGTTGGTTCATATTTAACCAGCGATTACGGGCGTGTAGCCTGCAATAGCAAAAAAGTAGACGATCAACGCTGGGAATTAGATTGCCTGCATCAGGCAAGAGGAAAAGTATTCCAGTTTGCGGTGTATCCTTCTGAAAAAGCCCCCTATGGTGTTTCGCGTTCGTTTTATCTCGAAGCGATTAATGATGAAGCAAAACAGAGCGCCGAACAGGGTCTGATGCGTTATTTGCAAATCAACACGAAGGCGAGTTAATAGAGCTGTTTAGCTTTCGTTAAGTTAATCAGTGTTAGTTTGTAAGGGATCCGCAGCCCGACCATGGAGCGTCGGGGACGTAGAGACCAAAATACAAATCTATCCATGCAAGCATTTACCGCCAGATAATGGCGGTTTTTTTTTGCCATTTCGCGTATGTGCCCCTCATCCCAGCACTCTCCCTCAGGGAGAGGGGCGTCTGTGTCGGTATTATGTTGTGGGGATCCCTCAGCGGGCAGGACCTGGACGCGAAAATTGCTTGCGGTACTGGGCCGGCGAAAGGGCAAATTGCTGACGAAAGTGGTGGCGCAACGTCGCCGCCTGTCCAAAACCGGTCTGTTCAGCGATGCTGTCGATGCTCAACCGACTGCTTTCCAGGTAATCTTTTGCTCTCAACAGACGCTCATTGATCAGCCAGCGCGACGGTGTCGTTCCCGTTGCCGCCTCGAAGCGACGAAGGAAGGTACGCTGGCTCATGCCCACCCGACGCGCCAGCGAGTCGACGCTGTGCGGTTCAACGAGATGGTTGTGCAGGAAATCAAACAGCTGTCCCAGACGCTGGCTCTCCCGTAGCTGTGCCACCGGGCGGCTCAGCTGTTGCGGCTGCGAACCATCCCGGTGGGGAGGAATAACCAGCCGACGCGCCACGCTGTTGGCGGTTTCCATGCCATAATCCCGGCGGACGACGTGCAGACAGAGATCGATGCCCGCCGCGCTACCAGCAGAAGTCAGAATATCCCCCTCGTCCTGATAGAGTACGTCTTCAACCACGTCGATGTCAGGGTAGCGGGCTTTAAGCGCCTCAATGTAGCGCCAGTGGGTTGTGGCTTTGCGCCCGTTCAACAGTCCCGTTGCGGCCAGCACAAACACACCCGAACAGATGGACAGCAGCTGGCATCCACGAGCGCTGGCCTGGCGCAATGCGTCGCACAGGGCCCTGGGAACCGGCGCGTCCAGCCCCCGCCAGCCGGGAACCACGATCAGATCCGCAGACTCAAGCAGGCTCAAATCACCATCAGTCACCATGCGGATCCCGCCCGTCGCCCGCATTTCTCCGCTATCCACACCTGCCACAGCAAAGCGATACCAGGCGTCGCCCAGCTCAGGACGTGGTAGGCCGAATATTTCTACCGCCACGCCAAACTCAAAGGTACAGAGGCCGTCATACGCCAGCACCACCACCTGAGGGCGGGAAACTTGTCTTAAGTTTGTCATCTTTTTGCTGTTTTCTGGCATAAGCAAGCGCATTCATGGGCTGAATTTGTGGATAGAGTAGTGTTAACACAAACGCCAAAGATGAGGAAGGATCATGAGCTATGTTACTGAATTTCCGGCTGCCGAGCCGCAGGAAGCCGTTACCCATTTTCTGCGTCGCCTGAGTGTCGAAACCGACTGTGCCGATGTGCATCATGCCATCGCCAGTCATGAGCAGGACTTTGTGCTGCTGCATGTGGTAGGGAGTGCGGAACAATTTGCCCGACGTCATGTCCCCGGCGCACTGCACATGCCGTGGAGCCAGATTACTGCTGAACGCATGGCCCGGTGGCCGGACGGCACGCTGTTTGTCGTTTACTGCGCGGGGCCGCACTGTAACGGCGCGGACAGGGCTGCGCTGAAGCTGGCGCGACTCGGGTTGCCGGTCAAAATCATGCTGGGCGGGATCACCGGCTGGGAAGATGAACGCTACGCGTTTGCCAGTCAGGGATCCGTTTCCGCCCTGTGAAGATGAATTTTTTTCAACACCCGTGAAATTTTCTCGTTTGCCGGAGCCGGTGAGGTATGACATCTTTTTTGGACATTTAGACATCCAGAAGTCTAAAGATTCAAATAATGAATTATCACTGCCGGCAATTATTACCGTCAGACAGAGGAGATTTCCATGCAACGACAGCACGCCCCATACCGCGCCGATGTAGTAGGCAGTTTTTTACGTCCGGATGCCATTAAACAGGCCCGCCTGAAGTTCGCCAGCGGTGAGATAGATGCCGCACAGCTTCGCGCGGTGGAGGACGATGCCATTCGCCACGTCGTCGAGCAGCAGTGTGCGTGCGGTCTGCATGTGGTGACCGACGGTGAATTTCGCCGTGCCTGGTGGCACTTCGATTTCTTCGATGGCCTGCAGGGGGTTGAGCGTTACGATTCGCAGCAGGGTATTCAGTTCAACGGTGTACAGACCAAAGCCCACGGCGTGCGCGTCACCGGCAAGCTGGGCTTTGGCGATCATCCGATGCTGGACGATTTCCGCTATCTGAAAAGCATCAGCGGTAATGCGCAGCCGAAGATGACCATTCCCAGCCCAAGCGTCCTTCATTTCCGCGGCGGCCGCAAAGATATCGACGCGACGGTTTACCCGGACCTGAACGTCTATTTTGACGATCTGGCGACCACCTGGCGCGACGCTATCCGGGCCTTCTATGATGCAGGCTGCCGTTACCTGCAACTTGACGACACCGTCTGGGCCTACCTCTGTTCGGACGATCAGCGTCGTCAGATCCGCGAGCGCGGCGATGATGCCGATGAGCTTGCGCAGATCTACGCCCGCGTGCTGAACAAGGCGCTGGAAGGTAAACCGGACGATCTGACCATCGGGCTGCATGTCTGCCGCGGCAACTTCCGTTCAACCTGGATTTCGGAAGGGGGATACGAGCCGGTGGCGGAAGTGCTGTTCGGTACGGTGAACGTAGATGCCTTCTTCCTGGAATATGATAACGACCGCAGCGGTGATTTTGCGCCACTGCGCTTTATTCGCCCGGGCAAGCAGCAGGTGGTGCTGGGGCTGATAACCACCAAAAACGGAGAGCTGGAGAACCCGGAAGGGGTTAAAGCCCGTCTGGAAGAGGCGGCAAAATACGTGGCCAAAGAGCAGATCTGCCTCAGCCCGCAGTGCGGCTTTGCCTCGACCGAAGAGGGCAACAGCCTGAGTGAAACTCAGCAGTGGGACAAAGTCCGTCTGGTGACACAGATCGCCAGTGAAGTCTGGTAAAAACACCGCCCTAGCGCTGCATTATAAAAGTGCAGCGCTGTGCCATTCTGAGTCGTTCTCTTTACATCCCGCGTTCAATCTCCCGCCATAGCGCAATGTTCATTCTGGCATCCTTTTTGCTCCTGCTTCGCTGACACATTTTTTTCCGCGTCCATGCCGTAACGGACGTTTTTGCACAGCGTTCTTTTTCAGGAGTGAAAATATGCAGCGTCGTACCTTATTAAAAGCCTTTGCGTTATCCGCGTCCGTCGCGGCGATGGGAATAAGTTTTGGTGTGCAGGCGGCCGATACCATCAAAGTGGGGATCATGCATTCTTTGTCCGGCACGATGGCCATCTCCGAAACCCCGCTGAAAGATGTCGCGCTGATGACCATTGACGAGATCAACGCCAAAGGGGGCGTACTGGGGAAAAAACTGGAGCCGGTGGTGGTGGATCCCGCTTCAAACTGGCCGCTGTTTGCCGAGAAAGCGCGTCAGCTGCTGAGCCAGGATAAAGTCGCGGTGGTGTTTGGCTGCTGGACCTCCGTTTCGCGTAAATCGGTGCTGCCTGTCTTTGAGGAACTGAACGGCCTGCTGTTCTATCCGGTGCAGTATGAGGGTGAAGAAATGTCACCCAACGTCTTTTATACCGGTGCCGCACCGAACCAACAGGCCATCCCGGCGGTGGAATACCTGATGAGCGAAGACGGCGGCGCGGCGAAACGCTTCTTCCTCTTGGGCACCGACTACGTCTACCCGCGCACCACCAACAAGATCCTGCGTGCGTTCCTGCATTCGAAAGGCGTTGAGGATAAGGACATCGAAGAGGTTTACACCCCATTTGGTCATAGCGACTACCAGACGATTGTCGCCAACATCAAGAAATTCTCCGCAGGCGGCAAAACTGCCGTGGTCTCGACCATCAATGGCGATTCCAACGTGCCGTTCTATAAAGAGCTGGCAAACCAGGGGCTGAAAGCAACCGACGTGCCGGTAGTGGCGTTCTCCGTCGGTGAAGAAGAGCTGCGCGGTATCGACACCAAACCGCTGGTGGGTAACCTGGCTGCGTGGAACTATTTTGAGTCCGTGGACAACCCCACTAACCAGGCCTTCGTGGCGGATTACAAAGCCTATGCGAAAGTGCACAAACTGCCGAATGCCGACACTGTCGTCACCAACGACCCAATGGAAGCCACTTACGTAGGGATCCATATGTGGGCGCAGGCGGTGGAAAAAGCGGGGACGACCGACGTAGATAAAGTGCGTGCCGCAATGGCCGGCCAATCGTTTAAAGCGCCTTCCGGCTTTACGCTCACCATGGATGCCACCAACCATCATCTTCATAAGCCAGTCATGATCGGTGAAATTGAAGGCAACGGCCAGTTCAACGTGGTGTGGCAGACGGAACAGCCGGTCCGCGCACAACCGTGGAGTCCGTTCATCGCCGGGAATGACAAAAAGCCCGACCAGCCGATGAAAACCGCCAGCAACTAAGCCATCACCTCAGGGAGACAAGCCATGAACGTCATGCGCACGATCGTCGCTCTTATATGGCTTACCGGACTGCTGCCAGGGATGGCGCAGGCATCGGATGCCGATCGTTTCGTTGCTGCCAGCCGCACCCAGCAGGCGGAATTACTGACGCAGTGGGCCGCCGCGCCGGATGCCGCCAGGCTGCCGCTGCTTCAGGCGTTGCAAAAGGAAAACCTGTATACCGACAGCCAAAAGCACGCTTTTGCGCAGCGTAATGGCGGAATGGTTCCCCTCGGTGAAGCAAAGGCGACTGAAGGGCAGACCAAAGCGGTACGGCTGACGAACCGACTGCGCGTACTTGCTGCCACGGCTATCGCTACGCATCAGCTGGTAAGTGACAGTGTCACGGAAAGGCGGGCGGCGGCCCGTCAACTGCAGCGAGATGCGCAACCTGCGATGCTCCCTTTTCTGGAAAATCGGGTAAACCGTGAAACGGATGCGGTAGCGCGTCAGACGCTGCTGCTGGCGGTGGCGAATCTCCAGCTGGCAAGCCCGCAGGCGGAGGTGCGTCGCCACGCTGCTGAACTGTTAGGCCAGTCCGACGATCCGGACGTAGTGTCCCGACTCACCCCGTATACCCAGGCGCAGACCGAGCCGGACGCCGGCGTTCGCGCCGCTGCCGAAGAGAGCCTTAACCAGATAACGCACCGCCTGATGTGGGGCGATCTGCTGGGTCAGGCGTTTATGGGGCTTTCCCTCGGTTCGGTGCTGCTGCTGGCTGCGCTGGGGCTGGCTATCACCTACGGCCTGCTGGGCGTCATCAATATGGCGCACGGTGAAATGCTGATGCTGGGCGCGTATGCCACCTGGATGGTGCAGCAGGCCATGACCAGCCTCGCGCCACAGTGGCTGGCGCTCTATCCGGTTATCGCCTTACCGGTCGCGTTCTGCCTGACGGCGGCAATCGGAATGGTGCTGGAGCGCACAGTGATCCGTCATCTGTACGGTCGTCCGCTGGAAACGCTGCTGGCAACGTGGGGCATCAGCCTGATGCTTATCCAGCTGGTGCGCATGACGTTCGGCGCCCAGAACCTGGAGGTGGCGAACCCGGCATGGCTTTCCGGCGGGGTACAGGTTTTCGCCAACCTGACGCTGCCGTGGAACCGTATTGTGGTGCTGGGTTTTGTGCTGCTGGTACTGTTCTTTACCTGGCTGATTCTGAATAAAACCCGTCTGGGGCTAAACGTGCGCGCGGTGACGCAAAACCGCAGCATGGCTGCCTGCTGTGGGGTGCCGACAGGGCGTGTCGATATGCTCGCATTCGGGCTGGGCTCCGGCATTGCCGGGTTAGGCGGCGTGGCATTATCCCAGCTGGGTAACGTCGGACCGGAGCTGGGCCAGGGATACATCATCGACTCGTTCCTGGTGGTGGTGCTCGGTGGCGTGGGCCAGCTGGCAGGGAGCGTGGCCGCGGCCTTTGGTCTGGGCATTTTCAATAAAATCCTTGAACCACAGATGGGCGCGGTGCTGGGCAAGATCGTGATTCTGGTGGCGATCGTGCTGTTTATTCAGAAGCGTCCTCAGGGGTTATTTGCGCTGAAAGGGAGGGTTATTGACTGATGAGCCAGCCGCTTACCTTAACGCTGGCGCGCAAAGCGCCACGCACAACGCAGATCGCAGGCAGCCTGCTGGTGGCGTGTCTGCTGATATTACCGTTTTTCGCCTTACTGCCTGCAACGCATCCGCTGGCGTTATCGACCTGGATGCTGACGCTGACGGGTAAGATCCTCTGCTATGCCATCGTTGCGGTGGCGCTCGATCTGGTGTGGGGCTATGCCGGTATGCTGTCTCTTGGGCACGGTATCTTTTTCGCACTCGGCGGTTATGCGATGGGCATGTATCTGATGCGCCAGGCGGCGGGTGACGGTCTGCCCGCGTTTATGTCATTTCTCTCCTGGAGTGAGCTGCCGTGGTTCTGGTGGGGCACCCAACACTTCGCCTGGGCGCTGGTGCTGATTGTCATGGTGCCGGGGCTGCTGGCGCTGGTGTTTGGCTGGTTTGCCTTCCGCTCGAAGATCAAAGGGGTCTATTTCTCGATTATGACCCAGGCGCTGACCTATGCAGGGATGTTGCTGTTCTTTCGCAACGAGACCGGTTTTGGCGGCAATAACGGCTTCACCGGCTTTACCACGCTGCTCGGATTTTCGGTGACGGAAACCTCCACGCGTATTGCACTGTTTCTGGCGACCGTACTGTTGCTGCTCCTGGCGTTGGGGACGGGATTTGCGCTGGCAAAAAGCAAATTTGGCCGAATCCTGACCGCCGTTCGTGACGCAGAAAACCGTCTGACGTTCTGTGGTTACGACCCGCGCGGGTTCAAACTGCTGGTCTGGACGCTGTCCGCGGTGCTGTGTGGCCTGGCGGGGGCGCTCTATGTCCCGCAGGTGGGCATTATCAACCCCGGTGAAATGTCACCGACGAACTCGATAGAAGCCGCCATTTGGGTGGCGCTGGGCGGGCGCGGCACGCTGGTGGGGCCGGTGATTGGCGCGGCGCTGGTGAACGGGGCGAAGAGCTTTTTCACCGTCGCCATGCCGGAGTACTGGCAGCTGTTCCTGGGGCTGATTTTTATCGCCGTCACGCTGTTCTTACCACGCGGTGTCTACGGTCTGTTTCGTAAGGGAGAGAAATAATGCAGCCAACGGAAGGATTATTTACCCGCCAGTTGCCCGGCGACCGCTACCGTGACCAGACGGATCCGGTGCTTCAGCTTGAGGCCATTAACGTCAATTTCGACGGTTTCCAGGCGCTGACCGATCTCTCGCTGAATATCGGCGTGGGCGAGTTGCGCTGCGTGATTGGCCCCAACGGAGCCGGTAAAACCACGTTGATGGATGTGATCACCGGCAAAACGAGACCAAAAAGCGGGAGGGCTATTTACGATCAATCGATCGACCTGACCGCGCTGGAGCCTGCGGCCATAGCCCGTCAGGGGATTGGGCGAAAGTTCCAGAAACCCACGGTCTTTGAGGCGCTGACGGTGTGGGAAAACCTTGAGATCGCCATGAAAACCGATAAATCCGTCTGGGCGAGCCTGCGGGCAAAACTCAATGGTGAACAACGCGATCGCATTGATGAGATGCTGGTTTTACTGCGTCTTGGCAACGAACGCGATCGCCGCGCCGGGCTGCTGTCGCACGGGCAAAAGCAGTTTCTGGAGATAGGTATGCTGCTGGTCCAGGATCCGCATCTGTTGCTGCTGGACGAACCCGCCGCCGGGATGACCGACGCAGAGACGGAATACACCGCCGAGTTGTTCAAAACCCTGGCGGGTAAGCACTCCCTGATGGTGGTGGAGCATGACATGGGCTTTGTCGAAACCATTGCCGACCACGTGACGGTATTACATCAGGGGCGCGTGCTGGCCGAAGGCTCGCTTCGCGAGGTGCAGGCCAACGAGCAGGTGATTGAGGTCTATCTGGGGCGCTAAGGAGACAAGATGTTACAGGTTAACGAATTGAATCAGTATTACGGTGGCAGCCATATCCTGCGCGGCGTCAGTTTTGAGGCCGCCACCGGAGAAGTCACCTGCCTGCTGGGGCGCAACGGCGTCGGGAAAACGACGTTGCTGAAGTGTCTGATGGGGCTGATCCCGGCGAAAACCGGGGAGGTCATCTGGCAGGGTAAGACGATCACCCACAGCAAACCGCACCAGCGGGTACAGTCTGGCGTGGCGTATGTCCCGCAGGGACGCGAGATTTTTCCGCGCCTGACCGTGGAAGAAAATCTTCTGCTGGGGCTGTCGCGCTTTTCCGCCCGCGAGGCGAAGCAGGTACCGGAGGAGATCTGGCAGCTTTTCCCGGTGCTCAAAGAGATGAAGCACCGCCGCGGAGGCGATCTCTCCGGCGGACAACAGCAGCAACTGGCGATTGGCCGTGCGCTGGCAAGCCGCCCGCAGCTGCTGATTCTGGATGAACCGACGGAAGGCATTCAGCCTTCGGTGATAAAAGAGATTGGCCAGGTGATCCGCACGCTGGCGAACAGAGGCGATATGGCGATCCTGCTGGTCGAGCAGTTTTACGACTTTGCCGCCGAGCTGGCCGACAGCTATCTCCTGATGTCACGCGGCACCATTATCCAGCGTGGACGGGGGGAAAACATGGCGCAGGAGGGCGTTCGCGGGTTGGTTGCGATTTGAAATGTTATAATATAACATTCTCATTCTTATAAAACGGAATGAGGGGGTTATTTTGGCTGCACATGCTGGTAAATGGATCATGACTCTGGGGGCGCTGCTGGTCAGCGGCCAGCTGTTAGCGCACTCGCACGGTCATCAGATGACCGAAGCGGAGCAGAAAGCGGCGAACGGCGTGTTTGAGGATAAAGACGTTAAGGACAGAGCGCTGTCTGACTGGGACGGTACCTGGCAGTCCGTTTATCCTTTCCTGCTGGATGGATCGCTGGATCCGGTCTTCAAACAGAAAGCGCAGAAGGATAAAAGCAAAACCTTCGACGAGGTGAAAGCCTACTATCGTAAAGGCTATGCGACGGACGTGGATGCCATTGGCATTGAAAATAACGTGATGGAGTTCCACAAGGGCAAAGCGGTTAGCCGTTGTCATTATAATTACAGCGGCTACAAAATTCTGACCTATGCGTCAGGCAAAAAAGGCGTTCGCTATCTGTTTGAGTGTCAGGATGCCAGCAGCACGGCGCCGAAGTTTGTGCAGTTCAGCGACCATACCATCGGGCCGAAAGCGTCCTCGCACTTCCATATTTTTATGGGCAACACTTCCCACGAGGCGTTGCTGAAAGATATGGATAACTGGCCGACCTATTATCCGAATGAGATGTACAAAGAGCAGGTGGTAGAAGAAATGTTGCACCACTGATGCTTTATTGCCGGGTGGCGGCTACGCCTTACCCGGCCTACAAGTTGCTACGCTACCTTGGGTGACTCGCACCACGCCTTCACGCTCATCCCACGCAAAATCATCAGCCACGCAATCACGATGGCGACCATCATAATCACAAACAGCGACCAGTGCGGCAGGTTGGTCAGGATAATCCCGGTGATCATCGGGTTTGCGGCCGCGCCCAGCCAGCCCAGCGCCTGTGCGGAGAAATAGCTTGCCTTCATCCCCGGCGGGGCGATGTTGTCGATCAGCATGTATTCACCCGGCGCATAAATAATCTCACCCAGCGTAAAGATCGCGGCAGCGATACCCCAGTAAATCAGATTCTCCCCGGAGAGCATAAAGCCCCCCAGCCCCAGGATAAAAAACAGCGTCGCGGCGGTCATCAGGGGGCGAATATTGCTGGCGGAAATCTTGCGCCCAAGCGCGTATTGCAGCGTCACCACCACGGCGGCGTTAACGGGCAGCACCACGGCGACGACCTTCTGCGCGAAATCGCTGTCGGCGTGGGCGGCCAGAACATACTGCGAAATGCAGCTGGCGAAC
Source organism: Enterobacter sp. ODB01 (assembly GCF_001623605.1). Taxonomy (NCBI): domain Bacteria; kingdom Pseudomonadati; phylum Pseudomonadota; class Gammaproteobacteria; order Enterobacterales; family Enterobacteriaceae; genus Enterobacter; species Enterobacter sp. ODB01. The sequence continues at coordinate 3,285,453 of NZ_CP015227.1, forward strand.
GATCCGCCCACGTACGACGCGAGCAGGCCGGAGAGGGTGAACCAGAACAGGGCGCGGTCTTTCAGCAACACCGACGGCTGCCAGGGCATTTTTTCCTCGGCGGTATCCAGCGCGACGCTTTTTTGCACAAAGAAATGGATAAACGCGAGCGGCAGCGCGGCGCAAAAAGCGGCCAGCCAGAAGGGCAGCTGTAAGCTGTACATCACCAGCAGGGTGCCGATGGGCGGGCCGACCGTCCAGCCAATGTTCAGGAAGCTATAGTTGAGCGAGAAAACACGCGCTTTTTGGCTTGAGGTGAGCACGTCGGAGAACCAGGCTTTCAGCACCGTCGAAAATACGGAGTAGGCGCAGTTGATCAGGGAAAAGAACAGCACCACCAGCGTGACGTTATCCACTAGCGGGATCGCGACAAATCCGGCAATAAACGCCACGATCGCAATCAGCATGTAGCGTTTTTTATCAAACTTATCCGCCAGAATGCCAAATCCCAGGCTGAACACCACGCCGATGGTCAGCGCAATCGTCAGGGCATAACCAATATTCTCGACGCTCATGTTGTAGACGCGCGTGAGATAAATGGTCATGAACGGCAGCGTCGCTCCCCGACCGATGGTTAACAACAATGACGATGCCAGCAGCGCTGCGGTTGAGCGCCTGAGAGATGGTTTCATATTTCTGCCCGACAGTTGCTTATGCTTTTATTAGAGGTGTGTTAACAGGATTACCATGACATAAGGGGCTTGTATAGCACCTGGTTTATCCGTAAGTGCTTCAGCTGCCTGCCAGAATTAATGATCTTCTCGCAGCGTCCTTTTTTCTGGTACCTTGAAGTGTTAACAAATTATTAATAATTCAGGGGCAGGGTATGACGCGTAAAGACGGACTGCTGGCGTTGCTGGTGGTCGTAGTATGGGGGCTCAATTTTGTCGTCATTAAGCTGGGATTGCACAATATGCCCCCGCTTATGCTGGCCGGTTTGCGTTTCATGTTAGTGGCGTTCCCGGCGATCTTTTTTGTTGCGCGTCCAAAAATCCCGTTCAAATTACTGCTGGGCTATGGCCTGACCATCAGCTTTGGCCAGTTCGCGTTTCTCTTCTGCGCCATCAAGTTTGGTATGCCTGCCGGTCTTGCCTCACTGGTTTTGCAGGCGCAGGCGTTCTTTACCATCATTCTCGGTGCGTTCGTATTTGGCGAACGTTTGCAGGGCAAACAGCTGGCGGGGATTACGCTGGCGGTGTTTGGCGTACTGGTGCTGATTGAAGCCAGCCTGAATGGTCAGGATGTGGCGCTGCTGGGCTTTATGCTTACGCTGGCGGCGGGGCTGAGCTGGGCGTGCGGGAATATCTTCAACAAACTGATTATGCAGCACGCGGCGCGGCCGCAGGTGATGTCGCTGGTGGTCTGGAGCGCGTTAATTCCGGTCATCCCGTTTCTGGCGGCGTCGTTTATTCTGGATGGTCCGGATGTGATGCTGAGAAGCCTGGTCGATATCGATTTGACCACGATCCTTTCTCTGATTTATCTGGCCTTTGTCGCCACGATTGTGGGCTATGGGATCTGGGGTTCGCTGCTGGGGCGTTATGAAACCTGGCGCGTGGCGCCCCTGTCTCTGCTGGTGCCGGTGGTTGGGCTCGCCAGTGCGGCGCTATTGCTGGATGAAACGCTGAGCGCGCTGCAGTTGCTGGGGGCAGTGCTGATTATGGCGGGGCTGTATATCAACGTGTTTGGCTTGCGGGTACGGCGGGCGGCGCGCGTCAGAGGCTAGAGCATAAAAAAGCCCCGCAGTGGCGGGGCAAAAACGAATCAGAAGCCGTGCTGATTATAATAAGGCACGCCTAATTCGTCGGATTTGTCGCTACCAGTCCCCATGTGGTTGAAATCATAGGGTGACTGGTCATGTGCTGACGGCAAAATCATCGTGCCACGATTATTTTGCTGCGTTGCACCTGGGGTTTGCTCCGCGAAGGTCTGGCTGGAAAACAGCACCAGCAAGGCGAGGGCGGCGGAGGCGATAACTTTCATGATTTCCTCGGTTACGTCTTTTACAGGCGATGATTAACTACAATGTTTTAACGGATACAGGTATCGGGATTCTCCGGGTACGCTGGTGATTCGGTACTTATGAGGCGGCACGTCAAAATAGTTCTTAAACGTACGCGTCAGGGTTTGCTGTGATTCAAATCCGTAACGCTCTGCCAGATAAAGGATCGGCTCATTGCTTTCTTTCAGTTTCTGGGCAATTTCCGTCAGCTTGCGACTGCGAATATATTGACCTAGTGAATGGCCGGTCTCTTTTTTGAACATCCGTTGCAGGTGCCATTTGGAGTAACCTGAACGCTCTGACACTTTTTCAAGGGAGAGCGGCGATTCCAGGTTATCTTCGATCCAGTCCAAAATGCTATGAATGGTGATAGCGTCAGTATTGCGTCTGGACATCGTCATACCTCTTTTCTGTTTACGGCAGTATTTTCTTCAGCAAAAGCTCAAGGGTTGCCACTTCATCTGCCGTTAAGTTTTTTGTTAGTTCCTGATGCAGTGTTTGTCCTACTAATTGATGACATTGCTCGCACATGGCCGCGCCATCGCAGGTGAGCTTGACCAGCACGCCGCGTTTGTCATTCGGGTTAGGGCTTCGTTCTACCCATCCTTTGCAGACGAGACGATCCAGCATGCGGGTTAACGCACCCAGATCGACAGAGAGCACCTTTTTCAGCTCAACCGGCGTGATACACACTTCGCAGCGAATGGAACACAGCACTTTGAACTGTGTTGCGGTGATATCCAGCGGTGACAGATAGTCATTGAGCAGGCGATCTTTTTTCTGGTTAACCATATGAATAAGACGACCCAGCGGAACAACGTCGTTAAAGATATCACTGGTGCTTTTCACAATGGTTGCCCTGGCAAGTAGTTTAGTCACGGCAGATATTATTGCTCAGGCAAGTATAAGTCAACTGAATGAATCAGCCGATGCCACGAATTGCTAAAACGTTTCATGAACTTTTTTTGAACGCTTTCAAATCATATAGATAACTCAGGGTTATCCTTACTTACGGAAAATAATCGTTACGTTGCGCAGATGGCTTAACGTCACACTTTCCCCCTATACTTGCGGGGATGAATATGGATAAGGACGACGATGCATTATGTTGGATTTAATTAAAGCAGTGAGTTTTGGGCTGGTGGTGCTGCTGCCGTTGGCAAACCCGTTAACGACGGTTGCGCTTTTCCTCGGGCTGGCAGGGAATATGAACAGCGCCGAGCGTAACCATCAGTCAATGATGGCTTCCGTCTATGTGTTTGCCATCATGATGGTGGCTTACTATGCGGGACAGGTGGTGATGAACACCTTCGGGATTTCCATCCCTGGCCTGCGCATCGCCGGGGGACTCATTGTCGCCTTTATCGGTTTCCGCATGCTGTTCCCGGCGCAGAAAGCGCATGAGTCGCCGGAAGCCAAAAGCAAATCCGAAGAGCTGGAAAGCGAACCGAGTGCAAATATTGCCTTTGTGCCGCTGGCTATGCCGAGCACGGCGGGGCCGGGTACCATCGCGATGATCATCAGTTCCGCCTCTACGGTACGTGATAGCGCCACCTTCCCGGACTGGGTCCTGACGGTTGCGCCACCGCTGATATTTGCGATTATCGGGATCATTGTGTGGGGGTCACTGCGCAGTTCCGGTGCGATTATGCGCTGGGTAGGTAAGGGCGGTATCGAAGCTATTTCCCGTCTGATGGGCTTCTTACTGGTCTGTATGGGCGTGCAGTTTATTATTAACGGCGTGCTGGAGATTATTAAAACTTACCACTGAGGTGATTGCCGGGTGGCGGCTTCGCCTTACCCGCCTGGGTTATTACAGGCTTGTAGGCCGGGTAAGCGCAGCGCCACCCGGCACAAACAAACGTCACCCGTGCTGACTCTGTTCCTCCAGCGCCACCGGCCATTTGCGGAAGATGAGCACTGACCAGATAAGCGCGACCAGGGCCGGAATAGCGCCCAGATACCCAATCGCCGACATCGAGACATGAAGGCTAATCTGATTTCCCACCAGCGCGCCCGCGCCGATGCCCAGATTAAATATCCCCGAGAACAGTGACATGGCAACGTCCGTCGCGTCCGGTGCCAGCGCCAGCACTTTTACCTGCATGCCAAGGCCGATGATCATGATCGCCACGCCCCAGAACAGGCTCAGGATCGCCAGATGGTTTTCGCTGCCCGCGGCGGGCATCAGCAACAGCAGGCAGGCGAGCAGCAGGCCAATGGCGCCGCTCACAAGCAAGGAAGCATGCTGATTACCCAGCTTGCCAAACAGCACGCTGCCGATAATGCCCGCACCGCCGAGGATGAGCAGTAACAGGGTGGCAAAATTGGCGCTAAAGCCTGCCACCACCTGAACAAACGGTTCAATGTAGCTGTATGCCGTGTAATGGGCGGTCACCACGATTACGGTAAGCAGATAGATACTCAGCAGCGCAGGGCGACGCATCAACAGCGGCAGGCTTTTCAGCGAGCCAGAGTGTTCGCTCGGCAGCGCGGGCAGCAGCTTAATCAGACACACCAGCGTAACCAGTGCCCCCATGCCGATGGCGAAGAAGGTCGTGCGCCAGCCGAAGTATTGCCCCACGATGCGGCCAATCGGCAGACCCAGCACCATCGCCAGCGCGGTGCCGGTGGCAATCAGGCTCAGCGCCTGGGCGCGTTTACCCGCCGGGGCCAGGCGTATAGCCAGCGACGCGGTGATCGACCAGAACACCGCATGGGCGAATGCAATGCCAATCCTGCTCATGACCAGCACCGTAAAATTCCACGCCATAAACGACAGAACATGGCTGGCGATGAACAACACGAAGAGACCGATCAGCAGTTTGCGCCGCTCCATCTGGCTGGTCAGCAGCATAAACGGCAATGACATCAGCGCCACCACCCAGGCGTAGATGGTCAACATAATGCCCACCTGAGCCGTTTCCATCTGGAAACTGTCGGCAATGTCAGACAACAGCCCAACCGGAACAAACTCTGTGGTGTTGAAAATAAACGCGGCAATGGCCAGCGTGACCACGCGTAGCCACGCAACCCTGCGGGAAACTGTGTTCGTTGTCATAGGGATGTCGGAGATTCGTTGCTGGAAAGAAGAGGAGACGATCTTAAAACGTCAAACGGCGAAAACTCAACCATTATGTGACGCAGATCTCAATATTTACCTTGTGAAAGCGGTAGCCGGGGAGGGTGTTTTCATTGAATATAAAAGAACAACACAACAAAAACAGGCGGTAAGACAATGCAGGAGATTGATTTTTATCTGGTGGATGCGTTCAGCGATACATCGTTTGGTGGCAATCCGGCGGCGGTTTGTCCGCTGAAAGAATGGTTACCCGATGAAATGCTACTGAAAATGGCGCAACAGCATAATCAATCGGAAACGGCCTTTTTCGTCTGCAGCAAAGGGGGCATTGAGCTACGCTGGTTTACAACGCTCACCGAAGTCAATCTCTGCGGGCATGCCACTTTGGCCGCCGCGTACGTCCTGTTTCATGAACTGGATTACCCCGACTCGCGGATCCACTTCGACACCGCATCTGGCCGCCTGACGGTCAGCCGGGAGGGAGAGTGGATGACGCTGGATTTCCCGGCGTGTCCGACACATAAAGAGACGCCACCGCCAGAGATGATCGCGGCGCTGGGTATCCGCCACTACGTTGACGCCCGTAAAGGACGCGCGTGGGTGATCGTCCTGGAAAACCGCCAGCAGGTTGAAGCCCTTATGCCGAACCTGTCTGCGATGACACCGGGTGAGCACAAAGTTAGCGTGACGGCACCGGGCGAGGGGGAATATGACTTTGTCAGCCGCTTCTTCTCGCCGGGCGTTTCCGTCCCGGAAGATCCGGTCACCGGGTCCGCGCACACGATGCTGATCCCCTACTGGAGTGAAACACTGGGCAAAACGACCCTGTTTGCCCGTCAGGTGTCGGCGCGGGGCGGTGACGTGCGTTGTGAACTGAGAGGGGAACGGGTGCTGATGAGCGGTCAGGCGTCGTGCTACCTGAAAGGCACGGTGTATCTGCGCTAAAAACTGATAACAAGAGAGGGAGAGACAATGCAGGAAATTGATTTTTATCTGGTGGATGCCTTCAGCGACAGGGCGTTTGGCGGTAATGCGGCGGCGGTTTGCCCGCTGGAGGAGTGGCTGCCCGATGAGACGCTGCTTAAAATGGCGCAGCAGCATAATCAGTCTGAGACCGCCTTTTTTGTGCGAACCGACGACGGGTTTGAACTGCGCTGGTTTACCACGCTGCACGAAATTAACCTGTGCGGACACGCGACCCTCGCGGCGTCACACGTGATTTTTGAATATCTGGATTATCCGCATACCGAAATTCACTTTACCACGCGCTTCGTGGGCGAGCTGACGGTCAAGCGCAGCGGCGACTGGCTGACGCTGAATTTCCCTGCGTGGCCGACGGAGGCCGTCGATAATCCCCCGGCAGCGTTGTTCACCGCGCTGGGCATCACAAAGGCGAAAGAGGTACGCGCCGGACGAGACTATATCGTGGTGCTGGAGAGCCAGCAGCAGGTTGAGGCGCTCACGCCGGATATCGCGGCAATGGTTCCGCTGGGGAAAATGGTCTGCGTAACGGCGCCTGGAGAAGACTATGACTTCGTCAGCCGCTTTTTCTGCCCGGGCGAAGGGGTGCCGGAAGATCCGGTTACCGGATCCACGCACAGCATGTTGATCCCCTACTGGAGCGAAAAGCTGGGAAAAACGTCACTGAACGCACGTCAGGTGTCGTATCGTGGCGGCGATCTGCGCTGTGAACTGAAGGGCGATCGCGTGTTGATCGCCGGTCAGGCCACGTTGTATCTGAAAGGCCGTATCTTTTTGCGCTAGCCGGGCAGCGCGATAAGTTAATACTATGAAGCACCATGGCAGAGCTGCGCTATTTTAAAATAAAAACAGCAAGGAGCCTGCCATGTATTCCATTACCTCTGAATCCGCTCGTCATCCGGACATCCTCACACTGATTGCAGCCCTTGACCGCTATCAGAGCGAACTCTATCCCGCAGAGAGCAATCATCTGCTCGATCTTTCAGCGCTGCCCGACGCATCGCTTATCCTGATGATCATTCGCGACCAGCAGCTTCAGGCCGTTGGCTGTGGAGCCATCGTGCTTAACGGGGATGGAACCGGTGAGATGAAACGGGTCTATATTGACCCGACCCACCGGGGACAGCATCTGGGAGAGAGGCTGCTGGCTGCTCTTGAAGATGAGGCCCTGAGCCGTCATTGCCACACGGTACGGCTGGAGACAGGGATAAAACAACACGCCGCGGTTCGTCTGTATGAACAGTGCGGGTACGAACTGCGCCCGGCATTTGCCCCCTATGTTGACGACCCGCTTAGCCTGTTTATGGAGAAGGCGCTGGTTGAAGACGTTCGTTTAGCAGCGCTATAAACGCTTCCAGCTGGCGGGTCATCGCCCCCCGTCGCCACACCAGCCAGGTGGTGAGCCAGCGCCAGTTTTCAGCCAGCGGCCAGGCCTCAATCTGATGATGTCCTGGCATACTTTCCAGCATGGAGCGCGGCATCAGCGCGATGCCCGCGCCCGCAATGACGCAGGCGAGCATGCCGTGATAGGACTCCATCTCGTGAATGCGGCCAGGCGTCGCGCCGTCTGCATGAAACCAGCTCTCCAGATGTCGGCGATATGAGCAGTTGGCGCGAAAGGCATAAACGTCGCTGCCGCTCACCTGCGTGGCGCGTGTGACCTCCGTATGCCCGGCAGGCGTGACCAGCATCATCTCTTCCCTGTAGACCGGCATCCCCTCCAGTTCCGGGTGTGACAGCGGCCCGTCAACAAAGGCGGCGCTCAGCGTTCCCTCCAGTACACCCTCTATCATCGTTCCGGAAGGGCCGGTAGAGAGGGCAAACTGGATGCGCGGATAACGCTGGTTAAACTGCGCCAGCGATTCAGGGATGCGCACGGCGGCGGTGCTTTCCAGCGCGCCAAGAGCAAATAACCCCTGTGGTTCATCCCCCGCGACGACCATACGCGCTTCATCCACCAGCGCCAGAATCTGTCTGCTGTAGCGCAGGAAGTTATGCCCGGCGGGAGATAACCGCAAACGCTGGTTCTCACGAATAAACAGCTCAACGCCGAGATCGGCTTCCAGCTGGCGGATTCGTGTTGTCAGGTTCGAGGGAACGCGATGCACCTTCTGCGCCGCCTGGGTGATGCTCCCCGTCAGCGCGACGGCGTTAAACATTTCAAGCTGGGTTAAATCCATAGCATTCTCATTTCGTGAATAAGGTGGTTAGTATTATTCATTTCTAAGAAATAGCAGAGTGAGCCACAATTAATCAACCGAAATGCGTGGAGAACATCATGACTTATTCATCTGCTACACATGCCCTGTCTGTTAACCCGGCTACGGGTGAAACGATCGCCGCGTACCCGTGGGCGACACAGGAAGAGGTTGAACAGGCTATCGCCCGGGCTGATGCCGGTTTTCGTCAGTGGCGGAGCGAAAGCGTCGCCCGGCGGGCGCAGAAGCTGCGCGATCTCGGTGCTGCGCTGCGTCATCGTGCGGAAGAGATGGCCTGGATGATGTCCCGGGAGATGGGCAAACCGGTTCTGCAGGCGCGGGCGGAAGTGGCAAAATCTGCGGGTCTGTGTGACTGGTATGCGGAACACGGCCCGGCCATGCTGAATGCAGAGCCAACCCAGGTGGAAAACCACAACGCGGTTATTGAATACCGCCCGCTGGGGCCGATTCTGGCGGTGATGCCGTGGAACTTCCCGCTCTGGCAGGTACTGCGCGGGGCGGTGCCGATCCTGCTGGCAGGTAACAGCTATCTGCTTAAGCACGCGCCAAACGTGCTTGGCTCGGCGGATCTTATCGCACAGATTTTTGCGGATGCCGGTTTCCCGGAAGGCGTTTTTGGCTGGGTTAATGCCACCAATGACGGCGTAAGCCAGGCGATTAACGACCGTCGCATTGCGGCGGTGACCGTTACCGGCAGCGTGCGTGCCGGGGCCGCAATTGGTGCCCAGGCAGGTGCTGCGCTGAAAAAATGCGTGCTTGAGCTGGGCGGCTCTGACCCGTTCATCGTGCTCAACGACGCTGACCTGGATCTCGCCGTGAAAGCGGCGGTGGCGGGTCGCTATCAGAATACCGGGCAGGTGTGCGCGGCCGCCAAACGCTTTATTGTTGAAGAGGGTATTGCGGATATCTTTACCCAACGCTTCGTCGCGGGCGTAGCCGCCCTGAAGATGGGCACACCCGATGAAGAAGAGAACTACATTGGCCCGATGGCGCGTTTTGACCTGCGCGATGAACTGCATCAGCAGGTTCAGGCCACCCTGGCTGAGGGGGCCACGCTGCTGCTGGGCGGAGAGAAAATCAGCGGCGAGGGGAATTATTACGCGCCTACCGTGCTGGCGAACGTCACGCCGTCGATGACGGCCTTCCGCCAGGAGCTGTTTGGTCCGGTAGCGGCTATTACCGTCGCGAAAGATGCTGAGCACGCCCTGACGCTGGCAAACGACAGCGACTTTGGCCTCTCTGCTACGGTCTTCACCGCTGACGCCGCGCTTGCGGATAAATTCTCTCGCGAGCTGGAGTGCGGTGGGGTGTTTATCAATGGTTACAGCGCCAGCGATGCGCGCGTGGCCTTTGGCGGTGTGAAGAAGAGTGGTTTTGGCCGCGAGCTTTCACATTTCGGCCTGCATGAATTCTGTAACGTGCAGACGGTGTGGAAGAACAGAGTGTAATTCGTTTGTAATGGCCCTCAATTTGAGGGCCACTGTCATTTCTCTGCAATGGTTCTGTCATTTTCGTTTCGTAGACTCGCACGCGTCTAACGTCTTGTTACTGAAGAAAATCATGAACCTAACGCAAATTTTTCGTCGTATTGCGCAGCGCTGTATCCCACGTCAATTTGGCCTGCTGACGGGTATCTTTTGTATTATTGGCCTTTTCTCCGCACTGCAACTCTCCTCATCTTTTCTGCTTAACGCCTCCCTGAAGGACGCTCAGCGCAACGAGCAGCAAAATCTGCTGGCGTATCAGCAACAGAGCAAGCTTGATCTGGCGCGTGTCTCCCTGCTGGCGGCAAGCGATCTGCTTAACCGCTCCGGCGTCTGGTTTATGCAGGATAAAGAGACCGGTTCAGAAGGAAGCTGGCACAGTCTGATGGATGAGGCGCAAGCGTCGCTGGCGGTTTCTCATCAGGCGTGGCAAGCCTGGCGGGCACTCAATCCGCCGGAAGATGAGGCCCTGGTGAACAGCTATCAGCTTTTCTACGGTGCCATTAAAGAGCAATCGGAAGCGCTTGTCAGAACCCACACCATTGATGCCTTTTTTACTGTCCCGGCCCAGGCGTTTCAGAGCGACTTCAACGATAACTACGCCCGTTATCAGCAGGCCAGCGAGAAGCAGGCCATGCAGGGGCGTCAGGGACTTATGACGCAGCTTTCAAGGCTGCAGACGTTGTTCCTGTTTGCGCCGGTTTTACTGCTCGCCATCGCCGTTGCCGTCTGGTTCGGCATGTCCAGGTGGGTGATCACGCCGTTACGTCGACTGATTGCGCATATTAACCAACTGGCAGCCGGAGATCTTTCCGGTACGCCGCCTGCCGTCAGGCGTTTTAATCGTGAGACGGGGCAGCTTAGCGACAGTATCGCCACCATGCAGCACGGTCTGCAGCAGCTGGTGACCCAGGTCAGCCATGCCACGACCGCAATGGTTGAAAATATCGGCTCCCTGGCGCAGGGGAATCAGAAGCTGTATCAGCAATCGGCGCGTCAGGCAAAAGAGCTGGAAGAGGTCACGACCCATATCGCGACGCTGGAAACGCATGTGGAAGGGAATACCGGCTACGCCAGACTCGCCAGCTCGCGCGCGGACGAAGCGCGTCAGGCCGCGGTAGGCGGTGACCAGATGATGTCGACCGTGAATGCGTCCATGCAGGCGATCGTCGAGCGATCTTCTGAAATGCGCGGGATCGTGGCGATGATCGACAGCGTGGCGTTTCAGACCAATATTCTGGCGTTAAACGCCGCCATTGAAGCCGCCCATGCCGGTAACCATGGACGCGGGTTTGCCGTTGTCGCCCGGGAAGTCGGCCTGCTTGCCAGAAAGAGTAGCCACTCAACGCAGACCATCCAGGAACTTATCAATCGCTCTTTGCAGGGCATTGAAGATGGATCCCGGGCGGTGAATTTAATGGAAGACAATTTGCAGCAGGTCACCGGTCTGGTCGGCAACTTAAGCAGTTTGCTGAATGAAATCTCAACCGCTACGCTCAGCCAGGGAGAGAGTATTCACCAGATGACGCGTCAGCTTCAGGCGCTGAATCAGGTTTCACGCCAGACGGATCTGCTGGTTTCTGATGCCTCAGAGGCCTCTGAGCGACTGCAAAAGCAATCCGATCTTTTATTGCAGGCCGTTTCGCGTTTTCGTCTTAGCGCCTGACGCAATACATAAGCCTCTGTTATACTCGCAGCCCGTTTTAGCCTGAGGGCAAGGAGCAAAGAGTGGCTGCGGTCATCCATAATGAGATGCTGGACGAGATTCTGGCGCAGGTTCGTCCGTTATTGGGAAAGGCTAAGGTTGCCGACTATATTCCGGCTCTTGCCTCGGTCAGCGGGAATAAGCTGGGGATTGCGATCTGTACCATCGACGGACAGCGATACCAGGCAGGGGATGCCACTGAACGTTTTTCGATTCAGTCAATTTCGAAAGTGCTGAGCCTGGTTGCGGCGATGCGCCAGTACGAGGAAGACGAGATCTGGCAGCGTGTCGGTAAAGATCCGTCCGGCCAGCCTTTCAACTCACTGCTTCAGCTTGAAATCGAGCAGGGTAAACCGCGTAATCCTTTTATCAATGCCGGGGCGCTGGTGGTCTGCGATATGCTGCAAAGCCGTCTCAGCGCACCGCGTCAGCGAATGCTGGAGATTGTTCGTCAGCTCTCGGGCGTTGACGATCTTGCCTATGATTCGGTAGTGGCCCGCTCGGAGTTTGAGCACTCCGCCCGTAACGCGGCCATCGCCTGGCTGATGAAATCCTTCGGCAACTTTCATAACGACGTGGCAACCGTACTGCAAAACTACTTCCACTACTGCGCGTTGAAAATGAGCTGCGTTGAGCTGGCCCAGACGTTCCTGTTTCTGGCGCACCAGGGGCACGCGCCGCATCTCGATCAGGACGTCGTTTCCCCACTGCAGGCGCGGCAGGTCAACGCCCTGATGGCGACCAGCGGCATGTATCAAAACGCGGGCGAGTTTGCCTGGCGGGTTGGGCTTCCGGCCAAATCCGGCGTTGGCGGCGGGGTCGTGGCGATTGTGCCGCATGAAATGGCGATTGCCGTCTGGAGCCCGGAGCTGGATGAAACGGGAAATTCACTTGCCGGTGTGGCGGTGCTGGAGAAACTGACCCAACGTCTGGGACGTTCCGTATACTGATGTCCGATCTGGATCCGCTTTTTTCCCGCCTGGCGCGATCGACGTTTCGCTCGCGCTTTCGTTTAGGCAATAAAGAACGGCAGTACTGCTGGGACAAAGGACCCGACACCATTGACCAGCATGCTGCGGATTTCGTTAAAAAACGCCTTGCACCGGCGCAACCTGCCAACGACGGTAAACAGACGCCCATGCGCGGTCACCCGGTATTTATCGCCCAGCATGCCACGGCGACCTGCTGTCGGGGCTGTCTGGCAAAATGGCATAATATTCCCCAGGGCGTGCAACTGACTGCGCAGCAACAACATTATATCGTCAGCGTGATCCACTACTGGCTGGTGATACAGATGAACAGCCAAATTTGACGAGTTATGATCCTGTTGTAATTGTGTTATAGATGCAGGTTAAGTTAGTCCCGATCATGCTGACGACCGCAATATTTGCCATAAGCATTCATATGGAATGATATTTAATGCGTTCTGCTCTCACCGCCTTCAGGTTGTTCCAACCCGACACGCCGCTGCGTAATGCCTCGGCGATATTTATTCTCACCACTCTCTTTTATTTTGTGGGCGCGGAATTGCGGCTGGTCGAGGCCTTATCCCTGTTCTGGCCGCTGAATGGCGTTATGGCAGGGATCTTTGCCCGTTATGTGTTTCTGCATCGCCTGCATTACTACGCGGTATGTTATGTCGCGATGCTGATGTACGACGCGGTGACGACTAACTGGGGAATGGCCTCGGTGGTCATAAACCTGTCTAACATGATCTTTATCGTCGTTGTCGCCGTGCTGGTTCAGCGTGACAGACGGTTGATGAAGAAAACCCCCGATCCGCTCAACGCATTACGGCTGTTTAACTACTGCCTGATTGCTGCGCTGCTGTGTGCCTTGCTCGGTGCGTTCGGGTCCGTGGGGATAGACAGTCATACCTTCTGGCCGCTGTTTGCCGACTGGTTTAGCGAACAATTCTCCACTGGCGTACTCGTTGTGCCGTGCATACTTACCCTCGGTTTGCCGGTGCGGGAACTCAGGGTAAATCTGGAGAAACTGTTACCGATCATTGCGCTGGTTGTTTCGGTGGCTGCCTCGGTGGTGATTGGCGGAGCGGGAAGCCTCGCATTTCCGCTGCCTGCGCTTATCTGGTGTGCGGTACGCTACTCGCTGCCTGCGACCTGCCTGCTGACGTTTATTACAGGGGCGATTGAAATCATTCTGGTCGCCAACTCCATCATAAATATCGCCGTGGCGACACCGCTCTCGACCCCGATGATGTTTTCTGCGCGGCTGGGTATTGCCACGATGGCGATCTGCCCGGTGATGGTCTCCGTCAGCATGGCGGCGATTAATTCCCTGATCCGTCAGGTATCCCTGCGGGCGGATTATGACTTTCTGACCCACGTCTACTCGCGTTCCGGGCTTTACGAGGCGCTAAAACGCGAAGAAACGCACCGTCATCCACGTTTTCTGACCGTCATGCTGCTCGATATTGATTACTTCAAAAGCATCAATGACAACTACGGTCATGAGTGCGGCGACCGCGTGCTGGCATCCTTTGCCCGCCAGGTTCAGCAGGTCGTTGGTGAAGACGGGATGGTGGCCCGCATGGGGGGAGAGGAGTTTGCTGTGGTCGTTAATTCGGGCGATGAACAACACGGCTATGCACTGGCTGAACGTATCAGGAGTACCGTGGCCAGCCATCCTTTCACCTGGCGTCAGCAGACGCTTTACCTGACGGTCAGTATTGGCCTCGGAAGCGGAAAGGCGGAGTCATGGCAGTTGACGGAGGTCTTCAACAAGCTGATGGCCGAGGCGGACGATCATCTTTATCGTTCAAAAAAGGCGGGTCGAAATCGTACCAGCGCCCGGCTGGCGGATGAGCAACTTGCCGCCAGTGCCGGGAATGAAACTGAGCTGCGTTAATCGTTATAAGGCATTGACGTGAATTAGATAGCGGCTTAACAGGATATTCGCACACTGACAATGTCTCTGTTTAAGCTACGCTTTGAGTAACGCTTTACGTCAGGAGACATTATGAAAGCACCTGCAACACCTGAAAATGAATCAGACCGACTTCACTCGCTGCGCGAATCGGGTCTGCTTGAGATCGACAGTTCCCCGGCGTTTGACCGCTTAACGCGCCTGGCGAAACGCTTTTTCCAGGTGCCACTGGCGATGGTCAACCTTATTGATGAGCACTCGCTGATCGTGAAATCGGCGGATGGTCAGGCACCCGGTTCCGTTCCGCGTAACATCTCTTTCTGTGGCCATACGATCCTCACTGAAGCTCCGCTGGTGGTAGGGGATATGCGTCAGGATGACCGGTTCGCGGATAACCCGCTGGTGGCCGGTGAACCCGGCGTGCGTTTTTACGCGGGCTTCCCGCTGCGCTTACGAGACGGCGCAAGCGTTGGCTCGCTCTGCCTGATTGATTACGCTCCTCGCGAGTTTTCAGCGGCCGATCTCGCCGTACTGGGTGACCTGGGCGCGCTGGCTGAGGATGAGTTTGCCGCCATCAGCGCGGCGACCACGGATGAGTTGACCGGGTTATTCAACCGACGCGGCTTTAATCAGCTTGTGCGGTTCACACTTTCCATTGCCCGACGCCGTGCTGAGCCGTTGACGCTGGGCTGGCTGGATCTGGATCGGTTCAAGGAGATTAACGATCGTTACGGGCATGAGGAGGGGGATAAGGCGCTTAAAGTCATGGCGCAACTGATGCGTACCTCTTTCCGTGAAGCGGATCTGCTGGTTCGTTTCGGTGGCGATGAGTTTGCGGTGCTGTTTGCCGACACGGATGAGCAGGGGGCGTGGATTGCCATGCAGTATCTCGCCGAGCAGGTCGAAAACTACAATGCGCGCAAGTTACACCCATGGTCGCTGAAGTTCTCCTGGGGGCTGAGTGAATTTGATCACAACAGTAACGACCTGCAAAAGTGGCTCAACGATGCCGATGCAAAAATGTATGCCATGAAGCAGCAGCGGCAGCGCGGCCGGTGATATAACAAAAGCGTATGACTGACCCGATTGCGTTAAGAAAATGTTAAATGCAAAGTGTGGGTATTCAACGTAAGGACAAACAATGAATACCTCGCTGCATATCCAAAACTTCACCCGTGACGACATTCTCACTCATCTTGATGCGCTGGCCGGGATCCTCGAAAACTGCGTGACCGGCGGCGCATCCGTCAGCTTCATGTTGCCGTTTAGCCTCGAGAAGGCCCGTTCATTCTGGCTCGGTATTGCTGAAAGCGTAGGGCGCCATGAGCGCGTTGTGCTTGCCAGCGTTGATCCCCAGCTGGGCGTTATCGGAACGGTGCAACTGATTACCGACCAGCCTGAGAATCAACCTCATCGTGCCGATGTGGCAAAACTTCTGGTACATGAAAAAGCGCGTCGCAAAGGGGCCGCGATGGCGCTGATGGAAGCGCTTGAGGCTGAAGCCCGCGCCAGAAATATTTCGGTTCTGGTACTCGATACCTCCACCGGCAGCGGCGCTGAGACGTTTTATCAGCGTGCCGGCTGGCAAAAGGTCGGTGAGATCCCGCGCTACGCCCTGATGCCGGACGGTGCCATGACGGCGACGTCCGTGTTCTACAAATTCTTATAATTTTCGTCACAACCACGCCGTGAATTGATCGAAACAGGGTTCCTGGTCGGAAAGTTTTGATAAGTTATCGTACCAATCTTATCAGGCTGTATGACTAATCATAAAAGGAACCCATTGTGAACACGCTTAACCGTCGTGATTTTCCCGGTGCTCAATACCCTGAACGCATCATCCAGTTTGGTGAAGGCAACTTCCTGCGTGCGTTTGTCGACTGGCAAATTGACCTGCTAAATGAACATACCGATCTCAATGCCGGTGTGGTTATCGTTCGCCCCATTCAGAGTGCTTTCCCGCCCTCGCTGAGCACCCAGGATGGCCTCTATACCACCATCATTCGCGGCCTGAATGAGCAGGGCGAAACGGTAAGTGAGAGCCGTCTTATCCGCTCGGTTAACCGGGAGATCGACGTCTACAGCCAGTATGATGCGTTCCTGAAACTGGCCCACAACCCCGATATGCGTTTTGTCTTCTCGAACACCACCGAGGCCGGGATCGGCTATCACGCGGGTGACAAATTCGACGATGCGCCTGCCGTGAGCTATCCGGCGAAACTGACGCGCCTGCTGTTTGAGCGCTTCAGCCACTTCAATGGTGCGACCGATAAGGGCTGGATCATCATTCCGTGTGAGCTGATAGACTACAACGGAGACGCCTTGCGTGAACTGGTCTTGCGTTATGCGCAGGAGTGGGCGCTGCCTGCCGCTTTCATCCAGTGGCTAAATGAAGCAAACCATTTCTGCTCAACGCTGGTTGACCGTATTGTGACCGGTTACCCGCGCGATGAAGCGGCCGCGCTGGAAGCTGAGCTGGGATATCACGATGCGTTCCTGGATACGGCAGAACACTTCTACCTGTTTGTTATTCAGGGGCCAGCATTCCTTGCCCGAGAACTGCGTCTGGATAAGTATCCGCTTAATGTGCTGATTGTGGATGACATCAAACCCTACAAAGAGCGTAAAGTCGCCATCCTGAATGGTGCGCATACGGCACTGGTGCCGGTAGCGTTCCTGGCGGGGCTGGATACGGTCGGTGAGGCGATGAATGATGCCGATATCTGTGCCTTCGTCGAAAAAGCGATTTATCAGGAAATTATTCCGGTCCTCGATCTGCCACGTGATGAACTGGAATCGTTCGCCAGCGCGGTAACAGGGCGTTTTCGGAACCCTTACATCAGACACCAGTTGCTCTCGATTGCGCTCAACGGCATGACTAAATACCGCACCCGCATTCTGCCGCAATTGCTGGCCGGGCAGAAGGTCAGGGGGCAGTTACCATCCCGTCTGACGTTTGCGTTAGCGGCCCTGATTGCGTTTTATCGCGCGGAGCGTAACGGGGAGGGCTATCCGGTACAGGATGATGCGAACTGGCTGGAATGTTATCAGCAGTTATGGGCGCGGCACCGCGATAATCAGATAAGTACCCGTGAACTGGTGCAGGCTGTGTTGAGCGAGAGAGAGCACTGGGAGCTGGACCTGACGCAGGTGAACGGCCTGGTGGACCAGGTGACGCTGGATCTTGATGCCATTCTGCTGAAGGGAATGCGCGCAGCGGTGAAACCACTTTGCTAATCACGTCACCCGGCTGCGGCCGGGTTTAAATAGGATCTATTTTAGTTACAACATACTGTTTACTCCGTATTTAAAAAAGAGAATCAGCACCGTGCATATTTCGCTTTGCAGATGGGAAAATGCAATGTCCCGTTAACATGCTTGCAACCGTGAGGGGGATCACGTTTAATAGCCACGCTCTTTTCTTGCCTGAAACTCACTATGATTGTTCTTCCTAAACAGCACTGGCTACAACTGATTTTTGTCTGGCACGGTTCGGTACTTCCCAAAATCTATACCCGACTGCTGCTCAACTTCCTGCTTTCTATCGCCGTGATCCTGATGCTGCCGTGGTACACCTCGCTGGGCATCAAATTTACCGTCGCGCCCTTCAGCATTCTCGGCGTGGCGATCGCTATCTTTCTGGGTTTCAGAAACAACGCCTGTTATTCACGTTACGTCGAGGCTCGACTGCTCTGGGGGCAGTTGATGATAGCGGCACGCTCGCTGTTTCGCGAGGTAAAAAACACCTTGCCTGACGATAAACATCTGGGTGAGTTTGTTCGCCTGCAGATTGCCTTTGCCAACTGCCTGCGTATGACCTTGCGCCGGGAACTGAACGCTGAAGAACTCGCTCGTTATCTGGCTGCGGATGATTTACGGCACGTGATGGCTGCCAACTCGCCGGCCAACCGTATTCTACTGATCATGGGGGAGTGGCTTGCCGTGCGGCGGCGTAACGGACAGCTTTCGGACATTCTTTTCCATAGCCTGAACAACCGCTTGAACGACATGTCCATCGTCCTTTCCGGCTGCGAGCGTATCGCGACGACGCCAGTGCCGTTTGCCTATACGCTGATTTTGCACCGCACGGTATATCTGTTCTGCATCATGCTGCCGTTCGCGCTGGTTGTGGACCTGCATTACATGACACCGTTTGTCTCCGCGCTGATCTCTTACACCTTTATCTCGCTGGATACCCTGGCAGAAGAGCTGGAAGATCCGTTTGGTACGGAAGATAACGACCTGCCGCTGGACGCCATCTGCAACAATATGGAACGCGATCTGCTGCAGATGAACGATGAAGAGAACATTCCGGAAAGGCTGATGCCAGATAAGCATTATCAGCTGACCTGACGGGCGTTCCACTCGTCGCGGGTGATCTCCCACAGTTCGGAGTCAAGCATACCGCTGACGTAGGCTTTCTTTTCCGTTCTGACAAGCCGCATGCCGCTGCTGTCTGAAATACGACGTGAGCGGCTGTTGGCGGCGGCCTTCGGCGCACGCAACACCGCTTTGTTCAGCGTATTGAACCAGTAATCCGTCGCCGCAATGCTCGCCTCCCGCATATAGCCTTTACCCTGAAACTCCGGTGCCAGCCAGAATCCGCGGTTGTTATCTTCAATATCGTACAGGCAGATAATACCCATGAGTTCATCCGGTACCTCGCGACGCCGGATGCTCCAGAACCAGGCAATCCCTTTTGCCATATCGGGCAGCGCCACGTTGTTAACATAATTTTCCGCACCGTTATCCGGGTAAGGCCAGGGCACCGAAGAGACCATATAACGCACGATCTCCCACCGCGGATATAGCTTCTGTATCTGGACAGCATCTTCGGCAACCAGCGGTTTTAACAGTAAGCGTTCAGTCGTGAGCGTAGGTATTGTCATCCGCGGATCTCCGTATTTAAGCGTTATGTTTTTGTTTGGGTTCTGTTATCTTGCCGGGTGGCGCTGCGCTTACCCGGCCTACATTTTCCTAAATATCAATAAATTGCACATTTCATTGTAGGCCCTGCAAGCGTAGCGCCGCTGGGCGAAACACACAAAACGCACAGGCGTATTTTTCTGGGCTTATCCAATATTACACTGCTTAGAAATGATGATTAATTTATATTGCGAGGAACACATGTCAGTTACGGTAAGACCGCTACGCGAAGATGATTATTCTCAATGGCGACCGCTGTGGGATGGCTATACCCATTTCTATGAGTGCTATCTAGAGGAATCCGTTACCGCATCAACCTGGGAGAGGGCGCTCTCAGCGCAATCGTCGATGTTCTGCCGCGTGGTAGAGAAGGACGAAAAAGTGATCGGTTTCGCAATGTGTATTCTGCACGAAGGAACCTGGTCAACAGCGCCCATTTGCTACCTGGAAGATCTGTTTGTTGATGCTGCTGAACGCGGCGCGGGGGCGGGCAAAGCGCTTATAGATGCCCTGATTGCAGAAGGTAAGCGTGAAGGGTGGTCAAAACTGTACTGGGCCACCCGGGAGAATAACCCGGCGCGTAAACTCTACGATCAATACGGTGAGGCCGACGATTACGTTCGCTATCGCCTCTCCCTGTAAAGCTAAAACGCCTGTGTTTGTATCACACTGTATCTGTTTTCCTGATACATACACAGGCTTGCAATAAACCCGCTTTCGCACATATCCGCTATACATAGAGGTGTTGTTATATCCCCGTGAATTGTACTCAATCGGAGATACCAATATGTTCAGCAAACTCGCTTACTCAACCCTTGCTCTGACCGTTTCTCTTGGCACCGTG
Organism: Enterobacter sp. ODB01; assembly: GCF_001623605.1. Taxonomy (NCBI): domain Bacteria; kingdom Pseudomonadati; phylum Pseudomonadota; class Gammaproteobacteria; order Enterobacterales; family Enterobacteriaceae; genus Enterobacter; species Enterobacter sp. ODB01. The sequence continues at coordinate 3,305,621 of NZ_CP015227.1, forward strand.
ATGTCCTGTCAGGCCGAAGTCACCGGCACCAGCTTCACGGCAGCCTTTGACCACCCGCAGCAAATTAACGCCGGCGACCTTAACGTCGGGTATGTCGACATCGGCCCGAAAGACGGTCAACCGGTCATTTTATTACACGGCTGGCCCTACGATATTCACAGCTATGCTGAAGTCGCTCCCGCACTCGCGGCAAAAGGTTACCGTGTCATTGTGCCTTCTCTGCGCGGCTACGGCACCACTCGCTTCCTGTCAGCTAAAACCCCGCGCAACGGCCAGCCGTCTGCGATGGCGAAAGATATTGTTAATCTGATGGACGCCCTGAATATTAAACAGGCCGTATTTGCAGGCTACGACTGGGGTGCCCGCACCGCGGATATCGTTGCGGCGCTGTGGCCAGAACGCGTTAAGTCGCTCGTTTCGGTGAGCGGGTATCTCATCAGCAGCCAGCAGATTGGCAAACAACCGTTGCCGCCAAAAGCAGAGCAGCAGTGGTGGTATCAGTTTTACTTCGCCACCGAGCGCGGTGCGGAAGGCTACGCTAAAAACACGCATGACTTCGCCCGTTTGATCTGGTCGCAGGCCTCACCGGACTGGAAATTTAGCGATGCAACCTTCAACGCCAGCGCCAAATCGCTCGATAATCCGGATCACGTCGCGGTGACGCTCAGCAATTACCGCTGGCGCTTAGGGCTAGAAAAAGGTGAGCGCAAATACGACAGCTACGAGCAAAAACTGGCCACGTTGCCGAATATCACCGTACCAACGATCACCATCGAAGGCGGAAACAACGGGGCACCGCATCCGGCACCACAGGCCTACGCGGGTAAATTTACCGGTAAGTATGAACACCGCACCTTTGGGGCGACTGTGGGTCACAATCCACCTCAGGAAGATCCGCAAGATTTCGTTAACGCTGTGGTCGACGCAGATAAACTCTGAAATGTGCTATTTTCAATACGTTACCCTTCAGTCTGGAGATTTCGGTGGAGCATATTGACCATATCCTTGTCGTCGATGACGACAGGGATATTCGTGAACTGATTGTCGACTATCTCGTTAAGTCCGGTTATCGCGCCTCCGGCGCGGCCAACGGCAAGGAGATGCGCGCCGTGCTGGATAAACAGCATATCGACCTGGTGGTGCTGGACGTCATGATGCCCGGCGATGACGGTCTTACGCTGTGTCGGCAACTGCGTGTCGGCAAAAATAAAGATCTGCCTATCCTGATGCTGACGGCGCGTAATGAGGAGACGGACAGGATCCTGGGGCTGGAGATGGGGGCGGATGATTACGTTGTGAAGCCTTTTGTTGCGCGCGAATTGCTGGCGCGAATCAAAGCGATTTTACGCCGTTTTCGTACAATGCCGCCCAATTTACAGGTAACAGAAGCAGGGCGACTGGTGACGTTTGGTGAATGGGAGCTCGATACCGTTGCCCGCCACCTGATAGACCCGGAAGGTGTGATTGTGGCGCTCAGCGGGGCGGAGTATCGCCTGCTGCGCGTTTTCCTCGATCATCCTCAGCGCGTGTTGACTCGCGATCAGCTGCTCAACCTGACGCAGGGGCGCGACGCCGAACTGTTTGAACGTTCTATCGATCTGCTGGTCAGCCGGGTACGTCAACGCCTGAATGAAGATGCGCGTACACCCGCCTATATTAAAACCGTGCGCAGCGAGGGCTATGTGTTTACCATGCCGGTCACGATCAAAGAGGCGAACGAATGAGGTTCTGGCCACGCTCACTGTTGGCCCGTTTGCTGATCATTGTGCTTCCCGGCCTGTTGCTGGCCAACGCCCTGAGCCTGACGCTGGTCATGATAGAACGAATGCACAGCGCCCGCACGGTGATGCTCGGTAACCTGGAATACGATGTCGCGACCAGCGTGGCCATTTTAGACCGCTTGCCGGCCACTGAACGGGCGGCCTGGCTGCCGCGCCTTGAGCGGGGTAACTATCGTTATATCCTCGGTCCGGGTGAGCCGGGCAACGCACCGACGGATAAGCGTTCCCAGGATGCCATCCGTACCTTAAAAGCGACACTGGCAGCACAATACCCGCTCAGCTTTACGTCTGTTCCTGGCGCCATTTCACATATCCAGGCGCATCTTACGTTACACGACGGTGCGCCGTTGACCATTGATCTGATCCCGCGCATGCCACCGGTCGCCAGCTGGCTGCCCGTTGTTCTTATCCTGCAACTGTTGCTGCTCGCGGCCTGCTCCTGGTTTGCCGTGCGGCAGGTTGTGCGGCCTTTTTCACAGTTTATCCACGCGGTTGACGCCCTGGATCCGGCGGCCAATACGCCAATGACCGAGAAAGGGCCGCTTGAGGTACAACGGGCTGCCCATGCCTTCAACGCCATGCAGGCACGTATTCAGTCTTATCTCCGGGAACGTGCGCAGATTCTGGCCTCCATTTCGCACGATCTCCAGACGCCGATTACCCGCATGAAGCTGCGGGTCGAAATGGCGGAACAGCCTGAACTGCGCGACAAGCTAATGGATGACCTTGATAATATGTCGCGTCTGGTGCGCGAGGGGATTGCCTATGCCCGGTCATCAGAATCACTGGAAGAGACATCGCTGAAGCTGGAACTTAATGCCTGGATAAACAGCATCGCCTGTGATTATCAGGACATCGGTAAAAACGTGCAATTTCAGGCGGGCGAATCCCGTTTGCCGATTGTGACGCGTCCGCAGGCGCTTCGCCGGGTGATGACCAACCTGCTGGATAACGCCCTGAAATTTGGCGAGCGCGCCAACATTGTCATTGATGATTCATCCGCCAGTGAGGTGGTGATCCACATTATTGATGTCGGCCCGGGAATACCCGATGCCGAACTGGAGGCCGTATTGCAGCCGTTTTATCGGGTTGAAACATCGCGCAACCGTGATACCGGTGGAACCGGACTGGGTCTGGCAATTGCTGCGCAACTGACCGCACAGCTGGACGGCAAGCTGAAGCTGGTGAACCGCGCCGAGGGCGGGCTGGATGTCTCCGTTACGCTCCCACGACGTTAATTGTATGACTTTGTATCTGCCTTCCGGGAAGATACAGAGCCAGACAAAACCCGCGCTTTTACACATATTCTGAACACATCAGCACGATGAAATAGCCTCACTGCAGCGTCGCAGGACTTGTATCGTGAGGTCTCTATGTTTTTGATAATTGCTTTTCTGGGCGGGATGATAAGCCTGCTCAGTCCATGTACGCTCCCGGTTATTCCCCTCCTGTTTGCCGGTTTTCAGGGGCAAAGACGACATATTATGGCACTGCTCGCGGGGATGATCGTGATGTTCACCCTGGTTGCGATGGTTGTCACCGTCGCCAGCGAGTGGATAGCTGAAGCCACCGTCGTTGGACGCTGGATCGCGCTTATCATTCTGGCTACGGCCGCGCTGGCGTTAATTTTTCCCTCCTTTGCCCAGCGAATTGCCGGGCCAGCAGTCAGCGCGGGAAACGTCCTGAACACCCGAAGCGGACAAACACGCGGTATGGCATCTGCTTTTCTGGCCGGGCTGGCGGTCGGGTTGCTCTGGTCCCCCTGCGCAGGTCCCATTCTGGGGGCGATATTCAGCCTTAATATTGCGGGACATTCAGCCATCGCGACAGGGGCGTTACTTGCCGCCTACGGCAGTGGATGCGCGTTAATGCTGGGTTTACTCGTTCTCGGAGGCCGCACGCTGATGGCACCACTGAGAGCAAAATCGGCGCTGATGGCGAAGCTTCGCCAGGGGGCTGGCGTGGTGATGTTAGCGGCTGTCGTCTTTAACGCGACCGGAATGACGTCTGTTCTGAAAGGCGCAAATGGGGTGGCGGACCGTCTTGAAACCACGCTGCTGAATCTGGCAAAACCCGCTACACAAGCGGTGAAGCTCCAGCCGGTGGTGATGACCGAGCCGAGTAGCCAGCTGCCGTCGTTGAGCGGTGGAACAGGGTGGATAAACGGTGACCCTGTCACGTCTGAATCACTGCGCGGGAAGGTGGTCCTGATTGATTTCTGGACCTGGGACTGCATTAATTGCCAGCATACGCTTCCGCATGTGCGCGACTGGGCCACAAAGTATCAGTCGCAAGGTCTGGTCGTGATTGGGGTTCATACCCCGGAATATCCGTGGGAGAAACCGATTTCGTCGGTAAAAAATGCGGTGAATAAATGGCAGCTGCCGTATCGGGTTGTGACGGATAATAATTACCAAATCTGGAATGCTTTCGGCAACCAGTACTGGCCAGCGCATTATTACTTTGATGCTAAAGGGCAGCTGCGCTACACCTCCTTTGGGGAGGGAAATTACGATGAACAGGAACAGGTGATCCAACAACTGCTGAAAGAAGCCCGTTCCTGACTACCACCTCAGGGTTGACGCTGAGCAACCATAAACAACCGAGGAAAAGCCAGCAGTATCTGCCCGTTTTCCTGGAGCGGATACTGCTCTTCCAGTAGTTCATGGTAGCGTTTCAGGAAACGTTTCTGTTCGTGCTCGTTCAGTTCCTGGAGCCATGGGCGTAACCCGGTGGCGCTGACCCAGTCAATGATGGCCTGATGCGAGCGCATTTTATGGAAATAGGTCGTCCGCCAGATATCCACCTCACACCCGGCTTCGGACAAAATGTCATAGTAGGCATGGACCCCAGGCAGCGGTTCTCTACCGCGGTCAGGATAGTCTTGCTCCAGGGCCACTTCGCGCATGGCTACGTGAGTAGGCTCAAGCCAGTTGTCCGGCATCTGGATCGCCAGGACGCCATTAAGCGCGAGGAGAGAAACAAGGTGAGGCAGAAGATCGTAATGGTCTGGAACCCATTGCAATGAGGCATTGGCATAAATCAAATTCAGCGCCTGGTCCGGCTTATACTGGCGGATATCGGACTCAACAAAGCGGCAGCCCGGCAGCGCACTGCGCGCCTCTTCCAGCATGGCAGGCGAGTTATCGACCCCGGTAATCTGTGCGTTCGGCCAGCGATGGCGCAACAGCGCCGTGCTGTTTCCCGGACCACAGCCCAAATCGGCGAGGGTGGCGACGTCATCCAGTGGGATTCTGGCGAGTAGCTCAGCGGCAGGACGCGTGCGTTCAGCACCGTATTGCAGATAAAGAGAAGGGTTCCAGTCGGCCATCTTTAGATCTCCTTTTTGCGTGTACCAGCAAGGATAGCACAGGCCGGCACCTGCACCGGGACAGGTGCCGCAACAAGGTCAGATTACAGAATGCCTTTCAGTGCAACATGATAGAGCAGCATGATGGTTTTCCCGTCAACAATCATGCCCGTTTCAATGCCCCGCAAAGCGTCCTCAAAGGGGAGCTCCAGCACGTCGATATCCTCACCCTCCGCTTTGATACCGCCGCCTGCGCTGGTTTTATCCTTTGGCTGATATTCGGCAAGGTAGAAGTAGAGTTTCTCCGTAACGGAACCCGGGCTCATATAGGCTTCAAAGATTTTCTGCACGCTCGACACCTTAAACCCGGTCTCTTCTTCCGCTTCTGCCTTTATTCGGCTCTCTGGATCCATATTGTCGAGCAGGCCCGCAGCAGCCTCGATCAGATCACCCTGATGACCATTGATAAAGACAGGGAAACGGAACTGGCGAGTCAGAATCACCGTTTTTTTATCACGGTTGTAGAGCAGAATAGTCGCGCCATTCCCCCGGTCATAAACTTCACGGGTTTGTCGCTGCCATTCGCCATCGCGTCGTTGATGGTCAAAGGTATATTTTTTGAGTAAGTACCAGTTATCTGACAATATTTCATCGTTAATGATGCGCACATCTGCACGTTTCGATTGCACGTTTTGTCCTCCTTACGTAGAGTAACGATCAATAACAGCATTAACGTGCAGTTTCAAGATTTATCATGCAATATCAGGAATCCAGAATGCTCACCAGTCAGCGAAAACAATTGATACTTGAGAAGCTCGGCGCCGAAGGCCAGGTCCAGTCTAAAGCGCTCAGCATTCTCTTTGATGTCTCTGAGGACACCATCCGGCGTGATTTACGCGAGCTGGCGGCAGAAGGGCGTTTACAGCGTGTTCACGGCGGTGCGCTGCCGTCGTCTTCCGCTATTGTGCCTTTTGCAGAGCGTCAGTCCGTTAAAATGGATGCCAAAAGAAAGGTGGCGCAGAAGGGCGCGCAGCTGATTTCTTCGGGCCAGGTGGTGATCATTGACGGTGGAACGACCACCTCTCAACTGATTACTTTCTTACCGCCTGATTTGCGTATTACCGTGGTGACGCACAGTCCGAGCATTGCTCTGGGGCTGATTAATCATCCCGCTATTGAAGTGATTCTGATTGGCGGCCGTTTGTATAAACACTCAATTGTTGCAGTCGGCGCGGCGGCCATCGAAGGTATCGAAAACATTCATGCCGATCTGTTCTTTATGGGCGTGACCGGGATCCATCCGGAAGCAGGGCTGACCACGGGTGATTTCGAAGAGGCGTGCATCAAACGTGCATTTTCCGGCAGAGCGGCCGAGACGGTTGTTCTGGCTTCACCGGAAAAAATCAATACGGCGTCATCGTTTGTGATTGGCGACGTATCCTTAGCGAATACGCTTGTCGTCGAAGACGATACCGATCGTGGCTGGGTGCATACGCTATCCGAAAAAGGGGTATCGGTCGTACTGGCTTCCTCATGAGCCAGTCAGATGACTGACTGGCACGGTCATCGTTAAGCCTGAGGAATGCTCTCCAGCGTAGTATAAATCGTGAGACCAAGTTCCCTGGCCACTTCAATGTCCATATCCGCCCCCTTAGACGCACCGGCAATCCGATAAATCGCATCGCATTTTGCGATGAGCCGGTGAGCTACGGGGTAAAGCATTGATTCTGCGATGTCATCTCCCAACGATGTCGAGCCCGCGGCCTTCGCCAGCGGCAGAGCCAGCCATTCGCCAATGACCGGAACGTGACCACGCTGGTATACGGCTAATGCGGCGTTTTCGAGACGCGCAAGATTCTCATCAATGCGCACCTGAAGGCCATCGGTGCCGCTTCGATAGGGGCCGGCAATTAAAATGAGCTGTTGTGTCATAGATACCTCTGTCAGTGTGATTGCATGAAGTTGCACGTTTGCAGACAATATCTTACGAAATTACCGCCGCGTTATGAAATGTTTTTCGTGCATTTTCGTGCAAAAACATGCATGAGAAAGCATGTAATCACTTAGGCAGAAGGGCTATTGCTACGAAGCCGAACGCCTCCGTCCAACGAACATCCAACGCAGGTAATCGTATAGCCAGTTAAACAGCATTGTGTATGGCAGGAAAAACAGCACCAGTCCAATCTCAACGAAAAATGCCTCAGTGAGGGGTAAATCCAGCATAACCATCGCAACGGGGATTAAGGTGATGATCAGTCCTGTTTCAAAACCCACCGCATGGATAGCACGAACAAGGAAGGTTCGTTGAAAGCGGTATTTTTTCTGCAGCGAGTCAAAGAGTTTATTAAAAACAAAATTCCATGCCGTCGCGGTCAGTGCAGATATCACGGACAGCGAGCCAGACTGGAGTATCGAAACGTTCATCAACCAGGCAAGCGACAGCGCGATGATAACGTTAGCTATGACTTCAAAAATGACAGCATGGAAGATTCGTTCTTTAACGCTTTTATTTAATTCAATTTCCATTTGCTCAGGGCTGCGTTTTCCAAAAGCTGAAGTATATCAGGCATCGTTTAACTTTTTCTAAACATGCAGGATTGAAACTCTGAGCAAAAGCGGAAGGCACTGTGAGATGGTCAACGGAGACGCTTTCAGAGGGTATCAGCATTCAGGGGTCAATGTAGCCATCAACGTAGCCATGAAACGCCAGATTTCGCCTTACTTAATGCAAGTGCGCATAATGTATATTATGTTAAATATGGTGGGTTTGTTCTTAAGTTCATGAGTTCCTCTCTTTCAGGAACTTACAGATGAATCAGTCAGTTGCCAAAGTTTAGTTGTGGACTTACGATGGCTTCATAACGCAAAAATTACGGGGCATCCGCTAAGTTCATGGCATATTCCATCTTACATTTATCGAGGAACAACCAGAGAACTCATCTCATAGTTGATGATGTGACTACCCTACCGGTCATGTTCGCCACAATTTATGGAATGAATGAACTGAGCAAGAAACATCTGGGGACTCAAGAAAACATTCTGTGATGGCAAACGAGAGTTGACTACAGATGAAAAGGCTAAATTGGCTATGGGGCGAACCGGCGCTGCTTATATAAGTAAGGCAAATCGTCTTGATGCTGAAATTATAGCATTGAAAGCTAAATATGAACGAAATGTACTGGCGCTCGCCGACATCATTGAGTATATCGACAACGCAACTCCTATCAAAGTAGAGGACATGCTTGCAGACGATCTTATTCGAGAACTTGCTGAGCGCAAAAGAAATTCAAGAATGAGCTAATGAGTAAACGCCCTACTCTATTCGTAAAATTAGCGCACTAATTATCAATACTCCCTCTTCTATGTCCTTTATGTCGAAGGGAGTCTTCCATTCTAATGCCGATTTGGTTCATTACACCAGTTTAATGCTGCACTTTCGTTACCTTCTAAAAGATCAATAGCCTTTTGTAGAACATCATTTGTTACCACCATGTTTTACACCTGAAGACGTTTTGAGTGCTTCGATAAGATTACTTCGCTCTTCCTCTGTCATCCGGGATATGAGTAATGCAAGTTCTGCTGTGGTCTGATCATCACAAAAAAAGTAGTTTAACGGCACGTTTAACTCTGACGCCATCCGTCGAAGCGTATCAATATCCGGGACATGCCGCCCTTTCTCATAATGATTCATACGACTGCTAGCCGAAGCGGGATCAAACCCAACAAGGAGGCCCAGTGAGCGCTGTGATAAACCCGCCCTGCATCTCGCTTCCTTAAGTCGTTCTGGTATCGGATTTTTTTCAGACACTGATTCATCTTCATTAGCCTCGAATGCTTAGATTGTCTAAGTATCTGCCATTGTTGTATACTTAGCAATCCTAAGTTAACTGCATTGTTTTAGTCATATGAATAGTCGAGTATCCAACCCTGAGTCGTACATATTTTCTGCAATAATCCACATTGGCAAGGATAACTTCACCAGTAACGATGTAGCAATAATTCTTGTCGAGCGATTCTCACTCCCGAAAACCTACCTAAAGGCAAAAGCTTTTGCTTATAACCAAATTCAATGCCTAGTTAAAAAAGGATTATTAAATAAAGTAAGAAAATCAGGCGTGTATCAATATTTATACTCAGCCACATCAGAATTCAATATCGCAATGGAAAATGTGCAATTAATTGAGGCAACCCAAAAAACTTCTCGCCAGTTTTCAAGTGCTAATTCAAGTGCTAATAGCTATGAACACAATAATGTAAATATTCAAATAAGAACTCTTATTGAAAAATACAGCAGTGAATTGGAAAAAATATCAGGAGCAAAAGAAATTTATGAAGAACTGATAATTGCCGTACCGAGCAGGGGAAATGAATTCCGGAAACTTTCTCTAGAGCAAGACAAGAAACATATTAAGATAAATGAAAAAATAAATACATTGATTGAGATTGTTAATCATACATTTCAATAAGGCAATGAATTCTAGAAAGGATTTAACGTTTAATAGAGTCGTGAAAAAGAGAGGGCAAAGCCGAGACCGCCCTCTCCCTTCATGCACTGATAAACTTCACTAATATGAGATTAACAGCGCGTACCACTATATGCTAGACCTGAAAAATATAATCTTAGTCAGTCCCAGATGCAACCTTTAACACCTCAATGCAACAAATTAAACAACGAACTCATCCTTACACCTTAAAAGCTGTAAAGTAAAAAAACACCCTGAAGGCTGTTTTTTTACGCTAAGTGAACTTATTTTAAAATAATCGACATGGTCACCTACTTATGGATAATGTTTTCCCGGTCAGACTTCTTAGCCAGTTGCGGCCACTTTTAATTGGTTTTCGTAAATCAAAAGGATTAACTCAAAGAGAATTATCCGCTAGGTTGGGTGTCACTCAGCAGACTTATGCTCGCCTTGAGGCAAACCCTTCAAAAGCAAGTTTTCAGCGCCTATACAACGTGTTAAATATTTTGGGAGTGGAGATTTCGCTTAGTTCTGAACCTATTTCAACTTATACAAAGGCTTCAAATTTGGTTGAAAAGGAGTTTGATTCACCTGCAAGGCGTGAAGACTGGTGATAGAAGCCAGGTTATTTGATAGGGCTGTACGACAGTCACTGCCCCTAAGGAAGGTGCAATTTGCGAGCAATGGCGCTTTGCATCGGAGTTAGTGGGCCGTCAATATGGGAGTTAGCGAGCACACAACCAGCCGCGAAGATCCCCACGTCATAGCGACATATAGGTGTCGTGCATCCATCTCTTCCGGGGATGTGATGACTGCCACCTCCCCTTGAGGGCCTTCATCATGTCTGCACTCGTATACTTGATATTTCCCTTCAGGCTATCCCTGATAGCCTTTTGACGTGACCACTACCAGTTATTCCGGATTGCAGAGAGCTTTCATGCCGGCGCTCAGGTCTGACTCAACGACACGCAGATAAAGCGGGGAGGCCGCCACCACAAACCGATCGGCAGACCTTGACTGCATCAGCGTCTCCAGGGCGGTTCACTGTCGTTCCGAAGGTGGACGCGTTGTCAGCCGCTCCCAGTGAGTGCGATGGCAGAACGACATCGAGGAGAACGTCGCTTCATACGGGACCACGAGATCAGAGACATGCAGTAGCTCCAGGCCTGCGGATATAATCCACATCTCAGCACCACTACGCGCCGCAGCTGCAGCTGCCCTGCTCCAGTGGTGGCCTGTATACAGCTCGCCGGCAGTCATGGGGGGGCGATCCGCGACGGTCCTGCGCCAGTCTCTCCATCCAGAGCCCGTAGTTACGTTCATCCGGAAACACAGCATCACCTGCAGCCACAGTTTTGCGGCGCGTGCAGGTGACGATGAGATGGACGTCAGGTCGCGAAATATAACAGACAGGCATTATTTTTGAGCCGGTTTACGAAGCTTCTGAAGGAGCAAAATTTCCTTGTCATTCAGCTCCTCCCCATTCTTCAGCTTTTTAAATATTATCTTGTATCTCTTCGCTCTTCTCCATGTATGAATACTGACCAGCACTGCGGTTGATGCAATTATCATGGCAATAGTTGATATGTAAGTCGATGTATTTTCTTGTAATTTTCTATTCCTCATGCGGACGAGGGAATGAAGACACACCGGCCACTGCTCCGGCGTCGTTCCACAAAATGCCCCTGGCCAGATGCTCCGCCACCTCCCGCCCAGTGTAACCGGCCAGGAGTGCCATTCAGGTTCTTGTGCCAGGGCTCCATAAGTTAATAAGAAGACCCGGCAAACCGTACAAAAACGTACGGTAAGAGGTAAAAAGCCGGTTGGAAATCGACTTTTACTTACTGGCCTTCGCCTCATGAAGACGTAACACACCATCCGCAACCCTGTTGATAATGTCCCGTAATATGCCAATGGAGGTTTTTGAGATGTCTGAACCGTTGAATATCGATGACTTGACTCTTACTCTCAAAAGGCTGTCACCGTCCTTTTCCGGGGTGTCTCTGACCTGGATATAGGTGCATTCTTCCCGACGAAAATGGAGCTCCTCTTCCCCTGTGGTGAGGAAAACATATAAGCCGGCGAGAGTTGTTTTCTGATGGTCACTGTTCTTTTCCATTATTGCGACCTTCAATTTGTGACGTTCCAGCTTTTCAGGCAATTCAGTGACATACAGATCGCCGTCTGAGCGGGTCGAGGTGAGTATCACGACATCGGGCTGGTCTTTAACTTCCATTCCTATCTCGGCAGGCTGCAGCGATCTGTTGTCAAACAACAGATCAATGAGGGTATGCATATCATCATTCATAAGATAAAAAGGAGCACGCCGGAGTTCGCCGCTACGATCTTCCCTGATCAGACCCCAGCTGATTAAAGTATTGATGGCACGCTGTGTCATCCCCTCCGGTCTATCTGTCAGCGCCAGCTCTGCGTCTCCTTTGGTGTTATATCCCTTGAGTTCCAGGGATTTGCGAAGATATAGCTCCCGGGCAAATTTAAGCTGTCCGAAGGTCAGGTTGTGCGTCATATGAATAAAGTGGAAACGAATTTCTTTATCCAGTGTCCCCCTGCCCAACTGAACGAGCAGGCGTACATAAAGCCAGGTTTTCTCGTCCTCATCGTCCTGCAGAACCTTGCGGAGTACGGCAAGAAAGTCTTCAGATGAAATATCAGCCAGTTCCGGCAGCGTCTGGTATATACCGATAACGAACTTTTCGACGCGGGCTCGTCGTTGCTTTTCCTCCATTGCAGTTACTTCCGCATAACCTTCCTCCAGCAGCGTCAGTGCGGTACCGATGCCTGGTATTTTTTTTGCTCCCGATTTAACGATCTTGGCAAGAATTTTTCGAATGCCTCTATCGTTGACGACCTCCGTATATTCGGTTCGGATACGGTTGGTCAGCGTTGACCGGGTGGTTACGTCAGTTGATTCACCGCGTGGGGTATCGTTTGTAGTACTGTTATGAACCGTCATTTTTTATTCATATCTCTTTTTACGCTTTTGCTGGCCAGTCCATTAGGCGGATTTCACGGATACTGCTCAAATCAAGACGGTTTGCACTCCATACGCCGCTTCCGACCGCAGCGCCGATGGACTTTCTGAACCGCAGGCCGCATTTACTAACACACTGACTGCGGGGCCGGTAGCGTTACGTTGAGTTTTTTTGTTGTACTTATTGCATAACATATATGTATATAAGTATGCCGAACTAATATCGTCCTGAGGACTATCTTGCAGATAAGTATGTTGTCCGGTTAAACAACATTCCTTCAGGTTTCATTAGTCAGAATAGTTCTACAGCTTCTGAACTATCCTGACTTCCAGAGTACTGCTACCGCAACCCAGTGGCAGGTCAGTAATGTCGGCTTCCTTACTGGTTTCCGAACTTGCGATGTAGTCGTCTGGTGAGAACGTCAATCGACTCCTTACGCCCGGAAAAGAGGTCATTCACGACATACTCCATTATCTCGAATGCCGCTTCGATATCGCCGGTGGTCACTTCATCATAGGTATGACTGCCGGCGTTACCCAGGAATTTAATGGCCATCAGCGTGTTCTTATAGGGGGTATATTGCCCGTCGAGAAGTTCAATACGTTGATGAAGATTAATGCGTTTCTGTCTATCGTTATGTTCAGGAATATCAATCGCCGTCAGCATTCGCTCAACAGCTATTCTGATCAAATTGGCCGCAGATCCTGGCTGGCTGAGATAGACGGAAAAAGAGGCCGTTAGAGGAGCGGTAATCTCATCGGGACATTTTTCGGGAAGTGCAAATGGATGTAAGGTGGGAGTAAAGCTCATTGGTTTATACCAGGCAACATAGTCTCGATTACTCATTTCATCGTCCCATTCCTCCTCCCAGCCTCCCTTACCAATGCAGACAACCACTTCATTACAGTTTGCCCGTGAACAGTGTGCCATACAGCTGAAAACCTTCTCATCCATTTCAGGTTCAAACCAATCCTCATTCTGAATTTGTCGACTTTCCAGCAGTGACTTAGCGTGGAAAGTCTCTTTATCAATAACCAGTGTTTTCTGGGCACATGACGGGCATGGCCATTCCACATTCAGGCTCGCGAAAAATCTAGCCGAAATTTTATGAACAGACATTTACTTGGACTCCGAAGGTAATAGTGATGAGATCTGAATCAGATCTTCAAATTCAGTGAAAACCTGCTTTCACCATAATCCATTAGCCGTTTTTGAAAAAGAGCCGCGACACTCAATGACCGACATGTCGGATAAACGGGGTTCTTACTCTTCCCTGTTTCTCGCACTTTCCGTTTTCCGCTAAAGTCGGCACTTGCAAATAGCACTAACTTATCGGACTGCTGTGGGATTTTGACTGTGTCAAAAACGCAGGAAGATTATGACACTTGGTGCCATTTTTTGTATGATAGCCACGTCATCACCTCGGGCGTTCCCCTCTGGATCATTACCAGCCTGTAATGGGTACAGGGACTTCCGGCAGTAGCCGGTTTGTAGAAGGAAAGCCTCATGAAACCGAAAATTGTTCCGGTTATCCGGTATACACGTTTTCGTTTCGGGCGCGTAGAACATGTGCGTAAGCACATGCGCTCGCTCCCGAATCGTTAAGTGATTGGTGCCCGCAGGTGATGATGCTCCGAACCAAAGTCAATATTAAATCACTTCATCCTGTTTTTCGTCCATCATTGAGCAGTAATGAGTCAGTTCGTCCATTTCTTCAAATATCTTTCTGAAAAGCCTGAAATATTCGCTTTTATCCATAATACCTGTAGATAGTATGTTCCGGCCATCTGAATGAGAATGTCTGTTTATTGCCCGATAGAACGAATCATAACGGCCTTCGGCGTGCTCTGAAGCCAGAGCGGCAAGCGTTTTTTCCAGCTTCTCTTCTTTGCAGGCAAAGCTGAAGTAGTATTCGAGAATATTCCTCATCGTATTAGGCAGCACAATAACCTGACTCTTGTTGTCCCGCACGTCTTTGAGCGTCTGCCAGAGAGCCTGATACTCATTAAGCATTTCGTGCATGGATAAAGGGATACAGTCGCTGTGCTCATTCTTGATAATACGCAGCAGTGACCATCCTTTAGGTGCATCAAGTTTACTCTCCAGCCTTCTCACGGCCGTCAGCAAAATTTCCTGGAAGAAAAAGAGGTTATGCGTGAGGATTACCAGATGGCGGGCTGTCTCAGGTTTAATAATTTTCCGTTTGATCAGCGAGGCTACTTCATAAATGTAATTATGTGAGAGGCTGGATATCGGATCATCAATAACTATTATCTTCCGGCCATCGTGGACGGCATCAGGCGTGACACTGCCGGTGCAGGATTCGATAAAATAGAGTAACGCAATAATAGTTTTTTCACCTTCACTCAGCGTTCTGAATACATCCTGTTCCCCTGGATCGCTTACCCGTCTAAGCCGGTAAAGTTTCATCTCCTCGTTATGGCAGCAGATGTGGAAGTCAGTTACGCCCAACGCTTTCAGATTAATATTGATGGAATCGATGGTAGGTTGAATGACTGAAAGTTGTCCTACAAGCCGGGACGTTTGATCCCCGAGCTGCCTTCTTTCAGTCAAAAGAGCTGAGGCCTGTTGCTCGGCTTTTGTTTTCTGAGCCCTGACTTCCTGAAGTTCAGCTGTCAGTGCCACAAGATACTCGTCGCAAATCTGGCGCAGATACATATCAACATCGGCCTTTAATCTCGCCATTTCGGCATCGTAGTTATCAGCCAGTTGGTTGTTCGCAGAAACGGTATTATTTATCTTTTCTATACTACTGATGAGGCTGTTGCTCGCTTCAGAAATATCAGCTACATCGTATATCTCAGAAGGTCTTTCGAGTTTGTTGACGATTGTCTGGAGGTGTGACTGACTGATCTGAATAAGTAACTTGAGGGAGACAAAAACCTCTGCACCTTCGTTTACCGCAGGATGTCTGAAAACTCTCTCCTACAGGTCATTGAGATAGTCAACATTTTCCGCTACATCTCCTGCCGCCTTTTTTATTACGTCAATCGCGTCGGTGTAGCTTTTGTCATACATCCTCGCCATTTCTTCGGCAAAATGGGCTGTATCAAACGTGTTCTGACAAAAAGGGCAGACATCGTCACGAATATATCGAGTCCCCTCTCTGACCCAGTCGGCATTTCCCATATTTGCAATAAATCCAGCAAATTGTGTACCTGACGCGGGCTGAAGTGGTGAATGGATGAGCTGAAGCACAGCAGGATTTAGCGGTGGTGGAAGGGTAAAGCTGATATAAGGTAAACTTGTTCCTTTACTTTTCTCCAGGTTTTCTAGACGAGCAGAAAGTTCCTCCATGTTAAGTTCTGTGACTGCAAGGGGAATATCTTTTATTCGTTCATAAAAATTTCTCTGCTGCTTCGCTCCCGTAAGAAAAGACGAGAATCGGGCCCGTTCAGTAGATGTTCTTTTGAACATTCTGGCGGCGCAGTTATTTATTAGGGTCAACTCCATTTTCGCCCGCCCTGCGATTTCAGTGTTAAGTTCACTTATCTTTGTATCTACCCGGGTGATCTTTTTCCTATTATCATCAACTTGTTCCTGAATATCTTTATTGTGCTCACTAAGTGTGAATATACCTGGCTGAACATTCTCAAGACTAAATTTTCTTTCGATATAATCCTGATTAAAGACAAGCGGAAATAATTCCACCTGACTTTCAAAACGGCACTGGTGGTACTTTTCCGGATAATAGCCAGAAAAGTAGTTTGATATTGTTGATTTTCCAGAACCATTCTGGCCATAAATGAGCGTAACCTTATTGCTCAGGTCGATACGCACATCTTTGTCAGCACCGTAACTTCTGACGCCCCTGATCGTTAGAACAGCCACGCTTTTTCTCCTTTTTTATACAGTAGTAGGTACTCTGCCCTTGCGCACTTTTCGTCCCGCGCGCACTTGAGTGCTCAGAATAATCTTACCTCCTTTCCCGGGAATTTCCTTTTCCGTTTTCTGTAATTTCAGGAAAATGACAAGGGAAGCTCCCAAAAGAGAGCTTCCCAGTGAACTGTTATGATTCTTGGTTCAATCTTTTCTTTATGTATGGCGACGAGTTAGATAATCCTGGAAACAACTCATGATTCTCGCAAACTACGTGACTAACACTTTCTGCATCTTCTGGACTCCAGCTACTTAATTTCAGAGTCTGAGCATCAAGCCACTCACGAAGCACTTTATCTTCGAGAGAGCGAGGGAAAAGCGCAGCTATGGCTCTACGTGAAGTTTTCTTTTCTGGTTCATTGAAGACTAAGACATCATGAAAATCTTGTATAACTGCAATTCTTCTTTCGATACTTCTGTCACCTTCCAACAAAATATCATGAAGCTCTCGTAGTATCTCAGTACGTTGATCACCATCCAAAACTGTCCATAAAAAATTTACATTTTCGCTCTGTTTTAGCTGTTTCACGTCGGTTGAACGATACCATTCAGCAAACATATGCGCGACAGAATTAGATGACACGGATTTGTCTGATTCTTTCATTTTGGTAAGAATAAGTTTCCTGTTAGCTTCCAAGTTATTGAAAGCAGCATACAGCGAATCTGAATCAGCGAAACAAGACTGGCTTAGGGTGATGATTTTTCCCATTACCGGAGGCAAAGAATCGGTGCTAAATACATCATCAATAAATTTGGAATCCAGAGACTCTAAGTTTTTGTCATTAATTCGCTCAGCCAATGCATTATCTCTGTCAGCCAGAGGCCTAAACACGTCAACATCATTAGGTAACGATTTAATGGCCTGATAATATTTACTAACATAAGATAACGTATCTATATACTGAAGTTTCTCATCATTAAATATAAGCGAGATAGAGTTACGCACATATGGTGCAGCGGTCAAATCATTTAATGATTTAATCACTGTCTGGAATGAATTCATATAGATAAAATAATATGAGAGATATCTAATGAAATCTTCATTCTCAGACAATCCATCTGCATAGGTTTCGATAGAAGTATAATCATTAATGGCCACCATGTGAGCGACAGCATGGGCAGCAAACTCTTCAGGATTTCCAGACTGGATCTCTTTCTGAAAAGATAAGCGTTGTAAATACCCGCTCGAGTACCACTCTTTATTAAAAATTAACTTTCTAAACCTACTAATCTCAATAATAGGTGTATTGTAAGTAAAATCGGAATACACTTTTGTTACGATATCTGGCAAATTACCTTTTTCATTTTCTATAATGTTTCTTACTACTTTACTATGTAATCCAAAGAATCTAATGACTCCTTTATTGAAAATGTCTCCACCTTCGTCACCAAGTTCGAATCGAAGCATTTTTTCTTGTTCATCTTCATTTAAAGACAAGTTATTTATATCAAGCTTTGGATACTTATTTTCTCGATCCAAAAGATATAGTGAGTAAACTACCCCTGATAAATCGGTTGAAATTTCATTCAACAAATTACGCTCAGTTAGATCTGAATATATATTGGCCTCAGTTAATAATTCTTTGACATAACCTTCATCATTATGAGGTGCATTCTGTAATAAGCTGAGTTCCTTTACAATGTAATCACTTTGACGGATTATAAATTTCTCCTGCCCGATATAACCCTGCTTTACCAGATTGAAGATACTTTGGCTAAAGTCGCTCCTGAAAAGTGCCCGCTCTCTGAGTGCATAGGTTGCATCCAATGCTCTTACAGCATTGCAAATTTCCTGAGAGATAGTGTCGATAACTTCTGAAGGTAATTTAGCAACCGTCTCCATCCAGTCCTGCATTGATATTTGGTGAGCACAACGCATCCAGGCATGACTGAAACCATACATACCTGACAGTTTCTCCAGTGCACCAGAATCACGTTTTTTGATCGCTTCCGTCAATGGAGTATCAAATAATTCTGACCGAGCGAGTACAACTGATGACTGGAAGTGAATACTCATTAGATATTCACTCCAGCGTTGTGTATCATTAAAAAATAGGCGGTTGAGTTGATCTTGTGTTGCCTGTACCTTATCCTCAAATTCGTTAGGAGCAAGATTAGCATCTCTGCCTGCAGAAAAGCGAAGGAGTAGGGTCACGTCATTTTCATTATATCTGACAAATATTATATATAGTGCAAGAAGAATTAATTCTTCCGAGTCGGTTGCTGATACAGTCATCTGTAATATATGAATGTCATTTACTAGCTTTTTCAACAATCGTGGTGTAATTCTAGGGTATTCGCCAGGACGCCAGCGCTCCAGTATTAAAATTGTTTCTGAGCAGGATAATTCATTATGTTCATGTACTGTCTCCTTCCACATTCCCCTGAACGCATCCTGCCATCCAGCTGTGATTAAAGGCGGAACCGTAAAAGTTACGGGGATACGTTTTGCTATAAATTCGCGACCAGAATGTCCCTCAACAAGAAGTGATTTTGCTACATGTCGTGCTGAGTACGGCACGATGATCCGGAATTGTTTATGCGTGGTACCTGAAATAAGCTCCATATCACTCCAGAGTTCTTTCACTTTCTCAGAGCTTATTCTGTCTAAATTATCAATTATAAGTATAAATTTTGCATTATCAGGCACTGTAGATCTTTCTGTAAAACCGGCAAGTGCATTCGTTAGTTCTATAGTTCCTATCTCTCTACTTATAAGCCATGTTTCTGAAATCTTATCTACGCTATTTTGTTTAAAGAGATCGCCGACTGTTATGATATCTTCTACCTTGCCGATGTTTTTTTGTCTTCTACTATGTTTGCCTTTAAGCCATAAAAGAAGGAGGCCCGGAGAAAGTGCTGAGAGGAGTTCCAGTAAGAGAATATAAAAAGAAACTGTACCTGTGCCTTTAATTAGAGAATTTAAATCCAAAAGTAAATACCGGACCATTTGCACCGACAGAAGACACAACAGGATAAAACTTACTGTCCACCAACTTAGTCGGCTACTGACTTTCTTATCGTATTCCACTACATTACCCAACGCTTTATTTCTGAGCGTTTCTAGTTTAGATATATTCACACCGTGGATTTTTCTTATTCCATCATATATTACCTCTATGAGCGCTTTTTTGGTGTTGCCATAATGATAAAGCTCGGCATCAAAATTTATAAACGTATATTCCGGGGATAGTTCTTTTTTCAGGAAATGAATGATCGTTGATTTTCCTGAGCCCAATTCACCCTCTAGTCCAAGTATATTAACATCTGTTTTTTTTATCACTTCTGCCATTTGTTCAGAGACCTTTCTGTGGCTTTCGCCTCGGAAAAGGTCGCTACCGGCAGGAGTTTCTTGCTGAAGTTTAAGCGCCACAGATTCTCCTTGTTGTCCTTGATTTGAAAATCTTACTATTGAACGAGTAAGTGAACGAAAGCAAAATCCGCAGATGTGTTCACCTTTTCATCATAAAACCGTTGGGGTACGTTTTTCTAGCACCTTTAGCGATTTTGCTTGTTTCCGTAGACCTATGAACTTCCGCAAACACGCAGTATCCCTAAAAGTCGACTCTAGCAGGGACAGTCATAACGCTATTTACGCTTTCTGTATTTCTAGGAACCTGGCGCATTCTTGAGGGCAGATTGTCACAGAACACAACATAAGGGGCCAGCTTCCTTTTCCTGCCCCATCATCCAGGGAAAAAAGATCCGTTTTTGATCCTTTTACGATCCTTTTCTGACAACCCCTACAGATTAATTGTTTCCGTTTTATGGTATATATCCAGAAAGCGGAATTTCAGCGTGCACCGCTCTGCGGTTTTTTTCCGTGGCAGCCGGCGGCGGCCGTCCGTGCAAGGGGAAAAGTGCGAACCGTGTAGTCCCGTTACCCGACCCGGCCTACGTTGATGAGATGCACAGGCTGCTTGCCAACACCAGGGAGCAGTTTGAGGACGACCCCGTCACCGGTGAACGTCGTGCCCTGCCGATGTGGAATGTTTCTGACCGGACGGTCAGGAACTGGCTGGTCAGGGCAACCGATGCTGCGGAACGCGACAGAGTTAAACTCAGTATCAGCATCAGCCCTCACACGTTCCGCCACAGTTTTGCGATGCACCTGCTGCGCGGTAATAACAACTAAAGCAAGGAAGTCACATGTTTGATGATGATGACGCAGACCTGGAACCTGGGTCCCCTGAACTCAGTCCGGAGGTTCAGGCCCTGATTAACAATGGACTGGAATTTCTGGACAAGGCGCGGGAGGAGTTGGAAGCAGCAAAGCCAAAGTTTTCCATCGTTAGCTTCTGGACTGCAGTTGAAATTCTGCTGAAGGTTCCTCTTGCCCATGAGCACTGGAGTCTTGTCTGCAGCCGAAAGACTCCTCCCAAAAAACAGAGTTACCTGGACGGGGATTTTCAGTCCATTACTTATGACGAAATTCGTACCCTCCTCCGCGATGTTCTTCAAAAACCACTAAGTGATACAACCCATAACGTTTTTGACAAAGTCCGGAAACACCGAAATCGTGTGGTTCACTTCTATCATCCCTCCTTTACAGATGCGGAACAGCATCAAATTCAGAAAGAGCAGGCAGATGCCTGGTTTGCCCTTAACCGTCTCATGCGGGATGAATGGCAGTCAATTTTCGGCGCTAAAGACAGCTACAGCTGGAAGCTGGCGCACGGTGAAACCCGCCTACTCAGGGGAAGTGAGTTCTATGCTGCCGTTCGGCTCCGGCAGGTTAAAGAGGACTTGGATGCGCTGGCCAAATCAGGTAACCAGATAGGGGTCTGTGAGTCCTGCAAACAAAAGGCGTCGGTTACTCAATCTCACATCACCGGAAGCGAGGAACGAACGCTGCTCATTACGCGGTGTCGTGTCTGTACCAGTCAGTCCCGCCATATTTTACTCAGTTGTTCAAATTGCGACGAAAGACAGTCCCTACCTGAAGGTGATGAACCTTTTACCTGCGACAACTGCAGCGAGACCGTAGATCGAATGGAACTTCTGGATGAGGAAACATTTCGGAGCGTCGATGAGCAGATGTTCTCCGTACTACCCGGAGGTTGCACTAATTGCATGGTACCTGACAGTGTCTGTAAACACGGTGATGGTTATCTTTGCACCCAGTGTCTCAATTACTACACGGAGCTGCATGCGTGTGGATACTGCGACCACTTTAGCGATAGTGTTCCGCAGTTTAGTCATCACATCGGATGTGACTTTTGCGATGGTGACAGCCGCTATCATGGCGATTAAATCACGTTAAATGTCATTCATTTGAAATACAATTGAATTTCTAATGTATGTCAAATGAAATCATTTTAAGGTAGTCAAAACACACATTTGAAATCTAAATGAATTTCAAATGTATTACATTATGGGCGCTCTATGTCAACGTGGACAAATATCTCTATCGGTAACTTCACTCTGTACGATACGCAGAATGACTATTATCAGTGGTATTTTCAGGAGGGCGATCGTGTCAGGGAGATTGCCGAAGAGGAGGACGGATTCTGGTCAGAAGAAACGTTCATTGGCTATCGAACGACCGTGGCACAGATGCGCCGACGGTTACAGCTGAACGGATATGACCGGGCCGCTCTCGAACGGGATTTTTCGACTGCCATTGACTCCTGGAAAGCGGATTCTATTGCGGAGCTGGCCGAACTTGAAAGCGAAGAACATCCCCACGGAGAACATTATCTTCAATACAGAATCACCTGGCTGAAGCATGTCATCCCGGTTCTTGAAAATGCGACGCTGGATGATTGGCTTGAGCGGTTAAACAAGGCAGCACATTGGCCGAGTAACGAGAGTGATTTCTCCCAACTTTTGACGTGGATTGAAACCGGTGATCCTGTGCTTTCCCTGATGGTCAGCTCGGTTGACTCTGATTGCTTATGGGTTCGTGATTCGAACTTTAATTTCCCGTGTACACAACAAGACTTTTACTCTTTAGCGATTCTGCTAATCACTGAGGATGAAGCTGTATGCGAACTGGACCTGAAATGGCTCATTTCTGCCGGATGGACTGATGATTTTGACGATCTGGAAGAAAAACATGCAGGAGCCACTCAACCGCTTAGACATGCCAGACAAAGCCTCTCTGAGTTAAGTGCACTGGTATCCTCTGCACCCGAAAATCCTGTACTGGTGAGAATGTGTTACTCCGGCATAATTACCGTTATGGAAGCTTACCTTGCAGATATTTTCATACGGGCAGTAAAGCATCCTTCTGTTAAGCGACGTTTCGTTGAGAGCTACGAGACATTCCAGAATAGCCCTAAAAAGCCACTTTCAGAGGTCTTCAATCTGCTCGATTCGCTGGACAAGACTATCGAGACGGCATTGCTCAGCCTGTCGTTTCATCATATTGCCACAGTGAAAAAACTCTATCAGGAATGTCTCCTTGTCAGTTTCCCGCCCGATATATTGAATGATATAGCGCGTTCAGTGATCATTAGACATGACATTGTTCATCGAAATGGCCGGGATAAGAAAGGGAAGCACCACTTAATTGAGTGCCATCATGTAAATCAGCTCGAGGAGCTCATGCACGTATTTTTGGCTGGTATAGACAAACAGATTCTGGATGGACTTCAGCTGCAATTCCATAATAAAAATGACGTGCAAATGTAATTCTTTTGTATTTAATTTGTATTACTCTATAGCTGAAAAACCGGCACGTTGCATACGCAGACGCAGTGTTACCACACCCGCGTTGGTGTGCGTCAGGATAAGTACCGGCCTGGCTCCCGTATGCAGAGCTAGGGTATCCGCGATGATTTATGTTTTACCGCACCCGGCCAGGGCTGTGATCGTCCCCCGATGATATTCCAGCAGCTTGTAATCAGGCGGCATGTGCCCACCAGTAAAGCCGGTTAATCAGCGCCTGGAACTCGGCATCAGACGCGGGGAGATGAGGACCAAGGATACCCAGGCCGCCTTCTATGCTGGCTGGCCAAACGCATTTACCGCTGTTCCGGTTGCCGGAGAGGTGCTAAACAATCGATCATCGAGTAAAAGGTAATATTACTGAACACTAAAACCTGACGCACATCACAAAATTAGAACGAACAGTTCATGAACCAACAGGCGTGACATCGAGTGATTTATGGACAGCGTTTAACACAGTTATGTACTAAAACTGAG
Organism: Enterobacter sp. ODB01; assembly: GCF_001623605.1. Taxonomy (NCBI): domain Bacteria; kingdom Pseudomonadati; phylum Pseudomonadota; class Gammaproteobacteria; order Enterobacterales; family Enterobacteriaceae; genus Enterobacter; species Enterobacter sp. ODB01. The sequence goes on from NZ_CP015227.1 coordinate 3,329,217, forward strand.
TTCATAACTGTGAGCTTGAATCGCCATTTGATTAATATCCATTTAAAACAATTTGTTATACTATTTCTGGTGCTGAAGTAAATTATGTATATTCCTCAAACCCAGAATAGTTAAATACAATATTGAGACACTCCAGGTCTCCATACCTTCTGTGATATCTTCCTTAGTCCATAAAAATGCATCTCTCCATGCGCATCATCCCAGGCGCGCTATCCTCGCCCCCGCGTCGTCAATATGTGCGCGTAACGCCACCATGCATGGCGTAAAACTGGCAGAGAAACGGTCGCAATTGCTGGCCAAAGCATAAAAACGCTCAGCCAGTTCCAGCGCCTCGTGCCAGGTATCTCCCTCTATCACCTCAGGAAGCGATGCCGGACGAAGCGTATTCACCATTCCGCCTCCTGACTTAGGTGCAAATCCCATGGGCAGCATGTCATAGGCTGGCGCAAGATGGTAAGGTCGGCCATGCGCGCTGATGAACGACAGATTACCGTGGTGCATGTCGGTATTGCCAATCAGCATGCCAAACGCCCAAAGCCGTGCCGTAGCGGCCACCGCATCAGGGTGAACACAGCCCTGCTTTACCAGCTCATTAACCAGCACGGGCCATGTCTCTCTCGCCCGGCCGACAAATTCCGCTTCCAGCGCTCGTAAAGAAAAGAGACCATTGCGACCAAGCGCGCCTGTGCGATCGAAGCGCGGGATTTCGAGGAAGCGCTGTCCGCCAAAATCAAACAACTCTGTTTCGACGCCGAGCACCTTTAATGCAACGTGTTCCGCCAGCAACAGATCCCGCCAGCGTTCGCTAATAGGGTTATCGTCCGGCGCCGTGAATTTCACGATGACGTGACCTCGTTCTGTATAGGTGCAAAATTTGGGTTGTTCACCACCAGCGGAGGAACCCGGCACCTCTCCGGAGCTAACGGCCAGCGCCAGCGCCGGGTATGCCGTGGGCCGATCCACGGCTACAGGCGACGGCATCTCCACAAAATGGTTCCGCGCCTGTTCACCTATTAACAGATTCCCCACCGCATCGTGTCCGTGTGCCAGCAATGCCCTGATAACATCCGAATCACTCCAGCTCTCTGGATTTGCCGGCAGGCCCAGTTCGAATGAAAATCGGGAGGCATACGCGCGGCCAAGATATCCCTGGGGCCGCATGTCAAACAGCCACCACGGCAACCCGTCGCTATGGAGGCAAATACCGTCCGTTTGCTCCATTACAAATCCGTCTGGATAAACCGGAACGAGTCTGCCCAGCGGTTTAACCTGGCCCTCTTCCGTTATGCGGTAAATGGGGGCCGAACTGAACCCCCGACGCGTATCGCGTAGCACATAGTGAATAGATGGACCGGAGCCGATCCGAACAACCTCATCGCCAAGTGCTTTAATCGCCCTGGAGATGGTTGGCTGGCTAATACCCATAATATCAATTAGTTGTCTTACCGATATTGGGCCTTGCCTCAGCAGTTGTCGTAACGTTTCGGATCGGTTTATCATCGTAGTGAATCGCTTTATGAATAGCATATTGAATAGCTAACTTATCAGGTATTGGGCCCCCTGTCATCTTCGCGAACGATTGTCGCTGAGTTATGCCTGCGCAACCAAATCAACTTGTAAGCCGCAGGAATGATAAACAGCGATAACAGCGGCGCTGTGATCATCCCGCCGATCATGGGCGCCGCTATCCGGCTCATAACTTCCGAACCGGCACCAGTCCCCCAAAGTATTGGCAGCAGGCCCGCAATGATCACCGCGACGGTCATGGCCTTTGGCCGCACACGGAGCACGGCACCATGATATAGTGCTTCATCAAGCCCTTGTTCTGTGAACGTTTCCCGACGGGACAGTTCCGGTTGCGCTTCAATGGCATGACGTAAATACATCAGCATAACGACCCCAAATTCCGCTGCGACCCCGGCCAGGGCGATAAATCCGGTTCCGGTTGCGACTGACATATGGAAACCCTGCCAGTAGAGAAACCATATTCCACCGACCAGGGCGAACGGCAGACTCATCAGGATCAGCATTGCTTCATCCACGCGACGAAACGCCAGGTAAAGTAAAATGAAGATGATCATCACCGTCATCGGTACCATCAGTTTCAGCTTCTTATTGGCATGTTCGAGAAGCTCAAATTGTCCGGAGAAAGACACGCTGGTACCTGGCATCAGCTTCACGTTCTGACTGATGGCCGTCTTAATGTCGTTCACCACCGATACCATATCCCTGCCCCGTGCATCGATGTAAATCCAGCTGGCTGGCCGGGCATTCTCCGTTTTCAACATCGTGGGGCCGGAAACAACCTTAATATCAGCCACATCGCCCAGCGTGATCTGCTGTTTCATCGGCGTCAGGATAGGCATCTGTTTTAACGCATTCGGGCTGTTCCGGTAGTCCTTAGGATAACGAATATTGATCGGGTAGCGGGCGACGCCTTCCACCGTTTCACCTACCGTTGCGCCGCCAATGGCCGAAGAGACAAACAGCTGCACATCGCCCACCGTCATTCCGTAGCGGGCGGCTTTTTCCCGGTTAATATCCACATCAATGTAACGCCCGCCCTCCAGGCGTTCCGCCAGAGCAGACACCACGCCGGGCACCGTTTTGGCGACCGCCTCGATGCGCTGCGCCGTGGCGTCGATATCAGACAGAACGGTACCGGACACTTTGATACCTATCGGGCTTTTGATCCCGGTGGAGAGCATATCAATGCGGTTACGAATAGGCGGAACCCACAGGTTAGCCAGGCCTGGCAAACGAACGGTGTTATCCAGTTCGTCAATAATCTTGTCAATCGTCATGCCGGGCCGCCACTGATCCTCTGGTTTGAGCTGAATCGTGGTTTCCACCATTTCAAGCGGTGCGGCATCCGTTGCCGTTTCTGCCTTACCTGTCTTGCCGAAAACAGACGCCACTTCAGGCACCGTTTTGATGAGTTTGTCCGTGGTTTGCAGGAGCGCCGCCGCTTCTGCCGGAGACACACCGGGCAAGGTCGAGGGCATATACAGCAGGTCGCCTTCGTTGATCTTCGGTAAAAACTCACCGCCAACCTGGCTCAGCGGCCAGATAACCGTGAAGATAGATAAGGCTGCAACCAACAGGGTGGCTTTTGGCCAGTGGAGAACCCTGATCAGCAGCGGATGATAGGCGTTAATCAGCAGCCGGTTCAGCGGGTTACTGTTCTCTGCGGGGATTTTTCCGCGGATCCAGAAGCCCATCAGGATGGGGATAACGATGATGGCGAGCATGGCCGCCCCCGCCATGGAGTACGTTTTCGTGAAGGCCAGTGGACCAAACAGTCGCCCTTCCTGTCCCTCAAGGGTAAAGATGGGAATAAACGATAAGGTGATGATCAGCAGGCTGATAAACAGTGCGGGCCCCACTTCCACAGAGGCATTGGTGATCACCTTCCAGCGGGTGGCGTTGTCGATCTGCTCTTCCGGATGCAGATGATCCCACTCTTCCAGCCGTTTGTGCGCGTTTTCAATCATCACAATGGCCGCATCCACCATCGCACCGACGGCAATGGCAATGCCCCCCAGCGACATGATGTTGGCGTTCAGTCCCTGAAAATGCATCACAATAAAGGCAATACACAGGCCGAGCGGCAGAGAGACAATCGCCACCAGTGCAGAGCGGACATGCCAGAGGAACAGCGCACAGACGATGGCCACCACGATAAATTCTTCAATCAGCTTGCCGCTCAGGTTATCGATAGCTCTGTCGATTAACTGGCTACGATCGTAGGTCGTCACAATCTCGACGCCTTCCGGCAGGCTGGCCTTCAACGTTTCCAGCTTATCCTTCACCGCCGTAATGACTTCACGCGCATTTTTGCCCGAGCGCAGGATCACCACGCCACCCGCCACTTCCCCCTGCCCGTTCAGCTCAGCAATACCGCGGCGCATTTCCGGCCCCGTTTGTACGCGAGCAACATCGCGCAGGTAAATCGGGACACCGTTCTCACTGTTTTTCAGCACGATATTATTGAAATCGTCTATCGTCTGTAGGTAGCCGCTGGCCCGGACCATATACTCTGCTTCCGCCATTTCAACCGACGATCCCCCTGCTTCCTGGTTCGACGACGCAAGGGCCTGCTTAACCTCCGACAGGCTTATGCCGTACTGGGCCAGTTTTAACGGATTGACCTGGATCTGATACTGCTTAACCACGCCGCCAACCGATGCCACTTCAGCCACGTTGGGGATGGTTTTTAACTCAAATTTCAGGAACCAGTCCTGCAATGAGCGCAATTCTGCGAGATCGTGCTTACCGGAACGATCGACCAGCGCATATTCAAATATCCAGCCCACCCCCGTGGCATCCGGGCCAATTTCTGAACTCACGCCAGCAGGCAGTTTGCCCTGAACCTGGTTCAGGTACTCCAGTACGCGCGACCGGGCCCAATACAAATCAGTACCGTCTTCAAAAATGACATACACATACGAATCACCAAACTGAGAAAAACCGCGCACGGTTTTGGCACCGGGTACCGACAGCATGGTGGTAGTGAGCGGATAGGTCACCTGATTTTCAACTATCTGCGGGGCCTGGCCAGGATAGCTGGTTTTGATAATCACCTGAACGTCAGACAGGTCGGGCAAGGCATCGACCGGTGTGTTGATGATGGTCCATGCGCCCCAGATGCTAAGAAACAGCGCCCCCATCATCACCAGGAAACGGTTGGCGACGGACCGCCGGATAATCCATTCAATCATCATCGTCCCCTTAATGACCTGAATGCGTGTTGTCTGCTGTTTCAGCGTGACGCATGCGCTCCAGCGCGCCGGTAATATTGGCCTCGGAGTCAATCAGGAACAGACCGCTAACTACCACCGTCTCCCCTTCGTTGAGGCCTGAACCAATACCGGACTGCTGCTGAGATTCATGCAGAACGTGGATCGGTTTCGGCACAAAATGCCCCTCTGCATCGACGGTAATCACGCGCTGTTCCTTTCCGGTATCAATAACGGCCTGGGACCGGATCAACAGCATCTCCGGACTTTGCGTATTCAGTTTGAGATACGCATTCATGCCCGGTTTCAGACGCTCGTCTTTGTTGGAGACCTGCAGGCGCACCTGCAGCGTACGGGTGCTGGGATCCACGCTCGGCAGAAGGTTCCATTTTTCAACCGGGAAGGATTTATCAGGGTAAGCGGGTACTGAAATCTCAAACTGCGACGTGTCTTTCAGCAGATAAGCAATAGACTCAGGAACCGCCGCGCCGATCCAGACCGGATCCATCCCCTGAATTTGAGCGACCACCTTATCTTTTGAAATATTCATGCCGGTGCGCAGGTCAAACGCCGTGATCACCCCGTCAATGGGAGCCTTGATGGTAAATCGGGTCTGGATAGTTCGGGTCGCCCGTAGCTTCTGAATATCTTCATCCGGCATCCCGGCCAGCCGAAGACGTTCAAGTACGCCTTTGATTTGCACAGGCGTTCCACCGGTACCGGATAACAGCAAAAACTCACTCTGCGCCTCTACCCAGTCCGGAATGGTGATATCAATCAGCGGCGTGCCTTTCCTGACATGGTCGCCGATCGTCAACGGGTATACTTTCTCAACGAAACCTTCCGCGCGCGCCTGCACAATAACAAACTGATAGTCGTTATAACTGACATTGGCTGGGATCGTCTGGCTATAATTCAGCGTTCCGCGGGTGACTTTTTGCGTTTTTAACCCCAGGTTCTGGACCTGCGTGGGGTCAATGCGTATTCCGGCACCGCTTTTATCATCATTTTCATCCGCATATTTTGGCACCAGATCCATATCCATAAACGGCGATTTTCCAGGTTTATCGAATTTAACGTCTGGCTTCATCGGGTCATACCAGAAAAGTACCTTTCTTTCAGAAACCTGATTTTCTGGTTTTGCAGAGGCGTGAATATGCTGCCATGCCGTGACGGATATCATCCCTCCTGCAATAAGGCTGCTGACTATCATGGCAGCGTATTTTATTTTTAAAGATGCCATGCTACTTCTCGCTATTTAATGCTCTTCAGTAAAGAGATATTGCCCTGCTGGACAAACGAAAAATCAACGTGGCTACCGACTTTCAGGGCCGAAATACTCTCGTCAGCCTGAAGAAAGGTGAAACGCATCGTCATCGCGGGCCAGCCCACCGCCGGGATAGCATCATGGGCAATAGTGACTTTTTTACTCGTGAGATCAATATCCTTGATAATGCCGGTCCCCTTAATAATCTGCTCTGAGGTTCCTTCACTGGCAACATTCATTCCTGCGTGCTGATGAACCTCGGCCTGAAGGCTGGCAGAAAACATTACGGCGATCGCACCGAGGACAACGGTTTTAAGTGAATTACGCATTTTTACTTTCCTGTTTAATTAAATGAATTTATTCGACCCAACCGCCACCCAGTGCGGTGAAGAGCGTAATTTCATTCACCTGACGGGCATAAATAAGGTCGAGAAGAGTTTGCTGCGTGGAGAGCAGAGAACGTTCTGCATCAAGCACTTCGATATAGCTCACCGCACCGCTGGAATATAACCCTCTGGCACGTTGCAGGGTGATATTTAGCGAATCAAGATACCGCTGCTGGGCATTAATTTGCTGGTTAATGCTTTCCCGCAGCGCGAGCGCGTCAGCAACCTGTTTAAAGGCGGACTGAATTTTTTGTTCGTAATTCACAACCGACTGCTGCTGGCGAATTTCAGCCAGCTTCAGGTTGGCTTTATTTCTGCCTGCATTAAACAGGGGGATATCAATTTTAGGGATAAAATTCCACATCCCACTGCCCGTTGTGAAAAGGCTGGAGAGTTCCGTGCTGCCCGTTGAAAGTCCGCTGGTCAGTGAAATGGACGGGAAAAAGGCAGCACGTGCCGCACCGATATTCGCATCGGCCGCTTTAAGCTGATACTCCGCCTCCATAATATCCGGGCGCTGCAGCAGTATCGCTGATGAAAGATGAGGCGGCAGCCTGACCGGCGCAATATCGCTGGCGTTCATGCCGCTGTTGCCCGGCAGTGCGCGATACGTTCCGAGGACCAGCTGCAGGGCATTATTGGCCTGCGCCAGCTCACCCTCTCTTTTGGCTATCTCTGCCTGAGTGCTTTCAATCTGCCCCCGGGCCTGCTCCAGCGCCAGGACGTTTGTGCTGCCGGTTACCAGCTGTTGCTCAACGAACGCGTAAGACTGCTGGTAATTCTTCAGCGTCTCCTGCGCAATACGGCGTTGTTTATAGGCCAGCTGCTGGCTGAAATAGCTCTGCGACACGTTAGAGATGAGCAGAATATGCACCGCTCGACGAGCTTCTTCGCTGGCAAAAAAGTTTTGTCTGTCAGCCTCGCTCATGTTCCTGAGCTTGCCGAAGAAATCGAGTTCATAGCCTACTGCAAGACCTGCGTCGTACTGCTGCGAGGCAGGTTTGTCACTTTTCAGACCGCCGCTATAGGTGATAGCCGAGGAGGCATTCAGCTGAGGATAACGATCCGCATCCGTCACCGTGAACTGCGCCCGGGCTTCCTCAACCTTCAGGGTGGCCATTTTTAAATCGCGGTTATTTTCCAGGGCGTCGCTGATCAACCCAACGACCTGGGGGTCGACAAAAAAGTGACGCCAGCCGGTATCCTGATACCCCGCCACCGCAGGTGTCAGGCCATTTCGGGATAACGAAAACTGCTGGGGCACCGGTGACGCGGGTCGCTGGTACTCAGGCGCCAGCGAGACGCAGCCTGTCAGGAAAAATACCGTACTGATGCTAAGTCGTTTTAACAGGAACATAATGGTTCAAATGAAGTCCAGAGTATTTTTAGGGTCACTCTACTGAACGCATCCTGTTTGACGGGTGACAGGATAATGACAATGTTGTCATTTTTAACGTAAGTCATTGTTAACGGCCGCGAGCACAATAGAATGTCGTCAGCAGCCAGTCAGGGGAGCAAGATGAAAATACTGATCGTCGAAGACGAAATGAAAACCGGTGAATACCTCAGCAAGGGGCTGACTGAAGCGGGGTTTATCGTCGACCACGCTGACAATGGCCTCAACGGTTACCATCTCGCCATGACTGCGGAATACGATCTGCTGATTCTGGATATTATGCTTCCCGACGTGAACGGCTGGGATATTGTCCGCATGCTGCGTTCGGCCGGGAAAGGAATGCCCATACTGCTCCTCACGGCGCTCGGCACCATTGAACACCGGGTCAAAGGGCTTGAGCTGGGTGCGGATGATTATCTGATTAAGCCTTTTGCCTTTGCTGAACTTCTCGCCCGGGTAAGAACGCTGCTGAGGCGCGGAAATACGGTGATTGCGGAAAGCCAGCTTCAGGTGGCTGACCTGACGGTTGACCTCGTGTCGAGAAAAGTGAGCCGGGCGGGGAATCGCATCCTGTTAACCAGTAAGGAGTTCAGCCTGCTGGAGTTTTTCCTTCGTCATCAGGGAGAAGTGCTGCCCCGCTCCCTGATTGCCTCTCAGGTGTGGGACATGAACTTTGACAGCGATACGAACGCCATTGATGTGGCGGTAAAACGGCTTCGGGCAAAAATCGATAACGATTATGAACACAAGCTGATCCAGACGGTGCGCGGTGTGGGCTATATGCTGGAGGCGCCGGATGCGCATTAAGCCTTTCAGGCGCCCTTTTTCGCTGGCTCTTCGGCTGACCTTTTTTATCAGTCTCTCCACGATCCTGGCGTTTTTCGCCTTCACGTGGTTTATGGTGCATTCCGTTGAAAAGCATTTTGCTGAGCAGGACATCAGCGATCTGCAGCAAATCAGCACCGCGATGCACCGTATCCTCCAATCTCCTGCCGAACCCGAGCGGAAGAAAATCAGTAAACTCAACGAGTCGATCGCCAGTTACCGCAACGTTGCCGTTCTGCTTGTGGATCCGCAGGGAAATACCCTGTTCAGCTCGGCACACGGGGCAGCATTACGCCCTGCGATGAATACACCGGATTTTAACGTGCACCGTCGCACCCAGGATGTCTTTCTGTGGACGGTGGAGGACTCTTCTGCTTCCATGCACGCGGAGCCCGACATGAAAATGGACACGTACCGGATTATCGCCTCGTCAGGCACGGCGACATTGCAGGGCAAATCGCAGGACTACGTGATGCTGATTGGCCTCTCCATTAATTTTCATCTGCACTACCTGGATGCCCTGAAGAAGAATCTCTTCGCGATTGCCGCGGCAATCAGTCTGCTGATTATTGTTGTCATTCGTATTGCGGTACGCCAGGGCCATCTGCCTCTGCGTAACGTCAGCACCGCCATTAAAAATATCACCTCAGAGAATCTCGACGCGCGACTTGAACCGTCCCGCGTGCCCGTTGAGCTGGAACAGCTGGTGATCTCTTTCAACCATATGATTGAAAAAATAGAAGATGTCTTTACCCGCCAGGCCAATTTTTCCGCCGATATCGCGCATGAGATCAGAACGCCTGTTACCAATCTGGTGACGCAAACGGAAATTGCGCTGAGCCAGAACCGTTCTCAGAAGGAGTTGGAAGATGTGCTGTATTCCAGCCTTGAAGAGTACAACCGAATGACCCGGATGGTCAGCGACATGCTGTTCCTGGCGCAGGCGGATAATAATCAGCTCATCCCGGACCGGGCGATCTTTGATTTGCGCGCTGAAGTCATGAAAGTGTTCGATTTCTTCGAAGCCTGGGCGGAAGAACGTAACGTCACGCTGAAATTTAACGGAATGCCCTGCCTGACAGAAGGCGATCCGCAGATGTTCAGAAGGGCGATTAACAATCTGTTATCCAATGCCCTGCGCTATACGCCGGAAGGAAAAGCGGTGACCGTCTCACTCCGAGAGCAGGAAAACAATATTGAACTGGTGGTTGCCAACCCCGGCGCGCCGATCCCGGAAGAACATCTGCCAAGGCTGTTTGACCGCTTTTACCGGGTGGATCCATCAAGACAGCGTAAAGGCGAAGGCAGCGGCATCGGCCTTGCCATCGTGAAATCCATCGTCAGCGCCCATCACGGAAAAATCCGTGTGGAATCCGATGCGGTATCGACGCGCTTTATACTTTCCGTGCCGAAGAAAACCGTTTAAGCGGTCAGCGAACCGGCCGACACACTTCCAGCACCTTCTCCCTGAGCCACCGGTGCGCGGGATCCTTTTCCATGCGCGGATGCCACATCTGTGAGACGGTAATGCTCCGGGTTTTAAACGGCAGTTCAAAGACGTGTACGCGTTCTGACATGGGCTGATTGAGCAAATACAGCGCCGGGACCATGGCAATCAGATCGGAGGCCAACGCCACGGATAACGCCGTCGGGAAACCGGGCACAACGCTGGCGACGTTACGTTTCATCCCGCGTTCCGCCAGCGCGTCATCGACAAACCCGTGTAACGATCCGTCGGGCGAGGCCACCACATGCCCCCAGGAGATATAATCCTGCAGGCTAACTGACGGGCGCGAAGCCAGTGGATGCCCCTGGCGCACTGCGCCAACAAACCTGTCCTGAAACAGCCGTTGCAGACGTATTTCAGGCCCCATATTGCTCTGCACGCCGATTTCCAGATCGACAAGCCCCTCTCGCAGATAGCGCGATGTTTTTTCAGGTTTCGGGGAGAAACGGATACAAACGTCGGGGGCAACACTCGCGACTGCGGCAATAAGCAGTGGCCCAAACGCCACCACAAAACCGTCGTTGGCTCTGATGGTGAACAGGCGCGCCAGATTCTCGACCTTCAGCGTATCGCTGGAGGGCTGGAGCACCGCCCTCGCCTCGTGTACGGCGTTGCGGGCGCGATCCCGTGTGGCTTCCGCCCAGGGGGTCAGCACCATCTGACGACCCGCCCGAACCAGAATAGGATCGCCGGTGACCTCCCGCAGCCTGCTCAGGGTTCGGCTCATGGCGGAGGTGCTCAGGTTTAAGCGTCGCGCCGCGCCCGCCACGCTGGCTTCGGCCAGCAGGACATCGAGCGCGACAAGCAGATTAAAGTCAGGATCGGTCACGAGGAATCCTCAGATAAGGCGTTATATGCAACGATTAAGTGCAAATGCTGCGTCTTCCGCCCTGTATACCTGATGATTATAGTTTCGTCATTACTATTCTTTTTCTGGAGTAACGACGATGACGCTATTTTCAAACCTGCCCGGCGATGAAGGTTTATCCGGGCATGAGCGCGCCCGGGTCCTAGCCGCCGTGATGACCACCACGCTGATGGGGGTCTTTGACGGAACGATGATCAACATCGCGCTCCCCTCCATGGCAAGCGCAATGCAGGTTCCTGCCAATGTTGCTGTCTGGTTCGCCAACGGTTATCTGCTGTCAGCGGCCATGACCCTCGCCATCTTTGCCGCGCTGGCGGCGCGCGTGGGCTATCGCCCGGTGTTTCTGGCCGGGCTTGCTACCTTTACGCTTACCTCTCTCGGCTGCGCGCTTGCGAAGACCCCGGATGTGCTGATCGGAATGCGTATTCTGCAGGGCATCGGCGGTGCGGCTACCCTGAGCATCGCCCCGGCAATCCTGCGATCCGTTTTCCCCGGCAGACTGCTTGGCCGCATTCTGGGGCTGCACGCCCTGCTTATAGCCTCCAGCACGGCGATAGCCCCGGTGCTGGGTGGAACGATACTGAACGCGCTGAGCTGGCAATGGCTGTTCGCCATTAACCTTATTCCAGGCTGCATCGCCCTGCTGCTGGCATGGCGCGCTTTACCGAAGGAATCAGCGGGTGATAAATCCTCCTTTGATGCGCCAGGCGCGGTGCTCTCCGCAACATTTCTGGGAGCCACGATCATGACGGCCAACAGTCTTCAGCGCGTCACGCAGCACATTCATCACGAAGCCATCGGCTGGGGACTTATCGCGCTGATGAGCGCCCTCGCCTTTATCTGGCGGATTCGGCGGGCAAGTCACCCTTTATTGCCGCCCGTCATATTCAAAAACGGACGCTTTACCCTCGCTGCGCTAACCTCGCTGGCCTCGTTTGTGAGCCAGGGCATCACCTTTGTCGCGCTGCCGTTCCTGTTTCAGAGCGTGTATGGCTACAGTCCCGTGGTTTCTGCGCTGCTCTTTACCCCGTGGCCGATAGGTATTGTGCTGATTGCGCCGCACGCGGGGCGTTGGGCTGATACGATTTCCGCGCCGCTGATTTCGACCCTCGGGCTGATGATATTTGTCGGTGGGTTGGTTCTGCTGGCGACCCTGCCTGAAAGCCCATCCGTATGGAATATCTGCCTACGCAGCCTGGTTTGCGGGATAGGGTTTGGCTGCTTCCAGAGCCCCAATAACCGGGAAATGCTCGCTAACGTGGCGCGGGACTATGCCAGCTATGCCTCCGGCGTGTTGTCTATCGTCAGGACATTCGGCCAGTGTCTCGGCGCCGCTACGGTGGGCGTGCTGCTGGCGGCAACACCCGGCCAAACCCTTGATGACCGGATCGTGCATGTTGCGCTGTGGATCGCCGTCATAGCCTCGACGGGCGCCGTGTTGTTTAGCGCGAGCAGGCTGCGCCCGGCGGCGCTACGCTTGCACGGGCCTACAAGATAATATGCAATATATTGATTTTAATGAACAATGTAGGCCGGGTAAGCGCAGCGCCACCCGGCAAGAAAGGCGTATCGTTTATTTACTCCAGCGCCAGCAGCGCAAAGCTCGCCAGCCAGTGCCCGCCGCTGTAGTGGCTGCCGACAACATGCTCTACGCTTGCCATCAGGTGTTTCGCCACCGAATCACGCAGCGCCTGCTGCGCCGGATGGTTTGCGGGAAGCGCTTTTGCGATATGCTTCATACACCAGGCGCGGCTTAGGTTTAACCCGTCCAGATGGGCAATTTTCGGGTCGGTACGGTCACTCACTTGCGCCGGGCTCATCAGGGCTGCAACGGCGCCCACCTCCGGCAGAAACGCGTCGAACCAGGCCGGGAAGTCCTCTGCCACCTTGCTCATCAGCAACGCTTCTGTCAGCGCACCGGAAATATACTCATCACCGCCGGGCTCGTAGTGCGCCGGGTAGCGCGTGTCGGCGAGATAAAACCGTTCCGCTGATGCCAGAATAGCCTGCTCAAGCCCGCTGTCACTCACTGTACGCGCATAGTCGAGCGCCAGCGCCAGAGCAAACGCCGTGTTGTAATGCGTCCCGACGCGGATCGGATAGGTGAGCTTGCCGAGGTAATCCACCAGACGATTGCGAATATCCTGCGTTAACGGTTCAAGCGTCTGATACCAGCCTGCGGCCTGCGGCAGCGACGACTGTTTCAGTTCCTGGGCCAGCGCCAGCAGCCAGCCGTAGCCATACGGGCGCTCAAACGAGGCGCGGAACGGCGCAGTAAAATAGGCCAGTTCCTTAGCCACGTTCTCTTCGGTTAGGTGCTCGTCGAATAGCGCGACGATTTCTTCCCGGCACGGCAATTCTGGATAGAGACGCACGCAGCGCAGCAGCAGCCAGTAGCCGTGCACGGCCGAGTGCCAGTCAAAACAGCCGTAGAAAATCGGGTGCAGTTCGCGAGGCGGCAGAACATCCCCATCATCATTCAGCAGGTGCATGATGTGGTTCGGGTATTCCTGGCGCAAATAGGTTAAAGGCATTCGGGCAAACGCGTCAGCCTGTTGTTGCGTTAATTCCATAACCGCTCCTTAGCGAAAAACGAGGAAATACATTAAGAACACGTTCACCACCAGCAAGGTTAACGCGGTCGGGATCTGGATCTTGATTACCTGATATTTGTCCTTCAGCTCCAGCAGCGCGGCGGGCACGATATTGAAGTTCGCGGCCATCGGCGTCATCAGCGTGCCGCAATACCCTGCGTACATGCCAATCGCCAGCAGCGGTGCCGGGTTACCGTGATGCACGTTAATCAGGAACGGCAAGGCGATACCGGCACTCAATACCGGGAAAGCGGCAAAGGCGTTACCCATGATCATGGTAAACAGCGCCATCCCCACGCAGTAAATCACCACCAGCATAAAGCGGTTATCCGGGTTCACAAACAGGCTCACCACCTTTTGCACGGAGTCACCGGTATTGGCCGCCACGAATACCCCACCCAGCATGGCCAGCATCTGCGGCAGGATCACCGCCCAGCCGATGGTATCGACAAGACGGCGAGACTGGCGAATCGCGTGCAGCGGCGTGCCCTTCGTCAGCCACCAGCCGGTGAGGATCGCCGCGACGCAGGCCACGCACAGCGCCGCAAGGGTGAGCTGTTTCTGGTCGAGAAGATAAACGCCGCCAATCGACACGCCCTTCAGGAACAGCGTCCCGATCACCGTCACCACGGGGATCATCAGCGCAGGCAGGAACAGCCAGTTTTTGAGGCGGTTTGACGAGGCAACCCGTTCCTCATCGGAGGCCATTTTGTAGTGCCCCTTTCCGACAAGACCAAAGCCCGCCAGCAGCGCGATAACGATAACGCTGCCGCCGATGATCCGGTACGCCAGCGATTTGCCGAGCTCCTGAACCATCAGATCACCGAACAGGAAAATCCCGCCGAATAAAAACCAGAAAAGCGCCGTGGTGAAACGCTTCGGATTCGCACGATCGCGCAGGGTCATGACCACCAGCAACATCACGACGAAGCCAATCAGGTAGTACACGCGGTTAATGGTGATAAGCGTCATCATTGCGCGGCCCCCTGCGTTGCCTGCTCTGCACGCCAGGCCATCACGTCACGACGGATACTGGCATCCAGGCGCAGCAGGCGTGTCATATGAATAATCAATGCCGCAATGGCCGTCGGAATGGCCCACAGGCCGATATGGAGCGGTTCAATCCCCTGAATGCCGTTCTCTTTCAGGAACGCGTCAATCAGCAGCACTGCACCAAAGGCGATAAAAATGTCTTCCCCAAAGAAGACCGCGATATTGTCACACGCGGCGGCATGGGCTTTGATTTTGTCGCGGATATGCTGCGGCAGTTCACCATACTCGTTCAGAGCGGCCCCTTCAGCCATCGGCGCCAGCAGCGGGCGTACCGTCTGGGCATGCCCGCCCAGCGACATCAACCCCAGCGCGGCCGTGCCTTCACGGGCGACAAAGTAGAGCATCAAAATACGCGCCGAGGTGGCGCTGGCGATCTTCGCGACCCAGGCCTGGGCGCGCTCTTTTAGCCCGTAATATTCCAGCAGACCAATGACCGGCAGGATCAGAATGAAGGTCGCGAGCGATCGGCTATTGACGAACTTCTCGCCAAAGGTCTCAAGCAGCATGCCGAAATCCATACCGACCAGCAGACCCGTCGCCAGCCCCGCGACCACGACCACCAGTAGCGGGTTGAAGCGCAAAGCAAAACCAATAACCACGATCGGTATCCCGATCAGCGGCAACAGCGTAGAACCGTCCATAACGTTTACCCTATCGAAAGTGAGCGTTGCGCGCCGACGGCTATTTTTTTAATTTGCGGCGAGCGATGTTGTGTTTTCGTCAGGCTTTGCAAAACCTGCGCTAAAAAGCTATATCTGAACCTCAAAAACATGTAAACAATTTATCAATAAAATGTTCTTATTTTATCGATGAGTTTACATTTCTGACTAAGGAACGTTATGACCTCAGAAAAGCGTGCTTCACCCCATCACGACGACATCAACGATGGCCGGATCGTCTCGTCCCGCCATCTGGTGTCCGAGCGCTGCGCGGAACTGTCAGAGCTGGAATACGCGCTGATCATGACCAGCAACGCGTTCAACAAATGGATGGTGCGCTGCATGACGGCTGCCGGCGAGCCCGATATGGGCGCCTTTGATGTCTCACTTCTGCACCATGTGAACCACCGCGACCGCAAGAAAAAGCTGGCTGATATCTGTTTTGTTCTCAACGTGGAAGATACGCATGTGGTGACTTATGCCCTGAAAAAGCTGGTTAAAGCAGGCTACGTGACAAGTGAGAAAGCGGGTAAAGAGCTCTTTTTCTCCACCACGGAGGAAGGTAAAGCGTTATGTATGAAATACCGCGACGTGCGGGAGGCGTGTCTGATCGCGATACATGCGGAGAGCGGCATTGCCGGAAAATCCATTGGCGAAACCGCGCAGCTGTTACGCACGATTTCCTCCCTGTACGACACCGCCGCCAGGGCGGCGGCATCACTGTAAACTCAGGGCCGTCGGAAAAGAGTAATGCTGCGTCCGGCCAGCTCGAATTCTACCGCTTCGGTGATCGCCTTCCCGGTCACGGCGTCATCGGCTGTAGACAGCTCCAGCACCCATCCCCCTTCACCAAACTGTGGGATCTGGAATGCCACGCTGCCTTCAAACGGGTTGAACAGCATGAGCACATCGTGCCAGATCCCCTCTTCCTGTTTGAGATCGGGCCTGCTGATGGACACCCCGAGCGTCGAGCCCTCATCCCACTGCTCTGCCTGCTGCGGACCGCCGCCGGCGTTAAACCAGCGGATCTCCAGCCCGTCGCGCCAGCTTTCACGACGCAATAACGGTTGCGCGGCACGAAGCGCAATCAAACGTCGGGTAAACTCGCGCAGCGCAGCGTCGTTCTCGGAGAGTCCTTTCCAGTCGATCCACGAGATCTCACTGTCCTGGCAGTAGCCGTTGTTGTTGCCCTTCTGCGTGCGGCCAAACTCATCGCCGGCCAGCAGCATTGGCGTACCATGGGAAAACAGCAGCGTGGTCAGGAAATTACGCTTCTGCCTTTCGCGGGTAGCAATAATATCCGGGTTCTCCGTCGGCCCTTCTTCGCCATAGTTGTATGAACGGTTATCGTTATGGCCATCATTATTGTCTTCCCCGTTGTCGGCGTTATGCTTCTCGTTGTACGACACCAGGTCATTCAGCGTAAAGCCGTCATGGGCGGTGATGAAATTAACGCTGGCCCAGGGGCGACGCCCGCGCAGATCGTACAAGTCACCGGATCCCAGCAGACGGGCGGCAAAGTCGTTAGAGACGTTATCCCCCTTCCAGTACTCGCGTACGGTGTCGCGGTATTTGTCGTTCCATTCACCCCAGCCTGGCGGAAAACCGCCCACCTGATAGCCGCCGGGGCCGATATCCCAGGGTTCACCAATTAGCTTCAGTCGGGATAAAACCGGATCCTGGGTCATGGCGTCGAAAAAGCCGCCGCGCGGATCAAACCCTTCCGGCTCGCGGCCCAGTATCGTTCCCAGGTCGAAACGGAAACCGTCAATATGCATCGACTCCGCCCAGTAGCGCAGCGAATCCATCACCATCTGCAGCACACGCGGGTGAGAGGTATTGACCGTGTTCCCCGTTCCGGTGTCGTTGATGTAATACCGGTGCTGGTCAGGCAGTGTGCGATAATAGCTGTAGTTATCAATGCCTTTAAACGAGAGCGTGGGGCCAAGCTCATTGCCTTCCGCCGTGTGGTTATACACCACGTCGAGAATCACTTCGATGCCAGCATCATGATAAGCGCGCACCATATCGCGAAAGCCCTGGATCCCCGCCGGGCCGAAGTAGCGCGACGCCGGCGCAAAAAAGCCCAGCGTGTTATAGCCCCAGAAGTTTTTCAGACCGCGGTCGAGAAGATGTTGATCGTCCGGGAACCAGTGAACAGGGAGCAGCTCCACCGAGGTGATGCCGAGGCTTTTGATGTAGTCCACGGAGGCTTTATGCCCCATCCCCTCAAAGGTGCCCCGCAGTTCGGGAGGAATTGCCGGGTTCATCTGGGTAAACCCTTTTACGTGGCTTTCATACACCACGGTGTTCGGCCAGGGGATAGTGGGTCGGTTAGTGTCCTGCCAGTCACAGGCGTTCGGGTCGATAACCTTACATTTTGGCGTGAACGGCGCGCTGTCACGGGTATCAAAACTCAAGTCTAATTCGTCATGCCCCAGCGCATAGCCGAAATGGGCCTCGTTCCAGTCGATATCACCCACCAGTTCGCGGGCATAGGGGTCGATAAGCAGTTTATGCGGGTTGAAGCGATGACCGTTTTCCGGGTCATAGGGGCCGTAGACGCGATAGCCGTAAAGCGTACCGGGCTTCAGATCCGGCACATAGCCGTGCCAGACTTCGTGGGTATATTCAGGAAGCTCGAGCCGGGCGATTTCCGTTTTCCCGGAGGGGTCAAACAGACAGAGCTCCACCCGCTCAGCGTGAGCGGAGAACAGCGCGAAGTTGACCCCCTTCCCGTCATAATTTGCACCCAACTGCTGGCCATGACCGGCCCGAATTTCAAACGTTGTATCCTTTGCCATTTTCGTTCTCCACGATTATTCGCAGGTAAGCAGAACCAGTACACATCCCTTTTCCGACGTTAAATCCAGCGTCTCTTGCAGCATGCGGCTTTCACCGCTGAACAGATCCCGATAGCGTTTTCCTGCCAGCGCCTCGGGTATCGCCACCGTGGTATTGCCCCACAGCGTGCGGTTATCGGTGACGCCAAAAACCAGTCGCGGCACGGCAACAATCAGCACCTCGCCGTCTTTCACCCGCGCATAGACAATCAGATGCTCCTCCCGATCGCCGGACACTTTAAGCGGCAGCCAGTCGCCATAGCGAAACAGCCCGGGATAGTGTGGACGCAGACGCAGGAGCGTAGCGGTGACAAACTGCTTCACCCTTCCGTCCTGCCAGCACGCCGGGTTTTCAAACATACCGGCATTCGCCACGCTGAGGTTTTGCACCAGCGTCGGAAAGTCCGGCTCGCGGCGGTTATCCGGATCGACAAGGCTAACGTTAAGCGCCTCGCTGCCCTGATAGATATCCGGCACGCCGGGCGCCGTCAGCTTAATCACCGTCTGGCTGAGGCTGTTCATCAGTCCGGCGCGGATAAAGGGCCGCATGGACTCGCTGAAATCATGCAGAAACAGCGTGTTGTCAGGTGAAAGCAGGTGCCGGGCATAGCGCAGCACCACGCTCTCATAGCTCTCGTTGCTGTCGATCCAGTCTGTGCGCTGTTTCGCCTCGCGCAGCGCTTTTTCGAGGAAAGCGATAAAACGCGCCTCCAGCGAGGCAAGCCCGTCGGCGTCGTCCGGCGACAGCGTGGCCGGCCAGACGCCTGCCAGCGCCTGATAGATCATCCAGGTGTCGGCGGCGTTTGGCGCGGTACCGTCATTGAGAAACCGCACCTGGGTCTGGTTCATCTGGCGCCAGCGGGCCAGATTTTCGCCCCACTGTTCCGGGGCCTCCGTCAGGGTGTAAAGCCGGGCCCGGGCATCTTCCCCGCGCTTGGTATCGTGCGTGGAGGTGCCCAGCAGCGCATCGGGCTGACGGGCCAGACGAATGCGCATCTCCTGATGAAAGCGGGATAGCGAGAACGCGCGCGGCGTCGGGTCGGCGCCCACTTCATTAAGCGCCAGCTCCAGGTTATGACGAAAGAACAGCGTGTCTTCAACGGACTTCGCCATCAGCGGCCCAGTCAACTGCTGAAAGCGGGTTCTGAAAAGCGCGGCGGACTCGCGGCACTCTTCCGGCAAATCGCCGGTAAGAATGCGGACTATCAGGCTCAGGGCGGCTTCGGATGTCTCTACGCTGGCGACCACGCGGTTAAGCAGCGCGACATCTGGCGGGGTTAACCCCTCCCGGGTGCCGTAGGTGCGGTACACCGGAAAGGCGATAAGCAGCTCGCGTAACGCGTGGTGAATATCATCGCGCTGCAGCGCAACGTCATTGCGGCGGGCCAGATCGTCTGCAAGATTAAGCAGCGTGGTGAACTCGCCCTCAAAGTTACGATCGGTCATCAGGCCTTTCGCATCGCGCAGTTCCGCGTGGCGATCGACCGTTACCCCCAGCGTCTCGTCGTGAATTTTTTCCAGACGCGACAGGATATCGTCGTCGACCAGCACTTCCGCCAGCGAAGCGATAAATTCGTACCCGGTAGTACCGGAGACGGGCCACTCGGCGGGAAGCTGTTCTCCTTTAGCGAGAATTTTCTCGACCGTGATATAACAGTCCGGTCCGGTTGCCTGCCGCAGGCGCTGCAGATAGCCCAGCGGATCGGCCAGACCGTCGATATGGTCGATCCGCAGACCGTCCACCACACCCGCGTGAACCAGTTCAAGGATGAGGCGATGCGTATCGTCGAATACCGCGTCATCTTCAACCCGCACGCCCACCAGACCGGTAATCTCAAAGAAACGTCGCCACGAAAGCTGTTTCGGCGCTTCCCGCCAGGACATCAATCGCCAGCTTTGTGCTTCATGCAGTTCCGCAAGGCTCTTATCCTCGCTGAACGTGCCCGGGTTGAGCGGATATGCGGTGTCGTAATAGATCAGAGCGGCTTTGTTTGTGACAGGGTCACGTTTTAAAGTAATGGCTCCCTTCTCCAGCTCCGCCTCAAAGGTGTCCCCGAGAAACGGCAGCGTCAGCGGGCGAGACCCGTCGATATCGAAATAGCGGAAATAGCGGCTCTGCTGTCCGTACTCAATCACGTCCCGCCACCAGGTGTTTTCCAGAGAAGTCGACATATGGTTAGGGACAATATCCAGTATCAGCCCCATGCCGGCCTGCTTAAGCGCCGCGGACATTCGGTCGAAACCTTCGCGTCCGCCGATCGCAGGGTCTATTTCATTCGGGTTGGTGACGTCATAGCCGTGCGTGGAATCCGTTGTGGCAGTAAACACCGGGGAGGCATAAAGGTGGCTGATGCCGAGGTCTTTCAGATAGGGTACCAGCGCGACAACGCGATCGAAGGTCATGCCATTACGGAACTGTATACGGTACGTGGCGGAAGGGATCATAACGATGCTTCTCCATCAGCAAAGCGAACGACAATACTGTTCGGCGGCAAAATGTCGGTTACCTCCGGCCAGGCGAAGCGCGTCTCCCCCGGGAGAGCGGGCGGTTTGACAGATTTATTGCCGATATTGAGCGCCAGCGAAAGCGTTCCGGACGGGAAGCGCCAGCTTACGGCCACCATACCGGGTGCCGTCCCGATCACCTTGCCCTCGACGCGACTTCCCTCATGCAGAAGCGGAACGATATAACGATGACGCAGCGTAAGCAGATGGCGCGTGAAGCGGAGCCACGTTTTGCCGTCGTCGGTGGCAATTTTATTCCAGTCAAGCTTTGAGCGGACAAAGGTGTTCACGTCATTCGGGTCCGGGACAGCGTCATCGTGCCCGGCATGGCCAGTAAACTCTTTTGCGCGCCCTTCCCGCACCGCGTCGGCCAGATCGCCGTGAAAATCGGTGAAGAACAGGAACGGATGTGATTCACCAAACTCCTCGCCCATAAACAGCAGCGGGATATGGGGGGAAAGCAGTATTGCAGCAAGCAGCACACGGGTTTTATTGGCACCTGCGAGGGTGATAAGCCGCTCACCATGGGCGCGATTCCCGGTCTGATCGTGGTTCTGAATAAAATCAACGAAGAACTGCGGTGGCTGCGTGTGACACTCCACCCCGCGGGACTGGCCGGTTTGCAGCGAAACCTCGCCCTGGTAGACAAACCCTTCTGCCAGCGCCCGGGCGAATTTTTTCTCTGGTTCAAACGCAAAATCCTGGTAGTACGCGTGCGTCTCACCGGTGGCAAACACGTGAGCCGCGTTGTGGAAATCATCATTCCACTCAGCGGTAAACAGCGGCGTATTGCCGTGCTCATCACGCGGATGCAGGAAAATGACGTTGCGGCTGTCTTCCGTGGTCAGGTGAACATGACGGTTCGGGATCGCCTCACGGATCTTCTCTGCAATTTCCTGGAGAATATGCGTCTTCGAGCTGTCTTTAATCTGGTCGATGGCATCAAAACGCAGGCCGTCCAGGCGGTACTCGGTCAGCCAGTAGAGCGGCGCATCGGTAATGTAATGTCTTACCGGCTCGCGCTCGTAGGCGATTCCGTTGCCCCAGGGCGTCATCCGCTCTGCATCGAAAAAGGCAGGCGACAGCAACGGGAGATAGTTGCCTTCCGGGCCGAAGTGGTTGAGTACGATATCCAGCACCACGGAAAGCCCAAGACCGTGCGCGGCATCGATTAACGCGTGGAAATCCTCTGGCGTACCGTATGCGGCGTGCGGAGCATAAAGCAACACACCGTCGTATCCCCAGCCGCGGGATCCGCCAAACTGAGACACGGGCATAACTTCAAGCTGGGTAATACCCAGTTCTGCCAGGTAAGGGAGTTTTTCAATCGCGGCCCGGAAGGTCCCCTCCGGGGTAAACGTGCCAATGTGCAGTTCATAGATAACCGTCTCTTCCCACGGCCGCCCTGACCAGTCCCGGTTAACCGGCTGATAACGTCGGGGATCGATAACGATGGAGGGGCCGTTAACGTCTCTCGCCTGTGCGCGAGACGCGGGATCGGGCACCGTCATGCCGTCCTGCAGGACAAACTGATACTCTGTGCCGTGCGTAACGCCCGGAACGTCTGCCTGAAACCAACCGTTACCCACTGCCGTCATCGGCACGTCGGTGACGGCCAGACGTAGCGTCAGCGCTTTCTGTCCTTCTGCCCAGACGCGAAAACGTACAACGTCATCGGAAATAAACTCAGCACCCCACTGCTTTTGAAATGTCCTGAATTCCATTCATTGTCCTCGAATGACCCACATTTTACGCGGAACGAAGTACAAGCTTAGTTCAGGATTAAAAGTATGTTGGCTCAGCGGATTTAACCGCTTCGTCTATTCTTTATGAACTCACTCACTACCGGGAATACTATGCAGATTCGAAAAGGATTAAATACCGACCTCGTACGCCTCGAATGTTGTGACTTCTCTTTCACCGTTAACCACATTGCACGAGAGCCTTTTCTCCATTGTGATTTGCATATTGAAGCTATCGCCGAGCCCTGGATAAAAACCTACGAGCTCGATATCCAGACACTTGAAAATCATTGTGTTAACCCGGACGCCATATTTCTTGTTGCAGAAACGGACGAGGGTGAAATAGCCGGCTTTATTACTGCATCAATTGGCTGGAATAAGTTTATCTCGGTGGATTACATAGCCGTAGATCGTACAAAACGCAGAACCGGCGCAGCACAAAAACTGATGGCCGCCGCGCACGTGTGGGCGCGAAGCGTAAACGCGCCCGGACTGCGGCTGGAAACCCAAAATGTGAACGTCTCGGCCTGTCTGTTTTACCGAAACTACGGTTTCACCCTGGGCGGATACGACCGTTATCTGTACAACGCTTTACCGGAAAAAGACGAAGTTGCCCTGTTCTGGTATTACATGCTGGTGTAGAGGAAACTCGCTGCTCTACGGCCGCTATGAGTAAGATGAGCACTTTCAAAGGAGACGCGTATGCTTACCATGAAAAAACTTGCTCTTTCCACGCTGATGTCCAGTTCACTGCTTTTCTACCCTGTGCTGCAGGCTTCGGCAGAAACGCCCCAGCACGTCGTTAAACAACCGGCGGGCGGTTACCGCGTGCAGGTCGGCGATGTCATTGTCACGTCTTTTACCGACGGAACCGTCGCGCAGGATCTGCATAAGCTGCTGCGCCGGACAACGCCGCAAAAGATTGATGCGCTGCTCGCGAAAAATTTCCAGACCAACCCGGCCGAGGTCTCCATTAACGCGTTCCTGATTGCGATCCCCGGACATAAAATTCTGGTGGATACCGGCTCGGGCCAGCTCTTTGGTCCTGATGCGGGTGGACGCCTGGTTGAAAGCCTCGCCACGCAAGGGGTTAAACCCGAGGACATTACTGAAGTCCTGCTGACCCACGCCCACTCCGATCACGCGGGCGGTCTGGTCAAAGACGGCAAGGTGGTATTCAGCAACGCACGCGTTTTCGTTGGCAAACCCGACGTCGACTTTTTCTTTAACGACGATAATCAAAAGAAAACCGGCTACGGCAAGAACTACTTTGACGTCGCGCAGAAGACCTTAAAGCCCTATCTTGACGCCGGTAAAGTGGTGCCTTTTAGCGGCACGGCTGAGATTCTTCCGGGGCTGACCGGCACGGTTCATCCCGGCCATACGCCGGGTTCAGCCTTCTACACGCTGACAAGCAAAGGCGAGAAGATCACCTTTGTCGGCGACATCATTCATGCCGGGGCGGTCCAGTTCCCGCAGCCTGGTGTGACCATCACCTACGATGAAGATCAGAACAAAGCGGCAAGCGTGCGCGAACAGGCGTTTGCGGACTTTGTGAAAAACAGAGACCTGATTGCCGCGCCCCATCTGCCGTTCCCGGGTATCGGCTATGTCACCAAAGGTGAAAACGGTGGCTATGCCTGGGTTCCCGTTACCTATACCAACCGGGACGCCAGCAGCGTGAAATAAGCGGATGACGCCGTCAGGTGTGCTCGAGGGTCACCAGAAATTTTTTAAGCACTTCTGAGCGAATAATTCGGTGGCACACCAGCGTCAGTTCGCTTTCCCTGAGACGGTCGAGAATGTCCACGTAAACGACATTCTCGACACTCACTGCCTTTGCGGACGCAGGCAGCAACGCCAGACCAAATCCCGCGGAGACCAGGCTTATCACCGTGGGAACATCCGTCGCATTCTGCACTACGTCCGGCTGGAAACCCGCCCCGCTACAGACGTCATAAAAGTACTGCTCCAGCCCCATGCCCTCCGGATCGCGAAGCGAGATCCATTTTTCATCCTTCACTGACGCGAGCGTCAGAGCGGAAGAGTCGGCCAGAGGATGCTGGCGATACAGCGCCAGCACCGTTTTTTCTGAGGTGAACGGCCGGCTTTGCAGATCGTCAGGCAGCGATGGCAGCGGTGCCCGAATAATCGCCACATCCAGCTGGTTACTTTGCACGGCGGCATAGAGCGTCTGCACATTGCCCGTCATCAAAGACATGGTTATCGCCGGCCAGCGGCTGTGCATCTGGCGCAGTGCAGCGGGCAGCTTACCGTCGAACATCGCACTCGACACGCATCCCAGGTTTAACACCCCCTGCTCGCCTCTCGCCGTTTGCCTGGCGTCCAGTACCGCCTGCTCAGTCAGGGAGATGGCGAGCCTGGCCTTCACCAGAAACGCGTCGCCCGCGGGCGTCAGGGTTAAGCGACGGTTCGCCCGGCTAAAGAGCGTGACGCCTAAACGTTCTTCCAGCGCCTTTATCTGCTGGCTCAGCGCCGGTTGCGCCATGTTTAAACGCTCGGCGGCCCGGTGCATGTGGAGTTCTTCGGCAACGACAATGAAATGGCGCATCTGACGAAACTGCACGGGAGACTTCCTTTTTTGATAATAAATTTATTATCAATTTAGCAGTAATGATGCAATTGATGCTATGGGTCATTGTCGTAAAAATGGAGGTATTCAACCGAGGGAGGAAAATATGGAAAACTCAGTCAACGATCTCAGAAGTGCCATCGCCTTACTGCAGCGCCACGAAGGCCAGTATATTGAAACCGATCATCCCGTCGATCCTAATGCAGAGCTGGCAGGTGTGTATCGTCATATTGGCGCGGGCGGTACGGTAAAACGCCCGACCCGCACGGGGCCGGCCATGATGTTCAACAGCGTGAAGGGCTATCCGGGCTCG
This sequence comes from Enterobacter sp. ODB01, assembly GCF_001623605.1. Taxonomy (NCBI): domain Bacteria; kingdom Pseudomonadati; phylum Pseudomonadota; class Gammaproteobacteria; order Enterobacterales; family Enterobacteriaceae; genus Enterobacter; species Enterobacter sp. ODB01. The sequence goes on from NZ_CP015227.1 coordinate 3,354,507, forward strand.
CGCATTCTGGTGGGCATGCACGCCAGCCGTGAACGCGCGGCACTTTTGTTAGGCTGTGCGCCTTCTGAACTGGCAAAACATGTCGGTCAGGCGGTGAAAAAACCGGTCGCACCCGTTGTCGTCCCGGCCTCGCAGGCCCCTTGTCAGGAGCAGGTCTTCTACGCTGACGATCCGGACTTCGATCTGCGCAAACTGCTGCCAGCACCAACCAATACGCCGATTGATGCAGGCCCGTTCTTCTGCCTGGGACTGGTGCTGGCAAGCGATCCGGAGGACAGCTCGCTGACGGATGTCACCATCCACCGCCTTTGCGTGCAGGAGCGCGATGAGCTATCCATGTTCCTGGCCGCCGGTCGCCATATTGAAGTCTTTCGCAAAAAAGCGGAAGCGGCCGGAAAACCGCTGCCGGTGACGATCAACATGGGGCTCGATCCCGCTATCTATATCGGCGCGTGTTTTGAGGCCCCCACCACACCGTTTGGTTACAATGAGCTGGGCGTCGCCGGGGCGTTGCGCCAGCAGCCGGTCGAGCTGGTACAGGGCGTGGCGGTAAAAGAGAAAGCCATCGCGCGGGCGGAAATTATCATTGAAGGCGAACTGCTTCCCGGCGTGCGCGTAAGAGAAGATCAGCATACCAACACCGGCCACGCGATGCCGGAATTCCCGGGCTACTGCGGTGAGGCGAACCCGTCTCTGCCCGTGATCAAAGTAAAAGCGGTGACCATGCGCCATCAGGCTATCCTGCAAACGCTGGTGGGCCCCGGAGAAGAACATACCACCCTGGCCGGTTTGCCGACGGAGGCCAGCATCCGCAATGCGGTTGAGGAGGCGATTCCGGGCTTCCTGCAAAACGTCTATGCGCATACCGCGGGTGGCGGTAAATTCCTGGGTATTTTGCAGGTGAAAAAACGCCAGCCGTCAGATGAAGGACGCCAGGGCCAGGCAGCACTTATCGCGTTAGCCACCTATTCGGAGCTGAAAAACATTATCCTTGTCGATGAAGACGTGGATATTTTCGACAGCGACGACATCCTGTGGGCGATGACCACCCGTATGCAGGGCGATGTCAGCATCACGAATATTCCGGGGATCCGCGGTCACCAGCTGGATCCGTCTCAGTCGCCGGATTACAGCAACTCAATTCGCGGAAACGGCATCTCCTGCAAGACCATCTTTGATTGCACGGTGCCGTGGGCGCTGAAGGATCGCTTCGAGCGCGCGCCGTTTATGGAGGTTGATCCGACACCGTGGGCACCTGAACTGTTTAAAGACAAAAAGTAAACGAACGTTCCTCTTTCTTCACCCCTCGGGGGTGAAGAATTTCACGCTTAAATTGCCGCTTCCCCTGCTTTCTTGTACCCTTTCACCGGTAACTCCACCCCCACAAAAATTGAGACATCCGGACACCTATGACTGCACACATTTCTAACGATCCTTTGCATGGCGTCACGCTGGAGATGATGGTCAACGCCCTGGTGGCGAAATATGGCTGGAGCGAGTTGGGTGACCGCATCAAAATTAACTGTTTCAGAAAAGACCCCAGCGTTAAATCGAGCCTGAAATTTCTGCGCCGTACCCCGTGGGCACGCGCGGAGGTCGAAGCCCTGTATCTGGATTCCCTCCACGACGAGGGACATAAAGAACAGGAGGCACCCGCCTTTAATCCCTGGGCTAACAGTCGGATTATCAAGAGCTAATACGCAAATGACGCGACACGTAAAACGGATCGGTGCGCTGGCTGGCTGCGCACTTTTACTTGTAAGCTGCTCCTCAAAACCACCAAAATCATTAGTTACCCCGCTCCCCACCGTCAGCAAACCGACCCAACAGGCAAACGAGCCGATGCGCGGGATCTGGCTTGCGACCGTCTCTCGCCTCGACTGGCCACCGGTGGCCTCGGTGAATGGCACCAGCGCTGACCAGCGCATCGCAATGCAAAAGCAGGCGCTTATCGCCAAGCTCGATAACCTTAAACACCTTGGGATTAACACGGTGTTTTTCCAGGTAAAGCCGGACAGCACGGCACTCTGGTCATCAAAAATATTACCGTGGTCAGATATGCTGACGGGCAACATCGGCGAATATCCGGGATACGATCCGCTTCAGTTTATGCTGGATGAAGCGCACAAGCGCGGTATGAAAGTCCATGCCTGGTTCAACCCGTACCGCGTGTCGACCAACACGAAGCCGTCAACCATCGCTGCCCTGAACCGGACGGCGTATCAGACCCCGTCCAGCGTCTATGTCCAGCACCCGGAGTGGGTACGCGTCTCGGGCGATCGCTTCGTGCTCGATCCCGGCATTCCGGAAGTGCGCGACTGGATAACCCGTGTCGTCACGGAAGTCGTGGCGAACTACCCGATAGACGGCGTGCAGTTTGATGATTACTTTTATTCCGAATCGCCGGGATCCGCGCTGAATGATTCTCAGACTTACCGGCAGTACGGACAGGGATTTGCCTCTAAGGCCGACTGGCGAAGACACAACACGCATCAGCTGATCGTTCAGGTTTCCCGCGCGATAAAACAAACCAAACCCGACGTTGAGTTTGGCGTCAGCCCGGCTGGCGTGTGGCGTAACCGCTCCTTTGACCCGGCAGGCTCCGACACCCGGGGTGCCGCCGCCTACGATGAATCCTACGCCGATACGCGTCAGTGGGTGCAGCAGGGCCTGCTGGACTACATCGCCCCGCAGATTTACTGGCCCTTCTCCCGGGATGCCGCGCGCTATGACGTACTGACCAAATGGTGGGCCGACGTCGTGAAGCCGACCCACACGCGTCTGTACATCGGCATCGCGTTCTACAAAGTGGGCGAACCGTCGAAAAATGAGCCGGACTGGACGGTTCAGGGCGGCGTGCCGGAACTGAAAAAACAGCTCGATCTCAATGATTCGCTGCCCAACGTCAACGGCACCATCCTGTTCCGGGAAGACTACCTGAACAAGCCGCAGACGCAGCAGGCGGTCAACTATCTCAAAGGACGCTGGGGTAGCTAACCGGAAGACCGGGCAGAAACGTCCTGTTTCTGCCTGCGTTCTTTACGGCTTCGGCCCGAACATCGCTTCAAGCTGCTGCGCGTCCGGCATCCCGACAACCTGCTGCAGCTCATTTTCCGCGTTCATATAGTATATGGCCGGGGTGGCGTTGGCCCCCAGACTGTCCATCAGCGCCTGGTGTTTCTGCAGGATCGCTACCGTTTCGCGAGACCCTTCCCCCTCAGGTTTCGGTAACTTTTTGCCACCGGAGAGCTCGTACTCGCGCCAGGCCGAGACCGGATCTTTCGCATTCAGGATCGCGGCAGCGTTACGTCCGCTGTTAGGGTTAAGAAACGCCACCAGCAGCGTATTCAGCTGGACCTTGCCCGCCTTGACCCACGGCTGCGCCTCTGACCAGAACTGCTTGCAGTACGGACAGAACGGATCGGCGAAGACGAAGACTTTGCGCGGCGCGTTATCCGCCCCTTCCTTCAGGGGATGCGCCGCGTTGAGCGTCTTCCACATTTCGCGTCCCATCGGGGCATAGATCTCTTTCTGGAAATACCCCTCGCTGAGGTTTTTCCCTTTGTCATCGTACAGATAGCCCGAAATCACGTGCTTGCCGTCCGGGGTTAAAAAGAGCGTCACCCCCATGTCCTGATATTGCCCCAGCCAGGCCGGCGCGCCGCCGGGAGCATCCAGCTTCTTGATGATTGTAATGTTCTGCTGCTCGCTGAAGTGCTTAACCACATCCGGTATAGCGTCAGCCGCCTGAACCAGCCCTGAGGTCGCCAGTGCCGAAAGTAACAGTAATTTTTTCATATCCCTCTCCGGTTTATCGGGGGCATCACGCCCCCTTCAGGTTAGCGGTTTTTCAGCGCGTCGCTGACGATTTCATCGAACTGTTCAAAAGGCACCCAGCCGGGCAGCAATCCCTCACCAATCAGCGTGGCGGGCGTACCCTGAATGCCCATTTTTTCCGCGACAAGCAGGCTGCGCTTGATCGTCATCAGACTCTCCTCATCAGGCGTGGTAACGCTGACCCCTGCCCGTTTCTGCGCTTCCTGAATGCTGGCGTCATCGTGGTACCCCTTTTTAGCCATCAGGGTATTGTTCAGTTTCATAAACTCCCCGGGATCCTGACGCCAGAGCGTGAGCGCATCGCGCGCCGCGGTCAGCGAACTTTCCGAGCGGTAAGGTAAAAACTTAAACACCACGGCGACATCGGGATGTTTTTCTACGATCTTCTCCAGATAGGGGTCGAATTTCTTGCAGTACGGGCAGTTGTAGTCGGTAAACACCACCAGGGTGAGCTTCGGATTTTTCGCGCCGATACGCGGGGAATTCGGATCGTTAAACAGAAAATCTGCGATCATCTTCTGCGCACGTTGCTCCTGATCTGGCGTCAGCGGCTGAGCGGCCATCGCCTGAGCCGAGGCCAGCAGGAGCATCAGCGTGATAAGGAATTTTTTCATAATACGTTTAGCCTTTCGCGTTGTTCAGGGTGGTGACCAGGGTGCGTTTATCCAGCAGCGGCGAGAGGATTTCGCCCTCCGGCAGACCAGGGCCATATACCGCATTAAACGGAATAGCGTAGCGGTTTCGCTTCGCCAGAAAATCCGCGATAAAGACGGACGGCTGGCTCCAGTCACTGCGCAGCGCCACTACGTCCGGCTGACTCAGCGCGGCAATGATGTCTGGCTGATTCAGGACCCGATGCTCGTTAACTTTGCAGGTCACACACCAGTCCGCCGAAATATCCACAAATACCCGTTTCCCCTGAGAAAGCGCCTGCTGGATGGCGTCTTCACTCAGTGGCTGCCACGGGATGGTCTCAGCGATATGTTGCGCCGGAGCGTCCGGCGGCGAGGTAAACACCCCGCGCAGCTGATACCCGCCAAACGCCGACAGCGCGATGACCACGATCCAGAACAACGGCGAGGAGGTTTGCCCCTTCAACGTGAACAGCACCAGCGCGACAACAATCAGCACCAGCACCACGATCTGACTCACCATTGCCCCCAGATGCAGGCTCAGCAGCGTCGCCAGCCAGAGGCTGGAGGCCAGCATCATCAGGCCCAGGATCGCTTTAAGCGTGTTCATCCAGCGGCCAGGCTTCGGCAGCAGCATGGCCGTTTTGGGCACCAGGGCGACAAACAGCCACGGCAGGCTCATGCCCACGCCGAGCATCAGGAAGATGAGCCACAGGGCGTGCAGCGGCGCGCCAAGGGCAAAGGCAACTGCGGTACCGAGGAACGGTGCGGAGCACGGCGTGGCCAGCAGCGTAGCAAACATCCCTTCGCAGAAACTGCCGCCAAGCCCCGCCCCGCCTGCCGTAGCCAGTCGCCCGGTAGCGGCAGAAGGCAGCAGCATCTCAAACGTTCCAAACAGGTTCAGCGCAAAGAGGAAGGTCACGGTAACCATCAGCCCGATAAACCACGGGTTCTGGAACTGAATGCCCCAGCCCAGGGACGCCCCGGCCAGCTTCAGCCCGGTCACCATGGCGGCCAGCAGCATAAAGGAGGTGAGGATCCCGGCGCTGGTTGCCAGGAAGCGCAGCCTGATGACGCGTCTGTCCGAACCCGCCTGCAGAATACTGTTAAGCTTCATTCCCATCACCGGCAGCACGCACGGCATCAGGTTGAGGATCAGCCCGCCCAGCAGGGCAAAGAGCACCATTTTGCCCGTCCCGCCTGGGGCGGAAGGCTCGGCGGGCGTAGCGCCAACGGTCATCGTGGTTTGCTGTGCGTCACTGCCATTGGTCAGTACAAATGACAGCCTCTTTCCTTCCAGCGACGTGGGCTTATCGCCCCATTCGTCGGTGACGGGCACCGTGACCCGAAGCGTATTGCCATCGTGCTTAATGGCCGGCTCGCCGGGCAGAATATCCCCCTCCAGCGGGTCAAAGTAGATCCCCGGATTATCCCATTTCCCGTCGGTCGTTCCCGTCACCACCAGGTTGCCGTCAGAGAGCCAGGCGGACAGATCGGCGGAAACGCCAGACGTGCCCGGCACGGCCTGCATCGCGCGGTCAAAGGCGTGACGGAAACCGTCATCCACCGGCTGTGTAAAATCGAGGTGCAGCGGGTAGTCCGTCAGCAGACAAACGTTACTGCACGTGGAGAGCGTGAGCGTGCCGTCGAGCGTGTCGCCCTTCACGCCGTCGAGCACGATGGGGATCGTGACCTTATCGTGATAGCCCTGCGTGGTCATACCGGAGATATCGAATCGCGACGGTACCGGCCAGGACCAGCTATCCGTAACGCCCTGCGGCCAGGTGATTTTTGGCGCGACGCCACCCTCGCCCGGCGACCGCCAGTAGGTTTTCCAGCCGGGCTTTAGCTCAACGGTGAGCAGGCCTTTAATGTGCGTTTGTTCCCTTTCCGCCTGAAAGCGGATGCGGGCGTGATCGTTTTGTGGGGAGACCAGCCAGCCTGTGTCCGCCGCATGGACAATTCCGATGCAGGACAGCCACAGGAAGACGAATCCCCTGAAGAGGTTAACCATGTTTTACTCCGTGCACAGTGAAAAATTATCGTGTGATGACGATGATTTTCATTCACGGAAAACGCAGTTTTTAAGGTGTATTCGGGGAGGCGGTGCCTGAACGGGCTGTTCCACGGGCGCAAATGCCCGCCCTTGCGTAAACAGATGCAGCAGCGCGAAGAAGATAATAATGGCCGGAAGCGCGCCGTCGAAGAACAGTGGCTGCGCGCAAAGCAGGGAGTGCGCGCCTAGCTGACAGGGTGAAGGCCCAGACTCCCCGGCGTTGCTTTGCGACGGGGCGTCTGCACTCAGGGCGATCTGCGGCTCCAGTCCCTGTAAAAAATGGTTGAGCATGACCGCACGCTGCACGAGGCAAAGCGCCATCGCGAGACAGGTAACGATCAAAAGCCATTTTCCGAGGAGCTGACGGTTGCGCATAACATTCCAGAGTGACAAGACGCCCCGATCATAAACGATAGTGATGAATCTACAAGTACCGGAAGTGTAAGGTTTTGTCTGAGGCCGCTATTCGCCCGTCAGGGCATCATAGATATCCCGCAACCGCGTGCGCAGAAACAGCACCGCCTTGTGCTTGCGGGATAACAGCGCCTGTTCGCTGGCCCCCGTCTCCTCTGCCAGCATTTTAATGCTGTAGCCGTGAAGCTCGGTCTTTTCAAACACCTCGCGCTGCGGCGGCGGCAGTTCAGACAGGGCCTGCCCCAGCTCTTCCCACAGCAGCGTTTTGAGATACTCCTCTTCCGGCGTCTGCGGGACACCGAACAGGGTTTCGGCCAGCTCGTCCTCCGGGAAGCCCTCCTCCTCTTCATCCGTAAAATAGCCGGAGAGAGACACCTCGCGTTTCTTACGCGCCCGGTCGGTCATCTCGTTACGCGCCGCGCGGAACAGCCAGGCGGCGACGTTTTCGACCGGCTGCTCCACCTTCATCAGCTGATAGGTCACTTCCTGCAAAATGTCGTCGGCGTCGTCGCGCACGGATGTTCGCCCGCGAATAAAGGCCTTCAGCCGGGCGCGGCAGGCGTTGAGCGCCGACATCAACAGGGATCCGCCCACCTCTCCGGCTTTCATCTCGCTCACTCTGCGTCCGGCGCTTTTGGCGTAGCGTCATCGCGCTTATCGTCACGATGACCGTGCCAGCCGCAGTGGCCGCGCCCGTGGCGACCAAAGCCTTCGCGGCGCTGCTGAATAAACGCCTCGCGCTGTTCGGGCGTCATGTTCATCCAGCGCTCGTGCATCCGGCGGTGTGCGCCAAACATGCCGGGACGGAAGCCCAGTCCGCCAAACAGAATGCGGCTCAGCACCAGAATGCCCAGCGCCTGCCAGAAACCAATGGCTTTCACGCCAAGGATTGCCGGGAGCAAGGCGTTCCACAGGGACATCACCAGCAGGCCGAGCACGATGAAAATCACCGCGCCGATGACTAAGCCCTTGCCCATACGGTGACGACCGAATCCGCGCCCGTGACCTCTGCCGTGCAGTTCAAAATCTCTCATGGTGTTACCTCGTTTATCGTAACTGATTATGGCTTGTGATGAGGTAGACGGATGAGGGAGGGAAATATTTCTGGGGGAATGAAATAATTTTTACGGATGCGCAATCGCAACGAGTGCCCGGCGGCGCTAACGCTTGCACGGGCCTACAGATTTCGTAGGCCGGGTAAGCGTCAGCGCCACCCGGCAGATTCAAAGAATTACGCCTGCACCGGCAACCTAAAACTCGAAATACTCCGTGAAAGCTGCTGCGCCTGCTCTTCCAGCGAGGCAGCCGCCGCAGCGGACTGCTGCACCAGCGCGGCGTTCTGCTGGGTCACGCCGTCCATTTCGGTCACCGCCTGCCCGACCTGGCTGATCCCACGGCTCTGCTCTTCCGAAGCCACGGAGATCTGCTCCATCAGCGTATTCACTTTGTTCACCGATGAAATAATCGAGTCAATCACCTCGCCCGAGCGGTTGACCAGCTCCGCACCGTTTTTCACGCTGGAAACCGACTGCGCAATAAGGCTTTCAATGTCTTTGGCCGCCACCGCGCTTTTCTGCGCGAGGGTGCGCACTTCACTGGCCACTACCGCAAAACCGCGGCCCTGCGTACCGGCGCGCGCCGCTTCCACCGCTGCGTTCAGCGCCAGAATGTTGGTCTGGAAGGCAATGCTGTTAATCACGCTGGTAATGTCTTCGATGCGCTTCGAATTCGCCGCGATGGTATTCATCGTGTCGATCACCTCGCGGGTCACCGCTTCGCCGGTATGGGCATTGTGCACCGCGTCCTGCACCAGTTTTCCGGCCTGATACACGTTATCGGTATTGTTCGCCACCGTCGCGCTCAGCTCTTCCATGCTTGCCGCCGTCTGGGTCAACGCGGAAGCCTGCTGCTCGGTACGTGATGCGAGGTCGATATTGCCGGAGGCAATCTCCTGCGCCGCGTGCGTCACGGTGTGGCTCGCATCGCGCACCTGAGCAATAGTGGCTAGCAGTGCCTGACGCATCTGCTCCATCGAGCCCATCAGGTGGTCGATTTCATTATGCGAACTCCCCTTCACCGGCACCGGAATGTCGAGCTTGCCCGCGGCGATCTGGCTGCAGTGCTCGCGCGCCAGGTTGACCGGCGCAAAGACGAAGCGCTTCATGAAGAGGCTGACGGCAACAATCACCAGCACAAACAGGCAGGCGATAACGGCAATCATCACCAGGCCGGAGACGAAATTACTGCTCGCGTCTTCGTTCAGGCTTTTGGCGTATTTCTGGTGGACGGAAAGGACCTGGTCGAGAACGATTTCGTACTGGCGGTCGAGGCGGGAAACTTCCGGGATCAGCGCGTTAAATTTAGCAACATCGTGTGCCTCAGCGGCATCGATCAGCGGCGCCAGCCCCTGGTTACGGTAGTTTTGCCAGGCATCCTGATAGGCACTCACCAGCGGCGCTTCATCCGTGAGTCGCGGCGAAGCCATAAAGGCCGCAAAGGCGTGGTCCGCTTTGGTCAGCGCCTCTTTCACGGCGGCAAGCTTCGCCGCCCCGTCTGCCGAGTTGCCCGCTTCCACCATCTTCACATACTCCATCACGCGAACGCGCAGCGTACGGCTATGGTTGATGGGGTCAATAATCGACAGCACAACCTGGATCTCTTTGTTGACGTTATCCAGGGAATTATTACTTTTAATGATGAGGCCAACGCTGGTGACGGTGCTGACCACAAAGAACAAAAGCAGTGAGAACAGGACAATCAGGGATGACTTTTTCAACGACATAAACCAATACCTCAAGGAGAATTATTCCTTATGGTTATCGGCGCATCCAAAACTTAAATTAATTAAAGTTATTGATGTATCGAACGAGGCTATACCGCTGACTTATAGCGCCGCTGCAGGGTGGCATTGAGCTTGCGCTGCAACGGCTGCGGCGTCTCCCCTTCGATCAATTTGCCAATCAGATCAAAGCAATGCCACGCCAGCTGGCGATTGTCCTGGCGAATGGTATCCACCGGGATCGTCAGCGAATCGTAGAGATAGTGATCGTCAAAGCTGGCTAATCTGATATCACTTTGCATCAGGTTATGTTGACCCATATAGCGCAGTACCCCTTCCAGCAACCCGCAGGCGGCGGTGAACAGGGCTTTCGGTGGGCGTCCCAGACGGGCGCAGAGTTCGGCGAACATTTCGTAGCCGGAGCTCGGGTGGTAGTTGCCGTGAATGATCCACTCGGGGCGCAGTTCCACACCGGCCGCTCGCAGACCTTGCTTAAACCCTTCCAGACGGTCGCGAGTCGGAGAAAGGCGCGGCTGTCCGCCCAGAAAATAGAATTCATCCGGATGCTGGCGGGCAATATCCGCCACCAGTTCCGTCGTTGGGGTGATGGAATCGGTGATCACCAGCGGCAACGTGCTGTCGTTCATATGGCGATCAAAAAGCACCACGGGCAGCTGCTCGCTGAGTTTCAGGTAGTCCGCATCATTAAGCATGCTGGAGGCGACAATCAGTCCGTCGACCTGACGCGCCACCATGTTATTGACGACCACCGTCTCCTGCCCCGGATTTTCATCGCTACAGGAGATCAGCAGCTGGACGCCCGCCTCGCGGCACAGCGTTTCCAGCTCGTGAGAAAAGACGGCAAAGCCGTAGTTGGTGATCTCCGGCACCACCAGACCAATGGTGTGGCTACGGTTATCGCGCAGTGACCGGGCGTGAATGCTGGGCTGATAGTGGTGCTCTTTCGCAATCGCCAGCACGCGTTCACGCGTCTCTTCCGCCACGCGAAGCTCTTTGCTGCGCCCGTTCAGGACCAGGCTGGCGGTGGCTTTTGACACACCCGCCAGCTCCGCGATGTCTTTAATGGTGACGCGTTTTGTTTTTCTCACAACGACTTAGATCCGGCTGCCAAAACCCTCATTCTATCATGCAGGCGCGCAGCGACCAGTAGCGTAATGTGATATCGGACGCACCTTCGAAGCGCACCCAGGCCGGATGGTCAGGAAAATAGCGGCTGCTCATCACCCCTTCGCCATGATTGATGAAAATTTCAACGCTGGAGCGGTCGCACAGGACGCGTAAATGGTGGACGTCCCCCTGCCAGTAGCGGGTCAACGTCTCACCGGTTTTCAGGCTCGCGCGTTCCAGCCGCACGCCCTGCTCATCAACCGTGAGGCGCAGCGCGCCCGCAAAATCGACGTTCACCTGCGAGGCGCTTAACTCAAACTCCAGTCGCGCGGCATCCAGAACGGGCGCATCGCTGGCACGTCCCTGCCAGTGCTGCTCCTCTTCACGCAGCGCCGCCAGCTCACGCACCGGAGTCTGCCAGAGCTTGCCGTCGCGATACTGCAATTCGCGCGGGCAGGTCATCTGGTGCATCCAGCCGTGCGACCGCGTCGGCTGAAGCATCTCTTCCCCGTCCGGTACGCCCATCCAGCCAATCAGAATGCGTCGTCCATCTTCCGCCAGCGTCGTTTGCGGGGCGTAAAACTCAAAGCCCGCGTCAAGCTCGTGCAGCTCGCCGTGCGCAAACGTGCCGCGTTCATAGCTAAACGCCCCACTCATCCAGGCGGCCGGATAGGTGTTGAGATAGCGATACGGCTCGCGCGCCAGCCCCTGCGGACAGCAAATCAACACGTGCGTACCGTCGAGCGCGAACAGATCCGGGCACTCCCACATATAACCTGCGTCCTTCAGGCCGTTGACCCCGTGACCAGCGATTTCACCGCAGGAAGCCCAGGCATGTAAATCAGCGGATTTAAACAGCAGCACTTTGCCGCGCTTTTGCAGATCCTGCGCGCCCAGCACCATGTACCACAGCCCGTCGTGTTGCCACACTTTCGGGTCACGCACGTGACCGGTGTAGCCCTCCGGCAGCGCCAGCACCGGCCCCTGCTTTTTAAAGGTGCCGTCCGGCTGTTCCTCGGCCAGGCACTGCCGGGCGGTACGGCTGCCGTCATCGAACTTCACGTTGCCGGTATAGCACAGCGTCAGCACGCCCTGGTTATCCACGGCGCTACCGGAGTAGCAGCCGTTGCGGTCATACTCTTCGTCGGGCATCAGCGCCAGCGGCTCATGCTGCCAGTGGACCAGGTCCGCAGAACTCCAGTGCCCCCAGCATTTATAACGATGCTCACAGTCCAGCGGATTCCACTGATAGAACAGATGGTAGCGACCGGCAAACCAGATAAACCCGTTGGGATCGTTCATCAGCCCCGTCACCGGCGCGGCGTGCCATTGCGGATAATGGCTGTCAGCCTGCGCGCGCGGCTGCCCTTTCATAACGGCCTGCAGAATCGCAGGCCAGCGGGAAGGTAACGTCATTATTCAGAGTCCGTTTTATATTTCAGCAGCAGCGAGACGGTAAACGCCACGCCGAAGGCAATCACCATGCCGATAATATAGTTGAGCAGCGAGCTGGCCTGCACGATGGCCATACCCGGAATGGCGGTCAACCCGACGGCAGTCATGTAGACATGCACAGAGACCACCCAGGCGCCCCCCACCGCGCCACCAATCAACGCGGCAATAAACGGCTTAACGAAACGCAGGTTGATACCAAAAATGGCCGCCTCGGTGATGCCCAGCATCGCAGAGAACGCCGACGGTAACGTAATGGCTTTGATTTTGGCATCGTTGGTTTTGAACCACACCGCCAGACAGGCTCCGCCCTGCGCCACGTTCGCCATGGCCCAGATCGGCAGCAGGAAGTTCACGCCAATCGACGGGTTGCCCAGCAGCCCCGCTTCAATCGCGTGGAAGCTGTGGTGAATACCGGTGATCACAATCACCGAATACAGTCCGCCAAACAGCAGCCCGGCAAGCCAGCCCGCGTGGGCGATAAGCGTGCTCAGGATAAAGGAGATACCATCCCCTAAGGCGCGTCCCGCCGGACCAATAATCAGCAAGGCGATAAAGCCAGAGATCACAACGGTGAGGAACGGCGTCAGGATCAGGTCCAGCGCATCCGGAATCACGCGGCGCAGGTTTTTCTCCACGATGCTCATAAACCAGACGGCCAGCAGCACCGGAAATACCGTGCCCTGATAGCCAATCATCGCGATTTCCAGGCCGAAGAAGTTCATGGTGTGGAAACCGGACGCCACGCCCCAGGCGTTAGTGAGCGCCGGGTGGGTCAGGATGCCGCCCAGCGTCGCGCCCAGGTACGGGTTACCGCCAAACTCCCGCGCGGCGGTAAAGCCGATCAGGATCGGCAGAATGATAAACGCCGCCGAACTGCACATGTCCAGCATGATATAGATAGCGTTGTCCGCATTGACCCAGCCGTAGGTTTTCACCATGCCGAGCAGGCCCATCAGCAGGCCGGACGCCACAATCGCAGGAATGATCGGCACAAAGATATTGGAGAGCAGACGCGCTATGCGCTGGAACGGGTTCAGCTTGCGCGCCGCCAGGTCCGCCGCCTCAGACTTGCTGGACTCGCTAATCCCCGCCGCCTGAATAAACGCGGCGTAGACTTTATTCACCACGCCCGTACCAAAAATCACCTGCATCTGCCCGGCGTTACGGAAACAGCCTTTAACGCCGTCGACCTTGCCGATCGCCTGCTGATCGGCCAGCGCGTCATCAACCAGCACCAGACGAAGACGCGTTGCGCAGTGCGCCGCGCTGGCGATATTTTCCTTGCCACCCAGCAGCGGAATAAGCTCGCGGGCGATTTGATTAAAATCCATAGATACCTCTGCCTGACTTCTTTTTTATGATGTGCGAAACGCCCCCGCCAGGCGGGAGCGTGATGGGTTAAAACCAGGTTTCCATCTGGACCCCAAAGTTCCATTCCCCGCCGGCGTTGAAACCGCTGCTGCCAAAGGCATCATCGCTGGCGTAATTATCCAGTTTGCTGCTCCAGTCCATCCAGGTGGCGAACAGGCGAAGCTCCGGGCGGCTGAAGAAATCGCCGATTTTGCTCGCTTTTAACGTCGGAGCAAAGGTCAGCTTGTAGAAACTGCCGTTGACGGCGTTTCGGTCTTTATAACCTTCCGGGTTTAAGTCCATGTACTGATAGCTTCCCTCAAACGCCAGCGCGAAATTCTGGGTCACCTCTTTAATCAGGCGGGTGTTGAGCGTGACCCACTCATAGCTGTCGCCTTTGACGTAGCGATCTTTACTGCTCTGCGCCAGGACGGCAGGCGCAATGCTCCAGCCACCGCCAATTGGCGTGACACCGTAACTTGCAAAGCGCCAGGTATCTGCCTCGGACAGCAGTGCGCCATCGGAGCCGATGCTTTTCACTTCCGCCCCCAGCCCGTGACCATACAGCAGCGCGGTTTTGGCCGTCCCCTCCCGCAGGCCGTAGAAGCTCTCGTTGTGCAAGCCCACCAGGGCATGAACGCCCGTGTTGGCGGCATCCGTTTTGATGAGATCGCCGTTCGCGTCTTTACGATCGTCATTATCTTTTGCCCGCAGGCCGCTCACCATCAGCTGGAGCGGCCCGGCGAAGTGGTTCATGCTGAGGATATAGTTCTGAACGTTATTGTCGGTCTGCTCCACGCTGCCGAAGTTGCGGCCATAGAGGGAGAAGTTACTGCGCAGCGAATCGTTCCATTTCACGTCGTAGACGCCACCACCGGTACCGGCCAGGAACACCACGTCGGAATCCAGCCAGTGAATATCAAAGTTATCGCGGTCGAAGCGTTTACCTGCCCAGAAGGTACTGCCCTTCAGCGCGCCGGTGAAATCAGGGAGATTGCCCAGCTCCGCAAAGGCCTGACGAATATTGAGATCGCTGGTATCAGCTGACCAGTCGTTATAGGTTCTCTGGCCGTCGGCCAGCATCGCTTTAAAGCGCGTCGTCGCCCCGTTATCCAGGGTCTGTTTGTGCTCCAGGTTCAGCTCAACGTAGGTGTCGGCTTCATTACCCAGACGCCCTACCGCACCACCGGTTTCGCCAGCTGGGGTCAGATAAGGACCGCTTTTGCTGCTGGAGGCCGCGTCATTCATCAGCAGGCCGGAACGAGCGTAGCCGTGGAACTCAAACCCGCTGCTTTGATCCGCTTTCTTCTCCAGCGCAGTGGTGCGCTGCGCCACCGCCTGTGTTGTCGACTGCGTCTGCTGCTGCGCGGCAACGAGCTGCTGCGTTTTTTGTTCTGCTTCCGTGGCGCGTTTCTCCGCCCTCTGCGCGCGCGTCTCTGCGTCCTGAAGGCGTTGTTCCATTGCGGCAAGCCGCGCTTCGATACTTGTCATATCCGTTTGGGCAAAAACAGAGGTACTTCCGGCCAGCATGCCTATCATCACGGCAAGTCTGCGTTTTTTATACATTTTGTCGCATCCCTCAAAGAAGTCATTAAACGTGCTAAATTGCTAAACCGGTTTAGGTTGCTGATACTAAACTGGTGAATTTTGGATCGGCAATCTTTTTTGCTAAACCGTTTTAGTAAGTGTGATCGGGGCGACAATTCAGGCCGTCGACCGACGGCCTGTGAAGGAACAAATTAAAGCTCGTGCTGCCAGGGTAAGGCGGTCATCGCCCCTTTCGCGGTGGTGGCTAGCGCGCCGCAGCGCTGGGCTAAGGCGATGGCGGGAACCAGTTCAAGACCGGCGGCCAGCCCGTAGAGCAGTCCGGCGACGAAGGCATCCCCCGCGCCGGTGGTATCGACACACTTAACCGGGGTTGCCGGATAGTGGTTCACGGTGCCTTCATGCCAGGCAATAACGCCCTCTTTACCTTGCGTGACGAGCACCCGCCGCGCCGGACAGCGGCGCATGAGTGCAGCCAGACCGGCGTGCACCTGCTCCTCGCCGGTTAAAAATGCCAATTCCTCGACGGAGAGTTTCACCACATCAGCACGCTGCAGCGCCTGTTCAAGGCTGCGTCGAAGTGCGGTTTCATCCGGCCAGAGATCCGGGCGTATATTGGGGTCAAAACTGACGTAACCGCCCGCCTTCCTGATGGCATCCATCGCCTGAAAGGCCGCACTGCGGCTGGGTTCAGCGCTTAGCGCGATGGAGCAGACGTGCAGCCATTCACCCTGGCTGAAGGTAGGCAGATCGGCAGGTTCCAGAAACAGATCGGCGCTCGGGCGCACCATAAAGGTAAACGAACGTTCGCCCTGTTCGTCGAGATCGACCACCACCGTTGAGGTGCGGTGTGCCGGGTCAAGGCGCATCCACTGCACATCGACCCGCTCGTCAGCCAGTGTGTGAGCCATAAAGCGCCCGAAAGGATCATCTCCAACTCTGCCAATAAACGCGCTACGCCCCCCCAGGCGGGCAATACCGACCGCAACGTTTGCCGGGGCGCCACCCGGACATTGCAGCAATCTTCCTTCTCCATCAGGCAGCAGATCCACCACCGCATCACCCAGTACCCAGATTTTTTCCATGTGAACCTCGAAGCTAAACCATGTTAAACCGTTTTAGCTATTTAAGCACAGGCAGGACGACGGGGAAATAACGCGAGTGGAAAATTGCCTTAACGCACCAGGTGCGGCCAGTGAATATCACCGACGCCGTTAAGCAGCGGGCGGGCAAACAGGAAGCCCTGGAAGCGGCGGATCCCGGCAGATTCGAGCCAGCACCACTCCTCTATTTTCTCGATACCTTCCGCCACCAGGGTGATTTCGAGATCGGAGCAGCAGCTAATAATCGACCGTACAATCGCCTGTTTCGGACCGCTCAGGTGAATATCGCTGATAATCTCCCGGTCAATCTTAATTTTATCCGGCTGGAAGCGCGTCAGCAGAGAGAGACCGGCATAGCCGGAACCAAAATCATCAATCGCCATGCCAACCCCCTCACCGCGAAGTTGTTTAATGGCGCTGTTGAACTGATTCAGTCCGGATATCATCTCGTTTTCAGTGATTTCCAGCACCACCTGCTCTGGCTGAAGCCCGTGTTTTTTAATCTCACCGACCAGAAATTCCACTGCGCCAGGGACATTCACCAGCGACATCGGCAACAGGTTGACCGCAATTTTGTGGCTGCCAATCCCCAGCTTTTCCGCCAGCGCAAAGGCATAGGCTTTCGTCTGGAGATCGACCTGATAGAGGGTGTCCGGGTCAAGGGCGCGGAAGAACAGCTCCGGACTGCCGCCGTCATTGCTGCGGATAAGAGCTTCAAGGGAGCTGATCTTGCCTTCCGAAGGCTCAACAATCGGTTGAAGCGCAAATTGACAGGTTTGCGCGGCAATCAGGCCCAGAGACTCGCCAAAGGGTAAGGTTTCGGGTTCGAGCGCCCACTTTGCCGGATCGTAACGTCCACCCGACGGGTTCGGACGCTTATCTGTAATAAACGTCTGAATAAATTTGAATACGCGGTCATCGGAGGCCAGGTAACTGTCGAGTTTGCTGTAACGCAGCACCGATTGCAGCACCTCTTTCGGCGACTGCGTCTGCAGATCGAACAGCAGCATCCCGACGTTTTCAAATCGTCTGCGCGGGCCATAATCCCGCATCAGTTCAACCACTCCGCTGTGCCGCTTGTCATCACGGATTTTATTGAACAGCCTGACCACTCCCTCTTCGGAACCTTCAAGAATTTGCAGAACGTCATCCCCTTTAGAGAGGAGCACACCGGTTATATTCAGCTTCGCGTTACGGCGTCTGGCGCGCTCCACCACCTCCCGGAGTTCGGTTGACGGGTGGGATAAATTCAACTGGCTTCGGTAAATGAGAGTCGTCAGCACAAAACGGGTTCCGATGAGAGAGGTGCCTTGAAGGTATTATTTAACATACTTAATCATTGCGACCTAACATATTCACACAACAGAAGAACGTTACTTTTTCTCATCCCCGATTCGGCTGTTGATCCTCTCCTCCATGTAGCCGTAGAACGGGTTTGAGGTGACCCGCATAAGCGCCTCTTTCCCGACACTCAACACAGAGGTTTCCCCCCAGAGCGCTATCGTCCCCAGGCTAATGCCATAGCGGTTTTTCACGTCAGGCTCCCGGCCATAGAGATCGTCATTCGGCGGGAACGGCACCGCAACGTGCGACAGGGAATAGACATCCTGCGGCCAGGACTGCCCAAGCGGTACGACCGTCTCGTGAGTGCTCCCTGCCGGGGTGATTTTCGCTACCGTTGAGAAACTGTGTTCATTCGCATTGGTAATAACCGTGACAGTGTAACGTCGATCGGCAGTAGGCAGCAGCGCTGAGGTGGCCGTCCAGGACGAGGGCTTGAACAGCGGACGGAAGCTCGCCGCCTGGTTGATATCAAATACCACCAGCTCGCTGCCATTTGCCGGAAGCTGATCAAACAAGCCGCTCACCACCGCGCGGGTGCTGACGGTGGAATCCATCACCGACTGGAATGCCAGAACCGGCGGCAGCGTTGCCAACCTGTTTTCCCGCGCCTCCCGGCCAATCTGCTCCTGCAGCGCCTTCGTCAACAGCCACGACTGGCGGGCGGCGTTCACCGGGAACGAGTTGTATTTATACGGGTTATATTCCGGGGAAATATTCAGCCACGCCGCTTTGGCAAACGCCGGGAGCAGCGCCGGTAACCCGGCGAAACCGGCGAATCGCGCGAATGCCGTCACGCCGATCATCGGCGACAGCAGCACCAGCTGCTGCGGCTTACGCAGCGATGGCGCGTCAAGTGCATCGAGGGCATATTTCATCGCCAGCGCCCCGCCGTTGGAATAGCCCACCAGATGCAGGGGCACATTTTCTCCCGCCAGACGCGTCGCTTCCCGAACGGCAAGGCGCGTCGCCGCCAGCCACATCTCCCAGTCAACGTCCGTCAGCGCGCCAGGCGCGGTGCCGTGTCCGGGCAGGCGCGGAACCACGGCCACAAAGCCGTGGGCCTGATAATTCTGAGCAAGATGTCTGACGCTATAGGGTGAATCCGTCAGTCCATGAAGCAACACCACCGCGCCGCGCGGCTTTCCGGCTGGCATGAGTACAAAAGAGCGGTTGGCATCCGGTGAAAACTGACCCGGCCAGACCAGGCTCTGGCGGTAATAGCGGTTTAGCGGCGTTTGTTCCTCATGCTCTGTTTTTGCCGTCACCGCGGTATTAAGATCGGCGAAAATGGCATTTTCGCGGGCAACATACCCGGCAAAGTCGGCGCCATCGAGCTCGCGTACGGACATCTCATCTGCCCGCCAGGTATGCCAGAGATGCAGTTCAGGCCCCTGCTGCGAGAGATAGACCCGCACTGCCAGCAGGACGACCAGTACGATCCCCACCACCATCGCTATTTTCTTAACAAGCACCATCAGATGCTCGCTGACTCGCCAGGGCCAATTCGCCATGCCGGGATCCCTTTCATGTCTACTGTGTTTCTATCTTATCAAAAATGTGAACGGGCTGACGTATTCACCAAATTCATACGTGCAGATTCTGTCACTGCACCAAAAGTGAACTACGCTGCACAAATGTTGATCATCCGTTAACTAAATATTGCATGAAGTTTGCGGCAGAGCAGGCATTTCCTCGCCTGTGATCATGGCACGCGTCATGCATTGTTAACGAGGTAACACTAGATCGGCTTTTGACAGCGTGTTAACAGCGAGGCGGTATGACGACGAAACCTGAGATGTTGAGCCGTATCGAAACGATGTTTAGCCAGTTCACGCCCAGCGAAAAACGGGTCGGAAGCTGGTTGCTTGCCCACGCCGCGCAGATACCGTTTGAAACGGCTGAAAGCGTCGGTCAGGCGAGCGGGACGAGCGGGATCACCGTGGGACGCTTTCTGCGCAAGCTGGGCTACCGCAACCTGGAGGATGTCAAAAAGAGCCTGCGCGATCCGTATCAGCCCTGGGGTATGAACGAACGTCTGGACTCCTGGCAACAGCAGCGCCCCCTGCCCAACCGCCTTCAGCACGCCCTTTCGCTGGAAGTGGACGCCATCACGCAGGTGTATCAGCTCGCGCAAACGGACGTCTTCCGCCAGGTCGTACACAACCTGGCCCATGCGGATGCGGTGTTTGTGCTGGGGATCCAGTCCACCCGCGGGATTGCCAACGCCTTCTTCAGCCACCTTGAGTACCTGCGCCCGCGCGTGAGCTATTCGGAGGGGGCATCCGGAAGCTGGGTGGAATCCCTCAACTCGGGGTTTTCGCACCCTTATGTCGTGCTGACCGATACGCGCGCCTACTCCGCGATGGCCCGCCAGTACTGCCGCGTCGCGAGCGAAAAAGGCATTCCGCTGGCCTTAATCACCGACATCTGGTGCCCGTGGGCGCGGGATTATCCGATGGACTTACTGCAGGTGAAAACCGATACCGGTCATTTCTGGGATTCACTTGCCCCCGTGAGCTGTTTGTTCAACCTGCTGCTGTCGGGCGTGGTGGAAGCGTTGGGTGATGCGCTCCCGGCACGTCTGGCGGTAAACCGGCAATTACAACAAGAGTTTGGTCAATTCGAACGCTAAAGGAGCGGAGCTATGCCCGAAGAGAGTGAACTGATTGATGTGGCGAAGACATTTCCCACGCTGCATATCGATCTGAAGTACGCCACTGCCGACAACATCACCGGTCGCCCGATCTACCAAGAGGCGCTGTGCCTGCTGCATACCGACGCCGCCACCGCGCTGGCAAAAGCCATCAGCATTGCCACGCTGGCCGGGCTGAAGCTGGTGGTGTACGACGCCTACCGACCGCAGCAGGCGCAGGCCCAGCTGTGGGATGCCTGCCCGAACCCGGAATATGTGGTCGACGTGGCGATTGGCTCCAATCATAGTCGCGGCACGGCCATCGACGTCACGCTGATGGACGAACACAATACCGTGCTGGATATGGGCGCCGGTTTTGACGAAATGCACGACCGCTCGCATCCGTATCACCCTTCCGTACCGCCGCACGCCCAGCGCAACCGTCTGCTGCTGAATGCCATCATGTTCGGTGGCGGTTTTGTCGGTATCAGCAGCGAATGGTGGCACTTTGAACTGCCGGACGCCGCCAGCTACCCGCTGCTTGATGACCGTTTTGCCTGTTTTCCCCTGACGCACACCCCTCTTTAAACCTGGAGCACTGCCATGAAAACATCGCTTCTCACGACCCTGATCGCCGCCACGCTGGTAATGAACGCTCCGCTGGCGCTGGCTGCCGTACCGAAAGACATGCTGGTGATTGGTAAAGCCGCCGACCCGCAAACGCTCGACCCTGCCATCACCATTGATAACAACGACTGGACCGTCACCTATCCGTCCTATCAGCGTCTGGTCAAGTACAAGCCAGGCTCTACCGAGGTGGAAGGCGATCTCTCGACAGGCTGGAAAG
The DNA here is from genome assembly GCF_001623605.1 of Enterobacter sp. ODB01. Classification (NCBI taxonomy): domain Bacteria; kingdom Pseudomonadati; phylum Pseudomonadota; class Gammaproteobacteria; order Enterobacterales; family Enterobacteriaceae; genus Enterobacter; species Enterobacter sp. ODB01. The sequence goes on from NZ_CP015227.1 coordinate 3,375,629, forward strand.
CGTCCGACGACCAGAAAGAGTGGACCTTTACCCTGGCGGATAACGCGAAATTCTCCGACGGCACGCCGGTCACCGCCGACGCGGTAAAACGCTCTTTTGAACGCCTGCTGAAGCTCGGCCAGGGGCCGTCTGAAGCTTTCCCGAAAGATCTGAAAATTGATGCGGTAGATGACCATACGGTGAAATTCACCCTCAGCCAGCCGTTTGCCCCCTTCCTTTACACGCTGGCAAATGACGGGGCATCCATCATTAACCCGGCAGTGCTGAAGGAAAATGCCGCGGACGATGCGCGCGGTTTCCTGGCGCAAAACACCGCCGGTTCCGGGCCGTTTATGCTCAAAAGCTGGCAGAAAGGCCAGCAGCTGGTGCTGGTGCCTAACCCACACTGGCAGGGTGAAAAACCGCACTTTAAGCGTGTATCGGTAAAAATTATCGGAGAGAGCGCCTCCCGCCGATTGCAGCTTTCCCGCGGCGATCTGGACATTGCCGACTCCCTGCCGGTCGATCAGCTCTCGGCCCTGAAGCAGGAAGGAAAAGTCGCCGTCGCGGAATACCCGTCCCTGCGCGTGACCTATCTCTACCTCAACAACAGCAAAGCGCCGCTCAATCAGGTGGATTTACGTCGAGCCATTTCATGGGCGACGGACTACCAGGGCATGGTGAAGGGCATTCTGAGCGGCAACGGCAAGCAGATGCGCGGCCCGATCCCGGAAGGCATGTGGGGCTTTGACGCCACGGCAATGCAGTACAGCTTCGATGAGGCCAAAGCGAAAGCGGCCCTGGAGAAGGTCAAAGACAAGCCCGCCAGCCTGACCTTCCTTTACTCGGATAACGATCCGAACTGGGAGCCTATCGCCCTCTCAACCCAGGCCAGCCTCGGCAAGATCGGCATTAACGTCAAGCTGGAGAAACTGGCGAACGCCACCATGCGCGACCGCGTCGGTAAAGGCGATTACGACATTGCGATCGGTAACTGGAGCCCGGACTTTGCCGACCCCTATATGTTCATGAACTACTGGTTCGAATCAGACAAAAAAGGGCTGCCGGGCAACCGTTCGTTCTATGAAAACAAAGAGGTCGACTCGCTGCTGCAGGCCGCGCTGAAAACCACCGATCAGGCAGAACGCACCAAAGATTACCAGCAGGCGCAAAAAGTGGTGATTGACGAGGCGGCCTACGTTTATCTGTTCCAGAAGAACTATCAGCTGGCGATGAACAAAGAGGTTAAAGGCTTCACCTTTAATCCGATGCTTGAGCAGGTGTTCAACATCGCCACCATGAGTAAATAACGAATTCGCCGGGGGAAAGTGTATGACGTTCTGGAGCATCGTGCGCCAGCGCTGCTGGGGATTACTCCTGGTGGTGGCCGGTGTCTGTATCATTACCTTTATTATTTCACACATGATCCCCGGCGATCCGGCCCGTCTGCTGGCCGGAGACCGTGCCAGCGACGACATCGTGCAAAACATCCGCCAGCAACTGGGGCTGGATCAGCCGCTGTATATCCAGTTTGGTCGCTACGTCGATGCTCTCGCCCATGGCGATCTCGGCACGTCCATTCGTACCGGACGTCCGGTTGCACAAGACCTGAAGGCCTTTTTCCCTGCCACGCTGGAGCTGGCCTTTTGCTCCCTGCTACTGGCGCTGGTCATCGGCGTGCCGTTGGGGATTTTGTCGGCGGTCTATCGCAACCGCTGGCTGGATCATCTGGTGCGATTAATGGCGATGACCGGCATTTCCACACCAGCCTTCTGGCTCGGTCTGGGCGTTATTGTGCTTTTCTACGGGCACCTGCAGATCCTGCCGGGCGGCGGCAGACTGGACGACTGGCTCGATCCGCCGACGCACGTCACCGGGTTTTACCTGCTGGATGCCCTGCTGGAGGGCAACGTCGAGGTCTTTCTCAATGCGCTTCAGCATCTGATTTTACCCTCGCTGACGCTGGCGTTTGTTCACCTGGGCATCGTGGCGCGTCAGGTGCGTTCCGCGATGCTGGAGCAGCTTAGCGAGGACTACATCCGCACGGCGCGCGCCAGCGGCCTGCCTGGCTGGTACATCGTCCTGCGTTACGCTCTGCCCAATGCGATGATCCCGTCGATTACCGTGCTCGGGCTGGCGCTGGGCGATTTGCTGTACGGTGCAGTACTGACCGAAACCGTCTTTGCCTGGCCGGGGATGGGTGCCTGGGTGGTGACGTCCATTCAGGCGCTCGATTTCCCTGCCGTGATGGGCTTCGCTGTCGTCGTCTCTCTGGCCTACGTATTGGTGAATCTGGTGGTCGATCTGCTTTATCTGTGGATTGACCCGCGAATTGGGCGCGGAGGTGCCGAATGATGTTAACGCAGGAAACGCCCGTCCCGGTTAAAACTGCAAGACAACGTATCAACTGGGCAAAACTGTTCTGGATGCTGCGACAAAGCCCACTCACGATAGTTGGCGGCGTGATTATGATTGCGATGCTCCTGGTGATGGTGACCTCACCGTGGATTGTGCCGCATGACCCGAACGCGCTGGATCTGACCGCCCGTCTGCAGGCACCGTCCGCACAACACTGGTTTGGTACCGATGAAGTGGGACGCGATCTGTTCAGCCGCGTCCTGGCAGGCAGCCAGCAGTCGATCGCCGCCGGGCTGGCGGTGGTGGTGATTGCAGGCGGCATTGGCTCGCTGCTGGGCTGTTTGTCCGGCGTACTGGGTGGGCGCGGCGACGCCATCATCATGCGGGTGATGGACATCATGCTCTCTATACCCTCTCTGGTGCTGACCATGGCGCTGGCTGCCGCGCTCGGCCCGAGCCTGTTTAACGCCATGCTGGCGATCGCCATTGTCCGCATTCCGTTTTACGTCCGTCTGGCGCGCGGCCAGACGCTGGTGGTCCGCCAGTTTACCTACGTGCAGGCCGCCCGCACGTTTGGCGCATCGCGCTGGCATTTGATCCGCTGGCATATTCTGCGCAATGCCCTGCCGCCGCTGATTGTGCAGGCTTCGCTGGACATTGGTAGCGCTATTCTGATGGCCGCGACGCTGGGGTTTATTGGCCTGGGTGCACAGCAGCCGACCGCCGAATGGGGGGCGATGGTGGCCGTTGGCCGTAACTACGTTCTCGACCAGTGGTGGTATTGCGCCTTTCCCGGTGCGGCCATTTTGATTACCGCCGTGGGTTTTAACCTGTTCGGTGACGGTATCCGCGACCTGCTGGATCCGAAGTCAGGAGGGAAACAGTCATGACCGAATCGGTATTACGCATTGAAGACCTGCACCTGAGCTTCCCGATTTTTCGCGGTGAGGTCCACGCGCTGAATAACGTCTCGCTGGAGATCAAAAGGGGTGAGATCGTCGGCGTGGTGGGCGAATCGGGATCGGGGAAATCCGTGACCGCAATGCTCGCCATGCGGCTGCTGCCGGAAGGCAGCTACCGGATCCATCAGGGCCAGGTGATGCTACTGGGTGAAAATGTCCTCGCGGCATCTGAGAAACAGCTCCGCCAGTGGCGCGGCGCCAGAGTGGCGATGATTTTTCAGGAGCCGATGACCGCCCTCAATCCGACGCGACAGATTGGCAAACAGATGGTGGAGGTGATCCGCCAGCATCGGCCACTTTCCCGGCGGGAGGCGCAACAAAAGGCGATTACCCTGCTGGAAGAGATGCAAATCCCGGACGCGCACCAGGTGATGGCGCGTTATCCGTTCGAACTCTCCGGCGGCATGCGCCAGCGGGTGATGATCGCCCTTGCCTTCTCCTGCGAGCCGGAGCTGATCATTGCCGACGAACCGACCACCGCACTGGACGTTACCGTCCAGCTGCAGGTGCTGCGCTTGCTGAAGCATAAGGCGCGGGCCAGCGGCACCTCTGTACTGTTTATCAGCCATGATATGGCCGTGGTATCCCAGCTCTGCGACAGAATGTATGTGATGTATGCCGGTAGCGTGATAGAGAGCGGCGCCACGCAAACGCTGATCCATGCCCCTGTTCATCCCTACTCCATTGGCCTGCTGAAGTGTGCGCCGGAGAACGGTCAGCCGCGCGATCTGCTTCCGGCCATCCCCGGCACCGTCCCCAACCTCAGCCAGCTTCCGCAGGGATGCGCATTCCGCGATCGCTGCTTTGCCGCCGGGGCGAAATGCAGCGAAACCCCGCGCTTACACCCCCATGGCGCAGAAGGCCAACAGGCCGCCTGCTGGTATCCGCAACAGGAGAAACCCCATGTCTGATGTGCTGCTGGAACTGGATAGCGTGCACGTAAACTTTGCGGCACGTAAAAACTGGCTGGGCCGCGTCACCGAGCAGGTGCATGCGCTCAACGGACTCGATCTGCAGATCCGCCGGGGAGAAACGCTGGGCATTGTCGGGGAATCCGGCTGCGGTAAAAGCACGCTGGCCCAGCTACTGATGGGCATGCTTAAGCCCAGCACCGGGGCATACCAGCGGGTAAACCACGCGGGCGGCATGCAGATGGTGTTTCAGGACCCGCTCTCGTCGCTCGATCCGCGCTTGCCGGTCTGGCGCATCATCACCGAGCCGGTGTGGGTGCAAAAACGCAGCCCCGAACGGGAACGCCGACAGATGGCGGAAAACCTGGCGTTGCAGGTTGGCATTCGTCCGGAATATCTCGACCGGCTACCGCACGCCTTTTCCGGCGGCCAGCGCCAGCGCATCGCCATCGCCCGGGCTCTCTCGTCCGATCCGGACATCATCGTGCTCGACGAACCGACCAGTGCGCTGGATATCTCCGTGCAGGCGCAAATCCTCAATCTGCTGGTGACCCTGCAACAGCAGCGTAATCTGACTTATGTGTTAATTTCGCATAACGTCTCGGTGGTCCGACACATGAGTGACCGCGTGGCGGTAATGTACCTCGGGCAGATTGTGGAGCTGGGCAGCGCCGCGCAGGTGCTGGGGGAACCGCGCCATCCTTATACCCGTCTGTTGCTCGATTCGGTTCCCCGCACCGGTGAACCGCTGGATGAAACGCTGGCGTTACGCAAAACGGAGCTTCCCGGAAACCGTCACCTGCCCAAAGGCTGCTTTTTCCGCGACCGTTGCCCGCTGGCCACGCAGGGGTGTGAAGATCCCCAGGCTTTACAGCCCTCTCACGAGGGCCGTCACGTTCGCTGCTGGCGCAGCCTGGGTTAGATTTGCGCCATCCCGCCGTCCACAAACAGCTCGGTGGCGTTAATAAAGCTGGCCGCATCGGAGGCCAGGAACGCCACCGCTTTCCCTACTTCACCCGGCGCGCCTAAACGTCCGAGCGGGACCTGCGCGGCCAGCGCATCGTACAGCCCCTGACGGTGTTCTTCCGGCACCAAATCACCGAGCCCCGGGGTTTTGATTGGGCCCGGACTCACCACGTTGACGCGGATCCCGCGGCCCTGCAAATCCAGCGCCCAGGAGCGGGCAAAGTTGCGAACGGCGGCCTTACTGGCACTGTATACGCTAAAGTTTGCCGTCCCCTTAATGGAGACCGTCGAGCCGGTCAGAATAATCGACGATCCGGCGGATAACAGCGGCAGCGCCTTCTGCACCGTAAAGAGCACGCCGCGGACATTAGTACCGAAAATACGGTCAAACTGCTCTTCGGTGATCGCGCCCAGCGGCAGCATATCGCCGCCCCCCGCATTGGCAAACAGGATATCCAGACGGCCTTCCTCTTTTGCAATCCGGGCATAAACCTCATCCAGATCGCCTAGTTTAGAGACATCCGCACGAATGCCCACTGCCGTTGAAGCAATTTCAGCCACCGCCGCGTCCAGCTCGGCCTGACGACGTCCGGTGATGTACACCTTCGCCCCCTGAGCCGCCAGCTCCTGCGCCGTGGCAAGACCAATACCGGTGCTGCCGCCGGTTACCAGCGCAATTTTTCCTGAAAGAGTCGTGTTCATGTCATTTACCTTTTGTTGGGTTTGATTTGCGCGCTTTCGCTCGCGTTGAACAAACTTTAGCCCTTGCAGCATTAATGAAAAATGGGCAAAAATGAAAATGACTATTCACATACAGAAATAATCAGAGGGCCTGATGGACCAGTTAATGGCAATGCGTGCCTTTACGCGGGTGGTGGAATCCGGCAGTTTTACGCGCGCGGCGGATTCGCTGAATATGCCGATAGCCACCCTGAGCAAGCTGGTGAAATCTCTCGAAACGCATCTTGAGATCCGCCTCCTGCACCGCACCACCCGCCGGGTCGTCACCACGCCTGAGGGGGCGGAATACTATGAAAAAGCACTCAGGGTGTTGATTGATATCGAAGATATTGACACCTCTTTTCGCGTTTCTCGCGCGACGCCAAAGGGGCATCTGCGCGTCGACATCGGCGGCTCCACCGCCCGCGACGTGCTCATCCCCCTGCTACCAGATTTCATGCAGCGCTACCCGGATATCCGGATCGATCTTGGGGTGGCCGACCGGCCCGTAGACTTAATCAGCGGTAACGTAGACTGTGTTATTCGCGGCGGCCCGCTGAACGACTCAACACTTATTGCCCGACATCTCGGCAATGCTGAAATGGTTACCTGCGCGACGCCGGGTTATCTGAAGAATCATGGCGTCCCGGCCTATCCGCAGGAGCTGCGCAACGGCCACAAATTGATAAGCTATCTCTCTCCGGTCACCGGGCGGGCCTTTCCGTTTCGCTTCAGACAGGATGGCGAGGCGCTGGAAATCAGCATTCCACACTATCTCGGCGTCAATGAAAGCAATGCCCATCTCGCGGCTGCCGCGGCGGGACTTGGGATTGTTCAGACTTTTGAGTATTCGGCAAACCACTATTTGCAGACGGGAACATTGACGGCAATCCTGAGCGACTGGCGCCCTGCGGCCTATCCGTTTCATGTGGTTTACCCCCAAAACCGGCATTTAACGCACCGCCTGAAGGTATTTATTGCCTGGCTGGCGGAGGTATTCCCCGCCGCGCTGAAGGGATAGCCGGGCGCGAACCCGGCTGGGGCTTAGTTGAGTTGGTAATCGAGCGTGATATCGGCTTTCAGCAGCTGCGACACCGGGCAGCCTGCTTTCGCTTTCTGAATGATGCCGTCAAACTGCTGAGGCGCGATGCCGGGAACAGTCACCTTGCTTTTCAGCGCAACCTTTGTGATGGCAAAACCGCCGTCGGTTTTATCCAGCGAGACGTCTGCAGTGGTATCAATGGAATCGGCGGTATAGCCCGCCTCACCCAGCATCAGCGAAAGCGCCATCGAGAAACAGGCGGCGTGTGCCGCGCCAATCAGCTCCTCAGGGTTGGTCCCCTTTTCACCCTCAAAGCGGGTGTTAAAGCCATAAGGCTGCTGATTGAGAACGCCGCTCTCGGTAGAAACCGTTCCTTTCCCGCGTTTAATGTCGCCAGACCAGTGTGCTGAACCGTGCTTATGAATAGTCATTCTTGCTCTCCTTTTGGCTTACAAAGGGTTAAGTATAGAAGGCTACTCAGATTCTGCGGCGAAGACAGAAGAGTCTTAGCCACTGAACACATGTTGCGCCAGTGCATCAAGGAATGCGCGCAGTGCGGCAGGTTGATATTCCCGGGACTGGTAAATGCCATGGATGGCAAGCGGTTTCGGCTCCAGCACGCTCAGAACCGGCACCAGTAATCCCTGCGCCAGCGCGTCAGATGCCTCACGCTCCGGCAACATGGCGATACCGCAGTGGTTAATCGCGGCGTCCATCAACAGCGATGAGATGCTGGCGCTCAGGTTGCCGCTGACGGCCACGCTCAGGCTTTCACCTTCCGGCGTAAGAAAATGCCAGGACTGCCCGGCGAAAAAACTGTAGTGCAGGCAATTATGCTGCGCTAAATCTTCGGGACTGACGGGCGTTCCGTGCTGAGCAAGATAGTCCGGCGAGGCGCAAAGGACTGAACGACACTCCCCGAGTCGGCGGGCGATCATGCCCGGTTCGGGGGTGTCGGTAATGCGTACGGCGACATCAATACGCTCCCCTACCAGGCTCACCGGGTGGTTGTTCACATCCAGCTCGATGCGCAGCTGCGGGTAGCGCGCGAGCAGCCCGGGGAGCACCGGCGCAATCAGGTGCATGGCGGTAAAGTGTGCACAGGCGACCCGCAGCGTGCCTGACGGCAAATCTTTCTCCGACTGGCCCTCAATCTCCTGCGAGAGCTGCGAAAGCGTCCGCGTTTTCTGCAACACTTTTTCGCCGGCTGCCGTCAGCGTCAGCTTGCGCGTGGAGCGGTTAACCAGCCGTGTTCCCGCCCACTTTTCCATTTGTTCCAGGTAGCGGCTCACCATCGGTCGCGAGATCCCCAATGCGCGGGCCGCCGCGCTCAAACTTCCCAGCTCGCATATCCGGTTGTAGACCTGAGCGGCAATAACGCGATCCATATACGCTCCATTTGCTCGATTTATGAAACTAAGCATGTCTTGTTTCAGGAATTCTGGCAAATACAAATATCCGTACAATAGAGACTTTCCTGAACCACAGAGACATGATGATGAAGCTTACTCGCCTTGCATTGCTTTGCGCCCTTTTCACACCGGCTGTTTTTGCCGCGCCGTTGACGATTGACACGTATAACCCGCAGGAAAAAGGCATTTTCGCGGTCTCTTCCACGCTGGTCTCTGGCCCGAAAGAAGCCGTTCTGTTTGACGCTCAGTTCAGCGTGAAAGATGGCGAAGCGCTGGTGGAGAAAATTCGCCGCAGCGGTAAAACGCTGAACAAGATTGTGATCACTTCCGGCGATCCGGATTTCTATTTTGGTCTGCAACCGCTGGTAAAAGCCTTCCCGAATGCCAAAGTGGTGGCCACGCAGCAGGTGGTTGACCATATTAAGGCCACCAAAGACGCCAAACTCGCCTTCTGGGGCCCGCAGATGAAAGACGGCGCGCCAACGACGCTGGTCGTTCCGCAGGTGCTCGCCTCAACCACGTTTATGGTTGACGGGGAAAAGATCGACATTGAACAACCAGACAGTTACGCGGCTTACGTGTGGATCCCGTCTGCGAAAACGATCCTCGGTGGCACCGGTGTCTCCTGGGGTATTCACGTCTGGACGGCAGATACCCAGACGCCTGCTCGCCGCCAGCAGTGGCAGCAAACCCTGGACAATATGGCTGCGCACAAACCTGAACGCGTGATCCCGGGTCACTATCTTGGGACTCCGCCTGCCGGAACGGGCGCGATTGATTTTACGCGTGGCTACCTGCAGCATTTTGAACAGGCTTTATCCGCACACAAAGACTCCGCGGGCGTTATCGGCGCGATGAAAAAACAGTACCCGGATCTTGCCGAAGAGAGCTCCCTGGAATTAAGTGCCAAAGTAAATACCGGCGAAATGAAGTGGTAAGTTAAAAACGGCTCCTGCTATATTTCCCCCATAGCAGGAGCACCGCCCAAATATCCTCGTTGCCCAACGTCCATTTATCCCCACGATTTAAAAGTGCATAAAAGCATGCACTTATGACATTTTCGTTTCTAAGATGAATCTTAGCCACAACGGGTAAAATATTTGCCATTCTGTTTATGAATTACATTTTTTGCGAGCCGTACCATTAAACAGACAACGACACGGAGGCAGCATGTTTACTTATTACCCGGCTAATACTACAGCAGCACAACCTGAGCTCGTTAACGCGATTGCGCAGGGTCTTCACGCCGAACACGGTGCTGTGACTGAAGATGACATTTTGATGGAACTGACCAGGTGGGTGGAATCCACGGATAATGACATCCTCAGTGACATCTACCAGCAGACCATTAACTACGTCGTCAGCGGGCGAAACGCACCTTTGTAAAAACCTGCTAAGCTGGATCTGCAACCTAAGGGGTTACATTTCGTTTGCGTAAGCAAACTGGTCCTTAAAACTATCAACAGGATTGAGGAGTTAACATGAAATCGAACCGTCAGGCACGCCACATTCTGGGACTGAACTACAAGCTTTCTAATCAGCGTAAAGTGGTGATTGAAGGCGACCACGAAACGCAAGTCACTCACGCCACCGGCAGAAAACGCCACGCGGGCAAGTAAGTTCCAGACTGAGACAGAGAACACCATCGGCAAAACCGATGGTGTTTTTGTTTATGTGTTGCGGTAATTAATATTCAGCTCCTTTATAATACCGCCCGACCGCACCCCATCGCACAGGCCAGAAAGATGACAAACAGCAGTGTCAGGGACGGATCTTCAAAAAAAGAGTGAGTGACATGGACAACAAACTGAAAAAACATCGTTCCTTATATATCCCTTATGCCGGACCGGTTTTACTCGAATTCCCCCTGCTCAACAAAGGTAGCGCCTTCAGCATGGAAGAGCGCAGCAGCTTCAACCTGCTGGGTTTACTGCCCGAAGTGGTTGAAACCATCGAAGAACAGGCAGAGCGCGCGTGGATCCAGTATCAGGGCTTCAAAACCGAAATCGACAAGCACATCTACCTGCGCAACATTCAGGACACCAATGAAACCCTCTTCTACCGCCTGGTGCAGAACCATCTGGAAGAGATGATGCCGGTGATCTATACCCCGACCGTGGGTGCTGCCTGCGAGCGTTTCTCTGAGATCTACCGTCGCTCCCGCGGGGTATTCATTTCTTACCAGAACCGTCACAACATGGACGATATTCTGCAGAACGTGCCTAACCACAACATCAAAGTCATTGTGGTGACTGACGGCGAGCGCATTTTGGGTCTGGGTGACCAGGGCATCGGCGGGATGGGTATTCCGATCGGTAAGCTGTCACTGTACACCGCCTGTGGCGGCATCAGCCCGGCGTATACCCTGCCGGTGGTGCTGGATGTGGGTACCAATAACCAGCAGCTGTTGAACGATCCCCTGTATATGGGCTGGCGTCATCCGCGTATTACCGACGAAGAGTACTACCAGTTTGTCGACGATTTCATCCAGGCCGTGAAACACCGCTGGCCGGACGTGCTGCTGCAGTTCGAAGACTTTGCGCAGAAGAACGCGATGCCGCTGCTGAACCGCTATCGCGATGAGATCTGCTCCTTTAACGACGATATCCAGGGCACCGCAGCCGTGACCGTGGGTACGCTTATCGCCGCCAGCCGCGCAGCCGGCAGCCAGCTGAGCTACCAGAAAATCGTCTTCCTCGGGGCAGGCTCCGCAGGCTGCGGTATCGCCGAACAGATTATTGCCCAGACGCAGCGTGAAGGTCTGAGTGAAGAACTGGCCCGCTCCCGCGTGTTTATGGTTGACCGTTTCGGCCTGCTGACCGACGGTATGCCGAACCTGCTGCCGTTCCAGACCAAACTGGTGCAGAAACGCGAGAACCTGAAAAACTGGGATACTGACAACGAAGTCCTCTCCCTGCTGGACGTGGTGCGCAACGTGAAGCCGGATATTCTGATCGGCGTTTCCGGACAAACCGGCCTCTTCACGGAAGAGATTATTCGTGAGATGCACAAGCACTGCGAGCGCCCTATCGTGATGCCGCTTTCCAACCCGACCTCCCGCGTAGAAGCGACGCCGCAGGACATCATCGCCTGGACCGAAGGTAACGCGCTGGTTGCGACCGGCAGCCCGTTCGATCCGGTGGTATGGAAGGATAAAACCTATCCGATTGCCCAGTGCAACAACTCCTATATCTTCCCGGGTATTGGTCTGGGCGTGATCGCCTCCGGCGCGTCTCGCATTACCGATGAGATGCTGATGTCCGCGAGCGAAACCCTCGCGGGCCACTCGCCGCTGGTCAATGATGGTGAAGGGCTGGTACTGCCTGAGCTGAAGGACATCCACAAGGTGTCGCGCGCTATCGCGTTTGCGGTAGGTAAAATGGCGCAGCAGCAGGGCGTGGCAGTGAAAACCTCTGCCGACGCGCTGCAGCAGGCTATTGACGATAACTTCTGGATGCCTGAATACCGCAGCTATCGCCGTACCTCGATTTAATTCGCTCCGACCGTTCCCTCTCCCCGTGGGAGAGGGTTAGGGTGAGGGCATCAGACCGCATCATCGAATCCCACTAGCCAAACCCCCTTTCCCCCGCTACACTCCTTTCATCCATTAACCTACTGAATATATAAGGAGGCCAATTATGCTGTACTGTGAAATTTTCAATGTTTCACATACATTTGGTGATCGCACCCGCTCAAGCGTTATCGGTATCGTGCTGCGATAACTTCTGCTTGAGCGAAGACACCAACCCCTGAAATCCCTTCTCTCGGGCTTACTGAGTTATCGTCAGCGATGTTTGACGAGGCATAAACATGCCTGTAACTCTTGGGTAAGCAACAATGAGCACTTTACTCACTGCACAATCTTTACGTGTTGATACGGCGTTTGGCACGCTCTTCGACTCCCTTTCTTTTACGCTGAAAAAAGGCGACCGCATTGGCCTGCTGGGCGATAACGGCTGCGGAAAAAGTACGCTTTTAAAGGTGCTGGACGGCACAGACTCCCCCGCCGCCGGTACGGTAGCGCTGGCCGGGCACTGCCTGATGGCGCGCGTTGAGCAACATCTTCCGGACGCTATTTTCCCGCTGACCATGCTGGATGCCGTACTCGCACAGCTGCCTTTAGCTGAGCGCGATAGCCTGCGCTGGAAAGCCGAAACGCTGCTGGCCGGCATGGGCTTTACCCCGCAGGATATGACGCTGCGCTCCGCCACGCTGAGCGGTGGGCAACACACCCGGCTGCTGCTGGCGCGGGCGTTGATTCACGAGCCGGATCTGCTCCTGCTGGATGAACCCAGTAACCACCTCGATTTGCCGACCATGCTCTGGCTGGAACATTTTTTACAGAACTGGTCAGGCAGCTTCGTGCTGGTCTCGCACGACCGACAGTTGCTGGATGCCGTCACGAACGGCAGCTGGATCCTGCGCGATAAAACGCTGCACTACTTTGCCCTTCCCTGCACGGCCGCACGCAAGGCGCTTGAAGCAAAAGATGAAAGCGACGCGCAGCGCCACAAGGCGGAGCAAAAGGAGATCGACCGCGTGACCGCCAGCGCGAAGCGGCTGGCGACCTGGGGCAAGGTTTACGATAACGAAGACCTGGCCCGGAAAGCCAAACAGATGGAAAAACAGGTCGAACGGCTGAAGGAGAGCCAGACGGCACTTACGGCTGGCAGCCAGTGGACGTTAACCCTGCGCGGCGATGCGCTTCGCGCCGACCGACTGCTGGAGATAGAAAACCTTGGCGTGCCGCCTGCGCCGGGGCTTTCTGAGCTGTTTAACATCGACATCGCGCGTCTGAAAAGCGGCGATCGCGTGGCGATTGTGGGTCGTAACGGCTGCGGAAAATCGTCCCTGATGAAGCTTATCTGGCGCTGTTTTAGTGATGAGCAGAGCGAAACGGGGCTGAAACTTCATCCACGCGTGTCAGCTGGCTATTACGATCAGACGCTGAACCAGCTGCCGGATGACGCCACACTGTTTGACGCGCTGGAGCCGTTCGCGCCCGACCCGCAACACAGAAAAATGGCGCTCATCAGCGCCGGATTTCCGTGGGCGCGTCACGGACAAAACGTCAGTACGCTCAGCGGTGGCGAACGCTCTCGACTGCTGTTTGTCGGCCTGACGCTTGCCCGCTATAGCCTGCTGATGCTCGATGAGCCGACCAACCATCTCGACATGGAGGGCAAAGAGGCGCTGGCGCAAACCCTGCAGCAGTTTGAGGGCGGCGTCCTGCTGGTCAGCCACGACCGTCAGTTAATTAGCCAAAGCTGCAACCGTTTCTGGTTAATTGAAGAGGGAAAGCTGAGCGAATGGCATGATGCAGAAGCGGTATTCGAGCGGCTGCGTGAAAGCGCGGGACTGGTAACATCCCCAGCTCCCGTCGACGCCACGACCATGCCTGTATCCCCCTCTGACGATCTGCTTGAACGGCTTGTCGCGCTGGAAACATTGCTGGAAGACGATCTCGCGCGGAAGCCAAAGCATCAAAAACCGCAGCTACAGGCACAATGGCGTAAAGAAATTAAGGAGATAGAAGCACAGCTGTAACGCTGCGCCCGGCGAGCCTCTCGTCGGGCCAGTATTTTCCCCCTTAATTATTAGAGGAACATCCTTTTCTTATTCTGAAATCACCTTAAATGATGACATTATGTTGCGGGCACCTTGCATTACAGCGCTTAAGCATTAATCCTTGAGGAGTATTACACCTGCTATGCAGATACTCATCATGAACAAGGAGATACACATGAAGGCTGCTGTTGTTACTCAGGATCATCAGGTTAACGTTACCGAAAAAACCTTGCGCCCGCTCAAGCACGGGGAAGCCCTGCTGAAGATGGAATGCTGTGGCGTATGCCATACCGATCTTCACGTAAAGAACGGTGACTTTGGCGATAAAACCGGGGTGATCCTGGGCCATGAAGGGATTGGCATCGTGAAAGAAATCGGCCCTGGCGTGACGTCGCTGAAGGTCGGCGATCGCGCAAGCGTCGCCTGGTTCTTTGAGGGCTGTGGTCACTGTGAATACTGTAATACCGGCAACGAAACTCTGTGCCGCGATGTAAAAAACGCCGGTTACTCCGTTGATGGCGGCATGGCGGAAGAGTGCATCGTCACCGCCGATTACGCGGTAAAAGTACCGGACGGTCTGGATTCTGCTGCCGCCAGCAGCATCACCTGCGCAGGTGTCACCACTTACAAAGCGGTGAAGATCTCAGGTATTAAACCGGGCCAGTGGATTGCCATTTATGGTCTGGGTGGGCTGGGCAACCTTGCGCTGCAGTATGCTAAAAACGTCTTTAACGCCAAAGTCATCGCGCTGGATGTTAATGACGAACAGCTGAAGCTTGCCGCCAGCATGGGTGCGGATTTGACCATCAACTCCCGCAGTGAAGATGCCGCTAAAATTGTGCAGGAAAAAACCGGCGGCGCACATGCTGCTGTCGTCACTGCCGTCGCAAAAGCGGCCTTCAACTCCGCGGTAGATGCCGTGCGCGCCGGTGGTCGTGTGGTCGCGGTTGGTCTGCCACCGGAAGCGATGAGCCTGGATATTCCGCGCCTGGTGCTGGACGGCATTCAGGTGGTGGGTTCACTGGTTGGTACCCGTCAAGATCTGCAGGAAGCGTTCCAGTTTGCGGCGGAAGGTAAAGTGGTACCGAAGGTGACAATGCGTCCAATCGAAGACATCAACGCCATCTTTAAAGAGATGGAACAAGGCCAGATCCGTGGCCGTATGGTGATCGATTTACGCTCATAAGCGCTCAACATTTATCACCGCTCCCGAAAGGGAGCGGTTTTCATACAGCCGTACGAGCCTTAACGTGTGACTGTCTTGTCCGCAGATATCCGTACAACAGCAATGCGCTCATGGCCGAGAACGAGAGTATTGCCGCTGGTAGCGTGACGTAACGCCAGCTAAAGCCAAGGGTAATCATCATCCCGCCAAAGTACGCGCCAATCGCACTGCCGAGATTAAATGCCATCTGCCCCCCTGCCGCCCCCAGCATCTCACCGCCCTTCGCATTTTGCAGAAGGAGGATTTGCAGCGGCGCAGAGAGCGCAAACAGCCCGGCACAGCAGATAAAGCCCATGCCCAGCGAGGCCGTTTTCTGTTCGCCAGTGGCAAAAAGCAGCAGCAGTGAGGCGACAATCACCATATCGGTGGTGGCGGCAATGCGCAGCGGGCTAAAGCGACCAGAGAGTTTACCGCTTAACAGATTGCCCAACACCATCCCAAGACCCATCAGCATCATGATGGCGGTCATCACCCCTTCCGAAAAACCGGAGACGTTCACCATAAAGGGCTTAACGAAGCTGAACCACGCAAATACACCGGCGTTACCAAACATAGTGGCGGCAAAAATCAGCCACGGTTCTGGTCTTTTCAGAAACTGGAACTGCTCGGTCAATTTGATTTCTGATCTGTCATGGAGGTGTGGCACCCAAAGGATAACCGACAGGATCACCAGCGCATCAAACACCGCAATCAGGAAAAAGGTATAGCGCCAGCTAAATGCGTGCCCCAGCCAGGTACCCAGCGGGACACCGACCAGGTTAGCCACGGTCATACCGGCGATCATCCCGGCCACGGCAACCGTTACCTTCCCCGGTGGTGCTATTTTAGAGAGGATAATCGCCCCGACGCCAAAAATGGCCCCGTGCGGAAAACCAGAAATTAAACGCCCCAGCGCCAGCCAGAAATAGGACGTGGAGAAAGTAAACAACGCATTGCCGACAGCGCACATTGCCACCAGGAACAACAGCGTGGTTTTTAACGAGAACTTGCCCGAAAAGAGCGCCACAATAGGGGCACCAATCACCACGCCGAAAGCATAAAACGAAATCATATTCCCGGCCGAGGGAATAGAAATACCGGTATCGTGCGCCAGTTCGGTGAGCACACCCATAATGCCAAATTCAGCCATCCCCAGGCCAAACGTGCCAAGCGCCAACGAAAACATTGTCTTTTTCATACCACGACCACAGGTTAAAAACTCGCGACGGGCATTATTGAACAAACTTGTATGGTGAGCCAGTTCAAATCAGCTGGCTGACACGTTAATCCATTAATTCAGGTGGATTACACTTCATAGTGCGGCCTCGCTTTTTCCCGCGCCGGACAACCTGAGGATGACAATCATGGGAAGCAAGAAGAAAACCAGTGTCGCTGTTGATGTCGAAAAAAATGCACCGCTGAAAACCAAAGAGTACGAAAAAGAGCTTCGTCGCCTCCACGTTGAACTGGTGAAGCTCCAGCAGTGGGTCGTCGCCAAAGGGTTAAAAGTGTGTATCGTTTTTGAAGGGCGCGATGGCGCCGGTAAAGGCGGCACCATAAAAGCGATCACCGAGCGCGTCAGCCCGCGCGTTTTCCGCGTTGTTGCTCTTCCCGCACCCACCGAGAAAGAGAAAACCCAGCTCTATTTTCAGCGTTATGTTCCCCATCTGCCCGCTGCCGGGGAGATCGTGATATTCGACCGAAGCTGGTACAACCGCGCGGGCGTCGAGCGGGTCATGGGGTTCTGCACGCCGGAACAGGTGGAGAAGTTTCTCGACGGTACGCCGGTGATGGAAAAAGCGATGGTTGATGCCGGGATTATTCTGCTGAAGTACTGGCTTGAGGTGACACCGAAAGAGCAGGAGCGCCGTTTACGTGACCGTATTAACGACGGTCGTAAAATATGGAAGCTCTCGCCGATGGATATTAAATCGTTTAACCTGTGGGATGAATATACCGTAGCGCGCGATGCCATGTTTGCGGCAACCGATACCGCCTGGGCACCGTGGTATGTGGCCCGTTCGGAAGATAAAAAACGCGTGCGGCTGAATATTATTTCGCATCTCCTGACGCAGATCCCGTATAAAGAAATTCACGTTGAAAAGGTGGAATTACCGAAACGTAAAATTGACAAAGTGAAACCGACGAAATACCCGTTCCGTTATGTGGAAGAGCGGTTCTAAGATTACTGGAAGACGGCTCGCAGAATGTAGATTACCAGGGGAAAAGGTATTGTTTTTTGTTGGCTGCGGTTGATAATGGCCGCACCAACAAAGGAGATACGAATGAAACACACAGTTGACCACACCCTCTCGCGAAGCATTAAACCAACAGTACCGTCGGGCCATACCTCACCAGACTCCGTTGCGCCGTGTCAGTCATCAGATGCGGATCGTTCATTCATTCACTCAATGAATGAATTTGTGGAAAAACATGGAACCATTACTGATGATGAGTTTTTCAGGGTGCTTTAATGCTGAGACAATTTAATGTTTACCGGAATACCTCTACAACAACCAGGGATAAGCTGCCTTACTACATGCTCATTCAGGATGATTATTATGATGATCTTGCCACGCGCGTAATTGTGCCACTTGCGAGAGTGAATAAATTACCGTTATGGCAGAGTCAGCTGGCACCAGCCGTAAATATCGATTTTGAAACGTTTCTGATTTATTCACCCATGATAACCAACCTTAACAACAATAAAATTAACCCCAAAGATTTTGTTTGTAATTTACGTAACACACGTCATGATGTTATAGCCGCAATTGATCGTTTATTGACGAATACATGACGCCAGTCGGCCAGGCATTTGCCCTGCTCGCGCAAGCGCAGCGCCGCCGGGCAAAGCCGACGGCGCAGGTCTTACTTCATCCCTTCCGTACTTTCCTGTTTCGCTTCCAGTCGTTCCACATCGCGATACCAGCGCGGGTGATGTTTCTGCGCCCAGCGACGACTCACCTTCCCTTCAATCATCCCTTTAATCGACCCCTTCACCCAGAACGCCATATACATATGGATCAAAATGGCATGGATCAGAATAATGGCTGAGGTGGCGTGGATCAGCAGCGCGTAGCGCACCACCTGAATCGGGAAATACGAGGCAAAATACGGACGCCAGATAATGACGCCCGTCACCAGCAGCACAAAAATCATGCTCATGATGGTCCAGAACATCATCTTTTGTCCGGCATTATATTTGCCTACTTTCGCCACTTTATGCTCGTTGCCCTTCAGCACTTCGACAATTCCTTTTAGCCACGGAATGTCCTGCTTATCCGGGATATTGTGATGGACGAAGCGCACGAACATAAACATCAGCACCACGAAAATCAGCACGCCGAAGAACGGGTGCAGAATGCGTCCCATCTGCGGGGTGCCGAAAGTTTCCGTCAGCCACTGGAGCGTAGGAAAGAAGAACGAGATGCCGGAGACCGCCACCAGGAAGAAGCAAATGACCACCGTCCAGTGACAGGCGCGGTCGACAAACTTCGTGCGCACGATCATTTTCGACTTACTCATGATGCTCCTCCTCGTCGTCATCCACCTCTTTATTTGGCCCGATACCAATGTAGTGATAAATCAGCCCGGCAAAGGTGGCGATAAAGCCCGCTGCAGAGAGCGGTTTGAGCGCCCCTTTCCACAGGTTGATTGAGGTGTCGATCGCCGGATCTTTCGGCAGATTGTGATACAGCTCCGGCTGGTCGTTATGGTGTAGCACGTACATAACGTGCGTACCGCCCACGCCCTGCGGGTTATAAATACCCGCCTTGTCGTAGCCGCGCGCTTTGAGTTTGTCCACCCGCGCCTGCGCCACATCAAGCATCTCTTTCTTGGTGCCGAAGTGAATCGCCCCGGTCGGACAGGTTTTCACACAGGCAGGCTCCTGCCCGACGCTCACGCGGTCCACGCACAGAGTGCATTTATAGACCCGGTTATCCTCTTTATTGAGGCGCGGAATATTAAACGGACAGCCCGCGATGCAGTACCCACAGCCGATGCAGTTGTCCTGCTGGAAGTCGACGATCCCATTGGCATACTGAATAATCGCCCCCGCGGACGGGCACGCCTTCAGACAGCCCGGATCCTCACAGTGCATGCAGCCGTCTTTACGGATTAACCACTCCAGCTTGCCGTTCTGCTCGGTCTCGCTAAAGCGCATCACCGTCCAGGATTTGGCGCTCAGATCCGCCGGATTATCGTAGACCCCGACGCAGTGCCCCACCTCGTCGCGGATATCATTCCACTCCGAACAGGCCACCTGGCAGGCTTTACAGCCCACGCAGGAAGAGACATCGATAAGCTTAGCGACTTCTGCCTTATAGTCCCGCGCACGAGGCGCGGGGGTAATCGGGTTGGTCGCGGAGCGTTTAATAATGTCTTGTGTTTCCATCGCCATTTAATCGCTCCTTACGCTTTCTCGATGTTGACCAGAAACGCTTTGTACTCCGGCGTTTGCGAGTTGGAATCGCCAACGTTTGGCGTCAGGGTATTGGCGATGTAGCCTTTCTGCGCCACCCCTTCAAAGCCCCAGTGCAGCGGAATACCTACCGTTTCCACCTGCTGACCATGAACGTACAGGCTCTGCAGACGACGGGTCACCACCGCCACCGCGCGGATAAAGCCACGCTTGCTGCTCACCTTCACGCGGTCACCGTTGGCAATCCCCTTCGCTTTCGCCAGCGTCTCGCTGATCTCCACAAACTGTTCCGGCTGGGCGATGGCGTTAAGCCGCGCGTGCTTGGTCCAGGTATGGAAATGCTCGGTCAGGCGATAGGTTGTACCCACATACGGGAATTTGTCTTTTTTGCCTAAGCGCAATACGTCGTCTTCATAGATCCGCACCACCGGGCTGGAGACCACGTTCGGGTGCAGCGGGTTAGTGCCGAGCGGCGTTTCCATCGGCTCGTAGTGTTCCGGGAATGGCCCTTCTGCCAGCTTGTTGAGCGCAAACAGGCGACCCAGCCCTTCCGGCTGCATGATAAACGGCCCGGTGTTGCTGCCCGGCGCGGCGGTGTTGTAGTCCGGGATATCATTTCCTGCCCACTTCGAGCCGTTCCACTGGATCAGCATGCGTTTTGGATCCCACGGCTTGCCGTTCACGTCGGCGGAGGCGCGGTTATACAGCACGCGGCGGTTCAGCGGCCACGCCCAGGCCCAGCCCAGCGTATTGCCCAGCCCGGACGGGTCGGCGTTATCGCGGTTGGCCATCTGGTTACCCTGCTCCGTCCAGCTGCCGGTGTAGATCCAGCAGGACGACGCCGTCGTGCCGTCGTCGCGCAGCAGCGCGAAGCTGTTCAACAGCTGGCCTTTCTTCGCCACCAGGTTGCCGTTAGCGTCATAGAGATCCGCCAGCGCCACGCCGTTGTTCTCTTTGGCGACCTCTTCAGACTCAGGACGGTCCGGCTGCTTGTAGTCCCAGCCCATCCTCAGCAGCGGCTCAGCGCCTTTGCCGCCTTCGGTGCGGTACATCTCGCGCAGACGATGGTAAATCCCGGCCAGGATCTCACCGTCATTCCGCGCTTCACCCGGCGCCTCCTGGCCTTTCCAGTGCCACTGCAGCCAGCGACCGGAGTTGGCAATGGAGCCATCCTCTTCCGCAAAGCAGGTGGACGGCAGGCGGAACACCTCGGTCTGAATCGACGCCGGATCGACATCGTTCGCTTCACCGTGGTTCTGCCAGAAGGTCGAGGTTTCGGTCACCAGCGGGTCGATGACGACCATGTACTTCAGCTTGCTCAGGCTGCGAACCACTTTGTTCTTGTCCGGGAAGGACGCTACCGGGTTAAAGCCCTGGCAGATATACCCCGTGACATTCCCCTTATCCATCATATTGAAATACTTAATGACGTCGTACGCCTGGTCCCACTTCGGCAGCCACTCGAAGCCCCAGTCGTTCTCTTTCTGCGCCGCGTCGCCGTAGAAGGATTTCATCAGGCTGACGTAGAACTTCGGATAGTTGCTCCAGTAGTTCACCTGATCCGGCAGCGTCGCTTTTGGCGTGTTGGCCTCAAGATACGTTTGCAGATTTGCCTGCTTTTCCGACGGCAGCGTCAGGTAACCCGGCAGGCTGGTGGAGAGCAGGCCGAGGTCGGTGAGCCCCTGAATATTGGAGTGACCGCGCAGCGCATTTACGCCGCCCCCTGCCATCCCCATGTTGCCGAGCAGCAGCTGGATCATCGCCATGGTGCGGATGTTCTGCGCACCCACGGTGTGCTGCGTCCAGCCCAGCGCATACAGGAAGGTCGTTGTTCTGTCTGCCGCACTGGTGGAGGCCAGCACTTCGCACACTTTCAGGAAGTCCGCTTTCGGCGTACCGCAGATGTTCTCCACCACGTCCGGCGTATAGCGGGAAACATGCTGCTTCAGCAGGTTCCACACGCAGCGCGGGTGCGTCAGTGTTTCATCGCGCATCGCATAGCCGTTTTCGTCGAACTGATAGTTCCACGAGGACTTGTCATACTGGCGTTTTTCCGCGTCATAGCCGCTGAACAGCCCGTCGTCGAAGGCAAAGTCATCCCGCACCAGCAGGTTTGCGTTGGTGTAGTGCTTAACGTATTCCGCGTTAATTTTGTTGTTTTCGATCAGGTACAGCAGTACGCCGGACAGGAACGTAATGTCCGTGCCGGAGCGGATCGGCGCATAGATATCGGCCACCGAAGCCGTGCGCGTAAAGCGCGGATCGACGACGATCAGCGTCGCATCGTTGTTGTTTTTCGCTTCCATCGCCCAGCGGAATCCCACTGGATGGGCTTCAGCGGCGTTACCGCCCATTACCACCACGACGTTAGCGTTTTTGATATCAACCCAGTGGTTGGTCATCGCACCGCGACCAAATGTTGGAGCAAGACTTGCTACCGTTGGTCCGTGTCAGACGCGCGCCTGGTTATCAACCGCCAGCATGCCGAGAGAGCGCACAAATTTTTGCGTCAGCATGCCGGTTTCATTACTGGCCGCAGAGGCACATAACATACCGGTGGAAAGCCAGCGGTTTACCGTCACCCCCTCTGCATTCTTTTCAACAAAGTTGGCGTCGCGGTCGGCTTTCATCAATTTTGCAATACGGGAGAAGGCCTCATCCCAGGAAATACGCTGCCATTTGTCCGAACCTGGCGCACGGTATTCCGGATAACGCAGGCGGTTTTCGCTGTGAACGTAGTCCAGCAGACCCGCGCCTTTCGGGCATAACGCCCCACGGCTCACCGGATGATCCGGGTCCCCTTCAATATGATAAATCGCTTCTCTGGCGTTCTTCGCGCCATCACCCAGGCTGTACATCAAAAGCCCACAACCCACGGAGCAGTATGTGCAGGTGTTACGGATCTCTTTCGCGCGCAGCAGTTTATAGTTGCGTGCCTGAGCCAGCGCCATTTTAGGAGCGAATCCCAGCATAGCGGCTGTTGTTCCGGCCATACCGCCCGCGCAGATTTTAAAAAATTGTCTGCGGCTGACGTCCATTGTTGTCCTCGTGTTCAAATAAGACTTCGCGCCGCAAACTAACAGCAAAACCCCTTTTTTTTTTGCGTCAAATCAAGGTCGCGTGACTTCGCCCTCTTAATGGTCACCGCTCGCGCCTTCAAATAATCCTTTAGGGTTAAACACATGCGAGAATAATTCGCAACAGCGTCAGGATTAATGCTATATCTTTTTCCTTTGATTTTTTTAGCGATGAAGACGTAATGGACAGAAAGAGAGCAACGCTTATCGGGCTGGCAGCGATTCTGTTGTGGAGCACAATGGTGGGCTTGATTCGTAGCGTGAGTGAGGGGCTGGGGCCCGTCGGCGGTGCGGCGATGATATACACCCTCAGCGGATTATTGTGTCTGGTAACGGTGGGATTTCCTGATATTAAACGCTTTTCACCCAGGTATCTTATTGCCGGCAGCGTACTGTTTGTCAGTTACGAAATTTGTCTTGCCCTGTCGTTAGGCTATGCCGCCACGCGAGCGCAGGCCATTGAAGTGGGGATGGTCAATTATCTCTGGCCGAGCCTGACGATCGTCTTTGCTATTTTGTTCAACGGACAAAAATCAACGCTGTGGGTTATCCCCGGCTTAATCATTGCACTACTCGGTGTATGTTGGGTACTAGGGGGTGATCAAGGATTACACCCTGATGAAATAATGCGCAATATTGTATCGAATCCACTCAGCTATACGCTGGCTTTTGCCGGGGCATTTATCTGGGCCGCCTACTGCACGGTAACCCGTAAATTTGCTAACGGGCAAAACGGCATTACGCTGTTTGTTTTGCTGACGGCACTGAGCCTGTGGGTGAAATATGCGCTGAGCGATCAGCCGGAAATGGTCTTCACTGTTCCGGTTGTCGTGAAACTCGTTATGTGTGGTGTGGCGCTAGGGTTAGGTTATGCCGCCTGGAATGTTGGCATTCTGCACGGTAACGTCACGGTGCTGGCCGCCGTATCCTATTTTACTCCCGTACTCTCTGCCGCGCTTGCCGCCGTGCTGCTGAGTTCCCCCTCTCTTTCTCGTTCTGGCAAGGCGCGCTGATGGTCTGCGTCGGGTCATTGCTTTGCTGGTACGCCACCAAAAAATAATTCCGGGTCAGCTGTCGGGTAATATTCATCCCGACAGCAAAAAATTAACATAAATTTAATATTTGGGCGCGCGTTTAACTTCTGTTTATATTACCCTCTTTTCGTAAATTTGCGTCTCTTAATATTGACACAAACTGACACCGCTATGTGATTAATTGCCGACAAATACTCACAATATTAATAGCACAAAGTGCAATAGTATGTTTCTGTGTGTTTCTGTCTAAGCAACGGAATTTCCGTGCAATTAAGGGCGCAAGGCCGCCCTTTTCGGTTAAATACACTCTGCCATCCCAACCAAAAGAACGGCATTACCGATAATTAACATATTTTATAACAACCCAATGAAACTATATTGACGGAAATAAACCCCACCCAAAATTGATTAAATACTCATCATTTCAGGCTATTTTTAGGCCATTTATCCGATCTCGATCACACTAAATGAAATTATTATTAATATTTTGAAACTTATTATTGAAAGAGGACCACAAGATTTTTAAAAATAACATGCCATTGACGAGCAGCCTCGTTTAAAACTCGTTCAAAGTGGCTCAGGAAATACCTAAGAAAATTATAAGGAATATTTAAGATGAAACTTAAATTAGTTGCAGTGGCAGTGACTTCCATGTTGGCAGCAGGCGTTGTAAACGCGGCTGAAGTTTATAACAAAGACGGTAACAAGCTGGATCTGTACGGTAAAGTGACAGGTCTGCACTATTTCTCTGATGACGCTGGCAACGACGGCGACAAAACTTACGTTCGTCTGGGCTTCAAAGGTGAAACTCAGATCAACGATCAGCTGACCGGTTACGGCCAGTGGGAATATGAGTTCAAAGGCAACCGTTCTGAATCCCAGGGCACTGACGGCAGCAAAACGCGTCTGGCCTTCGCAGGTCTGAAATTCAACGAATTCGGTTCTTTCGACTACGGTCGTAACTACGGTGTTGCTTACGACATCGGCGCATGGACTGACGTTCTGCCAGAGTTCGGTGGTGATACCTGGACGCAGACTGATGGCTTTATGACTGGCCGTACGACTGGCGTTGCAACCTACCGTAACACCGACTTCTTCGGTCTGGTTGACGGTCTGAACTTTGCTGCTCAGTACCAGGGTAAAAACGATGACCGTAACATCACCGAAGCGAACGGTGACGGCTGGGGTCTGTCTTCTACCTATGAAATGGACGGCTTCGCTGTCGGTGCCACCTACGCGAAATCTGACCGTACTGACCGTCAGGTTGCTGCAGGTCGCGTAGCCAATACCGTTAACGCTGGCGGTGAAAACGCAGAAGTTTGGGCTGCTGGTCTGAAATACGATGCGAACAACATCTACCTGGCAACCACCTACTCTGAAACCCGCAACATGACCAACTTCGGTGACGGTTATATCGCGAACAGAGCTCAGAACTTCGAAGTTGTTGCTCAGTATCAGTTCGACTTCGGTCTGCGTCCATCCATCGCTTACCTGAAATCCAAAGGTAAAGATCTGGGTTCATACGGCGACCAGGATCTG
Source organism: Enterobacter sp. ODB01 (assembly GCF_001623605.1). Classification (NCBI taxonomy): domain Bacteria; kingdom Pseudomonadati; phylum Pseudomonadota; class Gammaproteobacteria; order Enterobacterales; family Enterobacteriaceae; genus Enterobacter; species Enterobacter sp. ODB01. The sequence continues at coordinate 3,400,824 of NZ_CP015227.1, forward strand.
GTTGAATACGTTGACGTTGGCGCGAGCTACTACTTCAACAAAAACATGTCTACCTATGTTGATTACAAAATCAACCTGGTTGACGACAACAGCTTCACCAAAGCAACTGGCGTTGCTACCGACAACATCGTTGCTGTCGGCCTGACCTACCAGTTCTAAGATTTGTCACGCTAAAAAGCCAGCCCATGTGGCTGGCTTTTTTTATACGGATTTCTGGCGTCAAAAAGGAGAACGCCATGCACCTGTTCAAAGGACGCTGCTTATGCGGAATGAGTCAGTTCAGCGTGAGCCTCAACCATTTTGATGTATATGCCTGTCACTGTACGCAATGCCAGAAGTGGTCAGGCGGCATTGCCATGTATCTTGAGACGCAGGGCGAGCCGCTTGTGGAGCAAGATTCCATTGCCCCGTCTCATTTCGCCTCATCCGCACGGGGAGAACGCTGGTTTTGTCCAGGCTGCGGCTGCCCGCTGTGGTTCAAACTGACCGCAACGGCGCGCTATTTTATTCCCTGGACGCTGCTTGAGATGAGCGAAGATGAACGACGCCGGCTGGTACTTGCCGCAGAAATCTATACTGAAACCCAACCCGCGTTTTTTGGCCTGACCGGGCAATACGCACGCTATAGCGGTTCAGAAATTGAAGCACGAGATGAACACTGCCTGCTAACGCCCTAAACTGCTGCCCGGCCAGCCTGCGCACCAGGCTTGTCTACTGCTTTGGCACCTTCGCCAGGCTAAACCACATTCCTGCCGCCAGCAGCAACAGCATGCCCCCCGCACTCCCCAGCGCCACGCTGTGGGAGGTAATAAACGCACTTTTCGCCGCCTCCGTCACCGAAACCGCCAGTGCTGGCGTGAGATCCTGCGCCACCTTCATCGCCTCGCCGATGGATGACGAGGCTTTGTCGACGAGAGACGCATTCAGCCCCTGCGGCAAATCAATCGACGCAGAGAAACTGCGGGTCAGCAGCAGACCAAAGATAGCGATCCCAAGCCCGGCCCCCAGTTCATAAGACATGGTTTCAATCGCCCCGGCAGCGGCGGCCTTTTCTTTCGGCGCGGCGGCCATGATTGCAGAGGTCGAGGCCAGCAGCGCGCTGGCGGCGCTGAAGCCCAACAGCACCATCAGGCTCCACGCCTGCCACTGCTGCGTGCTGAAATCGAGCATCGAGAGGCCAATGAAACTGACCGCGCTGAGCGCCATGCCACCCGCAGCCACAATGCGTAGCCCCAGACGCCCCACCAGTACTCCGGCGATCGGCCCGCTAAACCCGCTCGCCACCATGACCGGAAGCATAAACATGCCGGCTTCGAATGGCGTAAAGCCGTGAACGAATTGCAATTCCTGCGCCATCAGCAGCTCAAAGCCCACCAGCGCGATCATCGCCGTCATCGCCATCACCACACCGCTGAGAATGATGCGGTGACAAAACAGGCGCATGTCGATCATTGGCACGCGGGCGCGCAGTTGAATACGCACGAAAATCAACAGCATCACAGCCCCGGTAAGCAACGTACAGGCTACCAGCCACGGCGACAGCACGCCTTTCAACGCGGTTTTGGCGCTGTAGACCAGCAGCAGGATTGCCACAATCAGCATGATGGCATGGCTGATATTCAGCGGCTGCTCAGGACGCCCCTGTTGACGGGGTACAAAACGCGCCGCCAGCGACACCACCACCAGCACAATCGGGACGTTGATTAAAAACACCGATCCCCAGTAGAAATGCTCAAGCAGGATACCGCCAATCAGCGGACCAAATGCCGCCCCACCTGAACCCACGGCCGCCCAGACGCCAAGCGCGATATTACGATCCCGCGCGTCGGTAAACAGCGTGCGGATCCCGGCCAGCGTGGCCGGAATGATCATTGCCGCACCGATTGCCAGCGAGGCGCGCGCCGCAATCAGCCACCCGGCTGACGGCGCAAAGGCTGCCGCCAGGGACGACACCCCAAACAGCATGCTGCCGATCATTAACAATCGTTTAAACCCCATGCGGTCACCGAGTGCGCCCATCGGCAGCACCATACCCGCCATCACCAGCGAGTAGATGTCGATAATCCACAGTAATTCGTTACCGCTGGCGCCCAGCGTCATGCTCAATGTCGGCGCCGCCACGTGCAGCACCGTCGCGTCGATCGCGACCGGGATATAAACCAGCACGATAATCACTAACGCTAACCACTGACGAAACATAAATTTCCTTTTCATTTTAAACATGGACACATGTCCAGGATGCGATCCTACGTAAAGTTGAACGAGTGTCCAGCTTTTTGTTACACTCGTTTCATTCCCATTGAGAGTGAGTAAACATGCGATATCTGAGCAAGGATGAACGGCGGGAAGCAATCTTACAGGCCGCCATGCGCGTGGCGCTCGCCGAGGGGCTGGCGGCGATGACGGTGCGGCGCATTGCGACTGAAGCGGGCGTCGCTACCGGGCAGGTTCATCACCACTTTGCCTCCGGAGGTGAGTTGAAATCGCTGGCATTCGTTCGCCTGATCCGCGAGCTATTAGATGCCGACGTGGCGGATGAACGTGCCACCTGGCGGGAACGGTTGCACAGCATGCTCGGCAGCGACGACGGTAAGTTTGAGCCTTATATCCGACTGTGGCGGGAAGCGCAAATTCTCGCCAGCCGAGATCCCGAGATCAAAGCGGCTTATGTCCTGACCATGGAGATGTGGCATCACGAGACGGTGGTTATTATCCGTGCCGGGGCGGAAGCCAGGGCATTCACACTCACCGATCGGGCGGAAAATATTGCCTGGCGTTTGATAGGGCTGGTTTGCGGCCTGGATGGGATCACCGTATTAAATATGCCGGAAATGGACGATGCGGCGCTAAATAAACATCTCGACAAACTTATCACGCTGGAATTGTTTTAATACTCCTTCCGGAGTATTAATTCCCGCAACACTTACAATTGGTAACATATTAAGCGCTCCGCAATTTCCATTCTCACCTCAGGGGCGCGCTTTTTTATCTATCCTTTCAGATGTATCCCAAAACATCCAATAAATCCAACAGCAAATTCTCACTCATCTTTTTGTTTTTACTTCTTTTTTCTTTCCATTAAGGTAAGCAAGAGGGCGCTATGTCGCAACAAAGTGAAAAGAATAATCCGCATCTGTTGAGTAACTGGAAACCTGAAAACGCGCAATTCTGGGAGAATAAAGGAAAACATATCGCACGAAGAAATCTATGGATTTCTGTGGCTTGCCTGCTATTAGCGTTTTGCGTCTGGATGTTATTTAGCGCCATCGCCGTCAACCTGAATAAAGTCGGATTTAATTTCACCACCGATCAGCTTTTTATGCTAACAGCATTACCTTCTCTCTCCGGTGCGATATTGCGCGTCCCCTACTCATTTATGGTACCGATATTCGGTGGGCGTTACTGGACGGTATTGAGTACCGTCATCCTGATTATCCCCTGCGTGTGGCTGGGAATTGCCATTCAAAACCCCGCGACGCCGTACTGGATCTTTATCATCATCGCCCTGCTCTGCGGTTTTGCTGGCGCTAACTTCGCATCGAGCATGGGCAACATCAGCTTTTTCTTCCCGAAATCCAGACAGGGCAGCGCGCTGGGCATCAACGGCGGGCTGGGCAACCTGGGCGTCAGCGTGATGCAGCTGGTTGCGCCGCTGGTCATTTTCCTCCCGATGTTCACCTTCCTCGGGGTGCACGGTGTGCCACAGGAGGATGGCTCGACGATGTGGCTGGCAAACGCGGCCTGGATCTGGGCCCCCCTCCTGCTGCTGGCAACCATTGCGGCGTTTTTTGGCATGAACGATATTGCCAGCTCAAAGGCCTCCATCGCCAGCCAGCTTCCGGTCCTGAAACGCTTTCACCTCTGGCTGCTAAGCCTGCTCTATCTGGCGACCTTCGGCTCGTTTATCGGTTTCTCGGCGGGCTTTGCCATGCTGTCGAAAACCCAGTTTCCGGACGTGAACATCCTGCACCTCGCCTTCTTTGGTCCCCTGATCGGCGCGCTGGCCCGCTCGGCGGGCGGGATGATCTCCGACAAACTGGGCGGCGTGCGGGTGACGCTGATCAACTTCGTCTTTATGGCGATTTTTAGCGCCCTGATTTTCCTGACGCTTCCGGGCTCAGGTTCAGGCAGTTTCTTCGCCTTCTATCTGGTGTTTATGGGGCTGTTCCTCACTGCCGGGCTGGGCAGCGGCTCCACCTTCCAGATGATTGCGATTATTTTCCGCCAAATCACCCTCGACCGCGTCAAAAAGCAGGGCGGCACGGACGAGCAGGCGCAGCATGAAGCGGTGACCGAAACAGCGGCCGCGCTGGGCTTTATCTCTGCCATCGGCGCCGTGGGCGGCTTCTTCATTCCCAAAGCGTTTGGCACCTCGCTGGCGATGACCGGATCGCCGGTCGGGGCCATGAAAGTGTTCCTCGTGTTTTACATCGTCTGTGTCCTTGTCACCTGGCTGGTGTACGGCCGCAAATCGTCACAAAAATAATAACGACCTCTTTGCCGGAGCGGGATGCAACCCCCTCCGGCCATGCTATCGAAGCAGGAGAAATGTCATGAGCAAACTGTTGGACCGCTTTCGTTACTTCAAAACTAAAGGCGACAGTTTCGCCGATGGGCACGGGCAGGTGTATCACACCAACCGCGACTGGGAAGACAGCTATCGTCAGCGCTGGCAGTTCGACAAGATTGTGCGCTCCACCCACGGCGTGAACTGTACCGGCTCCTGTAGCTGGAAGATTTATGTCAAAAATGGCCTGGTGACCTGGGAAACCCAGCAAACCGACTATCCACGCACCCGCCCTGACCTGCCCAACCACGAACCGCGCGGCTGCCCGCGTGGCGCAAGCTATTCCTGGTATCTCTACAGCGCCAACCGACTCAAATACCCGCTGGTGCGCCGCAGGTTAATTGAACTCTGGCGAGAAGCGCTGGCGCAGCATACCGATCCGGTGCTGGCCTGGGATGCCATTCAGAACGATCCGCAGAAAGCGCAGAGCTACAGGAAAGCGCGCGGAAAAGGCGGTTTTATCCGCTCAAACTGGAAAGAGCTAAACCAGCTGATTGCCGCCGCCAACGTCTGGACCATCAAAAATTATGGCCCCGATCGCGTCGCCGGTTTTTCCCCTATCCCGGCGATGTCGATGGTCTCTTACGCCGCCGGGACCCGCTATCTCTCGCTGCTGGGCGGCACCTGCCTTAGCTTTTACGATTGGTACTGCGATCTGCCTCCGGCCTCCCCAATGACCTGGGGGGAGCAGACCGATGTGCCGGAATCAGCAGACTGGTATAACTCCAGCTACATCATTGCCTGGGGCTCGAACGTGCCGCAGACGCGTACCCCGGACGCCCACTTTTTCACTGAGGTGCGCTACAAAGGCACCAAAACCGTCGCCATTACGCCGGACTTCTCGGAAGTCGCGAAGCTGAGCGACCAGTGGCTGGCGCCTAAACAGGGCACCGACAGCGCCCTCGCCATGGCAATGGGCCATGTGATCCTTAAAGAGTTCCACCTCGATAACCCGAGCGACTACTTCCTCAACTACTGCCGCCGCTACACCGACATGCCGATGCTGGTCCTGCTGGACGAACAGGCCGATGGTCGCGTCGTACCGGGGCGGATGCTGCGGGCCTCAGACCTTGTCGACGGGCTGGGTGAAGCCAATAATCCTGAATGGAAAACGGTCGCCTTTGATATTGCCGGGAACCTGGTGGTGCCAAACGGTTCCATCGGCTTCCGCTGGGGAGAAAAAGGCAAATGGAACCTGGAGCCCCGGGCGGCAGGCCATGAAAGCGAGCTGACCCTCTCCCTGCTGATTACGCACGATAGCGTCGCAGATGTCGCCTTCCCCTACTTTGGCGGTAATGAGAACCCGCATTTTCGCAGCGTGAAGCAGGAGCCGGTGCTGACGCGCCGCGTACCGAGCAAAACCCTGACGCTCGCCGACGGTCGCGAGAAACGGGTGGTCAGCGTTTACGATCTGGTGCTGGCGAACTACGGCCTCGATCGTGGTCTGCAGGACAGTAACGCCGCAGACAGCTATGACCAGATCAAAGCCTACACTCCCGCCTGGGGAGAGCAGATCACCGGCGTACCCGCGTATCTGATTGAAAAAATCGCCCACGAGTTTGCCGACACGGCGCACAAAACGCACGGGCGGTCGATGATTATCCTCGGTGCCGGGGTGAATCACTGGTACCACATGGACATGAACTACCGCGGGATGATCAACATGCTGGTCTTCTGCGGCTGCGTCGGGCAGAGCGGTGGCGGCTGGTCGCACTATGTGGGCCAGGAGAAACTGCGTCCGCAAACCGGGTGGCTGCCGCTGGCCTTTGCGCTGGACTGGAACCGCCCGCCACGTCAGATGAACAGCACGTCATTCTTTTACAACCATGCCAGCCAGTGGCGCTATGAGAAGCTGACCGCGCAGGAGCTCCTCTCCCCGCTGGCGGATGCCACCCAATTCACCGGGCACCTGATCGACTTCAACGTTCGCGCCGAGCGCATGGGCTGGTTGCCCTCGGCCCCGCAGCTCAACCTGAACCCGTTGCACATTAAGGCACGTGCCGATGCGGCGGGCATGACGCCGCAGGACTACACCGTTCAGGGGCTAAAATCGGGTGACGTTCGCTTCGCCTGCGAGCAACCCGATAACGGCAAGAACCACCCGCGTAACCTGTTTGTCTGGCGCTCTAACCTTCTTGGCTCGTCCGGGAAAGGTCACGAGTACATGCTGAAATACCTGCTCGGCACCGAGAGCGGCATTCAGGGTGAAGATTTGGGTTCCACAGACGACGTGAAGCCTGAAGAGGTCGAATGGCAAACCGCTGCCATCGAGGGCAAGCTCGATCTGCTGGTGACGCTCGACTTCCGCATGTCCAGCACCTGTCTGTTCTCCGATATCGTCCTGCCGACTGCCACCTGGTACGAAAAAGACGATATGAACACTTCGGACATGCACCCGTTTATTCACCCGCTCTCCGCCGCCGTCGATCCGGCGTGGGAATCGCGCAGCGACTGGGAGATCTACAAAGGCATCGCCAGGGTCTTCTCCGAGGTGTGCGTCGGTCACCTGGGCACCGAAACCGACGTGGTTCTGCAACCGTTGCAGCACGACTCTCCGGCGGAACTCTCTCAGCCGTTTGATATCCAGGACTGGCGCAAAGGTGAATGCGATTTGATCCCCGGCAAAACCGCGCCAAACATTGCGGTCGTTGAGCGAAACTACCCGGAAACTTACGAGCGCTTTACGTCTCTTGGCCCCCTGATGGACAAGCTCGGTAACGGCGGAAAAGGCATATCGTGGAATACCCAGAACGAGGTCGATTTCCTCGGCAAGCTCAATTACGTCAAGCCCGACGGCCCGGCAAAAGGTCGTCCGCGGATTGAAACCGCCATTGACGCTTCAGAGGTGATCCTCGCCCTCGCGCCGGAAACCAACGGTCAGGTGGCGGTTAAGGCCTGGCAAGCGCTTGGGGAGTTGACCGGACGTGACCACACGCATCTGGCGCTGAACAAAGAAGACGAGAAAATTCGCTTCCGCGACATCCAGGCGCAGCCGCGCAAAATCATCTCCAGCCCAACCTGGTCCGGTCTTGAGAGCGAGCATGTCTCCTATAACGCGGGTTATACCAACGTTCATGAGCTAATCCCCTGGCGCACCCTTTCCGGTCGTCAGCAGTTGTATCAGGATCACCCGTGGATGCGTGCTTTCGGGGAGAGTCTGGTGGCCTACCGTCCGCCGATTGATACCCGTAGCGTGAGCCATATGCGCGAGATCCCGCCGAACGGCTTCCCGGAAAAAGCGCTTAACTTCCTGACGCCGCATCAGAAATGGGGCATTCACTCCACCTACAGCGAAAACCTCCTGATGCAGACCCTGTCGCGCGGCGGGCCGATTGTCTGGATAAGCGAAACCGACGCGCGTGAGCTGGGCATTGAGGACAACGACTGGATCGAAGCCTTTAACGCTAACGGCGCCCTCACCGCCCGCGCGGTAGTCAGCCAGCGCGTGCCGCCGGGCATGACCATGATGTACCACGCTCAGGAGCGCATTCTGAACATTCCGGGCTCTGAAGTGACCGGCCGGCGCGGGGGGATCCACAACTCCGTTACCCGCGTCTGCCCGAAACCGACGCACATGATCGGCGGCTATGCGCAGCTGGCGTACAGCTTTAACTATTACGGCACCGTCGGCTCGAACCGCGACGAATTCATCATGATCCGCAAAATGAAAAACATTAACTGGCTGGATGGCGAAGGTCGGGATCAGGTACAGGAGACGAAAAAATGAAAATACGCTCACAGGTTGGCATGGTTCTGAATCTCGATAAATGCATCGGCTGCCACACCTGCTCGGTCACCTGTAAGAACGTCTGGACCGGGCGTGAAGGCATGGAATATGCGTGGTTCAACAACGTCGAAACCAAGCCGGGCATTGGCTATCCAAAAAACTGGGAAGACCAGGAGGAGTGGCAAGGCGGCTGGATCCGCGGGATCCACGGCAAACTGACCCCGCGTCTCGGCGGCAAAATGGGCGTTCTGTCGAAAATTTTCGCTAACCCTGTTCTGCCGCAAATTGACGATTACTATGAACCCTTCACCTTTGATTATCAGGACCTGCATCGCGCCCCGGAGGGGGATCATCTCCCTACCGCTCGCCCTCGCTCGCTGATTGACGGCAAGCGGATGGATAAAATCGTTTGGGGGCCTAACTGGGAGGAGCTGCTGGGCGGTGAGTTCGAAAAGCGCGCCCGCGACCGCAACTTTCAGAAGATCCAGAAGGAGATGTACGGCCAGTTTGAAAATACCTTCATGATGTACCTGCCGCGCCTGTGCGAGCACTGTCTGAACCCGAGCTGCGTCGCCACCTGCCCGAGCGGTGCCATCTACAAGCGCGAAGAGGACGGCATTGTGCTGATTGACCAGGACAAGTGCCGCGGCTGGCGTTTGTGCATCAGTGGTTGTCCGTACAAGAAAATCTACTTTAACTGGAAGAGCGGTAAATCCGAGAAATGCATCTTCTGCTACCCGCGCATTGAGTCCGGCCAGCCGACCGTTTGCTCAGAAACCTGCGTCGGGCGTATTCGCTATCTCGGCGTGCTGCTGTACGACGCGGACCGCATTGAAGAAGCGGCCAGCACCGAGCACGAAACCGATCTGTACGAACGTCAGTGCGACGTGTTCCTGAACCCGCACGATCCGGCGGTCATCGAAGAAGCGCTGAAACAGGGTATTCCGGCAAACGTCATTGAGGCAGCGCAAAAATCGCCTGTTTATAAAATGGCGATGGACTGGAAGCTGGCTCTGCCGCTGCACCCGGAATACCGCACCCTGCCGATGGTCTGGTACGTGCCACCGCTGTCACCGATTCAGTCCTACGCGGATGCCGGCGGCCTGCCGCAGAGTGATGGCGTACTGCCTGCTGTCGAAAGCCTGCGCATCCCGGTGCAGTATCTGGCAAATATGCTTAGCGCAGGTGACCCAGGCCCGGTGCTGCGTGCTCTGAAACGTATGATGGCGATGCGCCACTACAAACGCTCCCAGACCGTGGAAGGCGTGACCGATACTCGCGCCATCGAAGAAGTCGGCCTGACCGAAGCGCAGGTTGAGGAGATGTACCGCTATCTGGCTATTGCGAATTACGAAGATCGCTTCGTGATCCCCACCAGCCACCGTGAAATGGCGCGCGACGCGTTCCCGGAGAAAAACGGCTGCGGCTTCACCTTTGGTGACGGTTGCCACGGCTCCGACACCAAATTCAACCTCTTCAACAGCAGCCGCATCGATGCCATCAACATTACCGAGGTGCGCGAACATGGGGAGGGAGAATAATGCAGATCCTCAAGATCGTCGCGCTGCTGATTGAGTATCCCGATGACACGCTGTGGGAGAACCGTGATGAAGCGCTCTCGTTGATTGCGCAGGACGCGCCCATGCTGCTGCCGTTTGCCCGACAGCACCTGAGCGCCCCGCTGCTGGATAAACAGGCCGAGTGGTGTGAAGTGTTCGAACGCGGGCGCGCGACTTCGCTGCTGCTGTTCGAGCACGTTCACGCCGAATCCCGCGATCGCGGCCAGGCGATGGTTGACCTGATGAGTCAGTATGAAAAAGCGGGCCTGGTGCTGGACTGCCGTGAACTACCGGATTACCTGCCGCTCTATCTGGAATATCTCAGCATCGTAACCGACGACGAAGCGCGTGAGGGATTGCAGAACGTCGCGCCAATCCTCGCCCTGGTTGGCGGTCGTCTGAAACAGCGCGGCGTGGCGCATTATCAGCTGTTTGACGCCCTGCTCGCCCTCGCCGGAAGCCGCCTTTCAAGTGACAGTGTCACTCAACAGGTGTCAGGCGAGAAACGCGACGACACCCGCCAGGCGCTGGATGCCGTGTGGGAAGAGGAACAGGTGAAGTTTATCGAAGACAACGCCACATCGTGCGACAGCTCGCCGATGCAGCACTATCAACGACGCTTTAGCCAGGATGTCGCGCCGCAGTACGTGGACGTCAGTGCCGGAGGCCCAAAATGACACATTACCTGAACGTGTTTTTCTATGACATTTACCCCTACATCTGCGCCACCGTTTTTTTCCTCGGCAGCTGGCTGCGTTACGACTACGGGCAGTACACCTGGCGCGCCTCGTCGAGCCAGATGCTCAGCAAACGCGGTATGAACTGGGCTTCTAACCTGTTTCACATCGGGATCCTGGGGATTTTCTTCGGCCACCTGTTCGGCATGTTAACCCCGCACTGGATGTATGCCTGGTTTTTGCCCGTCGCGGTTAAACAGCAGTTGGCTATGATTGCGGGCGGGATTTGCGGCGTGCTGACACTCATCGGTGGGTCAATGCTGCTGATCCGCCGCCTGTTCAACCAGCGCGTGCGTGCAACGTCCACCACGCCGGATATCATCATCATGAGTATCCTGCTGATCCAGTGCATTCTTGGGCTGTCGACCATTCCGTTCTCCGCTCAGTATCCGGACGGAAGCGAGATGATGAAGCTGGTCGGCTGGGCACAGGGGATCGTGACGTTTAAGGGCGGCTCGTCGGAGATGTTAAGCGGCGTGGCACCGATCTTCCGCGTACATCTGGTGCTGGGAATGACGATCTTCCTTATCTTCCCGTTCACCCGCCTGGTCCACGTCTGGAGCGCGCCGTTTGAGTATTTTACCCGGCGGTATCAGGTGGTGAGATCGCGCCGCTGAGTGTGTCGGGTGGCGGCTACGCCTTACCCGCCCTACGTTCGAGCCCTTGCAGGCCCGGTAAGGCGTAGCCGCCACCGGGCTATAAGGTCAGAACGGAGTGCTTCCGCTTATGATTGAAACAACTAACATCAGAACTAAAACCGCAATGATGAGACCAAAAGCCAGTAACGCCGCATGAAAAGCGATCGTGGCCCCGGAAAAAAAGAGTGCCCCACTCACGGTCCATTTGTTCTCTTTACGCAGGCCACTAATGAAAGCAAGTCCAAGCGACACGACAGACAACACTATTCCGCTGGCGATCAGTAACCGGTCGATATCTACTGGTTTCTTTTTCGTCTCAACGATCGGCTGCTCTCCTTTTAAACCAGCCATTATTCCTTTTTTTACTGCCGAAACCTTTTCAGCCACAACAACTTCAAGTGCTGTCGACTTTGAAGAAAACGGACCGAGGGTGAACTGAGCTAAGGAGAGAAGCAGCGCAATAACACCGAGCAACATTCCCACAGAACTAAATTTATTCCGAATCAAGATTTCCATATCAGTATGCCTTTTATGTTCTCGGGTGGCGGCTGCGCCTCACCCGACCTACGTTCGAACCCATGTAGGCCCGGTAAGGCGTAGCCGCCACCGGGCTATTTTCCTGCCTGCGGATGCGTATCAAACCCCGCCATCACCGCCGTCAATTCTGCTAGTGTAAAGCCGTGCTTCGGATCGTCAACCCCAAGACCAAACCGCGACTGCATCAGCTGATACAGCGCCTCTGCATCCGGCAAATGGATCTGCTCCTCCACATGGCCATTCTGCCAGTGGGTGAAGTTGAAGTTGGTCAGCGTCAGCTTACCGCCGTCCGGCAGATGGCGGCACATCAACAGATGATGGCGGAAATGCGATTGCGGCCAGTGCGCCGACCAGAAGTTCCCCATAACATAATCACTGAAATATTGCGTCGTCAGGTCAAAGTGATACATCGACTGCCAGTGTTCATGATGGCGGAACTGCAGCACCCAGTCGTTCCCCTCGCTCAGCAGACGATACTGCCCGTGCGGCGTTTCCTGTTCTTCGTTAGCCAGCAGACGAATCGGCGCCGTCAGCGTCTGGCCGCCAAACCCAACGTCAGCAATCCAGCGTTCACCGTTAAGCTCGACCAGCAGCAGGCGGTGCGTACGCGGCGGCATCTGCGACGGATTCGCCAGGACCACGCGCCCGAGCACGCTGCGCACCGTAAATCCGACGTCACGCAAGACTCGCTCAAACAGGCCGTTTTGCTCAAAGCAATATCCCCCACGGCGCGCGGTCACCAGTTTGTCCTCCAGGCATTGATCTTCAAGATGAATTTCGCGCGGCAGGACGACATCAATATTTTCGAATGGAATGGCGCAGTTGTGGTGTAAATGCAGCTCGCGCAGGGTATCGATATCTACCCGTGTGGGTTGCGTCCAGCCGATACGCGCGAAATAGCCAGTCAGAAATGGGGACATGCATCAGTTTCCTTTGATTGTGATGTTCTGTTTATAAACTAATTTTGCGCATTCATTTTGATTTACGTGCTTTTTCGCCATACTCATCGTGTAGATGAGGAGATCCTATGAGCCACTTTCGCCCTGTTGAATTACGGCATGCCAGCCGCCTGCTGAACCACGGTCCTACCGTACTGATTACCAGTCGGGACGAATCTCTCGACAGACGCAACGTGATGGCCGCCGCATGGTCAATGCCCGTGGAGTTTGAACCGCCGCGCATCGCTATCGTGGTCGACAAAAGTACCTGGTCGCGCGAGCTGATTGAGCGCAGCGGAAAGTTTGGGATTGTCATTCCCGGCGTAGCGGCGGCCAACTGGACTTACGCGGTCGGCAGCGTCAGCGGGCGCGACGAGGACAAATTCAACTGCTACGGCATTCCGGTCGTAAACGGCCCTGAACTCGGCCTGCCGGTTATCGAAGAAAAATGTCTGGCGTGGATGGAGTGCCGGTTATTACCCGTTACCTCCGCGGCGGAAAAATATGACACATTGTTTGGCGAAGTGGTTTCGGCGGCAGCAGATGAGCGCGCGTTCGTCGCCGGACGCTGGCAGTTTGACGGGGATAAACTGAATACGCTGCATCATCTTGGGGCGGGGACGTTTGTGACGAGCGGGAAGATGGTGAAGGCTCTGGATTGAAAAACCCTCTCCCCATAAGAGAGAGGGTTGACGTACTACTTCGCGCGCTTCGAAATAATCTCATCCGCAACATTCCGCGGTGCTTCCGCAAAATGATGGAACTCCATCGTATACGTCGCGCGTCCCTGGGACATCGAGCGTAATGTCGTGGCGTAGCCAAACATCTCGGCCAGCGGCACGTCAGCGCGGATAATCTGGCTGCCGTACTGCTCTTCCATGCCCTGCACCATGCCGCGTCGGGAGGAGAGATCGCCCATGATGTTACCGGCGTACTCTTCCGGTGTTTCCACCTCCACGTGCATGATCGGCTCAAGAATCACCGGATCCGCCCTGCGAGCGCCCTCTTTGAAACCAAGGATTGCCGCCATGCGGAACGCCATCTCAGACGAGTCGACATCGTGGTACGAGCCAAACGTCAGCGTCGCTTTAACATCGACAACCGGATAGCCCGCCAGCACACCGCTGTTCATCGCCTCCCGCAGCCCTTTCTCAACGGACGGGATATACTCGCGTGGCACCACGCCGCCCTTGGTCGCATCCTCAAACGTAAAGCCACTGCCAGGTTCTGTCGGCTCCAGGCTCAGGACAACATGGCCATACTGCCCTTTACCACCGGACTGACGGACAAACTTACCTTCGATATCCTTCACCGCCTTACGCAGGGTTTCACGGTAGGTCACCTGTGGACGACCAATGTTCGCCTCGACGCCAAACTCACGCTTCATACGGTCGACGATAATCTCCAGGTGTAACTCACCCATTCCGGAAATAATGGTCTGACCGGACTCTTCGTCAGTATGCAGACGGAACGACGGATCTTCCGCTGCCAGACGCTGCAGCGCGATCCCCATTTTCTCCTGATCGCCTTTGGTTTTCGGCTCGATTGCCAGCGAGATAACCGGATCCGGGAACTCCATGCGTTCAAGCGTGATAACGGCGTTCGGGTCGGTCAGCGTATCACCTGTGGTCACGTCTTTCAGCCCAACGCAGGCCGCGATGTCCCCGGCGCGCAGTTCATCCACCTCGTGACGGTCGTTGGCGTGCATCAGCACGATACGCCCGATGCGCTCTTTTTTTCCTTTCACCGGGTTATAGACCGCATCACCTTTACGCAGCACGCCAGAGTAAACGCGGATAAAGGTCAGTTGCCCGACATACGGGTCGCTCATCAGCTTGAATGCCAGGGCGGAGAACGGCTCATCATCGCTCGGATGACGCTCCGCGTGCTGCCCTTTTTCATCCACGCCATCAATGGCCGGCACGTCCAGCGGGGACGGCATCAGCTCAATCACCGCATCAAGCATGCGCTGCACGCCTTTGTTTTTGAACGCGCTGCCGCACAGCATCGGCTGGATTTCGCCAGAAATGGTGCGGATACGCAGGCCTTTAATCATGTCCGCTTCCGTCAGATCTCCCGTTTCAAGGTACTTATCCATCAGCTCATCGCTGGCTTCCGCCGCGGCTGAGACCATTTTTTCCCGCCATTCCTGGGCGGTACTGACGAGATCATCCGGCACGGGTGCATAGGTAAACACCATGCCCTGAGTGGCATCGTCCCACAAAATGGTGCGCATCTTGATGAGATCCACCACGCCGGTGAAGTGCTCTTCCGCGCCAACCGGAATCACAATCGGCACCGGGTTGGCCTTCAGGCGTTCCTGCATCATCCGCACCACGCGGAAGAAATCGGCCCCCGGGCGGTCCATTTTGTTAACAAACGCAATGCGAGGAACTTTGTATTTGTTCGCCTGACGCCAGACGGTTTCCGACTGTGGCTGCACGCCACCCACGGAGTCATACACCATGACCGCGCCGTCGAGCACGCGCATGGAACGTTCGACCTCAATGGTGAAATCCACGTGCCCCGGGGTGTCGATGATGTTGATCCGGTGCGGTTCAAACCCTCTGTCCATGCCTGGCCAGAAGCAGCTGACCGCCGCGGAGGTAATCGTGATCCCGCGCTCTTGCTCCTGCGCCATCCAGTCAGTGGTTGCCGCGCCATCGTGTACTTCACCCAGCTTATGGCTCATCCCGGTATAAAACAGGATGCGCTCAGTGGTGGTTGTTTTACCGGCATCGATATGCGCGGAGATACCGATGTTGCGATAACGTTCGAGAGGGATGGGTCGGGGCATACTATTTCCTTAAGTCTTTCTGACTTGTCTGTGACGACCGGGATGGTCGTGTATTCGTTCGTTTGCTATAATAGTCCTATTGTACGAGTATTATCGAACTATTTTTTACGGGTTGACCTATTGTTGATATAGCTCAATCTGACGCCATACGCAGGAAAACGATGATCCCAAACCACCCTGAAACAGAACAAATACTGCTGGAAAATGTGCTGTTTGCCCTCGGCAACCCGCTCCGGCTGTCAATTATCCGCCGACTTGCTGACGGCGGCGAACTCAGCTGTAACGCGCTGCGCCCGGAAGATGTGGTGAAATCCACCATGACCCACCACTGGCGCGTATTGCGGGACAGCGGCGTCATCTGGCAGCGTCCGCAGGGACGAGAAAACATGATTTCTTTGCGAAGAGACGATCTGGATACCCGTTTTCCAGGGCTGATGGAGATACTTTTGCAGGCTAAATGATAAGAGTACGTCTGGTTTAATGCCCCTTAAAGATTTAAGGGGCACACGGACAGCGAAGGGATTTATCTTACGTACATACGATATTCAATCATCCCGCTTTTTTTCGCAATCCAGTCGTACAATCGTTGCGCGCGATAATTGGCTTCATGCGTATGCCAGTAAAGATGGCTGGCGTGATGTTTTCTTGCTTCTCTCTGCACATATTCTATTAACTGTTTGCCCGTGTGTTTGCCCCTTGCTGCATCGCTGACATATAAATCTTCGAGGTAGCAATAATCGCTCTCGGACCAGGTCGAACGGTGAAAAAGATAATGCGCAAACCCCACCACCTCTCCATTGCATCGTGCCACTACGCAGAATACTGGCTCAACGGGGCTGAAAAATCGTTGCCAGGTTCGTTCAGTCACTGCCCCGGACAGATTGACGTTGTAAAATTCCTGATATTTTCTCCATAGTGGCATCCAGCTTTCAAAATCACGTTCTTTAACTGCTTCAATGGTCACGCTCGTATTATTCATATTGCCTCTGTGCTTATCCCGTATTTGTTTCAGGAAGAGTGTATTCGCTGAATGGCCCGTTTTGCCCCGCCAATTCTCATCACAAAGGCAGACCAATTTTTCATCCTGCTGCATGCACTATTGCTTTAGAATCAAGGGACACAGAGGGAAAAGTGGACAACATAATGTTTAAGCACGCGCAGCTTGAAACGGTTAAGGCATGGATTTCCGACCCTGCAAACGGTTCACTACCGCTTCATGAAAGGATCCAGAGAGCGATACGCACATTGATACTTGAAGGGACCTTATCGCACGGTAAGGCGCTTCCTGCTTCACGTGCGCTGGCTACCTCATTGAATGTTTCGCGGGATACGGTTGAAGCAGCCTATTCCAGCCTGCATGCAGAAGGTTTTATTGAGCGGCAAACAGGCAGAGGGAGCTTCGTCTCTTCCAGCGCCCGGTTTTTAAAACCACGTATCCGACAGCATCCGCCAACCGCGGAAACACGAAAAGCAAAACTTAGCGCCCGTGGAAAGGTCATCTATGAAAGTGGCGGGATCCGCGAGTTTTCTTCGCCACGTCCGCTGGCGCCCGGTATCCCCGAAACCCGCCTGTTCCCCATTCCAAGCTGGGAGCGTCTTCAGCGGCAGGTCCTGAAGGAATATCAGCACAAAATACTGGAGCAAAGTCCACCGCAGGGCATGGAGCGCTTACGGCGGGCCATCGCGGAATATGTCAATCTTGAGCGCGGGACACGTGCGAGTGCAGAACAGGTGATCGTTCTGACAAGTTCTCAACAGGCGCTAGCGCTCTGTTCACACGTGCTGCTGGACAACGGGGAGAGTATTGTCATTGAAGATCCCACCTATCAAGGGGCACACAAAGCGTTTAAGGCTGCCGGACTGCACCCTGTCCCGGTTCCTCTTGATGAAAAAGGCATATCCGTTGGCGCACTTAATTCGCTAACCGAACCTGCCAGAGCTATCTACCTTACCCCTTCTCATCAGTATCCAACCGGGGTGACACTCTCTCTTGACCGACGACTGGCCGTCATTGACTGGGCAAACCGTCACGCCGCCTGGATCATTGAGGATGACTATGACAGTGAGTTTCACTATGAAGGAAAGCCTATGGCCTGCCTTCAGGGGCTGGATGCTTACAACCGGACAATTTATATCGGCACGTTCACCAAGTCGCTGTTCCCCGGGCTACGTATTGCGTACATGATCGTCCCCTCAGAACTGACCGAGCCCTTTACCATGGCCAGGACATTAATGGACGGCCATACCGCATCAATCACTCAACTGACGCTGGCTAAATTTTTGGAGGGGGGCCATTTTGGTGCCTATATTCGCAAGATGAGGAACGTTTATGTTGCTCGTCGCGACAAACTGGCCAGCCTGATGGACGAGTATCTTTCTGATTATGTTGTGTACGCAACGCCAGCGGGTGGCATGCAGATGCCTTGCCACCTGAGGCACGGGTTATCCGAGAAGGATATTGCCGCCGCGGCCCGTCGCGCTGATATTGATATATTAGGACTTACCGGCTTATATGCAGGCAGCCCGGTATCCACCGGTTTTTTAATGGGATTTGCCGCTTACACCGAAAGGGAAATAGAAGACGCGGTAAAAAAGCTGGCCGCAATTTTCCGGTCATGTTGTTATCTCTCGCCACTGTAGATACTCGACAGCAGCCCTGGTGGCCTGCGGACTATGCGCCGTACCGCAGGCCCTCACCGCATGGTGAGGGCAGGATGCTCCCTTAGTGCTGGACGCCCGAGCGGTCAGTAAGCTCGTCGGCGGAGAGAATATCCGCTCGCGATGCCACGCTCTTGCGGCGGGCGTACCTGTCCGGCTGGCCTTCCGGGCGCGTTTTGAAGCGTCGGTGGAGCCACATATACTGCTCCGGTGCCATCAGCACGGCTCGCTCGATAGCCCTGTTCATCTGCGTTGCAACCGTCTCTTTGTCAGCACCCTGCAACGACGCGCTGATATCCTCAAGAATAATCAGTTCGTAACCGGTTCCGTCCGCCCTGCGACGCGGCACGAACGGAATCACGGCGGGCTGAGCGCTTTTTACCAGCATATAGCTTCCTGCCGTAGTTGCGGCATCCGGGACAGCAAAGAAGGGTGCAAACACGCTGTTAGCCTTGCCATAGTCGTGATCCGGGGCGTACCACAGAATCTCATTCTGCTTCAGGGCGCGGATCATGCCTTTTAAATCATGACGGTCCAGCATGGTTTTATTAGAACGCAGACGCCCGCGCGTCTGAAGCCAGTCCAGCAACGCATTATTATTCGGACGATAAACCCCAATCCCCGGGTTGAGCATGCCAAAAATCCGCGCGCCCAGTTCAAGGGTGAGAAAATGCATGCCAACCAGCACCACGCCCTTTCCTTGCGCCCTGGCCTGCTCCATATGCTCATACCCGCACACGGTAAAGCATTTACGCACCCGCCACTCGGGCCAGAACCACGCCATGCCGGTTTCAATTACCCCCATCCCCACGGATTCAAAGTTACGCTGCAGCAAGGCTTCACGCTCCTCTGCTTTCATCTGCGGGAAGCATAGCTCAAGGTTGCGGCGGGCAATCGCCACGCGGCGAGAGAGAAGGCGCATAGCCAGCCGCCCGAGGCGATGTCCAATTCTGAATAACAGCGGATAAGGCAGTAGCATAATGAGCCATAGCGCGGCGATGCCTGTCCAGCTTAGCCAGTATCGAGGATGGAAAAAGGCAGGTGAAAACCGGGGTAATTTTGTCATGAGAAAATTATCCTTTAACGTTGCTGTCCTTAATTGATTCTGTTGTCGATCTTTCCTAAGGATTTATAAAATGTCAGTCAGGAACGTAAAGTGTACCGGATAAGATTAAACTTATTTTTATCGTTTTTTGCGGAAAGAAGGCTGGAGAGGCAGACAAAGCCGGGTAAGACGAAGCGGCCACCCGGCATAAAACTTACATTGAATATCCCGGTTTCTTAATCAGGTCATCCATCTTCGGGGCGATCTCGGTATCCCAGACCTTGGCTTTCCAGTCTGCTTCCTGAACTTCATTCAGCGCTACCGAAATGGAACGGTCTTTACTGTTAAGATGGCGCGTAATCACTTCGGCAATATCGGCCGCCAGCGCGGTTTTTTGTTCGTCATTGAGATCGCGGGGAAAGTATTTGATATCTACGTGTGGCATATGCAGGTTTCCTGTTGTGGTTGAGCGCTTCACGTTATCAGATAATAGTATTTGCCTTTAACACCTTGTGCAGTTCTGGCAGCTGACAGACGGTATCGGCGATCGCCGTAAATTTCGGGGTATTGGCAGCAAACCAGTCGTGACGAGCCCCCCAGGTGCGCGCCACGGCAATATACACATCCAGCAGCGTCAGTCGTTCTCCCAATGCAAACGGCGCGGCTTTAAGCTGACTTTCGAACCATAAATAGAGGGATTTCCGGTACGCAATGCAGTTTTTCTGCAACTGTTCCGGTGCGTCGGGCGCCCAGCGTTCGGGATAATCTGCAAACGTAAAAGTGGGATAGACGTTAGCCACAAACCAGATAAGCAAACGCTGAAACTGCTGGCGTTCGACCTGCCCCACGGGCGGCGCAAGATCGGGACAGCGGTCGAGTACCATCAGGGCAATCGCCGCCGTTTCGGTCATGATGGCGCCATTTTCCAGCGCCAGCGTGGGCACCTGACACAGCGGATTGAGCTTTTGCAGCAACTCACGCTGCGGACCAGGCTGGTCAAACCCGTCCACGTTCACAAACTGATAAGGGATATCGGCCAGGGTCAGCATCACTTCACTGATTGTCGAGCCCCAGCCGGGTACGCCATAAAGTTTCATCATGTTGCCCCCTCAGGGATGAAAACCCTAAGTGTAGAGCACCATTAGTAGGTTATCCCAGGCGGGTTGACCTCCGACTGCGTGACCGCTTCGCCCTGTTCACCCCAGCGCGCCAGCACCTTCTGGTACTCACCCCGCGCAATCGCCCCGTCCAGCGCGGCCTGCAGGGCGTACACCAGCCCATTCCCCTTTTTCGTGGTCGTGGCGACAAAGGCTTTCTTTGGGCCTAACCCCACGACGCGCGTTTTTCCGGTGAGCGCCGCTTTCCAGGACGAAACCGACTGCGGACCAAATAACACATCCGCCCGGCCAGACTGAATATAGAGATTGCCCGAGGCATCGTCGTGGAGATAGACCGGCAGCGCAGGTTCGCGTCCCGCCTTTTTGTTCTCCTCGTTCCAGCCCAGCAGGATGCGCTCCTGATTGGTCCCCGAGCCGACAATCACCTTTTTCCCGGCCAGATCTTCCGGGCTTTTGATCGACTGAATCTCGCTGGTGGATTTCACCGAGAACGCCAGCGAATCGACGCGGTAGGTCGCAAAATCAAACTTCTCTTTACGCTGTTCGGTCACCGCAATGTTCACCAGCGCCACGTCGTAGCGTCCGGAGGCGATCCCCAGCGGCCAGTCTTCCCACGCCGTCGGTATCAGCTTCAGCTTGAGCCCCAGGCTACCCGCCAGCAGGCGGGCGATATCCGGATCGCTGCCGATGCGCGTGCGATTGTCGCTGGCCAGCAGCGCCAGCGGTGGAGAGTTCAGCATGGAAACGGCAACCGTAAGCGTTCCCGGCTCAACAAACCTGTAGTTTGCGGGGATCTTCGCCACCGCCTGCCGATCCACCGTCACCGGCAGCGGCTGCTCGTTGGCCTGCACATCAATCCCGGCGTGGCTCACCGTCGTGAAGAACAACCCAACCAGACATCCATATTTCATCTGCGCTCCTTACAGCACTTTAGAGAGGAACTGGCGCGTTCGCGGGTGCGACGGACGGTTTAAAACGTCGTCGCTGTTGCCCTGCTCCACAATTTTCCCGTCGACCATAAATACCACCTGATCCGCCACTTCCCGGGCAAATCCGATCTCATGCGTGACCACCACCAGCGTGGTGCCAGAGCGGGCCAGCTTTTTGATGACGTCCAGGACTTCCCCCACCAGCTCCGGATCCAGCGCCGAGGTAGGCTCGTCAAACAGCATTACGCGCGGACGCAGCGCCAGCGCACGGGCAATGGCAATGCGCTGCTGCTGGCCGCCGGAGAGATGGCGGGACCAGGCGTCCGCTTTATCCCTCAGCCCCACCACATCCAGCAGGCTATATGCCCTTTCCACCGCCTCTTTCCTGCTGAGCTTTTTATGCGCGATGGGCGCCTCAATCAGATTTTCCAGCACCGTGAGATGCGGAAAGAGATTGAAGTTCTGAAACACGTAGCCCACGTTGACGCGCTGCTTGAGGATCTCGTTCTCTTTCAGTTCGTAAAGCCTGTCACCCTGACGACGGTAGCCAATGTAGTCCCCGTCGATCTGGATGAAGCCTTCGTCGACGCGCTCCAGGTGGTTAATGGTGCGTAGCAGCGTCGATTTACCCGAGCCGGACGGTCCGAGGATCACCGTTACGGAGCCCGGCGGGATCTCAAGCGTGACGTTGTCGAGCGCTTTATGGCGGCCAAAATATTTGCTGACGCCGGTAATTGAAATATGTCCTTCAGGAGAGGCTTGCATGGACGGGCTCCTGTGCAGGCGTGGTGGTGACAGCGCGGCTACGACGGGTGGCGCTGTTCTGGTTCACGGCGGAGCGGCGTTCGCTGCGGGCGAGCCCGCGCTCAACACCATACTGGATAGCGGACAGAACGGTGGTGATCGCCAGGTACCACGCGGCACCGACCATCAGCAGCGGGATCACCTCCTGCGTGCGGTTGTAGATCATCTGGATGGTATAGAACAGCTCCGGCATCGCCAGGACATACACCATCGCCGTACCCTTGGCGAGACTGATAATTTCATTGAACCCCGACGGCAATATGGTACGCAGCGCCTGGGGCAGAATGATCCGCACCGTGCGACGCCATGCGGGCAGGCCGAGCGCGGCGGCGGCCTCATACTGGCCGTGATCGACCCCGAGGAATCCGCCACGAATGATCTCGGCGGTATAGGCACTCTGAACGAGGGTTAACCCCACCACCGCGGTAGAAAATTGCCCGAGCACGTTGATGGTTTCAAAACTGCCCCAGGTGATGCGGGTGAACGGTACGCCGATCGAGAGCGTGTCGTAGAGATAGGAGAAGTTGTAGAGGATGATCAGCACGACTATGAGCGGCAGCGAGCGGAACAACCAGATGTATCCCCACGCCAGGCTGCTTAACAGCCAGGAGGAAGAGAGTCTCGCCAGGGCCAGCAGGCCGCCAATCACCACGCTCAGCGCAGTGCCGATCAGGGTCAGCAGCAGGGTCTGCCCGACACCTGCGAGGATCACCGGGTCAAAGAACCAGCGGGCAAACACCGCCCACTCCCAGCGCGGGTTAAAGGCCACGGACTGGATCACAACGGCCAGGATAAACAGGGCCACCACGGCGCCGACGGTCCGCAGCGGATAACGCGCCGGGACCACCTTAATGGTTTCAACGTTGCTCATCGTCGTTCCTCATGCGGTTTTACTGAACGCTTCGCGTACCAGCGTTTTGGTGAAACGCAGCCGACCGTCAAACGGCGGCTGGCTGTACTCTTCCGGGTCACGGGTGAGATCGAACTGCGGCTGGTATCCCTGGCTGAGATAGAGCCGCACCGCTTCCGGTTGACGAAAACCGGTCGTCAGGTAGATCTGGCTGTAACCCGCCAGCACCGCCCTGCGCTCCAGTTCCTGCACCACGCGGGCAGCAAGCCCCTGCTGACGCAGGGATTTGTCCGTCCAGATGCGTTTAATTTCGGCGGTCCGTTCATCAAAGGGTTTGTACGCACCGGTGGCGATAATCTTCTCGTCACGTTCCAGCACGATAAACAGCCCCTGTGGCGCCAAATACCACGCCGTGAGCTCAACTTCCGCGTCCTTAGAGAAGTAGTCGCCGTAGCGGGCGGCATATTCACCGAACAGTCCCTCGATAATCGGCTGCAGTTCGGCATCTTCCGGCGAAACATCACGAAATTGTTCACGCATAGCGCCTCCTTAATCTCCCAGACCTGCCGGGTTTACCTCGGAATGAGCAATGCGCTCAACCCCTTCTCCCCAGCGGTTTAGTACTTTGTCGTAATCGCCGTTTTTGATTACGCCATTAAGCGCGGTTTGCACCGGCTCGACCAGGCCGCTGCCTTTTCTCAGCGTGACCGCGATATGCGCCGCTTTCGGCCAGCCGCCGTCCACGCTGCCGACGAGTTTGGTTTTGCCGTTGAGCGCCGCTTTCCACGCGCCAATCACGTTCGGGCCAAAGTAGGCATCCGCGCGCCCGGACTGCAGCGCCAGCGTTTGCGCCGCATCGTCTTTGGTGTAGATCGGAGTAAAGGGTTTTAGCCCCTTCTTGAGGTTCTCGGCATTCCATGCCAGCAGAATGGCTTCCTGATTGGTACCGGAGCCCACAATAATCCTGAGCCCGGCGATGTCCTCTGCTTTTTTAAGCGAGGTAATCGGGCTGGTCGATTTCACGTAGAAACCGAGGGAGTCCTTACGGTAGGTGGCGAAATCAAACTTCTCTTTGCGCGCTTTGGTGACGGTAATATTGCTGATGGCGGCATCGTATTTTCCGGACGCCACGCCCAGCGGCCAGTCTTCCCACGAGGTCGGCACCACGTTCAGCTCCAGCCCGAGGCTGTCAGCCACCAGGCGAGCGACGTCGACCTCGCTTCCCAACAGCGTTTTGTTGTCATCGGAGAAAACCGTGAGCGGCGGTTGATTCAGCCCCGCTACCGCCACGGTAAATTTCCCGGGCACGGCAAAGCGATAATCCTTCGGTAGCTGCGCCACCGCATCACCGTTTTTGACGGTGTTGATCGGCGTTTTATTGGCCTCAATACTCACGCCAGTGCCGTTAATCGTGACATTCTCTGCCCGGACGACAGGGGTAAAGGCCAGCGCGAGCGCCAGAATAAGCGATGTTTTCTGCATAGCGGTGTTCTCTTTTATTGTTGTGTGAACGTGTTTTTCGGTTGATCCAGACCTAAGCTGTCGCGCAGCGTGGTGCCGGGATAGTCGGTACGGAACAGGCCGCGGGCCTGCAAAACGGGCACTACCTGGTCAACAAAGCGCGGGAAGGTATCCGGCGTGCCGCCCTGAATGATGAAGCCGTCTGCGGCATAGCCTTCAAACCAGGCCTGAAGGCCGTCTGCAACCTCTTCCGGCGTGCCGGAAAAACGCGGGCGCGGCGACGCGGCTTCCAGCGCCACCTGGCGCAGGGTTAAGTTGCGCTCGCGGGCGTTACGCTTAATTTCATCGGTGGTGCTGCGGAAGCTGTTTTTCCCTAGATCGCCGATATCCGGGAACGGCTCGTCGAGCGGATACTGACTAAAATCGTGATGCTCAAAATAACGTCCGAGGTAATTAAGGGCATCGTGAATCGACACCAGCGCCGCCGTAGTCTGGTACTGGTTTTCCACGTCTTCGGCATCGTTGCCAACGATGACGCTGACGCCCTGGAAAATCTGTAAGTCAGACGCGCGCCGACCGTTCGTTTCCAGTTGCTGTTTCACGTCACGATAAAACGCTTTCGCTTCTTCGAAGGTGTCATGGTGGGTAAAAATGGCGTCGGCATGTTTTGCCGCCAGTTTTTTCCCGTCATCCGACGCACCGGCCTGAAAGACAACCGGACGTCCTTGCGGCGTGCGACCAATATTGAGCGGCCCGGCGACCTGGAAGAAATCCCCGTGATGATTCAGGGGGTGCAGTTTAGCCGGGTCAAAAAACTGACCGCTCTCTTTATTACGGATAAAGGCATCCTCTTCCCAGGAATCCCACAGCCCTTTCACCACATCGAGATACTCATCGGCAATGCGATAGCGCAGCGCATGTTCCGGGTGTTTTTCGCGGGAAAAGTTCTTCGCTGAACCTTCCAGCGGCGAAGTCACCACGTTCCAGCCAGCGCGTCCGTTGCTCAGGTGGTCGAGGCTGGCGAACTGCCGTGCCGTGGTAAAGGGCTCGCTGTAGGAGGTGGATAAGGTTCCCACCAGCCCCAGGCGCGAGGTAATACTTGCCAGCGCAGATAACACCGTTAAGGGCTCAAACCGGTTTAAAAAATGCGGGATCGATTTTTCGTTAATATAAAGACCGTCGGCAACGAATAAGAAATCGAGTTTGCCCTCTTCCGCTTTTAATGCCGTCTCTTTAACGAAATCAAAATTGATACTGGCATCCGCGACGGCCGCCGGATGACGCCAGGCGGACATATTTCCGGATGCGCCATGCAAAATGGTCCCGAGCCGCAGTTGACGATGTGCAGACATATTTACCTCATGATTAATCAGACGTGTTGCAGGGCGTGTTCCGCAAGCTGGGCAAAATAGCGGGCAGCGGGTTCAATTAAGGCTTCATCCGGATTAAATGCCGGGTGGTGTAAACCAAACGGACTGTTGCTGCCGATGCTGACAAACGCGCCGGGCACAGACTGGAGATAGACTGCGAAATCTTCTCCGCCCATATGTAGCTCGGCGTGATGGGTTTCATACCCCGCTTCACGGGCGACCGAGGTGGCGAAATCGGCCCAGCGTTGGTCATTGACCAGCGCAGTGGGCCCGGCAAACCAGGTGATATCAATCTGCGCGCTAAAAGCACTGGCAAAACCGGCCGCAATTTCCCCCACGCGGGCCTTCACGTTCTGCTGCACTTCCGTGCGGTGAGTGCGTAGCGTACCTTCCAGCTCAACGCTTTCCGGCAGCACGTTCCAGGTGTTGCCCCCGGCGATGCGCGTCACGCTCAGCACTACCGAATCCAGCGTATTCACATTGCGGCTGGCGACGCTTTGCAGCGCGGTCACCAGCTGGCTGGCCAGGAGAATAGCGTCGTTGCCTTCATGCGGGCGCGCGGCGTGCGCGCCTTTACCGGTAATGCGGATCGCGAAGCGGTCGACGTTGGCATAGAACGGCCCGCCACGGGTCGCGAACTTCCCCACCGGCAGGCCGGGCTCGTTGTGCATCCCAAAAATCGCGCTGACATCCCGCAGGGCACCGGCCCGCACCATGCTCTTCGCCCCCCCAAAGTTCTCTTCGGCTGGCTGAAACAGGATACGCACCCGCCCCTTAAGCGAGGCTTCCCGCGCTTTCAGTTTTAACGCTGCACCGAGGATCACGCTGGTATGGATATCGTGTCCGCAGGCATGCATCACGCCGGGCTGCTGCGAGCTAAACGGCACGCCGCTGCGCTCCTCAATGGGCAGGGCATCAATGTCTGCCCGCAGCGCGATCAGTTTGTTACCGGTCCCGATCTCCGCCACCACACCGGTCGGCAGGTCGTAAGGCAGCGGCGTGATGCCCGCGGCTGACAGCCACCGGCGCAGGCGCGCGGTCGTTTCCACTTCCTGGCCGGACAGCTCCGGGTTCTGATGCAGCTCGCGACGCCAGGCAATCAGTTGTTCACCAAAGCTCATACGGTAACCTCCCTGTTCAGACGCGCCTCGGCCAGCAAACGCAGGGACTGCACGCGCGTTGCCCCCTCCGCAACCGGCGTGTCGATGATAAATTCGTCGATCCCCCACTGCGCGTGTAGCGCGTTCAGCTGTTCCAGCACCGACTCCGCCGTCCCCACCAGCAGCGACTGGGCGCGACGGGCGATGCGCACCGGCTCACTCCCGGCCTGACGCGCAAAGGCATAGGCCTGATCCTCGCTGGCGACGGTCACGCGCTGGCCGTTTGCCAGCTCAACACCCCACACTTCGACCTTCTGCGCCAGGGCTTCGGCCTCAACCTGGGTCGGCGCGATAATCGCCTGCACCGCCACTATCACCTCCCGCGCGCTGTTCTTGCGCCAGGTCGAAACCACCTCGCGTAACAGTTCCGGATCTCCGTTCAGATGCGCGGCAAAGACAAAGTGCCAGTCGAGTGATGCGGCGAGCAGCGCGCTTTCCGTGCTGGCGCCCAGCAGAAAACCCTGTGCAGGTACCGGCGGCTGCGGCGTGGCGCGAACGGCTTCCTCCGCAGAGTGGTTTTCAGGGCGGATCCAGCGATCGAGCTGGGCCAGCTGTTCGGCAAAGCTGCCCTTTTCCTGCTGATCCAGCCCCTGCTGCAGCGCGCGGGTCGAGAGCGGTAATCCCCCAGGCGCTTTTCCGACGCCAAGATCCACGCGGCCGGGCGCCAGCGCGGCCAGCACGTTGAAATTCTCGGCGACTTTATACGGGCTGTAGTGCTGGAGCATGACGCCCCCGGAACCGACCCGGATGCGCGTTGTTTGCCCGAGGATCCAGGCAATCAGCAGCTCCGGCGAGGGACTGGCAAGCTGAGGGGTATTGTGGTGTTCGGCAATCCAGAAGCGGTGATAGCCCAGATTTTCTGCCTGCTGCGCCAGCGCTAACGTACGCGCCAGTGCATCGGCAGCCGTTTCGTTTTCAGCGATGGGGCTTTTGTCCAGAATGCTGATTCGCCATGACATGTTGCGTTCTCGTTTGACTTAACATGTCGACATTATTAAAGGCGTATTTCACCACTGAGAAACAATTAATTTACATTTAGTTTTCTGGAAATCAGATATACAGCGCCCTGCTAGGGATGAGTTTTCAGCGAAGCAATCAGCGCATCCGCCTCCTGGCGATGGGTGATGCGAACAAACTGAATGTGGGCGTATTGCGGGTTTTTCATATCAGCGTCGTAACGCTCGCGGTTAATGCGCCAGGTTTTAAGGGTCCAGATGATGATGGATTCCCGGCTGAAAAATGAGCGGCGGAAGCTTTCGCAGTTTCCGGTGCCAGGCCACAGTTCCTGTTGGTGCCATGCGCGTTTAAACGCGCGCGTCACCGCCTGCCAGAGCGTACGGACAAAACCGCAGTCCACCCACACGACCAGATCAACCTCACGCCATTTCACCGGGCGCGTGCGGTTGTAGTTGCCATCAAGCACCCAGCCGGGTGTGGCAGCGAGCGTATTTTCCAGCGTCTCCAGTAGCTCCTCATCGGGCGTTCCCTTCCACTCAGAACGCCAGTAGAGCCTGTCCATCTCAATATAAGGGAGCGACAGTTCCGTCGCGATGCGCCGGGCAAGCGTACTCTTTCCGCTCCCGCTGGTACCGATAATATTGATTTTCACCGTTCCGCCTGGCCATGCTGAAGAAAACATTTCGGATCATATCGTTTTATTTTTGTTAATGAAATGCCCGTGACGCGCTGCCTCATTGCGCGCTACCTCAACGTAATTATTAAGGATTTCTGATGATTAAAGCAGCACTTCACTATTAGTTTTGTCTAAAAACTCGCCACGATTCAGCGTGTTGTAATCCTCATCTGCTCTGACCACACGATTTCCTTCGACCTGCATCACTTTCGACACGGTTATATTTTGCGTCGCTTATGAATTGCAGGTAGGATGCCTCGCCATGTTTCGCCTTATCCATACGCAGAATGACTGGGAAGGCGACATGTGTTTGCGCAGAAGCAATCGTTTGTATCGCTCTCTGCCAGGCAGGACTATCACGATAATGGTTCAGACAGGCAAACAGGTAACTCAATGAAAACAAGCAATAAAAGCGCAGCCGATCATCACGCTGCTAAACGTCGCTGGTTGAACTCCCACGAAGAGGGCTACCACAAAGCGATGGGCAACCGTCAGGTGCAAATGATCGCCATCGGCGGCGCTATCGGAACAGGTCTGTTTTTAGGTGCTGGTGCGCGTCTGCAAATGGCTGGCCCGGCTCTCGCCCTGGTGTATCTGGTGTGCGGGATCTTCTCTTTCTTCATTCTTCGCGCACTGGGTGAACTGGTGCTGCATCGTCCGTCCAGCGGGAGTTTTGTTTCCTACGCCCGTGAATTCCTCGGTGAAAAAGCGGCCTACGTGGCAGGCTGGATGTACTTTGTCAACTGGGCGATGACCGGTATCGTCGATATCACCGCCGTTGCGCTCTACATGCACTACTGGGGCGCGTTCGGTGACGTGCCCCAGTGGGTCTTTGCCCTTGGTGCGCTGGCGATTGTCGGCACCATGAACATGATCGGCGTGAAGTGGTTCGCCGAAATGGAGTTCTGGTTTGCGCTGGTAAAAGTGCTGGCGATTGTGATTTTCCTGGTCGTCGGGACCGTGTTCCTCGGCAGCGGTAAGCCGCTGGATGGCAATGCCACCGGCTTCCACCTGATAACCGATAACGGCGGTTTCTTCCCGCACGGTCTGCTGCCTGCGCTGGTTCTGGTTCAGGGCGTTGTGTTTGCCTTTGCCTCTATCGAACTGGTCGGTACCGCAGCGGGTGAATGTAAAGACCCGCAGACCATGGTGCCGAAAGCCATCAACAGCGTGATCTGGCGTATCGGTCTGTTCTACGTTGGTTCCGTGGTGCTGCTGGTTCTGCTGCTGCCGTGGAATGCCTATCAGGCTGGTCAGAGCCCGTTTGTCACCTTCTTCTCTAAGCTCGGCGTGCCTTACGTTGGCAGCATCATGAACATCGTGGTGCTGACGGCGGCACTCTCCAGCCTCAACTCCGGCCTTTACTCTACCGGTCGTATCCTGCGCTCTATGTCGATGGGCGGTTCTGCGCCGAAGTTCATGTCGAAGATGAGCAAGCAGCACGTACCGTATGCCGGTATTCTGGCGACCCTGGTGGTGTATGTCTTCGGTGTATTCCTGAACTATCTGGTGCCGTCTCAGGTCTTCGAGATCGTTCTGAACGTGGCCGCACTTGGGATTATCGCCTCCTGGGCCTTTATCGTGGTTTGCCAGATGCGCTTGCGTAAAGCCATTAAAGAAGGCAAAGCCGCAGACGTCAGCTTTAAGCTGCCGGGCGCACCGGTGACCTCATGGCTCACCCTGCTCTTCCTGTTTAGCGTGCTGGTACTGATGGCGTTCGACTACCCGAACGGTACCTATACCATCGCCACCATTCCGCTGCTGGCCGTATTGCTGATCGCAGGCTGGTTCGGCGTACGTAAACGCGTTCACGAAATTCACAGCACCGCGCCGGTTCATCCTGATGATGAAAAACACGACGCACCGCTGGTGGAAGAGACCTCGCGTTAATAAAAAAGCCGGGTGGCGGCTTCGCCTTACCCGGCCTATATCTTATCGTTTTTGTAGGCCCGGTAAGCGCAGCGCCACCGGGCAATTCCCACATTAGAGTGCAATACGAATCACATCGTCAGGCTGAGTGGCTTCCTGCTGGCGAGTGGATTTTTGTTTCACCGTCACGTACAGGATTTTGCCATCGGCAGACAGCGCCAGGCTATTCGGGTAGACAGGCGTGTCGAAGGTTTTTGTCACCTTATAAGACTTCGCGTCAATCACGCTCACTTTACCGGCTTCACGGTGCGTCACGTAGGCTTCATTGCGAGCCGGGTTAAACAGAACCGCCAGTGATTCAGGCGCCGCAATTTTCTCAATCACGCTGCCGTCTTTCAGGCTCACCACCAGCACTTCCGGCTGTTTTGAGTCGGTCAGGAAGGCACGCTGACCGGCGGTGTCCAGGCTCAAATTCAGGTAGAAGTGTTCTTTGCCGTCGTCCTGCACTTTTTTGCGGCTGAGGATGGTGTTGGTGGCGGTATCAATGGTGACCAGCTCGCCGTCCGCATTCGTTGTATACAGGCGTTTCGCCCTGGCATCAAGCGCCAGCCCGGTGCTGTAGGTACCCGTATTTGCGATGGTTCCTTTCAGCTTCAGCGTGGCGCCATCCACCACCCAAATCACGCTCTCTTTGCCCACCCCGGTGATGTAAATCGTGTTGCTCGCGTCATCCGCCACCAGCTGTCGCGGCTGCAGCGGTTTCACCGTTTCGCTGCGCTGGCGACTATCGAGCACCAGACGCCCTTTCACGTCGCCCGTTTTCGCATCAATGGCCGTCACCGCACCGTTGATCGTGTTACCCAACCACAGGGTTTGCGTCGCGCCGTCGAGGGTTGCACCAAAAGGTTTGAGATCGCTATGAATGGCCTGCGTGACCTCCAGCGTGGCAGGATCAAGACGATAGATAATCCCACCCTTGTCAGTTTTACGGCTTTGCGACGTCGCAACCCACAGCGCATTCTCCTGCTGGCTGACCGCCATTTCATAGGCACCTTTACCCACTGCTTTACGCAGCATCTCTTCGGCGGCATGCACCTGGAAGGTTCCGGCAAACAGTAAAGCGGCAGACAGCAGAGAGGTGCTCAGTCGCGGTGAGCACAGATGGCGTAAAGACATAACAATTCCTTTTTTGAAAAATGGGAGTACGGCTGACATCGCTTCCGGCTGGCAACGTCATGGCGTCGCCGTTATGATAATGAGAATAGTAATCATTAATGAGTTAAAAGTGGAGTTTTTCTTTCCCTTCTCGCCTTTCATTAACGCAATGTGCGGTTATAGTTTTCAAAACATTTACAAAACCTTTAACATGTATGGACATGTTCCATTTGGTTCGTTTACACACCACAACCGGTTTTACTCATGAAAATCATTTCTGCCCGTAAGGCATCTCTCCCGCTGCTGCTGGTCCCCGTTGTTTTTGTGCCGCTTAGTGCGATCGGCGCAGAGGAACAAACCATGATCGTCAGCGCCACGCCGCAAACCGTATCAGAACTTGATACCCCGGCGGCGGTCAGCGTCGTGAATGGCGATGATATGCGTCATGCCACGCCACGCATTAACCTCTCTGAATCGCTTGGCAGCGTTCCCGGGCTGCAAATCCAGAACCGGCAGAACTATGCCCAGGATCTCCAGCTTTCAGTGCGTGGGTTTGGTGCCCGATCAACGTTTGGCGTGCGCGGCATTCGCATGTATGTCGACGGTATCCCTGCCACCATGCCGGACGGACAGGGCCAGACGTCTAACATCGATCTCTCCAGCATTGACAGCGTTGAAGTGCTGCGTGGCCCCTTCTCTGCCCTGTACGGTAACGCCTCTGGCGGCGTGATTAACATGACTACCCAGACCGGGCAGCAGCCACCGACCCTTGAGGCGAGCAGCTATTATGGCAGTTACGGTACATGGCGCTATGGAATGAAAGCCACCGGCGCCATGGGGGACGGAACGCATGCGGGAGACGTGGATTACACGGTTTCGACTACCCGCTTCACCACCAAAGGCTTCCGCGACCACAGCGGCGCGCGGAAGAATCTGGCTAACGCCAAACTGGGTGTACGCATTGACGACGCCAGCAAGCTGACGCTGATTTTCAACAGCGTGGACATGAAAGCCAACGATCCGGGCGGGCTGAGCTATCAGGAGTGGCAAAACAACCCACGTCAGTCTCCGCGCGGCGATCAGTACAACACGCGCAAGACCATCAAGCAGACCCAGGCCGGGCTGCGCTATGACCGCCAGCTTAGCGCTCAGGACGATCTGAGCGTGATGATGTATGCCGGTGAGCGTGAAATGACGCAGTATCAGTCGATTCCGTATCAGCCGCAGCTGCGACCTTCTCACTCCGGCGGCGTGATTGATATGCAGCGCCACTATCAGGGCGTTGATACCCGCTGGACGCACCGTGGTGAGCTGCTGGTGCCGGTCACCTTCACCACCGGTCTGAACTATGAAAACATGAGCGAAGATCGTCGCGGGTACGAAAACTTCGTGATGAACAACGGCGTGCCGGATTACGGCGTTAAAGGCGATAAGCGTCGTGATGAACGCAATCTGATGTGGAACGTCGATCCTTATCTGCAAACCAGCTGGCAGTTAACGCAGAAACTTTCCGTCGACGCGGGCGTGCGTTACAGCTCGGTCTGGTTCGATTCCAACGACCACTACGTTACGCCTGGGAACGGCGATGACAGCGGTGACGCGAGCTATCACAAATGGCTCCCGGCAGGCTCGGTGAAATATGCGGTGACGGACGCGTGGAACCTCTATGCGGCCGCAGGACGTGGATTCGAAACGCCGACCATCAACGAACTTTCTTATCGCGCCGATAATCAGGGCGGCCTGAACATCGGCCTGAAACCTTCCACGAACAACACCTATGAAGTGGGCAGCAAAACCCGCATCGGTAATGGTCTGCTGACGGCAGCGCTGTTCCGCACAGACACAGATGATGAGATCGTGGTAGATGCCAGCGCTGGCGGTCGTACAAGCTATAAAAATGCCGGGAAAACTCGCCGTCAGGGGGTAGAAGTCTCTCTCGATCAGCAGTTTGCTGAGAACTGGAAACTGAAAATGGCGTGGACGTACCTGGACGCCACCTACCGCACCAACGTCTGCGGCGATGCCGACTGTAATGGCAACCGTATGCCGGGCATTGCCCGCAATATGGGCTTCGCGTCGTTTGGCTGGCAGCCAGAAGAAGGCTGGTACGCGGGTTCTGACGTGCGCTATATGAGCGACATCATGGCTGATGACGAAAACACGGCGAAAGCGCCGTCGTACACGGTGGTTGGGCTCAATACCGGGTATAAATTTAACTATGGCAACTGGGGGATGGACGTCTTTGGCCGCGTAGATAACCTGTTCGACAAAGAGTATGTCGGCTCCGTTATTGTTAACGAATCGAACGGGCGTTATTACGAGCCCGCACCTGGCCGTAACTACGGTGTTGGTCTGTCGGTCTCTTATCGCTTCGAGTGAGAAAAAAAGTAAAGTTTATTTTATAAATGAAATAATGCTCCTGATGGCAATAAGCCATCAGGAGTTATTCACCAGATAAATAATTAGGTGCGGGATATAGTCGCTCTGCTAAATAATCTCTTAGTTAAAATATTGTCGCTGTAAAAGCGTATTCGCTTCATCAATCAACTTATCAATCGCCTTCTGGCTGGCATCAACATCTCTTCTCTCAAGGGCTGAAAGCAGTTCGTCATAGTGATAAGTCGACACTTTGATGTCATCAAGCTCACGGTGAAGATAGTTAATACACGGGCCGATGCGCACCCATAGCTGTTCAATCAACGCATTCAGCGTCGGCATTTCGGCATACTGATAAAGCGTAAACCGGAAGACACGATTC
This sequence comes from Enterobacter sp. ODB01, assembly GCF_001623605.1. Classification (NCBI taxonomy): domain Bacteria; kingdom Pseudomonadati; phylum Pseudomonadota; class Gammaproteobacteria; order Enterobacterales; family Enterobacteriaceae; genus Enterobacter; species Enterobacter sp. ODB01. The sequence goes on from NZ_CP015227.1 coordinate 3,435,134, forward strand.
GCATGGAGCGCCTGCTGGACGTTCCCGTTGCGCATGGCCTCATGAAATACGTCCGACAATTTGCGCAACGTCTCCAGCTTTTGCTCAGACATATTCTGACAGGCTGCGGCGACTGCCATGGGCTCAAGCTGTTTGCGAATGGCGTTAATTTCGTTATAACGATCCAGCGTGACCTCTGGCACCAGAAAGGCCTGCGCGGGCGTAGCGTGTAACGCCCCTGCCGACACCAGACGCAGCAGCGCTTCGCGGACCGGCGTAATACTGGTTCCCAATTTATCGGCAATCTCTTTCGTAATCAGCCGTGCGCCAGGTTTGAGGGAGCCTGTAATTAATGCTCCTTTCAAACTGAGTTCAACTTGCATGGTAAGACTGATCCTTTGGGCTTTTTCTAAGTGATCCAAATCAAGCATGTTCAATTCCTGTAGCTAAAACTTAATGCTATTTTTAAGCGTCGGTTTAATAAAACGACGCTGCTTCGATATATCCTGTATCGTCATGCCTGGTGGTGGGAAGTACGTAAAAACAGCAAAAAAAGCAAACTGTGATTTTTTATCGGCTTCGGGCGCATCCGGGATGATGGCGCGAAAAACCATGTCCGTTAATTAAAGACAATATATCGTATCTTCACAAATAAATATGGCGGGAAACCCCGCCATCATGCTTTTTATTTATTGTCACCCGCGACGCGAATCACGACTTTGCCGAAATTTCGACCTTCCAGCAGGCCAATCAGCGCCTCGGGCGCGTTCTCCAGCCCATCCGTGACCTGTTCACGATAGTGAATTTTACCTTCCTGCACCCAGCGCCCCATCTCGTCCTGGAACGCCTTAATGTGGTGGCCATAGTCCTGAGCGATAATGAACCCCTGCATCCGAATACGTTTCTTCAGAATGGTGCCCATCAGCAGCGGCAAGCGATCCGGTCCTTCAGGCAAGCCCGTCGCATTGTAGCCACTCACTAGGCCGCAAACCGGCACGCGCGCAGAGGTATTCAGTAGCGGCAGTACGGCGTCAAAGACTTTCCCCCCGACGTTTTCATAATAGACATCAATCCCTTTCGGGCAGGCGTGCTTCAGCTGGTCGGCAAAATCCGCCGCGTGGTGATCGAGACACTGATCAAACCCAAGAACATCAACGGCATGACGGCACTTTTCTGCCCCACCGGCAACGCCCACTACCCGGCAACCTTTGATTTTGCCAATCTGCCCAACGGTGGCGCCAACCGGACCTGTCGCCGCAGCGACCACCAGCGTTTCACCCGCTTTCGGTTGTCCGATATCCAGTAACCCCATATAGGCGGTAAAACCAGGCATACCCAGAATACCCAGCGACCAGGAAGGATGAGACGGATTGTCGCCCAGCTTGACCAGGCCGCTGCCGTCCGAAAGTTCATATTCCTGCCAGCCGCTGTAGCCCAGCACCCATTCACCGGGTTTGAAATCGGGATGGTTTGACTGCTCAACGCGGCTGACCGTTCCCCCGACCATCACGGCACCCACCTCTACCGGAGGGGAATAGGATGGCGCATCGCTCATGCGACCCCGCATATACGGATCCAGCGACAGCCAGACGGTACGAAGCAACAGCTGCCCCTCAACGGGCGTGGGAACAGGTTGTGTTTCCAGACGAAAATTTTCCGCGACCGGCGCGCCCTGTGGACGAGAAGCCAGCACCCAGCGGCGATTTTGCGAAACAGCGTGATTCATCAGGATCTCCTTCTGCTACAAATGTCATTACAGCCTGGCTCATGAACGGCGTTATCGCTTCCTTTACGAGCCCGACTGGTTAAGCCGTACAACCAGGTAGACACAGCTTTCATTCGTTTCGTTGATGAAACGGCAGTCATTTGGCGGCCCAAGTTCAAGACAGTCACCGGCCTGCATCTCGTGGCGTGTGTCGCCTTCCTGAAACACCAGCTCGCCGGACTGCAGCCAGATGAGCTGACGAGCCAGCGCGTAAGACGATGCGGGCATCGGCACATCGCTCCCGGCAGGCAGTTCTACCTGAACAAGGTCGATGGGCAGATCGGTACGGGGAGAAACATGACGGCGGAGATAGTGCGTTTGCGGGTCGCGCCAGACAGGCTGATTGGCAAGGCGCAGGAGTTTACCTTCCTGCATCTCCGCGCGTGCAATCAGCGTGGACATGCTGATGCCAAACGCGCCGGACAGGCGGGCAAGAAGAGTCGCTGTCGGGCTGCTGTCTCCGCGCTCAATTTTGTGGATCATCGCGCGCGAGACCCCTGCCCGGTCAGCCAGCTCGCTCAGGGACCATCCGCGGGACTCGCGTTCAAGACGAATTCTTGCACTAATTCGTTGATTCATTGTGTCTGTTATTGTGTTCATGACGTCATACTATAGTGTATGAATGGCATTTCAATGGGGTTCTGATAACAAAAAAATAGGGCTTATGGCGTAGCGCCCGGAAGATGCAGTTGTGTAATATCGTATCTACAACGTAATACTATAGTGAACAACACACAGAGGGAACATAATGATCGTTCGTCATGCCTGCAAAGAAGACTGCGCTGCAATAGGAGAGATCTATAACCACGCGGTGCTGCACACTGCCGCTATCTGGAACGATAAAACCGTCGACACCGATAACCGTATCGCGTGGTTTGAGGCTCGTACACTTGCAGGCTATCCGGTTCTGGTGAGCGAGGAAAATGGTGTTATTACCGGATACGCCTCTTTCGGTGACTGGCGAGCCTTTGATGGTTTCCGCCATACGGTAGAACATTCGGTCTATGTCCATCCGGATCATCAGGGCAAGGGGATTGGCCGCACGTTGATGAAAGCGCTGATTAACGAGGCCCGCACCCTCGGTAAACATGTGATGGTGGCCGGTATTGAAGCGCAAAATCAGGCCTCCATTCACCTTCATGAAACCCTCGGTTTCGTGACTACCGGACAAATGCCGCAGGTGGGAACCAAGTTTGGCCGGTGGCTGGACTTAATCTTTATGCAGCTGCAGCTTGACGAGCGCAGCGACCCGGACGCTATTCCATGAATCAATCACTGACGCTGGCATTTCTGGTGGCGGCGGGGATCGGTCTGGTGGTGCAGAATACCTTGATGGTTCGCATCACCCAATCCTCCTCCACCATTCTGATCGCGATGCTGCTCAACTCGCTGGTCGGCATCGTGCTGTTTGTCAGCATTCTGCTGCTGAAACAGGGCGTCGCCGGGTTTAGCGAGCTGGCCGCAACGGTGCGCTGGTGGACGCTTATTCCGGGACTGCTGGGTTCGTTTTTCGTATTTGCCAGTATCAGCGGATATCAGAACGTTGGCGCAGCGACCACCATCGCCGTACTGGTGGCCAGCCAGCTGATCGGTGGGCTGGTGATGGACGTTCTGAGAAGCCATGGCGTTCCACTCCGCGCCCTGGCAGGCCCGGTGTGCGGTGCGGTGATGCTGGTTGTCGGGGCCTGGCTGGTCGCACGACGCCAGTTTTGAGGCTACAGAATCGTGCCGCCTTTGGTCAGCTGTTCCTGCCGCGCGTCCATTTCTTCTTTATGCTGCTTACCGTGATGCGAAATCGCGGTACGCAGACGCTGCTGCTGGGTATAGCGTTCTTCCCGGCTGAGCTCGGCATCATCGCTCAGTTCAATCAGCAGTTCGTTCATATGGGCAATCACGCTCTCGTCGATGGCGGCATCCACGCGGGCGATCACGTCGTTTAAATGTGACATTGTCACTCCTCCTCACGTGCGCGGTGGCGCTACGCTTACCGGGCCTACGGGTGCAAAATGTAGGCCGGGTAAGGCGTAGCCGCCACCCGGCAATAAAATGCTTAGTTCAGCTTCGCTTTTGAAAAATCACTGCCCATCAGGCTCACGCTGTACCCGGTCACGTTGCTGCGGGTCGCATAGAACGTTTTGCCGTTTGCCAGTGCGATCCACGGCGCCTGCTGGTAGAAAATCTCCTGCGCCTGGCCATAGAGCTTCGCACGCTCAGCTGGATTGCTGGTCAGCTTCGCTTTTTGTACCAGGGAATCATAACCTTTATCGCACCAGCGTGCGGCATTTGACCCGGTTTTAATGCTGTTGCAGCCCAGCAGCACATCGGCAAAGTTGTCCGGGTCGCCGTTATCGGACATCCAGCCAAACAGTGCGGAATCATGTTCGCCTTTACGCATTCCGGAGAGATATTCGCCCCACTCGTAAGAGACGATTTTTGCCTTTACGCCCACCTTCGCCCAGTCGCTCTGGATCATCTCCGCAATGCGACGCGAGTTTGGATTATACGGACGCTGAACCGGCATTGACCATAGCGTAACGTCTGCGCCCTTCTCCAGCCCGGCCTGCTTCAGCAGCGCTTTCGCTTTTTCCGGATCGTAGCTGTAATCCTTCAGCTCGTTATTAAAGCCCATCATATTGGGTGGGATCGGCGATTTTGCCACCGTCCCCGACCCCATAAAGACCGCGTTAACGATAGCCTTTTTGTCGGTCGCGTAGTTCAGCGCCTGGCGCACCAGCACGTTATCAAACGGTTTTTTCTCGGTGTTAAACGCCAGATAGCCGACGTTCAGCGCATCAACCGAGTGCAGCGTCAGGTCTTTGTTCTTCTTAATCACCTCAAACTGCACCGGAGACGGCGCGGGTATAATCTGGCATTCGTTGGTCTGCAGTTTCGCCAGACGCGTCTCCACATTTGGCGTGATGGAGAAGATCAGATGTTTGGTCGGCACCTCGCCATCCCAGTAGTTCGGATTAGCGACGTAGCGGATCAGTGAATCCACTTTGTACTGCTGCAGCACATAAGGACCGGTACCGATCGGCCAGGTGTCCACGTTTTCAGGCGTACCTTTTTTCAGCATCGCATCGGCGTATTCTGCGGAGAGAATCGAGGCAAAATCCATCCCCCAGTCGGCCAGGAACGCGGCGTTGGGTTCACTCAGGGTGAACTGAACGTGGTAATCGTCGACTTTTTTGACGTCCTGAATCAGCTTATCAAGACCCACGTCGTTAAAGTATTCATAGTTACCCTGGGACACGTTGTGGTACGGATGCTTAGGGTCTTTCTGACGCATAACCGAGAAAATAACGTCATCGGCGTTAAAGTCGCGGGTCGGCTTGAAGTATTTGTTGCTGTTGAACTTCACCCCTTTGCGCAGGGTAAAGGTATAGGTCTTACCGTCCGGTGAAATCGTCCAGGATTCCGCCAGCGACGGAACCGGCGTGTTTTTCACCGGGTCGAAATTGATCAGGCGGTTGTACAGTACCTGAGAACTGGCGACAAAAGAGGGGCCGGAACTGGCGATTTGCGGGTTGAACGACTCGGGTGACGCTTCAGAACAGTAAATTAAGGTGTCGTTGTTTGCCGCCCACGCGGCACCGGCTGGTAAAAGCGCGCTCAGCGCAAGGGCGAGCAGTGTTTTCCCTGTAGACATGGTTATAACCCTGACAGTTTTATTATATAGGACAGTAATAACAGCACAGCCGTTATGACCTGGCAAATAACGAAACACTATCAGGTTATTCTAAAGCCGCGTTTTTTGCTGGTTTTACGGTCAGCATCCGAAAAGATGATTTGCCTTAAGTGCCATTATCCGTCAAGCACAACCGTCACTTTCTATGCCGCAAGAAATCGGCCCTTTTAGCGTCTCTTCCTCCGTTTGTTTTCTTCCTCGTTTCGTTAAAGTAACGGTGTGAAGAAGTATATGGGATCAAATCGTGGCTAAAACTCTTTTACGCAGCGGTAACCTGGATGATTTTCAGGCCGTGGGCGGCGGCGGACAAGCCGTTTTTGAATCAGCGTTACAAATTCGGGAAGCGCTCCGGTTGCGCAAACAACAGGCTATCGTTGACTGTCTGGCGATTCCGCAGGTCAACGACAGCGGCGACCGCGTGGACTGGTACTCCCCGGTGGAGGGAAACGTCACCAGCTGGAAAGCGGCTGATGAGGACGACCGCTATCGCGCCCTGCGCTATCTGGAAAACACCCTTGCGAGCGTAGAGTCGTTAAGCAAGAAATGCCTTCAGTCGCCGAAAACAGCGCAACAGCTCTTCGGCTCGCTGCTGTCGAAAGCATTTCAGTTCCCTGGGGAAAATTTCGTTTTTCTCGTCGACGGAAAACCGATCCTGTGCTTCTGGGGTTTTGTGAACCTGAATGAAAATGCGCGTGACGATGTCCTCGACTGCCTGCGTGAATCGCTGATCCCTGAGCCCGCCCCTGTTGTGATTGAAGATCCTGAACCCGAGCCCGAGCTAGTGCCCGAACCGGCCATCACCTTTGAAAAAGCTGACGAGCCGCTGATTGCCCCGGTCGCCGCGATACGGATTACGCCGGAAGACCTGTATGCGCCCGAGCCCGCACCGGTTGTTGCGCAACCTGCGCCTGAACCCGCTCCTGTCGTCATCACGAAGAAGCGTCGCGTTCCCCTTTGGACGCTGCCGGTCGCGGCGGTGATCGTTGCCGCTATTGCCGCCCCGCTGATGTGGCCAAAACCGGCCCCTTCTGCAGAGCCCGCGCCTGCGCCGGTCCCTGAGCCCGTGGCTATCGCCCCAAAACCGATCAAAGCCGTTGAGCCACTGGCGATGAATTTACCCCTGCATCAGGCTGAGGTGGTGGCGAGCAAAGAAAAAGAGCCTGAACCCGCTCCCGTGGTGATTGTCGCGATCCCGAAAGATGCCATGGTAATGGAGGCCGGTCAGGTGAAAGCCGGATCGACACGCTTCCTGAACGGTACCTGGCGCGCGATTCTCGACGTGAAAGATCCGGTCACCGGCAAGCCACCGTCAATGCGCTATCAAATCCAGAACAATAAAGGTTTCGCCCGCATAGTCCATGGCGACAATATTGTCTGCCGCGCGGAGATCTTCTCCGGGCTACACAGCAATGGTGAGCTGATGATCAAGAGTCGCGGCACGGCCCGCTGCACCGACGGTTCCCGCTACCCGATGCCGGAAGTCGCCTGTAAAGCCGGCACCAGCGATATCGCAGAATGTCGCGCCCGTTATGATGCCAACACCGTCGTCCCCCTGACGTTCAAGAAAGCAGGTGCCTGATCCTATGCTGGTAAATCTTTGCGACTATAAACAAAGCGTTACGCTTATTGCCAACAGCGGCGTGCAATTCCTCGATTTCGGGCTGACGCCGCAGGACACCGCCAGCCACGGGCGCTTCGTACGTAAGACCGCCAACGGCCCTCTTCTACGCCTCGATTTCGATCTGGTTAACGGGCGCTATACCGTGCCGGGAACGCACGGCGGCCAGCCTGAAGTGGTTAAACCGGAAACGACTATCCCGCTGCAGCAGTCCCTTGCGGTGCTGGACGGCGTCTGGCTTCCCGTCCCGTTCCTGCGTTTCAACCCGCCGCGCACCTTTGTGGAGGGGCCGGATAACTGGGCCCGCGTGCAGGTCCGCAAGCTCGACACCCCCGACACCGCAGGCAATACGCACCGCGTGACCCTCGCCCTCGACAGCCAGATTGCGGAACATGCCACCTCCGCGCTATCGCCGGTTGAAAACGATATTCTGAACGGCACCCGTTTCGCGCTGGCCTGGCGCGATAGCGAGGTTGAAAGCTTCCTCGACCAGACCTGGATTGACGGCTGGCTGCGTGAAGCATTTACCCAGTATGCTGACGGCGTTGAAAATCGTTCTGAACGTGACCTGCATCAGGCGATGCGCAGCTTTGAATATCAGGCTCACTGGCTTAACCTGCTGACCATGCTCGGTGAACAGCTCACCGTGCCGGAAGTGAAATTTGTTACCCATACCCTCAGTACGCCAGCGATTCCGGTCGACCTGATCCTCGACGTCGGTAACACTCACACCTGCGGCGTCATTATTGAAGACCACGGCGATGCGAACGATGGACTGCGGCAGACCGCCGAGTTACAGGTTCGTTCATTGAGCGAGCCGCAATTCCTCAATGAGCCTCTGTTTACCAGCCGTCTCGAGTTTTCCGAAGCACGCTTTGGCAAACAGCACTTCTCGGTTGAAAGTGGACGCGAAGATGCGTTTGTCTGGCCGTCGATCGTTCGCGTGGGTGATGAAGCCCGCAAGCTGGCGATGCAGCGTCTGGGAACCGAAGGGAACAGCGGCATCTCCAGCCCGCGTCGCTATTTGTGGGATGAAACACCGGTGGTGCAGGACTGGCGCTTTAGTCAGATGAACGGCAAAACCCAGCGTGAGCCGCTTGCCACGGCGTTCCCGCTGATGAACCTGATGAACGATGACGGTGAACCGCTGTTTACGTTACCGCAGGACGAGCGACTGCCGGTCTTCTCGCCTCAGTACAGCCGCAGCACCCTGATGACGCATATGCTGTGCGAGCTGCTGGCGCAGGCGCTGGGTCAGATCAACAGCGTCGCCACCCGCCTGCGTCTGGGCTTCCCTGCCTCGCCACGCCAGCTGCGCACCCTGATCCTGACCCTGCCCTCGGCAATGCCAAAGCAGGAGCGCGAGATTTTCCGTCGCCGCATGTTCGAAGCCATCGCCATCGTCTGGAAAGCGATGGGCTGGCACCCGCAGGATGAGGATTTTGCCACCCGCAAACAGCAGGAAAAAAGCGTGGTGCCGGTCCCTGAAATCCAGATGGAGTGGGATGAGGCCAGCTGTGGTCAACTGGTCTGGCTGTATAACGAAGCGATCTCCCATTTTGGCGGCCAGACGGAAGCCTTCTTTGCCTCCCTCGCCCGCACGGATCGTGAGCCTGAGCCGGGTGTGCAGCCCGGCCGCGCATTGCGCGTCGCGTCTATCGACATCGGTGGCGGCACCACGGATATGGCGATCACCCATTATCAACTGGATGACGGCTCCGGTAATAACGTCAAAATCACGCCGCAGCTACTGTTCCGCGAAGGGTTTAAAGTGGCGGGCGATGATACCCTGCTGGACGTGATTCAGCGCTACGTGCTGCCCGCCCTGCAAACGCAGCTGCAGAAATCCGGGATTGCGGACGCCTCGCTGCTCATGGCGTCGCTGTTCGGCGACTCCGGGCGTATTGATACCCAGGCCGTGCTGCGCCAGCAAACGGCGCTACAGCTCTTTATGCCGATTGGCCACGCCATTCTTGCCGCGTGGGAATCCAGTGACGTTGACGATCCGCTGGCTGGCCTGCATGCCACCTTTGGCGATCTTCTGCCGCAGAAACCAACCCGCAACGTCATGAATTATCTGCAGCAGGCGATTGATCATGCCCTGCCTGCGGGCTCAGAAGCGTTCGACCTGTTCGCCGTACCGCTGCACGTCAATTTCCGCGAGATGCAGGATGCGATGCTGGCCGGTCAGTTTACGCTGACCTCTCCGCTTCACGCAGTCTGTGAAGCGATTTCCCACTACAGCTGCGATATTCTGCTGATTACCGGTCGCCCTGGCTGCCTGCCCGGCGTTCAGGCGCTGATCCGTCACCTGCAGCCGGTGCCGGTCAATCGCATCGTCTGGCTGGATAAATACCAGGTACATGAGTGGTATCCGTTCAGTCAGCAGGGGCGCATTGGTAACCCTAAATCAACCGCCGCCGTGGGTGCCATGCTGTGCAGCCTGGCGCTCGACCTGCGTCTGCCGCGCTTCAACTTTAAAGCCGCGGACATTGGCGCGTATTCTACCGTGCGTTATCTCGGCGTGCTGGATAACACCGTTAATACCCTGCGTGAGGAAAACGTCTGGTATCAGGATATCGACCTCGATAAGCCGGGCGCAAAACTCGACGCACGCCTGCACTTCCCGCTACGCGGCAACGTCACCCTCGGCTTCCGGCAGCTGGCGAACGCACGCTGGCCTGCCACGCCGCTTTATACGCTCAGCATCAATTCGGCTGAACTGGCGAAAGCGATTGCCGGTGACGGCGTGCTGAACGTGCGGCTTAAGCTCTGCGGCGGCAGCAAGCAGGAAGGTCCTGAGTCCTTTGAACTGAGCGATGCCTGGCTACAGGACGGCACACCGGTAGCGCCTGACGCCTTAACCTTCAAACTGAATACTCTGGCCGATCGCCGACACAGCGGCAGCCACTACTGGATCGACAGCGGGAGCGTATACCTGAAATGACAGCGACGACCACCACCACTCAGGCGTTAATCGGGTGGATTAATGAGACGCGCATGAATGCCCCTGTTCTGGACAACGATGCTGACGCCCTGCTTGCCCGCATCAACGCGGCGCAGGCGCGAGAGCAGGCTATTGAACGTGCCCTGACCCGCCAGAGCAGCATTGGACTTTACGGTCATTCGCAGAGCGCAAAAGCACACCTGCTGCTGTCGCTGTGCGGCAGCGGTAATGGACGGCTAAACGTTACGCCAGGCCAGCGCACCTTTGACTATTTTTCGCATATCAATCCGGGTCATGCCCTGACCAACATGGCCGTCCGCTTTACCCGGGAAAACCGGGAGGTGGTCGATGAGGCGTTTCCGCTACGTCTGAGTCTGATCACCGAGGCCGAGCTGGTACAGCTGTTTATTGCCCGCACGACGCTGCATCCGCAGATGCGCGCAGTGGATAAGGCGGTCATTGAGACCCGTCTTGAGAAATGGCGTGGCCTGCGTCAGCCGCAGGGCGTACCGGGTATCACGGCGCAGGAAGTGGGTGCCATCGCCCGCTTCTGGCAGTGCACAATACCCGCTGCGAAACAGCAAATTGATGATGCCCTGTGGTATGAGCTTGCCCAACTGGTGCCTTCACTTGATCTCAGCACCCGGGCAAGCGTCTGGTCGCTGCTGTGGGGTGAGCAACAGGAATTCACCCAACAGTGGCTGAAGCTCGCCCATGTTCTGCACCAGACCAGCCATGCCAGCGAGCTTGCTGCTCCGCTGAGTCTGCTGGTAGATAGCTTTGGCTTGCCGGGTGAAGGGTTCCTGACGCATGGCACCTTAACCCAGCAGGACGCACAGGAGACGCTGCTTCATCCGCTGAATAACGGCGACATGCTCAACGCCATCAGCCTCCCGGTTGACGTGCTGGCCTTCCTGACCCGCGAGCTGGTTCTGCCGGTTGAGAGTGGTGCGCTGGATAACGTTGATATCATTGATATTCCGGTCTTTGAAGACAGCAGTGCCGATCCGTTAGCGCAGGCAAAATGTCAGTGGTTGCTCGACCATTACCGCCAGCAGCTACAGCCTGACGTGCTGGTTATCTGCAATTCGACAGCGCAGCACGAGCAGACGGCCAAAAAAGCAAAAGTGTTAATGAACTGGGTCAAAGAGACGCAGCCTGCTGAAGAGTCTGCCCTGCCGGGGCTGGTGTGGGCGATTACCCCGCATGACGCCCGCTTTACCACCCGCCAGAATCTTGATGAAGCCGTACAGCATCTGCTCGGTAAACCGGGTTTACGCTGGGGCACGCTGCAGGCGCTGGATAGCCACAGCATGCAGCGCGTCATTGAGTGGTTGTCTCAGGCCACGCTCCCTGCGCAGCGGCAGAAGCGCCTTGGAACGCTGAAAAGCTTGCTTCGCCAGGAGCTTTCGGCGCTAATGCGCAGTTATCTCGCCCCGCTGGTTGAGGAACCGGCTACCCGACGCGCCCAGGCCGAAAACATGGTGCGCACCCTGCAAAGCAGTGCCGCCCGTCACGGCGAGCTGCTTGAAGGATTGATGCCGCCGATGAAAGCGTTTGAAACACTGCTCGCCGTCCAGCAACCGCGCGAGGAGCAGGTCAATGGGCTGTTTACGGATACCATTGATCTGTTTACCGATAACGCCCAGGAAAGTGCTGGTCAGTTCCAGACGAAGGACAAGGCGCGTCTGGCACACAGAGTATGGATAAATCATCTGCGTCAGTGGAGCCGTAATGAGGCCACGGCCGCCCGTCTCGGTCTGGAACCCGCAGTATTACAGCAAATCGCGGATGTTCTGGTGGTCACCAGCTACCGGCTTAATCTGGCGCAACAGCTTCAGCGTATTGTTGAAGCGGATAAGAGCAGCGCCGCGCAACTGCACGCCGTGATGGGCAATTTCGTTGGCTGGCTGGGGTATGACCAAACGCCTTCAGCAGAGCGTCCGGCAAGCCGCATCCGCAAGGGACAGGCTATCTTCGTTACGCCCGTCGTCAGCAGCGCCGCGCCACGTCTGACGCGTCTGGCGGAACAGCCAGTCCATGCGGCCACCGCGTACGTTTACGACTGGCTGGTTGCCCTCTATAGCCGGGCGATAGAGAACATTGATTACCAGCATCCGCATGATATTCAACCTGACGCACGTCAGGCATTACGGGCTTTAATCATGTAGTTGCCATTCTTGCCGGGTGGCGCTGCGCTTACCCGGCCTACATTCCGCCATAATATCAATACCTTGCACAATTCATCGTAGGCCCGTGCAAGCGTCGCGCCGCCGGGCGAAACTTTTGCGCACATCACTCCGTCATACACCCGGCTAACGTCTGAGCCAGTGCTGACGGATTTTCCCACGACATAGAATGCCCCGCCGCAGGGATAATTTTTACCTCAACGCCTTTCTGCTTCAGATTATCAACATCGTCGTCAGGCAGAGAATGTTCGCCGAAGATTAGCGTCACCGGGCACGAGAGCGACAGGAATTGCGTTTCCCATACCGGCATTACACCCTCAACCAGGCTCTTTGCTCCGCGCCAGACTGCATACGGCGCATTGCTTTGCAGACACCCCGCCCACGCTGAGGTTTCTGCGCTGAGCATGGCGTCATAACCCTGTTCCAGAAACTGCTGTTCGGTTTGCGCCGCAATCGAGCGGCTGAACATCCCACCACCCGCGTGAAAATTAGGTTCCGACACCATCAGTCCTTTAACACGCGGTCCCAGCATTGCCGCCGTTTCAATCGCGATACTGCCGCCCATGCTGTGGCCGTATAACCAGAAGGCATCCAATTCAAGGTGGTCAATCAGCTCTGCCACCACGCGGGCCTGGTCAGTCGTGCGGTAGCTGTAGTGCTCGGGTTTATCACTGTAACCGCTGCCGGGCAAATCAATGAGAATGGCCCGGCGTGCGCCAAACTTAAGGTCACGGACAACGCGGGGATATTCATAGGAAGAGGCACACCCCAGCCCGTGGATGAAGACCACGGGCTCGCCTGAGCCGGGCAAATCATGCCAGCGCACGGTGCAACCCGCCTGCTGCGAGTAAAAACTGTTCATAAGCACTCCTTTTACGATGCACTGTGTATTTATACAGTTATCGAATCAGGAATGCCATGTTCATCTGGAAAAAGTGGAAGCGTGCTTCAGAAAAGCGAGATCAGGAGCGCAACGGGGAAGCTCATCGGCCAGGTCGACCCCACCAGAAACGCGCTGAGCAGGCGGATGCGTTTGCGATCTTTTGAAAGGAACCAGGTAATTAATGCACAGATGGAAGCCATCACTGCGTAAAAAACCAACATCTTTTGATACAACGTCATTCTGTATACCAGAGCCGAAAAAATAACCGCACGCAATATGCGTCATATGTTGATACAGATCAAGTTTTTTCGTTACAGAATAACCACTTAAATATTATGGCTAATAACAATGGAGTAGCTTGCTTAACACGCAGGGCGAAGAAGGAGAATGCCCGGCCGCGCAAGCGGCCAGGCAGGATGGCTTAGTGTTTGATCATCACATGCCGGACGACCGTATAATCCTCAAGTCCGTACACCGACATATCTTTGCCGTAGCCGGATAACTTCATGCCGCCGTGCGGCATTTCGCTCACCAGCATAAAGTGGGTATTCACCCAGGTACAGCCGTACTGCAACCGCGCACTCAGACGATGAGCACGGCCCACGTCTTTGGTCCAGACCGATGACGCCAGGCCATACTGTGAATCATTCGCCCAGGCCAGCACCTGCGCTTCATCGTCAAATTCAGTGACGCTCACCACCGGCCCAAACACTTCGCGCTGAACAATGGCATCGTCCTGTTTTGCCCCCGCCAGCAGGGTCGGCTGGAAGTAGTAGCCAGCCCCCTCCTTTTTGCTTCCGCCCGTCACAACGCTGATATGACCGAGCGCTTTCGCCTGATCGACAGCCTGACAGACGCGTGAAAGGTGAGCGGCCGAACTTAGCGGCCCCAGTTCAGTAGCGGCATCTTCCGGCGCCCCCATTTTGAGGCTGGCGACCGCAGCACCCAGCTTTTCAACCAGCGCAGGATATATGCCTTTCTGGGCATAAATGCGGCAGGCCGCCGTACAGTCCTGCCCGGCATTGTAGAAACCAAACGTTCGCACCCCTTCGACAACCGCGTCCAGGTCAGCATCATCAAAAACGATTACCGGAGCCTTACCGCCCAGCTCCATGTGGGTGCGCTTAATGGAGGACGCCGTATGGCCGATGATATGCTCGCCGGTGGCAATTGAACCGGTCAGCGACACCATGCGGACTTTGTCATGCCCGGTGAGCGGATCGCCAACCGTCTTACCGCGACCAAATAACACGTTCACAACGCCTGCCGGGAAGATATCTTTCGCCAGTTCTCCCAGTTTTAACGCCGTCAGCGGCGTGATTTCAGAGGGTTTGATCACCACGCAGTTACCGGCAGCCAGCGCGGGTGCCAGCTTCCAGGCTGCCATCATCAGCGGGTAGTTCCACGGCGCAATCGATGCAACTACCCCCACCGGATCACGGCGGATCATCGAGGTGTGCCCCTCAAGGTATTCACCTGCGGCCAGACCGTTCAGGCAGCGGGCCGCCCCGGCGAAGAAACGAAACACGTCGACCACCGCCGGAATTTCATCCCCCAGAGCACAGTGGAGCGGCTTCCCGCAGTTGAGCGATTCAAGCCTGGCAAATTCTTCACCCTGCGCCTCAATGGCGTCAGCCAGTTTCAGCAGACATTCCGCACGCGCTTTGGGCGTGGTCTGCCCCCAGTCGATAAAAGCCCCATCGGCGGCCTGAACAGCCGCGTCAACTTGCGCGACAGAGGCTTCAGCAATCTCCAGCAGTACTTCTCCGGTGGCCGGGTTGTATACCGGCTGCTTTTCGCCTTGTCCGGCGACCAGTTCACCCTTTATCAGCAGATGTGTTTGCATAGCATTGTCCTGTTCAAATCAATGTTATTTCCCGCTGCCGGCGATGTTCTCGCCATCGCGGGTTAGCCACCAGGCACCCAGAATGGGGAAAGTTGTCACCAGCATGACCAACAGTGCAACAACGTTGGTGACCGGCACGTCGCGAGGACGGCCGAGCTGATTGAGCAACCACAGAGGTAACGTGCGCTCGTGTCCCGCCGTAAAGGTTGTGACGATGATTTCGTCAAACGACAGGGCAAAGGCCAGCATTCCGCCCGCCAGAAGTGCTGAACCCAGATTGGGCAACACCACATAGCGGAATGTTTGCCACCCGTCGGCCCCGAGATCCATTGACGCCTCCACCAGACTCCAGGAGGTGCGTCTGAACCGGGCAATGACGTTGTTGAACACCACCACCACGCAGAATGTGGCGTGCCCGACAACGATGGTGAAAAAACCCGGTTCAAGGTTGATCGTTTTAAATGCGGTCAGCAGCGCCAGACCGGTAATGATTCCCGGTAAGGCAATGGGCAACAGCAGCAACAGTGAAATGGCGTTTTTGCCAAAAAAGTCGCTTCGCCACAGCGCCGCTGCAGCAAGCGTGCCAAGCACCAAGGCAATGGCGGTGGAGAGCGCGGCAATCTGAAGTGACAACGTCACGGATTCAATGATATCGCCACGCCCCGCCGCCACGCTAAACCACTTGAACGTCAGCCCCTGCGGCGGGAAGCTGAAGGCAGCATCTTCAGTGTTAAAGGCGTAGATCGCGATAATCAGCAGCGGGAAGTGCAGGAAGATGACGCCTCCCCATGCCGCCACTTTCAGGAACAACGGTGCGCGTTCAGAGTGCATCGAATGCTCCCAGACGTTTCACGAACGCCAGATAAAGCGAAATCAGCACAATGGGAACCAGCGTAAACGCAGCCGCCATGGGCATATTGCCGATAGCGCCCTGCTGAGCGTAGACCATGTTACCGATGAAATAGCCCGGCGGCCCCACCAGCTGCGGGACGATGAAATCCCCCAGCGTCAGGGAAAAGGTAAATATCGAACCCGCGGCAATTCCCGGGATCGCCAGCGGCAATACAACATAGCGAAAGGTCTGGCGGGGGCGCGCGCCGAGGTCGGCTGAAGCCTGCAGTAACGACGCTGGCAGACGTTCCAGCGCGGCCTGCACGGGCAGGATCATAAACGGCAGCCAGATATAGACAAAGACCAGAAAGCGCCCCAGCCCGGAGGTGGATAACGTGTTACCGCCTATCGCCGGGAGCGTAAGAAGTGAGGTGAGGATCGGTTCCAGCCCCATATGACTGAGAAACCATTGCGCCACACCATCCTTCGCCAGCAGCAACGTCCAGGCGTAGGCTTTGACAATGTAGCTCGCCCACATCGGCAGCATCACGGCGATATAGAAGAACGCTTTCCACTTGCCGCGGGTGTAACGCGCCATATACCAGGCCATCGGGAATGCCAGAATGGCGCTGGCCAAAGTGACCGCGATCGCCATCGTTAAGGTGCGCAGGATGATGTCGTAGTTTGCCGGATTGAAGAGCGCCTGAATATTCGCCAGCGTCAGGTCCGGCGTGACCGCCATGGTGAAGTCGTCAAAGGTGTAAAACCCCTGCCACAGTAGGGTCAGCAACGATCCGAAATAGACGATGCCAAACCACATCAGCGGGGCAAGCAGCAGCAGGAACAGGCCGAGCGACGGCTTACGCCAGAACAGTGCCGTCATGCGGCTCAAGCGGCCGTGCGGTGCGGGAGGATGAGCGACACTCATATCCATTTCACCTTTCCTCATGCAGGCGAATCATCGCCTCGCGTGACCACGAGGCCATCACCGCCTGCCCCGGCGCAATGCCGCTCAGCAGCGAGACATCGCTGAGGTTGGCCTGGCTGACCAGCAGTTTGGCCCCCTCGGCAAGCTTCAGCTCCAGGCGCGTGGCGGCTCCCTGATACTGAACGGCCTGCACGATACCCTGAACCTGAACCTCACCGCCCTCGTTCAGGCGAATATGTTCCGGGCGCAGGGAATAGATACCTTCCATGCCGCAAATTTTCTGCGCAAGCGCTGCATCAAAGACGTTGGACGTGCCCACAAAACCGGCGACAAACGGCGTGCGCGGACGCATATAGAGATCGCGCGGGGTATCCACCTGCTCGATGCGGCCGTTATTGAATACCGCCACCCGGTCCGACATGGAGAGCGCTTCGCCCTGATCGTGGGTGACGAAAATAAAGGTAATGCCGAGTTCCTGCTGAAGTTTCTTCAGCTCGAATTGCATCTGTTCGCGCAGTTTGAGATCGAGCGCGCCCAGCGGTTCGTCCAGCAGCAGGACGCGCGGTTCATTGACCAGCGCCCGGGCGATGGCGACACGCTGGCGCTGGCCGCCGGAAAGTTGCGAAGGTTTGCGGGCGATGGCAAAGCTCAGCCCTACTTTTTCCAGGGCATCACGCGCCTGGGCATGGCGTTTCTTCTTGTCGACGCCTTTCACCATCAGCCCGTAGGCGACATTATCGAGGATCGACATATGCGGGAATAGCGCATAATCCTGAAAGACGGTATTTACATCCCGCTCCCATGGCGGTAGCGCGCTCGCCTCTTTGCCGAAAATAGAAATCGTGCCGCCTGACAGCTGTTCAAAACCCGCTATCAGGCGCAGGCAGGTAGTTTTGCCGGAGCCCGAAGGCCCCAGCATGGAGAAAAACTCCCCGTCGCGAATGGCAATGGTCACCCCGTCCACCGCCCGCACATCGCCATACAGCCGGGAAACATTGTTAAATTCTACTGCGTACGTCATGTTCTGCTCCCGGGCGATTATCGTCCACCCATGATGGCGATGTAATCCTGCGTCCAGCGGCTGTACGGCACGAATTTGCCACCTTGAGCGGTCGGGGTTTTCCAGAACAGGATTTTGTCGAATTCGTTATAACCGTTTGTTTCACAACCTTTATCACCCAGCAGCGTACTGGCTTTACACCCTTCAGGCACGACGGGCAGTGAGCCGAACCATGCCGCCAGATCGCCCTGCACTTTTGGCGTCAGCGACCAGTTCATCCATTTGTAGGCGCACATCGGGTGTTTTGCCTGGGCGTGGAGCATGGTGGTATCCGCCCAGCCGGTTACCCCTTCTTTCGGGAAGACGGTGGCGATGGGCTGGTTCTCAGCCTTCAGCGCATTTGCCTGATATGGCCAGGCGCTGGAAGCCACAACGCCTTCATTTTTGAAGTCGCTCATCTGGACGGTGGTGTCATGCCAGTAGCGGTGGATCAGGGCATGCTGGTCGCGAAGCACTTTCAGCACCGCGGCATATTGTTCTTCGGTGAGCTGGTAGGGATCGCTGATGCCCAGCTGTGGCTGGGTGGCTTTGACGAACAGCGCCGCATCGGCGATATAAATTGGCCCGTCATATGCCTGCACGCGACCCTGATTGGTTTTACCGTCCGGC
The DNA here is from genome assembly GCF_001623605.1 of Enterobacter sp. ODB01. Classification (NCBI taxonomy): domain Bacteria; kingdom Pseudomonadati; phylum Pseudomonadota; class Gammaproteobacteria; order Enterobacterales; family Enterobacteriaceae; genus Enterobacter; species Enterobacter sp. ODB01. Next base: position 3,453,477 of record NZ_CP015227.1, read on the forward strand.
AGATCCTGTTTGGTAAAGACCACACTCCAGCTGTCCGGTGGCGTCGGGAAGGTTTTGGTGTTGTACATCAGCAGGTTTGGCCCCCACTGATAGGGCGTACCGTAGACCTTGCCGCCCACGTTAAACCATTCCCCCTTCACAATGCGCGTGTCGAGGGTTTTCCAGTTCGGGATGAGTTCGGGATTTATCGGCTGAACGCGTTTGCCCATGATCAGGCGAAGCGATGCATCGCCTGACGCGGTGACCAGATCGTATCCCCCTTTCGCCATCAGGCTGACCATTTCATCTGACGTGGCCGCCGTTTTCACGTTAACGGCACAACCGGTCTCTTTTTCAAACTGGGTGACCCAGTCATAGTTTTTATCGGTCTGCCCACGCTCGATATAGCCCGGCCAGGCAATAATATCCAGACGACCTTCCCCGTCACCTATCGCCTTAGGTGGTTCTGCGGCGTGCGCTGTCATGATAGTCATGCCGAGCGCGCACAGGCTGCTGCGGGCAAATTTTTTGCTCATAAGAATTACTCCTGTCGCAATGAAATTTAGCGGCAGCCGTGCCGTAAAAATATCTCCCTTATTAAACGTAGACCGCGCAATTGCGCCGCACCGTTTGGCTTCAGGAAATTTCATCAAGGTGTGACCGAGGGCGCATTCCCCGTTAACTGGATTATAGACAAGGGGTTAGCGGCGCGAGGCAGTATGCAGATTTCCTATGACCGGGCACTGCGAAATATTCGTAGCGCCGTCATCAGGATAAGAAATGTTTATTTAAATAAGGGGAAAAAGATTATTTCAACATCGTGCTAATTAATTTTCCTAACTGAATCACCGCCTGCTCTTCTCGCTCTCCCCACGCCCAGGAGGTATTAAAACGGAAGAACGGTGTCCATGCGTCAGAAGTGGAAAACATTTTTCCTGGCGCAATGCTGATATGGTGCGTTAAGGCCTTTTCACTCAGCAGCCCGGCATCCAGCAGTGCCGGAAGCTCCAGCCATAAAAAGTAGCCGCTGTCGTTATGGTGAATTTTGACCCCGGCGGGCATATGGCGCAGCAGTGACTGCCAGGCTTGCTGTTTTCGCTCAGCGAGCGTTCGTCGCAGGCGGCGAAGATGGGCGTCGTAGCGTTTAGTCGCCAGGTAGTCCACCAGCGCCAGCTGCATAGGGGAGCTGGTCGATAACGTGCTCATCAGTTGCAACTGCTGAATGCGTCGCGCATGTTTTCCGGCCGCCACCCAGCCGATACGAAATCCCGCCACCAGACATTTTGAAAAAGAGGAGCAGTGAAGCGTCATGTCGTCCCGATCCCAGGCTTTTGCCGGAAGCGGTTTTTCGCGGCCGAAATAGAGCTCACTGTATACATCGTCCTCAATCAGGGTGACGTTATGCTTTGTCAGGAGGGCGACCAGACGGGCTTTTTTCTCTGCACTTAGCGTAAAACCAAGCGGATTCTGGCCGTTGGTCATCAGCCAGCAGGCTTTTACCGGATAGTCATTCAGCGCCTGTTCAAGGGCGTTCAGGTCTATCCCCTCCCGGACGTCTGTGGCGACCGACAACGCTTTGAGCTTCAGGCGTTCCAGCGCCTGCAGCGCGCCATAAAAGCAGGGGTTTTCGACAATCACCCAGTCGCCAGGCTCCGTCACCGCCTGCAAACTCAGGTTCAGCGCTTCGAGCGCGCCTGCGGTAATGACAATTTCGTCCGGCGAGATGTTCATCCCCTGCTGCGCATAGCGGCGCGCAATGGCGTGGCGGAGTTCAGCGTTACCCGGCGGCAGGTTTTCAATCACGCTCATCGCAGTCGCCGTTTTGCTGACGTTAGCCAGCGAGCGGTTGAGCTGCTGAAGCGGGAAAAGCCGGGGATCGGGAAAGGCGGATGCGAAAGGAACGACAGACGGATCGCGGCTGGCCTGAAGGACATCGAAGATATAGGTGTTGATATCCACCGCTTCGTCACGCATCACCTGGGCAGGCGGCACAGGCTGGTGCGTGGTCGGGCGCGAGGCAACGTAATAGCCCGATTGTGGCCTGGCGACAATGCGTCCCTGACTTTCCAGCATCTGATACGCGTGGCCAACAGTCATGAAACTCATGCCGCTGCTCGCCACCTGCTCTCGCAGGGAAGGCAGTTTATCGCCCGGCAGCCATACGCCAAGCTCAATTTGCGAGATAATTTGTTGCGCCAGACGCTGGTATTTTTTCATCAGATTCTCCTTATTGCCGACAGTGTATATCAGCAGGAGAAAAAGAGAAGATTTTGCTAACTGTTATGAAAAACCGGGTAGATTACTTACGGTACTCGGTGGTGTGATTCATCGCGGAACGCGCAGCAGCGAGGTGGTCGAGCGTGATCATCGACGATTTGCAAAAAATGCATTTTGCGCCGAATGGGTTTTTCTCAGACACATCAAAGACTGAAGTGCGGTACTGCGAGCCATGACAGCATGGGCAGCGGAAATGGATATAAGAAGTCATAGGATTCTCCTGTTAACGTAAAAACGTAAATTACTAATGGGCCGATTGGGCAATATTGGTTTTAAACAAAACGAATCGGAATGTAGATAAAGACCCAAGAGAGGCTGCGGAGAGGCACAACGTGATGAGAACTGCTTTATAAAACTACGTCAGATATTTTTTTGGACTCAAAACCAGAAATCCATTAACGCATGTTGCTGACGGCAAAGCAAGCGGATTGATGCGTAAAATTCATAAAAATAATTTTTTTATTCCGTAACGGTAATCTATATCAGTTTGTAAAAGCGGGAGTCTGAATCAAACTGTTATGGTTAAAATTCGCTGTTCTGCGTCTGATAGTCCGATCTCTGCGCCTATACCATAACAACACACCGTTTGACATTGAGGCTGTGCATGTTTGGTTTGGATGCTTTTCACCTTGCGCGGATACAGTTTGCCTTTACCGTATCCTTTCACATTATTTTCCCGGCAATCACCATCGGCCTGGCAAGCTATCTTGCCGTGCTCGAAGGATTATGGCTGAAAACAAAAAATCCGGTCTGGCGCTCGCTTTACCATTTCTGGTCGAAGATTTTTGCCGTTAACTTTGGCATGGGCGTAGTCTCCGGCCTGGTCATGGCCTACCAGTTTGGCACCAACTGGAGCGGCTTTTCACAGTTTGCGGGCAGTATTACCGGCCCACTCCTGACCTACGAAGTGCTTACCGCATTCTTCCTTGAGGCCGGTTTCCTCGGCGTGATGCTGTTCGGCTGGAAGAAAGTCGGACCGGGACTGCACTTCTTCTCCACCTGCATGGTGGCGCTGGGGACTATTATCTCCACCTTCTGGATCCTCTCTTCGAATAGCTGGATGCAGACCCCGCAGGGCTATGAGATTGTCAACGGCCAGGTGGTGCCGGTGGACTGGTTCGCTGTGGTGTTCAACCCCTCCTTCCCTTACCGCCTGCTGCATATGTCGATCGCCGCGTTCCTCAGTAGCGCCCTGTTTGTTGGTGCATCCGCAGCATGGCATTTGCTGCGCGGGAATAATAATCCTGCCATACGGGCAATGTTTTCAATGGCACTGTGGATGACGCTGATTGTCGCTCCCCTCCAGGCTATGGTTGGTGATATGCATGGGTTGAATACTTTAAAGCATCAACCCGCCAAAATTGCCGCCATTGAGGGCCACTGGGAAAACCCACCGGGCGAGCCGACCCCGTTGCTGCTGTTTGGCTGGCCTGACATGGAGCAAGAGCGCACCCGCTTTGGTCTGGAGATCCCGGCGCTGGGAAGTCTTATCCTGACGCACAGCCTGGATAAACAGGTCCCTGCCCTTAAGGAGTTCCCGAAAGAAGATCGCCCAAACTCGACCATCGTCTTCTGGTCATTCCGCATCATGGCGGGCTTAGGCATGCTGATGTTGCTGCTTGGGGTGATGGCGCTCTGGTTGCGCTACAAAAAACGCGTTTATTCATCCCGCCCGTTCCTGTGGTTTGCCCTGTTAATGGGCCCATCCGGGCTGATTGCGATTCTGGCAGGCTGGGTCACCACCGAAGTGGGCCGCCAGCCGTGGGTGGTCTATGGACTCCAGCGAACGAAGGATGCGGTATCAGCCCACGGCGATCTGCATATGAGCGTGAGTTTGCTGGCCTTCTTCGTCGTCTACACCTCGGTGTTCGGCGTCGGCTACAGCTATATGGTTCGCCTCATCAAAAAAGGCCCGCAGCCACACGAATCTTTCGCCACCGCGTCCGATGGACGTCCTGCACGCCCGCTTTCAGCCGTCACTACTGAACATAAGGAGCAGCCGTAATGGGTATCGATCTTTCCATTATCTGGTTTGTGATCATCGTCTTTGCCACGCTGATGTATATCGTCATGGACGGCTTTGATCTGGGGATCGGGATGTTGTTCCCCGCAACGCCAAACGCTGACGATCGTGATGTGATGGTCAACAGCGTCGCGCCGGTATGGGACGGCAATGAGACCTGGCTGGTGCTTGGCGGCGCCGCCCTGTTCGGCGCATTCCCGCTGGCGTATGCGGTGATCGTTGATGCCCTCACCATTCCGCTGACATTAATGCTGATCGGACTTATTTTCCGCGGGGTGGCATTCGAGTTTCGTTTTAAAGCCACGCCCGCCCACCGCCCCTTCTGGGATAAAGCGTTTATTGGCGGTTCCATTCTGGCAACGTTTACCCAGGGCGTGACGGTGGGCGCCGTCATTAACGGTTTTACCGTGACAGGCCGAACGTATACGGGTGGTCCGTTTGACTGGTTTACCGCATTTAACCTGTTCTGCGGTGCGGGTCTGATGGTGGCCTACGCGTTGCTGGGATCGACGTGGCTGGTAATGAAAAGCGAAAATGCGCTGCAGCAAAGGATGCGGGCGTTATCCAAAACGTTACTGATTATCCTGCTGGCATTTATTGCGGCGATCAGCCTCTGGACGCCGCTTGCCCACCCGGCCATTGCCGCACGCTGGTTTACGCTGCCGAATCTGTTTTATCTGTTGCCGGTTCCTGCGCTGGTCGTGATTTTTAGCCTGTGTCAGTGGCGCTGCCTGAATAATCCTGACAGCCATAACCGTCCGTTTATCCTGACGTTAGGGCTGATATTCCTTGGTTTTAGCGGGCTTGGGATCAGCATCTGGCCGCATATTATTCCGCCATCCATCACCTTGTGGCAGGCCGCTGCGCCAACGCAAAGCCAGGGCTTTATGCTGGTGGGTGCGCTGTTGATCATCCCCGTCATTCTGGTCTACACCTTCTGGAGTTACTACGTATTTCGCGGCAAAGTTCAGCATGGGGAGGGTTATCACTGATGCAACAACCGGTCTGGAAAAGAGTGTTGTGGCTGGCCATTATCTGGGGCGGCAGCGTACTGGCGCTGGCTGCGGTCAGTATGCTCTTTCGCATATTGATGACGGCAGCCGGGTTTAAATCTCATTAATCGTCATTCCGGGCAACCGCTGCGTTGCCCGGCTCTCCCCGCACTTTCAGATAAACCCCATTAACGCACGTCAGCGTATCGTTACACTGGTAAAAGATTCACAGTATTTATTATTTGAGAACAAAAATGAAAAAGCTCATTGCGTTAAGTGTTATCAGTCTTGTCCTGACCGGCTGCGTTAATCCGGGCAAAGCGTCCGTTCAGCCAGAGCAGCTGAAGAACCATCGTTTTGTACTGGAAAATGTGGATGGCAAAGCCGTGAAGGGCATGCCAACACCACCTGAGATCAGTTTTAACGCGCTGCCCGCTCTGAACCTGGTAGATAACATCAGCGTGTCTGGCACGATGTGTAACCGCTTCAACGGACAGGGGAAATTGTCCGAAGGTGAACTGACAGTGAAAACGCTGGCAATGACGCGCAAACTCTGTACTGAACCGCAGCTTAACGAACTCGATCACACCCTCGGCGACATGCTGCGCAAAGGGGCGCAGGTCGACCTGACGGAAGACCAGTTAACGCTGGCGACCGCCGACAAAACGCTGATGTTTAAACGTGTTGACTGATCAGTAATTACCGCAGCTTCCAACGGCAAGCGACTGTTCACTGCAGCGTTTGCCGTTTGGCAATGCGCACATCCCAATAGCTGAACCATCAAGCTGGCGGGCAACCGACAGCGAGCCGCCAATCATGGCACAGTTGGCTTGTCCTGAGCTGGACATTGACGCTCTCATTCCCGGCGCTACGTGAGCCGCCGTCGCCTGCTGAACAGGCTCACTGCTACATGCCGACAATAATAATGCGGCACACCCAATCAAAAATGCTGAACGCATGCTCTCTCCCCCGTAAATAATGCGAAACCTATGCATAATAGGCATCACCTCCCGTGTCGTCGAGAGCGGAAGTGCGTATTTATGCGCTACTGAAACAATTTCTCGCAATTTTTTTACCCTTTAGTTGATCTACTCATTGATGACGAGAATATCGAGGACACAAAAGCGAAAATCGTAAAACCCCCTGTTTGCTAGACTAAAGAGATAATATTCAAAGCTTGTCGTCTTATGACAGGCCCTCTTTTTTGCGCAATGTAAGGGTGTCGTCCTATGCAAACTATTGACGGTAATGGTGCAGTTGCCTCAGTCGCGTTTCGCACCAGCGAAGTTATCGCCATATACCCGATTACGCCAAGCTCGACCATGGCGGAACAGGCGGATGCCTGGGCGGGAAACGGGGTAAAAAACGTCTGGGGTGATGTCCCGAGAGTGGTTGAAATGCAGTCTGAAGCGGGAGCGATCGCTACGGTTCATGGTGCGCTGCAGACAGGCGCGCTCTCCACGTCGTTTACCTCCTCACAGGGATTGTTGTTGATGATCCCGACGCTGTACAAACTCGCCGGCCAGCTGACCCCCTTCGTCCTGCACGTCGCCGCACGTACCGTTGCGACCCATGCGCTCTCCATCTTTGGCGATCACTCCGACGTGATGGCCGTGCGTCAGACAGGCTGCGCCATGCTCTGCGCCAGCAGCGTTCAGGAAGCACAAGATTTTGCGTTGATTTCGCATATCGCCACGCTTAAAAGCCGCGTGCCGTTTATCCACTTCTTTGATGGTTTCCGCACGTCTCACGAAATCAACAAAATCGTCCCGCTGGCGGACGATACTATCCTGAATCTTTTGCCGCAGGCGGAAATCGACGCGCATCGCGCCCGTGCCCTTAACCCGGAACACCCGGTAATTCGCGGGACATCAGCCAATCCGGACACCTATTTCCAGTCCCGTGAAGCCACGAATCCGTGGTACAACGCGGTTTATGACCACGTCGAGCAGGCAATGAATGATTTTGCCGCCGCGACCGGGCGCACGTACAAGCCGTTCGAATACTACGGCCATCCGCAGGCTGAACGCGTGATTGTGCTAATGGGTTCCGCCATCGGCACCTGTGAAGAGGTGGTTGACGAGCTGCTGACCCGTGGAGAAAAGGTCGGCGTACTTAAAGTGCGTCTGTATCGCCCGTTCTCGGCCAAACATCTGCTCTCTGCCCTGCCGGAAAGCGCGCGTACGGTGGCGGTGCTCGACCGAACCAAAGAGCCTGGGGCGCACGCTGAACCGCTTTACCTGGACGTCATGACCGCCCTGGCAGAAGCCTTTAACCAGGGCGAGCGAGAAACACTTCCGCGGGTGATCGGCGGTCGCTATGGCTTATCCTCCAAAGAGTTCGGGCCGGAGTGCGTGCTGGCGGTATTTAATGAACTGCGGGAAGCAAAACCCAAACCGCGCTTTACGGTGGGTATCTATGATGATGTCACGAACCTGTCCCTGCCGTTGCCGGAAAATACGCTGCCTTCAACCGCCAAACTTGAAGCACTGTTTTACGGCCTGGGCAGCGATGGCAGCGTCTCGGCGACCAAAAATAACATCAAGATCATCGGTAACTCGACCCCGTGGTATGCGCAGGGTTACTTCGTCTACGACTCCAAAAAAGCGGGTGGCCTGACCGTTTCCCACCTGCGCGTCAGCGAGCACCCTATCCGCTCGGCCTACCTGATTTCTCAGGCCGACTTTGTTGGCTGCCACCAGCTGCAGTTTATCGACAAATACCAGATGGCGGAGCGCCTGAAGCCAGGCGGTATTTTCCTCCTCAATACGCCGTATAGCGCGGATGAGGTCTGGGCGCGTCTGCCGCAGGAAGTACAGACGGTCCTGAACCAGAAAAATGCCCGATTCTATGTGGTCAACGCGGCAAAAATTGCCCGCGAATGTGGCCTGGCTGCACGTATCAATACCGTGATGCAGATGGCCTTCTTCCATCTGACCCAAATCCTGCCGGGCGACAGCGCACTGGTAGAGTTGCAGGGCGCGATCGCCAAAAGCTACAGCAGCAAGGGACAGGAGCTGGTAGAGCGTAACTGGCAGGCGCTGGCGCTGGCGCGCGAGTCGCTGTCCGAGGTGCCGCTGCAGCCGGTGAATGACGCCAGTCCGAACCGTCCTCCGGTGGTCTCTGATGCGGCGCCTGATTTCGTTAAGACCGTAACGGCAGCCATGCTGGCCGGGCTGGGTGACGCCCTGCCCGTCTCCGCGCTGCCGCCTGATGGAACCTGGCCGATGGGTACCACGCGCTGGGAAAAGCGCAATATCGCCGAAGAAATCCCGATCTGGAAAGAAGAGCTATGCACGCAATGCAACCACTGCGTCGCGGCCTGCCCGCACTCGGCCATTCGTGCCAAGGTCGTGTCACCGGAAGCGATGGAAGACGCACCGGCCAGCCTGCACTCGCTGGATGTAAAATCCCGCGATATGCGCGGACAGAAATACGTTCTGCAGGTCGCGCCGGAGGATTGCACCGGCTGTAACCTCTGCGTTGAGGTCTGCCCGGCGAAAGACAGGCAGAACCCGGACATTAAAGCAATCAACATGATGTCGCGCCTGGAGCACGTTGAAGAAGAGAAAGAGAACTATGACTTCTTCCTGAATCTGCCGGAAATCGATCGCAGCAAACTGGAACGGATTGATATTCGGACTTCGCAGCTCATCACGCCGCTGTTCGAATACTCTGGTGCCTGTTCCGGCTGCGGTGAAACGCCGTATATCAAGCTGCTTACTCAGTTGTATGGCGACCGGATGTTGATTGCTAACGCCACCGGCTGCTCGTCCATCTACGGCGGTAATTTGCCCTCTACGCCTTATACCACCGATGAAAAGGGTCGCGGTCCGGCCTGGGCAAACTCACTATTTGAGGATAACGCCGAGTTTGGCCTGGGCTTTCGCCTCACCGTTGATCAACACCGCGCGCGAGTGATGCGCTTGCTGGAGCAGTTCGCCGGGCAAATTCCTGCCGAACTGAATGCCGCGCTTCACGCCGAAGCGACACCCGACGTGTGTCGCGAGCAGGTGGCAGCGTTGCGTCACGCCCTTCAGGGGGTCGCGGGTGCAGAGCAGTTGCTGACCGACGCTGACGCGCTGGTCGAAAAATCCATCTGGTTGATTGGCGGCGACGGCTGGGCTTACGACATCGGCTTTGGCGGGCTGGATCACGTCCTGAGCCTCACCGAGAACGTCAACATCCTGGTGCTGGATACGCAGTGTTATTCCAATACGGGTGGGCAGGCGTCGAAAGCCACACCGCTGGGCGCCGTCACGAAATTTGGTGAACACGGTAAGCGCAAAGCACGCAAGGATCTCGGCGTGAGTATGATGATGTACGGCCACGTTTACGTCGCGCAAATCTCGCTCGGCGCGCAGCTTAACCAGACGGTGAAAGCGATTCAGGAAGCAGAAGCCTATCCCGGCCCATCGCTGATCATTGCCTACAGCCCGTGCGAAGAGCATGGCTACGATCTGGCGCTCAGCCACGATCAGATGCGTCAACTGACGGCGACCGGCTTCTGGCCGCTGTACCGGTTCGATCCGCGCCGTTCGGACGAGGGGAAATTACCGCTGGCGCTGGATTCGCGTCCGCCGTCAGATGCGCTGGCAGAGACGCTGATGCAGGAGCAGCGCTTCCGTCGCCTCAATGCGCAACAGCCTGAGGTGGCGGAACAACTCTGGAAAGACGCCGCTGCCGATCTGCAAAAACGGTATGACTTCCTGGCACAGCTGGCCGGGAAAGCCGAAAAATCAGCCAGCGACTAACGCCACTGCCCGGCTCGTCCGGGCATTTTTTTGTCATAAAAAAAGCCCGATGCTTTCACAACGGGCTAATCCAGATAATCAATGAATATCGTTTTAGTTACCTAAATAACATTCATATGAATTATGGATAAATAATCTTAAAGGCATATAACGACGCAAAGACTACCTGAACTGGCGACTCATTAAAAATTTTTATTTGTTATGGTATAACCTTAATTATTCACCAAACAAATGATCATTACCGTGGTTTAATTCAGTTTAGATTTAACTCAATTCGTAACAATTATATTTTATTACTCTTCTGCGGAGTGTTTTAGCATGAGACCACTTTCTTATTTGGAAAGTTCAACAGGTAATTAAATAAAAACAACCGCAAAGGAATACCAAAATGCAAAGAAAAGTACTGGCTCTGATGATTCCGGCTCTGTTAATGGCTGGCGCAGCACATGCGGCAGAAATTTATAATAAAGATGGCAACAAATTAGACCTGTACGGAAAAGTAGACGGCCTGCACTACTTCTCTGATGACGCCTCTAAAGATGGCGACCAAACCTACATGCGTCTGGGTTTCAAGGGTGAGACGCAGATCAACGACATGATGACCGGCTACGCCCAGTGGGAGTACAACATTCAGGCTAATAACACTGAAGGGTCTGATAACCAGTCCTGGACGCGTCTGGCCTTCGCCGGTGTAAAAGTGGGTGACTACGGCTCGTTCGATTATGGCCGTAACTATGGCGTGCTGTACGACGTGGAAGGCTGGACCGATATGCTCCCTGAATTCGGCGGCGACTCTTACACCAATGCGGATAACTTTATGACTGGCCGTGCGAACGGCGTCGCAACCTATCGTAACACCGACTTCTACGGTCTGGTGCCGGGTCTGAACTTTGCGCTGCAGTATCAGGGCAAAAATGAAGATGCCAGCAACAACCAGGAAGGCACCAATAATGGCCGCGACACGCGTCATGAGAACGGTGACGGCTTCGGTATTTCGACTACCTACGACCTTGGCATGGGCATCAGCGCCGGTGCTGCGTACACCTCTTCTGACCGTACCAACGACCAGGTGACGAATACCACTGCGGGCGGTGATAAAGCAGATGCCTGGACGGCAGGCCTGAAATATGACGCAAATAATATCTATCTGGCGGCGATGTATTCTGAAACCCGCAACATGACCCCGTATGGTGATAATACCGACACCGTGGCGAACAAAACCCAGAACTTTGAAGTGACCGCGCAGTACCAGTTCGATTTCGGTCTGCGTCCGGCCATTTCTTATTTGCAGTCTAAAGGTAAAGACCTGGCCAACGGTCAGGGCGATCAGGACCTGGTTAAATATGCGGATGTAGGCGCTACCTACTATTTCAACAAGAACATGTCCACCTACGTTGATTACAAAATCAACCTGCTGGATGAAGATGATAACTTCTACAAAGACAACGGCATCAGCACCGATGATGTCGTCGCGTTAGGTCTGGTTTACCAGTTCTGATGATCAGAGCCCGCGAAATGCGGGCTTTTTTTTGAATGCCATCACAAATGGTAGCTTCAGAAAGGTTTTGGTTGAGGCTAAGTTGAGAGAAAGCAGGTTAGACTGCGCAGATAGCCCTTTCTTCATTAAGGACAACTGCGTTGTTTGCTCGTCTATCCTTAACCGTACTGACTCTTTTAGCCTGTTTGTGGATGGCGTTGATTTTTGATTTCCGCGATATTGTCGGACATCTCGGTGCGTTGTTGACCCGACTGGAAGGCGGTTAATCCTGCCCATGCAGTAATTAGCTTTTATGGGTCTCTCTTTTGCGAAACGAGAGATAGCCAAACACCCCACTTTCGCCGTCCTTCGGATGGTTGACGCCGTCCATTACCGTCACTTCGGGGAAATCAAACGGCGAGACATTTTCTATACAGGACACATTCACGCCGTATTCATTAGGGTTAGAGCGACGCTGATGGAACGTATATATTCCGCAGACTGAGCAAAAGAAATGCCGCGCCGTCCCGGTGTGAAAACGGTACTCCGTCAGCTTGTCCTCGCCTTTAGTTACGGTAATTCCCGATAACGGAGCAGAAACCGCGACTGCGCCCCGCATACGACAAAAAGAGCAGCTGCAGCGCCGCGCGGTGTTAAAGCCATCAGAGAGTTCGACCGTAAAGGCTACCGCGCCACAATGGCACTGCGCATGACGTACTTCAGCCATCGTTATACCCCTTTTCTCACCAGCTGAGCGGCTTTAACGAAAACCTCATCTTCGACACCATCGCCTTTCTGCCTGCCCAGCCTGACCAGTTCATCCACTATGCTGTCGCGATCGATCGGTCTCTGTGCGGAAACCAGTCCAATAACAGCGGCGCCGATCGCCAGCCCCACTAATCCTGTTTGTTCGTCTTTGTTCTTCATCTTCATGCTCCTGATACAACAAACAAGCGTAGCAGGATTTTAAAAACGCGGCGTCAGACCGTATTTGGGCGTTTTGATATTTGCCGCCCAAATCTTGATATCATTTTGCAGGAGTAGCGTGAAATCGGATTTTAGATAGGTCACCAGGCTATTGACGCTGTTCGCATCCACCACGGAGAAATGGTCTATTCTGTTCTGTCCAACCTGAACACAGCGATATTTTGCGGCCAGCACTTTGCCATTTACATTAAGCTGCTGGTTATTATCATCGCAACGGCCTTCAGTGATGTACGACACCACCAGATTTGCGGATTTACGCTCAGGCTGGAATATGCTCACCATGACAGGAAAACCGTCCGAGGTCTGCGTCATGTCATAGAGAACGGCATTTTTTATATACCAGGTATTATATTCCCGCTCCTGAAACGCTGACCAGCCAGGCGCAGAGAAAAACACCAGTGCTGCCAGTGCAATAGATTTTCTATTCATGGGATGCTGTCGTCCGTGTTGTTGCACGTATTATTCAGATTGTGCAAAAAACAGCAACCCACCAGGAATTGGCCTACTACTTTTGGCAGTAGGCCCGTTTCACGTTATTCAGATGCGTTCTCACCCGTCGCCGTCAGCCCGACACGCTGACCATATGAGAGCTCTAAGGTATTTCCGTCAGGATCGGCAAAGAATACGTAATACCCGACGGGATCACCCAGATCCTCCGGTGCTTTACGTAATACCCCTTCCTCAGTGGCCATCGCCGTTTTTCTGTCAATTTCTTCACGCGTAGCGCAGGCAATCCCAAGGTGGCCAAAATTCCCCAGCGGCGTATCGGTCACGTTGTCTGCCTGCACCAGAACCAGCGCAAAAGGACGGGTGTGGTCAGTCAACCATGCCACTTTTCGGGCATCAGGAAGGCCGGGTTCACGCGAATGCATAACGTCCATCCCGGCGTATCGGCGATAGAACGTGATGCTTTTTTCCAGGTCCCTGACCATAAACGCAACATGCGTGAAGCCTACATCGATGTCTTTCATTTTAAGTTGTTACTCCTGTATCAACATGTCGAAGACATCTTAAAAGCTCAAGTTAACTTGAGGTCAACGGGAATGTGTGCGGTCCTGACAACGCTCAATAAGGGGTAAAAGGAGAGAAATAATACAGCGCCATCATGGCTGAGAGACTCACCACAACACTGATCCAAAACCAGGTTTTGAACGGCTGCTTTTGCGTTTTATGGCGAAAGAGTTGTTGACCCAAAATCGAGCCAGGCCACCCTCCCACAACACCGTACAGGAGTAACGTGGTTTCCGGCACCCTGCGCATCCCTTTCCGTGCTGCCGTTTTATCGGCGCCATAAATGACCACCGTCAGCACATTGATCAGCAGGAACCACACGGCAAAGGAAGACGAGGAGAAAAAGCTGACGATCGCAGCGACAAGCAGGAGCAAAAAACAAAAACGATTGAGCGTCATAGGAACAGTCACTGGATTGGCGGGCGGATCTGGAAAGCCATTATACGCTATCTTAAGATAGTGTCAGGTTAAGGTGATTATTCCGTAAAACATGCTGGCATTCGTCGCAGCAATCCGTACCATACACGGCACACTTTCGCAGGCTGGTTTTCACTGCAGGCGCGAACCCGTCTTTTATTACCCGTCGGATGGGCACACAAATGCGCAGAGGGTGTTTGAAAGCATGCTATCCCGCTGGTGCCCATTTGAGGTTTGAGTTAAGAATAAATGCAAGCTAATCAAGAAGTTAACAAGAAAGAGCAATACAACCTGAACAAACTGCAAAAGCGTCTGCGCCGTAACGTGGGCGAAGCCATTGCAGACTTCAACATGATTGAAGAAGGCGACCGCATCATGGTTTGCCTGTCAGGAGGTAAAGACAGCTACACCATGCTGGAGATCCTGCGCAATCTTCAGCAAAGCGCGCCGGTTAATTTTTCGCTGGTAGCGGTCAACCTTGACCAGAAACAGCCGGGCTTTCCGGAACACATTCTGCCGGAATACCTGGAAAACCTGGGCGTTGAGTACAAGATCGTCGAAGAAAATACCTACGGCATTGTGAAAGAGAAGATCCCGGAAGGGAAAACGACCTGCTCGCTTTGCTCCCGTCTGCGCCGTGGCATTCTCTATCGTACCGCGACGGAACTGGGTGCGACCAAAATTGCGCTGGGCCATCACCGCGATGATATCCTGCAGACGCTGTTCCTGAATATGTTCTACGGCGGCAAGATGAAAGGCATGCCGCCTAAACTGATGAGCGATGACGGCAAGCACATTGTGATCCGCCCTCTTGCCTACTGCCGCGAAAAAGACATTGAGCGTTTTTCACAGGCGAAAGGGTTCCCGATCATTCCATGTAACCTGTGCGGCTCTCAGCCAAACCTGCAGCGTCAGGTGATTGGCGACATGCTGCGCGACTGGGACAAACGTTACCCGGGTCGCATCGAAACCATGTTCAGCGCGATGCAAAACGTGGTCCCTTCACACCTCGCTGACGTTGAGCTCTTCGACTTCAAAGGCATCAACCATGATTCAGAAGTGGTGAATGGCGGTGACCTGGCATTTGACCGGGAAGAGATCCCCATGCAGCCTGCGGGCTGGCAGCCGGAAGACGATGATAACCAACTGGACGAACTGCGTCTGAACGTGCTGGAAGTGAAGTAATCGGTTAGCGTCTCAGAAAGAACTTCTGAGACGCTTTATGCCTTATTTCAGTAGACGAACGCGGCAGGTTTTACCTTTAATTTTGCCATTTTGCAGCTGCTTCCATGCCTTATGGGCAACTGCCTGACGCACGGCCACATAAACATGCGCCGGATGAACCGCAATCTTACCGATATCCGCCCCTTCCAGACCGATATCGCCGGTTAATGCCCCTAACACATCACCCGGACGCATCTTGGCTTTTTTGCCGCCATCAATACACAGCGTCGCCATTTCGGCCTCCAGCGGCACGAGTTTAACGCTGCCCGGTGCATTCACCCAGTTCAGCGTGATCTGCAGCATTTCAGCGAGAATATTGGCGCGCTGCGCCTCTTCCGGCGCACAGAAGCTGATGGCAAGACCGCTGTTTCCTGCACGTGCGGTACGGCCAATACGGTGGACGTGGACTTCGGGATCCCATGCCAGCTCAAAGTTCACTACCAGCTCAAGGGATTTGATATCCAGACCGCGCGCCGCCACGTCGGTCGCCACCAGAACACGGGCGCTACCGTTGGCGAAACGCACCAGGGTCTGATCGCGATCGCGCTGTTCCAGATCGCCATGCAAAGATAAGGCGCTCTGCCCCGCCGCATTCAGCGCATCACACACCGCCTGACAGTCTTTTTTAGTATTACAAAACACCACGCACGACGCAGGCTGATGCTGGCTCAGCAATTTCTGCAGGAGCGGGATTTTTCCCTGCTGTGAGGTTTCAAAGAACTGCTGTTCTATGGCCGGGAGCGCGTCGACGCTGTCTATCTCGATAGTGAGCGGATTTTTCTGCACGCGACCGCTGATCGCGGCGATGGCTTCAGGCCAGGTCGCAGAGAATAGCAACGTCTGGCGATCGTCCGGCGCGAAGCGGATCACTTCATCAATGGCATCACTGAAGCCCATATCCAGCATTCTGTCCGCCTCATCCATCACCAGCGTGCTTAATGCATCCAGCGAAACGGTGCCTTTTTGCAGGTGATCCAGCAGGCGGCCAGGGGTCGCGACAATAATGTGTGGCGCATGCTGGAGCGAATCACGCTGTGCGCCGAACGGCTGTCCACCACAGAGCGTCAGGATCTTGGTATTAGGCATAAAGCGCGCCAGGCGACGCAGTTCACCCGCGACCTGGTCTGCCAGCTCGCGGGTAGGGCACAATATCAGCGACTGAGTCTGGAACAGCGACGCGTCAATATGCTGCAGCAGACCAAGACCGAATGCGGCCGTTTTCCCACTGCCGGTTTTCGCCTGCACGCGTACGTCGCGGCCCTCAAGGATAGCGGGCAGCGCGGCCGCCTGAACAGGCGTCATCGTGAGATATCCCAACTCGTTGAGGTTGTCGAGTTGGGCGGCAGGCAGAACATTCAGGGTAGAAAAAGCGGTCACAGTAGTCTCTCGTGGTGATCTTTACGGTCAGATGGCGCGTATCCTCGCAGATCTCAGGGTTCGATGCGACAATTTAATCGGTTCTTCATCCGGCGGCGGATCGGGCATCGGCTGCGGACGCGGTATGGGATCGGGCATCGGCACAGGATCGGTGGGAACAGGGTCGGACTGACGCGATTGTTGCACGAGCAGAGCGAGTAAAATGCTCATCTTTCCCTCCAGGCTTGGTTGTCGTCCCTTTTAGGGTAGACGCTGAGAAACAGGAGGCAAAAAAAAGCCGACTATTAAAGTCGGCGTCGTACGAATCAATTGTGCTATGCAGTAATTCAAAAAAGGAAGTAAGACAATATGGAGCGCAACGCCCATCGCTTGACGTTGCATTCACCTGCGGGAGTAATATTGCACCTTGCCGGGCTGATGTTTATTGACTTCGCTCAATTAAAAGAGCGTTTTAATCTCTGCAAAAGGGCAAAAAAACGTAAATTTACAGCCATTTACTACGATGCAACCACCATGCAACACCACCAATCAAAACAACTAACATGACGCAAAACGCGGTGAAGCCGTAATGGTAAGCACCACCGGGGATCCCCCCCAGATTGACGCCAAACAGCCCTGTCAGGAAGGTACTGGGTAAGAAGACCATCGCCATCAGAGACATCGTATAGGTTCTTCTCGCCAGCGACTCCTGCATCACCTGAGCAATTTCATCCGCCATCACCGCCGTTCGCGCGATACAGGAGTCGATCTCATCGAGTCCCCTGCCGAGTCTGTCAGCTATGTCCTGCATTCTGCGGCGCTGATCGTCATTCATCCAGTTGAGTCTTTCGCTGGCCAGACG
This sequence comes from Enterobacter sp. ODB01, assembly GCF_001623605.1. Lineage (NCBI taxonomy): Bacteria > Pseudomonadati > Pseudomonadota > Gammaproteobacteria > Enterobacterales > Enterobacteriaceae > Enterobacter > Enterobacter sp. ODB01. Next base: position 3,470,836 of record NZ_CP015227.1, read on the forward strand.
GGCATACACATCCCGCTGCGGTGTCATATAGCGACGCATCACGATCAATTGCTTACGCAATAACGCCAGAAAGCCGCGCGGCGGGATCTGTTGATCGAGCAGGTTATCTTCCAGGTCGATGATTTTATCGTGCAGCTCTTCAATAAACTCGCTCGCATGATCGGTCAGGGCGTCGCAGACGTCCACCAGCCAGCTTCCGCAGTCGACCGGTCCGGTCCCCTCTTTGAGATCGTTCACAATGTCGTCCAGCGCCAGGACCTTCCGCTGGCGGGTGGACACAATCAGCCCGTCGTCCATATAGACGCGCATCGCCACCAGTTGATCGGGACGTTCATCCGTACTGCCATTTATGCAGCGCAGGGTGATAAGCGTTCCGTCACCCATTCTGCTCACACGTGGGCGCAGGCTTTCTCCTGCCAGGGCGTCGCGCACGTTGTTGGGCAACAACGGGGTCGTGGCCAGCCAGTCAGCACTTTCCGGATGGGTATAGTTGAGATGTAGCCAGCAGGGATGCTCTTTATCTATGACATCATTATCTTCCAGCGGCCTGGCACCGCCGCGACCGTCCAGCACCCACGCAAAAACTGCGTCAGGAACGTTAAGTTCTGATCCTTTAATGCTCTCCACTGCGCCTCCCCCCTGTTTAGCTCTTTCGATGTCAGTCTAGCTTCCGTCGGGGGTTAAGCAACAACTATGTCTCGCATGGCGCTGAAATCGCTCAGGAATTGTACATACTGTGTTTCAGGAGAAGAAAAGCCTGGCATGCCAGGCTTTGAAGTGCTGTCAGAGCGAGTGCTCGGGCCGCTGGAGGAAAGGTGCAGGGCCGGTCAACGATGACGGCGAGTGACCCTGCTCAAGCCTGAAATTGCGTGTCCGCGTTTGCAGTTCAATCACCTGATTACGCAGGACATCAGAGGAACCATTGAGTTCCTCCGCCATCGCGACGTTACTTTGCGTGACCCGCTCCAGTTCAGACAGCGCCAGGGTGATCTGGTAAATGCCTTTCTCCTGCTCAGCGGTCGAGGTAGAAATCTCATCCATCAACCGGCTGACATTGCCGGAACCGGTCACGATTTCATGCATATTCTTTTCCGCTTCCGACACGACGCTGGCACCCTGGGTAACATTACTGCTGGTGACGTCAATCAGCGTCTTGATGTTTTTCGCGGCCTCCGCACTGCGGTGCGCAAGGTTTCTCACCTCTTCCGCGACGACGGAGAACCCTTTGCCGTGATCGCCCGCCCGCGCCGCCTCAACCGCCGCGTTAAGCGCCAGGATATTTGTCTGGAATGCAATCCCGTCGATTAGGGAGATAATTTCCGTCATCTGCTGCGCGCACTCGGTTATGGATTGCATATTGCTGGCAACCTGCTCCATCAGCTCTCCTCCCTTACGCGCCTGCAATGTCGCGACGTTTGCCTGCTCGCTCGCCAGACGGGTATTATCGGCATTGTTTCGGGTACTTGCCGCCATCTGCTCCATACTGGCAGCGGTTTGCACCAGAGAGGCAGACTGCTGCTCGGTTTTCACCGAGAGCTGAGCGCTACGGGCAGAGAGTTGATCCGACAAGGTCATGGCGTTTTGAGATGACGCCCTGATCTCACGCACCAGCGTCGCAATGTTACTGGAAAGACTATTAATTCCGGGGATTAATCGTCCCGCGCAGTTATTGCCAAACTCAGGGATTGAGACACCAAGATTACCTGCGGTCACTTCTTCAATACTTTTTTTCACAGTATTGATCGGCGTCACAAGAAACTTCGTCATATAACTCCAGAGCAAAAACAGCGCAACGAAATTAACCAGATTAATCGAAATGAAGAGAGAGAAATTGCTGGAAAATAGAGCAACGATACCTGCATTTACCAAAAAAAGGCATAACAGGAACCAGGCAATGAAGGTCCTGACACTAATATTTCTTAGCATGATTTTACCCACAACTTATATTTTGGTCGGCATTAAGACTTATAGCATTCACTTTTACGTTTGTCCTCACCTAACGCGCTGGTTTCTCGTTTCGCCGTTACGCACCCGATATTTAGCTTAAGTCAGGTAAAAAAAGCGTATTAGTAAAAATGTGCTGCGCCGAATGCTGTGATACTGGTTCACAGCCACGTTAAGCGATACCATCACCTGCGACGAGACGATTCGTTCGTCCACGTATTTAAGGCGCTTTGCTAGTGATAGTGGTCTATGTTTAGCAATGCTTAATAAGTTAAAAACGAGAATATATTTTATATTCCCGGTGAGTATAGAGTTGTTATATGACTGGTCATTTTTCACGATAAATAACTAATATGGTTTGAATGCGCATTTTCGTTGCCCGATAAAAATGTGCCGGCAGGCGAAATCGGTAACCCTCTCAGGCGTGGGATTGCATAATGCTCAATATATCGTGGGACCCTGTGTTGATTGCTGTCTCTTATCTGGTGGCGTTTATCGCCTCCTTTGTAGCTCTGGACAGCGCCGGGAAAATTCCCCTTTCCAGCCGAAAAGCGGCTTTGTTCTGGCGAATTGCCGGAGGCGTAACGCTGGGCATTGGGATCTGGTCAATGCATTTCATCGGCATGCTGTCGATGCAAATGCCCATGATGATGAGCTACGACCTCTGGATAACCCTGGCCTCACTTGGTGCGGCGGTTATAGCCTCCACAACGGCCATTAATATTGCCGTTACGGGCAAACACCTCTCCCTGTTTAGACTGACAGTCGCCACGATCATTCTCAGCGCTGGCGTGGTCTCGATGCACTATATCGGTATGGCCGCATTGATGCTGGAGGGAAGCATCCTCTGGGATCAGCGGATTGTCGGTTTGTCTGTGGTGATTGCGGTTGTCGCCTCCGGTGTGGCGTTGTGGCTGGCTTTTCGTCTCCGGGATAAGCACAAAGGGGTCTTTGTAAATCGCATACTCGCGGCCTTAGTGATGGGTGCCGCCATCTGCGCAATGCATTATACGGGCATGAGTGCCGCGCATTTCCATGAGATGGCACGCACGCTTCCCGGCGGGATCGGCGAGCTGGGATTATCCATATGGGTTTCCGTCACCACACTCTCACTTCTTGGCGTGATGTTAATTATTTCGCTAATCGATTCGCACTGGCGCACCACCCGGCTGACGGACAATTTGCGACAACTCAATCGCCAGCTTGAGCTTCAGGCTCGCTTCGATGCCCTCACCGGGCTCGCAAACCATCATCAGATGGATATCCGAATGCAGGACTGTCTTCGCAGCGCCTTGCTGAGCAAGAAACAGTTTGCCGTGATCTTCCTGAATGTCGATCACTTCAAACGCGTGAATGATACCTGGGGCCACAGCGTGGGTGATGAGTTACTAATCACTATTGCCCAGCGCATTACGTCCCGGCTTACCCGTGAGATGACGCTGGCCAGACTGGGCGGGGATGCTTTTATCCTGCTGGTTCCCGAATGTGATGATGAAAAGCTTAATACCCTGCTCACCACCCTCCTCGCGGATATGCGCCGCCCGCTTTCACTCTGCGGTCACACGCTAAACACCACCATCAGCGCGGGGGTCAGCCTCTATCCGAAAGATGGCGAAACGCTACATGAACTGAAGTTTAAGGCTGATGCAGCCTTACAACATATTAAAGAGGATGGACGTAACGGCTGGGCAATTTACCGTCCGGAGATGTCAACAACAGTGCCGGCGCAACCGGGTTTTCTTCAGGCGCTTTCTCAGGCCCTGGAACGCGATCAGTTTGAGCTCTGGTATCAGCCAACCTGGCACGCGGAAGATAAGACGATCCACGGTTTTGAAGCACTTCTCCGCTGGCGTCATCCGGAGCAAGGCGTTTTGCTGCCGGGACTGTTTTTACCCACGCTGGAACAAACGGGTTTGATTATTCCGGTTGGCAACTGGGCGATTGAGGCCGCGTGTCGGCAGCTTCATTTCTGGACGGAACAGGGTTTCAGTCAGTGGACATTGTCGCTCAATTTATCCCCCGTTCAGTTCGAACAGCCGGATATCTTTCACATCGTCTCGTCGATGCTGGAAAAATATAATCTGTCTCCCTCCCGGCTGATTCTGGAGGTAACAGAGAGTACCGCGCTTAAAAATCTCGACCGCAGTATCGAGCTCCTGAACGCCTTTAACCATGCGGGTGTCACCGTCTCTATTGATGATTTTGGTACTGGCTATTCTAACCTGCTGATGTTAAGCGTTCTCCCGGCAAAAGAGCTAAAAATTGATAAGAGTTTTGTCACTTCTATGCTGGAAAACGAGAAAAGCCGTAAGCTGGTGGAAACCATTATTAATATCGCCCGGACCATGGAGATGAATGTCGTTGCTGAGGGCATTGAAACGGACGAACAGCAGGCGATACTGACCAGCCTTGGCTGTGACTATCTGCAGGGGTTCCTTTTCTCCCGCCCATTGCCTGCGGAACAGGTTCCGTGGCTGCTGCTACAGAAAAACTCAGATAAACAAATTATACCCATGAGTAAAATTCATACGGATCCCGCGTTTATTTCACAAAAAAATCATGCCTGACAGGATTGAATAGCGTATGTTTCAGAGGAGTGGACGCGAGTTAATCTGACGTGATTGTCAGGCATAAGATGCCGATGAACAGGAAATGCCTATGTCGCAAAATGGTTTTGATGCGCTGAATGCAATTAAAACGCCCGTGTGGCTCATATCTCCTGTTTCAGAACAGATCATTTTTGCCAATGTGGCCGCAACACAGCTGATGGGTAATAAAACACTGGATGGCTTGCGTAAAGGCACCTGTTCCGCAAGTGCGCAAAGCGTGTTGTCGATGTATGTTCCTGAACTGAAAAACGATCACGATATTGTCGAGATCTGGACGATTAGCCGTGCCGGGCAAGATACACCGTTAAGCTGCCGCCTCTCTCTCTCCCACTTCACGCCTTATGGCGATGTTATCGTTTTTGAAGGGATTTCTTCTCAGGCCCCATCAGGCCTGAAAGCCAGCCGTTCCACAACCTATCAGCGTAAAAAACAGGGTTTCTACGCCCGTTTTTTCCTGACCAACAGTGCGCCAATGCTGTTAATCGACCCTGCCCGCGACGGGCAAATTGTCGATGCAAACCTGGCCGCGCTCAGCTTTTATGGCTATTCGCATGATGAAATGTGCAATAAACACACCTGGGAGATAAATACCCTGGGGAGAGGTGTCATGCCCATTATGACGGAGATTGCCGCACTGCCCGGCGGACATAAGCCGTTTAATTTTGTTCACCGTCTTGCCGATGGCACCACCCGCCATGTCCAGACCTACGCGGGGCCCATTGAGATTTACGGTGACAAACTGATGTTGTGCATCATCCATGATATCACCGAACAAAAAAGGCTCGAGCTGGAGCTGGAAAATGCTGCGTTACGTGACTCAATGACAGGCTTACTTAACCGACGCCAGTTCTACAATATTATCGATCAAACCAACCTGAGCCACCTTTCCGCGCAACAGCAATTTAGCCTGCTGCTGGTGGATACCGATCATTTTAAAAACATCAACGACCTCTTCGGCCATCTGAAAGGTGATGAGGTGCTTATCGCCCTTTCCCGGACGCTGGAAGCCTGCAGCAGGCAAGATGACCTCGTGTTTCGCTGGGGAGGGGAAGAGTTTGTCATCCTCCTGCCGCGCACCTCTCTCGACACTGCCATGAAGATTGCCGAATCCGTCCGCGCGGCGGTAACCCGTATCACCATACCCGGATTACCCCGTTTTACCGTCAGCATTGGTGTGGCAAGGCATGAACAGGAAGAGAGTATTGATGAGCTGTTTAAACGCGTAGACGACGCGCTCTATCGCGCCAAAAACGATGGACGTAATAAAGTCCTTGCGGCATGAGACTGGAGTATACGGGAAAGCGTCGTTACAATGCCCCACTTATGTAAATCACTGACAGGTGGGTAGTCGCTACAATGGGAAAGACTGAAATAATACTCACCTTAATCATTTTCATCCTTATTATATTTGGCTTGTGGTTTATTTTTAGCGGTGAGATCTGGTATTTCGTTGAATATCTGGAAAATACCCTGTACCCGACCTTCGATGCGCTGTAGTGCAGTAATTCATTTGCTTATTTTGCCCGTGCTCTGACGGGCTTTTTTATTTCCGGCAATCGAGCCATACCAGGCTATATCTTAATCATCTCTATAAATAAAGGTGAGGAAAGATGAGCAAGAAAATCCTGATGTTGGTTGGCGATTACGCCGAAGATTATGAAACCATGGTCCCGTTTCAGGCATTACAGATGATTGGTCATCAGGTGGATGCCGTTTGCCCCGACAAACCGAAGGGGGACTACATCATTACGGCAATCCATGACTTCGACGGTGCCCAGACCTACAGCGAAAAGCCCGGCCACCGTTTTGTCCTCAATGCTGACTTTTCCGCCGCACGGGAGCAGGACTATGACGCACTGCTTATCCCAGGCGGCAGAGCGCCAGAATATTTGCGGTTAAATGACGATGTGCTCAAGCTGGTGCAGGCATTTGACGCGGCACGTAAGCCAATCGCCGCCGTGTGCCATGGTCCGCAACTGCTTGCTGCTGCCGGCATACTAAAAGGCCGAACCTGCAGCGCCTACCCGGCGTGTGCGCCTGAAGTGCGTCTTAGCGGTGGACACTACGCCAGTATCGGCATCGACCAGGCACATGTAGACGGTAATCTGGTCACCGCCCCCGCCTGGCCCGCTCATCCACAGTGGCTGGCGAAGTTTAGCGCTTTGCTGGAGTAACAGTGGTGCTGCCCATCAGCGGCACGCGCGGGCATAAGTAAAAACTGGCGCCAGAATGCGCCAGTTTTCAGTGCGACAAGGTCATTCTCTCCCGTCAGTGCTTCTCAATATACATCGTCCGGCTATACGCCACGTCTTCCGGGTTATTAATAGGATAGCCTTTCACCCACGGCTTAATCAGGCGGCCATTGGTGTACTGATAAATCGGCGCGATAGGCGCTTTCTCCGTGAGGATTTTTTCCGCCATGTTGTAGTCCGTATTGCGCGCTTTCGCCGTGGTTTCCAGCGTCGCCTGGTGGATAATTTTATCGTAGGCCGGGTCGTTGAAACGCGAGATGTTACCGCTGTGGGTTGAGGTCAGCAGCGAAAGGAATGTCGATGGCTCGTTGTAATCGCCCACCCAGGAGGCGCGGATCACATCAAAGTTACCGGTATTACGGCTGTCAATGTACGTTTTCCACTCCTGGTTTTGCAGTTTGACATCCACACCGAGATTTTTCTTCCACATGGACGCCACCGCGATGGCAATCTTCTGATGATTTTCTGAAGTATTGTACAGCAGGGTCAGCTTCAGCGGACGCTGAGGGCCATACCCCGCGGCCTGCAGCAAGGTTTTCGCCTGGGCGTTCAGCTCCTGCTGCGACATCTGTTCAAATGGCGAGGCCTCCGGGGTGAACCCGGCCGTCACGTCAGGCGTGAAGTGCCATGCGGGCTTCTCTCCCGTGCCTAACACTTTTTCCGCCATAATGCGGCGATCGATGGTCATGCTCAGCGCCAGGCGCACGCGGGAGTCGGCCGTTGGGCCCTTTTGCGTATTGAACGCATAGTAATACGTGCCCAACTGAGGCGGCGTGTAAACCTGTCCCGGAATATCCTTCAGGAGCTTCTGATACATGTTTTTTGGGAACGATTCGGTAATATCAATATCACCCGCCAGATAACGTTTGGTGGCCGATGATTCCTGGTTAATCGGTACGAAGGTGACCTTTTGCAGGACGGTTTTTGCATTGTCCCAGTAGTGGGTATTGGGGACGACGACCAGTTTTTCATTCACCACGCGGTCATTCAGGACATAGGCACCATTGCCGACCAGAGATCCCGGACGGGTCCACTCTTTACCCCTTTCTACGTTGGCTTTTTGCACCGGGTAGAAGGCAAAGTTAGCCGTCAGATTACTGAACCACGGCAGCGGTTTGTCCAACTGGACGCGTAATGTTCTGGCATCGACCGCCGTTACGCCAAGCGTATCGGGTGCCGCTTTTCCATCAATAATGGCCTGCGCGTTGTTGATACCCGCCAGGGCAGCAAACCAGGCAAATGGAGAGGTCGTTTTCGGATCAACCAGACGCTGCCAGCTGTAGACAAAATCCTGGGCGGTGACAGGCGAACCGTCGGACCACTTCGCGTTATCGCGTAGGGTAAATGTCCAGATGCGGTTATCGTTGCTCTGCCAGCGCGTTGCCACTCCCGGCGTCAACTCCCCTTTCTCATTCTGATTCACCAGACCTTCGAAGAGATCGCGAATCACCTGAATCTCTGGCAGCCCCACCGCTTTTGCCGGATCGAGTGAAGCCGGTTCGTCTTTAATGTGTCTGACCAGCTCCTGTTTTTGCGCCAGTGCCGTACCCTGTGGCACATCCGCAGCGAAAGAGAGTGAAGAGAGTCCGCACAGGCACAGTGCGGCAAAAAGACGCGAAACAGGATGCTTCATAAGATCCCCTTTAATGAATTCAGGTAACAAGCAGATGCGTAATTATTTGTTTCGACAAAAAGAAATGCAAATAACTTACTCCCGAATAGTGATTTAAGGCAATTCTCAACCATTTCGGAAACTATTTGATTAACCGCGTGTTTTGCACAACACTGCGAGTAGTGATCTTTTTATCAGGATTTCGTATGACAACCACCCGACCGAGAGCGGAACGCGGCGCCTTTCCGCCGGGCGCTGAGCAATATGGCCGCTCATTTTTAGGCGCATCGTTGATCTGGTTCCCCGCCCCCGATGCCGACCGCGACAGCGGCTTGATTCTTGCCGGCACGCACGGTGACGAGAACTCCTCCATCGTGACGCTTTCATGCGCGCTGCGGACACTAACGCCCTCATTGCGGCGTCATCACGTGATTCTGGCGGTTAACCCGGACGGCTGTCAGCTCGGTCTACGCGCCAATGCGAGAGGCGTAGACTTAAATCGTAATTTCCCGGCAGCAAACTGGCGCGCCGGAGAAACCGTTTATCGCTGGAACAGCTCCGCCGAGGAGCGTGATGTGGTTCTGCTGACGGGAGATAAACCGGGCTCGGAGCCTGAAACCCAGGCGCTGTGCCAGCTCATCCATAAGATCCACCCTGCATGGATTGTCTCTTTCCACGATCCGCTGGCGTGTATTGAAGATCCGCGTCACTCCGAGCTGGGCGCCTGGCTGGCGGAAGCATTTGCCCTGCCACTCGTTACCAGCGTCGGCTATGAAACGCCAGGATCATTCGGTAGCTGGTGCGCCGATTTGAGCCTGCCCTGCATTACCGCTGAATTCCCGGCGATCTCGTCCGACGAAGCCAGCGAAAAGTACTTAAAAGCCATGATGGAGCTTTTACGCTGGCAGCCTCAGAGATGAAGCACGCCGCTGGTAAAATCAAGCGCGGGTGACACATCAACCGCCAGCCACGTCGGGCCATCCAGATCGGCGAAACGGACCTGATTAACCAGCGGTAGCGCCGCGCCGATCGCCCGGGACGTGCAGAGCATGCAGCCCAGCATCAGCTCAAATCCCTGCGCCCGGGCCTCTTCCGCCAGGGCCAGCGCCTCTGTCAGGCCGCCGGTCTTGTCGAGCTTAATATTGACCATCTCATAGCGCCCCTGAAGGTCGCTCAAACGTTCCCGGGTATGGCAGCTTTCATCCGCGCAGACGGGCAATGGATGGATAAAATTATTCAGCGCCGCATCATCTTCTGCTGGCAGAGGCTGCTCCAGCATGGCGACCCCCAGGTCGGCCAGCAGCTGACATCGTGCGGCCAGCCCTTCCGGGTGCCAGGATTCGTTGGCGTCAACAATGAGCGTGGCGGCGGGAACCGCTGAGCGAATAGCGACCATTCGCTCGCTGATCAGGCGATCGTCGAGTTTCACTTTCAATAGCGTTGCCCCGGCGTCATAGAGCGCTTTTGCGCTGGCGGCCATCTGTTCCGGCTCACCGATTACCACCGTTTGCGCGGTAACCACCGATTCCGGCAGCACCACGCCCAGCAATGACGTCAGCGATGTTTGCTGTTTCGCCGCTTCCAGGTTCCAGAGCGCACAATCAATGGCGTTGCGCGCGGCCCCGGCGGGTAAACGTTGCTGGAGCGCCTCGCGAGTGAGTCCGGTTTGCAGGTCCGGAACCAGCGTCATGATATGCGCCATGACCGACGCGAGGCTTTCCCCATAGCGTGGATAAGGCGTGCATTCACCCACGCCTTTAAAACCGTCCTCTTCGATTTCAACGACCACCACGCTGGCTTCGCTTCGGCTGCCGCGAGAGATCACAAACGGGGTATGCAATGGCCAGGCTTCTTCATAGACCTTAACGCTTCTCATCACTGACTCCTTGCGGCCCGGAAAGGCGAAAAAATTGGTTTGCCGTGTTATCTGCTGATGGCATACACTAGCCCCGACGTTAACTATATGTAAACAGGAAGATATCTATGTCACAACTCGTTCATTTCCAGGGCAACCCGGTTGCTGTTGCAGGTTCCATTCCGCAGGCTGGCAGCAAAGCGCAGGCTTTTACTCTGGTGGCTAAAGATCTGTCTGACGTCACACTGGCTCAGTTTGCGGGTAAACGCAAAGTGCTGAACATTTTCCCAAGCATTGATACCGGCGTTTGCGCTGCCTCCGTGCGTAAATTCAACCAGCTGGCCACCGAAATGGACAACACCGTGGTGCTGTGCATTTCCGCTGACCTGCCGTTCGCCCAGTCCCGCTTCTGCGGCGCTGAAGGCCTGAGCAACGTTATCACCCTCTCCACCCTGCGTAGCCCGGATTTCCTCGAAAAATACGGTGTTAGCATCGCGGAAGGTCCACTGAAAGGTCTGGCTGCACGCGCTGTACTGGTTATTGATGAAAACGACACTGTCCTTTTCAGCGAACTGGTTAACGAAATTACGACCGAGCCGGATTACACCGCCGCACTGGACACGCTTAAAGCATAACAGTGACTTAGCAATTTATACTGCGTTTTCAAAACCTCGCGATGGCGGGGTTTTTTATTACCTCCACGCTGAATCGTTAAAGCATAAATATGATAACTTCACAGTATTTATGCAATTCAATATCAGAAACTCAACAATAACGCGATCTTGCCCACATAATACTGGTTAATATTTATCATCTTCGCCCTCAGTGAAGCCCATCACATTTCCCTTTACGGCAAAACATTAGATTTGCTTACGAAATCAAATAATCGTTTCAGCAAAAAGGGATCAAAATGAAAATAAAACTGGCTTTAACGCTCCTTGCGGTACTGGTTTCAGGTCACGCTGCCGCAAAAACCTGGGTGCTGACCAGCGCTGAAAGCGGCGTAGAAAAAGGAAACTGGAAGATTTCAAGCGATGAGCTGAAAATTAATGACCGGACGTTCAGCATTGAGCAGAAAGTATTGCACGGCGGAAAGCAGGAAGGCAGTAAAGTTATCATTATCAGCAGTAAAAACGGTCTGACAATTACCCTGAGCCCAACGCGCGGAATGAATCTTCTGCATGTGGAAGGTTTTGGTACCCGACTGGGGTGGAATTCTCCCGTTAAAGAGGTCGTTAACCCGGCGTATATAAATCTGGAAAGCCGAAACGGCCTCGGCTGGCTGGAAGGATTCAATGAGATGATGGTCCGCTGTGGTTATGAGTGGACGGGACATCCGGTCACGGCTGACGGCCAGATTTATACGCTTCACGGCAAGGCCGGTAATACCCCGGCTTCTCAGGTCGAAGTTGACGTTGCGGATACCGCCCCGTATGAAATTCGTATTCGCGGGTTAATCAAAGAGAGCACGTTTAAAAAAGCGGATCTGCAAACCATGACCGAACTGCGTTACGTTCCAGGAACTAACCAGTTCAGCCTGCATGATGTCCTGACAAACCATGCCGATTACCCTCATGACTATCAAATCATCTATCACAGTAACTTCGGGACGCCGATCCTCGAAGAAGGCGCACGCTTCCTTGCTCCGGCGGTAAGCGTGAGCCCCTTCAACGATTACGCTAAAGCGGGCGTAGACAACTGGCAAACCTATGCCGGGCCGACAAAAGGCTTTGATGAGATGGTCTTTAACATCAAACCGCTTGCGGACAACAACCACGAAACCCTCGCGGCGGTGGTCAACAAAGCCGGCGATAAAGGCGCGTCAATTCAGTTTGATACACGCCAGCTACCCGTGCTGACCTTATGGAAAAATACCGATACGCCAAAGCAGGGGTACGTTACGGGGATTGAGCCGGGTACGAGCTACGCCTACCCCGTGACCATAGAACGTGAGCAGAAACGGGTTAAGCAATTACAGCCAGGGGCCAGCGCGCAGTTTGATCTCACCTATACCCTGCTTCATAGCCCGCAACAGGTGAAAGAGGTTGAAAACAGGATTGCGGCCATTCAGGGAGAGACAAAAACAGAAATCGTGACCACACCGCTGGCGAAAGAATAAACATTAAAAAAGCCTCTTTACAGAGGCTTTTTGCTATTCGTCACCCTTCTTATGATTCAAACCATACTCACGCAGCTTATTCGCAATCGCGGTATGCGATACGCCAAGCCGTTTTGCCAGTTTGCGAGTACTTGGATAGCTGCGATAAAGCTGCGTCAGGACGGAGCGTTCAAAGCGACTGGTAATATCATCCAGCGACCCTTCCATCGCCTCTTCACCTACCGATACCGTTCCGGCGTCGTAATCAGGCAGCAGAATATCCTGCGGACGCAGTTCATACCCTTCAAGCTGGGTGAGTGCACGATAAACGGCATTTTTAAGCTGACGGATGTTGCCCGGCCAACCGTAGCGCATTAACACCGTGCCGAGATCGGCAGAAAGCTTCGGACGCGGGACGCCCTGCTCGTCGGCAAAGCGGGCGACAAACAGTTCCGTTAACGGCATGATGTCCTGCAGACAATCGCGCAGCGGTGGAATGTTCAGCGTAAGGACGTTAAGGCGGTAATAGAGATCCTCGCGAAATATCCCCTTTTGCACCAGTTCCACCAGGTTTTTCTGGGTGGCACAGATGACGCGCACGTCCACATGCACCTCATGATCTTCACCAACGCGGCGGAAGGTTCCGTCGTTCAGGAAACGCAGCAGCTTGGCCTGCATGCGCGGCGACATTTCACCGATCTCATCCAGCAGCACGGAGCCGCCGTTAGCCTGCTCGAAGAACCCTTTCTTGCCTTCCGGCGCGTGTCCAAACAGTTCGCTTTCGACAGCATCTTCCGGGATAGAGGCGCAATTAAGTGCCAGATACGGTTTTGCCGCACGCGGGCTTGCCAGATGCACAGCGTGAGCCAGCAGATCTTTCCCGGTACCGGTATCGCCAGTAATCAGCAGCGGCGCGGTCAGGCTGGCGAGCTTGCGCGCCTGGTCAACCACATGACGCATTTTCGGGCTGACGGCAATAATCTGGCTGAATGCGCCGACATCCTGGCTGGAGAGGTTTTGCAGCTGGCGGCCCATACGTAACGTCGAGCGCAGCATAATTACGGCACCGGTCAGTACGCGAGTGTCGCTTTCCCCTTTCAGATAAACCGGTGTGATCTCCATCAGGAAATTCTGCCCGTTTATCACTACATGCTCGCTATGGGTATTCTGCGGGTTGCTGTCCAGCCAGCGCTGGAAGTTAAAACCCGGGACCAGCTGTGCGGCATGTTGATTGCTGAGCTTCTCCTGGCTCTGTGCGAATAGCTGACAGCTTGCGTGGTTAACGCGCTCGACTTTACTTTTCAGATCCAGAGAGAGGAACGGTTCAGGCATGGCTTCCAGCAGCGCGCTCAGTGCCAGGTGCTCTCGCTCGGAGGGCATCCAGGGGATAGTGCGCACATCCGTAACGCCAGCGATACGGCGGATTTCCGCCATCAGACTGCTAAAGGTATTGAATTCAATTTCGGCAAAATTGAGGTAAATTCGCCCGACAGGATCGATCTCAATGCCACGTAAATCAATGCTACGTAAAACAAGAAGATCAAGTAACTCGCGGGTCAGACCGAGACGGTCTTCACAGAAGACTTCAAGACGCATGGGAAATTCACCGTTTTAAGCCAGTAACGTTAAAATGATATGTCAGAACACGGTGAACCGGAAGATGGCTGTCAACAAATATTGACAGCCAGCACGATAAGTGAACAAAACCTCACGGAGCAGGTTTTTTATTGAGCGTCTCTTTAAGCTGGCCGATCAGTTCGCGCCGAAAATCCCCCAGCCGTGGCTTATCGCCATCGATCCACGGCAGCGGTCGGCACACTTCCATCGCCTTGATACCCAGACGCGCCGTCAGTAAGCCCGCGCCAATACCCTGCGCAGCGCGAGCCGAAAGACGCGCAGCCAGATCCTGCGACATCCAGTCCATGCCCACTTCACGCACCAGTTCGCTCGCACCAGCAAAGGCGATATTGAGTAACACCAGCTTGAACAGTCTGAGTCGACTGTAGTAACCCAGCTCGATACCGTAGAGATGAGCGATACGGTTAATCAAACGCAGGTTACGCCAGGCGATAAACGCCATATCCACCAGCGCCAGCGGGCTGACGGCAATCATCAGCGTGGACTCTGCCGCAGAACGGCTAATCTCGCGTCGCGCCTGGGCATCCAGTACCGGCTGAACCATATGGGAATAGAGCGTTACCACTTCCCGGTCATTCTGCGTTTCATGGATGGCGGCATACCAGCGCTGAAGCGCCGGATGCGACTGATCGATACCGGCCTGGCTGGCCAGTTTCTCACAAAACGCGCGGCCTTTGCCGGTTCCGTGGCTGTGGAGGAGATCCCGCGCTTCATCACGCTCATGCGCGCGCTGTCGCAGACGCCAGAGACGTCGCCACTCCGTCGCAACAGACCCCACGCCCGCGCCAACTATCAGCGCACCTGCCGCACATCCGCCCAGTGCGACCCAGTCCTGCGTTTGCCAGGCGTTCATCGCCCACTGGACGCCCTGCCCGACCACGCTGACGCCGAACAGTGCCAGACCGGCGGTGACCATTCTGCGCCACACACTGCGTTTTGGACGCAAAGCGGCCTCCACGACCGCCTCCGCTGGCCCCTCCTCAACCGCGGGATCGTCCGGCAGTGCCGGGGCAAAGTTCTCTGCCTGCGTACCGCTGAACGTCTGCGCCGTTTTAAACGCTTCGCGATCCGCCTGCTCAAGCGTTCCGGTAAAATCTATGCGTGGTTTTAACGGTTCCGTCATCGCAATTTATCTCCAATCAAAAACTCCAGCGCCGCATCCAGACGGATGTGTGGTAACGGCCGATCGACGCTCATGGCCTGAGGGCGGAAGGCTTCAAACTGGAAACCCTGGCTCTGCCAGAAGGCCTGGCCCGGCAGCCTGGCAGGCACTTCGCCCGGATAGACCGTAAGCGGCTCACCGTCGCTGAGGCGATTCCCGCGCAATGCCGGTATTTTCTCGCCGTTGAGATCAATCAGCCCGCTCTGCGTCGCCTGCACGGAGGCCAGCCCAAGACAATCCATGCTAATCCCTTCAAACGCGGCATTTTGCCACGCATCCTGCACCAGCTGCTGCAGCAGAGAAACCATGTTGGCATGCTGATCGACCGTCACGTGATCGGCTTTCGTGGCCGCGAACAGCAGCTTGTCGATCACCGGCGAGAAAAGACGACGGAACAGCGTCCGCTGCCCGTAGTGAAAACTCTGCATCAGCTGGGTCAGCGCGAGGCGCATATCGTTAAATGCCTGCGGCCCGCTGTTAAGCGGCTGCAGGCAATCTACCAGCACAATCTGGCGGTCGAAACGCAAGAAGTGGTTTTTATAAAATCCTTTGACCACTTTTTCGCAGTAGTAATTGTACCGCTCGCGCAGCATCCCGGCGTTCGTGTGTTTACCGGCCTGGGCCAGCTTCGATTCACCGGCGCCGTCCACATCTGGCCAGGGGAAGAACTGCAGCGCGGGCGCTCCGGCTAAGTCCCCCGGCAAGACAAAACGACCCGGCTGGATGAAGTGCAGCCCTTCCTGTTTGCACTGATGAAGATAGTCCGTCCAGGCCTCGGCAATCGCCGCCAGACGGTTTTCATCCGCTGGTGCCAGCGGATCCAGACCTTCACACAGCGCTCGCCATTTCGTTGACCACGCAGCGCGTTGTCCCTGCAGCAACCCTGTCATCTGACGGGACCAGCTGAGGTAGTCCTGTGCCAGCATCGGCAAATCGAGCAGCCATTCGCCCGGGTAATCGACGATTTCCAGATACAGGGTGGAGGTATCCTTGAAGTGGCGCATCAGGGATTCATTTGAGCGGAAACGCAGCGCAAGGCGAATTTCACTCACGCCTCGCGTCGGCGTCGGCCACGTGGGCGGATCCCCGTAGAGCTGTGCCAGCCCTTCGTCATAGGTAAAACGAGGAATGCCAAAATCGCGCTGAGGGACGCGCTTAACGCCCAGCAGACGCTCTTCTCTTACGGCGCTGAGCAACGGCAGGCGCGCTCCGGCGTGCAGGTTCAGGAGCTGGTTTACCATCGCCGTTATGAATGCCGTCTTGCCGCTGCGGCTTAGCCCGGTGACGGCCAGGCGCAGATGTCGGTCAACGCCACGGTTCACCAGTGAATTGAGTTCGTTCTTAAGTCGCTTCATCGCCATCCTTCATTGCCCGGAAGCCTGGAATGCATGGCTTCAGAATACAATAAATGGGGGCAGATCGTTGATTATCAATTCTTATTTATTGCTATTGCCGTTTTCTCTCCAGTAAGATGAGCGGCATTGCTGTCAGTCCGGAGTGAGTAAGGTGTATGTCACCCACCATCTATGATATCGCACGGGTTGCGGGCGTATCGAAATCAACCGTATCCCGCGTTCTGAATAAACAAACGAATATATCCCCCGAAGCACGTGACAAAGTGCTGAAGGCGATAGACGAATTAAATTATCAGCCCAACAAACTGGCCCGCGCACTGACCTCTTCTGGCTTTGATGCCATTATGGTTATTTCGACCCGCTCGACCAAAACCACAGCCGGTAACCCTTTTTTCTCTGATGTTCTTCATGCGATTACAACAAAAGCGGAAGAAGAAGGTTTTGACGTTATTTTGCAAACATCCAAAAGCAGCGAAGACGATCTGCTGAAATGTGTGAGCAAAATAAAGCAGAAGATGATCAAAGGCGTCATCATGCTGAGTTCACCGGCAAATGAATCTTTTTTCAGCACGCTGGATGCGTATGGCGTACCCGTCGTCGTCATTGGCAAAGTGGAAGGTGATTATCAGAATATCTATTCCGTCGATACGGATAATTTTAATGACAGCGCCACGCTGACGGATAATTTCATTAAAAATGGGCGACGGAAAATTGCCTGTCTGCATGCACCGCTTGATTACCACGTTTCAATTGATCGTCTGGCGGGCTATAAAGCCAGTCTGGCAAAACATAATATTGCTATTCATTCCGACTGGATCATGGATGGTGGTTATACCCACGAGAGTGCACTCGCTGCGGCGGTTACATTATTATCCTCGCCAGTTCCTCCTGATGCGGTATTCGCCACCGACAGCATGAAGTTGCTAAGCCTCTATCGTGCTGCGGATGAGTTAAATCTGATGATCCCTGAGCAGGTCGTGATAGCCGGATACAGCGACCCGATGCTCTCTCTCATTCTCACGCCAGCGCCAGGTGGGTTTGATATCCCTACTCGCAAGCTGGGTGAAGAGAGTTGCGATCTGCTCTTCAGGCGCATTAGTGGTCAACCTGCCCCGCAAAAAGTGCTTGTCGACACCCACTTTGTATTAGCGGCTTTTCTGCGCTAAAACCAGGGGCGGATCGCCCCTGGTAAGTGATGTATCAGAACGCGTAATTCACACCTACGCCCGCATAGTGGAAGCGGTCGCTCTCGCCCTCATCGTGGTTTTCCCATTCATACGCATATTCCAGCGTCATGGATAAACCGTTGTTGAAGTCATAGGCATACAGCATACCCAGGCGGTTGAAATCATGCCCTTCACGCGACGGATCGTCCTGCCAGTCCCAGTTTGACCAACGGTCAAGACCCAGGCGGGTGTAAGGCGTTAAGGTTGTCTGGCCCAACGAAACAGGCAGATAGGCGCGAATTTCCTGCGTGGAAAACTCGCCGTTATTACGTGAGCTGTCCATATTGAAACCGCGCTCTAAATAGTAATTTACTTTTGCGGAGACGGTTTCATTGATAGTCCAGGTAAAGCCCGTTTCGGTCTCAACACGGCTGTCAGCATAACCGGTTTTTTCCAGATCGTTAGCAAACTGATACATAGCAAGCCAGCCACTAAAGCGCCAGTCATCGGTTAATTTAATATCCCAGTCTGGCTGGACTTTGTAGCGCTGCATATTTGCGCTGCCGTCTTTGGCACCGTGCTCATCTTTAAAGTGATAACCATAATTACGGAAGCCGCCGGTCAGACCAAAAGTAAAATCATCGGTTCCAATAAAGCGATAGCGTAATTCAAATTCCGGACGGTCAAAATAGGTTCCGCGCGTCATGCTGCTGTAATCAACGGGCCCTTCCTGATACATCGCCAGAGAAATTGTCCAGGCATCCCAGGTCGCATTAAACCACACGGAAGGTTCATATAATCCATCTTTATCGTCGCCCTGACCTTCGACGTTTTCAATTTCATACATGGCCCCGATATTAAATTCCCACTGTTTCGCAGTTTCTGCCGCTTGCGCACAGCTAACCCCTGCGCACAGAACGAGCGCAGCACTTTTTAGTAGAGTACTCATGAGATATTCCCTTTCTAATTAACCAACAAAAAAACCGGAAATTTGCATTTCCGGCAAACACCTTTCTTATCTAATAGCCGCTTCTGTATCAGCGTCGAAGAAATGGCACTTATTCATATCGAACTGGATGCCAATATTATCTCCGGCGACGTAGTCATTCGCTGCACCTGCACGGACAACCAGTTCATGCCCCCCTACGGTGGCATAAAGCATAAATTCAGCGCCGGTCAGTTCAGCCACGCTGACTTTCGCCGTGATGTCTTCTCCGCTGCTCTGCAGGGTAAGAATGTCTTCCGGACGGATACCGAAGACGACCGCTTTACGCTGGTAACCTTGCGCATTCAGTTCGGCCAGCTTGCCTTCAGGGATCTCCAGACGCAACGTTTCCGTTACGAAATAACGATCGTCGATAGCACCCCGAATGAAGTTCATCGCCGGTGAGCCAATGAACCCTGCGACAAACATATTGGCCGGCTCGTTGTACACCTGCTTCGGCGCCCCGACCTGCTGAATAATGCCGTCTTTTAAGATCACGATGCGGGTGGCCATCGTCATGGCTTCCGTCTGATCGTGCGTGACATAAATCATGGTGGTATTAAGCTTCTGGTGCAGCTTGCTGATTTCAGCACGCATCTGGACGCGAAGCTTGGCATCAAGGTTGGACAGCGGTTCATCCATCAGGAAGACACCGGCTTCACGCACGATCGCCCGGCCTAACGCCACGCGCTGGCGCTGACCACCGGACAGTGCGCCAGGCTTACGCTTGAGATAATCACGTAACCCCAAAATCTGCGCCGCCCAGTTAACACGCTCCTCAATCACCGCAGGCGCTATTTTTTGCATTTTCAGGCCAAACGCCATGTTGTCGTAGACCGTCATATGCGGGTAAAGCGCGTAGTTCTGGAAGACCATCGCGATATCGCGAGATTTAGCGGGGACATCATTCATGCAGACCCCGTCAATGATCAGCTCACCGGCGCTGATCTCCTCCAGCCCGGCAATCATGCGCAGGGTCGTGGATTTACCACATCCCGATGGACCAACGAACACAATGAATTCTTTGTCTTCTATTTCGAGGTTGAAATCTTTAACCACATGGACCTGGTTATCGTAGATTTTCTGAATATGTTTTAAAGACAGTTGAGCCATAATTTATTCCTTATCAATACGCCGGGTTGCCCAGAATTCAGTCAGGCATGTCCAGGTCAGTTCCTGCGTTGAATGAAGTTGTAATCCTGCATGGTTAAGGCCAGGCCCAATCCCTACCGACAACATCCCTGCGGCGTTGATCGCCTGAACGCCCGCAGCGGCATCTTCAATGCCGATAGCCTCTTCAGGACGTACATCCAGACCGGCACAGGCGGCGAGAAAGATCTCCGGGTCTGGCTTTGAGCGGTGAATGCGGGAAGCATCCGCGCGAAAATCAAATGCCTGATCTATGCCCAGCGCGTGCAAAATCCCCGGGGCATTGAGCGATACGGACGCGAGCCCAATTTTGACTTTCGCTGCACGGATCTCCGCCAGCACGTCTCGAATCCCCGGAAGCAGCGAATCCTGCGTCAGCGATGCCAGCGACTGGACATAACGCGCGTTTTTTTTCGTCGCAAGCGCAAGGCACTGCTCATCGCTAAACATCCCCTCTTTTCCGCCATGCTTCAGAATGCGCAGAAGAGAATCCATACGGCTTATTCCCTTCAGCTGTTCGTTAAAGACTTCGTCGAAGGTGATGCCAATGTCCTCCGCCACGGCTCGCCAGGCCAGAAAGTGGAGGTGTGCGGTATCGGTGATCACACCGTCCAGATCGAATACAACAGCCTTAAGCACCATGGTGCCCCTCCGTGGTAGCGGTCCCATCTTCAGATGCAAGAAAGTCCTTACGGGTGATAACTTGTCGCGCCGACACATGTAGCGTTTTGCCCCACAGCGTTAGCGTGGCAGGTGCCGTCGTTTCGATGGTTAACACCTCGTTTTCATAGGTGAAATGCAGGGTTGCGTTGCGCCACCGCAGTGGGAATGCCAGTTTCTGCCAGTGAGCAGGCAGTTTCGGCGCAAGATGCAGTTCCCCTTCGATAATTTGTAGGCCAGCAAACCCCTGAACCGCGCCAGACCAGATCGCACCGGTGGCCGCAGCATGTATCCCTTCATCACTGCTGTGCGGATCGTCACCCAAATCAATGCCGATGCCATCACGCCAGAAGGCATAGGCCCCCTGCGTGTCACCGCAGCGCGCGAGAACAATCCCGTGAATGGCTTTGCTCAATGACGAATCATGGATCGTGCGTGGCTCATAGAACGCCAGATTGGCGGCACACTGCTGCGGCGTAAACCGTTCCGGCAGCAGGTAGTTAAGCATCACCACATCGGCCTGCTTCAGGATCTGCATCTCGTTCACTTCCGCACGGGAATAATCGAGCAGAATCGTCTGCTTACCCGCTTTGGCTTTATAGCGGGTCAGATCAATGGCAGGTTTTGACATAAAGGAGTCATCCTGCGGGATCACACCCTCTGCATCGGCCTCTGGCAGCCATAAGCGCGCCAGGAACTGCGTGGCATTCTCCGTAAAACGCGCATCTTCACGCCCAAACATCGCCATAAACTGACGGGCACAGGCAACGTTGTGCCAGGCCAGATAGTTGGTGTAGGCATTGTTATTCACATGCTCGGTGTATTCGTCCGGCCCTATTACGTCATGGATTTCGAGACGACCATTGATTTCCGTTGCGCGTCCCATCCAGAACGAGGCGGTTTCCATCAGCAGCGTCAGACCCTCATTACGCATAAAGGCATCATCATGTGTCGCCTGCCAGTAAGCGACGACGGCCCAGGCGATATCTGCCACGATGTGATGCTCAGCAAGCGCGGAGGCCACCTTCTGGCGTATCCCGGTACGGATGTTGATCGCGGCAAACTCTGGCGTTTCTTCCTCCCCACTCGCCGCGCTTTCCCATGGGAACAACGCGCCGGGCCAGCCGTTACGACGGGCTTTCTCCCGGGCGCCAGCGAGATTAAGCCAGCGATAACGCAGCAGGCTGCGGGCAATCTGCGGGCGAGTAAAGAGATGGAAAGGCAGCAAGAATATTTCGGTATCCCAGAATACGTGGCCTTTATACCCCTCTCCCGTCAGCCCTTTCGCGGCGATACTGCTTCGCTCGTCATGGGCAGGCGTCATCGTGGTCAGGTGCCAGACCGCATAATCCAGCGCCATCTGATCCTGAGGTTCCGCAGACGTCACTTCCACACGAGCGTCACGCCAGACGGCTTTCCAGGCATACGCTGAACTTTCCAGCAAGGCGTCGTAGCCTCTTGCTGCGCAAACTTTGAGATCGGCCAGCGCGTTGCGAGCGAAAGACTCCTGCGAAAGCGCTTTGTCACAGCGGTGGGTTACCCAGACAATTTTTTCAAGCGTGACAGTGTCACCCTGCGCAATCGTCAGGGAATGGTGCACGTTAAGACGACGATTTTTGGCGGTAAAACAGCTGTCGCTCTTCGTTGAGAGCTGACAAAACGCCGAAACGACGACGTCTGACGCCCGGTCCTGCGTTTCATACACGCCCTGCATGTAGTGCTGGTCAAAGACTCTGACCGAGATTTCATCCAGATGCTGTCTGCCGCTGTTCGTTTGCGTTGCATCAATACCGGTTTTCAGCACGGCCTGCGAAGCAGCATCAAGCGGTGTGATCGAAAGCTGCATGGCCACCAGAGGCAACTGGTCCAGCGACACAAAACGACGGCTTTCCAGCCGATAACGGTTTCCGTCGGGCGAACGCCAGACAACGCGACGATGCAGCTCGCCGTTGGCAAAGGCCAGCTCGCGCTGCCACTCCAGAATCTCCCCTGCAAGGAGGGTGAAATTGACGCCATCCAGCTCAACATCAATGCCAGTGATATCGGGCAGATTGACGAGCTCGGTGGTTTCGTTGCGTCCCGCACGATGATACAGACCCGCAAGGTACATGCCTCTGGTTTGCAGGGTGTAATCTTCTTCATGCGCAGCGCGAATGCCCATGTAGCCATTGCCGCAGGCCATAACAGAGGCGTATTTATTCAGGCTGTGAGGACAAAAGCCCGGATCGGTTAAGACAGACACGTTCAGCATAATGTCACGCATTCCCCTGTTTCTGCTGATTCATAAAGCGCGGCGACAAGCTGCTGAATAACCAGGCCCTGTTCTGCATCCGCGATCATGACGGGTTCTCCCTGCACATGGCGTACGAAGGCATCCATACTGCGTAAATGTCGCTGGTCATCAGCCTCTTCACGCTGCGCGAGGGTGACTAACGCCCCGGCTTCGTCGTTATAGATGTGCGCCGGGAACAGCGTTGCTCCCGCTTTTTCGCCGCAGAAAGCGACATTCATGATGGACTGCTCGCGGATGTTAAGCGCAAAGGAGGTGTCCAGACGCAGAATGCCGCCGTTACAGAATTCAATCGTGCCAAACAGGGCATCCTCAACGGTGTATTGCGTAGGATCCCACTCGCCAAACTGGCCGGTGCTTTTGCGGTTTCCCAGCCTCTGAAAGCTGTGCGCGGTCACACGCTTTACCGCAGGGAAACCCAGGACATACATGGCGGCATCAAGCATATGAATGCCGATATCAATCAGCGGTCCACCACCCTGTAATGATTTATTGGTAAACACGCCCCACCCCGGCACACCGCACCGCCGCACCGCCTGCGCCGATGTGAAGTAAACTTCACCGAGCGTGCCATTCATTACCGCCTCTCGCAGTTGCTGGGTATCCAGGGCAAAGCGGTGGTGAAAATCATAGGCCAGCACTTTGCCTGCTTTACGCGCCGCGATGCGCATCTGGTCGGCCTGTTGCGGCGTCATCGCCGGGGGTTTTTCACACATCACATGACACCCCGCTTCGAGGGCAGCCATGACATGTTCAAAATGGAACCGGTTAGGCGAGCAGACGCTCACCACGTCCGGCTTCACCGTTTGCAACATCTCGTGAGCGTCCTGCCATGCCGATGGAATAGCATAACGTTCCGCGAACGCCTGTGCCTGCTCAAGGCGGCTGTCCATGACAGCCACCATGTGAACATCACTGCGCGTGGCGTAATACGAGGCATGCACTTTGTCCGCGACCTGCCCGGCGCCAATAATGGCGACGCGCAGAGGCGAAGGTGTAGTAGCACTCATCACGCTCGTCATCCTTAGCATTCACGCAAATAAGTGAGTGAGTCCTGATAAGCCTGAGTCGGATTGTCGGCGCGAACGCGGCACTCATACACCACATAACCCTGGTAGTTATCGGCACGCAGCTGATCGAACAGGCTGGCGAAATCGAGGCTGCCGCTGCCCGGCTGATAGCGGTGGTTATCAGCAATATGCACATGCCCCAGCAGATCGCGGTTCTGATGCAGCGCATCCGTCAGCGAGTCTTCTTCAATGTTCATATGATAGAAATCACCGATGATCTGCACGTGCTTGAGATCGTTCTCTTCGATATAACGACGCGCGTCTGCCAGGGTATTGATCATATGATCCTGGTAACGGTTCAGCGGTTCCAGGTAGACGGTCGTACCGGTGCGTGCAGCAACCTCATCCAGCCAGCGCAGCGACGCGCTTACCGCTTTGCGGTCGCCGTCCAGGCTGCGTGGGGAGGTCATTGGCGGCAAACGGAAGGTAAACATTCCCCAGGCCGCAGGCACGATAATGCCCTTTCCCCCCACTTCCGCCAGGGCTTGCAGAATGCGTTCAATCTGCTGTAGCCCGTTGAGACGACGTTCTTCGATAAAATCACCGATCCAGCCATCGTATCCGCCACATGCCGTCGTCACCGGCAGACCCGTGGCTTTGATAGCCGCTTTCACTTCGTCGAGGTTTTCGACCAGCAGTTTGCCGTCAATTTCGTAGCCATCAAAGCCCATCGCTTTGATGTACTCGAATTTTTCCATGATGTTGGCTGGGAAAAAGGCCTGGTTTTGCGTTGCGATTTTCATGATTTGCTGTCCTTAGCTTAAAAAGTGACGCCCATTTTGATACTGAGTTCCGGATGCCGATCGACATACTTCATGTAGCTTTCCGGGCTGGAGGTGAAGGTCACGACCGGGTCAATCAGATCGTCGCAGTTGAGATAACCGTTCATCAGCAATTCCCAGCAGGTCTCCTCGATACGCTTGCGGCTCCAGCGCGGGTAGTCCGGGTTGGGTTCGCTGCAGGCGCGGGAGAAAACAATCTTCGCGTTATTGAAGTGTGCTTCGCGGCCGAGGTTGAAACCCGCGGCAAATGGTTTAGCGAACGCAACGTAGGAGATGGTGCCGCCGTAGGCAAGTCCACGCAGCGCAGACTGCAGCGCATCCGCAAAACCGCTGGTCTCGATGATCACGTCCGCGCCCTGCTTGCCGGTCAGCTTTTTAATTTCCAGACCCACATCGGTACCGATTGGGTTCAGACAGTGATCTGCGCCATGACGGCGAGCGATCTCACAGCGGTGCTCGATAGGATCGACACCGATGACCACTGACGCACCGGCTTTTTTTGCCAGCTGAATGGCAATCTGTCCGATGGCACCCAGACCGACCACCACCACAAAGTCGCCTACACGGACATTGGCATCACGCACGCCGCTCATGGCGAACTGCGCCGGATCGTAGCAAACAGCATTTTTCCAGGATGCGCCCTGCGGCATTTTGCGCAGCTTGTAGTTGTTAACCGCATTGACAATGACCGTCTCCTGCAGCGGACCATAGCAACAGACGCTGTCGCCTGGCTGGTATTCCGTTACGTCAGCACCGCATTCAATAATGTCGCCGACGATCATGTTCCCCAGCTGGAACTTACCGAATTCGATACCGCGCGCAGCGCCCTCTTCACGCGGCGTAAACATCTGCCACTCCGCGTTGAACTCTTCATCAATAAACGGGCTTGCCGCACGGAAATCCACAACTTCGGTACCGTGTTTTGGTGCACCAAAACGGGCACGAATTTTCACTTCATGTGCTTCCACAGCACGATCTTCATATTCCACGAGCGCCGCCACGCGAGGCGCTGTCGCAACTAACTTTTTCATAACTTGCTCCTGATAAAAAATTGGCCGCCTCAGCCCTTAACGCCACCGGCGGTCAAACCACTTTTAATAAAACGTTCAGAAAGTGCGTACATGATGACCACCGGAAGCGCCGTCACCAGCGATGCCGCCATCATGCGACCCCAGATATAATCTGGTGTGCTAAAGAGCGTGTTCAGCCCGACCGGCAGCGTAAAGTTGCTGGCGCTGGACAGGAAAATGGAGGCAAACAGGTAGTCGTTCCATGCCACCATGAAGCAGTAAACAAACACCGACACGAGTCCGGAAATCGCCAGCGGCACGGTAATGCGGAATATGATTTGCAGGCGGTTCAGACCATCCATCATCGCGGCCTCTTCTATTTCGTCCGGGATGGTGTCGAAATAGCTGCACAGCATGAATACCGCCGTAGGCAATGTCTGGGTCACCATGGTGATGATCAGCGCCAGTTCCGTGTCATAAATGCCGAGCGCGGTGATGATCTTGAACAGCGGCACCACCAGCAAAATCCCGGAGAACATATAGACGGTGTAGAAGCTCGCATTGATCGTCGTGCGTCCTTTAAAACGCAGTTTCGACAAGGCGTAAGCCCCCAGCGTGCCAAGGAACACCGCAACCACCGACGAGGTCAGCGATACCACCATGCTGTTGCGGAAGTAATCCACAAACGGGAAGATCAGCGGGTTAAAGATGTCGACATAATGCTGAAGCGTCCACGCCTGCGGCAAAATAGTCGGGTGCAGCGATATAGCCTCTTTCGCGCTCTTAAACGACGTCATCAGCATCACGAAGAACGGGAACAGCGTGATGATCAGAAATACCGCCAGCCCCAGATAAAAACCAATACGGCTAAGTACGCGTTTATTTGTTGCCATTGAGGTTTACCCTTTTTCTGGTCAGCAGAATCACAGCGAAGATGATCACAAACAGCACTACAGAAATCGCTGCTGCTTTACCCAAGTCATTGAATGCGAATGCAGTTTTATAGAGATAGACGCCTAAAATATCGACCTTCGTGGTCAGCAGGTAGACATCCGCAAACATGTAGAACATCCAGATGGTTCGCAGCGTCACCACCGTAGCCAGCACTGGCATGATGGCGGGCAACGTCACGATACGAAAACGCTGCCAGGCGTTAGCCCCGTCCATCTCTGCGGCTTCGTACAACGATTTGTCGATGGTCTGCAAAATCGCCAGGAATGAAATGAAGGCGTACGGGAAGTAGCGCCAGATGGCGAACAGCACGACCAACACAAAGCTACTGCCGGGGTTGTCGAACCACAGCGGTGCCTGGTCATAAAGGTGCAGCAGATCAACGCCCAGGTAGTTCACAATGCCGTAGCCGTTGTTGAACATATATTTCCAGGCAAATACCAGGGAAATAGACGGCGTCACGTAGGATAAAATCACCAGTGAACGTGCCGTTTTGCGCATCCGAAATTCGCGATTAAAGAAGATCGCCACGGCCAGCCCCAGCCCGGTGCTGCCCATCACCACCAGCGCCGTGTACCAGAACGTCATCCACAGCGAGTGCCAGAATGCCGCATCACTGAGGATGCGAATGTAATTGTCCAGCCCAACAAACACAGCGCTAATGCGCGGGTTAAGCGGCAGTCGTAAGAAACTGATTTCAATATTGGAAATCATTGGCCAGGCCACCAGGCCCCCCAGCAAAATCAGGCTGGGGGCCAACAGCAGCATGGCGAAAGGCATATCTGATCGACCAGAAAACAACGTCTTCATAATTTCCTTCCGCAAAGCGCTCCTATCGTTGTGAAATCAGGTCAGCCAGTCGCTTCTGGCTATTGCTGAGCGTGGCGCTGAGATCTTGTTTACCCACCGTGACGTTATGCACCATAGAACTGATAATGCCGGACCCGGTGACATCGCCCATGCGGGTAAAGTTCTTGTCGCCCACAGCGCCAAACACCTGCACATTTGGGAACTGAGCAATCAGCTCATAAGGCAGTTGCCCAAACGCTTTAATGACCTCGTTGTTTTTCCAGGTATCCGTACCTACCACCAGCTTGTTCACCGGCAGCGCCGCACCAGGCGACATCATGACCCAGTCGGTTGCGTTTTGAGCCTGCTCCATCCACGTCACAAACTTTTCAGCTGCCTGCGTTTCATCTTCAGATTGACCCGTGGTGATCGTCAGCGATGTGATCATGCCGTAGACTGCAGAGGTCTTTTCGGTAGGGACCACGAAGCCAAGATTGGCAGGGTTTCCATCCTGGAATACCGCAGGCAGGATGTAGGTGGAATAAACCGCCATCGGTGCGGAACCGTTCATGAAGGCATCTTTGATCTCCATGACGTCGTTCGAGCCCGGCATGGTGGTCGCGGCCAGCGCTTTATAAAAAGAGAGCGCTTTCGCCATCTCAGGGGTATCGATTTCGACGTTCCCGTTGGCATCAAAAACGTTCGCGCCGCCGGAAAGTGCAAACTGGGAGAATGCCTGCTCGGTCATGACGCTTTCCGCAGTAGGCAGCGCAATGCCGTAATGTTTTTTGGCCGGGTCGTTAAGTTTTTCACTGGCCTTCAGCAGTTGTTCCCAGTTGTGGGGCTCCTCAATACCCGCTGCAGCAAGAACATCTTTGTGATACCAGACGCCGGACAGCCAGGCACTTATTGGCACGCCCGTCCAGGCGGTACCGTCTTCGGTACGTACCACGCGCAGGATCCCGTCATAGAAGGTGTTTTCGCCTACCGCTTTAATGGCTTCGCCAATCGCCTTGCGATCCAGCAGCTGTTCCTTATCCATGACTTTCGCGTAATCATGGCTGACTTCAATCACCTCAGGCAGCGCCCCGGTTCTCGCGAGCGTAATCACCTTGGTGTTGTAGGCGTCTTCTTCCACCGGCACCTGTTTCACCGTGATGCCAGGGTTCTCTTTTTCAAATTTTTCGATCAGTTTCGTAATAACCGCCTGACGCTCCTGCTCTACTGAAGAGTGCATAAACTCAATGGTCACAGCAGACGCTTTATCATCCTTACAGCCTGATAACAGGGCGCACGAAACCAGTGCTGATAACAGCACAATTTTGGGCATTTTCATTTAAGGGTCCTTTTTTAGTTTTCTTTAATCCACATAACCTGCCATGGATTGAGGGTCAGTTCCGTACCGTCAATAGCCTGTCCTGATAGCAATTCCACACCGGAAAGCACTTTCTCGTAAACGGTATGAACGTTATGACTAAAATTAAATAGCGCGGTAATTCTTTCACCATTATCAGCCACACGAACAATTTTAAGAATCTGTTCATCAAGTGATTCAAACATTGCCTGAGCATCAGGATGAAATGCGCGTTCCCCACGACGAATAGCAATAAACTCGCTTAAACGGGAATAGATTTTATGGCGAATGCTTTGTTTATTATTGAGCTCAAGGTCAACCTGACCGGCGGTGTATTTCTTGCGGTTTATCGCGCGGTTATAGCCGAGGCGTTCAACGCCTTCATAATCGTTACGCGAGCCAAGAATGCTTTGAATATATACGGCAGGTACACCCGGGAAACTCAGCAGTACAGCATGCGCCAGAATAAACCGCGCAATACGTTCATCATCCGGGCTGTCTTGCGAGCTTAATGCGTCCAGATAGGTCACATTGATTTCGTAAGGACTGCGCGTTCCGTCAGGATTATTTTTCCAGTTAACCAGCGCCCCTTCCTGCTGAAGTTTTTCAACCAGTGACAGTATTTCTGACTCCGGAAGAATGCCGCGTAACGGGTTCAGGCCGATACCGTCATGAGACGCCAGGAAGTTGAACCAGGTCGTTTTTGTTGAAGGCAGCGCCAGCGAACCCGCCCACTGGCAAAGCGCTTTTACATCCTGACGATGAACAGCATGCAGCACCAGCGGTGGCAAGGAGAACTGATAGACCATCTGGGCTTCATTTTCACCATCACCGAAGTACGAGATATTGTCTTTATGCGGGACGTTTGTCTCGGTAATGATCACCGTGCCGGGTGCCACAGCGTCGGTAATCGCACGGAAAAGCTGGATAAGGCAGTGTGTCTGCTCAAGATGGATGCAGCTGGTTCCTGGAATCTTCCACATAAACCCAACGGCGTCGAGGCGAATGTAACGCGCCCCTTCCGCCAGGTAATGGAGCAGTACGTCAACCATCGCAATCAGTACCTGAGGCGAGGCGAAGTTGAGATCGATCTGGTCATCACTGAACGTGGTCCAAAGATGACGCACGCTTCCATCATGCAGCTTAAATGGCGTCAGCAGTGGTAATGCACGAGGCCGCGTCACGGCAGATAAATCAGTTTCAGGATCGACAGAAATAAAGAAATCGTCAAAGCCCGGCTTCTGCGCAAGATAATTAGCAAACCATTCACTTTTTGCTGACATATGGTTGCACACGAAGTCAAACATTAAGCTGGCAGACTGCTTTAATTCAGCAACATCCTGCCAGCTTCCGGTTTCAGGCGCGACGCTGTGGTAATCGATAACGGAAAATCCGTCATCAGAGGACCACGGATAAAAAGGTAAAAGATGGACATGGGAAAACGTGCGGGCAAGCCACTCATTATAAAAGCGGGTAAACACCGGCAACGCTTTCTCCCCTTTCGCGGAGAACTGATCGGCGTAAGTAATCAGGACAACATCTTTTTCATCCCAGCCTGATTTGCGCTTTTCTGTAATATCAATAGCGGCTTGCTCAAGCTTTGATAATAACACGTCTAAATGTGCGTCAGAAAATGATTCACCGTAGATATGATTGATAAGTTTTTTAATTTTTGCGTTCACTTTATTTTCCATGGTAGCGGTCCCACGAAGGGCAATCTACTCCCATGAAAAATATCTGTCAACGAAGCGGGAGGCTGAAAAATGCAATTCCAAAGCGACTCTGCTCAGTATTGTGAGCTGCCGCAAAGAAAGCACATTAAAGGGAGGGAAATGTTTGAGACGGCGCCAGCCTTTCTCTGGGAATGTAGGGGCTGACGCGCGTGTGAATTAGCGGGATAAGTAACGGCGCGATAGCCGTTTTGCCACTTTTTGCAGCATCGGTTCGAGCGCTACGGCCAGCAACATTCTGACCGGCTTACGGGCAACAGATTTGATCGCCCAACCCGCAACACCTGCCGGGCCGTAACGTAATGCCGTCATCAGAACCAGTTTACCTGCGATTTTCAGGCCGGGTTTTACCTTCTGACCGGCCTGTTGCCAGTTTTGCTTCATATAAATTCTCTCTTAAAGCTGACGAAAACGACTTCTCAGCGTAAAGGTATCCGACGTCACGTAACGTTCCATTTCACGTAACCGCTTCTCCCCTGCGGCCAGTTGCTCGTCAACCGCATTCAGAAGATCGTTACTGGTTGGCGCACTTTCTGCGGCCAGTTCTCCGTCGGGCATGGGATCAAGGACAAACGACAGTACGATGTATGCCACGAACGTGATAAACGCCAGACCGAAGAAAATAGACAGTACCGTCACCACACGAACCAGTTTTACCGGAACGTCAAGATAGTGTGCCAGCCCGGCACAAACGCCACGCACCATCCCCTGCTGTGGGATTCGCCACAACTTTTTGTTCAGATTCAGTCCGGTCATTAACGATCCCTCCAGTTTGGATGTTCTGCATCCAGGATCGCTTCCAGCGCCTGAATGCGGTCACGCATCTTATTCGCCTGTTCGGTAAGCTGCGCAAGACGTTGCTGTTCACTCTGGGAAAGATCGCCTTGTGAAGAACGGTTGCTGTAGTGCAGCCATAGCCAAATCGGCAAAACAAACAGCACGAAAATCGTCAGGGGAATGGCCAGAAAAAGCGCGCTCATGTGTACTCCTTGTCTTAGGATGCATAGCGGCACGCTCAGGTGCCGCAACAGTATTAGTGGTTATCTTGCTTCATTTTGGCTTTCAATGCCGCCAGCTGCTCGCTGATTTCATCGTCCGCTTTCAGGTCGGCAAACTGTTGATCCAGTGACTTTTGCTTCCCGATGCTGTGGCTTTCTGCTTCCGCTTCCATCTGATCGATGCGACGCTCGAAAGACTCAAATCGCGCCATGGCCTCATCCAGCTTGCCGCTGTCCAGCTGACGACGTACGTCGCGGGAAGAGCTTGCCGCCTGATGACGCAGCGACAGCGCCTGCTGACGTGCGCGGGTTTCGCTCAGTTTATTTTCGAGCTCACCAATCTCTTTTTTCATACGGGTGAGCGTGTCATCCACCAGCGTCACTTCATGCTCAAGCGTCGCGACCATGTCCGTCAGCTTCTGTTTTTCAATCAGCGCCGCACGAGCCAGATCTTCTTTATCTTTACGCAGGGCGAGTTCCGCTTTTTCCTGCCATTCATTGAGCTGGGCGGTGGCCTGCTCAATCCGGCGCGTTAACTGTTTTTTCTCAGCAAGCGCGCGAGCAGAGGTAGAACGCACTTCAACCAGCGTGTCTTCCATCTCCTGAATCATCAGACGCACCAGCTTCTGCGGGTCTTCCGCCTTTTCCAGCAGTGAGTTGATGTTGGCGTTCACGATGTCGGCAAAACGAGAAAAAATACCCATAATAAAAATCCTCTTATTTCTGTGGTCGGGCAATGCCCTGCTGTTGAGATAATACAATTCCCGTGCCAGTTTTTTATCCTATTGATTTTGCTTGATGTGTTTGATTTATACGCAATGAAGAACTATGCTGACCTGGTGAATATCGCTAAGGAGTGGTTAATTTCATCATGGCTGGATACAAAGACAATTTACTCGGGGAAGCAAACAGCTTTCTGGAGGTGCTGGAACAGGTGTCCCGCCTTGCACCGCTCAACAAGCCGGTGCTGATTATCGGCGAGCGCGGCACGGGTAAGGAACTGATTGCCAACCGCCTGCACTATTTATCCGGACGCTGGGACGGCCCCTTTATCTCGTTAAACTGCGCGGCGCTGAATGAAAACCTGCTCGATACAGAGCTTTTCGGCCACGAAGCAGGCGCCTTTACCGGCGCCCAGAAGCGCCATCCGGGACGGTTTGAGCGCGCCGACGGCGGTACGCTGTTTCTTGATGAACTCGCCACCGCGCCCATGCTGGTCCAGGAAAAACTGCTGCGCGTCATTGAGTATGGCGAACTGGAGCGCGTCGGCGGTAGCCAGCCGCTACAGGTTAACGTGCGTCTGGTGTGCGCCACCAACGCCAATCTGCCGGAGAGGGTCGCGGAGGAGAAATTCAGGGCCGATCTGCTTGACCGCCTGGCCTTTGACGTTGTTCAGCTTCCCCCCCTGCGCGAGCGAAGAAGTGATATTATGCTGCTCGCAGACCAGTTTGCGATTCAGATGTGCCGCGAGCTCGGCCTGCCTCTGTTCCCCGGCTTCAGCGATTATGCAAAGGAGACACTACTGGCCTATCACTGGCCGGGAAATATTCGCGAACTGAAAAACGTCGTGGAGCGCTCTGTCTACCGCCACGGCAGCAGCGAGGCGGAACTGGATAACATCATTATCGATCCTTTTCAGCGTCATGCGCCGCCGGTCACCGCCCCCTCATCGTCTGACCACGCCCCCGCCCTCCCTCTTGATTTACGTCAGTTCCAGCACGACCAGGAACAACAATTGCTGGAGCAAAGCCTGAAGACGGCGAAATATAACCAGAAACGGGCGGCTGAACTCCTGGGTCTGACCTACCATCAGTTACGGGCATTGCTCAAAAAGCATCAAATGCGCTGACAATATCGGCACTTACCCGCAGACATTTTTACGAAGCAGGCGTAAGTGCGATACACTTTGCAGATCGAACCTAAAAACCTTAAAAATTATGCGTCTGGTTTTATCGTCCTTTTTTGCACTCGGTCTGTTCAGCAGCATGGCTTTTGCCGCGCCGGGGCAGACTTCGCAGCCTGACATCCGTGACAGTGGCTTCGTCTATTGCGTGAGCGGCCAGGTGGATACCTTCAACCCGCAAAAAGCGGGCAGCGGCCTGATTGTCGATACGCTTGCCGCGCAATTGTATGACCGTCTGCTTGATGTCGACCCGTACACCTACCGTCTGGTCCCTGAGCTTGCGGAAAGCTGGGAAGTGCTGGACAACGGTGCCACCTACCGCTTCCACCTGCGCAATGATGTCGCGTTTCAGCGCACGCCCTGGTTTACCCCCACGCGCAAGCTGAATGCGGACGATGTGGTCTTTACCTTCCAGCGGATCTTTAATCGCAATCATCCGTGGCATAACGTCAATGGAGATCATTTCCCTTACTTCGACAGTCTGCAGTTTGCCGACACGGTTAAGAGCGTACGTAAGCTGGATAACCGAACGGTTGAATTTACGCTAACGCGCCCGGATGCCTCCTTCCTCTGGCATCTGGCGACCCACTATGCGTCCGTCATGTCTGCTGAATATGCGTCGCAGCTTGCGAAAAAAGATCGCCAGGAGTTGCTCGATCGCCAGCCGGTGGGCACCGGTCCGTTCCAGCTGGCGGAATACCGTGCGGGGCAATATATACGCCTGCAGCGTCATGAACATTTCTGGCGCGGCACGCCGCTGATGCCGCAGGTGGTGGTTGACCTCGGCTCTGGCGGAACGGGACGTCTCTCAAAACTGCTCACCGGGGAATGTGACGTGCTCGCCTGGCCTGCCGCCAGCCAGCTCACGATTTTGCGCGACGATCCGCGTCTGCGTCTGACGCTACGCCCGGGAATGAACATCGCTTATCTGGCCTTTAACACGGATAAGCCGCCGTTGAACAACCCTGCCGTCCGTCATGCCCTGGCGCTGGCGATTAACAACCAGCGTCTGATGCAGTCGATCTACTACGGCACGGCGGAAACCGCGGCCTCTATTTTACCGCGCGCCTCGTGGGCCTACGACGGTGAAGCTAAAATTACGGAATACAATCCGGCAAAAGCACGCGAACAACTGAAAGCGCTGGGCGCGGAAAACCTCACCCTCCAGCTTTGGGTGCCGACCAGTTCCCAGGCGTGGAACCCGAGCCCGCTGAAAACGGCCGAACTGTTGCAGGCAGATATGGCACAGGTGGGCGTCAAGGTGATCATCGTGCCGGTTGAAGGCCGTTTCCAGGAGGCGCGCCTGATGGATATGAATCACGATCTCACGCTGACCGGCTGGGC
Organism: Enterobacter sp. ODB01; assembly: GCF_001623605.1. NCBI lineage: Bacteria > Pseudomonadati > Pseudomonadota > Gammaproteobacteria > Enterobacterales > Enterobacteriaceae > Enterobacter > Enterobacter sp. ODB01. Next base: position 3,505,542 of record NZ_CP015227.1, read on the forward strand.
TACCGACAGTAACGACCCGGACAGTTTTTTCCGGCCGCTGCTGAGCTGTGCGGCGATCAACTCGCAGACCAACTACGCTCACTGGTGTAACCGGGAGTTTGACGCCGTGCTGCAAAAAGCGCTCTCTTCCCAACAGCTGGCCTCACGCATCGATGCTTATGATGAAGCGCAGAAAATCCTCGCCGAGGAGTTGCCCGTGCTGCCGCTGGCCTCTTCCCTGCGTCTCCAGGCCTATCGCTATGATATTAAAGGTCTGGTGCTGAGTCCGTTCGGCAATGCCTCGTTCGCGGGCGTCTCGCGCGAAAAAGAACAAGAGGTGAAAAAACCATGATTATTTTTACCTTACGCCGACTCCTGCTGCTGCTGGTGACGCTCTTTCTGCTGACCTTTGTCGGTTTCAGCCTGAGCTATTTTACGCCGCACGCCCCGCTTCAGGGCTCATCGTTGTGGGATGCCTGGCTGTTCTGGTTTAACGGTCTGCTGCACTGGGATTTCGGGGTGTCCAGCATCAACGGGCAGCTTATCTCCGACCAGTTGAAAGAGGTTTTTCCGGCCACGATGGAGCTGTGCATTCTGGCCTTCGGTTTTGCCCTGATGGTGGGGATCCCCGTGGGTATGCTGGCCGGGATCTATCGCAACAAATGGCAGGATAAGTTCATCAGCGCCCTCGCCCTGTTAGGCTTCTCCATCCCGGTATTCTGGCTGGCGCTGCTGTTAACGCTCTTCTTCTCGCTGACAATGGGCTGGCTACCGGTCTCGGGGCGTTTCGACCTGCTCTACACGGTGAAAACGGTGACGGGTTTTGCCATTATTGACGCCTGGCTGTCCGATTCAGTGTGGCGTCATGAGATGATCGTCAGCGCCGTGCGCCATATGGTGTTGCCGGTACTGACGCTGGCCGTCGCCCCGACCACGGAAGTAATTCGCCTGATGCGCCTGAGCACCATCGAGGTGTTTGACCAGAATTATGTCAAAGCCGCCGCCACGCGGGGTTTGTCACGCCTGACCATCCTGCGCCGCAACGTTCTTCATAACGCGCTACCGCCGGTGATTCCGCGTCTGGGGCTGCAGTTCTCCACCATGCTCACTCTGGCGATGATCACCGAGATGGTCTTTAGCTGGCCAGGGCTGGGACGATGGATGATCAACGCGATTCGCCAGCAGGACTACGCCGCTATTTCAGCGGGTGTGATGGTGATTGGTTCGCTGGTGATTATTGTTAACGTGTTGTCCGATATTTTGGGTGCGATGGCTAACCCGTTGAAGCATAAGGAATGGTATGCCTTACGATAACGTATACAGTGAAAAGCGCACACCCGGTGCGCTGCGTACCGTGTGGCGTAAGTTCTATGGTGACACCACGGCGATGATCGGCCTTTATGGCTGCGCCGGGCTGGTATTACTCTGCCTCTTTGGCTCGTGGTTTGCCCCGTATGGCATTGACCAGCAGTTCCTCGGCTATCAGCTTCTGCCGCCTTCCTGGTCACGCTACGGCGAAGTCTCTTTCTTCCTCGGCACTGACGACCTCGGACGTGACGTATTGAGTCGCCTGTTAAGCGGCGCTGCTCCGACGGTGGGTGGCGCATTTGTGGTCACGCTTGCGGCGACAGTCTTTGGACTGGCGCTCGGTATTTTTGCGGGATCCACGCATGGCCTGCGTTCGGCGGTACTGAACCACATTCTGGACACCCTGCTGTCGATTCCGTCTCTGCTGCTGGCGATCATTGTGGTTGCTTTTGCCGGACCGCATCTGTCGCATGCGATGTTTGCCGTCTGGCTGGCAATCCTGCCCCGCATCGTGCGTTCGGTTTACAGCATGGTGCATGACGAGCTGGAAAAAGAGTATGTCGTCGCCGCCCGTCTGGACGGCGCGACCACCTTCAACATCCTGTGGTTTGCCGTTCTGCCGAATATCGCCGCCGGGCTGGTCACCGAGATCACCCGTGCGCTGTCGATGGCGATTCTCGATATTGCTGCGCTCGGCTTCCTCGACCTTGGCGCCCAGTTGCCGTCACCTGAATGGGGCGCAATGCTCGGTGACGCGCTGGAGTTAATCTACGTTGCACCGTGGACAGTGATGCTGCCGGGGGCGGCGATTATGGTGAGCGTGTTGCTGATCAACCTGCTGGGCGACGGTATTCGCCGTGCAATTAACGCGGGGGTGCAATAATGCCACTTCTTGATATCCGCAACCTCACCATCGAATTCAAAACCGGTGAAGGCTGGGTTAAGGCCGTCGATCGCATCAGTATCACGCTTGCTGAGGGTGAAATTCGCGGGCTGGTGGGTGAATCTGGCTCAGGGAAAAGCCTGATCGCCAAAGCTATCTGCGGCGTGGCGAAAGACAACTGGCGCGTGACCGCCGATCGTATGCGCTTCGACGACATTGACCTGCTGCGCCTCTCCCCGCGCGAGCGGCGTAAGCTGGTTGGTCACAACGTCTCGATGATCTTCCAGGAGCCGCAATCCTGTCTCGATCCGTCCGAGCGCGTGGGTAAACAGCTCATGCAGAACATCCCCGGCTGGACCTATAAAGGCCGCTGGTGGCAGCGTTTCGGCTGGCGTAAACGTCGCGCCATCGAACTGTTGCACCGCGTCGGGATCAAAGATCATAAAGACGCGATGCGCAGCTTCCCGTATGAGCTTACCGACGGTGAATGTCAGAAGGTGATGATTGCTATCGCGCTGGCTAATCAGCCGCGCTTGCTGATTGCGGATGAACCCACCAACGCGATGGAGCCGACCACGCAGGCGCAAATTTTCCGCCTGCTGTCACGTCTGAACCAGAACAACAACACCACCATTTTGCTGATCAGCCATGACCTGCAGATGTTAAGCAAATGGGCGGACAAAATTGATGTTATGTACTGCGGGCAAACGGTCGAAACCGCCCCCAGCGAAGACCTGATCAACGCCCCGCATCATCCGTATACGCAGGCGCTTATCCGGGCTATTCCTGATTTTGGCAGCGCCATGCCGCACAAGAGCCGCCTGAATACCTTGCCAGGGGCGATTCCGCTGCTGGAATCCTTGCCGATAGGCTGCCGTCTTGGGCCTCGTTGCCCGTATGCTCAGCGTAAATGTATTGAGACACCACGCCTGACCGGCGCTAAAAATCATCTTTACGCCTGTCATTTCCCGCTGAACATGGAGAGAGAGTGAAATGGTCGAAACCTTACTGGAAGTCCGCAACCTGAGTAAGACCTTTCGCTATCGTACGGGGCTGTTTCATCGTCAGACTGTCGAGGCGGTAAAGCCGCTAAGTTTTACCCTGCGTGAAAAACAGACGCTGGCGATTATTGGCGAAAACGGTTCCGGGAAATCGACGCTGGCGAAGATGCTTGCCGGCATGGTAGAGCCTACCGCTGGAGAAGTGTTGATTGACGATCATCCTCTGGCGTTTGGGGATTACTCTTTCCGCAGCCAGCGTATCCGCATGATCTTCCAGGATCCGTCAACCTCGCTCAATCCCCGCCAGCGTATTTCGCAGATTCTGGATTTTCCTCTGCGTTTGAACACCGAGCTGGAGCCCGAGGCGCGACGAAAGCGCGTCTTTGAAACCCTGCGCATGGTGGGGCTGTTACCGGATCACGAAAGCTACTATCCCCATATGCTGGCCCCCGGCCAGAAACAGCGCCTGGGTCTGGCGCGCGCATTGATTTTGCGCCCGAAGGTAATCATTGCCGACGAAGCGCTTGCCTCGCTGGATATGTCGATGCGTTCGCAACTGATTAACCTGATGCTGGAGTTGCAGGAAAAACAGGGTATCTCCTATATCTACGTTACCCAACATCTCGGAATGATGAAGCACATCAGCGACCAGGTGATGGTGATGCACCAGGGGGAAGTTGTCGAGCGTGGCAGCACGGCGGATGTGATGGCCTCTCCGCTTCATGAGCTGACGAAACGACTGATTGCCGGTCATTTCGGTGAAGCGCTGACCGCCGATGCGTGGAGAAAGGACCGCTAAGCACAACGGTAACCCCCTCCGCTAAATCAAGGATTAAATAACCTGCGTACGTTATTTAATCCTTTTAATTTTCGTCTCCATCCTTGCTCCATATTTTACGCAATATCCATCAACAGTTCTTCTCCAGAATATCAGGACATTACGGAGGAGAAAAAATGATCACCGCCACTTATGTTCTAAAATACACAGAGTATCTCATCAGAAAATGTCGTTCATTTTTAATGACGGACCTGCACTTCCATACTGTGAGGCTCAAGAGAACAACCGGGAAAACCCCTGACATTAAATCACCCTCGACGTTGAGTGAAAAAATATGCCATCGTCTGGTCTATGACCATAATAACGTCTATACAATGCTTGCCGATAAACTCGCCGTTCGGGAATACGTTTCTTCCAGAACTACGCGCGTGAAAACGGTGCCATTACTTGGTGTTTATACCAGGGCGTCGCAAATTGATTTTTCAGTACTTCCTGACAAATTCGTCCTTAAGTGCAACCATGACAGTGGTAGCACAATAATATGTACCGACAAAGCGCACTTTAATGACAGGGAAGCCTGTAAAAAACTGAGCCTCGCGTTAAAGAAAAATCTGTACTACACCACACGCGAATGGCAGTACAAAAACATTACGCCGAGTATACTTTGCGAGCCATTTGTCGATCTCTTCGACGATGCTGACAGGAATACAACGCCCGAAATGTTGAGGATCCATTGCTTTCATGGCGTTGCCCACTATGTTGAAGCGGATTTTACGGATGATAACGGGAAAGGGTTTATCAACGTTTATGACAGGCACTGGAACTTACAACCTTTCCAGATGGAATATCCGAATACTTCAGCAGATCCTGGCGAACCGCTTTTATTCCGACAAGCATTGTTGGCCTCCCAGGAGCTGGCGCAGGGAATTGATTACTGCCGCGTTGATCTTATGCTAAAAAAAGATGAAATCTATTTCAGTGAAATAACCTTAAGCCCGAGACGCGGTAAACTGACGATTACCCCACAGGAATGGGATGCTAAGCTAGGACAAATATGGCATTTATCGCCAGCAAGCACATTTAATCTGCCGCTGAAACTCACGGGTCGGGCCAGGTGAGTTTAAATATTGAGTGGTTTTGCTTTGATAAGGTATAAGTGACATCGCCACCATGGGCCAGCATGATGGCTTTTACCACCGATAAGCCTAAGCCACACCCTTCGGGATTCAATGCCCTGGCGCCATTATCCCGCTGAAAAGGCTGAAATAAAAAATCGTGGAAGGCCTCAGGGATGCCCGGTCCGCCATCCTGAATAAGAATATAATTGCCTTTATCAGACACGCCATTTTTGACAATGAGCGTCCGCGAGGTTGAATAGTGTAATGCGTTGTCAAAAAGAACGGCCAGACACTGGGTGATACGCAACGGATCGAACACACAACGCTGCTCCCTCAACGCTGTCTTTATCGTAAACTGATTACGTTTAAATTCGGGCATGAACGTATCAAGCGCGTCCTGTATTGTCCCTTTGAGATCCGTTCTGGATTTAGACAACGTATAACCCGCCCCACCGTCAGAGCTGACAACCCGTAGATCTTCAATCAGGCGGGTTAACCCTTCGGTCTGCCTGAGAAGATTATTAAAAAGCACCGGATCCGGTTCAAAAACGCCGTCTACCAGACCCTGAAGCCGCCCGCGTAAAATCGTGACCGGGGTTCTGAGTTCATGGGCAATGGCGGCATTCCAGGATTTACGCTGCATATCCAGCGTCTGCAGTTTTTCCGCCATTTCATTGAAATCCATGACCAGGTGATTGATCTCTCCCAGCCTGGAACTGGCACAATAAGCCCGGGCATCCAGTTGGCCCTGCGAAATTTTTTTCAGGCTGGACGCGACCGCGTTTAGCGGGGTGAGTATCCGCGAGGAAAGTTTGATCGTTAAAAAAACCGCGAATATTAGACTGATTGTTGTTGCTGTCCCGATCCACACCCAGTCCCACAGGGTCATCTGCTCGTCTTCCCCCGCAGCAGCGCCGCCGGGGAGGTGATCCAGAATAAAGGAGTAAAAAAACCAGGAGCCCAGTATGGAAATGGCAATGATCGTAAACGTCAGCAACATCATGTACGTTAAGATCTGACGACTCAGGACAGACTCTCTGTTCATTTTTTCTCCCCAAGCCGGTAACCCATGCCCCTGATGCTCTCAGGGACGCCGTAAAGCCCCGCGAGCTCAAGTTTTTTACGCAGCTTGCTCATATGGCTATCTACTGTTCTGTCGAGGGTATCACCTTCCGGAAGACATGCATTGAGTAACTCTTCGCGGGAGCAGACCTTTCGCGGATATCTGACCAGATACGTAAGAAGCTTAAATTCCGTCGTCGTTAACACCGGGGAGATCACTTCAGGTCCCACGGTAACCTCAACGTAGAAATCATCCGGATAGACCGTAATAAATGGCGTCCTGATAGGCGCGGCCCCCGCCTGCTGAATAGCGGGTTTGGTTCTGCGCAGCACCGCTTCAACCCGCGCGACAACTTCAGAAGGGTTAAAAGGCTTGATAACGTAATCATCCGCGCCAAGCCTCAGCCCCATGAGTTTATCTACGTCCTGATCGAGGGCAGAAACCATAATGACGGGCACGGAACTTTCCTGACGAAGCGTCGTGAGGACGCTCCAGCCGTCGCATACGGGCAGATGAATGTCCAGCAAGATGAGATCCGGTTTATGAAGGCGATTAAGCGCTATCGCCTGCTCGCCCTGTCTGGCCCTCAGCGTTTTCATCCCTGAACGCTCTAAGTAACTCATCAGTATTTCAGCAATGTCGTCTTCATCTTCAACAACAAGGATTAGAGTATTTTTGTTCATTTTATCTCCGCGGGTGAAATCCCTTTGAGCACGCTATCAGATATCTTTAGCACAATAAGACACAGCCTCCGGGAAAAAGTGCCGTAGCCATGAAAATTTCCAGCACTAATTTAAATGTCCGGCCATGCCTCCACACAGCCTACACATTCAGTCAATAAAGACTCGACAATGCCTGGCCAGAATAGCTATTCGGGCAGAACCCTTCTTTCATAGAACGGTGAGAATTAACCCTGTCGCTTTAAGGCTTTATGAATCTGGCTGAGATAATGAGCATGGAATTTTCGAAATATTTCTCTACTAAGAAAATCGGTATATATACGCTGTTCCTGCTGCTGTCGTGGGGATTACTCTATACCTGGCTGGTGTTGATGCATAAAATGGATGAAAAAGTTGCCGCGACGCTGCCCTCCTCTCCCATTATTTATGGTTGCATCGCTTTGTCGGTTGTCTCTCTGATAATACAAAACAAAGCAGGTGCATTCACTGAATTACTTGTCATCGCCTTCTGGCTAATGGTGATTTTTATATATCTCATAATTACGTTCACTGTGCTGCTGAACGCTACGCCAGATTTCGACGATTTGGTGTTTTACTACGAGTGTTATTTAATTCTTTTTTTCTGCGGTTCGCCGTTGTACCTCATTATGAGAATGATTTGAACAACCGCACGGTTGCGCTCCACACTCTCTCCATAAAACTGCCATTTCCGCTAAACAGGCGAGTTGTAGACTTCCTGCCAACCCTTATTGCTCAAAATACACTCACTTAAAGAGTCTGAAACCTGTTACCCAGAATGAATAACCTTAATAACAATCGTCGTTCTCCAGATACAGCTGGCGTTATGTACTCACTTAAAAAACTCGCGGTACGTCACCGGAAAAAACTGGTTGTGACTTTTTTCCTTGTCGTGGCTGAAAACGTGATGTTTTTACTGTATCCCGTTCTGGCAGGCATCGCGATTAATGCCATTCTTGCGGGTAAGACACTTAACGCCGCACTGTACGGACTGATGGTGCTCTGTATGTGGATCATAGGTGCGACAAGACGGAGTGTTGATACGCGAACGTTTGCTCGTATTTATGCCGGGCTTGCGGTCTCCGTTGTGCTTTCACAGCGGAAATACCAGCTTAACCATTCGGCTATCGCCGCCAGGGTCACACTCTCGCGCGAGTATGTGGATTTCTTTGAAATGCACTTGCCCCTGCTTATTACCTCGCTGAGTTCTCTCTTTGGTGCGGCAATCATGCTGTTATTTATCGAATTCTGGGCCGGCATCATGTGCTGTGCAATCGTCATCATTCTGATGGGATTTGTCTCGGAATATGCCCGTAAAAATGAATGGTTATTCATGCGCCTGAATAATCGTCTTGAGAAGGAAGTTGATTATGTTCATAAGGCAGGCACCGCCACCCTTCACCGCCATTACGTCACGCTTGCACGTTTACGCATTGCGTTATCGGACCGGGAGGCGTGGGGCTATTTATGGGTGGGTATACTCGTTGCCCTGCTTTTTACGCTGACCATTATCTGGATGACGCAATCGGCTGGCATCACCGCCGGACATATTTATTCCGTGATGACATACATGTGGATGTTCGCGACAAGTCTCGATGACGCCCCGCAGCTTCTTGAGAAATTTTCTCAGCTCAGGGATATCGGTAAACGCGTATCAGCCGATGACGAAATTCACGTATCTGGACGTTAATTTAATGCCTCATTTTTTTATTGAACGCCCCGTATTCGCCTGGGTAGTGGCGCTTTTTATTGTCCTGACGGGTGTCCTGTCTATATCCCGGTTGCCGGTTGCGCAGTATCCGGCGGTGGCACCGCCGGGGATCATTATTTCTGTCACTTATCCGGGGGCCAGCCCCGATATCATGAATACGTCCGTGGTGTCGCTCATCGAGCGTGAAATATCGGGCGTGGATAATTTGCTCTATTTCGAATCATCCAGCGACACAACCGGTTCTGCATCTATTACCGTGACCTTTAAGCCCGGCACAGATATTAAGCTGGCACAGATGGATCTTCAGAACCAGATCAAGATTGTAGAGCCACGTTTGCCGCAGGCGGTCAGGCAAAATGGCATCAACGTCGAGGCGGCCAATTCCGGATTTTTAATGATGGTGGGGTTGAAGTCCACAACCGGCAAATTTGAAGAGGCGGATTTAAGCGATTATTTTGCCCGCAACGTCAGCGACGAACTACGCCGTGTGCCGGGAGTCGGAAAAGTCCAGCTGTTTGGTGGCGAAAAAGCGCTGCGCATCTGGCTGGATCCCATGCAGCTGCACAGTTACGGGCTTTCGGTGAGCGATGTTCTTACCGCTGTAGGTCAGCAAAATGCCCTTGTTTCGCCGGGGAAAACGGGAGATGAACCGGCAACTGCAGGACAAGGCGTAACCTATCCCATCACAGTGAAAGGGCAACTCACTTCTGTAGAGGCTTTCAATAACATTACCCTTAAAGCAGATGCGTCTGGCGCAAGGCTGAAACTGTCCGACGTTGCGCGGATTGAGTCTGGCCTGCAAAGTTACGCTTTCGGTATCCGCGAAAATGGGGTGCCGGCAACGGCTGCGGCAATCCAGTTGTCGCCAGGCGCCAATGCGATGAGCACGGCGTCAGGCGTACGTGCACGTATCGACGAACTTTCTCAGGTGTTGCCGGAAGGAATGGCGTTTACGGTTCCCTTCGATACCGCACCGTTTGTAAAGCTGTCCATCATGAAGGTTGTGCAAACCTTTGTGGAAGCGATGGTCCTTGTCTTTCTCGTTATGCTGCTGTTTTTACATAAGATACGCTGTACGCTTATCCCCGCGATTGTGGCCCCCGTCGCGCTGCTGGGCACCTTCACAGTGATGCTATTGAGTGGATACTCGATCAATATTCTGACCATGTTCGGCATGGTGCTGGCGATAGGGATTATCGTGGATGACGCCATTGTGGTCGTGGAGAACGTTGAACGGCTGATGGAAGAAAAAAACCTTTCTCCGCGCGACGCTACCCGGGAGGCCATGGCCGAAATCACCCCGGCAATTATCGGGATCACGCTGGTACTTACCGCTGTCTTTATACCCATGGGTTTTGCTGAAGGGTCCGTAGGCATTATTTATCGACAATTTTGTATTTCCATGGCGGTATCCATACTGTTGTCGGCATTTCTTGCCCTCACGCTGACTCCCGCGCTTTGTGCGACGTTGCTTAAGCCCCACAGCGCGCAAAAACACGGTGGCGGCAGGTTCGCGGTAGGCTTTAACGCCCGTTTTCATACCCTGACGACATGGTACGAATCCGGCCTGGGCGCGGTTCTGAAACGAACCGGCCGAATGCTGCTTCTGTATGTTGCGCTTTGTGCTGCGCTATTTTTTGGATTGTCTTCGCTGCCCTCATCCTTTCTGCCGGACGAAGATCAGGGCTATTTTATGTCCTCTATTCAGCTTCCCTCTGATGCCACAATGCAGCGCACCCTGAAAGTAGTAAAAACATTTGAACAGGAAATTGCGACCCGACCGGATATTGAAAGCAACATTATGATCCTGGGTTTTGGGTTTTCAGGATCAGGACCGAATTCGGCCATGGCGTTCACCACGCTGAAGGACTGGAAAGAAAGGCACGGCTCTACAGCCGAGGATGAAGCCGACCATATGCAGGCCAGTATGGCAAACGTCTCTGATGCCGTAACGATGAGCCTGCTCCCGCCTGCCATTTCGGATATGGGCACCTCGTCGGGCTTCACCTGGTACGTGCAGGACAGAGCGGGACTGGGCTACGAGGCGTTAAAGCAGGCGGCCGATGCGCTGGTGCTGAAAGCGAATCAACGCCCTGAACTGAGTGGCGTGTATATCGACGGCCTGCCGGAAGGCACTAGCCTGGCGCTTCAGATTGACCGGGAAAAAGCGGAAGCTCTGGGCGTCTCATTTGATGAAATCAACCAGACGCTCTCCGTCACCATGGGTTCAAACTACGTTAATGACTACACGAACAATGGGCGTGTTCAGCAGGTGATTATCCAGGCCGATGCGCCTTACCGAATGCAACCTGAGCAGATCCTGAAATTATCCGTTAAAAACCGCCAGGGGCAGAGGGTGCCAGTGTCAACGTTTGCGACGCTCTCCTGGAACGTTGCACCGCAGCAACTAACGCGTTATCAGGGGTATTCTGCTATCCGCATTACCGGCAGTGCGGCCACCGGTGAATCCAGCGGTACCGCAATGAAAGTTATGGAGAATTTGTCCAGGGATTTACCTCAGGGCTTGGCGGGAGAATGGGCCGGGAGCTCATTGCAGGAAATAAAATCCCAGTCGCAACTCCCGGGTCTGATCGTCCTGTCGATTCTGGTGGTGTTTATGGTGCTCGCTGCCCTGTATGAGAGCTGGTCAATACCTTTTGCCGTCATGCTGGTGGTGCCATTGGGACTGATCGGTGCAGTCATGGCCGTGTCTGTTGCCGGCATGACGAATGATGTTTTCTTCAAGGTCGGCCTTATCACCCTGATAGGCCTGTCTGCCAAGAACGCCATATTGATTGTGGAGTTTGCCAGACAGTTGCATCGTGAAGGGAACCCTCTGGTGGCGGCAACGATACAGGCCGCAAGCCAGCGCCTGCGCCCTATTCTGATGACATCGTTAGCCTTTACGTTGGGAGTGGTTCCCTTAATGCTGGCCAGTGGCGCAAGTGACAGCACACAACACGCCATCGGCACCGGTGTCTTTGGCGGCATGATTAGCGGTACGCTTCTCGCGATCTTCTTCGTCCCGGTTTTCTTTATTGTCATCGCGCGTTTCATAGAAAGCGACAGGAAAGGGTCACTATCGTGAGGGATCGCGCATCCACGCTGGTTGGATGAGGCGAAGCTGCTGCCGGGTGATATACTGGACAAATGCTGAAATTTTGAACCCACGCCTCACCTTCTGGGGTATTCGTCTTTGGCGATCGGCGAGAAATATCGTGACACAAGGGGCTGTGAGTGGGCTATAATTTCGAGCTAATTTCGAATGATTTTGAAATACTGCCTGTAACGCTATGAATTACAAGGCAAAATAAGCAATGAATATAAGGATTAAAGCTATGGGTTTTCTTTCCGGTAAGCGCATTCTGGTGACTGGCGTTGCCAGCAAACTGTCCATCGCATACGGCATTGCACAGGCAATGCATCGCGAAGGCGCTGAGCTGGCGTTCACCTACCAGAACGACAAGCTGAAAGGCCGTGTTGAAGAGTTTGCCGCGCAGCTGGGTTCCAGCATCGTTCTGGAATGTGACGTTGCACAAGATGAAAGCATCGATGGCATGTTTGCTGAGCTGGCAAAAGCATGGCCGAAATTCGACGGTTTCGTTCACTCCATCGGCTTCGCGCCTGGCGACCAGCTGGACGGTGACTATGTGAACGCGGTTACCCGTGATGGCTTTAAAATCGCTCACGACATCAGCTCCTACAGCTTCGTTGCGATGGCTAAATCTTGCCGCGCGATGCTGAACCCGGGCGCAGCGCTGCTGACCCTGTCCTACCTGGGCGCGGAACGTGCTATCCCTAACTACAACGTGATGGGTCTGGCTAAAGCGTCTCTGGAAGCCAACGTACGCTATATGGCGAACGCAATGGGTCCTGAAGGTGTGCGTGTTAACGCCATCTCCGCGGGTCCTATCCGCACCCTGGCGGCGTCCGGCATCAAAGATTTCCGTAAAATGCTGGCGCACTGCGAAGCGGTTACCCCGATTCGTCGTACTGTTACCATTGAGGATGTGGGTAACTCTGCTGCATTCCTGTGCTCTGACCTGTCCGCGGGTATCTCCGGCGAAGTGGTTCACGTTGACGGCGGCTTCAACATCGCTGCAATGAACGAGCTGGAAATTAAATAAGCTCAGACTCTCTTCCCGCACGGGAAGAGAGTTTTCCCCCGCACCATCCCCTCGTTATTCCGTTCTGCTATTTGTTATCACCTAACAATATTTTTCCCTTTATCTGCGTTACGCCAGGATATTGATCGCCATTTTGAGATCAAGGAACGCCCATGGAACAACGCCGTTTTTCCGGCAAAGGCCACTGGTATCACGAAACCCAGTCAAACCACGCGCAGTCGGATGCGCTGCCCCTGGTGCCCGAAGCCGCTAACGTCGACGATCGTTTTTTGCTCGATTTAGCCCTGCCCGATGAGATTGTCGCCGCCTGTACCGGCTGGCTTGCCCCTGCCAGAGCCTTATACCATCAGCTGTTTCCCCTCTCACTTCCCGTCAATCGTCTGCGAACGCTCAGCGCCTATGACCGGTTAAGTACCGCGTTGACGGTTGCGCAGGCCTGTGGCGTTCAGCGGCTATGCAATCATTACGCCGCCCTTCTTGCGCCGCTGCCGGGTCCTGACTCCTCCCGCGAAAGTAACCGGCGGCTGGCGCAAATCACGCAGTATGCCCGTCAGCTCGCCAGCTCACCGGATGTCATTGACGACAAGGCGCGAAACCAGCTTGATGAGGTGGGTCTCTCCATCTATGACATTGTGGTGATTAACCAGATCATCGGCTTTATCGGTTTTCAGGCGCGCGTGGTGGCGGTCTTTCAGGCTCTGCTTGGCCATCCCGTTCGCTGGTTGCCTGGCCATCATATTCAGCCGCACACCCTGCCAGCGTGCGCCGGTAGGTGGATAGCGCTTCTTCCCGTGGTCGAGCTTCGCTATGCGAGTGCGCATCAGCTTGAGTCCCTCTCCCGCTGGCAGGCAGAACCTGCGCTTGAGGCGCTGACACCCGTCCTGTGCCATGAACCGACCTTGCTCGACCTGACGGGAGAGATCCTGATAAACAGCCGGGAAGAGAGTGCGCTTTCCCCACCGTCGCTTTTGGCAGCAGTCGACTTGCTGACACGCTCGCCGGACCGCTTTAGTGCCGCGCAGTTTACCCCACTCATGGAAGAAGGACTGACTGTCGCCCAGGCGATCAACCGCCTGTCTCAAAGCGCGTTTGAGGGCTGGCTTAATCGACTAAAAGTCGCGGCTGGCAAAGCGGAATAACCACACGCATTCCCCAAAGACCGCTTGCTGTAGAAGTGAGAATCGCGTAAAACTGTCAGCCGCTCAATGGCTACGAAAATAGAACATTATGTTTCAGGACAACCCGCTGCTAGCGCAGCTTAAACAGCAACTGCATTCCCAGACGCCGCGTGCAGAAGGGGTCGTGAAAGCCACGGAAAAGGGCTTTGGCTTCCTTGAAGTTGACGCGCAGAAAAGCTACTTCATTCCGCCACCGCAGATGAAGAAAGTGATGCATGGCGATCGCGTCATGGCCGTCATTCATACAGAGAAGGAACGTGAATCCGCTGAGCCGGAAGAACTGATTGAACCGTTCCTGACCCGCTTTGTCGGTAAGGTACAGCGAAAAGACGATCGTCTTTCTATCGTGCCGGATCATCCCCTGTTGAAAGATGCCATTCCCTGCCGGGCCGCCCGCGGCGTTGAGCATGATTTTAAAGAAGGTGACTGGGCCGTAGCAGAAATGCGCCGTCATCCTCTGAAAGGCGACCGTGGTTTCTATGCAGAACTGACGCAGTTCATTACCTTTGGCGATGACCATTTCGTCCCGTGGTGGGTCACGCTGGCGCGCCATAATCTTGAAAAAGAAGCGCCGAACGGCGTAGCGACTGAAATGCAGGACGAAGGTTTGACGCGCCGCGATCTCACTGCGCTGGAATTTGTCACCATCGACAGCGCCAGCACAGAAGATATGGACGATGCGCTCTACGCTGAAGAGAGCGCCGATGGCAAACTGCATCTGACCGTCGCCATTGCCGATCCTACCGCCTGGATTGCACAAGGCAGTAAACTGGACGAAACGGCCAAAATCCGTGCGTTTACCAACTACCTGCCAGGCTTTAACATCCCGATGCTGCCGCGCGAATTGTCAGACGATCTCTGCTCGCTGCGCCCAAATGAAGTGCGCCCGGCTCTCGCCTGCCGCATGACCATCGCCGCGGATGGGACGATTGAAGACGATATCGAATTCTTTGCCGCCACCATCGAATCCAAAGCCAAGCTGGCCTATGACAATGTCTCTGACTGGCTGGAAAACACCGGCAGCTGGAAACCTGAATCCGATGCCATCGCGGCGCAGATTCGTCTGCTGCACCGTATTTGCCTGAAGCGTGGCGAATGGCGTACAACCCACGCCCTGGTGTTCAAAGATCGTCCGGATTACCGTTTTGTTCTCGGTGAGAAAGGCGAAGTGCTGGATATCGTAGCCGAGCCGCGACGCATTGCTAACCGCATCGTCGAAGAAGCGATGATTTCCGCCAACATTTGCGCCGCACGCGTGCTGCGCGACAAGCTGGGCTTTGGTATTTACAACGTTCACACCGGATTCGATCCGGCCAATACCGAAGCGCTGGCGGCCCTGCTGAAGAATCACGATGTGCATGTTGATCCGGAAGAAGTCCTGACGCTGCCAGGATTCTGCAAGCTTCGCCGCGAGCTGGACGCACAGCCATCCGGTTTCCTTGATAGCCGTATTCGCCGCTTCCAGTCCTTCGCTGAAATCAGCACCGAACCAGGCCCGCACTTCGGCCTCGGTCTGGAAGCTTACGCCACCTGGACATCCCCAATTCGTAAATATGGCGACATGGTTAACCACCGTCTGCTGAAAGCGATTATCAAAGGCGAAACGATTGCACGCCCTCAGGACGACACGACCGTGCAGATGGCAGAACGTCGCCGTCTGAACCGCATGGCGGAACGTGACGTTGGAGACTGGCTGTACGCGCGTTTCCTGCAGGATAAAGCCGGAACCGACACCCGCTTCGCTGCGGAGATTATTGATATCAGCCGCGGCGGGATGCGTGTCCGTCTGGTGGATAACGGTGCTGTCGCCTTTATCCCTGCCCCATTCCTGCATGCCGTTCGTGACGAACTGGTCTGTAGCCAGGAAAGTGGCACCGTGCAGATTAAAGGTGAAACAGTTTACAAAGTCACTGAGGTGATTGACGTAACTATCGCTGAAGTCCGCATGGATACCCGCAGTATTATCGCGCGACCAGCTGTCTGATAACCCGCTAAATTGTCGGCCATTTCCGTTCGGGAAGGCCGACAATTTTTCTTTTTAACCCGCCCCACAAATTCATCATTTTTTCTGACTATTTTCCGATTCCCCCCGCCCAAAATGGCCATAATTATCTACAGTAAAAGAGTCCCGTCATATTCGGTCACCTGAATAGCTGGATGCTCAGTATTCTTTTTTGGCAGACTCGTTTTATTATAAGAAAGCAGGGAAAAACAATACGTTCACTTCGGTTTTACCGCTGTTTCACAACGGAAAAGTCGACTGCAAATGAATAATTTGTGCGCTAATGAGTAGCAGCGGGAGAAATCATGATCGACGATCTTGAGCAGAATTTGCTGTTTCGTTACATGGGTACTCACAGTCCGTGGTGGCGATTGTCGGCAGACAGCAACGCTCTGCACCTTGCCGCCAGCGAAAATGTCGATGCGACTCAGGTGGTGACGCTGGACGATGAACAAGCCACGTTGATCCGCCAGTTAACGGTAATTACCTCCAGCATTTCAATGAACCTCTCCCTGTATGGCGAAGAGGTTCCCGTGCATCTTGTCGGCCGCAAAATCACCCGAAACGAGTGGGCCGGCACGGCATCGGCCTGGAACGATACCCCCTCCGTAGCACGCGATCTCGCTCAAGGACTCTCCTTCGCGGAACAGGTGGTTTCGGAAGCGAATTCCGTCATTGTAATTCTCGATCAGCACGGCAATATTCAGCGTTTTAATCGCCTGAGCGAAGAGTATACCGGTCTGAAAGAGCAGGAAGTGATCGGTCAGAACGTGTTCAAATTGTTTATGAGTCGCAGCGAGGCGGCAGCCTCGAAGCGAAATATCACCGGTTTCTTCCGTAACGGCAGCTCCTACGAAGTCGAACGCTGGATCAAGACGCGGAAAGGACAACGCTTGTTTCTGTTCAGAAACAAATTCGTTCACAGCGGCAGCGGTAAAAACGAAATATTTCTTATTTGCTCCGGCACCGACATTACCGAGGAACGTCGGGCGCAGGAGCGCCTGCGCGTGCTGGCCAATACCGATACCATCACCGGTTTACCCAACCGCAATGCCATCCACGAACAGATCTCAGACGCCATCAACCATCGGGGCGAAACGCAGGTTGGCGTGGTGTATCTTGACCTGGATAACTTCAAAAAGGTCAACGATGCCTACGGGCATATGTTTGGCGATCAGCTCTTACAGGCGGTTGCACTCGCCATTCTGAGTTGCCTTGACGAGGGGCAGGTTCTGGCCCGGCTCGGCGGCGATGAGTTTATCGTGATGGCCACGAATACGTCTCAGGGCTCGCTGGAAGCGATGGCGTCGCGCATTCTGACCCGCCTGCGCCAGCCGTTCAGAATCGGGCTGATTGAGATATATACCGGCTGTTCTTTGGGTATCGCCCTCGCGCCGCAGCACGGGAACGATCGGGAAAGTGTGATTCGCAATGCCGATACGGCCATGTACACCGCCAAGGAAAATGGCAGGGGTAAGTTCTGCGTCTTCTCCCCTGAAATGAACCAGCGCGTATTTGAGTATCTTTGGCTGGACACCAATCTGCGTAAAGCGCTGGATAACGATCAGCTTCTGATTCACTACCAGCCTAAAATGACCTGGCGCGGTGAGGTCAGAAGTCTTGAGGCGCTGGTCCGCTGGCAGTCGCCGGAGCGCGGCTTGATCCCACCGCTGGAATTTATCTCTTATGCCGAAGAGTCCGGTTTGATTGTGCCGCTGGGGCGCTGGGTGATGCTCGACGTGGTTCGTCAGGTGGCGAAATGGCGTGACAAGGGGATTAACCTGCGCGTGGCCGTGAACGTCTCTGCACGTCAGCTTGCCGACCAGACGATTTTCAGCGATTTAAAGCAGGCGCTTAAGGATCTGCATTTTGAGTACTGCCCTATCGACGTCGAGTTAACAGAGAGCTGTCTCATCGAAAACGAAGAGCTGGCGCTTTCGGTGATCCAGCAATTCAGCCGACTCGGGGCACAAATACATCTGGATGACTTTGGTACGGGCTACTCTTCCCTTTCCCAGCTGGCGCGTTTTCCTATTGACGCCATTAAACTCGATCAATCTTTTGTCAGAGATATTCATAAGCAGTCCATCTCTCAGTCACTGGTACGCGCCATTGTCGCAGTGGCACAGGCCCTGAATCTGCAGGTGATCGCCGAGGGGGTGGAGAATGCAAAAGAAGACGCCTTTCTGACTAAGAATGGCGTCAACGAACGGCAGGGTTTCCTTTTTGCTAAGCCGATGCCCGCTGCCGCATTCGAGCGATGGCTAAAACGCTATCAGGCGCGACAACAGCGCTAGCTGGCCTTGCGTAAGCCCGCCGCATGATGGCGGTTTTGCAGCATCACCAGACGCTCCATGTAGGCGATATCTTTCGGCTCAAGGCAGAATGCGGCATCGACCCAGTCTTCGGTAATATCCATCAGCTCACTGCGTGGCAACTGCAGAACGCGCGTACGAGCACGCAGCATGGCTCTTACGCCGTTCAGTTTTGGCCGCAATGTGTCGATGAAGGTCCTGACCGAGACGTAGCTTTGCCCGGGTTCATACAGCACATCCACCAGCCCGTGCTGCTCGTACCATTCTGCCGTATGGGATTCCCCTTTGTAGATGAGCTCCTCCGCCAGCTTCATGCCTGAACGTCGAGCGACCAGAGAATACCCCCCCATCCCCGGGAACAGATTAAAGGCAATTTCCGGGAAACCTAACCGGGCATCACGCTGAGCCAGGACAAAATGGTGCGCCAGCGCTGCCTCAAATCCGCCGCCTAATGCGCTGCCTTCGACCATTGCCAGCGTGATGGCCCCCGTATCAAACCCTCTTGACGCCGCATGGACGCAATCAACACAGGCGCGGGCATACGCCCGTAACGCTTCACGCCGCCCGTTCTGAATGCACTCGACGAAGAACTGCAAGTCCCCTCCCACGTTGTACATTTCAGGAACAAGCGAGCCGGTAACCCAAAAATCGACCGCAAAACCCGACTGACGGACCAGCCAGGAAAGGTTCATGATCTCCTCAATTAAGGCATGGTTGAAGCAAGGACGCGGCTGAGCCCGCAGCATCATCCAGACGGTGCGTCGCTCCGCCTCGTAATACCCTGAGAGCTGCGTGAAACGTTCAGTATCGGTAAACAGTGTACAGGTAGGCTGATTGATAACTGTCATAGTCCAATTCCTCATATAAAAAAGCGCCTTGCGCGCAGTTTTAGACTAATCCACCGATTAAGCCTGCTATATGAGGGGGAATAAATTTATCACTTTCATTTATGTAATTTCGTTATTGCATTTTTTCCCTTCTCTTTTGACCCCATTTTCTGCATCATTGAAATTATTCACTTTTCGCTCCCGGGGAGAGATTATGTCTACTATTGATCCACAAGCTGTAGCACAACGTATTGATACCGTGCTGGATATTCTGGTGGCGGGTGATTATCACTCTGCGATCCGTAATCTCGAGATCCTGAAGTCTGAACTTCTTGCTCAGAATGGCGCTGACAACGCCCCCGAAAACAAACAGCCAAAAGCGCCGTGGGAAGTGTAATCCCACCGTTTCCGACCTCGTTTCGCTTTATTAAATGGATGCTATGAATTCCCGACAACAACTCATTTTGCAGATGGTCATCGATCAGGGGCGTGTAAGCGTGGTCGATCTCGCTAAAACCACCGGCGTCTCCGAAGTCACCATTCGTCAGGATCTTAATCTGCTGGAAAAACAGAGTTACCTGCGCCGTGCGCATGGTTATGCCGTGCCGCTGGACAGCGACGACGTTGAGACGCGCATGATGAATAACTACGCGCTTAAACGTGAACTGGCAGAGTTTGCCGCATCACTGGTAAACCCTGGCGAGACGGTCTTTATTGAAAACGGCAGCAGCAACGCCCTTCTGGCACGGACGCTCGCGGAACAAAAAGACGTGACTATCATCACTGTCAGCAGCTATATCGCCCATTTACTCAAAGAGACGCGCTGTGAGGTCATTTTGCTGGGTGGCATTTACCAAAAGAAAAGTGAAAGCATGGTGGGCCCGCTGACCCGGCAATATGTTCAGCAGGTGCATTTCAGTAAGGCCTTTATCGGCATTGACGGCTGGCAGCCGGAAACAGGTTTCACCGGCCGGGATATGATGCGCACTGACGTGGTGAATGCCGTACTGGAAAAAGAGTGTGAAGCCATTGTGCTCACTGACAGTTCCAAATTTGGCGCCGTCCATCCTTACACAATGGGTCCCGTCTCACGCTTCAGTCGCGTCATTACCGACGAACGGTTAAGTGACGAGCATCGTAATAAGCTGGAAGAAGACGGTCTGATTGTCGATATTATTAAAACGTCCGCCTGAGTCCATTTCGCGCCCGTCATTCGGGCGCATGCATATCCCTTCGTCTGAGACGATTCCTAACGCCCCTTTAAGAGTTTTTACCTGTTTAACCCGCATTAAAGTCGTAAAATTAATGTTAGCGATATAACAGGAAGTGACTATCACTTGCGTGATTACGTAACGCCTGCGCGACCAGCTTTCACGGAAAAAAGAATAATTAGGTATTCGTTTTGTCTATACTTAACGTGTACCTCTTTCCGTGAATCGATAATTCAGGAGAAAGTATTATGACCTTAACCAGCAAAAAATTAGCCGCCGCTGTTCTGGCAATCACTGTAGCAATGTCCCTGAGCGCATGCTCTAACTGGTCTAAACGTGACCGTAACACCGCCATTGGTGCCGGTGCAGGTGCACTCGGTGGTGCAGTCTTAACAGATGGTAGCACGCTGGGTACATTGGGTGGCGCTGCTGTCGGTGGTATTATCGGTCACCAGGTTGGCAAATAATTATTCTATAAGCCTTTCCGACATCGCGATTTAGCGTCGCATTTCAGGTCTGACTTACGCACGTATATATCACGAGCCACGGCATTTGCCGTGGCTCATTTATTTTAACCGCCTGCCAGTTTGACTTTCATGCCCTTTGCTTCAAGCAGCGATTTAATTAAATCGCGTTTATCACCCTGAATTTCAATAATGCCGTCTTTCACGGCACCACCGCAGCCACATTTCTTTTTCAACTCAGCCGCCAGTTTTGTTAGTTCAGCATCATCCTGGTCAATTCCTGAGATAAGGCAAACCCCTTTCCCTTTTCGTCCACTGGTTTGACGCTGGATACGCACAATACCGTCGCCCTTCGGACGTTCCACTTTGGTTTTCGGCTCATCTATGCGCCCACTCTCCGTTGAGTAGACCAGACGACTGTTGGAATCGGTCATTACGCCCCCTTTTTCAGTGATGCGTTGATTGCCTTAAGCGTCTCTGCCGGGTTAGCTGACTGCGTTACTGGCCGCCCGATAACCATATAATCCACACCAGCAGCCAGCGCCTGCTCAGGCGTCATAATACGGCGCTGATCGCCTACGTCGCTGCCTGCCGGACGAATACCTGGCGTGACCAGTTTAAAATCTTTGCCCAGTTCTGATTTGAAGCGGACCGCTTCCTGTGCGGAGCAGACGACGCCATCCAGCCCGCAGTTCTGCGTCAGACGCGCAAGACGCTCGGCATGTTCGGCAGGTGACAATGTCACGCCAAGATCGCGTAAATCACTTTCGTCCATACTGGTCAATACGGTCACCGCAATCAGCAATGGCGCATCTTTCCCGAACGGCAGGAGGGCTTCACGTGCGGCAGTCATCATTCTCGCTCCGCCCGACGCATGGACGTTGACCATCCATACACCCAGCTCTGCGGCGGCGGCAACGGCGTGCGCCGTGGTATTCGGGATGTCATGGAACTTGAGATCGAGGAAGACATCGAAACCACGCTGCTGCAGATCGCGGACGATTTGCGGTCCAAACAGCGTGAACATCTCTTTACCAACTTTCAGGCGGCAATCGCGAGGATCGATACCGTCGACAAAGGCCAGTGCAGCGTCACGCTTATTGTAATCAAGCGCGACAACAACAGGAGAATCCGTAATAACGCGGGAAGTGGAGGAAGTAACAGACGTCATGACCAGCCCTTTTCGTCTATGGGCGCGCAGCGGCGCGGAACAGATAAACGGCCAGCATTCTACCTGCCGCCGCCGCAAATTGACAGAATCCATTTGCGCCCCTGCCAGGCTGGCACACCGCACGGTGTTAAGGAAGGGGTAAAAATCAACAGTATGTTGTAACTAAAATGAGGTGTTTTAAAAAATTACTGTCCGTCAAGACCACGGATTGGCTTGATGGTGGACCAGGCCCGGCAGGAAGGACAATGCCAGTAAAGCGTATACGCGGTAAAACCACACTTCTGGCAACGGTAGCGCGGTTTACTCCGCACCTGCTCGCCGACCATGTCGCGCAGCACCATCAGGCTCTCTTTGGCTCGCCCTTCTTCTGCGTCGTTCAGGTGGTAATCCATCAGCTTATGGAATACCCGCATCGTCGGATGACGCTGTAGCTGACGGGTAATATACACCTGCGCGGTGTCGGTCCCTTCGTACTGCTCAACCACGTCTGAGAGCATCAGCTCTGCGGTTGCGCCGGTATTCTCTTCCACGCAACGGCGCAGGAATGCTACCCACTCTTCCTGCTTGCCCAGCTGTTGATAGCAGGTTTGCAGCATCTCCAGCGTTTCACTGACCAGCTCTTTGTCCTGGTCAATCACCCGAAGCAGGCTTTCAACGGCTTTGGCGTAATCGCCACTCGCCATAAAAACGCGTCCCATCATGATAGAGATACGCGCGCTATTGCGATCTGCTGCTGCACCTTTCTTCAGCAACGCCATGGCTTTGTCCATGTCGTCGTTGCCCATCTGCTGAAGGGCAAGTTCACAGTAGAAATGGGCTATCTCAACACGCTGCTTATCTTTACCCAGCTTCACCAGCCGCTCGGCAGTATCAATGGCTTTTTGCCATTCGCTGGTGGCCTGATAAATTTGCAGTAATTGCTGCAACGCACCGATACGGAAATCCGTTTCATCAATCAGCTGCGAGAACATATCTTCAGCGCGGTCGTACAGCCCGGCAGCCATGTAATCGCGCCCCAGTTGCTGGACCGCGAGGAGACGTTGATCGTAGGTCAGCGAGGCGCTTTCCATGAGGGTCTGGTGGATACGGATGGCACGGTCAACCTCGCCACGCGAGCGGAACAGGTTACCGAGCGTGAGATGGGCTTCGACGGTCCCCGTATCCTCTTTCAGCATATCGAGGAACAAGTCTACCGCTTTATCCTGCTGATTACTCAGGAGGAAGTTCACCCCCGCAACGTAGTCGCGAGAGAGACGGTTAGCCTCATCCTGCTTTGTTTGTTGCGCACTTCTGCGGCCCATATACCAGCCATAGGCAGCGGCTACAGGCAAAAGCAGAAACAACAACTCCAGCATCGTCGATTATTCCTTCACGACCGGCACACCAGAGCTTTCCGGAATGTCGGACGCAGGCGCAATGTTATGCTCAAGTCGTTTAATTTTACGTTCAGCGCGTGCAAGAGAAACACGGACTTTCAGCCAGAACAGACCGCAAACCAGCCAGCCAATGGCAAAGCCTGCGGCAAACAAGACCGCAAGCAGACTTGATACGCGATACTCGCCCTGCGCCAGCAGATAGTTAAACGTCACCTGTTGATCGTTTTGTGCACCCAATGTGACTGAAATGACAAAAATCGCCAATACCAGTAAGAAAATGAGTAAATATTTCACATTACTTCCCGTTATGTGGTTCAAGCGAATAAAGTGTGTTCAACTTACCGCAATCAGCCTTATAAACTACCATTTTAGCGACGGGCGCGAAACGGAAAAAGTGACGCACACGTCATGGATTTATGGGCGAAATGCGCAATATCAACCGTCAGGCGTCGCTTTGCTCCCTTTCGGCGATTTCTTCTTTCTCTTCAGGCGGTGGCGTAAGCGGGCCACAGAGTCGTTCCGCAAGCCAGGTTGCCAGCGTCACCAGCAGCCATGAGATCAGCGTAGCGACCACCAGGTCCCGTGGCCAGTGCATCCCCAGCAGCAAGCGGCTGCCCATCACTCCCGTTGCCCAGATCAGTAATATCCCGATGGTAACCGTTCGACGTCGTGGCCAAAGCAGCCCAACAGCCAACAGCGCCCAGCTGGCCGCAAACATCGTGTGGCCGGAAGGAAACGCGAAGCCCGTCTCTTTTTGCCAGTGTTTACGCAAGAACTTCGGAATATCCTGCTGTTCCGTAAGCTGTTCTTTCACCAGCGCACCGCGATCTTTACGCTTTAAATTGTAGAACTCATCTACCGGAATATGGTGTGTTTTTTCCAGCCAGACGACAAACGGTCGTGGCTCCTGAACATGGTCTTTCACCCAGGACTTAACGCCCTGACCAATAACGATCGCGCCACCCAGGATAGCAAAGAGCATCAGCGCCGCGCGCAGACGAAAACGCAGGCACCACAGGAACCAGCCACAGAGAATGATATGGGTGATAATTCCCCACGGTTGCGTGACCGTCTCCGTTACCCAGTACAACGTTTTCAGCCACGTGGCATTCTGCCCGGGCTGCCACATCCAGCCGGAGACCCATACGGTCAAAGGCATAATCAGTAAAATGGCCGCGCCTGCTGCCGTACGTCTGGCGATTGAAAGCATGTCTTCTCCTTTTACGCTAAGCCTCACAATCATAACTGAAATTCATCCGATGGGTGGAGATGTCGGATCGTGCGTTTAACGTTCATATAGCATGGTGCCCATTAGGCGAACGTGCTGAGCTTGTGGCAAAATGAACAGATACAGAAAGTAAAACAGGCGCAAGACACGAAACGTGTCAGCCTACTCTGGAGAATCACATGCAGCTTAAACGTGTGGCAGAAGCCAAACTGCCAACCCCATGGGGCGATTTCCTGATGGTGGGGTTTGAAGAACTGGCAACCGGACAGGATCATGTTGCGCTGGTCTACGGCGATATTTCAGGGCAGACGCCGGTGCTGTCCCGCGTCCATTCGGAGTGTCTGACCGGCGATGCGTTGTTCAGCCTGCGCTGTGATTGCGGTTTCCAGCTGGAAGCTGCCCTTTCTCATATTGCCGAAGAAGGCCGCGGTGTGTTGCTCTATCACCGTCAGGAAGGTCGTAATATTGGCCTGCTGAATAAAATCCGCGCATACGCGCTGCAGGACCAGGGCTACGATACGGTAGAAGCCAACCATCAGCTCGGTTTTGCCGCCGATGAACGTGACTTCACCCTGTGTGCGGACATGTTCAAGCTGCTGGGCGTCGACGAGGTTCGTCTGCTGACGAACAACCCGAAAAAAGTGGAAATCCTCACCGAAGCGGGAATCAACATTGTCGAACGTGTGCCGCTGATTGTTGGCCGCAACCCGAAAAACGCCCATTATCTTGATACTAAAGCCGCCAAGATGGGCCATCTGCTGAAAGAGTGAAAGTAAAAAGCCCGGCATAAGCGCCGGGCTTTTTTATCAATCGAGCATCTTACGAATCACATAGTGTAAAATGCCGTCGTTCTGGTAGTAGGTCAATTCGGTTGCCGTATCAATACGGCACCGGCAGTCCAGTACCTCCGTCTTCCCGTCAGCTCGCGTCAGCTTCACCGGCACCGTTTTACCCGGCTGCAGGTTTTGCAGACCACTAATATCAATCTGCTCTTCTCCGGTCAGCCCCAGCGTTTTACGGGTTACGCCCTGCGGGAACTCAAGCGGCAGAATCCCCATGCCGATGAGGTTCGAGCGGTGAATACGTTCAAACGACTCGGCGATCACCACACGAACACCAAGCAGGCGCGGCCCTTTCGCCGCCCAGTCACGGCTGGAACCGGAACCGTACTCTTTCCCGGCAATCACCGCCAGCGGCGTACCTTTCTGTTGATATTTCACGGCTGCATCGTAAATCGACACGACGTCCGTCCCCGGCAGATGGCGCGTCATCCCCCCTTCCACCCCCGGAACCATTTCATTACGAATGCGAATGTTGGCAAACGTGCCCCGCATCATGACTTCATGGTTACCGCGGCGCGAACCGTAGGAGTTAAAATCGCGGCGCTCCACTCCCCGGCTTTGCAAATAACGGCCCGCCGGGCTGTCGGCTTTGATACTCCCCGCCGGAGAGATATGGTCAGTGGTGACAGAATCCCCCAGCATGGCCAGGATGCGCGCCCCATGAATATCTTTAAGCGGCGCAGGCTCGGCGAGCATCTCATCAAAGAACGGAGACAGACGAATATAGGTCGAGTCATCCTGCCAGTCATAGGTGTCCGACCCCACGACATTGATGGTTTTCCATTCCGGCGTGCCTTCGAAGACCTCAGCATACTCTTTGCGGAACATCTCTGTAGAGACCTTTTCAACGGCCATCGCAATTTCACGCGAGGACGGCCAGATATCTTTCAGGTAGACGGGATCGTTCTTGCGGTCGTGACCAATCGGATCGGTCACCAGGTTAATGTTCATGTTCCCGGCCAGCGCATAGGCCACCACCAGGGGCGGCGAAGCAAGCCAGTTGGTTTTGACCAGTGGATGAATACGCCCTTCAAAGTTACGGTTGCCGGAAAGAACGGCGCCTACCGTCAAATCGCCCTGCTTGATCGCCGTTTCAATGGGCTCAGGCAGCGGACCGGAGTTACCAATGCAGGTCGTACAGCCATACCCCACGAGGTTAAAACCCAGCTCATCAAGATAAGGCGTCAGCTTAGCCTGCGCCAGGTAATCCGAAACCACTTTGGAGCCCGGCGCCAGCGAGGCTTTGACCCACGGTTGAGGTTTCAGACCCAGTTCAACCGCTTTTTTCGCCAGCAGACCGGCCGCCATTAAAACACTGGGGTTTGAGGTGTTGGTACAGGAGGTGATGGCGGCAATCACAACCGCACCGTCCGGAAGTTGATATTGATGGCCGTTCAACACATAGTCGATGGGACGATGGTCTTTCTTCGCCACGTTGACTTCCAGCTCATTGCTGGCCGCAAAGGCTTTCGGCACGTCTGTCAACGCGACGCGATCCTGCGGACGTTTTGGCCCGGCGAGGCTTGCCTCAACGCTGCCCATATCAAGCTCAAGCGTACTGGTAAATACCGGTTCATCGCCCGGATTGCGCCACATGCCCTGCGCTTTGGTATAGGCCTCTACCAGCGCCACCTGCTCTTCGCTGCGTCCACTCAGACGCATGTACTCCAGCGTGACGTCATCAATTGGGAAAAAGCCACAGGTTGCGCCATATTCTGGCGCCATGTTGGCAATGGTCGCCCGGTCAGCCAGGGGCAGCGAATCCAGCCCGTCCCCGTAGAACTCAACAAATTTACCCACCACCCCATGCTTACGCAGCATCTGGGTAACGGTGAGTACCAAATCGGTCGCGGTAATGCCTTCTGAAAGTTTTCCTGTCAGCTTAAAGCCCACGACATCCGGAATCAGCATGGAGACCGGCTGACCGAGCATGGCGGCTTCCGCTTCGATTCCGCCGACACCCCAGCCCAGCACGCCGAGGCCGTTAATCATGGTGGTGTGGGAATCTGTACCCACCAGCGTATCCGGATAAGCCACCCACTCTTTGTCCTGTAATTCGCTCCAGACGGCTTTACCAAGATACTCAAGGTTAACCTGGTGGCAAATACCCGTGCCCGGTGGAACCACGCTAAAGCGGCTGAATGCCTGCTGGCCCCACTTCAGGAAAACATAACGTTCGTGGTTACGCTCCATCTCCAGACGCACGTTCTCGCCAAAGGCATCGTCATCACCGAAATGGTCAACGGTCACGGAGTGGTCAATCACGAGGTCAACGGGGGAAAGCGGGTTCACTTTGGCCGTATCGCCGCCGAGGCGTTTAACCGCCTCGCGCATCGCGGCGAGATCCACCACGGCAGGTACACCGGTAAAGTCCTGCATCAGGACCCTTGCCGGGCGGTAGGCAATTTCTCTGTCGGCATGGGCATGCTTCAGCCACCCCGCCAGCGCCTGGATATCATCGAGCGTGACGGAATCACCGTCCTGCCAGCGCAAGAGGTTTTCCATCAGAACTTTCAAGGACTTGGGTAAACGCGAAATGTCCCCAAGCGTTCTGGCAGCCAGCGGCAGGCTATAGTAATGCCAGGTTTTATTTTCTGCCTGTAATGTGTCCTTACTGGCTTCGCGTAGGGTTAACGACATAAGCTCCTCCTTAATTACAGAGATGTCCTGACAATCATCAGGGCCGTAATTAAAGATAACACAAAGATGTCGTAACGTTTTGATAACAACCCGAATTGATAAATTTAGGAATGGTCCAGAGGACGTTAAAACAAAAAACCCCGCCGCAGCGAGGTTTTATCATTTAGCGGATGGCCAGCCAGATGAGCTGACTCCAGAACAGGATCGACAGGGTAAACACGCCAATCCATGACCAGTATTTGTGAGACGTCATGTTATTCATCATAGGGACACCAGGCATTATTTATTAAACATTCCGAGGCAGGTCCTCAGTGCGATATTGCTGATGTGTATTTATTAAAGAGTACAAAGGTGCATAGTCGTTATTCAGACCCAATGCATCATTACGCAAAAAACTAAATTATTGTTTTTTGGGTTCGTCTTCCGCGAACACATCAATAAAGGCTTGCTGCTGCGGCGTCAGTTTCCAGGATGCAGGCACAACTGTCGCAGGAGTCTTACGTCCTTTGTGGACAGTGTCATGACGCTGACACATCTGTTTTACCGTTTCTGTACGTACCGTCACTGCCATATTCAACCCCAATATTTCCAGGCCAGGAGAGCAACCATCAGCCAGAACAGGGCGGAGACGAGAAAGACCGCCAGCCAGGCTTTACGCTTGAGCGCAGGATCCCTTTGCGGTTCTTCACTTCCTGAAGGCATTGCTAACCTCATACAATCGATATCGCTTATCATTTAGGACCAAACAATTGGTACAATTAATCATCTGTTGAGATAAATCCTAAAGAAACTTTAGCCGAAAAGCCAGTGAATTTACGCATCCGGAGGTATGAAATATTCATTCTTTTGACCACAAATAAATATTTGAAAAGAAAAATTTGCGTAGCCGTTAATTAGTTTCTATTTTTGTCGCCAATTCACGACATTAAAACCATACAAAATAAAAGGATAATGACAATATATGGCAGGGAGAGCGCAGATGATGATAATTCTAATTTAGCTTTAAGGCGGTATTTCGGTATCTTTCCGTTAGGGAAAGATACCGGGTGTGATTATTTTGCGGGGAGTTTGATGTCTTTAAACATCTCTTCAATATCTTCATTTGAGCGTAATGCAACGGCGGTATCCACCACGTCACGCGTTAAATGCGGGGCAAAGCGCTGAATAAAATCATACATATAGCTACGCAGGAAGGTACTGCGACGGAAGCCAATTTTTGTGGTACTGTGGCTAAAAATATCGTGTGCATCAAGACGTACCAGATCAGGGTCTGACACCGGGTCGACCGCCATGCTGGCAATAACGCCCACGCCCAGACCAAGCCGTACGTAAGTCTTGATGACGTCGGCATCGGTAGCGGTAAAGACAATGCGTGGGGTTAACCCGGCACGGTTAAAGGCGGTATCAAGCTCGGAACGTCCGGTAAAGCCAAACGTATAGGTGACTAACGGATATTGCGCCAGCTCTTCAATCGTTACCGACCCTTTCCCCGCCAGCGGGTGATCGGGGGTCACTACGATCGATCGGTTCCAGTGATAGCACGGAAGCATTACCAGATCGTCATACAGGTGGAGCGCTTCCGTCGCGATGGCAAAATCGGCATTCCCCTTCGACACCGCTTCAGCGATTTGCGTCGGTGACCCCTGATGCATATGCAAAGAGACGCGCGGATAACGCTCGATAAAGCCCTTAATGACGCCAGGTAATGCATAGCGCGCCTGGGTGTGCGTGGTGGCAATATACAGCGAGCCTTTATCTGGCCAGGTATGTTCTCCTGCAACAGATTTAATCGCATCGACTTTGGAGAGGACTTCACGCGCAATGCGAATAATTTCCTGCCCCGCTGGCGTCACCTGCGTAAGGTGCTTACCGCTACGGGCGAAAATCTGAATACCTAATTCATCCTCCAGCATGCGAACCTGCTTGCTGATGCCCGGTTGCGAGGTATATAGCCCCTCGGCAGTGGAGGAGACATTAAGGTTGTGATTCACCACCTCAACGATATAACGAAGCTGCTGTAATTTCATGCCAGACCATCCGATTTAGCGCACGCGGTCAATCGCTTAAGACGATTTGATAATAAGAAATGGATTAACTATAACCACTATATCATTTATAGCCTGACTGTATAGTACGGAACAAAAAATAATAATAAGGTAATAAAAAAGGGCCGGAAGTCCGGCCCTTTCACAGGTAAGTGACGGTCAGGCAAGCTTATTTCTTGCCTTCAACCCATTTGCCATCGACAAAGAAGGCGGACCAGCCGGTCGCTTTGCCCTCTTTCTCTGCCGCCACGTACTGCTGCTTCGTTTTACGGCTAAAGCGAACCACCGTCTTATTGCCTTCAGGATCCTGCTGTGGCGCATCGGCCAGGTAACGCAGTTTTTCTGGCAGACGGTCACGGAAGCGGTGCAGTTCTTCAACCAGCGGCGCACGTGTTTCACGCGATTTCGGGAAGGTGTTGGCCGCCAGGAAGACACCCGCAGCACCATCACGCAGCACGAAGTACGCGTCGGATTTTTCACACGGCAGCTCTGGCAACGGAACCGGATCTTCCTTCGGCGGAGCCACTTCACCGTTACGCAGAATTTTGCGCGTGTTTTTACACTCGTCGTTGGTGCACGCCATGTACTTCCCGAAACGCCCCATTTTCAGGTGCATTTCAGAGCCACACTTGTCGCACTCCACAATCGGGCCGTCATAGCCTTTAATGCGGAATTCACCTTCCTCAATCTCATACCCGTCACACGTTGGGTTATTACCGCAGACGTGCAGCTTACGTTTAGGATCGATCAGGTAGCTGTCCATCGCCGTGCCGCATTTTTTGCAGCGGCGTTTAGCTCGCAGAGCGTTGGTTTCCGCATCCTCACCTTCCAGCACGTTGAGAACTTCGTTCTCCGGCACCAGGTTGATGGTGGTTTTGCAGCGCTCTTTTGGCGACAGCGCATAGCCGGAACAGCCAAGGAAGACGCCCGTGGTTGCCGTACGAATACCCATCTTGCGGCCGCAGGTTGGGCAGTCGATGCTGGTCAGAACCATCTGGTTAGGCAGCATGCCGCCCTCTTCAGGATCTTTCTCCGCTTTTTCAAGCTGGTTGGTAAAATCGCTGAAGAAGCTGTCGAGAACCTTCTTCCACTCCGCCTTATGGCTGGCAACCTCGTCGAGGCTGTCTTCCATTTGCGCGGTGAAATCGTAGTTCATCAACTCGCGGAAATTAGCTTCCAGACGGTCGGTGACGATCTCACCCATTTTTTCCGCATAGAAACGACGGTTTTCAACTCGAACGTAGCCGCGATCCTGGATCGTCGAGATGATTGACGCGTAGGTCGATGGACGACCAATACCGCGTTTTTCCAGCTCTTTCACCAGCGACGCTTCACTAAAGCGCGCAGGCGGCTTGGTGAAGTGCTGAGCAGGAACGAGATCAACCAGAGAGAGCTCATCTCCCTTGTTCACCGCTGGCAGCGTACGGTCTTCATCACCTTTACGCAGCGCAGGCATGACTTTTGTCCAGCCGTCGAAACGCAGGATACGACCGCGCGCTTTGAGACGGAAGTCGCCCGCACCGACGGTCAGCGTCGTGGAGTCATACTTCGCAGGCGTCATCTGACAGGCGACAAACTGACGCCAGATCAGCTGATACAGCTTCTGGGCATCGGCTTCCATATCTTTCAGCGACTCGGCTAACACAGAGACATCAGAAGGACGAATCGCTTCGTGCGCTTCCTGAGAGTTCTCTTTGCTGGCGAATTGATTGGCGCTTTCCGGCAGGTATTTTTTACCGAAGTTATCACTGATATAACCGCGTACCATGTTTACCGCATCCTGGCTCAGATTCGTTGAGTCAGTACGCATGTAGGTGATGTAACCCGCTTCATACAAGCGCTGGGCCATCATCATGGTTTTCTTCACGCCATAGCCAAGGCGCGTACTCGCCGCCTGTTGCAGGGTAGACGTGATAAACGGCGCGCCAGGTTTACTGCTGGTCGGTTTATCTTCACGTTCCAGCACCTGATAGCGTGCTTTTTCCAGCAACGCGACGGCAGCCATGGTCTGGTCACGGTTTTCAGGACGGAAAGGCTTATCGTTCTGATGGCTCACCTGCAGTGGCAGAGCGTCACCGCCCGGCGTGGTCACATTGGCGTCAATTTCCCAGAATTCTTCCGGCACGAAGGCTTTAATTTCGCGTTCACGCTCAACGACAAGACGCACGGCGACGGATTGCACACGTCCTGCGGACAGGCCACGGGCAATCTTTTTCCACAGCAGTGGAGAGACCATATAGCCTACAACGCGGTCCATAAAGCGACGCGCCTGCTGGGCGTTGACACGGTCGATGTTCAGCTCGCCAGGCTTCTCAAACGCCTGACGAATCGCATTTTTTGTAATTTCGTTAAACACTACGCGACTGTAGCGTTTGTCATCACCCCCGATCACTTCCCGCAGGTGCCATGCAATGGCTTCCCCTTCGCGGTCAAGGTCGGTTGCGAGATAAATGTGGTCTGCTTTTTCAGCCAGCTGCTTCAGCTCGTTAACGACTTTCTCTTTTCCGGGCAGCACTTCGTATTGTGCATCCCAGTTGTGCCATGGGTTAACACCCATGCGGTTGACAAGCGCGCTACGTTCATCCTTTTTAGGCTTTTTAGCCCCTTTGGTGGAGGTAGAGTCTGCGCTCTTTTTGCTGGCTGAGCCACTGGTCGGCAAATCGCGGATATGACCCACGCTGGACTTAACCACGTAGTCATTACCCAGATACTTATTGATCGTTTTGGCTTTTGCCGGGGACTCAACGATGACGAGAGCTTTACCCATATTCACCTTTACCTAATTTAATTCTTCCAGGAATACGCCGCACGTTGATTTCCCTTCCGCTGACGACGAGCCAATGATATTGCGGCTGCGTCAGGAGATATCAACCCCTTTGTCCTACCGGGTGTCTGAGGAAAGACGCCCAGGTGATTGAGTTATCGGGTATTTTTCTCACACCTCGTATAATTCGTGACGAGTTCCCGGTCGAATGTCAAGCAATTCTGTTGCCAGAATGACGAAAGCGCACACTCTACCTGATAAAATTCGTTACGCAACTTTATTAGCATGCAAAAGCAAATCCCGCCAACCTGCCCCCTGTATCTTATCCCCTCACAAAACAGGGAAAATTTGCCCCCAAAGCGGCCCCGGCGTAGACTATTGTCACTGTTTAAGGAGTGGATTATGCAGAATACGACCCAACCTATTGACCGAGCCTCTCTGCTTATCGAAGCAAATAAGCTTATCCGTGACCATGAAGATACCCTGGCGGGCATTGAAGCCACCGGTGTAGAGCAGCGTAATGGCGTGCTGGTTTTCAGCGGCGAATACTTCCTTGACGAACAGGGATTACCCACCCCAAAAAGCACCGCTGTGTTTAATATGTTTAAATACCTGGCGCATACGCTTTCTGAAAAATATCACCTGGTCGATTAATGCAAAACGCGAGGCATATGCCTCGCGTTTTTGCTTACAGCAGCGGTTTTTGTCCGCGCTGTAGCCAGCGAAGCAGCAGGCGATCTGCGCTTTCCGCTGCACTGTTGGTAAAGCGGTCCATCAGGCGCTTACGCTGGGTGAACCGCACGCCTACCAGCTCCCTTCCGTCCATCAGGTTGAGCAGCAGATCGTCGCTGGTCCCCACTTCATCTACCAGCCCTTTTTCCTGCGCCTGAATACCGTACCAGTGTTCGCCTGTCGCGACCTGCTCAATATCCAGCGTTGGGCGCATACGGTGTACGAAATCTTTAAACAGGTGGTGCGTTTCGTTGAGATCCTCACGGAATTTTTGGCGCCCTTCTTCCGTATTTTCCCCCAGCAGCGTCAGGGTACGTTTGTACTGACCCGCCGTGTGCAGTTCGATATCAATCTCTTTATTCTTCAGAAAACGGTTAAAGTTTGGGATCTGTGCGACCACGCCGATAGAGCCAATGATGGAGAACGGTGCCGCAACAATTTTGTCCGCCACGCAGGCCATCATATAGCCACCACTTGCCGCGACTTTATCTACCGCCACGGTAAGCGGGATCTGCTTTTCTCGCAGACGCTGTAGCTGAGAAGCGGCCAGTCCGTAGCCGTGCACAACGCCGCCAGGGCTTTCAAGACGCACCACCACTTGATCCTGCGGAGTGGCCACGGCCAGAACGGCAGTCACCTCTTCCCGTAGCGAAGCGACTTCATGCGCATCCATACTGCCTTTAAAATCGAGTACATAGACGCGAGGCTTCGCGTCAGACTGTGGCGTTGCAAGCTTAGCTTTCGCCTTTGCGGCTTTGGCTTCCTGCTTGTGCTTTTTCTTCTGGGCCTTCAGCCATGCCTTCTGTTGATGGCTATCAAGCAGTGAGAGGGACATGTCTTCCTGCATCTCTTTGTACTGCTCGCTCAGACGGGTAATGCGTAACTCCCCACGCTGACGTTTGCGCTGCGTGAGATTGACAATCAGAACGGCAACGACCGCAATGGCAATCACCACCGTCGCGATTTTAGCCAAAAACAACCCATATTGAGAAAGTAA
The DNA here is from genome assembly GCF_001623605.1 of Enterobacter sp. ODB01. Lineage (NCBI taxonomy): Bacteria > Pseudomonadati > Pseudomonadota > Gammaproteobacteria > Enterobacterales > Enterobacteriaceae > Enterobacter > Enterobacter sp. ODB01. The sequence goes on from NZ_CP015227.1 coordinate 3,540,000, forward strand.
TTCCACGCGTTCCACCTTGATTTAACCACGAATCTTTCACGGCAGTGTACAACAGCCCTGCCTTTGCGTCTCGCCCGTGACATTACCTGTGCGAGCCATCTTCAGGAATCCCCGGCCGGCGGTTTAAATATTTGCAAATTGTTAATTTTACAGTAATACGTCCTGTAGACTGATTGAATTCTCACGCTAATTCGGGCATAAAGCCGAAAAGTCATTATGAAGGCGCCATTGAGTCACCGTGCGCCTGAGGAGTCACCGTGCACTATCAACCGCAAAAAAACCTGCTGCAGAACCGGATCATTCTTGTCACCGGTGCCAGCGCGGGTATTGGTCGCGAAGCGGCCCTGACGTATGCTGAATATGGCGCGAGCGTTATTCTGATCGGTCGCAACGAAGAAAAACTCAAAGGTGTCGCTCAGGAAATTGAAGCGGCAGGTGGCATACCGGCCCCCTGGTATACTCTTGATTTACTGACCTGTACGCCAGCGGTATGTCAGGAATTAGCCCAACGTATCAGCACCCATTATCCACGTCTGGACGGTGTGCTGCATAACGCCGGGTTGTTAGGCGAAGTTCGTCCAATGGATGAGCAGGATCCTGATATCTGGCAGCAGGTCATGCAGGTTAACGTCAACGGCACCTTTTTCCTCACCCAGGCCTTGCTTCCTTTATTACTCAAATCCGAGTCAGGCTCTCTGGTCTTTACCTCTTCCAGCGTAGGCCGTGAGGGGCGCGCAAACTGGGGGGCATATGCTGTCTCTAAATTTGCGACCGAAGGTATGATGCAGGTGCTGGCGGAGGAATATCAGAGCCGCCATCTGCGCGTAAACTGCATTAATCCGGGCGGAACACGCACCAAAATGCGCGCCAGCGCGTTCCCGACAGAAGATCCGCAGAAGCTGAAAACCCCGGCCGATATTATGCCACTCTATCTCTGGCTAATGGGCGACGACAGCCGTCGCAAAACCGGAATGACTTTTGATGCCCAACCGGGCCGTAAACCGGGGATTTCGCAATGAGTGAAGAACGTCACCAGCAGCGCCAGCAGCGTCTGAAAGAACAGGTTGATGCGCGCATTGCGTCAGCCCAGGACGAGCGAGGGATCGTCATCGTATTTACCGGCAACGGCAAAGGCAAAACCACCGCCGCGTTCGGCACCGCCACCCGCGCCGTCGGACACGGGCAAAAAGTGGGCGTAATCCAGTTTATCAAAGGCGAATGGCCCAATGGGGAGCGCAATTTGCTGGAACCTCACGGCGTTGAGTTTCAGGTGATGGCAACCGGTTTTACGTGGGACACGCAGAACCGGGAAACCGACACCGCAGCCTGCCTTGCTGTCTGGGAGCACGCCAAAAGAATGCTGGCCGATCCGACGCTCAATATGGTGCTACTGGACGAGATCACCTATATGGTCGCCTACGACTACCTGCCGCTGAATGCCGTGCTGGATGCACTGAAAAACCGCCCTGCACATCAGACGGTAATCGTCACGGGTCGTGGGTGTCATCGGGATATACTGGAACTGGCAGATACCGTCAGCGAGCTGCGTCCGGTCAAGCATGCATTTGATGCAGGTATCAAAGCGCAGCCTGGGATTGATTACTAAAGAAAAAAGCCCGGTGCGTTCACCGGGCTTTTAGATTAACCGTTGTTATTCCGGCTGCCAGAGCGACGGTTGCTGCTGTTCACCTGGCTATGGCGTTTCACCGCACGACGGATCTGGTTCGCCTTCATACGACGACGATCTTTCTCCACCGCCACTTTTGAGGTGGTTTCCGGCGTGAGCCCCACCAGCTCGCGCAGGTAGTTGGTCTGGGTCAGATCCAGTTCGGTATAGCCGCCACGCGGCAGACCTTTTGGCAGCAGAATGTCGCCGTAACGAACGCGAATCAGGCGGCTGACCTGAACCCCTACCGCTTCCCACAGACGACGCACCTCGCGGTTACGCCCCTCCGTCAGGGTGACGTTGTACCACTGGTTAATCCCTTCACCACCGGTAAATTTGATGGTTTTGAATGCTGCAGGACCGTCTTCCAGCTGAACGCCACGCGACAGGTCGCGCAGTTTATTTTCATCAACCTGGCCGAAGACACGCACGGCATATTCACGTTCCACTTCACGGCTTGGGTGCATCAGACGGTTTGCCAGCTCACCGTCGGTGGTAAATAGCAGCAGGCCGCAGGTATTAACGTCCAGACGACCCACGGCAATCCAGCGCGCACCTCGCAGTTTAGGCAGACGGTCAAACACCGTCGGGCGACCTTCCGGGTCGTTGCGGGTACACAGCTCGCCTTCCGGCTTATAGTAAGCCAGCACGCGGCAAATCTGTTCAGCAGACTCTTTCACGGAGATAAGATGACCGTCGATGCGGATCTTGAGCCCCGGTACGATTTCTACGCGGTCACCCAGCGTGGCGATTTTACCGTCCACACTCACGCGGCCCGCTTCAATAATGGCTTCGATTTCACGGCGCGAACCGTGGCCGGCGCGCGCCAGCACTTTCTGTAACTTCTCGCTCATTGAGCTTCCTCAGGTGTCGCCTTCACAGGCGTCGAATCAGGTCAAAAGAGGGCCGAGCCCTGCTTTGATGGCCGCGTAGTATATCTGCTTACACCTCTACAAGAAAGGCTTAACATCGCCCACGCCTTCACGAATCACTTCTGGCGCATCTTCGGTTAAGTCGACCACGGTGGTCGGTTGCTGACCGAGATAGCCGCCGTGAATAATCAGCTCAACCACCTTCTCCAGACGATCTTTGATCTCTTCCGGGTCGGACTCGGTAAACTCACTTCCCGGCAGCATCAGCGAAGTCGAAAGCATCGGTTCGCCGAGGGTTTCCAGCAGTGCCTGCGCAATCGGGTTGGACGGCACGCGCATCCCGATGGTTTTCCGTTTTTCCTGCAACAGGCGGCGCGGAACCTCTTTCGTCCCTTTCAGGATGAAGGTGTAGTTACCCGGCGTGTTGTTTTTAATCAGGCGAAACGCCACGTTATCAACATACGCATAGGTCGACAGCTCAGAGAGATCGCGACACATCAGCGTAAAGTTATGGCCGTCCGGAAGCTGGCGAATACGGCAGATACGCTCCATCGCCCCTTTGTCTTCAATTTTGCAGCCCAGCGCGTAGCCAGAATCGGTCGGGTAAACAATCACGCCGCCTTTGCGGACGATCTCCACGGCCTGATTGATCAGACGTGGCTGCGGGTTATCCGGATGAATATAGAAAAACTGACTCATACTTCCCTCTCTTCAATTTGCTGCGGCTGTTCCCAGAGCTGCCAGACCGGCTCAACGCCTGCCGGTAACCAAAGCTTGCGCCCCAGTTCAATCCACGCGCAGGGCTGATGGAAATCAGAGCCCTGCGACCCTGTCAGGCCGAACTGGCGAGCATAAGTCGCAAGCTGCGCACGCTCATTGGGTGCCTGCTGACACTGGGCGACTTCCATCGCCTCGCCACCGCATTCAGCAAAGTGTGCCAGCAGTCTTTTCAGCCATTTAGCAGAAAGATTATACCGCCCCGGATGGGCCAGCACGGCCTTACCGCCAGAATGATGAATCACATCAATAGCTTGTTTTATTGTACACCACTGTGGCGGAACGTATCCGGTTTTCCCGCGCGCCAGATACTTTTTAAAAACATCCGCCATGGTCGTTGCCTTGCCCGCTTCAACCAGAAAACGGGCGAAATGACCGCGCGTGACTGCCCCACCGTTCGCGAGCGCTTGCGCCCCTTCCAGCGCGCCCGGAATATGCGCCTTTTCCAGACGCTCACCGATCATCTCCGCTCGCTGGTTGCGGCGCGTTTTTTGTTCTTGCAAAAACGTTACAAGTGCCGGATGTTCTATATCGATGTTCAGACCAACGATATGAATTTCATGGTTTTCCCAGACGGTTGAGATCTCGACCCCGGTGACCAGATTCAGCGCCAGCCCGCTGCGGGCAATCTCAGCGCGCGCTGCCGGAATGGCATCAGTGGTATCGTGATCGGTTATCGCCAGCGTGCCGACGCGCATCTCAACCGCGCGATGAACCAGGGCTTCGGGTGTCAGCAGACCATCAGAAGCCTGCGTATGGCTGTGTAAATCATAAATAATGGCGTAGGTGGTATCGCTCAAAGCACTTCCCATAACAGGTTGGAGACATCCGAAACCGCCATGATACCGACTTAACGCGAAATTCTGAAATCAAGGGTTGACAACTCGCCACCGAACTAGTTAACTAGTACGCAAGTTCACACGAGAAAGGTATCTGAAAATGACAGCACATTTCACTCTGCACGGTTGGTGGCGCACTTCCTGATTTTCGGGCAGTGTCACGCGTCTGCGAAATGCAAACAGATACCCAGCCCGCTACCCAGCGGGCTTTTTTTTGAACAGAATAAATGAGAACAACAACATGCAAACAGCCAAACCCCATCTCGACCTGCTGACCTGCGAGGCGGCCTATCGCCACAACCCGACCGCGCTGTTTCATCAGGTGTGCGGCGCACGTCCGGCAACGCTGCTGCTGGAGTCTGCAGATATCGACAGCAAGGACGATCTTAAAAGCCTGTTGCTGGTCGACAGCGCGCTGCGCATTACCGCGTTAGGTGACACTGTCACCATCAAGGCGCTTTCTGACAATGGCGCATCGCTGCTGCCGCTGCTCGATGCTGCCCTGCCTGCGGGCATCGAGAATAAACGTCACCCGGACCAGCGAATTCTGCATTTTCCTCCGGTAAGCCAGCTGCTGGACGAAGATGCCCGCCTTTGCTCGCTGTCCGTTTTCGACGCTTTCCGCCTGCTGCAAAATCTGGTCACCGTGCCGGAAGATGAGCGTGAAGCGATGTTCTTCGGCGGGCTGTTTGCATATGACCTGGTCGCCGGGTTTGAAGATTTGCCGGAAACCGAGCAGGGTAACCGCTGCCCGGATTACTGCTTCTATCTGGCCGAGACCCTGCTGGTGATCGACCATCAGAAAAAATACACCCGCATCCAGGCCAGCCTGTTCACGCCGTCCGCGGCTGAGAAAGAGCGCCTCGAAAATCGCATCGCTCAACTCCAGCAGCAAATGACGGAGGCGCCCCCTGCGCTGCCGGTACAGCGCGTCGAGCAGATGACGTGTGAGGTTAACCAGACCGACGATCAGTACGGGGCCGTGGTTCGCCAGATGCAAAAAGCGATTCGCGCCGGGGAAATTTTCCAGGTGGTGCCTTCCCGTCGTTTCTCTCTGCCCTGCCCGTCGCCGCTGGCAGCGTACGATGTGCTGAAAAAGAGTAACCCGAGCCCTTACATGTTCTTTATGCAGGACAATGATTTCACTCTGTTTGGTGCGTCACCGGAAAGCTCCCTGAAATACGACGCTAAAAGCCGCCAGATTGAGATCTACCCAATTGCGGGCACCCGCCCCCGCGGCCGTCGTGCCGACGGTTCACTGGATCGCGATCTCGACAGCCGCATTGAACTGGAAATGCGTACTGACCACAAAGAGCTCTCCGAGCATCTGATGCTGGTTGACCTGGCGCGTAACGACCTTGCGCGTATTTGCACGCCGGGTAGCCGTTACGTGGCTGATCTGACCAAAGTCGACCGTTATTCCTTCGTCATGCATCTGGTCTCCCGCGTGGTGGGTGAACTGCGCAGCGACCTCGATGTGCTGCACGCCTATCGGGCCTGCATGAACATGGGCACCCTGAGCGGCGCGCCGAAAGTGCGTGCGATGCAGTTGATTGCCGCTGCCGAAGGTCGTCGTCGCGGCAGCTACGGCGGCGCGGTAGGTTACTTCACCGCCCACGGCGATCTCGATACCTGCATCGTGATCCGCTCTGCCTACGTTGAAGACGGAATTGCCACCGTCCAGGCCGGCGCCGGGATTGTTCTCGACTCTGTTCCGCAGTCTGAAGCTGACGAAACCCGCAGTAAGGCTCGCGCGGTATTGCGCGCCATTGCTACCGCACATCATGCACAGGAGATTTTCTGATGGCTGACATTCTGCTGCTCGATAATATCGACTCCTTTACCTATAACCTGGCAGATCAGCTGCGTGCGAATGGCCATAACGTCGTTATTTACCGCAACCACGTACCGGCGCAGACCCTGATTGACCGTCTGGCGACCATGCAAAACCCGGTGCTGATGCTCTCCCCGGGTCCGGGCGCGCCAAGTGAAGCAGGCTGTATGCCGGAGCTGCTGACCCGTATGCGCGGCAAGCTACCGATTATCGGCATCTGCCTCGGTCACCAGGCGATCGTTGAAGCTTACGGCGGCTATGTCGGCCAGGCGGGCGAGATCCTGCACGGTAAAGCCTCCAGCATTGAACATGACGGCCAGGCGATGTTTGCCGGGTTACCGAATCCACTTCCGGTTGCGCGCTATCACTCGCTGGTCGGGAGTAATATTCCCGCCGGGCTGACGATTAATGCCTCGTTTGAAGGGATGGTGATGGCGGTACGTCACGATGCGGATCGCGTCTGCGGCATGCAGTTCCACCCGGAATCGATCCTGACGTCACACGGTGCCCGTCTGCTGGAGCAGACCCTCGACTGGGCGCTACAGAAGCTGGAGCAGACCAATACCCTGCAACCGATTCTGGAGAAACTGTACCAGGCGCAGACCCTTAGCCAGCAGGAGAGCCACCAGCTCTTCTCCGCCGTAGTGCGCGGCGAGCTGAAGCCTGAACAGCTGGCCGCGGCGCTGGTGAGCATGAAAGTGCGCGGCGAAAGCCCGCAGGAGATCGCCGGTGCCGCCACGGCCCTGCTGGAAAATGCCGCCCCGTTCCCGCGCCCGGACTACCCGTTTGCCGATATCGTGGGTACCGGTGGCGACGGCAGCAACAGTATCAATATTTCGACTGCCAGCGCCTTTGTGGCGGCGGCATGCGGGATGAAGGTGGCGAAACACGGTAATCGCAGCGTTTCCAGTCGGTCTGGCTCCTCCGATCTGCTGGCCGCGTTCGGTATTAACCTCGACATGAATGCCGAACGTTCCCGCGAAGCGCTGGATGACCTGGGCGTCTGCTTCCTGTTCGCGCCGAAGTACCACACCGGGTTCCGCCATGCGATGCCGGTGCGCCAGCAGCTTAAAACCCGCACGCTCTTTAACGTGCTCGGTCCGCTGATTAACCCGGCCCATCCGCCGCTGGCATTGATTGGCGTATACAGCCCTGAGCTGGTCCTGCCGATTGCCGAGACGCTGCGCGTCCTGGGTTACCAGCGTGCCGCCGTGGTACACAGCGGCGGTATGGATGAAGTTTCTCTCCATGCACCGACGCTTGTGGCCGAGCTGAACAACGGCGAAGTGCTTAGCTATCAGCTCGAGGCGTCTGATTTCGGCTTAACACCCTATCATCAGGACGCGCTGGCGGGCGGCACGCCAGAAGAAAACCGTGACATTCTGACGCGCTTACTACAAGGTAAAGGTGAGGCCGCGCATGAGGCCGCCGTGGCAGCCAACGTCGCCATGCTGATGCGTTTGCACGGTGAGGAAGACCTGAAGGCTAACGCCCAAAAAGTTCTGGATGTACTGCGCTCCGGTGCAGCTTACGATCGCGTTACCGCACTTGCGGCAAGAGGGTAAAGAATGCAGACCGTTTTAGCGAAAATCGTTGCCGATAAGGCCATCTGGGTGGAAGCCCGCAAAGCAGAGCAGCCGCTTGCCAGTTTCCAGAATGATGTTGTTCCCAGCAGCCGTCGTTTCTATGACGCCCTGCAGGGCGCACGCACCGCCTTTATTCTGGAGTGCAAAAAGGCCTCTCCGTCAAAAGGCGTTATTCGTGACGATTTCGACCCGGCGCGTATCGCCGGTATTTATAAGCATCATGCGTCCGCCATCTCCGTGCTGACGGATGAGAAATATTTCCAGGGCAGCTTCGATTTTCTGCCCATCGTCAGCGGCATCGCGCCGCAGCCGATCCTGTGCAAAGACTTTATTATCGACCCGTATCAGATCTGGCTTGCGCGTTTTTACCAGGCTGACGCCTGCCTGCTGATGCTCTCGGTACTTGACGACGAGCAGTATCGCCAGCTGTCTGCCGTAGCGCACAGTCTGAACATGGGCGTGCTGACCGAAGTAAGTAATGAAGAAGAACTGGAGCGCGCCATCGCGCTGGAAGCCAAAGTGGTCGGCATTAACAACCGCGATCTTCGCGACCTGTCGATTGACCTGAACCGTACGCGCCAGCTTGCGCCGCGTCTGGGTTCTGGCGTCACGGTAATCAGCGAATCCGGCATTAACAGCTACGCTCAGGTGCGCGAGCTGAGCCACTTCGCCAACGGTTTCCTGATTGGTTCCGCCATGATGGAACATGACGACCTTAACGCCGCGGTGCGTCGCGTCCTGCTCGGTGAAAACAAAGTGTGTGGCTTAACTCGCGAACAGGATGCCCTGGCGGCGTATGACGCGGGGGCCATTTACGGCGGCCTGATCTTTGTTGACGCCTCGCCTCGTGCCGTCAGTGAGGAACAGGCGCGCAATGTGATCGCAGCAGCGCCGCTTAGCTATGTGGGCGTGTTCCGTAATGCGGATATCGCAGACGTCGTGGCAAAAGCCGAAACGTTATCCCTGAGTGCGGTGCAGCTGCATGGCGATGAGGATCAAGCCTACATCGATAAGCTGCGTGCAGACCTCGCCCCTCAGGTGCAGATCTGGAAAGCGCAAAGCGTGGGTACCACCCTGCCCGCACGTAACCTGAATCATGTTGATAAATATGTGCTCGATAACGGCCAGGGCGGTACGGGTCAGCGTTTTGACTGGTCACTGCTAAATGGCGAAAAGCTGGACAACGTCCTGCTGGCGGGTGGATTAAGCCCGGATAACTGCGTGGAAGCCGCCAAAGCGGGCTGCGCAGGCCTCGATTTCAATTCAGGCGTAGAGTCACAACCGGGTATTAAAGATGCCAGCAAACTGGCCTCGGTTTTTAACACTCTGCGTGCATATTAAGGAAGAGAAGATGACGACATTACTTAACCCGTATTTTGGTGAGTTCGGCGGGATGTACGTCCCGCAAATCCTGATGCCCGCCCTGCGCCAGCTGGAAGAGGCGTTCGTCAGTGCGCAGAAAGATCCGGCATTTCAGGCGGAATTTACCGACCTGCTGAAAAACTATGCGGGCCGTCCGACAGCGCTGACGAAATGTCGCAACCTGACCGAAGGCACAAACACGACGTTGTATCTCAAGCGTGAGGATCTGCTGCACGGTGGCGCACATAAAACTAACCAGGTTCTCGGCCAGGCGCTGCTCGCGAAGCGTATGGGGAAAACCGAAATTATTGCTGAAACCGGTGCAGGCCAGCACGGCGTAGCCTCTGCGCTCGCCAGCGCCCTGCTGGGCCTGAAATGTCGCATTTACATGGGTGCGAAAGACGTTGAGCGTCAGTCTCCGAACGTGTTCCGTATGCGCCTGATGGGGGCGGAAGTGATCCCGGTGCACAGCGGCTCCGCGACGCTGAAAGATGCCTGTAACGAAGCGCTGCGCGACTGGTCTGGCAGCTACGAAACCGCGCACTACATGCTCGGTACCGCGGCGGGTCCGCACCCGTTCCCGACCATCGTGCGCGAATTCCAGCGCATGATCGGTGAAGAGACCAAAGCGCAGATCCTTGAAAAAGAAGGTCGTCTGCCGGATGCGGTGATCGCCTGCGTCGGCGGCGGGTCTAACGCCATCGGCATGTTTGCTGATTTCATCGACGACACCCGCGTGGGTTTGATTGGCGTCGAGCCTGCCGGTCACGGCATTGAATCGGGTGAACATGGCGCACCGTTGAAGCATGGCCGCGTGGGGATCTACTTCGGTATGAAATCGCCAATGATGCAAACCGAGGAAGGCCAGATTGAAGAGTCCTACTCTATCTCTGCGGGCCTGGATTTCCCGTCCGTTGGACCCCAGCATGCGTATCTGAACAGCACGGGTCGCGCGGATTATGTTTCTATTACCGATGACGAAGCGCTGGAAGCCTTCAAAACGCTGTGCCGCAGCGAAGGGATTATCCCGGCGCTGGAGTCTTCCCACGCCCTGGCGCACGCGCTGAAAATGATGAAAGAGAACCCGGAAAAAGAGCAACTGCTGGTCGTTAACCTGTCCGGTCGCGGTGACAAAGACATCTTCACCGTTCACGATATTCTGAAAGCACGAGGGGAAATCTGATGGAACGCTACGATAATGCATTTGCCGAACTGAAATCCCGCCAGGAAGGCGCGTTCGTTCCCTTCGTTACGCTGGGCGACCCTGGTCCGGAGCAGTCGCTGAAGATTATCGACGCCCTGATTGAAGCGGGTGCCGACGCGCTGGAGTTGGGTATTCCGTTCTCTGACCCGCTGGCGGATGGCCCGACCATCCAGAACGCCACCCTGCGCGCGTTTGCCGCAGGCGTGACGCCCACTCAGTGCTTCGAGATGCTGGCGGCGATCCGCCAGAAGCATCCGACGATCCCGATTGGCCTGCTGATGTACGCCAACCTGGTGTTTAACCGTGGTATTGATGAGTTTTACGCCGAGTGCGCGCGCGTGGGTGTCGACTCCGTTCTGGTGGCAGACGTACCGGTAGAAGAGTCTGCGCCGTTCCGTCAGGCGGCGATGCGCCATAACGTGGCACCTATCTTCATCTGCCCGCCAAACGCCGATGATGAACTGCTGCGCCAGATTGCCTCCTATGGTCGCGGGTATACCTACCTGCTCTCCCGTGCGGGTGTAACCGGCGCGGAGAACAAAGCGGCGCTGCCTCTGCATCATCTGGTCGAAAAGCTGGCTGAGTACCATGCCGCGCCTCCACTGCAGGGCTTTGGGATTTCATCTCCCGACCAGGTCACCGCGGCGATTGACGCTAACGCAGCCGGTGCAATCTCAGGCTCCGCTATCGTTAAAATCATTGAGAAGAACGTGGACAAGCCAGAGCAAATGCTGGCTGAGCTGAAAAACTTTGTCAGCGCAATGAAAGCGGCAACGCGCAAAGCGTAACCTCTCCACCGTCTGGCTTCGCCGCCAGACGGTGTTTCTTTAGCGCCGCCATTCTGGGCACTTCCACGCACATTCACCTGCTTTTATCGCCTGGAACCAATTTGAAAATAAAGTTACTGACCGCAACAAAATAGCTCGGTGCGGCTTAGGATTCAGGTCGTGGACTTGCCTGTACCGGATATGCCATTATATGATTTGGTTAAATCTTTGTATTTATCTCCTGAATGAGGTAAATACAAAATGGCATACGATTCAGGCGATAAGCGGTGGTGTACTTGGATTATTTATTAACATTCATAGAAAGCAATCCGGCTCTGGCCATTGGATTTAATCTTATTCTGCTGGTCATCTCTGGTTTCTTTGCGCACCTGATGTGCAAATTCCTGCTCATAAAAATCGTTCGTAAGGTCTTCTTTTCCAGCCATAAACAGGATGTCCCGCTGGAAAAAGATCGTCGTATTGCCGAGAAGCTGTCGAATTTCATTCCGGTTATTATCGTTTATTACGTCCTGCAGTTTATGCCCAATATGCCGGCATCGCTGGTGACGGCAATAAATACCATCTGTGGGATTCTATTCTTTATTTTTCTGTCGGTTTTCTTCAATGAGATGCTGGATATTGTCAACAGCTCTTATTTACGCAAGACGAAGCGTAAAAATCACTCTATCAAAGGCTATATCCAGATAGGGAAAATATTTATCCACATCATCGCTGCGATCATGATCCTTGCCGTCATGTCGAATAAATCCCCCGCGATCATTATTTCCAGCCTCGGGGCCGTAGCAGCCGTACTGATGTTAGTCTTTCAGCACACCCTGCTTTCGCTCGTGGCCAATATCCAGCTTTCGTCAAATGATGTCCTGCAGTTGGGGGACTGGATTGAAATGCCCGATAAGAACCTGAGTGGCGAAGTGACCGACATAGCGCTGCACACCATTACCATCCGTAACTGGGATAACACAATCTCGCGTATCCCGACCAAAAACTTCCTGACCGAAACGTATACCAACTGGCAGGCCATGTTTTCGTCAGGGGCGCGCCGGATTATGCGCAGCACCACTATCGATCAGCACTCAGTTAAATTCCTCACTCAGGAAACGCTGGCCCCGATGCTGGCCCTGCGCGGCACGAATGAACCGCTGGCAAAGCTCATCGACGGGCGTGACCCCATGGGCGTACCGGACAGTTGGTTTATGGATAATGGCCTGACAAATTTAACGCTTTTTCGGCACTACCTGATGGCATGGCTCGCCGATCGGCCTGATATTATCAAAGATATGTATATTGTCGTGCGAACGCTAAAGCCTACGCCGTCGGGTATTCCCCTGGAAATTTATTGTTTTACCTCATCCGTACTGTGGATGGAGTATGAAAATACCCAGTCAGCGATATTTGAATACATCACCGCTGTCGCCGGTCAATTCTCGCTCCGCTTATATCAGCATCCGGCTGGTCATGATTTCTGGCGTTTATCACAGGAATACAGCCTTCGGGACCGCATCCCGCCTCCGGGTGAAGGATAATTGTCTCTGAAAACAGGTCGGCTAAACAGAATAACAATTTTCCTGGAGCCATAAAAAAACCCGCACTCGGCGGGTTTTTTGTTATCAGTGAAGCTTAACTGCTCAGACTCGCGTCTTCATCGCTATCGTAAGGGTCATAGATAACAGGCGCGACTTACAGCGGAGAAACATTACCCGCTGCCGGGCCTTTAGCGCCATTTTCAATGGTGAAGGACACTTTCTGGCCTTCATCAAGCGATTTGAAGCTGTCGCTCTGAATAGCAGAGAAATGTACGAATACATCTTTGCTGCCGTCGTCAGGCGTGATAAAGCCAAAACCTTTATCAGCGTTAAACCATTTTACTAAACCAGTCATTTTATTAGACATAGATAATTCCTTATTTTTTGAGCCACTAAGCGCGGCGATGATGGCCTGTATTTAGAGAGTAACTTATTTGGCACTTAGGAGGAGGCTCACGAAGAAGAGTATCTATTGATAACACCTGAACTGAGGACTGCTTTACTAAACTGCGTTTATAAGGTCTGTATTCCAAACCGATGACGCTATTTAGGCACAGAAAATTTTTTTAAGCAAAGTTTTTATTTTTTATTATAACCGCTTAAACACCCGGACGGCTGAATGGCTATGGAAACTAAAGCCGCTGGGGCCATGTATTCGCATCCTGTGATAGCCAAAGCATATTGCCTCTTTTAGTGACGGAGAGCTCCCTGAAAGGGGGGATCTTATCGGCACAGAGTGAACGCACCCTCGCTAAGTAGCTCAATATGCTTAAAATTCATGCCTATAGCGCACAAAGTGAAATAGATTTTCGTTCGAAGCCACTTATCATAGATGTTTTGAATGAAAGTGGTGGTGTTAATGTCTGTGCTCAAAAGCTTTTTCTTCTTTCTTTTCGCGTCAGCAGCCTGCTCCTTGCCCGTACTTTGTCTGTGGGCGGATATCTCTTTATTTAATCTGGATATACCGGAGATATCGCTGACCGAAATTGTGCAGGAATCGGTTTTAGTGAGCATCGTATTTATTCACTTCCTGCTGGCGAAGAAATGGGAATTCATGCGCTATTGCAACATCCTGATCGGCGGCTTTTTCCTCTCCATGCTGATTCGCGAACTGGATGCATTTTTTGATCTTCTGGCTCATGGAAGTTGGGTGTGGTTTGCACTACTTTCCGCTATTTGCGCTTTGCTTTATCCCGTTATCCATTTCCGACTTACTCTTACGCAACTGACCCACTATACCCGTACCCCGTGGTACGGCATGATGCTCAGTGGTCTGCTGGCAGTCCTGGTTTTCTCCCGGCTGTTTGGAATGCACGAATTATGGTACGCGATACTCGATCAAAGCTACGTCAGGGTGGTCAAGAATGTCGTGGAGGAAGGCAGCGAATCATTCGGGTATATGCTCTGCCTTATCGCATCTGCAGGGTACTACTGCTCTTTCCGTTCCCTCTCCCGCCAGAAATGATTCGGGCATTCGAACAGGTGATAAACGAAGCTCCGGTGTGTAAAACCGGAAGCCTCGTTTTGGCTACGCAAGCTTTGCCAGCGCCTCGCCGATGCTTTTTGCTCCACCGTAGAGATCGTGGCCGCTGATAATGTGCTCAGTGCTGTCAACCGTAACCAACAGCAGCGGAACCCCCCTGAAACCTTTTTGATTCATAAGACGCTTTACGTCAGCGATCCTGTCGTCCGTCAGGCTGCGAAGCGCGTTATCGGCATCAAGCCGGCCGGCAAAGTCATTAGGGTTGAGGTCAACGTTATTTTCCCGAGCCCAGGCGATGCCGATCTCTTCCACCACATCACTTTGCGCGGTATCACGCCCCAGTACATAGCGGGCATGTTGCAGTGCACGAAGCAGCCCTGCCTCTGCCGCCGGGCTGATTTCATGAAAAGCCGTAAGTGCCCGGTTCATAAACGTCGAATCAAAGCGCGCACCTGAGTTCAGGAGCTGGTGATAGCTCTCACTGAATGGCTGACCGGTCAGCGAAGCGATACGCCGATCGTTTGTCCACGCATATTCTGCCCATTGGGCGGTGATGTGCCGGGCACCCTCATCACAAAAAAGACCGCTGGGCATTAACGTGAGCTTTTCGATGTAATGTTGTGCCAGATAATTCAGGGCGGGCGAGCTGGCATAACACCAGCCGCAAAGTGGGTCAAAAAAATACTGTAGATTGTCAATGCGCATGTGGTATCCCCTGGGAATCATTAGCCCTCATCATAATGAGATTCCTCAATTCGAAAAACAGCCCTCCAGTAAATTCAGTGTTTCATAGAGCGTACGAATGGACAGTATGTCTCTGCCCGAATGACCCCATCAGGCCAGGTCATTGGCGTCCGGTTTCTGCGCACGGTGGATCTTGTCACGGATCTTATCGACTGATGCTTTGATGTCAGCAATGATGTCGGCGTCCATCCCCAGGGTATCCACAATACAGCGCGTGATAGTGCTGGTCTCGCTTTTCAGCGCCTCCCCCTTCTCCGTCAGGTGGATAAGCACTTCGCGCTCATCCTTCGGATTACGTGTCCGGGTGATCAACCCCGCAGTCTCCAGCCGCTTCAGTAAAGGGGTCAACGTACTGGACTCAAGAAAAAGAATTCCACTCAGTTCCTTCACTGTTCGCCCATCCTGATTCCACAAGGTAACCATCACCAGATACTGGGGATAGGTCAGGCCAAGCTTATCAAGCATGGGACGATAGAGCTGAGTAAAAGCATGTCCCGCAGAGTAAAGAGAGAAACAGAGCATACCGTGCACATCTGGCAGGGAATCCTCGGAATTAGTGTGTTTAGTCATATGTCCTCCAGTCCCCTTAAAATAATTTGCATACGATTTAATTGCAAGCGATTGACAAAGGCAAAAAGGGTTGCCATATTCGTTTGCACACAAACAAATCTCACACAAACAAATAACACAACATATAACAGGAGTACAAAATGACAACTTTCATCACCAAAGACGGAACAGGCATTTTTTACAAAGACTGGGGTTCAGGTCAGCCTATCCTCTTCGCTCACGGATGGCCGTTATCGTCTGATGCCTGGGATCAGCAAATGCTGTTTTTCAGCCAGAATGGTTTCCGGGTCATCGCGCATGACCGTCGCAGCCATGGGCGTTCAGACCAGACTTTCCACGGCAACAATATGGATCAGTATGCGGACGATCTCGCTGAGCTGATTGAGTCGCTGGATCTGAAGGATCTGATTTTAGTGGGTCACTCCACAGGGGGCGGCGAAGTTGCACATTATATCGGCCGTCATGGTACCTCACGCGTGGCTAAAGTCGTTCTGGTCGGCGCAGTCCCTCCTCTTATGCTCCGGACGGATGCCAATCCAGACGGTACTTCGATTGAGGTGTTTGATGCTATCCGCGAAGGCACGGCCAAAAACCGCTCACAGTTTTACTTTGACCTGACAATTCCGTTCTATGGCTTTAACCGTGACCATGTCCCTACCAATGACGGGTTACGGGAAAACTTCCGCAGAATTGGCCTGCAGGGCGGCATTAAAGGGCAATATGACTGCATCCATGAGTTCTCTGAAGTCGATTACACACGCGACCTGCAGCAGATTGATCGCCCTACGCTGATTATTCATGGCGACGATGACCAGATTGTCCCCATTAAGGCATCCGCACACCGCGCCGCTGAGATCGTTGCGAATGCGACGCTGACGATATATGCCGGCGGTTCACATGGACTGGCGGAGACAGAGGCCGATCGCTTTAACGCTGACGTACTGGCCTTTATTCGCGGCTAACCAGGTGGCCTGTTTCAGACAGGCCACAATCCCCCCTACGCATACCCTTTAAACTGTATTGAAAAGAGGAATGATCATGTCCAAATTTGCTGCCTCCCTTGCCGTTGCCGCCGTTCTGCTGTCTGCCAGCGCAATCGCCGAAACCGCTAAGCCGACCGTTGTCCTGGTTCATGGTGCCTTTGCCGACTCTTCTAGCTGGAATGGCGTTACCCGGATCCTGCAAAAGGATGGATACAATGTCGTTGCTGCCGCGAATCCGCTGCGCAGTGTTTCGGGTGATGCGGCTTACGTCTCTTCTGTGGTGAACAACATTAAGGGGCCGGTCGTCCTTGTCGGGCATTCCTATGGTGGCCAGGTTATTACGAACGCGGCCCGTGATACAAACAATGTCAAATCGCTGGTTTATGTCGCCGCATTTGCTCCGGACGCGGGTGAAGCCGCGGCCGACCTGGCAGGGAAATTCCCTAGCGGCACGCTTGGTCAGGCGCTTGCCACACCGTTGAAGCTGGCTGATGGTAGCGTCGATCTCTCCATCGATCGGGCGAAGTTCCACCAGCAATTCGCGCATGACGTTTCAGCTGAAGAGGCGGCGCTGATGGCCGCAGGGCAAAGACCGATTACCGAAGCGGCTTTAACTGAAAAATCAGGTGTGCCAGCCTGGAAAAAACTGCCCTCTTACTTCATTTACGGTGACGGCGACAAGAATATCCCCGCCCAGGGTTTGCGATTCATGGCTGAACGTGCGGGATCAAAACACACCGTTGTGATTAAAGGCGCATCCCATGTCGTGATGGTTTCACATCCCCAGGATGTCGCCACACTTATCGAGGAAGCGGCGAAGTAAACATCACTCTCCCGCCCCGAAAGCCACCCCTCGCCTGAGGGGTGGCCATATCCGTAATGCCCAGGTTTTAATCCCGCGCAGAGTACAACGTATATTGGGTTCATCCTTCCCCCGACTCACCAAAACGTAGCGAAATATCCACGCCTTCAGTGACAAGGTCCGGCAGCATAGGGGGCGGCAATGCGCAGGGTTCCACTCAGCGCATCACCATTATCTGTGGTCCGCCGCTGCAACGGCGCTCAAGCCTTCGTAGCTATCACCCATGAACTTTAACGACGACTTTCCCCTTTGCATGCCCGCGAGCCAGATAGGTGAAGGCGTCGCTCGTTTGGGCAAAGGGGTAAACCTTGTCGATTACGGGCTTGATGAGTTCAGCGTCCATGAGTTCACCGATTTGGCTGAGCTGGCTGCCATCAGGGCGAACAAAGAGAAACGAATAGGTCAAACCTCGCTTTTTTGACAGCCGCATGATTTTGCGGCTCATCAGCCCTAATACGAAACGCAGGAAAACATTAAGGTGTCGTTCCCGCGCGAAAGCAGCATCTAACGGCCCGATCAGGGAAATAATTTTCCCTCCCGGCTTAAGGATTTGCGTGGATTTCTCAATCGCGTCACCTCTGATAGTACCGAGGACAATATCGTAGCCGCTCAGCACTTTTTCGAATTCCTGCTTTCTATAGTCTACGACGTCATCTGCACCAAGGCGGCTCACCCAGTCAATGTTGGCTGAGCTGGTGGTCGTCCCAACCGTTGCACCAAAGTGTTTCGCCAGCTGAATAGCAAAACTGCCGATTCCACCGGATCCGGCAGGGATAAATACTTTCTGCCCCGCTCGCAGCATCGCGCGTTCTGTCAGCGCTTGCCAGGAGGTGAGACTGACCATAGGAAGTGACGCGGCCTGTACGAAATCCAGACTGGCGGGTTTTAACGCCGCAAGGCTTTCTGGCACCCGGACAAATTCGGCCAGCGACCCCGTTCCCCTGTCAAAAATACTGGCGAAAATCTCGTCGCCTGTCTTGAATCGCGTCACGCGACGTCCTGTGGCAACGACAACGCCGGACACATCACTGCCCAAGGTCGCGGGGAGACTGAAATGCAGAACGCGTTTGAACATGCCGGTCGGGATCATGTTATCGATTGGGTTCAGACCTACTGCATACACTTTGACCAGAATTTCATCATCACCGGGGGACGGAAAATCGACGTCATCGATCCCCAGTCCCGGGGATTTACCATAGCGTTTAAACGTAAACGCTTTCATCGTCTTCTTATTCATTTGTCTTTTACTCTGCCGGGTTTGCCTGTGGCATGTTTCTTAACAACGCTGTTGCTGAGTGAAAAAACGATACTCAGTCCTATGCCGAATCCCCCCTGACTACACTTTGTAGCGCTCTGCCACGTTAGCCTGGTTGATGTCCGCCAGCAGAGCCTGACGCGTCCTCTCCAGGTCATCCCAGTGGGCAGCGTGTTGTAAAGGAGGGATGGTGACGAGTTCGCGACGGTCAAAGCCCGCCAGGGCTGCGTCAACTAACTGATCCACTTCCATCATCTCGGGCGCCTTACTGATATCAATACCGGCACGTTCCCAGATTTCGGTGTAAGTGCCGGCCGGAAGTACCGCCTGGACGTAAACGCCTGCGGAGGACAGCTCAAGATGCAATCCCTGCGACAAGAAAAGCACGAAGGCTTTGGTTGCACCGTAAATCGACATGCCAAATTCCGGGGCAAGCCCAACGACTGAACTGATATTGACGATCGCACCTTCTCCGGCGTTGACAAACCTTGGTGCCGCGGCACTGGCAAGTCTCGTCAGCGCGGTGACATTCAGGGCGATAAGACGCTCAATTGCCTCGGACGTCTGGCCGATAAAATGGCCCGACTGTGCGATGCCGGCGTTATTGATCAGCACCCCTATTTTTTCGTCTTCACGAAGACGCGTTTCCACCGTCGCTAACTCCGCTGCCTGAGTGAGATCGGCAGGCAGGACATCTACAGAAACGCCCTTCTCCTGTCTCAGACGTTCGGCAAGTGCGTCTAATTTTGTTTTATCCCGGGCAACCAGAATCAGGTCATGTCCACGGCTTGCAAACCTTTCCGCATAAACAGCACCAATACCCGTCGATGCGCCTGTAATGAGAATTGAAGTTTTCGTCATGTGTGATCTTCTTTATCAAATGTTAAACAGAATCTGCACCGTTCGATGCAGGTAAATCCGGGAGATATCCGGCTCTCTTTGCTGATCTCAGCCAGACTGACAGAGCGTGCCTTTCTCTGCGAAGCGCTGTCGGAGATACGAATTTAATGATGATGATCATAATCTATAAAGTCAACTTCTTTGATTATGATCATCATCAATGTATAATTGAGCCTTGTTTTATAGGGGGTGTGCAGCATGAAAGTGTCAAAAGAGCAGGTCCGGGAGAACCGGATGCGCATAGTTGAAACGGCATCCGAACTTTTTCGTGAACGCGGCTATGACGGCGTGGGCGTGGCGGAGCTGATGTCTGCTGCGGGTTTAACCCACGGCGGGTTTTATAAGCACTTTGGTTCGAAGGCCGACCTGATGTCAGAGGCCATGAATTGCGGGTTTGTGCATGCCGCGGAAAACCTGGCGGGTGTAGATCGAGAAAAATTCATTGAATATTACCTCTCCCGGCAGCATCGCGATGATATGGCCGGAGGTTGCGTGATGTCTGCCCTGGGCACGGACACCGCACGCCAGTCCGAGTCCATCAAAGAGACATTTGCAGCCGGGGTTGAACGTCAGCTGGCAATGTTAAGCGACGAAAATGTCTCACGTGCTGACCTGATAAATACCTTTGCACATCTTGTCGGGGCTCTGGTGTTGTCCCGTGCCTGCCCGGATAATTCCGCGCTGGCTGACGAAATTCTGGATGTCTGCCGCTCTCGCATTCTGAGTAAGGCTCCGCGAAAGGAATGAATATTTTGCAGCCGGGGGTGTGATTGCCGGGAAATAACCGGAAGATTTAATGACGGAGGTCATAAAAAATGACGCTATCCCGGAGAGTAGGTTTGGAGAGGTTTTAGAGTAAGCCAAAAAGTTATATATTCCGGCCCGTTAAACCCAAATACACCTTCTGAGTTCAGAGGCTTACTCATGTCATGGCAATACTTCAAACAGACTTATTTAGTTAAGTTCTGGTCACCTGTTCCGGCCGTTATCGCGGCAGGCATTCTCTCTACTTATTATTTCGGCATTACCGGTACCTTTTGGGCCGTGACCGGCGAGTTTACCCGCTGGGGTGGTCAACTTCTGCAACTCGCTGGCGTGCATGCCGAAGAGTGGGGCTACTTTAAACTCATTCACCTGGACGGTACTCCGCTTACCCGCATCGACGGAATGATGATCATCGGAATGTTCGGCGGCTGTTTCGCGGCGGCGCTGTGGGCAAATAACGTCAAGTTGCGCATGCCCAAAAGCCGCATCCGCATTATGCAGGCGGTCGTCGGCGGGATTATTGCCGGGTTTGGTGCGCGTCTGGCGATGGGCTGTAACCTTGCCGCGTTCTTCACGGGTATTCCGCAATTTTCACTGCATGCCTGGTTCTTTGCCGTCGCCACCGCGATTGGCTCTTACTTCGGTGCAAAATTCACCCTGCTGCCACTGTTCCGTATTCCGGTAAAAATGACCAAAGTTAGCGCGGCGTCGCCGCTGACCCAGAAGCCGGACCAGGCGAAACGCCGTTTTCGCCTCGGTATGCTGGTCTTTTTTGCCATGATCGCGTGGGCAATCTGCACAGCGCTGAATCAACCGAAACTCGGACTGGCGATGTTGTTTGGCGTAGGGTTTGGTCTGCTGATCGAACGCGCGCAGATCTGCTTTACCTCTGCGTTTCGCGATATGTGGATCACCGGACGAACCATGATGGCAAAAGCGATCATTGCCGGTATGGCGGTGAGCGCCATCGGCATTTTCAGCTATGTACAACTCGGTGTTGAACCGAAAATCATGTGGGCCGGTCCTAACGCGGTGATTGGTGGCCTGCTGTTTGGCTTCGGAATTGTGCTGGCAGGCGGGTGTGAAACCGGCTGGATGTATCGCGCCGTCGAAGGCCAGGTGCATTACTGGTGGGTCGGCCTTGGTAATGTCATTGGTTCAACCATTCTGGCGTACTACTGGGATGATATCTCACCTGTACTCGCAACAAACTGGGATAAGGTCAATCTGTTGAGCACCTTCGGTCCGCTCGGCGGCCTGCTGGTAACCTATGCCTTGCTGCTGGTCGCTTTTTTACTGGTTGTCGCGCAGGAGAAACGTTTCTTCCGTCGCACCACCGCTAAACCTGAAACGCAGGAGAACGCCGCATGAAAGAGATCGTGCCTGATTATCGACTGGATATGATCGGCGAACCTTGCCCTTATCCGGCAGTGGCTACCCTTGAAGCGCTACCGCAGCTCAAAAAAGGGGAAATTCTGGAGGTGGTGAGCGACTGCCCGCAATCCATTAACAACATTCCTCTGGATGCTAAAAACCATGGCTACACGGTGCTGGATATTCAGCAGGACGGGCCAACAATCCGCTATTTGATTCAAAAATGAACGTTCAGGCCTCGTCAGAGGCCTTTATCGCATTGAATTATAAGACCTCTTGATCGAGGGCAAAGCCGCCGCATCTGACTTAAGTAAAATCTCATATCCATTTTGAAGGAGGTTTTCGCAGTTTGATGTATTTACGAGCTTTACTGGTTTTCGCCTTATTGATTCCCTTTCACGTGCTGTCCCTGAATTTCTCTTCAACCTTCCTGCGCCTTAACTGTCCGGAAAGAGGACTTGTCGAGGTTATTCTGCACGTTTACGACCATACGCAGGAACGGTGGCGCGGCCAGTTTGAAACCGGCGCAGGGCACAAGCGCGCGGGTGACACCGAAATGATCCCGTTTGCTAATGGCGATATTCTTTTTCATTCGGTGTCCAGCGACGCATTTAGCTATTTATATGATGGGGAAACGAAACTCAGGCACTGCGTAAAACTTGACGAGCGGCCGGTTTATCCGTCGTTTTGAAGGCTGCAAAAACAAACTGGCCACGTGGTGGCCAGTTTGAGGGGGGATTAGAAGCGATAACCTGCAGAGAACATAAACACCCACGGATCGAGGCGAGTATTGATACTTTGCTGCTCACCGCCCGCTTTAAAGCGTACGTCTGTATCAATGTCCATGTACCAGACTGAGGCGTTGATCAGCCAGTCACGGTTAATCAGGTAATCCAGCCCCACCTGTCCCGCCATACCCCATGAATCTTTCAGGCTGAGGTCAGTCAGACCGGCCTCTTTACCGGTATCGTTAAATTTCTCATCGAAGAAGGTGGTGTAGTTTACACCGGCGCCAATATACGGACGCACCTTGCTGCTGGCATCGCCAAAGTACCATTGCGCCATCAGCGTTGGCGGTAAATGGTGAACGGTAGCGATATCACCGGTTGCCCCCAGACCGACGCGATGACGGAACGGCGTTGCCGCCAGAAGCTCGACACCAATGTTATCCGTCGCCATATAAGTGAACGTTAAGCCTAACTGGGTGTTATTACTGACGTTAAAACCGCCCATACCCAGCACGTTATCAGAGCCCTCAGTTGGGCGAACCGTGGCCGAACCGGCACGAATAAAGAATTCACCTGCTTCGTGCGCGTACGCGCCGCCAGAGAGACTGCTTAATACAAGGGCTGCCACCGCTAATTTTTTCATATCCGCTCCATCGTTGTGGTTTTAATCGCGGGTGAGAATATACTCACAAATGAGTAATAAGTGATCTGCCACAGATCACATTAAAACCAGTAAGTTAACATTCATTGATCTGGGTTAATTTTTTGTGGCGCCCTGAAAGGCAGTAAGTTGTTTCCATGTCAATTTTTGGCATTTCACAGTTACAAAATTTTCTCTTTTCCCCCTCTTGCTCTTCCTCAGGCGGCTGGCTAATTTATCGCTCTCACAAATTGATTTGATGCGTTCTTTTTTGCAGGTGTGCCATGAGTGAAGTTAACCCGTGCATGACGTGCGGAGCCTGTTGTGCGTATTTTCGAGTCTCTTTCTACTGGGCCGAGGCCAGCGATGGCGGCGGTACCGTTCCGGTTCATCTCACTGAGCCGTTAACCCCTTTTCTGCGCTGTATGCGCGGCACGAACCAAAAACAAGCCCGCTGCGTCGCGCTACAGGGTGAACCCGGGGTCTCAACCCGGTGTTCCATCTATGAGGATCGCCCTAGCCCCTGCCGGGAATTTGCTATGTCGGGGGAAGACGGGCAGGTCAACGACGCCTGTAATCGCGCCCGCGCACGGCTCGGATTACCGCCGCTTTACAAAGATATGCTTTTCCATACAAGCCTTGATGCTGCCACAGCAGGTGCATCCGGTGTACAATTGCCGGCTAATTAACACCTGCAATACTCAAGGAGAGTGCATGTCTATCACGGCGAAGTCTGTCTACCGTGACACGGGAAACTTTTTCCGCAATCAGTTCATAACTTTTTTACTGATCGCGTTGCTTTGTGCCTTTATCACTGTGGTGCTGGGCCATGCCTTCTCACCGAGTGATGAACAGATTGCCAGCCTGAGCCAGGGTGACAATCTGGCAGGAAGCGTCGGGTTGTTTGAACTGGTGCAAAACATGACGCCAGAGCAGCAGCAAATCCTGCTGCGGGCTTCAGCCGCATCGACGTTCTCTGGTCTCATTGGTAATGCGATTCTGGCGGGCGGCGTTCTCCTGATGATTCAGCTGGTGTCAGCGGGCCATCGGGTCAGTGCCTTACGCGCGATTGGCGCCAGTGCCCCCGTTTTGCCTAAGCTGTTTATCCTGATCTTCTTAACCACCCTGCTGGTGCAGATGGGGATTATGCTGGTCGTGGTGCCGGGCGTGTTGCTGGCTATCGTGCTCTCTTTTGCCCCGATCATGATCGTGCAGGACAAAATGGGGATTTTTACCGCAATGCGCAGCAGCATCAGGCTCGCATGGGCGAATATGCGTCTGGTGGCCCCTGCCGTGATCGGCTGGCTGCTGGCGAAAACGCTTCTGCTCCTGTTCGCGCCGAATTTTGCGGTTTTAACGCCTAATGTTGGCGCGGTAGTCGCGAATACGCTGAGCAACCTGATTTCAGCGGTACTGCTGGTCTATCTGTTCCGCCTGTATATGTTAATTCGTCAGTAATCCTGATGCCGGGAGCATGCCCGCTTCCCGGCTCAACAGAGAAGATGGAATCACAGAATGAAGCAGTTTCTTGATTTTTTACCGCTCGTGGTCTTTTTCGCGTTTTATAAGCTGTATGACATCTATGCTGCGACCACTGCGCTGATTATCGCGACCGCGGTTGTGCTGATCTACAGCTGGGTACGTTACCGTAAAGTCGAAAAAATGGCGCTGGTCACGTTCGTGCTGGTCGCTGTTTTCGGCGGGCTGACCCTGTTCTTCCACAATGATGAATTCATCAAGTGGAAAGTCACGGTGATATACGCGCTGTTTGCAGGCGCATTGTTAATCAGCCAGTGGGTTATGAAAAAACCGCTTATCCAGCGCATGCTGGGTAAAGAGCTGACGCTGCCGCAGCAGGTCTGGTCCCGACTGAATATCGCCTGGGCGGTGTTCTTTATTCTTTGCGGTCTTGCCAATATCTACATTGCCTTCTGGTTGCCGCAAAACATTTGGGTCAACTTTAAGGTCTTCGGCCTGACCGCCCTGACGCTGATTTTCACCCTGCTCAGCGGCGTTTACATCTATCGCCATATGCCGCAGGACGATAAGCACTAACTGCTGGTTGACCAGAACGTGTTCGACAGGCGTTCTGGTCTATTCTCTCCGCTGTGAAATCATAGTAGCATCCCGCCTGAAGTCTTCCGTTACGAGTTAAAACAATGACAACAACTAACGCCCCTCAGGGCGAACTGGTTTTACGCACACTGGCAATGCCCGCTGACACTAATGCCAATGGCGATATTTTTGGCGGCTGGCTGATGTCGCAAATGGATATGGGCGGCGCAATTCTGGCAAAAGAGATAGCTCACGGACGCGTGGTAACAGTGAGGGTCGATGGGATGACCTTCCTGCGCCCGGTGGCGGTAGGTGACGTGGTGTGCTGTTACGCGCGCTGCGTCAAACGCGGCAATACCTCCATCTCTATCAACATTGAAGTCTGGGTGAAGAAGGTTTCTTCAGAACCGATTGGACAGCGCTATAAAGCTACTGAAGCACTGTTTATTTATGTGGCAGTGGATAGCGAGGGTAAACCTCGTCAGCTTCCGCAGGCCTGATTATCTGACAAAAAAGCCTCCATCCGGAGGCTTTTTTTATTCCATCTGCGCCCCGCCGTTCAGGCGGAAGACAATGTTCACGATCAGTCCGCTACCCGGTTTACCGGCTTCGTAGCGCCATCTGCGCATCGCCGATTTCACTTCGCGTTCAAACATATTAGAAGGCTGAGCGGACAAGATTTGCACGTTATCAACGCGGCCATCTGCGGTAACGTCAAATTTCACCCGCACGCGGCCTTCAATACGTAAAGCCTGCGCTCGCGCCGGATACTGAGGCTGGTTTCGGCTCAGTGCTCGCGGGCCCGCTGGCGCGGCAACCGTTGGTTTTGGCGCCGGTGCGGAGTTGTTCATTACCGGACGTGAAGGTGCGGCATTCTCAACCGTCTGGGTCGCGCGTGGCTCAACCGGACGTTCTTCGCGTTTCGGACGCTCCTCGACCTTCTTCACCGGCTTTGGCTTCGGCTTAGGTTTGGGCTTCGGTTCAGGTTTATGGATCACCACCGGGGCTTCCTTCGGTGGCGCCGGAACAGGCTCGGGCTCTGGCTCCGGTTCAGCAACCGGCTGTGGCGGTGGCGGTGGCGGTGCGACCTGCGGCGGCTCGAGATCCGCAGGCGATACCATGGTCACCGAAATCGGCTGCGCGGGTGCGGGCATTTCAATAACCTGATGAACCGAGGTATAGAGCAAACCCGCCACGACAGCACCGTGAATCACGACGGAGAGCAGCGTCGGCCAGGGAAAGCGGCGAGGTAAATCAAGGGTCATCGAAGTCATAGTCATCAACGTTAAAAAATCGAACCCTGATTTTAAATGCAAATAGCAATCATATTCAATAAGACACTTTGTTCTGGCGCAATTTAAGCGTCAATGTGGCCAAAAAAGGGGCATTCAGATCAGGGTATTAACATTGTTTTTATCTTTACATTGCAGTCAGTTGCCCTTTCACATAACGTAACTGACACTTTAAAACGCTTAAGGAGCTTCACCGTGCTTTACGTGATTTACTCTGAAGATGTCGCTGATTCACTTGAGAAACGCCAGTCTGTCCGCCCTGCTCACCTGGCACGCTTACAGCTGCTACAGGATGAAGGTCGTTTGGTGACCGCTGGCCCAATGCCTGCTGTCGACAGCAACGACCCGGGTGCAGCCGGTTTTTCTGGCTCCACGGTTATTGCAGAGTTTGAATCTCTGGAAGCGGCGCAGGCCTGGGCTGACGCAGACCCGTACGTTGCGGCGGGCGTGTATGCGAAGGTGACGGTGCGACCGTATAAGAAAGTGTTCTGATATAACTAAGGCTCCCTCAGGAGCTTTTTAAAACGTCACAACAAATTGAAATAAAAGGATTTATTTCAGGTCACGTCCACATGTTGACCACATCGATATTAGGAAGTCCTGCAAATCAGGGCTTCCTTCTTCGTTTGATTAACACTTTAACTGCGGTGATAAAGAATAATCGCCATTACATCGGCTAAAATTTTCTGGTGAGATTCTTCCATTTCATCAAAATGTAGTTGTTCTCGAACCAATGCTGCTTTTAATCTTCCCGCAACTGATAAGCATAGGTTTTTTTGATCTTCATCGTCAAAACCTCCTTGTTCTAAAATAGAGACATACTCCATTCCACGCCAAAAACGTCCTTGTTTATATATTGGCCAGTTTAATTTTTGCTTGCAATATTCCGCAAGTTGATCTTCATTATCATGGTAAGCTTTAGGAGGTTCAAGTAAACTCAATTCGATCAATAAATCATTTAAGGTAGAAGCATAACTATTTTCCTCTATTACAAACCTCTCCTCAACATTGTCCCACGTTAATTCCCAATTAGCATTTATATGGCTTAACGGTCGAGTAACCATATAATCAAATATATCGCTAGCACTAAAGAAAGTTAAAATCCTCTTATCCACATCACACCTTATAAAATATATTTACAATTATATGCTGAAAATAAACTTGCCGAAACTCTTGAATACTCTTCAAAGCGGTAAAACAAAAGAAATTACTTCAAACCCCTCCTACATATTGATCACACCTTTTATTTAGCCCCTGATTTCGGGGCTAATTTTCTCTATAATCTTTTTTCCACAGGGTTTTCGCGATTACACCAACTACAATAGCCTTTGAGAGAGTTGAGCAAGTGCATTAGAATCAGTCAAATCTCCAAAAATGATTATCGAATCACCGTTTAGCCCATTAAGAGAAGGCCCATACCAACCTTTACTCTTCCCGCCAACATATTGCACCAATATAAATCTATCATGGAAGGTTGATCTGCTGTTATGATTAGAGACAGAACAATTTGGAAATTTTCTCTTTATGCTATTTTCAAATCTCGAAATTTGTTCTTTATCATTCTGAGGCGTTAACTGCAGGTTGAATTCAGTAGAATCTGCAATATTCAATGTTTCGAGTAATTTTAATAGGTTGTTAAATCCTCCGCCCTCACCATTTTGCCCAATATCTGAGTATATATAAGGATCTGTAAGAATGACGCGTTGAACCTCTGCATTTGTAATTTTTGTTGCATTGATTAAATCAAAAAATGACTTAGCTGGTGGATTACTATCTCTCCCCCCGGCAACCGTCATCATCTGCATATAATCGTTGCTGCCTGAGCGCCCTTTTATCCTCTGGCAGTCAGGGTGATCGCAAATCATCTCTTGATTAAGATCTGTTTCGGATACTTCATGTCTCCGAAGCCAATGACGGATATCTTCTCGAAGTTCGAATGATTCCCAGTAGAAATGGCGTCTGAATGTCCGATGATAGACTTTAATTTCCTCAACACTTTCATTAGAAAATAGTTCGGGAGCACTATCCATTAATTCTTTTATATCTTTATCGCGTGGAGGTAAATCAAGAAGCATTCTAGTAAACCATTCCATTTTATAGCTCCAGATAATTATAAAAAAACAAAATATTAATAAAAACTATTATGATATTAGCCGTCCCTTCCAAAGAAAAGCCCCAAAATCTAAGGGGCATAGGTATCTCTACATCCACTGGATTTGTTGCTGGCCTGATGATGTCGGATGCGGTGCTGCTGGTACTACAACGCCCGGCGATACGATAAAACGCTCGACCGTTTCGGTGGTCACAAACGTCGCGCTGCAGTTGATGTTTGTGCACTGGTGATACCGCTCTTTGGTCGTGTCAGTAAAATAGCGACTTGTGCGGGCGTGAGCGGCGAAATGGCATTTTGGACAGTGAAACATGGCGAGCACCTCATTTAATTTCCGATGCGTTAATTTTACTCATTTTATCCATATATAACAAACAGTTAAGTTTATATCATTGCGTTAATTCTTCGCTTTCGTACTCCACATCCGAAACCTTAACCTCAAGCTCTAAGCCCGTCGTGTAGCCGCTCCCGTTGAGGTTATGCACCACCCGGCTGATTATCCACGCCTGATCGTCTATGACGCGCTTAAACCCTTTCACCGCGATTGGCGTTTCAGGAAATAAATCTGCCCGGCCTATCGCCAGCGAGATTGAAAACTCCGCGACGCCTCGCTGCAGCTTGTCCCACTTCGCCTGAGCGGCGCGCATGGCCTGTGCCTTTGTCGCGTAGATGGTTGTAAGCTC
The DNA here is from genome assembly GCF_001623605.1 of Enterobacter sp. ODB01. NCBI lineage: Bacteria > Pseudomonadati > Pseudomonadota > Gammaproteobacteria > Enterobacterales > Enterobacteriaceae > Enterobacter > Enterobacter sp. ODB01. The sequence continues at coordinate 3,568,895 of NZ_CP015227.1, forward strand.
CAGCACGTTGTCAGCCTCACCGGCCATATACTCACCCTCGCGCGCTTCCTGCTCTTTTTTGGCTTTGGCCTTTACCGGGGCTTTGGTCGCTTTCGGGTGCTGCAGCGCGCGGAGGTGGTTCTCTTTGGGCTTCCTTTTGAGCTTAACCTTTTGCTTTTGCGGCTTGGGGTCTTTGGTGTGCAGCCATTTTGCCGTCACGCCGGTGTAGGCTTCCCGGTCAGCAATGGCAAACTGATGACGATCGCCGTCGCCGCGCTCAAGCGTCATCTGCGGAATAGGTTTGCCGCTGGCGGTCTTACCGCCCCCGGCTTTCAGGAATAACAGTTTACCCGCTTTTACCGAGACTGCCGCCCCGTTCCGGTCAGCCAGGCGGGACAGAAACACCGCGTCTGATTCCTGCGACTGGTCAATGTGAGGCACTGTGACGGCTTTCAGCGTGTCGGCCACGCTGGCCGCAAGCTTGTTGCGTGCCGCAATCGTCTCCACAATTTGCCCGAGCGTGGTGTCATGCCATGACTGTTCCCGGCGCGAATTCAGCGTCCCGCGAAAATCTGCGCTTCGCCCCCGGATGGTCAGCGTATCAGGCGCGCCCCTGTGCTCGATTTCGTCGACCGTGAACGTCCCTTTTTTTATCAGCGCGGAATCCTGCCAGCCTAACCACAGCGTCAACGTTGCGCCGCGCGGTGGCAAAGCTATCTGGCCGTCAGTGTCATCGAGCTCGATATCGAGCTGGTCGGCCTCGAATCCCCGATTGTCGGTCATGGTCAGACTGATAAGGCGGTCACTAAAATCCTGCGTGATATCGTCGTTATCCAGCTTGAGCATAAACGCCGGGGCAATCTTCGCCCCGGCCTGAATATCCATTCCCGTAATCATCCCACCAGCCCTCCCAGCCACTCACCGGCAGACGTGACCAGATTGTCGGCCTGCGTTTTCAGGTCGCCATAAATGGCCGCCAGCGATTTATCGACCCGCTTAAGGGACAGGCTAAACTCGATTTTTCTCGCCGCTCCGTCGCTGAATAGCTCGGTGTGCGTATGAGTCACTTTGTCGATGACATACATGCCGTGGATCATGCCCGTTCCGTCAATCAGCGGCCACGCGCGCCCCTCGTCGGCCATCAGCTCGATGGCGGTCAGTGACAGGCGTCCGCCGGTAATTTCGGGATAGAGCACACCCGACAGCGTGCGCGTGGTTTCCCCTTCCCCGAGATACTGGTAAGCAGGTGGCTTGCCGATACGGTCGTTTGACGCCCAGCGGTAATCCTTCGAATACTGCATGGACTGATAGGGCAGCGTGCAGCGCTCAAACACAAACAAACCCAAAACCATTAACATGCTTTATCCCCCTCAGTCATGACGCATACTTGAGCGCTGACGCGCACGGTTTTCACGGTCGAGTTTATCGACAGCCTCGCGGAGCTGTCGGTCAAGGTCGCTGCCCGGTGCGATGCCTCCATTCAGGTTAATGTTGTATTCAGGCTTGCTCTGGTCGACGTAAGTCTTACCCGTCGGCGCCGTTACCGGCTGATATGCCTGATAGCCGCCATATGCTGAGGTTGCCGGAATATAAGACCCGTTTTGCGAGCCGGTGGCGGCACTGGCTTTTGCGGCCTTCTGGTCAAGGTCGCTCGATTCTTTATTGATAACCCCGAGCTTTTCCAGCAGCCAGTTAACACCGGTACGCAAGGTATTAAAGCTTTTGAGCGGTAACATCAGCGCTTCGGCCAGCATCTTACCGAACATCACACCCGCATTTTTGCAGTTGTCGAGCGTCTCCTGCGTCGATTTAACCGGTGAGATCAGGTCTTTAAACCACTGCCACGCCGCTTTAAGTTTTTCACCCAGCCAGTCAAAAACCGGCTTTAACGGTTCGAATAATTCCGTTACGGGGGCAAAAGCCTGCTTTAGCCCCTCCATTACGCCAGAGAAAAATGCGCTTATTGGCTCCCAGTATTTGCGGACGAGCAGCGCACCGGCGATGATGGCAACGCCAATAGCCACAATCGGCAAGGTAAGCGCCCCGAGCACGGTCATGATGGCACCGCCCACCACAGAGAAAACCGTCCCGAGCAGTGATGCACCGGCAATCAAAATATTAATGCCGGTAATGACCGGCCAGGCGACCAGACCAATTGCCCCGAGGATGCCAATAATTGCCAGTGCGCCGCCTGCTATGATGCCGATGGTCTGCGCCAGCCCCTGATTTTTCTGGATCCAGCCGTCGAGCTTTAACACATATTTCGTGGCAGTCTGGGTGAGCTTACGCAGTGACCCCTCCTGCTGATCAAACAGGTCAGTACCGACGGCCTCATAGGCTGACTGAAATTCTTTAAAGTCGCCGCCGAGGTTGTCCTGCATGATTTTGACCAGCTCAGCGGTTTTGCCGTCCGAGGCTTTAAACGCCGCCGTGAGTTGGTCGAGCTTACCGCTTGAGGCAGCGGTCATCAGTACCGCCGCCGCCGAGCTGGCCTCCTCACCAAAGATGGTTTTCATGTATTCACCGCGCTGGCTTGTTCCGAGATTGTTTTTCTCAAAACTGCGCTGCATTTCTTTCAGAATGGCAAATATCGGGCGCGTGTTGCCCTTGCTGTCAGACGTTTTAACGCCGAGCTCTTTGATGGCCTCGTATGCCTTACCGGTCGGAGCCTGCAGGCGACTCAGGACGGCACGGCTGCCCGTTCCCGCCATCGAGCCGGTGATTTTGGCGTCATGTAGCGCGCCGACCATTGCGGCGGTCTGCTCGATACTGACCCCGGCATTTTTTGCCACCGGCGCAGCATACGTCAGCGCGTCGCTCAGCCCGTCAAAGTCAGCGGCCGTTTTGTTCATCGTCATCGACAGCACGTCGCCGATGTGTGCGATCTGGTCGTTTGACATCTGAAACGCGGATTTCATACCGGTCAGCAGCGCGGCGTTTTCTTCCATCGAGCGACGGTTAGACAGCGCCATATTCAGCGTGACCGGCGTCGCCGCCTGAATCGCTGCGGCATCACCGCCGCTTTTCGCAATGATAATCTGCGCGCTCGCCGCATCGTCTGCAGACGCAGCGGTATTGTCCCCGAGCTGGCGCGCCTGTTTGCGCAGCGCCTCCATTTCGGGCGACTGTTTTTCGCCCCCGAGCACGGCCTGCAGCTCAGAGTTTTTCTGTGCAAAGTTATAACCGGGTGTGAGTAATTTTACTCCGGCCATCGTTCCCGCCGTGGCGATACCGACGCCCGCCGCGCCTGCCGCTGCAGCGCCTCCGGCAAGGGATTTACCGGCCTGATAACGCTCTTTAATGCGACTCAGTCGCGCCTGCTGTTGACTGACCCGCGCCAGTGCCCCGCGCTGCCGGTTGAGCTGCACGGTCGTCTCACTGATGCTGGTTTTCAGGCGGCGCTCATCCGCCGACAGGGTACGGGTATTAATACCAGCCCGCGCGAGCTCGGTACGCTGGTGCTGCACCGACTGCCTGAGGCTGTTGTATTTGAGCTGCAGTTCAGCGGCGGATTTCTTCGCCGCCTCCATCGCGCGCGCCTGCGCGGTAGTCGGGTTCTGCGTGTTTTTAAACTGAACGGCCAGCGCGGCGGCTTCCTGTTTCGCCCTGTTAAGCGACTGGCCGGTCACGGCAAGCTGTGCGCTCGCTTTCCTGAATCCGTCAATTCGGCCAGCCTGCGCATTCAGATCGCGCAGGCTGTTTTGAGAAGTGCGGATATCGCCAGCAAGGGTCTTGCTGGCAGTCTGGATAGACTTAAGCGGTCGGCTTGCCCGGTCAACTGCGTTCAGCAGTACCTCAATCCTGACGTTATTGCTCATGGTGGTGTCCGCTTCGCTGCAGCGCCTTATCGCGCCATGTGATGAGCTCGGTCACGCTCAGTGAATAAAGCTCTGATGGCGGCCAGTGAAAAATCACCGCGATATCCGCCATCAGGTCATCAACCGAAAGGTTATCCGGGAAGGTCAGCGAGCCGAAGATGGTGACAAAAAACCAACCACCTTACCGGCGAACAAAATCAGGTCTGACGCTTCCAGACGCATGACCTCATGCTCGGTGAGTGCCGGGTACGTCATACGCGGCAGCACTTTAATCAGCGCATCGACGTCTGAGTTTGCCAGCGACGCGAGACTCACACCGCGCAGAGTCCCGGCGTTGGGTCTGGTCACGGTCACCTGTTCGATTTTTTGCTCACCGCGCATGACGGGATTATCGAGGATCACAATGTTCGGGTTTTCGGTCTCGGTGGTGGCGGTTTCGTTGATGTTTTCCATGATGTTGCTCTCTTTGAATGTGAGTAAGTGACCGGCCAGCCCGGCTGACCGGTTGAAGGGTTACAGGCCGATGGCCTTACGGTGTTCTGCCAGACGGTCGACGCCGTCGACTTTCATCACCATGTTGACGACGTCAATCTCAATGACCTCTTTGCCGTCAATCGTGAGCTGGTAGTAAGAGCACTCGGTCGCGATTTTGGTCGTACCGCTTTCGCCCTGTTTGTTTTCGCCGCCGTCGAACTCCTTATGACGGCCACGCATGACCACCTCAACGGCAGAAATAGCGCCGGTGTCATCGCGCTGGAATGAGCCGGTGAAGCGCAGCGGCACGCTATCCGCCCCCGGTGACGCGTACTGCGCCCACATCTCAACGTCAGGCAGGCCGCCCAGCGTCCACTCAAGCGACAGCGCGTCGTCATCGAGACCGAGGTCAATCGACACCGAGCCGGGCATCCCGCCGCCACGGTATTTCTCAAGCTTACGGGTCAGCTTTGGCAGGGTGACGGATTCAACGACGCCCATGTAGCTGAGGCCGTCGTTAAACATATTCAGGTATTTCAGTTTGCGTGGTAACGCCATGCTCTGGGCTCCTTAGCTGTTGACCGAGTCTGACAGGTTCGCCAGATAGGTATCGGTGATGCGCTGGCGCAGGGTCAGGTTTTCCAGCGGCGGGACGGGGGTGTAGTCGTAATCGATATACAGCTTCCCGGCTTTCAGGGTTTCCACGCTGTTCGACTCCGGGTCGTACCAGCACGTGCCGTCAACGATATAGCCGTTGTTTTTCAGCTCGCGGAATTTAGCATTGATACCGGCGACAATGTCGCGGATAAGCGTTGCGGTAACGGGTTTATCAATCGCCCACGCGTGCGCCTCAGCCATAGTGTCGGCCAGCACCTGCGCCGTGCGGGTGTAGTTTTCAAACAGGAAAAGCGGGTCATCTGAGCAGGTACGGTTGCCCCAGAATTTAAAGCCGTCGTTACGGATGAGCGTTGTCACCCCGGCCTGATTCAGCAGGTTCGCGTCAGTGGCCTTCTCCTGCAAATCCCATGAGACCGAGGTGCTGACGCCGGTAACGCCATTCACGCCGACGTTGGACAGCGTTTTGTGCCAGCCGGTCTCCTGGTCGATTCTGGCACGCAGGCCGAGCGCGCGGGCGGTCGCCCATGCAATATCGGTTTCGTTCGCCGTGGTGTCCCATGCCAGAAAATCAGGGTGAATGACCATCAGCTCGCGCTGGCTGAAGTTTTCCCGATAGGCGATCGCCTCGGAAATGGTCTTGCAACCCCACGCGCTCACGTAGCCGAACGCGCGCAGGCTCTGACAGGTCGACGCAAGCGCGGTCGCCACTTCCTGCGTATCCAGTCCCGGCACGCCGAGAATGCGCGGCTTAACGCCGGTGACGGTTTTTGCCGTTAACAGCGCTTTCAGCCCGGTGTATTTGCCGTTTTCGTCGGTCGTGCCGATGATGTTGGAAATGGTTTCTTTCTGCGCCGCTTCCGGGTCTTCCGGGTCGTCGATACCTTCGGGAACGCGCACCACCACAATGACCGGCTTGCACTGGTCGGCGATGGCCTGCAGGGATTTTGACAGCGTGCCTTTTTTACCGGCTTTACCGATAGCTGTTTGCACACTGGTAATCAGCACCGGCTCGTTAAGTGGAAACGTCTTTTCGTCAGCATCGCTGGCCGTGCAGACCATGCCGATGATGGCCGTCGAGACGGTGGAAATGGTGCGCGTGCCATCGTTAATCTCGATGACCTCGACGCCGTGATGATAGTCGCCCATCTGTTTAACTCCGTGGTTAAGGGGTGCGACTATTTTCTGTTGTGTGCTGTACGGGTGCGATGCAATGCCGTTGGTGGGGGAATGAAACAACAAACAAAAGCCCTCCGGGTGGAGGGCTCAGGTCAGACTGGTTTTTCAGGCCATTCTATTGATGGCGCCGCGCTGATATCGAGTCGGTTTAACATCACCCGGTAACGCTTCCAGCGGGTGAGCAATTCAGCCTCTTCCCCGGTGTCTATCCCGAGCTCGTAAGCATCCTGCAGCGGCGTGATTCTGGCGTTAGCCTCAGCCATCAGTGCAGTCCGGGTTTCTTCAGCCAGTGCAATGAGCGCATCAGCCGAGGGCTCCGGCGGGTCGACTAAAATGGGGTTTCCGGCCTCGTCAGCGGCAATCACTTTTCCCGTGGATTGCCCCTCACGCAGCGAAAAGTATGATTCTTCACTGATTTCCACGGCATCAGCAGGAGTGGATTTATTCACCTCATCGCAATAAAAACCCAGCGTTGTTTTCGAAAAATAATAATTCATCTTTTATCTTCCTAATAACCAATTGCAAACCAGCATAACTGGCGATCTGTTGCGGCAGTATTTGACAGGGAATATTGTGATGCCGATTTAATAAATCCCGTCATTGAGTTTTCGCCAGCCGTTCGCTCGATGTTGTTTGATACCGTCAGCGATGCGCAACCAGTCGGAAACGAAACAGGGAAACTTAATGTTCGCGTGGTTGCCCCGCTAACGCTCTCAATCCCCCACTGAAATATCATTCCCGTGTTGGAATCTTTAAACCATCCGCGCGACCCTCTCGATGCGGTATTGACCTTCTGGAAAGTGCTGTTAGCCAGCGACTTGGTATAAAAACGGTTATCGAAATTCTCATAGCTACCCGGCTTAATCTGGCCTCTCGCCTCCACATGCCCGCCACGGGTATCGACAAAGACCGTGACGCCCTCACTGCCGGTGAGGGTGCAATAGAATCCGATACCGTTCCATGATTTCAGCATCAGGTTATTACTGGAAAAACCTGCGCTATCCTCGCCCTGATAAATCCCCGTTGCGTTCCTGATTTTCACGCCTTCAGAGAAAGCGACCTCTTTCAGGAAAGTGCCCCCCTTTGACGCTGAAACGGCATCGACTTCATCAGCCGTGGGCGGGTTATTTGAATCGTAAAGCTTAATCCAGCCGTGCCACTGGCCGTTAATTTTTGTCCGGTGGCGCAGGGGCTCTTCCGGGCTACCTGCACGCCAGCCAATCTGTCGACCAGTATTCTGGTCGTACTGGCAATGAATCAGCTCAGAGGCCTTACTCGCAACCGGGCCATGAACACCCTCGGCGCTCATTCTGAAAAAACCATTAAAATTGATATTATTAGCATCAGTCAGACTGACACCTGCCACCGCACCCACACCAAAGTCACCGACCTGTAAGACTCGCCCTTCGGTGGTATCTGTGCGGGAGGTGGTCGCATCTTTTTTAGCCGCCGTGCCCGCATCATCCAGATTCGAGGTTTTCAGGCTGATATCTTTGGTGCCGTCAAAATCCACACCTGCAATTTTTCGCGCGGTGGCGAGTTTATTTGCGGCTTCCGCTGTACCTTTAACTGGTAACGCGCCGACATCGTCAGCCGTGGGCTTATACCCCTCATGGTAGATAGCCTTGTCGTCATACTTCAGCTCGCCCGTATGCTTCAGTTGCAGAAACTTATTCGACGCACCGTTAGCGATATAAACATCAGAGTTACCCACCCCAAACGACACGCTGCCGATCGCGTTTTTAATTCCAAACCCGCCTGTCAGCCAGCCGCCCGCAAGCGGTAAACGGCTATTTGCATTATCGTTAGCCGCTTTAACCGCTTTTGGCGTCGCTGCGACGCTCTCAGACGCGCTGTCTACCGCGCTACTGAGCTGGACGATACCCTTTTGCGCCGTGGTGGCGTCCTGAGCCGTATATTTCCCCTTAGCAAGGTCATACGCCGCCTTTACCGCTTTCGGCGTTGCTGCGACGCTCTCAGACGTGCTGTCGGTCGCACTGCTTAACTGCGTGAAACCCTTTGCTGTGAGCGTGGCGTCAGGGTGACGGCGGGACTGCTCATGCTCCGCGAGCTTGTCGTCAACGTAGTCCTGCGTTGCCATTACCATTGAGGTGTCAATCGTGAGCTCGACCGACTCGATGTCGCTTACCATGATGACCATACGCACGGTCTGCGCACGGCCTGAGCCCTCTGCCAGCGCTGGCTTGTAGCTTTCGGCCATATTACCGACCGCAATCAGCGTGCCGGTATCATCATAAAGCCCCATTTCACGCATCCAGAAACCGCCGGTCTCCGGCGGGATAAGCAGCTCCGCCACGACATAATTTTTGTTTTTATTGTCCTGGCTGATTTTGTTCAGCGCGTGACGCCAGACCTCTTTGACGAGCTTTGTCTGGTTCGGGTCAGGCACCGGCAGCGTGCCGCCACCGTCGCCGATGGCCATCGCCGTAAAATTCACTTTTTTCCCGTTCGGGACGGTCGCTGCGGCCAGCTTAACTGCACCGGCTTTGGTGATGACCGTTTTGTATTTCACTGTCATTGTTCTCTCACTTATCCGGGATAAACCGTGATGATGTCGCCGTCATACGTCAGCGCGCCGGTGTAGAGATAGCCCGGCACATCCTGAATAATGTTGAGGCCGATAAGATGGCGGCTGGCTGGCTTTGAATCGGCAATGAGCCGCTCCATCTCGTAATACATTTCCTCGGTGATGCCGGTCTCTAACACACCGATATCGAGGCGAAACGTGCCGGGCGGGTCGTTCGTTTCCCACCACTCGGACACGTTAATCAGATAGCCGAGCGGCTCAACCACGCGACGCACCGCCCCAATCGTTCCTTTGTGCGCATGGATAAACCACGCCGCGCGGATCACATCCCGCTTTGTGGCCTCCGGCCAGTTCTCATCCCAGCGGTCAACGGAAAACGCCCACGCCAGCCACGGCAGCAGATTTGCCGGGCAGTCGTCAGGACTCCAGAGGCGACGCAGCGGAACGGGGGTATTTTCAATCTCAGCGCAGGCGCTCGCCGCCGCCACCTCAAGCGGTGACGAGCCCACCGGCAGCAGGCGGGTATCATTCATCATTGCCCCCGATCGTCACGCTGTACTCGCTGCACCATGACGCCTGCGTCTCATCGAGCACGATGTCGGCCACCGGTTCGGCCAGCTCGACACGCTGCACGCCTTCGACGTGGAGCGCGGCATAAATCGCCGATTTGCGGATATCGCGCCCGAGCCGGTGCTGCGCGGTGATATACGCCTGCAGCTTTGCTTTCGCAGCACTGAGCACCGGCTCACTTTCGGGACCGGGGTAAAGGTAAAGCGACGCGGTGATTTTATAGTCGACTATGTTCGCCGACTGCACGGTCACACGGTCTGCAACCGGCCTCACATCCTCATCGTTGAGCGCGTTGCGCACGATGGCGAGCAGCTCGTCAGACGCCACGCCGTTATTTTCGCGGGACAGCACCGTCACCGTGACACACGCAGGCGCGGGACTGATGACCGAAATATCGGCGACCCGCCCGTCAGCGCTGCGGCCATGAAACTGATATGAGCCGGTAGAGCCTGCGGTACTCAGCCCCTCAAATGCCTGTTGAATGCGCAGACGGTAGTCGGTGTCCGATTCCATCACGGCAGGCGTTGGCGGTAACGTGGTGTCGTCTGCAGGCGTGATAACAAGGCGCTTGACGTTGTAATTTGCACCTATCTGGTCGAGGTCTGCGCCAGTGGCGTAGGCCAGCATGACCGCGCGCGCGGCCTCGTTGACGCGCTGTCGCCAGATAACTTCCCGATAGGCGTTTTCCTGCAGCAGCTTAACAATCGGCTCTGATTCGAGCGTCAGCGTGCGCGCGACGGCCTCCTGTTGTTCCTCGGGATAAAGCGAGACGAGCGTAGCCTTTCGCTCGCTCAGGATGGTTTCATAGTCCAGTTCTTCCACGACGTCAGGCGCGGCGAGCTGGTTAAGGTCAACAATTGCCATAGCGTTTAACTCAGTGGAATGGTTAGTGAAAAAGGCTGGCCGCCGGTGGAGCGGGTGCCGGTGATGTCGACATACAGCCCGCCGTCGGTCTCCGACCGTTCAAAGGTGATGGTCGAGAGATTTACGCGGGGCTCCCACTTCTGGATCGCGGAATAGCACGCGGCCATAATCTGCAGGCGCAGCGCCGGGGTTTGCGGCTGGTCAATCATCTGTGACAGAAGCGAGCCGTATTCACGGCGCATGACGCGCGAGCCAACCGGCGTGACCAGAATGTCGCGCACGCTTTGCCGGATATGCTCAACCTCAGAGATACTGAGGCCGGTCTGGCTGTTCATTCCCAGATAACGCACCGTCATTGCGTCCCCTTAGTCCAGCTTCCGCCGCTCTGTACGTTGCCGTGCGCGTGGTTATCCACCTGCACGCCGTTTGATTTAAATGTCCCGCCGGTGTGCTCGATGTTCCCGCTCATTTTCCCGCCTTTCTGCACTTCGAGCGTGCCGGTCGTCAGCTTGTTGGTGCAAACCACCTCCGGCGTATCGAGCGTGATGCGGGTTTCAGCTTTCACCAGTACCAGCGGCACGGTGGCCGTAATGGAGTCCGACGCGGTGACGTCAGCGGTTTTGATGCCTGACACGGTGAGCGCACCGCTTTCGGGCTCGTACTCGATAACCGCCCCGTCAGGAAAGGAAACATGAAGCGCATCAGGGGAGGCAGACGGCGCGGGATGGTCATCCGAGAAAATGCCGGGCAGCACAAACGCCGTATCGAGCTCGCCGCCGACAGCAAGCAAAAGCACCTGCTCACCAACAGAAGGAGCCCACCATACGCGCGAGCGACCGGCGCGGCAGGTCAGCCAGTTTAGCCAGGTGGTTTCCATACCGCCGGTCTGGACACGACAAAGCCCCTCGTCGTAGTCGACGTCGGTCACGATGCCGGTGCGGATAAGGTTGCGGATCGCGCGTGCGATTTCCTGCAGAGAATTTAGATTATTCATGGGGAAAGGATGCCGCCGAATTAAAACAGCGGCAATTAAACGGAGTTTGTTAATCAGTGATACAACATACAATGAGTATTATAAGGCCTTTATTAAATTTGAATACAACTAAACTCTAGAGAGATTAAGCAGTTGCAGTCTTTAAAGCATCTCATTTGTTAATTAATAACTAAAAGCCTCCCGTTTATGATGAGGCTTTATACTTTAGCTAATTTCTCTTCCTAGGTTTTTCTTCAAGTTCATTTAAGAATTCAAAGAAAGAACTAAGATCAGCTTCAACCTCTTCTACACTAGGATATGGATCCCCAATCGCAGCAGCACTATCATGCCCTCTAAAATAAGTACTGCATTTGGACATAGCAAAATCAACCCTATCTATATCAGACTGACATATATCAATTAATCTTGCTAGTCGTTGCGTAGAGACACCACGTTCAAAACGAGTAACCACTTTATTAAGTAATTTTTCCTCGACCAATCTTTCCCACGCCTCACGTAAATAGCTATAAAACTGACAGCAAGCATCACGCAGTTCGGTTGTTGTTGTTTCATCCTTTTTTTCGAGCCGTTTTATATCTTGCAATTTTACTTTTAAAAAACCATATCTTGCCCGAGTAGTCATAGCTTCCCAAGGAGCTGAGTTTTTAACTATTCCGGCAAATTTACGCGAACGCTCTAGTGCTATAGTTGAGTGTTCAGTTTCCGTCCCTTCAGCCACCTCTAATAATAACTTGTAGAAAACTATGTTGTGCGTTAATATCACGACCTGCCTTCTTTGCGATTCTAAGACTAATCGCTTAGCCACTCGACTACTCCATTCATGACTTAATGAGTTAACTGGATCGTCAAATATAATCGCTGATTTTCTAGAATCAGCTTTCATTTCTGCTAAGAAACTGGCAATAGCAATACATCGTTGTTCTCCCTCACTAGCAACTGAAAGTGCGCCAATGACGTTATTATTCCGATCTGCCAAAGACAATTTAAACTGTTGAACACCTGAGCGATTACGAGATTCAACCTTGACTCTAAAACGATCAAATCCGAAACTCTTTAGTTCATCATTGAATGCTGATACAAGGGGCTCAACTACACCGGATCTATAAATACTCGATGACAGAGTAGAAATTGTGGCAGTATTACACTGAGACAGAATTGAATTAAGTTTTTCAACCTCTTTATGACGTCTCAAATTCGCCACAATAATTTCGCGACAATCCAATATATACTTCCTGTCTTCGAGACTAACTAACTCCAGCTCCTTAGTCTGAATGAAGTTATTCAGTTCTTCATCCGACTCAATAACCAATAGCTTTGCATTAATATCTTCAATTATATTTTTATTTTTGTAATACTAGTTATCATTAATGGAAGATGAGGTAAAACCGATTTTCCCACTAAAATATCTCTTCTTCCTTCAAGTTTTAAAGTCATACTAATGACTTCGTCACCTAACTCTTGAAACTCATTATTTAAAAGAGAAATCGCTGCACTATAGGGAGTAAGATCGAAGGAAAGAGCCAGAATCTTATTTAAAGCATCATCATATTCGCCTTTAGCCAATATCGCTTCCTGCTCCGATTGATCATTTAAATATTTGTATAACCCCTCCATCTTACTTTCGCTCTCATTATTAATTTCCTGAAAACATACAGGGCAGAACTCCCCTGCAACCATCGGGAAATGTTTTTTTTCATCATGTTGAATAAAATGCTGCGTTGCCAGCCATATCTTTTGCCAACTTACACCCGCAATATTATCAAAAGGTAAGTTCTGAAGTGTTGTTTTACGTAACTCCTCACATACAGTCGCAGTTTTTTCTTTTCCTGCCTTTAATTTTTCAAGTGATTCGATAGCTTTATCATCTAGTAACTTCACAAGTTTATCGCAAAATATTACAAGAGGGTCTAGCGTTGCTTTCCTTTGCTGCAAATTTTTTCTTAATGTCTGCGGGGTTTGCGATTTGAAATGGTAGACCTCCTTTTTCAAAGGCTCTATTTTTTCTAATTCTTCAAGCGTGATACAATGCTCGTTTATTTCATCCTCAAGTGTATCCGCAGATAGATTACTAAAAAACATAGCTGCAGCACTAGATGATTTCAAGCCATCCAGTTTGATAAAGCCATTGTTTCCCATTGTATCTTCTTCTATGTGGGCTCTGACACTATTTACTGCCCTAACTAACTCGGCCAATAAATTCAAACCTACTGGTTTAAACCCAAGCGCATCTTCCTTATTGATATAGTGATTAGCTGAAGAACTATCAAACACTCTTATTGACTTCAGGGCTTCAATACTGGAAGTATTATTATCCCATAAAAAAACCTCATCTAATCCGTTTACTGTTACACTAATCTCTGCTTGTGGCGGAATTTGTTCCTTTGAAAAAACATCCCCTAATATTTGAGGGCAATCCCCTCTAGTTAAGCATGTGTTTTTTAATATACTTGAATAACTTGATTTGCCTGCGCCATTATCACCATAAACAATAAACAACCCTTGCTCAGGGAAATTTATAGTTTGGTTTTCAGCTAGCAACCCAACACCTTTAACATTACATAGAGTTTTGAGTGAAACTTCATTTTGCTCTGAAGTAAATCCAGTAAAATCCAAAGTTTCTACGGCTCTTTCGTAGACTTCATTTCCTTCAAGAAGACCATGCTCGGTTTTTGCTATTTTTAGAATAATACTCAAGCATTCTTGATCTAATGACCCATGAGTCAACGATAACCTTAAAGCGTGTCTCCACCAAACAGGTTTTCTTTGAGCCCATTCAGCAATACTCTCGATAGGTGTCATACAAATTCCTTTAGTATTCTATTTTTTAACCTAAAGCTATGGTAGTACGACGACTATAAAGCAATAAAGCTAATTAATTAATGATTTCCATCCAAAAAAAAACAATTTTTTGTTCACGAACAAACGAGTTTTGTATGATGTACAGCAACTTTTTGACAGCACATTATCAATAGCAAACTTATAATAACCAACAAAAATAAAAGCGGGGCTTCATAATATAAAATCAACGATTAACTTTTCAACCATCACTCTGTCTAGATGTTCAATACCTAACAACATACGCACTGGGTATTGCACAGCATCTACATGACAATTAGGCTGGTCCTTAAGCCCGTAATGATGAATGCGCGCGATGCGCTGTACCTTATCGGTAAATTCCACCACTGCGTTATTTTCACGGCCAGTGGCTTTCATGTACCGGCTTGTGCGTAGCTTCTGGAACATCGCCCGTTTAATCCGCCCGGTCTTAGCCCTAAGCGGCTGACGCTTTCGCGCCTGATACGGCGAGCCGTCCGGGGCTTTTTGCTGTTTGATGCGTTGCTGCTGCGACTTGCGCAGCTCCTTTGCTATCTCTCCGGCCAGCTTCCGGCGTGCAGCCGGTGACAGGGCAGCTATCAGACCATTGAGTCGGTCGTCAAAGGGCTTAAATTCACTCATCCCATTTGCTCACCAGTTCGCCGTTGATATAAAGCTCTTTTGGCCGGGTGACGGGCTCCGGCAGCGGCGGCTCAGGGGCATAGCTTACGTGCAGCGCGCCGTTTTCCTCTTTGATAAGGGTTCGCTCGGTGAGCTGCAGGCTGATGCTGATATCGACGCTGTCCCCGTCGTTCAAATCCATCTGGAAACGGTAGCCCTTTTTGCGGCCGTCATCGAGCGTGCAGATATCCGGCTGGTTTTCCCTGAGCCATGCAGCCACCGGCACGAAAATCATGTCAGGGTCGCCCACAAAATCACACACGATCACATTCAGGGTATAAATTTTCTCGTGCGACAGCGAGGCCGCGAGCCGCGCATCGATATTCCCCTCATCGGCAAAGATGCGCATCATTTCGGGGTTTGTTTCAAGCTGCGGAACGGCTTTAATCAGCGCTTCGCGCAGGCTGCGTGCTTTCTTCATCGAGTTTATCCTGACAGTCTTTGACGGTTTCAACCTGCAGCGCGCAGGCGGCGAGCGCGTGCTCAAGCCTGCGAATATCGGCGCTCAGGTCGCCATTAGTGGCCGGGTCGCTTCCCGGCATCGGGCAATAGCTCACCTTCGGGCAGGCGCTGTAAACAATGACCGGCGGAGGCGCAGGCGGCGCGGGTGTGCAGCCGACGCACAACATCAGGCAGCTCAGCGCTGTACCAGCGGCGTAGGGTTTCATTCTCATTTATCAGCCTCGTAATGGTTTGTTCACGCCGCACGGCCATTGCACCTGCGGCCAGCAGTTCGCCGCGTAGACTGACCTGCGCAGTTTCATTTCGCCGGGCAATTCCCTGCGACACGGAAAGCTGATTTTTCAGCATTCCGATCGCGGTTTTTTGTTCAGTGGCGACCCTGTTCGCCCGTTCAAACGAGCGCGTCAGGTTGCCGTTTTCATGACGCTGCCAGAGCACAACCGCAATAAGCGCGGCCAGTAAAAACAACATCACTTTCATTGAATCCCCCTCAGGCAGTAAGCTCGCTCGCGCGCGCGGCGGTTTTCCAGCCCCTTGTTAATTTCGCCGTTCACGTAAACCCAGCGGGTGAGCTGGTCGCACGCCTGCGGCCATTGCTGGCGTTTGATAAACGAGACCAGCGTCGACCGGCAGGCCGCGCCGGTTCCCACGTTGAATGAGAAACTGACCAGCGCGTCGTAAACCTGCGGCGGCATTTTCACCGGCGCGCACACGGCCAGACGTTTCTCGACGTTCAGCACATCCGCGACGAGGTTCGCCGCCGCCTGCCGTTCGGTGATTTCCCCCTTCGGCACGACGCCTGCAGTGTGGCCGATGCCTGACGTCCACACTCCCGCGCTGCACTGGTAAGGGGTCAGGCGACAACCTTCGAGGTCGGCAATCAGCGCCAGCCCCCCGGGCGAGGTGTTAAGCAGACGAAAGTCAGGCACCAGCGCTGCCAGCGCCAGCACGGCGGCCACACTGCACTTTTTAACGATTGATTTCACGAATAGCCCCTTTATCGAGTCCGAGAGACGTCAGATAGAGATAGGTTTTGCGCTTAAACCAGTAGTTCGTCAGCGCGGTAAAAATGGCGCATCCGCCGCCCACGTAAAGCGCCATTCTTTCGGGTGACATTGCTCCGAGATACGCCAGCGCAACCGCCAGCCAGTAGGCGATAAACGTGGTGATTTTTTCCATACTCAGTCCCATAGATACACCGTTTCGGTTCTGGCCGCGCTTTCGGTCTCGGGCAGCTCTATTCCCGTGCCGTGTGGCAGGATCACACCGAGCTCAGACAGGCCGGGATTAGCCTCTAAGACGGTTTCGACCACGCCCTCAGTGCGCCCGTAGTACCGGGCGCAAATCGCGTCGAGGGTGTCGCCCTGCAGCGCATACGCTTTCATCAGATTTGCCCCACAATGCAGCGCGCTTTGTCCTGGATGCGCGCCACAGACCAGCGCATATCCCGCCACATTTCATCGATAGTGCTGTCGATGCTGTCGGCTTTTTTGTCGCCTTTGGCGGTCGCATCCACGCCGCGAAAACGCTCATAAAGCGTGGCCGTCGTCATCGAGCACACGGCGTTGAAGTAGTGGAAAACGCGCACACTTTCGCCGTCGAGTTTGTCGGTCGGGACATCCGCCAGCGTGGCGTAACCGGCATCGAGCTGAACTTCGCGCCAGTCGCTCAGCTCCGCGTTAGTCTCCGCAATGGCGGTCTTAATCGCCCGGCGCAGGCGCACGGGGGAAACGGTCTGCTCCAGTCGCATTTCTTCCCGCACGCGCTTCGGATCAACGTCAGGAAAAAACGGGGTGTTTTTGATTACCGGCTCGCTCACGCCCGGTGGCGGTATCACCACGCCCGGCACATCCTGCGGCTCTTTTTTTGGCTCAATAATCAGCGTCGTCATGACAACCTCGGGTAATAGGTGGGCGGTGGACGCCGTTCGCAGTCAGGGTAAGGAATACCCGCATTGATCGGCGTGCCGCCCGGCTCGGGGAGCGCTCGGTTAACCTGCGGCTTTTGCCGCCTTTGGTGGACGCCCGCGCCATGCCGCCGGTTTAGCGGCAGGTTTGCGCGTGCGCGGTTGAGTCGTTTTGGTTTTCGGGGCGGGTTCAGGTTTTGGCCTGAGCTGGCGCGCTAACTGCTCGATATCTTTTTTCACCCCGATAGTGCTTTCTAGCTGGATCGCACGCTGCAGGTGTGCCAGCGCCTCGGGCAGTTGCTTCGCATCACGCAGCACGTAGCCGGTGATTTTGTGCAGCTTCGCACGCACGATATCGGGCATATCCGCGCGCTCCGTCAGCGCGATGGTGTCGAGCAGGTTCGCCAGTTCGACCGGCTGTTTTGCAGCGAGCAGGCGCTGCGCGGCGAGCGTGACCTCTTCGGCCAGCAGGCACGGCGTCGGACGGCGACCGACCGGCATGGTGAGGCTGTAGGTCATGGCGTAACGGGCTATCTCCAGCGCCCCGGCGATATCGTCAGCATCAAGACGCCACAGCATGACCGTCATGACGATGTCATCCTGCGCCCCTTTACCACTGTCGAGGACGCCAGCCACCCACGGCAGATAGAACGGCAGCAGCTCGCGCTTTTTCGCGGCTTTACGCTCTTTTGAACTGATTTGTTTTAGCGTGCGGTTGTCTGCGGCCAGCTTAACGAGCATCTGCTCATAGGCAGTTGCATTACGCAGCGAGACTGCAGCCCGCTGCGCAGTTTCAGAGGCCGAGACCCGCATCATGTGACGCGCTGCGGGACTCGTCATGGCTTACTCCCCGCCTTCCGGTGCAGCAGGTGCGGTGAAGTCACCGAGCGTGATGTTTTCAATCAGGCACCCGGCGGCGTAAGCCTCGACCACGTAGTCGATATTCATTGACTCGTAGTTTTCGACGCGGTCTTTTTTCGGCTCTTCGATGATGGCGCGGCGGTGTGCGTCATCCATGAAGTAAATCGACAGGTTGTCGAGGCGCGTCACCATCAGGGCATTAGCCGGGAAGTACGGCACGCGCACGGCTGGCAGGTTGCCGATTCGCTTCTGGCTGATGATGATGTCAGCGGCCAGCGACTCGGTGTTTGCCTGCTCTTTGTTAACGATAGGGAAATATTTATCCGCCATCAGCTTACGCCCGGTGATGACAACCAGCTCCGGGTCATCCTGATAAATCTCGTCAATCAGATTGCCGGTGGCATCCATGACCAGCGCGTCGAGGTTCGCATAGTCGCCGTTTTTACCCACGCGGATCACTTCAGAAATTACCGCCCCTTCCTCGTCGGTAATTTTTGACATCACGCGCGCTGGCGCTTCATTGCGGTACTTCTGCAGCCAGCCGGTCGCCACGTCCTGCAGCATAGGGTTTTTCGCACGGTCAGACGTTGCCGCGCGCTCGATGCCGTTGAAACCGGCCATGATGAAATCGAGCGACTGACGCTTGATAATCGCGTCGCGGATACGGGTCTGGAAGTCCTGGAATCGCGCCCACAGGTCGAGCTGTTTGTAGCGGATATGGAAGTCAAAGTTAATCTGCGCGCACTCGTATTTGTTAGACTCCAGCGCGGTGAAATCAGCGGTTTTACGCTCGTCGTCACCGGTGGTGTCGGCAGTGCTGGCAATCGTACCGTTAACGCCAACCCCGACTTTTTCGCCTTTCAGCTCGTCGACCGGCACGATGTTGATTTTGGTCAGAAACGCGGATGACATCTGCAGGGTGGTCATCAGGGTTTGCGTGACCGACGGCTCGACGGTGAATTTCTTCGCCACATCATCGGTGGAAACGCCGTTCAGCTCCGCAACGCGGGACAGGTAGGCATTGAATTTGAAGCGGGTATCTTTACGCATGGTTATTCCTGTTCGGGTAATAGGTATCTGGCCGGGCTGCACGCCCGGCGGGTTATCAGCAGTTGGTCAGCAGCTCGTCGCCGGTACCGCCTTTTGAACGCTCGCGGCGCGGCTGGCGCTGGCTTTCGGTGCAGTCGAGGGAGCTTTTCAGTGAGGTAAACGCCTGCGCGTTTTCATCGACTTTGCTGGTCACGTCCTGCTTAAGCTGCGCAAAAGCGGTCTCCAGCTCGGTGATGCGCTGGTCGGTGGCGGTGAGGTTGGTTTGCACCAGCTCGGTGACGGTGGTGACAGCCTCATGCACATCGGCGAGACGTGCATCATCGCTGGCCTGTTTGCGGCTGAAGATGGCCTTAACCTTGTCGGTCAGGCTGTTGAGCATGGTGTCGGGAACGTCCTCAAATTCCAGTTCAGCCAGAGAGGCGACAGAAAAAACGTCGTCTGGCTGGTCTTTTTTTCCGGCGAGCGGGTTCTGCGTGGCGCGGCTGCAGAATTCGAGGTATTCCGTGCCGAGGCTTGCCGGGTCATCGGTGACGGCAAGGCCAACGAGGTAACATTTGCCGCTGTTGGCAAAGTTCGGGCGGATCTCCATCGAGGTGTAAACCTTCTGACCGGCTTTCACCATGCTGACCAGCTCATCGAGCGGCTGAATTTTGCCAAACAGCGCTTTTTTGCCATCGAGCGCAGAGCCATCACTGATAATCTCCGCCTTAAGCTCGGTCACATCGCCATAACGTTTAAACTGGCTGTCAGGCATCAACCCCCGGATATGTTCGAGGTTAATGCGGCAGCCGTAGACGCGCGGGTCGAACATGTCGGCCATATCCTGAATATCATCGCCGCTGATGACGCGGCCGTCGCAGGTGTCACCCTCGACGCCGATGCGAAACCATTTAGAAACTTTCTTTGCCATTGTTCAGGTGTCCTGATGTTGGGTTTTCGGGTCGGGGTTAGTTTCCCGACTCTGACCCGTATCAGCCACCGCTTACGATCTGATTAGATCTGACACAACAGGCACTTAGCGCGATTACCCCCCTATTTCCTTAGCCTTGCCACGTCACACCAAAAACGAGGCAAGCATGACCTTTTCAACTGATCTTTCTCTGTTAAATGACCCGCGACGACAGGCGCGGCTGTTGTACTGGCAGGGGTTCGCCGTACCGCAAATCTGCGACATGCTGCAGCTCAAGCGCCCGACCGTGCAGAGCTGGAAACAGCGGGATGGATGGGAAGAAACCGCGCCGATTAACCGCGTGGAATCGACATTAGAGGCGCGGCTTATCCAGCTCTACGCTAAGCCAGACCTGACCGCCCATGACTTCAAAGTCGCGGATTTTTTGTCGCGCCAGATGGAGCGGCTCGCGCGCATTAACCGCTACGGCCAGACCGGAAACGAGGTGGATTTAAACCCCAATATCGCCAGCCGTAATAAAGGGGATCGCAAAAAGCCGAAACGCAATTTCTTCAGTGATGAAGCGATTGAAAAGCTGGAAGAGATTTTCTTCGGCCAGTCGTTTGACTATCAGCTCCGCTGGCATAAAGCGGGATTAGAGCACCGCATCCGCCACATCCTGAAATCCCGCCAGATTGGCGCGACGTTCTACTTTGCGCGTGAGTCACTCCTGCGCGCGCTTAAGACAGGGCAAAACCAGATATTTTTGTCGGCCAGTAAAACGCAGGCTTACGTGTTCCGTAAGTACATCATCGCCTTTGCCCGTCTGGTTGATGTCGATCTGTCAGGCGACCCGATCGTCATTGGCAACAATGGCGCTGAGCTGATTTTCCTCGGGACCAATTCCAACACCGCGCAGAGCCACAACGGCGACCTGTATGTCGATGAAATTTTCTGGATCCCCAATTTCCAGAAGCTGCGCAAAGTCGCGTCGGGCATGGCCTCGCAGTCGCACCTGCGCACCACCTATTTTTCGACGCCGTCCACGCTGGCGCACGGTGCTTACCCGTTCTGGTCAGGCGAGCTGTTTAACCGTGGTCGCAGTAACCGCGACGAACGTGTCGACATCGATATCAGTCATCAGGCGCTTGCCGCTGGCATGCTGTGCGGTGACGGCCAGTGGCGGCAGATTGTCACCATTGAGGACGCGCTCGCCGGAGGGTGCACCCTGTTTAACCTCGACCAGCTTAAGCAGGAAAACAGCGCGGATGACTTCCGTAACCTGTTTATGTGCGAGTTCGTCGACGATAAAGCGTCGGTATTCCCGTTCGAGGAGCTGCAGCGCTGCATGGTCGATGCGATGGAAGAATGGGAGGACTACGAACCCTTTGCCGACCGTCCGTTTAACTGGCGCCCTGTCTGGATTGGTTATGACCCGTCACACACCGGCGACAGCGCAGGCTGTGCGGTGCTGGCTCCGCCGCTGGTTGCCGGTGGCAAGTTCCGCATTCTTGAGCGTCACCAGTGGAAAGGCATGGATTTTGCCGCGCAGGCCGAGGCCATCCGGGCGCTGACCGAAAAATACACCGTCGACTATATCGGCATCGATGCGACCGGCATCGGCCAGGGTGTTTACCAGCTCGTGCGCTCATTCTTCCCGGCGGCACGCGCCATCCGTTACACGCCGGAAATGAAAACGGCGATGGTGCTGAAAGCAAAAGACACCATTCGACGCGGGTGTCTGGAATATGACGCCGGTGCGACCGACATCACTCAGTCATTCATGGCTATCCGCAAAACCATGACCAGCAGTGGCCGCAGCGCCACCTATGAAGCCAGCCGCAGTGAGGAAGCCAGCCACGCAGATATCGCGTGGGCGACAATGCACGCCCTGTTAAACGAGCCGCTTTCCGCCGGTAGCGGTATGCAATCAAGCTCAATTCTGGACATTAACTAAGATGAAAAAACGCCAAAATAAACAGCCAAAACAGACCAACATGACTGCCAGCGCACCGCAAAAAATGGAGGCATTCACCTTTGGCGAGCCGTCACCCGTTCTGGATCGCCGCGACATTCTCGACTATGTCGAGTGCATCAATAACGGCAAATGGTACGAGCCGCCGGTCAACTTCTCCGGGCTGGCGAAAAGCCTGCGCGCCGCCGTGCACCACAGCTCCCCGATTTACGTGAAGCGCAACATTCTGACGAGTACCTACATCCCGCATCCGTTGCTTTCACGTCAGGATTTCAGCCGCCTTGTGCTCGATTATCTGGTCTTTGCTAACGGCTATCTTGAGAAGCGCATGAGCGTCACCGGCCAGCTATTTAAGCTGGAAACCTCCCCGGCCAAATATACCCGCCGTGGCGTGGAGGATGGCGTTTACTGGTACGTGTCGGACTTCACTCACCCGCACCAGTTCGCGCCCGGCTCGGTGTGCCATTTGCTGGAGCCCGATATCAATCAGGAGCTCTACGGGATGCCTGAATACCTGAGCGCGCTCAATTCAGCCTGGCTGAATGAATCCGCCACGCTGTTTCGTCGCAAGTATTACCAGAACGGCGCGCACGCGGGTTACATCATGTACGTCACCGACGCGGCGCAGAGCAGCACTGACGTTGAGTCGCTGCGTTCCGCGATGCGGGATTCGAAAGGGCTCGGGAATTTCAAAAACCTGTTTTTCTATGCCCCGAACGGAAAACCGGACGGCATCAAGATCGTGCCGCTGAGTGAAGTCGCCACGAAGGATGATTTTTTTAACATCAAGAAGGTGAGCGCCGCCGACCTGCTCGACGCGCATCGCGTGCCGTTCCAGCTCATGGGCGGCAAGCCTGAAAATCTCGGCTCGATGGGCGATATCGAGAAGGTGGCGCGGGTGTTTGTGCGTAATGAGCTGACGCCGCTGCAGGAGCGTTTCAAAGAGATTAATGATTGGTTAGGAATGGAGGTGATCCGCTTTAAGGATTACGGCATCGAGACCGACTAAACTCCGCCCAAAATGCCGCCTCAGGGCGGCATCTCCTCAGAGCGAGCCAGACGCCGCACACGTGACGCAACTGCGCCAACACCTCATAAGCCGACCGCACCCAACAGCGCGCCACCACGACGCGCGCAGACGCGTAAAATAAATCCTGTCACCACGCCCGGCGCGCAGTGCTATCCCCGCCTCGCCTGCCCGCTTAAAAGGTCGGTTTGAATGCAGTTGCATGCACCGTTTAAAGCCCTGACGCATCGAGCGATTGTTCAAAAAAGAACAATCGCTTAATGCATGCATTTTGATGCAGCCGAATGCATGGCTTACTACTTAGCTTTAATGACGGGATGAGCCCTATCATGACCCCCGCCTAAAAACTTAGAAAAGATAACTTTGTCTTGGCTTACTGGTTTTTTTCCATAAACACTGTCGTAATGGAAAAAAACCTGAGGTTGATTCGAAACATGAATAAATCCATAAGCTAAACGAGTGTCTCCGATCACTCCGACCTCTCGTTCACAAACTGGATAACATAATAAGCCACACATCGACACCAGTTGATCAGCAGTAGGACGGTCATCAGGATTTGAAACCAAACATGCCTCAATTATTTTGATTATTTCGTTTGCCAAAGGCGCAAACTGTCCATTTGATGTTATAAAATTCGGATAAGGGACATGTTTACCAGAAAGAATCCCCGGTATTGCCATATAACCAATGCCAAATGGATATTCTCCTGTAAGAATTCTAAACATCATTGCACCTAAAGCCCAAACATCTGAAGGCTTCGATACCTGACCAAGACTCCTAATAATTTCAGGAGCCATATAAGGTAAAGCCCCCATGGCTGTTTGAGATGTAGTGATAGATCCTTGGCCGTTTTTTGCCGCCTCATCTATTTCATCACCAGCCATTTTTGATATACCAAAATCTGTTATTTTTACGCCAGTTGCACTGAGACCACCAGTAACCATTATATTAGAAGGTTTTAAATCTCTATGGATGACATTTACATGATGGGACGCTGACAATGCCTTTGCAAGGTTATGGAATATTTTTGCCGTCAAATAAGGGTCAACACTAGTATAATGGCTAAGTAACGCTTGATCGAGATCTACTCCATCGATGTATTCTTCAGTTAAGAACTCTCGTTCTCCACTAGTAAAATAATCTAATGTTTTAGCAACGTTAGGATGATTCACTTTCGATGCTAAAACGGCACTTCTATGAAATCTCTTTTCTGCAGATTTATTTTTTGGAGTTTTAAGTGCAACGTTTCGCCCAAGGATATTATCTTCCGCCAAATAAACCTTCTGCATGCCACCCTCACCAATTTCCTTGATGATTGTATAGCGCTCAATACGAACTCCTGCCGCGAGCTCAATCATAACACCACCTCCGGATGAGAAAGGTCGAAAGTAATAAAAATACGTTTAGTGGTTGTCTTACCTGCAGGACCGAGAATTATTACACAAGAATTAGGGAGTATGTTAAACTGTTTCGCCCTAATATTATTAACATGCACATCACCAGATAGCTTTGAGATAAAAAAAACAGAGCCTGAATATGTTATTTCTATGCTCCCTATTCCTGGGTTATCGTAAAATTCTGTTCTGTGTGTTTCCGAAAGTACTACTGGTTTTTTATAATCTGTTATAAGTAACGCTCGATGTGAATTATTAAGTAGAATATTTTTTAGAGCATCACGAACAACCTTCATAGAAGGTCGGTTACTTGGATCAACATCCAAACATGCATATAGTATTTTTTTAATATTATCAGGAAGTTGTATTTGAGAGCTGTCAAAGGGATTAGCCTTTAATTGTTTAGGATAAAAACCTAATTCAGCCGGTGCTTCCGTTTTTGCCAGACACATCGCAGTAACAGCAAAAGCATAGGTATCTACGGCTTTCGTGAAACGTACATGCTGCATATATAGTTCTGGAGCGGCGAAAATAGGTGTACCCTTGAAGCCCACGGTATGAGCATTATCTATATTCCTAGACAACCCAAAATCATATATCTTTACAACGCCCTCATGGTCTACTTTCATATTACCAGGCTTAATATCTCGATGAATTATGTCGCAATCATGAATCTCTGCGATACCAGAAGATATTTGCCATAAAATTTTAATGAGGGAACTGTCATCATTTATGCTATCATTGATTTCATGTAATGAAGGACCATTAATAAATTCTTCTACTATCGAAATAGTACCGTCGTCATATTCTATAGCATCGAAAACTTCTACAACATGCTTTGATCTAAGTCGCATTAATGCAGAGAGTTCGTCTCTCATACGCGCAGAATCATGTGCATCGTTTATAGATTTAATCGCCACATATCTATCTAAATGAGTATCTAAACACTTAACGACACTACCGAATCCGCCGGACTCGTGATCATCGGTAGGAACATATCTTTTAGGTAGAGTTCTATTTTCCATTTTTATCTCCCTTAACCGAATTCTTTTCCGAGAAAGGCATATCTAACTGTGAAATATTCTCTAATTCTTCATTTTTATTAAGCTCTTTTTTCTCTATATTCTTTGCATTAGCATTTCTGCTTCTTGCCTTTCTTTTTACCCCTGCTTTTTTTTCAATACCAGTATTAATTTTATCACTACCTACCGGTTCACTTTTATCAACATTATCTTGCTTATCATTACCTTGTGAACCAGCCTGGGGCAAATTAACAAGCTTTAATTCGCCAAAAGGATCCCATACATTTATTACATATTCTGAACTAACATCAAGTTCTTTTAAAATACCATCTACATCTACAACTGCCACAGTCGCATTATCAAAACCACCAAACCAGCTAGCAAGATCAATTATTCTTTTGGCGTATACACCTGTATTTGAAGAGTGCACAAAAAGTTTATTTAAATTAGCATCTCCGATGGTATGCGCTCCATCAGAGCTTAAAAGCACGGTTCCTCCCTGAGGAGCAGTTATGTCATAAAAATGAATTTGTAAGACACTATCAATCCCAATAAATTGAACTAGTTCACCACCGAATTTCGAGTCTATCTCTGACGACTCAATATCAATATTATTGTATTTTTTTGCTAGTGCAACAAGTGTATCGTCCTCACTCAATTGCACTATACCATCATTTGTTAGACCATATATTCTACTATCACCAACATTAGCTGTAGTTATATATCCAGAGCCATCTAAGACAATAGCGGTTAGCGTAGCCCCTCCATTACCTTTGTATAACTTAAGCACTGCTTCATTTGATTTCAATATAGCTTTTTCAAGGCATTCTCTTACACCAAGATGACAGCCCCTAATTATCTCCGTGAAAAAAGTAGAAAGAGTCAACGAAGCAGCATTAGCCCCTCCTTCCATCCCGCCCATACCATCAGCTAAGGCAACTACAACCATATCCTTTGTCTTGTTCGCTGGCCGGAACTTTAAGACAGAAACTCTATCCTGATTTTCTTTTCTAACCAAACCAATATCTGTTGCTATAGCAACTGGCAACGTTGAAACTCGACGGACTGAAGAAGATATATTCTTTCTATGTAGCCATCCGTGTATTTGTTCATGAAGGATCTCGTAAGAATCGCAGCTCACACTACCTCCCACTAACATAATGATGTCCAAAGAAACAGATTACAAAACCTCGGCACGAATTCCTAGTATTTTAAAGGAGATAGATGATTTTTTCATGTTTAAACTGGTCGTGTTTTGTACCATCAATGAACGTATGACATCATTAGCTACGTGAGAAGTTAAGAAAATTTAAATCTGTGCGTGTCGTTCATAAGCATTCATCCTCGGGCTAGCGAGTCTAGCTCTTGTCTACTTGAGGTAATGTCCTTCAGATTTAGCAAGACTATCATGCTTGTGCTTTTCAAAAGGTCAGAACTTGTTATTCATCCAAGATGGTTTACCTGCTATTTTTTATGATTATCCACTTTTTTGTAGACGTTTTGGGCGTAGCGCATCTTGTTTCAAGGCTGCTTTAAGAACCATTACGACTTCGGGGTCATCCCATCGGATAGCTCCAATATCAACTAGATCTAGCACCGCTGCGGCATGCTCAGACGGTGATGGAGCCATAACCGTAACCTCACCGCCGGTGAGCTTTCCACAGTTATTGACAGGACTCCGAGGCGCGGCAGAGCCGCTTTTTAAGGTCAAAGGCTCAACGGCCAAAACCTTTGGAACGATTCGCCATTCGGCTGTACGGGTCACATGGACACGGTCAGCCCCGAGATGAGGGGCATAAATCCCGACCACCCTCTCGATATCTTCCTCGTATTCGTTGACCTCATCCGTCACCTTACGGGCGACCCTGACGGCCTGAGCATCACGCGGCATGTTTGCCCCACCCTGCGCGATGATGTACCGCTCAAAGTCCCCTTCATCTGCAGCAGCTCGCGCGGCTTCAACCCTGTCGTCAAACTCGCTGGCAATACTCACCCCGCGCGGCAGCTTGCGCAGTTCGCGGTAAGCGCCCATCGTCGGGAGACCAATCGGTTTAAACTGCGGGATGCGCCATGTAGACGCCCATGCGGTGACGGCTGCGGCCGTATCTTTCAGAGGCTTGCCAGTGTCGTGATCGAGCTGGCCGTCGAGCGCGTAACCGTCGATATTTTTTGCAATGTATTTAGCGATATAACCCGCCGCTCCGCCCTGATTAAGATGGCGTGACTCAAAGCGCTGTTTTGACGCGCCCTTTTCGTGTCCGTCCTCTTTGAGGGCATAACGACGCATAATTTCGTTAATGGCTTTACGCTGACCGGGTTTGCAAAAAAGCATCATGTGCCAGTGTGGCGTGCCGTCGTGATGTGGCTCAACAACACGCATCCCGTACACTTCCAAATCGTTATCCTTGAAAGCGGTACGCATAAGGCTCCAGATTCGGCACAGGTAGCGCTGGCCGTCTTTTGGCGTGAATGCGCTTTCGTTCCAGCCGTGATTAAGCTGTACCTTTTTGTTTTCGCCTTTACCGACCTGTCGGGTCGGATGATATTTCGAGGGTGTGGTCAGGGTGATAAACATCCCCACATCACCGGCGCTGGCCGCGTAGCGCTCAATCCCGGCGATAGTGTTCATCAGTTCCATACGACGTATTTCAGGATTTGAGATACTCCCCATGACCTTGCTGATGAGGTCGATACGTTCGCCGGTGACTTTGTTTTCCAGCTCGCAGGATTTGAGGTATTCGAGATTAGCCACGCGGCGCGCGTGAACATCGCGGATCGCTATTTTGCTGGCGTAGGGAGAGCGGTCTTTATTGACTTCACCGGCAGCGATGAGCAGCGCCTCGCGCCAGCGCATCCGCTGAGCCTTGAGCTGGTTAACCCACCACTCATCCTTAATCACTCGGGAAATAGCGGAAAATGCCATGCGGATCGTCATCTGACCCTTACGGTATTTTTTCCAGTACATCGGGGTGATGTTAAATGCGCGAGCAATACCGGCCACTTGCCCGTATAGGTGCGACTGAGCTTCATCGGTGAAAAGTGTCTCTTTCCCGCCGTGAGCCTCCGCCCATGCGTCGCTTAACTCCTCGTATTTGCTCCAGAGCTGAGAGGCAATTCTGGCCGCAAACTTCCTGAGCTCTTTGTCATTCATATCTGGTAAGCGCGCATACTGGTCGCGCTCGGACAGAAACCCAATCGAGGCGGATGCATTCATCCCGCACAGCTCATTAACACGCTCAAGACGCGGCAGCAGCTTGCGCTCAAACGTGTTTTTAAGGAAATACAGCCCACCTAAAGGGCTCTTTTTACGGCGGATGAAGTTATAACGCGATGTAAACAGCGTTTGCAGGAAAAACGGCAGACGGTCAATCCGGTTTAAAACACCTTGCACCTGACGGAGTTCGGCACGTGTAAGGGGTCTGTCGCGGCCAATGGCCTCTTTGGTGACGTTATTCCAGGGATAAGCACCAACGAATGAATCACTGGCGCCCTTCAAAAATGGTGGTGGTGGCGAGGGGGCAACACGCCCCCGAGGTTCGTTGGACATATTATTTAAAAGCGTCCAGACATTGCTTCCCCATGCGTTCAATCCGAGCTTCCAAAGCTGAAAAGCCGGTAAGATCGCTGGTCAAAAGATCATGCAAAACCAAGCCTGAGATAAGCTTAGGGATAGTTGGGTAGTAACCCACAACGTCCAACCATTCCTTACCTTCATTCTTCCCGGATGTTGCGGTCTTTTTTTCCTGCAAAATGAATTGATAGCGGTCACTGGTGATGACGTACTGGTTATTAATCTCGATGTGTATGCTCATTTTTGCTTCCTGTTAACAGTGGTTAACCAGCTCTACCGAAAATTGAGTTGTGTAACTTTTCCGACTCCTGGCCTAATAACTCGATAATCTCGGTACGATTGAGCTCAGACTTGCTGATATGCGCGATAAGCCCGTCAAATCGAGAAGAGAAACGTGTCGCGAGGTCGCGCTGTGCTTCGTTTACTGCCTGCCCCAGGAGAGCTGAAAACATGCTATCTGGTACTGTGTTTTGTGTTTGCATTTGCCTATCTCCAGACAAAAGGAGTCCCCACGCTGTAAGGCGCGTATTAAAACGAATCCAGATTAATTAATGTAAATACTGCTCAGGTTTTACCGAGGTTAAAATTGTTGGTGCGTACTCAAAAGGCTAAACAGTTCTCGCAAAGCGCGGAAAAGTTTGTCACGCCAATAACAGTCCTCTTCATTTAAACGCCAGTGCGGCATCATAAATTCCTGTTCTGTCAGTCCCGCATGAAGAAACAATGAGCGCCTTTGGCTAACGGTCAGGCGACTGATGAAAGTTGCTTTTGACGAGCCAATTTGGCGGTGACGGGCAAATGCATTTCTCAATTCATCAAGCGCACAAACAAGACGCTCACGGTCTGCTTCGGTCATTTCCTCTAAGCGCATGACCGAGTGACGCTGTTTTAATTGAGCGTGGAAACAAACCGTAAGACGCTCCCGCTCCATCATCTGATTGTAAAAATCACAGGTATCCTGCCAGCGAGGCTGAGCCAAATACTTGCAGACCAGACCGCGAAGCGCTGTTGGTTGTTTCTGGATCACGTCCAGTGTCATTACCGTCATAACCACAGTCCTCTCTTTTTGACCAGCCGACGAAGCTTCTCGATAACGCCCGGCTTTCGGGTTCGGATGATGATGCCCTTACGTCCACGACCATGAGTGATAGTGAAGTTGATAGAATTAGGGCTTTCTCTTCGAAGCAACTGTGCAATACAGCGAGGTTCACTATTCATACTGGCTCTCCTAATCCGAGCCACATCAGCCAACCATCACGAATTTCCTTCGGGCGGCTGTCATATGCCATCTTCATACCCTTGTTCCATGCAGGCAGATAAACCCAATATTCCCCTGCGCGCCCACTCGTTGACTGCGGATCAGTCATCTCGACAACAGGAAGCTTGCCCTTTTCAATCATGCCTTTAACGGCTGCAGGTGTTTTACCAATAAGGCGCGCGAATTCCTGATATGGAACGGCGTCGCTCACACTATCAATGACCCTATTCATTTGTGAGTATTCCTCGTTAGTGTTTTAATTGCTCCTAATGGCTATTAATTGCCATATTGGAGCCATTGGTTTGCGATAACGAATTTAAGATTACTCCGTTATCGTTTTTCTATCAATAGTGGAGTGTTAATTACGATGATACCCGTAAATGAAAAGCTAGCGATCATGCGTGAGTCAGAACGTATGAATAGGAAAGAATTCAGTGACTTAACAGGCGTTCCATACAGCTCTCTTTCGAGTTACGAGAAGGGTGTAAAAGATATGGGCATACAGGCGGTGATGAAGATTTTGAATCATCCTCAGTTCAAAAAATACACTATGTGGTTCATGACAGAGACGATATCACCTGAAGCTGGGCAGATTGCACCGGCTCTCGCGCACTTTGGGCAGCAGACAACAACGTCATCCCACTCAGACCAGAAAACTGGCTAACTATTTATGGCGCTTATTTGTGCAGTAAATGCACAGTTAGTTTTTGCTATTTAAATCAGGAAATTGAAGTACGCAGTAACATCATCGGGAGGCTTTATGTCTGTTAAAAAGCTCGATGATGGTCGATATGAAGTGGACATTAGACCGACTGGGCGTAACGGAAAACGCATCCGTCGGAAGTTCGACAAGAAAAGCGAGGCGATGGCTTTTGAAAAGCATACTCAATATAACCATCACTCAAAGGAATGGCTTTCAAAACCAACGGACAAACGCCAATTGTCGGAACTGAAAGAGTTATGGTGGAAGCTGAAAGGTAAACATGAGGAGCACGGTCAATCGTATCTCAGGAAAATTGAGCGTTTCGAAACGATGACCGGAAATCCGTGCGCTTTCCAGATCACCAAGAGCCTGATAACGCAATATTGTGCTCAACGCCGGGGTGAAGGTATTAAGCCAACTACCATCAACCGCGACCTGATCACGCTAGGTGGGATGTTCACAACCCTGATTGAGTCAGAACTGTATAACGGTGAACATCCATTCAGGGGATTCAAAAAACTGAAAGAGCAGACAGCCGAAACGGGCTATCTCACTCTTGAGGAAATTGACGCCTTACTTGCTGCGCTCTCAGGTGATAATCGTAAAATTGCGGTTTTGTGTTTGAGTACCGGGGCAAGATGGGGAGAAGCTGCGCGATTGAAGGCGGAGAATGTGATTCATAACCGGGTGTCTTTCGTTAAGACGAAAACCAACACACCGCGCACGGTCCCGATCTCTGATGACGTTGCGGCTTACGTAGTCGGCAAAGCACGAGGCTTTCTGTTTCCTGAGGCCAGTTATGCTGAATTCAGGCGAATCCTCAAAGCGGTTAAACCAGATTTACCGGCCGGGCAAGCGACACATGCGCTGCGACACACTTTCGCCACGCACTTTATGATTAACGGGGGCAACATCATCACACTGCAGAGGATCTTAGGTCATACGAAAATTGCGCAGACAATGGTCTATGCGCACTTCGCTCCTCAGTACCTGCAGGACGCGATTTCGCTTAATCCGTTGAAGGGTGCTAATGGTGGTCAGAGTGTCCACAATGTGTCCACACCCTAGCCGCTTTTTATGGCTTTTGACTGCTAGTAGTAAAACGTGAAGCCTTGTCTGGCGCGGCTTTCCAGCTACGCCAGACATTAAAAAGGCTCCCTCAGGAGCCTTTCTTCACATCAATGCAGTGACGCTAACCGCGCCGCAAACCCGACAAACAGCAGCCCTATCAGCCCGTTCCCCAGCTTTGCCAGTTTCTTTTTGGTTTTCAGATAACGCGTGACAAACGCACCGGAGAAGATCAGGAAGCTCATGTACATAAAGCTAATCAACTCAAGCGTGGTGGAGAGGATCAGAAAAGAGGTCCCGGTATTTTGTGCATTCACGTCAATAAACTGCACAAAGAACGAAACGTAGAACAAAATCGCTTTTGGATTCGTCAGGCTCAGTACCAGGGCGCGTTTCATGATCATACTGGCAGGTTCAGTTCCGCTCTCATGAGCATGATTCTGACGGTTAATCACCGACCAGAGCATTTTGCCGCCCAGCCAGAGTAAATAGAAAGCACCCAGATAGCGTACGATATTAAACAGTACAGGCGTGGTCTGGATTAAAGCCGCGACACCGGCCCAGGCGAGAAACATCAGAACCGCATCGCCGATAAACACACCTGTGGCGGCAAGATATCCTTTTTTAACGCCGTGACCGATCCCGGTCTTCAACACAAACAGGGTATTCGGGCCCGGCACCAGCACAATAAAAAATGCGCCAACAACATACGTCCAGAAATTCAGTACGCCAAACTCCGCAAACACCTCTCCCTCCTTTTGCTAAACATCACCGGAATATCGCAGCAATAACGATATTCTCTAAATAAGACACTATAAAATCAGCGGGCACCTTGCGGTGCCCTCAGGGTTTTCAGATATCCTGGACGGCGAACAGCAACGCGTTGCGGTGCCTGTTCAATCCACATTTTCTGATGGCGTGGATACGCATATTGCGGCGGGATTGTGCTTCCAGCCAACGAGCCTTACGACGACTCACCTGTCGCAACATGCGCCAGCGCCCTACTTCTGTTCTACTGCGCTTCATGTCTACAACTCTTTCTCAAACAGAGCCGCCATTATAAACCCAACCCGGCAGCAAACCAGCGCTTTTACCTGGCGTTTTTATTTGCCAGATGAATCCTGATGCGTACACTCATAACAATACGCTTTCAAAAGGATTTTTTAACCATGACAACCTTCTACACCGTGGTGAGTTGGCTGGTCATTTTGGGATACTGGCTGTTAATCGCGGGTGTGACATTACGCATCCTGATGAAGCGCAGAGCCGTACCCTCTGCCATGGCCTGGCTTCTGATCATTTACATCCTCCCGCTGGTGGGAATTATTGCCTATCTCTCTTTCGGTGAGCTTCATCTGGGTAAACGCCGGGCCGAGCGGGCGCGTGCCATGTGGCCTTCCACCGCGAAGTGGCTTAACGATCTTAAAGCCTGCAAACATATCTTTGCCGAGGAGAACAGCAGCGTAGCCTCCTCGCTGTTTAAGCTCTGCGAACGGCGTCAGGGGATTGGCGGCGTTAAGGGGAACCAGCTCCAGCTTCTGACCTCCTCCGATGACGTGATGCAGGCGTTGATCCGCGATATCCAGCTTGCTCGCCATAACATTGAGATGGTGTTCTATATCTGGCAGCCCGGCGGCATGGCCGACCAGGTCGCTGAATCCCTGATGGCGGCCGCGCGTCGGGGGATCCACTGCCGTCTGATGCTGGACTCCGCAGGCAGCGTGGCGTTTTTCCGCAGCCCCTGGGCAGGCATGATGCGTAATGCCGGTATCGAAGTGGTTGAGGCGCTGAAGGTAAATCTCCTGCGCGTCTTTCTGCGCCGGATGGACCTACGCCAGCACCGTAAAATGATCATGATTGATAATTATATTGCCTACACCGGCAGTATGAACATGGTTGACCCGCGCTTCTTTAAACAGGACTCCGGCGTCGGGCAATGGGTGGATCTGATGGCACGAATGGAGGGGCCGATTGCCACCTCGATGGGAATCGTGTACTCATGCGACTGGGAGATAGAGACCGGCAAGCGTATTCTGCCCCCACCGCCAGATGGCAACATCATGCCGTTTGAAGAGGCCAGCGGTCATACTATTCATACCATTGCCTCCGGGCCGGGATTCCCGGAGGACTTAATTCATCAGGCGCTGCTGACGGCTACCTACTCAGCGCGTGAATATTTGATCATGACGACGCCCTACTTCGTCCCCAGCGATGACCTGCTGCACGCGATCTGTACCGCAGCGCAGCGCGGTGTCGATGTGAGTATCATTTTGCCCCGCAAAAATGACTCGCTTCTGGTGGGCTGGGCCAGCCGCGCCTTCTTTAGCGAACTGCTGGCCGCCGGGGTGAAAATATACCAGTTTGAAGGCGGGCTGCTGCACACCAAGAGCGTGCTTGTCGACGGCGAATTAAGCCTGGTGGGCACGGTAAACCTCGATATGCGCAGCCTGTGGCTGAACTTTGAAATCACTCTGGTGATTGATGACGCCGGATTTGGCGGTGACCTGGCGGCGGTGCAGGATGATTATATCTCCCGCTCGCGGCTGCTGGATGCCAGGCTGTGGGTAAAACGCCCGCTGTGGCAGAGAATAGCTGAACGACTGTTTTACTTCTTTAGTCCGTTGCTGTAAAACGTGCCCAACGATGTTAAACAGGTAGTCATCATGGAAATGGATCTGAACAATCGCCTGACCGAAGACGAAACGCTCGAGCAGGCCTATGACATTTTTCTCGAACTGGCGGTTGATAACCTCGATCCCGCGGACGTGATCCTCTTTAATCTGCAGTTCGAAGAGCGCGGCGGTGCCGAATTGTTCGACCCAGCAGAAGACTGGGCTGAACATGTGGATTTCGACCTGAATCCTGACTTCTTTGCCGAAGTGGTGATTGGGCTGGCTGATGAAGATGGTGGGGAAATTAACGACATTTTCGCTCGCGTCCTGCTCTGCCGGGAGAAAGACCACAAGCTGTGCCACATTCTCTGGCGCGAATAATAAAAAAGGCTGCGATGGCAGCCTTATTTATTTACTACGGTAACTCGCTACCACAGCGGTTGCAAAACCGCGCGCTCTGCTCATGCTCACCCTGATGACAGCGCGGACATTTACGCTGCGCTTTGTGGCTTTGAAATGCACTGCTCATGTGCGTGGTAATTAACCCCGTCGGGATAGCAATCACCGAATACCCAATCAGAATGAGCACGGATGCCACTATGCGCCCCAGCGGCGTATGGGGTGTGATATCACCGTACCCCACTGTCGTCACGGTCACGATAGCCCAGTAGACGGATGCGTTGAGCGTTGTGAAGCCATATTTGGGCCCTTCTATCAAATACATCAGCGCGCCGAAAACAATCATCACAATGGCAATAAACGAGTAAAACAGAATAAGCTGATGTCGTGCGCTAACGATGGCACTCCAGAATACGCGCAGCGACGGCATAAAACGCAGCAATTTAAGAATTCGCAATACGCGAATCACGCGCATGGCGCGCCAGGCGAATACATAGTTGAGACTGATTTCTGGCCATAGCCACATAACATAGAGCGGCAGGATCGTCGCTAAATCGATAAAACCCCAGAAGCTGAATACGTACTTTGCCGGATTGGGCCAGCAAACGACCCGCAGAATATACTCAGCGGTAAAGACCAGGGTGATCGCCAGTTCAAGCCAGACAAAGGCATGCCATTCATCAAATGTCAGGTGATATTGTGTCCCGACACCGGATTCAATAAAGATGACAATGACGCTGAGTAACGCAAACAGCGCGCAGAGTCCCTCAAAACGGCGTCCCGATACCGTTTTTGGATCGAATAAAAGATGATAGAGCCGTCGACGGGCTGAAGTGAATAAACGCGACACGGTAACCTCGCAATAAATAAGGGCTGACATCATGTCAGCCCTTGCGATTATAACGGGTCTACTTTCAGGCAGGAAACCGCATGTCGGAAACTGCCTTCCAGAACCGGTCGTGTTTTCGCACATTCCGGCCCGGCCATCGGGCAGCGCGTACGGAAAACGCAACCTGACGGCGGGTTAATTGGTGAAGGCAATTCTCCTTCCAGAAGCTGGATTGTTTTATTTTTCTCCAGATCGGGATCGGGGATGGGTACTGCAGACATCAGTGCTTTGGTGTAAGGGTGCAGCGGATTGTGGTACACCTCATCATACGTGCCCAGCTCCACGGCATGACCCAGATACATCACCAGCACGCGGTCAGAAATGTGTTTTACCACGGCCAGATCGTGCGCAATGAAGATCAGCGACAGCCCCATCTCGCGCTGCAGCTTCTGCAGCAGGTTTACCACCTGCGCCTGAATGGAAACGTCCAGCGCGGAAACCGGTTCATCACAGATAATCAGCTTCGGCTCAAGGATCAGCGCACGCGCAATACCAATACGCTGACACTGACCGCCGGAGAATTCGTGCGGATAACGGTTAATAAGGTTAGGCAACAGCCCCACTTTCAGCATCATCGCCTTTACGCGGTCACGGACTTCCTGACGCGGCATCTTAGGATGATAGGTGCGCAGCGGCTCGGCAATAATCTCTCCGATGGTCATACGCGGGTTAAGTGATGCCAGCGGATCCTGGAAAATCATCTGGATGTCGCTTCGCACGTCGCGCCACTCGTCGGGCTTCATCCCCAGCAGGTCTTTACCCAGCCACGCCACTTTTCCGTCGGTAGCTTTGACCAGGCCGATAATGGCACGTGCGAAAGTGGATTTCCCACAGCCGGACTCGCCCACGACCCCCAGGGTCTCCCCCTCGTACAGACGCAGGGTGACGCCATCGACCGCTTTTAGGGTTTTCGGCGGCTGCCAGAACCACTGTTTACCGTCCTTAATGTCGAAATGCACTTTAAGGTCAGCGATTTCGAGCAGCACATTGCGTTTTTCATCTAATGCGTTCATACCAGCTCCTCCTGCGGCTTAAAGCAGGCGCGCAGACGGCCTGGTGCAAATGCTTCCAGCGGCGGTGCGCTGTTGCAGATTTCCATCGCATGCGGACAGCGCGGCTGGAACGGACAGCCTTTTGGCAGACGCAGCAGGTTTGGCGGGTTGCCCGGAATGGTGAGCAGGGATTCCCCTTCCGCATCAAGCCGCGGCACCGCGTTCAGCAGGCCAATGGAGTATGGATGGGCAGGCTGATAGAACACGTCACGCGCTTTGCCGTATTCCATCGTACGACCGGCATACATCACCAGTACTTTGTCACAGATACCGGCAACAACACCCAGATCGTGGGTAATCATGATAATCGCCGTGTTGAACTCACGCTTAAGCTCGTTCAGCAGGGTCATGATTTGCGCCTGAACGGTAACGTCCAGTGCGGTAGTCGGTTCATCGGCAATCAGCAGTTTTGGCCGGCACAGCAACGCCATAGCAATCATCACGCGCTGACGCATACCGCCGGAGAATTCGTGCGGGAACATGCGCATGCGCTTACGCGCTTCCGGCATTTTTACCGCATCCAGCATTTTGACGGATTCCTCAAACGCTTCCGCTTTCCCCAGACCTTTATGCAGCATCAGGACTTCCATCAGCTGCTCACCGACGCGCATATAAGGGTTCAGCGAGGTCATTGGGTCCTGGAAAATCATCGAGATCTGCTCGGCACGCAGCTTGTTCAGCTCGTGCTCCGGCAGGTTGAGGATTTCGCGACCATTGAATTTTGCGGAACCACCAATCACACCGTTAGATGCCAGCAGGCCCATCAACGCAAAGGCGGTCTGGGATTTTCCGGAGCCGGATTCACCGACAATCCCCAGCGTTTCAC
The DNA here is from genome assembly GCF_001623605.1 of Enterobacter sp. ODB01. Lineage (NCBI taxonomy): Bacteria > Pseudomonadati > Pseudomonadota > Gammaproteobacteria > Enterobacterales > Enterobacteriaceae > Enterobacter > Enterobacter sp. ODB01. Next base: position 3,606,395 of record NZ_CP015227.1, read on the forward strand.
CCGCGCTCAGGTTGAAGTTGAGATCGTTGACGGCGGTAACATCCCCGTCAGGGGTTTTAAAGGTCACACGGAGGTCTTTTACGTCCAGCAGAAGATTGCTCTGCTGTTGCGCCTGTGGCGCAGTGGCCGTTTCAATAATTGTCATGACGGCGCTCCTTAACGGTCTTTCGGGTCGAGGGCATCACGCAGGCCATCGCCGATAAAGTTGAAACAAAACAGTGTGACCACCAGGAAACCCGCCGGGTAGAGCAACAGCCACGGTGACACTTCCATCGAGTTTGCACCATCGCTCAACAGCGCGCCCCAGCTGCTCAGTGGTTCCTGCGTACCCAGCCCCAGGAAGCTGAGGAAGGATTCAAACAGGATCATGCTTGGCACCAGCAGTGAGGCATAGACCACAACCACCCCCAGCACGTTAGGAACAATATGGCGAACCACGATATTTCGGGTAGATACGCCACCAACCTGCGCGGCTTCAATAAATTCTTTACGTTTCAGGCTCAACGTCTGGCCGCGCACGATACGCGCCATATCCAGCCAGGAAACCATCCCGATGGCCACGAAAATCAACAGAATGTTCTGGCCGAAGAAGGTCACCAGCAGAATGACGAAGAACATAAACGGGAAGGAGTTCAGGATTTCCAGCAAACGCATCATCACTGAGTCCACTTTGCCGCCAAGGTAGCCGGAAAGTGAGCCGTAGAGCGTCCCCAGAATTACCGCCACCAGCGCGGCGGCGATACCGACCATCAACGAGATACGCCCACCAATCGCGACGCGCACCAGCAGATCACGGCCGGATGAGTCGGTCCCGAAATAGTGACCGGATTCCATATCCGGCGCGCTGGACATCATGCCCCAGTCCGTATCGAAATAGGTAAATTGCGACAGCATCGGTGCCAGGGTCACAAACAGCGCGATGATCACCAGAACCACCAGACTGGCGACGGCGGCACGGTTGTGCATAAAGCGACGGCGTGCATCCTGCCAGAGACTACGACCTTCCACTTCCAGTTTTTCACTGAAGTTTTCCAGCGCCTCGCTGTTTTTCTTACTCAACATCATGGCGTGCTCCAGTTAGTAACGGATTTTCGGGTCGATGACGGCATACAGCACATCAACGATCGCGTTAAAGAGAATGGTGAGCGCACCAACGAGGATCGTCAGGCTCAGTACCAGCGAATAGTCGCGGTTGAGCGCGCCGTTAACGAACAGCTGACCAATGCCCGGCAGACCGTAGATGGTTTCGATAACCATCGAGCCCGTGATGATCCCAACGAATGCAGGCCCCATATAGGAGAGCACCGGCAGCAGCGCCGGTTTGAGCGCGTGGCGGAAGATAATCCGGCGCATCGGCAGCCCTTTCGCGCGCGCGGTGCGGATGAAGTTCGAATGCAGCACTTCGATCATAGAACCACGGGTAATACGCGCGATACTGGCGATATAGGCCAGAGATAATGCCACCATTGGCAAAATCATGAACTTCAGCGCCCCGCCGTTCCAGCCGCCGCCAGGCAGCCACTTCAGCGTAATGGCAAATATCATCACCAGTAATGGCGCGACAACGAAGCTGGGTATCACTACCCCGGTCATTGCCACCCCCATTACGGCATAATCCCATTTGGTATTTTGTCTGAGCGCGGCGATAACGCCTGCGGTGACCCCGAGAACGACGGCCAGAATGAATGCCGCAGCACCCAGTTTTGCCGAAACCGGGAAGCTGGAGGCCACCAGGTCGTTTACGGAATAGTCTTTATATTTAAATGACGGTCCAAAATCACCGTGCGCCAGCTGCTTCAAATAATTGAAGTATTGGGTAGTGATGGGATCGTTTAAGTGATACTTCGCCTCGATATTCGCCATAACTTCCGGCGGCAGCGTACGTTCACCGGTAAATGGACTTCCCGGTGCGAGACGCATCATAAAGAAGGAAATCGTAATTAGAATAAATAACGTTGGTATCGCTTCTAGACAGCGACGCAGGATAAATTTCAACATTGCCCGTACCTTCTGGCGTGTGCCTGATGAATGTTACAAAGTAGACACAGTGGGGCAAGCCAGGCTCACCCCACGTATTGCCATTAATGCTTGATAATATAAAGATTCTTAACGGAAATATTATCCAACGGGTCTTTACCGGTATAACCCCCTACCCACGGTTTCACCAGACGGGCGTTAACGTAGTAGTAAACCGGTACGATTGCAGAGTCTTTATCGAGCTGCTCTTCAGATTTCGCGTACAATTCTGCGCGTTGCGCATCGTCAGACACTTTCAGCGTATCAGCGATGATCTTGTCGAACGCCGGGCTCTTATAGTGCGCAGTGTTGTTTGAACTGTCGCTGAGCATCGTGTTCAGGAAGGAGGTCGGTTCGTTATAGTCCGCACACCAGCCTGCACGCGCCACGTCGAAGGTCCCCTGATGACGCGTATCGAGGAAGGTTTTCCACTCCTGGTTTTCCAGCTTAACGTTGACGCCCAGGTTTTTCTTCCAGATAGACGCGACGGCGATAGCCAGTTTTTTATGCAGATCTGACGTGTTGTACAGCAGGTTAAACGTCAATGGCTTATCGGCAGTGTAGCCCGCTTCAGCCAGCAGCTTTTTCGCTTCTTCGTTACGTTTTTCCTGTGACCACTTGAACCATTCAGGCTCAACCAGTTTCATTCCATCGGTATAAGGAGGGGTGTAGCTATACGCCGGGAGATCGCCCTGGTTTTTCACTTTGTTCACGATAATATCGCGATCCAGTGCCAGCTTCAGCGCAGTACGAACGCGTACGTCGGTGAACGGTGCTTTCTGGTTGTTGATTTCGTAGTAATAGGTGCACAGGTATGGGTCGACGTGAACTTCTTTCGGGATCTCTTTTTTCAGCTTCTGGAACAGTTCAATCGGCATGTTGTTATAGGTCATGTCGATTTCACCGCTACGGTAGCGGTTAACATCCGTTACTTCAGAAGAGATTGGCAGGTAGGTGACCTGATTAATCACGGTCTTCGCGTTATCCCAGTATTGCGGGTTACGCTCCAGGACCATACGTTCGTTGACCACCCAGTCTTTCAGCTTATAGGCACCGTTGGTCACGATATTGGCAGGTTGCGTCCATTTTTCACCAAATTTTTCCACAGCGGATTTTGGTACCGGGGAAACGGATGGGTGAACCAGCAACTTATAGAAGTACGGAACAGGTTCGCTCAACGTCACTTCAAAGGTATTGGCATCGATCGCTTTCACGCCCAGGTCGGTGACCGGCTTTTTACCGGCGATGATGTCATCGATATTGGCGATGTGGCCATATTGCAGATAGCTCGCATACGGAGAGGCGGTATTTGGATTCGCCAGGCGCTGCCAGCTATACACGAAATCTTCGGCGGTAACCGGCGTACCGTCGGACCATTTGGCATCTTTACGCAGATGGAAGGTCCAGACTTTAAAATCTTTATTTTCCCACTTTTCTGCCACACCCGGTGCCGGGTGGCCGTCAACGTCAGTCACCAGCAGACCTTCGAACAGGTCACGGTTAACGTTTGACTCAGGAACACCTTCAATTTTGTGCGGGTCAAGAGACTGAACTTCCGCACCGTTGTTACGCACCAGCGTCTGTTTCTCCGCCAGTTGTACTCCTGCAGGAACGTCCGCAGCCATTGCAGCATTGCCCGCGATTAGCGCAGTCAAAATCCCCGCCGCTACCAGATTTTTTTTTGTGATGATGGACATTGTGTTGGTACTCCACTCATTATAATTACTGGCTTTCGCCAGCTGTCTATTCCCCTGTTGGGGCCTGTACAGCGCAGGAGTTTTTTTTGCTGCTGTCAGGTTCTTCTTTTACTACTTGCTATCACCGACTTTTTTTATTACTGACTGCTCGTATGGCCGTCTTGCGTCGATTCTTCACAGGCCTCCCCTGTTTGAGACCTGAGCTGGATATCTGAGAAGAGAGCTATATGAAAATAATTCTCATCTGATTGTTTTATGCCGCAAAATAATAGGCCGGAAAGTATCAAATGGCGTAAACGCGCGCCAATACATTTTGCAAATTTGTTAAGCAATTCTCTTTTACGAAGTACGTCGTATCGTTGGGGGCAGCCCTGCCAGACATCGAAAGCCGGTAAAAACACCGGGTATTCAATAAGGTAGAGAAAACTTCCTCTACTCGCGCGTCGCTGCGCTACTTTTGAGTGACTTTGTACAAAAATTTAACAACTGATCATTATTTAGCACATTCCTCTAAGGGAAAGTTGAAATTACTAATAACATTTCGGTTATCTCTCAGCAAGCCCCAGAGTATCGTGTGAGTAAAATAACAGAGCGTTCGAAGATTTTCTGTGCAGGCGGGATTGTGCGAAATTCATAACTCTTTGAAATAAAAGAAATGAACATTATTAGTAGAATTTATTATGATATGTGAGCATTTCAACTTTAGTTATATGATTTGCTGATATTCACGTAAAAAAAACGGAGCCGTAGCTCCGTTCTTTCATTCGAAATATTAGTGTAACAAGCCGGGGAAAATGCTTTTAATACCGGTGACAATGAATTCGATCCCTAACGCCATCAACAACAACCCCATGATACGGGTGATGACGTTAATCCCCGTCTGTCCCAACAGGCGTACCAGCCATGGCGCCATGCGGAATACACCCCAACAGCAGAGCGCGAAAAGCGCAATGGCGACAGAAAAGCCAATCAGGTGCATGAGGCTATGGTAACGCGTGCCCCAGACAATGGTTGAACTGATGGCACCGGGACCGGCCATGAGCGGTAAAGCCAGTGGCACCACGCCGATACTTTCGCGTATCGCGGTTTCTGACTTCTCCTGCTTGTTCTGTTTATCCTCGCCCAGCTTACCGCTGATCATCGACATGGCGATGGTCACCACCAGGATCCCACCCGCAATGCGGAAGGAGTCGATGGAGATACCGAAGACCTGGAGAATGGCATCCCCCAGGAAAAGCGAGGTGAGCAAGATGATCGCCACAGACAGGTTAGCGGTGAGATTGGTTTTGTTCCGGGCCGCCGCCGTCTGGTAACTGGTCATACTAATAAAGACAGGAATGATACCCACCGGGTTAACCAGGGCAAACAAACCGATAAAAAATTTGAAATACGTTGGAAAATCAAAGAGCGTTTGGATCACGTTTTGCTCCGCCTTTGCACATGCCCGGGACTGACAACGTTGTCATGAAAAATCGCGCTGAAGATACGCTTTTTATTAGCATACTTCACCAGAAATCTGTGCCAAAACGTTAGCATTTCAGAATGTTAAACATATGTTGAATCATTGATGCCACCACTTCCAATAGTTACTTAATTAATTAACAGTGGAAAAATATCCATGAAATAACCCTGCTGAAAGGTATCAGCTTGGGGAGAAATTGACGCAGATCATGATTTCCGTACTCAGAAGTGAGTAATCTTGATTACGCCCCCCAGGAAGGTCACCTGTCAAAAAGGGATGATGCTAAGGTAAGGCTCTTTTAGTAAATTAGTGTGCTGGAGCATAAAGTAACCCATTGTTTTACTTTATGTAACGCAAGTCGTATTGGCACTGTCTATACTGTCTGACGTATCGAGCGCTGGTTTACTAAAAGAGTTTAAAACATTATCAGGAGAGCATTATGGCTGTTACTAATATCGCTGAACTGAACGCCCTCGTCGAGCGCGTTAAAAAAGCCCAGCGTGAATATGCCAATTTCACCCAAGAACAGGTTGATAAAATCTTCCGCGCTGCCGCTCTGGCTGCTGCAGATGCTCGAATCCCTCTCGCTAAAATGGCCGTTGCCGAATCTGGCATGGGTATCGTTGAAGATAAAGTGATCAAAAACCACTTTGCTTCAGAGTATATCTACAACGCCTATAAAGATGAGAAAACCTGTGGCGTGCTGTCTGAAGACGACACCTTCGGCACGATCACCATCGCTGAACCTATCGGTATTATCTGCGGTATTGTTCCAACGACTAACCCAACTTCAACGGCTATCTTCAAATCTCTGATCAGCCTGAAGACGCGTAACGCAATTATCTTCTCTCCACATCCACGTGCAAAAGATGCGACCAACAAGGCAGCAGATATCGTTCTGCAGGCTGCGATTGCCGCAGGCGCACCAAAAGATCTGATTGGCTGGATCGACCAACCTTCCGTTGAGCTGTCCAACGCACTGATGCACCATCCTGACATTAACCTGATCCTGGCGACCGGTGGTCCTGGCATGGTTAAAGCTGCATACAGCTCCGGTAAACCTGCCATCGGTGTTGGCGCGGGTAACACCCCTGTTGTTATCGACGAAACTGCTGATATCAAACGTGCCGTTGCTTCTGTACTGATGTCTAAAACCTTCGATAACGGCGTTATCTGTGCATCTGAACAGTCTGTTGTTGTGGTTGATTCCGTATACGACGCTGTACGCGAGCGTTTCGCCAGCCACGGCGGCTACCTGCTGCAGGGTAAAGAGCTGAAAGCGGTTCAGGACATCATTCTGAAAAATGGCGCACTGAACGCCGCTATCGTAGGTCAACCCGCCTATAAAATTGCTGAACTCGCAGGCTTTACCGTTCCGGCAACCACCAAGATCCTGATCGGTGAAGTAAAAGTTGTCGACGAAAGCGAGCCGTTTGCTCACGAAAAACTGTCTCCTACGCTTGCCATGTACCGTGCGAAAGATTTCGAAGACGCGGTAGAGAAAGCCGAGAAACTGGTTGCCATGGGCGGTATCGGTCACACCTCTTGCCTGTACACCGACCAGGACAACCAGCCTGAGCGTGTTGCTCACTTCGGTCAGATGATGAAAACTGCCCGTATCCTGATTAACACCCCTGCTTCTCAGGGTGGTATCGGTGACCTGTACAACTTCAAACTCGCACCTTCCCTGACTCTGGGTTGTGGTTCCTGGGGTGGTAACTCCATCTCTGAAAACGTTGGTCCGAAACATCTGATCAACAAGAAAACCGTTGCTAAGCGAGCTGAAAACATGTTGTGGCACAAACTTCCGAAATCTATCTACTTCCGCCGTGGCTCTCTGCCAATCGCGCTGGATGAAGTGATTACTGATGGCCACAAGCGTGCGCTCATCGTGACTGACCGTTTCCTGTTCAACAACGGCTACGCTGACCAGATCACCTCTGTTCTGAAAGCGTCTGGCGTTGAAACTGAAGTGTTCTTTGAAGTTGAAGCTGACCCAACACTGAGCGTGGTGCGTAAAGGTGCTGAACTGGCGAACTCCTTCAAACCAGATGTGATTATCGCTCTGGGTGGTGGTTCCCCAATGGATGCCGCGAAAATTATGTGGGTTATGTACGAACATCCAGAAACCCACTTCGAAGAACTGGCGCTGCGCTTTATGGACATCCGTAAACGTATCTACAAGTTCCCGAAAATGGGCGTGAAAGCGAAAATGATCGCCGTCACCACCACTTCCGGTACGGGTTCAGAAGTTACGCCATTTGCAGTAGTAACTGACGATGCAACCGGTCAGAAATACCCACTGGCTGACTACGCCCTGACCCCAGATATGGCTATCGTTGATGCCAACCTGGTTATGGAAATGCCGAAATCACTGTGTGCCTTCGGTGGTCTGGATGCCGTGACTCACGCTCTGGAAGCTTACGTTTCTGTTCTGGCATCTGAGTTCTCTGACGGTCAGGCTCTGCAGGCACTGAAACTGCTGAAAGAAAACCTGCCAGCGTCTTACAACGAAGGTTCTAAGAACCCTGTAGCGCGCGAACGTGTCCACAGTGCAGCCACTATCGCCGGTATCGCGTTTGCGAACGCCTTCCTGGGTGTTTGCCACTCTATGGCGCACAAACTGGGTTCACAGTTCCACATTCCTCACGGTCTGGCGAACGCCCTGTTGATCAGCAACGTTATCCGTTATAACGCCAACGACAACCCAACCAAGCAGACGGCTTTCAGCCAGTACGACCGTCCGCAAGCGCGCCGTCGTTATGCTGAAATCGCTGACCACCTTGGTCTGAGCGCACCGGGCGACCGCACTGCTGCGAAGATTGAGAAACTGCTGGCATGGCTGGAAAGCCTGAAAGCTGAACTGGGTATTCCTAAATCTATCCGTGAAGCAGGCGTTCAGGAAGCTGACTTCCTCGCTCACGTAGACAAGCTGTCTGAAGATGCATTCGATGACCAGTGTACTGGTGCTAACCCGCGCTACCCACTGATCTCCGAGCTGAAACAGATTCTGCTGGATACCTACTACGGTCGTGAGTTCAAAGAAGGTGACGTTGCTGCTGTGAAAACAGAAGCACCTGTCATTAAAGCTGACAAGAAAGCGAAGAAAAGCGCTTAACTGACAGCCTGATGAAAAAACCCGCCTTCCAGGCGGGTTTTTTTATGTCTGAATACCAAAGAGGTTATTTTCTGTTGTCGTGCTGAATCACCGTCAGAGAGCCGACTGACAGCGCTTCTTTATAATGCTTACGACAGACCGAGACATAGCGTTCATTGCCGCCTATCACCACCTGCTCCCCATCTGCATAAGGTTTTCCGGCCTGATCGAGTCGAAGCACCATGCTGGCTTTACGTCCGCAGAAGCAGATAGTTTTCAGTTCCACGAGCTTATCTGACCAGGCGAGCAGATACTGGCTCCCGGCGAACAGCTCCCCGCGAAAGTCCGTACGCAGCCCGTAGCACAGGACGGGAATATCCAGCTCATCCACCACTTCAGAGAGCGCATGAACCTGTTCACGCGTCAGGAATTGGCTCTCATCAACCAGAACGCAATGAATAGGCTCTGACGCATGCGCAGCGCGGATGTCATTCAGCAGGTCAGATTGCGGGTTAAACAATCTGGCTGGCGAAGACAGGCCTATTCTTGAACTCACCTTTCCGGCACCGAAGCGGTCGTCGATTTCAGCGGTATAAACAACGGTACGCATCCCTCGTTCCTGGTAATTGTATGAGGATTGCAGCAGTGCGGTAGATTTGCCGGCATTCATTGCCGAATAGTAGAAATAAAGCTGTGCCATTGGCCGTAAAACCCTAATCAATGTGTAATATTACCGATGATTCATTGTACCATATTTTGTCTGGTCTTCCGCGACAGGCCGCACAGAAGATGCCTTGCTGAAAGGTGTAAAACAGCTACTTCTGACGAAAATAATCCGTTAAAACAGAGAGTAAAGATAAGCTCATTTGTGAATATGTTATAGGGTGAGCCAAACATAACACTTCTTTTTATAGTGGCATCAGCGTTCATTAAAATTCACTATTTATTAACTATTCCTGCCTTAACACCCCAGCCTGGAACTAATACAAAAGGCTGATATTTATCCGCCGAAACTATAATTCCTGCGGTAAATGTCACAAAAAAAAGATGCAATCGGCGGGGTTAAGCAGGTTAACGTGATTACAAGCGACACACAGACGACGAGGAAATTTAAGTTAGCGTAATTAATAATAGTGGCTTAATTTAGTATTTTTTGAATTCCTTACATTCCAGGCTATTGCACAACTGAATTTATGGCTCTATTATTAGGACAACAAACCACCCCCCATTATAAGTTTGAGATTACTACAATGAGCGAAGCACTTAAAATTCTGAACAACATCCGTACTCTTCGTGCGCAGGCAAGAGAATGTACCCTTGAAACGCTCGAAGAAATGCTGGAAAAATTAGAAGTTGTAGTTAATGAACGTCGCGAAGAAGAAAGCGCTGCTGCTGCTGAAATCGAAGAGCGTACTCGTAAACTGCAGCAATATCGTGAAATGCTGATTGCTGATGGTATCGATCCAAATGAATTGCTGAACAGCATGGCTGCAGCTAAAACCGGTACCAAAGCAAAACGCGCTGCGCGTCCAGCTAAATATAGCTACGTTGATGAGAACGGCGAAACTAAAACCTGGACTGGCCAGGGCCGCACTCCTGCTGTAATCAAGAAAGCTATGGATGAGCAAGGTAAACAGCTGGATGACTTCCTGATCAAGGATTAATCACGCCGAATTCAGAAAAATCCCGCTTCTGGCGGGATTTTTTTTGGCCGCAATTTATTGCAAACATCCTCTTACACAACGTCATAAAGCGTTATTCATCGATATAGCTATGCTTACAATCAGGCACCCCGGGGCGTTTTATGGGCATAAAAAAACCGGTGGGCAACGCCACACCGGTTTCAGACATTTACACCGGGGGGTTATTTCTTAATACCCATACTCTCATTGAGCCAGGCTTTAAATTCTTCACCCAGTGAATTGTGGCGAATGCCATATTCAACGAAAGCCTGCATATAACCGAGCTTATTACCGCAGTCATGGCTCTTACCTTTCATATGGTAAGCCTCAACGGTCTCTTTCTCGATCAGCATATCGATAGCATCCGTCAGCTGGATTTCATCCCCTGCGCCTGGAGGCGTTTTCGCCAGCAGAGGCCAGATTTCAGCACTCAGGACATAGCGACCCACAACCGCCAGATTAGAAGGCGCTACGTCGGCTTTAGGCTTCTCTACAACGCCAACCATAGGTACGCTTTCGCCGGGTTCAAGGTTAACGCCTTTGCAGTCAACCACGCCGTAAGCCGTCACGTCATCAACAGGCTCAACCATGATCTGGCTGCTACCCGTTTCATCGAAACGCTTGATCATCTCTGCCAGGTTGTCCTGGGAAAGATCGGATTCGTATTCATCCAGAATAACGTCAGGCAGAATAACCGCTACCGGCTCATCACCGACAACCGGGTGTGCACACATCACCGCGTGACCCAGGCCTTTAGCCAGCCCCTGACGCACCTGCATAATGGTGACGTGCGGAGGGCAAATAGACTGGACTTCTTCTAACAGCTGACGCTTAACACGTTTTTCCAGCATGGCTTCGAGTTCAAAACTTGTATCGAAGTGGTTTTCGATAGAGTTTTTTGATGAATGCGTAACCAGCACAATTTCAGTGATGCCGGCTGCAATACACTCATTGACGACATACTGAATTAATGGCTTATCAACCAGAGGCAACATCTCTTTAGGAATCGCCTTAGTTGCTGGTAACATCCTGGTCCCCAATCCCGCTACCGGGATGACGGCCTTTCTGACTTTCGAATTTAGGGCAGCCATTCAAATTCTCCTGATTTGTTCAAGTTTTGAACTTTTATGCAATAAATAACGCGTTGAGTATATCAGCCTCGCCCTGCAGTCCGGGTCTGAAAAGAACGCGTTGCCGATCAATTAGGACAAATACGCATGATTCTGGGCTGCGATAGTAGCACTCCCGAGAAAACAGAGGTAAAGCAATCTTAAAATTACGCTCCAGTTGCTTATTCCGTGGACAACATTAAGCGTAGCCTTCCCCCAGCCCCCCAAATTTGGCACTGCCATGAGGAACAACGGTGGCTAATTTGATTAAGATACGCCGTACCCAGTGTTCCAAGCGGTACACCGTTACTCACCTGAATATGGTGTTCACCCGTATTCAGTGACGCATTCAGACCTGCTGAAACGAGGATAAGATTTTTTAAACCGCTATGGTAATAACCCACCAGCAGCGGGAACTGTCCCGGTAAATTGGCCTGACGAAAAAGCTGGTTTACTTGTTTGAGTAAACTGCCTAACTCAGGAAGCCGTTGTCCCTGATGCGATAACTGTTCCTGCAATAAACCGTTAAATAGCGCACGAAGTAACAACGCGGCTAATACGCCATTATCCCCTGCACGGGTTACGTCCAGAGAATAAAACGCGAGATCAGAGTCAGACAGTGGCGCAATATCCAGCACCAGCCCAGGCTGGTCAGCCGCCACCAGCTGGCGATAATTTACGCGGCAGTGTGAAATAGTCTGCTGAACGGGTGGCTGAAGTTCTTGCAACAGTTTGGCTGCCGCAGGCGGATCACTTACCAGCGCGTCCCAGTCCTGGAAAAGACGTTCCTCTTCCTCAACGCGGGAATTAAACATATTCGGATAGAGGCACGCTAATACCGTTTCACGTAACCGGTTCAGATCTTTAACGGGTTTAAGCAGGATATCCTGGACGCCAAGGCGCAATGCTTTGGCGATATCCGCCATATTTTCTGTCGCAGAGATCACCAGAATGGGCATCTGGTCACCCTCGTTACGCAGATGTTCAACCAGTTTCAGTCCGTTCATGCGCGGCATCGCGATATCGCAAATCATCAGATCGGGCGCAATGCTGGTCATTTTTTCCAGCGCGTCGATGCCATCTTCAGCCAGTAACGTGTTTGCGCCCAGTGAGGATAACCATGAATCCAGTAGCGATCGGAAAACGGGCTCGTCTTCAACAATCAAAATGTGTTTTCCGGCCAATGGCTGCGTCATGGTTCCTCCCCTGGCTGATAGTTACTAAATAGTGGCATGCTATCGGTACTATCGCCTGTCAGATTTTGCTGAAGTAGTCAAAAAAAGGTGCTTAACGTGCTGTTCGCACAAATGGCAGCAACTCGTCTATTTTCTTTTCGACGGCTAATGAGCCCGCTGCGATGGCGGCCTCAGCCCGATGGAAATCAAGGGTAGAGATTTGTGGACAGTATGGCTGAATAAGAATATCCGGAGGATCGCCAGCCATACGGTTACGTTTAAGGCGATTCTCAAGAACCTGAATAGAGGTGGTCATGATTTCCATCGCCGTCGGTGCGGCGACCGAGCGTCGTGCGGCCAGACGCCCAATTCTTCCGCGCAAACGCGCGTGCCAGGCAAGCTTCTCGCCTTCGGCATCTTCGCTCTGGAGATTGACCGGCATAAGGTCTTGCTGCATCAGGTGAGCATCGTGCTGCAAATCCACGGCAATCACGATATCGGCCCCCATGGCACGCGTCAGAGAGATGGGAACAGGATTAACGACGCCACCGTCGACAAGCCAATAACCGTTATGGGGGACAGGTGCCATAAGCCCGGGAATGCTGCATGAGGCACGCACCGCAAGGTGAATATCTCCTTCGGTCAGCCAGAGTTCGCGTCCGGTGCTGAGATTCGTCGCGACGGCGCCGAAAGGCATCTGACAATCCGTGAAGTCCTGAAGAGGCATAACCTGGCGGAACTGGTTAAAGACGCGTTCGCCGCGCAACAGTCCACCGCGTTGCCAGGAGAGATCCATCAGGCGAAGCACGTCCCAGTAGCTGAAGGAACGTACCCAGGTTTCGAGTTCCGGGAGTTTGCCGCACGCATACGCGGAGCCGACAAGCGATCCTATGGAACATCCCGCAACGATATCGACGTCAACGCCCATCTTGTTTAAGGCATTAATCACGCCGATGTGGGACCATCCCCGGGCTGCACCTGAGCCCAGCGCCAGTCCAATTTTAACCTTTCTCATTAGCCCTGTTTTACTTCCCCTGGATTCCTGACATAGCGTCAACGCAACAGCTCAGTTAACATAGTGCTACCCGAGGCGTTTAACGCCCTTATTTTTTATTCCAGGAAGAGAATCGTGTCTCAACTCTGCCCCTGTGGTAGCGCTCTGGAGTATAGCCTATGTTGCCAGCGATATCTTTCTGGCAATCAGGTTGCACCGGACCCGTCACACCTCATGCGTTCACGGTATACTGCTTTTGTGATCAAAGACGCAGACTACCTGATAAAAACCTGGCACCCATCCTGCCACGCCGCCGACTTCAGACAAGAGATCGAAGCCGGGTTTACGCATACCCAATGGCTAGGACTTACCGTCTTTGAATCGTCACCCGGCAGTCACGACGACGAAGGCTTTGTCAGCTTTGTCGCCCGCTTTACCGAGAACAATAAACCTGGCGCCATTATCGAGCGTTCCCGGTTCTTAAAGGAAAGCGGGCAATGGTATTATATTGACGGTACGCGCCCACAGTTTGGTCGTAACGATCCCTGCCCTTGTGGTTCAGGTAAAAAATTTAAAAAGTGTTGCGGGCAGTAACGCCTGACAACCCAGACTTCGCAAATACAAACAGGATTTCCCGGCGATGCAATCATTACAACGTAAAGTTCTGCGCACTATCTGTCCCGATCAAAAAGGGCTGATCGCACGAATTACCAACATTTGCTACAAACATGAACTGAATATCGTGCAGAACAACGAGTTCGTTGACCACCGTACCGGTCGTTTCTTCATGCGAACCGAACTGGAAGGTATTTTCAACGACACCACCCTGCTTGCCGATTTGGACAGCGCGCTGCCGGAAGGTTCGGTGCGTGAGCTGAATCCAGCGGGCCGTCGTCGCGTTGTGATTCTGGTGACGAAAGAAGCTCACTGCCTGGGCGATCTGCTAATGAAAGCCAATTACGGCGGTCTGGATGTTGAAATTGCCGCGGTTATCGGCAACCACGAGACCCTGCGCACGCTGGTTGAACGGTTTGATATTCCGTTTGAACTGGTGAGCCATGAAGGCCATACCCGTGAAGAGCATGACAACCTGATGGCTGAAGCCATTGAAGCGCATAATCCGGACTACGTGGTGCTGGCGAAATATATGCGCGTGCTGACGCCCTCTTTCGTGGCGCGTTTCCCGAACAAGATCATCAACATTCACCACTCATTCCTGCCAGCCTTCATTGGTGCCCGCCCTTACCATCAGGCGTACGAGCGCGGCGTGAAGATCATCGGCGCGACCGCGCACTACGTGAATGACAATCTGGACGAAGGCCCAATCATCATGCAGGACGTCATTCACGTGGATCACACCTACACGGCTGAAGACATGATGCGCGCAGGCCGCGACGTTGAGAAGAATGTGTTAAGCCGTGCGCTGTATCAGGTGCTGGCACAGCGTGTCTTTGTCTACGGTAACAGAACGATTATTCTTTAATCGACAATGAAATGAACTGGTTAGCTTTCCAGCTTTGCGCGTAAAAATCAGGCAACCAGTTTATTTTTATTGTGGTAACGCTTTACAGGGGCGTGTCATTTGATATGATGCGCCCCGCTTCCAGCAGGAAGCGGGCCAGTAAATAGCATTACCCCGTGGTGGGGTTCCCGAGCGGCCAAAGGGAGCAGACTGTAAATCTGCCGTCATCGACTTCGAAGGTTCGAATCCTTCCCCCACCACCATCTCTCAGCATTACCTCAAAATGTGAATTACCCCTGGTGGGGTTCCCGAGCGGCCAAAGGGAGCAGACTGTAAATCTGCCGTCATCGACTTCGAAGGTTCGAATCCTTCCCCCACCACCATCATTTAAAAAAATCATCACAGAACCGAACTTAGCCCACTTTTGTAGGCCGGGTAAGGCGCAGCCACCACCCGGCGACAGGCAGCTACATCGGTGGCAATCGTCGCTTCACCGGCGAACTCTTCACAATCGACGTATTACACTGCGCATGTTCCGCCAGCCCGTCCAGCAACACATCCAGTTGCTCTATCGAGCGCACCACCAGCCTGATCACGAAGCAATCTTCCCCGGTCACTTTGTCGCTCTCAATACACTCCGGCATCGCCTGAATGTACTTATCCACTTTATGCAGCAACCCAGGCAGCGGCCGCACGCGCACCAGCGCCTGCAGCGTATATCCCAACGCCGCCAGATTCACCCGCGGACGATATCCCTGAATCACACCGCGTTCTTCCAGCCTTTTCAGCCGTTCTGCCGTGCTGGGTGAGGTCAAACCGATACGGCCACTGAGCACCTTCAGCGACATGCGCGCATCTTCAACCAGGCAGGTTAATATGTGTCTGTCGATCTCATCGAGAAGGTTTTCCATCGATTTTGCCTCATTTTAAAAAGTCATCACTCTCTTTCACCTTATATCACCCCTGTAAAACCCGACAGCGATTTTCGACAATAAGGTCATTAAATCAGGAGGTGGATAATGCGTGATTTCCATAAAGGCGTCTGGCAAATGAGCCTGGCGATGTTAATTTCCGGCTCTATCGGTGCGTTTGTTTTACTCTCCGGTCTGCCCGTCACGGAAGTGGTCTTCTGGCGCTGTCTTATTGGGGCCATAACACTTTTTATTTTTATCCGGGTCAGTCAAAAGCCCTTTAGTCCCCTCACCCGCACCACGCTGATGCTGGCGATTCTCGGGGGTGTGGCATTAGTTGTGAACTGGCTACTGCTTTTCGCCGCTTACGAACGTATCTCTATTGGCCTGTCTACCGTGGTATATAACACCCAGCCGTTTATGCTGGTATTGATGGGGATGTTTTTAGGTGAGCGCGTCAGCCTGGTAAAATGGGGCTGGCTGTTCCTCGCCTTTGGCGGAGTGGTGATATTGCTCTCCAGTGAGCTGACCGGAGCCCATAACAGTAAATGGCTCGCAGGGGTTGGTCTGGCCATGGCCGCGGCCTTCTTCTATGCGCTGACGGCAATCATTGCGCGCAAACTCAAAACAATCGCCCCACAGCATATCGCTTTTATCCAGGTGCTGACCGGCGTGGTGATGCTGCTGCCTTTTGCCAGCCAGCCGTCGCTCTCCGGCGATTTTCCCTGGCCGATCTTGCTGACGCTGGGCATCGTCCATACCGGTATTATGTATCAACTGCTGTATAGCGCGATCCAGAAACTGCCAACGCCGGTGACCGGCTCCCTGTCGTTTATCTATCCGGTGGTGGCAATTATTGTAGATAATCTGGTGTTCGGACACGCATTGAACCTGACGCAGCTGGCGGGTGGCGCGTTAATCCTGTTTGCCGCGGCGGGCAACAACCTGGGCTGGGGCGAAAAAAAACCCCGCGAGTGCGGGGTTGGTATTAAAACGGTGCATTAGCGACGGGCACGCACAATCTGATACTTGCGCGTCAGGTACTCCACCGGCGCGCTCCAGATGTGTACCAGACGGGAGAACGGGAACAGCACAAACATCGTCATCCCCAGCACCAGGTGAACGCGGAAGATAAACGCCACGCCGTCCAGGTGTTCGGACGCGCCACCGTGGAAAGTCACCACGGACTGCGCCCAGCCGACCAGCTTCATCATTTCACTGCCGTCCATATGCTGCGCCGAGAACGGAATGGTCAGCAGACCCAGCGCGCATTGCACCACCAGCAGGGAAAGGATCAGGATGTCCGCCGCAGTGGTCGTTGCCCTCACCCGCGGGCTGAACAGACGACGTTTCAGCAACAGCAGGCCCCCGACGAGGGTCATCACGCCGCAGGCACCGCCCGCGATCATCGCCATCTTCTGTTTCACCTCAATCGGCAGCCACGCTTCGTACATCCAGTGCGGGGTCAGCATCCCGAGGAAGTGCCCGGCAAAAATCCCGAGGATCCCGATATGAAACAGGTTAGACGCGACGTGCATCCCCTTACGATCCAGCATCTGGCTGGAGGCAGCACGCCAGGTGTACTGGCCGTAGTCATAACGCAGCCAGCTTCCCACCAGGAACACGGTGCCCGCGATATACGGGTAAATGTCAAAGAAGAACATATTCAGGAAGTGCATTAGTGCCGTCCTCCGTTAGAGATATCCAAATATTGCGGAGCGACCGCCCCGGCAAAACGACGCTGGTGAGCGGAGATTTCAGACTCGCCGCAGCTCTGGTCAGCAAAGAATTTCACCTGCTCTTCCTCCCAGACCGCATCCAGCGCTTGCGGGGTATCATCGCGGGCTTCATCCGCGATTTTCTCCGCCACTTTTTCACTGTCGACAGCGGCGTTTGCCAGCTTCATCAGCAGGTCGAACAGCACCGCATAGCGGCTCTCACGCTGCTGAAGACGCGCGCTGAGCAACGCCAGGATCGGCGCGATGTCCTGCAGACCGCCCAGCGCCTCGTCTTTCGGCAGTTGAGCCAGATACTCCAGGTACAGCGGCAGATGGTCCGGCAGCTCGTGGCTGTCGAGCATCAGGCCGTGCTGCTCGTACTGAGCCATCAGGTCCACCATCGCCTGACCCCGGTCGCGGGATTCACCATGAACGTGTTCGAACAGCAGTAACGACGTTGCACGGCCACGGTCAAACAGCTGGCTGTAGTCCGCCTGCGCGTCGAGCAGATCGCGCGCTAACAGGTCGCGGAGGAAAACGCCCAGCGTCTGGGCATCCTCTTTATCCAGGTTTTCAGATGACGCGAGTGCATCAAAAAGCTCCTGCTGATGCTGCGCAAGCGCAGCATCCGGATACTCGAGCAGACGCGAAACAATGACGAGTTCAATCATTGGTGCGGCTCCGTTTTGCTGGTCACATCCATGGCGTCGATGCGGCGGCTGTTAAACAGGTTGAATTTGCTGTCTGACCCATGGCAACCGTCGCCAAAACTAAAGCCACAGCCATTTTTCTCCGGGAAGGCCTCGCGAGCCAGTTCACGGTGGCTGCTCGGCACCACGAAACGGTCTTCATAGTTGGCAATTGCCAGGTAGCGGTACATCTCCTGGGCCTGTGCTTCAGTCAGACCGACCTCGTCCAGCGCGCGGGTATCGTTAACGCCATCAACGGTTTCCGCACGCTTAAAGTGACGCATCGCCAGCATACGTTTCAGCGCCAGCAGTACCGGTTGGGTATCCCCTGCGGTCAGCAGGTTTGCCAGATACTGAACCGGGATACGCAGGCTCTCGACGTCCGGCAGAATGCCGTTGCTGCCCAGCTCGCCTGCATCGGCAGCAGACTGGATTGGCGACAGCGGCGGCACGTACCAGACCATCGGCAGCGTGCGGTATTCCGGATGAAGCGGCAGAGCCAGCTTCCAGTCCATCGCCATTTTATACACCGGCGACTGCTGCGCCGCGTCGATAACGCTCTGTGGAATACCGTCCCTCAGCGCCTGCTCAATGACTTTCGGATCGTTCGGGTCAAGGAACACGTCAAGCTGACGCTGATACAGATCTTTCTCGTTCTCGGTACTCGCGGCATTTTCAATCGCGTCTGCGTCATACAGCAGCACGCCGAGGTAGCGGATACGGCCTACGCAGCTTTCGGAGCAGACGGTTGGCTGACCTGCTTCGATACGCGGGTAGCAGAAGATGCATTTCTCTGATTTCCCGCTCTTCCAGTTGAAGTAGATTTTTTTGTACGGGCAGCCGGTGATGCACATACGCCAGCCGCGGCATTTGTCCTGGTCGATCAGGACGATGCCGTCCTCTTCACGCTTGTAGATGGCGCCGCTTGGGCAGGTCGCCACGCACGCCGGGTTCAGGCAGTGCTCGCAAAGGCGCGGCAGATACATCATGAAGGTGTTTTCGAACTGGCCGTACATCGCCTTCTGCATGTTCTCGAAGTTCTGGTCTTTGGCGCGTTTTTCGAACTCGCCGCCCAGAATCTCCTCCCAGTTTGGACCGCTGGTAATTTTGTCCATGCGCTTGCCGGTGATCAGCGAGCGAGGACGCGCGATCGGCTGGTGTTTGCTTTCCGGCGCGTTGTGCAGGTTCTGGTAGTCATAGTCAAACGGCTCGTAGTAATCCTCAATGCCCGGCAGATGCGGGTTAGCGAAGATTTTTCCCAGAAGCATCGCGCGGTTACCCATGCGCGGCTGCAGCTTGCCGTTGATTTTACGGATCCAACCGCCCTTCCACTTCTCCTGGTTTTCCCAGTCGGTCGGGAAGCCGGTACCCGGCTTGCTTTCCACGTTGTTGAACCAGGCGTACTCCATACCTTCACGGCTGGTCCAGACGTTTTTACAGGTGACCGAGCAGGTGTGACAGCCGATGCATTTATCCAGATTCAGCACCATGCCGACTTGTGAACGAATTTTCATTTTACGCTCTCCTGTACCTGGTCATTACCTTCGCCGTCTAACCAGTTAATGTTCTTCATCTTACGTACCACCACGAACTCATCGCGGTTCGATCCTACGGTGCCGTAGTAGTTAAAGCCGTAGGCCAGCTGCGCATAGCCCCCGATCATATGGGTCGGCTTCGGCGTAATACGGGTCACGGAGTTGTGGATCCCGCCGCGCTGTTCGGTGATTTCTGACCCCGGCAGGTTAACGATACGTTCCTGCGCGTGGTACATCATGGTCATCCCGGCCGGTACGCGCTGGCTCACCACCGCACGTGCCGTCAGGGCGCCGTTGCTGTTAAACACCTCGATCCAGTCGTTATCTTCAATACCCAGATCTTTGGCATCCGTCTCGCTCATCCAGACAATTGGACCGCCGCGCGAAAGCGTCAGCATCAGCAGGTTGTCGCTATAGGTCGAGTGAATCCCCCACTTCTGGTGCGGCGTCAGGAAGTTCAGCGCCTTTTCAGGGTTACCGTTGGATTTCGCGCCCATAACTGCGGTTACGGAGCGGGTGTCGATTGGCGGACGGTACACCAGCAGGCTTTCACCGAAGTCACGCATCCACTGGTGATCCTGATACAGGGACTGACGACCGGACAGCGTGCGCCATGGGATCAACTCGTGAACGTTGGTGTAACCGGCGTTATAGGAGACATGCTCATCTTCAAGTCCTGACCAGGTCGGGCTGGAGATAATCTTGCGCGGCTGGGCCTGAATATCGCGGAAGCGGATTTTCTCTTCCTCTTTATTCGTTGCCAGATGCGTGTGGTCACGACCGGTAAACTCGCTCAGCGCTGCCCACGCCTTCACCGCCACGTGGCCGTTGGTTTCCGGCGCCAGGGTCAGGATCATCTCTGCGGCATCAATCGCCGTGTTCAGCATTGGCTGGCCTTTCGCCGGGCCGTCCGCTTTGGTGTAATTGAGCTTACGCAGCAGATCCATTTCGCTCTGGGTATTCCAGGCAATCCCTTTCCCGCCGTTACCGATTTTCTCCATCAGCGGACCGATAGAGGTAAATCGCTCGTACGTCGCCGGGTAATCACGCTCCACCGGAATGATGTGCGGCGCGGTCACGCCCGGGATCAGGTCACATTCGCCTTTTTTCCAGTCTTTGACGTCCAGCGGCTGCGCCAGCTCGGCCGCAGAGTCGTGCTGGATTGGCAGCGTCACCACGTCGGTCTCTTTGCCCAGATGCCCGACGCACACTTCAGAGAATTTCTTCGCGATATCTTTGTAGATATCCCAGTCGCTTTTCGACTCCCACGCCGGGTCAACCGCGGCAGACAGTGGATGAATAAACGGATGCATATCCGAGGTATTCATGTCGTCTTTTTCGTACCAGGTCGCGGTTGGCAGCACGATATCGGAATACAGGCAGGTACTGGACAGACGGAAGTCGAGGGTCACCACCAGATCCAGCTTGCCGTCCAGACCGTTGTCTTTCCATTCCACCTCTTCCGGCTTCACGCCACCCTGCCTGCCGAGATCTTTCCCCTGGATACCGTTCTCGGTACCGAGCAGGTATTTCAGCATGTACTCGTGACCTTTACCGGACGAGCCCAGCAGGTTGGAGCGCCAGATGAACAGGTTACGCGGATGGTTTTTGCCGTTCTCAGGCTGTTCAGCCGCGAAACGGATTGAGCCGTCTTTCAGGGACTTAACGGTGTAATCCACCGGTGACATTCCAGCTTTTTTCGCCTCTTCCGCGATGCGCAGCGGGTTAGTACCCAGCTGCGGCGCAGACGGCAGCCAGCCCATGCGCTCAGCACGGACGTTGAAGTCAATCAGGTGGCCACTGTAGCGGGATTTATCCGCCATTGGCGACAGCAATTCCTGCGCGGTAACCGTCTCGTAGCGCCACTGGCTGGAGTGGTTATAGAAGTACGAGGTACTGTTCATGTGACGTGCAGGACGCTGCCAGTCAAGGGCAAACGCCAGCGGCTGCCAGCCGGTCTGCGGACGCAGTTTTTCCTGGCCTACGTAGTGGGCCCAACCGCCGCCGCTCTGACCGACACAGCCGCAGAAGATCAGCATGTTGATCAGGCCACGATAGTTCATATCCAGGTGATACCAGTGGTTCAGACCCGCGCCGACGATGATCATTGAGCGACCGTGCGTCTTATCCGCGTTTTCTGCAAATTCACGGGCGATACGGGTAATCTGTGCGCGAGGAACGCCGGTGATCTGCTCCGCCCATGCCGGGGTGTAGGCTTTTACGTCGTCATAGCTGGTTGCGCAGTTTTCATCATTCAGACCCCGTTCCAGACCGTAGTTCGCCATGGTCAAATCGTAAACGGTAGTGACGAGCGCCGTTGAGCCATCAGCCAGCTGCAGGCGTTTAACCGGCAGTTTATGCATCAGAACATTTTTCAGTTCAACCTTGTTGAAATGCTCTGATCCTTCGCCTCCAAAGTACGGGAAGCCGACCTCGGCGATCTCGTCCTGGCTGCCCAGCATGCTGAGACGCAGTTCCGTCTCTTCACCGGTGGTACCGTTACGCTGTTCGAGGTTCCACTTGCCCTTCTCACCCCAGCGGAAGCCGATAGAGCCGTTAGGTGCCACCAGCTCGCCGTTGCTGTTATACGCAACGGTTTTCCATTCAGGGTTATTTTCCTGGCCCAGCGCGTCCACCAGATCGGCGGCGCGCAGCGTACGGCCAGCGGCGTAGTAACCATCACGCTCTTCCAGCATCACCAGCATCGGCATGTCGGTGTAGCGACGTACATAGTCGGTGAAATACTGACTTGGTTTATCGAGGTGGAATTCGCGCAGCATAACGTGGCCCATCGCCATCGCCATCGCGGCGTCGGTACCCTGTTTCGGTGCCAGCCACAGGTCACACAGTTTGGCAATTTCCGCGTAGTCCGGGGTGATCGCAACGGTTTTGGTCCCTTTGTAGCGGACTTCGGTAAAGAAGTGCGCGTCCGGGGTACGGGTCTGCGGAACGTTAGAGCCCCAGGCGATGAGGTAGCTTGAGTTGTACCAGTCAGCAGATTCCGGCACGTCGGTTTGCTCGCCCCAGGTCTGCGGAGACGCAGGCGGCAGGTCGCAGTACCAGTCGTAGAAGCTCAGACAGGTGCCGCCGATCAGTGACAGATAGCGCGCGCCGGAGGCGTAAGAGACCATCGACATCGCCGGGATCGGCGAGAAGCCTGCCACGCGGTCAGGGCCGTAGGTTTTGACAGTGTAGACGTTAGAGGCGGCAATCAGCTCGTTCACCTCTTTCCAGGAGGAACGAACAAAGCCACCGCGGCCGCGAGCCTGCTTAAAGCTTTTCGCTTTATCCGCATCTTCGATGATGGACGCCCAGGCATCAACCGGATCGCTGTGCTGCACTTTCGCTTCACGCCACATTTTCATCAGACGCTTACGCATCAGCGGGTATTTCAGACGGTTAGCGCTATAGAGATACCAGGAGTAGCTGGCGCCACGCGGGCAGCCGCGCGGTTCGTGGTTCGGCATATCCGGGCGGGTGCGCGGATAGTCGGTCTGCTGCATTTCCCAGGTCACCAGACCGTTTTTAACGAAAATCTTCCAGCTACATGAGCCAGTGCAGTTTACGCCGTGGGTAGAACGGACAACTTTGTCATGCTGCCAGCGTTGACGGTAACCGTCTTCCCAGTCCCGGTTGGTATCCAGAACCTGGCCGTGCCCATCGGCAAAAGTTTCACCCTTCTGTTTGAAGTAGCGAAACCGGTCCAAAAATTTGCTCATCGGGTATCTCCTGTGTGGAGCCTGTGGCTCTCTAAATCGACATTGCTGATTTGCAGCGAAGGTAACGCTCTGAAAGAGGAGGAGAATTGATAACGATCAAGACGACGAGGGACTTTCAGGGGTGGGGTTAGGCCAAATACCACCAAAGCGGTAGATTTTAAAAATTCATAATAATATGATTTTTAATGATATTTTCATTTCATCGTACAATAACCACGGCAAAATTTAACATCTCAGGTATTAAGGGGTAGACCTCCCTGCAAGGCGACGGCGATCACAGTGTTACCGGCGCGCTTCTGTGCAAACCCACCAGTATGTTGTAACTACTTCCAGATCAAAAAAAACGCGGCCCCAAGGCCGCGCAAACGGATAATCACACTTACTTATTTTTCTTGGTATTACGGCCATATACCAGCCACGTAATCACAACGCAGGCGATATAGAACACAAGGAACACTTTCATCGCACCCGCCGGGGAACCGGTCAGGTCAAGCGAAATACCGAACGCTTTCGGGATAAAGAAGCCGCCAATGGCACCGATGGCAGAGATAAAGCCCAGCGCAGCAGCGGTATCCGTCGCCGCTTCACGCATCGCCTGCTCTTCGCTTCCACCCTGCGCTTTCACGCGATCCATCGTCAGCTTACGGAAGATCACGGAGATCATCTGGAAGGTGGACGCACTCCCCAAACCGGCCGTCAGGAACAGCACCATAAACACGCCGAAGAAGGCGATGAAGTTTCCGCCCTGTCCGTCCGCTGGCAGCGTCAGGAACAGCAACGCACAGAAGACAGCCATCACGACAAAGTTCACCAGCGTCACGCGGGTACCGCCCAGACGGTCAGAAACCATGCCGCCCAGTGAGCGAGCCAGCGCGCCAATAAATGGACCAAAGAAGGCGAATTGCAGGATCTGCACGTCCGGGAACTGGGTTTTCGACAGCATGGCGAAACCGGCAGAGAAACCGATAAACGACCCGAAGGTGGCCAGATACAGCAGCGCCATCACCCAAAGGTGTCCACGTTTCAGCACCGGCAGCTGTTCACTCAGTGACGCCTTCGACGCAGACAGATCGTTCATAAAGAACCACGCTGCCAGGGTGAAGACCACCAGGAACGGCACCCAAATCCAGGCGGCGTTCTGCAGGTAGAGGGAAGAACCATCCGCCTGTTCAACGCCACCGCCACCAAAGGCAGCAAAAATGGACACCGAGATCGCCAGCGGCGCGATCAGCTGCATCACGCTCACGCCCATGTTGCCCAGACCACCGTTAATGCCCAGCGCGCCACCCTGTTTCGCTTTCGGGAAGAAGAAGCTGATGTTCGCCATACTGGAGGCGAAGTTCGCACCCGCAAAACCGCACAGCAGGGAGATGATCACGAACACGCTGAACGGCGTGGACGTATCCTGCACCGCGAAGCCGAGCCACACGCAAGGCACGATCATGATCCCGGTACTGAATGCCGTCCAGCGACGGCCACCAAAGACCGGCACCATAAAGGCGTAAGGAACGCGCAGCAGCGCGCCTGACAGCGACGGCAACGCGGTCAGCATAAACAGCTGATCGGTTGTGAACGTAAACCCAACTTTTGGCAGATTTACCGCCACTGCACTAAACAACATCCATACGCAAAACGCTAATAACAGACACGGAACGGAAATCCACAGATTCCGGCTTGCTACACGATGGCCGCGCTGTTGCCAGAACGCCGGATCCTCTGGACGCCAGTCTGTAATAACGGCACCATTTTCCCTTTCGGGAGCGGATGAGTGACTCATAGACACCTCTGATTCTCGAATGATGCTGCAAACATTAGGGTTTTAGGGCGGCGGTAAGTTGATATAAATCAAAGGAAAAGTGCGAGGATTTGCGGCACGAAAAAAGGTCTTATCCTTAGTGAGTAGGCAAATCAGGTCAAAAAGACGTTGTTTTTCACGGCGCTGACGCGTCCCTGCTCCCCCTACCCTCAGATGCATACTCCACTGGCAATTTAGGAGTAATCATTTGTAGGTATGGGTATACTCCAGGGTATGCACCAGAATAGCGCCATTCCTGCAAGCAGGCCACGTCAGGAGCCCGGCAACTCTATGTTAAAAAGATGTTTATCACCGCTGACACTCGTCAATCAGTTAGCCCTGATCGTTTTGCTGTCCACCGCACTCGGCGTGACCGGCATGGCGATTTCCGGCTGGCTGGTACAAGGGGTACAGGGTAATGCGCATGCCATCAATGAGGCAGGCTCGCTACGCATGCAGAGTTACCGTCTGCTGGCGTCGGTGCCTCTGACGCAGGACGACCAGCCTCTCATTGATGAAATGGAGCGCACGGCTTTCAGCCCTGAACTGGAAAATGCAGCCATCCGCGCCGGTCAGCAATCCCAGCTTAAAGCCCTTCAGGGCTACTGGCACACCCAACTGGAACCCGGACTGAAACAGGCGCAAAGCCCGGAGACGGTCGCGCAGGACGTGGCGGGTTTTGTCTCACGCATTGATGCCCTGGTCTCCTCTTTTGACCAAACCACTGAATTACGCATCGATCGGGTGGTGATGGTACACCGTGCCATGGCGCTGTTTATGGGCCTGCTGCTGATCTTCACCATTATCTGGCTCCGCGCGCGGCTGCTGAATCCGTGGAAACAGCTGCTGGCCATGGCCCGGGCGGTTACCGCCCGGGATTTTACCCAGCGCACGCACATCAGCGGACGCAACGAAATGGCGATGCTCGGCCAGGCGCTCAACACCATGTCGGCAGAGCTGTCCGAAAGCTACGCGGTGCTTGAGCAGCGCGTACAGGAAAAAACGGCCGGGCTGGAGCAGAAAAACGAAATCCTCTCTTTCCTGTGGCAGGCCAACCGCCGGCTGCACATGCAGGTGCCGCTCTGTGAACGCCTCTCCCCGGTGCTGAATGGCCTGCAAAATCTGACCCTGCTGCATGACCTGGAACTTCGCGTTTACGACGTGGAAGATGAAGATAATCATCAGGAGTTTACCTGTCAGTCCGACATGTCCTGTGATGATAAAGGCTGTCATTTATGCCCTCGCGGCCTGCCGCCGTCGACCACTGGCGGCACGACGCTGAAATGGCGGCTAACGGACAGCCATACCCAGTACGGTATTCTGCTGGCGACCCTGCCCGCCGGGCGTCACCTGAGCCACGATCAGCAACAGCTGGTTGATACGCTGGTTGAACAGCTAACGGCCACGCTGGCGCTCGACAGGCATCAGGAAAAACAGCAGCAGCTCATCGTTATGGAAGAACGCGCCACCATCGCCCGCGAGCTGCATGACTCAATCGCCCAATCGCTCTCCTGTATGAAAATGCAGGTAAGCTGCCTGCAGATGCAGGATGCGCAGATGCCGGACAGTAATAAACAGCTGCTCAGCCAGATACGCAACGAGCTGAATACGTCCTGGGTACAGCTGCGTGAGCTGCTGACCACCTTCCGCCTGCAGCTGACCGAGCCGGGCCTGCGTCCGGCGCTGGAAGCCAGCTGTCAGGAGTTTAGCGCCCGGCTGGGGTTCCCGGTGAAGCTGGATTACCAGCTGCCGCCGCGGTTTGTCCCGTCACATCAGGCCATTCATCTACTGCAGATCGCCCGTGAAGCACTCAGCAACGTGCTTAAACACGCGGAAGCGACGGCGGTCACGGTCACCGTCAGCCAGCACGCTAACCAGGTCAGACTCACGGTTCACGACAACGGCCGCGGCGTGCCGGAAAATGCCGAGCGCACGAACCACTATGGTTTAATCATTATGCGAGACCGCGCCCAAAGCCTGCGCGGTGATTGTCAGGTTCGCCGGAGAGAGACGGGTGGCACGGAAGTCGTGGTCACCTTTATTCCCGAAAAACCGCTTACAACTTCTCAAGGAGAAACCCATGACTAATCAGGAACCGGCATCCATCCTGTTGATCGACGACCATCCGATGCTGCGTACTGGCGTAAAACAGCTGGTCAGCATGGCACCCGATATTACCGTGGTTGGCGAAGCCAGCAACGGGGAACAGGGCATTGAGCTCGCCGAGTCCCTCGATCCCGATCTGATCCTGCTCGATCTGAACATGCCCGGGATGAACGGCCTGGAGACCCTCGACAAGCTGCGGGAAAAATCGCTTTCCGGACGCATCGTCGTCTTTAGCGTCTCGAACCATGAAGAAGATGTGGTCACGGCGCTGAAGCGCGGCGCGGATGGTTATCTGCTGAAAGATATGGAGCCGGAAGATCTGCTTAAAGCACTGCAGCAGGCCGCGGCGGGCGAGATGGTGCTGAGTGAAGCCCTGACGCCGGTGCTGGCCGCCAGCCTGCGGGCCAACCGCGCCACGTCTGACCGTGACGTCAGCCAGTTAACACCGCGCGAACGCGATATTCTCAAACTAATCGCCCAGGGGCTGCCGAACAAAATGATCGCCCGCCGTCTGGATATCACCGAAAGCACGGTCAAAGTGCATGTGAAGCATATGCTGAAGAAAATGAAGTTAAAATCCCGCGTTGAGGCCGCCGTGTGGGTACATCAGGAACGCATTTTTTAAGGATTACTCATCCGGCAGCAGCTTCCAGCGCGGGTCGTCGTCAGGTATAGCGATCAGCGGCTGCACCACCGCAAGCGTGATCTCATTGGACGAGACGCGCTGGCCCTTCTCATCTTCCACTACCGCCGAAAGATGCCAGCGGTTTGTCGCGCCTTCTGCCTCATTCCAGGCAGGCATAATCACGCTCCAGCCGTCGCTGCTGTTACCCTTTCCGGGCGAAGTCAGGCTCAGTGCCTGGGTATCGCCCTGCCAGTGGATCTGACGGATGCCGTGCGTGCTACGAGTCTGTAGCTTCAGCATGACGGTTTCACCCCCTTTCAGATCCCACGGCGGCGTTGCCAGCCAGACGGACAGCGTTTTACGCTGGCGGAACTCCATAATCGGAAGGCTGTTGCGCTCGGGGGAATCATAGCGGCTGCCACGCAGAGAACGCGTGGCCGCAACTTCACTGGCGGAGAGTTGCTTTACCAGCGGCACGCCAAAGCGGTAGTTAAGCTTCAGGCCGAGGTTATTCTGGCTTTCGCCGCTTTCACCCTGCTTATGCGCGGCGGTCAGCGTGACCAGCGGAACCGGGGTATAGTTAAGCCCAAGATTGACCGCCACCGGGTTGTGATAGCCGGTTCCGCTGTTGAAGAGATCAACGTTGTCGCCAAAATACTGCTCGACGCTGACGCTGGTGTTCAGGTGATGAAACCACGGCAGCCAGGCTTTGGCGGTGACATCATATCCCCGCGCCATTCGCTGTTCCTGAACATCAGATCTGTCGCGCCATCCGGCAAACGGCTGGTAATAGTTCGCTGACAGGCGCAGATTCTCCCCCCACACCTCGGCGCCCAGTCCGGCACGCTGCAGGTTTTCGTCCAGCAGATTATCGTAGAAGGTGTTGTAGCCCAGCAGCCATTTTCCGGCGACCCAGCGCTGGCCGATTCCGGCGTTACTGACCAGGCCATCCGTCTGCTGCGTCAGGCCAAGCTGGCTCCAGCTCAGGTAACGGTTGTTATCGTTCCAGGGGATAAACCAGCTCCCGCTGCTGCCGTTAAATTTGCCCTCGTTATCCACCAGTAAATTGACGCTGGCGTTCCCCCAGGGCGACAGCCAGGACTCAATCTGCTGGTTCACTTCGCCGCTCACCGCGTCGCGCACCTGACCAAAGGCAAACTGACGCGCCTGCTCGCCCGTTGTCAGGCCGTTGTCGGTCATACTGGCTTCACCAAAGGCTTTCGCCATTTCGGCCAGGTGCTTTTCCCCTTCCCCTGAGGGAGCAGCCATACCCAGGTCGGGCAGATTATCCCCGTTATTATCAAAAGGATTTTGTGCCTGCTGGATAAAGGAACGCGGCGCACCGTGAACGGCTCCGGCCGTAAGAAGGGGGAGTAAGAGCAGAAAACGAATGCGGGACGATACAACCATCAACGTCGTAAAAAAGAACCTGTGTTTATGGATAAACTCTTATTATGTTAACGCGATAAGCCTGGAAATGCAGTTCTGGCGGAAATTTCAGGATTATCCTGAAACTGATTGTCGGGTGGCGGCTACGCCACCCGACGCGCTTACACCATCATCCAAACAGTCCTTTCAACTCCGAAACGCAGGAGCCACAGTTCGTGCCGCACCGTAACGTTGCCCCCAGCGCGGCGACGCTTTCGCACCCTCCGGCTATCGCCTCCCGAATCGCATTTTCTCCGACGCTGAAGCAGCTACAGATAATGCGTCCCGGATCCGCCGTCTCCTCCACACCCTGCCCGTTCAGCAGCGCATGACGCTCTGCAGGCGTCGTGGGGGGCGAGCGAAAAGCAGCATCAATGATCGGGTGTACCAGCTCCGGTAACGTGGTGCCTTCCCAGAAGCCGAGCATCAGCTGACCTTCATGCCAGGCCAGCACGCTACTGCGTTCGCCGGTTTGAGCAACCTGTAACTGCCAGCCCCGGCTGCTGGCGTAGTTCATGACCCACGACAGCAACGGTTTATCTCCTGATACCGTCAGATGCGAGGCTTTACGCCACCAGTGAACCCAGGATGGTAACTCCGGCTGTTCGTGGGTATAGAGCACCCCTTGCCAGACGGGCAGCCAGGGCATGATCCGAACGGCGGTTTGTTTGCTCTCCGGCTGGCCAGACGCCGGATCGCAGCGCCCTTCCACCAGCGCATTCACCTTTCCCTGACGGGCAAACACGGCGTTCCAGTGCATCGGGGCAAACGCCTCGCCTTGCCGGATGCCGCGGTTGACTCGCACTCTGGCGACCATCACGCCGCGCGGCGAACTGATCCGCGCCAGCTGGCCATCACACAACGAGAACCGCATGGCATCGCTGGCGCAGACCTCAACAAACGGCTCCGCGATATGCTGCATCAACCGGGACACATACCCCGTCCGGGTCATGGAGTGCCATTGATCGCGGATGCGTCCGGTATTGAGGAGCACCGGGTACAGCGTGCTGACCGCCGCACCGTGCTGGACCGGATCGACCGGCACCAGGTTTCGGCGCGGAAAATCCCCCGTTGACCACTGATACGGCTCCAGCCGCTCCCACGCTTCCCGGGTAAGTTCAGCCAGGTCATGCAGGTTCAATGCCCGCGTGCCGTCATTTTCAAAGGCCGTCAGCGCCGCGTGTTCGCAAAAAATCTCGTGCGGATGTTGCCAGGCAAAGGCGTCGCCGTGCCCCAGCCGTTTTGCAATCTGCGCGACGATCCACCAGTCCGGTTTTGCCTCTCCCGGGGCAGGCAGAAAGGCGCGCTGGCGCGAAATACGCCGCTCGGAATTGGTCACAGTGCCGTCCTTCTCCCCCCAGGCCAGCGCCGGAAAACGGATATGGGCGAACCGGCTGGTGTCGGTATCGTTCATGACCTCAGAAACAATCACCAGCGGGCAGCCTGCCAGCGCCTGACATACGGCGTGACTGTCCGGCAGCGAGACCGCTGGGTTGGTGCCCATGATCCACACCGCCTTCACCTCGCCACGGGCAATGGCATCGAACAGTTCAACCGCCATCAGGCCTGGCGTCTGCGCCAGCCTTTCCGTTCCCCAGAAACGCGCCACCCGCGAAAGATCGTCCGGCTCAAAGTTCATGTGCGCCGCCAGCTGATTCGCCAGCCCGCCCACTTCCCGTCCGCCCATGGCGTTTGGCTGTCCGGTCAGCGAAAACGGACCGCAGCCCGGGCGGTTGAATTTTCCGCTGGCAAGATGGACGTTGATGATAGCGTTACACTTGTCGCTACCGCTCGATGACTGATTGATCCCCATGGTGTAGAGCGTGATCGCGCGTGGCGCGGTGACAAACCAGTCATAAAACACACCAATATCCTGCACAGGAAGGTCGCAAAACGCCGCCACGCGGGCCATCGGCCACGCGTCGGTTCCCTGGATCATATTGAGCAACCCCACAAACAGCCCCGCATCGCTGCCGGGTTTTAGCGCCAGATGCAGGTCAGCAATATCACAGGTAACCGTTTCACGCGGGTCAATCACCACCACCTTCATCTGCGGATTGGTTTGCTTTGCCTGCACCAGCCGCTGGTACAGAACAGGGTGCGTCCAGGCGGCATTCGAGCCCACCAGTACCACCAGATCGCTGTTCTCCACGTCCTCGTAACTGCACGGCACCACGTCCTCACCGAAGGCAAGTTTATAACCCACCACCGCTGACGACATGCAGAGCCGGGAGTTGGTATCAATGTTCGCCGCCCCGATGAACCCCTTCATCAGCTTGTTAGCGGCGTAGTAATCCTCGGTTAACAGCTGGCCGGACGCGTAGAATGCCACCGCCTGCGGCCCCCATGTGTCGATAATGTGCTGGAGCCGTTCACCTGCCGCCTCCAGTGCCTGCGTCCAGTCCACCTCATGACCGTCGAGGACCGGGTGCAAAAGCCGCCCCTGTAAATCGGTTGTCTCCCCCAGGGCGGCCCCTTTCACGCACAGGCGACCAAAATTCGCCGGATGGGTTTCATCTCCCCGAACGCTGACCACGCCGCCTTCCAAGCGGGCGACCACGCCGCAGCCCACCCCGCAGTAGGGGCATGTTGTCCGGGTTTCTGTCATGAAGCCTCCGCACGCATGACCAGGGCATCGTTACCGACCCACACTTTGCCGTTTTCAATTTTCACCGGCCAGGCGCGTACCGCAGGCTCACCATTTTCAACCTGACAGCCATCGCGCAGACGAATGCGCTGTTTATAAAGCGGAGAGATCACCACCGGCTCCCCCGCCGCATCGCCAAGAATGCCGCGAGAAAGCACGTTCGCACGGCTTCCTGGCTCCAGGTCGTCGAGGGCATAAACGGTTTTGCCAAAGCGGAACAGCGCAATCGCGTTGTGACCAAGACGCGCGCCAATGCCCGCCTGTTCGGGGATATCCTCGATACCGCAGATTTCCTGCCAGCGTTTGCCTTGCTCTGCGGCAGTGTCGTTCACAGCGGTGCGGAACAGCGCCAGACGGTTGGGATCGTTGAGCGTGGTCTGCCATTCGCACTGGTAGGTTTCTACCACCCGGGCCATCTCCTGCTCCAGTTCGTGGGCAATACCCAGACTGTCGTCGAGGATCACCTCGCGCAGATAGTCGAGGCCGCCTTCCAGGTTGTCCATCCAGGTGCTGGTGCGCTGCAGGCGATCCGCCGTGCGGATGTAGAACATCAGGAACCGGTCAACGGTACGGATCAGCGTTTCATCGTCCAGATCGCTGGCGAAAAGATCCGCATGGCGCGGCTTCATGCCGCCGTTGCCGCACAGGTAGAGGTTCCAGCCTTTATCAGTGGCAATGACGCCCACGTCTTTGCTCTGCGCCTCGGCACACTCGCGGGTACAGCCGGAAACCGCCATTTTGATTTTGTGCGGCGCGCGCAGGCCTTTGTAACGGTGCTCCAGTTTGACCGCGAGGCCGGTGGAGTCCTGCACGCCATAGCGGCACCAGGTCGACCCAACGCAGGATTTCACCGTGCGCAGAGATTTCCCGTAAGCGTGGCCGGTCTCAAATCCGGCTTCCACCAGCGCCTGCCAGATCTCCGGTAGCTGTTCCAGAGTGGCGCCAAAGAGGTCAATACGCTGCCCGCCAGTGATTTTGCTGTAAAGGCTATAGCGCTTTGCAATCTGGCCGATGGCGATCAGCCCGTCGGCGGTCACTTCCCCGGCGGGCATACGCGGCACGATGGAATAGGTTCCGTCCTTCTGAATATTGGCAAAGTAACGGTCGTTGGTGTCCTGCAGCGGCAGATGCGCCGGTTTAAGCAGATACTCGTTCCAGCAGGAAGCCAGCACGGACCCGACCAGCGGCTTACAAATTTCGCACCCGTGTCCCTGACCGTAGCGGCTGATGAGCTGGTCAAAGGTGCGGATATGGTTGACGCGCACCAGGTGGTAGATTTCCTGGCGTGACCAGGGGAAGTGTTCACAGATATCCTTTTTCACCTCCACGCCCTGTTCAGCAAGCTGAAACTCCATCACCTGCTTCACCAGCGCACTACAGCCCCCGCAACCGGTCGCCGCTTTAGTGCACTGTTTGATGGCACCGATATCCGTTGCGCCCGCGCTCACGGCCTGGCAAATATCGCCCTTGCTGACGTTATGACACGAACAGATCTGCGCACTTTCCGGCAGCGCCGCCACGCCCAGCGCTTTTGGCGCGCTGCCTGAGGATGCGGGTAATATCAGGGTTTCCGGCGCTTTCGGCAGGCTGATTCCATTGAGCATCATCTGCACCAGCGTGGCGTATTCGCTGGCATCACCCACCAGCACGCCGCCGAGCAGCGTTTTGCTGTCGTGGCTGACCACGATTTTCTTGTAGATTTGCTGCGGGCCGTGCGTCCACTGGTAGCTCAGCGCCCCCGGCGTGCGCCCGTGAGCGTCGCCAAACGACGCCACATCCACGCCCAGCAGCTTGAGTTTGGTGCTCATATCCGCGCCGGTGAAGGTTTTATCCTCCCCTGCCAGCACGGCGGCGGCCACGCGTGCCATCTGGTAGCCCGGGGCAACCAGTCCAAAGATTTTCCCTTCCCACAACGCGCATTCGCCAATGGCAAACACGTCACGGTCGGAAGTCTGGCAGCCATCGTTAATGCAGATCCCGCCGCGCTCGCCGATAGCCAGCCCGCTGCTGCGCGCCAGCGCGTCCTGCGGACGGATTCCGGCAGAAAAGACCACCAGGTCCGTTTCCAGCGCTTCGCCATCGGCAAAGCGCAGCACCAGCCCGTCATCCGTCGACGCAATTTCCGTGGTGGCTTTAGCGGTGTGAACGCCCACGCCCAGCGCCTCGATTTTCTTGCGCAGCATCGACGCGCCGTCGTTATCGAGCTGAACCGCCATCAGATTGGGCGCAAACTCCACCACGTGAGTGTCGAGCCCGAGTTGTTTCAGGGCGTTTGCTGCCTCCAGCCCCAGCAGCCCGCCGCCGATGACGACCCCGCGACGCGCACCCGCCGCATGGGCCGCAATGTTGTCGAGATCGTCGAGCGTGCGGTAGACAAAACAGCCCGGCAGATCGTTACCCGGTACCGGCGGGACAAACGGGTATGAGCCGGTCGCCAGCACCAGTTTATCCCAGTGCGTTTCATGCCCACTGGCGGTACGCACCACGCGCGCGTCGCGGTCAATGGCGACAATCTGCTGCGACAGGCGCAGCTCAATGCCGTTATCAGCAAAAAAATCCCCTGCCACCAGCGAGAGCGAATCCGCACTGCGGCCGCCAAAATACTCGGACAGATGCACGCGGTCATAGGCGGCATAGCGCTCTTCACCAAAGACCACGATCTGATACTGCTGATGTAAGTTGCGGTTAACGCAATCTTCGAGAAAATGATGGCCGACCATACCGTGCCCAACCACCACCAGAGTAGGTTTTGTCATAGCGTTCTGTCCTGCAACCTGCGGTTGCGTAGTGAATCGATCGAACAGCCAGTCCGCGTGTGCGGGCGCAGCCGTTGCCAGTAAATCGGTAAATGTCGCCGCGTTGCGGCAATCTCCCATCAGCAGCACGCCAGCCAGCGTCCCCTGATGGATCAGTAAGCGACGATAGTGACGCGTCAGCGGATCCCATGAACGCCAGACCACGTCGCCCTCCTGCTCCGCCGCGCGACCCAGGCTGAACAGCTCCACGCCGGTCACCTTGAGGCGCACACCGTTGTCGGTGAGGGTAAATGGCGCAGTGGTGTCGCCCGCCAGCCGTGCGGCGAGGATATCGGCCTGCGCCAGACAGGGGGCGACCAGGCCAAACGTCTGGCCATCAATTTCGCAGCACTCGCCAATGGCATAGATGTCCGGCGCGGAGGTCTGCATCTGGTGATTCACCACAATCCCGCGCGCGCAATGAAGGCCGCTGGCCTTTGCCAGGCCAATGTTGGGCTGCACGCCGGTCGCCAACACCACGCGCGCCGCAGCAATACTGCGTCCATTGAGCAACGTCACGGTGTTGTCGTTAATTGCCGAGATGCCGGAGGCAAGCTCACAGCGCACGCCCCGTTCCGCCAGCGCCTCCTCCAGCAGCGCGCCAGCCTGTTGATCCAGCTGTTGTTCCATCAGCCACGGACCGCGATGAACGAGCGTGACGTTGTCACCTGAGCGTGCCAGTGCTGCCGCAGTCTCAACCCCAAGCACGCCGCCCCCCAGCACCACCGCCGGACCGGAAACTGCCTGAATGGCGCAGGTATCCTCCAGGGTGCGGAACGTGAACACCTGGGGCGCATCACCGCCGGGGATCGGCGGAACAAAAGGCGTTGAACCGGTGGCAAATACCAGGGCATCCCAGCCCAGCGTGCGGGTGGCGGTTCGCACTTCCCGTGAGGCCACGTCCACGGCAAGCGCCCTTTCGCTCCGCAGCACCGTAACGCCACGTACCCGGTACCAGTCCTCATCCTGAAGACAGATATCCGCTGCCGCTTTCTCGCCCCCCAGCACCGGCGAAAGCTGAATGCGGTTATAGGCATGCTCAGGCTCATCACCGACGACGGTGATAGCAAAACGACCCGAGGCCCGCCCGGTTAGCCCGTCAATCAGCCGGGTGGCCGCCATTCCATTCCCGATAATGACCAGTCGCATCAAAGCCCCCTCGTTACGCCGCTTTCGGCTGTTTTTCGTAGAGGAAATGGAGGATCTGCTGACGCATGTGGTGGTAGCGGCTGTCGTCCGCCAGCTGAACCCGGTTGCGCGGACGCGGCAGATCAACGCGCAGGATCTCTCCGACGGTCGCCGCCGGGCCGTTGGTCATCATCAGCACGCGATCGGAAAGCAGCACTGCCTCATCCACGTCGTGGGTAATCAGCACGATAGTGGTGTTCAATGCCTGCTGGATATGCATCACCGAGTCCTGCAGATGGGCTCGCGTCAGCGCATCCAGCGCGCCGAACGGTTCATCCATCAGCAGCACTTTTGGCTTCATCGCCAGCGCGCGGGCGATGCCCACGCGCTGCTTCATGCCGCCGGAGATCTCCCCCGGGCGCTTATGCAAGGCATGCCCCATCTGCACGCGGTCGAGGTTGTGCTCGATCCACGCTTTACGCTCAGCCTTGCTCATGGTGTGACGGAACACCTGATCCACCGCCAGGGCGACGTTGTCAAAGCAGGTGAGCCATGGCAGCAGGGAATGGTTCTGAAACACCACCGCGCGCTCGGGGCCCGGCCCGGCAATTTCGCGGTTGTCGCAGATAAGCCCACCTTCCGTCGGCAGCGTAATGCCGGCAATAAGGTTCAGCAGCGTCGATTTGCCGCAGCCGGAGTGGCCGATCAAACTGACGGTTTCGCCCTCGTAAATATCAAACGAAACGTTTTGCAGCGCCAGAAACTCGCCGCTGGCAGTAGAAAAGCGCTGGCTCACGCCCTGGACCTGAATTAATGGTTTCATCTTCGCTCCTTATTTTTCCTGCCAGCTAAAGCGACGGGCAATCAGCATCAGCCCCTGCTCCAGCAGCAACCCGACCACGCCAATAATGACGATGGCGATGAGAATGTTTTCGACGTTGAGGTTGTTCCACTCGTTCCAGATCCAGAAGCCGATGCCTAAGCCCCCGGTGAGCATCTCGGCGGCGACAATAACCAGCCAGGCAATACCGATGGAGAGGCGTACCCCGGTCAGCACCGCAGGCAGCACGGCGGGAAAGAGAATGCGGCGCATGATGGTCCACTCAGAGAGTTGCAGTACCCGGGCGACGTTGAGGTAGTCCTGTGGAATACGGCGCACCCCTTCCGCGGTGTTGATGACCATCGGCCAGATGGAGCAGATAAAAATGGTCCAGCTTGATGCTGGCTCCGCTTTCTGGAACAGCAGCAGGCCGATGGGCAGCCAGGCCAGCGGGCTAACCGGCCGCAGGAGGGCAATTAGCGGGTTGAACATGCGCGAGAAAAAGGTAAAGCGGCCAATCAGAAAGCCCAGCGGAATCCCCGCCAGCGCTGCCAGACCAAAGCCGATGGCGACGCGCTGCAGTGACGCAAGCACGTTCCAGCCTATGCCCATATCGTTTGGCCCGTCGCGATAAAACGGATCGGCGAACAGGGTTATGGCCGAGTCGAGCGTGCTGAGCGGCGTCGGGAAGCCTTTGCTGTTTATCGCCGCCAGTTGCCAGAGCACCACCAGCAGCCCCAGCCCCAGAAACGCCGGAATGACGCGCTGTAAAACATCATTCATTCGACGCGCCAACGCAGGCGTACGACGACGAACCTGTAACGGTGGCAGGACAATCACCTCCCCGCTCTCAGGCTTCTCTTGTGGTTTTGTGTTTTGCAGATGCGGCATAATCAGGCCCCTTTACGGTGAATGGCAAAACGGTTGGCGTACCCTTCCGGATCGGTTCCGTTCCAGACGGTACCGTCCATCAGCGTGCTGCTGCGATACGGTGATGAGGGAGTGGAGAGTCCGCCGACGGCGGTGGCAGCATCCTGCCAGACCGCGGTCTGGTTAATGCGCTGCGCAATACCCACGTAATCCGGCGCGGTTTTAAGCAAGCCCCAGCGGCGGAACTGGGTTAAGAACCACATGCCGTCGGAGAGGTACGGATAACTGACGGCACCCTCGTTGAAGAAACGGATCGGGTGCGCGTCCTGCCAGCGCTGCCCCAGGCCGTTGTCGTATTCCCCGAGCATTCGCCCGGTGAGATACTGTTCTTTGCAGTTGAGCCACGCCCGTCGCGAGAGGATCTGCGCGGTTTCACGTTTGTTTTCCGGGGACGCCTCAATCCAGCGCGCGGCTTCCATCACGGCACTCACCAGCGCCCGGGCGGTGTGCGGATTTTTCTCCACCCAGTCGCGACGCGTGCCGAGAATTTTTTCAGGATGATCTGCCCAGATGGACTGCGACGTGGCAGCGGTGAAGCCAATGCGGTCGTTAATCGCCCTCGCGTTCCACGGCTCACCGACGCAAAAGCCCACCATGTTGCCAATGCGCATGTTCATCACCATCTGCGGCGGCGGCACCACCACCGTGCGCACGTCATCGAAGGGGTTAATGCCTGCGCTCGCCAGCCAGTAGTAAAGCCACATGGCGTGCGTTCCGGTCGGGAAGGTGTGCGCGAAAGTGTAAGTGCCAGGCGCCTGCTGCCCGACCAGCGTTTTCAGCCCGTCAAGATCGCGAACCCCCTTCTCCGCCAGATCGCTGGAGAGCGTAATGGCCTGACCGTTCTGGTTAAGCGTCATCAGGTTTGCCATCTGCTGCGGCTTGCCTGCAATACCCAGTTCAAGCCCGTACAGCAGACCGTAAAGAATGTGCGCGGCGTCCAGCTCCCCCGCCACCAGCTTGTCGCGTACCGCTGCCCAGCTCGCCTCTTTGGTGGGGACGATGGTGATACCGTATTTTTTATCAAAGCCTTTCAGGGCTGCGATAACCACCGGCGCACAGTCGGTCAGCGGGATAAACCCGATACGTACCGTCTCCTGCTCCGGTTTATCCGAGCCTGCCGCCCAGGCAGCTTGCATGACACCCGGTAATAACACTGCGCCACTCGCCAGCATGCTGGCCTGCAAAAACCGTCGTCTCGACAAATCCGCCATGACCACTCCTGAAAAAAAGCCAAAAAAAAGCGCCCACAGTGCCGAAGCACCGCTGGACGCCTTTATCCCGAAGACTGATGCACCGCCGTTGGCGCACCGTCAAAAATGGTTAATTCAATAATGCAAAGTCAATGCCAGGTCTGAACACCCTGTTTCAGGGCCGACAGCCGGGTTTTGCTCGCCATTACGCACCCCAATCAGGCACAACATGCCCACTGATTGTGCAGCTACTCCTTTGGGGTTATCTGCCACACGCTTTTCACCGTAAGCAGCGCCCGGGCGATATCCACCAT
The DNA here is from genome assembly GCF_001623605.1 of Enterobacter sp. ODB01. Classification (NCBI taxonomy): domain Bacteria; kingdom Pseudomonadati; phylum Pseudomonadota; class Gammaproteobacteria; order Enterobacterales; family Enterobacteriaceae; genus Enterobacter; species Enterobacter sp. ODB01. The sequence continues at coordinate 3,645,439 of NZ_CP015227.1, forward strand.
GCGCTGATTCTTGTCCATCGCCATTTTGCGCAGCGTTGTCCAGGCCTGCTCCTCACTCATATTCTGGTGGGTCATCAGCACGCTTTTTGCTTTATCAATGGTTTTTCGCTCCTCAAGCGTATCGCGCAGCGACGCAAGCTGACGGGAGAGCTGCTCAATCTCGCGCGCCTGCTGGCGAACCAGAGGCAGCAGGGGTTTATCCGGGTAATGCGCCAGCGGGTCCTCCAGTTCATCTGCAGGATGCGGATAGACCTCGTCACGCTGAATCCGCTCATCCACCGCGACCATCAGATCGGCGATGATTGTCTCCTCCAGCGCGCGCAGATGCTCCAGCCGCGCCGTCTGCAGCGCAAACCACGCCAGCGCGGTATGGCCATTATCCGCGGCAGGCTGGCGGGTACAGGCCACGCGCCGGAGTTGCTCCGTCTCACGGTCGGGCTGGCAGTTGAGGGAGAAAGTGGTCTGAACGTCAGCCTGACTGTGGGAGAGGAAGATCTCAAAGCAGGCTTGCTGCCCGTCAATGCGATCTACCAGTCTCTGGCGGGTAACGTCATCAAAAAAACCCTGCGTGAAGCCTATCGCCCCCAGGGCCCGCTCTTGTCCCGCCAGTTCTTTGCCCTGCATCAGGCTGTAAAGGGCGACAAACCGGCCCGCGATTTGCGGATCGTCAATGCTGTCATTGAGTTGCGGCACGATACTGAGCAGATGGCGAAGCATGCGGGAGTAATGTTCCATGGCCTGCGGGGCCGTCAGGGTTTGTTGACTCACCCCGTCACGCAGCGCGGGAAGTGTGTCCAGCGTATGCAGTGCATTACCGATACGTTCGCAGACGGCGCTCCCCGGGAGGAGGGACTGCTTGCCAAGTATCGTATTCAGCGCAGCAAGATTTTCGTCTACCAGCGCCCGGCTGGCTTTGCATTCAGGCGCGTAGAGCTTACCCTGTGAACAGAGCCAGACGTTAGATGCCCCACGCTCGCACTGTAGCATATGTACCAGTTGGCTAATGCCGTGCACCAGCACGTTCAGCTCTGCCAGCTTGCTGAGCTGCTCCCGGCGCATCAGCCTCGCGCGCTGAAGCCATTCGGTTGCACCTGGCGAAATGCCAGCCATTAATGTCATGCTTACTCTCCCGGACAGCGAAACTCCGGAGAATTAAGCAATATTCGTGCCTTTATAAGAACAGGAGTCAACATGCAGAAGATTGTGATCGTCGCCAACGGGGCGGCCTACGGCAGCGAATCTCTTTTTAACAGCCTGCGTCTGGCCATTGCGTTACGTGAAAAAGAGAGCGACCTGGCATTACAGATTTTTTTAATGTCGGATGCCGTCACCGCCGGGCTGAAGGGCCAAAAGCCGGCAGAAGGCTATAACATTCAGCAGATGCTGGAGATCCTGACCGCGCAAAATGTGCCGGTGAAACTGTGCAAGACCTGTACCGACGGACGCGGGATTACCACTCTGCCGCTGATAGAGGGCGTAGAAATCGGGACGCTGGTTGAGCTGGCCGAATGGACGCTGACCGCAGATAAAGTATTAACTTTTTAATAATAATCCCGTAAAAATATTATTTTCTTATGGACGCGGTTTCAGCATCAAGTTTACCTGCGGGGTTGCCGATAGGCATGGAAACAACACAGCAGGTATTTCACTTATGTTCAGATCGATTCGCGCACGTATTATCGCTACGACGACAGGTTGCCTTGTCGTCGCCCTTCTTCTCAATACCGTTATTAACTTCCAGGTCACGCGCCAGGATAACCAGCAGTCACAGCGCGATATATTGACCAGTACCAGCGCCAGCCACAACATGGCGATTGCCGACTGGGCCAAAAGCAAAATGACGGTGATTACCTCCGCACAAAGCGTCGCGCTGGCTGACGACCCGGTTCCGGTGTTTAAACAACTGGCGCAGGCGGGGGGATTCACTAACGTCTATGTGGGTTATGCGAGCAAGACGGCGAAGTTTTCTGAACCTGCGGGTGTCCCGGCGGATTATGATCCGACCATTCGTCCCTGGTATCAGCAGGTGGTGAGCACGGACGGCCCGGTAGTGACCGCACCCTATGTTGATGCCGGTACCGGAAAGCTGGTGGTGACGTTTGCTGTACCGGTGAAAGAAAATGGCGTCCTGAAAGCGGTGGTGGCGGGCGATGTCGCCATGGATAGCGTCGTGGCAAACGTGCGCGGCATCCACCCAACACCCGCCAGCAGCGGGCTGCTCCTGAACAGTGATGGTACCGTGATTGCCGCCAACGATCCGGCTTTGACCCTGAAGCCGTTTGCCGAGACGATCAAAGGGATCGACTTTGCGGCGCTGAAACGCGGTAATCCGGTCGACGGAACCCTGAATGATGTAGACAAAACCTTCATTGCCTCAGCCGTGCCGGGCACAAACTGGCTGCTGGTCGTCGCGCTCGACAACAGCGATGCCACCTCCGGCATGCGTTCCCTGCTGAAAGCGTCGGCGATTTCGCTGGTGATCCTGGCACTCCTGAGCGGCGCCATTGTTCACGTCCTGATTGCCCGTCTGCTGAAACGCTTGTCTGACATTCGTGATGCGATGCATAACATTGCCAACGGGACCAACGATCTGTCCCAGCGTTTGCCGGACAGCGGCAATGATGAAGTGGCGCAAATTGCGCAGGCCTTTAATGCCTTCAGCGATAAGCTTTCCGTCGTGATGGTACAACTCCGTGACGCCAGCGCGTCGGTGAAAAATGCCGCGCAGGAAATTGCGGCTGGCAACCAGGATCTTTCCGGGCGTACCGAGCAGGCGGCGTCCAGCCTTCGCGAGACCGCCAGCGCGGTGGAGCAGATCACCGCCTCCGTCACGCAATCGAATGAATCGGCAGCGGAAGCGAACGATCAGGCAAGCAAAGCGTCTGCGGCTGCCGCGCGCGGTGGTGAAGTGGTTTCTCAGGCCATCAGCACGATGCAGTCCATCGAAGTGGCGTCCGCAAAAATTGGTGATATCACCAGCGTCATCGACGGTATCGCCTTCCAGACCAACATTCTGGCGCTGAACGCCTCCGTCGAGGCGGCGCGTGCCGGTGAGCAGGGCCGCGGATTTGCCGTGGTAGCCGGGGAAGTGCGTAACCTCGCCAGTCGTAGCGCCCAGGCGGCGAAAGAGATCAAATCCCTGATTGATTCCACCACCGATAGCGTGGCGACCGGTTCGCGCTATGTGCATCTGGCCGGTGAAAGCATGGATGAGATCCGCTCCAGCATCGGCAGCGTCTCCGGCATCATGCGCGAAATCTCCATCGCCACCAGCGAACAGATGAAAGGCATCCATGAGATTAATCACGCTGTGACGCATCTCGACAGAATGGTGCAGCAGAACGCCGAGCTGGTGGTGCAGTCCGCCGCCGCCGCGGGAGCCCTGCAGAGCCAGGCGGGCGACCTTGCTGAAACGGCCGGCCATTTCCGCATTTAATGTTCCTCCGGCGCGCGTTTCGCGGGTAAAACGCGCGCCAGCCTAACTTTTGAGGAATTTTGTCATTTTTGTTTAATCGTTATGCCATTTTTTGATCAAAATCAGCATCCCGACTCTCCCCCTTTGGTGTTATGCAACGAGTGAATTGTGAACAACATCACGCTCGGATATGGCTGCAGGGAGAGCGTTGTTTAAGACTACGGGGTAAAAAATGGCACGGGTAAAAACAAGTTTGAAACTGTTCGGCGGGGATACGGTAGTGGTGCGTTGCTCAGAACGCTGCCGCATACATCTCATGAGTTCAAAAGCGCAAAAGCAATCCCAGGCGGATATTCTGACCGTGCAGGATGATAAAGCGTGGCTTACCGTGCCGTATACCGGCACATGGGATGTGCTGATCGACAGCCACAGTCAGTCGCTGGAGCATTCCGTCAGCTACGTGGCAGCATAAGAGTAAACGCCCGGCCAGCCGGGCGTATTATCAGGCAAAACCCGGTCGCAGCGTGCTGTTGACAGGGTTCCCTTCCAGCAGCGCCCTCACCTTTACCACCAGCTCATTCAGACAATCGTCCTTCATGCCGAGGCGGGTCAGCTCCTGATCGAGGGAGAAGAGATACTGCGCGTTGGTGCCCAGCGGCCCGCTGGCGGCGGCAATCAACGGGGCGATGACCTGCGTGCGGGTATCCGCTTCATACAGCGGATGGCGTGGATCCATAATAAACACCAGCGCATTGACGGTAAGTCCATCGTCAAGCTCCAGCTTGCACCAGCTCGGCATATAGCAGCCGGTGATCATCTCGCGCTTCCAGAGCAGCGTCAGCTCCTCTTCGAGCGTGGCATCCGGGAGGCGATACGCCACGCCCGTGGTGCGTCCGCCCTCTTTCAGTGCAAGCATGCGACCAGGCTGACACGCACTGCCGCGTCCGGCCGTCAGGCGCAGACAAAATGCGCGGTGCCAGCCAGGCAGCGTTCCCGTTGCCGATTCGACAAATTCCAGAGCCGGGTTCCACATCAGCGAACCGTAGCCAAAAATCCATACCGGGCCATCATCCGGGCGGCAGGCAAGCGTGGCAGCAAGCGACGCCGCACGTTGTTCAGCTGACCAGAGAAGCGATTCCTCAATAGCACCAAATGCCGTCTTACAATCTGCCTTCATTAAGAAATCACGCGTTAACACTTTACACCTCCGCCACTGCATGCTTCCTTGCGACATCTGTAATGCGCCTTCCCGGCATTTTTTCTCTGGTCATTTTGCCAGCAGTGAAATAACGATAAGCAATTAGCGGACCAGTTGCAATACAACGGAAGTTCAACCGCCTGAAAAGTCAAAATGAAGGCAGCGAATTATTTCACGGCTATTTCTTTTTATGCCATTTATCATCGTCTCCTTTCTCGTAGTCATGTTTAACTGCGGCCCAGGCGACCTTATGCGCCGTCTCTTCCCGGCTGGCATCATCCCGGCGATCGTCTTTATCTTTGTACTGATCCCAGGCGCTGTTAAACGCTTCCTTGTAGATATCCTGCGCGTGTTCAGGCAGGACATTTTTCACGTTATCAGGTAATTCGCGTTTCGTTTTGTAGGGCATCACTAACCTCTCTTTTCGGTAAAGAGATAAGTGTGGACGACGATATGCCATGGTGCCACCAAACAATAGTTAATGAGTAAATTGAAATTATAATTCATTGTTATTTAATATTTATTTATGGGAGATAGAGCATTATAGACTTCAAAGAATAAAAACATCACAAAGGGTAAAATTAAGTAAAAATTAGAAGGTATTTAACAGATTTCTGTTAATTTAATCTCCTTAAAATCTATCTATAATTACAAGCACCTGCATTGATGGAGAAGCACATGACAGCAACACACGAGGCGGTAAAGACCCGCCACAAGGAGACGTCACTCATTTTCCCGGTTCTGGCACTGGCTGTGCTGCTCTTCTGGGGAAGCAGTCAGTCACTGCCAGTGGTGGTTGGTATCAATATTCTTGCCCTGGTCGGTATTTTAACCAGCGCATTTAGCGTCGTTCGCCATGCGGACGTATTAGCCCACCGTCTGGGCGAGCCGTACGGTTCGTTAATTCTGAGTCTTTCCGTTGTTATTCTCGAAGTCAGCCTGATTTCCGCGCTTATGGCGACCGGCGATGCTGCCCCGACGCTGATGCGCGATACCCTCTACTCCATCATTATGATTGTGACAGGCGGCCTGGTGGGCTTCTCGCTGTTACTGGGCGGGCGTAAATTTGCGACCCAGTACATGAACCTGTTTGGTATTAAACAGTACCTGATTGCCCTCTTCCCGCTGGCAATTATCGTGCTGGTCTTCCCGATGGCGCTGCCAGGTGCAAACTTCTCCACCGGTCAGGCGCTGCTGGTCGCGCTGATTTCCGCAGCCATGTACGGCGTGTTCCTGCTGATTCAGACCAAAACGCACCAGAGCCTGTTTGTATACGAACATGAAGATGACGGCGACGACGATGACCCGCACCACGGTAAGCCGTCAGCACACAGCAGTGTGTGGCACACGGTTTGGCTGATCGTGCATCTGATTGCGGTCATTGCGGTCACCAAAATGAATGCCAACCCGCTGGAGACGCTGTTGACCGAGCTGAACGCCCCGGTGGCCTTTACCGGTTTCCTGGTGGCGCTGCTGATCCTGTCCCCTGAAGGACTGGGGGCGCTGAAAGCGGTGTTGAACAATCAGGTGCAGCGTGCAATGAACCTGTTCTTCGGCTCCGTGCTGGCGACCATATCACTCACCGTACCGGTGGTGACCCTGATTGCCTTTATGACGGGGAACGAACTGCAGTTTGCGCTGGGCGCGCCGGAGATGATTGTGATGGTGGCCTCGCTGCTGCTGTGCCAGATCTCCTTCTCCACCGGACGCACCAACGTGCTGAACGGCGCGGCACATATGGCGCTGTTTGTGGCGTACCTGATGACGATATTTGCCTAGCCTCTTTGCCCAGCGGCGCTTCGCTTGCAGTGCCTACAGGTTTTGTAGGCCGGGTAAGCGCAGCGCCACCCGGCAATATGTCCTATAAAAAAACCCGCCGAAGCGGTTTTTTTTATTAGTTGCTGGTATCCAGCTCATCGAAGTTCTTCACCAGATCGTCAATCGCTTTGATCTGCTTCAGGAACGGCTCCAGCTTATCCAGCGGCAGTGCGGACGGACCATCGCATTTCGCGTTAGCCGGATCCGGGTGCGCTTCAATGAACAGACCCGCCAGACCCGTTGCCATACCGGCGCGCGCCAGCTCGGTTACCTGCGCGCGACGACCGCCAGACGCGGCACCAAACGGGTCACGGCACTGCAGGGCGTGAGTCACGTCGAAGATCACCGGAGACTGGTTAGAGACGTTCTTCATCACGCTGAAGCCCAGCATATCCACGACCAGGTTGTCATAACCGAAGTTTGCACCGCGGTCGCACAGGATAACCTTGTCATTGCCGCCTTCGATAAACTTGTCGACAATGTTCCCCATCTGGCCAGGGCTCACGAACTGTGGTTTTTTCACGTTGATGACCGCGCCGGTTTTCGCCATCGCTTCCACCAGGTCCGTCTGACGGGCCAGGAATGCCGGAAGCTGGATCACGTCTACCACGTCCGCTACAGGCTGTGCCTGCCAGGACTCATGCACATCGGTGATCACTTTCACGCCAAACGTCTGTTTCAGCTCCTGGAAAATCTTCATGCCCTCTTCCAGGCCCGGGCCACGGTAAGAGTGAATGGAGGAGCGGTTGGCTTTGTCAAAAGAGGCCTTAAACACGTACGGGATGCCCAGCTTCTGGGTCACGGTCACGTAGTGCTCGCAGATACGCATGGCGAGATCGCGGGATTCCAGCACGTTCATACCGCCAAACAGCACGAACGGCAGGTCGTTTGCTACCTTGATATCACCAATGCTAACCACTTTTTGTTTCATAGGATCGCCTTATTCAGGTGTGAATCGGAATTAAGATTAATGCAGTGTAATTTGTTTGTGCGAGATCGCGTTGATCTGCGCGCGAATCATTTCGCTAATCGGATCTTCCGGGCACTGCTCAACGAAATAGCTCAGATCGTTCAGCGCAACGTGTTCGCAGTCGAGCTGGGCATAGATAAGCCCGCGGTCGCGAATTTCGTAGGGATCTTCCGGATTAAACTGCAGCAGCACTTCGCTGGCACGCAAGGCCAGCTCCATCTGACGCTCTTCCATCAGCGCTGATTTCAGCGTATCCAGCAGCTTGCGGATCACTTCGGCGTTATCGGCCTCGTCGAGATCTTCGTTAAAGAGCTCGGCGACCGGGCTGATGTTGCCTTTCAGCCAGACGTCCAGCGTATGCTCATCCAGCGTATCGCCGTTAAACGGATTAATGAGCCACATCTCGCCGTCCAGCCACTCCGCCCGCAGGATCATCTGCGTCGGGAAAATGACCGGCACCAGTGGAATATCCAGACGGTGCGCGACCCACAGCAAAATAGAGCCCAGCGCAACGGCGCTGCCCTGACGGTTTTTTAAGACCTGGTCCAGCCATAATGCGTCAGACAGGCGATACACGCCACGCGTGTCGCAGAAACCCCATTCGCCGTAGAAAAGCTCAAGCAGCTTCTCTAATTGCCAGTCCTGCGGGCGCGCCTGATTGATCTCTTCACGCGCCAGGCTGACCAGATTCTCCAGTTCATCGTAAACGTACTGCGACGTAAAATCGTCGCGTATCATCTCCGAAATCAGGATCATGCCATCGCAAAGCGGCACTTTATTAAATTCGAAATCGGCTAAGGACTTCATGACTTACCCCAGTAACGCCCGAACGTACAGCTACCCCCGGGCGCGATAAAACTCAAAACAATGTAGATGATAACGCCAAACCGCCTTTCAGTCAGCCTTACGCCTTTATCAGTAAATGGCAGATAGCCTTGTTTCACGCCCACTGGCCTAGCGTCAACCGTTCATTACCGCCGTAGTCGCGGCAGGTTTCCACTGCGGTATAACCCGCTTGCGTAAACAGCGCACGTACGGCTTCCCCCTGCGTCCAGCCATGTTCCACCAGCAGCCAGCCGCCGGGAAGTAAATGTTGCCGTGACGTTGTCACTATGTGATCAAGATCGGCTAACCCTGCGTTAGCCGCAACCAGCGCCGTCAATGGCTCGAAACGAACATCGCCCTGCGCAAGGTGCGGGTCGTGTTCGTCAATATACGGCGGGTTACTGACGATCATCTCGAACGAGCGAGTCTCCAGCGCGCTAAACCAGCTGCTTTGCAGCACGGTCACGTTAGTCAGCCCAAGACGCGCCACGTTACGCTGCGCCAAGGTCACCGCGTCAGGCATCACATCCACTGCTGTCACATCGCAATCCGGACGCTCGCTGGCAAGCGCCAGCGCGATAGCACCCGTTCCTGTTCCGAGATCGAGAATGCGGCTGGCCGCAGCCGGCAAACGCGCCAGCGCCTGCTCCACCAGACATTCGGTATCCGGGCGTGGAATCAGCGTTGCCGCTGAGACATAAAGCGGGAGCGACCAGAACTCACGTTCACCGACAAGATGCGCCACCGGCTCACCGTTTTTACGGCGGGCAAGCAGCGTAGCGAGCTGCGCTTGCTGCTCAGCGGTCAATGGCGTCTCACCGAATGCCAGCAGATACGTACGGGCTTTACCCGTTACATGCTCCAGCAAAATTTCGGCGTCGCGTTTTGGGCTTTCGCTTGCGGAAAGCTCACCGGCGGCCTCACGTAACCAGCGCTGAAAATCCATTATTCCTGCTCGGACAGCGCCGCCAGCTGGTCGGCCTGGTATTCCTGCACGATAGGCTCAATCAGCATATCCAGCTTCCCTTCCATCACCTCGTCCAGACGGTAAAGCGTCAGGTTAATGCGGTGGTCGGTCACGCGGCCCTGCGGGAAGTTGTAGGTACGGTTACGGTCGCTGCGATCGCCGCTGCCCAGCAGGTTACGACGCGTCGATGCTTCCGCCTGCTGGCGTTTCGCCATTTCGGCCGCGTGGATACGCGCACCCAGCACGGACAAGGCTTTGGCTTTGTTTTTATGCTGCGAACGCTCGTCCTGACACTCCACCACAATACCGGTTGGCAGGTGAGTAATACGGATAGCGGAATCGGTGGTGTTAACGTGCTGGCCGCCCGCACCAGAGGAGCGGAAAGTGTCGATGCGCAGGTCCGCCGGGTTGATGTCCGGCAGTTCCGCTTCCGGCAGCTCTGGCATCACCGCCACTGTACAGGCAGAGGTATGAATACGCCCCTGAGATTCCGTAGCAGGCACGCGCTGCACGCGATGACCGCCAGATTCAAACTTCAGACGACCATACACGCCGTCGCCGCTGATCTTGGCGATAACCTCTTTATAGCCACCATGCTCGCCGTCGTTAGCGCTCATGATTTCCACGCGCCAGCGACGCGATTCAGCGTAGCGGCTGTACATGCGGAACAGATCCCCGGCAAACAGCGCCGCTTCGTCACCGCCGGTACCGGCGCGGACTTCCACAAACGCGTTACGCTCGTCGTCCGGATCTTTTGGCAGCAGCAGCACCTGAAGCTGTTGCTCCATCTCTTCAGAACGCGCTTTCGCATCCTGTAACTCTTCCTGCGCCATCTCGCGCATTTCAGGATCGTCGAGCATCATCTGCGCGGTTTCGATGTCTTCCTGAACCTGTCGCCAGTCGGTAAAGCATTTAGAAACATCACTTAACTGCGCGTACTCACGCGAGAGTGCGCGAAAACGTTCCTGGTCCGCAATGGTCCCGGCATCCCCGAGCAGCGCCTGGACTTCTTCATGGCGCTCGTGCAGAGCTTCCAGTTTAGCGACGATAGAAGGCTTCATAGGCGTAAGTGCACCTTGTCTTAGAAAATGGGTATAGGGCGCTATTCCAGCCCGAGGCTGTTGCGCAGAATAGTCAGGCGTTCATCATCCCCGTCACGGGCAGCCTGTTGAAGAGATTTGGTTGGTGCATGGATCAGGCGGTTGGTCAGTTTCCACGCCAGATCCTGCATAATGGCCTGTGCGTCGCCGCCCTGTTCAAGGGCCGCTAACGCTTTGGCAGTCAGGTCATCACGCACCTGCTCCGCCTGCCCGCGATACTCGCGGATGGTCTCGCTGACGCTTTGCGCGCGCAGCCAGGCCATAAACTCGCTGGTTTCCTGCTCAACAATGGTTTCCGCCTGTACCGCCGCCGCTTTACGCTGAGCGAGGTTGTGCGAAATGATGCTTTGCAGGTCGTCAACGCTGTAAAGATAGGCGTTCGCCAGTTTACCGACTTCCGGTTCAACATCACGCGGGACGGCGATATCCACCAGCAGCATCGGCTGATTTCGACGCGACTTCAGCGCGCGTTCCACCATCCCTTTACCGATGATTGGCAGCGGGCTGGCGGTAGAACTGATAATAATGTCCGCCTCTTTCAGACGTTCATCGATGTCGCTCAGCGCAACCACTTCTGCGCCCACCTCATCCGCCAGAACCTGCGCACGTTCGCGGGTGCGGTTCGCGATAATCATCTTTTTCACTTTATGCTCGCGCAGATGGCGCGCCACAAGTTCGATGGTTTCGCCCGCGCCCACCAGCATCACGGTGACGGTGGAAAGGGACTCAAAGATTTGACGTGCAAGGGTGCAGGCTGCGAAAGCAACAGAAACCGCACTGGCACCAATGTCGGTTTCGGTTCGCACACGCTTCGCCACGGAGAACGACTTCTGGAACATACGCTCCAGTTCACTGGCCTTCAAATGCCCTTTTTGCGAATCCGCAAAGGCTTTTTTCACCTGACCGAGAATCTGCGGCTCGCCCAGCACCAGTGAATCCAGACCGCTGGCGACGCGCATCAGATGGCTGACCGCATCATTGTCCTGATGCCAGTACAGGCTATTACGCAGCTCGTCTTCGTTGAGATTGTGGTAGTCACATAACCAGCGGATCAGCGCTTCATGCAGATTATCCTGCTCTTCCACGCTTAAATATAGCTCGGTACGGTTGCACGTCGAGAGCACCACACCCCCTTGCACCATGGGTTGGGCAAGCAGGCTGTCCAGCGCCAGGTCAAGCGTATCCGGCGAAAACGTAACGCGTTCTCGCAGCGAAACCGGGGCCGTTTTGTGGTTAATACCGAGTGCTAATAGGGTCATGTTGAGCGGGAGTAGTACCAGCGTTAATAAGGTTAGCAGGACGCATCATACAGGATGCGCGAGATCAATAAAAGAGACCGCCTCCTTTCGGAGTAATAGCTTACGCATTGCTTTGAGATAATTTGAACGTAGACGGTGGGACTGCGGGACGCTAGCATTAACAGTTATAACTGCAACGTATCTCAAGGATTTGTCCTCATTATGACCCGACTGATTCGCCTGCTGCCTCTGGCGGCACTGGTTCTGACCGCATGTACTGTCACCCAACCAAAAGGCCCGGGCAAAAGCCCTGATTCACCGCAGTGGCGTCAGCACCAGCAGGACGTCCGCAATTTGAGCCAGTATCAGACCCGCGGCGCCTTCGCCTATCTCTCTGATGAACAAAAAGTGTATGCGCGTTTCTTCTGGCAGCAAACCGGGCAGGACAACTATCGCCTGCTGCTGCTGAACCCGCTCGGCAGCACCGAACTGGAGCTTATCGCCAAACCGGGCGAAGCGCAGATCACCGACAATAAAGGCCAGCACTACACCGCGACCGATGCCGAAGAGATGATTGGCAAGCTGACCGGGATGCCGATCCCGCTGAACAGCCTGCGCCAGTGGATCCTCGGCCTGCCGGGTGACGCCACCGACTACACCCTGGACGATCGGTACCGTCTGAGCCAGGTCAACTACACCCAGAATGGCAAAACCTGGAAAGTGGTATACAACGACTATGACAGCAAGAGTAAACCATCGCTGCCATCAAATATGGAGCTGACACAGGGCAGCCAGCGCATCAAGCTCAAAATGGATAACTGGATCGTTAAATGATGACCCACTGGCCTTCTCCGGCAAAACTGAACCTGTTTTTATATATCACCGGTCAGCGTGCTGACGGCTACCATACCCTGCAAACGCTGTTTCAGTTTATTGACTATGGCGACACGATCGCCATTGAGCCGCGTCAGGACGGGCAGATTTGTCTCCTGACACCGGTCGAAGGCGTGGCGCATGAAGACAACCTGATTGTGCGTGCCGCGCGCCTGCTGATGAAAGCGGCAGCGGAGTCGGGGCGGCTGCCCGCGGGAATCGGTGCGGACATCAGTATAGAGAAGCGCCTGCCGATGGGCGGCGGTCTGGGCGGCGGCTCATCTAACGCCGCCACGGTGCTGGTTGCCCTGAATCACCTCTGGGGCAGCGGGCTGTCGCAGGACGAACTGGCCGCCCTGGGCTTGACACTGGGCGCGGATGTTCCGGTGTTTGTTCGCGGTCATGCGGCCTTTGCCGAGGGCGTGGGGGAAATCCTCTCCCCGGTCAACCCGCCGGAAAAATGGTATCTGGTTGCTCACCCCGGCGTGAGCATTCCGACCCCGGTCATCTTTAAAGATCCTGACCTGAAAAGAAATACCCCGATTCGGTCAATAGAAACGTTATTAAATTGTGAATTCAGCAACGATTGCGAGGATATCGCAAGAAAACGTTTTCGCGAGGTTGATGCGGTGCTTTCCTGGCTGTTAGAATACGCGCCGTCGCGCCTGACTGGTACAGGGGCCTGTGTCTTTGCTGAATTTGACACCGAATCCGCCGCTCGTCAGGTGCTTGAGCAAGCGCCGGATTGGCTGCATGGTTTTGTAGCGCGTGGGATGAACATCTCCCCCCTACAGCAGGCCATTCTGGCGCAGACTGAGTTTCGGTGACAACGTCACCCTGTTCCAGACGTTGCATCGCGCTCTTTAATACACCGCCTGGATAGCCTTCGCCTGGCCCGCACAGTTTGCGGCGAACGCTATCCACCACTGGACGCATGCCTGAGGTTCTTCTCGTGCCTGATATGAAGCTTTTTGCTGGTAACGCCACCCCGGAACTAGCACAACGTATTGCCAACCGCCTGTACACTTCCCTCGGCGACGCCGCTGTAGGTCGCTTTAGCGACGGCGAAGTCAGCGTACAAATTAACGAAAATGTACGCGGTGGTGATATTTTCATCATCCAGTCCACCTGTGCTCCAACGAATGACAACCTGATGGAACTGGTTGTTATGGTCGACGCCCTGCGTCGCGCTTCCGCAGGCCGTATCACTGCTGTAATCCCTTACTTCGGCTATGCCCGTCAGGACCGTCGCGTCCGTTCCGCGCGTGTGCCAATTACCGCTAAAGTCGTTGCTGATTTCCTCTCCAGCGTCGGCGTTGACCGCGTACTGACCGTTGACCTGCACGCAGAGCAGATCCAGGGCTTCTTCGACGTCCCGGTTGATAACGTATTCGGCAGCCCAATCCTGCTGGAAGACATGCTGCAGCTGAACCTGGACAACCCGATCGTGGTTTCTCCGGACATCGGCGGCGTGGTACGTGCCCGTGCTATCGCTAAGCTGCTGAACGATACCGACATGGCGATCATCGACAAACGTCGTCCTCGCGCTAACGTTTCTCAGGTGATGCACATCATCGGTGACGTTGCTGGCCGCGACTGCGTGCTGGTTGACGATATGATCGATACCGGTGGCACGCTGTGTAAAGCCGCTGAAGCGCTGAAAGAACGTGGTGCGAAACGCGTATTTGCTTACGCAACTCACCCGATCTTCTCCGGTAATGCGGTAAACAACCTGCGTAACTCCGTCATTGACGAAGTTGTGGTATGCGATACCATTCCACTGAGCGACGAGATCAAGGCACTGCCAAACGTGCGTACCTTGACCCTGTCCGGGATGCTGGCCGAAGCGATTCGTCGTATCAGCAACGAAGAATCCATCTCTGCAATGTTCGAACACTAATCGAACACGGCCGAAAAACCCGCTGCGGCGGGTTTTTTTGTCTTTAGGTTTTATTTGTATGATTAATGCCTCCTTCACCTGCCATTCATATGACAGATGATGCGCACTCGGATGATAGATAATTGTGAAAAACGTAGCCTCCTCACATGTTCTGCCCTTTCGCGCCCTCATCGACGCTTGCTGGAAAGAGAAGTACACCTCGTCACGTTTTGTCCGTGACCTGATTGCCGGGATCACCGTCGGCATTATCGCCATACCGCTGGCGATGGCGCTGGCGATTGGTAGCGGCGTTGCACCACAGTACGGCCTCTACACCTCGGCCGTTGCCGGGATTGTCATCGCCCTGACCGGTGGTTCACGCTTCAGCGTCTCTGGCCCGACCGCCGCTTTTGTGGTGATCCTCTACCCGGTTTCGCAACAGTTTGGTCTTGCAGGCCTGCTGGTTGCCACCCTGATGTCAGGCCTGTTTTTGATTCTCTTTGGCCTGGCCCGCTTTGGCCGCCTGATTGAGTACATTCCCCTTTCCGTCACGCTCGGGTTCACCTCAGGGATCGGGATCACCATCGGAACCATGCAGATCAAAGATTTTCTCGGTCTGCAGATGCCTCACGTACCGGAACATTATCTGCAAAAAGTGGGCGCGCTGTTTATGGCACTGCCTACGGCCAACCTGGGCGACGCCGCCATCGGGATTGTGACGCTGGGTACGCTGATCGTCTGGCCTCGTTTAGGGATTCGTCTGCCGGGTCACCTTCCCGCGCTGCTGCTGGGTTGCGCAGTAATGGCAATCGTCAATATGTTCGGTGGTCATGTCGCGACGATCGGCTCGCAGTTCCACTATGTGCTGGCGGACGGTTCTCAGGGTAGCGGCATTCCGCAACTGTTACCGCAACTGGTACTGCCGTGGGACATGCCTGGCTCCAGCTTTACCTTAAGCTGGGATTCCCTGCGCGCCTTGCTTCCCGCCGCATTCTCTATGGCAATGCTGGGGGCCATTGAATCGCTGCTCTGTGCCGTCGTGCTCGACGGCATGACCGGCACCAAACATAAAGCCAACAGCGAACTGGTCGGTCAGGGGTTAGGCAATCTCATCGCCCCGTTCTTTGGCGGTATTACCGCAACGGCAGCCATCGCCCGTTCAGCGGCGAACGTGCGCGCGGGAGCAACCTCCCCCGTTTCGGCGGTTATCCACTCCGTGCTGGTGATCCTCGCTCTGCTGATCCTTGCCCCGCTGCTCTCCTGGCTGCCGCTTTCCGCTATGGCCGCGCTGCTGCTGATGGTGGCCTGGAATATGAGTGAGGCGCATAAGGTGGTCAACCTGCTGCGTCGTGCACCAAAAGACGACATCATCGTAATGTTGATCTGTATGTCGCTGACGGTTCTGTTCGATATGGTTATCGCCATCAGCGTCGGGATCGTGCTGGCTTCCCTGCTGTTTATGCGCCGCATTGCACAGATGACGCGCCTTTCGCCGGTCAACGTAGAGGTGCCTGATGATGTGCTGGTGCTGCGCGTAATTGGCCCGCTGTTCTTCGCCGCGGCGGAAGGCCTGTTCAGCGAACTGGAAACCCGCATCGCTGGCAAACGGATTGTGGTATTGAAATGGGATGCCGTACCGGTGCTGGATGCCGGTGGCCTGGACGCCTTCCAGCGCTTCGTACAACGTCTGCCGGAAGGCTGCGAGCTGCGGGTGAGTAACCTGGAATTCCAGCCGCTGCGCACCATGGCGCGCGCGGGCGTACAGCCGATCCCTGGCCGACTCTCTTTCTACCCTAACCGGGAAGCGGCGTTAGCGGATCTGTGATTCACCTGATGCGGTGAAACGTCTCTGCATCATTATCCCGATGGCCTGCTGGAGCCATGCAAGCACAGCAGGCGACATCCATGTTCCTTTCATCAGCTGCGGCTCCTGCTGCATGGCCGCGCGAAACTTTTGCTGGGTTTCCGGGTTTGTTCCCGCATACGACTGGAATAACGCCAGCCAGTTTTCAGCCAGCTTTTGCGCCTCCTCACAGGCAGGATCGATACTTTTCCGCTGCGCCTGATGCAGTTTCGCCACCAGCGGCGGCCACTCCATCATGCGGTCAAAGTAGTGTGCCCTGGTAAAGGCCATCTCTTCGGCGGTGAGATACTTCTCCCATATGTTGAGCTTAGATTCAGCAAACGCCCGGGTAATGTACTCCGTCATCTCCGGCGTGATGCCAGTCTGCGCCTGCATTTGCGGCTCAACGCTGTGCATTTCGTTCAGCCGGGTAAGAAACTCCGGCTTGCCCGCCGTGTCCTGCTCCAGGCGTTCCATCCAGCGCGTCGCCAGCTCCATGGCTCGCGCATCCGTAACGGGGATATGTTGCTCCAGAAGTATGTTGGCCTCTGTAACCAGCCCTGACCAGATAGCCGCCAGTGCCTCCTTCTGCACCGCAAACGGCAGCTGCTGTAACTCTTCTTTGCTAAACCAGCGATCGTACATATTCATTAACTCCAGCGTCTGTAGCCAGGATTCCAGATCCGGCGTCGCATCGTCGCGAAGCCCGGTGCGCAGTTCCACCAGCCGGTCGCGCAGCGTATGTATGCTGCAAAGCTGTTTATCCAACAGCGTGATTTGCGCATCGAGTAACTCGGTTAACGACAGCGACGCCTGTTCCAGAAAATCCCTGATTTCAGCAAGTTCCAGCCCCGCTTTTGCCAGCGTCTGGATCATGTGCAGACGCTGGACATCTGCCAGGTTGTAAAGCCGGTAACCTGCCGCACTTCTGGCAGAAGGCAGCAACAACCCTGTTTGCTCATAGTGATGCAATGTCCGCACGGTGATCCCGGCCCGTTTCGCAAGCTCACCCACCTGAATCAACATAATTGCTCCTTTTTACTTTGCCAGTGCACACACTCTGGAGCCTTACGTTACGTGAGGGTCAATACTACATGCAAAAAAAAACGACTCCCTTGGGAGTCGTTCGGTGTTCTTTATCAGGTACTAGCTGTGCTTATGCTGATCCCTGCGACAACGTTTATCATAATGGCGCACCCACCAGTATTTATCGCAGACTTCCTCATGTCCGCTCACGCGCGCCCCGGCAAGCCACAATACTGCACCGAGGAAAATGCTCAGTACCGCGCCATGCGCGAAGTATTGCGGGAGATCAAGCTGCGGCAATTGGTTTAAAATTGAATAACCCACGCCGACAACCATCACGAACAGCCCCAACCCCATCAGCACGTTACCGAGTAACGAAGCGTTTTTGCGTTTCATGTGTCACCTCCGGAACTTTGGGTTGTCAGGGGAAAAGCCCCTAATCCTTGTGTGTAAAGTATAGACAACGCCCCTTTTATGAGTTGCGTGAATGATCACATTTACGGATAACTCCCAAACAAAAGTTTACAAATAAGGCGTTGAACAGCTTGAAATTCTAATTGTTCAGATGAGTAATTATTCGACTTTCGCCGTGACGATTGCAGAATTTTGTCAAGCGGCGCGCCAGACAGTAAACTACGCGCCAGATCTGGAACCCATTAGGAATTGAATCGTGACGATTAAACTGATTGTCGGCCTCGCCAACCCGGGCGCAGAATATGCGGCCACTCGCCACAATGCCGGGGCATGGTATGTTGATCTGCTGGCCGAGCGGTTGCGTGCTCCCCTGCGCGAAGAACCTAAATTCTTCGGCTATACCTCACGTATCAACCTTGCTGGCGCAGATGTGCGCCTGCTGGTACCCACCACCTTTATGAACCTGAGCGGTAAAGCCGT
The DNA here is from genome assembly GCF_001623605.1 of Enterobacter sp. ODB01. Taxonomy (NCBI): domain Bacteria; kingdom Pseudomonadati; phylum Pseudomonadota; class Gammaproteobacteria; order Enterobacterales; family Enterobacteriaceae; genus Enterobacter; species Enterobacter sp. ODB01. The sequence goes on from NZ_CP015227.1 coordinate 3,663,485, forward strand.
GGCGGCAATGGCAACGTTTTATCGCATCAATCCGGATGAAATTCTGGTGGCTCACGATGAGCTGGACCTCCCACCCGGCGTGGCAAAATTCAAACTGGGCGGCGGGCACGGGGGCCATAACGGTCTGAAAGATATTATCAGCAAGCTGGGCAATAACCCGAATTTCCACCGTTTGCGCGTAGGAATCGGCCATCCGGGCGATAAAAACAAAGTTGTTGGTTTTGTGTTAGGTAAGCCCCCGGTTTCTGAGCAGAAACTGATTGACGAGGCGGTAGACGAAGCGGTGCGCTGCACTGAAATCTGGCTGAAAGATGGCTTAACCAAAGCGACAAACCGCCTGCACGCTTTCAAAGCGCAATAATCCGCCCGATACGGCTTTTTTACCGCGCGTGATGCGGGTTACGTGTATAATAGGCAGAGTTATTTACTTTTCATCAATCGGTTATCGTTAACGGATTGATTATCAAGATATTAAGGTGATTTAGAAATGGGATTCAAATGCGGTATCGTCGGTCTGCCAAACGTGGGCAAATCCACCCTGTTTAACGCGCTTACCAAAGCGGGTATCGAAGCGGCGAACTTCCCGTTCTGTACCATCGAACCGAACACCGGCGTTGTGCCAATGCCCGACCCGCGTCTGGACCAGCTCGCGGAGATCGTGAAGCCACAGCGCATTCTGCCGACCACCATGGAGTTCGTTGACATCGCGGGCCTGGTAAAAGGCGCCTCCAAAGGTGAAGGTCTGGGTAACCAGTTCCTGACCAACATTCGTGAAACCGAAGCGATCGGCCACGTTGTGCGCTGCTTCGAGAACGACAACATCATCCACGTCAACAACAAAGTGGATCCGGCTGACGACATCGAGGTCATCAACACCGAGCTGGCGCTCTCTGACCTCGACACCTGCGAACGCGCGATTCACCGCGTGCAGAAGAAAGCCAAAGGCGGCGATAAAGACGCGAAAGCGGAACTGGCTGCGCTGGAAAAATGTCTGCCACAGCTGGAAAACGCGGGCATGCTGCGCGCGCTGAAAAACCTGACGGAAGAAGACAAGGCGGCGATCAAATACCTGAGCTTCCTGACCCTGAAGCCAACCATGTACATCGCCAACGTTAATGAAGACGGTTTCGAGAACAACCCGTATCTGGACAAAGTGCGTGAAATCGCCGCGGCGGAAGGTTCTGTCGTTGTCGCGGTATGCGCTGCCGTTGAATCTGATATCGCCGAGCTGGACGACGCTGACCGTGAAGAGTTCATGGCCGAGCTGGGTCTGGAAGAGCCGGGTCTGAACCGCGTAATTCGCGCAGGCTATGAGCTGCTGAACCTGCAGACCTACTTCACTGCGGGCGTGAAAGAAGTGCGTGCGTGGACGATCCCTGTAGGTGCGACCGCGCCTCAGGCGGCCGGTAAGATCCACACCGACTTCGAGAAAGGCTTTATTCGTGCGCAGACTATCGCGTTTGAAGACTTCATCACCTACAAGGGTGAGCAAGGCGCGAAAGAAGCAGGCAAGATGCGTGCGGAAGGGAAAGATTACATTGTTAAAGATGGCGATGTGATGAACTTCCTGTTTAACGTCTGATTCGTCTTGGATGAAAAAAATCCACGCCCTGGCGTGGATTTTTTTATTGCGGGGTTAAAACACATTTTCTAATAGTTCTGTTTTCATGCTGGGTTCAAAGGGAATGATCTCAACAGTCGCAAGCTTTAACCTCTGAAAAGGATCCTCGCGCAAGCGCTCTTCCAGAAAGGCAAGACTCTCAGATTTTGCAAGAATGACGCCACCGTTTCTTGGGATCCGTCTACCGGACGCCAGGAAAATCCCCTCTGAATACCCCTTTTTTAGCCACTCAACATGAGCATGTATCGCTGCGTCAATCTCTTTGAGTGGTTTGATATAGGTTAAAATGACAATGTAAACCGTGCTCATCCTTTGCCTCTTAGCTCTGTTTTAAACCGCTTGTTGGAACTGCTTATGCAGCCCTCTTTTGCCACCGGTTATTGTTATCATTTTCTGGCGCTTTTGATGTTAATACGCAGGGCCAGATAGAGACAACGCGTTACGCTTCATACCCCAGGAATAAAACCAATCATGCCAGCCGTTTTGCTTTTCCGCATAGCTACAGACTACAACCACTTCTTTTGACCGGTTGAATGTTAAGTAATAGAAAGCCGCACCTTCAGGAGGTGCAGACCAAAATAGTTTTTCGCCCTGAGCACTGAAAATGGTCAAAACGGTTGGTAGTGGCTTTGAGTCGCTTAACGCAAAGACTAACTGACGTGTTGGGTCGACCATTGCGAGATCTAAGCAAGGTATACTTATGCGTAAGCTTCTTGTACAGCATATCCACTCGAGCACCTCTTTTTCTTTAATAAAATTGAAGTCAGCGATCATCTTAGCTCTTAATAAATATTTTCATTTAGTTTATAAGAAAATTTCAGATCATCTCGATATGTTATAGTTTGAAGCCCGAAATATTATATAAAGCGTCACTTACCAAAGCGTTCTGGAGATGCCTAAGAGATTTGACAACTTTATTTTTGAAAACGACATCGCAATTTAATTTAGGGGTAAGTATTTTATCCGAATAATAACAAATGTTCATCTTTTCCGTACTAGATGATTTTGCTCAGCCTGTAATTATATCTTTTTAGAAGCAAGGATTTTATATCTCTAATTACGGCCCATAAAAATGCATCAATGTGTTAAGATCATCTAAATTTTGTTTAGTTGGTTTATTTTTCTCCATTTTATCATATTCATAAATTATTCCTTTCATAGGAATACCAGATTCATGATTAACCGCTATATCCAATAATAAATCAATATCAGACTGTTTTTTTAAAGTGCTCTTTAAAACTTTTTGGAGAAGTTTTTCAGCATCTTTTCTTTCTAAGAAATACATAATATATACCCCGTAACATTTCAATTAAGTAAATGAGTATCTTTACCATCTTTATATACTAGCAAAATGCAATCTTACAATGATCTGAATATTTTAAAGTTTCATACCAAATTAAGAATAGCAGGATGAGTGAGCAGATCAATTTTTAGAATCAGTTATAAACCATGCTGGCAGCAATGGCCATGAGCAGACAGTTTTAGTACTAATCTAAATCAAGAACAACAAGGACAACAAAGCCTCAAAAGGACAGTGTCTATCATCATGGTTTAGTGTAGGAAGCTGTCAAAAAATGGGACAAGACTGCTTCGAAGGTTAATTTCGTCAGCACACAGGTGGATTGATTGAAGCTGGCTTCGGTTTTAGTACATTTAGCCGGTAAATAGTAATTCTTTTGAGTTCTTTTATTAAAATTTGTCTGTCTTTGTTGTCGGCGTGAGAATTTTAAAAACAGACAAATGCTTAAATATAGTCTCGAAAAAAATATTCCTTCTTTTTGTTAAAGATCACGGCGTAATTTTTTTGATATCAAGTGCGTAATTAACAACATCATCCAATAGCTTTTCTTCCCTGAGGGAAAAGTTTGCGTATTGAGACATTGCTCTGCATGTTGACAGACTTTCAACGACTTCAAATGGAATTTTATCTCCAAAATTTATTATCTGATCATAACGAGTTTGAAAAAAATTGGCCGATTCATGTTTGCCATTGGCATTAAGTTCAAAAATTATTTGTTCAAGTGCATTTTTTAAGTTATTTAAATTCATTGCCAGGGAACCCCTAAAGTTTTAACCACCCATGCTCTTGGAAGATTGGACACCACAGCCTGGTATCCCATCCCAGGATAACCTGCCCCTTGAGCTGCAGCAGGACCTTCACTCACCCAAGTTCCCTTAGGAACTTTGAACTCTGATACATTAGTAATATTTACACCCCAATCATGGCGAATAGCTAGTTTTTCTCGCAAAACCTCCTCGGAATTATATTTTTCATTTGTAAGCCAAGAAATTTTTCTTCCTGTTCGATTATTTACACCATGATATTTATAAAAAGTCTCATCTGTTTTCAGCTGCCTATTTTTATAAACGCTTTTATCAAATGTTTCAGCAATTCCCCCAGGAAGTTGCGGCCCTGGTTTTTTTCCTGTACTGCATCTCGATAACCCCCACGGATCCACCCACCCCAGCGCATTCGGCGCATACTGGTAAAGGTTTATCCCCCCCGCCAGCCCTATCGGGTCCTGCTGCGTAAACCTTCCGCAGTCCGGGTCGTAATACCGGAACAGATTGTAGTGCAGCCCTGTCTCACGATCCAGGTATTGCCCCTGCATACGCAGGTTCTGAGAATATCCTGATACCTGCGTTTCGCTTTCCCGCAGCAGCTTGCCCCAGGCGCTGTTCACTCCTTCCCAGCGCACCTGCCCTTCGATATCCGTCATCCGCTCCGGCGTGCCGTTGGGCTGACAGTGGAACCAGAAGATTTCCGGGGCATCCACGCCGTCGATACGCGCCAGCGGATCGTAGCTGTCCTGATCGCTGTAGACGTAGGTCAGCGGCACATCCCCGTGCACTTCCTGCAGCAGGCGGAACCCCTCCCAGACAAAACGGGTAGTGACCGGCTTGCCGGTTGGCTGCCCGCCCAGCATCTGGCGACGCGTTTTGCTGATCCGTCGTCCGAGCGGATCGTAGCGGAAGTTGACCTGCGTCTGCGGTTTGTTGCGATCCCGCGGCTGGCTGATGACCTCCGTCAGGCGCTGCTCGCCGTCGTAGCGGTAGTGCCACCGGGTCTGGCCGTTATCCTTCTCCACGGTGCGGCCGTGAATGTCATAACGCCAGCGAATGCCGTTCAGCTGCGTCAGGCGGTTATGCGTGACCTTCTCAGCAGAGCCTTCCAGCGGGTTGCCAGCGGCATCCCAGCGCCACTGCTCCTGTCCGGGCAGGGAGCCGTCCTGAACCAGCAGGCGCCCAGCGCTGTCATACTGCCAGCGGTACCAGCTGAACGGATTATCGTCCCGCTCTTCCCGCACCAGGTTATTGCGGTAATCGTAATCCCAGCGGCGAGACCAGCGGCGCGGCGACGGGCGTTGGGCATTGCCAGTGAAGACATCCCGGCGATGCAGTCGACCGAGACGGTCGTACTCGCTGCGGGTGGTCAGCAGCCCCTGAGTACGGCTGGTCTCCCGGTGGAGTTCGTCGCGGGTAAAATCAGAGACCGACAGCTTATCGAGGGCAATGCCGAGCAGATGCCCGCTGCCGTAGTAGAACTGTTTCAGCTCGCGGCCATCGGGCAGCGTGACGGAGGTGCGGTTGCCCAGCGCGTCATACTCCCACGCCAGCTCGCCGTGTTCGCCCGCCTCGCGCGTCACGCGACCGAGCGCGTCATAGTCAAAGGCAAGCTCCTGCTCGGCCTCGGTGGTCCATGCGTCGGCTGAAAGCGCCGGATGCAGCCCGATCCGGCTTAATAGCCCGGATGGTGTGTAATGATAGCGGGTCTGGCCTTCCGGCGTGGTGCGGGCGACCAGCTGGCCGCTTGCACTCCAGGCGAAGGCGTGGGTGATCGCCTCAGGATGACCGGCGGCAAAGGTGCGCGCTATCGTGCGCCCGCAGGCGTCGTAGCGATACTGCGAGGCCACGCCATCAAGCCCTGTCTCTTCCAGAAGAAGCGAGTCCGCGCCCCAGCGGAACTGATACGCTTCACCGTTTTCGTTTTCCAGGGCAACCAGACGCCCGCGGCTGTCCCAGCGGCGGCGCACCTCTTCCCCCTGAGTATTGCGGGTGGCGGTTAAGCGCCCTGCGTCATCGTATCTGAACTCGCTTTCTTTCCCGTCAGCGCCCGCATGCTTCACCGGCAGGCCGCGCTCGTTCCATGCAAGTGACTCCGTCCAGCCTTCCGGACGATCGAGCTGCACCGGACGTCCTGCCGCGTCGTAGCGATAGCGCGTCTCTTCGCCGTCGGCGCCAGTCTCGGCCACCAGCCAGCCGAGCGGATGATAACGGTAGCGGGTAATGCGCCCGGAACAGTCCGTCGCACGTACCATCTGCCCGGCGTCGTTATACTCCTGGTAGCGGCTGTTTCCGGCGGCATCGACCTCCTCAATAACCTGACCAAACTCATCCCGGTGCAGGAGCGTGGTCTGCCCCATCGGGTCGACCACGCGCTTCAGGCCGTGATGTTCGTCGTACCAGAAACGGGTCGCGCTGCCGTCGGCTTCGATAATGGCCGCCGGAAGCGCGCGGTGCTCCAGCCAGGTGGTGGTACGGGTATTGCCGTCGGCGTCGATCTCCTGCACCCGGTTGCCCATTTCGTCGTAGACGAAGGTGACAGCATTGCCGAGGGGATCGACGCGACGGGTCAGAAGTTCGTTGTCATCCCACTCGTAGCGCCAGGTTTCACCACGCTCGTCAACGTAGCGGACAATCAGATTTTGCGCGTTCCAGTAGTGCTTACGCGTCTGACCATCGTAGTGCTCGACGGTCGTCAGCCCGGCGGCTAAATCATAGCTAAAGCGGCACCCGTCGCCGGTGCTGGTGCGGTTTTCCACCACCCGCCAGTGGTCGAATTTTTGCCAGCGGTATTCACTTTCCAGCCCACCAGGCAGGCGGTGCCAGACCATCAGGCCACGGTCGTTATAGCGGTATTCACGCGTCACCACGCCGGAGGCATCCGTCGCGCTCGCCAGCTGGGCGCACGCATCGTAGCGCCACTGCATCAGCGGCCAGGAACGGTTGCCGTCGAAATGGCTGGCTGCGGTAACGCGCTGCGGGAAACGTTCATCTTCGTAGCGCAGGGTGACGTCGATTGCCCGCGGCTCGTCGTGAAGGCCGACCAGCCTGCCGTGCTCGTCCCACTCCGTCAGCAGCGCGTTGCCGTATTCGTCGCTGAGGGAGGCGAGACGCAGGATAGATGGATTCGCCCGGGTCGGTTTATACAGACGCCATACCGCACCGTCATCATCGGCGATCGCGACGTCGCCGCTCTCATTGCGGCGGATAATAATGCCTTCGCTGATGCTGTAAAACGCGCGGTCGACAGGCGGCAGCTCGAAGCTCAGCTCACGCCCGGTTTCGTCGAACCAGGTGGCGTTGTTTTCTTCCAGCGTCAGATAGCTGTCAAAGGTGGTTGCCCAGCCCAGCCCGAACAGCCCTTCGCGGGTAGTCAGGCTGTTATAGCTGCGCTGCCAGCGAAGCGGGAAACGCCCTGGCAGCGAGAAATCGAGCTCATCGTCGTCATTCAGTACCTTTACGCCGGTGGCGGCGTGAACCGGGTGCGAGGAGCCGAACACGGCATTCACGGCCATATCGGCCAGCATCCCGCCGCCAGCCGCCGCCAGCGCGCAGGGCATATTTTTCAGAATCTTGCCCGGACGCCCGCGCAGCAGGGAGAGCGCAATCATCCCCAGCGCCAGTCCCGGCGTTTTACCGCTTTTGATATCGCGAACCGTGAGCGTGTCGCCGCCAATGATCACGTTCGGTGAGACGTCGTCGGAAACCGTGCCTTCACAGGTGGTGCGATCTTTCGCGCGCACCGCAGGCTGTCCGTTGATAAAGACGCTTTTGGAGCCTTCCGCCAGATACTGCGGCCCGGAGTGTTTTTCGCACGCCACCTTGTCTTCTTCCAGCGGCGAGGTCCCCGCCGCGGCAGAGGCCACGCTCGGCTGCCACATTTCGCTGCCAAATTGTCCGGCGGCGGAAAGGAGCATGCCCGCGTAGTCGGCAAAACTGCCCGGCGACTGTGGTTCAGGGGAAGGGGTATCCGCAGGCGTCAGCGTTCCGGCCGCGCGCGCGGCGGGGATCGCATTCGTCAGAACGTTATTCGAACCGGTGGTAATTTTGCCCGCAGGCGACGGAGGGAAAAGCGCATTGCCCAACCCTTCCGCGGCATTGCTGATATCGTCAGTGATCCCTGCCACGTTCGCCAGCACGCCGCCGATAATCCCGCTTAACAGACAGCTGGATCCAATTGCCGCCACGCCTGCTGCCGCGGCCCCCGCCCCCAGCAGTGGTGCCGCTACGGTTGCAGCAGCGCCTACCGCCGCGCCGATCACCGCATAGGCGGCACCTTCCGCCACAATGCTGGTGATGTCAGCAAAAATGCTGGAGTGAATAATCTCGTCGCCCTTACGGGCCGCGTTGTTATCGCTCATGCCTTACACATTCCGGTTGTCGTTTAGCGTCAGACTTTGCTTAAGCGCGCTCCAGCGCACCTCGTCCTCTTCGGTGAATGCTCTGAGTGCCGAGAGGGTAAAAATCATCAATACCGGTTTGCCCGGCGTCTGTACGGCCAGCTGTTTTTGCCACAGGCGCTGCCCGTTACGGTCGAAGGTGGTCTCAACTTCCAGCCCGTTAATTTTTCCGTCAGGGCCGGCTTTTACATTCCGGAATTCGCTCTGGGCAATTTCGCCCATCTGAGGACGCAGCACATCCCACTGGCGGTGAAACTCTTGTTCGTAGTCGCTGCCGTCCGGGATTACGCCGCGGCTGACCACCACGGACAGTCCGCTTTCGTCATCGCGAATAATATTCATACTGTTATCCTGCCAGGCAGCAGGAAAAAGGGAAAACGAACCTTCCTGGAGGGTGTATTTCATAAGTGAACTCGGGATGGTTAATATTGTGAGAAACAAGAAGGCCAATCCATGCTGGCCCTTTGGTTGGCAGTTTTATTATTTACGCCATTGACCTGACTGTTCGACTAAAACCTGGCTACCTTTGCTGACAACCAGTTTCGCGGGTGCATACGTCACGGTATAAACGATTTCGCCATTCTTGTACGTTGAGCCGATTATTTTACCTGCGGAGTCGCGAAACGTTTTTCCCTTTGCGGCTAACCGTTTCGAGCTTATTGTATTGCGATAATTCAAGCGCCGATGACGTTTCAACGACGCCTGTCAATAAAGCGGTGAACAATGCGACTGCCAAATATTTTTTGGTCATAAATCACTCTGAAGTACCATTTTCGTAATTCATGGTTATTTTCACAACCTGACTGTCTATAACCTTAAAAGAGAGCAATTTCTTACCCAATTCATAGGAAATCCACTTCTCCCCGGAATCATTTTCGAACTGACCATCGCCGTACGCATTGTTCAGCTCTCTGATTGTTGAACCCACATGAACGCCACGCGGCGTTAAAATATCTGAGGCAGTCAGCGTAATCTGGGACACGATATAATCGTCAACGCTTCTTTCTGCTTTATCCCACCAGAGATTGGAAATGAATATTTCTAACCCAGCCTTTTGATGCTGGTAGAATTTATAGTTTGTTCCGTCAAAAGGAACTTCACCGACAAAATGGCCTTCCAACGGCACGTCAATTTTACGGGCAATATCAGGAGTCCATCTGTCGCCCAATGCGACAGGCTGGTCTTTAATCTGCACAGAAAAATCCCGTTTTGTCAGAACGGAAGGCATCACCTGAGCCAAAACCACATTGCTGCTCAGACAGGTAAACATCAGGGCAGAAAAAAGAAATACCGGAGTGTTTTTTTTCACGTTAATTGTCATTCAATGAATATTTATTGCGCTTCTCACCACTGGAAACCCCGTCAGGACATGGGAACTGTGTTTCTTATTCGGCGCTTATGACGACAGAATCCAGACAGTCAGGTTTTTTCACGGTGAAACTGAAGCTCACCTTTTGTCCATTACTGTCTTTTGGCGCGGTATAACTGGTCACTTCATTCTCAGAGCGGCCTTGCGGATAGTCAGTGAGCACCAGTTGCGGAAAGTGCATTTTAACGGTATCAAGCGTTATGCATTGACCTGACGGTGAAAAATTCAGTAAAGGCGCCATGTCGCCGTTATCTTTGCTTAAACGTAAACCAATTTCGGTAATGCTCGCTCCATCATCCAGTTTGAAATCGTCAGCATTGTAGAAATTGATATATTCATTTTGTCTGGTGATCTTAAATGACAACGGCGCATTGCTTAGGCTTGTAACGGATAATGATCTGAGTGATGTGCTCATCCCGGAAATGAACTTCCAAAGATCCTGTTTCTGAGCGCCTCCTTCAGCCATTCCCGTCGTTAATAATGCGATAAGCACCGCACCGGCCTTACTCATCTTTTGGCGTAAATTTCGCCTGCACAGCCGCATCAATATCCCCTTTATGCCCCGATCCCGGTGCCGTGGTGCCCGGCTTGGTTCCCGAGGTATTCAGGTGCAGCTTACCGCCCGTGGTGATATAACCATCCCCTTCCACGAAGAAGTTAAACTCTTTACCGATCAGGTTAATCTTGCCGTTAGCATTCAGCTCAATGGCGCTTTCCCCTGAGACCAGCCGCAGCTTCGTCCCGGAAGCAATGACGTACTGCTCCACCGCCGCATCCAGCTTGCCTTTGCCGGTCAGGATCTCAGTCCCACCTTTGACAGCCTGGGTCTGATTCGCTTCCACGCGATGCAGTTCATTTTTCTTCACGTAATGGCTGCGCTCGCCGCCGACGCTGTGCGTTTCATCATTTTTAACGCTGGTGTCCATGTTGCGCTCGGCCTGGATCCACACCTGCTCTGCACCTGCTTTATCCTCAAAGCGCAGGGCGTTGGCGTTGTCCACGGAGCCGTCTTTCGTCCGGCTCATAAAGCCCATCTGCGTCGCCGCCGCCGGCAGCGCCCACGGCGGCATGCTCGCGTCGTTGTACACACGCCCGGTAATAATCGGACGGTCCGGGTCGCCGTTGATAAAGTCCACCACCACCTCGTCGCCGACGCGCGGGATTTGCACCCCGCCGTAGCCCTGGCCCGCCCACGCGCTCGACACGCGCACCCAGCAGGAGCTGGTGTCATCCCCCTTCGCCAGACGGTCCCAGTGGAACTTCACCTTCACGCGACCGTATTTGTCGGTCCAGATACTCTCGCCGTTCGGGCCCACCACCTTCGCGGTCTGCGGGCCGTAGGTGCGCGGCCACGCCGTGCTCTGCGCCGGGCGATAAGAGACCGACGCCGGGATGACCGTGAAATCGGTCCTGTGAACAGTTTCACCTTCGCCGCTGGCGTAGCGGTTCTCTTCGAAGTGGTAGCCCGCCGCCGTCACCAGATACTCGCCGTTATCGCTGAAGAACGGCGCGTTGGTCAGGGTGAAGGTGTGGCCCGGCGCAATCCCCGCCGCCGTGGCGGTGGCCTGAATCTGCTGGTGCTCAACCTGCCAGCGCTCCTGGCGAATGCGGGCGTAAAACTCCGCATGCCCGGTCTCCACAAAGCGTCCCGGCCAGTCGTAGACGTCAATGCTGCCCGGCTTCGGCGACGCCGGGTTCTGCTGGGCCTGGAACAGCCACGCGTTCGGCTTGCGGAAGTCATAGTCGTCGAGGCTGTAAATCCCCGGCGTCACGCTGTCCTCAAGCGCCCACTGGCTGATGCCCTCTTCATCCGTACTGCCGCCGGACGGCGTCTGGTGGTAAGGAATGACCTCATAGCCGCTGAACGGCTGATGCTGGGTGGCGGCGTCGGTGAGCACCAGGGTGTGCTTGTCGGCCTCGTGGCTGAAGTGATAGGCAATCCCTTCCAGCTCCATCAGGCGGCTGATGAAGTCCAGGCTCGACTCCTGATACTGCACGCAGTAGTCCCACACCCGGTAGCTGCCGGTAAGTTTATCCTCCACGTTGACCTGATGTTCAGCCAGCAGGGTTTTCACAATCTGCGGCACCGTCTGGCCCTGGAAAATACGCAGGTTACGGTCGCGCTTCATCGGCCACAGGTCCGGCTCCACCGTCAGCTGGTACACCGCATAGCGGGTGCCCGTCAGCTCAACGGCGCTGACCGCCACGCGGGTAATCTTGCCGTTAACATAGCGGGACGTCAGCAGGTTCTGCGTCGGGATGGTCACCGTGACCGGCTGGCCCAGCAGTTTGCTGCGGTCAATGCGCGCGTCCGTGCCGAGCACGGTCAGCGTCAGCGCGAACGACTCGGACATCGCCTCGCGGCCCGTCAGTTTCCAGAACAGAAGCCCCTCCACCGGGAGCTGAACGGTAATTCGGTTGAGCATAATTTTTATTCCATCTAGCTTATGCGATTTAGAAAAGAGGTTCGCATCTACGCATCAGCGTCATTTATATATCAAAGTGAATGATTTCTTTTTCTTTTGCCCATTAAGTAAACAAGAGAATATATTTTTAGCAGTTCCGAGATAACGAACAATCCTAAATTTACCCAGACACTTGTAATACCAAACACACTTACCAAAAGTGGGAAAAAAGAAACCGAACATCTGAACGAAATTAGACGGAAAACTTCCTGAGCAAGGGCAAATTTAATCGCAACGTCTTTTCTCTTAAAAAACAACCAGGCCGAAATAAAAAGTGAAAGTAACAAGAGCAAATCAAATATAAAAAAGAGTGTTACGATAAAGTTGTAACCGCCTCCTGAAACTACATCTGAGGTTCCTGTGAACGCGATTAAATCTGAAATCAAGGGGATCCTGTCCTGACGAAGTGAGTTTACAGAATAAAGCAAAAGAGCCAGTACATCCATGCTTCCCCAGAAATACCATAATTTACTTTTTAAATTCATAATCCTCTTCTCTGACTCCAGGTATCCATTGCCATGATTTACCACTTACTGCCCAGGCATCATCACTCTCAAGGTATTTCTGATAAATGGATCGTTGTTCTCCGTATCGTCTGATGACCGATTTCTTAGATATAAACACGCGCGATTCTCCATCCAGATCTCCGGGTAGCGCTGTCCAGCGCTGAATTTTATCGCGCGACGTATTCATGTAATCTTTACCGTCCGATCCAAATACTCGTCCCTCATCCCCCATGCTCGTCAGTCGATTAATCGCCATAATCACAACATTTTTTGTGCCATGATAATCATCTTCAACAGTTTTCCAGTAACCCGGCCCGTAATTATTGGTAGAGGGAACGAATGAATCACGCGTTGGGGCTGGTTTTCCAAATAGAGCGACATTATTTCGGTAACGTTCGAGGACGTAATTCACAAAAGCTGAGTTGTAGATCGTCTCATCAACACAAAACAACTCCCCTGACTCAGAGATGAAAAAGGGATATAGGGCTTTTGTCCGTTGACGGTGATCTATTAAGACCACCTCCCCTGAATCAATTAACCGCTGTATTTTATTAAGATTTTGCGCATAGAGGGGATCAAAAACGGCATTAGGATTAAATTCGAAGCGATGTCGTAACGTTAAACCATCAATGCTGTGAAATGGATTTGAAACGCCTCGCACCACAACAAACTCACGCCCTACGTCGCTCCGTGCATAGACAGGAGAGACAATCTTTTCGAATTCCTTTGGACGAAGCCTTTGGCTTCGAAGATCGTACACTTCCATAGTATCTCCTGTTTAAATTCCTACGGATTCACCAGCCAGGTGCCCGGCTTGGCAATATCCAGCGTCTGGCTGCGCGTTTTCCCGTTACCCTGCAGTTCAATCTTCGCCTCACCGGCGGGCAGCTTGAGCGATGCATAGCCGTTGGTCGCCGGACGCAGCGCTTTTGGCTCGCCGTTCACTTTCAGCGTTTCGCCGTCCTGGATGCGGATATAGACCAGCGCAACAGGGCTCTCGACAGGCGGTGGCGTTTGTTGCGCCGTCGCCTGCTCGCTCACCTTCGCCGTTTCTGGCTTCACGTCTGGCGCGTTCGCGGCGGTTTCCGTCGGACGCGTCTCTGCGGGTGCCTGCGCAGCCTGCTCTGGCGCATCCTTGCCACCGCTGAACAGCATCGCTCCGGCGACCACACCCACCAGCACGCCTGCGGCAACCATGCCCGGGATTTTGTAACGACGCCAGTCGAGTGCTGAAGCCGGCTTTTCCTCTTCCACCGGTACCAGCATGGTGCCCGGTTTTTTCGCCGTCAGCACATCGTTTATGCCCGCAACCGGCATCTCGATCAGCGCGGCGAATTCGTCGATAGACTGCGGACGGTCTTCCATGTGCAGCGCCAGCGCGCGGTCGATGGCCTGCAGCAGCGGGATGGAATAGCCCTGCGGCATAATTTCCACCAGCGGCTTGCAGGTATCCTGAATAGAACGCACCACGCTCACCGGCGGCGGAGAACCCACGATCAGGGTGCGCAGCACGGCGCCAAGGGCGTAAATATCCGTCCACGGTCCCTGCTCGCTTTCGTTGTCGTCGGTGTACTGCTCGATCGGTGCAAAACCCGGTCGCAGCATGGTTTCCGTTTCGTCAGAAAGGTTACCGATGGTGCGGCGCGCGGAGCCGAAATCAAGCAGTACCGGCAGGCCGTTATCCTGGATCTGGATGTTATCCAGCGAGATATCACGGTGCAGATAGCCTTCGTCGTGGATGGTCTTGATGGCACCAAACAGCATCGGCAGCGTGCGGCGGATCCAGGCCTCGTTGATCAGCTCCGGTTTTTCTTCGCGCAGGCGCGAAAGCGTGGTGCCGCTGTAAAACAGCGTACCCATGTAGGCCGTGTCGTTTTGCACCCAGAAACGCAGGACATGCAGCAGGTTCGGGTGGTTAAAGCGCGCCAGCAGACGGGCTTCCTGAATGAAGCTGTTCAGGCCTGCGGAAAACGCTTTGCCAAAGCGCTCGCTGCGCAGCACCAGGGTCATGTCGTCGCCGCGCACGGCGAGCGAGGAAGGCATAAATTCTTTGATAGCGATAGTGCGTTCGAGCTGGTGATCCCACGCGCGATAAACGATGCCAAAACCGCCGCCGCCGATCACCTCTTTGATTTCAAACTCGTTGAAGCGGTACCCGACCGGGAGCGCGTTTGGGACAGTCCGATTGTTATCATTATCCGTCATCTTTTACAGTTCTCTTGATGATTATTACGCGGCAAACTGACAGTGAAACTCGCCCTGCTCGCAGGTGACATGCAGACGTCGGTACTGCTCGTCGCTGCGGCTGGCGGTAAGTAAGATCTGGCTCATCTGAGGCAGCAGGGTGTTGGTCAAAATAGCATCTACCATGCGGCCACCAGACTCCACCTCGGTACAGCGCTGAACAATCTGTTCCACCACGCTGTCGTCAAACTCAGAAATGATATTGTGATTCTCTTCCAGACGACGCTGAATGCGCTTGAGCTGCAGGCGAACAATCTGCCCCAGCATCGCGTCGCTGAGCGGGTAATACGGCACCACCAGCAGGCGGCCCAGCAGCGCAGGCGGAAACACCTCCAGCAGCGGCTGGCGCAGCGCGCCGCTTAAGGCGTCCGGTTCCGGCATCAGTTCCGGATCGGCACACATAGCGCTGATCAGGTCAGTGCCAACGTTGGACGTCAGAATAATAATGGTGTTGCGGAAATCGATGTGGCGTCCCTCACCGTCCTCCATCCAGCCTTTGTCAAAGACCTGGAAGAAGATTTCGTGGACGTCCGGGTGCGCTTTTTCAATTTCATCCAGCAGCACTACGCTATACGGACGGCGGCGCACGGCCTCGGTTAAGACACCACCTTCACCATACCCGACGTAGCCCGGCGGCGCACCTTTTAAGGTGGAAACGGTGTGCGCTTCCTGGAACTCACTCATGTTGATGGTGATAACGTTCTGCTCGCCGCCGTACAGCGATTCCGCCAGCGCCAGCGCGGTTTCCGTTTTACCGACGCCGGACGGGCCGCAAAGCATAAAGACGCCCACCGGTTTGTTGGGATCGTCGAGTTTTGCCCGCGAGGTTTTCACGCGACTGGCAATGAGATCCAGACCGTGACGCTGGCCGATAACGCGCTGGTTCAGCGTGTCGGCGAGATTCAGCACCGCGTCGATCTCGTTTTTCACCATCCGCCCCAGCGGGATCCCGGTCCAGTCGGAAACCACTGCTGCAACCACGTTTTCATCTACCGCCGCAAACAGCAGCGGCTCATCGCCCTGCAACGTTTTCAGCGCCTGCTGCTGTTCCGCCAGCTGGCTGTGCAGCCCGGCGGACTCCTCCTCGCCCGCGGCAAACAGCGCGGCGCGCAGGCGGATAATTTCCTGCACCAGACCGCGCTCTTCTTCCCAGCGCTGGGTCAGGGCTTCACGTTTGCTTTCGTACGCATCACGTTCTGTGATTAACGCCGTTACGCGCTCATAAAGGCCTGCACCAACGCGCGCTTCGCGTTCGGCTATCTCAATCTCCACGTCCAGCGCGGCAAGATGGCGCAGGCAATCTTCCAGTTGCGCCGGTGGCGCGCTCTGGCTGACCGCCACGCGGGCACAGGCGGTGTCGAGCAGCGCAACGGCTTTATCCGGCAGCTGACGCGCCGGGATATAGCGATGCGACAGCTTCAC
Source organism: Enterobacter sp. ODB01 (assembly GCF_001623605.1). Taxonomy (NCBI): domain Bacteria; kingdom Pseudomonadati; phylum Pseudomonadota; class Gammaproteobacteria; order Enterobacterales; family Enterobacteriaceae; genus Enterobacter; species Enterobacter sp. ODB01. The sequence continues at coordinate 3,679,576 of NZ_CP015227.1, forward strand.
CGCCGCGCTGACCGCTTCGTCGAGCAGCAGCACCTGGTGGTGGGTCTCCAGCGGCGATACGGTACTGCGCAGCATCAGAATGGCTTTCGTTTCGTCCGGTTCGTGAACCTGCACCGTCTGGAAACGACGGGTCAGCGCCGGATCTTTCTCGATGTACTTTTTGTATTCCGCCCAGGTGGTGGCGCCGATGGTACGCAGCTGTCCGCGCGCCAGAGCGGGCTTCAGCAGGTTCGCCGCATCGCCTGTCCCCTGCTGGCCGCCTGCGCCAATCAGGGTGTGGATCTCATCGATAAACAGAATAATCGGCGTGGCGCTGGACTGAACCTCGTTGATCAACGCCTGCAGACGGGCTTCAAACTCGCCCTTCATGCCTGCGCCAGCCTGCAGCATGCCGATATCCAGCAGCCACAGCTGAATATTTTGCAGCGGCTCCGGCACGTCGCCATCGGCGATACGCAGCGCCAGCCCTTCCACCACCGCCGTTTTCCCGACGCCGGCCTCACCGGTCAGCAGCGGGTTGTTCTGGCGGCGACGCATCAGGATATCGACCATCTGGCGGATCTCTTCATCACGCCCGACTACCGGGTCAATCTTCCCTTCGCGGGCGCGGGCGGTGAGATCCTGGCCGTACTGAGCCAGCGTACCCTGCGCTGCTGGTACCGCACCCGCTGGCGCCTCGACGGTGGCCGCAGCCTGCTGCGTCTCTTTGCTGTTGGCGCAAACCGTATCGAACTGCTCGATCAGCACCTCGACGTTAAGACGGGTGAACTGCGCCGAAATGCTTTTCAGCACGTTTGCCAGGTTCCAGGTTTTGAGCAGGCCGATCAGCAAATGGCCGCCACGTATGCGGCTGACGCCAAACTTCAGCGAGCCATAGACCCAGGCGCGCTCTACGGCGCTGTCGATATGTTCGGAGAGATCGGAAACGGAACTCGCGCCGCGCGGCAGCGCATCCAGCGCGGCCACGATATCGCGCGTCAGTTGCTGTTCGTCGAGGGCAAAGTGGCGGATGACCTGCTGCAAATCGCCATCCTGCTGTTGCATCAGTTGATGCAGCCAGTGCACCAGCTCAACATAGGGGTTACCGCGCAGCTTGCAGAAGGCAGTCGCGCTTTCCAGCGAGGTAAATAACAGCGTATCCAGTTTGCCGAAGAGCACGGCACGGCTAATTTCTGACATGTTAGTTTCCATTAACAATGATTCGGTATACGGAAGGATTACCGCTCTGCGCGATAGACCAGATCGCCACGCGGAACAGGCTGCGGCTGAAGGCCCAGCCAGGTGTTGTAGCCTAATTGCCCATTGCTGCCGAGGGAGGTACCCTGCACCGCGTCTTCATGCAGGATCACCCGCGTTTCCCATTCAAACTCCACCCCAATGTACTGGCGCACCCAGTCGCGCAGTTCGGTGACCCACGCTTCGCCAGGTAAAAACCGGTTGTACTCTTCAGCGCTCAGCGGGCCGATTTCAATACGAAACTTATGCTGTACGTCGCGGACGGCGACGCCAAGAAAGGCGGACTCCCCCATGCGCGGCATACGGCGACCTTCCCCCAGCTGTGCCTGCTCACGCGTGGAGAGCGGCATCCACTGCGGCACGTTGCTTACCAGCCTGACCGGGGCGTTAAAATAGTTGCGCAGGATCTTCTCCAGCCCCTCCGGATCCCGACTGTGGCGGGTCAGATGCCCAGCGTGGGTAAAGCGGGCATGGGCGCTCAGGCTGCCTTTATTCATCTGGCCCGGCTGTCCCATGCCAATCAGCGAGGCCAGGTAGCCCTCAAAGCGTTTGTTGTCAGCGCGATCAAGGGAGACGGCAGGCTGCGCATCCGCCCAGGCGCGGTAAAACAGCAGCGTCAGACGATGATGAAACAGATCGACAAACGCGCTCAGGCTGGTGTCCTGATGGTGATGAATACGCTCGCGGGCATATTCGGTCATGTGAACCGGCAGCGGGCCGTTCGGACCAAACAGCCCGAAGCTGAGGATAGACACCTCATGCAGCCCGCTCTCTTCCCGCAGGCTGACCTCGGCCAGCGTCGACGGCGCAAAGCTCATCGACGGCTGCTGGCCGATGCGCAGCGGCTCAAATTTCGGCAGCGGCGCGCGTCCCAGCGGGTAGCGCTCGCCGCCCTGGGCATCAATACGCCTTAACAGCTGAAACAGATCGTAGCGCCAGGGCGTTTGACGGACCCCGTGCCAGAACGTCTCCGGCAGCTTCGTCAGGCGATGCACGCGCAGCGGTGCAGTGGCAGCGTCACTCATACCAGCGCCCTTTTACCCATTCTCGGTGCCCAGTAGCCAATCTCACCGCGCTGCTGACTCTTCAGGGTGAACTCAGTAAAGCTGTTGATGGATACCAGCCGGGCAAACAGGCGTTGCAGCACGCTGCCGAAAAGCCACGGGCTGGCACCGGAAAACGCCCGCTCGTCTACGGTCAGGGTAATGCCGATTCCGCGGGCGAAAACGACCGGACCGGGTTCAGGCACGCGGCGGTGAACCGGCTCCAGCACGCAGTGGAGAACCCCCTCCACCTGACGCGCCACGGCCGTTTCGGCCAGGTTGGCATACAGCCCTAACAGCTGGCGAAGCGCGGCAGCCCCCTCTTCATTCTCGCTGTCCATCAGGCTGAGGTAGTTCATCTGCAGCTGGCTGATAAGCCGCCAGGTGCTGAACCCTTCTGCCAGCGCCGGACGCGGTGGCGTCGGGCCTTTACGCAGGGTCAACGATTTCACCGGCATGGAGTCGGCCATGATGAACTGCCCAAGCTCCTGCTGTAGCATCAGCGGCAGGTCGCGGCTGGTGCAGAGCACCTCGGCAGAGATGTAGCGCAGGTTTTCCTGCCACGGGGCGTGCTGTTCATCCACCAGCGAAACAAACACCTCTGAACCGATATAGCCGGTACGGGTGCCGTAGCGCTGGGCATGCTCTGAGAGCACGCGCTGTTCCCGGCGCAGGGAAAAATAGGCTCCGTAGTTGCCCGCGTCCCCGCTCCAGGTGCTCCAGAAAGGACGAAACGTCTGGTCGTCACGCTGACCGTCCGCGCTGCCGAAGATTTTATTCACCGCGTAAATTTCATAATCCAGCGGGCGGATGTTATCGACCACCAGATGGTATTCGTGCTGGCCTTCATTCAGCTTTTGACGCGCCGCCACCTTCGGGAACAGGTTGATGACTGGCGTGCAGTGCAGCGCCAGATGGCTGGCATCCACCACGCGCTCCAGCTGTTCATCTGATTTATCCAGCAGGATGAAGATATCGAAGGCTTTTTCGCCTTCACAGCGCTGGAGCAGCGTGTTCAGGCCGCTCAGGCTGATAAAGCGGAAACGGGCTGGGAACGCGAAATACTCCTGCAGCAGACGATAACCGTCAAAGTTGCGCAGATCGTCCGGGAGCAGTGCCTGATCCGCGGCAAAGCCCTCCTGACACAAGGCATCCGACGCCAGCAGCTGTCGCTGAGGTTGCGGGCTGACCGTCTGGCAGACGATTCCGGCGTGATGTTCCATCACCAGCTCCAGCAGCTTCAGCGCTTCAATGTCCGGGCCGCTGAGGAAAAACGTCAGCTGGTCGAAATTCAGATGGCCGAGGTTTTGCGGGCCGTCGCAGGCAATGCGGATCCGCAACGCGCTGTTGATTCCCCGCTGGCTTAACCCCAGTTGTGCCAGCGGCAGGTCAGCAGGCACGCCGCCCAGCTCCACGTTGTCAATTTTCAGCGGCAGCAGATTAACCTCGTGCGCCGTAGTATAGCTGCAGGTTACGCCGGTCTTTTTCAGCGCCAGGCTGTCCATCATGGTGCCGCGCGGCACAATAAAGCCATTGCTCAGGTCGCCCCGGCTGCTGTCGGGCTCGATTTGCGCAATCGCCATTGATGGGGTTGGCGCGAGGTAATTCGGCGCGATCATCTCCAGCAGACGCTGGGAGAAACGCGGAAACTCGGCATCCATTTTCATCTGCACGCGGGAGGTCAGAAAAGCGAAACCTTCCATCAGGCGTTCCGTGTACGGGTCCGCCACTTCAACGCCGCGCATGCCCAGTCGTCCGGCGACTTTTGGGTAGCGCTCGGCAAACTCGGCCCCCATTTCACGCAGGTAGGCCAGCTCACGGTTGTAGTATTCGAGCAGTTTACTTTCCATGATTACCCCGCATCTTTCAGTTCAAAATGGCCGTTTTCCAGATCGACATCGGTGCGAAACAGAAACTCCAGCGGGTACGGCACACACCATAAACGCCCTTTTATCTCAATGGAGAGCACGTTGTGCAGATCCAGCGAGGAGGTATCCGACACGCAGCGCACCTGCAATCCCTGCGGCAAAATGCGCGGTTCAAAATTGATGATGGCCTCGGTGAGCTTGCGCTGAATATCGTGCCATTCGATATCTGACATTCGCTTACCTGCGAGCGGCGCGACGCCGAAGTTGATCACCGAGCGGCTCACCTGCGGCAAGGCGCTCAGATCGCCGGAGGCATCATGGTTGATGGTATTAAACAGCCACTGCAGATCCCGCAGGACATTGCGACGCAGCGCAGCGTGGGTGATCAGATTACTGTTGGCTGGCTCACGCTTTTTTTCCGGGTCGTTATCCGTAAGGCGATCCAGCAGCGAGGGCTGCATTTTGTCGCGCGCCCCCACCTTATCCTGCTTGCTGCGGGCCTGCCAGCCGCTGCGCAGCAGATCGCCTTCGCCAGCGGGATTACTCATCGGCTCCGTCCGTCGCAAACGTCACGAGGCTTAACGACAGCAGCGGGCTTTCGCTTTGCTCGCTCAGCCAGGCTTTTTGACCCAGCCCTTCATACAGCGTGCCGCTCTCATCAAGCGGATGCCACTCGGTAGTGCGCCCCAGTTTGACCGCATCCGGGGCATCAGCCGCAAAAGGATAGCGCGCCGGGATCTGGCACACCTGCTCGGTACCGTCGGTAAGACGGACCAGCGCATGACGCCAGACCAGATCGGTCACGCTGGCGGGCGCCTGGAAACGGATCTCCGCAATAGCGTTAAACGGCAGCCAGAAATAGCGTCCGTTAACAAGGGTTTCGCACACCGGACCAAGACGGGCATCACCCTCCATCAGCCAGTCAAACGCCTGCGTCTCCTCGTTTTCAAGGATGATGTGTCCCGCCGTTGCCTGCGCCTGTTCAAGGGCTTCCAGACGCAACGCCTGGGCGCGCTCGCCCTCTTCGTTAAGCGCGGCGGCAAGCGTGGTCAGCCACGGCCACTGAGATTCAGGCATGGCTGGACGCGCCTGGCCCGCCATCACCTGCGCACGCTGCAGCTCACCCTGAATGGCCTGCTCAAGCAGTGTGACGGTCGGCTTCGCCTGAGGCTTCAGCACCAGCCAGCTTTTCAGCTGGGTCAGCGCCCGGGTCCAGTTGCCGCTAAGGGTTAAAAACTGCACGAACGCGGCGCGAAGGTCGGCATCTGCCGGACGGGCTTTGATCCCGGCTTCCAGACGCGCCAGCGCGTCATTGAGCGTTTCACCCGCCAGCTGTTGATAGAGCGTATTCATAACCATTCCTTAATTCGCCGCGCGCCATGCGCCCACCGCCGGATCGCGCAGCTGAGGGCGCAGGGTGTCAATCAGAACGATATTCAGTGAGGTGCCGGGTGCGACCCAGGCGCTCCAGGTTTTCTTCACCGCCGCAATACGCGCCTGCAGCTTTGCATCATCGCTGGCGGTTTCACGGGAAATCTCTACTGCCACCGTGCCGTTACTTTTCCAGCCGTTGAGCGCGTTATCGTAAGGCAGGATCATCCAGCTCTGGTCGCTGTTTGGGGTGCTGAAAACCATGCGCTCTTTGTTGACGGAGGTGATCAGCGCGTTTTCCGGGTCAGCGTTTTGATTCAGCCCCATGACCGGGAAGCCATGAATGTACGTCACAGCCATCTCTTTTTGCCCGCCGTTGCGGGACTGGGAGATCACGGTGTGACCGCTGAGCCAGCTGCCATTGCCGCAGCGGGTGGTATCAGAATCCGGAATAAAGAGCGCCGGTGCAGATGCGCCGCCTTCCCAGAAGGTGCGCAGGTGACAGCCGTCCTGGAGGGTAAACTCCTGCCACGGCGTGCGGTCAGCGGCAACCGTATGGGTTGCAACGTTTTGATCCGGCGGCATTAACGCCCCGCTGGCAGTGGTCGTCGTCACGGCTGGCGTCGCCTGCTGCTGTTTCACCACCAGCGCCCACTCCTGCGCTTTGGCGGCGGCTCCTTGCGCCAGCGTCGTTCCCGCCGGATCGTTGAGCGTCCAGCTGAGCGTGTTCACTTTGCTGCACTGGTGTTCCAGCAGTGAGCCAAGGCGTGGCACGAAGTTTTCCAGCACAGAGACATCCTTCTTGCCGTTCGCCACGATGCGCAGTGCCACCTCCGGCTTACACCAGCTTTGCGGGGTGTTGTCTTTGATGTTGTCGATCCAGATATCCAGCTTCTGCGCAGGAGACTGCACGATGCGGAAATTCTCAGCCTGCGCGGTGGAGGTCACCGCCAGAAGTGCCAAACCCGATAGCCAAAGTTTCATATCGTTCCTTGTGTGTCTAATCAGTTCCGCAGGGAAGAAATTGTGCTGCATCAGAGAGGGTATGCAGCAAAGTGGTGTCCTGAGGGTTGCCCATCCATACCGCCAGGGCGGTGTAGTTATCCTGCGCATTCCCCTCCTGCTCGCCATTCTTTTGAATGATTTGGTTCATTAAGGTCAGCCATTCCTGGGGCGTATTGACCATATGCAGCGATTGCTTCATTTGCTCTTCGCTGACGCCGTGCCAGAACCCGTCGGTGCAGAGCAGGAATGCATCGCCGTCTTCGACCTGCACGACATCGCTGTAGCTCGCTTCCGGCCCACCGTTTTCAATCCCCAGCGCCAGATAGAGCAGATTACTGTTCAGGTTGTCGGTCTGGTGCCCGGCATCTTTCATCTGCTGCACCAGGCTGTGGTCGGTGGTGACATGCCACAGCCATCCCCGGCGAAACAGATACAGACGGCTGTCTCCGGCATGCGCCCAGTAGGCCAGGCCATAATCACGGTCAATAAACAGGCTGACCAGCGTCGTGCCCATCCGGCGATAATCCTGAACGGCCTGCTGTTCGCTGAGAATGGTGCGATTCGCGGTCTGCACATAATCACGGATATGCTGCGCGTTAAGGTGTTTGTCGCCATCGAAGCGGGAAATAATACTGTTGCGGGCCAGTTCAGCGGCCACCTCACCGCCCGGCAGGCCAGCGATGCCGTCACAGACGACAAAGCAGGCTGAACGTTCCCCTATGGTTTCTCCCGTCTGATCCTGGTTGCTGGCGCGCGTCCCCTGGCGGGAGAGAGAAGCCGTTGCGATATTCATTTGTCTTCCGATCCGCTCTGTGAGTCTTTGTACTGATTCACCTCCATGTCATACGCATGAAGGAAGGCTTCGCCGAACAGGGTGTGGAAGTCATCCTCAATCTCGCCCGCCGTCTCGCCATAGCTGCGAACAAAATAGTCCCACAGGGCGGCTTTACGGCTGCCCGGCAGCGCCAGACGCGAGGTCATGCCGTTTTGCTTCGCCTGCTCTTCCAGTTGTTCCGGATTAAAGGATTGCAGCATCGCGGCAATAATGGCGCGGATGCCGGAGATCATGCCCAACTGGTGCGCCTGCAGATCGATCAACGCATCGCGCACGGATTTCGTTGGCGGCATAAAGCCCGGCATCGGGGTGCCAAACATCTGGATCAGAACCGTTTTCCCGGTCGGCAACAGCTTGAACGGGTTGTTGGCATCGTCCAGCACCATGGTCATATCGGCTTTTACGCCGCGTTTAAGAATAGAGCGTGAGGAGAGCAGCGCCACGGTGCCCTGAGAGAACATGCCGAGGATCTGCCCCAGCTGACGCATATTTTCCCGGTCAAACTGCGGGACAGGCTGCATTTCGCTCAGCCCCATCCCTTCCAGCAGTGCCTGCAGCAGTTCCCCCTGCAACACATCGCCCTTCTCTCCAGTGTTCGCGGTAGCAGATGGCGAGGCAGCGTTATTAACCGGATCGATACGCAGTCGGCCCTTAGGGGTCTGAGCGCTGCTGCGCGCAACGGCCTGCGGCGTAGGCATCGTGAAACCTGCGTAATCTGGTCTCACCGGCTCCTCTTCTGCACGCGGCGTTTCCTGCGGCTCAGGGGCAAAAAGCGGGGAACCGGCAAGGACGTCTTCCTCCTGCTCAGGCTCAGGCGCTGGCTTTTCGTCAGTGATGTCATCCGGATGGGTTAACGGCGCCCCGCCCATCAGCCCGAGCGGGTCATCATTGCGTGCAGCCGGCGCGCTGGCCTTGCCACCAAATAGCGCCAGCGGATCGAGTTCATCTACCGCCTCTTCTTTAGGGGCGGGTTGAGTCTCAACAGGTGGCACCAGCGTGGAAGGCGTCACGTCGTCGAAAATGCTCTCTTTTTTGAACAGCGTTTCTTCGCCGAACAGCGTGTCCGGGTCGACATTCTTACGCTCAAGCGTGGGATCGCTGTCGTTGAACATCGCCAGCGGATCTTCAGCATTACGCTCCGGCGCCGCAGGCTGAGAGAACGGATCCTGCGAAGCCGCTGACTGCGGTTTTGCACGGTTGCTGGAGATGCTGTCGGAGATGGAAAACTCCTGCATCAGGCTATCCCAGATTTCCGACGGCACGGCAGTTGGTTCCGCTTTACCGCGTGGCGCAGGGTTAGCAGGCTTCGGTTGCGATGCTGGCGCTGGCGCGGCTGTCGGATGCGCCTGCTGCTGCATGCTGGCGGCCATGCGGCTCACCGGCTGCGTGTCGTGGATAAGTTCGGCCACTTCGATACGGTAGTCATCAATACCGAGAATGTCGCCATCCTGCAGTTCAACCTGACGCCCCCGCTCCAGCGGAATATCATTTAATACCACGCGGGTGACGCTGCCACGGTTAGTGACGCGACATTCACCATTGGCGTCAACGTGAACAATGGCCTGCAGGCGCGAGATGGTGCGGTCATTGTCCGGCAACACCAGATTGTTATCCGTACCGCGCCCAATGGTGCCGCCCGGGGCATAAAAATCACAGCTGCTCTGCGGCGGCTGATGACCGGGTTTCGTAGAAATAATCGTGAATCGCATGGCGTATTCCTGCTGGTATGATTAGCGCTCAAACGCTGCCGCTCTCGGGGGTGAGAACGGCGGCGTTTGAGAAATTGAATATCAAAACTATTTAATGAAGGTGATAAAATATAATCCAACAATGAGCCATAGAGTGAATATTAATGCCTGTAGCTTATAACGACGATGTAACTTTAGTATCCAGCCAATTCTTTCTTCAGGTAACGACTGCACATATTTATAAGCTTCTTCCTGAACAAGCCTTTCACGCGTAAATTTCATTTTAATGCCTTTATAAAGGCGAACGAACCAGATTATTTTTTGATAATTAGCCAGCGAACCAAAAAAAGAAGCATAGTCGGTTACAAGATCCAGATCATATCCTTTGCGCCGATAGTCTGAAAGTAACTGATTATAATCAGCCTCGTGTTTTTTGAAATAACGAGAACTGAGCAGATCCATAATTATAACAATCAACAATAAAACCACGATAAGAAATAATAGTAAATTCTCTATATTCACCATATTTTATCCATCATATACTCAGTCGCTCCGCCCGCTATCTCACCACCAACGTATCCACCTGCAGCTGCCCCGACAATGGAGCAGGCGAGCAGTCCTACGCCCCCCGTCGCAACACCAAGCGCAACGCATACACCAGCACCTGCCATGGCTCCGTATTTACCACCGTAAATACCCCCTGCCAGGCTTGCACCAAAGCTGCTGTATTTTTTCACAGCAACTTTAGAGCAACTCTGCTCTCGTCCCGCGGTGCAGGCATTGTAAACTTCATTAGTGGTATTTGCACCTGCAAAACCTATTGCAAGCCACCCTCCCGCTTTAAGAAAACGAGCGGCCTTAGAGGCATTATCGATATATGTTGAATAACCACGAATAGAAGCGACTCCGGCTGTACTCCATTCATGTACAATGGATCTGCTTGACAAGCCTAATGCATGCTTCAATTCGTTATAGGGTTTCATCTTTAAGGTCAGACGAGACAATTTGTTTAATAAACCATCCAACTCAGAAAAGAGGCGCTGACGCTCAACAAAAAACTGTTGGCTTATCAATGTCCCTTGTGCTCTGTACTGATTCTGGTAAGCCAACTCAATGGATTTAAGTTTTTTTTCTATTTCACTAAAATATTTTTCGCCTGCATCAGCAACGACACCAAGGGACTTATCCATAAAATTAGTGACTGCAGCTATAGTACTAAAATGTTGGTTAAAGAAATTCGCTTCTCCAGAGTTAAGATCGGCCAGAGCACCATTGACTTTCTTTTTAGCAAGCTGTAATTGCTTAAGTTGCACAGAATTATTACTTCCCGGCACATCTAGAATCAACATCTGCCCAGGCTTTGACCACTGCGCATCACTATTAACCTGCATGAAATAACGTGCAGCATCACTATTTGGATTATTGAATAAAAGCCTTGCCTGGAAATCCAGGGTTCCGGGTTGCTGAACAATACAATATCCCGGATTAACTAATGATTGACTAGCCATATTCATTCCCATTGATTTTCACAAATAAGCACTCGCATTCAAATAAAAATGGAGGTGAACCAGCATCCAAACGTTGATGTTTTCTTAAAAAACGGCAACGTTTAAAAACTCTCCTACTCTGTTTTGGCTAGCGATAACTCACCTTTGGCATTTACACTGAGAATAAAGCGAGCCGCATAGCGAAGTTCCGTATTATGAGTTCTCGCCTTCAATACCACATCATATTCCCCTGACTGCCAGTCCACTTTATCCCAGCGAAGACACTCTTCAGAGTTTAAAATGTGGGTGGAAGGAAATGTTCCTGGAGAGACAGCAATTTCCCATTTGTTACCTACACGTCGAGATATAGAAGGTTCGTAAACTAACACAGGCTCACTTAGCCTCATGTCATTCGAAATCCCAAAACAGGGTACATTTTTTTCCACCTTAACAGTTAAACTTTGAAACTGAGCAGGATGGGATATGCAGGCGCTACATGATAATACAATGGGTATAACCGTTAACGCTCTTTCCATCGCAAAAACACGCCGAATAGTGAACCAATCATAATGGCCGGGGAAAACTCCCCGGCCACATGCGCAATTACGCTTCTTTGTTCTCTTTGATGTTCCAGCCAGCGCTGCTTTCAGCACCTTTACCACCGGCAGTGGTCTGCTCCCAGTACTGCTGTTTCACTTTCGCAGCCTGGAACGCGTAGGTCACACCAACGGTATCGCCGTTGTCTGCACCGGTGTACTGAACAGAAGTCACCAGCACATCTTCCAGCGTGATACGGGTATATTCCACCTGCTGACCACCGGCTTTACAGACGGACAGTTCAACTTTGGTCAGGTGTTTACCGCTGGCGCAGTGTTTCAGGATTGCAGTGGTGGATTTGTCGATCAGAGCGTTAACGTGCAGATCGTTAAAGTTTACTTTACCGGCACCGCCGCCACCGCCAACGCTCATATTACCCGGCTGGGAAGCGCCCCAGGAGAAGGAGGTAATATCAGTCCAGCCGGTGTGGTTAGAATCTTTAGATTCGCCCGTAACACCCTCGACCTTCAGAAACATATCAATAGCCATAATATCTACTCTTCGTGGATGAACAATATTGCTTTCGAAAAAGCACTTATATGGCAAACAGGAAAGCATGGGGCTGAATAAAACCGTCCATATTTTACCTCTGCCTCATATCAAATGACCCGTGTCATTTGACAGTCTTACATTCCCCCTGAATAAATGGAAAGAATGTGAAGTCTTTACTACTGCGGGTTATCCTGAAGCCAGGTTCGGTCAGGATTGCCGATAATTAATTGAGGTACAAGTTTATTAAGTTCGTCGCTATGATAAAGACGTAGACAGTTTAACGTTACGCCTTTGACATCGGGTTTTCGCTCCGAGTGAAAGCCGTTAATTTTATTTTTATATTTCCCAATAATGGCATTCACTTTGTCAATACCGTTTTCAGCATCAAACGGCACCCACTCAATAAATGCACTCGCACTGCGGGCCGCATCGATAGAAAACTGGCTGTTCTTATCTGCCACCTGTGCAAGACAGCGCGCCAGGACCAAATCTTTTACCACCTGTCGGTATGTTTGCTGCTGATAAAAATCAACGTATGGGTTATCACTGCGAGCAGGAAAACAGAAGGCAGGGAACAAAAGAAATACTGCTTTTAGATATCTGAAAACGATTATTTTAATTCCCAAAACCAGATTTCCTGACAGTAAGGAAAACAATCTGAGTTACATATAAACGAATTATTGCTCAGAGGCTCAATGAGGTCGATATGGCCACCGCCATAACCATCAATTCTATTGAAAAACACGACACCTTTTCTGCCCAACATTGAGCGGGCACCTGCCTCACGGTCAGTAAAAATTTCAGCCTTCCCAAAAACATGTGATTTATATAGTTGATCGGCAAGTAATTTTGCGCCAGGTTCAATTGTCTTTCCCTTATAGGGTCCCGCCTTTATGGGTAAACGCCCTGTAAATTCAACATTACATTTTAATAAGGCCAGACTCATTCGTACTGCACAGGTATTCTCGTAAGCAGGCTGCTGCTTGATAATCGTCGGATAGTCGTAGCCAATTTCAGAGAAGACCTGTTCACCCGAGGCAAACCCCGCGCGTGTGTGATTAGAAGAGTAATGCTGACGTTTCAGTTGTTCGTATAATGGTCTCATTTATTACTCTCCTTTCGTACACGGACGTAATTCTTTCATGCCGTCAATGATGATTTTTGAAGCGCGCTCCGCGCCTTGCTGTTTCGATAAGTTTGCAAAACGCGAATAAAGAAATTCATGGAGAGTATTTGGCAAAAGAGGTTTGCCCGTGCACCATGCAGTTCCCTCAGACGCGTCGACTACGCCGAGAAGATACATATTAGCCTTTATGCGTTCACGTTCATTTGTTTTCGATAACCAGGCTTTAGCGAAGCGATCGGCGCTTAAATTTAAATCGTATCCCGTTAACAAGGACGGATCGCGTTGAAAGTTTGAAGTATCATCCTGAGGTAATGCTTCGGCCTGAGGATATTTATAATTTCCTGTTTCCGCGCTTGCCAGAGTAGAAGCTGCCAGCAAACTGGTTACGATTAATAAAGTTTTTATCATCGGATATCCTTATTCATTGACAGCAATTAACTGAAATGAGGCTTTTAGCTAGCCGGCCCCTTCGGGCCGGCTAGTCATCATCACGCGTCTTTCGTCTTCAGCGACGGCAGTTTAGAAACCAGACGCAGGGAAACGGTCAGGCCTTCCAGCTGGTAGTGTGGACGCAGGAAGAACTTCGCGGCGTAATAACCCGGGTTGTCTTCAATCTCCTGCACCTGCACTTCTGCAGCCGCCAGCGGTTTACGGGACTTGGTTTCCTGAGAGGAGTTCGCCGGGTCACCGTCCACATAGTTCATTACCCAGTCGTTCAGCCAGCGTTCCATCTCTTCGCGCTCGCGGAAGGAGCCAATTTTGTCGCGCACGATGCACTTCAGATAGTGGGCAAAGCGGCAGCAGGCGAACAGGTATGGCAGACGAGAGGCCAGACGCGCATTCGCGGTGGCATCCGGATCGTGGTACTCGGCCGGTTTTTGCAGAGATTGCGCGCCAATGAAGGCAGCAAAGTCGGAGTTTTTCCGGTGAACCAGCGGCATGAAGCCGTTTTTCGCCAGCTCGGCTTCGCGGCGGTCGCTGATGGCGATCTCGGTCGGGCATTTCATGTCCACGCCGCCGTCATCGCTTGGGAAAGTGTGGCACGGCAGGTTTTCGACTGCCCCACCGGACTCCACGCCGCGAATCGAGGTGCACCAGCCGTACTCTTTGAAGGAGCGGTTGATGTTGGCCGCCATCGCATAGGCGGCGTTCGCCCACGAATAGCTGTTGTGGTTTGCGCCGTCGGTCTGCTCTTCAAAATCAAAGCTGTCGACCGGGTTAGTGCGGATGCCATACGGCAGGCGCGACAGGAAGCGCGGCATCACCAGCCCCAGGTAGCGGGCATCTTCAGATTCACGCAGTGAACGCCAGGCCGCGTATTCGGTATTCTGGAAGATTTTGGTCAGGTCGCGCGGGTTAGCCAGCTCCTGCCAGGACTCCATCTGCATCACGCCCGGTGCGGTACCGGTGATGAACGGACAGTGTGCCGCAGAGCCGATGCGCGCCATTTCGCCCAGCAGCTCAACGTCCTGCGGGCTGTGGTCGAAGTAGTAGTCGCCCACGATGCAGCCAAACGGCTCGCCGCCAAACTGACCATACTCCTGCTCGTAGATTTTCTTGAAGATCGGGCTCTGGTCCCAGCCCACGCCCTTGAAGCGCTTCAGGGTACGGCCCAGCTCCTGCTTGGAGATGCTCATAAAGCGGATCTTCAGCATCTCGTCAGTTTCGGTGTTGTTCACCAGGTAGCTCAGACCGCGCCAGGCGCTCTCCAGCTTCTGAAACTCTTCGTGGTGAATGATCTGGTTCACCTGCTGAGAGAGCTGTTCGTCGATACCGGCAATCAGGTTCTGAATGGTGCGATAGGTATCGTTAGAGAAGGTAACGGTATTCTCCAGCGCCTGCTGTGCCAGGGTCTTGACCGCGCTTTCCACGGCAGAACGCGCCTGATCGGTTTTCGGGCGGAACTCTTTGTTCAGCAGCGCGCTGAATTCATCCTGGCTGAAGGCCTGACCCGCCTGCTGCTCATGTTGTTGAGTCTGGTTGCTCATCGATTATTCCTCGCTACCTTTCGCATTGTCGTCATTTTTCGGCAACTGGCTCAGAGATTTGAGCAGCGTCGGATCCTGCAGAATTTTTGCGATCAGCTCTTCCGCGCCGTTTTTGCCGTCCATGTAGGTCAGCAGGTTGGAGAGCTGAGTACGTGCTTCCAGCAGCTTGTTCAGCGGCTCCACCTTGCGGGCCACCGCGTCCGGCAGGAAGTCGTCCATGCTGTCGAAGGTCAGATCGACGTTGAGCTTACCTTCGCCGGTCAGGGTATTATCCACCTGGAACGCCACGCGCGGCTTCAGCGCCTTCATGCGTTCGTCAAAGTTGTCGATGTCGATTTCAAGGAATTTGCGATCGTCGACCGCCGGCAGGTTTTCCACCGGTTTACCGACCAGATCGGCCATGACGCCCATCACAAACGGCAGCTGAATCTTACGTTCTGCACCGTAGATCTCTACGTCGTACTCGATCTGCACGCGGGGGGCACGGTTACGTGCGATGAATTTCTGCCCACTGTTACTCATTGCCATGATGTTCTCCATCAAAGATGCGCGGTGAAGGTGAAACGGCAGGCTCCATGCCTGTCGTCATAATGCCTGGACGCGTTATTCGCGGCGTCCAAAGATGTTTTCCAGTTGGTTAACGCCGTCTGGCGCCAGGTCGCGAATAATGTCCATAAAGTTAAGTTCTGACAGCCGCTGCACCCGTTCAATCATCAGCGGTGCGGGGTGGCTCGGTTCGTACTGCGCAAAATACTGTTTTGCTTTTTCCAGCATCAGCTGCGCATCGGCACGGCTGGTGACCTGCACGCTGCGCCAGTCGGTAACCGGCTGAACGGGTTGTGTTGCCGCAGGTTGATGATCGGCTTGCGGTTCAGCCTGCGCCTCGCGGCCCGGCAACAGCTTGCTGATGTCGGTCACCTGACAGGCACTGGCGACCAGTCCTGTGGTCTTCAGCAGTTGTTCCATCTCGGGTACACCGCTTTCACCGAGATATCCGGTAAGCAGCGCGCGGATGGCCAGCAACCGCTCGTTAATCACGATTACCGCGGCAGTCCCTGGCTGGTCGCCGCGGGCCAGTTCGTCAATCAATCTTGGACGGCCCCCCGGATAGTCCGGGCATTCAGTTTTACTGCCGTCCAGCAGTGCCTGGGCGTCCCGCAGCGAAATTTCATCGCCGTTTGAACGCAGCAGCGAGGCGTTACGTACCGCAATGGTGAGTTCAGATTTATCGCTCAGCCCCGCCAGGGCATTAATCCGATAGAACGGGTCGGTTTCGCCATACTCCTCCAGAAGCGGATAAAGCGGCTCCCAGTAGCGCGCGAGCGCCTCCTGCACCAGCAGCAGCCCGTCTGCGTAGCCTGCCAGCCCGCGGCGGCGTGTCCACGCATGGGTTAGCGCCAGCATCACGCGCAAATCTTTCGTGCGCGCCAGCAGGCTGGTGGCGTATTTTTCTACCGTGTTCCAGTCAGCAGGCTCTGCCGGGATAATGGTGTCGCCAAACTGCTGTTCCGCTTTCCCCTGGCTTGCCTGGTTCATCACCTGGAAGTCAGCGTCGTATTCCAGATTGTCGCCACAGGGTTTATCCGGGCTTATGGGCGCGAGAAATTCTTCGATATTCATGAGATCCCTGCTTATTCAAACATGGGCGGATAAAGACCGTGACGTCCCGGGCGGGCGCCCCCTGCCGGGTCGAACAGCAGGGTGAAAAGCTGCCCGGTAAAGTTGCCGCTGTGGACATGGGTGTACAGCGGGTAACCGTCGCAGCGGTTGGTCCACCAGTAGCTGGTCTGACGCAGCGGGTCAAAACACTCTGCCGCCTGCGGCCAGCCAAGCGTGCTCTGACCGTCCTCGTCATAGCCAATCACGTCAAGGATGTCGGAACGCTTTTGCGGCTCGACGGGCTGCGGAGCCGGAATGGACATCAGCATTTCATCCAGCTGCGAGGCGGAAAAACTGTTGCGCACCGCGTGCAGTCCCAGACGACCTATCTGCTGATACCAGCTTTCCGCCTGGCTGAGCAGGCTGGTCGACCACTCTGACGGGGCGAAGCTCAGCTGGATGCACACCGGGTATTGTCGGCCAACGCTGTCCCGACCGGGCAGCAGGCAGCCCATCTGGATCATCTGGCTGCCCAGCATTGGGGGGACAACAAAATTCCACACCGGCGCTTTGGTGAACGGGCGTTCTCCGCTACGCTGCTCTTCCTGCTGCCAGGCAAGCAGGCCAACCTGAAACCAGTGCGACCACTGGCGCTGTAAGGTGTCAGGAAAGCGGCGCTGCAGGAAATCTCCGGCGCTGGGTAATTTGCCATACCAGCTGTAGCGGTTCATCGCAGGGGTATTCGTCATACGGCTGTCCTTGCGGTTATGGGCATGAGAAACGGGGTAGCTGGAACGGATTGCGAATGCTGTTTGGCGCAAACTCCAGCGTGACCTGATGTCCGTCGACGTTGAAGGTGGCCTGACGGCTCAGGCTACCTGCGCCCGGGCTGGTGCTCGCTTTGTCGAAAAAGCGGTTGAGTGCCCAGGCGCCGTTGGTCACCAGCGTCGCTGTGCTGCCGTTAGCCAGCCCCAGCTGCATGCGGACCTGGTTGGTGCCACCCGGCCCCGGCCAGTTCATGATTTGAACGGCTTGCGGACCGTGGCTGTAGCGCAGCAGCTGGCCGTCAACGTCCAGCGTCAGGTTCAGGATGGTGTTATCCATTCGCACGGTGCGTACCGTGACCTTGAAAGACGGCGTGGTGGCACCATTCGCAAAGAAAGCGTCGCGAATCGACTGGGCCTGCTGGAACGGTCTCAGCAGCCCTTCACTTCCCGGCAGCGTTTTACCGTCGATGCCCGGCATAAAGCGCCAGTTTGCCTGGGTGGTATCGACTTTATTGGTCAGGTTGTCGCGAAAGAAGGTGTCCATCAGCCCGGTACCAGGCGCAAACATGCGGGCGAGGTCGTCTGGGGTGACTTCCGTGCTGGCGCTACGCACCAGCGGATAACGCCCGGCAATGGCCTGGCGGCAGAACCCGCCCACTTCGACGTTAATCCGCTTACGCACATTCTCCAGATCGCGGCGCTGGGTATCGCTGCTGGCACCCACCGCCATATTGCTGAACATGGTTTGCAGCCCACCCGGCAGACGACCGGCGCTGGCCTGCAGACGGCTGATCGCCTCGCCGCCCGGCGCTGGCATGCCGCTGTTGGCGGCATCCTGTACGGCGGTCAGGTAACGATAAAGCTCATCCACCTGCTTAAGAAAATCATCAAAGACGATGGTCTTGCCCCCCTTCTCCAGCGGCTGAGCCAGCTCAATCATCGGGGCGTAGTGGTCCGTCACCAGCTGTTCCGGGGCCTGGGTAACGGCAGCGGCCTGCGTCGGGGCAGTGTCATTATTGCTGAACAGCGCTTCCAGCGTGCGGGTGGCACGGTTGCTCTGCGCCTGCGCTTTACCGGCGTCTTCCGGGGCTGGCGTATCGCGCGACAGCGTCAGCACCTGGCTCAGGTTCTGCACCAGACGGCGCAGGGGTGAGTTTGCGCCTGAGAGCAGACGCGCTGTGTTGATGCGCTGGGAAAGATCGGCGCTGTTGTTAAGCTGAATGTCGGCGAGAAAGCGATCCCAGGTAGCGATAAAGTCGCGCATGTAGAGCTGACGCACGGCGTTGTCGATCTGCTGTTTATCCTCCTGCGCCGTCGCGGCGCCCAACACCCAGGCGTCGTCTTCATGCAGTGCGGTGGTCACGCTGTCGATCTGGCTGTTAAAGCTTTTCCAGTAACCGTCTGGCGTATAAAGACCCGGCACGCCGTCGCTTACCGACTTGCCGCTTTTGCGTGAAAACACCAGCTCGCTCTGCGGTCCGCCCAGGTCGGAAAGGGAGACCGGCTTAAGGTTTTCATCATGCTCCAGCAGACGCTTAAGACGACCATACACGCGAGTGGATAACGGCTGCTGATTGATCAGCGCGCGTTCACGCGCCACCAAGGACGCGTCCTGCGCGTACGGCGAAGCCTGAATTTTCGGCTCCAGCAACTGCGTCAGGTGCCATTCAAGCTGTTGCAGCTGCGCTTTCGTCACGTTCTGCGGCAGGTTACGCTGCAGATTGAGCATCACCCATGAATGCAGGAATTTGCCGTCGTAGTGCTTCGGCTGGTAAAGCATCTGATAGGCTTTCAGCGCTTCATAGCTGTACTCCACGTCGCTGCCATTATCGTTGCGAAGCCAGGTGGTGATGTGCATGGCGACCGCTGGCAAGAGCAGCTGATCCAGCGCTTTCTGGTACAGAGACTGAGAGGCATCGCTGACGTCATCTCCGCGGTAGAGCCCCATGCGACTGGAAACCGGCGGATCGTTTACATCAAACGCATCGCTTTTTGGCAGATCAACCAGACCATTCATCAGCGGCAGCAGATCGAACAGATCGCGCTGCGGCTGGTTCTGCAAGGCTTTGCTCTGCTGATCCAGCAGCGGCACCTTCGCATCCACCTCTTCCAGATAGGCCTTATTTTTGGCATAGCTGGTCAGCCACAGTCCGCCGAGTATCACCAGCAGGGCCAGCAGCGCCGCATAGCCGGACCAGATCACCGCCCGGTTACGCAGTTCCCACCAGCGGTTTTCTCCGGCAATGCCGGCTTCCTGGAAAATGACGTTTTGCAGCAGGTTTTTAATAAAGAAGCTTTGGCCTTTCGCCCCAGGGATCGGCGCGTCTTTACTTACCGAATCCCAGTTATCACTCTCTCCCCCTTCCGGCAGAGAGAGCGCACGGTTCAGTTCGCCCATTACGCGGTCAAACGGCATCCCTTCCTGGGTGCCGCTGGCAAAGTAGATCCCACGTGGAGAGAACTCGGTTTCAAAGTTGGAGCGGGCGAAGACCGTGCTCAGGTAATCCGCCAGCAGGGGACGCAATGCGGCGAACTCCTGCGGGAAGAGATACGCTTCAGCACGGGTTTTCGCGTCATGCTCTTTCAGCATGGTTTCCGGCAGCCCGGCATCGAGGCGCTGCTGCAAGAGCGAGAACTCTTGCTGGAAGTTGCCCATCAGGTCGTAATCGGCGTGTTTAGTCTGCTCCCACGGCAGCGTA
Organism: Enterobacter sp. ODB01; assembly: GCF_001623605.1. Lineage (NCBI taxonomy): Bacteria > Pseudomonadati > Pseudomonadota > Gammaproteobacteria > Enterobacterales > Enterobacteriaceae > Enterobacter > Enterobacter sp. ODB01. The sequence goes on from NZ_CP015227.1 coordinate 3,699,377, forward strand.
AAGCCCCAAATCTGGTCCCGCTGCGCTTTGTCGTAGTCGGCAAACCACGCACGGAAGCCTTTGAGCAGGTCAGCTTTGGTGACCATCACGTACACCGGGAAGCGGATACCCAGCTGCTCATGCAGTTCAGAAAGACGCTGGCGCAGATTCACCGCCTGCTGGCGTGACGCCTCCGCAGACTGGGTGAGCAGATCAGAGATGCTGATGGTGACAATGACGCCGTTGATCGGCTGACGACGACGGTACTTACGCAGTAACCCCATGAACTGCAGCCATTCACCGGCGTCCTGCACCTGCTCGCTTTCTTGCGTGGTATAGCGGCCCGCCGTGTCGAGCAGAACAGCCTCGTTGGTGAACCACCAGTCGCAGTTGCGCGTACCGCCGATACCCCGCAGTGCGGTCTTACCGAAACGGTCAGCCAGCGGGAATTGCAGTCCGGAGTTAACCAGCGCCGTGGTTTTACCGGAGCCCGGTGCGCCAATAATGACGTACCACGGCAGTTGATACAGGTATTGCGTGCTGAAGCGTTGCGTCCACTGGGCGCCCTGTCCTGCTTTGCTGAAGTGCGCTTTTTTGAGCATCTGCGCGGCTTCATCGAAACGGCTGGCAAGGATTTGCTCCTCGCTGTTCAGGCGTTTCTGCGGATCCGCCGCTTCCGGGCTGGTGGTGTTCTCGTTGAGCTTGTCCATCAGCTTGCGGTTCAGCCAGGCGTTATAAAGACGCGGCAGAATGTGTCCCTGCGCCCAGAGCAGATAGACCACAGCAATACTGATAATGCGGTTCTGTTCAGATTCCAGGGGTCGGGTATCCACAATGGACAACAGCGGACCAATCATCCAGATCACCGCCGCAAGCGCGGTTACGCCCAGGAAGCTCCACAGAATGCGGTTGGTCAGAATGGAAAGAAGTGTAGTCAGCATCCTTAGTTTCCTTGCGGCAATCCGTTCAGCTCAGCCTGAGTGTTTTCAGGCGACACCAGCAGAGTAATTTCCACACGGCGGTTACGGGCGCGGTTTTCCGGCGTCGTGTTCGGTGCTACCGGGTTAATCTCACCCCGCCCTTCCGCTTTCACGCGGTCTGGCTGAGAGAGGCTTCCTTGCAGCATTTTCTGTACCGAGCGGGCGCGTTCCAGAGAAAGCTCGTAGTTGGAAGCGAAGCGCGCGCTGCGGATTGGAACGTTGTCGCTGTATCCCACCACCAGAATTTTGCCGCTGACGTTGTTCATCGCCTGCGCAATGCGGTTAACAACCGGTTCATAACGGTCACGCACCACCGTCGAGGCGGAGGCAAACAGCCCGTCTCCTTTCAGGATAACGACGCTGCGATCCGCTTCATCTTTTACCGCGACCAGACCTGCCTCGATTTCAGGCTTCAGGAAGCCGCGCAGGTTTAGCACAGCGGGTAACTGACGGGCCGGTTGCTGAATGGTGGTTTCCGGCAGCTGGGACTGATAAATCTTCGCCAGGACCGGACTGGTGTTATCGCCAAGACGCCAGTTAAGGACGATATAAAACAGGCAGGCGATAAACCCGGCCAGCGCCACGCAGGCCCACAGGGGAACCATCGGCCGCCACAGCTTACGCAGCACCGGGCGATCTTCCGGGTGGGGAGACAGCGGTGGCGGATAGCTGCCCCGCACGCCGCGAATCATCTGCCACAGCCGCTGCTTGATGGTCTCAAGCTGGGTGCGACCATTGTCCAGCACACGGTAACGCCCTTCGAAACCGAGCAGCAGGCAGTAGTTGATCATCTCCAGCAGCAGGATATGTTCGCGCGGGTTCTGCGACAGACGCGCCAGCAGCTGGAAAAACTTCTCGCCGCCCCAGGTTTCGTTATGGAACGTCACCAGCAGGCCATTGCTTGACCAGACGCCGCTGCTGCCCCAGGGGGTAAGCGCAGCGGCCTCATCCAGCGCCGTGCAAAGGCAGTAACGCGCCCCGACGATCACTTCGTAGGGTAGCCCCGCCTGCTGACAGCGGACTTCAAAACGGCGAATCTCATCGATCAGGCGCTGGCGTAACGCCACCTGATCGTCATGTGAAACCGAATGACGGATCTGCGGAATCGCATTGAGCAGCGGATTAGCGGCCGCCACCAGCTGATTGTTGCTACTGGCTCCGGTAAACGCGGCATCACTGCCGGTATCCTGTCGTTCCTGCATATTAAGCGCTCGCTTTATTATTCTGTCGGGCTACGGATGGCCCAAAACTCCATATCCAGCCCCGGGAACTCCCCTGCCAGGTGCAGGGCGAAGGCGCCGGACTTATCCATCTCGTGCCACAGCTCGCTGCCCTTCTCCAGCTCGAAATAGCTGTAGCCTGCATGCCACGGGATCTGCGGCGGCGCGACCGGCATGGCGCGCAGCATAATGCCCGGCAGCTGAAGCTGGACCAGATCGCGGATTTTCGACACCGGCGCGATTTTCATCTGCGCAGGGAAATGGGTTTGCAGGTGTTCGCCAGGCACATTCGCTTTGACGGCCAGCACGAAGCCAAACTCGCGTACCATGCTGGTTTCAGGAACGGTGGCAATGTTAAGACCATGCGAGCGCTCGTTAAGCGGCAGCTGAATAGCGTGGTCTTCCATCACCAGCGACAGCCCCTGACGCAGCATCAGCATCAGCTTACTGAAGCAGTTCGCCAGATCGTCGTGATCGTAGACCGGCAGCACGCTCTCCGTGGTCCGTTGTGGGGTCCAGGTGGCAAGCTCGGACGCAAACGGCATCCAGCTGCGCCAGAGGGTTTCCGGGTGCAGCAGCGGCAGCGTTTTTAAATGCGAAACCTCGCCAAGATGACGGTTCACCAGCGACAGTAACGTAAATTCAATCAGTTCCGAGGTGTTAAAACGGCCAGGCTGGCGCAGACGGCCGCCGATCTGCTGGCTGCGCTGCACCAGTAAGCCGTGCAGATCGTTAATCATGCTGTAGATCTGCGGACTGTTATTGGCGTTCAGCATCGGCGGGATGTAGCTGTTATCGAGCCGGACGTGGTTGTCGTGGCGTTTTTCAGTGACAAACGCCACGCCGATGGCGGTCCATTCTGCCGTGAGATCTTTTTCCAGCATCAGCGTCAGGCGCAGGCGGCCAAACTGTACGGTGGCATCCCCCACCGACATGGCGTTGTCGTCTTCGACCTCTTGCTCGAACGCGATGAAGCGCGCCAGCGAGGCCGGTTCTTCGCTGAAGATCACCTCTTCCCGCTCGCCACGACGTACCGGCAGTGCGAGCACCACCTTTTCGTTGGTGAGATTGTCAGGGATTTTAAGCGGCACAGGACCATTGCGTCCGTTGCGTACCTGGAAGAAAGTCCCGTCTGGCAGAAGCCCACTGCAGTAGCTCAGGGCAATGCATCCCTGACGAAGCATCGCTTCGTCGAGTTCAACATCAAGAAAGCCCCAAAGATAGGAACGCTGCAACGCACCCCATTCACGAACGTGGTTGAGCAGATAACTTTCAGTCCGCTGAAAATGGTGTGGACGCAGGAACATGCCTTCGGTCCAGACGACCTTTTCTGCTTTCGTCATGATGATGTGTTTCCTGTTGTGAAGCGCGTTACTGGCTGATGACCCGAATGCCATTTACGTCGAGAAAAACGTTGGCCTGGAGTTCATCCGCGGACCATTTCCAGAACTGGTAGATATGATTTTCGCCTGGCACAGGCAGAGGGAGAGACACGCGCCATTTTTTACCATCCAGCTTCTGATATTCCGCCATCACGCCGATGTAGCGAGCCTCGGGATCGCTCTGACCGCTGAGGGTTTTCGACAGCTGTCCCGGCATCAGGAAGAACACATCGCTGTTCAGCAGATTCGCGCCAAGGGTTGCTGACGCGTTGTTCTGCAGGGAATAGAAGTCGCTGGACATGAAATCCGCATCGGATTTCAACAACAGCACACGGACTTTAAGCGGCGCAGAATCATTGATTTGTGGATGAGCCTGAAACTGCAGATTGTAGCGGGAGGGGTCGCTGTGTGAAGACGACGTACAACCACTCACAAGGGCGAAAACCGCCGCGTAAAAGACCAACCACAGCTTATGAAAATTTTTATTATTCATAAAAATACGCCCACGAAAGCCGTTTAGTTCAGGATCCAGGTACCGTTAGCGCTGTCTTTGCAGGCTTTGCTGTTGCCATCGACATCAACGCAGGTCGCTTTTTTACGCGCCTTAGGACGAATGGCCTGTTTACGGACGGTCGCTTCATACTGGTCGGCTTTGATAACTGCACGCATCGGGACGTAACCAATCAGCTGGTCATTACCCTCATCGGCAAGCGCCATCCAGTAGTGTTCAACCTGACCCAGCACCACGTAGGTTTTTCCAGTTTCCAGCGTACGGATAACCTTTCCGCCAAAGTCAGGACGGCTCATCAGGGAAGCCGGATACATGGCACGATAAGGCTCGTTGAGCGGAGTGAATTCCGTCGGCGGCAACACGGCGTGACGGTGCGTTAAGGTGACACCGTTGACCTGACTGGTCACGATCGTGTCGTCGTTGATTGCAGGTTTCTGTGGCGCTTTACAGCCCGCCACCGCCATGACAAACAGAAGTGAAAACAGTACGCGCATTTTCATATGCTTTTCCGTAGCGATATTTCGATAATGGAGATAAGGGGATGAAATTTGACTTAGGTGCTATTGTTAAAATAGTCAGGATAATTTCGGGGTGTTACTATTTTGAGGGCATAGCTACCGCACGAACCTTTCAGAATAAGGCCCAGCGTCTTCCTGACATATTTTGACAAACGGTAAACAAGTTTACATGAGCTTCGCATCAATTCAATATTTACCGCTACGTAAGTGGCGGTTAATGAAGCAGTCGAAACATTATAGGATTTATCTGATAAAAAAAACCCGACATGGCCTACTTTCACTTATTTTCACTCCACACACAGACGTAAGTTATTGTTGTAAAAATAAAAAACACAAAAGAGAACGACTTTCATTAACGCAATAAAGCTATTATCGCCACTACCATAATTAGTAGAATTCTCCTATTGGTGATGTCAAAACAATATATCGCCGATGAATTATTTGTTGCACTAACAGGGTATCTTTAATATTAACCGTACTGCCCGCTCGCAGGACGCCTATTTCACTTATGACGCGGGCGTTAATTTTACTGCTCAAAATAACTATATATTTCACGCTGTAATAATTACCGCATAAGACTTCAAAACAGCCATTAATCATTAAGCCAGAATAAACATTCAGGTCCCTATTTTAATCCTGAAGGTGCTATACCCCCTGCCAGCCGTGGCATTTCTGTTTCTCATCGACCTGAGCCTTCATTCGAAATTTTATCAGTGCTACATCCTTCCTCGCCCACCGCTATCTATCCCACCTACTGGATGATAGATATAATTTATTATTAAAATGATAAAAAAACGTTATAATTTCTTTAAATATTTAAGCCGCCCGTAAGTAACCCGCTGTAATAAATAGTATTTAAGATAAGCAATTATGTTGCGTCGCGAGCACTTCCCCACCCGGCCCTCATTGCTTTAACTTATTGCCCTTTTCAGTGGATTGGCGGGCGCATGCGCGGTATGACCGAACAAGTCAGGAGTAGGTATGAACAAGAAAAGACGCTCAGTTCCCGGTATCAGACACTATGATGGCCCTGCCGGCGGCTGGGGTGCGCTAAAAGCGACAGCCATTGCGGTACGAACCCAGATGGATACCTTTGATGCCCCCGCCACGCTGCTGCGCACCAACCAGCCTGATGGTTTTGACTGCCCGGGCTGCGCGTGGCCCGATAAAGAACACAAATCGACCTTCCAGTTTTGTGAGAACGGCGCCAAAGCGGTAACCTGGGAAGCCACCAGCAAACGCGTTACCCCCGCGTTCCTGGCGGAAAACACCGTCTCTTCTCTGCTGGCTAAATCTGACTTTGAGCTGGAAGGGTATGGTCGTCTGACGCATCCTCTGCGCTATGACCGGGCAAGCGACACGTTCAAACCGGTTGAGTGGGACGAGGCTTTTCAACGTATCGGCGAGGTGTTGCGCGAGCTTGAACCGGACCAGGTCGAGTTCTATACCTCCGGGCGAGCCTCTAATGAAGCGGCGTATCTGTTCCAGCTGTTTGCACGCGAATACGGCACCAATAACTTCCCCGACTGCTCGAATATGTGTCACGAGGCCACCAGCGTCGGTCTACCCCGCTCCATCGGGATCGGGAAAGGCACCGTCTCACTGGACGACTTCGATAACACCGAGCTGGTGATCTCCATCGGCCATAACCCCGGCACGAACCATCCGCGGATGATGGGTACGCTTCATGAGCTGGCGCGACGCAACGTGCCGATTATCGTCTTTAACCCGTTACGCGAGCGCGCCCTGGAACGTTTTGCTGACCCGCAAAGCGTCATTGAAATGGCAACCTATAGCTCAACGGACATCGCCTCGACCTACTTCCAGGTGAAGGCCGGAGGCGATGCCGCCGCGCTGAAAGGTATGGCCAAACACCTGCTGGAAATGGAGGCCGAACGCGGTAACGTGCTCGACCACACGTTTATCGCAGAACACACCCAGGGCTTTGATGACTTTGCCGCCGACATCGCGCAGACGCGCTGGGATGACATTGAGCGCGAGTCCGGGCTCAGCCAGGCTGCGCTCAAAAAGGTGGCCGAGGCCTATGCGAAATCCAACGCCACCATCATTACCTACGGGATGGGGATTACCCAGCATAATAAAGGCACGGCAAACGTCCGGCTGATCGCTGATGTGTTGCTTCTGCGCGGAAATATCGGCAAGCCCGGTGCGGGAATATGCCCTCTTCGCGGCCACTCTAACGTTCAGGGGAACCGTACCGTCGGGATTAGCGAGAAGCCCACCCCGGCCTTCCTGAACCGTCTGAAAGAGGTGTTTGGCTTTGAGCCCCCTTCTCACCATGGGCATGATGCGGTGCAGGCGACCCAGGCCATGATCGACGGTCGGGCGAAAGCGCTTATCTGCCTCGGCGGTAACTTTGCCGTCGCGATGCCCGACCACGAGAACGGCTTCCCGGCAATGGGTAACCTTGATTTGAGTGTTCACGTTGGTACTAAGCTGAACCGTACCCATCTGCTGGTGGGTAAAGAGACGTTTATTTTCCCGTGCCTTGGCCGTACCGAGCTGGATGTTCAGGCCACCGGTCGTCAGTCCATCACCGTCGAAGACTCCATGTCGATGGTGCACGCCTCGTCCGGCAAGCTCAAACCCGCCTCACCGTTACTCCGTTCAGAACCCGCCATCGTCGCCGGCATGGCGAAAGCCACCCTGCAGGAGACCCGCGTGGACTGGATGACGCTGGTTGAAGATTACGACCGTATCCGCGATCTGATCGAGCAGACCATCCCGGGCTTTGAGGACTACAATGCGCGGATCCGTATTCCGGGCGGCTTCCGTATGCCGCTTCCCCCAACGAAACGCGTCTGGCCAACGGCGACGGGAAAAGCGATGTTCTCCGTATTCGACGGAGTACACGAGAACGCCAGCGGTGAAGGCGAGCATGTTCTGCGTCTGATTACGCTGCGCAGCCACGATCAGTACAACACCACCATTTATGCTCTGGACGACCGCTACCGTGGCGTGTTTGGCCGCCGCGACGTGCTGTTTATGAACGAAGAGGATATGGCCCTGTCAGGGCTGGAACACGGCGACCGCGTGGATATCGAAACCGCCCTGCCCGGCAGCGTTCAGCGTCTGGAAGACATTACCGTAGTGGCATACCACATCGCGCGGGGTTCAGTCGGGGCTTATTACCCGGAGGCCAACGTGCTGGTGCCGCTCGATTATCTGGATAAGGACAGCGGTACACCGTCTTACAAATCCGTTCCGGTTCGCATCATCCTGCGCTCGAAAGAGATCCGCATGCTGTAAGGCTGTTCGCGAAGAGTCATCCATGGATATTAAACAGTTAAAATACTTAATTGCGCTCGACGAGACCCGCCATTTTGGTAAAGCGGCCTCGCAGTGCAACATCACCCAGCCGACCCTCTCCATGCGCATCCGCAACCTGGAAGAGGAGCTCGGTCTGGTGCTGATTGCGCGCGGGCAGCGCTTTGAGGGTTTTACGCCAGAGGGCGAACGGATCCTGGCGTGGGCGCGTGCTCTGCTTGCCGCTCACGACGGACTACAGGCGGAAGCCGCGCTGTGCAAAGGCCAGGTGGTGGGTGAATTACGCCTGGGGATGGTTCCGCTGGCGAGCGTCGATCCGATGATCTTTATCCGCCAGCTGACGCAAAAATACCCGGAGCTGACCTACAGCCTCTATTCCATGTCCTCTGCACACATTGCCGATGGCGTCAGCCGCAACCAGCTGGAGCTGGGTATTTGCTATCTCAACAGCATCGATACCAGCCTGTTTGACATTATTCAGTTGCCTGAGACGAAGATGGGCCTGCTGCATGATATTCGTCATTTCCAGCTGGACCCGACGCCGCTGACCTGGCAGGACCTGACGGATTTTCCGCTGGGGTTCCTGACAAAAGGGATGCATTACCGGGCGCATATGGAGGCCAGCTTTGCCGCCGCCGGAATCGAACCCAGATCCGTTTTCGAGAGCGACTCTACGTTCCAGATCATTCAGGCGGTTCAGAGCGGCGTTTGCTGCGCCGTGATGCCGCTGAACAACGGGCTTGAGGCGCTAAACAACCATTTCAGGATTGTCCCCATCGCCGACGCGAACATTGAGGCGCCCATCGGCCTGATAATGCGCAGGCAAAAACCCCTCTCCTCCCTGGCGCTGCGCTGTTTTACCGACGCGCAGGAGATTTATCATGCGGACAATAACGCATAAGCCTGGCGCGTGACCACGCTAAACCCGCCGATCAGCACCGCATCACAGACCGCCCGGTGCTCCGGGACGGTTACCAGCGCGTGAAGCGCATCGCGGATGGCGTTAAGCGTGTCAGGAGGTGTATGAGGCGACGTGATTAAGGGCAGGCCCGGCGTTAGCGGAGTTTGGTCAATCACCGTCAGACCCGCCAACGCTTCCGGCTCATGACGCTGCAGGAGTGCCCAGGTGACACAGTCGATAGCGGCGATATCACCCTTCCCACGTTTGACGTCAATCAGCGACTGACGGTGGCTGCCGCTGAATGATGTTTGCGAAAAGAAAGGGGCGCGGGTCACCCACGGTGCCACTTTTTTTCGCAGCGCGTGATAGCCGGACTGCGAGTCAGGAGAATTACAGACCGCCCGGCGTCCGCGAAAATCCGCCAGCGAAAGAGGCCGATCCTCCGAGCGCGTCACCAGAACGCTGCGGTAGTGGCTCCCTTCGCATCCCGCTGCCGTGTAGTGAAAACAGCCCACCACCTGCACCTCCGGGAGCTGCGTGACCAGCGGGTAGCCGCAGGTCTGGCTGAGAATCAGCGCCGGCTGCTGCCAGTGGTTCAGCAGGTCCGATTCGGGCCAGCGGGGGACACGCTCAACGTACACGCCCCGGTCGGCCAGACGTTGTTGTACCGCCAGCCAGAGCGCGCGAGTGTCGGCGCGATCCACGGCATACATGGGAAACGCCAGCAGGTTACTCATATCTTTCCTCTTGTTTTCCGGGGTGAACGGTGACCGCCACTGGCCGGGTCGAGAACTGGCGTAGCCATTCGCCATAGCCCCTGACTACAAAACCGTGGTTACGCTGCCGGTACGCCTCGCGGTTTTGGTGGTAGATCGTCTGTAACCCATACCAGGGAACGCCCGGTAAATCGTGGTGAATGGAATGGTAGTTGAGATTTAAAAACAGTACCCGCCAGAATAGCCCAGCCTCGTTAATGACGGAACGCGCCAGCGGATCGTCCGCCGCGCGATGTTCGTAAAAGGAACGGACCTTGGTCAGCGCCAGCGCCGGATAGCTTACCGCCAGCACAAACCAGACGGGTGAAAAGCCGTTATGCGTCATCCAGGTGAAAAGCGCCGCCAGAAGCACAGCGTGAACCAGCCACATCGCCATCGCCCGCCGTTGACGCTGACGAAAGGCCGCCACGGCGATCCCCAGCGTCTGCAAAATATCCAGCAGCGGTGCCAGCACTATCCGCCCGCAGAAGGTATTGCGGGCCTGGATCATGCGCTTCTGCCAGGGGGAAAAGCGCGCCCAGCTCGCCTCTGTAAAATAGTACGACTCCGGGTCATCCACCGGGATGGTCAGACTGTCGTGACGATGATGCGCCAGATGGGAATCCCGGTACAGGCCATAGGGATACCAGACCGCCAGCGGGAGCGTGCCAAACAGCTGGTTAAGCCAGGCAAAACGCGTGGGATGCCCGTGGATCAACTCATGCTGCAGGGACATGTACCAGGCGGTAAACCAGATAAGCAGCAGCGTGGCGGGCAGCAGGCCGAGCGTTTGCCAGAACGTCAGCGTGGTAAACCAGCCAGCGTAAATCGTCAGGATCAGCAGCCATGTGGGCAATTCGCTTCGCCACAGAAATCCTGATGCAAGATGGTGGATGCGATCGCGCTGTTGCGGATGCAAATAGAGAGATCTTCGTTTACCCATTCCTTCAGACGCCGTTTCGCCAGAGACACTACCCTGACGATCGGGGATAACGTCTGAAATGACAAAGAACTTAAATCGCTTTGCTTTGCCAGAAACAGAGGCCCACGCGCGGCTTGACTTATTCTGTCATAAAGGTACTTTTCAGGACATGAAGAAGATCTTAATTATCGTCCCTGACGGCGGCATGCTGTTTGAAGCCGCCGGCATCGCCGACATTCTGATGCAGGCTAACCGGCTGCACCCGGAAGGGCTTGCGCACCCCCGCTACCGCATTATTATCGCCACCACGCAGCCGCACCAGGTGATCCACGGTCAGTCCGGCCTGAATCTGCTGGCGGATTATCGTCTGCCTGAACTTGATCCGCGTGAACCGCTGGACACCATTATCATCACCGGACGCGGGATGAACGAGCAGGAGAGCACGGCGGTGGTGGACTGGCTGCACCTTGCTGCGCCGCATGCCCGGCGGATAGCCTCCATTTGCGGCGGCGCGATGCTGCTGGCCCAGAGCGGCCTGCTGGATGGTCGTCGCGCAACCACCCACTGGCGGTTGCTGGAGACCATGCAAACCCAGTATCCGGCTATCCGCGTCGAAGGCGGTCCACTGTATATTCAGGATGGTCCCGTCTGGACCTCCGGCGGCGTGAGCTCGGGGTTTGATCTCACTCTGGCGCTGGTGGAGGATGACTATGGTTTCACCCTCGCCCGCGACGTGGCGCAGGATATGGTGATGTACCTGCGCCGGCCCGGCGGTCAGCTGCAGTTTAGCCGCTATAGCCTGCAGCCGTCCGGCGCGTCTGGGCCAATAAGCGACCTGCAGGCCTGGATACTACAGAACCTCACTGCCGACCTGTGCGTAGAAAATCTGGCCGAGAAAGCGGCGATGAGCCCGCGCAATTTCACCCGGGTCTTTACCCGGGACGCAGGCGTTCCACCTGCCCGCTACGTGACCGAAGCGCGCCTGGCCGCCGCCAGACAGCTGCTTGAGCAAACCCGTGATTCCCTTGAGCGCATTGCTGAGCAAAGCGGGTTTGGCACCAGCATTAACCTGCGCCGCGTGTTTGAGAAACAGCTCCACCTTACCCCGGGCGAGTACCGCCAGCGCTTCCACTGTCGCAAGATGGCCTAATCTGATCCTTTTTTGTCGTTTACGCCAATCAGCCTGACGCCTACAGTGACTCCAGACAACAGAGATAAGGAGTGCACCATGGTTAAGGTCGGTATTAACGGTTTCGGCCGTATCGGACGTAATTTCCTGCGCGCAGCACTGGGTAACCCGGATCTTCAGATTGTGGCCATTAACGATCTGACGGACAGCAAAACCCTCGCCCACCTGCTGAAACACGATTCCCTTCTGGGTAAATTGCCCGCACCGGTTGAAGCGGCTGACGGCGCATTGCAGGTTGATGGCCAGCGGATCGTGGTGTTTAGCGAACGCGATCCGGCAAATATTCCGTGGCGTGAAGCTGGCGTGGATGTGGTAATTGAAGCCACCGGCTTCTTTACCGAGCGGGAAAAAGCTGCGGTGCACGTCACGCACGGTGGTGCAAAGCGCGTCATCATCTCCGCGCCCGGCAAGAACGACGATCTGACCGTCGTCATGGGCGTGAACCACGATCGCTATGACCCGGCTCAGCACGTTGTCGTGAGTAACGGGAGTTGTACCACGAACGGTCTGGCTCCGGCCGCGCAGGTATTGCATCAGCAGTTCGGGATTGAGCATGGCCTGATGAATACCACGCATGCCTATACCAACAGCCAGGCACTGCACGATCAGCCGGAAAAAGATCTGCGCGGTGCACGCGCGGCGGCGCTGTCGATTGTGCCCTACTCCAGCGGCGCTGCAAAAGCGCTCGGCAAAGTCATCCCCTCTCTGGATGGTAAGCTGACCGGTTATTCCCTGCGCGTGCCGGTTCCGGTGGTATCGATTGTCGATTTGACGGTCACCCTGAGCCGTAACGTGACTGCCGAAGAGGTGAATGACGCATTCCGCAGTGCGGCAGCCAGTGGGCCACTGAAAGACATTCTGGGGTATAGCGATGAACCGCTGGTTTCCAGCGATTATCAGGGCGATCCGCGCTCCTCCATTATCGACGGGCTTTCCACGCTGGTGATTGGCGGGAACATGGTGAAGATCCTGGCGTGGTATGACAACGAGTGGGGATTCTCCAACCGCCTGGTGGACCTGGCGGTGCTGATGGATAAAAAAGGGCTGTAAGCCTCAAGCCGGGTGGGATAAGCACCCACCCGGCATAAAATCACGCCGCTTTGACCTTCACGCCCATAAATACAATGACCATCGCCGTCACCAGCAGGAAACCACTTCCGGCAAACACGCCGCTGGCCCCGTTGAGGTCAAACACCACCCCGCCCCCGGCCGCGCCAGCGCTAATCGCCAGCTGAATGGACGCCACCAGCAGCCCTCCGGCACTTTCGGCTTCATCCGGAACGGTGGTGGCAAGCCAGGTTGACCAGCCTACCGGCACCAGACCGAACGCAAAGCCCCACAGCGCCACCAGTAATCCGTCCAGCATCGCCAGATGACCAAACGCCACCATCATCAGCGCGAGTATGCCCATGCCGAATGGCACGAGGGCCAGCGTCAGGCGCAGATTACGGGCCAGCAGATGCCCGGCAATGGAGGTGCCGACAAAGTTGGCAAGCCCGAAGCCCAGCAGGATCAGCGAAATGGTTTCAACATTTGCCTGTCCGACGGTTTCAAGGAACGGGCGCAGGTAGGTAAAGAAGGCGAAATGGCCGCTAAAGATCAGAATGGTCGCCAGCATGCCGCCAATCATGCCAGGACGGCGCAGCACGCGGAACAATGTGCCAAGGCTACCGCTACTCTCTGGCTTCATGGACGGCAGCACCCAGATCTGCCACAGCAGCGCCAGCATGCTCGGCAGAATGCAGAGAATAAAGACGTTGCGCCAGCCGATCAGGCTTCCCAGATAGCTCCCCAGCGGGGCCGCGACCACGGTGGCGATCGACACGCTGGAGAAGATCACCGCCAGCGCTTTCGGCACTTTGTCCGCCGGAACCAGACGCATTGTTGTGGCCGTCGACATCGCCCAGAACCCACCGATGGCAACCCCTAACAGCAGACGCCCCATCAGCAGAACGTGCAGAGTGGGCGCAAAGGCTACCAGCAGGCTGGAGATAATTTGCAGCACGGAGAAAAACATCAATACCCAGCGACGATCGATTTTCCGGGTCGCCGGGGTGATCAGCAGTCCGGTGACTAACGCCACCAGCGCAGTGGCGGTCACGGCCTGCCCGGCCATCCCCTCACTGACGCCCAGGCTCGCGGCCATCGGCGTCAGCAAACTGGCGGGCAGGAACTCCGCCGTTATCAAACCAAAAACCCCCAGCCCCAGTGAATAGACGGCTCGCCAGGCGGGTTTGGCAGGCGCGACGGCCTCTCTCGCCTCGACACATGCATTCATCTGTTGATCTCCCGTTATAAAAGTGTGACAACTGTCGCAAAAGCATAGAGGGTTCACCCTGGACGATCTATGACATATAATCTCCACTTATTGATTATTCGTCCGGAGTTACGCCATGACCGCACAGTCACCCGATTTGATCAGCGAACTTTTACGCGGCATGCGTCTGTCGGGGGTGAAATACCGCCGGATTGAAGCCAGTGCACCGTTTGGCGTCGCGTTCCATCAGGCACCGGGCAAGGCGCAGTTCCATTTTGTGAGCCACGGCAACGCCCTGCTGCGAATGGACAGCGGTGCAACCTTCGAACTGAGCAGCGGCGATGCGCTGTTTATTCCTGGCGGTAATGCCCATGCCCTGCTCTCTGACGAAAAGGCAACCATCACTCCAGTCAACGCTTTCCCCAGCGAGCCCATCTGTAGCTCGGTCTGTGCCATTACCTGTGAGCCCTGCCCGGAGAGCGAAAACACCATCATCTTTAGCGGGTGTATGGATTTTGAGCTGGGCGGCATGCAGCCGCTGATCAAAGCGATGCCGGAAGTGATGATGGTCAGCCGGTTGATGTCCACCTGGCCGGAAATTCATCCGCTACTGGCCGCGATGGAGCGCGAGTCCATGACGCGTCAGGTCGGGTTTGCCGGGATCCTCGCCCGTCTGGCTGACGTGGTGGCGGCATTGATTGTTCGGGGCTGGGTTGAAGCAGGCTGTGGTAAAGCGACGGGCTGGGTGCAGGTCTTACGCGATCCGCGTCTGAGCCGGGCCATCTACGCCATGCACCAGCAGCCGGGCCTGAACTGGAGCGTGGCGGATCTGGCGAAAGAAGCGGGCACCTCCCGCTCCGTGTTCGCTGAACGGTTTCTGGCGGCGACGGGGACGACGCCGGCAAAATATCTCAGCGAGCTCAGAATGCGACTGGCTATTCAGTATATTCGCCATGAAAATCAACCGATTGAAACCGTCGCGCTGCGGCTCGGTTACGGGTCTCTGGCGGCGTTTAGCCGGGCATTTAAGCGCATCATCGGCCATGCGCCGGGCACGCTTCGGGAAGTCAGCCAGACCCCGGAAGAGGTCTGACCGACTGACAGGACATCAGAAATAGTATTTAAAGCGCACGCGACCACCGTAGCGCTCGTCATTTTTATTGTCACCCTCTTTCGGGGATGCATTGACCCATGACGCATACGCGCCCAGATAGATGTTGAAGTTTTTCATCTTCATGACGTTCGGGATCAGGTACGAGGTATGAATAGTATGGATGTCATACTCGCCCGGGTCGGTTATCCAGCAGTCGTTTTCACACTCTGCGTCAAACGTTGAGGTATTAAACTCGTCGATTTCGTTATGGGCATAGATGTAACCCAACTCAAAATTACGCCAGAGGGCATTAATAGCTGAGGTAAAGTCGGTTTCGCCCGTCGCGTCCAGATAAGCCGTGTTGAGATTCATGACCACTCCGTTTTCCGGATCGGTTTTGAGCCCGTCCCAGGTCATCGTGAACCCGTAGCCCGTTCGCTCTGACTGATCTATCCAGCGTCCGGCGTCATCGCGATAGCCATAAGCGTTGTTGACCAGGTTGGTCTCCATAGCAACCGCGCTGGAAAACGGTCCATTCTGCCAAGAGATGACCGGGCGCACGTAGGCCACATTTTTGTCGTTCTCAAGTTCTGCACCGTGATAACGCTGGTCGACATACAAATCGCTGCCGTCTTTGAACAGGGTATTCAGCTCAAAATACCAGTTATCCAGCGTCTTGTTCATCAGGAAGTTGCCCCCGCTGTCGGTTCGCCCACGCCCCTCCTTCAGCATATAGATATAGCCGTAGCCGTCGCTGTAGAGATCGTCTGCGGTATTCCCGGAGTATTCCACAAACGTATCCTGGTTGAGCGGGAACATGTCATAGGCCTCAAAGCGTCCGACTTTTATTTCCCAGTCATTCTCAGTGCCAAAGAAGAATACCGCATCATCCAGGTACATTTGCCCGGCGTGGTCGCCGAGCGGCTGGACGGAGAATCCGGCAAAATTGCCGTTATCCATTTTACGATAACCATCAAAGCCTAATAAAATACGTCCGTTAATATCCCAGCGTTCTTTATCGCCCGGCGCCCAGTCACTATTAGCACTTTGCTTAACAGACGTGAGGCTACCCGTTTTACTGGCGGCATCCATATTAAATTCCACATCACCGTAAAATTTAATATCACCAAACCCTGAGAGCGTCAGTTTTGGCGGAGCGGTTTTGCTCACCGGCTCTTCCGACTGCACCACAACGGCTGGCGCAGCCTGCGTCGCGGCGGCCTGCTGCTGTTTAAGCTCCTGAATTTGCGCTTCCAGTTGCGCCAGCTTTTCTTCCACGTTCATTGAGGGTTGTGCCGCCAAAAGTGCGCCGGAATAGAATGCGCTTATCAGAATTACCGTTTTCTTTAATTGCATAGAATCCATCCTGATTATAAAAGTGAATACCCAAATATCGAGCACAGCCATTTCCACCAAATACCCTCAACGGTGCTATTATGTTTTTTCACAACGCAATTATGTTTTTTAACTTGTGTGATCGCCGCAGAGAAAACTTGCGGTAATGAAGAGAAGAAAGACCACCCGCTTCACACTCTTATTTCATTAGGTTTATGTATATTTTAACGTGCAATATATATGATTATTTAAAGGCATAATTCTTTTAATTTCATTTGCACAACAAATTTCTCCCGGCCGGACCGGACGGGCGAAGCGGTAAATTGTCTGGTTCTGCGCAAAATGGGATATTGAACACGCGAAGCGGTCGATATTCGTCTAAGGTTTTCAGGTGATTGATAACAGCGGTCACGCTGCTGAGCGAATACAGGAGACGAACAGATGATAAGACCTCGCACTTTACGCCCTGCTCTTTTGCACCTCGCGCTGGGAGGCGCGCTGCTCGGTGCGACGACATTGAGTTATGCTGATGAACAGCCTGCGTTCCAGAAAAATTCCCCCGATATTTTACTTGGCCCTCTCTTTAATGATGTGCAAAGTGCCAAACTGTTTCCCGATCAGAAAACCTTCGCTGATGCCGTCCCCAAAAGCGATCCGCTGATGATCCTGGCGGATTACCGGATGCAGCACACCCAGTCCAGCTTTGATCTGCGCCACTTTGTAGAGATGAACTTCACGCTGCCTGCGGAAGGCGAAAAGTATGTTCCGCCCGCAGGACAAAGTTTACGCGAGCATATTGACGACCTCTGGCCCGTACTGACGCGTACCACCGATAAAGCCAGTAATAAATGGGATTCCTTGCTGCCGTTACCGAAGCCTTACGTTGTGCCCGGCGGACGCTTCCGCGAGGTCTACTACTGGGACAGCTATTTCACCATGCTGGGTCTCGCGGAAAGCGGCCACTGGGACAAAATCAGCGATATGGTGGATAACTTCGCCTGGGAGATTGATACCTTTGGACATATCCCCAACGGCAACCGCAGCTACTACCTGAGCCGCTCCCAGCCGCCGTTCTTCTCCATGATGGTGGAACTGCTGGCGACGCACGACAGCGATGCGCTAAAGAAATATCGCCCGCAGATGGAAAAAGAGTACGCCTACTGGATGGAGGGGGTGGATTCTCTTCAGCCAGGGCAAGCTAACCAGCGCGTGGTGAAGCTGGATGACGGTTCGGTGCTCAACCGCTACTGGGATGACCGCGATACTCCGCGCCCCGAGTCCTGGCTTGACGACGTCAATACCGCCAAAAACAACCCTAACCGACCTGCGACTGAGATCTACCGTGATTTGCGCTCCGCAGCGGCTTCGGGCTGGGACTTTAGCTCCCGCTGGATGGACGATCCGCAAAAACTCGGCACGATCCGCACCACCAGCATCGTGCCCGTCGATCTGAACGCACTGATGTTTAAAATGGAAAAACTGCTCGCGCGGGCAAGCCAGGATTCAGGCGACAGCGCCGCGGCGAGTCAATACGAGGCGCTGGCGACCGCGCGTCAGAAAGCCATTGAGAATCACCTGTGGAATGATAAAGAGGGCTGGTATGCCGATTACGACCTCAAGAGTAAGAAGGTGCGTAATCAGCTTACCGCGGCCGCTCTCTTCCCGCTCTACGTGAAGGCGGCGTCGCAGGAGCGTGCCGATAAAGTTTCCGCGGCGGCCTCCGCGCGCCTGTTGAAACCAGGCGGCATTACCACCACCACTATCAACAGCGGACAGCAGTGGGATGCCCCAAACGGCTGGGCTCCGCTGCAGTGGGTGGCGACGGAAGGGTTGCAGAATTACGGGCAGGATAAGGTGGCGATGGATGTCACCTGGCGCTTCCTGAAGAACGTGCAGCACACTTACGACCGCGAGAAGAAACTGGTGGAGAAATATGACGTATCAACAACCGGTACGGGCGGCGGCGGTGGCGAGTACCCGCTGCAGGATGGGTTCGGCTGGAGTAATGGCGTGACGCTGAAAATGCTGGATCTGGTCTGTCCAAAAGAAAAACCGTGTGACAGCGTGCCGGAAAATCAGCCTGCGGCGAATGACGAGGCGGCGCCGGTGAAAGCCTCGGCGCAGTAAGTGGGTATTGCCGGGTGGCGGCTACGCCTTACCGGGCCTGCGTTGGGTTTGCAGGCCCGGTAAGCGCAGCGCCACCGGGCAGTCAGAAGCTGTAGCTCGCCCCTAGCTGATACGTCCTGTCACGCCCAATCCAGCAGTTGGTTGCGTCGTAGCAGGTCAGCGTCTCTTTATTGGTGATGTTCTGCATACTCGCCTTAAGCGTCAGTCCCGCCAGCGAAGGCAGGATTTCGCCCATCCGGTACGAGGCCGCCAGATCGTACTGCGTGGTGCCGCCCAGTTTACCCGCATCGTTAGCCGGTGAAATTTCCATCGGACCGGTGTAGCGTGCCCCAGCCCCCAGCATCAGTCCTTTCAGCGGCGTACTCTCGAAAGTGTAGTCCCCCCACAGATTGAAAGCGTTCTCCGGCACCTGAGTTGGACGTTTACCCTGGTATTTATCATCTTCGGTATTGATCGCATGGGTGTAGGCATAGTTGGCAATCAGCGTCAGGTTGTCCGTCGGACGGCTGATGGCGGAGAGCTCTGCCCCTTTGGATTCCACTTCCCCGGTCTGACGATAATTCAGGAAGCCCGGATCGGAGGTGACAACGTTTTTCTGCCGGATGTTAAACACTGAGGCGGTAAAGGTGGTGGCGTATTCAGCCAGCAGATATTTTACCCCGCCTTCCACCTGCTTGCTGGTGGTCGGTTTGACGTCTTTTGCCGTGAGCGTTCCCTGCGGTGACACCGGCGCAAAACCTTCGGAATAACTGATAAACGGTGAAACACCGTTATCGAAGGCGTAAAGCGCGCCCAGACGTTTGGTGACGCGGTCCTGCGACACCCAGGCTTTATCCCCGTTTTTCAGGTAATCGGTGGTGACGGAGCGGTAATCGTCGTAGCGCAGGCTACCCAACAGATTTAAGCCACCGAATTCCACCTGATCCTGCAGGTAGTAACCGTTCTGCTGATAGCTGAGGCGATTCTTCTGGGCGGTGTAGAGCCCCAATGCGCCTTCGCTGATTTGCGCATAGTCAGGATCGCGCATGTCCATGCCTGGCGTGGCCGACGCGTAACGGTAGTGGAAATGCGAGTTCATCTTCTGATAGTCAAACCCGGCCAGCAGATGGTGCTGCCATTCACCCAGCGCAACGGTTTTCGTCACCTGGTTGTCGATGTTGAAGCTCTTAAGATCTTCAGCGGTGGTGTAAGCAAAGCGGTTGAGCTGATAAACCTCACTCCCCGTTCCTGTCGCATAGACGCTGCGCTGGTGGGTATCGACGTCAAAATAGCGCGCTTTCTGGTTAAAGCCCCAGCCGCTGTCAAACTCGTGTTCAAAGCTATAGCCCAGCATCCACTGGCGCTGCTTAAACCCACTCCATTCATCTCCGGCGTAATCACGGCGATCGGCATATTTCGAGCGCAGATAAGACAGCGGGAGCGGATTTGACGGCGTCAGGCTCGGGGAGTTTTGCGCCAGCGCATCGAGCGTGAGACGGGTTTTGCTGTCGGGTTGCCAGGTGACGGACGGGGCGACCAGGTAATTTTCATACCGGGTGGTGTGCGGCTGATCGTCATTCTCCGTCGCCTTGCCCAGCAGACGGTAATTCCAGTCGCTGTCGGCTATCTGCCCCGTTGAGTCGAGATAGCCCTCTTTCAGGTTGCGGTTACCGGTATTAAAACCGACCTCCGTTCGCGCTTCCCGCTGCGGTTTTTTACTTTGAATATTCACCAGCCCGCCCGGCGAACCACCGCCGTAAAGCACCGATGAAGGCCCTTTCAGGATATCGACGCTGTCAATCAACAGCGGATCGATACGAGCCTTGGTATTGCCGGTGACGTTATAGGGCAACTGCAATCCGTTATAGAACTCCTGATCGACGGTAAAGCCACGAATTTTGTATTCGCTCATGTAGGAGGTATTACCGCGCACTTCGGTTGAGACGCCCGGGGCATAGCGCAGGATTTCATTCACGGAGTTCGCATGACGCTTTTCAATTTCCGGGGCAGAAAGCGTATTGATGACCTGGGGCGTTTTACTTTCGGCAACGGCCGATTTCGTGGCGCTGTTCGTCCAGGCCGGCAGCGCGCTGCCCTGCTCTGAGCCCGTGACGACGATGGTAGATTCTTCGGCGAAAGCCTGGACCTGCAATGCCAGCGTGACGGCACCGGCCAGAGCGCATAACGTAAAACGTGAGGAGTTCATAATGTCGTCTTATTGTTAGATGCAATACGGAACGACAATTATTATCATTTCGATTAACAAATCAAGATTCAGGCAAAAAAAACGGCCCTCCGCAGAGAGCCGCTATGTCATTTTAGGCTCGTCGCAGTAACCTGAATATGCCCAGCACAACAATGGCACCGACGACAGCAACGAGGAAACTGTGCATGTCAAAACCACTGATGTTGCCTCCAAAGCCAAACATCGTCGCCAGCCAGCCGCCCACAACCGCACCAACAACCCCGAGAACACAGGTCAAAATGAAGCCGCCGCCATCGTTTCCCGGCATGATGAGTTTAGCGATAGCGCCAGCGATAAGACCAAAGATAATCCAGGCGATGATACCCATAGCGATGCCCTCTTTCAGGTTTAACGCATGTGCAGAAAACCTTCTGCACAGCTAACGTAAGTATAGGTCATCAGCATAAAACCATTTTCCTCTCACCGACTTATCTTGCGTGCAGCAATAAAAAAAACTCACCGGTTTGTATTAAGTTTGAGTGTGGATTGCCGATAACGCTCAGACAGTCTGTCATTAATCAAGGAGCCATCCGGCGTGAGTCATTACAGTGAGCAGTTCCTCAAGCAAAATCCGCTGGCTGTATTAGGGGTATTACGCGACCTGCAAAAAGGCGAAGTGCCGTTGCGCATCAGCTGGTCAAATAATCAGTTTATCAGCAAGATCCTTGACGTTTCGCAGGAGCGACTGATTGTTGACCTGGGCAGCCAGGAGTATGAAAACCGCGCTGCGCTAAGAGCGGAACATATTGCGGTAATGGCCGAAACCCATGGAGCCAAAGTGGAGTTTGTCCTGCCGCGACTGGAACTGAGCGAATATCAGGGACTTCCCGCTTTTGTGACCCCTCTTCCGGGCAACCTCTGGTTTGTCCAGCGTCGTGAATACTTCCGCATCAGCGCCCCGCTTCACCCTGCCTATTTTTGTAAGGCCAAAATGCCGGACAAAAAAGAGCTTCGTTTCCGTCTCTTTGACCTGTCGCTGGGCGGAATGGGCGCGTTGCTGGATTCAGCGAAACCGGACGGACTGGTAGAAGGCATGCGTTTTACCCAAATTGAGCTCGATATGGGCGGCTGGGGTCGCTTTTATTTCGATGCACAGCTGATTGCCATCAGCGAGCGCACAGTGGTGGACAGCAAAAACGAAACGATTACCACGCCGCGTCTGAGCTTCCGTTTCCTGAACGTCGGGCCAGGCGCTGAGCGCGAGCTGCAGCGTATTATCTACTCGCTGGAGCGTGAAGCTCGGGAACGTGCAAATAAAGTCCTGTGAAAAAATCGGGCAGCGCAACCGCCGCCCGTTTGCGGCATTACATGGCATCCATCGCTTTCTGTACTTTCCAGATATAACGAGGCGCCTGTGGTGCCGGATGATTCTTCGCGACATGCTCGACGAACTCATCTTTGTCCATGCCGTTGATCTCGTCTATCGCCTCTTTACGGTCAGAGGAGAAAGTTCTGAGCAGCGCCCCTGCACCGTTCACGTATGAGACCACCAGCGCGTATTGCATCACTTCCGGATCCTCGATGCCCTTCAGCACGCCATGTTCCAGAATGCTCAGATACGCGGTACCCATGGAAATGTTGCGTTCCGGGTTCTTCAGCTCGCTGGTCGACGGCTGTCCTCTCCAGCCCATGTAGCGGTAGACCTCTCTCCCCGCCGTTGAAGCCTTAAGCTGCATCAGTCCCACCGCGTTGGATTTGCTGACGAGCGTAGGATTACCGCCGGACTCCACCGCAATAATCGCGGTGATCAGACGCGGGCTCACGCCCCAGGCCTTCCCGGCTTGTTCACTGATTGGCATCCACTGCATAGCCCGTTTCACCGGCACTTCCGGGTTCCAGGGCGGGTTTTGATAATCATGTTTTGAACTACAGCCAGCCAGCAGCACAATCAAAAAAGCAAACCATCTCAATTTCACGTCATCTATCCTTATAGCCGGTCATCGCGGTGCGCCGCCCTTGAAGCAGGCAGCGTATACGCGGCATGATATAGACAATTAGTTTCTCATTCAGCAAGGAATTGCCATGTCTCAGTTTCATCTCATCGCGCCGTCGGGCTACTGCATTAACCAGGACGCGGCACAGCGGGGCGTTCAGCGCTTACTGGAATCTGGTCATCAGGTAGAAAATCAGACAATTATCCCCCGCCGCCAGCAGCGTTTTGCCGGAACGGAAGCGCAGAGGCTGAATGATATCAATAGCCTGGTGAGTCTGAAGGGTAAGGATCGCATCGTCCTTGCCGTGCGCGGCGGCTACGGGGCGAGCAGGCTGCTGGAGAGCATTGACTGGCAGGGCCTGGCGCAGCGCCAGCAGCAGGATCCGCTGCTGATTTGCGGCCACAGCGATTTCACCGTCATCCAGCTAGGTCTTCTGGCCCTGCACAATATCATCACGTTTAGCGGCCCAATGCTGGCCGGTAACTTCGGCGCGCCAGAGCTGGATGCGTTTACCATGGAACACTTCTGGCGCGCGCTGCGTAATCCCACCTACAGCGTGGAGTGGCAAGGCAACGGACCGCACTGGGAGTGTGAAGGTCAGCTCTGGGGCGGAAACCTGGCGATGCTGGTCTCGCTCATCGGCACGCCGTGGATGCCGGACATCGAAGACGGCATTCTGGTGCTGGAAGATATCAACGAACATCCGTTCCGCGTCGAGCGCATGCTCTTGCAGCTCTATCATGCCGGTATTCTTGAACGCCAGTCCGCGATTGTGCTGGGCAGCTTTAGCGGCGCAGCCCCCAATGACTATGACGCGGGCTACTCGCTGGAAACCATGGTCGATTTCATCCGCTCCCGGCTGGACATTCCCGTCATCACCGGGCTGGATTTCGGCCATGAGCAGCAAACCGTCACTCTTGCGCTGGGGGCGCACGCCAGGCTGAAGCATGATGATGGCGGAAGCCAGCTCGCCATCAGCGGCCATCCGGTCATAAAGGGGTAAAAAATCCGTTAAACCGCCTTAATAAAACGCTGTTACCGACGTTAATATGTTAGGGTTTTAGTAACAGCGTTAACATTGAGGTGGGAGTAAGAGAACATTGGATGCCGCAGCGATAATCAGCCTTTTCATTTTGGGTTCTGTCCTTGTAACCAGCAGTATTTTATTAAGTTCATTTTCATCGCGTCTCGGCATACCTATTCTTGTTATTTTCCTTGCTATCGGCATGCTGGCTGGCATTGATGGCATCGGCGGTATCCCATTCGATAACTACCCTTTTGCCTACATGGTGAGTAACCTCGCCCTGGCGGTGATCCTGCTTGACGGCGGCATGCGTACGCAGGCGAGCTCCTTCCGCGTGGCCCTGGGGCCTGCGCTTTCACTTGCCACGGTCGGCGTGTTAATTACCTCTGGCCTCACCGGGATGATGGCTGCGTGGCTTTTCCATCTGAATATCATGGAAGGTTTGCTGATTGGCGCGATTGTCGGCTCAACCGACGCGGCAGCCGTGTTTTCCCTGCTCGGTGGAAAAGGGCTTAACGAACGTGTCGGCTCAACGCTTGAGATTGAATCCGGCAGTAACGACCCGATGGCGGTGTTCCTGACCATCACGCTGATCGAGATGATCCAGCAGCACGAGACCGGGCTGAGCTGGATGTTCGCGTGGCATATCCTGCAGCAGTTCGGCCTGGGGATACTGATAGGTCTGGCGGGGGGATACCTGTTACAGCAGATGATTAACCGCATCTCGCTGCCCTCGGGGCTGTACCCACTGCTGGCGCTGAGCGGCGGGATCCTGATTTTTGCCGTGACCACCGCTCTGGACGGCAGCGGTATTCTCGCGGTCTACCTCTGCGGATTCCTGATGGGTAACCGCCCTATCCGCAACCGTCACGCTATTTTGCAAAACTTCGACGGTCTTGCCTGGCTGGCACAAATCGGCATGTTCCTGGTGCTGGGCCTGCTGGTTACGCCCTCGGATCTGCTGCCGATTGCCATTCCGGCGCTGCTGCTGTCTGCGTGGATGATCTTCTTCGCCCGTCCGCTGTCGGTGTTTGCCGGTCTGCTGCCGTTTCGCGGCTTCAACCTGCGCGAGCGTGTCTTTATCAGCTGGGTGGGCCTGCGTGGCGCGGTGCCGATCATCCTTGCCGTCTTCCCGATGATGGCCGGGCTGGATAACGCACGACTGTTCTTTAACGTGGCGTTCTTCGTGGTGCTGATTTCACTGCTGTTCCAGGGGACATCGCTCGGATGGGCGGCGAAAAAAGCCAAAGTGGTGGTCCCGCCCGTGGGCTGGCCGGTGTCCCGCGTGGGGCTCGATATTCATCCGGAGAACCCGTGGGAACAGTTCGTCTATCAACTGAGCGCCGACAAGTGGTGCGTAGGGGCATCGCTGCGCGATTTGCACATGCCGGCCGAAACGCGGATTGCCGCGCTGTTTCGCGATAATGTCCTGCAACACCCTACCGGCAGCACCCGGCTTCGCGAAGGGGATATTTTGTGCGTGATTGGCCGCGAGCGCGATCTGCCCGCGCTGGGCAAGTTGTTCAGCCAGTCGCCTCCGGTGGCGCTGGACCAGCGTTTCTTCGGCGATTTTATTCTGGAAGCCAGCGCCAAATTTGCGGATGTGGCGCTGATTTACGGTCTGGATGAAGGTGCTGAAGACGGTGATAACCAGCAAACGCTGGGCGAAATCATCCAGCAACGACTTGGCGCTGCGCCGGTCGTCGGCGATCAGGTGGAATTTGCCGGGATGATCTGGACCGTTGCCGAAAAAGAAGATAACGCGGTGCGGAAAGTCGGTTTGCGGCCGATGGAAGAGGACGCAGAGTAGCGGGTTTATGCCGGGTGGCGGCTGCGCCTTACCCGGCATAAGAACACGTTACACCGTCACAACTGGCACTCTCGGCGCCAGGGCGCACATCAATTCATACCCCACCGTTCCCGCCGCCGCGGCCACGTCATCAATTTTGACTTCATTGCCCCACAGCTCAACCGGTGAACCGATGCCCGCCTGCGGACACGGCGTGAGGTCAACCGCCAGCATATCCATTGACACGGTCCCCACCGTGCCCGTACGGACGCCGTCCACCCAGACAGGCGTACCGGTTGGCGCGATGCGCGGATAGCCGTCGGCATACCCGCCTGCCACAATACCAATTCGCTGTTCGCCCTGCGCCCGGTAGCGGCTGCCATAGCCCACCGTGTCGCCCGCCTTCAGCGTCTGCACGCCGATAATCTCACTGCGCAGGGACATCACCGGCTTCAGGCCGCTGTTGGCGATATCCTGCCATTGACCGGACGGGGATGCACCATACAGAACGATCCCCGGACGCACCCAGTTATAATGCGCTTCGGGATGCCAAAGCGTCGCCGCAGAGTTCGACAGCGAGCGCGGACAGTCCAGCCCTTCTGCCGCCTGCTCAATGCGGACCATGGCATCGGCAATGCCGTCCGGTTTTTCCGCATCGGCAAAGTGCGCCATCAGCGTCATTTCGCCCACATTTTTCAGGGCGCGCAGCTGTTGCCAGACCGTATGTACCCGCTCAGGCTGAAAGCCCAGACGGTTCATGCCGCTGTTTACCTTGAGATAGATATCCAGCGGCGCGTGGAGTTTTGCATCCTGAATCGCTTTAATCTGCCAGTTGCTGTGAATGCTGGTGGTCAGACGATACTTATCCAGCAACGGCAGATCCTCGGGGTGGAAGAACCCTTCCAGCAGCAAAATCGGCCCTTTCCAGCCGCGTTCGCGCATCAGGATAGCCTCTTCCAGATTGAGCAACGCAAAACCGTCGGTGGCGCTGAGCGCGCTCCAGATACGGTCAATACCGTGGCCGTAGGCATTCGCTTTGACTACCGACCAGACGCGCGAACCAGGTGCTGCCCGGCGAACAATTTGCAGGTTTTCCTTCAGGGCCTGCAGATCCAGCTGAGCCAGAACAGGACGGGACATGACAACTCCTTAGTTATGCGCGCCGTGCAGATGCTGTGGACGCGATGGCGTGAACCCTGATTGATAGCGCGCCGCACTTAAATCGTCAAATGGAATGGCTGGCGTGCGCCCGGAAATCAGGTCGCTCAGCAGCTGACCGGATCCGCAGGCCATCGTCCAGCCCAGCGTGCCGTGTCCGGTATTGGTCCACAGATTTTTAAACGGCGTACGGCCAACAATCGGCGTACCGTCCGGGGTCATCGGACGCAGACCGGTCCAGAATGTCGCCTGCTCAACAAAGCCCCCGCGCGGGAACAGGTCCCCCACCACCATCTCCAGCGTTTCACGACGCGGCTGCAGGAGGTCGGTGTTGAAGCCGACAATTTCCGCCATGCCGCCCACGCGGATGCGGTTATCGAAGCGGGTAATGGCGATTTTGTAGGTTTCATCCAGGATGGTTGATACCGGGGCGCCGCTCTCTTCTTTCACCGGAATGGTCAGCGAGTAGCCCTTCAGCGGATAAACAGGAATATCGAGAATACCTTTCAGCATGGCGGTGGAGTACGAGCCAAACGCCATCACGTAAGCATCCGCTTTGATCACCTCGTCGCCACACTTCACGCCGTAAATTTTTTCCCCTTCCGACAGCAGCTTGTCGACAGCGGTGTTAAAGCGGAATTTCACCCCCGCCTGCTCGCACATGTGCGCCAGACGCTGGGTAAAGAGCTGACAGTCGCCGGTTTCGTCATTAGGAAGACGCAGGCCGCCCGTCAGTTTATGCGCCACTTCCGCCAGGGCAGGCTCCACCTGCCCCAGCTGGCTGGCCTCCAGCAGCTGGTAAGGTACGCCGGCATCCTTCAGCACGGCGATGTCGCGGGTGGCGTTTTCATACTGTTGCGCGGTGCGGAACAGCTGCAGCGTGCCGCCCTGACGGCCTTCGTACTCAATGCCGGTCGACGCGCGCAGGGTCTTAAGACAGTCACGGCTGTATTCCGCCAGGCGCACCATGCGCCCTTTGTTTTCCATGTAGTGGCGGGTATCGCAGTTGCGCAGCATCTGCCACATCCACTTCAGCTGGAACGGCGTGCCGTCAAGGCTGATGGCCAGCGGCGCATGGCGCTGGAACATCCATTTGATCGCCTTCAGCGGTACGCCAGGGGCTGCCCACGGCGCCGCATACCCCGGAGAGATTTGCCCGGCATTCGCCGCACTGGTTTCAAGCGCCGGGCCGGATTCACGATCGATAACGGTAACTTCATGTCCTGCCTGACTTAAATACCAGGCGCTGGTTACGCCAACGACACCACTTCCCAGTATGACAACACGCATAGCCACTCCATAATGTGCAAAAGAACAATCTTCTAATTACAGATTGATAACCTAGTTGAAAATATTATTCAACATACGACTTTTTTATGGTGACTTGCCTCACACATCCCCCAGTATCAGGGGATGGTGCTAATTTGGGATCTCATGCTGAGCTTTATTTTTAACCAGCATAAAATGCTGAAGGAGTCGCTTTTTTTGCCGTATCAAAAACGGGAAATCGCAAAGAAAAAATTTCTTGTCGGGCACGCTTTTTAACACGTTGATCTATGCTTGAAAGGAGGCTCTCCAGACAGAGAGAGCACCCACAACGAGGGCGCGCTAATGGCTACTATTGATTCCCTGAACAAGGACAACACACGTCTGAGCGATGGACCCGACTGGACCTTCGAGCTGCTGGATGTCTACCTCGCCGAAATCGACCGGGTGGCAAAACTGTATCGCCTGGATACCTATCCCCATCAAATTGAGGTGATTACCTCTGAACAGATGATGGACGCTTACTCCAGCGTCGGGATGCCGATCAACTATCCGCACTGGTCGTTTGGTAAAAAATTCATTGAAACGGAGCGCCTGTATAAACACGGTCAGCAGGGGCTGGCGTATGAGATTGTGATTAACTCCAATCCGTGTATTGCGTATTTAATGGAAGAGAACACCATTACCATGCAGGCGCTGGTGATGGCCCACGCCTGTTACGGCCATAACTCGTTTTTCAAAAATAACTATCTCTTCCGCAGCTGGACGGATGCCAGCTCCATCGTTGATTACCTGATCTTCGCGCGTAAATACATCACCGACTGCGAAGAGCGTTATGGCGTGGATGAGGTGGAGAAACTGCTCGACTCCTGCCACGCCCTGATGAACTACGGCGTGGACCGCTACAAACGCCCGCAGAAAATCTCCCTGCAGGAGGAGAAAGCCCGACAGAAAAGCCGCGAAGAGTATCTGCAAAGCCAGGTGAACATGCTGTGGCGCACCCTGCCGAAGCGTGAGGAAGAGAAAGCCGTCGCCGAGACGCGTCGTTATCCCTCCGAGCCGCAGGAAAACCTGCTCTACTTTATGGAGAAAAACGCCCCGCTGCTGGAGCCGTGGCAGCGTGAGATCCTGCGCATCGTGCGCAAGGTCAGCCAGTATTTCTATCCGCAGAAACAGACGCAGGTGATGAACGAAGGCTGGGCGACATTCTGGCACTACACCATCCTCAACCATCTGTATGACGAGGGGAAAGTGACCGAGCGGTTCATGATGGAGTTTCTCCACAGCCATACCAACGTCGTGTTTCAGCCGCCTTATAACAGCCCGTGGTACAGCGGGATTAACCCGTATGCGCTTGGCTTTGCGATGTTCCAGGATATTAAGCGTATCTGTCAGTCGCCAACGGAAGAAGACAAGTACTGGTTCCCGGATATCGCCGGTTCAGACTGGCTTGAAACGCTGCATTTTGCGATGCGCGATTTTAAGGACGAGAGCTTTATCAGCCAGTTTATGTCGCCGAAGATCATGCGTGATTTCCGCTTCTTCACCGTGCTGGACGATGATCGTAACAACTACCTGGAGATTTCTGCGATTCATAACGAAGAGGGGTATCGCGAGATCCGCTCACGGCTCTCTTCTCAGTACAACCTGAGCAATCTTGAGCCCAATATTCAGGTCTGGAACGTCGATTTACGCGGTGACCGTTCTCTGACGCTGCGTTATATCCCGCACAACCGCGCGCCGCTGGATAAAGGACGTAAAGAGGTGCTGAAGCATGTTCACCGCCTGTGGGGCTTTGACGTGCAGCTGGAACAGCAGAATGAGGACGGCAGCGTAGAACTGCTGGAACGTTGCCCGGCGCGGTTGAATACGTTGTAATGTTTTTTGCCGGGTGGCGGCTACGCCTTACCCGGCCTACGGGTTTGTAGGCCCGGTAAGCGAAGCGCCACCGGGCGAAAAAAAACCTCTCACTTGAGAGGTTTTTCTTTCAGCGACTCTGAATCGCTAAATCGCCCGGCAGCGTTTTTTGCATGCGATGCCAGATTTCACCGGAATCATGACCGTAGCGACGCACGGTTTCATAAACCTGATCGTGCAGCCCTTCGGTGCAGAGCTTGCTGAGCTTATGGTAGAAACCCAGTGCCAGACTGCGCGCTTCGGGATTGGCAAAGTAGTGACGACCAATGCGGGTATAGAGCCCTTTCATCCCGTTGAGGATAAGACCGTAAATCGGGTTGCCGGAGGCAAACGCCAGACCGCGGAAGACGTTGTAATCGAGGGTGGCAAAGGCATCGGCATGATCTTCGACCTCGTTTGCGCTGGCCAGCACTGCAAGCGCATCTTCCGGGTGCTGACGGAAAGCGGTACGAATAAAGATCGTCGCGATGTTGGTACGCACTGAGAGCAGATTATCAATGAGCTGCGGTACGCTTTCGTGGTCGAGGCGCGCCAGCGTTTCAAGAATGTTCAGCCCCGAGGTTTCCCAGAAGTTGTTTACTTTTGTTGGCTTGCCGTGCTGGATCGTCAACCATCCATCACGCGCCAGTCGCTGAAGCACTTCACGCAGCGTGGTGCGAGTGACGCCAATCAGTTCAGAGAGTTCGCGTTCAGCCGGAAGAATGGACCCTGCAGGGAAGCGATTATTCCAGATGCTTTCAATGATGTACTCTTCCGCGAAACCCGCCGGGCTCTGCGCCTTAATGACCATAGTGAGATTTCCATTACACAGCTTTAGCAAATTGCACTCATCATACCAGAGGCATGCAGCGGCAGGTAGCGCGGTAAAGAGAGAAAAGAGGGATCGCCGTTTCATTTTTATGAAATTTACAATGCTCGCTTATCCGCCGCCGGGCCGCAATTTTGCGTATACTGATGTTTTGTTTTACGTGACGGGGAAGGACGTCTGTTGTGGAAATTTCTTTTGGGCGCGCGCTGTGGCGCAATTTTTTAGGTCAGTCTCCTGACTGGTACAAACTGATACTGCTGGTTTTCCTGGTCGTTAACCCCCTTATTTTTAGCGTGAACCCGTTTATCGCCGGATGGCTGCTGGTGGCGGAGTTTATCTTCACCCTGGCAATGGCGCTAAAATGTTACCCTCTGCTGCCTGGCGGTCTGCTGGCTTTTGAAGCAGTGGTCATCGGGATGACGTCTGCTGAGCATGTAAAAGCAGAGCTGGCGTCAAATCTGGAAGTGCTCCTGCTGCTGATATTTATGGTGGCCGGGATCTACTTTATGAAACAGCTGCTGCTGTTTATCTTCACTCGCCTGTTGCTCAGCATTCCGTCTAAAACGGTATTGTCGCTGGCGTTTTGCCTTGCTGCTGCCTTTCTTTCGGCCTTCCTGGATGCCTTGACCGTTGTTGCGGTGGTGATCAGCGTCGCCGTCGGGTTTTACGGGATTTATCACCGTGTGGCCTCGTCCCGCCCGGGCGAAGACTTGCAGGATGACAGCCACGTTGAGGCGCATAACCGTGAGGTGCTGGAGCAGTTCCGCGCGTTTCTGCGCAGTCTGATGATGCATGCTGGCGTAGGGACTGCATTGGGCGGCGTGATGACCATGGTGGGTGAGCCGCAAAACCTGATCATCGCCAAAGCGGCTGAATGGCATTTTGGCGAGTTTTTCCTGCGCATGGCCCCCGTGAGCGTGCCTGTCCTTATCTGCGGGTTAGCAACCTGCATTCTGGTCGAAAAGTTCAGGGTATTCGGCTACGGCGCGCAACTGCCTGAGCCGGTCCGCAGTGAGCTGCATAAATTTGACGAGCAGAGCCGCAAACAGCGCACGCGGCAAGAGACGCTGCGTCTGATTGCGCAGGGTATCATTGGCGTCTGGCTTATCGTCGCGCTGGCGTTGCATCTTGCAGAGGTTGGGTTGATTGGCCTCTCCGTTATTATTCTTGCGACCACCTTTAGCGGCGTAACGGATGAGCATGCTATTGGCAAAGCGTTTACGGAAGCCCTGCCATTTACCGCGCTGCTGGCGGTCTTCTTTGCGGTTGTGGCGGTGATTATCGACCAGCATCTGTTTGCCCCCATAATTACCTTTGTGCTGCAGGCTGCACCAGACGCGCAGCTTACGCTCTTCTATCTGTTCAACGGCCTCCTGTCGTCCATCTCCGATAACGTCTTTGTCGGGACGGTCTACATCAACGAAGCCAAATCCGCGATGGAAGAAGGCATTATTAACGCAGGACAGTTTGAGCTGCTGGCCGTGGCCATCAATACCGGCACTAACCTGCCGTCGGTAGCGACGCCAAATGGACAAGCCGCCTTCCTGTTCCTGCTGACCTCTGCCCTTGCGCCACTCATACGTCTTTCTTATGGAAGAATGGTCTGGATGGCGCTGCCCTATACGCTGGTACTCACAATTGTAGGATTGCTTTGCGTCAAAATTACCCTCATTCCCTGTACGCAATGGCTGATACAAGCGGGTATACTTGCGGCGCACTAAATGAGGCCTCTCGGGCAGTTCGCTGCCCGTTTGCCTTTTCGCACGATAAACATCCGATTACGTTTTATTTCGTCAGGTACAGGTGGCGCGAAAAACGAATTCGTTTACACTGCGCTTTCTAAGCATGTTCCAGGGAAATGATTATGTTGAGATTTTTAAACCAGTGCTCTCGCGGTCGCGGAGCGTGGTTGTTGATGGCCCTGACCGCCTTTGCGCTGGAAATGGTCGCGCTGTGGTTCCAGCACGTGATGGGGCTGAAACCCTGCGTGCTCTGTATCTACGAGCGCTGCGCCCTGTTTGGCATTATGGGTGCGGGCCTGGTAGGCGCCATCGCCCCGAAATCGCCGTTGCGCTACGCGGGTATTGCAATCTGGCTGTACAGCGCCTGGAAAGGAATTGAACTCTCCTGGCAGCACACCATGATGCAGCTGCATCCGTCACCGTTTATGACCTGTGATTTTGCCGCCCGCTTCCCGAGCTGGCTGCCGCTGGATAAATGGCTGCCGCAGGTGTTTGTCGCATCCGGTGACTGCTCTGTCCGTCAGTGGGAATTCCTGACGCTGGAGATGCCACAGTGGCTGGTGGGGATTTTTGTCGCCTACTTCATCGTGGCGTTGCTGGTGCTGATTGCCCAGCCGTTCAAGACGAAGAAACGTGATTTGTTCGGAAGGTAAAAGCAAAACGGCAACGTCAGTTTTGTAGGTCGGGTAAGCGCAGCGCCACCCGACACAACAGCGCATAATAAAAAACCCGCCTCGGCGGATTTTTTATTATCACCGATTAGGGTGATTCATAATATGGTCTTCCCAGTCCCGCACCTCGGACTCTTTCACGGCGATGTGGCGCACCGAAATACGCTCGCCGTGCATCGCCGCTTTCGAACCGGTGAGCAACGGATGCCAGTCTGGTAACCCTTTCCCTTCCGCCAGCAGGCGATACGCGCAGGTATGGGGCAGCCATTCAAAGGTGGGCAGATTATCACGGGTTAACTTGATGCAGTCCGGCTCAAATTCGAACCGACGCTCATAGTTGCGGCACTGGCAGGTTTTAATGTTCAACTGCTTGCAGGCCACGTTGGTGAAGTAGATTTCGTCCGTATCTTCATCCATCAGCTTATGCAGGCAGCACTGCCCGCAGCCGTCGCACAATGATTCCCATTCCGCGTCAGTCATGTCGTCAAGAGTTTTGCTTTGCCAGAAAGGGATGTCGTTCATCAGGATGTCCACACGTCAAAAGAAAGCGCACCTTATAACGAGTCTGGCACGTTGTTGCAAGTTTTGCCGCCCTCTTCAGGCGGCAAGATGTGGTTACAGCACGCGGGTTTTCAGCGACAGGCCGTTAAAACCGACCTCCAGTTCATCGCCGCTGAGGAGCGGGCCAACCCCTTCAGGCGTACCGGTCAGGATCACATCTCCGGGTTTCAGGGTGAAGAAGCGGCTCATGTAGGCAATCAGCGGCACAATCTTATGGATCATGTCTGCCGTGCTGCCCTGCTGGCGGATGTCACCGTTCACCTTCAGGCTGAGCGGCGTGTCCTGTGGATCGGTGGTAAATTCACTGACCGGAATGAATCCCGAAATCGGACACGCGTTGTCAAAGCCTTTGGCTTTTTCCCACGGCTGCCCGGCCTTCTTCATTTTTCCCTGCACATCACGCAGCGTCAGATCCAGCGCGACGCCGTAGCCAGCAATCGCTTTCTGAACATGCTCTTCGGAGGCCTGGCGCAGCGTGGCGCCGATCAGCACCGCGAGCTCAACTTCGTGATGCACTGACCCCAGCCCCTGCGGCAACGCCAGCGGCTGGCGGATATCGCAAAGCGCCGTCTCTGGCTTAATAAACAGAACCGGCTCTTCTGGTGTTGCGCTGCCCATCTCCTGAATATGCTTTGCGTAGTTACTGCCCACGCAGACCACTTTGCTGACGGGATAATCCAGTAACGCACCTTGCCAGTTATGATGTTGATACATGCTCGACCCCTAATCGGTTGATGTGATGCGCCCGAAACAGCTGAGACTATTTTTTCCCGTTCGCCTCAAGGTGCTGTTTTAATAAATTCTCAGGCGGTGGTGGAAGCTGTAAATAATAGCCTTGCTCGGCTAATGCCGTTTTCACTTTATCCAGATCGGCATTGACCAGTTTCTTACGACCATCCAGCGGCAGCAGCATCGCCAGCTGGGGGCGGCCAAAGCTCTTCATTAATTCTTCAGGCACGCGTGAAAAATCGTCTTTCTTTTCGACATAAAGAT
Organism: Enterobacter sp. ODB01; assembly: GCF_001623605.1. Classification (NCBI taxonomy): domain Bacteria; kingdom Pseudomonadati; phylum Pseudomonadota; class Gammaproteobacteria; order Enterobacterales; family Enterobacteriaceae; genus Enterobacter; species Enterobacter sp. ODB01. Next base: position 3,733,921 of record NZ_CP015227.1, read on the forward strand.
AGGTCTGGTCACGGCTTGTACTTCTGTAGATCACACAAAACATGTTTTTACTCTGAATTAATGGGTGGTTGCTTGCCTCAATATACTCCTGACTATAACATGCCTGATACTCTTCGGAATATCGCAGCGAATGGTTGCGGTTAATAGCAAATTGAGTAAGGCCAGGATGTCAAACACGCCCATCGAGCTTAAAGGCAGTAGCTTCACCTTATCAGTGGTACATTTGCATGATGCAAAACCCGAGGTTATTCGTCAGGCGTTAGAAGACAAAATCGCGCAGGCTCCCGCTTTTCTGAAACACGCCCCTGTTGTTATCAACGTGAGTGGTCTTGAGGCTCCGGTTAACTGGAAACTTCTCCAGCAGGCCGTCTCCTCTACTGGCCTGCGAATTGTCGGCATCAGTGGCTGTAAAGATAGCGAGCTGAAAGCGGAAATCGACCGTGCCGGGCTGCCCCTTCTTAATGAAGGTAAAGAAAAAGCCCCGCGTGCAGCCTCTGCTGCCGTGCAGGCGCCCCCTCCTGTGGTGCAAAACGTTACTCCCGTCACAAAAACGCGAATGATTGACGTACCGGTTCGTTCCGGTCAGCGCATTTATGCACCAAACTGTGATCTGATTGTTACAAGCCACGTCAGTGCTGGCGCAGAGCTTATTGCAGATGGCAATATTCACGTTTACGGTATGATGCGTGGACGTGCGCTCGCAGGCGCAAGTGGCGATCGGGACGCGCAAATATTTTGTACTCACCTGACGGCGGAACTTGTGTCCATCGCAGGTGAATATTGGCTGAGCGACAAGATCCCAGCCGAATTTTATGGCAAAGCGGCTCGTCTGCGACTGGCAGACGACGCGTTGACCGTTCAACCGTTGAATTGATCCCTTTTTAACAAGGAATTTCTATGGCACGCATTATTGTTGTTACTTCGGGTAAAGGAGGCGTTGGCAAGACCACCTCCAGCGCGGCCATCGCTACTGGTTTGGCCCAGAAGGGAAAGAAAACCGTCGTTATCGACTTCGATATCGGCCTGCGTAACCTCGACCTGATCATGGGGTGTGAGCGTCGCGTCGTGTATGACTTCGTCAACGTCATTCAGGGCGATGCCACGCTGAACCAGGCGCTGATTAAAGACAAGCGCACCGAGAACCTCTACATCCTCCCGGCCTCTCAGACGCGTGACAAAGACGCCCTGACCCGTGAAGGTGTCGAAAAGGTACTCGAGGAACTGAGAAAAATGGAGTTCGACTTCGTTGTCTGTGACTCCCCTGCCGGCATCGAAACCGGTGCCCTGATGGCACTCTACTTTGCTGATGAAGCGATCATCACCACCAACCCTGAAGTCTCATCCGTGCGTGACTCCGACCGTATTCTCGGCATCCTCGCCTCCAAATCCCGTCGTGCGGAAAATGGCGAAGAGCCGATCAAAGAGCACCTGCTGCTGACCCGTTATAACCCGGGTCGCGTCAACAAGGGTGACATGCTGAGCATGGAAGACGTACTGGAGATCCTGCGCATTAAACTGGTGGGCGTCATCCCGGAAGACCAGTCCGTGCTGCGCGCCTCTAACCAGGGCGAGCCCGTGATCCTTGATACGACGGCAGATGCAGGTAAAGCGTATGCTGATACTGTTGACCGTCTGCTGGGAGAAGAACGTCCTTTCCGCTTCATTGAAGAAGAGAAGAAAGGTTTCCTCAAACGCCTGTTCGGAGGATAAGTTATGGCATTACTGGACTTTTTTCTCTCGCGGAAAAAGAACACCGCCAACATCGCAAAAGAACGTCTGCAAATCATCGTTGCGGAGCGTCGTCGTAGCGACGCCGAGCCTCATTACCTGCCGCAGCTGCGTAAGGACATCCTGGAAGTGATCTGTAAGTACGTACAGATTGACCCGGAGATGGTCACGGTGCAGCTGGAGCAAAAAGACGGGGATATTTCGATTCTGGAGCTGAACGTGACGCTTCCGGAAGCGGAAGAGTCGCGCCCGTAGGGTTGTGATTTTGTAGCCCCGGTAAGCGCAGCGCCACCGGGGGAATATGCCGGGTATATCGCCCGGCATATTTTTTACCTCGGATACCCTTCCAGCAGGGTATTCAGACGATCGGCCATCAATTCCCCACGCCAGCCCGCCATCAGTTCCGGCAGGCCATTCTGCGGTTTCAGCTTCCAGTGCCAGTTCAGCAGCTGGTTAATCTGACGACGCGATGCCAGCAGCTCAGCACTCAGCTTACTTTCAGTGGCGACGTTCTGCACCAGCGCTTTGATATCCTTAAACGCTTTGCGGTAACCCGGCATATCCACCAGATTCAACAGCGGTTCCGGCAGCGCATCTTCCGGCAACGCCTGCGCTTTTGCGACCAGCGCCAGCAGGGTTTTACCGTGGAAACGGATCTCACTGCCCGAAAGCCCAATGCTGTCCAGCTCCCCCAGGCTGCCCGGCATATAGCGCGCAACTGCCCAGAGATGTTCCTCGCGCACCACAAAGTTAACCGCCAGATCGCGCTCGCGCGCTTTGCGTAAACGCCAGTCCGCTAACAGCTGCAGGCACGCCAGCTGACGCGTACGCAGCTGCCAGGCGTTGCTGATATCACGCCAGGCGTCTTTCGGATCAACCACTTCCTGGCGACGCAGCTGCGTCATACGACACTCGTCCAGCGCGGCAGAGAGCCATCCGGAGGCCTCCGCCTCTTTCATCAGTTGTCCGGCAATCGGCAGAAGGTAAAACACGTCTGCCGCCGCATATTCCAGCTGACGTTCGGTAAGCGGGCGCGCCAGCCAGTCAGTACGGGATTCACTTTTGTCCAGCGTCAGGCCCGTATACTCCTCCACCATGGCGGCAAAGCCCCAGGAGAGCGGACGACCGCTAAAAGCCGCGAGGATCTGCGTATCGATCAGCGGCTGAGGCATGATGCCAAAGGTATTCAGAAAAACTTCCAGATCTTCACTGCCTGCGTGCAGGTATTTCGTTACTGCCGTATCCAGCAGCAGGTCACGCATCGGCGTCCAGTCGGTGATGCCGAGCGGATCGATCAGCGAGACGTGCTTGCCGTCATACATCTGAATCAAACCCAGCTGCGGATAGTACGTCCGGGTACGGACAAACTCGGTATCCAGAGCGATGGCAGGAAAGTCGCGCGTCACTTCGCACAGCGAAGCCAGCTCGTCGTTGGTCGTGATCATCTGGTAATTCAAATCGGATTCTCTTTTGTTTGCGCCCATAAAAAACGCCGGCTTAACCGGCGTCAGGGCGATTAACGTGAAGCTCAGGCCTTATTGTCTACTTTGGCACGGGCTTCGTCACGTAATTCTCGTCGTAATATCTTCCCGACGTTGGATTTCGGCAGCTCATCGCGGAATTCCACCAGCTTCGGCACTTTATAGCCCGTCAGCTGACGACGACAGAACGTTATCAGCGCTTCCTCGGTGAGTGAAGGATCTTTTTTGACCACAAATATCTTCACCGCTTCCCCGCTGCTGCCGGAAGGCACGCCCACCGCCGCAACTTCCAGCACGCCGCTGTGCTGCATGACCACGTCTTCGATTTCGTTCGGATAGACGTTGAAACCGGAGACCAGAATCATATCTTTTTTGCGATCGACGATGCGCAGGAAGCCTTCGTCATCCATCACCGCAATATCGCCGGTATGCAGCCAGCCGTCTTTAATGATTTCGTCTGTTGCATCCGGGCGTTGCCAGTAGCCCAGCATCACCTGCGGCCCTTTCACGCACAGCTCGCCCGGTTCGCCCGGCGCGACTTCGTTATCATTGTCATCGACCAGTTTGGCCTCCGTGGAGGGAACCGGCAGGCCAATGCTTCCGCTGTGGTAGTCAATGTCATGCGGGTTGACGCTGACCAGCGGTGCGCATTCCGTCAGGCCATAACCTTCCAGCAGATACTGCCCGGTGAGTTTCACCCAGCGCTCGGCGACCGCCTGCTGAACCGGCATACCGCCTCCCGCAGAGAGGTGCAACGTTGAGAAATCCAGCTGCTGGAATTCTTTATTGTTGAGCAGCGCGTTGAACAAGGTATTTACCCCGGTCATGGCGGTGAAGGGGTATTTTGCCAGCTCTTTCACCAGCCCCGGAATGTCTCGCGGGTTAGTGATCAGGACGTTTTGACCGCCCAGCTCGATAAACAGCAGGCAGTTCATGGTCAGCGCGAAAATGTGATACAGCGGTAGCGCCGTGATCACCAGTTCTTTGCCCGGATGCAGCAGCGGCCCGTAGGTGGCATTGACCTGTTCAAGGTTTGCCAGCATGTTGCGGTGGGTTAGCATCGCCCCTTTGGCCACGCCGGTTGTGCCACCGGTGTATTGCAGAAAAGCGAGGTCCTCAGAGACCACTTCCGGTTTAACGTATTGCATGCGATAGCCCGCATGCAGCGCGCGGCGGAAGGAGATGGCATCCGGCAGATGGTATTTTGGCACCAGGCGCTTGACGTATTTAACCACAAAGTTAACCAGCGTCCCTTTGGCGGTGGACAGCTGATCCCCCATGCGCGTCAGGATGACGTGTTTAACCTGGGTTTTGTCGACCACTTTTTCCAGGGTATGGGCAAAGTTAGAAACAATAACTATCGCCACCGCACCGCTGTCGTTGAGCTGGTGTTCCAGCTCGCGCGGGGTGTAAAGCGGGTTGACGTTGACGACAATCATCCCGGCACGCAGGATGCCGAACAGCGCCACCGGGTATTGCAGCAGGTTCGGCATCATCAGCGCGACGCGGTCTCCTTTTTGCAGCCCAAGCCCTTCCTGCAGATAGGCCGCAAACGCCCGGCTACGCTCCTCAAGCTTACGGAACGTCATTACCTCGCCCATATTCACAAATGCGGGCTGGTCTGCGTAACGCCTTACCGAGTGTTCAAATAATTCAACCAGGGATTGATAACGGTCAGGATTGATCTCGGCAGGAACATCTGCGGGATAACGGTTAAGCCAAACCTTTTTCAATGCATCACCTCTGAAATGAGTGTTCGTCGTCATCACAACCCCGATAATAAACAGTTTGTTAACATTATATTAACTCAGCGTACCAGTTTATTAATTGTTCAGATTTAAGGTTGCGAAGCGCGTCACTCTTTTTTTTCGTATTATCCGTAAAAAAACAGAGACAGCGGCTAAGCCGCTGTCTCTTTCCTAGCAATAACAGTAAGTTACTCAGTTACGATCGTCTGGACCTGCGCAGGACCGGGGTTATACCAGCCCCAACCCGGGTAACCATAACGATAAGGATGCGGACCCCACATCCACGGGTCAATCGGCTGAGGCGGCATGATCACCTGCTGTGCCAGACGCCAGCGTTTATACCCATTGACCTGCATGGTCATGAATTTATAAGGCGTATTGCCGATTTTACCCTGCACGGCGCCGGTTATCGGTCCGACGACGGTCACCAGTTGCCCACGGAAATCAACGGGATCGAGGAAACCACTGACATCCGCATAGATGCGTCCCCGGGAGGCCTCACCCAGTACAGGTCGCGCACCGCTGTCCAGCGGCACGGTAGCAATCTCCAGCCGGGTTTTCCCCTGCTGGTTCTGCACCTCGATCACTTTCCCGCCGAAGCGCGCTTCCTGGCCGACGTAAAGCTCAGGCGCATTCATCACCCGAACCAGATCCTGCTGGGGCGTCGGGCTACTGCCCTTGATCGCATCAGGGACGGATACGCATCCGCTCAGTGCTATGGCAACCGCGCCTGCCATAAAAAGGCGTACTACTTTAGTCTGAACCGCCATGATGCGACTCCTTTTTCTCAGTTCCTGTTACTGAGATTCACTCGCGGCCCGGAAGTTTCTTCCACGCGACGGTGTTTCGCAAATAAACCGGCTCCGCGTGTTCAACGGCAACGGTTTTTCCTGCTGCGAGCAGCTGAGTGGCAATCGGAAGCATGTCTTCCGCCGCTGGCAGCAGCATGTTGCCGTCCACCAGCGTCACGCCAGTGTCGTTCGCCATGTCTGGCCATGCCGGCCAGCCCGTCCCCACGGTCGCCCACTCGCCGGACAGTTGCTTAAGACGTTCAGTGACCGCGTCAGGTTTAAGTACCGCTTCCGTCTCTTCGCCGTGCCAGACGCCGTTCTCATCACGGGTATATTCCGCCCAGTAAACTTCCCCCATGCGGGCATCAATGGCGGCCAGCACGCGGGTGGCGCCCGTCATACGCCAGGCCCCTTGCGCCATCGTCGCAAGCGTAGAGACGCCGATCATCGGCAGGTCAGCGCCCAGCGCCAGTCCCTGAGCAATGCCAATGCCAATACGGACGCCCGTAAAGCTGCCGGGCCCGCGGCCAAAGGCCAGTGCATCAAGGTCGGTTAAGGCGGTGTTGCCCTGAGTTAAAATGTCTTTTACCAGGGGCAGAATACGTTGGGTGTGTTCCCGTGGGCACTCTTCGAAATGAGCAGAAACAGCACCATCACTCAGCAGAGCAACAGAGCAAGCCTCTGTTGCGGTATCAATAGCCAGAATTCGCATCAGTCGTCGCGCTCTCGCAAGGGTCAGTCACAAAATGGCGCGCATCTTAGCACACTCCGGGGCAAATTACTCCGCCGTTGGGTTTGCCAGAAAACGCACCGCGCGTTTTATATCCCGCGTCCGTGGCGCTGGAGGGAGGCTCGCAAGGAAGGTTGCGCCGTAAGGGCGCATGACCAGCCGGTTATCGCAGATAACCAGCACGCCGCGATCGGTCACGTCGCGGATTAAGCGCCCTACCCCTTGCTTGAGCGTGATGACCGCCTCAGGCAGCTGAACCTCGTCGAACGGATCGCCTCCGCGCAGGCGGCAGTCTTCCATCCGCGCTTTCAACAGCGGGTCATCCGGGGAGGTAAACGGCAGTTTGTCAATAATGACCAGCGAGAGCGTATCGCCACGCACATCCACCCCTTCCCAGAAGCTGCTGGTCGCCACCAGCAGGGCATTACCGGCGCTGACAAACTGCTGGAGCAGTTGTCCTTTGCTGGTTTCCCCCTGCAACAGCACTGGCAGGGTCATGGTGGCACGGAACTGCTCGGCGAGGTCACGCATCATGGCGTGCGACGTGCAAAGCATAAAGCAGCGCCCGTTGTTGGCCTCAATCATGGGCTTTAGCATCGCCGCCAGATGACGCGCGGCGCCCGGCTGGTTTGGCAGCGGTAAATTGCGCGGGACGCAGAGCAGCGCCTGCTTTTCATAATCAAACGGGCTTGGCAGCAGCAGCGACTCCGCCTGCTCAATGCCGAGGCGCTCGGTAAAGTGGTGCAGATCGTCATTCACCGACAGGGTTGCCGAGGTAAAGATCCAGCTTCCCGGTTTCTGCGCCATCACCTCTTTAAATTTATCGGCCACGGTCAGCGGCGTAAGCGCCAGGGTGAAGTGGCGCGAGGTGCATTCATACCAGTAGCTGTACCCTGGCTGGTTGATTTCTTTCAGCCGTTTCAACCGTCCGCGGTACAACGTGGCGCGTTCGAAGGCGGCATCCAGCAGTGCGGAGCGACCAAGCGACAGCTTCGCGACGTCATAACAGAGTTCAAGGGCATCATCGAGCAGCAGCAGCGCGCGCTGGATGTTTTTGTCCGCCAGCAGCTCGCGCAGGTTACCGCGATAGCCGGGTTCACCAAGCTGTAGACGGAAATCCTGCGCGCTTTGCGCCAGGCGGTCGGCACACTTCTGCAGCTGCTGGGTATCTTTGAGTTCGGTCCGGTAGGCGATGGTGAAATCTTTCGCCAGGTCCTGCAGCTGGCGGCTGGAGAGCGACTGGCCAAAATACTGGCTGGCGATATCCGGAAGCTGGTGGGCTTCATCGAAGATCATGACATCCGCTTCAGGGATCAGCTCACCGAAGCCGCTGTCCTTAACCACCATATCTGCGAGGAACAGATGGTGGTTGACCACCACCACATCGGCATCCATTGCCGTTTTACGCGCTTTCACCACAAAGCAGTCTTTATACAGCGGACAGTCGCTGCCGAGGCAGTTGTCGTTGGTGCTGGTCACCAGTGGCCAGGCAGGAGAGTCTTCCGGCACGCTCGCACAGGTGCTGATATCCCCCTCTTCCGTCTGGTTGGCCCAGGCGCGAAGGATAATCACGTCGCTCAGGGTCTGAACCGGCAGATCGCCGCCCGCCAGCGCCTGCTGTTCAAGGCGCTCCAGGCAAAGGTAGTTAGAACGGCCTTTCAGCAGCGCCAGTCGGCCCTTGTATTTCAGCGCTTTCGCCACGGTGGGCAAATCGCGGCTGTAGAGCTGATCCTGCAGCGCTTTTGAACCGGTGGAGATAATGACCTTCTTTTTCGCCCGCAGCGCCGGAGCGAGATACGCGTAGGTTTTCCCCGTGCCGGTACCGGCCTCGACCACCAGCGGCTGCGCCTTGTCGATAGCGTGCGCTACGGCATGCGCCATCTGCCGCTGAGGTTCACGCGGTTTGAAGCCGGGAATCGCTTGTGCTAACTGACCTTCAGGGGAAAAATCGTCTGCCACGGTGCTCTCTCACTGTATTTTTGCACAGGGATTATGTCAGTCCCGCCTCTCCAGTGCCACCCCAAATAGTGACGACGCCGGCACAATATGGCAGTCTTGCCGCCTGATGACGAAAAATAACGAGGAAACGTTTATGACGATTAAGCGCATTGATGCCGAAGCCCGCTGGTCTGATGTGGTGATCCACAACCAGACGCTCTACTACACTGGCGTACCGGCTAACCTGGACGCGGATGCCTTCGAGCAAACGGCCAACACGCTGGCGCAAATTGATGCCGTGCTGGAAAAACAGGGCAGCGATAAATCCCGCATTCTAGATGCGACCATTTTTCTGGCCAATAAAGATGATTTCGCGGCGATGAACAAAGCCTGGGATGCATGGGTAGTGGCGGGTCACGCGCCTGTACGCTGCACCGTACAGGCCACGCTGATGAAACCGGAGTATAAGGTCGAAATTAAGATTATCGCGGCGGTTTAAGCCCGATCACTCCTCTTGATCTTCTGGATCATCATCTTCGAATCGCGCCACAATCCGCTCGCCGGAATGACTGGCGCGAATCTCCTGAGCGACGACGGTAATCGCCTGTCCGCTGCTCATTCCCTGGGACATCAGTTCCTGAATTCGCTCAACCGCTTTCTGCTGCTGTTCATGGCTCAGAGAAGGTAAACCTGCAAACATCGTCAACTCCTGCTAAATTATTCGCGCTAATTATTTCACGCTGCCCGGTAGTATGCCACACATGAACATGCGCTTCCCCACTGTATTGACGTTGCCCTGGCGTGCTGACGCCGCGGAGTTCTGGTTTGCCCGCATAAGCCACCTTCCCTTTGCCATGCTGCTGCATTCTGGCCATGCGGATCACCCCTACAGCCGCTTTGATATTCTGGTTGCCGACCCGCTTAAAACGCTGACAACCGATGACCTGGCGCCGACGGATGATCCCCTGATGCAGCTTCAGCAAGCGCTCAACGCGTTGGGCTTATCCGCCACCCCAGACCCGGATCTCCCTTTTCAGGGTGGCGCGCTTGGTCTGTTTGGCTACGATTTGGGTCGCCGTTTCGAAACGCTGCCCGAGCATGCGCAGGCTGATATTTCCCTGCCAGACATGGCCGTGGGGCTGTATGACTGGGCGTTAATTGTCGATCACCAGAAAAAAACGGTTTCTCTGCTGAGCCATAGTGACGTGCAGGCGCGACTGGCCTGGCTTGAAGCGCAACAGCCCGCCCCGGCCCAGACGTTCAGGCTGACCTCCGGCTGGCGCTCGAATATGAGCGAGACGGAATACGCTGAAAAATTCGCGCGCGTTCAGGCGTATCTGCAAAGCGGCGACTGTTATCAGGTGAACCTTGCCCAGCGTTTCCAGGCGACTTATCACGGAGATGAGTGGCAGGCGTTTTCCCGTCTTAATGCCAGCAACAAGGCGCCGTTCAGCGCATTCGTACGTCTGCCTCAGGGCGCTATCCTCAGCCTGTCGCCAGAGCGCTTTATTCATCTGGCCGAAGGGGTCATTCAAACCCGCCCGATTAAAGGCACACTACCGCGTCTGGCGGACCCCAACGCCGATCGCCAGCAGGCGGAGAAACTCGCCGCATCGCCGAAAGATCGCGCCGAGAACCTGATGATCGTCGACCTGATGCGTAACGATATTGGCCGCGTCGCCGAACCCGGCAGCGTGCGCGTGCCGGAGCTGTTTGTCGTCGAGCCTTTCCCGGCGGTACATCATCTGGTCAGCACCATTACCGCGCGCCTGCCCGCCACGCGCACCGCCTGCGATCTGCTTCGCGCCGCGTTTCCGGGCGGCTCCATCACCGGAGCCCCCAAAATTCGCGCGATGGCGATCATCGACGAACTGGAACCGCACCGCCGCAACGCCTGGTGCGGCAGTATCGGCTATATCAGCCTGTGCGGCACTATGGATACCAGCATCACCATTCGTACCCTGACGGCCTGCGACGGCAATCTGTACTGCTCTGCAGGCGGTGGCATTGTGGCGGATAGCCAGGTCGAGGCGGAATATCAGGAAACCTTTGATAAAGTTAACCGTATCCTGAAACAACTGGAGAACTAACGGTGGAGAAAGAGAACCTGACGCTGGATGATTTTCTGTCGCGCTTTCAGCTTTTGCGACCGCAGGTCAACCGCGCCACGCTGAATCAACGTCAGGCGGCGGTGCTGATCCCGGTGGTGCGCCGGGAGCAGCCGGGGCTGTTGTTGACGCAGCGCTCGCCGCATATGCGTAAACACGCCGGTCAGGTTGCTTTTCCCGGAGGCGCGGTGGACAGCACCGATGCGTCGCTGATCGCCGCCGCGCTGCGGGAAGCCCAGGAAGAAGTGGCCATCCCGCCTGAGGCGGTCGAGGTGATAGGCGTGCTGCCGCCGGTCGACAGCGTGACCGGTTTTCAGGTCACGCCCGTGGTGGGGATTATCCCGCCGGGCCTGCAGTATCACGCCAGCGTCGATGAAGTGTCAGCCGTGTTTGAGATGCCGCTTGAAGAGGCGCTCCGGCTCAGCCGTTATCATCCGCTGGATATTCAGCGTCGTGGGCATGATCATCGGGTCTGGTTGTCCTGGTATCAGCATTATTTTGTCTGGGGCATGACGGCGGGGATCATTCGTGAACTGGCGCTGCAAATCGGCCTGAAACCTTGACTATACTTTACATTCCATCCTTTTTTGCAGGTTTGCGATCCGCGTCGCGCTATTAGCAAAACCCATCGTTAACCATTAGTTTAATTCATGTGAATAGTTAAGCCGAGGTCGGTGTTCCCTCTTACACTATGCGCAGTTATAACATCGTTACTGGAACCCCGGTAACCCTGTCAGGAGTGTGAAAGTGATTAGTATATTCGACATGTTTAAAGTGGGAATTGGCCCTTCGTCTTCCCATACTGTTGGGCCTATGAAGGCCGGTAAACAGTTCGTCGATGATCTGGTCGAAAAAGGATTACTGGAAAGCGTTACCCGTGTCGCCGTAGACGTTTACGGATCACTGTCATTAACGGGTAAAGGCCACCACACCGATATCGCCATTATTATGGGTCTGGCAGGCAATATGCCGGACACTGTTGATATTGATGCCATCCCGGCATTTATCCGCGACGTGGAAACGCGCGGACGCCTGCTGCTGGCTAACGGCCAGCATGAAGTGGATTTCCCGCAGGATGACGGCATGCGTTTTCGCAGCGACAACCTGCCGCTGCATGAAAACGGCATGACCATTCATGCCTGGAGCGGTGAAAAAGAGATTTACAGCAAAACGTACTACTCCATCGGCGGTGGCTTCATCGTGGATGAAGAGCATTTTGGCAAAGACAGCGTTGGCGACGTCAGCGTCCCGTATCCGTTTAAGTCGGCTACCGAGATGTTGGGGTACTGCAAAGAGACCGGTCTTTCCCTGTCCGGTATGGTTATGCAGAACGAACTGGCGCTGCACAGCAAAAAAGAGATTGAAGACTATTTTGCTAACGTGTGGCAAACCATGCGCGCCTGTATTGACCGCGGGATGAACACCGAAGGCGTATTGCCTGGGCCACTGCGCGTGCCGCGTCGTGCCTCTGCCCTGCGCCGTATGCTGGTGACTACGGATAAATTCTCGAATGACCCGATGAACGTGGTCGACTGGGTAAACATGTTTGCCCTGGCGGTTAACGAAGAGAACGCCGCCGGTGGCCGCGTCGTGACGGCGCCAACCAACGGTGCCTGCGGTATCGTTCCAGCGGTACTGGCCTACTACGATCACTTTATTGAGCCTGTCACGCCCGATATCTTTATCCGCTATTTCCTCGCGGCAGGGGCCATCGGCGCGCTGTACAAGATGAACGCGTCCATCTCCGGTGCGGAAGTGGGCTGTCAGGGTGAAGTGGGCGTTGCCTGCTCAATGGCTGCCGCCGGTCTGGCTGAACTGTTGGGTGCAAGCCCTGAACAGGTTTGCGTGGCGGCAGAGATTGGTATGGAGCATAACCTCGGTCTGACCTGTGACCCTGTCGCGGGCCAGGTACAGGTACCGTGCATTGAGCGTAACGCGATTGCCTCTGTCAAAGCGATCAACGCCTCACGCATGGCGATGCGCCGTACCAGCGAACCGCGCGTGTCGCTGGATAAGGTCATCGAAACCATGTACGAAACCGGCAAAGACATGAACGCGAAGTACCGTGAGACGTCGCGTGGTGGTCTGGCTATTAAGGTGCAGTGCGACTAATACTCGCTTTCGCCCATCTGCAACGGATGGGCGAATTTCCCCCCTCTTTCTCGTCTCCTTTCGCTTTCCCCACTACACTTTTACTGTTGCGTCCGGCTTTTGGGGCTGGTGGCTTATCAGGCGACCGTTCATGCAAACTGCACAAACGATCATTAAACATTACCGCCGAAAACGCGTTATCGTCTGTGTGACGGTTGCGATCCTTACGCTCATTCTGACCCTGGGCGCTCGCTTTATTTCTCAGCGCAACGTTAACCAGCAGCGGGTACTCGACTTCAGCAGCCATACCGTTCGCTCTCTGGATAATCTTCTCCTTTCGCTGGAAAAACGCCGCAGCGTGTTCCAACAGCTGGTGGGTCAGCCCTGCCCTCAGGCACATTTGGCCCTGCGAAAACAGGCGGCCATTTTGCAAACGGTACGCTCCATTGCCCTGATTAAAGACGGTATCCTGTATTGCTCCAGTGTTTTCGGCAGCCGTAATATTCCCATCCGCGACTTTCTCCCGGAATTACCCGCCAGCACGCCGAAGCTGATTTTATCGACCGATCGGTGGCTGATGAAGGGCAGTCCGATCTTGATCCAGTGGAACCCGGTGTCCCAGGACGGGGAAGATGGCGTCATTGAGATCATTAATATTGATTTGATCACCAGAATGATACTGGAGCCCGAGCGTCCACTTATTGATGATGTGGCGTTATCCGTGGGCGATCGTTTTTTGCGCTATGGTCAACGGGTCACTGATAGCCTGACTTTCGGAAAGGCTGGCGCGCTTGTTCAGCTGTCATCCACCCACAACCCCTTCTCCATCATCGTCAGCGGGCCAGGTCCAGGAGAGCTGGCCCTGAAGACCCTGCCCGCGCAGCTTCCGTTGGGTCTTATGCTGAGCCTGCTGCTGGGCTATCTCGCCTGGCTGGCGACGGCGAACAGGATGAGTTTCACGTGGGAGATTGATATGGGCATTGCGGCCCGGGAATTCGAGCTTTTCTGCCAGCCGCTGGTGAATGCCCGTACTCAGGCGTGCGTCGGCGTTGAAATTCTGCTGCGCTGGAATAACCCGCGACAGGGGTGGATCTCCCCGGAAGTGTTTATTCCTCTGGCGGAAGAACATAATCTGATTGTCCCTCTGACACGCTATGTCCTCGCCGAAACCGTACGTCAGATAGGCTACTTTCCTTCCAGCGCCGGTTTTCACATCGGCATTAACGTCGCAGCCAGCCATTTCCGTCACGCGGTGTTGTTACAGGACCTGAACCGCCTCTGGTTCAGCGCTAACCCGCGTCAGCAGCTGGTGATTGAATTAACGGAACGGGATGCCCTTCCGGATGCGGAATATCGTATTGTGCGCGAACTGCATCGCAAAGGGGTGAAGCTTGCCATCGACGATTTTGGTACCGGAAACAGCTCCCTCTCCTGGCTTGAAAAGCTGCACCCGGACGTACTAAAAATCGACCAGTCGTTTATCACCGCCATTGGCACCGACGCCGTGAATTCAACGGTGACGGATATCATCATTGCACTGGGTCAGCGACTCAATATCGAACTGGTGGCTGAAGGGGTCGAAACAGAGGAGCAGGCGCGATATCTGCGCCGCCATGGTGTATCGGTCCTGCAGGGATTTTACTATGCGCGGCCGATGCCGCTGAGAGACTTTCCACAATGGCTGGCGGGAAGTACTCCCCCGCCAGCACAGCATAACGGACACATTGTGCCCTTAATGCCCCTGCGTTAAGCAGAGCTATTCTTCTTCATCGTGGACAGATTGTTCTTTAACAATACGGACCATATCAACGCGATAGTCGTTGGCTTCAACAATGGTAATGTGCAGCGGCGGCAACTCAATCACATCCCCGATACGCGGGATTTGCCCGTTCACGGCGATAACCAGACCGGCAACGGTCGCAATGTCTTCTTCATCGTTGACCACGTTTTCCACCCCGAGCGTGTGCGAGAGCGCGTGCAGGTCGGTCGTGCCTTTAACCAGCCAGCCTTCGCCGTCGGCGACGATCTCAGGCGTTTCGTCGGCATCCGGGAACTCACCGGCAATCGCTTCCAGCACGTCCAGCGGCGTGACCAGCCCCTGCACCACACCGAACTCGTTGGTGACGATAACGAAGCTGCCGCGTGCGCGTCGCAACACGCCCAGCAGGTTGATCGGATCCAGCGTTTCCGGCACAACAATCGCAGGCGATGCAGCCGCAATGGCTTCGACGTTGACGCCCTCTTCCAGGGCCACCAGCATCTCTTTCGCGCGCACGACGCCGATGATCTCATCCAGTTCACCGCGACACACCGGGAACAGGCTGTGCGGTGAAGAGAGCAACTGCTGACGAATTTCATCCACGCTCAGGTTCGCATCGACCCAGCTGATTTCCCCGCGCGGGGTCATGATTCCGCGCAGCGAACGGGAAGCAAGGGAGAGCACGCCGTTGATCATGTAGCGCTCTTCTTCTACAAACGCCCCTTCCGGAACCGGCACCGGATTACGGTTTTCAGTATCAGACTGAACGTTCACCTGGCGACGACCGCCCATCAGACGCAGAATGGCATCCGCGGTACGGGCACGCAGCGGCTGATTCGACTGCTGCTTAATAAAGTTCCGGCGCGCAATCTGGTTGAACAGTTCAATCAGGATCGAGAAGCCAATTGCGGCGTACAGATAACCTTTCGGAATATGGAAGCCAAAACCTTCCGCTACCAGGCTCAGACCAATCATCAGCAGGAAGCTCAGACAGAGCACAACCACCGTCGGATGTTGGTTGACGAAACGCGTCAGCGGTTTCGACGCCAGCAGCATGACCGCCATAGCAATGACCACAGCCGCCATCATCACCGGAAGATGGTTCACCATGCCGACCGCCGTGATTACCGCATCCAGCGAGAAGACCGCATCCAGCACGACGATCTGCAGCACCACCACCCAGAAACTGGCGTAGCCCTTACCGTGTCCATCGTCGTGCTGACGGTTTTCCAGCCGCTCGTGGAGTTCCGTGGTCGCTTTAAAGAGCAGGAATATCCCCCGATCAGCATGATTAAATCACGCCCGGAGAAGGTGTAATCCATGACGGAGAACAGCGGTTTTGTCAGTGTGACCATCCAGGAAATGACGGAAAGCAGTCCCAGTCGCATGACCAGCGCCAGCGAGAGGCCAATCAGACGCGCTTTATCACGCTGTTTTGGCGGCAGCTTATCCGCAAGGATGGCGATAAACACCAGGTTATCGATGCCGAGAACGATCTCCAGCACCACCAGCGTGAGCAATCCCACCCAGATTGACGGGTCCATTAAGAATTCCATGACAAGCTCCTGCTAAAGGAATGACGAAACGGTGCCCCACTCAACGTGGGCAAAACAGAGGAAGACAGAGTCGGTACATGGCGAGGATCGCCGGTGAAAAAGGCGCAAATTGGCCTGAAAGATGACTGACGTCGGTGACGGTCCATATAGTGGGCTGTAGCCCTATACTCCTGAACAGGTAAACGGAGGCTAAACATATCAGAGACACCAGGTTTTAAGCAAAGATTTACGTTCTTTTGCAAAAACGCAATAAGACTAAATTTGTGTTGAGAATTTTCTCGATCGGGAAAGCTAAATTACGGATCTTCATCACATAAATTATTTTTTCACTGTCTAAAATAATTCGCGGAAGTCTTAGTTTTTTGAACTCTAACCCTTATCTGAATCGATTCGGTTCGCCAATACGATTCTCAGTACGTCTGCCCGGCAGGCGTATTAATGATAATAAAAGGAGGTAGCAAGTGACCATTGCTATTGTCATAGGCACACATGGTTGGGCTGCTGAGCAGCTACTCAAAACGGCAGAGATGCTGTTGGGCGAGCAGGAAAACGTCGGCTGGATCGATTTCGTTCCCGGTGAAAACGCCGAGACGCTGATTGAGAAGTACAACGCTCAACTCTCGAAGCTGGATACCAGCAAAGGCGTGCTGTTTCTCGTTGATACATGGGGCGGCAGCCCGTTCAATGCTGCCAGCCGTATTGTCGTCGATAAAGAGCATTATGAAGTCGTCGCCGGCGTTAACATACCCATGCTGGTGGAAACCTTTATGGCGCGCGACGACAACCCGACTTTTGATGAGCTTGTCGCCCTGGCGGTTGAAACGGGCCGTGAGGGCGTGAAAGCCCTGAAAGCACAGCCGGTTGAGAAACCCGCTCCCGCGGCAGCAGCAGCACCGAAAGTGGCTACACCGGCAAAACCCATGGGCCCGAATGATTATATGGTCATCGGCCTTGCACGTATTGATGACCGATTAATCCACGGCCAGGTGGCAACGCGCTGGACTAAAGAGACCAACGTTCGCCGCATTATCGTCGTCAGCGACGAAGTTGCCGCCGACACCGTACGTAAAACCCTTCTGACTCAGGTTGCTCCTCCTGGCGTCACCGCGCACGTGGTGGATGTCGCCAAGATGATCCGCGTTTACAACAACCCGAAATACGCGGGTGAGCGCGTAATGCTGCTGTTTACTAACCCGACAGACGTTGAGCGCATTGTTGAAGGCGGCGTGAAAATCACCTCCGTGAACATTGGGGGTATGGCGTTCCGTCAGGGCAAAACGCAGGTCAACAACGCCATTTCAGTCGATGCGAAAGATATCGAGGCATTCAACAAGCTGAATGCGCGCGGTATTGAGCTGGAAGCCCGTAAAGTTTCCACTGACCAGAAACTGAAAATGATGGATTTGATCGGTAAAGTTGGGAAATAAGCCCGCGCCGGTTTTTCACATAAAGCTTATGTAATAGGAGAAGTACAATGGAGATTACCACTCTTCAGATTGTGCTGGTGTTCGTCGTCGCATGTATTGCGGGTATGGAATCCGTACTTGATGAATTTCAGTTCCACCGTCCTCTGGTGGCCTGTACGTTGATTGGTGCCGTACTGGGTGATATGAAAACCGGTATCATCATCGGGGGTACGCTGGAAATGATCGCCCTCGGCTGGATGAACATCGGTGCTGCCGTTGCGCCAGATGCCGCGCTGGCCTCCATCATTTCGACCGTTCTGGTTATTGCCGGTCATCAGAGTATCGGTGCAGGTATCGCTCTGGCCATTCCTCTGGCTGCAGCAGGCCAGGTTCTGACCATTATCGTACGTACCATCACCGTTGCTTTCCAGCACGCGGCGGATAAGGCGGCCGAAAACGGCAACCTCACGGCACTCTCCTGGATCCACGTTTCATCCCTGTTCCTGCAGGCGATGCGTATCGCCATTCCGGCGGTTATCGTTGCGATCTCAGTCGGTACCAGTGAAGTCCAGAGCATGCTGAACGCCATTCCAGAAGTGGTCACCGGCGGTCTGAACATCGCGGGCGGTATGATCGTGGTCGTTGGTTATGCGATGGTCATTAACATGATGCGCGCAGGCTACCTGATGCCGTTCTTCTACCTCGGCTTCGTCACCGCAGCATTCACCAACTTCAACCTGGTTGCACTGGGTGTCATTGGTGCCGTAATGGCAATTCTCTACATCCAGCTCAGCCCGAAATATAACCGCGTTGCGGGTGCCCCAGCGCAGGCTGCTGGTAACAACGATCTCGATAACGAACTGGACTAACAGGTGAGCGAAATGGTTGATATGACAAAAACTACCACCGAGAAAAAACTCACTCCGGGTGATATTCGTGGCGTGTTCATCCGTTCTAACCTGTTTCAGGGTTCATGGAACTTCGAACGTATGCAGGCGCTGGGCTTCTGCTTCTCCATGGTACCGGCGATCAAGCGCCTGTACCCGGAAAATAACGAAGCACGACGTCAGGCGATTAAGCGTCACCTGGAATTTTTCAACACCCATCCATATGTAGCCGCGCCGGTTCTGGGCGTAACGCTGGCGATGGAAGAGCAGCGTGCCAACGGCGCAGAGATTGACGATGGTGCGATCAACGGTATCAAAGTCGGTCTGATGGGTCCTCTGGCCGGTGTAGGTGACCCTATCTTCTGGGGTACGGTTCGTCCGGTCTTTGCAGCACTGGGGGCGGGGATCGCCATGAGCGGCAGCCTGCTCGGTCCTCTGCTGTTCTTTATCCTGTTCAACGCAGTGCGACTGCTGACACGTTACTACGGCGTGGCCTACGGCTACCGCAAGGGCGTGGATATTGTTAAGGATATGGGCGGCGGCTTCCTGCAGAAACTGACCGAGGGGGCGTCAATCCTGGGCCTGTTTGTGATGGGGGCACTGGTGAACAAGTGGACGCACGTGAACATCCCGCTGGTGGTATCGACCATCACCGGCCAGGATGGTCAGACCCGCGTTACCACCGTGCAGACTATCCTGGATCAGCTGATGCCGGGCCTGGTACCGCTGCTGTTGACCTTCGCCTGTATGTGGCTGCTGCGTAAGAAGGTGAACCCGCTGTGGATCATCGTTGGCTTCTTCGTCATCGGTATCGCGGGCTACGCTGTCGGCCTGCTGGGTCTGTAAAGCAGTAACGTGAGACGCCGGGGGCTTGCCCCCGGTTTTTTATCGGTTATCCGGAGGATGAATGACTGTCACGGACATCGTACTGGTTTTATTTATTGTTGCCCTTCTGGCTTACGCTATCTATGACGAGTTCATTATGCCTCGCCGCCACGGCGAGACGCTACTGACCCTTCCCCTCTTACGCCGCGGACGCATTGATGCGTTTATCTTCGCGGGTCTGGTGGTCATTCTGATCTACAATAACGTCACCAGCCACGGTGCAATATTAACCACATGGTTATTATGTGCGCTGGCATTAATGGCGATTTACCTTTTCTGGATCCGTTCGCCAAAACTCATTTTTAAAAAACACGGATTCTTCTTCGCCAACGTATGGATAGAATATAACCGCATTAAAGAGATGAATTTATCCGAAGACGGTGTGTTAGTGATGCAATTAGAACAACGCCGCCTGCTCATCCGGGTCAAGAATATTGATGACCTTGAGAAAATATACACATTACTCCTTAAAACTCAATGAGTTAAATTTATAGCATCGGCTATATATTACGCTATTTTCTCACCCTGAATATAGCCGTTGCTATATCTGCTATCCTCTTTTGACTTATATTCATTAACGATATTTTCACGCATAAACCTAAATGAAAATCGTTATCAAGAAAGCGAGTAAATTAAGCCTTCCTCGATGTTGTTTTATATTCTCAAAATATGTTAAGGTTGCGCCCGTCGTTGGGGAGTAGCCGATTTCCTGCACGCAGGAAATGTACGTGTCAACATACTCGTTGAAAAACGTGGCACGTACGGATCGCTTTCAGCACGCTTACGGTGCAAAAGAGATCAGGCGAGACCATAGATACATCAACTGCTGTTTACTGGGGGCAGTGATGTGTCATATGGATATCCCCGGTCTGGACGCTGTTATGAATATCTCCGCTACGATCCTTCTCGCTTTTGGCATGTCCATGGACGCTTTTGCTGCCTCCATTGGCAAGGGTGCCACGCTCCACAAACCTAAATTCTCAGAAGCACTGCGTACCGGGCTGATTTTTGGCGCCATCGAAACGCTGACACCGCTCATGGGTTGGGGTCTGGGTATGCTCGCCAGCCAGTTCGTGCTCGAGTGGAATCACTGGATCGCGTTCGTTCTGCTGGTGTTTCTCGGTGGCCGAATGGTCATCGAGGGTTTTCGCGGCGGGGATGATGAAGATGCGGAACCGCAATACCGCCATGGATTCTGGCTGCTGGTGACGACCGCTATCGCCACAAGCCTTGACGCCATGGCCGTCGGGGTGGGTCTGGCTTTCCTGCAGGTTAACATTATCGCCACTGCGCTGGCCATTGGCTGTGCAACACTTATTATGTCCACGCTGGGCATAATGGTCGGACGCTTTATCGGCCCGCTACTGGGTAAACGCGCCGAGATCTTAGGCGGTATCGTTTTGATCGGCATTGGTGCCCAGATCCTCTGGGCACACTTCGCGGGTTAAGCGTCGCGCTGCCAGACATGGATACTGAAATCTGTCTGGCAGCTAAACGTCGTCCGGGCCGCTAGCGCCGCCCAAACTTCCGGTTTTGCCCGCCACGCGAACGGCGTCATCTGCAACAGTGCTACCGCCTCCTGCCCCTCCAGATCCATTTGATACGCCACTGACTGCTCCTGCTTCAGCGTAAAACCGGCCAGCTGTTCAGAATGGGGGGCATGCAGACGCACGTCATCATAGATGAGCCCTTTCAGTTCCATCAGGTGACGCGGGCCGGGTGTGACGGTGATGACCCATCCGCCGGGTTTCACCACCCGTGCAAGCTCTTGCGCTTTACAGGGAGCATAGATGCGGATGATAGCGTCCATACTGGCATCTTCGAACGGCAACCGGTGGCTTGAAGCCACGCAGTACGTCACGCCAGCGTAGCGTTTAGCCGCCGCGCGAATGGCCACTTTCGACACGTCGAGACCGAATGTTACGGCCCCCTTCTCACGCGCCACTTCCGCAAACCGCGCGGTGTAGTATCCTTCTCCACAACCGATATCCAGCATGGCGGACGCCGAATCAGGCAACATATCATCCAGCATCTGCGCAACTGTCTCCCGCAGCGGCAGATAGTGTCCGGCATCGAGAAATGCACGGCGTGCCTGCATCATCTCCGCACTATCGCCCGGATCGCGGGAGCGCTTATGCTGCACCGGCAGAAGATTCACATATCCTTCTTTCGCCATATCAAACTGATGTCCCTGCGGACAACGATAACTTTTATCTGAGCGCATCAGCGACGCATGACAAAGGGGGCAACTGAAGGACATGGCAACTCCGGGGCATAAACCAAAGGGCGAAGTGTACCGCTATTCGCCCCGCTATAAAACGGCTGGATTACCGCATGACGATAAGGTGGTCAGAACCGGCCGGGAGGCCATCAGGTTTTATATTCTCCAGGCGCAGCACGTTGCCCATGATTTCGCTGAAAACCGGCGCTGAAACCGCCCCACCGTAGTACGCCCCGTTTTGAGGCTCGTTAATCACCACGACCAGCGCAAAACGCGGATCGCTCGCAGGCGCGACGCCCGCGGTATAGGCGACATATTTATCGACATATTTGCCGCTGTCATCAATCTTCTTCGCCGTACCGGTTTTTACCGCCACGCGGTAATCACGCACCGCGGCCTTAACGCCACCGCCACCGGGTAGCGCAACGCTCTCCATCATATGCTCCACCTCATGCGCGATCTCCTCCGGCATAACGCGGTGCCCGATAACGGGGGGATCGATGCGGGTGATCGACAGGGGACGCTCCAGTCCAAATCCGCCAATCGTCGCATAGACGTGGGCAAGCTGGAGCGGCGTCACCATCAGGCCATAGCCGAAGGCAAAGGTCGCGCGGTCGAGCTGGCTCCAGTACTTACGCTGTGGCAACAGGCCCGCGCTCTCACCCGTTAAGCCAAGACCCGTGTTCGTGCCAAAACCAAAGTTCCGGTAGGTATCAAGAAGGTGCTGTATGGGCATCGCCAGCGAGAGCCGGGAGACTCCGGTATCGCTCGATTTCTGCAGGATCCCGGTCATCGTCAGCTCCGGGTAGTAGCCCACGTCGCGAATACGGTGTCCATCAAGTGTATAAGGATGGGTGTCAATCACGCTGTCCGGCTGGACCAGCCCCTGCTGCAGCGCCGTCATCAGCACCAGCGGTTTAACGGTCGAACCGGGTTCGAACGTATCGCTAATAGCCCGGTTACGAAAATCGTTAATTGTCGCGCCTTCCCGGTTATTGGGGTTGAAGTCCGGGTAACTCGCCATGGCGAGTATTTCGCCGGTTGGGATATTGATCAATACCGATGCCCCTGACTCGGCCTTATTCCAGGCCACGGCATTATCCAGCGCGTCTTCGGTAATGGTCTGTAGCCGCTCGTCGATGCTGAGCTGAATGTTATGCGCTGGCGTGGGCGCAACTTCCGTCAGGTTTTCAACCACCCGGCCGTAGCGATCCTCCCTTACCTGTCGGACACCCGCTTTACCCGTCAGCTGAGTATTAAAGCTTTTTTCCACCCCTTCAATGCCCTGCCCGTCAATATTGGTGAAGCCAATCAGATTGGCCGCCACGTGGCCTGCCGGGTAAAAACGGCGCGATTCATCACGCAGGTTAATTCCCGGCAAATTCAGTTTATCAATCCATTTGGCCTGCGCAGGATCAACCTGACGAGCCAGGTAAATGAACCGGCCCCTGGGATTGGCGTTAATGCGCGAAGAGAGGGTATTCAGGGAGAGATGAAGCGCGCTCGCAAGCGCCTGCCAGCGATCGTCAAAACCAACGCCCCCTTTTGCGAGTACCGTTTTAGGGTCGGCCCATACGGCTCTGACGGGCACGCTGACCGCCAGAGGTCGGCCTTCACGATCCGTGATCATCCCTCGTGGAGCATCAATCGTCAGCTGACGCAGCGATCGCATATCTTCCTGCTTCACCAGGTTGTCTGGTTTGATGATTTGTAGCCAGGCAACACGACCCAGTAAAAAAGCCAGACTGCAGAAAATAGCAAAACAGAGCAGCGCAAAACGCGCTGGTGTGAAATTGCCAGCGCTCGTAATTAATTTCTTTTTCACCTGAACCCCAGAGCTGTTAAACAACGCTCTGATTTAACGGGAAAAGATGCGCTGAGGGAGGCGAAACTGTGCTTCTAACCTCGCAGCTTTGCAACAAGTTGCTAACAAGACAGAGGATAGTCATATTTTGAAAGATAGGGGCATAAAAAAGCCCCGCATTGTGCGAGGCTTTATGTCTGAGATTGAAGTGCTACGCGCTTCAGTCAGCAGCGGTTCGATCAGATAGCAGTTACGTTAACTGCAGCTGGGCCTTTCTGGCCGTCCTGAATTTCGAACTCAACGTTCTGGCCTTCAGCCAGAGTTTTGAAGCCGTTACCCTGGATTGCAGAGAAGTGTACGAACACGTCTTTGCTGCCGTCAGCAGGAGTAATGAAACCAAAACCTTTAGACTCGTTGAACCACTTAACTTGACCTTTAATCTTTGCCATTTGCAAAATTCCTTAGAGTGTTTTCTTAGCCCGCAGGCATTGACTGAGATAAAACTGAGACATTACTGCATGAGGCACTAATATAAGGTTCGGCAGAGAAGCGGTATTCAACGACAACGTGTTTACTCAGGACTTCTTTACTGAAAATGCCACACATAAACAGAACTGTACCTCGTTTGACCCAAAACGTGTTATCACACACTATGTTTAATATGGCAAGCCATTTTTAAACATGTCTCGATCCGCCGCACAAATTCGAACACTGTCTGTAAGGATTTGCACAATTATGCGCGATACACACAGACAGCTTAACGCTCTTACACAGGCTCTACGGTGCTTTCGCAAGCACTGTAATCTAAGACTTTTTTAACATAGCTCAATCATTACAATGCGTCCAGCAACCGTGAAAAGAAATCTTCGGAATTGATTGAGTTAGAACAAATTGTGAAAACTTATGCTTAAATCATTGCAACGGGGGCGTATTGTTTCAGGAAAAACTCAATGTTAATAATCCGCACCGAACTGTATTAAAATGCAGCAGGTAATAAGGAGGGTTATGCACCAAAATAATGAAATTTTTATGACGCTGCATCAAAACAAGGCAAGCAAAACGTTTCGATAAAAATAAAACATTTTTGAGCGTAGATACATACAGAATATATGCAACAATTCATCGCTTCGTTTATAAGGATAAATAATCGCCAGTTTTCAGTATCCTGAAAGTACTATTAACTGGTGCTAAATTATCTGCCTTACCACTTAACGCGTTTTCAGGGAGGGATTACACCTGGACTGAACCAGACCACAGTCCCTCCCGGGACACGGCAATCAGCGCTCAGCCACCAGACGGATAAAATCGTCCTGATCCTGGTTGTTTTCAGCGACAGCCTCTTTTGACTCGTCTTTCCCTTCCGGTTCGTTAGCCTCGCACAGACGACGCAGCAGCGCATTCTGACGCTTTTGCTGATCGAGCAGCGCTTCCAGCAGTTCAATCTGCTCGTTTGTACGGGAACTGGCACGGTTCACGAAAAACCAAATGACCAGACCCACCAGCAGAACAACCAAAGAGATCATCAGGGATGCTACATTCAGCAACCCTGAGTTCAGTAACTCACCCATTTCACCACCTCAATAAAAACGCCTATTTTACCACTGGTGCGAAGGAAGGAAATCACCTTAAGAAAAAATGCGTGCTACCACGGGATAAACTTATTGATTGCGCAAACGCCGCTAAAAAACTGTACATCCTGATCGCACATCACATTGATCGTCTGCGTCCATAACACCACGCACGCTATCAGTACGACAATCAGAATCACCCAGCGTATTTTTTTCACTCCACACTCCGTCTAAAGACCTGATACAACCAGGTTATCACGGTGACCTTAAACAAGGACTAACTGTACCAACATCAGGTCTTTTTCAGAATCCTGCACTTGTTTCATTACGTAAACCGTTTAGGCTAGCCTCATGATAACAACGATAAAAGAGGTAACAATGCGCGTAATCATTCGAACGATTTTAGTACTGGCGATACTCTGGATTGGACTTTTGTTAACCGGCTACGGTGTGCTTGTGGGAAGCACCGAAAATGCAGCAGGCTTAGGTATTCAGTGTAAGTACGTAACAGCACAAGGCGTAAGCACGGCGCAGTATCTCCATTCTGATAGCGGCATCATTGGTTTAACCAACTGCCCGGTACTGAGAAAGATGTCCGTAGTGGTTGATAATGGCTAACTGGCCTGGTTAACCACTGACGAAAAACGCCGCAGAAGATGCGGCGTTTTTTTATGCTAAAACGCGTTAAAAGGGATAGTCGTGATAGCCCATCTGCTCGGAAATCTTACGCGCGGCAGTGTGCAGAATAGCCACATACTCGTGCAGACGCTCTTCTGAGAAGCGCAGGGTTGGGAAAGAGATACTTAAACCCGCGATCACCACGCCAAAACGGTCAAACACCGGAACGCCGATGCAGCGCAGCCCTTCTTCCTGCTCTTCGTTATCTTCGCCGTATCCTTGTTCACGCACCTTGTCGAGTACCGTTAACAGTTCATCAGTATTGGTAATGGTTCGTTCCGTACTGCGTTTATATTCCACACCATCAAGGATCTGCTTCACCTCTTCGCGATCGCGCCACGCCAGCAGAACCTTGCCAATTGCCGTGCTATAAAGCGGGTTGCGGCGGCCAATGCGCGAATACATACGCAGGTTGTACATGGAGTCGATTTTATGGATGTAAACAATGCTGTCTTCATCCAGTGCACCCAGGTGGATGGTCTCTTTGGTCAGACGGGAGATCTCACGCATCTGAATGTCCGCGCTGCGGATCAAATCAACGTTTTGCAGCGCCCGGGCACCCAGTTCGAACAGCTTTAGCGTCAGAGAGTATTTTTCAGACTCTCCTTCCTGCGCTACATAACCCAGTGACTTCATGGTTTGCAAAAAGCGGTAAACGGTGCTTTTCGACATCATCACACGCTGCGACAACTCTGTAATACCAATTTCACGCTCTTCTCCGAGCGCCTGTAAGATGCCAAACACCTTCAGCACGGAAGAAACAGAATCTGGCTGTTTATCCAAATCCGCAATTGCCATTTACCACCTCATAGAGAGTGTTTTATAAAAATCAGAACCGGTTTTTATTATAAATTCCTGTGATGTTACCTGCAATCAATGCGCGTTTGTTTCGTTACAAATCTGCGACATATAACGGCGTTAACAGTGCTAAAATCGTTACCCTGAGAATAATTTCACCCTGAGCTTTTTATCCCCGATGGAAAAGAACCTTTCCGATGGTCTGCCTTTGCCCCTGCGGTACGGCGCCATTGCTACGATTATTATTGGGATCTCAATGGCCGTCCTTGATGGCGCGATTGCGAACGTTGCCCTGCCCACTATCGCCAGCGACCTGCAGGCATCCCCGGCCAGCTCGATATGGATTGTTAACGCCTATCAGATTGCGATTGTGATTTCCCTGCTCTCCTTCTCTTTCCTCGGCGACATGTTCGGCCACCGTCGGGTCTATCAGTGCGGCCTGGTGGTGTTCACCTTTACCTCGCTGTTATGCGCCCTGTCTGACTCATTGCACACGCTGACGCTGGCGCGCATAGCGCAGGGCTTTGGAGGTGCGGCGCTGATGAGTGTAAATACGGCATTGATCCGCTTGATCTATCCGCAACGCCACCTTGGACGCGGGATGGGAATAAACTCGTTTATAGTCGCGGTTTCCTCCGCCGCCGGACCAACAATTGCAGCAGCCATACTTTCTGTCGCCTCATGGCAATGGCTCTTTGCCATAAACGTGCCGCTGGGTATCGTGGCTATCTTCTTTGCCCTGCGTTTTCTTCCTGCTAACGGCCCCAAAAGTACCATGCCGCGTTTTGACGTCCCCAGCGCAGTGATGAATGCACTGACCTTTGGTCTGCTGATTACAGCCCTGAGCGGCTTTGCTCAGGGGCAATCCATGGCGCTTACCGGCATCGAGCTTATCGCCCTGCTGGTAACAGGATTCTTCTTTGTTCGCCGTCAGCTCGCCCTGCCCGTTCCTTTGCTGCCGGTAGATCTGCTGCGTATCCCCCTCTTTTCGCTCTCCATCTGTACGTCCATTTGCTCGTTCTGCGCTCAGATGCTGGCGCTGGTTTCTCTGCCCTTCTTTCTGCAGAGTGTGGTAGGACGTTCGGAGGTGGAGACCGGGCTGCTGCTAACGCCCTGGCCACTGGCGACGATGGTGATGGCACCGCTGGCGGGTTACTTAATTGAACGTATTCATGCCGGTTTGTTGGGTGCGGTGGGACTGGCCGTCATGGCAACCGGCCTTTTCGCGCTGGCACTGTTACCGTCATCACCCAGCGATCTGGACATCGTCTGGCGCATGATCCTCTGTGGTGCGGGGTTCGGCCTGTTTCAGTCCCCCAATAATCACACCATCATCACCTCTGCGCCCCGTCACCGCAGTGGCGGCGCCAGCGGGATGTTGGGAACTGCGCGCCTTCTGGGGCAAAGCAGCGGCGCGGCGCTGGTTGCCCTGATGTTTAACCTTGCCGGGCAAAACGGTAACCACGTTGCGCTGCTCACCGCCGGCGCGCTTGCCACCCTCGCGGCCATCGTCAGCGGTCTGCGCGTTACCCAGCCCAGGGTTCAGGCATAAAAAAAGCCGGGCGGAGAATACGCCTGCCCGGCTTACTGTGACGCTTCGCGTTACTTCAGGTATTCCCCACTGCGCAGCGCTTCAATACGTTTATCCAGCGGCGGGTGAGACATAAACAGCTCACTGAGCGACTTTGATTTACCGTTGATGCAGAAGGCCATCATGCTGTTCGCTTCCTGCGGCTCGTAGCTGGTTTTCAGGCGCTGCAGGGCAGCAATCATCTTCTCGCGTCCCACCAGTTTCGCAGAGCCGGCATCCGCGTGGAATTCACGGTGGCGCGAGAACCACATGGTGATAATACTCGCCAGAATACCGAACACCAGTTCCAGCACCATCGACACGGCGAAGTAGATCAGCGGGTTACCGTTGCTCTCTTCACCTTCATCACGGTTGCCGCCCATAAAGCCCGCCGCAATCTGCGCCAGGATACGGGAGATAAAGATAACGAAGGTGTTCACCACGCCCTGAATCAGCGTCATGGTCACCATGTCGCCGTTGGCAATATGGCTGATTTCGTGAGCGATGACCGCTTCGGCTTCGTCACGGCTCATGTTTTGCAGCAACCCGGTGCTGACAGCAACCAGCGATGCATCACGACGGGCACCCGTGGCAAACGCGTTAATATCGGGCGCATGATAAATGGCCACCTGCGGCATGGCGATCCCGGCCTGACGGGATTGCTGAGCCACCGTATTCATCAGCCACTGTTCCATATCGTTACGCGGCTGCTCAATCACCTCACCGCCGACGGATTTCAGCGCCATCCACTTTGACATCAGCAGGGAAATGAACGAGCCACCAAAACCAAACAGCAGCGCCATAATCAACAGACCCTGAACGCTGCTCGACTGAATTCCTGTCAGGCTTAGCACGAGCCCGAAAACCACCATCACCGCCAGGTTGGTGAGCAGGAAGAGCGCGATTCGCATCATAATTTTCTTTTAACCTCAGTTTAACAAAGCGCACTATGCGATTACCCACATCGTATGGGTATTGCGGCTATTTTCAAGCATCCGGAGGGCGTAAGTCACCAGAAAGACACAACTTTACACAATTGGAAATCTGCCTGACGGAAGGATGCGGAACAAAAAGAAACAGGCACAATTTCTTGTGCCTGTTGGGGGATTATTTCGCCGGAGCGGGTTGCTCGGCAGGCTTATCTTTTTCCAGATTCGCCAGGTCGAGGGCAATATGCACCGTCTCGTCCAGGTAAGGATCCGGCTCCTGGTAATCTTTTGGCAGATCGTCCAGTTTCTTGAGCAGAGGCTTACCTTCACGCTTGAAGCGGTCGTTGATACGGGCCAGACGCGTGGCATCGTCTTCGTTGTTCTCTTTCTCACGCTGGGCGTAGTTCAGAGAAACAATATTCCGTTTATCCTTCAGGGCATTGAAACGCGCAATGTCCTTCATGATGTACTGGAATTCCGGATCTTTCGCGATGCGGTCGTTATGCGCTTTCAGCAGTTCAGGGCCAAATTGCGTCATATCACCCGCTTTCACGTAGGTCGCAGCATTGATGCTGTCCCACGGTAACGCGTTATCTTCAAACTTCTCGCCCGTTTCGGTCTCTTCCGTACCTGTCGGCATCATGATATCCGGCGTGACGCCTTTACGCTGCGTACTGCCGCCGTTGACGCGGTAGAACTTCTGAATGGTGTACTGCACTGAACCCAGCGCAGGCCATTCCGGACGCAGCATCTGATCGTAGATACGGTTCAGCGATCGATACTGCTGAACGGTGCCTTTACCAAAGGTTGGCTCACCCACGATCAGCGCACGGCCGTAGTCCTGCATTGCCGCGGCAAAGATCTCAGACGCAGACGCACTGAAGCGGTCGACCAGCACGACCAGCGGGCCTTTGTAGTAGACCACACCGTCGTTGTCGGCATCTTCACGGACTTTACCGTTGTTATCACGCACCTGAACCACAGGGCCAGACGGGATGAAGAGGCCAGAGAGCGATACCGCTTCTGTCAGCGCACCACCGCCGTTGCTGCGCAGGTCAATGATGACGCTGCTGACGTTCTGTTTCTCAAGTTTCTGCAGCTGAACCTTCACATCGTCGGTCAGCCCTACGTAGAAGCCAGGGATATCCAGGACACCCACCTTCTCTTTACCCACGGTTTTCACCGACATTTTCACCGCGCGGTCTTCCAGACGGATACGCTCACGGGTCAGGGTAACGATACGGGTTTTAGTGCCTTTACCCGCTGGTAGAATTTCCAGACGAACTTTGCTGCCTTTCGGACCTTTAATCAGCGCAACCACGTCGTCAAGACGCCAGCCAATGACATCGACCATGCCTTTACCGGTTTGTCCGACCCCGACAATGCGGTCACCTACGCTGATCGCTTTGCTTTTGGAGGCCGGGCCACCCGCCACCATGGAATTGATCACGGTGTAATCATCGTCCATCTGCAGTACCGCACCGATACCTTCCAGAGACAGGCTCATTTCGGTATTGAACTGTTCGGTGTTGCGCGGGGAGAGATAGTTGGTGTGCGGATCGATTTCGTGCGCAAAGGCCGTCATTGCCAGAGAGAAGACATCCTCACTGTTGGTCTGCGCCAGACGACGAATGGCAAATTTGTAACGACGCGTCAGCGTGTCACGGATCTCTTTTTCATCTTTGCCGGTCAGCTTGAGACTCAGTTCGTCGTATTTGACCTTTCCGTCCCACAGCGCATTCAACTCGGCTTCATCTTTCGGCCACGGCGCTTTGCTGCGATCAAGATTAAAATTGTCGTTGCCGGTGAAGTCCATCGGACGTTCGAGCACTTTCAGGGCGTACTGATAGCGTTCAAAGCGGCGCTTTTGCGACAGGTTGTAGAGGTCGTAGAAAAGATCCAGCTTGCCTGACCGCAACTCATCACCCACTTCGGATTTGCGCTTAGCGAACTGCTCGACATCACTGGCGAGCAAAACGTTATGGCTGTAATCCAGCAAGTTCAGATAGCGGTCAAAGATTTTGGCCGAAAAGGCCTGATCGAGATCGAACTGACGATAGTGCGAGCGGGTGAAACGAGACGTCACGCGCTCGCTCACCGTCGCGTGCTGCGTCTCTTCCTTGAGTACCGGAATTTGATCAACACGCGTGATATCGTCCACTGCGAAAGCATGGCCTGTTATAGCAAACAGACCCGCCAGCGCGGTGAGCTTAAAAAAAGTGTTCATGCCAGGCTTGGCCTCCGTTTCAGAACAACAAGTGTTCTGCGCGTACAATCATTGACATACCAGAAGTCAGCTGTACACGAACGCCATCTTTGGTGATTTCCAGTACGGTGGCGTCCATAGCATTGTTGCCCGCTTTGACCTTCAGCGCCTGACCCACGCTCAGCGCGTTGATGTCAGAAACTGGGGTATGGCGCGGCTCTTCACGAGGCGCACGTGGGGCTTTGGCTGCTGGTTTGTCTGCACGCGGTTTGCGATCGTTATTATCGTGACGACGCGGCGCAGGGCGCGGTTTACGCTCACGACGAGGCGCTTCTTCCTGGCCGTTTGCCGCTGCGGCTTCGCGTTTTTTCGCTTGCTGTTCTGCACGTTGTGCCTGAACGCGTGCTTTGGCTTCTTCAAGCTGCTTGCGTGCGTGTTCAACGTGCTGCTCGTCCAGCTCACCACAAGGGTTGCCGTCGAGATCCACGCGAGTCGCGCCCGGTTTGATACCGTACAGGTAACGCCAGCTCGAAGTATAAAGACGTAAGGCAGAACGCAACTGAGTTTTGCTGAGGTTCATTTCCCCCTCAACGCGCGCTACCAGATCCTGAAAAATACCGACTTTCAGGGGACGAGCTTCACCTTCCGCGCTGAAGCACTGCGGGAAACGCTCGGCCAGAAATGCGATAACTTCTTTACTGCTATTCAACTTAGGTTGATTTTCCATGAAATTTCCTGATTACAACGGACGTTGCCAACAAGCGCAGGCATGAACAGGCGTCATTATAATGACGCTATCAGTAAATGCTACGTTATCCGTTGATTATCCTGCGACGCTCGCAAAGAATTTTTGATAATCGGTGCCGGCAAGGACGTTTTCCAGATTCGCCACCAGCTCGCGCAGCCCTTGCTCGTCCTCGGTTGTGAAGCGACTGAAGACGGTGCTGTCGATATCCAAAACGCCAATAATCTGATTTCTTACCACCAGCGGCAGTACGATCTCAGAATTACTGGCGGCATCACAGGCGATATGCCCGTCAAACGCATGAACATCTTCCACACGCTGTACCTGATTCTCGGCCACCGCAGTACCGCATACACCGCGCCCGACCGGAATACGCACGCAAGCCAGTTTTCCCTGGAACGGGCCAAGTACCAGCGTGTCACCTTCCAGGAGGTAAAAGCCAGCCCAGTTCACGTCAGAGAGACGTTCGAACAACAATGCGCTAGTATTTGCCAGAGTGGCTAAGAAGCTGGTCTCACCCGCCATCAATGCCTTAAAATCGCGGTTCAGATCCGCGTAGAATTCTGTTTTGTTCATTATTCAATCACTTAGTTGTCTTACAAAATTACCGCATAGCCTATTAAAATAAGCATTAAATGCGCTCATGCTCAAGATGAATCCGTTCATGAGTTAATATAACGTTCAACAATACTTATTTGTGCGCAGCTGATGGCCTTAAAAACAACCAAAATTACGCCGACAAAAAAGATAACGGTCCATACGGTAAGAGACGCTTTGCCTCGTGCACATTATCAGCGTTGCCCCCAGTGCGATACGCTTTTTATGTTGCCGAAGATGAAATCGCACCAAAGTGCCTTTTGCCCCCGATGTGACGCGAAAATTCGTGACGGCCGAGACTGGTCTTTAACCCGTCTGGCCGCCATGGCCGTCACCATGCTGCTGCTGATGCCCTTCGCCTGGACCGAGCCCCTGCTGAAGCTCTACCTGCTTGGCGTACGCATTGATGCCAACGTGCTGCAGGGGATCTGGCAGATGACCCGCCAGGGCGATCCGATTACCGCTGCCATGGTGCTGTTTTGCGCCGTTGGCGCGCCACTGGTGCTGGTTGCAGCCATTGCCTATCTGTGGTTTGGCAACATCCTGGGGATGAATCTTCGCCCGGTGCTGCTGATGCTGGATAAACTCAAAGAGTGGGTGATGCTGGATATCTATCTGGTCGGTGTGGGCGTGGCATCAATTAAAGTGCAGGATTATGCTTTTCTGCAGCCGGGCGTCGGGCTTTTTGCCTTTATTTGCCTGGTGCTGCTCAGCATCCTGACGCTGATCCACCTGAACGTTGAGCAACTCTGGGAGCGTTTTTACCCTCAGCGCCCTGCCACCCGTCCGGATGAGAATCTCCGCGTCTGTCTGGGATGCCATTACACCGGGTTGCCCGATCCCCGTGGGCGCTGTCCGCGCTGCCACATACCCTTGCTGCATCGACGCAATAACAGTCTGCAAAAATGCTGGGCGGCGCTGATTGCCTCCCTGGTGTTCTTGATCCCCGCCAATATGCTGCCGATTTCCATCATTTACGTGAATGGTGCCCGTCAGGAGGATACAATCCTCTCCGGCATTATCTCCCTGGCGCACAGCAACGTTGGGGTGGCGGCCATCGTCTTTATCGCCAGTATCCTGGTTCCTTTTACCAAAGTCGTGGTGATGTTCACCCTGCTCATCAGCATTCACTTTAAGTGTGAACAAGGATTACGAACCCGAATACTGCTTCTGCGATTTGTCACCTGGATTGGCCGCTGGTCCATGTTGGATCTGTTTGTGATTTCGCTGATGATGTCGCTGATCAACCGCGACCAGTTACTTGCTTTTACTATGGGACCCGCAGCTTTTTATTTCGGCTCTGCGGTGATATTGACTATTCTTGCTGTGGAATGGCTGGATAGCCGCTTACTTTGGGATGCACATGAGTCAGGAAACCCCCGCTTCGCCGACTGAAGCGAGAATTAAAACTAAACGCCGCATTTCGCCATTCTGGTTGCTGCCTGTCATCGCCCTGATGATTGCAGGCTGGCTTATCTGGACGAGCTATGAAGATCGCGGAAGTACCGTCACCATTGATTTCCAGACCGCCGACGGCATCGTCGCCGGACGAACCCCCGTTCGTTTTCAGGGGGTTGAAGTCGGTACGGTTCAGGACATCTCACTCGGAAAAGGGCTGAACAAAATTCAGGTGCGGGTCAGCATTAAATCGGACATGCAGGACGCGCTGCGCAGCGAAACGCAGTTCTGGCTGGTCACGCCGAAGGCGTCTCTGGCGGGTGTCTCGGGGCTGGATGCGCTGGTTGGCGGTAACTACATCGGTATGATGCCAGGCAAGGGCGAACCGCAGGATCACTTTGTCGCGCTGGATACGCAGCCAAAATACCGTCTCAATAACGGCGATCTGATGATCCATCTGCAGGCGCCGGATCTCGGCTCACTGAACAGTGGCTCGCTGGTCTATTTCCGAAAAATTCCGGTGGGTCGCGTTTACGATTACGCCATCAATCCGAACAAACAGGGCGTGACCATCGATGTGCTGATTGAACGCCGATTCACCAACCTTGTGAAAAAAGGCAGCCGCTTCTGGAACGTGTCTGGCGTAGATGCCGACCTCAGCCTGAGCGGTGCTAAAGTGAAGCTGGAGAGCCTGGCCGCGCTGGTAAACGGGGCGATTGCCTTTGACTCCCCGGAGAACTCCAGCCCTGCTGCTGCCGATGATACGTTCGGGTTGTACGCTGATCTGGCGCACAGCCAGCGAGGGGTGATCGTCAAACTTGTTCTCCCCGATGCGAAAGGTCTGAAAGCCGGATCAACACCGCTGATGTATCAGGGTCTGCAGGTAGGTCAGCTCACCAAAATGACGCTCAACCCTGGCGGCTCGGTGACGGGCGAAATGACCGTCGACCCCAGCGTGGTCGATCTCCTGCGCGAGAAAACGCGTATCGAGATGCGCAGTCCGAAGCTCTCTCTGAACGATGCCAGTCTCAGCACTTTGCTGACCGGCAACACGTTTGAACTGATCCCCGGAGAAGGAAAGCCAAGCAACAACTTCGTGATCGCCCCGGCGGATAAAGCCCTGCTGCAAAAACCGGGCGTTGTGACGGTTACGCTAAATGCACCCGAAAGTTATGGTATTGAAGCCGGTCAGCCGCTAATCCTCCACGGTGTCCAGGTGGGTCAGGTTCTGGAGCGAACGCTTTCCGAAAACGGCGTGAGCTTCTCGGTAGCGATCGATCCGCAATACAGCAACCTCGTCCATAGCGACAGTAAATTCGTGGTAAACAGCCGCGTCGATGTGAAGGTAGGCCTGGACGGCGTAGAGTTCCTTGGTGCCAGTGCCAGCGAATGGGTTAACGGCGGCATTCGCATTTTGCCGGGCGATAAAGGCCCCATCCGCGAAAATTACCCGCTGTATGCCAACCTGGACAAAGCGATTGAAAACAGCCTGAGCGATCTGCCGACGACCACGCTGACCTTGAGCGCCGAGACGCTACCGGACGTCCAGGCAGGTTCTGTTGTGCTGTATCGCAAGTTTGAAGTCGGGGAAGTGATCGCCGTTCGCCCGCGTGCGGACGCGTTTGATATCGAACTGCATATCAAGCCGGAGTATCGCAAGCTGCTGACGCCAAACAGCGTCTTCTGGGCCGAAGGCGGCGCGAAAGTTCAGCTTAACGGTAACGGGCTGACCGTGCAGGCCTCCCCGCTCTCACGCGCGCTGCGCGGCGCCATTAGCTTCGATAACCTCAGCGGTGCAGGCGCAAACCTGCGTAAGGGCGATAAGCGTATTCTCTTCCCGTCCGAAACCGCCGCGCGTGCCGTGGGTGGGCAGATTACCCTGCATGCGTTTGATGCCGGTAAGCTGGCGGAAGGCATGCCGATTCGCTACCTGGGCATTGATATCGGCCAGATCCAGAAGCTGACGCTGATCACCTCCCGCAACGAGGTACAGGCCACCGCGGTGCTCTACCCGGAATATGTGCAGACCTTCGCCCGCACCGGTTCCCGCTTCTCGGTGGTGACGCCGCAGATTTCGGCCGCAGGCGTTGAACATCTCGACACTATTCTGCAGCCCTATATCAACGTCGAACCCGGCCAGGGCAATGCACGGCGTGATTTCGAACTGCAGGAAGCCACCATCACCGATTCGCGCTACCTCGGTGGCCTGAGCATTGTGGTGGAAGTCCCGGAAGCAGGCTCACTTGGCATCGGCACGCCGGTTCTGTTCCGCGGTATTGAGGTAGGTACGGTAACGGGTCTGACGCTTGGTACGCTCTCCGATCGCGTGATGGTGGCGTTACGTATCAGCGACCGTTACCAGCACCTGGTACGAAATAACTCGGTATTCTGGCTGGCATCTGGCTACTCGCTGGACTTCGGCCTGACGGGGGGCGTGGTGAAAACCGGTACCTTCAACCAGTTCATCCGTGGTGGTATTGCGTTTGCCACCCCGCCGGGCACGCCACTGGCGCCAAAAGCGCAGTCGGGGAAACACTTCCTGCTGCTCGAAAGCGAACCGAAAGAGTGGCGTGAATGGGGAACGGCCCTGCCGCGTTAATCTGAAAGGCTCCGGTGTCAACGCGCCGGAGCCTTTATGTTACACTGCGCACCTGAACTTTTCCCTGTGGTGTGCACGTGGCTCAAAACTCCGTATTTCTTCCTGAACAATTCCTTGCGCAAATGCGCGAGGCGCTCCCCTCTCATCTGTCGTTAGATGATTTTATCGCCGCCTGCCAGCGTCCGTTACGCCGGAGCATTCGCGTCAACACGCTGAAAATCAGCGTCGATGATTTTCTGACGCTGGTTTCCCCCTACAACTGGCAGCTTACGCCGGTGCCCTGGTGTGCAGAGGGGTTTTGGATCGAGCGCGATGACGAAGATGCCGTGCCGCTGGGAAGTACCGCAGAACATCTGAGCGGTCTGTTTTATATTCAGGAAGCCAGTTCGATGCTGCCGGTTGCCGCCCTGTTCGCAGAAGGCAACGCACCTGAACGCGTGATGGACGTTGCCGCCGCGCCCGGCTCCAAAACAACACAAATTGCCGCCCGGATGGGTAATCACGGGGCGATTCTTGCAAACGAATTTTCCGCCAGCCGCGTGAAAGTCTTGCATGCCAACATCAGCCGCTGCGGTATCCAGAATGTCGCCCTGACGCATTTTGACGGACGCGTGTTTGGCGCCGCCTTGCCGGAAGCGTTCGATGCCATTCTGCTCGACGCCCCCTGCTCCGGCGAGGGGGTAGTGCGTAAAGATCCCGATGCGTTAAAGAACTGGTCTGTGGAAAGCAATCTTGAAATCGCTGCCACGCAGCGCGAACTGATCGACAGCGCCTTTCACGCCCTGCGACCCGGCGGCACGCTGGTGTACTCCACCTGTACCCTCAACCGCGATGAAAACGAAGACGTCTGTCTGTGGTTGAAAGCGCAATACACGGATGCCGTTGAGTTCCTGCCACTTAACGATCTGTTTGCCACGGCAGATGAGGCCGCCACGCCGGAAGGTTTCCTGCACGTGTTCCCGCAGATTTACGACTGCGAAGGGTTCTTTGTGGCTCGTCTGCGCAAAACTCAGGCGGTGGCTCCCCTGCCAGCCCCGAAATTTAAGGTCGGCAATTTCCCGTTCGCCCCGCTGAAAGGCCGCGATGCTGTGCAACTTAAAGCCGCCGCCAACAAGGTTGGGCTGATCTGGGATGAGAATCTGCACCTCTGGATGCGTGATAAAGAGATATGGCTGTTCCCGGCACCCATTGAGCCGCTTATTGGTAGAGTCCGTTTTTCACGTATCGGGATCCGCCTGGCGGAAGTGCATAATAAAGGGTACCGCTGGCAGCACGAAGCGGTCATCGCCCTGGCGGACAGCGATAACACGTTTGAACTGACGCATCAGGAAGCCGAAGAGTGGTATCGTGGTCGCGACGTTTACCCGGAAACCACCCCGTCTCAGGATGAGGTTATTGTGACGTATCAGGGCTTCCCGTTGGGTCTGGCGAAAAAGGTCGGCTCGCGGCTGAAAAATAGTTATCCGCGGGAGTTGGTCCGCGATGGCCGGTTGTTTACGGGTAACAGTCCCACCGACTAAAAAAAGCGCATTTTTTTACTGGCGATTTTGCTCTCCTTGTCTACGATCAAAAATGGATGCCCATACTGGTCATACCAGATTCTGAAAACCGACCCGGAGAGCACTATGACGAAAACCAGCGTGCGTATTGGCGCTTTTGAGATCGACGACGCAGAGCTGCGCGGCGAAGCACAAGGCGATCGAACGTTAAGTATTCCCTGCAAGTCCGACCCGGATTTGTGCATGCAACTCGACGCATGGGATGCGGATACCAGCGTCCCGGCGATACTTGATGGCGAACACTCTGTTCTTTACCGTGAGCATTACGATAGCAAAACCGATGCCTGGGTCATGCGCCTTGCCTGACCTAAAGAGAACCCGCCCGAAGGCGGGTTATTTATTACTGTAGCTGTGCCAGCGTGAAGTAACCGTCGAACACCGCTCCGGTATCAATATAGTGCAGGTTATCAAAATCATACCGCCTGTCGACGGGCGTATGCCCGAACCAGAAATGATCCGCACCGCTAATCCCCTGCCCTTTGCCCACCATAAAGCCCATCAACCTGTCGCGATCCCACAGCACGCGCTGGGCGCTCACCGGTTTTTGCCAGCGGTATTCCGCGGCGGGGTAATCTGCGTGCGCAATAACATTGAGACCGTTTGCGCAGGTTATCTCGATAATATGCGGCAATTCGCGGCAGGCGTTTAGTAACGTTCGCGCCAGCGCCTGCTGCTCGCGATCAAGGCGCGTAAACCACACTCCACCATTCATCGCCCACAACGCAGAATCGTTATTGTCCAGGCTATCCATTGCCATTTGCTCATGGTTACCCCGCACGGCTCTGAACCATTTCTCATTGATGAGCTGCAGTGTTTTTACGCTGTCAGGACCGCGATCGATCAAATCGCCAACAGAAATAAGCAAATCCTCATACGGATTAAAATGGCGGCGTTTCAGTTCGTCCATAAGCCACTGATAACAGCCATGTATATCGCTGACAACCCAGACGTGACGCCACATCCCACCCTCTATTCGCTGATACATAAGGCCTCCTTTAAACAGTATAGCCGCCGTATAAAAAGCAAAAGACGGGAGCGGTTCTTACAAAGTCAAACAAACGGTAAACCAACCAGAAATAAAGATCCTCACGCTATTAATCCCTTATTCCTGGCTCCTTAGAATAGAGGCAGAAAAAAACGAGGGATCTTCACGTGTCTAATACACACCTGCATAACGATGTGTTCTACCCACATCGCACAAATATAATTTCCGAGCTGGTGAACGGCGAACGTGTCCCGGGCCCCATCTGGCGGAAACGCGATTATCGGCTGAAGTTCCTTTTACGTTCGCTTCTGTTCTGGACTTCCACCCGTCGTATGCTGGAAGCCCTTTCAGGGCGTGACGATTTCGACAAACTGCTCGCCGCTCAAATTACATTGCCCAGCAAGACCCATCGGCAGTATCTGATGCGTGGCCTGACCGCGAACGATCGCGCCGACGCTATCGTTAACCATTATTACTGGATCGATAGCCTGAAAGAGCGCGCCCTCGCCCAGGCGCTGACCAGCCCGCAGGAACAAACCGTT
Source organism: Enterobacter sp. ODB01 (assembly GCF_001623605.1). Classification (NCBI taxonomy): domain Bacteria; kingdom Pseudomonadati; phylum Pseudomonadota; class Gammaproteobacteria; order Enterobacterales; family Enterobacteriaceae; genus Enterobacter; species Enterobacter sp. ODB01. Next base: position 3,773,228 of record NZ_CP015227.1, read on the forward strand.
GTTCAGTTCCATGCAAAAGAGGGCGTGATCTATACGGTTAATGCATCCTCTGCCGGGAAAGCCGAGCGCGAAGGTGAGAGCACGCTGTGGCTGCGCGATAACGAGGATACGCTGCTTGCCAGCCTGACCTTTAGCGTAGCCCGCAGCAACGGACAACGCGTAATAGTGATTGGCGGGCTTCAGGGCCCCCGCCGCTGCGTGTCGCGGGACGTCATTAAACAATCCACCCGCGCCTGTCACGGCCTGTTCCCAAAACGCGTGCTGATGGAAGTTCTTTTCCAGCTGGCCTTACAGTCATCTGTGAAGGCGATTTTTGCCGTCAGCGACGAGGGACACGTTTTCCGCGCATTGCGCTATCGCCTCAGCAAAGGCCGCCATTTCCACGCCAGCTATGACGAATTCTGGGATTCTCTGGGCGGTAAAAAGGTCTCCGGCTTCTGCTGGCAACTCCCGCTGCAGATGGAACGCAAATCTCTCGACGAGATCGCGAGCAAGAAGCGTGCGGAATACCGCCGTCGTTTTGAATTGCTTGATGAAATTGAGGCGTCGGTAAAATCCCGCTTTTAAGCACGGCGCTGACTTTCCTTAATTGCTCACAAAAATTTAACAAAACAGGCAAAAAGGGCTGGACTTCCGCCTGCGGTGTTGTGATATGTTTTACGAAGTCGCACAGGATGCATCCACTGCATAAAGATGATAAAAGACGTAACGTATTGTCTTTCATACAGATAAAAAGAGACCGAATACGATTCCTGTATTCGGTCCAGGGAAATGGCTCTTGGGAGAGAGCCGTGCGCTAAAAGTTGGCATTAATGCAGGCTAAGTCGCCTTGCCTTTTAAGAATAGATGACGACGCCAGGTTTTCCAGTCCACAGTTAAAGCGGCCAGAAAAAAAGCGTTAAATCATCATCAAAAACAAAAAACCGCAGTGCTTTCGCGAGCATCTGCGGTTTTTTTATTGGAAACCTGAACGCTAGCAGAGCTTGTCAGCGCGTTCGATAAACGGTGTCAGGCTCATCTTCTGCCCCGGGTGAGCCGGGTCATCAATCTGGATCACGCTGATGGGCTGGCCGCTGCTCTTGCCGCTGGCCACCTGCTGCTCTGCAACCTCATTCAACGGGTATTGCACCAGCGTACTCGGGTTGATCGCGTATAACGCATGTCCCGGACGACAGGTCAGCATCACCTCTTCGCGATTAAACGCCCACTTGTCTTTACCCACTTCAAAACGGCTGACGGTGATCACCTGCGGCGCGGCCAGAGCGCTCCCCGTGCAGGCCAGCAATAAGAGCGAAAGTACTGTTTTTTTCATATGTTAGTTAACCTTGTCAGAAGGGTTCCCAGGTGGCGAACAGGCTGACCGCTGCCAGAACCAGCGCTCCCAGCACCACTTCTGCCTGTGTCATCCTGATAAAAAGCTGTTGTGCCCACCCGGAATCCGGACGAAACCGTGGCACCAGAAAATACCGATTTGCCAGCGCAATTGCCACCATCAACGCCACCAGCGCACATTTGAACAATAAAAGCTGCACGTAGCCAGCCTGCCAGGGAATATGGACGCCCAGAATCAAGAGCGAATTGATCGTCCCTGTGAGCAGCACGCCCGCGACGGCATAGTGGCCTACGCGCGAGAAACGCATCATGGTGTAGATGGCCGCGTTCTGCCAGCGCCCTTTTGCCAGATGCATGCAGAACAGCAGCGGCAGTAATCCGCCGAGCCAGGTTGCGGCACATAACAGATGAACGGCATGATTGAGACGCTGCACAGCCCCCAACGGACCTTCGTTCATCGTCGCGTGGCCTACCCCTGCCAGCAGGACAAACTGCCCCATTGCGAGCAGTAGTAGCCGGGAGCCTTTCAGCGGCGCAAGCCACGCGGCAGCAACCGTAATGGAAGCCAGGATAATTTGCCACAGCCAGACGCTGCCAAACTGCGTCCCCAGTACGCCGTGCCAGACTTGCGGGTTAAACACATCTCCCCAGCCGTCGCCCATTAATCCGCCCTGAAGCATGAACATCAGAAGCGCAGCGGCCAGGCTGATTAAAGATGCCACCCGCTGCTGCAGCGCGAAACGCAGAGCCATCAGACGGTGGAGAGAGGAAGGCGCCAACCAGACGCTGTATAGCGCATTACCAAAAACGAGCATCAGCGCCGCGAAATGGATAAAGCGCAACCCAACATAGACCAGTGCCAGCATGCTATTTCACGCTAAAGTGATAGCTACCTTTGGTTTTGTGGCCGTCGACGGAAACCACATGCCAGTCCACCTGGTAGGTTCCGGTCGCCAGCGTTTGCGCCAGCGGAACGATCAGTTGAGCCTTGTTCTTTTCGTCTCGCGTTACGGCTCCCATTTTGACGACCTGCTTGTGCGCATCCGTCACCACCACATCGCTAAACCCCGGTTCAATACCTTCCGAAAAATTCAGCGTCAGTGACTGCGGAGCGCTCACCACGCTGTCTGCTGCCGGGCTCTGCTGTTTAAGATGCGCATGCGCCAGCACAGTAGGTGAGATAACGACTGATGCCAGAAAAACCAGCGCGCATACCGTGCGTGAAGTGGATAATCCCATCGCGATCATTCCTTTTTGTTATGTCTGTATGCTAAAGAATAACGCTGTATAATAGACGAGTCGAGGATCATCCCACCTCCGCTTGTCATCGTCGCGCAATCGCGGTAACGTTGCCGCCTCATAAACAGGAGAAGGAAATGAAAATCAATCTGGCCGCCCTTCCTCAGGACGAGATGGATAAAGTGAATGTCGATCTCGCAGCCGCTGGCGTTGCGTTCAAAGAGCGTTACAACATGCCCATCGTGGCTGAAGTTGTGGAACGGGAACAACCCGCACATTTGCGCGACTGGTTCCGGGAAAGATTAATTGCTCACCGTCTCGCTTCGGTCAACCTCTCTCGTCTGCCGTACGAGCCTAAAGTTAAATAAGCTTAACGAGTCGTTACACTTCCTTACGCGAAATCTGGCAGGATAAGAAAACCCTGATTAAATTAGGTGTATTCTTAAATCCCTGCGACTCAGTGTATAAGGAAGTCACGATGTCACAATGGAATATAGCGGCAGCCCAGTATGGCGGGCAGTATCACAGTGTTGATGAACACGTTACCCACCACCTACGCTTCATTGCCGAAGCGGCACAGCAGCAGTGCGATCTGCTGGTCTTCCCGGAACTCTCCTTAACCGGCTCAGGCACAACGACGTTACCTCCCCCACCGTGCGACGCGCAGCTGGAACCCTTGCTTGATGCGGCACATTTGTACCAGATTAGCGTTATTGCCGGGCTTCCCCTTGAGCGGAATGGCCAGCGCCAGAAAGGTCTCGTGCTCTTTACGCCCTCTCGCCAGAGCATCGTGCGCTATCCGCAAGGCGGCGGTGCGAGCCTGGTTCCGGGGGATAAACAGCTCACCATCATTGATGCGCAGGGCGATTCCCCCAATCTCGATCCGCAGGCAACGCTGTTCACCAGCAGCCAGTCGGTAAGGGACAACCGCTGGCGGCAGTCCATCAGCACCCTGCAACGCTTTGCACACAAATATGCCATTGCGGTATTAATGGCGAACGCCAGCACCGGCAGCGCATTATGGGATGAAAAAGGCCAGTTGATCGTGCGGGCGGATAAAGGCGAGCTGCTGTTGACCGGCACGCTTAACCGACAGGGTTGGCAAGGCGATATCATTCCTTTAGGCTAAGCGTTTTAAGCTCAGGAGATTTTCATGCTGCGCGTCATTGATACCGAAACTTGCGATCTTCAGGGCGGAATTGTGGAGGTGGCCTCGGTCGACGTCGTTGACGGAAAAATAGTCAACCCGATGAGCCATCTGGTGCGGCCCGATCGCTCTATTAGCCCGCAGGCCATGGCTATCCATCGCATCACTGAATCAATGGTGGCGGATAAACCCTGGATAGAAGACATTATCCCGCACTACTATGGCAGCCCGTGGTATGTCGCCCACAATGCCAGCTTCGACCGTCGGGTTCTTCCCGACATGCCCGGGGAGTGGATTTGCACCATGAAGCTGGCGCGTCGCCTGTGGCCGGGGATCAAATACAGCAATATGGCGCTGTATAAATCCCGCAAGCTCAGCGTCAGAACGCCTGAAGGGCTTCACCATCACCGCGCCCTGTATGACTGCTATATCACCGCTGCGCTACTGATCGATATTATGAATACTTCCGGCTGGACACCCGATGATATGGCGACGATTACCGGTCGTCCTGCACTGCTGACGACGTTCACCTTCGGAAAATACCGCGGAAGAGCAGTATCGGATATTGCGGATAAAGATCCGGGCTATCTGCGCTGGCTGTATAACAACCTCGACAAGATGAGCCCGGAGCTACGCTTAACCCTGAAGCATTATCTGGGTGAAGCTTAACGTTCAGCCTGGCCTGGAAGCGTATCCTGCGCCAGGCCGATCAAAAAGGCGTATTCCAGCGCCACCCCTTCATAAGATTTAAACCGCCCCGACTTCCCTCCGTGCCCGGAGTCCATATCGGTACAGAGCAGCAGCAGGTTGTCGTCGGTTTTCAGTTCCCGCAGCTTCGCCACCCATTTCGCCGGTTCCCAGTACTGCACCTGTGAATCGTGCAAACCGGTGGTCACCAGCATGTGCGGGTAGGCTTTCGCTTCCACGTTATCGTACGGGCTGTACGCTTTCATATAGCGATAATAGGTTTCATCCTGTGGATTCCCCCACTCTTCAAACTCCCCGGTCGTGAGCGGGATAGATTCGTCGAGCATGGTGGTGACCACATCGACAAACGGTACCTGCGCAACGATGCCCTTAAAACGCTCGGGACGCTGATTGATCACAGCGCCCATCAGCATGCCGCCCGCGCTGCCGCCCATGCCAAAGCAGAGCTGCGGATCGCCATAGCCTTGTTCAATTAAGGCGTCGCAAACGTCGAGATAATCATTGAACGTGTTTTGCTTTTTCAGGAATTTCCCGTCTTCATACCAGTGCTGGCCCAGCTCACCGCCGCCGCGAATATGAGCGATGGCAAAAACAAAACCGCGATCGAGCAGACTTAATCTGCTGCTGCTGAAGTCGGCATCCATGCTGGAACCATAGGAGCCGTAGCCGTAAACCAGGATAGGGTTTTTACCTTTCTGAAAATGCGCCTTGTGATACACGAGCGAAACCGGCACCTCGACACCATCGCGCGCGGTAACCCACAGGTGTTCGCTACGATAATTGTCGGATTCAAATCCCTTCACTTCTGTTTGCTTCAATACCTGGCGCTGGCCGGTATCCATATCCAGTTCGAACAGCGTATCCGGCGTGGTCATCGACGAGTAGCCATAGCGCAGCCGGGACGATTCAGGCTCAGGATTAAAACCAATCCAGGTGACGTAGGCCGGGTCGTCAAACGCGATCCCTATCACCTCGCGCGTTTTGCGGTTGATTTGCCGGATACTGGTCAACCCCCGCTGACGCTCTTCCACCACCAGCCAGTCGGTAAACAACGTGAACCCTTCGAGCATCACCTGTTCCCGCGCGGGAATAAGCACCTCCCACTTGCGCTCGTCGCGCACCTTGGTCTTATACAGGCCAAAGTTTTTTCCCTCGCGGTTTGAGCGCAGATAAAAGCTGTGCTGGAAGTGATCCAGACTGTACTCATGGTCTTTTCGGCGCGGCAGAAAGCAGAGCGGCTGGGCATCAGGCAGCTCGGCATCCAGCAGCAGCACCTCTGAGGTGGTAGCGCTGGCAAGGAAAATAATCACATAGTGGCGCGAGGACGTTTTATGCAGGCTGACATAAAACGTTTCGTCTTTCTCTTCATAGACCAGTTCGTCATCGGCGGAGTCCGTGCCTACACTGTGGCGCCACACCTGATAAGGCAGCAGCGTGGCGGCGTGCTTTTTAACGTAGTAGACCGTCTCGGAATCGTTCGCCCAGACAAAATCCGGGGAGACGTTTTCCAGCATTTCCGGATACCAGTTACCGGTATCCAGATTGCGGAATCGCAGGCCATACTGACGACGGGAGAGATAATCCTCCGCCAGCGCCATAATGGTGTTATCCGGGGAGATGGACATACCGCCCAGCGTATAAAACTCGCTGTGGGCGGCACGCTGGTTGGCATCCAGCAGAATATCCCATTCATCCCACTCGGCGCTTAATACCGACTGTCGCTGATAGATGGGATATTCACTGCCGGGCTCGTAGATATGCCGATAACGATAGCCGTTTTTGGTCCAGGGCGCGGAGATATCGCGCTGAGGAATGCGCTGCACCATTTCGTTCAGCAGCTGGTCCTGAAGCGCCTGCTGGCTGGACATGACCTTGCGACCGTAATCGTTTTCTTCATGCAGGTAGTCGAGTACCTCTGGGCGGGAACGTGAATCGTCCCGTAGCCAGTAATAGTTATCTATACGCGTATCGCCATGGGTGGTAATCGCATACGGAGTACGTCGGGCTTTCGGTGGCATGACATCATTCTTTTAAGTTTTACACCCTATAAGGTTGGCAAAACCCGCGCATGATGCAAGCGAAACATGGCTACATCAGCGATCGCTAGCCCTGTAGCGTCTGTTTTTGCTCCCGGATATCCTGCTCGATCCCCTCGCGAACATCCTGAGGAATTTTCAACGCATCGCCCAGGGCGTTGAGATAGCTGCGTTCCATAAAGTGGTCAATATCAATGGCGGCACAGCTCAGGAAATAGAGTTCCAGCGCCTCTTCCTCATTCTGTACGCTTTGCGCCAGACGCTGCGGATCGAGCGGCTGCTCAATGGCCTGCGCCACCAGCGTTCTGCCCTGCTCCTCCACGCCGGCTTCTCGCATCTGCTGCTCGATAGCCGCTCGTTCTTTATCATCAATATGCCCGTCGCTTTTTGCGGCAAACACCAGCGCAAGAATGAGCCGCTCCGTACGTAGATCCAGCGGCGAAGTCTCCTCCCCAAAGTGGGGTTCATCCTGGTGCGCCGCGCGTACCCTGTCCTTGTACTTATTCCACAGCACGGTACCGGCGATAGCGCCGCCACCGGCCAGCAACGCGCCGGTACCGTACTTTGCCAGCAGCTTACGTGAGGATTTATTGGCGACCAGCAGCCCTGCCAGCCCTCCGAGCGCCCCCGGTACCAGCAGTTTGCTGAGCCCCTGGTCGCCTGAACCTGATGTTTTCTGCCCTAACATGGATTGCAGTTGATTTAACCAGCCTGACATGGTTTCCCTCACTTAACGGTTAACATTTCCACAGCGTAAGCGAGCAGGCGTCAGGAAATGTCCGTCGAGGCTAAAGAAGCGCAAATTTCTCGTCGGCCCTTTTGCCCTGCGCAAGACAGACGCAAACGTTTTCGTTTATACTGCGCGCATCTTTTTCAGGGGGAATGTTATGACTCGTTTAGGAACCGCGCTGCGACCTGCGGCGACGCGTGTGATGCTGTTAGGATCGGGCGAGCTGGGGAAAGAAGTCGCCATTGAGTGCCAGCGTTTAGGGGTAGAAGTGATTGCCGTAGACCGCTACGCCGACGCGCCCGCCATGCATGTTGCCCATCGTTCTTATGTGATTAACATGCTGGACGGAGAGGCTCTGCGGACACTCATCACGCAGGAGAAACCGGATTTTGTGGTGCCGGAGATTGAAGCTATCGCGACCGATACGCTGATCGCGCTTGAGCAGGAAGGTCAGCGCGTGGTGCCTTGCGCCAACGCAGCGAAACTGACCATGAACCGCGAAGGCATTCGCCGCCTGGCGGCAGAGGAGCTGGGGCTGCCCACTTCAAGCTACCGTTTTGCGGGCGATAAAACCGCATTCCTGCAGGCCGTCGATGAGATGGGTTACCCGTGCATCATTAAGCCGGTGATGAGCTCATCCGGAAAAGGACAGAGTTTTATCCGCGACAGCAGCACGCTGGACAAAGCCTGGGATTATGCGCAACAGGGTGGCCGTGCCGGAGCTGGCCGCGTGATTGTCGAGGGGGTGGTGAAGTTTGATTTCGAAATCACCCTGCTTACCGTCAGCGCCGTGGATGGCGTCCATTTCTGCGATCCGATCGGTCACCGCCAGGAGGATGGCGATTACCGCGAATCCTGGCAGCCACAGCAGATGAGCGCCCTGGCGCTGGAACGTGCCCAGGATATCGCCCGTAAAACCGTTCTGGCGTTAGGTGGTTACGGTCTGTTCGGCGTGGAGCTGTTTGTCTGCGGCGACGAGGTGATTTTCAGCGAAGTCTCCCCTCGCCCGCATGACACCGGTATGGTGACGTTGATATCGCAGGATCTCTCCGAGTTCGCCCTGCATGTTCGCGCCTTCCTTGGCCTGCCGGTTGGCGGTATTCGTCAGTACGGCCCGGCGGCCTCGGCGGTGATCCTGCCGCAGCTGACCAGTCAGAACGTGACGTTTGATAACGTCGAGGGCGCAACGGGCGCCGGGTTACAGGTACGTTTGTTCGGTAAGCCGGAGATCGACGGCACCCGTCGTCTGGGCGTGGCGTTAGCAACCGGGAATAACGTCGACGAGGCCATCGCACGCGCTAAAGCGGCGGCAGCGAACGTTAAGGTAGCAGGATAAAAAAAACGGGCCGAAAGGCCCGTTTTTCATACGATAAAAAACTTATTGCTTCGCGCCTTCAACCGCTTCGCGAGCCAGTTTCGTGATGCGATCCCAGTCGCCCGCTTCCAGCGCATCCGCTGGCACCAGCCATGAACCCCCGATGCACAGCACGCTTTTCAGCGCCAGGTAGTCACGGTAGTTCGCCGGAGAGATACCGCCCGTCGGGCAGAAACGCACCTGAGAGAATGGACCTGCAATCGCCTGCAGCGCTTTGGTGCCGCCGTTGGCTTCTGCCGGGAAGAATTTGAACTCTTTCAGACCGTAGTCCATACCCAGCATCAGTTCAGACACGGTGCTGATACCCGGGATCAAAGGAATAGTGCCTTCGGTCGCTGCTTTCAGCAGCGGCTCGGTCAGGCCAGGGCTGATAGCGAACTGAGCTCCGGCCTCCGTGACTTCTGCCAGCTGTTGCGCATTGAGAACAGTGCCCGCACCGATGATAGCGTCCGGCACTTCTTTGGCGATAGCGCGAATCGCATCCATCGCGCAGGCGGTACGCAGGGTCACTTCCAGAACACGAACGCCACCCGCAACCAGCGCTTTCGCCATTGGCACAGCGTGCTCCAGCTTGTTTACCACGATAACCGGCACGACAGGGCCAGTGGTCAGGATTGCTTCTGCACTTGTTTTCCAGTTTTTCATCAGAGTTTTCTCTCGCCAGATCGTTAAAATCAAGTCGTCTTAAAACGTAATACAGGTCGCGCCCTGCTCCGCACCGGAGAGTTTCTCACGCAGCGCGCTGAACATTTCGCGTCCGGTCCCCACGCGCGATGCGCTCAGGTCAGGAATATGTGGCTGACGTGCCGCCAGCTCTGCTTCATCCACCAGCAGGGTTAACTCACCTGTCTGACCGTTCACGCGGATCATGTCACCGTCGCGCACTTTCGCCAGCAAACCGCCGTCATAAGCTTCCGGCGTGACGTGGATAGCTGAAGGCACTTTGCCGGATGCACCGGAGAGGCGTCCATCGGTCACTAACGCAATTTTGAAACGGCGGTCCAATAATACACCAAGTGGTGGCATAAGTTTATGTAATTCTGGCATGCCGTTCGCTTTTGGCCCCTGATGACGCACTACCACCACACAGTCTTTATCAAGCAGACCCGCGTCAAAAGCGGGTAATACGTCGTGCTGGCTTTCAAACACCACAGCCGGCGCTTCAATAACCTGGTTCTCTTCCGGTACAGCAGACGTTTTCATCACCGCACGACCGAGGTTGCCGCTCAGCACTTTGGTGCCACCATGAGGAGAGAACGGTTTGTCGATGGTGGCAATCACCTGCGCATCGAGAGATGCGGTCGCCCCGTCGCGCCAGTCCAGCTCGCCATTGTTCAGCCACGGCTCCTGGGTATAGCGCTGCAGGCCAAAGCCTGCCACGGTGTTGACGTCTTCATGCAGCAAACCGCCTTTCAGCAGCTCGCGCATCAGCAGCGGTACGCCACCCGCAGCCTGGAAGTGGTTGATGTCCGCCGGACCGTTCGGGTAAAGACGTGCCATCAGCGGCACCACGGAAGAGATCTCAGAGAAATCATCCCAGTTGATCAGAATGCCCGCCGCGCGCGCCATGGCCACCAGGTGCATGGTGTGGTTGGTCGAACCGCCGGTGGCCAGCAGAGCCACGATACCGTTGACGATCACTTTTTCGTCGACCATTTTGCCCATCGGCATCCATTCATTGCCGTTTCCGGTCAGACGCGTCACCTGACGTGCTGCGGCCTCAGTCAAGGCCTGACGCAGAGGTGCATCCGGCTGGATAAAGGACGAGCCCGGCAGCTGCATGCCCATAAATTCCACCACCATCTGGTTTGTGTTGGCCGTGCCGTAGAATGTACAGGTACCCGGCGCATGGTAGGACGCGGCTTCCGCCTCCAGCAGCGCCTGACGGTCTGCTTTTCCTTCCGCATACAGCTGGCGAATACGCACTTTTTCTTTGTTCGGCAGGCCGCTTGCCATCGGGCCAGACGGCACAAAGATCGCGGGCAGATGGCCAAACGACAGCGCTGCCATCACCAGTCCCGGAACGATCTTGTCGCACACGCCCAGGTACAGTGCGCCATCAAACATGTTATGTGACAGGCCTACTGCAGCAGACATCGCAATCACTTCGCGGCTGAGCAGCGACAGCTCCATACCATCCTGCCCCTGGGTCACACCGTCGCACATTGCCGGCACGCCACCCGCGACCTGACCTACCGCATTCACGCTGTGCAGCGCGTTACGAATGATATTGGGATAGACCTCATACGGTTGGTGGGCGGAGAGCATGTCGTTATAGGAGGTAATAATGGCGATATTGTTACGCAACATGCTTTTCAGGGAGGCTTTATCATCGGGCTGGCAGGCCGCGAAGCCGTGCGCCAGGTTACCACAGGCCAGCTGGGAGCGATGGACGGTATTGCTCTTTGCCTGTTCAATCCGGGCGAGGTAGGCCGAACGGGTCTCCTTCGAGCGCTCAATAATGCGTTGTGTTACGCGTAACAATGTCGGATTCATAAAAGCTCCTCTAATTTATCTGTCCGGGCTCAGGAGTTTACAACGTCGCTGGCAGTTGTTAACACCGCTGAAACGCTTGCCGTCCGGAGCTCTGGGGCAAAATCACTTCCGGCAGTGTAATAAAAAAAGCGCCGCGGGGAAATCCACGCGGCGCTTAAAAGAATAAAAATTGTGCCACTAGCTGTGTTAGATCATGTTACCGGTAAAATAACACTTTCGGGCTAGTGGATTATCCTACTCAAACTCGTTCCAGGAGCGGCCATCACGGGTGATCATGGCCACCGATGCAACCGGCCCCCAGGTGCCCGCCTGATACGGTTTTGGCGCATCCTGATCGGCTGCCCAGGCTTCGGTAATGGAATCGACCCATTTCCACGCCTCTTCCACTTCATCGCGACGCACGAACAGCGCCTGGATACCACGCATGGTTTCCAGCAGCAGACGCTCATAAGCATCCGCGAGGTGCGTCTGGTTGAAGGTTTCGGAGTAGCTCAGATCCAGTTTGGTGGTCTGCAGGTTATGCTTGTGATCCAGGCCCGGCACTTTGTTGAGGATCTGGATATCAACCCCTTCGTCCGGCTGCAAACGAATGGTCAGTTTGTTCTGAGGCAGCTCCTGCCAGGACTCTTTGAACAGGTTCAGTTCCGGGTTTTTGAAGTAGACGACGACTTCGGAACATTTGGTTGGCAGACGTTTACCGGTACGCAGGTAGAACGGCACGCCCGCCCAGCGCCAGTCGTCGATATCCACGCGGATCGCCACAAAAGTCTCGGTGTTGCTGGATTTGTTCGCGCCCTCTTCTTCCAGGTAGCCCGGCACTTTTTTGCCTTGCGCAAACCCGGCGGTGTACTGGCCGCGAACGGTCTTCTCACGCACGTTGGAGCGGTCAATGCGGCGCAGCGACTTGAGCACTTTGACTTTGGCGTCGCGAATGCTGTCTGCCGTCAGGTCAGACGGCGGTGACATGGCGATCATGCACAGAATTTGCAGGAGGTGGTTCTGGATCATGTCGCGCATCTGGCCTGCCTGGTCAAAGTAACCCCAGCGGCCTTCGATACCTACTTCTTCCGCCACGGTGATTTCCACATGGTCGATAGTGCGGTTGTCCCAGTTATTCACAAACAGGGAGTTAGCAAAACGCAGCGCCAGCAGGTTCAGTACCGTCTCTTTACCGAGATAGTGGTCGATACGGTAAACCTGGCACTCTTCGAAGAACTCGCCCACCTGGTCGTTGATTTCACGCGAGGTTGCCAGAGAGGTACCCAGCGGCTTCTCCATCACCACGCGCGCCGGTTTGGCGTTCAGTTTGGCTTCGCCGAGACCTTTGCAGATGGCGCCGAAAGTGCTTGGCGGCATGGCGAAATAGTTAATGGTGACACGGTTTTTCTGATCCAGCATGGCGCCCAGGCGGTTAAACGCGCTGACGTCATTGACGTCCAGGTTGCAGAAATCAAGACGACCGCTCAGAGTATCCCACAAACTTTCATCAATTTTTTCCTTCATGAAAGTTTCGAGCGCCTCGCGGACGACTTTGGTATAAGCGTCCTTATCCCAGTCGGCGCGCCCTACCCCCAGGATACGGGTATCCGGATGAATTTGGCCCGCTTTCTCCAGTTGATACAGGGAAGGCAGCAATTTTCGGCGTGCAAGATCGCCTTTCGCGCCGAAAATGACCAGGTCACATGCCTGGGCTGTTTGCGTTACCGCCATGTCATTCTCCTCAGTTGGATCACCTGGTACTTCTGCCAGGTATCGTTGTAATTTTATTACAATGCACTGTACTGCTTTTACGTCATTCCCGAAACCATTAGCACTTATCGTCTCGTGCGATACGGCAATTTTTCGCCTTGCAGCCGATTAAGGGGGCATTATGACGCAACAAGCGTCGATAATTTGCGCAACAGGGTCATAGCAAAACCCGACATCGATCAAGTAATGAAAAAAAACAACAACATTATCTTGTCGACTGTTACCCTTTATGGAAGCCACAGGGGTAATATCGGCTAATCGAATGAAGATTTCATCCATTTATGAAATCGTTTCCACCCCCACGAGCGCCCTGTTAACAATGAATATGCTTGAAAAAATCCAGTATCAACTGGAACACCTTAGCAAATCCGAGCGAAAAGTGGCTGAAGTCATTCTTGCCTCTCCCGCTCAGGCGATTCATTCAAGCATCGCCGCGCTGGCTCAGGAAGCAGGCGTCAGCGAACCGACGGTTAACCGCTTCTGCCGTAGCCTGGAAACGCGCGGCTTTCCTGATTTTAAACTGCATCTGGCACAAAGTCTGGCAAACGGCACCCCTTATGTTAATCGTAATGTGGATGAAGACGACAGCGTAGATGCCTACACGGCGAAAATTTTTGAGTCAGCTATGGCCACGCTTGACCACGTTCGTCAGTCTCTGGATATGAGTTCGGTGAACCGTGCGGTGGATTTACTTACCCAGGCCAAGCGGATCGCGTTCTTCGGACTTGGGTCGTCGGCCGCCGTGGCGCACGATGCCATGAATAAATTCTTCCGCTTCAACGTGCCGGTGATTTATTCCGATGACATTGTGCTGCAACGCATGAGCTGTATGAATTGCAGTGAAGATGACGTCGTGGTACTCATTTCGCATACTGGCCGCACCAAAAGTCAGGTGGAACTGGCGCAGCTGGCCCGTGAAAACGATGCCATGGTGATCGCCCTCACCACCGCCGGTACGCCGCTGGCACGAGAGGCGACGCTCGCCATTACGCTGGACGTCCCGGAGGATACCGATATGTATATGCCTATGGTTTCCCGTCTGGCACAGCTCACGGTTATAGACGTGCTGGCGACCGGTTTTACCTTGCGCCGGGGCGCAAAATTCAGAGATAACTTGAAGCGAGTCAAGGAAGCGCTGAAGGAATCGCGTTTTGATAAAGAATTGCTCATAAAGAGCGATGTTTCCTTAAAGTAGATAACGAAGACGTAACCAATAATTACGATGTAATGATTTACGGCATTCGGTCCTCTCTTTGCTGCCTTGCGGCAGATGAAGGCCGATTCAATGTTCACGCAACACCAAAGTTGTTTCAGTCAACGGAGTATTACATGTCCAGAAGGCTTCGCAGAACCAAGATCGTTACCACCTTAGGCCCGGCCACCGACCGCGATAATAACCTTGAAAAGATTATCGCCGCGGGTGCCAACGTGGTGCGCATGAACTTCTCTCACGGTACGCCAGAAGACCATAAATTACGTGCCGACAAAGTGCGTGAGATCGCCGCTAAACTGGGCCGCCATGTCGCTATCCTCGGCGATCTGCAGGGTCCTAAAATTCGTGTCTCCACCTTCAAAGAAGGTAAAGTTTTCCTCAATATCGGCGATAAATTCCTGCTGGATGCCAACCTGGGCAAAGGCGAAGGCGATAAAGAAAAAGTCGGGATTGACTATAAAGGCCTGCCAGCTGACGTGGTGCCTGGCGATATCCTGCTGCTCGACGACGGACGCGTACAGCTGAAGGTGCTCGAAGTTCAGGGAATGAAAGTGTTCACCGAAGTCACCGTCGGCGGCCCGCTCTCCAACAATAAAGGTATCAACAAACTGGGCGGCGGCCTCTCTGCGGAAGCGCTGACCGATAAAGACAAAGCGGACATCGTTACTGCGGCTCTGATCGGCGTTGACTACCTGGCAGTCTCCTTCCCACGCTGTGGCGAAGATCTGAACTATGCACGCCGTCTGGCCCGTGATGCAGGCTGTGATGCCAAAATCGTTGCCAAGGTTGAACGCGCGGAAGCCGTTTGCGATCAGGACGCCATGGACGATGTGATCCTGGCTTCTGACGTGGTGATGGTGGCCCGCGGCGATTTGGGTGTGGAAATCGGCGATCCTGAGCTGGTTGGTATCCAGAAAGCGCTGATTCGTCGCGCACGTCAGCTGAACCGCGCGGTGATCACCGCGACCCAGATGATGGAATCCATGATCACCAACCCAATGCCAACCCGTGCGGAAGTGATGGACGTCGCTAACGCCGTGCTGGATGGTACCGATGCGGTGATGCTGTCTGCGGAAACCGCTGCGGGCCAATATCCTGCTGAAACCGTGGCCGCGATGGCGCGTGTCTGCCTGGGCGCAGAGAAGATCCCAAGCATCAACGTCTCAAAACACCGTCTGGACGTGCAGTTCGACAACGTGGAAGAAGCGATTGCGATGTCTGCCATGTACGCGGCAAACCATCTGAAAGGGGTTACCGCGATCATCACCATGACCGAATCAGGCCGTACCGCGCTGATGACTTCCCGTATCAGCTCCGGTCTGCCGATCTTCGCCATGTCCCGTCATGAACGTACGCTGAACCTGACGGCGCTGTACCGCGGTGTGACGCCGGTGCACTTCGACAGCACCAATGACGGCGTGGCAGCCGCGCACGATGCCGTCAATCTGCTGCGCGACAAAGGTTACCTGGTGTCCGGTGATATCGTTATCGTGACGCAGGGTGATGTGATGAGCACCATCGGCTCAACCAACACCACCCGCGTTATGACCGTCGAGTAACAACATCTGTGTTAAAAAGCCCTCTCCATCTGGAGAGGGCTTTTTTATTTCCTCGGATAAAGCTCTTTGCGTTTATAAGGTTCCGTTTCACCCGGCTTTCGCGTTTTAAGCAGCTTCAATATCCACGTGTACTGTTCGGTATGCGGCCCCACCAGGATTTCCACCTCTTCGTTCATGCGACGCGCAATGGTGCGATCGTCTGCGGTCAGCAAGTCATCCATCGGCGGCCGAACTTCAATGCTCAGACGGTGCGTTTTACCATCATAAACCGGGAAGAGTGGGATCACGCGGGCGCGACACACCTTCATCAGGCGGCCAATCGCGGGAAGTGTGGCTTTGTAGGTCGCAAAGAAGTCGACAAACTCACTGTGCTCTGGTCCGTGGTCCTGATCCGGCAGATAGTAGCCCCAGTATCCCTGACGTACGGACTGAATAAACGGCTTGATACCATCGTTACGCGCATGCAAACGACCGCCAAAACGACGACGTACGGTATTCCAGACAAAGTCGTAGATTTTGTTGCCCTGGTTATGGAACATGGCCGCCATCTTCTGACCCTGAGAAGCCATCAGCATCGCCGGGATGTCGACACCCCAACCGTGAGGAACGAGGAAAATCACCTTCTCGTCATTGCGACGCATTTCGTCAATGATTTCCAGCCCTTTCCAGTCAACACGGTCGACGATTTTTTCCGGCCCTTTCAGCGCCAGCTCTGCCATCATCGCCATTGCCTGCGGCGCGGTGGTATACATCGCATCGATGATAGCCTCGCGCTCGGCATCGCTTTTTTCGGGAAAACAGTAATAGAGGTTGATCTGCGCACGGCGACGCGCGCTTTTGCCTAAACGCCCGGCCAGACGGCCAATTTTCCCCAGCAGGGGATCGCGCAGCGCAGCAGGCAGCATAGCGATGCCTGCAAATGTGTAGACCCCGAGCCAGGCGCCCCAGTTGCGCGGATGGCGAAAGGATTTTTCAAACTCAGGAATGTATTCAATATTGTTTTTTTTTGTTTCCATGCTGGTTCCAGGGTCTGGTGACGCAAAATTTTATTGATAGTGTAGCGAGGCAGTCGTCCACGCACAAAAGAAAAAGCCGGCGCATACTGACACCGGCTTTTTTCACAAAAACAGAAGGCTTAGTTTAAGCTCAGCTGCGGTATCACCTCTTTCACCTGCGCCAGGTAATCAGAACGATCTTTACCCGTCAGGCCTTCGGTGCGTGGCAGTTTCGCCGTCAGCGGGTTTACGGCCTGTTGGTTAATCCACACTTCATAGTGCAGGTGCGGGCCGGTCGAGCGTCCGGTGTTGCCGGAGAGCGCGATACGGTCGCCACGTTTCACTTTCTGTCCAGGTTTAACCAGCAGTTTACGCAGGTGCATATAGCGGGTGGTGTAGGTACGACCGTGACGCACCGCGACATAGTAGCCTGCGGCACCGCTACGTTTAGCCACGACCACTTCACCATCACCCACAGCCAGCACCGGCGTGCCCTGCGGCATGGCAAAGTCAACGCCACGGTGTGGTGCGACGCGCCCGGTAACCGGGTTCAGACGACGCGGGTTAAAGTTAGAGGAAACGCGGAACTGTTTAGCCGTCGGGAAGCGCATAAAGCCTTTCGCCAGTCCCGTACCGCTGCGGTCGTAGAACTTACCGTCTTCGGCACGGATGGCATAGTAATCTTTGCCATCAGAGCGCAGACGTACGCCCACCAGTTGGCTCTGCTCACGCTTGCCGTCGAGCATTTCGCGAGACATCAGCACGGAAAACTCATCGCCCTTCTTCAGCTTGCGGAAATCCATCTGCCACTGCATGGCTTTGATCACCGCACTGATTTCAGAGCTGGTGAGACCGGCATCACGGGCGCTGGAAACGAAGCTTCCGCCTACTGTGCCTTTCATCACGCTGTTCACCCAGTCGCCCTTCTGCATTTCACTGGTCATTTTGAAACCGTTTGCAGTGCGATCGTAGGTGCGGGTTTCACGGCGGGACATCTCCCAGGTTAACCGCTGGAGATCGCCATCCGCCGTTAAGGTCCAGGAGAGCTGTTGCCCTATTTTCAGGTTACGCAGGTCTTTATCTGCAGCAGCGAGCTGACTGATATTCCCCATGTCGATACCGTACTGGTTGAGCACGCTGCTCAGCGTGTCACCGGTAGAGACAACATACTCGTGGATCCCGGCCTCGTTCTCGATTTTATCGTCCAGTTCATCCTGGGGAATCGCTTCATCTTCCTGAGCAGCCTGGTCGATAGGCTCACTGGCTTCAGGCAGTAAAGAACGGATCTCGCTCTTTTCAAGCTCGATGGTTTTGATGATAGGGGCAGAACTCGGGTGGTAAACATAGGGCCGCCAGACGGCGACCGCTAAGGTGAGTACTGTAAGCGACCCCAGCATAACGCGGTGGGGTCGAGGCAGATTGTTAAATGCCAGGGCGACAGAGCGGGCTATCTGTTGCACGTATTCACTTCCTCGTTAATCTCCTTTCAGGCAGCTCGCATACTGGTTCGCCAGTTGGCTGAGGAACTGCGAATAGCTCGCTTTGCTCAACTGGATATTCGTTCCTAGCGGGTCAAGGGTCCCCATGCGCACGGATGTCCCCCTGGCCACGGCTTCTACGACCGCTGGCCTGAACTGTGGCTCAGCAAAAACGCATGTCGCTTTTTGCTCAACCAACTGTGTTCTGATTTCATGTAAACGCTGCGCACCAGGTTGAATTTCAGGGTTGACGGTGAAGTGCCCAAGCGGGGTCAAACCATAGTGTTTTTCATAGTAGCCATAGGCGTCATGAAAAACGAAATACCCTTTTCCTTTCAACGGTGCGAGCTCATTACCTACCTGCTTATCGGTTGCGGCTAATTGTGCCTCAAAATCCTTCAGGTTGGCGTCTAGTTTGGCTCGACTTTGCGGCATAAGTTCCACTAATTTGTCGTGGATTGCAACCGCTGAAAGCCGCGCTATCTCTGGGGAAAGCCAGAGATGCATGTTGTACTCACCATGATGGTGATCTCCATCACCTTTTTCACCCTCTGCCGCGTGATGGTCATGTTCATCACCGTCGTCATCCGTGCCTTTCATGAGCAACGGTTTCACGCCGGAAAGCCCGGCAATCGCAACCTGTTTATCGCCTGGAATCTGTTTGGCCGACTTCTGCATAAACGCTTCCATCTCTGGTCCAATCCAGACGACTAAGTCCGCGTTTTGTAAGCGTTTTACATCTGAAGGGCGAAGAGAATAGTCATGCTCAGAGGCCCCGTCAGGCAGCAAAACCTGGGTTTCCGTCACCCCATCGGCAATGGCCGACGCGATGAATCCAAGCGGTTTAAGCGAAGCGACAACTGCCGCGTTAACATCTTGTGCGGTTGTACCCCAAAGGGCAGCGGATAATGCTGCGAAAAGAAGCGTATTTTTATGTAACATAATGCGACTAATCATCGTAGTGAATGCGTGGAATGTGATATTATAACATTCGTTGACTTCTTCAAGCTTAAATTGACATGACGACACTGGTTTCTCTCGATAATATTTCGGTCTCTTTCGGCCAGCGCCGCGTCCTCTCTGACGTGTCGCTGGATCTGAAGCCCGGCAAAATTCTGACGCTGCTTGGTCCTAATGGCGCAGGTAAATCCACGCTGGTACGGGTTGTACTGGGTCTGGTGACGCCCGATGAAGGTGTTATCACCCGCGAGGAAAAATTGCGTATCGGCTATGTGCCTCAGAAATTACATCTGGACGCCACGCTGCCTTTAACGGTGAGTCGCTTTCTGCGTCTGCGCCCCGGCACGCGGAAAGCCGATATTCTCCCGGCGCTGAAACGCGTACAGGCGGGCCACCTGATTGACGCGCCGCTGCAAAAACTTTCCGGGGGTGAGACGCAGCGCGTTTTGCTGGCGCGCGCGCTGTTGAGCAGCCCGCAACTGCTGGTGCTTGATGAGCCTACCCAGGGGGTGGACGTTAATGGTCAGGTCGCGCTTTATGATTTGATCGATCAGCTTCGCCGTGAACTGAATTGCGCCGTGCTGATGGTCTCCCACGATCTCCATCTTGTCATGGCGAAAACGGACGAAGTGCTGTGCCTTAACCATCATATTTGCTGTTCCGGCACGCCTGAAGTGGTCTCGATGCACCCGGAGTTTATCTCCATGTTTGGCCCTCGTGGCGCTGAACAGCTGGGTATTTACCGTCATCATCATAATCACCGCCATGATTTACAGGGACGAATTGTCCTGCGCCGGGGAAATGGACACTCATGATTGAACTGTTACTGCCCGGCTGGCTGGCCGGGATTATGCTTGCCTGCGCCGCGGGTCCACTCGGCTCGTTTGTGGTCTGGCGCAGAATGTCCTATTTCGGTGATACCCTCGCGCACGCCTCTTTGCTGGGCGTGGCTTTTGGTTTACTGCTGGATGTGAATCCCTTCTACGCGGTGATTGTCGTCACCCTGCTGCTGGCAGCCGGGCTGGTCTGGCTGGAGAAGCGTCCGCACCTCGCCATTGATACGCTGCTTGGCATTATGGCACACAGCGCGCTCTCGCTGGGTCTGGTGGTGGTGAGTCTGATGTCGAATATCCGCGTCGACCTGATGGCCTATCTGTTTGGCGATCTGCTTGCCGTGACGCCGGAAGATTTAATTTCCATCGCCTTCGGTGTGGTGGTGGTACTCGGTATTCTGCTCTGGCAGTGGCGTAACCTGCTGGCGATGACCGTCAGCCCGGACCTGGCTTTCGTCGACGGCGTGAAGCTGCAGCGGGTTAAGCTACTGCTGATGCTGGTGACGGCATTAACCATCGGCGTAGCGATGAAGTTCGTCGGGGCGCTGATTATTACCTCGCTGCTGATCATCCCTGCCGCCACGGCGCGCCGTTTTGCCCGCACGCCGGAGCAGATGGCCGGTGTGGCCGTGATTATCGGGATGATTGCGGTAACGGGTGGGTTAACCTTCTCGGCGTTCTATGACACGCCTGCGGGGCCGTCAGTGGTGTTGTGTGCGGCGGTGTTGTTTATTTTTAGTATGATGAAAAAACAACCGAATGCCTGAATGAACGATTGGCGCTTCGCTTCATGTGCTGTGATCAACGCATGGCGGGACTTAAACCTCTGGAGTGCGCCCATGTTGGGTGCCAACGTAAATAAGCACCGATAAAATTATCGGTGCTTATGTTATTACCTGGTACACGTTGCTAAATGCAATTTGGCACCTGGGACGTTTATACCGCCTTCCATATCAAGACACTTGACAATACCATCGGTATCAACTTTTTTCAGCTGTCCGTTAACATAGTCCCAATGACTCGCAATAGGTTCATATTCGCGTATATAAACTTTGCCGCTTGCTGGTGCGAAGGCATATTCTGGATATGTTTCCAGCATCAGCATCCCATTCATAGCGAAATTGAGCTCACGAATATTCTGCAATTCTGGATTAGAACCACATGGCTCCATCACCGCCTGCTGGTAAGCAATGCCAGTCATACATAATTTTCGTCCGTTACTGGTATTTTCAAGTTTATTATCCACCATTTTCCATGTTTGGGTTCCGGAAATAGCGGCATTCGCGGCGCCAGACAAAGCCGCCATAGTCAGAGCGGCAATAGTCAGAGCCGTCATTGTTTTCATTTTGTTATTCCTGATGTGATGATGAAATTTATTCATAGCATGGATATCGCTATAAATTCATCATAGAGGGAATAAGCGAATTATCTAAAATGATAGGTAGGATAAATTTATCCAAAATAATATGGATGATAAATCAGATGAGGTAACTAATCGGTCAGCGTCGCAGGCGAAATTTAACATCCCGCCTGCTCATCATTACGGCATTGACGGTGGCGTAATGCCGAAATGATTCCACGCCCGCACCGTCGCCATACGACCACGCGGCGTACGCTGTAAGAATCCCTGCTGGATCAAATACGGCTCCAGAACATCCTCGATAGTTTCACGCTCTTCACCGATCGCCGCCGCCAGGTTATCCAGCCCGACCGGGCCGCCAAAGAATTTATCCAGCACCGCCAGCAGCAGCTTGCGGTCCATATAGTCAAAGCCTTCGGCATCGACGTTAAGCATATCCAGCGCCTGGGCGGCAATCTCTGCCGAAATGGTGCCATCGTGCTTCACTTCGGCAAAGTCGCGCACGCGACGCAGCAGGCGGTTGGCAATACGCGGCGTACCGCGCGAACGCTTCGCCACTTCAAAAGCGCCCTCTTCGCTCATCTCCAGCCCCATATAGCGCGCGCTACGACCGACAATATGCTGCAGGTCCGGCACCTGATAAAACTCCAGACGCTGCACGATACCGAAGCGGTCGCGCAGTGGAGAGGTCAACGATCCGGCACGGGTCGTTGCGCCAATCAGGGTAAACGGCGGCAGATCGATCTTGATGGAGCGCGCAGCCGGGCCTTCACCAATCATGATATCCAGCTGGTAATCTTCCATTGCCGGATAGAGGACTTCCTCTACCACCGGAGACAGACGGTGGATTTCATCGATAAACAGTACGTCATGCGGTTCAAGGTTGGTCAGCATTGCCGCCAGATCGCCGGCTTTCTCCAGCACCGGGCCGGAGGTCGTGCGCAAGTTGACGCCCATTTCATTGGCAACGATATTCGCCAGCGTGGTTTTCCCCAACCCTGGCGGGCCAAAAATTAGCAGGTGATCGAGCGCATCGCCGCGCAGCTTTGCCGCCTGGATGAAAATCTCCATCTGGGAACGTACCTGCGGCTGGCCGATATACTCATCAAGCAGCTTCGGGCGGATCGCACGATCCACCACGTCTTCTGCCTGAAGGGTGCCTGCCGATACCAGGCGGTCTGCTTCAATCATCCTTTACCTCACAATGCAGCGCGCAGCGCTTCACGAATCAGGGTTTCACTGCTGGCATCCGGT
Organism: Enterobacter sp. ODB01; assembly: GCF_001623605.1. Taxonomy (NCBI): domain Bacteria; kingdom Pseudomonadati; phylum Pseudomonadota; class Gammaproteobacteria; order Enterobacterales; family Enterobacteriaceae; genus Enterobacter; species Enterobacter sp. ODB01. The sequence goes on from NZ_CP015227.1 coordinate 3,795,692, forward strand.
TTGGCAATTTTACTTACCATCCGACTGGCCTCCTGAGGTTTATAGCCCAGCGCCACCAGCGCGGCAACCGCTTCCTGCTCAGCGTCATCATCTGTTGACGGCGCCCCCGGTGACGTCAGAACCAGATCGGTCGCCGGGGTGAACAGATCGCCATGCAGACCTTTAAAGCGGTCTTTCATCTCAACAATCAGACGCTCGGCGGTTTTCTTACCAATCCCCGGGAGTTTAATTAGCGCCGCAGGATCTTCGCGCTCAACGGCATTCACGAACTGCGGAGCAGACATACCGGACAAAATCGCCAGCGCCAGCTTCGGCCCCACGCCGTTGGTTTTAATCAGCTCGCGGAACAGGGTACGTTCCTGCTTGTTGTTGAAGCCGTAAAGCAACTGAGCATCTTCACGCACCACGAACTGAGTAAAGACAATCGCCTCTTTACCCGCGTCCGGCAACTCGTAGAAGCAGGTCATTGGCATGTGGACTTCATAGCCCACGCCACCCACTTCCAGCAGCACTAACGGGGGTTGTTTTTCAATGATGATGCCTCTGAGTCTGCCTATCACGTGACGCTCCTGCGTTCTGGAAAATGTTTGACTGGCGACATAATAAAAAAAGGCTGGATGTTTATCCAGCCTGATTTCTCTTTATCGTAACCTGCCTCGCGCCAGATTGAGCCGCGATTCACTCATTTGCATCACGTTCTGGCTGACGTGACAGTGGGTAATCGCAATGGCCAGCGCATCGGCGGCATCGGCCTGCGGGTTCGCGGGAAGCTTCAGCAAGGTACGCACCATATGCTGCACCTGGCTTTTCTCCGCGCTACCTATCCCCACCACCGTCTGCTTTACCTGACGTGCGGCATATTCGAACACCGGAAGATCCTGGTTCACGGCGGCAACAATCGCCACGCCGCGCGCCTGCCCCAGCTTTAGCGCCGAATCGGCGTTTTTTGCCATAAAGACCTGCTCAATGGCAAAAAAATCAGGCTGAAACTGGGTGATGATTTCAGACACGCCCGCATAAATCAGCTTCAGGCGCGACGGCAAATCGTCCACTTTGGTGCGAATACAGCCGCTGCCGAGGTAGGTTAGCTGGCGTCCCACCTGGCGGATAACGCCATAACCGGTGACGCGCGAGCCGGGGTCAATCCCAAGGATAATCGACATCACGCGTCTCCCGTAAACGGCTTATACGCTCTCATCAGAGAGTCGCTGCAACCTCATCAGAGATTTCACCGTTGTGATACACTTCCTGCACGTCGTCGCAGTCTTCGAGCATGTCGATCAGACGCAGCAGTTTTGGCGCAGTTTCCGCATCCATGTCCGCTTTGGTGGACGGGATCATGGAGACTTCCGCGTTGTCCGCTTTCAGACCCGCGGCTTCGAGTGCATCGCGCACGGCGCCCATCTCTTCCCACGCGGTGTAAACGTCAATTGCGCCATCATCGTAGGTCACCACGTCTTCCGCACCGGCTTCCAGCGCCGCTTCCATGATCGCATCTTCGTCACCTTTCTCGAAGGAGATGACGCCTTTTTTGCTGAACAGGTAAGAAACGGAACCGTCGGTACCCAGGTTGCCGCCGGTTTTGGTGAATGCATGTCGCACTTCCGCAACGGTACGGTTACGGTTATCGGACAGACACTCAACCATCACGGCAGTACCGCCAGGGCCGTAACCTTCATAAATGATGGTTTCCATGTTCGCGTCTTCATCACCGCCTACACCACGTGCGATGGCGCGGTTCAGGGTGTCACGCGTCATGTTGTTAGACAGCGCTTTATCCACCGCCGCGCGCAGACGCGGGTTAGAGGCCGGATCGCCGCCGCCCAGACGTGCCGCTGTCACCAGCTCACGAATGATTTTGGTAAAGATCTTACCGCGTTTGGCATCCTGTGCCGCTTTACGGTGTTTGGTGTTGGCCCACTTACTATGACCTGCCATAAAAAGTTCTCCAAAAATCGCGCCTTCTCAGGCAGCGTTAATTACAAATTCTTCAATCGCCTGCCGGTTGCTCCACGACTTGGTCAGTGCGGCGGCATCCGTCGCATCCACCCAGCGGTAGTTCAGGTGTTCGGTAAACACGATCTCCCGCTCATGGGGGAGCGCGAGACAGAACCACGATTCCTTATTGCGCTCAATGCCCGGCGCGTAGCGATGACGTAAATGGCTAAAAATTTCAAACTCCACCGTGCGCTGACAGTCCTTCAGGGTCAGTTGCTCGCGAGCAACATCAATGGTGACCTCTTCCTTTACTTCACGCGCGGCGGCCTGCGGCGCGGTTTCCCCCTCTTCCAGGCTGCCGGTAACCGACTGCCAGAAATCAGGATCGTCGCGCCGCTGCAACATTAGCACCCGCTTCGTGTCCTGGGCATAAATGACAACTAAGACAGAAACGGGAAGCTTGTATGTCATATCAGTTTTTCTCTTCCTTCTTCACCACCTCAATGCCCAGCTCAGCCAGTGCAGTCGGGTTAGCAAAGCTTGGCGCTTCGGTCATCAGACACGCTGCGGCAGTGGTTTTCGGGAAGGCAATAACATCACGAATGTTATCGGTACCGGTCAGCAGCATGGTCAGACGGTCAAGACCGAAAGCCAGACCTGCGTGTGGCGGTGTACCGTATTTCAGGGCGTCCAGCAAGAAGCCAAATTTCTCGCGCTGCTCCTGTTCGTTAATGCCCAGGATGCCGAACACGGTCTGCTGCATTTCGCCGCTGTGAATACGCACGGAACCCCCGCCCACTTCGTAGCCGTTGATCACCATATCGTAGGCGTTTGCCACCGCATCTTCCGGAGACGCTTTCAGCTCTGCCGCCGTCATGTCTTTTGGCGAGGTGAACGGGTGGTGCATCGCGGTCAAGCCGCCTTCACCGTCGTCTTCAAACATCGGGAAGTCAATAACCCACAGCGGTGCCCATTTGGTTTCGTCGGTCAGGCTGAGGTCTTTGCCCAGCTTCAGACGCAACGCGCCCATCGCATCGGCAACCACTTTCTTGTTGTCTGCGCCGAAGAAGATCATGTCGCCATCCTGCGCGCCGGTGCGCTCAAGGATCGCTTCCACGATGTCCGCATTCAGGAACTTCGCAACCGGGCTGGTGATCCCTTCCAGACCTTTCGCACGCTCGGTTACTTTAATATAGGCCAGACCTTTCGCGCCGTAGATCTTAATGAAGTTGCCGTAATCGTCGATCTGCTTACGGCTCAGTGCCGCACCGCCCGGTACGCGCAGGGCTGCAACACGGCCTTTCGGATCGTTAGCCGGGCCGGCGAATACCGCGAACTCAACGGATTTCACCAGGTCTGCAACATCCACCAGCTCCATCGGGTTACGCAGGTCTGGTTTGTCGGAACCGTAACGACGCTCGGCTTCGGCGAAGGTCATGATCGGGAAATCGCCCAGCTCGACGCCTTTCACGTCATTCCACAGGCTACGCACCAGCGCTTCCATCACTTCACGCACCTGCTCGGCGGTCATGAAGGAGGTTTCCACATCGATCTGGGTGAATTCTGGCTGACGGTCAGCACGCAGGTCTTCGTCGCGGAAACATTTGACTATCTGATAGTAGCGATCGAAACCGGACATCATCAGCAGCTGTTTGAACAGCTGTGGAGACTGTGGCAGCGCGTAGAATTTGCCTTTATGTACGCGGGATGGGACCAGATAATCGCGCGCACCTTCCGGTGTGGCTTTGGTCAGCATCGGGGTTTCGATATCGAGGAAACCGTGGTCATCCATGAAACGGCGCACCAGGCTGGTGATTTTCGCACGGGTTTTCAGGCGCTGGGCCATCTCCGGACGACGCAGATCCAGGTAGCGGTATTTCAGACGCGCTTCTTCCGTGTTGACGTGGTTGGAGTCCAGCGGCAGCGCTTCAGCACGGTTAATGATAACCAGATCGGACGCCAGTACTTCAATGGCACCCGTCGCCATGTCTGCGTTGACGTTTTTCTCGTCACGCGCACGCACGGTACCGGTGACCTGAATGCAGAACTCATTACGCAGCTCAGAAGCCAGCTTCAACGCATCCGCACGATCCGGGTCGAAGAACACCTGAACGATACCTTCACGGTCGCGCATATCGATGAAAATAAGGCTACCAAGATCACGACGACGGTTGACCCAACCACACAGGGTGACCTGCTGTCCGACGTGGGACTGACGCAGCTGCCCGCAATATTCTGTACGCATGAGATATCCCTTAATTAGCCGCAGGCTAAATGTCGCCTGGAATGCAGGCTACTATGTCGCAGCTTTCTGTATGTCACAACTGGATGAAAAAAGGCGGCTATTATACTGGAAATTCCGCCGGACGATAAGAGCGAACCACGGCCTGACGGTCGTTTGCTGCACTCTTATTGCGCATTCTCACAAAAATTAACAAAATTTTCCGACCCATTACAGGTCATCACGTCGTATGGTGTTACGGAAGTGATTCATTTAACGGGAGTAACGATGTTAACACTGGATGCCAGCAAAACCGCGCTTGTGGTGATTGATTTACAGGAAGGGATCCTGCCCTTTGCCGGTGGCCCGCACGCTGCGGATGATGTGGTTAGCCGCGCCGCTCGTCTGGCGGAAAAATGCCGTGCCAGCGGTGCCCCTGTAGTCATGGTGCGCGTCGGCTGGTCCGCTGATTTCGCCGAGGCGTTAAAACAGCCCGTTGATGCACAGGCGCCCGCCCATGCCCTGCCGGAAAACTGGTGGACGTATCCGGTGTCGCTGGGCAAACGCGACAGCGATATCGAAGTGACCAAACGTCAATGGGGCGCATTCTACGGAACCGATCTGGAACTGCAGCTCCGCCGTCGTGGTATCGACACGATTATTCTGTGCGGCATTTCCACCAACATCGGCGTGGAGTCTACCGCCCGTAACGCGTGGGAGCTGGGCTTTAATCTGGTGATTGCCGAAGATGCCTGCAGCGCAGCCTCCGCGGAACAGCATCAGGGCAGCATGACCCATATCTTCCCGCGTATCGGACGCGTGCGCAGCACGGACGAGATCCTCAGCGCACTATGATGTATGTGGGGTTACCCCAGTGGTCGCACCCGAAATGGGTGCGCCTGGGCATCACCGGCCTGGAAGAATATGCCCGACACTTCAACTGTGTCGAGGGCAACACGACCCTCTACGCGCTGCCTAAAGCGGAGATTGTTGAACGCTGGCGGGAGCAAACGACCGACGATTTCCGGTTCTGCTTTAAGTTTCCGGCGACCATCTCCCACAACGCCGCGCTGCGCAACTGCGGGGATTTAACCGAAGAATTCTTTTCGCGCATGTCGCCACTGGCGAACCGGATTGGACAATACTGGCTCCAGCTTCCCGCTACGTTCGGCCCGCGCGATCTGCCTGCCCTGTGGCAGTTTCTGGATAGCCTTCCCCGCGAGTTTACCTACGGCGTTGAGGTCAGGCATGCTGAATTTTTTGCCAAAGGTGAAGCAGAAATAGCGCTCAACCGCGGCCTGCTGGAACGTTCGGTCAACCGTGTCATTCTCGACAGTCGCCCCGTCCACAGTGCAATCCCGCACAGTGAAGCGATTGTGGATGCGCAACGCAAAAAACCGAAAGTGCCGGTCCACGCCATCGTTACCGCGCAAAACCCGATGGTCAGGTTCATCGGTAGCGATAACATGCAGCAAAATCAGGCGATGTTCGCCGTCTGGCTGCAAAAATTAGCGAAGTGGGAGCAAACCACTACGCCCTATCTCTTTTTACACACACCGGATATTGCGCAGGCACCCGAACTGGTCGATGCTCTCTGGCAGGCCTTGCAGGCCGCGGTTCCCGCCGTGGGCGACGCCCCCTCCATTCCACAACAATCTTCTCTTTTCTGATATCACCCCCTATCATAGTGAAGTGCCATCTGCCAAAAACAGGGAGTTTGTATGGTCAGCGCGCTGTATGCGGTGTTAGGTGCATTACTGCTGATTAAGTTTTCATTTGATGTTGTGCGTCTGAGAATGCAGTACCGCGTTTCTTATGGTGACGGCGGTTTTTCGGAACTGCAAAGCGCTATCCGCATTCACGGTAATGCGGTCGAATACATCCCCGTCGCCTTGATTTTACTGCTGTTTATGGAGATGAATGGCGCAGAAACCTGGATGGTTCACGTCTGTGGCCTGCTTCTGATTGCTGGCCGACTCATGCACTATTATGGCTTTCACCACCGCTTATTCCGCTGGCGTCGTTCCGGCATGAGCGCGACCTGGTGTTCGCTTTTGCTGATGGTGCTGGCTAACCTTTGGTATATGCCGTGGGAGTTGGTTTTCTCCCTCCATTAGCGCACAATACGCCACTTTATTTTTCCCGGATTTTTACGTTATGTCAGATCGCGACACGCTTTTTTCCGCGCCTATCGCCAGCCTGGGCGACTGGACCTTCGATGAACGGGTAGCCGAAGTCTTCCCGGATATGATCCAGCGCTCTGTTCCCGGTTATTCCAATATTATCTCTATGATCGGTATGCTGGCTGAGCGCTTCGTTCAACCCGGCACGCAGGTCTATGACCTGGGCTGCTCGCTCGGCGCGGCAACGCTGTCGGTACGTCGTAACGTTCATCATGAAGATTGCCGAATCATTGCCGTCGACAACTCCCCGGCGATGGTAGAACGCTGCCGTCGCCATATTGATGCGTATAAAGCCCCTGTACCGGTGGACGTCGTCGAAGGCGATATTCGTGAGATTGAAATTCACAACGCGTCGATGGTCATCCTGAATTTTACCCTGCAGTTCCTGGTGCCTGAAGACCGTCAGCTGCTGCTGGACAAAATTTACCAGGGGCTAAATCCCGGCGGCGCGCTGGTGCTTTCCGAGAAATTCAGCTTTGAGGATGCCGACGTTGGCGAACTGCTGTTCAATATGCACCACGATTTTAAACGTGCGAACGGTTACAGCGAGCTGGAGATCAGCCAGAAGCGCAGCATGCTGGAAAACGTGATGCTGACAGACTCCGTAGAAACCCACAAAGCACGCCTGCGCAAAGCCGGATTTGAGCATAGCGAACTGTGGTTCCAGTGCTTTAACTTTGGCTCACTGGTGGCGCTAAAAGCCGGAGATGCAGCATGATTGAGTTCAGTAATTTCTATCAGCTGATAGCTAAAAACCATCTGTCTCACTGGCTGGAAACTCTGCCCGCGCAGATTGCCGCCTGGCAGCGCGATCAGCAGCACGGCCTGTTAAAGCAGTGGTCAAATGCGGTGGAGTATCTGCCGGAGCTGACCCCGCATCGTCTGGACCTGCTTCACAGCGTCACCGCAGAAAGCGAAGCACCGCTCCCGGCCGGGCAGATCAACCGCATCGAAACGCTGATGCGTAACCTGATGCCGTGGCGCAAAGGGCCTTTCTCGCTCTACGGGGTGAACATCAACACCGAATGGCGCTCCGACTGGAAATGGGATCGCGTTCTGCCTCATCTGTCTGACCTGACCGGGCGCACTATTCTGGACGTGGGCTGCGGCAGCGGTTACCACATGTGGCGCATGATTGGCGCAGGCGCGCATCTGGCAGTCGGTATCGACCCAATGCAGCTGTTCCTTTGCCAGTTTGAAGCAGTGCGTAAACTGCTGGGCAACGACCAGCGCGCCCACCTGCTGCCGCTGGGAATTGAGCAACTTCCTGCCCTGAAAGCGTTTGATACCGTATTTTCCATGGGCGTGCTCTATCATCGTCGCTCCCCGCTTGAACATCTGTGGCAGCTGAAAGATCAGCTGGTCAGCGGCGGCGAACTGGTACTGGAAACGCTGGTGATCGAAGGTGACGAACATGCTGTTCTGGTGCCGGGCGATCGCTACGCCCAGATGCGTAACGTCTACTTTATCCCGTCCGCGCTGGCATTGAAGAACTGGCTGGAGAAGTGCGGTTTTGTGGATGTGCGGATTGCCGATGTCAGCGTGACGTCACTCGAGGAGCAGCGCCGCACCGACTGGATGATCACCGAGTCGCTGGAGCAGTTCCTTGACCCGGCCGACCACAGCAAAACCATCGAAGGCTATCCGGCGCCGATGCGTGCGGTATTGATCGCGACGAAGCCGTAACCCTTTAGCCGGGTGACGGCTACGCCTTACCCGGCCTACGCGTCGCACGTTTTCTCCAAAATAGTTCAAGTTGCAGCAAGGCGGCAACGCAGCGAATCCCCGGGAGCTTACATCAGTAAGTGACCGGGGTGAGCGAGGCGGCCAACGCGGCTGCGGCTTGAAATATGAAGGAGAAAAAAAGGCCCCTGTGTAATTTGCAGGGGCCTGGTACAAGCAAGCATCATATTGGGCGACATGATGCGCGGTAAAAATCGGTACGTTGCTACACGTGATAGCGCTCAATCAGCGACTTCATTTCCGCAACCGACTCTCCATCTACACCGTAGCGTGAATACTCATCCGCTTCAGCATCCGTCGACATTGACAGCCCTGTATTGCGATAACGCATGGGTGAAGGTATCCATTTCCCCGCAGAGCTGTGAAGCTCTTCCACCCCGGCGTTTAAAAACCGTTCCAGATTGCCGGCACGGACTCCCGCACCCGCCATTATTATTGGAACACCGGAATGGGCTTTTAGTTCCATAATTAATTGCAGACCTTTTTCAGCAGATGACTGTTGCCCTGATGTCAGAACGCGCGCCACACCCAGTTCGGCAAGGGTATCAAACGCTTGCAGTGGGTTTTTGCACATATCAAACGCACGATGAAACGTCACGGCCATTCCTTTTGCGGCGTCCATCACCTGACGCATACGCGGCAGATCGACCTCACCGTCTTCATCCAGCAGGCCGGTCACCAGCCCGGGGAACCCGAGGTCACGAACAAGGGCGATATCTTCAAGCATGGCACTGAACTCACCCGACGTATAACAAAAATCACCGCCGCGAGGACGAATAATGGGGTGTACCGGAAGGGTGACGGCCTTACGGGCCGACGTCAGCACGCCGTATGAGGGCGTTAACCCTCCTTCTTTCGGGGCGGCGCACAGTTCAATGCGATCGGCCCCTTTCCGTTGCGCGGTGACGGCACACTCCACGCTATAACAACAAATCTCCAGCAGCGCCATCGACTCCTCCTTAAAATCGGCTTAACGCGCCATCATGGCACGCCTCTTGTTTTGGGTCTCAGCGACGAGTCACAACTCTCAGGCTTCGCTGGCAACGATCTGCTCAATGGTCCACGGATGAAATTTCACCGTCACCTGCCCGTCAGTCACGGCCAGCGTCGGATTAGGCAGACGCTCACGCTCGCCTTTGGGCGAACTTGTCTTCACAAAAATGCCCGGCTGGCTTAAGCCCTCGTCTGAGAGCAGGGCCAGCGCGCGCGCGTTCAACGTTTCCGGCTCACCCGGCAGGACGATTTCGATATGCTCCCAGCCTTCGTGCGGGTAACGTTTTTCACCCGGCCATGGCAGTTCTACAACGGTGAATTGCCAGTGCGCCACGCAGACCGGTTCATGCAGTTTGAACAGACAAATGGGACGACCATTAATCATGTTCTCAGAAAGCAACTCACCACACTGTTCAAACCCGCGACGCCAGCGCTCGGCAGTCGCGTTTTGATGGCAGCGCAAAGAGATGTGATCGGCCTCAAGCGGCGCGATATCCAGACCAAGACGGGTGGCAAGTTCTGTGAACGCCTGGGTGAAGCGCGGTAAATCTGCGGAAATATCATGCAGTTCGTCAATGGATTGCCAGTTCGCCATACGTCAGTCTCTTTTCATGTCGCAAAACCGCTAATTTACTCTGTTGCCCTGTTTCGACCAACCTCTGAATCGCGGTTTTTACGACTGCATGTTTATGCACCTCTTCTCTGGCTGGATTCTGAGCAATCTTCGGGCCCCGCAATGCTGACGGCAGAAGGCATTTGCAGTATACTCCCGCCCTAAATTCTTTAACTGGCGCGGGCGGTTGTAGGCCCGCATCAAAAACGTAAGGTATCCAGGTGAATATTCAGGCTCTTCTCTCCGAAAAAGTCAGTCAGGCACTGATTGCCGCAGGTGCGCCTGCGGATTGCGAACCACAGGTTCGTCAGTCAGCAAAAGTACAGTTTGGCGACTATCAGGCTAATGGCGTGATGGCAGTGGCTAAAAAACTGGGCATGCCGCCGCGACAGCTCGCTGAGCAGGTATTGACGCATCTGGATCTCACCGGTATCGCCAGCAAAACCGAAATCGCTGGCCCGGGCTTTATCAACATTTTCCTGGAGCCTGCATTCCTGGCAAGCCACGTTGACGCGGCGCTGAAATCAGACCGTCTGGGTGTCTCCCGACCACAAGCGCAGACGGTGGTGATCGACTACTCTGCCCCGAACGTGGCGAAAGAGATGCACGTTGGCCACCTGCGTTCCACCATCATTGGTGATGCCGCGGTGCGCACGCTTGAGTTTCTCGGTCACAAGGTAATCCGCGCAAACCACGTTGGCGACTGGGGTACCCAGTTCGGCATGCTGATTGCTTACCTGGAAAAACAGCAGCAGGAAAACGCAGGCGAAATGGCGCTGGCGGACCTGGAAGGGTTCTACCGCGAAGCGAAAAAGCATTACGACGAAGACGAAGCCTTTGCCGAGCGCGCGCGCAGCTACGTCGTCAAGCTGCAGGGCGGGGATCAATACTTCCTCGAGATGTGGCGCAAGCTGGTGGACATCACCATGTCCCAGAACCAGCTTACCTATAACCGTCTTAACGTGACCCTGACCCGTGATGATGTCATGGGTGAAAGCCTGTACAACCCAATGCTGCCGGGCATTGTGGCGGACCTGAAAGCGAAAAAACTGGCGGTTGAGAGCGAGGGTGCAACGGTCGTGTTCCTTGATGAGTACAAAAACAAGGAAGGTGAACCGATGGGCGTGATCATCCAGAAAAAGGATGGCGGCTATCTCTACACCACCACCGATATCGCCTGCGCGAAGTACCGTTACGAAACCCTGCATGCTGACCGTGTGCTGTACTACATCGACTCCCGTCAGCACCAGCACCTGATGCAGGCATGGACTATCGTGCGTAAAGCCGGTTACGTACCGGATTGCGTTCCGCTGGAACACCACATGTTCGGCATGATGCTCGGTAAAGACGGCAAGCCGTTCAAAACCCGTGCGGGTGGTACCGTGAAGCTGTCTGACCTGCTGGATGAAGCGCTGGAGCGCGCCCGTCGTCTGGTGGCAGAGAAGAACCCGGACATGCCTGCCGACGAGCTGGAAAAACTGGCTAACGCCGTCGGTATCGGCGCGGTGAAATACGCGGATCTCTCTAAAAACCGTACCACCGACTATATCTTCGACTGGGATAACATGCTGGCGTTTGAAGGCAACACGGCGCCTTACATGCAATATGCTTACACCCGCGTGCTCTCGGTGTTCCGTAAGGCGAACATTGATGAAAACGTGCTGGCGAATGCGACCGTGACCATCACGGAAGATCGTGAAGCCCAGCTGGCGGCGCGCCTGCTGCAGTTTGAAGAGACGCTGACGGTTGTCGCCCGTGACGGTACGCCGCACGTTATGTGCGCTTACCTTTACGATCTGGCGGGTCTGTTCTCCGGCTTCTACGAGCACTGCCCTATTCTGTCTGCGGAAAATGAATCGGTCCGCAACAGCCGCCTGAAGCTGGCGCAGCTGACGGCGAAGACCCTGAAGCTGGGTCTGGATACCCTGGGTATCGAAACCGTAGAGCGTATGTAATATAAAAAACCCGGCAGCCGCCGGGTTTTTTATTATCAGAAATACTTCCGCAAATACTCCGTCAGACACAGAATCGCCATGGCCTGTCCATAGGGCATCGACGTCAGCGGGATTTGGCGATAAAACGCCAGGTCGCTGCCCATCCCCGTGCCGAACGACGTTTGCAATAACTCCCCTTCCGGCGAGATATTTTTCACGATGCCGCGAATCGCTTTTTCAGCAACGTCAGCATACGCAGGCGCAACATAGCGCTTACGCACCGCTTTCAGGATCCCGTAGGCAAACCCGGCCGTCGCGGACGCCTCCAGGTACGAGCCCGGATCGTCCAGCAGGGTATGCCACAAGCCGCTCTCGTCCTGACACTTTTCCAGCGCGGCAATTTGCGCATTCAATACCTGCACCAGATAACGGCGCACGGCGTTGTTTTCCGGCAAATCAATCAGTTCGAGGAAATCCGGAATCACGATGGTGAGCCAGCTGTTGCCCCTCGCCCAGCGGGCATGAGCAAAGTTATGGTTGCCGTCGTAACTCCAGCCGTGGAACCACAGGCCCGTCTCCCGGTCCATCAGGTTCTGCACGTGCAGCAGGAACTGATACACCGCCTCTTCAACGTACTCCGGTTTGTTGAGCAGTTTGCCGATTTTCGCCAGCGGCAACACCGTCATCATCAGCGTGTCATCCCACATCTGCTGATGATTCTCTTCCGCCAGGGTGATGTGCTGCATGCCACCGTGATCGGTGCGCGGCATCTCGGTCATCGCCCATTCCGCCCAGCTTTCCAGCCACGGCAGCCAGGCCGGGTTTTTGGTCTCTTCATAACGACAGGCCAGCGTCAGGAACGGCGACATCGTATTGACGTTTTTGGTAGTGGCACCTTCAGCAAAACGGTCAGCAAACCAGCTGTCGATAATGTCGCGCATGCCTGTGTCACCGGTCTGGCAGTAATACTGCCAGATACCGTACAAACCGACGCCGTGCGTCCATTCCCATCCGGCCCAGCCTTTGGTGTCGATCACGCGCCCGTCGTCCAGCCGCAGCAAAAACTCACCCGTCTTGTCGTGGATATTGACCAGGTTATGCGTCACCTTTTGAATCAGTGCTTTCAGCTCATCTCTGGCGATAAAGCGTTCAGGTTGACGCAATAACGGGCTATGTTTGACAGGCCAAACTTTCATCATCTTAACCTCTGTTGTATGTCGAATTCAGTACTGCACGATCCTTCAGCGAAGGTGCGGCTGGCTTATTGCGATTCAGATAACCGATGTTGTTATTACCCCACAGTGACGCATATGGCATACCGGCCAGCATCTCGACAGTGGCGCGGGCGTGCGGCGTCGCTGATTCCGGTATCGCATGACCACACGCACGCATTTTCGCGGTCTCCTCGCGCAGCGTGCTGTGGGTCTGTAAATTCAGTCTGAAGCGCAGAGAAACGAGGAATCCGCAGAACAGCACCAGGAGGGTGCCCACACTCAGGATCATCAAAATGGTATGGCTCACTTCCGCAGGCTGCACTTTCTGACCGCTGACAAAGCCGGACATCTGCATCACGATGCCCACCAGCATCACCGCACCGGCCTGAGAGGCTTTACGGGTGAGGGTCATGATGCCGGCGAAGATCCCTTCGCGGCGCTGACCGGTGATCACTTCGTCCACATCAGCGATGTAGGTATAGGTATTCCACGGCACGTAGTTGATACCGCCGCGGCCAAGACCGGCAATGGCAGAAACCAGCAGCAGCAGAGAATAGATGTCGCTCAGCCCGGCATAATAGAGGACGGCGTAAGAAAGAGAGGCCAGGCCAAACAGTACCACCACCATGCGGTAGGACGGTGCAGGACCAAAGCGAATGCACAGCGGGATCATCCCGAGCACGGCGAGAAACTGGAAGATGGCCATCGTACCGAGCAGGTTAGAGGCCATTGAGGCTTCCTGCATCAGCACAAACACCACGTAGTAGGTGAAGACCGCGTTAAATACATCCTGCGCAATGTAGCCGCCGAGATACATGCCCAGATGCTGGCGGAAAATTTTAATTCGCAGCGTAGAACTCAATTCCACGAACAGACGATTGAGGCTCTGACCCAGCGTCAGCTTCTTCTTCTCTTCTTCAGCCCGCAGCGCCGCTTCGGACCATTCCTCACGCGGACGTTCCCAGGTAAAGCACCAGACGAAAATGAGCATCAGGGCGCACAGAACGGAGAAAACCAGGCTTGCATAGAAGAAGGAGACCGCATTGTCTTTACCGAAATGCGTGAGCAATATCCCTGGCAGAAAGGAGGCCAGAATGGCGGACATCTGCGCCATGGAAATACGCGCCCCGGAGAACTTGGTTTTCTGTTTGAAGTCATCGGTCATTTCCGGCACCAGCGTCTCGTACGGCACCAGAATCATGGTGTAGACGATATCAAACACCAGATAAGTCAGCAGGTAATACCAGAAATTCATGTCCCCCACCCACATCAGCGAGTAGCTGAACACGCACGGGATCCCCAGCAGAATAAAGAATTTACGGCGACCAAAGCGCCTTCCGAGCCAGGTCGTACCGAAGTTGTCCGTCAAAAACCCCATTAACGGACTGACAACGGCATCCAGTACCCGTGCCGCGGCAAAAATGAACGTTGCTTCAATCGGTGTGAGTCCACAGAAGGTGGTGTAAAAATACAAAAGCCAGGCCGCCGTCAGGGCGGTGGTACCCGCCCCGAGGAAATCGCCTGACCCGTATGCAAGATAATTTGCGAGTCCAATTTTACGTGTTTTCATTGCCGTCAACCCTAATCAATGTTGGGAGACTCCCTGTAAGCAAACCTCGTCCGGGAGCTTTTACACGGCTACAGTAAAGGCATCGACTTCCTGATACCTTTCTGTTTCTGCCATCACGCAGGGGGTGAATGGCAAAAATGCAAAGAGTATCGTCACGCGTGTCACTGATTTATAAAACAGCGTTTCTTTTTCATCAAAAGGTGAGGTCAGTTTTGCGAGCCAGCCATCAGTATTCCCTGATGGCTGGTGAAAAAGCGGGCAGTTAGCGGTAGTTTACAATGACAGAATTGCTCTGCACTTTTAGCGCCGGGATCAAACGTCCCCCGCCCGGCACTTCCCAGATAAAACGCAAAGGTTCAATGGCGGGCACGCCGTTGAACGCCTGCGTCGTGCCATTCTCTCCGTCGATTTCCGTACAGCGACTCTGGGAGCAGAGCCGCACCCGCAGTCCGGCTGGCGTTGGGCCAATCAGTCTGTAATTCCAGACCACCATCCCCATCAGACCGGAAACCGCTTCAGAGGGCGACAGCGGAGTAGAAGACATGGCGACACCCCGGTTGCTCAGGGTCACGCCCATGCTGCTTGCCTGCCAGGCGCCTTCCCCGGCCGCCTGTGCCGCCAGCGGGAAGAGCATAATCCAAAGCCATTTAGCCATTATTTTCCTCCAATCGTCGCTGTCATGCGGATATGACGGTTATCCGACAACTCCATATTCGACAGCACCACCAGCTGGTTCAGGCTGCGACGCAGGAAGCGCGACAGCAGCGGACGCAGCGCATGGTTGACCAGCAGCACCGGTGGCGCCCCCAGCATCTCCTGACGTGCCAGCGCCTCCTGGGTCTGCTCCAGCAGGCGATCCGCCAGACCTGGCTCCAGGCCGCCCCCGCCCTGCAGAGCCTGCAGCAGCAGACGTTCAAGCGGCGTGTCGAGGCCAATCACCTGCACTTCTCCGGTTCCCGGGAACCACTGCTGCGTGATTGCGCGCCCCAGCGCCACGCGCACCACCGCCGTCAGCTCGTGCGGATCGCTTTGCAGCGGCGCATGCTCGGCAAGGGTTTCCAGAATGGTTCGCATATCGCGGATCGGCACTTTTCCTCGAGCAGGTTTTGCAGCACCTTATGCAGCGTGGTTAACGTCAGCACGCCCGGGACCAGATCTTCCGTGAGCTTCGGCATCTCCTGCGTCACGCGGTCGAGAAGCTGCTGCGCTTCCTGACGACCAAACAGCTCTGCCGAGAATTGCCCAATCAGATGATTAAGATGGGTTGCCACCACGGTACTGGCTTCGACTACCGTATACCCCTGGATTTGCGCCTGCTCTTTCAGCGCACTTTCAATCCAGATGGCCGCCAGACCAAAGGCCGGATCGACGGTTTGCTCGCCCGGCAGCGTGCCTGCCGCGGTGCCAGGGTTAATGGCCAGCCAGCGACCCGGGTAGGCATCGCCGCTGCCAATTTCGACCCCTTTCATCAGAATACGGTAGCGCGCAGGCGGCAGATCCATATTGTCTCGGATGTGAACCACCGGCGGCAGGAAGCCCATATCCTGAGCGAATTTTTTACGGATACTGCGGATACGGCCAAGCAGCTCGCCATCCTGCTGAAAATCCACCATCGGGATCAGGCGATACCCCACTTCCATTCCCAGGGAATCTTCCAGCTGCACGTCGTTCCACGTCGCCTCGACGGCCTGAGTATTCTCCGGCATTTTCACCGGAACCGGATCCGCCGCCGGTTGGGTTTCACGGCCACGCATCCACCAGGCAAGGCCCAGCAGACCCGCCGTAAACAGCAGGAAGACGAGGTTTGGCATGCCCGGTACCAGACCAAGCAGACCCAGAACGGCAGCGGCCAGCAGCATTACGCGCGGGTTACTGAAGAGCTGGCCAACCATCTGCTCGCCAACGTCCTGATCGGTACTCACGCGGGTGACAATCACACCCGCCGCCGTGGAGATGACCAGCGCCGGGATCTGCGCGACCAGACCATCACCAATAGTCAGCAGCGTGTAGCTTTCCGCCGCGTGGCCCATGTCCATGCCGTGCTGCAATACCCCCACCAGCAGGCCGCCCACCACGTTAATCACCATAATCAGAATGCCCGCGATGGCGTCACCGCGCACAAACTTACTCGCACCGTCCATGGATCCGTAGAAGTCCGCTTCCTGAGTGACTTCCGCACGGCGTTTTTTGGCTTCATCTTCCGCGATTAACCCGGCATTCAGATCGGCGTCGATCGCCATCTGCTTGCCCGGCATCCCGTCCAGCACAAAACGGGCGCCCACTTCCGCAATACGCCCGGCACCTTTGGTGATAACCATAAAGTTGATGATCACGAGGATAACGAACACCACGATACCGATAGCGAAATTACCGCCTACCAGGAAGTGGCCGAAGGCCTCCACCACTTTACCTGCTGCTGCCGCGCCGGTGTGTCCTTCCATCAGGATGATACGCGTGGACGCCACGTTCAGTGCCAGTCGCAGCAGAGTGGTAAACAGCAGAATGGTCGGGAACGCGGCAAACTCCAGGGTCCGCTGAGTGAACATCGCCACCAGCAGCACCATAATGGAGAGCGCAATATTAAACGTGAACAGCAGATCGAGGATGAATGCCGGGAGCGGCAGAACCATCATCGACAAAATTAACAGGATGAGAATCGGCCCGGCGAGGATCTGCCATTGGGTCGATTTCAGGTTGCCGGGCAGGCGCAACATTGCCACCAGATTAGCCATCAGTGTCCTTCTCGTTCATAAAATCCAGCGCGGCAGGCACCGGAAGGTTCTCAGGTTTCACAGGCCGTTGACCCCCGGCCAGACGCCAGCGTTTCAACTGCCATACCCAGGCCAGCACTTCCGCCACCGCGGCGTAGAGTTGTCCCGGGATCTGTTGTCCGATTTCCGCATGGCGGTATAAGGCACGCGCCAGCGGTGGAGCTTCCAGGATCGGCACGCGGTTTTCGGTGCCAATTTCCCGGATACGAAGTGCGATCAGCCCCGCCCCTTTCGCCACCACTTTCGGCGCGCTCATCTTATTTTCGTCGTAGCGCAAGGCAACGGAATAGTGTGTCGGGTTGGTGACGATGACATCCGCCTTCGGCACATCCTCCATCATGCGCCGACGAGCGGCAGCACGCTGCATCTGACGGATACGCCCTTTAACGTGCGGGTCACCTTCCATCTGCTTATATTCGTCACGGATATCCTGACGTGACATCCGCAGTTTCTTGAAATGGCTATAAAGCTGGAAGATAACGTCAAAACCGACCATCGGGATAATGCTGAGCACCACCAGCAGCGCGCAGAGTCCAACCAGATTCAGGGCATTACTCATGGCAGTAAGGGGCGACTCGCTGATGAGGCGCATCATTTCGGGCCAGTGATACCAGAGGAAGAACCCGGCAGAACTGCCCATCAGCACCGATTTGAGAATAGCCTTGAGCAGCTCGGCGCCGGTCTGCGCCGAAAACATTTTCGCAATGCCCGGCAGTGGGTTCAGCTTCGAAAATTTGGGCTGCAGTGATTTTCCGCTAAACACCAGACCGCCCAGCATGACTGGAGAGACCAGCGCCACCAGCACCACGCCGGTAATTAAGGGCAGCAGCGCAACCATGGCCCCTTTTATTAACTGAATAATCTGGCTGAGGATCAGATTCGGGTCATTGACCATACTGTGGTCAAAACGTAAGCCAGTTGAGAGCATTCCCGCCAGCTTGCGGGCGAGCGACTCCCCACCCCACCAGATAATGCACACCCCTACGACAAGGATCAGCAGGGAGGTCAATTCTCGGGATCGGGGGATCTGCCCTTCCTCACGCGCTTTTTCAAGTCGGTGGGGTGTGGGGGCTTCCGTTTTGTCGTCGTTCTCTTCTGCCACAGTGCATGCTCAGCCCATTACGTCACGGTTATCTTGCCACGGGAGGTTATCGCCAATGGGTAGATAAACCCCTATAATCATGCCCTGTTAACCACTTTAACGATTAAACGCTGTAGCGAGGCTGTTTGCCGTTCAAAAAACGTACAACTCAGGTTTGGCAATCACTTTTTAATACTGATTATTTTTTAAAAGTGTTTTTAATAAAAATAAATATAAAATTTTTAAAAACTGAGTTGGCCGGTTTCATCATCAAAATACGTCTATTTTTTGATCAAAATATACTTATGGATAATATTAAATCGAAAAAATTATAATTGATTTATATCAATGATGGTTTTTCTCCAGTATTAAAATATTTTTCATAACGGTTATAATAATTAATATTAATCTTGACCCGCAATTACTTGAAGGAAATTACCCGCTATACTTCTGCACGGTGTCAATTGAGCCAAAATATTAAATTGAATACCTAACGTGTTTTTAAACTCAGGAGTTTTTGCAGATGGATTTCAAAAATAACTTTATGGCTGGCGCAGTACTTGCGGCCATTTCGATTGGCAGTTTTGCTGCCGAAATGAATGCGGGGACGGTCCACTTTACGGGAGAAATTATTGAACCGAGCTGCACCATTCAGGGTGATAGCGGCACGGACAGTACGGTCCCTCTGGGGACGTACCCTAAATCTCTTTTTAAGGCGGTCGGAACTGAATCTTCCCTGACCCCGTTCTCGATTACGCTCGCAAACTGCCCGGTAAAGAGCGATGGGCTGCCGGCAGTACAGCTCACCTTTAACGGCACGACGACCCTGACCAATACCTCTACGCTGCTGGATGTCAGCAAAATCACCACCACCGGTGAGACCGCCGCTACCGGTATCGGCGTCGCCGTTAGCCCGGCGGGCAAAGACACTCAACTTATCACCATGGATGGGGCAGAAGGACAGGTTTATATTCAACTGGCCACCCGTACTACCGATACCATTAAAGCCGACTTTAACGCCCGCTATAAGTCATTTGCCGCAACGGTGACCGCTGGCCCTGCCGATGCGGATATGACGGTGAATATTTTATACCGTTAATACCTGTTTATCTAATATTCAGCATGCCACTGATTAGATAATGACACGTAATGCGTCATGCTCCGATAATAGTCCGAAAGCGGACTATTATCATTATTTCAACCTGCTCCAATAAGGGTTTCCCGTGCGCACATCCCTGCTGTTTTTATTATGTCTTCCCGTTATAACAAGTTCGTTTTGTCACGCCGCGGGAATACAAATCGGCCGCACCCGCATAATTTACGATGCTGCAAAAAAGGAAGTTGCCCTGCCGCTTACGAACAGTGAAAAAGAATTGCCCTGGCTGATCCAGACCTGGACAGACACTGGCGATGGCAAAACGCGTGGGCCCTTTATTGTCACGCCCCCCCTCTTTCGACTCGATCCTCAAAAAGAGCAAAGCCTGCGAATCACCTGGAACGGCAGCCCGTTACCGAAAGACAAAGAGACGCTGTTTTATTTGAATGTCCGCACGGTGCCCGCAACCGCCGCAGAGGATGCCGATAAAAACGTGCTACGACTCATCTACAAAACGCGACTGAAGCTGTTCTGGCGTCCCGTGGGGCTCAACGGGACGCCAGGCGAGTCCTGCAAGAATCTGCGCTTCGTTCGCCAGGGCCAGCAGCTGACGGTGATAAACGACAGTGCGTTTTACACCGTTTTTGACTCTCTCTCGCTAGGCTCGCAGAAGCTCGAAAGCGCCGATATGGTGGGGCCAGCATCACGCGTTGATATCCCTCTTCCCGACGCTGCACCGGCGAATGACGTCAGTTGGCGGTGCATTACCGATTACGGCAATGCCTCCGAAAAATACACGTTCCATCTGACCAGGGGATAAACGACAGAATGATTGCAGGACGTAATTTCTTGCCTGTTGGGGGAACCTTTCGGCTGAATTCGGTTACCCGCTGTCTGGCGAGTACCCTGATGTTAATGATTTTTTCCGCAGATGCCCGGGAGTATCTCTTTTCCCCTTCCTCACTCGAAGGGGACATGCTGACGCAGCAGGATATCGACCTCTCGCTTTTTACAAAATCGAACGCCCAGTTGCCCGGCACCTACTCTTCCGTCATCACAATCAACGATCGCAGGCTGAAGGATGCCAACATTCGCTACGTCAGCAGATCTGACGGGCGCCTGATCCCCCAATTGAGCCCCGCGATGCTGCGCGCCTGGGGCATTAATATCGACCGTTATCCTCCGTTGCTGAAGCGTCCGGCGGAGGAAACGCTCCCAAACTCGCTGGATAACTATATTCCACAGGCATCTGCGGAGCTTGATTTCTCAACAATGACGCTTAGGTTGAGCATCCCCCAGGCCGCGCTGGCTGATAACGGTCGCGATTTTATCGATCCCTCGCGCTGGGACGATGGTGTTCCCGTCCTGTTCAGCGATTATTCGCTGTCGGGCTCGCAAAGCAAAGAAGATCGCGAGGACAGCACAGAAAGCCGCTATCTGAATTTGCGTACCGGGGCGAACCTGGGCGGCTGGCGTCTTCGAAACTACTCAACGTGGAGCAAATCGGACGGCGATTCACAGTGGGATAACATCAACACGTTCCTGCAGCACGACATCGACGCGCTGAGAGCGCAGTTCACCGCGGGCGAGAGCAGCACGCGCGGCGAAGTGTTCGACAGCCTGCAGTATCGGGGCGTCAATCTCGCCACGGACGAAGAAATGTTGCCCTATAGCCAACGCGGCTATGCACCGGTCATTCGCGGCGTCGCCAGCTCGAATGCGGTCGTCTCGGTGCGCCAGAACGGATATCTCATCTACCAGCAGAACGTAGCCCCCGGAGCGTTTGAGATCAACGACCTTTACTCCACCACCAACAGCGGCGACCTGGAAGTGACGGTGAAAGAGGCCGACGGCACCGAACATCACTTTACTCAACCCTACTCAAGCATCGCCATTATGCAGCGCCCGGGACACATGAAGTATGAATTGACGGCGGGCCGTTATCGCGCAGACAGCGGGAGTGACCAAAAGGAGCCCGGCTTCCTTCAGGGGAGCGTCATCTACGGCGTCAACAATCTGCTGACCTGGTTTGGCGGGCTAACCCTTTCGCAAGACTATAATGCCCTCAATACGGGCGCTGGCATCGCGCTGGGGCCGCTGGGTTCACTCTCTACAGACGTCACCGCCGCCGATACCACGCTTGACGACGGCAGCAAGCATGTCGGCCAGTCCTGGCGCGTACTCTATTCGGGGAAAATTGACGCCACCGATACCAATTTCACGCTTGGCAGTTATCGCTACTCGAGTCGCGGGTATTACAGCTTTGCTGACGCTAATCAGAAGCAGGACGGACACGATAGCGATTTGCTCTTCCGCTATAACAAACGCAACCGCGTTCAGGCCAGTATCAGCCAGAACCTTGCTGGCGTCAGTCTCTATCTTAACGGCTACCAGCAGGACTACTGGGGGACGTCGAAAAAAGAACGCAGCCTGTCGTTAGGTTTTAACACCGTTCTGTCTGGGGTGAGTTATCACCTGGCATATACCTACAGTAAAACGAACGACGAGGAGGCCGACCGGATGGTCTCCTTCGGCTTTAGCGTGCCGCTAACTCGCTGGCTTCCCCGCGCGTGGAGTAGCTATAACATCAGCAACACCAAAAATGGCTACACCCGACACAATATCGGCGTCAACGGAACGCTGCTGGACGACGAACGTTTAAGCTATTCGCTGCAGCAAAGCCATTCTAATCACGATGGGGAGGATACCAGCAGCGTATATGGTACCTATCGTTCTCAATACGCCAACCTGAATGCCGGTTATTACGCCTCTTCCGGCAGCGCGGAGCAGATGAACTACGGGATCAGCGGGGCCATTGTTGCACACCCGCGCGGCGTTACGCTGGCGCAGCCGTTAGGGAGCCAGTTTGCCATTGTCAATGCCAACGGCGCCTCCGGTGTACGCTTCCAGAACCAGCAGGGTATTCAGACAGACTGGCTGGGTAACGCCGTTATCCCGTCCCTGACGCCGTATCAGGAAAATGCGATTCGTATCGACACCGCAAGCCTGCCCGAAAACGTGGAGAGCAGCGATACGTCAATCCGGGTGATCCCTTCACGTAATGCCGCCGTTGAAAGCCGGTTCGATGCGCACGTGGGTTATCGGATGCTGATCGCATTAACCCGCCCCGGCAATCAACGCGTCCCCTTTGGCGCAATCGTCACCAGCGCGAACGCGGACCTGAGCGGCATCGTGGACGATACCAGCACGGTATACCTGGCCGGCGTCGGCGAGCCCACACAGCTCACGGTGAAATGGGGAAAAGCGCCAGACCAACAGTGCGTCGCCCATATTTTACAGCAGGCAGAGGGATACACGGAGAGCCCTAACGGTATCCGTTCAACCCGCGCGCTTTGTCAGCAGGAAACAGCTTATGCTCACTAAAATGAAAAGACGAACCCTTACGGTTTCTCTGACCAGCACGCTGATGCTGGTATCGACGGGGTCTTTCGGCGCCGTCACGGTACTCAAAAATTGTTTCGGAGCCCCACAGACGTATTCCATTGATTACCATCATGAATTTACATCGACGGAAAACGTTGCAAACAACGATTATGATATTCCGGGTCACCTGGTCGGCGCAGGTGCCGACCTGGAAGCAAACTGCACGTGCCCGGGAAACATGTTTTCGTCAAGCACCGTCTACGAAAAAACCCTGGCTGGCAGTCCCCTTAACCCCGGCACCAGCGGTACTGGCTATCTTACGGATAAAATTGATGCCCACATTACTGGCTATGCGGATGCGATTAACTCCCCGGACGGCAGCTCGCTCACACCAATCCCGATCAATGAGTACCCGACCCCGCGGGGAAATATGCTTACCGTGCTCGAATCGAGCCTGTCTAAAACAGAAGAAGAAAGCGACGTATGCAGCAATGACTCCCGGCCTGACGGTGGTGCCGCATCGAAACGCAAGTTTCGCTGGAACGTCGTGGCCGTGCTGCTGCACATAAAAAAGCCGATACTGGGTGAAGAGGTGATCCCGGCGACGCTCATCGCCCAAAACTACGCCTGCCTTTATATTGGCACCGGTGGAAGCTGCGACGCCACTCAGGCAGAACACGTCTCTGATATCTGGTTTGGCGGCACCCTTTCTGCACCGCTGAGCTGCACCATCAACGCAGGCAGCACGATTGAAGTCCAGTTTGGCAGCATCGTCAGTAAACAGTTTACCCGCAAAGGGCAACCGCCTCAGGGCTATGCCCTAAAAAGCGTCGATATTAACTACCACTGTGACGATAACGCCGTTGGTAATAATGACCGGATAAAGCTCACCCTGACGGCCGACCAGGGCATAGTGGATAGCAGTACGCCCTACATTGCTAAGCTGCTTGAAAGGGACGATCTGGGCGTGCGGGTGTACGACGAAAATAGCCAGAACGTGGCGCTGGATGGGACTTATGCATTTCCAGTAAACCTGGACGAGCAGGGAAACGGCAGCGTTAAAATACAGGCGGTTCCCGTCAGCACTACGGATGCCACGCCCGCACCGGGGAGCTTCGAAGGAAACGTCACGGTGAAGATGGATCTGCGCTAGAACAGACCCTCAGGTTACGCAGGCAACCTGAGGGTAACGGCACCAATCAGAAGCCGAGGCTGTCCAGCAGATCGTCAACCTGATCCTGGCTTGCCACCACGCCCGCTTTGCTGGCGTCGAGCTGTGGGCCATTGAGCAGGCTTTCGTTCTCGCGTTTTGGACGGGCTGCCGGTTCCGGGATGTTCTCCAGCAGAACCATCAGCAGCTGGCGTTCAATCTCCTGAATCACATCCATCATGCGCTTGATCACCTGACCCGTCAGGTCCTGGAAATCTTGCGCCATCATGATATCCAGCAGTTGGGCGTTGGTGAAGCTGGTGTGGCCCGGCACATCCCCCAGGAACTGACGGGTATCGGTCACCAGCTCGCGGGCATTCGCCAGCTCGATCGGGTTCTCGAACCACTCGTCCCAGCGTTGGGTCAGCGCTTTCGCACCCTTTTCCATCGCATCCTGATGGGGCTGCGACGCTTCAACGCTGTTCAGCGCACGTTCTGCCGCCTGGGCGGTCATCTGCACAACGTAGTCCAGACGATCTCGCGCGTCAGGAATCGCTTCCGCCGCTTCCGCAATCGCCTGATCCAGACCCAGCTCACGCAGGCTGTCACGCAGCATGCGCGTCAGACTGCCAATACGGACGATGATATCGCTCGGCGAGTGTTCTTCAACGGGTTTCATAGCAGGTTGCAACATTTCCATCACCTCACATGCCGAGTTTCTCGAAGATCTTACCGAGCTTCTCTTCCAGGGTTGCCGCGGTGAATGGCTTCACCACATAGCCGCTTGCGCCCGCCTGTGCAGCAGCAATGATGTTCTCTTTTTTCGCTTCTGCGGTGACCATCAGAACCGGCAAGGACGCCATTCCCGCATCGGCACGAATGGTTTTCAGCAGCTCCAGACCGTCCATGTTTGGCATGTTCCAGTCGGAGATAACAAAACCAAACCCACCCGCCTGCAGTTTGTTCAGCGCATCAACGCCGTCTTCTGCTTCTTCAACGTTGTTGAAGCCCAGCTCTTTCAGCAGGTTGCGCACAATGCGACGCATGGTGGAAAAGTCATCCACAACCAAAAACTTAAGCTCTTTATCCGCCATAAAATAATACTCCTGAGTCAAATACGTATTGCCTGTCCGGCACTGATTTTCGCCAGCATCTGCTGGCTTACCTGGCTAAGATCGACCACTTCGCTCACGCCACCCATATTGATGGCCTCGCGCGGCATGCCGAACACCACACAACTTGCTTCATTCTGCGCAATCGTCCAGGCGCCAGCCTGGTGCATTGCAAGCATTCCGGCGGCACCATCGTTGCCCATCCCCGTCAGGATCACCCCAACGGCGTTGCGCCCCGCATGTTTCGCCACCGAATGAAACAGCACATCCACCGACGGACGGTGCCGGTTGACCGGCGGTCCGTCATGAATTTTGATTTGATAGTTTGCACCGCTGCGCGCCAGCTCCATATGCTTATCACCCGGGGCGATATAGGCATGTCCCGGGAGCACGCGCTCGCCGTCTTCCGCCTCTTTCACGCTGATCTGACACAGCTTATTCAGGCGTTCGGCGAACGAGCGGGTAAAGCCTGGCGGCATATGCTGGGTAATCAGAATACCCGGACTTGAAAGCGGCAATGGCTGGAGTACATGACGAATTGCCTCTGTTCCTCCGGTTGACGCCCCAATCACCAGCAGTTTTTCCGAGCTGAGTAACGGGCCGGCCTTCAGGGTTGCCGGGGCGGCCATTGGCTTATGGGCCGCCAGTTTTGCCCGCGATGCTGTACGAATTTTCTCCGCGATCATCTCGCTATACGCCAGCATCCCCTCGCGAATACCGAGCTGCGGTTTGGTGACAAAATCTACCGCCCCCAGCTCCAGCGCGCGCAGGGTGATTTCCGATCCTTTCCCGGTCAGGGAGGAGACCATCACCACCGGCATCGGCCGCAGCCGCATCAATTTCTCCAGGAAATCGATGCCATCCATGCGCGGCATCTCGACATCCAGCGTGAGCACGTCGGGGTTATATTTTTTAATTAAATCCCGCGCGACCAGCGGATCGGGCGCCGTTGCTACCATCTCCATGTCGCTGTGGCTATTGATGATTTCAGTCATGATCTGACGCATCAGCGCTGAATCGTCGACAGACAATACCCTGATTTTACTCATGCTTTTTCCTTACTCAGCGCATATACCGTTTGCCCACGCAGGCTAAACTCTCGCGCGAGGTTGCTGAAGTTTTCCGAGTGCCCGGCAAACAGTAAACCGTCAGGCTTGAGCAACGGAACAAACCGACGCAGAATGTCCTGTTGCGTCGTTTTATCAAAATAAATCATGACGTTACGGCAAAAAATGGCGTCGAATGGCCCCGGCACGTTGTACTGCTTGTCCAGCAGGTTAACGGGCGCGAATTCGACGCAATTCGCCAGCTCCTGGCGTACGCGTACCAGGCCTTCATGCGGGCCTGTCCCACGCATGAAATATCGCTGCAACTGCTGCGGCGACAGCGTTTTCAGTTCGTCCTGGCGATACACGCCGTTGCGCGCCTTCTCCAGCACCTCGGTGTCGATATCGCTGGCGTAAACCTTCCAGCGCCCGGGCGCCATCCCAAGCGTGTCGGCAAGTGTGATTGCCAGCGAGTACGGCTCTTCACCGGTCGAGGCGGCCGCACTCCAGACGCGATACTCCCCGGTACGACGCCGCGCGTGCTCGGCCAGTACCGGGAAGTGGTGGGCTTCGCGGAAAAAGGCCGTCAGGTTAGTGGTTAACGAGTTGATAAAAGCCTGCCACTCTGCGCTGTTCTGGTTGGCTTCGAGCATGCTCAGATAGCGACCAAAATCATCCAGCCCCAGCGTACGCAAGCGCCGCACCAGACGGTTGTAGACCATGTCCCGCTTATGATCCGCAAGCACGATCCCTGCACGCTGGTAGATTAACTGACATATCCGACGAAAATGCGCGTCGGACAGCGCGAGGCGCTGTGTCATCTGCAACAATAATGACGTTTGCCCAGGGGGCATTGGTGATGTCATAGCGCCTTCTTAATTACATTCAGGATACAACTGGCACGGCCTGCGACCGCCCGACTTCTGTTACTGCTTCAACGTGCTCTTTCACATTAAATACCGCGACCAGCCCGGTGAGACGATCCGCCTGGCTGGCCAGCTGATCGGTTGCCGCTGCCGCTTCCTCAACTAACGAGGCATTCTGTTGCGTCACCTGATCCATCTGGCTGACGGCCTGAGCAACCTGCTCAATGCCGCGACGCTGTTCGTCCGACGCAGACGCAATCTCGCCCATGATGTCGTTAACCCGCGTGACGGAGGTGACGATCTCATGCATGGTATGCGCCGCCGTATCCACCAGGGCTGAGCCTTGCTGGACGCGTGATACCGACTCTTCAATCAGGACCTTAATCTCTTTCGCCGCGTTGGCGCTGCGGCTGGCCAGGTTACGCACTTCCCCCGCCACGACCGCAAACCCACGCCCCTGTTCACCGGCGCGCGCCGCTTCAACCGCGGCATTCAGCGCCAGAATGTTGGTCTGGAACGCGATACCGTCGATCACGCTGATGATGTCACCAATCTTTTGCGAGCTGGTGGCAATCTCCTGCATGGTGCTGGCAACGTGAGAGGCCTGATCGCCCCCTTTCTTCGCCGTCATTGCCGCCTGTTTTGACAGGTCAGACGCCTGACGCGCATTATCGGCGTTCTGGCTGACCGTCGCGGTCAGCTGCTCCATGCTGGCCGCCGTCTGCGCCAGCGAGGCCGCCTGCTGCTCGGTGCGGGAAGAGAGATCGTTGTTGCCTGCCGCAATCTCTGAGATCCCGGTGTGCATGGCATAACTGCCCTGACGCACATCGGAGACGGTTTCCCGCAGGGCACCCTGCATCGCCTTCAGGCTGGCAAAGATCGCCGAAATTTCGTTCTTACCGAACACCGCCACCGGACGCGCCAGATCGCCCTTCGCAATACTGTCGAAGTGGCTGCTGATAATCGCCAGCGGCTGCACAATCATTTTGCGTGACCAGAGCAGTGCCCCACCGGTCAGTAGCCCCGCCAGAATCACGACGACGCCAAAGATCACACCCGACATGTGATAGCTGATACGGCTGTCTTCCTCTGCACGTTGAACAGACTGGTTAATATCCTGCTGCCACGCGTTAAAGCTGCCGTCGAACGCATCCTGTGAGGCCTGCACCGGCGCGGTCATAAAGTCCGAGAGCTGGTTGTTCTCAAGCCAGGTCGCCTGGTGGTCCAGATCGCTGTACCACTGTTCAAAGTTCTTCTTCATGGCGGCTTTCAGCGCGTGCTCTTTCTCGCTGCCCGCCGCCTGCGCCGTGAAAGCGTTAAACTGTGCGCCAGCCTGTTTCAGGCTGCTTCGCGCGGTGGCCATCAGCGCTTTAATGTCATCCGGCGGATAGCTCAGCGCGGTTAAGGTGCCCGCCTTGTTCAGCGCAGTGCTTGCCTGCAACAGCACGGCACGCGTTTGTGCCAGTGCGGAGCGCTGCTGATTACTCGCCTCAACATCCTGCAAATTCTGATAGCCATCGCGAAACGCCCAAAAAGACAACCCGTTACTGCCAACCTGCAACACACCGCAAAGGATCAGAATCAAAAACAGTGTGGTCGAGATACGAATACGATTTAACATCCACGCTCCCATCAAGCGGCAAGCAGCCGCGGTTTAATTGTCAGTCAAAATGTTTCCCAGTTTTCATCTTGTCCGGCCGGTGCAGCACGCAGGCGAGTTGCCGTCGATTCGGCGGCAGGCGCTTTATACGTGGCTTGCGCAGTGACCGTATTTCCAGCGAGTGAAGCGAGACGAAACGCCGAGACGGCCATCTTCAGACGGCTCGCCTGGTCTTCAAGGGCAGCGGCCGCGGCCGCGGACTCCTGCACCAGCGCGGCGTTTTGTTGTGTCACGCGATCCATTTCCGATACCGCCAGGGCAACCTGGTCGATACCACGACTCTGCTCATCAGATGCAGAGGCGATTTCACCCATGATGTCCGTTACGCGGGTAACAGCATTCACGATGTCATTCATGGTCTCCCCGGCGCTTTCCACCAGTACCGAGCCGGTATCCACGCGGGAGACGGAGTCTTCAATCAGGGCCTTAATCTCTTTCGCCGCGTTGGCGCTGCGGCTGGCCAGGTTGCGCACTTCCCCGGCAACCACCGCAAACCCGCGACCCTGCTCACCCGCCCTCGCCGCTTCCACGGCGGCGTTCAGCGCCAGAATATTGGTCTGGAAGGCGATGCCGTCGATGACGCTGATGATGTCGGCAATTTTCTTCGAGCTGTCGGCAATTTCGTGCATGGTTTTCACCACGCCATCCACCACGCGGCCGCCGCGCTGCGCCGTCTCGGAGGCGCTTTCTGCCAGCTGAGAGGCCTGACGGGCGTTATCGGCGTTCTGCTTCACGGTTGCGGTAAGCTGCTCCATGCTGGCAGCGGTCTCTTCCAGCGCGGACGCCTGCTGCTCGGTACGGGATGAGAGATCGTTATTCCCCATCGCAATTTCGCTGGTGCCGGTATAGATGGCATCCGTGCCGCTACGCACGTTGGCGACGGTATCGATGAGCGAACGCTGCATATGGTCAACGCTGTTAGCCAGTTCGGTAATCTCATTGCGCCCGGAAACGGCCAGCGTTTTGGTTAGATCGCCACTGGCAATTTCACGAATGTGGGCAATGACGCGACCGAGAGGATTCAGCAGGATGTGGCGAATGCCGTACCACACCGCGACCAGGACAATAACCAGCGCCAGCGCCATCGCCGCCATCTGCCATTTCGCAAAGCGGTAGTCATTCTGGCTTTCCGTAAAGGCCGAGTGATACAGATCGCCACTGGCCTTCGCATATTCCCCGAGCGCGGCGCCGAGTGCGTTTTGCATCCCCTGCGTGGGCTGTGCGAAATAGGCGTCCATGTTGCCGCTCTCCAGGAACTGGATCAGCTCCGTCAGGCCAGCAAAGTAGGCAGTGTATTTTTCATCAATATTCTGGCTAACCTGCGCCATAGCAGGCTGCGGCGCGATCTGTTTGAAGGCGGCGTAGTGTTTTGCGGCGTCAGCCAGGGTGGCGCGGGCATTTTTCAACAGATCGGTCTTCGCGCTGCTCTGCTGATTGTTAGGGTCCATCATCATGCGCGCGGACGAGCGGCTCAGGTTGATACGCGTTTGCAGCATCAGATCCCACGTCGAGGTGAGTTCACTCTGCTGCAGGCGAAGATCGTTCGAGGCGGCGAAACTGTCCTGGTTCTGTTTTAATGACGAGAAAAAAAGCCCGCCGGAGATAAGCTGAAGTAGTGCGAAAATGACCAGCACCATCATAAGCATTGTGACAACGCGGATACGGTTCAACATACAACACCTTCTCATAGATTTATTAACGGTGTTATCGGCACAGGCCACAGGAACTTTACATTTGCGAAAGGGAAAAGCATGGACTAAAACGCGACGTCAACAATCAGCGTATCGGTGTAGGTACCTGCGGGGGGTGTGGCCTGACTGGTCAGGACCTTCGCGGTGTAGTTGTAGGTGCGCAGTAAACCGTCGGTGCTGACCTGGGACGCGGTCGCGCTGGTCCAGCGTTCGGCGCCGCTGCCGCCCCAGCGGTTGGTGGTGGCTTCTTTATAGATGTCGTAGCTCATATAGTTACTGCCGCTCACCATCCGCCGTACGTTGTTCAGGGCGTTGGCACCATTATTAATGCCAATGGTGTAGGTGCTGCCTTTAGTACAGGTCACGGCAATGGCCTGCGAGACGGTGGGGAAACTTTGCACCAGCGGCGCGCTGTTAAAGTTTACGTCCGGCGTGGTCATGGCGCTGCAGTCATTGGTGACGGTCATGTTCAGCAGAATACTGGTTGTTGCGGTTCCCGACTGGGGAGACGTACAAAGGCTTCCAAGACCGACGGCACAGACGTTGTAATTGATGCTGAAGGTCAACAGCACCTGGTAAGGCCCGGCCGTCACGTTTTGCCCGGCGACGGTGCGAAAATAGAGCGGTATGTTGTACCGCTTTGAGCCAAGCAACCCCAGCAGGGTGTTACCGCTCCAGGTATACGTTTTACTTATCTGCACTTCGCTACTGCTCGCACAACCCGATAATCCACACAGCCGGGTGGGGATCACATCCGTAATACTCGTGTCGTCGGTGCGTTTCAGGTTGGCGCGGCTGTTGCCCGAAACCGACGCCGCGGTGTAATTCAACGTCACCGAATCGTTGGTCAGAACATTCAGTACCGCATCGCATGCCACCACCAGCGTACCGGTGGTTTCCACCTCCCCGGTTCCGCTAAGCGCAAACGACGTGACGCTACCAAACGAGGCATTGACCGTACTGATGGTACACGCCGCCCAGCCCCCGCAGGAGAACAGCAGCAGCATCAACAGCAGCCAGCGTTTCACGGGCCCTCCCGACACATCAGCGGACCGTAGGTTTGCAGCTTATGCTGCGGATTAGGCCCCACGTTCAGGGTCGCCGTGCAGCGCTTCCCGGCAGGCGTGATCACCTCAAGCGGATTGACGTCGCTGAGATTCTCCAGCCAGGCGATCCCGTCATAGCCCACCACCGCATTACTGCGCGAGGCTCGCCGCACCTGGCTTCCAACCGGAATCGCTTGCCCGCGCGCATCATGCAGAATAACGCTTGCCACTCTCTC
Organism: Enterobacter sp. ODB01; assembly: GCF_001623605.1. NCBI lineage: Bacteria > Pseudomonadati > Pseudomonadota > Gammaproteobacteria > Enterobacterales > Enterobacteriaceae > Enterobacter > Enterobacter sp. ODB01. Next base: position 3,827,240 of record NZ_CP015227.1, read on the forward strand.
CTGCTCCATCGGGAAATCCACCAGATAACCGCTGTGACGACGGATGGCAATCCGCCGCTCTGTCTCTTTCAGCCGGGTATCCGCAGGCAGATTCAGCGTATCAATCCGGTAGCTTGCCGGGTAATACGCCGACACCCCGCTGACCAGCAGGTAACCGTTGTCATTCGTTTTACCCACGGGCTGGTTCTCATAGCTGACGGGCACGTCCGGATGACCGTCGGTGCTGATCACCACAAACGCATCGTTGATTTTGTTCGCCGCAAACAGCTCTCCGTCCATCAGGACAATCGCGCCCATTGCCTCGCCCCACCAGGTCATGGTGTCTCTTTCGCCGTAGCCGCCGCCCTGCAGTTCGATGTTGTTATTGCGCCAGCCCAGCGTACCCTGCTGATAATCACTGGATTTTGACTGGTTTGCCCAGGCCATGTTCCAGCTAAAACCGCCGTCAGAAGGCATGGAGTGGTTATAGTTAATCCGCTGCGTGCTGCCCGCATCTGGGGTGTTCTCAACGGTGACGGCAGCGCTGTCGCGTGCGCCCAGCGGCACCTGCAGCGAGAGCGCAACCGTCCAGTCCCCCCGCTGCTGGTCCCGACTGCCGGCCAGGTAAATACTGCTTGCGCCCCACAGATTTCGGCTCCATGAGAGATTCAGCAGCTCCGTTTTTTGGCCGTCAAAGCTCTCTACGCCGATCCAGGCCGCGCCAATATTGCCGTACTGCCCCATGTTAAACGTCAGGGAATACTGGTCCGTATTGCGGCTAAAGCTGGCGATGGGTTTGTCGTTTTCGTCATACACCGTCGGCTGGTCATAAAGGGCAAGATTGCCAAAACCGCGATCGCGACGCGTGTGCTGGGTGGCCACGCTGAACTCGCTGGTATTGTACTGGTAACCCCAGTTGATTTGCCCGCCGTTGTCTCCGCGCATGCGGCTTTGTGAGTAAGAGGTGTTCACTACGCCAAACTGGCCGAGTTTGATCACCGTCCCTGCCCCGCCCAGCGCCAGCTCCTGCGCCCCTTCCGCATGGCCCTCCAGCGTCAGCCAGTCGGTCACCCCGTAGCGATACGAGCCGCTACCGGCAGCAGGACCGTAGTCAAAGTTCCTGATGCCATAGTTACGGCGCAGGCTGCCGAGCGTCACGGCGCCGTCACTCAGCCCTTGTTTGAGCAAATCGCTGGTGACATAAAACGGTAGCGTGGTACTCACCTGACGGCCCAGCGCATCGGTGGTGACCAGCACCGCATCCCCGGCACCGTTGATATAGGGCAGATTGGTCAGGGTGAAGGGGCCAGGCTGAAGCTGGGTTGAGCCAGAGCGATAGCCGTTGATAAACAGATCCACCGAGGTAGGCACCGCGGCTTCACCCGAAAACTCCGGCAGCGGCCATGTCACCAGGTCCGGGCGCAGGGAGAAATCACGTCCGTAGCTAATACCGCCCATCCGCACGCTGGAGGTCCAGCTCAGGGCATCGCTGATCACGTCCCCCGCGCTCAAGGTGGTCGCGTCATCCTCACGGGTTATCAGCAGCGTCGTGTCATAGCGAACATACCCTTCCTGTTGACCGTCGTTTCCGGTGAAATTTTTCCGGGCGTAGCCGGTGGAGGAGAACGAGCCGTTCTCGTTGAAGTAGCGGAATTCATGCCAGAGCGACGCCTGACCGCCGATATGTTCCGTGTGGTTGGTATACAGATCGTAATTCAGCAGCGCCCCGCGCCCATAGTGCGGTTTGGTCTGCGCCGTTTGGGCACTGAAAGGCGTCACCCGGGCACTGATCCAGTCGCGGGGAACGGTCAGCAACAGGCGCTGTGCGGCACTGTCATACGCCACACGAACCTGACTCAGTGAGGCGAGATTCACCTCGCCGGCGGGCACATGCTCCGGGGGGAGCCCCGCGCGCAGCAAATCGGCGCTGGAGATAAAGAAAGCGCCGTTACGTTGCGTCACGGGTACCACCAGACCGGTGTCGTAGTGGTTGAGCACGAGGGCAAGCTGGAAAACCGCCTCATCATTTACCGCCTGCGCCTGAGGAGGCGGCGGTAAACTGTCGTCACCGGGATCGGCCCAGGTTGTGGTGCTGACGCAAAGCAGTAGCATCATTGCCGGCTTCAGTTGACGGGCGTCGACTGCCATTGTTCATCCCTGGCATTAATCTGCGCGCTCATCCGGTCCGGCTGACGAACGCCAGCGGGTATTGGCCAGCTGCGGGTGCTGCCCGGGAGGACGTAACCCAGTAATCCCTCCGCTACGGTGCGTTTCTGTCCGCCCTGCTCCAGTGACACCTGGCTTAATCTGACATGCACATCCCCCTGATTACGTACCTGTAATGCAGGCTGTCCTCCCTCGTGGGTCACGCGCCAGCTCAGATTTCGGGTCTCGGCCAGGGCATGATGCGCCCCCTCTTTAAGGGTCGGGATACCCTGTCCGTAGACAAACAGCGGAATGGAATAGCGCATCTGTAATTTAAGGCCGATGGAGGGTTCGGCTTTCGCGTCGGGCTGGGGAATTTCATCAACAATAATGCGGTAGGCTTGTTCGACCCCGACAGGGACTGCGCTCTGTTTGATAAGGCGAATCAGCTGTTTATTGCCTTTCTGAATGGTGACAATGGGCGGGCTGGCGACCACGTCCTGCTGCGCGCTGTAGCGTTCGTATCCCCCCTCCTGCTTCCAGCGCACAATACGCACCTGCATCGTCGTTGCGCTGTTTCCCTGGTTCTGGATCCACAGCTCCGTGGCGTTGGCATCTGCGGCAAGCCAGGGATCGATGGGCCAGAGCAGAATGGTGGCCGCCGCCTGCGCCTCGCCTGTGGCCGCGACGCCTGATAAAACACCCGCCAGACACAACTGCCGGAACAATGGCTTCATCGACTCTCTCCCTTTATTACCATGACAAGGTCACGGTGAGCTGATCGGTATAGGTTCCTGCCGGGCTAAAGCCGGTCAGTAGCGCCACGCCAAACAGCGGCAGCGCGATGTTATTGCTGTTGGTATAGGTCACCGGTATTGCCTGGTTAACGCCAATTTCGCTGTTGGCGGCCAGCGAGCTGCTGCTGTAGAGCCGGTACGGCACCAGTTCTGTTCCTCCGGACCGCTTCATCCGACGGACGGATGAATAATTTTGACCGCCATTAATGCTCATGCTCAGCGCCACGCCCGGCGTACAGGCGATAGACAACGCCCCGTTTGGCACAAAGCTGGTACTGACTGGCGCGCTTTCCACCCCGTTATGGGTGCCAAAATCCAGCGTACCGAGAAGCCCCCCGCTACCGGTGGCCACCGCGCAACCCGGTACAATGGTCGCGCTGACCTTAAAGGACTGCGATGTCACCGCCCCCGCAGCAGGTATCAGCAACAGCCCGACGATCAGCGCGAAAAAAGGCTGCACGCTTCCCTCTGCGCGTTTGCGCAGACCTGTAAAAGGGGCCTTCATGGCAGTGCAGATCTAATAGGTCACGCTGACGTTAATCGTGTCGGTATAGGTGCCGGGTACCACCGTTACGCTGTTCCCGCCTCCGGTAATGCGGCCGTACAGGGTATAACTGTCGACCCCACCTGCCGTAGACGCGATCGGCAACGCGGTGTTATTGGCAATCACAGAGTTGAACCCGCTGTCGCTGTACAGGCTATACGCCACGCCCTGTGCCGCGTTGGCCGTATTGACCAGGTAGCGCTCAGGCGTCCCCGGCGACCCCACCACGGAGCCAGGGGCGGTGGAATGGGTATTGCCGGTTATCGCGACCGTATAGCTGGCGGTCGTACACTGGACGGTAAAGGTGTTTCCGCCGCTGGCACCGCTCAACTGCGTCGTAAGGGTGGAAAACGTTGCGGGATGGGTACCAAAATCGAGCGTCCCGAAGTTAATACCACTTTGCGTGGGCGAGCCGTTTATCAGGCAGCCGTTTGTCAGCGTCAGCGTCGCCCCGATGGTGCCGCTGCTGGTAACGGCCAGTGCCTGATTGACTACGGTCGTAGTCAGTAATGCGCCTGTACAGATCAAAAGGAGTTTTCTTTTCATTTACCACCCTCCAGAAGACGTCTCCGTTCCCTTGCAACATTTTATTTTTAACGTTCAAGATGTTAGCCCCGCTTAACGTTCCTCTGAGGGGGTTATTGAGAATTTAGTTTACGGATATCGCTTCGACCACCCGACGCAGGGTAGTCACAACCTATGTCTTATTGACAGCATTTATCCAGGAAAAACAGAAAGTTAAACGGAAATAAAAGAATATTCTGGCGCGCAGGCTGAGGATATATCCGCAAAAGTGTGATAAGTGTCACAATATATCGTCTGCGCATTAACAACAAAATTAATAAAACTTAAAAACTTGTTGTATCCCCCTACGCTTTGCGTCAATTTATGTGCCGAATAATTTCCCGCGCAGTAATAAAAAATCTATATGTATCGGCGCGGGTTACATCTGAAGCGCATAGAGGGTCTTTTTTCGTGGCAAGTGCAAACAAACTCACACTCTTCATCGTGATATTCATGCTGGCGGGTATTCTTTCAGGGGCAGCAATTCATGAATACGCATCTGCGGATGCCATTAAAGCCTGGTCGGATAATATTACCCTGCTGACCGACATCTTCCTTCGTCTGATCAAAATGGTTATTGCACCATTAGTGTTCAGTACGCTGACCGTCGGCATTATGAAACTGGGCGAAACCTCCACCATTGGCCGCGTTGGCGGTAAAGCGATGGTGTGGTTTATCAGCTCATCGGTACTCTCCATTCTGGTCGGACTGTTTATCGTCACGCTGGAGCATCCGGGAAGTGGTCTGAACCTGACGATCCCAACCGAAGCGGTAGATACCGGTCTTGCCGTTGGAGGCATGACGCTGAAAGCGTTTCTGTCTCACACTATTCCAACCAGTATCGCAGGCGCGATGTCGAACAATGAGATCCTGCAGATTGTGGTGTTCTCAATGTTCTTCGGTATCGGCGGTGCGTCGCTGGGGCAGAAATTCAACGCGCCGCTGGTTGCCGCGCTGGATGTGGTTTCCCATATCATGCTGAAGGTAACCGGTTACGTGATGTACGTTGCGCCGCTGGCCATCTTTGCGGCGATCTCCTCCGTCATTGCCACTCAGGGCTTAGGCATTCTGTTGAACTATGCCTCCTTTATTGGCGGTTACTATGTTGCCATCCTTCTCACCTGCCTGGTATTGCTCGCCGTGGGCTATATGGTTTTGAAAAAAGAGGTGTTTCGCCTGGTCAGCATGTTGAAAGACCCGGTACTGGTGGCGTTCACCACCAGCAGTTCTGAAGCCGCCTACCCTAAAACGCTGGAGCAACTGGAGCGTTTTGGCTGCTCACGCAATATCGCCTCTTTTGTTCTGCCAATTGGCTACTCCTTCAACCTGGTGGGGTCGATGGTGTACTGCTCGTTCGCGTCGATGTTTATCGCCCAGGCGTATAACATTCACCTGAGTTTCTCAGAGGTAACGGTACTGATGTTAACCCTGATGCTGGCGTCAAAGGGGATTGCGGGCGTACCGCGTTCGTCCCTGGTGGTGCTGGCTGCGACCATTCCAAGTTTTAATATCCCGGTAGCGGGCATTCTGCTGCTGATGGGGATCGACCACTTCCTGGATATGGGGCGTTCAGCCATTAACGTGCTGGGGAATGGGATTGCGACCGCGATGCTGTCGCAGAATGAAGGGGCGCGGGAAGCGGAAGCTGAGCTGGTAAAGCAGGAAGCGTAAGGATATGAAAGGGGTGAGGCCTGATGCCCTCACCCCGACCCTCTCCCACAGGGAGAGGGAGCAAACATAAAAAACGGCAACCGGGTTGCCGTTTTGCTTTTACCTACGCTACGTGATTCGCCGCGATATCCAGCAGCGCCATCTCTTCGCTGTTCAGCAGCTTCTCAATGTTCACCAGAATCAGCATACGCTCGCCGAGCGCACCCAAACCGGTCAGGTATTCGGTCGACAGGGTGACCGCAAACTCCGGCGCAGGGCGAATCTGGTCAGAGGTCAGAGAGAGCACGTCAGATACGCCATCCACCACGATACCCACCACGCGCTGCCCCAGGTTCAGGACGATCACCACGGTGTTGTCATTGTAGTCAACGTCGCCCTGGCTGAACTTCACGCGCAGATCGACGATGGGCACAATGACGCCGCGCAGGTTGGTGACACCTTTAATAAAAGCAGGTGTGTTAGCGATGCGGGTAACCTGATCGTAACCACGAATTTCCTGCACTTTAAGGATATCGATGCCGTACTCCTCATCGCCTAAAGTGAATACCAGGAATTCCTGTCCTGATGGCTCGCCCGCCAGTTTCGTTACATTACTCATACCGGTCATGTTTTTACCTTCTACTTAATCAGGCGGCTGTGTACGCCACACGTTGTTCACGATTTAATCCCTGAAGCGCCGACACATCGACGATCAGCGCCACGCTACCATCACCCAGAATGGTCGCGGCAGAAATACCAGGCACTTTGCGGTAGTTGCTTTCGAGGTTCTTCACCACCACCTGATGCTGACCAATCAGCTGATCAACCAGCAGCGCATAGCGACGGCCCGCACTTTGCAGGATCACAACGATGCCCTGCGTGGCCTCGGTCTTCGCGCCGTCCACTTCGAACACTTTCCACAGTTCCACCAGCGGCAGATATTCCCCGCGCACTTCGAGCACGCGCTCACCGCCCGCCAGCGGATGCAGATCTTCTTCACGCGGCTGCAGGGATTCCATCACCGCGTTCAGCGGAAGAATGAACACTTCGTCTGCCACTTTCACGGACATCCCGTCGAGGATCGCCAGCGTCAGCGGAAGCAGGATGCGAATGGTGGTGCCGGAACCCTGCTTAGACTGGATCTCAACGTGGCCGCCCATCTCCTGGATGTTACGTTTCACCACGTCCATGCCGACGCCGCGCCCGGAAACGTCAGTCACCTGCTCTGCGGTAGAGAAGCCGGGCGCGAAGATCAGCATCCCCACTTCTTCATCGGTCATGTTTTCGTTGACCGCCATGCCCTGCGAAATCGCCTTCGCCAGAATACGCTCGCGGTTAAGACCCGCGCCGTCATCGGTCACTTCGATGCAAATATTCCCGCCCTGATGTTCCGCAGAGAGAATCAAATTGCCCACCGGCGATTTTCCGGCAGCAATGCGGTTTTCCGGCAGTTCAATACCGTGGTCGAGGCTGTTACGCACGAGGTGCGTTAACGGGTCGATGATGCGCTCGATCAGGCTCTTATCCAGCTCGGTGGAGCTACCCATCAGCGTCAGTTCAATCTGTTTATTCAGTTTGCTCGCGAGATCGCGTACCAGGCGCGGGAAGCGGCTGAAGACATATTCCATCGGCATCATACGGATGGACATGACCGATTCCTGCAGATCGCGGGCGTTACGTTGTAACTGACCCATGCTGGTGATCAGATCGCCATGGGTAACCGGGTCCAGTTCATTAGAACGTTGTGCCAGCATCGACTGGGTGATCACCAGTTCGCCCACCAGGTTGATCAGCTGGTCAACCTTCTCAACGGCAACGCGAATGCTGGTGGATTCGCTGGAGCGCGCGGCCGGTTTTTCACCACGGGCAGGTGCAGCAGCGTCTTTTGGCACCGCTTTCAGCGCCGGGGCCGCAGGCGCGACAGCCGGGGCCGGCGCCTGAGCGGTGACGGCCACCTCTTCCTGCGCTACTGGAGCTTCCGCTTCGGCGGTTTCGGTTTCGGTTTCGAAGGCAATCTGGTCGGCTTCAATCACAAAGCACAGCACCGCCACGATATCGTCCTGGCCAATCCCGTCATCAAGCGTAGCGGCGAGGCTGTCTTTGCCTTTCACGACATTGCTTAACGTCGCCAGGTTACCCAGCTCTTCTTCCAGCAGGTTAACCTCATTCTCTTTCAGGCGTGAAAGCACAACACGCAATTTGCCCGCTTGCGCAGCGGCTGGCGCGGTTTCACCGGCACCAACCGCATCGACAACGCTCAGTTTTGCAGCAGGGACAACGGCTGCTGCGACCTCACCTTTTGCTTCCAGGGCGAGCTGGCGAAGCGCATTGCAGATATATTCAAAGCTGGCGGCATCAGGCTCTGCCGAACTTTTATAGGCGTCGAGCTGTTCCTGCATAATATCTTTGGTTTCCAAAAACAGGTTGATAATGTCGGTATTGAGCTGCATCTCACCGCGTCGTGCTTCATCCAGCAGGTTTTCCATTAAATGGGTTGTTTCCTGCAGGATGGTAAATCCAAACGTTCCGGCTCCGCCCTTAATGGAATGCGCCGCACGGAAGATGGCATTGAGCTGCTCGGAGTCCGGTGCTTCGGGCACCAGGTCGAGCAAATGTTGCTCCATATCGGCCAACAATTCGTCGGCTTCATCAAAGAATGTCTGGTAAAAATCGCTAATATCCATGCTCACGCTATCACCTCGGATTGGCTGGTGGCGATGTTGGAACGGCAGCCGAAGGAACGGCCCCAGGCTGTTTTAAATCGTCCAGTGACTCATTCTGACTTTCGGCGTTTTCATGCAGGATGGCCTGCTCCGCCTGCTGGTTCAGCACTAAAAGACTGATACGACGGTTGATGGCGTCATCCGGCCCGCGGTCGGAGACGCGCATGGTTGCTGCCATGCCGACCACGCGCAGTACCTTGCCATCATCAAGCCCACCGGCCACCAGCTCGCGACGCGAGGCGTTGGCACGATCGGCAGAAAGCTCCCAGTTGCTGTATCCCTTCTCCCCACTGGCGTACGGGAAATCATCCGTGTGGCCTGAGAGGCTGATTCGGTTAGGAATGCCGTTCAGCACCGGTGCAATAGCGCGCAGAATATCGCGCATGTACGGCTCAACCTCGGCGCTACCGGTTTTAAACATCGGGCGGTTCTGGCTATCAATGATCTGAATACGCAACCCTTCCTGCACCAGATCGATTTTCAGGTGCGGTCGCAGCGCACGCAGTTTGGGGTCAGCCTCAATCAGCTGATCGAGATCGCCACGCAGTTTTTTCAGACGCGCCTGTTCCATCTTCCTCTTCAGCTCGTCGATGTTCGGCTCTTTTTTCACCTCACCCTTCTGCTGGGTGTAATCATCACCGCCGCCAGGAATGGGGCTGTCGCTGTTAGAGATACGCGGCCCACCGGTCACTGCCGTCGCCAGCGGCGTACGGAAATATTCGGCAATCTGGATCAGTTCTTTCGGGCTGGAGATGGAGATCAGCCACATCACCAGAAAGAACGCCATCATTGCAGTCATAAAGTCGGCGTACGCGATTTTCCACGAGCCGTGCGCGCCATGCCCACCGCCCTTGTGCTTGCGTTTTTTTACGATGACGATCGGATGGGACTGGTTTTTCATGCGTCCTCAGTTGTCGTCTGTTGGTTTGGGTTTTTCACCGCGCGCACGTGTTCTTCAAGTTCGATAAACGACGGACGCTCGCTGGAGTAAAGCGTTTTACGGCCAAATTCAACCGCGATCGGCGGCGCATAACCGTTGAGGTTTGAGAGCAGCGTGATCTTCACGCACTGCATCATTTTGGTGGTTTCCGCGCTCTTCTGGCGCAGGACGCTGGCCAGCGGAGAGATAAAACCATAAGCCAGCAAAATACCGAGGAAGGTCCCTACCATCGCATGGGCAATCAGCGCGCCCAGTTCGGCCGCCGGACGATCCGCCGAGGCCAGGGCATGTACCACCCCCATCACCGCCGCAACGATACCGAAAGCCGGAAGCGAGTCACCCACCAGCGCCAGGCTGTTGGCCGGCACTTCAGATTCGCTTTCGTGGGTTTCGATCTCTTCATCCATCAGCGCTTCGATTTCGAAGGTATTCATATTGCCGCTGATGATGAGTCGCAGATAATCGACGATGAAATCCAGCATCATGGCATCAGCCAGAATGCGCGGATAGCTGGCAAAAATTTCGCTCTCTTTCGGGTTTTCAATATCCCGCTCAAGAGAGAACATCCCCTGCTGACGTGACTTCGCCATCAGGCGATAGAGCAGCGCCAGCAGATCCATATACATGCTTTTGGTATATTTCGAGCGACGGAACAGCAATGGAATGGCTTTCAACGTACCCTTGATGGATTTGCCGTTGTTACCAACGATAAAAGCCCCTACCCCTGCGCCGCCGATGATAATAAGTTCAGCCGGTTGATAGAGTGCTCCAAGGTGCCCGCCGGTCATCATGTAACCGCCGAAAACTGTACCGAGAACTACCAGGTAACCTAATAAGATAAGCACGACATCATCCTTCCGCTAGTGACTATGGCAAGGACGTTCAGTTCGTAGCGTTTACCGTTTGAGGGGTAAAAAAAAGCAGCGGTAATGACTTACCGCTGCTGGAATCTTGCCCACACGTTCGGGTTAAACAGCTTGTTCGATCTGTTCATCCAGCAGTTGTGGAATAATATCGGCAGCATCCCGGGAAAGTTTACGTCTTTTTACTGCGCGGGATGGAGGCTGGCATAAACTACAGGCGAAGCTGCCAACAGGCTGATGAGCATGGGTAATAAAATTGCCATCGCAGCAATTGCAGCGCGACAATTCAAGCATTCCGCTCTCAACAAAACGTACCAGCGTCCATGCGCGGGTCAGTGCCAGCAGGGGGCCTTCGTCCTGCTGCGGGCATTGTTCAAGGTAAAGTTTATACGCTTTGATCACGGCGTCGACGCCGCTACACAAACCGGTTTTCAGAAGGTATTGCCAGGCGTTACAGAACATCGATGCGTGGATATTTTGCTCCCACGTCATAAACCAGTCTGTCGAAAACGGCAACATGCCTTTCGGCGGGGGACTACCACGTAACTCTTTATACAGTTTAATGAGGCGACCACGGCTCAGCTGAGTCTCGCTTTCCAGCATTTGTAAACGAGCACCCAGCGTAATCAGCTCCATGGCAAGCTGTATGTCACGCGCTTCCTGAACAATGCTTTTCTCGCTCATTGCTAGGCCCTTTTCTTACGGGCTGCGTCATCAGGCTGGCTGATTTCGTTAAGCAAGCGAGTGGAGAGAAGAATACCGGTATGGATCTGTTGCAGATCGTCAACACGGGATTCCTGCGTCAGACGCGTGATCGTCTGCGGATTGTCAAAACGGAACTGGCAAACCAGTTGATTCGTTTCGGCCAGTTTTACCATCTGCGGGAGGGTTAAACCACCCAGCATGGTTGCCATTTCTTCGTTAATACCCAGACGAAACATCGCGGACGCTTTGTCCTGACTAATTAAACGCTGCGCGAGCAGTAAATATGACAAATTGATGTCATAGATATGTTTTAGCAACTCGGATGTATGCATTGTTCCCATCCCGAATAACCAACTATTATTTTTATGCGGAAAGACCGCACCCCGTGATGTCGCCGGGAAATCACCCGGTATAAAAAGAAAAGGCTAAATGCATAGTTGAATCTAGGTTTGTATTCATCGAAACGCGCAAGAGTCGAAACGCAGTAACGTCTCTTACGTGGTTTATCATTTCTTACAAATAACTAAGATTTTTCCTAATTCGACGCAAACTCTACTCGTCAGATTTGCCACATACAATGCAGCCACCCTCAAATTTAAAAAAAATGTGATCCACGTCACACAATTTAAGTGAATATCCTCCATAAATCCATCAGTATGACTTGTAGTTTGTTCATTTTTTGCCCAATTGGCACAGTTTTGTATTCTTAATCGACGAATAGTCATGCAGAAGGGTGAAGCGAACTGGCATGTATCGTGCTTTTCCTGCCGTGAGCGCGCCCCGGAAACCTTCACAAGATGCTCATCTTAAGGAAACATTTTTCTTACCGTGAAAAAACATAGAGTTATGCAAGCCGCCCACAAAAATTGTTTCAGAGCGTGATCATTCGAAATATGTTTATAACGGGTTAAAACGATTTAACGGCAAAAGAGGGAAATTGTGTGATTTACGTTAAGTTGTTAATTTTTTTCATTTAGCCGCGTTTTTCAGTTATTCTTCTTATAAGAATAATTAATGAATAATTATGATAAGCTTCACACTAATGTCGTAATCCCCTCTTGCAGATCCTGGTCATTCGAGGTAATGGTGATCACACGCTGTCTTTCAGACATCTAAGGAGTGCGACATGAGTTACTCCCATCTGCTTGTATCTGTTGCTGTTTCCCCCGAAAGCCATCTGCTTGTTTCCCGGGCCGTGTCCATCGCCAGGCCCAGCAATGCGCGCATTAGCCTCATCACGCTTGCAGCCGAACCCGAGATGTATAATCAGCTGGCAGCCCCCATGCTGGAAGATATTCGTGAGGTATTGCAGGAAGAAACACAGCAATTTCTGCGAGAGTTGGTAGAAAAGGCACAATATCCTGTTTACGAGACCGTAATTGCGACCGGTGAACTTAATGCTCATATTCTCGACATGTGTCGCAAACAGAATATTGATTTAGTAATTTGCGGGAACCATAACCACAGCTTTTTATCTCGCGCAGCTTGCGCGGCAAAATCGATTGTCGCTTCAAGCCAGGTTGATGTGCTGTTAGTGCCGCTTGGGGGGTCGTAAACCCCCCGGAGGAATATCAGGCGAGTTTAGGGAATGTTGCGATCTTTTTTTGCAGATCGCCTTCATGGCTTTGCGGCGTTATTTCGCGGAGATCCTGAATAAAACGCGCCTGCCAGTGATTAATATCGTTCTTACGGATCGTTTCCATCATCTCAGCATGGCGTGAAATGCGCTCCGTCAGCGGCATGGTCAACGCGCGGTTGAGGGCATTAGCCACGTCATCCCTATCGTAAGGGTTCACGATAAGCGCTGACGTGAGCTCATTCGCCGCCCCGGCAAACTGGGAAAGCACCAGTACCCCCGGGTCCGCCGGGTCCTGAGCCGCCACATACTCTTTTGCCACCAGGTTCATCCCGTCACGTAACGGGGTGACCAGCCCCACGTCTGCATAGCGGAAGACTTTCATCAGGATTTTGCGGTCAAAATGCTGATTCAGGTAAAAGAGCGGCGTCCAGCCAAGCTGACCATAGCGACCATTGATGCGCCCCGCTTCCGTTTCCAGCTGGTGACGAATATCCTGGTAGGCCTGAACTTCACCGCGCGACGTTGGCGCTATCTGGGTATAACGAATTTTACCGTGGTGCTGAGGGTATTTATCCAGCAGCGTTTCATAGGCCAGGAAGCGTTCCGGTAGCCCTTTGGAATAATCCAGACGCTCTACCGAGAAGATATTCTTCACATGCTTAAGTTCATTCTTCAGCTGCGCCAGCTTCGGCGGCAGCGGGCCGGAAGCCTGATCCGCAATCTCGTCGGGTTCAATCCCAATCGGATACACTTCGGTGTGGAAGGTTTTTCCCCACGCCGTATGGGTCTTGCCGCCTTTTGTCATCAGTCGCGTTTTACCTGACACCGAATCCAGGAACGCGAGGCGGTCATTTTCGGTCTGGAAGCCCAATAAATCGTAATCACACAGCCCCTCCAGCAGCGCTTCATGCGGCGGCAGTGCGGTAAAGATCTCCGGCGTCGGGAACGGTATGTGCAGGAAGAAGCCAATCCGGTTGTTTACTCCCCTTTTACGCAGCTCTCGGGCGAAGGGCAGCAGGTGGTAATCGTGGATCCATAAAATATCGTCTTCCTCTATAAGAGGCAGCAGTTTATCCGCCAGCAGCGCGTTGACGCGCGAGTAGCCTTCGAAGGATTCACGCTGGAATTTGACCAGGTCAAGACGATAATGAAACGCAGGCCACAGCACGGCGTTGGAGAATTGCGAGTAATACTCGTCATAGTCTTTCTCTTTCAGCGCAAAGGATGCCCACGTGATATTCCCACGCGTCACTTTGTTAAGCGGTTTCTCTTCTTCACTGATTTCACCACTCCAGCCAAACCACAGCCCACCAGCAGCTTTCAAGGCACCTAACACCCCTACCGCCAGGCCACCTGCACTGGATTTTTTATCATCAGGCGGTGCAATTCGGTTAGAGACGACGACTAAGCGACCCATAATGGTTTCCCCCTTTGTTTTGCGCTATTTGTTGTTGTTGCTGGTTAGCGATATCAGATATCCACTGCCAGACGGCGTCGACATTTGCCAGACGCCATTCTGCAACAGTGTTACCAGGCCCCACCTTAACGGCGATCCCTCCGGCCTGATTCACCACGCGAAATCCGGCCTCGTCGGTCAGATCATCGCCTAAAAATACCGGTATACGTCCCTTAAATGGCGGTTCCGCCATAAACGCCGCAATAGCAGCACCTTTATTAATGCCCTCAGGTTTTATCTCAACGACACACTTCCCCGGCTGCAGCGCGAGCTGCGGGTGTGCATCGGCCACGCTACGGGCAATCGAAAATATCGCTGCTTCGTGATGCGGTGCCTGCCGATAGTGCAAGGCGAATGCCATGCCTTTCGCTTCCAGTTCCGTACCCGGGAGTGACGCCAGCGCCGAGGAGAGTTCAGTGTGTAACGCCTGAATTAAGGTATCGGGGAGTGATACAACATGCAGTTGATCATGGATATCGCGGCGCTCCGCTCCGTGTACACCGGCTAGCGGAAAGTGGTAAGGACTGGCGAGCACATCCAGCTCGGCCATTGAGCGCCCTGAAATCAATGCCAATGCGCCCTCGTTCAGTCGAGAGAGCTGCTGCAAATTCTCTAGCACCGTATCCGGTACGACCACGTCGTCAGGATGCGGCTGGATCCCGGCGAGCGTCCCGTCGAGGTCAAAAAAGAAAGCATATTTTCCGGGCAGTACAGGCGGTGCGGTTAACGAGTCAGCCACCCTTTTCCTCCTTACAGTTGATGAGAGGTAAACGCCTTTACCTCTTTCATAGCCATGTAAGTATAGACAGTGTGATGGGGCTCGCCATTTGACAACCGCCCCGCCAGCAAAACTGGCGAGGCGGTTCAGGGGTCAACTATGGTTATAAGTTGAGCAATAAAAAGTCAGCGTCGGGGTTACACGGTACGCTTTGCTTTTTGCTTGTAACGGTCGAATATCACCGCCGCCAGCAGGATCAGACCACGCACCACGTACTGAGAGAACGGCGAAATATTCAGCAGGTTCATGGCGTTCTCTACCGTCCCTAAAATCAGGATACCGGCCACCACATATGAGATTTTTCCGATGCCACCCTTGAGGGAAACACCCCCTAAAACGCAGGCAGAAATGACGATCAGCTCATAACCAATCGAGGTCATTGGCTGGCCGCTCGTCATACGCGAGGCCAGAATAATCCCGGCGGCGGCAGAAACCAGTCCCGAGAGGACAAAGATAATAATCTTAGTACGCACCACCGGCACACCGGCAAGACGTGCGGCTTCTTCATTGCCCCCGATCGCCAGAGTATTGCGGCCAAACGTGGTCCGGTTGAGCAGGAAGCCGAACAGGATCAGGCAGGCCACGGTGAGCCAGATTGGCGCAGGCAGGCCCAGCCAGTTGGCGTAACCTAGCGTAAAGAAGCGCTCGTCTTCAATCCCGACCGCTTTACCGTCGGAGATGATATAGGCCAGACCTCGCACAATTTGCATCGTCGCAAGCGTGGTTATCAGGGCGTTAATCTTCAGACGAGCAATGACAAAACCGTTCACCAGGCCGCTAAGCACGCCGAGTAACAGACCCGCCAGCACGCCAATCCACAGGCTTTCTGTCATGTTGATCACCACGGCGGTGGTCACGCCCGCACAGGCAATAACAGAGGCCACCGACAGGTCGAAATCACCGGAGGCCAGACAGAACAGCATACCGCAGGCCACCATGCCGGACATGGAAATGGCCAGGCCCAATCCTTTCATATTAATGAAAGTGGCAAAGTTAGGGACGAAGATCGCACAGGCGACGAAAAGTGCGGCAAAGACCACCAGCATGCCGTACTGATCCCAGATACGACCAAAACTAAAAGCCGACTTCGGCGCTCCGGATGTAGTAACAGAGGACATCATTAACTCCTTACTCAGGCGACTGCCTGGCTGACTTTAGGCATGGCGAGGTTCAACGCCTGTTGTTCATTCGCCTGTTCATGAAGTAATTCACCGGCGATTTCGCCTTCACGCATCACCACAATGCGGTCGGCAACGCCAAGCACCTCCGGCAGATCGCTGGAGGCGAAAAGTACCGCCACGCCGCGTTTTGCCAGTTCATAGATCACGTTATAAATCTCGTGTTTTGCGCCCACATCGATACCGCGCGTCGGCTCATCCAGCAAAATGACCTTCATGTCTTCCGACAACCAGCGGCCTAAAATGGCTTTCTGCTGGTTCCCCCCTGACAAATTCATAATCAGCTGTTCCGGGCCGGGCGTTTTAATATTCAGCGAGCGAATATGGTGGTCGGCATTGCTCGACTCCCAGCTGTCGTTTATCAGGCAACCCGCGCGAATAAACTTACGGCGGGCGGAAATATTGATGTTGTCACGCACCGAATGTACCGGAATGATCCCTTCCGCTTTGCGGTCTTCCGGACAGAGCATCATTCCTGCCCTGATTGCGTGGGCGGGTTTCTGGATATCAACCCGCTCACCGTCGATGGAGACCCGCCCTGCGGAAATGCGGGTCCCCCCGAACAAGCCTTTCATTAATTCGCTGCGCCCCGCCCCTACCAGGCCAAACAGCCCGACGATCTCGCCGCTGCGGACGGATAATGAAACCGGTGTTCTCACGCCTGGCGCTTTCACGTTTTCCAGCCGCAGGCGTTCAGGGCCATACTCGCGCGGCTTCCAGTGATAGATATCGCCCAGATCGCGCCCGACCATCGCCTGAACAAGCTGGTCATGGTTAACCTGCTGCATATCGCTAAAGGTGCGCACATAGCGCCCATCTTTAAAGACGGTAATGGCATCGCTCAGGGCAAATATCTCTTCCATACGGTGCGAGACATACAAAATGGTGCGTCCTTCCTGTCGCAACTCGCGGATCACGCGGAACAGGTTTTCGATTTCACGCTTGGAGAGCGAGCTGGTGGGTTCATCGAAAGCAATAATTTTGGCGTTGCGCGCCAGCGCCTTGGCAATTTCAACCATCTGCCACTGGCCGATGGAGAGATATTTCAGCGGCGTCTGGGGATCGACATCCAGACCAAGATGTTTAAGCTGCAGCCCCGCTTCATAATTAAGTAGCGAACGGTTCACCACGCCGCCTTTGTGCGGAAGCTGGCCTAAATAGATATTTTCCGCCACGGTCATCTCGGGAATAAGGTGCAATTCCTGATAGATAATGGCCACCCCGGCATTAAGCGCCGCCGTGGTATCGGCGAAGGCCATCTCTTCGCCGCGAATAGCCAGCGTGCCGGTTGTTGGCGCGTAGTTGCCGCTGAGGATTTTTAACAGCGTGGATTTCCCCGCTCCGTTTTCCCCCATCAGGGCGTGAACCTGTCCGGCATAGCAGTCAAAGCTGATATCGGTCAGCGCATTAACACCGGGGAACGTTTTCCCGATGCCGCGAAAAGAGAGATAGGGATGAGACTGTTGCATAACGACTCCGTGATTCCTGTAGTCTGTACGTCTGGCCCCTTACGGCGAGTAAGGGGCACAATCACAGCGTATTACTTACCGCCCAGTCCTTTTTTCGCCAGTTCCTCTTTGAAGTTGTCGCGGGTGATCAGCACCACGTCGGTCACTTCGGTAAATTTCGGCGGTTCAGCGCCTTTGGTTACCCAGTTGTAGAGCATTTCGCTGGATTTGTAGCCGTGGACATCCGGGCTTGGCAGCAGAGAACCGTAGAAGCCGGTGGCCTGCGCTTTGGAAAGCTCACTGACGGCGTCAACGCCGTTGATGCCAATTCCGATCACATCGGGCGCTTTAAAGCCCTGGCCTTCTGTCGCACGGACCCCACCCAGCACGGTGTTATCGTTCATACCGACCACCAGCCAGTGCTTCACTTCCGGGTGCTGAACCAGCATGGAGTTCGCGGCGTCAAATGCCCCCGGGATATCGTTGGATTTGGTCGGGACTTTATAGATCTGTTTCTCCGGGAAACCGGCCGCTTTCAGCGCGTCCATTGAGCCCGTCGTGCGACGACGTGCTGTGTCCAGCTCATCAGCGGTAATGGCCATGACGGCGGTCTCTTTCACATCCCAGCCGCGTTTCTGCATTTCTTTATAGAGTTCCTGACCCTGACGTTCGCCGATTTTGGTCGCCGCCATCATGACCAGGGGCACGCTGTCCATCGGTTTGCCTTTGGCATTCACGAACTGATCGTCAACGGCAATGACTTTCATGTCATAACCGCGGGCTTTCGCCGCAATGGCGGACCCCAGTTTCGGATCCGGTGTACAGATAACAAAACCTTTTGCACCGCTGGCCGCCAGGCTGTCGATGGCGTTCAGCGTTTTCTCACCGTCGGGCACGGCGATTTTAATCACTTCAAAACCTAAATCTTTCCCGGCTTTATCTGCGAATTTCCACTCGGTCTGGAACCAGGGTTCTTCGGGCTGTTTTACCAGAAAACCGAGTTTTAAATTCTCAGCGATAGCGGATTGTGACATAACGGCAGCCAGACCGATGGCCGCCAGCGCTTTAGTAAATTTGTGCATGGTTAACTCCAGCTTTAGCATTCTTTTCTGTAGGGAATATTTGCGTGCTTCTTATTTAATCGGACTTAAAACAAGGCATTAGCGCTTACCTCGTCATAAGCGTTATTGCTGGTGATAGTTTTAGCGGGAAATTAATCATCCATAAGAGAGCCTCATCACACCGCAGAATTACAGTAATTGCGTACATAAATTCAGCGAAAAATGACATAAAAAAGGCAGGATTTGTCAGACAAATAAACGAGGTGTGAGCAGAATTATCCATAAGATTAGCTAAGAAGTCCCTGATGCCATTAGACCTGTCACGCCGGGGCTAAGGGTTGAAAGGAACATCCTGCTTTCCATCAAAAAAACACACTCGCGCTGAAAATATATTCCCCGGCAAAAATTGATTTAGCGCAATTTTAATGAAACATCATATATGCGAAATGAATTATCTGTATTAATTGTTTTCCCAGATAATTATTCCGGCGCAATACTCCCGAAACACAAATCGCAGCACTAAAAACAGACTATCTCTTTATTATCAGTAAGATAGTGAGATTTCATTTCATGGGAATCTATTTGCATATTTGTACTATATTAAATTTTGTAATGTATGGTAAAAACAGCGGGATTAAGACTTTTCTTAAATTAAAGACAACGGTATGCTTATTTATATCGAACACAGGAAGTGAATTTCGGTCAGCTTTGGCACTGCAGAATCTCTTTTTCTGCTCTATTTCTTCGTATTTGCCTGGCGCTCAGGTTAAGCAACGGACATCACGTCCCACAGTCTATAAGGATATGAGTATGGCTACCCAAACGATGATGCAAAAACTTAACGCGCAGATGAACCTTGAGTTTTACGCCTCAAATCTGCACCTTTACCTCAGTGCGTGGTGTTCCGAGAAAAGCCTTACGGGCTCTGCCACGTTCTTTCGTTCACAGGCCCAAAGCAACGTCACCCACATGATGCGCGTCTTTAATTTCCTGAAAGCGGCGGGAGCAAACCCGGTTGTTAAAGCCCTGGAGGGGATCAACGATAATTACTCTTCTCTGGAAGAATTGTTTGAAAAGACGCTGGAAGAGTATGAACAGCGTTGCACGACGCTCAACAAGCTGGCCGATGAAGCCAGAGCGCAGCATGACATGACCACGCTGAAATTCCTGCGCGATATGGATAAAGAGCAGCAGCAGGACGGAATGCTGCTGAAAACCCTTGCGGACGAGATCCATAATGCGCAACAGGCAGGTTTGTGCCCGGAACAAACCGATCGCCACCTGCTCGACATTGTCACAGTGCAGCATCACTGACGCTTTTGACCTGCTCCCGTTCGGAGCAGGTTACCTTCCCTGCGCCAACCTTCTGCTTTTGCTGAGATTTAACAAATCAGATCTCGCTCCCAATGATTAACCACACAACATGTAATGATTTATTTAATTACATAATCATTGACGAGGGAGCAGCATGATCACCATTGAGTTTATTGTCATTCTCCTCTGCCTGCTGACGGGTACACGTTTCGGCGGCATGGGGCTTGGGTTAATCAGCGGGATTGGCCTTTTTATTTTGTGTTTTGTCTTTGGTCTCCAGCCCGGCAAGCCGCCGGTTGACGTGATGTTGACCATTCTCGCCGTGATTGGTTGTGCAGCCACCCTGCAAACTGCCGGCGGGCTCAATGTCATGATGCAATTTGCCGAACGCCTCCTGCGCAAACATCCGCAGCACATCACGCTTCTCGCCCCGTTTACCACCTGGATGCTGACCTTTCTCTGCGGTACCGGCCATGTGGTCTACACCATGTTCCCCATCATTGCGGATATCGCCCTGAAAAAAGGGATCCGACCCGAGCGCCCAATGGCCGTGGCATCGGTAGCATCGCAGATGGCAATCACGGCATCACCGGTTTCCGTCGCCGTCGTGTCGCTGGTCTCCATCCTGGCCGCCCAGCATGGGATCGGTCACGCGTGGGGGATCCTGGAAATACTCGCCGTGTCGGTTCCCGCTTCACTTTTTGGTGTCGCCATTGCTGCCCTGTGGAGTTTACGCCGCGGGAAAGATTTGTCTGACGACAGGGAGTTTCAGGAAAAACTAAAAGATCCAAAGCAGCGTGAGTTTATCTATGGCGGTACGGAGACGTTAATGAATCAACGTTTTCCGAAGCAGGCTTACTGGTCGACCTGGATTTTCTTTGCCGGTATTGCCGTGGTTGTCCTGCTCGGGGCCTTCCCCGAACTGCGCCCCGCCTTCGAGCTGAAAGGCAAAATAACGGCGCTGTCGATGAACCTGGTCATTCAGATGATGATGCTCATTGCCGGTGCCGTGATGCTGATGGCCTGCAAGGTCAATGCCTCAGCCATTTCTAACGGCGCGGTATTTAAGGCCGGTATGGTGGCGATTTTCTCGGTGTTCGGGGTGGCGTGGATGAGCGATACCTTTTTCCAGGCGCATCTCGACGAGTTAAAACTGGCGCTGGAAGGCGTGGTGAAAAGCCATCCGTGGACGTATGCCATCGTGCTTTTCCTGGTGTCGAAGCTGGTGAACAGCCAGGCGGCTGCCCTGACGGCCGTGGCGCCAATGGGGCTGATGCTGGGGATCGATCCAAAAATGCTGATCGCCTTTTTCCCGGCGTCATACGGCTATTTTGTTCTGCCGACCTATCCCAGTGATTTAGCCTGCATCGGCTTCGATCGCTCAGGAACCACCCGCATCGGCAAATTCATCATTAACCACAGCTTCATTCTGCCCGGGTTAATCGGTGTGAGCTGCGCGTGTGCGGCGAGCTACCTGCTGGTACAGACTTTCTTTTAAAGGCATCAACGGGCGACTTACGCGGTCGCCCGTTTGCAGATATTAATGCGACTCGCCCTGCGGGGTGAAGCGCAGCTCAATCAGCGCGATGGCTTTCTGGATCGCACGAAGCGTCACCGGGTCAGCGGCGGCAGGATGGCTGGTGAAATCAATGTTTCTCAGCTGCGTGGACATCTTCTCGCGGACTTCAACCGGGGCAATGACATCCAGAACATCAAGGATTTGTTTAATAACCAGCTGACAGGCAACAACGTCAGAGACCAGTTCCTGATCGGCGCTCAGGTTTTGTGACATGGGGCTTCTCCTTATTTAAAGGCCGCCATAGTATCAAAACGCAGCCCCTGACATCTCCCCTTCGTCACCAGCAGGGACAAAAAAACCCGCCGAAGCAGGTTTTTTTTATCAGAACATGGCGCCCGGCGGCACGTCTTTAAAGGTGCGGCAGTAATTGGCCCACATACTTTTGAGGATTTTGCGCAGTTTCATTGTGATGCTCCATTAACTTGTCATACAGCTTTATCGTCAATGCGCCTATAATATGACCACCATCACAAAAATCAATGTTTTTGTGACATGCATCACAATTCAATTTACTGCAACACCTGTTAGCCAGCAAAACCGCGAACAAAATCAAAGAGAGAAGGCAGATCGTCCGGCTATTCCTGGCATTGGGCTACGTCTCTGCGGGTACGATAACGTATCTCCATCCACTCAGAGCGAACCATGAAAAGAGTCATCGTAGCCGGTACGATCCTGCTGCTCGCGGGATGCAGCGTTAACCGTCAGGCGGAAATCAGTAGCCTCGACGCACCAAACGGCATTGTCCGCCTCGATTACGGTCAGGCCGTGCTGCAAAATGCCTGGTCTGACGAATATGTAAATAACGGCACCGCAGTGAAAGCCTGCCAGGGTATGGGGTATGCCACCGCGTCTGCC
This sequence comes from Enterobacter sp. ODB01, assembly GCF_001623605.1. Classification (NCBI taxonomy): domain Bacteria; kingdom Pseudomonadati; phylum Pseudomonadota; class Gammaproteobacteria; order Enterobacterales; family Enterobacteriaceae; genus Enterobacter; species Enterobacter sp. ODB01. The sequence continues at coordinate 3,849,398 of NZ_CP015227.1, forward strand.
TACGGGCAACCCGTCAAAACCTGTACGCTGATAAGCGGCTCTTTGTGCCTTAACGAAAGCGTGACCATTCAGTATAAATGCATGGGTTATGCCGTTAACCCTAAGTCAAATAATCCCTGGTATTAATCCAAGCTGCCAGCGTTTGCTGGCACTTTATTTAACTAAGAACAAAAACAATTCGCATTAATATAATGCCGACAATGCGTTTTATTCCCATTCGTATTTTGAAGTAATGAATATTTATTTTACGTTTTGCAAATAATTAAATAACAAATTATAGTGTCGCTCATTGTGAACCAGTAATAATAACCCGGAGCGTCACCATGCTGAAAACTGAAATGATCGACAAGCTCAATGCGCAAATGAACCTTGAGCTCTTTTCATCCCTTCTCTACCAGCAGATGAGCGCCTGGTGCAGCTACCACAGCTTTGAAGGTGCGGCCGCGTTTCTGCGTCGCCATGCGCAGGAAGAGATGACCCACATGCAGCGCCTGTTTGATTATCTGACCGACACCGGCAGCCTGCCGCGCATTGAGACCGTGGCCTCGCCTTTTGCCGAGTATAATTCTCTCGATGAACTGTTCCGCGCCACCTACGAGCACGAACAGCTGATCACGCAGAAAATTAACGAACTGGTTCATGCGGCAATGACCAGCCAGGATTATCCAACCTTTAATTTCCTGCAATGGTATGTGGCAGAACAGCATGAAGAAGAGAAGCTGTTTAAATCCGTGCTGGATAAATTATCCCTGGTGGGTAAATCAGGTGAAGGTCTTTACTTTATTGATAAAGAACTTTCCACTCTCGATACACAAAATTAATTTCAACGCGGTGCGGGTTTCCTGCACCGCGTTAATTTACATACATCCTGCGCAGCTGGTACAGCGCCAGTCATGGGGATTGACGGCCTGATAAAAATAGCGGTAGCTGGCCGTCTCAAGCGGAATACCCACCTCGAAAAACAGGTCTGTCAGCCAGTCAACGTTTTCGATAATCCACTCATCTTCCTGTAAGCCTTGTGCAAAGGTTTCATCTTCAGGATCAATAACCGAATAGATTGCCCAGGTGCCCATATCCTTTTCGCGGCGGGACTCAGGCAGCGTCAGAGGCTGGTTCTGCCAGCTCATTATCCAGTGTCCATGGCACAACAGATTGCCTCCCCGGCTCCATGCAGCCGTATATGGATTCTCCCCCGCCATAAAAAACCCTCACATTATTTTATTATTTGCACGAGTTGTTTACGTTACGCCTGAAATTTGCGCCGTGATATTGCTCTTATGAAGTAGGCATCGGCCCATTAAGGATCACAGTACGCCTAAACTGTAAATATTTCATTACGCACCTTGTAACGGTGATTTGACGAATTACGGCTTTTCCCTTACTCTGCGCCGCAGAAATTGTCGCGATTCACCATCGTTGTAGAGGAAAGCGTGAGAAACAGAACCCTGGGAAGTATTTTTATCGTCGCCGGAACGACGATTGGCGCAGGAATGCTGGCAATGCCCCTGGCTGCTGCAGGTGTGGGATTCGGGATGACGCTGCTGCTTCTTGGCACACTCTGGGCGCTGATGTGTTACACCGCGCTGCTATTGCTTGAGGTTTACCAGCACGTGCCCGCCGACACCGGTCTGGGTTCACTGGCGGCGCGCTACCTGGGACGCTACGGTCAGTGGATAACCGGCTTTAGCATGATGTTCCTGATGTACGCCCTGACTGCCGCGTATATTAGCGGGGCCGGGGAGCTCATCGCCTCCAGCGTCAATGACTGGTTTGGCTCTGACATTACCCCGGCGACGGGGGCAATCTTCTTTGCGCTCATCGGCGGCGGCGTGGTCTGCGTGGGGACCTCGCTGGTCGATCTGTTCAATCGTTTTCTCTTCAGCGCCAAAATTCTGTTTCTGATTGTCATGCTGGTCCTGCTGGCACCGCACGTGCACAAGGTTAATCTGCTGACGCTGCCGCTGGAAAAAGGGCTCGCGCTTTCCGCTATCCCGGTGATTTTCACCTCGTTTGGCTTCCACGGCAGCGTACCGAGTATTGTCAGCTATATGAACGGTGATATTCGCAAGCTGCGCCGCGTGTTTGTTATCGGCAGCGCGATCCCGCTCATCGCCTATATTTTCTGGCAACTGGTGACGCTGGGCAGCATTGACTCTTCAACCTTTATTGGACTCATGGCGCAGCACGCTGGCCTGAACGGTTTTCTGCTGGCACTGCGCGAGGTCGTCACGTCTCCTCACGTGGAGCTGGCGGTCCACCTGTTTGCCGACCTGGCGCTGGCGACCTCGTTCCTGGGCGTGGCGCTCGGCCTGTTTGATTACCTGGCCGACCTGTTCCAGCGTCGCAATACGGTTAGCGGGCGGTTACAGACGGGGGGAATTACTTTCCTGCCGCCGCTCGCGTTTGCGCTGTTTTACCCACGCGGGTTTGTGATGGCGCTGGGTTACGCCGGGGTGGCGCTGTCGATCCTGGCGCTGTTACTCCCTTCCCTGCTGGCATGGAAGAGCCGCCAGCAGCATCCTCAGCAGGGGTACCGCGTGGCGGGAGGAAAACCGCTGCTGGGCATTGTGTTTAGCTGTGGGGTGGTGATTATTCTGGTGCAGGTATTGATTGCCGCCGGCATGTTGCCGGAAGTGGGTTAAGAAAAAAGGGGCTATCTTTAGCCCCTTTTTTATCAATGCAAACAGCAGCTCTTAAACTTCTTCCCGCTGCCGCAAGGACACGGATCGTTACGCCCGACCTTCGTGCCGTTCACAATCGGCTTCTTTGCTTCCGGCTGCTGCGGGTTATCTACCCAGTATTGATATAAACGCAGTGCCGCTGGCTGGATGCGCTCAATGCTGGCGATATAGTCTGCTTCGCTCAGTTCATCCAGCTTCTCGCTGTTCTCTTCCGTACCGTGCAGGGCAATCACTTCGAGATCGGCCTTCAGAGACTCCGGCAAGGCTGACCAGTCCGTCAACGCCACGCCGCGCATATAGCCATAGCACCACTCTTCCACCACGGTGTAGCTCTCACCGTCGACGTCGTTATATCCAAACATCGGCTCAAACTGGTCCGGGTATTCGCTCAGCCGCTCAGCAATGTCGTTCATATGCTTAAAGCAGAGATCGATAAAACGGTTCATTTCACGATCGTTTTTCCAGCGCGGAATGTATTTCTCCCCGCCCCACACGGCCACCAGCCAGGTATCTGGCTCAACGACAACAGGGCCGGAAAGCACTGCGGTAAGCATGCCGTCCAGTTCGGATACATCAATCACGGACGCATCGTCATGGCCGTAAGACATGAGAGTCTCTTCCAGCCATGCCATTTCGCTTTCATTTAATGGACCTTCCGTCATCGCGGACACTCCTGATAAAAAGGAAAAGATCCTAACACAGTTCTCACGCCGTTCCCGGCTGAAGTTTAGGTCTTTATTGCTGCAAAAGTGTGCAAATCGTGACCCTTGCACAACTTATGGGCTTTAATGTTAACGATATGTGATCTCCGCTGTAATTTCTTCTCCTGCCGCGGGGCGGCAGAACGCGGCGCTCTATACTCAAAGATGTCATAACCCCGTCAAGGGGTTAACCATTCTGGCAACGTTTTTGCTTGCTGTTCTTCGCGCGACGCTGCGCATGGAAACCTCGCCGTATCATGCAGGATGCCGTTCGTTTAGTGCATTTTGTTCTTGCCCGTGTTTTGGATTGGCTGCGCCCTGGGCGTTCAGGTTTACGCCGTGGTGCAAAAACCTCTTTGCTAAGGAACATAATAATGTCGCTGAAATTAATCAGAACTCCCCTGTCTCTTGTGTTAGCTGGTTGTCTGGTGACGGCGTTTTCCGCCCGCGCAGATATCGTGATTGGTGTCGCCGGGCCGTTTACGGGACCCAATGCCACCTATGGCGATCAGTACTGGCACGGCGCAACGCAGGCCGCTGAAGATATTAACGCTGCCGGCGGGATTAACGGTGAGAAAATCAAGCTGGTTCAGGGTGATGATGCGTGCGAGCCTAAACAGGCCGTGGCTGTCGCCAACCGCTTAGTCGACCAGGATAAAGTCAACGCCGTTGTCGGCCATTTCTGCTCCTCATCGACCATGCCCGCCTCTGAGGTGTATAGCGATGCGGGGATCATTTCCATTACCCCCGGCTCGACGAACCCGCTGATCACCGAACGCGGTATGAGCGATATGTTCCGCATGTGCGGCCGCGATGACCAGCAGGGCCAAGTTGCCAGCGACTTCATCATCGATAAGCTGAAAGCCAAACGCGTGGCGATCATTCACGATAAAGACACCTATGGGCAAGGGCTGGCAGACGCCACCAAAGCGGCACTGGCGAAACGCGGGGTCAAGGATGTGATGTACGAGGGGTTATCGCGCGGTGAAAAAGACTTTAACGCGCTGGTGACGAAGATTGGCGCGCAAAAACCGGACGTGGTGTTCTTCGGTGGCTGTCACCCGGAAGCCGGTCCGCTGGTTCGCCAGATGCGTGAACAGGGCGTACAGGCGAAATTCTTCTCCGGCGACTGCATTGTTAATGAAGAGATGGTGACGGCGGCGGGCGGTCCACAGTATACCAACGGCATTTATATGACTTTCGGTAAAGATCCTCGCCTGATCCCGGACGGTAAAGCAGTGATTGAGAAATTCCGCGCCGCTAAATTCGAACCGGAAGGTTACACCCTCTACTCCTATGCTTCCGTGCAGGCCATTGCTGCTGCGTTTAAAGCCACGGGCGGCAAGGACTCCGCCAAAGCCAGCGAGTGGCTAAAAGCGAATACGGTCGACACGGTGATGGGTAAAAAAGCCTGGGACAGCAAGGGCGATCTGAAAGTCTCCGACTACGTGGTTTACCAGTGGGACGACAAAGGAAAATATAAGGAAGTGCAGTAACGGGACGGAATCACGCTCAACGTCGGCGGGCCTGCCTGCCGGCGCGTAATAAACATCAGGCTGCACACCACGTGCAGCCTATAAAACGAGCGCGCTAAGATGAGTACATTCTTCCTGCAGCAGTTAATCAATGGCTTAACGCTGGGCTCCGTCTACGGCCTCATCGCCATCGGCTACACCATGGTGTATGGCATTATCGGGATGATCAATTTCGCCCACGGCGAAGTGTATATGATTTCCGCTTACCTCTGCGCCATTGGCCTGGCGCTACTCTCTTTCTTCGGCCTGCAGTCATTCCCCCTGCTGATACTGGGAACGCTGGTATTCACCATTGTCGTTACGGGGGTGTACGGCTGGACCATCGAGCGTATTGCTTATAAGCCGTTGCGGAATTCTACGCGCCTGGCGCCGCTTATCTCTGCCATCGGGATGTCGCTTATCCTGCAAAACTACGCGCAGCTGAGCCAGGGGCCGCGCCAGCAAGGGGTGCCAACCATGCTCGACGGCGTACTTCGTCTGCATCTGGGCGAAGGTTTTGTGCAGATAACTTATACCAAAGTATTTATCCTGGTCGCCTCGTTTGCCGGCATGCTGGTGCTGACCTGGATAATCAACCATACCCGGCTGGGGCGGATGTGCCGCGCGGTACAGCAGGACCGTAAAATGGCCTCCATTCTGGGGATCAACACCGACCGGATTATCTCCCTGGTCTTTGTCATTGGTGCGGCCATGGCGGGCCTGGCAGGTGTGCTCATCACCATGAATTACGGCACCTTTGATTTCTACGTCGGGTTTGTGATTGGCATTAAGGCGTTTACCGCAGCGGTGCTCGGCGGGATTGGCTCCCTGCCGGGCGCGATGCTCGGTGGGTTGATTCTGGGCGTCGCCGAGGCGCAATTTTCCGGCATGGTGAACTCCGATTATAAAGATGTGTTCTCGTTTGGCTTGCTGGTCTTGATCCTGATTTTTCGCCCTCAGGGTCTGCTTGGCCGCCCGATTGTCGCCAAAGTGTGAAGGAGAATACGATGACCTCTCACGGCTTTTCGCTTAAGCGCTGTATTCTGGACGCCATTTTTTCCGGCCTGATTGCGTTAATCATTTTTGGCCCGATTGCCGGCGTGGTGCTGGACGGATACAGCTTTAACTTCGCCGGACAGCGACTCGCATGGATAGTCGGCATCGTTATGCTGGGTCGTTTTCTGCTGAGCGCTTTTTTAAGTACCGCCCCAGGTGCACGTTTCCAGGCACGTTTTGAAGCCGACAGCGCAGGTGTTTATGTCCGGCCACCGGAATACAAAAGCCGCATGCGCTGGATTATTCCCCTGGTGATTGCCGTTGCCATTTGCTTCCCGTTTGTCGCCACCAAATATGTGCTGACCGTCGCCATTCTCGGGCTGATCTACGTGCTTCTCGGGCTGGGGCTGAACATCGTCGTGGGTCTGGCGGGTTTGCTGGATCTGGGGTATGTCGCTTTCTATGCGATTGGTGCGTACGGCCTGGCGCTGGGGTATCAGTATCTCGGCTTAGGCTTCTGGAGCATGCTGCCGCTGGCGGCCATTATGGCCGCTGCCGCGGGCGCCCTGCTCGGTTTTCCGGTACTGCGCATGCACGGTGACTATCTGGCCATTGTCACCCTCGGGTTCGGGGAGATCATTCGCCTGATCCTGAACAACTGGCTGACGTTCACCGGCGGGCCTAATGGCGTGTCGGCCCCTCCTCCTACCTTTTTCGGCCTTGAGTTTGGACGACGCGCAAAAGAAGGCGGCGTGCCTTTTCACGAGTTTTTCCACCTCACCTATAACCCGAACATGAAGTTTATCTTTATCTATACGGTGCTGTTTCTGGTGGTAATGCTGGTGCTCTATATCAAGCACCGCCTGACGCGGATGCCGATCGGCCGGGCGTGGGAAGCCCTGCGGGAAGACGAAATTGCCTGTCGCTCCATGGGGCTCAATCATGTGCTGGTCAAGCTTTCGGCCTTTACGCTGGGCGCATCGACTGCGGGCATCGCCGGGGTATTCTTCGCCACCTATCAGGGGTTCGTGAACCCGACATCGTTTACCTTCTTTGAATCCGCGCTGATCCTCGCCATTGTGGTACTGGGCGGCATGGGGTCTACGCTTGGCGTGGTGCTGGCCGCCTTTGTGCTGACGGTCACGCCGGAACTGCTGCGCAGTTTTGCCGAGTACCGGGTCCTGCTGTTTGGCATGCTGATGGTGGTGATGATGATCTGGCGTCCACGCGGTTTGATCCGCATTAACCGCAGCGGATTTGCCGTGCGTAAGGGCGTCGCGCCATGAACGAAACGATATTGCGCGTTGAACATCTGATGATGCACTTCGGCGGGATTAAGGCGCTAAACGACGTCAACCTGGACGTGCAGCGCGGTTCCATTACTGCCCTGATTGGGCCAAACGGGGCGGGAAAAACCACCGTATTTAACTGCCTGACCGGCTTCTACAGAGCCTCCGGCGGCAATATTTTATTTACCAGCCGCAATAAGACGACCAACGTCATTCAGGTACTCGGGCAAAAATTTCAGCCGGGTGACTGGATTAACCCCGCGCAGTTCGGGCAGCGTCTGTTCTACAAAATGTTTGGCGGAACCCACCTGGTCAACCGCGCCGGGCTGGCGCGCACCTTCCAGAACATCCGTCTGTTTCGCGAGATGTCGGTCGTGGAAAATCTGCTGGTCGCACAGCATATGCGCGTTAACCGGAATCTGCTCGCCGGGATCGTTAATTCCCCGGCCTACCGTCGGGCGGAAAGCGACGCCCTCGACAGAGCTTTCTACTGGCTGGAAGTGGTCGATCTGGTGGACTGTGCCAATCGCCTGGCGGGGGAGATGTCGTACGGTCAGCAGCGGCGCCTGGAGATCGCCCGGGCAATGTGTACCGGACCGGAGATGATCTGTCTCGACGAACCTGCCGCCGGGCTAAACCCGGTTGAAACGCATAAGCTGAGCAGCATCATTCGTTTTCTGCGGGATCATCATGACATCACGGTATTACTGATTGAGCATGACATGGGGATGGTGATGGAGATTTCGGACGATATTATCGTGCTCGACCACGGTGACGTGATTGCCAGGGGGAAACCCGCGCAGATCCAGCATGATGAAAAGGTCATTGCCGCCTATCTGGGCACGGATGAAAGCGAGGTCACCCTATGAGCGAACCGCTGCTGGCCTTCCGCGAGGTGGATGTGTTTTACGGCGTGATTCAGGCGCTGAAACAGGTCTCACTTGAAGTGAATACAGGAGAAACCGTGGCGCTGATTGGCGCAAACGGCGCGGGTAAATCGACATTACTGATGTCCATCTTTGGCCAGCCGCGTATCCGCAACGGACAGATCCTTTATCGCGGCGAAGACATCAGCCATAAATCCACCCACTACGTCGCCTCCGGCGGCATTGCGCAGGCACCTGAAGGCAGACGTATCTTTCCGGATATGACCGTCGAAGAGAACCTGCTGATGGGGACCATCCCGATTGGCAACCAGTTTGCGGCCGAAGATATGCAAACGATGTTCGATCTGTTCCCTCGCCTGAAAGAACGGCGTAAACAGCGCGCGATGACCCTGTCCGGCGGAGAACAGCAAATGCTGGCTATCGCCCGGGCGCTGATGAGCCGTCCGACGCTGCTGTTGCTGGATGAGCCCAGCCTGGGCTTAGCCCCGATTGTGGTGAAACAGATTTTCCAGACGCTGCGCGAGCTGGCCCGCAACGGGATGACGATCTTCCTGGTGGAGCAGAATGCGCACCACGCGCTGAAGCTTTCCGATCGCGGGTATGTGATGGTTAACGGGCAGATCCGCCTGAGCGGCAGCGGCGAGGAGCTGCTGGGCAATCAGGAGGTGAGGAAGGCGTATTTGGGTGGGGTGTGACGACACGATGTTCATGCACCATTGAACCAGCTTTATACTGTAACATCGGCAATTCAGCGGCATTTCATGACGTATATCGCTGCACTTATCCTCCTTTAAGCCACAACAATGCTTTCACTGAAACAGGATAAAAGAATTTACTCGCGTAAATTCTTTTTATAGGCAATAAGCGTCCTTATGCGATAAAGTAATAAGGTGAAATTCTCACATTATTTTCGCAGCAAAACTATTAGCTAACAGGTGATTTCATGAAGAAATTTATTAAATGGATTTTTTATATCTTTATTGCTTTGATGATTCTGGGATATATCGTCGGTAAAAACGACAAATCGGAAGCAGGCGCGACTTCGTCTTCTGCACCAGTTGCGGATACGCAGAAGTCAGTACCGCAAAAAGAAGTGTTTACGACCTCCGCAAAACAGCTTTTTAAAGCTTATGAAGAGAATGAAGTCGCAACCGATGAAAACATGAAAGGTAAGCTCATCTCAGTCAACGGGGTTGTTCAGTCCATTGATAAAGATTTTACAGACTCAATTATCATCGGCTTACAAACAGACAATCAGTTCATGCCTGCACGAATGGAGATGGAAAACTCAGAAAAGGCTACTGCCGTAGCATTGAAAAAAGGACAGCAGGTCACTGTGATTTGTAAAAAAATGATCCGAGTAATGGGTGCACCTTCTGGGCGAGATTGTATATTCGCAAAATAACGAATCGGGAGGGTTACCCTCCCATTCCATTCTCCTGAACACCTGCTGTCGCCAACATCATGCCATTCACCAATACCTGACATGCTTATATAATCCCCCTTATTCCACACACCAACTCCGTTGCAGTATCGGGGCAACATAACAATATGTAGACGCAATGATGTAATCGGTAAGCTGTACTTGCGAAAAGTGGGAATAATGGGAGAGTGAAATTAGAAAATAAAAAAACCACCTTTCGGTGGTTTATACGACACTGCTTATTGCTTTGATTATTCTTTGTTTCCCATGGTAGCCGGAGTGGGACTTGAACCCACACAGCGCGAACGCCGAGGGATTTTAAATCCCTTGTGTCTACCGATTCCACCATCCGGCCAGGGAAGAAAGTGGAGGCGCGTTCCGGAGTCGAACCGGACTAGACGGATTTGCAATCCGCTACATAACCGCTTTGCTAACGCGCCGTAAAACTTTTCTAACTGACACCCGCTACTGCGCATGTCTTTAATCTGGAGCGGGAAACGAGACTCGAACTCGCGACCCCGACCTTGGCAAGGTCGTGCTCTACCAACTGAGCTATTCCCGCATGTCATCAAGTCAACTTCTAAACACTTGATTTCATTATCGTCCGGCTTGCTGTGCCGCCGTTCGATGCGTTGCATTCTACTGATATGACGTTATGAGTCAACGTTATTTTTTGCTTCCCTGGATCGTTTGCTGAAAATTACGGCGAAACGATCACTGATCAAGCAAATCCCCGCGCGCAGCGTTCAAATATTGCAGCATTGACCACAACGTCAGCACTGCCGCTACCCACAGCAGACCAATTCCCGCCCACTCAACCCAGGCGTTTGGACGCCAGAGCATCCAGACCAGCGCCGCCATCTGTGCGGTCGTTTTCACTTTCCCGATCCAGGAGACCGCCACGCTGCTGCGTTTACCCAACTCCGCCATCCACTCACGCAGCGCAGAAATGATGATTTCACGGCCGATCATGGTTGCCGCAGGCAGCGTCACCCACCAGGTATGATAGTGTTCAGCCACCAGCACCATCGCGATAGCAACCATGACCTTATCCGCTACCGGATCGAGAAACGCGCCGAAGCGAGTGCTTTGATTCCAGCGACGCGCCAGATAGCCATCAAACCAGTCCGTTACCGCTGCGATAAGGAAGATCAATGCGCAGGCAAAAGGTGCCCACACAACCGGCAGATAAAACGCCAGCACGAAGAACGGAATGAGTACAACACGAAAGAGAGTGAGCAACGTAGGGATATTATATTGCATAGTGACGGTAACTATTTGTTGTCAGTAAAATTTAGCTCTATGTTGCTACAGAGCCCTCAATGTTTCAACGAGTAGTAGATCTTTTCTGCCAGCCCTTGCGAAATACCCGGCACTTTTGCAATTTCCTCCATGCTGGCGTTGAGTAATCCTTGCAATCCGCCCATATACTTCAGCAGCATCTGACGACGTTTCGGCCCGACGCCCTCAATGGTTTCCAGAGTACTGGTATTTTTCACCTTCGCCCGTTTTTTACGGTGCCCGCTGATAGCATGGTCGTGCGATTCATCGCGAATATGCTGGATGACATGCAGCGCCGGGGAGTCTGGCGGCAGACTGAAGCCCTCACCTTCCGGTTCGAAGAACAACGTCTCCAGACCCGCCTTACGATCGGCCCCTTTCGCCACACCTAACAGCAGCGGATGGTTTTTGTCCCACTCAACGTCGAGCGATTCAAATACCGCTTTCGCCTGGCCAAGCTGGCCTTTACCACCGTCAATCAGGATCACATCCGGGATCTTGCTCTCTTCAATCGCTTTACCGTAACGACGACGCAGCACCTGATTCATGGCGGCATAGTCGTCCCCCGGCGTAATGCCGGTGATGTTATAGCGTCGATACTCGGCGCGCAGCGGGCCATTAGCATCAAACACGACGCAGGATGCTACCGTCTGCTCACCCATCGTATGGCTGATATCGAAACACTCCATACGTTTCACTTCCGGCAACTTCAGGAGCGTTGCCAGCGCGGTTAACCGCTGGCTGACCGTCGATTGCTGAGACAATTTTGTGGTCAGCGCTGTCGCCGCGTTGGTCCGCGCGAGCTTCAGATAACGCGCCCTGTCGCCGCGGGGTTTGGTTTGTACGTTGACCCGACGGCCCGCCAGCTCGGAAAGCGAATCGGCCAGCAGGGTTTTATCGTCAAGGTTGAAATCGAGCAGGATCTCCGAGGGGAGCGTTCGCATCTGGCTTCCCTGTAGATAGAACTGGCCGACAAAGGTTTCCACCACTTCCCCCAGCTCGGTGCCACCAGGCACTTTGGGGAAATAGCTGCGGCTGCCGAGTACTTTGCCCTGGCGGATAAACAGCACGTGAACACAGGCCATTCCTGCGTCAAAGGAGACGCCGATAACGTCGAGATCGTCACCGGTATTCGAGACAAACTGTTTCTCGGTGACCCGGCGCACCGCCTGAATTTGGTCACGGATCCGTGCGGCCTCTTCAAACTCAAGTGCGGCGCTGGCTTTTTCCATCCGCGCGATCAGCTGGGTTAACACCTGATCGTCTTTTCCGGCTAAGAACAGGCGTACATAGTCCACCTGCTGGGCATACTCATCTTCACTGACCAGCCCGGCAACACAGGGGCCCAGGCAGCGACCAATCTGGTACTGCAGACACGGACGCGAGCGGTTACGGTAGACACTGTTTTCGCACTGACGAATCGGGAAGATTTTTTGCAGCAGTGCCAGCGTCTCCCGCACGGCATAGCCATTCGGGAAAGGACCAAAATATTCCCCCTTCGCGTGTTTTGCACCACGGTGCATCGCCAGACGCGGATGGGTATCGCCACTCAAGAAGATAAAGGGATAGGATTTATCGTCCCGCAACAGCACGTTATAGCGCGGCTGATAGAGCTTTATATAATTGTGCTCAAGCAGCAGGGCTTCGGTTTCGGTATGCGTGACGGTGACATCAATATTATGAATGAGAGAGACCAGCGCTTCAGTCTTACGGGAGGCAAGGTTGCTGCGAAAATAGCTGGAAAGGCGTTTTTTAAGGTCTTTCGCCTTCCCCACATAGATAACCGTACCGCCAGCGTCATACATCCGATAGACGCCAGGCTGGCTGGTTACCGTTTTCAGAAATGCTTTTGAATCGAACACATCACTCACTGACTTAACAACGTCTCCGCATTACATAAACCATGTCGGATGGCCAGATGAGTCAGTTCAACATCACCATGAATGTTCAGTTTACTGAACATTCGATAACGATAGCTGTTCACCGTTTTCGGGCTGAGGTTCAGCTGTTCCGAGATCTCATTTACCTTCTGACCTTTCGTGATCATCAGCATAATCTGCAATTCGCGCTCAGACAAACTGGCAAACGGGGACTCGTTTTTCTCGGGTTCGATCTGGCTCAAAGCCATCTGTTGCGCAATGTCAGAGGCGATGTAACGCTGCCCGGCAAACACGGAGCGGATGGCATTGACGACCTCCTGCGGAGCGGCACCTTTACTCAGGTAACCGGCCGCACCCGCCTGCATCACTTTCGCAGGCAGTGGATTTTCAGTATGCACGGTCAGCATGATGACTTTGGTATCTACGAAGGTACGCGCAATTTTGCGCGTTGCCTCAAGGCCACCGATGCCGGGCATGTTCATATCCATCAGCACCACATCGGCGGAGTTTGTGCGGCACCATTTTACGGCATCTTCCCCACAGCACACCTCTCCGGCAACTTTAATCCCTTTTATATCTTCAAGAATGCGTCGTATCCCTGCGCGCACCAGTTCGTGGTCATCAACAAGAAGGACGTTGATCAAAGGAAATGTCTCCAGAATAGGGATAACGCTACTGAGTGATAATTTGGTTTATATTAACGGTTTTCCTCACAAGATTAAAACGTTAAAAAATCGGCTATTCGATTTTGCTCTCGTTTTTGGAAATTAGCCTGTACAGTCCGTGGAAAGAGAGTCCTTGCCATCAGGGCTTTTGCGCTTTTTTTTAAGCATCCGTATTCAAAAAGTTACAAAAACCTTGCTCCTTTTCTTCGGGGAAAACAGTTTTCAGATTTTTGTAACAATAATTAACGGTAAGCAAACCACTCATAAACAATTAATAGTCATACCAGGGCATCAGTCTACCGCCTGGCGGAGTTTACGCAAATAAACAGCGCAGTAAAAGTACGAAAAACAACCGCTGCATTTTTTGCTACAGCTTGTGGTATACTCCGCCGCCTTGACTTTCGTCGTCGCGCTTTAGCGCCGTTTAATAATGAGGAAAATAAATGAGCACACCTGAATTTGCCACTGCGGAGAATAACCAGGAACTGGCACAGGAAGTAAACTGCCTGAAAGCACTGCTGACGCTGATGCTGCAGGCGATGGGCCAGGCTGATGCTGGTCGTGTGATCATTAAAATGGAAAAGCAAATCGCGCAGATGGAAGACCAGGCGGAATCGGCTGTATTTGCAAACACCGTTAAGCAAATTAAACAAGCGTACCGCCAGTAACAAAAAACGGCTGGATGCACTGCATTCAGCCGTCCGCTCGTCTGTCACGCAGAACGTACTCGCTAATCAGATCAGTCCCGTTGCCGCCGCGTAACAAGCAATCTGGGTTTTGTTGGGTGCATTGAATTTTTTCTGCATATTCTTCTGATGGAAGTTAACCGTATTCTCTGAAATGGAGAGAATGATCGCTATTTCCGCTGACGTCTTCCCTTCCGCAGTCCATTTCAGAATTTCCCGCTCACGCTTGCTGAATTTCATCTCTGGCGGCATCACCATCCCATCTTCAAAACGCAACAACGTGGTTAATGCCATTTGCACCAGCATTTGCAACCGTAGTTCTATTTCTTCCTGCCTGTACGGCACATCCTGCACACTCGTACGGGAAACCGAGAGGAAACCGAGCGCGTGATTAGGCAGCATCAGACACTGCGTTATTCCCGTGCGTAAACCGTGATCCTGTGCGTTATGCCATAACTCCTGCGCATCCACGAATAATGCGTCCGTCCAGGGAAGATGACCCTGAATGAAATTCTCCGGCTTTAAAACCGGATCAATCGCGAAATAGTTCGCGGATTGATATTGCGCCATCCACTGCTTTGGATAAGTGGTTTGCAACGAGACCTTGGGCCGCGTAAATGGTACGGGATGGCGCACGCAGAGCGCGTAATAATCGAATTCAAGCGCCTGCGTTTGTCGCTGAAGTTCCTGATATACCTCGTCGGCACAGGTCAATTCCTGAAACCGGAGGAAGCAATCCCGTCGCCAGGTGAAAAAGTCTGAATCCTTCATACTTACTAAAAGAAGCCTCTGAAAAGATAATCATTATTATGGTGAATATAACCTAACACATAAAACTTATTTCTAACCACAAAATATCGGCAATAACACAATTAACTTTACTATTGATAAGGCTTATCTGCGTCGGGTGGAATAAAAAAGCAGACGCCCGGGGCAACAGGGAGAATAATTTGCTCCAGAAAAGATTTCCGGAGCAAATAAGGACAAAAATGCTACTGCATGAGGAATTTTTCAAGGAACTGGCGGGTTCGCGGCTGTTGAGGATCCGCAAATAAACTTTTCGCCGGCCCCTGCTCCACAATCCGCCCCTGATCCATGAAAATGGCCCTGTCCGCCACGTCACGAGCAAAGCTCATTTCATGGGTCACGATGACCATCGTGCGCTTTTCCTGTGCCAGCTGGCGAATGGTATTCAGCACTTCGCCCACCAGCTCGGGGTCGAGCGCGGAGGTCGGTTCATCAAACAGGATCACGTCAGGGAGCATCGCCAGCGCACGCGCTATCGCCACGCGCTGCTGCTGGCCTCCTGACAGGCGGCGCGGATAGCTGGTCTCTTTACCTGCCAGCCCAACTTTAGCGAGCAGCTCGCGGGCACGCGCCGTCGCGTCCTCTTTTGGCTCACCTTTTACGATGACCGGCCCTTCAATAATGTTTTCCAGTACCGTGCGGTGCGGAAAAAGATTGAAGTTCTGGAAAACAAAGCCCACATGCTGACGCAGACGGCGAATTAATCCTTTCTGCTGACTGATGGATTTACCGGTATCAATCGTAATCTCCCCGACCCGGATGGTGCCCCCTTCCGGCTGTTCAAGCAGGTTAATACTGCGCAGTAGCGTCGTTTTTCCCGACCCGCTCGGCCCGATAATCGCCACCACTTCGCCCTGCTCCACTTCCAGATCGATCCCGTGGAGCACCGTTTGACCATGGAATTTTTTCACCAGGTTTTTAACGTCGATAGCACTCATTTTGGATCACGCTCCTGGCGGTTAAGCTGGTTTTCAAAATAGTTTTGCAGAGCAGACAACACCGTCGCCATCACCCAGTAAATCAGCGAGGCAGCCAGATACATGGTGAAGACTTCAAGGGTGCGCGAGGTAATAAGCTGCGCCTGACGGAACAGTTCAGGCACCTGAATCGTTGCGGCCAGAGAGGTATCTTTGACCAGGCTGATGAAGCTGTTGCTCAGCGGCGGAAGCGCCACACGCGCAGCCTGCGGCAAAATAGCGCGACGCAATGTTTGCCACGGCGTCATCCCGATGCTGGCCGCCGCTTCCCACTGACCTTTATCAATGGACGAGATTGCCGCGCGCAGGGTTTCAGAGGTATAGGCCGCCGTATTGAGCGACAGACCAATCATCGCCGCCGGGATCGGATCCAGCTCGATACCGAATTGCGGTAGACCGTAGTAGATCATAAAGAGCTGAGCAATAAGTGGCGTACCGCGAAACACGGAGATATAGAAGCGCGCCAGCCAGCGTACCGGCAGAATGGGCGACATACGCATTAAGGCCAGCACGAAGCCTAGCACGAGGCCGAAGAACATCCCGCCAATACTCAGCTGGAGCGTGAATACCGCACCTTTCAGCAGATACGGCAGTGAATCAATAACCAGTTGTATACTTTCTTGCATTATTATTTTTCGACCTGATTTTTAGACATGAGGATGATAAGCAAACAGCGCGGGCGCCCCGCCGGTGTGCACAAATAAAATCGGCCCTTCATCCTTAAAGCGTTTCTGCGTAATGCCATCTATAAGCCCGGCCATCGCTTTACCCGTATAGACCGGATCAAGCAGTATACCCTCAAGGCGCGCCAGCAGTTTAACCGCCTCCATCCCCTCTTCATTAGGCGTGCCGTAGCCCGGCGCAAAATAGTCATCCCAGAGCAGAATATCGGCTTTTGCCTTAAGCGCCAGCTGCTCTGCCACCGCCTGCTGTAACGTGACCACTTTGGGCTTCTGATCCGCAACGCTGCGGGACACCGTCACGCCTATCAGTTCCACCTCGGGCATCAGCTGCTCCAGCCCCACCGCCAGCCCGGCGTGCGTGCCCGCACTGCCAGACGCGACAACCACGGAGGAGAGGCTCACCGCCCCCTCACACTGCTGCGCGATCTCCAGCGCACTTTCCACATAACCCAGCGCGCCCAGCGCATTCGAACCGCCGACAGGGATGACATAAGGACGAAAACCCTGCGCTTCTAGGCGCGTAGCCAGTTCGTCGAGCTGCGCAGTCGGGTCGGTCAACGCATCGACCATCTCCACCTGCACATTAAACAGATCCAGCAGCAGACGATTACCGTTGGTGAGATAGTTTTCTGCCCGCGTGCCAATTGGGTTTTCCAGCAGTGCCACGCAATGGAGACCAAGCTTCGCCGCCACTGCCGCCGTCTGACGAACGTGGTTGGACTGGATTGCCCCGGCGGTGATGAGCGTGTCCGCCCCTTCACGCAGTGCATCCGCGGCCAGAAACTCCAGCTTACGCAGCTTGTTGCCCCCCATCGCCATCGGCGTCACGTCATCGCGCTTAATGAAAATATCGCGTCCTACGTAATCAGAAAATCGCGGCAGATACTCCAGCGGAGTCGGCGCGCCGATAAACTCCAGGCGGGGAAAGCGCGTTAAATTCTGTAGTGACATGGGTTCTCCGGTAACTCAGACAAAATGTGATATTTTTCATTATGCACGCAGACGCGTAAGAAATAAAAAAGGCGCTTTTAAAAGCGCCTTTTTTTCACGTCAAAGACTTATTTGGTGACGTCTGCGCCGAACCACTTCTCAGAGAGCGCCTTCAGGCTGCCGTCTTTTTGCATATCAGCAATCGCAGCGTCGATCGCTTTCACCAGGTCTTCGTTACCTTTACGGACCGCAACACCGGATTCCTGACGAGAGAACGCATCGCCGGCAACCGCCAGAGTGTTGTTGGTTTTCTTCACCAGATCCAGCGCGGCCAGGCGGTCAACCAGAATGGCGTCAATACGGCCTACGCGCAGATCCTGGTATTTCGTCGGGTCATCATCATAGGTACGGATGTCCACGCCCTGAACGTTCTGGCGCAGCCACTCTTCGTAGTTAGTGCCCAGACCGACACCCACTTTTTTGCCTTTCAGGTCGGCCGCGGTTTTGATGGTGCCTTCGTTACCTTTCTTCACCAGCGCCTGAATACCGGACACGGTGTACGGCGTGGAGAAGTCATACTTCTTCTTACGCTCGTCAGAAATGGTCACCTGGTTAATCACCACGTCAATGCGTTTGGAATCCAGCGATGCCAGCATACCGTCCCATTTGGTCGGTTTCAGGGAGGCTTTCACGCCGAGGTGTTTTGCCAGTTCTTCGGCAAATTCCACTTCAAAACCGGTCAGTTTGCCGTCGTCGCCCTGGAAGCTGAACGGAGGATAGGTTCCTTCCAGCCCAACCAGCAGCGTTCCGCGCTCTTTTACTTTGTTCAGCAGATTTTCTGCAGCGAACGTTTTCACGCTCATACCCGCAACCAGCGCCACGGCCATAACGCCCATCAACGCCTGACGACCCAGAAGTGCTAATTTCATAAATACCCCGATAGCGTAGAATTTTTACGTAGTGTAGAGAAATCGCCTGCGACGTCAAAGGCGACTGCGCTACATCTTATTCTTTTTTAATATATATCAGAAGTTGTTCCGGCGTGGCCTTTCTGCTTCATCGCACCCGGCATTTGTACCTTATATTGCGCATACTTGCGCAGCGCAATACGGTAGTTGTTGGTGCTGGTGGCAGGCAGCCACGGCTCCAGATTCTCATCCAGATAACCGGTTTTTAGCAGATCGCGAGAGATGTTGTTAACGGTCAGATGCTGTCCAAGGCGGCGCAGGCGAACCACATATTCGCGCACGGTGCCGTGGCTCATCTCCGTTTGTTCAAACAGGAATTGTTTGAAGCCGATAATGTCGAAGAAGTCGCTTTGCTCTTTGCAGTGGAGATCGCCACAGAAACGGCAAAGCGCCACCCACTCTTTCTGCTCTTCGAGCCACGCCGCTTCGTCCATCAACGTGTCGAGGCGAGAGATCGCGATTTTATTCACGATCTCGCCACGGCGAACCAGCGTGATACGATCGAGTAGTTTCTTACAGTGGGCGCAATGCGTCTGGCTGTGTTTAAAGTCTTTCAGGTAGCGGCTTAAAGGCCGTCTTTTTGATTGCTGCACCGTCATGATAACTCCTGGTTGTCAATACGTTGTGCGGCATTTTTCGGGTGAAAAAATCACCTATAACTTACCCAGCTTGGTTCGTAAGCGTTTAATGGCCTGGCTGTGCAACTGGCTCACCCGCGACTCCCCCACCTCCAGAACAGCGCCAATCTCTTTGAGATTAAGCTCTTCCTGGTAATAAAGGGTCAACACCAGCTGTTCGCGTTCAGGCAGCGCTTCAATCGCTTCCATTACGCGCTGGCGTAAATTCCCTTCCATTAAATGGTGTAACGGGTTTTCCTGCTGGTGCTCATCCGTCACCAGCTCGATGCTATCGCCATGCTCTTCGCGCCACTCGTCATAAGAGAAGAGTTGGCTATTATTGGTATCGAGCAACATCTGACGATACTCTTCAACAGCAATGCCAAGACGTTCCGCCACTTCGGTTTCCGTTGCGTTGCGTCCCAGTTCCTGTTCCAGCTGCCCCATCGCATGCGCCACTTCGCGGGCGTTGCGGCGAACACTTCGCGGCACCCAGTCACGGCTGCGCAGTTCGTCCAGCATCGCACCACGAATACGCTGAACTGCGTAAGTCGTAAATGCCGTTCCTTGCAGAGCGTCGTATCGGTCAACTGCATTCAATAACCCGATACCGCCCGCCTGTAGCAGATCGTCAAGTTCCACGCTCGCCGGCAAGCGCACCTGGAGGCGCAATGCTTCGTGACGCACCAGCGGGACATAACGCTGCCACAGCGAGTGTTTATCCATTACACCTTCAGCGGTATAGAGTGAATTCACGATAAACAGCCCTGCGTTAATTGAGTTATCGGCATGATTATCCGATTCTGCAGGGGTTTCAATTGGGTGAATAGTGGGTGAAATGAGGGGTTATTTGGGGGGTTATGCGAATAGCGCTAAATAAAAAACCCCGCCGAAGCGGGGTTTGAGCATTATCAGGCGATTAGCCCTGCAGCAGAGACAGAACCTGCTGAGGAACCTGGTTAGCTTTGGACAGCACGGAGTTACCGGCCTGCTGAACGATCTGCGCTTTAGACATATTTGACACTTCGGTCGCATAGTCGGCGTCCTGAATACGGGACTGCGCTTCAGACAGGTTGGTGGTGGTATTGTTCAGGTTGGTTACCGCAGAGCTCAGACGGTTCTGTACCGCACCCAGAGAAGAACGGAATTTATCAACAGAAGCGATAGCTTTGTCCAGCAGAGCCAGAGGGTCATTTGTTGATGCGCCAGCGAATTCTGGGGATGCAGTTACTTTAGTAGTACCGTCAGATTCGGTGCCAGAGCTCAGTTCGATACCAACTGTTGCAGTACCAACAGAAGTAGTATCTGTTGCAGCTGCTGCATCATTACTGTTAGCAAGATAACCAGCGGCCACACCATAGTTTTTGCCTTGAACGGTAACAAAACCAGTCACAGTGCCAGCAGAATCGGTACCAACTTTAATCAACTGACCAGACATGCTTGCCTTGTTAGTATCGATGCCGTTAGCTGCATCGCCATAGGTTACATCAGTCGTGTTCAGTACTACTTTACCTGCATTAGCACCGGTGCTGCTGTCATTATCAACGGATACTGAGTAGTAATCGTTACCAGACTGAACAACATACTCAGAACTACCTTTAATGTTATGCAGGCTAAGAGTGCTTGCATCAACACCCAGTTTGCTTGCAACACCAGACAGGTCAACATCAACCATTGTGCCAGCAGAAGCAGCTGCGGTATCAGCAATCTGAGTAATTGAATCGCCAACATTCAGAGAGTTTTTAGAAACAGAGAAACCGTTCAGACCCAGAGTAGAAGAGTCGATTTTCTGCAGGTCGATGTTGATGGTCTGGCCATCATTCGCGCCAACCTGGATAGACATAGAACCGTTTTTAGCCAGTACGTTCACGCCGTTGAACTGAGTCTGACCCGATACGCGGTCGATTTCGTCCAGACGGGATTTGATTTCGTCCTGGATTGAAGACAGGTCAGAATCAGAGTTAGTACCGGTGGTCGCCTGAACGGTCAGTTCACGAACACGCTGCAGGTTGTTGTTGATTTCAGACAGCGCGCCTTCAGTGGTCTGCGCCAGAGAGATACCGTCGTTAGCGTTACGTGCAGCCTGAGTCAGACCTTTGATGTTAGACGTGAAGCGGTTAGCGATAGCCTGGCCCGCAGCATCATCTTTAGCGCTGTTGATACGCAGACCAGAAGACAGACGCTCGATAGAAGAAGACAGAGCAGACTGGTTCTTGTTGATGTTGTTCTGAGTGATCAGCGAGAGGCTGTTGGTATTAATGACTTGTGCCATGATTTCGATTCCTGTTGTTCATCAAATCTGTTTGGTTAGATTTGGGTTTCCACCCTTCGGCTTCATCGCCGTCAAAGGTGTTATCGTCTGGTCCAAAACAACCTTTAGATTTTTTTTCAGGATCTCGATAATTTTTTTAGCCACGGAAATACTCTTCTCTATTACCGTTATTCCCGCCATTAAAAAAAAGAAATTAACCGTAAACTTTCCCCCATTAAGGCCGATAACCCCACTATTCGTTCTACGTGTCGATAGATTAAGGAATAAATATGGCAAGTATTTCATCATTGGGGATTGGTTCGGGTCTTCAGTTAGCAGACATTCTGGATAGTCTGACCAAGGCCGAAAAAGAGCAGCTAACACCGATTTCCAAACAACAGTCATCTTATACCGCCAAGCTTAGCGCTTACGGCACGTTGAAGAGTTCACTGGAAGCGTTTCAGACCGCCAACACCGCGCTGAATAAAGCCGACTTGTTTACGGCCACCAGCACGGCGAGCAGCACCACGGCATTCAGCGCCACCACCTCCGGCAGCGCGATTGCGGGGAAATACACCGTTAGCGTGTCGCAGCTGGCGCAGGCGCAAACGCTGACCACCAAAAATACCCAGGCGGATACTAAAACCGCTATCGCCACGACAGATAGCAAAATTACCTTTACCGCAGGCAACGGTAAAAAACCGGTGACGGTAGATATCAGCGCCGCCAACTCCTCGCTGACCGGCATTCGCGATGCGATTAACAAAGCTGACGCTGGCGTGACCGCCAGTATTATTAACGTCGGTAATGGTCAGTATCGTCTGTCCATCACCTCTACCGAAACCGGGGCGGACAACGCGGTCAGCATCAGCGTGAGCGGCGACAGCGCTCTGCAATCCTTTATGGGTTATAACGGCACCAGCACCGACGCCAGCAACGGGATGACGGAAAGCGTCACCGCGCAGAACGCGAAGCTGAAGGTGAACAACGTAGATATCGAAAACAGCAGCAATACCATCAGCGATGCGCTGGAAGATATCACCCTGAACCTGAACGATGTCACCACAGGCAACCAGACGCTGACGATCACCAAAGATACGTCGAAAGCGGAAACGGCAATGAAAGCCTGGGTGGATGCCTACAACACCCTTCAGGACAGCTTTGCAACATTAACCAAATATACGGCGGTGGATGCAGGTACAGATGCACAGGATGCCAGCAACGGTGCCCTGCTCGGTGACAGCACGCTGCGTACGATCCAGACCCAGCTGAAAACCATGCTGAGCAACACCGTAGGCGGCACCACCTATAAGACGCTGTCGTCACTGGGCATTACCTCAGACCCAAGCTCAGGCAAACTGGAGCTGGACAGCGCGAAGCTGAAAAAAGCGCTAACTGATAACCCGATCGCCGTAAAAGATCTGGTTGTGGGCGACGGTAAAGCCACCGGTATCACCACCACCATGGCCACCAATCTGACTGACTGGCTCTCCAGCAAAGGGATTATCCAGGCGGCAAAAGATGGGGTCAGCAAAACGCTGAACAAGCTGACGGATCAATACAACTCAGTCAGCGATCGTATTGATGCTCGTGTGGCACAGTATAAAGCTCAGTTTACCCAGCTGGACGTACTGATGACCTCATTGAACAACACCAGTAGCTACCTGACGCAGCAGTTTGAAAATACGTCCAGCAACAAGTAGTAAACGCTAATCAGACCCGAGGGGGATAACATGTACGGCGCAAAAGGTACACAAGCCTACGCAAAAATAGAGGTTGAAAGCGCGGTGATGAGCGCCAGCCAGCAACAGCTGGTTATCATGCTATTTGATGGAGCCCTCAGCGCGCTGGTTCGCGCGCGTCTGTTCCTGCAAGACGGCAATATCCCGGCAAAGGGACTCGCGATTTCGAAAGCGATCAACATTATCGAGAACGGTCTGAAGGTCGGCCTGGTGGAAAGTAATGGTGATGAGCTCACACAAAACCTGATCGCCCTTTATGCCTATATGGTTCGTCGCCTCCTGCACGCCAATGTGAATAACGACGCCAGCGCCATCGAAGAGGTGGAAACATTGCTGCGCAATATCGCTGACGGGTGGAAGGAGGTTGCCGGTACCCCACAACTGATGCAGGACGCCGTCTAATGAGTAATGCACCGCAGCTCTATACCCTTTATCAGCAACTCCTTGAGCAGAGCCAGTTGATGTTGCGACTGGCCCGGCAGGGGCTATGGGATGATCTGATCATCTGTGAAACCGACTATGTTAATGCGGTGCACTCACTGGCTCGTCTCACTCAGGAAAGTGAACCTTCGATGCAGATTCAGGAGCAGCTTCGCCCGACGCTGCGGGTGATCCTGGACAACGAAGGCCAGGTAAAAACATTGCTGCAAGCCAGAATGGATGAGCTGGCGAAGCTAGTTGGGCAATCCTCCATCCAGAAAACCGTTCTCTCCACCTACGGTAATCAAGGCGGCCATGTCCTGGTTCCGCAAAGTAATAGCGATATAAGTTAGCCATTTTACTGGCGTACGAGCATTAACCGTTTCGTACGCCAGCATTTCTGCCAAACCTGCGCCATACTTGAGTCTCGCGACCTCATGGAGATGGTGCATGCGCAACCCAACACTTTTACAATGTTTTCACTGGTATTACCCTGCTGGCGGTGAATTGTGGCGCGAAGTCACGGCGTTAGCCCCTAATCTTAATGAAATCGGCATCAATATGATCTGGCTTCCCCCCGCGTATAAAGGTGCGTCCGGCGGGTATTCGGTTGGCTATGACTCATATGATCTGTTCGATCTCGGCGAATTTGACCAGAAAGGCAGTATCGCCACGAAATACGGTGACAAAGCGCAGCTGCTGGAGGCCATTGAGGCGCTGAAAAGCAATGATATCGCCGTGCTGCTGGACGTCGTGGTGAACCACAAGATGGGGGCAGACGAGAAAGAACCTGTCCGCGTTCAGCGCGTGAACGAGCAAGACCGCACGCAAATTGATGATGAAATCATTGAGTGTGAAGCCTGGACCCGCTATACCTTCCCTGCCCGTGCCGGGCAATATTCCCAATTCGTCTGGGATTACAAATGCTTCAGCGGCGTGGACCATATTGAAAACCCGGATGAAGACGGCATCTTTAAAATCGTCAACGACTACACTGGCGAAGGCTGGAACGATCAGGTTGATGATGAGATGGGTAACTTCGATTATCTGATGGGCGAGAATATTGATTTTCGCAATCACGCGGTCACCGAAGAGATCAAATACTGGGCCCGCTGGGTCATGGAACAGACGGGCTGCAACGGTTTTCGTCTGGATGCCGTCAAGCATATTCCCGCCTGGTTTTATAAAGAGTGGATTGAGCACGTCCAGGACGTCGCTGACCAGCCGCTGTTTATTGTGGCGGAATACTGGTCCCATGAGGTGGATAAGCTGCAGGCCTATATTGACCAGGTCGACGGTAAAACCATGCTCTTTGATGCTCCCCTGCAGATGAAATTCCACGAAGCGTCTCGTCAGGGACGGGATTATGACATGAGCCAGATTTTCACCGGTACGCTGGTGGAGGCGGATCCGTTCCATGCGGTCACTCTCGTCGCTAACCACGACACCCAACCTTTGCAGGCGCTGGAAGCACCGGTAGAAGCCTGGTTTAAACCGCTGGCGTATGCGTTGATCCTGCTGCGGGAAAACGGCGTGCCGAGCGTGTTTTATCCGGATCTCTTCGGGGCGAGCTATGACGATACGGGTGGAGATGGCGAGACCTACCACATCGACATGCCGGTCATTGAGCAGCTTCATGAACTGATCCTCGCCCGGCAGCGTTTTGCCCACGGCGTGCAGACCCTGTTTTTTGACCATCCTAACTGCATCGCCTTCAGCCGCAGCGGTACGGAAGACGATCCCGGCTGTGTGGTAGTGATGTCGAACGGCGACGACGGCGAGAAAGTGATTTGTCTTGGGGAAAATTACGGCGACAAAACGTGGCGTGATTTCCTCGGCAATCGCGAAGAAACGGTCACCACCGCGGCAGATGGCGAAGGCACCTTTACCTGTAATGGAGGGAGTGTCAGCGTTTGGGTAATAGAAGATGCGCTGTAGAAACAATGCCGGGTGGCGCTGACGCTTACCCGGCTTACGGGACGGTACTTTTGTAGGCCGGGCCAGGCGAAGCCGCCACCCGGCAACAAACGGCTACGGTAGTTTACTCTCCAGCGGGTTTTTGCTCAGGTAATCAGCACATTCCACCGTTGGGCGGTCAACCTTCTGCAGCTCCATCCCGTCATACTCAAGCGTCGCGCCATCGCGCTCCAGCGGATAGATATCCAGCTTGCGGGTAACGTTGTAGTAGCTGTCTGAACGCAGCATGATTTTACCCGGCACGGCAATCACGCGCTGCCACTGGCGGCAGTCCAGCGTATCGCCCTCTTCGGTCACCACCAGCGTGGCAATCGCTTCAGGACTGACCAGGCTACTCTGCGGTCCTTTTGACTGCCAGTATCCCGCCAGATGCGCCGGGACAGGATGCTTGATCACATCCTGATAGTTATCGACCTGTACGCACCCGGTCAGTGCCAGCAGCGCGCCAGCAATTGCTATTTTTTTCATCATCTTTCCTGCTTTCGAAGAAAAAAATATTGTGGCATTAAAGCGCTGCGGCTGCCAGCGAAGATAAAAGGCTTAAACCTGCATCCCCATCACATGAGCATACATTTTTCATAATCGACAAAGATCGTCCAAGAGCGCACCAAATAACAGATGGTTAGAGTCGTCGAAAACTTCAGTCGTCTAAGTTCACCTTAGAGCGAGTGCTGTTTTGTGTCCCATCCATGCCCCATCACCAAATCTTTGCGTAGCTCCTTCCAGTTTCGCAACTTGCCGCTTTACGCCTTCCCATACCATCAGCATAATCACCACCGATCCGATTGTAAGATTTATCAGGTGCGCACCTCTTTTATCGGACAACAAGCAAATCTGAAAATCTCGTAGTGTAACGAGGCGAAAGCATTTCTCGCTTCATTTGCCACTGCTGCTGAATTCCCTGCCCGGCAAAATATAGCGTGCCTTTTCCGCCCTTGGCATTGAGCTGGTCGATGACCTGCATTAGCTGCGCGCTGTCTTCGCGCGGTGCATTCTCGTCGAACAGATTTAGCTGAGCCACACCCTGGCTGAAGAAGTCGCCGAGCATGATCCCCGCTTTCTGATACCGGTGCCCATCCTTCCAGATTGCATCCAGGCACCGGGTTGCGGCGGTTATAATGTCGCGGCTATCCTGTGTTGGTGTTAGCAGCTTTACTGATGCACTGTTGCCGTAATACCGCTCGTTCAGCGCAAAGGGAGACGTCTTCACGAACGCCGATATGTACCGGCAGTATTGATGCTCACCTCGCAGCTTCTCGGCACCGCGCGCGGCATAGCTGCAGATGGCCTGCCGCATCTGTTCGTACTCGGTAACGCGCTCGCCGAATGACCGGCTGCAGACGATTTCCTGCTTAACCGGCGCGAACTCTTCCAGTTCGAGACATGGTTCGCCGCGCAGCTCGCGCACCGTCCTTTCCAGCACGACGTTAAAGTGTTTACGGATAACGGCAATATGCGTGTCCGCCAGGTCGAGAACGGTTTTGATGCCCATCGCTTCCAGCTTCTTGCTGATGCGGCGACCAACCCCCCAGACCTCGTCAACGGGTAGCAGCGACATGAGCTTTCGCTGGCGATCCACATTTGACAGGTCCACAACGCCGCCAGTGGCCTTCCATGTCTTTGCAGCGTGATTGGCGAGCTTTGCCAGCGTCTTCGTTTGAGCAATCCCCACACCTACTGCCAGGCCGGTATTCCTGCGCACAGCATCTTTCAGCTCGTGACCGAACTCTTCCAGAACGCGGCAGTTACGCACGCCGGTGAGGTCACAAAAGGCCTCGTCGATTGAGTATATTTCGACTCGAGGGCTCATTTCCTCCAGCGTTGTCATAACACGGTTGCTCATGTCGGCGTAGAGCTCATAGTTGGAGCTGAAGCAAACCACGCCCTGCTGCCGGAAGTAGTCCTTACATTTGAAGTACGGATCGCCCATTTTAATGCCGAGCTTTTTGGCTTCAGCTGAGCGGGCGATCACGCAGCCGTCGTTGTTGGATAGCACAACAACAGGCTTTCCCCATAGATCCGGCCTGAATACCGTCTCACAGCTCGCATAAAACGAGTTCACATCTACCAGGGCAAACATGTCACATCACCGGATTGTCGTCGACCCATACCGGGACAATGGTATGCGTAACCACGCCAACAAGGCGAACATCATCAAGAGCCTCGCCTTCTATAGCCTCACCATCATCGGTAATTAGCGCATCACCGGCCCAATACGCGTGCTGCTGTCGTCCGCAAAACCAGATGAGCAATGTATCTCCGCGCTTAAACAGCGTTGAGTCATCAACGACATCATAGCCGTCCTGCGTTTCGACAATAGTGGCAGAAGGAGGAATGAATGGTTCAGTGACCGCAACAAAGGCGGCGTGCATGTCTGCTGTGCGTGGCATAATTACCTCACAAAATAGCTGTATGCATATACAGTATCGCTAAATATGAGAGTCGATCAAGCTTCATAGTGGTGCTACACTCCCTACCTTTCAGAATTAACTGATTTCTATAATGTTAAAGCTATTTACTCGCTATGTTTCTGTGGGGGTGGTCAACACTGCTCTTCACTGGCTGTGTTTCGGTGCGCTTATGCATTTCATCTGTGCTAATCAGGCAGTTGCGAACGTTGTTGCTTTTTGTATTGCGGTAACTTTTAGTTTTTTTGCAAATGCAAAATGGACGTTCAAATCTCAGGCCACTTCTGCTCGGTACATCGCTTTCGTCATTTTCATGGGCGTTATGGCTGCCCTGACAGGTTTTATCGCGGATGCAATCGGAGCTCCACCAGTTGTCACTCTCATAGCTTTCTCGGCATTTAGTCTGGTTGCTGGATTCATATACTCAAAATTCATTGTCTTTAGGGATGCGAAATGAAAATTTCTCTTGTCGTTCCGGTGTTTAATGAAGAGGAAGCAATTCCGATCTTCTATAAGACCGTGCGAGAATTTGAAGAGCTACAACAGCATGAAGTTGAGATAGTCTTTATCAATGACGGTAGTAAAGACGCGACAGAGTCAATTATAAAGGCGCTTGCTGTTGCCGATCCGCTTGTGGTCCCCCTGTCATTCACAAGAAACTTCGGTAAAGAGCCTGCGCTATTCGCTGGCCTGGACCATGCAACAGGTGAGGCAATAATCCCAATTGATGTTGACTTGCAGGACCCAATTGAGGTCATTCCACACCTGATAGAGAAGTGGCAAGCCGGGGCTGATATGGTCCTTGCTAAACGCTCTGACCGCTCAACTGATGGACGACTCAAACGCAAGACCGCTGAGTGGTTCTACAAGCTGCACAACAAAATAAGCAACCCGCAGATAGAGGAAAATGTTGGCGACTTTCGCCTGATGTCTCGGGATGTTGTTGAGAATATCAAGCTAATGCCTGAGCGAAACCTTTTCATGAAAGGCGTTTTGAGTTGGGTTGGCGGACGCACTGACGTTGTTGAATACGCCCGCGCAGAACGTGTTGCCGGGGATTCTAAGTTCAATGGCTGGAAGCTGTGGAATCTTGCATTAGAGGGCATTACCAGTTTCTCAACTTTTCCACTGCGCATGTGGACGTATATCGGCTTGTTCGTTGCTGGACTGGCCTTCATCTATGGCGCATGGATGATCGTCGACACGTTAGCATTTGGCAATCCGGTTCGCGGCTATCCATCAATGCTGGTTTCAATACTTTTCCTGGGCGGGGTTCAATTGATAGGTATAGGCGTGCTTGGGGAGTATATCGGCAGGATTTATGTTGAGGTTAAGAGAAGACCTCGTTATATATTGAAGGGGAAAAAATAAAGTGTGTAATAATTATTACAAAGTTTTGAAATGGACAATACCCGGGTATTTGTTAATTCTGGCAATAGCGTTACTCACCCCATTGCATTCAGACGATTTTGGTACTAGGATTGGTGGGTTTCCTAACTTTTTAGGGCATTATCACCGATATTTAACATGGAGTGGAAGGCTAACAGCAGACTATATTGCTTCTTATATAATGTGGATGGATTCGCATTTCATGCGCTCAGCTTTTAATGCTATTGGGACGTATGGCTTGATAATTGCCCTTGCAAAACTTCCCTTCTCGCTAAAATCCAAAAAAATTAATTTGAACTATGTGGTAATGTTTTATGTAATTATGTCAATTGCATGGACGTGCTCACCAAACTTAGGGCAAACATCCTTTTGGATTGTTGGGTCTACTAATTATGTATGGACTAACCTTTTCATAATTATCCTTATCAACATTTTACTCGGAAACTTAATCTCTAATAACAAGCATAGCATTTCTTTCTATATCACCGTTTTTTTGCTATCAGTTGTAGCGGGTTGCAGCAATGAAAACATGAGCCTTGTTATCTTTGGTGTTTGTTCTCTTTATCTATTATTTGTGTTATTTTTTAACAAGCCACAAATTAAATTAGGTGCAATTAGTTTAATTGGAACATTAATTGGCGCAGCAGTTCTTCTTTTGGCTCCAGGAAATTTCAGAAGGATGTCAATGGAAGGTGAATGGTGGCAGAATGCCACTTGGGGCTATAAGCTTTGGCTCTGGGCATTCAAGAAAATGCCTTTCGTTCTGCAGGTTGACTGGCCTGTTGTTATGTTCATAGCTATTCTATTGTGTATAGCCTTGCCCACAAGAAAAGCAAGGGATGGGTTCAATAGTAATAGGCATATATATTTTGCTATTCCATTCTTTATATTTCTAGCCTTTATCGCTAATTTAATTATGATTGGCTCACCAGCATATCCTGCAAGGGCAACGAACGGCCAATTTATAATGCTTTTAGGTGGTTTATCTTTTGCCACGTTTATAGCATTAGAAAATGCCAATAAAAAGCTGTTGATACCCATCCTATCAATATTGTTTTTAACATCAACGTATGCATACTCTTTAATGGCGAGATCATATTACTTTGTAGCAAAGCAGGAAGTGATTCGTCAATATATCATGAATAAAGAGCGATCTTCATTTAAGACGAGTGCAACGATCCCAGAATATAAATTTAGGCATTTGTTTAATGAAGGTGATAAGTTTGACATGTTCAAGCCAAAACAATTACCTTATTTCTTTGGGCTTAAAGATGTGTCTTACATAAATCCAAACTTTGATTATTCAGTTATAACCACGGAAGGCACCAAAATAAACATTGATTTAAATGGATATGCGAAAGGTATCGAGTCTTGGGTATACAACGATCAGATACTAAGGAATGATTATGTGATCGTTATTATGTTAGATCACTATAACAAGGATGTATGGTCAAAACATGATGCATTTATTGGTAAATCAAAAAGCGTAATGATAGATGGTAAGCGCTACACCCTTAAATCCGAGCCTGGTCTTTATGCTATAAACGGCAAAGCATACTTTGCTCTAAATATAGGAAGTAACAAAATAAAATCTGACATAAAGAAAATAGATAATTAATTTATTTATAATAGGCACACCAGTTTAAACACAATAAATTAACCGCCACTATCATTGAATTCAATGGTAGTGGCGCATTTTACATTCCAATAACTTACCAGTGGGATAGGAAAATATAATATCACTTAGTAATTAACACTTTTGATATCAATTTTTTCGTAATAATGCGGTATATTTCTTAAACGTCAATTGATTATCACATCCATGTGATCAAGTTATTAACTACTGCTGGTATAGGATGCTCCAGTATAGATATGCTTCCAGACTTTGCTTTGAACAGATACCATCCCGACACCGCATGATAATGCAGCATTCGAGTTGTAGCAGCCTGCGTTATCCACAGACGTCAGCCTGGTCAGGTCACACGCAATGTTGTGCAGACCTCTGCCTAACCTTATTGTACCACCGTTAGACACGGCAATAGTATTAGTCCCGCCAGTATCAACATCACCACTGATGGTGTAGTTGGCAGCGTTAGAAGAGAACGGCACATAACCAGCTGCCAGTGCAGTTTTCACGTTGCTGTTATACACCTTCGCAGTTGTGCCCGTCAGGTCTATCATGCCAGCGCAACCGTCGAAGGTGGTGTTTGACAAGTAAATCTCTGGCTGTGTAGCCATAGCCACCTGCGAGAATATAGCAGCCGCGCCGTTGATCTGTGTGACGTTTTCCAGATACAACTTGCTCAGGCTAGTGGCGATAGTTCCTAACGAGCGGAACAGTCGGCCCTGAGTAGTGTCTGGGAATATAACCTGTACGTTATTCATGTAGACATGTCCAAGCACACCACGGCTAGCAATCACGCTGGCGTTGGAGCTAGCTGGAATGATAATGCGACAGTTGTTGATGAACAGCGTGTCGACGAAGGTTGTGTTGGCATTGTTGATTGACACAAGCCCCAAAGCATTACGAGGACCGTTGTTAATCGTCAGCTGATGCACAGAAGTGCCAACCGATCCCGACACGTTAACCACAGGGGCTGTATCTTTACGGCTGAATATGTTCTCCAGAACAGCCTCATCTACTTCCACACCATACAAATTTTCCGGCTTCTTATACCCTCGGTCGTCAAAAGTAATGACAGCGAAAGCCCCAGTTCCGCTTAGACCATTACCTGGGATAGCATAAACATCACTTACATGAAGGAAATTAACATGCGTATAGTCAAGTCCATTGGTATCGGCATTACAACGCATTACTGAGTCCCTTGTATTGCCGTACAGACCAGAGATTTTAACGCGCACGTAAACACCAGAACCGTTACCTCCAAATGTTACAAGCGTAGTAGTTGTTGTCCCTTCATCATTAACCGTATTAAGGCCATAAATGCCTGCTATATCTACGTTAGAGAAATCTCCCGGCTCGCTAATATCATATGAAGGGTAATCCCCTATTGTCAGCGCGCACATGTCATCACCTGTCACACCTGATAAGTTCCTGATGTAAGCGTTCGTGACAGGGTTCTGCAAGTGCAGACCATCTGAGATAGTGTTGAATCGCAACCCGTCTACGTGCAGGTTCTGGATTTTAGCTATCAGCCAGCAGTACTTACGGGCGTTTCTGGTAAGTATACCACCACCGAGTCGCAGGGTTGTGACGTTCTTGAACACTGACGCCATGCTGTTTAGGCCACTGAAACCTTTGGAAAGTCCATTGAAGTCAATAGTTCCCGGGCCCCACACTTCGATGAAATCGTCTGCTGCTCCGGAGTTGACGTCATAACTATAGTTACGAAGAATATTGCCGTTGTAGCTGTCCGCGGCCTTCAAAATAACACCTGGTCCAATCCACAGACGAGTACCAGAGCGCAACACCCAGGCGCGGTCAGTAAGATATGTACCAGGTTTTTCAAAACGAATATCGCCTCCGGAAGCAAACATAGCGTCCAGACCGGAGCCAATGATGTTTGTGGTGCTTGGTTCAATACCATACATCTGAGGAGTGCGGTATTGAATGGCAGAACCGACTGTACCAGCAGGATAGACAGATCCTACCGATAGTCCGACCAGACCAGCACCACTCACCGCTGCAAGCGCAGCACGCAATGACGCATCACCAACACCAATCCACGCTCCAGGCGCAATACCACCAGTGCTGGCAGGGGTTGAGTTGGCCGGAACAACTTTCGGGCCGGAAGCAAACGAACCAGTCCATTTGTAATATTCGCCGTCGGCGGTATTCAGCAGCACCTCATTTGGGTTGTTGATAGTCGCGCCGGTGGTGAAGGTCTTCCCGGTAAGAATCACGTAACCGAAGGCGTTCATGGCCTGCTGCGCGAGGTAATTGATGCCCTCGATGGTGTAGTGCTTCTGACCAAAGCGATCAGTGTAGGTCCACCCCATGGATGTGACGAACTCGTCAATTTTCCCTGCGTTAAATTTGAAATCGAACGGAGATTCGCTTGGTACTGCATCTTGAGTTGGTTGCGTGGCCATATTTATTCCATAAAAAAGCCCGGCGCGGTGGCCGGGTCTGGTTGGTCGGGACGGTTCTTATTGATAGATGGCGTCGCTGTATTCCGCGACTGTAAGAGATACCGTGTTATCGGTGTTCGGCTTGATGCTGTTGACTGTCCATAGCTGACTGTCCAGCTCCTCCACTGTCGCAATGAGATAGCGTGACGGGAGCTGCACAGTGTCTCCGTTCCATATGTTGAGCTGAATATTGGGTATTGCCGCGGTGAATCCATATTTCGTGTCGCTGCGAGCCGTAGCCGGGTAACGCAGTGTCGGGTTGCCCAGGCTGTCGGTCACCAGCACATACATTGAACCGGTAAACACGATCGGCTCGCTGGTATCGAAATTATTCCCGGCACGGCCGGTAATGTAGCCTTGCTGCTGATTACTGTCGTAGATATCCGGCATCTGAATGACGCTGCCTACCTGGATAATGCCGTCCTCAAACACTTTGACGTTCATCTTCACCCTGGAGTAGATCAGGCGTTTAGTTTCGCGCAGCGCGCGCTCCCGTGCCTGGTACTCGTTGCGAAAGCCGACAATCTCAAGCTTGTTCGGGTTCTCAGCTTCCTGCTCGACGATAGAGCCGTTCAGGACCCGGTAGTTAATGTACGTCTTGTTGTTCGTGGTTGGGTGAACGTAGGACACCTGCACGCCGTCGTAGCCGCCAGGCAGCGTGGCTTCGTACGTCATTTTGTACTCGTCCGTCTTCATGTTGGCCCGGTTGAATACGGCCGCCGGGTAATCAACTTTCTGATCCCTGGTGAACGTCAGCACGCCGTCATCCCAGTACGCCACCACTGAAGCCGCATTGCAGATCGCCTGTACACGGTCGCCCAGCGAGTCATTCTCATCGTCAAACGTGTAGTCGAAGTAACCCAGCCGTTCATCAGGCAGGCTTTCGGCGATTGAGTACAGTCCGTACAGGTCAATGCTGCTTACCGGCTGCCCACCCATGATGAGCCAGGTATGCGCCACCGCATCAGCGAATGAGCGCGACGGACGCAGCGTGTAATCCACCGTCTGCGTGTCCAGGTCGTATGTGATGGTGTGGCGGGTCACCAGAGCGTTATATTTGCGCTCACGGCTGCCCAGGGCGTTCTCTGTCGCCCTCACCTTCACTCGTACCAGGGTGTCTGTCTGGTGAACGACATTCGTCCGGATGTTGATGCTGTGGATCTCTTCAACCTTCAGAAGGCTGGCATCGCTGGAGTTATCTGTGCGCTGGAAGCTGACGGCGTATTTCCCGAAGCCGCCAGACGGCGTAATTTTGTCAGTGCGGTAGAACACCTCACTTGTGGAATCATGCGGAGTCGTCTGCCGGTATGTGAAAGTCTGCTGCGTACCAGGAACCTGGTTGTAGTCGTCGTCGATCTTCCAGATGACAACTTTCCAGTTGGTCTCCTTCTTTGGTCCAAGGCTGGATTGAGTGTGCAGCCATAGCTGCGTCGACTCGACCGGGGAGAAGAACGGGCCGACAACCAGCGCCTCGTTATCGTTCAGGATGAATTTTGTGGTGTTGATCGTTGCATTCGCCGGGATGTCCTGCGGACCCTCCAGCTGGTTCATCGTAAACGTGTACCAGCGCACCGGGTTAACAACCGCGCCGTCGTTTGTTTCAACGGCGGAGATCAGCGTGCCGGAGAATGTAGCATCGGTAGTAACGGTTCCGGAGGCCGTGCTGTACGTCACGTTAATGGTGAAAGTCACCGCGTGCGGCAGCACCAGCCCCATGAAATAGTCAAACTCAGACTGCTTGACGATTTTCATCGCTATCTGTCCGCCGGAATACGTTCCGCTGACAACCGTGTTTGCCGTTGCTGTTTCTATCGGGAAGTCGCTGGCTTCGTTCTGACCGGGAACTTCCTGACCGTCAACGTCATCGAATCCGTACCCCTCAACGATCTGCGGGATAACTTCGCCAGGCTGGAAGAACTGGAATTCAGCGCCTGCCAGAGAGCCCAGGCTTGATTCTGAGTAGCGCACGGACTCGTAATCGTATTTGCCGATACCAAT
This sequence comes from Enterobacter sp. ODB01, assembly GCF_001623605.1. Lineage (NCBI taxonomy): Bacteria > Pseudomonadati > Pseudomonadota > Gammaproteobacteria > Enterobacterales > Enterobacteriaceae > Enterobacter > Enterobacter sp. ODB01. The sequence continues at coordinate 3,884,660 of NZ_CP015227.1, forward strand.
GCACATCCACTCTGTAACGTACTTTAGGCCGCCGTCGGTGGACGTCTGGTGCACGTATTCGAATACCGACTCCTGAATCAGATCCGGGAAAGAGCGAATCTGCCCGTAAATGTCCGGTTTTGCCTTATAGACACGAGCGGTGTTTGTCTGACCGGTCAGGCTATTGTTCGGCGAGTCGACAGAATTTCCACCGGTGTTTGCGATGGCCGGTTTCGGTGCAAGGAACGAAAATACCTGACCAACCACTTTGAAGATCGGGCTGAGGATGTCGCCGACAATACCCTTCGGCTGGTCGAATATCTGAACGTGGTCCAGCTCGCTCAGCTCAAACGCCAGCTCATCATCGTCGCCGAGTTTTACGCCGTTGCGGACGATTAGCAGATCACGGTGAAAGGTGGCGTCATTGGCCGCCAGCCAGTCATAAAAAAGGGTGCCGTTTGGCACCATGCAACGCAACTTAGGCGTTCCTGGAAAATTCGATATCTCAACCAGCGCCATAAGAAAAATACTCCACTTTGGTGAATGCCCGCTGAATGACCAGCAACGAGTCCATGCGCACGCTTCCGTTTTCCCCTCGCGCATGAATGGCTTTTCGGTTCAGCACCAGGCCAACATGCGCCGGTTGCGCGCCGCGGTACCCGACGAATATCCCGCCCTCGACAGGTTTATCGACCTGGCGCCAGAAAACGACGTCACCCTGATAGCAGGTAAAGAAGTCCTCACCGGCTTCGTAACCCGGCGTCTGGTGCAGTTCAATGCCGAGAACGTGCCGGTAATACAACACGCACAAGCCCCAACAATCCACCTTATCGAACGAGCAGGCCCGGTTAGCCCACGGCACGCCGATCATCCTGCTGATAAAATCAGAGGTACTGAAGTCCCGTGTACTCGACTGGATCATAAAGGCGACCAATATTGTTATTCAGAGGGTTGGTGACGGAGAGCGTGACCGATGCAGCATCAGCATCGATATCCACCGTCTTGACGTATAACTGCCAGGACTTAATCGGCACCGAAACGTCGCCGCTGTCGAAGATCTGCCTTGTGGCCGTGATAGCTGTCAACCTAGCGGCCCCCTTCCACTGTTTCATCAGCGCTTTGATATCCGACGACAACCGGCCTAACTTCACCGTCGCGTCGATCACCGGCGTGCCGCTCTGCTGACTCTCTTCGATTTCAAAGCGCGCTGGCGTGTACGTCTGGCCGCCTAGCGTCTTCGCAAAGAACTGCTTGTCGACCAGGCGGACATAGCCAAAGGATGGATGGTAGAACGTGATGGTATCGTACAGACCGCGCGTCGGGCGCTGCTGCTTATAAGCTCTGAAGGTAGGCATTACGGCACTCTCGGTAAAGATTCCGGGTCGCGCCCGTCAGGATAACCAGTGACAACGATATCCAGCCACGAATCCCACGGCGGCGGCAGCTCAACAATGATGTCGTCGAATTCGTCGTCGGCGTTGTAGAGATGGTTCGCAATAACTGTCCCCGTCCAGGTCACCGACCCGCCATCGATGCTGGTTTGCACCGGCATCTGCGTGAAGTGAAGCTCCTGCAGCTGCAGGCCGCTGCCGCCCAGATTGATATTCATCCGGAACCAGTTCAGGCCCCGGTTGAGATAGTTCGGGCTGCGTAGCCATTGCTGGAATGCTCGCTCCTGCGCCAGGGTGAAAATCCACGTCAGTGACCAGGTCACTTTCAGGTCATCAGTAAGGTTCTGGAAGATAGCCGGGCCGACCGCTGGCTGATCGGTCTGGAACCCGGTATCGAGCGTCATGTTTTTGCTGGCTTTCTGCGCCAGCGGCAGCCAGTCGGGATAGTCGATAATTGGCATCTAAACTCCAGGCATTAAAAAACCCGCCGAAGCGGGTTTGATTATTCAACGGACCGTGGACCAGATGGCGTATCGTAAACATTGATTTTTATATCAACGATATCGCCATTATTGGTAAATTCCAGGTCCTCTCCAGCAGGAGCAATGCCTTTGATGATAGAGCCGTCCTTGAGAGTAAATACAAACTCTACTGCCCTGTTCGGATAAAGCTTATGAGGCTTGCCTATCTCTGTTGGTATTGATTGCACATCGTTTGGCTCAATAACCACGCATATCTCCTTATAACTGACCTCGAGGTGTTCGTTTCGCAGTTGTATTGCCAGTAATAGCCTGCGATATAGGACCTCCATTATTCAAGTCAGCAATAATGGCATCCACGGTTATTGTACCATCTCCGTTATTAGTAGCCTGAGCGTCAAATGTGGCACTCGTCATATTCTGTACGTTGATTATGACGCTCACACCGCCGCCTACAGTCATATCCTTGTTGCTGATCACCTTGCCGTTGTCGCCCGGTATCATGTACTGCTTACCGGTACTGGCCTGGTAAATCTCCGGCATCCCGCCTTCACCTACCTGGTACATTCCGCCAGCAGTAACCGGGCCTCCATTTTTACGCTTGCCCAGCAGGTTAGCACCAATAACACCAGCTACCGCGCCGAGACCGATAGCCGCAGCCGTACCCATCGAAGCAATCGAGGACAAGATGGCTGCCGGAGTCCATGCTGCGGCCGTCGTTGCTGCCGCTGCTGTACTGGTCGCCGTCTGCGTGGCTACCGCTGCCGTCTGTACGGCCGTAACAGTGCCTATGGCTGCCGTTTGTGCGGCCTGTCCCATGATGGCAGACTTCACCCACTCAATACCCATCTGGACGAATGAGTTAACCACGCTGTTCAGTACTGTCATGCCGATACTGCGCATTGCGTCACTGGCAGACATGCTGCCTGTGATGATTCCTGTCAGCGCGTTACTGGCAACCGAACCAAGTGAATCAAAGGCTGCCGCAGTTGCCTGTGTTGCCGCGTTCTGCTGCGCCCATTCTTCCCACATGGCTGCCATTCTCTTCTGACGGTACTGATCTTCAATTTGCGCACGAACGGCCTCAACCTCAGATATTTTTTGAGGATAAAGCGCAGCGTACTGATTTAGTTGCTCCATCTGAGTGCTAAATGAGCTATCCACTGCGGCAACTGGAGAAACTACCCCTTGGATTTGTTTAAAGCCCTGACTAGCTTCTTTTCTTTTTTGGATAGAGATGGCTGCTTTTTCGTTAGCTTCTCCCAGCGCTTTAGCTTCCTCCATTTGCTGCTGAGTGGCTGAGCTTCCTAGGGATTGCTGCGCTCTTAACCCCGCCTCCTCTATTCTGCGTTTCTCGATTGACTCTGTTGTGAGGTCTGAGGCTGCGCGAAGGTTGGCAAGTTTTTGCGCTATAGACTCATCAGCTCGTTCGGCGCTCTTGGTAGCTGATGCGCTTTCCCTTGCTGCTTTGGCGTTGTCTTTTGCGGCCTGAGAGTTAGCCTCTTGTTGTTTATATGTCTGGAGTCGGACGTTGTAGTAATCTCGGAATGCTTTAGTGCCTGCTTTGATTCCTTGATTTTCTGCATCTCGCCACGCCTGAGCCTTTAACTTCTCATCTCCAGTTTGCCTGGTGATGAATAGCTCCTGCTGAGCTTGTTTAAGCGCTCTGTCCTGACTGGATGTCAGGCTGTCAGTCATTTCTCTAAGAGCTTTTAATCGCATCGACGCATCTGCGCTTGTCGCCGCAATTTCAAGCAATCTTGCTGCATACTCGCGAGCGGTTTTGGCCCCTGAAGATTGCCCGTCGCCAACACGCTGAAGGGTAACGATCAGCTCATTTAATTTCGCATCCGATGGATTTTTTGCGATATCAGACAGCTGTTTTGCGAACTCATAAGCCTGCTGGTCAGTTAGGTCAAATTTACTGGCTAACGCGCCAACAGTTGCCATGATGGACTGCATGGTTGTCTGCCCAGCCTGTCCTGATGCCGCAGCTTGCTTCATTGCCTGGCTGAAATCATTTGTGGTAATGCTCAGCGTAGACAGGTAATCATTAAACAACTTAACGCTCGCATAACCACCACCAAGTGATGATATCAACGAATCACCAAAGCCTATGAAATCCTTAGATGCCTTCTGTACTTCACTTGATACTTTCCCAAGCGCAGCTTGAAGTTCAAGCTCCGCCTGCTGACGCATCAGAGTGGCCACTTGAATATTCACCCTTGCTAAGGCTGCATACTTATCTGAAAGTGCACCAACGCCGTTTTGTGAAAGAGTAATCACCTTATCAGTAGACTCGATGGCGTCTTTAAGGGCGTCAACCGCACTCTTCCCATTACCAAGAGATGCAACAAAGGTTCCGGCAATAACGGAGCTAAGCGCTATTATGGCGCCAACCACGGCACCGCCAGGGCCAAATGCGCCAGCTAGTTGCGAGCCCTGCTGAGCGAACGCCACCAGCGCAGACTGGCCGCCCTGCACCTGCACGATGAAGTCCTGCACCTGGTATCCAGCCTGCTGCATACTGGTTTTCCAGTTGCCAGTGCCCTTTGCGCCATTTTCAACGCCAGTCTTCATGTCATACAGGCGACCAGTAAGCTCGCCGATTTTCTGCTTTTCTTCGTCTGTCGCTTTCGACCCGGCACGCAACTGCGCAGCCAGAACTGCGGCACTACGCGCGCCATTTTCCTGCGCTTCGTCCAGTACCGCCAGCTGGTTACCCAGCGCCTCGATGATGGACTCTGCACGACTGAATTCACTGCTCGCACCGCCGGTACCGCTGCGGGCCTCTTCCATAGCGCGGGCAATGCCGCTAACGTTGGTGTTCAGCTTGCGAAGCTGGTTGTCCATGGAGTTGGCATAACCAGCCAGTTCAGTAAATGCGGACCCGGTCTGGGATGCGCTCTGATCAAGGTTATCCATTCCCTTGCCGGACTGCTGGGCTGCAGCATCCAGTTTATCCAAAGCATCAATGGCCTGTTTCCCGCCCTGCAGCAGCGGTTCAACGTCGGCGCTGATTTCATAAACGATGCTACCGGCGTTCTTCTCACCTGCCATGTCATTCTCCGGTTATTGCTTTGCTTTTGCCCTGCGTGCGGCCTGTTTAGCCAGGTACTCGTCGGCGATGCTGTCGTACTCTTCGCGAGTGAAGCCTTTCTGGTCAGGGTATTTCGCCGCCAGCAGCATCTGGAATTCGGTCATCGTTAACTGAGAGGCTTCGGCGCGGTTCATTTCAAAGTGGCTGCGTGCGGCACTGATGTAGTCGAAGGCTTTAAACTCAGTAGTTCTTTCGCCTGTTTCATGGCGCTGCAGCTGGCGAACCTTTGCCTTTCCGACGACGCCGTGCTGCATGAGGTGCTGCGCCAGCACGATAATGTCGTTCTTCGGCATCTGGCCCGGGCGGTAGACGACGCAGTGCCGCCACCCTTTCCACTCGCCGATCATCGGTGTCAGGTCATCATCGCAGCACGCCTGAAGCACCAGCATGCACGTTGATAAAAGCTTCTCAGCAGCGCGATTGAATGATGGAGAAAGCCATTCAGGAAAGCGTCCCAGTGTGCCAGCGCACACCTCAATGAGCTGAGCGACATCATTGCCGTGGATGGTGGCGTACACTTGCACAATCTCTTCCGGAGTGCCGATCCTGGTCATGGCCTCAAATGAAGGCCGTAGCAGGTAATCTTTGCCTCCCTCACGGCTGTCGCTGATAGAGAGTTCACCAATATCGGTTAAAGCGGTCATAGGCATTCCAGTAAACGGTCATTATCAAGGGCAGCACGCCGCCCTTTGGAATGTCCGTTAGGTAACGGTAACCGTATGCACGGCCACAAAGTTGCCATCTACGGTGTTGATGATGATCTGCGCGCTGCCGGTGGCGACGCGCGTCACGGTAACGGTGTTGCCGGAGGCGGTAGCTGTTGCCTTGGTCGCATCGGTAGTCGCTACAGTGAAGTCTTTGTTGGTAGCGCCGGTTGGCGCGATGTTCACCGTGAAGGTGCTGGTACCGCCTGCCGTGCCGGTGCTGGTTGTCGGGGTTACCGTCACGCCAGTCACCGCAACCGCAGTGATTTCGTTCACTTCGATGGTGCTTGCGTCCCCGACTTTGAACTCGGTAGAGAACGTGACGATGTCATTTGTGCCGCCGTCAGAGCTCAGCGCGGTGATGTTCATGTAGCCGATGAATTCAACCGGACCATATTCCATTCGCACCCAGATGCCCGTTTGACGCTTGGCAGCAAGCTCGTCAGCAAAGTACTTAATGAATTTGCCGACGCCGTACTGATCCAGTTTGTCCTTCTTGCGCACTTCCCCTTCAAAACTGAAGGTCAGATCACTGTTGGTGATGATGGTCTCGACATAGCCGCCGCCGTCATCCGCATCAGAGGTAACCGAGTTCGGGTTGAAGTCGAAGCCTTTCGACGTACCAGCAGCCAGCGCCTTCCACTCACTTTCCAGTGGTTTGACGTCCGGGCAGCCATCGGCGACTTCCAGCACGACCGCACCGCCGAACAGGCGCTCGTTCGAGTTCTGGCAATTAGCCATGTGAAACTCCTCTTTGACGTATAAAAGAAAACCCGCCGGAGCGGGTTATTTGGTTGGGAATGGCTAGTCGCCAAACGTGCAGGCAAATTGCAATCGGAAGACTATTCGCCCTTCTTCTGTGAGCACCGGCGCGGGAATTGCGCCCATGTTCTGGATGTAGCCGACACACTCGTCAGCCATGGGGTTGTCCTGGACGTAATCGACGATGCGCTGCACGGCGTTAAGCGCGTCTTTGCGCTTATCCTTCGCGCCGACAACGTCAACCAGGACGTGGTATTCAGAGCCAAGATTGGTTCGGATATTCGATCCGCCATTTGGCCTGAACACCATGACCGCCTTCGACAGGTCGTCCGGGTCGTCATACATCAGCTGCTGCACCGTGAAACCGGTAGTTAGCCCGGCATCGCCGAACATGTTGCGCACCCGCTCGTGCATCATGGGTGTCATAGCGAAAGCTCCTTGCGCATCACCGCGTCAACGTTATCTCGCTCGTCATTCGCGCCTTTGGTCAGGAATTGCGGCTCACCATGCGGATCCCAGTAGTTGCCCTTTCCGGTGCCGCCGCCGAACTCTTTCGGTTTCTGCGGACCGAACTCAGATCGGTTACTGGTCACGCCGAAGTGCGCGCGCGGCTGGCCTTTCAGCTTTCCTGACGCTTCGTGCACGTACGCGGCATAGTTGGCTGAGTAGCCGATGCGCCCGGTGATGAGCACGCCGCCCGCGTCGATTTCCCGGAACTGGCTGTTAATCAGCGTGGAGGTGTCGATCGGGGTGTAATAGGCCGCCCGGGCACCGATAAGAATCATCGCTGACTGTAGCGCGCGAATTACCTTTCGGCCCTTAACGTCGTTGATGACATCGTTCAGGTGCTTCTTCGCCTGGCTGATGCCCTTCACTTTGATGCCCATGGCTACACTCCCGTAATTATCGCCCAGTCATCTTCCAGACCGTCGAGAGTGTCGTTCCAGCGCGTCACGTGACGAACCTCATCGGCACCTGCCACGACCGGGTCTGTTTCAGTGCTCACACCAATCAGAATGTAATCGCCCTCATCTGCCAGAGCGTAAGCCGTGAAAAAGGTGTTTTTTACGACAACCTCTTTACCGATGGAGCCGAGCTTTGCTGACAGGCCGCCGATGTAGTCGCACATGATGGTTTCAGGCGGCTCGTATGGGTCGACAGGATCTCCCCACTCGTCATTACCGCCTGCGCCCTTGCGCCATATCGTGCACGGCTTGTTGTATGACCATGAAGCAGTAGACGACATCAGCCCTCCTTCCAACGCAGCACCTTCGCGCCAGTCGCCCGGATGCGCGGGCAGTTGATGAACCACTCGCCATCCGATTTCACGTAGCCGGTAGTCTCCCGCCCGGTGTCGGTCATCACCCAGACGCGGACGAATGAGCGCGGAAGGCCGTGCTTAACTGATTTGTACGTCATCAGCAGCCCCCGACCACCAGGAAAAGGCCCACGCTGTTACCTGCGCTGATTGGCAACTCACTGGTGCAACCGCTGGTATCGAGACGGGCCAGCGAGTCGCGCAGCCATGTGATGCTGTCGTCGCCATATTCAAACGAACGGGACGCACCAGACGGTGCACCCTGCGATTTGATGCGGCGCGCACCGGAAGACGTAGCCATCAGCGCGGCGGCATACATCAGGATCAGCTTCGCGTTGCACTCGTCATAACCAGCACCATCAAGGCACGGGATAATTTTGTTGACCGCGCAGAGAATCGGATCCAGCAACGCCATGGGAATGGTGTAACCCAATTCACCGAGGTACGCCTGCACGTCTGCCGCTGTGATTGGGTCAGCCATGGTTATTTCGCCTTCTTGATTGCTTCCGCCAGTGCTGCTTCGGCTTCGTCAGCGCGTTTTGTTTCTGCTGCCAGCGCGTCGGCATGAGCCTTGTCTTTAGCTTCACCATCGGCGATTAGCTTTTGGTTCTGCTCCAGTGCGTCGGCGAGCTGCTTTTGCAGGTCAGACGAATCAACTGTGGGTGCTGAAGGTGTTGCCACCTCAAACACTAACTTCTCGCCTTTCTTCTTGTCTGTCTCCTTCGCCTTGCCTGTGTTAATCCAGCGCTCAGCTGTTGCATCGTCCACATCCACCACCGAACCAACCTCCAGTTTGCGGAGGTTGGCACCGGCGTGCAGGTTACTTGCCACGATTTCTACCAGTGCCATAATTTATCCTTAGCTTGATGCGTGAATTACGGAGTATTTGTTGTTGATGTCCTGCTTGACCATCAACCCCATTGCACCCCAGGTGCGCCAGATGTAGTCGCTGTTGTACTCCGGCCGCGGAGATGCAACGGTACCGATAGCCTGTCCGACGATTGGAGCGATGACGCCTGCACTCAGTGGAACGATGACGATTTCGTTACCTGTGAGCTGGCTGTCTTCTTTAATCGCTGCAACACCGGTCAGTTTCAGGATTTCATCCATGATCGTGCCGGACTGGAAGTTGTCGGAGAAGTAGCGTTCCAGGTTGGAGATGATTTCGCCGGATACATACCAGGTCTGCTCTGCATACTGATTGTTTACGCGACGCATCTGATCACGCAGTGCGATTGCTCCAGCGCGGATGTCCTGAGACGTTGCTGTGCCAGAGGTAAAATCGATGTTCAGGCCTGAAGCGCCAAGGTCGATCTGCGCTACGCGCTCATCGTCACGCAACCCTTTCCAGGTCAGACCGTCAAACACTGCGAAGTTGCCAGCTTTGTCGCGGAAGCCGTTGAAGATGTAGTCAACGTAACGACGCTGAACGTCTTCAACCGAACCACGCTGCGCATCAGCCTGCGATTGCAATGCCTGCGGGCTGTTGAAAATTGGATCACGCCATTCGAACTTAAAGCCCGAGTCGTGGATAGGCACCATGGTGCCATCGAAGGAATAGCTACGAGCATCGAGTGCCGCGCCGACCTGTCCGGACATGGAAGTGTGAGCCCAGCCGCGGCCACCGGTACGAGCGTAGTCGTAACGAGACTGTTCGATTCGAACGGAGCGAGAAAGCGGCATTAGATCGTTCAGCAGAGTGAACTCGGTATTCGGCTCGAACTGCTGAAGAACAGTTGTGTCGAAAGCGCGATACAGGCGACGAATATCGTCAACTGCGTTCACCGCATCGAGATAAGGAGCGTTTTCTGCATCGCCACGGAACTGAGTGCGCGCCAAGAAATCCGCTGCTGCCTGAGCACTGGCGTTTCGCTCAATTTCAAGAGCGCGCCATTGCGCCTGATTTACCGCGAGGTTACCGGTCTTTTCACCGATAGACTTGGAGAATACAAACATATCCGCTCCTTATTTGATTACGACACGAAGCAGATCACCTGCCGCCGCTGTGTATGATTTGTCTTCCTCGACGTAGCAGCGCACTGACTCATCGCCAGCAGCCACCTTGACTCGACCATTTGCAATAGAGAGCGCCTGTCCCTTGGTGTAGGTGCCGGTTGCTGCACGAACGTTTAAGAACATGCCGGGCAAAGGTTGAATGCCTACCACCAGCTCGCCAGCAGGAATAGGGTCATCCACTGACAGGCAGCGCAGATAGTCTTTGTTGGCCACGTAGAGAATTGCAGCTTCATTACCATCAACTGAGGCCGTGAATTTGTCCGTTGCGCTGAAGAAGCCAATGGTTCCAGGAGGGGTTGATGCCGCAGCTGCGCCTTCACGGTTAAGAAGCGGATTGGGGAACACGCCGCCGGCGTGGATGATATGCTTTCCGTCTTTAGCCATTTTTTACTCCGGCATTTCGCTTACTGATTGGGTGTTCGTAGCCTGATGGCGGAATGCACCGTTCAGACCGAAAGATGTGTGGCACTTGGCGTACATGGCGTCGAGCGCCTTTCCGTCAAGATCTGCGACTTCTTCATCGCTCATGTTCATCGCCAGCTTCACAGCCGCGCGCTTTTCGCCTTTCTCTTTGTCGGCGTTCGCGTTCAGGCTGTTGAAAACGACGTCCACGCGATCGGCAAGTTTCTGCGCCCACGCTGGCATCTCTTCGTTATTGGTGGCCTGCTCTTTTTTCTTGGGCTTGCCGGTTTCCGGGTCGATTTCTTCATCGCCTTTTTTCTTGGCGGTGGTTTCTTCGGCCTTCATCTGGTTGTATGCGTCCATCAGCTCGGCGTCGGACTTGCCTTCAGTCGGCTTACCAGCGGCTTGCAGCGCATTGATAATCAGTTCTTTCATCGGATCGTTCTCTCCGTTGGTTTTAATCTCGTACTCAGTGGGTTTGCGCACGACTTCTACAGGTTCGCCGACGAACACGGCCTTGCCGTCGTCATCGATGAGGTACTTCTGCTTCAGGTATTTGGTGTCATTGCGGTAGATGAAGCTGTCCGGCCACACCGTTTCAGGCCAAAGCCACTTATCTTCGGCGTCACCCTCGCGCAGCTTGTCGCTGATAGCGCGGGAGATGTCGTCGAAAGAGAAGTTAGAGGCATTGGTGAAGAAGAATTTGGTCTTGTTGATCAGGCCGTCGCGGGTGCAGTCGATACCATCAGCCAGGCGGGCAACTTCAATCTGTTGCTCATCGCCTTCTGAGTTAACGAAGATGCCCACTCCCTCTTCCGGGGTGCCGGCACCAGGCTCATCAAGTAACACCGCCACATGGTCAAACATCATGTTGGTGGCGATTTCGTTGTACTTTTTGCCCTTCGACTCGCCGTTGGCGGCGATACCGGAATACAGCAGGCCAGTGGATATGTGGATCGGGTCGGAGTTGGTACCGTCCAGCATCTCATCCAGGCGGTTAATCAGGCGCTTGCCCTTGTCGCTCGACTCGGCGTACTGGCGATTAACGTACATGTCGCCCGTTACCTTCCCGTCGTTGTGGCTGACGTTCTGCAGCCAGGCACCGACGTGGTACTCATTCACCGCTCTGACATCGCGCGCCGAAACATGCTTGCCATCCACTTTAGGGTGGCCCAGCGGCATCGGGTTACGCTCAAGCGTGTTGTAAGCCTTTTCGATTTCTGCTGCCGGGTACAACTTCCGGTTCATCACGATATCGTCCACGACAGGCGTGATGCCGCGAACCACGATATGTGGCTTGCCGTCGATGGTTTCAGTGGTGATGTTTGAAGCGGAGTTGACGACGGTCAGCACGTTAACGCGGTTGCGTTTCATGCTGGGTCCTCGATGGTGGATTTCAGGCAATAAAAAAGGCCGCCGTGGCGACCTTGAGTAATACGACTTTCATTTTCTAACGTTTAATCTGGCGATCAAAGTAGAGTGCACTTCATCAAAGAATGGACTCATGTTTACACGCCCGTCAATTTCATAACACTTCACTTCAGACGGTAGACCATCAGACTCGAAGAAATACTCATCACCGTTTCGCCTTACTTTGACGTTTATAAGTTTTGCAATTCTGATGTCTTCTGTTTCGGACGAGCAGAGATTTAATAGGATCTGGAAGCAAAGCTTACGGTCTTCCCTTGGCAGCGCTGAACCTGCATGGCTGATTATCTTTTTACTGTTTTGATCATACAGCCCAGTTGTCACTACTGGTTCAAGATTGCCATGTCCGTTAATTACTTTTTCATCTTTTAAACCAAGGTATGATCTCAACTCTTCTTGAAAGTTGTGATAAACATCATAAAGCTTTCCCCAGTATAAATCTTCGGAGATAACAAGATCAGAAACAGCCATTCGCAATTCATCGTACTTTGACATTTGAACCTCCGTTTAATGAGATGCTCAAATGTAACACCATGTAATCTAATCTGTCTTCTTCCATTGTTGACGCTCTTTTTTCAGCTTATCCGCCAGGCCATCATTGAAAATGCTGCCGTCGTCGTTGAGCAGGGCCGGAATCTGGCTGCAGTAGCAGTTGTACCGGTTACCGTTCTCGGCGTAGAAGTCTCGCACCTCTTCGGTGGTGTAGACCTTCCCGTGACGGCTGGCGTGCCAGGTGCGCGTCGTTGGCTTGAGCGCTGACAGCCACAGAAGGCCGGTATTCAGCCCCAGCCTGTCAGCAGCCCAGTCCGTTTCGTTCCATTGTGCCTGCCGCAGCGCGCCGACCTGCTCAGTCTGAGCGATGGTCTTCGCCTTCGACATCGAAACGTCGAGTCGCTTGCTGATAACGCTGGCCGTCTCGCGAGGATTCACGCCGCGCGCTACCGCATCGGTGATGATGTTGGTCAAATCGCCACGGGCGGTGTCGCTGATGACCTTCCAGTCACTGAACGTTGTCAGCCTGGCCGCCGCCACCTGATTAAGGTGACCGGGGCTGCTTAAAAGCTGCTGGAGCGTCGTCTGGCTGGCGTACACCTGCGACTGCTGCGAGAGGTTGTTGAATGCCTCCAGCGTGCCGCGCTGCGCCTCAGCGACGACGTAATCCATCGCCCAGAGGTTTTGCTCGCCGCCCTCCAGCAGATGGTCATCGAGAATAGCCTGCACCGCTTCCAGCAGGCCAGCCAGTTCCTGCGACGACATGTCGTAGATGAACTTGCCGGCGTTTACCTGGTAGATCCGCACATCCTCGCCGTGGTCGTGGCAAAGGAAGTGCCAGTTATGGCTGTTTACCTCGCGCTCACGCCCGATCATGCGCTGGTCTAACAGCGTTTTCAGTGCGCGCTTAATGCCGAGATACCGATTCTCGATATCCCGGTACATCGCGGTAACCTGCTTTGCAGAGCGGGTAGGGTCAACCTTGCTGCGCGGAACTATCGGCAGGCCCACCTTTGCCGTCTGTTCTGGTGTCATCGGCCAGGGGATCATCGGTAGTCACCTTCTCATCCGGTTTTGGTGGTTCTTTTGGCTCCGGCAGCGGGTCAAGCCCAACCACTTCGCGCAGCTCATTGGCTGTAACAGGCGGCTCACCGCCATAGAAGCCAGTGGTTTTCTGCACAATGTCGGCAAGTTTCGAAGCGTTCTCAATCTTCTCTTTCTCGCCTGGCGCCAGCAGGTCGCTCCAAGAGATGGTTACCTCGCCCTTGGTCGGTGGGTCGATAATCCCAAGAGTCCAGAAGCGTTCCAGCAACGCGGTGATGCGGTCTGTCAGGAAGCCATTGCGGCGCGTGTTGCGGCGGATAGCCCAGTCCGTTTTATCCTCGTCGCTCGCCAGTCGCCCGGTCTGCTGACCGAACAGGATGGTGAACGGGATTTGCACAGAGGCGGCCAGTTCGTTCGCGGTGACTTCCCACGTCGGACCCGGGTCGCCGGGCGTAACGCTCAGAACGCGCATCTGCCCGGCCTGCATCACGGCGGCCGCATCGGTACCACGGTTAAGCTTGTTGACCTTGTCGCCCATCGCTTCGCCGAGATCGGCATAGCCAGCCTGTTTAGCCTGGTCCGCCAGCGTATTCATGTCGGTTTCTTTGCTGAATTCGACGGCAATCTGACGGCTGGCGTTCTTCAGGAAGCCCTCAGCGCCACCGCCGGAAATCTTCTCGATATCGAGGCCTTTGTTGAAACCAGCCTCCAGTAGCGGGATGCCGGACAGAACGTTGTCGTCTTCAGACCCTTCGCAGAACAGGATAACGCGGCTCGGGTGTACCGGTTCTCCGCGCATCGGCCCGACAAAAGGCTCATCACCGACCGGCTGCTCGTTGAAGTTGAACATCTTCGGCTGGCCGAACGTTTCAGACTGACGGTTGTTATCCCATTCCGCGACAGTTAACTGCGGCTCCCACACAGGAATAAGCTTTACCAAAGCAGACTCGCCCAGCGACTTCACAAGGTTGATATCGACTGGATCACTCCATGGCTTATTGTCTTTTACCTGCAGCAGGAGCGCGGAGTAACGCCCAACCATATTGCGGCGGTCAGCATCCTTCACCTTAGGCCACAGCTTCTTCATGAGCTTGGTGACTTTCTTTTCCCAGGCGTTTTTTTTCTCCGCTTCCTGCGCTTCATCACCGTCAACAATGACAGGATAGTCCTGCCAGCAACCTTCCAGCAGCCGATGCACCACAGCGAAGCCAGCGGCGTTGCGGCGGTACATGTTGTAGAAGTCGTTGAAGGTGATCTCACGCGGGTAGCCAAATTCCTGGTAAAGCGTCGGGCGCTTCGTGTTCCCACCACCGATGCCGATGGCATTCAGGTAATTTGCTCGCCTCATTTCAGTGGCGAGGTTGTTCACAGCCAGTTGAAGGCCGTTATCTTGTTCGCTCACTGGCGATGCTCCTTAGAAGAATACTGCGCCGACTTGCGCTTTGTGCTTGATGTACCCATCGAGACCGTACCGGACGCCATCCCAGCAGTGGTTATTTTTGTCTTCGATAACCGGCAGAACTTCGCCAGTGATACGGTCTGTTTTGTAAGAGTAAAGCCGCGCCTCTTTCGCTGTTTCTTTGCAGCGAGGATGGATGATGATCTTCTTAAACCCACGCAGGCAGGTGATGCCGTCCTCTACGCTACCCTGCCACTTCTGAGCGGCGGAGATATTGAACCCCTGCCCTTTGATGTGGCTGATAGTCTCAGGGCGGGAGTTGTCGGCTTTGATAGGCCATTTACGCGCTTCAGGGATGCCTGGGAATTTAGCCTCGTCTGTAACCTTCCAGTCGACAAGTTGCTTCGGCGTGGCGTCTGTTTTCCCGGCGTAGAACTTCCACATGTCGTCGAGCTCAACGCTGTTTCCGTAAGCCTCGTATTCGATGTAGAGGTTGTTATCCAGGATAAACATGCGAATAAGCGTGCTGGGGTCTTTTGCGAATCCGAAGTCTGCGCCGAACAACAGGCGCTCTGCTTTCTGCCAGAGGTCGTCTTCGAAGCTCTGCACGACGTATTTGTTAGCCAGCACCTGTTTATCGGAGTTTTCGAGGTAAGCGCCTTCCCAGATCCACGCATAGTCTGCGTAATCGAGGTTTGCCAGGTCTTCCTGCCTCTCCTCCTCGAGCACCGCAGGGAACCATGGATTGTCCACATAGTTCATCTCGACGATCATCGAGCTTTTTGGCGGGTTCTTTCTGAAGAGCTTATCGGTGGCGCTGCCGTCTTTCTCCGGGTTCCATGTGACCCATATCTCTGAGCCTTCTTCACGAACGGTCGGGCGTAGCTTTTTCCACGCAGTAGCGGATACAGACTCGGCCTCATCAACCCAGGCCACAAGAATGCGCGCTTTGGATTTGATGCTGTCGAGGTTATGGCGAAGACCACAGAATACGTAGCTGACTCTGCGGTTCTTTGTCCGGATGTATTTCTCGCCGATGTCGAAGTAATCATCAAGCCACGGAACGGAGCGAATGGCCTGCTTCACCTCCTCCATGGAGGATTCTTCCAGCGAGTTCATGTATTCGCGAGCGCACAGGATCACGCCGCTGATATTGGCCTCCGCCGCCTGGTAAGCCTTGACTGCGGTCATTAGTGCAAACGTGCGGGTCTTTGCAGAACCGCGCCCGCCATGAGCACCACGATAGCGGATGCCTTCTGTCGCGAATACGGGTACTAACTTGGCTGGTATCTGGAGGTCAACTTGGCTTTCCATTGGCTGGGTCAACTCCTACCAGGCGAATTGTCGTCGGTCTCGGTGACATGCTGCCGTCTGGGCTGGTGTGCTCGACCTTCTGTTTGTTGCTGTATGCGTCGCCAACCTCTTTGGCGGCCTGCTCCATCAGCGAAGCAGCCAACGCCATGTTTTTCATTCCCTCGGCGCGAGTCATCATCCGGTCAAGTGCACGGAGACGATATGCCTTGTTGGCGATCGGAATGTCGGCGATCTCATTCTGGAATCGTTTACGGGTGGCGTTGAACAGGTCAATCCACTTCTGGCTCAACTTGGCCGCCATTGCGTTGCCGGGCGTATATTGCGACACCTGCTGCCGTGAGACATCGATGCCGTATTCAGCCTTTACAAGCTCAATGACTTTTACCGGGGTCTCGTAGCAGGCGAGTGATTGAACGATGAAGGCTTTAACCTCTGTCGATAATGCTGCCACAGGCTACCTCCATGACAATCTGAATAAAGCGTTACGCCAGCTTCAACATGCACGTCCCGCATGACCTGGCTATATCGATGTGAGCCACTTCTGCTGGCGCATTGGCCGCATCAACGAGCTCCTGCACTTCTTTGCTGGCACCGTATCGACGTACAACACCAGTGAATTCTTCGACGTCGTGGCCGCGAAGTGTAAGCACTGGCTGCCCGGTCTCTTTGTTGAACTTCGGCGCGCCGAAATCATCGGTGGCCTGTGCGATGTGGTAAAGCTCATGCTCTACCAGTGCGCAGAACTCAAGGTCACTGCATTGTGAGCAGTAATCGGCTGCCAGCGTGATGATGAACTTCGGTATGCGCCCGAACCATTCATGCATCTGCTGTTCCATTCTGGCTTTCTGCCAACCACCGGCGCGGAACATTACCTGCTCTGCCTGACCGAGAACGTAACGCCCTTTCTTCGCGAATGAGTCAGACGCCCACATAAAGCAGAGGTCAGCTTCAAGCAGGTGCTCATGGTCAGGGTTGTGGATGCTTCCGGTATCACTGAAGATTTGTCGGTTTACCCACTCATGCACTTCATTGGCAGGTATCAGCCTGGTGTATGGCTGCAAGTTGTCGGAGGCGATGAAGTTAACTGGCGGATACGGCCTGCGCTCGTCATCGTTAACCATGGGTTACTCCGTTGTTTGTTCGGTCTGCTCTTCCGGTACCGGCGTGAACTCCACGCGCTTAACGTCGGCGGGAGCGAAATACAGCCACTGTCCCGTTTCCGTAGCCAGCGGCACAAAGCCGTTAACCAGCTCGGGTTGACGTCGTGACATCTTGCCTGTGAAGGTTTCGCCTGTTTGGGTGGTTAGCGTGATTTGGTAGATGTCAGGCATTGAGAGCCTCTTTATCCCCTACAAGGGATATTCAGGTGCTTATCCCTTAGAGGGGATAACCAATGTTATTGCCATTAAAAAACCGCCTTCAGGCGGTTAGATATAGCGATTTAAAATCTTGGTGCTATGCCATACTTCGGCGTCTTTATGTTCGCAGCCCAGACTTTGATATCGTTCTGAAGCAGCAAAGTGAAATCTGACTTGAGGTGGTTAACCATCTCATTGACCTTTTCGGCATCATTAACTGCAAAGTGCTCAATCCTGTTTGCCCCGACCGATACACACCTGTAAGTTGCAGGAACATCCTTCCCGTTCACATTAAGCAACTCCTTCTTATCTCCACAACTGCCATCGGACATATAGGACACCAGCATATTTGCTGCTCCCCTCCCGGGTTGAGAGATGCTTATCATGACAGGCAATCCCTCTGAGGTCTGCGTAATGTCGTAAAGCACTGCATCTTTCTGATACCAGGTATTGTATTCCCTTTCCTGAAAGGCTGAGTATGAGGGTGACGATATCGCCACCAGAAAAGCGATTGTAATAGATTGAATTTTCATCGGTTGTTATCGTTGTGTTTAGTTGAATTTATTATTCATATTGTGCTAAAAACAACAACAACCTAAGATTAATCCTACTATTTTTAGCGGTGCTAAAGTATCTTTTACCCAAAGTGAAGTACTCATTTATCTCAAACCATTACAGCATTATAAATGCCGATAATTTGCATTAAGTACAAATTTACCCCATGGAAAAGAAAAGAATCTGCAATAACTTCTCAATAAATTATCAGTACTCAAGAAAATCGCCCTTATTCTTAGTGAGCGTTTTTGAATGGACAACTGGTCTTTACGTTTCTTCCTTGATGTCTAATGACAAAGAATCGCTTATTAAGCAATTAGTGGAGTACGCCCAACTCAACGGGCAGGAAGAAATCCAATTGCGTAAGATAATCATCTGATTGATTAAACTGCTTATGTTTATAACCATTATCAAGCCCACCAGAAGATGAGCTTTGGAATGGTCACTTTGGCAGTCCGGGGATCGATATTTGCGCCTGCTGCTCAAGCCTTTCGATTCTTGCTATGAGTTGTGGCTTCTTGATTCTGCCCCAGCGGTTCAGCAAGCGGCCTGACATACTTGCAACATCCTTTTCCTTCATGAACTCCAGCATTAATTCGTTGTGCTCTCTTTGGTATGAGTGAGCCAACTCCATCAGTCTGTCACGCATCCAATTAAACGCTTTGATAAACGCCTCTTTGATGGCGGCAGCTTTTTTGCCGGTAAACGACATGATGATGTACATCGCGCCGTCTTTGGAGATTTCATATTCAACATACTGATTACCCTTGTGTTCATAGGTAACCCGCGAAAAGTTGCTGGTTAGAAATTCATTCGAACAGTCTAGCTTTTCAATTTTCTGAATGATGTGGTGATGCTGCTTGTCGAAGTAAGCTGCCACCTTGCGGGAGGTTGTGATCACGCGATCACCAGAAACAGCCACCATGTCCCGGAAATCGAGATTAGCTAATTGATGATTCATAGCGTCTTTACCTTTTAGAAAGTGAGCCTGTTCGCACAGAAAAGCCGCCCCGAGATGGTCGCCACCATATACGGCAGTTCTCAGGCTCAGCTTTCTGAAAGACTCGGGATTGTTATGCGCTGCGATGCGCGGTTTACTGCGGGCATAAAAAAGCCCGACCGAAGTCAGGCTCTGTTATTTGGGTAACGAATCATTTAAGACACTGCTCTTTGATGTAGTCCTGCAGATAACCGATCTGCTTCGTCACTGTGACGATTCGCTCTCTGAGGGTGAAATAATCCCGTTCAGCGGAGTCAGTAAGTCGGGGGCCGGTAGCATCGACCATGCCGCCGGTGCCGGTCGCTCCATTCGTGGGGCAGTTTGCGTTGAGCTGCAGCCGCTTACGACCAGCAATGACATCGCTATGCAGACGCTCAATAGTTTCTTTCGCATCAGCCAGTTCTCCGGTGTATTTGGCATCCAGTGCAGCGACATCGCGCTGGCGTGTCTGCATGTCTTTAATGGTGGCGTTCGCCAGGCTGAGTTTCTCATTGGCTTTATCGCGCTGGTCTTTGTAGGTAATGGCGTTATCGCGGTAGTGGTTCACGAAGAATGCCAGTACGCCTATTAACGCCACCACCATCAGCTGCAACCAGTAACGTTTAACCAGCGCGCCAATCACGACAGGAACAGAGCGCGCTCCGCCTCACGCCGACGGGTCAGCCCGTTAAGGACTTTGCCGCCAGCTTTGTTCCAGCGCAGGAACTCATCGGCAGCGCCAGTGTAATCACCGGCGTTGATTTTTCGCAGGAGAGTCGAAGTCGATAAGGACCGGGCGCCGAGGTTATACGTGAACGACACCAGGGCGTCGAATTGCCCCTGAGTAAGGTTGACTTTAACCAGGCGGGACACGTCGCTTTCGTAGCTGACCAGCCCTGTCTTCAGCAGACGTTCTGCTGTTTCCTGCTTAATCGTCATACCGGCACGGATCGGTTTGCCGTCGACAGGCTGAGTCCATCCGTATCCGATCGTCCACACCCCGACGCTGTCCTGGTACGCGGCGAGCTTGCAGCCTTCGAACTGCTTGATCAGGGCAATGCCTTTGTCACTGGTTTGCATTCTTCATCCCCGTCAGGCGTTCCCAGAAGTACGTCAGCGCCACGGAGCCCATCGCTCCGCTGATACCTGAAGTAACCAGAATCATGTAAAGGCTCAGCCCACTTTCAACGCTGATCAGGCCACCAATGAGACCGGTAAATCCGGACACTGCGATTTGTGCCAGTGCGTTGATCCAACTCCAGGTGGCTTTATTCTGCTTCACGTCAATAAGGTATCGGACCAGGCCGCCCCAGCATGACAGAGCAAGGACAATCAGCCATGACACTCCGGCAATGCTTTCTTTATCTTGCATACGTTTAGCCATATCACCTCCGAAAAACGGGGTGCTGTTTGTGTAGTGGGGAAAGGCCGTCAGACACGATAGCTACGTGGCATCTGGAATTGATTGTCTGCGGCCTGAATAAAAAACCCGGCGACAGGCCGGGAAGATGAGGGTAAGGCAATGTCGGCTCTATGGCCGAAGGGTCCCAGGTAGTGGGTTCTGGTGCCGGGCAAAGGAATCGAACCTCTGACGCGCAGCTTACAAGGCTGCCGTTCTGCCAATGAACTAGACCGGCGAATTTGGAGCATCTGGCGGGGATCGAACCCGCATCTTCTGGTTGGAAGCCAGACGTAATTCCCAAACTACGACAGATGCAGAATTGGCGGGACAGGAAGGATTCGAACCTTCGACCATTCGGTTAACAGCCGAACGCACAACCGCTGTGCTTCTGACCCTGAAATGAAAAAGCCCCGCACGATGGCGAGGCTTCGAATTCATTCATGTTACACACAACAATGGCAACATATACGAATTAGTTTGCTCATTTGTTCATTAAATTGCAAGCACGTTGTGTGATTTATTTGCAATTTTCCTCACATTTTCGCGATCGTTAAACGCATTTTGCAGCGGATGGTATAAACAGAACAGTGAAGCATTGATGATTTGCTTCACCTCTCTGCGGATTGTCGAGATGCTTGGATGTTTATACTGATTGCCGCCACGAGTCTTCATCAGGCGAGGCTTACTTATTGCATGCTGCCATGATGCAATTCGTATCTCGCTGGAGTTACAAACGTAGTAGGCGAAAATAACCCGCCAGGCATTTTCATCCACATTCTTTAGATAGTGACGAATGACTGCATCTATAAGCATCCCGTCATCATCACTACATACCGGCCGTGATGCTTGCTGGGGCTCAACGGTAGCCATGAATCTGGCAATCATGTTGATCATCGCTTTATCAATCTTTCCGGTCTGGCACCATGCGCCCCACAACTGGAGCCACTGGTCTACCCATTGATGCTGGTCGTTGGTTAATTCCAGTTTCATTATGCGGCTTCCTTCTGTGGCTGGTTGGTTTTGGTCTGGCTGTGCTTTGCTACTGGTGGCATGTTGGCGCGCTTTACGCTTTCTGCCTGGTACCGCAGGAAGTCTGTGTGGTTCATTCGGCCTCCAATTCGGTGATGGTCAGTTCAATCCTGCCGCCTTTGACGATTGGCATTCTCTTCACGCTGTAGTAGTCGACCTGCTGGTCATCGAGCCAGAACCCGGATTTCGTCAGGGCGTCGAACGCCGCCTTTTGCAGATTGTCCAGGTCCCGGCGACGGCGATCCGGCATGTGGCACTCGATACGAATTTTCACGGGCGTGGTCAGCCCGATATCCAGCATTGAGGCTTTGATGATTCTGGCGACGCTGTCGCGGTACGCCTGTCCTTCTGCGCTGATATGCGTGCGCCCGCGGTTATGCCGGTAGTAGCGGTTGTTGCTCGGCGGCCAAGGGAGACTGATGCGATATTCATTCATGCTTTTACGAGCCCCTCTTTCAGCCAGATAACCTGCGTGCGTGCCATTCCTTCAAGCGCGCACTCCTTTGCATATTCCGCATCGACCAGACGGGTACGGCGATCAATCTCGTCGTGGCAGCTGCTGCATGCGATGGTTGCGATCAGGTCAGGTGGCTTGATTCCTGTGCCGCAGAGGCCTGCAATACGGATATGTGCCAACACTGAGGTTTCAGGGTTGCCGTTGCATACGTCGGGGATCCGCACCTGACATTCGCGCCCGCGAGCCGCTTTGCACAAATTAGCCATGCGCCCTCCGTGCCGCGAGACGGAGCCATTTCTGATCCACCAGGCGGGCGGTATAGTCTTTCAAGGTCGGGATGTCGGACGGCTTAACCACTGGCTTACGCTGGCGGCGCGCCGGAACGCGGAAGATTTCGTTCGTGATGACGCGGGAAAGTGGAGTAGACATCATGCCTCCTGCTTTTCGCGCAGCTGCTGGTACTCGCAGCCGTTAGGAATAGTCAGGGCCAGGCCGAACTGGGCGCACCACATCTCAACCTTCACCAGGAAGATATGCATTTCACCGGTATCGAGGTCAGAGGTGTGGCGCGGCTCCCAACTCGTTGTCTTCTCACCGGTGATGAAATCGGTGTAGGTCACCTCTTCGCAGCCGAGGTAGGTTTTCTTGAGGTTGCGCTTAACCCACTCAGGCGTCGCGTCGGTTCGCCCGGAGTTAATCAGGTATTCGCTGATTTCACCCATCCACATGTGAAAAAGTGAGTTCTGTGACAGGCTTCGTTTATCGCGCCATTCCTTCACCTGCAGGCGAAGCGGCTTGCCACTCTGCAGTTGTTCCTGAAGTAATTTTCCGATGGCGTTGAAGTTGCCAGTGTGAAGCTTAATGCCGCACTCAGGGATGTTCATACGGCCTCCTTAACGGAAACCGCAGAATGCAGAAAATCGCAGGTGCATTTCTGCATCTGTGACAAGGTGAAGAGTTCAGATTGTGGTCGCATTTAAGTCCCCTTAAATGCGCAGAAGTCACCGGAGTTGTTCAGGCTCCGATGAAATGATTATGGACGGTTGATTCAACAAAATCAACGCGAGAAAAAGGCCTCCGGAGAGGCCCTGGCTGTCGATATGGGGATTCCCATATCGCTTGTATGGCAGTTACACCAAATCGGGCAATTTGAAGCCTGCCATGTCTTCCGCCCGGATTGGAGGCGATAGGCAGTCAGCAAACACCAGGGTGCCATCGAGCAAAATCACGAAACCCCACCCCATAAACAGGTTGGCACTACACCAGTCAGCCTTTAGGGGCACATCTGGCATCCTGTCTGGAAAGACTGGGTAATGCTCAGCCAGCCACTCCATTGCGTCGCAGCGATTGAGAGTATATTTGTCGTACATCATGCCTCCTGCTGCGGTGCTGCTGGCAGCGGCATCCAGTGGGTGACATGCTCTACCAACAGATTATCGCAATAGAAATTCCAGTACCTGTCATACGCACCAGACCAAACTTCTCCATACTCATTGAATGCCAGGATGGCCTTAAACTGCTCCGGCATCCGCTCACTGCAAGCCACCCAACCATCCGGAATCACCGGAGAGTTGAGTTGTTCGGAATTACCGAACGACTGAAGCATGGCTGCTCGATAGGCGTTCCAGCCGACAGCTTTTCCGTGTTCAAACGCGCTGTCAAAGTCATCATCCATTTCCATCGCAGCGGGCACAGATACCGGTGCTGGCGGGGCGGTGTAGAGCGGCGTTACTTCTCGCAGCGGGTCGGCATAAGCATTGCCACTATCGAAGCTGACGTTGTTTTTTGAGCCGCCGCCTGACAGTAGCCACGCCACAGGCTCCGCTTCGAGCGATGCCAGTGCTATACGCGCCAGCTCGTTCAGTATTGCCACATCAGCGTGACCGAGTCTGTAACCAGCTTTCAAATCGGCAACTGCTTGCACGGCATGTTTGTCGATGTTGCTCATTGGGCGGCCTCCTGCATGGCTGGTTCTGCTGGTAAAGTCATGTGCGGCACTTCAATCAGTTCTGCCCGAGCATCAGCCGTGTTCAGCGCCATTAATGCGACGATCCGCTTCTGCTCTGCATCCATTCGTAACGCTACTGTCTTGCCGTTCATATTGAAGAACACCGCAACGTTTTTGATATCTTCGATTTTCATACCCCTACCCTCCCCCAAACCATCAATACCCGCTTCATAGTTGCGCTGTTCCGGCACTCCTGGCAGATCACGTTCGTGTCCGTCCGCTGAATTAACTTCGACTTGCCCTGCCTCATACCCGGTATCGTGTCAGGGGCGAAGCGCATGCCGTAGCTGGTCAGGCTGTACAGGCGCTGGCCGTATTTTCCTTCGCAGCTGATCAGCCCATCGGCCAGCAGCGTGCTCACCGTCCCGGATATCTTTTTGGTGTCCATGCCGATAAGCCCTGCCAGTTTGGCGTTGTTCAGCCCTGGGTTATTGCGCAGGGCTGCCAGCACCTGCTCACGGATTGTTATGGTCATTGCCTACCCTCCGGATCCCATATTCACGAACGATTGCGAGCGAGATTACGGCTATTTCCCAACTCGATTTGTAAAGTGCTTTTCGCTTTTCATCGGTATCAACGCGCTCTATCCAGGCTGCATCGCCTTTCGAATACTCGTTGATAACGACATAGTCATCGCTGCATGCTTTCACGCTGCCCCCTTGGAACGGTAAGAATCCCAGGTGAATGACAGCGTGCACCCGCCGCCGTCGCTCATGCGGTCAATAACACGCTCACTTACGAACGCTGCCAGTTCTTCTTTGGTCTGGTTGCTGATCAGGATGGTCGGCTTCATCCGCTCGTACCGGGTGTTGATGATTTCGAACATGATCAGCTTCTCGGCTTCGCTGCCGAACTGGACACCAACCTCATCGATGATCAACAGGTCCGGAGTGGTGAATTGCGAAATCACGTCGTTTTCGCAGCGCGTCGCTGTTTTCGACCACGTTGATTTGAACTCACGGGCAATCTTCAGCGCTGTGGTGAAAATTACCGGGCTCTGGTGGTTCTCGATGACGTAGCGGGCGATCGCTAGGGCGAGGTGGTTTTTACCGGTCCCCGGCTTGCCGCACATTACCAGCCCGCCACCCTGATTCAGGCGCTCGGGCCACTTCGCGGCATACGCCTGGCAAACCCGCAGCGCGCGTTCTGACTCTTTACCCACCGGCTGGTAGTTTTCCAGCGTGCACGTCACAAAGCGCTCAGGGATTTCAAGCTGGCGCAGCAGGCGATCGATGTTCTGCTGGCGCGTGCGGTCTTCCCAGCGCTTTTTCTCGGCATACAGGAAGGTCAATTCATCACGCAGACAGCCAGGACAGCGAGTTGGCGGTGACGGTAGCTTGATCAGGCTGCTGGTAAGCACGCGTTTACGCTGTTCGTATTCGCCGTGTTTCTCGCAAAGCACCGTTTCACAGACGATCTCGCAGTTAGGGAGTTGCTCTGGCGGCCTGCCGAGAACTTCCAGCATTTTTTCGATAGCGTCGATTTTTTCGAGCAGTTCCATACTCAGTCCCTCGCCCATGACGGAATTTCAGTCTGGCCATAGTCCTTGCCAGCGAAGTTCTCAGATACTCGTGACGGAGTGCGCACAGGCTGTTTAGCACCTTTCGGTTCAAACAAACCCTGCCAGCCATTTGCGATGCTCTGGTTGATGATTTCTTCAGGCTGATAACCGCTGCACTTGCAACGCTCGAGCAGGTTGATGGCCTGAGTTACCGTCTGCTGAGACTTGATCGGTTTCTTCAGGTCACGACGATAATCGACCCAGGACTTCCAGACTGAAACTGACAGCCATTCAGGAAGGTCAACACCAGCCGGATCGAACGAAGCCGGTTTGGGGGATTTAGGGGGTTTATTAATATTGTCTTTATTGTCTTTTGTAATAGTGTCTTTTGTGTGTCCCCATTTTGGTGACAGGGCTGTCACTGTTTTGGTGACACTTTTTGTCACTACCATAGGGACATTGTCACTATTATGGTGACAGTCACTACCGTGGTGACATTTTGGCGCAGGTTTAGTACCTGGAATCACCCACTCGCTCAGGTTTTTGTTGGGCCCGATAAGCATGCCGTCGGACACCAAAACATTCATCGCAATGAGCTCGTTTTTGGCAGTGTTAACCTTCTGGCGAGGTAGTCTGGTCAGCTCAGAAAGTTGTGAGTCTGCTATGCGATCCATCTTCTTGTTGAACCCATAGGTTTTGCGGCAAACAGCATGAGCTACCTTGGCCTGATTTTTAGTCAGGTTCGCGCCGATAAGCTCCTCATACAACTCGTTTGCCAGACGGGTGTACCCATCGTCTGTATCGGCCACGCGTTGCTCCTGTATTCCCGAAACTACTGCGGGAAAGTTGAGAATTTCTGCGGTATTTGACATACTTACTCCCGTTACTTGGCGTAACACAGTGTGATAAGGGCCTTTGAAGTTACCGCTTCAAGGGCTTTTTCTTTTCTGGTGCCTCTCACATAACCCCCAGCATCGACGTGACCATCGTCATCAGCGGCCCTACCTGCTCCGGCATGAGGCGGAAGAGCGACGCTATACCCTCGCTTACCTCTTTCAGCTTCTGATGCTCTGGAGCGTCCAGCAGCACGGCCTGTTTAGCTTCGGCACACTCTTTCATCGCAGAGGCGATCAGGGACATAGTGTCGTTCTGGGGCGCTAAGCGGT
Source organism: Enterobacter sp. ODB01 (assembly GCF_001623605.1). Lineage (NCBI taxonomy): Bacteria > Pseudomonadati > Pseudomonadota > Gammaproteobacteria > Enterobacterales > Enterobacteriaceae > Enterobacter > Enterobacter sp. ODB01. Next base: position 3,910,943 of record NZ_CP015227.1, read on the forward strand.
TGCGGTACTCCAGCGGCAGGACGGACATAATTGCCGGTGCCAGCTGGCGAATGTTGTTGGCGGCGTACTCTGTGTCGCCATCGATCCAGCGAAACACTTTCTGCATCTGACGGTGCGAGTCAGTCGGGATATCCAGACCGGTTCCGCCGGTTGCCCGCCACTCTTCCACAATCAGCGCTGCGACAAATTCACGGCTGCGGCAATCAGCTGCCCAGGCGCGCACAGCTGCGCGGATCCCATCGATGTTTAACGCCTTGGAATAAGGTTCCCGGCGATTCTGGTAAATCATCGCCGTTGGCGAAAATTTGTTACCTTGTTGATACGCAAGTGAATGCATTGCTTTCCCTTTCGTGGTTAGGGCCGCCGTTAAGCGGCTGTGTTATTTGCCCCAAGGAGCTGGGCGAGATCTGGGCGGATATCTGCTGGCTTAAGCTTGCCGTTGGTTGCAGAAACAATCTTCATTACGTAGCGAGCATCAATGCCGCCACCGTGCAACCAGCGCCATACCGTCGGCTGCGCCACACCGCAAAGGTCGGCTAATTTCTTCTGGCTACCAGCGATATCAATGGCGCGCTGGATGGTTTTGTTCGTCATTTTCCAATTCCTATGAGTATTGGTGTGAATTGATAATAGCAATGCGTATTGATTTAGGCAATAGCTAAACGTGTTTTGACCATCAATACGCAAGCGTATAAATTTAAACTCATGAAAAAAGAAACTCTTGCAGAACGCCTGAATCAGGCAATGGAACTATCTGGCATGTCTCAGGGCGCTCTGGCTAAGGCGTCTGGCGTCGCTCAGCCCACTATCTGGCGGCTGACCAGCGGCAACGCCCGCGGCTCAACTAAAATCGTTGAGATTGCCAATGCGCTTGGCGTTCGCTCTGAGTGGCTTTCAACCGGAGTTGGACCAATGCGTGACGATGGTCAAATGCCCGCGATTTCGCAGCCAAAAACAGAGCTGGCGCCTACTGACACATTCCGCATTGAAGCGCTAGACTTTTACGTGAGCGCTGGGCCAGGAGCCATCAACAGCGAGTTCGTAGAGGTGCTTAGATCCGTGGAATATTCAGTCGAAGACGCTCGTCGGATGTTTAATGGCAGGAAGGCTGAGCAGATCAGAATCATCAATGTTCGCGGAGACAGCATGTCCGGGACCATTGAACCAGGTGACTTACTGTTCGTCGACATCAGCGTCCAGCACTTTGATGGTGATGGGATCTACGCCTTCATATACGACGACACATCTCACGTGAAGCGCCTTCAGAAGATGAAGGATAAGCTACTTGTCATTTCAGACAACCAGACTTACCGTCCATGGGATCCTATTGAAAAAGAAGAAATGAACAGGATACTGGTGTTCGGAAAAGTGATAGGCAGCATGCCTCAAACATATAGAAAACACGGTTAACTTTTAGCCTAACGGCTTTTCACAGCAAGGATCATCATGAAAAAGCTCTTTATTGCAGCGACTGCAGCTGCGCTTCTCTCTGGGTGTGTGTCCATTCCTAAACCAGTAAATCTTCCGCCGTTCCCACAGGCAGAGTATGACAAGTTGAAACTGGATGGCTCCGAGAAGCTGACTGGCCAGGCCTTCCTTAAGACAATGGGCGGAGACGTGAAAGTGGCAGCTGGCAGTCAGGTTATCCTGATGCCAAAAACCTCCTATACCGATTTCCAGTTCGCCACCTGCATGGGGCTTACCCGCTGTGACAAAGAAGATATGCGCGCAGCGAAATATGAGAAAGTCACTATTGCTGATGCCCAGGGTAAGTTTGAGTTCGATAACATTGCGCCTGGCGAATATTACGTCCAGACCAGCGTTACTTGGATGCGCCCATCCACGTACGGCCTGGTAACTGAAGGCGGTGCGCTGATGTCAGCAGCCTCAGTAAAAGCAGGACAGAACAATACGGTTATGGTTACCCGCTAACCTTCACTGCCATGAAGAACCCAGCCATAGTGCTGGGTTTTTTATTGGCCGCAGCCAGCCCATTCGTCACAGCTACACCCGCCGCAGTAAAAAAACGATCTGAATCCCAACCTCTCTAAAAAATATCAAAAAAAATTCCTTTAGCTATCAGCACATTAATAGCAATTGCTATTATTTAATATCAATACGTATTGCTATAAACAATACTCATCGCTATTATCAATCCATCGAAACGAAACATCGACAGCTGAGCGAAGTTAGCCAGCGGCGGACAGCAAGTCGCCTGCTCATTAAGAATTCAGTCAAGCAGCAAATCACCCGGAGCGCTCCTGGCAAATTGAAATGGCGCCCAATGGGATTGAGGCAGGTGTGTAACGCGTGGCGGGTATAGCACACGAAGAGGACTCCGCACCGGAATGGTTTGCTGCTCAGTTCCCGAACATCGGGGCAGTAGTACCAAAGGAATGTTTTGGGGTGAAGCGGCGTGGGAAATCGGTGACACGCTCAGCGTCTACGTGAGCGCATCGTATTTCACGATTGGGCAGGCAGGTGGCCCAGAGAGTTCGGTTTCGTCCGACCTTGAACACATCGCCGGGGTAACGTCCGGCCTTCACCACTAAAGCATTTCTCCCGCATCAGCGGCTAACGACAGAGGGTAAGTCAATGATTCGTCTTAACAACGAAATTAAAAATCAGCTATGCCATAACCTGCTTCTCGCATCCCCATTGTTTGAGAAAGCGAAAGCTGCGGTTAATGAGAGGGCGAAAATTGTTGAAGAAATTCGACAGGCATTGCTCAAGCAGGAAAACACTAGCGATGAGCAAATAACTAAGGCTCGGGAAGATTTCAAAGATAACTCGTTCATCAAGATGCAGGTCGGCGCTAAAACTGCAATTTTAAAGGCCATTATCAATGGTGAGTATCACGAATTAGCCAGGAACGGTTTGGATCATCGCTATCGCCACCGTGGAAAACATATTGGTAAGCACGATCTTGAAAGCGACCTGTTCTTCGGAGCTTCCTTCTCGCCGGTAGTTGAATCGGGTTTTGTTCCTGAAAGTTACATCACGCTGAAGAAGGTTGGAAAATTACACGACCGACTTACTGAATCGACGGTAACCATCAACGTTCTTTACGATGAAGTTGATGCCTTCAAATTGCAGGTTAAGGGCGCTCTAACCAAAGTCTCAACTGTTAAAAAACTGGCTGAGATGTGGCCTGAGGCAGTGCCATATTTGCCTGAGGTGGAACGCCGTGAAGCGACCAGCACCGCACTTTCCATTCCCGTTGAAACACTAAACGCCCTTTGCGGCATACCAAAGAATGAATGACCCGCTTCGGCGGGTTTTTTATCGGCCATACCTCAGCAACTTCACAGAGGTTGCTTAGTTATGACAACCGGCGGCCATCCACCGCCCATTGAAACACTGAATAAATGCGTTGAAGTCTTGTATTAACCGTTCCGTTCGCCGCGATAAGGCCAAGAGGATTTATGAGGAAGAATAATGGCGGCCCAGCATTCCCTTACTCCGGAGTGCATAAGGGTGAAAAAGAAAACCTGATAGTCGACAGCCATGGCATGACGCTACGCGACTACTTCGCGGCTAAGGCTATGGCATCAATTGTGCGCAGATGGGACGGACATTCGTTTGGTGGCGGCCCGGAATCACCACAATACAAAGAATTAGCCGAAGATGCATATTACATTGCCGACGCCATGCTCCGCGCGCGGGAGGCATCATGACAGTCACCCACAACGGCAAGCAGTACACAGCCAAAAAGCTCAACGATAACGAGTGGCAGCTGACGTCGGTATCGAGCCCGCGTGAAAAGCTGACGCTGAACCGCTGGCACATGAAGCTGGCTGGCCTCCTGGAACAGGTTGAGGTGAAGGTATGATTGGAATGCACTACGGAACAGCATCAGTGCCACGTAGCGAGGTTTTACCGGGCACAATGCTGCAACACCACGGCAAAACTTATCGCGCCTCTGCGAACGTTGAGAAAGGCCTGTACGCCTTCAACATCTTCGAAAAAACCATCATCAAAAGTGATTCTGTCGTTGTGCTGCTGAATGAGCGCGGCGAGCCGATGGTTCACTGATACCTAACCCCCTATTCAACCGATCGGCCTGGCATTAAGCGGGCGGCATCTGCACATCCAAATTTCAGGAGAAACCATGAGCGAAGTAACGGACTTAACTGTCATCGAAATCAAGCCGGATCAGGCTCCAGCGCTATACATCTCGGGCGGCCTTGATGCTTACCTTGAACAGATCCGCCAGGCAGTAAACGAAGTGCCGGACCTGTCCACGAAGAAGGGCCGTGACCGTGTCGCCTCTCTGGCGGCGCAGGTTTCCCGCAGCAAGACAGCAATCGAAAAGCCGGGACGTGAGTACCTTAAGCGCCTGAAAGAGGCTGTGCGTCCGGCTGAGGCCGAAATTAAGCGTTTCGTTGATGCCTGTGACGAGTTGCGCGATGCGACCCGACGCCCACTAACTGAATGGGAAGCCGAGCAGGAACGCATCAAGGCTGAAGAGGCTATGAACGCGCTGCACGCCGAAGCTCTGCAAATTAACATCAAGTTCGATCAGGAACTGGCTGCCAAGATCGAAGCAGACCATGAAATGGCCCTGCTGATGAACAAGGATATTGACCGCGACCGCGAAGAACAGCGACGCCTGGCGGAACAGGCTCAACGTGAACGTGACGAGCGGCTGAAACAGGAAGCGGCAGAACAGGCCCGCCGCGATGCCGAAGCGAAGCACAAAGCAGAGATTGAAGCCGCAGCGCGCCGTGAAGCTGAAGAGAAAGCCCGTGCAGAGCTGGCTGAACGCCAGCGCGTCGAAGCGGAACAGCGTGCAGCTCGCGAGAAGCAGGAAGCAGAAGCCCGGGCGGAACGCGAAAAAGCCGCGGCAGTGGAGGCTGAGCGCCTCAAGGCAAAACAGGCAGAAGAGAAACGCCTGGCCGAAGAGAAACGCATCGCCGACGAACAGGCAAAACGTGAAGCTGACGTGAAGCACCGCAAGACGGTCGGCACCAACATTGTTAATGCGCTCACCAGCCACACCAGCTTAACCCGCGAACAGGCTATCGAAGTGCTAACCGCTCTGAAAGATGACCTAATCCCATGCGCGAAAATCCACTACTGAGGCAACCATGAACGCATACCTCACTTACGACCGCATCGAAGATCGGCGCTGGGTTGAACAGCAGCTCACGGACGAGAAAGAGAAGTGGATCGACGACCGGGCTCAGCAAATCATCGACATGATGCCAAAAGAGCCGTCCGGACTCTTCCACTTCTCCGTACCGATTGACTCCAGCCCATACGAAGGACTTCGCAGCGATAAAGCTGGCGAGGCCTACAACGATTTCATTTCGGCAGTTGCTTACGCCCAGGCGGAATACGACTGGGAACACCGTACCGGCTGCCCGTTTTAATTTTTGAGGGATTTAACAATGAGTACTGCACTTTCCACCATGGCCGGGAAACTGGCCGCACGCCTCGGCATGGATGCCGGTACAGACCTGATGAATACGCTGAAGAATACAGCGTTCAAAGGTGGCAACGTCACGGACGAGCAGTTTACAGCCCTGTTGATCGTCGCCAACCAGTACGGCCTGAACCCATGGACAAAAGAGATTTATGCCTTCCCAGATAAAGGAGGGATTGTCCCGGTCGTCGGCGTTGATGGATGGGCTCGCATTATCAACGAACATCCTCAGTTTGACGGTATGGAGTTCTCTTACGACAAAGAGGAAGGCGCGTGCACCTGCAAGATTTACCGCAAAGACCGCAAGCACCCGACAATCGTCACCGAGTATATGGGCGAGTGCAAACGCAACACTCAGCCATGGCAGTCCCACCCTACACGCATGCTTCGCCACAAGACGCTGATTCAGTGCGCGCGTCTGGCCTTTGGTTTCGCTGGTATCTTCGACCAGGACGAGGCCGAGCGAGTGATTGAAGGAACAACGGCAGAGGTTCATGCAGGCCATGAATCAGATAGCCGTCGTCCGGACCTGATCGCAAAAGGCGAGTCTGCCGCGCGCCTTGGAACCGTTAAGTATCAAGAGTTCTGGGTGGCGCTGAGCGCTGAAGAGAAGCAGGTAATTGGAGCAGTTGAGAAGCGACGCATGTATGACATGAGTCTTGCTGTCGACAACGCCGAGCCTGTCAATGTCGCAGATGCGGAGGCTGAATGATGGAGCAACGCACCCCTGAATGGTTTGCTGCGCGCTGCGGCAAGGTCACAGCCAGTCGACTGGCTGATGTCATGGCCCGGACTAAGTCGGGCTACTCCACCAGCCGCCAGAACTACATGGCAGAGCTGATTTGCCAACGACTGACCGGGAAGCTGGAGGAAGGGTTTTCGAATGCCGCGATGATGCGCGGCACTGAACTTGAGCCAGTGGCGCGCGAAATGTACGCGCTGAATGAGTTCGATGCGGAAATCACTGAAGTTGGACTCATCGATCACCCAACCATACCCGGATTCGCAGCCAGCCCGGACGGACTTGTTAACGACGACGGGCTTATCGAAATCAAATGCCCCAACACCTGGACCCATCTTGAAACGCTGAAAACTGGCGAGCCAAAGCGCCAGTACATGCTGCAAATGCATGCGCAGATGATGTGCACCGGGCGGAAATGGTGTGATTTCGTTAGTTTCGATGATCGCCTGCCGCCTGATCTCGCCTATTTCAAGAAGCGCATTCATTTCGATGAAGAGCTGGCGCGCGAAATCGAGTCTGAGGTTAAGAGCTTCATTGCAGATCTGGAATCTGAAATTCAGAAAATCACAGAGCGTGCAGCATGAAACGCACACCCTTCTACCGCAGGCCCGGGCGAACCGGGCAATTCTCGGGCCTCCGTGAGCGTGTTATCTGGATGATTCAGACGCGCGGCCGCCCGGTAACCGGCAGCGAAATCGCCGAGAAGTTTGGCGTAACGCTCATCGAGTTTAACCGGGTCGCCAACGGCATCACCCGCGGCTCCGGACAGATAGCGCATATCGTTGAGTCGAAAAAATGGCTCAACGAGGACGGCATCTGCGACCGCACTTTCGACCTCGTCACGAAGCCGAAGGTTGTAACGCCGCAGGGCAAATCGCGGCTGTTCACCCGGCGCGCCATAGAGCAATCGCAGGAAGGTAGACGGCAGGAATGCATTGAACGTGCCGCCCGCCGTAGCCGCCTAATTGCTCAGGGCCTCTACATCGACGAAATGGAGTCCATCCTATGACTCACGCTCACGACGACATCAGGGTTGGCACACTGCGCCTTCCCTTCATTGGAAAAGGCTGGCTAATGCCATGGGGTGAAGTGGTCAGCAATCCATTAAAGGCGCAGCGGCTCGCTGAGGAATATCGGGAAAGGCAGGAGGCGGCATGACAGATTCAACAATCTTGGACATGTGCTGCGGTTCTCGCATGTTCTGGTTCGATAAGCAGGATGATCGCGCTGTTTTCAGTGATATCCGTGCCGAGCAGCATGAACTTTGCGACGGCCGCCAGTTAATCATAAGCCCGGACCTTATAGCTGATTTCCGTGCCCTTCCCTTTGCCGACAACACTTTCCCTGTAGTCGTGTTCGATCCGCCACACCTTGAGCGCGTCGGAGATAACGCGTGGATGGGGAAAAAGTACGGCCGGCTGAACAAAGAAACGTGGCGCGATGATCTGCGTGCCGGCTTCGCAGAAGCATTTCGGGTGTTGTGGCCACACGGCGTGCTCATCTTCAAATGGAACGAAACTCAGATCCCGGTAAGCAATATTTTGGCGCTGACTGACGAGAAGCCCGCCATATGGCAACGAACAGGAAAAGCCGACAAAACCCACTGGGTTATTTTTGTGAAAGGCGGCGCGAAATGACAGGAAAATACGCTCTTATCTACGCTGATCCGCCCTGGTCTTACGGCAACACCATCAGCAACGGCGCTGCCGCCGATCACTACTCAACCATGAAGCTAATCGACATTAAGCGCCTGCCGGTGTGGGAGCTTGCCGCCGAAAACGCGGTGCTGGCGATGTGGTACACCGGCACGCATAACCAGGAAGCTATCGAACTGGCTGAGGCCTGGGGCTTCACCGTTCGCACGATGAAGGGCTTTACCTGGGTGAAGCTGAATCAGAACGCCGAGTTGCGCATCAACAAGGCGCTGTCCGAGGGGGACGTCAGCGATTTTTACGACTTCCTCGATCTGCTTAACGCCGAGACTCGCATGAACGGCGGCAACCACACCCGGGCCAATACCGAAGATCTGCTGATTGCTACCCGCGGCGCCGGGCTGGAACGAAAGCACGCCGGGATTAAGCAGGTGGTATACAGCCCGCTCGGAGCGCACAGCGAAAAGCCGTGGGAAGTACGGCACAGGATGGAGTTGCTTTACGGTGATGTGCCACGCATTGAGTTATTCAGTCGCAGCGCAGCGCCAGGCTGGCATCACTGGGGAAATCAGTGCGCCACCGCCGCGGTGGAACTGCTGCCCGACTGCGCCATCGACGTCGTGAAAACGGAGGCCGCATGACGCCAGCGAATGAAAACGCCTGCCGCCGCTGCACCGAGGAAATCCAGCAGGCCATGCGCAAGAAGCCAAAGCCTAACTGGAACGAAACGGTGCCTCCCATCATCAACAAGCATCACAAGAAAATTGAAGCTCTGGGAGTTAGCCTCCTGGAGTTCGTCGTCAAAACTGGCCGCCTTAATGGGCGGTTTGGAGCCGAACAATGAATATGAAAACTGAAAAAATCGTGATGATGGACAGCGATGAAGCGGCCAGCATCCAGACCGTAACTGGTTGGGTAGACCGTCAAGGTCGTTTCTGGGGTGGTGACGAGCACCAGGCGCGTTGGTGCGGCGCTACTCATCGCAAGTGTAAAAAAAAACCTGATGAGCATCCTATTCATAGCACTCATGGCTATTGCGAAGAATGCCACCGCGAAAGCCGCCAGGCGAAGTTCGCTACCTTTGAGCGCGCGGTATGGACCGGAGAGCCGCTCGTTATCTTTGATGATGACCAGTACTTTTTCGACGCTGAGTCGCTGGCCGACTATTGCTATGAGCACTCCCTGCTGCCCAGTGAGTTGCAGTTAATGATCTGCGAGCCTAACTATCCGCCTGAGTTCGACTTGGAGCAGCACTGCGAGGAGATCATGCCTGATGGCGATGACTATTACTGTTTGCCGCAAGCTGTGCGCGATGCTGCTGAGGCGCTGAATAAGGCGCTGAAAGAAAGTGCTCCAGCATCGTGGAGTGCCAGCAACCGTGTGGCGATCGTCTCTGACGACATGCTCAACGACGAGCAGAAGGCCGAAATAATGGCGGAGCGCGCCGCATGAACAGAGCCTCCCCCGTTGATTTGAGAAAAAGCCTCGAAATAGCCAATCACCTAGCCCACATCGGGATTCGCTTTGTGCCGATCCCGGTGGCGACAGAGGAAGAATTCCAGACGCTGGCCGCCGAGCTATCGCGACGGCTTGAGCAGATGGCAGTCGAAGCCGAGAAGAATGAAGGCGGTGCAGCATGAGCAAAATATTATCAACGGCAATTAGCCTGGCCATTATTGGATGTCTTCTTTTCGGTAACGAGCAGGCGCAGCAGTTTGCCTATTACTCGTACCTGGTGATTACCGTTTTGGGATGGATTGCTGTTTTATGCGGATGCATGACCTATGAGTTCGTGCGTGAGGAAATGAAATATTTGTGGTTAAGCATTCCTCTATCCGTAATGACAATCTATGCCCTCATCGTCACCGACCATACGGCTTTAGCGGCCTCCGCTCTCGTCTTCGCTCTGTTTTTTGCTGGGGCTGCGAAAAACAAACCCAAACGAAACCCACTATGAAAAAGCAAATCACCAGGTCGCTAAAGCGGCCTTTTTTATTGCTGGCGTTCACCTTCAACCGAATTAACCGACAGTTCCGGGAGCATTGACTATGGCTCGCTACAAGTTCACAAACCGTAAAGCTCGTATTGAAAAGAAGTTCAGCAAATCGGCAATGGAGCTGCTTATTCAACTAAGACCAAGGAGCATTAACGCCGCAGATTTCACCCTTGAGTATGGTGATTTCGAAGGCCGTCATGGAACGGTTTATCACGACGAATGGCACCTTTGGGGCTCCCCTGATTACTGGACTGGCGAGTGCGATAGTTACGATGCCTTTTTCGTACTCCACGACCATTTAATTATGCTGACGCACGACCATGAGGGCGAGATGGATGCCCGCAATAAAGTTGGCTGGGACGAAGAAATAGACATCACTCCTTATTGCTCTCCATGGCGCCTTGGCACCGTCAACCGCGCTCAAATCATTAGGCATTGCCGACAGCTTGTGTCTGCTGGCATCAACTGGGACGCTTAACATGGCCGATATCATCGATACCGCAGCAGAGATTGAAGAGCTTCAACGTAACGCTGCCCTTTCGGCTCACCGAGTGAACCGCAATGCCGTATCAGCTGAGCGTTGTGAAGAATGCGACGAACCAATTCCCGAGCCGCGGCGCGCTGCCGTCCCCGGCTGCCATACGTGCGCAGAATGTCAGGGCGTGATCGAACTGAAGAATAAGCAGAGGGGGATGTGATGGATTACAGCAAGCTAAGCGACTTTGAAATTAACAAACGAGTGGCGATCGCAAATGGGCTTTTGGTTCAGGAAATTGACGATAGCAAAGCCACTGGCATGACGAGCAAATATCACGAACTCCGCCCACACACTGTTTGGGTGAGTGATGGTGAAAACCCATGGGAGCAATATGCGCCAACTCTTTGCTGGGAGGATGCGGGTCCGATCATCCTTAATAATCGCATTAGTCTGGTTTGGGATTGCGCTGAAGATGCCAGTTCTGAGTGGTGGAATGCTGTTGACCAGTTCGATGAATGCCGCGTTCAGTATCAGTCCAACCCGCTGCGCGGTGCAATGATCGTGTTCCTCATGCTTCTGGAGCAGGCCAATGTTCAGGATAATCCAGCCTAATACTTGGTACGCCGATCCCCACGGCGCGCCCTGCAAAATCCTCCGCGCTACCCACGAAGTCATCCACTACATCCGCAACGGTCGCACCTGCATCGCCAGCATGGGCCGCTTTCAACATGAATTCGAGCCGCTGACCAAAGCACAGGCTGAGCGGATCGCCGAAGAAGTCGAAACAGCAGAACATCTGAAGAAGCTGCGCGCCCAGCGTGCGGCATGAGGAGAGAGCGTGAAACCTTACGAATCGAAGAAATCACAGTTCACCAGAAACCTGATCCGGCGGCGCCACGCTGAATGGTCAGAACAAACCTTCGGCAACGTCGGCCCCATTGGACCACTGAAGCACCTTTCGAAAGAGGCGCTGGAAGCTGCCGCCGATCCTGGCGACCTCAGCGAGTGGGCTGATATGCAGTTCCTGCTTTGGGACGCGCAGCGGCGCGCCGGTATCACCGATGAGCAAATCACCGCGGCGCTGGAAGAAAAACTAAAGGTGAACATGACCCGCCACTGGCCGGAACCGAAAGACGGTGAGCCGCGTCTTCACATCAAACCATGACGCAACTGATAGCCAGTTATGAGCTGGCTATTGGGTGCGAAAGCACTGCTCCGTTATCCCTTTTGCCCTCCACTGTGAGGGCATTCTTTTTGGGAGTTCACCATGCAATCAAACCCCATTAACTGGCTCATCGCCGCACTTATGGCGCTGGGCGCTCTCATCTCATTTCTTCACGAACCGGAAGGTGTGCAATGGCTGCTTTTAATGTGGGCGCATTAGTCCAGAAGAAGACCGGTGGTATCCATGGCGTGGTGGATAGCCAACTGGAGCCGGAAGGCGATCACCCGAAAGCCTGGGTGCGTTGGGATGACGGCAATTATTCAGTGCGCGCGGAAAACGAATTACGCGCGGCCACGCCAGACGGCCCGCAGTTTTATAAAACGATGTCATAGGAGCGACCATGAGCGAAATGACCTTAATCGTGCCCAACGACTGGGTAACAGAAGAAAAGCTCGTCGAGATTACCGGCCTTCGCCCTGGCACTATCGAGCGGGCCCGCAAAAAATGCTGGATGATCGGGCGGGAATATCTGCATGTTTCCCCGGACGGCGTGCCGAAGAAGAACAGTGAATGCATGTACAACCGAAAGGCTGTCGACCAGTGGGTTGAGAGCATGTCAAAGAAACAGCCGGGTGCGCGCCAATGAAGATCCGTTTATGCTTAGCGGGCTCTTGGACGTCAGGAGGGAATAATGGCTAAGTCAGCATACCCAACAGGCGTGGAGAACCACGGCGGAACGCTCCGCATATGGTTCATCTATAAAGGCAGCCGGGTTCGTGAAAGCCTCGGCGTGCCGGATACACCAAAAAACAGGAAGGTCGCTGGCGAGCTGCGCGCGTCGGTGTGCTTTTCGATTAAGACCGGCAACTTCAACTATGCAGCGCAATTCCCAGACTCGCCTAACCTGAAAAGGTTTGGGGTGGAGAGCAAGGAAATCACCGTGCTGGAGCTGGCGAACAAGTGGCTTGAACTGAAGCGTATGGAGATCAGCACCAACGCGATGTCACGCTATGCATCTATAGCGCGCAACATGGTGCCCAGGATTGGTGGGGACAGGCTGGTATCTGCGGTAACGCAGGAAGATCTGCTGTTTATCAGGAAGGAATTGCTGACCGGTTATCACACGCTGAAAGTCGGGCAGAAAACGCCGGTTAAGGGCCGCTCAGTCAGAACGGTCAACAACTACATGAAGACCATGGGCGGGATGTTTAAGTTTGCTGCTGACAGCGGGTATGTCAGGGTGAACCCGTTCACCGGGATCGCCATGCTTAAGCGGTCGCGCTGCGAACCTGACCCGCTGACGCGTGAGGAGTTTGTCAGGATGATTAACGCCTGCGCTCACCAGCAGCTGAAAAACATGTGGTCTCTGGCTGTGTACACCGGAGTTCGCCACGGCGAACTTGTGTCGCTGGCCTGGGAAGATATCGACCTGAAAGCGGGCACGATGATGATCCGCCGGAACCACACGTTAACGAAGGAATTCACACTTCCGAAAACGGAGGCAGGAACGGACCGCATCATTAACCTCATTCAGCCAGCGATCGACGTGCTGAAGAGCCAGGCCGAATTAACACGCCTGGGTAAGCAGTATCAGGTTGAGGTGAAACTGCGCGAGTATGGCCGTACTGATGTGCATCCGTGCACGTTCGTGTTCAACCCGCAGATCGCATCACGTAATGGCCGTGCCGGGCATCATTACGCTGTGGGGTCGATCAACCAGTCCTGGGAAGCTGCAATGCGACGCGCCGGGATTCGCTATCGCAGAGCATACCAGTCCCGACACACGTATGCATGCTGGTCGTTGGCCGCCGGTGCTAACCCGAACTTCATCGCGAAGCAAATGGGCCACACCGACGCGCAAATGGTTTACCGGGTGTACGGATCCTGGATGGCTGAAAATAACCAGGACCAGGTACTCATCCTCAACCAGAAACTGAGTGAGTTTGCCCCATCCATGCCCCACGCAGTGGGATTGGATGATTATTAATTATAAATATCATTAGGTTATCTAACCTAAACCTGCATGCCCATCACTTCCTGATAAGCCGACACCAGTTTATTCCGCACCTGAATTCCCATCTGCAGGGAAACCGTGGCTTTCTGCAAATCGGCCATCACGTCATTCAGCGCCACGCCCGGCTCACCGAGGGTGAATTTCTCCGCCTGGGTACGCGCCGCGGTCTGGGTATCGCTGATACGGTCAAGAGCGGCATGCAGTTGCCCCGCAAAGCTGATGGTCGGCTGTTGTTCTGCCACATTCTGATTACGGGCCGTCATCGCCGTTGCCTGCAACTGACTGATTACCCCTTCAATGCCCTGTATAGCCATGACTCTCCCCTGGATGGTTTTTTACGCGGTCAAGACTAACAGCTTGTCAATAAGATAATGGCGGTAAATAGCGTGAAAAAACCAGGTTATTTGACGCATAGAAAATCCGGAATCATCAAATAATGGCAGGGCCATCAATATGGAACTTTTGTCGTGTTTGCCGACCCGGGAGTCAGTTTTGTTTCTCTACACGAATAACGTAAACCACCAGGATTTAAGAGGTGCGCAATGAGTGCAACAGCATCGACAGCGCCGCAAAATAAATCACTCGAGTGGATGAACCGCCTTCGCGCGAATCCTAAAATCCCGTTGATCGTGGCAGGCGCTGCCGCTATTGCCATCCTTGTAGCGATGGTTTTATGGGCAAAAAGCCCTGATTACCGCACGCTCTATAGCAACCTTTCCGATCAGGATGGCGGTGCCATCGTCACCCAGCTTACCCAGATGAACATCCCTTATCGCTTTGCCGATAACGGCGGTGCCCTTGAGGTGCCTGCTGATAAGGTCCACGAGCTGCGTCTGCGTCTGGCCCAGCAGGGCCTGCCGAAGGGCGGTGCGGTCGGTTTTGAACTGCTGGATCAGGAAAAGTTCGGTATCAGCCAGTTCAGCGAGCAGGTGAACTACCAGCGTGCGCTGGAAGGTGAGCTGGCCCGCACCATTGAAACGTTAGGCCCGGTGAAGAGTGCCCGTGTGCATCTGGCGATGCCTAAGCCTTCTTTATTTGTTCGTGAACAGAAATCCCCTTCAGCTTCCGTGACCGTGAACCTCGAACCTGGCCGCGCGCTGGACGAAGGGCAAATCAGCGCGGTGACGCATCTCGTCTCCAGCGCCGTCGCCGGTCTGCCACCGGGTAACGTGACGGTGGTCGATCAAAGCGGACACCTGCTGACCCAATCCAATACCGCCGGGCGTGACCTGAACGACGCGCAGCTGAAATATGCCGCAGACGTAGAAAACCGTCTCCAGCGTCGCATTGAAGCGATCCTCGGCCCGGTTGTCGGTAACAGCAACGTGCATGCGCAGGTGACCGCGCAGATTGACTTCTCTAATAAAGAACAAACCGAAGAGCAATACAGCCCGAACGGCGATCCGGCTCAGGCGGTGATGCGCTCGCGTCAGATCAACTCCAGCGAACAGGTAGGCGGCGCCTACCCTGGCGGCGTGCCGGGTGCGCTCTCTAACCAGCCTGCTCCGGCAAACACGGCACCGATTTCCACGCCGCCGGCCAATCAGCAGAACGGTCAGCAAAATAATCAGCAGACCACCTCAACGACCAGTAACGCCGGTCCACGCACCACTAGCCGTAACGAAACCACGAACTACGAAGTGGATCGGACGATCCGCCACACTAAACTCAACGTGGGCGATATTCAGCGTCTCTCTGTTGCGGTGGTGGTGAACTACAAAACGCTGGCGGATGGCAAACCGTTGCCGTTAACCGCTGAGCAGATGAAGCAGATTGAAAACCTGACCCGCGAAGCGATGGGCTACTCCGAGAAGCGTGGCGACACCCTTAACGTGGTGAACTCGCCGTTCAACGCGGTTGAAGAGACCGGCGGTGAACTGCCGTTCTGGCAACAACAGGCGTTTATCGACCAGCTGATGTCCGCAGGACGCTGGCTGCTGGTGCTGATTGTCGCGTGGCTGCTGTGGCGTAAGGGCGTTCGTCCACAACTCCAGCGTCGTGCTGAAGCAGAAAAAGCCGCTCGCGAACAGATGTCTACGCGTCAGGAAACGGAAGAAGCGGTTGAAGTTCGCCTCAGCAAAGATGAGCAGATGCAGCAGCGTCGGGCTAACCAGCGCATGGGCGCCGAAGTGATGAGCCAGCGCATTCGCGAAATGTCAGATAACGATCCGCGCGTCGTGGCGCTGGTCATCCGCCAGTGGATGGGTAACGAACATGAGTAATACGCTTACAGGCACCGATAAAAGCGTCATCCTGCTGATGACCATTGGCGAAGACCGCGCGGCAGAGGTGTTTAAGCACCTCTCCCAGCGGGAAGTGCAAATCCTCAGTGCGGCCATGGCCAACGTGCGTCAGATCTCCAATAAACAGCTGACCGAAGTGCTGTCGGAATTTGAGCAGGAAGCCGAACAGTTTGCCGCGCTCAACGTCAACGCCAACGACTACCTGCGCTCCGTCCTGGTCAAGGCGCTGGGCGAAGAGCGTGCCGCCAGCTTGCTGGAAGACATTCTGGAAACGCGCGATACCGCCAGCGGGATCGAAACGCTTAACTTTATGGAGCCGCAGAGTGCCGCCGACCTTATTCGCGACGAGCACCCGCAGATTATCGCCACCATCCTTGTCCACCTCAAACGGGGTCAGGCAGCCGATATTCTGGCCCTGTTCGAAGAGCGTCTGCGTCACGATGTGATGCTGCGTATCGCAACCTTCGGTGGCGTCCAGCCGGCCGCGCTGGCGGAGCTGACCGAAGTACTGAACAACCTGCTCGACGGTCAGAACCTCAAGCGCAGCAAAATGGGCGGCGTGAGAACGGCGGCGGAAATCATCAACCTGATGAAAACGCAGCAGGAAGAAGCGGTTATTACCGCGGTTCGCGAATTCGACGGCGAGCTGGCACAGAAAATTATCGACGAGATGTTCCTGTTCGAAAACCTGGTCGAAGTGGACGATCGCAGCATCCAGCGCCTGCTCCAGGAAGTGGACTCCGAATCGCTGCTTATCGCCCTCAAAGGTGCCGAACAGCCGCTGCGCGAGAAGTTCCTGCGCAACATGTCTCAGCGTGCGGCGGATATCCTGCGCGACGACCTTGCCAACCGCGGTCCGGTTCGTCTGTCTCAGGTGGAGAACGAACAGAAAGCCATCCTGCTTATTGTTCGTCGTCTGGCGGAAACCGGCGAGATGGTGATTGGCAGCGGAGACGACACCTATGTCTAATGAGCTGTCGTGGAAGCGCTGGACGCCAGACGATCTGGCCCCTCCCCTTTCTGAATTCACGCCCGCGAAGGTCTCACCCGCAGAGCCTGACGCCGACGTCGGGCAGCCCGAGCTGAGCGAGGAGGAGAAGCAAGCGCAGATGCTGGCGCAGCTGCAAATGCAGGCGCATGAGCAGGGCTACACTGCCGGTCTGAATGAAGGCCGCCAGAAAGGTCACGATCTGGGCTATCAGGAAGGTCTGGCGAAAGGATTAGAGCACGGTATCGACCAGGCGCGTCAGCAGCAGGCGCCGATCCACGCCCGCATGCAGCAGCTGGTCAGCGAGTTCCAGCACACGCTGGACGCGCTGGACAGCGTGATTGCGTCCCGTCTGATGCAGATGGCGCTGGAAGCTGCGCGTCAGGTCATTGGCCAGACGCCTGTGGTGGATAACACGGCGCTGATCAAACAGATTCAGGGGCTTCTGCAGCAGGAGCCGCTGTTCAGCGGCAAACCGCAGCTGCGCGTTCACCCGGACGATCTGCAGCGCATTGAAGAGAGTCTGGGGGCAACCCTCAGCCTGCACGGCTGGCGTTTGCGCGGCGATCCGTCGTTACACCACGGCGGCTGCAAAGTCTCTGCCGACGAAGGTGACCTGGATGCCAGCGTCGCCACTCGCTGGCAGGAACTGTGCCGCCTGGCGGCACCGGGAGTCGTCTGATGACCGCACGCCTCACCCGCTGGCTCAACACGCTCGACAACTTTGAGACGAAGATGGCGCAACTGCCCTCCGTTCGTCGTTATGGACGACTGACGCGCGCGACCGGTCTGGTACTGGAAGCCACCGGCCTGCAGCTTCCGCTGGGCGCAACCTGTGTGATTGAGCGTCAGGATGGTCAGGAAACGCGTGAAGTCGAAAGCGAAGTGGTTGGGTTTAACGGTCAGCGACTGTTCCTGATGCCGCTTGAAGAGGTGGAAGGTATTCTCCCCGGCGCCCGCGTCTACGCGAAAAACATCAGCGGCGAAGGCCTGCAAAGCGGGAAACAGCTGCCGCTTGGTCCGGCCCTGCTCGGCCGCGTGCTCGACGGCAGCGGGAAACCGCTGGATGGCCTGCCCGCGCCGGACACCACCGAAACCGGGGCGTTGATCACCCAGCCGTTTAACCCCCTGCAGCGTACCCCTATAGAGCATGTGCTGGATACCGGCGTACGGCCGATTAACGCCCTGCTCACGGTAGGACGCGGACAACGTATGGGTCTGTTCGCCGGCTCCGGCGTGGGTAAATCGGTCCTGCTCGGCATGATGGCGCGTTATACCCAGGCCGACGTGATCGTCGTTGGGCTGATTGGTGAGCGTGGCCGTGAAGTCAAAGATTTCATCGAAAACATTCTGGGTGCGGAAGGCCGGGCCCGTTCAGTGGTAATCGCCGCCCCGGCGGATGTGTCCCCCCTGCTGCGTATGCAGGGTGCCGCCTACGCCACCCGTATTGCCGAAGATTTCCGCGACCGCGGCAAGCACGTGCTGCTGATCATGGACTCCCTCACCCGCTACGCGATGGCACAGCGTGAAATTGCGCTGGCTATCGGTGAGCCACCGGCCACCAAAGGCTACCCGCCTTCGGTCTTTGCCAAACTTCCTGCGCTGGTTGAACGCGCAGGGAACGGCATCAGCGGCGGCGGATCCATCACTGCATTTTATACGGTACTGACCGAAGGCGATGACCAGCAGGACCCGATTGCCGACTCCGCGCGCGCCATTCTCGACGGTCATATTGTGTTATCGCGTCGTCTGGCTGAAGCCGGACACTACCCGGCGATTGATATTGAAGCATCCATCAGCCGCGCAATGACGGCGCTGATCACCGAGAAGCATTACGCCCGCGTGCGTAACTTTAAACAACTCCTCTCCAGCTTCCAGCGCAACCGCGATCTGGTCAGCGTGGGGGCGTATGCCAAAGGCAGCGATCCTATGCTCGACAAAGCGATTAGCCTGTGGCCGCAGCTGGAGGCGTTTTTACAACAGGGCATTTTTGAACGTGCCGACTGGGAAGATTCAATCCAGGCTCTGGAGCTGATTTTCCCGCAGGTGTAACACAGGTGGAGGGCGAAGGTCATGGCGCAAAACAGCGCGTTATCAACGCTGAAAGATCTGGCTGAAAAAGAAGTTGATGATGCCGCATTGCAGCTTGGCGCAATGCGACGCGGGTGCCAGCAGGCTGAAGAACAGTTGAAGATGTTAATCGACTATCAGCATGAGTATCGCACCAACCTCAATACCGATATGACCCAGGGCATTGGAAGCCAGCGGTGGATTAACTATCAGCAGTTTATCCAGACGCTGGAGAAGGCGATAGAGCAGCACCGCCAGCAGCTTAACCAGTGGACCCAAAAAGTCGATACCGCGCTGAATTTCTGGCGTGAGAAAAAACAGCGGCTGCAGGCCTGGCAAACCTTACAGGACCGGCAGATCGCAGCCGCGACCCTGGCGGAAAACCGTCTGGATCAGAAAAAAATGGATGAGTTTGCCCAGCGCGCATCAATGAGGAAACCGGAATGATCACACTGCAACAACTGCTGATGAGCGACAGCGACCTGTCGGGCGGGATGCAAACAGGGAAAGGCACCGACGGTGCGCAAGACTTTCTCTCCCTGCTGACGGGTGCCCTGACGGACGCGACGGGCAAGGGCAAAGATGCGCCGCTGACCCTGGCTGACCTGAAAGCCGCTGGCAGTAAGCTGTCAAAAGTCGCTCAGGACGCCAAAGGCGATACCGCGCTGCAGGCCAAAATTGCCGACCTGCTCGCGCGTCAGCCAGCCCTGAGTGGCGATGAAACGGCGCAGCTTGCCACGCCTGAAACCCTGATTTCCGGGCTGGTGCCGCTGTCAAAGGGCGATGCCCTGAAAACGCTCAATGCGGCCAACAGCAAGGATGACAGCAAAAGCGAACTGAGCGAAGAAGAGCTGGCCGGATTAAGCGCGCTGATGGCAATGCTGCCGCACCAGCAGACCAGCACGCCTCACGCGGCGGGCAGTAACGGCGTTTCCGCAACCTCAACATTGAGTTCAGCGACGCTTTCGCCAAACGCAGCGGGCCACTCCCCCCTGAACGCGGCAGCGGGAGACCACGATAAAGCGCAGCTTTCCGCACCTTATCAGAGTCAGGCGAAAAACAACGGCCCGGATCTCTCCGCCAATGCGCCAGTCACTCCGGTCGTGGCCGCTGCGGCAGAGAAGCAGGAATTCGCCAGTTCCTCTTCATCATCCTCACCCACGGCTACCCTGGCGCCGATCATGTCCAGTCATGCCACCAGCCAGCCTGCCGCTACCGTTGCCACCGCGCCGGTGTTAAGCCAGCCGCTGGGTACTCACGAATGGCAGCAGTCCCTGAGCCAGCACATCACGCTGTTCACTAAGCAGGGGCAACAGACTGCGGAGCTGCGCCTGCACCCGGAAGATCTGGGCCAGGTGCAAATCTCGCTTAAACTGGATGATAACCAGGCGCAGCTGCAGATGGTCTCGGCACACAGCCACGTGCGCGCGGCGCTGGAAGCGGCACTGCCTGTCCTGCGGACGTCACTGGCAGAGAACGGTATTCAGCTCTCTCAGAGCAGCGTCAGCAGCGAAAGCTTTGCCGGGCAACAGCAATCCTCATCGCAGCAGCATCAGGCTTCACGTTCCGGTCACAACGGCGGATTTAATGAAGAGAGCGAGGAGCTACTGCCCACCCCTGCCGCCCTGCAATCCGCGGCGCGCGGTAACAGCGCCGTGGACATCTTCGCCTAAACGCCAGAGGTAGCGTGATTATCCCCGTCTTTTCCACGCTTTGACGACGGCAGGACACGGGATAATCACCTTATTAAGCTGTACCGAAACAGGAAGCTCGTATCAGATGACAGACTCCGCTATCACCAAAAAAAGTAAGCGTTCCATCTGGATCCCGCTGCTGGTGTTGATCACGCTCGCCGCCTGCGCTACCGCGGGCTATAGTTACTGGCGTATGCAGCAGGAACCTTCAACCGCTGCCGCCAAAGCCGAACCCGCACCGCCGCCGGCGCCGGTCTTTTTCCCTCTGGACACCTTCACCGTTAACCTCGGTGATGCGGATCGTGTGCTGTATGTCGGTATTACGCTGCGCCTGAAGGATGAAGCCACCCGCGCGCGCCTGAATGATTATCTTCCGGAAGTGCGTAGCCGTCTTCTTCTGCTGTTCTCTCGTCAGGACGCCTCCGCGCTGGCCACCGACGTGGGTAAGCAAAAGCTGGTCGACGCCATCAAAGAGACGCTGGCCACCCCGCTGGTAAACGGCCAACCTAAGCAGGAAGTCACTGACGTTCTGTATACAGCCTTCATTCTGCGGTAACGACATGGGCGACAGTATTCTTTCTCAGGCAGAAATCGATGCGCTGCTCAACGGCGACAGCGATAAAAACGATGATCCGCAACCGGGCCTAACGGGTGACGACAATATTCGTCCCTATGATCCGAATACCCAGCGCCGCGTAGTACGTGAACGTCTGCAGGCGCTGGAGATCATTAACGAACGTTTTGCACGTCAGTTCCGTATGGGGCTGTTCAACCTGTTGCGTCGTAGCCCGGATATCACGGTCGGTGCGATCCGCATTCAGCCGTATCACGAGTTTGCCCGCAACCTGCCGGTGCCAACCAACCTTAACCTGATTCATCTGAAGCCGCTGCGCGGCACCGGTCTGGTCGTGTTTTCGCCAAGCCTGGTGTTCATTGCGGTGGATAACCTGTTCGGCGGCGACGGGCGTTTCCCGACCAAAGTAGAAGGTCGTGAATTCACCCACACCGAACAGCGCGTCATCAACCGCATGCTGAAGCTGGCGCTGGAGTCCTACAGCGACGCGTGGAAAGCGATTAACCCGCTGGAAGTGGAATACGTTCGTTCCGAGATGCAGGTGAAGTTTACCAATATCACCACCTCCCCGAACGATATCGTCGTCAACACGCCGTTCCACGTGGAGATCGGTAACCTGACCGGCGAGTTCAATATCTGTCTGCCGTTCAGCATGATTGAACCGCTGCGCGAACTGCTGGTTAACCCGCCACTGGAGAACTCACGCAACGAAGATCAGAACTGGCGTGAAAACCTGGTTCGCCAGGTCCAGCACTCACAGCTTGAGCTGGTGGCTAACTTTGCCGACATCTCAATGCGGTTATCCCAGATCCTTAAATTACAACCCGGCGACGTTTTGCCGATAGACAAACCCGACCGCATTATTGCCCATGTGGATGGTGTCCCCGTGCTGACAAGCCAGTACGGCACGATTAACGGTCAGTATGCGTTACGCGTTGAGCACTTGATCAACCCGATTTTGAATTCGCTGAATGAGGAACAGCCCAAATGAGTGACATGAACAATCCGTCCGATGAAAACAGCGGAGCACTGGACGATCTGTGGGCTGACGCGTTAAACGAACAAAAAGCGACCCCAACGAAAAGCGCAGCGGATGCGGTATTCCAGCAACTCGGCGGCGGTGACGTCAGCGGCACGCTGCAGGATATCGACCTGATTATGGACATCCCGGTCAAGCTGACCGTTGAACTGGGACGCACCCGGATGACCATTAAAGAGCTGCTGCGTCTGACGCAGGGTTCCGTCGTGGCCCTTGACGGTCTGGCGGGTGAGCCGCTGGATATTCTGATCAACGGTTATCTGATTGCCCAGGGTGAAGTAGTGGTGGTTGCCGATAAATACGGCGTGCGTATCACGGACATCATCACCCCATCTGAACGTATGCGTCGTCTGAGCCGATAAGTATGAAAACCCAGGCAACACTATCGCAACCGTCTGCCGTTCCCGGTTCCCCGCTGCTCCAGGTGAGCGGGGCGTTGTTCGGTATTATTGCCTTTATTCTTATCGCCGCCTGGCTGGCGAAGCGTTTTGGTCTGGCGGGTAAAACCGCCGGCACCCGCGGCCTGAAGGTGAGCGCCAGCACCACGCTGGGGCCGCGTGAACGCGTGGTTATCGTCGAGGTGGACGATGCGCGTCTGGTTTTGGGTGTCACCGCCTCGAACATCAACGTATTACATAAACTGCCGCCCGCCCCTGTCACGGTGGAGGAGCGCGCACAAGCCCCTGCGGATTTTCAGTCCGTCATGAAGAGTTTGCTTAAGCGTTCCGGGAGATCCTGATGCGCCGTTTGTTATCCCTTACGCTTGCGGGCATTGGCCTGTTTGCTCCCGCGGTTTATGCGCAACTGCCCGGTCTGGTCTCAACGCCCATTGCCGGTGGCGGTCAGAGCTGGTCGCTCCCGGTGCAGACGCTGGTATTCATCACCTCGCTGACCTTTATCCCGGCCATCCTGCTGATGATGACCAGCTTCACCCGCATCATTATCGTCTTTGGTCTGCTGCGAAACGCGCTCGGTACCCCTTCCGCGCCGCCAAACCAGGTGCTGCTGGGGCTGGCGCTGTTTTTGACCTTTTTCATTATGTCGCCGGTCATCGATAAGATTTATACCGACGCGTACCAGCCGTTCAGCGAAGATAAAATCTCCATGCAGGAGGCGCTGGATAAAGGCGCACAGCCGCTGCGGGAATTTATGCTGCGCCAGACGCGCGAAGCGGATCTTGCACTCTTTGTTCGCTTGTCCAATACCGGCGAATTGCAGGGGCCGGAAGCGGTACCCATGCGCGTTTTGCTGCCAGCCTACGTCACCAGCGAGCTGAAAACGGCGTTTCAGATTGGCTTTACCATCTTTATTCCGTTCCTGATTATCGACCTGGTGATCGCTAGCGTCCTGATGGCGCTTGGGATGATGATGGTGCCGCCCGCAACCATTGCCCTGCCCTTTAAGATCATGCTCTTTGTACTGGTCGATGGCTGGCAGCTGCTGGTCAGTTCGCTGGCGCAGAGTTTCTACAGTTAAGGAACGGCAATGACACCCGAATCGGTCATGATGATGGGCACGGAAGCGATGAAAATCGCCATTGCCGTTGCCGCTCCCCTGCTGCTTGTCGCGCTGGTTACCGGTCTGATTATCAGTATTCTGCAGGCCGCCACGCAGATTAACGAAATGACGCTGTCCTTCATTCCGAAAATCATCGCCGTATTTGTGGCGATTATCGTGGCCGGACCGTGGATGCTGAACCTGTTGCTGGACTATATGCGCAACCTGTTTACCAATCTGCCGTATATCATCGGCTGACCTGACGATGCTTCACTTCACCAGCGACCAGTGGGTTCAGTGGCTCGGCGTCTATTTCTGGCCGATGCTGCGCATTCTGGCGCTGATCACCACCGCCCCGATTTTCAGCGAGAAATCGATCCCCAAGCGTGTCAAAGTGGGGCTGGGCATTATCATCACCATCATCGTCGCCCCTTCCCTTCCCCCGGTGGATATTCCGATCTTCTCGGCGAATGCGGTGTGGGTGGCATTACAGCAGGTGATGATTGGCGTTGCCGTAGGCTTTACCATGCAGCTCGCCTTTGCCGCCGTTCGCACGGCCGGGGAGCTGATTGGCCTGCAGATGGGCTTATCGTTCGCCACGTTTGTTGACCCCGGCAGCCACCTTAATATGCCGGTGCTGGCGCGCATTATCGATCTGCTCGCCATGCTGCTGTTCCTGTCGTTTAACGGTCATCTGTGGCTTATCTCCATGCTGGTGGATACTTTTCATACGCTGCCGATTGGTGAAAACCCGGTCAACAGCAATGCCTTTCTCGCGCTCACCCGCGCGGCGGGGCTGATCTTCCTCAATGGCCTGATGCTGGCGTTGCCGATTATCACCCTGCTCCTGACCGTCAACCTGGCATTAGGTCTGTTGAACCGCATGGCACCGCAGCTCTCCATCTTTGTGATCGGTTTTCCGCTGACGTTGACGGTCGGAATTTTATTAATGTCATTACTGATGCCCCTTATCGCCCCCTTCTGTGAACACTTATTCGGCGAGATATTCAATCTGTTAGCAGATATTGTCAGCGAGCTGCCACGTAAATAATAGTCCTCACGATTGATATTGTCTTTCTGAGGATATTCCTAAAATAAAACATGAAAAACATCTTCCAGGATATATCTGACGGGGTTTAATTGTTTCTAACCACCTCACAATACTTAATATTTACTTTACTTTAAGAAGATTCCTGGCAAATTATACGTAACTTTACGGGATAGTGAGTCCGCCTGAAAGTCTTTGTCATGCTCACAGGTTTATTATTTTTTTCCATCCCGTATGGCTGTTTTGAGCTCTCAGGCAGATGGTGAATTATCGTTACGCATTGAGTGAGGGTATGCCATGTCAACGATCATTATGGATTTATGCAGCTACACCCGGCTAGGGTTAACCGGGTACCTGGCAAGCAGAGGGGTAAGAAAGAGAGACATCAACGATGCACACACCGTTGACGAACTCGCAGCCGCTTGTGACGAACTAAAACCAGGCGTGGTGTTTATTAATGAGGACTGTTTCATTCACGATCCAGCCAACAGTCAGCACATTAAGCAAATCATTAATCAGCATCCAAAAACTCTGTTTATTGTTTTTATGGCGATCGCGAATATCCATTTCGATGAGTATTTGTTGGTCCGTAAAAATTTATTGATCAGTTCTAAGTCGATTAAGCCCGAGTCGCTGGATGACATTCTGGGTGATTATTTGAATAAAGAAGTTAAAAATGTAGGAGCGGTTAACTTACCCACCCTATCATTAAGCAGGACTGAATCAAGTATGCTGCGAATGTGGATGGCAGGACAAGGAACTATTCAGATCTCTGACCAGATGAATATTAAAGCAAAAACCGTTTCATCACATAAAGGAAATATTAAAAGGAAAATTAAAACGCATAATAAGCAAGTGATCTATCACGTGGTACGTTTGACCGATAATGTGACGAACGGGATTTTCGTCAACATGCGTTAGTGGCTTAAACCCCTTTGCACCCTACCTTTGATCTCTGGCCAGGCCAGAGATTTTTGCTTATGTGGGCGTTGTCGGGCAACCGCAATGCCACCCGACGCTGTGTTACTCCGCTTTTTCGACAAAAATGCCGTCCGGATGCCCCAGTTCATTAAAAAACCAGATGCCGAGCGGGTAGTCTTCCAGTGATACCAGGTACATTGTCCCCTCACTGAACTCTTCAATTGCCAGTACCACCCCCGGGCGGCGCGGCCCACCGTCCGTTTTAACGGTAACCCGATCGTTGACCTTCATACATTCCTCCTCTGGTTTTGAGCCAGTGTAGAACAAAACGCATGCGCTGACATCGCTGACGGATGCGAATGCCGTTTTTGTGTGCGGTCTATACTTAACCGTGGACACGTTTATATGAGGTACCCCGTAATGAAGACCAACAAAGCGTATAGCGACACCATCAAGCGCGAAGTCGAAGTGGATGTCGATGCCCTGCTGGCCGCCATCAATGAGATCAGTGAATCCGAAGTACGTCGTGCAGAGGATGATTCCGAGAGGGTGATGGTGAACGGGAGGGATTACCATACCTACCGCGAACTGGCGGAGGCCTTCGAGCTTGATATACACGACTTTAGCGTGTCTGAAGCCAATCGATAGCGCGAAAAAAATCCCGGTCATGGGGATGGCCGGGATCAAAACTTGCTTATGCAAGAAGCACTTGAAAATTCGTTACACCAGGAAATCTGATGTACAAACCACACTATCCCCAACGATTTTGTCTGACAAGCATATATTCTTACGGCGAATATAATATTTTTAACATAATCATTTTTGTTATGAGCAATAACGCACGGTGAATGCGGCTTTGGCTGAATCGCGTCTTATAAAGACGGTTTTCCCTTCAGTATTTTTTTAAGAATATTCTTAGGTAGAGGCGCGTGCGCTTTCAGGAGTCATCATGCTTTCACTTCAGGGTCCCCTGCTGGTTTTTTCCGATCTGGATGGATCGCTTCTGGACTTTCATACCTACGAGTGGCAACCCGCGATGCCATGGCTGGACAAACTGCAGGATTATCAGGTGCCGGTGATTCTGTGCAGCAGCAAGAGTGCCGCAGAGATGCTGGATATCCAACAGGATCTGGGCCTGGAGGGGTTACCTTTTATTGCTGAGAACGGCGCGGTCATTCAGCCTGATGTGCGCTGGGAGATGGGGCAGAGCCAGATCACAGGGATGACGCATCGGGAAATTCATCCGCTTATTGAGCAAATCCGCCAGCAGGCAGGCTTTAAATTCGTCACGTTTGATGACGTGAACGAACGCGTCATCAGCGAATGGACCGGGCTGACGCGCTACCGTGCGGCGCTCGCACGCAAACACGACGCCTCTGTCACGCTCATCTGGCGTGATACCGACGACGCAATGGTCCGCTTTGAAGAGGCGCTGGCGCAAAGGGGTCTGAAATGTCTACAGGGGGCTCGTTTCTGGCACATTCTGGATGCACGCTGCGGTAAAGACGTGGCGGTTAACTGGCTGATTGCGCAGTACCGCGAGCAGGAAGATTGTGTCCCCACCACCCTGGGGCTGGGGGATGGCCCAAACGATGCGCCGCTGCTGGACAGCGTCGACTTCGCCGTGGTGATTAAAAGCATAAACCGCCAGGGCATTACGCTACAGAATGATAGCCCTGAACGGGCTTATCACACGCAGCAGAGCGGTCCCTTAGGCTGGCGGGAAGGGATGGATCACTTTTTCTCCTGATCGCTCCAGCACACCCGGTTACGCCCGCTCTGCTTGGCCTGATACAGCCTGTCGTCCGCGGCAGACTGCAGCTGTTCAAAAACATAGTTCTCTTTTTCCTGCGCGCTGGCGACGCCCAGGGAGGCGCTAATGCGAACGGTCGTGCTCTTTTTCACCAGGATCTCCCTGCTGTTGATGCGTGACCGGATGCGCTCCGCGACCCTTCTCCCCTCTTCCAGGCTGCTCCCCGGCAGGACGACGCAAAACTCTTCCCCGCCCACGCGCCCGGCAACGTCATTTTTGCGCAGCACGCTGGCAATCAACCCTGCGGCATGGGACAGCACTTTGTCACCCGCCTGATGCCCGTACTGGTCATTAATGCATTTGAAATGGTCAAGATCGATCTGTATCACCGTAAACGGCTGACCCTGTTGTCGACAGTTCTCCGCAATCACTTTTGCGCGCTCAAACAGCGCGCCGCGGTTATTCAGACGCGTGAGGGGCTCGTGCCAGGCCTGCCACTGCAGGGAGTGCTGGAGGGTGTACATATTGCTGACCATCCTGCGGATGACCAGCCATGAAACAAGCAGCATGGCGGTAAAGAGCGCCCACAGCAGGGCCAGCACAATACTGATGCTGCCAAAGTCACCCTGTACGCCTTCGTGCAACGTATGAACGCGTAAGATCACCCCGTCAAAATGATCGAGTCGCTCCCAGCTAATAAAACGGCTTCCAAGGCGAATTCCGCCTCGGGTGTCGTGTTCAATCCCGTGCGCAATTTGCGCCGTTTCAACCTCATCAAAGCGGTTCACCTGACTGCCGTCCACTTCTGACGTGGCAATCATGTTCAGACGCGTGTCATACAGTTGATACTCGCCCTCCGTCCGGTCCTGCGTCGCCTCAGTCAGCAGGCGTTTCATGGTGTGTATGGAGAAATCCATCGCTACCACGCCATACCAGTAATGCTCAAAATAGATGGGCACGCTCGCCGTTATCGTGCGCTCCCCATTGCTCCAGGGCGACGGCGCCGAAATAAACCAGCGCACCGCGCGCGCGCGATTGTGGCGTTCTGAGTGTAAGGTAAACCAAGGTTGAGTCACCAGAAAGTAATAGCGGGCGTTGATATCGTCAGCCATATCAGGCGTGTCTGTCGAAAGATAAAACCCCGCGCGGGAAACGTAGATTATCCGCTCTTCACTTTGCACACCCGACGAGGCCAGGCGCAGTAAATACCCCACTTCCAGCGCGGCAGAAATCTCATTACTGATACGCTCACTATCACGGTTAAGGAGCGTGGACTTTGCAACGAAGGCATCTGACACGCCGTTCAGGGGAAGGGTGCGTTTTTTATCAACGGCCAGCTGCCAGGTTTCATCCGTCCGCACGGCGCTAAAACGAGACACCGCATCGCGCAGGACATCAAACCCCAGGGGGGTCTGTAAGGCATCATGCATGCTGGTGCGAAAAAACAGCATTTTGTCCACGCTGTACTGCAGCTGACGGTCCAGCGACGTGGCGACCGTTTCGAGATGGTTACGCTGGCTGGAGATATACGCCTCCTCCAGGACCACCACCTCACGCCATGTCAGGAGGGTGGAAAAGGCAAGGACGACAAGAAAACAGAGATTAACGATTAACCCCGGATTGCTACGCTTATGCAGCCATTGCAGAAAATATTGTTTTACAACAAAGGTATCGCGCTGCACACACACTCCCTGATTACTGCCTTACACCCGGTACATGAGATAAAAACGCCCGGCAAAGCCGGGCGTTATGTGATTAAGCCTTGTCCCGCTTGTGCTGCCCGTCGCCCGGCTGAAGCTCATCTTCACGAAATGCTTCCCGCTTGATGCTATAGCCATCGTGCCACCGACACTCCACCATTCCGCTAGAATAGCCTGTGACAATCATACGTGGGCCACCTTTCTTAGGCTTAACTTCATCACTGACCAAAAAGACCATACCTGCCTCCTGTATCAGGGTGAAACTGTTTCAATTTAGACGAGGAATAGTCTTTTTGCATACCACAACAGGTAACAATTAGTGCGCAGAACCGCGCATTTTTTCGACCAGTTTCACCGCCGCCACCACGATAGCGCCAACGATAAAGCCCAGCACAAGATTAAGCAGCGTCGGCAGAATAGCGGCCACCACGCTCCCCTGCGCCGAGGAGAACTGTTCGATCGCATGGTGCAGCGGAGCAATGCCGTGGACCACAATACCGCCCCCCACCAGGAACATCGCCAGGGTGCCAACCACCGACAAGCTCTTCATCAACCACGGTGCCAGCGTCAGTAAGCTTTTACCGATGCCTTTTGCCACCGCGCTTGATTTCTCCTCCAGCCAGTAGCCGATATCATCCAGCTTCACGATCAATCCGACCAGACCGTACACGCCGACGGTGACCAGAATGGCGATGCCGGAGAGGATCAACACCTGATTGAGCAGCGGCGCATCGGAGACAATACCCAACGTAATGGCGACGATCTCTGCCGAGAGAATAAAGTCGGTCCGAATGGCGCCTTTGACTTTATCGCGCTCGAAGGTTTTCGGATCCTGCGCGGCCAGCGCGTCCAGACGCTGCTGGCGCATCTCCGGCGTGTCGTTATGCTTGCGTGCGCTGAAGGAGTGCAGGACTTTCTCCACGCCTTCAAAGCATAAAAATGCCCCGCCAATCATCAGCAACGGCGTGATAGCCCAGGGAATAAATGCACTGATCAGCAGCGCCAGCGGCACCAGGATCACTTTATTCAGAAACGAGCCTTTTGCCACGCCCCACACCACCGGCAGTTCGCGGTTAGCCCGTACACCGCTCACCTGTTGAGCGTTAAGCGATAAATCATCCCCCAGCACACCCGCGGTTTTCTTCGCCGCCAGTTTCCCCATCACGGAAATATCATCCAGTAAGGTGGCAATATCATCCAGCAATGTTAATAAGCTACTTCCTGCCAAAATCGTGATCCTTCTTTTTTTGGTAATTAAGTGAATAGTATGGAGCAAAAGCGCAAACGCGGAAACAGGCACCTCACGTCAACAAAAAATTCACATCAACTACACAATTAAAGGGCTCGCCAGCACGATAGTTTTCGCGTTTACTATCAGCGACCTTTTTATTTCGTCGTGAGGGATTATGCGTTTCCGGCAACTGCTACCGCTCATCGGGGCACTTTTTTCGCTTTATATCATCTGGGGTTCGACCTACTTTGTCATTCGCATCGGCGTGGAAAGCTGGCCGCCGCTGATGATGGCGGGCATTCGTTTCCTCTCGGCGGGCGTGTTGCTGCTGGCCTTTCTGCTGCTGCGCGGTCATAAGCTACCGCCGCTGCGCCCGATGCTCAACGCCGCCCTGATTGGCCTGCTGCTATTGGCGGTAGGGAATGGGTTTGTGACCATTGCCGAGCACCAGAACGTACCGTCGGGGATCGCCGCCGTGGTCGTTGCCACCGTACCGCTGTTTACCCTCTGCTTCAGCCGTCTTTTTGGCATCCGTACCCGCAAGCTGGAATGGCTAGGGATTGGCATCGGCCTGGCGGGCATTATTCTGCTCAACAGCGGCGGTAACCTGAGCGGCAATCCGTGGGGCGCGGTCATTATTCTTATCGGCTCAATGAGCTGGGCGTTTGGTTCGGTATACGGTTCGCGTATCGAACTGCCAACCGGCATGATGGCGGGGGCGATTGAGATGCTTGCCGCGGGGATCGTGCTTCTGATTGCCTCCATGCTGACGGGGGAAAGGCTGACGACCATGCCGGATCTGTCGGGCTTCCTGGCGGTCGGGTATCTGGCGCTGTTTGGTTCGCTCATTGCAATCAATGCCTACATGTTCCTGATCCGCAATGTGTCTCCGGCGGTTGCCACCAGCTATGCCTACGTCAACCCGGTCGTGGCCGTGCTGCTCGGTACCGGGCTCGGCGGGGAAACACTCTCTCCGGTTGAGTGGTTAGCATTAGGGGTGATTGTTTTTGCCGTCGTGCTGGTCACGCTGGGCAAATATTTACTGCCGGCGAAGCCCGTGATTACGCCTTGCGGGGTGGAGAAACCGTAAGCGCGTGGATCCCCTGTGTGTCGATCTGCGCGGTGTGTCCGCCGCCGCAGATCCACTCTTCCAGCCGTTCGCGCAGATCGGCATCGTTCAGTTTTCGCCGCCCTCTCAGCGCACACTCCCAGACGATCAGCACGCGCCAGCCCTGCGCGATAAGCGTGGTGAGATCACGCGCGTCGCGCGCAACGTTCTTGCCAATCTTCTCCAGCCAGAAATCGGTGCGCGTTGCCGGAACTTTAAACAGGTAACAGTCGTGATGATGCCAGAAACAGCCGTGGGTAAAGATAATGCACTGATACGCGTCGATGACGAAATCCGGTCGCCCCGCCAGCGCGGCATCCTGCACGCGGAAATCAAACCCCGCCTGCGTCAACAACCCGGCCAGACGCTTTTCAATGGCGGTATCACGCGTGCCGATAGCACGCATGTTTTTGCTGCGCGTTGCCTTATCGTGAACGTCCGTCATTGACGGCCTCACTCTGGCGGAGCGCCACCGCCTGCCGGATACGTGAGGCCAGCAGTTTTGCCACCGCCGCAAACGCGGGCACCACCACCGAGTTACCAAACTGACGGTATGCCTGAGTGTCCGACACCGGAATACGGAAACTGTAGCCCTGCGGCGTTTCAAAGCCCATCAGCCGGGCACATTCCCGTGGCGTGAGGCGTCGTGGACGGTGGAGCTGGTTTTGCGGATCGTCGAAATCCCTCTCGCCCAGCGCTTTATCCCAGCCTCTGTCGATCAGGATTTCCGCGCCGTCTTTATAATAACGGGCGGACAAGGTGCGGGTCACGCTGTGCGGATCGTGAGGATTAACCATGCCAAATCCGAAGCCGTTGCCTTTTGCCTGATGCTTTTTGGCATAGCGGTAGAGGTATTTCCACAGAACGGGCGTAAGGATAAATTTCGCGTCGACCACAGGCTCCAGCAGGTCGGCGACGGTTGGACGACGTTCGGGATACAGAGACGGGATATCCCGCAGGGTAAAATCTCCCTTCAGATTGAGATCGCGGCGGAAGCCGACCAGCACAATGCGCTCGCGATGCTGGGGCAGGAAATGTTTCCCGTCAATGATTTTTGGGTCATCCGCGCCCATATCCTCAGAATCGGCCACGTCGTAACCCAGCTCATCCAGGGTTTGCATAATAATGCGGAAGGTTTTTCCGCCGTCATGGCTCTTTAAGTTTTTGACGTTTTCCAGCACAAAGATGGCCGGGCGGCGGGCGTCAATGATGCGGGCCACATCAAAAAACAGCGTTCCCTGCGTATCGCAGGCGAAACCGTGGGCGCGACCGAGGGCATTCTTTTTCGATACGCCGGCCAGCGAGAAAGGCTGGCAGGGGAAGCCAGCCAGCAGCACGTCGTGCGCCGGGATCGTCTGACGAATATGCCCGGCGGCCTGTTCATCCGTGACGCCGCTTTTATGGCTCAGGGTGACATCACGGATATCGGCGTTGAAGTGATGTTCGTGCGGATCGCAGTACCAGTTCGCTTTATAGGTGCGTACCGCATGTTTGTTCCACTCGCTGGTAAACACGCACTGACCGCCGATGGCTTCAAAACCGTGCCGGATCCCACCGATACCGGCGAACAGATCGATAAAGCGGAATGCATAGTCCGGGTGCGCGGCAGAGGGACGCGGAAGCAGGTTTTGCAGATAACGAAACTCACCGTCGCTCAGGCGACGCCCTGCCCGCTCGCTGGTCAGCAGTCGCTTAAGGATGGCCGGGCTCCAGTGGCTCTCACCGTGCGCTATCAGCTGGTTCGCCAGCGTTTTGACATCATAAATATCCAGCAGCTGGCGCAGTAATGCCTGCACCGTTGCCGTTGATTTCTCAGCCTGCTCTGGCGCGGGCCCTGTCACTGATCGATTTTCCTGCATTCTTTTAACCGGAGAATAAAGACTGGGAACAGATTACCACAGTTCAGTTGGGCAAACTGCGACAGAAGCGGTGCTGAATCTGGCTATCCAGCCCGATGCAGTCGCCCTGTAATTCGGCACTGAGTTTCGCCATAAAGTGAACGAGAAAATCGGCGTTATGTTGCGCGAGCTCGCGCCCGACGTCGGTTTGCATTGTATCAGGCAAGCGCAGCAGCTTAGTCTGAAAATGATCGAGGGCAAATGCCCGGTCATCCAGCGAGCGCGCATCGGCAAAGGGATCTTCCGCGTCAAACAGTGCCACGCCCAGCGCCCCCGAGACGGCAAACACGCGCGCCAGGCCAATCGCGCCCAGCGCTTCGAGACGATCGGCGTCCTGGACAATTTTGGCCTCGATACTTTGCGGCGCAATACCCGCGCTGAAACTGTGCGCCTCGATGGCATGCTCCACGGCGGCAAAGCGATCCGGCGGAAAGTCCGGGAAATCGCGGTGCAGAATGTCCCGCGTTTTGCGCGCCGCCAGACGCGATGACTGACTGCGTTCAGGATGATTTTTCGGCAGGCTAACGATGTCGTGAAAATAGCAGGCGGTCAGGACCACCAGCGGATCGGCCTGATGATGAATCATTATTTTGCGGGCCGTCATCCAGACGCGTCGGAAGTGCGAAATATCATGCGCACTGTCTTCGCTGGCGTGATGTTCATCAAACCAGGATTCAAAACGCTGCTGCCACTGTATGGGTTCCATCATTCTATCCTGTGACGAAAACAGGCTGTGGATTATAACACAGCCGAATTAAATGATTTAAAAAATAGAAATGAGAAATACTTAATAATAATTATGCGCAATGAATTCAGTTCATTAATTCACATGAAAAATAATGAGAGCTTTAGAAATATTTTGTAATATTTTTACTGATTTAATTACATTTATTTTTGAACCAAAATAACAATCCATAGAATAGTATCAAAATCGTAATTACGGAGGGTGATTACATATATTCATATAAATTATCTTTAAAGGGAATATATAATGAAAAGAAAAGTTCTGGCAATTCTGGTACCCGCATTATTAATGGCTGGCGCAGCAAATGCGGCTGAAATCTATAATAAAAACGGCAACAAAGTTGACCTGTATGGCAAAGTTGATGCGCGTCATACCTTCTCTGACAACCCTGGTGACGACGGCGATGAAACCTATGTACAGGTGGGTTTCAAAGGCGAAACTCAGATTACTAATGAGCTGACGGGTTACGGCCAATGGGAATATAAAACCTACGCCAACGATACTGAAAACGCAGGTGGTAACTCTTTCAACCGTCTGGCGTACGCTGGCCTGAAATATGGCGAATACGGTTCATTTGACTATGGCCGTAATTATGGCGTGGTGTATGACGTTGAAGCCTGGACCGATATGCTGCCAGTATTCGGCGGTGATTCTTACACCTGGACCGATAACTTCATGAACGGCCGTGCTAACGGTCTGGCAACCTACCGTAATAGTGATTTCTTCGGTCTGGTTGAAGGTCTGAATTTCGCGCTGCAGTATCAGGGGGCGAATGAAGGTGCTAACGCGAATGAAGATCAGGAAGGCACCAAAAACGGTCATAACAAAGTACGTTTCCAGAACGGTGACGGCTTCGGTATGTCTACCTCCTATGATTTCTCTGGCGACCTGTCCGGCCTGAGCCTGGGTGCGGCGTACTCGTCTTCTGACCGTACCAATGAGCAGGTTGCAAACGGCAAACGCTTTGAAGGTGTCGGGTTTGCGGATGGCGAAAAAGCCGAAGCCTGGACTGTTGGCGCGAAATACGATGCAAACAGCATCTACCTGGCGATGATGTATGCGGAAACCCGCAACATGACGCCATTCGGTGACGTTGGTGTCGCAAACCAGACTCAAAACTTTGAAGCGGTTGCACAGTACCAGTTCGACTTCGGTCTGCGTCCTTCCCTGGCATGGGTTTACTCAAAAGGTAAAGACCTGGATGGTCAGGGCTTCAACCAGGATCTGGTTAACTACATTGACCTGGGCATGACTTACAGCTTCAACAAAAACTTCTCCACCTATGTTGATTACAAAATCAACATGCTGGATCAGGATGAAGCGCTGTATGATGCGTACGGTATATCTACCGACGACATCGTTGGCGTAGGCATGACCTACCAGTTCTAATCCCCAAAAATACTAAAGCCCGCACTCGCGGGCTTTTTTTCATTTATAAGAGCCGAATTTACGGCGCTTCCTGCAACGCCACGCGAATAAACCCGTTATTCTGCGCCAGCAGTTCGTGGGCTTTCCATGCATCCAGCCCAGTCAGTACCATCAGGACTGCCGTTTTACAGTTATGGTTACAGCTCTCCAGCGCGGCTTTTGCCTGCGCCCGGGTGCAGCCCCCCGCCTCCATCACAATGGCAATTTGTCGTTCGGCCCATTTGGTATTGCGTGCCTCCAGATCCACCCGCAGGTTGCTGTAAACGCGCCCGGTCCGCACGGCCAGCCCGGTGGTGACCATCGAGAGGATCATTTTTTGCGCAATACCCGCTTTGGTATTGCTAAAGCCTGCCACCACATCAGCTCCCAGCGCCGGGGCAATTACCATGCTTGCCAGCTGCGCCGCTTCACTTTGTGCATCACCGGTTATGATGGCGACCATAGAGCCCAGCGACCATGCATGGCGCATTGCCCCCCAGACCCACGGCGTTTTTCCGCTAACGGTAACCGCCAGCATCATATCGTGTTCACCAAACTTAATGGCCTGCAGATCGGCAACGCCACGCTCGTAGCTCCCTTCCCCTTCCTGTGCCGTCACGGCAATCACAGGGGTTTTGCCCGGCGCATATTCATCGGCAGCCTGTTGTGCGACACGGCCAGACGGCCCCGCCCCGACAATGACCAGACGGCCCCCGTGACTAAGCGTCGCCGCGGCGTTATCCACCACGCGGGCGATCGTCGTTAAACAGGGGGATATTGCAGCGGAAATGAGTGCATCTTCCTGGTGAATGACCTTCAGCATGTCCAGCGTGGACAATCTATCAATATTCATCGTGCTGGCGTGCCGTCTTTCCTTGACCGAACCGGTAAGCATAATGCTCATAAACAGCCTCCTTATTATGAGTACCCACACACTATAAAGTGTTTTATATGGATGACCTGCGAGGAGGGTCACGAAAAGAGGACCAAATCCACGCCTTTACATGGCTTTAAGAAACGCGCGTCATCAGCGATAATTACCCCTTTGTTAATCATCGCGGAGTATTGATGAGCGATTTGCAGCCTTTCCTTCTGACGCGCAAGCGCCCCATGAAACTGAACACGCTGGTCACGTTGATGGTATGCGCGATTATTGCTTCTGTGCTGCTTCTGGTCTTTGCGCTCTACTCCGTTCAGATCACCCGGGCCACCCGCGATGATGTCAAAGATACCGCGCTGGGTATCGCCCGCACGCTGGCCGACAGTCCGGAGATCCAGCGAGGTCTGATGCAGTCCCCGCAGGCCGACATCATTCAGCCCATCGCCAAAGCGGTCACCCAACGCAACGATCTGCTGCTCACCGTGGTGACCGACATGCGCGGTATTCGCTACTCGCACCCAAACGAAGCACTGATTGGCCTGCATTTTATTGGCAACGATCTGGAACCCGCCCTGGAAGGTAAAGAGAACGTCTCGGTTAACCGGGGTGCCCTCGCCGAAGCGCTTCGCGTCTTTACCCCGGTTTATGACAGCCAGCACGATCAGATCGGGGTGGTGGTGGTCGGTATCTCCCTCAAAAAGGTGGAAGACCAGATTGCCCGCGGGCGGCTGAATGCGCTCTGGACGATATTATTCAGTATCTTCATGAGTTCGATGGCGATTTGGGGCCTGGTGCGGGTGCTGAAGCGCATTCTGTTCGGCCTCGAACCCTACGAGATATCCGCCCTTTTCGAACAACGTCAGGCAATGCTGCAGTCGCTTCGCGAAGGCGTACTGGCCGTCGATATTCACGGGCGCGTGACGATGATCAACCACACCGCCAGAGAAATTTTACTCCTGCCCTCCGGCAAGCAAACGGAAAACGCCAGCGCACCACTTTTAGCCAGCCTGCGTGAGATTTCAAAAACCGGCGTCGCGCGCCAGGATCAGGAGATCAGCTGTAACGGTCGGCTGTTGCTGTGCAACATGGTGCCGGTCAAAAGCCAGGAGCAGGTCATCGGGGCGATCGCCACCTTCCGCGATAAAACGGAAATCAGCCAGCTGATGCAGCGCATTGATGGCATGGTCAACTACGTCGATGCCCTGCGCAGCCACACGCACGAGTTTATGAATAAACTGCATGTGATCCTTGGCCTGCTGCATATGAAGCGCTACGACAAGCTGGAGGAGTACATCATCCAGACGGCGCATAATTACCAGACGGATATCGGTACGATCCAGAGCAAGGTAAAATCGCCGGTCATTGCCGGGTTCCTGCTGGGTAAAATCAACCGGGCAAAAGAGGCGGGCGTCACCCTGACGCTGACGGACGAAAGCCAGATACCGGATACCGCCAGCGAAGAGCAGGTCGCGGTGTTGATCACCGCGCTGGGTAACCTGATTGAAAACGCGCTCGACGCGATGGAAGGACAGCAGGAAGGCGAGATCGGCCTGCTGCTGCATTATCAGAATGGCTGGCTCAGTTGCGAAGTCAGCGACGATGGCCCCGGCATTGATCCCACTCAGCTGGAGGCTATTTTTACTAAGGGCTTCTCAACGAAAGGTGAAAACCGCGGCGTTGGGCTGTTCCTTGCTCGCCAGCAGATTCAGAACCTGGGCGGAGAGATCTCCGTCGAGTCTGAGCCTGGCGTCTTTACCCAATTTTTTGTTCACATCCCCTGGGATAGCGAGAGGAATATCGCGTGATAAATGTATTAATTGTCGATGATGACGCCATGGTGGCCGACCTCAACCGTCTGTATGTCAACCGTGTTGAAGGCTTTAGCTGCTGCGGTGTCGCCTCCACGCTCAACCAGGCGAAGGCCGTGATTAACGACCCGGGTCAGTCGGTCGATCTGGTGCTACTGGATGTCTATATGCAGCAGGATAACGGGCTGGATCTGCTGCCCGTGATTCGCGCGTCCGGCCGCCCGATCGATGTCATTATGATCTCCTCGGCCGCCGATGCCGCCACGATCCAGACCTCTATCCACTACGGCGTGGTGGATTACCTGATCAAACCCTTCCAGTTCCCGCGCTTTGAAGAGGCGCTTAACGGCTGGAAAGCGAAGCATAACCTGATGGAATCGCATCCGTATTATGAACAGGCCGACGTTGACCGCCTGATCCACGGCGGAGCGCCGGAGCTGGCGGACAGCAAAAAGCTGCCGAAAGGGTTAACGCCGCAGACGCTGCGCACGATCTGCCAGTGGATTGACGCGCACCCGGAGATGGAGTTTTCCACCGATGACCTGGCGAGCGCGGTGAATATCTCCCGCGTGTCGTGCCGCAAATACCTGATCTGGCTGGCGCAAATCAACATTCTGTTCACCAGCATTCACTACGGTGCCACCGGGAGGCCAGTGTATCGTTACCGTCTCCAGCCGGAACAGACGGGGCTGCTTAAGCAGTACTGTCAGTAACGCGGTAGGTATTATCCAGCAACGTAAAGCGGAAGTGGTGCATCGATGAGATCACCACTTCTTTTGTTTTGGTCACAAAAATGGCTTCAATATCCGGGCGAGAGCGCAGCACCGCGCAGCCCTTCTCTATGCCCATGCCGTACATCAGCGTGGTCCAGATATCGCCGTCGATAGACTCTTTTGACACGATGGTGACGCTGTCCAGCGCGTTGTCCAGCGGGTATCCGGTGCGCGGATCGAGAATATGGTGATAGCGCTTGCCGTTTTGCTCAAAGAAGCGCTCGTAGGTTCCTGACGTCACCACGGAGCGGTTTTCCACCGTCATCGCGCCAATCAGCGCGTCGCTGACGAACGGTTTTTTCAGCCCGACGCTCCAGCCCCCTTCCGGTGAGCCCAACGTCTGGATATTCCCCCCCAGGTTGATGAGTCCCCGCTCGGTCCCCTCTTTGTGCAGGTAATCCCGCACCCGGTCAGCGATATAGCCTTTGGCGATGGCGCCCAGGTCGATCTCCATGCCTGCTCTCGCCAAAAACACGCTGCTCTGCGCCTCATCAAGGATGACATCCTCAGGACGGGTAATCGCCAGCAGCGCCGCAATGTCATCAGCAGGCGGAACGCTGTCACCCCGGAAACCAATTTTCCAGCGCTTCACCAGCGGGCCTATCGCCAGGTTAAAAGCGCTGTCCTTGAGCAGGCTTGCCGCTTTTGCACAGCGGATCAGCTCGAACACCGGTCGGCTGACGATGACCGGATGCTGACCAGCCGCGTGGTTGATGTCCATCACCTGCGAGTGGGCACGGTTGACGGTAAGCAGATCTTCATACTGTTTGATGAGTCGAAACACGCGGGAGGCGAGGGCTTCGTCATGGGAGAAGAGTTTCAGGAGGATGGGGGAACCCATCAGGACGGCGGAGTAACTGTAAACTCGGTTATCTGACATGCATGTTTCCTCAGATGTAGCCCCGGCAAGCACCGCGCCGCCGGGGAAATCGCCGGATAACGTTGCGTTTATCCGGCCTACAACACAGGTGCTTTATGCCATTTTTGCGCGCATCGCCGCCTGATGTCCGGCAAGGGTACCAAAAATAATGATGTCTGCCACCGCGTTACCGCCGATACGGTTACCGCCGTGGATCCCGCCGACCACTTCACCCGCAGCAAATGCCCCTGGCAGCACGTTGTGGTTGCTGTCCAGCACGCAGGTTTCAGTGTTGATGGTCACACCGCCCATGGTGTGGTGCACGCCCGGCGCAATCTGAATGGCGTAGAACGGCCCTTCATTGATTGGCGCACGCAGCGCGGTGGTACGGCCAAAATCATCGTCGTGCTGTTTCTCGACAAAGCCGTTGTAGCGTTCCAGCGTTGCCAGGAAGGCGTGATGATCCATGCCCAGCGCTTCGGCCAGGGCTTTTGGTGAGCTGGCGCTGGTCACGAACCCTTTGGCGATGTACTCATCCGCAGCTTTGTTTTTGGCGCGTACGTGTTCATCAAAGACGATGTAAGCGTATTTCTCTGGCAGCGCGATGATCTGCGCGGAGACTTTGTCGCGGGTCGACATTTCGTTGTAGAAGCGCTCCCCTTTCTGATTGACCAGAATCGCCCCGCCGCCGCGGATGGATTCGGAAATCAGGTACGAGGTTTTCTGCTCCACGGTGGGGTGAATCTGAATTTCGCCCATATCCACGGTGCCCGCCCCGATGCGCTCCAGCAGCGCTATACCGCCGCCGGTGGCCCCTTTATGGTTGGTGGTGACGAATCCTTCCAGATCCGGACGGTATTTCACCACCATCTGGCTGTTGGCGCTGAAGCCGCCGGTCGCCACAATCACGCTTTTGGTTGCCACGATGACGGTTTCATTCTCTTCGGTCGTCAGGCGCACGCCGGTCACTTCGCCGTTTTCGAAAATAATGTCACTGACGGAGGTATCCAGCATCACCTCGATGTTGCGTTTGTTGACGTTACGCACCAGACCGCTGATCAGATAGCCGCCTACTGCAGAACCGTCTTTTGGACGGTGAGTACGGTCGATGCTCATCCCGCCGGTGGTGGTGATATCGTTGAGCATAATGCCGCGGGTTGCCAGCCACTCAATTGCTTCCGGTGCGTTCTCGACAAAGCGACGCAGCAGTTCCGGGTTGTTCTTGTTACCGCCGCCTTTCAGGCTTTCCTGGTAGAACAGTTCTTTGCTGTCCTGAATACCCTTCACGCGCTGGAAGCGAGTTTCAGCGGCGTTCATCCCGGCAGACGCTTTGATGGTGTTACCGCCGATGGTTGGCATTTTCTCGACAATCAGCACGCTTGCGCCTTCGTCGTGCGCCTGAATCGCCGCCGCCAGACCGGCACCGCCGCTGCCCACGACAACCACGTCAACGCTGCGGGTTTCGTTCGGGTCAACGCCCTCCTCTGCCGCCAGCGCTTTACTGGATTTCAGCATCGCTTTAGAAACCGCTTTTTTCACCGCTTCACTCTGGCTGGTTGCGCCGGTGATGGCATCCACGTGCGGGGTGTTGGCATCCAGAATGCGGGTGCGGATCTCTTCGAAGCTGGTCACAAACTCAACGTCTTCGCTTGGGCCGGAGGCCAGCGCGATGTCCGCAATGCGGTCGGTTTCCAGGCTGACGTTAATCACCAGCTCGTTAGCGTCGTCCTGCACTTTCTCGATGAAGGTACCCGGTTTGAATTTAGACTCGCCCATGCTCATGTCGCGGATCATCGCTTCCACCAGCGAGAAACGCCACAGCGGTTCCGGAATGCTCAGCTCCTCGCGTTTGGTGCTGTCCATAAACAGTTCAAGGCTTTCGCCAGCCGCAATGCGGTCTGTCCAGTCCGGATAAGCGATGGTGGCGCGGCCAACGGCAATCAGGTC
This sequence comes from Enterobacter sp. ODB01, assembly GCF_001623605.1. NCBI lineage: Bacteria > Pseudomonadati > Pseudomonadota > Gammaproteobacteria > Enterobacterales > Enterobacteriaceae > Enterobacter > Enterobacter sp. ODB01. The sequence goes on from NZ_CP015227.1 coordinate 3,952,601, forward strand.
GTAACCGTGGTCCAGCGCGTCATTCACGTCTGAAGCATTCACCACGCCGCCCACGCCCATGACCGGAACCTGCGCCAGCGTTTCTGAACGCATCGCGCAGTATTTTTCGATGAGCGGGGTCGGGTCCTGGGTGTCAACAATCGAAGGACGCAGAGTTGCACCGACGGAGAAGTGCAGGTAATCCACGCCGCACGCGGCCAGTTTCTCCAGCAGGTACATGGTATCTTCAAAACGGATGCCCGGGACTTCCAGCTCTTCAGGGGAGAAGCGGTAACCAATGATGAAGGCATCATCCGCGTACTGGCGCACCATTTTGTGCGTAATGTCCAGCACGGCCAGCGGGAACTTCGCGCGGTTGTCGCGGCTGCCGCCCCACTCGTCATCGCGCTGGTTAGAGTTCGGTGAGTAGAACTGCTGAATCAGGTAGGTATTGGCCCCGTGGATTTCCACGCCGTCGAAACCGGCCTGAATGGCGCGACGCACAGCTTCCCCAAACTTGCCGATCATTCCTTCTACTTCTTCGGCGGTCAGTGCAACCGGCGTTGCGGCACCGTCACGCGGTGCGGCCACCGCGCTTGGGCCAACCGGGGTACGGCCACCAATCAGTTTTGGGTCAACCATACGGCCGCCGTGGTAGATCTGCAGCAGCGCTTTCGAACCTTTGGATTTAATCGCCTCTGCGATTTTCGCCAGCCCGGCAATTTTCTCGTCGTTATCAATACCGATGGCGCCCGGGAAGGCGAGACCGAGATCGTCAACGAAGCAGCACTCCACGATGATGGTACCGATGCTGCCGGAGCGAGCCCGGTAGTACTCCACCAGCTCACTGGTGACAGTACCGTCATAGTAGCCGGTACAGGTGGTCATCGGGGCCATTAACAAACGGTTTTTCAGTTCAGTGCCATTCGGTAATGTGAAGGGGCTAAGAATGCGTTCGTTAGTGCTCATAATAGAAACTCCAAACTTTTAAAATTAAGAATTCGTTATCGGGTTTAATTTTTAAATTGGTTGTTATTTGCCGATGTCATGATACTAATATAATGATTTTTTTAGTTTCTAAAGCCATTACGTTAGTTAAAAAACTATTTAATCCCTGAGATAACAGAAATAACACAATGGTGTTAGTGATAATAATTCACCCGTTCACAATAATTTAAAATACGTTAAATAAATATTGGTCATACCAATTTCACTTAACCATAAAAATATCAATAAAATCAAACAATAAAAAGAATACCAGATTTTGAATTGTTACAAGAATGATAAAGAAAGCGATAAAAATAAATAATAACCCCATACGCCAGAGTGGTTATTAATAAAAGCACAAAAATAACGCTGCACTTCTGTTTTTTGATCCTGATCAATAGTTGCAGCATCCAAAAGAGCAATATAAAAACATCATCAATTTTTAATTTAACGCACACAGAAAGGCGTTAATTCGTTATTAATGAAAAAACCAAACCGCACCTTTAATAACTAAAAAAAGCAAAGAAACTTAAAAAACACATTTGGTTTTTTCTGCACTACCGAATTTTTGACAACTTAAGACGTGAAACTATGAATACAAAAACTGCTGTAACGCCCCCAGTGGCGAACCAGGCATCAAATGGAAAAGCGAAACGACTGCTGATGATGGCGTTGCCCGTCATCGTCGCCGTACTGCTGCTGTTTGTTCCGGTACCGGAAGGTTTACCGCCTTACGCGTGGCACTACTTCGCTATCTTCGTTGGCGTGATCGTCGGGCTGATCTTCGAACCACTACCTGGCGCGGTGATTGGCCTGACCGGCGTGGTCGCCATTGCGCTGTGTAGCCAGTGGGTGCTCTTCAGCCCGGACCAGCTGGCAGATCCAAAATTCAAGCTGGCAGGCGCCTCCTTCAAATGGGCGGTGAGCGGGTTCGGTAACTCAACGGTCTGGTTGATTTTCGGTGCCTTTATGTTTGCCGCAGGCTATGACAAAACCCGCTTCGGCCGCCGTCTGGCGCTGATTCTGGTAAAATATCTCGGCCGTCGCAGCCTGACGCTCGGGTATGCTATTACCTTTGCAGACCTGCTGCTGGCACCGTTTACCCCGTCCAACACGGCGCGCAGCGGCGGGACCATCTACCCGATTATCGCTAACCTGCCGCCGCTGTACGGCTCAAAACCCAACGACCCAAGCGCGCGCAAAATTGGTTCTTATCTGATGTGGGTGGCTATCACCGCAGCCTGTATCACCAGTTCTATGTTCCTCTCCGCTCTGGCGCCGAACCTGCTGGCGCTGGCGCTGGTGAAAAGCACCGTTGGGATTGATATCTCCTGGGGCACCTGGTTCCTCGCGTTCCTGCCGCTGGGCATCCTGTTGATTCTGACCATGCCGCTGCTGGCCTACTGGTTCTACCCGCCTGAAGTGAAAGTGAATAACGAAGTACCGCTGTGGGCGACCCGCGAGCTGGAAAAACTTGGCAAACTGTCGCGCAATGAGATCCTGCTGCTGGTCTTCGTGTGCTGTGCGTTACTGATGTGGATCTTCGCCGCGGCGTGGATTGAACCGGCCATGGCTGCCCTGTTAATTGTCGGTCTGATGCTGTGGACCGGTGTGCTGGAGTGGAACGATATCACCGGTAACAAAGCCGCATGGAACACCTTCGTCTGGTTCGCCACCCTGGTGGCGCTGGCGGATGGCCTCTCCTCTACCGGCTTTATCAGCTGGTTAGGTAAAGAAGGCGGTCTGCTGATGAGCGGTATCTCTCCGGGCGTGGCGACTATCGTCCTGCTGCTGGCGTTCTACCTGCTGCACTACCTGTTTGCCAGCACCACCGCACACACCACCGCGCTGCTGCCCGCGATGCTGACCATCGCCTCCACCATTCCGGGCATGAATATGGAAGTGTTCGTCCTGCTGATGGTGACCTCGCTGGGTGTAATGGGGATCATCACCCCATACGGTACCGGCCCAAGCCCGATTTACTACGGTAGCGGCTACCTGCCAACCAAAGACTACTGGCGCCTGGGCACTATCTTCGGTGCCATCTTCCTGGCGGCCCTGCTGCTGATTGGTTATCCGTGGATGTCGATGATGTTCTGATTTCTGACCGCCGGGGTCTTCCTCCGGCGGTTTTATTTTTGTGGAGCAAGCTATGTCAAACAAACCGTTTATCTACCAGAACCCCTTCCCTCTTTCCCATGACGACACAGAATATTATCTGCTCACCAAAGAGCACGTTTCCGTTGCCGAGTTCGAGGGGCAGGAAATCCTGAAAGTCGAGCCGCAAGCCCTGACGCTGCTGGCGCAGCAGGCCTTCCACGATGCCGCCTTTATGCTGCGTCCTTCTCATCAGAAACAGGTTGCCGCCATTCTTAACGACCCGGAAGCCAGCCAGAACGATAAGTACGTCGCCCTGCAGTTCCTGCGCAACTCTGAAATTGCCGCAAAAGGCGTCCTGCCGACCTGTCAGGATACCGGCACCGCGATCATCATGGGCAAGAAAGGCCAGCGCGTCTGGACCGGCGGCGGTGACGAAGCCGCCCTGAGCCAGGGCGTGTATAACACCTACATTGAAGACAACCTGCGTTATTCCCAGAACGCCGCGCTGGATATGTATAAAGAGGTGAATACCGGCACCAACCTGCCCGCGCAGATTGACCTCTACAGCGTGGACGGTGATGAGTACAAATTCCTGTGCATGGCAAAAGGCGGCGGTTCCGCGAATAAAACCTATCTCTATCAGGAAACCAAAGCGCTGATCGTCCCGGCGAAGCTGAAAAACTATCTCGTTGAGAAGATGCGCACGCTCGGCACCGCCGCCTGCCCGCCTTACCATATCGCGTTTGTGATCGGCGGTACCTCCGCAGAAGCCACGCTGAAAACCGTGAAGCTGGCCTCTACCCGCTACTATGACGCGCTGCCAACCGAAGGCAACGAACATGGCCAGGCGTTCCGCGACGTTAAGCTGGAACAGGAACTGCTCGAGGAAGCGCAGAACCTCGGCCTGGGCGCACAGTTTGGCGGTAAATATTTTGCCCACGACATCCGCGTTATTCGCCTGCCGCGCCACGGCGCGTCCTGCCCGATCGGCATGGGGGTTTCCTGCTCCGCAGACCGCAACATCAAAGCGAAAATCAACCGCGACGGGATCTGGATTGAAAAACTGGAACACAACCCGGGCCAGTATATTCCTGAATCACTGCGTCAGCAGGGTGAAGGCGACGTGGTGAGCATCAACCTGAACAAGCCGATGAATGAAATCCTGGCCCAGCTCTCCGCGCACCCGGTCTCTACCCGACTGTCGCTGAACGGGACCATCATCGTGGCACGCGATATTGCCCATGCGAAGCTGAAAGAGCTGCTGGATAACGGCGAGGAACTGCCGCAGTACGTTAAAGATCATCCGATTTACTACGCAGGTCCGGCAAAAACGCCGGAAGGTTACGCCTCTGGCTCACTCGGCCCGACCACCGCGGGACGTATGGACTCGTACGTAGACTTACTGCAATCCCACGGTGCGAGCATGATCATGCTGGCGAAGGGCAACCGCAGCCAGCAGGTGACCGACGCCTGCCATAAGCACGGCGGCTTCTACCTCGGCAGCATTGGCGGTCCGGCGGCGGTACTGGCGCAAAACAGCATTAAGAGCCTGGAGTGCGTGGCGTATCCTGAACTGGGTATGGAAGCCATCTGGAAAATTGAAGTGGAAAATTTCCCGGCGTTTATCCTGGTGGATGACAAAGGTAACGATTTCTTCCAGCAGATCCAGAATCAACAGTGCAAAGGCTGCTCACAGCGCTGAGGACTTCCACAACGCCGGTAACAGCGACAGCGTTTCGTTGATAAGCCCGCGCTTGTCGCTGCCCGGTTTCCAGATGGTCACCATCGTCTGAGCTATACCCTGGCTGCCCACCTCGGTGGGCAGCCTTTTTACATCCTTCCACTGCGCCGCATGAAGATGCGTCGGCAAAAATCCCCAGCCGCACCCCTTTTCCAGCAGACCGCGCAGCATCTCAAGTTCATTGGTAAAAAGGGTATGTCCGGAGATTTGCAGACGGCGCGCGACCGGCTCGTCAGACGCCGCATGCATAATGACCTGCGGCACCAGAGAGAGATCGAGTAGCGAAACCGGAGAGCCGTTATTCCGGAACAGCGCTTTCGAGGCGTAAAAATCCATCTCAATGGACCCTAACGCCCGCCATTCCATCTCATTGCCTACGCTGCGATTACGTGCCTGACAGATCCCCACATCGGCCTCACCGCTGGCGAGCATCGCTTCTGCTTCATCACGCGAGGTGCTGGTCAGGCTCAGCCGAATATTCTGGCTCGCCATTTTTGCTATCAGCGCCTGCAAAAAAGCGCGCGGGGTGAACGGATCGTAGACGAGCGCAATATCCTGCGTCGCGCTTTGCGGAACGGCTCTGGCGAACGCCTCAAAGGCTTTTACCTGACGCATCAACAGATGCGCCTGCCGCTGTAACTGCTCCCCCTCCAGCGTTAACCGCAGGGTCCGCCCCTCGCGCAGGAACAACGCGTAACCCAGACCATCTTCCAGAAAATCAATCAGATCGCGCAAGGTCGTGCGGTCTTTACCCAGTTTAGTGGCCGCCTTCACCAGGCTGCCATGTTCAGCCACGGCGGTGAACGCCTCAAGCTGGGCAAACGAATAGATCAATGACGCCACGCCATCCTCCACAGTATCTTTTCGGGGGATTTTCCCCCATAACGCGTTTTTTATTATAGGCCGCGGGTTCGTAAACTGAAGTCCTTCCTGAGCCATACGAGAAAAACATGAAAAACAAAACACACCGCACTCTGCTCGCGGCGCTGATTGTCAGCAGCCTTCTCTCTCCTGCCGCCATGGCTGCCTGCAACGGTACCGTTCTCGACACCTGTCCCGCCCCTTTTGATACAAAACTGCCGGACGCACATACGATGCTCACCTGGAGCCAGGCCGACCGCGTCGTGGGTTTCCGCAATGACTACCGCAACTATGCGGGCGACGTATTCCATCACGGCAACGCCTCGCCGTTGCTGGCCGCAGAAAAACCGCTGACCGATGCCCGCTATCAGGTGAATGGCAAGACCTACGATCTCCATGATTACCTGAAACGCCAGAACGTCAGCGGCATGCTGGTATTAAAAAACGGCCACGTTGCCTATAAGTATCTGGGTGAAGGAAATACCGACAGCACGCTCTGGACCTCACGCTCTGTCGGTAAATCGGTGGTCTCTGCGCTGGTTGGGGTAGCGATTAAAGAGGGAAAAATCCACTCCCTCGACGATCTTATTACCCAATATGAACCTGATTTGAAAGGCACCGCCTGGGACGGTGTGACGCTGAGACAGCTTATTACCCACACCTCCGGCGTGGCGTGGAATGAGGACTACACGAATCCGGGATCCGATTTCGCAAAGCTGACAGAGTGCGAAGCCAAACCGGGCACCTATGACTGCGTGCGGACATTAGTAAAAGGGTTACACCGCGCACACCCTGCGGGCGAAAACTGGTCCTATTCCTCGGGCGGCGCGTGGCTGCTGGGTGACGTGCTTGAACGCGCAACCGGCATGACGCTCGCGGCGTATCTGGAGAAACGCATCTGGCAACCCTACGGCATGGCCAGCGACGGCGTATGGCATGCCTACAGCAAAGGCCAGCATGATGTCGGCGCCCACGGCTTTAACGCCACGCTGGAAGACTGGGGCCGCTTCGGTCAGTTCATCCTTCATAACGGCACATTGCCCGGCGGGAAGCAGATCCTGCCCGAAGGCTGGGTAAAACAGTCCTCAGACTGGACGCAGGCAAAAGGTTCGGTGTCCGCCGCGCATCCGAACGGGTTGTATGGCTATCAGTGGTGGAACAACGAAGTGCCGGTTAATGCCACCCACGTCGCGCCAAAGGTCGACAATTCACTTAAAGGGTCGCTCTGGGCGCTGGGGATCTTTGGACAGATGATTATGGTGAATCAGAAAGAGAACCTGGTTATCGTCCAGTGGTCCACCTGGCCGCAGGCGGAACCGTCCTTCAGCGCTCAGCCGCTGGAAGCATCGTTAATGTTTAGCGCAATCGCGAACGCGCTGCGCTGATTTTTAGAGCCAGGCGCTGCCTGGCGTCTCCTCTGCGCGATGTCACAAAACAGCGATATCAGCAACTTAGCGAATTAGCGTGAATAAAAAATCACACGATTGTTAAGTTATTGTTAGGTATGTGAATCCTGGTCAACATCCTGTCATTGATGCACAACGCGCATCAGTTCATTCACTCTTTGCGCTTATTAATTTCCGTTTCCTGATCCAGTTTTCAAAAACAGACGAGCATAACGTCACGATAAAAACTGGAGATAATCATGGTTTCCTCAACCTCACCTGCAACGGTCCGTGCGAAAGCGGGCGCGATTTTTCGCGTCACCTCGGGCAACTTTCTCGAGCAATTCGACTTCTTTCTGTTCGGCTTTTATGCCACCTATATCGCCCACACCTTCTTCCCGGCAAGCAGTGAATTTGCCTCGCTGATGATGACCTTTGCCGTCTTTGGCGCGGGCTTTTTGATGCGTCCGATCGGCGCTATTGTGCTCGGCGCTTACATCGATAAAGTGGGTCGTCGTAAAGGGCTGATTGTCACCTTGTCGATCATGGCTGCCGGAACATTCCTGATTGTGCTTATTCCGTCGTATCAGAGCATTGGGCTGTGGGCACCGCTGCTGGTGCTGACGGGCCGTTTGCTGCAGGGCTTTTCCGCCGGTGCGGAGCTTGGCGGCGTCTCGGTCTATCTGGCAGAAATCGCCACGCCGGGCCGCAAAGGTTTTTACACCAGCTGGCAGTCCGGCAGCCAGCAGGTTGCCATTATGGTCGCCGCGGCGATGGGCTTTGCCCTGAATGCCCTGATGGAGGAGAGCGCCATTCGCGAGTGGGGCTGGCGCATCCCGTTTCTGTTTGGCTGTTTAATCGTGCCGTTCATCTTTTTCCTGCGTCGTAAGCTGGAGGAGACCGAAGCGTTCAACGCACGGCGCAATCATCTGGCGATGCGCCAGGTTTTCAAAACGCTGCTGACAAACTGGCAGGTTGTGGTCGCAGGTATGCTGATGGTGGCGATGACCACTACCGCGTTCTACCTGATCACCGTTTACGCGCCAACCTTCGGCAAAAAAGTGCTGATGCTGAGCGCGTCGGACAGCCTGCTTGTCACGCTGCTGGTGGCCGTCTCTAACTTCATCTGGCTGCCGATAGGTGGAGCCCTCTCGGACCGCTTCGGGCGTAAACCGGTGCTGGTTGTCATGACGCTGCTGGCGCTCGCCACCAGCTACCCGGCACTGACGATGCTGGCGGCGGCCCCCAGCTTCTCCATGATGCTGAGCGTCCTGCTGTGGCTCTCTTTCCTCTACGGCCTGTATAACGGCGCGATGATCCCGGCGCTGACGGAAATCATGCCTGCTGAAGTCCGCGTGGCGGGGTTCTCGCTGGCTTATAGCCTGGCTACCGCCGTCTTTGGCGGTTTCACCCCGGTGATGTCCACCGCGCTGATTGAATACACGGGTGACAAAGCCTCACCGGGATACTGGATGAGCTTTGCGGCGGTCTGCGCGTTGCTCGCAACGCTCTACCTCTACCGTCACCGCGCGGCATCACTGCAAAACACCGTTAAGTCACAGGGGGCCGCATGAAACGTACGTCTCGCTCTACCGCCATCGCGCTAACGGCGATGTTCCTGAGCGTCAATGCCTGCGCAGAGGACGTGAAGGTCATGATTTCGGGCGGATTCAAGGCCGCCCTGGAAAAGCTGGCCCCGGAGTATGAACGCCGGACCGGGGATAACATTGTGATCATCCCCGGTCCCTCAATGGGCACTACGCCGCAGGCAATCCCAAACCGGCTCGCGCGCGGAGAGAAAGCCGACGTGGTGATTATGGTGGGCAATGCACTGGCGAAGCTTGAACAGGCCCGTCTGACCCGGCCGGGTACGCGGACTGAACTCGCGGACTCTCCCATCGGCATGGTCGTGAAAAAAGGTGCGGATATCCCTGATATCAGCAGCGAGAAGACGCTGCGTAATACCCTGCTGCAGGCTCGCTCCATCGCCTACTCAGACAGCGCCAGCGGCAGGTATGTCAGCGAAGAATTGTTTAAAAAGCTGGGGATTGAAAAGGAGGTGACGAGCAAAGCGACAAAAGTCGAGCGCATTCCGGTCGCATCAGAAGTGGCGAAAGGAAAATACGCCGTCGGGTTCCAGCAGGTCAGCGAGCTGCTGCCGATTCAGGGCGTCACCTTTATCGGTAAAATCCCGGATAATTTGCAATACATCACGCGCTTCGCTGGCGCGGTCACCCGTGACGCGGAACATCCCGCGGAGGGAAAAGCGCTGCTGAACTATCTCGCCTCACCGCCCTCAAGGGAAGTCATCCGCGAGACGGGGATGATCCCCGTTACGTCCGGCGATACTGCTCGGTGATCTGTTTTTCAAGCTCAGCCGCAATATAGGACTGGATGCGCCCCCGGCGTCGGATAAGCCCCACGGTACGCTTCACCTCAGGCGCCACCAGCGGCAAAGGGGTCAGCAGCGTGTGCTCTGACGTCGGCATCGACATGGCGGGAACGGCAGCAACGCCGATCCCCGCCTCTACCATACCGAGCATCGTGGTGACATGACGCGTTTCGCAGACGCTGGGACGCTCGGGAATGATATCCCCCAGCAGGCGATCGAGCAGGTTGCGATTGCCGGACGTTTTATCGAGAGAGATGTAATCCTGCTGAAAAAATGCCTGCCACGTCAGCTGGCTCTTCTGCGCCAGCGGGTGATCCTTTCTGCATGCTGCAACATACACATCCTCCACCAGCGGGAAGAATTCGATTTCAGACGACAAGTTTCCTGCGAAGCAAATACCAAAATCCGCCTGGCTTCGGGCCACGGCGTCCATCACGTTGCCCGCGCTGCTGTCGATGAGCTTAATGCGAACGCGCGGATAGCGAGACTGAAAGCGACGGATCACATCGGGCATAAAGTAACAGGCTGCGGAAGGTACCGTGGCCACCGTGATCAGCCCCGTCCGCTCTTCGCTGGCTTTATCGACATCAGCCAGCATTGACTCTACGTTATCGAGCAGCTGCGCGGAGCGTTCCGCAAAGTTTTGCCCGTATAACGTCAGCGAGACGCGGCGGGTGGTTCGGTCAAAGAGTCGGTTCCCCAGCGCGGCTTCCAGCTTTTCAATCCTGCGGCTCAGCGCTGACTGGGACAGGCAGATAGATTCAGCGGCGACACGGAAGTTACCGTATTCCACTAACGCTCTGAAGGCATAGAGATCGTTGAGGTCAAAATTCACGGGCATAGTATCTGGCGGTCCTGTCAGGGAATACGTTACAAAGTCCAAAATAATAACGGCTTATTAACCTGCCGCAACCGGCGCGGTGTCGGAATGCCGTTCAAAGGTCGTTGAGATTGAGACGAATGTGTCCGGCGCGCTCAGCAATAGCGTGCCGTTCCTCTTCCGTCATATCCGCGAGTTGTTTAAAGACAATGCCCAGCCGGGGATTGTGACCGAGACGTGCCTGGTTACGCTCAAAGAAATCCCAGTAAAGCGCATTGAAGGGACACGCCAGCTCGCCGGTGCGTTGATTGTGTTGATACCGACATCCCTGACAGTAGTTACTCATCTTATGGATGTAAGACGCGCTTGAAACATAAGGCTTACTGGCCAGTAAACCGCCATCGCCAAACTGGCTCATGCCGAGAGTATTGGGCAATTCTACCCACTCAAACGCATCAATATAAACGCCCAGATACCATTCATGTACCGCCTGCGGCGAGAGACCGCCGAGCAGGCTAAAATTCCCGATAATCATCAGGCGCTGGATATGGTGGGCGTAAGCCTCAGTGAGCGACTGTCCAATGGCGTGCGCCAGGCAGCGCATTTGCGTCTTGCCCGTCCAGAACCACTCCGGCAGCGGGGTGTGCTGCTCTAACGCATTCATCTCCCGATAACCCGGCATTTGCGACCAGTAGATCCCGCGCACATACTCCCGCCAGCCAAGAATTTGCCGGATGAACCCTTCGACAGCAGGCAACGGCGCATCACCCGAGCGCCATGCCTGCTCGGCGGCGGCAACCACTTCCCGGGGATTGAGCATTTTAGTGTTCAGCGCAAATGAAATTAAAGAGTGGAAAAGAAAAGGTTCTTCCGTGTGCATTGCATCCTGCCAGTTACCAAACTGGGGCAGGACGTGCGAAATAAACGCATCCAGCCGGGCTTTAGCTTCAGCGCGGTCGACTGGCCAGCGAAAAGTGTTGGCCCGCGGTTCGCCAAAGGTGCGTACGCCGCAGCGTTGGATCTCTTCCCATAATGCTGAGCGATCGTGGCAGATGCGAGAGTCATCCGGAGCAGGCGGTTCACCGGACCAGCGCTTGCGGTTTTCAGCATCGAAATTCCATTTCCCCCCTTCTGGCTCGCCTTCCGGAGTCAACAGCACGCCATGCTGACGACGCATTTCCCGGTAAAAATATTCCATTCGCCAGCTTTTACGCGATGCAAAGAACGCGCTCACCTGCTCCCGGGAGGTGAAAAAATGCTCGCTGCTGACGCAGGTCGTTTCGACGGTCGCCGTTTTCGCCCACGCCTGCAACTGCGCATCAAGGCGCCATTCATCGGGCTCCTGCCACATCACCCTGCCAGCATGGTAATGTGCGATAAGCGCGTTGAGATTATCTTCCAGCGCGCCGCGATTTGAACCCTCAGAGAGCCGGACATACCTTACCCGATGCCCCTTCTCTTTTAACTCAGCGGCAAACGCGCGCATGGCTGCGAAGATAGCGATGATTTTCTGAGCATGATGAAGGACATACGCGGTTTCTGCCCGCAGTTCCAGCATCACGTAAATGACATTCGCGCTGCAGGTATCAAACCAGCTGTGATGTGGATTGAGCTGATCGCCCAGAATCAGGCGTAGTTCGGTCAACGGTGGCTCCTGCGACAGCGCTCAGAACAGAATTTGACCTCATCCCAGCATTTCGCCCACTTCTTGCGCCACGTCATGGGCCGCTGGCAGTGCAAACACGCTCGACTGGGCAGGTTCTGCTTGTTACCTTTGAAATCACTCATCTTTTCAATACCGGACTGATTTATTCACTCGGGCTGCGGATAAAGGCTACGACAGACATCACAAAATGAAGGTGATGCCTGCAAAGCGCTACCTACTGCTCTGTACGAAATGATAGTTTATTCAGGCTGGAAGTGTAGAAATAAGCCATTTTCTGGCATCTTAACTGAACCTGACTTTCCCATTTTTGTTCAAGTGACGAGTTTGCGAGCAAAGCGATGATTAAGTGGCCCTGGAAAACGAATGAGGCTGGCCGGGATATGGCGCTGCCGTGGGATGACGCGCTGGCGATCCCTGTTCTGGCGAATCTCCAGCCGGACGAACAGTCAAAACTGGTTCAGCTGGCGGATCGTTTTTTGCAGCAAAAACGCCTGGTTCCTCTGCAGGGCTTCGAGCTGGATCCCCTGAAAAACGCGCGTATCGCCCTGCTTTTCTGCCTGCCGGTGCTTGAACTGGGTATCGAGTGGCTGGACGGCTTCCACGAAGTGCTGATCTACCCGGCGCCCTTCATCGTCGACGATGAGTGGGAGGATGACATCGGCCTGGTACACAACCAGCGGGTGGTACAGTCCGGACAAAGCTGGCAGCAAGGGCCGATTATCCTGAACTGGCTCGACATTCAGGACTCGTTCGACGCGTCAGGCTTTAATCTGATTATTCATGAAGTCGCGCATAAGCTGGATACCCGCAACGGCGACCGCGCCAGCGGCGTTCCGCTGATCCCGCTGCGTGAAGTCGCAGGATGGGAGCACGATCTGCATGCGGCGATGGATAACATCCAGGACGAGATCGATCTCGTGGGCGAAAGTGCCGCCAGCATTGATGCCTACGCGGCGACCGATCCCGCAGAGTGCTTCGCGGTGCTTTCAGAGTACTTCTTCAGCGCCCCCGAACTCTTCGCCCCGCGTTTCCCGGCGCTATGGCAGCGTTTTACCCAGTTTTATCAGCAGGATCCGCTTAAGCGTCTGCGTCAAAATGAGGCGGTCGGCCCTTCCCCTCACCAGGTACATTAATTTTTTTCGACAGGGGTGCGCCCGGTTAACCGTACCCCGATGCTCAGTACGAGAAACAGCACCGCCATTCCCCCTGCCGCCATCGTTAAATACTGCTCACCGAAAAAGCGCGTGACGACGGGCACCAGCAGCGCGCTGATGCCGTAGCCTAACGTATGGCTGGTGGCGATCGCGCCCGCGCCTTTCCCCGTGGTCAGCCGATCGTTCAACAGTAGCTGATAGCCCGGTGTAGCCATCGCCGCGCCGAGCGAGGTGACAGCAATTCCCACGTAGAACAGCGCCAGCCCGGCAATACACATCAACCCAAGTCCTGCCACCATCAATACCGCCGCCATACAGAGCAACGTCAGCGGGCTGAAGTGCTGCGGGCGAACAATCAAAAATTGCGCCGCGAGCGTGGCCAGCGCGGCCAGGCTCAGCAGGAGCGCAACATGGTGGCTGATCTCACGGGCGTTGCCCTCCAGCAAGGGGCTGAGATGCGGCGTGAGGCCAAGCTGCATCAGGCTCACCAGCGCCGCCAGCAGCATCGCCAGCAGCAGGAACGGCAGCATAGAGACCTGCAGACGGGTCGCCTGATGCGCCACCGGCGGCAGCGGAGGGTCGGCCACTTCTCGCAGCACCAGCAGCAGAGCGATAAACGGCGCAATCGCCATGAGCCAGAGCGGTGCCACCGGGTTAATGCTGAGCATCATTGCTGCCAGCGGTGGTCCAAGCAGACGGCCGCAGCTCAGGCCGGAGCTGATGGTGGCCAGCGCCGCCATGCGTTTGTCCAGCCCCGCACGCTGAATAGCCCAGGTCTGGGCGGCAGGCACCATCCCCGACACGGTTAAACCGTAGAGCAGGCGCGAAAAGATCAACCCCGCCAGCCCCCAGGTGCTCTGGAGCAACCCGGCCGCCATTGCCCAGACCACCACGGCCATCACGGCGAAGCTGGCAAGATAGCCGCTGAGCGAGGCCACCATCACGACCTTACAGCCGCGTCGCTCGCTCTGACGCCCCCACCAGGGCGATGCCGGTAAAAAAAGCATGGAGCCGAACATTAACAGCCCGGCCCAGACCGAGAGCGACAGCCCGGTCAGGTTCACCAGCTGCGGGAGCATGACCAGTAAACCGTTCTGCCCGATGCCCAATAAACCTGCACAGAGTGCCAGCGGCCAGTTGGCTTTAGAGGTGACGTTTTCAGTCAGCGTTTCTGAATTAGCGCGCATGAGAATGTGAACATAGTGTCAATAAATGTGTGGAAATTATGAAGTTTATGAAAACAAATATTGCAAAAATGGTTGCGAGTGTAAATAGAATGAATATCATAACGAGAATTATTATCAATCATGGAATGAGGTACATCTATGCGTACTCTGCCCCGCTCCGCCGGTACAGACGTTGCGGCCCAGTGTTTTTTAAACGCCCTGCTGCGCGAAACGACGGACTGGCGCTATCTCCCCGCAGCCGCTGCGGATGAGCTGGCGCATATTCATATCCCGCTTTCTCCCGCTCAGGCCCTGCGGGTTCCGGTACGCTATTTCTCCCCCACCCAGCACCATCAGTACTGTTTCCCGGCAACGCTTATCCAGAGCGATAGCGACTGCGGTGACGCCGTCACATATACCCAACTTGTTGATTTACTTCTTGAAAAACCATCAGTAAAAGGCGTTCTTGATGCCGATACGCTGGCGCGTTTTAAGCAACGCGTGCTGGAAAGTCATGCGCATACCTGGCAGGCGATCGACCTGCGCCACAGCTGGTCCACGCTGCGTGATAAACCGCTGACGTTTGCTGAAGCGGAACAGGCGCTGCTGGTCGGCCACGCATTTCACCCGGCACCGAAGTCGCACGAGCCATTCAACGAAACCGAAGCGCGACGCTATCTGCCTGATTTTGCCTCCCGTTTCCCGCTGCGCTGGTTTGCCGTTGAGAGCACGCGCATTGCCGGTGACAGCCTGAACGTCTCCCTGCGCGAACGTCTGCTGCGCTTCGCCGCCCAGAGCGCGCCTGAGCTGCTCGGCCACTTCACCGACACGCGCTGGCTGTTGCCTATGCACCCATGGCAGGCAGAGCATCTGCTGGGTCAGGCCTGGTGCCAGCGTCTGGTGGAAAACGGTTCATTGCAGGATCTGGGCGAAGCGGGCGCACAGTGGCTGCCCACCAGCTCGTCCCGCTCGCTGTACAGCGATACCAACAGCGACATGATTAAATTCTCCCTCAGCGTGCGCCTGACCAATTCCGTGCGCACGCTGTCGGTGAAAGAAGTTAAGCGCGGGATGCGCCTGGCGCGCCTGGCGAAAACGGAACGCTGGCAAACGCTTCAGGCACGCTACCCGACGATGCGCGTGATGCAGGAAGACGGCTGGGCGGGGTTGCGTGACGAAAACGGCGTGGTGCAGGAAGAGAGCCTGATGGCCCTGCGCGTCAATCTGCTGTTTGACACGCCGGACACGCAGACCAACGTGCTGGTCAGCCTGACCCAGGCCGCCCCGGATGGCGGTGACAGCCTGCTGGCTGCGGCAGTGCGTCGTCTGAGTCAGCGTCTGGATTTACCCCTCGCTCAGGCCGCACGCTGCTGGCTGGACGCCTATTGCGACCGCGTGTTACTTCCCCTGTTCAGCGCCGAGGCGGACTACGGCCTGGTGCTGCTCGCCCACCAGCAAAATATCCTCGTTGAGATGCAGCAGGATTTCCCCGTCGGGCTTATCTACCGTGACTGCCAGGGCAGCGCCTGGACCGAAGGAGCCGACGGGTGGCTGAAAGAGGAGGGTGAAACTGACGTGGAAAACCGCTTCGGTGAGAGCCAGCTGCTGCGCTACTTCCCTTACTACCTGCTGCTGAACTCCACCCTTGCGGTGACTGCCGCCCTTGCCGCCGCCGGTTTCGACAGTGAAGAGCGCCTGATGGCGCGCGTGCGTGACGCGCTGGTCGCGCTGCGCCGTACGGCGAAGCAGACCCGCTGCCTTGACTACGTGCTGGACAGTCCGACCTGGAACTGCAAAGGCAACTTCTTCTGTTATCTGCACGATCGCAACGAAAACACCATCGCCGATCCGGCGGTGATCTATTTCGACTTTAGCAACCCGTTCTACAAGGAGAAGGCGTAATGGCCATCGCGAATATCGTCCATTCTGGCTTCGGCTTTCGCTGCACCGCAACGGATACCGCGCTGCCGCTGACGTTAGGTCTCGACGGCAGCGCGGTGCTGGAGCGTCTCGGGGCTATCCCGGCGGGCTGGCTGGTGGAAGCGCTGGATCAGCTGTTTGTCGCCGCCCCCACGCTGACCGGCATTACGCTGCCGTGGGCAACCTGGCAGGATGAACCTCAGGCAAAGGCGCTGTTTAGCCTGGCCCACGGGGATTACCTGGCGCGTGAAACCTTCTGGCAATTGCCGCTCTGGCTGAAAGGTGAACGACCGCAGGCGAGCAACGGTATGCAGTTTGATGAGAGCCGTCAGCTGTACTTCCCGCAGCGCCCTCGCCGCCCGCAGGGTGAGGTGTATCGCCGTTACGATCCGCAAATTAAACGCACGCTGAGCTTCCGCGTGGCCGACGTGGCGCTGGATGGCGAACGATTCACGCAATGGATGAACAACCCGCGCGTGAACGCCTTCTGGGAGATGGCCGGCCCGCAGGCCGAACAGGAAAACTACCTGCGCCGTCAGCTTGACTCGACCTACTGCTACCCGGTTATCGGCTGCTTCGACGACCAGCCGTTCGGCTACTTTGAACTCTACTGGGCACCTGAAGACCGCATTGGCCGCCACTACCGCTGGCAGCCGTTCGACCGCGGGCTGCATATGCTGGTGGGCGAAGAGCGCTGGCGCGGCGCGCAGTACATCCGCAGCTGGCTGCGCGGTCTGAGCCACTACCTGTATCTGGATGAACCGCGCACGACGCGCATTGTGGCCGAGCCGCGCTTCGACAACCAACGCCTGTTCCGCCACCTGGCGTCCGCCGGTTTCGACACCGCAAAAGAGTTCGACTTCCCGCACAAGCGCTCGCGCCTGATCGTGAGCGAGCGTCACCGCTTCTTCCATGAGGTGGAACTGTGAACGCGCTCTGGCAGAAAGTAAACCGCGAGATGGTGGCGAAGATCCTCGCCGAGCTGGAATACGAACGTACCCTGCGCGCTGAGCCGGTTTCATCGGACGGCTGGCGCATCACCATGGGCACGGAGTCCTGGCAGTTTCGCGCCACGCGCGGGATCTGGGGCTGGCTGCATATCGATCCTGATACCCTGACCACCGCCAGCGGCGCCGCCGTGGAAGCGGAAAGCGCGCTGCTGCAGCTGGCGACCGTGCTGGAGATGAGCGACGCGCAAACGGCGGAGCATATGGAAGATCTTTACGCCACGCTGCGCGGTGATATTCAGCTGCTCCAGGCGCGTGAAGCGCTGGATGCCGACGCGCTGATCCACCTCGACCCGGATGAATTACAGTGTCTGATGAGCGGTCATCCTAAGTTTATTTTCAACAAAGGCCGCCGCGGATGGGGGCTGGATGCCCTGCATCAGTACGCACCTGAGTATCGCGGACGTTTTCGTCTGCACTGGGTTGCCGTTCAGCGTGAACACCTGGTCTGGAGCAGCGACGCCGATTGCGACATTCAGAATCTGCTTGCCAGTACCATGGACAACGCCGAGCGCGTCCGGTTTGAGCATCGCTGGCAGGCGCTGGGGCTCGACGAAAGCTGGCTGCCCGTGCCGCTACACCCGTGGCAGTGGCAACAGAAAATTGCCATTCACTTCCTGGCGCAGCTGGCGCGCGGTGAGATGGTGGAGCTGGGCGAATTTGGCGATGAGTATCTGGCGCAGCAGTCTCTGCGCACGCTCACCAACGCCAGCCGTCGCGCGCCGTTTGACATCAAGCTGCCGCTGACCATCTATAACACCTCCTGCTATCGCGGCATTCCGGGCAAATACATTGCCGCCGGGCCGCTGGCCTCACGCTGGCTGCAGCAGCAGTTCGCCTCTGACGCCACGCTGATTCGCTGCGGCGCGCAGGTACTGGGTGAACCCGCCGCCGGATATCTGTCGCATCCGGGCTATGCCGCATTACCGAAAGCGCCCTACCGCTATCAGGAGATGCTGGGGGTGATCTGGCGCGAGAATCCGTCCTGTTATTTAGAGGACGGTGAACAGGCGGTGCTGATGGCGGCGCTGATGGAAACCGATAACGCCGGGCGTCCGCTGATCGACGCGTGGATTAAACGCTCGGGGCTAAGCGCCGACGCGTGGCTGGAAAAGCTGTTTGAGGCAACGGTGATCCCGTTCTATCACCTGCTCTGCCGCTATGGCGTGGCGCTGATCGCCCACGGCCAGAACGTGACGCTGGTGATGAAAAACTACGTGCCGCAGCGCATCCTGCTGAAGGATTTCCAGGGTGATATGCGTCTGGTGGACGAAGATTTCCCGCAGGCGCAGAGCCTGCCGGCGCAGGTGAAGGACGTTACGGCACGTCTGAGCGCGGATTACATCATCCACGACCTGCAAACCGGCAACTTTGTAACGGTGCTGCGCTTTATCTCGCGTCTCACCCTGCAATGCGGCGTGAGCGAAATCCGTTTCTATCAAGTCCTGGCGGGGGTATTGCGCCGGTATATGGCTGCGCACCCCGAGCTTGCGGAACGTTTCGCGATGTTCGACCTGTTTAAGCCGCAAATTATTCGCGTGATCCTCAACCCGGTCAAACTGACCTTCTCCGAGCATGACGGCGGCAGCCGCATGCTGCCGAACTACGTTACCGACCTTGATAACCCTCTTTTTCTGGCCTCCCGGGAGTCAGCGCAATGAAAACCTATGATTTCATCGGCATTGGTATTGGCCCGTTTAACCTCAGCATCGCCGCCCTGGCAGAAGGGCTGGACGGTTTTAGCTCGCTGTTCCTTGAGCGCAAGCCGCACTTCTCATGGCACCCGGGGATGATGGTGCCGGACTGCCACATGCAGACCAGCTTCCTGAAGGATCTGGTCAGCGCCGTAGAGCCCACCAACCGCCACAGCTTTCTGAACTACCTGGTGCAGCGTAAAAAGTTCTACCGCTTCCTGACCACCGAACAGCGCACGGTGTCTCGCGAAGAGTTTGCCGATTACCTGTGCTGGGCGGCAGAAAACCTCACCAACCTCACCTTCAGCCAGCAGGTGCAGCAGGTGAGCTTTGATGAGACACGCGGTCTGTTTGAGGTGATGACCCAGCGGGATCGGTTCCTTGCCCGCCACGTCTGCGTGGGGATTGGCAAACAGATTAACCTCCCGGATTGCGTGACGGTGCAGGACGACACATGTTTCCACGCCAGCGAGATGATGCTGCGCACGCCAAATTTAGCGGGCAAGCGCGTGACCGTCGTCGGTGGCGGCCAGAGCGGTGCCGACCTGTTCTTAAATATCTTCCGCGGGGAATGGGGCCAGCCGCTAAGCCTGAACTGGGTGTCGCGCCGTAACAATTATAACGCGCTGGATGAAGCCGCCTTCGCCAACGAGTACTTCACGCCGGAGTATGTGGACAGCTTCTCCACGCTCGGCGAAGAGGCCCGTCGTCAGATGCTGCACGAGCAGAAGATGACCTCTGACGGCATTACCACCGAGTCCCTGCTGGCAATTTACCGCGCCATGTATCATCGCTTTGAGGTGCTGCGTGAAAAACCGTGGGCGCACCTTCTGCCGTCCCGCTCGGTGACGTCACTGGCGCGTCAGGAAAACGGTCAGCGTCTGAGCATACAGCATCATCTCGACGGCGGTCGCGAACAGCTGGATACCGACGTGGTGATCTTTGCCACCGGTTACCGCGCCGTGCAGCCTGCGTTCCTTGCCCCGCTGTCTCACCGCCTGCATCTGGATGCGGATGAAGCCTTCTGCATCAACAACGATTTTACCCTCGAATGGGACGGCCCGCAGAGCAACCGCCTGTTTGCCGTCAATGCCGGGATGCACCGTCTCGGCATTGCTGAACCCCAGCTCAGCCTGATGGCCTGGCGTGCCGCACGCATTCTGAACCGCGCGCATCCTGACGAGCCATTTGAGCTGGCTACCACACCCGGCGTTATCCACTGGCGCACCACCGCCAGCCAGGACAGCAGCCCGGTTTTTAACGCGTTAGAGAAAACGACCGAGTACTGACACACACAATCAGGATCAACATAACAATGAAACGTTCTCATCTTTGGGTTTTAAATCCTTGCTTGCTTGCAATGCTTTCTACCTCTGCGTGGGCGGAAGAACAAAAGGAAGAAAATATCGTGGTCTCCGCCAGCCGTGCACACCGCAGCGTGGCCGAGATGGCGCAGACCACGTGGGTTATTGAACGGTCTGAAATTGAGCAGCAGGTTCAGGGCGGAAAGGAGATTAAAGAAGTCCTGGCGCAGCTGATCCCGGGCATGGACGTCAGCAGCCAGGGGCGTACCAACTACGGTATGAACCTGCGCGGCCGCTCGATGATGGTGATGGTGGACGGCGTGCGCCTGAACTCCTCCCGCAGCGACAGCCGCCAGCTCGACTCCATCGATCCGTTCAACATTGACCGTATCGAAGTGATCTCCGGCGCCACGTCCCTCTACGGCGGCGGCAGCACCGGCGGCCTGGTGAACATCGTCACCAAAAAAGGCCAGCCTGAGACCGAAGTTGAGTTCCAGACCGGAGCAAAAAGCGGCTTTAACAGCCACAACGACCACGATGAGAACGTGTCGGCGGCGGTCAGCGGCGGCAACGACAACGCCTCGGGTCGTCTGTCGGTGTCGTATCAGCGTTACGGCGGCTGGTATGACGGCAACGGCGACGAGGTGATCATTGATAACACCCAGACCGGCTTACAGTATTCCGACCGTATTGATGTGATGGGGACCGGCACCCTCAACATTGATGAACACCAGCAGCTTCAGCTCACGACGCAGTACTATAAGAGCGAGTCCGACGGCAAGCATGGCCTGTACCTCGGGAAAAACTTCTCGGCGGTCACGGGCGATGCGACTGCCTATAACAAAGGTAATCTCGATTCTGACCGTATACCGGGTACCGAGCGTCATCTGATTAACCTGCAATACTCCAATACCGACTTCTGGGGCCAGGATCTGGTTGCGCAGATTTACTATCGTGACGAAAGCCTGACCTACTACCCCTTCCCGACCCTGACCAAAGGCGTCGTGAGCAGCATCGGTGCGTCGCAGCAGAAAACCGATTTTTACGGCGGCAAGCTGACGCTGAACAGCAAACCGGTGGATGATTTAACCCTGACCTGGGGTGTGGATGCCGACCATGAAACCTTCGATGCCAATCAGCAGTTCTTTGATCTGAGCAAAGCAGCGGCGAGCGGCGGCATGGAGCTTGATAATGCCTATAACGTGGGCCGCTACCCGGGTTACAGCATTACCAACCTCGCCCCGTTCCTGCAGGCCAGCTACGACATTGACGCCATCACCCTGAGCGGCGGCGTGCGCTACCAGTACACCGAAAACAAGGTGGACGATTTTGTGGGTTACGCCCAGCAGCAGGCCATTGCAACCGGGAAAGCCACCTCCGCAGACGCGGTGCCGGGCGGGAAAACCGATTACAACAACTTCCTGTTTAACGCCGGGATCCTCGGTCGTCTGACCGAACAGCAGCAGCTGTGGTTTAACTTCTCCCAGGGCTTTGAAATCCCGGATCTGGCGAAGTACTACGGTTCCGGGACTTATCAGCTCAGCAACGGTCACTATCGCCTGCTGAACAGCGTGAACGTGAACGACTCGACGCTCGATGGCATCAAGGTCAACGCATACGAGCTGGGCTGGCGCTACACCGGCGATAACCTGCGTACCCAGGTCGCGGCGTACTACTCGCTCTCGGACAAAACGATCACCATCAACAAGACGGACATGACCATCAACCTCGAAGACGACAAGCGTCGTATCTACGGGATTGAAGGCCAGGTGGACTATTTCTTCACCGACAGCGACTGGAGCACGGGCGCGAACTTTAACGCCATTAAGTCTGAAACCCGCGAAAACGGTAAATGGGAGAAGCTGACGGTAGACAGCGCCAGCCCGTCAAAAGCCAGCGCATGGGTCAACTGGGCGCCGGGCGACTGGACCCTGCGCGTGCAGAGCACGCAGACCTTTGACGTGTCAGATGCGGACGGCAAGAAGATCGATGGCTATAACACGGTCGACTTCCTGGGCAGCTACGCCCTGCCGGTGGGTAAAGTGAGCTTCAGCGTGGAAAACGTGCTGGACAAAGACTACACCACCGCCTGGGGTCAGCGCGCGCCGGGGCTGTATAGCCCAACCTACGGTGCACCAGGTCTGTATACCTATAAAGGCCGTGGCCGTACGTTTGGTCTGAACTACTCCGTACTGTTCTAATCCTGCGCGCCGCCTGCGGGCGGCGCAATTTGCTGCGTAATTTCAGCGCGAATTTGCTATAAAATCAGCGATTTGCTGAAATTGTCGGCAAACGAACGAAAAGTACGTTTTCCCCCTTTGACAAGACGAACTGAGGTCGCTACTATTCGCCTCGTTCACACGATTCCTCTGTAGTTCAGTCGGTAGAACGGCGGACTGTTAATCCGTATGTCACTGGTTCGAGTCCAGTCAGAGGAGCCAAATTTGAAAAGCCTGCTTTTAGAGCAGGCTTTTTGCTTTTCTGTTAGCCGTTACTTTCCACCGCCCCTGTCAACTGACGCCAGGCCGCCACTTCCTCATCCAGCCACTCACTAAAGAGAGCCACCTCCGGTTTCGCTTCCGTTAACTGCGATGTCACCAGCCAGTAAGGCCAGGGATAAGGTGCAGTGAAAGGGGTAAGCTGGACCAGTTCGCCCCGGGTGATGGCATCCTGTACCAGAGAGCGACGTTCCAGCGCGATACCTTTACCGAGTCTGACAGCCTCAAGGACTAAATTTGAGTCGTTAATGCATAACCCGCCGGGCACAATATCTTTTTCCAGTCCCGCATTGAAACACCAGGTTTTCCACGACTCCATGGAGAATATGATTTTACTCTTTGCCACCTCTGCTGGCGTTGCCGGGAGGATGCCGCCGTTATAACCGGGTGCTGCAACCACAATCAGTTCATCTGAAAACAGATAATGGCAGTCGCTTCCTTCCCAGTTACCTTTCCCCATGCGTATCGCCACATCTATCCCTTCCTGCTGCATGCTGGTGATCGTCAGACTGGCCTGGATCCGCAGCGTGATGTGTGGATATTTTTCCCGAAACCGCTCCAGACGCGGCAACAACCAGTGACAACCAAAAGACGGCACCATCGCCAGCGTCAGTTCCAGTATTCTCGGTTTCACCTGCACTAATCGGGTAGCATCTGCGATATGATTCAGCGCTTCGCGCACCTGTAACGCGTAGAGACGCCCCTCTTCGTTGATCTGCACCCCTCGCCCATGACGGATAAACAGCTTCACCCCCACCATTTCCTCCAGCACTTTAATCTGCTGGCTGATGGCGGAATGGGTAACGTGAAGCTCTTTCGCCGCAAGCGTTACGCTGCCAAGGCGAGCCACAGCTTCAAAACTACGCAAACTTGCGATAGGTGGAAAATCCGACATGAAACCACTCCCTCATAGACTGAATCTGATAAACGCTAACCGGCCAATCTGTCAGTAATACTAACTCAGGCCGTAAGATACTGATGATATTCGCCATAACGAATTTATTGTAATGTCTGTTTATCATCTTCAATGAAGCGTTTTTTCACACAGACAGGAAAACTGGAATCATGATAAAGCTGATTGGCATGATGGATTCTCCTTATGTACGCCGCGTGGCGGTCTCCCTGGAACTTTATGGCGTTGCGTTTGAAAGCCAGCCGTTGTCCGTATTCAGCACATTTGAGGAATTTTCCCGGATTAACCCTGCGGTAAAAGCGCCAACGCTGGTTCTGGAGAATGGAACACGTCTGATGGACTCGTCTCTCATACTGAATTATTTTGAGGCTCAGGCCGCGCCTGAACGGAGACTCCTGCCCGTGACGCCGGATGCACTGGCGAACGATCTCCAGACGCTGGGCTTTATCCTCGCCGCCGCGGAGAAAGCTGTGCAAAATGTGTACGAACACAACCTGCGCCCGGCGGAGAAACAACATAATCCGTGGATAGAACGTATTACCGTCCAGCTGCTGGCTGCCTGTCGGGAATGGAACGCGCTGCTGGAAGCCCGTCCGGAAAATGCAGTGGCCGATCAGGTTGCTGTCACCAGTACGGTTATCTGGACATTTATTCAGTCAATGATCCCTCACGTCGTTAACGCCGGGGATTTTAAAAAGATTCAGGCGGTTGCCGACGTTTTCGAAAACCAGGCGGCATTTAAAAAATACCCTTTTAGTTAACGCTTCGCTCGGCGTGTTATGGGGCTTTTCAGCCCCTTTTTTTTAGGCAGGAATCGACAGACTCGCGGTGGTGGCATAGCGACCGTTGAAAAAGATGAGCGGTTCACCTTCAGTATGTAACGAATCCACCACCTCACCGATGAATATCCAGTGATCGCCACCGTCTACCTGACGCCACATTTTACATTCAAGATGCGCGAGTGCCCCGTCAATCAAAGGCAGTTTAAAGCCGCTGACCCGGTGGTCTACGCGATGAAATTTGTCGCTCCCCGCGCTGGCAAAAATATCGCTAACCTGATGCTGATGGCCCGACAGGACATTTATCGCAAAGGCGTCCGCCTCCAGAAAATGCTGAGCGTACCAGGATTGCTTGCGCAGGCTCCAGAGCACCAGCGGGGGTTCCAGGGAGACGGTGTTAAAGCTGCTGATGGTTAGCCCATGGAAATTGTTATCTTTATCCATCATGGTCACGACACACACGCCAGTTGCGAATTGACCAAATACGTTCCGTAATGTTCGGCTATCAAACTGCGCCATATTATTTCACCTCTGCTAAGCCTGAAGACGCGACCTGCTGCAGCGCGCCGGCAAAAATTGTCAGCCCTTCATCCAGAACGCTGTCTTCAATCGTTAGCGGCATTAAAAAGCGGATAGCATTTGCCTGTTTGCCGCATTTAAGAAGAATAAGCCCCTCACGGGCACAGCTTTTGACTAACCGATCGATAAGCCCGGTCGCCGGGGTTCGCTCTCCATGCTCCAGAGAAAAAAGCTCCAGCGCAATCATGGCGCCAGTCCCGCGTATCTCATAGCCAATCGACAGAGGGCTGACAATGGACACTAAAGCGGAGCGCAGACGTTGACCCAGACGCCGGGCTGCGCCCAGCAGGTCCGTCTCTTCAAAGAGCTTAAGTACCGCCAGCGCCGCCGCGCAGGAAAGCGGGTTGCCTGCCCAGGTTCCACCAAGACCGCCCGGTGCCACCTGGTTGATAAGCGACTCACGGCCCACCACGCCAGACAGCGGAAGCCCGCCGGCAACGGATTTACCGAACACAATTAAATCGGCGTCAACACCGGTTTGTTCCATAGCAAAGAACGTCCCCGTGCGCCCCGCGCCAGACTGAACTTCATCCGCGATTAACACGATGCCTTCCCGGTCACAGAGTTCACGCAGAGCACGCATAAACGCAGGCGGCACGACGTAAAACCCGCCCTCTCCCTGAACGGGCTCAATGACGATGGCGGCCACATCCTGGGGGGCAATGTCGCTCGTTAATATCATCTTGAGGCCCGCCAGCGCCTGAGCAATATCACGCTCCGTCTCTCCCTGCGGGAAGGGTGCCCGGAAGACCGGGCCGGGCATGATCCCCATCCCCTGGCTGTAGGGCGCAATTTTACCGTTCATCGCGAGGGTCATAAACGTACGCCCGTGATAGGCACCGCTGAAAACAATCACACCGCTTCGCCGCGTGGCCGCGCGGGCAACCTTAAGCGCGCTTTCCACCGCTTCGGACCCCGTCGTCAGGAGAAAACTCCGTCGGTCAAAATCTCCAGGCATTAAGGCGTTAATACGTTCACACACCGCGATATACGATTCATAAGGGGTGGCGGCAAAACAGCTGTGGGTAAACTGGTGCAGCTGGCGCTCAACGGCCGCGATGACGTTGGGATGAAGATGGCCGGTATTGAGCGCGGCAATGCCGCCGGAAAAATCAATGTAGCGACGGTTGTTGACGTCATACATCACCGCATTTTCCGCTCGTTGAATATAAACCGGATGCATCTGGTTAATACCACGGGCGACGGCACCCTCCCGTCGCTGCAAAAGCTGCTCGACTACAGTATCCATAACGCTCTCCTCAGGGGGCGGTCGGAACAACCGCCCGTCAGGTTATTGATGACGCGCCTGTTGCAACATGGCATCTGCATGCTGGTTTAACTGCTGACGATCGCCATAGCGGTAAGGATCGAGGAAATCGAAACGGACCGGTTTATCTCCGCGGTCGAACAAGTGCCCGATTCCGCCAGGCGCGTTATGAGCCCAGTAGAACAGAGAATCGGCAAATTCCTCCGTTGCCCGGGACAGGTAACGATTGGTGAAATCAGAGAAATCGATGGGGAAATGCTCGCGGTTGTCAGCAAAAAGCGAATGAAGCGTAGCGATTACCTCTTTTTCTGGAAGGTTACCGGCGCGATAGGCTTCCATTGTTTCGCAGGCCTTATCGAAAATAGCCTCATAGTAAGGGCTCTCAATGGAAAGATGTCCCGGATAGGTTGCGCTTTCAAATTCCTTCTCAAGCCGCTCGTCATCACCGTGCTGCTGATAGTCGCTGAGGATTTTACGCAGACGCAACACGCCGATGTAACTGCCGCTAATCCAGATACGGAACCACGCATTCCACAGTGGGAAGCTATCAAATGCGGTGAATGAATTTGCCACCAGCCTGTCGTTTACCTTCACCACTTCCAGGCTGTAATCCTGATAGCTGGCGAAATTCGCTGCTGACCAGTCATCCTGTCTGACGGCACGAACAATTTTAGGCGCGACGCGCAGAATCGATTCGAACGTATTCACCAACCCGCGCGAGAACAGCGGATCGACAAAGCCCACTGCATGGCCTAAAAGGCAATAACGCTCCCCTACGCTTTCGCGGCTGGTGTAATTCAGACGAGGTGCAACGGTCCATTCGCGTACCCGTGCCGCGCTCTCAAAGTGACGGGCAACGGAGGGGTGCTCATCGAGAAAACGGGTAAACTCTTCTTCCGGATCGCCTGCGGGACCATGTTTATCAATATCGAACTGCAGGCCGACGCTGCATAAGGTATTGGTCGAATAGGGGTGGTTGTTGAACGGAATAATCCACAGCCATCCGCCTTCAAACATGTGGTGCAGCGTGCTCTGTGAGAGCGGGGTCGGCGAACCGGTCACGTCCGTTGAGGCGATGACATCTTCATACAGTTTGACCCCTGTCATATGGGTGAACAACGAACGCGTACGGCTCTGCATCTCACGTGCACCTTCGCGCAGGCCAAACTTATCGGCAACCGGTGAACGATAGCCTGCTGCATCCACGACGTACCTGGCTTTTATCTGCTCTTTTCCCAGCTCCAGCAGCATCCCGTCGCCGGTTTCTTCAATCGACTGGATGCGGGTTTGCTGGCGAATATCGGCCCCCAGACGTGCGGCCAGCGCCAGATAATAGGCATCAATATCCTGACGGAACAGATGCGCTTCCGGCGACAATACCGGTGTCGACACAACGTCCTGGGGATTATGCGCTTTATTCTTACCGTTCCATGCAAAGCTGAACGCCAGTTTAATACCGGCGCTCGACGTACCAATATTTTCCATCAGCGCGTGAATTTCCCCCGGCCACGCCAGCTCAGGAATATTGTACTGACGCGCCAGAATTTTCAACAGTACAGCACTTTCCGGCACCATCGATTCTCCGACGGCAAAGCGAGGATGGGTACCGGCATCAATAATTACCACGTTTAATTTCTGTTTTGCCAGAATAGCGCCGAGCATGGTTCCTGCAATACCGCTCCCGATGATGGCCACATCATAATGACTTTGTTTCATTGCTTTACCCTTAATAATATTACTGAGTGACTAACTGAGTTGTTATTTCGATTTCATGTTCACGCGTGTGATCTGCCTGAATCAGAAAAAGATATATTGCCTGTTGTGTTAACCATTCTCGCGCCAGAGACAGGGCAATTTCTTTGCCAGTGCGCTGCGGCATTGTCAGCACCATGGTGGGTCCCTGAAAGCGATAGCGCGTACAGCAAATGGAAATAGGTGCCCCAACATTGGCATTAATAAAATCGACCGGAGAGACGCGCGATTTTATTGCCATGTCATGAATAATTTTCTCGCTGGTATTCACCGGGAATGCCGTGCCAAACTGAATAACCCCGACGCTTTCAAGATGATTATCCAGCAATGCCTGGTGCTGTTGATAAAGTTCATCGACAGTAAACAGCACATTTAAAGACAATGGGTCGGCTGTTTTTAGCCCCCGGCGCAAGGTCTCATCTAAATCTGACCAGATTAATGAGCGTGCGGTACTCGTAGAAACGATCTTCATTAGCTGCCCCACCTTTTACATTACGGTAAATATCAGGCAGGTGTTAAAACCACCAAACCCAATCGTCATGCTTAACCCGGTCTTTCCCGTTAAGGGCTGAGGCTGCGCGGCAGGTAAATTAAAACGCAGGCCATCAATCGGCTTTTTCAGTTCATACACCGGGGGGATCGTGCCCGCATTGAGGCTATGAATGAGCGCGATGGCTTCCAGCGCCCCTGTCGCCCCCAGCGTATGGCCAAAATTGCCCTTCGTCGCGAAGACCCAGGGACGATGTGTGAAAAACTGGTTATAGGCATTGCTTTCAACCCGATCGTTGGTCAGGGTGCCCGAACCGTGCGCATTAATAAGCGCAATATCGCCAGGTTCAAGTCCCGCCTGCGTCAGGGCACGCTGCAATGCCAGGCGGATGCCATTGCCTTGCTCATCCGGCGCGGTCAAGCCTGCCGCATCGTTAGACGCCCCGGCACCGACAAGCCTTGCCAGCACGCGTGGTGCAGAGCCGCCTTCTCGTTGCAGCACCAGAAAACCGGCCCCTTCTCCGAGAATGGTTCCTTCGTGTGTAGCATCGAACGATTTCAGGGTAGAAAGTGAGAGCGTGCCTAATGCGCTATGGGCCAGACGTTTTGAATCAGTAAGAATATCGGCGCCGCCGCACACGCACAGATCGGCTTGCCCCGTTGCAATTAAATGCGCCCCCAGAAGAAGAGCATCCGAGCCCGAGGAGCAGGCGGTAGAAAGGGCTATCCCTTCCATTCCCAGCGACTCCGCCACCTCGTTGACCCAGCCGTCGAGCGGCTCCCGGCAAAACGCCTCGCTGTCGAGGCGGAATCCCAGACTGGTTCCGACAATCAAAAAGCGTCGCTCCTCCGGCACAGGTTCTGCTGCACCCGAATCCTCTAGCGCCTGGCGGGCCGTGCGTTTCGTCAGAGCGATCAATTTTTCGCGCATTTCGGCAGGCCATTCACCCGGCAGCATGGCGGCCAGATCGGTACGCAAGCTTCGATCCGATGGCGCAGGCGCAATACCGGTTTGTTTTTCCAGTAAAGTCTGGAAAACATCCTCGATACGATCGCCAGACGCAGTTGTCCATCCCATGCCGACAACATTGGCGACATACGTTGTAGTAGTCATCATTTTTTCCTTTACCGCAAAATAGTACGGTAAGCTGGTTAAAGTGAATTAACGATATATCAGTGGAACGCGCGCAAAAATTCGTTTGAAGGTTTATCTTCAAGCGGAGAAGGAGAAAAATTATCTTTAATCTCGCCTGCCGTTAATTCTATCTTTCGTTGATAAGGTTCTTTTTGTAGCCAGCGTGGACTTTCAATAAAATCAAATGCGATGTCTGTCGCATCAAATCCTTCGAGCTCGGCAGGCTTAACCACTTTCCTTCTTTTACGGTCCAGAACCTGTGCATAAGCAGAAATATCAAAATATCGAATGCGATCATCTTCCACCACTGCATTAATACAATGCCAGGGGCGGGGCAAATAAAGATAATTCACAAAAACATTCCGAAGAGAATACACTGGCTTGTTAATTATCTGGCTATACAGTATTGCCGAGACATCGGCCATTTCCGAACAGAAGCAGGGCAAGCGCTGTGTTTGACCCAGCATTTCACGAAGATAATCCTGAGGTGTCAGGTTACGTATGACCTCGTCGCGAAAATGCTCGTAACGTGAAATATAATAATCCCAATGCTCCTCAGGAAATTTGAGGCGAACGATGTCTGCCGGCCATGTTTCAAACACATCTGATTCCTGAAGGACATGGCACATTGTTTTTGGAACTTCACGTAGAATATCATCAAGGCTCGCCAGGTGATATTTTTCAATGACTGCCCGTGCCAGTTCCCGAAGTTCATCATTCATAACATCACCTTACTTATATTGTGTTAAAGAGGCCGCGCCACAATAAACAAAGTTTATATTACGTGGCCGTTCATGGCGTTTGAGCTTTTTCAGCAGGCTGGCACTGTGCTGCTGGCAATTGGTTTCATTGATCACTGATTCATCGCAGGTCAAAACAATATCGAATCCCGCAATTTGATCCCCTTCATTGACAATTTGGGTCTTGCAGGTCATCACCCCTTTAATTTCCCGGCACAGCTGCTTAACGGCGCCGATATTGACTTTCTCATCCCTGATAACAATAAAATCACTGATTCTGCCTTTGAAAAACAGGAACCCATCAGCGTCCTGGAAGAAGATGTCTCCGGTGCGAAGCCAGCGTTTTCCATCAAGCTCAATGAACGTTTGTCGGTTACCGCGCCCAATGCGCTTGACGAGCAACGTATCAGAACTAATTAGCAACTCCCCCTGCCCGTCCTGGCCGTCTGCACCGGGCAGGATACGAACGTCCGTCTGGTCAATAGGACGTCCGGCTGACGCATAATATCCTCTCCCCAGCAGATGAGCCGGGCATGTCGACACCCGCGGTCCGGCCTCACTGATGCCATAAGTCAGATATAACTCAAGCCATGGCTGTCGGAGTAAAAAGGCTTCCACCTCATTCGGCGCAGCCAAATCGCCCCCAATCGTCAGTTTGTTTAACCCCGGCGGAAGCGTTGTTTCCCAGGCGTTCAACTGTCGCAGCAATACTGGCGTGAGCGAACTGAGGGTCACGCCGTATCGCTGTAAATCATCCAGATAATGGGGTACAGAAAACGGAGGTCCACTGATAACAATTTCGCAGCCCGTCTCCAGGGCAGCAATCATCTGGGCAACCAGCGCGATGGAATAGCACATCGGCAAACTGATCAATACCCTGTCGCTGGCGCTCATGCCGATACTTTTGGCATGACGCAGCGCGTTACGCCGCAGCGAATCAAAATGATGGACACAGCCGCTGCTGAACGACGACGACGTGCCGGACGTGGCTATCACGACCTGCCCCGGCTGTGTCAGTACGGGTCCGCCATCACGGCATTTTCCCACCTGCCAGCGCCCGAGGGGTTCAGCTGCGCTTACGCCCAGCTCCTGCCATCGTCCTGGCTGAACCGGCGTACGCACCAGCGCCCCCGCCGCAAAGTCCTCAAGCATCTGCAGGATGCGTTCTGCTGGCGTGAGCGGCGGGATCAGCGCAGGCACAAAGCCACTGTTGAGGACAGCAAAGAACATATACATCAAGTCCGGGCAGTTCGGCATCGCTATCAGCACCACCCGACCGGGTTCCAGACTCTGCCGCTGCCAGTAATCGACATAGTATTGATAACTCTCTCCTTCAGTGCCGCTGGTCCCCACCGCAGACGTTGCCTGCACCGGAGAAAATAAACCGGCAGGCTCATAGGGAACAAATGCGGCACATTCTTCTGCTCGCGTTAACATTCTCAGGCTCCAAGCTTATTCATAATGAAACGCGAAAGGGTTTGGCACGAATAAAAATTCGCGGGCGAAAACTCTTTATCTTCAACTTTAATATTAAACTCTTCCTCACACTGGAAGCGTAATTCTACAAATCCAATAGAATCCATTCCTACCATTGAGGCGAGACCGGTCTCGTCAGCAATATCTTCGCGTTCGACATCCAGACCAATACGTTCAGCGATGATTTCTTTAATACGATCGACAATTACAGGCATATCCAGTTTCATAATTTTACCCTTTAATGTTTTCAAGTGTTTTATTTACTACAGCGGAAGATGATTCTTTATTTAACCAACGTAATATTGGCGGTGTGGTTGCCGTTACCACGAGCGCCACGATGACCATAATGGAGTAGACGCGTTGTGAAATAAGATGCAATTCGAGCCCGATAGACAGCACAACCAGCTCCATCAGACCACGCGTATTCATGAGCGCGCCAATCATGGAGGCTTCACGAAGGGAATATCCTGAAATACGCGCCCCGAGCAGAGCACCACTGAATTTGGTTATAAATGCCAGTAAGGTGAACCCAATTATCCAGGCAATGTCCTGCGTTGCCATACTGAAGTCGAAATGCGTTTTCAGACCGGCGCTGACAAACAACACGGGAAGTAAAAGATAGTGCATGAAACCGTTCATACTCTCATGCCATTGCTTCGCTAACCCGGGGATCCGCGCGAACATGCTGCCCGCCAGCAAGGCACCGAAACCACTGTGCAGGTGAAGATACTCCGCTCCCCACGCGCTGACCAAAATCCAAAAAATGATCGCCGGAAATCTCATCTCCGGCCTGTGCGCATACCGTATAAGCAGGGGGACCACGACTTTGCCGGTCACCAACCCATAAAGTACCAGGGCTGCCGTCACGACCGCCAAATACGACCACAGCGAATCAGATTTTCCTTCAACCGCGGCAAATACGCTGTCCAAAGCCAAAATCCCCCAGCCTGTCACATCGGTAAGAATGGCAGCGGTAATGACGGGAGGAATGATGGCCAGGTGAAGCATTTTTAAATCTTCAATGATTCGCACAATGACCGGCAGAGCGGATACCGCCAGCGCCGTCCCCATAAAGATATTAAATAAAAGACGATCGGTTTGTGGCGCCAGTTCGGCATGTACCGAATTTCCCGCTAACATGCCACCGATAAACGGCAGCAGCATGCCCAGGAACGCTATTTTCAATGCAGCGATAGTCTGCTTTCGACGGCCATGATTATGACCATGAAAATGCGACAACCCAATATCGAACATGAGCAGAATCATGCCCAGATTCGCCAGCTTATCTATGGTGGTCAGCGACTCCTGGCTAAATAAAGACGTTTGAAATGAGAACAGAGACATTATTCCGGGAAAGAAAGTCGGTCCCAATAAAACGCCTGCAGCAATATGGCCAATAACCTGTGTTTGACCTATTTGCTCCATAAGTTTGCCGACGACATAGCAGGCAAAAACAATGACCGAAAGCTGAATAATAAACATGGGTATCCCCGCCAATGCTAGCGTTGAGTTTATTGATATTAAAAGTGTTTAGTTCGAAACGTGGGCGACGCTGTTCTCGTTAAAATACCCCATCGCGGTGGTTATCATCGCTATCATCACCATAACGAGGCTCAGCAAACAGATGCCCTGCCAGTCCCACCTTTCATAAACCCACGGACCGGTAACGGATCCGGCTGCGCCCAATGCATAATAAAAGAACATATAAAGCGCATAGAGGCTGCTTCTTTTATCCGGATGTAATCCGAGAACCCGCGTCTGGTTAGCCACCTGCGCGACAAAACACCCTAAATCGAATAATATAATGCCCAGCGTAATTCCCGGTAAGGACGCAGGAAAGAGAAACAGTATGGCTATTCCCGCAACCACAAATACCATTCCGCCAAAAATCACGCTACGACACCCGAAGCGGTCAGCCAGTTTCCCCGCATAGTTCGCCAGTACAAGACCGACGATACCCGCCAGGCCAAATAATCCGGCTGTTCCCGCTGGCAGATGGAGTGGAGGTCTTTGCAGATGAAGCATGATGGTCACCCATAACAGGCTAAAGACGAAAAACCATGCCCCTCCGGTGACGGCAGATTCAATAAGCCGCACGTTACGCAGCAAGCCCGGCAATTGCGCCATGACGCTCAGATACCCCGTCTCCCTTGCGGGTTTAACATCAGGCAGGCATCTGATGGCCAGTAGCGCCATGGAGGCCATAACGGCTGCGACGATGGCCAGCATCCCTCGCCAGCCAAGCGCATCGGCCAGACTGCCGCCCACGAGCCTCGCGAGCAATATTCCTGCCGAAATGCCCATGGTGATCAGTCCGACCGTAGCGCCTTTTGGCGTAATGTGAAATCCAAGCGCATTCAGTTGCACTGCGCTTGTCGCCATGGCGCCTGTCACTATTCCCGCGCTAAAAAGGAGCAACGGCTGACGGGTCAGGGAAGCGGCGAAGAGCGCAAGTGAGAGGAGAATAAACTGAGAAATAATCAGTTTCTTACGGTTAACGCTGTCTCCAAGCGGAACAAGAAACAGTATTCCCAGCATATAACCTATTTGCATGCTCGCCGCAATGAAGCCGGTATAAAACAGAGGCAACTGCAAAGATGCCGCGATAGCGGGCAATACGGGCTGAAGAATATAGTTATTTGCCATAGCCGTACCCGCCGCGATGCTGGCGAACCAGATAAATAACGGCGAAACCGGATTTTCTTGCGCGATATCACTCATTAATCGCCACCTGTCTTTTTTTTGCCACAATATCAATTGCTACTTTCATTTTTTTCTCGGGAAACGGTAAGACATGCAATAACGTAAATGCAGGTCGGGAATCACGGAAATAGTGCCCATGGATACGCGCTACCTGCTGCCATTCTTCAATTTCAGTCAGATACAGCCTGCTTTGTATTACATCGTCTATTGCATAACCACTGGATTCAAGTATCCCCTTGATCTTATTCAGAACGCATTCCGTTTGCAGTGAGATGTCATCAGATTCAATCTCACCACAAGAATTAAGAGGTCCCGTTTTCGAAATATATAACCAACCGTCTGTTTCTACCGCTCGCGAGAAACCGAAAGCCTCCTCCCAGCTGCTGCCGGAAGTAATAAGTCTTTTTGATTCCACAATGTCATGCCTTTCATCACAGGGTGAAACAAACATATTACAACCCAATCAAATTTGTCCAGAAAAAATAACAAAAAATTGACCTGAAATTTAGCAGGCAATTAAGTAAGCATTTCCTGGATAAGCTGTAAGCACAGCTAACCAATCAATATCTAAATTAATAAAATTAAATGATAAATAAAGCAGATAATTTCCAGCAGATAACGGCAATTAAATGAGTTGAGTATTAAAATAATGACTCCTTTATTTAACCGGGGGTTTTTACCGCACGCAAACATTACCAGAATCATATTTCTTTATTTATTCTTATATGTAACCCAATGGAAAATATGAGAAATATTTAAATATAAGACAACCTTATGACGTCACAGGGTATCGTTGTTAATCAGGGTATTCTTAAGAATAAGCGGTCAGGAAATTAAACGGTTTCAATAAAAAAGCCTGCTTTAATTGCAGGCCTTTGCTTCTTGTCGACGGAGACGGGTGCTATAAAGGGCTTAAATCTGATAATCAATCGCCACTTCTTCTGGCTCCATCACCTGACGTTTAATCTCATCAACGGACAGCCCGGCGTTGCAAAGTTCGATAAAACGCCACACATAGTTGCGCTGCAGCTGTCCACGCTTCAGGCCGAGCCATACGGTATTGGCGTCAAACAGATGACGTGTATCAAGACGCACCAGATCTCCACCCTCGCGTTCGCCACTGGACTGTTCTGCCACCAGACCTATGCCCAGCCCGAGCTCGACGTAGGTTTTGATTACATCAGAGTCCTGTGCGCTCAGCACCACGTCCGGCGTGAGCCCTTTGCGGTTGAAGGCTTCATCAATGCGCGAGCGTCCGGTAATGCCCTGGCGATAGGTAATCAGCGGCCATTTGGCAATGTCTTCCAGCGTCAGGGGCGAAACCTGATTCAACGGATGATCGGCGGGGAGCAACAAACTGTGATACCAGCGGAACCAGGGAAAAGCCACCAGCAGCGGGTCGTTGCTCAGGCGTTCACTGGCAATGCCGATATCTGCCCCACCGTTTTGCAACAGCACTTCAATTTCCTGCGGCGTCCCCTGGATAAGCTCCAGGCGGACGTCAGGAAAAAGTTCACGGAAGGCTTTAATCACTGGCGGCAGGCTGTAACGCGCCTGGGTGTGGGTGGTGGCGATGGTGAGGACGCCCGAGGCGTCATTCGTGAAGAGATCCGCCAGGCGGCGCACATTGCTGGCTTCGTTGAGGATCCGCTCCGCAATGGTCAGCAAGGCTTTGCCCGGCTCCGTCATGCCAAGCAGACGTTTGCCGCGACGGATAAAAATCTCTATCCCCAGTTCTTCTTCCAGCTCGCGGATATGGCGACTGACGCCGGACTGAGAGGTATAAAGCATATTGGCGACCTCGGTCAGGTTGTAATCCCGCCTGGCCGCCTCACGGATAATTTTAAGTTGCT
Source organism: Enterobacter sp. ODB01 (assembly GCF_001623605.1). Classification (NCBI taxonomy): domain Bacteria; kingdom Pseudomonadati; phylum Pseudomonadota; class Gammaproteobacteria; order Enterobacterales; family Enterobacteriaceae; genus Enterobacter; species Enterobacter sp. ODB01. The sequence goes on from NZ_CP015227.1 coordinate 3,988,961, forward strand.
GGAAATTCACGATTCACTCCGGCGCATCTGACATAACGCTATTGTTAGAGTCAGCCGCACTGCAGAACAAATAATAAAAACCCGCAACTTATGCTTTTATGGAATATCAGCTCACGAGCTGGAGTTCACGGTTCTCAAGCGATGGCTTGCTGACCAGCGACATCAAAATCTCTTTTACCGCCTGCGCCTGTGGCGTCAGCGAGCCGCGTGCGGACATGTTGAGCGACAGCGGCAGGCTCATCGAAGGCGTGGTGATCCGTGCCATCCAGCCATTTGCCGCACTGCAGAGCGAGCGCGCTGCGGATTCTGGCAACACGGTGACGCCCATTCCGCTGGCAATGGCCGCGGTCAGCGTGGAGAGTGAGTCGATCTCGCCGATGATTTTGGCCGTCAGGCGACGCAGGGAGAATGCTTCATCCACGCGCACACGCACGGCGCTGTAATCACGCGGCAGATAGAGGTTCATTTCTGCCACGGCGGTAAGATCGACGCTCTGCCCCGGACAGTCGCGGGTGCCCACGAGGTAGAGATCTTCTTTCAGCAGCGGCTGGCTGGTGATCCCGGCGACCGGAGAACGATCGTAAAGGACCGCCATATCCAGCTGGCCATTGAGCAGTTTGTCATTGAGTACCGAACCGCTGTTCTCGTGCAGATAGACCAGCACTTCCGGCAGCTCAGCACGAACGGCCTGCAGCAGCGGCATGGTGATAGAAGACGCCGCAGTGCCCGGCGCAAGACCAATGGAAACGTGCCCGCTGAGGGTCTGGCCGACGTTGTTGACCGCCAGTTGCGCCTGTTCGCACTGGCGCAGAATAGTGCGGGCATGGGTATAAAGAATTTTTCCGGCTTCCGTTGGCGTGACGCCGCGTTTGGTACGAATCAATAATTGCTGATCCATCTCGCCTTCCAGAGTAGCCACCTGCTGGCTCAGCGCAGGCTGCGCGATATGCAGCACTTCTGCCGCTTGAGTCAGGCTGCCGATATCGACGATTTTTACGAAGTATTTCAGTCGTCTTAAGTTCATTTTGCCCCCTGTTCGAAATGCTTTGCCGGTACTGGCTATCGTTGTTGAACAGGTTTTGCAATATGAATGCCACTTTTACCGGGCGGTCTGAATTCCTCGCTAAGCGCCTGAAAATAAGGAAACCTAATCATGGAGGGGGGTTTTATTACTGAAACAGCAGTTTATGATCTGCCCCATTAGAGGTATATACGCACCAAAGCGGTGCATTACGCTGTCAAAAACATCACATTGCCGATTTTGTCAGCAAACGATCAAAAGGCGTTGATCCACCCTTTGACAAGCGCGGCTGACGTCGATAATATGCGCCCCGTTCACACGATTCCTCTGTAGTTCAGTCGGTAGAACGGCGGACTGTTAATCCGTATGTCACTGGTTCGAGTCCAGTCAGAGGAGCCAAATTTGAAAAGCCTGCTTACGAGCGGGCTTTTTGCTTTTCTGCATCTGGTAAAATTGTCGGGTGGCGGCTGCGCCTTACCCGACGAAAAGGGCTTCACATCCCTACCTTAACCGGCATCCCCGACCGACGTTCCAGCTCCGCTCCCGCACCCTCGTTAATCAACTGTGTCCGCTGCGCGGCCGAAATGGGCAGAGGCACTTTTCGGGTTGACTCGAATTCCGCCCGATTGCGTGATAGCGGTTCGTGAACCTCCACCCACCGGCTACCGTCCGGCTCTGTCGTCACTTTAACGGGGCGATCGATAATCTGCACACGGGTGCCCACGGGAACATTATCGAAAAGATATTTGATATCGGCGTTACGCAGACGAATACATCCCTGGCTAACCCGTAGCCCGATACCGAAATTCGAGTTGGTGCCGTGAATCGCATACAGCCTGCCGATATATATCGCATACAGGCCCATCGGGTTATCCGGCCCGGCGGGCACGAAGGCCGGAAGCGTTTTCCCCTCTGCCGCATAGGCGCGCCGCGTATTCGGCGTCGGAGACCAGGTGGGGCCTTCCTGCTTACGCTCAACGGCCGTTACCCAGTTTCGCGGAGTTTCACGCCCGGCCTGACCGATGCCGATGGACAATACGTCAACGGTATTACTGCCCGGTGGATAATAGTAGAGACGCATTTCCGCCACGTTCACGACAATCCCCTCGCGGACGGTGTCGGGCAAAATCAGTTGCTGGGGGATCACCAGCCGGGTGCCGGACTTAGGCAGAAAAGGATCCACGCCCGGGTTTGCTTCCAGCATATTGCTTAGGCCCTGTCCGTAGCGCGCGGCAAACGCCTCAAGCGGTAGCGTATTGCGATCCGGCACGATGATGACCTGCGAGCTGCCCACCAGACGACTGCCCGTCGGTGGTAAGGGATAACTCACCGCCTGCACGCTGTGGCTGATCAGTAATGCAGCAAGACAACCCAACACCTCTGTACGACGCATCTTCCCTTCCTCAGTCGCTTCGCTATTTGTTAAGCATAGCGTAGCCGTTTTGCATTACCCATCAGGAGATAAAATCAGTTTGCACAGGCTGCCTGTCGCGGTAGTCTCATAGGTTCCGTTTATATGACGGCTGCTATGTGAGTGACCTTTTCTTATACCAATAATTAAAATCAGTATGGACAGGACAACTATGGACTCCACCCTCATCTCCGAACGACCCGGCGAGGAGACCCCTTCGCTCAATCGTGCCCGTCGCGCCGCCCTCGGCAGCTTCGCGGGCGCCGTCGTCGACTGGTATGATTTTCTGCTCTACGGTATCACCGCCGCGCTGGTGTTTAACCGTGAATTCTTCCCCCAGGTCAGCCCCGCGATGGGCACCCTCGCCGCATTTGCCACCTTCGGCGTCGGGTTCCTGTTTCGTCCGCTTGGTGGGGTGATCTTCGGCCACTTCGGCGACCGGCTGGGCCGCAAACGTATGCTAATGCTTACCGTCTGGATGATGGGGATTGCCACCGCGCTGATTGGCATTCTCCCTTCGTTTTCCGCCATTGGCTGGTGGGCACCGGTATTGCTGGTGATACTGCGCGCCATCCAGGGCTTCGCCGTAGGCGGCGAATGGGGCGGTGCGGCGCTGTTATCCGTTGAGAGCGCACCGAAAAACCGGAAAGCGTTCTACAGCAGCGGCGTACAGGTGGGATATGGCGTGGGGCTGCTGCTGTCGACCGGGCTGGTGTCACTCATCAGCCATTACACCACCGACGAGCAGTTCCTGAGCTGGGGCTGGCGCATTCCGTTTATCTTCAGCATCGTGCTGGTCATTGCCGCGCTGTGGATCCGTAACGGGATGGAGGAGTCGGCAGAATTCGAAAAGCAGCAGCAAAAGCCTTCCGTCAAAAAACGCCTTCCGGTTATGGAAGCCCTCGTCCGGCACCCTGGCGCTTTTCTGAAAATTATCGCCCTGCGCCTGTGTGAGCTGCTGACGATGTACATCGTCACCGCGTTTGCCCTGAACTACTCGACGCAAAATCTCGGTCTGCCGCGTGAGCTATTCCTGAATATTGGTCTGGTGGTCGGCGGGATCAGCTGCCTGACTATCCCCTGTTTCGCCTGGCTGGCGGACAAATTTGGCCGCCGTCGCGTCTATATCACCGGCGCGCTGATTGGTACCCTCAGCGCCTGGCCGTTCTTTATGGCGCTGGAGGCGCAGTCTGTCTTCTGGATTGTCTTCTTCGCCATTATGCTCGCGAACATCGCTCACGATATGGTGGTCTGCGTACAACAGCCGATGTTTACCGAACTGTTTGGCGCGAGCTATCGCTACAGCGGCGCGGGCGTGGGCTACCAGGTTGCCAGCGTGGTCGGCGGCGGTTTCACGCCGTTTATTGCCGCCGCGCTGGTGACCTTCTCCGGGGGAAACTGGCACAGCGTGGCGATTTATCTGCTGGCTGGATGCCTGCTGTCAGCGGCGACGGCGCTACTGATGAAAGAGACGCGCCACAGCTGATCTCCCTTTTGTTTCACAGGCGTGTGACATACTATCGGGTAGAGTCGCACACCTGTGGAACAAGGAGACAGAGATGAATAATAAGGGCTCCAGCCTGACCCCGGCTCAGGCGCTGGAAAAACTCGACGCACTGTATGAACAGTCCGTCAACGCGCTGCGCAGCGCCATCAGCGAATATATCGAAACAGGGAAACTTCCCGACGAAAAGGCCAGAAGCGAGGGCCTTTTTGTTTATCCATCGCTCTCTGTGACCTGGGATGGCAGCGCCAGCACGACGCCAAAAACCCGCGCCTATGCCCGTTTTACCCACTCCGGCTGCTACAGCACCACCGTCACCCGCCCTGCACTGTTCCGCCCTTATCTTGAAGAGCAACTCACGCTGTTATACCAGGATTACGGCGCACACATTGCCGTAGAACCTTCACAGCATGAGATCCCGTATCCTTACGTGATTGACGGTTCGGCGCTAACCCTTGATCGTTCCATGAGCGCGGGACTGACCCGCCATTTCCCAACCACCGAGCTTTCACAGATTGGCGATGAAACGGCAGACGGGATTTATCACCCGGCAGAATTTTCTCCCCTCTCGCACTTTGATGCCCGCCGGGTGGATTTCTCGCTGGCACGCCTGCGCCACTACACCGGCACGCCCGCCGAGCATTTCCAGCCGTTCGTGCTGTTTACCAACTACACCCGTTACGTCGATGAGTTTGTCCGCTGGGGCTGCAGCCAGATCCTTGACCCGGAAAGCCCGTACATCGCGCTCTCCTGTGCGGGCGGGATCTGGATCACCGCAGAGACTGAAGCGCCCGAGCAGGCCATTTCCGACCTGGCATGGAAAAAGCACCAGATGCCTGCCTGGCACCTGATCACCGCCGACGGCCAGGGCATCACGCTGATCAACATCGGCGTGGGGCCGTCGAACGCCAAAACCATCTGCGACCATCTGGCGGTACTGCGCCCGGACGTCTGGCTGATGATCGGCCATTGCGGCGGCCTGCGCGAAAGCCAGCTGATTGGTGATTACGTGCTGGCCCACGCCTACTTACGCGACGACCACGTTCTCGACGCCGTGCTGCCGCCAGACATTCCGATTCCGAGCATCGCTGAAGTGCAGCGCGCGCTGTATGACGCCACCAAAGAGGTGAGCGGCATGCCCGGTGAAGAGGTTAAGCAGCGCCTGCGCACCGGTACGGTGGTCACTACCGATGACCGTAACTGGGAGCTGCGTTACTCCGCCTCCGCGCTGCGGTTCAACCTGAGCCGTGCGGTGGCGATTGATATGGAAAGCGCCACCATTGCCGCGCAGGGGTATCGCTTCCGCGTGCCTTACGGCACCTTGCTCTGCGTGTCCGATAAGCCGCTGCATGGCGAAATCAAGCTGCCGGGTCAGGCCAACCGCTTCTATGAAGGGGCGATATCCGAACATCTGCAAATTGGCATTCGCGCCATTGATTTGCTGCGGGCGGAAGGTGACAAACTGCATTCCCGCAAGTTGCGTACCTTCAACGAGCCACCGTTCCGCTGATAACTATTAAGGAAAATGCATGTCAACCTCATCACCCTTAGCGGCCCTGCGCCGGTGGCTTCAGGAAAACCATCTCGACGGGATGATCGTCCCGCGCGCGGATGCCTGGCAGAGTGAATACTGCGCGCCGTATGATGAAAAACTGGCCTGGCTGACGGGCTTTGACGGCTCGGCTGGCCTGGCGCTGGTTCTGAAAGACAAGGCGTTGCTGTTCGTCGACGGGCGCTATCAGGTGCAGGCCCGCGTTCAGGTCAACCTGGATGAGATTGAAATTCATCATCTGCACAATGAACCGCTGGCAGCATGGCTGGCGGCAAACGTCGAGCCCGTCACGCGCATCGGTTTTGATCCACTGCTGATGACAAATACCGAGTTTACGCAACTTTCTGCCACGCCGTGTGAGCTCGTCCCGCTGAATGCCTCACCGTTTGACACGCTCTGGATCGATCGTCCTGCCGCACCGGCGGGGCCGATCCGTGAAATGCCGGTTGCGGTAAGCGGTGAAAGCAGCGAAGACAAACGTCAGCGCGTTGCCGCCGTGCTGGCCGCGAACAATGCTGATTATCTGGCGGTTACGCTGCCGGATAACATTGCCTGGCTGCTCAACGTACGCGGGTCAGATATCCCCACCAGCCCGGTACCGCTCTCTTTTGCCCTGTTGCGTCGCGACGGTCACGTGGAGTGGTTTGTTAACGACATTAAGCTCAGCGCCCTGCCCGAAGCCGTGCGTAACACGCTCGCCACTGCGCCACAGGACGCCTTTATCGAACGCTGCCGAGAAATTGCGGAAGGTAAACGAGTGATGGTCGATGCCGATTCCGCACCGGTAGCCCTGCGCTTCGCCATTGAACCCCAGGGGGAGATCGTCTGGCAGACCGATCCGATCACCCTGCTGAAAGCCACCAAAAACCCGGTCGAGCTGGCAGGGTATCGTGAATGTCATCACCAGGACGGCGCCGCGTGGGTCAACTTCCTGGCCTGGCTGAGCCGTGAAGTGCCGCGACGTGAAGCGGCTGGGAATCCGTTAACCGAGCTCGAAGTACAGGCGCAACAGCTCGCGTTCCGTAAACAGCAGCCCGGCTTTATCGAGCAGAGCTTTGCGACCATTTCCGCCTCTTCGAGCAACGCGGCGATGTGCCACTATCACTCCAGCGAGGCCAGCAACAAACCCATCGGCCACGATCATTTTTACCTGAATGATTCTGGCGGTCAGTACACTAACGGCACCACCGACGCCACGCGCACGCTTGCCTGGGGTCATGTTCCCCCGCAGCAGCGTATGCATTATACCGCCGTACTGAGAGGCTTTCTGTCGCTGATAACCCTGCAGTTCCCATCCGGCACACACGGGCATCAGCTGGACGCTTTCGCGCGACGTCCGCTGTGGGAAATGGGGCTGGATTACGATCACGGAACGGGACATGGCGTGGGGCATCAGCTTCTTATCCATGAAAACCCACACCGCATCGCCAAAAAGGTTAACCCCTGGCCACTGGTGGCGGGCAATATCATGACCATTGAACCGGGGTATTATCTGGGCGGCAGCCACGGTATCCGCATTGAAAACCAGGTGGAAATTGTTGAAAGCCGCCCGGGGTTCTGCACGTTTTCTTCGCTAACGCTGATCCCGATTGATTTAAGCCAGGTGGAATTGCAGCTGTTGACCGGGCAGGAAAAGCAGTGGCTGGATGAATATCATCAGCAGGTTCGCGAGGCGCTGTCACCGCTGGTGAATAGCGAGGCGCGTCCGTGGCTGATTGAGGCGACGGCGCCGATTAGTTTGGCTCGATAGTGCGGCTTTTGCCGGATGGCGGCTTTGCCTTACCCGGCCTACGGAACAAGTAGGCCCGGTAAGCGCAGCGCCACCGGGCAATACTTCCAGAGATTAAAAAGCAAAAAGCCTGCTTTAAAAGCAGGCTTTTTAAATTTGGCTCCTCTGACTGGACTCGAACCAGTGACATACGGATTAACAGTCCGCCGTTCTACCGACTGAACTACAGAGGAATCGTGTGAACGGGGCGCATATTATCGATGCTCCCCCGGGATGTCAAAGGCAGAATGCAGATTTCCGATCGTTTGCCGATTTATTCTCCATTTCGCACATTTGTCAGGCATTTTGTCGCGGATATTTCCATAGCCAGCGCCCGCTGACCATACGCCAGTAGAACAGCGCCCCGCGCACGGCCCAGTCAAGGAACATTCCCAGCCAGACACCCACCACGCCCCAGCCAAGTACCACACCTAACGTATAACCCGCCACAACCCGACATCCCCACATGCCGAGCATCGACACCCACATCGCAAAACGAGCATCACGCGCCCCTTTCAGACCCGCGGGTAGCACCCATGAGGCCGCCCAGATGGGCATAAACGCGGCATTGAGCCAGATAAGGATCTTAACAACCTCTTTCACATCCTGTTCATGGGTATAAAACGCGGCCATCAGCCCGGCAAAGGGGGCGGTTCCCCAGGCGATCGCCGTTAGGCCAATCGTTGACAGCCAGAACACGTGGCGCAGCTGACGTTCCGCCTGGCCTATCTGCCCTTTCCCGAGCCGTTTGCCCGTGATGATGGTCGAGGCAGAACCCAGCGCGTTACCCGGCAGGTTAATCAGCGAGGCGATGGAGAAGGCGATAAAGTTACCGGCGATAACGTCGGTCCCCATACCGGCGACAAACATCTGCGTCAGCAGCTTACCGCCGTTAAACAGCACTGATTCAATACTGGCGGGAATACCAATCCCCATCACTTCCCAGATAATGGCGAAGTTAAAGGGTCGGAAGTAGCTTTTCAGCGTAAGGCACAGCGAAGGCGTGATGCCCGTCATCAGCACCCCGATAATCGCCGCAGCACCAATGTAGCGAGAAATGGTTAGCCCCAGACCGGCACCGACGAACCCCAACCCATCCCATGAAAACACGCCGTAGATCAGCACGCTGCTGATGATGATATTCAGGATATTCATCCCGCCGTTGATCAGCAGCGGGATTTTGGTGTTACCCGCCCCGCGCAGCGCACCACTGCCAATCAGCGCGATAGCCGCGGCCGGATAGCTTATGACGGTCATTTCGAGGTAGGTTAGCGCCAGGTCCTTCACCTCGTTCGTGGCTTCCCCGGCGACAACGTCGATAATCTCTTTACCGAAATAGTGGATCACCGCCGCCAGAACGATCGAAAAAATGGTCATGATCATCAGCGACTGGCGAGCCGCCTCGCGGGCCCGTTTGGGGTCAAGCTTGCCGAGGCTGAAGGCCACCACGACCGTTGTCCCAAGGTCGATAGCCGCGAAGAAGGACATCACCACCATGTTGAAGCTGTCCGCCAGCCCAACCCCCGCCATCGCCTCTTTCCCCAGCCAGCTGACAAGGAAGGTGCTCAACACCCCCATGAGCAGTACGCAGGTATTCTCCAGAAAGATAGGCACCGCAAGGGGGGTGATTTCACGCCAGAAGAGGACACGATAGCTTTTACGTTTTGCGTACCAGGGCGTGCGCATGATCGCCTGGCGCAGAGGAGCAGTGACGTTCAAAATGGACCTTAGCGAGAAAAGTTGAAACTCCATTTCAAATGATGGGGGAGAAATGCTCATCCTGCAAAGTATTTTCCTGAAAAAGATGTGTGGATTTACAACAAACTGACGACAGATTCAGCAGTCAGTCGATTTTCTCTAAGATCAGGTTTGACAAAAGTTTTTTCGCCGCTAAGATAAGCCTCCACAACGATTCCTCTGTAGTTCAGTCGGTAGAACGGCGGACTGTTAATCCGTATGTCACTGGTTCGAGTCCAGTCAGAGGAGCCAAATTTAAAAAGCCTGCTTTTAAAGCAGGCTTTTTGCTTTTCTGTGCCTGATAAAATTGTCAGGTGGCGGCTGCGCCTTACCCGACCTACTAAAATAAAAAAGGCTCTCTGTCACCAGAGAGCCTTTTTCACCATTCACTGCGATTACTCGCTTTTTGCTTCGCCGTTTTTGATTTCGCCCATCACTTTCAGCTTTTTAGAGATATCGCGACGCTCTTTGGACAGCTCAGCATTTTTGATGATGTAGTCATCCACGCGGTCTTCATAGTCGCTCTTCATGCTGGCGATGATGCCCTGAATAGCTTCAACGCTCATGCCTGGCTTGATGTAGTCGCTCAGGTTGTCGAGCAGCAGGACACGTTTCTGGTTGTCACGGATCTTCTTCTCAACGTCCTGGATTTCACGCTGCAGTTTGTTTTTGCGGCGGAACAGGCGGACGAATTCCAGAACATCCTGGAACGAAGGCTTGGTAGTTTCCATTTTTACACCCCTGATAATGTGAGATTCGGATTCGTTAAAGCAACCGTTGTATCAATAACCTTACTGACAGCGGCTGCGAATGACAATGACTATATCGTTTAACGCTATCATAACCCCAATTGCTGCTGAATCGAAGCAGCAGGCGTCACATCCGCGTTTTATTTGCGCAGCGCCCGGCAAATGAGGTGCGATAACAGTTCAAGCTGCCGAGCCAGTTCCAGGCTCAACCAGACATAGCCATGAATGGGCGTTTCCGCCACGTTATCACCCTGCCGCTCGCTAATAAGCGTTTTCAGCTCCGCCACAATGTCATTCAGACGCTCGCTGTTCGCCAGTATCGGCTGCGGGTTGCCTTCATAGAGCGCATGAGCGATGGTCAACAGGGTTTGCTGCGTCATCTGCTGTGTCTCTTTCAGCGTATGTGCGTTGAGCATCAGCAGATGGCTTGGGCGAGAAGCCCAGTGCGCGTTAATCTGCAGCTCAAGCATGCAGACCAGATTGCGGCTTACGGTCTGAATAGCCTCAAAAATCGCTTTCTGAATATGGGTCTCTTTGCTCGCGGGGGTAATCAGGCCGCGCATTTTGACCACGTCATTAAGGATGGTTTGCAGATGCTTTTCCAGCCGGGGGCGCTCAACCAGATTGGGGGAGAAACCGGCCTGGTAAACGCGGTTAAACGCGGTAACATAGCTGGCCATCTGGATACGCCAGTGCAAAAAAGCACGCTGCGGCCAGATGCCGGTAAACAGCATGGCAAGCAGCGAGCCCAGGATGACATCCCCGCTTCGCCAGAGCGCCGTAGTCATATCCCCGGCCGGTGCGCCGACCACCACTGCAAGGGTGATACCAATCAGCAGCGCCTGATAGGGGCGTTTGCCCAACGCCAGCCAACCGCAGAGGAACATGGCCGCACCGCACCATGCCAGCATGACCGGAAATGAGATAAGCTCCAGCTTCAGGGCAATAAGCCCCAGCGCAGAGCCAAGAACGGTACCGCCGATCCGCTCGAAGGCGCGAGGAACAACGTTCCCCCAAAATGAGATAGGCCCCATCACCACCACCAGCGTGATCAGCGGCCACGTCCCCTCCGGAACATCCAGCAGTCGGACCAGTATAAAGGTCAATACGAACGCCAGCGCAATGCGGCACCCATGCACCACGCGGTAATGTTTGTATAGACGAATTTCAAACGGCGTTAATGATTTGTCGGGACGCACACCCGCTCTCCAGCTACACGGCAAATCACAATTGTACTGTGTTTTCAGCCGGGCGGATCACACCTGGCTGAAAAACCCTTCATTTAGCAGGCTTAAGCCGTTTTGTGCTCTACCGCGATAAACATTTCGATATCCCAGTAACCGTCCGCGTTGCCATCATTGAGATAGCGTTCGAAGCAGGGTTTGAGCGCCATCTGATATTTATTGTCCTGCAACAGGGAATTGAAGAACTGATACCACGGTGTCGCAAAGTCGTAGTTTTCCACACGCGCCGTGGCCACGGCATAATCACCCGCCGCGATTTCCGTCATCATGACGCCTTCGCTGTTATCCGGGATAACAAAATCCTCCGGTACCGTAACGGCCGTATCACAGCGCAGTTTTTCCGCCGGGACCTCATCAGGATTATCGTAGTAGACCGCCACCCACTCCAGCGGCTCAATGTGACGTCCGTCCACCCACATGACCAGCTGTTCAAATCCCTGCTTAACCGTTTTTTCCCACGGCCCAACAAGATGAAAACCCGCAATCTTACGCTTCTGTTGCTGCTTGATGCTGTAGTCCATACTGCCTCCGCTTATTACTGTATATTTATACACTATAAAACAGGAACAATATTATCGGCAAACGAGGAGTGTTTATTATGTGAGCAGACTCGCAACCCTGCCAGTCTGCTCAGAAAGGTTAGATTTTTTGGTGCAGGTAATCACTGAGGCGAGAGAAAATCCCACCCTTATCAACACGTTCCAGGGTGACCTGCGGCCAGTGTGCCACCACTTTGTCGCGGTCATAGAGCTGGATCTCCCCAACCCGCTGATGTGCGGCAATCGGCGCTTCCAGCTCTTTTTTATCCAGAACGTATTTCGCCTTAATGTTCGCCACTTCCACTTTCGGTAAAGCCAGCCAGAAGTCCTGATCCGTACCCAGATTTACCTGTTCTTTATCACCGTACCAGATACGCTCTGTCCCTACTTTTTTACCGCTGTGCAGAATCTGCACCGTATCGAAATTCTGCTGACCCCAGTGCAGCAGTTTCCGGGCCTGGTCTTCGCGCCCTTTCGGGCTGTCCGCCCCCATCACCACCGCGATTAAACGGCGCTGACCGTCAACGGCGGAAGCAATCAGGTTAAAGCCCGCGCCAGAAGTGTGCCCCGTTTTGAGGCCATCCACGTTCATGGTTTTATCCCACAGCAGGCCGTTACGGTTTTGCTGGGTGATCCCGTTCCAGGTGAGACTCTTTTCGCTGTACATATGGTAAAACTCAGGCTCACCGTGAATGATAGCCCGGGAGAGAACGGCCAGGTCATAGGCCGAGCTGTGTTGACCCGGCGCATCAAGCCCATGGACGGTTTCAAAGTGCGTATCGCGCAGGTTCAGCTTCTGCACATAGTCGTTCATCATCTTCACAAACTGCGGCTGCCCACCCGCTACGTGATCGGCCAGCGCCACGCAGGCGTCGTTGCCGGAATCCACAATCAGCCCGCGGCTTAAGTCCCGCACGGAAACGCGATCGCCCTCTTTCAGGAACATCAGGGATGATCCGTCAAAAACCGGGTTCCCTTTGGCCCATGCGTCACGGCCTACGGTGACAATGTCATCCGGCGTAATGCGATGGCTATCAATGGCCCGATCAACCACATAACCCGTCATCAGCTTAGTAAGGCTCGCCGGATTACGTTGTTGATGTTCGTTGCCCGCCGTTAAGATCTGACCAGTCGTGTAATCCATCAGCACCCACGAGCCCGCCTGAATGGCCGGAGGCTGCGGGGAAAAATCCAGCGGTTCGGCCGCAAAAGCAGATGAGATACTCGAAGCGAGTAAAGAAACAGCAATAAACAGACGGCGTTTCAACGGTATATCCTCAGGTCATTAAAAATCGATGACCTTTTTACGGGAGTTCTGATGTCGTTACCTGGCTTAATTGCAAAAAAATGTGACAGAACGCAGGTTTCACGCTGAATCTGTCTCGCAAATTTGCACCACGGCGGCGCTTTTTATTCGGTCTGACCCGCACGATCGTTTACCATAGTGGCGTCATTTTTTAACAGGATGGTATTACTGGTGTCTGACTCTGCCGCACGCCCCACTTTTTTATTCCACGACTATGAAACCTTTGGCACGCACCCGGCGCTGGACCGACCGGCGCAGTTTGCCGCCATCCGTACCGACGACGAATTCAACATCATTGGCGAGCCTGAGGTCTTTTACTGCAAACCTGCTGATGATTACCTGCCGCAGCCAGGCGCGGTCATGGTCACCGGGATCACCCCTCAGGAAGCACGGGAGAAAGGGGTGAACGAGGCGGAATTCGCACGCCGCATCCACGATCTGTTTACCGTCCCCAATACCTGCGTGGTAGGTTACAACAACATCCGTTTCGATGACGAAGTGACCCGCAACGTTTTCTATCGCAACTTCTACGATCCGTACGCCTGGAGCTGGCAGAACCGCAACTCGCGCTGGGATCTGCTGGATATCATGCGCGCCTGTTATGCCCTGCGTCCTGAAGGCATCAACTGGCCGGAAAATGAGGAAGGTCTGACGAGCTTCCGCCTGGAACACCTGACGCGCGCTAATGGCATTGAGCACAGCAATGCCCACGACGCAATGGCGGACGTCTATGCCACTATTGCCATGGCGAAGCTGGTGAAAGCCGCGCAGCCCCGGCTGTTTGAGTATTTGCTGAGCCATCGCAGCAAGCAGAAGCTCATGACCCTTATCGATGTGCCGCAGATGAAACCCCTGGTGCATATCTCCGGTATGTTCGGTGCCTGGCGCGGCAATACAAGCTGGGTGGCACCGCTGGCGTGGCATCCGGACAACCGTAACGCCGTTATCATGGTGGATTTAGCGGGCGATATTTCGCCGCTACTGGAACTTGACAGCGATACCCTGCGCGAACGGCTCTACACCCCGAAAAATGAGCTTGGTGACCTGCCCGCGGTGCCGGTCAAACTGGTGCATATCAATAAATGTCCGGTACTGGCGCAGGCGAATACGCTGCGCCCGGAGGATGCTGACAGGCTGGGCATTAACCGTCAGCACTGCCTGGATAACCTGAAAGTGCTGCGCGAAAATCCGCAGGTACGCGAGAAAGTGGTCGCGATCTTCGCCGAAGCGGAGCCGTTTGTGCCGTCGGAAAACGTCGATGCACAGCTCTACAACGGCTTCTTCAGCGATGCCGACCGTGCAGCGATGAATATTGTCCTGCAAACCGAGCCGCGGAACCTGCCGGCGCTGGACATCACTTTCGCCGATAAACGCATCGAAAAGCTGATGTTTAATTACCGCGCACGTAACTACCCCGGCACGCTGGATGAAACAGAGCAGGAGCGCTGGCTGCAGCATCGTCGTAACGTGTTTACGCCAGAGTATCTGCACAATTACGCCCAGGAGCTGGAGATGCTTTACGGTCAGTACGAAGGGAATGCAGAGAAACAGGCGCTGCTGAAAGCGCTGTTCCAGTACGCGCAAGAGATAGTCTGAAAATCAGACATAAAAAAAGCGGAGACGATGGTCTCCGCTTTTTTTTGCCCGGTGGCGCTTCGCTTACGCGGGCCTACAGGAGTGTTGTTTTGTAGGCCGGGTAAGCGCTAGCGCCACCCGGCGAGTCATCACGCAACGTCTTCGTACTGAGGAACCGGGTTACGGAAGCTCTTCGTTACGCAGGCCAGGTAAACCAGGCCGATACCGCCCCAGATCAGCCCCAGAATCATAGAGCTCTCTTCAAGGTTGATCCACAGCGCACCCACCGTCAGCGCACCACACACTGGTAGCACCAGATAGTTGAAGTGGTCTTTCAGCGTTTTGTTGCGCTTCTCACGGATCCAGAACTGCGAAATCACGGAGAGGTTAACGAAGGTGAACGCCACCAGCGCACCGAAGTTAATCAGCGCAGTTGCAGTTACCAGGTCGAATTTAATCGCCATCAGCGCAATCGCGCCAACCAACAGCACGTTCCACGCCGGAGTACGCCATTTTGGATGCACATAACCGAAGAAGCGAGTCGGGAACACGCCGTCACGGCCCATAACATACATCAGACGAGAAACGCCTGCGTGTGCCGCCATACCGGATGCCAGTACGGTCACGCTGGAAAAAATCAGCACGCCCCACTGGAACGTTTTACCCGCAACATAAAGCATGATTTCAGGCTGCGACGCATCCGGATCTTTAAAGCGAGAGATATCCGGGAAGTACAGCTGCAGGAAGTAGGAGGCACCGATGAAGATCAGGCCGCCAATCAGCGCCGTCAGGAAAATCGCTTTCGGGATCACGCGCTCAGCATCTTTGGTCTCTTCTGACAGAGAAGAGATACCGTCAAAGCCCAGGAACGAGAAGCACAGAATCGTCGCACCGGTAATCATCGGCACAACATGTGCGCCTTCAGACCAGAATGGACGCGTGCTGGTCAGCGTGCCCGCACCTTCACCGTGAGAAACACCGTAGATGATCAGGCCGACGATAACTGCCACGATGCCCATCTGCAGAATAACAATCAGGGTGTTGAAGTTTGCCACGGTCTTGATGCTGCGCAGGTTAGAAATGGTCATAAAGGCCACCAGCGCGACAACAAAGATCCACGACGGCACGGAAGGCACCAGCGCTTCAAAGTAAATTTTTGCCAGCAGAATGTTGATCATCGGCATGAACAGGTAGTCCAGCAGAGATGACCAGCCCACCATAAAGCCAACTGCCGGGCTAATGGATTTTTGAGCATAGGTGTACGCAGAGCCTGCTGACGGGAAACGGCGGACCAGTTTTCCGTAGCTCAGCGCGGTAAAGAGGATCGCGACAAGTGCGAAGGCGTACGCCGTCGCAACGTGACCGTTGGTGAGGCCCGATACGATACCGAATGTATCGAACAGCGTCATCGGTTGCATATAGGCAAGGCCCATCATAACAACCGGAATCAACGTAAGCGTTTTACGTAATTCCACGCGAGAGGTGTTTGGAGTTGCGTTATGCGACATAGTTATTCTCCTTTACGGTGATAACCGCCACGTAAGCGAAAAATTGCCCCATTTCTTTCTTCCTCAGCGACAACAACTGTCGGATTTTAGTAAATATCTATCCGGTACGAAGCCCGGCCTCTTGGTTTTTAGTTTCGTTTCGTACATGCAAAAAAAATAACCGACGCCTTTTATATCGTCGATTATTCATTTGGTTGCAGCGGCGGCATTTTGCCCCACATCGGATACAAAAGGCAATACTTTGCAACGCACCGGGCCGTTTTCTTTCTGCTAACTGGCTGATTTCTGGACGCCGGGCTGAGAGTAAATTGCCGCGATAGCACTATTTGCTAAAATTTCATCCCGCCACCAGGCGCTCGCAAGCCCGGCGGTTTGTTCATTCCAGCCCATCCATACCGATTCGTTACTGCTTTGAGCAAGTACCTGTTTTTCAACAAGCGCACCGCTATCAATAAACCGCTGCGCCAGATAGCGCGGTAAGTAGCCGCAGCCGAGTCCACTAATTTGCAGTTCCAGCTTAGTTTTAAAGTCAAAAACCGTGATGGCTTCCTGCTCATCAAGCAGTTGCGAGGAAACCGAACATTCCGGGCGAGCGTTATCCCCCACCACGATGGCGCGATAGCCTTTAATCACGCGGCGGTTAAGGGGCTCTGGCTCCTGAGCCAGCGGATGATGAGGCGCCACGGCGAACACCTGCTCCAGCACGCCAAGTCGGGCAAAGCCAAATTCACTCAGCTGGGGGGGCTCATGCAATGCCCCGACAAAAATATCTGCCCTGCCCTGCGTTAAGGCATCCCAGGAGCCGCCAAGCACACCGTTGATGAAGATAAGCCGGGTGACGCTGTGATGTTGATAAAACGCTTCGATCAGCGGGGTCAAAAGAGAGAACGGGAAGGTATCATCCACGCCAATGACCAGCTCGTTCTCCCATCCCTGGTGGAGCTTGACGGCCTGTTTTTCCAGTTCACGAACGGTGTGCAGGACTTCGCGGCCTTTTTCCAGCAGCATCTGTCCGGTACGGGTAAAACGCGCGCGATGTCCGGTGCGATCGAGGATTTGGATATTAAGATCGCTTTCCAGTTTTTGAACGGTGTAACTCAATGCCGAAGGGGTTTTATAGAGCTTTGCTGAAGCAGCCGCAAAGCTCCCCTCTTTTTCCAGTGCATCCAGAATAATAAGAACATCCAGCAGCGGTTTCATGCTCGCCCCCTTCCGGTGTGCGATCGTTTCCGCTGCGGGACTTATTCCATGGGCATCACCAGCGGATCGGGATATTGATACTCAAACCCCAGCTCATGACAAATGCGATTGCCATCAACAATTTTGCCTTTGCTTTCGTCCTTTGCCTCAGCAAAAACCGGCGGAGCCAGGCCAAGCTGACGCGCCATCAGCGGGTAAAACGTGCTGCGCGAAGGATGAGAAGGTGCACATATATTATAGATGTGTCCACCTTTTGGAGCTTTTAAGAGTAGCTCAATCGCGGCAATAACATCCTCAAGATGAACAAGATTGACGACATGTTGCCCGTCCGGCGCCGATTTCCCGGCAAAAAAGCGTCCCGGATGCCGCCCGGGGCCGACCAGCCCCGCCAGACGGACGATATCCACCTGCGTGCCGGGCAAATTATGCAGCCAGTCTTCCAGCTCTTTAAGGACCTTGCCACTCGCGGTCACCGGACGGCGCTCAGTTCCTTCTTTCATTACGCCCGGAGCATCGCCATAGACCGACGTCGAACTGGTAAAAATGATACGCGGAACATGGTGCGCAAGGGCACTGTCGACAATCTCCTGCATCGCCTGCAGATAGAATGATTCACCCGGGCCGCTGCGCCGCGCGGGTAGCGTAATCACCAGCGCATCGACGTTCATCAGCGTGTCCAGATCGTCCGCATCACACACCAGCTCCGGTTCCAGACGCAGTTCAACGCCATCAATACCGCACATGCGTGCCGCTTCGACCCCATCCCTCGTCGTTTTGCTCCCGGTCACCTGCCAGCCTTTCGCGGCTAATGACATCGCCAGCGGCATTCCCAGCCAGCCCAAACCGACAATCGCGACCTTTTTCATGCGAATTCTCCTGACTCTCACTCGTCTTTCATAAGGCTACGCCAGCCTGGCAGAACACACAATTCATAGCATCAATATGAAATGAATTAATGATCAAAAAAAGCCCTTGCAATCTGTCACACAACTGGTTTAGGTTAAAAGACATCAAATGAATAAGCATTCATCGAGAATTTATATGACACGCGTTCAATTTAAACACCACCATCATCACCATCATCCTGACTAGTCTTTCAGGCGATGTGTGCTGGAAGACGTTTGGATCTTCCAGTGGTGCATGAACGCATGATAAAGCCCCCGGAAGATCTTCTTCCGGGGGCTTTTTTTTGGACCAAATTCAGACAGGTTAAAACAGGTTAACGAGGAATAAAGAATGTTAGATAACTCACGCTTACGCATAGCTATTCAAAAATCAGGTCGTTTGAGTGATGATTCACGCGAACTGCTGGCCCGCTGCGGGATTAAAATCAACCTGCACACCCAGCGCCTGATTGCTCTGGCTGAAAACATGCCGATCGACATTCTGCGCGTGCGTGATGACGATATTCCAGGCCTGGTCATGGATGGCGTCGTTGATCTCGGCATTATTGGTGAAAACGTGCTGGAAGAAGAATTGCTGACCCGCCGTGCACAGGGCGAAGACCCGCGTTACTTCACCCTGCGTCGTCTGGACTTTGGCGGCTGCCGCCTGTCGCTGGCAACGCCGGTTGATGAACCCTGGGACGGTCCGGCCGCGCTGAATGGCAAACGTATCGCCACCTCCTACCCTCACCTGTTAAAGCGTTATCTGGATCAGAAAGGCGTGCAGTTTAAATCCTGCCTGCTGAACGGCTCGGTTGAAGTGGCACCGCGTGCGGGTCTGGCGGACGCTATCTGTGACCTCGTCTCTACCGGCGCGACGCTGGAAGCGAACGGCCTGCGCGAGGTCGAAGTGATTTACCGCTCCAAAGCGTGTCTGATCCAGCGTGATGGCGATATGGCCGATGCCAAGCAGCAGCTCATCGACAAACTGCTGACCCGTATTCAGGGCGTGATTCAGGCACGTGAATCAAAATACATCATGATGCATGCGCCGACCGAGCGTCTGGATGAAGTGATTGCCCTGCTGCCGGGCGCAGAACGTCCAACCATTCTGCCGCTGGCGGGCGATCAGCAGCGCGTGGCAATGCACATGGTCAGTAGCGAAACCCTCTTCTGGGAAACCATGGAAAAACTGAAGGCACTGGGCGCAAGCTCCATTCTGGTGCTGCCAATTGAGAAGATGATGGAGTAACGGCCATGCGTTTTAACACAATCATCGACTGGAATACCTGTAGCGACGCACAGCAGCGCGAGCTGCTGATGCGCCCGGCGATTTCCGCCTCCGAAAGCATCTCCCGCACCGTGGCGGAGATCCTTGATAGCGTCAAAACGCGTGGCGATGACGCGCTGCGTGAATACAGTGCAAAGTTTGATAAAACCGAAGTGGGCGCGCTACAGGTCACCGGGCAGGAAATCGCAGAGGCGGAAAGCCGCCTCGGTGACGACATCAAACAGGCGATGGCCGTCGCGGTGAAAAACATTGAGACCTTCCACGTCGCGCAGAAACTGCCGACCGTGGATGTAGAAACCCTGCCCGGCGTGCGTTGCCAGCAGGTGACGCGCCCGGTAGCGTCAGTCGGGCTTTATATCCCTGGCGGTTCAGCGCCGCTGTTTTCAACCGTATTAATGCTCGCAACCCCGGCGCGTATCGCCGGATGCCAGAAAGTGGTGCTGTGCTCTCCGCCACCGATTGCCGATGAGATCCTTTATGCGGCAAAGCTGTGCGGCGTACAGGCAGTCTATAAAGTGGGCGGTGCTCAGGCCATTTCGGCCCTGGCGTTCGGGACTGAGTCCATTCCGAAGGTCGACAAAATCTTTGGACCGGGCAACGCGTATGTAACCGAAGCCAAGCGCCAGGTCAGCCAGCGTCTGGACGGTGCGGCAATTGATATGCCAGCCGGCCCTTCTGAGGTACTGGTGATTGCCGACAGCGGCGCAACGCCGGATTTCGTGGCGTCCGACCTGCTTTCACAGGCTGAACACGGCCCGGACTCCCAGGTCATTTTGCTGACACCGGACGCCGATATGGCTAAACGTGTGGGTGAGGCCGTTGAGCGTCAGCTTGCCGACCTGCCCCGTGCCGACACGGCACGCCAGGCGTTATCCGCCAGCCGCCTGATTGTGGCGCGTGACCTGGAGCAGTGCATTGCTATTTCCAACCAGTACGGCCCGGAGCATCTGATTATTCAGACCCGCAACGCCCGCGATCTGGTCGACAGCATTACCAGCGCTGGCTCGGTGTTCCTCGGCGACTGGTCACCGGAATCCGCGGGCGACTACGCTTCTGGTACCAACCACGTTCTGCCGACGTATGGCTATACCTCAACCTGTTCCAGCCTGGGCCTGGCAGATTTCCAGAAACGGATGACCGTGCAGGAACTTTCCCGAGAAGGGTTTGCCTCGCTGGCTTCAACTATTGAGACGCTGGCCGCCGCCGAACGTCTGACTGCCCACAAAAATGCCGTTACGCTGCGCGTTGCAGCGCTGAAGGAGCAAGCATGAACATTGAAGAATTAGCCCGCGAAAATGTCCGTCGCCTGACGCCTTATCAGTCCGCGCGCCGCCTGGGTGGCAAAGGCGATGTCTGGCTTAACGCCAACGAATTCCCGACGGCGGTGCAGTTTGAGCTGTCGCAGCAAACGTTGAACCGTTATCCGGAGTGTCAGCCGAAAGCGGTAATCGAAAACTACGCCCAGTACGCAGGCGTGAAACCGGAGCAGGTGCTGGTCAGCCGTGGGGCAGACGAAGGCATTGAACTGCTGATCCGCGCGTTCTGCGAGCCGGGAAAAGACGCAGTAATGTACTGCCAGCCGACCTACGGCATGTACAGCGTCAGCGCCGAAACTTTCGGCGTGGCGTGCCGCAACGTGCAGGCGCTGGAGAACTGGCAACTGGATCTGCAGGGGATTGCCGACAATCTTGACGGCGTAAAAGTCGTGTTTGTCTGCAGCCCGAACAATCCAACCGGGCAGATTATCACGCCACAGGACATCCGTACCCTGCTGGAAATGACGCGCGGTAAAGCGCTGGTGGTGGCGGACGAAGCCTATATTGAGTTCTGCCCACAGGCGACGCTGACAGGCTGGCTTGAGGAGTATCCGCATCTTGTTGTGTTGCGCACACTGTCGAAGGCTTTCGCCCTCGCGGGCTTGCGCTGCGGATTCACCCTGGCGAATAAAGCGGTCATCGACCTGCTTTTGAAAGTCATCGCCCCGTATCCACTCTCTACGCCGGTTGCGGATATTGCGGCCCAGGCGTTGACGCCTCAGGGCATTAATGCGATGCGCGAACGCGTGGCGCAGATCCTGGAAGAACGCCAGTACCTGGTCACCGCCCTGAAGGATATTGCGTGCGTGGAGCAGGTGTTTGACTCGGAAACCAATTACATCCTGGTGCGTTTTACCGCCTCGAGTGCCGTATTTAAATCTTTGTGGGATCAGGGCATTATCTTACGAGACCAGAATAAACAACCTTCCCTGAGCGGCTGCCTGCGCATTACCGTAGGCACCCGTGCAGAGAGCCAGCGCGTGATTGACGCCCTGAAAGCGGAGAAAGTATGACCCAGAAGATCCTTTTCATCGATCGTGACGGCACCCTTATTTCGGAGCCACCAGCCGATTTTCAGGTCGATCGTTTCGACAAACTGGCTTTTGAACCGGACGTGATACCGGTGCTGCTTACGCTGCAAAAAGCCGGTTATAAGCTGGTGATGATCACCAACCAGGACGGTCTGGGTACCGACAGCTTCCCGCAGGCAGACTTTGACGGCCCCCATAATTTAATGATGCAGGTGTTGACCTCTCAGGGCGTAGTGTTCTATGAGGTACTGATTTGCCCGCACATGCCAGCCGATGAGTGCGACTGCCGTAAGCCAAAAGTGAAGCTGGTTGAGCGCTATCTGGCTGAGGATATGCTGGATAAAACCAACAGCTATGTCATCGGGGATCGCATCACTGATATTACGCTGGCGGAAAATATGGGCATTGCGGGGCTTCGCTACGACCGCAACAATCTTGGCTGGGCAAAGATTGGCGAACAGCTGACAAAACGTGACCGCTACTCGCACGTTGAACGCAACACCAAAGAGACACAGATTGATGTGAAGGTCTGGCTGGACCGTGAAGGCGGCAGCAAGATCCACACCGGTGTCGGTTTCTTTGACCATATGCTGGACCAGATTGCCACGCACGGCGGTTTCCGCATGGAAATCTCGGTGAAGGGTGACCTTTACATTGACGATCACCACACCGTAGAAGATACCGGTCTGGCGCTGGGTGAAGCCCTGAAGCTGGCGCTCGGCGACAAACGCGGCATCAACCGTTTTGGTTTTGTTCTGCCGATGGACGAATGTCTGGCGCGCTGCGCGATGGACATCTCCGGTCGTCCGCACCTGGAATACAAAGCCGACTTCACCTATCAGCGCGTGGGCGATCTCAGCACCGAAATGGTGGAGCATTTCTTCCGTTCCTTGTCCTACACCATGGGCCTGACGTTGCATCTGAAAACGAAAGGCAAAAACGATCACCACCGCGTGGAAAGTCTGTTTAAAGCCTTTGGCCGTACGCTGCGTCAGGCGATCCGCGTGGAAGGTGACGCCCTTCCCTCGTCGAAAGGAGTGCTGTGATGAACGTGGTGATTCTGGATACCGGATGCGCCAACCTGAACTCCGTCAAATCGGCCATTGCGCGCCACGGCTACGAGCCGGTGGTGAGCCGTGATCCGGACGTGGTATTGCGCGCCGACAAGCTTTTCCTGCCCGGCGTAGGCACCGCCCAGGCGGCGATGGATCAGATCCACGAGCGCGAGCTGTTCGATTTGATCAAAGCCTGTACCCAACCGGTACTGGGGATTTGCTTAGGCATGCAGCTTCTGGGTCGCCGCAGCGAAGAGAGCAACGGCGTTGACCTGCTGGGTATTATTGACGAAGACGTACCGAAAATGACCGACCACGGCCTGCCGCTACCGCATATGGGGTGGAACCGCGTTTACGCGAAAGCAGGTGACCGTCTGTTTCGCGGCATCGAAGACGGTGCGTATTTTTACTTCGTGCACAGCTACGCCATGCCGGTGAACGCCCATACCATCGCCCAGTGCAACTACGGCGAGGCATTTACTGCCGCGGTGCAGAAAGACAATTTCTTCGGCGTGCAGTTTCACCCGGAACGTTCGGGCGCCGCGGGCGCGCAGTTGCTGAAAAACTTCCTGGAGATGTGATGATCATTCCCGCTTTAGATTTAATTGACGGCACGGTTGTCCGTCTGCATCAGGGCGATTACGGCCAGCAGCGTGACTACGGGAACGACCCGCTGCCGCGTCTGCAGGATTATGCGGCTCAGGGCGCGCAGGTATTGCATCTGGTGGATTTGACGGGCGCGAAAGATCCGGCGAAACGCCAGATCCCGCTGCTGAAAAACCTGGTTGCTGGCGTTAATGTGCCCGTACAGGTCGGCGGCGGCGTGCGTACGGAAGAGGACGTTGCGGCACTGCTGGATGCAGGCGTGGCGCGCGTGGTGGTAGGCTCAACCGCGGTCAACGATCCTGAGACCGTGAAAGGCTGGTTCCGCCGCTTCGGCGCCGATGCGCTGGTGCTGGCGCTGGACGTTCGCATTGACGAACAAGGTAATAAGCAGGTGGCGATCAGCGGCTGGCAGGAAAACTCCGGGGTAACGCTGGAAGAACTGGTCGAGATGTATCTGCCCGTTGGCCTGAAGCACGTGCTGTGCACCGATATCTCTCGCGACGGTACGCTGGCAGGCTCTAATGTCTCGCTGTATGAAGAGGTTTGTGCACGTTATCCGCAGGTGGCGTTCCAGTCTTCAGGCGGCATCGGCGATATAGACGACGTGGCTGCGCTGCGCGGTACCGGTGTAAAGGGTGTGATTGTAGGCCGTGCCCTGCTGGAAGGTAAATTTACTGTAACGGAGGCGATTCAATGCTGGCAAAACGGATAATCCCTTGTCTTGACGTACGCGACGGTCAGGTTGTGAAAGGCGTGCAGTTCCGCAACCACGAGATTATTGGCGACATCGTTCCGCTGGCAAAACGTTATGCCGATGAAGGCGCAGACGAACTAGTCTTTTACGATATCACCGCCTCAAGCGATGGTCGCGTGGTCGACAAAAGCTGGGTCGCGCGCGTGGCGGAAGTGATTGATATTCCGTTCTGTGTCGCGGGCGGGATTAAGTCCGCTGACGACGCGGCCAAAATTCTCTCTTTTGGTGCCGACAAGATTTCCATCAACTCCCCTGCCCTGGCCGACCCGGAGTTGATTACTCGTCTGGCCGATCGCTTTGGCGTGCAGTGCATTGTGGTTGGGATCGACACCTGGTATGACGCTGCAACCGGTAAATATCACGTCAACCAGTATACCGGTGATGAGAGCCGGACGCGTGTCACCCAATGGGAAACGCTGGACTGGGTGCAGGAAGTGCAGAAGCGCGGCGCGGGTGAGATTGTGCTGAACATGATGAACCAGGACGGCGTGCGTAACGGGTATGACCTCGAGCAGCTGAAAAAAGTCCGCGCGGTCTGCCACGTGCCGCTGATTGCCTCCGGCGGTGCGGGCACCATGGAGCACTTCCTGGAAGCTTTCCGTGATGCGAACGTAGACGGTGCGCTGGCGGCGTCCGTGTTCCACAAACAGATTATTAATATTGGTGAGTTAAAGACGTACCTGGCCGACCAGGGCGTGGAGATCAGGGTATGTTAACAGAGCAACAACAGGCGCAGCTGGACTGGGAAAAAACTGACGGATTACTGCCGGTGGTTGTACAGCATGCCGTCTCAGGCGAAGTGCTGATGCTGGGGTATATGAACCAGGACGCGCTGGCGAAAACGATCGACAGCGGTAAGGTGACGTTTTTCTCACGCACGAAACAGCGTCTGTGGACCAAAGGTGAAACCTCTGGTCATTTCCTGAATGTGGTCAGCATGGCGCCAGACTGCGATAACGACACCCTGCTGGTGCTGGCCAATCCGATCGGGCCGACCTGCCACAAGGGCACCAGCAGCTGCTTCGGTGAGGCGAGCCACCAGTGGCTGTTCCTGTATCAACTGGAACAGCTGTTGGCAGAGCGTAAAACGGCGGATCCTGAAAGCTCTTACACTGCGAAGTTGTACGCCAGCGGAACTAAGCGTATTGCGCAAAAGGTAGGGGAAGAAGGCGTTGAGACTGCGCTGGCTGCGACGGTGCATGACCGCGAGGAGCTGACCAATGAGGCATCGGATTTGATGTATCACCTGCTGGTACTGCTGCAGGATCAGGAGCTGGATTTGACGGCGGTGATCGAGAATCTTCGTAAGCGCCACAAATAAAAAAACCGGGGAATTTCCCCGGTTTTTTTATATCCGATGTGGTTCAGGATTTGGGTTTGTAGTTACGCAGTGCATTGCGGCCCAGTACCACACCAGAACCAATAATCCCGCCCAGCAGAACCGCCAGAATTAAGGTGATCGCCTTTTTCGGGCTATCACGTCGGACAGGGAGATCCGGCTTCATGACGTAACGATAGACGTGAATCGTGTCTGGATTCACATTCAACTTCTCGATATCCAGTAAGTTTTGTTTCGTCTGATAGTAAGCAGGAGAGAACACTAACGGGCGAGACGCTTCGTTATCAATCATCGATTTCAGCGCTTCACTACCCAGCAGGAACATAGTTTCCTGGGTCACATCCTGAGTTTGCTGGATCTGTGGGGTCGCGATTTTTGCAGCTTCCGCATTTTTAAGCGCCTCAGTGATCTGTTTGATTCGCAGATCTTTCTGCTCCTGAGCAACCTTTTCCTGGTTTTCCAGAGAGTCATTTAGCGTGGTAATTTGCTGCTTGATATTATCTTTGAGGTCGAGAGAAAGTTCTTTCGCTGTTTGCTGATCAACCTGCTGTATGTATTGCGCCAGCTGTTTTTGAGCCGCTTCTGCAGACTCCCCCTGATAGGAGACGCTTAACGGCAGCGGTTGCCCCTTAACGGTGGTGTCGATAGTCAGCTTTTCTGGAATGTCCTGGTTTTCGAGAGCCTGAGCTAAAGCAGAAAACGAGGAATTGAAACGATTAATAGCACGGTTCTGGATATCCAGCATTGAAGGTGCAGCGCTACCGTAAAGGATATTCAGTGCATTGGCGTAAGTGGCGATCTGCGCCGCATCTGGCTGAGCAATAATGGCGGAGGAGGTCCATTTCTCTTTCGCGACTGTAATGTATACGCCCGCTAATACGATAAAAACCGCAATAAATGCCCCAATTACCCACTTTCCGCGCCAAAGTTGCAGCACTAAATCAAGTAAATCAATTTGCTCCGGGTCAGTACTGCGCGTGACCAGGCTATTGTTGTTTTGCGTCATACAATCCCTAACAGATGAAAAAGGGCAAAAAAAATTATGTTTACGTAGTTTATCTGTTGCTGAGGATTTTTCTATAGGAATTCGATGAGTTATATCGGAAAGATGGGTTATGTATCGGGTGTGCTACGCGCTATCATAGACAAATTCGGATGCCCTATGCATCACAAGAACGAAGCGTTAACGAGGAAAGATATGAAATTTTTGGTAACGGGCGCAGCAGGTTTTATCGGTTCACATGTCAGCAAGCGACTGCTGGACGCAGGCCATCAGGTTGTCGGTATTGATAATCTGAATGACTACTATGACGTCAATCTTAAGCTGGCACGTCTGGACTTGCTCAAATCTGACAATTTCTCTTTCCATAAACTTGATTTAGCCGAACGTGAAGGGATGTCTGCGCTCTTCGCCGATGAGAAGTTTGACCGTGTGATCCATCTGGCCGCGCAGGCTGGGGTTCGCTACTCGCTGGATAATCCACATGCTTATGCAGAAGCCAACCTGGTGGGTCATCTCAACGTGCTGGAAGGCTGTCGCCATAATAAGGTTCAACACCTGCTTTACGCCTCATCCAGCTCCGTTTATGGGCTCAACCGTAAGATGCCTTTCTCTACGGACGATTCAGTGGATCACCCTGTTTCGCTGTATGCGGCAACTAAAAAGGCCAATGAGCTGATGTCGCATACCTATTCTCATTTGTACAACCTGCCAACGACCGGCCTGCGCTTCTTTACCGTGTACGGCCCGTGGGGGCGACCGGACATGGCCTTGTTCAAATTTACCAAAGCAATCATCGAAGATAAGCCGATTGATGTTTACAACTACGGTAAGATGAAACGAGACTTCACCTACATCGACGACATCGCCGAAGCTATTATTCGTCTGCAGGATGTCATTCCTCAGGCCGATGCAGACTGGACCGTCGAGACCGGTTCCCCGGCGACCAGCTCCGCGCCTTATCGCGTTTACAACATTGGTAATAGCTCTCCGGTCGAGCTTATGGATTACATCACGGCGCTGGAAGAAGCTCTCGGCAAAGAAGCAGAGAAAAACATGATGCCGATTCAACCGGGTGACGTGCTGGAGACCAGCGCGGATACGAAAGCGTTGTATGACGTTATTGGCTTTAAACCGCAGACGTCGGTCAAAGACGGAGTGAAGAACTTTGTCGACTGGTATCGCGCTTTCTACAAGGTCTGAAAATAAAAAACCCGGCTACATGGCCGGGTTTTTTACGTGCGTTAAGAGTAATCAATCGCTCCCGAACAGATCGCGGGTATAGACTTTATCCGCCACGTCCGCCAGCTCTTCCGCCATGCGGTTAGAGATGATCACGTCCGCTTCCTGCTTGAACGCATCCAGATCGCGAATCACGCGGGAGTGGAAGAACTCATCTTCCTGCATCGCGGGTTCATAAATAATAACCTGCACCCCTTTAGCCTTAATGCGCTTCATGATGCCCTGAATGGAAGAGGCACGGAAGTTATCTGAACCGCTCTTCATGATCAGACGATACACACCCACAACTTTAGGCTGACGCGCAAGGATGGAGTCAGAGATGAAATCTTTACGCGTGCGGTTGGCATCTACAATGGCTGAAATCAGGTTATTCGGTACAGCCTGATAGTTGGCCAGCAACTGTTTGGTATCTTTTGGCAGGCAGTAGCCGCCGTAACCGAATGACGGGTTGTTATAGTGGTTGCCGATTCGAGGGTCGAGGCACACGCCTTCTATGATCTGACGGGTATTCAGGCCCAAACTCTCTGCGTAGCTGTCCAGCTCGTTGAAGTACGCTACACGCATCGCCAGATAAGTATTGGCGAACAGCTTGATGGCTTCGGCTTCCGTGGAGTCGGTAAACAGAACCGGAATGTCTTTCTTGATTGCGCCTTCCTGGAGCAGCGCGGCAAAACGCTCCGCCCGCTCAGAGCGCTCACCGATCACGATACGCGAGGGGTGCAGGTTATCGTATAGCGCCCTGCCCTCGCGCAGAAACTCTGGCGAGAAGAAGACATTATCAATACCCAACTCTTCTTTAATCGATTTGGTGAAGCCTACCGGAATGGTCGATTTGATGATCATTACCGCTTTTGGATTAATTGCGATAACGTCTTTGATCACGGCTTCAACAGTAGAGGTGTTGAAGTAGTTGGTTTTGGGATCGTAATCTGTTGGTGTCGCGATGATGACGAAATCCGCACCACGATAGGCATCTTCTTTGTCCGTCGTCGCACGAAAATTCAGAGGTTTGTTGGCAAGATAGTCCTGGATCTCTTTATCGACAATCGGAGACTGCTTCTGATTGAGCATATCTACTTTGGACTGAACGATATCCAGCGCCACCACTTCATGGTTTTGTGCAATCAGGATGCCGTTTGAAAGCCCAACATAGCCCGTTCCGGAGATAGTTATTTTCATTCGTTCAACTTCTTCAAGTTTTGAGTTTCAGGAGGCATAAACACCCCACCGCAATAAACAACTGTTGAGGTTTTTACCTCTTATGTTGAGCGGCTGTCAAGGCGAATGCCTGGCTACAGAAATGAGAAAATGCAGTGGTTTATATGGTGTTAAACGATGCTCGTTGAGCAAAGCAAGTCCACATGGGCGTAAGCGCGATAAAAAAAGCCCGATGAGGTTCATCAGGCTTTGTTATCAGACGGAGTTAAATCAGATTAATCCAGCCATTCGGTATGGAACACACCTTCTTTATCGGTGCGCTTATAAGTGTGCGCGCCGAAGTAGTCACGCTGTGCCTGAATCAGGTTCGCTGGCAGTACGGCAGCACGGTAGCTGTCATAGTACGCCACGGCAGCGGAGAACGTCGGAACCGGAATACCGTTTTGAACAGCGTAAGCAACCACATCACGCAGTGCCTGCTGGTATTCGTCGGCAATCTTCTTGAAATAAGGTGCCAGCAGCAGGTTCGCGATACCGGCATTTTCAGCATAAGCATCGGTGATTTTCTGCAGGAACTGCGCACGAATGATGCAGCCCGCACGGAAGATCTTCGCGATTTCGCCGTAGTTCAGATCCCAGTTGTTCTCGTCAGACGCTGCACGTAGCTGTGAGAAGCCCTGCGCGTAGGAAACGATTTTACCCAGGTACAGAGCGCGACGAACTTTCTCAACGAATTCCGCTTTGTCACCCGCTGGCTTAGCCTGCGGACCAGAGAGCACTTTAGATGCCGCAACGCGCTGCTCTTTCAGAGAGGAAATGTAACGTGCAAACACAGATTCGGTGATCAGGGACAGAGGTTCGCCCAGATCCAGAGAGCTCTGGCTGGTCCATTTACCGGTACCCTTGTTCGCTGCTTCATCCAGAATCACATCAACCAGGTATTTACCCTCTTCATCTTTTTTAGTGAAGATATCTTTGGTGATGTCGATCAGGTAGCTGTTCAGCTCACCTTTGTTCCACTCGGTGAAGGTTTCAGCCAGCTCTTCGTTAGAAAGGTTCAGACCGCCTTTGAGCAGGGAGTAGGCTTCTGCAATCAGCTGCATATCACCGTATTCGATGCCGTTGTGAACCATCTTAACGTAGTGGCCCGCACCGTCCGGACCGATATAGGTCACGCACGGTTCGCCATCTTCGGCAACCGCTGCGATTTTGGTCAGGATAGGTGCAACCAGTTCGTAGGCTTCTTTCTGACCGCCAGGCATGATTGATGGGCCTTTCAGGGCGCCCTCTTCGCCACCGGAGACACCGGTACCGATGAAGTTAAAGCCTTCAGCAGACAGTTCACGGTTACGACGGATGGTGTCGTGGAAGAAGGTGTTGCCGCCATCAATGATGATGTCGCCTTTATCCAGATACGGTTTCAGGGAATCGATAGCAGCATCGGTACCCGCGCCCGCTTTCACCATTAACAGGATACGACGAGGCGTTTCCAGAGACTCAACGAACTCTTTAACCGTATAGAAAGGAACCAGTTTCTTGCCTGGGTTTTCGGCAATCACTTCTTCAGTTTTTTCACGGGAGCGGTTGAAAACGGAGACGGTATAACCACGGCTTTCGATGTTGAGCGCCAGGTTGCGCCCCATCACTGCCATACCGACAACGCCGATCTGTTGCTTGGACATTACATACTCCTGTCTTAGGGATAATCACTGCGATGCGATGCAGTTTGAATGTATCTATGATGTTAACTCATGCATGTGAGTTTTAGATAGCCTTTGGTGCGCTTACCACTGCGAGATAAGCAAACTGGCTATCAATTAGTCAAAATACACGGCGTCGGCGAAGGGCTTACCCTCTCGATCCTTGGATGAGAGCACAGGTAACTCACCCTCGGTAAGAGGCCATGTGATCCCGATAGAATCATCGTTCCACAATAAAGAATGCTCGGACTGCGGGTTGTAATAATCAGTGCATTTATAGACAAACTCTGCACTTTCAGACAAAACGTAGAAGCCGTGAGCAAAGCCTTCAGGGATCCAGAGTTGTCGTTTGTTTTCGGCGGAAAGAATAACGCCGACCCACTGTCCGAAAGTGGCTGATGATTTTCTCATGTCGACCGCAACATCAAATACTTCTCCACTGACGACACGGACTAATTTACCCTGCGGATTTTGAGTCTGGTAATGTAAGCCTCTCAAAATGTTCTTTGCAGATTTCGAGTGATTGTCCTGCACGAAGCTGCGATTACAAACCAGCTCACAAAACTTTTTCTGTTGCCATGTTTCCATGAAGAAACCGCGTTCATCGCCAAAAACAACTGGCTCAATGATTTTGACATCAGAAATTTCAGTATCAATAACTTTCATTATTCACTCTTTATTTACCTAATACTTCAACAACCACGCGCTCAACCCCTTTTTTCCAGTCAGGAAGCTTCACGCCAAAAACACGCTCAAATTTTTCGTTAGAAAGGCGTGAATTCAATGGCCGGGTAGCCGGGGTTGGATATTCGCTGGTCGGTATGCCGATAACATCATTCACAGCAAGTGATTCACCATGAGCCTTAGCGACATTGAATACAAAACTGGCATAATCAAACCATGTCGTTTCCCCGCTCGCAACCAGATGGTAGCTACCGGCGACATTTTTATTACGTTGCTCTTCACGAATGGCCAGAGCAGTACAATCGGCAAGCAGTTCAGCACTTGTCGGAGCACCGTGCTGGTCGTTGATAACAGAAAGGGTTTCTTTTTCACGCGCTAGGCGCAGCATCGTTTTCGCAAAATTATTCCCGCGCGTGGCGTAGACCCAACTGGTGCGGAAGATAAGATGACGAGGATTAAGACGGGCAATCGCTAATTCTCCCGCTAATTTGGTCTCACCATAAACATTCAGCGGTGAGGGGTTCTCATCCTCTAAGCGATAATGTTCACCCTTTCCGTCGAACACGTAGTCAGTAGAATAATGGATAAGAAGCGCACCGATCTTCGCTGATTCCTCAGCCAGCACTGCGACGCCTTTATGATTCAGTAATTCTGACAACTCGCGTTCTTGCTCCGCTGTGTCAACGGCAGTATGTGCTGACGCATTAACAATAACGTCAGGTTTTACGGTTCGAACCGTCTGTGCGATGCCCGGTAAATTCGTCAGGTCACCACACAAATCCTTATCAAAATAATCGACTGCGATGACGTCGCCAAGGATAGAAAGAGAACGTTGTAATTCCCATCCGACCTGACCATTTTTTCCAACAAGTAATATTTTGAGTGCCATAACCGATTATTGTCCAATCAACATTTTCAAATACTGACCATAGGCGGTTTTCTGAAGCAGTTCGGCCTGGATAGCTAATTGGTCAGCACTTAACCATTTATTCCGGTAGGCAATTTCTTCAAGACACGCCACTTTCATACCCTGCCGTTTTTCGATGGTGTGGATAAACTGAGAAGCTTCAATTAAGCTGTCATGCGTGCCTGTATCAAGCCAGGCAAAGCCACGGCCAAGAAGTTCAACATCAAGCTTACCGAGATCAAGATACATCTGATTCAATGTGGTAATTTCAAGTTCGCCGCGCGCAGAAGGTTTGATTTCTTTAACCATATCCACAACATTGTTATCGTAGAAATAAAGCCCCGTCACTGCCCAGTTAGATTTTGGCTTCAGCGGTTTTTCTTCAATAGATAACGCTTTGAAATGTTCATCAAACTCGACGACACCAAAACGCTCGGGATCCTGAACCTGATAACCAAACACAGTCGCGCCTGTAGTTTTCTTAGCCGCTGCATTTAACTTCATTCCAAAACTTTGGCCAAAGAAAATATTATCACCAAGAACCAAAGCACAAGGATCGTTACCAATAAACTTCTCACCGATAGTGAAAGCCTGAGCCAAACCATCAGGTGAAGGTTGGACTGCATAAGTGAAATTTACGCCAAACTGAGAGCCATCTTTCATTAAGCGTTGAAAAGCAGGCATATCCTCAGGCGTCGTAATAATCAGGATATCCCGAATACCGGCAAGCATAAGCACCGATACTGGATAGAAAATCATAGGTTTGTCATATATTGGAAGCAACTGCTTTGACACACCTTGGGTAATGGGGTACAAACGCGTGCCTGAACCTCCAGCTAAAACAATGCCTTTCATAACTCTGTACCTCGATTATTTATTCAGTCCAAGACGTTCGCCAGCATAAGAGCCATCAAGAACGCGCTGCCACCAACCCTGGTTGTTTAAATACCAGTGAATCGTTTTTTCAATCCCGCTTTCAAACGTTTCGAGAGGTTCCCAGTGAAGAGCATTCTTCATTTTGGTAGCATCAATGGCATAGCGAAGATCGTGTCCAGGGCGGTCAGCCACAAAAGTAATAAGGTCGGCGAAACTGGAAATTTCTTTGGGTTTTTTATCGATAATTTTATCAAGTATTGCACAAATGGTTTTTACAACATCAATATTTTTTCGTTCGTTATGGCCACCTATACAATAGGTTTCACCATTCTCGCCCTCTGTCGCTACTTTATACAGTGCCCGGGCATGATCCTCGACATATAGCCAGTCACGAATTTGCTCACCATTCCCATAAACGGGAAGCGGTTTTCCTGCCAGTGCGTTAAGGATGATGAGAGGAATTAATTTCTCCGGGAAGTGGTACGGACCATAGTTATTCGAACAGTTAGTGATCACCGTTGGTAAACCATAGGTACGGTTCCAGGCGCGAACTAAATGATCGCTTCCCGCTTTGGATGCAGAGTAAGGGCTACTTGGCGCATAAGGTGTCTCTTCAGTAAAGAGGTCATCTGCATCGTGCAGGTCACCAAATACCTCATCGGTAGAAATATGATGGAAACGAAAAGCCTTTTTACGCTCATCATCAAGTGATGCATAATATTGGCGTGACGCCTCAAGCAGAATAAATGTGCCGATTACATTGGTCTGTATGAAAGCTGCGGGTCCATCTATCGAGCGGTCAACATGACTTTCGGCCGCTAAATGCATTACGATATCGGGCTGAAAGGTATTGAAGACATCTGCCACACCTTTTGCATCGGTAATATCAGTTAGAGAAAATGAATAGCGTGGATTGTCCTGAACCGGAGCCAGGGACTCTATGTTTCCGGCATACGTTAAACAATCAACAACACAAACCACATCCTGAGTATTGTTTATTATATGACGGACCACGGCTGAACCAATAAAACCCGCACCACCAGTGACAAGAATTTTCATAATTTTCACTTTCAATTAGTTAATTTTAAGATTATGCAATCATCATATTGCTATAAAATAAATAAGGAAAATACAAGGATTACATTTTTCTTAGTAATTTATCTACATGTAACGCGAGTATGTCTTCCGTACGGGCAAAATCACATTTCGCTTTAAATACCTTCAAGGCATTTTTCGACATTTGCTCTACCAACGCCGGATTATTATTCAACTGTTCAAGAGCTCGCAACCACTCACTCTCTGAATTGTTTCTAATATAAATACCGCAATTTTCTTTCTCGATATCGACGTACCAGTATGGATTATAGGTTGCTATAACTGGAACTCCCAGAGATATTGCTTCAATCAACGAAGATAATCCGACACAATAATTTACCTTAGAAAGTTTAAGCGGAATTATCATACATTTTGAAGCACTTACTTTTTCAAGTAATTCTTTATATTCCCATCTTCCTTTATTTACATCAACCTTTCCTGTTGCATTAACATAACTATCCTGTAATGACAAATCGCTGGTATAAATATTTATCGTAACGTCGCTATTTTTTAACGCATTCATTACTGCCGGGAGATCCCTATTCTCCCGCCCTGTAGAAATGATTTTATCATCATGGCGCATTTTAACAAAGGGGGCGTAAAAATTCGCCTCCCCCCCCAGGGAACAAAATGACATCGGTCCTGAGGAAGCTGTCTTGATAGAATGATTTCTTCGCGAGTTTTATCAGAAAGAAAGAAAATGGCATCAATGCGTTTAACATATAGCTGCAAAAAAGGCAGCAGCAGTGAATGAATCATTCTTTTGAGTCTGGAACCTGGTTGCGAAAAGACGTCGAGATGCATCCAGCCCGCGAATTTTGTTGGGAACATGAAAATTTTTGCCAGAATGAAATAGATCATCGTCTTTCTTTTGAGAAATGGCATAAAAAACAAGTCAGGCTTAAATTTCCAGAAGGAGACTAAATCTTTGAATAAGCGTCCTTCGCCAACCTTTACCTCAAATCCCATTTTTTCCAGTTTTGATACACCATACACAAACTGTGCAGGTATCTCATTTTTAGCATAGCGACAATAGGCCGCACCATTATCATTAACAAAAACAAAAGCTTTCATTAAAACTCCGTATTACCGATCACATCCAGGTATGAAAATTAATAAGCACCTTTTCTAAAAAGAACCACGCTAACCGTTTTAAACAAAATCACTATGTCATTCCATAGAGACCAGTTTTTGACATACCAGGAGTCAAAATAGACACGGGTTGTGTAATCTACGTCGTTACGGCCACTGACCTGCCATAGCCCGGTCATTCCTGGCTTAACCATCAGATAATAATCAACATCATCAGCATATCGTTCCAGCTCTTCATGAATGACTGGACGAGGGCCAACGAGACTCATTTCCCCTTTGAGCACATTGAACAATTGAGGTAATTCATCGAGGCTGGTTTTACGAATAAAGTGGCCAATAGGTGTAATCCGGGGGTCGTTTTTGAGCTTAAAATCTTTTTCCCATTCCGCCCTGGCTTCTGGGTCATTTTCTAGCAAACGCGCAAGAATTTCTTTCGAATTGATATTCATCGAGCGGAATTTGTAACAGTCAAATTTTTCACCCCGACGACCTATCCTTGTATGTGCATAGATTGCAGGGCCGCCGTCGCGGGAGACTTTATACCAGAGATAAACAAACAAAGGTGACGAAACAACGAGAATACCCAGACTACAGACAATATCGAACGTCCGTTTGATGAAGCGTGACGTTGCTTTGGAAAGATTATTGTGAACCTGCAACAGTAATACTTCATGACTGAATATAAAGGACATACTAGTGCCGTATAAAGGGAATCCTCGCAGGGAAGGAATAATAATCACATTTCGGCACTTATGTTTCGCCAGGAACCTTAACCAGTTTTCAAACTTATCTTTTTCATCAAAATCACACGCCACAACAAACTGCGTTGAAAATGAATTATAAGATGTGAGTAATGTCTCCTCGTCTTTGACTATGGGACATTCTTCCATCATATCGTCAGTTGCATCAAAATCACAAAACGCATCAATTTTAAAACCTGAGACTTCGTGGCTCTGTAAAGCAAAATAGGCTTCACGCGCATTCCTGCCTGAACCTAGAATAACCGTACGTTTTTTCCAGTAGCCCAACTTGTTAAGTATAGATTTGGTGATTTCACGCGATAATGGAACCATGATAATGGCGTATAACCAGCAATAGGCCCAAATATAGCGAGAAAAATGCCATTTGGAGAATGCAACCAATGCAAGATCGAAGATCGAAAAAATGACGATAGTTCGTAATGTTTCTTTTAGCTCTGACCAGAACGGCTTTTTTTGTGCATAGTGGCGAAGGCGGACGCCAAACCAGAAAACACACAACGCAGTGAGAATAACGTGTGATAAAACACGCACATCTATCTGACGGATCGGCATGAAGGTATTCAGGTCGCCAATAAAGAACATGACGGTTAGAAACGAGAGTCCTAAAGAAGCATTTAGCCAAAAAAAGTCTGACGCCATTAGGGCGCTACGGCAAATAAATTCTTTCTTTTGATCTTTAAATACGCTGATTTTCATTATTTAATCCCTGGCATAAATCATTTGATCTATGCCGTGGTCATTATTTTTCCGAATGAGTATAGCTGTTCTGTAGTCTTGCAGCCTGAGTATTAATTAAGGACTCAGAGTATTGCGCCCAGGCGCTTTCAACATATTGACTAAGTTGGTCACGGAAGCGCTGCTCCGAGAACGTTAAAGCATGTTCGCGACAATCTTCCGGCTTAATCTCGCTCGCATATTTTTCAAAGGTATTCACTGCTTCACAAATGGCATCTGCGGTTTGTTCAAAGAAGAACACGCCGGTCGCTTTCTTACTACCCAGTGGTTTAACCGTTTCGAGGCAACCACCTTTACCGTAGGTGATGACCGGAGTACCGCTTGCCTGCGCTTCAACAGGTGATATGCCGAAATCTTCTTCTGCGGCAAAAACATATGCCTTAGCACGCTTCATAAAATCAACTAGTGCAGCATCGTCCTGATATCCCAGAAGCGTAACGTTATCCGTAGCCAGCTGTTTAATCTTCTCCATTTCAGAGCCGTCACCGATAACAATTAATTTCTTTTCTGGCATATTAGCAAATGCGCTAACAATGAGATCAACCCGCTTATAAGGCACCATACGACACGCGGCCAGGTAGAAATCTTCTTTACTATCGCTAAATTCGAATTTTTCAGTATTTACAGGAGGATAAATAACATCAGCTTGTCTTCCATAAACTTTATTAATACGCCGTGCGATAAAATTCGAGTTGCCAATAAAATGATTAACACCCGCAGCAGTACGGTAATCCCAAATACGGATTTTATGTAGCAAATATTTTGCAAGTAAACCCTTCAGACCCTTATCCAGTCCAGATTCGCGCAGGTATTGGTGTTGGAAATCCCATGCGTAGCGGATAGGAGAATGAACATATGAAATATGAATTTGATCCGGCCCAGTGATAACCCCTTTAGATACAGCGTGGCTGCTTGAGATAATAACATCGTATTCAGACATATCAAGCTGCTCAATTGCCAGCGGCATTAATGGAAGATATGACTGGAATTTTTTAGATGCAAATGGCAAACGCTGGATAAATGTTGTGGTGACCTTTTTATTATTTAAAAAGTGGCGGTCATTTGGTTTTAAGAAATCACAGACAGCGAACACATCCGCATCAGGATAGCAATGAAGGATTTGCTCAACGACTTTTTCAGAACCTGCATAGGAACTGAACCACTCATGTACGATTGCTACTTTCATTACGCTTCTCATCAATTAACTTGAACATTTTTTCAGTGCGTGACTGGTATGTATATTCCCGAGCGAGTTCCTGACACTTTTCTACCGAAATCCGGTTTCCAGAAGTGATATCTTCTAGCGCAGAAATAAATTCAGAGGGACTGTGGGCGATACGAACATAGTCCGTAAAGTCACAAAGCGAGGCTAAATCCACACTCACTACAGCTTTTCCCGCAGCCAGATACTCAAAGAATTTCATTGGGAACATCGAAGCTGTATATTCATTTAGGTTATTCGGAAGCAATGTCGCCGTAAATCCTTTCAGATAACCAGGCAGTTCCTGATAGGCTCTCGGTCCAAGAAGATGAATATTTTTATGCCGAGTAAGCTGTGTTGCGTCGGTGTCTGGATCCCCCTCTCCTATATCCCCAATCATCACTATTGACCATTCAGGATGAGCTTCCGCAATTCTTTCAAGTAACGAGAAATTTACCTTATAGCCACTGATTGCACCGATAAATCCCATTCGTGGTTCTGGAATGTTGCTCAAGTCGACAGGTATCGGCAAATGTTCATCCAGCGCCTTTGAGAAATGGTTATAATCCGCGACGTTGGAGAAGTAATAGACTTCATCACTCCATTTCTTCCTTGTTTTAAGCAACGTCAATGACGTAACAAACGTAATATCAGCGCGTCGCACTAATTCTTCTTCAGCATTTTGAAGAATGTCAACTGGCATCCCAGGTTGGGCCTTAATTTCATCAACGCAATGGTATACTACGTAACTGAAATTATCGGGTTCAAGAAAACGCGTTGTCAAAGGATTATAAGTCCATAGCGTTTCATTCTTGAATTTTAAGCGCCAACACCAGTACTTAAGAGCACTACTTAGAATGAGTTTGTTTAGCTTGCGAACAAATGCATAGCTGTTGAACGGGATAGAAATTGGCGACCATACCCAAATATTATCGCGAACTTTTCGCGGCGCCTTAATTGCTTTAATTATGCGGCGAAGAATTCGCGATAGATCTTTCTTGTTTACGCTGGGTCGACGTAATCCCAAAGATTCAATATAAAGAACACAATGACCACGTTTCGCCAGTTCTAAAGCAACATGCTGTTTGTTGGTCCAGAAAGGATTATCCCAGTCAGCAGTAGATAAAACGACAATATCTTTAATGTCTGTATTTTTCTTCATAAATTATTACGCTATCGTAGTCCTTTCTTAGTGAGAATCCCTTTAATACCATTTCTGTACATAGGGAATGACATAGCCCATATTAAGCTAAACATCACGAAAATTGAACCATTCATCATTATCCGGAGAATCACATTATCTGGTTCAACTAAATAATGTCCAAATGCAAGAATGAGTGATGTATAAACAACAAGACCAATAGATATTTTAATGAGTACCGGGAGGAGATCTTTTGCAATTTTCAAATAACAGGCGCTAAGAATGAACATCATTAAACTGTAAATTGAGTTCCCCAAACCTAAACCGAAAGCGCCCCAGACTTTGTAAGTCACCAGGTTTACAATAGCATTACTGAGCAGAGCAACCATCATAACAATCAGTACCTGCTTATTTTTAAGGTGCGCACTGAGTGCTTTTATAAATATATAGCCAATTACCTGTGCCCAGAGTCCTATACACATACCCTGGATAATATCTGTAGTCACCGCTACAGAATGGTGGTCGAAAGCACCGCGCATAAACAGGAGGATAACAAGGTCTTTCGCATAGAAAAAGATGAAAAAAGATATGTTAATTACTAATAAAGCCAACCATTTATAAATAACTTTGATCTTGTCTCTGACAACCTCTGGTTTCTGTGAGGACCATTCGGACAAGCCCGCAAAAGCTATTGGTACAGATAAAATAAAAACAACGGTATCGGTGATAAAACGCGCATAATCTAGACCAGATACCACATCAATACTAATAAATGATGCAAGGGCTCTTTCAAGAGTAATATTTCCCTGCAAGATTAACGGCAATATAAGCAAAGGTCGCAGAGTTATCCAAAAGCTCTTCGATACCAACTTAACTTCTACAATATCAAAACGGTGTGGGAGAGTTAATATGGTACTTTTTCTGGCACGTAAAAGCGCCCATATACTGAAAATGATATAACTGCCGGTAAATCCCCAGGCTAAATATAAATAATTGCGAAAATAGTATGCAGCGACCACCCCTAACAGCATTCCAACATTCTGGATAGAAGCTCGCATCGATATGGGTTTGTAGTCCCCATGTGCCATTGAGAGGTAGTTTATTAATGCTGAAAACAGATAAAATGGGCAGCAAATTGCCATTATCTTTAGTAGTTCGGTCGACATCTCACGTGCGTTCCCGCTAATTCCAGGTGCCATGATGCCAACCCAATAGTCTGACAAAAAGTAGAGAACTATAAATATCGCTATCGATACCAACGCAAAGAAAATAAACATACATAACTTGAATGTTGATGCACGAAATTCATTTTCTGTTAAATATTTTTTGTATAAGGGAATAAACGCTGAATTAAGGCTATCACTTGTCATAAAATTAATTGGCACTAAAGTTCCTGTCTGGGCAATACGGTAGGCCCCATTAACATCACCTGTGCCAAAAAACTTAGCCATAAAAACTTCCCTGGCTAATCCAAGTACCTTTGAGAGCATATTTCCACTAAGCAATTGGCTTATGGCTTTTTTCATTTGAATGCTCTAAGAAATAATGAAATGTATTCGTTAACCGCATGACTTAATGTATTCTGCTTGGATATATATGATTTTCTTTCTTTACAACTAATCATATCTATATAACCTAATAAATCATTAATTGATATCTCACTCGGATTGCACTTAAATACTTTCTCTCCAGCAGTGAAAGTGAGATGTTCAGAGATGACAATTGGTACCCCAGCACTCATGGCTTCCAGCACGTTTAAAGGTAACCCTTCAACCCTTTTCGTCAGGAATAAAAATATATCAGCACACTGCATAAGCTTCGCTAAATCATAGCGACTTTTAGCGCCAAGGAACAATACGTCATTGTTCAGGGAAAGGTCATCAACTCTCTTTCGCAATTGTGGTTCGTAGGGACCGTTGCCACATATGAGAAGTTTTGCATTAGGTTTTGATTTTTTAATTTTCGCAAAAACATCAATATTGTTATCGATACCTTTCTGCTCATGTAAGCGTGAAGCCGAAAGAAACACCAACGCATCAGAATCGATTTTCAATTCTGCCCGCAATGCCGCTCGATTTGATGTTTCATCAGAGAATAATATTTCATCAATGCCATTCTCGATCTTTACAACTTTTTCTTTTTGGCAGATCAGCGTAGTAGGAAAATGTGTTAAATCAGTCTTTA
The DNA here is from genome assembly GCF_001623605.1 of Enterobacter sp. ODB01. Classification (NCBI taxonomy): domain Bacteria; kingdom Pseudomonadati; phylum Pseudomonadota; class Gammaproteobacteria; order Enterobacterales; family Enterobacteriaceae; genus Enterobacter; species Enterobacter sp. ODB01. The sequence goes on from NZ_CP015227.1 coordinate 4,030,127, forward strand.
CCGCTTCACCGACAGCAACAATCCAGTCAAACTGAGAATAATGTTTTGCATCAGCATAAAAACCTAAAATATTTTTTACACTGGACAGAATTTTTTTAAGCTGTCGGGTTTTGAGCTTTGAAATCATCTCACCTACAGATGTTCCGTGCGCCTGCATGATAAACTTAGCATTCTGGAAGCATTTTTTATGCTGCAAGACACTGAACGCACCTGCGCTGATACTTATTACAGCAACTACGTTATCTTTATTACGCCAGGAATTGGCCAGTTTTTCAGTCTCAGACCACCACTCCTTAGAATAGACTGCCTGCGGTATATTTTTAATCTTGATTATTTCAGGACTGTTTACTGGTAATATTGTTTCCGCATCAAAATTAGTTGTAACAACTTTTACATCAAATCCTTTTGCTTGCAACTCAACAGCTAAATCCCATGCCACCACTTCCATCCCACCAAGATGATGAAATGGAAGAGAGCGGGAAAAAATAATTACTTCTTTAGCCATGAATCAGTTCCTGGTAAATTTTTTCTAATTTCAAGGTTTGTTCTGAGAGATTAAATTTTTCGCGAATAAAGTTGCGCGCATTATCGCCCATTTCAAAAGATGTTTGTTCGTTGTTCAATAAGTAGTCTATTCTCTCAGCAAGCTGATTAGCATCTCGTTCCCTGACCAAAAATCCAGTGTGCTCGTCGATTATCGCTTCAGGAATGCCTCCATGACGGGTACCAATAACGGGTACACTTGTCACTGCCGCTTCGAGAAGTACCATCCCTAATCCTTCTGCATCCCCTGTCTTCGCTGTAATGCTTGGTAGAACCAACATACTTGCTTTACGCATCCACGTCATCACGTCACCGTGCGAAAGCGCACCAGTGAATGTCACATTCCGTTCGAGCCCTAGCGATGAGACCTGAGCTTTAAGCTCCCCCATCAAAGGACCATCACCGATGATAACGAGTTTTACGTCAGCATTTCGTTCTTTCACATGCTTAATGGCGTTGATTAATACGGCAGTGCCTTTCTTCTCAACCAAACGAGCTACATGCAGGATGATACCTTGATAGTCTTGTCTTTCACGCGGCTTATATTTGTCAATGTCGATACCAATGTAGTGCTGAACGATCTTATTTTCAGGGAAGCCATGGCGCAAAGCCTGTTGGGCAATAAAATCAGAAACACAGATAAATTTATCACCCTGATTTTTAAGTTTCTTCTGATGAAGAAAATAGCTAATCCAGGCTGGAGACCGTGATGTTAGTAAATCTTTGTTACTCACAGTCACATCAAATCCATGCAGCGTCGTACACAGTGGGATTCCTTTCAGCTGCGCCAGTTTTAACGCATATAGTCCATCTATCGCAAAATGTGCATGAATAAGATCAAGGGGTTGAGCTTTTAGCACTGTTTGATAGGGCAGCGCGGAGGTTGTGAATGCGTTCGCAATCTCAGAAATTTTACCCGCAAGGTCTCCGCGTTCATTTAAAACGTGTGCGACAGCCCCCTCTGGTTTTTTGCCAATGACTCGTCTGCCGATATAGCACTTTTTGAAATTCTCGAGGGCTTCTGCCTGCTGTTGGATAAAAACTTCAGAACCCTTGAATAGTTGATTTCTGAAAATACCGACCGTGTTCATTCCTGTACCCTAAAATTCCTGTTTATCGGTAAATTTCCTGCCAGACAAAGCCCAAGCATTACTGCAAAAACAACCATCTGGTGTTGCTCACCAATCAAACCAAAGTTCTCACCAAAGCCATGTGCGAATAGCCATGAGATCACCATTAAAAATGAAAATCCGATGTTTTTCTGCTTTTCATCGATGCTTCGTATCGCCCGAAGGGCAATTCGAATGCAGCACAGAATAAAGCCGAGCCCCAAAAGAGAGGCGATCAAGCCTGACTTTGACCAAAGATAGATAAGTGTATTATGCGGTGGAAGGAAATAATCAGTATGTTTACTGTAATCGGCTTCCCATCCACCAAATCCTTGTCCCATCATTGGATTATCAGTAAACGCATTAAAAGCATAACTCCATATCTGGTAACGCGTTTCAGCGGTATCAGTTGATTCCTGTAAAAATCCGTTTTGTCCGATTACGCTAAAGATAACGCTGATAGCAATTAAGACGATGGCAAAAGAAGCGCCTGCTGTCACCACAATGACCTTAGTCGAGCGCTGCAATGTCAGGTAGAAAACGAATGCCGGGATAAGAATGGCAAAAAGGATGCCAGCTTTGGAGCCAGTAAAGAAAACAGTGGCCCACAACAGGATAGCCATTAATAGCGTTATTTTCGCCTTTGAAACTTTATAGATACCCCATGCCATAAACGAAGAGATACCGACGTAACAGGCTGCCGCATTGGCATTGACGAACAACAGTCCCCCAGATTTTACCGGGTCGTAAAAGTTGTTTCTGGCACCATCTAACAAGCCCTGCAGCGTGTTCATCCCCATCGTAAACTTACTTACAGGTGAAAGAATAACTGCTAATTCAAGGGACTCATTAAACCGGAAAATGATTACTGTTATAGCCTGCAAGCAAACAAAGAACAGCATCAAATTAATAATCTTATATAATGCAATGCGATCTTTTAATGCCAGAACATAGATGGCGTTGGAAATAACGATAAACTCACACAAATAGGCAATATCACGGATGCCCATTGATTTCTCAACTGACCATGCCAGGCTTAAGAGGCTAATACCAATCAACCCAAGCAGCATCACATTTGCCGGTTTGCCTAAGAACCGATTGGCGTTAATGATAAATTCAGGAAGGAGTATAGCGGGCAAAAGAAAAGCCAGCGGGACATCCGCCCCACTTAATTGCACCAGGTAGAGCTGCGGGATGCTGCATACAAGCACCAGCAACAATCGGGTTCGTAAGGACAGCGCGAGGAAAACAAAATATACGAGTAAACCTACGACTGCTGCTAATAAGACTTCAATCATTAATTTTATCCCACGAGATTTAGCAACCCAAAACTATCTATTTATCAGCCCTAATAGTTCTTCTCGCTTTGTTTCCATTAATCTCTGATCTCCATGCGATTCAACATTCAGACGAAGCAGAGGCTCGGTATTCGATGTACGGATATTAAATCGCCACTCAGGAAAAGACATACTCAAGCCATCCGTATAGTCAATATCGGTAGCTTGTGAGGCATAGCGCTCCTCGATATCAGCGATTAATCTCGAAGCATTTATAACTTTTCTGTTTATCTCACCCGAGACAGGGAAACGCGCAATTCGCGACTCAACCAATGAGCCAAGAGAGTGGCCTGTTGTTAATACCAGTTCTGCCACAAGCAGCCAGGGGATCATGCCACTGTCGCAGTATGCAAAGTCACGGAAATAATGATGGGCACTCATTTCTCCACCATAAACCGCGTTCTCAGCACGCATGCGTTCTTTAATGAAAGCGTGGCCTGTTTTAGACATTACAGGGATACCCCCAGCACTCTGGACGATATCAACCGTATTCCATGTGAGTCGTGGGTCGTGGATGATTTTTGACCCAGGCTCTTTGTTGAGAAACGCCTCAGCTAACAAGCCAACAATGTAATAACCTTCAATAAAGTTGGCTTTTTCGTCAAAAAAGAAGCAGCGATCAAAATCACCGTCAAACGCAATCCCCATATCGGCCTGAGCAGCTAACACAGCATTAGCCGTATCCTGTCGTGCTTCTGGTAAAAGCGGATTGGGAATGCCATGTGGGAAGGTACCGTCCGGATCGTTATGAACTTTTATAAATTCTACCGGTACACCGGCCTGTTTGAAGCGTAGTTCGATTGCATCAATGACATGCCCTGCCGCACCGTTGCCGGAGTTAATGACTAATTTCATCGGTTTGATACGGAAATTATTGAGATTCACATAGCTTAATAAATGATCAACATACTCCCTGAGAATATTAATCTTCTTATAATTGCCTTTATGCTGTGTGGGCGCAAAATCATTCATTTCCGCTACGTGCTGAATCTCTTTTAAACCCGTATCACCACTGACAGGTCGCGCACCGCTACGAACAAGCTTCATCCCATTATAATCGATGGGATTGTGGCTCGCGGTGACTTCAATACCGCCGTCGACGTTCAAATGAAATGTGGCGAAATAGATCTCTTCTGTGCCCGACAGTCCAATATCAAGCACGTCGCATCCGCCAGCCATGAGCCCCTCAGCCAGAGCCAGCTTTAATGACTCACTGGTCAAACGAACATCCCCTCCAACGACAACCTGCTTCGGAGCAAGACATTGTGCGTAAGCACGGCCAATACGCCAGGCAATATCTTCATTAAGTTCTTCGCCCAATTTCCCACGAATATCATAGGCTTTAAAACAACTTAACTTATTATTATTTTTATTTACCATCATGAAATCCTTAGTACGTCATCTTCGCCTAAATAACTACCAAACTGAATTTCCAGAACCTCAAGATTTATTTTTCCTGGATTCGAGAGCTTGTGTTTTTTTCCAACTGGAATCGTCGTTGATTCATTCTCGGTAAGATAGATTTCGTTTTCTTCAACACCAATAAGCGCGGTTCCAGTGAGCACAACCCAGTGTTCAATGCGATGGTGATGCAACTGAAGGGAAAGCTCACCACCGGGTATAATAGTCACACGGTTAACTCTATATCGTGCGTCCCGAACCAGCGTTTCAACGTGGCCCCAGGGCATATAACGGGTAGTATGTTCACGGCATTCACTACGTGAATTGGCTTTTAGGTGTTCAACAACGACTTTCACATCCTGGACACTATCTTTATGGGATACCAGCAATGCATCTTTCGTATTGACAATAATAAGGTCTTCTAAGCCAAGTGCTGCCGTTAATTTATCCTCGCTACGGATATAACAATCCCGAGTATGATGAGTAAAGATATCACCGATCAACGCATTACCTTCAGCATCGTGGGCAGACGTTTCCCATAGCGCTGACCATGACCCTACGTCATTCCAACCTGCATCCATTGCGGTCACAATCCCCAGTTCAGTATGTTCCATAACCGCATAGTCGATGGAGTCTGAAGGGCAACGGCTGAAAATCTCTTTGTCGAGCTTAATGAAGTCGAGATCGTTAACCGGCTGCTGCATAGCATTTTTACATGCTTCCAGAATCGACGGACAAAACTTAGCCACTTCGTTCAGATAGGACGAGGCCCGGAACATAAACATACCGCTGTTCCAAAGGTACTCTTTGCTTTCAAGGTAGGACATGGCGGTCGTCAGATCCGGCTTTTCCACGAATCGTTTGATTTTCCATGCTATAGACTGACCCGCATGCTGCACTTCACCGCGCTGAATGTATCCGTACCCCGTCTCTGGTTGCACAGGCACGATGCCAAAGGTAACCAGTTTACCCTCTTCAGCGAATGGAATAGCGTTGCTGATAACCGAATGGAAAGCCGCAGTATTCGCAATGAGATGATCGGCAGCAAGAATGAGCATGACAGGATCGTTGCCGGTTTCCAGCGCATGAAGAGCGGCAAGCGTGATTGCTGGCGCTGTATTTCGCCCAACGGGTTCGAGGATAATATTACCGGCCAGTTTATGCATTTGCCTTAACTGTTCGGCCACCAGAAAACGATGATCTTCATTACAGATGACAATGGGGTCGGCTACTTCCAGGCCATCAAGACGCGAGATCGTATTTTGAAGCATCGACCCTCCCTGATGGAATGAAAGAAATTGCTTGGGCTGCAATTCTCGAGACATCGGCCATAGTCGACTCCCTGTTCCTCCTGCGATCACCACTGGAAGTAACATCCTGCTTCTCCTGCTTTGCTCAATACGGTTTGTGTGTAAAAAAGCATGCTACCGCCCCTGGCCTACGCTACCAGAAGCAATACTCGCCATTAAAACTCTCGGACTGCATGTCGTTTCAGCAGTTGACGAGATGAATAATAAGTTTTTGGGCTGCTGTTTCGCCAGAAACTGAAATCAAATTTATTGGGTTTATATAAGACAAAAGACCACACTGATATTTCAGGGTAGTCTCCTGTTTTACTGGACTATCAAAGCTGACAATCAGTCATGCGTATCTAGCAGCTTTTTAATGGTCTCGCGGAACTTATGGCCCTCTTTGAGGTTACGCAGCCCATAGTTCACAAACGCCTGCATATACCCCATTTTCTTACCGCAGTCATAGCTATCACCTGTCATCAGCATGGCATCCACAGACTGCTTCTTCGCCAGCTCAGCAATCGCGTCAGTCAGCTGAATACGGTCCCAGGCGCCTGGCTCGGTTTTTTCCAGTTCCGCCCAGATATCGGCATTCAGAACATAACGACCCACCGCCATCAGGTCGGAGTCCAGCGTCTGCGGCTGATCCGGCTTTTCGATGAACTCAACGATGCGGCTCACCTGCCCTTCCGTCTCCAGCGCTTCTTTCGTCTGAATCACAGAGTATTCAGAGAGATCGCCCTTCATGCGTTTTGCCAGTACCTGGCTGCGACCGGTTTCGTTGAAACGCGCCACCATGGCCGCCAGGTTGTAGCGCAGCGGATCGGCAGACGCGGTATCAATGATGATGTCCGGAAGAACAACGATGAATGGGTTATCACCGACAACCGGACGGGCACACAGGATGGAGTGGCCCAGCCCCAGCGGCTGCGCCTGGCGCACGTTCATGATGGTCACGCCAGGTGGACAAATAGATTGCACTTCCGCCAGCAGCTGGCGTTTGACGCGCTGCTCAAGCAACGCTTCGAGTTCGTAAGAGGTGTCGAAGTGGTTTTCAACCGCATTCTTGGACGAGTGCGTAACCAGGACGATTTCTTTGATCCCTGCAGCAACAATCTCGTCGACGATGTATTGAATCATCGGTTTGTCGACGATCGGCAGCATTTCTTTAGGAATGGCTTTTGTGGCTGGCAACATATGCATGCCCAGGCCTGCTACCGGAATGACTGCTTTCAAATTAATCATTATTTCTTCCACCTTAAAATGGTTGACGAATTATAGCTCTTAAACCTGTTTTCGCCAGCATGATTTGCCGTAATCCTGAGGTAATGTTACGCCTCAGCATCACAAATTTCTGTAGTTGTAATCTGATTCGATCGCGCTTTTGTGCCAGGAATAGTCTCAAAACAGACAATCGTCGATTATTTGCGCGGAAGTGCAAAGTTCAGCCTTTCCACATTCACCACCTGCTGGTCCACCCGGTCAATATCCACCGAGCTCTGCCCCTTCTCATTCACCGCTTTTATGTTCGCCAGTGACAGCAGGGTCTCATCTTTGGCCATAAATTTGCCCCGCACATCCTTACGTAAGTCAAAGTTTATCTTCAGCGCAGGGCCGATAGCAGCCTCCTGCATCACGTTGATATTACGTAAGAACAGATGCTGCGGCTTATTGTGCAGCTCAAGCGTCGCGCGCTTCATCTCGACGTTGGTGATCGCCACAAAGGAGGTGGCATTGCCGGATGATATTTGGATTCCGCGCAGCTTATACGCAAGCTGGCGATTATCCAGATGAATATTGTTTAGCTTGAAGTTCTGGGGAATGGACAAATAATCGCCTTTAATGACCCCATAGCCAATTAGCATTCCGGCACTATTGACCATATCGACATTATCAATAATGAAATTATCACAGCCATAAATAGCTACCGTGGCGTTATCTATTCCCGCTTTTTTACTGAAGTCGGGGGTAATATTTTCGGCCTTTATATTGCGGATAACAAAGTGTTTACCGTTTTCAACATGTACCAGCTGGCGACAGTTGCTGCCGGTGATGTTGGCCACCACGAAGTTCTTAACGGTCTGTTTTTCAGGATAGTCGTTGTCGTAGGTGCTCCCGGCGAGGCCAATACCGATACCCCAGTTGATCTTGCCGTTGGTGCAGTTGATGTTGTCGATGACGTGATCGGAGATCAGGATATTGCGGTCATTGATCGCCACATTCCACTCAATCGCATCGCCCTGCAGGTGGCTGAATTTGCTGTTGGTAATACGGGCCCCATCGATCTGGTTATGAAAACCCTGACGCAGGATAGCGTAGTTAGCCTGGCTCACGCTGATATTATCAATCAGCAAATTGCGCATCACTTTGGGTTTCTTACCGCCAATGTAGATCTGCGTTACCGGGCCAAATCCACTCATTGCCAGCCCTTTAATCACACAATCTGAGCCACGAACGTCGAGCGTAATGTTCTCCGTGCGCCCTGCCCCTTCGCCAATGACCTTGCAGCCTTCCTGCAGAACAAAGCGGCCGCGCCCGTTGCCGGTTAACGCCCCGTGGATCAGCAGCGTTTTACCGTCAGGAATGAAAATGCCCGTATTGATGTTTTCGCAGGTGAGTCCCGCCGGGACAACGACGATGTCACCTTCTTTAAACGCCTGCTTAAAGGCAGCGATCCAGTCGTTGTTATTGTACTGATTAACAGAGACCGTCTTTCCGCCTGCCGCCCGCGCGAGGCGGGACGACAGCAGCGGCGTGGCCGCCAGAACGGACAGAGAAGAGACAAAAGTGCGTCGGGTAATCGTTTTCAGCATACAACCTCGGCGTTACAGCGTTTGCAGCAGGCTCGCTAACTGGCGATTTATCACCTGCTGGTTAAAATCGGTTTCTACTTTTTGTCTGGCATTGTGAAGCACGGGCTCCAGCGCCTGCTGGTCGATGTCGCTGAAGGCCGCTAACCGGTCAGCAAGGGCCATCGCGTTATTCTCCGGCACCAGCCAGCCGGAATGGTCAGATTTAATCAGCTCCGGGATCCCGCTGTGCAGGGTCGATACCACCGGAATACCCACGGCCATCGCCTCCATCAGCGCCACCGGAATGCCTTCCATGTCACCATCGGCGCCCGTCACGGAGGGCAGCAGGAACACGTCCGCCTCATCGAGCATGGCCTTAACTTCATGGCTCGGCTTAAAGCCCGGCATCTCCACGACATCGTCCAGCTGATACTGTTCGATAAGCGTGCGCAGACGACGTTCCCACGGCCCAATGCCGAGAATGCGATAGTGGAACGCCACCCCGCGTGCTTTTAGCTGACGGCAGGCCTCAATGGCCACATGCAGACCTTTCTTTTCGGTCAGACGCGCCACAGAAATGATCTGTAGCGGTTTTCCCGGCACCTTCACCGGACGACGCGTAAAGCGCGTTAAATCGACGCCCATGCGCGAAACGGCAATCTTCTCACCCGGGCAGCCCATACTTTTCAGGCGTCCGGCCCACAGGTCGCTGATGGGCAGCATCATGTCACCGCGGCGGAAAAGCTGCTGATACTCTGGCGTATAGTGGTTCAATACTTCACGGCTTGAGATGTCGATTCCGTGGAAAATAGTCGCAATCTTGCCGTCTATTACCCCCAGTTCGCGCAGCTTCGCGGCAGTGACACCCGCCGGGCCGAAGTGGGCGATAAACACATCGGCACGATACGGCTGCGCCGTTTGCCCGCAGATGGCCGACAGGATCAGATTGCGAGATTCGGACCCATAGCGGGAAACATTCAGCGCCCGCCAGGTCTGCGGCCGATGGATCCCGCGTAAGGTCTGGCTGGCCCGGTGGCGCAGCTTGCTCAACTTCCCGGAAGGCTCATCCTGCAGCCAGCGGGTTTTCGCCTCCAGCCCATACTGGGTATAGGCCGCATGGGTGTTTTGGGTATCGCCCTTTTGCAGGGCGATAATCTCCACGTCATATCCCATATCGATAAACGCGGTAATTTGGTTCAGCACAAAGGTCTCGGACGACAGCGGAAATTTCAGTAAGAAGAAACCAACCTTCATTTCCCCTCCCGTACGCGGTCGAGTACCGATTTCACCATGCCAATGCCCTTCTCGCGCTCGGCTTTCACCGCCACGGCCAGCCGTTCGTTGATGGCGGGCAGTTGACCCAGTGTGTCCCCCACCATCGCACCAAGCGAACCATCCAGCAGATGACGGATATCCACGGCCATTTCCGGCATGCCAAGCTGCTGCATAATCCCGGCGGATTTGTGTTCGTAGTTAATGGCGATGGCCGGCGTACCGAAGTTCATGGAGATAATGGCCGAATGCAGGCGGGTGCCGACGGTCAGGTCACAGGCGCCGAGCAGCTTGCCCATTTCAAGGTCGTTCAGCTCATCCATCACAACGTGATAACGGGACGGATCGTTAACCAGGTTGCGCAGGTTCAGCGCCACCATGCGGTCATCTTTGTTGTAGCTGTCGATGCCGGTACAGGTGGAAAGCGCCAGTACCTGATAGCCGCTGTCCAGCACGCGGTTTACCACGTCGGCAAAGGCTTTCTCATACGCCGCCTGGGTGGTGCCTAGGCGTTTATCAAAGGGAGCCAGTTCACGCAGCGTGATGGCGACCGTTTTTTGTTTTGCCGCCACGTCCAGCCAGTGCTGTACCGCGTAGCTTGCCTGGAAGCTGTCGTCCTGATGATCCACCAGCCAGGCGGTGTCCACGCCGTGTTCTACTTTAGACGTGTCAATTTCGCTGCGCTTCATCATATCCAGACTCACCGACTCACGCAGGATCAGCGCGTCGCAGTGCCCAAAGACATAGTTCGCCAGCTGGTTAAACTGCGGATCCTGGAAAGGTCCGACGCTGTGGCCAATCATAAACAACGGCTTTTTGGCCATAAACGTGCAGAGCGCATGTTCAAACTGAGGTACGCCGTAGAGATCGACGAAGAACGAACCGCCAACCTGAATAATCGCGTCGTAGCCGGACAGCAGCCGCACGAAATCGGTAAAGCCCTGCGCAATCGCAATGTTGCGCAGCTTGCCGGTATCCGTCACGCGGGAAAGTAGCACCTGGTGCTGGTAGCGACGACGCAGGACTTTCTTCACTCGCCCCATCACGCCTGCGGCGTTGTTATGCTGTTTCATCTGGCTGTAGAGCGGGTCGCCCATTACCGGGCGGTTCAGTAACCAGGATGAGCTGACCGGATAACGGCTCATCACGTCCACTTCGGTCTCAGGCTTAAGGGTGTTAATTGCATCCAGTAAACCGCGCAGGATGGCGCTGTCGCCACGGTTGCCGCAGGTATGGTTGCCAAGAATTAATAATTTCATAATGGCCTCTTAAATAACTAGCCTGCGCGAAGCAGCGTTTTCATTTTTTCGTTACGGCAAAACTGGCGCTTCATTTCGACCACCAGCGCATTGCGTGACAGCACAATCATCACGCCAAATGCCAGCGCGCCGGCGGCCACCTGCACCGCCAGCAGTGCGGCCAGCGGCAGATGGCCGCGAAGGATAATGCCCAGACCGTAGCTCACAGCAAGGGTTGGCAGTGAGAGGTAAAACGGCAGCCACAGACTCAAAATGTACTGACGGTAGCTGGAGCCCAGCACCGGCTTAATCATGATGAAGTAGCTCAGAACGGTATTGACTACCTGCACCAGCAGGAAGCCCAGCGTGACGCCGATGGCGCCCGCCATATGGCCGCCGACGATAATCGCCGGAATAAACAGGAAGGTTTTGAACACGTTGAACTTGAAGCTGATATCCACCCGTGCCTTCGCCATCAGCAGCGAACCAATCGGATTCCCCACGGAGCGCAGCAGCCCCACCACGCAAAGCAATTGCAGGATCGGGATAATGCCGTTCCACTTCTCGCCAAACACCAGCGGTACGAAGTTGCTCGAGACCACCATCAACCCCAGCAGCACCGGGAAGTTGATGATCCCTACCACGGACAGCAGCTTGTAAAAATTAACGCGCAGCTTTTCGGTATCGTCCTGAATCTTGGCAAACGCCGGGAACAGGACGCGGGTGATAATCGGGTTCAGCTTCATCGGCGGTACAACCGCAACGTTATAGGCCAGGTTGTAGCCCCCCGCGACGCTCGCCCCAAGAATACGTGCCAGCACCAGCGTTGAGAGATTGGTATTCACGTAGTTAATGATGCTGTCCGCCGTCAGCCACGCGCCAAAGCGCAGGTTAGACGAGACGGACGCGAGAGAGAAATGCAGCCCCGGGCGATAAATTTTGCGGCCAAAATAGCCAAACAGCAGCGTACGCACGGCGGAGTTGACCAGGTAACCGAGGATGGCCGTCATCGCCAGCGGCCAGAAATGGGCGCTGACCACGGTGAAGGTAAAGCCCGCCAGCACGGCGCTGGTTTCGATCATGCCGATTTTGTTGAACTCCAGCTCTTTCTGCATCAGCGCGCGGAACTGCTGCCCGTGTGGGATCACCACGAAGGCAAAGGACAATGTGCGCATCAGCGGGGCGAGATCCGGGTTGTGCAGCACGCTGGCGATAGTACCGCTCAGCAGAAAGACCAGCACAAATACGAAAATACCCAGCCCCACATTCAGCCAGTAGAGCGTGGTCAGCTCCAGATGGCTGATCTCTTTACGCTGGATAATCGAGTTGGCGATACCAAAGTCCGACAGCGTGTCGGCCAGCGCAATAATCACCAGCGAGACGGTCAGCAGGCCGAACTGGTGATTATCAATAATGCGCGCCAGCACCGTCATCTGCACCAGACCGAGGCCAATGATGACGATGGTCGCCATCGCTGACCACTTGGCGCCGCTGATGGTTTTTTCACGTAAGCTCATCTTAGTACGCCGCTTTGTTCACGAAGCCTTTGAAAATGGTCAGAAAAACAATCTTGATATCGAACCAGAGGCTCCACTCGCGGATGTACTCCAGATCGAACTCGATGCGTTTTTCCATTTTTTCCAGCGTGTCGGTTTCACCGCGCCAGCCGTTGATCTGCGCCCAGCCGGTGATGCCCGGCTTCACCTTATGGCGCAGCATGTAGCCTTCAATCAGCGAGCGGTACTGCTCGTTGTGCGCCACGGCGTGCGGACGGGGGCCAACAATCGACATGCCGCCGGTAAAGACATTGATAAACTGCGGCAGCTCGTCCAGCGAGGTGCGACGCAGGAAGTTACCTACGCGGGTGACGCGCGGATCGTTCTGCGTCGCCTGGGTGACCACCTTGTCGTTCTCCATCACCTTCATAGAGCGGAATTTCCAGACCATGATCGGCTTACCGTCCATGCCGTAGCGGGTCTGACGGAAAATGACCGGGCCGGGGGAGCTCAGCTTCACCGCCAGAGCGATGCAGCACAGTACCGGGGAGATGAGGAGTAAAATCAGCGAAGAGAGCACGATATCTTCCACGCGCTTGAGCACGCGGTTAATGCCCGACAACGGCGTATCGTACAGCGGTACCACCGGCACGCCGTTCACCTCCTCAATACGGGAATGCAGAATGTTGAAGGTAAACACATCCGGGATGAGGATCACCGAGCAGGTGGTATCCGCCAGCTCGCGCATCAGCTGCTTAATGCGGGATTCGTCTTTCATCTGCATGGCGATATAAACGTTGTGAATTTTTCCGGCTTTCGCGTCTTCAATCAGTTGGGTGTAATTCCCCGCCCAGTCCGACGGCACGCCGCCCGGTTTCGCGTCGTGATAAATGCCCACCACTTCAAACCCTAACCACGGCTCTTTGCGGAAGCTCTCGAGCAGAACCCTTCCAACCGGCAAATCCCCTGCCACGGCCACAAAGCGACGGTTATAGCCGCGGTTACGCAGCCAGCCCGCGCCAAAGCGGATCAGGGAGCGGCACACCACCATGCCGACGCTGGTCAGCAGATACCAGCTGAGATAGGTCACGAGGCGATTATCGAAATCATGGCTGAACGCTACCAGGCCCGCGCTGAAGATCAGACTCAGGGTCCAGTTCTGCAGCAACAGCATCAGTTCGGTAGTCATTTTCACGCCGCGCCACGAGCGGTAGAAATCGGTCATCCCGCCGATCATCTGAAACACGACCAACGCAATCAGCGCCATCAGCAGATGCATATATAAAAACGGCAGCCCGCCGATCCGACACACCGCCCACAGTCCGCCGACCATGATGGTGATATCAGAAAAACGCTGCACCATAGAGATTAACGATGCATTCGTTCTCGCTCGTTCGCGTTTTTTTAGATTCGTCATCGTTGTTCCTGTATTCGGTTTCCCCTCCTCCCGGAGGGGCAATTGTTACTGATTCAACAGCGCCAGAATGTCCTTCGTTCGGGCTTCCATCAGCGCCGTATCCGCGCGGGATTCCACGTTCAGGCGCACCACCGGCTCGGTATTAGAAGAGCGCAGGTTAAAGCGCCACTGTGGAAACGCCATGCTGATGCCGTCGGTGCGGTCAACTTCCAGCGCGTGAATGGCAAAGTGTTGCTCCACGCGGGCAATCGCCTCGGCGGGCTGCGCCAGCTTGCTGTTGATCTCCCCGCTCGCCGGGAACGCCGCCATGCGGTCGCGCACCAGCTCACCCAGCGTTTTCCCTTTCAGACACAGGAGTTCAGTCACCAGCAGCCACGGGATCATCCCGCTGTCGCAGTAGGCAAAATCACGGAAGTAGTGGTGGGCGCTCATCTCACCGCCGTAGATAGCGTCTTCTTCACGCATGCGCTCTTTGATAAAGGCGTGACCGGTTTTGGACATCACCGGCGTGCCGCCTGCCGCTGACACCACATCGACGGTGTTCCAGGAAAGACGCGGGTCATGAATGATTTTCGCACCCGGGTTTTTCTCAAGGAACGCTTCCGCCAGCAGGCCGACAATGTAGTAGCCCTCGATGAACTGCCCTTTCTCGTCGAACAGGAAGCAGCGGTCGAAATCGCCGTCAAAGGCAATGCCCATATCCGCGCCGTGCTCAATCACCGCGTTACGGGTGTCGTCGCGGCACTCCGGCAGCAGCGGGTTAGGAATACCGTTCGGGAAGTTGCCGTCCGGGGTGTTGTGCACTTTGACGAAGGTCACCGGCACGTTCAGCGCTTTAAAGCGGGCTTCCAGGGCATCCACCACCGGGCCGGCCGCGCCGTTACCGGAGTTGATAACCAGCTTCAGCGGCTTGAGGTTCGCCACGTTGATGTAGCCCAGCAGGTGATCGATATACTCTTTTTGCAGGTTGATTTGCTTATAGCTGCCGCGTTTCGCGTCGTTCACCGGCGGGAAATCGTTGGCTTCCGCCAGACGCTGCACGTCGCGCAGGCCGGTGTCGCCACTGATAGGACGCGCACCTTTGCGCACCAGCTTCATGCCGTTGTAGTCCATCGGGTTGTGGCTGGCGGTCACTTCAATACCGCCGTCCACGCCCAGGTGGAAGGTGGCAAAGTAAATCTCTTCGGTCCCGGAAAGTCCGATATCCAGCACGTCCACGCCCGCGTCCTGCAACCCTTTCGCCAGCGCCAGCTTCAGGGATTCACTGGTCAGACGCACGTCGCCGCCCAGCACGATGGTCTGCGGCTTCAGGTATTCGCCATAGGCGCGGCCAATGCGCCACGCGATATCTTCATTCAGCTCTTCGCCCAGCTTGCCGCGAATATCGTAGGCTTTAAAACAGGTTAATTTTTCCATGATGACCCCTTTTTCAGGCAACAGTCGGCCCTGACCACTAAATGGCCAAATTGATTTTTTTGTCATTCGTAGGCCCGGCAAGCGCAGCGCCACCGGGCATATTGCAGCGTGCTACACCCGGCCGTAGCGATCCTGGAAGCGCACGATATCGTCCTCTTCCAGATACGAGCCGGAGCGCACCTCAATTAAATCGAGAGGAATTTTCCCCGGGTTCTCCAGACAGTGCGTGGCCCCCAGCGGAATATAGATGGACTCGTTTTCACCCAGCAGTTTGACTTCACCGTCGATGGTGACTTTAGCCGTGCCCGCCACCACGACCCAGTGCTCGGCGCGGTGATGGTGCATCTGCACCGACAGCCCTTCGCCCGGCTTCACGGTGATGCGTTTCACCTGATAACGCTCACCTGCATCGATGGAGTCATATTTGCCCCACGGACGGTACACTTCGCGGTGAATGTGGTGTTCGTGTCGGCCATCGGCCTTGATTTGCTCGACCACTTTTTTAACGTCCTGCACGGCGTTACGGTCGGCAATCAGCACGGCGTCTTTGGTCTGGACAACCACCAGATCTTTCACCCCGACCGTGGTCACCAGGCCGGACTCGGCGTAGACGTAGCTGTTTTCCGTTTTGTGGCTAATGACATCGCCGTGATGGACGTTACCCTCCGGGGTATGGGCGCTGATCTCCCACAGTGAGGACCAGGAGCCCACATCACTCCAGCCCGCATCCATCGGAACCACAACGGCGTCGGCCGTGCGTTCCATCACCGCATAGTCAATGGACTCTTCCGGGCAGGCGAGGAACGCCTCCTCATCCACGCGGATGAAGTCGAGATCCGGGTCCACCACTGCCATCGCCTTCTCACAGGCATTCAGAATATCCGGACGGTATTTGCGCAGCTCTTCCAGATAGCGCCCGGCACGGAACAGGAACATCCCACTGTTCCAGTAGTACTCACCGCTGGCGACGTAGGCCTGAGCGGTTTCCAGATTCGGTTTTTCGACAAACTGCGCCACATCAAACGCCACGCTGTCGCCTTCGCCAGGCGTCACATTACCGCGGCGAATATAGCCATAGCCGGTTTCTGGCAGATCCGGCACGATGCCGAAGGTCACCAGTTTGCCGCTTTCGGCGTAAGGGATCGCTGCACGCACCGCCTCGCGGAACGCCTCTTCCTGCTGGATAACGTGGTCTGCCGCCAGCACCAGCATCAGCGGGTCACAATCAGGACTGCTGCGTTTTGCCGCCAGCGCCGCGAGGGCGATAGCAGGCGCGGTATTACGTCCGGCAGGCTCCAGAATGATGTTTTCTGTGAGTTTATTCAGCTGGCGCAGCTGCTCGGCAACAATAAAGCGGTGCTGTTCGTTACAAATCACCACCGGGCTTTCACACTCCACACCGTGCAGACGGTTTACCGTCGTCTGCAGCATGGTGAGGTCACCCTTCAGGCACAGAAATTGTTTTGGATAAAGCACGCGGGACAGTGGCCACAACCGGCTCCCGGATCCACCCGCCATTACGACCGGATACAAAGTGGTTTGACTCATGATTTATCCCCGTATATCTGCAATAAATTGACTCAGCACGTTCTCTTTCTCGAGCGTGCGTTCGGCATATTCACGTGCCACCGTGTTCACTTTTGGCATGGCAAGTGCCTGTTCAATGCCGGAGACCAGTGCCGGGACCGATTCCGGTTCGACGCACACGGCAATCCCCGGATAGCTGTCACACAGCTGGCCTAATTCAGTTTCGGCTTCTGCCGTGATCACCGCGTTGCCGCCCACCGCCAGAATGTTTGTCAGCTTGGAAGGCAATACCGCATCCGCCGCGCCACGTTTTTGTACCACCAGATGGCAGTCGCCCATCTTCAGCAGTGCAGGTAACGCCTCGTAAGACTGAAGCGGGAAGAATTTCACGTTGCTCAGGCCGCGTTCGCTGACCATCTTTTCCAGCCGCGCTTTCCCGCCGCCCTGCCCGACAATCACAAACATCCACGGATGCTCGTTAAGCTGCTGAGCCGCTTCAATCACGCTTTCCAGCCCTTGCTTTTCGCCGATGTTGCCTGAGTAAAGAATGATTTTTTGGTCTTCAGGCAAACCGAGTTGGGCGCGTAGCGTCTGAGCGTCCTGCTCCGTCACGTCGCGAAAACGCGCCACTTCGGACCAGTTCGGGAAGAAGATCACCTTCCGGGCAGGTACGCCCTTCTCTTGCGCCTTGCTCATCATCGAGCGTGAGATGGTCGAAACGTAATCCACGTTATGCAGACCGCTACGCTCAAAGGCGCTGGCGAGCTTCGCCACTTTTCCACCCTTGCCTTTGCCTGCCATCCCCAGGCCCAGCATGGCGTCCACTTCATAATCCTGTATGTGCAGCAGGGTGCGTGCGCCGGAGAGTTTGCCCAGCAGGCGCATACCCGGCGTGCAAAACAGCGTCGGCACCACACCAATGATGCGATCCGGCTTCCAGCGACGCTGCGCCATCAGCGGGAAAAAACTGCTCAGGGCAAAGCTGCCGAGATGCAGTAGCCGTTTCAGCGTCGAGGGCTGCTTAGGTACATAAAGCGGGCAGCGCCAGACGGTTGCCGCCCCCTCTTCACGACGGTAGCGCCAGCTTGAGTAGCGCTCACCGACTTTCCATTCCGGGTAGTACGGCGGCGCGGTAATGACCCGCACGTCATGTCCCTGGCTCGCCATCCACTCGACCATCTCGCCGGTATATTTTCCGATACCGGTTAATTCCGGCGAGTAGTTAATTCCGTATACGAGGATTTTCATATGCCTGGCACCTCGGCCTGACGATCCGCCAGGAAATACGCCCGACTGTTGTCATGGACGTTCTCGCTTGCCAGAAGCGGCTCCGGTGCCAGCCAGCGGTAGTCGTCATGCTGAGCATCAGGCGGACGCAGGTCTGCCTGAGTCACCTTCAGGCGGAACCCCAGCACGATGTAGTGCGTGGTGAACCCAGTGCCTGAAAAGTTATCGTCATAGAAGTGCTGCCAGACCCCGTAAAACTGGCCCGCCGCCATCGGCAGCTGGAGGCCCAGTTCCGCCAGAGTGAGACGCTCAAACGCATCATGAAGCGTCTCATCCTTCTGCACGCGCCCGCCGGGGACGAACCAGAAGCCCTGTGCAGGACGGTTGGTTCGTTTCCCCAGCAAGAACTCGCCGCGTTCGTTCTCCACGATCAAATCAATCGAGATGAGCGGAGTGGAACGCACCACCGTGGCAAAATCTTCCTGACTTAAAAACATCGTTACCCCCGGAAGCGGTGCTGGTTTTCGAGGAACCACTGGTAGGTGCTGGCCAGCCCCTGCTCCAGTGATACCTCGTGATACCAGCCCAGCTGATGCAGACGGGTCACGTCCAGCAGTTTGCGCGGCGTGCCGTCCGGTTTCGTCGCGTCAAACACCACGCGGCCTTTGTAGCCCACCACCTGCGCGATGGTTTGCGCCAGCTCGCGAATGGTGCAGTCTACGCCGGTTCCCACGTTGATGTGCGACAGCATCGGCTCGGTGTTCTCCTGCCACACTTCGCGATCCAGCTCCATCACGTGAATGCTGGCGGCAGCCATGTCGTCCACGTGCAGGAATTCGCGCATCGGCGTGCCGCTGCCCCACACCACCACATCCGGTGCGTTCTCGGCGGTCGCCTCGTGGAAGCGACGCAGCAGCGCCGGGATCACGTGCGAGTTGCTCGGGTGGAAGTTGTCGTGCGGTCCGTACAGGTTGGTCGGCATCACCGAGCGATAGTCGCGGTTGTACTGACGGTTGTAAGATTCGCAGAGCTTAATCCCGGCAATCTTGGCAATCGCGTAAGGCTCGTTGGTTGCCTCCAGCGTGCCCTGCAGCAGTTCGCTTTCCGCGATCGGCTGTTTTGCCATTTTCGGGTAGATGCAGGATGAACCGAGGAACAGCAGCTTATTCACGTTGTGCAGGTGCGCCGCGTGAATGATGTTGCTCTCAATCATCATGTTCTCGTAGATGAAATCCGCCGGGTAAGTGTTGTTGGCGACAATGCCGCCCACTTTCGCCGCCGCCAGATACACCTGGTCAATATGTTCGTTAGCAAAGAAGTCCTGCACCGCACGGCTATCGAGCAGGTTCAGCTCGTCGCGCGTGCGGACAACCACTTCTACGTCACCGCGCTGTTCCAGCTGTCGAACAATCGCGGAACCCACCATTCCGCGATGACCGGCGACAAAAATACGTTGTTTTGTCATTCTCAGGACTCCAGCGCGATGGCAACCTCGTAGCCATGAGACTTGAGCAGGGAGTGTTTTTTCGCTGCTTCAAGATCTTTGGCGACCATCTCGGAAACCATCTCCTGCAGAGTGATTTCTGGTTTCCAGCCCAGTTTCTCGTGCGCTTTGGTTGGGTCACCCAGCAGGGTTTCCACTTCAGCAGGACGGAAGTAACGTGGGTCAACCTGAACAATGACGTCGCCTGGTTTCACGCCTGGCGCGTCATGGCCGGTTACGGAAACAACGATACCTTTCTCTTCTACGCCGGTACCTTCGAAACGCAGCTTGATGCCCAGCTGTGCAGCGGCCATCTCAACGAACTGACGTACGGAGTATTGAACGCCGGTCGCGATCACGAAGTCTTCTGGCTGTTCCTGCTGCAGCATCATCCACTGCATTTTCACGTAGTCTTTCGCATGGCCCCAGTCACGCAGGGAGTCCATGTTGCCGAGGTGCAGGCACGATTCCAGACCCTGGGCGATGTTCGCGATAGCGCGGGTGATTTTACGGGTAACGAACGTTTCACCGCGACGTGGGGATTCGTGGTTGAACAGAATGCCGTTACAGGCATACATGCCGTAGGATTCACGGTAGTTCACGGTGATCCAGTAGGCGTACAGTTTTGCGACCGCATACGGAGAACGTGGGTAGAACGGCGTGGTCTCTTTCTGTGGGATTTCTTGCACCAGACCGTACAGCTCAGAGGTAGAGGCCTGATAGAAACGGGTTTTCTTCTCCAGACCCAGGAAGCGAATCGCTTCCAGCAGACGCAGAGTACCCATGGCGTCAACGTCAGCGGTGTATTCCGGGGATTCGAAGGAGACCGCCACGTGGCTCATCGCGCCCAGGTTGTACACTTCATCCGGCTGCACTTCCTGCAGGATACGGGTCAGGTTGGAGGTATCGGTCAGGTCGCCGTAGTGCAGGTGGAATTTCGGGTTTGCCGCGTGAGGATCCTGATAAATATGATCGACACGTTCGGTGTTGAACGAAGAGGCACGACGTTTAATACCGTGTACTTCATACCCTTTTTCCAGCAGGAACTCTGCCAGATAAGAACCATCCTGCCCGGTAACGCCGGTGATGAGAGCGACTTTAGACATGTTTATATTCCTCTACTTATGAATTTAATCAGTTTCAACGCGTTCGCGTATCACCACTGCGGGGTTGCCACGGCAAACTTTATTTGCCGGTAGCGATTTAAAAACGCTGCTGCGGGCACCCACTACCGTGCCATCGCCAACAGAAACACCCGGTGCAACAAAAACATCCGTTGCCAGCCAGCATTTTTCACCAATCACAATAGGCGAAGCGGTAATATCAAAATGCTGACTCATAAAATCATGGCTGCCGGTGCACAAATAACACTTCTGTGACACCACCGAATTTGCGCCAATCGTAATTTCGCCAAGGGTATATAACACCGCGTCATCGCCTACCCAGGCGTAATCCCCAAGCGTTAATTTCCAGGGGTAGGTAATTTTTACCGAAGGTCGAATGACTACGTTTTTTCCGATTTTTGCGCCAAAAAGACGCAATAAGAATGCTCGCCAGCGGTACAATATTTGTGGTGACCAGGCAAATAACGTTGCCTGAACGGCCCACCACAGCTGCACTTTAATACCGTTGCCGCCCCGAAAGCCTTTCGGCACGGAGAAACCCTTCAAATCCTGCATTGCGTTTCCTTATATTCAGGCTTTGTTATATAAGGTTTTCGTTTTACCTGTCGTCCGCAGGCGTAATAAATAAGACAATTCCGCCCAGAACCCCGGCACGCGTAATATTTTGCGCTGCACGTTTTTGGCATCCTGGCACAATTCCAGATTATTCGATGTTGACACGCCACCCATTGAGAATTCAGAGACCAGCCCTTTAATTCGGCGGAACGGATAGCCCGATTTATACAGGCTGGCGGCCAGGGCATAATCCGATGACACTTTATACTGCAAATCGTATGGCTGTTTTTTCAGACCGTTTACCGGGAAGAAAATGGCCTGATGGCTGGCGGGCAAACTGTGGTAGATATACCAGCCTGGCTTTGCGCTGCGGCACACTTTATGCCCATCACCAAAATCAAGCAGTGCATCGCCGATATACATGGCCTCCTCTTTCTGACGCGCCAGCTGACGGGCAAACAGCGCCACGTCATCATGGAAAACATCGCCAGAATTGAGGAAGATGGCATAACGACCCTGGGCCATGTTAATGCCCTTGTTCATTGCATCGTAAATGCCTTTATCTTTCTCGCTGATGTAACGTAAGTTGAACTCACCGTTGAGTTTTTCCAGAAACTCCGCCGTGCCATCGTTCGAGCCGCCGTCGACCACAATCCACTCAAAAGTGAGGCTTGGATCGCGCGCCAGGTTGCGCAGCGAGCGCCAGGTTTTTACCACCCCTTCGTAATTACGAAAAGCGACAGTAATGACGCTAAGAAACATAAATCACCTCATTTCGTCATACGTTCGTAATATTAAGCGCTTTGCGCAAAATAAACGGACAGACAATCAAGAAAGCATATTCCGGGCTAAATATTGACCCGGTAAAAAACAGCGACACCGGTGTAAACAGATAAAGTTGCACGCGAAAGTTCTGGTTATCACCAAACGCGTTAATCATCATTTTGAAAACTTTAAACAGATACCACAGCGTCAACAGTACGGCGAACCACGAAAAATAAATAATTAACAGATACAGACCATTGTCTATGGTTTTACCGACATCCGCACCGTTAAAGATTCCGAATGATGCAACATATTCGTAAAGTGAGCCGAATCTTACTACACCATCAATATGGGTTAAGGAATAACCCACCATCACCAGCGGACCAATGATGCGATAATAGGACGATGAGCCTTCTGTTCCCAAATCTCCCAGACGTTCTGAGATGTACGGGAACGCAAATATCACGCCGACCAAAAATACCGTCAGGGAGATAATCGCCAGCGGCAGTTTTTTCTTAATCGCATCTTTGTTCAGGTACTGGAACGCCCACTCCAGCAGGTAAAACAGGATAAATGTCATTACCCCTGAGAACGATCCAGACAGAACAATTCCTGCAAGAATCATAGCATCGGTCTTAGGTGTTTTGATACCAAACTGTTTGATGCTGAGCCAAATTGAGATTAACGCCAGAGCGAAGAACGCCGGTTCAAAATAGAGGGCCGTGGTACGTTTTCCGCCAAACTTAATGAAGTTCAATACATAGCTGTTGCTGTAAATGAGATATTTCGAAATTATCTCCATCAGGCTGCTGCCACCGGTGAGAATAATTTGCGCCATTTCCAGTGCAGCAAGCATAACAATTAACGCAACGGCAATATAAAAGAACCTGAGGATTTTCCGATAATTGTGCGGAGAAATCGTTTTAAACCGAATACTCCAGACCATACCGATAATAATGACAATATAGACAAACAGCATGGTGGAGGTGACGTATTTACTGGCATCCAGTGACTGGCCAAAGATGTAGTTAAACAGCGTCAGGCCCGTGCCCAACCCCAGGGCAATCATCAGCTTCTTCAGGTTGATTTTATCGACATACAGCAGAAGCAGAACGGGCAAGAAGGTGACGATGGTTATCGGGAAGCTTTCGCCAAGCTGGGCAATTTTGACGTTGACCAGCAGGTAGATCAGCGGCAGCAGCAGATAACTACAGATTCTGATAGAACGAGACATACTCCTCCAGCATCTGTTGTCCACTGTAGGCCTTGCGGCTGCGGTTGCGGAACGATTCCAGGTCAGTGCCAAAAACAGTCTCAGCGATCTGCGCTTTCGGCATCTGCACCAGCGGCAGCACTTCGCCTTCCGAGAACGTTTTACCGCCCGACTTTTCCAGCACTTCACGCGCGGCATCGCTGTGGGTGGCAATCACCGGCACGCCGATGGAAAGCGCTTCGCAGAGGATCAGCGGGTAGTTATCCACGCGGGAGCTGAACACCAGCGCATCCATGCCGTTCAGCGCGCTCATCAGTTTGCGCTTGTCGGTTTCAAACCCGTGGTTCACGACGTTCGCCCCTTCGAACGGGGAAAACTTGCCGAAGGTATGCAGTTCAATCTTGTCACCGAGCGCCATCATGTCGCGCACCAGCTGCTGGTTGGTTTTGCCGTCGTAACGCAGGTCATGCGCAACGATGGCGATTTTCGGTTTACCCGCGGTGTCCGCCACCGGCGTCAGCTCCGCCAGAATGGCCTCCGTCGCCACGTCGATACCGTTGTTGATAATCTGGCAGCGCCCTGCCCCGTAAAGGCTGTTGAAGGCATCGGCCACGTGCTGGCTCGGGGAGATAAACGTGCAGCCGAGCGAGAGCATGTCGCGGAACAGTTTGCGCTTGCCGGTTACCAGCTGGTGAGCACGATCCACTTTCACCGGCGGGTAGTTGCTTAACGTCGGGCATTTCTGGCAGTTATCCTTCCAGCCTTCGCAGCCGTCGGTAAATGCGCAGCGTCCGGTCACGCTCCAGTGATCGTGCAGCGTCCAGACGAAGCGTGTATCAGGCTTGTGCGCCTGCACCTTCTGACAAAACGCCACCACCTCTTCCAGATTCAGCCAGTAGCTGTGCAGGACGTGGAAATGCAGCACAACCGGGCCCGTGGTTCGGGTCACAGTGCGATAAAGATTATTCAGGTTGCCAAACAAATCGCGGTTAAACAGGCGGAACAAGGCAATGTTGGCCATCGAGGTCAGACGCGGCGTGTGCTTTTGCACCTGCGGGAAGTTATCGTGACTGACGCTTTTCTTGCCGCCTTTGCCGTAGCCATAAATAAAACGAGACTGAAGTCCTTTTTGCAGTGCGCGCTGGTGCAGATCCAGGGCCACGCCTGCCGCTCCGCCTTCAGCGAGGCGGACGTTAAATTGCAGAATGTTCATTTAATCACCTTCACGCGGGCCTTTTCTCCCACCACCAGCGCGTTGTCCGGAATGCTGTCCAGCACCACGCTGCCCGCACCAATCGTCACGTTGTTACCGATGGTAATGTCACCAATGATCACCACGTTCGCGCCCAGCTCGACGTTATTGCCGATAACCGGGCAGGCCAGGCTGTCTGGCCCTCGGTTGCCAATGGTGACCGCATGACGAATGGTGAAATCATCCCCGGCGACCACGAACTTATTGATCACCACCGCATAGCCGTGGTGAATGGTAAAGCGGCGGCCAATGGTAGCAGCGGCCTGAATTTCATAACCAAAAAAGCATTCAGTAATAATGCGGTACAGCACCAGAACCGGCGCTGCCCAGAGGTTGTTCAGCACGTTTTTCTTGCGCCACACCGAACAAAAATGCGCGATACGGTACGCCAGGACCATGCAGCATGGGCGCAGGCTCCAGCTGTTTGCGCGGCAATCTTCAAGAAACATTATTTCCCCCGAAGTCCATCAGCCAGACGTTTGCCGTTACGGACGGACAGCAGCGTCAGCAGCGTGCGCCAGTTCATGCGCTTATTGCGGATCTGATAGAGGGTAAAGAGCTGATACTTCCGGCTGGCACGGTCGAACTTGTCCTTGTGCTTGCGGTAAAAATGGAAGTAGCCCGAGAACTTCTTCGGCGAGGAGGTAATTTGCATCTCCCCGTGATTGATGTGCAGGATCTGCGTGGCCTCTTCCACTTTCCACGGTTCGCCATACTCAACCACCATCCGCAAGAAGATGTCGTAATCCTGCGCGGCTTTCAGTTCGGTATCGAACAGGCACTCCTTAAAGCGCCATGCCCAGGTGAAAACCTGATTGCCGATAATGTTGCGCTTGTAGAACAGGCGGCGAGAATAGGGTGATTTCGGGTACAGCGGCAGACTGGCAGGCTGCGAATAGACTTCACCCTGACAGACATAGTCGTTGGCATACAGGAACGCATGCGTCACCAGCTGTGCTTTATGTGAAAGGAAGACAGACAGTCGGTTCGGGGTCCATTCGTCATCGTCGTCGATGCCGGTCAGATACTGCCCTTTGGCCTGCATAATCGCCTGGTTACGCACCGCGCATGCCCCGGAGTTAATCGGGTTATGGGTGTACATCACGCGCGGGTCATTGAGATCGGTGACAAATTTTTGCAGCTGTTCATACGAAGAAGAACAGTCATCCACGATGATCAGTTCCCAGTTGTCATAATCCTGACGTAACACCGACTTGATTGCGCGGATCGCCAGCTGCTGACGATTCCATGTCGGCATATAGATAGAAATCAAAGGGCGTTGTGTGGTCATTTCTTTCTCCTACCCCTCACCCCGGCCCTCTCCCCTGAGGGGATAGGGTGAAAGCGGCACCGAACAGTCCCCTCTCCCCTCAGGGGAGAGGGTTAGGGTGAGGGGTGTAAGGGTATGTTTTGGCTGTTATTTACTGTCAGACTTATATTCGTACTCGTAATAACCGTAATCCTGATACCCGGTCGCGCGGCGGAAGATGGAGTTCAGGATCACCCCTTTCACCTCAATCCCGTTCTGCTCGAAGCGGCTCAGGCTGGTTTCCACTTCTTTCAGGGTGTTCACCGCGTAACGTGCCACCATCAGGGTGGTACCCGCATGGCGGCCTACCACGGCGGCATCGGTCACGGCCAGAATCGGCGGCGTATCGATCAGCACCAGGTCATAGTGTTTGCTCGCCCACTCAATCAGCTGGGTGAAGCGTTCGCTCATCAGCAGTTCCGACGGGTTAGGCGGTATCTGACCACGTGGGATCAGATCGAATCTCGGAATCGAGGTCGGCTTGGCGCTCTGGCTAATCTCCCCCTGCCCCAGCAGGATTTCCGACAGACCGTTAACGTTATTGGTGCCCAGCAGCTCGTGGGTATAACCCTTGCGCATATCGCAGTCGATTAGCAGCACGCGTTTGTTGGTCTGGCTGACGACGGCCGCCAGGTTGGCGCAGACAAAGGTCTTACCGATTGACGGACTGACACCGGTTAACATCAGGACGTTGTTTTTGGCCTGCATCATGGCGAAGTGCAGGCTGGTACGCAGGCTACGTATCGCTTCAATCGCCAGGTCCGTCGGGTTACCCACGGCCAGCAACTGGCTCTGTTTGTATCGCTTAACGCCTTTAATGGTTTTGACGCTGTCACGGGATTTTTGCCACTCGGAAAGCGGGATGCTGGCATAGACGTTGATACCACTCTCTTCCAGCGCCTGCGGGCTTTCGATTCCGCGGTTGAACAGCGAGCGCAGCAGCACACCGACAATGGAGAGCATCAGGCCGAGAATAATGCTGCCGAGAACGATCAGCGCTTTCTTCGGCTTCAGCACGCCCGGCTGGGTAATCGCCGGGTCGACGATGCGTACGTCACCGACGGTACTGGCTTCGGTGATTTTCAGCTCCTGCTGCTTGTTCAGCAGCTGCATGTAAACCTGCTGTCCGGACTCCACGTCGCGGGTCAGACGCACGATCTCCTGCTGCGTTTTCGGCATCGCGGTCACGCGGTCATTGAGCTTCGCCTTCTCCTCTTCCAGCGTGCGGCGTTTCTCCAGCAGCGTGCGGTAGGCCGGGTGACGTTTAGTATAAAGCTTGGAAATCTCCGCCTCTTTGAAGGTCAGCTCGTTGAGCTGGGCGTCGATGTTAACCATTGAATCAAGAACAGACTTCGCCTCCAGCGGCAGGTCGACAGAGTCTTTATCCTGACGGTAAGCGTTCAGTTTATTCTCGGCATCATCCAGACGGGCCCGCACTTCCGGGAGCTGTTTAGCAAGGAAAGCCAGGCTTTTCGCCGCTTCCGCCGACTTACGCTCAACGTTCTGCTCAAGATAGTTGCGGGTGATGCTGTTCAGGATGTCGCGGATTTGATCTTTATCTTCACCGGTAAAGGTCATGCTCAGCACGCCGGTGTCCTTACCGTTTTCAGTCACGGTGAGGTTGTTTTGCAGATTGTTGATCATTCCCAGCGTGGAGAATTTGGTCACGGTGAACTCGCCGCCCTCCTGGGCATGAATGGCACTCACCATCATGCTGACGCCATCTTTCGTCAGCATCTGGCCCACTTCGCCGCGCGCGCTGAATCCCGCATCGCTGGTCAACTGGTACTGTTTCGGACCCAGCACCGTCAGGGTAAAGGTTTGATCGCCCGCCCCTTTCGGCAGCACAAAGTCAGTCACCTTTACCGTATCGTTGCTTCGTCCCATCAGTCGATCCCAGCCGGCACCAAAGATCGGGAAGGTATTTTTGGTGACGGAGATATCGAGACCGAGGTCGTGAACCGTTTTCCCCAGTACCAGACGTGACTGAATCAGCTGAATTTCAGCGTCGGATGCCGGTGGTTTGTTCGCCAGCGCAGAGCCAATATCCTGCACCAGCGAGTTGCCGGTATTTTGCTCAATCTGCACCAGCGCGTCGGCGCTGTAGATAGGCGTGGCGAACAGCGTGTAGACGACGGCTGCCGCGGCAAACACAGCGGTAATGCCAAGCACCCACCACTTTGCCTCGATAACCGTGCCGACCAGGCGACCAATATCAATTTCATCACTGCCCGAAGTCGGGGCGGCAGAAGGTCTTGTTTTTTCTGTCATTGTTATCCCTGCTGAGCTTTCAGTGCCTGCGCCCACTGTTGGGCAGACTGGTCAAGTAAGGTGTAAACCGCCTCGAAGGCCTCATGGCTTTTGCGATACGGATCGGGGATTTCGCGTTCATTGTCCCAGTGACCAAACAGCATCACCTTGCCGCGCATCTCCGGTGCGATATCGCATAGCGCATGAATATGGCGTTTTTCCATTGCCAGGATCAGGTCATATTCCCGGCACATGCGGCCGGTGACCTGGCGGGCAATATGCCCGTCAAGGGAGAGGTTATGATCGCGGGCCACGCTCGTTGCGCGCTCATCGGCCGCTTTACCGACCAGCGCGCCAAGGCCTGCGGACTCGACGGTCAGTTCAGGCTGGTAGTGTTTCAACAACCGCTCTGCCGTCGGGGAACGGCAAATGTTCCCCACGCATACCACCAGAATTTTGTTAAACATCGCGGATTACCAGGTATGAATGTCGCGCGCCGTATCCGTCATGTAGCGAACGCCACTGATGGTTGGCAGCAACTGGTTGATCAGACGGTTCCAGCGGGCAACCGGCGCGGTAGTGACATACACCACATCGTATGGCTGGAGGCGGAACGACGTTGCCATCACCAGCGAGGTGGCGTCGGACATATCGAGCTGGTAAATGTTGGCAATCTTGCCTTTGTTGCTGGCGTCGTCCTTAAGTGGGCGAATCACGAAGATACCGCTGGCGTTGGAGGAGGTCAGATCGATGCCTTCCGCATTGCCCAGCGCTTCGGTCAGCGTCATGCCGCTGAAGTCCATTTTGAGGGTGCTCTGTTTCTTCACTTCACCCATCACGAAGACTTTCAGATCGTCATTGCGCGGCACGTAGAGAATATCGCCCGGATAGAGCAGGCGGTTCTGGGTCAGATCGCCGTTTTGCATCAGCGCCTGCAGTGAGATGCGCTGCTCTTTGCCGTTGTGGGTCAGAACCACGTTGCGCCAGTCGGCACCGTCGGTTAACCCGCCTGCGGCGTTAATGGCATCCAGAACGGTTAACGGTACGTTGGTGATGGCCTGCTGGCCGGATTTATTGACCTGGCCGGAAATGTAGGCTTTTTGCGAGCGGAATGCGGCAATATTAACGTCCACCTGCGGATCGGCGATGTACTGCGCTAAGCGGCCGGTAATATCACTCCGGATCTCGGCAAGGGTTTTCCCGGCAACATGGACTTTACCAATGTAGGGGTAGAACATCGTGCCATCTGACTGTACCCAGTTCCCGGTGTCGCTTGAGCTACGGTACTGGCCCGCAGGCGTGGTCAGTTCGGGGTGGTCCCAGACGGTCACGTTGATCACGTCACCCGGCCCCACGCGATACTGATAAGCGGCGATTTCCTGGTCCAGAGACATATTCGGCTGAGCAACATTCGGACGTGGGCGTAATTGTTCGACCAGACGTGGCGTAAGTGGATAAACATTCACCATTTTGTCGAGATCAAAATCGGCATCCTGTTGCTTGATCACATCCTTACCCATTGTTGACATATTGCTGCCGGGAAAGACCGTGCAACCACTCATCAAGGTCACAGACACCAATAATGGCATCAATTTCATTTTGGATTTCATCATTGATTATTTATCACTTTGGCAGAGTAATTATCCTGTGCAATTTAAATAAGCTTGGGTCGTATTGGGTTTCAGCATGCAGTTAATCAAATAGAAATATAACTGGCATCAGTCCTAAAAAAAGCTTATTCATCCATTGGCTATTGACAGAATAACCGAGGCTGATTCACACGCTTTCAGGCACGCTACCGCCCTTGGCTTTCAGTTACCAATCCACTGACTAAACAATGTGTTATGGATAGACACCCTCTTGAGCAAGGCCTTCTGGAAATATATCAGCCGGGTGAGACACCCAACGGATAATGAATAACCATCCCGGAAGACCAAAACAAAAATAGCAACAACAAGATTTAACATTTGATGCTGGGAGAATTGTTGCAGCTAACCTAATAGCAGGCAAGGAGACAACTGTCCTAATATCTGTTTTTAAGATTAATATTAAGAGCAAAGTTTTGACCTTTTAGGATTTTCTTTATATTGACAAAATGGGAGTGAAAACCATTATCTGCGATATATCCTAAAATGTTCTCTTTATAATTAAATATACGTATTTTGCTTATTTACACCCCGATGAGTTTGCTCTCTTTTAAGCGTTTCGTATTAAGAGAAATCTCAGCCCGGCATTGCAATTTTCCCCGGCTTTATCCATGATCGAAGTGTGACAATCGTCATATAACAGAAGGTATTGCTATTACTATGGAATGGATTGCCGATCCATCAATTTGGGCCGGGCTGGTGACGCTGGTCGTCATCGAATTAGTGCTCGGGATTGATAATCTGGTCTTTATTGCCATCCTCGCTGAAAAACTGCCCCCTTCCCAGCGCGATCGCGCGCGCGTAACGGGCCTGCTGCTGGCGATGGTGATGCGTTTACTGTTGCTGGCCTCTATCTCCTGGATGGTCACACTCACGCAACCGCTGTTCTCCGTTCACGGCCTCAGCTTTAGCGCCCGCGATCTGATCATGCTCTTCGGCGGGTTGTTCCTGCTGTTCAAAGCCACGGTAGAGCTCAATGAACGGCTCGAAGGTAAAGACAGCGAGAACCCGACCCAGCGACGTGGCGCGAGATTCTGGCCGGTGGTAGCGCAAATCGTGGTGCTGGATGCCGTCTTCTCCCTGGATTCGGTGATCACCGCCGTCGGGATGGTGGACCATCTGGCCGTTATGATGGCAGCGGTGATTATCGCCATCACGCTGATGGTGATGGCGAGCAAGGCACTCACCCGCTTTGTGAACAGCCACCCGACCATCGTGATCCTCTGCCTGAGCTTCCTGCTGATGATTGGCTTTAGCCTGGTGGCCGACGGTTTTGGCTTCCACATTCCGAAAGGCTATTTGTACGCCGCCATTGGTTTCTCCGTCATGATTGAAGCGCTTAACCAGCTGGCGATATTTAACCGCCGCCGCTTCCTTTCCGCTAATCAGACCCTGCGTCAGCGCACGGCCGACACCGTTATGCGCCTGCTGAGCGGTAAAAAAGAGGATGCAGAGCTGGACGCCGAATCTGCTGCCATGCTGGCCGATCACAGCGACGGACAGATCTTTAACCCGCAGGAGCGCCTGATGATTGAGCGAGTGCTTAACCTTAATGAGCGCACGGTCAGCAGCATCATGACTTCCCGGCATGACATTGAGCATATCGATCTCACCGCCCCCGAAGAGCACATCCGCGCCCTGCTGGATAAAAACCAGCACACGCGCGTGGTGGTGACCGGCGGTGAAGAGGAAGAAGAATTACTGGGCGTCGTGCACGTTATCGACCTGCTCCAGCAGCAGCTGCACGGGGAGGCGCTCAATCTGCGCGCCCTGGTACGCCAGCCCCTGGTCTTCCCGGAAGGATTGCAATTGCTCTCTGCCCTTGAGCAATTCCGAAATGCGCGAACGCACTTTGCCTTTGTGGTGGATGAGTTTGGTTCGGTTGAAGGGCTGGTCACGCTCAGCGACGTGATGGAAACCATCGCCGGTAATTTGCCAAACGAAGTGGATGAGATTGATGCCCGCCATGATATTCAGAAAAACGCCGACGGCTCGTGGACGGCCAACGGCCATATGCCGCTGGAAGACCTGGTGCAGTATGTGCCGCTGCCGCTGGATGAAAAGCGGGAGTACCACACCATTGCGGGCCTGCTGATGGAATACTTACAGCGTATCCCGCAGCCAGGTGAAGAGGTTCAGGTGGGTGACTATCGGCTTAAAACGCTGCAGATTGAAAACCATCGCGTGCAGAAAGTGCAGCTCATTCCACTGCGGGATGAGGAAGAACTGGATTTTGAGGTGTAAAAAAGCCGGGTGGCGTTGCGCTTACCCGGCCTACGACGTCAGGCTTTTGTAGGCCGGGTAAGGCGAAGCCGCCACCCGGCACAACTGGCATCAAAGCTTATCCAGCAGTTTCTTCACATCCTTACCGTTCTGGGAATCTTTATTACGATCTGCCCAGCTATTAAGCCGACGTTTCGCTTCATCCTGCAGATGCTTACGCAGGATCTGATCCACCTGAAGGCTGTAATTCAGCGCCTGCCATTTACCATAGACGCTAAGCGGCACTGGCGTCTCTTTCAGGAAATCAATCAGCTTACTTTCGCCCTGCCAGCCGGAAAGTACCCGGACGTTAAAGCGCGTGTCCGCCGTCTCTTTGACCAGATCCAGCGAGCCTTCTCCGGTCAACGACAGCATAGAAGAGGTTCCCTGCATCGCTGCCAGCGTCAGTTGCCCGTTATCCAGCGTCAGATCCGTGGAGAAACTGTCGAGGCGCGTGACGCTATCGTAGTTGTCCTGCGCTTTGACGTCACTGCTGCGCTCCACTGCCTGCTGTACCAGCTGCTGGAAGTTAAGACCTTCCATACGGGAGTCTTTCAGGTCCACGTGCGCCTCGCCCTGCCATTCACGGCGGAAAGCTTCGGCATCAATTTTTGTGCCTGAGAAATCCCCCGCCAGCGTCAACTGCCCTGTCAGGGATATCGGATAGTTAAAGGCTTTAAGGATGGTACCAATCTCAACGTTGTCGAGACGCGGCTGGAATTGCGCGCGGGTTTCGTCCTTACGCACGTCCAGCGTGCCAGGCAGTGAAAGATGCCCTGCCCCCATTTTGCCGCTCAGCTCGGAGATCACCAGCAACCCGTTGTGGTTAAACATCTGGCCACTCACGTCGGTGAAGTCCATACCGCGCCAGCGCAGGCTGTTGGCTTTCAACAGGATATCGGCCGTGAATCCGCGCAGGGCGTTATAGTCAGGTTGATCAAGATTCGACGAGATAACCGGACGCGACACCGGCGGCTGGCTTTGTCCTGTCTGCACAGCATCGCTGTCCGTTGTGCCAGCCGGTAGCGGCGGCAGGATGTTTTCCAGGTTGAGCTTGTCAAACTGCAGGTTCAGCACCCACTTCGGCTTCTCTTCGAGCGTGACGCTCGCCTGCCCCTTCAGGCTGCTGTCATTGGCCTGCAGGTTGAGGTTATCCAGCTCCAGCTGTTTTTGTTCTTCGCGCCAGACGGCCTGCATCGTCCCCTGTCCGGTGATCCCCTGGGTCGGAAGATCTGCGCCCGTGAGCTGCCAGTTGAGCTGCTGAATATCGGCCGTCAGCTGATGGGGATAATCTGACGCATTGACCCTGGCATTTAGCGAGAGAGTCAGATCGCGCTGGTCGCGATTCATTCGCCCGCTGAATTCCAGCGACGCAAGATGATGCGCATCCTGTTCCATCTGCAGATTAATATTGCGAACCGTAACCTGCTCTTGATCCTCATGCTGGAATACCAGCACGCTATCGGCAACTTTCAGTTTGGCAATATCAAAGGACCAGCCCGTATCGGACGGCTCATCCGGTAAGGTATTCTCACGCGGTGCAACCGGCGCATTCGCGTTGCGCACGGCTTCAGTCTGCTGGGTAAGCTGAATGACCGCCCCTTTGAGCATCACCTGGTTTACCTGCAACTGGTGAGAAATGAGGGGGATGAGCGCCACATCGAGACGCATGTTGTCCGCAGACACGATCGGCTGGGCAGCGCCCGGTGCCGTTAACGACATGCGGCCAGAGAGAATGCTGAGCTGCGGCCAGACGTGCCAGCGTAGCGGTCCGTCGAGCTTCAGTTGGTAACCACTGCGCGCCTCGACCTGCCGCACCATGTAAGCGCGGAAATCGTTAGGGTTAACCAGCAGAACCAACGCCGAAAGGCCAGCAACCAGCACGACCAGCAAAATCATCAGCGTTGTCAGAACTCTTCTC
Source organism: Enterobacter sp. ODB01 (assembly GCF_001623605.1). NCBI lineage: Bacteria > Pseudomonadati > Pseudomonadota > Gammaproteobacteria > Enterobacterales > Enterobacteriaceae > Enterobacter > Enterobacter sp. ODB01. Next base: position 4,063,974 of record NZ_CP015227.1, read on the forward strand.
ATGGCATCCTCAATGGACTAACGATCAGTCTTTATCAATACGGCTGGCAACCGCACCCTGCTGGTCGCGGTATTTTGCGTCCTGCCGGCGGTTATAAGGCCTGTCTGCCGGGCCGGTTAGCGGCTCAAAGCTTAACGCACCAATCATCATGCCGGGACGCAGCGCCAGCGGCAGTTTGCCGGCATTGAAGAACTCCAGCACGATACGGCCCGACCAGCCGGGATCGATACGGTGCGCGGTCACGTGCACCATCAGCCCCAGACGGGCCAGAGAAGAACGGCCATCCAGCCAGCCGACGAGGTCAGCAGGCAGGGTCACGGATTCGAACGTCACCGCCAGCGCCAGTTCACCTGGATGCAAATAAAAAGCGTCACCTTCGTCAATGACGATTTCGTCACTCATCACGCGATCGAGCGCGGCGCTGACTTCATCCTTCGGCCCGCTGAGGTCGATGAACGGTGCAGTATGGCCACTAAAGGTGCGGAATTTATTCCCCAACCGTACATCAACGGTCACCCCATTGATACGCTCTACAGGAGGACGTGGGGTAATAGACAAACGGCCTTCATCCAGCCAGGCTTCAATATCGCGATCACAAAGACGCATGGCACTTTCTCCTTTCATGCATCGACCCCTGAGACCTTAACATCTCAGGGTAAAACCAGGTTATCTCTGAACGGTACACAATTCGCGCGGCTTATTCAAAAAACTGGCTGATTTTCGCTTTTAAGATATCAATGGCAATGCGGTTTTTGCCTCCGCGCGGCACGATGATATCGGCGTATTGTTTGGAGGGCTCAATAAACTGCAGGAACATCGGACGGACCGTTTTCTGGTATTGCGCCATGACGGAATCCATCGAACGGCCGCGCTCGTTAACGTCTCGCTTGATGCGGCGCATCAGGCAAATATCCAGCGGGGTATCGACGAAAATCGAAAAGTTCATCGATTCACGCAGGCGAGCATCGGTCAGGAGCAGGATACCTTCAAGGATAATCACCTTTTTCGGCTCGATGCGGATCGTCTCCTGGGTGCGGGTGTGTTCTACGTAACTGTAAACGGGCAGCTCAATTGCCTGGCCGCTTTTTAGGGCTTCTAAATGCTGGAACAGTAAACTGTGATCCATTGCATTCGGGTGGTCATAGTTGGTTTTTACGCGCTCTTCCATCGACAGATGGGATTGATCTTTGTAATAGCTGTCTTCGGGAATGACGCCGATGTGCTCATCACCTACTTGTTCACGCAGTTCGCGATAAAGCGTACTGGCAATTAGACTTTTACCTGAAGCCGATGCGCCGGCGATGCCTATAATGACGCACTGATGAGACTTATCAGTCATAAATTTAGCGACCTGATTAACCTGGATGTTAAGGAAGGACGACGCCGGAGCGTCAAACGCGGCAATTATAGGGATTTCGCGGGCGTGATACCAGTCGAAAGCGCAGGTAATGCGAGACAGCCTGTAAAGTTGCGAATTGTTCCCTGAGTGAAATTTTAATGCGCGTTTTTTCAGCGTTTCACAGCGATTTTTTAACCTGTAACTATTTAATAAGTCTATGATGTCAAATTATGAGCAGTCGCCATATGAATTGTAAATTGTTTGTACTAGCATAAACCAAATTATCAAATTCACTCGTACGGACTTCTCTCCTGACGGCACGGCGTCTCTGGATAAAGCGGTAATGAATAAACAATACCAGCGGGTTTTGGTTACCACCCCACATCCTTTATTACGACTTGTCTGTCTGGGCCTGGTCACCTTTATCTTTACCTTATTTTCGCTGGAGCTTACCCGCTTCGGCACCCTGCTGGCGCCGCTCTGGTTCCCCACCGCCATCATGATGGTGGCGTTTTACCGCCACGCGGGAAAAATGTGGCCGGGCATTGCCCTGGCCTGTTCGTTCGGCAATATTCTGGCCTCGTGGATGTTGTTCTCGTGGGGGGCGATTAACCTCACCTACACCGCCATAAATGTGATTGAGGCCGTCGTCGGTGCATTACTACTGCGCAAACTGCTCCCGTGGTATAACCCGCTGCAAAATTTAAGTGACTGGATCCGTCTGGCGATGGGCAGCGCGCTGGTGCCGCCGCTGGTAGGCGGTATTCTGGTGATTTTTCTGGTTCCCGGTCCTGAGCCACTGCGCGATTTCATTGTCTGGGTGTTATCTGAATCCATTGGCGCGCTGGCACTGGTGCCGCTGGGATTACTGTTTAAACCCCACTACCTGCTGCGCCACCGTGATCCGCGATTGCTGCTGGAAACGCTGCTCACAATGGCCGTGACGTTGGCCCTGAGTTGGGCAGCCATCACCTGGCTTCCATGGCCATTTACCTGCGTGATCGTCCTGCTTATGTGGAGCGCCGTGCGCTTACCGCGAATGGAAGCGTTCCTGGTGTTTCTGGTCACCGTGATGGTCGTGTCCCTGATGATTGCCCATAACCCTGAGGCGCTGACCACCCAACACGAAGGGCCGATGATCAACGCGCCCTGGCTGCCGTTCCTGATGCTGCTTCTCCCGGCGAACGTGATGACCATGGTGATGTATGCCTTCCGTGCCGAACGCAAACACATCACTGAAAGCGAAGCGCGTTTTCGTAATGCGATGGAGTATTCCGCCATCGGGATGGCGTTAGTCAGCATTGAGGGGCAGTGGCTACAGGCCAACAAAGCGCTGTGCAATTTCCTCGGTTACAGCCAGTCCGAACTACAGTCACTCACTTTCCAGCAGCTCACCTGGCCGGAAGATTTGCACACCGACCTCGAACAGCTGGAGCAGCTGGTCAACGGCGACATCAACACCTATACCCTTGAAAAGCGCTATTACACGCGCAACGGTGAAGTGGTCTGGGCGCTGCTTGCCGTCTCCGTTGTGCGCCATACCGACGGCTCGCCGCTCTATTTTATCGCCCAGATTGAAGACATTAACGACCTGAAGCAGACCGAGTGGGTCAACAAACGCCTGATGGAGCGCATTACGCTGGCCAACGAAGCGGGCGGCATCGGCATCTGGGAGTGGGATCTGGAGCCTGACATCATCAGCTGGGATAAGCGGATGTTCGAACTGTATGAAATCCCGCCGCACATCAAGCCCACCTGGCAGCTCTGGCACGACACGATGCTGCCGGAAGACCGCGCCCATGCAGAACAGGTTCTGCGGGATTCACTGATCTCACGTCTGCCGTTTAAGCTGGAATTTCGTATCCGCGTGAAGGAAGGCGTGCGCCATATTCGCTCCCTGGCAAACCGGGTGTTGAATAAAGAGGGTGAAGTCGAGCGTTTGCTTGGCATCAACATGGACATGACCGAGGTTAAGCAGCTTAACGAGGCGCTGTTCCAGGAAAAAGAGCGTCTGCATATCACGCTCGACTCCATCGGCGAAGCCGTGCTCTGTACCGATATCGACATGAACGTCACCTTTATGAACCCGGTTGCCGAGAAGATGAGCGGCTGGCTACAAACCGAGGCTATCGGCCAGCCGGTTCTCAAGGTATTACACATCACGTTTGGGGAGCGAGGGCCGCTGATGGAGAACATCCACAGCGGGGATATGTCACGCTCAGATATCGACCAGGACGTGGTGCTGAACTGCCGCACGGGTGGAGCGTTTGACATCCATTACAGCATTACGCCACTCAGCACGCTGGATGGACAAAGTATCGGCTCGGTTATCGTTATTCAGGATGTCACCGAGTCGCGCAAAATGCTGCGTCAGCTGAGTTACAGCGCGTCGCACGATGCCCTGACCCACCTGGCAAACCGGGTCAGCTTTGAAAACCACCTCAAACGACTCCTGCAAACGGTTCGTGAGACGCGGCAGCGTCATGCGCTGGTCTTTATCGATCTGGACCGCTTCAAAGCCGTCAATGATACCGCAGGCCATGCGGCGGGCGATGCCCTGCTGCGGGAACTCTCTTCCATGATGTTAACCATGCTGCGCTCCAGCGATGTGCTGGCGCGTCTGGGGGGTGATGAGTTTGGGCTGTTGCTGCCGGACTGCAATATTGAGAGCGCACGCTATATCACCGGTCGTCTGGTCCATAGCATCAACGACTATCACTTTATGTGGGAAGGCCGCCTGCATCGAATTGGCGCCAGCGCAGGGATCACGCTGATCGATGAACATAACCACCTGGCGTCAGAAGTGATGTCACAGGCAGATATTGCCTGTTATGCCTCGAAAAACAGCGGGCGCGGCATCGTGACGGTTTACGAACCGCAGCAGGAGCGGGATCACAGCACGCGCAGCATGATGTCGCTGGACGAACAATGGCACATGATCAAAGACAATCACCTGATGATGATAGCCCGTAGCGTCGCCTCCCCTCGCATACCGGAGAGCTGTAATTTCTGGCTGATTTCGCTGCGCCTGTGGACCAGCCAGGGCGAAGTCCTGGAGGAACACGCCTTCCGTTCTGGCCTGGCAGAGCCGGAACTGCTGCACGCCCTCGACAGACGCATCTTTAGCGACTTCTTCCGGACATCTGCCGCCAGGATCGCCAGTAAAGGCATGGGGATCGCATTGCCGCTTTCGGCAGCCGGTTTAGCCAGCGTGACGCTGGTCGACGAACTTCTCGATCTTCTTGATAAAAGCCCAATGCCGGGCCGTCTGCTGCATCTGGTGATCCCTGCCGGCGTGGTGTGTGATTCGGATGAGAATCTGCAGCGGGGTTTACAAAAGCTTCGCCAGGCGGGCTGCCGCGTGATCCTCAGCCAGATAGGCCGCGACATGGACATTTTCACCCACCTGAGTCCGAACATGGCCGATTACCTGATGCTGGATGCCGAAGTCGTGAGCAACGTCTATGGCAACCTGATGGATGAGATGATGGTGACCATCGTTCAGGGCCATGCCCAGCGTCTGGGGATGAGAACCATCGCAGGCCCCTGCAACCAGCCCATCATGATGGATACGCTTTCCGGCATTGGCATTGATTTTATCTATGGTGACACCATCGCCGAGCCGCAGCCGCTGGATCTACTGCTCAACACCAGTTATTTCGCCATCAACTGACGGCGCCCAGCCGTCGGTATACCAGATGTGCAGCAGCGCGTAGGAACGCCACGGCTGCCAGCGCTCGGCATAGCGACGAATTTGCGCAGGCGTCATCCCGGCGAAACGTTGCTTAATCAGATAATCATCAGGAAGAAACACATCTTTCGCCTGCCAGCCGCGAAGGGCGAGGTAATTTGCCGTCCAGCGGCCAATACCCGGCCGTTGTTGTAACGCCTTCATGCCTGCCTCAACGTCCTCAGGCGGCGTGAGCGGAAACGTCCCGTCGACGACCGACTGTGCCAGATGAATCAGCGATTCCGCGCGTTTGACCGGCATCCCGAGCGCTTTGAGCGCCAGCGGGTCGGCAGCCGCCAGGGCTTGTGGGGAGGGAAAGCAGACATAGCCCGGCGCATCCTTGACCGGCTCACCGCACAGGGCGACAACGCGTGAAGCCAGTTTAGCCGCCATCGCCACGCTGACCAGTTGACCCAGAATGGCCCGCACGCCCTGTTCGTAGGCATCCATCGCCCCGGGCAAACGCAGGCCTGGCCGCGCGGCGCCGAGATCGCCCAAAGTCCGGTGGACGTCCTGCGGATCGCAGGCAAGATCGAACAGACGCCCGATACGCTCAAGGCAAAGTCCGGCCACCGGCGTTAACCCCGGGCTGAGCGTGACCTGTAGCGTATGGGTTTGCGTGTCCGGCGTAACGCGGAAGATCCCCTGATGCCCTTCACAGGCAAAACTGCGCTCGTAATAGCTTTCCGTGACCGTCTCAACCCCCGCCACCGCACGGGCGCCAAGAAAGCCAAACATCCATTGCCAGTCGTAAGGGGGGTGCCAGGTCAGGGTATGCATTGTCGCTCCTTTTTTGTTCCCCTCAGGATAAACTGAAAAAGCGTGTTACGTCTTGCTTTCATATTCCTGTTGTCGCCGGACAGGCATTCCGCTAAAGTCTCGCCCCTTCTCACTGGCATGGGGATTTATTGTGTTTATCGGATTCGACTACGGTACGGCAAACTGCTCGGTTGCAATTATGCAAAACGGGCAACCACAGCTCCTGAAAATGGAAAAAGAGAGCACGCTGCTGCCGTCAATGCTCTGCGCGCCGACGCGTGAAGCGGTGAGCGAGTGGCTGTTCCGCCACCATCAGGTTCCGGCGACTGCGGCAGAAACTCAGGCGCTGCTGCGCCGGGCAGTGAGCTTTAACCGCGAGGAAGATATCGACGTTACGCCTTCCAGCGTGCAGTTCGGCCTCTCTTCACTCGGGCATTACATTGAAGACCCGGAAGAGGTCTACTTTGTTAAATCGCCAAAATCTTTCCTCGGGGCCAGCGGCCTCAAGCCGCAGCAGGTGGCGGTGTTTGAAGACCTGGTATGCGCCATGATGCTGCATATCCGTCATCAGGCGCAGACGCAGGTCCCCGAGACGATTACCCAGGCCGTGATTGGCCGCCCGATCAACTTCCAGGGGCTGGGCGGCGATGAGGCTAACCAGCAGGCGCAGGGGATCCTTGAGCGCGCGGCGCACCGGGCAGGCTTTCGCGACGTGGTGTTCCAGTATGAGCCAGTTGCGGCGGGGCTGGACTTTGAGGCCACGTTGACGGAAGAAAAACGGGTGCTGGTCGTGGATATCGGCGGGGGTACAACGGACTGCTCGCTGCTGCTGATGGGGCCGCAGTGGCATCACCGCCGCGACCGTGAAAATAGCCTGCTGGGGCACAGCGGCTGCCGCGTGGGCGGTAACGATCTGGATATCGCCCTGGCATTTAAGAGCCTGATGCCGCTGCTCGGCATGGGCGGGCAAACGGAAAAAGGCATCGCCCTGCCGATCCTGCCGTGGTGGAACGCGATTGCCATCAACGACGTCCCGGCGCAGAGTGATTTTTACAGTACCGCCAACGGCCGCTTCCTGAATGACCTGATGCGTGACGCGCAGGACGCCGATAAAGTCGCCCTGCTGTATAAAGTGTGGCGTCAGCGCCTGAGCTACCGCGTGGTACGCACCGCCGAAGAGAGCAAAATTGCCCTTTCAAACCGCGCTGAACATGCGGTGTCCTTGCCATTTATCAGCGACGATCTGGCCACGGCGATTTCACAGGAGGGGCTGGAGACCGCGCTCGCGCAGCCGCTACAGCGCATACTGGAACAGGTGCAACTCGCGCTGGAGAACGGCAAGGAGAAGCCGGACGTCATCTACCTGACCGGGGGAAGCGCCCGTTCACCGCTGATCAAAAAAGCGCTGGCGGAACAGTTGCCGGGTATTCCGGTTGCCGGTGGCGATGACTTTGGCTCCGTTACCGCGGGGCTGGCGCGCTGGGCGCAGGTGATGTTTAGCTAGTGCCGCTGTGCCGGGTGGCGGCTTCGCCTTACCCGGCCTACAAAACCCTCGAACCGTAGGCCGGGTAAGCGAAGCGCCACCCGGCGAAAAAAAGCACCACACTCAGACAATTCCAGACAGTCTTCCATATTTCCTCCATTTTTCCGCTGTGTTGCCTGACTAAACTAGTATCATTCCCCGAAGTATTCAGGATGAGAACGTATAACGATGAAAGGCCGTAATAAATCCCGCTGGGCAATCGCCGCTGGCATCATTGTGGTGGCACTTGCCGCCGCCTGGTACTGGCACAGCCAATCCGCAAACTCTGGCGCACCCGCCGGTGCCAACAGCGCATCACAGCGCCCGGCAGGTGGCGGCCGTCACGGTATGCGAGGCGGTGCGCTGGCGCCGGTTCAGGCAGCCACGGCGGTGAGTAAAGCCGTTCCGCGTTATCTGACGGGGCTCGGAACCATTACCGCCGCTAACACCGCCACGGTGCGTAGCCGCGTCGATGGTCAGCTCATTGCGATCCACTTCCAGGAAGGTCAGCAGGTTAAGGCCGGTGACTTACTGGCGGAGATCGACCCAAGCCAGTTTAAGGTGGCCCTCGCCCAGGCGCAGGGACAGCTCGCGAAAGACAAAGCCACCCTTGCCAACGCCCGGCGTGATTTAGCGCGCTATCAGCAGCTGGTAAAAACCAATCTGGTCTCCCGCCAGGAGCTGGACACACAGCAGTCGCTGGTCGGCGAAACGCAGGGCACCATCAAAGCCGACGAAGCCGCCGTGGCCAGTGCCCAGTTGCAGCTCGACTGGAGCCGCATCACCGCACCGATTGACGGGCGGGTTGGTCTGAAGCAGGTCGATATCGGCAACCAAATCTCCAGCGGAGATACCACGGGCATCGTGGTGATCACCCAGACTCACCCGATTGATTTAGTCTTTACCCTGCCGGAAAGCGACATTGCGACGGTCATTCAGGCGCAAAAAGCCGGGAAAGGCCTGGTGGTGGAAGCCTGGGACCGCACCAATAAACAGAAGCTCAGCGAAGGTAGCCTGCTCAGCCTGGATAACCAGATCGACACCACGACCGGTACCATTAAGCTGAAGGCCCGCTTTAACAACCAGGACGATGCCCTCTTCCCGAACCAGTTCGTCAACGCGCGAATGCTGGTCGCGACCGAAGAGAACGCGGTGGTGATCCCCACCGCCGCGCTGCAGATGGGTAACGAAGGCAACTTTGTCTGGGTACTGAACAGTGAAAACAAAGTCAGTAAGCATCTGGTGAAAACCGGGATTCAGGACAGTCAGACGGTGGTAATCAGCGCCGGGCTTTCCGCTGGCGACCGCGTGGTCACCGACGGTATCGACCGTCTGACCGAAGGGGCGAAAGTGGAAGTGGTTGAACCTGCGAAACAGGGAGCGGCCTCCTGATGCAGGTTATGCCTCCCGTCGCTACAGGTGGGCCGTCACGCCTGTTTATCCTCCGTCCTGTCGCCACCACGCTGCTGATGGTGGCGATCCTGCTGGCCGGGATTATCGGCTACCGCTTCCTGCCCGTCTCGGCGCTGCCGGAAGTGGATTACCCCACCATTCAGGTGGTGACGCTTTATCCCGGCGCCAGCCCTGACGTGGTGACGTCCGCCATTACCGCCCCGCTGGAGCGCCAGTTTGGGCAGATGTCGGGCCTGAAGCAGATGTCCTCCCAAAGCTCCGGCGGGGCCTCTGTCGTGACGCTACAGTTCCAGCTGACGCTGTCGCTGGATGTCGCCGAGCAGGAAGTTCAGGCCGCCATCAATGCGGCCACCAACCTGCTGCCGTCGGACCTGCCTAACCCGCCGGTCTACAGCAAAGTAAACCCGGCGGATCCGCCGATCATGACGCTTGCCGTCACCTCCTCCGCCATGCCAATGACGCAGGTGGAAGACATGGTCGAGACCCGCGTGGCGCAAAAGATTTCTCAGGTCTCAGGCGTCGGTCTCGTCACGCTGGCGGGCGGGCAGCGCCCGGCGGTGCGCGTTAAGCTTAATGCGCAGGCGATTGCCGCACTGGGGCTGACCAGTGAAACCATCCGCACCGCCATCAGCAGCGCCAACGTTAATTCGGCAAAAGGCTCGCTGGACGGCCCAACCCGCGCCGTCACGCTCTCTGCCAACGATCAGATGCAGTCCGCGGATGAATACCGTCAGCTGATTATTGCTTACCAGAACGGCGCCCCGGTGCGTCTGGGCGATGTGGCGACGGTGGAGCAAGGGGCGGAGAATAGCTGGCTTGGCGCATGGGCGAACAAGCAGCAGGCGATCGTAATGAACGTCCAGCGCCAGCCGGGCGCCAACATCATCGAAACCGCCGACAGCATTCGCACCATGCTGCCGCAGCTGATCGAAAGCCTGCCGAAGTCGGTCAGCGTGAAGGTGCTTTCCGACCGCACCACGAACATTCGCGCGTCGGTCACCGATACTCAGTTCGAACTGATGCTGGCGATTGCCCTGGTCGTGATGATTATCTACCTGTTCCTGCGCAACGTCCCGGCAACCATTATTCCCGCCGTCGCCGTGCCGCTCTCGCTGGTTGGCACGTTTGCGGTGATGGTGTTCCTCGATTTTTCAATCAACAACCTGACGCTAATGGCGCTCACCATCGCCACCGGCTTCGTGGTGGACGACGCCATCGTGGTTATCGAGAACATCTCGCGCTATATCGAGAAAGGCGAAAAACCGCTGGCGGCGGCGCTGAAAGGGGCGGGTGAGATCGGCTTTACCATTATCTCGCTGACCTTCTCCCTGATTGCCGTGCTGATCCCGCTGCTGTTTATGGGCGATATCGTCGGGCGACTGTTCCGCGAGTTTGCCGTCACGCTGGCGGTGGCCATTTTGATCTCCGCCGTGGTGTCATTGACCCTGACGCCGATGATGTGCGCCCGGATGCTGAGCCACGCGTCCCTGCGCAAGCAAAACCGCTTCTCGCTCGCCTCCGAGCGGATGTTCGAACGGATCATTGCGGCGTATGGTCGCGTGCTGGCCAAAGTGCTGAACCATCCATGGGCCACGCTCGGCGTGGCGCTTGGCACGCTGGCGCTCAGCGTGATGCTGTGGATTTTTATCCCGAAAGGCTTCTTCCCGATTCAGGACAACGGCATTATTCAGGGAACCCTGCAGGCACCGCAGTCGGTCTCCTTCGCCAATATGGCGCAGCGTCAGCAGCAGGTGTCTGAGATCGTCATGAAAGACCCGGCGGTAGAGAGCCTGACGTCCTACGTTGGCGTCGACGGCACCAACCCGTCGCTGAACAGCGCCCGTCTGCAGATCAACCTCAAACCGCTGGATGAGCGTGACGATCGCGTCAATGCCGTTATTGAACGGCTGCAAAGCGCCGTCGCTCGCGTCCCGGGCGTGGAGCTTTATCTGCAACCGATACAGGATTTGACCATTGATACCCAGGTCAGCCGCACGCAGTACCAGTTTACGCTGCAGGCCACCACGCTGGATGCCCTCAGCACCTGGGTGCCGCAGCTGGTCAATAAGCTAAAAACCCTGCCGCAACTTAACGATGTAAGCAGCGACTGGCAGGACAAAGGGCTGGCCGCCTATGTGAACGTCAACCGCGACACGGCAAGCCGTCTCGGCATTACCATGGCGGACGTGGATAACGCCCTGTATAACGCGTTTGGGCAGCGACTGATCTCCACCATCTACACCCAGGCGAATCAATACCGCGTGGTACTGGAGCACAACACGGAAAATACTCCCGGTCTGGCCGGGCTGGATTCGGTGCGCCTGACCAGCAAAGACGGGGGGATTGTGCCGTTAAGCGCTATCGCCACGGTGGAAGAGCGCTATACCCCGCTGTCGATTAACCACCTGGATCAGTTCCCGTCCACCACGATTTCCTTCAACGTGTCGGACAATTATTCGCTCGGCGAAGCGGTGGAGGCGATCCAGGCGGCTGAAAAAGCGCTCAGCTTCCCGTCCGATATTCAGACCCAGTTCCAGGGCAGCACGCTGGCGTTCCAGGCCGCACTGGGCAACACCATCTGGCTGATTGTCGCCGCCGTCGTGGCAATGTACATCGTGCTCGGCGTGCTGTACGAAAGCTTTATCCACCCGATCACCATCCTCTCTACCCTGCCGACGGCAGGCGTGGGGGCGCTGCTGGCATTAATGCTGGCGGGAAGCGAGCTGGACGTGATTGCCATTATCGGCATCATCCTGTTAATTGGGATCGTGAAGAAAAACGCCATCATGATGATCGACTTTGCGCTGGCCGCCGAACGTGAGCAGGGCATGTCGCCGCGTGAGGCCATCTTCCAGGCTTGTCTGCTGCGTTTTCGTCCGATCCTGATGACCACGCTGGCGGCCCTGCTTGGCGCACTGCCGCTGATGCTCAGCACCGGTGTCGGCGCGGAGCTGCGCCGCCCGCTGGGAATAGGCATGGTCGGCGGTCTGCTGGTGAGCCAGGTATTGACCCTGTTCACCACACCGGTGATTTATCTGCTGTTTGACCGTCTGGCGCTGTGGACGAAAAGCCGCTTCCCGAAACGTGAAGAGGAGGCGTAAGTGAAGTTTTTCGCCCTCTTCATTTATCGCCCGGTGGCGACGATATTAATCTCGCTCGCCATCACCCTCTGCGGCGTGCTCGGTTTCCGGCTACTGCCGGTGGCTCCCCTGCCGCAGGTGGATTTCCCGGTGATCATGGTCAGCGCCTCGCTGCCGGGCGCCTCACCGGAAACCATGGCGTCATCCGTCGCCACGCCGCTGGAGCGCTCGCTCGGGCGGATTGCCGGGGTCAACGAGATGACCTCCAGCAGTTCGCTCGGCAGTACGCGCATCATTCTGGAGTTCAGCTTCGACCGGGATATTAACGGCGCAGCGCGCGACGTGCAGGCCGCCATCAACGCCGCGCAAAGCCTGCTGCCGAGCGGGATGCCGAGCCGCCCGACCTACCGCAAGGCCAACCCGTCCGATGCGCCGATCATGATCCTGACGCTGACCTCCGATACCTATTCTCAGGGGCAGCTTTACGACTTTGCGTCCACCCAACTGGCGCAGACGATCTCACAGATTAACGGCGTCGGTGACGTGAGCGTCGGCGGGAGCTCCCTGCCCGCCGTGCGCGTGGGATTAAACCCGCAGGCGCTGTTCAATCAGGGCGTGTCGCTGGACGATGTGCGATCCGCCATCAGCAACGCCAACGTGCGCAAACCGCAAGGGGCGGTTGAGGACAGCAGCCACCGCTGGCAGATCCACACCAACGACGAGCTGAAAACTGCAGCTGAATATCAGCCGTTGATTATTCACTACAACAACGGCGCGGCGGTACGCTTAAGCGATGTCGCCAGCGTGACGGACTCCGTGCAGGACGTACGCAACGCCGGGATGACCAACGCCAAACCGGCTATCCTGCTGATGATTCGTAAGCTGCCGGAAGCGAACATTATTGAGACGGTGAACAGCATTCGCGCCCGCCTCCCGGAGCTGCAGGAGACTATCCCGGCCGCGATCGATCTGCAAATTGCCCAGGATCGTTCCCCGACCATTCGCGCCTCGCTTGAGGAGGTGGAGCAGACGCTGGTGATCTCCGTCGCACTGGTGATCCTGGTGGTATTCCTGTTCCTGCGCTCCGGTCGGGCGACGCTGATCCCGGCGGTGGCCGTGCCGGTGTCGCTTATTGGCACCTTTGCCGCCATGTACCTGTGCGGGTTTAGCCTCAATAACCTGTCGCTGATGGCCCTGACCATTGCGACGGGTTTTGTGGTGGATGACGCTATCGTGGTGCTGGAGAACATTTCCCGCCATCTGGAAGCGGGCGTGAAGCCGCTTCAGGCCGCACTGCAGGGGACGCGCGAGGTGGGCTTTACGGTGCTCTCCATGAGCCTGTCCCTGGTGGCGGTGTTCCTGCCGCTGCTGCTGATGGGCGGCCTGCCGGGTCGGCTGTTGCGGGAGTTTGCCGTCACGCTTTCGGTCGCCATCGGCATCTCGCTGCTGATTTCGCTGACGCTCACGCCGATGATGTGCGGGTGGATGCTCAAGCGCAGCAAGCCGCACTCCCAGCCGCGTCGCAAAGGCTTTGGCCGTTTCCTGATGGCGATGCAGGAAGGCTATGGCAAATCGCTGAAGTGGGTGCTCAACCATACCCGGCTTGTCGGCCTGGTGCTCATCGGCACCATTGTGCTCAACGTCTGGATGTATATCACCATCCCGAAAACCTTCTTCCCGGAGCAAGATACCGGCGTGCTGATGGGCGGCATTCAGGCGGACCAGAGCATTTCGTTCCAGGCGATGCGCGGCAAGCTGCAGGACTTTATGAAGATCATTCGTGAAGACAACGCCGTGGATAACGTCACCGGCTTTACCGGCGGATCGCGCGTCAACAGCGGGATGATGTTTATCACCCTCAAACCGCGCAGCGAGCGCAATGAAACCGCCCAGCAGGTGATCGACCGCCTGCGGGTCAAGCTCGCCAAAGAGCCGGGGGCCAACCTGTTTTTGATGGCCGTTCAGGATATCCGCGTCGGCGGGCGTCAGGCTAACGCCAGCTATCAGTACACGCTGCTCTCGGATGATTTGGCCGCCCTGCGCGAGTGGGAACCGAAGATCCGCAAGGCGCTGGCCGCCCTTCCAGAGCTGGCGGACGTGAACTCCGATCAGCAGGACAACGGCGCCGAGATGGCCCTGACCTACGACCGCGAAACCATGTCGCGGCTGGGCATCAACGTTGAGGCCGCCAACAGCCTGCTAAACAACGCCTTCGGCCAGCGCGAGATCTCGACCATCTACCAGCCGATGAACCAGTACAAGGTGGTGATGGAGGTGGATCCGCGTTATACACAGGACATCAGCGCCCTGGACAAAATGTTTGTGATTAACAACGACGGCAAGGCGATACCGCTCTCCTACTTTGCCAGCTGGCAGCCAGCCAACGCGCCGCTGTCGGTAAACCACCAGGGGCTGTCAGCGGCGTCGACCATCTCCTTCAACCTCCCCGCCGGTTCGTCGCTTTCCGAAGCCAGCGATGCGATCAACCGTGCGATGACGCAGCTCGGCGTGCCGTCCACCGTGCGCGGCAGTTTTGCCGGCACCGCGCAGGTGTTCCAGGAGACGATGAACTCGCAGGTGATTTTGATTCTGGCCGCCATCGCCACGGTCTACATTGTGCTGGGTATCCTGTATGAGAGCTACGTTCACCCGCTGACTATTCTCTCGACGCTACCCTCCGCGGGCGTGGGGGCACTGCTGGCGCTTGAGCTGTTTGGTGCGCCATTCAGCCTTATCGCGCTCATCGGGATCATGCTATTGATCGGTATTGTGAAGAAAAACGCGATTATGATGGTCGACTTCGCGCTGGACGCCCAGCGTAATGGCAATCTCTCCCCGGAAGAGGCGATCTTCCAGGCGTGCCTGCTGCGTTTTCGTCCGATCATGATGACCACCCTGGCGGCACTGTTTGGTGCGTTGCCGCTGGTTGTCTCGGGCGGCGACGGGTCTGAACTGCGCCAGCCGCTGGGGATCACCATTGTCGGCGGCCTGGTGATGAGCCAGCTGCTGACGCTGTACACCACGCCGGTGGTCTATCTGTTCTTCGATCGCCTGCGGCTGCGTTTTTCGCGTAAAAACAGATCCACGGTGACCGAGTAAATGACCGACCTCCCCGCTAACGTTCGCTGGCAGTTATGGATAGTCGCCTTCGGCTTCTTTATGCAGTCGCTGGACACGACCATCGTCAATACTGCCCTCCCCTCCATGGCGAAAAGCCTGGGGGAGAGCCCGCTGCATATGCATATGGTGATTGTCGCCTACGTGCTGACGGTTGCCGTCATGCTGCCTGCCAGCGGCTGGCTGGCGGACAAAGTGGGCGTGCGAAATATCTTCTTTACCGCCATCGTGCTGTTCACCACCGGCTCGCTGTTTTGCGCTCAGGCCAGTACCCTCGACCAGCTGGTCATGGCGCGCGTGCTGCAGGGCGTTGGCGGGGCGATGATGGTGCCCGTCGGGCGGTTAACGGTGATGAAGATTGTCCCGCGCGAGCAGTACATGGCGGCGATGACCTTTGTCACCCTGCCCGGCCAGGTGGGGCCGCTGCTGGGCCCGGCGCTGGGCGGGATGCTGGTGGAATACGCCTCGTGGCACTGGATTTTCTTAATCAACCTGCCGGTGGGCATCATCGGCGCGATTGCCACCCTGGCGCTGATGCCGAACTACACAATGCAGACGCGTCGCTTCGATTTCTTCGGTTTCATTCTGCTGGCAGCGGGCATGGCCACGCTCACCCTGGCGCTCGACGGACAAAAGGGGCTGGGGATCTCTTCCCTCATGCTCGGTGTTCTGGTCGCCCTCGGCATCACCGCGATTCTGTGGTACCTGTGGCATGCCAGAGGAAACGATCGGGCCTTGTTCAGCCTGAATTTGTTTAAAAACCCGACCTACCGTCTGGGACTGCTGGGAAGTTTTGCCGGACGTATTGGCAGCGGCATGTTGCCGTTCATGACCCCCGTTTTTCTGCAAATCGGGATGGGATTTTCACCGTTTCACGCGGGCCTGATGATGATCCCGATGGTGCTCGGCAGCATGGGCATGAAGCGCATCGTAGTGCAGGTGGTGAACCGCTTTGGCTATCGTCACGTGCTGGTGGCCGCCACGCTGGGGCTGGCGCTGGTCAGCCTGCTGTTCATGGCCGTGGCGTTAATGGGCTGGTTCTACGTTCTGCCGCTGGTCCTGTTCTGCCAGGGGATCATCAACTCCATGCGTTTCTCGTCGATGAATACCCTGACGCTGAAAGATCTGCCGGACGAACTGGCGAGCAGCGGCAACAGCCTGCTGTCGATGATCATGCAGCTCTCCATGAGCGTGGGGGTGACGATCGCCGGACTGCTGCTCGGCATGTACGGCCAGCACCATCTCAGCGTCGATACGCCGGTGGCGCATCAGATCTTTTTATATACGTATCTCAGCATGGCGGTCATCATCGCCCTGCCCGCATTCATCTTCGCCAGAGTGCCGGATGATACCAGCAAGAACGTCGTGATTAGGCGCGGCAAAAGGAGTGGCTCATGAAATTCTGGCGACCGGGAATTACCGGCAAGCTCTTTGTGGCGATCTTCGCCACCTGTATCGTCCTGCTGATCACCATGCACTGGGCCGTGCGGGTCAGCTTTGAGCGCGGTTTTATTGATTACATTAAGCACGGCAACGAGCAGCGTCTGCAGGGCTTAAGCGATGCGCTGGGCGAGCAGTACGCCCAGCACGGCAACTGGCGTTTTCTGCGCAACAATGACCGATTTATTTTCCAGATCCTGCGCTCGCTGGAGCACGATACCGGGGACGATCGTCCCGGCCCGGGCATGCCGCCGCACGGCTGGCGCACCCAGTTTTGGGTCATTGACCAGGAGATGCGCACGCTGGTTGGCCCGCGCGCACCGATTCCGCCGGACGGTACCCGGCGGGCGATTAAGGTCAATAACGCCACCGTCGGCTGGGTTATCGCCTCCCCGGTGGAGCGCCTGACGCGCAACACCGACATCAACTTTGACCGCCAGCAGCGCCGGACCAGTTGGCTGATTGTCGCCCTCTCCACCCTGCTCGCCGCGCTCGCCACCTTCCCGCTGGCGCGCGGTCTGCTCGCCCCGGTAAAGCGGCTGGTGGAAGGGACGCACAAGCTGGCCGCCGGGGATTTCACCACCCGCGTCGATACCCGTAGCCAGGACGAACTCGGCCGGCTGGCGCAGGACTTTAACCAGCTCGCCAGCACGCTGGAGAAAAACCAGCAGATGCGACGCGACTTTATGGCCGATATTTCTCACGAACTGCGCACGCCGCTGGCGGTCCTGCGCGGCGAGCTGGAAGCCATTCAGGACGGCGTGCGTCAGTTTACGCCTGAATCGGTGGCCTCTTTGCAGGCGGAAGTGGGCACACTCACCAAGCTGGTGGATGACCTCCATCAGCTCTCTATG
Source organism: Enterobacter sp. ODB01 (assembly GCF_001623605.1). Classification (NCBI taxonomy): domain Bacteria; kingdom Pseudomonadati; phylum Pseudomonadota; class Gammaproteobacteria; order Enterobacterales; family Enterobacteriaceae; genus Enterobacter; species Enterobacter sp. ODB01. Next base: position 4,081,228 of record NZ_CP015227.1, read on the forward strand.
TCCGACGAAGGTGCACTGGCCTACCAGAAGGCGCCGGTTGATGTGATTAACGTGCTTGAAGTTGCCAGCGGCGCCTTCCGGGAACGGTTTGCCAGCCGCAACCTGAAGATAGATCTCTCCCTGCCGGACAGCGCGGTGGTGTTTGGCGACAAAGACCGTCTGATGCAGCTCTTCAATAATCTGCTGGAAAACAGCCTGCGCTATACCGACAGCGGCGCCGGGCTGCATATCTCCGGCAGACAGGAAAACGGGCGCTTTGCCCTCACCTTCGCCGATTCCGCTCCAGGGGTGCAGGATGCGCAGCTGGACAAGCTGTTCGAACGTTTTTACCGGACCGAAGGCTCCCGCAACCGCGCCAGCGGCGGATCCGGCCTGGGGCTGGCGATTTGCGTTAACATCGTCGAGGCGCATAATGGAACGATCCGCGCCGCCCATTCGCCTTTTGGCGGGGTTAGCATTACAGTAGAGTTACCTCTGGAACGGGATTTATCGAGAGAAGCATGACCGAGTTACCGATTGACGAAAACACGCCACGTATTTTGATTGTCGAAGACGAACCCAAGCTGGGGCAACTGCTGATCGACTATTTACGCGCGGCCAGCTATGCCCCGTCACTGATAAGCCACGGCGACCAGGTATTGGCGTACGTGCGCCAGACGCCGCCGGACCTGATCCTGCTGGACCTGATGCTACCCGGTACCGATGGCCTGACCCTGTGCCGGGAAATTCGTCGCTTCTCCGACGTGCCGATCGTCATGGTCACCGCCAAAATTGAAGAGATTGACCGCCTGCTGGGCCTCGAAATCGGCGCGGACGATTACATCTGTAAACCCTACAGCCCGCGTGAAGTGGTCGCCCGGGTGAAAACCATTCTGCGCCGCTGCAAACCGCAGCGCGAACTACAGGTGCTGGATGCACAAAGCCCGCTGATTGTCGACGAAAGCCGTTTCCAGGCAAGCTGGCGCAGTAAGCTGCTGGACCTGACGCCTGCCGAATTCCGCCTGCTGAAAACCCTCTCTCATGAGCCCGGGAAGGTATTTTCCCGAGAACAGCTGCTGAACCATCTGTACGATGATTACCGCGTGGTGACTGACCGCACCATCGACAGCCACATCAAAAACCTGCGCCGCAAGCTGGAGGCGCTGGACGCCGAGCAGTCGTTTATCCGCGCGGTGTACGGCGTGGGGTACCGCTGGGAAGCGGATGCGTGCAGGATAGCCTAGTCAGCCGCGGGTCAACGTAAGCCGGGTAAGGCGAAGCCGCCACCCGGCACAATCACTTTACCTCCCTGACCCTCAGCGCTACAATGCCCGCCCTTAAAGTGGGGGATCTCCCCTTACCGCTGCACCTGGTGCATGCGGATCTGACCTGTCATCAGAACGAGAACAAACATGTTTAAACCGGAACTCCTTTCCCCGGCGGGAACGCTGCAAAATATGCGTTACGCTTTCGCCTATGGTGCCGACGCCGTTTACGCGGGCCAGCCTCGCTACTCGCTGCGCGTGCGTAACAACGAATTCAACCACGAGAACCTGCAGCTCGGCATCAACGAAGCGCATGCCCTTGGCAAAAAATTCTACGTGGTGGTCAACATCGCGCCGCACAACGCCAAGCTGAAGACGTTCATCCGTGACCTGAAGCCGGTGGTGGATATGGGGCCGGACGCGCTGATCATGTCGGACCCGGGTTTAATCATGCTGGTTCGGGAGAACTTCCCGGAGATGGATATTCACCTCTCGGTACAGGCTAACGCCGTCAACTGGGCGACGGTGAAGTTCTGGAAGCAGATGGGGCTGACCCGCGTTATCCTGTCTCGCGAATTGTCCCTTGAAGAGATCGAAGAGATCCGCACTCAGGTGCCGGATATGGAGATCGAAATCTTCGTTCACGGCGCGCTGTGCATGGCCTACTCCGGCCGCTGCCTGCTTTCCGGCTATATCAACAAGCGCGACCCGAACCAGGGTACCTGCACCAACGCCTGCCGCTGGGAATACAACGTCCAGGAAGGCAAAGAGGACGACATCGGCAACATTGTCCACAAACATGAGCCGATCCCGGTGACCAACGTTGAGCCGACGCTGGGCATCGGCGCACCAACCGACAGCGTGTTTATGATTGAAGAAGCCAAACGTCCGGGCGAGTACATGACCGCCTTTGAAGACGAACACGGCACCTACATTATGAACTCGAAAGATCTGCGTGCTATCGCCCACGTTGAGCGCCTGACCCAGATGGGTGTGCACTCCCTGAAGATCGAAGGCCGCACCAAATCCTACTACTACTGCGCGCGTACCGCGCAGGTCTACCGCAAGGCCATCGACGATGCGGCAGCCGGTAAACCGTTCGATACCAGCCTGCTGGAAACCCTGGAGGGTCTGGCGCACCGCGGCTATACCGAAGGCTTCCTGCGTCGTCACACTCACGATGACTACCAGAACTATGAGCACGGCTACTCCGTTTCCGAGCGCCAGCAGTTTGTCGGTGACTTCACCGGCGAGCGTAAGGGCGCACTGGCGGCCGTGGCGGTGAAAAATAAGTTCACCAAAGGCGACAGCCTGGAGCTGATGACCCCGCAGGGCAATATGAACTTCACGCTGGAGCATCTGGAAAACGGTAAAGGCGAAGCGATTGAGGTTGCCCCGGGTGACGGTCATACCGTCTGGCTGCCGGTTCCGGAAGAGGTGGAGCTGAAATTCGCGCTGCTGATGCGTAATTTCAACGGTGAAAGCACCCGAAACCCACACGGTAAATAGTTAATCAGGGGAATTTTTTCACGGTGGGATAATTCTTAGAATCGGATCACATACCGCTTCGTTCAATACGGGTATTATCCCCCCGCTGAAAAACATAACCCATAAATGCTAGCTGTACCAGGAACCACCTCCTTAGCCTGCGTAATCTCCCTTACGCGGGCTTATTTTTTGCCTTTCATCCTGTTCTTACCCGCTTTTTTCCGCTCTGCTATACACTCTTACTAACGCTAAAAAAGGGAGCAGCGCGGATGGCAACCTATCCAGACAGTTTATTGATTCTCAATGGCAAAAGTGCAGGCAACGATCTGTTGCGTCAGGCAATTCAGGAGTTGCGTGACGATGGCGCACGTATCCACGTGCGGGTAACCTGGGAAAAGGGCGACGCGGCACGCTATATCCATGAAGGCTTAACGTTAGGCGTCAGCACTATTATTTCCGGCGGCGGCGACGGCACCATCAATGAGATCGCCTCTGCGCTTATCGACCTTCCCCCGGCTGACCGCCCGGTGATGGGCATCTTACCGCTCGGCACCGCCAATGATTTCGCCACCAGCGCCGGGATCCCGGAAGATTTAGAGAAAGCACTCCAGCTGGCCATCCTTGGCAAAGCCACCGCGGTAGATATTGCCCAGGTGAATGACAAAACCTGCTTTATTAATATGGCGACGGGCGGATTTGGCACGCGCATCACCAGCGAAACGCCGGAAAAGCTGAAGGCGGCGCTGGGCGGCGTGTCTTATCTGATCCACGGTCTGATGCGCATGGATACCCTTAAGCCAGACCGCTGCGAAATTCATGGCGAGGATTTTCACTGGCAGGGAGATGCGCTGGTGATTGGGATTGGCAATGGCCGTCAGGCAGGCGGCGGACAGCAGCTCTGCCCGGAGGCGCTGATCAATGACGGTCAGCTCCAGCTACGTATTTTCACAGGTGACGGCCTGCTGCCCGCGCTGTTTACAACGCTGACGCAGCCCGAAGAGAGCCCGAATATTATTGCCGGGAAATCGGCATGGTTTGAGGTAAATGCCCCGCACGGGATGACCTTTAACCTTGACGGGGAACCGCTGAGCGGGACGCAGTTCCGTATTGAGGTGTTGCCCGGCGCGCTGCAGTGCAGATTGCCGCCGGACTGTGTGCTTTTGCGCTGATTGTATTGCCGGGTGGCGGCTACGCCTTACCCGGCCTACGTTTCGTCCTCAGGTCAGGCAATCGTTACTTTGCTGTCCAGATAGACGTCCTGAACCGCATTGATCAGCTTCACGCCGTCGGCCATTGATTTCTTAAACGCCTTACGGCCCAGGATCAGCCCCATGCCGCCCGCGCGTTTGTTGATAACAGCTGTACGCACCGCATCTGACAGGTCAGTGTCGCCCCCTGCAGCCCCGCCGGAGTTGATCAGCCCCGCGCGGCCCATATAGCAGTTCGCCAGCTGGTAGCGCACCAGGTCGATCGGGTTTTCGCTGGTCAGCTTGCTGTAGACGCGATCGTCGGTATAGCCGAAGTTGACCGCTTTATAGCCACCGTTATTCTCGGCCATTTTCTGCTTCACAATATCCGCGCCGATGGTCGCGGCCAGATGGTTCGCCTGCCCGGTCAGGTCAGCGGAGACGTGGTAATCTACCCCGTCTTTTTTGAACGCTGAGTTACGCAGGTACGCCCACAGCACGGTGACCATACCCAGCTCGTGCGCACGCTCAAACGCCGCAGAGATCTCTTCAATCTGACGGCGGGACTGTTCAGAGCCAAAGTAAATCGTCGCGCCAACGGCCACCGCCCCCATATTGAACGCCTGCTCGACGCTGGCGTAGAGGGTCTGGTCATATTCGGTTGGGTAGCTGAGGGTTTCGTTGTGGTTCAACTTCACGAGGAACGGAATGCGGTGGGCATAGCGACGCGAGACGGAGGCCAGCACGCCGTAGGTGGACGCCACACAGTTACAGCCCGCTTCTATCGCCAGTTCAACGATGTTCTTCGGATCGAAATAGAGCGGATTCGCGGCAAAGGAGGCACCCGCCGAGTGTTCAACGCCCTGGTCTACCGGCAGAATAGAGAGATAGCCGGTGCCACCCAGTCGTCCGGTGTTATAGAGCGTTTGCATATTTCGCAGAACCGCTGGCGGACGGTTGTTATCCACCATCACCCGGTCAACATAGTCATGACCAGGCAGGTAAAGCTGGTCGGCTGGAATGGTCATACAACGATGCTGTAAAAGGCTGTCGGCGTCTTTGCCAAGCAACTGCGCAATATCAGTCATGTGATACTCCCGTAAATCCGACATCGTGTCGGTGTGTGTTTATCCCGTCCCATTTTTTATGGGCAGACTAAGCCTGGTACCGACTTAACCGATTTTCCACCCTTTGCATTTTTTTTCAGCACAATCTGCTGGCTCGATTCGTGTACAACAAAACTGTTACATTGATCAAACAATCGCCACAAAGGTATTTAAAAGGTATTATTGACTGGTATGTTAAAGGCGTACCCTCACTGACATGCAGGATTAAAAAATGAAAACGAAAGTCCAACTGTCATTCATGATGTTCGTTGAATGGTTTATCTGGGGCGCCTGGTTTGTGCCATTGTGGCTGTGGCTGAGTAAAAGCGGGTTTACCGCCGGGGAAATCGGCTGGTCTTATGCCTGTACCGCCATTGCCGCTATTCTCTCGCCTATTCTGGTCGGCTCGCTGACGGACCGCTTCTTCGCCGCCCAGAAAGTGCTGGCGGTACTGATGTTTGCCGGTGCCATTCTGATGTACTTCGCCGCGCAGCAAACCCAGTTCAGCACCTTCTTCCCGCTGCTGCTGGCTTACTCCCTGACCTATATGCCCACCATCGCACTGACCAACAGTATCGCCTTCGCCAACGTGGGCGATGTCGAGGCCGATTTCCCGCGCATCCGCGTGATGGGAACGATCGGCTGGATCGCCTCCGGGCTGGCGTGCGGGTTCCTGCCGCAAATGCTGGGCTATAGCGACATCTCGGATACCAATATTCCGCTGCTGATGACGGCAGCCAGCTCCGCCCTGCTCGGTGTCTTTGCCCTGTTCCTGCCAGACACGCCGCCGAAGAGTACCGGCAAGCTGGATTTCAAAGTGATGCTGGGTCTGGATGCCCTTATCCTGCTGCGTGATAAAAACTTTCTGGTGTTCTTCTTCTGCTCATTTTTATTCGCGATGCCGCTGGCCTTCTATTACATCTTCGCCAACGGCTATCTCACCGAAGTGGGAATGAAAAACGCCACCGGCTGGATGACGCTCGGTCAGTTCTCCGAAATCTTCTTTATGCTGGCCCTGCCGTTCTTCACCAAACGCTTTGGTATTAAGAAGGTCTTACTGCTGGGTCTGATTACGGCCGCCATTCGCTATGGATTCTTCGTTTACGGCGGCGCGGAACAGTACTTCACCTATGCCCTGCTGTTCCTCGGTATTCTGCTGCATGGCGTGAGCTACGACTTCTACTACGTCACCGCGTATATCTACGTGGATAAAAAAGCGCCGGCGCATATGCGCACCGCCGCGCAAGGCCTGATTACGCTGTGCTGTCAGGGTTTTGGTAGCCTGCTGGGTTACCGCCTGGGCGGCGTGATGATGGAAAAAATGTTCGCCTACAAAGAGCCGGTGAATGGGCTGACCTTCAACTGGGCCGGAATGTGGACATTTGGTGGGATCATGATTGCCGTGATCGCCGTGCTGTTTATGCTGTTTTTCCGCGAATCGGACAAAGAGATCACTGCAATTGAGGTGGTTGATGGCGATGCCGCGCTGACACAAGGGGAAGTTAAATGAAGCAAAACCGTATTCTCGGTGCCCTTTACGGGCAGGCATTAGGCGATGCGATGGGCATGCCGTCAGAGCTGTGGCCGAGAAAGCGCGTTAAGGCGCACTTCGGCTGGATCGACCGCTTTTTACCCGGCCCGGCAGAGAATAATGCAGCCTGTTATTTCAGGCAGGCCGAGTTCACCGATGATACCTCGATGGCGCTGTGTCTGGCGGATGCGATTATCGAATGCGACGGACAGATTGATGCGGATGTTATCGGCAAACATATCCTGAACTGGGCGCTCGATTTCGACGCGTTTAATAAGAACGTACTCGGCCCGACATCGAAAATCGCGCTAAACGCGATCCGTGACGGGAAACCGGTCAGTGAACTGGAAAACAACGGCGTGACCAACGGGGCGGCGATGCGAGCCTCCCCTCTGGGCTGCCTGCTCCCGGCCACGCGTCTGGAACATTTTGTGGAGCAGGTGGCACTGGCCTCCAGCCCGACCCATAAATCGGATCTTGCCATCGCCGGTGCGGTGGTGATTGCCTGGGCGGTTTCCCGCGCCATCGACGGGGAACGCTGGCAGAACATCGTCGATGCCCTGCCGGGTATCGCCCGCTATGCGCAGGAGGCGAAAACGACCACCTTCAGTGCATCGCTGGCAGCGCGTATTGAGCTGGCGCTTAAGACAGTGCGGGAAGCTAACGGCATCGACTCCGCCAGCGAGCAGATTTATCAGCTCACGGGCGCGGGAACCAGCACCATTGAATCCGTTCCGGCGGCCATTGCGATGGTGGAACTGGCGGGAACCGACCCGAACCGCTGCGCGGTCCTGTGCGCCAACCTGGGCGGCGACACCGACACCATTGGCGCGATGGCAACGGCCATCTGCGGGGCGCTCCACGGCGTGCAGGCGATTGACCCGGCGCTTAAGGCCGAGCTCGACGCCGTCAACCAGCTCGATTTCGGCCACTATTGCGAAAAACTGCTGCACTACCGGGAGCAAAGGGAGGGCGTATGAACTCGTTTGCCCGACGTCTCGAAACCTTGTATGCCACACGCCCGGTGACGGTGCTGGGCGCGGCGGTGATTGACGTCATCGCCGACGCCTACGCCCTGCCCTGGCGCGGGTGCGATATCGAGCTTAAACAGCAGGGTGTGAATATCGGCGGCTGCGCGCTGAACATTGCCATCGCCCTGAAACGACTCGGCATTGCGGCACAAAACGCCCTTCCCGTCGGCCACGGCGTGTGGGCGGATATTATCCGCAACGCGATGGCAAAACAGGATCTGCACAGCGCCGTGGAGGCCGAAACCGGCGACAACGGCTGGTGCCTGGCGCTGGTTGAGCCTGACGGCGAGCGCACCTTTATGTCGTTTAGCGGGGTGGAGAACCAGTGGCAGTCGGGCTGGCTTGATACGCTGTCTGTACCATCACACAGCCTGGTTTATTTGTCCGGATATCAGCTGGCCTCACCGTGCGGTGAGCTGCTGACGAGCTGGCTGGAAGGGTTACAGGAGGTGACGGCCTTGATCGATTTCGGCCCGCGCATCGGGGATATTCCAGACCCCCTTATGGCGCGGATTATGGCCTGCAGGCCGATCGTGTCGCTTAATCGTCAGGAGGCAGAAATTGCGGCAGAAAGACTGGGGGTAAAGCCTGAAAACCTCGGCGCGGAATGGCAGCGGCGTTTCGGCGCCGCGCTGATTGTCCGTCATGATAAAGACGGCGCAGCCTGGTATGACGGCGATGCTTCAGGCGTTGTTCCGGCGTTTCCGGCCACGGTCGTGGATACCATTGGCGCAGGCGACAGCCATGCGGGCGGCACGCTCGCCGGGCTGGCGGCAGGATGGTCACTGGCAGATGCCATTCTGTTGGGGAATGCCGTGGCGTCCTGGGTGGTCAGCCACCGCGGCGGTGATTGCGCCCCCACTCGCGAGGAACTACTCCTCGCACACAAAGACGTATAGATCGCTACGACAGTAGCTGATGCTGTACTCAATCGGCCGGTGTTGCTGGTCAAGCGCAACCTGCTTGATCACCAGCACCGGTATTTTTTCGTCCATCTTGATGTGCGCCTGAAACTCGCTGTCCGGCATACGGGCGCTCACCCGTGAACGGGTACGCTGCGGGAAAATATTCTGACTGCGGAAGTAATCGTACAGCGAAATACCAATCGCATCCGGATCGGGAATTAACCCGACCGGCACCCAGGACTCTTCAATCGACACCGCGTCGTCGTCAACATAGCGAATGCGTTTCAGCATGAACACCTCGCTTTCAGGCTCAAGCGACAGCTGGCTGGCCACCTCTTCCGGGCATTTTACCACCCGTTTATTGACCCACAGCGTGTTGGGCGTTTTACCGCGCAGCACCACCTGCTGAGAAAAACCGCGCGCCTCTTTCAGCGAATATTCGAAGATGTTGTGGATTTGCGTTCCGTAACCCCGGGCACGCGTTACAACCCCCTCGGCTTCCAGCGCCTGCATCGCTTTGCGCACGGTGATGCGCGACACGCCGGTTAACTGGCTGAGATCGCGTTCGCCGGGCAGAATATTCCCGTGCTCCAGCACCCCGCTGCGCACCGCGTTTTTTACCGTTTCGGCAAATTTCAGGTACAGCGGTGTGTTATCGGCCGCGGCGATCCGTTCATTCAGTTGAGCGATTAATCGGGTATGCGCTTGTTCCATCTCTGTTTTCTCAGACGTGGTGTTTCCTGCCAGTATACTGGCTTACCACCATGCATGAAAATGATGAACCGGCCCAATACCGTGACCGACTTCCAGAGTATCGGCTTTTGCCAGCGCCGCCGAGAGCCAGGTCTTCGCTTCGCGTACCGTATCGGCCCAGTTGTCATGCCGTGGACGCAGCGCCGCCAGCGCGGCAGAGAGCGTACAGCCCGTGCCGTGGGTATTTTTTGTCTGTACGCGCGGGGCGGTAAAACGCACTTCCCCCTCGCGGGTAAAGAGCCAGTCAGGGCTTTCAGCATCATCCAGGTGCCCACCTTTCATCAGCACTGCGCCACATCCCATCGCCAGCAGCGCGTTTCCCTGAGCTTTCATTTCACGTTCAGTTTGCGCATGCGATGTGCCTAACAGCGCGGCGGCCTCCGGCAGATTAGGGGTAATGAGCGCCACCTGCGGCAGCAATTTCCGGCGCAACGTCTCAACCGCGGAAGCGGAAAGCAGCGGATCGCCACTTTTTGCCAGCATCACGGTGTCCAGCACCACGTTTTGCACCTGATAACGCTTCAGTCGTTCTGCCACCGCTTCAACAATGTCCGTTTCGGCCAGCATGCCGATTTTGGTGGTATCAATGCGCACGTCGCTGAACACCGAATCAAGCTGCGCGGCAACAAAATCCGGTTCGATTCGGTAAACCGACTGCACGCCGCGCGTATTTTGCGCCACCAGCGCGGTAATCACTGAACAGCCGTACGCGCCGAGGGCCGAGAAGGTTTTCAGGTCAGCCTGGATACCCGCGCCGCCGCTGGGGTCGGTACCGGCAATGGTCAGGGCGTTAATCCGTTTCATGCCTGTTCCTCCAGCGTATCGAGCGCATCAAGGAACGCGCTGGCAAAACTGCCTGGCCCGCGAGCGTGCGTAACGGCAATCGTTCCGGCAAGCTTCATCCATCCGCAGGCGGCGGCAACGTTATCCAGCCTGTCGCCCGGCAGCGAACAGCAGGCCGCGACGACGGCGGAGAGCGCACAGCCCGTACCCACCACGCGGGTCATCAGCGGGTCGCCGCCCGCAACCGTTCGGGTGCGCTGTCCGTCAGTGATGTAATCTATTTCCCCCGTCACCGCCACAATGGTATTAGTCTGACGGGCCAGCGCCTGTGCAGCTGGCACCGCGCTGACCGCGGTATCGGTGGTATCAACGCCGCGCCCACCGGCGCTCATTCCGGCAAGGGCAAGGATTTCGGAGGCATTGCCGCGAATGGCGGCCGGTTTAAGGGCAAGAATTTGGTGGCAAAAGCGGGTGCGGAACGTCAGCGCGCCCACGGCCACCGGGTCCAGCGTCCAGGGCTTTCCTGCCGCCACCGCGCTTTCAATCGCCCGACGCATCGACTGGGCGCGTGACGAGGTCAACGTGCCGACGTTTATCAGCAGGGCATCGGCAATCCCGGCAAACTGTTCAGCTTCTTCGGCCTCAATCACCATCGCAGGGGATGCGCCAAGCGCCAGCAACACGTTAGCCGTGAAGGTCTGTACGACATCGTTGGTCATGCAATGGGTAAGCGGAGAACGGGTACGGAAATGATGTAAAACGTGTAAATCGAGCAGGTCAGGCTGCATGGGTTCGCTCCTGCCTTGCGTGAAGAAGCGATGACCGGTGAGGCATCTGACTTCCCTACGCTGGCATTATCCAGATCAGGTAATACGGGTATTTCTCAGCCTTCACAAAGAAGGGCACCCCGAGTCAAAATACTTTTGAAACAATGAGTTAATTAACGCTTATTGCTGTTGTTTAGTGTAACCGCGGCGGCGTGCCAGGCGCAAGGGGTTTCGATTTATCGCGGTACTCATCACAGCAGAGACCGGGAAAGGAATCACCTGTTCATCTTCGTTTATTACTCTGTCAGAGCAGATCGGCGGTGAGTAAAGAAGCAACGTAAAACAAAGGCGTCGCCTGTCGCCTTTTTATTTGCAGACCATAACGGATTATGACGTCAGGAAATTCAGGACGTTATTCCTGACGTCATTCGTTTACCCTAATTGCCATGCTCCGGCATCGATAAGCGAAGCGGCCCCGGTCCACGCGAACAACGCAAGTTCGCGACACTCTGCATCAGGGTAAATACGGCTGCTCAGGCACGCCTCCCCTTCATTGACAAACACTTCCACTGACGAGCTGTCAACGAACAGGCGCAGGCTTAGCGTGTCGTTCAGGTTCAGCGCGACGCTTCGGGTACCGCACAGGCCATACTGCGGATAATAACGCTCCAGCACCAGGCGCTGCATCTGCGCATCAACATAGACGCGTAAGCCATCTCCAAAACGAATGCCGTATTGCTCTGCACCGCTGTTGGCGCAATCCCACTTCAGCATGACCTCCATCGCGTCGCAGTGTTCCACCAGAGTAATCTGCTGGTTTTTAAGAGTACTTACTGGCCAGGGGAACCACTCTCCCCGGAGGCCTTCGACCTCTCTGGCCGGTCGCATTTGCAGGCGGTTATCCGCACTCAGCGTCAGTTCGCGCGGTAAAGAGAGCATGCCAGCCCATCCATCTTCCTGCTCCGGCAGTGGGGATTCCCACATGTCCAGCCAGCCGATAACGATGCGGCGGCCATCAGGGGTCAGGAAACTTTGTGGCGCATAGAAATCATGTCCGCGATCCATCTCCACAAACTCACCTTCTCGCACAAAAGGCTGACCAGGCTGCCACTCGCCCAACAGATAGCCACTCTGAAATAGATTACGATTTTTGTATCCTTCAGCCACCACTCCCTGAGGTGAAAACATCAGTACGCGCTTGCCATTGAGAGTGAAAAAGTCAGGGCATTCCCACATATACCCCATCTCTTTTTCTGCCACCGCAAGCACGCCCATATCCTGCCACGCGTGCAGATCTTCAGAGCGATACACGCGCACCTGACCCGTTTCGCCGTCCCGCGCACCGACGACCATGTACCAGCTCTCCCCCTCACGCCACACTTTCGGGTCACGGAAGTGATGCAGGCCAGGCGGCGTGTCAACAACCATGCCTTCCCGGCTAAAATGAATACCATCACGGCTGGTCGCCAGGCACTGCACCTGGTAGAGATTTGCCTCATCATTAGGATCGCCGTGGAATTTATGTCCGGTGTAAATCAGCGCAAGCGTATCGCCATCCACCACTGCCGATCCGGAAAAACAGCCATCCTTGTCTTCTGCTCCTTCTGGCGCTAGTGCAACCGGGAGATGTTCCCAGTGAACTAAATCCTTGCTGCGCGCATGGCCCCAGTGCATCGGGCCCCACTGGGTCGAATACGGATGATGTTGATAAAAGGCGTGATACCAGCCATCAAACCAGACCAGGCCATTAGGGTCGTTCATCCAGCCAGCGCGTGCAGCGAGGTGGTAACGCGGATACCAGCGCAGGTTAAGCCCCTCGCGTCTGGACTGAAGTTCCTGCTCTGCTTTCGTAATGGAATACGTCATTGCTCTACTCTTTCGATCAGATAGTGGAAGGTTGCGGCATGAGCGGGTCAGAAGAGGACTTACCCGAGCGCAAAAGGAAGATGGAGATAAACGTGGTGCTGAACACTAACAGCCCCATAATCAGATAAGACTGGGCAAAACCGTATTTCTCATAGCTGTAACCTGCCAGCGGCGACAGGACTGAGGCAATTACCGAGCTTGTACAGGCGAAGCCCACCAGATAAAGGGTGGAAGAGAGCCGCTTATCAAAATGTAAACTGTTGTATTTAAAGATTGAGACCAGCAAAACAGGCAGTTCTACTGCGTGCAATAGTTTGGTTATGGAGATCAATACCGGCCCCTCAACCAGACCCGATGCCACCATACGCATCGCCATCACCATTCCCGCGAAAATCAGGCCATTCTTCGCGCCGAGGCGATTCACCAGCCAGGGGGCGCAGAACATCCCCGCCGCTTCAAGGAAAACCTGGAAGGAGTTGAGGTAGCCGTACATGGCGTTCCCTTCCTGCAACGTCGGGAACTGGGAGGAGAAATAGACCGGAAACTGCTGGTCGTAAACGCCGTAAATGCAGGTCCCGATTACGAAAAACACCAGCGCCCAGAAGCGTGGCAGCGTCAGCAGGCGCAGCGCGTCTTCCAGCGTGACCTTGCCGCCGGAGACCGCTTCCTGCATGGCGTGCGGTGCCGAAGAGACCCTGAGACGCGCCAGCAAAATAAAAAACACCAGTCCTGCGCAGCTCGCGACAGCGAAATTCAGCTTCGGATCGATGTTAAACAAGAGTCCCGCAAAAAAGGTCGCCACTGCCCAGCCAAGCGATCCCCACATCCTCGCTTTGCCGAATTCAAACTGGCTTTGGCGTGCCACGCGCTCGGTATAGGATTCCAGTACCCCTATCCCGCCGTTAAACGTCAAACCGATAAAAACCCCGCCGAAAATACTGCCGAGTAAAACGTTAATCTGCAGCAGATAACCAAACAGCAAAAACGCCGGACCCGAAAGAATGAGCAGACTGGTCAAAAACCAGAGCAGGTTTTTTCGCAGACCGAGCTTGTCCTGAATGAATCCATAGCAGATTTGAGCAAACAGAGCAGAGACTGAAAGCACGGCATAGATAATGCCGGTATCCCCTGCCTTTAAGCCCACTTCCTGGTGGAGCCAGATAGAAAGCAACGAGCCGGAAGACGACCAGGTCACAAAAAAGAAAAACAGTAATGCGCTCAATAAAGGGTAGCTGTGAGAGTGATGCGTTTTCATCATGACATTCTCATGTTGGAGTAATGACGCGATGGTAACGTTAACATAATTTTATTCTCATGCTGTTTGACTAATATTTATGATGTTAATCACGAAAGTTAACGTTAACATTGAAGGAGTGCGATCGCGATCAAATATTCATCTGTGATCGCTGCACGACACAACCCTTGAACAGGCTTCCCTTTTACATCAGTTACTTAGTTGTATATTCTCTCTTACAGATCATTGACGGAGTAAGAAAATGGCTTCCCTGAAGGACGTCGCAAAGCTGGCGAACGTGTCTCTGATGACCGTATCACGTGCGCTTAACAGCCCGGAGCGCCTAAAACCGGAAACGCTGGCGCGCGTACATCGGGCCATCGAGCAGACCAACTATGTGCCCGATCTGTCCGCCAAGAAGATACGTGGTGCACATGCCTCACCTAAAACCATCGGCGTGCTGGCCCTTGATACGGTGACGACACCTTTCTCGGTGGAGATTACGCTGTCCATTGAAGAGACCGCCAGGATGCACGGCTGGAACAGCTTCGTGATGAATATGTTTAGCGATGATAATCCGGACGCCATTGTCGACCTTCTCCTGTCTCATCGGCCTGACGGGATTATTTACACCACCATGGGGCTACGTCAGGTTCCTCTCCCGGCTAAGTTGCTCACCCTGCCCTGTGTGTTGGCCAATTGCGAAAGTGACGGTGAACGGGTAGCCAGCTATATTCCAGATGACGAACTGGGGCAGTACACCGCCGTGCGCGCATTGCTTGCGGAGGGCTATCAACAACCACTCTGCCTGCATTTGCCTGCGGGCCACCTGGCCACAACCCGACGCCGTCAGGGGCTGGAACGCGCATGCCTTGAAGCGGGAATCGACCCGGATAGCCTGGAGCACAACTATATGGCGCCCGGCGATGAGCACTATCGTGACATTCCCTCAGTGTTGCTGGCGCGCATCCAGAATGGTGTCCCACGGTTCGACGCCGTGATCTGCGGCAACGACCGCATCGCGTTAATGGTCTATCAGACGCTACTGGCGCAAGGGCTTCGCATTCCCGAGGATGTCGCGGTTATCGGCTACGACAATATGGTCGGCATTGGGGAACTCTTCCTCCCTCCGCTCTCTACGGTTCAGTTGCCGCATTATGAAATTGGTCGCCTGAGCGCCCTGCATATTATTAACGGTGAGCAACACCTGGAAACCACACGTGTTGAAAGTCCATATTTAAAGCGTGATTCCGTTGCGCATGCATCCTGACCGCAGCTTTTTGCACAGGTCGCAGAAATAAGCGTGCAAAGGAGGCGGCTTACCTCCTTTTCATCAAGCGAATCGCACAATTTGCCACACTCTTTTTTATGATTTTACAATCAGGGCGTAAAGTACGTAACAGGCTGTTTTTATTTACCATAAAGTGTAATTTCCTCTCCTTAAACGGGGATAAACCCGCCCCTGTAACCCATGTCACAAAACAGTAAACAAATTAACCATTGAGCCCCGTGGCAAAAGGCTCTATATTGGCGGCGTTTTTTTCAGGCCCCATCTGTTTTTTAACTTTTTATTCAATCGTGGCTCATAACGAAGCGGCGGTTGTAGGAGTGATATGATGACGGATAAAGTCCGTATTGACACTGTAGATGCCCACAAAAGCAACGAAACCTATCTGGCCCGTCAGGCCGAGTTTGAATCTAACGTCAGGAGTTATCCGCGCAAACTGCCTTTAGCGATCACTAAAGCAGAAGGCGTGTGGATCACCGATGCAGATAATAAAGAATACCTTGACTGTTTAGCAGGTGCAGGGACCCTTGCGCTTGGACATAACCATCCTGATGTGCTGAAAAGCATCCAAAATGTCATTACCAGCGGCTTGCCGTTACATACACTGGATCTGACGACGCCTCTGAAAGACGCGTTTTCTGAATACCTGCTCTCTCTGCTGCCGGGTCAGGGCAAAGAGTACTGCCTGCAGTTCACCGGTCCATCCGGTGCTGACGCCGTTGAAGCGGCGCTGAAGCTGGCGAAAAAAGTGACCGGCCGTAGCGGTATCATCAGCTTCTCAGGTGGTTACCACGGGATGACCCACGGCGCACTGTCCGTGACGGGTAACCTCTCTCCGAAAGAAGCAGTTGACGGTATGATGCCAGAAGTGCAGTTCATGCCTTATCCGCACGAATACCGCTGCCCACTGGGTATCGGTGGTGAAGCGGGTGTTAAAGCGCTGACCTACTACTTCGACAACCTGATTAACGACGTTGAAAGCGGCGTGCGTAAACCTGCAGCGGTGATCCTCGAAGCCGTTCAGGGTGAAGGCGGCGTGAACCCGGCTCCGGCTGAGTGGCTGCAGCGCATCCGTAAAGTGACGCAGGAACATGGCATTCTGCTGATCCTCGACGAAGTTCAGGCAGGCTTTGCCCGTACCGGTAAATTCTTCGCCTTCGAACACGCGGGCATTGAGCCAGACATTATCGTGATGTCTAAAGCCGTTGGCGGCGGTCTGCCGCTGGCCGTGCTCGGTATCAAAAAGCAGTTCGACGCATGGGCACCGGGTCACCACACCGGCACCTTCCGCGGCAACCAGCTGGCGATGGCAACCGGTCTGACGACGCTGAAAATCCTGAAAGACCAGAACATCGCAGGCAAAGTGGCTGCACAGGGCGAATGGCTGAAAGGCCAGCTGAAAGAGATGGCGAAACGTTATCCGGTCATCGGCCACGTTCGCGGTCTGGGCATGATGATCGGTATTGAGATCGTTAAGCCACACGAAGCGGCTGACCACATGGGTTGCTTCCCGGGCGACGGCGAGCTGTCTGCACTGATTCAGAAGAAATGCTTCGAAGCGGGTCTGATTCTGGAACGTGGTGGTCGCAACGGTATCGTTCTGCGTCTGCTGCCTTCTCTGCTGATCAGCGATGAAGAGCTGAAAATCTTCCTGGATAAATTCGAGCAGGCACTGCTTGCTGCGGGCGTTCGCCCGGCGTAACCGGAGTAGTTGATTACGATGTCAGATTCAAACCCAATTTTGTTCTCCTCTGCGCAGAGCATTGACGCTTATCAGCAGGCGATTGAACAAAGCACTCAGGCTGTGATGCAGTGGCTGAAACAGCCTGAGATGTACCAGGGCAAAACGGTCGCGGAACTGCGCGACCGTATTAAGCTGGATTTCAACCCGAAAGGGCTGGGCAACGAAGCGGCGATTGAACGCGCCGTGGAGTTCTTCCTGAAAGACAGCTTGTCCGTTCATCACCCACAGTGTGTGGCGCACCTGCACTGCCCAAGTCTGGTCGTAAGCCAGGCGGCAGAAGTGCTGATTAACGCCACTAACCAGAGTATGGACTCCTGGGATCAAAGCCCGTCCGCAACCATCATTGAGATCAAACTGATCGAATGGCTGCGTACCCGCGTGGGTTATCAGGCTGGCGACGCAGGTGTTTTCACCAGCGGCGGTACTCAGAGCAACCTGATGGGTCTGATGCTGGCCCGTGATGCGTTCTTCGCGCGTCAGGGTCACTCCGTTCAGCAGGACGGTCTGGTGGGCGATCTGCGTAAGATCCGCGTACTGTGCTCCGAAAACGCGCACTTCTCCGTGCAGAAAAACATGGCGCTGATGGGTCTGGGCTACCAGTCCGTGGTGCAGGTGAAAACGGATGAATTCTCCCGTATGGATCTGTCCGATCTGGCGGCGAAAATTGCGCAGTGCAACGCGAACGGCGAGCAGATTCTGGCGATCGTCGCGACAGCCGGTACCACCGATGCCGGTGCTATCGACCCGCTGCGTGCGATTGCTGAACTGGCGGCGAAGCAGAACATCTGGGTACACGTTGATGCGGCCTGGGGCGGCGCGCTGCTGATGTCTGAGCAGTATCGTCATTACCTGGACGGTATTGAGCTGGTGGATTCCGTCACGCTGGACTTCCACAAGCAGTTCTTCCAGACCATCAGCTGCGGCGCGTTCCTGCTGAAAGAAGCACGTCACTATGAGCTGATGCGCTATCAGGCGGCCTACCTGAACTCTGAGTTCGACGAAGAGGCGGGCGTGCCAAATCTGGTGTCCAAATCTCTGCAGACGACCCGTCGTTTCGACGCGCTGAAGCTGTGGATGAGCCTGGAAGCACTGGGTCAGGAGCAATACGCCGCGATCATCGATCACGGCGTGACGCTGGCGCAGCAGGTTGCCGCCTACGTGAAAGAGCAGCCTGCTCTGGAACTGGTTATGCAGCCACAGCTGGCAAGCGTGCTGTTCCGCTTCCGTGGCCAGGTGCAGATGGACGATGCGGGTATCGCCCTGCTGAACCAGAAAATTGGTGATGCACTGCTGGAGTCTGGTCGTGCGAACGTCGGTGTGACCGAGCATAACGGCGTTACCTGCCTGAAGCTGACGCTGCTGAACCCAACCGTGACGCTGGAGGATATTAAAACCCTGCTGTCTTTGGTTGAGCACACCGCGCAGGAAGTTCTGGCTAAGTAATACAAAACCCCTCTTCCACCGGGAGAGGGGTTATTTTTACAGACCTGCCCACCACATCCTGATTTTTAATCCCCAGTAGCTCGTCCAGCCCGTTGTGGTACTGACCACATTCCCCTTCGATACAATCACCAGCGTCGGCGTTACGCTCACCTGCCACTGTTGTGACATCGCACCGTTTGCATCGTTAATCACCGGCATACTCAGGCTTTTCTTCTCGACCCAGCGAGCCAGCTTCGCATCATCACCAGAACGCATGGCAATACTGATGACGTTACCGCCCTCTTCTGCCAGCTTATCCACCGCCGGTGTCGTATAACGGCAGATGCTACACCAGGTGGCCCAGACGTAGATCAGCAGTGGCCGCTCCTGGCTGAGCGCTTCGATATCGTGGCGCTTTCCGTCAATGCTTTGCATTGGGGTGGCGCTAAAACTGGCGGGGAGTGTGGGCTTGCGGTATTGATCCACGCCCCACATCACGGCCAGCGCGAGCAAAAAGAAAATGATCCCTTCCCGCGCCCAACGGCGCAGTCGACTCAATTTACGGTTATCCATTATGACCTCTCGTTGTAACGGAGGTCATCTTAACGGGCTGTTCGGCGCGGTGCTGTAAAGAAGTGTCGCGCCACGCTTATTCCTGAGTGTAACCGTAGTCGTAGTGGCTATACCCCGAGTTGTAATAGAGCGCAGCGGATTTCACGATATCGTTGAGGATGGCGCCATTCACCTGCACGCCCGTTTGCCGCAGACGCTTCAGTGAGTGCTCGACCTCTTTACCGCTGGTTTTTCCAAAACGGGCAACCAGTAGCGTGGTGGCCGCGGCTCTGGTGATCAGCAATGCATCCGTCACGGCAAGTACGGGTGGGGTGTCGATAATGACGATGTCATAAAGTGTGTCGATCCGTGACATTACCGCCTGGAAGCGTTCACTTATGAGCAAATCAACGGGATGTGAAGGCCGGGGTCCGCAGGTCAGGACATCAAAACCGCCTTTCTCAAAGCGTTGAACCGCGTCCTGCCATTCTACGTTTCCTCCGAGCACGCTGGACAATCCAAGATGATTGTTCAGTTTGAAAATATTGTGGACATACCCCTTGCGCATATCCGCATCAATAAACAAGACTCGCTGTCCCGCCTGAGCCGCAATCGACGCCAGTGAGGTACTGACCAGGGTCTTTCCGCAGTCCTGCGTAGGGCCTGACACCACTACGATCCGGTTTGTTGCATCCATCATTGTAAAATGCAGACTGGTACGGAGCCCGCGCACCGCTTCGATAAACATATCGGTCGGCCGGTCAACTGGCAGGAAAGGTACGTTTGATGTTCTGTGTTTCCAGTGGGAAGCAAACAGGTTCCGCCTGCGCAGATGCGTCTTTTTCCAGAGCCAGACTGAACGCGGGAGCGTCGCCAGAAGCGGTATTCCCTGCATTTCAAGTTGCTCAGATGACGTAATGCCCCGCTTAAAGGCCGAACGCACGAAAACCGTTCCGGTCGAGAGCATTAACCCCATCAGCATGCCTAGCACAATAATAAGCGCTTTACGCGGTTTAATCGGAATGGGCTGCGTCACGGCCGGGTCAATGATCCGCACGTTTCCAATCGCGCTGGAGCGGGAGATATTCAGCTCCTGCTGCCGCGTCAGAAGTTGCAGGTAGATGGTACGCCCGGATTCCACGTCACGACTCAGGCGTAATATTTCCTGCTGCGTGGAGGGCATGGCTGAAACGCGTTTGTTGAGGCGCGTACGTTCCTGCTCAAGCGTTTGTTTCTTTTCCCGTAACGCGCGGTAAGTGGGGTGATCCTTCTTGAAAAGCTGAGAAACCTCTGCTTCACGGAATGTCAGCTCGTTAAGCTGGTTTTCCACATTAACAACCTGATCAAGAACCGACTTTGCCTCCAGAGACAAGTCGACAGAATCACGTTTCTCTCTGTAGGCATTGAGGCGAGCTTCAGCTTCATCCAGCTCCCGACTGATCTTCGGTAATTGAGTCTGTAAAAACGTCAGGCTCCGGGTATCTTGAGCTTCCTGACGCGCGATATTCTGACTGAGATAATTTTCAGCGATTGTATTAAGCACTCTGGCGATCTTACTGGGGTCTTCACCCGCTATGGTTAACGCGATCATACCGCTCTGTTTCGCCGATTCAGCAACCGTAAGCCTCTTTTGAATGGCGTTGATCGCTTCAAGTTTCGTGACGGTTTTGAGGATAAATTGGGTACCCGGAACCGCATCGAGGGATGTCACCAGCAGAGATACCCCATCTTTAACCAGCGCTTTTCCCACAACGCCGTCTACAGCCAGCGTCTTACCCTCAAGATGAAATCGCCCCTGGTCCTGTGCGGTGAGTAAAAGCGTTTGTGGCTCACCTTCCAGAAGCGGAATAGTCAGTGCGCCAATCGTTATTTCATCAGATTTTCGTCCCCGAATCTGTTCCCACACAGGACCGATAACAGGGAGTACGCGCCGCTTAACGTGGTATGTTAGCCCGAGTTGATCAACGGTCTCTCCCAGAATCATCCTTGATTTAAGGAGTAGAAGTTCTGGGGCGACATCAGGGGAGAGATCGGACCCGAACTGGCTTAAGCTTTTAAGTAGCGAGTTATCCTGCTTCGCCTCGACCTGCACCAGGGCATCAGCCTGATAAACTGGCGTGGCGCTAAATGCATAAATCCCCGCACATACCGTGAACAGGAGTGTGATACACGCAATCATGATCCGGTGATCAAACATCTCAGCAAGCAACTGAATGAGATCGATTTCATTATTCTGCGGTGTCGCAGCACCAAATTTGTCTGATTTAGAAGACGACATTACTGCTTCATTCCTTGTTGACTCAAACGACGAGCCCATTCCTGACTGGCTTTTCCCAATTGGTTGAAAACATATTCGAAGGCTTCACGACTTTTATGATACGGGTCGGGAATGTCCTTGGTTTCCAGCCATTGTCCAAATAGCAGCGATTTTCCCCGGTTCTCCGGGGCCATAGTGGCGATAAAACGAAGGTGTTTCGGCTCCATCACCAGAATCAAATCGGATTTTTGTAACAGGCTACGCGTCACCTTGCGGGCAACATGCCCCTCCAGCGAAATACCATGACGCCAGGCCACGGCCTGCGCAGCGGCATCCGCCGGGCATCCTTCGAGACCGAAAATACCTGCCGAGGTCACCTGCCTGCCGGGTAACTGCTGGCGCAACAGCCGTTCACCCATTGGCGAACGGCAAATATTGCCTGTGCAAACCACTAAGATTGAATTGAACATTATTGCGGCCACGATCTGATATAGCGGACGGTTTCGGTCAGATCGTGAACACCTGTGATAGTCGGCACCAGTTGGGTAATGACGCGATTCCAGCGTGAAAGCGGTGCGGTGGTCACATAGACAATGTCATACGGCTCCAGCTGAAATTCCGTGCTTAGCACCATGGCTGACGCATCTTCTGCATTCAGTTGATAGATGTTGGCAATTTTGTCCGCGTCGCCTTTTTTCGCTACCTGTCGAATAACAAAAATGCCGGTGGCATCGGCCATGTTCTGGTTTAAGCCGCCAGCATTTCCCAGCGCTTCGGCCAGCGTCATGCCGCTACGATCCATTTTAAGGGTGCTCTGTTTAACCACCTCCCCCATCACGAACACTTTCAGCGCGTCGTTTCGGGGAACAAACAAGATATCGCCAGGATAAAGCAGCTTGTTTTGCGTTAAATCGCCGTGCTGCATCAGGGCATAGAGGGAAAGACGTGAGTCCTGACCATTATGCGTGAGTACCACATTCCGCCAGTCGGCATCCGCAGATAGCCCACCAGCAGCGTTGACTGCATCCATCACCGTCAGTGGAATATTGGTAATGGGCTGCTGGCCCGATTTCTCTACCTCACCAGTGATATAGGCTTTTTGCGAACGGAAGGAGGCTATGCTGACATCCACCTGAGGGCTCTCAATGACCTTATCCAGTCGCGCGGTAATCTCTTCACGTATCTGTGAAACTGTTTTGCCCGCTACGTGCAGCTTACCGACATAGGGGTAAAAAAGCGTACCGTCGGCGTTGACCCAGTTGCCCGCATCGCTCGCGCTACGATACTGCCCGGCAGGCGTCGTTAATTCAGGGTGATCCCAGACGGTGACCGTCAGGATGTCGCCTGTGCCAATACGGTATTCCCAGTTTTTGAGCTGCTCATCCAGATTAGGATTCGCCTGAGATTTCGACACGGGCGGACGCAGTTTTTCAATCAACCCAGGGGTCACTGGAAAAATTTCTACACGTTTATCCAGTTGATGATTAATTTCTTCACTCGGCGTAACTTTTTTTCCAGACAGACTTAAGTGCTGACCCGGTGAAAATACACACCCTGTTAACTGGCTAAGAAAAAGAAATAATAGTGGGAATGCAGTTGTGTTTTTCATTTATATAAAATGTTGATTTATCGTTGCGCCAGGCGTTACATCTGCAAAAAGAATGCAACTAACACCATGAAATATAATTAGTTATTATTTTAATGGCATTACCATGAAATTCTAAAAAACGAATACATTCGCTTTAAAAAACTGAGCCAATGCACAATCGTCTAATAAAATCAAAAGTAATATCACTTCATCCGAAGGATGATACTAAAGGGTATTCCTCAGTAAAGCATTCGCTTAACCGCGCAATTTTGATGCTAAAAGTTATTTTCAGAATAGATTAATAAAAATAACAAATATTAGTAATGGTAAATATCGACCACACAAATAAGACCCACACGGTTCGACTACACAAAACTGTCCATTTTTGTTACATTTTTTTCATACACGGCTTGCGTTGATCCTTAAAATGGACTGTCTGCCTTGCTTCATACGCGCGCCCGCAGACAAAACATCTGTAACGATATCACTGGAGAAAAAATGGCTAAGCGTAAATTGCTGCTTCTGGGTGTATTACTGTCTCTGGCGGGATCCGCATTTTCTGCCCCGCAAACCGCCGCTGCGCCATCAGGCATCAAAGCCTATGAGGAACAAGAGTTCATCGCTGATTTCACTAAGTTCAAAATCGGCGATACCGCACCGGCGCAGTATCAAACGCCCGAATACACCATCAAACAGTATCAGTTGCGTAACCTGCCGGCACCGGATGCAGGGACCCACTGGACCTACATGGGCGAAAACTACGTCCTGATTGGCGATGCAGATGGCAAAATCTACAAAGCCTATAATGGGGATATCTTCTATCATCGCTGATACGATCGTCATCCGTCCGTGGCAGGAGAGCGATCGGCCTTTCCTGCGCACGCTCTATCTCCACGCCCGACGCGATGCCTGGCCCTGGCTTGATGACTCTGGCTGGCATCTGGAAGATTTCGACGCCGCTACCCGGGACGAAGCCATCTGGGTTGCGGAGCAGGACGGCCATCGCCTGGGGTTTGCTTCCGTCTGGACCAACGATAATTTTCTGCACAACCTGTTTGTTGATCCGCAGTATCAGAGCCTGGGTGTCGGACATCTGTTACTTGAGCACGTACAGAAAACGTTTACCAGCACGGGTGCACTGAAGTGTCTGGTGAAGAACAGGCGGGCTATTGCGTTTTACCAGCGACATGGCTGGCACATTGAGGCAACGGGTGATTCTCCGGACGGAGAGTACTATCTGATGCATTATCGGCTGAGTTAACGTCGGGTGGCGGCTTAGCCTTACCCGACCTACGTGATGGTGCCATTTGTAGGCCGGGTAAGCGAAGCGCCACCCGGCATTAAAGTGCAGAGGAGTTACACCGCGCGGAACGCGATTTCGCTCGGAATGACTTCGCCCTGCCAGTAAAGCTGCGCCGCAACGCGCCCCGCCAGCTGACGATACATATCCGCAAATTCGCTGTCCGGACGGCTAACAACCGTCGGTTTTCCGCTGTCCAGATCTTCGCGCAGGGTGATATGCAGCGGCATCTGACCCAGCAGTTGGGTATGATACTGTTCGGCCAGCTTTTCTGCGCCACCGGTACCAAAGATTGGCTCGTGGTGCCCACAGTTGCTGCAGATGTGCATGCTCATGTTCTCAACGATACCAAGTACCGGCACCTCCACTTTTTCGAACATGACGATGCCTTTTTTGGCGTCGATCAGCGCGATGTCCTGCGGTGTGGTCACCACCACAGCGCCCGTTACCGGAATGTTCTGCGCCAGCGTCAGCTGGATATCACCAGTACCCGGCGGCATATCCAGCACCAGATAATCGAGATCCGGCCACATGGTTTCCTGCAGCATCTGCATCAGCGCTTTGCTGGCCATCGGGCCGCGCCAGACCATGGCGTTATCGTCAGTCACCAGGTAACCGATTGAGTTGGTCGCCAGCCCATGCGCCACGATCGGCGCCATATGCGTACCGTCCGGCGAGGTTGGACGCTGGTTTTCCGCACCCAGCATGTTTGGAATGGACGGACCATAGATATCGGCATCGAGAATACCCACCTTCGCCCCTTCCGCCGCCAGCGCAAGCGCCAGGTTTACTGCGGTAGACGATTTGCCCACCCCGCCTTTACCTGAGCTCACGGCGATGATGTTTTTCACACCGTTCACGCCAGGCTGATTCTTCACACGCTTCAGCGTGGCGATGCTGTGGCTCAGCTTCCAGTCGATCGCTTTCGCTCCGGTAATGCGCAGCAGCTCAGAGCTGGTCTGCTCTTTCAGCGCATCAAAGGCGGTGCTCCAGACGAAGGGCATCTGCAGCTCAATGTGCAGCGTATCGTCCAGCCACGCAACGTGGTGTAACGCTTTCAGCGTCGTAAGATTATGTTTCAGGGTTGGATGCTGAAAGTTAGCCAGCGTCCCGGCGACCATTGCTCGTAAGGCTTCCGGTGATTTGGCCTGGGATTGAGAACTCATCCCGACTCCTTTGTTCTTGTGAATAAGACCTTAGACAACAAGTTTACCTGAAAGGCCGCGGTTTGTGCTTACTTAATAATGCCCCTTTTGGTAATATCGAAAACCCTTTTCACAGTTAAAAGAAGTAATGCCTACTATGACTCAAGTCGCGAAAAAAATTCTGGTAACGTGCGCCCTGCCGTACGCCAACGGCTCAATCCACCTCGGCCACATGCTGGAGCATATCCAGGCTGATGTCTGGGTCCGTTACCAGCGAATGCGCGGCCACGAGGTAAACTTCATCTGTGCAGACGATGCTCACGGCACGCCGATCATGCTGAAAGCGCAGCAGCTGGGTATCTCCCCGGAGCAGATGATTGCCGAAATGAGTCAGGAGCATCAGACCGATTTTGCTGGCTTTGACATCAGCTATGACAACTATCACTCCACCCACAGCGACGAGAACCGTGAGCTGTCGGAGCTAATATACACGCGTCTGAAAGAGAACGATTTTATCAAAAACCGCACCATCTCTCAGCTGTACGATCCGGAAAAAGGCATGTTCCTGCCGGACCGTTTCGTCAAAGGCACCTGCCCGAAATGCAAATCACCGGATCAGTACGGCGATAACTGCGAAGTGTGTGGCGCAACCTACAGCCCGACTGAGCTTATCGAGCCGAAATCCGTGGTGTCCGGCGCTACGCCTGTGATGCGTGATTCCGAGCACTTCTTCTTTGACCTGCCATCCTTCAGCGAAATGCTGCAGGCGTGGACCCGCAGCGGCGCGCTGCAGGAGCAGGTGGCGAACAAGATGCAGGAGTGGTTCGAATCCGGTCTGCAACAGTGGGATATCTCCCGCGATGCGCCGTACTTCGGCTTCGAAATCCCGAACGCACCGGGCAAATACTTCTATGTCTGGCTGGACGCACCCATCGGCTACATGGGCTCCTTCAAGAACCTGTGCGACAAGCGTGGCGACACCGTCAGCTTCGACGAATACTGGAAGAAAGATTCCACTGCCGAGCTGTATCACTTCATCGGTAAAGACATCGTTTACTTCCACAGTCTGTTCTGGCCGGCAATGCTGGAAGGCAGCAACTTCCGCAAGCCGACCAACCTGTTCGTGCACGGCTACGTGACGGTTAACGGCGCGAAGATGTCTAAATCTCGCGGGACGTTCATTAAAGCCAGCACCTGGCTGAACCACTTCGACGCGGATAGCCTGCGCTACTACTACACGGCGAAGCTCTCCTCTCGCATCGACGACATTGACCTGAACCTGGAAGATTTCGTCCAGCGCGTGAACGCAGACATCGTCAACAAGGTGGTGAACCTGGCGTCCCGTAACGCAGGCTTTATCGCCAAACGCTTTGACGGCGTGCTCTCCGCAGAGCTGGCCGATCCTGAGCTGTATAAAACCTTCACTGACGCCGCCGCTGCGGTTGGCGAAGCGTGGGAAAGCCGTGAATTCGGTAAAGCCATTCGTGAAATCATGGCGCTGGCTGATGTTGCCAACCGCTATGTAGACGAGCAGGCGCCATGGGTGGTTGCCAAACAGGAAGGCCGCGACGCCGACCTGCAGGCGATCTGCACCATGGGTCTGAACATGTTCCGCGTGCTGATGACCTGGCTGAAACCGGTTCTGCCGCAGCTGGCCGCGCGTGCTGAAGCCTTCCTGAACACCGAACTGACCTGGGATGCTATCCAGCAGCCGCTGCTCAGCCACAAGGTGAACACCTTCAAAGCGTTGTATAACCGCATTGAGATGAAGCAGGTTGAAGCCCTGGTCGAAGCCTCTAAAGAAGAGGTGAAGGCCGCTACAGCACCGGTGACCGGCCCGCTGGCGGACGATCCGATTCAGGAAACCATCACCTTTGACGATTTCGCCAAAGTTGACCTGCGCGTAGCGCTGATTGAAAACGCGGAATTCGTGGAAGGCTCTGACAAGCTGCTGCGCCTGACGCTGGATCTGGGCGGCGAGAAGCGCAACGTCTTCTCCGGAATCCGTTCAGCCTACCCGGATCCACAGGTGCTGATTGGCCGTCAGACCGTGATGGTGGCGAACCTGGCACCGCGTAAAATGCGCTTCGGCATCTCTGAGGGGATGGTGATGGCCGCAGGCCCCGGCGGGAAAGACATTTTCCTGTTAAGCCCTGACGAAGGCGCGAAGCCGGGTCAGCAGGTGAAATAACAAAAAAGCCGGAGATTATCTCCGGCTTTTTTGTTCTCCCTCTCCCTGTGGGAGAGGGTCGGGGTGAGGGCATCAGGCCGCACCCATGCCGTCTTTACGCTTTAGGGTGATGCACCCGGTGGGTCAGCCCGCGCAGAAAATTACGCAGAAACTGATCGCCGCACTCGCGGTAGTTTTTGTGGTCCGGCGCGCGCATCATGGCAGTCACTTCCGGCACGGATACGCGGTATTTTTGCTCCGTCATGATCGCCACAATATCGTCCGTTTTCAGCGAGAACGCGATGCGCAGCTTTTTCAGTACCGTGTTGTTGTTCACGCGACGCTCCAGCGCCATCTCCGGGGCGGACTCATCTTTGCCACGCTTGTCATAAATCAGACCATTCAGGAAACCCGACAAAATGATGTCGGGGCAGCGCACGAAGCCCTCTTCATCCTCTTTGGTCATCCAGGTGTCAAAACCTGCAGACGTGGATTCCATGTCGGACAGTGCAAGAATGCGCACCATGTCGTTGTTGTTTGCTTTCAGGGTGTAGCGCAGGCTACGGAGAATATCGTTACTGAGCATAGAGCCTTCGAATGTCGATGATGCAATGGCGCGCAGTGTACCAGCTTTACAGGCCAATCGCCTCTTTCAAACTTTTCAGATAGCGGCGGCTGACGGGAACAGTCTGCCCGGCGCGCAGGACCAGCTCGGCCTGGCCGTTGTCTTCCAGGCGGATCTCTTTCAGATGCGCCATGTTCACCAGATACTGGCGATGACAGCGGATCAGCGGCGTGCGGCTCTCCAGCGTGCGCAGAGTCAGTTCGGTAAATCCTTCATTTCCCTCTGCACTGGTGACAAACACGCCGCTCAGTCGGCTACTCACGAAGGCCACATCATCCATCTGCAAAAGATAGATTCGGCTGTGCCCGGTGCACGGGATAAATTTCAGCGGCTGCTGGTTCTCTGGCAGCAGCGTGACATCCTGGACGGTTCGCTCCTGGCGTAACCGGTTCAGGGTCTTTTCCAGCCGCTTCTCTTCAATCGGCTTGAGTAAATAATCAAACGCGTGCTCCTCAAAAGCCTTAACGGCATACTCGTCGAAGGCCGTCAGAAACACGATGTAGGGACGATGCGCCGGGTCGAGCATACCCACCATCTCCAGCCCGCTGATACGCGGCATTTGAATGTCGAGGAACAGCACGTCAGGGCGCAACTTATGCACGGCACCAATGGCCTCAATGGCGTTCGCACACTCTCCCACAACCTCAATATCTGGCTGCTCCTGCAGCAGAACGCGCAGGTTTTCCCGTGCCAGCGGCTCATCATCCACAATCAGCACTCTTAACATGCGTTTTCCTCCAGCGGCAGTCGAACGGTAATACGGGTAAATCGGTCCGGCTCACAGGCCACGGTAATACCGCAGTCGTCGCCAAAGTGGGCACGCAGACGTTTATCCACCAGGCTCATCCCTAGCCCGCCCGACGTGGAAGGCTGATAAAGCCCGGCATTATCTTCAATATCCAGCACCAGATGATGGTTAAAACGGCTGGCAGCAATCGTGATCTCTCCGATCCCGAGCAGCTGCGAAGTTCCATGTTTGATGGCATTTTCCACGATAGGCTGCAGGGTAAAGGCCGGAAGATGCTGATACGCCAGGTCATCCGGGACGGAAAGCGACACCTGCAGGCGAGACTGGAAACGCGCCTGCTCAATCTGCAGATAGGCGTTCACGTGCTCAATCTCATCGGACAGGGTCACTATCTCTGACGGACGTTTCAGGTTCTTGCGGAAAAAGGTCGACAGAAACTGCACCAGCTGCGCGGCCTGATCGCTGTCGCGGCGGATCACCGCTTTAAGCGTGTTCAGGGCATTAAACAGGAAATGCGGATTAACCTGCGCATGCAGGAGCTTAATCTCAGACTGCGTTAACAGGGCTTTCTGCCGTTCATACTGCCCGGCGAGGATTTGCGCTGACAGCAGCTGAGCGATCCCCTCCCCCAGCGTGCGGTTGATGGAGCTGAACAGGCGGTTTTTCGCCTCATACAGCTTGATGGTGCCCATCACCCGCTGATTTTCACCGCGCAGCGGAATGACCAGCGTGGAGCCCAGCTTACACTGCGGATGCAGCGAGCAGCGATAAGGCACTTCGTTACCATCGGCATACACTACTTCGCCGGTTTCAATGGCCCGCAGCGTATAGGTTGAGGAGATAGGTTTGCCCGGCAGATGGTGATCGTCTCCGGTGCCGGTAAACGCCAGCAGCTTTTCGCGATCGGTGATGGCGACCGCGCCGATATCGAGCTCTTTGTAAAGCACCTGCGCCACCTTCATGCTGTTCTCCTCGTTGAACCCCTGGCGCAGGATCCCTTCGGTCGAGGCGGCAACCTTCAACGCCGTGGCAGAAAAGGCCGAGGTGTACTTCTCAAACATGGCGCGTTTATCAAGCAGAATGCGCATAAACAGCGCCGCGCCGACGGTGTTAGTCACCATCATCGGGGCCGCAATACTGCTGACCAGGTGCAGCGCATCGTCAAAGGGACGGGCAATCAGCAGGATGATCGCCATCTGCGCCATTTCGGCCACAAAGGTGATCGCCCCGGCAGTGAGCGGGCTAAAAACTTTATCCGGGCGGCCACGCTTGATCATGTAGCTGTGTACCAGGCCGCCAAGCAGCCCTTCCACGATCGTAGAGATCATACAGCTGAGCGCCGTCATCCCGCCCATGGAATAACGATGCAGCCCGCCGGTTAACCCCACAAGGCCACCGACGACGGGGCCGCCAAGCAGCCCGCCCATCACCGCGCCGATCGCGCGCGTATTGGCGATAGAATCTTCGATATGAAGACCAAAATAAGTCCCCATTATGCAAAAAATAGAGAAGGTGACGTAGCAGAGCAGCTTATGCGGCAGACGTACGGTGACCTGCATCAGCGGGATAAAAAGACGCGTTTTGCTCATCAGCCAGGCGATGACCAGAAACACGCACATCTGCTGAAGCAACAGCAGCACCAGATTAAACTCGTACATACTCAAAACCGCACACGCTAAAAACGCGTAACATACACTGTTGCAGGTTTGCTTTCTTTGAAGCATCCCAAAAAAGCGCAAAATCGTGTCCGTTATCACACCTTTTTCCGATCATCGCGCATCCTTCGCATTATTTGTTCAAAAATCAATCAATCCTTCCTGGTTCGGCAAAGTGGGTCTACAGTTAAGCTGGGAACGCGTAAGCCAGGGGGCAAATATGGCGCTTTACACGATAGGTGAAGTGGCACTCCTTTGTGATATCAATCCCGTTACCCTACGGGCGTGGCAGCGACGGTATGGATTGCTTAAACCGCAGAGAACGGACGGCGGACATCGCCTTTTCAACGATGCCGATATTGACCGGATCCGCGAAATTAAAAGCTGGATAGACAACGGCGTGCAGGTCGGTAAAGTGAAGTCCTTGCTGAGCCACGACGACCCGGACACGCAGCACCTCTGGCGCGAACAGCAGGAAACCCTGCTGCGGCTCCTGCAGGCGGGTAATGTGCAGCGCCTGCGCGCATGGATCAAAGAGCAGGGTCGCGATTATCCGGCACAGACGCTCATCGCCCATCTTTTCATTCCGCTCCGCCGACGCCTGCAATGCCAGCAGTCCACCCTGCAGGCGCTGCTCAGCATGCTCGACGGCGTGCTGATTAACTACATTGCCGTCTGCCTCGCCTCGGCGAAGAACAAGGCCGGAAAAGATGCGCTGGTGGTCGGCTGGAACGTGCACGACACCACCCGCCTGTGGCTGGAAGCGTGGATTGCCACCCAACAGGGCTGGCGCGTGGATGTCCTTGCGCACTCCCTGGCGCAGCTTAAGCCTGAGTTTTTCGACGGCCAGACTCTGCTGGTCTGGTGTGGCGAAGTGCCGTCCGCCACGCAGCAACAGCTGCTGACGGAATGGCGTGAGAATGGGTATCCGGTTTATTCCCTTGGCCCGGATGAGCCATAACGGCATTTAATGGTTCATTAACAGCTGCGCTTCACCGTATAATTGTTCCGTTAACAACAGGAGCACATGATGAAGGCAACCAAACTGGCCGTGATTACCCTTTTTGTCCTGATGGCCGTAAGCGGTATCGGCGGCGTAATGCTGGCAGGGTACTCGTTTATTGTTCGTGGCGGTGTCGGCTGAGGTACATCGCCAGCCGCTCAAAAAGGCGGTCGACGACGATAGCCGCCAGCGCGACCAGCACCGCTCCCTGCACAATATAAGCCGTGTTAAACCCGCTTAAGCCGATAATGATCGGCGTTCCCAGCGTATTGGCCCCCACCGTAGACGCAATGGTCGCCGTCCCGATGTTAATAATCACCGACGTGCGGATCCCGGCAATAATAACCGGTGCTGCAAGCGGCAGTTCCACCTTGCGCAGCCGCTGCCAGCGACTCATCCCCATCCCTTCTGCCACGCTTAACACCGATGCCGGGACAGCCGCAATACCCGCCAGCGTGCCCTGCAGAATGGGCAACACCCCGTATAAAATCAGCGCTATAAGCGCAGGCTGCTGACCAAATCCCATGACCGGCACCGCAATGGCCAGCACCGCCACCGGCGGAAACGTCTGTCCAATAGCCGCGATGGTTTCCACCAGTGGACGAAACTCCCGCCCGGCAGGCCGGGTCACCGCGATACCCGCACCTGTGCCCAGCACAATCGCGACAGTGCTGGAGAGCGCCACCAGCCAGAGATGCGCCACGGCGAGATTAATAAAGCTCTCCTGCTGGTACACCGGGCGCGGCAGCCCAGGGAAAAGTGCGCTGAACAGTACCGCGCTGTGAGGCATCAAAAACAGTAAGGCGACAAACAGCGCTACCAGCCAGAGGAGCGGATCACGCAGAGCCTTCACGCGTCACCTCCCCGGCCAGCAGATCGCGAAAATGTAAGCTTCCGCACGGTGCCCCCCGGGCATCCGAAACGGGTAGCACTTCACACTGGCGCGCCACAAACGCGGAGAGAGCATCCCGCAGGGTCATTTGCGCCTGTAGCGGTTCACCGGCGAGCGACGTATCCTGTCGACGCATATAGTCACCGACCGTGCGCAGGGAGAGCAACCTGACGCCCAGCTCGCTGCGGCCAAAAAACTCACGCACAAAGTCGTTCTTCGGGCTGGTCAGCAGCGCGAGCGGCGCGCCCTGCTGCACCACTTCGCCGTGATCCATCAGGACCAGATGGTCAGCCAGACGCAGAGCTTCATCAATATCGTGCGTCACGAGGACAATCGTCCTTCCGAGAATGCGGTGAATACGGGTCATTTCCGTCTGCAGCGCCCCGCGCGTCACCGGATCCAGCGCACCAAAGGGTTCGTCCATCAGCAACACCTGCGGATTGGCCGCCAGCGCGCGCGCCACGCCCACGCGCTGCTGCTGCCCACCGGAAAGCTGGTGCGGATAGCGGTCGCGCAGGGCAGGCTCTAACCCCAGCAGAGACATCAGTTCCTCCACCCGGTCAGCCGTTTTAGCCCGCGACCATTTCTCCAGCTGCAGCACAGTGGCAATGTTTTGCGCCACCGTCCAGTGGGGAAACAGTCCGATGGACTGAATGGCATAGCCCATCCGACGGCGCAACTCCAGCACCGGCAGACTGCGGATCTCTTCCCCGGCAAAGCGGATCAGCCCACTGTCATGCTCGACCAGACGGTTGATCATCTTCAGCGTGGTGGATTTTCCCGACCCTGACGTACCAATCAGCACGGAAAACGCGCCTTCGGCAAAGTTCAGGTTGAGATGGCTCGCCGCCGGGCGACCCGCAAAGGTTTTACTGACATCATGAAATTCAATCATTGGCGCTTCTCCTGAGCAGCGCGAGCCATAAGGCAAACAGCGCGTCGACAACCACCGCCAGCGCAATCGTGGGCACCACGCCCAGCAACACCAAATCGAGAGCACTGCTCAGCAGCCCCTGGAACACCAGCGCACCAAAGCCACCCGCGCCAATCAGCGCGGCGATCACCGCCATGCCCACGGTCTGAACGGCGACTACCCGCAGGCTGCGCAGCAGCAGGGGTAGCGCCAGCGGGAGCTGTATCTTCCAGAAACACTGCCGCGCGCTCATCCCCATGGCATGGGCGCTTTCCAGCACATCCGGCGCGACCTGGCTTAACCCCGCGACCACGCCGCGCACCAGCGGCAACAGTGCATAGAGCACCAGCGCGATAAGCGCCGGGGTTAATCCCGTTCCGGCGATGCCTGCCGCGCCCAGCACCGGAAACGACTTCACCAGCCCGGCCAGCGGGGCAATCAGCAGGCCAAACAGCGCAACGGAAGGAATCGTCTGGATGACGTTGAGCACGGCAAAAATGCCGCCCTGGCGGGAAGGATGGCGGTAACACCACATGCCCAGCGAAATCCCGAGCAGAAGCGCCGGAAGGAGCGTGCCGAAGAGGATCGTCAGGTGTTGCGCCAAGGCATCATCAAATACCTCCTGGCGGTTGGCGTACTCTTTTAACAGCGAGAGATTGTTCAGCTCCCCGCTGAACAGCAGGAACAAGGGTATACACCATATCTGCGCATTCAGTACCCAGCGCCAGACGGCACTGGAGATGAGTCGACGAATCGCATCGCTGCAGGCCAGCAAACAGAGCGCCAGCCAGAGCCAGAGGCCGCTGCCTATAGAGGTCCTCGCCAGTGGACTTTCCGCCGACGCCATATGCGTCGCCGCCAGTCCGGCACTCCAGAACAGGATAATAAACAGCCCTTCGGAGAGGAGCAGCGTCAGCCACTGCGCCGGGCGTCCCTGCCAGAGCGACAGGATCACCCACGCGCCCAGCGACGCCGCCAGCCACCCCGGCGTAAACGACCAGACCTGCCAGAGTGCTTTTCCCTCCCCCGACATCAGGCGGTTAGGGGCGACATTCACAAACGGTAACGCGACCGCCGCGATGGCCGTGCAGGCCAACAGCAGCAGTACGCGGTTATGACATTTTATTGGCACAGCCCTTTCCCGTTACTTCACAAGCCCTTGTTGTTTCAGGAAGTCGGCGGCCACTTTTTTGGCATCCAGTCCCTCGACGGCAATGCTGGCATTCAGCTGCTGCAGCGTTTTTTCATCCAGCTTTTCGAAGACCGGCTTGAGCCAGTCGGCAATCTCCGGATGGGCTTTCAGCACCGCCTCACGCACGACCGGGGTCGGGGCGTAAATCGGCTGAACGCCTTTAGGATCGGTCAGGGTCTGCAGGCCGAGCGCCGCCACCGGGCCATCGGTACCGTAGGCCATGGCCGCATTAACACCCGAGGTTTGCTGCGCTGCGGCTTTGATGGTCACCGCAGTATCCCCGCCCGCCAGAGAGAGCAGCTGCGCCTGGTCGAGTTTGAAACCGTAGGCTTTTTCGAACGCGGGCAGCGCGTCAGGACGCTCGATAAACTCTGCGGACGCCGCAAGCTTAAAATCACCCTTCTCTTTCAGGTAGCGGCTAAGATCCGTCAGTGAGGTCAGCTTACCTTTCTCCGCCACATCTTTGCGCACAGCGATGGTCCAGGTATTGTTGGCCGGAGCCGGGGTCAGCCAGATCAGTTTGTTCTGTTCCGCGTCGAGTTTTTTGACTTTCTCATACCCGGCTTTGGCGTTTTTCCATGCCGGATCGTTTTCATCTTTAAAGAAGAATGCCCCGTTGCCGGTGTATTCCGGGTAGATATCCAGTTCGCCGGAGGTAATCGCCCCGCGTACCACGGGCGTGGTGCCGAGCTGGACTTTATTGACGGTTTTCAGACCGTGGCTTTCCAGCACCTGCAAAATAATATTCCCGAGCAGCGCGCCTTCGGTATCGATCTTGGAACCCACTTTTACCGGCTCCGCCGCCTGTAACGGCACACTCAGCGCCGCCAGTAATGCCGCCGATCCCAACATCCCCTTAATAATCGTCATTCCGCTATCCTCATTTTTTTGCTGCCTTTTTCAGAGGCTTGAGAGAAAAGCGTAGCTTAAAACGGCAGAATTAACCGTCAAAATGCCTTTTTAGCATAAGGTAAGATGCATCCCCCGCAGGACGGGGGGATGCAAAGGCAGGAAAGGTTACAGCAGTTCGAATTCGCCTTTATTCACGCGAGCGGAGTCCACCCCGATAAAGACGTTAAATTTGCCGGGTTCCGCATCGTATTTCATCTGCTGGTTCCAGAACTTCAGCGCATCCACGTCAATCGGGAAGCTGATGGTTTTGGTTTCACCCGGCTTCAGGTCAACCTTTTCGAAACCACGCAGCTGCTTCACGGGACGACTCATCGACGCAGTGACATCCTGCACGTACATCTGAATCACCGTTGCCCCTTCGCGCTTGCCGGTGTTGGTCACCTCGACGCTGGCGGTCACTTTGCCATCACGCTTCAGGGTCGGGGCCGACATTTTCACCCCGGAGACCTTGAAGGTGGTGTAGCTCAGACCATAACCAAACGGATACAACGGGCCGTTGGCTTCATCGAAGTAACGTGACGTGTACTTGTTCGGCTTGTCGGCGTTGTACGGGCGACCGGTGTTCAGGTGGCTGTAATAAACCGGGATCTGCCCGACGGAGCGCGGGAAGGACATCGGCAGCTTGCCGGACGGGTTGTAATCGCCAAACAGCACGTCGGCGATAGCGTTACCGC
Source organism: Enterobacter sp. ODB01 (assembly GCF_001623605.1). Classification (NCBI taxonomy): domain Bacteria; kingdom Pseudomonadati; phylum Pseudomonadota; class Gammaproteobacteria; order Enterobacterales; family Enterobacteriaceae; genus Enterobacter; species Enterobacter sp. ODB01. The sequence continues at coordinate 4,117,203 of NZ_CP015227.1, forward strand.
CTTCGGTACCGGCGAACCAGGTTTCCAGAATGGCATCTGCCTGCTGGTCTTCTTTCACCAGCGCCAGCGGACGACCGTTCATCAGCACCAGCACCAGCGGCTTGCCGGTGGCTTTCAGGGCGGCAATCAGATCGCGCTGACTCTGCGGAATAGTGATATCGGTACGGCTGGAAGCTTCATGCGCCATCCCCTGCGCTTCGCCCACGACCGCGACAACAACGTCCGACTGCTTAGCCGCGTTTACCGCTTCGTCGATCATCTCTTTCGGCGTGCGCGGATCGACCTTCACCGCTTCCTCGTACTGGTTGAGGAAGGTGACGATGTCTTTATCATTGGTGACGTTTGCCCCTTTGGCGTACACCACTTTGGCGTTTTCACCGACGGCGCTCTTGATACCGGTCAGCACGGTCACGGACTGATCGGCGACGCCTGCCGCAGACCAGCTGCCCATCACGTCGCGTTTGCTGTCAGCCAGTGGGCCCACCACGGCAATGGTGCCGGACTTTTTCAGCGGCAGCGTGTCGAGGCGGTTCTTCAGCAGCACCAGGCTTTCGCGCGCCACATCACGCGCTTCTTTGCGGTGCAGGCGGCTTTCAGCATTGGTGTCCGCCGGGTCGGAATCCTTTGGCCCCAGGTGGCTGTAAGGATCGTTAAACAACCCCATGTCATATTTCACGTTCAGCACGTGGCGCGTGGCATCGTCCAGCTCCGCCATCGTCACCTTGCCGCTCTTCACCAGCCCCGGCAGGTATTTGCTGTAGTATTCATCGCTCATGCTCATGTTAATGCCAGACTTCAGCGCCACGCGCACGGCGTCTTCCGGGTCGGATGCAGTGCCGTGTTTGATCAGCTCTTTAATCGCGCCGTGGTCAGACACGGTGATGCCCTTAAAGCCCCACTGGTCACGCAGCACGTCTTTCAGCAGCCACGAATCGGAGGTCGCCGGCGTGCCGTTCAGCGAGTTAAGCGCCACCATCACCGCGCCGCTGCCTGCATCCAGCCCTGCCTTGTACGGCGGCATATAGTCGTTGAACAGGCGCTGCGGGCTCATGTCGACAGTGTTGTACTCTTTACCGCCCTCCACTGCGCCATAGGCCGCGAAGTGTTTGACGCTGGTCATCACCGAATAGCGGTCTGCCGGGCTTTTGCCCTGCATCGCTTCCACCATGGTTTTGCCCATCGTGGCGGTTAAATACGTATCTTCACCGAAGCCTTCCGATGCACGGCCCCAGCGCGGATCGCGCGAGACATCGACCATCGGAGCCCAGGTCATGTTCAGGCCGTCATCCGCCGCTTCATAAGCCGACACGCGACCGACGGTTTTCACCGCATCGAGGTTAAAGGAGGAGGCCAGGCCGAGACTGATAGGGAAGACGGTGCGCTGGCCGTGTACCACGTCATAGGCGAAGAAGAGAGGGATCTTCAGGCGGCTAAGCGCCATTACCTGATCCTGCATTTTGCGGATATCCTGGCGGGTGACGGTGTTAAAGATGGCGCCCACCTGGCTTTCTTTGATCATCTCCCGGATGGCCTCTTTCGGGTTATCCGGGCCGACGCTTATCAGACGCAGCTGGCCGATCTTCTCATCAACCGTCATCTTTTTAAGCAGTTCCGTGACAAATGCGTCCCGGGCTTCAGGCGTAAGCGGGTGATTGCCAAACAACTCATCTGCCAGCGCAGGCTGCAGCGCCAGGCTGACGGCGACACCTAAAGAACATATCCATCTCATGTCGTTACTCTCTCATCATTAACCGCCGGAAGAAGGCCACCGGTCCGGGCGAAAAGCGCAGTGTGCCATAAACCCTCTTTTGCTTGCAGGGTTATTCTCTGATTTTTCTCATGAATAGTAGACCGCGAAACTGTTAATCGCGCTATGCTTTACAGCGAGAAATTTGCCCCACCACAAGGAGTGGAAGATGTCTTCTGTTCGAACTGACGATAACAAAACATTCATTAACGAACTGTCGCGCCTGGTTGGCTCCTCTCACCTGCTCACCGACCCGGCTAAAACCGCCCGCTACCGTAAGGGTTTCCGCTCCGGTCAGGGCGAGGCGCTGGCGGTAGTCTTTCCGGGCACGCTGCTGGAACTGTGGCGCGTGCTGAGCGCCTGCGTTGCCGCCGACAAGATTATATTAATGCAGGCGGCCAACACCGGCCTGACCGAAGGTTCTACGCCGAACGGCAACGATTACGATCGTGACATCGTGATTATCAGCACTCTGCGCCTCGACAAGCTGCATCTGCTGGATAAAGGCGAGCAGGTACTCGCCTTCCCAGGTACCACTCTTTACTCGCTGGAAAAAGCGCTTAAGCCGCTGGGACGCGAACCGCATTCGGTGATCGGCTCCTCCTGCATTGGCGCCTCGGTCGTCGGTGGGATCTGCAATAACTCCGGCGGCTCGCTGGTGCAGCGCGGCCCGGCTTACACCGAGATGTCGCTGTTTGCCCGTATCAATGAAGACGGCAAGCTGACGCTGGTGAACCATCTGGGAATCGATCTCGGCGTCACGCCGGAACAGATCCTCAGCAAGCTCGACGACGATCGCGTGAAGGATGAAGACGTTCAGCACGATGGCCGCCACGCGCACGACCATGACTACATTACCCGCGTGCGCGATATTGAAGCCGATACGCCGGCGCGCTATAACGCCGACCCGGACCGTCTGTTTGAGTCCTCCGGCTGTGCGGGCAAGCTTGCCGTTTTCGCGGTGCGTCTCGACACCTTCCCGGCAGAGAAAAAGCAGCAGGTGTTTTATATCGGCACCAACCAGCCTGAAGTGTTAACCGAAATCCGTCGTCATATTCTGGGCGAATTCACCCACCTGCCGGTGGCGGGCGAATATATGCATCGGGACATTTACGACATTGCCGAGCGTTACGGCAAAGATACGTTCCTGATGATCGACAAGCTCGGCACCGACAAAATGCCGTTCTTCTTCACCATGAAGGGCCGCACCGATGCGATGCTGGAGAAAGTGTCGCTGTTCAAACCTCACTTCACCGACCGCTTTATGCAGAAGCTGGGCAACGTTTTCCCGGCGCATTTGCCGGAGCGAATGAAAACCTGGCGTGATAAGTACGAACATCATCTGCTGCTGAAAATGGCCGGGGACGGGATTGCCGAAGCGCAGGCCTGGCTGACCGACTTCTTCAAAACCGCCGAAGGGGATTTCTTCGCCTGTACCCCTGAAGAGGGCAGCAAAGCCTTCCTGCACCGTTTTGCCGCGGCGGGAGCCGCTATCCGTTACCAGGCAGTACACTCCGACGAGGTGGAAGATATCCTGGCGCTGGATATTGCCCTGCGCCGTAACGACACCGAGTGGTTTGAGCATTTGCCGCCGGAAATCGACAGCAAGCTGGTGCATAAGCTCTATTACGGCCATTTTATGTGCTATGTCTTCCATCAGGATTACATTGTCAAAAAAGGAGTTGATGCCCACGAACTGAAAGAGCAGATGCTCGCCCTTCTTCACGAGCGTGGCGCACAATATCCTGCGGAACACAACGTCGGGCATCTTTATAAAGCTCCTGACGCACTTAAGCAGTTTTATCGCGAGAATGACCCTACAAACAGCATGAACCCCGGCATTGGTAAAACAACGCGGAAGAAATACTGGAAAGAGAGCCCAGACGCGGAGCAGCACTCAACGCAAGCGTCTGATTAATTACTACAGCCAAATTTGAGAGATTGTTTAGCGCTTGTTAATCGTAATAGAGTAGCGGTCTGTCGCCGGAGAAACGTTTCTCCGGCATGCGATCACGAGGAGCAGGCACATCATGTCGGCTGTTGACGTTTTATCCGAAACCGAACTGGAAGTGCGCGACGCCCTTCCCGATGATGTGCATGCCATCACCGCAATTTATGCCTGGCATGTGCTTCACGGACGCGCGTCCTTTGAAGAAGTCCCCCCGACTATCGACGAAATGCGCCAGCGTATGAAAAGCGTGGCTGAGAACGGTTTACCGTGGCTCATCGCACTGTATCGCGGCATCGTGGTGGGTTACTGCTATGCCAGTCCTTACCGACCGCGACACGCCTACCGCTATACCCTGGAAGAGTCGATTTACGTGGACGCCAGCACCACCGGCCGCGGTTTTGGCACGGCATTAATGGATGCGCTTATCGCACGCTGCGAACAAGGCCCGTGGCGGCAGATGATTGCCGTAGTGGGAGATGGCAATAACAACGCCGGTTCGTTGCGGCTGCATAAAAAGCATGGCTTCGAGATTGTCGGTCAGCTGCGCAGCGTGGGATACAAGAAAGGCGACTGGCGGGATACGGTGATTATGCAGCGCCCGCTCAACGACGGGGACTGGACGCTGCCGGAATAAAAGCAAAACGGTAACCTGGGTTACCGTTTTTAGTGTGTTCTCCCTCTCCCTGTGGGAGAGGGTTGGTGTGAGGGCATCAGCGCGCAGAGGTACCTAATCGTTCTGCGCCGTCGCCATCTGCTCCGCTTTCTGCTTTTTATACGTCAAAGCCGCGGCCGGTACAGGCTGCACTTTCCCGGTCTCAATCCAGGTCCGCAGGCGGCTCGCATCCGCAAAGTGAGTATATTTCCCGAAGGCATCCATCACCACCAGCGCCACCGGCTTACCGTTAAACACGGTACGCATCACCAGACAGTGTCCTGCCGCGTTGGTGAATCCGGTTTTCGTTAGCTGAATGTTCCAGTTATCCCGGTAAACCAGATGGTTAGTGTTGCGGAACGGCAGCGTATAGGCCGGGTTGGCAAAGGTCGCCATCTCTTCACGGGTCGTGCTGAGTTGGCCAATCAGCGGATACTGCTTGCTGGCAATCAGCAGTTTCGTCAGATCGCGGGCCGTCGAGACGTTGTTAATCGACAGCCCCGTCGGTTCAACATAGTGCGTATTGTTCATCCCCAGCGCTTTGGCTTTAGCGTTCATCGCGCGAATAAACGCGTCGTAACCGCCAGGATAGTGGTGCGCGAGGCTCGCGGCCGCACGGTTTTCGGATGACATCAGCGCCAGCAGCAGCATGTTTTTACGGCTGATTTCGCTGTTCAGGCGCACGCGAGAGTAGATCCCTTTCATCTCTGGCGTGTGGCTGATATCCACTTTCAGTTTTTCGTCCAGCGGCAGATGGGCATCAAGCACCACCATCGCGGTCATTAATTTGGTTATTGAAGCGATCGGGCGCACCAGGTCCGGATGGCTGGCGTAAATCACCTTATTGGTGTTGAGGTCGACAATCATCGCGCTGCCGGATGCAATTTGCGGCTGGGCAGCAGCAGTGGTCACCGCGGGCGTTTTAGCGACGGCTGGCACAGCAGCGGACGCCCCCAGCAACAGCGCCAGGCTAAGTAAAGAGACTCGGAATTTCAGCATGGTGAGACTTCTGATAATTATTCACGCACGTAATGACGTACACCGCCTGCGTCGACGGATAAACGCAGGCTGGCTTCGGCATCATAGCCGTCACAGTGCTTTGTCGCCAGCGGATAATCGTGAACAGATGCTGCATTGCTGGCATTTACGCCAGCAATGCAGTGAGCTTAAAAGAGACGGTATCCATAACCCCAAAGAATAACCGTCAGTGCCAGTAACGCCTCCAGCACCAGCACACCGATAGCCAGTGTGGAGCTGGAGAAGCTCAGCCCCTCTTCTTTGTTGATATTCAGGAAGGTTGGAACCCCCAGATACAGCAGATAACCTGTGTAACAGAGAGCAATCGTACCGATCAGTGCGCACAACCAGACCAGTGGATACAGTGCAACAATACCGCTTAAGAACAGCGGGGTCGCGACGTATCCAGCGAAGACCATACAGCGCGCCAGCGATGGACGTTGCGGATAGTTACGTGCCATCCAGTGAATGACGCGCCCCATGACCGCCACGCCCGCCAGCATCAGGCCATAAAAGAGAATGGCAAGATAAAGCCCGGTAAACCAGGAAAGCTGAACCACGGTGCCGTCACCGAAATTCCAGCCGATTTGTGTTGTGCCAATAAACGCGCATATTACCGGCACCGCGGCCATCAGCAGCACATGGTGGGTGTAATGATGCGAGACCGTTTCGTTCTCACTTTTGATGACATGCATTTCACGATCGGGATGGGAGAAAAGTCCCCAGACATGGTTCATAGCGCCCCCTTGTTGTCGGCCCGTCAGCGATACCTTAAGTATAATGCAGGCTTTAGATTATTTTATGTACAGTGGGAAATTTCCGTTGATTTCCCCGCTGTTGATTCATGGGGTATATGATTAAACGAGGTACGCTGAGGGAGATAACATTTACGTAATGGATATTAACGCACTCATTGAACAATATGGCTATGCTGCGCTGGTCATTGGTAGCGTGGCAGAAGGTGAAACCATCACGCTGTTAGGCGGCGTCGCCGCGCATCAGGGCTTACTGAAATTTCCGCTGGTCGTCGCTGCGGTCGCGCTGGGCGGCATGATTGGCGATCAGCTACTCTACTTTCTGGGTCTGCGCTTTGGTCCGACGCTTCTCAAGCGTTTCGCTAAACACAAAAAGAAAATTAACCGCGCGCAGCGCCTGATCCAGCGCCACCCTTACCTGTTCGTCATAGGCACCCGTTTTATGTACGGCTTCAGGATAATCGGGCCGATACTGATTGGCGCCAGCCGTCTGCCCCCGAAAATTTTCCTGCCGCTGAATATTCTTGGCGCCGTTGCCTGGGCGCTGATCTTTACGACGCTCGGTTACGTAGGAGGCGAGGTGATAGGTCCGTGGCTGCATAATCTCAACCAGCATCTGAAGCACTGGGCATGGTTGCTTGTCGTGGTTGTGGCGGTGATTGGCGTCAGGCTGTGGCTGAAACATCGGGAAAAGGCGCGGGATGAGGCGTAGCCGGATGCGGCCTGATGCCCTGCCCCTCACCCTCTCCCACAGGGAGAGGGCAAAAAGTAGCTATCCCTCCGGCTTAAACTGCGGATTCGCCAGCATAAAACCCCCGTCAACGATAAACGATTGCCCGGTGGTATAGCTGGCGTCGCTGTCGCACAGCCACGCCACCAGGCTGGCGATTTCTCTCGTATGCCCGGGGCGCGCCAGTGGGATTTCCGGCATTGAGCCTTCTTTCACTTCGCTGTCGTCCATATCGTTCATGGGTGTGGCAATGGCACCCGGCGCAACGGCATTCACCAGAATGTTGTGCTTAACCAGTTCTATCGCCATGGATTTGGTCAGGCCGCCGAGCGCATGTTTCGCAGCGGTGTAGGCGCTGGCCTCCGGCAGCGGCGAGTGCTCATGCACCGAGGTAATGTTGACAATTCGCCCTCCTTCCCCCTGCTTCACCATCTGCCGTGCCGCAATCTGCGAACAGAGAAACGCACCGTCCACGTCGACGGTGAAGATGTTCCGCCAGTCGTCAAACGGCATCTCCAGGAAGGGCGCTTTGGTCATCGCCCCGGCATTGTTAACCAGCACGTCCAGCCGACCGAAACGCGCAATCAGCACGTCAATGGCTTCAGCACCTTCCGGGAGCGTGCTTAAATCGAGATGGACAGCCTCTGCTCGCTGCCCCTTCGCTTCCACTTCACGGCAGGTTTCCAGCGCACCTTTTTCATCAGAATGCCAGGTAATGCCAACATCAAACCCGCGCTCTGCCAGCATCAGGGCCGTGGTTTTACCAATCCCGGAATCCGATGCGGTAACAATCGCTACTCTGGTCATACTCACCTCCTGAAAAACAGCAAAGAGATAAGTATAGATAACGCATCTTTTTAGCCGTGATGATAGCCGCCCCCCAGCGCCGACGTTAGTTGCAGCGTGGCGTCGATATACTGTCCTTTCAGCATGACCGTCTCAAGGTGTTCTTTAAGCGCCGGGATTCTGACTTCGCTGACCCGCGACCCCGCAAGGATACCTGCCCTAAAACGAGCCTGCGCCAGCGCCACTACACGTGCCGCGTCTTTTTCGACCTGCTGCTGGTGACGGTTTTTTGCCGTCAGGGTTTCGACTTCGCTGGCCGTACGCGCCACCTGATTCACCGCCTCCACCACCGCTTTGTTGTAGTTCGCGACAGAGAGGTTATTCTGCGCTTGGGCACTATCCAGATTGGCGTTCAGCCTGCCGCTGTCGAAAATCGGCAGGGTCAAACCGGCGGTCACGCCCATCTGCTGAGCGGAAGAGCGGAACAGATCGCTGAGGTGCAGGGCATCCTGCTGTAAGAAGGCCATCAGATTCACGTCAGGATAGAACGCGGCTCTGGCGGCCTCCACCTCGCTCAGGGAGGCTTCGATATACCAGTGCGCCTCCTGAAGATCCGGGCGGCGCGCCAGCAGTTCATATCCCAGCGTTGAAGGGAGCGAGGCTTCTGTCGCAGGCAACGCATGGCGCGTAAGCGCTATGGCCGATGTACCGGTCAACGCAGTCAGTCGCGCCTCAATGGCCTTCATTTTGCCCTTCACGTCCGCTAACTTTTCATCCGTTTTGCTGGCATAAATATCGGTTTCGACGCCCTCCACCGAGGAGGTAATACCGTGCTGATACAGTTCACGATCGGCATCGATAATATTTTTCTGCTCCTGCTTAATTTGGGAAAGGACATCCCCGGCAGCGGCCTGGGTCTGCCACGCCCAGTAAAGGCGCGCAACGCTGCTGGCAAGCAGCTGGCGAGTCTGCTCCAGCTCCGCTTTTTGCGCATTCACTTTACCGATACGCGCGGCAATCCGGGCGCGATTTTTCCCCCACAGATCCAGATCCCACCCCGCCGTGAGGCCGAAGGTGCCATTGGTGTACCATGGGCCGGTCGTTCCCGCTGCCGGATCGGTCAGCGCGAACGGGCCCATCAGGCCTTCTGCCGACATTTTCTGCCGTTCAACATCCGCAGAAAAATCCAGTTGTGGGCCATCGGCAGCAATAGCGGCCTTCGCCTGTGCTTCCGCGAGCGTAATACGTTGCCGGGCAATTTGCATATCCGGGGCATCCGCTATCGCTTTCGCAATAAGCGCATTCAGCTGCGGGTCGTTATACTCTTTCCACCATTCGTTTTTCGGCCAGTCTGCATGGTTAAGTCGGGTATTTACAGATGCAGCTGTCGCCTGCGTTTTTATTGGCGCTACCGTGGAATGTTCCGGTGCGCACGCAGCCAGCATAAAAACAAGGGGAGCACTCAGAGATAAAATAAGAAAACGTTTCATTACGCCATGCACTCAAAAAATAAAGGCGCAACTTACGCTTGATGACTTTCCGTTTTTTAGTAACGCGTGGCAATCCGCAAATTGTTATACATTTACATAATCAGCAAAATATTCACCCAGTGAATTATTTAAATTTAAATATTACCGCTAGTTATTTTGACTGAATGACCCGCGCAATTTCAGCCGACGTCTGGAGCGTGCGGATCGCCTGAAATAACCCCAGCGCTTCGCTGTATTCTTTACGTAAATAGCTCAGCCACTGCTTGATGCGCGCGACGTGATACAAACCGGTATCACCCTGCTTTTCCAGACGGCTGTATTTTTGCAGCAGCGTCACCACGTCAGCCCATGGCATACGCGGTTCGTTATATTTCACGACGCGACTGAGGTTGGGAACGTTCAGCGCACCGCGGCCAATCATCACCGCATTGCAGCCCGTCTCTTTCAGGCATGCCTGCGCGCTTTCGTAATCCCAGATTTCGCCGTTGGCGATCACCGGGATAGTGAGCCGTTTGCGGATCTCGCCAATCGCCTGCCAGTTAATACGCTCAGCTTTATAACCATCTTCCTTGGTGCGGCCATGCACCACCAGCTCGGTGGCCCCAGCCTGCTGCACCGCATCGGCAATTTCAAACTGCTTATCTCCGCTGTCCCAGCCCAGACGAACTTTCACGGTGACCGGCAGATGCGAGGGTACCGCCTCGCGCATGGCTTTTGCGCCGCGATAAATCAGCTCAGGATCCTTGAGTAGCGTTGCCCCGCCGCCGCTGCCGTTGACCAGCTTTGACGGACAGCCACAGTTGAGATCGACGCCATACGAACCCAGCGCCACGGCCCTGGCGGCGTTTTCCGCCAGCCATTCAGGATACTGGCCTAACAGCTGGATCCGCACCAGCGTACCGGAAGGCGTCCGGCTCTGGCGGTGCAGTTCAGGACAGAGACGGTAGAATGACTTTTCTGGCAGCAACATATCGACCACGCGCAAAAACTCCGTCACGCAGAGATCGTAATCGTTCACCTCGGTAAGCAGCTCGCGCACAAGAGAATCGAGCACGCCTTCCATCGGGGCCAGTAAAACACGCATTCTGAGTACCTGTGAAAAAAGACGCGCTATAGTAGCTGCTCTGTATGTATGTGGAAAGCCCGGCGTTCCATTCCGGAATGTCTGGTATGCACAAAATTCATGATGTGATCCGTGGCACATTTTCAGGTTTAATTGTATGATGAATGCGTTTCATCAAGGACTATCACCATGAGCAAATCATTGAACATTATCTGGCAATATCTGCGCGCATTCGTCCTGATTTACGCCTGCCTGTATGCCGGGATTTTTATCGCCTCGCTGCTGCCTATCACCATTCCTGGCAGCATTATCGGCATGCTGATCCTCTTTGTTTTACTGGCGCTGCAAATTCTGCCCGCAAAGTGGGTTAACCCCGGCTGTTTCGTCCTCATCCGCTATATGGCGCTGCTTTTCGTGCCCATCGGCGTCGGGGTCATGCAGTATTTTGATTTGCTCAAAGCCCAGTTCGGCCCGATTGTGGTCTCCTGCGCGGTTAGCACGCTGGTGGTTTTCCTTGTCGTGAGCTGGAGTTCACATCTGGTACATGGCGAACGTAACGTCATCGGGGAGAAAACAAAAAAATGATGGCTAATATCTGGTGGTCTCTGCCGTTAACCCTGCTGGTCTTCTTCGCCGCGCGTAAACTTGCCGCACGCTTCAAAATGCCGCTGCTCAACCCCTGCTGGTGGCGATGGTGGTAATTATTCCTTTCCTGCTGCTCACCGGCATCCCTTACGAACGTTACTTTGCCGGCAGCAAAATTTTAAACGACCTGTTGCAGCCCGCCGTTGTGGCCCTCGCCTTTCCTTTATATGAGCAGCTGCACCAGATCCGCGCCCGCTGGAAATCCATCATTACTATCTGTTTTGTGGGCAGCCTGGTGGCGATGATCACCGGCACGTCGGTAGCGCTATTGATGGGCGCTTCGCCACAAATTGCGGCCTCTATTCTGCCTAAATCGGTGACCACACCTATCGCAATGGCGGTAGGCGGCAGCCTCGGCGGGATCCCGGCCATCAGCGCGATGTGCGTCATTTTCGTCGGTATTCTCGGCGCGGTGTTTGGTCACACCCTCCTGAACGCGATGCGCATCCATACTAAAGCGGCGCGGGGATTGTCGATGGGCACCGCCTCGCACGCCCTGGGTACCGCCCGCTGCGCGGAGCTGGACTATCAGGAAGGGGCTTTTAGCTCCCTGGCGCTGGTGATCTGCGGGATTATCACCTCCCTGCTTGCCCCGTTCATTTTCCCGTTGATTCTGGCGGTGATGGGCTAAAATTTGCGATGCGTCGCGCAAATTTCATTTTGATTTCATAAGTTGCATACATAATGAGAAGTGGATCACATATAAAGCCCCAGCGGCTCCGTAAACTACCGATCCATTAACCTTTATGAGGCAAACGCCATGCACCCACGTTTTCAAGCTGCCTTCGCTCAGCTTGCAGAGAATTTGCAATCAGCCCTTGCTCCCGTCCTGGCAGATGCACTTTTCCCCGCCCTGCTGACGGCAGAGCAGGTCACCATGCTGAAACAAGCAGCGGGACTGGATGAAGACGCGCTGGCTTTCGCACTGCTGCCCCTGGCTGCCGCCTGCGCGCGTGCCGATCTCTCCCACTTCAACGTCGGCGCTATTGCGCGCGGCGTCAGCGGAACCTGGTACTTCGGTGGAAACATGGAGTTCCTGGGCGCAACCATGCAGCAAACCGTTCATGCGGAGCAGAGCGCCATCAGCCACGCCTGGTTGCGCGGTGAAAAGGCCCTGAGCGCCATCACCGTGAACTACACGCCGTGCGGCCACTGCCGTCAGTTTATGAACGAGCTGAACAGCGGGCTGCAACTGCGCATCAACCTGCCGGGACGTGCGCCACACACGCTGGGCGATTACCTGCCGGATGCCTTCGGCCCGAAAGATCTGGGCATTAAAACGCTGCTGATGGACGAGCAGGATCATGGTTTCGCCCTGTCCGGCGATGACCTGAGCGAAGCGGCCATTCGTGCGGCTAACAAGAGCCACACTCCGTACAGTAACGCCCCAAGCGGCGTGGCGCTGCAGTGTCGCGATGGCCGTATCTTCACCGGCAGCTATGCGGAAAACGCCGCGTTTAACCCAACGCTGCCGCCGCTGCAGGGTGCGCTCAACCTGCTGAGCCTGAACGGCTACGACTACCCCGACATTCAGCGCGCAATTCTGGCCGAAAAGGCCGATGCGCCACTGATTCAGTGGGATGCCACCGCTGCGACGCTCAAGGCGTTAGGCTGCACGACGATCGACCGCGTACTGCTGGCATAAATCCTTCCGGCGGACAAAAATGTCCGCCACATTGCTGAAAAACCCCTCAGTTGAGTCGCTGTTTCTTGCGCTAACCAGACGGGTAAAGTAGCCTGAGTGAACTTTCATCCACGAACGAGCCATCTCCATGTTAAAGCGCGTTTTTTACAGCCTGTCTGTCCTGGTCGGCATACTGCTGTTGATCGTGCTGGGTCTCGACCGCTGGATGAGCTGGAAAACCGCCCCTTACATCTTTGATGACCTGCAGGACCTGCCCTATCGCCAGGTGGGCGTGGTGCTCGGCACCGCCAAGTATTACCGCACCGGGGTGATCAACCAGTATTATCGTTACCGAATTCAGGGCGCGCTGAACGCTTACAACAGCGGCAAGGTGAACTATCTGCTGTTAAGCGGTGATAACGCGCTGCAAAGCTATAACGAACCGGTGACGATGCGTAAGGACCTGATTGCCGCAGGCGTGGATCCTGCCGACATCGTGCTCGACTACGCAGGCTTCCGCACCCTCGACTCCATCGTGCGCACCCGCAAAGTGTTCGACACCAACGACTTCATCATCATTACCCAGCGTTTCCACTGCGAGCGCGCGCTCTTTATTGCGCTGCATATGGGTATTCAGGCGCAGTGCTACGCGGTGCCGTCGCCTAAAGATATGCTGAGCGTGCGCGTGCGCGAATTTGGCGCGCGTTTTGGCGCGCTGGCGGACCTCTACATTTTCAAACGTGAACCGCGCTTTTTAGGCCCGCTGGTGCCGATTCCGGCGATGCATGAAGTACCGGAAGACGCGCAGGGTTACCCGGCTGTAACGCCAGAGCAGCTGCTTGATATGCAGAAGAAAGAGAAAAAATAGCCCGCCTTTATACTTTCTTTACGCCGGGCATGCTGCTTTTTATCCCCCGTTTACGCCGCCCCATTTAAGCTGAGTTCACTGCCGCTACGGCTTCATTGAAGAATGACTATGAACTCGATAATGAATGCGTTTTTCCTCAAAAGTATCCGTCCGTATTTTAGCTTTCCCGGTTTATCACTCCCTGGCGCACTCAACTCAGGTCTGTGGCTTGATGAAAAAATTAATGCCCTGCAGCACAACATTTCCGTGGAAGTGGCGGATTATCTGGAGCGTTACCCGCAGACAAAACATGTTGACGTTTACCTCAACGATATCAACGGCATTATGCGCGGCAAGCGTCTCTCGGTAGAGAGCATGTTGAATCTGGAAAAAGGCTGCTACTTTCCCCTCTCCGTCTACTCGATGGATCAGAAAGGGAAAATAGCCGCCCTGCTGGATGATGAGCCGGATCGACTCTGCATCCCTGTCGCCGGTTCCCTGCGCCCCTCTGCACAAGATCCGCAGCACAACGCGCAGATCCTGCTGACGATGAAAGACAGCGATGGCGCCCCCTGCCCGCTTGAGCCGCGCGTGATACTGCAGAACGTACTGGCCCGCTTCCACCAGCACGGGCTGTTCCCGGTGATTGCCCCGGAAATTGAGTTCTACCTGACGGGGCAGGATACCCATGAGCCGCAGAATCAGGGTTGCTTTCATATGGATACTTCGGCAGAACATACGGCGCTGTTTGACGAACTGGAACAGCTGGCACACCTTCAGCGCATCCCGCTGACAGGGATCGTCGCGGAAGCCGAATCCGGCCAGTTCGAGTTAAACCTGAAGCATAGCCACCGCGTCGTTGAGGTCTGCGATAACGTACTGGCCCTGCGCCGCCTGACCCGCTACGTTGCCGAAAAGCACGGCCTGCAGGCCAATTTTATGGCCAAGCCTTTCAGCCAGCAGTCCGGCAGCGGTTTGCATTTTCATTTCAGTTTGAACAATAGTCAGGGCGAAAACGTCTTCGCTTCACCAGTGAATGCGCTTAACAGCATGATGCGTTTATGCATCGCAGGCCAGCTGGCGCTGATGCCCGCCTCTGTCGCCATTCTGGCGCCGGGCGTCAACGCGTTTCGCCGCCTGCGTAAAAACCTGACGGAACCCGTCTTTAACTCCTGGGGCTATAACACCCGCTCCGCCGCATTGCGTATTCCCTGCTCGGATGACAGCAACCGTCGTATTGAGTACCGACTGGCCGTAGCGGATGCCAATCCGTATCTGGTCGCCGCAACTATCCTCACCGGCATGCTGTACGGGCTGGAAAATATCGAGGAGGACGGTTTACCTGAACCTCAGCATGATGAACCCGCACTGCCGCTGTTTCAGCAGGAGGCGATTGAGACATTTTCCCGCTGTCAGTATCTCACCGACAGCCTGGGAGACGCTTTTTCCGAACAGTGGGTGGCCTGCAAGCTTTCAGAGCTCGACTGGTTTGAAAGCATTGTAACCCGCGAAGAGTCACGTCTTGCGTAGGACAAAAAAAGCCCGCTCGGTGAGCGGGCCAGGTAAAGCACGTGACGATTACTTCTTACGTGCGTACTTCAGTGAATCCAGCGCAACGGCGAAGATAATAATCGCGCCTTTAATGATGTACTGCCAGTACGGGTTCACGCCGATGTAGGTCAGGCCGTAGTTGATCACGGTGAAGATGATCACACCGGTGACCACACCGAGTACGGTACCCACGCCGCCGCTGAAGGAGACGCCGCCGACCACACAGGCTGCAATCGCATCCAGTTCGTACATAAAGCCGAGGTTGTTGGTTGCAGAACCGATACGCCCCGCTTCCAGCATCCCACCGAAGGCGTAGAACACCCCGGACAGGGCATAGATCATCAGAAGGTTCAGGGCCACGTTGACGCCGGAAACTTTCGCCGCTTCCGGGTTACCGCCGATAGCAAAGATGTTTTTACCAAAGCGCGTTTTGTTCCACAGGATCCAGACGAACGCCACCGCGATCAGCGCATAGAAGGTGATATACGACAGGCGGAAACTGCCCAGCGCGATAAACCCTTGCGTGAAGGTTGAGAAGCCGCTGTCAAAGCCCGAGATAGGAGACGCGCCCACGAAGTCGTAGTAGAGGGAGTTGATACCGTAAACGATGATCATCGTACCCAGCGTGGTGATAAATGGCGTCACGTTCAGGTAAGCGATGATGATACCGTTGATCAGACCAATCACCGCGCCGATGGCGCAGACAATCAGGATCACCACGAAAATCGGCATGGTCGCCATTTCCGGGAAGACCTTGTTGGCGTTTTCCATCGACTGCAGCAGGGTTGCCGCAATAACCGCCGCCAGGCCGACCTGACGACCGGCAGAAAGGTCAGTACCCTGGGTGACGATAAGGCCCGCCACGCCCAGCGCAATGATAATACGCACGGAAGACTGGGTCAGAATGTTACTCAGGTTCAGCAGACTTAAGAACGTAGGGTCCTGGAAAATGATAATGGCCAGCAGGACTAAAAGAACAACGTAAATTCCGCCTTCTTTCAGGTAAGTGAGAAAACTTTTTTTATTTAACGCACTCATGAGGAGCCCCTGATCTTAAAGGTGCAAAGACGCAAGACGCAAAATTTCGTTTTGCGTTGTCGTTTTGGTGTCAACAATACCGGCAACGAGACCATTGCTCATAACCAGAATACGGTCTGTGATCCCTAACAGTTCCGGCATTTCGGAAGAAATAATAATGATCCCTTTATTCTTTTTCGCCAGCTCGGCAATCAGCTGATAAATTTCAAACTTCGCGCCGACGTCAATGCCACGGGTAGGTTCATCCAGCATCAGAATTTCTGGCTGGGTTAATAACCAACGTCCGATAATGACTTTTTGCTGGTTACCCCCCGAAAGCGAACCAATTTGCGTGCGGTGGCCAGGCGTCTTCACGCGCATGGAGTCAATCACCCACTGGGTATCGCTCTTCATGCGGGAGTTATCCAGCAGTCCGACTTTATTTTTGTAATTACGAATATTAGAAATTAACGAGTTAAAGTTAATATCCAGATAAGCATAAATACCCGTAGAACGACGTTCTTCCGTTACCAGCGCAAAACCGTTATTAATGGCTTCGTTGGCATTGTGGTTGTTAATTTTCTTTCCGTGCAGCGTAATGGTGCCCTGGGCCTTCTCACGGATACCAAACAAGGTTTCCACAATGTCGGTACGCTTTGCCCCCACCAGACCGGCAATCCCCAGGATTTCGCCTTTGTGCAGGTCGAAGGAGACATCGCGGATGGACGGCTGACGCAGCGAGGTGAGATTGCGCACTTCAAGAATCACTTCACCCGGCTTGTTCTCTTTGTCCGGGAAGCGCTGGTTAAGGGAGCGGCCAACCATCATGGCGATGATCTTGTCCATATCCAGCCCTTCCAGCGGCTGCGTGGCAATCCACTGGCCGTCGCGCAGGATGGTAATCTCATCGCACAGCTGGAAGATCTCTTCCATTTTGTGAGAGATGTAGACAATGCCGCAGCCGCGTTCTTTCAGCTTACGAATAATGGTAAAAAGGTGATTAACCTCTTTTTCCGTTAATGACGATGTCGGTTCGTCCATGATGACGATTTTCGCATCATAGGAGAACGCTTTGGCAATTTCGATCATCTGCATTTGTGAGACGGATAAGGTTCCCACGCGAGCGCGCGGATCGATATCAATATCCAGCTCATCAAAAATCGCTTTGGTGTCACGATACATTTTGTCCTGATCGACAAAGACACCTTTGGTTGGATAACGCCCCAACCACATGTTATCCATAACGGAACGTTGCAGTACCAGGTTTAATTCCTGGTGAACCATCGAGATACCGTTTTCCAGTGCTTCTTTCGCTGAATGGAAATCGATCTCTTTCCCCTGAAAAAGAATGCTGCCAGAATCTTTTTGATAGATCCCAAAAAGACATTTTAATAATGTTGATTTACCCGCACCGTTCTCCCCCATTAATGCATGAATAGAGTGAGGACGGACTTTTAAATTAACATTATCGAGTGCCTTAACACCGGGAAATGACTTGTTAATACCGTTCATTTCCAACAAGTATTCACCGGTTGACTGAGTAGTTGTGCTGACCATAATTATACCTTGTTGGCCTCGCATATCGCGTTATAAAAGGGCGCAACGAATTGCGCCCAGTGGAGACAGGTTAACTCACTTATTTACCGATAAACTCAGCCAGGTTGGACTGGTCTACGCCCACGTAAGGTACGCGAACGATTTTGTTGTCAATTTTCCAGCTGGTGCCATCTGCCGCGCCTTTACCGTCAGCGAGGTTTTTCGCCAGATCGAAGGTGGCTTTCGCCTGGTTATTGGCATCGTTCAGAACGGTACCGGCCATCGCGCCAGATTTAACCAGCGCCAGCGCTTCTGGCAGGGCATCCACACCGAATACCGGAATGGACGATTTATTGTGGGCTTTCAGCGCTTCTACCGCACCCATTGCCATCGCATCGTTGTTGGCGATAACCACTTCGATTTTGTTCGCGTTAGGGCCGGACAGCCAGGCATCCATCTTATCTTTCGCCTGGGCGGTATCCCACATCGCGGTATCTAATGCCAGCTGCTGGGTTTTCAGGCCCTTATCATTCAGCTCTTTGATAACGTAAGTCGTACGCGCTTCAGCATCCGGGTGACCAGGTTCGCCTTTCAGCAGAACGAACTGGATCTGACCGTCTTTGTTCAGGTCCCAGTTCGGGTTCGCTGCCCAGTGTTTCGCGATCAGATCGCCCTGAATAATGCCGGACTCTTTGGAGTCAGTACCGACGTAATACGCTTTGTCATAGCTATCCAGCGCTTTACGGGAAGGTTCTTTGTTGAAGAAGACGATTGGCACATTCTGGCCGCGCGCTTTTTCAATTACCGTGCCTGCTGCAGCCGGGTCAACCAGGTTGATCGCCAGGGCTTTCACGCCTTTCGCCAGCAGAACGTCGATCTGGTCGTTCTGTTTGGACTGGTCATTCTGGGAGTCATTCATCAGCAGCTGTACGTCTGGCGCTGCTTTCGCATCTTTCTCGATAGCTTTACGTACAACAGACATGAAGTTGTCGTCGTATTTATAAATCGTCACACCAATACGGGTATCTGCAGCGTGCGCTGCTGCACCAAAAAGCATGCTTGCCATTACAGCAGACAGGGTCAACACCTTCTTATTCATGGTATCTCCGGTTTTTTTTATGCAGGGTAGTTCTGGTGAATAACGAGCGGCAGGCAGATGTTAATAAAACGTTACTGACAGCCGACGTTCACTTATAAAATTTCTCTCTTCCGTGGTCGGTAACGCTCCAGAAATGCGTTTTATTCGTTGTTTGCGGCACATTGGCTACTGTTAAAGTGAATAATCACCGTTACATAGCGTTTCAGCTGCTAAAACGCTGACATCATAGTCAGCGCCTTGTTAAGATACTGTGAATTTACTCACAGATTGAAAACGGTTACATCACCTCATGTAATCAGTTAGTGATCGGAGCCACAATTTGCCGCGACGCGACGGAATGTCGACGCACCAGGGTTGGCATGAAGCAATGCGTCGCCCCAGGATCCAGCAGCCCTGCGGCTCCCTGTAACGCCAGTTCAGTAGCCAGTTTTGCCATAGAAGCAATGGGATAGCGCACCGTGGTCAGCTGCGGGTCGGTGTAACGGGCGATCGGAATGTCGTCAAAGCCAATCAACGACAAATGCTGCGGCACCGCAATGCCGTTATCTTTCAGTGCCGTCAGCGCGCCTGCTGCCATGCTGTCGTTATACGCAAACACCGCAGAAAGCTGCAGATTGCGGCCCAGTAGCTCCACCATTGCCGCCTCACCGCCCTGCATGTCAGGCGTACCGGTGCCGATCCAGCTCTCTGATGCGGTAATGCCGTGTTCTTTCAGGGCGTTTTGCCAGCCCTCACGCCGGTACGCGTCATCTTCAATTTGATGGCTGGAGGCAAGATAACCGATCCGCTGATGGCCGTTATTGATAAGCATTTTGGTGGCCATCATGGCGCCGCTGACGTTATCCAGCCCAACACAGCGGTGGGCATAGCCCGGCACAATCCGGTTAATCAGCACCATGCCCGGTATCTGTTCCATAAACCCGGCAAGCTCTTCATCACTTAAGGCTTTGGAGTGAACAATCAGGGCGTTACAGCGCTGGCGAATCAGTACTTCGATGGCATGACGCTCTTTCTCCGCCTCATGATAGCTGTTGCCAATCAGCACATATTTTTGATGCTGCTGGGCAACCACATCGACCGCTTTCACCAGCGCACCGAAAAAGGCGTCTGAGACATCCATCACCACCACGCCGATGGTATCGCTGACCTGCGTGGCAAGCGCCTGCGCGTTGGCATTTGGCCGGTACCCGAGCTGGGTCACGGCTTTCATTACGGTTTCACGGGTTTCAGGGCTCACCAGCGCACTGTTGTTCAGTACGCGGGAGACGGTAGCCACAGAAACGCCCGCCAGACGGGCGACATCACGAATGGTGATCATATTCACCATCCTTCAAAGGATTGCAGCAACTCACAGACACCCCCTGTGTTTAGCAAGGTGGCTATTTTGGCAGCGAGAGAAAAGGGACTACGTGAAGAAGCTCACAGTCATGAAAACGCTTACATCCGTTTTGTTAATGATTGTGATCCAGATCGTTATCTGGATGTATTACTCAATGATACCCCTGAAGCATGTGCGGTTAACTGACGCCACACCCACTCCAGCGGCCCCTGACGGAAATAACGCAGCCAGATAACGGAAAACGCCAGATTAACCGCCCAGATCGGAATAACAAACGCCAGCAGCCCGAGGCGGTCGAATTTCATAAACAGGCCAAAGCGATAGAAAATCGTGGTGCATATCAACGTTTGCAGGAGGTAATTGCTTAACGCCATGCGCCCGACGCAGGCGACTGCGCTGACAAGCCACAGGCGAGAAAGCTGCGGCCAGAAGCCATATATTAGCGCCGCGTAGCCGATGGTCTGGAATGGCGCGCTCAGTTCACGCGGTACCTGGAGCAGGAAAGCGCACCAGCGATAATCCCAGTGAATGTGCCACTGTATCATCACCGACGGGAGGTTTATCAGCACACCGAGCAGAACCAGCCCCGCCCCGGTGCGACGATAATGACGCAGGCTGAACTCCCCTTTCAGCCACCCGGTGCGCATCAATGACGCCCCCATCAGCATCATCCCTGCCAGCTGCCAGCCGTATTGCGCCCCCAGCGCAAGAAGGTTATCCCCCAGCATATCCGCCCGGTTGCTAATGGCTTCCGTACCGCCTTTTAGCTTCCAGAACTGCTCGTACTGGAGGTTTGCAGCATCCGGGATCCAGGAACGGTTGGTCGCTTCGCCAGAGATCATCCCCAGCAGCAGCAGCACCCCAAGCCCCATGAGGTAGAGCATCACGCCGGTGTTAAACAGGCTTTTCACGCTGTGCGCATCACGAATGAGACGCCAGCAGATAAGCCCGACTAACCCATATGCGAGAAGAATATCGCCGTCCCAGAAGAACAGACCGTGGATAAAACCGAGGATCACCAGCAGGGTTAAGCGCGACTGGATCCAGCGGGTGCCGCGTTTAAGCAGAAGCTGTAGTCCTGCGCCAAACAGCAGGGCAAAGAGCGTGAGGAATTTAACCTGGGCAAACAGATCAAGGATTGCCCAGGTCCAGGCATCGCTTCGGGTGATATCGCCGTACCAGGCGGGATTGAGATAAGCGGCCTTCGGCAGACCGAAGGCGCTGATATTCAGCAGCAGGATACCCAGTATGGCGACGCCGCGAACAAAATCGAGCGTGACGTTTCGCTCCATGGTCCCTGCCCTGTGAGATTAGTTGTGGTGACGCACGGCGCGCAGGAACTCCTGGCGGGTGTTCTGGCTCGATTTAAACAGACCGCCCAGCGAAGTGGTGGTGGTTGCACTGGTCGCATCACGTACGCCGCGGGCTTTCACGCAGTAGTGAACGGCATCGATGGAGACCGCCACGTTATTGGTGCCCAGCAGCGTTTGCAGGGCAATCAGGATCTGCTGCGTCAGACGCTCCTGAACCTGAGGACGCTGCGCGAAGAACTGCACAATACGGTTGATCTTCGACAGACCAATCACCGTATCTTTCGGAATGTAAGCCACGGTCGCTTTACCGTCGATAGTAACGAAGTGATGTTCGCAGGTGCTGGTCAGCGTGATATCACGTACCGTGACCATCTCGTCCACCTTCATCTTATTCTCGATAACGGTAATTTTCGGGAAGTTGGCGTAATCCAGGCCAGAGAAAATTTCGTCGACGTACATTTTCGCGATGCGCTTAGGCGTCTCCATCAGACTGTCATCGCTCAGATCGAGATTCAGCAGTTGCATGATCTCGGTCATATGCCCGGAAATCAGACTTTTACGGGTTTCATTGTCCATATCCTCAACGGGCGGACGCAATGGCGTTTCGAGACCGCGCGCAAGCAGGGCTTCATGGACCAGGGCAGCTTCTTTACTGAGTGATGACATTTTCTTCTCCTGCAGGTGTGGCGTCTTTCGCCCTCGTTGTGGCAAAAGTATGCGCTCATTGTGCGTGAGGCGACGCACATAATCCAGTATTCACGACGATAATTATTGCAATTGCTGTTGCCTTTCAGCGTGACGATTCCAGACCAGCGCGCCGCCGATGAACAACGCGACGCCCGCCAGCCCCAGCGCAGGCTCCAGCCGCTGGGTTAGCCAGGTCGATAATGCCGACGTCACCGGGCCAATCAACTGCCCGATGGCATACCCGGTGGTGAGCAGTCCCGCCATATAACGCGTGTGGTTCGGTGCCAGCTCTCGGCCGTATAAAAGAGAGAGCTGCACGGCGCAAAGGAACCCACCACCTACCAGCAGCCCGCCCGTCAGCAAACCGCCGATGCCCGGCAGCAGCCAGGCCGCCAGGACACCCGCGCCCTGAAGCCACAGCACGATAGCCAGCCTGCGGTTAGCCGTGGAGATATGTCGCAAGGCAATGCTGAGCGCAATCCCCACCACAGCGGCGAGACCAAAAATCGGCCAGACAAACTGGGCAAACAGGCTGCCAGGAAAGCGCACGGCGGCCATTTGCGATAAAAAGGTCGCCGGAAGGATATAGCCAAATCCCGCCAGGCTGTAGCTCCAGACCAGGCGCTTTAAATCCGCGGTCAGCCGCAACGGCTCAGGCGCAGTCCCCGGGCGATGAAGCTGGCCCGCACGCGGCAGATAGCGTGCCACCAGCGCAATCAACACGAGCGCCAGCACGCCGTAGATCTGCCACGCCGCACCGGCCGAAAGGGATTTCGCCTGAATATAGACCGCGAGCAGGCCGCTCAGGGCGATACCCGCGCCGGGGCCGGCAAACACCGCAGCACTGAGCCCCGGTTTACCCAGTTGCCCCAGCCGCTCGTTGGTCCAGGCGGCAATGAGTACCATTGACCAGCCACTCATGCAGCCGATCGCAAAGCGCAGCAGGCCATGTACGACGGCGTTATCCGCCGCCGCGGAGAGCAGCGTCAATGCAACCGCACCCGTAATGCCGAGCCAGAGCCGCGTTTCAACAAAGCGGTGCGCGCGCATGGCATCCCATGCTCCCACCAGATAGCCAAGATAATTCATCGCCGCCACCAGGCCTGCGCTGGTGAGCGTGAGTTGCCCGGCGGCAATCATCAGCGGTACCTGAGGCGTAAAGGCAAAGCGCCCTATCCCCATCGCCACCACCAGAACGACAAACCCACTAAGCGCGATACGCAGCGCCATGACCGCTCCAATTGTTAAAGAAAAGTAAATTTATGATGCAACATCTTGCCGTTCCGCGAAAGTGAAAGTTGCTCACAGGTAAATGAAAACGCTGTATTATGATGCCAATGAATAGCTATTCTCATTAAGGAGCCTTGCATGGAACTGCTCGAAGAGCACCGTTGTTTTGAAGGTCGACAGCAGCGCTGGCGGCACGACTCCACCACGCTGAACTGCGCCATGACGTTCAGTATTTTCCTGCCTCCGGCAGACAATCCGCCTGTTCTGTTCTGGCTTTCTGGCCTGACCTGCAACGACGAAAACTTCACAACCAAAGCCGGTGCGCAGCGTATTGCGGCCGAGCTGAGTATCGCGCTGGTGATGCCCGATACCAGCCCCCGTGGGGACGATGTGGCGGATGATGCAGGATACGACCTGGGTAAAGGCGCCGGGTTTTACCTGAATGCGACCGAGCAGCCGTGGGCGAGTCACTATCGTATGTATGACTACATCCGTGACGAGCTGCCTGCGCTGATTCAGGCCGAATTCGCGGTAAACGATCGCTGCGCCATCAGCGGACATTCCATGGGCGGACACGGGGCGCTAATCATGGCGCTGAAAAACCCCGAGAAATATACCAGCGTCTCTGCGTTCGCGCCGATTGTTAACCCAACGCAGGTACCGTGGGGACAAAAAGCCTTCACCCACTATCTGGGCAAAGATGAAACTAAATGGCAGGAATGGGACAGCTGTGCGCTGATGCTGGCGAGCGACTCAGCGAATGCGATCCCGATGCTTATCGATCAGGGCGATGCGGATCAGTTCCTCGCCGGGCAACTCCAGCCCGCCGTTTTAGCTGAAGCGGCACGCCAGAAGGACTGGCCGCTCACGCTGCGCATTCAGCCAGGATATGACCACAGCTATTACTTTATGGCCTCCTTTATTGAGGATCATCTCCGCTTCCACGCGGCGCATTTGTTCGCGTAATTTTCGCTATTTGCCCGATAGCCTCTCGCCTGTCGGGCTTTTACCCTTATTGACATAATCCTATCCGCTTGAATCCAGGCTATTTTCTTGCCAACACATCAAACACAAATGATTTCAATTATCATTTGTGTTTACAATTATACATTCTTTTGTACAATTCCAGACTCTTCTCCATCACAAAGAGTTCTTACAAGACAAATACATACAGTTCTCAGGGTTATCCCGATGGAGTTTTTTTCTTTTTATATGGAATGTACAAATGACAATACCACGCGTTAAATTGCTGGCCGCTGCCATTGGCGCCGCCACACTTTCCTCCTTCGTTCACGCAGCCGATCAGGACACCGTTGTCGTCACTGCGACGGGTTTTGAACAAAAAATCCAGAATGCCCCCGCCTCCATCTCGGTGATTTCAAAACAGCAGATTGAAGATAAAGCCTACCGTGATGTCACGGATGCCCTGAAAGACGTCCCGGGCGTCGTCGTTACTGGCGGCGGGAGCAGCAGTGATATCAGTATTCGCGGCATGGCATCGCAGTACACGCTGTTCCTGGTGAACGGCAAACGCGTGAGTACGCGCAGTACCCGCCCAAACAGCGACAACTCGGGCATTGAACAAGGCTGGCTGCCGCCGCTGGAGTCCATTGAGCGTATCGAGGTTATCCGTGGCCCGATGTCCTCACTTTACGGTTCTGATGCTATGGGTGGAGTCATCAACGTCATTACCAAAAAAGTGTCGAACACCAAGGCCTGGACAGGTTCGTTGCATGGCGATGCAACCTTCCAGGAAAACAATGATTCCGGTGATATCTTTCAGACCAACGCCTACGCTTCAGGTCCCCTGATTGACGGGCTGCTTGGCGCAAAAGTGACGGGGCTTTTGTCACGCCGCGCAGAAGATAAGATTGTAAACGGGTATAACGAGCAGAAAATGCGTAACGGCGGTATTACGTTGAATTTCACGCCGGACGAGCAAAATGATTTCGACCTCGACTTTGCCCGTGAACTTCAGGACAGAAACAGCACGCCGGGGATGTCGAAAGCGACGGAAACCTGCCGTGGAACGACCTGTACGCCAAATACCAAAAGCGAAACCCGCTATGAACATACCACCTACTCATTAACCCACAGCGGTTATTACGACGACTTCAATACCACCAGCTATATCCAACAGGAAGAGACGAATAATCCGGATCGTGAAATGCGCTCGTACAACACCACCTTCAACAACCAGAACCAGATCTTCCTCGCCGATCATACCCTGACTCTCGGCGGGCAATATCGCTATGAGAAACTGCGCGACAACGGCAATCAGCTGGAGGCTGCCGATGGCCTGAACAAACTGACACGCTGGAGTTGGGCACTGTTTGCCGAAGATGAATGGGCAATGACGGAAAGCTTTACGTTAACCGGCGGCCTGCGCATGGACAAAGACCAAAACTATGGTACTAACTGGACGCCACGTGGTTACGGTGTATGGCACCTCGCCGATCAGTGGACATTGAAAGGCGGGGTTTCTGCGGGCTACCGTGCACCGGACCTGCGTCAGTCGTCTGCCAGCTGGGGGCAGGTAACGGGTGGTGGCCGTCTTGACGGTATCATCGTTGGCAACCCGGACCTGAAACCAGAGAAGAGTCTGAGTGAAGAGATCGCCCTGCTCTGGGATAATAACGACAATCTTAATGCCGGTGTGACGCTGTTCAATACCGACTTCAAAGACAAAATTACTGAAGTTCGCCGCTGTAACAGCAGTTCCGATCCCGCCTGTACGATTGGCGATCACAGCTATGATTTCGTGAGCGACCGCGTCAACGTGGACAAAGCCAACATGCGCGGCGTGGAGTCTACCTTCGGCTGGAAAATCACGCGCGATGTGAACTGGACTGCCAACTACACTTATACGGAATCCGAGCAGAAGAGCGGCCAGTTCTCCGGTAAGCCGTTGAACAAAATGCCAAAACATATGTTCAATACCACCCTGGACTGGCAGGCGACACCAGACGTCGGCTTCTGGAGTCGTCTGAACCTGCGCGGTAAAACGTCTGAGTATCTGAGCCGTACATCGATGTCCCAGGGTACACCGTCCTATACCCAGGTGGATGTGGGTCTGCGCTACAACGCGAACAAAAACCTGCTTGTGACTGCCGGTGTGTATAACGTGCTCGATAAGCAAATTGATTACGATACGTATGACACCGTGCTTGATGGACGTCGTTATACCGTGGGCATGACTTACAGCTTCTAACCGCCCATAAAAAAGCCCGCTCAGTTGAGCGGGCTGAAAGAGAGGAATTGCGGTTATTGTTTAAATCGTTCCGGGAATTCCATTTCACTGTAGCGAACGAAGTGTGTTCCTTTCGTCAGTTTGTAACCAAACCAGATGATCAGGAACAGCGGAATACCAATGTAGGTTGCCGTGACGGCGCCCCAGTCGATAGTATCCGCGAGGAACGCTTCATAGTTCTGACCCAGCGTAATAATCAGACACAGAATGAAGGCGAAAATTGGCCCCAGCGGGAAGAACCCTGAGCGATACGGCAGGTCGTTCAGATCATGACCTTGCATTACGTAACCGCGACGGAAGCGATAGTGGCTGATGGCAATGCCCAGCCAGGCGATAAAGCCCGTCATCCCGGAGGTGTTAAGCAGCCACAGGTAAACCGTCTGGTTGCCGAACATGGAGGTCAGGAAGCACAGACCGGCAATCACCGTGGTGGCGTACAGAGCGTTACGTGGCACACCACCGCGAGACAGTTTAGCGAAGATGCGCGGCGCTTTACCGTCGCAGGCCAGGGTGTAAAGCATACGGGTGGACGCGTACATACCGGAGTTACCCGCAGACAGCACTGCCGTCAGGATCACCGCATTCATTACCGCCGCCGCAGAGAGCAATCCCGCGTGCTGGAAGACCAGAGTGAACGGGCTAACGCTGATGTCTTTCACATCGTTACGCAGCAGGCTTGGATCGGTATACGGAATGATCAGGCTGATAATCAGGATCGCGAACACGTAGAACAGCAGGATACGCCAGAAGACCTGACGCACCGCGCGCGGAATGTTCTTCTCCGGGTTTTCAGATTCACCGGCCGCAATACCAATCAGCTCGGTGCCCTGGAAGGAGAAGCCGACAATCATCGCCACGCCAATCATGGCCGAGAACCCACCGGCAAACGGCGCATCGCCTATTGTCCAGTTGCTCCAGCCCGCAGGCTCTGCCCCTTTGAAAATACCAACGATCATCGCCACACCGACGACGATAAAGATGATGACGGTTGCCACTTTGATCAAAGAGAACCAGTATTCCGCTTCACCAAACCCGCGTACGGAGATGTAGTTCAGCAGGAAAATGACGACCAGGAACAACGCGCTCCAGATCCAGCCCGGCGTGTCCGGGAACCACCAGGTCATCACCAGCTGTGCGGCGACGAGGTCAACGGCGATGGTAACAGCCCAGTTGTACCAGTAGTTCCAGCCCAGCGCGAAGCCGAAGCCTTCTTCCACGTATTTTTGTCCGTAGGTCGAAAACGAACCGGATACCGGCATGTATGCCGCCAGTTCACCCAGGCTGGTCATCAGGAAGTAGACCATCAGGCCAATCAGGATATAAGAGAATAATGCCCCACCCGGGCCAGCTGCCGAAATCGTTGCGCCAGAGGCAACGAAAAGACCTGTACCGATGGAGCCGCCAATGGCGATCATCGTCAGGTGACGCGCCTTGAGTTCACGACGTAGCGTGGGCGCTTCTGTGGTTTTAGTTTCTGAAACCATGTGAAAATGCTGTCCATTCAATAAATGAGGCGCGATTGTAGCAGACGATCGGCGTTCCTTCCGGCAGAAATACTCAGTTATAAGAGAGCTTCATGACGCGGCCAGGATTATAAGTAAAGCATCATTTTTCCCTCCCCTCTTGGGGAGAGGGCCAGGATGAGGGGCAATTTCACATCTCGCAATAGCGCAGAAAACGCTGCAGCGAACTGGAAAGGTGTTTCTGACGATGATGGATGCACCACAGCGTGCGCACCAGTTTAGGCAATGGAACAGGAATTTCCACCAGCGATCCCGTCTCAAGCTGTTCGGCAATCACGCGTCGGGAAAGGCAGCTGATACCCAGTCCATGACGCACCGCATGCTTAATCGCCTCCGAGTTCCCCAGCTCCATTCCCAGCTGGAAATGCGGCAAATGAGACAGCAGCAGGTAATCGACAATTTCACGCGTGCCGGAACCCTGCTCGCGCAGGATCCACTGAGCCTGCGCCAGGCGCTCCAGCGTCACCTCGCCCTGTAATAAAGAAGAGGCCGGGGAGGCAAACACTACCAGCTCGTCTTCCAGCCAGGGCTCGGCGATGATATCGACGTTGTGGCACGGACCTTCAATGAGACCGATATCCACGCGAAAATCGATCACCGCGTTGATGACGTCCTGGCTGTTACCCACGCTCATCTCCAGCGGCAACGAGGGAAAATCCCGGCGATAGCGGGCAATCACTTCCGGCAGGATGTAGTTACCGATGGTACTGCTGGCAAAAACGCGGATCGCGCCGTTGTCTTCGCGGAACAGCTGTTCAATTTCGATAGCCTGCTCCAGCAGGGCCAGCGCGCGCGGGTAAAGCAGGCGGCCATGCTCATTGACCACCAGACGCTTCCCTACCCTGTCGAAAAGCTGAACGCCTAACTGTCCTTCAAGATCGGTCAACGCCGCGCTAACGGCAGACTGAGAGAGCGCCAGCATTTGTGACGCCTGAGTCGTAGAGCCGCTCTTCAGCACTTCGGCAAACACTTCCAGCTGACGCAATGTAATGTGCATGGTCACTTACCACTTATATAGATTGATTATAAGTATATAATCAATTTTATTTTTAAGCCAGATCGCCGTAACCTTTAGCCAGACAAAGGAGAAGGTTATGTCAGAACTCACCTTACAACATCATCGTACAGTGTGGCACTTCGTGCCGGGTCTCGCTCTCAGCGCCGTCGTCACCGGTGTGGCCTTATGGGGCGGCAGTATACCGGCAGTGGCCGGTGCCGGGTTTAGTGCCTTAACGCTGGCTATTTTGCTCGGCATGGTGGTCGGGAATACCGTCTACCCGCACATCTGGAAATCCTGCGACGGGGGCGTCATTTTCGCCAAACAACATTTATTACGTCTGGGCATTATTCTTTACGGTTTCCGCCTGACCTTTTCGCAGATTGCGGATGTCGGCGTGAGCGGGATTGCCATTGATGTCCTGACCCTTTCGAGCACCTTTATGCTGGCGTGCTTTATCGGCCAGAAGGTGTTTGGCCTGGACAAGCAGACCAGCTGGTTAATTGGCGCAGGCAGCAGCATTTGCGGTGCGGCAGCGGTACTGGCAACGGAACCGGTCGTTAAAGCTGAAGCCAGTAAAGTGACGGTGGCCGTCGCGACGGTGGTCATCTTCGGTACGCTGGCGATCTTCCTTTATCCGGCTATGTATCCGCTGGTGGCGCACTGGTTTAGCCCGGAAACCTACGGCATCTATATCGGTTCGACGATGCACGAGGTGGCGCAGGTGGTCGCGGCAGGTCACGCCATCAATCCGGAAGCGGAAAATGCCGCGGTCATCGCCAAAATGCTGCGCGTCATGATGCTGGCCCCGTTCCTGATTTTCCTGGCCGCGCGGGTTAAGCAGCTGGCTCCGGCAGGTGGCAGCGAGAAAAGCAAAATCACCATTCCGTGGTTTGCGATCCTGTTCATCGTGGTCGCTATCTTTAACTCGTTCCACCTGCTGCCAAAAGCGGTCGTGGATATGCTGGTGACGCTGGATACGGTGCTGCTGGCCATGGCGATGGCGGCTCTGGGTGTGACCACGCACGTCAGCGCCCTGAAAAAAGCCGGCGCAAAACCGCTGCTGATGGCGCTGGTGCTCTTTATCTGGCTGATTGTGGGCGGCGGCGCGATTAACCTCGCCGTACACAGCCTGATGGCATAAACCCTCTCGTCGTTCTCCTGTTAACCCGTTATGATAAGCGTTTCGGGTTAACAGGAGTCTTTTTATGAAATATGTTGGAGCGCACGTCAGCGCTGCAGGTGGCCTTGCAAACGCCGCCATTCGCGCCGCCGAAATCGAGGCAACCGCTTTCGCCCTGTTCACCAAAAATCAGCGCCAGTGGCGCGCCGCACCGCTCACCACCGACGTGATTGATGATTTCAAAGCCGCCTGTGAAAAATACCACTACGGGCCGGGCCAGATCCTTCCCCACGACAGCTATCTGATTAACCTCGGTCATCCGGTTCAGGAAGCGCTGGATAAATCCCGCGAGGCGTTCCTTGATGAAGTGCAGCGCTGTGAACAGCTGGGGCTGACGCTGCTGAACTTCCATCCGGGTAGCCATCTGATGCAGATCGACGAAGACGCCTGTCTGGCGCGTATTGCTGAGTCCATCAACATCACCCTGGAGAAAACCAACGGCGTGACCGCGGTGATCGAAAACACCGCCGGTCAGGGCAGCAATCTCGGTTTTAAGTTCGAACATCTGGCGGCGATCATCGACGGCGTGGAAGATAAATCCCGCGTGGGCGTGTGCATTGATACCTGTCACGCGTTTGCGGCCGGTTACGATCTGCGTACAACCGAGGCAACGAAAAACACGTTCGATGAGTTTGAGCGCATCGTGGGCTTCAAGTACCTGCGCGGTATGCACCTCAACGATGCGAAAAGCGCCTTTGGTAGCCGGGTTGACCGCCACCACAGCCTGGGCGAAGGCAATATCGGTCACGATGCATTTCGCTTTATTACGCAGGATGCCCGTTTCGACGGTATCCCCATGGTGCTGGAAACCATCAATCCGGATATCTGGGCGGAAGAGATCGCGTGGCTCAAGGCACAGCAGACCGCTGAACAGGCGGCATAAAAAAAGCCGGGTTGCTTAGCACCCGGCTTTTTTGTTGCTTATCGCTTACGCTGCTTTTGCAACCACTTCCGCTTCCGGACGTTTCAGCACCGCGTAAGAGAGACCCGCCACCAGCGTACCGGCAATGATAGCCAGCAGGTAACCCAGTACCGGGGTGATTGCGCCTGGGATCAGCAGGACGAACAGACCACCATGTGGTGCCATCAGCTTCGCGCCAATCGCCATGGAGATGGCCCCCGTCACCGCACCGCCCACGATACAGCATGGCAGTACACGCATTGGGTCACGCGCCGCGAACGGGATTGCACCTTCGGTGATGAAGCACAGACCCAGCACCAGCGCCGCTTTACCACCTTCCTGCTGCGCTTTGTCGAACTTACGACGGGCGATAATGGTCGCCAGGCCGAGCGCCAGAGGTGGCACCATACCGGCCGCCATGATCGCCGCCATCGGCGCGTAGGTCTGGGTACTCAGCAGGCCAACGCCAAACGCGTATGCCGCTTTGTTCACCGGACCGCCCATATCGGTACACATCATACCGCCGAGGATTGCGCCCAGCAGAACCGCGTTCGCCGTACCCATGGTTTGCAGCCAGTGGGTCAGACCCGTCAGGATGCCCGCTACCGGTTTACCGATGAGGTAAATCATCGCCAGACCCACCACCAGGCTGGAAATCAGCGGGATGATGAGAATCGGTTTCAGCGCTTCCATACTCTGCGGCAGCTTCAGCTTCGAGCTGATCAGCTTCGCGACGTAACCGGCCAGGAAACCGGCAATGATACCGCCGATAAAGCCGGAACCGGTGCTGACAGCCAGCATACCGCCGATAAGACCCGGCGTCAGACCAGGACGATCAGCGATGGAGAAAGCGATAAAGCCTGCCAGAACCGGCACCATCAGCGCGAACGCTGACCCCCCGCCGATCTGCATCAGCGCAGCCGCAAGCGTACCTTCTTCTTTAAATGCTGTAATACCAAACGCAAACGAGAGCGCGATACACAGACCACCCGCCACCACCATCGGCAGCATGTAAGACACACCCGTCAGCAGGTGACGGTAGGCCCCCGCAGACTCTTTCTTCCCTTCGGTGGCGGTTTTAGCCGCACCGGTAGCCTGGTAAGGTTTGGCTTCCGCCAGCGCTTTATCAAATTCCTGAGCGGTCTTTTTCAGCGCCAGGCCGGTTGAGGTGCGGTACATCGGCTTACCGGCAAACTTCGCCAGATCGACTTCGATATCGGCCGCCACAATCACCAGATCGGCTTCCGCCACTTCTTCCGGGGTGATGGCGTTACCGGCACCCACGGATCCACGGGTTTCGACTTTTACCCACCAGCCGCGTTTTTTCGCTTCGGTTTCAATGGCTTCAGCCGCCATAAAGGTATGCGCTACCCCGGTTGGACACGCCGTTACCGCCACAATGCGTTTCGGCCCGGTGGCTGCAGCCGCGGTCGGTGCTGTCGCGACAGGTGCGCTGTAAACCGACGCGTGGCCTTTCGCTTCACTCAGGAACAGTTCTGGATGTGCCACCGCGCGATTAATATCGCCCAGCCACACTTTTTTGCCGTTCAGCGCACTGTCCGCAGGGATTTTATCACCCAGAACAATCGCCAGTTCAGCATCACCCGGGTTATCAATGATGTCCAGGTGTGCTTTTTGTGCCGCCGCGCCCAGCAGGGTCTTCGCCATATAGGCGCGAGCCTGTCCGAGACCGGAGTCAATGATCAGCAGCGTTTTCATTATTCCTCTCCTGCTGTTAGTTAAAAGGTTTTAAGTCAACGCGCGCCATCATCGCGGCTAACTGGGTACGATCGGTAATACCGACATTGCTCTGGCTCACGGCCAGGGCTGCAACGGCGGTGGCAAGACGTAACGTATGTTCACTGGATTCACGCATCAGCAGGCCGTAAATCAGGCCGCCAACCATCGAATCCCCAGCGCCAACGGTACTCACAACTTCCATTGACGGCGGTTTGGCAATCCATTCGCCAGAAGCGTTAACCCACAACGCGCCTTCTGCACCCAGCGAGATCACGACGTGAGCGATACCCTGCTCACGCAGCGCATGGGCTGCATCAATCACATCTTTTAATTCTGGCAGCTTACGGCCAGCCCAAATCTCCAGTTCGCGGCGATTCGGCTTCACCAGCCATGGAGACGCTTTCAGACCCGCAACCAGTGCGTCACGGCTGCTGTCGAAAATAATGCATGGGCACTGGCTACGCAGGCGCGTCATCCAGTCGGTAAACGCTTCCGGGCTCACGCCGGACGGCAGGCTGCCGCTGACGCACACCATGTCGAACTGACCGAGCCAGGTGAGGGAGTCGTTAACAAAGCGCTCCCAGTCTGACGGGGTGACTTCGAAGCCAGAGAAGTTCAGGTCGGTCACTTCACCGTCTTTCTCCGTCAGCTTGACGTTGATACGGGTACGGCCCTGAACGACCTGGAAGCGGTTAGCAATGCCCAGCTCGCTGAACAGCTGCTGGAAACCGTCCTGGTTATCTTTACCGAGGAATCCACCCACGGTGACATCGATACCGAGATCCTTGAGCACTTTCGCGACGTTAATCCCTTTGCCCGCAGCATGCAGGCCAGTGGTACGCACGAGGTTTACTTCGCCGCGCTCAATCTCCGGGCAAAACCCCACCAGGTCATATGCCGGGTTCAGCGTAATAGTCGCAACACGTCTGCTCATTATGCGCCCTCCCCCAGACCTGCCGCGATGGCGTCGCCAATCGCTTTCAGCGCCTGTTCAGCATCAGCACCCTGCGCGGTGAAACGCAGACGGTGACCTTTCTTCACGCCCAGCGCGACCACTTTCATCAGACTACGGCCGTTGGCCGGTTTGCCCGTGCCATCAAGGTTAGCCACGGTGATCTCACTTTCGAATTGTTTAATGGTATTCACCAGCATGGTGCCTGGACGGGCGTGCAGGCCGTGTTCGTTACGTACCACGAACTCAGCGGTCAGCAGGTCATCCGTCAGCGCATCATCACTGGTCAGCAGAGCCAGCACGGTGGCAGCATCCGCGTTCAGCAATTTTTCAGCTTTATTATTCAGCAGCAGATCGCCCAGACGCTTCAGCACCGACACTGGCTGCTCATCGTTCATCGTCACGGTGACCAGCATGGCGGCAGGCTCACCCTCAACGTCAAACGCTGTGGCTGCACGGCTCACCGCGATAGCACTGCGCAGGTTGCCTTCAGCACTGTCGTTCAGCCAGATACCCTGGCCAAGATTCAACGGTTTGTCGTTAATCACGCGCGTCACGAAGGTGGCATCAGCCGCCCCGGCTTCTTTAAGACGACCCGCATTCAGCGCCTGCAGCGTGACCAGATCCGAAGCCACTACATCCAGCGTCAGCGTGTCATTATCCAGTTTCAGCGCTTCACTCTGTTTTTCACCCATCAGCAAGGCACGCAGCTCTTCAGCGGTTGTCGCAGACTTCAGCTGTTCCGCCACGGCGTCATCACTCAGGACATGCGTTAGCTGACGCAGCAGACCCAAATGTTCGTCGCTGCTGGCCGCAATGCCGATAGCCACATACGCTACCTGACCTTCGCCCCAGAGCACGCCCTGCGGGAACTGATAAACCTTCACGCCGGTTTTCAGCACCTGGTCGCGGGTGTCTGTTGTACCGTGCGGAATGGCAATCCCATTACCGAGGAAGGTGGAGGTCTGCTGCTCGCGCGCCAGCATACCGTTTACGTAGCCGTCCGCGACGTTGCCTGCCTGCACAAGGGCAGCGGCGACCTGACGAATAGCCTCTTCTTTATCCCCGGCCTGAGCGCCTGGGTGAATATCCTGAACAGATAACTGGAACATGGTTCTCCTCTCCTGCTGAAAGTGAATCGTTTCAGCTTACATGAGAAAAAATACGCTAGCCTGCTCCGTTTGCTAAAACAAGATAGCGCTGAAACGTTTCAAAAAGTCTTGCGCTTTCTGCAATGTCTTGCAAGAAAAGTCGTATTTCCGATCTCAGAATTTAGAGATGCAGCACATTTCTTCCGCATTCAGCTGAATTTTGCTGAAGTTCAGCAAATCAGTTTCAGCTAAGTTCAGCCAGCAGGGTGAGAAGTTGAAATGCCATTTTGATTTTTCGTGGCATCATTGACCTCGTCCACTGTTTATTTTTTAGCTAACGGCGTAAACTCCGCCCCTCTCTGTTACTCGCTAATTATAAAACATGCATAACACCCCTGCGGCCACCTCGCCGAAGCCCTTCGATTTGACGTCAACGGCGTTCCTGATTGTTGCCTTCTTCACGGGCATTGCTGGCGCGTTGCAAACCCCAACGCTGAGCTTATTCCTGACCAACGAGGTTCACGCCCGTCCTGCGATGGTTGGCTTCTTTTTTACCGGGAGCGCCATTATCGGCATCCTGGTAAGCCAGTTCCTGGCGGGCCGTTCCGACCGAAAAGGCGATCGTAAAAGCCTGATCGTTTTCTGCTGCCTGATGGGCGTCCTGGCCTGCGTTTTGTTTGCCTGGAACCGTAGCTACTTCATTTTATTGTTCGTGGGGGTTTTTCTGAGCAGCTTTGGCTCAACCGCCAACCCGCAGCTGTTTGCCCTCGCCCGCGAGCATGCCGACCATACCGGGCGTGAAGCGGTGATGTTCAGCTCGGTCCTACGTGCTCAGGTGTCGCTGGCGTGGGTGATTGGCCCGCCGCTGGCTTACGCGCTGGCGATGGGGTTTGGCTTTACGGTGATGTACCTGAGCGCGGCGGTCGCGTTTGTGGCGTGCGGTGCGATGGTGTGGTGCTTCCTGCCGTCAATGCGCAAAGAGCCCAAAGTGGCGACAGGCGTCCTGGAGGCCCCGCGCCGTAATCGTCGCGATGCCCTGCTGCTGTTTATTATCTGCACGCTGATGTGGGGCACCAACAGCCTGTATATCATTAACATGCCGCTGTTTATTATTGATGAACTGCATCTGCCGGAGAAACTGGCCGGCATAATGATGGGCACCGCTGCTGGTCTGGAGATCCCAACCATGCTGATAGCGGGCTATTACGCGAAGCGTTTCGGAAAACGTTTTTTGATGCGCATCGCGGCCGTCGCCGGGCTGCTGTTCTACGTTGGTATGCTGACGGTCCATACGCCGGAGTTGCTGCTGGCTTTACAGCTGCTGAACGCCATCTATATCGGGATTCTGGCGGGGATTGGCATGCTCTACTTCCAGGATCTGATGCCGGGCCAGGCAGGCTCAGCGACCACCCTTTATACTAATACCACGCGCGTGGGCTGGATTATTGCAGGCTCCATGGCCGGGATCGTTGCTGAGATCTGGAACTACCACACGGTGTTCTGGATTGCGCTGGTGATGTGTACGCTGACCATTGGCTGTCTGGCGAGAATCAAAGACGTTTAAGGCGCGGTGAGCGCTTCCAGCTCAAGCAGATAGAGCATCGCCTGCGCGCGCGAACTGCCGCACATCTCGACCCCAGGCTGCAGCCCGGAGCAGACCTTCGGGCGCAGGGGCGAACCAAAGATCATACACAGGTTGGATTCAGAGAGCTGAACACAGCGGGTATTGGCGGGCTTGCCCTCCGGCATTCCGGGTATCGGGCTTGAAATGGACGGAGCGGTACAGCACGCGCCGCAATCTGGACGACAATCCATACATGCTCTCTCAGTGACGAAGCCCGTGCAGTCGGGCATCGGGCGCACAGTAACACCTTTTGTGCATTGATAGCAAAAGCCACGAATTCCGCTTGCCTGAAAGGCCGCGCACGAGTAATTTGGCGCGATATTTTTTACCTCCCGTAAACAGGATTATTGCAATGCCAAGAGCGAACGAAATTAAGAAAGGTATGGTACTGAATTACAACGGCAAACTGCTGATTGTGAAAGACATCGACATTCAGGCTCCCAGCGCCCGTGGTGCTGCCACGCTGTACAAAATGCGTTTTGCCGATGTGCGTACCGGCCTGAAAGTGGAAGAGCGCTTTAAAGGTGACGATATTGTCGATACCGTGACCCTGACCCGTCGCTATGTTGATTTCTCTTACGTCGACGGCAACGAGTACGTGTTCATGGATAAAGAAGATTACACCCCGTATATCTTCACCAAAGATCAGATTGAAGAAGAGCTGCTGTTCATCCCTGAAGGCGGTATGCCTGACATGCAGGTTCTGACATGGGATGGCGTGCTGCTGGCGCTGGAACTGCCTCAGACCGTCGATCTGGAAATCGTTGAGACGGCACCTGGCATCAAGGGCGCATCCGCAAGTGCCCGCAACAAACCTGCCACTCTGACCACCGGTCTGGTTGTGCAGGTGCCGGAATACCTCTCCGCAGGCGAGAAAATCCGCATCCATATCGAAGAAAAACGCTATATGGGTCGCGCTGACTGATAGCGTATCGTGCTTTTCGCCCGGTGGCGCTACGCTTACCGGGCCTACGAAACCAGCTCTGAAGCTGGTTTTTTGTTTCTGTAGGCCGGGTAAGGCGAAGCCGCCACCCGGCAATTCCGGTTACAGAAGCTCCGGATACTTCGTCATCTTCAGCGCCAGCTCAACGCCGCGCACTTCCGCCATCCCTTTCAGTCGGCCTATCGCCGAATAGCCTGGGTTGGTTTTCTTGCGCAGATCGTCCAGCATCTGGTGCCCGTGGTCCGGGCGGAACGGAATAGGACGGACATCGCCAGCCTGCTTACGACGCGCCTCTTCTGCCAGGATGGCATCGACCACCGCGACCATATTGACGTCTCCGCCCAGGTGCGCGGCTTCGTGGAAGGTCTTAGGATTATCCTCCCGGCAGGTTGCGCGCAAATGCGTGAAGTGAATGCGATCGCCAAAGGCTTCAATCATCTGCACCAGGTCGTTATCCGCGCGAACACCGTAGGAACCCGTACACATGGTAAAGCCGTTATAGATGCTGTTGACCGTCTCTTTCAGCCACTGCATATCTTCAATAGTGGAAACGATGCGCGGCAGACCGAGGATAGGACGCGGTGGATCGTCCGGATGCACGGCCAGACGCACGCCGACTTCTTCCGCAACCGGTACGATAGCGCGCAGGAAATAAGCCATGTTTTCACGCAGCTGGTTCTTATCAATATCGCCGTATTCCGCCAGACGCGCGCGGAACTGGTCCAGCGTGTATCCCTCTTCTGCGCCCGGCAGGCCCGCAATGATGTTGCGGGTCAGCTTTTCAATATCCGCTGCACTCGCGTCATTAAACCATTGAAGCGCCTGCTGCTGCTCTTCAGCGGTGTAATCCGCGTCGGCGCCAGGGCGTTTCAGGATGTGCAGCTCAAATGCCGCAAAGGCAATCTGGTCGAAACGCAGCGCTTTTGAGCCGTCCGGCATCGGGTATTCCAGATCGGTCCGCGTCCAGTCCAGAATAGGCATGAAGTTATAGCAAACCGTATCAATGCCGCAGGCCGCCAGGTTGCGAATGCTCTGCTGGTAGTTCGCAATCCAGGTCTGGTAATCCCCGGAATGGGTTTTGATATCTTCGTGGACCGGAATGCTCTCCACGACAGACCAGGTTAATCCCTTCTCCGCCAGCAGCGCCTGGCGCTGTTGAATTTCCTCAACCGGCCAGACCTGGCCGTTAGGAATGTGATGCAGCGCCGTCACGACACCCGTTGCGCCAGCCTGACGCACATCATCAAGAGAAACCGGATCGTTCGGCCCGTACCAACGCCAGGTTTGTTCCATTGCCTCACCCTCTAAAGTTGTTATACCAATATGTGTTACCGCAATGACGACTACCATACATGTTTAGCGTACAGGGTCAACATACCGCCACACGTTGATTGATCTAACTCACAGAACGGGGATATTTACGGCTCACCAATTTTATTTGCTGTCATATAACTTTACACTGGCATTGTTAATTAATGGTTAATCAGGTGTGTATTTCATGAAGACAATTGCCTCCACCTCGCTTCCTGCCCATGTTCAGCAACCTCGCTACGATCGCAAGCAATTACGCTCCCGGATCGTCCATTTTGGCTTTGGCGCATTTCACCGCGCGCACCAGGCGCTGTTAACAAACCGGGTGTTGAATGAAAAAGGCGGCGACTGGGGGATTTGTGAAATTAGCCTCTTTAGCGGCGATGTGCTGATGGGCCAGCTACGCGGGCAGGATCATCTGTTTACCGTGCTGGAGAAAGGTGCTGAAGGAAATCAGCCAATCATTGTCGGCGCCGTTCATGAATGCCTGAATGCAAAGCTTGATTCCCTGTCCGCCATTATTGAGAAATTTTGTGAGCCCCAGGTGGCGATTGTATCGCTCACCATCACCGAGAAAGGCTACTGCATCGATCCCGCGACCGGTAAGCTGGATCGACAAAACGCGCGGATCCAGCACGACCTGGACAACCCCGCCGAACCGCATTCTGCGCCTGGGATCCTGGTCGAGGCGCTACATCGCCGCCGCGAGCGAGGTTTGCCAGCGTTTACCGTGCTTTCCTGTGACAATATTCCTGACAATGGCCACGTGGTGAAAAATGCCGTGCTTGGCATGGCGCAGAAACGTTCCCCGGCGCTGGCGGAGTGGATCGAAGGCCACGTGAGTTTTCCGGGCACGATGGTCGACAGAATTGTTCCCGCGGCGACGGAGGCCTCGCTTGCAGAAATCGCCGATGCGCTCGGCGTCGACGATCCGTGTGCCATCAGCTGCGAGCCGTTTATTCAGTGGGTGGTGGAAGATAATTTTGTTGCCGGGCGTCCGGAGTGGGAAGTGGCAGGTGTCCAGATGGTGCAGGACGTTCTGCCGTGGGAGCAGATGAAATTACGCATGCTCAACGGCAGCCACTCTTTCCTGGCGTATCTGGGATACCTCACCGGGTACGCGCATATTAATGAATGTATGGAGGATGCCGCCTTCCGTGAAGCCGCCCGGCGGTTAATGCTGGAGGAGCAGGCGCCTACGCTGCGTATAAAGGATGTGGACCTGACCGCCTATGCCGACAGCCTGATTGCGCGCTTCGCCAACCCGGCGCTGCAACACCGGACCTGGCAGATTGCGATGGACGGTAGCCAGAAACTGCCGCAACGGATGCTGGATGGCATCCGCATCCACCTTGAGCGAAACACCGACTGGCCTCTTCTGGCACTGGGCGTTGCCGGCTGGATACGGTACGTCAGCGGTACCGACGAACGCGGCAACGCGATTGATGTTCGCGATCCCCTCAGCGATAAAATTCGCGCGATTGTCGGGGCCAGCCGCGACGCTGACCGCGTTAACGCGCTGCTGGGGCTGAGCGAGGTCTTTGGCCACGATCTCCCCCAGAATAGCGTATTTGTTGAGGCGGTAAGCGAGGCATACGCGCGCATCACCCGCCACGGCGCCCGTCAGGCTGTTATAGAAACGTTAAATATTTAACGATTATTGCGCTTAACGCGAACGGACGTCGCCGCCGTTCGCCCTTCCCCTTCTCATTGGGTACGTTTTTCGCCAGGAT
Organism: Enterobacter sp. ODB01; assembly: GCF_001623605.1. Classification (NCBI taxonomy): domain Bacteria; kingdom Pseudomonadati; phylum Pseudomonadota; class Gammaproteobacteria; order Enterobacterales; family Enterobacteriaceae; genus Enterobacter; species Enterobacter sp. ODB01. The sequence continues at coordinate 4,157,530 of NZ_CP015227.1, forward strand.
AAGAGAATAGTGTTATAGCATCACAATTCTCGTCTGGAGTGCATGTGACCAAAACGAACCTCATCACCGGTTTTCTCGGCAGCGGTAAAACCACCTCAATTCTCCATCTGCTGGCGAATAAAGATCCTGCAGAGAAATGGGCCGTACTGGTCAATGAATTTGGCGAAGTGGGCATTGATGGTGCGCTGCTGTCAGAGAGTGGCGCAATGATTAAAGAGATCCCCGGCGGGTGCATGTGCTGCGTCAATGGCCTGCCGATGCAGGTCGGGCTCAATACGCTACTGCGTCAGGGTAAACCGGACCGCCTGCTGATTGAGCCTACCGGTCTGGGCCATCCGAAGCAGATCCTCGATTTGCTGACCGCACCGGTCTACGAGCCGTGGATTGATCTGCGCGCCACCCTGTGTCTGCTCGACCCGCGTTTGCTGCTTGATGAAAAAGCGGTGGCCAATGAGAACTTCCGCGATCAGCTCGCCTCGGCGGACGTTATTGTCGCTAATAAAGAAGATCGCGCCACGGCGGAAAGCCAGGCCGCGCTGGAGGCGTGGTGGCAACATTTCGGCGGCAATCGTACCCGCGTGCAGAGCACCCAGGGAAAAATCGATAGCGCCCTGCTCGACCTTCCTCGCCAGAATCTGGCGGAACTCCCGGCCAGCGCGGAGCATGCTCATCACCATCCCGTTAAACAGGGACTGGCGGCGCTTAGCCTGCCAGAGCACCAGCGCTGGCGGCGTAATCTGAATAGCGGCCAGGGATATCAGGCCTGCGGATGGATTTTCGATGCCGATACGGTTTTCGACACCATAGGCACCCTTGAGTGGGCCAGACTTGCGCCGGTTGATCGCGTAAAAGGCATTATGCGCACGCCAGACGGGCTGGTGCGAATCAACCGCCAGGGCGAGGATTTCTTTATCGAAACGCAAAACGTCGCGCCGCCGGATAGCCGAATAGAGTTAATTAGTGCGGTTAACGCCGACTGGAATGCCCTGCAGTCCAGCCTGTTGAAGCTTCGTTTAAGTTCAGGCGGCTAACGTTGCCCCAGTTTTCACTCTATGCTGAACGTTATGACAACTCGATTTCCCCTGATATTACTGCTTAATGTCGCCGGTCTGGCGCTGTTTTTCTCCTGGTATATCCCGGCGAATCACGGTTTCTGGTTCCCGCTGGATTCAGGCCTGTTTCATTTCTTCAACCAGGCGCTGGTGAAGAGCGATGCGTTTCTGTGGCTGGTGGCAATCACCAACAACCGCGCCTTCGACGGCATTTCCTTGCTGGCGATGGGCGGTCTGATGCTCTCTTTCTGGCTCAAAGAGGATGGCACAGGGCGTCGCCGTATCCTGATCATCGGTCTGGTGATGCTTCTGGCTGCGGTGGTTATTAATCAGCTGGCGCAACATCTGATGCCGGTAAAACGCGCCAGCCCGTCGCTCTCTTTCCCGAATATTTACCGCGTCAGCGAATTGCTGCATATTCCAACGAAAGATGCGTCGAAAGACAGTTTTCCGGGCGATCACGGCATGATGCTGCTTATTTTTTCGGGTTTCATGCTGCGCTATTTCGGCAAGAAGGCATTCACTATTGCCCTGCTTATTGTGGTGATATTTGCCTTCCCGCGCGTGATGATTGGCGCTCACTGGCTGACGGATATTGTCGTGGGTTCTCTTTCAGCAGTGCTGATTGGTCTGCCGTGGGTGCTGATGACCCCCTTGAGCGATCGCCTGATTGCCGTTTTTGATCGCTATCTCCCGCGCAGAAAGCAACAAGTATTAAACAAATAACTACCGTTTTTTAACGTTAACCGTCAGGGATCATTGCGATCCCTGATAGATCACGTCCCCCGATCCTTTCACGCTGTCATATTCTCGTCATCGTATTCATGATAAAAATGAAGCAATTGCGCGATAACGCTGCGGATCTGCCGCTATTTTGAGCAATTGCCCATTTTTACTTTCTGTATCACAATTTCTTATAAAAAAAACGGTTTTTTTACTCGCAATACCCCAGGCAATCGGTTAATCTCGAACTCGTTTTGCCCCATAGGGATAATTATTTCGATGGTGAATAATTTTGTGCGCTGTGCCACAAATGTCATCAGAAACAATTGTCTCATTGTGTACAGATAATTAGTCTCGTCACGTTTGGCATTTTTATAACGATATTTGTCGTTAAGGACTTCAAGGGAAAATAAACAAAATGGTCAAATCTCAACCGTTTCTGAGATATATCTTACGGGGGATCCCGGCGATAGCAGTCGCGGTACTGTTATCTGCATGTAGTACATCGAACACCGCAAAGAATATGCATCCTGAGACGCGTGTTGTGGGAACGGAAGATTCCTCTTCACTGCAAGCTTCTCAGGATGAATTTGAAAATATGGTACGTAATCTGGACGTGAAGTCCCGTATTATGGACCAGTATGCTGACTGGAAAGGCGTGCGTTATCGTCTTGGCGGCAATACTAAAAAAGGTATTGACTGTTCCAGTTTTGTACAACGTACGTTCCGTGAGCAATTTGGATTAGATCTTCCGCGTTCGACCTACGAACAGCAGGAGATGGGCAAGTCAATTTCCCGCACCAAGCTGCGCACCGGTGACTTAGTTCTGTTCCGTGCTGGTTCAACAGGTCGACACGTTGGCATTTACATTGGTAATGACCAGTTTGTACATGCCTCCACCAGCAGCGGCGTCACCATCTCCAGCATGAACGAACCGTACTGGAAGAAGCGCTACAACGAAGCGCGCCGCGTACTGACACGCAGTTAATATCATGATTGTATCGCTGGTTATCCCTTGGCTGGCGATATAATAAAAAAAAGCACTGCTTAGGCGGTGCTTTTTTTTGCCCGTTACACTGAATATAATCAGCGGCAATTCAGGAATCACGACGTTTATGCTCACCCGCTACTTCGCCAGTCATCGCAAGATACTGTTCTTCAGCATTATTACCGGCCTGATCGCGGCTATCCTACTGGGCTCATTGCAATTTTTCTGGAGCTACCATAAGCGGGAAATCCGATTCGATACGCTAATTAAGGATGTGAGCATCTACATGGAGAACTATTTCGAGGAGCTGAAAACCTCGATCGACGTACTCCAGCCGCTCACGCTGAATAATTGCCAGGACGTTAACGCGGAGCTTACCTCGCGCGCGGCCTTCAGCATCAACGTGCGCGCCTTTCTGCTGGTCAGAAACAAAATGGCGTTCTGCTCGTCAGCCACAGGGCCGATGAATACGCCGATGGAGGAGCTGATACCCGAACTGCACATCAACAAGCAGATTGATATCGCACTGCTGCCCGGCACGCCCATGCTGCCCAACAGACCCGCCATTGCCATCTGGTATCGTAATCCGTTAGTGAAGGACGGCGGCGTATTCACCTCGGTGAATCTCAACCTGACGCCGTACCTGCTTTATACCGCGCGCCAGGAAGAGTTTGCCGGCATCGCGATTATCATCGGCGACAATGCATTATCCACCGCCTCAAGCACCCTCGTCAGGGCGCGTGATTTACATCAAACGCCTGCGCGCACCGCGACGCTCACAGAGGTCCCTCTGACCATCAAACTGTACGCCAGGGAGTGGACGAGCGACGAGATCCTCTTCGCCCTGTTCTTCGGACTGTTATGCGGGATTGCGGCAGGGTCGCTTAACTTCTACATCCTCACCCTGCGTCTCAACCCGGGCAAAGAAATTCTGAGCGCCATCAAGCGCGGTCAGTTTTATGTGGTTTATCAGCCAGTGGTGGATACGGATGCACTGCAGATGCGGGGCGTTGAAGTGCTGATGCGCTGGAAACACCCGACCATGGGTGAGATCCCACCGGACGCCTTTATCAATTTTGCCGAAGCGCAAAAGCTGATTGTCCCGCTGACGCTGCATCTGTTTGACCTCATCATTCGCGATGCGCCGGTGTTACAAACCGTGCTGCCGCCGGGCGCAAAACTGGGGATCAATATCGCGCCGGGGCATCTGCATGCGGAAAGCTTCAAAGATGATATGCGCACCTTCAAAAGCTTACTGCCGCCAGATTACTTCCAGATCGTGCTGGAGATCACCGAGCGCGACATGCTTAACCATCGGGAAGCCAGCAGCCTCTTCGAATGGCTACATAACGAAGGATTCGAAATCGCCATTGATGATTTCGGTACCGGCCACAGTGCGCTGATCTATCTTGAACATTTCACCATGGACTACCTGAAAATCGACCGTGGGTTTGTCAACGCAATTGGCACCGAAACCGTCACCTCTCCGGTGCTGGATGCTGTGCTGACGCTGGCAAGAAAGCTGAATATGTTAACCGTTGCGGAAGGGGTGGAAACGCCGGAACAGGCAGCCTGGCTGCGTGAGCATGGCGTCCACTTCCTGCAGGGATACTGGATTAGCCGTCCTATGCCGCTGGAACAGTTCCGCACCTGGCAAAATAAGGTGTCGTCTCAGGCCGAATAATTTCACATTGCCTGTGACGTCACTTATTATTCAGCTTAACTGAGCCGGTCTGTAAAAAAGGGAGCCGCCGCGAGATGTTTATGCGCTTCATGTTGCTTTTGTTGGTATTAGCAAGCCTGTCGAGCCAGGCGCAAACCATCAAAGAAAACATCGCGTTCGCCGTGATTGGCGAGCCAAAGTACGCGGTCAATTTTACGCACTTCGATTACGTCAATCCTGCCGCCCCCAAAGGCGGAAAGGTCACGCTCTCCGCCACGGGAACATTTGACAATTTTAACCGCTTCGCCCTGCGTGGCGTCGCGGCGGCGCGAACGGAATCCCTTTACGATACGCTTTTTGTGACCTCCGATGATGAACCCGGCAGCTACTATCCGCTGATTGCTGATAATGTCCGCTATGCGGATAACTTCGCCTGGGCCGAAATTTCGCTCAACCCTCGGGCCCGTTTTCACGATGGCTCGCCGGTTAAGGCCAGCGACGTGGCCTTTACGTTTCATAAATTTATGACCGAAGGCGTACCCCAGTTCCGCATTGTGTATAAAGGCGCAACGGTGCGCGCCATTGCCCCCCTGACCGTGCGCATCGAGCTGAGCGAGCCGAATAAAGAGAATATGCTCAGCCTGTTTTCGCTGCCGGTTATGCCTGAATCGTTCTGGAAAAAGCATAAGCTCAGCGACCCGCTCTCCACGCCGCCGCTGGCCGGCGGCCCCTACCGCATCACCGACTGGCGCATGGGGCAGTACGTGGTCTATTCCCGGGTGAAAGATTACTGGGCGGCAAACCTGCCGGTAAACCGTGGGCGCTGGAATTTCGACATCCTTCGCTATGATTACTACCTTGACGATAATGTCGCATTTGAAGCGTTCAAAGCGGGCGCCTTCGATTTACGCGTGGAGAGCAGCGCGAAAAACTGGGCGACCCGTTATATCGGCAAGAATTTCGCGAAAGGCTATATCGTCAAAGACGAGCATAAAAACGAATCCGCCCAGGACACGCGCTGGCTGGCGTTTAATATTCAGCGTCCGGTATTCGCTGACCGCCGCGTTCGGGAAGCGATTTCCCTGGCCTTTGATTTTGAATGGATGAACAAAGCGCTGTTTTACGGGGCTTACAGCCGTGCGAACAGCTATTTCCAGAATACGGAATATGCCGCGCGTGATTATCCGAAAGCCGACGAACTGGTTCTGCTGGCCCCGCTGAAGGCGGAAGTGCCGCCGGAGGTGTTTACCACGGTCTTTCAGCCCCCGGCCTCAAACGGTGACGGCTACGACCGCGACAACCTGCTTAAGGCCAGCAAGCTGCTGGATGAGGCGGGCTGGCACCTTAAAAATCAAAAGCGCGTGGATGCCAAAACGGGTAAGCCTCTCAGCTTTGAGCTGCTGCTCTCATCCGGGGGCAACGATCAGTGGGTACTGCCGTTTAAGCACAACCTGGAGCGACTGGGGATTACCATGAACATTCGCCAGGTCGATAACGCGCAGATCACCAACCGCATGCGCAACCGTGATTACGACATGATGCAGCGTCTGTGGCCGGCTCAGCCGTGGCCGAGCTCGGACCTGCAAATTTCCTGGGCTTCCAGCTACATCGACTCCTCATACAATGCGCCAGGCGTAAAAAGCCCGGCGATTGATGCGCTGATTGCGAAAATTGTGGCGGCGCAGGGCGATAAAGAAAAACTCCTGCCGCTCGGCCGTGCCCTCGACAGGGTCTTAACCTGGAACTACTACATGCTGCCCATGTGGTATATGGGCGAAGACCGCCTGGCTCGCTGGGATAAATTCTCCGTACCTGCCGTGCGCCCTGTCTACTCGCTGGGCTTTGACACCTGGTGGTATGACGTTAATAAAGCCGCCAGACTGCCCGCTGAGCGGCGATAAGGAATCATCATGGGTGCCTATCTGATTCGCCGTCTGCTGCTGGTCATTCCCACGCTGTGGGCCATCATCACCATTAACTTTTTTATCGTGCAAATCGCCCCCGGCGGCCCGGTGGATCAGGCGATTGCTGCTATTGAGTTTGGTAACAACGGCGGCATGCCCGGCGGCGGCGGAGAAGGCATGGGCGCGAGCCATGCGCGTACCGGCGTGGGGAATATCAGTGAAAGCCACTATCGCGGCGGGCGCGGGCTTGATCCTGAGGTGATCGCCGAGATCACCCACCGCTACGGCTTCGATAAGCCCATTCACGAGCGCTATTTCAAGATGCTCTGGGATTATATCCGCTTTGATTTTGGCGATAGCCTGTTTCGCAGTGCGTCAGTGTTAACGTTGATCAAGCAAAGCCTGCCGGTTTCGGTCACGCTGGGGCTGTGGGGAACGCTGATTATCTACCTGGTCTCTATCCCGCTCGGGATCCGTAAAGCGGTTTACAACGGCAGCCGCTTCGATATCTGGAGCAGCACCTTCATCATCATCGGCTATGCCATCCCGGCGTTCCTGTTTGCCGTCCTGCTGATCGTCTTCTTTGCCGGGGGCAGCTATTTCGACATCTTCCCGCTACGAGGTTTAGTCTCCGCCGATTTCAGCACGCTGCCGTGGTATCAGAAAATCACCGACTATCTCTGGCATATCACGCTGCCGGTTCTGGCAACGGTGATCGGTGGGTTTGCCGCTCTGACCATGCTGACCAAAAACGCGTTTCTCGATGAAATCCGCAAGCAGTATGTTGTCACGGCCCGCGCCAAAGGGGTCAGCGAGAAGCAAATTATGTGGAAACACGTCTTCCGCAACGCCATGCTGCTGGTGATTGCCGGATTTCCCGCCACGTTCATCAGTATGTTTTTTACCGGCTCACTGTTGATAGAGGTGATGTTCTCGCTCAACGGTCTGGGGCTGCTGGGCTATGAGGCCACCGTGTCGCGTGATTATCCGGTGATGTTTGGCACACTCTATATTTTCACCCTGATTGGCCTGCTGCTGAATATCGTCAGCGATATCAGCTATACGCTGGTCGATCCCCGAATTGATTTTGAGGGCCGCTGATGCCGCGTTTAAGCCCCGTCAACCAGGCCCGCTGGGCCCGTTTTCGCCACAACCGTCGCGGCTACTGGTCGCTGTGGATTTTTGCCGTCCTGTTTGTCCTGAGCATGTGTTCGGAGCTTATCGCCAACGACAAACCGCTGCTGGTGCATTTTAACGACCGCTGGTATGTGCCGGTGCTGGCTAACTACAGTGAAAGCGACTTTGGTGGCCCGTTTGCAACACCGGCGGAGTATCAGGATCCGTGGCTGCGCCAGCAGATTGAGCAGCACGGCTGGGCCCTCTGGGCGCCGGTGCGTTTTGGTGCGAACAGCATAAACTTTGCCACCACGACCCCCTTCCCTTCCCCGCCCTCGACGCAAAACTGGCTGGGGACGGACGCTAACGGTGGCGATGTGCTGGCACGCATCCTCTATGGCACACGGATTTCAATTCTCTTTGGGCTGATGCTGACACTCTTCTCCAGCGTGATGGGCGTGGTGGCGGGTGCCGTTCAGGGCTACTACGGCGGGAAAATCGACCTGTGGGGCCAGCGTATCATCGAAGTCTGGTCCGGTATGCCAACGCTATTTTTGATCATCCTGCTGTCCAGCGTGGTACAGCCGAACTTCTGGTGGCTGCTCGGCATCACCGTTCTGTTCGGCTGGATGGCGCTGGTGGGTGTCGTGCGGGCGGAGTTCCTGCGCACCCGCAATTTCGACTATATTCGCGCCGCGCAGGCGCTTGGGGTGAGCGACCGGGGGATCATCTTCCGCCATATGCTGCCTAATGCCGTCGTGGCCACGCTCACCTTCCTGCCGTTTATTCTGTGCAGCTCCATTACCACCCTCACCTCGCTGGATTTTCTGGGCTTTGGCCTGCCGTTGGGCTCACCGTCGCTCGGCGAACTGCTGCTGCAGGGCAAGAATAACCTTCAGGCACCGTGGTTAGGCATCACCGCCTTTCTTTCCGTGGCCGTGCTGCTTTCGCTGCTGATTTTTATTGGCGAAGCCGTGCGCGATGCCTTTGACCCCAATAAGGCGGTATAAGATGACCCAGCCTCTTCTCAGTATTGATAACCTGTCGATTGCTTTCTCGAAACAGGGTGAGACGCGCACCGTGGTCACCGATTTGTCGCTGCAGATCCAGCGCGGTGAAACGCTGGCCCTGGTGGGGGAATCCGGTTCAGGTAAGAGTGTTTCAGCGCTCTCTATCCTGCGGCTGCTGCCTTCACCACCGGCGAGCTATCCGCAGGGGGATATTCTTTTTCACGGCAGTTCACTGCTTCATGCCGACGAACATACCCTGCGCGGTATTCGCGGCAATAAAATTGCCATGATCTTCCAGGAGCCCATGGTCTCTCTCAACCCCCTGCATACCCTAGAGAAACAGCTCTATGAAGTCTTGTCTCTGCACCGGGGCATGCGCAAAGAGGCTGCGCGGGGGGAAATACTGGATTGTCTTGAACGGACGGGCATACGCAATGCGGCCAAACGGCTGAATGATTTTCCGCATCAGCTCTCCGGCGGTGAACGCCAGCGAGTGATGATTGCTATGGCTCTGCTCACCCGGCCCGAACTGTTAATTGCCGACGAGCCGACGACGGCGCTGGACGTGACGGTGCAGGGGCAAATATTGACGCTGCTGCGGGAGCTGCGCGACGAGCTGAACATGAGCCTGCTGTTTATCACGCACAACCTGAGTATTGTGAAAAAGCTGGCGGACAGCGTCGCGGTCATGCAAAACGGCCGAGGCGTTGAACAGAATAGCGCATCCACGCTGCTAAACGCGCCACAGCACCCTTATACGCAACGTCTGCTCAACAGCGAACCTTCCGGCGACCCGGTTCCGCTCACGGCGGACAGCACTCCGCTGCTGCGCGTTGAGGATTTGTCCGTCTCCTTCCCGATCCGCAAAGGCATTCTGCGGCGTATCGTCGACCCAAACCCGGTCCTGAAAAATATCCGCTTCTCGCTGCGTCCCGGTGAATCCCTGGGGCTGGTGGGCGAATCCGGTTCGGGTAAAAGCACCACCGGTCTGGCACTGCTGCGCTTAATTGCCTCTCAGGGCGAGATCCTTTTTGACGACATGCCGCTGCACCGCTGGAACCGCCGCCAGATGCTGCCGGTGCGCCCGCGTATGCAGGTGGTGTTTCAGGATCCCAACTCCTCGCTTAACCCGCGGCTCAGCGTATTGCAGATTGTCGAAGAGGGTTTGCGCGTTCACCAGCCCGGCCTGAACGCGCAGCAGCGTGAGCAGGAGGTCATACAGGCGATGGCCGAAGTGGGCTTAGATCCCGATACCCGTCACCGTTATCCTGCGGAATTTTCCGGCGGGCAGCGCCAGCGTATCGCCATCGCCCGTGCGCTGATCCTGAAACCGGAGCTGATTATTCTGGATGAACCCACCTCCTCTTTGGACAGAACCGTCCAGGCGCAGATTCTGGCATTGCTGAAAGGACTACAGGAAAAGCATCGGCTGGCCTATATCTTCATCAGCCACGATCTGCAGGTGGTGCGGGCGCTATGCCATCAGGTGATTGTTTTGCGACAGGGTGAGGTGGTCGAACAGGGGGAATGCCAGCGCGTATTTACTGCGCCAACGCAGAGCTACACGCGCCAGCTGCTGGCAGCAGACTAGCGCTCAGAACGGGTACTGGCCGGAAAAAGGCTCAGCAATCGCAACACCAAAGTTTTTCAGACGGCAGGTGGCGGCAAATTCATCCTGGCTTTTAACAAACAGGCACGGCTCGCCTTCGCACTCCAGTACGGAGCTGTCCACTTCGATATCCGTCAGGGCCTGACTGAGACGCTCCATCACCCGCCACGCATTTTCGTCGCTTGGGCTCAACAGTTTGAGCGCCACGAGGCAATTGTCACTGCCCGCGCCGTTTTGCGGAATCGGTTCAACTTTCGAACCTGCAAAACCCGCCGACCAGCGATAGCTCTGGGGCAAGCGATGGACAATGGAGAGTTGTAATGTATTCACGTTCGTTCCCCGGAAGCAAAATTTACTTCACAATTTATTTACATTTATAGTAACACATCATCGCTAACCTGCACTATTCAGCGCTTTTTTATCGGTATAGAGGTTCGCGTCGGCGCTATATGTACCCGTTTCTGCGATCTAACTCAACCTTTTTGAATACAATGATGTGACTTTTTACATAAATAGATTTTACATAAAATAAACAAACACGGGATAAACGAACGCGGGTTTGGTTGATATGTATCAACAAAAAAGGCCCTGTCGGGCCTTATCTGCTCATCAATGAGCCGCTTTCCGTGGCCGGCTGGCATAAAGACAGAAGAGGACGGAGCTGGTTGCGCAAAACGCCATCGCCCATAGCATAGGCCAGGCCGTGGTGAAGGTCGCCATAGACAGTAATGCCCCGACGATGGCGCCAATGCCGAAGCGGAACGTCCCCGCCAGTGACGATGCGGTTCCCGCCATATGCGGGAATTCATCGAGGATCACCGCCATCGCATTTGAGGATATCATCGACACGCAGCCCACAAAGGCCGCCACGCCAATCACCAGCGCCCAGAAGCCCACGCCCAGGAATGCACTGACCACCAGCCAGACAGCCATCACAAACTGGATCCACAGCCCGGCGCGGAACATGTTCAGCGCGCCGACCCGCCGGACAAAGCGGCTGTTAATAATAGTCAGTACAAACAGGAAGACGATATTGAGCGCAAAATAATAGCCGAAGTGCTGCGGAGAAACATGGTTCAGCTCGATATAAACAAACGGCCCGGCGCTCAGGAAGGAGAACATCCCGGCGAAGCTGAATCCGCTTGCCAGCATATAGCTCAGCACGCGCTTGTGGCGAAACAGCGAGGCAAAGTTACCTATTGTGGTGCGAATGTGGAATTTCTGGCGGTGCTCGGCAGGAAGCGTTTCATCAATAAAGAAGAAAATCATTGCAGAGGCCAGCAGTGCAGCCAGCGCCAGGATCCAGAAAATCGCATGCCAGCTAAACCACACCAGAACCGCCCCACCGGCCATCGGAGCCACCAGCGGCGCAATCGTCGTCACCAGCATGACAAACGACATCATGCGGGAGAACTCTTCTTTCGGGTAGATATCACGCATCAGGGCGTTGATCACCACACTCGCTGCAGCAGCGGCCAGACCGTGCAAAAATCGCATGAAAATCAGATGATCGATGGTTTGCGCCAGCGCGCAGGCCACCGCCGCCCCGGCAAAGACCAGCGTTCCGCCCAGAATAACCGGTTTGCGCCCCAGGCTGTCGGCCATCGGGCCGTACAATAACTGGCCGAGAGCAAAGCCGAGAATATAGGTGCTGAGCGTCATCTGTGCGCTGCCAGCCGGTACCCCAAACTGCGCGGAAATGACCGGCAGCGCGGGCAGATACATATCTATAGACAGCGGCATCAACATGGCCAGCAGGCCAAGAATGAAGACAATTTTGAACGACGAGTGTGGCCTGGTGGTCACAGAAATCTCCTGAAATTAGTGCGAAGGCAGACCGACGCTGGCGATCTCTTCTTCCGTCAGCGGGCGATATTCGCCAGGCGCCAGGTCGGGATCGAGCGCGATTGCGCCAATACGTTCGCGATGCAGACCGACAACGCGGTTACCCACTGCGGCAAACATGCGTTTAACCTGATGGTAACGCCCTTCGCTGATGGTAAGACGGACTTTCGTCGGCGTGATCACGTCCAGCACCGCCGGTTTAGTCAGGTCTTTTTCATTATGCAGCTGAACGCCTTTCGCGAATTGCTCTGCCGTGTCATCCGCAACCGGCGACTCCAGCGTGACCAGATAGGTTTTCTCGCAGTGGTGACGTGGGGAAGTAATACGGTGTGACCACTGCCCGTCGTCGGTCATCAGCACCAGCCCGGTGGTGTCGATGTCGAGGCGGCCCGCGGCATGCAGCTTATGCGCCACCGGTTCGTCGAGGAAATAGAGTACCGTCGGGTGATCGGGATCGTCCGTTGAGCAGACGTAGCCTTCCGGCTTGTGGAGCATGAAGTAGCGCGGGCCGTTCTGCTGGGTCAGCGGATTGCCGTCGTATTCAACCTGATGCTCAGGTTGAAGTTTGAAAGCGCTGTCTCTCACAATGTCGCCATCCACGGTAACGCGGCTGGCGCGAATTTCGCGCCCGGCAATAGCGCGGCTTACGCCGAGTTGCTGAGCGATAAACTTATCAAGTCGCATGAAATCTTTTTAGCCTTAATGGTGCTGGAAGTCGGACCGTGCGTCCGAAAAAGAAGCAGTCAGGAACGGTTCAGTATAATGGTCTGGTTGCGCCACTCAAGGGAAAAAGTTTCGTGGCATACTATATGCGGATTAACGAAACTGAGACACCATGACTTTTACACTTCGTCCCTATCAGCAGGAAGCCGTTGACGCCACCCTCGCCTGGTTTCGCAAACACCGGGAACCGGCGGCGATTGTCCTCCCGACCGGCGCAGGCAAAAGCCTGGTCATTGCCGAGCTGGCCCGCCTGGCGCGTGGCCGCGTGCTGGTGCTGGCGCACGTCAAAGAGCTGGTCGCGCAGAACCACGCCAAGTATTGCGCGCTGGGGCTGGAGGCCGATATTTTCGCCGCCGGGCTCAAGCGTAAAGAGAGCCACGGTAAGGTTGTCTTTGGCAGCGTGCAGTCGGTCGCCCGCAACCTGGATCTGTTTCGCAGCGAATTTTCGCTGCTGATTGTCGACGAGTGTCACCGCATCAGCGATGACGACGACAGCCAGTATCAGCAAATCCTCACGCACCTGAAAGAGGTGAACCCTCACTTACGCCTGCTGGGCCTGACGGCAACCCCGTTTCGCCTGGGCAAAGGCTGGATTTACCGCTTTCATTATCACGGCATGGTGCGTGGCGATGAAAAAGCGCTGTTCAGCGACTGTATCTACGAACTTCCGCTGCGCTACATGATTAAACACGGCTACCTGACGCCGCCCGAGCGGCTGGATATGCCGGTGGTACAGTACGACTTCAGCCGGTTACAGGCGCAGAGCAACGGCTTATTCAGCGAAGCGGATCTCAACCAGGAGTTGAATAAGCAAAAGCGCATAACGCCGCATATCATCAGCCAGATTGAGGAGTTTGCCGCGACGCGCAAAGGGGTGATGATCTTTGCCGCGACAGTCGAGCACGCGCGAGAAATTACCGGACTGCTCCCCGCTGACGACGCCGCGTTAATTACCGGCGAAACGCCCGGCCCTGAGCGTGACAGACTGATTGAGGCGTTTAAAGCCCAGCAGTTCCGCTATCTGGTGAATGTTTCCGTGCTAACCACCGGTTTTGACGCCCCGCACGTCGACCTGATTGCGATTTTGCGCCCGACGGAATCCGTCAGCCTGTATCAGCAGATTGTCGGTCGTGGTCTGCGCCTGGCACCGGGCAAAACTGACTGTCTGATCCTCGATTACGCCGGTAACCCGCACGATCTTTACTCTCCCGAAGTGGGCACGCCAAAAGGCAAAAGTGACAACGTGCCGGTACAGGTGTTTTGTCCAGCCTGCGGGTTTGCCAACACCTTCTGGGGGAAAACCACCGCCGACGGCACGCTGATCGAACACTTTGGCCGCCGCTGTCAGGGCTGGTTTGAAGATGATGACGGGCATCGCGAGCAGTGCGATTTCCGTTTTCGTTTCAAAAACTGTCCACAGTGCAACGCCGAAAATGACATTGCCGCCCGCCGCTGCCGTGAGTGCGACACGGTGCTGGTCGACCCGGACGACATGCTGAAAGCGGCGCTGAAGCTGAAAGATGCGCTGGTGCTGCGCTGTTCCGGCATGGCCTTACAGCCGGGCGCGGATGAAAAAGGCGAGTGGCTAAAAATTACCTATTACGACGAGGACGGCGCTGACGTCAGCGAGCGGTTCCGGGTACAGACGCCAGCCCAGCGCACGGCATTTGAGCAACTGTTTATCCGCCCGCATACCCGCACGCCTGGCGTGCCGCTGCGCTGGATCACTGTGGCGGATATCGTGCATCAGCAGGCGCTGCTGCGCCATCCGGATTTTGTTGTCGCCCGCAAAAAAGGCCAGTTCTGGCAGGTACGTGAGAAGGTCTTTGACTATGAAGGTCGCTATCGTCGGGCAAACGAATTGCGTGGTTAGCAGGACTTTTCATTGATGTGAGCGGCGTTTGAGTATAAAATGCCGCCCGCTTCACATCCGTGGGGCAGAACACTCACCTGCTGCTGGGTCGCCTGTAGTAGGGTTTTAAATACAGAGAGAAATCAATGTTCACTATCGAAGCAGAAGTACGTAACGTGCAGGGTAAGGGTGCGAGCCGCCGCCTGCGTACCGCTAACAAGTTCCCGGCTATCGTTTACGGTGGCGAAGCTGCTCCAGTTGCAATCGAACTGGATCACGACAAAGTATGGAACCTGCAGACCAAAGCTGAATTCTACAGCGAAGTTCTGACCATCGTTGTTGGCGGTAAAGAAGAAAAAGTGAAAGTTCAGGCTGTTCAGCGTCACGCGTTCAAGCCAAAACTGACTCACATCGACTTCGTTCGCGCGTAATCGCAAACCTGTCGAGAAAAACCCCGCTTCGGCGGGGTTTTTTTATGGCGATTATTTACCGCCTGAGGTGCGACGCTGAAGCTGATCGCGCAGGTTTGGAGGCGTGCCTTTGATGGTCAGCGTATCGGTGGCAGGATCCCAGAAGATACGTTCCCCCAGCAGCATGGCATCGAAGTTGATGGTTAACCCACCGCCGCTCCCGGCAAATTTGGTTAACTGACGCAGCGTACTGCGATCCGCCGGGAAGCTTTCTTCAAGCTCATAGCCTTTCTCTGCGGTGAACGCCTGGAAGCTGACTTCACTAACGCCCGCCAGCTCTTTTGACAGCGACTCCAGCTCAATCTCTTCCCCCGCCTGCAGCTGTTCGTTGCAGTAGCTGTAAACCTGCTGACGCACGTTCTGGCGTTCTGATTTATCGAGCTGCGCCTCAGCCGTAAAGTCATCTACCGCCTGCAACAGCCCTTTGTTCTGCGCTTTGGCGTTAAGTCCTTCGCTGGCGCCGAGGAAATCCATAAAGAAATCGGCCACTTTGCGGCCCACACGCCCTTTCAGGAAGGTCAGGTAGCGGGTCGATTCCGGGTTGGTTTCCCACTCGGTCAAATCAATCCGCGCCACAATATCCGCATGGTTGATATCCAGATAATGCGTCGAGCTGATATCCAGTTGCTCATTCACGCGCATGCTGCTCAAGTTATTCAGCACGGTAACCAGCAGATACTCTACCGCCAGGTAGCGATAGTGGCAGAACAGGACGATGCCGCCGTCGGCGAAGGGATATTTTGCCAGCTCGTCGCGCAGACGCCCGGTGGCCGCGCGGCTAAACGCCAGGAAATCCTCTTCCCCCTGACGCTGCAGGCGCAGGCTATCAGCCAGTTCACTCTCTTCGCTGAACAGACCATAGGCTTTATTTTTGGCGCTGTAGACGCGATGCAACTCAGCCATCATTTCCACAACGGTCGCCGTGGGTTCCAGTAACGAATCGCGTAGCACCACTTCAAGGGTTTGCTCATCACGCTTGATAAGCTGGTGCAAGGCAATCTGGTTGATTTCCAGACTCATGATAAACTCTCCTTTTAGACCGGGCGGTATTCAACCACCACCAGGACATGTGTGCAACAACAGATAAAAAGGGGAAAAAAAGCTGTTGCTACGGTAATATGTTGCCCTTTCATCAACAAACTGATTTTGATTTATGCCACAACATTCCCGCTACAGTGATGAACACGTTGAACAACTGCTCAGTGAGCTGGTCAACGTACTGGAAAAACATAAAACGCCGACCGATCTCTCCCTGATGGTTTTGGGAAATATGGTCACCAACCTTATCAACACCAGCGTTGCTCCGGCTCAGCGTCAGGCGATCGCAAAATCTTTCGCCCAGGCGTTACAGTCATCCGTCAGCAACGACCAGGCCCATTAAGGGAAACGAACAACAGTTTATGGTGACGAATCGTCAGCGCTACCGTGAAAAAGTCTCCCAGATGGTCAGCTGGGGACACTGGTTTGCCCTGTTTAACATTCTGTTAGCGGCGGTGATTGGCTGTCGTTATCTGTTTGTCGCAGACTGGCCAACCACGCTAACCGGGCGTATCTACTCCTGGATAAGCGTTGTCGGTCACTTTAGCTTTTTGGTATTCGCCACCTATCTGCTGATCCTGTTTCCTCTGACGTTTATCGTCATGTCGCAGCGTCTGATGCGGTTCTTATCCGCAATCCTTGCCACAGCAGGGATGACGCTGCTGCTTATCGACAGTGAAGTGTTCACCCGTTTCCACCTGCATCTTAACCCTATCGTCTGGGAACTGGTGATCAACCCTGACCAGAACGAAACGGCTCGTGACTGGCAGCTGATGTTTATCAGCGTCCCGGTGATCCTGCTGATTGAGATGTTGTTCGCCACCTGGAGCTGGCAAAAGCTCCGCAGCCTGACCCGACGCCGCCACTACGCGAAACCCGTCGCCGCACTCTTTTTCATCTCATTTATCAGTTCGCACATCATGTACATCTGGGCGGATGCGAACTTCTATCGCCCCATTACGATGCAGCGTGCCAACCTGCCGCTCTCGTACCCAATGACGGCCCGTCGTTTCCTTGAGAAACACGGCCTGTTAGATGCCCAGGAGTATCAGCGTCGTCTGGTCGAACAAGGTAATCCGGAAGCGGTCAGCGTTCAGTATCCGCTGAGTGAACTGCGCTATCGCGATATGGGCCGCGGACAAAACGTCCTGCTGATTACCGTCGATGGTCTGAACTATTCCCGTTACGAGAAGCAGATGCCTGCGCTGGCCGATTTCGCGAGTCAAAACGTCTCGTTCACCCAGCATATGAGTTCCGGGAACACTACCGATGCGGGCATCTTTGGCCTGTTCTATGGCATTTCTGCCGGATACATGGATGGCGTACTGGCTGCGCGCATTCCTGCGGCGCTTATTACCGGACTGAATCAGCAAGGCTATCAGTTAGGGTTGTTCTCATCCGATGGCTTTAACAGCCCACTCTACCGCCAGGCGCTGTTGTCTGATTTCTCGCTGCCTGCTGCGCAGAGCCAGTCTGATACCCAGACCGCAAACCAGTGGATAAACTGGCTGCAGCGCTACGCCCAGGAAGATAACCGCTGGTTCTCGTGGGTGGCCTTTAACGGCACCACGCTTGACGACAGCAACCAGACTGGCTTTGCCCGCCGATACAGCCGTGCGGCCAGCAATGTTGACGCGCAGATCGGCCGCGTTCTTGACGCGCTACGCGAATCAGGCAAGCTCGATAACACTGTCGTGATTGTGACCGCAGGCCATGGTGTACCGCTCGGCGACGAAACGAAGAGCATGAGCTGGTCACGCCCGAACCTGCATGTACCGCTGGTGATCCACTGGCCGGGAACGCCGGCGCAGCGCATCAATATGCTCACTGAACATAAAGATGTTATGACGACCCTGATGCAACGCCTGCTGCACGTCAGTACGCCAGCAAACGAGTATTCGCAGGGGCAGGATCTCTTCAGCGCCGCGCGCCGCCATAATTGGGTGACATCAGCAGACGGTAACACGCTGGCGGTGACCACACCGACGCTGACGCTGGTGCTGAACAGTAACGGAAATTACCAGACGTATAATCTACAGGGTGAACGGTTGAAGGACCAGAAACCGCAGCTGAGCCTGTTGCTGCAGGTCCTGACGGATGAGAAGCGCTTTATCGCTAACTGATTAATTATAAACCAGTTAGCGACAGATTCTCTTGCATTCGAAACGGAATCGAGTAGTATCTTTTTATGCGTCGGCACGTAGCGCAGCCTGGTAGCGCACCGTCATGGGGTGTCGGGGGTCGGAGGTTCAAATCCTCTCGTGCCGACCAAAAATACATTGAAAACCAGCCTCTTATGGCTGGTTTTTTTTATGCATAAAAAAGCCACCCCGCAGGATGGCTTCCTTATCGCACGTCGGCGCTTAGTGCTTCTCACGTCCACCCAGGAAGAAAATACCCAGCGGGATGGCAAGCAGAACGGTGAAGACAAGGCTGTAAACGAAGATCATCGCCGATTGCAGAACATACATGCTGGTGGTCCAGGCGGAGAGAGGAATGTTGTACTGTTCGATAACGCCAACAATGGTTGCCCGCCCCACGCACGCGGCCGCAATCATAAACACAACCAGTAGCGCCAGGAGGAACTTGCGGCCTTCAGGTGTTTTCAGTTTTGCACGAACCATCTCTCTTCCCTTTACAGATGAATAACATTATGTGGCATTCAAAATAACACGATCTGCCGCCAGATACCATTTCAGCACAAAAAACTGGATTTATAGTGTAAGTCAGGTTTATTACACCACTTACATTGAAAATGTAAGTAAATGACGCTAATCATTCATAAGTGTTATGCTAATCTGATTCGGCTCGTTTTGACATAAAGGAATGACAATGAAAAACGCACCTAAATTTGCCATCGCCCTGATTGCCGCGTGCATCAGTACCGGCGCTTTCGCCAGCGAAACCCAAAAAGAGCAGCCGCTGGAAAAAGTTGCCCCCTATCCGAAAGCGGACAAAGGGATGAAACGTCAGGTGATTCAGCTACCGGTTCTGCAGGACGAAGCGAACTACAAAGTGGAGCTGTTGATTGGTAAAACGCTGGAAGTGGATTGTAACCAGCACCGACTGGGCGGCCAACTGGAGAGCAAAACGCTGGAAGGCTGGGGCTACGATTACTACATCTTCGACAAAGTGACCTCCCCCGTCTCCACCATGATGGCGTGCCCGGACGGCAAGAAAGAGAAGAAATTTGTAACGGCATATCTGGGTGATAACAGTCTGCTGCGCTATAACAGCAAGTTGCCTGTCGTGGTGTATACGCCTGAAAACGTAGAAGTGAAATACCGCGTATGGAAAGCGGATGAGAATGTCGGACAAGCGGTAGTACGTTGAAATTAAGTCGGGTGGCGGCTTCGCCTTACCCGACCTACAACACTAAAAACGGTAACGAATGTTACCGTTTTGCTTTTACCTTACAGGGCGATATCCGCAACTGTTTTGTTTTCAGCCTGAGGCTTCAGTTCCGCCTTTGGCGCAGCATCCGCTGCCTGCGGCTTCACATATTGCAACTGCAATACGCGGCTGGTGTATTCCAGCTCCTGCTCCGTCGCGTCGACATTCCCGTTCAGCTTCGTACCGTAGGATGGAATGATCGTTTTCAGCTTCGCCTGCCATTCCGGGCTGGCAACTTTATCTTTAAACACTTTTTCCATCAGGTGCAGCATGATTGGCGCAGCAGTAGATGCACCCGGTGACGCGCCCAGCAGCGCGGCAATCGTGCCATCCTTATCGCTCACCACTTCCGTACCCAGACGCAGCACGCCGCCCTCTTTCGGGTCACGCTTGATGATCTGAACGCGCTGTCCCGCCTGCCACAGACGCCAGTCTTCTTTCTTCGCCTGCGGATAGTACTCTTTCAGCGCCTCGAAGCGTTCCTCGTCAGAGAGCATCACCTGGCTGATGAGATATTTCACCAGATCGAAGTTATCCAGACCCACGTCCATCATCGGCTTGACGTTAGAGGTGGTCGTGGCGCTGAGCAGATCCCACAGGGAGCCATTTTTCAGGAACTTGGTGGAGAAAGTCGCGAACGGTCCGAACAGCACCACGCGCTTACCGTCAAGCATACGGGTGTCGATGTGCGGAACAGACATCGGCGGTGCACCGACGGAAGCCTGACCGTACACTTTTGCCAGATGACGATTCACCACTTCCGGGTTCTCGGATACCAGGAACTGACCGCCAACCGGGAAGCCAGCATAGTCGTCAGCTTCAGGAATACCGGACTCCTGCAGCAGTTTCAGCGCCGCCCCACCGGCACCAATAAAGACAAACTTCGCCTTGATGACGTGCTCGGCTTCGTTGTTTTTCAGATCGGCAACGGTCACGCTCCAGCTGTTATCCGCGTTGCGCTTAAAACCACGCACTTCGGTGCTGAGCTGCAGGTTGAAGTTCTCTTTCTTCTTCAAAGACGTCACCAGCTGACGGGTAATTTCGCCATAGTTAACGTCGGTACCAATTTCGGTCCGGGTCGCGGCCACTTTCTGGTTCGGGTCACGACCTTCCATCACCAGCGGCGCCCACTCTTTGATCTGAGCGTGGTCTTCAGAGTATTTCATCCCACGGAAGAGCGTGCTCTGCTGCAGCGCAGCGTAACGCGCGCGCAGGAAGTTGACGTTCTGCTCGCCCCACACAAAGCTCATGTGCGGTACGGTGTTAATGAAGGAGTGCGGGTCATGCATCACGCCGCTGTTGACCTGGTGAGACCAGAACTGGCGTGAGATCTGAAACGCTTCGTTGATCTCTACCGCCTTCTCGATACTAATGGAACCGTCCTTTTTCTGCGGCGTATAGTTCAGTTCCATGAGTGCCGAATGTCCGGTACCGGCGTTGTTCCAGCCGTTCGAACTTTCCTGCGCCACGCCATCAAGGCGCTCGACCATGGTCATGGACCAGTCCGGCTGAAGTTCTTGCAGATAGGTTCCCAGCGTGGCGCTCATGATACCGCCACCAATTAAAAGGACGTCCGTTTCCTGCTCTTTAGGGGTGTCAGCTTTCGCCGCCATAGAGACGGTGTTAAGCCCCACGGCCAGAGAAAAGAGCATGGCAGTCATTTTTTTCATAATTTATGCCTTAGTGTAAAAGTGCTTGATGCGTGGAAATTGCAGGTGAAAAAAGCTGCGGAAGCACGGTAACAACTTTTAAATATTGTTTAAAGGTTACGAAATTATTGTAATTGTGAAATTTAATGGTGGGTTGTTTGTAAGGAATTATCGATGTGGCTGGTAAATCGTGGGTTTACTGGCTAGTATGTGGCGTTTTGTGATCGCGCGCACGGAAGCCTGCCCTAATCTGCGAAAAGTTATGTCCTTACCCCATTCTGCTGTACCCGGCGAAGACCGCGTCACCACGGTCCTTAGCTCGCCAAAACTTCTGATGCGTGAAACGCTGGCGGGCGTCATTACCGCCCTGGCCCTGGTCCCTGAAGTGATCTCATTTTCGGTGGTTGCAGGCGTTGATCCCAAAGTCAGCCTGATCGCCTCCGTGGTGTTGTGTTTTGCTTTGTCTGTGCTGGGCGGTCGTCCGGCGATGGTCACGGCGGCGGCCGGTTCCGTGGCGCTGGTTATTGGCCCGATGGTGCACCAGCACGGCGTGCAGTACATTCTTCCGGCGGTTCTCATGGCGGGGGTGATCCAAATACTGTTTGGCACACTGGGCATGGCAAGGCTGATGCGCTTTATCCCTCAGTCGGTGATGACCGGGTTTGTTAACGCCCTCGGCATCTTAATTTTCTTTGCTCAGGTTCCGCACTTCTGGAGCCGAAGCCCGTTAATCGTCGGCCTGTTCGTGCTCACGCTGCTTATCGTGCTGTGGGTGCCGCGCTATATCAAAAGCATCCCTTCCCCGCTGATTGCGATAGTGGTGCTCACGTTGTTCACCGTTACCAGCGGGCAAATTCTGCCGACGGTGGGTGATGAAGGCTCGATGAGTGGCGGGTTACCGGGACTGACGCAACTGCTGGTCCCCCTGAACATAGAAACGTTAAGCATTATCTGGCCGTGCGCGTTAAGCATTGCGTTCGTCGGGCTGCTGGAGTCACTGCTGACGGCGAAGCTGGTGGATGAACTGACCGTCACCCCGTCCAGTAAACGCCGTGAAAGCATCGGGTTGGGCGTGGGCAATATCCTGGCCGGGCTCTATGGAGGGATCGCTGGCTGCGCGATGATTGGACAAACCATCGTCAACGTGGAGATGGGGAAAGGCCGAAGCCGTATTTCAACGTTAGCGGCTGGTATCGTTTTGCTGGTGCTGGTGACGGCGCTGAGCGACGTGATGGCTAAAATTCCGATGGCGGTGCTGGCAGGCATTATGGCGATAGTCGCCATCAAAACCTTCAGCTGGCACAGCATTCAGCCCGCAACGGTAAAAAATGCACCTGTTGCGGAAACCGTCGTGATGCTGGTGACGGTCGCCGCAACGGTATCAACCGGTAACCTGGCGATTGGCGTGCTGGGGGGGATTATCGTCATGGCACTGCTTCCCGCCCGCATTAAACGTCGTCTTAAAGCAGAAAAAGCGTTGCAAGCCCAAGAAAAATAAAGAAACCACCGGTATCGGTGATGGCAGTGATCATCACGCTCGACCCCACCGCGGGGTCGCGCCCCAGCTTGGTCATGGTCAGTGGAATAATGACCCCCATCATCGATGCCACCAGTAAATTCAGCACCATCGCCAGCATCATCACCCCGCCTAAGGCCATATCGTCATACAGCCACCAGGTGATGCCCCCCATAATGCCGCCCCACACCAGGCCGTTGATCAGCGCCACCCCCATCTCCCTGAAGATCAGAAAGGCGAAATTGCCGGGCTGAATATTTTCCAGCGCCAGCGCGCGGACGATCATCGTGATGGTCTGGTTTCCGGTGTTGCCGCCAATCCCGGCCACAATCGGCATTAATGACGCCAGGGCCACCAGCTGTGAAATGGTGTGTTCAAAGCCATCGATTACGCGGGAGGCGATAAAGGCGGTACACAAATTAATGGCAAGCCACGCCCAGCGCGTTTTCACCGCCTTACCGACGGAGGCGTGGACGTCATCTTCGGCGCTGATCCCCCCGAGCGCGCGCAGGTCGTTATCGGTCTCTTCGTAGACCACGTCAACGATCTCATCAACCGTCAGACGGCCCATCAGCTTGCCGACGGAATCCACGACGGCCGCACTCACGAGGTCGTCACGTTCGAAGGTACGTGCCGCTTTTTCAGCATCGTCTTCCGGAGAGAAGACCATCGGCTCGTTTTCCATCACCTCACTGACTCGCCGCTGGGTGCTGTTAAGCAGGATCGTTTTCAGCTCCAGCTCGCCCAGCAGGGTTTTATCCCGCGAGGTGACGAACAGTTTATCGGTGTTATCCGGCATCTTGCCCAGGCGACGCAGGTAGCGCTGCACGGTACCGAGCGTGACGTCCGGACGCACCGTGATAACGCCAAACTCCATGATCGCGCCGACGCTATTTTTCTCGTAGTGCATCACCTGACGAACGCGCGCGCGCTCATCGGCAGGCAGGGAGGCCAGCAGGCGACCGGTCAGGTTACGCGGCAGGTGTTGTACAAGGTAAATCTGTTCGTCGATATCCAGCGTTTGCAGCGCATCGAGGATGTCCCGGTCGCTCATCTCGTCGATCAGGTCATCCCAGACGTTTTCCGAAGCTTCAAGCAGTACCTGCCCGCGCTCGTGATCCTGCACCAGACGCCACAGGGCGTGACGCTCTTCGGAGGGAAGTGCTTCGAGCGTATCCGCCAGATCCGGCGGGGGTAAATGAGCAACCAGCGCACCTACCTCAGCAATATCGTCGGCTAAAGTGCCGACATCATATTGCTCAGCCAGGGTCAGTTTGCCTAATAACGTAGAAGTGACCGCTTTATCGGTCGTGAGAAGCCAGATGAGTCGCGCACGCTCCTGATCGCGCTGCCTGGCGCTGTTTTTCTTTAATACCGACATCAATCATAAATCCATTAAATGAGTTGGCGTTAAGCATAGCGCGAGGATATGTAAATAAGAATAAACAACGGGACGGGATGAAGAAAAAAACGGCATTAGGGCCACGATCTATCCCCTCTCCCTGTGGGAGAGGGTTAAGGTGAGGGCATCAGGCCGTGCGCGCCACCGCATCACGCGAGGCCGCCGCACGCTCGTCACCGGTCAATTCGCTCAGCTTGCCATCGCGCATCTCCAGCAGACGGTCGGCGTGAATGAAGTAGTGATCGTCGTGGCTAATGGCGAAAATGGTTTTGCCCATCTCCTGCATCAGCGGCAGCAGCACCTGATAGAACTCACGGCGGAAGTGGGGATCCTGATCCGCCGCCCATTCGTCCAGCAGAATGATATCGCGCTCTTCCGCCAGCGCCAGCAGCAGCGCCACGCGCTTCTTCTGCCCTTTAGAGAGCTTCAGGTTGAGAATTTTACCGTCCTGAAGCTCCAGCTTGTGCGACATCTGCAGCTGTGCCAGCCATTTTTCCACCAGCACAGGATTGGCCTGCTGCCCTTCAGGGCCGAGCAGCCGATCGAACAGCCAGACGTCGGTAAATACCGCCGAAAAGAGCTTGCGGTAGTCCTCAGGTTTCCCGGCACTCAGCGCCTTACCGTCCAGCAAAATCTCGCCCGACTGCGGCTGGTAGAGTCCGGTGAGCAACATCGCCAGCGTGGATTTACCGCTGCCGTTACCGCCGATGAGGAACAGCAGTTCACCGCGGTGAATCGTCAGGTTGACCGGCCCCACGGAGAAGGCGTTGTCCTGATAGCGGAACGTCACGTCGCGCAGCTCCAGCGTATGCCAGTCCGGGAAGGCTTGCGGGCGCGGGAATTCCGCCTTAAATGGCGCGAGGTCGAATTTTTTGAGCTTGTTAAACGCCACCTGTGCGCTCAGCAAGGTGGGCAATGCGCCGACCGCCGAGAGCAGCGGCGTGCGTAAAAACAGCAGCGTCAGTGAGTAGGTTGCCGCCACGTTGGTGTCCGCCCAGCCCAGGCTGTTCGCCATCCAGAATACCAGGCCAATGGCACCCAGCATCATGATATTTGACCAGTTCACCGCGCTCAGGTGGTAAGTATCGGCGCGGATGATGTGATGCCGATATTCGCGCGCGTCCGGGATATAGAGGTGATTGAAGATATACTCGGCGCGCTCGCGGTTCAGGGTCAGCTCCTTGCGCCCTTCCAGCACCGTCTGGTAATCGTTATACAGTTTATCTTCCGTTTCGCGCAGCACCGCCATGTGTTTATAGACGCGTGACACCAGCACAAAGCCGCCCCAGATGGTAATGGCAATCCACAGAGCGGTCACCGCCAGCATTTTACTGGAGAGCCAGGCAAGATAAGCCGCCGAGCCAAAGGTCAGAATGATCCCCTGCACCAGCTCCGGCAGACGAACAAACGCGATGGTGATAGCCCGCACGTCGCTGGTCAGCCCCGCCAGCAGGGAGGCGCTGCCAAGTTGCTCCACCCGTTCAACCTGAGTGTCCAGGATCCGCTTGATAAATTCGCTGCGCAAACGGAAAACGAAATGGTGGCCGAGCGCGGTTAGCGCCAGCTGAGAGCCAAGCGTAACCGCCATCAACAGCAGCAGCAGGCCGAGAAACTCTGGCAAAACAGAGAGTGAGGTATCGACCATTTCAATCAACCGCACGTTAATAAACGCGATCAGGCCAATACCCAATGCGGCGCTGGCAAGGCTTAACGCCATGACGGCAATGAAGGGCCAGCGATACTGACGCCAGACAAGGAGAAGTAGTTGCATGCAGGCAATCCGGACAATAAAAATCAGCCAGCAGTGTAAACTGCCCGGCGTGTACATCAAGAATAATTCTTATTTTTGTTTACTAAACCCTGCCTGGCGAAACGTCAGGTTAAAACGGTACTCGCCAGTGAGGGGATGCACCCCGGGTTTCAGAGGCTGAATGCCGTGATAATACAGCCGCGATTCCCTGCCCCACACCACCACGTCGCCATGCTCCAGCATAATGCGTTTGAGCGGATCGTTACGGCGTAATCCGCCAAACTGGAAGACGGCAGGAAGCCCTAACGATACCGAGACGATGGGCGCGCGGAGATCGGGTTCATCTTTATCCTGATGCAGGGAGAGTTTCGCGCCAACGGCGTAGCGGTTAATCAGGCAGGCATCCGGTCGGAAGTCAGGATAATCAGCGGCAACGGCAGCCTCGTGGCAGAGAGCCTGAAAAACCGCAGGCATCGGGGGCCACGGCTGGCCGGTCGCGGGATCGTTAGGCGCATACAGGTAGCCTCGTTCATTCGTCGCCCACCCTAATTCGCCGCAGTTCGCCATGGCCACCGACATCGTGTAACCGCCCGGCGTGACCATATGGCGAAACGGGGAAACCGCCGTCACCTCTTCTATACCCGCAAGCAGCGCCGCCGCACGGGAGAGCGCGAAGCGACGCAAAATAACCGCCCCCGGTGCCAGTGGTTCCTGCCAGGGTTCCGCATCTGCAAAAAGATCGAGCATTATCCCTCCTGGCGTTTCGCCTCACGTTTTAGCAATAGCGCTTTTCGCGCCGTCCCCCATCGGTAACCCGACAGTGCGCCATCGTTACGGACAACGCGGTGACAGGGGATCACAATCGCCAGCCTGTTTGCCGCACAGGCTCCCGCGACGGCACGTACCGCGTTGGGTTGTCCAATCGCCTGCGCCACCTGCTGATAACTTGCCGTTTCACCGCAGGGAATTTCACGAAGGGCCTGCCAGACTCGCTGCTGGAACGCGGTTCCGCGTATATCCAGCGGCAGTTCAAGCGGCGCTGCGCGGTTATCAATACTGGCAATCACCTGGCGGATACGCTGCGCGAAGGCATCTTCCTGCGGCGCGGGCTCTGCTTTTGGAAACAGCGTCGCCAGCTCCCCGGCTAATTCGGCATCGTCATCACCGAGCAGTATTGCGCAAATCCCCCGCTCGCTTTCAGCAACCAGACAGCGTCCTAATGAGCAGTCATCGATGGCGTACTGCACCGCCACGTCGCCTTTGCGGTACTGTTTCGCCGTCATACCCAGCGCATCCGTGGCTTTACGATAATAGCTGCTGCTGTCGGGAAAGCCCGCGGCCAGCACGGCATCGGTAACGGTATCCCCCTGGGCAAGCGCCGTGCGCAGACGTTGACCGCGCGCCGCCTGCTGCCAGGCTTTTGGCGTCATTCCGGTGACGGACTTAAACAGCCGGTGGAAGTGAAAAGGACTCATGGCCACCTGCTGCGCCAGACCGTCCAGCGTTAACGCAGGATCCTGCTCCAGAAGGCGACAGGCGTGCTCCACTTTCGCCAGCTTCTGCTGCTGCGGATCGCGTTTATCCGGCATACAGCGCTTGCACGGGCGAAACCCTGCCTCAATGGCATGGTGAACATCAGGATAAAAGTGGACGTTTTTACGCAGGGCGTGACGTGCCCGGCAGGACGGACGACAGACAATCCCCGTCGTTTGCACGGCAAAGACAAACTGATCGTCAGCACGCGGATCGCGAGCCAGTACAGCCTGCCAGCGATCCTCATCGGTCATATAGGTTGGATTTTTCATCATCAGCTCCTCTTACAAGCATACCTGTAGCGTGCCTGAGTGCCACTGATAAAAAACCCGCAACCTTGCTTTTTAATTTTTGTCGCCCACCAGGAAACTGTTGAACTGCGGCGAGCTCCAGGTTTTAAACTCGTCGCCCTCTTTGGTGATCATGTACACCGCCAGCCCTTCCTGACGAACCACCTCTTTCGCTTTTTCCGGGCCGAGGACCATTAAGCCGGTATCCCAGGCATCGGCTTCCAGTGCCGTCGGCGCAATCACCGTCACCGAGACCAGATTATGCGCGATCGGCCGCCCGGTCTGCGGATCAATAACATGCGAGATGCGCTTCCCGTCAAGCTCGTAATAGTTGCGGTAACTCCCGGAGGTGCTGATGCCATGTCCGTTGATATCGACTATCGCCTGCACGGCATTTTGCCGATCGGTCGGTTTTTGAATCGCTACGCGCCACGGTTTATCGCTGGCGTTCATGCCCCGGCTGACTAACGCGCCGCCCACGGAGACCAGATAGCGCGAAATGCCTTCCTGCGTCATCAGCGCGGCAAGGTGATCCGCCGCGTAGCCTTCCCCCACCGTCGACAGATCGACAAACAGATCGGGGATATCTTTTTGCAGGTACTGTTGGCCGTACTGATTGATCACCGTCAGATGCTGCAGCCCTGTCCGGGCACGGGCATCATCAATAGCCGCCTGATCGGGCGTCGCCACCGGCTGTTTATTCGGGCCAAATCCCCAGAGGTTCACCAGCGGCCCGACGGTCACGTCCATCGCACCGTTGGTTTTATATCCCACGCGAATGGACTCGGTGACGATATCAGCCATCGCTTCACTCACCGGCCACAGAGACGTACTGGTGGAGAGGTTAAAGCGCATCAGCGCCGAGTCATTTTTGTAGGTCGACAGCAGCTGATCGTCGGCGTCCAGCTGAGCCTGGATTTTGCCGCGAAGCTCTTCCGTGCGCGTTTTATCGAGGTTCATCACGCTGACGCGCCAGAAGGTGCCCATCGTTTTGCCTTCGAGCACCGTGGCAGCGGGTGCGTCGGTTTTCGCCACGGGGGCGGGATCGTTACATGCGGTCAGGAAAAAAAGCATAGCCAGAAAGCTGGCGCGTAAAAAAGTCATATCCATTCATTATTATCCTCATGCCAGGGCGGCAAGAGTACACCAAAACGGGTCAATTGTGAGATCCAAAAACACGCACAAAAAAGGGGCCATCAGGCCCCTGAGTCATACTACGACGCGATTAGAACTGGTAAACCAGACCCAGCGCGACAATATCATCAGTACCGATACCGGCCTGACGGGTGAACTCATTTTCATCAACCAGGTTGATTTTGTAATCCACGTAGGTAGACATGTTTTTGTTGAAGTAGTAAGTCGCACCCACATCAACATATTTCAGCAGATCCTGGTCGCCATACCCTTCGATGTCCTTACCTTTAGACTGCAGGTAAGCCACGGATGGACGCAGGCCGAAGTCGAACTGGTACTGAGCAACCACTTCGAAGTTCTGCGCTTTGTTAGCGAAACCGTAGATATCGCTGCTGCTCTGAGAGTTGCCGAAACGTGTTGCGTTATAAGTCTGAGAGTACTGCGCGGCCAGATAGATGTTGTTGGCATCGTATTTCAGGCCACCCGTATAGACTTCGGCATGATCGCCTTCGCCTTTCAGGGCTGGGTTAGCCGTGTTGTTCTGATCGGCGGTACGTTTGGAAGAAGACATTGCACCACCGATGCTGAAGCCTTCGCCCAGGTTATAGGTCAGGGACGCACCGTAACCGTCGCCGTTCTGTTTCAGGGTGCTACGACCGGTGTCGTTTTCACCGCTTACGCTACCGTTTTTACCCTGATACTGCAGAGCAAAGTTCAGGCCATCCACCAGACCAAAGAAGTCCTGGTTACGGTAGGTTGCCACGCCGTTAGCACGAGATTGCAGGAAGTTGTCTGCACCGTAGGTATCACCACCAAATTCTGGCAGCACGTCAGTCCAGGATGTTACGTCGTAGATCACACCGTAGTTACGACCGTAATCGAAAGAACCCGCTTCAGCGAATTTCAGACCAGCAAACGCCACACGGGTCCAGGCCTGGTTGTCGCTTTCTGTTGTGTTGCCCTGGATCTGGTATTCCCACTGGCCGTAACCGGTCAGCTGATCGTTAACCTGAGTTTCGCCTTTGAAGCCAAGACGCATGTAGGTCTGGTCACCGTCAGCACTCTTGTCGTCAGAGAAATAGTGCAGACCATCAACTTTGCCGTACAGATCTAATTTGTTGCCATCTTTGTTATAAATTTCAGCCGCATTTGCTGCGCCTGCTACCAGCAGTGCTGGTACCAGGAGGGACAGTACTTTAACTTTCATTTTATTAACCCTCTGTTATATGCCTTATAATTGCCACTGCTTACTGGCTAACCCTCATTAACCAGTCGGCAATTTCATTCTCCGCAAAATTACAGAATAATCCAATGCGAATATGATACGAAAACTTTGAAGATGTTTCATACATCCATCAACATGTTTCAAAATGTTAATATCAAGGAACTTTTACAAAGCACAAATAGCTTAGAAAATTAGCATTTATTATCAAAATTAATATTATTCCATTAAATTTCAATTTGTTGTGATATAAATCGTTACAGCACTGAATGACAAAACAAGATCGCACCTAATCTCTAAAATAACTCTCGCTATCATCATTAACTTTATTTATTACCGTCATTCAGTTTTGAATGTCTGTTTATCCCTAATTGAGCCGAATGCATCGCATTCGGTTTTTTTTTACCCTTCTTTACGTAACTTTTCTTTTTATGTGCTACCAGCACGAAATTGTAACGACTATTAACTAATCCCGTTACGAGGGTCAACCAACGTGCAAAAATTCAGCAGAAACTTAATTTCTTGTTAATTCGTGCTATTTACTGGCGAGAAGTTTCTTTTATTTGTACACGCATCGTGAACTTGTACACTTTTAACGCACATCGCCTCTTCCTCAGTGTTCCCTGAAAAAGTCGCCTGTTCCAGGCCAGTGGCGCTGGAAATTCAGGTATTACCCTTTATACTGCCCTATCGCCACAGAGCACGACCATTACGGGTTAAAGATATCAATGAGTCAGACTGAAACTACCGCCCCGAGCAAATTCTCCCTTCTTCCCGGGAGCATCACCCGTTTCTTTCTTCTTTTGATCGTTGTGTTATTAGTCACCCTGGGCGTGATGGTGCAGAGCGCGGTAAACGCCTGGCTGAAGGACAAGAGCTACCAGGTGGTTGATATCACTCATGCCGTCCACAAGCGCATTGATACCTGGCGCTACGCCACCTGGCAGATTTACGACAATATTGCCGCAGCGCCTGCAAGCGCATCGGGGGATGGGCTTCAGGAGACCCGGCTTAAGCAGGATGTCTACTATCTCGAAAAACCGCAGCGTAAGACTGAGGCGCTTATCTTTGGCTCTCACGACAGCGCAACGCTTGAGATGACGCAGCGTATTTCAACCTATCTGGATACCCTCTGGGGTGCCGAGACGGTGCCGTGGTCGATGTACTATCTGAATGGTCAGGACAACAGCATGATCCTGATCTCGACGCTGCCATTGAAAGATCTCTCTTCTGGTTTTAAAGAGACGACCGTTGGCGGCATTGTCGATTCCCGCCGTGCAGAAATGCTGCAGCAGGCGAATGCCCTTGATGAGCGTGAAAGTTTCTCATCGCTGCGCCGCCTGGCCTGGCAAAATGGTCACTATTTTACCCTGCGTACCACGTTCAACCAGCCGGGACATCTGGCGACGGTCGTGGCGTTTGATTTGCCTATTAATGATTTGATCCCGCCGGATATGCCGCTCGACAGCTTCCGTATGGAGCCAGACAGCAGTACCCAGAACATGCGCGCGGCGTCCGACAAAGAGGCCGCAGAGAGCGTCACCATCTCCTTTAACGGCTCGAAAATTGAAATTGCCTCGTCACTGAACTCAACCGGCATGCGCCTGGTGTGGCAGGTACCGTTTGGCACCCTGCTGCTCGATACCCTGCAAAATATTTTGCTGCCGTTGCTGCTGAATATCGGCCTGCTGGCGCTGGCCCTGTTTGGCTACAGCACCTTTCGCTTCCAGCCGGGACGTCAGAGCGACGCCTCTGCGGTCACCGCGGGCAACACGAATGAACTTCGCGTGTTACGCGCGCTCAATGAAGAGATTGTTTCCGTACTGCCGCTGGGCGTATTAGTCCACGATCAGGAAGCGAACCGCACGGTGATGAGCAATAAAATTGCAGACCATCTGCTGCCGCATCTTAACCTGCAGAACATCACCACCATGGCGGATCAGCACCAGGGGGTTATTCAGGCCACCATCAATAATGAACTGTACGAGATCCGTCAGTTCCGCAGTCAGGTAGCCCCACGCACGCAAATCTTCATTATCCGCGACCAGGATCGCGAAGTGCTGGTGAATAAGAAACTCAAGCAGGCGCAAAGGCTGTATGAGAAGAACCAGCAGGGGCGCGCCGCCTTTATGCAGAATATTGGCGACGCCTTCAAACAGCCATTAAAAACGCTGGCAACCCAGGCGGCGGCGTTAAACACCTCTGAAAGCCACCAGCTTGCCTGCCAGGCCGACTCGCTGGTTCGTATGGTGGATGAGATCCAGTTAGCGAACATGCTGGAGAATGATTTCTGGAAAGGTACGCCTTCCCTCTTCTCCATTCAGGATCTGATCGATGAAGTGGTTCCGGAAGTCCTGCCGGTGATCAAGCGTAAAGGTCTGCAGCTGCTGATCAACAACCATTTACCGGCAAATGACGAACGCCATGGCGATCGCGAAGCGCTACGTCGCATTCTGCTGATGATTATTCAGTATGCCGTGACCACCACGCAGATCGGCAAGATCACCCTCGAAGTGAGCACCGACGAGTCGGCAGAAGATCGCCTGACGTTCCGCATTCTGGACACCGGGGAAGGCGTCACGACGAGTGA
The DNA here is from genome assembly GCF_001623605.1 of Enterobacter sp. ODB01. Classification (NCBI taxonomy): domain Bacteria; kingdom Pseudomonadati; phylum Pseudomonadota; class Gammaproteobacteria; order Enterobacterales; family Enterobacteriaceae; genus Enterobacter; species Enterobacter sp. ODB01. The sequence goes on from NZ_CP015227.1 coordinate 4,190,002, forward strand.
AATTGATAATCTGCACTTCCCGTTCCTGAATGACACACAAAGCGATCATTACGGTAAGGCTAACGCCCTGACCTTCTGGCTGTGCGATCAGCTGGCGCGTAAGCTCGGCGGCCACCTGAATATCAAAGCACGTGAATCGCTCGGCACCCGCTACTCTCTGCACGTGAAAATGGCCGTCAATCCGCAGGAAGAAGATGAAGAGCGCCTGCTGGATGACGTGGTGGCGATGGTGGATGTGACCTCAAACGAGATCCGCAACATCGTGGTGCGTCAGTTAGAAAACTGGGGCGCGGCCTGCATCACGCCGGATGAACGACTGGCAAGTCAAGAATTTGATCTGTTTTTAACGGATAATCCGTCTAATCTTACTGCCTCGGGCTTGCTTTTAAGCGATGATGAGTCAGGCGTGCGGAAAATCGGCCCTGGCCAGCTGCGCGTCAACTTTAATATAAGCAATGCGATGCAGGAAGCTGTACTACAACTAATAGAAGAGCAGCTGGCGCAGGATGAGATAACGGAATCCCCGTTAGGCGGCAATGAAAACGCCGAGCTTCACGCCAGCGGATACTATTCACTCTTTGTTGATACAGTACCAGATGATGTTAAGCGGTTGTATACTGAGTCCGCTGCGAATGATTTTGCAGCGCTGGCGCAGACAGCACACCGGCTTAAAGGGGTGTTTGCCATGCTTAATCTGGTTCCCGGCAAGCAGTTATGTGAAACGCTGGAACATCTAATTCGTGAGAAAGATGCCTCTGGCATTGAAAAATACATCAGCGACATTGACGACTACGTCAAAAGCTTGCTGTAGCAAGGTAGCCTTATACATGAACAATATGAACGTAATTATTGCCGATGACCATCCGATTGTACTGTTCGGTATTCGCAAATCGCTTGAACAGATCGAGTGGGTGAATGTAGTCGGTGAATTTGAAGACTCTACAGCACTGATCAATAACCTCCCAAAGCTTGATGCGCACGTGCTCATTACCGATCTCTCCATGCCTGGAGATAAGTACGGTGATGGGATTACGCTCATCAAATATATCAAACGTCACTTCCCGGACATCTCGATCATTGTTCTGACCATGAACAACAACCCGGCGATCCTGAGCGCCGTGCTGGATCTGGACATCGAAGGGATTGTGCTGAAACAAGGCGCACCGACCGATCTGCCAAAAGCGCTCGCTGCGCTGCAGAAAGGCAAGAAGTTCACGCCTGAGAGCGTCTCTCGTCTGCTGGAAAAAATCAGCGCGGGTGGCTACGGTGACAAACGTCTGTCACCGAAAGAGAGCGAAGTTCTGCGCCTGTTCGCTGAAGGTTTCCTGGTGACCGAGATTGCCAAGAAGCTGAACCGCAGTATTAAAACCATCAGCAGCCAGAAGAAATCCGCAATGATGAAGCTGGGTGTGGACAACGATATTGCCCTGCTGAACTATCTCTCCTCCGTGACGCTGAGCGCAACGGACAAGGATTGATCACCGCAGTAAATGCCGGGTGGTGTTCGCGCAAGCGAAGCGCCGCCGGGCAAATAAAAAAGGCCCGAAAGGGCCTTTTTTATATCCTCGTTTTCCTGACGCGTTCCGCATAGACCGACAAGGTCTGCTTCAGCACGTCCAGCGTGACCGGTTTCGACAGACAGCTGTCCATGCCTGACTCCAGGCATCGCTGTTTCTCTTCCGCCAGCGCGTTCGCCGTGACGCCCACCACCGGCAACGTCAGGCCAAGCTGGCGGATACGTTGCGTCAGACGGTAGCCGTCCATGTTAGGCATGTTGACGTCACTGAGAACGATATCAATATGATTTTTACTCAGCACATTCAGCGCATCCACGCCGTCATTGGCCGTTTTGCACTGGTAGCCAAGCGACCCGAGCTGGTCTGCCAGCAGTCGGCGGTTAATCGGATGGTCATCCACGACCAGAATCATCATATCGTCATTCACTGACGCCAGACCTTCCGGTGACGGCAATTCACCGGCTCCGTCGTTCTCTTCCAGCTGCACTTTGTAGATGCGTGCCAGCAGGCTCAACAGCTCATGCGGCGTGGCGACACTGTGTACCCACTCTCCCGGCGCACGTTCAACCGGTATGCCAATGTGGCGACGACAGAAGAGTACCGTTCCTCTCCCCTGCCACGCCTGTTCCGGCATCTCGTCGGCGATCAGCACGTCATCCGCGTCCGGCGTCTGGTCTTCATAGCGGCACACCCTCACGCCGCTATGGGTAAGCAGCGCCGTCAGGTAATCATTCAGCGAAGCGTTATTCACCGCCAGCCAGCAGCGCTTATCGCTCAGCCCGTCAACCGTCGCTTTTGCCGGATACTGCGCCGAATAGAGCGGAATACGGATGGTGAACTGGCTGCCCATGCCGGGCTCGGTATCCACCGAGATATCACCGTCCATCATGCTGACGAGCTTCTCACAAATCGCCAGCCCCAGACCGGTGCCCTGGAAGTTACGCTGCACGCCGGTGCCGACCTGGAAGAACGGGTCGAACAGGCGAACCACTTCCTTCGCCGGGATGCCCACACCCGTGTCACGGACGCGAATGCTCAGGTAATCCCCCGCCCGGCAGACGTGTAACACGATACAGCCAATATCGGTGAATTTGATGGCGTTGCTAAGCAGGTTAGAGATGACCTGCTGCAGGCGCATCGGATCGCCGTGCAGCGTCAGCGGCACATCCGGTTCAATAAAGCAGTAGAGCCCCAGCTGTTTACGCACCACCAGCGGCAGATAGTTGGCGCTGATGTGGTTCATCACTTCACGCGGCGAAAACTCCCGCGGTTCGATTTTCAACTGCTCAGACTCAATTTTAGAGAAATCGAGAATATCGCTGATGATTTTCAGCAGCAGACTGGAGGAGTTGTTCATCGCCGTCACCAGCCTGTCGACCCCTTTCGGCAGCTCTTTCGTCTGCAACAGGTCGAGGTTACCGATAATCCCGTACAGTGGCGTACGCAGCTCGTGGCTGACGGTGGCAAGGAACATAGATTTCGACTGGCTGGCCTGCTCCGCCGCCTGCGCCATCTCCTGCAACGACTCCTCCATCTTAACGCGTGCGGAGACATCCACCAGCACGCAAATCGCCACGTTTTCATTACGATAGCGGGAGTGAACAAAGCTGATCTGCAGGTTGGTATGGGTGCTGGTGAGCACGTCGACAAAGTTTACCTGCTGACCGCAGATGATTTGCGTCAACCTTTGACGATCCTCATGCGTCAGCATGTTCAGATAGTTGTGCGCCAGCTCGTTACTCAGGATGTTGGTCCCGTCCTGAGTACGCAGAATACAGATCCCCACCGGTGCCGAGGCGACTATCTTACGGTTAAACTGCTCGTGCTCTTCCAGACGCTGGGCGTCGCTTTCGGCGGGAATAAAGATTCTTCGCTCATACATGCGCGCCAGCGTAAACAGCGCCCCTCCCACCAGCAGGTTGAGCAGAATTGCATTCATAATCAGAATGCGTATCCGCTCCAGCACCATATCGACCGGCAGCGAGTAGACGATACTCAGCGACGACGGTGGCAGGCTTTTTTTCAGCACCAGCTCACGAAAGCCGGAGGTGTAACCAAACCACGAGCGTTCCTGCATCCAGTGCGGATCGACGTTCAAACGGTTATCCGGCCCGGCAAGCGAGATCAGCTGATGTCCGTTTTCATCCAGAATGGTCACACCCATCGGCAGGCTGCCTGGCGTGAAGAAGTTTTCCATGCGGATAGTCTGCTCAATGCCCAGCAGCGCCTGCAGGCGGTTACCGAGGTAAACCGGCGTCAGCGCGTAGAAATAGCCCACGCCCATGCGCGGCCCCTGGCTAATCCAGAAGATGTTATTCCCGCGCTCGTCCTGCGGCGCATTGCGATATTTCACAATACGCTCATGCAGGCTTTTCAGCGCATCATCACGCTCGACGGGCACGTCGCGCAGGCCGAAGTCAGCCATGCAGAGATTTTCGCTGCCAATCAGGAAGACGCGATTGAGATCGTAGGCGGCGGAAAAATTGTCGCGCCAGTAGCGCATAAACCAGGCGAGGGATTCCAGCGACCCGCGCCAGGTGTTGCTCATGGTGGAGCAGTCGGAGTCCGGGAACAGCGGCTGGAAGTCCGGCACTTCGGTTTTGTCATTACGCCCGCGAAGCGCCAGGATGCCGTTTTCCGCCGTCAGTCGGTTTTCGGCAATATACTTCAGCTCCTTCATTACATCAGATGTTCGCTGAATGTAACGCTGGGCCTGATCGGAGCTTAAATTAAACTCCTGGCGGATCTCCGCTTCTTTCTTGTGCAGCGCGTTGACGATGTAGAACACCGACAGCAGGACCACCAGCAACCAAAGCAGGAGCGCCAGCGCCCGGAACAGATAGCGAGAAACTTTCAGCGTGGTACGAAAGGAGACGAGGTATTTCAAAGGGGCGAGGCTCCGCCGTCGGGGTCAAAAGAATGTGGTTAAGGTAGCGGTAAACGCGGCTTGCCGCAACGTTCACTTGTCTGCTTACGTAAAAGAAAAGGGCCGGAATCCGGCCCTTTTTGCGTCAGGAGACATTACTCGTCAGCGTCATCCGCTGCATCATCGTCGGTGTCCGCTTCCGGCGCGATTTCATCGTCACCTTCCGCAACGCTACCGTCGATGGAATCGAGCTCTTCGTCATCCACCGGCTCAGCCACGCGCTGCAGACCCACCACGTTTTCATCTTCCGCAGTACGGATGAGGATAACGCCCTGGGTGTTACGACCCACCACGCTGATCTCAGATACGCGTGTACGCACCAGCGTACCGGCATCAGTGATCATCATGATCTGGTCGGCATCATCGACCTGTACCGCACCCACAACGGAACCGTTGCGCTCGGTAACCTTAATAGAGATAACGCCCTGCGTGCCACGTGATTTGGTCGGGTATTCGCTTTCCGCGGTACGTTTACCGTAACCGTTCTGGGTGACGGTCAGGATTGCACCTTCGCCGCGAGGAACGATCAGGGAAACAACGGAATCTTCACCCGCCAGTTTGATACCGCGTACACCGGTCGCTGTACGACCCATTGCGCGCACGGCGTTCTCTTTGAAGCGCACCACTTTACCGGCCGCAGAGAACAGCATGACTTCATCAGAACCGGAGGTCAGATCCACACCGATCAGCTCGTCGCCTTCGTTCAGGTTCACCGCGATGATCCCGGCGGAACGTGGACGGCTGAACTCGGTCAGCGCGGTTTTCTTCACGGTACCGCTGGCGGTCGCCATAAAGACGTTCACGCCCTCTTCGTACTCGCGTACCGGCAGAATGGCGGTGATACGTTCGTTCGCTTCCAGCGGCAGCAGGTTGACGATTGGACGACCACGCGCGCCACGGCTCGCTTCAGGCAGCTGATAGACTTTCATCCAGTACAGACGGCCACGGCTGGAGAAGCAGAGGATCGTGTCGTGGGTGTTGGCCACCAGCAGACGGTCAATAAAGTCTTCTTCTTTAATACGTGCCGCAGACTTGCCCTTGCCGCCACGACGCTGTGCTTCATAGTCGGTCAACGGCTGATACTTCACATAGCCCTGGTGAGACAGGGTGACCACCACATCTTCGCGGTTGATCAGATCTTCAATGTTGATATCAGAGCTGTTCGCGGTGATTTCGGTGCGGCGCTCGTCGCCAAACTGGTCGCGGACCAGCTCCAGCTCTTCGCGGATCACTTCCATCAGGCGCTCTGCGCTGCCCAGAATGTGCAGCAGCTCGGCAATCTGCTCCAGCAGCTCTTTGTATTCGTCGAGCAGTTTTTCATGCTCAAGGCCGGTCAGTTTCTGCAGACGCAGATCCAGAATCGCCTGGGCCTGCTGTTCAGTCAGGTAGTACTGACCGTCACGTACGCCGAACTCAGGTTCCAGCCACTCAGGACGCGCCGCGTCATCACCCGCACGCTCCAGCATCGCCGCCACGTTACCCAGATCCCACGGACGGGATACCAGTCCGGCTTTTGCTTCTGCCGGGGTTGGCGCGCGACGGATCAGTTCAATGATCGGGTCGATGTTGGCCAGCGCAACCGCCAGCGCTTCAAGGATGTGCGCACGGTCGCGCGCTTTGCGCAGTTCAAAGATGGTACGGCGGGTCACCACTTCGCGGCGGTGACGCACGAACGCGCTCAGGATCTCTTTCAGGTTCATGATCTTCGGCTGACCATGGTGCAGTGCCACCATGTTGATACCGAAGGAGACCTGAAGCTGAGTCTGGGAGTACAGATTGTTCAGTACAACCTCACCCACCGCGTCGCGTTTGATCTCAATCACGATGCGCATACCGTCTTTGTCAGACTCGTCACGCAGCGCGCTGATGCCTTCAACACGTTTTTCTTTTACCAGCTCGGCGATTTTTTCAATCAGACGGGCTTTGTTCACCTGATACGGGATCTCGTGAACAATAATGGTTTCACGGCCGGTTTTAGCGTCCGCTTCCACTTCGGCGCGGGCACGGATGTAAATCTTGCCGCGACCGGTGCGGTACGCTTCTTCAATACCGCGACGACCGTTGATGATCGCCGCCGTCGGGAAGTCCGGGCCCGGGATGTGCTCCATCAGCCCTTCAATGCTGATGTCTTCATCTTCGATATAGGCCAGGCAGCCGTTGATCACTTCCGTGATGTTGTGCGGCGGAATGTTAGTTGCCATACCCACGGCGATACCGGACGAGCCGTTCACCAGCAGGTTAGGGATTTTCGTCGGCATGACGTCAGGGATTTTTTCCGTGCCGTCGTAGTTATCAACGAAATCAACCGTCTCTTTTTCCAGGTCGGCCATCAGCTCATGGGCAATCTTCGCCAGACGGATTTCCGTATAACGCATTGCCGCGGCGGAGTCGCCGTCGATAGAACCAAAGTTACCCTGACCATCTACCAGCATGTAACGCAGCGAGAATGGCTGCGCCATACGGACGATAGTGTCGTACACCGCGGAATCACCATGGGGATGGTATTTACCGATTACGTCACCAACGACACGGGCAGATTTTTTGTAGGCTTTATTCCAGTCATTGCCCAATACGTTCATGGCGTATAGTACGCGACGGTGTACCGGCTTCAGGCCATCGCGGACGTCCGGCAGCGCACGGCCAACAATGACCGACATCGCATAGTCCAGATAGGAGCTCTTCAGCTCTTCCTCGATGTTAACCGGTGTAATTTCTCTCGCAAGGTCGCTCATCTAACCGCTATCCCTCTACTGTATCCCGGATTCAAAGGTCGCAAATTATAACACAGCCGCGGTGATTGAGGTAAACCTATACGCTTTATTCATGGGGATTGCCTGATATACTCCTTTGTCTTGCTAAATAAGGAGTAAAAGCGCCCATGAATGCCGAAAAATCCCCGGTGGCTCACAACGTTGACCACGAAGAGATTGCCAAATTTGAAGCGGTGGCGTCCCGCTGGTGGGATCTCGAAGGTGAGTTCAAACCGCTGCATCGCATTAACCCGCTGCGTCTGGGCTATATCGCGGAGCGTTCCGGCGGCCTGTTCGGTAAGAAGGTGCTTGATGTCGGCTGCGGCGGCGGCATCCTGGCGGAGAGCATGGCGCGCGAAGGCGCGACGGTCACCGGTCTGGATATGGGCTTTGAACCCTTGCAGGTGGCCCGTCTCCATGCGCTGGAGTCAGGGATCCAGGTTGAATACGTGCAGGAAACCGTGGAAGAACACGCGGCAAAACATGCCCACCAGTATGATGTGGTGACCTGCATGGAGATGCTGGAACACGTTCCCGATCCGCAATCCGTGGTGAACGCCTGCGCAAAACTGGTGAAACCGGGCGGTCAGGTCTTCTTCTCAACCATCAACCGTAACGGTAAAGCCTGGCTGATGGCCGTCGTCGGCGCGGAATATGTGCTGCGCATGGTGCCAAAAGGCACGCACGACGTGAAGAAATTCATTAAGCCTGCTGAATTACTGAGCTGGGTTGATCGGACGTGGCTTAAAGAGCAGCACATTACCGGCCTGCACTACAATCCGCTGACCGATAAATTCAAACTCGCCCCGGGCGTGGATGTTAACTATATGTTGCATACAACCGCCAAAAACGACTAACGTCATTCGTTATTCTTATAAAGATTGCGCGACATCATGTTGCGCAATTCTGCCCTCCCGTTGAAGAAATCAGCACTCGATCAAATTTTGAATTTTTTTTCTTAATTATTGACATGTCGTCCAGGCCTTACGGTACGAGGACTTAGCCTTTTTTACCCTTTCACAACCTCAATTTAACGTCAAAATCAACCCTTGTGCTGAAAAGATTCGATACTAGAATACTCACCATATAGCGTTTTTCTTATCGCAAACCCCCTATATGTAGTATTTATCCACAGAGTTAGTCACAAGACGATTCTGTGGATAAGCGGGGGATATTTTTTATTTCACGGACAGGTAAAACCCACATGAATCAGAGTCTGCTGGTGACAAAGCGCGACGGGACGACCGAGCGTATCAATCTGGACAAAATCCATCGAGTTCTCGACTGGGCAGCAGAAGGACTGAACAACGTATCTATCTCCCAGGTTGAACTGCGTTCCCACATTCAGTTCTACGACGGCATCAAAACGTCTGATATCCACGAAACGATTATCAAAGCAGCGGCAGATCTGATCTCCCGCGACGCACCGGATTATCAGTACCTTGCTGCACGTCTGGCGATTTTCCACCTGCGTAAAAAAGCCTACGGCCAGTTTGAGCCGCCTGCGCTTTACGATCACGTGGTGAAAATGGTTGAGCTGGGCAAATACGACACGCATCTGCTGGAAGACTATACGGAAGAAGAGTTCGAGCAGATGAACGGGTTTATCGATCACTGGCGCGATATGAATTTCTCCTATGCGGCGGTGAAGCAGCTCGAAGGCAAATACCTTGTTCAGAACCGCGTTACCGGTGAGATCTACGAAAGCGCCCAGTTCCTCTATATTCTGGTGGCCGCCTGCCTGTTCTCAAACTACCCGCGTGACACCCGTCTGGATTACGTGAAGCGTTTCTACGATGCGGTATCGACGTTCAAGATTTCTCTGCCAACGCCAATCATGTCTGGCGTGCGTACCCCTACCCGTCAGTTCAGCTCCTGCGTACTGATCGAGTGTGGCGACAGCCTGGATTCCATCAATGCGACCTCCAGCGCCATTGTGAAATACGTCTCCCAGCGCGCCGGTATCGGCATCAACGCCGGTCGTATCCGTGCACTGGGCAGCCCGATTCGCGGCGGTGAAGCGTTCCACACCGGCTGTATCCCGTTCTACAAGCACTTCCAGACGGCAGTGAAATCCTGCTCTCAGGGCGGCGTGCGCGGCGGTGCTGCGACCCTGTTCTACCCAATGTGGCACCTGGAAGTGGAAAGCCTGCTGGTGCTGAAAAACAACCGTGGCGTGGAAGGCAACCGCGTGCGTCACATGGACTACGGCGTACAGATCAACAAACTGATGTACACCCGTCTGCTGAAAGGGGAAGACATTACCCTGTTCAGCCCGTCCGACGTCCCGGGCCTGTACGACGCGTTCTTCGCCGATCAGGACGAGTTCGAGCGTCTGTACACCAAATATGAAAAAGACGACAGCATCCGCAAGCAGCGCGTGAAGGCGGTCGACCTGTTCTCCCTGATGATGCAGGAGCGTGCCTCTACCGGCCGTATCTACATCCAGAACGTTGACCACTGCAACACCCATAGCCCGTTTGATCCGGTGGTTGCGCCAGTACGCCAGTCTAACCTGTGCCTTGAGATCGCCCTGCCGACCAAGCCGCTGGAAGACGTGAACGACGAAAATGGCGAAATTGCACTGTGTACGCTGTCTGCGTTCAACCTGGGTGCAATTAAAAGCCTGGACGAGCTGGAAGAGCTGGCCGTGCTGGCGGTTCGCGCGCTCGACGCCCTGCTGGACTACCAGGATTACCCAATTCCGGCCGCTAAACGTGGCGCGATGGGTCGTCGTACCCTGGGTATCGGCGTGATTAACTTCGCCTACTGGCTGGCGAAAAACGGTAAGCGTTACTCCGACGGCAGCGCCAATAACCTGACGCACCAGACGTTCGAAGCCATTCAGTATTACCTGATGAAAGCGTCTAACGAACTGGCGAAAGAGCAAGGCGCATGCCCGTGGTTCAACGAAACCACCTATGCAAAAGGCATTCTGCCGATCGACACCTACAAGAAAGACCTGGATGCGATCGTCAGCGAGCCGCTGCACCTTGACTGGGAAGGCCTGCGCGAGTCCATCAAGACTCACGGTCTGCGCAACTCCACGCTCTCTGCCCTGATGCCGTCTGAGACCTCTTCGCAGATCTCCAACGCCACTAACGGTATTGAGCCGCCGCGCGGCCACGTCAGCATTAAAGCGTCGAAAGACGGCGTGCTGCGTCAGGTGGTACCGGACTACGAAACACTCGGGAACAACTACGAGCTGCTGTGGGAAATGCCAAACAACGACGGCTACCTGCAGCTGGTGGGTATCATGCAGAAGTTTATCGACCAGTCGATCTCTGCCAATACCAACTATGACCCGACGCGTTTCCCGTCTGGCAAGGTACCGATGCAGCAGCTGTTGAAAGACCTGCTGACCGCCTACAAATTTGGCGTGAAAACGCTGTACTATCACAACACCCGTGACGGTGCAGAAGACGCGCAGGACGACATGGTACCGTCAATTCAGGACGATGGCTGCGAAAGCGGCGCATGTAAGATCTAAGCACTTCGCCGGGTGGCACTACGCATACCCGGCCTACGGTTTTGTAGGCCCGGCAAACGCAGTGTTGCCGGGCAATAAAATCTCAACAGGACTCACCGCAATGGCATACACCACATTTTCACAGACGAAAAACGACCAGCTCAAAGAGCCGATGTTCTTTGGCCAGCCGGTCAACGTGGCACGCTACGATCAGCAAAAATATGACATCTTCGAAAAGCTGATTGAAAAGCAACTCTCCTTCTTCTGGCGTCCGGAAGAAGTAGACGTCTCCCGCGATCGCATTGATTACCAGTCGCTGCCGGATCACGAAAAGCATATCTTCATCAGCAACCTGAAGTACCAGACGCTGCTGGATTCCATTCAGGGCCGTAGCCCGAACGTAGCGCTGCTGCCGCTGATTTCCATTCCCGAGCTGGAAACCTGGGTGGAAACCTGGGCGTTCTCCGAGACGATTCACTCCCGCTCTTATACGCATATCATCCGCAACATCGTGAACGATCCGGCGGTGGTGTTTGACGATATCGTCACCAACGAGCAGATCCAGAAGCGTGCGGAAGGCATTGCGCACTATTACGACGAACTGATCGAGATGACCAGCTACTGGCACCTGCTGGGCGAAGGTACCCATAACGTGAACGGTAAAACCGTTACCGTGAACCTGCGCGCGCTGAAAAAACAGCTGTACCTGTGCCTGATGAGCGTCAACGCGCTGGAAGCGATCCGCTTCTACGTGAGCTTCGCCTGCTCCTTCGCCTTTGCCGAGCGTAAGCTGATGGAAGGCAACGCCAAAATCATCCGTCTGATCGCCCGCGACGAGGCCCTGCACCTGACCGGCACCCAGCACATGCTGAACCTGCTGCGCAGCGGCACGGATGACCCGGAGATGGCGGAAATCGCCGAAGAGTGCAAGCAGGAGTGCTATGACCTGTTCGTGCTGGCAGCTCAGCAGGAGAAAGAGTGGGCAGACTACCTGTTCCGCGACGGTTCCATGATTGGCCTGAACAAAGACATTCTCTGCCAGTACGTTGAGTACATCACCAACATCCGTATGCAGGCTGTCGGTCTCGACCTGCCGTTCCAGACGCGTTCTAACCCAATCCCGTGGATCAACACCTGGCTGGTGTCCGATAACGTGCAGGTTGCGCCTCAGGAAGTGGAGGTGAGTTCTTACCTGGTCGGTCAGATTGATTCTGAAGTCAACACTGACGACCTGAGCGACTTCCAGCTCTGATGTCACGCGTTACGTTAAGTCTTTCCGGCACTGAGGTGCTGTGTCGGGAGGAGCATCCTTCTCTGCTGGTGGCGCTTGAGGCGCATCAGGTAGAAGTAGAGTACCAGTGTCGTTCCGGCTATTGCGGCTCCTGCCGCTGCCGTCTGGTCGCCGGCCAGGTGGACTGGCTGACTGAACCGCTGGCCTTTATCAACGAAGGGGAAATTTTGCCCTGCTGCTGCCGGGCAAAAGGCGATATTGAGATCGAGATGTAATTGCCCTGGTTCCCTCTCCCTGTGGGAGAGGGTTAGTTCGTAGGCCGGGTAAGGCGCAGCCGCCACCCGGCAATTCCAGTGTTAATCCTTCAAAAAACTCACCGCTTTATCCGGGAAATCCGTAAACAACCCGTCCACGCCCGCCTGGTTATACAACACCTCATAAAGCTGATTCACGTCCGTGGCATACGGCGGCAGCTGGTCTGCACGCACGGTATACGGATGGACCTGCATCTTGCTGGCATGCGCCTCTTTCACCATCGCCGTCAGCTTGACGTGACCCGGCGTGGAGCCTTCTGCCACCAGCATGTGGTAATCCGGCCCGATGCCGTCAGCGTACTGCGCAATCTGCTTCATCGCGCCCGGCTTAAACATCCAGTCGTAGTTGTAGTTCACCCACTTCCCGTCTGGCTGTTTCTCCTGGGTTTCATTCCAGTCGGTGTAGGCAATCAACTGCACCAGATTGAGATCCATCCCCATCTTCGGCTCCAGCTCGGTTTTAATGCGCTTCAGCTCGGCGGCGTCAAAACACTGCAGGTAAACTTTGTCCTTCTTGCTGGTGTAGCCGTACTGCTTCAGGACCTCCAGGGTTTTCGCGGCAATATCCTTCCCTTCCTGATGATGGAACCACGGCGCTTTGATTTCCGGGTAGATACCGATATTTTTACCGGTCGAGTGGTTCAGCCCCTGAACAAACTCTATCTCCTCCTGGAAGGTGTGAATACGGAAGTCAGATTTGCCCATCGGGAAACGTCCCGGATAGACCTGTAACTTCTTGCCGTTTTCAATCTCGAACCCTTCGGTAAACTTCAGGGAGCGGATCTCCGCCAGGGTGAAATCAATGGCGTAGAAACGGCCATCTTTACGCGCGCGGTCCGGGAAACGCTCCGCCACGTCCGTTACGCGGTCAAGATAGTGATCATGCAGGACGACCAGCTGGTCGTCCTTCGTCATCACCAGATCCTGCTCCAGATAATCCGCGCCCTGCGCATAGGCCATTGCTTTCGCCGGCAACGTATGCTCCGGCAGATAGCCGCTCGCGCCGCGGTGGGCAATCACGATTTTATCCGCCGCCAGCGCGGAGCCTGTCATCAGGCCCGCCAGCAGCAGACCGGTGGTTAAATGAGATAATTTCATGGTCATGTTCCTTATTGACGACGCACCAGCACTTCAGCGTGGTGACGTTTCTCACCGATCATTACGACAATCAACAGCAGTACCGCCAGCACGCTACCGCCAATCATCACCATAAAGCCGCCGTCCCAACCGAAGAAGTCCACGGTGTAGCCCACGATGGCGCTCGCCGCGACTGAACCGCCCAGGTAGCCGAACAGACCGGTAAAGCCTGCCGCCGTGCCCGCCGCTTTTTTCGGTGCCAGTTCCAGGGCATGCAGGCCAATCAGCATGACCGGGCCATAAATCAGGAAGCCGATGACGATCATACAGGCCATGTCTACGCCCGGGTTGCCCGGCGGGTTGAGCCAGTACACCACGGTGGCGATGGTCACCAGGGTCATGAAGAATACGCCTGTTGCACCACGGTTACCTTTAAACACTTTGTCCGACATCCAGCCGCAGATCAGCGTGCCCGGGATCCCCGCGTATTCATACAGGAAGTAGGCCCAGGAGGATTTATCCAGCGCGAAGTGTTTCACCTCTTTCAGGTAGGTCGGTGACCAGTCCAGAATGCCGTAACGCAGCAGATAAACGAACACGTTGGCCACCGCGATGTACCACAGCAGTTTGTTAGGCAGCACGTACTTCATGAAGATCTGCTTCGCGGTCAGCTCTTCTTCGTGCTTCTCGCTGTAATCATCCGGATAGTCGTCTTTATACTCTTCAATCGGCGGCAGGCCGCAGGATTGCGGCGTATCGCGCATCAGCGCGAAGGCAATAATCGCCACCAGAATGGCGCCAAACGCAGGCATGTAGAGCGCAGCGTGCCAGTCGTTGAACCAGGCCATCCCCAGCAGGAACAGCAGCGGCGGAATACCGCCACCCACGTTATGCGCGCAGTTCCACACCGACACAATGCCGCCGCGCTCTTTCTGCGACCACCAGTGCACCATGGTACGTCCGCATGGCGGCCATCCCATCCCCTGGAACCAGCCACAGAGGAACAGCAGCACGAACATAACGGCAATGCTGGAGGTTGCCCACGGCACAAAACCCATGAACAACATCACCGCAGCCGCCAGAATCAGACCGGCGGGCAGAAACACGCGCGGATTCGAGCGATCTGACACGGACCCCATAATGAACTTGGAAAAACCATACGCGATAGAGATCCCCGACAGCGCGAACCCCAGATCGCCGCGTGAAAAGCCCTGCTCCACCAGATACGGCATGGCGAGCGCAAAGTTTTTACGCACAAGATAGTACGCCGCGTACCCGAAGAAGATCCCCAGGAAAATTTGCCAACGCAGACGACGGTATAGCGGATCAATCTCTGCCTCTGGCAGACGCGCCCGATGCGGCGCGGGTTTGAAAATACTGAGCATGACAGCCTCCGTGGCCTTGAATTGAATGAGCAGGTGGCTCGCACCTGAATTCCAGAGCCGGGGATGTTAAGAAATCATGGTGATTGTTACTGTGAATCAACGCACAGATTGTTACAGAAATATGACAGGATGCGCAAAAAAGCGCATGAAATCACGTTTCACTTTCGAATTTCGCGCGTTTATGTTCGAAATCAAACAAACCACAGTTTTCATGTGGCTAAATGATAAAAAAACGAACATTAAGGGAAGACAATGACAATTCACGATCCTCGCTACAGCGATGTGATTATCATTGGCGGTGGTGCCACCGGCGCCGGTATCGCTCGCGATTGCGCCCTTCGCGGATTAAGCGTCACGCTTCTGGAACGCCACGATATTGCCACGGGCGCGACCGGGCGTAACCACGGCCTGCTTCACAGCGGCGCACGATACGCCGTCACTGACGGTGAGTCGGCACGGGAATGTATTGCGGAAAACCAGATCCTCAAGCGTATCGCCCGCCACTGCATTGAACCGACCGATGGCCTCTTTATCACCCTTCCCGAAGATGACCTCGCCTTTCAGGAAACCTTTATCACCGCCTGTAACGCAGCAGGTATTCAGGCGGAGGCCATGGATCCGGCGCGGGCACGGCAGCTGGAACCGTCGGTCAACCCGGCGCTTATTGGCGCAGTGAAAGTCCCGGATGGCACCGTCGATCCGTTCCGCCTGACCGCCGCCAATATGCTGGATGCCCGGGAACATGGGGCGCGCATTCTGACCGGACATGAAGTGACCGGACTTATCCGCGAAGGCCATCGCGTCTGCGGCGTGCGGGTGTTTGATACGCAATACCACGAACACAGCGAGCTGTTTGCCTCCGTCGTCATTAATGCCGCGGGGATCTGGGGGCAGCGCATTGCAGAATACGCTGACCTGTCGGTGCGCATGTTCCCGGCGAAAGGCTCGCTGCTGATCCTCGACCATCGCATCAATAACCATGTGATCAACCGCTGCCGCAAACCGTCTGATGCCGATATCCTCGTGCCGGGCGATACCATTTCGCTGATTGGTACGACCTCAACCCACGTCGACTACAGCGACATTGACTACAACCGCGTGACCGCCGAAGAGGTGGATATCCTGCTGCGTGAAGGCGAGAAACTGGCCCCGGTGATGGCCCAGACGCGTATTCTGCGTGCCTACGCGGGCGTGCGTCCTCTTGTCGCCAGCGATAACGATCCGAGCGGACGTAACGTTAGCCGGGGCATCGTGCTGCTCGACCACGCCGAACGCGACGGCATGGACGGATTTATCACCATTACAGGCGGCAAATTAATGACCTACCGCCTGATGGCCGAATGGGCCACCGATGCAGTCTGCCGCAAGCTGGGGAATACCAAGCCGTGCGTGACGGCAGAACAACCGCTGCCAGGATCGCGTCAGTCCACCGAAAAAACGTTGCAAAAAATCATCTCCCTGCCCGCCCCGCTGCGCGGTTCCGCGATTTACCGCCACGGGGACAGAACGCCGGTCTGGCTCGGCGAAGGTCGGCTGAGCCGCAGCCTGGTGTGCGAGTGCGAAGCCGTCACCGCGGGCGAGGTGCAATACGCGGTGGAGAACCTGACGGTCAAGAGCCTGCTCGATCTCCGCCGTCGCACCCGCGTCGGCATGGGAACCTGCCAGGGTGAACTGTGCGCCTGCCGTGCGGCGGGTCTGCTGCAGCGTTTTCATACCACGACTGCCACCCAGTCGCTCGATCAGCTCAGCGCCTTTTTAAACGAGCGCTGGAAAGGCATTCAGCCTGTCGCCTGGGGCGATGCCCTGCGTGAGAGCGAGTTTACCCGCTGGGTCTACCAGGGGCTTTGCGGTCTTGAGAAGGAGCAACACGATGAAATTTGATACCGTGATTGTCGGCGGCGGGCTGGCGGGCTTGCTCTGTGGCATCAAGCTCACGAAGCAGGGGCTGCGCTGCGCCATTATCACCCGGGGGCAGAGTGCCCTGCACTTCTCGTCGGGATCGCTGGATCTGGTGGACGACACGTACCGCGACAAACTGCCGCCGGAGCACCCGTATCATCGGGTTGGCGCGCAGCATATTGACCGCTTTGCGCTGGAAACCGAAGCGCTGCTGGCTGACTGCGGTGCGCGTCTGAAGGGGAGCGCCAGGCAAAATCATCAACGCATCACGCCGCTTGGCACCCTGCGTTCCGCATGGCTCAGCCCGGAGGAGGTCCCCGTTGCCCCTGTGAGCACAGGACGGGTACGGGTCGTGGGTATTAGCGGCTTTCTGGATTTTCAGCCCCATCTTGCGGCGGCGTCACTGTGTCGCCAGGGCGTGAACGCCGAGACGGCAGAGATAGAACTGCCTGAACTGGATGTCCTGCGCGAAAACCCGAGCGAGTTTCGCGCGGTGAATATCGCCCGCTTTCTGGATAACGAAGACAGATGGCCGCTGCTGTATGAGGCGCTCAGACCGCTCGGTGAAACCTGCGATACGCTGTTGATGCCTGCCTGCTTTGGACTCAGCGATAACCGCCTGTGGCGCTGGCTGTCGGACCGTCTGCCCTGCTCGCTCGGCCTGCTGCCAACGCTTCCCCCTTCCGTGCCCGGCATTCGCCTGCATACCCAGATCCAGCGCCAGTTTGTGGCGCAGGGCGGCGTGTGGATGGCGGGTGACGAGGTGAAAAAAATCACCCTGACGGACGGCGCGGTGAGTGAAATCTGGACCCGCAACCACGGTGATATTCCGCTTCGCGCCCGCTATACGGTGCTGGCAAGCGGCAGTTTCTTCAGCAACGGGCTGCTGAGCAGCCGGGAGGGCATCCGGGAAGCCATTATGGGGCTTGATGTCCGGCAAGGCGCGTCCCGCGCGGACTGGTATCAGAGTGATTTCTTCTCGCCGCAGCCCTGGCAACAGTTCGGCGTGATGGTTGATAACCAACTGCACCCGCAACTGTCCGGTAAGCCCGTCAGGAATCTCTTTGCCATTGGCTCGCTGTTGGGCGGGTACGATCCCATAACTCAGGGGTGCGGTGGCGGGGTCTGCGCCGTCACGGCGCTGTATGTGGCAGAGCAGATTAGCCAGCGCGCGGAGGCGGAACAATGAACGATACCCGTTTTGAAAGCTGCATTAAATGCACGGTCTGCACAACCGTCTGCCCGGTCAGCGGCGTGAACCCGCGCTATCCCGGACCGAAGCAGGCCGGGCCTGACGGCGAGCGTCTGCGCCTGAAGGACGGTAAGCTGTACGACGAGGCGCTGAAATACTGTATCAACTGCAAACGCTGCGAAGTTGCCTGCCCGTCGGATGTGAAAATCGGCGATATCATCCAGCGCGCCAGGGCGCGCTACAGCACGCAAAAGCCGTCCCTGCGCGATGCCATCCTCAGCCATACCGACCTGATGGGCAGCGTCTCAACGCCGTTTGCCCCGCTGGTCAATGCCGCGACCGCCCTCAAACCGGTGCGCCAGCTGCTGGATGCCACGCTGAAGATAGACCATCACCGCAGCCTGCCGAAATATTCTCACGGCACCTTCCGCCGCTGGTACAAATCCGTCGCGGCGGAGCAGGCGCAGTACGCCGACCAGGTGGCCTTTTTCCACGGCTGCTATGTGAATTACAACCACCCGCAGCTGGGCAAAGATCTGCTGAAGGTGCTAAACGCCATGGGAACGGGCGTTCAGCTACTGAACAAAGAGAAGTGCTGCGGCGTACCGCTGATCGCCAACGGGTTTACCGATAAAGCGCGCAGGCAGGCTCAGAGCAATGTCACGTCACTGCGCGAAGCGATTGTCGATAAAGGTATTCCGGTGCTGGCGACCTCGTCCACCTGTACCTTCACCCTGCGCGATGAGTACCCGCATCTGCTGGACGTGGATAATACCGGCCTGCGCGAGCACATCGAGCTGGCGACACGCTTCCTGTGGCGCAAGCTCGATAGCGGGCAGACGTTGCCGCTGGGGAAATTGCCCCTGAAAGTGGTGTATCACACCCCGTGTCATATGGAGAAAATGGGCTGGTCGCTCTATACGCTTGAGCTGCTGCGGTTAATTCCCGGACTTGAGCTGACGGTGCTGGATTCGCGCTGCTGCGGGATTGCGGGAACCTACGGCTTTAAGCGCGAAAACTACGCAACCTCCCAGGCGATTGGCGCCCCGCTGTTCCGACAGATCGAAGAGAGCGGCGCGGATATCGTGGTGACCGACTGCGAAACCTGTAAATGGCAGATCGAGATGTCCACCAGCAAGCGCTGTGAGCATCCGATTACCCTGTTGGCGAACGCGCTGGGCTGAACATGGCCGGGGCGAACGCCCCGGCACAAACATTACTCGACGAACAGCGACTCAACAACGTTAATCCAGCCGTGCTCGCTGGCGACCTCTTTGCCATTGAGCCAGCGGCGCAGCATATTCAGCGCCATCATGGCGCAGACTTCCTGACGCACCGCCAGACTGTGGCGAGTGATGCTCATTTTGACCCTCAGAGCCCAGGTCCCCTCCGGCGTCGCCAGCGCGACGTTAAGGTGTTCCTCATCCAGCCCACCCACGAACAGCGCCAGACCGGCAAAATGTTTAACCCGTCGCTCCGAGGCCCAGCGGGCGGTTTGCGCCAGGGTCTCCTGCTGGAACGGCACCACTTCGCTGGCCAGCAGCGGCGCGCTGGCGCGCGACAATTGCAGCGCCAGCAGGCCACCGGTGAACTGCTCGCTTAAGGTCACGCTCAGCTGACGATCCTGCAGGTGCTTCGCAATCTGCGCAGGCAACCCCTCCGTCCCTTCAAAGATCAGGCTTTCGCCCGCCACGCGCTGCACTTCGGGCCACAGGGCCAGCATCGCCGCTTTCTGCGTCGCCGGTCCTGTCAGCTTGAGCTCAATGATCGGCATAGAGGAGCGATAGCCCATGGACACGCCCGGCGGCAATTGCAGGTGGTCAAGACTCTGGGCCAGATCGCTTTCAGAACGGCCAAACGTGGTCAGTCGCAGGCACAGCGGAGGTTCAGGCAGGGTAAAACGGTCGCGAAGGCGCGGCAGGATCTTCTGCTCAACCATCACTTTAAATTCGGAAGGTACGCCGGGCGTGAAGAACATCAGGCAACGGTTCAGCTGCAGGGCAAACCCGCACGCGGTGCCGACCGGGTTATCAACCAGCTCAGCACTGGCGGGGATTTCAGCTTGCTTGCGGTTGCTGGGGGCCATAACGCGGCCACGTTCGGAGAAAAAGCGTTCCATCTGTGAAAGCCATGCCTCATGCAGCACCAGCCCTTCACCTTTTGCGGTTGCGGCGGCCAGCGCGCTGAGATCGTCACTGGTAGGACCGAGTCCGCCATTCACGATCAGCACATCGCAGTGTTCGCTCCGCTCACGCAGAATGCTGACCAGCGACTCAAGATTGTCGCCTACCGTATTGCGACGCGTTAACGGTAATCCTTGCTCAAAGAAAAGATCGGCAAGCCAGGCAGCATTGGTATCAATAATTTGTCCATGCAGCACTTCGTCGCCGGTGGATAACATCTCCACGTTAATCATTGTGTTCTCCCGCTTATTTGGTGAAAACACTATAGCGCAAACGCGGGAGGGAGAAGAGAGAAACTGGCGCGACGGAACGCCGCGCCGACAGGATTAGAAGCCTGCGCTTACGCCCACATAGGGACCGTCGGCCAGCGCGTTGTCGCGGTTGCCGTCTTTGCCCGCCAGGTTCAGGTAGCGATAGCCCGCCTCGATGGTAATCGGACGCATGATGGTCCAGCGCGCGCCGGCGTTGGCTTCTTCATAGCTGTCGATACCGCTGGAGAGCGAGTCCGGAGAGTAGTAATACTCGCCAAACAGACCGAAGCTGTCGCCAATTTTCCACTGCAGGCCGCCACCCACCGCTGCCGCATACCCTTCGTCACCGTCGTTCGGGTTGGTATAGATACCTTTACCGCCGACGGTCGCCAGGAATGGACCAAGAGGAATGTTCAGACCCAGACCGAGGCTTGCCGCATCGCCGTCGTCATCGTTATGCGTCCAGCCACCGGTCATCGCCAGACCGGAAGTCTCTGTTCCCAGGCCAAAGCCCAGGTGGGTATAGTCCTGACCCGCCGAGCCGTTGAAGCTGATGGCGTTAGCCGCCGCAGATACAACCATCAGGCCGAAGCCCAGTAATGCCACTTTTTTCATTGTCATGATCCCGCGCAATTTTATAGAGAAGTCCCAAAACCGCGAGATTTTAACCTGAGTCTCCCGGGGATCAAGCACTCTGCGTGCGGCGGGGGGGAAGATTGTAACGATTTGAAACTTGCGGCTTTTTTATGCAAGCAACAGAAAGCGCATTTTGACACACAGGCCACCCAGGGATTCACTGCGGTTGAGTTGCAAATGGCTGCGGTGCAGCCGGGCAATGTCACCCGCCAGTGCCAGCCCGATCCCGGAACCGGCAGCGTCCCCAACGTTGTCCAGGCGGTGGAAAGGGAGCATTGCCTGGTGAATTTGATCCTCTTCAATGCCGGGGCCGCTGTCTTCAACGCGCAGCTCAACGGCACCGGCCTCCGCGCGCAGGAAAACGGTCACGGTCCCGCCTGCTGGCGTATATTTAATCGCGTTCTCCAGCAGGTTAGCGCACAGTTCGCCCAGTAGGACGTCATCGCCTTCGATCATGACCGGCTGCTCCACACCGTCGTAACCCAGATCGATCCCTTTGCTCCGCGCCTGCGCCAGTCGGGAGAAGCAGCAGTTCTGCACCACCTGAACCAGATCCACAGGCGAGAACTGACGATCGCCCTGCTCTCTCCCCTTCACCGCCGAAAGCTGCAACAGCCGCTCGGTGAGTACGATAGTCTCATCCAGCGTGGCGTTCATTGCCCGCAGACTCTCCTGCCACAAAGCGGGATCCTGGCGAGTAAGCGCGACAGACACCTGTGTTTTAAGTACCGCCAGTGGCGTTTTGAGCTGGTGCGATGCATCCGCGTTGAAACGTTCCTGACGCGAAAGCACGCCGCGCAGACGGTCGATATAGCGGTTAAAAGCCACAATCAGCAGCCGGGTCTCGGACCAGGGCAGCAGCTCCGGCAGCGGTGCCAGCAGGCCCGGCTCGCGCCGCACCATCAGCGAGGAGAGCTGGCGCATCGGGCGCAACACGCGGCGCAGCATCCAGGCGGTTAGCACCAGCGTCAGCAGCACCAGCAGCCCCTGCGAAACCCAGGATGAAAAGAGCAACTGGCTGGCGAGATAGCGGCGTGACTGGAGCGTCTCCGCAACGTAAATTTCCGCCATGCCAAAAATAGAATCTTGATTCACGGGCTGCAGCAGACGCGCCACCCGAATCGCCTGCCCGCGATATTCGGTATGGTAAAACCACGCCAGCGCGGGGTAGAGCGTGGTACGCGACGTTGCAGGCGGCATCTTCGGCAGATCGTCATAGCCGGAGATCACCCGCCCGTCGGGGTCGACCACCTTGTAATAGAGCCGGTCGTTCATGTTGAGCTCAAAGCTATCAAGCACCACCCAGGGCACGTCCACCGCCAGCTTGCCGTCGCGCACCTCCAGTCGTTCCGAGATGGTGCGGGCAGAGGATAACAGCGTGCGGTCGTAAGCCTGCGTGGCCGCCTGCAACGCGCTGACGTAGCTGTTAAAGGCTGACAATCCCCACAGCAACAGTAGCGGCAGGCCAAGAAAAAGCAGCAGTTGCAGGTAGAGCGACTGCGGCTTAAACCCTCTCATCGCCGCACTCCAGCACGTATCCCAGCCCCCGCAACGTGGTGATCCGCACGCCGCTGCCGGTGAGCTTCTTTCGCAGGCGGTGAATATAAAGATCGATACTTTCAGGGCTGACGTCGTCGTTCAGGCTGAACACCTGGTCAAAAAGCTGCTGCCGCGAAACCGGACGGGTGCGGCGGTGCATCAGCACTTTCAGCAGAGAGAGCTCGCGCGGCGTCAGGGAAAGCGGTTCATCGCGGAGCAGGAAAAAGCCCTCGTCGTCATACTCCAGCTCCCCAAGACGCTGGCGTTCCTGCGTGCGCCCCTCGCTTCTGCGCAACAGGGCACGCAGCCGGGCGTCAAGCTCCTCCAGCTCAAACGGTTTTGGCAGATAATCATCCGCCCCGGCGTTCAGGCCCTTTACCCGGTCCGCCACGTTGCTGCGCGCAGTCAGGAACAGGACGGGCAGCGTCTGCCCCCGTTTTCTGAGGCGATGGACCACTTCCAGGCCGTCAAAACCGGGCATGCCGATGTCCAGAATAGCAACCGCGTAATGTTCTCCCTGCAGCAGATGGTCGGCGGCACGCCCGTCAGACACGCAATCCACGGCGAAGCCCTCCTGCACCAGCGCTTTCTCCAGCCAGTGAGCCAGCTCACGATTATCTTCTGCGAGTAAGAGACGCATGTCACATCCTGTAAAGTTGGTTCCCCATTGAAAGGGAAATGAAAGGTTATTGTTTTAACAATCACGCAACGGAACCGCTACAAGGCGGTTCACATAATCAGAAAAAAGACCCATACCCGTACCCCGGCGTGAGGATAAACGATGAAAAAACACTTACTTTCTACCCTTGCTGCAAGCGCATTCCTGTTGAGTACCTCTGTCGTTCAGGCGCAGGACGCCCCGTCCCGTACCGAATGTATCGCCCCGGCCAAACCGGGTGGCGGTTTCGATCTCACCTGCAAATTGATTCAGGTCAGCATGCTGGAGACGAAGGCCATCGAGAAACCGATGCGCGTGACCTACATGCCCGGCGGCGTGGGCGCGGTGGCCTATAACGCCATCGTCGCACAACGACCTGCGGAAGCGGGGACGGTGGTGGCCTTCTCCGGTGGTTCACTGCTGAACCTGTCTCAGGGCAAGTTTGGCCGTTATGGCGTGGATGACGTGCGCTGGCTGGCGACCGTCGGTACCGACTACGGGATGATTGCCGTGCGTGCCGACTCACCGTGGAAGTCCCTGAAAGACCTGCTCACCGCCATGGAAAAAGATCCGAACAGCGTGGTGATTGGCGCAGGCGCGTCGATCGGTAGCCAGGACTGGATGAAAGCCGCCCTTCTCGCGCAACAGGCGAAGGTTGACCCACACAAAATGCGCTACGTGGCCTTTGAAGGCGGCGGCGAGCCGGTTACGGCACTGATGGGCAACCATGTTCAGGCCGTTTCCGGCGATCTCAGCGAGATGGTGCCCTACCTGAACGGGGACAAAATCCGCGTGCTGGCGGTCTTCTCGGAAAACCGTCTGCCGGGACAGCTGGCTAACGTGCCGACCGCCAAAGAGCAGGGTTACAACCTGGTCTGGCCGATCATCCGCGGGTTCTTCGTCGGGCCAAAAGTGACCGATGCCGAGTACCAGTGGTGGGTCGACGCGTTCAACACACTCCAGCAGACCGAAGCGTTTAAGAAACAGCGCGATCTGCGCGGGCTGTTTGAATTTAACCTGACCGGTAAGCCACTGGATGAGTACGTCAAAAAACAGGTGAATGACTACCGCGAGCAGGCGAAAGCCTTTGGCCTGGCGAAATAACCGGAGGCGCTATGAGCGATCGTATTTTTGCCGGGATATGGCTGCTGCTCTGCGTTGGCGGGATGTTTGTCGCCTGGCAGATCCACAGCGAATACAGCTATGAACCCGTAGGGCCACGCCCCTTCCCGATGGGCATTGTCGGCCTGATGCTGCTCTGCTCGGTGGCGCTGCTGTTGCGCCACCCGGACACCGTCGAGTGGCCACCGCGTCGCATTCTGCAGCGTCTGCTGGTGATGGTCATTGTCCTGCTGATGTACGCCTGGGGCTTTGAATGGCTCGGCTTCCCGGTGGCGACCGCCATCCTGACGATGGTGATCGGCATGCTGTTTAACGCCACCCTGCCTGCGGCAGGGATCTCAGGCGTGGTGATGGGGATTTTACTGTGGTACGCCTTTGACCGCCTGCTGGACGTGACGTTACCGCTCGGCGCCTGGCTTAATTAACGGAGCACGCTATGGATACCTGGATTTACCTCTCACAGGGGTTCGCCGTGGCGATGACCCCGGAAAACCTGGTGATCGCCCTGATCGGCTGTTTCGTGGGCACGATTGTCGGCCTGCTGCCGGGTCTTGGGCCGATCAACGGGGTAGCAATTTTACTTCCGCTGGCCTTTGCCCTGCATCTGCCTGCGGAATCGGCGCTGATCCTGCTGGCAACGGTCTATATCGGCTGTGAATATGGCGGGCGCATCTCGTCGATCCTGCTTAACGTGCCGGGAGATGCGGCGGCGATCATGACCGCGCTGGATGGCTATCCGATGGCGCGACAGGGTCGTGGGGGCGTGGCGCTCTCCATTTCAGCGGTCAGTTCGTTCTTTGGCTCGCTGGTTGCCATTGGCGGCATCATTCTGTTTGCACCTGCGCTGGCCCAGTGGTCTCTGGCGTTTGGTCCGGCAGAATATTTTGCCCTGATGGTGTTTGCCATTGCCTGTCTCGGCAGCATGATGGCGCAAAATCCGCTCAAGTCGTTTTTGTCCGCGCTGATTGGCTTAGGGTTAGCCACCGTCGGCGTGGATGCCAACACCGGGGTCTATCGCTTTACCTTCGACAGCGTTCACCTGTCCGACGGCGTGCAGTTTATCGTGGTCGTGATTGGTCTGTTCTCTGTCTCTGAAATCTTACTGATGCTGGAACATACCAGCAGCGGGCAGACGCTGGTGCGCAAAACCGGCCGGATGCTCTTTAGCGCTAAAGAGGGCGCGCAGTGCATCGGCACCACGCTGCGCTCATCGGTAATTGGCTTCTTTGTCGGCATCCTGCCGGGCGCCGGGGCCACCATCGCCAGCGCCATTACCTACATGACCGAGAAAAAGCTCAGCGGCAACAGCGACAGCTTTGGTAAAGGCGATATTCGCGGCGTGGCGGCGCCTGAGGCGGCCAATAACGCCTCGGCCTGTGGCTCGTTTATCCCGATGCTGACCCTTGGCGTACCGGGCTCCGGCACCACGGCGGTGATGATGGGCGCCCTGACGCTCTACAACATCACGCCGGGACCGGCAATGTTTACCGAGCAGCCGGATATTGTCTGGGGGCTGATTGCCGCCCTGCTGATCGCTAACGTGATGCTGCTGGTGATGAATATCCCGCTGATTGGGCTGTTCACCCGCATGTTGACCATTCCCCTGTGGTTCCTGGTCCCGGCGATTGCCGCCGTCTCTGCTGTAGGGGTGTACGCGGTGCACAGCACCACGTATGACCTGGTGCTGATGGTGGTCCTGGGCGTGCTGGGATACATACTCCGTAAGATGCACTTCCCGATGTCACCGCTGATTCTGGGGTTCGTGCTTGGCGAGATGCTGGAGCAGAACCTGCGCCGCGCGCTGTCCATCAGTAACGGCAATATGTCGATCCTGTGGGACAGCAGCGTCGCGAAGGTCCTGTTAGCGCTGGCAATCATGGTGATTGTGGTGCCGCCGGTATTACGCCTGCTGCGCCGTCGCCAGCGCAAACCGGAGCCGGATATCGGATAATTACGCCGACAGCTGGGCATTCACCCACTGTTTTAACGCCTGGCGGGAGATCTTAATCCCGCCATTTTTTAGCTCAGCCGGCAGTACCAGCCAGTGGACCGGCTGCTCAAAGCGCGCCAGTCTGCCCTGGATCCAGTCAGGAAATTGCGCGATATCCGTTCCCGGCTCGCACTCCACCACCGCCACCGGACGTTGTCCAAACTCGGCATCGTCCAGCGGGACGATAAACACCTGGTTAATCTGCGGGTGTGCGGCGATAACACGTTCCAGCGATTCCGGCTGGATCCCCTCTCCTCCGCTGAAAAAGAGATTGTCTATGCGGCCTAAAATCGTCAGTCGCCCGTTATGCCATTCCCCACGGTCGCGGGTGGCGAACCATCCCTGCGCATTGGTCAACGGCATCAGCGCACCGTCCCGCCAGTAGCCGGAAGCCATACTTTCCGCCCTGATCCAGACTTCACCGTCAACGACCTGCACCTCTCTGCCCGGCAGCGCATACCCTACGTCCTGCTCGCCGTCTGCCTCTTTCGCACAGACGGTAGAGGCAAACTCGGTCAGGCCGTAACCGCAGAAGGAGTGAATACCCTGTTCGCGCGCCTGCTGTGTTAAATCAACGGGGATTGCAGCCCCGCCCAACAGCACCGCTTTCAGTGCAACAGGCTTGTGACGATTAAGCAGACGCCAGAGCTGGGTCGGCACCAGCGAGGCGTGGGTGCAGCCGCGTAACGCCTGTTCCAGAGGTTGTTTCTCGCGCACCGTTAAGCGTGCCCCGGCCACCAGCCAGCGCCATAAAATTCCCTGACCGGAAACGTGAAACAGCGGCAGCGAAAGGAGCCAGTCGTCGTTGTCCCCATAGGGCATCAGCGACAACACGCCGCGTGCGCTGGCAAGGTGGGCGGCACAGGTATGCACCGCCGCCTTCGGTAGCCCGGTCGAGCCGGAGGTGAGCGTCATCGAGGCCAGCCGCGCCGGTTGCCATGCAACGCGGTACGCGTCGGCTGGCTCACGCATGCTCAGGGCAGGAAGAGCGTCGTAGCTGCCGTCCAGCACCAGCGCAAAGCGCAGGGTCATCTGGGGGAGCAGCACGTCCAGCAGCGGACGCGGCAGCTGTGGATTCACTGGAAGAATACGCGCGCCGCACTGGAGCAGCGCCAGCCATACCATCAGCGTTTGCGGGTGGTTATAGGCCAGCAGCAGAACACCGTCACCCTCCTCCACCCCCTGCTGATGAAAGCCCGCTGCAAGGCGATCGATACGCGTGCACAGCTGTTGCCAGCTCAGCGCGTCGTCGTTCAGCCTGAGAGCAGGTTTGTCGGCAAACTGCGCACACCAGTGCCGCCATGGCCAGTCGGTAAAACTCATAGCAGCGGCTCCAGCGCCTCAACGCTGAGGCACGGCAGCGCGCTGTCCGGCCACTGGCGGAGAAGCTGAGCCTGCATCAGGTTCAGCGTATCGAGGCCGGGGACAGCGTCAGGCGTTAACCAGGCGGCAATACGTGCCAGCTGAGTCAGCCCAAGGCTGGACTCAATCGACGAACTGATCACCGCCGTCAGACCCAGCGCATGCGCCGCGGCAACCTGCTCGCGGACCTTCGCCAGGCTGCCGGTTAACGTCGGTTTAATCACCACCGCGCTGACGCCCGGCTCAGCAATAAATTCAAAATCGTCTTCGCGCAGGCTTTCATCCCAGGCGATAGCAATCCCCGTTTCACGAGCAAACGCGCGCGAATCGTCGCGGGTTTTGCACGGCTCTTCCAGGAAGGCGATGCGGCTGCGGTACGCCGGGTTGACGTATTTCGCAAACTGCTGCGCCTTAAGCGGCGTCCAGGCGCGGTTTGCGTCAAGACGCAGGTGCAAATCGGGAATCGCTTCCAGCAGCAGGTTGGCGACCATTCCGTCGCGCACCGCTTCGTAGAGACCGACCTTAATTTTCGCCACTTTCTCGCCCGGCATGGTGGAGAGCAACGCAAAGAGCTCGTCCGGGTCGCCCGTGCAGAGCGGTGCCGCGCGGTAATTGCCCTCTTCCGGCAGGCTGCCCTCCAGTTCTGCCAGCGCACAGCTGATACCAAAGGCCGCAGAAGGCACGTCCGGGAACGCCGGGTTCGCGCCCTCGCGCCACGCACCTGCCCACGCCAGCAGCGCAGCCTGTGTATCATCGAGCGATTCCAGGCTAAAGCCCGGCAGCGGCGAAATCTCGCCCCAGCCTTCTCGCTCACCCTGCTGGAGATGCACAAAGAAGCCATCACGGGTTTTTAACCGCCGTTCACGCAGCACCACGCCCGCGTCCATCGGTATCTGCCAGCGGTAAACCTGCGCGCGACGCATTACGGGTTCCGTTTGTATTTGCTGAAATCAGGCTGGCGTTTTTCGTTAAACGCGTTGCGTCCTTCCTGACCCTCTTCGGTCATGTAGAACAGCATGGTGGCGTTGCCCGCCAGCTCCTGCAGGCCCGCCTGACCGTCACAGTCAGCGTTGAGTGCCGCTTTCAGGCAGCGCAGCGCCATTGGGCTGTTTTGCAGCATTTCACGGCACCAGCGGACGGTCTCTTTTTCGAGATCGGCAATCGGTACCACGGTATTCACCAGGCCCATATCCAGCGCTTCCTGGGCGTTGTACTGACGGCACAGGAACCAGATTTCACGGGCTTTTTTCTGCCCGACAATGCGCGCCATGTAGGAAGCGCCCCAGCCGCCGTCGAAAGAGCCCACTTTCGGACCCGTCTGGCCGAAGATGGCGTTCTCGGCGGCAATGGTCAGGTCACACATCATGTGCAGCACATGACCGCCGCCGATGGAGTAACCCGCCACCATCGCCACCACCGGTTTCGGGCAGGTGCGGATCTGGCGCTGGAAATCAAGCACGTTCAGGTGATGCGTACCCGCATCGTCCTGGTATCCGCCGTAGTCACCGCGCACTTTCTGATCGCCACCGGAGCAGAAGGCTTTCTCACCTTCGCCGGTCAGGACAATCACGCCGATGTTGTCGTCATAGCGAGCATCCGCCAGGGCCTGGATCATCTCCTTGACGGTCAGCGGACGGAAGGCGTTACGCACCTGCGGACGGTTGATGGTGATTTTGGCGATGCCGTCAGCGGATTTGTGGTAACGAATGTCGGTGTAGCCTTCGGAGCAGTCTTGCCATTCGACCGGCGCGTAAAGCATGTTTTCATCAGGATAGATCATAGAGTGTCCTTTGTTCGAAGACGCAGTATCTGAGCCAGACTCGCGGCGACCGCAGCGGGGTTTTCCCGGTGGGCGTTGTGTCCGGCGTTTGGAATTTCATGGCGAACGGCGTGCAGTTCGGCGGCAAGGGCCGCGAACTTTTTATCACGTTCGCCATAGAGGTAATCAAAAGAGAAATAGCGGGTGCTGAGCGCGGGACGTAAATCCGGCTGCCCGGCCAGCGAGGTCGCTTCAAGCATTTTCGCCAGCGTTATGCCGTTGTTTTGGCTGCGCAGGGTAATAAGCGCCTTCCGCTCAGCGTCCGGGAGAGAGGCAAACACCGGCTGCTGGTACCAGTCAGCAAAGACCTTATCCAGCGGTTCGGTGCGAAAACGTGTCGCCCAGCGGTGGTCGGATACCCGCCGCGCATGGCGATCGTCGGCGCTCTGCAGGCCCGGATGTCCGCCCTCAACCATCACGCCCAACAGCCCCTCTGGCTGCTGGCAGGCATGGAACATCGCAATGCGGCCGCCGAGGGAGTACCCCACCATCCAGTAGTTAAGTATGTTGTAACTAATCAGGGTTCGGGTAAGTAACGTACTCATCTCCTCGAACCCCGTCACGGTAATATTCCGGGATTCACCGTGCCCCGGCAGGTCAAGATAGAGCCGGGGATACTCGCTCAGCGTCTCCCCGACAACCTGCCACTCGCGGCAGTCTCCGGAAAAACCGTGCAAAAAGACCAGCCAGGGATAGCCTGGTTTTCCGGTCTGCTGCACGCCTGCGATGATCACAGCTGGCTCACCTGTGCCAGCAGGCTTTGCAGGCTCTGCGCACCGTCGGCATCGTTCACGACCAGCTCAATCAGCGTCGCGCCCGGTTGCTTCCAGGCGCTGCTTAGCGCTGTTTCCAGCTGTTCCCAGCTCTCCGGGCGGTGATATTTCAGGCTGAACATTGCCGCAGCATGTTCAAACTGCACGTTCTGCGGCATCAGATAGAAACGCTCACGCTCGCTCTGGGGCGTTGGCAACAGAGAGAAAATCTGCCCGCCGTTGTTGTTCACGACGATCAGCACAAACGGTGCGGAAGCCTGACGCAGCAGCGCCAGCGCGTTGAGATCGTAGAGCGCGGAGAGATCGCCCACGATCGCCAGCGTCGATTTCGCGCTGGCGCGCTGCACGCCCGCCGCCGTCGAGATCAGCCCATCGATGCCGCTGGCGCCGCGGTTGCTATAAACCGGGTAGCCCGCAGGCAGCTTCGAAAAGGCATCAATCAGACGCACCACCAGGCTATTACCGACAAACAGCTGGCCCTGTTCAGGCAGATACTGACGAATACGGTGCGCCAGACCGGCTTCGCTGAATGTCTCACAGTGCGCTTTGGTGATTTCCCACGCCTGACGAGATAATTCGGGGATTGCCACCGCCCAGGGTTGACGTTTTTCCGCCGGATGCAGGTCCAGCCAGCTCTCAATGTTGCTCACCAGACGGCGGCCACGATGGTGCGCCGGGTCAAGCCGCCCTTCCAGCGGGTCGACCAGCCAGTACTCTTCCGGCGTGCAGGTCGCCTGCCACTGCAGCAGGCGTTTCCCGGTCAGGCTGGCGCCGATCTGGACCACAATCTGCGCCTGTGAAAGCTCAGTGACCGCCTTCGCATTCCCGAGCCAGAGATCGGCGCACGGCAGCGGCTGACCGGTCTGGGAAAGCACATCGCCAATCAGCGGCCAGCCGAGGGTTTGCGCCCATTCGGCGACCCGCCGGCCTTCGGCGGCGCTCATGCGCCCGGCAATAACCACGCCGCGTTTTTGGCGCCAGAAGAACCAGTCGCGCTGTTTCGCGCTCTCAAGATGCGTTTGCCCGCGCAGCCACGGTTTTTCACTCTGCCACCAGTTACCGAGGGAGCGCTGCCAGTCAATGCCGGTATCGTCCAGTTCGCCATACAGCGGCTCGGCAAATGGACAGTTAATGTGCAACGCCCCGCTGCGCAATGTCTCCATGGCGTGATCGACCGTGGAGACCAGCCAGCTTGCCGGAATATCCTGGGTAGGACGCGGCAGCGAAACCGTCTGCGAAGGATGCGAAGAAAAGAGTCCCGGCTGACGAATGGCCTGATTCGCTCCGCAGTCGATAAGCTCAGGAGGACGGTCGGCCGTCAGCAGGATCAGTTTTTCACCGGTTAGCCCGGCTTCAATCAGGGCCGGGTAGAGGTTCGCCACGGCGGTACCGGAGGTGACAATCACCGCCACAGGTTCTTTGCTGACCTTTGCCAGCCCAAGCGCCAGATGCCCAAGGCCACGCTCATCAAAATGGGTGTGGTGAATCAACGCCCGGTTTTCGGCGGCCGCCAGCGTCAGCGGCGTTGAGCGAGAACCCGGTGCAATACACACGTGCCTGACGCCATGGCGCGTCAGGGCTTCAAGGATCACCGCCGCCCAGCGTCGGTTAAAAGAACTTACTGACATGAGATTGTCCGGTATCAAGAATGCGACACAGTATAAATAATAGAAAAAATTGGAATTTTGATATGAATCGGGATTGCGCGAATCAGTATTAATCCCTAAGGAGCAGAGAGCGCAAGCCAGCGGCTTTGTTTTCGATCTCCTGCCACTCCTGCTCCGGGTCAGATCCGCTGACGATGCCCGCCCCGGCGTAGAGCCGCAGGGCGTCATCCTGGACGCGCGCCGAGCGCAACGCCACACAGAACTCGCTTTGATCGGGCGATAAATACCCGGCCGAACCGGCGTACCATTCGCGGTTGAAAGGCTCAACGTTGTGGATAAACGCACGCGCGGGCTGTCGCGGAAGCCCGGCAACGGCGGCTGTCGGCTGGAGCACATGCAGACACAATTCGTCATCGGCCTGTTTTAGCTCCGTCCAGATACAGCGTCGTAAATGCTGGACTTTACGCAGCCGGACGACCTGAGCAGGCAATACCTCAAGCGTCTGCGTATGGTGCTGAAGACGCTGGCAGATATCTTCCACGACCAGCATATTTTCACGCTGGTTTTTATCATCATTCAGCAACCACTCGCCCAGGCGCTGCGCCTGTTTATCATCCGTATGGCTGGCGACGGTGCCCGCCAGCGCTTCGGTGCGCAGCAGCTTGCCACGTCGCCGCCAGAGGCGCTCGGGCGTGGAGCCGAGGAACGCGTTGCGGGCGTCGAATACCATGCAGAAATGATAGCAGTTGAGATTCAGGGCGCGGCTGGCGGCCATCAGAGCGACAGGATTAACCCGCTGTTTACACTGCAGATCGGTGGCCCGGGCAAGCACGACCTTTTCGAAATCGCCGCGCGCGATAGTCTCCGTCGCCTTGCCGATCAGGGTCAACCATTCCGGTTTTTGCGGCAGGTGCGTTTCGCGCTCAACCTGGACAGACAGCGGACGAATGGCTCTGGCTGGACGGAGTTGCTGGAGTAATTCCAGGGCAGTGCGCGCGTCGTCCTGAAGCGAGCTATCGCTCCACAGCTGCAGGCGCAAGGTGGCGTTGCCAGCGGTACGTCGCCAGAGCAGGCGCGGCAGAAAAAGACTGCCCTGCTCCGGGCTGAATGCGTTGAGGCCGCAGATGCGAGTCTCTTTTGGCGCATGTTCTGCACGCAAAAACTGTGAGGCCAGCGCCAGAGAGGAAAATTGGGTGACCGCCCCCAGCGCAGCCAGCTCTTCATCACCGTTACGCTGCTGCCAGTAAAATTGCGGATAGCACTGCTGCTCGCCAAGCCAGGCGAGAGGATCGAAGGCGTCGTTTAACGGGAAAGAGACGTCGAAATGACGCAGGCCGGGTGTGGCGGGTAACGCTTGCGAAAGCTGGGTATGCAGTTGCTCCAGCGCATGGAAAATCGAATTCACGCGAACCTCTCCCTGTTAAAACCGCATATTATACGGGGTACTGAACATAAATAGCAGTACCCACGTATAGGGAGTGGTTAAACGGCTTAACGACGGGCCAGCAGCAGACCCAGCACCAGCCCTACGGCAGCACCCACCCCAATGCCCTGCCACGGTTTTTCATGGACATAGTCATCGGCACGATAAACCGCTTTTTTGGCACGGTAGTAGTAAGTATCAGACGCATGGCTGACGCGGTTTTTCACTTCATGCAGCGCCTGTTCAGCACGGGCTTTTAACTCAATATATTTCTGATCGGCAGGGTCGCCCGAGGAACGTAACACCTCTTCCAGCGTTTCGCTCAGCAAAGCCAGGTCGTCGTCGATACGGGTATCCCAGGATTGAAATGACATATTTTTCTCCATGTTAGTACACCAGTCCGCTAACTATAGACAACGACGTGCCATTACGCCTGTTTCACTTCCCGTGCCATGCCGATGTGCGGGATGCCATCTTCGTCATAAACGTCGGTAACCGGCGTAAAACCAAAATGGCCGTAGAAGGGTTGCAGGTGCGCCTGCGCGCCCAGGTATAACGCCTTGTCCGGCCACTGTTCCCGGCACGCATCCAGCGTTTTTTCCATCAGCTGATAGCCGAGTTTTTCGCCCCGTGCTTTGTTGCTGACAATGACGCGACCTATCACGACGGGCTCAAAATCGTCCTCGCTTTTCAGAATCCTCGCATACGCCACCAGCTCGTTATCCTTCCAGCCGAGGATATGACGGTTTTCCCCTGTGAGATCATCACCGTCGATATCCTGATACGGACAGGTTTGTTCAACCACAAACACTTCGCAGCGCAGTCTGAGCAACGCGTAGAGCGACTTAACGGTGAGCTCACTATGGTGTAAATCTTGCCACTGGATCATCTCTTTCTCCTTCCTGGGGTTCATCACGTTATACTAAACCCCTCCCCGTTCGGCAAAGGGCTGATTGCATTATGGAACTGATTTTTCTGGGGACGTCTGCTGGCGTGCCAACCCGATCACGAAATGTGACCGCGATACTGCTGGATCTTAAACATCCCACCCGTGGCGGACTATGGCTGTTTGACTGTGGTGAAGGGACACAACATCAGCTTTTACATACCGCTTATCACCCCGGCAAGCTGGATAAAATTTTCATCACTCACCTGCATGGCGACCATCTTTTTGGCCTTCCCGGTTTGCTTTGCAGCCGCTCAATGGCCGGTAATGCCAACCCGCTGACGATTTATGGGCCTGTGGGAATCCGGGAATTTGTTGAAACCACGCTACGCCTCAGCGGCTCCTGGACCGACTATCCGCTTGAGGTCGTTGAGATTACCGAAGGCCTGGTTTTCGACGATGGGGATTATCAGGTCACCGCCCGACCGCTTAATCATCCGGTGGAGTGCTATGGCTACCGCATTGAGGAACACGACAAACCCGGCGCGCTGGATGCCGCCGCGCTCATCGCCGATGGCGTAAAGCCTGGACCGCTGTTCCAGCGCCTGAAGCACGGACAGCACGTTACGCTGGAGGACGGGCGCATCATCAACGGCCAGGATTATCTCGCCGCACCTCAGCCGGGCAAAAAACTGGCCATTTTTGGTGACACGGCACCGTGCCCTGCCGCCGTTCAGCTTGCTCAGGGCGTGGACGTGATGGTGCATGAAGCCACGCTGGAGACGGCGATGGAAGAGAAAGCCAACAGTCGGGGCCATAGCTCAACGCGTCAGGCGGCGCTGCTTGCCCGTGACGCAACTGTCGGCAGGCTCATTATCACCCATGTCAGCTCGCGTTACGACGCGCGGGGGTGCGAAAGCCTGCTGGCAGAGTGTCGGGCGCTGTTCCCGGAATGTGAGCTGGCCGAAGATTTCGCTAAGGTCAGCGTTTAGCCCTTCATTTTTCCCTCAGGATGCCGATAACGATTAAAAGGCCAGCATTTCTCTCGAGGGTAGAATGGATAATTTCCAGAAAGATATTGATGACAGGGCGAATCTGACCCTGTCGAACCGTTTTGAACTGTTGCTGTTCCGTCTTGGCACTTCTCTGAACGACAACAAATCCGAGCTGTTTGGTATTAACGTTTTCAAGCTGCGCGAAATTGTACCGATGCCGGAGTTCACGAAACCTGCCGGCATGAAGTCTCCGCTGATGGGGATGGTGAATATTCGCGATCAGGTGATCCCGGTGATCGATCTGGCCGCCGTGGCGGGCTGTAAACCCACCACCGGGCTGAACATCCTGCTGATTACCGAATATGCCCGCAGCGTGCAGGCGTTTGCCGTGGAGTCGGTTGAGAACATCATGCGTCTGGACTGGAAGCAGGTGCACGCGGCGGAAACTGCCGTCAGCGGGCGCTACATCACCAGTATTGCCTGCCTGGACGAGAAGGCCGATACCAACGAACTGGCGATGGTGCTGGACGTTGAGCAGATCCTGTATGACATCACCCCGGCGAACCACGACCTGCACGCCACGAATCTGAAGACCACTAAATTCAACATCAAGCCGGGTTCTGTGGCGATTGTGGCGGAAGATTCCAAAGTGGCGCGCTCGATGCTGGAGAAAGGTTTGCAGGCGATGGAGATCCCGGCGCAGCTGCATATCACCGGCAAAGATGCGTGGGAAAAAATTAGCCTGCTGGCCGCTCAGGCACAGGCCGAAGGTGTGCCGATCACCGATAAGATTGCCCTGGTGCTGACCGACCTCGAAATGCCGGAGATGGACGGTTTTACGCTGACGCGCAAAATCAAAACCGACCCGGTACTGAAGGATATTCCGGTGGTGATCCACTCTTCCCTTTCCGGCAACGCCAACGAAGACCATATTCGCAAGGTGAAGGCGGACGGGTACGTGGCGAAGTTTGAGCTGAACGAGCTGTCGTCGGTGATTGAAGAGGTGCTGGATCGCTCGATGAAGAAGATTGATGGGCCGTTGATTAGCCGCAAGCAGCTGGCTTAGGTCTGGTGCGGGCTGGTGCGGGCTGGTGCCCTCACCCCGGCCCTCTCCCACAGGGAGAGGGAGAAAACCATAAAAAAAACCCGCCGAGGCGGGTTTTTTGTTTTTACATCAACGGCATCGCTCGCTGCACGATATCAATCAGCGGCTGCGGATAGATACCGAAGATCAGCACCAGCAGGGCTGAGATAAGCACTACGATACCACCGGCGCTGTACTGCCAGTTAGATGGCGCATCGCGGTTGAGCTGCTGAGGCGCGCTCAGGTAGAGGCTCACGGCAACGCGCAGGTAGTAATAGAGACCAATCGCGGAACCGATAACCACACCGGCAGTCAGCCACCACAGGTGTGCCTGCACACCGACGGCCAGCACGTAGAATTTACCGATAAAGCCCAGCGTCATCGGGATACCCGCCAGAGAGAGCATCATCACGGTCATCACCGCGGACAGGATCGGACGGTGCCAGAACAGACCACGGTAAGAGAACAGTGAGTCGGCATCCGGGCCACGGTATGGGCTGGACATCAGGCTCACCACGCCGAAGGCGCCGAGGCTGCTGAACAGGTAACCGGCCAGATACACGCCCACGGCTTCCATCGACATTTCACCGCTCTGCAGCGCAATCAGCGCCACCATCAGGTAGCCCAGATGAGAGATGGACGAGTAGCCCAGCAGACGCTTGATGTTGGTCTGGCTCAGCGCCATCAGGTTACCGAAGATGATGGAGACGAACGCGATGATGCCCAGCACCACGCGAACCGCTTCACTGTCACCCACCGGCGCGTACAGGAACAGACGCATGACCACACCGAAGATAGCGATTTTGCTCGCTGTCGCCAGGAAGGTCGACACCGGCGCAGGCGCGCCCTGGTATACGTCTGGTGTCCACAGGTGGAACGGAACCAGTGAGAGTTTAAAGCCAAGGCCTACAATCATCATGCCCAGACCCGCCAGCAGCAGCGGCTCGTGGAGCATGCCGTCGCCGAGGCTCTTGCCGAGCGCCATGAAAGAGAGGTTACCGGACTGTGCGTACAGCAGCGCAATACCAAACAGCAGGAACGAGGACGCAGCAGCAGACAGGATGGTGTACTTGATGCTTGCTTCCAGAGAGCGCTTTTGACGGAAGGCGTAACCAATCAGACCGAACAGCGGCAGAGAGATCAGCTCAATACCGAGGAACAGCGCGGCCAGATGGTTAGCATTCGCCAGCAGAATGCCGCCCAGCGCGGCAATCAGAACCAGCAGATAAAACTCTTCTTTGTTGTCGTTGTAGCCTTCGAGCCATGGGTACGCAAAGGTACAGGTCGCCAGGCTCGCCAGCAGCACCAGACCGGTGTAGAGCATGGCATAGCCGTCAACGCGCATCAGCGGCGTGACGTCCATCGCACCGCCCTGGCCAACAAACCAGAGAGAGACTAACGCGGCGTTCAGGCCGATGACCGACAGCGTGGCATTCAGGAAGTGATTGCGTCGCCACGCAATGGAGAGCATCACAACCACCACCGTCAATCCGACGATCAGCAGCGGTAGCAGCGCAATCAGTTGTTGTGGAGTTATTGTCATGGCGATTTACGGCCTTGTAGTAGAAGCAGAATTAACAAACCACTGCTGGATGTTGCCCATCGCACTGTGCGAGGTATCCAGAATCGGCTGCGGGAAGAAGCCCAGCAGCACCAGCAGTACGACCAGCAGCAGGATGATGAACAGCTCACGCAGCGACATCCCCGGCAGTTCTTGTGCAGCAATTTCGCTCTTCGCTTTACCGAAGTAAGCGCGGTGCAGCATCGCCAGCGAGTAGACGGAAGCGAACACCAGACCAAAGGTGGAGATCACGGTGATCACCGGCACCACTTTGAAGCTGCCGAACAGAATCATAAATTCGCCGACGAAGTTACCGGTGCCAGGCATCCCCAGGGTGGCAACCGCGAAGAACATGGAGAGCGCTGGCAGCCATTTAATTTTGCTCCACAGACCGCCCATCATGCGCATGTCACGCGTGTGCAGACGTTCGTACAGCTGACCACACAGGATGAAGAGGCCGGCAGCGGACAGACCGTGCGCAATCATCTGGATCACCGCGCCCTGGTACGCCAGCTGGCTGCCGGTGTAGATGGCAATCAGCACGAAGCCCATGTGGGAAACGGAGGTGTAGGCAATCAGACGCTTGATGTCGTACTGCGTGAAGGCCATCCAGGCACCGTAGAAGATACCGATCACACCGAGCCACATGGCAATCGGGGCAAACTCAGCGGACGCATTCGGGAACAGCGGCAGCGCGAAACGCAGCAGACCGTAGGCCGCGGTTTTCAGCAAGATGCCCGCCAGGTCAACGGAACCCGCCGTGGGTGCCTGAGAGTGCGCGTCTGGCAGCCAGCCGTGCAGCGGAACCACCGGCATTTTCACCGCGAATGCGATGAAGAAGCCCAGCATCAGCAGGTATTCAACACCGTGCGACATCGGGGTTTTCAGCAGATCTTCGTAGTTGAAGGTCCAGATGCCCGTCGCGTTATGGTGAACAAACACCAGTGCCAGAATGGCAATCAACATCACCAGACCGCTCGCCTGGGTGTAGATGAAGAACTTGGTCGCCGCCGTGATACGCGTTTTACCGTCGGATGCCTTGTGGCCCCACAGCGCGATCAGGAAGTACATCGGCACCAGCATCATCTCCCAGAAGAAGAAGAACAGGAACATGTCGATGGCAAGGAACACGCCGATCACGCCGCCCAGGATCCACATCAGGTTCAGGTGGAAAAAGCCCTGGTATTTTTCGATTTCTCGCCAGGAGCAGAGTACCGCCAGAACACCGAGCAGACCGGTCAGCACCACCATCAGCAGCGACAGACCGTCAATCGCCAGGTGGATGGTGATACCGAAACGTGGGATCCAGGGCAGGATGAACTCAGACTGCCACTGCGGGATGCCCGCAGACTGGGTCAGTGAGTAACCGCCCTGCAACCACAGTTGCAGGCCAAGCGCGAGCGTCAATCCCATGGTGATCAGCGCGATCCAGCGCGGCATCTTCACGCCAAAGCGTTCAGTCTGCCAGCACAGGAAGCCGCCGATGAAGGGAATTAATATTAGCCAGGGTAGTAACATGGCGATTTACATTCCTTTTTAAGGCCCCCAGCAGGGGCCTGATTTTCAACGAATTCGAATAAAATTCACTTAACGATCAACGCAACACCATCAGCAGCGCCAGCACGACAACCGCACCGATGCTCATGGACGCCACATACCAGCGCAGGTAACCGTTCTCGCTGTACAGCAGGCCTTTACCTGCAAAGCGGGAGAGGATCGCCGGGATATTCATCAGGCTGTTCAGTGGGTCGCGCTTCAGCAGCCACGCGATGCCCAGGAACGGCTTAACGAAGATCATGTCGTACAGCCAGTCGAAGCCCCACGCGTTGTACCACCAGGTGCCCAGCAGACGGCCAGGCGCGCTGTTGGCAACGGCGGTTACCAGCGTGCGTTTGCCCAGCCACAGCCATGCCGCAATCAGGATGCCCGCAATAGCGACTACACCGGAGGTGATTTCAAGCGTCAGAACGCGACCGTGCTCAAGCTCGGTGGTGTCTGGCAGTACGCCCTGCAGCGGCGGCACAATCATTGCGCCAACGAAGGTGGACAGTACCAGCAGCACAATCAGCGGCAGGTGGTGGGTAATCCCCTTCCCTGCGTGAGCGTGAATTTGTTCTTTACCGTGGAATACGATGAAAATCATACGGAAGGTATACAGGGAGGTCATGAATGCACCGACCAGACCCGCAACCATCAGATTGATATGACCATTCGCCATGGCACCCGCAAGGATTTCGTCCTTACTGAAGAAGCCCGCGGTGATCAGCGGCAGTGCCGCCAGCGCCGCGCCGCCCACCAGGAAGCAGACATACACCAGCGGAATGGACTTACGCAGTCCGCCCATCTTGAAGATGTTCTGCTCGTGGTGGCAGGCCAGAATCACCGAACCGGATGAGAGGAACAGCAGCGCTTTAAAGAACGCGTGCGTCATCAGGTGGAAAATGGCCGCGTCCCACGCCTGAACGCCCAGCGCCAGGAACATATAACCAATCTGGCTCATGGTGGAGTACGCGAGAACGCGTTTGATGTCGGTCTGTACCAGCGCAGCAAAGCCTGCCAGCACCAGCGTGACCGCACCGACGATACCCACCAGATGCAGAATTTCCGGGGTCATCAGGAACAGGCCATGGGTACGCGCAATCAGGTAGACACCGGCGGTGACCATGGTCGCGGCGTGGATCAGCGCGGAGACAGGGGTTGGACCCGCCATCGCGTCGGCCAGCCATGTCTGCAACGGCAGCTGTGCGGATTTACCCACAGCGCCACCCAGCAGCATCAGCGTTGCCCACCACAGCATGTTGTTGCCTGCTGCGAAGTGCGCTGGCGCCAGTTCAACCATTTCGCGGAAGTTCAGCGTGCCCAGTTCGTTGTAAAGAATGAACAGCGCGAAAGCGAGGAAGACGTCACCCACGCGGGTCACGACGAACGCTTTCATGGCCGCTGCGCCATTCTTCGGATCGGTGTAGTAGAAGCCAATCAGCAGGTAAGAACACAGACCCACGCCTTCCCAGCCCAGATACATCAGCAGCAGGTTATCGGCCAGCACCAGAACCACCATGCTGGCGATAAACAGGTTGGTGTAGGCGAAGAAGCGGGAGTAACCCTCTTCACCGCGCATATACCAGGAGGCGAACATGTGGATCAGGAAGCCAACGCCGGTGACCACGGAGAGCATGGTCAGCGAGAGGCCGTCCAGCACCAGGTTGAAGCCGATGTTGAAATCACCGACCGACATCCAGGTCCACAGCGGCACGCTGAAAGGCTGACGTCCGTTGTTAAAGAAGTCGATCCCCGCATACGCTGTGACCAGCGCAGCCAGACCGATTGAGCCAATGCCCACGGTCGCAGACAGATTCTCAGACCAGCGGCCGCGAGAAAACGCCAGCAGCACGAAGCCAATCAGCGGAAAAATAATGGTTAAGGCAAGCATGTTCATCCACGCAACTCACTTACTGAATCGATGTTCAGATTCTGGCGGCGACGATGGAGCTGCAGCAACAGCGCCAGGCCAATACTCGCTTCGGCAGCCGCGAGGCTGATGGCGAGAATGTACATCACCTGACCATCGGTCTGGCCCCAGTAGCTTCCGGCGACCACGAAGGCCAGCGCGGA
This sequence comes from Enterobacter sp. ODB01, assembly GCF_001623605.1. Lineage (NCBI taxonomy): Bacteria > Pseudomonadati > Pseudomonadota > Gammaproteobacteria > Enterobacterales > Enterobacteriaceae > Enterobacter > Enterobacter sp. ODB01. The sequence continues at coordinate 4,231,263 of NZ_CP015227.1, forward strand.
GGCGTTAATCATGATTTCCAGACCGATCAGCATAAATAGCAGATTGCGGCGGATAACCAGACCGGTCAGACCCAGAACGAATAAAATCGCAGCGAGGATCAGTCCATGTGTTAAGGGGATCATGCGCGCTCCTCCGTTTTTCTTTTCGCGCGGTCGTCAGTGCGGTTGCTCAGCACCTCGCCAGCACGCTCTTCGCGACCAACGTGGAAAGCAACCACCAGGCCTGCCAGCAGCAGCATAGAGGCCAGTTCCACCGCCAGAACGTATGGGCCAAAGAGCGTGATACCCACCTCTTTAGCGCCGATCGGCGTGCCGTCGATGCCCTGATCGTTCACGCCCAGAATGGCGTAAACAATCACCACCAGCATGATGGCCGACAAAATTGCCGGGCCAATCCACACCTGCGGTTTTAACCACTGACGTTCCTGCTCAATTTCAGAGCCGCCCAGGTTCAGCATCATCACCACGAACACGAACAGCACCATAATGGCCCCGGCGTAGACGATGATTTCCAGCGCACCGGCGAAGTGCGCGCCCAGTGCGAAGAACACCCCGGAGATAGCCAGCAGCGAGATGATTAAGTACAGCAGCGCATGCACCGGATTGGTGTGCGTAATCACTCGTAGCGTAGCCAGGATGGCGATAAGGCCACAGATATAAAAAGCGAATTCCATTGCCCTCTCCTTACGGTAACAGGCTCTTGACGTCGATAGGCTTAGCTTCGTTCTCTGCTTCGCCCTTATCTTTGCCGTCGATTGCCATACCCGCCATCCGGTAGAAGTTATATTCCGGGTATTTGCCCGGACCGGAAATCAGCAGATCCTCTTTCTCGTACACCAGGTCCTGACGCTTGTACTCACCCAGCTCGAAGTCTGGAGTCAGCTGAATCGCCGTGGTTGGGCACGCTTCTTCACACAGACCGCAGAAAATGCAGCGTGAGAAGTTGATGCGGAAGAACTCAGGGTACCAGCGGCCATCTACCGTCTCTGCTTTCTGCAGAGAAATACAGCCGACCGGACATGCTACCGCACACAGGTTACAGGCAACGCAGCGCTCGGAACCGTCCGGGTCGCGCGTCAGCACGATACGGCCACGGTAGCGCGGCGGCAGATATACCGGCTCTTCCGGGTACATCCGGGTTTCGCGTTTGGCAAACGCGTGCAGGCCGATCATCCAGATACTGCGTACCTGGGTACCGAAGCCTACCAGTAATTCTTTTAAGGTCATGGTCTATAGCCCCTTATGGCTGCTGCCAGAGAATGACAGCTGCCGTTACCAACAAGTTGACGAGCGTCAGCGGCAGGCACACTTTCCAGCCGAAGGACATTACCTGGTCATAACGTGGACGCGGTAACGCTGCGCGAATCAAAATGAACATCATCATGAAGAACGCGGTTTTCAGCGCGAACCAGATGAACGGCGGTAAGAACGGGCCATGCCAGCCACCAAAGAACAGCGTTACCATCAACGCGGAAATGGTGACGATACCGATGTACTCGCCCACGAAGAACAGACCGAACTTCATACCGGAATATTCGATGTGGTAACCGTCGGCCAGTTCCTGTTCGGCTTCTGGCTGGTCAAACGGGTGACGGTGACACACTGCCACGCCCGCGATAGCAAAGGTAATAAAACCAAAGAACTGCGGGATAACGTTCCAGATGTCAGCCTGGTTGTTGACGATGTCGGTCATGTTGAATGAACCGGCCTGCGCCACCACGCCCATCAGGGAGAGTCCCAGGAACACTTCGTAGCTCAGCGTCTGCGCGGAAGCACGCATCGCACCCAGCAGCGAGTATTTGTTGTTACTGGACCAGCCTGCGAACAGGACCGCGTAAACCGCGAGGCCTGCCATCATCAGGAAGAACAGAATGCCGATGTTCAGGTCAGCGACCACCCAGGTCGGGCTAACGGGAACGATAGCAAATGCCAGCAGCAGCGAGGTGAAGGCGATCATCGGCGCCAGCGTAAAGATCACGCGGTCCGAGAAGCGCGGGATCCAGTCCTCTTTAAAGAACATCTTGATCATGTCCGCGACCAGCTGGAGTGAACCACCCCAGCCCACGCGGTTCGGTCCGTAACGGTTCTGGAACAGACCGAGCAGACGACGTTCACCGAAGCTCATGAACGCGCCGCAGGTGACCACCACCAGCAGGATAACAATCGCTTTCAGAATGCTCAGCAGGATGTCGATAAGATCCGGCGTTAACCAACTCATGCTTTTGCCTCCTGCAGATTATCAAGACGCGCACCCGCCAGAACCGGCGCGATGCCTGGCATACCCATCGGCAGACCCACCTGCCCTGCTGTCAGACTTTCAGAGATAATCAGCGGCAGGCTGATGGTCTGGCCGTCATAGCTAAAGGCAATGTTCGCACCCGCGTTAACGCCAAGCTTTGCGGCATCCGCCGGGTTGAGCTTGATGTACGGCTGCGGCATACGGGTCTGGAAGACAGGTGAACGCTGGGACAGCTCGTCGCTACCGAACAGATGGTAGTACGGCGCAATACGCCAGCTACCGTCCTGGGCCTGGAAGCTTGCTGGCACGGTCGTGAAGAAATCCAGACCGGTTTCAGACGCTTCAATCAGACGCACGCCCGGATCGCCGTGGCGCAGGGAACCGCCCACTTCAGCCTGGAACTTGTTCCACGCCTGCGGAGAGTTCCAGCCCGGAGCCCATGCGAACGGGATTTGCGAACGCGGCGCAGACGGCTGGTTGTTCCCTTCCATTGAGAAGGCGAACATGGTGTCTTTATCCTGCGGCTGACGCGGTTCGTGTACGCTGATGTTGGCACGCATTGCGGTGCGGCCACTGTAGCGGTGCGGTTCACGTGCCAGTTTCTGGCCGCGAATACGGAAGCTTGCTTCAGGGGCTGCATCTTTAATGCCCGCCAGCTGAGGCAGTTTTTCCACCACCGCGTCGATAACGTGGTCAAGCTGCGTCCAGTCCACTTCACGGCTCTGTACGGTGCTGTGCAGAGAGTGCAGCCAGCGCCAGCTTTCCAGCATCACGGTGTTGCTGTCGTAGTACGCCGGATCATAGACCTGGAAGAAACGCTGTGCGCGACCTTCGTTGTTGATAACGGTACCGTCACTTTCTGCGAAGCTTGCCGCAGAGAGCACCAGGTGTGCTTTGTCCATGATCGCGGTGCGCTGATGGTCGATGACCATGACCAGCGGCGCTTTGGAGAGCGCGGCGTCAACGCGAGCGGCAGAAGCATGGCGATGCAGGTCATTTTCCAGCACCACAACGGCATCCGCAGAACCAGACTCCAGTTCGCTTAACGCCGCTTCCAGCGAGCCGCCGCCAATCATACCCAGACCAATGCTGTTCACCGCACGGGCAATCATGGTCACACCAACATCTGCACCACGGCCTTTCAGCGCTTTAGCCACGTTAGCTGCCGCCTGAATGATCTCCGCGCTACCGGCGTTGGTACCGGAAATAATCAGCGGTTTCTTCGCACCAGCCAAAGCCTGAACAATCACGTCAACCTTGTTTTGCAGATCGCGATCCAGTTCAACGGCGGGAGAGTTGTTGTCCAGCGCGTGGGCGATGGCAAAGCCAAGGCGTGCCTGATCTTCAACCGGCGCGCAGTAGGTCCACGCAGCGATATCGTCCAGACGGGTATTGTCGACGTTGGTCACAAACAGAGGATGCTTCGCACGCTGACCGATGTTCAGGATCGCCGCAATCTGCCAGTCAGCCACTTTCTGCGCCGCAGCCATTTCACGTGCTTTTCCTTTCACCGCCTGACGAACCGCCAGAGCCGCGCGTGCGCCGGTCTGCGTCAGGTCTTCACCCAGCACCAGAACCGCATCGTAGGATTCAATTTCGCGCAGCGCAGGGGTATGAATACCGCCTTCACGCAGCACTTTCAGAACCAGCTGCAGACGTTCCTGCTCGCCCTCGGCGATGCCGGTATAGAAGTTCTCAGCCCCAACCAGCTCACGCAGCGCGAAGTTGCTTTCGATGCTGGCGCGCGGGGAACCGATACCGATCACTTTCTTAGACTGACGCAGAATATCTGCCGCGCCCTGCATCGCCTGCTCAGCGTTCAGGGTAATGAAGTCGTCACCACGGCGCTGAACCGGCTGACGCGGACGGTCTTTCAGGTTCACATAGCCATAGCCGAAACGACCGCGGTCGCACAGGAAGTAGTGGTTAACGGTACCGTTGTAACGGTTTTCGATACGACGCAGTTCGCCGTAACGCTCACCCGGGCTGGTGTTACAGCCGAGGGAACACTGCTGGCAGATGCTAGGCGCAAACTGCATGTCCCATTTACGGTTGTAACGCTCGGAGTGGGTTTTATCCGTGAATACGCCGGTCGGGCAGATTTCTACCAGGTTACCGGAGAACTCGCTTTCCAGCGTTCCGTCTTCCGGGCGACCGAAGTAGACGTTGTCATGCGCGCCATACACGCCCAGATCCTGACCGTCTGCGTAGTCTTTGTAGTAACGCACGCAGCGGTAGCAGGCGATGCAGCGGTTCATTTCGTGAGAGATGAACGGCCCCAGATCCTGGTTACGGTGGGTACGTTTAGTAAAGCGATAGCGACGGAAGCTGTGACCGGTCATTACGGTCATATCCTGAAGGTGGCAGTTACCGCCCTCTTCACAGACCGGACAGTCGTGCGGGTGGTTGGTCATCAACCATTCCACCACGCTTTCGCGGAACTGTTTGGCTTCTTCGTCATCAATCGAAATAAAGGTGCCTTCGGTGGCTGGCGTCATACAGGACATCACCAGGCGACCACGCGTGTCTTCCGCGTTTTGATATTGCTTCACCGCACACTGGCGGCAAGCACCGACGCTGCCCAGCGCCGGATGCCAGCAAAAGTACGGAATATCGAGGCCAAGAGACAGACAAGCTTCCAGAAGGTTGTCCGCCCCGTTGACTTCGTATTCTTTGCCGTCTACATGAATCGTAGCCATTAGCATGCTTCCAGTTGGCTCGGTCGTAACCGAGCGTTAATCAAAATTCTGTCTTTACCAGCGTGCTTTCAGCAGGTTCGGCTGAATCCCATTGATAGAATGGGTATTGCTGAACGGCTGCTTGATGCCTGCTTCGAATTCGTCGCGGAAATATTTAATCGCGCTCTGCAGCGGCTCGACGGCACCCGGTGCGTGGGCACAGAAGGTTTTACCCGGGCCAAGGAATCGACACAGTTGCTCAAGTGTCTCGATATCGCCCGGCTGACCTTCGCCGCGTTCGATAGCACGCAGGATCTTCACGCTCCACGGCAGTCCGTCACGGCAAGGTGTACACCAGCCGCAGGACTCGCGGGCAAAGAACTCTTCCAGGTTACGCACCAGCGAAACCATGCCGATCTCGTGGTCGACGGCCATCGCCAGCGCCGTACCCAGACGGCTGCCTGCTTTACCAATGCTTTCGAATTCCATTGGCAGGTCAAGATGGGCTTCGGTCAGGAAGTCTGTCCCTGCACCACCTGGCTGCCAGGCTTTGAATTTCAGGCCATCACGCATGCCGCCCGCGTAGTCTTCAAGAATTTCGCGTGCGGTGGTACCGAACGGCAGTTCCCAGACACCCGGGTTTTTCACGCGACCGGAGAAGCCCATCAGCTTGGTACCGGCATCCTTACTTGAAGAGATGCCCTGATACCACTCCACGCCGTTGGCGAGGATAGCCGGAACGTTACACAGGGTTTCAACGTTATTGACGCAGGTCGGTTTACCCCATACGCCGGAGCTTGCCGGGAACGGTGGCTTGGAACGCGGGTTCGCGCGGCGGCCTTCCAGGGAGTTAATCAGCGCGGTCTCTTCACCGCAGATATAACGCCCTGCACCGGTGTGCACAAACAGTTCGAAGTCAAAACCCGTGCCCAGGATGTTTTTACCCAGCAGACCGGCTTCGGTGGCTTCGGCAATCGCACGACGCAGGTTTTCCGCCGCTTCGATGTACTCACCGCGCAGGAAGATGTAGCCACGGTAGGCTTTCAGCGCAAACGCGGAGATCAGCATGCCTTCCACCAGCAGGTGCGGCAGCTGTTCCATCAGCAGGCGGTCTTTATAGGTGCCCGGCTCCATTTCATCAGCGTTACACAGCAGGTAACGGATGTTCATGGATTCGTCTTTCGGCATCAGGCTCCACTTCAGACCGGTGGAGAAGCCCGCACCGCCGCGACCTTTCAGGCCAGAGTCTTTCACCGCGTTAACGATGTCGTCCGGCGCCATGCCGCCAAGGGCTTTACGCGCACCGGCATAGCCGTTTTTGCTCTGGTATTCGTCAAGCCATACCGGCTGTTTGTCATCACGCAGACGCCAGGTCAGCGGATGCGTCTCAGCAGTACGAATTACAGTTTTCATTTGTACTGCTCCAGCAGGTCAGGAATCGCTTCCGGCGTCAGATGGCTGTGAGTATCCTCATCAATCATCATGGTCGGCCCCTTGTCGCAGTTACCCAGGCAGCAGGTTGGCAGCAGAGTAAAGCGACCATCGAACGTGGTCTGGCCCGGCTTGATATTGAGTTTCTTCTCAATGGCAGCCTGAATGCCCTGATAACCGGTAATGTGGCAGACCACGCTGTCACAGTAGCGGATCACATGGCGGCCCACCGGCTGACGGAAGATCTGGCTGTAGAACGTGGCTACGCCTTCTACGTCACTGGCCGGAATACCCAGCACTTTTGCGATCGCGTAGATCGCCCCATCCGGCACCCAACCACGCTGTTTCTGTACGATTTTCAGCGCTTCAATGGACGCCGCACGCGGGTCTTCGTAGTGGTGCATCTCGTGCTCAATGGCGGCACGCTCTGCGTCACTCAGCTCAAAAGCCTCGGTTTGTGGTTGTTGATTCTCGTGCATAATTAGCGGTCCACATCTGACATAACAAAATCGATACTACCCAGATACACAATCAGGTCGGAGACCAGACTGCCGCGAATGGCGGACGGGATCTGCTGCAGGTGCGCAAAGCTCGGCGTACGCACGCGGGTACGGTAGCTCATGGTGCTGCCGTCACTGGTCAGGTAGTAACTGTTAATACCCTTGGTCGCTTCAATCATCTGGAAGGATTCTTGCGCCGGCATGACCGGGCCCCAGGAAACCTGCAGGAAGTGAGTGATCAGGGTTTCGATATGTTGCAGCGTGCGCTCTTTCGGTGGCGGCGTGGTCAGCGGGTGATCCGCTTTGAACGGGCCTTCCGGCATATTGTTGAGGCACTGCTCAAGGATGCGCAGACTCTGGCGCAGTTCTTCCACTTTCAGCATCACGCGGGTGTAGCAGTCGGAAACACCGCCGCCCACCGGGACTTCAAAGTCGAAGTTCTCATAGCCAGAGTAAGGACGGGCTTTACGCACGTCGAAATCAATACCGGTCGCACGCAGACCTGCACCTGTCGTCCCCCACTCCAGCGCTTCTTTTGCGCCGTAGGCAGCAACGCCCTGGGAACGGCCTTTCAGGATGGTGTTGCGCAGTGCGGCTTTCTCGTAAGAGGCCAGACGTTTCGGCATCCAGTCGAGGAATTCACGCAGCAGACGATCCCAGCCGCGCGGCAGATCGTGTGCCACACCGCCGATACGGAACCAGGCCGGGTGCATACGGAAACCGGTAATCGCTTCCACCAGATCGTAGATTTTCTGACGATCGGTAAAGGCGAAGAAGACCGGGGTCATCGCGCCGACGTCCTGAATGAACGTGGAGATGTACAGCAGGTGGCTGTTAATACGGAACAGTTCTGACAGCATTACGCGAATCACGTTAACGCGATCCGGCGTAACGATACCCGCCAGTTTCTCAACGGCCAGCACGTAAGGCATTTCGTTGACGCAACCGCCGAGGTACTCGATACGGTCGGTATACGGAATGTAGCTGTGCCAGGACTGACGCTCGCCCATCTTCTCAGCACCACGGTGGTGGTAACCGATGTCAGGAACGCAGTCGACAATCTCTTCGCCATCAAGCTGAAGAATAATACGGAATGCACCGTGCGCAGACGGGTGGTTCGGACCGAGGTTGAGGAACATGAAGTCCTCGTTTTCGGTACCGCGCTTCATGCCCCAGTCTTCCGGCTTGAAGGTCAGTGCTTCCATCTCCAGATCCTGCTTGGCTTTGGTCAGCTCAAACGGGTCGAATTCGGTTGCACGTGCCGGGTAGTCTTTACGCAGCGGGTGGCCGGTCCAGGTCTGCGGCATCATGATGCGCGTCAGATGTGGGTGGCCGTCGAAGGTCATGCCGAACATTTCCCAGGTTTCACGCTCATACCAGTTCGCGTTCGGGAAAAGTTTGGTGATCGTCGGCAGATGCATGTCGTTTTCAGACAATGCCACCTTGAGCATGATATCCGTGTTGCGGTCTATTGAGATCAGGTGGTAGAAAACGGAAAAATCCGCAGCAGGGAGACCCTGGCGGTGAGTACGCAGACGCTCATCCATGCCGTGTAAGTCAAACAGCATGACGTAAGGTTTTGGCAATTTCTTGAGGAAATCGACCACTTCCAGTAATTGTTCACGCTTCACCCAAACAACGGGTACCCCGGTGCGGGTCGCCTGAACGGTAAAGGCATCCGGCCCAAAACGGTTGCGCAGTTCGCCAATGACGGGGTCATCCAGATGATCCCGTGTCTGCCATGCGGCTTCTTGCGCGGTTAAGTCGGTCATATTGTTCACCATTGCAAATGGTCCGTGGTGACTGTTAAGCCTGGCTTCGCGCTATTTGAGTAGTGATATGCGAAGGTGTTCTCCAGGCCCACAGGCGCAAATTAAATTTCGTCAGGCGTACGCAGGTTGGTGACGGCAATACGTTCACCACGTTTACGCTCGCGCTCAGATTGCATGTTCGCGCGGTAGACACCCTGATCGCCAACAACCCATGAAAGCGGACGACGCTCTTTACCGATAGACTCCTGCAGCAGCATCAGCGCCTGCATATAGGCTTCTGGACGCGGCGGGCAGCCCGGGATGTAAACATCCACCGGAATGAACTTATCAACGCCCTGCACAACGGAATAAATGTCGTACATGCCGCCAGAGTTTGCACATGCGCCCATGGAAATAACCCATTTTGGCTCCAGCATCTGGTCATAAAGACGCTGAATAACAGGTGCCATCTTGGTAAAGCAGGTACCGGCTACCACCATCAGGTCAGCCTGACGCGGGGATGCACGCAGTACCTCGGCGCCAAAACGCGCAACGTCATGCACCGCAGTGAATGACGTCACCATTTCAACGTAGCAGCAAGAAAGGCCAAAGTTGTAGGGCCAGATAGAGTTCTTACGACCCCAGTTGACCATATCGTGCATGGCATGTTCGAGTTTGCCCATGTACACGCTTTTGTTGACTTCTTGCTCCAGGGGGTCGGTTACGATCTCCTGTTTTTGCAGGGGGTAACGGTCATTCTCACCGTTAGGATCTATGCGGGTGAGCGTATAATCCATCTTATTGCCTCGCTGTTACTGCTGACGATTAGAGATACTGTTTTCCGGGTTGATGTGTTCACGACGTGAACGCGCAGGCGTCCAGTCAAGCGCGCCAATACGCACCAGATAAACCAGACCGGCCAGTAACACTAAAATGAAAATTGCGGCCTCGACAAAGCCCACCCAACCACTTTCGCGGATGGAGGTCGACCATGCGAACAGGTAGAGCGCTTCCACGTCGAAGATGACGAAGAACATCGCTACCAGATAGAACTTGGCAGACAGGCGTAAGCGAGCGGAACCTACTGAATCAATACCTGATTCGAAAGGTGTGTTTTTGTGCCTTGCACGGGCGCGACCGCCCAGGAACCAGCCGCCGACTAACATCAGGCAGCACAGGCCAATGGCTACAATAAGAAAGATTGCGAATGCCCAGTGATGAGCGATGACTTCTGTGGATGTTGACATACTCATTGCTTACTCATCAAAAGTGATACCGACGACACTGCTCTTGCTGGCAGATAGGCATCACATCGATTCATGGGGAGGAACAAATAACCTTACACTAACTGTCTGAAATGAGACGTAGACAGCAAAATGATGGGGTTTTTTACTCCTTTCTATAACCTTTTGTCAACTTTAACAAAGGTTTCTTCACATTAAATTACATCGAGCGATTCTCATTAACATTTGGTGCCCTTTAACCCTGGTGGGTACATGACTTTCCGTCAAATGCAGGTTGTTGAATCGTGTCCGTTTTGGAAGTAAAAAAAATAACCCTCCTATTTTGACAGGATTTGCCAACGATTCCTCCCCCCAAATAGGAGTATTTTCTTGATCTGAGACACGCTTTTGTTAATTCAACCAAAAAACCAGCAACATATTTGCTGTTTTTTTAACATCGTTAGGTTATGGATGAAGTTAGAACTTAAAACGAACAGAATTTAAGCAAAAGCATTTATGGCATTGATAAATAGAGCCTATTTATGAAGCCCCTTCGTCAAACAGGGATAATTTTGACAAAAAAAAGCCACTGCGTGCGAAAACGACACGAGTGGCTTTTTTTTACACTTACATTTTGTTACCAGAATTTTGAGCGTTTGATCACTCAAAGTCACCTTCAACGATCAGGGAATCATCCCCTCCTTCGGAGGTAACATGCTCGTACTGCCACGGGTTATGGTAGTTTTCCATCGCCTCGAACACCACTTTCGCCAGCTCGTTATGACTGGACGCATTATGGCAAAGCAGATACTCAGTATCTGGCAGCGCAGGAAGACCATCAGATTTACCGAGAACGCGCAGGTCAGGGCTCATCATCTCCACCGGACGGGCCGTTACGCCAAGTCCTGCTTTGACGGCGGCACGCACCGCAGGCAGCGTGGACGCTACATACGCCAGACGCCATGGAATATTGGCTTCATTTAATGCCGTCAGCACCATATCGCGGAAAGGGCTCGGATCGTCCAGTAAAACCAGTGGAACGGGCTCCCCTTTTTGCAACACATATTCAGCCGCGCAATACCAGTGCGTTGGCGATCTGCGCAACGTCAGGCAATCAAACTGCCCGGGACGATGCGTGGTGACCACCAGATCGACCTTATTCTCATTTAACATCTCAACCATAAAAGCATTGCGCTTGACGCTCACATCCAGCGCAAGTTTCGGATAAACCGAACTAATTCGGTTGAGAAGAAACGGTAATATCGTATCCGCTGACTCATCAGATGCCCCTAAGGTTAACACCCCCTGAAGGTTGCTAAACATAAGTGACATACATGCTTCATCATTAAAGCGAAGAATTTTCCTGGCATAACCCAGTAGCTGAATACCGTGTTCCGTTAAGAGCTTATTGCGTCCGTGACGGGCAAAAAGCTCTTTACCGACCAGTTGCTCCAGCCGCTGCATTTGCTGGCTAACGGCGGACTGAGTTCGGCAGACGGCGGCAGCAGCTGCTGCAAAAGTGTTGAGATCGGCGACCGCAACAAACGTTCTCAGCAGATCGAGGTCGAGATTCATTATCGGACGATTTGCATTTATCATATCTATTCACTTTCAGGTTGCTCGTGCGGAGCTGCCCGGGTTGAAGCTGTGTGTGTAACAGTTAAGCAATTCCCTCTGAAGATTTTCCCTCGCATCCCGGCCCGGCAGACTGCCTGACAGATAGTTATTGTGCTGCTTTATATCAACAGTCAGAAAGCACGTTTCATGACGATATTTTTATTCTCTTAAACGTTCAGGATATTTAGATGTTCGCAGGTTTATGTAAATTACATTAAAGGCGTGACACCTTTTCTGCCATCTTTATCGCAGCGCTGTCAACGTAGCAGGAGATGTTTTACACATTCCAGCCAGAGATAACTCTAACAATAACAATCAATTAAATCGGAAAACCAGTTTCAGATATACAACATTTGGGTATCTTTCATCTGCTTTACCTAAAGACATCTTAACCCAAATCCACTTTATTTATAAGTCTTATTGCAATATTAAGGAGTAAAGCGCTTTGTTAAGCTTCTCAACTAATTTTATTAAAATTAACTAAAGTTGCATTTTGTTGGTTAATAATAAATAAATTTTAATTTCGATTAAGGTCATTCATTAATAACACTTAACATTATTTTCACATGAGTAACTTTTAGCCGCTGCAGGGTATTACTGCAAGATTTTTTCAACACTCAGGTTTTACGAAAAGTCACGCAGCGTGACTTCCGTCTCTCCTCTACGGGTCATTTATTTTACACCGGGATAATATCCATTTTTTACAATGATTTTCAGCACAATCACCCTTAACAAACGCATTTGACCTTACGTTACGACAGTAAAAGCGTCAACAAACAGCAAAAAAGATTCACCAGAATTTCACAACATGCACAAAATCTTCTACTGCACACCCTTCAAAACGAAGCGTGGGGGGAGTACATTATTCCGTGCTGACTTCCACGGCAGGGAGTGGCAATAATAGCGAAAAGGTTAAAGGTTCATGTCCCCTATCGAAAAATCCAGCAAGCTAGATAACGTCTGTTATGACATCCGTGGCCCGGTTCTGAAAGAGGCAAAACGCCTTGAGGAAGAAGGCAATAAGGTTCTGAAGCTCAACATTGGTAACCCTGCGCCATTTGGTTTTGAAGCGCCGGATGAGATTCTGGTTGATGTGATCCGCAACCTGCCCACAGCGCAAGGCTATTGCGACTCAAAAGGACTTTATTCCGCACGTAAAGCCATTATGCAGCACTACCAGGCTCGCGGCATGCGTGACGTTACCGTAGAAGATATCTACATTGGCAACGGTGTCTCTGAACTGATCGTCCAGGCCATGCAGGCGCTGCTGAACAGCGGTGACGAAATGCTGGTTCCCGCGCCAGACTATCCGCTGTGGACGGCTGCCGTATCACTGTCCAGCGGTAAAGCTGTCCATTATCTTTGCGACGAATCCTCTGACTGGTTCCCGGATCTGGATGATATTCGCGCGAAGATTACCCCTCGCACGCGCGGCATCGTAATTATCAACCCGAACAACCCGACGGGCGCGGTCTACTCAAAAGAGCTGTTGATGGAGATCGTTGAGATCGCCCGCCAGCACAACCTGATCATTTTTGCCGACGAAATTTACGACAAGATCCTCTATGACGCGGCGCAACACCACTCCATTGCCGCGCTGGCCCCGGACCTGTTGACCGTTACCTTTAACGGCCTGTCTAAAACCTACCGTGTGGCCGGTTTCCGCCAGGGCTGGATGGTACTCAACGGCCCGAAAAAGCACGCCAAAGGCTATATTGAAGGGCTGGAAATGCTGGCGTCTATGCGTCTTTGCGCCAACGTGCCGGCACAACATGCAATCCAGACCGCGCTCGGTGGCTATCAGAGCATCAGCGAGTTTATCGTCCCTGGAGGCCGCCTGTACGAACAGCGTAACCGCGCGTGGGAGCTGATCAACGATATCCCGGGCGTCTCCTGCGTGAAGCCAAATGGGGCTCTCTATATGTTCCCGAAAATCGACGCGAAGCGCTTCAATATTCACGACGATCAGAAGATGGTGCTCGATTTCCTGTTGCAGGAAAAAGTGCTGCTGGTTCAGGGGACGGCATTTAACTGGCCGTGGCCGGACCATGTGCGTATCGTGACGCTGCCGCGCGAGGACGATCTCGAAATGGCTATCAGCCGCTTCGGGCGATTCCTCTCAGGTTATCATCAGTAACGTAGCCATTCTGCCGGGTAGCGCTGCTGTATGACCGGATACATAGGTGACAGATCAGACCGGGAACATAGGTAACACTTTTAGTCTATCCGGAGCACACTCTGGGTTTTTCGGTCGTAGTACGCAAGCGTTATCCCATTAAAGATGATGGCCTCAAGGCCATCATCTTGTTCTTCCAGCATGATGTACTCCCCAGTCAGTGCTTCACTCAGGAACACCGTACCCTTTTTTCCCATATAGAGGGTCCCCCTCGATTTCACCCTGTAGACTGTACCTCCTTCCGGATAAGCATATTCAGGAACACGGCCATCCCAGTGTCGGTTTGAGGGTTGCCATACCGTTCCGGGCGTTGCTCCCGCCAGTGCTTCATGCGGCCTTTCGTAGTTAAATTCTTTCCGGTAGTCACTGAACCACCGCTGTTGTTCTTCCATCGTCATGAAGGTGTTGCCCTGTTTCACCGCACTTTTCAGGGAGCGGTGCATTCGCTCATGGCGGCCATTTTCTTCCGGATGCCCCTTTCTGATACGCTCCGGCCTGATGCCCAGCTTGATTAGCCAGACGGCAAGACGACTTAATCCGGCTATTCCTGTTCCCGCGAAGGGCTGGCCGTTATCGGTTCTAAGCACTTCCGGCAGACCATATTCCAGGAACGCATCCGTCAGGCACTCTCTGACAAAGGGTTCACTCTCACGGTGTGTTCCCCGGCAGCTGAGCAGATACCGGCTGTGATTATCGGTCAGGGTGAAAGGATGGCAGTACTCTCTGCTGAGCAGCCTGAACTTGCCTTTAAAATCAGCGCTCCAGACCTGATTGTTCTCACTGATGATGGTCAGGGGCTGGCGATTGCCTGGTGTTCTGCGTTTTCGTTTTTTATCCGGAACCAGGCCTTCGCGCTTGAGGATATCGCCGATAGTGCTGGCGGCAGGTACGGTAAAATCGACGTGATGATTGAGCAACCACATCCGCAGTTTTTTTGGCCCCCAGTCAGGGTGTTTTTGACGCAGGGCAGTCAGGTGTCCGGCGATATCATCAGGAACCGTCCGGGAGTGGGAGCGTGGCGCACGCGACCGGTCCGAGAGAGATGACAGGTCAGAAGGGTCAAAACGCTGAAGCCATTTATAGCCGGTTTTACGGCTGATGCCAAAAAGACGGCAAAGCGCGGAGAAGGAGTCCGTACCTGCATGGCAGGCACGGATAAAATCAAGGCGTTGCATAGGTCGGGTCTCAGTCCAGGGCATAGCGAGTCTCCTCTTCTATGCCAGTTATAACTGTTACCCATGTATCCGGTCTAAAGTGTTACCCATGTTTCCGGTTCATACCCTGCGCTTACCCGGCCTACAAAATCCGCAAATTTGCATCTTGCCTCCCCTCCCCGCACAATGAAGTCCTGTCGCAGTGAAGACAAAAGGTAACCTATGAGTCAGAGTCATTTCTTTGCCCACCTCTCCCGCCTGAAACTCATCAACCGCTGGCCGCTGATGCGCAACGTGCGCACAGAGAACGTATCAGAGCACAGTCTTCAGGTTGCCATGGTCGCGCACGCGCTGGCCGCCATTAAAAACCGCAAATTTAACGGGCAGGTGAATGCCGAGCGCATCGCATTGCTGGCGATGTACCACGACGCGTCAGAAGTGTTAACCGGTGATCTGCCGACGCCGGTGAAATATTTCAACTCACAGATTGCGCAGGAATATAAGGCCATTGAGAAAATCGCCCAGCAGAAGTTGATCGACATGGTGCCGGAGGAGCTGCGCGATATCTTTGAACCGCTCATCGACGAGCATCAGTATACGGAAGATGAAAAGTCGCTGGTCAAACAGGCCGACGCGCTGTGCGCCTATCTGAAGTGTCTTGAAGAGTTGTCTGCGGGCAATAACGAGTTTTTACTGGCGAAAACGCGTCTGGAAAAAACCCTGGCATCCCGCCGCAGCGACGAGATGGATTATTTTATGCAGGTATTTGTGCCGAGCTTCCATTTATCGCTGGATGAGATTAGCCAGGATTCACCGTTGTAATTTTAGCCGGGTGGCGGCTTCGCCTTACCCGGCCTACGTTTCTGCGCTCACGCTAAAACGGGAATAAAACCGGAATTAACACCACGCACACCACCATCACCAGCACGGTGAATGGCACGCCAATCTTCACAAAATCGCTGAATTTATAATTTCCTGGCCCCAGCACCAGCGTATTGACCGGGGATGAAACCGGCGTCATAAATGCCGCGGAAGCCGCCATCGCCACCATCATCGCAAACGGGTAGGGTGACACGCCCATGGATTTCGCCATCGCCAGCGCAATGGGCGCCATCAGCACCGCCGTGGCGGTATTGGAGATAAACAACCCGATCGTGGCGCACATAATGAACAGGCACACCATCATCAAATACGGTCCGTACCCGCCGCCCATGTCCATGAGCCCTTTAACGATTAAATCTACCCCGCCGGTTTTTTGCAGCGCGAGGGCAAAAGGCATCATCCCCACGATAAGAATGATGCTCGGCCAGTGAATGGCTTTATAAGCGCTCTCGGCGTCGATACAGCGGAATTTCCCCATCAGCAGACAGGCAATGATGGCGGCTATGGGGTTTGGAATTTCATCGGTCAGCATCAGCGCGACCATCAGCACCAGACAAAAAATCGCGTGCGGCGCCTGGCTGTGCGCCGGAGACGCATCGCTCTCCTCAACCGGCATGTTGAGCACCACAAAATCACGCCCTTTTTGCCCGAGTTGGCTAATCAACTTCCAGTTTCCCACCACAAGGAAGATATCCCCCAGCAGGATCGGTTCATCCACGACGGCCCCTTCCATCGCCACGCCGTCGCGCTTCAGCCCCACGACGTTCAGGCCATACCGGGTGCGGAACCCCATTTCG
The DNA here is from genome assembly GCF_001623605.1 of Enterobacter sp. ODB01. Taxonomy (NCBI): domain Bacteria; kingdom Pseudomonadati; phylum Pseudomonadota; class Gammaproteobacteria; order Enterobacterales; family Enterobacteriaceae; genus Enterobacter; species Enterobacter sp. ODB01. The sequence continues at coordinate 4,247,711 of NZ_CP015227.1, forward strand.
CGCACGGTTTTGCCCAACAGTTCGGACTCGGGGATCAGCGAGACTTCAGCCATACCGACATCCAGCGCCTGATCGGAGAAATACTCCCCGCGCAGCACCATTGGCTCCAGCAGTTGTTCGCTGCAGAACTCGCGCAAATCCACATCCGCAGTGGACATATCGATCAGCAGGACGTCACGCGCCCGAAATTCCGATACGCCATTGACGTTGACGATCACCCGGCGAAAACGGCGCCAGCGTTCCACGCCGATCACGTTCGCCCCATAGCGCTCGCGCAGTTTCAGGTCGTCAAGACGCTGGCCGACCATCGGCGAGCCGGGGCGAATGGCCAGACGCCGTGCCCGCCCGGTGAGGCGGTACTCTTTGATGAGATCGCGGAAAGTGCGCCGCTTCCACCCGTCTTTGTTTTTGTCCTGGTTCTCGCCTTTCAGGGCAAAACGGGTCAGCAGCATATAGACCACGCCCATCGCCAGAATCACCAGACCCAACGGGGTGACGCTGAAAAAGCTGAAGCCCTGAAAACCTTCCCGGAGCAGCTCACTGTTGACGACCAGGTTCGGCGGCGTCGCCACCAGCGTCATCATACCGCTTATCAAACCGGCAAAACTCAGAGGCATCATCAGTCGCGACGGCGAGCTTTGCATCCGCATGGAGACGCTCAGTACCACCGGGATAAAAATAGCGACCACGCCCGTTGAGCTCATAAACGCCCCCAGCCCGGCAACCGTCAGCATCAGATAGATCAGCATTTTGGTTTCACTGCTGCCGGCCACTTTAACCAGCCACGCGCCCATGATGGTCGCCACACCGGTGCGCACCAGGCCGTCGCCAATAATAAACAGGGCGGCAATCAGGATAACGTTAGGATCGCTGAACCCGGAGAAAGCTTCCGGTAGCGTAAGCGTGCCGCTCAGCACAAACGCGACGATGACAAACAGGGCAACGGCATCCATGCGCACCTTGCCTGTGGCGAAGAGAATAATGGCGATTAAAAGCAGGCTCAGGACCCAAATCAGTTCACCGTTCACAACCTATCCTTGTCAGTGGAAGATGAGGAATTTTGCCATAAAAAAGCCCCAGCAACGTGGGGCTAAATCATGGGATTACATTTTTAGCGAGACGGTTACAACGCCATCGGGCGCCTTAGACACCGCCAGTGCCGTCAGGGAATCCAGCACAAAGTCCGCCTCACTCAGCCGGGGAGACCCCGCCGGAACGTTAACGGCAATGACGTGACTCCCGGCGTTCAGCCCGGCCAGCACGCCGGCCGCCGCGTCTTCCACGACCACGCACTCAGCGGGAGCGAGGCCCAGCAGTTCAGCGCCAAGCAGAAACGCATCCGGCTCTGGCTTGCCGCGCTTAACGCGCTCAGCGGTAATGAACACCTCGGGCTTCGGTAAACCGGCCGCTTTGTGGCGGGCATGCGCGACCGGAACAGAGCCGGACGTGACGATAGCCCACGGGATCTGCGCTTCGTTAAGATGTTCAAGCAGCTCGCGTGCGCCAGGCAGCGCGGTGATACCCTCCGTATCGGTGGCCTCAATCTGCTCCAGGTATTTGAACTCCGCCTGAATCTCTTCCTCAGAACGCCCCGCTAAGAAGTGCCGCAACGAGGTTATGGCCTGCTTGCCATGGATGAAATTCAGTACGTCCTGATGGTCGATACCCTGTCTGTCAGCCCAATGGCACCATGAACGCTCCACAACCGGCAGCGAATCCACCAGCGTACCGTCCAGATCAAACAGAAAACCTCTACACTGCACACGCACCTCCGTCAGGCATTAATGATTTGTTGAATTTCGTTGCTGCTTAAATGGTACTGACGCGGGCAGGCGTGCCACGCGCTCAGCATGCGCTGGTATTTATCCCACATTGGGGTCTGCGCGTTAAAGCCGTGGGTACCCGCATCGAAGTGGGTATAACGCCCTTCGGTATTCACCATAAAGCGGACATAGCTCAGATAACGCGCTTCCGTCGCTGCATCAAAGCCTAAGAAGGTGACACGGCGCTCGTCAATGGACTGCTGATCTTTGAGATTAGTCCAGGAAACATGCAGCGCGTGGTACATCTCCATAATGTCGATCACGATGCGGCAGGTTTCTTCTTTCAGCTCACCAAACTCGCGGTCCAGTTCGCGCATTTGCAAACCAAACCCCCGTTCGACGATAGTCTGCAGGCGGCTGTAGCGCGCAGCGTTATCGGGATCAAGCATTGTCATCATTTTGTACTGGTTAGACAAAATCAGACGTTGAGCATGGGTCATTTCCATCTTTCGACTCCTGTAGCGCATTGCACTGTAAAAAAAAGACACGGTAACGGTTTGTTACTGTGCCTTTTTTTGTTAGTCGTTTCGATGATCAATCACAAGTCATCGAGGAATGTTTTATCCAACTGCTTAAAAGCGCGCTTTAACGTGTCCGCCAGCGCCTGGTAATCCGGCTTGCCTTCAACCGGAGCAAGCGCCTGCCCGGCCTCCTCCAGCTTTCCACGGACTTCATAAAACCAGTGTAAAATAGAAGGTGGCAGTGGCGTGATGGACCGTTTTCCTAACCACCACAGCCCCTGCATCGGCAGGCTTAACGCAAAGAGTGCTGTCGCCACGGCCGGGCCAAGCTGTCCGCCTAACGCTATTTGCCAGCACAGGGTAAAAATGGCGACAGGGGGCATAAAGCGAATCGCGTAGCGCGTGGCGCGGATGGTGCGATTCTCAATAAACATTGGCGCAAGGCGCTTTTCCATCGGCCACGTCTTTGCGTAATGCTGTCCCCGACGAAACAGACTGAAGAAATTCACGGTAGGGGTTTCGGGTGTCGACATGGCTGTACCTCAACTTCACGTATAAAAATTAAAATTTTTGTGCAAAACCACAACAGGCTATGACAACGTTCAAAATATTTTGTCATCGCTACCCCGTATCGGGTATCCTGTGCCAGCCTGATTGGGCCATAGACGAGAATCATTCACTCGTCAAATTATCGCACATTATGCCATTGGCTGAAAATTGTGCAAAATGGCATAAAATCATAGTTATTTCTTCCATCATGCCACAATGTTCGTTTGGCATGATGTTAATCATAAATGTCCGAGTCATCATGCGTTACGCTGTTAGACTCACTGACGTTTTTTTAGCCACGTATCAATAATAGGTACTTCCATGTCGAGTAAGTTAGTACTGGTTCTGAACTGCGGTAGCTCCTCACTGAAATTCGCCATCATCGATGCGCTCAACGGTGACGAGTACCTCTCTGGTTTGGCCGAATGTTTCCATCTGCCTGAAGCACGTATCAAGTGGAAGATGGACGGCAGCAAACAAGAAGCGGCTTTAGGTGCAGGCGCCGCTCACAGTGAAGCGCTGAACTTTATCGTTAACACTATTCTGGCACAAAAACCAGAACTGTCTGCTCAGCTGACTGCGATTGGTCACCGTATCGTCCACGGCGGCGAAAAATACACCAGCTCCGTCGTGATCGACGAATCTGTTATCCAGGGCATCAAAGATTCTGCTTCTTTTGCTCCGCTGCACAACCCGGCGCACCTGATCGGTATCGCTGAAGCGCTGAAATCCTTCCCGAATCTGAAAGACAAAAACGTGGCCGTGTTCGACACCGCGTTCCATCAGACCATGCCGGAAGAGTCTTACCTCTATGCCCTGCCATACAGCCTGTACAAAGAGCACGGCGTACGTCGTTACGGCGCGCACGGCACCAGCCACTTCTTTGTGACTCAGGAAGCCGCAAAAATCCTGAACAAACCTGTTGAAGAAGTGAACATCATCACCTGCCATCTGGGCAACGGTGGTTCTGTTTCTGCTATCCGCAACGGTAAATGTGTTGATACCTCCATGGGCCTGACCCCGCTGGAAGGTCTGGTGATGGGTACCCGTTCCGGTGACATCGACCCGGCGATCATCTTCCACCTGCACGACACTCTGGGCATGAGCGTTGACGACATCAACAAAATGCTGACTAAAGAGTCTGGCCTGCTGGGTCTGACCGAAGTCACCAGCGACTGCCGCTATGTTGAAGACAACTACGCAGAGAAAGCAGACGCTAAACGTGCAATGGACGTTTACTGCCACCGTCTGGCGAAATACATCGGTTCTTACACTGCGCTGATGGACGGTCGTCTGGACGCGGTTATCTTCACCGGTGGTATCGGTGAGAACGCAGCTATGGTTCGTGAACTGTCCCTGGGCAAACTGGGCGTTCTGGGCTTCGACGTTGATCACGAGCGTAACCTGGCTGCGCGTTTCGGCAAGTCTGGCTTCATCAACAAAGAAGGCACCCGTCCGGCTATCGTTATCCCAACTAACGAAGAGCTGGTCATCGCGCAAGACGCACACCGCCTGACTGCCTGATTCCACACCGCCAGCAATGCTGGCGGTGCTGTTTTGTAACCCGCCCCGTGTCGGCGGTAACGAAAGAGGATAAACCGTGTCCCGTACTATTATGCTGATCCCTACCGGAACCAGCGTCGGCCTGACCAGCGTCAGCCTTGGCGTAATCCGTGCTATGGAACGCAAAGGCGTTCGTCTGAGCGTCTTTAAGCCAATCGCCCAGCCTCGTGCCGGTGGCGATGCGCCTGACCAGACCACCACCATCGTTCGCAAAAACTCCAATCTGCCAGCGGCTGAACCGCTGAAGATGAGTCACGTTGAGTCGCTGCTCTCCAGCAACCAAAAAGACGTGCTGATGGAAGAGATCATCGCCAACTACCATGCAAATGCGCAGGACGCAGAAGTGGTGCTGGTTGAAGGTCTGGTCCCGACGCGCAAACACCAGTTTGCTCAGTCTCTGAACTTTGAAATCGCGAAAACCCTGAACGCAGAGATCGTTTTCGTCATGTCCCAGGGCACTGATACCCCGGAACAGCTGAACGAGCGTATCGAACTGACACGCAGCAGCTTCGGCGGCACGAAAAACACCAACATCACCGGCGTGATCGTGAACAAACTGAACGCCCCGGTTGACGATCAGGGCCGTACTCGCCCAGACCTGTCTGAGATCTTCGACGACTCTTCCAAAGCGAAGGTCATCAAAGTTGATCCGGCGAAACTGCAGGATTCCAGCCCGCTGCCTGTTCTCGGCGCGGTACCCTGGAGCTTCGATCTGATTGCCACCCGTGCAATCGATATGGCGCGTCACCTGAACGCGACCATCGTTAACGAAGGCGATATCAATACCCGCCGCGTGAAGTCCGTGACCTTCTGTGCGCGTAGCATTCCGCACATGCTGGAACACTTCCGCGCAGGTTCCCTGCTGGTAACGTCTGCCGATCGTCCTGACGTGCTGGTTGCAGCGTGTCTGGCGGCGATGAACGGCGTAGAGATCGGTGCCATCCTGCTGACCGGCGCTTACGAGATGGATCCACGCGTGAGCAAGCTGTGCGAACGCGCGTTTGCCACTGGCCTGCCGGTCTTCATGGTGAATACCAACACCTGGCAGACCTCCCTGAGCCTGCAGAGCTTCAACCTGGAAGTGCCGGTTGATGACCACGAGCGTATCGAGAAAGTTCAGGAATACGTTGCAGGTTACATCAACGCAGACTGGATCGAATCCCTGACCGCGACCTCCGAGCGCAGCCGCCGTCTGTCTCCTCCTGCATTCCGTTACCAGTTGACCGAGCTGGCGCGTAAAGCGGGCAAACGTGTTGTTCTGCCAGAAGGTGACGAGCCACGTACCGTTAAAGCGGCGGCTATCTGTGCAGAGCGCGGCATCGCGACCTGTGTGCTGCTGGGTAACCCGGATGAGATCAACCGCGTTGCGGCGTCTCAGGGCGTTGAGCTGGGTGCGGGCATCGAAATCGTTGACCCTGAAGTGGTTCGTGAAAGCTACGTTGCCCGTCTGGTTGAACTGCGTAAGAGCAAGGGCATGACCGAAGCCGTTGCGCGCGAGCAGCTGGAAGACAACGTGGTGCTGGGTACGCTGATGCTGGAGCAGGACGAAGTTGACGGTCTGGTTTCCGGTGCAGTTCACACCACCGCAAACACCATCCGTCCACCGCTGCAGCTGATCAAAACCGCACCGGGCAGCTCTCTGGTCTCCTCCGTGTTCTTCATGCTGCTGCCTGAACAGGTTTATGTTTACGGCGACTGCGCGATCAACCCGGATCCAACCGCAGAGCAGCTGGCTGAGATCGCTATTCAGTCCGCAGATTCCGCGACTGCCTTCGGCATCGAGCCGCGCGTTGCGATGCTCTCCTACTCCACCGGTACTTCTGGTGCAGGTAGCGACGTAGAGAAAGTGCGTGAAGCGACCCGTATTGCTCAGGAAAAACGTCCGGATCTGATGATCGACGGCCCGCTGCAGTACGACGCCGCCGTGATGGCTGACGTGGCAAAATCCAAAGCGCCGAACTCTCCGGTTGCAGGTCGCGCTACCGTGTTCATCTTCCCGGATCTGAACACCGGTAACACCACCTATAAAGCGGTACAGCGTTCAGCAGACCTGATCTCCATCGGGCCAATGCTGCAGGGTATGCGCAAACCTGTGAACGACCTGTCCCGTGGTGCGCTGGTTGACGATATCGTCTATACCATCGCGCTGACGGCGATCCAGTCTTCGCAGCAGCAGTAATTGTAAGGTCTTGCCGGATGGCGCTTCGCTTATCCGGCCTACAGGACCGTAGGCCCGGTAAGCGCTAGCGCCACCGGGCAACAAAAAGGCGACCACAAAGGGTCGCCTTTTTTATTACAGCAGCTCTCGCGCCGCCGACACGATGTCATGTGCCGTCAGGCCGTACTCCTTCTGCAGGAAGTCCTGCGTCCCCACCTGACCGTAACGCTCTTTCACCCCCACGCGGCGCATTGGCACCGGGCAGGTTTCCACCAGCACTTCCGCCACCGCCGAGCCAAGACCGTTGTGAATGCTGTGGTTTTCACAGGTCACGATGCGCCCGGTTTTCTCAGCGTAGTTTTTCACCAGCATGCGGTCGATGGGCTTCAGGGTGAACATATCAATAACCGCTGCACTGACCCCCTCCAGCTCCAGCTGACGCGCCGCCTCCAGCGCTTCCGCTACCATAATGCCATTGGCGATAAGCGTAATATCGCTTCCCTCACGCAGCACGTTGCCTTTGCCGATGGTGAAGGTTGAGCCCGGCGCATACACGCTCGGGGCCTGCTTACGGATGGTGCGTACCCAGTAGAAGCCTTCCAGATCGATAAGCTGGCGCAGCACATCGTCAAACATCACCGCGTCGGTCACCTCCAGCACCACCGAGTGCGCCAGACCGCGCACAATGCCCATATCCTCAAACGACATATGCGTCCCGCCGTTGTGACAGGCCGTCACGCCAGCATCCGAGGCTATCACCTTCACGTTGTTACGCTGATAGTCCAGGGACATAAACAGCTGGTCGAAGCAGCGTCGGCTGGCAAACGCGGTGAACGTATGCACGAACGGTTTGCGACCGGTGAGCGACAGCCCGGCAGCTGTACCGATCACGTTGGCCTCCATGATGCCGCAGTTAATCACGTGCTGCGGATAATCGCGCGCCACGCCGTCCATCGCCATCGAACTCATCAGGTCCGCTTCCAGGGCGATAATCTCGCTTCCGGCCTCAATCTGCTTTGCCACGAAGCCCGCGTAGACCTTACGCATCTCAACGGCGTCTTTCTGTCCTGCCGGTGCAACCTTAATCATGTGAAGCCTCCAGTTGGCGAATCGTCTCGTTGAGGGCCGCTTTGCTCTCCGCGGTCAATCGCAGGTGGTGCGAATTGCTGAGCTGTTCCAGATACGGCACCCCCTGCCCTTTAATGCTGTCGAGGATCACCACCTGCGGGCGGGCGTCTTTCGCCGGCACGCGCGACGTCACGTCCAGCAGCGCCGGAATGTCGTCTCCCTTCACGGTCACCACGTCAAAACCAAAGGCACGGAATTTCCCTTCGAGGTCAAACGCGCAAATGATTTCATCCAGTTCGCCATCCAGCTGCTGTTTGTTCCAGTCGACGAATACCGTCAGATTGTTCAGACGATGGTGGGCAATAAACTGGAAGGCTTCCCAGCACTGTCCCTCGTTCAGCTCGCCGTCACCGACAATGCAGAAAACCCGATTCGGTCGCCCCGCGAGCTTGTGCGATAGCGCCATCCCGCCGGCAATGGAAATCCCCTGCCCCAGCGAACCGGTGGTCGCATCCACGCCGCGCGTTTTCAGGCGATCCGGATGGCTCGGCAGGCGCGTACCGTTCTGGTTCAGGGTGCTCAGCTCCTCCACCGGGAAGTAGCCCTTGATCGCCAGCGTGCTGTACAGCGCCGGGCCCGCATGGCCTTTCGACAGGACAAAGTAGTCGCGCTCTGGCCAGTCCGGATCCGCCGGGTCGATTTTCATCACCGCGCCGTACAGCACGGCCAGCGTTTCGACCACCGACATGCTGCCGCCGTAGTGTCCAAATCCGAGCTGCGTCAGCGATTTCAGCGTCTCAAGGCGAATCTGGCGCGCCAGCTCGGTTATCTCATTCTCATTCATGATTTGGCTCCGGTATTTTCCTGCGCGTTACCGCCCGCAGGTTTGTTTTTCGCAAACAGGTTGTAGGCCACCAGCAGCGCGAACAGCGCCACGACCAGCCCGGTGATGGCAAGCGGTGACAGGAAGCGCGCCAGGTTACCGAGCACAATCCCCACCGCGCCGAAATCGGCGTCCGAGAAGGTGGTGTTAGCAAAGCCAATCGCGCCCAGCACTGGCAGCAGCAGAACCGGCAGGAAGGTAATCAGCAGACCATTGGCGAAGGCGCCTATCATTGCCCCGCGACGTCCGCCGGTGGCATTACCGAACACGCCCGCCGTTGCACCGGTAAAGAAGTGCGGCACGACGCCCGGGAGGATCAGCACCCAGCTGAACTGCCCGCAGATGAACAACCCGACAATTCCCCCGAGGAAGCTGAACAGGAAGCCAATCAGCACGGCATTTGGCGCATAGGGGTAGACCACCGGGCAGTCCAGCGCGGGGCGTGCGTTCGGCACCAGTTTTTCAGAGAAGCCGGTAAAGGCCGGGACGATTTCCGCCAGAATCAGGCGCACGCCCTGCAGGATGATGAAAACGCCCGCCGCGAAGGTGATCGCCATGATAATGGCATAAACCAGGTAGTTCTGACCGCCGCTGAAGGTGGCTTCGACGTACTCCCGCCCGGCGCTCACCGCCATGATCAGGTAGATAATCATCATCGTCAGGGAGATAGAGATCGAACTGTCGCGCAGGAAGCTCAGGTTCTTCGGCAGGTTCATCTCTTCGGTTGAACGAGAGCCTTTGCCGACCTTGCTGCCAATCCAGCCAGACAGCACGTAGCCCAGGGTGCCAAAGTGGCCGAATGCGATCTCATCGTTGCCGGTGATGCGCTTCATGTAACGCTGCGCAATGGCCGGGAAGAAAGCCATAATCAGGCCGAGGATCAGCGATCCGGTAAAGACCAGCCCTACCCCCTCAAAGCCCGCCACGGTGAGAATTACGCCAATCATGCACGCCATGTAAAACGTGTGGTGCCCGGTCAGGAAGATGTACTTCAGACGGGTAAAGCGCGCGACGATAATATTCGCTACCATCCCAAACGCCATAATCAGCGCGGTAGAGGCACCGTATTTTTCCAGCGCAATCGAAACAATCGCTTCATTATTGGGAATGATGCCCTGAATATTAAAGGCGTGCTCGAACATACCCCCCAATGGATTTAATGACCCCACCAGCACCGTGGCGCCACCGCCCAGCACAATAAAACCAAGAATCGTTTTAATGGTTCCCTTCACCACATCTGAAAACGCTTTTTTCTGCGCAACCAGACCGATCAAGGCAATTAATCCGACCAGCACCGAAGGGACTTTTAAAATATCAACAACGAAATTCAGCGTTTCAAGGATAAACATATCCACCTCGCCTTATCAGGATTATTGTCTTTCGAACCAGGCACGCAGTTGCGCTTCAAGTTCGTTGATATCAATGATGTTATTGATCACCACCAGTTGGCTTTCCGGTACGCTGGCGCTGGCGGCAATATCTTTTGCCATCACGAACAGGTCAGCCGCGCCCGGCGTGGCGGAGGAGAGATCGGAGTGTTCAACCTCGGCGTCAATTTCCAGCTTTTTGAGCACCTTTTTAATGTTCATTTCGACCATAAAACTGCTGCCCAGGCCAGACCCACAAATAGCCATGATTTTCATTGTTGTCCCCTTTAATGAGTAGAGCACGCCCCATCACGCTGGCGCGTAATGTTGTGAATAATCGGATTAAAGAATTAAATCAGAAGCGGTCAATAATGGTTTTAATGTCCTCCAGGGTATTCGCCTGATGTAATTTTTCCATATCTTCGTCGCTGGAAAATAACTCTGCCAGCGATGAGATCATCTCGATATGGCTATGTTTGTCCGGTGCCGCGAGCATAATAATGACATCGACAGGGTCAAACTCCCCGGCACCAAAAGAGACACCCTGTTTTAGTTTTAGTAATGACAACCCCAGTCCTTTGGCGCCTTCTTCCGGCCGCGCATGCGGCATGGCCAGCCCTGGTGCCAGCACATAATACGGTCCTAAAGCATGATGCTGCTGAATGATTGCCGTCACGTATTCCGGTTCAATCACCTGCAGCTCCAGTAACGGTTTCGCGCATATCTCCAGCGCCTGAGGCCAGCTTTCAACACTCTCCTGAAGCGTGATGGTTGTATCATATATCCACTTTTTGAGCACTTTTCACTCCGTCGTCACGCCAAAGATGAGCAAACTTTATTCAACCCATCAATCCTTGACTGCGATCCCGGTCACAAAGATAGCGCTACCAACGATTAACATGCAGAAGTGTGATAGCGCTATCAAAATGCCATCATCGTGTGAAATCACAGCAAAAAAAGGGATTTAAGGCGTATACTGCCTGTCACCTGGAGTGAAGGAATAAGAACGCGTCTGGTCAGCAGGAAGGTGTATGTCTTTAACCCGAAAACGGCGCAGTACCGGAAAAGTCACGCTCGCGGATGTCGCACAGCTTGCCGGAGTTGGCACGATGACCGTCTCCCGTGCGCTCCGCACGCCGGAACAGGTTTCCGATAAACTGCGTGAAAAAATTGAAGCTGCGGTGCAGGAACTGGGTTATATGCCCAATCTCGCCGCCAGCGCACTGGCATCGGCGTCGTCATGGACGATCGCAATGGTTGTTCCTAATCTTTCCGAAGCTGGGTGTTCAGAGATGTTTGCCGGGCTACAGCAGGTGCTTCAGCCTGCCGGATACCAGATCATGCTGGCCGAGTCTCAGCATCGTCTTGAACAGGAGGAAAAGCTGCTGGAAACGCTGCTGGCGTCAAATATTGCCGCCGCGATCCTGCTCAGCGTGGAGCATACCGACACCGTTCGCCACTGGCTGAAAAATGCCTCCATCCCGGTGATGGAGATGGGTGCTATGCGCGCCGACCCGATTGATATGAATATCGGGATTGATAACGTGGCGGCCATGTATGAGCTAACAGAAATGGTTATTAAGCGCGGCTACCAGAATATCGGCCTGCTGTGCGCCAACCAGGAACAGTGGATTTTCCAGCAGCATTTGCAGGGCTGGTACAAAGCGATGCTGCGCCATCATCTGTCGCCGAACCGGGTAATTAACGCCGCCATGCCGCCGAGCTTCTCGACCGGTGCGGCGCAGCTGCCTGAGTTTCTGCTGGCGTGGCCGGAGCTGGATGCGCTGGTATGCGTTTCAGACGAACTGGCCTGTGGTGCGCTGTATGAGTGTCAGCGTCGGCGAATCAAAGTGCCGGACGATCTTGCCGTCGTGGGCTTTGGGGATAGCGACGTCAGCCGCGTCTGTCAGCCGCCACTGACGACCATGGCGGTACCGCATCGAAAGATTGGAATTGAGGCCGGGAAAGCGTTACTGGAACGTCTGAATGATGGAGACTGGCGCGACCATAAACCTATCGCGTCCAGCCTGTGTATGCGGGAAAGCTGTTAAGGCTTATTCAGCCTCTTCCTCTTTTTCCGCTTTATTTTCCGGCTTAGCGGATTCGTTTTTGGCGTTGCGGGTCATCCACAGCGCCAGTGCTTTTAACGAATCCGGCGTGAACTCGTCGCAACGCGCGGTAATCTCTTCCGGCGTCATCCAGCAGACTTCGCTCACTTCTTCTTCCTGCAGGGCGAAAGGCCCGTGGGAAACGCAGCTAAACAGTCCGCCCCAGACGCGGCAATGTTCGTCTTCGAAATAGAACTGCCCGTGTTCAGCAAATGGCACACCGGCAATCCCTAACTCTTCTTCCGCTTCACGACGCGCGGAATCCAGCAGCACTTCATCGGCCTGCACGACACCACCCGCTGTGGCATCCAGCATACCTGGGAGAAAATCTTTCGTGTCCGTGCGACGCTGAACCAGAATCTTGCCCATGCCGTCATGCACAACAATGTAGGTTGCACGGTGACGCAGACGCTCTGCACGCATTTGTTCGCGGCTGGCCTGCGCGATCACTTCATTTTCTTCGCTGACAATGTCAACCCATTCAGTACTTGCCAAATGATTCTGCTCCACCATCGGGAAACCTTCTCGTCTAAGCGCTCTTTCGGCGCGTTTGCAGTTGGGGTGTAACTTACGGATTAATCGCTACCTGCGCAATAACTTGCTGATCATTAAGTGCGATTACGCTCAGGGTATTTCCATCCAGCATGCCATAGCTCGCAGGATATCCGCCTTTGGGTATGCTGACCGACCCCGGGTTAACGTGATAAATTTCACCGCGTTTTTCAGCCACCGGAATATGAGTATGACCGTAAACCAGTACATCGCCAGCCGCGAGTGCCGGGAGATTATCCGGGCCGAAAAGGTGCCCGTGGGTCAGGAACAGGCGGCTGTTTTCCAGCAGTACCTGTTGCCACGGAGCGGTAAGGGGAAAGTGCAGTAGCATCTGGTCGACTTCGCTGTCGCAGTTACCGCGCACGGCAATGATGCGCGAGGCAAACGGATTAAGCTTCTCCGCGACCTGCGCAGGGGCATAGCCTTCCGGCAGCGCATTGCGCGGGCCATGGTTTAACACATCCCCCAGAATCACCAGCCATTGCGCGCCGCTTTGCGCAAACAGAGAAAGCACGCGCTCGGTCGCGGGCAGCGATCCATGGATATCCGACGCAAACATCAATTTCATTCGTCTCTCCCTCGGAAAACACACTGCCCTTATCATACCTGAAGCGTCAGGGCTTATCAGCCCGCGCGCTTAGCGGAGAGTGCCACATAGCGCTGCACAGAGGCGCGCTGCCACTGGAACGCTGCATAATCCACCAGCAGCTGAGGGACTTCATCGCCGTTGAGGATCAGGCGGTTCAGCATCAGCGCCAGGTCGGTATCGGCAATGCACCATTCACCAAACAGGTTCGGATTGCCGTGCGCGAGAAGCGACGTGGCCGTTTCAATCAGTTTTTGGGCGCTGTGCGTACCTTCCGCGCTCAGAGCTGGCTTTTTCACCCCGGCAAACACGACATCTGTCGAGCGCTCTACACGAATCGGCACCAGGTCGCTACGTAGCCACGCCTGGATCTGCCGCGCACGGGCGCGTTTTTGCAGATCGTGAGGATAGATCCGTTCCCACTCGGGCGGCGCAAAACGATCTTCCAGGTATTCATCGATCGCTGATGATTCGCTCAGCGCAAAGCCGTCAACCTCCAGCACCGGCACGCGTCGGGTGAGATCGTAACCCTGCCACTGCGGTTTGAGATGTTCCCCGCCGTCGAGATCAACGGTCTTCAGCGTAAAAGTAAGCCCTTTTTCAGCCAGCGCAACGTACACGCTCATGACATAGGGGGAAAAGAAATTCGCATCGGACCACAACGTGATTAGGGGCTGGTTCATAACATCCTCATCGGCTGATCGGTTTTTTACTCAACATATAATCTCTTTGCCCCGCTGTCACTTGATGAAAACTCACGATTTACAACAATTACCTATACTCAGTTGTCGTGGCACTACTATTCGCATGGACAGGAGTTGAGAATGATTGACCTTTATTACGCCCCTACCCCAAACGGCCATAAGATCACCCTCTTTCTCGAAGAAGCCGAACTGGATTACAGAATCATTCGCGTGGATATCAGCAAAGGTGAACAGTTCAGTCCTCTCTTTCTGGCTATCTCGCCGAACAATAAAATTCCGGCCATTATTGACAATCAGCCGGCCGACGGAGGAAGACCGTTGAGCCTGTTTGAATCCGGCGAAATTTTGCTCTATCTGGCGGAGAAAACCGGCAAACTCCTGAGCGGGGAGCTGCGTGAACGTCACCATACCTTGCAATGGCTCTTCTGGCAGGCGAGCGGACTTGGGCCCATGCTGGGACAGAACCACCATTTTACCGCTTACGCCCCGCAGCCCATCCCTTATGCGATAGAACGCTATCAGGTGGAGACGCAACGTTTGTATGGCGTGCTAAACCAGCGGCTGGAAAAAACGCCGTGGCTTGGGGGAGATCATTACAGCATTGCCGATATCGCCTGCTGGCCGTGGGTGAATACCCATGAAAAACACCGGATTGATCTCGCGTCCTACCCGGCGGTGAACAACTGGTTTGAACGTATCCGTACCCGCCCGGCCACCGAACGCGCACTGCAAAAAATCCAGCAGATTTAACCTTATAGGAGGCTGTGTGCCTGCAAGCCTCTCATGTATTATGGGCGGCAATTACTGACACGGAGAAGACCTGCAATGTCACAGCCAGACGCTATTATTCGTATAAAAAATTTACGCTTGCGTACCTTCATCGGTATCAAAGAGGAAGAGATTGCCAACCGTCAGGATATTGTCATTAATGTGGTTATTCACTATCCCGCCGACAAAGCGCGGGCCAGCGAAGACATCAATGACGCGCTGAACTATCGCACGATAACCAAAAACATCATTCAGTACGTGGAGAACAACCGCTTCTCTCTGCTGGAGAAATTAACTCAGGATGTGCTCGATATCGCACGCGATCATCACTGGGTCACTTATGCTGAAGTAGAGATCGATAAACTTCACGCCCTGCGCTACGCCGACTCCGTCTCTATGACGTTAAGCTGGCGATGCCAGGGATAAACCTGGAGGTTGTATGAAGATTTTGCTGACCGGCGGTACGGGTCTGATTGGTCGCCATCTCATTGCGCGTCTTCAGGCGCTGCATCATGACATCACCGTGGTGACGCGCAGCCCGGAAAAAGCGCGTCAGGTGCTGGGCGCAGGCGTCGACATCTGGAAAGGGCTGGCTGAGCAGCAGAATCTGGACGGCTTTGATGCCGTCATCAACCTCGCGGGTGAACCCATTGCCGATAAGCGCTGGACCGAAGAGCAGAAACAGCGGCTCTGCAGCAGCCGCTGGAACATCACCGAGAAGCTGGTTGAGCTGATTCGCAACAGCCACACGCCGCCGTCGGTGCTGATTTCGGGCTCAGCGACGGGCTATTACGGCGATCTTGGCGAAGTGGTGGTGACCGAGGAAGAGCCGCCCCACAACGAATTTACCCATAAACTCTGTGCCCAGTGGGAACGCATCGCCTGTGCGGCGCAAAGCGATCGTACCCGCGTCTGCCTGCTGCGTACCGGTGTGGTACTGGCGCCGAACGGCGGTATTTTGGGCAAAATGCTCCCGCCTTTTAAGCTGGGACTCGGTGGACCGATTGGCAACGGCCGTCAGTATCTGGCGTGGATCCATATCGACGATATGGTCAACGGCATTCTCTGGCTGCTGGATAACGACCTGCGCGGACCGTTTAATATGGTCGCGCCATATCCCGTGCGTAATGAACAGTTTGCTCACGCTCTGGGGCACGCCCTGCATCGCCCGGCGATATTGCGCGTACCTGCCACGGTGATTCGCCTGATGATGGGTGAAGCGTCCGTGCTGGTATTAGGCGGACAACGGGCGCTACCCAAACGGCTGGAAGCGGCGGGGTTCGCGTTCCGCTGGTATGACTTAGAAGAGGCGCTGGGGGATGTGGTGCGGTGAATATGTTACAGTTGTACGCCATGTTCCGATGAAATGGCGTAACAATGGCAACCATCACCACTCCCCGGCTTCATCTCACCCCTTTCGAACCCACCGACTGGGCCTTCTTCCGCTCGCTGCGTGAAAACCGCGACATCATGCGCTATATGTCCGCCATCGCGCCGGAAAAAGAGACCCGACGCGTGTTTGCCGCGCGCCTGATGGCCGAGCATGTTTTCGTGATCCGTTTTCGGGATGAGGAGACCCCGCTTGGCGATATTGGCCTGCAAATCAGCCCGGCGAATCATGAAGAGGCAGATATCGGCTATACGGTTGTGCCTGCTGCGCAGGGGAAAGGTATTGCCAGCGAGGCGCTGCGCGCGGTGTGTGATTACGCCTTTAACCAGACCGGCGTGAAGGCCATTAACGCGTTTGTGCTGGCGGATAACGGCGGGTCGGTGCGCGTGCTGGAGAAAGCCGGTTTTGTGCGTACGCAGGTACTGGAAAAGGCATATGAAATTAATGGGGTGCGGTATGACGAGTGGGTCTATCGGCTGGAGTGTGGTGCGGTCTGAATGCCGGGCGGCACTGCGGTTTTTGTAGGCCCGGTAAGCGAAGCGCCACCGGGCGATTGGGCTGTACTGCGGTCTGATGCCCTCGTCCCAACCCTCTCCCACAGGGAGAGGGAAAACCCCCGTTATTTCAGGGAGCCTTTCAGGAACTGCTGCAGACGCGGGCTTTGCGGATTCGCTAAGACGTCGTCCGGATGGCCCTGCTCTTCAATTTTGCCCTGATGCAGGAAGATGACGTGGTTAGAAACGTTACGGGCAAAGCCCATCTCGTGCGTCACCACCACCATCGTTTTGCCCTCTTCGGCCAGCTTCTGCATGATGCGCAGCACTTCGCCAACGAGTTCAGGATCCAGCGCTGAGGTCGGTTCATCGAACAGCAGCACTTCGGGTTCCATCGCCAGCGCGCGGGCGATGGAGACACGTTGCTGCTGACCGCCGGAGAGGTGCACCGGGTATTTCATCTGCTGACGCTCGTCGATACCCACTTTCGCCAGGTATTTCACCGCGCGCTCGCGGGCTTCCTGTTTGCTCAGGCCCAGCACCTGAATCGGCGCTTCCATCACGTTCTCCAGCACCGTCATATGGCTCCAGAGGTTGAAGTGCTGGAACACCATGGTCAGACGCGTGCGCAGCAGACGCAGCTGATTCTTATCCGCCACCTTCAGCTGGCCGTCTTTATCGCGTATCAGATTAATATTCTGCCCGCTCACCACAATCGAGCCTTCACTCGGTTTTTCGAGGAAGTTAATGCAGCGCAGGAAGGTACTTTTACCCGAGCCGGATGAGCCGATGATACTGATTACGTCGCCTGCATTCGCCTGCAGCGACACCCCTTTCAGCACTTCATGTTCGCCGTAGCGTTTGTGCAAATCAATAACGTTTAATTTGTTCTCAGCCATCATCTTTCTCAGTGCGTCGAAGAAGGTTTTATATGCTGCAACCAGCGTTTTTCAGCCTTGCGGAACAGGCTAATCAAGACATAAGAGATAATTAAATAGAGCACCGCCGCAATGCCAAACGCGGTAAACGGCTGATAGGTCGCGGAGTTAATATCGCGCGCGATTTTGAGCAGATCCGGCACCGTCGCGGTAAAGGCAAGCGCAGTGGAGTGCAGCATCAGAATCACTTCGTTGCTGTACGCAGGCAGCGCAATACGCAGCGCCGATGGCAGAATAATGCAGCGGTAAAGTTTTACCGACGAAAAGCCATACGCCCGCGCCGCTTCAATCTCGCCATAAGGCACGGAACGAATAGCCCCGGCGAAGATCTCGGTGGTATAGGCACAGGTGTTGAGCGTCAACGCCAGCACCGTACAGTTCAGGCCGCTACGGAAGAACGCATTCAGCATTTCCGTGCCTTTTACGATTTCCAGCGTGTACATGCCTGAATAGAAGACCAGCAGCTGCACGTACAGCGGCGTACCGCGAAAGACATAGGTAAACAGCCAAATGGGGAACTGAATAAATTTATTGTTCGACACGCGGCCAATGGCGAGAAACACCGCCAGAATGCCGCCCATCACCACGGACGAAATCAGCAGCCACAGCGTGATCGCCACGCCGGTAAAGCGATAGCCATCTGTCCACAGCAGGGATTTCCAGTATTCCTGAATAATCTCAATCACAGGTCAGCCCTCTTCACACCCACGGAGTAGCGACGCTCAAGCAGAAGCAGCACACCATTGGAGACGGTCGTAAAGACCAGATAGATCACGCCACAAACCACCGCAAAGTAGAAGGGCTCCCAGGTGCTTTTACCCGCCAGCTGAGTGGCTTTGACCACATCTTCCAGACCGAGCAAAGAGACCAGCGCCGTCGCTTTGAGGATAACCTGCCAGTTGTTACCAATGCCCGGCAGCGCATAGCGCATCATGGCCGGGAACATGATCCGGCGAAACGTTTGTGAAGAGGTAAAACCAAATGCGGTTGCCGCCTCAATGTGACCTTTCGGCACGGCCATATAAGCACCGCGAAAGGTTTCGGTGAAGTAGGCACCGTAGATAAAACCGAGGGTAATAATACCGGCCACCATCGGGTCGATATCAATTTGTCCCAGTCCCATCGCATCCGTTACGCTGTTTAACGCAATCTGCAGACCATAAAAGATGAGCAGCATCAGCACCAGATCGGGTACGCCGCGAATGAGCGTGGTATAGCCTTCAAAAATGAGCGCCAGCGGTTTGTTAGCCGAAAGCTTCGCCCCTGCGCCCGCCAGACCTATCAGCACCGCCAGCACCACGGAGCTGATAGCCAGCTCAAGGGTGACAAGCGCGCCCTGTAAAATGACGCCAGAAAATCCGTACAGCATACCGCGAGCCCTGTCGTATCGTGAGTGGTGAAACCGTGTCTTTTCCCCTCCCGCATCGGGAGGGGCCGCACGTTATTTGACGGAGCGATTAGCCGCCGTACACATTGAAATCAAAGTACTTTTTCGCCAGCTTGTCATAGGTACCGTCAGCGCGCATTTCCGCAAACGCTTTGTTCAGCGCTTCGCGCAGTTCGTTGTCTTCTTTGCGCAGGCCCATACCGGTACCCACACCGAACAACTTCACATCCTTAATGGACGGACCGCCGAACTTGTAATCTTTGCCCATCGGCGTTTTCAGGAAGCCTTCGCTTGCCGCGACTTCATCCTGGAATGCCGCATCAATACGGCCGGCCGTCAGGTCTGCGTAAATATTTTCCTGGCCCTGATAGGAGACAATTTCGATCCCCTTCGGCGCCCAGTGCTCGTTACCGTAGGTTTCCTGGGTGGTGCCCTGCAGCACGCCCACGCGTTTGCCCTTCAGCGACTCAAGCGTTGGCTGAATATCAGAAGACTTCGCCACCACCAGACGTGAATCGGCCGCGTAGAGTTTGTCGGTGAAGGCAATCTCCTGCTGGCGTTTTTCAGTGATGGAGAGCGAGGACATAATTACGTCGATTTTTTTTGCTTTAAGGGATGGGATCAGCGCGTCCAGCGGGTTCTCAACGTAGGTACATTGCGCTTTGATGCGTTTGCACAGCTCATTGGCCAGATCGATGTCAAAACCCACCAGCTCACCCTTTGAATTCTTCGATTCAAACGGCGCATAGGTTGGATCGGTACCAATACGGATTTTCTGCGGAATGGCTGCGAATGCCGCGGTGGCGCTGGAAAAGGCCAGCACCAGAGATAGTGACAACACGAGTTTTTTCATATTTGTCCTCAACAAACTGTCTTCATACGGGATTTTTACGACGACGGGGTGGTGCTAATGTGCCATTAATCCCCACTTTCAGGCAAAGATTAATGCCTTCGGGCCGGGATATTTTGCATTATAAATGCGTAAGTATGCACAAAGCGATCCAATATAGTGCATTTAACGCACCATACTGGATCACCCCTTCGCCTGATGCCTCTTTTCAGTGCATCACCGTCAGGTCTCAGTCACCGTAGACGTTGAAGTCGAAGTATTTCTTCGCCAGTTTGTCGTAAGTACCGTCTTTACGCAGCTCTGTAAACGCTTTGTCAAAGGCGGCTTTCAGCTCGGTATCATCCTTACGCAGGCCAATACCGGTGCCGTCACCAAAGTATTTTTTGTCTTTCACGGACGGGCCTGCAAAAGCGTAGTCTTTCCCGGCTGGCTGCTTCAGGAAGCCTTCGCTCGCGGCGACTTCATCCTGGAATGCAGCATCCAGACGGCCCGCCGACAGGTCAGAGTAAATCAGATCCTGATTCTGATAGGCAACCACGTCGACACCCTTCTCGCGCCAGTTGGCATTGGCATAACCTTCCTGCGTTGACCCCTGGAGCACGCCAACATGCTTGCCTTTCAGCGAGTCGATGGTCGGCTGGATCGGGGAGCCTTTAGCAGCAATCAGACGTGAATCAGCGGCGTAGAGCTTGTCAGAGAAGGCAATCTCCTGCTGACGTTTTTCGGTGATAGAGAGAGAAGAGATAATGGCGTCGATTTTCTTGGCTTTCAGCGACGGAATTAATGCGTCAAAGTCGCTGCCCACCCATGTGCATTTTACCTGCATGCGTTTGCACATTTCATTTCCCAGATCGATATCAAACCCCACGAAATCGCCTTTCGCATCCTTGGAAGAGAATGGCGCGTAGGTTGCGTCTGTACCGATACGAACCGTCTGTGGAAGCGCCGCATAGCTACCTGCCGCCGCACTTAACCCCACCAGCAAAGACAGAGCCAGAACCGTCTTCTTCATACATTTACCCTCAAGTACCGTGATTTTATTATGTATTGTGTTGTGTGTTGTGTTGCAGGCTTCTCTTGCAGGTCTTATGCCACATTGCCGTCTGGTCAAAACTTCGACGTTAAATATGTTAATAAAACGTTGCGATATTGCCTTAATGGTGAAAGATAGCAGGTCTGCCGAACGAACCGGAGAGAGAAAAAGGGAAAAAACGAATTAAATGTCGAGGATATGATCGCCGTTGCATAATTGCCCTGAAACAGGGCAACGTCTCTTTTCATGCACAGCATGTGTGCACAGAATCAGGCTCCCTGCCAGCGGGTGAAGAGATCTTCCGGCAGGTCGATATCAAACTGATCCAGCACGCGGTTGACGGTCTGGTTGATCACATCATCCAGCGACTGCGGGCGATGATAAAACGCCGGTACCGGCGGCATGATCACGGCGCCCAGCTCGGCGGCCTGGGTCATCAGGCGCAAATGCCCCAGATGTAGCGGCGTTTCCCGCACGCAAAGCACCAGCGGGCGACGTTCCTTCAGCACGACATCCGCCGCGCGCGTCACCAGCGTGTCGGTATAGCTGTTCACAATGCCGGAGAGCGTTTTAATTGAACAGGGCAGGATCACCATGCCAGCGGTTTTAAACGAGCCTGAGGAGATGCTGGCGGCGATATCGCGCGCGTCGTGCACGACGTCGGCCAGTGCCTGAACATCACGCAGGGAGAGATCGGTTTCAAGGGAGAGGGTTTGTCGCGCCGCCTGGCTCATCACCAGATGGGTTTCGACTTCCGCTACGTCGCGCAAAACCTGCAGCAGACGTACGCCGTAAATGGCGCCACTGGCACCGCTGAGCCCAACAATGAGTCGTTTCATGATTTTCGCCCTTACTGATTTCAGGGCAGACTGTGCAGGATTTCGCGGGGAGTTGCAAGTGAGGGCGAACGCCCTCACTTGCAGAGAGATTAACCTTCGTTGTGCATCTCTAAACTTTCGAGATCGTTTTGCAGCTGAACGGCTTTCGCATCGTCGTTGCGCAGCGAATCAAGATAGTCAAGGTACTGCTGGTCGACGTCTTTCGTCACATAGACGCCGTTAAACACGGAGCATTCGAACTGCTGAATCTCCGGGTTCTCGGCGCGCACCGCGTCGATAAGATCGTTCAGATCCTGGAAAATCAGGCCATCGGCGCCGATAATCTGACGAATTTCGTCCACTTCGCGACCGTGCGCAATCAGCTCATTGGCGGTTGGCATATCGATGCCGTACACGTTCGGGAAGCGAATTTCCGGTGCGGCAGACGCCAGATACACTTTCTTCGCCCCCGCTTCGCGCGCCATCTCGATAATCTGCTCAGAGGTGGTACCACGCACGATGGAGTCATCCACCAGCAGAACGTTCTTATCACGGAATTCGGCGCGGTTGGCGTTCAGTTTACGACGTACAGACTTACGGCGCAGGTGCTGGCCCGGCATGATGAAGGTGCGGCCAACGTAGCGGTTCTTCACGAAGCCCTGACGGTAAGGTTTATCCAGAATACGGGCAATTTCCAGAGCGATATCGCAGGAGGTTTCCGGGATAGGAATAACCACGTCGATGTCGAGATCGTCCCATTCGCGAGCAATCTTCTCGCCGAGCTTCGTGCCCATATTTACGCGCGCGCTGTAGACGGAAATCTTGTCGATGAAGGAGTCCGGGCGGGCGAAATAGACGTATTCAAACAGGCACGGGTTGCTGACCGGGTTGTCGGCACACTGACGGGTAAACAGCTGGCCCTTCTCGGTGATATACACCGCTTCGCCCGGCGCAACGTCACGCAGGAATTCGAAGCCCAGGGTATCCAGCGCCACGCTCTCAGAGGCAACCATATATTCGGTACGGCCATCGCCAAGGTCGCGCTTGCCCAGCACCAGCGGACGAATGCCGTTTGGATCGCGGAAGGCAACCATACCGTGACCGATAATCATCGCCACGCAGGCGTATGCACCGCGGATCTGGCGGTTGGTCGCAGCAATGGCAGCAAAGATATTGTCTGCTTCCAGCGGGTAGTGACGGAAGTTATCCAGCTCGCTGGCGAACACGTTGAGCAGGATTTCAGAATCAGAGGTGGTGTTAATGTGGCGACGTTTCTCTTCGAACAGCTTTTTACGCAGCTCATGGGCGTTGGTCAGGTTGCCGTTATGGGCAAGGGTGATGCCATACGGTGAGTTGACGTAGAAAGGCTGTGCCTCAGAGGCGCTGGAACTGCCAGCAGTAGGATAACGAACGTGACCGATCCCCATATTACCTTGCAGACGCTGCATATGGCGGGCTTCAAACACATCGTTTACCAGGCCATTCGCCTTACGTAAACGGAAGCAGTTGTTTGCATCAATGGTGATGATACCCGCAGCATCCTGCCCACGGTGCTGAAGCACCGTTAACGCGTCATAAATCGACTGGTTTACCGGCATGAAACCGGCGATACCGACAATACCGCACATTCGTCTTTTCCTCGTTAAGCCACATCTCAGGGTTTATGCCCTGGGCAAAAAACTCGACGAGCTTTGCAGATAGTCAAAGAACCATCTGATGATGAAGCTGAACTCAGGAATGAGCTGCGATTTCTGCCAGTCTTCACTTTTGGAGAACCCGGTGAAGGTATCCAGGAAGAACAGGATGGCGGCCACAATCAGCACACCTCGCAACGCCCCGAAACAGATCCCGAGTACCCTGTCCGTTCCTGACAGACCGGTTTTCTCGACCAGCTGACCTATCACGTAATTGACGATAGCACCAACAATCAGCGTCGCGATAAACAGCACCGCGATGGCGATTCCATTTCGGACCAGTTCATCTTCAAAGCCCGTGAACCAGACAGACAGGTAAGTGTAGTAATGACTGGCAACAAAGAAAGCACAACCCCAAGTCACCAGCGATAACGCTTCACGAACAAAGCCACGGATCAGGCTAACCAGACAGGAAAAACCAATCACCGCAATGATGGCGTAATCAATCCAGACCATATGTGTCCCACGATTTAACGCCCTGTCATCCAGTTCGGGGCGAATTCTAACAGAAAAAGAAAACGTTTGCGTAGGGATTTCCTTCCCGCGCGTAAATAAAAAAGGCGCTGAAAAAATAATCAACGCCACGGTCCTTTTGACATCTCTGTGGACGTCTTCTCCCCCTCACCCCGGCCCTCTCCCTTGAGGGGCGAGGGTTAGGGTGAGGGGGAGATCTTATCAGTTCGCGCTATAGTTCATCACCACACCGCTCAGACCGGAGATCTGCTTCAGCTCACCCAGCGAGCCTTTCAGCTTATCTTTAGACGCTTCCGGCCCCACAAGGATACGGGTAATTTTACCCTGCACCGGCGTGGAAGGTGAAGTGTAAACACGATAGCCCGCGCTGCGCAGTTTACCCACGACCTCGTTAACTTTATCGGCGTTTTTCAACGCGCCCAGTTGCACAACATAGGCTTTGCCGGTCGGGGCTGCGTCTTGCTTCGCTGGCGGAGGGGTTTCTGACGCAGCAGCCAGTTGCTCTTCCGCTTTATCACGCGTTGGCTTCGGCTGCGGTTTCTCTACCGGCTTCGGTTTTTCAACAGGCTTAGGCTTCTCTACCGGTACCGGATCAATCTCGATGTTGTTATTCGCCGCCAGACGCGACGGGTCGAGCGACGGCGCAGCGGCATCGCCCGCGCGAACTTCTTCAGCCGCCCCTTCCGGCGGCTGGGCAGGCAGCGCCTGTGTCGCCGCAGGCAGCATATCCGGTTCATCACGGTCGCCCGGTTTTGGCACCAGCGGAATGGCTGCAAACTCGTCCTGATAATGCTTTTTCTGCCCGTCGAGCAGCCCGGGAAGAATAATCACCCCGAGCGCGACCAGCACAATGGTTCCTGTTAAACGGTTCTGAAACTTACTCGCCACCGGTTCTCCCCGCGTCCATCACTTCCATGACATGTGCCACCGTGTGGAAAGAGCCACACACCAGCACGGTATCTTCTGGTTTAGCATCCGCCATCGCGGCATGCCAGGCCTGAGCCACGCTACTATAGATTGCGCCTTTGCCGAGATGTTCCATCAACTGCTCGGCCGTCGCACCACGCGGCCCCTCAAGAGGAGCACAATACCAGCTATCGACCACACTCTCCATGCAGGCCAGCGTGCCACCGATATCTTTATCATGAAGCATACCGATAACCGCCAGCACGCGCCCGGTTTTTGGTAACGATTTGAGACGTCCTGCGAGGTACGCCGCTGCGTGTGGGTTGTGCGCCACGTCCAGGATCAGGCGCGGTGACTCACTCACAATCTGAAAACGTCCCGGCAGCAGCGCATTCTGAATGCCGTCGCGGATCGCCTGATCGCTGACCGCTAATCCGCTGGCGCGCAATGCCGCCAGCGCGGTTGCCGCGTTAGGCTGTGGCACCTGCGGCAGCGGCAGGTTGTCCAGCATTCCCTGCGCATCGCTAAAGCGCCAGCCGTTATCCTGAACCTCATATTGCCAGTCAACGCCACGGCGCAGCAACAGAGCCCCCTTCTCCTGGGCCACGTCAGCAATAGTGTGCGGCATATCCGGCTCACCGACCACGGCGGGTTTATTCGCCCGGAAAATACCGGCCTTCTCGCGACCAATGCTTTCGCGATCCGGCCCCAGCCAGTCGATATGGTCCAGCGCGATACTGGTGACCACCGCCACGTCCGCATCCACCATATTGGTGGCATCAAGCCGCCCGCCAAGACCCACTTCCAGAATCACCACATCCAGCTGCGCCTGTTTGAACAGCCACAATGCCGAAAGCGTGCCGTACTCGAAATAGGTTAACGAGATATCACCTCGCGCGGCTTCGATTTCCGCGAACGACGCCGTATGCGCCGATTCCGGCAGCTCGCTGTTCTGCACGCGAACCCGCTCAGTGTAACGTACCAGGTGTGGTGAGCTGTAAACGCCAACCTTGTAACCCGCCGCCATCAGGACGGATTCCAGCGTACGGCAGGTAGTGCCTTTACCGTTGGTGCCTGCGACGGTGAAAACGAAAGGCGCAGGTTTCAGCACGCCCAGACGCGCGGCAACCTGGCTTACGCGCTCAAGCCCCATATCAATGGTTTTACTGTGCAGGTTTTCCAGATAAGAAAGCCACGCGGCCAGGGGCGACGTGGCTTGAGGAATGCTTTTATTTTCCATGATGCCCGGTTGTCATTAGCAGGTTATAAAGCAAAAGGGCAGCGCCATCTGGCCCTGCCCTTTTCAGTTATCAGGCCTCGGGTTCCTGATCCGGTACCACCACGCCTTCGCGCGGCTCATCCGGGTTTGGCGCGGGCAGATTCATCAGCTTCGCCAGAACGCTTGCCAGTTTCAGGCGCATTTCCGGACGGCGGACGATCATATCGATGGCGCCTTTCTCAATGAGGAACTCACTGCGCTGGAAGCCCGGCGGCAGTTTTTCACGAACGGTTTGCTCAATGACGCGAGGACCAGCGAAACCGATCAATGCTTTTGGCTCAGCAATGTTCAGATCGCCCAGCATCGCGAAGCTTGCAGAGACGCCTCCCATGGTTGGGTCGGTCAGCACGGAAATGTAAGGCAGACCGCGTTCCTGCATTTTCGCCAGCGCCGCAGAGGTTTTCGCCATCTGCATCAGAGACATCAGCGCTTCCTGCATACGTGCTCCGCCAGAGGCAGAGAAGCAGATCAGCGGGCAGTTATCTTCCAGCGCTTGCTCAACGGCACGCACAAAACGTGCGCCCACGACAGAGCCCATTGAGCCACCCATAAAGGAGAACTCAAACGCCGCGGCGACAACCGGCATTTCATGCAGGGTGCCTTTCATGACGATCAGCGCGTCTTTCTCGCCAGTCTCTTTCTGTGCAGAGGCCAGACGATCTTTGTATTTTTTGGAATCGCGGAACTTCAGCACATCTTTTGGCTCAAGCTCACTGCCCAGTTCTACCAGTGAACCTTCGTCCAGCAGGCTATGCAGGCGGTTACGCGCCGACATACGCATATGGTGGTCACACTTCGGACACACTTCAAGATTGCGTTCCAGCTCTGCACGGTACAGAACCTGGCCGCAGCTATCACACTTAGTCCATACCCCTTCAGGAATGCTCGCTTTGCGCGTTGGGGTAATGTTGCTTTTAATTCGTTCAATCCAGCTCATTGATAACCTTTCTGCCTGAACCTGGTCGTATGCCAGTTTTGCTATAAGAGGCGAATAATGCCATTTTTGCCTCCAACAGACCATGAATGTTGCACATTAAAACATAACAGCCCGAAACTTTGGATAAAAAAGTGGTCGAACCGCCAGCGTGCATTTACTTCGCTTGCTTTGCCGCCGCGCGTTTGTGACGAATAATCTCGATAACGCCAGGCAGTACGGAAAGCACAATAATCGCTACAATCAGTAACTTAAGATTTTCCTGAACCACCGGCAAGTCGCCAAACAGGTAGCCTGCATAGGTAAACAACAGCACCCACAGCAGCGCGCCCACGACGTTATACATCGCAAAATGACGATAGGACATATGCCCCATTCCCGCCACAAACGGTGCAAATGTGCGCACAATAGGCACAAAACGCGCAAGGATAATGGTTTTTCCGCCATGACGTTCATAAAACGCATGGGTTTTATCTAAATAGCTGCGACGGAAAATTTTCGAATCAGGATTGCTGAACAAGCGCTCACCGAACACCCGGCCAATGGTATAGTTGACGGCATCCCCGATAATTGCGGCAATCACCATCAACACCACCATCAGATGCACGTTCAAGTCATTGGTCGGTAGGGCCGATAACGCACCCGCAACAAACAGCAGGGAGTCCCCCGGCAGGAAGGGGGTAACGACCAGACCGGTTTCACAGAACAGAATGAGGAACAGGATGGCATAAACCCAGACGCCATACTGCGCGACCAGTTCCGCCAGGTGAACATCAATATGCAGAATGAAATCAATCAGAAAACGTATTACGTCCATATTGTCTAAGCCTTAATTGCACCTTTGTTTAGTCCGCTAAAAACAGCGGGCCCATTGGCGGTTTTGGCAGGTCAAACCGATCCGGATAGTCTACCGCAACCAGATACAGTCCTTCTGCTTTCGCCGTGGCTGCCGCAAGCGTTCTGTCCTTCGCTGCCAGCAGGTCTGCAATCC
This sequence comes from Enterobacter sp. ODB01, assembly GCF_001623605.1. Classification (NCBI taxonomy): domain Bacteria; kingdom Pseudomonadati; phylum Pseudomonadota; class Gammaproteobacteria; order Enterobacterales; family Enterobacteriaceae; genus Enterobacter; species Enterobacter sp. ODB01. The sequence goes on from NZ_CP015227.1 coordinate 4,275,489, forward strand.
AGCTCTCCGGCTGGTGTCCGGCACCCACTTCCATCAGGCTGCCTACAATATTCCGCACCATATGATGTACAAAGGCATTGGCTTTGATATCCACCACCACATACGCGCCAAAACGGCTGACGTTTATGTGCATAACGTTACGCCACGGCGTACGGGACTGACATTGCACCGCACGAAACGACGTAAAGTCATTTTCACCAATCAGACACTGCGCCGCACGATGCATGCGTTCAGCATCGAGCGGTTCATAAAAATGCGTTACGCCCTGGCTTAGCACCGCCGGACGCAGACGCTGGTTGTAGATGACATAGCGGTAGCGACGCGCCGTCGCGCTGAAGCGCGCGTGAAAATCATCCGGCACAGCTTTCACCCAACGCACCGCAATGTCACCAGGTAAATTCGCATTTACACCCAGCGTCCAGGCGGCATCTTTGCGCACGGCAGTGGTTTCAAAGTGGACCACCTGCCCGGTACCGTGAACACCCGCATCCGTACGGCCTGCGCACAGAACGTTAATCGGCTCGTTTGCCACCTGAGAGAGCGCTTTCTCCAGCTTTTCCTGGACGCTACGCACCTCATTCTGACGCTGCCAGCCATAATATTTACTGCCATCGTACTCGATACCGAGGGCAATTTTATGAACCGGCTTTTGTTCCACTTCTGACATCAGTACAGGTACTCCTGCACCAGTTTCTCAGCAATTTTGACCGCCATCAGCGCGCCGCCAAAACGAACGTTGTCCGCAACGGACCAGAACTGAACCTGCTCCGGCATACCGTAATCGTTCCGCACGCAACCGACTGAAAGATGGGCGCTACCGGTGGCGTCACCGACCTGCGTCGGAAACTCGCTCTCTTCGGAAAGTACGATATCTTCACCGCGGCCAAACGCATCGCGCGCTTCTTCCGCCGCCAGCGGGCGCAGGGCTTCAAAACCTACCATCTGCGCGTGACCGTAGAATACCGGCGACTGCACGACGTTTGCGGAGATCATCAGCCCCTCATCCTGCAGAATTTTGCGCGCTTCGTCGACGATAAGGCGCTCTTCGCGCACGGAACCTTCACGATCCGGCAGCAGTGGCAGCATGTTGAACGCCAGCTGGCGACCGAAGAAATCATCCTCATCAATCGGGATACCGTTCAGCAGCTTCGCGCTCTGCCCGGCCAGCGCATCGACGGCCTTTTTGCCATTTGCGGAGGCAGACAGCAGGCTGGTGACGGTGATACGCGACAGGCCACCGTCGTCAATCAGCGGTTTCAGCGCGGTCAGCAGCTGGCTGGTCAGACTGTTCGGTACCGCGATAATATTACGGTTACGGTAGTCAGCCAGGACATACGGGTTGACGTCCGGCACCACCAGCGGCACGTCCGGCTCCATGGCGAACAGACCGCTCAGGTCGATCACCAGACAACCTGAATTGGTCGCCTCTTCGATGTAAGACGCCGTGGCTTCAGCACCTGCGGCGAAAAATGCCAGCTGCGCCTGGGTCCAGTCAAACGCAGCCGCATCCTGGACCATGACGGATTTACCGTTAAAGCGCAGATGCTCACCCGCGCTATCGGTACGCGCCAGCGCATAGATATCGCCCACCGGGAACTGACGCTCAGCAAGGGTTTCGAGCAGGGCTTCGCCCACGGCACCGGTGGCACCTAAAATGGCAATGTTCCAGCCTTCAGACATGGTGGTTTACTCCAGAAATAAAAAAGCGCCCCTGCCGGAGTATCCGACAGGGAGCATTAAGAAGACATTAATGCGCCGGGTGATGAACGGCGTTAAAACCCAGTTTTTTCAGCAGCGTCGCGGCCGTTGCGTCGTCGCACATCACATACAGGGACGACCACTCGCGGCGCTCAACATAGTTCTTACGCAGCTTGTCAAATTCACCCGGGATCCCCGCCACTTTACGCAGCAGCGCATCATCGCGGCGCACATCATACACCAAATGCACCAGCCTTTTCAGCGTTGCCTGATCGAGCGGGCCATGCAGGGTAATGCGGCCAAATTCAGGTGCGGGAAGTAAGGTATCCAGCGCCACCTGCTGCGGATGGCCAATAAACGTGCTGTAGGCTTCAAACACCTGCGTTGTGCCGCGGGCTTTGCCTTCAAGCGTATAGCCCGCGATATGCGCAGTGGCTACGTCCACCTTGTTAAGCAGTTCAACGTTAAGATCCGGCTCCGGCTCCCAGACGTCCAGCACAACGCGGAGGTCTTGTCCTTCATTCAGACATTTCAGCAGCGCGGCGTTGTCCACCACCGGGCCACGGCAGGCATTTATCAGAATAGTGCCAGCCTTCAGACGACGGATCAGTGCTTCATCGGCAAGATGCAGGGACGTATAGGGACCCTCTTTAAACAGCGGCGTGTGGAACGTCAGCACATCGCACTGTTCAACCAGCTCATCCAGCGAGCGGAAATCCCCTTCCTCACCGTTGTCTTTACGCGGCGGGTCGCACAGCAGCGTGCGAATACCTAACGCCTCCAGGCGCTTTTGCAGGCGTCCACCCACGTTACCCACCCCGACGATCCCCACGGTGCGGTCTTTCAGCACAAAACCGTCGCGCTCGGCCAGCATCAGCAAAGAGGAGAAGACATATTCCACGACGGCAATAGCATTACAGCCGGGCGCGGCGGAAAAGCCGATCCCCGCCTGCTTCAGCCATTGGTCATCCACATGATCGGTCCCTGCCGTTGCGGTTCCGACAAACTTAATCGCTTTTCCGGCGAGCAACGACGCATTTACTTTGGTCACCGAGCGCACCATCAGCGCGTCTGCGTCATCCAGTTCGTTGACCGGGATCGGGCGACCAGGGACAGCCTTAACGTTACCCAGGCGGCTAAACAGCTCACGGGCATAAGGCATATTTTCATCAACGAGGATTTTCACGTCTGAGTACCTGTTTGAGAGGAAGTAAACCTGCCAAGTGTGCCATAATCTGGCCGCCAGGCATATACGTCTGCCAGGTTTACGCTGAGTTTTGACTTTAAGGATTTTTGACGATGCAGCCCATTTCAGGTACGCCGCCACGCCCTCCGGGTGAAGGCCCTGTCACGCCAAACGTTGCCGGTGAACAACCGCTATCCACGCAACAGCGCACCGTGCTGGAGCGACTGATCACGCGCCTGATTGCGCTGACTTCACAGCAAAACGCGGAAGTCTGGGCCGGGGTAAAGCATGATTTAGGCGTAAGGAACGACGCACCGCTGCAGTCGCGACATTTCCCTGCTGCCGAGCAAAATCTTAACCAGCGTATTACGACCGCACAGCAGAACCACACCACACGGCAGATTGTCACGCAACTGACCGAGCTGCTCGGCCAGGGAAATAACCGTCAGGCGGTCAGCGACTTTATCCGCCAGCAGTATGGCCAGACGGCCCTGAGCCAGCTGACGCCAGACCAGCTTAAAACCGTGCTGACGCTGTTGCAGAACAATCAGCTGTCGATCCCACAGCCGCAGCTGCGGCCGGCGACCGAGCGTTCGCTGCTGCCTGCTGAGCACAACACGCTGAATCAAATGGTGACCAAACTGGCCGCCGCCACCGGCGAGTCAACAAAGCTTATCTGGCAATCCATGCTCGAACTGTCCGGCGTAAAGGCGGGCGAGTTGATCCCGGCCAAACAGTTTCCCCATCTGGTGACCTGGCTACAGGCGCGCCAGACGCTCAGCACCCAGAGCGCCCCTACCCTGCATACCGTTCAGGCTGCGCTTAAACAGCCGCTGGAACCGCACGAGTTCGAGGCGATTCGGGATTACGCCCAGCAGAACTGGCAGGCGACACCGCAAACGGTACTGACCACCGCGCAGGTGCAGGATGTGCTCAATCAGATCTTCGTGCGCCGCGCCGAGCGGGAAGGCGGCGTACCGGAGGCAAGAAACATTCAGCCGATCTACAGCCCGCTTTTTGCGCCCGTTGTGGAGACGTTCAGAACGCTTTCTGCCCGTCCGGGATTGTTGTTTATTGCGTTACTGATTGCGCTGGCGATTTTCTGGCTGGTTGCTTAACACTGCCGGGTGGCGGCTTCGCCTTACCCGGCCTAAGGCCAGTGCGGTTGTAGGCCCGGTAAGCGAAGCGCCACCGGGCAAAAACTACGACCGGCGAAACGCCACCAGCGTCACCACAATACCCATCACTGCAGAAACAGCACCGGCCAGGAAGACGGACGGGTAGCCAAACGAGGTGGCCAGCAGTCCGGCCAGCGGTCCGGTTACTCCGTATGAGATATCCTGAAACGCCGCATAGCCGCCGAGTGCTGTGCCACGCACCTGCGGGGCCACACGCTTCACGACTTCCACGCCAAGCGCCGGGAAAATCAACGAGCAACCGCAGCCGGTGAGTGCTGCGCCAATCAGCGCGACAGAGGCGACCGGTGCGTGCCACAGCAGCAGCAGGCCAACGGTCTCTATCATCAGCGATGCCACCGCCACCTTCACGCCACCAAAGCGATCCGGCATCCAGCCGAAGAACACGCGCATCAGCACAAACGCCCCGCCAAACGCGGTGAGCGTAAATCCGGCCATCGCCCAGCCGCGGCTCATAAAGTAGAGCGAGACGAACGTGCCAATCACCGCAAAACCTACGCCCTGCAGCGCCAGGCCCAGACCCGGCTGCCAGATTTGGCCGATCACGCTCCACAGGGAAGGACGCTCCCCTTTGTGAGCGGGTAGTACCGAGCCGTTAAACGCCCACGCCAGCAGCGGCAACACCATGGTGGTGGCTGCCAGCGCCGCAAAACCAAACTGGCTGTTGATCAGCAGTCCCAGCGGTGCACCAGCGGCCAGCGCGCCATAGATAGCCATGCCGTTCCAGGACATCACTTTGCCCGAACGAGCAGGCCCCACCAGACCCATTCCCCAGGTCAGGGTACCGGTCAGCAGCTGGCTTTCACCAAAGCCAAGGATTAAACGTCCCAGCACCAGCAGCGCAAATTTATACCCTGCGTCTACCGGCAAAAGCGCGGCTAACAGCCATGCCCCGCCCGCCAGACCACAGGCAAACATCCCCTGTAACGCCGAGCGTTTTGCACCATGCTGATCTGCCAGCCGTCCGGCGTACCCGCGGGTTAACACCGTGGCTAAAAACTGAATGCCCACGGCAATGCCGACCATAGTGTTGCCATAGCCGAGTTCCTGATGAACGAACAGTGGGATCACCGGCAGCGGCAGGCCAACGGTCATGTAGGTCAGAAATACCGCAAAGGCGATTCGGAAAAGGGAAAGGTTACCGGAAGGGGCGCTCTTCTCTGGGATAACAGCCTTCATGCATAACTCCGTGTTGAGGCATAAAAAAAGGGAACCTTCCGGTTCCCTTCTACTATACATTCAAACGCTTATGCTTTGTACTTACGCATTACCAGCGTCGCGTTCGTGCCGCCGAAACCGAAGCTGTTAGACATGACGGTGGTCAGTGTCGCTTCCGTTGGTTTCGTCACGATGTTCAGGCCAGCAGCCTGCTCGTCCATCTCATCAATGTTGATGCTTGGGGCGATAAAGCCGTTTTCCAGCATCAGCAGAGAGTAGATCGCTTCCTGCACGCCCGCAGCACCTAGAGAGTGACCGGTCATAGCTTTGGTGGCAGAAATTGCCGGGCTGTTGTCGCCGAAGACTTCGCGGATTGCACCCAGCTCTTTCACGTCGCCTACCGGAGTAGAGGTACCGTGAGAGTTCAGGTAGTCGATTGGCGTATCAACGCCGTGCATCGCCATCTTCATGCAGCGCACCGCACCTTCACCGGATGGCGCAACCATGTCGGCGCCATCAGACGTTGCGCCGTAGCCCACGATCTCAGCGTAGATATGCGCACCACGTGCCAGCGCGTGCTCCAGCTCTTCAACCACAACCATACCGCCGCCGCCTGCGATGATGAAGCCATCACGGTGCGCGTCGTAAGTACGGGACGCTTTTTCCGGGGTTTCGTTGTACTTGGTGGACAGAGCGCCCATCGCGTCGAACTCACAGGCCATTTCCCAGCCCAGCTCTTCGCCGCCGCCAGCAAAGACGATGTCCTGTTTACCCAGCTGGATCTGCTCAACCGCGTTACCGATGCAGTGTGCGGACGTCGCACACGCGGAACTGATGGAGTAGTTCACACCGTGGATTTTGAACGGAGTGGCCAGGCATGCGGAAACCGCAGAGCCCATGGCTTTGGTGACCACGTACGGACCTACCGCTTTCAGACCACGCGGGCTACGCATTGCGTCAGCACCGAATACCTGCGCTTTAGATGAGCCGCCGGAACCAGCGATAAGACCTACGCGGGGATTGTTCTGGTAAACTTCCGCGCTGAGACCTGCATCTGCAATCGCTTCCTGCATGGAGAGATAAGCATAAATAGAGGCATCGTTCATGAAACGAACCACTTTGCGGTCAATCAAACCGGTGGTGTCCAGTTTGACGTTACCCCATACGTGGCTACGCATACCTGAATCTTTAAACTCTTCAGAGAAAGTGATCCCGGAGCGTCCTTCACGCAGAGATGCCAGGACTTCCTGCTGGTTATTACCGATGCTGGAAACAATGCCCAGGCCAGTAATCACTGCACGTTTCATTCAATACCTCTGTAAGTCGCACTATAGTAAGTTTCGAGTCGCACAATAGCGTACACTTGTACGCCGAACAAGTCCGATCAGACATTTTCTGCGGAAATTTGCACCGATGGACTCACATCGTTAAGATCGTGCCACTGCCTGTCAGACGAGTAACTTACGTGAAACAAAACGCTATACAACCCGCCAACCTCGAATTCAACGCTGAGGGTACACCTGTTTCCCGAGATTTTGATGACGTCTATTTTTCTAATGATAACGGACTCGAAGAAACTCGCTATGTTTTCCTCGACGGAAACCAGCTCAGCACCCGCTTCCCGGAGCATCCGCGGAGCCTGTTTGTGGTCGCGGAAAGCGGATTCGGCACCGGGCTCAATTTTCTGACCCTCTGGCAGGCGTTTGACCAGTTTCACGCTGCCCACCCTGAGGCTACGCTACAAAGATTACATTTCATCAGTTTCGAAAAATTCCCGCTCACCGCGCACGATCTGCGCCAGGCCCATCAACGCTGGCCGGAGCTGGCTACCTGGGCTGAACAGCTTCAGGCACAGTGGCCGCCTCACATTGGGGGCTGCCACCGTCTGATTCTCGACGGCGGACGCGTGACGCTGGATTTGTGGCTGGGCGACATCAACGATCTTACCGATAAGCTTGATGATGCGATGAATCAGACGGTGGACGCGTGGTTCCTGGACGGTTTTGCGCCTGCCAAAAACCCGGATATGTGGAGCCAGCATCTGTTTAACGCAATGGCGCGACTGGCGCGTCCGGGCGCAACGCTCGCCACCTTCACCTCAGCAGGCTTTGTTCGTCGCGGCTTGCAGGAAGCGGGCTTTACCATGCAGAAAACTAAAGGTTTTGGCCGCAAGCGCGACATGCTGGTCGGCAGGATGGAGCAGACGCTGGACATCCCCGCCAGTGCACCCTGGTTTGCGCGCAGCGCCGGCGCGTCACGGGAAGTGGCGATAGCAGGCGGAGGGATCGCCAGCGCACTGCTGTCTCTTGCGCTTATCCAACGTGGCTGGCAGGTGACGCTTTATTGTGCTGACGATGCGCCAGCAGGTGGGGCCTCCGGCAACCGCCAGGGGGCGCTCTATCCCCTTTTAAGCGCGCACGATCCGGCACTGTTCCAGTTTTTCCCGGCGGCCTTTACCTTTGCCCGTCGCCTGTATGATGCCCTGCCGGTGACGTTCGATCATGAATGGTGCGGCGTGACGCAGCTCGGCTGGGATGAGAGAAGTCAGCAAAAAATCGCGCAGATGCTGTCCCTGGGACTGCCGGAAGACATTGCGCGGGCGCTAAGCGCGCAAGAGGCCGCCGACACCACCGGCGTTGAAACCGGCTGCGAGGGCATTCAGTATCCGCTCGGCGGCTGGCTGTGCCCGGCTGAACTGACCGCTGCGGCGATTGACCTTGCGCAGTCACGCGGGCTGACGGTCTACTATGCCCACAAGGTTGAATCGCTGTCCCGAACAGAACGCTGGAATTTGCGTTTTGCTGATGGCAAAGAGGCAAGCCATGCCAGCGTTGTGCTGGCGAACGGACATAGCATCAACCAGTTTATCCAGACAGAATCCGTGCCGGTTTATCCGGTCGGCGGCCAGGTGAGTCATATCCCTACTACGTCCGAACTGGGCAAACTGCGTCAGGTGCTGTGCTATGACGGCTATCTGACGCCACAAAATCCGTCTAATGGTCATCACTGCATCGGGGCGAGCTATCATCGTGGCGAAGCGGATATGCGCTACAGCGAGGCGGATCAACAGCAAAACCGCCAGCGCCTGATTGACTGCTTCCCGGATGCAGCGTGGGCGAAAGAGGTTGACGTCAGCGAAGGCGCGGCCCGCTGTGGCGTGCGCTGCGCAACGCGCGATCATCTGCCGATGATGGGGAATGTGCCGAACTATGAGGCAACGCTTGAAGCCTATCACGACCTTGCAAACCACCAGGAAACGGCGGTAGCTGCACCGGTTTATCCCGAACTGTTTATGCTGGGTGGGCTGGGTTCGCGTGGATTGTGTTCTGCACCGCTACTGGCTGAAGCCTTAGCCGCACAAATGAGCAACGAGCCGCTACCGCTGGACAGAACAACGCTTGCGGGGCTGAACCCGAATCGATTGTGGGTGCGAAAACTGCTGAAGGGGAAGAAGGTTAAGTAGGGTGCGGACGGGTGCCCTCACCCTAACCCTCTCCCACAGGGAGAGGGGATATTCGTAGGCCCGGTAAGCGCAGCGCCACCGGGCGAAATACGATGACTTAGCGTTTAGCCTGCTGGAACAACGTGTCCCACATGCCCAGCACCAGAGACTGGTCGCGCGGGGACAGTTCACCCGCCTGAATCGCCTTTTCCAGGCTGCGGGTGACTTCATCATGCACTGCTTCGGCAGAATGATCGTCTCCTGCCTCCAGCTCGGCAACAGCCAGCGTCAGGTGACCACGCAGATAACCGCTGGCGAACAGCTCATCATCACTGGCGTGTTCCACCATGTCATCAATTAACGCCAGAATGCGTGATTCAAATTCTGCGATCATCTTTTTTCCTCAGTTAAAGATTTTCCGGCCAGGGGAAGCATTCCGCCGTGATCACCGGCGTGTGGTAATAATTCTGTAAAGCCTCGATCAGGCGGGCCGGACGTTCCGGGATGCCTTTCTCAAGATATTCCATCACCTGTGCATGCACGCGGCGCTGGAAGACGATACGGTCTGGCTCGAAGTCGCCTTCGAGGTTGTCACAGCTGACGTTGAACGGGAAACCCGCCGCGACACAGAATAGCCATTCCAGCGCCTGCGGTTTCACTTCCACATCTTCAAACTGGCCCTGGGTTGCGGCGTCGCGTCCGTCCGGACAGTACCAGTAGCCGAAGTCCACCAGCTCGCGACGCGCTTTCCCCGCAATACACCAGTGCGAAATTTCATGCAGCGCGCTGGCGTAAAAGCCGTGCGCAAAGACGATCCGGTTGTACGGCACTTCGGCATCAGCAGGAAGATAGATCGGTTCGTCGTCGCCTTTAATCAGACGGGTATTAAAATCATCAGCAAAGCAGCCGTTAAAAATCTCAATCAGCTGTTCGTAGTTATGCGTACTGTTCATTAGTTCATCCCCAACCAGTGGAGGATCTCCTGTCCATGGCTGTCATAAAGAAGCTTTGCGCTCATGACCGCCGAAACGATGACGATCATCGGGCGAATCAGCTTCTGTCCTTTGCTTAATACCAGGCGCGAGCCCGCGCGCGCCCCCAGGAACTGCCCTGCCATCATGACAAAACCGGTTGCCCAGATGACCTTGCCGCCAATGATAAACAGCAACAGGCCACCAAGGTTAGAGGTCGCATTAAGCACTTTGGCATGGGCGGTAGATTTAGCGAGGTTAAACCCGGCCAGCGTCACAAACGCCAGCGCGTAAAACGAGCCTGCGCCCGGGCCAAAGAAGCCGTCGTAAAAACCGACGCAGCCCCCGGCTATCAGGGCAAACGGCAAGCCATGCAAGCGACGCTGACGGTCTTCTTCACCGAGCTTTGGCATCAGCAGGAAGTAGAGACCGATGCAGATAACCAGAATCGGCAGGATCTGGCGCAAAATATCGGACTGTACGTGCTGCACCAGCAGCGCGCCCGACGTCGAGCCGATAAAGGTCATCAGAATATTGAGCTTCTGATCGGCGAGGCTCACCACCTTGCGGCGGATAAAATAGAGCGATGCCGAAAGCGAGCCGCCGCAGGCCTGAAGTTTGTTGGTGGCCAGTGCCTGAGCGGGGCTCATGCCCGCCGCCAGCAGTGCGGGTACCGTTAACAACCCGCCGCCGCCAGCAAGCGCATCAATAAACCCGGCTAACATGGCAACAAAAAACAGCACCACCAGCAGCAGCGGGGACACCATAAACAGATCGACGAAATTATCCATTAAAGTACATGCTCATCCAGTAGCGCCTGGCAGGAAGGCGGCAACGGAGGCGGTGTCTTCTTCTCAGGCTTAGAGGTTCCAGGTTTTGCCGGTTCAAACCAGCTCTGCAGCTCCGCACCGCAGCCATCGCCTGGCGGAGGTAACAGCTGATCTTCACATTCCAGGCTGTTTGCCGGGCAACGCAAACGAACGTGCATGTGCGCACGATGCTGGAACCACGGGCGCACTTTGCGCAGCCAGTCGCGGTCAGTTCCGGCATCCAGGCAGAGCTGTTGTTTGATGGCCGGATTCACAAAGATCCGCGTGACGTCATTATCTTCTGCTGCCAGCTTGATCATGCTGGACACATCCCGCGTCCACAGGGAGGGCACCACGCGCTTACCGTCACTCGCCACCAGATCCAGCGCCTGCGGTTTCAGAAGTTGCGCGGACGTCCAGCGTGTTTTCGGTAGCTGCAGGAAGATATCGACATCCAGTCCGGTCTGGTGGCTGGCGTGCCCGCCGTTAAAGCGCCCGCCCGCAGGCATGCCCATATCGCCAATCAGCATCGTCCCCAGCCCCAGGTTATGTACCTGGTTTCCCAGTCGCTGAATAAACAGCACCAGGTCAGGGTGACCGAAGTAACGGCGCTGGTCGGTACGCATCACCTGATAAGTATCCGATTGCAGCGGAAGTGCCTGCGCGCCGACGATACAGCCGTTCGAAAAGGCGCCGATAGACTGCGCGCTGCCCGCCACCGGATGGGTGATCTTTTGCCACGGCGTGGCGGCCAGACTGGCTCCACTGGCGAGCAGCGCCAGCAGAGCAATTGCGGTTTTTTTCATGGTTACCAGCGTGGAATGGTGGTCGTCACATCCGCATTCTGCGCGCGCTGGCGCAGGAAGTGATCCATCAGCACGATCGCCAGCATCGCTTCTGCGATCGGCACCGCACGGATCCCCACGCAAGGATCGTGACGTCCTTTGGTGATCATCTCAACTTCTTCGCCAGAGCGGTTAATCGTGTGGCCCGGCACGGTAATGCTGGAGGTTGGCTTCAGGGCAATATTCGCAACAATCTGCTGCCCGCTGCTGATCCCGCCGAGGATGCCACCCGCATGGTTGCTCTGGAAGCCCGCTTTCGTGATTTCGTCGCGATTCTGGCTGCCGCGAAGCTGAACCACGTCAAACCCGTCGCCAATCTCTACGCCCTTTACCGCGTTGATGCTCATCAGCGCGTGCGCAATGTCAGCGTCGAGACGGTCAAACACCGGCTCGCCCCAGCCTGGCGGCACGCCGTCGGCCACCACGGTGACCTTCGCCCCAATGGAGTCACCCTCTTTTTTCAGGCCACGCATCAGCTCGTCCAGCGCATCCAGCTTGTCGGCATCGGCGCAGAAGAACGGGTTTTGCTCAACCTGGTCCCAGTCTTTAATGGCCAGAGGAATATCGCCCATCTGGGTCAGACAGCCGCGAATGACGATGCCAAATTTCTGCTGCAGGTATTTTTTGGCAATGGCACCCGCCGCCACGCGCATTGCGGTTTCACGCGCGGAAGAGCGTCCGCCGCCGCGATAGTCGCGGAAACCGTACTTTTGCTCGTAGGTATAGTCAGCGTGGCCCGGACGGAATACGTCTTTAATAGCGCCGTAGTCCTGAGAACGCTGGTCGGTGTTTTCGATCAGCAGACCAATGCTGGTCCCGGTGGTGCGGCCTTCAAAGACGCCAGAGAGAATTTTGACCTGATCCGGCTCGCGACGCTGCGTGGTGTAGCGAGAGGTGCCCGGACGACGGCGGTCAAGGTCGTGCTGCAAATCAGCTTCAGTCAGTTCGATGCCGGGCGGTACGCCGTCAACGATACAACCTAAAGCCAGCCCGTGCGACTCACCAAAGGTGGTCACGCGGAATATCTGTCCAATACTGTTTCCTGCCATCACGGCTCCGATGTTGTTGTTTGTGTTTGAGCGTTGTGAAACGGGCCGAAGCCCGCTGGATTAATCTTTATAGATACTGAAGTATTCGCGCGCATCGAGCAGCTGCGCTTTGGTCAGCATAAAGACGCCGTCACCGCCGTTATCGAACTCAAGCCAGGTGAACGGCACATCCGGGTACTGCTCTATCAGATGTACCATGCTGTTGCCCACTTCACAAATCAGAACACCGTCGTCGGTCAGGTAATCCGGCGCGCAGGCCAGAATGCGACGAGTCAGCTTCAGGCCGTCAGTGCCTGACGCCAGACCCAGCTCCGGCTCATGACGGTATTCATTTGGCAGATCGGACATGTCTTCAGCGTCGACGTACGGCGGGTTAGTGACGATCAGGTCGTACTGCAGCGTCGGCAGGTCGCGGAACAGATCCGAGCGGATTGGCGTAACGTGATGGATCAGGCCGTGCTCTTCAATGTTGTGCTCGGTGACGGCCAGCGCGTCGGTAGAGATATCGACGGCGTCCACTTCCGCTTCCGGGAAGGCATAGGCGCAGGCAATCGCGATGCAGCCGCTGCCGGTGCACATATCCAGAATGTGCTGCGGCTGATGGTGAATCAGGCCTTCAAAGTGGTTGTTGATCAGCTCACCAATCGGTGAACGCGGCACCAGCACGCGCTCATCAACATAGAATTCGTGGCCGCAGAACCAGGCCTTGTTGGTCAGGTAGGCGACCGGAATGCGTTCGTTGACGCGGCGGATCACCCGCTCAACAATGCGGTGTTTTTCACTGGAGGTCAGGCGCGCGGTGCGCATGTCTTCCGGAATATCCAGCGGCAGATAAAGAGACGGCAGCACCAGCTGAACGGCCTCATCCCACGGGTTATCGGTACCATGACCGTACCAGATGTTGGCGGCGCTGAAGCGGCTAACCGACCAGCGCAACATGTCCTGTATGGTATGCAGCTCGTTTACTGCTTCATCGACAAATATTTTATCCACTCTTTCCTCCAGGGCATGCTCGCATAATTTTCGGCGGCTAGTTTGCCATGAAGACGGCGATAAATCAGCAATGACGCGTCGCGCTTGAGGTTAAAAAATGCGTTTAGTCGGGTACACTATCGGAAATACGAGATGAGAGTGACGAATGAAAAAGAAAACATCGCTCAGCGAGGAGGATCAGGCTCTCTTCCGCCAGCTGATGACCGGGACGCGTAAAATCACGCAGGACACCATTGTCCATCGCCCGCAGCGTAAAAAAATCAGCGACGTTCCGGTCAAACGACTGCTGCAGGAGCAGGCGGATAACAGCCACTATTTTTCAGATGAGTTTCAACCGCTGCTGAATACTCAGGGCGCGGTGAAATACGTGCGCGAGGACGTCAGCCACTTTGAACTGAAAAAATTACGTCGCGGAGATTATTCACCGGAGCTGTTTCTCGATCTGCACGGATTAACGCAGATGCAGGCGAAACAGGAGCTGGGGGCACTGATCGCCGCCTGTCGCCGCGAACACGTGTTTTGCACCTGCGTGATGCACGGCCATGGGAAACATATTCTTAAGCAACAAACGCCGCTGTGGCTGGCTCAGCATCCACATGTTATGGCGTTTCATCAGGCACCCAAAGAGTACGGCGGAGATGCCGCATTGCTGGTGTTGATAGAAGTTGAGGAGTGGCAACCGCCTGAGTTGCCCTGACAGCATGGCGGGAAGCACATTTGCACCCCGCCCTGTCGCACGTCACGTCAGATAGCTTTTGCCATCTTCAGGTTGCACGGACTCATTTGCCAGTTAAAGACCCCTTTGCCGGTTTCGTCGAGGGTGACGTTGGCAATGGCGGATGTGGTGAACATTGGCGGCGTTTCGCCCGGGCACAACTCAGAAACCAGATAGCCAACCAGTGGCAGGTGGGAAATGACCAGTGCGGAAGCGACACCTTCATTGCACAGTGCCTGAAGGTAGGCGCTGACAAGGCCGACATCACCGCATGGCGTCAGTTCAGGAAGAACATCGACACTGGATGGCAGGTTCATACACTCCCCTACCACGTCCAGCGTCTGTTCTGCACGCAGGAACGGACTCACCAGAACGCGTTCGATATCCACTTTTTGGCCTTTAAGCCAGGTTGCCATCAGACGAGATTCGTCGCAACCACAGACTGTTAAAGGACGTACTGAGTCACTGGCGGCATCGAGTGCCGCGTCGCCGTGACGCATGATAAAAACTTGCATATTGCACCGCTTTTGTTAACCAGAATCACCGGCGTTGACTACCCGCGATAAATGCTCTGAGGTAGAAAACCCGATGGCCGGGCATTGTGCCTGATCCATTCGGTGAATGAAACGCTGTTTTTTACCTCAATGGCGTAAGTATAGTCAATCTCTGTTTACAAAATCGCCAGAACAGGTTCATTCACGTCGGGATTTACCCTTCTTTGACCTCAGCTTACGAGGACAGTTTCTCTTGCAGGCCAAAATGTCTGGCCCCGTTCCGCCATCTGCAATAATTCGTCACACGGTGTAAACCGCGGGCCATATTGCGATGCCAGACGTTGCAGAATAGCCACCACTTCACCCGCGCCGAGTGTATCCATGTAACGGAACGGGCCGCCAAGGAACGGCGGGAAACCAATACCAAATACGGCGCCGATGTCGCCATCCCGTGCGCTCTTGATCACCTGCTCACCAAAGCAGCGTGCCGCTTCATTGAGCATCATCATCACACAACGTTCAGCACACTGAACGGCGGAGAGTCTCCCCTGACCTGAGGTCGGGATAAGCCCATAAACAGAAGGGTCGACCTGTTTCTTGCTTTTACGCCCTTTCGCGCCGTAAAGATAGAAACCGCGTTCATTTTTTCTGCCTTTGCGATCGTCCTTCAAAATTGCAGAAACAATATTTGCAGGCGGCGCAAAACGATCGCCATAAGCGGCTTCCAGTACAGGTATAATTTTAGTGCCGGTGTCTATTCCCACCTCATCCAAAAGTTGGATAGGACCAACGGGGAAGCCAAACTTTACCAGTGCCTCATCGACGTGATCAATCTTCTCCCCTTCCGTCAGCAGCCGCATCGCTTCGTTGATGTACGGCGCCAGAATACGGTTGACGTAGAAGCCGGCTTTGTCCGCAACCACGATGGGGGTTTTGCCCTGTTTTTTCGCCAGCTTCACCACGGTAGCGATGGTTTGCGGGCTGGTTGTGGCGTGAGGGATCACCTCCACCAGCGGCATTTTTTCTACCGGGCTGAAAAAGTGCAGACCAATCACCTGCTCAGGACGCGCGGCTTTCGCTGCGATATCGCCGATGGGTAATGACGACGTATTCGAGGCAAAAATGGTATGCGGCGCGCAATGCTGTTCAACGTCCGCCACCATCTGCTGCTTGAGCGCCAGATCTTCAAATACGGCTTCAATCACCAGATCGCGGTGCGCAAAACCGCTGTAGTCCGTCGTGCCGGAGATCATCGCCAGGGTTTTATCACGTTCGCTTGCCTTGATATGGCGGCGCTTGACCTTTTGATCAAGGTTCTGCCAGCTGTACTGCAGCGCGTGGTTGATTCCCTTAGGGTTAATGTCTTTGATGCGTACCGGCAGTTTCCCTTTACTTGCGGTAACGAAAGAAATGCCGCCGCCCATCAGCCCACCCCCGAGCACGCCAATTGCACGCAGCGGAGCAGGCTCAGCCTCGCTGCCCGGATCTTTTTTCACCTCTGTGCTGGCGAAGAAAATGCTGCGCAGCGCCCGTGACTGCGGCGTCATCGCCAGCTCGCCAAAGGCTTTGGCTTCAGCGGCATAGCCGCTACTGCTTCCCTGTGACAACCCGGTTTCAATCACCTCCAGGATCCGTTTCGCCGCCGGGTAGTTGCCTTTGGTTTTTTGTTCGGTCTTTTTGCCCACCATGTTGAACAGGATCGTCCTTCCCAGAGGACCCGCCAGCACACGCTCTCGCACCGGAAGAGGACGTTTTGGCTGGCGACCTTTCAGCGCCAGTTCTACAGCAGCTTCCAGTAAAATCGCGTGGGGAACGACATCGTCAACCAGACCGGCTTTCAGCGCCTGACGGGCGCGCAGCTGCTTGCCGGTGAGAATCATTTCCAGCGCGGTGCTAACCCCTACCAGGCGCGGCAGACGCTGCGTGCCACCAGAACCAGGCAGGAGACCTAATTGCACTTCCGGCAGGCCCAGAACGGTTTTCGCATCGTCAGTACAAATGCGGCTGTGGCAGGCCAGCGCCAGCTCCAGTCCACCACCCAAACAAGCACCGTGGATCGCGGCAATCACCGGGATCGGCAGCGCGTTGATCTCGGCCATTACCTGCTGCCCCTGACGCGCAAGATCTTCCGCTTCCTGCGCGCTTTGCGCCCGGGCGATCATGTTAATGTCGGCCCCGGCAATAAAGTTATCCGGCTTGGCCGAGATAAACACCAGACCGCGAATGGCCTTGTTTTCGCGGATCTGCCTGAGCATCGCGCGAACCTGAGTGCCAAACTCCGCCTTCAGGGTATTCATTTTTTCGTCAGGCACATCAATGGCGATTACGGCGACATTATCGAGGCGAACCGTCAGGTTAAATGCAGATGTCATTTCCATTATTCAGCCTCCAGAACCATTGCAGCACCCAGGCCACCCGCCGCACAGGCGGTCACCAGGCCAAACCCGCCACCGCGGCGACGTAGCTCGTGTAATGTCTGAGTAATCATCCTCGCCCCAGTCGCCGCAAACGGATGACCATAGGCAATCGAACCACCCAGCACGTTGAATTTGCTTTGATCCACTTCACCCGTGGCATGGGCGCGCCCCAGCACATCACGTGCAAAACGCTCGCTTGCCAGCAGCTGTACGTTTGCCAGGGTTTGTGCGGCGAAGGCTTCGTGCATATCAATCAGGGTTAAATCAGCCAGCGTCAGCCCTGCGCGATCCAGTGCCAGCGGCGTGGACCAGGCTGGACCTAACAACATGTCCTGCCAGACATCAATGGCGGTGAAGGCATAGCTGCGCAAATAGCCCAGAGGGGTGATGCCCAGCTCTTTCGCGCGGGATTCGGTCATAAGGATCACGGCGGCTGCCCCATCCGTCAACGGTGTACTGTTGGCCGCAGTCACGGTGCCATGTTTACGGTCGAACGCCGGACGCAGTTTGGCGTAATCCGCCAGCGTCGAGGTACCGCGGATATTGTTGTCTTCAACCAGAGGTTCCCGATAAGGAGGCGTGTAAGCGGTCATCACCTCGTCGGTGAGCTTGCCCTCTGACCAGGCTTTCGCCGCCAGCTGATGTGAACGATGCGCCAGCGCGTCCTGCTGCTCACGGGTAATGCCGTAGGTTTTCGCCATCTGTTCCGCGGTATCGCCCATGCGCAGGCCGGTAGAATATTCTGCGACAGCAGGGGGTACAGGCATCAGGTCGCGCAGACGTAAACGCGAGAAGAGTTTGAGCTTCTGACCGGTCGTGCGGGCTTTGTTTGCATCCACCAGAATACGGGCCAGCTTTTTACTGACGCCAATAGGCAGTACCGAAGAGGAATCGGCGCCTCCGGCGATCCCGGCGCGAATGGTGCCCGCCATGAGGCTTTCCGCCACGTTAGCCACCGCCTGGAAACTGGTCGCACAGGCGCGACTGACACTATAGGCATCCGTATGAACGCTCATCCCGGTGCCGAGGACAATTTCTCGCGCAATATTGGGAGCTTCAGGCATCTGAACCACCTGGCCGAAAACCAGCTGTTCAATGACCTCAGGCGGAATTTCGCTGCGAGCCAGCATCTCCCCCACCACCATTTTCCCCAGATCGACAGCCGGTATGCCATGAAACGCCGTTGCCTGACGCGCAAACGGCGTACGCAAACCACTGACAATGGCAATGCGATCGCCCTGACGGGTAATAAGCGGTAATGCCTGACTCATAACACTCCCCTGTAAAAAATTGACGCAAACGTTAAGTGGTCTGACCTGATAATAGTCTTAACCATTTTTTTACATTGAGCCAATTGGGGAAACGAAAAAGTGCGAGGTAAGACACAGAGAAGAAAAAGAAAATGCCCCGAGGTAAAAGCAAAACGGTAACCCGTAGGTTACCGTTTTTAGTGTTTGCACCCTCTCCCGTGGGAGAGGGTCGGGGTGAGGGCACCAGCCCGCAGGAATTAACGCAGGCCCAGCTGGAAAATCAGCGTTTCTGCTTCGCAGGCAAACACGAAGTCAATATCCAGCTTCACGCCGCCGTCCACCTCGGTGAAGGTAGATTTGATTTCGCACGGATCGGATTCAACATCACGCGCACGCTTGCTCAGCGCGGACAGGGTTTCTTCCGCTTCAGCGCGGTTGGTGAACACACGGCTGTAAGACGCTGTGCAATCGGAGTTGTCCATGATGGTGCCAACATCCATACAGCAGCAAACCGGGGTTTCATCAGCACTGCATTTACTCATAGCTCAATTTCCTCTGTATTCGCGCAGCGCGCGAGATAAACACGATGCTGCTATTTTACGCCCCGGCGCAGGCTCTCTCCAGCCGTTAATGGCGCAAAATCGGATAAGTGACCAATATCACACTAAAAAATGATCTAAAACAAAAACCACCCTTTTGACTGAGTCGCGATGGTCACATTTTTGCCAACCAGATCTCGTTTCATGAAACATGTTTGAAAATATTAATAAACAAACTTGCAACATCCCAGCTGGTCAGACCTATACTCTGGCCACTGGTCTGATTTGTCTGTCAAACCTCAGACCCTACACTTCGCGCTCCTGTTACGGTATGTAACAATTATTGAATAAAAATAACTCAATGAGGTTATGGTCATGAGCCAGAAAACCCTGTTCAACAAGACTGCGCTGGCAGTCGCAGTGGCAATCGTCTCCACTTCCGCCTGGTCAGCGGGCTTTCAGTTAAACGAATTTTCTTCCTCTGGCCTTGGCCGCGCGTATTCTGGGGAAGGTGCAATTGCTGATGATGCAGGTAACGCCAGCCGTAACCCTGCACTGATCATGATGTTCGATCGCCCGACCTTCTCTGCGGGTGCGGTATATATCGATCCTGATGTCAACATTTCTGGCAAGTCGCCTTACACAGGTGCGAGCCTGAAAGCGGACAATATTGCCCCGACCGCATGGGTACCCAACCTGCACTTCGTTGCACCTATTAATGAGCAATTTGGCTGGGGGGCGTCCGTCACGTCCAACTACGGCCTTGCAACTGAATTCAATAACAACTATCCGGCAGGTGAATACGGCGGTAAAACCGATCTTACGACGCTGAACCTGAACCTGAGCGGTGCTTATCGTCTGAACGACAGCTGGAGCTTTGGTCTGGGCTTTGATGCCGTCTACGCTGATGCAAAAATTGAGCGTTACTCCGGCGAGCAGACTGCCAGCCTGCCGAAAAACAGCAATAAAATTGCCAGCCTGAAAGGTGATGAGTGGGGCTATGGCTGGAACGCCGGTATCCTGTATGAGCTGGACAAAAACAACCGTTGGGGCCTGACCTATCGTTCCGAAGTGAAAATTGACTTCGACGGCGATTACAAGAGCGGCATCCTGGCGCCAGTCAACAACCTGGTTCCAGGCGCGGGTACCACCATTCCATGGGGTACTTCAAACCAGACAGTTCCAGGTTCACTGTCGCTGCATTTACCAGAAATGTGGGAAGTCTCCGGTTACAACCGCGTGGCACCACAATGGGCTATTCATTATAGCCTGGCCTACACCAGCTGGAGCCAGTTCCAGGAGCTGAAAGCAACCGGCAACAATGGTCAAACGCTGTTCTATAAGGATGAAAGCTTCCACGACGCCTATCGTATTGCGTTGGGTACCACCTACTACTACGATAAAAACTGGACTTTCCGCTCCGGTATCGCATTTGACGACAGCCCGGTTCCGGCAGACAAACGTTCCATTTCCATTCCGGATCAGGACCGCTTCTGGTTAAGTGCTGGTGCGACATATGCGTTCAACGAGAATGCGTCCATCGATGCGGGCGTATCTTATATGCACGGTCAGAAAGTGACGTTCCAGGAAGGTCCGTACGAGTTTACCTCTGAAGGTAAAGCCTGGCTGTTCGGTACGAACTTTAACTACGCGTTCTAAGCGCACTGAAATCGAAAAAGGTGAGCATCGCTCACCTTTTTTATTTATTCCGAATCGATATCTTTGAGTTCGTTTTCGATAGCCTTCGCGTTTGGATTCTCCTCCGGCTTCAGCTTGCCACCGTTGGCAATAAAATCGTGATTCTGGAAGTATGCTTCACGCACCATAATGTAAGGATCGGAAGACTGGCGCAGCAGACCGTCTGAGTCGAGCAGTTGCGCGCGGGTTTCAATCCCTTCCACCGTCCATTTACCCACCGACAGCGGCCAGGTCAGCCACGACAGGACCGGATACAACGTATCGACCATATCGCCACCATCATCACGCACGGTGAAGCTGCCATAGAACGGCAGGTGGACATACGGACCATAACCTACGCCATAATGCCCCAGGGTGCTGCCGAAGCGGTGCGGTTGTTCACGCTGCAGTTTCGGGTTCGCCATGCCTGCGACGTCAATAAAGCCGCCCATCCCCAGAATGGAGTTCAGGAAGAAGCGGGTAAAGTGCACCATCCCCTGATACGGGTTACCCTGCAGGAAGTAGTTCACCATAACCGCGGGCTCTTCGAGGTTGCTGGTAAAATTGCTTAGCCCATTACGCGCAGGCTGTGGAACATAATCGCGCCATGCCACTGCCACCGGCCGAACCACATACGGATCCAGCACGTTGTAGTTGAAGCTATACATGGAGCGGTTAAATCCTTCGAGAGGATCGGAGCGTCCCGTTTGCTCCCCGGAGCTGGCGCAGCCCACAAGCATCGTCATGCCCAGCGCAAGCGCCGACAGCCGAAGTTTCATAAATATCTCCCTGTTCAGTATGGCTATCGTTGATTGCCATCCGTAACGAAGCATCTGGCGCTCCGTCTGTAAACGTGCAAGTGATTGTAACAGCACGTTTACCGATGTCTATGAGCACAAGCACGGGCAATAAACACCGTGGCTCTGATCTCAGCATAGCCTGGCTTTTGGAATTCGTTTCGCTGGCAATTTTATAATGCCTTTGAAAGAGATGTCTCACCTTTGTTGTCATTGCCGCCAATTTAAGAGCATCCCCACAGGCATCCTGATAAAAGCCGCTACGCTTAAAAGAAAGATCAACCTCCGGGAGCCGTTATGAAAGAAGTGGGTGAAGACAAAATTGCAGAGAGCAAAGAGGATATTGAAATTGAGAGCGAGGAGAAAGCGCGCGGCGAGAAGATAGAAGTTGATGAAGATCGCCTCCCCTCCCGCGCGATGGCAATTCACGAACATATACGCCAGGATGGCGAAAAGGAGATGGAGCGCGATGCCATGGCCCTCTTCTGGTCAGCCATCGCTGCGGGACTGTCAATGGGCGCGTCACTGCTCGCAAAAGGGATATTTCATGTTCAACTTGAGGGTGTCCCCGGCGGTTTTTTACTGGAGAACCTCGGCTATACCTTCGGCTTTATTATTGTCATCATGGCCCGCCAGCAGCTGTTTACTGAAAACACGGTGACTGCCGTTCTGCCAGTGATGCAAAATCCAACCCTCGGCAATTTCGGTTTATTGTTGCGTTTGTGGGGCGTGGTCCTGCTGGGTAACATTATAGGCACGGGTATCGCCGCCTGGGCGTTTGAATATATGCCGATCTTTGATGAACCTACCCGGGATGCGTTTGTGAAAATTGGCATGGACGTGATGAAAAACACGCCGGCCGAAATGTTCGCAAACGCCATCATCTCCGGCTGGATTATCGCCACGATGGTGTGGATGTTTCCTTCCGCAGGCAGCGCCAAAATTGTGGTGATCATACTGATGACCTGGCTGATTGCCCTGGCGGACACCACGCATATTGTGGTCGGTACCGTTGAAATACTTTATCTGGTCTTTAATGGTACGCTTCACTGGACTGATTTTTTCTGGCCGTTCGCCCTTCCGACTCTGGCCGGGAATATCTGCGGCGGAACGTTTATCTTCGCGCTGTTAAGCCATGCACAAATCCGTAACGACATGTCTAACAAACGCAAAGCTGAGCTAAAGGCGCAGGAGAATGAGGGCAATTCGGCAAAAAAAACGGGCTGAATGGTGACTCTTTGAGCAGTCAGGCGGCGATGCGCTTAACGCAAAGTGTAAATAACGCTATACTCGTGCCGCCTCGTCCCCTTAGTTAAATGGATATAACGAGCCCCTCCTAAGGGCTAGTTGCAGGTTCGATTCCTGCAGGGGGCACTTTGACCTTTCTCTCTTTTTTCAGCCAATTTCGCCCCATCAACTCATTGAACAGAGGCGTCCTGTTTTATTTGAGCATAACGCGTTGCCAGTTGTTTTAAATGCAGCTCAAGTTGAGTCTTCTCCCCTTCAGGAAGTACATTTCCAGCAGGATACTGCGACAGTCGTCGGAGCTGTTCTTCAGCCGGTATCGATTGATTAAATGACTGCATAGCGGAAAAAACCACTGACTTCAGCTCACTGACGGTCATGTATTTCCCCTTCTGCTCATCCAGACCGTTCAGGCGGTGACTCAACTTCTCCAGCGTTGCCATCCCCTGATGCCAGCCGTTCAGTTGTTCTGTTGGTAACGCCGCGGCATTCCGTTGCTGCTGCCACTGCTGAACCAGAGGCTTAGCCTGCTCCGGCCACAACATCTCAGCCTGTTCCGTGAGTTTTCGGCTGTAAGTCATACTCCAGTCGAGAGGCAATTTATCCAGCAGGGCAAGTTGCTGCTGCGTTTGCGCGATCGCTGTTTTCGGTAACGAAGATTGCTGGCGCAACGTTTTAAGCTGTTCAGGTGACAGAGGTGCAGGCAAAGGTGACAATGAGGCTGCAAGCTGAGCCTGTAGCGGGTCAGTACGGTGAAGATACTGCCACCCCCATAATGCAAGTGCGCTTATCACCAGCATGGTCCCCATGCCGGCGACGAAAGATTTCCACTTTTTCATCTGACCGGGTATTGCCGTCTGAACGTCAACATTCGCCGGGTACTCCGACTGTGCGACATACACCCATTTTACTGCTTCGTTCCGGGCGTTATCTTCTTCAACAGGACTACTGGCAGAGACGGTTGCTCCCTCGCTGTTTTCCAGCCGGACAGCACTGTTGTGCATCAGGGTACGCAACGTATCCAGCTGGCTATGATGCTTAAGCTCCAGGCGCTGCAGCACCTCCCCCAGCGCGGTGAGCCGTTGCTCAGCCTGGTACAGCTGGCTGAGGTCGCTGTAATTGAGCGGGAGCGAGCGCATCCGTTGCTGCAGACGCTGACTCAGGCTGCTGAGGATTTCCATGCGGGCATGAACCGGCTGTGGCCACATCGCCCCCCACTGATGACTAATCAGCGCCTCCAGTATCGCCAGACCTTCATTGAGCCCGAATAATCCGGCCAGCTGCGTCCGAGCCAGCGTGTACCAGGCCAGCGTCTGAAGCTCCACGCCGTTCTGCTCAAACAGTGAAAGACAAAGTTTTTCGACATGCCGCCAGTTAACGTCTGGACGCGCCGGATGGGTGAGCTTACTCAGCTCATCACGCAGGGCGGTATAGTCCGGTAGCGTGCGCGGGTCGCCGCCGGTTTTGATTTTACGTGGGATAATGTCATTCATGGCCAGTCGTCCATTTGGCGTATCAGGAGTAAGTGAAGGTCGTCGTTTATGCGGCTTCGCGTGCTGCATATTCAGAGGGGCTGCAGTACCCGCAGCTATGGCAGAAGCGCCAAAATCAGACCAAAAAATGTGCTCTCATCAAAACGCTCTCCAGAACGTGATAATGCACCCGCCGGAGTATAGGTCCAGTCGCTCACCGTACCTGAACGCATAAATAAACGCCCCAGTGACGACATGCTTCCTTTAGTGTGGAAGGCCGCTTCCACACATCCGGTCACGCCCTGACCGTACAAAAATACCGGCGTAAACGTTACAGATCGGTCGTCGTAATGCAGGACGATACCGGGAATGTCAAAAGCCCCGCCTTCCACCAGCAGGTCCGTGACCGATGCAGTGAACAGCTCCATATTCAGTCCGGTACCTGTCAGCCACGCGTCCATTTGCTCCTGAAGCTGTGCCATTCGCTGGTGGAACGCTGCAATATCGGCCTGAGTTTTGCTGGTAAACGAAACCGGAACTGGCTGTCTGGCCTGTAGTTTTTTGAGGAACTGTGATTTTTCTGACATGGTGTTTTCTGGCCTTACAGACGAGTTTTCGTATCGAGATATTGCTGTTGCTTAAGATGCCGCAGGAGAACCCGCCCTTCCGGCATAAACTCGGTGCCGTAGCGCACCTGGCCGATACCTTTGAGCTCAGCATCAATGGCATAACGCAGCTCGCCAGGTACGTTTTGCTCCAGCAGGACCACATCTATCCTTTTCAGGCGGGGTTCATATTTGAGCAGGACAGCCGACAGGGTGCCCATCAGTTCATGGGCGGTACCTGGCATACCCTGGAGGATTTTGGTCATATCCGGCAGGCCATAGTCGGGCAGATGCGCCAGTGTGCCGGCGCGACAGTTGAGAACGCGCTGCATGTTATCCAGTACCGACAGAATGACCTGATTTTCCTCGCTGACCTGATGAAGATCTAAGCCGCCGGTGAAATTGCCGTAAAGCGTTTCATAAAGTGAAGGACTGGATGACTCACTCATCTTTCAGCACCTGCAGGGTCAATCGGTTGTTGCCCGCCTCAATAACCCGTGCTTTATCCGGATCAAGATCATCACGGCTCAGCACAACGCGCCAGGTATTGTTCGTCTGGTCCGGCGACATAAACATCCCTGCCACTGCCACGTACTGAGCGTCCTCCTCCATTGGCATATCCACCGTCGCAGCACCGCCCGGTTGCAGGCGGATATCTTTCTCTGCCACCAGATCTGCATTAATGGCCTCACTATCGGCTTTAAACAGAGACGGGTAGTCCGTGCTGTCGAAGGTCTTACGGTCTTTAAGTTGATAAATACGCACCACTGTCGACAGTGCTACACCACCGGCGTTGTTGTTCACGGCCTCGCGGGCACGGATATCGAGGTGGAGAATTTTTACCTGCTTATAAAAAATAGATTTGGTCACAGCAACGGTGCCGTCAGTCACTTTTTGAGTCAGCCCACAGCCCGTCAGCATCAGTGTGATACTGGCGGCCAGCGCAGCCAGAGGAAATTTACCAGCGGTAATCGCCATCTTCATCGGTCTCCCTGCGGTGTATATTTTCCTGTACCCGCTCATAGCGGCCAAGATTGATGGTTATTGTTTTGCAATGTGCGGCAGTGTTCGCCGCATTTAGCGGCCGCATTACGGCGGTGCGGCCCAACTGTACTGCGCCGACCTCAGGTTTAATGCTCATTGTCGCGTCCGGCAACAGGCTACGATCGACACACAACTGCAGGCGAACGTCGAGCCGTGACCCAAGATACACATGCAGCAATGCCATTAAATCCGTGTGAAGCTCGCCGCCTGGTAACCAGCCCTGTACTTCAGCCGGATTCGAGGTGTACAGACGCATCAGTACCTGACTGTTCACATCGGTGGCATAGCTGCCCATCACCGGGCGATTTGTCAGGGAGACGGGCTGGCTGACGCTCATGGTCAGTGGCTTCTTCAGCGGCACACGGCGTTTGTCATGATGCCAGATTTTCGCCTGCGTGTTGGGTGCCAGCAGGCGCACCAGCGAGGCCATGCCTTCTGCGGTACGCCCCGGCAGTAACATGACCGGCAGCAGTGCCAGAAAGCGCGAAGCCGGGGTCGCGATACTGTCCGTGCAGCCGTTAATCCCGAGCCCGGCCAGTCCCAGCAGGTACTGCGAGGTTTTGTCCTTACCGCCTTCTTCGAAAGTCGCCGGGTATGAATATTTACGCCAGATACGGTAATACTGGGTAATCAGCCGATGGTTAAAGATATCGAGGAAATCCGCGGTGGCCTCATACCCTTCCCGTCGCTGGGTAATGTCATCGATATAGTGCGTCGGCAGTGGAGACTCCACGCCGTAGAGCCCCATAAAGGTGATACGTACAGTCGGCGGAAGATGCGGATACTCAGGCTGCTCAATCCCTTTGATTTCAGATGCCGGAAAACTCATGCCTGGATGGGGCCGGAAGCGCACCGGCTCATGCCGTACCTGCCATGTGCTGCCGGTGACCGGTTTATCCGGCTGGCTCTGCTCCAGCAACCGACAGAAACGGTAAAAATTCATGTATGGCAGCCGGTCACCCAGCAGCGCTATCAGCCGGGCAGGCGCGGACTGTGGTTCTCTTTCCACCGGATACATTTTCCTTCTGGCTGTACGATGAGGGTGAGCTGGTTGAACTGGTTCATATCGGCATAAAGCGCAAAGAATCGGTTGAGCATTTCGCCGAACAGGTGAATATCGCCCTCACCAGTGAAGCCGTTGCTGTCGAGGGTCACTTCGATATCCAGCCCCCGCAGGAGGTAACCCTGCTCAAAACGTTGAAGGCGATGATGCGCCACCTGCTGAATCGCCTCCAGGCGTCGGGTGTTCAGTTCATCTTCCTGCCAGTTATACAGTGCAAGCGTCCCGCGCAGCACTTCAGCGGTGCTCATCATATTCAGGAATCCGGAGCCAAGGTGGCTCAGCACCCGCCAGTGGAAACGGTCTTCCGCTGGCGGGTAAACAGGCAGCGTTGGTTTGCAGAGGTTGCGTACTGAAAGTTGTGTACTGACCACCTGCTCACAACGGTCAAGCAGCGTGCTTTGTAGCGCACGGCGCGGCAGCTGGCCGTTGGTGCCGGTGATTTGCAGCGAGACAGCTTCACGCTCAAACAAGCGGTCATCTTCCCACTGGTGGCCACCGAGGATAAGCCAGGTGTCATACAGCCCGGTCACGCTGCGCTTCACACGGGTGTGGTAGTAACGGGGTGGTGCATGACGGCGCATCATCCCGCCCTTGTGCCTGAAGCTGCTGAACGGCACATACTCTGCATCACCGGTCCGGTTTGAGCCTGTCACCGAATCCACCGAATAAATCTCGGTGTGTCCGTCCTGCAGACGTTTGGGGCGCAGCAGGTACTCACTTTCAAGCCCGGTAATGGTGAGCGGGTCAGCTTCCAGTGTGAACAGGTTAATCACCGGCACACAGTGCAGACGAACCGCGTCATCGGTGACCGGCAGCTCTGATGGCCACGGTGTGCTGAACACGACTTCAATGTCGAAATACTCCGCTCCGGCAGGCGGTGTAATGCCCTCAAGGCCGTTAAGGTGGACAAACATAAACTTGTCGCGGAAGGTGAAATACTCCAGTAGCAGCTGGTAACCACTAAAGGCGGTATCACCCTTCGGCCACAGCCCGTCTTCCTCCGCAAACCCGCCCGGTGAGAAATACCCGTCGAGGCGAATACGGTCGGTCTGTCCGGGCAGACGCATATACAGGGCAGCCTGTCGTTTGGTCAGCATCAGGTTCAGCTGGCTGCTGACCGGGGCGTCCGCCCCGAGATAAAGACTCAGGTGGCTGAGGTCCGCATGGGACCAGTCCGCCTGGGTGCTGCAGGCAAAACGCATCCGCAGCAACGAGCGCCCGTCCGGCTCAGTGGCCATGGTCACCCGGGAGATATTCAGCGGATTGAGCATCACATCGCGGGTGGTGCGGTAACGGCAAACCGTGTTTTTCGGCCCAACCGGGCGGGAGTATACTTCCAGACCCGCGGGCATCACTTCCGCCATCTTAACAGTCTGAAGCGCAGGCGTGAACGCGACCACCGAGAGTGACGGAATGGTTCGCAGGTAGTGTGGCCAGAGCATACTGACCAGCCCTTCGGTCAGTTCCGGCAGGTCGTCATCGATCTTCTCCCGTAGCCGTCCCATTGAGAAAGCAAAGCCTTCGAACAGCCGTTCAACATACGGATCCGGTGTGCCGGCCTTATCCAGGTCGAGCATCGCTGCGCGATCGGGGTGGGTTTGCGCGAACTCTTTCGCGGCTTCACGCAGGTAGCGCATTTCTGCGTCGTAATAACGCAGGGTTAAATGATCCATAAAAATAAATCCCTCAGGTAATTAATTCATCGAATCAGAAGATGAGATCGGGTGTTTTATTTTTGTTGGTTTACTACATAACCAGACCAGGGCAAAAGCAACCATAATGCTGACACTTATGGTGAAACCTTTAGCTACCTGCTGGCTTGAAACCTCATCCAGAAAATGCCGGAGGACGTAATACATCAGGACAGCTAACATTAGTAAAATAAAAATTTCCAGAAGCATCAGGCTCCCAAACCACCATCCTGACTTTCCAGTATCGTGCATGCGACGTACACCAAGCGCAAGAAAAGGAAAGAGTAAAATCAAAGATCCAAATGTGCGCAAAGGAAGATAAATAAAATAGGCCCAAACCAATGCAATGCCTCCGGCACTGGTTTTATCCGCCATGACATCAACGCGCAGGAAATAGCTCCCTGCACCGATAAGAAAGAAAACAATCAGGTTGATAATAATAAATAACCAAAACTCCTGCCGGGTAGCTACCCCTTGATATATGAAACTTTTTTTCCACGCAGACCAGTAGCAACCCCAAAGACTCTCCGGCATAAATCCCTCTAATTAGACATGCAATGTAATTGACAACGTAATCCATGATGAGATGTGGTATACATCATCCATTCATCATCATTAGGAGATATAAAGGAATCAGCAGGATGTCTCCGGTCAGAGTGACTGGGGTCATCAATACATTGAATGCAAGCTTCCCTCCGTCCATACCTGCACTGGATGTGTACCTATAAAAACGAACCTGATAGCTGTCATTGAGAGATGCTTCACCCGGTATGGCTCCTCCGAATCTTGACTTATTGATAATAACACCTCTGATCTCAACAGACCGTTGATAGAATCCGTCTTTTAATCGAAAAGAGGCATCCGTAAGCCGGGTTCTTTCTTTAAACGTTAATGATGATGCGGGTTGTCGAGTTTTTACATGAATGAACTGATTAAATCCGGCGTTACCATAGCCCTGATAATCGCTGACAAGACTAATATCTATATACTTACTGCTTCCGATTGCCTTAAGTGGAATATCTTTCATTAGTTTATTGAGTGATAGCAAAGCATTGCCATTCTGAGTGACAAAATACACATTTTTCTTACCAATAAAACCGACACCTTCAGATGGAATATCAATAATTCCTGTTGCGCCTGAGAGCGACTTAGTACTCAGATTGACATTTTTGTATTCAAAAGCGGACTGGATTTCATCACTATATGCTTCAACTCGTTCAGAATGCCTGCTGTTATCATTTGGATTACTCAAGGCCCAGAGAATTGAAGTACACCCACTTAATATCACGGTTGATAAAAATAGCAGTACAGCTAAATATTTTTTGCTCATTATTTTCTCATTAGTCTTATTAAAAATAAATTACGCGCACAAGACAGAAGCACGAACCGGATCAATCGCAATCAGTCCAGCCAGCAACTCTTCCATTAGTGGATTCAGGCGCACCTTATCAGCCTCACTGCGACCGGCTTTCAGGCGCAGGAGTTTCAGATGGCGGGCCTGTACCTCGAACAACAGTTCAGGCTCCCAGTCACTGAGGGTCACTACACGGGCACGCTCACCCAGCTCAGCAAACAGGTGCACCGCCAGGTCATTCTTACCGTACTGCTCAGCAATGCGTCCCATCAGCAGACGCAACAGCCACCTCTGACGATCGGTGATCATGCCCGGTCGGGTCTGCAACCAGCCCAGCGCGGCATCCGGGCCTTCACTGTCGGCCAGCGCCACGGCTTCCGGCTCCAGCGCCAGAATGTCGTCGTTACCGGCGGTGGCCGGGGCTGATGGCGTATCGTTGTCCCACCCACCAGTGGTATCAAGCACGCTCTGCTGGATCCAGTTCAGCGTCACTTCATCCGCAAAGGGGGTACCGTCACTGAACGCCAGCGTTTCAAGCCCGGCCAGACGGGTAAGCAGCCCTTTCAGGTCAGCGACAATAATGTCGGCCAGCGTCTCCTGCCCCGACTTCGTCAGCGCCTGGTGGATATACCACTGCAAATCCAGCCACAGGTGATTGGCACCACGTGAAAAGGTGCTGTCGGCCGTTTCCAGCATTTCAGTCCAGTTCTGCTGCAGGTAGAGACGTTTGAGTAAAGCGCGTTGATCCGCCCTTGGCGGCTCAATGCGTGTGCGCCCCTGCGCATCCGGGGCAGGAATGGCCCGCAGGGTATCGTGACGCAGGCTTTTCATCAGATGGTGTGCTGACAGCCAGCCGTCCGGCTGCTCGCGCAGATATTCAGTAAGGGTACGGGCCTGGGCCAGCAAATCCTGACCGGAGGTGATCCGCCCGATGGCCGGGGCATCGCTGTGGCTGGCAGCCGAAGGGGTTTCGCTGGTACTGGCATTCTGAGGTACCACCGCATCCACGCCTCCCGCTTTCTGCAGACGACTTTCCAGCGCGCTATAAAGCGTATTGAGTTCGGGACGGGTTTCATCCGGCTCATTCTCAATAAGCTGTGATATCAGCAGCAGCGCACCAGTGATTCGCATCGCATCGATCCTGACAACCTCCGGGTACAGGGAAAGCGAATCAGTCATGCGCGACCCGGCCAGCCATTCCAGTGCCGCCTTACGGCTGCGGTCACGCTGCGGGTGCAACTGTGGTCCAAAGCGCTCCAGCAGACCAGCCAGCAACTCGAGTCCTTCGGCCAGCCCCTGCTCACCTTCGCGGTGTAGCTTCGCCCAGCAGTAGTATGTTGCCACACGGATATCTTTGGCGATCGTGGTCAGTAGCTTCTCAGCAAGCCGGCAGATGAGTTCGGTATCTGCACCGGAAAGTTTATTGACCTCTTCACGCATCTGCTGGAAGTCATCGTCATAGCCCGGGTCTTCGCCAGCGGACGATTGCCCGGACAGCGGCTGCAGCCAGCTTTCCCACTGCGCCACACGTTCACGGGTTGCTACAAGCAATGGTTCCTGTTCTGTCTGGCAGGCACTGAGTAAGGCATTGAGTGTGCTCATCAGTACGTCCCCCCGTCGTCACTGGCCGTATCTGTCGCCTGGTCTGAGGGCGCGATGCCGGTGGTGCTGAAGATGGTTTCCGGCAGGCGGAAATTACGCAGCTTCAGCAGTGCCAGCGGCCCCTCGCCGGCTTCGGTACGCAGGGTGTAATTGAGCGTGCGACCATCCTGTGCCTTCCAGCTCAGGCTGTAGCTGCTACCCACGCCCGGATAAGCACTGACCGCTGCCTTATCCAGCAGGCGTATCCAGCCCCAGGCACCCGGAATATCGGCGTACTGACGGGTTCCGGCCTGAGTACTAATCCAGCTCAGGTTCGCGCCGGGTGCTTCGGTATCCGCAGGCCAGGTGAAGCGCTTCCACGCCGGCAACTGGTTCATATAGGTCAGCTTCTGGCTGTCGATAATCATGTCGGTCTGCATCACCCCATCGGCGGTGCCCGGCCGCAGATCGAAGTTCATCCCGGCATTACCTTCCGTAAAGGCCACATCCGAGATATGGCTCAGGGTGTTGATGGCACTGAGGAATGCCGGGTTAAACGTCAGCCCCTGCGAATTGATGCTGTCCGGCACCCAGTGATTGCCCTCTTTGTGCAGCACGCCTTTAAGGCGGGTCTGCAGGAACTGCGCGATACGCCCGGAGTCTGCATTAAGGTACTTCGCCAGCAGAGGCAAAGAAACGTCACTACTGGCATTGTTAAACGGATAGCGGCCACCAAACGCAGAATTCCACTCACTGACGACTGCCTGCTGCCACTGGGCATTGAGGCTGTCAGCCGCCGGGGTCAGCACCTGCTGCCAGGCCTGCTCCATCGGGTTCACAAACACCGTGCGGCCAAAGCCGCTCCACTCCTGACCGAGCCCGGCAGCAATCAGACTGCCGTAGTCGCGGGTTTCGGTGAGGTCAACCGCCTTGCCCTCGAACACCGTCTGAGCAAGGGTCCGGGTCATTGCCTGCGGGTCGGCAGCGTTGGTCACCTGCTGCAGACGAAGACGCACCTGCGTCACGCGGGTCAGATATGACTGCAGGCTCAGTTCCTGTGCACCGGTGCGGCTCTTGTCCATCAGGGCCAGTACCGGACCAAAGGTCGCATCCAGCGGCCCGTGAACACCGGCACTCTGGTCAATGGCATCTTTGTTGTCACCGCCCAGCAGGTTCTTCGCGGATTTCACCAGGGAGTCAGAAATCGCCTCGCCGGTCTGTCCGGTGCGCCCCTGGATGTTAAGTGTGTTCATCAATGCAACAAGAGGGGACTGGCGCACATCGGCCATCAGCGTCAGCTGGTCAATGGAGTCCGACAGCGTCGCAGCCGGGTTCCAGCGCAGACTGTTCAGAAACGCCAGCCAGGCACCACCAAAGTCGGCGAAGTAACGCTCCGTCAGGCGCCTTTTCAGCACTTCCGGCGAAGTCTCGTCCTGTTTATTCACCTGATGCTTGCTGTCAGTCAGGACCCAGTCGAGCTCGTCCCGGCGTGCCTTCACCACCTTCTCGATAGCGGGCTGCACGGCCTGCTCCCAGGCCTGACGGGTAAACATCCCAGGTACGATTTCGGTGGTGCTGAACAGACGGGCGGCATCAGTGTCCCCGGTCATGTCTTCAAGTCGCATATCGACATACAGGTGCGCCACTTGAGAGAGCATCTTCTGGTACAGGGTAGATTCACTGTTACGCACGCCCATCAGGCGAACCAGCAGCGAACGCGCCTGGCTGACCATGCCCTCATCGGCACGGAGTTTCCACTCCGGGTGCGCAATCAGCTGAGCGCCCCAGAACGACAACAGAGACGGAGCCATCCCCTGCCAGACACCGTCTTTCACACCGTTACGCTTCGGCCAGTCGTTCAGCAAAGCAGAGCTGAACCATGCCGTGTCCATATGCTCCGGACGTGCCAGCATCAAATAGAGCTTGAGCTGGTCATAGGTACTTTTTGCCATCTGTTCTCGCAACGGACTACCCGGCGGCAGCGAGTTAAAGGCACTGACCTTCTTCTGCAGATGGTTTGCCGCCGCATCCCTTAACAATGGCTGTGTACTGTCCTGATAACGGGGCCAGAGTGCGGTCAGCAGCGCATCATTCTGACTCAGCCCAGCACGTTCATACCATGGCACGCCATGCTCAGCGCGATACTGAAGACGAGCCAGGGTCTTCTGCAGTTCCGACAGCGCGTGCAGACGCTGCTCCAGCGACTGATTCTCCCGGGCGGCAAGAGATGCCTGAGCATTTGCACCGGCAATCTGGTTGCGGTTGGTGACATACGCGATGCTCATCCACACAGCCCAGCTCACCATCGTAAGCGCAGCAGCAGACGCCAACACTCTGCGCCACGGAATGCCAGGTTTCACGGGGCGCAGTGCGGTAGGAAGCATCCCGACAGATTCAGGCAGTACATCCCAGCGCTTGTCCATACCCCAGTGATGCTGCACGCTACGTTCAGCACCGGCAGAGGGCTGACTGAACACCACACCAGCCAGCGGCAGCGGGCGGTACGGGTTTAGCATCACCGACAATGGCGCGGTCACACTCTCCGGTTCACGAATGAGCTGGTCGGCAAGCGTCAGCAGGAAGTGGTGTTTAACATCATCACAGGTCTGCTGCAGGCCCTTTAATATCAAATCTGGCGTCAGAGCGGAGAGTTGTTCTGCCAGCCCCTCGGTACGACAACCGGCAGGCAACAGGCAGCCGGTCGCCTGCGTAATGCGTCCTTCCGGCTTACCGGCTCGTGGGTGCAGGCACCAGACATACAGCGGGAGTTTCCAGCCAAGCGTATCCATACGCGCGCTGATAGCATGAGACAGGGAGTCCATGGTGCTTTCTGAAGGTACCGGTAGCGGCGGCTCCAGCCCTGGTGCTGAGAGCTGGTCAAAGGCCGAGGTGACCCACACCAGCCCATCTACCGGGCGACGGCGCAATTTGCGCAGCGCGGTCAGCCAGGCACTGTCGGCTGGGGTATTGAGGTCACCGCCCCACAGCAACAGTGTGCCTCGGTCTTCCTGCCAGAGCTGGCCCGTAAGACCCGGAGTCAACTGCTCCACCTCAGATATGGTCCCAGTGACCAGCAGAATGCGTGTTTTACGTCCCCAGCACCGACCGTAGAGGTTACGCATGGCGTCACGGATAGTATCAACGGTGACATTGCGTGGTGCTGTCTGCTTGACACGACCTTCATCGTCCGGCAGGACATTTTTACGCTTCCCCTGCAAACGCGACCACTGTTGTAAAATCGCAAGACTAATGATTTTGCCATGGCGGGCAAGCAAAAGAAGGATTATAGCTGCCACAGATCCCAGCAGCTTTAGTCCATTACTTGTCAGTCCGAACGCTTCACCGTTTTTCCAGATGACCAATCCTATCGCAACAGCAATTAGTGTGGTAATGCTGAGGCGCCCCCAGTTACCACGCCACACTGAACTATCCTTCGCCATTCATCAGATTCCCTGTAGTTACGGTATTTACAAATCGCTGCTCTTTGTCACCCGAAAGCATCAGGCAATCTTCTTTTGTGAGCAGAGCTATATCACTGACGACGGCGGCCACAATCCACGGTGAGAAGGGACCACTGAGTCCGGCATATTTTTCCAGCCAGTGGCACTGCTGAGGTTTCCATCTGCCTTCATATTGTTTTGCACTGGTCAGAAGAGCGGAAAAATCATCGCCCCACTCCATGCTGTCACCCATAATTGCACGCGCAGCAATAGCCTGTGACTGGGTCGAGAAAAAGGTATCGAGCTCTTTACTCAGCATTTGGGTTGATTCAATCGACATAGGCCGAAGCAGGCGAGCGTGATGGTTTAGCTGATACTTCGTTGCGACGTCATCAGAAGTCAGCATTAAAGCCGAGAGCGAATCACTGTACTCATTCCCTCCCTGAGTCTGGTGAACCAACAAAAGCTCAACATCCAGAATCGGGGATTTAAGGCGTTCGCCCACCCAATCGAAGGCCCGGCCTTTAAGAATCGTCAGTAACGGTACGGGATAGGCCATTCCAACTAACTGGAGCCAGCATGCTGTAAATTCTCTCTGCAATGTCTCATCAGGATCGTGTGAATCAGTCAGTAAGGTTGCGTGGAAAGGGAGGTCTGATAAGCGCTGTAATTCTGATATGTCCAGGCCCCCAATCAATGCTGAAAAAGTATCTTCGCCAGCAGGTAACGTTATTCTCCGAGAAAGAGAGCTACTCTGCTCGAGATCTTTGGGGGCCTGCAGAAATGTTGATGGTGTCAATTCACCAGGCAGAATAACCCGGCTATACAGAACCGCCAGATAACGCCCGGCCCAGGAAACCCATTGCTGCTGTGCATAATCTGCTTCATCAGATTCAAACTGGTGACGATCCATTGCGTGGTTATACATCCAGCCGCGAATACAAATCGTCACGAACCAGATGAAAAGAGGACTTCCGGCAACAATCCAGAGGTTAAATTTTTGCAATTCACCAAGAAACTGATTGGCGTAGAGTACAAAGAGCAACACTCCAGCAATAACAGCAACAAGGCCTGCAATCAGCCAGATGACCAGTGAAGGCTCATCAGGTTCTGCAGCAATTGTGGCTTTCTGACGCTCCCAGTTCATAACTTATCCTACTGAACAATCTGGCGCACTGGAGATAACATGGCAGCCACATTCACATTCGCAGCCATCCACAACAACAGGTTTCCCATCAGAGATCCATTCTGGTGATCCTTCGATAATGGCATTGACACCATGCCCCTCGACAGGGCAAAAAATTTCATCGCCAACAAGAGCCACTTTATTTCTGTTCACAGTCATGGTCGAAGATGCAGATATAACCTCACCGCCGTGAGTAGTTTTATCTCCTAGCAATACAAATCCTTTGGACATATCACACCTAACAAATTAGTTTGTATGTTTTAATTGAGCCGACGGAACTGAATCCATCCTTTTTTGATTTGTGGAACAACATCATCATTGAGGAATGCAGAACAAATACCGAGCTCACCGACAGCGAAAACTGTAGCAGGATACCCAACCAATATACCTTTCCTGCCTGATGGGTCTGGCTCCTCAACATCAGGAAGCCCCGTCTCTGCGTAATTATTAGCTTTTAAATATTGATTACAATCAATACTAAACCCTTTATCATTGACTTCTTCTATCGGTGCCTTCTCTCCAATATCAAGGCGAACAACTTTACCATTAAATTTATCACCAACAGAAATTCGTTCTTTCGAATCTTCTTTTAAAAAACGAATAGTGTTTGCTGAAACAATCATTTCGCCCTCTGAAAACTTAGCACTCGCCCAACCAACAACATTTAAATC
Source organism: Enterobacter sp. ODB01 (assembly GCF_001623605.1). Taxonomy (NCBI): domain Bacteria; kingdom Pseudomonadati; phylum Pseudomonadota; class Gammaproteobacteria; order Enterobacterales; family Enterobacteriaceae; genus Enterobacter; species Enterobacter sp. ODB01. Next base: position 4,312,077 of record NZ_CP015227.1, read on the forward strand.
GGCATCACTACTTTCATGATAAAAGAATATAGTAGGTACATTATCTTTTATTTGAATGTATATTTCATCAGTGGCGGCAAGTTCAGAGGTGGGGCTTAAAATGTATTCACCAGCATCTTTTCTTGGATTGTTAGCCAATACCCCATATTCTTTTAACACTCCCTTATCTTTATAAACCCAATAACCATAATACAAACCATCTTTTACTTGAGTGTTTTTTGCAAAAGTAATTACCGGAAAGATAAGAAAGACATAAAGAATTATTTTTTTCATTGTACAATCTCCACATGAAATGCAGGTTCACCATGAGTCTTAAGTGGACTTATGTATTTCATTGTGTCTGGATTATCTTCTGCATATTTAGTAAGCGCTTTATCAAATGCACGTTGCAATTTGGCGGGCATAGATGTTTTACTTATATCAAACACATTCCGAAGAGCGTACTCTTCAAGTGATACGCAATGTTTTGAAACAAGGCGCCCATCTTTTTGTAAAGATTCAACTTTGTCCATCATCGCCTTTTTAACGACACTTTCTTTGTTTTTATCTGTACCTCCTGCATCAACACCTGTCTGCACAACCTCCCGTCCCGGTGCTGCATAATAGTCAAGTTGAGACTGTATACCTTTGCTACGCATATTATCATACATAGCAACAACTTGCTTTTGCACCGTACGGAGTGTACTGGTAATCGTGATTTTATGAACACCCGACGATTTCATAATTTCTTTCATTATATCAAGGGATTGATTAGAAACTATATTCTTTAAATCTTCAGGTATTTTAGATGAAAAAATTATTGCTGGTACAAAGTCTTTATCAACAGAAACACTTTTAGTTTTCCCCTCGGAAGTAGTCTGATGCTTCTCTGGTTCATTTTTACTTCTACCAGCAACAGATTTATCCGTCGTCGTAGTTTTAATATGTATTACATTGTTTTTCTTTTCTGAGTCCGCAGATTTACTTCCTTTAGGCAACACAATATGACTTCTTGAATACTCTATGGCTGCTTTAGTATTAGCATTTTCAACCCCAACGCTTTTGAGAATCTCTTTCTTGGTCTGCTCAGAAACATAGCGGCTAACATATCCATGATTTTGATTACTATCAGGTATTTTTAATTTCGCACCAATACGCAACATATTTACATTATGGATCTTATTAATTCTTGCCAACTTCTCTACTGATACACTATATTTCTTCGCTATTGCTGATAAGGTGTCACCTTTCTTAACGGTATAAGTTAGAGTCTTATGTTTTTCATTGGTATTTTTTTCAACAGTTGCTTTAGCTAATTCTTTGTAATTATCAGCAAGAATAGTAAACACAATTTCTGAACCTGCGATAGCATTGACTGATTCAGTCATCCCGTTTGCATCAGTCACGCCTTTGATAAAAACTAGAGTTTTCTCATAGTCTGACACTAAATTTGGGCATGTTAAACTTGGAAATGGAGAGATTGCAGCAATATAATTTTTGTTTTTGAATGCTGTATTATTTCCCGTAGATAGTTTAAATTTAGTATTAACTTCAGTGTTTTTTAGTAACCCTTCCACAACTGATAAATGCTTATTTATATAAAGCGCCCACTTCTTTCCATCTGCACTTTTCTTACGTGTACCAGCGATATACTTTCCTAAACTATAGGCACCATCATGATGCAACAAATAAAGCCATTCCCAGTATTCACTTTGATCTGATGTGTAACTCTCCATCACCTTTGATTTGTTAAGTAAAAAGGAATAAACTACCGCATAACATCCTTTTTCAGCGTCAAAAACTTCTTCATTACGAAGATCTAGCTGAAAACCAAGAATGTCTTCAGATTGTGTCAATGCATCTTCGATAAAACCAACTGTTCCTTGTGCTAAACCAGCTGCACTAGTAGTCCCTGCTGCCGCATCGGGATTAAACCCGGACTCGACTTTAGTTGTTAATAATATATATGATATCTCTTTATAACTTAATCCATAGCGGACAGCTATGGTAATTATCATATCTATAATAGCTTCCTGGACATCTTTATCAGCATCTCCTATTGTACGACTGTTACCTCTTAGCTTTCGGGAAGTATCTATATCCGGATAGAGTGAGATTAAAGAAAACGGTTTAATCTGGTCATCAAAATATGCCTTTCCCTTTTTAGCATTTAAATACTCATATAAATCAGACATATCATACCTCAGCGATTGCTAATAAAGTCTATATTTGTATTGTCGTATGGGTTTTTCATCTCTCGAGATCTAAGCTCAGAAAGCTTGTTACCTGTAACAAAGTTCCCTGAAAGATCAATAAATGGGGCGTCAATATAGGACAACAATGAACCCTTAACTCTCTCCTCTTCATCCAAGCCTAGATGGTATCCGATCACAATATTTTCATTGTCATAGCATTTCATTGTGGAGGGAGTCCAATCACCAGGCTTAACTACATCATTAAAGGAATAACCCTGTCCTTCCAGGAGGACTTTTTGGCTGTTCGGGATGTATGGCAAAGAAAATTCTTTATTATTCGTGCCATTTTTTATTTCCAATTGGTAATTTCTGCATATATTTTCCGTTGGGCTTTTTTGATTCATCTGGCATTCAGCACTGACCTTTACCAAAGCTGAGCCACATTGCATTTGTGCTGATTTAGCATTCCATGTGCCACTTGCAAATGAAAAAAATGGAGCAAGCAACATGCATAACAAAAATTTAAACTTAAAAGTCATATCACGCACTTTTATTTTCCTCACAATCACTGCATTGGCAACCATCGTCCTGGAACGACATATCTGAGAATGATGAACGATGTACTCTGTCCACAATATTTTCACTATCGTACCAATAATCACTTTGAATCATTTCAAGTTCAAAAGGCTCATTCGGGTTTGATGAGTAAAATGGGACTGTTTCACCGTTCTCGTCTGTTCTACCAAATAATTTCTGCCCATTACTCGATGTCAACACGTATGCCGTAGCGGCAACTGGAACTCCGGCATCAGACGATGCAGTAAATTTCCCACTATATCCAGATGGAAACTGGGGCATAACACTACTCATGCTTACACTACCCATTTTCTGTGCATTGGCACATTTCCACAGGATATTACCTTCACAGCCCAGAATAATATTCTTACCCTGCAACTGGATGAACGACCCATCCAGATTTTTCAGCACGATATCTTTCGCCGCCGTGATCTCAATTCGCCCTTCTGTACTGGTTACGGTCACATCCTTTTTGGCTATCGCATCAAGCGCATCATCCTGAGCCTGAATTTCTACTTTTCCCTTAGCCGCAAAGAGTTTCATTCCGGCTTTACGGGCCAGCATACTCACGGCTTCACCTGCTGCTACGGTAAATCGTTTAAGTGCGCTAATGTCTGTATTCTGTTGCGACATGATCCCAACGCTGGCACTACCCGACGCCATACGAACCGCCTGCGGGCTGGTGATGCTTACTCCTTCAGGCGCATTTAGCACCATTCCTGGCTGGGCAAGGTCTTTAAGAGCATCAGTCAACTTTACCTGGCTCTGTATATCAGCAGGAAGTGCTTGTGCCGTTTCAGCAGCATCAGACAAACTTCTGGCAATACTCAGTGCATTTTCCAACTGGGCAATAGCTTCCTGCATCGAAAGCATCTTGTCCCCGGCAAACGGCTGTTTATCTGCTGTGATAAATACACCAGCTCCGCCGCGAACGGCCACCCATTTATCAGTACGTAACTCCGCACCTTCACCCCGAAGTACCCTGTCAGCATCCACATTGTGACCCAGATTAAGCTGCGTCTTACCGCCGTACTCTGTACTGATCTTAACGTGTTCTTCTCCCCGCTTATCTTCCATCCGCAGCTTGTTCAGGCCAGCTGTGCGAATGACGTTGCGAGTGCTGTTGGCCTCCGTAACATGGTCAACGTGGCGGGAGTCGTGGAGGGCATGAGCAATATACGGACGATCCGGATCGCCTTCATGGAATGCAATGGCAACTTCAGTACCCTGTATCAGCGGGAAGTGGAAGCCGTATTTGTCACCTCCGTAAGGCTTGGCAAAGCGCACAGGCATACTTTCCATGCCCTGGCGTTTATCGTCGCGGTCAGCATCGAATTTCACCCGGTACATGCCGGATGCATCCTGCCAGGCGTAGATGTCGTTATCTTTGGCACTGGTCACACGCGCCATCAGCGTGCCGCTGACCACCGGGCGCTTTTTAGCGGCAGGTCGCCAGCATCGGTTCTCGTAATATGGCATCCCCTCCCACATCACCATCAGGGCATCTTTACGACTGGCGATATAGCTCGTGCGGGTAATGATAATGCCGTTGTCCGTTTCTGATGGCAGGGTAGGCGACACCACACGTTCACTGATGGTCAGCACCTGGGCCGGAGAAAGCAGGGCATCATTACTACTGCCGCTGATAGTCGTCTGCCCGGACAGGAAACGTTCATGTTCAAGGCGTGCCCAGAAGTTGCCGGTTTCTGCTGCGGGGGTGATTTTGTCGCCGCGTTCAAGATGACGTGGCAGGTAGTGATACACATCACCGTAGGTCACACCTTCACCATCACCCCTCGTCATGTCTGCCGGTACAGAAGTCAGGATATTCTGGGCTTCACGGTGATTGTAATCACTGGCGGTGACAGAGCGCTCAACTACGTTCTGTCGGACGTGAACCCCCCATACCGAGTCCGCTGCATTGTCACTCATGCCCGATGGACTGCTCAGTGGCAGCGACTTACCGAACGTCCATGCACTCTGCTTGTCTGCAAAATGCACCACCTCAGTCTGGGTGTCGGGTTGCAAGGTAAAGAAGTAGAAAATCCCCACTTCAGCCAGCAGACGCTCAATGAACGCGAGATCGTTTTCCTTGTACTGGTTAATCTGTTCACGCTTCGGATAGTCAGCTTTGAGGGTGAACTCATACTCCCAACCTTTCAGGCCATGCTCCTGCAATACTTCAGTGACAACTTCCGGTACTGACTTATTAACGAAAAAGCGGTGGGTACGGAATTGATTGCGCAGCAAAGACAGGAACGGCTCAATAATAATCTGGTACGTCGCCTGGTCACGTGAGCCACTGATACGCTTAAAATGCGTCACCACACCATGCACCACTTTCTGCCCGGTCATCCCCATCAGAGGCCCGGTCCCCATGGTCAGCGTGGCAGGCTTAGTCAGCAGTTGCGCTGAACTGATATTTTGATCGCTGCTGGTAAAGATAACCTGGTAGTAATAAAGCTCACTCATAAACTCCTTACCGCTGAAAGTTTCCACATCCAGTAAGGCTGTGCAGGACGGAATATCCAGACGATAGCGGTTCAGCCCGCCTTCAGTTAGCGCAGACAGGGTGTTCTTAAGCGTATCTGTCAGACTCATGATATTGACTCCATGGGATAACCTGCAGTCCATGACTTTATTGCCAACGGGTAAGTAACAGGTTCAATCAGGGTACTCAGCGAGTACGAAAAAGGGTGATTACGGTTCCAGCCACGACAGCACACATGAGGGCTTTAACCAGCAACACGGTCATTTCAAAGTTGTCCATCGCATTTTCCCCATTACCACTGATGGGAATAAAACGCTTAACAAACGTGTAAATAAAAGCTTCAGGTAGAAATAGAACACCAACGATAACAAACAGAAATAAGATGAAAATTTCAATCTACTAGCCACCCCAACGTCAGGAAACAAAAGATTAAGCTATATATTTACAAAAAAATTTAAATACGGACACTTATTACACTTGCTATTCTGGAGCCTTAATTGAACCATACGGCCTTGCGAATTCGCGATCTGTCAAAGGGAAATTATACACTTGATCATTATTAATACCGACACCAACAACAAAGCTTCTCGCTTCTTTATTATCAAGTGTTGGATGAAGTACAAACTCAACTATATACTTGCTACCATCTTTAAAATTAAAATAAGATGGAGGAATACATAACTCACCTTCAATAACCTTAAGGCCGGGGGAAAAATTAAAATCTTTCTCCATTGAAGGCGTCCCTCGCAGATTGATACCCATATCTACTGGCTGATAATCTTGTGCATTATCAATATTCACGCAAACATTATCACCCTTTTTACTCACCTTTGCAGTTTCATCAAAACGAAATCTGTCACCTGGTCCAGGGCATCCCGTCAGGATTGGAAGACAAAAAAACGTTAACAACAAAGAGTTAAGCTTAATAAAATAGTTACGTCTCACCATGGAAAGCCCCTCAAAGCATTTTTATATCCCTCACGTATCACCGACTCAGAAGTATCCCCATCGAGCGTAATATCGGGGTATCTTTTATTTTCAAGGTGACTCCAGATTTCATACCCAAAAGTCTGTAAAACAAAATTATCTGCAATAATCTGCGCCTGCTGCTCCATCGGATATTCGCTTAAGAGACGACCATCAAGGGTATAACGGTAACTCACCATCCAGCTCACCAGCCCTCTGAAGATCACATTCATTCCTTTTCCACGCTGCCAGACATGACTTATTTCATGGATGAACAGATGCTGAAGACTGTCGGTTGTCTGTGAGAAATCATCGAAATATAGATCACGAAAATAGATCTCCCCGTTCGGGGTCATCGCCGTATTGTTATCCTGTAAATTGAAAGGGAGATAACTTTCTCTGTGTATCCATACTTTCGAATAATCAATGGTGGATAAAAAAACGGATTGCGCCAGCTGTATTTCCCCCGCCGTGAGTAGTCTGACACCACCCTCTTTGATTCTGAACCCATCCTGCGTTTCATCAGCCATGTGTAAACTCCAGCCCTATGCCCTCTTCCTCACTCCATCCCAGAGTCAGGGAGTGTGGTTTCTGCTTCGCCGCCATATGGCTCAGCAACTGCTGACTCAGCACCGGCAGAATCTGCTGATTCAGCAGACTGTCAACATTCCTCGCACCAGTATCCGGCAGCAGGCAGGCGGCGGTCAGCGCGTCATACAGGCTCTCTTCAATATGCGTCCGCAGGCCGTAGTGTCGGTTCAGCCGCTTACTGACCTGTGACAGCTTCATCTCCACGATGGTGCGCATAGCCGCTTCCGCCAGAGGACGGTAAATCACGGTCTGGAAGCGGGCCAGCAGTGCCGGCTGGAAGTGGTCACGTAATATCGGGCGCAGCAATTCGTGCAGGTCGCCTTCGGTGGCGTCAGGCTGTTCTTCCAGCAACTGCATCAGGTGGTCACTGCCGAGGTTGGAGGTCATCAGAATAACGGTATTGCGGAAGTCGATTTCACGACCTTCTCCATCACGCATAAAGCCCCGGTCGAATACCTGATAGAACAGGTTCATGACGTCACGGTGGGCTTTTTCCACTTCATCCAGTAGTACCACGCTATATGGTCGTTTTCGCACGGCTTCGGTCAAAATACCGCCCTGACCGTACCCGACATAGCCCGGCGGCGAGCCTTTCAGCTGCGAAACCGTATGCGGCTCCTGGTATTCAGAAAGGTTAATCGTGATGAGTGACTTCTCGCCGCCATACATGACATCGGCCAGCGCAAGCGCGGTTTCAGTTTTCCCGACACCACTCGGCCCCACCAGCAGGAATACGCCCTGCGGGCCGTTCTCGGACGTGAGGCCCGTTTTTGCCGCGCGCAGACGCTGAGCGAGGGCCTTAAGCGCCGTATCCTGCCCGACCACACGCTTCCCTATTTCATTTTCCAGCGTCAGCAGTTCGGTCTGCTCGTCTTTCATCAGCGATGACAACGGCACACCTGTCCAGTCGGCTATCACGTTGGCAACGGTACGTACATCCACATCCAGGGAGAGCAGCGGGTTACCGCGCTGCATCTCGTTAAGCTCCTGATGCAGCTGGTGAGTCTCGCTCTGGCGCGAGATATCCTGACGGCTTTCGAGCAATTGAGCGGTCAGCTTCAGTTCCTGACCATACTGGCTTTCGAGTTCATCGAGCGCCACAATCAAGTTTACCTCTTCCTGCTCTATCGCGCTCAGACGTCCAGCATGACTCTGATTGCCAATCGCGATATCTTCCAGCAGCGCCTGCTTCTCCATGTCGAGCGCGGTGATAGATGCGCGATAACGAATAAGTTGCTCCGGAACCGTGTCGATGCTCATGCGTACGCGGGCGGCAGCGGTATCCAACAGATCCACCGCTTTATCAGGAAGTTGACGTCCCGTCAGATAACGGCGCGACAGGGTAACTGCGGCACGAACCGCATCATCGGTAATGTGCACATGGTGATGTTCGGCGTAGCGGGATTTCAGGCCCCGCAGCATCAGGCAGGCGGTATCGTCATCCGGCTCATCGACTTTCACCATCTGGAAGCGGCGCTCCAGGGCTGCATCGCGCTCAAAGTATTGTTTGTATTCAGACCAGGTGGTGGCCGCAATTGTCCGCAGTTCACCCCGCGCCAGCGCGGGCTTCAGCAGGTTGGCTGCATCCGCGCCACCGGCCTGGTTGCCTGCACCGATGATGGTATGCGCTTCGTCGATAAACAGCAGAACGGGTACCGGGGACTGCTGTACTGCATCAATGACGTTTTTCAGACGCTGTTCAAACTCCCCCTTCACACCCGCGCCCGCCTGCAGCAGGCCGAGGTCAAGCGTACGTAGCACCACGGTTTTGAGTGATTCCGGCACATTGCCTTCGGCGATTCTGAGCGCCAGGCCTTCAACCAGTGCGGTTTTGCCCACGCCCGGCTCGCCAACCAGAATCGGGTTGTTTTTGCGTCGACGGGAAAGAATGTCCACCATCTGACGAATTTCGGTGTCACGACCGAACACCGGATCGATTTTGCCTTCTTTTGCCTTCGCAGTGACATCAAGGGTGAATTTATCCAGCGCATTCTGAAATGCAGGGTTGAGTTCTCCCTCTTTTACTTCTGCACCCACAGGGCGCCCGACGAACTCGACTTCTCCACCATGACTTTGCGCCAGTTCCGCTTCCTGCTGCACTTCCGGACGTTCATCTGACTGCGCATCAAGCAACGGTCGAAGACGCTCAAGCTGACTCTGGCCCAGGGTCAGCAAAGGCCACAGACCGTTGCAGCGCACCAGGTTTTGTTTCTCAACCAGTGCCATCAGTAAATGCACACTGCGGATATGTTCTTCACCCGCCAGTGAGGCTATCAGCCAGGCTTGCTGCATCAGAGACTGGATGCTTTCTGAAAGCTGCGGCCGGTGGCGTACCGAGCGCGGCTGTTTATCCAGCCAGCCCAGTAAATCCTGCCAGATGCCGTCCATATCCCATTCGTAGCGGCGAGCCAGCACCGTCAGGTCACCTTCCCCCTGCTCCAGCAGCTTCAGCAGCCAGTGCTCCGGCAGAATTTCTGCATGCGCGCGAGTCTGGCAGAGCGAAGCTGCACCTTCCATTGCCCGCGCGCAGTATGGATTAAGACGTCGAAGGAGGATTGCCGGGTTTTCCATGTTGGTTTTACTCACTGTTGTGGACCTTTCTGACACGCTACCGCCCCTGGCCGTTACCGAGGCCCATAAGGTCTGTTTCCGGGATGTGATGTTTTCTTTGCTCAGCGCCTGCAGCGGCAGACGTTCAGCAAAGAGAAAAGCGGACAGGAAAACCTGCCCGCTTGCGACTTACGCAGTAGCGCGTTCGTTCCAGGAGTCGGAATGAATGATGTTGCCGTCTTTGTAGGTCCAGGTGATTTTTTCGTAACGCAGTTCAACGCGCTCAAGGTGGTTGTGCTTCTCTTTAGAAGGATCCTTAACGTCATACATTTCAGGATTCACCTTCACCACCTTCACGTTTTCCAGTTTGGTGTTGAAATACTCCACTTCCTGGCCCGCGTCGTTGATTTTGTACCACTTGAATTCCGCAGACTTCAGGGTCTGACCCGTGGTCACAGCCTTATAAAGATATGGGCTGGAGGAATCGATTTCTTTGGTGAACAGGAATGGCGTGTGGATACGCGTCCCGGTCAGCTTGCCGGTATTGTTATCGGTCGGGATGTACAGGTTGTGTTCCTGAGCCACCACTTCGATGCTGCCTTCACGGTCCTGAACGTCTACAGACCCTTTAATGTCCGCGCCGCCATCGTCTTTCAGCCAAAGATAAACAGGAATTGCCATGGAATTACTCTCCATTTAATTGTGATGCGCCATCATCCTGCGATGGCGCCGGGTGTTTGCCGGGTAGCTGACAGGCATTGGCCTGCGGCACCAGACTGATTTCGACACGGCGGTTGAGCGCACGCCCTTCCGGGGTGTCGTTGGTTGCAGCAGGACGGCTTTCGCCATAGCCCTGCACAGCAAAACAGCTTTCAGGTACGTCGCCGGTGTCTCGCATCCAGTTGCGCACTGCCTCGGCACGTTTCAGCGAGAGCATCTGGTTCAGTTGCGGATTTCCGGTGTTATCGGTATGGCCGGATACGACAATCAGCCAGCCCGGCTTCGCTTTGATGCCCACCAGAGAATTCACCAGCATTTTGGTAGACCCCGCTTTGAGCACAAATTTTCCGGAGTCGAACAACGACATGCTGTCGAGACGAATGGTTTTCGGACCCTGAATAATTTTCTTAATGACCGGAGGCGGCGGTGGCGGAGGTGCCCAGTCACTGACTGCGGCCTCAACGGGCGGAATCAGTCGCAGTCCCTGATACAGACCCAGGCGATAACGCAGTGGCTCCCCGCGACGTTGCCAGTCGTCCAGCAATGCGCCATCGGCCCGCAGGCGCTGCTGGGCACGCAGTTTCGGGGCAACAGGCTGACCCGTCAGCTGGTGATATAACGCAAGGTGATCGCCAACGTTACGAATGAGGCGCTGGTTGTTCATCCAGGACGCCAGCATCGCCAGCGCGAGAAAAATCCCGCCCAGTAATCCGGCATAACGCCAGAACACCATCCTGCGGCTCACGCCACATCGGCGCGGCAACGCCGGCAGCAGCAGTTCAGGCAGCGGCAGTGGCTCGGTGCTCACAAAGGCATCCGGTGGCAGCGCCGTCAAGGAAGTGATGTGTTGTTGCCAGAGATTGCCCGCGATACCACTCACCGGCACTATGCACATACCCTGCACGCAGGGCGTCATCACCGGTAACTCCCCCGCCGTAGCGACAGCAGGTCGTTCACCGCGCTGTTTTGCCAGGCAAGCAGACTGTCCAGCCACAGGCCATGGCTCAAACGCGAAAGACGCCCGTCCGTTCCTATTTCCAGAGGCCAATCCGTCAGTGACACATTGCCCTGACCGGGCTGATACACCTGAATACCGCTTCGCGGGCTTACCGTGGTAAACCAGACGGGCTCAGCCTCTGCACAGGCCACAGGAGGAGATACCCAGGTCACGGTCCACAGCGGGGGGATAGTGCCAAATGCCGCACGGCACCGGACGACAGCACGCTGCCAGCCCCGAAGATGCTGGGTAAAATCATCGCCGGAGGTGTGCTGTTCAGGTACCACCGCCAGCATGACGGAGAGTTGCGACACCTGAGCCGGACGCACCAGGCTCAGGTGTTGTGCCAGGAGTGGCAACTGCTCCGCATCCTTCACCCACAGATACCAGCCCTGTCGGGTTTCCCGGTTATGGGAGCCGGACACAAACAGTGGGCTGTTGTCGCCACAAACAAGGATCACCGCACCCTGAAAATCTTCCGGCGGCAGATTTTCATCCACAATTTCCCGGACAGCGGTCGCTCGTGCCTGAGAAGCCCGACGCTGACGCCAGAGCATCACCCCTGACACCAGCACAATCAGCAGACTGAGTGCCACACGGCTGCCCGAGGACAGTGGCCAGAATCCCAGGATGAGCCACAGCGCCAGTACAGCACCCAGGGCAGTTAACAGACTTCGGTACGCATCCCGCATCGCTTACCCCGGCCTGACGGTCTGGCTTACCAGTTCGGTAAGCGAAGACGAAAGGAAAAACCAGAGCGCCACCATGGCGACAGCGGCCACAACCCAGCTCAGCCAGTACCCGCGACGGCCGCTGCGCAGGCGTGATGCCCGGGCAACAATGGGAGAGTCCTGTGCCAGCGTAAAGGCCGGTACCCGTTCCGCAAGCGCGCGAACAATATCTTCCCGACGCTCATCATCCTGTGCGCGATATTGCCCCACAAACCCCAGTAGCAGAGTCCGGTGCATACAGGTCAGGACTGCGGCGTCAGGGGAGGTTTCTTTCAGCAGGTCCCGGATCCTTTCCCACAACTCCTCACCGGCATTGAGAGTGCCAAAGAAGTGTGCCTGCAGCGGGTCACGCCGCCAGGTCAGATAGCCATCATCGGTGGTTCCCCGGTTCATCACGCTCTCATCAAGCAGAGCACACAGGGCATACACCATATGGTCACAGCTGATGTCGCTGTAACCTGCCTCCGTGAGCGCCGCTTTTGCCTCCTGCACCAGACGGCAGGCCCGACGATAGAGACCTTCCCCGTCACGAACCTCCTGTCCGCCCCGCAGCTGGCTGGCCATCAGCCAGCCGGGGTAGAAAATACGCTCAATTTGACTTATTTCTGATGTATTCATGTGCGCAGCACCGCAAAGAGTTCAAGTTTCACATCCCCCAGTGAGCGCGGGGTATAGAAGGTGCAGCTTCCCGCTTCCAGCATCGCCCGCGCTGCCTCACTACTCAGATCCAGCGAGAAATACTGGTTCTCAAGGCGTAACGGGATAGCGGCCGGCACATGGGTCAGCGGCTTGATAACCATCCCGCTCAGGGCCACATTCACCACATCCGAAACATCTTCAAAGCTGCCCGCTTTACACAGCTGCGGGAATTTCGTCTGAAGCTCATGGTTCGGCATGGAGGAGCGTACGGAGAGGTAGAAATCTGCCCCTTCGCGCAGGCGCGCATCGTGCAGGGCACCTTTCCAGATCTGATCCTGATGCTCCAGGTGGATACTCACCACCCGTGACGGCAGGCTCGCTTCCAGCAGCTTATCGAGTAGTGCCAGCAGCGGCGGGAATACCCGCTCCGGTGCATCGTGCTGATAGGCAGGAATATCGCCAGCGTCATGCTCCAGTGAGAAGGTCAGCAGACTGCCGGCGAGGCGTGCCAGTTCGCGGTACAGCAGTTCCGGGTGACGACCCGGAGTCTGTAGCAGTTCTGTTAACACCGGTTCTGCACTGTTTAGCGCATTGAGCAGCCAGAACAGGGAGACATCCGCGACTGCAAAGTCCGCCATTCGCTCGTTACTCTCACGGCGCATGGCCATCAGACGCTTACGTCGTGCCTGCAGGCGCACCAGCAGATCACCCAGTTCGGTGATCAGCAACGGGCTTGCAGAAACGGAAAGCATCGGTGGGATGAAAGCCGGGTCCCGGCTCCATTGTCCCTGAGCATTACGCACCAGACGGGCGAGCGGGCAGGTCAGGTATGCGGTATTTTCTTGAGTGGACAAACGCAGAGTGATGGCATTACGTAGAATAGCCAGTTCCCCCCTTTCATACCCGGCCAGTTCCTGGACTACCACACGCTCTGCTTTCCAGCGACGCGGGCGTTCACTGTCCTGTCCGTTATCAAGGTTACCACCACTGGCGCTCAGCAGCGGCAATGCGGCTACCACCTCAACTGTCTCAGAGCCATTTGCGGCTGATAAATCACAGACCGGGGGAAGATTATCCGCCAGATCCGTATCAACAATCGTGCCGTCCTGGAAACGCACCACCAGACGGATAGCATTCAGACGCGCAAGCGCAAGCGCGGCATCATCAAACTCTGCAGCAATCACCCCCCAGGGATGAGAAATAACCATCCCAGCGACCATGTAGGCAACGTTTTCATCCCAGCGAGCTTGCTGCTGGAATTGTTGCGGGGCCAGAGCGGCCCCATCCTCCCAAAGTGGGCGGTAAATTTTCATCCCTGATTACCCCTCGCCTTACGATTTCGCCTTCGGCATCTGGGAAACCAGTGACAGGTTGACGTCCATGCCTTCGACCTGGAAGTGAGGGATCGCGTACAGCTTCACGCGGAAGAAGCCCGGGTTGTCTTCAATATCTTCGACAACCACTTTCGCATCACGCAGCGGGTGAGACGCCTGCAGTTCATCGCCCGGATCGGTCATTTCAGTGACCAGACTGCGAACCCAGGTATTCAGCTCCAGTTCAAGCAGACGGCGATCCTTCGTGGTACCGATGTTTTCGCGCTGAATCAGCTTCAGGTAATGGGCGATACGCGACAGCAGGAAGATATACGGCAGACGCGCGTTGATGCGGCTGTTAGCCGTTGCATCTGCGGTGTCATACAGCGCCGGTTTCTGGCTTGAGTTAGCCGAGAAAAAGCAGGCATAGTCGCGGTTTTTGTAGTAGGACAAAGGAATGAAGCCCAGATTCGCAAACTCAAATTCGCGGGTTTCGGGGATCATGACCTCACTCGGGATTTTTACCTGATTACCGGTACCGAGATCGTAAAGATGGATAGGCAAGTCCTGAACCGCACCACCGGCCTGCGGACCCCGAATCTGTACGCACCAGCCATTATTGATAAAGCTACGCACCATGTTGGAAGCAAAGGCAAACGAGGCATTCGTCCACAGGTATTTGTCGTGATCCGGACCTTTGACCTCTTCGACATAATTGAAGCTGCGAACGGGAACGGTATCTGGTCCGTACGGTAAACGTCCCAGTACGCGCGGCATGACCAGGCCGATATAGCGAGCGTCGTCGGTATCGCGGAACGATTTCCACTTGATGTACTCTGCGCGGTCAAAATAGTTACCAATATCTTTAATCGCAGCGACGTCTTCCATAGACTCTTTAAGGAAGAATTTTGGACCTGCTGAGCCGATAAACGGCATGTGCGCAGCAGCGGAGACTTTAGAGATGTTGCGCAGCAGCGCGACATCCTGCGCTGAAGCATCGAACTCGTATGCGGAAATCAGTGCCGCAATTGGCTCGCCGCCTGGGGTGTCATATTCATCAATATAGGTGTGTTTATACAGACCACTCTGGATGATTTCCGGGCTGTCTTCGAAGTCCTGACGCAGGTCTTCTTTAGACATACTCAGCAGCTCAATTTTCACGTTCTGGCGAAAATCTGTTTTATCAATCAGCGACTTCACTCCGCGCCACAGGCCTTCAACTGCCTGAAACTCCTCATGGTGCATTACCGCGTCCAGCTGACGGCTGATCTGGTAATCGAGTTCAGCAATGTGGTGATCAATCAGGCTTTTATCCAGTTTTTCGACTTTCGCACCGGCTTTGGTCAGACATTCCAGGAAGACCTGCATACCTGCCGTCAGACGTTCATCCGCGGTCGCATCCGACATCGCCTGCGCGTCCTGCCAGATATCCAGGGCGCTCAATTCAGAGACGGGACTTAAGTTGATTTTCTCAAACAGGGAGGCGTAAACCCCACCCGCAGCAGGACGTTCCAGCACCATGCTTTCACCGCCAGCAATATTATTTTGTACAGACATGAGCATTCCTTGATTAATCCGTTAAAACATCGTGATGGTTAAGCTTTTTTGGGTGCCAGTGCGGATAATTCATTGCGCAATTCAGCGCTAAGCGACTGGTCAAGAACGATTTTTTCCAGCTCTTTTCGGAAAGTCTGGTTATCCAACAGGTTGGCCTTAAGATCGCGGAGTAAGTTGCGCATCGCCAGCATCGCCTTCAGCTGTGGTATCTGGGCAGCCACCTGCTCTGGCGTGAAATCTTTCATGCTCTGGAAAGTCAGCTCAATATTGTCCTCACCACCATCATCTGACAGGGTGTTTTTGACGCTCAGATTAACTTTTGGGGAATATTCGGAAAGAACACTGTCGAAATTATTTTTGGTGATGTTAACTTTTTCACGCTCAGATATTGGCGCAGCATCCTGACCATTACTGAAATCACCGGCAACAAGCAGTTTTAAGGGTAATTCCATTTTCTTGCTTGCTCCGCCAGTATGCAGGTCAAGCTTCAGGTTAATACGTGCCTTAGGCACTTCATTCTGAAAACTGTCAGACATTTGATCATCCCTCTTTGTTTTGCGATGCAAACTTCACGGTATCGTTCTTGATGCGCAATATTAGAACAATGATCGACCGCAAATCAAATACACAGATCATTTATCCGCAATTAGAAAATTCTTAAGAATTTTCCTCTAAGATATTATTGCAATTTATCAGACCAACCCAGAAAAAGAAGCTACTCTTTTTCTGTAAAACAAATATTTGTATCGTAAAAGCGATTGCAGCCAGTCAGATGCTAAAAAAACAATATTGTTTTGATTTGCATCACAGCACTATATCAAAAACACAGGAGAGAACTACTTTAGACTCGATAAAAAGAAAGGTGAATAAATTATGGACTCAGGCACTTCATTCATTGGATGAATAATAAATAAGAACTTTCACAAAGAAAATTCTTATTTGTTAAACGAAGAGGTACAAAAAAAATTTGAATGCGGAATCTGCCACAAAAAAATAGCGCTTTTAATCCTTCCTCTCTCGAAGAGGCTTCCTGCCCGACTCAGGTGGAAGGTGTTCTCATGACTGACTGCCTATAAAAACTGTAAAATCAACCACCTCCTTGACTGCCGCTTTTTTAATCAAAAACGAGTAATAGCACATAACGTATAACGGTGCTACATTACGCCGCCCACCCAAATCAGCAGTGGTCAGGCAACGCCGTAAAGTTCGGTAAAGCCTGAAACCATCACCTTGAAGAACGGTCTTAATGGCACGTCGTATCGCACACGCTGCGCTACCTTTACAGGCTTCACATAGGTTTTACTATCTTGTCTCAATCCAAATTTGAACGTGCGTTTTTACACCCGCGTTACTGGTTTACATGGTTTGGTCTTGGCGTACTCTGGCTGCTGGTGCAACTTCCCTACCCTGTGCTGCGTTTGCTGGGGTCGAAACTGGGCAGCGCCTCTCGCTATTTCCTGAAACGTCGCGAAGCCATCGCGCGCAAAAACATCGAGCTTTGCTTTCCTCAGTACAATGCTGAAGAGCGCGAAAAATTGATCTCTGAAAACTTTAAATCTATCGGTATGGCGCTGCTCGAAACCGGTATGGCCTGGTTCTGGTCGGATGAACGCGTCCGCAAGTGGTTTGATGTCGAAGGGCTGGACAACCTTAAACGCGCGCAGTTGCAAAACCGCGGTGTGATGGTTGTGGGCGTTCACTTTATGTCGCTTGAGTTGGGTGGCCGGGTGATGGGTCTTTGCCAGCCAATGATGGCGACCTACAGACCGCACAATAGCCCGGTAATGGAGTGGGTACAGACGCGCGGCCGCATGCGTTCCAATAAAGCGATGATCAGCCGTAATAATCTGCGTGGAATGGTCGGTGCCCTGAAGAAAGGTGAAGCCGTCTGGTTTGCCCCTGACCAGGATTATGGACGTAAAGGCAGCAGCTTTGCCCCCTTCTTTGCCGTTAAAGACGTGGCGACAACCAACGGTACCTTTGTGATTTCGCGGTTGTCAGGCGCCGCCATGCTGACCGTGACGATGGTGAGAAAAGCGGATAAATCAGGCTATCGTCTGCACATCTCTCCTGAAATGGCTAACTATCCTGAAAACGAATGCGAAGCCGCAGCGTTTATTAACAAGGTCATCGAAACTGAAATCATGCGCGCGCCAGAGCAATATCTCTGGATGCATCGCCGTTTCAAAACGCGCCCACTTGGCGAAGCCTCGCTCTATATTTAAGTCCCGCGTGACGGTTAGTTTCGATAAGAAACTAACCTTTTCAATCACCTGTAATAACCCCGTGTAACGGTTTTTCGTCGCGTCGCTCAAAGTGAATTTATTGCGTTGTGAAATCAAACTGTCGCCGTTCCACGACACCCGTAAGTGTCGGAAATTATTTAAAAAAATCCCTCTTGTCACCCCTCATTTTTAGGCGTACATTAGCGCCGTCTGGCTACAGGAAAGCACAGAATTCTGAGCTGGAGTCGGCGGCATAGCGGGAAAATTCTCATTTCCGTTTTGGCCGGATTTCAGTTCTCTATACTCAGTTGGACTCTGTTTTTAAATGCGTACCACAAGATACGCGGAGCGATGAAACGTGAAATATTTCTTTATGGGCATTTCGGTGATCGTTTTAGTCTGGGCCGGAACCTTTGCCCTGATGATCTAGTGAAGAACATGCAGTCAAAAAGACAGGAGCCATAGGCTCCTGTCTTTTTATATCATGATGATGCGGGGTGTTCGGAGACGCTCTTTGTTGAGAGCAGGCCATCGGCCCGGAACATACTCTTGATGCCCCTCACCGCCTGACGAATACGGTCGCTATTTTCGATTAAAGCAAAGCGCACGTGGGTGTCACCGTAATCACCAAAGCCAATGCCCGGTGAAACACACACCTTCGCGTCCTGCAGCAGTTTTTTAGCAAACTCAAGCGATCCCATTGCCGCATACGGCTCCGGAATTTTCGCCCAGACGTACATGGACGCTTTCGGCATTTCCACCATCCAGCCCGCTTCATGTAACCCTTTTACCAGCACGTCGCGGCGGCGTTTATACTGGGCTGCAATGTCGTGAACGCATTGCTGATCGCCTTCAAGCGCCGCAATAGCTGCAACCTGTAGCGGCGTAAAGGTGCCGTAATCGTGATAGCTCTTGATTCGCGCCAGCGCACTCACCAGCGTTTTGTTACCCACCATAAAACCAATACGCCAGCCCGCCATGTTGTAGCTTTTCGACAGAGTAAAGAATTCTACCGCCACGTCACGCGCCCCCGGCACCTGCATGATTGAAGGCGCTTTCCAGCCGTCATAGACGATATCCGCATACGCCAAATCATGTACCACCAGCACGTCATAACGCTTAGCCAGGGCCACAACCTTCTCAAAGAAATCGAGCTCCACGCATTGCGCCGTCGGGTTGGACGGGAAACCAAGGATCATCATCTTGGGTTTCGGATAGCTTTCGCGAATTGCGCGCTCCAGTTCGTTGAAGAAATCGACGCCTTCCACCAGCGGTACAGAACGTACCTGCGCCCCGGCTATCACCGCGCCGTAAATATGGATTGGGTAACTCGGATTGGGAACCAGTACCGTATCACCGTGATCCAGCGTGGCCAGCATCAGGTGCGCCAGCCCCTCTTTCGAGCCGATGGTCACAATGGCTTCACTCTCAGGATCGATATCAACCTGATAACGATCCTGATACCAGCGCGAGATCGCGCGGCGTAATCTGGGAATACCGCGCGAGGTTGAGTAGCCGTGCGTATCCGGACGCTGGGCAACCGTGCAGAGCTTCTCAACGATATGCGGTGGCGTTGGGCCGTCAGGGTTGCCCATGCTGAAATCAATGATGTCTTCGCCGCGCCGACGCGCAGCCATTTTCAGTTCAGCGGTGATATTGAAAACATAGGGGGGGAGACGATCGATACGCGTAAAACGGCGTTCAGGACTGAATTCAGCCATAGATTCCTCAGATTAACGTTAGCGCCCGGACCGTCCGAGCGACGCTGCCACTGATGTGACGTGCTTAGAAAATAACCTGAAAAAAATCACGCTGTCGAGAGGGAAATGAAAAAAAAGAGAACCCCATGAAAACCGGAACACGGGTACGCCTTAAAGCGGAAGGAGGGGGACTCATATCGGCTTTCCGTTATCCATTGTTTAACACAATGATATCAAAACAGTTACCGGACGATGCGACAGCAGGAAAAGATCGGGAGGTATCAATCCTCATTCGATAATCCCCTTTCTAAAACAGGGTTTTTCCTCATTTGATAAACCTGACGGATAGCTGGTCAATATGCCCCAGGTTTTTTATCATGGTTCTTTCCCGTTTTCCCAGGTCTGCTCGTGCACGAAATATTCACTATGCTGCTGGCGGTTTTTGATCGCGCAGCATTAATGCTGATTTGCCTGTTCTTCCTTATTCGCATTCGCCTGTTTCGCGAGCTGTTGCATAAATCTGCTCACTCGCCGAAAGAACTGCTGGCCGTCACCGCTATCTTTTCGCTCTTTGCGCTGTTCAGCACCTGGTCCGGCGTGCCGGTAGAGGGCTCGCTGGTTAACGTGCGGATTATCGCCGTCATGTCTGGCGGAATTTTGTTTGGTCCGTGGGTAGGTGTCATCACCGGCGTGATTGCCGGAACCCATCGCTACCTGATTGATATCGGCGGCGTCACGGCGGTGCCGTGCTTTATTACCAGCATTATCGCCGGGGTACTATCCGGCTGGATCAGCCGTAAAATCCCGAAAAAGCAGCGCTGGCGCGCCGGGATCCTCGCAGGCATGGTGTGCGAAACGCTGACCATGATCCTGGTTGTCGTCTGGGCTCCCACGACCGCGCTTGGGCTGGATATCGTCTCGAAAATCGGCATCCCTATGATTCTGGGTAGCGTGTGCATCGGTTTTATCGTGCTGCTGGTGCAGAGTGTGGAAGGGGAAAAAGAGGCCAGTGCCGCTCGCCAGGCCAAGCTGGCGCTGGATATCGCCAACAAAACGCTGCCGCTTTTCCGCCACGTTAACGCGGAGTCGTTGCGTCAAGTCTGCGAGATTATTCGCCACGACATTCACGCGGATGCCGTCGCTATCACCAATATTGACCACGTGCTGGCTTACGTCGGCGTTGGCGAGCACAACTACCGCGACAATGATGACACGATAAGCCCGACCACCAGACAAGCGATTAACTACGGTAAAATCATTATTAAAAACAATGATGAAGCCCACCGAACGCCGGAGATCCACTCTATGCTGGTGATCCCGCTTTGGGAGAAAGGCGTGGTGACGGGCACGCTGAAAATTTATTACTGTCACGCGCATCAGATCACCTCAACGCTGCAGGAGATGGCGATAGGTCTGTCGCAGATCATCTCCACGCAGCTTGAGGTCTCCCGGGCGGAACAGTTACGCGAGATGGCAAATAAGGCAGAGCTGCGCGCGCTGCAGAGCAAAATCAATCCCCATTTCCTGTTTAACGCGTTAAACGCCATCTCCTCTTCGATTCGTTTGAATCCGGACACCGCGCGCCAGCTGATTTTCAACCTGTCGCGTTATCTGCGCTACAACATTGAGTTGAAGGATGACGAGCAGATCGACATCAAAAAAGAGCTGTATCAGATTAAAGACTACATCGCGATCGAGCAGGCGCGCTTCGGCGACAAACTGACGGTCATTTACGATATTGATGAAGAGGTCAACTGCGTGATCCCGAGCCTGCTGATCCAGCCGCTGGTCGAAAACGCCATTGTTCACGGTATTCAGCCCTGTAAAGGCAAAGGTGTGGTCACCATTAGCATCACCGAAAGCGGCAACCGGGTGCGTATCGCCGTGCGCGATACCGGCCATGGGATTGACCCAAAAGTCATCGAGCGCGTGGAGTCTAATGAGATGCCGGGGAATAAAATCGGGCTGCTGAATGTGCATCACAGGGTCAAGCTGCTCTACGGCGATGGGCTGCATATTCACCGTCTTGAACCCGGCACTGAAATCGCTTTTTACGTCCCGAATGAACGCTCCCCTGTTCATGCGACGGCATCACTGTTACCTCAGGGTGAGTAATATGAAAGTCATTATCGTTGAAGATGAAATTCTGGCTCAACAGGAGCTCACCTGGCTCATCAAAACCCACAGTCAGATGGAGATTGTGGGTATCTTTGACGATGGGCTGGACGTGCTGAAATTTCTGCAGCATAACCGGGTCGACGCCATTTTTCTGGATATTAATATTCCTTCGCTGGACGGCGTCTTGCTGGCGCAAAACATCAATCAGTTTGCCCACAAGCCGTTTATTGTGTTCGTTACCGCCTGGAAAGAGCATGCCGTTGAGGCCTTCGAACTGGAGGCGTTTGACTATATTCTGAAACCTTACCAGGAGTCGCGGATTGTCAGCATGCTGCAAAAGCTGGAGGCCGCATGGCAGCAACAGAGCGCTCCGGTCACCGCCAGCCCGACGGTACGGGAAAACGACACCATTAATCTGGTCAAGGATGAACGCATCATCGTGACGCCAGTGAATGATATCTACTACGCCGAAGCGCATGAGAAGATGACGTTTGTCTATACGCGGCGGGAATCGTTTGTCATGGCGATGAACATTACCGAATTCTGCGGCAAGCTGCCGTCGGCCCACTTTTTCCGCTGCCACCGTTCGTTCTGCGTGAATTTAAATAAGATCCGCGAGATCGAGCCGTGGTTTAACAATACCTATATTTTGCGTCTCAAGGATCTGGATTTTCAGGTGCCGGTGAGCCGCAGCAAGGTGAAAGAGTTCCGTCAGCTGATGCACCTGTAAAACGCCCTCTCCCGGCGGAGAGGGCTCTGTGTCAGAGGATTTGCCCGAGAACCTGACGCAGATGGGCACCCGAACCCAGCAGGCCAGGGTTATCATGCACGATAAGATAAACAGGAATATCCTGCACGTAGCTTCTGAAGCGTCCTTTATCTTCAAACCCACCGCGGAAACCTGAAGCTTTAAAGAAGTCGAGGAAGCGTGGCACAATCCCGCCTGCAATATAGACCCCACCAAAGGTGCCCAGCGTTAGCGCCAGGTTGCCGCCGAAACGCCCCATGATGACGCAGAACAGCGACAGAGCACGACGGCAGTCGATGCAGCTGTCCGCCAGCGCGCGTTCGGTGACGTCTTTCGGCTGCAGGTTTTCCGGCAGACGTCCGTCCGATTTCACAATTGCACGGTACAGGTTCACCAGCCCGGGTCCAGACAGGACGCGCTCGGCAGAGACGTGACCGATCTCAGCACGTAACTCTTCGAGAATAATGCCCTCTTCTTCGCTGTTTGGCGCAAAGTCTACATGACCGCCCTCACCCGGCAGGCTTACCCAGCGCCGATCAACATGCACCAGATGCGAAACGCCCAGGCCCGTACCGGCACCGTAAACCGCAATAGGCTTTCCCTCGACCGGTTCAGCGCCGCCGAACTGGATCAGATGCTCTGGCTTGAGCATCGGGATCGCCATAGACACGGCGGTGAAGTCATTGATGATTTCCAGATGCGCAAAACCGAGGTTCTTTTTCATCTCTGCAATAGAGAATGCCCAGGTATGGTTGGTCATGGCGACCCAGTCGCCAGTTATCGGGCAGGCAATGGCAATGCAGCCATCCTCGACGCTCACCTGCTGTTCATCCAGATAGACGCGGACAACGGCCTCAA
Source organism: Enterobacter sp. ODB01 (assembly GCF_001623605.1). Taxonomy (NCBI): domain Bacteria; kingdom Pseudomonadati; phylum Pseudomonadota; class Gammaproteobacteria; order Enterobacterales; family Enterobacteriaceae; genus Enterobacter; species Enterobacter sp. ODB01. The sequence continues at coordinate 4,335,031 of NZ_CP015227.1, forward strand.
GGCTGGGATAATCCAGCCCCGAGTAGGTTTTCGCCCGGGAAATTTCACCGCTACTTACATCGCATAATGCGAGGCGCGCGTTCGTGCCGCCCACATCACCTACCAAAGCATACTTTGTCATTCTTCTACTGCTCCGCTAAAGTCAGAATAAATCTTTGGGACACTGTAAATTCAAGGCGTGATAACAACAACGACTGGAAGGTGAATGCCCATGGATTATCGATCTTCGTCACAGAATAACTTTACCGTTTCAGCACCTTTTGCACTATTGCCATAAAGCTGATTGTGCAGAGTAACGTTATACCGTTTTGTACAAGGAAATCATCATGCTCCACCCGCGAGCCAGAACCATGCTGTTGCTGGCAATTCCGGCGCTCATCATTGGCGTGGCGTCAAGCCTGGTACTCATTGTCGTGATGAAAGTCGCGTCGGTGCTGCAAGCCCTGCTATGGACGGCGCTTCCGGCGAAACTGGGGATCACCGCTGATTCTTCAGCGTGGATCATTTTGATGCTGACGTTAACCGGTATTGCGGTAGGCCTGGTGATCCGATTCAGTCCCGGCCACGCCGGACCGGACCCGGCGCTGGAGCCGCTGATTGGCGCCCCGGTTCCGCCCTCTGCGCTGCCGGGGTTGATCATCGCGTTAATTGTGGGCCTGGCGGGCGGCGTCAGCCTCGGACCCGAGCATCCCATTATGGCGGTGAATATTGGTCTGGCGGTGTTCCTGGGCTCACGCATTTTACCGCGCGTGGGTGCGCTGGACTGGACGATCCTCGCCTCCGCAGGCACCATCGGGGCGCTTTTCGGCACGCCCGTCGCTGCCGCGCTGATTTTTTCACAGACGCTTACCAGCAACAATGATGTCCCGCTCTGGGACAAACTGTTTGCTCCCCTGATGGCCGCGGCGGCGGGCGCGCTAACAACCAGTCTGTTTTTCCATCCCCACTTCTCCCTCTCTCTGCCCCACTACGGAGAGATGCGAATAGCGGATATTTTCAGCGGTGCCATCGTCGTTGCAATTGCCATCGCGCTGGGGATGGTCGCGGTATGGTGTCTGCCGCGCCTGCACCGGCTGGTGCATAAACTCAAGCATCCGGTGTTGATTCTGGGCACAGGGGGATTGATCCTCGGTATTTTAGGCACCATCGGCGGGACGGTGACGCTGTTTAAAGGCCTGGACGAGATGCAGCAGCTGGCATTCAGTCAGGTATTTAGCGTTTCCGATTATCTGCTGTTTGCCGTCATCAAACTGGCGGCGCTGGTCGTCGCGGCTGCGTGCGGTTTCCGCGGTGGACGCATTTTCCCGGCAGTCTTTGTCGGCGTGGCGCTGGGGCTGATGTTGCACGAACATGTGGATGCGGTTCCGGCGGCAATTACCGTCTCCTGCTCGATTCTGGGTCTGGTTCTGGTGGTGACGCGTGACGCATGGCTGAGCCTGTTTATGGCGGCGGTTGTGGTGCCGGATTCGACGCTGTTCCCGCTGCTCTGCATCGTGATGTTGCCCGCCTGGCTCCTGCTGGCGGGCAAACCGATGATGATGGCCTGGCGAAACGATAAGTAATCAGGCGCTGTTGCGCGCTTCCAGCGCTTTGGTGAGCGCGCTCAGCAGCGGCGGTATGTCGGATTTCGGCAGCATGACCTCGATCAGCGAAAGCCGCTCGTGGTGCGCCACTTTTTCCAGCACATCCACCAGCTCACCCGCCTCACTCACCTGCCAGCACTCGGCCTGAGGCGCGAGACTCAGCGCCTGAGGAAGGTGCGTCCAGTTCCAGAGCGCAATATCGTTATACCGTTGCTCCGGCCCATGGATGGCCCTTTCGACCGTGTACCCTTCGTTGTTCAGCACCAGAATGATCGGACGTTGTTTATCACGCAACATCGACCCGAGCTCCTGAATAGTCAGCTGCGCCGCGCCATCCCCCGTCAGCACTATCACACGCCGGTTCGGGCAAGCCGTTTGCGCGCCAAACGCTGCGGCCAGCGTGTAGCCGATCGACCCCCACAGCGGCTGGACGATAAAATTCACGTCAGCCGGAAGGCGCAGGTCAATGGCGCCGAAGGCCGACGTTCCCTGATCGGCAAGGATGATGTCTCCTGGGCGAATAAACGTTTGCAACGTTTTCCAGAAATTCTCCTGGGTCAGCGCGCCCTCCGGCTGAGGGAAGCTCATTGCACGATGGGAAACTGGCGCAGGTTTATCATGCACATGCTGTTTGCACAGTTCCACCAGCGTTTCGATTGCCTGAAGCATCGGAATGCCGGTAAACCATACGTCACCGACGCGGGCAGCGTGAGGCTGAACTTCTATCGTTTGGGCCGGGGTTAGCTGATGGGTGAAACCGGCGGTGAGGGTATCGGTAAAACGGGTGCCGATGCACAGTACCGTATCCGCCCCTTCAATCGCCTCTTTTACCGGGCCGGCGCTTGCCGAGCCGCTGTATGTGCCGTAAAAACCGGCATGACGTTCGTCGAATATCCCTTTACCCATTAGCATCGTGGCGTGCGCCATCGGCACGTCCTTCACCCACTTCTGTAGCGCATGCTTGTGTCCATGGCGCAGAACAAGGAAATCAGCTAACAGCGCGGTACGCTTGCTGGTTGCCAGTTTATTTTCCGCAGCATCCCGAAACGCTTTCAGGCAGGCACTGTCGGCATGGGCATGGTGAAGTGTGAGAGCGTTTACAGGAGGCGTGGCGGCTTTTTTTGCCACGTCGGCAGGTAACATCAAATAGCCGGGACGACGCTCCCGGAGCATGGTGGTCAGAACCCGGTCGATTTCATAGCAGGCGTTTTGTTCGGTCAGGATCGCCTGAGCGACGGTAATCGGCTCGCTCATATGATAAAAATGGCGGAACTCCCCATCACCCAGCGTATGGTGCAGCAGTTCCCCTCGTTGCTGTGACGCCGTCCCCGGCGCCCCGACAATATGCAATACCGGAACGTGCTCGGCATAGCTTCCCGCGATGCCATTCATGGCACTTAACTCGCCTACGCCGAATGTTGTGAGCAGCGCGGCGAAGCCCTTACAGCGGGCATATCCGTCAGCAGCATACGATGCGTTTAATTCGTTGGCACAGCCCACCCAACAGATGTCGGGGCTGTCTATTACATGGTCGAGAAACTGCAGGTTATAGTCGCCCGGCACGCCAAACAGATGATCGGCTCCACAATCAGTAAGACGGTCCAGCAGGTAATCGGCGACGCAGTATGGGGTACGCATGAACAGGTATCCTTCTAATGTTGACCTCACTTTGAGTATTAGAGAAGCGTGATGGCTGTCCAGAATCAGCGGTAAGAAGGGTATGGAAAGAATGCTTTACAAAAAAGGCTGCGCTATGCTGCTTTTTTTCACGTTAATGTAAACGCATACACTGATTTTTCTCATCTGCGCACGAGGTCATAAAATGGGTTATCAGCCGGATAAAAATCGTTACCAGACAATGCAGTATCGTCGCTGCGGTCAAAGCGGGCTCAGGTTGCCCGTCATATCGCTGGGTCTGTGGCATAACTTTGGGGACGCCACGCGTCTCGAAAACAGCCGTCAACTTTTACAGCGCGCCTTCGACCTGGGTATTACGCATTTCGACCTTGCCAATAACTATGGTCCTCCACCGGGGTCGGCCGAGCGTAATTTTGGGCGTATTTTGCAGGAGGATTTTCTGCCCTGGCGCGACGAGCTGATTATCTCGACGAAAGCGGGATATACCATGTGGGACGGCCCCTACGGCGACTGGGGATCGCGCAAATATCTGCTGGCAAGCCTGGATCAAAGCCTGAAACGCATGGGGCTGGAGTATGTCGATATCTTCTATCATCACCGTCCTGACCCGGAAACCCCCCTGACTGAAACCATGAAAGCGCTTGACCATCTGGTGCGCCAGGGAAAAGCGCTGTATGTCGGGTTATCCAACTATCCTGCAGAGCTGGCGCGAAAAGCGATTGATATCCTGAATGACCTTGGCACGCCCTGCCTGATCCACCAGCCGAAATACTCCATGTTTGAACGAGGACCGGAAGGGGGTTTACTGGCCGTGCTGCAGGAAAAAGGCGTCGGCTGTATTCCCTTCTCGCCGCTGGCGGGAGGACAGCTCACCAACCGATATCTGAACGGTATTCCCGCAGACTCCCGTGCGGCAAGTGGCAGTCAGTTCCTCAACCCGGATCAGATCACCGAAGAGAAGCTGGAAAAAGTGCGTAAGCTCAATGCCCTGGCGGAAGACCGCGGCCAGAAGCTATCGCAGATGGCGCTGGCCTGGGTGTTGCGCCATGACGACGTGACGTCGGTGCTGATTGGGGCAAGTCAAGCGGCTCAAATTGATGACGCCGTTGGCATGCTGGAAAACCGCCATTTCTCCGCGGAAGAGCTGAACCTTATTGAAGAAATACTGAGTAGCTCAAAATAAAACCACTTTTAGCAAAAAGTGCTCTGAACCTGGAATTCGGAGTTGAGGCGATGAAACGAGGCTTTACCAACTCGTAATATTGCGTTAACAGGCCCCACAAAGGCCCCGATCCTGAAGGAGAAAGAGTATGTTCAGGTCACTGATTCTTGCAGCGGTATTACTGGCTTCCGCCCCGCTGATCGCCACTGCGGGCGAAATCACCCTGTTGCCATCAGTAAAACTACAAATTGGCGATCGTGACGACTACGGCAGATACTGGGACGGCGGCTACTGGCGCGACCGTGATTACTGGCATCGTCACTATGAGTGGCGCGGAGACCGCTGGTGGAAACACGATAACGGCAGACACCGCGGCTGGTATAAAGATAATGCCTATGAACGCGGCTATCGCGAAGGCTGGAACGATCGTGACGACCGCCGCGGTGGCTGGGGTCACGGCCCAAAAGGACACGGTGGTCACGGCCACGGTCGTCATTAATGTAAAAAGGAGCCTTTCGGCTCCTTTCTCTTTTATAACCCCAGCGCTGTGCCAATCAACAGCCATAAATTTAGCGCCACCACTACTACCACAATCGCCCAACCTGTCCGTTTCACCAGCGTCGAGTTAACCAGATCGCCCATCAGGGCTGGATTACTGGTAAAAATCAGCAGAGGAACCAGCGCCAGTGCGATACCAAAACTCAGCAGCACCTGACTCATCACCAGAATTCGCGTGGGATCAAGCCCCATCAGAATTACAACAAATGACGGCAGCATGGTGACGGAACGACGAACCCACAGGGGAATATGGAAGCGCACAAATCCCTGCATCACCACTTGCCCTGCCAGCGTGCCCACCACCGTGGAAGAGAGACCGGCAGCCACCAGGCTCAAACCAAAAATCGTGGCAGCAGCATGGCTCAGTAACGGCTCCAGCGTGAGATACGCCTGGTCGAGATCGGCAATACCTGTATGACCGTTAAAGTGAAAAGCGGCGGCTGCGGTGGCCATCATCGCCAGGTTCACAAAACCCGCGATGGTCATGGCAATCGCCACATCCCATTTGGTTGCCGAATAACGTTCTTTACGCGTCCCACCGTGAAGATGCTGGGTCAGCGAAGAGTGCAGATAAATGACGTGCGGCATAATGGTCGCCCCAAGCACCCCGGCAGCCAGGAACACGGCTTCCGACGTTGGCAGGCTGGGGATCACCATGCCTTTACCAAGCTGTACCAGGTTTGGCTGGGAGAATATCAGCTCGACAATATAGGCCGCCGCGACAAACAGCAGCAGACCACCAATCACCTTTTCAAGCGGCTTTTGCCCCCGACGCTGTAACATCAGGATCAGGAAAGTGGCAATCCCGGTCAGGACTGCCCCTTGCAATAGCGATACGCCCAGAATCAGCTTAAAGCCGATCGCCGCACCGATAAATTCAGCGAGATCGGTTGCCATGGCGATGATTTCAGCCTGCACCCAGTAGAGCCAGACGGCCGGACGTGGGTAGTGGTCGCGGATTTGTTCTGCCAGGTTTTTGCCCGTAGCAATCCCCAGTTTTGCTGAGAGCATTTGAATCAGCATCGCCATCAGGTTCGCCCAGACGACCACCCACAGCAACTTATAGCCGAAGCTGGCCCCGGCCTGAATATTGGTCGCAAAATTACCCGGATCGATATAGCCAATGGCAGCAATGAACGCAGGTCCCATTAATGCGAACCGCAGCTTGCGCGCCGCTCTGCCACTGCTACCCTCTACGCGACTGTTAGTCATTATCTGCCTCTGGAAATATAGCCTTTGCTATGTTTAATGCTATCAAAATGAGAATGATTATCAAGATCACTTACGTGGTTTAACATGATTTCTCTGATAGCTAAGAACGATAGATGGGCAGGTGGTGCGACTTCACAGAATGTGAAAATGCGCAGTCATTTGTGAAGCGTAGCACACAAACTTAACTTTTCACTCATTTACCTAACATAACGAAAATGTATTGTGGATCACTATTTTTGAGACTCGTCACAGGATGTAACTATAGTGTGTCCTTGATCTCGTTTTCTTTTCGCTTGTTGCATAGAATGTGCACGAAAATTAAACCTGCCTCATATTTGGAGCAAATATGGACCGCGTCCTTCATTTTGTCCTGGCACTTGTTGTCGTTACTGCACTCGCATTGCTGGTCAGCACAGACCGCAAAAAAATTCGTATTCGTTATGTTGTCCAGCTGCTGGTCATTGAAGTTTTACTTGCGTGGTTCTTCCTGAACTCCAACGTAGGTCTCGGCTTCGTAAAAGGCTTCTCCGAAATGTTCGAAAAACTGCTCGGATTCGCCAACGAAGGGACCAACTTTGTCTTCGGTAAAATGAACGACGAAGGTCTGGCATTCTTCTTCCTGAAGGTGCTGTGCCCAATCGTCTTCATCTCCGCGCTCATCGGTATTCTGCAGCACATCCGTGTTCTGCCGTTCGTGATTCGTGGAATTGGTTTCCTGTTATCCAAAGTCAACGGCATGGGCAAGCTGGAGTCTTTCAACGCCGTCAGTTCCCTGATCCTCGGTCAGTCTGAGAACTTCATCGCGTATAAAGATATTCTCGGCAAAATGTCGCGTAACCGCATGTACACCATGGCGGCAACCGCAATGTCTACCGTTTCCATGTCTATCGTGGGCGCGTATATGACCATGCTGGAGCCAAAATATGTTGTCGCTGCGCTGGTTCTGAACATGTTCAGCACCTTTATCGTGCTGTCGCTGATCAACCCATACCGCGTTGACGCCAGCGAAGAGAACATCCAGATGTCCAACCTGCACGAAGGCCAGAGCTTCTTCGAAATGCTGGGCGAGTACATTCTGGCCGGTTTCAAAGTGGCGGTTATCGTTGCCGCCATGCTGATCGGCTTCATTGCGCTGATCTCTGCGCTGAACGCCCTGTTCGCCGCGGTGCTGGGTATCTCTTTCCAGGGTATTCTGGGCTACATCTTCTATCCTGTTGCCTGGGTGATGGGTGTTCCGGCTCACGAAGCGCTGCAGGTGGGCAGTATCATGGCAACCAAACTGGTTTCTAACGAATTCGTTGCGATGATGGATCTGCAGAAAATTGCCAGCACGCTTTCTCCGCGCGCGGAAGGCATCCTGTCCGTGTTCCTGGTCTCCTTCGCGAACTTCTCGTCCATCGGTATTATCGCCGGGGCGATTAAAGGCCTGAACGAAGAACAGGGTAACGTGGTTTCACGCTTTGGCCTGAAACTGGTGTATGGCTCCACTCTGGTGAGCGTTCTGTCCGCGTCCATCGCAGCGCTGGTCCTGTAACGTTTACTGCAAAACAAAAAACCGGGAGCAAGCTCCCGGTTTTTTTATGCCCGAATTTCTTCCAGCGGTTTGGGTTTACCTATCAGGTAGCCCTGCAGGTAATCCACGCCGAAGCGAAGCAACATCTCCCGCTGTGCGGGTGTTTCGACATACTCCGCCACCACACATAGCGATTTCGTCTTCGCCAGATTACACATCGACTGGACGATCATCGCATCCATGTCATCAGTACAAATGTCTTTAACAAAGCAGCCGTCAATTTTGATGATATCCGCCTGCAGACGTCTGAGACGCTCGTAGTTGGCGTACCCCGTACCAAAATCATCAATAGCAATCCGGAATCCACAATCCCGCAGTTGCTGAATATTATTGATGCTGCAACCTGAATTGGAGAAAGCCTGCTCTTCGGTGATCTCAATGACCACGGTTTGAGGGGCAACGCCGTACCGTTCAAACAGCGCACAAATCTCGGTCGCTACCTCTTTTTGCATCAGCGTGAGCGGCATCAGATTGACGGAGAAACGGGCCCCAGGCTGCGTCGCAGGATGATCGCGCAGCCACAGCAGTAATTTTTCCATAACGCACATATCAAACCGGTGGCTAAGGTTGAACTGAGCAATCAGCGGAATAAAGCGATCAGGGGTGATGATTTCGCCCTCGCTCTCCATACGCGTCAGAATTTCGTAGTAACCGCTACCGTCTGCCTTCTGGATCGGTTGCGCGTATAAATGGAACTGACCCGCCTCCAGGGCATGCTTAATCCGCGCTAACATCAGGACGCGCTCTGTTGTTTGTCCTGATGCAGCCTCCAGGCTATTCGTCAGCGCAAGTACGTTCTGTCCTGCACAAGATTGCTCAGCCAGCCAACTTAGTTGCCCCAGCGTGTGATGCAATTTTTCACCGTTTTCGACCATCCCCCAGGAGGCACCAAACTCAATATCCAGCCCGGTGTTGTTCCAGAAAATTTTCCGGCTGTTCAACCGATCAACCATATGCTGGAGACGCTCAGCAATTTCCGGCCCCAGCAAGACCACCACCAGCTCGCTTCCGGGCAACTGGAAGAGCATCTCGTCCTTTTGCAGAAGGGGCTGCAGCGACGAGGCGATCGTGCGTTTGCAGTGGACCCGCATCAGGATCCCGTAATGGCGGCTCAAAAATTCCAGGTTATCCATGCGCAGAATGCACACTTTGGCATCCTGGTGAATCTCAAGATACTCCTCCAGCGCACGGATATTGGGCAAACCGGTCAGCGGATCGGTCAGCGCTCTGCCCTGCCATCCCCGCTTCAGCCACTCGCTACGCTGGTAAATCCGCGACATGTAAAGCAAGCAGATGGCAAACGAGATCAGCACGGACAGGATAAAGGAGAGTGAATGGCCCGACTCCACACCATTCAGGAAGTTATAGTTGTAGGTCAACAGCAGAAGCGCTGAAGCAGCCCAAAGCAGAGAGATAAGTGCATAGGTCAGGCGACTTATCGCTAAGGTAAAGAGAATAAAAATCAGCGGCATTAAATAGCCCGCAATAACAGGGGATTCAAAAGGGCCACATAAAACAGCGAGAATGAAGCCTAGAAGCATGAGCCAGACAAATATAAACAATGAATTCTTATGGAAAAAAATGGGCTTCACGCTTCGTCGCCAGAAGGTAATGGCATAACGAGGATTAATTATCATTCTTAACGGGTAATAGAACATCATGGTAAAAATCAGCGCCGCGCCTATCAGACTTTGAATATCCACGACGTTATAAATTACCGTCCCTTCACCGAAGAAGGTGGAGATAGTTACCGGGAAATCAAACAAATAGCCCGCTAAATACATCGACATTTTAATGCCGAGTGGCACAATAAAACCGAGCCAGAATATCCGTAATCCAATGTGCTTGTTAGGAATGCAGTAGCGCCAGCGCCTGCCCAGCATGAGGCGCAACAAGCCGCACGCCGCGAACAACGCAAAGGTCTGACAAAACAGCAATACTGAATATTGTAGCGGTGCTAAATTAATATAGAATAAATTAGTGACAGTAAAACCTAACAGAATGGGAAGAATTGCCCGACGACCAAATAACAGAATTACCGCCAGCATAACGCTCAGGGGTAACCACGCTAAATAAACGTCGTGACCATTCACAATCGCGCGCGGGGAGAGATAACGGGAGAAAGGAACCGCGATCAGGCATATCGCCAGGGCAATTATAAATATCTTTACATTATTGTACGTTTTTCTATTCATTAAGCTGATGCGATTATTATCCGTTCATATCATTGACCGGATGGATAATAGGTTTATTAATTGTGCGAATCAAGTTGAAGTCTATTTATGGACAGGTTTATTGATTTCGATTGAGGTCAGGTACAGGAATACCTTCTTTTTGATAACAAAATGCGGTGGTGAACGTTACAAACAGATAAAAAAAACCCTCGTCTTTTGACGAGGGTTTAAAATTTTGGTGGAGCTAAGCGGGATCGAACCGCTGACCTCTTGCATGCCATGCAAGCGCTCTCCCAGCTGAGCTATAGCCCCACATGTGACTTTACTGACCGCACTCTGTTGGGTTCAGAGTTTGGTGGAGCTAAGCGGGATCGAACCGCTGACCTCTTGCATGCCATGCAAGCGCTCTCCCAGCTGAGCTATAGCCCCATCGTAAAGCTGTCATGTTGACGGGCGGCATAATATGAATTCCGCCGCGGAGTGTCAACGGCAAATTCATTGACCGTGATTCAATCGCCGAAAATTCATGCAAATGAATCACTTTGCGAGCCTGCTCGCAGTCATGAGTTAAGCCTGTCACGTTTTCACGTTAAACGGTGCTATAAAATGAGCCGTTAATTAACCCCACGAATATTCAGGAAATTGTATGATCAAGGAACGAATGACGCCGGAAGAGTTAGCCCTGCTCACCGGCTATAGCCGACAGACCATCAATAAATGGGTACGCAAAGAGGGTTGGATAACGTCACCAAAACCAGGCGTCCAGGGGGGCAAAGCACGCCTGGTACATGTGAATGAAAAGGTGCGTGACTTTATCCGCAGCGCGCGACGGGCAACGGAGACATCCGCAATGCCTGACGGCATCAGCAATGAGCGTTCGCTTCATACCCTCCTCCTGACGCTGGCAAATGAAATGACGCCAGAAGAGCAGAAGCAGATGACATCACTGTTACTGCGGGAAGGGATTACCGGTTTGTTACAACGCCTGGGAATTCGCGACCAGAATTAATATGAAAAGATTACGTAGCAAAATGACCACGGAAGAGCTGGCGGAGAGTTTAGGCGTTGCCAGGCAAACGGTGAATCGCTGGATACGCCAGCAGGGATGGGAGACCGAAGGTCTCAATGGTGTGAAAGGCGGTCGGGCGAGGCTCATACACGTCGATGCGCGCGTGAAGGAACATATCATGCGCCTCCCGGCTATCCGAAACCGTCAGGCAGTGTACCACCTGGCAGAGACAACAGCGCCATACATTGTCCCCTCCTCTACTCTGCGACCGGATATCATTGCGACGCTGGAAAACCTGACGCCGTCTGAACAGGAACGTCTGGATGCATTCCTGAAGCGCGAAGGGTTACGCGGCTTTCTTACCCGTCTGAATCTGGCTGAATATACGGCATAAAAAAACGGCAAGTCCCCCTGCCGTTCTGCCAGACTAAAATGTGATTACTGCTGGTTTTCACGTGCCGCAATAAAGTCCAGCGCTTTGTTAATACGCGCCACGCTGCGTGATTTACCAATTGCATGCACGGTCACATCCAGTGCGGGGGACTGGCCCGCACCGGTCACCGCAACACGCAGCGGCATACCGACTTTACCCATACCAACTTCCAGCTCGTCCGCCGTCGCCTGAATAGCGTGATGCACGTTCTCTGCGGTCCAGTCAGCGATCGCAGTCAGCTTGTCTCGCACCACTTCCAGCGGCTGACGCGCAACCGGGCGGAGGTGTTTCTTCGCCGCATCCGCGTCAAACTCATCAAACTCTTCATAGAAGTAGCGGCAGCTTTCAGCCATTTCTTTCAGCGTTTTGCAGCGCTCGCCGAGCAGTTTCACCAGGTCCGCCAGTTCAGGGCCTGTACGGGTATCAATATTTGCCTGCTCAATGTGCCACTGCAGGTAAGTCGCCACGTATTCCGGCGGCATGGTATTGATGTAATGATGGTTCAGCCATTGCAGCTTATCGGTATTAAATGCGCTCGCTGATTTGCTCACTGAGCTCAGAGAAAAGAGTTCAATCATCTCTTCGCGGCTGAAGATCTCCTGGTCGCCGTGGGCCCAGCCCAGACGCACCAGATAGTTCAGCAGCGCTTCCGGCAGATAACCGTCATCGCGATACTGCATAACGCTGACCGCGCCGTGACGTTTAGACAGTTTTTTCCCGTCGTCGCCGTTGATCATGGAAACGTGTGCATAGACAGGCACAGGGGCGTTCAGCGCTTTCAGAATGTTGATCTGGCGCGGCGTGTTGTTGATATGGTCTTCACCACGGACAACGTGGGTAATTTCCATATCCCAGTCGTCAACCACAACGCAGAAGTTATAGGTTGGGGAACCATCGGTGCGGCGGATGATCAGATCGTCCAGCTCCTGGTTGCTGAATTCGATCGGGCCACGGATCTGGTCGTCAAAGATCACCGAGCCATCCTGCGGGTTAGCAAAACGCACCACGCACGGTTCATCAGCAGCATGCTCGCTATGGTCATGGCGGCAGCGGCCGTCATAACGCGGCTTTTCACCGTTTGCCATCTGCTCTTCACGCAGCGCATCCAGACGCTCTTTGGAGCAGTAGCATTTATACGCCGTGCCCGCGACCAGCATCTCATCAATAACTGCGTTATAGCGGTCAAAACGTTTGGTCTGGAAATACGGGCCTTCATCCCACTCCAGGTTCAGCCAGTTCATCCCATCCATAATGGCTTCAATTGCTTCCGGCGTGGAGCGCTCAAGATCGGTGTCTTCAATACGCAGCACGAACTCACCTTTGTTGTGGCGTGCAAAAAGCCAGGAATAGAGAGCAGTACGAGCACCACCGACGTGCAGATAGCCTGTCGGGCTCGGCGCGAAGCGAGTTTTGATTTTCATGAAATGGCCTTACGTTATAAAGATGCCGGCAATCGGCAAATCCCGGGGAAAAAACAATGGGCAATATTCTATCACTGTGGGGGGATTCCTCAATGTTCATCCCTTTATCATGAGCGAGTTTGCTGTTTTTGTTTAGAAATCATGCGCCACCGCCCGTTTTGCGATCGTTTTGTTTAATTTTACGACGAACGAATAAAAACTTTAGAAAATGCGTTGACTCATTTTCAACTCTCCCTATAATGCGACTCCACACAGCGGGGGTGATTAGCTCAGTTGGTAGAGCATCTCCTTTACACGGAGGGGGTCGGCGGTTCGAGCCCGTCATCACCCACCATCTACTTCGGTAGACTCGCAGTGTAGATAAGTGTTGAGATTGGGCGATTAGCTCAGTTGGTAGAGCATCTCCTTTACACGGAGGGGGTCGGCGGTTCGAGCCCGTCATCGCCCACCATTCTCATCTTATCGCAGCAGTTCCGAAATGGGCGATTAGCTCAGTTGGTAGAGCATCTCCTTTACACGGAGGGGGTCGGCGGTTCGAGCCCGTCATCGCCCACCATTTCGGGTCGTTAGCTCAGTTGGTAGAGCAGTTGACTTTTAATCAATTGGTCGCAGGTTCGAATCCTGCACGACCCACCAATGTAAAAAAGCGCCCTAAAGGCGCTTTTTTGCTTTCTGCGATATGGATGATTCGAACCTGCAGCAGGTTCGAGCCGAACGCAGTGAGGCACCGGAGCCGTTTACGGCGACGGCCCGAAGGGCGAGCGAAGCGAGTCATCCTGCACGACCCACCAATCTAAAAAAGCGCCCTAAAGGCGCTTTTTTGCTATCTGCGCATCTGCAGTTTGTCTACTTTCCTGCCGTCAACGTCTCAATCAACGTCTTCACCGCCGGCGTCACCTGTTTCTCGTTATACACGACATACAAATCTGCCGGAATACGCTCTTTCAGCGGGCGAAACACCACGCCCGGCCACTGCATTTGCGCGTAACTGTCGGCAGCGAGCGTAATCCCCATCCCCATGCTTATCATCGCCAGTACCGTTTGTGGCTCTACGGCTTCGCGTACAATCATCGGTGAAAAACCGGCCTGCTGGCAGACGCGATGTAAAAATGCCCAGTCAGAATGTGCTGACGGCATCGTGACGAAATACTCGTCCTGTAAATCAGCAAGCGCAACGGAGGGTTCCCTGATCAGCCGGTGATCTTCCGGCATCGCCACAAGAAACGCCGCCTCGCGCAACCGCACGCTGGTAAACCCCGCGGTGGGTTCCGTTGCCATTCGCCAGATCCCAATATCCAGCTCCTGACGCTCAAGCTGCGCCATCTGCATGACCGGCGACTTTTCGCGAAAAACGACATCAACATTCGGATGTTCTTTCAAAAAAGTGCGCATAACCGTGCGCACCTCGCTCCACATGGCGGTACCGACAATACCCAGCTCAATGCGCCCTGCCTCACCCCGGCCAATTTGTTCGACGCGCGCCAGAGCCTGATTTGCGCTGGCAAGCAGCCGACGAGACTCTTCCATCAGCACTTTACCCGCATGCGTCAACGCGACGCTTCGCGAGTGGCGAATAAACAGTAACGTGCCCAGCTGGCTTTCCAGCTCTTTAATGTGCAGGCTTAATGGCGGCTGGGACATATTGAGACGGGCCGCAGCCCGTCCAAAATGCAGTTCCTCCGCCACGGCCAGAAAATAGCGCAGCAGCTTGAGGTCGGTTCGATAGACGCGTTCCATCAAAACATATCCTGGCGATAACACTTAAGCGCCTACCTTAAAGCCTTTCACCGCAGAGAGGGGAAATTTAGTGCGCAACTGTGCGCATCTCGCTGTTTTTACTGGCGTGGTGGTAGTTAAAGCTAAAATAAAACACCACGGCCAGTACCAGGGCATAGGCTGCAAACACCAGCCAGATCGTCTGCCAGTCTTTCACCCCATCCACCGAGAAATAATCAACTGCCATACCGCTCAATACCGATCCGAAATAAGCCCCAATACCGTTAACCGTCGTCATAAACAGCCCCTGTGCGCTGGCGCGAATATCGGTGCTGACCTCCTGTTCGACAAACACTGAGCCGGAAATATTGAAGAAGTCGAATGCACAGCCATAGACAATCATGGAAAGCATGAGCAGCACAAAGCCCGTTGCGGAGGGGTCGCCAAAGGCAAACAGACCAAACCGGAGCATCCAGGCCACCATGCTCATCAGCATCACGGCTTTAATACCAAACCGTCCGAGGAAGTACGGAATGGTCAGAATGAAGAACACCTCTGACATTTGCGAAACGGAGAGCAAAATGGACGGGTACCTGACGATAAAGCTATCTGCATACGCCGGATTACGGGCAAAATCATGCAGGAAGGGGCTACCGAAGGTATTGGTGATCTGCAGCACAGCACCCAGCAGCATCGCGAACAAAAAGAATACCGCCATGCGAGGCTGTTTAAAAAGAACAAAGGCATTAAGGCCCAGCTTGCTGGCCAGAGACTGGGACGTTTTCTGCTTCGCCACGGGAATGGCCGGCAACGTCAAAGAATAGAGCGCCAGCAGCAGAGACGCGCCAGCTGCAATATAAAGCTGCACGTTGCTTAGCTCCGCCCCCATCAGGCTTATGGCCCACATTGCCGCAATAAAGCCCACGGTGCCATACACCCGCACGCGCGGAAAATGGCTTACCGTCTCCAGACCCGCCTGCTCAAGACAGGAATAGGAGATCGTATTCGACAGCGCAATGGTGGGCATAAAGGCCATCGCATTGACCAGCATGACCCAGAACATCAGGCCGGGCTCATTCACCTGCGCGGCGTAACAGAGTGCGGCGGCACAGACGAGGTGGCAAATGACGTAGGCGCGGTCTGCCCGTAGCCATTTGTCGGCAATGATTCCCACCAGCGAAGGCATAACGATCGCGGCAAGGCCTTTGGAGCTGTAGACCATGCCCACGTCGGAGCCGGTAAAGTGTAGGGTGTTGATCATGTAAGCACCGAGGGTAACCAGCCAACTCCCCCAGATAAAATATTGCATAAAGGACATCATCTTTAAGCGAGTCGTGATGTTCATAGCCCATTCCTTATAGCAGTGTGGCCCTGACGGGCCACTTTATTGTTTTACTCAGGCAATATGGCGGAGAAAACCGCAGATAAGATTGATGAAGTTCTGGCGTGAGAGCTCAGCCGCCGCGAGCGTCTGCTCATGCGACAGCTTTACCTCGCCCAAACCTTCGGCGAGGTTGGTAATTGCAGAAACGGCTACAACCTTCAGGCCACAGTGGCGTGCGGAAATCACTTCCGGCACCACGGACATGCCGACCACATCGCCGCCGATAATTTGCATCATGCGGATCTCTGCCGCCGTCTCGAAGTTCGGGCCCGGATAAGAGACAAATACCCCTTCATGCAGCGGGAAACCCTCTTTCGCCGCCACGGTTTGCAGCATCGCACGGTAATCCGCGTCGTAAGCATTGGCCAGGGAGAAGAAACGGTCGCCAAAGCGCTCATCGTTCAGCCCCACCATCGGCGTGCCAGGCATGGTATTGATATGGTCGCTCAGGGCAACCAGGCTCCCCGGCAGAACTTCCGGGCGCAATGAGCCTGCCGCATTGGTGCTAAACAGCAACTCACATCCCAGCAGTTTGAACGTGCGGATCGCATCGGTCATGATGGTCATCCCGCGCCCCTCATAGAAGTGCCCTCGCCCTTTCATACAGGCAACAGGCACCCCGGCAAGATGCCCCAGCACCAGCTCGCCTGCGTGGCCGTGGACGGTGCTCACCGGGAAGCCCGGCAGTTTTTCATAGCTCAGGGAAACGGCATCATCAATCTGGTCGGCGAGCGCGCCAAGGCCAGAGCCGAGAATAAACGCCACGCGAGGCGTGAAGTCAGGCTTAGCCGCACGGATAATATCGGCGCAATACCACGGGTTTTTTGAGAGGGTCATAGAGGCTCCTTGAGAATGAAGATCGCGATAGCATGGATCGCATGACCTTAGTCTTATATCCGGAGCCTGCGGGTGACCTCCAATACACTTTCCCTGCACCATCAATACTGTTTTTGTATCAATGTAATGTCCTGCCAGATATGGCAGTTTTGCTCAAGCTAATCCCGTCAGTGCCGATACCTCTGTTTTATAACGCGAGGAAAAAGTATGACGACTATCCAGGCTTCAGCCCCACCCATTCAAACCAGCGGCGGCGGGAGTGGGGCTTCCGGCGGGAACGATATTGCTGCGCAAATCAGCCGTATTCTCGACAAAATCCAACAGCTGACTCAGCAGTTAAAAGAGCTGGCGGACAGTTCCGGCAGTGCAGATGAAAAGAAAAAGCAGCAGGAGCTCATTCAGACCCAAATCACCGTGCTACAGGCGCAGCTCGCCGCGCTGCAGCACCAGCAGGCTGAAGAGGAGCAAAAGAAACAGGAGCAAGCGCCGGGTAAAGTGGAAGGGGTGAATAGCCCGACAGACGATCATCAGATCGATATCTATATTTAATCGTCGGATGCGTTAAACAGTGGGTCGCGTATGCGGGCCTCGGTTAATCGCTGTGCCTGGATACGCACCACTTCCCATATAGCCTGCGCCGCCCCCGAGAGGGAACGATTTTTGCGCCGTACTAACATCAGTTTTCGCTCGACAACAGGCGTTAAACGCTTCACGGCCAGTCGGCTCCCCTGCGGCAGGGGGAGCGCCAGAGCGGGCAACACGCTGATCCCAATTCCGGCTTCCACCATGGGAAACAGCGTGGCCGGATGCCCAATTTCCTGCACGATGGTGGCCTTTACGCCCTGATTAACCAGCGCGGAATCGATCAGCGGACGGCTGCCGGAGGCATAATCCTGCAAAACCAGGTTCGCGCCCTGCAGGGACTGCCAGTTGACCGCCGGCAACGTTGCCAGCGGATCGTCATCCCGGCAGAGCAGTAAAAAAGGCTCAGAAAGCACGCTTTCGCACGCCAGGTCGCTCACCTGGCCGGGGTCGATCACAATACCAAAATCCACATCTCCCTGACGGATGCTTTCCAGCACCCACTGCTGCGGCCGGTCATGCAACACAAAATCAATGTCCGGATAGCGGTGGTTTCCCTCCGCGATACACTGCGGGATAAGGTGTGCCGATATTGTCTGGCTGGCTGCGACCCGCACGGTACCCGAAAGCTGCTGCCCCAGCCTTCCCACGTCTCTGAGCGTGCTGTTCAGTTCATCCAGCAGACGTTCGAGGCGCTGGGCCAGCTGCTGCCCTGCTTCGGTCAGCACCACTTCGCGTGTGGTACGGTCAAGCAACCGCACGCCGGTCTGATTTTCCAGCTCTTTCACGCTGTGGCTGACGGCTGACTGGCTGAGGCCAATCATCTCTCCTGCCCGGCTGAAGCTACGGGCATGGGCGACGGTGACAAAAATACGAAGCTGGCGTAAGGAGTAATTCATCTGTTTAATTCATGAATGAATGCAATAAATCAATTTTATTTCTCAAATGGAAAAAAGCACAATAGCGACATCTGTTTTCAGGAGTCATTATGAAACTATTTCGTATTGTTGATCCGTTTACGCTTACTCTGGTGGTCACCGTTTTACTGGCCTCGTTTTTCCCGGCCCGCGGTGGTTTCGTCCCGTTTTTTGAGGGGCTGACGACGGCCGCTATCGCGCTGCTGTTCTTTATGCACGGCGCAAAACTCTCCCGCGAAGCGATTATCGCGGGTGGTGGCCACTGGCGACTGCACCTCTGGGTGATGTGCAGCACCTTTATTCTGTTCCCCATCCTCGGGGTGCTGTTTGCGTGGTGGGCGCCGGTTAACGTCGACCCGGCACTCTACACCGGTTTTTTGTATCTCTGTATTCTGCCAGCCACCGTGCAGTCGGCCATTGCGTTTACCTCCCTCGCGGGTGGCAACGTTGCGGCCGCGGTCTGCTCCGCGTCGGCATCCAGCCTGTTAGGGATTTTCGTCTCCCCGCTGCTGGTGGGGCTGCTGATGAACATGCATGGCGCGGAAGGTAACCTTGAGCAGGTTGGCAGGATCTGTCTGCAGCTGCTGCTGCCGTTTGTCCTGGGCCATCTCTCGCGCCCGTGGACAGGTGCGTTTGTGACGAAGCATAAAAAGTGGATCTCCAAAACCGACCAGACCTCGATTCTGCTGGTGGTTTACTCCGCCTTCAGCGAAGCGGTCGTGAACGGGATCTGGCACAAGGTGGGCGCAGGCTCACTGCTGTTTATCGTGGTGGTCAGCATTGTCCTGCTGGCGATTGTCATTGCCGTAAACGTCTTTGTGGCACGTAAATGCGGCTTCAACAAAGCAGATGAAATTACGATTGTTTTCTGCGGTTCGAAGAAGAGCCTGGCGAACGGTATCCCGATGGCCAACATTCTGTTCCCGACCTCGGTAATTGGGATGATGGTATTGCCGCTGATGATTTTTCATCAGATCCAGCTGATGGTCTGCGCCGTGCTGGCGCGTCGCTATAAACGTCAGACGGAAAAACTGGCGCAGGAAGAGACCCGCGCCGCGAAGGCTTAAGGACGTTTCAGGGGCTGAACCAGCTGGGTCAGCCCCTCGGTTTTGATCAGTAGCGTAATAGCCATCAGCTCGCCCAGTCGCCCGGCCGGGAACTCATCCTTACGGGCAAACCACAGCAGATACTCCTCCGGCAAATCGATCAGCCTGCGGCCCTTATATTTACCGAACGGCATCTCCGTATTGGCGATCGCAACGAGCTGCTCTTTTTCCACGTTACTCTCCTAACAGACGCATCATTTCCGCTTCGTCGATAACCTCAATGCCGAGTTCCTGGGCTTTCACCAGCTTCGAACCCGCTGCTTCCCCGGCAATCACCAGGTCGGTTTTCTTCGAGACGCTGCCCGCCACTTTTGCGCCCAGCGCCACCAGACGCGCTTTCGCATCGTCGCGTGAAAGCTGGCTCAGGCTGCCGGTCAGCACCACCGTTTTACCGGCGAACGGACTGTCGATCTCTTCGGCATTAACCACCACCGGCGCGGGCCATTTGATGCCCTCTGCCAGCAGTTTGCCAATGACTTCGCGGTTGCTCTCTTCCGCAAAGAAGTTAAAGACGTGCGTGGCGACTACAATGCCGACATCCGGCACTTTCTGCAGCTCGTCGATGCTTGCCTTTTCCAGCGCCTCCAGCGTGCCAAAGTACGCCGCCAGACCTGCTGCCGTTGCTTCCCCCACTTCACGGATGCCCAGCGCGTAAAGGAAACGGGCGAAGGTGGTCTCTTTTGCGGCTTCCAGAGCGTTAACCACGTTCTGCGCCGACTTCGGCCCCATGCGATCCAGACCGGTCAGCTTGCCCGCCGTCAGTTTGAAGAGATCCGCTGGCGTATGCACATACTCTTTTTCAACCAGCTGATCGATAATCTTATCGCCCATGCCGTCGACGTCCATGGCGCGACGGGAGACGAAGTGCTTCAGTGACTCTTTACGCTGCGCGCCACAGATCAGGCCGCCCGTACAGCGCGCTACCGCCTCACCTTCAACACGCTCCACGTCAGAGCCACACACCGGGCAATGGGTCGGGAAGACCACTTCACGCGTATCATCAGGGCGTTCAGACTCAACGACGTTTACCACCTGCGGAATAACATCGCCCGCGCGACGAACCACCACTTTGTCACCAATCCGCAGGCCCAGACGTTCAATCTCATCGGCGTTATGCAGCGTGGCGTTACTCACCAGCACGCCCGCGACCTGCACAGGCTCAAGACGGGCGACCGGGGTAATGGCGCCCGTACGGCCGACCTGGAACTCCACGTCGCGAACGAAGGTCATCTGTTCCTGAGCAGGAAACTTAAACGCCACCGCCCAGCGCGGCGCACGCGCCACAAAGCCGAGTTGCTCCTGAAGCGCCAGTGAGTTCACCTTAATGACAACGCCATCAATATCAAAACCGAGCGTCGGACGGTCCGCTTCCACCTTGTGGTAGAACGCGAGTACCGCTTCTGGCGAGTCACAGAGCTGCACGCGGTTACTCACCGGCAGGCCCCACGCCTTAAACTGCATCAGACGCCCGAGATGCGTATCCGGCAGCTCGCCTCCCTCCAGGATCCCCACGCCGTAGCAGAAGAAAGTGAGCGGTCGCTTCGCGGTGATACGCGGGTCAAGCTGGCGCAAAGAGCCTGCCGCCGCATTACGCGGGTTAGCAAATACTTTCCCGCCGGTGCGGCGCGCTTCTTCGTTGATTTTCTCGAAACCCGCCTGGGGAAGAAACACTTCGCCGCGCACTTCCAGGCGCGCAGGAATGTTGTCCCCCTGCAGCTTCAGCGGGATCGCGCGGATGGTACGCACGTTGGTCGTAATGTCTTCACCCGTCGTGCCGTCGCCACGCGTCGCGGCACGCACCAGCACGCCGTTTTCGTAGAGAAGACTGACCGCCAGGCCATCAAGCTTCAGCTCGCAGCACCAGGCGAGAGCGTCGCTGCTTTTCAGACGGTCCTGCACGCGCTTGTTAAACGCGAGGAAGCTCTCTTCATCAAAGACGTTATCCAGCGACAGCATCGGTACTTCATGGCGTACCTGGCTGAACGCTCCCAGCGGCTCGGCACCGACGCGCTGGGTGGGAGAATCCGGCGTAATGAGTTCCGGGTGCTGCGCCTCCAGTTCGCGCAGCTCGCGCATCAGGCGGTCATACTCCGCATCCGGCACCTCCGGCGCGTCCATAACATGATAGAGATATTCATGATGGCGAAGCGTGGTTCGCAGGTCAGTGAGTTGTTGTTCGATTGAGTCCATATCGCACCATCAATGAGAAAAAACCCCCGACATGCGGGGGTTGAGGAGGAGTTGACGTAAACGCGATGATTACGCGTTGGCTTCCTTAACTTCGCGGATGCGGTCCTGATACTCACGCAGTTTTTGCGGAGTCATCATTCGACGCTGATCGTCGAGCACCACACCGCCCACTTCGTCAGCAATGTGCTGAGCGGATTGCAGCATCAGCTTGAAGTTTTGCAGTTCATCGCCGTAGGACGGCACCTGCATAAAGATGGTGACACCTGGGGTCACGAAATCACCGGTCATTTCCGGATCAAAGGTGCCAGGGTTAACCATATTGGCCAGGCTGAACAGCGCCGGGCCGCTACCGTCAGGGCTCAGGTGGCGATGGAAAATATTCATGTCGCCAAACTTGAATCCTGCCTGTTGAATACTGTTAAGCAGCACGTCACCGTTGAGATGGCTACCGTGATGCGCGGCCACGTTCATGATGATCACCGCTTCTTTACGCTGCGGTTTTTCAACAACCGGTTCTGGCTCTGCTACGGGTTCTGGCTCAACATGCTGTGCTGGAGCAGGCTGCGGAGCTGGCTGCACATGACCAGGCTGCTGCGGCTGTTGTACCGGCTGCGCGGGCTGTAGTTGCACAGGCTGCTGCACGGGCTGCGGTTGAACCGGCTGTGGCGCAGCAGGCTGCTGATGGACAGGCTGTTGCGGCGGCTGGCGCACAGGCTCTTCTACCGGCTGCGGCGCCTGCTGGCGCGGCTGAGCAGAGGCGTACGGCGGTTGATACTGGTGCTGCGCAGGACGGGGGGCTTCATGCTCCCCATGAGCCGCGCCGGGCGCAGTATTGACCCGATGAACACGAACTTCACCCACGCCGTCATCGTCGCGATCGTCGATGTCATCTTCAATGTCATCGTCATCACGACTGGACTTCATGCGCTTCAGTGGGCGATCGCGGAACATCGAAGAACGCTCTTTACGGCTGGTCCAGAAACCATGTACCAGTAAAGCGATTATGGCGATCGCGCCAACAATGATTAATATCAGACGCAAATCCTGCATCATTATATTCTCTGTTGTTCTAACACCTTGCCACCACGGCAAACATTTACTCACTAAGAGTATTTGCCGTTTACGTCAAGTGCAAGTGTGTGCAGAGCATTCACAGCATAAAGATGAAGGAAATCGTGCTTTTTGCTGGTTTTTCGAACATTTCCGAACTGGTCATTAGTCCACAAGTGGATAATATAGGCGGCAATTCCACTGGTTGTGAAAAAAGGAGTACAGCCTGGTTATGGTTTCAACATCTTCTTCTCCCCCACGCAGCGGCGTCTGGTATTTTTCTCAGGGCTGGAAACTGGTT
This sequence comes from Enterobacter sp. ODB01, assembly GCF_001623605.1. NCBI lineage: Bacteria > Pseudomonadati > Pseudomonadota > Gammaproteobacteria > Enterobacterales > Enterobacteriaceae > Enterobacter > Enterobacter sp. ODB01. Next base: position 4,357,877 of record NZ_CP015227.1, read on the forward strand.
TCACTGCCGGGTATCCGACGCTTCGTCATCCTTCCGCTGTTGATCAACATTCTTCTGATGGGCGGCGCGTTCTGGTGGCTTTTTACAAAGCTCGAGAGCTGGATCCCTGCGTTAATGAGCTATGTGCCCGACTGGCTACAGTGGCTGAACTATCTGCTCTGGCCGGTGGCGGTTATCTCCGTGCTGCTGGTGTTCGGCTATTTCTTCTCAACCATCGCTAACTGGATAGCCGCACCGTTTAACGGCCTGCTGGCAGAACAGCTGGAGGCGCGGCTTACCGGCGCGACGCCGCCGGACACGGGCGTGCTCGGGATCATGAAAGATATCCCCCGCATCATGAAGCGCGAGTGGCAGAAATTTGCCTGGTACCTCCCCCGCGCGGTAGTGCTGCTTATCCTCTATTTTGTGCCCGGCATTGGCCAGACCGTGGCGCCGGTGCTGTGGTTCCTGTTCAGCGCCTGGATGCTCGCCATCCAATATTGTGATTATCCGTTCGATAACCACAAGGTACCGTTTAAAGCGATGCGCAACGCCCTGCGTACCCAGAAGGTCGCCAATATGCAGTTCGGCGCGCTGACCAGCCTGTTCACGATGATTCCCTTCCTGAACCTGTTCATCATGCCGGTTGCTGTGTGCGGCGCGACGGCAATGTGGGTGGACTGCTACCGTGCTAAGCACGCGTTATGGAAATAATGCAAAAATGTGTAAAGCAGGGGTGGCTTATGCCGCCCCTTATTCCATACTGATCCCCATTATTTCCTTGCAGTATATAGATATGCGAATTCCTTACTTCCCCCTCCCTGCTTAGCAGGTATGCTGGGGCGGTATCCCAATTTCATACAGTTAAGGACAGGCCATGAGTAAGATTTATGAAGACAACTCGCTGACTATCGGTCATACGCCCCTGGTTCGACTGAACCGTATCGGTAATGGACGCATTCTGGCGAAGGTCGAATCTCGTAACCCGAGCTTCAGCGTAAAATGCCGTATCGGTGCAAACATGATTTGGGATGCTGAAAAACGTGGCGTGCTGAAGCCTGGCGTTGAACTGGTTGAACCGACCAGCGGTAACACCGGTATCGCTCTGGCCTATGTCGCTGCCGCGCGTGGCTATAAACTGACGCTGACCATGCCGGAAACCATGAGTATCGAACGCCGCAAACTGCTCAAAGCACTCGGCGCGAACCTCGTACTGACCGAAGGTGCGAAGGGCATGAAAGGTGCCATTCAGAAAGCGGAAGAGATTGTCGCCAGCGATCCGGCAAAATATCTGCTGCTGCAGCAGTTCAGCAACCCGGCTAACCCGGAAATTCACGAGAAGACCACTGGACCGGAAATCTGGGAAGATACTGACGGTCAGGTTGACGTGTTTATCTCCGGCGTTGGTACCGGCGGCACCCTGACCGGCGTGTCACGCTATATAAAAGGCACAAAAGGTAAAAAAGATCTGATCACCGTTGCGGTTGAACCCACCGACTCACCGGTTATCACCCAGGCACTGGCGGGCGAAGAGCTCAAGCCGGGTCCGCATAAAATCCAGGGTATTGGCGCGGGATTCATTCCGGGCAACCTGGATCTGAAGCTGATCGATAAAGTGGTCACCATCACTAACGAAGAAGCCATCTCTACCGCGCGTCGTCTGATGGATGAAGAAGGCATTCTCGCCGGTATCTCTTCCGGTGCGGCTGTTGCGGCAGCGCTCAAACTTCAGGAAGATGAAGCCTTTACCAATAAGAATATTGTGGTTATCCTTCCTTCCTCGGGTGAGCGTTACTTGAGCACCGCACTGTTTGCCGATCTGTTCACTGAAAAAGAGCTGCAACAGTAATGCCAGCATGTTAATAACGCGTAAAAAAGCACCTTTTCAGGTGCTTTTTTGTGGCCTGCTTCAAACTTTTGCCCCTCCTGGCATTGCTTCACCCCGTTGGGTCTGGTATTTAAACCAGCAATTATTTTGATGCGTGAAATTAATCAGTGAACGAAATAGCCTTGCTGAATCGATTTTATGATTTGGTTCAAGTCTTGCTTTCGCTGCATAATGTTTAATGACGATCGAAACGTCAGCGCTAACAATACAGGCTAAAGTTCAGTCGCCAGGCTAGACTTTAGTTCCACAACACTAAACCTATAAGTTGGGGAAATACAATGTTCCAGCAAGAAGTTACCATTACCGCTCCGAACGGTCTGCACACCCGCCCTGCTGCTCAGTTTGTTAAAGAAGCGAAAGGCTTCACTTCTGAAATCACTGTGACTTCCAACGGCAAAAGCGCCAGCGCAAAAAGCCTGTTCAAACTGCAGACTCTGGGCCTGACTCAGGGCACCGTAGTCACCATTTCTGCGGAAGGTGAAGACGAGCAGAAAGCAGTTGAGCATCTGGTAAAACTGATGGCTGAGCTCGAGTAAGTTTCCGGGTTCTTTTAAATATCAGTCACAAGTAAGGTAGGGTTATGATTTCAGGCATTTTAGCATCCCCGGGTATCGCTTTCGGCAAAGCACTGCTGCTGAAAGAAGACGAGATCGTCATCGACCGGAAAAAAATTTCTGCCGACAAGGTTGATCAGGAAGTTGAACGTTTTCTGAGCGGTCGTGCCAAGGCATCTGCGCAACTGGAAGCAATCAAAACTAAAGCTGGCGAAACTTTCGGTGAAGAAAAAGAAGCCATCTTCGAAGGGCATATCATGCTGCTCGAAGATGAGGAGCTGGAGCAGGAAATCATAGCCCTGATTAAAGATAAAGGCATGACGGCCGACGCGGCTGCGCATGAAGTTATCGAAGGTCAGGCAACTGCCCTGGAAGAACTGGATGATGAATACCTGAAAGAACGTGCGGCTGACGTACGTGACATCGGTAAGCGCCTGCTGCGCAACATCCTGGGTCTGGCCATCATCGACCTGAGCGCGATTCAGGATGAAGTGATCCTGGTTGCCGCTGACCTCACCCCGTCCGAAACCGCACAGCTGAACCTGAAAAAGGTCCTCGGTTTCATTACCGACGCGGGTGGCCGTACTTCCCACACCTCTATTATGGCCCGTTCTCTGGAACTGCCTGCCATCGTGGGTACCGGTAGCGTCACCTCTCAGGTGAAAAACGGCGACTATCTGATTCTGGATGCCGTAAACAATCTGGTTTACGTCAACCCAACAAACGAAGAGATCGAAAAACTGCGCGCGGTTCAGGAGCAAGTTGCGACTGAAAAAGCGGAACTCGCTAAGCTGAAAGACCTGCCAGCCATCACCCTGGACGGCCATCAGGTTGAAGTATGCGCAAACATCGGTACCGTACGTGACGTTGAAGGCGCTGAGCGCAACGGTGCGGAAGGTGTGGGTCTCTATCGTACAGAATTCCTGTTCATGGACCGTGACGCGCTGCCTACTGAAGAAGAGCAGTTTGCTGCGTATAAAGCCGTAGCAGAAGCGTGTGGCTCTCAGGCGGTTATCGTCCGTACTATGGACATCGGTGGCGACAAAGAGTTGCCATACATGAACTTCCCGAAAGAAGAGAACCCGTTCCTGGGCTGGCGTGCAGTGCGTATCGCCATGGATCGCAAAGAGATCCTGCGTGACCAGGTGCGCGCAATTCTGCGTGCCTCTGCTTTCGGTAAACTGCGCATCATGTTCCCGATGATCATCTCTGTTGAAGAAGTGCGTGCACTGAAGAAAGAGATCGAAATCTACAAACAGGAACTGCGCGACGAAGGTAAAGCGTTTGACGAGTCAATCGAGATCGGCGTGATGGTGGAAACCCCAGCAGCCGCGACCATTGCGCGTCATTTAGCCAAAGAAGTTGATTTCTTTAGTATCGGCACCAATGATTTAACGCAGTACACCCTGGCAGTTGACCGTGGTAATGATATGATTTCACATCTCTACCAGCCAATGTCACCGTCCGTTCTGAACTTGATCAAGCAAGTTATTGATGCTTCTCATGCAGAAGGTAAATGGACTGGCATGTGTGGTGAGCTTGCAGGCGACGAACGTGCTACACTTCTGTTGCTGGGTATGGGTCTGGACGAATTCTCTATGAGCGCCATTTCCATCCCGCGCATTAAGAAGATTATCCGTAACACGAACTTCGAAGATGCGAAGGTGTTAGCAGAGCAGGCTCTTGCTCAACCGACAACGGACGAGTTAATGACGCTGGTTAACAAGTTCATTGAAGAAAAAACAATCTGCTAATCCACGAGATGCGGCCCAAATTACTGCTTAGGAGAAGATCATGGGTTTGTTCGATAAACTGAAATCTCTGGTTTCTGATGATAAGAAAGACTCCGGAACTATTGAGATTGTTGCTCCGCTCTCCGGCGAGATCGTCAACATCGAAGACGTGCCGGATGTAGTGTTTGCTGAGAAAATCGTTGGTGATGGCATTGCTATCAAACCAACTGGCAACAAAATGGTTGCTCCAGTTGACGGCACCATCGGTAAAATTTTTGAAACCAACCATGCGTTCTCTATCGAATCTGATAGCGGTATCGAACTGTTCGTTCACTTCGGTATCGACACCGTTGAACTGAAAGGCGAAGGCTTCAAACGTATCGCGGAAGAAGGCCAGCGTGTGAAAGTTGGCGACCCGGTAATTGAATTCGATCTGCCACTGCTGGAAGAAAAAGCCAAGTCTACCCTGACGCCGGTTGTTATCTCCAACATGGACGAAATCAAAGAACTGATCAAACTGTCTGGCAGCGTCACCGTGGGTGAAACCCCGGTTATCCGCATCAAGAAGTAATTCTTGCCGTACAGAAAAATGGCGCCTTCGGGCGCCATTTTTGTTTATGCGGGAAGGATAAGCTCGTCGTACCCTTTCGACTGGGTGTACAACATCACGTCAGTCACCCGATCCCCCGCCATGCGGATAGCATCGGCAACGGTTTTCCCCTCAACGATACCACTGACCAGCTCGGAACAGAACAGATCGCCCGTCCCTTTCAGATCGGTTTCTACGCGCGGATGCGCGCTAACGGTAACGCCCTCTTTCGTCACCAGCACCACGTGGATGTTGTGCGGGTCGTCAGCGACCGGCGCGCTGGTAATCGCCACCCATTTCAGGGAATCGGAAAGCAGCCCCTGCGCTGCCTCGACGGCGCTTTCCGGCGTGCGGCACGGTTTTCCGCTTAATACTTCCAGTTCATAGACGTTTGGCGTAATACCCTGCGCCAGCGGCAACAGGTGCTCCCGATACGCTTGCGGAATATCCGGCTTCACGTACATTCCACTGTCAATGTCGCCAATAACCGGGTCGACCAGTACCAGCAGGTCAGGATGGTGCGCTTTGACCGCCTTCAGCCACTGAGCCAACAGGGCGATCTGGCTGGCGCTGCCCATATAACCGGTGGTAACCGCTTTAAGCTCGCGCAGGATCTCGCGTTCTTCCAGCGCCTTCAGGTAGCCGCTGAACCACTCATCGGGGATCACGCCGCCGTAGAAAGTGTCATAGTGCGGCGTATTGCTGAACAATACCGTCGGCACGGCGGTGACGTTCAGCCTGTGGGTACGAATATTCGGAACCGCAATGCTGTTCCCCACGCTGCCATAAACCACCTGCGACTGCACTGCGACAATATCGGTTTGCTGCGCCCGGGTGTTATCCCGGAATAAAATCATCTCCATGACGCTTAAATTCCCGCCCCCTGCGAATAACTCTCTTCACCAAAGACGCCGGTAGACAGATAGCGATCGCCGCGGTCGCAGATAATCGCGACCACAACGGCGCCTGGATTCGCCTGCGCAACGCGCAACGCCCCCGCTACCGCGCCACCCGAGCTGACCCCGCAGAAGATGCCTTCACGCACGGCCAGCTCACGCATGGTATTCTCCGCCTCGCGCTGGTGAATATCCAGCACCTGATCCACCAGCTGCGCATTAAAAATACCCGGCATGTATTCTGCTGGCCAGCGGCGAATCCCCGGAATGCTGCTCCCCTCTTCTGGCTGCAGGCCAACGATAGTGACGGCTTTTTCCTGCTCACGCAGGAAACGCGACACGCCGGTGATGGTACCGGTGGTGCCCATGCTGGAGACAAAATGGGTAATACGTCCGTCGGTTTGCTGCCAGATTTCCGGGCCGGTGGTGGTGTAATGCGCGTAGGGATTATCCGGGTTGTTGAACTGATCGAGCAACTTACCTTCGCCACGCTCCGCCATTTCTAAGGCTAAATCGCGTGCGCCTTCCATCCCCTGCTCTTTAGTGACCAAAATTAGCTCGGCCCCGTAGGCGCGCATTGCGGCGCGGCGCTCCTGGCTCATGTTGTCCGGCATCAGCAGCTTCATGCGGTAGCCTTTCAATGCCGCAATCATTGCCAGTGCAATCCCGGTATTGCCGCTGGTGGCCTCAATCAACACGTCGCCGGGCTTTATCTCACCGCGTTTTTCAGCCTGAACAATCATCGACAGCGCCGCACGGTCTTTCACCGAGCCTGCCGGATTATTGCCCTCAAGTTTGACCCAGATTTCACTGCCGTTGTCTGGCCCCATGCGCTGAAGCTTGACCAGAGGAGTGTTGCCGATGGTGTGTTCGAGTGTAGTCACGATTTTTACTCAATAAAAAAGCCGGGGGCGCGCAGCGATCCCGGCCTACAAGACGCAGTGATAACTGTAGGCCCGGTAAGCGCAGCGCCACCGGGCGATAAACATCCTAATAACCTATCAGGCTGACTCCGCCAGAGCAATATTCTCGCGCGTCTCGATGCGCTCCTTCCCGTGATAAATACGGGCATGCTGCAGGCCGACAAACAGACGCTCGCCCCGGTGCGGCGGCACATCATCACGCATGACGACGGTCAGCGGCTCGGTATACCAGCCCAGCGGCTGTACCACCAATTGGGTGTAGTGCCCTTTAGGGCTAGCTTCCAGTACCTGCACCGGCAGCGGTGAATCCAGGCTGGTGCGGCGGCTCACGTCCACTTCCCACGGACGCAGGAACAGATCGACCGGCCCCTGATGCGCGGAGGTATAGCCCAGCGGCCAGCGGTGCGCGCCGACGTGGAACTGTCCACCGCGAATGGTGCCCTGCAGACGGTTCACTTCACCCATAAATTCCAGCACGAAACGGGTCGCCGGTTCACGCCAGAGCTGCTCCGGCTCGTCAACCTGCTCGATGTTGCCCTGGCTCATGACCACCACGCGGTCCGCCACTTCCATCGCCTCTTCCTGATCGTGGGTCACGAAGACGCTGGTAAACTTCAGCTCTTCATGCAGCTGACGCAGCCAGCGGCGAAGTTCTTTACGCACCTGCGCATCCAGCGCGCCGAACGGTTCGTCCAGCAGCAGAATTTGCGGCTCAACGGCCAGCGCACGTGCCAGCGCGACACGCTGTTTCTGTCCGCCAGACAGCTGCGCCGGGAAACGATCCGCCAGATGTGCCAGCTGCACCATCTCCAGCAGCTTAGTCACTTTCGCTTTGATGGTGGCGGCATCCGGGCGTTCGCGACGCGGCAGCACGGTCAGGCCAAACGCGATGTTGTCAAACACGGTCATGTGGCGGAACAGCGCATAGTGCTGGAACACAAAACCCACTTTACGATCGCGGGCATGCAGGCGGCTCACGTCGGTGCCGTGAAAGCGAATGTGCCCGCTGGTCTGATGCTCAAGCCCGGCGATAATTCGCAGCAGCGTGGTTTTACCCGAGCCAGACGGCCCCAGCAGCGCCACCATTTGTCCGGAAGGGATATCCAGCGAGATATCATTCAGCACCTGGGTGCGACCAAAAGACTTCTTAATATTGGCAATCTCAATGCTCATGATTTCCCTCCTGATGCTGACGTTTTTCCTGATTCTCTAAACGCCACTGCACCACACTCTTCAAAAACAGGGTCAAAATAGCCATCAGCGTCAGTAACGCTGCGGCAGTAAAGGAACCGACGGTGTTGTAGTCCTGTTCCAGTAATTCAATCTGTAACGGCAGCGACAGGGTTTCACCGCGGATGGAGCCGGAGACGACGGAAACGGCACCAAACTCACCAATCGCTCGGGCGTTGGTCAGCACCACGCCGTAAAGCAGCGCCCAGCGGATATTTGGCAGCGTCACGCGACGGAACATCTGCCAGCCTGACGCGCCCAGCAGCACCGCCGCTTCGTCTTCGTTGCTCCCCTGGCTTAACATCACCGGCACCAGTTCGCGCACCACAAACGGACACGTCACGAAGATGGTCACCAGCACCATACCCGGCCAGGCGAACATGACCTGCAGGTTATGCTCATCAAGCCAGCCGCCCAGCGGGCCGTTAGAGCCGTAAAAGAGCAGGTACACCAGACCCGCCACCACCGGCGACACGGCAAACGGAATATCCAGCAGGGTCAGCAGCAGCTGACGTCCCGGGAAGTTAAAACGCGTCACCAGCCACGCCAGCAGCGTCCCGAACACCAGGTTCACCGGCACGGTGATCAGGGCAATCAGTACGGTCAGCCAGATGGCATGGAGCATGTCCGGATTCGCCAGGTTCTCCAGCGCGGGCATCAGCCCCTTGCTGAACGCCTGAACGAAGATATACACCGTCGGCACGACGAGAATGAGGGCGGACACCAGCACGCCCACGCCAATCAGAAACCATTTACCCCAGTTGATACGGGGAGCATCGTATCGCTTCAATTGCGTAACTTCCGCCATCAGTGACCTACCACACGTCGACCAAAGCGACTTTGCAGAGTGTTAATTGAGTACAGCAGCAGCAGTGAGGCTGCGAGGATCACCGAAGCAATGGCGCTCGCCGCCGGATAATCAAACTCCTGAAGACGGATGAAGATCATCAGCGAGGTGACCTCCGTCTTCCAGGCAATGTTCCCGGCGATAAAAATCACCGCGCCGAACTCACCGAGGCTGCGGGTAAACGACAGCGCAACGCCCGCCATCAGCGCCGGGGAGAGTTCCGGCAACACGACCTTGCGGAAACTCTGCCAGCGCGTGGCCCCCAGCGTTTCCGCCGCTTCTTCATATTCCGGACCCAGCTCTTCCAGCACCGGCTGCACGGTACGCACCACAAACGGGATGCTGGTAAAGGCCACCGCCACCGCGATACCAAGCCAGGTATAGGTGACTTTGATATCAAGCTTTGCCAGCCACTCACCGTACAGTCCGTTCACGGAGAAGAGCGACGCAAGGGTTAAGCCCGCAACAGCCGTCGGCAGCGCAAACGGCAGATCCATCAGTGCGTCAAGCAGCGTGCGGCCAGGGAAACGATAGCGGGTTAAGATCCACGCCATCAGCAGGCCGAACACACCGTTAAAAATGGAGGCAACAAACGCCGACAGCAGCGTCACTTTATAGGCGGCCACCACCTGCGGGTTGGTGACCACGTCCCAGTACTGCGCCCAGCTCATCTGCGCAAGCTGCATCACCAGTGCGCTGAGCGGCAACAACAGGATCAGGCAGACGAACAGCAGGCTGGTCCCCAGACTTAAGGTAAAGCCCGGCAGCACGCGTTTGGTCGAGACTGCAAACATTACTTACGCCCCGCCGCCAGCAACTTGTCTAACTCACCGCCGCTGGCAAAGTGCGTTTTCATCACCTCAGGCCAGGAGCCGAAATGATCTTCCACGCGGAACAGTGCGGTCTGCGGGAATTTATCCTTCAGTTTGTTCATCACGTCCGGGTTATTCACGCGGTAGTAGTAATCGGTAATGATGGTCTGCGCCTGCGGGCTGTACAGATAGTTGAGATAGGCTTTTGCCGCTTTCTCAGTACCGTTTGCCTTCACGTTTTTATCCACCCACGCCACCGGGAATTCGGCCAGAATGTTGGTTTTCGGGATAACCACCTCAAAGCCCTGCGCTTCATACTGTTTGCGGATGTTGTTCACTTCCGACTCAAAGCTGATCAGCACATCGCCCAGCCCACGTTCTGCGAAGGTGGTGGTTGCCCCGCGGCCGCCGGTATCAAACACTTCAACGTTTTTCAGGAACTGGGTCATGAACTGCTCGGTTTTGGCTTTATCGTTACCGTCGGCCTTGTCCGCCGCACCCCACGCCGCCAAATAGGTGTAACGCGCGTTACCGGAGGTTTTTGGGTTCGGGAAAATCAGCTTCACGTCAGAACGCACCAGGTCGCTCCAGTCGTGGATATTTTTCGGGTTACCTTTACGCACCAGGAAGCCCATGGTGGAATAGAACGGCGAGCTGTTATTCGGCAGACGGCTCTGCCAGTCAGCAGGGATAAGTTTGCCCTTGTCGTGCAGGATCTGCACGTCAGTGACCTGGTTGTAGGTCACGACATCCGCCTTCAGTCCCTGCAATATCGCCAGCGCCTGTTTGGAAGAACCGGCATGGGACTGTTTGATGGTCAGCTTATCGCCGTTATTGTCTTTCGCCCACTGCTGTTCAAACGGTGGGTTAAGGGCGGCAAACAGCTCGCGGGAGACGTCGTACGAACTGTTCAGCAGCTCAGTCGCCTGCGCCTGGGCCACCAGCAATAAACCTGCCAGCGCCAGAGTTCCTTTTTTCAGTACAGTAACGGCCATTGCGCACCCTTATAAATGTGATGACTATCTTATAGTCATAATATTTATAACGAGGTCGAAAGGAGTAACGGTTTTATATACCGTTTGGTGATTTAGAAGCAGAAAAGGGAATAAGGCTGCAATCCCCCTCTCCCCTGCGGGGAGAGGGTTCGGGTGAGGGGCGTTAAAGCGCCAGCAGACGCTCAACGGACGGCGCGAAGTAATAGCCGCCGGTTACCGGCTTGGTGAAGCGCAGCATCGCGTCGCGCTTGCCGTCAGTGTCGCCGAACATGCTCATCAACTGCTGCTCGATGTTATACAGGCGTGAGCAGTACGCGCAGAAGTAAAGACCATGGGTGCCGCTTGCGGTGCCATACGGCAGGCTCTGGCGGACAATCTTCAGCCCTTTGCCCTCTTCTTTGAGGTCAACGCGGGTCAGGTGAGAGGTCACAGGACGGTCATCGCCGTCGATCTCTTCGTTCGCCTCTTTGGTGCGACCAATCATCATCTCCTGGTCATGCACGCTCATGCGGTTAAGCTGCTTGAGGTTATGCTCCCAGCGCTGCACGAACACGTAACTGCCGCCCGCATCCACGCCATCTTTGATGACCGCCACGTCACGACGCGTCTCTTCACCCGCCGGGTTTTCCGTGCCGTCGACGAAGCCGCTCAGATCGCGCTCTTCTACCCAACGGAAACCGTGAACTTCTTCCTGCACCTCAATGCTGTCGCCGAACGCTGCTACCGCGGCCTGGGCAACGGAGAAGTTAACATCGTGACGCAGAGAGAGAATATGAATGAGCAGATCGTACTGGGTGGCCGGGGCCAGACCTTTACCGTAAGGGATAAAGTCTTTCAGCTCTTCCGCCCCTTCGGCGCCGCTCAGCTGACGCCAGACGTTATTGCCAAAAGCAACAACGGCGCCGAGATGGGCATCCGGGAATTTGGCCTGGAAAGTCACCAGTTTATCAACAAACGCTTTACTGGCCGCACGCAGGGCATCCACGTCCCCTTTGACATTGGCTTCGATCCAAATCGCCGCGCGGCAATGTTCTGGCAAAATGCCACTCTGAACCTGAGACATCGCTCCTCCTGAAATAAAGATGCCACGTCAGCGTGGCATTGATGGCGGGTATTATACCCGGATTTCAGCGAGGCGGTTTGTTCAGGCGCAAATTACTGCTTCCAGACTATTTTGCTCACTTTCCAGCTTTTCAGCGTGTCGTCAGAGGGCATTAATCCCTCCGGACCGCTCCAGGTACCGGTGAAGACATAGCTGATGTGCTGGCTGCCTTCCGCCTTACATTCCACCGCGACGCCCTCGTCGGAAGGCGCGCTGGTGCAGTTGCCAAAGGCTTGTTTATACAGATCGCTAAACGGCGTACCCACTTTCACACCGCTGGCGGTCGGGATTTCGTCGTCGAGCACCGCAATGCGGTTCACCGTGCCTTTATCGCCATTAATCACCAGCGCCAGTTTGTCCCCTTTTAGCGCTTCAAAGTACCGCACAATGTTGCCATTCTCGGTTTTCATGCCGCTACGCAGGCGGTAGTCACTGCTCAGGGCGTCCTGAATGGCATCCTGATCGAGCGCGGTTGATGCGGTAATTTTTCCTACGCCCTGCTCGGTCACTTCCGTGGACGCGCCAAACCAGTTCCACGGATAGGCTGCGGACCAGTTGATGGAGGAGAGCGTTGAACAGCCGGTTAATGCCAGCGGGAGAGCGCATAAAAGTAAACGCAGCGATTTCATTGAAACGTCCTTACGTGTTAAATCAACGCTTGTTGGAGTACGACTTCGGTAAAAAGTGCCGTTCTAATCTGACTCTTGCGTAAAACAGGCGCGTAGCCGGGGATTTGTCAGCAGCCACAGCAACGCCACAATATCCGCGATCACCAGCGCAATGCCGATACCCGAAAGGGGTTCACCGAACCACCAGAGCACGGGTTGCCAGAACAGTAGCGCTATCTGGGCAAGGATCAGCAGCCAGCGAAGCGCGCGCCACACACGCGGGATCGCATGCCGTCGGCCGCTGCATAAAAATGCCACCACCGCCGGTACGCCAGGCAGTAAGCCAAGCCAGAAGGCATCGTGATCGGGATAGAAGAGATTCAGCAGCGTGTCGCCCTGCCCGCGCGACGCGCCAGCCATCACAAACAGCACCCAGGTTCGCGCCTGCAGCAGCAGAATGCACCAGAATAAAAAAGGCAGCCTGAGGCGGCCCTGCGCGTCATAGTCTCCCGGGTGGATCTCAGTACTCTTCATCTTCGATCAGGCGCTTACCTAAATTCAGCACGTCAGAGTGCTCATAGCCCAGACGTTCATACATGCCCAGCACCACATCGTTATCTTCCCGCACCATGATCTGAATTTTCGGGCAGCCGCGAGCAATCAGCTTCTTCTCAAGCCGGTTCAGTAACGCATTCGCGATGCCACGCCCACGGTATTCCGGATGGACCCCCAGATAATAAGCCGAGCCGCGATGGCCGTCATAGCCGCCCATGACGGTGCCGACAACCTCGCCATTCACTTCCGCGACCAGAAACAGACTGACGTCGTGATTCACCTTCCGTTCGATGTCCATCTCCGGATCGTTCCACGGACGCAGCAAATCGCAGCGCTCCCAAAGGGTGATCACCTCTTCGAAATCTTCCTGGCGAAAAACGCGTATCTCCATGGTATTAACCGCCTTTTCGGGTTCAAAAACAGTGATTATGGCGCGTACGGGACGTTTAGCCAATAACCGGGGAAAATCTCGCCAAAATTTGGCATAATGTCACTTTGTCACGTATTGAAATGAAAAGTAAAACAATTCTCAATAAGGACTGTCGTAACGGGAAACACGATACGATATAACACCAGGACCCCTTTTTTTAGTATTCAGGCCGCATGAGCACATTCAAACCATTAAAAGCACTCACATCGCGTCGTCAGGTTCTCAAAGCGGGGCTGGCGGCCTTAACGTTAACCGGTATTGCAAAGCAGGCTCAGGCGAAAGACGAGAGCACGCTCAAAACCAGTAACGGACACAGTAAACCCAAAACCAAAAAGCCAGGCGCAAAGCGTCTGGTGATGCTGGACCCGGGCCACGGCGGGATTGATACCGGCGCCATCGGCAAAAACGGGTCAAAAGAAAAACACGTCGTGCTGGCGATTGCAAAAAACGTGCGCGCAATTTTACGCAGCAACGGCATTGACGCCCGGCTGACGCGCTCTGGCGACACCTTTATCCCGCTGTATGACCGCGTGGAGATCGCCCATCAACACGGCGCGGATCTGTTTATGTCGATTCACGCTGACGGCTTTACCAACCCGTCAGCCGCGGGCGCGTCGGTGTTTGCCCTGTCCAACCGTGGGGCCAGTAGCGCCATGGCAAAATACCTCTCCGACCGTGAGAACCGGGCAGATGAAGTGGCCGGGAAGAAGGCCACGGACAAAGATCATCTGTTACAGCAGGTGCTGTTCGACCTCGTGCAGACGGACACCATCAAAAATAGCCTGACGCTCGGCTCGCATATCCTCAAACGGATTAAGCCGGTGCACCGCTTGCACAGTAAAAGCACCGAGCAGGCGGCGTTTGTGGTGCTGAAGTCACCTTCAATTCCGTCCGTACTTGTGGAAACATCTTTTATTACCAACCCGGAAGAAGAGCGGTTGCTCGGCACCACGGCGTTTCGCCAGAAGATTGCTAACGCCATCGCCTCCGGCATTATCAGTTACTTCAACTGGTTCGATAACCAAAAAGCGCACGCCAGGAAACGTTAATGAAACCCAATGCTCAACTGGTCAAAACGTTCCTGCTGCAACTGCAGGATGAGATTTGCCAGAAACTGGCCGCCGCAGACGGCGGTGAATTTCAGGAGGATAACTGGCAGCGTGAGGCAGGCGGCGGTGGCCGCAGCCGCGTATTGCGAAATGGCGGCATCTTTGAACAGGCGGGGGTGAATTTTTCCCACGTTCATGGTGACGCTATGCCCGCCTCTGCGACAGCGCATCGTCCTGAGCTGGCGGGCCGAAGTTTTGAAGCGATGGGCGTTTCGCTGGTAGTGCATCCGCATAATCCGTTTGTGCCGACCAGTCACGCTAACGTACGCTTTTTCATTGCTGAAAAACCGGGGGCCGATCCGGTCTGGTGGTTCGGCGGCGGTTTCGACTTAACGCCCTACTACGGTTTCGAAGAGGACGCCGTGCATTGGCACACCACCGCGCGCGACCTTTGTCTGCCGTTTGGCGAAGACGTCTACCCGAAATTTAAAAAGTGGTGCGATGACTACTTTTACCTGAAGCACCGCGACGAGCAGCGCGGCATCGGTGGACTGTTCTTTGACGATCTCAACACGCCCGATTTTGATACCGCGTTCAGCTTTATGCGCGCGGTGGGCGAAGGCTTTACTGAGGCCTATTTGCCCATTGTCGAACGTCGTAAAGATATCGACTATGGCGTGCGCGAGCGCGAATTCCAGCTTTATCGCCGCGGGCGCTACGTGGAGTTTAACCTGGTGTGGGATCGCGGGACGCTCTTCGGCCTGCAGACAGGCGGGCGCACGGAGTCGATTTTAATGTCAATGCCGCCGCTGGTACGCTGGGAATACTGTTACGAGCCAAAAGAAGGCAGCCCGGAGGCTGCCTTGAGTGAGTTTCTGAAAGTACGCGACTGGGTGTAATTGCCGGATGGCGCTGCGCTTATCCGGCCTGGTTAACCCGTAGGTCGGGTAAGCGAACGCGCCACCCGACGCACCGCCGCTACAGAGGCTGCGTCTGCGCCTCAACCACCGCCAGCGCCACCATGTTCACGATGCGGCGCACAGAGGCAATCGGCGTTAATACATGCACCGGTTTCGCCACGCCCATCAGTACCGGCCCTACGGTCACCCCTTCAGAGCTGGATACGCGCAGCAGGTTGTAGCTGATACGCGCCGCTTCCACGTTCGGCATAATCAGGATGTTTGCCGAGCCTTTCAGCGGGCTGTCCGGCATACGCTCGTTGCGGATGCTTTCCACCAGCGCGGCATCGCCGTGCATTTCTCCGTCAATCATCAGCTCCGGCGCACGCTCGCGCACCAGCTCCAGCGTCTGACGCATTTTGCACGCCGCCGCTGATTTAGACGAACCAAAGTTAGAGTGCGATAGCAGCGCCACTTTCGGCTCAATACCAAAGCGACGCACGGTTTCTGCCGCCATCACGGTGATCTCCGCCAGCTCGTCCGGGGTTGGATCGTCGTTAACGTAGGTATCGGCGATAAACGTGTTCCCGCTTGGCAGCAGCAGCGCGTTCATCGCTCCGGCGGCGTGAACCCCTTCGCGGTAGCCGAAGATCTCCTGCACCACGCTGAAATGCTCGTGGTAATCGCCGATGGTACCGCAGATCAGCGCATCCGCTTCGCCGCGATGGACCATAATCGCGCCGATCACCGTGGTATTGCTGATCACCGCCCGCTGCGCCTGCTCCTGGGTGATCCCACGACGCTTCATGATCGCGTAGTATTCGTTCCAGTACTCTTTAAAGCGCGGATCGGATTCGTTATTGACGATCTCAAAGTCCACACCCGGCTTAATCTGCAGCCCCAGTTTCTGAATGCGCATTTCGATCACGCTCGGACGACCGATCAGGATCGGCTTCGCCAGCCCGAGACTCACCAGCTCCTGGGTGGCATGCAGCACGCGCGCCTCTTCCCCTTCCGCCAGCACCACGCGTTTTGCGTCCGCGCGGGCCTGAGAGAAAATTGGCTTCATAAACAGGTTGGTTTTGTAGACGAACTCGGTGAGTTTATCGACGTAAGCGTCGAAGTCCTGGATCGGGCGCGTTGCCACGCCGGAGTCCATTGCCGCTTTGGCCACCGCTGGCGCGATCTTCACGATCAGTCGCGGGTCAAACGGTTTAGGGATGATGTAGTCAGGCCCGAAGCTCAGATCCTGATCGCCATAGGCAGAAGCCACCACTTCGCTCTGCTCGGCATGCGCCAGTTCCGCGATGGCATGAACCGCTGCCAGCTTCATCTCTTCGTTGATCGCCGTTGCGCCAACGTCCAGCGCGCCACGGAAGATGAACGGGAAGCAGAGCACGTTGTTCACCTGGTTCGGGTAGTCCGAACGGCCGGTACAGATAATGGCGTCTTCACGCACCGCTTTCGCCAGCGGCGGCAGAATTTCCGGTTCAGGGTTCGCCAGGGCCAGGATCATTGGCGCACGCGCCATCTTCTTCACCATCTCCTGGGTCAGCACTTTCGGGCCCGAGCAGCCAAGGAAGATGTCCGCACCGTCAATCACGTCCTCAAGCGTGCGTTTTCCGTCATCGTCCACCGCATACGCCGCTTTGGTTTCCGCCATGTTTGGCTCACGGCCTTTGTAGATCACGCCTTTGGAATCGCAAACCACGATGTTGTGTTTCTGCATCCCCAGCGCCACCAGCAGGTTCATACAGGCGATGGCCGCCGCGCCCGCGCCGGAGACCACCATACGCACGTCGGAAAGATTTTTCTCGACCACGCGCAGGCCGTTCAGAATGGCGGCGGTGCTGATAATGGCCGTACCGTGCTGGTCGTCATGGAACACGGGGATGTTCATACGCTCGCGCAGCTTCTGCTCGATATAGAAACATTCCGGCGCTTTGATGTCTTCCAGGTTGATACCGCCGAAGGTTGGCTCCAGCGCGGCGACGACGTTAATGAATTTATCCGGGTCCAGCTCGTCCACTTCGATATCGAACACGTCGATACCGGCGAATTTCTTGAACAGAACGCCCTTCCCTTCCATCACCGGCTTACCCGCCAGCGCACCAATGTTGCCAAGGCCGAGTACCGCCGTACCGTTAGAGATCACCGCGACCAGGTTACCGCGCGCGGTGTACTTATAGGCCGCCAGCGGATCTTTTTCGATTTCCAGACACGGTGCCGCCACGCCCGGTGAGTAGGCAAGCGCCAGATCGCGCTGAGTCGCCAGCGGCTTGGTTGGGGAAACCTGGATTTTGCCCGGAACGGGGAACTCGTGAAAATCGAGGGCACTCTGTTTCAACTGCTCATCCATCTTATTTTTCCTTTCACGTATCGGTCAAAAGGGTGACGTTTGCGATCCTGATGCACACCCTGGTGTGCCGACTAGTATCGCCTCAGGACAGCGCATAAACTTTGAAGGCTGCCAAACTCTCACCATCACACATTAAAAATTGTTATCAATTTATAACAGCCATGTTACCCGTCTCAAAAGCAATGCCTCCCCCGTCTGCTATGCTTTTTTGTTAAGTCCATCATGATTTTCTCAGAAGTGTGAACTAACGCACTCATCTAACTCTTTTATTTCCAAGGAGTAATGATTTATGAACCAGCTAGACGGCATCAAACAATTCACCACCGTGGTCGCGGACAGCGGCGATATCGAGTCGATTCGCCACTATCAGCCGGAGGACGCGACCACCAACCCTTCCCTGCTTCTGAAAGCGGCAGGGCTTGCCCATTTTAGCCATCTGATTGATGACGCGATTGCTTACGGCAAGAAGCGCGGCAAAACGCAGGAGCAACAGGTTGCCGAAGCCAGCGACAAACTGGCGGTTAATTTTGGTGCAGAAATTCTGAAAAGCATTCCAGGACGCGTCTCGACCGAAGTGGACGCCCGCCTCTCGTTCGATAAAGAAAAGAGTATTACGAAAGCGCGTCGTCTGGTTGAACTCTACCAGGAGCAGGGAATTGATACGTCACGCATTCTGATCAAGCTCGCGTCGACGTGGGAAGGTATCCGCGCGGCAGAGGTGCTCGAAAAAGAGGGGATCCACTGCAACCTGACGCTGCTGTTCTCGTTTGCACAGGCACGCGCCTGTGCTGAAGCGGGCGTGTTCCTCGTCTCGCCGTTTGTCGGGCGCATCTACGACTGGTATCAGGCGAAACAGCCCATGGACCCGTACGTAGTCGAGGAAGATCCGGGCGTGAAGTCAGTGCGAAATATCTACGACTACTACAAACAGCACCGCTATGAAACCATCGTGATGGGGGCCAGCTTCCGCCGTACCGAGCAGATCCTCGCCCTGGCAGGCTGCGATCGCCTGACCATCTCCCCTAACCTGCTTAAAGAATTGCAGGACAAAGAAGAGACGGTGATCCGCAAACTGGTGCCAACCTCCACCGTCCTGCCGAAACCGAAGGCCATGACCGAAGCCGAGTTCCGCTGGGAGCACAATCAGGACGCGATGGCCGTGGATAAACTGGCGGAAGGCATCCGCCTGTTCGCCGTCGACCAGCGCAAACTTGAAGACCTACTCGCCGCCAAACTTTAACCTTGCCATGGAGTGAACTATGTCCCGTAAAGAGCTCGCCAATGCCATCCGCGCCCTCAGCATGGATGCCGTGCAGAAAGCCAATTCAGGCCACCCTGGCGCCCCCATGGGCATGGCTGATATTGCCGAAGTGTTGTGGAACGACTTCCTGAAGCACAACCCCAACGATCCTGCCTGGTACGATCGTGACCGCTTTATTCTGTCTAACGGCCACGCCTCGATGCTGCTCTACAGCCTGCTGCACCTGTCCGGCTATGATCTGCCGCTTGAGGAGCTGAAGAATTTCCGCCAGCTGCATTCGAAAACCCCGGGTCACCCGGAAATCGGCTATACGCCGGGTGTCGAAACCACCACCGGACCGCTGGGTCAGGGGCTGGCCAACGCCGTCGGACTCGCGATTGCCGAACGCACGCTGGCGGCACAGTTTAACCAGCCGGACCACGAGATTGTCGATCACTACACGTACGTGTTTATGGGTGACGGTTGCCTGATGGAGGGGATTTCGCATGAAGTCTGCTCGCTGGCGGGCACGCTGGAGCTCGGCAAGCTGATCGGCTTTTACGACCACAACGGCATCTCCATTGACGGGGAAACCGAGGGCTGGTTCACCGACGACACGGCGAAACGCTTCGAAGCCTATCACTGGCACGTCGTGCATGAGATCGACGGCCACGATCCTGAAGCGGTGAAAAAAGCGATTCAGGAAGCGCAGAGCGTGAAGGACAAACCGTCCCTGATTATCTGCCGTACGGTCATCGGCTTTGGCTCACCAAACAAAGCAGGCAAAGAAGAAGCGCACGGCGCGGCGCTCGGCGAAGAAGAGGTGGCACTGACCCGACAGAAACTGGGCTGGAAATACCCGCCGTTTGAGATCCCGAAAGAGATCTACAAGGCATGGGATGCGCGCGAAACGGGTGAAAAAGCCCAGCATGCCTGGAACGAAAAATTTGCCGCCTACAAAAAAGCATACCCGGAACTGGCGGCTGAGTTTTCCCGCCGCATGAGCGGTGGACTGCCGGAAGACTGGGACGATAAAACCCAGGCACTGATTGAAAACCTGCAGTCTAACCCGGCGAAAATCGCCACCCGTAAGGCGTCGCAAAACACCCTGAATGCCATCGGCCCTATCCTGCCCGAACTGCTCGGCGGCTCGGCGGATCTGGCGCCGAGTAACCTGACCATCTGGTCGGGCTCGAAATCGCTGAAAGAGGACATCGCCGGAAACTATATCCACTACGGCGTGCGCGAGTTCGGGATGACCGCCATTGCCAACGGTATCGCCCATCACGGCGGCTTCGTGCCCTACACCGCCACCTTCCTGATGTTCGTTGAGTACGCCCGTAACGCAGCGCGCATGGCGGCGCTGATGAAGGCCCGGCAGATCATGGTCTACACCCACGACTCTATCGGGCTGGGTGAAGATGGCCCGACGCACCAGGCGGTGGAACAGCTGGCGAGCCTGCGCTTAACGCCAAACTTCAGCACATGGCGTCCGTGCGATCAGGTCGAAGCGGCAGTGGGCTGGAAGCTGGCGGTTGAGCGCCATAACGGCCCGACGGCGCTGATCCTGTCGCGTCAAAACCTGGCGCAGATTGAGCGCACCCCGGAGCAGGTGAAAAATATCGCCCGCGGCGGGTACATCCTGAAGGACAGCGGCGGCAAACCGGACGTGATCCTGATTGCCACGGGTTCTGAGGTGGAAATTACGGTGAAAGCGGCGGAGAAACTGACTGCCGAAGGTCACGCGGTGCGCGTCGTTTCCCTGCCTTCAACGGATATCTTTGATGCCCAGGACGAGGCATACCGTGAATCGGTGCTCCCCTCCAGCGTCGCGGCGCGCGTGGCGGTGGAAGCGGGAATTGCCGACTACTGGTATAAGTATGTGGGGTTGAAAGGGGCGATTGTCGGTATGCGGGGCTACGGTGAGTCCGCCCCTGCCGACAAGCTGTTCCCGTACTTCGGCTTTACCGTTGAGAACGTGGTGGAGAAGGCGTTGAGTGTGCTTTAGTGCGGTCTTCGTTGCCGGGTGGCGGCTACGCCTTACCCGGCCTACAACACCATCAAATCGTAAGCCGGACTACCGCGTGATCCACAGCGTGGGCCAGGCGTCCGGCCCGTTCCAGTTATCGCAGCTTGGCTCTTCCGCATACCGCACCAGGCGGAAGCGCTGGCCGTCGAAACGCCAGCGCGTCTGGATCCCACAATCACCGATCCCACGCCCCAGTGCGAGCGTCGTCAGCTCGCGTGCTTTTTCATCGAAGCTGGCGTTCATCAGTTCCATATCGCTACTCTGACTGGACGGGGTAAACGGCAGACGCAGCCTGACGCTGCGCGCGGTGAACGGTTTTTTACGCGATACCAGCCACGCCAGATCGACCGTATTGTAAGCCCCCGCCTCGCAGCTGACGATCAGCAGCGCTTTATCATCCGTTAAAGCAGTGACGCGCACTTCGCGGCGGTTAGGATCCAGCGAGCACTGGCTGTTGTTCATCCGCCAGGTGCCGTAATCCAGCAGATCGTTCAGTTCAGCGTGGGAGAGTGGCGTTGGCGTGGGGTTCACCACGGCCACCTTTTTTAATGCCGGAGCTGGAGGCACGCTCAGCGGCGGGCTATCTCCTTTTTTAATCCATGCTGTTTCGCTACCCACGCGCTTTTGCTGAGCGTCGATAAACAGCAGCGCCGCTTTCAGTCCGACCAGAGAGATCGTCTGCTTCCCTCCGCGCAGGGTCAGCCTCTGTCCTTCCTGAATCGTTTTCAGAAACGTGGTGAGGGTACCCGTATCGTCAGTCTTGAGATGCCAGGGCGTTAACTGCCAGTGCTGGGCATTGAGTTTTAAGGGAACGTCGTCGAGCAGCAGTCGGGGGGCGATGTCAGGCTCTTTTACCGGAGGAGCCGAAAGCCCGCCGAGATCGATACGCAGGCTGGCGTCCGTTTTTGCCCCAGCGCTACGGCTCAGCGTCATCACCAGCCCGCGGTGTTCACCGGTATTTCGGGCAACGCAAAAATTCTGGTTATTGCAGGTGACCTGCCAGTCAGAGAAAGACTGCTGCGCAGGTGCAGCCCACACCAGAGGTGCGGGTAGCACGCAAAAAAAGAAGAGAAGCAAAACGCAGTAGCGCATGAATGGCACAGCCCCGGAAACGAAAAGGTCAATCTGGGGCGTATCTTCGTGCCCTGGACGGGCGGGCTCAATCGGATTTATCGGATAGATTTATCTGAAATATAACTTATCACCGGACCTGCGCGGCGTTCATCACGCCGCTGGTTTGCAGATACTGCAGCAGGATCACCGCTTTACCGTCGCGTATCTCGCCGCTTTTCACCATTTCCAGCGCCTGAGCGAAGGGCATTTCAAGCACTTCAATATCTTCATCCTCGACCCCGCCGCCGCGGTGAGTACGCTGAGCATCGGTGTATTCCGCAACGAAGAAGTGGACCAGCTCGGTCACCCCGCCTGGAGACATGAAAAGCTCAAAGACTTTTTGTACCGCACCCACCTCAAAACCCGTTTCTTCTATGGCTTCTTTGCGAATACAGACTTCCGGCTCATCGTCATCAAGCAGACCGGCGCAGGTTTCAATCAGGCGCCCGTCCGCGTTGCCATTGACCCATGTCGCCACCCGAAACTGACGAATCAATACCACGCTTTGCTTTTCGCGGTTATACAGCAGAATGGTAGCGCCATTGCCCCGGTCGTAGACTTCGCGTTTATGGCGAATAACGTCCCCGTTCTTACGGGTTAAATCGTAAGTGATGTTACGCAGGACAAAGTAATTTTCAGAAAGGATTTTGTCTTTGATAACGGTAATGTTCAGGGACATACGGGCTCCACGGCAAAATGAGTCTGTTTATACTACGCCGTGACGCTCGCTTTGTCGCCCGCGGGTTCAGACGGCGCGTTTCTCGCTGGATGATGTTTCCGGTTGCGCCAGGCGCAATAACCTTACTGTACGTATGAATAAAGTGTTTACTCATCACTGCGTTATCAGGCAATGTACACCTGCCCGAAACGTCTGATTATTTCTCCCAGAGAGCCGTTCTGTGACCGTTAAGCGACCCGTTTCCGGAAGCCTTGCCTGGGCTTTCTTTTCGATAATTGTTCTCTCCGTGCTGACCAGCAGCGTCGCGCTACTGACGCTTGCCAGCAGCCAGCGCGACGCTGAAGCCATCAACGTTGCGGGTTCACTGCGCATGCAGAGCTATCGTCTCGGCTACGAGATGCAGCGTAACAGCCCTTCCCTTATGGCGCATCGTGAGAACTGGCGGCAGACATTGAGCGCACCTTCCCTGCAAAAGCTGAACCGCTGGTACGTTCCGGGCAATGTCAAAACGCGCTACCAGCAACTGCAGTTTGCCTGGCTGGAAATGGATAAGCACATCGCCCGCGGTGACAGCGCATGGTATGCCGCGCATATTGAGGATTTTGTCGGCCGCATTGATGCCTTTGTGCTCGCCCTCCAGCATTACAGTGAACATAAAATCCAGACAGTGACCCTCCTCTCTCTGGCTGGCGCCCTCGGGATCTTGCTGCTAACGCTGTTTACCCTGCGGCGTATCCGCCGCCAGGTCGTATTACCGCTGAATAATCTGGTGGCGGCCAGCGAGCGGATTGAGCGAGGAGAATTTACGACGCCTGCGCCGGATACCGCCCTACCCAACGAGCTGGGCCAACTTTCCCGCGCTTTCAACCATATGTCGGGTGAGCTACACACCCTCTATCGGTCGCTTGAAGCTTCCGTGGCGGAAAAGACGCGACATTTGCACGAAGCCCACCAGCAGCTCGACATGCTGTTTAAATGCTCCCAGGCGTTGAATACGGGGCAGATAGACAGCCATTGTTTTCGGCACATATTGCAGATTGTCCATGAATACACTCAGATGAATTACCTGGAACTCCGCACCAGTGACGACTGGCGACTGTGTGAAGGGACCGCGTCGGGCAGCATCCCGATGCAAAATCTGCCGGTATTGATGCAGGACACCCTTTACGGTGAGCTGCGCTGGCAAAGCGAGACGGAAAGCGTTCCCCTCCCGCAGATGAGAAGCGTGGCGACCATGCTCGGGCGCGGGCTGTACTTTAACCAGGCGCAAAAGCATTACCAGCAGCTGCTGCTGATGGAAGAACGTGCCACCATCGCCCGGGAACTGCACGATTCGCTGGCGCAGGTGCTGTCTTATCTGCGGATCCAGCTTGCCCTGCTTAAACGCGCGGTGCCAGCGGATAATGCTCCCGCGCAAACTATCATCACCGACTTCTCCCGCGAGCTGAACAACGCCTGGCAGCAGCTGCGCGAGCTGCTGACGACCTTCCGCCTGACGTTAAATCATGCGAATTTACCCGCGGCGCTGCAGGAGTCTCTCGATGCCCTGCAGAGCCAGACGCAGGCCAGGCTGCACCTCGACTGTCGTCTCTCCTCCCTGGCGCTTGACGCCCAGAAACAGGTGCATTTATTGCAGATCGTCCGGGAAGCCGTTCTGAATGCGATTAAGCACGCCCAGGCCAGCGAAATTACCGTTAGCTGCGTAACGGCGGTGGATGGCACGCACAGCGTCAGCATTCGCGACAACGGCATCGGGATTGGCGAGGCAAGCGAACCGCCCGGACACTACGGACTGAACATTATGCGTGAGCGCGCACAACGACTCGGAGGCATGCTGCACTTTTCGCAACCGCAAAACGGCGGCACGCTGGTCTGCGTGACGTTCCCGGTACCTGCACCGTTAACGGGTAAATAACGGTAAAGAGGCAAGCGCAGGGAAAAGCGCATGATAATTTACACTATCTCCTTTATTTCTCCACGTTTGACCTGGGCCTTACCGCTAAAGTTAGGCGGGCAATAAACAATAATGACGTGCAGCAAAACGAGGTCACTTTTACATGGCGAATTTTTTCATCGATCGCCCCATTTTTGCCTGGGTGCTTGCCATCCTGTTGTGTCTGACAGGTGTCCTGGCGATTACTTCTCTTCCTGTTGAGCAATATCCCGATCTGGCACCGCCTAATGTGCGTGTCACCGCAAACTACCCCGGCGCTTCCGCACAAACGCTGGAAAACACCGTGACGCAGGTTATCGAGCAGAACATGACGGGTCTGGATAACCTGATGTACATGTCTTCGCAAAGCAGCGCCACGGGACAAGCGACGGTTACCCTGAGCTTTAAGGCGGGCACCGACCCGGACGAAGCGGTGCAGCAGGTACAAAACCAGCTTCAGTCGGCCATGCGTAAGCTGCCCCAGGCGGTGCAGAACCAGGGCGTTACCGTACGTAAAACCGGTGATACCAACATTTTGACCATCGCGTTTGTCTCCACCGATGGCTCAATGGATAAACAGGACATTGCGGACTACGTCGCCAGTAATATTCAGGACCCGCTCAGCCGTATTAACGGCGTGGGGGATATCGACGCCTACGGCTCACAATACTCCATGCGTATCTGGCTCGATCCCAACAAGCTGAACAGCTATCAGATGACGGCCACCGACGTGACGGATGCCATCAAAGCCCAGAATGCACAAATTGCCGTGGGGCAACTGGGAGGAACGCCTTCCGTTGATAAACAAGCCCTGAACGCCACCATTAATTCGCAATCCCTGCTTCAGACACCGGACCAGTTCCGCAACATTACCCTGCGCGTGAATCAGGATGGCTCAGAAGTGCGTCTGAGCGATGTGGCGACGGTGGAAATGGGTGCTGAGAAATACGACTACCTGAGCCGATTTAACGGCAACCCGGCCTCTGGCCTTGGAATTAAGCTGGCCTCCGGCGCAAATGAAATGGCGACGGCGAAACTGGTGCTGGACCGTCTGGATGAGCTGTCGCAGTATTTCCCGCACGGGCTGGAGTATAAAGTCGCCTATGAAACCACTTCCTTCGTAAAAGCCTCGATTGAGGATGTGGTAAAGACCCTGCTGGAAGCGATTGCCTTGGTGTTCCTGGTCATGTATCTGTTCCTGCAAAACTTCCGCGCCACGCTGATCCCCACTATTGCCGTCCCCGTGGTGCTGCTGGGTACCTTTTCGGTGCTTTACGCGTTCGGGTACAGCATTAACACCCTGACGATGTTTGCCATGGTGCTGGCAATTGGCCTGCTGGTGGATGATGCCATCGTGGTGGTCGAAAACGTCGAGCGCATCATGAGCGAAGAAGGTCTTTCCCCGCGCCAGGCCACGCGAAAATCCATGGGTCAAATTCAGGGGGCGTTAGTCGGCATTGCGATGGTGTTGTCGGCGGTCTTTATCCCGATGGCCTTCTTCGGCGGCACGACCGGCGCGATTTACCGCCAGTTCTCGATAACCATCGTCTCAGCAATGGTGCTCTCCGTACTGGTGGCCCTGATCCTCACCCCTGCGCTTTGCGCCACCCTCCTCAAGCCGCTGCACAAAGGGGAACATCACGGTCAGAAAGGGTTCTTCGGCTGGTTTAACCGGATGTTCAACCGCAATGCCGCCCGGTATGAATCTGCGGTCGGTAAAGTGCTGCACCGCAGCCTGCGCTGGATGATGATTTACGTTGTACTGCTGGGCGGCATGGTGTGGCTGTTTCTGCATTTGCCCACCTCGTTCCTGCCGATGGAAGACCGGGGGATGTTCATCACCTCGGTGCAGCTCCCGAGCGGCTCAACGCAGCAGCAGACGCTGAAAGTGGTCCAAAACGTAGAGCAGTACTTCTTCACCCACGAGAAAGATAACGTTGTGTCGGTCTTTTCGACCGTTGGCTCCGGCCCGGGCGGGAACGGACAGAACGTCGCCCGTATGTTTGTCCGTCTGAAAGACTGGAATGAACGGGACACCCAAACGGGAACCTCATTTGCCATCATTGAACGTGCCACTAAAGCCTTTTCCCGTATTAAAGAGGCGCGCGTCTTTGCGAGCAGTCCGCCAGCTATCAGCGGCCTGGGGAGTTCTGCCGGGTTTGATATGGAGCTGCAGGATCACGCCGGCGCGGGTCACGATGCGCTGATGGCGGCACGCGACAAATTGTTAGCGCTGGCAGGTAATGATTCTGGCCTGACCCGCGTGCGCCACAACGGCCTGGACGACAGCCCGCAGCTTCAGGTGGATATCGACCAGCGTAAGGCGCAGGCGCTGGGCGTCTCCATCGACGATATCAACGACACCCTGCAAACGGCGTGGGGCTCGAGCTATGTGAACGACTTTATGGATCGCGGTCGCGTCAAAAAAGTATATGTTCAGTCCGCCGCGCCGTACCGCATGCTGCCGGATGATATTAACCGCTGGTTTGTACGCAATAACAGCGGCGGGATGGTTCCCTTCTCGGCGTTTGCCACCTCGCGCTGGGAGAGCGGTTCGCCGCGTCTGGAGCGCTATAACGGTTATTCTGCGGTGGAAATCGTCGGGGAAGCCGCGCCGGGCGTAAGTACCGGCACGGCCATGGACACCATGGAAAAACTGGTGCAACAGCTGCCCGCCGGTTTTGGTCTGGAATGGACGGCCATGTCTTACCAGGAACGTCTCTCCGGCGCGCAGGCCCCCGCGCTTTATGCCCTTTCTCTGCTGGTGGTGTTCCTCTGCCTTGCCGCGCTATATGAGAGCTGGTCGGTTCCGTTCTCGGTCATGCTGGTGGTACCGCTTGGGGTTATCGGTGCGCTGCTGGCAACCTGGATGCGCGGCCTGGAAAACGATGTTTACTTCCAGGTCGGGCTGCTGACGGTGATCGGCTTGTCGGCGAAAAACGCCATTCTGATCGTTGAGTTTGCCAACGAGATGAATGCCAAAGGCCACGAGCTGATGGCCGCCACGCTACATGCCTGCCGTCAGCGACTGCGCCCGATCCTGATGACCTCGCTGGCCTTTATTTTTGGCGTATTGCCAATGGCAACCAGCACGGGTGCAGGTTCCAGCAGCCAGCACGCGGTCGGTACCGGGGTAATGGGGGGCATGATTTCGGCCACCATCCTGGCCATTTATTTCGTGCCGCTGTTCTTTGTGCTGGTGCGTCGTCGCTTCCCGCTCAGAGAGCGGCAGGAATAACATTCAGCCATAAAAAAGGCGGCTTTATCAGCCGCCTTTTTATTGTGTGATTAATTCACACTATGATTATTTTACTTATTTAAGTGCTCTTGCAATTCTTACTGAATGTCATTTACGAAGCATACCTTCGATAAAATCTTTCCAGTTCCCCAGTTCACGTTCAATCATAACAACCTCTCTTATTATTATGCGCATTCTACGAAAACGTATCATCATTGTGAAGACTATTTAACCAATTGCTGTGATTGTACCCCGCCACCGTTGGGGATTTATGATAAATATGAATGGAGAATCTTAAATTTTGTGTGACGGCCAGCAATATTTTGAAATAACCCTACGAACGGGTGAGCTTTATTTTACCCGCTGAGTTTGTTAGCAATTTATACCCGGTGGGCATCTATGCTTAAATGATGAAAGAATATTCAGCGTACAGATGTGCGTTGAATTAAGCAGACGTGTAAATCCAGAGTATTCCTGAATGTGTTATATTCTGCTTAAGGATATATCTTCGAATTTATTGAACATTTAATGGTCATAAGGACAAAAGGATTCACCATGGTTGTGATGTACGGCATTAAAAATTGCGACACCATCAAAAAAGCCCGCCGCTGGCTGGAAGCGAACCACATCGAGTACCGCTTCCACGATTACCGTGCCGATGGGCTTGATGCAGATTTTCTGCATAACGCCATCAATGAACTGGGCTGGGAGGCACTGCTTAACACCCGCGGTACCACCTGGCGTAAACTGGACGAATCCCTGCGCGCCAGCATCGTTGATGCCGACAGCGCGGCAAAACTGATGCGTGAAATGCCGGCAATTATCAAACGCCCATTGCTCTGCAAGCCAGGTCAGCCTATGCTGCTGGGTTTCAGTGAAACCCTTTATTCTGACTTTTTCGTTGAGGTGTAGTGTATGTCATGCCCGGTCATTGAGCTGACTCAACAGCTTATTCGCCGTCCTTCCCTTAGCCCGGACGACGCAGGTTGTCAGGCATTAATGATTGAGCGCCTGCGTGCCATCGGTTTTACCGTTGAACGCATGGATTTTGGCGATACTCAGAACTTCTGGGCGTGGCGCGGCCAGGGTGAAACGCTGGCGTTTGCCGGGCATACTGACGTCGTTCCCGCAGGTGACGCAGATCGCTGGATTAACCCGCCGTTTGAACCGACCATCCGCGATGGCATGCTCTTTGGCCGCGGCGCGGCAGACATGAAAGGCTCGCTGGCGGCGATGGTGGTCGCGGCTGAACGCTTTGTGGCTCAGCATCCGAACCACAAAAACCGGATCGCGTTTTTGGTCACCTCCGACGAAGAAGCCAGCGCCCATAACGGTACCGTGAAGGTGGTTGAAGCGCTGATGGCGCGCAACGAGCGTCTCGACTACTGTCTGGTCGGCGAGCCGTCCAGTACCGAAGTGGTGGGCGATGTCGTGAAAAACGGTCGCCGTGGCTCACTGACCTGTAACCTGACCATTCACGGCGTTCAGGGACACGTTGCTTATCCACATCTGGCCGATAACCCCGTTCATCGCGCTGCGCCAATGCTGAGCGAACTGGTGGCGATTGAGTGGGATAAAGGTAACGAGTTCTTCCCCCCGACCAGCATGCAGATTGCTAACGTCAAGGCCGGGACCGGCAGCAACAATGTGATCCCGGGGGACTTCTTCGTCCAGTTCAACTTCCGCTTCAGCACCGAACTGACCGATGAGATGATCAAAGCGCGCGTTGTCGCGCTGCTGGAAAAATATGACCTGCGCTACACCGTGGACTGGTGGCTTTCCGGCCAGCCGTTCCTGACGCAGCGCGGCAAACTGGTTGATGCGGTAGTGAACGCCATCGAGCACTATAATGAAATTAAGCCACAACTGCTGACAACGGGTGGCACTTCAGACGGACGCTTTATCGCCCGTATGGGAGCTCAGGTTGTCGAACTGGGGCCAGTAAACGCAACCATTCATAAAATAAATGAGTGTGTTAATGCGGCAGATTTGCAACTGCTGGCTCGTATGTATCAACGTATTATGGAGCAACTCGTCGCCTGACGAATGCTCTGAGAGGAATAGCGAATGGATTGGCTTTCAAAGTACTGGTGGATTCTGGTGCTGGTGTTTCTGGTCGGCGTACTGCTCAACGTGATTAAAGACCTTAAGCGCGTTGACCACAAAAAGTTTCTTGCGAACAAGCCGGATCTCCCGCCACACCGCGATTTTAACGACAAGTGGGACGATGACGACGACTGGCCGAAGAAAGACCAGAAGAAGTAATTGTTAATCTCACCCCTCCCCCTAACCCTCGCCCCTGTGGGGAGAGGAACTGGGGGTGAGGGGGAAAGTGCCTACATAAACTCAACAATATTATCGTCATTCGGATTGCCGCCGCTGAGCGCTTCATCAAAGTAGTGCTTCGGCACGGTATAACGCAGATGATCGAGCGCGAATTGCATGCTGCGGTCGTCAATCGCATGGCCCAGATCGTCAACGATATCCAGCGTCACATCCCCACCTTCACGAATCAATGCTTCATGAGCGGCAACCGCATGTGAAAGCTCAATGACCCGGTCTTCACCACCGTGGATCAGATGGATCGTGGTCTGCGTGGTCGCACTCGTCGGCAGCGTCGCAAAGCGGCCGTTAAACGCGATCACCCGTGAAACCAGACCCGGCTGCGCTTTCACACTTTCCAGGGACATGATAGATCCCTGCGAGAAGCCAATCAGCGCGGTCGCGTCAGCACCCACGCCGCTCTGCTGCTGCCAGTAGCGTACGATGTCGATAAACGTGGGCATGATGGCATCAATGCGCGCCTGACGGTTCTCCTCCGTCACGCCCTGAACCGGGAACCACTGTCGTCCGTTCGGACCACACGGTTCTACGCCGCCGATGCTGACAATCAATGCTTCAGGGAAAACAGGCGCAAACCAGCTACCAATCTGCCCCATATTGACGGCATTATCGCCAACACCATGAAACAGAAGCAGTAACTGTTTAGCCGGTTTGTCAGGGCTTTGAACAACAAAATGGTCGTGTTTCATGGCGGTCTCCTTAATTGATGAGCAGGATTTTACGCCTCTGCGGGGTAATGACCATGCCACTTTACTGAAGAAGTCATTGAAAAAATTGCCATTGCAAAATGTCTGCTTTCAACTGCTGACAGCGCGAATAATCAAGGCTCTCAAGCGCTTGCGCGGTTTCTTCGCGAAGCTTTGCCAGTAACGCTTTTCGCCCGACCGCTTCGCTTCTCCCCTCGATTTTCCCGCGCAGCGCCGGAAGCGACATATCTGTGGCTAACAGCAACCGCGTCAGCGCGGCTACCGAGGTTGAAAACGCCCGGTGCGCAAAAGCAAACCCCGCCAGCTCCAGCCAGTCGTCACTATTAAGGGTAGCTTCCCAGGCATCAGTCACCGGGATCTTTTCGCCATTCCAGGCCGACAGGACGCGCATATCGCGGCATAAACGCCGATGTGCCTGCATACACAGTTGATGCCCGGCTTCGCTCTGCGGCAGCAGCGCCATCGCCGTGTAACACCCGCTGCTGGCTTCCCGATGGCTGCCCATTCGCACCAGCACAAACCCGCACCGCTGCCAGAAACGCCACAACTCGTCGGTATAACCAAAACTCACGGAGAGATAATCTTCACCGCTGGCGTTCAGGATCAGCCGCTGACCGATGCCTTCCCGCTGACGACGGGGATGAACCGCAATGCGGCTAATCCGTCGGCCTTTCAGCGTCGCCGCAAGAGGCGTTCCGCCGTGCGCCGCCAGCGACTGCGCCACAAGGTTCCCGCGTGGACGACGAGAGCCCGCCCACACCGCCCGGCTGAGTTCGGGGGATAATCCGCCCTCGTCCACCAGCCAGATCGCGCCCGCAATATTAGCCCCCGCGTCCGCAACAGCAAAGTGCTGGCCGGGGGCGTCCATCATCCGGCGTAAATCGAGCGGTGAGGTCCGGTAGTGGGCAGCACAGAGCAGTTCATAAACGCTTGCCACTCGTGCCGGGTCGCTCTCCCACTCTTGTGGCTCCAGAGACCTTACAGACACCTCACCTTCCGGTTTGTGGTCGATAAGCGCATCGTCAAACAGCAGCGTATTCGCCACGATCCGTTCAAGCGGACATCCGGCCGCCCAGCGAATGGGGGTGGATAAGGTATAACGCTGCAACCCACTGAATCGGGCGCAGAACTTCAGCAGAAATCCCCTGCCCGTCCCTTCGTAACCCTGAACCGTAGTGGTCAGTAATACGCGGGGAAAGCGTGTCACCAGCTTCTCCAGCAGCGGGCCTGGGATGGCTGCCGCTTCATCGACAATCAGCCAGTCGGCCTGCAGCGTGGAGTCCAGCAGCGCATCGGGTGCCATAAAGTGAAAACGCTCGCCCGCGAAACGCGCGATGACATCCGCTGCGCCTTTCGCCGGGGCCGTCACCACCGCACTCCCCTGGATGCTGCCCAGCAGCATCCCCGCCAGCGCTGACTTTCCGCGTCCGCGAGGTGCCGTCACGGCAGCGATGCCCGCAGGCATGACCAAAAGCGCGTCGAGGATCGCCGCCTGCTCACGCTGCGGCTCACCGCTGGCGGGCTGCCAGACGGGTAAATCTGGCGCAGCGGGAAGCGTCAGGGGATGATGCTGTTGCCAGACGATCGCATCCGTATCGGCGGCAAGCGTCCGGCAAAAATGGTGAACAAAGTGCGGGGTAGCGATCGGCTCTGCGCTGTCACTCCAGCGCACAGAATCGCTGTCTGGCCTGTCGGCCCAGCCAGAGAACGGTGGTACTCGCAGTACGAGGAGGCTCCCGGCGCGCAACGTTCCGCTGAGTGCGGCGAATGCGGAGACGTCAAACCCGGCATGCGCGTCAAACACAGCATGCAGGTATTCGCGTCCCAACAGTCCGCCGATGGCTTTAGACGGGTTTTCATTCAGCCACAGCCAGTCTCCCGGTAAAGCATCACGCAGGGCGGTGGCCTGGCTCAGCGTCCACGGCTCATCGCCCGTGAGCACCACCAGACGGCGGTGCCCGGTTCGCTCAAGCTCGCGTATCAGATGTGCAAACGACACCATCACATGGCTTTGCCGAAGGTATTACACTGGGCAGGATCACCGCTGTCAAAACCGCGTTTAAACCAGCTGTAACGCTGTTGCGACGTACCGTGAGTGAAGCTGTCCGGTACGACACGTCCCTGGCTTTGCTGCTGAAGACGGTCATCGCCGATGGCCTGCGCCGCGTTTAATGCCTCTTCAAGATCGCCGGATTCCAGTACGCCCTGCTGCTGCATGCTGTGCCCCCAGACGCCTGCGAAGCAGTCCGCCTGCAGTTCCATCTTGACGGAAAGACGATTCACTTCAGCCTGAGACGCATTTTGCTGTAGCTGACGCACTTTTGGCTCAATGCCCAGCAGCTTCTGCACATGGTGCCCGACTTCATGCGCGATAACGTAGCCCTGGGCAAAATCACCGTCAGCGCCAAGCTTGCGTTTCATGTCATCGTAAAAAGAGAGATCGATATAGACGGTGCCATCTGCCGGGCAGTAGAACGGCCCCATCACAGATTGACCGGTACCACATCCGGTACGGGTTGCGCCCCGGTACATCACCAGTTTCGGCTGCTGATAGGTGCGCCCCATCTTCTCGAACTGCTGACCCCATGTATCTTCAGTGGTCGCGAGAATAACGGAGGTAAATTTGGCCGCTTCATCTTCGTTCGGGCTGATGGAGCGCGGAGACTGTGGTTGCTGTTGCAGCGGCTGACCGGTCATCAAACCGGTGAGGTCGACCCCGTAATAGCCAGCGACCAGCACCACAATCAGCAGGATGATACCGCCCTTGCCGCTGGGTAGCCGAAAGCCGGGTCCCCCCATTGAAGGACCGCCGCCGCCATCACTGCGCCTGTCTTCTACATTGTCACTTTCACGACGCCCTTGCCAGCGCATAACCACCTCGAACTATTCCATTAATAATAGCTATGATCGTAGGCGGTTAACGGCAAGATTACCATAGGAAACAAAGGTAAGACGCCAAAGGATGCAAACATCCTTTGGCAAGTGAGGGAGTTAGTCGAGCTTAACGCCTAAACGGTGAGCAACCGCTTCATAGGCTTCAATCAGGCCACCCATGCTCTGACGGAAACGGTCTTTGTCCATTTTATCCAGGGTTTCTTTGTCCCACAGGCGGCTACCGTCCGGGGAGAACTCATCACCCAGCACCACTTCGCCTTTGAACAGACCGAACTCCAGCTTGAAGTCGACGAGGATCAGGCCCGCATCGTCAAACAGCTTTTTCAGCACGTCGTTGGCTTTGTAGGTCAGCTCTTTCATGCGCGCCAGGTTCTCTTTATTGACCCAGCCGAAGGTTTCGCAGTAGGAATCATTGACCATCGGATCGTGCATGGCATCGTTTTTCAGGAACAGGTCGAACAGCGGTGGATTCAGTTCGATACCTTCTTCAATACCCAGACGCTTCACCAGGGAGCCCGCTGCACGGTTACGAATAACGCACTCAACCGGAACCATATCCAGTTTTTTCACCAGACATTCCGTATCGGACAGCAACGCTTCCATCTGAGTCGGGATACCCGCTTCGGCCAGTTTGGTCATAATGAAGTGGTTGAACTTGTTGTTCACCATGCCTTTACGATCGAACTGCTCAATGCGCGCGCCATCCCCTGCTGACGTATCATTGCGGAACTCGAGCACCAACAGATCCGGGTTTTCCGTGCTGTATACGGTCTTCGCTTTGCCACGATACAACTCAGCTTGCTTCTGCATCTTCATTACTCCTGGTGTGATGATTTGTGTTCAAAACTGGGCATATTATGCCACGCACACGTTTGCGTAGCACGAAAATAAAAAGGGCGGGATTAACCCGCCCTCGTATTTATTTGCTGAATGCTGCCTGGAAGACAGCGACCAGCGCATCGTTCTGCGACTGGGTCAGCGTGTGACCTTTTGGATCGATAAACTGCAGACTACTGCGGTTATCAAGGTCGCCTACCTGAATCTTGTAATCACCGGAGGCAAGCTGAGGATCTTTGGCGCCCAGCTCCAGCCATGCACTGTCGGACAGTGGCTTATAGGTTGCCGTCATGCTACCGGTTGAACGGGTGCTGTCGGTCACTTTCATGCCCACTTTTTCCAGCGTCGCTGGCAGACGCTGCCAGGTCTGGTTAAACGGTGCACGCACCACCAACATTGGCAGGCCGGTATCGTCCGCACCGCTCTGAACGTCGAAGGTGACGCCGTTACGGCTCTGCGCCGCATTTGCGGCATCAGTCGCAGTCTTATCCAGACCCGCGGCAATCACGTTCAGCATTTCAGTGCTGTAACGCTGCAGGGAGGCGGCATCCGCAACCGGTTT
The DNA here is from genome assembly GCF_001623605.1 of Enterobacter sp. ODB01. Classification (NCBI taxonomy): domain Bacteria; kingdom Pseudomonadati; phylum Pseudomonadota; class Gammaproteobacteria; order Enterobacterales; family Enterobacteriaceae; genus Enterobacter; species Enterobacter sp. ODB01. The sequence goes on from NZ_CP015227.1 coordinate 4,392,901, forward strand.
GCCCGCCTGCTCCAGGTTTAACAGCTTAACGTTAACCGCCTGCTGATAACCCTGTGGTTTAACGGAGACTTGATAACGTCCACGGTACTGCTGATCTTCATCCAGCCGGTTCCACTCGATCCAGTCGGTGGTTAAGGTCTGGCTGGCGTCATCGCGTTTATCAATGGTGTAGTTCTTCGCCTGAATAACGCTCACCACCTGTGGCCACAGATTGCTTCCGCGCGCGCTTTCAACCAGCAGAGACGCCGTATCACCGGTGAACTGGGTACGCGCTCCGCTGACCAGCGCCAGAGGCTGAGCTGGTGGACGAATATCAAGCGCTTTACCCACCAGACCACTGCCATTGGTGACGGGGATATTATAATCGCCGTTCTGAATCGGCAGGATCATACCAGCCGGTGCATGAAGTTCAGCAAGCGGGGTCGCATCCAGATAGGATTCATCACCGCTCACCTGGCGCTTGTAGCGCGAGTCTGAACTACAGGCAGCGAGCAGCATAACAAGCGAAACACTCGCAACCTTCGCCAGGCGCGACTTCTGTACTGAATAAGCCATCAAATCTCCCTAAACTTTACAGCAAACCGGCATGCTTCAGCGCTGCCCTGACGATGTCGCGACCGTGGTCGGTAATCGGTGTCATTGGCAAACGCAGCGTATCGGATGCTACAAGTCCCAACTCCTTACACGCCCATTTCACGGGGATCGGATTGGGTTCGACAAATAATTTATTGTGCAGCGGCATCAGGCGCTGGTTAATGACGCGTGCCTCATCAAAGTGACCGGCTGCGGCCAGTTTGCACATTTCAGCCATATCGCGCGCCGCAACGTTTGACGTTACGGAGATCACGCCATGACCACCGAGCTGCATAAAGTCCAGCGCGGTCGCATCATCACCACTCAACAGGATAAAGTCGTCTGAAACCAGCTCTTTGATCTGATGAACGCGGCTTAAGTTCCCTGTCGCCTCTTTAATACCGATAATATTTTTTACTTCCGAGAGACGACCAACGGTTTCCGGCAGCATATCGCAGCCAGTACGGGACGGCACATTATACAGAATTTGTGGCAAGTCAGTATGTTCAGCGATGGCTTTGAAGTGCTGGAACAAACCTTCCTGGGTAGGACGGTTGTAATAAGGGGTCACCGTCAGACAGCCTACGATGCCGCTGTCATTAAAACGTTTGGTCAGGCTGATCGCTTCTGCGGTTGCATTAGCGCCTGTCCCCGCGATGACCGGAATACGTCCGTCAGCCAGCTCCAGGGTCAGCATAACCACATCGCCATGCTCTTCGTGGCTCAGCGTTGCAGATTCACCGGTAGTCCCTACCGAAACGATCGCCGAGGTTCCATTGGCGACATGGTAATCAATCAGCTTCTTCATGCTAGACCGGCAGACGTTACCTTTTTCATCCATCGGTGTTACAAGCGCGACAATACTTCCCGTGAACATGAGCCATCCTCTGTGCGAACAAGAGCCTCAATGGTACGTTTGGAACTGTAATAAAAGCAAGCGACCTGAGGCCCTCAGGCGGTTGTATGCATGTTTTTTTTATGCTTTCCTTAGGAAGACTTAACCATGCAAAGGAAGAACAGGTTTGACAACCTCATCACAACATTACCTGGTTATCACTGCGCTGGGTGCCGACAGGCCGGGTATCGTGAACACCATCACCCGTCACGTGAGCAGCTGCGGCTGTAATATCGAAGACAGCCGTCTGGCAATGCTCGGCGAAGAGTTCACGTTTATCATGCTGCTGTCCGGAACATGGAATGCCATTACCCTTATTGAATCCACCCTGCCGCTGAAAGGCGCGGAGCTGGATTTGCTGATCGTGATGAAACGCACTACCGCGCGCCCGCGCCCGGCCATGCCCGCTACCGTCTGGGTGCAGGTTGAAGTCACTGATTCCCCGCATCTGATCGAGCGTTTTACCGCGCTGTTCGACAGCCATCAGATGAACATTGCCGAGCTCGTTTCCCGCACGCAACCGGGCGACGAGAGCACCGTTCCCACGCTCTTTATTCAAATCACTGCACACAGCCCTGCCTCACAGGATGCGTCAAATATCGAGCAAGCGTTCAAAGCCCTCTGTACAGAATTAAACGCGCAGGGCAGTATAAGCGTCGTCAATTATTCGCAGCACGAACAGGATGGAGTTGAGTAATGAATCCACTGAAAGCCGGTGACATCGCACCGAAATTTAGCTTACCGGATCAAGACGGTGAGCAAGTAAATTTGACCGACTTCCAGGGACAGCGTGTTCTGGTCTATTTCTACCCGAAAGCCATGACCCCCGGCTGCACCGTACAGGCCTGCGGCTTACGCGATAACATGGACGACTTGAAAAAAGTCGGTGTGGAAGTGCTGGGTATCAGCACCGATAAACCAGAAAAGCTGTCACGATTTGCGGAAAAAGAGCTGCTGAACTTTACGCTCCTTTCCGACGAAGACCACCAGGTTTGCGAGCAGTTTGGCGTCTGGGGTGAGAAAACGTTTATGGGTAAAACCTATGACGGCATTCACCGCATCAGCTTCCTGATTGACGCTGACGGTAAAGTTGAACATGTGTTTGACGACTTCAAAACCAGTAATCACCACGACGTGGTGTTGAACTGGCTGAAAGCAAACGCCTGATCAACAGCAAAAAGGCAACGTCAGTTGCCTTTTTTAATGTTTGCTCCCTCTCCCGTGGGAGAGGGTTGGGGTGAGGGCATCAGCCCGCACAAAATCTACTTCTCTTCCACCGCCGGTACATCCGGCCATGCGTGCACCACCGCTTTAATCAGCGTGGCCAGCGGAATCGCAAAGAACACGCCCCAGAACCCCCACAGCCCGCCGAAAATTACCACGGATAAGATAATCACCAGCGGATGCAGGTTTACCGCTTCGGAGAACAGCACCGGTACCAGCAGGTTCCCGTCAAGCCCCTGAATAATCAGGTACACCGCGAAGCAGCTCCAGAACTCCGTCCCCAGACCAAACTGGAACAGCGCGACGCCCACCACCGGAATGGTGACCACAAACGCGCCGATGTACGGAATCAGGACCGAGAATCCCACCAGCACGGCCAGCAGCAGCGAGTAGTTGAGGCCGAAGATCACGAAACCAATCCAGGTTGCTACCCCCACCACCATCATCTCCAGCACCTTGCCGCGAATGTAGTTAGTGATCTGCTGGTTCATCTCTTCCCAGACCTGCCCCGCCAGCCCGCGGTTGCGCGGCAAAATACGCCGCACGGCGTTAAGCATCTGGTCTTTATCTTTGACCAGGAAGAAAACCATCAGCGGCACGAGCACGAGGTAAACGGCCAGAGTGAGCAGCCCCACCAGTGAGGCCAGCGAATATTTCACCACCGAGTCGCCCATCGTCATGATGCGGGCACGCATGTTTTCCGCCATCGCGTCGATGATACCGGCGTCCATCAACGCGGGATAACGGCGCGGCAGGGTGGCGGCGAAATCAGAGAGCTTATTCAACATGCCGGGCATATCGCGGATCAGGTAGATCCCCTGCTGCCAGGCCACGGGCATCACCACGAAGGCCATCAACAGCAGAATGCCGACAAACAGCACCAGGACGATGCTTGCCGCCCAGCGACGAGAACAACCGATATGTTCCAGGCGCGCCGTTGGCCACTCCAGCAGATACGCCAGCACAATCGCCACCAGGAGAGGCGCGAGAAGGCCGCTGAAGAAGAACAGAATACCGAACCCGGCAACCAGAATAACCAACAAAGCAATGGCTTCCGGGTCACTGAACCGACGCCGGTACCACTGCATTAACATTTCGAGCATACAACCCTTCCCTGAATCGAATGGCGGGAGTGAGACGGTGAATTGTATCTAACTGTCACAAAAAAGACTTTCGCTTTTTGTATCCCTGTCACAATCCGCAAAAGCCTGATGAATGGGATTTTCTTCATGCTGTAACACAGCTACACTCGCAGGGCAGCAGAGATGAACGATATGGCGGTTCATCGGTCAAATTAGCACATCCAACATACAGGACAGTGGTTATGTTCAGGCAGTTGAGAAAAACACTGGTTGCAACACTGATTGCCGCAGTGACGGTCGGTCAGGTGTTGCCCGCTTTCGCTGACTCGTCCGACTCATTGCCGGACATGGGCACCACAGCAGGAAGCACGCTCTCTATCGGGCAAGAGATGCAAATGGGCGATTACTATGTTCGCCAGCTGCGCGGCAGCGCCCCGCTGATTAACGATCCTTTGCTGGTACAGTATATTAACGGGCTGGGGATGCGTCTGGTGGCGCACGCCGACTCGGTCAAAACGCCCTTCCATTTCTATTTAATCAATAACGACGAAATTAACGCCTTCGCCTTCTTTGGCGGGAACGTGGTGCTGCATTCGGCATTATTTCGCTACTCTGACAACGAAAGCCAGCTGGCTTCAGTGATGGCGCACGAAATTTCACACGTCACCCAGCGCCACCTGGCGCGTGCAATGGAAGACCAGAAGCGCAATGCCCCGCTCACCTGGGTGGGCGCGCTGGGTTCTATTCTGCTCGCAATGGCCAGCCCACAGGCGGGGATGGCGGCACTGACCGGTACGCTGGCCGGAACGCGTCAGGGGATGATCAGCTTCACCCAGCAAAACGAACAGGAAGCGGACCGTATCGGCATTCAGGTTTTACAGCGTTCGGGCTTTGACCCGCAGGCCATGCCGAGCTTCCTGGAAAAACTGCTCGATCAGGCACGTTACTCTTCCCGTCCACCGGAAATTTTACTCACCCACCCGTTACCGGAAAGCCGTTTGTCGGACGCGCGTAACCGTGCCAACCAGATGCGCCCGGTCGTCGTGCAGTCGTCTCAGGACTTCTACATGGCGAAAGTGAGAACGCTCGGCATGTACAACTCCGGGCGTAACCAGCTTACCAGCGATCTGCTGGACACCCTGGCGAAAGGCAACGTGCGTGAAAAAAACGCCGCACAGTATGGCCAGGCATTACAGGCGATGGAAGCCAGCAAATACGACGACGCGCGTAAAGCGCTGCAGCCCCTGCTGGCCGCAGATCCGAATAACCCATGGTATCTCGATCTCTCGACGGATATCGATCTGGGGCAGAAGAAAACCACCGATGCGATTAACCGCCTGAAAGGGGCGAAAGACATACGCACCAACCCGGTGCTACAGCTAAACCTGGCTAACGCTTACTTACAGGGCGGTCAGCCAGCGGAGGCTGTGACCATCCTGAACCGCTATACCTTTAACAATAAAGATGACCAGAACGGCTGGGAATTGCTCGCCCAGGCCCAGGGGCAACTGGGTAACCGCGATCAGGAGCTGGCCGCGCGTGCTGAAGGCCTGGCGCTGGCGGGTCGCCTCGATCAGGCGATTTCCTTGTTGAGCAGTGCCAGCTCGCAGGTCAAACTCGGCAGCCTGCAACAGGCCCGCTACGACGCGCGTATCGACCAGCTGCGTAGTCTGCAACAACGCTTTAAGCCGTACGAGAAGATGTAACCAAGGAGAAGTCATGACAGACGCGGTAAAAATTTATCATAACCCTCGCTGCTCTAAGAGCCGCGACACGCTCAGCCTGCTGAAGTCTAACGGTATCGACCCTGACGTGGTGTTGTATCTCGACACACCGCCGGACGCGCAGACGCTTCGTCAGCTGCTGCACATGCTGGGAATGGGCAGCGCGCGCGAACTGATGCGCCAGAAAGAAGATCTGTATAAGTCACTGAATCTGGACGACACGTACCTCAGCGAAGACCAGCTGATTCAGGCGATGGTTGAGAATCCAAAGCTGATTGAGCGCCCGATTGTGGTGGCAAACGGTAAAGCACGTATCGGCCGTCCGCCGGAAGATGTCCTCGACATCCTCTAGTCCTTACGCCGCAGCGCTTCCAGAAACGCCTGCGGCGTACTTTCTCCCAGTTTTTTCTGCGTTTTACCCCGGTTATAAAACTCGCATAGCGTGATAACGACCTCTCCAGCCGGTGCATCATTCACTCGCGGAATAATATCCCGGAGCGGTAGCGCCACCTGCAGCGCATTGTGCTTGTGTGGATGAGCGTTAACAACAACGTCTTGTGCAGGCAGCGTCGGTTCAAAACCGAAAGTCTCAACAGATTGTATATCAGCGGGGCAGGCCTCCAGCAGCGCGCGCGTCCAGGTAGTGAGCAACTGCGGTGAAAGACCCGCATAGAGCCGGGCATAACACCAGCCGCTCACCGGTTCGCGCGCCCAGAGCAGGTGTTGTTCGCCCCCATCATCCATATGCAGCGACAAAGGCTGATGATACAGCAGCAGCGTATGCGGCCTGATGCCAGCTTTCAGCGCCTTTTTTCCCTGCAACGAAGCCCCTTTTTGTTTCGCGGGTGCCGGTTTGAGATAGCGACTCAGCGTTGCCCGTGAGACGGGGATGCCCAGGATGTCGTTAACTATCTGCAGCAATTCATCTAATGGCGCACCTGATATGTCGCGCAGGGCATTAACCAGTGCAACCTGCTCTTGTCTCAGCGCTTTGTGTATCACTTTTGGCGTAGTGTGGTTATCCGAAACCCGATCGCGGTTGCGCCAGCGCCTGACGGTAGTGACCGAGATCCCCAGCTCAACGGCCAGTTCCCGGTCGCTTTTATCAGACTGCTGAAGGTAGCGGCGGATGCGCGGCGTGGTGGTGGCATTGGCGTGCAGTTTGATTTCCATTCCAATCCTCCTGAAACTAATCTGATGAGATTTATATTATACAAGCGATTGCTTTGTGACCGATTTCACCTTTCGCTCACCGCGCTTCACTGATAATCCACAGACATAACATAAACAACACCCCTCAATCTTGTACGGAGTTCACAATGAACAATGTTCTGGGATTTCTTGAAGCAAAACTGATGCCGCTGGCGGCGAAAACGGCCCAGCAGCGCCATCTCGGGGCCATTCGTGGTGCCTACGTTTCATTCATGCCATTTATCATCGTCGGCTCCATTCTGCTCGTCATCTCGTCGTTCCCGAATCAAACCTATCAGCAGTTTATGTCTCAGGCCTTTGGTGAGAGCTGGAGCGCGATTATCGAAATTCCGTTCAATGCGGTCTTCTCCACCATGTCGCTGTTTATCAGCTTCCTGGTCGCCTTCCGCCTGGCCGAACACTATGGCGAGGACCGTATCTCCTGCGGCATCCTGGCATTGGTCGCATTTTTAATCCTGACGCCGTTTATCAAAGTGGCGGAAAACGGCGGCATTACCGTCATACCGGTAGAGTGGATTGGCAGCAAGGGGCTGTTTGTGGCGATGATCGGTTCGCTGCTATGGACGGAACTGTTCTGCTGGCTGAAGCGCAAAAATCTGGTCATTAAAATGCCGGACGGCGTGCCGCCTGCGGTGCAGGAGTCCTTCGCGGCGCTGATCCCGGCCCTGCTGGTCATGATACTGGTGCTGGGTATCCGCATCATCTTCGAAAATACCCACTACAACACCATCCATCAGTTCATTTACGAGGTGGTCGCCACGCCGGTACGCCACTACGGCACCTCTTACTTTGGCGCGCTGATGACCGTATTCAGCATCACTATTCTGTGGTCAGTGGGGATTAACTCCGGCTCGATGATCAACGGCATCATTCGTCCGCTGTGGATGGAAAACCAGACCGATAACATCGCCGCCATTCAGGCGGGCACGACTCCGCCGCACATTATTACTGAACAGTTTTTTGACATGATCTGGATGGGGGGGGCGGGCGCCACGCTGTCGCTGGTGATTGCGATGCTGATTTTCGCCCGCAGTAAAAACATGCGCGAAGTGGCGCGCCTCGGCGCGGGGGCGTCGGTGTTTAACATTAACGAGCCGATCCTGTTTGGCCTGCCAGTGATCATGAACCCGATCATGCTTATTCCGTTCAACCTGGTGCCGCTGGTGCTGGTTACCGTGCAGTATGCGGCGATGAAAATTGGCGCGGTCGCCGTCACCACCGGGGTGTTTATCCCCTGGACGCTGCCACCGGTCATCAGCGGTTTTATCGTTACCGGGCACCTGAGCGGCAGCGTGATGCAGCTTATCAACCTGCTGATTGGCGCCATGTTGTACCTGCCTTTCATGCGTATCGTGGACAAACAGTACCGTGCTGCGGAGCTGAGCACGGTCACGCAAACTGACACCACCCTTGCAAAACAGGAGTAAAGCATGTGGGGAATTATCGCAACCTGGCGAATGGCGCTTGAAGGCGTAACGGAATCTGCATCTGCCCTGGCGGCGGGAAAACCGGTCTCAGCAGCGGTGGTGGATGCCGTCGCTGCCGTGGAAGACTTCCCGCTGTATAAATCCGTCGGCTATGGCGGGCTGCCTACCGAAAACGGCGATGTCGAGCTGGATGCGGCGTACATGGACGGCGACACGCTGGCGTTCGGTGCCGTAGGAAATCTGGTGGATATCGCCAATCCGGTGCGCGTGGCGCACGCGCTGAGCCGCCAGCGCTACAACAGCCTGCTGGTCGGCCAGGGCGCACGTGAATGGGCACTGAGCCAGGGCTTTGCCGACAAAACCATGCTCACGGAGCGCGCCATGCAGCACTACCGCAAGCGCTGCCGCGAGACGCTGGATAAAGGCTTAAGTCCGTACGACGGACACGATACCGTCGGCATTATCGGTCTTGATAAGCAGGGTTCCATGAGCGTCGCCACCTCCACCAGCGGCCTGTTTATGAAAAAACGCGGCCGCATTGGGGATTCCCCCATTATCGGCTCCGGCTTTTACTGCGACAGCGAAACCGGTGCCGCTACCGCCACGGGCGTCGGTGAAGATCTGATGAAAGGCTGCACCAGCTACGAAATCGTTCGCCGGATGGCGCAAGGCATGTCGCCGCAGCAGGCCGCAGATTCAGTGGTGTTCGAGCTGGAAGATAAGCTGATGTCGCGCTTCGGTCGCGCGGGCGATCTCTCCGTGGTGTGCATGAATAACAAGGGCGAGTTCGGCGCCGCGACGAATATCAAAACCTTTTCGTTTGTGGTGGCAACGGCTCGACAGCCTCTCACCGTTTATCGCACAGAGCGTCTGCGGGAAAAAACGCATTATCACGCGGTAGACGATGAATGGATGCAGGCCTATGCCGCGCGGATCCGCGCCCCGATTGAGGAGTCATGATGATTACATATCAACTCATTACCGCACTTTCCGACGCAAAGCCGCAAAGCCATTTCATCGCCCGCACCGCCTGTGCGCATTTGCCGCAAACTGCGCTTATCGCGGAAATGCGCGAGTCCAGCGGCATCGCTGACGCCCGCTTTGGCTGCGCCCCTTTTGCCCGGATCACGCTGCTCGCTGATGCGCTCTGGCACGATAGCCTGACAGAAGGATTGCTCACGGCGCTGCGCCCGCTGCTGGCCTCACCCGTGAGTCCCGATGTGATGCTGGACGTGACAAATATCGACGACGTCGTGCTGGCGCAAGTGCTGCGTTTTCTCTTTAATCAGGCGCACCGGCTAAGCGATTTGCAGCTAAAGAAAACCGACGATGACGTCCGTATTGCGCATATCACCGCCCTCTGCCTGCCGGAACAACAGGCGAAGCTGGAGGGGGTTTTCCGCCAGCAGCAGGCTATCGCGCACGGCATGGTCGCGGCACGACGTCTGGCGGATATCCCCTCTGACCGGTGTACGCCGCAGTTTGTGGTAGAAGAGGCACTAAAGCTCTGCGCCCTCTTCCCCGCCCTGCGCTGCGAAGTGCTCAACGAAAAAGAGATTGTTGAGCACGGCCTGGGTCTACTGCACGCCGTGGGCAAAGGGGCGAGCTGCCCGCCACGTCTGCTGGCGATGCATTATGATGGCACTCACGACGGCCCGGTGCGCTGCTATGTGGGAAAAGGCATCACCTTTGATACCGGCGGTCTGTGGCTGAAAGAAGGTGCGGGCATGTACACCATGAAATATGACATGTGTGGGGCGGCTAACGTGCTGGGGCTGATGCTCACCGTGGCAGAGCTGGGATTACCCGTACGCATCATGGGCGTGCTGGCACTGGCAGAAAATGCCATCGGCCCCAATGCCATGCAGCCCGGCACGGTGGCAACAGCCTGCAACGGCACCACGGTTGAAATCAACAATACCGATGCTGAAGGTCGACTGGTGCTGGCGGATGCCATCGCCTGGGCCAGCCAGCGGCATCCGCAGACGCGCTATATTATTGATATGGCGACCTTAACCGGTGCAGTCGTGAAGGCGCTGGGGTATGAGCTAAGCGGGCTAATGACGCAGGATGAACCGCTGCGCAGTGCGCTGACGCAGGCAGGGAAACAGAGTGGCGACGAAGTGTGGTCCCTGCCGCTGGATGCGCGGTTGAAAAAGCAGACCGACAGCGCCATCGCCGATCTGTGCAACACGCCAACCAACAATGCGGCGATAAGCGCCTCGGCGGCGTGGTTGCTGCATCACTTCTGCCCGCCAACCATTCCGTGGGCGCATCTGGATATCAGCGGCACGGCGCTGTGGCGTGAAGGTGGACGGAGCGTGGCATCAGGACGGCCGATTCCGCTTCTGGTTGAACACCTGATGGGGGATCTTTAGCCGGGTGGCGGCTGCGCCTTACCCGGCCTACAAAGAGCACCTGTAGGCCCGGTAAGCGCAGCCGCCACCCGGCAAAAAACTCAAAGCTTAAGGATATCTTTCACAAACGGAATGGTCAGCTTGCGCTGGGCGGTAATGGAAGCGCGATCGAGCTGATCGAGCGTATCGAACAGGGTGCGCATTTCCCTGTCCAGGCGCTTGAGCAGGAAACGGCCCACGTCTTCCGGCAGCTCAAAGCCACGCTGCTTTGCGCGCAGCTGTAATGCCTGAAGCTTATCTTCATCCGACAGCGGCTGGAGCTTGTAGATTTGCCCCCAGTCCAGACGTGACGCCAGATCCGGCAACCCAAGATTGAGCTGGCGCGGTGGACGATCGCCGGTGATCAGCAGTCGGGTTTTGCCCGACTCCAGAATGCGGTTATAGAGGTTAAAGATCGCCATTTCCCACGGCTCATCCCCCGCCACGCATTCGATATTATCGATGCAGACCAGGGAGAGATGTTCCATTCCCTCCAGCACGTCAGGCACGAACCAGGTACGTTTATCCAGCGGCACATAGCCTACCGCATCACCGCGCGCCGAAAGCTCCGCGCAGGCGGCATGCAACAGGTGGCTGCGCCCCGCGCCTTCGCGTGACCAGATATAGATGTATCCGCTGTGCTCCTGGCGCAGCACGTTTTGCAGTGCAGCCAGTAAAGAGGGGTTATCACCCGGCCAGAAACTCGCAAAAGTTTCATCGTCAGGGAGATAGAGTGGCAGAGAGAGCTGTGCCGGTCCGTTCAGAAGTACCTCAACCAGATCTTACGTAAAATCGGAACGGAGTTTAACACGGAACCAGCAAGGAGAGAACCGGGCGGATCGTCCACCCGGTTAAAGGATCAATGTGGCGCTTTTTCGCTTTCGTCAGCGTCCAGGACCACCTCTTCCGGGCGGATCACCGAGATCAGCTTGAAAATCAGGCTCAGGCCCACGCCGACGATGGTCGCCAGCGCCATGCCTTTCAGCTCGGCCGCACCGATGTGCACCTTCGCACCGCTCACGCCGATAATCAGAATGACCGAGGTGAGGATCAGGTTCTGCGCTTTGCTGTAATCCACTTTCGATTCAATCAGCACGCGAATCCCGGAGGCACCGATTACCCCGTACAGCAGCAGCGAGACGCCGCCCATGACCGGCACCGGGATGATCTGAATCGCTGCCGCCAGCTTGCCCACGCAGGAGAGCAGAATGGCAATAATCGCCGCGCCGCCAATAACCCAGGTGCTGTAGACGCGGGTGATTGCCATCACGCCGATGTTCTCACCGTACGTGGTGTTTGGCGTGGATCCGAAGAAACCGGAGATGATGGTGGAGAAACCGTTCGCAAACATGGAGCGGTGCAGACCCGGGTCGCGGATTAAATCACGCTTTACGATGTTCGCCGTTACCACCAGGTGGCCGACGTGCTCCGCAATCACGACCAGTGCGGCGGGCAGAATGGTGAAGATAGCAAACCACTCGAAGCGCGGGGTGTAGAAGGTTGGCAGCGCGAACCAGTGCGCCTCGGCAATCGGTGTGGTATCCACCACGCCCATCACGAAGGAGAGCGCATAGCCCGCCAGCACGCCGATCAGGATCGGGATAATCGCCATAAAGCCGCGGAACAGCACGGAGCCAAACACCGTCACGCCCAGCGTCACCATCGAGATAATGATGGTTTTAGAATCCGGCGATTGCCCGTCCGCAGGCAGCAGACCGGCCATATTCGCCGCCACGCCCGCCAGTTCGAGACCGATGACGGCAACGATTGCGCCCATCGCCGCAGGGGGGAACATCACGTCCAGCCAGCCGGTACCGGCTTTCTTCACAATGAAGGAGACCAGGCAGAACAGTACGCCACACATGATAAAGCCGCCCAGCGCCACTTCATAACCCAGCGGCAGCAGCAATAGCACCGGAGAGATAAAGGCGAAGCTCGACCCGAGATACGCCGGGATTTTGCCTTTACAGATAAAGAGGTACATCAGCGTACCGATGCCGTTGAACAGCAGCACGGTAGCCGGGTTAATGTGAAACAGGATTGGCACCAGCACGGTTGCGCCAAACATGGCGAACAGGTGCTGCAAACTAAGCGGGATAGTCTGTAAAAGCGGCGGTCTTTCACTCACCCCGATAGCACGGCGCGTCATAGTGTTTTCCTCTGAGTTTTGTTGTTGGTGTTTTATTCAAAAAAAAGCCGACTATCAAAGTCGGCTTTTTTATCGTTATTCGCTTATTTCGTACCAAAGATCTTATCGCCGGCATCGCCGAGCCCCGGGATGATGTATCCGTGCTCGTTAAGACCCTGGTCGATAGAGGCGGTGTACAGCTCAACGTCCGGGTGCGCTTTTTCCAGCGCCGCGATCCCTTCCGGTGCCGCAACGAGTACCAGCACCTTAATGCTGCTGCAGCCCGCTTTTTTCAGCAGGTCAATGGTGGCGATCATTGAACCGCCGGTCGCCAGCATAGGGTCAACCACCAGCGCCATACGTTCGTCGATGTTGGACACCAGCTTCTGGAAGTAAGGAACCGGCTCCAGCGTCTCTTCATTACGGTAGATACCGACCACGCTGATGCGCGCGCTTGGTACGTGCTCCAGCACGCCTTCCATCATACCCAGACCGGCACGCAGGATAGGCACGACGGTAATTTTCTTCCCTTTGATCTGCTCAACCTGCACCGGGCCGTTCCAGCCTTCGATGGTGACTTTTTCCGTTTCCAGATCAGAGGTTGCTTCGTAGGTCAGCAGGCTGCCCACTTCAGAAGCCAGTTCGCGAAAACGCTTCGTGCTGATGTCATGCTCACGCATCAGGCCCAACTTGTGTTTAACGAGTGGGTGTTTCACTTCCACAATCTTCATTCTCTTTCTCCTCTGAGGTGGCATCCGCAAAAAAATCGCGGGATTATACCGCTTTTTTCGGATTGCGCCATACCCATCTTGCTTGACATACGTCAATCAAAGACAAAAAAGCCGGAGGCTGGGCTCCGGCTTCGGTGCGGGGTTCTGCCGGGTGGCGCTAACGCTTACCCGGCCTACACGTCCCGTAGGCCCGGTAAGCGCAGCGCCACCGGGCAATTATAGCTGCTCGCCGTTGCTCGCAATCACCTGCTTATACCAGTCGAAGGACTTTTTCTTGCTGCGGTTCAGCGTGCCGTTCCCTTCATTGTCTTTATCGACAAAGATAAAGCCGTAGCGTTTTTTCATTTCACCGGTGCCGGCAGACACAAGGTCGATACAGCCCCACGGGGTGTAGCCCATCAGGTCTACACCATCTTCCACCACCGCTTTTTTCATCTCGCGGATGTGCGCAGAAAGGTAATCAATGCGGTACCGATCGTTTACCGTGCCGTCACTCTCCTGCACGTCAATCGCGCCAAAGCCGTTTTCAACAATGAACAGCGGCAGCTGGTAGTGATCCCAGAACCAGTTCAGGGAGTAGCGCAGCCCAACCGGGTCAATCTGCCAGCCCCAGTCGGATTTCTGCACATACGGGTTAGAGACCAGGCTCTTGCTCTCGTCGTAATCAAGCTGCGGGTTGTCCGCCGTCGCCTTGGTGGCAAAGGACATGTAATAGCTGAAGCCGATATAATCAACGCAACCCTGGCGCAGCGCTGCTTTATCCTCGTCGGTAATATCCAGCGCGAACCCGCGACGTTCAAAGTAGTTGAGCAGATGCTGCGGGTACTTACCGCGGACGTGCACGTCGGTAAACCAGTAGCGACGGTGCATCGCATTCATCGCCATCATCATATCGTCCGGCGCGCAGGTCAGCGGATAGATAGGACACATAGCAATCATGCAGCCGATCTGCAGCGACGGATTAATTTCGCGTCCCGCCTTCACCGCCAGGGCGCTGGCCACCAGCTCGTAGTGCGCGGCCTGGAACATGACCGGCTCACGGTCTTCACCCGGCGCATACTTCAATCCGGAGTTGGTGAACGGCGCAAAATCTTCGTGGAAGTTAGCCTGGTTGTTGATTTCATTGAAGGTCATCCAGTACTTCACTTTATGCTGATAGCGCTGGAAGACCACTTTTGCAAAACGAACGAAAAAGTCGATCAGCTTACGGTTGCGCCAGCCGCCGTATTCCGTCACCAGGTGGAAAGGCATCTCGAAGTGAGAAAGCGTAATAACCGGTTCGATGCCGTACTTCAGGCATTCGTCGAACAGATCGTCATAGAATTTCAGTCCAGCCTCATTAGGCTCCCGCTCGTCGCCTTTCGGGAAGATACGCGTCCAGGCGATGGAGGTACGGAAACATTTGAACCCCATCTCGGCAAAGAGTCTGATGTCTTCTTTATAACGATGGTAGAAATCAATGGCTTCATGGTTAGGGTAATTCTTTCCTTCCAGCACGCCGTTGGTGATTTCACGCGGTACGCCATGCGCACCCGCCGTCATGACGTCGGCAACGCTTACGCCCTTGCCGCCCTCTTTCCAGCCGCCTTCCAGCTGATGCGCCGCAACGGCACCACCCCACAGAAAATCTGCTTTAAATCCTGACATTCGCTTTCCCTCATTCTGCGTTATTTTCTGCAAAAACAATTACAGAAACCGGTTTCAGTTCAATGATGTTCAAAGGGGTTATCCGTTGCAAGCAGATCGCCGAAACCGGTTTCATTTTCGTGAACAGAGTCAAGTTTGTTGCCCCGCAAAGGCCAGAGAGAAAAAAAGATCCCTGCACCGAGAATAGGCTCGCAAACGTTTGCCTGGACTGTTAGAATTGCGCCGATTTTTCTTACTAGCTATGCAATCGCGTGGGGACTTGAGCCGTGACCAACAAAACTTCTCTCAGCTACAAAGATGCCGGTGTTGATATTGACGCAGGTAATGCGCTGGTTGACCGAATCAAAGGTGTGGTGAAAAAAACCCGCCGCCCGGAAGTGATGGGTGGTCTGGGTGGATTCGGCGCACTGTGCGCGCTGCCGCAAAAATATCGTGAACCTGTTCTGGTCTCGGGAACTGACGGCGTAGGCACCAAACTGCGCCTGGCGATGGATTTAAAACGTCACGACACGATCGGTATCGATCTGGTTGCGATGTGCGTGAATGACCTGGTAGTTCAGGGTGCAGAACCCCTGTTCTTCCTCGATTACTACGCGACCGGCAAACTGGATGTGGATACCGCAGCCAGCGTCATTAACGGTATCGCCGAAGGCTGTCTGCAGTCCGGCTGCGCGCTGGTGGGCGGTGAGACCGCGGAAATGCCTGGCATGTATCACGGCGAAGATTATGACGTCGCAGGCTTCTGCGTCGGTGTAGTAGAAAAATCAGAAATTATCGACGGCAGCAAAGTGGCTGATGGTGATGTGCTGATTGCGCTGGCTTCCAGCGGCCCACACTCCAACGGCTACTCTCTGGTGCGTAAAATTCTCGAAGTCAGCGGTTGCGACCCACAAACCACTGAACTTGAAGGTAAACCGCTGGCTGACCATCTGCTGGCCCCGACCCGCATCTACGTGAAAAACGTGCTGGAGCTTATCGAGAACGTTGACGTTCACGCCATTGCCCACCTGACCGGCGGCGGCTTCTGGGAAAACATTCCGCGCGTCCTGCCGGATAACACCCAGGCGGTGATCGACGAATCCTCATGGCAGTGGCCGGCAGTCTTTAACTGGCTGCAGACCGCAGGCAACGTGAGTTCTCACGAAATGTACCGCACCTATAACTGCGGTGTGGGCATGGTTATCGCCCTGCCAGCAAGCGAAGCCGATAAAGCGGTTAAGCTGTTGACCGAGAAAGGTGAAAACGCGTGGAAAATCGGTACGATTAAAGCCTCCGATTCCGAAGAGCGTGTGGTCATTGAATGAAAAACATCGTGGTGCTCATTTCCGGCAACGGAAGTAATTTGCAGGCCATCATAGACGCCTGTAAACAGAAGAAAATTAACGGCACCATTCGGGCAGTATTCAGCAACAAGGCCGACGCGTTCGGCCTTGAGCGCGCGCGGCAAGAGAGCATTCCCGCGCACGCGCTGGAAGCCAGCCAGTTCGCCGGGCGTGAAGCCTTCGACCGCGAACTGGTTAACGAGATTGATGCCTATGCACCGGACGTGGTCGTACTGGCGGGCTATATGCGTATTCTGAGCCCGGCGTTTGTCGAACACTTCGCCGGGCGACTTCTGAATATCCACCCTTCCCTGCTGCCAAAATATCCCGGCCTGCACACACACCGTCAGGTGCTGGAAAATGGCGATGAGGAGCACGGTACCTCTGTGCATTTCGTCACTGACGAACTGGACGGTGGCCCGGTGATCCTGCAGGCGAAAGTCCCGGTCTTTGATGGCGACAACGAAGACGACGTGACCGAGCGCGTGCAAACTCAGGAACACGCCATCTACCCGCTGGTGGTCAGCTGGTTTGTTGACGGGCGTCTTGAAATGCGCGACGGTGCAGCCTGGCTGGACGGCGTTAAGCTTCCGCCTCAGGGTTATGCGGCCGAAGAGTAGTTTGTTATGTCGGGTGGCGCTACGCTTACCCGACTTATTGCATTACCCGATATTGCCTCCCCCAACTCTCTAAAATCCCCAACAAAAAAAATAACTGTCATACTTTTCTGGCACTGTTGGACATATCGTGGAAATGCTCGCCATAATAAGGACGAGACGGATTTACCACGTCCTGTGATTGAACTGGAGTGTGAGCTGTAATGGGTCAGGAAAAGTTATATATCGAGAAAGAGCTAAGCTGGTTAGCATTTAACGAACGTGTACTCCAGGAAGCGGCCGACAAAAGTAACCCGCTGATCGAACGCATGCGTTTTTTGGGCATTTATTCCAACAACCTGGATGAGTTCTACAAGGTTCGCTTTGCCGAGCTGAAAAGACGGATCATCATCAGCGAAGAACAGGGCTTAAATTCTCACTCGCGTCATCTGCTGGGTAAAATCCAGTCCCGCGTGTTGAAAGCCGATCAGGAGTTTGACGGCCTGTATAACGAACTGCTGCTGGAGATGGCACGCAATCAAATCTTCCTGATTAACGAACGTCAGCTTTCCGTTAACCAACAAAACTGGCTGCGCCACTACTTCAAACATTATCTCCGCCAGCACATTACCCCGATTCTGATTAACCGCGAAACCGACCTGGTGCAGTTCCTGAAGGATGACTACACCTATCTGGCCGTGGAAATTATTCGCGGTGAGTCCATCAGCTACGCGCTGCTGGAGATCCCGTCTGACAAGGTGCCGCGCTTTGTGAATCTGCCGCCGGAAACCCCGCGCAGACGCAAGCCAATGATCCTGCTGGATAACATCCTGCGTTACTGTCTGGACGACATCTTCAAAGGCTTCTTCGACTACGATGCGCTAAACGCCTACTCGATGAAGATGACCCGTGACGCCGAATACGACCTGGTCCACGAGATGGAAGCCAGCCTGATGGAGCTGATGTCCTCCAGCCTGAAACAGCGCCTGACGGCCGAGCCGGTCCGCTTTGTTTACCAGCGCGATATGCCGGACGCCATGGTGGAGATGCTGCGCGAGAAACTGACCATTTCGCGCTATGACTCCATCGTACCCGGTGGCCGTTACCACAACTTTAAAGACTTTATTGGCTTCCCGAACGTTGGCAAAGCCAACCTGGTGAACAAGCCGCTGCCGCGCCTGCGCCATCTCTGGTTTGATAAATTCCGCAACGGGTTTGACGCCATTCGCGAACGTGACGTCCTGCTCTACTATCCGTACCACACGTTTGAACACGTGCTTGAACTGCTGCGTCAGGCCTCTTTCGACCCGAGCGTGCTGGCGATCAAAATCAACATCTACCGCGTGGCAAAAGATTCCCGCATCATCGACGCGATGATCCATGCGGCGCACAACGGCAAAAAAGTGACCGTGGTCGTGGAGCTGCAGGCACGTTTCGATGAAGAAGCCAACATTCACTGGGCGCGCCGTCTGACGGAAGCGGGTGTGCACGTCATCTTCTCCGCACCAGGGCTGAAAATTCACGCCAAGCTGTTCCTGATCTCCCGTAAAGAGGGCGAAGACGTGGTGCGTTATGCCCACATCGGAACCGGGAACTTCAACGAAAAAACGGCGCGGATTTACACCGACTACTCGCTGCTCACCGCCGACGCCCGCATCACTAACGAAGTGCGCCGTGTATTTAACTTTATTGAGAACCCGTACCGCCCGGTGAGCTTTGACTATCTGCTGGTCTCGCCGCAGAACTCGCGCCGCCTGCTGTACGATATGATCGATAAAGAGATCGCCAATGCCCAGAAAGGTTTGTCATCTGGCATCACGCTGAAGCTTAACAACCTGGTCGATAAAGGTCTGGTGGACCGTCTGTATGCGGCGTCCAGCTCCGGCGTGCCGGTTAACCTGCTGATCCGCGGCATGTGCTCGCTGATCCCGGAACTGGAAGGCATCAGCGACAATATTCGCGTTATCAGCATTGTTGATCGCTACCTGGAACACGATCGGGTCTATATTTTCGATAATGCGGGTGATAAACAGGTCTATCTCTCTTCGGCAGACTGGATGACGCGCAATATTGACTATCGAATTGAAGTCGCGACCCCGCTGCTGGATCCGCGTCTGAAACAGCGTATCCTCGACATTATCGAGATCCTGTTCAGCGATACGGTGAAAGCGCGCTATATCGACAAAGAACTCAGTAACCGCTATGTACCGCGCGGCAATCGTCGTAAAGTGCGGTCGCAACTGGCGATTTACGACTATATCAAATCACTCGAGCAACCCGATTAACCTATGCCGATAAATGATAAGACCCCACGCCCGCAGGAATTCGCCGCGGTCGATCTTGGCTCTAACAGTTTCCACATGGTCATCGCCCGTGAGGTGGATGGCGCGCTGCAGATCATCGGTCGTCTGAAGCAGCGCGTACACCTGGCGGATGGTCTTGATGAACGCAGCATGCTGAGCGAAGAGGCGATGGAGCGCGGCTTAAACTGCCTGTCCCTGTTTGCTGAGCGCCTGCAGGGCTTCTCGCCTTCCAGCGTTTGCATTGTGGGGACCCACACGCTGCGCCAGGCGCTGAACGCCCCGGAGTTCCTCAAGCGAGCCGAAAAAGTGATCCCCTACCCGATTGAGATCATCTCCGGTAACGAGGAAGCGCGTCTGATTTTCATGGGTGTTGAGCACACCCAGCCGGAAAAAGGGCGCAAGCTGGTTATCGACATTGGCGGGGGTTCTACGGAACTGGTGATCGGCGAAGACTTTGAGCCGCGTCTGGTGGAAAGCCGCCGTATGGGCTGCGTCAGCTTCGCGCAGATGTATTTCCCGGGCGGCGCCATCACCCGTGAAAACTTCCAGCGGGCGCGTATGGCCGCGGTCCAGAAGCTGGAAAATCTGGCCTGGCAGTACCGTATTCAGGGCTGGAACGTGGCGCTGGGCGCGTCGGGTACCATCAAGGCGGCGCATGAAGTCCTGCTGGCAATGGGTGAAAAAGACGGGTTTATCACGCCTGAACGCCTGACCCTGCTGACCGAAGAAGTGCTGAAGCATAAAAGTTTTGACGCCCTAAGCCTGCCGGGTCTTTCTGACGAACGTAAGGCGGTATTTGTACCGGGTCTGGCTATCCTCTGCGGCGTGTTTGATGCGCTTGCCATTAAGGAGCTGCGTCTCTCCGACGGTGCGCTGCGTGAAGGCGTGCTGTATGAGATGGAAGGTCGCTTCCGCCATCAGGACATTCGCAGCCGCACCGCGCAAAGCCTGGCCAACCAGTACAACATCGACCGCGAGCAGGCGAAGCGCGTGCTGGAAACAACGGTCCAGATGTACGAACAGTGGGAAGAACAGAATCCTAAGCTCGCGCACCCGCAGCTTGCCGCCCTGCTGAAATGGGCCGCGATGCTGCACGAGGTGGGGCTGAACATTAATCACAGCGGAATGCACCGCCATTCGGCCTATATTCTGCAAAACAGCGATCTGCCTGGCTTTAACCAGGAGCAGCAAACCATGATGGCGACGCTGGTGCGTTATCACCGCAAGGCCATCAAGCTCGACGATCTGCCGCGCTTCACGCTGTTCAAGAAGAAGCAGTTCCTGCCGCTCATCCAGCTGCTGCGTCTGGGCGTGCTCCTCAATAACCAGCGTCAGGCCACCACGACGCCGCCGACGCTGAAGCTGACAACCGACGATCACCACTGGACGCTGAGCTTCCCGCACGACTGGTTCAGCCAGAACGCGCTGGTCCTGCTGGATCTGGAAAAAGAGCAGCAGTACTGGGAAGCGGTCACCGGCTGGATGCTCAAAATCAAGGAAGAGAGCGCCGACGTCGCCGCATGATGACTCAGGCGTCCGCGGTGGACGCCTCAGTTTCCGCCAGTGACTCAAGCGCAACCGGCTTGCCAATCAGATAACCCTGCACATAATCGATGCCTAGCGCGTGAACCGCGCTACGTATCTCTTCGGTCTCGACATACTCCGCCACCACCAGCATCTTCTTCATGCGTGCCAGATGGCAGATAGACGCCACAATCTGATAGTCCAGACTGTTGTTGACGATATTACGGATGAAGCTGCCGTCAATCTTGAGAATGTCGGCATCCACGCTTTTCAGCCGCGCATAGCTCGCATAACCGGTACCGAAATCATCAATCGCAATGCGTACCCCCATTTTCTGCAACTGCCTGAGGATGTGTAGCGCCTGTTCCGCGTTGCAGAAGGTGCTGCACTCCGTCACTTCAAAGATCAGCTGCCACGGCTCGATGGCATAGTGGGTCAGCAGACGACTCACCTCGAGCGGGAACTGCACCCGACACACCGTTGAAGGGGCCAGATTAATGGCAAAGCGCTGGCCGGGCAGTTTCTCGCGGTGCGCTGCAAGGAAGCGCAGCGTGTGGTCCAGTACCCACAAATCCACCCGCGAAGAGAGTCCAAACTCCTGGGCAACGGGCAGGAATTGTTCAGGCGAGATTAACAGCCCGTTTGCATCGGTCATGCGCAGCAGCACTTCGTGATAGCTGTCCCCCCGCAGGCCGCGCACGGGCTGAACCAGCAGCGTGAATTCGTTGTTATCCAGCGCACGCTGCAGGCGACTCATCACCGCGACTTTATCCTTCAGGCTACGCTGCAGGTGGACGGCACCACGTTGCTGAAGGTTTTCCGGGTGGTTAGAGGAGAGCGACAGGTCAGCCACTACCCCCAGCTCGCCCAGCACCAGATAGAGGTGGTTGACGGGCGAACGTACATAGCAGTAGCTCACGCCCACCTGCGGCTGCAACGGTATGCCATCCCAGATAAAGCGGAACTGTTTGATATGTTCGTCCAGAGTTTCAATCCGCTGCTGGTGCGATTCCGCGTTAAGGCGAATCGCCAGGTCACAGCCCGTGAGGTGATAAACCTTTTCGTTGGACTGGAGCCTGGCATTAATCCATTGTGCCAGCCGCTGTTTGTACTGAATGCGCAGCAACACGCCATAGTTACGCCCCAGAATCTCCAGCTCAGGAATACGCACTAAACAGAGCGCCGACCACGGGTTTTTCGCCAGATCGCGCGACAGCGCCCGCAGGTTAGGCATATGCATAACCGGGTCGAGTAACGCCAGCCTGCGGGCACGCTTGTTCACCGCGCGCTGCCGGGTCGCCAGCATCGACATGTAAATCACCACGAACGAAAAGACCAGGTAACTGGAAGAGGTGATCGCCAGCTGAATGTCGTATCCCTGGTTCATTGGGATATAGCGGTAAAAATAGTGGATAGACACCAGCAGTATCGGCGTCCAGATAAGCGAAATCAGCTTATAGCCAAAGCGCATCGCCCCCCAGAGCATCACCGGCATCAGCAACGACAGGGTATAGTTGGTGGTGAAAATGGAACTGTTTTCATTCATCGGGAGCAGCAGCAGCGAAATCAGCCCGCCGAGCGCAACAGCCCAAATCAGAAACTCAGCGGGCGTCACTTTTGCGTCTATCTGGCTACGGATCTGCGAGATGAGACTGTTGAGATAACGCGGATGGCGAATCAGGCGGATCAGCAGATAACTTAGCGGCACGCCCGTCAGCCCGCTGACCAGCAGGGCCTGATAGTTAATCAGCGTGCGAATATTAAAAGGGTTCAGCCCCGCCAGGCTCTGACGACTCTCATATATGCCGAGATACACCGCAAACTGGAACAGCACCAGAAACAGCGTCGCAGGGCAGAAGGCCTGCCAGAACATACGCTGCGCCATCAGCCGCACGTCGCCATAGGCCGTCATATTTCGTCTGGGCGCAAAAACCCGATAGCCGCCCCAGCTGAGCACTAACGGGACGATAAAATGGAACACACCGGCGACGGTTTCGAACAGCCCGACCGACGGGTAATAGCGAATAAACAGCGCCAGTACAATACCGGGCAGAGCTTCCAGACCAAAAAACATCATCAGCGAAAGCAAAAAAGAGAGCGGTAAATAATAGAGCGCCGCAATTCCGTCGCCCAGCTGCGTGAACGTATTCGCCACGCTCAGCACGGGCAGTAACCCCACCGGCAAAATAAGCGGCAATGCCCACCAGCGGTTTTTATTGTTTTTAAGAAAAGCGAAAATGTTCATAGATGCCCGGTTAAACCCCTTTTACTCCAGAGGGAAAATAAAGACAGGCATCCAACCTGACCTGACGCCGCCCCGGTGATGTGCAGGGCGAACAGTGTGGAGGAGGGATTTTAAATACCAGAGCCGGGAATCCGTTGACTTAAATCAAACTATTTTATGCAAATAAGCCTTACATGCGTTTTTTTTGAAATAATTTTCCTCATATTATCAATATGGTAAATGCAACAATCAATTTCAATAACAATAATTAATGTAAACACTGACGGTTATTTACACATTGCGGAATTGACCCTGTCTTTCCGCTGTGCCTTAATATCCCCATCGCCCAAAAGGGCATGCCCAGGAAAAAGAGAGTGAGTCAGGCCACGCGTATGCGCAAACGACACCGTTTTAACACCCGAATGACCCGCATCATACTGCTCATCAGCTTTCTGTTTTTCTTTGGCCGCTTCGTTTACTCTTCCATTGGCGCCTGGTATCACCATCAGGACAAGATCCAGTCGCAGCAGTCCAGCCTGAACGTCGACGCCGCTGATCGCTAGCCCGCCGGATGGTTTTGCACCAGCCGAATAATTCCTGCTATCCCTTTGCTAAGGATCTTATCCTGCCGCATTACGATAGCCAGCTGTCGCTGCAGCATGGGCGTCAGCGACATCACGCACAGCCCTTCACGGTCAGCCTCATGCGCTACCGCCATTCCTGGAACGATACTGTAGCCCAGCCCCACGCGAACCATACGCTTAATCGCCTCAATGCTGCCAAGCTGCATCACCGGTGCGATCGTTAATCTGCTGGCAGCAAACCAGCCATCAATGAGCGTCCGGGTACTACTGCCTGACTCAAAGGCGATCAGCGACTGAGCATGGAGCACCTCCGGGGTTAAGTGCCTGAAAGCGTCCTGCTGCGCCTGCGAAGCAATAAAGACAAACTCCTCGTCCATCACCGGCATGACGTCCAGCGCTTTGCCGCTGACCGGCAGCGTCACCAGCCCCATATCGAGACGGTTCTCTTCGATAGCCCGGACGATGTCGAGCGTGTTACCCGTGGTCACGCCCACCCGCAGGAGCGGATAGTCACGGCGCAGTTGCTCCAGTAACGGCGGCAAAAGATGGATACAGGCCGTCGCCCCCGTGCCAAGCGTAATGGTCCCGCTAACATCGTGTCTGAACGCACCCACGGACTGGAGGGTTTCATCCACCACCTGCTGAATGCGTTCCCCGTGGGCCAGCAGGGCCTCTCCGGCGGCCGTCGCCTTAATGCCTCGCCCGGTACGTTCCACCAGGCGCGTTTGCAAAAACTGCTCCAGCTGACGTACCTGCATGCTGACAGCGGGCTGGGAAATGCCCATCAGATCCGCCGCAGCGGAAAAACTGCCGCGCTGGATCACCAGCCGGAACGTCGCGAGATAGCCCAGATTAAGCGTCGTCATTCAAAGTTTCTCTTATACCGCGCATAAGGTTGCAGACCTGTTTGCACAATACCTCGCTCGCTATGCTGGGGACAACTGCATAACGGAATGAAACAATGGAAACTCCTGCCCTGCCTCGTCGACTCGCCCTCACTGCCGGATGTCATCAACTCATCAACTGGGGGATCTCGTTTTATATGCCCGGTACCTTCGCGCTGGCGATATCAGCTGATCGGGGGTGGTCATCACCACAGATTTACCTCGGCCTGACGCTGGCAATGCTGGTGATGGCGGCGGCTTCCCCTTTCGTCGCCCACCTGCTGGCACGCTTTGGTGGCCAGAGGGTGGTGATGAGTGGCACGTTGCTGATCGCCGCAGGCTGCGCGGGTATGGCATATACCCAGACGTTATTTGGTTGGTATTGCGTCTGGCTGATCACCGGCATCGGGATGCGCCTGTCGCTGTACGATGCGCTGTTCGCCGCGCTGGTGAACCTCTACGGTCAGCAGGCGCGAAGAACAATCTCACGCGTCACGCTGGCGGGCGGGCTGGCATCCGCCGTCTTCTGGCCGCTGGGTGATGGCCTGCTCCACCTTATGAGCTGGCAAGAGGCGCTAAGGGTTTATGCCCTCTTTGGCCTGCTGAGCGCGGCGCTGATCCGCTCGCTTCCCCGGCAGCGGCTAACGGTGACGACAAAGGTCACCGCGCCACCTCTGCGCAACGAACGACGAAACGGCTGGCTTTATGCAGCCTTCATCGCCCTTTTCACCTTTGTCTCCAGCGGTACGTCTACCCATCTGCCAGAGTTTATCGCCAGCTTCGGCCTGCCGGTCACGATCGGCATCCTGTGGGGGATAGGCCAGACGGGGGCTCGCTCGCTAGAGGTGCTGGCGGGTGCCCGCTTAACGCCGTTCAAACTGACCCTTTTCACCGCCCTTGCCATGCCGCTCTGCTTTCTGATTGGGCTAAGCAGCACCCGGTTTGCCTGGTGTGCCGCCGGGTTTGTGCTGGGTTTTGGTGCCATCAACGGGCTAATGACGATAGTCAAAGCGAACCTGCCGCTGGAACTGTTTAGCGTGGAGAGCTATGCCCGCCGCACCGGTATGCTGCTTATTCCTGGCCAGCTCACAGCAGCGGCTTCACCGTTTGCCTGTGCATGGTTAAATAAAACGCTGGGGATCGCCGGAACAATGTGGGTATCAACGGGGCTGACGCTGGTGATTGCCGGGCTGGCGATAGCGATTGTGCGCCGTCCCGGCAGGCAAACTGTAACGCACTGTATCCAGCGCACCACGCAGACAAACGGGTACAAAACACCGCCTCAGGCAAATATCACCGATACATAAAAATGGTTTTCTTTCCCTGTCGTCATTCATAACCGGAGGAGAGAGACCGATGATTCGTCGATATGTACTTTTACCCGTACTCGCCCTGGCATCTGTAGCGCATGTCCAGGCCACACCGCTGGGCAACCTCAGCGCCGCCGATGTTAATGGCCCAGCCGCCGTTGCGCCGTTGGCACAGCCGCAGCCGCCCGCAAAGCTGATAGTCGATCCACCGCTTGCCGGGCCGCTAAGCAAAGGCGCGGTGTTTATTCAGTACCGGGCCGAAAACCTGCGCATTGAACCTGTATTTGGGCCCGACGCGCTGAAAGTCACACCTCGCATCGGCCACATCCACGTCGTGGTTGATGACGCCCCGTGGCACTGGGCTGACGCCAGTGGAGAGCCGGTGATTCTGGTGGGGCTACCCGCCGGTAAGCACAAGGTGACAATTATTCTGGCCGATCCGACGCATAAGCCCCTCGATCACAAAACCATTGAATTTACCGTACCGCCCCACGCGGCGATCCACCATTTTTAAGGAGTCTGAAGATGAAAGCACTGTCTGTACTGACAGCAGGCCTGCTGGCGCTTTCGGCCAGCGCTTTTGCGGAGAATAAAACCAGCGTCGTGCTGGTACATGGCGCGTTTGCCGACGGCAGCAGCTGGAATAAGGTGATTACCCGGCTGCAAAAACACCATACCGAGGTTATCGCCGTTCAGCTCCCGCTTACGTCGCTAAAAGATGACGTTGCGGCCACCCAGCGCGCCATCGCCCGTGCTAAGGGGGACGTCGTGCTGGTCGGTCACTCCTGGGGTGGCACCGTGATTAGCGAAGCGGGCAACGATGCACGGGTTAAATCGCTGGTTTACGTGGCGGCGTTCGCGCCGGATTCCGGCCAGTCGACGGCAGAGCTGGCGAATACCTTCCCGGCCCCGCCCGGAAGTGCAGGCATCGCTAAAACGGCTGACGGCTACTTATACCTGCCGACCGAAGCCGTCAGGAAGGATTTCGCACCGGATGTGAAACCGGCTGAACAACTGACCATCGCCGCCACGCAGGGGCCAATTAAAGCCGATGCATTTGGCGAAAAGGTCACTCACGCCGCGTGGCACAATAAGCCGAGCTGGTATGTGGTGAGTGAGAATGACCGGATGATTAACCCCGCGCTTGAGCGCGCGATGGCGAAGACGATCCACGCGAAAACCACCGGGGTCGCGGCGAGTCACGTGTCGATGGTGAGCCAGCCAGAGGCCATCGCCCGAACGATTGAGCAGGCGTTAGAAGCAAGGTAAGCGTTTCACAGGCCGGGTAAGCGCAGCGCCACCCGGCAAAAAACCCGCTTCAGTGCTTGCCTGTAGCGGGATAATCATGATTAATCCACGCGTGGTCTTCTTCCCAGGTAAACATCCATTTGCGTACCGGGCCGGCCATCACGTTGAGGTAATAGCTATCGTACCCGGCCATCGTCGCCACCGGGTGATATCCCTTCGGCACCATGACCACATCACGGTCGTAGACCGCCATGCACTCGTCCAGCGTTCTGTCGTCGGTGTAGACGCGCTGCATGCAAAACCCCTGCTCCGGGTTGAGGCGATGGTAGTAGGTCTCCTCCAGGTACGTCTCCTGCGGCGGGTTATCCGTGTCGTGCTTGTGGCTCGGGTAGGAACTGGTACACCCTTCGTTGGTCCAGACCTCCACTACCAGCAGGCTGTCGGCAGATTTACCTTCCGGCAGAATGTTATGCACATAGCGCTGGTTGTGCCCCTTGCCGCGCGCCTCGCCGTCGATGTCCTGCGGCGCAATCAGCCGCGTCGGGTATGTGCCTTTGCCCGGCGCAGCGCAGACGGCCAGCTCCAGCGTCGTCAGCGCCTTTATCTGCACCGTCTCCTGCGGGGTGACGTACACCGCCCACGGCTTAATGCGCTCAAACGGGCTCATCCGCTCACCAATATCGTTAAACTGCGCGGAGGGCGTGCTGATGGAGGCGCGTCCGGCGACCAGCACCAGACAGAGCTCTTCGTTGATGGCGGGCAGCGTCAGCACCTGCCCCTCCTGCAATTCATATGCCTCAAAACCGACATATCCCCAACCCGCACTTTCCGGCGTAACGGACTGGGTGCGCCCCTCAGCATTCGGCTGTTGCCAGCGTGATAACAGACGTGACATGTCACCTCCTCAGATAAGCCCGGCGTCGTGCGCCAGGCGGCTCAGGTTGTTATACCCCAGACGGGCATAGGTCAGCGGATGGGCAATCGCCGGATCCTGCTCCGCCTCGACCACCAGCCAGCCGTGATATTCCTGCGCTTTCAGCAGCCGCATGATCGGCGGGTAATCGACGCATCCGTCACCCGGTACGGTAAATACGCCGCTTAACACCGCATCGAGGAAGCTGGTTTTGCGGTTTTTAACGTCCGCCAGCACGTCGGCACGCACGTCTTTGCAGTGAACGTGGTTGATGCGCGACGCCCAGCGCTGCGCCACCGCCAGCGGGTCGGCTCCGGCAAAGGTCAGATGGCCGGTATCCAGCAGTAACCCCACTTCCTCACCGGTGTGGGTCATCAGGTTGTCCACGTCGTCGGCGGACTCAATCACCGTGCCCATATGGTGATGGTAGGCAATCTGCACCCCCTGCTGCTGCGTATAGCGGGCAAATTCGCTGAGCTTCTCCCCGTACTCCTTCCAGCGTTCCTGCGGGAAGCGCGGGCGCAGATGCACCGGGGTCTGCTGCTCGCCGTGAATACAGCCGCTCACTTCCGCAAAGACCAGCACCTTCGCCCCCAGCTCGCGCAACAGCGTCAGGTGGGGCTGCACGGCGGCGATCTCCTCCTCCACGCTGCGCTCCAGCAGGCGGCCAGAGTACCAGCCGGAGACCAGCTTCAGGTCGTGGCGCTGTAAAATCGGGCCGAGCAGGCGCGCCTCGCGCGGGAATTTATTGCCCAGTTCGAAACCGGCAAAACCGGCCTCTTTGCCTTCGCTCAGGCAGGTCTCCAGCGACGTCTCCGCGCCGAGAGAAGGCAGATCGTCGTTCGTCCACGTCAGCGGGTTAATGCCCAGTTGTACACTCATTGTCGTCTCCATTATGCGTGTCCGCGCTCGCGCCACCAGGCGATAAGCTGCAGGTAGTTGTCCCGGATGCGCGCCACCAGCTGCGCATCGTCAATATCGTGTTTCAGCCACGCGCGGGAGGCGTCGCCAAACAGCGTGCGCCCCACGGCGAAGCCTTTAACCAGCGTCTGCCCTGCGGCGGCTTTGAAGTCGGCACGCAGCTGCTCTGCCGGGGCATCCAGACCGAGGATCACCACCCCGCGGCAGTGCGGGTCCCGACGTTCGATAATCTCGTTCAGTGCCGTCCAGCCGCTGGCTGAGAGCGGCGGCAGTTTCCACCAGTCAGGGTAAATCCCCAGGTTGTAGAAACGGGAGATGGCGCGCAGGTAGAGCGCGTCGCTGCGCGGCATGCTGGCGGGCAATATCACCTCCAGCAGCAGTTCATGCCCGGACTGGCAGCAGGCGTGGTACACCTCGGCGATTTTCTGCTCCTGCTCAAGGCGCAGGCCGTGGGCATCTTCCGGATGGAAAAAGACCAGACATTTCACCACGTGCTCCTGCGGCCAGCTGATGAGCTGGGTGCCGATGTTACCGTGCTCCATCTCCAGCGGCCGGGAGCCCGGCAGCTCGATGGGACGACCAATCCACCACCCTTCTCCGGTGATAGCGTTTAGCGCATCCTGACCAAAGGTGCCGTCGCACAGCAGACCGGCTTTACCCTCCAGCCCGGCGCGGTTTGCCGCCTCGCGGCTGGCCTGGAGGATCAGTTGCTTCAGTGCCGGAATGCGCCCGATCGACGCACCGCACTGCAGCGCCATCTCTTCCAGCTGGCTGCGATGGTCGAAAGCCATCACGCACAGCTCCGGCCATTCGCGACGGCGGGTCGTCACCCGGTGGAGATGGTTAAGACGCGGGTCAAGATCCGGGCGCGGAACACGTGCGGCGCGGGAAAGATAATCATCCAGCTCTGTTTTGCTCGGCATCGCCGGAGCGCAGCCGTGGCGGGAGACCACCAGCGCACCGCAGGCATTGGCATAGCGGCACGCCTGCTCCCAGCCTTCGTCGTTCAGGTAACCGCGCAGCAGGCCGGACATAAACGCGTCCCCTGCGCCGAGGACATTCAGCACCTCGACGCGCACGCCGGTCACCGTCAGGCCGTCGTCCAGACGAGGCGGAATGGCATCGGTATAGACCGAACAGCCCAGCGCGCCGCGTTTGCAGACCAGCGTAGCCTGACTCACGCCACGCACCTGCGCCAGCGCCTGCAAGGTATCGGTGCTGCCGCCCGCAATGTGGAACTCCTCCTCGGTGCCGACAATCACGTCGAAGAGGTGCAGCACCTCCTGCAGCTCGCGGGTGACCTTATCGGCGGCGATAAAGCGCGTTTCCCCGTCACCTAAGGAGGTCAGCCCCCACAGCACCGGACGGTAGTCGATATCCAGCACCGTGCGCACGCCGTGGCGGCGGGCATAGCCCAGCGCCGTCAGCACCGCCTCGCGGGTCTGGGGATGAGAAAGGTGAGTCCCGGTGATGGCAAGACACCGTGCGGAGGCAATGTAACTTTCGTCCACATCGCTGGCGGTAATCGCCATATCCGCGCAGTTATCGCGATAAAAAATCAGAGGAAAAGTGTCCCGGTCTTTAATGCCGAGCAGCACCAGCGCCGTGAGGCGTTCTTTGTCGGTAATCAGATGGCTGGTATCGCAGCCCACCTGGTTTAACTCTTCCCGCAGGAAGCGGCCCATATGTTCATCGCCGACGCGCGCCAGCATCGACGAGCGTAACCCCTGTCGCGCGGTGCCGTACGCAACGTTGCCGGACGACCCGCCAAGATATTTGGCGAAGCTCGACACATCTTCCAGACGGGCGCCAATTTGCTGACTGTAGAGGTCTACCGCCACGCGGCCCATGCATATCACATCAAACTGCTTTTCCACGTTGAACCCTCTTCAGACAATGTCGTTCACGTTCAGCCAGCGGCCTTCCAGGTGTGAGAGTGCTATCGCGTCCAGCACGCGAGACACCTTCCAGCCCTCTTCGAAGTCCGGCCACATCGGCGCGTCGGCGGCAATCCCGTCCACCAGGTCACGCACCTCCACCGTTTTTTGATCGTTAAAGCCAATCCCATGGCCTGCCCCCATGCAGAACGCACCGTAGTCCGGGTGAGCCGGGCCGACGAGCAGCGTGCGGAACCCCTGACGGTTCACCGGGTCGTCATGCAGATAGAGCTTCAGCTCGGCCATGCGCTCCTGAGTGAAACTGATGGCACCTTTCGTCCCGGTGATGACATACGACAGCCCCATCTTGCGGCCGCAGGCGACGCGGGAGGTTTCAATGACGCCCTGCGCCCCGCCCGCAAAACGCACCATCGCGTGGGCCTGATCCTCGTTTTCGACGGCAATCATTTCTGCCGAACCCGCCTTCGCCGGACGTGCCGGGACCACGATCTTCAGGTCGCCGCAGACCTGCTCGATATCTCCCACCAGGTACTGGGCCATATTGACGATATGCGCCGCGAGGTCGCCCAGCGCCCCCAGGCCTGCGGTCTCTTTGAAGCAGTGCCAGTGAATGGGCGAGAGCGGGTCGGCCATATAGTCTTCGTTGTGAGTGCCGTAGAAGTGGATCACCTCGCCAATCTCGCCGCGCGCGATAATCTCCTTCGCCAGCTGCGCGGTCGGGTTTTTCATGTAGTTGAACCCCACCAGCGTTTTCACCCCTGCCCGCTTTGCGGCGTCGACCATTTCACGCGCGTCATGGGCGTTGAGCGCCAGCGGCTTTTCGGAGTAGACGTGTTTGCCGTGACGGATCGCCTCCAGCGCCATCTCTTTATGCAGATGGTTGGGAGAGCAAATATCCACCACGTCAATGGCCGGGTCGGCCACCAGCGCCCGCCAGTCCCCGGTGGAGCGGTTGAAGCCAAACGCCTGCGCCCGCGCTGCCGCCAGTTCCGGCGTAACTTCCGCCACCATCTCGCGCACCAGCCTGCCGCGCAGGTTGAACACCGTCGGGGCCTGGGCATAGGCGATGGCGTGCGCCTTGCCGATATACCCGGTGCCAATCAATCCAATACGAACCTCTTTCATCATGATCCTCACAGTGCGCCGCGACGGCTCTTGGCGTAGGTGTCAAACGCCACCGCCAGAACGATAATTAATCCGGTGATAATTTGCTGGTAGTAGGCTGAGACGTTCATCAGCACCAGGCCGTTAATCAGAATGCCCATGATGATGGAGCCGATAATGGTGCCGCCAATACGCCCGTAACCGCCCATCAGCGAGGTACCGCCGATCACCACCGAGGCGATGACGCGCAGCTCAAAGGAGATCCCGGCTACCGCCTCGGCGCTTCCCAGACGCGCGCTCAGAATGAAGCCCGCCAGCCCCGCCAGACAGCCAATCAGCACGTAGACGCTGACCAGTACGCGCTTGACGTTCACCCCCGCCAGGCGTGCCGCCTCCGGGTTTCCGCCAATGGCGTAGACGAAACGGCCCCAGCGGGTTTTATGCAGCGCCAGATACCCCCCCAGGGCGACGAGGGCGAATATCCAGATAGGAATGGAGATGCCGAGCAACTCCCCGCGCCCCCACCAGCGGTAACCCGGGTCGAAACCGGCAATCGGCGCGCCGTCGTTAATCACCAGCGTCAGGCCACGCCAGATGGTCATCCCGCCGAGGGTGACTATAAACGGCGGCAGGCGCAGGCGCGTGACGCCCAGACCATGCAGGAAGCCAATTGCCGTGCCCATCGCCAGACAAATCCCCAGCCCAATCAGCCAGCTCATGCCTCCCCAGGCGTTCGGGTCGACGGTGGTGAAGTTGTCGCCCTTGATCACGTACGCCGCAGTCATGGCGCACACCGCCAGAATGGAGCCGACGGAGAGATCGATCCCGGCGGTCAGGATGACGAAAGTCATCCCCACGGCCATGATCCCGTAGATGGAGACTTCAGTTAATATGTTGAAAATATTGCGTTCAGAGAAAAAGTTGCTGTTCTGCGACTGGAAGAAGATCAGCAGCAGGATCATGAAAATCAGCACCCCGAATCGCTCGAAGAAGGCGATGGGATCGATGCGTCCGGCGCGTTTGACCGGGGCCTGCGTTTTAGAAATCATCTGCGTCATGAGAAACTCCGTTATGCCGCGTTCAGGGCGTTGTGGTTGATGGCCATCATCGTCATCAGCCGTTCTTCGTTAGCGTCGTCACCGTGGATCTCGCCGGTCACCCGCCCTTCACTGAGGGTGATGATCCGGTCAGATACCGCCATCACTTCAGGCAGATCGGAGGAGATCACGATCACCGCCACGCCCTTTTTCGCCATCTCAAACAGCACCTGGTGCACTTCCGATTTGGTGCCCACGTCGATACCGCGCGTCGGCTCATCGACAATCAGCACCCGGGGATTGAGCGCCATGCAGCGCGCGAGGATCACCTTTTGCTGGTTACCGCCGGAGAGCTTGCGCACCTCCTGCGCGCTGTTGACCATTTTGATCTGCAGCGCCTGGCGGTAGGACTCAATCAGGTCGTCCTCTTTGCGGGTATTCACGAACCAGCGCCACTGCAGCAGCGAGGAGAGGCAGGAGAGCGACAGGTTGTCGCGAATCGACAGCCCCAGCACCGCCCCCTCTTTTTTACGGTCTTCCGGTACCAGCGCCACGCCCTGATCGAGGGCGTAGAGCGGGTCGCGCGGCTGGTACGGCACGCCGTCCAGCTCAAAGCTGCCGGAGGTAAAGGCATCTGCGCCGAACAGACAGCGCGCCACTTCGGTACGCCCCGCGCCCACCAGGCCAGCAATCCCTAACACTTCCCCGGCGTGGACGTGGAAGCTGATGTCGTGCAGGGCAATGCCGTGGGGATCGAGCGGCGGCTTCTCGCGGCTCAGCCCCTTCACCGCCAGGCGGACGGGTTTGTCTTCATGATGCGTTTCGCTGGCCGGACGACGATTAAAGGCCACGTCGCGCCCGACCATCAGGCGGATCAGCTGCTCAACGTTGGTTTCCGCCACCGCACCGGTACCGGTGAAACGGCCGTCCTGGAAAACGGTGAAGCGGTCGCAGAGCTGGAAAACTTCATGCAGACGGTGGGTAACGTAAATAATGCTCACCCCGCGGTTTTTCAGCTCACGCACCACGCGGTGCAGGCTTTCCACCTCGCTGTCGCTCAGCGCGGCAGAAGGTTCATCCATGATAATCAGCCTGGCGTTGAGGGTCAGCGCCCGGGCAATCTCCACCATCTGCTGCTGGGCGACGCTCAGGCGGGCCACCGGCGTGGTTGGCGCAACGTTCAGCTGCAGGTAATCGAGAATGACCTGCGCCTCCTGGTTAACCGCTTTTTCGTCGACGATCAGGTTACGTTTGCGCGGTTCGCGCCCGAGAAACATGTTTTCCGCGACGGTCATATTGGGCAGCAGGTTAAATTCCTGATAGATGGTGATAATGCCCTTGTTTTGCCGCTCAACGGGGGAATCATCCACCGGCAGCATTTCGCCGTTAAACCAGATATCCCCCCGGGTTTGCGGCTGCGCGCCCGCGAGCGCCTTCAGCAGCGTGGATTTTCCCGCTCCGTTTTCCCCCAGCAGGGCATGGATCTCCCCCGCGCCGACGGTCAGCTGAGCGCTGCTCAGCGCCCAGACGCCGGAAAAACTTTTGGCCAGGTCGGTCACTTTCAGTAAGGGTTGCGACATCGGTCTGCTCCTCCTTTAGAGTGCGCCGCCGCTCGCGCGGCGGCTGCGGATACGTCAGTTACCGGCCTCACCGATACGTTCTGCCTGCTGCAGATTCTCTTTGGTGATCAGCGTCGGCGGGTAGTCGGCCCCGGTGATGGCTTTCTTCTCGCGCACGTTGGCCACCAGCTGGCTCATCGCCGTCTGCACCGCAAAGCCCGGACGCTGATCCGCCGTTACCGCCAGCCAGCCGTCGCGCACGCGGGCCAGCGCTTCCGGTACCGCATCAAAACCGGTGACCAGAATTTCGCCCGGCTTCACGCCCTGGCTCTGCAGCGCTTCAATCGCGCCCA
This sequence comes from Enterobacter sp. ODB01, assembly GCF_001623605.1. Classification (NCBI taxonomy): domain Bacteria; kingdom Pseudomonadati; phylum Pseudomonadota; class Gammaproteobacteria; order Enterobacterales; family Enterobacteriaceae; genus Enterobacter; species Enterobacter sp. ODB01. The sequence goes on from NZ_CP015227.1 coordinate 4,427,720, forward strand.
GCGCCATATCGTCGTTAGCGGAGAGGATCACCTGCGGGCGCTTCGGCAGAGAAGGCAGAACGCTTTCCACGATGCGCATCCCTTCCGAACGCATCCAGTTCCCGGTCTGATCGGCGACGATCTTGTACTTATCCCCGCCCGCCTTCAGGCTGTCGCGGATCCCTTTGGTGCGTTCAATATTGGAGGAGGATCCCGGCTGACCGGTCAGCAGAATAATCTCCGCCCCGTCGGGGAATTTGGTTTTCACGAAGTCGCCAATCGCCTGGCCGCCTTTGTAGTTGTTAGCCCCGAAGTGCGGAACTTTTTTCTGGCTGTCGACGGAGCGGTCAAGGGTCACCACCGGCAGCTTCGCATCCTGAATTTCATCTACCGCGCTGGAGACGGCGTTTACGTCATTCGGGGAGACGATAAAGCCCTGCGCCCCACGGGTGATGGCATTTTCCAGGTCAGCCACCTGTTTCGGTGAACTGCCCTGCCCGTCCAGCACCTGAAGCTTCACGCCCATCTCTTTTGCGGCTTTCACCGCCGTGCGCTGCATGTGTACTTCAAACGGCATGGCCAGGTTTGGCGTACTGAAAACAATTTGCTCGTTTTCGGCGAGGGCAGCCCCGGACGTCATGGCGATGAGGGCGGCTACGATCAGTTTTTTCATTATTATGTCTCTCTGTGTAGGGTGGTTGTGTTTAGAGGACGATCTCGCGCTGGCTACGCAGCGACTCCAGCGCTTTATCCGCGAGGTACAGCGCACGTTCACCATCATCACCGCTGCAGTCAGGCACCGCTTCGCCGCGCAGGACCGCAACAAAGTGTTCCCATTCCGCGGCGTAAGCGGATTTGTAGCGCTGCAGGAAGAAGTGTTCCGGCAGCGCGCTGGTGCAGCCCTGTTTGCCGTAGTGCTGCACCTGGTTTTCCAGAATATTGCCCGCGCACAGCAGCCCTTCGGAGCCGTGCAGCTCCAGGCGCTGGTCGTATCCGTAAGATGAGCGGCGGCTGTTGACAATGGTCGCCATCGCGCCGGAAGAATATTTCAGAACGATAAATGCGGTGTCGATATCCCCCGCCTCGCCAATCGCCGGATCGACCAGGTTACTGCCCTGGGCATAGACCGACACCGGCTCTTCGCCCATGATGAAGCGCGCCATATCAAAGTCGTGAATGGTCATATCGCGGAACATGCCGCCGGAGACACGCACGTACTCTGCAGGCGGCGGAGACGGGTCGCGGGAGATAATCAGCAACGATTCCGGCTTGCCGATGCGCCCGGCCTGGGCGTCGGTTTTCACCCGGCGGAACTGCGGGTCAAAGCGGCGGTTAAAGCCGATAAACAGCGGCACGTCGTACTCTTTGACCACTTTCAGGCAGTCGCGCACGCGGGCAAGGTCGAGGTGTACCGGCTTTTCGCAAAAGATGGCTTTGCCATGGCGGGCGGCCATTTCAATCAGGTCCGCGTGGGTATCGGTGGCGGAGGCAATCAGCACGGCGTGAACGTTAGGGTCGGTCATCGCTTCATCCAGGCTCTGCTGACGGGCCTGATACTGCGTGGCGAGACGGGTGGCAAATTCCTGATTCGGGTCAACCACGGACCAGAGCGTGGTCGCGCCGTGGCTGGCGATGTTAGCTGCATGTACCTGGCCAATTCGGCCAGCGCCCAGTAAAGCAATGTTAAACATAACGGCTCCCGGTGTTGGTGAATGCTGTGAACTAACGACCCTATAAATAAAACATTTATTTCATTTTTATAAATAGTGAAAATTATGTTTTTGAGTGCGGGTTAACACTTTTGAGATGAATGAGATAAATTTTGTTATCAATCTCACAACATGGGAGAAGGTGCTGCTAACCCCTCACCCCTGCCCTCTCCCCAAAGGGGCGAGGGAGAAAAGAGTGCACCACACCATCCCCTCTCCCCTTTGGGGAGAGGGTTAGGGTGAGGGGAAAATGAAATGAAAATTTCGTTAAGGCGGGAAAACTTAATACTGGCGGGCTTTTTTCACCTGCGCCTGCGTTTGCAGAGCGGCTTCACGCACGGCAGAAGACGCCGCCACCTGCGCGTCGCCGGTTCGCCACCACGAGGCGTAGTCATGGGTCATGGTCTTCGGGAGCACCTTGATGTCCAGCAGCGTCGGGCCCGGATGCGCGCGTGACGCCTCCAGCGCCGCCAGCAGGCTTTGCTCATCGTTCACCCGCCACGCGCGGCAGCCGTAGCTTTCCGCGTTTTGGGCAAAATCGACCTTCACCAGCGGCCCGTCCAGCCGTCCGGTTTCCGGGTTGCGATGGCGGTTTTCGGTGCCAAAGCTCCCCATGCCATGCCCCATCTGCAGATTGTTAATGCAGCCAAAGCTGGCGTTATCAAACAGCAGAACGGTGACCTTAATCCCCTCCTGCACCGCGGTTTGCAGCTCGGAGTGCAGCATCATGTACGAGCCATCCCCCACCATGGCGTACACCGGCTGGTCGGGTCTGGCGAGCTTCGCACCGATGGCCGCCGCAATCTCGTAGCCCATGCAGGAGTATCCGTATTCCAGGTGATAGCTATCCGGCGTTTTCACCTGCCAGAGCCGCTGTAAATCGCCCGGCAGCGATCCGGCCGCCCCCACCACGATGGCGCTATCTTCAATATGCTGGTTGATCAGCCCCAGCACCCGCGTCTGGGTCAGGCGAGTGTTGAGCGTTTCGCCATATTCCACCAGCTGGCTATCCAGGTGCCCTGCCACTTCGGGCGCATCAGCAGGATGCCACTGGCGATCCCACAGGCGACGGCACTCGTCGCGCCACGCGGATTTCGCCTGGGCGATCGCGTCTCCCCAGCTACTGCGATAATCCCTGAGCGCGTGGGTTAAGGCCTGAAGCCCGGTTTGAGCATCAGCGATCAGTGCGGTGGCGTCCAGCTTCAGGGCGTCAAACTCCGCCACGTTCAGCAACAGAAATTCGACGTCCGGATGGGAAAAGAGCGCCTTGGAGCCGGTGGTAAAGTCCGTGAGACGCGTGCCGATGCCAATCACTAAATCCGCCTGGGGCGCGAGCTGGTTGGCCGCCAGTCCCCCCGTCACCCCAACGCCACCCAGGTTAAGTGGGTGGTCACTTACCAGCGCCCCCTTCCCGGCCTGGGTTTCGGCAAACGGCAGCTGCAGCGTCTCGACAAATTCGCGAAACGCCTCATGCGCGCCGGAATAGCGCACGCCGCCGCCGCACACCACCAGCGGACGACGCTTGCGGGCGATCAACGCCCGCGCCTGCGCCAGACGCTGCGGGTCAGGCGGACGACGTTCGATGTGGTGCACGCGGCGCGCGAAGAAGCTCAGGGGATAATCCCAGGCTTCCCCCTGCACGTCCTGCGGCAGGCAGAGGGTCACCGCCCCGGTATTGGCGGGGTCAGTAAGCGTTCGCATCGCGCTTAGCATGGCGCTCATCAGCTGCTCGGGACGGTTGATGCGGTCCCAGTAGCGAGAGACAGGACGGAAGCAGTCGTTGGTACTGATGCTGAGATCGTGATACTGCTCGATCTGCTGCAGCACCGGGTCCGGCTGGCGGCTGGCGTAGATATCGCCCGGCAGCAATAACAGCGGAATGCGGTTCGCCGTAGCGGTTGCCGCCGCGGTCACCATATTGGCGGCGCCCGGCCCGACGGAGGAGGTGACGGCGAAAATGCGCTGACGGCGGTGCTGTTTGGCGAATCCCGTCGCCATATGGGCAATGCCCTGCTCGTTGCAGCCCTGCATCACCTGCAAATGGCCCGGATCTTGTTCCAGCGCCTGGCCGATGCCGAGTACGTTACCGTGCCCGAAAATAGTCGCCACGCCCTCCACGAAGGGCATTTCGTCGCCATCCACGCTGACGTATTGTTGATTAAGGAATCGGACCAGCGCCTGGGCCATAGTCATACGTTCGGTTTGCATAACGCCTCCTGTCAGCCCAGCGTTGGCATGGAGAACGCAGCGCCTGTCTCCTGCTGCATTTCCGGCCAGCGTGCGGTGATGGTTTTCATTCGGGTGTAGAAACGCACACCGTCGTTGCCGTGGACGTTGAGCGCACCAAAGATAGAGCGCTTCCAGCCACCGAAACTGTGGAATGCCATCGGCACCGGGATCGGCACATTGACCCCGACCATGCCCGCCTGCACCTCTTCGCAGAAGCGACGCGCGCAGCCGCCGTCACGGGTGAAGATTGCCGAACCATTACCATATTCATGGCGGTTAATCAGGTCCACCGCGCTGGCGTAATCTGCTACGCGCACCACAGAAAGCACCGGGCCGAAAATCTCTTCTTTATAGATGGTCATCTCCGGAGTGACGTTATCAAACAGCGTCGGCCCGACGAAATAGCCCTGCTCGTGCCCCTGCACGCTGAAGCTGCGACCGTCCACGCGAAGTGTCGCGCCCTGCGCTTCCCCGCTGTCGATATAGCCCAGCACCTTGCTACGGTGCGCCGAGGAGATGAGCGGCCCCATTTCGTTTTCCGGCGTCTGGTCCAGACCCGGCCCGACGCGCAGGGAGGCAATCTGTTTTTCCAGCCGGGCGCAGAGGTCATCGGCGGTTTTATCCCCCACCGCCAGCACCACCGAGAGCGCCATGCAGCGCTCCCCCGCCGCACCGAAGCCTGCGCCCATAATGGCGTTGGCGGCCATTTCCATGTCGGCATCCGGCATGAGAATACAGTGGTTTTTCGCGCCACCCAGTGCCTGACAGCGCTTTCCGTGGGCGGACGCGGTCTGGTAAATGTATTCGGCAATCGGCGTCGAGCCGACAAAGCTCACCGCCTGCACGCGCGGGTCGGTCAGGAGCACGTCAACTGACTCTTTGTCACCCTGCACCACGTTGAACACGCCGTCCGGCAGGCCAGCCTCTTTCAGCAGCTGCGCCAGCGCGAGCGCCAGGGAGGGATCTTTTTCTGACGGTTTCAGCACGAAGGTGTTTCCGGTCGCCAGCGCAATCGGGAACATCCACATCGGCACCATCGCCGGGAAGTTAAACGGCGTGATCCCAACGCAGACCCCGAGCGGCTGCATCAGCGAGTGGCTGTCAACGCCGGTGCCGACGTTGGCTGAGTGCTCACCTTTTTGCAGATGCGGGATACCGCAGGCAAATTCCACCACTTCCAGACCACGGGTGAGTTCGCCCACCGCGTCGGAGAAGACCTTGCCGTGCTCTTCGCTGATGAGACGGGCCAGGCGATCCATGTTCTCTTCCAGCAGCGCCTTGAAGCGGAACATCACGCGCGCGCGCTTAAGCGGAGCATGACGCGCCCACGCAGGAAACGCCTGCTGCGCGGCGGCAATTGCCTGCTCCGTTTCCTGTGCCGTACTCATCACCACCTGGCGGATCTGCTTGCCGGTGGCCGGGTTGAAGATCGCCTGAACGCGCTGGCCTGAACCGGTGACACATTCGCCGTGAATAAAATTCGCTACCGTCTCCATCCTTAACCTCTCGCTGTTGATACGTGACTGTTACCTGAACACTGTGTACCGAACACTATATATGAAACAAATATTCCATTTTAAGTTGAAATAAAATAAATGATGATTATTGTGATCAAGGATGGATTTTTATGTTAACAGCCAACAATACTGACGCAGCGTGCGCTATTAAGGCATTTCGGGCGTGGGAATGACTGAAGCTTCTGTTTCATTTTTGCTGCCAGATGGATGGCCGACATTTAAAAGACGCGGTTTTGCGTTTAGAATCACAGGACTGTATTTGGGGGATAACATGACGACAGCAACCAGCCTGAACGAACTGCAGCAGCAAATCCGCGATCGCTACGATAGCCTGAGCAAGAGGCTGCAGCAGGTCTCCCGCTATGTGCTGGATAATACGAACAGCGTGGCCTTTGATACGGTTGCCGTGATTGCCGAGCGCGCCGACGTGCCGCCCTCGACGCTGATCCGCTTCGCCAACGCCTTTGACTTCACCGGCTTCAACGAAATGAAACAGCTGTTTCGCATGAACCTGGTGGAGGAGACCGCCAGCTACAGCGACCGTGCCCGGCTTTTCCGCGAAATGGAGAGCGAGGCCGTGCCCGAAACCCCGCTCGACATCCTGCAGGAGTTCGCCCGTTCAAACGCCCAGGCGCTACAGCAGCTGGCCGCCCGCGCCGAACCGGAAATGCTGGAGCGCGCGGTACAGCTGCTGGCCGACGCCGACACCATCTACATCGCCGGACTGCGCCGCTCCTTTAGCGTCGCGGCCTACCTCACCTATGCCCTGAGCCACCTGGAGTGTCGCCCTATTCTGCTCGACGGTATGGGTGGGATGCTGCGCGAGCAGATCAGCCGCATTAAGGCGCGCGACATTGTGGTGTCGATTAGCTTCTCGCCATATGCGGAAGAGACGGTGATGGTCAGCGAAACCGCCGCCAGCGTCGGGGCGCGGCAGATTGTGATTACGGACAGCCAGATCAGCCCGCTGGCGACGTTCAGCGATCTTTGCTTTGTAGTGAAAGAGGCGCAGGTGGACGCGTTTCGGTCCCAGTCGGCGACGCTGTGCCTGGTGCAGTCGCTGGTGGTGGCGCTGGCGTATCGCCGGGATAACAGCGGAAAATAGTTCACGCCTCCGGCCCGGCACGCCGGGCCGCAGACTTTACGTTATTTTTTATATTCTTTTATTTTTGATAAATGTTCGAGCTTCTTTCGTTTCCACCATAAAGATAGCAATGAAGATGCCTCGTCATCAGTCTTATCCATAATGACTGGCTGATTGATAGACATGATGCTTAATGCCGAGGTAAACATAATCAATAAGCACACCGCAGCATTACCTTCATTATACCATGACCTTGTAAAGATCCCCGTGAGGTACAACCCGTAGCAACTACCAAGGAAAAGCATAGCATTAAGTAATAATGCAATAATTCGCCACTTTCCTAATAAATATAATTTAGCTTCAAAATATTCCATAGAGACTCCATGTTATTGGGGAACCAGATGCATCAGGCCACCATAATGTTTGGCTGAATTCTTATCTAGGAACTCTGCTCTACTTTACGCAGCGAGGCGCAGGAAATTCATTCCTGTATCTAAATAACTTTGCATATTGCCTATCCACTTTAGCCCGGCTTTGTTGATTACCGGTGAATGCAATGGCAGCACTTATGAGGTAGATAAATCATCCGTCTAAGTAGTCACCGCCAGCGCAATAAGGCTGCGGGAGAACTTATTTTATTCTTAATCGTTCTGGTACAGCATTATTCATTGTGACCAAAGCGTGACGCTTAGCAGGACATCCGAAAGCTAGCTCACTCAGTGACAACGGTGTGGTGGATAATCGATTCCACCGTTCGGCGGCCTGCAGCGCTGAAAACGCTTGAAGGCAATTTTCCATCCCCGGCAGAAACCAAAGCGCTTGATGCTGACAAACGTATATTTTGAACATGAAGGATGATAGCGACAGCGCCGTCTGACGTTGTCTGGTGCATGTTTGCGGTAAAGCAGTATCAGCCAGAAGCTCAGACTACGCAGCACAGTTACACCTCTTTCCTGAAGGTAATAACATAGTACTGCATAAATTTGACCTTACTGCCGCCAAAACAGCCTGGTCGTTCTTCAATACCGATAGTATCAACTCGCTGAAATTCCCAGCCCTGCGCTGCCCACTCGTTGACCACGTCCTCAAGGTATTGCGCAGCAATACCGATTTTGTTGTCTTTAGCCCTGACTGAAATGTTGGGTGGAACCTGGACCATTTTGTACTGAAACATTAGATTATAACCTTGTTGTTAACGGTGGCTGATTATTCGCTCTGCCAGGAATAGCGACAGAGGCGTTAAATGCCGCTGGACATTTATTGTTTGCATAAGCTGACTCTGTGTACAGTGATTGCTTTACTTAACTCTTCGCACATCTGCTGTAGTACCTTCAACCTGCATTTTGTAACCTGTTCCGCTATTGTAAATTAATGCCTCCGGTCTGTATGAATACTTGTATTCATAGTGGTAGGTGCATTGCTTCCACACCTGCCCGTTAGTGAGAGTGTAAACGGTTTCGCCTTCCCATCCTTAAAATTCGCCATCAATTCGTGATTGGATGACATCAGTGATTTGTCTGACGGGTACAACTTTGTCTTTCCCATCTATCTGCAGATAAAACCGCCCATTCGCTCGTAAGAGATTGACATCAGGTCGATAGGCATAATGATACCAGTACATGTATTGCGCCTGTATCCAGTATGTCCCGTCAACAAACCTGAATAAAACCTCGTCATCAAACCCTTCGAAATCACCATCGATTTTTGTTTTGCGTACAAGTTCATATGTGCTCATGGTCATTCTCCATTGGATATAACTTTTTCTCTACTACAAGCTACTCCTTTATTTGTGGTGATATCAACCGCAAATAGGAGCATGGTCTAAATATTTCGGCAAAATATTCATGACACGAATATTTTATTTTTTAAACATATCTCTTGTGAATTTTTTTATTATGGAATTCGAGGCGCGTCAAATAAATTCTGGTTAGTCCGTTACGATTATTACAAACCTGGCTTATATTGCTACCAGGCAGGGCTAACAGGAAACAGGGCGATGGGTTTAATTGGAAAACTACGCAGTATCTTAGGGCATCAATCTGGCAAGAGAGAACCTTCATCTACGCATGAACGCAACACGGAACTGGAGGGTAAATGGCTTACCGTGGATCACCCTTACTTCTTCGGTCACGCAAATATTTCGCCGGATAAGCGCTGGGTGGTGGGCTGCGATGATTCGGATGGTGGCAGCCTTGGAGGCCACAGGATGAAGGGCAATGGCCGTGTCATTCTTGTCGATTACCCCTCTGACAGGATTGTGTATGAGCTAAAATGTTTTGCACGCCCTGTCGATGCCGCTGTTTCTGATTCCGGTAGTTTCATAGTCCACGATTGTGGTTTCGGTAGTGCACTTAGCGGGGATGTCATCGCTATCAACACCAGCGGTGATGAAATCTATCGTCGGCATTACTGCGCCAATATCTTTAATATTGGTTTGTCCCAATGTGGCCGGTACGCAGCTGTCCAGACAGCAAATGCAGATAATAAAGACAGTAATATTTTGGAGGTTCTCGATCTTCAAAAAAGACAGCAAATGTTTACAGTTCGCCCCGTCGGGACCTGGGCAGATTGCTATTTATTCGATACAAACGCTGACGGAGAGTTATGCCAACTACGCGTCAATCTTCGTGATCTTGGATACTTCCGTTATTCCACCGCTGGTGAGTTCCTTGATGCTGAATCACTACAGATAGCCCAGTTGAACAAGGGTGATTACGCCACAAAGATTATGGCCGCGCAGGAGTTGCTTAAGACGGATACCACCGAGGAAAGCGCCAGGAAAGCTCTGAGCGTCGCTGATACAGCTCTTACGCAGGGAGCCCGAGAACGATATGACTGGGGAGCGCTAGCTCACAGGATCAGAGGGGAGTCGTTTGAATCGCTTGGGCAGTTATCTGACGCTTTGGAAGCCTATGAACAGGCACTTGCAATGAATCCTAAAGTGGGTGTATTGCGCCGGGCAACCACTCTGCGTAAAAAACTTTCTGCAAAGAAATAAAACGCCCTCCTAATACGGTGCAAGTAAAATAAGTAAAGGTGATGAGACGAAATGGCACGAAACTGTGATCATTTTAGCCAGCGCACAAAAACCGAACTGGCTCTTCGGGTCGGCTATCATTATTCAAAATGTAAATGTCCAACTATATGTACAAAAAAGCCCGCAGTTACGCGGGCTAAGAGTACTTTACTGTTTTTGCGCGCTGGCTATTGCCAGTCGTTAAATCATTCCCACTCAATCGTAGCCGGTGGCTTACCGCTGATGTCATACACCACGCGGGAAATACCGTTCACTTCGTTGATGATGCGGTTAGACACGCGGCCTAAGAAGTCATACGGCAGGTGCGCCCAGTGCGCGGTCATGAAGTCGATGGTTTCTACCGCACGCAGGGAAACAACCCAGTCGTACTTACGGCCATCGCCCATTACGCCGACGGAGCGAACCGGCAGGAACACGGTGAACGCCTGGCTTACTTTGTTGTACAGGTCAGCTTTGTGCAGCTCTTCGATGAAGATCGCGTCTGCGCGACGCAGCAGGTCGCAGTACTCTTTCTTCACTTCACCCAGTACGCGCACGCCGAGACCCGGGCCCGGGAACGGATGACGGTAGAGCATGTCGTACGGCAGACCCAGTTCCAGACCGATCTTGCGTACTTCATCTTTGAACAGCTCGCGCAGCGGTTCAACCAGACCCATCTTCATCTCTTTCGGCAGGCCGCCCACGTTGTGGTGAGATTTGATGACGTGTGCTTTACCGGTTGCTGAAGCAGCTGATTCAATCACGTCAGGATAGATAGTGCCCTGAGCCAGCCATTTAACGTCTTCCAGCTTCAGCGCTTCTTCGTCGAACACTTCCACGAATACGCGGCCGATGATTTTACGCTTGGCTTCCGGATCGTTCTCGCCTTTCAGCGCGTCCAGGAAACGCTGCTCGCCTTCCACATGAACGATGTTCAGACCGAAGTGGTCACCGAACATGTCCATCACCTGCTGGGCTTCGTTCAGACGCAGCAGACCGTTGTCCACGAAGACGCAGGTCAGGTTTTTGCCGATGGCACGGTGCAGCAGCATCGCGGTCACGGAGGAGTCGACGCCGCCGGAGAGGCCGAGGATCACTTTGTCATCACCAACCTGCTGGCGGATACGCTCCACGGCGTCGTCGATGATTTTTGCCGGGGTCCACAGCGCTTCACACTGGCAGATGTCGCGCACGAAGCGCTCCAGCATGCGCATACCCTGACGGGTGTGGGTCACTTCCGGGTGGAACTGCACGCCGTAGAAGCGCTTTTCTTCGTTCGCCATGATCGCGAACGGGCAGCTTTCGGTGCTGGCAACGGTCACGAAGTCAGACGGGATAGCGGTGACCTTGTCGCCGTGGCTCATCCACACGTCCAGCAGCGGTTTGCCGTCAGCGGTCAGGGAGTCTTCGATACCGCGTACCAGTGCGCTGTCGGTGACGACTTCTACCTGTGCATAACCGAACTCACGCTCGTTAGAGCCTTCTACGTGGCCGCCCAGTTGCATGGCCATGGTCTGCATACCGTAGCAGACGCCGAATACCGGCACGCCTGCTTCGAACACGTACTGCGGCGCGCGCGGGCTGTTCTCTTCGGTGGTGCTTTCCGGGCCGCCGGACAGGATGATGCCGCTTGGATTGAATTCGCGAATCTGTGCTTCCGTGACATCCCACGCCCACAGTTCGCAGTAAACGCCCAGTTCACGTACGCGACGCGCCACCAGCTGAGTGTACTGAGAACCAAAATCGAGGATGAGGATGCGATGTTTATGAATGTTTTCCGTCATTGACGCTAATTCCGAGGCAAGTGAAACAGATTAAATAAATCGCCCGACACGAGGTCGGGCGAAGAAAAATCAGGAGCCCAGACGATAGTTCGGGGACTCTTTGGTGATCGTCACGTCGTGAACGTGGCTCTCCTGGATACCCGCACCGCTGATGCGTACGAATTCCGCTTTGGTACGCAGCAGGTCAATGGTACCACAGCCGGTCAGACCCATACAGGAGCGCAGGCCGCCCATCTGCTGGTGAATGATCTCTTTCAGACGGCCTTTATAAGCAACGCGGCCTTCGATACCTTCCGGCACCAGTTTGTCAGCGGCGTTATCGGTCTGGAAGTAACGGTCAGAGGAACCTTTGGACATCGCGCCCAGGGAGCCCATCCCACGATAGGATTTGTAAGAACGGCCCTGGTAGAGTTCGATTTCACCCGGGGATTCTTCGGTGCCGGCCAGCATGGAGCCCACCATCACGGCAGCAGCGCCCGCGGCGATGGCTTTCGCGATGTCGCCAGAGAAGCGGATACCGCCGTCAGCGATAACCGGAATACCGGTGCCTTCCAGCGCTTCAACCGCGTCAGATACCGCGGTGATCTGCGGAACGCCCACGCCGGTGACGATACGGGTAGTACAGATAGAGCCTGGACCGATACCTACTTTCACCGCGCTGCAGCCGGCATCCGCCAGCGCACGAGCGCCTGCGCCTGTTGCCACGTTGCCGCCGATGATCTGCAGGTCCGGGTACTTAGCACGGGTGTCACGAATACGCTGCAGAACGCCTTCGGAGTGGCCGTGAGAGGAGTCGATCAGCAGGACGTCAACGCCCGCAGCCACCAGCGCATCAACACGCTCTTCGTTACCGGCACCGGCACCCACCGCTGCACCGACGCGCAGACGGCCATGCTCGTCTTTACAGGCGTTAGGTTTACGTTCTGCTTTCTGGAAATCTTTCACGGTGATCATGCCGCGCAGATGGAAGTTCGCATCCACAACCAGCGCTTTCTCAACGCGTTTTTCGTGCATTTTCGCCAGCACTACGTCGCGGGTTTCACCTTCGCGAACGGTCACCAGACGCTCTTTTGGCGTCATGTAGACGCTGACAGGCTGGTTCAGATCAGTCACGAAGCGCACGTCACGGCCGGTGATGATGCCAACCAGCTCGTTATCTTCGGTCACAACCGGGTAACCGGCGAAGCCGTTACGTTCGGTCAGGGCTTTCACTTCGTGCAGAGTGGTGGTTGGCAGAACGGTCTGAGGGTCAGACACAATGCCGGATTCATGTTTCTTCACGCGGCGAACTTCTTCCGCCTGACGCTCGATAGACATGTTTTTATGGATAAAGCCAATGCCGCCTTCCTGTGCCAGGGCGATAGCCAGGCGCGCTTCAGTCACGGTGTCCATTGCCGCGGAGAGCATAGGAATGTTCAGACGAATGGTTTTCGTCAACTGCGTGCTGAGGTCGGCAGTATTCGGCAGAACGGTGGAATGAGCGGGAACGAGGAGGACGTCGTCAAACGTCAGTGCTTCTTTAGCGATACGTAGCATGGGCAATATCTCTGACCTGGGTGGTTAAATATTGCCGTGGCATTATACAGAGCGTAACCGATTGCATCTACACTTTTTTAAAAAAAATGCTTGCGATTGCCTCTCAGCAGGTTACTATCGACTGAATAACTTGCTGATTTAGAATTTGATCCCGCTCACATGTTATCCTCTCAATCCCCCTCAATTTATACCGTCAGCCGCCTGAATCAGACGGTGCGTTTGCTGCTTGAGCAGGAAATGGGGCAGGTCTGGATCAGCGGTGAGATCTCTAACTTCACGCAGCCCTCTTCCGGCCACTGGTACTTTACCTTAAAAGACGACACCGCCCAGGTGCGCTGCGCGATGTTCCGCAACAGCAACCGCCGCGTGACGTTTCGTCCGCAGCACGGCCAGCAGGTTCTGGTTCGCGCCAATATTACCCTGTATGAACCGCGCGGTGATTATCAAATTATCGTCGAGAGCATGCAGCCTGCGGGCGAAGGGCTGTTGCAGCAGAAGTATGAGCAGTTAAAAGCAACGCTTTCTGCCGAGGGGCTTTTCGACCAGCAGTTTAAAAAACCGCTGCCCTCTCCTGCCCACTGCGTTGGGGTTATCACCTCAAAAACCGGTGCGGCACTGCATGACATTTTGCACGTCCTCAAGCGTCGCGACCCTTCCCTGCCCGTCATCATCTACCCGACCGCCGTGCAGGGCGACGATGCGCCGGGCCAGATTGTGCGCGCCATTGCGCTGGCGAATGCGCGCCAGGAGTGTGACGTGCTCATCGTCGGGCGCGGAGGCGGCTCGCTGGAAGATCTGTGGAGCTTTAACGACGAGCGCGTGGCGCGGGCAATCTTTGCCAGCCTTATCCCCGTCGTGAGTGCCGTCGGGCATGAAACGGACGTAACGATAGCCGATTTTGTCGCGGATTTACGTGCGCCTACGCCTTCCGCGGCGGCAGAAGTGGTGAGTCGTAACCAGCTGGAGCTGCTGCGTCAGATCCAGAACGGCCAGCAGCGCCTTGAAATGGCGATGGATTACTTCCTCGCCAACCGTACCCGTCGCTTTACCCAGCTTCATCATCGTCTGCAGCAGCAGCACCCGCAGCTGCGCCTGGCGCGTCAACAGACGGTGCTGGATCGTCTGCGCCAGCGCATGAATATCGCGCTGGATACTCAGCTGAAACGCGCCGTTTCGCGCCAGCAGCGCGTGACGCAGCGCCTTAACCAGCAAAATCCGCAGCCGAAAATTTACCGCGCGCAAACGCGGATTCAGCAGCTGGAGTTTCGTCTGGCGGAGACTCTCCGCGCCCGGCTGAGTACCACCCGCGAACGTTTTGGCAATGCGGTGACCCATCTTGAAGCGGTCAGCCCCCTCTCCACGCTGGCGCGCGGCTATAGCGTCACCACCGCGACGGACGGGAAAGTGCTGAAACAAACCAAACAGGTCAAAGCCGGGGATGTGCTGACCACCCGCCTGTCTGACGGCTGGGTAGAAAGCGAAGTGAAATCAATTAAACCGGTGAAAAAGACGCGTCAGCGCAAAACCGGATAATTCTTCGCCGGTTACTTACTATACTGCAGCTATTCCCTTTTTTGATAAGGAGAGCTGCATGACCCATCTTTATAGCGTTATTCCCCCTTATATTCTGCGTCGTATTATCGAAACGGGCTCCGAGCCGCAGCAGCGCTGCGCCCGTCAGACCTTAACCCACGTGCAGACGTTAATGGCCCATATGCCGGGCAAGCCCGCCGCCCCGCACGTGAATAAAGCCGGTCAGCTTGAGCGCGATATTTACGATGCGAAGCAAACCCAGGAGCTGCCGGGTACCCAGGTGCGTTATGAGGGTCAGCCGTCGAATGGCGATGTCGCGGTCGATGAAGCCTACGCGTATTTAGGGATTACCCATGATTTCTTCTGGAAAGAATATCAGCGCGATTCACTCGATAATAAAGGGCTTATTTTGACCGGGACCGTTCACTACGGCCGGGAATATCAGAACGCCTTCTGGAATGGTCAGCAGATGGTATTTGGCGACGGCGACGGGGAAATATTTAATCGCTTCACGATTGCCATTGACGTGGTGGCGCACGAACTGAGCCACGGCGTAACCGAGACCGAGGCCGGACTTATCTATTTTGAACAGTCGGGCGCGCTAAACGAGTCTCTCTCTGACGTGTTTGGCTCGCTGGTGAAACAGTATCATCTGAAGCAAACCGCCGATAAAGCAGACTGGCTGATTGGTGAAGGGCTGCTGGCCGCAGGAATTAACGGCAAAGGGCTGCGCTCGATGTCTGAACCCGGCACCGCCTACGATGACCCGCTGCTCGGCAAAGATCCGCAGCCCGCGCACATGAAAGATTTCATTAAAACGCGCGAGGATAACGGCGGCGTGCATCTGAACTCCGGTATCCCCAATCGGGCGTTTTATCTGGCCGCGACGGCGATCGGCGGTCACGCCTGGGAAAAAGCGGGTTATGCCTGGTACGACACAGTTTGCGATCGCAATCTGGCGCAGGATGCAGATTTTGAGGCCTTCGCAAAACTGACGATCGCGCACGGAGAGAAACGCTCCGGTAGCGACGTCGGAGCGGCCATAAAACAAGCCTGGGAACAGGTGGGAGTGCTGTAAATGCAGGTTCCGGAACTGACGGATGACGCCGTAGTTGAGCTGGCCCGGGAAGGCGGCGTCGCTTTTATTCCTAAGCTGAGCGGTCAGCGCACCATCGCGCTGTCCTCGCTCAATGAGGCCCAGCGCCAGCGCCTGGTGAGCATCCTGGAGCAGGCGTTTCCACGCGGCCAGCCGCCCGGGCAAGCCACGTCACCCGGCAGCGGTGACCAGCGCTATTTCCGCATCCAGATTATCTGGAACGGGCAGAATCAGGCACATTATGCTGATATCATCGTGCTGGTGCCCGAGCAGGAAGCACCCGAGTCGCTGGTCGAACTGTGGCAGAAAGGCGAAGGCTGCGTGTGTGATTAACGTTCTGCCGGAATAAACTCCACGCGCTTTTTAGAGATTAAGCCGTGGCCGTTCTGGCAGAAATAATCCACCGCGCCACAGGCTTTTAAAACCTGGAGCGGCTGATGGCACTCCGGGCAACGGGCTTCAAGCGCAATGTCTTTGTTACAGTTCTCGCACTGCGCCACCCCATTCTGGGGCTCCAGCGTTGCCTGGCAATCCGGGCAGGTAATCGTCATGGTGACTCCTTCAAAGCATTCAGGTCTGGGGTAATTTTACCACGTTGCGTTCAGTGCGGACCACGCAACTGTTGCTGCAAGGTCAGCAGCAGCGCAACTTCCTCGATCCGACGGCGCGTGGTACGGCTCACCTCCTGCGGATCCCGCTCAAACAGACTTTTATCGCCAAGAATATGTCCCGCAAGACAGTGCTCGTAGATTGTGCCGGGGAGAGACCAGCGCTGGATATCATCCCCCTCAATGACCTCCAGCACATCTTCCGCGCCGCGCCGGTCATGACTGATGGTGCGCCCGTCACGTAGATGCAGACGCAAGCCTTTTTGCCCGCCCGCAGGTCCTGCGTATTTGTTAAGCCAGATGTCCACCGGTACGCCGCTGATGCTTCCCTGAAGATGCGCCTCACCTTCCGCCGTGGTCAGGTCTCCTTTTGCAATAGCGCGGCCCAGACGGTCTTTAGCGGCAACGACCTGTAGCGTCATCTCGTCATCGCCCCCCAGAAAGCACATCGTTTCACGCAGCATCGCCAGCACATGCGTACCGATATCCAGAATCACGCCATCAGGGTGACGAAGCGTTCTGGTATCCGGTTCACCGGTGGAGAAATTAAGCGCGATGGGTTCGCCGACAGCGTTATACCCGCTTGGCTCCTGCAAAAAGCCTTCAATTCTGACGACGTCAGAAAAATGATCGACCAGCGAGCGCTTCACCGTTTCGATGCGCGCCATCCAGTGGTCGAGCGCCAGCACGCGGGATGCCGCACCGGGCGTGGCCAGCAGCGCATTAAGCTTATCTATTTGGGGAAGCGTGGCGACAATCGGTTTTTCTATCACAATCCGGGAGATCGGTGAGGCGATTGCCTGCTCAAGCACCTCAAGATGGTGCAGCGATGCGGTAGTGATAAAGAGGGTATCAAGCGGGGTGGCAAGCAGTTCCGCAAGCGAGGCGCAGCGCATCACGCCTTCAGGGTGCTTTGCCGGGAGAACATCAAACCCGAAACAACGAACCGGGCGGCCATACAGGTTACGCAATGCGGGCAGATACGCTGTCTCCACTACCGCACCAAGACCAACAAATCCTAACTGCATATTTTCACCTCAGGGAATAACGTGCCGGGGCGTAACGCCAGCCCCGGCACGCTGAGGTTTATGAGGCGCTAGCTGCTGGTTTCGTTTGCGCATTTTCCAGCATACGACGCACCGGAACAATGAGGACGATCAGCACCGCGGCACAAATCAGCAGCGCGATGGAGCAGCGGGCGAAGAGATCCGGCAGCATATCCAGCTGGTCGGCCTTCACGTGGCCGCCGATCAGGCCAGCCGCCAGGTTACCCAAGGCACTGGCGCAGAACCACAGACCCATCATCTGGCCGCGCATTCTTTCCGGCGCCAGCAGGGTCATGGTCGCCAGACCGATCGGGCTCAGGCACAGTTCACCCAGCGTCAGCATCAGGATACTGCCCACCAGCCAGAACGGCGACACCCCCGCCCCACCGTTGCTCAGTACATTCTGTGCCGCCAGCATCATCAGGCCAAAGCCCGCTGCCGCACACAGAATACCGATCACGAATTTGGTGATACTGCTCGGGCGGATGTTCTTCGTCGCGAGTTTCGGCCATGCCCAGCTGAACACCGGGGCCAGCAGGATGATGAACAGCGCGTTAATCGACTGGAACCAAACCGCCGGGATTTCAAAATCACCGATCATGCGGTTAGTGTAGTCGTTGGCAAACAGGTTGAACGAGGTTGGCTTCTGCTCAAACGCAGACCAGAAGAACGCCGCGGAGACCAGTAGAATAAAGCACACCAGCAGTCTGGCGCGTTCTTTACGGTTCAGGCCAGCAAAAACAAACAGATAAATAAAGTAGAGGGCAACAGACGCCGCAATCACGTAGACCAGCACGCTGGCTACCGCGACCGGGTTAATCACAATCACGCCCTGCGCAATCAGCGTCACGAGCGTTGCCACACCTGCCGCCAGCACCAGCAGCCAGATGCCCACGCCATTACGCTTCACCACCGGACTGTTCCAGGTGGAATCCAGACCGACTTCGCTGTCGTAGCGTTTCATCGCCGGAACCGCAAACACGCGGAAGATAATCAGCGCCACCAGCATCCCGATGCCGCCAATACCAAAGCCCCAGTGCCAGCCGTGGGTTTTAATCAGCCAGCCGGAAATCAGCGGGGCAATGAACGAGCCCATGTTGATGCCCATATAGAACAGCGAGAAACCGCCGTCACGACGCGCATCGCCTTTTTTATACAGAGTCCCCACCATGACCGAGATACAGGTCTTGAACAGGCCAGAGCCGAGCACGATGAACATCAGGCCGATAAAGAACAGGTTGTCACCCATGATGGCCGACAGCGCAATCGACAGGTGGCCGAGCGCAATCAGAATTGAACCGTACCAGACGGCTCTCTGCTGCCCAAGCCAGTTATCCGCCAGCCAGCCCCCCGGCAGCGCGGCCAGGTACATGGTCCCGGCAAAGATACCGACAATCGCCGAGGCGTTTTCACGGGCCAGGCCCATCCCGCCGTCATAGACGGTGGCGGCCATAAACAGGATCAGTAACGGACGAATGCCGTAAAACGAGAAACGCTCCCACATCTCGGTGAAAAACAGTGAACCGAGCGGATACGGATGGCCGAAGAACGTTCGGCTCTCTTTTTGATTAACAGAGGATTGCATAATTCTCCCGAAAGGTATGTGTCGTGCTTGTAAACACCAGCAAGTACGCCGGCCAGTTACGTATCTGACCGATTTTTTACATGCGGCGAAAAGTTAGTTAACCATTTGATAACCAGATGCTAGTTTTGTCTAGTACCGGGCCCGGGACTTTAAGACGAAAATTCGACGATTGTCTACTTTCTTAGTTTTAAACATGGTTAAAAGTGAATAGTGATTGACATCACACAGAGAAAACCGGCGGTATGATTGGGCAAAAAAAAGCCCGCGACATGCGCGGGCTTTTGTGAGTTCAGCAAAGCTTATTTGCTTTTCTTAATGTGCTTAATCAAACGCTTACGCTTACGCATCTGGTTCGGCGTAAGGGTGTTGCGCTTGTTAGCGAACGGGTTTTCCCCTTCCTTGAACTGGATGCGGATAGGCGTGCCCATCACGTCCAGCGATTTACGGAAGTAGTTCATCAGATAGCGCTTGTAGGAATCCGGCAGGTCTTTCACCTGGTTGCCGTGGATCACCACGATTGGCGGGTTATAACCCCCGGCGTGAGCATATTTCAGCTTCACGCGGCGACCGCGTACCAGCGGCGGTTGATGGTCTTCCGCAGCCATATTCATGATGCGGGTCAGCATGGCGGTGCTCTGACGGCGGGTGGAGCTGTCATAGGCTTCACGCACGGATTCGAACAGGTTACCGACGCCACTGCCATGCAGGGCAGAAATAAAGTGCACGCGCGCAAAGTCGATAAAGCCCAGACGGAAGTCGAGGGTCTCTTTCACCTGCTCGCGCACTTCATTGCTCAGGCCATCCCATTTGTTAACCACGATAACCAGTGAGCGCCCACTATTGAGGATAAAGCCGAGCAGAGAGAGATCCTGATCGGAGATTCCTTCACGCGCATCAATGACCAGCATAACGACGTTGGCATCTTCAATCGCCTGCAGGGTTTTGATAACGGAGAATTTTTCCACCACATCGGTGATTTTCCCGCGCTTACGTACCCCGGCGGTGTCAATGAGGACATACTCACGTTCATCGCGCTGCATCGGGATGTAGATGCTGTCGCGCGTGGTGCCAGGCATGTCGTAAACGACCACGCGCTCTTCACCCAGAATACGGTTAGTAAGTGTAGACTTACCTACGTTTGGACGCCCCACGATAGCCAGCTTGATTGGCAGATCCTGCGGATTGAAGTCGTCTTCAGGCTCTTCTTCGCCCTCAACGCCCTCTTCAAACTGCGCCCAGTATTCAGCGTCTTCGTCCACCTCTTCCGGCGGGTTAACTTCATCAACCCATGGCAGCAGAACGGTTTCCAGCAGGCTGGTCACGCCGCGACCGTGCGATGCCGCAATGGGGTAAATTTCACCCAGGCCTAAAGACCAGAAGTCTGCAACGGCCTGATCGGCATCGATACCGTCAGTTTTGTTCGCCACCAGGAAAGTAGGCTTTTCACGCGAGCGCAGGTGTTTGGCGATGGCGGAGTCTGCCGGCATCAGGCCAGCGCGCGCATCCACCATAAACAGCACCACGTCCGCTTCTTCAATCGCCAGCAATGACTGTTCCGCCATGCGGGTTTCAACGCCGTCCTCTGTACCGTCAATGCCACCGGTATCAATACAGATGAACTCGCGTCCTTCCACCTCTGCACGACCGTACTTACGGTCACGCGTCAGCCCCGGGAAATCCGCAACCAGCGCATCACGGGTGCGTGTTAAACGGTTAAAAAGAGTGGATTTTCCAACGTTAGGGCGCCCGACAAGCGCGACCACAGGTACCATGTTTGAAGCCTCATAAAATTCAAATAAACGTCGCATTCGCGGCGTTTTTAAAAATGTCAAAACGGCTCCTGAGTGAACAGGAGCCGTTTAGTATACTACAACCGCCGGGTAATTAACGCGTGATCGCGTACAGCGTACCGTCTTTTGCCTGAATCAGCAGTTTGCCGTCAGCCACAACCGGATCGGTCAGGAAACCAGAGCTGTCGACTTTTTGCTGTGCAACAAAGCGGCCGTTATCCGGATCAATCCAGTGCATATACCCTTCGCTGTCGCCTACCACCAGGCTACCGTTGTACAGTGCTGGCGCGGTCAGCAGACGGTGCAGCAGATCGCTTTGCGTCCACAGGGTCACGCCGCCTTCAGTGCTCAGCGCCAGCAGACGGTCGTTCTGGTCAACCATATAGATACGGTTACCGTCCACGATGAAATCATTTACAGAACCCAGTTCACGTTTCCACATGATCTGGCCGCTGCGCAGATCCAGCGCGGTGAGGTTACCGTTATAGGCCAGCGCGTAAACCACACCGTCTACGATGACCGGCGTTGTGTCGACGTCGCTCAGACGGTCAATTTCCGTTGAGCCTGTAGCCTGAGAGATACGCTGCTGCCAGATCATCTGACCCTGCTGCATCAGCACGGCACTCACGCGACCGTTATCACCGCCTACAATTGCTGCACCGAATGCGGTAGCAGGCGCAGATTCACCGCGCAGAGAGAGCGCAGGCATGTCAAGGTTAACGGTCCATTTCACCAGACCGTCCGCTTCGTTCAGCGCCTGCAGCTGGCCGTTGCTGGTATGAATCAGCACCAGGCCGTCGCTCACGACCGGGCGAGACAGGGATTCACCGGCCACGGTAGTTTGCCAGGCAACGGAGCCGTCGCTGGTGTTCAGGGCATAAACCTGCGCCTTTTCGCTACCCACGTAGACATGACCACCGGCAACCGTCAGGCCGCCAGACAGCAGTGCAGGTTTACGGGAGAACCAGCCATCTTTTTCCGCCAGGTTAACAGACCAGACTTCTTTTCCGTCATCAGCATTGACCGCTTTCACGGTACCTTTACGATCGGCGGCATAAACAACGCTGTCCGCAAAGGCCGGATGAAGGTTGGAATAAAAGTCACCAATACCATTACCAACGGAGACATCCCACGCGGTAGAAGGGGTAAACTGGTTTTCAACCGTCGGCAGTGGGGACATTTTTACAACGTCTTCTTCGCCACTGAACAGTGAACAACCACTCAATAACGTAACAGAAAGCAGTCCTGGCAGAAGTAATTTACGCAATTGCATCGGGTCCCTCTCAGACGGACAAATTATTTATTTTCATCTGCATCATTTCGCTCAGCGCAGGTGAAGCTTTGCTATCCACGCCAGCTTGCCACGCTTTACGCGCGCCCGCTTTGTCACCTTTGCTCAGCAGCGCTTCACCGCGCAGATCGGCAACGATGGCAGCAAAACCTTCGCCTTTAACGGTATCGAGCGTTTTCAGCGCATCGTCAGCTTTTTTCTGCTGAACCTGAATACGTGCCAGGCGCAGATTAATCACTGCTTTCAGGTTTTCATCGCTGGCAGCAGCAAGACCCTGAGTCAACTGAGCAACAGCTTTATCCAGTTCGTTCTTATCAACGTACTGCTGAGCCACTTCCAGCGCAGCCAGCGCGCCGTAGGTGTTTTTGTTGTCAGCAGCAAATTTCTCTGCCGCAACCAGCGTTTGTGGCTGATCGGCACGGATCGCACTCACGGTATTTTCATAGGTCAGAGACGCGCCGCGCGCGGTATCCGCCTGATGATTGTTCCAGTAACGCCAGCCAATCAGCGCGCCCACACCTAAAATCACCCCAACAACCAGCGCTTTGCCGTTCTCAACAAAGAAGCGTTTAATCGCGTCGACCTGATCGTGTTCGTTCTCGTAAATTTCCACGCAGTCTTTCTCCTTAGCCCAATAGAGTGCGCAAATGCGCCGCAACGCCGTCCTGCGTTACCGTTGTTTGCTCACCAGAGCGCAGGTCTTTAACTACCACTTCGCCGTTAGCCACTTCGGACTCACCCAGCACCAGTGCAATACTTGCGCCCCACTTATCGGCACGAGCAAACTGTTTTTTGAAGTTGCCGCCGCCATGATTGGTCATCAGCTTAACGCCCGGCAGCGCATCGCGCACGCGTTCGGCAAGCTGCATCGCCGCAGACTGCGTTTCCGCGCCTGAGGCCACCAGGTATATATCGACAACGGAATCTGCTTTAAATTCCGGATTAACAGCCTGAACTAACAAAACAAGTCGCTCAAGGCCCATCGCGAAGCCAACGCCAGGTGCTGCACGGCCACCTAGTTGCTCAACCAGACCGTCATAACGACCGCCGGCACACACGGTGCCTTGTGAACCGAGGCTGGTGGTCACCCACTCAAACACGGTGCGGTTGTAGTAGTCCAGGCCGCGCACCAGACGCTGGTTCACGGTGTAGGCAATGCCCGCCGCTTCAAGCAGCTTGCACAGGCCGGTAAAGTGTTCGCGAGACTCGTCGTCCAGGTAGTCACCCAGTGCAGGTGCATCATTCAGCAGCGCCTGCACATCGGGGTTTTTGGAATCCAGCACGCGCAGCGGGTTGCTGTACATGCGGCGTTTGCAGTCTTCGTCCAGCTTGTCTTTATGCTGTTCCAGGAATGCAACCAGCGCATCGCGATAGTTCGCACGCGCGTCCAGAGAACCGATAGAGTTCAACTCCAGCGAAACGTGCTCAGCAATACCGAGCGCGCGCCACCAGCGGGCCGTCAGCATAATCAGTTCGGCGTCGATGTCCGGACCCTGCAGGCCAAACACTTCCACACCCAGCTGGTTGAACTGACGATAACGACCTTTCTGCGGACGTTCGTGGCGGAACATCGGGCCGATATACCACAGGCGCTGCTCCTGATTGTACAGAAGACCATGTTCGATGCCGGCGCGTACGCAGCCCGCCGTCCCTTCCGGACGCAGAGTCAGGCTGTCGCCGTTGCGGTCCTCAAAGGTGTACATCTCTTTTTCAACCACATCGGTCACTTCGCCGATCGCGCGTTTGAATAACGGGGTCTGCTCTACAATCGGCAAACGGATTTCGCTGTAACCGTAGCTGCCGAGCACCTGCTTCAGTGTGCCTTCAATGCGCTGCCAGATGGCGGTTTCGCCAGGCAGGTAATCGTTCATGCCGCGGATGGCTTGAATGTTTTTTGCCACGTTTATTCTCTTTCTATATACAAAAAAAACCCAAAGAATGGGTTCAATCATACATGGGAAGCGGCACGCTTCCCATCACGTTATTTTTCAACCTGCTGAACGCTGATACGCTGTGTCTCGTCCATCATCGCGGCTTTAGCGCGGATGCGAGCTTCGAGCTGGTCGATCATGTCACTATTATCCAGACGATCTTTACGAACGCCATCTTCATAGAGACCACTTTTCTTGTTACCGCCGGTCACGCCCAGTGTGGACACCAGCGCTTCACCCGGACCGTTCACCACGCAACCGATGATGGAGACGTCCATCGGGGTGATGATATCTTCCAGACGCTGCTCCAGGGCATTCACCGTACCGATCACATCAAATTCCTGACGCGAGCAGGTTGGGCAGGCAATGAAGTTGATCCCACGCGCACGAATACGCAGTGATTTCAGGATATCGAAACCGACCTTGATCTCTTCTACCGGATCGGCCGCCAGCGAAACGCGCAGGGTGTCACCGATCCCTTCAGAGAGCAGCAGTCCCAGACCGATCGCGGATTTGACAGAACCGCTACGCAGGCCACCCGCTTCGGTGATCCCGAGATGCAGAGGCTGATCGATCTGTTTTGCCAGCAGGCGGTACGACTCCACCGCGAGGAATACATCGGACGCTTTTACGCTAACTTTGAACTGATCGAAGTTAAGACGATCGAGATGATCGACATGGCGCATCGCGGATTCGAGCAGCGCCTGCGGCGTGGGTTCACCGTATTTTTCCTGCAGATCTTTTTCCAGCGATCCCGCGTTGACACCGATACGGATAGGGATATTTTTGTCACGGGCGCAGTCCACCACCATGCGGATGCGCTCTTCGTTACCGATGTTGCCCGGGTTAATACGCAGGCAATCAACACCGTATTCGGCCACTTTCAGCGCGATACGGTAGTCGAAGTGGATATCCGCTACCAGCGGAACGCTGACCTGCTGTTTGATCAGCTTGAACGCCTCTGCGGCATCCATGGTGGGCACGGAGACGCGAACAATGTCCGCGCCTACACGCTCTAATGCTTTGATTTGGTTGACCGTTGCTTCCACGTCCGTGGTGCGCGTGTTGGTCATCGACTGAACGGCGATGGGTGCTCCATCGCCGACTGGCACATTCCCAACGTAAATCCGTTTCGATTTTCTACGTTGAATCGGAGCCTGGTTATGCATGAAAAATCTCCCGCGTTGCCCGTCTGTTACTGTGCTGCTGATTGTTCGGCATTAACGGTAAGACGTGCAACCTGGTTAGTTCTGATAAAGCGGCTCAGGTCGACAGGTTTTCCTTGATACTGGATCTGTACCGCTGCCGGAGCGCCGATTTTAAGTTTGTAAGGTGCCTGACCCGTTAGGTTTAACGTGCCATCTTTCCGCTGCAGGCCGCTAAACAGTTTTTTACCTGTCGCGTCAGTGACTTCCAGCCAGCAGTCGGCAGTGAAGTTCATCACCAGCGCGTTTGGATCGGCTGCTGGTGCGGCAGTAGCCGCCGGGTCGGTTGGCAGGGATGCCGCGGTATTGTCCGTTGGCTGAGTCGCCGCAGTATCAACATTCGCCTGAGAAGGGGCAACGACCGCGTTCTGATCCTGAGCCTGAGGCGCAGCGGTGTTAGCCGTGGCTGCCGGAGCCTGCGCCGCATCGGTTGCCGGAGCCGTTGTTTGCGGCTCGCTTGAGGTGGCTGCACCGTCGGTGTTCAGCGGGACGCTCTGAGCGCCACCATTCCCTGCCTGATTGAGTTCAGCAGAGGATTGATCGGCCATGGTGGTGATCTCTTCCTGCTGCGCCTTATGGTTTTGCCACCACCACGCGCCGGTCAGGCCGATCACCACAAACAGCACCAGCCAGGTAAAGCTCATCAGCCAGCCATCACGTTTTTTACGACGTTTCCCCAGGGAGAAAGTTTGCATCGGCGCCACTTTCGCTGCGCGAACCGGTGCCTGCTTCTCCATCATTGGCAGTAATTCGTTTTCGGGGATGTGCACCAGTTTTGCGTAAGAGCGGATATAACCGCGCAGAAATGTTGAAGCCAGATCGGCAGGCGCCTTATCTTCTTCAATATCGCGAACCGTGGAAACCTTCAGGCACAAGCGTTCTGCAACGGCTTGCTGGCTGAGTCCGAGTTGTTCACGGGCGTTGCGAAGACGAACGCCAGTGGAGAGTGCTTCATGTTGGTCGTGAGTGGCTTCAGTATTCATTCGCTACAACTACTGGTACGTGAAAAAAAGGGTTCAGGTGCCGGTGAGTCACAATGCCACCCGCACCGCGAAACTTCAGGTCAGTTAACCTTGAACAGACAGTATAAGACTGTCAGCCCGGAGATGACAGTACAGCCCTGCCCGAACGGCTAAACTGTTGTTACGTCGTTACATACTGCCCGAAAGTCGGATGAAACGCACCGTAATTATTGATCAGTCTTCACGAATCTGACTGATTATTCAGTAAGATTATGCATCACGGCGCAGATAATGCGCCGTGGGTGCATAATAATCAAACAGCTTTGACCGCAATCGTCTCACCCTGCATGCGTTTACGCAGGGTACGTTTGGTTCGGTCAATGACATCGCCAGCCAGTTGTCCACACGCTGCATCAATATCATCACCACGGGTTTTACGCACGATAGTGGTGAAACCATACTCCATCAGTACCTTGGAGAAACGGTCGATACGGCTGTTCGAACTACGGCCATACGGCGCCCCCGGGAACGGGTTCCATGGGATCAGGTTGATTTTGCATGGCGTATCTTTCAGCAGCTCAGCCAGTTGATGCGCGTGCTCGGTACCGTCGTTAACGTGGTCAAGCATCACGTACTCGATGGTGACGCGGCCCTGGTTGGCGTTGGATTTCTCCAGGTAGCGGCGCACGGCAGCGAGGAAGGTTTCGATATTGTACTTTTTGTTGATCGGTACAATTTCGTCACGAATTTCATCGTTTGGTGCGTGCAGGGAGATAGCCAGCGCAACGTCAATCATGTCGCCAAGCTTATCCAGCGCAGGGACAACGCCTGACGTCGACAGCGTCACACGACGCTTGGACAGGCCGAAACCGAAGTCATCCAGCATGATTTCCATTGCCGGTACCACGTTAGTCAGGTTCAACAGCGGCTCACCCATCCCCATCATCACCACGTTGGTGATAGGACGCGTACCGGTCACTTTTGCCGCCCCGACGATTTTCGCCGCACGCCAGACCTGGCCGATAATTTCAGAGACACGCAGGTTACGGTTGAACCCTTGCTGTGCGGTAGAGCAGAATTTGCACTCCAGCGCGCAGCCCACCTGGGAGGAGACACACAGCGTGGCGCGGTCTTCTTCCGGGATGTAGACGGTTTCAACGCGCTGATCGCCTACGGCAATCGCCCATTTGATGGTGCCATCGGCAGAGCGCTGCTCTTCCACCACTTCCGGGGCGCGGATTTCAGCCACTTCTTTGAGCTTGTTACGCAGCGCTTTGTTGATGTCAGTCATTTCATCAAAGTTGTCGCTGCAGTAGTGGTACATCCATTTCATCACCTGATCGGCACGAAACGGCTTCTCACCCATATCTTTAAAGAACTCGCGCATCTGCTGACGGTTCAGGTCCAGCAGGTTAATTTTTCCATTTTTATTGGGAACCGCAGGAATGGCGACTTCGGAGGTATTCACTAATTCAGACATAATATTTTCCGGCCTCGTTGTTACACGTTGTGGCCCCTGGAGGGTTGAATAGAAACGCCCCGGACAGCGGTCTGCTCATCCGGGGCGTTGCATTGTACAAAGTCTGGCGCAGGGATGCCACGTTTGCACGTGGCATTTACGAAATTAATGTGTAAACGAAACCGTTAAATTAACGGGTGCGTGGACACACTTCGCCTTCTGCGAAGAAGAAGGCGATTTCGCGTGCAGCAGATTCAACGGAGTCAGAACCGTGGGTGCCGTTCTCGGTGAAGCTGTCCGCGTAGTCAGCGCGCAGGGTACCGGCCAGCGCGTTGTCCGGGTTGGTTGCACCCAGCAGATCGCGATGGCGCTGTACTGCGTTCTCGCCTTCCAGCACGGATACGACGATAGGACCGGAGGTCATGAACTCAACCAGACCGTCAAAGAATGGACGGCCTTCGTGCTCAGCGTAGAAACCGCGAGCCTGCTCAACGGTCAGGTGCAGCATTTTGGTGCCAACAATTTTGAACCCTGCTGATTCAAAGCGAGCGAAGATGCTGCCAATAACGTTTTTTGCCACCGCGTTTGGTTTGATGATGGAAAAAGTACGTTCAATAGCCATGATAACCTCTGTCAATGTTCTGTTGTTTTGCATACCTGAGTATGGTGTGGCGCGGATTATAATGAGCAATAGCGCCATTGCCTATGGTTCTGCATAACATTTTTTTAAAATGAGACGAAGATTAGCAACAGGTCGAATCGCGCATTGCGAAGTGATGGCGTGAACAGAGGGGGCAGTGCTTTTCATCCATCCTGAATGACCAGAAATGACGATGACACGTCAGGCAAACAGCCTCACAGGCAGGCGTCACGCTGCTTTTCGCGCTCTGTTCTGTCTGCGTTATGCTTATCGCGCCATGCTGACACACCGCTTCGCACCCCCCACACCCGGTACAGCGTCCGGTTTCCACCACCAGCGTGGCATTCTCAAAACGAATTGCGTTTTCCGTGCAGCTTCGCCAGCATGCCCCACACAACATACATTTTCCGATGTCGAGAACGATATCTGACTCACTAAATCCTGCGAATGCCCTGCGCAGCTGACGCTGGCCCGGCACGACGTTACAGCGGCGCACATCCTCCCGCGGAACATACATAAGCGCACGGCGGGCAATATTCACCTCGTTGATCGGGTCAGGCTTAAAAGCCCATACCGCTTCACCCCGTCGACGAAGCACAAGATTGAGCCGGGCAAGCGCCAGTAACCAGGCCGGGTAGTGTTCCGCTTCAATACTGATAAAACGCACGCCGTGTTGCGCGTGCCATAGCAGCAGCTCATTCACCCCTGGGGCATGTTCAGTAAAAGGCCCAACGAGGGTATCGCCACGCAGAAAGCGTTTTCGCGGCGTGATGTCGGTAATGGCCTCGGTGGGACAGACGAACAGGCAGTCACCGCAGCCTATACAGCGCTGTTCATCAACCGAGATGCCCATTTCAGTAAAAGAAAAAACCTGCGCGGGACAAACGTCCGCGCAGGCACTGCAGGCAGCATGGCGAAAACGGCGACGCACGCACGCACGCGTCACCTCTATCGCCGGGGATAATGACAATTCGCCCATCAGCCAATACTGAAGAAAACGAAGCGCAGCATAAGCTCACCCACGATCAACAGCGCACTGCCCAGCAGCATTGGGCCTCGCGCCGCTTTCAGACCGCCCGCGGCAAAGCACAGCATACCCGCAACCGAAACGCACCAGCTCAGCAGATGTACCGTGCGCAGTTGCTCCAGCATCTGCAACGGTGCGTGAGGGAACGTCACCACGGTGTTATCCATGGTCGCAATGTCTGCCAGCCAGACGGGCTGCATGACCAGCCGCACAAGCACCAGCAGCGCGACAATGACAACCGCCGCACGCACGTAAGTTTGGCAGCGCAGCCCAACGGCCATGCAGGCTGAACCTATGATCCCCACTGAGCCGATGAACAGCACCAGAGTGTTAATGTGCTGCCAGGTCACCACCGACGTATGCATGTAGATCTGCGCCATGCAGAACACATCCACCAGCCCGGCAACACCGGCCACAACCAACAGCAGCTTCCAGCCTGGTTTTTTGGCAAACATCAGCAGCGTCGTAAGGCCCAGTGCCGCAAGGTAAAGGCTGGCAAAGACGATCTCACGGCTCAGCCAGGAGCTGGAAACGTGGCGCAGCGCGTTAAGGGCGTTGAGCGGATAGCCCATGTGCAGCGCCGAGGAGATAAGCCCCAGACTGGCCAGGACAAACGCCCCGGCAGCGGGCAGCAGCAGACGAGACTGCGATGCGCGCGCCTCGCCAAACGCCAGCCAGAGGGTCACGCCTACCGATCCCTGCAGGAACAGCGTAAATATCAGCAACGGTAACTCATGCATGACGCTTCCCCTCTTTCTCTGCACCCTGATGCGCTTTGACTACCAGGTTCGGTTGTGTGATGGAAGAATCAGGCAAACCTTTCACATCGCAGACCGCGCCGTATTTCTCCCGAAGTTCATCAATGGGTCCGAATTTGATCGCTTCGAGTGGACAGGTTGCCACACAGACTGGCTGCTCCCCCTTTGCCTGGAGATCCACGCAAAAATCGCATTTCGACATCTGTCCGGTCTGCTCATTGAGCTGCGGCGCGCCGTAAGGACATGACCATGCGCAGTAGCCGCAGCCAACGCACTTGTCCGTATCGACGCGCACGATGCCGTCGCCCGGACGCTTGTGCATCGCGGTAGTCGGGCAGTTTTTGGTGCAGACCGGGTCCGCACAGTGGTTACAAGAAATAGAGAGCGTGTAAGCAAAAACGTTATTGCTGACGCCCCCCTGCCCGGTTGGAATGAAATTTCCGCCGTTGACTTCATAAACGCGGCGGAAACGACGTCCAACCTCAAGGTTATTTTTATCTTTGCACGCCACCTGACAGGCCTTGCAGCCCGAACAGCGGGAGGAGTCGATATAAAAACCCAGCTGTTTATCGCTCACCGGCGCGTAGTGTTTAAACTGACTCATGCTTTCGCTACCTCCACCAGCATGGTTTGATGAGAATTCCCTTTCGCAAGCGCGGTAATACGGGCTGAACTGAGGACGTTCGCGCAACCGCCTTTATCAATACCCTGCTCGTCCGGCTGCCACCAGGCACCAGCCTGCATGGCAACGACGCCTGGAATGATGCGCGGCGTCACCTCGGCCGGGATTTCACAAATGCCGCGCGCGTTATGGATGCGCACGGTATCGCCCTGTGCAATGCCGCGCTTTTGCGCATCCTGCGGGTTAATCCACAGCTTTTGCTGCTGGGCTTCAATTAACCACGGGTTAGCATATTGGGTTGAGTTGGCACGGTTTTTCCCTTTCCAGGTAATCAGCTGAAGCGGGAAAGTTTTCGCCAGTTCATCTTCCGGGCCTTCATGAGCGGGAACGTAGTGCGATAGCGCCGGAATTTCCGGGTGATGCATGTCGTACAGACGCTTCGAGAAGATCTCAATCTTCCCGGACGGCGTCGGGAACGGATGATTTTGCGGATCGCGAATGTTGTCTTCAAAGGCAACGTACGGCGCGCTTTTGAAAAGATGCTGACGCGTTTTCTGTAGCGTCGTGAAGTCCGGCAGATTTTCCTCCGGCATCGCCAGCCGCGTCTGCTCCCAGATGTGCTCAATCCACGCTTTTTCGTCACGGCCCTCGCTGAACGCGGGTTCAATGCCGAGCTTAGCGGCAACCTCACGCAGCCAGTCGTAATCTGAACGGCGCTCAAACTCAGGCTCAATCAGCTTTTCCGACAGGATCAGATAGCTCGCGGTCCCCCAGGTTTCGCCAATATTCCAGCGCTCCATAAAGCTGGTTTCCGGCAGAAGAAGATCGGCGTATCTGGCGCTCGGCGTCATAAACAGATCGCTTGCGACAATAAATTCGATTTTCGACTCGTCTTCCAGCACGCGGGTCGCCTGATGGAGATCCGGGTTCTGGTTAGCCAGGTAATTGCCGGCCAGCGAGAACAGGATGCGGATATTGCTGTCCAGCTTGTCTGCGTCTTTCAGACCGACTTCAGCCGTCACCTGAGAAGCATCGTCGGCGGCCTGCACCCAGTTCATCACCGATATTTTGGCCTTTACCGGGTTATCCGGCATTTCGGGCCCTGCCGCAAATTTGCGGTTAGCGCAGCCGCCATAGCCTGCCGCCCAGCCGCCTTTTACGCCGACGTTACCCGTCAGCGTCGCCAGTAACGTTGAGCCGCGCGCGGTGCGCTCGCCGCAGTTGTGACGCTGCGGCCCCCAACCCTGGATCAGTGCGGCAGGTTTAGTATTTGCGTAGTCGCGAGCCAGCTGACGGATAGTCTGCGCAGGCACATGGGTAATTTTCTCGGCCCACTCAGGGGTTTTCGCCACGCCGTCTTTTGCCCCGCTCAGGTAAGCCATCAGGGATTCATTGGCCGGAACGCCTTCCGGCATTGATGCTTCGTCAAAGCCCAGGGTATAGCGCTGAATGAAGTCGCGATCGTGCAGGTTCTCTGTGACGATCACGAACATCATGGCATCCATCAGGGCGTTATCGGTGGCAGGAAGCAGCGGGATCCACCGATCGGCAAGGGAGGAAACCGTGTCTGAATAGCGCGGATCGACAACGATAAAGCGGGTGCCGTTTTGCTTCATCTTCTGGAAGAAGTAGTTGCTGTGACCAAAAATCGTCTCCGTCGGGTTATGGCCCCAGAGGATGACCAGTTTCGTATCAAGCAGTGTATCCAGAGAACTGCCGCTGGCGGCGGTACCATAGGTATACGGCGTGGCTGCCGCCGTGTTGCCCATACTGACCGAGTGATAGCTTTCGAGGTAGCCGCCCGTTAAGTTGAGCAGACGACGAACCATTTTATCGCCGGAAAACGTTCCGCCAGAAACTGCGGTGCCCACATGAACATAGCGTGAAGCCGCACCGTATTTTTGCGTAATCGTTTTTAATTGATTCGCAATCAGCGTCGTGGCTTCATCCCAGGTAATACGTTCGAATTTTCCTTCGCCACGTTTACCTGTACGCTTCATTGGATATTTAAGCCGATCGGGATGATAAACAAATTTCCGATACGCTCTGCCACGAACGCAGGCACGCATAACCGGCATCTGCGGATCCAATGCATTATCCGGGCGCGTGGAAATACGGGTGACAACGCCTTCGCTGACGTGAGCTCGAATATCACACTTCCCCCCGCAGTCAAACGTGCTGCAGGTTTGCACCACTTTTTCTTCCGGCGCCGCACGTGTTGCCGCGGCGTCCTGCGCCTGCACGGTGCGGGTTGTCACAACAAGCGGAAGGGCGGCGAGCGCCGATCCTGCCTGAATAAATTGACGCCGGGATATCTCGGGAATAAAACCCTCTCCCTGATTTTTATTTTTTTTCATTGCTCGTTCCTTCAAATAAAAACGCATTCTCGTTTTTTTTCAGGAACGAATGTTGATAATTATCAAGCTAACGCTTTAGGGGTAAAACTTAACGGCCCAGCTCGAAATTTACCGTCGCCGTTTGTCCTGCCTCATCCATCACAAATAATTGATAATTACCCGGCAAATATAATTTTAATGAATAATTATAATTCCGTCCTTTTAACGGTTCTCCGTTTAAAAACCACCAGCGCTCACCTTCTCCACCTGTCGTACTGACAGAAAGCGTCACATTTCCTTCACCCGGGAGTCGCTTAATCACAGCTCCCTCTCTGATTCCCGAAATCATAAGCGGTGCCGCATTGTTATTATCCAGAGGCGGACAGACTGTTGATTTCGCAGGAAGACGCGCCGCCCTTTTTTCTGCTGCTGGCAGCCACGACTCCAGCGGCAGCGGCCAGACATCGAGGATTTTCTCCGTGGCATCCGGGCAATCTGCTGCAACACGCTTACCCGTTTTATCAAGCCAGACCGGGAAACGAATGCCGCGAATACCTTCCTGTTCCGGTAAAAGCAGCGTAGGCGGCTCACTTCCTTCCAGCAACCATGTGGAAAGGCGACGCCGACAGTTTTCACTGCCTTCCGGCAGCGACTGACCGCCAGGCCAGCAGATCACACCCTGCCCGACGCTCTCCGGACGCGGATCGCGCGGCAGGCGGGCTTCGTCTACCGTCGAGCGAGACTGAAGCAGGTTATTTACCTGATTCAGGAGCGGCACCGCGCTGGCAAAACCAAACTGCCCGGCCACGGGCGTACCGTCCGGTCGTCCGGTCCAGATGCCAATGACGTAACGGGCGTTCAGACCTATTGCCCAGGCATCACGGTAGCCGTAGCTGGTGCCGGTTTTCCACGCCAGCGGCGCAATTTGCGGTAGCGCACTGTCCGGCAGCGGCTGCGCCTCGTTGGCGAGAATACGGCGAATAATCCACGCTGAACCTGCCGATAACAGCGGGCGTTCAACAAGCGCGTCGCCAGGCTGGAAGCGCAGCCTTCCCGCCTTGCCGTGTCGGGCAAAGGCGCTGTAGGCAGCGGCGATATCGGCCAGCCGCGCGCCTGCACCTCCCAAAATCAGCGACAAATTCGGTTGCGCCCCCGCAGGCAGGATCAGCGGCAGCCCGGCATTGCTCAGCATTCCGGCAAAACGCTTTGGCCCGTAGGCTTCCAGCACCTGCACCGCCGGCAGATTGAGGGAGCGTACCAGCGCTTCACTCATGCTGACCGGCCCGTGGAAGCCGCTGTCGAAATTTCCGGGGCGATAATCACCGGTTTTTCGAGGAACGTCCTGAAGCAATGAGGCGGGATGGATCAGGCCATCATCCAGCGCCATACCGTAAATAAAGGGTTTCAGCACCGATCCCGGCGATCGGATCGCATTGACCATATCAACATGGCTAAATCGACTGTCGTCGTTAATATCCACCGAACCGACCCAGCCGCGCACTTTCATATCCGTATGATCCACGACAATCATCGCCAGCGAGCTGCGTGCCGGCAGGCGGGATTTCCAGTTCATCGCCAGCTCTTCCAGCTGTCGTTGTAGTCCGGCATCCAGCGTGGTGACAATTTTTGTGTCGCGGCTTTTGCCGAGCATCATGCGAGCAAAAAGCGGCGCCAACTGCGGCATCTGACGGGGAGCCAGCCATACCGGCTCTTCACGGGACTCTTTTACCTGTTTTTCTGACCAGACGCCCTGGGTCATCATGCGGTCGAGCACTTTATTGCGTGCCGCTTCGGCCCGCTCCGGCCAGCGGTCCGGGCGCAGACGACTTGGTGCCTGCGGCAGTACGGCCAGCAGCGCTGCATCGGAGTAGCTAAGCTGCGAAGGTGGTTTCCCCAGATAGGTCCAGCTTGCTGCCCCTACCCCCTGCAGCGTGCCGCCAAACGGGGCACGGTTGAGATACAGCGTAAGAATATCGCGTTTGGAGAGATGCCACTCCAGCTGCATCGCCCGCCAGAGCTGACGGATCTTTCCACCGAAGGTGCGCGGATGCGGATCCAGCAGGCGCGCCACCTGCATGGTAAGCGTACTTCCACCCGAGACCACTCTCCCGGAGGTCAGATCCTGCCAGGCGGCGCGCATGACAGAGAGTGGGTTTACGCCGGGATGATCCCAGAACCAGCGATCTTCATACTGGATTAGCGCCTCAAGATAGCGGGGAGAGACCTCTTCAATGGTCACCGGATAGCGCCAGATGCCCTCCGCGTCAGCAAAACGCCACAGCGGCGTGCCGTTCTCATCCACCACCACCCGGGCGGGGTTAACCTCTTTCAGAGGTAACGGCCACAGGCGGTCGGCGGCGAAAACCAGCCCCCATAAAATGAGAAGCGCTCCCGCCAGCCAGAGCCAGCGGGAGCGTGTCAGACGTGCTTTCAGCATATTACGGAACAACAATCAGCGGGCCGCTGGCCGCACCCGTTGCCCGCCACTGCGGAACGTACATAGACTCCACCATCGGGACCGGCACCTGGTAAGTTCCCGGTGTGACGGCGCGCGCCAGGTAAACCAGCGTGACCGGCTGACCTTCGTTGACCGGCACAGCGGCCACAAAGCGGTCGTCGCGGAACTCCATATGCTGAATATCCGCCTGCTGCATCTGGCTCAGCAGGTTTTGCACCTCGCTGCCGCTGTCCTGCAGGCTGGCGCTGCTGCTCGCCAGGTTCTGGTTTTCCAGCTCCAGACCCGCCGGGAGAAGATCCACCACCAGCGCATCCGGCACGTTCTGGCTGGCTTTCACCTCAAGCCACACCAGTACCAGTTCACCACTCTTCAGAGATGAGAGCGATTTACTGCTGCCGTCGGTTGCCAGGATATGACGTTCAATCTGCAGCACGTTCGAGCTCGGCTGAGGCGCATATTCCGGATAACCCGTGCTGTCCAGGCGAACCCACAGTGGCGAAGTGCCGGTATTGGTCACCTGCAGCGCACCAAGCTGGTCGCCGTTGACGTTTTGTACCAGCGATGTATCACCGCCTGAGGCGGTATCAGACAGCGAGGTTTTCGCCTGCCATGCACCTGACAGAGTTTGCAGCGAACGTCCGGCCAGGAAGAGGGCATTACTCTCCTGAGTAGACAGCCAGCGCTGGCTGAAAGCCTGTTCAGACAGCGCATTCAGCAACGTATTTTGCGCATTCGGCAGCAGCTTGTACTCTTCCAGCAGGGAGAGCATCAACGCGTTATCGCGCAACTGACTACCGTAATCGGCCATCCAATTTTTGCTGTCGTTACGCGGCGTTTTGAGCGCCAGGTCCAGTGCCTGCTGGCTGCGTGGGGCATCGCCCATCAGTTTGAGCGCCATACCCAGCTGCATCAGCGGCAGCCCGGAAGCAGCCTGAGCGTGACGATCCCAGATTTCGCGCAGCGCACCCAGAGGTGCTTTTTGCTGGCGCGCCAGCACCAGAGCGGCATAAGCCTGTACGGCAAATTTGCTGGCCTGGGTGTCGTCGCTGTAGCGAATGGACATCATGCCCGGATCCTGCAGGTAGCGCAGCAGGCGGCTATTGGCGTTATTTACGGCTTCGGCAGGCACGCTGTAGCCTTGCTCGCCTGCACGCACCAGGAAGTCAGTGACATAGGCGGTTAACCAGTACTCTTCCGGGCCGTTTTTATCCCACAACGCAAAACCGCCCTCCTCGCGCTGCATCTGCAGCAGACGCGAGATCCCAATATCAATGGCAGCACGGCGCTTGTCATCCGTGTCGCCCTTAATACCAAGCGCGGTGAGCTGCGCCGCGTTGGTGTAGAGCGACGGGAACAGGCCACTCGTGGTTTGTTCCAGACAGCCATACGGATACGCCTGCAGTTCACGAATATAGCGCGCCAGGTTTAGCGGTGGTTTACCGCTCAGCAGGAGTTGCCCCTGCAGAGTGGCTGGAGAGAAACCGCTACTATGCTGCGCCGGTGCGGTCCAGGATTCACCCGGGTTCAGCATCGTTCCGGTATTGACCGTCTGTGCCGGGAATGCCGGACGTACACCGATTTTCCAGCTTTTCTGCTGCGGTGCGAAGGTTTCGCCCGGAAGCTGCAGGCCGGTAACCTGTGCCGTCACCTCACCGTCGCCATAGCCTTCCAGCGCACGTACTGGAATAAACAGGGTGCTACGCGCGCCCGGCGGCAGCTGAACCGGCTGCGGCGGCGCGCCCTCCAGGGACAGTTTGCCTGTCGCAGTCAGGGCAACGTTCAGCGTTTGCGGCTGGTCGGTCAGGTTGGTCAGATCCAGCGTCAGGCGCGAGGTATCTCCACTCGCCAGGAAACGCGGGGTGTTCAGCTCGGTAATGACCGGTGCGGCCACCACAACCTTGCTTTCACTGCTGCCAAAATCATCTTCCGTCCAGGCCTGTGCCATCAGGCGCAGCTCGCCGTTGAAGTCTCCAATCGGCAGCGTAACGGTACCTTCCCCGTTAGCATCCAGCGTAACCGGCTGAGCCTGCTGGGCAATAATGGTGACGTGGTTCACCGGCGGTTTGCCGCCGCGCTTCAGTTCATCGCCATCACCGCCGAAGCGCAGCGCCGCCATGCGGCCCTGCCCTTCAATGACCTGGCCGTAGATATCGTAGATATCCGCGCCGTAGCGCTTCTGGCCGAAGAACGCCTGCCACGGATCTGGCGTAACGTAATCGGTAATGTTCAGCACGCCGCTGTCCACTGCCGAAACCAGCACGTTCACTTTCTGTGGAACCGCCCCCTCTTTCACGCTGGCTTTCACCTTCACAGAGAGCGTCTGATTTGGCCGCATTTTCTGCGGGTTATCGAGCGCAATGTTCAGGCGACGATTTTCGTCTCCCATCGGCAGATGCAGCAGACCAACCGCGCGTTTCGGCGTAGCGGATTTCGATTTATCCCCAGGGCGCACCACCAGTGTGCTGAGGTAGAGATCGTGACGTTTCCAGGCTTTATCGACCGGAATCGAGAGATCGAGCCCGTTTGCCGGTACGTCGATCTCTTTCCACCACAGCGGCCCTTCGCTGGATTCGATCATGGCATAACCCTTGCCTGCGGCGGGTGCAGCGATATGCAGCTGGATGGTATCGCCTGGCTGATAAGCGGGTTTATCCAGCTTCAGCGTCACGCGGTCAGGGCGTGCTGCCCCCGTGCCATCGCTGTTATCCTGCCAGCTGTATCCCGCCCAGAAGCGCACGCTACTGACCATCTCATCAGGCGCTTTCACCTCCAGACGGTATGAGCCCCACTCCACCGGGAAAGTGACCTTGCCGGTTTCATCGGCCTTGAGGCTAAGCTCCTGTTCACCTTCAACCAGATCCTTTTGATCGAACTGAGACTGCCAGCCTTCGCTCTCAGACCAGTTCCAGAAGTAGTCGCGGCGCTCGCGGATCAGGCGCACCTGTAAGCCGGATACCGCTTTTTTCGCCCCGCTGGCATCGGCATAAACGATGTCAAAGCTGGCATTACCGTTTTCGTCAACAATGGGTTGGTTGACGGTGGTATCCGTGCGGTAGTCGTATACGGCCTTGCTGGCGAACTGAGGACGGATACCCGGCAGTTCAGCCGCCGGCCAGATGGCCTGCTCAGCGCGACGCGTCACCGGGCGACCGCCCGACTCCAGCAGGCTGGCCTGCAGGATCAGCTGTAGCGGCGAGTGCACTTCTTTCCACTGGCTTTCAGTCGTAACCTGCCCGCGCCCCTGTTCGTCCAGCGTAAGCTGCACTTCATCCAGACTGCGGCTCAGGTTTTCCTCAGCGATGTCCCCAAACTGGAAGCCTGGCAGTGCAGGCACGGCCTCACGCAGTGGGCGGAGGAAAAGCTGGCCCTGCAGTGAATTCCCATTAGCCGGCGCACCGTACAGGTAATAGCCTACTACGTTAAAGTCCACGTCATCCTGCGGGGAAACCGGTGCTTTTTGACCTGTCAGATTCAGCGCCATACGCTCAGGCATGAAATCTTCCACGTGGAAATCCCACAGACGCTGCTGGTTATCACCTGTGTTCGCGCGGATATGCCACATGCCGGTCTGCGCACCGCTATCCAGCGGATAGTTAAAACGATAGAGCCCGTTTTCTGGCTTAACGACCATCGTGCGCGCCACCTGTCCATCCGGACGCAACACGTCAAGCTTCACAGGCTGGTCGGGGAGCGGCTTTCCGTCGCTGTCGCGCAGTAAGCCGTTGAGGATCACGGTTTCACCCGGGCGATAGAGATCGCGCGGACCAAACATAAAGAACTGCTTGCTGTAGCCCGGATTACCGGCGATATCAAACTCCGCCAGATCGAGCGCCGGAAGTTTGAGATCAAGCAGCGTGGTCTGGCCATCTTTGCTCGCCAGAATCAGCGCGGCCTCTTTGTCGGTTTCAAGCGTTGCATGACCGTCCGCATCGCTTTTCGCCTCGGCAAGGGTCTGCCCTTTGTCATTCAGCAGCGTGACGGTGACACCGGACTGCGCCGCACCGTTTTCCAGACTCTGGGTAAAGATGTCCAGGCGGTTGTGGTAACGGTGAGCGGATAACCCGACATCGCTCAGGGTAAAGAGGGTTGCGGCATTGCTGTAGTTGTAGTGCCCGGCCTGGTTCATGACCGCGATATAGACGCCAGACTGCTGGAGCGGCTTGATATCCTTGAGCGGCAGAAGCAGTTTTTCACGGGTATTGCGCGCCGGATTGAGATCAAAGCGACCGGTATAAACCAGTTCCGCCATCTTCAGCAGGTTGTCGGATTCCCAGTTGGTCAGGGAGTTACGGTACTCCCACTGACTGACAAAGGAAGCCAGCGATTCCGGCTTCACGCGGTAGAAATTAACGTCCACATTGTTGACGTTGAGCGCCATCACCGGCAGCCCTTCCACCACTTTGCCCGGCAGCAGCGATCCGCGGCTGGCAAAACCGACCGTCGGTTCGACATCCCGGGTGGTGATCGCTTTTTCATAATCAATGTCGAACGTTGCTTTGTTCAGCGCCTGTAAACCACGTTCGACGGTGACAACCAGATTACGGTTGGGCTCCAGATGACGCAGGCGAAGCTCTTTCAGGTTAGGCGCAAGTTCCCACGCCCCGTCAACCTTGCCACTTTTCTTATCCACGACATGCACTGTTTTCGCGAAATCCTGGTCGGGATTCAACGGAACAGAGAAGGTCAACACCAGAGTGGCGGCGCCGTCCAGCTGTACTTCAGAGGCATCCAGTAGGGTTAATGCTTTGCCCTGGCTCTGTGCCGCCAGTTTTGCCAGTTTTTCTGCATCAGGCTTTTCAGCCGCTTTCGGGGTTGATGTGGTGGATGCTGCGGGAGCCGCAGTCTGAGATTTATCGTCGCTGTTGTCACAGCCGACAAGCGTAAATGTGGTAAGCAGCGCGAGAGAGATCGCGGCTAAGCGAAACGGTTTCATCCTTTGTCCCTGGCCTGAGGGGGCCTGTTGGTCGTCGTCCGGATAAGTATTATCCGCAAGTTTCGTTAATACAAAAAGTCCAATTTTAGAATCTGGAAAGCGCCTCGCAGAATCGCCATGTCCGGCGGCGTGGAGGTGGAACCGCGATCACAGAGCATAACGTCACATGTTACCTTTCACGTCATTTGTTTTTAAAACAATAAGATAGCTGGATAAAAGCATCAGGAGCCTGCTAGTTTTATGACCATGACGCACCCCGAGTGCGCGGTTCAATAAGAGAGAAAGCCATGAAACGAGCCGTGAACGCCCTACAAAATTTCGGAAAATCATTGTACGGCCCCGTACTTATCTTACCGATCGTCGGTCTGTTTATCGCCTTTGGTAACGTATTGGGTAACGGCAACCTGGCCGAGTACCTGCCGTTTCTTGGCCATCCGCTCATTCAGAGTATCGGCCAGCTGATTTCCAAATCCGCCGTGTCGGTGCTGGTCAACCTGGCGCTGGTGTTTGCCGTCGGGATCCCGATTGGGCTGGCAACGCGCGATAAAGGCTACGCGGCGCTGATTGGTCTGGTGACCTTCGTGGTGTTTATCAACGCCATGAACGTAACGTTACAGCTTCAGGGTGAGCTTGCGCCTGCCGGGCAGATGAAAGCCGCGGGTCAAAGCATGGTGCTGGGCGTTCAGGTGCTGGAGATGGGTGTTTTCGCCGGGATCCTGACCGGGGCGCTCTCCGGCTACCTTTACAACAAATATTCCGGCGTACAGTTTAACGGTGCGATGGCGATTTACTCCGGCCACTGCTTTGTCGCGATTGTGATGCTGCCCGTCTCCATGCTGCTCGGCGTGGTAATGAGCGAAATCTGGCCGTACGCTCAGCACGGGATTAGCGCGCTGGCGCTGGCCATTAAAGGCTCAGGTCCGTTCGGCGTAGCCATTTACGGTTTCCTTGAGCGCATTCTGGTACCGACTGGCCTGCATCATCTGGTTTATACCCCGTTCCTCTATACCGAACTCGGGGGGACGCAGGAGGTGTGCGGCGCAACCTATCAGGGCGCGCGCAATATCTACTTCGCCGAAATGGCCTGCCCGGAGGTGAAGCAGCTCAGCAGCACCGTGGTGTGGGACGCGCGCGGCATCAGCAAAATGTTCGGCCTGCCCGCCGCCGCGCTGGCGATGTATATGACCGCAAAACCGGAACGCAAAGTTGTTGCGAAAGCCATTTTGATCCCGGCAGCGCTGACCTCGCTGCTGGTCGGCGTCACCGAGCCGATTGAGTTCTCCTTCCTGTTCGTCGCGCCGCTGCTGTTCGTGGTTCACGCGGTGCTGACCGGCATCGGCATGATGCTGTTCTCGCTATTTGGCGTTCACGCCATCGGTGCCAACGGGATCATTGATTTCATTCTCTACAACCTGCCGCTCGGCACAGAGAAATCCAACTGGCCAATGTACATCCTGGTAGGGCTGATCATGTTTTCCCTCTACTTCACGGTGTTCCGCTTCCTTATTCTGCGCTTCAACATGAAGACCCCAGGCCGTGAGGATGAGGATCAGGAGACACGTCTCTACAGCAAGCAGGAGTACCAGGCGAGGGGCAATAACGACGGGCTGGGTGAGTCCATCGTAGTGGGCCTCGGCGGCAGGGAGAATATTGAGGTTGTGGATAACTGCTATACCCGCTTACGCGTCACGGTGAAGGACGTCGACATCATCGACGAGCCGCGCCTGAAAGCGACCGGCGCGAAAGGGGTCATCAAACAAGGTAACAACGTTCAGGTAGTCTACGGGCTGCATGTCAAAAAAATGCGAGAAGCCGTTGAGACGTTTCTCTGAAAGGAGCTAAAGATGTTTACACCCCCCTTTATTCTGTCGATTGCCGGTGGCGGCAGCACCTACACGCCGGGTATTGTGAAAAGCCTGATGGTACGTCTGCATGACTTCCCGCTGGCCGAAATCCGCCTCTATGACATCGACGAGGCGCGTCAGAACACCATCGCGCCGGTGGTTGAGAAAGTGATTCGTGACCACAGTGAAAGCATCAAATTCACCGTCACCACTGACCCGGAAGTGGCGTTCAGCGGCGCACATTTCGTCTTCGCCCAGATGCGGGTCGGTCAGTATAAAATGCG
Organism: Enterobacter sp. ODB01; assembly: GCF_001623605.1. NCBI lineage: Bacteria > Pseudomonadati > Pseudomonadota > Gammaproteobacteria > Enterobacterales > Enterobacteriaceae > Enterobacter > Enterobacter sp. ODB01. The sequence continues at coordinate 4,469,982 of NZ_CP015227.1, forward strand.
CGAGCAGGATGAGAAGATCCCACTGCGGCACGGCGTGGTCGGCCAGGAGACTTGCGGTCCCGGCGGCCTGGCGTACGGACTGCGCACGATCCTGCCGATGGTAGAGCTTATCGATCGGGTGGATCGCTACGCGCATGAAAAAGCCTGGATCGTGAACTACTCCAACCCGGCAGCGATCGTGGCGGAAGGCGTGCGCCGCCTGCGCCCGAACGCGCGGGTGCTGAACATCTGCGATATGCCCGTCGCCGCAATGCGCAATATGGGCGCCATTCTGGGCGTGGATCGCCACAAGCTGGAGGTGGACTATTTCGGCCTGAACCACTTCGGCTGGTTTACCCGCGTGCTGGTGGACGGCGAAGACAAGCTGCCCGAACTGCGCAAACATATCGCGAAGTTTGGCCTGTTGACGGAAGACGCCGCCAAAACCGATCCGCAACATTCCGATCCCTCCTGGGTGAAGACCTGGCGCAACATCAAGCCCGTCATGGATAACTTCCCGGAGTACCTGCCGAACCCGTATCTGCAGTATTACCTGATGCCAAACCAGATTGTGGAGCATCAGAACCCGGACTATACCCGCGCCAACGAAGTGATGGACGGGCGTGAGAAAAAACTCTTTGCTGCTGCGCAAGAGTACAAGCGCACCGGGATCCTGCCGGATGCCTTCCACGTGGGCGTCCACGGCGAGTTTATCGTCGACGTGGCCTGCTCGCTGGCCTTTAACCTGCGCAGCCGCCATCTGGTGATGGTGGAAAACCGCGGGGCGATTACCAACCTGCCATACGATGCGATGGTGGAAGTGCCCGCCTATATCACCTCCGAAGGACCAGAGCCTGTGCGCATCGGTCGGGTGCCGCTGTTCCATCAGACCCTGCTGCAACAGCAGCTGGCATCCGAACAGCTGCTGGTGGAGGCGACCATCGAAGGCAGTTATGAGAAAGCCCTGCAGGCCTTCACCCTGAACCGCACCGTGCCGACCATGGCGCACGCGAAAGCAATTCTGGATGAGATGATCGAAGCCAACCGCGACTACTGGCCCGCGCTGCAAAAGGCCTGGCAGAATGGCGAAACGGTGAAAAAATAGGGGCTTGCTCGCGAGTTGAACGTGGTTTGCTTGTCGGTGTCATAAAAAACACCGACAATCCTTTTTTACGGAAAAGAATGGAGGCATCCCATGTCCACCTCATATTTTGTCGCCGCCGACTGGCTGATTGAGCACGGCGACGACCCGGAAGTCCAGATTATTGACGCGCGGATGGCCCCAGCCGGGCAGGAACATCTTCGTGATATGCTCGCTGAATACCGTGCCGGCCATCTGCCTGGCGCGGTATTTTTTGATATTGAAGCCCTCTCCGATCACAACTCTCCCCTGCCGCACATGCTGCCGCGCCCGGAAGCCTTTTCCGTGGCGATGCGCGAGCTGGGCGTGAGCCGCGACAAGCATCTGGTTGTTTACGATGAGGGCAACCTCTTTTCCGCACCGCGCGCGTGGTGGATGTTAAAACAGTTTGGCGTAGAGAAAGTGTCAATTCTGGCAGGCGGTCTGGCGGGCTGGAAGCGTGATGACCTGCCGCTTCAGCAGGGTGATGTCACGCTGCCGGAAGGCGATTTCGATGCCACGTTTGACGCACACGTCGTCAAACGTTTGACTGACGTACTGGTCGTTAGCCACGAGAAGACGGCGCAAATTGTCGATGCCCGTCCTGCTCCTCGCTTTAATGCCGAAGCGGATGAACCGCGTCCGGGCCTGAAGCGTGGACATATTCCGGGCGCGCTGAACGTGCCGTGGGGCGATCTGGTTTTTGAAGGGGAGCTGAAAACCACCGATGAACTGCGCGCCATTTTTGACCGTGCGGGTGTGGATTTACATCGTCCGATCATTGCCAGCTGCGGTTCCGGCGTAACGGCCTGCGTGGTGATTCTGGCACTTGCCACCCTCGGGGTTAACGACGTCACTCTTTACGACGGCGCCTGGAGCGAATGGGGTGCGCGAGACGATCTGCCGGTTGAACCGGCAAAATAATGGATAACCGCCTGGCCACGCTGTTAACGCGCGGGGCGTCACTGACCCGCGCGGAGTATCGCGTCCTCGCCCACCTCACGGAGCATCCGCTGCTGGTGGGCAATATCACGGTGCGCGAGCTGGCGCAGGCGACATTTGTTTCTACCGCCACCATTATGCGGCTGTGTCAGAAGCTGGGGTTCAGCGGTTTTAGCGAGTTTATCTGGCACTGCAAGCAGCTGCTTTCTGACACGCCGCATATCGCCGTGCAGGGGCAATCGCTCCCTGAGCTACCTGCCCTTTTTAATCAATTCATCGCCAACTATCAGCAAACTTTTCAGTGGGTCACTCAGGACAAACGCCAGCAGTTTGCCAACCTGCTGCGCCAGAAAGAGAGCTTTTTTCTCTACGGTGCCGGGTTTTCCTATCTGTTTGCCGAGTACCTGACCAAGAAATTGCAGGTGTTGGGCAAAACGGCATTTATTTCCGGGCCAGGGGACAGCCGGAACATTTTTCTCAGCAACGCCGCCCGCTATCAGGTGTTCATTGCCGTTTCACGCAGCGGCGAAACGGAGCAGGTGCTGGATAAAGCGCGAATTGCCAAAAACGTCGGGATGACCGTCGTCGCGTTTACCCGCGCCTCGGCCAATACGCTGGCGGGGATGGCGGACGTACACTTTGCCCTCTATGACGAAGCGGTGCATTTCGCTGCTGAAGCAGCAGGCGTGACGTCATTTGAGTCGAATCTGGTACTGCTGATGGATTTACTGCTGCTGGAAGCAACGGGGTGAAGTTCACCCCGCGTCATCAGATAATGCGGTTGGTTTTGAGATCGCGCAGGAACCCGCCCCAGCGACGCTCATAAAACGGCGTGATGTGCTCGGTAATAAAATGGCTGATGCCCTTCTCACCTTTCGTCACCTGGCAGATATCAATCGGCTCGTCGCCCGGCAGCGTGTCGGTCGCCACGCTTCCCGCCGCCTGAATGATGTCGTCGATATCGCCATCTGCTTCAATACCGATCAGCAGCACCGGTTGCTCGTCGGCATTCTCTTTAATGGAGCAGAGGAATGCGCGCCTGACGGGCTTGAGCGTTTTGAAGAGCGTGGTCAGGGAATCAATCATCTGCGCGGGCGGCTCGGCCACTTCTGAGAGTAGCAGCGTTTCGCCCCCTTCCAGCACTTCCTGAGTGCTGAGCGGATTGCCCTCTTCACCCATCAGATGACTGATTTCACGCGGGGTGAACTCTTTCCCGGTTGGCAGTTTGGCGTTGAGGAACAGGGTCTGGCCCAACGTCATTTCAAACAGCGTACGCACCGGCATCACCACGAATGCCTGTTCATCTTCCACGGCTTCCTGCAGCGCTTCCAGTGAGGTAAAGAACGGGATCACTGAAGAGCCGTCGTCTTTCTCCCAGTGCAGCAGATCCAGCGCGCTGTCTTCCACAACCTGCTCACCTTCCGCCGCGGTGCCTGGCACCCAGACGGTAGATTCCAGCAACGTGCGGAAAAATGCCGGACGGTGAGCGGGCTCGGTGGCCGCCTGTTCCAGCAGAGTTTCTAATTCGTTTTTGGTTTCGGACATAGTTTGGCTACTTCACAATTGCCCGGCGGCGCTACGCTTGCACGGGCCTACGGGTTTTGTAGGCCGGGTAAGCGTAGCGCCACCCGGCAAAAAAGGTTACTCAGCCGTCAGCAGGTTCGCCACGGTACGCACGCCCAGACCGGTCGCACCCGCGGACCACTGTTCTACCGCTGCTTTACGGTAGGTTGCGGAGCAGTCGATGTGCAGCCAGCCTTCGTGATAGTTCTCAACGAAGTGAGACAGGAAGCCTGCTGCGGTACTTGCCCCTGCCGGATACGCCGCGCTTGCGGTGTTATTCAGCTCGGCAAAGTTGGACGGCAGCTGGCTGCGGTGGAACTCGGCCAGCGGCAGACGCCAGAATGGCTCGTTTTCCGCCGCGGCGCTTGCCAGCAGGCGTGCGGCCAGCTTGTCATCGAAGCTGAACAGCGCATGGTAGTCGTTCCCCAGGGCGGTTTTCGCCGCACCGGTCAGGGTCGCCATGTCGATAATCAGCTCAGGTTTCTGCGCAGAGGCGTCAATCAGGCCATCAGCCAGCACCAGGCGGCCTTCGGCATCGGTGTTCATCACTTCAACATTTTTGCCGTTGCGATAGCGAATGATGTCGCCCAGCTTGAAGGCATTGCCGCTGACCATGTTGTCGGCGCAGCACAGGTAAAGCTTCACGCGCTTGTTCAGGCCGCGGGTAATCGCGAACGCCAGCGCACCAGTAATGGTTGCCGCGCCGCCCATGTCGGACTTCATGGAGTCCATGAACGCGCTCTGCTTCAGGCTGTAGCCACCAGTGTCAAAAGTAATGCCTTTGCCGACCAGGCAGGCAAAGACAGGCGCTTCTTTATCGCCGGTTGGGTTGTAATCCAGCGCCAGCAGGACCGGAGGGCGCTCAGAACCACGGCCTACGGTGTGGATACCCATATAGTTCTGCTCGCGCAGGTCTTCACCTTTGGTAATACGGTAGGACATTTTGTCGCCCGCCACGCCGCACAGCAGGTCAACGGCGCGCTGCGCCAGCTGCTCAGGACCTAACTCTTCCGCCGGGGCGTTGATGGTGTCGCGCACCCAGTCGATGATCTGCAGGCGGCTTTCCAGCTCTTTCTGACCGGCGTCGTCGAGGTTTGCCCACTCAATTTTGCGGGTGCCTTTCGGACCTTTGTACCCCGCCCAGAATGCCCAGCTGCGGTCGGTGTCCCAGCCTTCGCCTTCCAGCGAGACATGTTTGATCCCCAGACCGTCGATTTTGCGCGCGGCGCGCTGGATCAGGCCCAAATCATCGTTGCCCGTCAGGTGCAGGGTAATACCGTCGTTATTGATGCTGTAGCTGGCTTTCTCGCCCCAGCGCGCGTCGGCAGGCTGCGTAGAGAGCGTAATCTTCATCGCTTCGGTCATTTTATTTATCCTTATTAGCAAACGGGCCGCCTGAAGGCAGCCCGTTAAGTGATTTACTCTGCTTCATCTAACCAGACTAACAGAATCGCCTCCAGAATTTTTTCATTGGATGCGTTTGGATCGTCGTCGAAATCATCTAAATCGCAGATCCACTGGTGCATGTCGGTGAATCGTACGGTTTTCGGATCGAGATCCGGGTTCGCGTCGTAGAGCGCTTCGCCGATCTCACGGCTGTCTGTCCACTTCAGTCCCATATTAATGCTCGCGTGCGTGGTTGATGGTGTAGCGTGGGAATTCCACGACCAGATCTTCGTCGGTCACCGCGGCCTGGCAGCTTAAGCGGCTGTCTGGCTCCAGACCCCATGCTTTATCCAGCATGTCGTCTTCGTCTTCGGTGCTTTCGGCGAGCGAGTCAAAACCTTCACGCACGATGCAGTGACAGGTAGTGCAGGCACAGGATTTTTCACAGGCGTGTTCCACTTCGATACCTGCGCGCAGGGCAACATCGAGAATGGTTTCGCCGGTCTTCGCTTCCAGAACAGCGCCATCCGGACAAAGGTCCGCATGAGGCAAAATAACAATCTTTGGCATATTAAACCTCGTCCACGGACTGGCCTTTCAGCGCGACGCGGACGGATTTGTCCATGCGGCGAGCGGCGAAGTCCTGGGTTTGTTTATCAACGTTTTTAATGGCTTCTTCTATTGCGTCAGCATCATTGCCCATGGCGACAACGCTTAAGTGCGCGGCAGCCTCGTCAATCACCTGACGCTCAGCGGCGCTTAACAGCGCGGCATCGGCATTGAGTGCCCCGGTCAGGCTTTCCAGCACGCGTGCGGCTTCCACTTTCTGTTCCGCCAGCATACGCGCCTTCACATCCTGCTCGGCGTAGCTCATTGAGTCCTGAATCATGGAGGCGATCTCGCCATCGGTCAGGCCGTAGGACGGCTTCACCTGGATGGACGATTCCACGCCGGTGGATTTTTCCATCGCCGTGACGCTCAGCAGGCCGTCCGCATCAACCTGGAAGGTAACGCGAATATGCGCCCCGCCCGCTGGCAATGCCGGGATACCGCGCAGCGCAAAGCGCGCAAGAGAGCGGCAGTCCTGCACCAGTTCGCGTTCGCCCTGCATGACGTGGATGGACATCGCAGTCTGGCCGTCTTTAAAGGTGGTGAACTCCTGCGCGCGCGCCACCGGAATGGTGGTGTTACGCGGAATGACTTTCTCCACCAGGCCACCCATGGTTTCTAAACCAAGGGACAGCGGGATAACGTCCAGCAGCAGCATTTCACTGTCCGGCTTGTTGCCGACCAGAATATCGGCCTGAATGGCCGCGCCCACGGCAACCACTTTGTCCGGATCGATGGCGGTCAGCGGCGTGCGGCCAAAGAACTCACCTACACGTTCGCGCACCAGCGGCACACGGGTAGAACCGCCGACCATGACCACTTCCAGCACCTCGTCAGCCTCAACGCCCGCATCTTTCAATGCGCGACGGCAGGCCAGCAGCGTGCGTTTCACCAAAGGTGCGATCAGATCGTTAAACTGGTCACGGGAGATTTCACCCTGCCAGCCCGCCACGTTCACGGTAACCGTCTGCGCATCGCTGAGGGCAATTTTGGCGTCGATGGCGGCATCCAGCAGTTCACGCTGGACGCGCGCATCGCTGCGATCGGCAATCCCCGCCTGCTCACGAATGTAATCCGCCAGCAGATGGTCGAAGTCATCGCCGCCCAGCGCGGAATCCCCGCCGGTCGCCAGCACTTCAAATACGCCACGGCTTAAGCGCAGGATGGAGATATCAAAGGTACCGCCGCCGAGGTCGTAAACGGCAATCACCCCTTCCTGACCGGAGTCGAGGCCGTAGGCAATGGCCGCCGCCGTCGGTTCGTTCAGCAGGCGTAATACGTGCAGGCCCGCCAGACGGGCGGCGTCCTTGGTGCCCTGACGCTGTGCATCGTCAAAATAGGCCGGAACGGTAATCACCACGCCGTCGAGATCGCCGCCGAGCGTCGCCGTAGCGCGCGCTGCCAGCGCCTTCAGGATGTCCGAAGAAACACGGATCGGGTTCAGCAGACCAGCCTCGGTCGCGATCATCGGCAGGCCGTTTTCACTGGCCTGAAGCTGATACGGCAGATGCGGGTAACGGGTCTGAATATCGGCCAGCGAACGGCCCATCATGCGCTTAACCGAGCTGATGGTGTTGGCCGGATCGCGCGCGGCGTTGGCGCGCGCGTCGTAGCCTACCGCGTGACCCTGCTGCTGGTAGTGGACCACGGAAGGCAGCAGATGGCGGCCCTGCTCGTCAGCCAGCGTTTCCGCCTGGCCGCTACGCACGGTCGCCACGAGAGAATTGGTGGTGCCCAGGTCAATACCCACCGCCAGACGACGCTGGTGCGGTGCGGCACTTAAGCCAGGCTCACTAATTTGTAATAAGGCCATAATTGCTTCCGAAATTAAAAATCGAGCAGCTTTTCTTCGAGTTGTTCAGCACTGCTTCGCAGTTTATCGAGAAAACGGAGTTTGCGCACAGTGTCTGCCGCCACGTCCCAGGTCTCGTTGTTCAGTTGCTCCACCATCTGCTGATGGCGGGTATCAAACATACCCTTCACGCGCGTGATAAAGCTTTCCAGCCGCGCTTCGTCTTTGGCCTGTTCAATCTCATCCAGCTCTTCGCGCAGCTCCAGCTGTTCCATCAGAAACGCCGTATCGCGAACGGTATGCTGTTCGCTCGCCAGATCAAAACCGTGGAGCGAGAGCAGATATTCAGCACGCGCCAGCGGATGACGCAGCGTCTGCCAGGCCTGATTAATGGTGGCAGAGTGCGAAACTGCAGCCAACTGCTCGGCCTGCGTCCCGCTGGCGAATTTATCCGGATGGTACTGACGCTGCAAATCCTGAAAACGGACCGTCAGCGCCTGAAGATCGATCGGGTATTGAGCGGGTAGTCCGAAGAGAGTGAAGTAATCCATAACAATCTCAGGGGTAGCCTGTTAGAACAAACCCCACGCGCAGCAAAGCCACGGTGGGGTTTCGGATGACGCGCGGTTAAACGTGGAAGCTTTCGCCGCAACCACACTCGTCTTTGACGTTCGGGTTCGTGAATTTGAACCCTTCGTTCAGGCCTTCTTTGACGAAGTCCAGCTGAGTGCCGTTGAGGAATTGCAGGCTTTTGCCATCGACCACCACCTTCACGCCCTTGTCTTCAAACACGGTGTCATCAGACGCCGGCTCGTCAACAAACTCCAGTACGTAAGCCATACCAGAACAGCCGGAGGTACGTACGCCCAGTCGCAGGCCAAAGCCTTTACCACGGTTCGCCAGAAAAGAGCTTACTCGCGCGGCAGCGCTGTCGCTAAGGGTAATCGACATACTCAAACCTCAATTATTTTGCTTCACGTTTGCTTTTGTAATCCGCAATGGCGGCTTTGATCGCGTCTTCTGCCAGAATAGAACAGTGAATTTTCACCGGTGGCAGTTCGAGTTCTTCAGCAATATCCGTGTTCTTGATTGCCTGTGCTTCGTCCAGAGACTTGCCCTTCACCCATTCGGTGACCAGGGAGCTGGACGCAATGGCAGAACCGCAGCCGTAGGTCTTGAAGCGCGCGTCTTCAATGATACCTTCATTGTTGACTTTAATCTGCAACTTCATCACGTCGCCGCACGCCGGTGCACCCACCATGCCGCTACCAACAGATTCGTCGCTGTTGTCAAAAGAGCCAACGTTGCGCGGGTTTTCGTAATGATCGATGACTTTTTCGCTGTATGCCATGATTGAATTCTCCTTATGTACCGATTAGTGATGTGACCATTCAATGCTGTTCAGATCCACGCCCTGCTTAAACATTTCCCACAGTGGAGAAAGGTCACGCAGACGGCCGATGGAGTTACGAACCAGCTTGATGGTGTAGTCAATCTCTTCTTCGGTAGTGAAACGACCTAAAGAGAAACGGATAGAGCTGTGTGCCAGCTCGTCAGTCATACCCAGCGCGCGCAGCACGTAGGATGGCTCCAGGCTTGCAGACGTACAGGCAGAACCGGAAGAAACGGCCAGGTCTTTGAGGGCCATGATCAGCGACTCGCCTTCAACATAGTTGAAGCTGACGTTGAGGATGTTTGGCGCGCCCTGCTCGAGATCGCCGTTCAGATACACTTCTTCCATATCCTTCACGCCGTCCCACAGACGGTTACGCAGCGTGCGCAGGCGTGCCATCTCGGTTTCCATCTCTTCTTTCGCAATGCGGTATGCTTCGCCCATGCCCACGATCTGGTGAACAGGCAGCGTACCGGAACGCATGCCGCGCTCGTGACCGCCGCCGTGCATCTGTGCTTCGATGCGGATACGTGGCTTACGACGAACGTACAGCGCGCCGATCCCTTTCGGGCCATAGATTTTGTGGCCGGAGAAGGACATCAGGTCCACTTTCAGCTGGCTCAGGTCGATAGGCAGTTTACCCACGCTCTGGGTCGCATCTACGTGGTAGATAATACCGCGCGCACGGCACATTTCGCCGATGGTGGCGATGTCCTGAACGACGCCGATTTCGTTGTTGACGTGCATGATGGAGACCAGAATGGTGTCATCACGCATCGCTGCTTCGAGCTCTTTCAGGTCGATGATCCCGTTGCTCTGCGGCGCCAGGTACGTCACTTCGTACCCTTCACGCTCCAGCTGACGGCAGGTGTCCAGCACGGCTTTGTGTTCGGTTTTGCTGGTGATAATGTGCTTGCCTTTTTTCTGATAAAAGTTGGCTGCACCTTTGATCGCCAGGTTGTCGGATTCGGTCGCACCGGAGGTGAAAACAATCTCACGCGGGTCGGCACCCACCAGGTCAGCAATCTGATTACGGGCGATATCAACCGCCTCTTCAGCATGCCAGCCAAAACGGTGTGAACGGGAAGCTGGGTTACCAAAGTTTCCGTCCAGGGTCAGACACTGCATCATTTTCTCGGCAACACGCGGGTCCACCGGCGTGGTTGCGGAGTAATCGAGATAAATCGGTAATTTCATTGCTCTATAAACTCCGTACATCGCTTCAATGCAAGGAATCAGGCAACCGGCTGGATGTACGACCGAGTACGCGGGGCGCGGTGCCCCGGCCTGATTCTGAAATACTTATCGTTTTATTACGCGCGCAGTTTGACGTCGATGGCGTCCTGCGCGCGGGTGCTGCGTTGGGAATCATGGCTGTGCTGACGGCCTGATACATCCAGAACTTCCTGGTTATTCACCAGCTCACCGAGGGTGATGTTGTTCAGGAAGCCGGTCAGACGGTCGCTCAGATCGCGCCACAGCGCGTGGGTCAGGCACTTATCGCCGCCCTGGCAGCCGCCTTTACCCTGGCAACGGGTCGCGTCGACGGATTCGTCAACTGCGCTAATCACTTCACCCACTGCAATACTGCCCGCGTCTTTACCCAGCAGATAACCGCCGCCCGGGCCACGAACGCTGGAAACCAGTCCATTTTTACGCAGTCTGGAGAACAGCTGTTCCAGATAGGAGAGGGAGATCCCTTGTCGTTCAGAAATATCAGCCAACGGAACCGGGCCCGCTTCGGAGTTGAGCGCAACGTCCAGCATCGCGGTCACGGCATAACGCCCTTTAGATGTCAGTCTCATGTCTTACTTAACCTCAAACTCGCCCCTGCCCGGGGTTTTTTATTGTAAAATGGGGGTATTGCATAGCAGGGCCAAGTCTGACATTCCTGACTAAAATGGTCAACTATTTACTTGACTGTTTTAGTCAGGTATTTAACCTTCTGTGCCGTTTTTTGTCGGGTGGCGCTGCGCTTACCCGACCTACAAAACCGTGTCGTATCACAAGGGTGCTGCCTGATGCCCTCACCCCAGCCCTCTCCCACGGGGAGAGGGAGAATGCGTGGTAGGTCGGGTAAGCAAAGCGCCACCCGGCAAACAGACGACACTACTCTTTATTCTTCTGCTCAATCGACGCCAGAATGCCGCGCAGGATGTTCAGCTCCTGGCTTTCCGGGCGCGCGCGGGTGAACAGACGACGCAGCTTGTTCATCACCTGGCCTGGATGGCCTTCACGAATAAAGCCGGTCGAAAGCAGCGTCTGCTCCAGGTGACCATAGAAACGCTCCAGGTCATCCACCAGCGGGTAGGCCGTCTCTTCTTTAGGCTCTACCTCTTTCTCCTGCGTCGCCAGCCACGCCATACGCACTTCGTAGGCGATCACCTGCACTGCCATCGCCAGGTTCAGCGAGCTGTATTCCGGGTTGGCGGCAATCGCCACATGGTAGTGGCATTTCTGCAGTTCGTCGTTGGTCAGGCCAACACGCTCACGGCCAAACACCAGCGCAACCGGCGCCTGTTCTGCCTCAGAGACACTCTTCAGACCGCATTCGCGCGGGTCCAGCATCGGCCACGGCAATGTGCGGGAGCGAGCACTGGTGCCGACTACCAGGCTGCAGCCTGCCAGCGCTTCGTCGAGGGTATCGACGATCTGCGCGTTGCCAATCACGTCGCTGGCTCCGGCGGCCAGGGCGATGGCCTGTGAGTCTGGCTTCACCAGCGGGTTAACCAGCCACAGGTTCGTTAAGCCCATGGTTTTCATAGCGCGGGCAACGGAGCCCATGTTGCCGGTGTGCGATGTTTCGACCAGCACGATTCGAATGTTTTGCAGCATAATTTTTAGTGTCTGAATTCAGCGTCTGAAGAATATTCGGGCATATTATCATAAACGAGAGACATAATCCGATCCCGCTGCTATACTCTGCGCCGATTTTCCTGTTCTTTAACATCCAGTGAGAGAGACCGATGCATCCGATGCTGACCATCGCCGTGCGCGCAGCGCGCAAGGCGGGTAATGTAATTGCCAAACACTACGAAACGCCAGACTCCGTAGAAACCAGCCAGAAAGGCAGCAATGATTTCGTGACGAATGTCGATAAAGCCGCAGAAGCGATTATTATCGAAACGATCCGCAAATCTTACCCGCAGCACACCATCATCACCGAAGAAAGCGGTGAACATGAAGGTACCGATCAGGATGTTCAATGGGTTATCGATCCACTGGATGGCACCACCAACTTCGTCAAACGCCTGCCACACTTCTCTGTGTCTATCGCCGTACGCATCAAAGGCCGTACTGAAGTCGCTGTTGTCTACGATCCAATGCGTAACGAACTGTTCACCGCTACCCGCGGTCAGGGCGCACAGCTGAACGGCTACCGTCTGCGCTGCAGCAACGCTCGCGATCTGGACGGCACCATCCTGGCGACCGGTTTCCCGTTCAAGGCGAAACAGCACGCAACCACCTACATGAATATCCTGGGCAAACTGTTCACCGAATGCGCGGACTTCCGTCGCACCGGTTCTGCTGCGCTGGATCTGGCTTACGTGGCGACCGGCCGCGTTGACGGATACTTCGAGCTGTCTCTGAAGCCATGGGATTTTGCCGCGGGCGAGCTGATCGCACGTGAAGCAGGTGCCATCGTGTGTGATTTCACCGGCGGCCATAACTATATGTCTACCGGCAACATCGTTGCCGGTAACCCACGCGTCGTTAAAGCCATGCTGGCAAACATGCGTGATGAACTGAGCGACGCGCTGAAGCGTTAATCCCGGTCATTCCCTCTCCCTGTGGGAGAGGGAATCCCAACTAAAACGGCCGCAATCCCCTTCCCACCGGTACCACACTGTTCCACATCGTCACCGCCGCCACCAGCAGAATCACCCCGCCCGCCAGCGCGAGCGTTGTCCATCCGACCTGTCGCCACAGCACCGGCGTTTTATTGCCGCTGAGTTTAACCGCCAGCTGACGGAAGCTGTGCACCAGCAACGCCAGCGAAGAAATCGTCAGTGACGTTCCAGCCGCCATCGCCAGCGCAGAAAGCATTCCCCAGCCAAACACGCCAATCACCTTGCTGAACAACAACACCATGATTGCCCCCGAGCACGGGCGCATCCCCATCGAGAGCACAATCATCAGCCGCGCACGCCAGTCATCACCGTTCTGTAGCTGTTCCTGCGTCGGCAGATGCTGATGTCCGCAGCCACAGTTTTCATCGTGAACGTGATGCGGCGTAAAAGTCCTGAATTGCGGTTTTTGCAACAGCGCGCGCAGTTTTTTCAGTGCTCGCCAGCAGAGGATCAGCCCCAGCACGCCCACCAGCGCATAGCTCCCCTTTTCCAGCCAGAAGCTACTCATGTGCAGCTGCCGGGCTGGAAGCTGAAGAAGTGAAAGCACCACGACAACCAGCCCAATCGCCACGCCCCCCTGAAGCAGCGAGGAGGCCAGCGTAAGACCCATGCTCGATTTCAGCTTCGACGGATGGGTCGCAAGCCAGGTGGTGATAACGATTTTGCCATGCCCAGGCCCCAGCGCATGCAGCACCCCGTAGATAAAGCTGAACGCCAGCAGGGAACCGCCCGCTTTCGTTGGGTTCTCCGCCACCGCTTTCAGTAAACCACTCATCTGCTGGTTCACCTCGCGTTGCCAGATGATGCTTTTCATCATCACCTGCGGCCAGGCCTGCCACAGCCAGAGCGAACCGCCAATAGCTAACAGTATAAAAAGCGCCAGCGGCCAAAGATGAAGCCAGCGGCGAGATTTGCGGGACGGAGAAGCGATCACTGACATTGTAACGTCACCTCCTGCGCGAACTGTTTACCCAACTCCATGTCCTCCGGTGGCGCATCTTCTTTATCAAGAGAGACGGCAAAGTTCAGCGTCTCTTCGCTGGGCTTCGGGGTGTGAACCGCCATTTTGCAGGTTTTCTGCAACGAGGCCGGCAGCTGTACATCGCTCTCGTCGGCGTAGTGCATGTCGACGTAGTAGGTGGGGTCAAAAGTGGAAAAAGTATATTTTTGCCCTGCCAGCGGCTGCGGGTGCGCCAGCGGAAGGACGAACGTCAGCACCGCCTGATGCCCGTCGCGTGACATACCATACTCCGTGGGTCGGTTAAGAAACTTCACCTTCTGGCCGTTATGCCAGAACTCGGTGAAGTAGTGCTGACCCAGCACGTTAGCCATCACTTCCGCCGCCAGCTTTTTCCAGATTTCATCGCCGGGCTTCGCATTTCCCGCATCATAAAGCAGGTCAGCCGAGGTGATTTCATCCATCGTCCAGCGCATCTTCAGGCCACTTAACTGCGTGCCGTCGGTGACCAGTTCGGTTTTCAGGCTGATAAAACTGTGAGGATGTGCGCAGGTGGTGAAGGAGATAACCGCCAAAAATAACGCCATCGCACTGTGTTTAACTGTCTGCATCAATTCCTCACGTCAAAAATTCTGTGATGTTCTCCAGCAATCCTGAGTGAAAGGCCTGCCGGTGCGCTTTTCAGCCCCCATCCTTTAGCTATTCTTATCAAACATTCACACTGGATACCCGACAGATGATGACGACGCTTGAAATTCCATCTGTGCTTTCCAGTTCGCAGCGCCGTTGCCAGGTGCTTTTAATGCTTTACCTGCCCGATGCTGCCGTCACCGCACAGAGCATAATCGCAGCCAACGGCGTGGACGACGTCCTGGCACGGCAAGATATAGCCGAGACGCGCGATGAAATCCAGCGCTATCACCGGCTGGATATCGTCACGCACCACGACGGCAGCTACCGGATTGAAGGCACTGCCCTGAACCAGCGTTTATGCCTGCTGCACTGGCTGCGCAGGGCGCTCCGCCTTTGCCCGCAGTTTGTCTCGCACCAGTTTACGCCAGCGTTAAAAACCGCGCTTAAACAACACGGCATCGCGCGGCCACTTTACGACGATGCTAACCTGCGGGCGTTAATCAACTTCTGCTCGCGCAAGCTGCAGCGGCAGTTTGAGTGTCGCGACATCCAGTTCTTACAGCTCTACTTACAGTACTGCCTTATCCAGCACCACCTGGGGAATACGCCACAATTTTCCCATGCCCAGCGCAGCTGGACGCAGTCGCGGGGAGAGTATTTTACGGCGCAGGAGATCGTCCGTCACTGGAAGCGGCGCGTTCCTCAGGGCGCGCATGTGGATGAGCAGTTGTTTCTGGCGCTGCTGTTTATGATGCTCCGCACGCCCGATCCGGTGCTGGATAAGCACCAGCAGGATGAGCGTTTGCGTCGCGCCATCGTGCGCATGGTGGCCCGTTTTCGCTCGCAGACCGGGATGAACTTCAGCGACGAGCAAGGGCTGACCGATCAGCTGTATATCCATCTGTCTCAGGCGCTGGACCGTTCCCTGTTTGAAATTGGCATCGACAACAGCCTGCCAGAGGAGATCCATCGTCTCTATCCCCGGCTGTTACGCACCACGAAAGAGGCGTTGTTTGAGCTGGAAGCGGAGTTTGGCCTGCGTTTTTCCGATGAAGAGATGAGCCTGGTCGCGGTGATTTTCGGCGCCTGGCTGATGCAGGAGTCCGATCTCCATGAAAAGCAGGTGGTGCTGTTGACCGGGGAAGATAAATCCTGTGAGGAGCTGATTGAACAGCAGCTGCGCGAGTTGACGCTGCTGCCGCTCAATATTCGCTATCTGACGTTGCAGGCTTTTCAGAAAGAGGGCGCGCCGCGCGAAGCCGCGCTGGTGGTCACCCCCTATCCTGTTGCCCTGCCGCTGTTCTCGCCGCCGTTGATCCACGCGGTTGAATCACTGAATGCGCAGCAGCAAGAGCATATTCGCGCGATGCTGGAGTCGTAGTTACGCGCGTGCGGCCACTTTTGGTCGAACAAACATCGCCGGTAGCGCCACCAGCGCCATTACCCAGAAGACGCCGTGCCCGAGGTGTTGATACAGGAAACCGGCAAAGACCGTCATCACCGCAATACTGCCGCCCATTGCTACCGCGGAATAGACCGACTGCAGACGAATCACATCCCCGCCCTCACGCGCAGCGATATAGCGCATCGCCGCCAGGTGACATACGGTGAAGGTGCCGCAGTGCAGAATTTGCGCCAAGATCAGCCATGGCAGATCCGTCGTCCAGCCCATAATACCCCAGCGTGCCACGCCGCAAATCGCCGAAAGCAGCAGCAGATCGCGCGCGCCAAAACGGCGGAACAGCTTTTTGCTCAGGGCGAAAATAATGACTTCGGCCACCACGCCCAGCGACCAGAGGTAACCGACCGCAGAGGCAGAGTAGCCCGCCCCCTGCCAGTAGATAGCGCTGAAGCCATAGTACGCCGCATGCGCCCCCTGAAGCAGACAGACGCACGCCAGAAAGCGCCAGCTCTGTGCGACCAGGCTCCGCCAGGCTGGCCAACCCGCGCTCTCCTGATGGCGACTTTCTCCCTGCGGCATCACGGATGGACGTAACAGCATTCCCAGCAGCATCGACGCTATCCCGATGCTCAGCAGAGCCAGAATCGCACGGTAGTCGTAGAGGCTGACCAGTTTCCCAACCAGCGCGGAACCGATAACAAAAGCAATAGAGCCCCACAGGCGCACGCGGCCATAGTCCATGGTGATCTGCTTTTGCCAGGTGTTCGCCAGCGCATCCGTCAGAGGAACCAGCGGAGAGAAGAACAGGTTAAAGCCGACCATCACCACCATCAGCCAGGCAAACTGATGGCTTACCCAGAAGCAGGCGACAAAGACCAGGGTGAGCAGCGCGAGAATGCGTACAGCCTTGATCAGCAGAGAGGGATCGCTGACGCGCGGGGCAATCAGCAGGCTGCCAAGAAAACGCGCCACCAGTCCGGCCCCCAGCAGAACGCCGATGGTCTCTGGAGTCAGGCCGATTCCCTTGAGCCAGACGCTCCAGAATGGCAGAAAAATACCGTAGCTAAAGAAATAGGTGAAATAGCTGAGCGCCAGCCAGCGCGTGGAATGCAAGACCATGAATCCCTCCCGAAATGGAGGCCATAGTCTGGCGAGAATAGAAAAATTAAGCAAGTAGATAGCCTGCTATAAATTAACGAAAAATTAACATATCGTGCAGTCGTCAGGCTTATGGCAGGGAATGAAAATGTGTATTACGTTTAAATTACTCCACTTGCAGAGGTTTTCTGCCATGAACTCACTACGTTATCTCGATTTTGGTCAGTCACGCCATCTGTTGTTGTTGATTGCCCGTATCGCGCTTGTCGTCCTGTTTATTATCTTTGGTTATCCGAAACTGACGGGGTTTAGCGGCACCGTACAATATATGACCTCGCTGGGGACACCGATGCCCATGCTGGCGGCCATTATTGCGGTGGTGATGGAAGTACCAGCCGCCATCCTGATCGTACTGGGCTTTTTCACCCGCCCTCTTGCCGTGCTGTTTGTGTTCTACACGCTGGGCACGGCGGTGATTGGTCACCATTACTGGAATATGACCGGTGACGCGGTCGTACCGAATATGATTAATTTCTACAAGAATGTCAGTATTGCGGGCGCATTTATATTGCTGGCGATTGTAGGTCCAGGCGCAATATCCCTTGACCGCCGTTAAGCCATAAAAAAAGGCCGCACGCGCGGCCTTTTAACGTTCTGCTGAGCAGAGGAATTATGCGTATACCGGGAAGCGTGCGCAGATATCCAGAACTTTACCTTTGACGCGCTCGATAACCGCTTCGTCATTGATGTTGTCCAGAACGTCACACATCCAGCCAGCCAGCTCTTTCACTTCCGCTTCTTTAAAGCCGCGACGCGTCACAGCCGGAGAACCGATACGGATACCGGACGTCACGAACGGGCTCTTCGGATCGTTTGGCACGCTGTTTTTGTTCACGGTGATGTTAGCGCGGCCCAGTGCAGCGTCAGCTTCTTTACCGGTCAGGTTCTTATCAACCAGATCCAGCAGGAACAGGTGGTTTTCAGTACCGCCAGAAACCACTTTGTAGCCACGGTTCAGGAACACTTCCACCATCGCTTTGGCGTTCTTAGCAACCTGCTGCTGATAAACCTTGAACTCTGGCTCCATCGCTTCTTTCAGCGCTACCGCTTTTGCCGCGATAACGTGCATCAGCGGGCCGCCCTGCGCGCTTGGGAACACGGCAGAGTTCAGTTTTTTGTACAGCTCTTCGTCACCGCCTTTCGCCAGGATCAGGCCACCGCGTGGACCCGCCAGGGTTTTATGGGTAGTGGTGGTCACAACGTGAGCGTGCGGAACCGGGTTCGGGTAAACGCCAGCGGCAATCAGACCCGCTACGTGCGCCATGTCGACGAACAGGTAAGCACCGATGCTGTCTGCGATTTCACGCATTTTTGCCCAGTCAACGATACCGGAGTAAGCAGAGAAGCCACCGATGATCATCTTCGGTTTATGCTCTTTAGCCTGCTTCGCCATGTCTTCGTAGTCAATTTTACCGGACTCATCGATACCGTAAGGGATGATGTTGTACAGTTTGCCGGAGAAGTTCACCGGGGAGCCGTGAGTCAGGTGGCCACCCTGCGCCAGGTTCATACCCAGCACCGTATCGCCCGGCTGCAGCAGCGCGGTGTAAACGGCGAAGTTAGCCTGAGAGCCGGAGTGCGGCTGCACGTTCGCGTAGTCAGCGCCAAAGAGTTCTTTCGCACGGTCGATTGCCAGCTGCTCAACGATATCAACGTACTCGCAACCGCCGTAGTAGCGCTTGCCTGGATAACCTTCAGCGTATTTGTTGGTCAGCTGAGAACCCTGTGCCTGCATGACGCGCGGGCTGGTGTAGTTTTCGGAGGCGATCAGTTCGATGTGCTCTTCCTGACGTACTTTTTCCTGCTCCATAGCCTGCCACAGTTCGGCATCATAATCGGCAATGTTCATTTCACGCTTTAACATCCGCATCTCCTGACTCAGCTAACAAGTAAATTTTGGCCTGAAAAGGCAGTCCTGTTGGACGACGGGCAACAGTATAACTGAATAGTTCTGTGATAACAGGTCTTGACAAACGATTTTACGCAAACGTTTTCCTTCACGCCACGCAAGGGTTTGAGGAATAAAGCGCTCCCCTGTTTCAACGGATTTCTTTTCAGGTTTGTGATGCATATTTTTCATCTTGCAAAGAACCATTTACAACGCAGGGGTATTTTTTATAAGATGCATTTAAAATACATCATTAAAGTCACATCAAAAGGACGCGCTCATGCTCGACGCTCAAACCATCGCTACCGTTAAAGCCACCATCCCCCTGCTGGTGGAAACCGGTCCTAAACTCACCGCTCATTTTTACGATCGCATGTTCACGCATAACCCAGAGTTGAAAGAGATTTTCAACATGAGTAACCAGCGTAATGGCGATCAGCGTGAAGCCCTGTTCAACGCCATCGCGGCCTACGCCAGCAACATTGAAAACCTGGCGGCATTACTGCCTGCGGTGGAAAAAATCGCGCAGAAGCACACCAGCTTCCAGATCAAACCCGAGCAGTACAATATTGTCGGCGGCCACCTGCTGGCAACGCTGGACGAAATGTTCAGCCCGGGCCAGGAGGTACTGGACGCCTGGGGTAAAGCCTACGGCGTGCTGGCAAACGTCTTCATCAACCGTGAAGCGCAGATCTACAGTGAAAACGCCAGCAAGAACGGCGGCTGGGAAGGCACTCGCGCCTTCCGCATCGTTGAGAAAACACCGCGCAGCGCATTGATCACCAGTTTTGAATTTGAACCGGTGGATGGTCAGCCGGTAGCGGATTATCAGCCAGGCCAATATCTCGGCGTGTGGCTGAAGCCTGAAGGTTTTCCGCATCAGGAGATCCGCCAGTATTCCCTGACCCGCAAACCCGACGGCAAAGGCTATCGCATTGCGGTGAAACGCGAGGACGGCGGCCAGGTTTCCAGCTGGCTGCATAACGAAGCCAGCGTGGGTGACGTCGTTCACCTGGCCGCACCGGCGGGTGACTTCTTCATGGCGGTAGACGCTACTACCCCGGTAACGCTGATCTCGGCTGGTGTCGGCCAAACGCCAATGCTGGCGATGCTGGATACGCTGGCGAAAGCAAACCACAGCGCACAGGTCAACTGGTTCCATGCCGCAGAGAACGGCGAGGTGCATGCCTTTGCGGACGAAGTGAAAACGCTGGGCGCGACGCTGCCCCGCTTCACCGCGCATACCTGGTATCGCTTGCCAACGGAAGCAGACCGCGCAGCCGCACGTTTTGACAGCGAAGGGTTGATGAATTTAAGCCAGCATGAAGGGGCGTTCAGCGCGCCGGATATGCAGTTCTACGTCTGCGGACCGGTGGCGTTTATGCAATATGCCGCGAAGCAGCTGGTGGCGCTGGGTGTGAATAAAGACAACATTCATTACGAATGTTTCGGCCCGCATAAAGTGCTGTAATGCAAAAAGCCCCTCGAACTAGGGGCTTTTTTTTCGCCGGGTGGCGGCTACGCCTTACCCGGCCTTCAAAACCGTTGGCATCGTTAAATCGCGGCGTCGTCTTCTTCGCCGGTACGGATACGGATTACGCGCGCCACGTCAAAGACGAAGATTTTACCGTCGCCAATTTTGCCCGTCTGCGCCGTGCGGATGATGGTATCCACGCAGGTATCGACGATGTCATCGCTGACCACGATTTCAATTTTCACTTTCGGCAGAAAGTCGACCATGTACTCTGCGCCACGGTAAAGCTCGGTGTGGCCTTTCTGACGACCAAAACCTTTCACTTCCGTCACGGTCATCCCGGTGATGCCGACTTCCGCCAGCGCTTCACGCACATCATCCAGTTTGAAAGGTTTAATAATCGCATCAATCTTTTTCATGGTGGGTCCTTAAACGCTTGCCTGTAAGCTGCCTCGTAATCGATTGCTCACAGTACCATACGGCATTACTCTTTAAAATCGTTTGCTTCCAGCTCGTGGCGTGAGAGCAGCTTGTAAAACTCGGTGCGGTTGCGTCCGGCCATTCGCGCTGCGTGGGTCACGTTGCCTTTGGTGATCTGCAGCAGCTTGCGCAGATAGTTCAGCTCGAACTGGTTACGCGCTTCGGCGAAAGTCGGCAAGGCCGTGTTTTCCCCTTCCAGCGCCTGCTCCACCAGCGCATCGCTGATAACGGGCGATGACGTCAACGCCACACACTGCTCAATCACGTTTACCAGCTGGCGAACGTTACCCGGCCAGCTGGCCGCCATCAGCCGTTTCATCGCATCGGTGGAAAACGCGCGGACAAATGGTTTATGGCGATCGGCCGCCTGACGCAACAGGTGATTCGCCAGCAGCGGAATATCTTCAGCACGCTCTGCCAGTGCCGGGATTTTGAGATTCACCACGTTCAGACGGTAGTAGAGGTCTTCACGAAACTCGTTGCGCGCCATCACTTTTGGTAAGTCGCGGTGGGTGGCGGAAATAATTCGTACGTTAATATCAATATCGCGGTTGCTGCCCAGCGGGCGCACTTTACGCTCCTGAAGCACGCGCAGCAGTTTGACCTGTAGCGGCGCAGGCATGTCACCAATCTCGTCGAGGAACAGCGTGCCGCCTTCCGCGGCCTGGAACAGCCCTTCCCGGCTGCTTACCGCGCCGGTGAAGGCGCCACGGGCATGACCAAACAGTTCGGACTCAAGCAATTGTTCCGGAAGCGCGCCGCAGTTAATGGCAATAAAGGCATTTTTGCTGCGCGGGCTGGCGTTGTGGATCGCCTGCGCCAGGATCTCTTTCCCGGTTCCGCTCTGGCCGTTAATCAGCACGCTGACGTCGGACTGGGCGACCATCCGCGCCTGCTCAAGCAGACGAAGCATGATCGGGCTGCGGGTCACAATGGATTCACGCCATGCGTCGTCGCCAGAGGGTGCCGCGTGCTCCAGCGCGCTGTCGATGGCTTTGTAGAGTGCGTCTTTATCTACCGGCTTGGTGAGGAAGCTGAATACGCCCTGCTGGGTTGCGGCGACGGCATCCGGAATTGACCCGTGTGCCGTCAGGATAATCACCGGCATGCCCGGCTGCTGCTTCTGGATCTCCGCGAACAGCTGCAGACCGTCCATTTCGTCCATCCGCAGATCGCTGATGACCAGATCAATTTTCTCGCGGCTAAGGACTTTCAGCCCTTCCTGTCCGCTTTCCGCAGTCACTACGCTGTAGCCTTCACTCACCAGACGCATCCCCAGCAGCTTTAACAGCCCGGGATCGTCATCCACCAGTAAGAGATGGGCAGGTTTACGGCTCGTCATGCTTCACATCCTCTTGTTTCTGCGTGTCGCTGTCCGGTGCTGCGGATGCGCTACCAGGCTGATATTTGCGCGACGAGAGCTGTCTTTCGATATCGGTCAGGTTTTCCAGCTTGCGCGTCGTGGTATCCAGCTGAGTGCGTAAATGCTGTTGCTGTTGACGCAGCGTATCAAGTTCGCTGTCGGTGGACTGCTGGAGCTTGCTGTAGCGAGAGCGCTCTTCAGACAGCTGAAGCTGTAAGGTCTGACCATCCCGCCAGAGCTGGTATACCGGTCGTACCTGTACCGGGAGCGCGATCGTAAAGGTATCCAGCCGGGTCACATTAGCCCGACGTTCGACGGGGGTGATTTTCGCATCGGCCAGTAGAATTCCACGCTTGAAAGCGTCCTGCCAGGTGTCGTCATCCAGCATCGCCGCTTTCGAACGGGCATCCACCGGCGCAAGACGCTGGGCACAATCTATTCCGCGCAGCCAGAACAGCGGATTATTTTCGACATCATGCCCTGACAAATTCCAGATATCGTCACAGCGGGTAGAGAGGAAATCCGCCAGCTGGTTATCCGGCCATTTATCTTCTTGTTTACCGCTTATCGCACTTTGTGGCGCATGGGAAACGCACCCTGCCAGAAATAAACAAGGTAAACCCAGGCGAAATGTGTTGCTGGAAAACACCGCGCGTACGGCGCGGAAAAAGACGTGTGACATACTCACCAGACTTAGATTCATTTTATTGGTTTTTCCGGCTCAGGGGCAGTTCAATACGGAAGCAAACATCCGCACGTTCGTCCGTGGCAATGTTTAGCTCACCCTGCATGCGTCGTATGCAGTCCCGGGCGATGCTTAAGCCCAGACCACTTCCTTTTACCGCACCCTTCCGCTGATGACTCCCCTGGAAAAAGGGTTCGAAGATCATGGTTTTTTCGTCATCAGGGATCGGGGTGCCGGTGTTAGCGACGTCAATAAACACCCGGGAACCCATCGTATAACTTCGGATATAAATGTTACCGGATTCAGTACCATAGTGCACCGCATTGGAGTAAAGATTATCCAGAACGCTCATTAAAAGCATCGGTTCAGCGAGACAGGCAGGCGCACTCAACTCCACCCCGGTATGCATCATTTTAGCTCTTGCTGGCAAGCTATGGGCGGAGATCACCATATCCACCAGCGGCGCAATCTCGACCTCTTCAAGAACGACCGCCCCGTCAGCCAGCTTGCGGTTGTAATCCAGCAGTTGTTCAATCAGCTTTTGCAGGTTGCGGCTGCTGGCATCCAGAATCTCAACAATTTCTTTCTGTTCTGGCGTTAGCGGCCCTGCCACCTCATCTGCCAGCAGCTCCGTTCCTTCACGCATGCTGGCGAGCGGCGTTTTCAATTCATGGGAAATATGGCGCAGGAACTGATGACGCTGGGATTCCAGCCATGCCAGACGCTCAGACAGCCAGATAATACGCTGACCCACGGAGCGCAGCTCGCGCGGGCCTTTAAAGGAAACCGAATCCCCGAGCGATTTCCCCTCTCCAAGACGGTTGATCATACGCTGAATGCCCTTCACCGGGCCGATGATCATACGGGTAAAGAGCAGAACCAGCCCGAGACTCACCAGGAAAAGCACCAGTGCCTGCCAGCCGAAGAACTGCCCGCGTTCGGCTATCTCCTGCTGCAGCTGCTGACCGCGAGAGAAAATGACCGTGCGGGTTGACTGCACCATCTCGGTGTTGGCGGCAGCAAACGCTTCAAGACGCGCGGCGGCGGCGGCATCCGGCCCGCTATTGTGGCATTGCAGCTGCGCAAGATCGTTCAGATCCTGACGCAATGCCTGATACAGCTTGTCGTCGGGCAACACGCCCGCATGCGCGTCCAGCATCTCGCTGTAGCGCTTGCGCTGACTCTGGTAAACCTTTTCCAGCGTCCGATCGTCAAGCACGCAGTACTGGCGATAGCTACGCTCCATCTCCAGCGCCGCGTTGGTCATCGCTTCACTGCGTCTGGCGTCGATAAGCGTGGTGCGGTTAGTCAGTGCGGCCTGAGCGCTCAGCGCGTTAAGGCTTTGCCACGCCTGCCAGGCGAGGATCAGCAATGGCAGCAGGATTAGCAGGAAGGCCATCATCACGAGCTGTCGCAGGGAGCGGGGAAAAACGGGCCAGCGTTTCAACGCATTACTCTCTTCATGGGGGTTTACGCAGAGCGTAACTGAGTCTGCCCTTCAGATACAACAAAGCCGGGTAAAAACCCGGCTTTGTTATGGAATAAGGCGGTGCCTAACTCGACGTTTCGCCCTGGCCTGATAAAGCATCGCTATGATCAGTAGTTGGACGGCAGGCACCTTTTTGTGCGTCATTCGAAGTTTATGTAGCACGTCCCGAAGGGGCTGACATAAGAAGGTGAATGAGCCACTGGTTAATATTATGCAACACCCGTGCCAGAATGCAAAACAAAACATTAACACATTGATATATAAACATTTTACCAACTTCACCTGTTCATTATCGTTTGAATGATTTCCAGGCTAAGTGTCGCTATTAAGCAACACCTTAACAGGAACCTGTTCTGCCATATATAAATCAATGAGTTAAATGTCTCCTTTTGGAGACAGTCGCAAACCGTCTTTGTCGCAATTTTGCGACACGCATAAAAAAGCCCGGTGCGCTACGCTTACCGGGCCTGGAAGGTACCTGCTTTATATCTTAACCCAACTGTTTACGCGCATTGCGGAAGATACGCATCCACGGGCTGTCCTCGCCCCAGTTTTCCGGGTGCCAGGAGTTGCTCACGGTACGGAACACGCGCTCCGGGTGCGGCATCATAATGGTTGCACGACCACTTTCGCTGGTGACTGCCGTAATACCGTTGACCGAGCCGTTCGGGTTAGCCGGATAGGTTTCGGTGACCTTGCCGAAGTTATCGACAAAGCGCAGCGCCACCAGACCTTTGCTTTCAAGCTGAGCCAGATGTGCTGCATCACGCACTTCTACCTGACCTTCACCGTGGGACACGGCGATTGGCATCTGTGATCCGACCATGCCCTGCAGCAGCAGAGATGGGCTTTGTGTCACTTCCACTAGGCTGAAGCGCGCTTCAAAGCGGTCAGACTGGTTACGCACAAAGCGCGGCCAGGCTTCGCTGCCCGGGATAAGCTCGCGCAGGTTGGACATCATCTGGCAACCGTTACACACGCCCAGCGCCAGCGTTTGCGGACGGTGGAAGAAGGTTTCGAACTCGTCGCGCACGCGGCTGTTAAACAGAATGGACTTCGCCCAGCCTTCACCGGCGCCCAGTACGTCACCGTAAGAGAAACCACCGCAGGCCACCAGCGCCTGGAAATCTTCCAGACCGGTACGCCCGGCCAGCAGATCGCTCATGTGAACGTCGATGGCGTCAAAGCCCGCACGGTGGAAGGCAGCCGCCATTTCGACGTGGGAGTTAACGCCCTGCTCGCGCAGCACGGCCACCTTCGGACGTGCACCCGTCGCAATGTACGGCGCGGCGATGTCTTCGTTGATGTCGAAGGAGAGCTTCACGTTCAGGCCTGGATCGCTGTCGTTAGCCTTCGCGTTATGCTCCTGATCGGCACATTCCGGGTTATCACGCAGGCGCTGCATCTGCCAGGTCGTTTCCGCCCACCACATACGCAGCGTGGTGCGGCTTTCGCTGAAGACGGCATGACCGTCAGCTTCAATGACAAAGCGGTCGCCCTGTACGGCTTTGCCCAGATAATGTACGCAGTCTGCCAGACCGTGCTGCGCAAGAATGGCTTCAACCGCATCGCGGTCTGCCGCACGCACCTGAATCACCGCGCCCAGCTCTTCGTTGAAAAGCGCTGCCAGGCGGTCTTCACCCAGAGAGGCAATATTCGCCTCCACACCACAGTGGCCGGTGAAGGCCATCTCTGCCAGCGTGACCAGCAGGCCGCCGTCGGAGCGGTCGTGGTAGGCCAGCAGCTTACGCTGCGCCACCAGCGCCTGAATTGCATCGTAGAAGCCTTTTAACTGGGCCACGTCACGCACATCGGCCGGTGTATCACCCAGTTGACGATAAACCTGCGCCAGCGCCGTGGCACCCAGCGCGTTGTGACCTTTACCCAGGTCAATCAGCAACAGGGCGTTGTCTTCGGTCGCAAGCTGCGGCGTCACGGTGTGACGTACGTCTTCCACGCGCGCAAAGGCGGAGATGATCAGCGACAGCGGAGAAGTGATCTCGCGCTGCTCGTTGCCTTCCTGCCAGCGGGTTTTCATCGACATGGAGTCTTTGCCCACCGGAATGGTCAGCCCAAGCGCAGGACACAGCTCTTCGCCCACCGCTTTCACGGCTTCATACAGGCCCGCATCCTCGCCAGGGTGACCGGCAGCGGCCATCCAGTTAGCGGAGAGCTTGATACGTTTGATATCGCCAATCTGCGTCGCGGCAATGTTGGTCAGCGCTTCACCCACAGCCAGGCGGGCGGACGCGCCGAAGTCCAGCAGCGCCACAGGCGTGCGTTCGCCCAGGGCCATCGCTTCACCGTAGTAGCTGTCGAGACTCGCGGTGGTTACGGCACAGTTCGCGACCGGGATCTGCCACGGGCCGACCATCTGATCGCGCGAGACCATACCGGTTACGGTACGGTCGCCAATGGTGACCAGGAAGGTTTTCTCTGCCACCGCCGGCAGGTGCAGCACGCGGTTGACCGCTTCTGCAACGGTGATGCCCTGGCGATCCAGCGCTTTGCCCGCTGCTTTACGCGTTTGCACGTCGCGGGTCATCTTCGGCGTTTTACCGAGCAGAACGTCCAGCGGCAGATCGATCGGCTGGTTGTCGAAATGGGTGTCGCTCAGGGTCAGGTGCTTCTCTTCGGTCGCTTCGCCGATGACGGCATACGGCGCGCGCTCGCGGCGGCACAGCTCGTCAAACAGCGGCAGTTGATCCGCTGCAACCGCCAGAACATAACGTTCCTGGGATTCGTTACACCAGATCTCCAGCGGGCTCATGCCTGGCTCATCGCTCAGGATATCGCGCAGGTTGAAGCGGCCACCGCGACCGCCATCGCTCACCAGCTCCGGCATGGCGTTAGACAGACCGCCCGCGCCCACGTCATGGATAAAGAGAATCGGGTTCGCGTCGCCCAGCTGCCAGCAGCGGTCGATGACTTCCTGGCAGCGACGCTCCATTTCCGGGTTGTCGCGCTGAACGGAAGCAAAGTCGAGATCCGCATCTGACTGACCGGAGGTCATGGAGGATGCCGCGCCGCCGCCCAGGCCGATGTTCATCGCCGGGCCGCCCAGCACGATCAGCTTCGCGCCAACCACGATCTCGCCTTTCTGGACGTGATCGGCACGGATATTGCCGATCCCACCCGCCAGCATGATCGGTTTGTGATAGCCACGCAGCTCTTCGCCGTTGTGACTGTCCACTTTCTCTTCATAGGTACGGAAGTAGCCGTTCAGTGCCGGACGGCCAAATTCGTTGTTGAATGCCGCACCGCCCAGTGGACCGTCGGTCATGATATCCAGCGCGGTCACAATGCGCTCTGGCTTGCCGAAATCCTCTTCCCATGGCTGCTCAAAGCCCGGGATGCGCAGGTTGGAGACGGAGAAACCAACCAGGCCCGCTTTTGGTTTCGCACCACGTCCCGTTGCACCTTCATCACGGATTTCACCGCCTGAACCGGTGGCCGCACCCGGCCACGGGGAAATTGCCGTCGGGTGGTTGTGGGTTTCCACTTTCATCAGGATATGCGCAGGCTCCTGATGGAAGTCGTAACGACCGGTAGCGTGGTCGGCAAAATAGCGCCCAACCTCGGATCCTTCCATCACCGCGGCATTGTCTTTATAGGCAGACAGCACGTGGTCGGGGGTTTGCTCCATGGTGTTTTTGATCATTTTGAACAGCGATTTAGGCTGCTGTTCGCCGTCAATAATCCAGTCGGCGTTGAAAATTTTATGGCGGCAGTGCTCGGAGTTGGCCTGCGCGAACATGTAGAGCTCGATGTCGTTCGGGTTGCGGTTCAGCTTAACAAACGCATCCTGCAGGTAGTCGATTTCGTCTTCTGCCAGCGCCAGGCCGAGACGCAGGTTAGCGTCAATCAGCGCCTGACGGCCCTGCCCCAGCAGGTCTACGCTTTGTACCGGCGCAGGCTGATGGTGGGAGAAGAGCTTCTGTGCGTCATCAAGAGAAGCAAACACGCTTTCCATCATGCGGTCATGCAGCTCGGCGGCAACCGCCTGCCACTGCGCGTCGCTCAGGGTCGAGGCGTCAACGTAGTAGGCCACGCCGCGCTCCAGACGGTTAATCTGGCTCAGGCCGCAGTTGTGGGCAATGTCGGTGGCTTTAGAAGACCAGGGGGAGATGGTGCCCGGACGCGGCGTCGCAAGGATCAGTTTGCCGGTTGGCGTATGGCTACTCAGATTTGGGCCATACTTGAGCAGGCGTTCCAGCTGTACGCGCTCCTCTGCATTCAGGGGGGCATTCAGGTCAGCAAAATGGACATACTCAGCGTAAATATTGCTTACCGGAAGGTCGGCCGCCTGAAAACGTGCCAGCAGTTTGTTAATACGGAAGGCAGACAGTGCAGGCGAACCACGCAGAATTTCCATCATAAGTCTCTCGTCTTCGAAGCGCCGGGGCGCTTTCAGTGTGCGCAAGGGGGGAAAACGGGCGTCATTATAGAGAATCCTGAGCGCCGACGAAACCGTTTGCGTGGAAATAAAATTGGCGGAGACATTTAGCAATAGATGTGACCTGTCTCTCTAATTGGTTGCCAAGTGGCGCAAGTTTACGCAAAATGCCGCTCATTCAATGGCAAACCTGATTATCAAACATGGCTACAGCATACTGAGGCAACCGGCGTCGCAGAGAATTAACTAATTGAAAAAATTAAAGATTAATTATCTGCTCATCGGCATTGTTACGTTGCTGCTGGCAGTGGCCCTCTGGCCTTCCATCCCCTGGTTCGGCAAAGCCGAAAACCGTATCGCCGCCATTCAGGAGCGGGGGAGCTGCGCGTCAGTACGCTCAACTCTCCGCTGATTTACAGCGACATTAACGGCAAAATTATTGGCCTTGATTATGAACTGGCGCAGCAGTTCGCCGATTATCTTGGCGTGAAGCTTAAAATTACCGTTCGCCAGAATATCAACCAGCTGTTCGACGACCTTGATAACAACGATGCCGACATACTGGCAGCCGGTCTGGTCTATAACAGTGAGCGTAGCAAAAACTATCAACCGGGCCCGACCTATTACTCCGTTTCGCAACAGCTGGTCTATCGCGTCGGGAGTCTGCGGCCACGCACGCTGGCCTCCATTAACGATCAACAGCTGACCATTGCGCCCGGCCATGTGGTGATTGAGGATCTGCGTGAGCTGAAAGAGAAGAAATACCCCGACCTGAGCTGGAAGGTTGATCCGAAACTGGGCACAACGGAGCTGTTGGAGCAGGTGAAAGATCAGAAACTGCCCTACACCATTGCCGATTCGGTTGCGATCAGTCTGTTCCAGCGCGTGCATCCTGAAATTGCCGTAGCGCTCGACGTTACCGACGAGCAGCCGGTGACCTGGTTTAGCCAGCTCGATGACGATCAGACTCTTTCTGCGGCCATGCTCGATTTCTATAACACCATCAATGAAGACGGCACGCTGGCACGCCTGGAGGAAAAATATCTCGGCCACGGTGATGATTTTGACTATGTTGACACCCGCAGCTTCCTGCGCGCGGTAGATAGCGTCCTGCCAGACCTGCAGCCATTATTCGAAAAATACGCCCAGGAGATTGACTGGAAACTGCTGGCGGCTATTTCGTATCAGGAGTCCCACTGGGACACCCAGGCCACCTCCCCGACCGGCGTGCGTGGCTTAATGATGTTAACCAAAAATACCGCGCTGAGCCTGGGCGTGAATGACCGTACCGATGCGGAACAGAGCATCAGCGGCGGGGCTCGCTATCTGCAGGATATGATGGCCAAAGTGCCGGAAACGGTGCCGGAAGAGGAACGGATCTGGTTTGCGCTGGCAGCCTACAATATGGGCTACGCGCATATGCTTGACGCGCGGGCGCTGACCGCGAAAACGAAAGGTAACCCGGACAGCTGGTCAGACGTAAAGCAACGTCTGCCGCTGCTAAGCCAGAAGCCGTGGTATAACAAGCTGACTTACGGCTACGCGCGCGGACATGAAGCCTACGCCTACGTGGAAAATATCCGTAAGTATCAGATTAGCCTGGTCGGCTATCTGCTCGAGAAAGAAAAAGAGGCGACAGAGGCAAGACAGCTGGCTGAGAGTTATCCGGTTGTGGCGCCGGACGAGCTTAATCGTCCGACAACTTCAATTCTGCCTTTTGTTGCTTTTTCTGCTGACGGCGCATTCGAAAGAAATCGCTTAATAGCGCCGAACACGCTGGTGCAAGTACCCCACCGATAGTTTTCACCTGGTGATTCATCCCTGGATGACCCAGCACGTCCAGCAGAGAACCGGCCGCACCGGTTTTTTCATCCCGCGCGCCAAAGACCAGCGTACCAATCCGGCTGTGCACCATCGCGCCGGAACACATCACGCACGGCTCAAGCGTCACATACAGCGTGGTATCAAGCAGACGATAGTTTTGCAGCACCATTCCGCCCTGACGAAGGGCCATGATTTCAGCGTGCGCAGTCGGATCGTGACGGCCAATCGGGCGGTTCCACCCTTCCCCTATCACCTGGTTATTGTGGACAAGCACGGCACCCACGGGCACTTCTCCCTCGTCCCAGGCGCGCTGGGCAAGCGTAAGCGCATGGCGCATCCAGTATTCATGATCGCATTCAGGGTTGCACAACGGTTGATACTCCAGTCTAAAAGCGGGCGGCATTATACACACCCGCTATAGATAAGACTATTCGAGTTGCTGAAGTTCGCCTGCGGGCGTGACGCGCCAGCGATGCTGGCAAAAATAGAGCAGCGGGTTGTCCTGTTTGCTGTCGCTGTAGCCGCTGTAGAGACGCAGCGGCGTGCCGATGCGTTTCTCCAGCTGCACCACTTTTTCATGCCCCAGGCAGCGCATACTCAGTACCCAGCCGCCGTAACCACGGGCAATTTGTGTGGCGATAAGATTCACACGCGGCAGCCAGGGCGTATCAAAATAAACCTGTTCAACCAGCGTCTGCGGGGAGCCCGTGATCAACCAGATGTCGGCATCGTTGGCGTCGAGGTAACTGGTGAGGCGCGCCTGTACAACCGGGAACGCGGCGACATGACCGCGAAACCAGTGCGCAAACTCCTTTTCTAGCTGTTTTAGCCGCGCTTCGCTGTGGCCAAACGTACATCCCCAGAGCAGCAGGCTCATCGGCCAGCGCGCCGCCCGGCCTTTCACCAGCAGCGCGATGCCGATCGCCGGTAACAGCGGTAAGACGAGCAGCGCATTCAGAGGCTGGCGCCGCAGCAGGTAGCGCATAAACGTACCAAACATATCCTGCTGATGCAGCGTTCCATCCAGATCGAAAAAGACAACGCGACGCTCGTGATTTGCCAAACCTTACTCCTCTGGGTCGTTGAATCCTAACAGCCAGGTAAACAGGAACCCGGCGATCACCGCTACAGAATAGCCTAACAGATAGAGCATCACTTTTCCGGTCACGATAGTTAACGCCAGCGGCAAACCGGAGAGACCAAACGTAATGACGGTAGCAACTTTCCAGTAGCTGATGAGCGCCCCGCCGACCGCGCCGCCCAGACAGGCAGCCAGGAACGGTTTACCCAGCGGCAACGTGACGCCAAAAATCAGCGGTTCGCCAATGCCGAGCAATCCAACCGGAAGCGCGCCTTTAATCACTTTTTTCAGGCGTGCGTTGCGGGTTTTCAGCAGTACGGCAATCGCCGCACCGACCTGCCCCACCCCCGCCATTGAGAGTATAGGCAACAGCGCGTTGTAACCGTGCGCCTGCACCAGTTCGACGTGGATCGGCACCAGTCCCTGATGCAGACCGGTCAGCACCAGCGGCAGGAAGGTGCCTGACAGCACTGCCCCCACTAATAAACCGCCGCGGTCAATGGCCAGAGACGCACCATGAGCGATGGCATCAGAGATCCATCCCCCTAATGGCTGAAGAACCACAATCGCCACACTACCGGTAATTAACGTGGTCAGCAGGGGGTTGAGGATGAGTTCAATCGAGCCGGGCAATACCGCGCGAAGTCTTTTCTCAATCCAGCACATCAGGATGACCACCAGCAGCACGGCAATCACCCCGCCGCGACCAGGCTGGAGCGCCTCGCCAAACAGCGTAATTTGCGCCAGCTGCGGGCTGGAGAGAATGCCCGCCATCACGCCCCCCATCGCCAGCGAACCGCCAAACACTTTGGCGGTATTCACCCCGACCAGAATGTTCATAATGGCAAACACCGCGCTGCCGAAGATCCCCAGAATACCCAACAGGTTCGGATACTGGGTGGCAAAGTCCCCGACGATATCCGGACGCTTGAGAATATTGATAATCCCGGTGATCAAGCCGGAAGCAATAAACGCCGGGATCAGCGGGATAAAGACATTTGCCAGCTGTCGTAGCGCGTCGCTCATGGGGGCTTTGTATTTCGCCTTCGCCTGCGCTTTGGTGCGCGCAGCATCGTCGAGCGTCACACTCGCGCCGCCGCCCATCAGCGCGCGCATGGCATCAACCACCTGCGCCGCTTTCCCCGGCCCGACGATCAGCTGGTGTTGCTGCCCCTGCTTCACGTAACCGCTGACGCCGGAAAGCTTCTTCAGGCCCGGCACATCCAGCTGGTCGTCGTTATGCACCTCGACGCGCACGCGCGTCATGCAGTTTTCCAGACGCTGAATATTCTCTTCTCCGCCGATCCCTAGCAGGATATCGCTGGCGAGCGCTGCTGTTTTGTCCATACACGCCTCTGTTAGTTTTCTAATGCCGCCCGTAAGAAGCCATTATGCGCATCGAGTCTGGCTCGCGCGGCCGCCGCATCCAGCCCACTTAAGATCATCAATATGGCGGGTTTAACATCGTGATCGGTCTGTTGGAGTACCGCTTGTGCCTCTTCACGGCTTGCGCCTGTCGCCTCCATCACCATACGGCAGGCTCTGTCCACCAGCTTGACGTTAGTGGCCTGCATATCCACCATCAGGTTCTGATACACCTTGCCGAACTTCACCATCGCACCGGTGGAGATCATATTGAGCACCAGCTTTTGCGCGGTACCGGATTTCAGGCGCGTGGAGCCGGTGAGCGCTTCTGGCCCGACAACCGGGGAGATGGCGATGGCGGCCACCTGAGCGATTGGAGAGCCGGGGTTACAGGAGATGGCGACCGTCGTGCAGCCGGTCTGGTTGGCGTATTCCAGACCGCCAATGACGTACGGCGTGCGCCCGGATGCCGCCAGCCCGACGACCAGATCGTTCGCCGTCAGAGTAAGTGCCTTCAGGTCATCCTCACCCAGCTGTTTGTTATCTTCCGCCCCTTCAACGGCTTTCAGCAGTGCACCAGGCCCCCCCGCAATCAACCCGACCACCAGCCCATGCGGCACGCCAAACGTTGGCGGACATTCGGAGGCGTCCAGCACGCCGAGACGGCCGCTGGTACCGGCGCCCATATAGATAATGCGGCCACCCGCTTTGAGGGCTTCCGCCGCCGCATCGACCGCTTTCGCTACCTCAGGTAATGTCTCTTTCACTGCCTGCGCGACCAGCGTATCCTGTTGATTAAAGCGGTTAACCAGCTCCAGAGTAGAGAGCGCATCCAGATCCATGGTTTGCGGGTTACGCGTTTCAGAAACAAGTGAGCCAAGATTCATTTTTTGTACCTCAAGAATTTTTAATTCATAATAATCACACTATAATGGAATATAAAATTCATTCAGGCGAGCAAAATTCGTATTTGCGTAGACAATCACATTTCCGCCGGGAGTACTTATGAACTGTTTAATTCGCATTCGCCAGCGCTACGCCGGCTTTGCTCAAAGCGACAAAAAACTGGCGGACTTTCTGCTTTCTCAGCCTGACCGCGCCCGTCATCTCAGCTCGCAACAGCTGGCAAGCGAAGCCGGGGTAAGTCAGTCAAGCGTTGTGAAATTTGCCCAGAAGATCGGTTTTAAAGGCTTCCCTGCCCTTAAGCTGGCAATTAGCGAAGCGCTGGTGAGTAATCCCAATCCGCAATCTATGCCGGTGCATAACCAGATCCGCGGGGATGATCCAATGCGTGTGGTCGGGGAAAAGCTGATTAAAGAGAACGTCGCGGCCATGCATGCCACCCTCGACGTGAATACCGAAGAGAAGTTACTGGAAAGCGTGGCGATGCTGCGAGCGGCGCGGCGTATTATTTTAACCGGTATTGGCGCATCCGGCCTGGTGGCGCGTAATTTTGGCTGGAAGCTGACCAAAATCGGTTTTAACGCGATTGTCGAGCAGGATATGCACGCCCTGCTGGCGACCGTGCAGGCGATGGATCCTGAAGATCTGCTGCTGGCCATCTCCTATTCCGGTGAGCGCCGCGAGATTAACATGGCAACGGACGAAGTGCTGCGCGTCGGCGGCAAAATCCTCGCCATCACCGGGTTCACCCCGAATGCCCTGCAACAGCGAGCCACGCGCTGTCTGTATACCATTGCCGAAGAGCAGGCCACGCGCAGCGCGGCGATCTCGTCAACCAGTGCGCAAATGATGCTGACGGACCTGCTGTTTATGGCGCTGGTGCAGCAGGATTTAGAGCGGGCGCCAGAGCGCATTCGCCATAGTGAAGAGCTGGTAAAAAAACTGGTCTGAGTAAGGAATGAGCGTATAATGCCCGCCCTGTTTGTGATGTTTCTGAGAATTTCCTGATGGCGCTGTTAATTACCAAAAAATGCATCAATTGCGATATGTGCGAACCGGAATGCCCGAACCAGGCGATTTCGATGGGCGACAGCATTTATGAGATTAACAGCGACCGCTGCACCGAATGCGTCGGCCACTATGAAACGCCGACCTGTCAGAAAGTGTGCCCGATCCCGAATACCATCCTGAAGGATCCGGCACACGTTGAGAGTGAAGAGCAGCTGTGGGATAGGTTTGTCCTGCTGCACCACGCGGACAAACTCTAGCTTTCAATAATCACCGTTGCGCAGGCGTAGTGACGTTCGTCCGCGAGCGTCACATGCATGTGATTCACGCCCAGTTTCTCCGCAAGCTTTTTCGCCTCGCCCCATAACCGCAGGCGCGGCTTTCCCAGTTCGTCGTTAAATACTTCAAACTGATTAAACGCCAGGCCGTTACGAATGCCCGTACCGAACGCTTTGGCTGCCGCCTCTTTTACCGCAAAACGTTTTGCCAGAAAGCGCACCGGCTGCTGATGCGCTTCCCAGATGGCCCATTCGTTATCGCTGAGCACGCGTCTTGCCAGGCGCTCGCCGCTACGGGCGATCACCGCTTCTATGCGGGCTATCTCAACGATATCAGTGCCTAAGCCCAGAATGGCCATTACTGACGCGCTTCCAGCATCAGGCGTTTCATTTCTGAGACCGCCTCTTTCAGGCCGCTCATCACCGCACGACCAATAATCGCATGACCGATATTCAGCTCATGCATCTCCGGCAGGGCAGCGATAGCCTTAACGTTATGGTAGGTCAGGCCGTGTCCAGCGTTAACCTTCAGCCCCAGGCTCGCCGCGTAGGTGGCCGCTTTGGCAATACGCTCCAGCTCTTTGGCTTGCTCAGCATCGTTTTTGGCATCGGCATAGCAGCCAGTGTGAATTTCGATATACGGCGCGCCAACGTCCGCTGCGGCTTTGATCTGCGCGAAGTCGGCATCGATAAACAGGGAAACCAGGATACCGGCATCCGCCAGACGTTTGCAGGCATCGCGCATTTTATCGATCTGCCCAGCCACATCCAGACCGCCTTCGGTGGTCACTTCCTGACGCTTTTCCGGCACCAGGCAGCAGAAATGGGGTTGAGTCTCGCAGGCAATGGCCAGCATCTCTTCCGTGACCGCCATCTCCAGATTCATGCGCGTATCCAGCGTCTGACGCAGAATACGCACGTCGCGGTCGGTGATGTGGCGGCGGTCTTCACGCAGGTGAACGGTAATGCCGTCGGCGCCAGCCTGTTCGGCGATAAATGCCGCCTGAACCGGATCGGGATAAGCCGTGCCGCGTGCGTTACGCAGCGTGGCAATGTGATCAATATTGACGCCTAACAGTAATTCAGCCATGACAATCCTCGGTATTTTGGTTCATTTCCCTTCCTTCTCCGGGAGAGGGCAACGTTAACGTTTCGGCATAAACTGCCTGAATAATTCGCGGCTCTTTAAGGGCTTGCCGCCAAGATACGGCTTGAGGGCGATCCGGGTAAAGCGTTTTGCTGCGCGCAGGGTGTCCTGATCGGGAAACTCGCGCGCATAAAGCGCCCGAAGCTGGCGCCCGGTAAAGGTACTGTTATCAATCACGATACTGGCGATAAACCCTTTTTCTTCCCGATAGCGGTAGGTCATCGCGTCTTCGACCTCGTCTCCGCTTCCCGCACAATGCAGAAAATCGACGCCGTATCCCAGATGCCCCAGCAGCGCCAGTTCAAAACGTCGCAAGGCAGGTTCAGGCGTGCCGGTTGCCCCAGCGAGGGCCTGGATACAGTGCAGATAATCAAAGAAAAGTTCAGAGAAGCGAGTCTCATGTTCAAGAACCCGCGAGATGAGTTCATTGACATACAGACCGCTGTACAGGGTGATACCAGAAAGAGGAAGCGCCAGGGAGACGGCTTCAGCGCTGCGCAGGGTTTTCACTTCCCCTCGCCCACCAAAGCGGACCAGCAGCGGCGTGAAAGGCTGTAGGGCACCTTTCAGATTAGAACGTTTGGAACGTGCGCCTTTCGCAACAAGGCGCACGCGACCGGACTCTTCCGTGAAGACGTCCAGCATCAGGCTGGTTTCGCTCCAGGGACGACTATGCAGGACGAAGGCGCGCTGCCATCCTTCCATCATACTCGTCGTCTTAGGTTACTGGTCTTCGCCGTAACCGAGGCTGCGCAGAGCACGCTCATCATCGGCCCAGCCAGATTTCACTTTCACCCACAGCTCCAGGTGAACCGGCGCCTCAAACATCTCCATCATGTCTTTACGGGCTTCAATACCGATGGTTTTGATCTTGGCACCTTTGTTGCCGATCACCATCTTCTTCTGCCCCTCACGCTCAACGAGGATCAGACCGTTAATGTCGTAGCCGCCGCGCTCGTTGGTCTGGAAACGCTCGATCTCCACCGTCACAGAGTACGGCAGTTCCGCGCCCAGGAAACGCATCAGCTTTTCACGGATGATTTCAGACGCCATAAAGCGCTGAGAACGATCGGTGATGTAGTCTTCCGGGAAGTGATGAATCGCTTCCGGAAGATGCTTACGCACGATGCCAGCGATGGTATCGACGTTTAGGCCAGTCTCTGCAGACAGCGGAACGATATCGAGGAAGTTCATCTGGCTGCCCAGCCACTGAAGATGCGGCAGCAGGTCAGCCTTTTCCTGCACGTTGTCAACTTTATTGACCGCGAGGATGACCGGCGTTTTGCCGTCACGTAGCTTGTTCAGCACCATTTCGTCGTCCGGTGTCCAGCGGGTGCCTTCCACAACGAAAATGACCAGTTCTACATCACCAATCGAGCTGCTCGCCGCTTTGTTCATCAGACGGTTAATGGCACGCTTCTCTTCCATGTGCAGGCCCGGAGTATCGACGTAGATCGCCTGATACGCGCCTTCAGTATGGATGCCGACAATGCGGTGACGCGTGGTCTGCGCCTTACGCGAGGTAATAGAAATCTTCTGCCCAAGCAGATTATTCAGCAGGGTGGATTTGCCGACGTTCGGACGTCCGACGATGGCAATAAATCCGCAATACGTTTTTTCTTCGCTCATTCCAGCTCCAGCATTTTTAACGCCTGTTCGGCGGCAGCCTGTTCAGCCTTACGACGGCTTGAACCTGTGCCCACCACCGGTTCACTCAGGCCACTGACCTGGCAATGGATGGTAAATTCCTGATCGTGCGCTTCGCCGCGTACCTGCACCACCAGATAAGATGGCAGCGGCAGATGACGGCCCTGCAAATATTCCTGCAGACGCGTTTTCGGATCTTTTTGTTTATCGCCCGGGCTGATTTCGTCCAGACGGCTCTGATACCAGTTGAGGATCAGCTTTTCTACGGTCTGGATATCGCTGTCCAGGAACACACCACCAATTAATGCTTCGACCGTATCGGCAAGAATAGATTCACGACGGAAGCCGCCGCTTTTCAGTTCACCCGGCCCAAGACGCAGACATTCGCCCAGTTCAAATTCGCGCGCGATTTCCGCAAGGGTATTCCCCCGAACCAGCGTGGCACGCATGCGGCTCATATCCCCCTCGTCAACACGCGGGAAACGATGATAAAGCGCATTCGCAATCACGAAACTTAAAATTGAGTCGCCTAAAAACTCAAGACGCTCATTATGCTTGCTGCTGGCACTGCGGTGGGTTAATGCCTGTTGCAACAACTCCTGATGATGAAAAGTGTAGCCCAGCTTCCGTTGAAGCCGATTAATTACGATGGGGTTCATGCGATACCAATAAATGAATGCGTCAAAAATGCAGCACACGAAACCGACCTGAGAAAACCAACGCGGTTTCGTGTGCCGTGGCACCCTTGCAGGGCCAACCTTAAACTTCGGGGGAATATTCTATACACAACGACAGGGGATGTCGTTAGTTCAAAGAGATTTATCGAGGAAATAATTCACGTAGCCGCTAATTAAAGCGGCTACGCGTTCATTTATTGAGAATTAATGGATTCCGCCAATGCGATTCAGGCGTACACCGGTAGGCCATTCGCCTTCCTGTTTCTCAAAACTCATCCAGATTGCGGTGGCTTTACCGACCAAATTCGCCTCAGGCACAAATCCCCAGTAACGGCTGTCCGCAGAATTATCGCGGTTATCCCCCATCATGAAGTAATGTCCCGGCGGTACAATCCAGCTCGCCAGCTGTTGACCCGGCTGCTGATAATACATACCCACCTGATCCTGCGCGATTGGCACCGTGAGGATACGGTGAGTCACATCACCCAACGTCTCTTTGCGCTCGACCAGACGAATACCGTTCTCTTTGGTTTCGCCTTTTGGCACCTGGAAGAACCCGCTGGTCGCTTCACCGCCGTTACGACGGGCAAAGGTCTGCACAAAATCACTCGGCTCAACGTTTGAGTAGGTGATGGGCAGTGCGTTTTCACACGCGGTGCCAGAACTGCAGCCAGGCTGAACGGTAACTTCCTTGGCGACCGGATCGTAGGTCACTTTATCACCCGGCAGGCCAACCGCACGCTTGATGTAGTCCAGACGCGGATCTTCCGGGTATTTGAACACCACGATGTCGCCACGCTTCGGATGACCGGTTTCGATCAGCGTTTTCTGGTAGATAGGATCTTTAATGCCGTAGGCAAACTTCTCTACCAGAATAAAATCACCAATCAGCAGCGTTGGCATCATTGAACCGGATGGGATCTGGAACGGCTCGTAAATAAACGATCGCACCACCAGCACAATGGCCAGCACCGGGAATACCGAGGCGCCCGTTTCCAGCCAGCCCGGTTTCGGGCCGACTTTTTTCAGGGTTTTCGCATCCAGCTGGTCGCCAGTGGCTGCCTGTGCGGCAGCCTGACGCTCACGGCGTTTTGGGGCGAAGATAAACTTATCCAGACACCACAGCAGACCTGTCACCAGGGTAGCAATGACCAGGATCAGGGCAAACATGTTCGCCATGCCAACTCCTTAAAGGTTATTTGCCGTCTTTACCAACATGAAGAATGGCAAGGAATGCTTCCTGTGGCAGCTCAACGTTACCGACCTGCTTCATACGCTTCTTACCTTCTTTCTGCTTCTGCAGCAGCTTTTTCTTACGACTGACGTCACCGCCGTAGCACTTCGCCAGAACGTTTTTACGCAGCTGTTTCACCGTAGAACGCGCGATAATGTGGTTACCAATGGCCGCCTGAATCGCGATGTCGAACTGCTGACGCGGGATCAGATCTTTCATTTTCTCAACCAGCTCGCGACCACGGTACGGCGCATTGTCGTTGTGGGTGATCAGGGCCAACGCATCCACACGCTCACCGTTGATCAGCACGTCCACACGCACCATGTTGGAGGCCTGGAAACGCTTGAAGTTGTAATCCAGGGACGCATAGCCACGGGAGGTAGACTTCAGGCGATCGAAGAAGTCGAGTACCACTTCCGCCATCGGGATTTCATAGGTCAGCGCCACCTGGTTACCGTGGTAGACCATGTTGGTCTGCACGCCACGCTTCTCAATACACAGTGTAATGACGTTGCCCAGGAACTCCTGTGGCAGCAGCATGTGACACTCTGCAATCGGCTCACGCAGTTCGTGGATATTGTTCAGCGGCGGCAGCTTGGACGGGCTATCGACGTAGATCACTTCTTTCGAGGTGGTTTCTACCTCATACACAACGGTCGGTGCGGTGGTGATCAGATCCAGATCGTATTCACGTTCCAGACGCTCCTGAATGATCTCCATGTGCAGCAGGCCGAGGAAGCCACAGCGGAAACCGAAGCCCAGCGCCGTTGAGCTTTCTGGCTCGTAGAACAGGGAAGCATCGTTCAGGCTCAATTTACCGAGCGCATCACGGAAGTTTTCATAGTCATCTGAGCTGACCGGGAACAGACCCGCGTAAACCTGCGGTTTCACCTTTTTAAAGCCTGGCAGCGCTTTATCTGCCGGGTTACGCGCACCGGTCAGGGTATCGCCCACTGGCGCGCCGAGGATGTCTTTAATGGCACAAACCAGCCAGCCTACCTCGCCGCATTTCAGCTCGGTACGGTCAACCTGTTTTGGCGTAAAGATACCCAGACGGTCGGCGTTGTAGACCTGTCCGGTACTCATCACCTTGATTTTGTCGCCTTTACGCATGGTGCCGTTTTTAATACGCACCAGAGAGACAACACCAAGGTAGTTATCGAACCAGGAGTCGATGATCAGCGCCTGTAGTGGGCCATCCGGGTCACCTTCCGGAGCAGGGATGTCACGCACCAGGCGTTCCAGCACATCGGTCACGCCCACACCGGTTTTCGCGGAGCAGCGCACGGCATCCGTCGCGTCAATGCCGACAATATCTTCAATCTCTTCCGCGACGCGTTCAGGATCGGCAGCTGGCAGGTCGATTTTATTCAGAACCGGCACAACCTCGAGATCCATTTCCATCGCGGTATAGCAGTTTGCCAGGGTCTGGGCTTCAACACCCTGCCCGGCATCGACGACCAGCAGCGCACCTTCACAGGCCGCCAGCGAGCGTGATACTTCATAGGAGAAGTCAACGTGGCCTGGGGTGTCGATAAAGTTCAGTTGATAGGTTTCACCATCAGCCGCTTTGTAATCCAGCGTAACGCTTTGCGCCTTAATGGTGATACCGCGTTCGCGTTCCAGGTCCATGGAGTCCAGAACCTGGGCTTCCATTTCACGATCAGACAGGCCACCGCAAATCTGGATAATACGGTCAGACAGCGTCGACTTACCGTGGTCAATGTGAGCAATGATCGAAAAGTTACGTATGTTCTTCATATAGTTAAATAATTATGCCTTACGAATTCCTGGAGGCCGCTGTTCTTAGCCTGACGTTTTTCAGTGCGAAAACGCAGCATTCTACACTACATCCTCGCTACCTGGAAATGCACTTAGAGACAGGTATAGCGTGAAGAAAGGGCGTTTTCTGTATTAGGGCGTAAAAATTGATAAAGCCCGATGGATCATCGGGCCTCAGAAGAGAGCGTCTCGACACGAAGCTGGTCTGGTGCCAACCCAACGCTGAGAATGACAGGCTGCCACTCTTCGCGCGCGGCAAGCTTCGGTGAGAGACCTTTAGCAAGCCAGAATCCCCCGATGCCCCCCAACGCGGCACCGCACATGGCGGCCACATCAGTACCAAACAGCGTCTGGAAAAGGCCGCCCATGATAAATAACCCGACCAACGGAGAGAGATAGACCAGCATAGCGGAACCGAGCAGACTGCCTTCCGCAATCCCCAGTTCAACCTTCTGCCCCGCCACCAGCGGCTGTTCACTTGGCACAGAGATAGTATGCGACGTTTGCGGCCCGAGCTTATTCAGCACGCGGCTGCCGCACCCGGCACGGGATGCGCAGCTATTGCATGAGGCTTTGACATCGCAACTGACGCGCGCAACGCCATTTTGCCACGAGACGACGGTTGCCCACTCTTTAATCATTGCGCGGCCCTGAATTTAATGCTGTCTGAAATGCGCTTCGCCGTCTGCGGAGGTAATTCACCCACAATCGTGATCTCTGCGTTATCACGTACCGTGGTGCTCACCGTGCGACGTCCGGTACGAAGCATTTGCTCAGAGCTGTTTGCCGTTGCGCGGTTGATATTCACCGAGAAACTGAACAAACCGTCGGAATAGAGGCGAGACTCAACGGGCGTGTCAATAGTTGGCAACTGACGACGGCTGCTGGACACTTCGCTAAAGCCTTGCGGGATCCAGGAAGGAACCCAGTTGAAGTTAACGGAATCCCCTGCCGGAACAGAAAGCAGCGGCGGCAGGCTGGCTTTGGCCAGATTCTGCATGCTGTTGCCAACCTGATTGTTCACGCTGAAGGAGATCACGCGGAACTGTTCAAGCGTTTCACCGTCGCGGTCAAGCAGGTCCACACGCATCGGCAGCTTGGTTTCCGCATCAATCCAGACGATATAGCTGTAGCGCGTGCCATCGCGAGCAACCACGCGGATCACTTCACACAGTCTGTCTGCGATGCGCGTACGCCCTACCGAAATAAAATCGTAGTAAGGGGCCAGCCGCTTGAAGTCGGTATAGATGAGTGACGGCAGAGAATCAACGATATAGTCGCCATTGAGCGTGAAAGGCTCCAGGCCGGGCTCGAAATAGCTGATTTCGTTGCCTCGCTGGACAACTTCCCGACGCGGACCATCCATCTGTAAAAGCTGGGCGAGTGGCTGATTATCAAGACGGGCATGACGATAGCGTAACGACTCGACGCCCTGCTTATTGATGCTGATAAATGCCAACTCATAATTGAGTGACTGGCTGGCCAGATTCATTTGCTGCAACAACGCCCCGGATGAAACATCAGCCGAGGCGTTGGCAGAGAAGAACAGGCTACCCGCCATCAGAGACATGGCGAACCAAAGTTGCTTCATTACTGCGATTGCGTTCCTAAAGTTTGGTTTCCGGGCACCTGCACAGCAGCTTGCTGGGTTTGGGCCTGCTCAAACTGAAGCTGTTCAGAGTGCAGACGACGCTGCAACTCGTAATCCTGCAACATCGCATTAATGCGACGGCGCTGCTCCTGCACCTGCTGTTGCTGACCGCCGCTGGCGGAAGCATCAGCCGGTACGCCCAGGCTAACCGGGCTCGCTTTGCCCATCATCGGCAGTGTGTTAAACACTGGCGCTTCTGGCTGCTGATTAGTTTCAGACTGAGTATTATAGTGCTGGACGCCAACGATAACTGCAAGCGATACGCATGCAGCAACCCCCATTTGGGTGAGCTGGCTGGCCCACGGACGCACCTTTTGCCAGAACGGCATTTTCTGCCACTGGTGAGGTGCAGGTTGAGCTTCAGGAATC
Source organism: Enterobacter sp. ODB01 (assembly GCF_001623605.1). Taxonomy (NCBI): domain Bacteria; kingdom Pseudomonadati; phylum Pseudomonadota; class Gammaproteobacteria; order Enterobacterales; family Enterobacteriaceae; genus Enterobacter; species Enterobacter sp. ODB01. The sequence continues at coordinate 4,513,509 of NZ_CP015227.1, forward strand.
AGCGGAGTGGTCTGATGAACAGGCTCATTCTCAATGGCCGCCATCACGCGGGCAGAGATATCGAAATGGAGAACCTCGCCGGTATCGCCGCGCAGCGTGTCACGGATGAGATGGTAACTCTCCCAGGTCTCTTGCATTTCGGGAGAATGAGACAGCTCGTTGAGCAGCTCACTATCCAGCGTCTCACCATCCATTAAAGCGGAAAGTTTTTCTTTCTGCATGCCTAATACCTTTTCCAGTATCCCGCTATCGTCAACGCCTGATAAGCGGTTGAACTTTATTATCAATAGCTTCTCGCGCACGGAAGATTCGTGAACGCACCGTGCCGACCGGACAATCCATGATAGCGGCTATCTCTTCATAGCTCAGACCATCAAGCTCCCGTAACGTAATTGCCATGCGTAAATCTTCCGGGAGCGACTCGATCGTGCGAAAAACAATTTGTCTCAGTTCTTCTGACAACATTAAGTTCTCAGGGTTCGAAATTTCTTTCAGCGCACCGCCACTTTCGAAGTTTTCGGCGTCGATAGCGTCTACATCACTGGACGGCGGACGACGCCCCTGAGCAACCAGATAATTCTTTGCCGTATTAACAGCAATACGGTACAGCCAGGTATAAAAAGCACTATCTCCCCGGAAAGAATCCAGCGCGCGATAGGCCTTAATAAAAGACTCTTGCACCACATCAGGCACATCACCTGACGGTACATAGCGGGAAACCAGACTCGCCACCTTATGCTGGTAGCGCACCACCAGTAAGTTAAAGGCTTTCTGATCTCCCTTCTGGACCCGTTCAACCAGGACCTGGTCCGTTAACTGCTCGCTCATCCGAGGTAATGTCTCCCCAAACCTAAATTCCACGCGTTATCGAAACGCCACTCTAAAAACACCGCACTTTGAGCAAGCACCGAGTTAGAGTGTCCGATCGTCAATAAGTTCCGTAACGCCTTTGTTTTTGTTCATCGCGCCGCAGACTGTTCATTTTCTCTCATTATAAGTCTGTTCACGATACGCACCACTTTCTGACTAGAAACATCTTTTTTCCCGCGAGAAGAGTAACGCAACCCAGTCTTTATTTCACCACAAAATCTGACGCTAACGATCTGCTTCGCAAAATAATTTCATTCCTTTACCCGCTATTTACTCCGTCTTACGAGTTTAGCCATTGCAACAACCTTTAAAAAAAACGTGCGATAAATCGCACTCAGGTGCTATTCTGACCCAACACTGTTTAGTAAATTAAACAACAATCATGAACACAACATCTGAACTCCATTGTGATGTCCTGATCATCGGTAGCGGCGCTGCCGGTCTCTCTCTGGCGCTGCGCCTGGCCGAGCATCAAAACGTTATCGTTCTGAGCAAAGGACCGATTAGTGAAGGTTCCACATTTTATGCCCAGGGCGGCATTGCCGCCGTGTTTGACGAGACCGACAGCATAGCGTCGCACGTAGAAGATACGTTGATTGCCGGCGCCGGGATCGTGGATGCGCACGCCGCAGAGTTCGTTGCCAGCAATGCCCGCCATTGCGTTCAGTGGCTCATCGATCAGGGCGTGTTATTTGATACCCAGATTCAGCCTAACGGTGAAGAGAGCTACCACCTCACGCGCGAAGGCGGCCATAGCCACCGCCGCATCCTGCACGCAGCGGATGCCACCGGTAAAGAGGTGGAGACCACGCTGGTGGGTAAAGCGCTTAACCATCCTAATATTCGGGTTCTTGAGCGCAGTAATGCCGTTGACCTGATTATTTCCGACAAGATTGGCCTGCCTGGTCCGCGTCGCGTGGTGGGTGCATGGGTCTGGAACCGTAATAAAGAGAAGGTTGAAACCTGTCAGGCGAAGGCCGTTGTACTGGCGACGGGCGGCGCCTCAAAGGTGTATCAGTACACCACTAACCCGGACATCGCTTCCGGAGACGGTATCGCCATGGCCTGGCGCGCAGGCTGCCGCGTGGCGAATCTCGAATTTAATCAGTTTCACCCCACCGCCCTGTTCCACCCTCAGGCGCGCAACTTCCTGCTGACGGAAGCCCTGCGCGGTGAAGGCGCTTATCTGAAACGCCCTGACGGTACCCGCTTTATGCCGGACTTTGACGCGCGTGGCGAGCTCGCCCCTCGCGATATCGTTGCCCGCGCCATCGACCATGAAATGAAACGTCTGGGCGTGGACTGCATGTATCTCGATATCAGCCATAAGCCAGCCGCATTCATTCGCCAGCATTTCCCGATGATTTACGAAAAGCTGCTGAACCTGGGGATTGATTTGACCCGCGATCCGGTGCCCATTGTGCCTGCGGCCCACTATACCTGCGGGGGCGTGATGGTTGACGATCACGGGCGCACCGACGTAGAAGGTCTGTATGCTATCGGCGAGGTGAGTTATACCGGCCTTCACGGCGCGAACCGTATGGCGTCGAACTCGCTGCTTGAGTGTCTGGTGTACGGCTGGTCAGCGGCCGAAGACATCACGAAACGCATGCCTTACGCCTGCGAGACTGAGCACTTACCTGCCTGGGATGAAAGCCGCGTGGATAACCCGGACGAGCTGGTCGTGATCCAGCACAACTGGCATGAACTACGGCTGTTTATGTGGGACTACGTAGGGATTGTGCGCACCACAAAACGTCTGGAACGTGCGTTGCGCCGCATTACTATGCTGCAGCAGGAAATTGATGAATATTATGCCAATTTCCGCGTATCCAATAATCTGCTGGAGCTGCGCAATCTGGTGCAGGTTGCCGAGCTGATTGTTCGCTGTGCCATGATGCGTAAAGAGAGCCGCGGCTTGCACTACACCCTGGACTACCCGGATCAGCTTGCTGAATCCGGCCCGTCGATACTGGCTCCGCAGGTTCACATAAACAGATAAAATGCCTGGGTCAGAGCAGTGTAATCTTCGGAATAACGCTGGTCTGGCCCTCGAATCACCATACGGTCATTAAAGCATTCACCTTCTTTTGGCGAGAGCGCCAGCAGCACGCGGTGCGGCAGTCGTCCTTCCGTATCAGAAATGTCAGTTCGCAAACGTAATGTCCAGCCAATCTCCTGCGCCAGACCAATAAATGTATTACCCGTGCTTTCTGGCAACACTACGCAAAAAAAGCCCTCTTCAGAGATGAGTTCAGCCGCGCTGGTAAGCAGTGCTTTATGATCGAGTGAACCGGTATAACGCGCCTGTTCACGTTCAGGAGTACCACACTCGACACCGGGCGCGTAGTAAGGAGGGTTGCTGACGATAAGATCGTAACGCGCAGTTTGTTCAGGCGCCCAGACCAGCACATCCGCACATTGAACGCGAATCCGGGCTGCCCAGGGGGATTCGGCCGCATTTTCACTCGCCTGCCCTGCAGCCTGCGCATCGAGCTCAACGGCATCAATCGTGACATGCTCTTCCGTACGCTGGGCCAGCATCAACGCCACCAGCCCGCTGCCGGTACCGATATCAAGAATACGTTTAACACCTGCGACAGGGGCCCATGCTCCCAGTAAAATACCGTCGGTGCCGACTTTCATGGCACAGCGATCGTGGGCGACAAAAAACTGTTTAAACGTAAAACCATCGCGGCGCAACTGCGCTTTGAGTTGAGACATGTCAGGGCAACCTTCTAAGTGAAACTGGAGTAGCATAGGGGAAAGCGAAGGCACCGCAAAGCGATATCCATACAAACAGATGAAGATTACAGCCGTAACGTCTATAATCAGCGCCCCACACAGAGGTAGAACATGACTGTAACGACTTTTTCCGAACTTGAACTCGATGAAAGCCTGCTCAATGCACTTGAGAGCAAAGGCTTTACACGCCCGACCGCCATTCAGGCAGCGGCCATTCCGCCTGCGCTTGAGGGCCGCGATGTGCTCGGTTCTGCGCCAACCGGCACGGGGAAGACAGCAGCCTATTTGCTGCCTGTGTTGCAGCACCTGCTCGACTTTCCACGAAAAAAATCAGGCCCACCGCGTATTTTGATCCTGACGCCTACGCGCGAGCTGGCCATGCAGGTTGCCGATCACGCGCGTGAGCTGGCGGCTAACACCCATCTGGATATCGCCACTATTACCGGCGGCGTGGCGTATATGAACCACGCCGAGGTGTTCAGCGAAAACCAGGATATCGTTGTTGCGACGACGGGCCGTTTGCTGCAGTACATTAAAGAAGAGAACTTCGACTGCCGCGCGGTAGAAACGCTGATTCTGGATGAAGCCGACCGCATGCTGGACATGGGCTTCGCACAGGATATCGAACATATTGCGGGCGAGACGCGCTGGCGTAACCAGACGATGCTGTTCTCTGCCACCCTTGAAGGGGACGCGATTAAAGATTTCGCCGAGCGTCTGCTGGAAGATCCGGTTGAAGTCTCTGCGACGCCCTCTACGCGTGAGCGCAAGAAGATCCATCAGTGGTATTACCGTGCGGACAACCTTGAGCACAAGGTCGAATTACTGAAGCACCTGCTGAAGCAGGAAGATGCTCTGCGTACCATCGTCTTTGTGCGTAAACGCGAGCGCGTGCACGAGCTGGCAGAAATGCTGCGTAATGCGGGCATTAATAACTGCTACCTCGAAGGTGAGATGGCGCAGGTTAAGCGTACCGAAGGCATCAAACGCCTGACCGATGGCCGCGTGAACGTGCTGGTGGCGACAGACGTTGCCGCGCGTGGGATCGACATTCCGGACGTGAGCCACGTGATCAACTTCGATATGCCGCGCAGTGGTGATACCTATCTGCACCGCATTGGCCGTACCGGTCGCGCCGGACGTAAAGGTACTGCGATTTCACTGGTTGAAGCGCACGATCACCTGCTGCTGCAAAAAATTGGTCGCTATGTTGATGAGCCGCTGAAATCTCGCGTCATTGACGGCCTGCGCCCAACTACCCGCGCGCCGAGTGAAAAAATGACGGGCAAACCGTCCAAGAAAGCACTCGCAAAACGCGCTGAGAGAAAAGAGAAAGAAAAAGAGAAGCCGCGCGTTAAGCAACGCCACCGCGATACCAAAAACATTGGTAAGCGTCGTAAGCCAAGCGCAGCCGCGCAGGATACGAAAACTGAAGAGTAAGAAAAAGCCGGGGATTTCCCCGGCTTTTTTATTCACCCCCGAAACTGGAACCTTACAGGCTTTCAGTAAAGGTACGCGCGATAACGTCGCGCTGCTGCTCTGGGGTCAGTGAGTTAAAACGAACCGCATAGCCAGACACGCGAATAGTCAGCTGTGGGTACTTTTCAGGGTGCTCAACGGCATCCATCAGCGTTTCGCGACGCAGAACGTTAACGTTCAGGTGCTGACCGCCTTCCACGCGCACTTCCGGCTTCACTTCCATTGGGATTTCACGATATTCGATTTCGCCCAGTTTGCTCACTGGCACGATCTCATCTTCAGTAAAACCGGCTTTTGCCACCACGCAGCGTGCTTCGTTTTTCTCGCTGTCCAGCAGCCAGAAAGAATTGAGCAGATCGTCATTTGCAGCTTTAGTAATCTGGATACCTGTAATCATGTGTTGCCTCCCTTAGGCTACATTAACTGATGTCGGCCTCACACGGCCAATTGGTAAAACCATTGTTTCTTGTGTGTATATATATCACTCGCACCCCGGCGATTTATTGATTTAAATCAACAAAAACACCAACCACATAAAGAGTGTGGTTTGAATTTATTGTTTTAGATCAATTTCAGCACCTTACCAATTCAACTGGCTGTGTATCTTTTCAAAATAAATTTAGTTACTTAGCGCACGTTTCAGCGCGTCATTTTGCTCACTGGCGTTTAACAGGTAAGCTAGACACAGAATGAGATTCGCAGGAGAGCGAGATGACCACACCGTTGACATGGCACGATGTGCTGGCAGAAGAAAAACAACAACCCTATTTTATCAATACACTCAGCACCGTTGCAGCTGAACGTCAGTCCGGGCAGACGATTTATCCGCCGCAGAAAGATGTGTTCAACGCCTTTCGTTACACTGAGCTGAGCGATGTGAAGGTGGTCATTCTTGGCCAGGATCCGTATCACGGCCCGGGTCAGGCACACGGGCTGGCGTTCTCCGTCCGTCCGGGCGTGGCTATCCCCCCTTCTCTGCTCAATATGTATAAAGAGCTTGAGGGAACCGTTCCTGGCTTTACCCGCCCCACCCACGGTTACCTGGAAAGCTGGGCGCATCAGGGTGTGCTGCTGTTAAATACGGTACTCACTGTACGGGCGGGTCAGGCACATTCTCACGCCAGCCTGGGCTGGGAAACCTTTACCGATAAGGTTATTAGCCTGATCAACGAACATCGTGAAGGCGTGGTGTTTTTACTGTGGGGTTCTCACGCGCAGAAGAAAGGGGCGATTATCGACCGTCAGCGCCATCACGTTTTAAAAGCGCCGCACCCGTCTCCGCTGTCGGCACATCGCGGTTTCTTCGGCAGTAATCACTTTGTTCTGGCGAATGAATGGCTGGAAAAACGTGGCGAAACGCCAATTGACTGGATGCCAGTGTTACCGGCAGAGAGCGAGTAGGGTTTGAATGTGCCGGGCCAGACCCGGCACATTGAGAGGCTTATGCCTTATTCTGACGCCACCATTCCGCCAGCAGTACGCCGGTCGCAACGGATACGTTCAGACTTTCTACATTACCTGTCCCGTCGATAGAGACGCTAAGATCCGCACTGGAGAGCGCCGCGTCAGACAGACCGTCACGTTCCTGACCTAATACCAGCACCATTTTACGCGGCAGCGTCGCTTTAAACAGCGGCGTACCAGCATGGCTCGACGTGGTCACGATGGAATAACCCGCTTTACGGAACTGCTCAAGGGCGTCCAGCACGCTGTCGCCGGTGATCGGCTGCACATGCTCCGCTCCGCCTTCTGCAGTGCGGATAGCGGCACCGGATTCCAGCAGTGCGGCATCCTGTAACAGCACACCCTTCACGCCAAAGTGCGCGCAGCTGCGCATCATCGCGCCCAGGTTGTGCGGGTTGCCTACATCTTCCAGCGCCAGCACGCAGTCATCGGCATCCGCCTGGCTGACCCACTGCTGCACGGTGGTGCCGTTACGTTTTTTAATCAGGAAGCAGACGCCGCCGTGGTGCTCGGTACCGGACGCTTTGGTCAGCTCGGCATCATCCACCACGTGGTAGGCTTTACGGTTCGCGGCCATCCAGCGCAGTGCTTCTTTAAAGCGCGGGGTCACGCTCTGGATAAACCAGGCGCGGACGATACACTCAGGACGGCTCTGGAACAGCGCCTGGCAGGCGTTCTCGCCATACACGCGGGTCTCTTCCGCGCGCTGACGGCGCAGCACTTCCGGGTCGATAAAGCTTTTACCGCTGATACCGCCGTGATCGGCTTTCTCTGGCGTCTCATCGCCCGGGGCGCGAGAAACGGTGCGCCACGGGGAGGCGTTGTCACGCGAGAAGTCATCACGCGGACGATCGTCGCGTGGACGGTCACTACGTGGGCGGTCGGAACGCGGACGGTCATCGCGTTTGCGATCGTCACGTTTGCGGTCATCACCGCGGGTGTTTCTGTCATCGCGGGCGGGGCGACGGCCACCGTCTGCACGAGAAGACGCCGGACGCCCGCCACCTTTTCCGGTACGCGGATTTTGGGTGCGTTTATCAGAGTCATCATCACTGCGGACATACATCACTTTGACCTTGCCGCTTTTATTTTTCATTTCGTCGTTCATGCTTTTCTCCACCAGCGCTGCGCGAAGCGCGCAGATTACCCGATGTGCCAGCGCATAGCCATAATTTCGTACAAAAGCCTGTGACTATTGTTCTCATTGAATAAAACGCATTGTTGTTTCAAACAGGCTCATTGATAATATGTAACATATTAGAAACATTATCGGCGTTCTGCCGCTGTCCCACGGCTCTATCAGAGGTTAGTTATGAATACCGTATGTGCCAACTGTCAGGCTCTTAATCGCATTCCGGACGATCGGATTGACGATGGTGCGAAATGCGGACGTTGTGGCCACGAACTGTTTGATGGCGATGTCATTAACGCGACGGGTGCTACGCTGGACAAACTCCTCAAGGACGATCTCCCGGTGGTGGTCGATTTCTGGGCACCGTGGTGCGGTCCATGCCGAAGCTTCGCGCCAATCTTTGAAGACGTGGCCGAAGAGCGCAGCGGTAAGATGCGTTTTGTTAAGGTGAATACCGAGGCGGAACGCGAGCTTAGCGCACGTTTCCGCATTCGCAGCATCCCGACCATTATGATCTTTAAAAACGGTGAAGTCGTCGACATGCTCAATGGCGCAGTACCGAAAGCGCCGTTTGACAGCTGGTTAAACGAATCACTGTAACTTTCACGGGGCACATCTTGTGCCCCGCTCCCGCCTCTGCGAAAATGGCGTTTTTCCTTCACTTCGCCCATGACCGATAACGCTGTCCTCCAGTTACGCGCCGAACGCCTTGCGCGCGCCACTCGTCCTTTTCTTGCCCGTGGCAATCGCATTCGTCGCTGCCAGCGCTGCCTGCTTCCGCTTAAAGTTTGCCTGTGCGAAACGCTGGCACCCAGTACGGCTAAAAGCCGTTTTTGTCTGGTCATGTTTGATACCGAGCCGATGAAACCCAGTAATACAGGGCGGCTGATTGCCGATATTCTGCCGGATACTGCCGCGTTTCAATGGTCCCGCACCGAGCCGCCACAGGCCCTGCTCGATCTGGTGACAAACCCGGACTATCAGCCGATGGTCGTTTTCCCGGCCTCTTACGCAGGCGACAATCGTCAGGTGCTTTCGGCGCCACCATCCGGTAAGCCACCGCTGTTTATTATGCTGGACGGCACATGGACCGAAGCGCGGAAAATGTTTCGCAAAAGCCCTTACCTTGACGCGCTGCCGGTCATTTCTGTCGATCTTTCCCGCGTCTCGGCTTATCGCCTGCGTGAAGCGCATGCTGACGGACAATATTGCACCGCCGAGGTGGCCATCGCGCTGCTGGATTTAGCCGGGGATACCGCAGCAGCAGGCGCCCTGGGCAACCATTTCTCTTGTTTCCGGGAACGCTATCTGGCGGGAAAAACCATTCATAAGGGCAGCATCACAGCAACAGCGTCAGAAAGCGTTTAAAATCATCAGGTCGCTTGCAATCACGGGAGACTTGCATGAGCCAGCGAGGGTTAGAAGCGCTATTACGTCCTAAATCCATTGCCGTTATCGGCGCATCCATGAAACCGGATCGGGCAGGCTATCTGATGATGCGCAACCTGCTCGCGGGAGGATTTAATGGCCCCGTCATGCCCGTCACGCCGGCTTATAAGGCCGTTCAGGGGGTGCTGGCATGGCCAGATGTGCAGAGCCTGCCTTTTGTTCCGGACCTCGCCGTGCTGTGTACGAATGCGAAACGCAATCTGGAACTGCTGGAAGCACTTGGCAAGAAAGGGTGTAAAACCTGCATTATTCTCTCGTCTCCACCTGAACAGCAACCCGAACTGCTCGCCTACGCCAGCCGCTACCAGATGCGTATCCTTGGCCCGAATAGCCTGGGCCTGCTCGCCCCCTGGCAGGGGTTGAATGCCAGTTTCTCCCCGGTACCGATCCGCAAAGGCAAACTGGCGTTTATCTCGCAGTCGGCTGCAGTATCGAACACTATCCTCGACTGGGCGCAACAGCGCGAAATGGGTTTCTCCTACTTCATTGCCCTGGGCGACAGCCTGGATATCGACGTTGATGAGCTTCTGGATTTCCTGGCTCGTGACAGCAAAACCAGCGCGATCCTCCTTTATCTTGAGCATCTGAGCGACGCCCGTCGTTTTGTATCGGCTTCACGAAGTGCTTCGCGCAATAAGCCGATCCTGGTTATCAAAAGCGGTCGCAGTCCTGCTGCCCAGCGTCTCCTGCAGTCTCATTCCGGCATGGATCCCGCCTGGGATGCCGCCATCCAGCGCGCGGGGTTACTGCGGGTGCAGGATACGCACGAGCTTTTTTCCGCCGTTGAGACACTCAGCCACATGCGCCCACTGCGTGGCGAGAAGTTAATGATTGTCAGCAATGGTGCGGCCCCTGCTGCGCTTGCGCTGGATGAACTGTGGCTGCGCAACGGAAAGCTGGCAACGCTGGGTGAAGAGACGCTTCAACGCCTCAGAGAGGCGCTTCCGACAAGCGTGATGCCCGGCAATCCGCTTGATTTGCGCGATGACGCCAGCAGCGATCGCTATATTCGGGCTATCTCAATTTTGCTGGATAGTCAGGACTTCGATGCATTGATGATTATCCACTCCCCCAGCGCAGTCGCGCCGGGCAGTGAAAGTGCGCGCGCGTTAATTGAAGCTGTACGCAACCATCCGCGCGGCAAATATGTCACTCTGCTGACAAACTGGTGCGGTGAGTTTTCATCTCAGGAGGCACGACGTCTGTTCAGCGAAGCCGGTCTGCCAACCTACCGTACGCCGGAAGGGACCATCACCGCATTTATGCATATGGTGGAATATCGCCGCAATCAGAAGCAGCTGCGCGAAACCCCGGCGCTACCTGGTAACCTGACGGCGAATACCGTCGACGTTCATCGACTCTTGCAGCAGGCTATTGAAGAGGGCGCGACATCGCTTGATACGCATGAAGTGCAGCCCATTCTGGGCAGCTACGGGATGCAAACCCTGCCAACCTGGATCGCCAGCGACAGCGCCGAGGCAGTACATATTGCGGAGCAGATTGGCTATCCGGTCGCTCTTAAGCTGCGCTCTCCCGATATACCGCATAAATCAGATGTTCAGGGTGTCATGTTATATCTGCGTACGGCAACGGAGGTACAGCAGGCAGCTGATGCCATTTTTGATCGCGTTAAGATGGCCTGGCCACAGGCCCGGATCCACGGACTGCTGGTACAAAGCATGGCTAACCGCGCAGGCGCTCAGGAACTACGAGTCGTGGTAGAGCACGATCCCGTCTTCGGCCCGCTTATTATGCTGGGAGAAGGTGGCGTGGAGTGGCACCCGGAGGAACAGGCTGTCGTTGCTTTACCGCCGCTGAACATGAACCTCGCGCGCTATCTGATCATTCAGGCGATTAAAAGCAAAAAGATCCGTGGCCGCAGTGCCTTGCGTCCGCTCGATATTGCCGGGTTAAGTCAATTCCTGGTGCAGGTGTCTAATCTGATCGTGGATTGTGCCGAGATCCAGCGGCTGGATATCCATCCGCTACTCGCTTCCGGCAATGAGTTTACGGCGCTGGACGTGACGCTGGATATCGCGCCCTTCGAAGGGGACAGAGAGAGCCGCCTGGCAATCCGTCCTTATCCTCTGCATCTGGAGGAGTGGGTAGAGATGAAAAACGGGGAACGCGTCCTGTTCCGCCCAATTCTGCCGGAAGATGAACCCCAGCTGCGGGCCTTTATCTCTCAGGTTACAAAAGAAGATCTCTACTACCGCTATTTTAGCGAAATCAACGAATTTACCCACGATGATTTAGCCAATATGACCCAGATCGACTACGATCGAGAAATGGCGTTTGTTGCAGTGCGTCGTGCAGGTCATGATGATGAGATCCTCGGCGTCACGCGAGCCATTTCTGACCCGGATAATGTCGATGCGGAGTTTGCCGTGCTGGTGCGCTCCGATCTTAAAGGCCTGGGGCTGGGTAGACGACTGCTGGAAAAACTCATCAGTTATACGCGAGATCACGGATTGTTGCGCCTGAATGGCATTACTATGCCAAACAATCGCGGTATGGTGACCCTGGCGCGAAAACTCGGATTTGACGTTGATATTCAGCTGGAGGAAGGTATTGTTGCCTTGTCCCTCATCCTGACATCAGCAGACAAACACGAGTAACCTACTGGAAATGTTACCCACTTTGGACGGGACTGGTGGTATCATTGTCCGCTTATGTTGTTTGCATGGTACAGACAACCCTTCAATGAACAGAGAAGAAACGCACTGTGATGTTGTCAAAATTTAAGCGTAATAAACATCAACAACACCTTGCTCAACTACCGAAGATTTCTCAGTCAGTTGATGATGTAGAGTTCTTTTATGCTCCCGCTCATTTTCGGGAAACGCTTCTGGAAAAGATTGCCAGCGCCACGCGACGCATTTGCATTGTGGCCCTGTATCTTGAACAAGATGAAGGCGGTCGTGCGATCCTCAACGCACTCTATGAAGCTAAACGTCAGCGTCCGGAACTGGATGTTCGCGTACTGGTTGACTGGCATCGCGCTCAGCGTGGCCGTATCGGCGCAGCTGCTTCCAATACTAATGCAGACTGGTATTGCCGCACGGCGCAGGAAAATCCTGGCGTCGATGTCCCTGTTTATGGCGTACCCGTTAATACCCGTGAAGCACTCGGTGTCCTTCATTTTAAAGGGTTCATCATTGATGACAGCGTCCTGTACAGCGGCGCAAGCCTGAATGATGTCTACCTTCATCAGCTCGATAAATATCGCTACGACCGCTACCACCTGATTCGTAATCCACAGATGGCCGATATCATGTTCAACTGGGTTGATAAAAACCTGGTACACGGTCGTGGTGTTAATCGCCTTGACGATCCTGAGCGTCCTAAAAGCCCGGAGATCAAAAATGATGTTCGCGCTTTCCGCCAGGAGTTGCGCGATGCTGTCTACCATTTCCAGGGCGATGCGAACAACGAAGAGTTATCTGTTACCCCGCTGGTAGGGCTCGGCAAATCAAGCCTGCTGAACAAAACGATCTTCCATTTGATGCCATGCGCAGAGCAGAAACTCACCATCTGTACGCCATACTTCAACCTTCCTGCCGTGCTGGTGCGAAATATCATTCAGCTACTGCGCGACGGTAAAAAAGTGGAAATTATCGTCGGCGATAAAACAGCAAACGACTTTTTCATCCCTGAAGACCAGCCGTTCAAAATCATCGGTGCGCTGCCTTATCTTTATGAGATTAACCTGCGTCGTTTCCTGAGCCGTTTACAGTACTACGTCAACACTGACCAGCTGGTTGTGCGTCTGTGGAAAGATGAAGACAACAGTTACCACCTGAAAGGAATGTGGGTCGACGATGAGTGGATGCTGCTGACCGGTAACAACCTTAACCCACGCGCCTGGAGACTGGATCTGGAAAACGCCATTCTCATCCATGACCCGCAGCATGAGTTAGCCGCCCAGCGTGAACGTGAGCTGGAGTTGATTCGCACGCATACTACGGTGGTTAACCATTACCGCGAACTACAGAGCATTGCCGATTATCCGGTGAAAGTCCGTAAGTTGATCCGCCGTTTACGTCGTATCCGTATCGACCGACTTATCAGCCGTATTCTGTAATGTCAGAGCCCTGTCACCCGCAGGGCTTTTTTATGGAGCCCGTTGATGCGTACTTCTCTGCTACTGAGCGTCCTCTTTCTGAGTGGCTGCAGCCATATGGCCAACGATAGCTGGTCCGGACAGGATAAGGCTCAGCACTTCCTCGCCTCCGCAATGCTGTCTGCAGCCGGTAACGAATATGCACAGCATCAGGGATACAGCCGGGACCGGAGCGCAGCGATAGGATTGATGTTCTCAGTAAGCCTTGGAGCATCAAAAGAACTGTGGGATAGCCGCCCCGCGGGGAGCGGCTGGAGCTGGAAAGATTTCGCCTGGGACGTCGCCGGTGCAACCACCGGCTATGCCGTCTGGCAGATGGCGCATTATTAAAGACGAATGCCCTTCCCTTTGCGATGCAGCATCAGGGAGACAATAAAGGCCAGCGCCCCCATTACCGTCACGTACCAGAAGAATGTCGTTTCACTTCCCCATGATTTAAGCGACAACGCTACATACTCCGCCGATCCGCCAAACAGCGCATTGGCTACCGCATAAGAGAGCCCTACCCCTAGCGCTCGTACCTGTGCCGGGAACATTTCGGCTTTCAGTATTCCGCTGATCGAGGTGTAGAAACTGACAATCACCATCGCCAGCATCACCAGTGCAAATGCGGCATATGGCGAGGAGACATGCTGAAGGGCTGTCAAAATAGGGACAGTACACAGCGCCGACAGCCCACCAAAGATCAGCATTGACGTACGGCGACCAATCTTATCGGAAAGCGCACCGATAATCGGTTGTATGAGCATAAAGACAAAAAGTGCCACTGTCATAACAACGCTGGCGACGTTTGCGTGCATTCCGGTGGTGTTCACCAGATACTTTTGCATATAGGTAGTGAAAGTGTAAAAACTGAGAGAGCCGCCCGCAGTGAAGCCCAGCACCATCAGGAAAGCTTTGCGGTTTCGCCATAAACCTTTGAATGTTCCCGCCTCCTTTAGCGTCCTGACCTCTTTCTGCGAGGTTTCATCTAACTGACGGCGTAACCAAAGTGCGACAATCGCCAGTGCTGCGCCCAGTGCGAAAGGAATTCGCCATCCCCATGTGTGAAGTTGTTCGTCTGTCAGGATCTGCTGCAAGATCACCACCACAAGAATCGCCAGCAATTGACCACCAATGAGCGTGACGTACTGGAATGAGGCGTAAAAACCTTTGCGGCCTTCCAGGGCAACTTCACTCATATAGGTCGCACTGGTACCGTATTCACCGCCCACCGATAGTCCCTGGAATAAGCGAGCCAGCAAAAGCAGCGCAGGCGCCCATGTCCCGATCGATTCATACCCTGGTAAGCAGGCGATCACCAGAGATCCAAAGCACATCATACAAACCGAGATCAGCATGGAGGCCTTGCGCCCGCGACGATCCGCAATACGCCCAAACAGCCAGCCCCCAATGGGTCGCATTAAGAATCCGGCGGCAAATACCCCTGCCGTTTGTAGTAGCTGTGTTGTGGTGTTTCCGGACGGGAAGAAGATATGTGCGAAGTAGAGTGAACAGAATGAGTAGACGTAGAAGTCAAACCATTCAACCAGATTCCCGGAAGAGGCGCTGACGATTGCCCATACCCTTCTTCGGGTATCACTGTTAGCCAGCGTCCCGTTTGATGTAATACTTTCTGTCATTGTGATTATGCTCCTGCCATAAACAGCGGTGTATTGAGCCAGGAGACTCAATTACCTCGTAAATGAAATGTTATAATTTTGTTATAAATAACATTGAGACAGGGATCACACATTCCATTAGCAGGGTAAGAGATTAAGAGAAAGGCCAGGGGAGAAAAACCAAAAGCAAAAAACCCCGCACCTTACGGTACGGGGTTCTTCTTAATTGATGCCTGGCAGTTCCCTACTCTCACATGGGGAGACCCCACACTACCATCGGCGCTACGGCGTTTCACTTCTGAGTTCGGCATGGGTTCAGGTGGGACCACCGCGCTAAAGCCGCCAGGCAAATTCTGTTATCTGTATCAGGCTGAAAATCGTCTCTCACGCCAAAACAGCTTCGGCGTTGTAAGGTTAAGCCTCACGGTTCATTAGTATCGGTTAGCTCAACGCATCGCTGCGCTTACACACCCGACCTATCAACGTCGTCGTCTTCAACGTTCCTTCAGGAGACTTAAAGTCTCAGGGAGAACTCATCTCGGGGCAAGTTTCGTGCTTAGATGCTTTCAGCACTTATCTCTTCCGCATTTAGCTACCGGGCAGTGCCATTGGCATGACAACCCGAACACCAGTGATGCGTCCACTCCGGTCCTCTCGTACTAGGAGCAGCCCCCCTCAATTCTCCAGCGCCCACGGCAGATAGGGACCGAACTGTCTCACGACGTTCTAAACCCAGCTCGCGTACCACTTTAAATGGCGAACAGCCATACCCTTGGGACCTACTTCAGCCCCAGGATGTGATGAGCCGACATCGAGGTGCCAAACACCGCCGTCGATATGAACTCTTGGGCGGTATCAGCCTGTTATCCCCGGAGTACCTTTTATCCGTTGAGCGATGGCCCTTCCATTCAGAACCACCGGATCACTATGACCTGCTTTCGCACCTGCTCGAGCCGTCACTCTCGCAGTCAAGCTAGCTTATGCCATTGCACTAACCTCCTGATGTCCGACCAGGATTAGCTAACCTTCGTGCTCCTCCGTTACTCTTTGGGAGGAGACCGCCCCAGTCAAACTACCCACCAGACACTGTCCGCAACCCGGATCACGGGTCTACGTTAGAACACCAGCCATTAAAGGGTGGTATTTCAAGGTCGGCTCCACGCAGACTGGCGTCCACGCTTCAAAGCCTCCCACCTATCCTACACATCAAGGACCAGTGTTCAGTGTCAAGCTATAGTAAAGGTTCACGGGGTCTTTCCGTCTTGCCGCGGGTACACTGCATCTTCACAGCGAGTTCAATTTCACTGAGTCTCGGGTGGAGACAGCCTGGCCATCATTACGCCATTCGTGCAGGTCGGAACTTACCCGACAAGGAATTTCGCTACCTTAGGACCGTTATAGTTACGGCCGCCGTTTACCGGGGCTTCGATCAAGAGCTTCGCGTTACCGCTAACCCCATCAATTAACCTTCCGGCACCGGGCAGGCGTCACACCGTATACGTCCACTTTCGTGTTTGCACAGTGCTGTGTTTTTAATAAACAGTTGCAGCCAGCTGGTATCTTCGACTGATTTCAGCTCCACCCGCAGGGGCTTCACCTACATATCAGCGTGCCTTCTCCCGAAGTTACGGCACCATTTTGCCTAGTTCCTTCACCCGAGTTCTCTCAAGCGCCTTGGTATTCTCTACCTGACCACCTGTGTCGGTTTGGGGTACGATTTCGTGTTACCTGATGCTTAGAGGCTTTTCCTGGAAGCAGGGCATTTGTTACTTCAGCACCGTAGTGCCTCGTCATCACACCTCAGCGTTAAAAAGGTACCGGATTTACCTGGAACCTCCGCCTACATGCTTAAACCGGGACAACCGTCGCCCGGCTAACATAGCCTTCTCCGTCCCCCCTTCGCAGTAACACCAAGTACAGGAATATTAACCTGTTTCCCATCGACTACGCCTTTCGGCCTCGCCTTAGGGGTCGACTCACCCTGCCCCGATTAACGTTGGACAGGAACCCTTGGTCTTCCGGCGAGCGGGCTTTTCACCCGCTTTATCGTTACTTATGTCAGCATTCGCACTTCTGATACCTCCAGCAACCCTCACAGGCCACCTTCAACGGCTTACAGAACGCTCCCCTACCCAACAACGCATAAGCGTCGCTGCCGCAGCTTCGGTGCATGGTTTAGCCCCGTTACATCTTCCGCGCAGGCCGACTCGACCAGTGAGCTATTACGCTTTCTTTAAATGATGGCTGCTTCTAAGCCAACATCCTGGCTGTCTGTGCCTTCCCACATCGTTTCCCACTTAACCATGACTTTGGGACCTTAGCTGGCGGTCTGGGTTGTTTCCCTCTTCACGACGGACGTTAGCACCCGCCGTGTGTCTCCCGTGATAACATTCTTCGGTATTCGTAGTTTGCATCGGGTTGGTAAGCCGGGATGGCCCCCTAGCCGAAACAGTGCTCTACCCCCGAAGATGAATTCACGAGGCGCTACCTAAATAGCTTTCGGGGAGAACCAGCTATCTCCCGGTTTGATTGGCCTTTCACCCCCAGCCACAGGTCATCCGCTAATTTTTCAACATTAGTCGGTTCGGTCCTCCAGTTAGTGTTACCCAACCTTCAACCTGCCCATGGCTAGATCACCGGGTTTCGGGTCTATACCCTGCAACTTAACGCCCAGTTAAGACTCGGTTTCCCTTCGGCTCCCCTATACGGTTAACCTTGCTACAGAATATAAGTCGCTGACCCATTATACAAAAGGTACGCAGTCACCCCATAAAGAGGCTCCCACTGCTTGTACGTACACGGTTTCAGGTTCTTTTTCACTCCCCTCGCCGGGGTTCTTTTCGCCTTTCCCTCACGGTACTGGTTCACTATCGGTCAGTCAGGAGTATTTAGCCTTGGAGGATGGTCCCCCCATATTCAGACAGGATACCACGTGTCCCGCCCTACTCTTCGAGTTCACAACCTGTGCATTTTCGTGTACGGGACTATCACCCTGTACCGTCGGACTTTCCAGACCGTTCCACTAACACACAAGCTGATTCAGACTCCGGGCTGCTCCCCGTTCGCTCGCCGCTACTGGGGGAATCTCGGTTGATTTCTTTTCCTCGGGGTACTTAGATGTTTCAGTTCCCCCGGTTCGCCTCGTTAACCTATGTATTCAGTTAACGATAGTGTGACGAATCACACTGGGTTTCCCCATTCGGACATCGCCGGGTCAAAGGTTCATATCACCTCGCCGGCGCTTTTCGCAGATTAGCACGTCCTTCATCGCCTCTGACTGCCAGGGCATCCACCGTGTACGCTTAGTCGCTTAACCTCACAACCCGAAGATGTTTCTTTCGATTCATCATCGGTTTGCGAAAATTTGAGAGACTCGAACACACATAACATGTGTGTCGTTTCAATTTTCAGCTTGATCCAGATTTTTAAAGAGCAAATATCTCAAACATGACTCGCAAGTCAGTTTTGAGATATGACGGCAGGTGACTTTCACTCACGAACCAGCAAGTGGCGTCCCCTAGGGGATTCGAACCCCTGTTACCGCCGTGAAAGGGCGGTGTCCTGGGCCTCTAGACGAAGGGGACACTGAAGTCTCAATCGCAAGACGCCTTGCTATTTACTTTTCATCAGACAATCTGTGTGAGCACTACAAAGGCAGGTTCTTTAAGGTAAGGAGGTGATCCAACCGCAGGTTCCCCTACGGTTACCTTGTTACGACTTCACCCCAGTCATGAATCACAAAGTGGTAAGCGCCCTCCCGAAGGTTAAGCTACCTACTTCTTTTGCAACCCACTCCCATGGTGTGACGGGCGGTGTGTACAAGGCCCGGGAACGTATTCACCGTAGCATTCTGATCTACGATTACTAGCGATTCCGACTTCATGGAGTCGAGTTGCAGACTCCAATCCGGACTACGACGCACTTTATGAGGTCCGCTTGCTCTCGCGAGGTCGCTTCTCTTTGTATGCGCCATTGTAGCACGTGTGTAGCCCTACTCGTAAGGGCCATGATGACTTGACGTCATCCCCACCTTCCTCCAGTTTATCACTGGCAGTCTCCTTTGAGTTCCCGGCCTAACCGCTGGCAACAAAGGATAAGGGTTGCGCTCGTTGCGGGACTTAACCCAACATTTCACAACACGAGCTGACGACAGCCATGCAGCACCTGTCTCAGAGTTCCCGAAGGCACCAATCCATCTCTGGAAAGTTCTCTGGATGTCAAGAGTAGGTAAGGTTCTTCGCGTTGCATCGAATTAAACCACATGCTCCACCGCTTGTGCGGGCCCCCGTCAATTCATTTGAGTTTTAACCTTGCGGCCGTACTCCCCAGGCGGTCGACTTAACGCGTTAGCTCCGGAAGCCACGCCTCAAGGGCACAACCTCCAAGTCGACATCGTTTACGGCGTGGACTACCAGGGTATCTAATCCTGTTTGCTCCCCACGCTTTCGCACCTGAGCGTCAGTCTTTGTCCAGGGGGCCGCCTTCGCCACCGGTATTCCTCCAGATCTCTACGCATTTCACCGCTACACCTGGAATTCTACCCCCCTCTACAAGACTCTAGCCTGCCAGTTTCGAATGCAGTTCCCAGGTTGAGCCCGGGGATTTCACATCCGACTTGACAGACCGCCTGCGTGCGCTTTACGCCCAGTAATTCCGATTAACGCTTGCACCCTCCGTATTACCGCGGCTGCTGGCACGGAGTTAGCCGGTGCTTCTTCTGCGGGTAACGTCAATTGCTGTGGTTATTAACCACAACACCTTCCTCCCCGCTGAAAGTACTTTACAACCCGAAGGCCTTCTTCATACACGCGGCATGGCTGCATCAGGCTTGCGCCCATTGTGCAATATTCCCCACTGCTGCCTCCCGTAGGAGTCTGGACCGTGTCTCAGTTCCAGTGTGGCTGGTCATCCTCTCAGACCAGCTAGGGATCGTCGCCTAGGTGAGCCATTACCCCACCTACTAGCTAATCCCATCTGGGCACATCTGATGGCAAGAGGCCCGAAGGTCCCCCTCTTTGGTCTTGCGACGTTATGCGGTATTAGCTACCGTTTCCAGTAGTTATCCCCCTCCATCAGGCAGTTTCCCAGACATTACTCACCCGTCCGCCACTCGTCACCCGAGAGCAAGCTCTCTGTGCTACCGTTCGACTTGCATGTGTTAGGCCTGCCGCCAGCGTTCAATCTGAGCCATGATCAAACTCTTCAATTTAAGTTTGATGCTCGTGAATTAAACTTCGTAATGAATTACGTATGTTCACTCAGAGACTTGGTATTCATTTTCGTCCGAGGACGTTAAGAATCCATGTCACTTGAGTGCCCACACAGATTGTCTGATAAATTGTTAAAGAGCAGTTGCAACGCGGCTTTCGCTCACCGTTGCGAGGTGGCGTATATTACGCTTTCCTCTTTCAGAGTCAACCCGTTATTTCAGGATTTTTTCTCTTCAACCGACCGGGTTGTCTGTGAAGTGATTCACATCTGCCGTGTCGATGGAGGCGCATTATAGGGAGTTCTCCGCAGGCCGCAACCGCTAAATGACAGAAAAATGACTGACTGCTGCATTCCACAGCAAAACCCCGTCTTATACCCTTTTACACACAGACTTATCCACAATGATACGAAAAAGTAAAAATGTGCGAGCGTTGCGCAAACGTTTTCGTTAAAA